>NZ_JAHKPT010000021.1:0-26330 GCF_018860635.1 Aliiglaciecola lipolytica
TCGTTAGCCTACAGAATTTTTTTGCCGACGTTTTCGCTTGTAACGCTTTAAAGTGTCTGTTTGCCCAGCAGCCACACTAAAATTAGTTTCAAATGTTAGAAACATATCTTGCCAGGTGTGTTCATCCAACCCTAAACGTTGCAATATGGGTGATTCACTCATATCAATTGCCCCTCTTTTATTGGGATTAAGACTGCGACCAGATAGGTCAACCAACTTAAGATATTCGACTAAATCGAACATTAGTCCCTGCGGTTGTGGCTGTTTTGGGTTGCCAACAAAGGGCATTAACGTAGATGGCTGATAACCTTTCTTAAAATCATGAATACGGCGTTTCACACTAGTGTGGTTAGATGACTCTGGGGTTGTTGCCATTTTTGCCCGGATAGGGTTTAAGTCTACGTACACCATGCAAGCTGCCAATGCATGTTCATCCAATAGTGCTTGTGACTTGAATCGCCCTTCCCAAAAGTGACCGGTACAGTCATCCTCTTGATTAGCTTGTCGAGCAATAGGCTCATTCAATTCTCGCATAAACCAGCTAATGTCGGTTAAGCGATTATGATAAACGGACAAGGTTGACTGGAGTGTGATTTGTTCATCGTCTGTGAACACGGGAGCTTCTTTTGAGGTTAACCTCTGTGAGAGCAAGGTTCCTTTGTGAAGCTTGTGCCAGCGCTGAGCAATCTCTGTATCCGTCCAATGTTTAGCTTTGTCAGCATTCACATGTAAAACCACATGGGTGTGATTGCTCATCACTGCATAGGCACAAACTTCGATGGCAAATACGGTGGTTAAAAACAATAACCTGTCTTCTACCCACTGGCGACGATGCTCATAGCTTTTCCCTGTCAGTTCATCTTCACCACACAAAAAGGCACGCCGGACACATCGGGATACACAATGATAATAAGGAGTATCTGAAAGATTGATTTGTCGCTTCCTTGCCAGTGGCATAATTCACTCCCTGAATTAATCATACTAAAGCATAGTTGATTCTATTTTCCTAAGAGTCTAGTTCTAGTCTAGTTTGTGGCTGTCCATGAATAATATCCTAAGAGTCTAGTTTGTGGCTGTCCATGAATCATAATAAATATGTGGCTGTCCATGAATAATACGAATCCACGAGATCATCAAGTAACCCAAATTACCTTTTTGATATGGGGGACTCCTTAAATGACTCCGCCATTGGCACGTATTACTTGACCATTGATCCAGCCCCCATCTGTACTTGCCAAGAACGACACTACAGATGCAATATCATCTGGTGTTCCAAGTCTCCCAAGCGGATTTATTTTGGCCATACGGTCTATCAACTCGTCCGATTTGCCGTTTAAAAACAATTCAGTTGCTGTCGGCCCCGGAGCCACGGCGTTAACCCTAATATATTTTCCAAGCATCTCTTTGGCCATAATTGCCGTTAGGGTTTCTACAGCCGATTTTGTAGCAGCATATACACCGTAATTCTCTAGTTTGAGACCCACCACACTTGTCGAAAAGTTGATCACACGTCCGCCATGATTAAGCCGGACTGAAGCCTCTCGCAGAGTATTTATCGTCCCCTTGAGATTAATATCAATTTGTCTGTCGACGTGTTGTGCATCCGCTTTGGCAAGAGGTTGAAGATCCATAATTCCAGCGTTGTTCACTAACACCTCAACATTCCCTAATGTTGATTCCACTTGGTCGAACATGGTACTCACCGAAGCGGCATTAGATACATCAGCTTGGTGAGCAATTGCGCGGCCACCAGCCTCTGTAATTTGTGTAACTACATTTCTTGCAGCGTTTTCACTGCCTACATAATTCACCACTACGGCAAACCCATCATTTGCCAAGCGTCTAGCGATACTGGCCCCGATACCTCTTGAAGCGCCGGTTATTAAAGCTACTTTGTTAATACTTATCATAATTATTCCTCAGAAAAGATTGTTTGTTTGAGCGATTGAGAAAGTATCATTTTTCATATTCCGAATAATTAGCTAATATTCGGAATGACTATCCGAAAATTATGAATAATAATGGACAGAATCGATGCTATGCGCGTGTTTACGCGGGTCTTGGAGAGACAGAGCTTTACCAAAGCCGCCGAAGACTTGAATATTGCCCGTTCCACAGTGACCGATGTGGTGAAGAGGCTTGAAAAAAGAATTGGTGTTGTTTTACTTGAGAGAACGACGCGACAAGTCACTCCAACTATAGATGGTGAAGCATTTTATCGACGATGTTTATCGATAATCCAAGACGTTGATGATGCAGAGACCGTATTTTCAGGGGCAAAGCCCAAAGGAGGATTACGGGTCGATGTACATGGTACGTTGGCTCGCCACTTCTTAATGCCTAAACTCCCGCAATTTCTAACCGCTTACCCGGACATTGAGCTGTATATGAGTGAGGGTGACCGGTTTTCAGATGTCATTCGTGAAGGTATTGATTGTGTCATTCGGGTTGGAACGCCAAAAGTAGAAGACTTAGTGAGCAAACAAATTGTGTTATTGGAAGAGGTAACAGTGGCCTCTTCCGAATATTTGAGGCTATTTGGTACCCCAGCTAGTATAAAAGATCTCAAAACCCACAAAATCGTTGGTTTTCGGGCTACGGGAAGTAGCGTGGCAACGCCGCTGGAGTTCTGCATTGAAGGCACGATAAAAACCGTCTCTCCCAAAATATCACTGACCGTTAATGCTGCCGAATCATTAGTGGCTGCGGCGAGACTAGGCCTAGGTATTGTCCAGGTTCCTCGTTATCATGTTCAATCAGATATAAAAAACGGTACATTGATTCCAATACTGGAAAATTATCCTCCCACTCCTTCCCCAGTATCTATTTTGTACCCACGCAATAGGCAGCATGCTTCGCGGGTAAAAGTATTTATTGATTGGTTGGAGACCGTGTTTTTAGACACTTAGTAATGCAGCTATTGATCTTTGAATGTTGAATCTCGTCAATTATTCGAAAACTATCAAATAAGAGTGATGACCCATTGTGGTCGGGATGGTGTTATCAATCGGGTAAGATGAATGCTGATCCCCGTTTATTGGGTAGAGCCGATTTATATAGAAAAAATGGTGGCCCGACCCTGACTTGAACAGGGGACCTGCCGATTATGAGCGCGAATTTTGGGTGTTTTTCAGTGAATTTCAATGAACAGTAAAATCCTCCAAAGTTAAAATAAATTCAATTAATACAATAAGATAAAAGTTTACCTTTGTTCTTGGTTGTTCTTTCTAATTCTTCGAAGCATAATTATAGCGCTATATATCTGCTATAAAATTTGAAAGAGCTGAAAAAAGGGACAAAAATGGCAAAGCGAGAAAAGATAACTATTTCCAGTATCAAGGCCCTTGTCGTCGATGATAAGCGGGTCAATGATACTGAGGTCCCAGGTTTTCATGCTCTTATTAGCCCAAAAGGCAAAATTACCTTTTACTTGTACTACAGGTATAACGGTAAACAGGTTAACTACAAGCTAGGCATTTATGGCGAAATCACGCCCAGCCAAGCAAGAGACTTAGCAAAAGCTAAAGCTGGTGAGGTTGCCAACGGTGTAGACATACAAGCAGTTAAAAAGACTGCCAGAGAAGATACCAAACTGGCAAAGCTAACCAAGCTAGAATCTTTTCTTGATGAAAAGTACTTACCTTGGCTAGAAACCAGAAATGAAAAAACCGCAGCAAGAATAGTGAAGAGTATTAAAACAGGGTTTCCAAATTTGCTCACTAGTCAGCTATCTACCATTAATGCTTGGACCATTGAAAAGTGGCGAAACGAAAAACGTAAAACCGGCATTAAGCCAGCAACGATTAATGGTTATGTAAACTCATTGAAGGGTGCAATGAGCCGTGCCGTTGAATGGGGTTTGATTCCTAACCATGATTTATCAAAAGTAAAAGCACTTCGTGTAGACAATGCTGTTGTAAGATTTCTAGATAAAATGGAAGAGCAAGAGTTATTAGCTACTTTGCAAAAACGAGACAAACGCATTAAAGACGAAAGAGAAACTGCCAATCTATTCAGGCAGCAAAGAGGCTACCCACTTTTGCTTGAATTGAGAGACTGCAACTATGCTGATCACTTAGAGCCAATAATCATTATTGCAATGAATACTGGATTAAGAAAAGGCGAGTTACTTTCATTGCGCTGGGAAAACGTAAATCTAGTTAATGATGTTTTAACTATTTCAGGTTCAAATGCTAAATCGGGCAAAACTCGCTATGTACCGCTTAACCAAAATGCCAAACAAGCCTTTAAAAACTGGTTAGCCGATGTAAATCAGGCTAAAGCTATTGATACCCCTTTAGCTTTAACAGACACTAAAGGGGTAAATGAAATAGCTAAAGCTAATGGGTACGTTTTCGAAGGTGAAAACGGCAATCATATAACAGACATTAAAAAATGCTGGGGCAACCTATTGGAAGAAGCTGGGATAACCAAATTCCGGTTCCACGACTTAAGACACCATTTTGCCAGCAAGTTAGTTATGGCTGGAGCGGATCTCAATACCGTTCGTGAACTACTAGGGCATAGTAATTTAGATATGACATTGCGTTATGCGCATTTAGCGCCAGAGCATAAAGCAATAGCAGTGAGCTTGTTGAACTAATTTTCTATATCAAATTACTACTAAACCATTTATTCTATTTAAATAATGCTAATTAATTTATTAAAATATGGAAGTTTTCTAAGGTGATAAAAAAACATTTTGTAATTTATCTTTGGCTATTTTTTTGCACTAACGTTCATGCTGTAATGATTAGAAGTTCAATTGATTCATTTGTTGATACAGATACAGATCTAGAGTGGATGCGGTTTGGTGTTAATAATTTCTACACTTTCGATGAAACAATTGCTTTGTTAGCATCAGGGAGAAAGTATTCTGACTGGAGGTTAGCGACTAGGGAGGAGGCGTATAAACTATGGCTCAACGCTTTCTTTGGAAAAGGTGCCGAATTCGAGGTTGTTATTGACGAACAATTCCATTTTTTGTCCGCATCTGATGATTCGTCAAATGAAGCAAATAGCGATTCTATATGGGAAGGTGTATTTGATGTGATGGGTTATAATCATAAATACGCAGCTAACACCTACATTGAGGAGAATCAAGCTCAAGCTTTATTCTTAAATCAAGACGGAACGGTTGGTTATGTTTATTTTAATGATAACAAAAATAGTCCTACTTTCGGATATCAAGCTGATGACTTTGTCCTGATGAGCAGTTTGTACGAAGATGCTTCAGATCTTCGTGAAAATGATCATCCCGTTTACAGTACGCTTCTTGTAAGAAATATTTATATAGTATCTGAACCCCCAATATTGATCTTTTTTGGCTTGTTCAGTTTTTATATTGTCAACATTTCCCTAAAAAGAAAACTAAATTTTTGTTAAAATTACTATTAATTCACAAAAGCGAATTTCACATTTATGCAGATAATTTCTGAGTCAAATTTATAGCAACATCATTTTTGTCAGGTTAAGAAATGTCTAGCTTCTGATTTTTAAAAAGTTATACAAAGCAGGTGAAATATAAATGTAATTATCTGTATATAAGAGTGACTATTATGGTGACACAATTACCACACTTGATTACTTTTTCTTTTTTAAAGATTCTAATAAGGCTAAAAGAGTTTATAAAAAATAAAAGTTCAAGGTTCTTTAATAATCTTACTTAAAAGCTTTAGAATATTTTTCGACCAATAATTAAGTTTCCGTCAGGGAAATATGCTTTCATAGTTTCAAAATACAGGCTATTATTAGGTATTAGGACTTATACATAAGGGACTTGGTATCTCTATTTGAGATCCGACTTTCTTGCGCTCCAAATTAAAAATTATTAGAGTAATTGCTTTATCCGCTTGATGGTAAGTTTTCAAATCCAGTAAGCCATTACAAACTTTAACGTTTATTTTTAGATATTTCAGATAATGCGAAGCGGCAAAGGCCGCTGGCAATAATGCTTGCCAGCCATATTTATCCAACTTAGTCTAGCTCTACCTTTGTGGACTTGGAATTGGTTTTGGTTGAGGAATTGGATTCTGACCTTTAACATTTCGAGGTGGCGGAGGCGGAGGCGGAGCTGGTTTTTGAGTCATAAATTTTTCCTTTGAATCTTAGTTAAATGAGCGAAAAGTAAGGGTAATAAGCAATGGATAATAACAATAATGATATTAGCATTGCCGTATTACTCAGATAAAGGTTGTAAGATTTTTTATCATTGTTCACAGTGTTAAATGCTGCGTAATCTCTAAACATAGTAAGAAGGTACTCATCGAATGCCTCATTTGTCCATTTCTCATACTTATCTTTATCTTGAATAAAATAGAAGTCATATATCTCTTGATAGTAGTTTTCTATAACAACTGCATTCGGAATCATTTTATAAGTATAGCCATACCAAGATTTTATAAAGAAGAATATTGACAATAAAAGCGTAATGCAACCAACTATGTAAATTGTTATAAAGATACAGCTTTGTTCATCTACTTTTTCTTTTATATTGTCATTAAATAAGAAGAATGCCATGGCTGTTAAAATAGCAAATGCAGTCATAGGGAGCTTTAACCTACCTAACAACTTTTCTCTGACATCTAGCTCATGAAAATATAATTTTTCATAAAGCTCTTTCCTTTCGATAATTTTCATATCTATTAAATCCTTTAATAAAAGCTTACAAAACGAAGAAGGGGATCAATGAAGTTTGCATACTAACTATTGCATGTATGCTCAGGTTATCATGAAATTATTCGTTTACAACGGTAATAGAGGTATAAGCTAAGGACTTAAAACTGAATGACTAAACTTGCTATAAAACCTTTAAATATTCTGCTATAACTAAAATTCAAAAGCGTGTTGATACTAAGAGCCAATTAATTTCAAATTATTGGACTTTTCGATAAACAGTCTTGGCAATTCACCGAGTAAGTTTCTTTCAATTTCGATACTTTAGTATTTTTGCTCTTACATTCAGGACAGGGCATCTTCATTGATGTGTTAGTGTCACACTTGTTGCACTTAACAAAGTAACCATAGCGGCCATGTTGAGGCGTTAAGTCTTTTGATTCGTCACAATTTTTGCACCGAATTAAAGGCTTTTGAGTAATCCCCCCCAAATTACTGTTAGTTTCTGACTTTTCAACTTTTTTGGGCACTGGTTTTGATTTTTGAACTAGAAAATCACAAATCGATTTTAGTTCATCTTTATTAAAATCTGCTCTGCTATCAAGTGTCAAAGTCGTTACGATTTTGTTTCTTAGTTTCATCACCTTCTTGAGCTTGTCGGCTATAAACTCAGTTTTGACTACTTGTTCAGATATATTTTTAGGAATGCTATCTCTAGCGATCATGGAGTTACTCGATATTGCACATATATTATGCCAACAACGCATACCGAAACTTTGAGCTTTGATGCCAAAAAGTTTTGGGAGTATTTCCAATCTATGTTCGTGTAAATATTCTTTTAGCAATTTTTGCTGTAGTTCAACCTGCTTTATCGGTGAGGCCATTCCAGTCCATTTATTACCAACTGTTCTTGACCATTCCCCTTCTTTATTAACATGAACTTCGCCATTGATACTTTTGGATTCAATCAAAACGAAACCAAATGGGTAAACAACCAAATGGTCGATTTGTGCATTTTCACCGTTATAGGTAAAACTAAAATCATTAATAACGTGTACTTTCTTGTGGTCTTTAAAAGCCCTTCGTAAGTAAAACGCGACATCTTTTTCCTGTTGTTGGCCTGCAACCGTGCGCGGATCAATAGCATTTACTATCTGCTTGTCCTTAAGAATCATTTTCTATATCTCAATGGCTTTTCGATATTTAATTATATAGGTAAGTTCTTTACCTGTTGTTATTTGTATATACTCCCAAGTACAAGGGGATATAACAAAAGCGGTTTCTTACAGGCATGTTTAAAAAAAAATATTATAGAATCAGTGAATTGTCACGAAACACAGAGATTCATTTAGAAGACTATGAGTACATAGTAGAAAACTTCAAGGAAGATCTTTACGCAAAAGTATATGACCAACCAGTTGTAATTATCTCAGCAAATAGCCTGTTTTCTGACCAAAACTTAAGTGATTTACCAAATGATTGGGATGAGTTGGCAAGACAAGCCGAGGTATTAGAGTCAAATTCAGTAACTACTTATACAGGACTGACGGTAGGCCGTTATTCAGGTTTAATTCGACTGGTTAAAAATTCTAAAAAAGATATTTTAAGAAATCAAAACATAACTACATGTCATGTAATTTTAGATGAACTTAAAGGACTAAAATTTTCATCTAACATATATCCTTTTGATACCTATTTACCAAATGAAGTACTTACTAATTGGGATAGTCACGAATATGCTGAACTTCCCATAAGCGGTTTAGAATCCTTCCTAATAACATCGACTTTTGGGCAATTGCAAAAATGTTATCGTAAATTCACTCTCCAAGACCTTATTGTTACCGATCATCAAACTGAACATGTTAAACAGTTACTTATTGCCCATGAAGAGCCGCCAATACCGACAGAAGTAGCAATTGAAAGTGCAAGGGAAACAGGTCATGAAATAAAGAGGGATTTCAATTTTGAATTTGATGTTCCAATCGGCAACGACTTTAATCAATTACTTTGTATGATGCTAAAAGATGATTTGGCAATTTCTGCCAAAGCCGCATGGGCTGTGTTAGAAAGAGAGGTAGCGACTGATGAAGGAGATCGAGATTATGATAATTACAACATTCTAAGGTCAATTTCAGCTACCGAAGTTTGTTGGACAAGTCGTTATGGAAATGATGACTATTTTCAGTTTCCAAGCATGGGGCCAACATTAACTCGACTAAGGAAAAAAGTTAAAAAACAACTAAATTTCAACTAAATATTAACGCTGAGCTTAATCAACTTAACGCTGAGCTTAATCGCATATTTTACCCGTGTATGTTCCTAGTTGTTCACTAAACAACAACTCAGGAGTACCAAGTTATGTTGAACAACCGAAAAAGAGCACTATCAGAAATAGAAGCATCAGAATACATCAGCATGAGCCGTTCGTTCTTGCGCCAAGCAAGAATGGAAGGCAATCGTGACAATCGCACACCGGCACCGCCATTCATCAAAATAGGACGCTCAGTCCGTTACCTTCGTGATGATTTAGATGCTTGGCTAGAAGGGTTTTCAAAACTATCCCATTTAACAGGGAGTAGGTAATGAAAAATTTAATTGATAAATCTTCATTCAAAAACACCGTTAACGTAACGGAAGAATCACCACCGTTAAATCCTTTAACCGTAACGGGGGAATCATCAATATTAAATCCCGTATACGGAATTAATACCGTTAACGGTAAATCTTTGACGGAAGACGATCTTACGAAACTGCGTCAACTGAACAAAACTTATGCTCATGTTGTAGTGGGCGGCAAACATAAAGTAGCTTCTAAGATTGTATGTCCAACAATTGGAAGTACATTAAGCTTAGAAAGTTTGGCCGATTATAAAAACCGGTTTCTAACTGAAGAAAAAATTGCAGGATTAAACCAAGGCGAAGCATGGCTGAAATGGAAAGGTAAAAATTATAAGCCTGACGGTTTGAATTTTTATCCTTCACCGGAGCTGTGCCCTGAGAGTGTCTACAATTTGTATGAAGGATTTGCAGTTGCTCCAAAGAAGGGGGATATAGGCATATTCCTTTTTCATATACAAGAAGTTATCTGTTCGGGGGATAAAAAAGCATATGAGTTTGTATTAGGATGGTTAGCGCACCTTGTACAAAAACCAATGGAAAAGCCCGGAGTTGCTATTGTCTTAAAATCGGTAGAGGGAACAGGAAAGGGAACTTTCTTTGACCTACTTAAACGTATATTGGGAACGCATGCTTCACAAGTTAATGGCGCATACCAATTAACAGGACGATTTAATAGTGTTGTTGCCAATCAACAGCTTGTTTTTGCAGATGAAGTGGACCTAACCGATCCGAGAACTGCCGATAAGTTAAAGGGACTGATAACAGAGCCTCGCGTCTGTCTAGAGCGAAAAGGAATCGATCCGGTTCATATGCCGAGCTTTACGCGGTTTATATTTGCCAGTAATCATGATCAGGTACTGAAAGCTGGCGGGAGGGAGCGCCGCTTTCTGGTGCTAGAACCGTCATCTACTTATGCGCAACAAGAAAATTATTTTAAACCTTTGTGGAATTGGATAAATGAAGAAGGAGCAGCGCATTTTCTCCACTTTTTGTTGAAATACGACATAACTGAATTTGATTCTAGAAGGGCTCCGATCACACAAGCGTTATTGGAAGAGAAGCTACATAATCTTTCCCCGTATCAGCAGTTTATGCTTGAAGAGCTAAGCAAAGAACGACCATTTGACGGTGCCGTTAGGTTAAGTACAAAGGATATGGTAAGTAGATGTCGTATATGGCTTGAAGATAATGGTTATCAAATTGCAATGCCTAGAATTCGCAGTTCGATTGGCAAGCTTATTCAGCGCATGAGGATAGATAAACATGGTAAACATGGCCGTGATGCAATGTACGAACTTCCTTCAACCTCAGATATGCAAAACAGCTTTGCAACGTTACTTGGTCATGAGAAAAGCGATATTTTCGATTAACGATATACCTATCTCACCTATACCACCTCTATCAATTTGGGGCAGGTGGGATAGGTGGGATAGGATTTTATTGTTTTTCAGTTCTCATACTTGGAGTGCTGTAAACGATTGTACTGCCAATAACGTAATTATATTTGAGCACTAATAGCTGGCGTCGGACTCAAGTTACAACATTCCGCGGCGATATTTAATGTTCTATTCATCGTACGAAATGACTCAATTATTACTTGTTAAAATTTAAAGATAATAATTACTTTGGAAATCACTTATCCTATTTTTTCTTCCCATGAGATAGTAAAGTAACGGGAAAGTATAATTAACCAGAACAAGTTAAATGGTGACAGGAGTATGATTAGATTGGAAGAAATAACTTGGAAATTAGAGAATTCAGATAGTTTCGTAGAGGCAGAAAAAAAACTGTGGGTTGAACAGTCTAAAATATTATCCAAGCAGATGACCTTAGATGAGATTAATGAGAAGTACGAAAACGGAGAACAACGCATTGTCACGGAGTCTAATAGGGAGCGCTTACCCAATTTCGTTACGGCATTGGAGAATAGAAATTATATGGATCTTAGGCCTTTTTATCAACGTAGATCTAGATGGGATACAGATAGACAGTCGAAATTAATAGAATCATTCATTATCAATATACCGGTACCGCCAATATTTCTTTATGAACGAGATTTTAACTCTTATGAAGTAATGGATGGCCAACAACGTATAACAGCAATTAAAGATTTTTATACGAATAAATTTACGCTAACTGGGCTTGAACTTTGGCCTGAACTCAATGGCATGATGTACACCAATCTTCCTTCGAAAGTCAAAGCAGGCATCGATCGGCGTTCTATTTCTTCAATAGTTTTATTGAAAGAGTCAGCTCCAGACGACGAGGAAGCAACTTTTCTTCGTCAAGTAGTTTTTGAACGCCTAAATACAGGGGGAATTAAACTGGAAAAGCAAGAAATTAGAAACTGTCTCTATAAGAGTCCATTTAATGAACTTTTATTTGAACTTGCAGAGATTGACGAGTTTAGGAAAGCTTGGAATTTGCCTTTATTTTCTAAAGAAGAGAGAAACATTTCTATTTCACTACCTATTCATAAAGATACCTTTTATAAAAAAATGGAAGATACTGAAATGATTTTGAGATTTTTTGCACTTCGCCATGCAAATCAATATAGGAATGGGATGAGAGGATTTCTTGATCTTTATATGTCAAAAGCTACTTCATTTCCCAAAAAAGATCTTTCGGAACTGGCAATATTATTCAAAGACGTTATCTGCCTTGCTGACGCTATTTATGGAGAGCTACTATTTAGAACTTACGACCCAGTTAAGTGCCTCTGGGATAAGGCGCCGTCAAAAGCATTTTATGATGCTGTAATGGTAGGATTGTCTGTAGTTATTAGTGACTTAAATATCAATAATTTAATTAAAAATCGCGCAGCAGTTATCCAAAGTACCAAAGATTTATTCTCAAAGTATTCTGAAGGCGAGCTTACAGGAAGGGCAAACTCTAAAGGCGACGTAATAAGGCGAATAAGTATCTTTACAGATATGATTAATGAGCATTTATAAATGTTTTCTGCCCAACTAAATACAGTCGAAAATAAAATTTTATCTATAACAAAAACGTTACAGTTTAAGTCTGCAATTATTGAATTCCTGCCAAAAGAAAATGAATGGGAAAGTAAAAAAGTTGCACTTCTTAAACAATCATTGCCGGATATACAGGAATGGAAAATTTATGACCATAGCGCCTGTTTTAATTCACTTTACAATTTGTATGAAACTTTCGTACATAAACTTATTGCAAGCGTATTGATGGATTATCAATCACATACTCCATATAGTGAACTACCTGAAATTCTAAGAGACAGACATTCAATAGGCACAGGTGAAATACTACAAAAAATATCGCAAAACAAATACAATCATATAAACAAAGCAGATTTGCATAAGGAATTATATCTTTGCTCGTTAGAAGGGCAACAATATAGCATTACACCGGAAACTATTTGTGCACATGACAATAATATTAGAACGGACGTACTTTCTGATTTGTTTAATAGGGTTGGATATCATCAAATTGCTAATTATCTAGAAAACTGTAATAGAATAAGAGCTGTAGTTGAATATTCTGAACACGCAACTTGTCAAAAACTTTTAAAGGAATTTGTTGATCGAAGAAATGATTGTAGCCATGGAGAAGTAGACGAAATTTTATCTACAAACCAGCTTCTTTTCTTCTGTAACTTTGTCAGAACACTTTGTTTTTCGATAGGTGATTTTGCTAAGAGCAATCTATTGAATGTGCATGCCGAGAAAGAAATAATTACTAAGCGCGGAACGGTTGTTGAATGCTATAAAAATAATGCCTCCGTTTTGAACGTATGTTCAGGTCAATATTCTGTAGGCGACAAAATATTTGTAAATTACAACGGCATTTTTAAATCAGCATCAATTCAAAGTATTCAAATAAATGATGAAAATACGGATAATTGTTTAATTTCTTCCGAAACCGAAATTGGCTTGAAAACCGACTTAAAATTAAAAGCAGGAATGGCGTTATTTCTTTAGTATTAAACGAATTAAATATTAGTATTACAAACTAATAGTAGAAAAGTAATTTATTTTTTCGCTACAAATCAGCTACAAAAATTTGAATTGAATTGTAATGTTAGCAGTTACTATCGATTAAACCCTTTGAAAATGGTGGCCCGACCCTGACTTGAACAGGGGACCTGCCGATTATGAGTCGGATGCTCTAACCAACTGAGCTATCGGGCCATTTGAGGATGTTTGGAACTTGGATTTCCAAAACGGTGCGCAGTATAAGCAGTTTTTTTGGCGTTGTCATTATTTTGTATGGCTGATATCACCGTTTGCTTAATATTTGTGCGTTTTTGTTGTGGAGCGATGAAAAGGTAACGGTTAAGCTACCTTTTCTCGTGGTTTTTTGCAAAGTTAGTAGGGCAAAGGGATAGCATTGCCATTCAAAACTGCATTTCCGTCCTTGAGTGAGAACTCTAATATCAACTTATCATCCTTTTCCACTAGAAAGCCTTGTAACTTGAGACCTTCGATCATGTTTGGCACTTGCTGTGCTGCGATAAGTTCTATTTCTTCTTGTGACATCTCGGCCGTTTGTGGGTTTAGTTGCAACTGGCTAGTCACGTAACGAGTGAATAATAAGTTTGCGACATCTTTATCTAGTTCTAGTTGCGTTTCTGAAACTGTGTGATCGATCCAGAATTTAGGGTCTGCAGTTGCATCTGGCATTGCATCAATTCCAACTAATTGATTGTTGCTGTGCCCTGATATCTTTCCTTCCGGTAAATTGGCTGAAAGTTTGCTGATGTTTAGCTGTGGTTGGCTTTGTAAAAGCGGTAGCAAGTTTTGGGTTATGAAGCTCATTGATTGTTGCTGCATTTGATATTCGTCTAATCCAGATAAGGATTTTGCAAACTCTTGATATGCTTTGATGAACACTAGGCTTATACGATTTGTTTCAACATCTAATTTAATGTCGGTCACATCGTAGTCCATGGCTTTGACACTCTCAATCTTTAAGTTCTGAGCGATATTCATGAATTGTTCTTGCTCATCAATTTCTGATTCCACTGAAAACAATAGTTCTTTTAGTTTAACTGACTGTTCCGTTTCGCCAACTGCTAACAAATTCATTTTATCGATTTTCATTGCCGCATTTGATTCAAATATTTCGCCACTCATCGCTGCGAATAGTTCACCTTCGGATTCCATTGAAATTTCGAAATTTTCTATTTCGAATTTACCTTCGTCTGACGTAAACTGAAACGACTTCATATCTCCTTCATACGAAAAGCCACTACCTGATTGTTCTCCTTCCCCCTGATAACCAGAAAAAACGACTTTCTGATTTTCACTTTCTTCAATAACAGAGAATGGCACAATGCGATCTTCCATATCGATACCACCTAACAAACCCTTACCTATGGTAAGTTCGTAGAAATTGGTATCTTCTGGCCAATCAAGTTTACTTCTTAATAAATCACCGTTATAAACTAGTTCCCAATTGATCAAGCCGATATCCAATCCATCGGTAAAAATCACTGGACCATGATGAGACGTAAAGTCCAATAACACCTCTGTATCGTCATCAGCCCAAGGTATGTCTGAATTAGCCGCCATTTGAGCTAATGAAATTTTGACTTTGAGTGTGCCATTGGAGCTGAACCAACCATCTTTTAATTCTACAACTTCTACGTTGTAGCCATTAATTTTATTGATTTCAGTTATATATTGGTCAATGTTACTACTGACTTGTGTGCTGATGTATTTAGGTAATATAAGAATTGCAGCTAAAACAATGGTGAGAACAATATAGCGTTTTTTCATTGTATGAAACGTCCTTGAAAACCGTTAAATATTCCTTAGAAACGGCTTGATTTTTAAAGTGAAGTAGAAAGATTATTCCTACTGATGTTAATTGGAATTATGACATAGTGTCCTGCTCAATTAAACTGACTGTGAGCCAACATTTGCGGCATATAAATTTTCGCTAATACGATAAATGTTTATATACTGTTAATTATCTCCTAAGCTAAATTCTCTATTTGGGCCTGTAAGAATTGCCAAATCTGCTTGAAAGTCAATTAAATAGGGGTGCAAGGTAGAAAGAACTTTGTTACATTCAAACCACAGTTACAGATTTAAAATTATACAAATGGCAATTCGCCATTGCGGAGACGTTTATGACTGAAAAACCTTTCTTAGTGAGTGGTAGAAACACCATAATTCACAAAATAAGAAAATTGGATTTACTTATTCTTAATGGTGAAGAAAACCCGCCAGTGTTAGTAACACACAAAGCCTTGAAGCAATTTACCGGTAAAGTACCGGAAAATAAACGTGAAGCTAAGTTGCAAGATATCGAGTTAGTGGATGTGACTGTGACGGATGTGTTTGGTGATGAAAAAACATTAATTTTTGTGCAAACCCTGAATGGTAAAGAGTATAAAATTGATTACAGCAAAGTCGACTCTCCTCTATTTATCAAGATTCATCAAGACAACGCGTTTTAGCCGATCTGACGAGGCGGCTTTAACTGGCCGCTTTGCTATTTACTCTTAAACGTTTACTAGCTTCTTGTTTTTATCACCTCAACGTTATTCTTCTACATTCAAATCTTTGGTCTTTAATTTACTCTGATCAGTGGCTTTTTCGCTGCTCTACTTTAAATACAAATTCCCCTGTATGTAACAAAGCGTGTTCAATTCAGGTTAATTGACAGTTTTCCACGATAGTCCATCGCACTTTTTTAACGGCTTATCTCTTAGTCTCATGTATCTGTAACTTGGCGATATTTTCTGTGCGCATTGGCTTTTTCCTCTTACGGTTAATATCAAGTCTGCTTTGTTCTGGAAATAAAAGGTAGTTGTTACTAAGGCGGATAAAAGCCCAAATGACATTCATTTAGGCACAAATCAAAGTTAAACAATGGTGGAACTGAAATGAAATTTTTGAATAACGTGAAAAATAAAAGATTAATGTTTGTAGCGGTTATGTTGGGTGCATTTGCAACGAATAGTGCGTTAGCCGCTTCTCCTTTTACATCATCTCAAGAAGCTTCCCTTATTAAGGTTTGCAAGGCTTTAAAGAGTGATAATCCCAGACAACTTCAAAAAGCCATAAAATCGGGCAATTTAAATTATAAAACCGTAGCCAAAGGGTTGGTGTGTAATGGTAAATCAGCCGTTGATTTTGCGGCAATGCATGAAGCTCATGAAACTGCTGGATTTTTAGCCCGCAAGGTTAATCTCAGTTACGACAATAGGTTGGCAAAAAGATAGTCATTGCTAAGGATTTAGTGGAAATGTTGGTGTTCCATGGGCTAAAACCCATGCTACAGAAGATTTTGTGACATAGAAGCCACAAACCAAAAACGTTAACGACAGCAAAGGAGGTGTTTAACCCAGAATAGTGTGATTTCGTCACAATTCGCTGTAAATCAACGGATTGTATGAATAGATTTAAGTATCGGCGTAGTGAACCGATGAATACATGCTTTTGAAACCCATTTTTTAAACATGTATTAATTCCTGGATTATATTGAGGCTGATAGTTGCAAAACACAGCCTCTTTTTTTTGCGCCTTGGCTATCTGAAAATACCGAATAATTTCTTCCTAGTTGCAAACTTTGTGTTTATTTAATCGACTATCTGCACAGGCGATTGATTTGCCACAAGTTTGAGTAAGTAAGCAAAAATCAAAAATATGCGAATCACAGCTTTAATCATGATCCCCATCAAATTAAACACGGCTTTTAATTGGTGTTATTTTCAAACACTGCTATTTATTAACATACAGCAACTGACAAGCGAATGAATTTTCTAGCTTTTGTTGAAAATTTTTACCCTTAAGTTGTGACTTAATTTCATCCAATGTCTTATCGTTTTAAATAGTGAATATTTATTAATATGTTTTCAGTGTTGATATGTGACGATTCTATGGTCGCGCGCAAACAAGTCGCTAAATGTCTTCCCCGAGATTGGGAAGTTGCGATTCATTTTGCTAAACACGGTAAAGAAGCAATTACTGCGATAGAAGAAGGAAAAGGGCAGTTAATGTTTCTTGATCTCAATATGCCGATAATGGACGGTTATGAAACGCTGAAAATGCTGCAAAAAAATCAACTGAACTCGCAAGTTATTGTCATCTCTGGTGATGTGCAGCCAACAGCCCATGAAAGAGTCAAGGCTTTGGGGGCCATCGAGTTTATCGAGAAACCGGTCAATCCTGAACAAATTCATGCAGTGTTGGTTAAACACCAATTCATTGCTAAAGAACAAATAGAAGCGCAAATTCTTGCCTCTTCTTTGCCCGCAGACATACGTGATTGTTATCAAGAAATAACTAACATTGCCATGGGGCAGGCGGGCGATCACTTAGCCCGTATGTTAAACGTGTTCGTCAAACTACCGATTCCTAATGTAAACCTAATTGAAGTGTCTGAACTGCATATGATGCTGCAAGACATTGAAGATAAAGACTCTGTTTCTGGCATCTGTCAGGGCTTTTTAGGGGCCGGGGTGTCGGGGGAAGCTCTGTTTATTCTGAGTGATTCAAGTTTTGGCGATGTGGCTAAAATAATGAATGTTACGGAGGAAATCGACGACCAAGTGCAACTCGAATTACTCATGGATGCCGCCAACATTTTAATTGGTACATGTTTGCGGGGCTTTGCCAATCAGCTTGATTTAAATTTCAGTCAAGGGCACCCCATTGTGTTGGGCCAACACAGAAGTGTATCCGAGCTTATTTCACATAATAAGGCTAAGTGGCGCAGAACTTTAGCCATTGAGCTTAGTTATGGTTTAGAAGGATACAACGTGCAGTGTGATTTGGTGTTGTTGTTTACCGAAGAATCGATGCAGGTGATGAACTATAAACTTTCACACCTACTGGAGGATTAGCCATGCCGATAAATTACGAAATGGCAGAATTCCATTGGATGATGGATATGGTACAAAACGTTGATGTGGGTATAGTGGTGCTGAATCAAGATTTTGTGGTCAAAGTGTGGAATGGATTCATGGAAAGCCACAGCGGTTTGTTGCCAAGTCAGGTACAGAATAAAAGCCTGTTTGAATTATTCCCCGATATTCACCCGCAATGGTTTCGCCGCAAAACGCGCCCGGTATTTGAGCTAGGCACTCGGGCATTCATGACTTGGGAGCAACGCCCATTCTTATTTAGATTTCCTAATTACCGTCCTATAACTGGTAGTGAAGATTTTATGTATCAAAACATCACTATTTCCCCGTTAGCTAGTGCAACTGGTGAGGTAAGTACTATTTGCATGATGATTTACGATGTCACTGATGTGGCCGAAAATAAAAAAAGGTTGGAGTCGGTACAAGTCAAATTGAGCGCATTAGAAGAAAACTTAAGAAACAGTTAAATCTAGACTAGCCCCTTATTTTACCCTTTATTAAATCCATAACCTTTGTTTGGTATATTAATTGCTAAACTTAAATCAATGACGCACAGACGTATCTATTTGCTAATCGATTAAAATTGATTGATCAATTATGGGGTTATTTTTGAATTACTTACTATTTCTTAGACAATACAAGGTAGTAGCAGTTATCGCTATGGTTTTACTGCTCGCCAGCTGCTCAGGAAGCTCCTTAGATAGTGACACTAATCAGCCAACCCCCGATGTATTGGTAAATGCAGGTACCAATAAAAGTGTTAATGAGCAAAGTACCGTAGTGCTTAATGCCACCGCCCAAGGTACAACAGATACGCTAACATACAGCTGGAGCGCTTCGCCGGCGTTAACCATTACCCATGAAGATGCTAATTCACCCGCAGCAACTTTTATTGCTCCCAGCGCCACAGAAATATTAACTTATGTACTCACTTTGGTGGTAACCGACGAAAATGGGAATCAGGGCTCTGATACCGTTGAATATCAAATAAACCCAGTTAATGAAGCGCCCAGTGCACTTATCGAAGTTCTTAATCCTGTTATCAATGGTAGCTACCCTGCAGGCATAGAAATTACCTTAGATAGTAGTGCTAGCAGCGATGTCGATCCAGCGGACAGCCTTGACCCAATAGCGGCATGGCGCTGGCAACAAACTGCCGGAACCAATGTGCTAGATAATGTGAGTTTAGATGGTGATAGCATCGCGTTTGTTACGCCGATTTTGGATGATGCAAATGCGTTAAGCTTCGAATTAACGGTTACCGATCAAGAAGGTGCGCAGGATACAGCCTCGATTACGCTGCAGGTACTAAGTGCTAGCCAAACTCAGCCTTTAGTCGACGCTGGTGTTGATCATCAAGTCTTTTCTGGCGAAATCATACTGCTCACAGGCGCAGCCAGCACCAGCATCCCTGCTGGTCTTCCGTTGCTATTCGACTGGTTAAATGATTCAGAGTTAGTGCCAGTGATTAATAATCGTAGTGCAGAAAAAACTTATGCCATCGCGCCTTTAGTGACCCAAACTGAGCTTGTTACTTTTACGCTTATGGTAACGGATGCATACGGAAATGAAGTGGAAGACAGCATCAACGTGCGGATTAAGCCTCTGCCGATTAGCAATATGAATGACACAGGCGTTACTTTACAAGCCTCTTTGACACAAAATGGCACACAACATCAGTCGGCGTTCCCAGGTCAAGATGGTCAACGAGGGCAAGACATCATTAGCGAAAATGGCTTGTTAGAAAAAGCCGGACGTGGAGAGCAAGGATTCGACTTTACCAAACTAGACGCGATTGGTGATGAACAAGATGATACTAGCCAAGATTGGAGCTGTGTGCGAGACAATACTACTGGTCTGGTGTGGGAAGTGAAAACCGATGATAGTGAATTGCATGGCGCCGAACATTCGTTCAGTTGGTATCAAGAAGATTTAAACGGTGGTTACGAAGGTACGCAGGGCAGCTTAAGTTTAACCTGCGATAATGATCAATGTGATACCGAGTCATTCGTAGCAGCGGTCAACCAAGCCGGACTTTGCAATTTTTATGATTGGCGATTACCCACCCATAATGAACTACTTTCGTTGGTTCACTACGGTAATGTTACGGGGACCAAAATAGATTTAAATTACTTTCCTTATACCGACGATTTTGTGACATCTCCGCTTTGGTATTGGACCAGTCAACCCAGTGCTGATGGCGTATCTGACGATGCTTCACAAACCGCTTGGGCCATTGATTTTTCCACTGGCAATGATAACTTTTTAAACAAATCAACCTTAGGCAAAGTACGCTTAGTTCGAGGAGGACGTTAATATGAAATTAACTCTGGTTGCCTGTGTCATGTCGTTACTCAGTGGTGTAGTTTCTGCGCAAACTTGTTTGTCTGATTCGCCTGCTACGGCGTCTGAAACCCAATTTATTGATAACGGCGACGGCACTGTTACCGATACCGATCATGATTTAATGTGGATGCAATGTAGTTTAGGGCAAACCTGGGAAAACGGCACTTGCACTGGGGATGCCGATGCATTGACCTGGCAACAGGCCCTGCAGCAAGCCCATGGTTACGAATTTGCAAGTTTAGACGGATGGCGATTACCTAACGTAAAAGAACTGTCTAGCCTCACCGAAAGACAGTGCGTAAGACCTGCGATTAATGAAACACGCTTTCCTAATACCCCTTCAGATGATTATTGGAGTTCAACGCCGTCGTTGTCTGATTCGCAAAGAGCTTGGGTTGTCGCGTTTTTCAATAGTAGTAACTCAATCAAACAAAAAGACCTATTTGTGTTTGTAAGATTAGTGCGTACTGCCGATTAACTTGTATTTTATCCGGCTTGTCTATTCACTACTTTTTTTCCTACCAGATTCAGTCCACAATAAACGCTGAGTCATTATTGGTATGTATGAATGCGAGCTTTGCTGTTAATAATATGTTTGGTTTATCCGCTGACTAGTTTTGCGGATCTCAAATGTGACATTGATCTAAAATACGGTGTTGTGGTGAACGATCGCCAGATCCGTGTTGTGGATGATAACAGCCGTACGATTTATCAAATCAATGATACCAATCAATTGATTGTGTTTGGTGATGTTATTCAACTTGCGCCTAAACAATTGGCTGATCTGCAAGACTTCTCCACTGGAATACATTATGTGGTGCCAAAAATGATTATTTTGGCCACTGAAGGTGTGCAACTTGCTGTTGAAACGGTAGAGCACGTCTATCAGGGCTTGGTTGGCACCGATAATACAAATTACGAAAAAGTCCAATCTTCACTGCAGCGGGTGCAAGATCGCATTAAAGAAAAATTCATTCAAGCCAATGAAAACTTTTACATCGGCCCCGGGCGCTTAGAAAACGTCAATGATTTAGTTGATCAAGAAATAGAAGAGCAGTTGGAAAAGGCCTTCAACACCTCTTTAGGCGGCGTGTTGTCTGCTATTGGTGGCCTAAGTGATGGTGGCACCGAAGAAACCGAGCAAAAAGTAGATGATTTGTCACAGCGCATTGAAGCAATGGGACAGGAATTGGAAAGGCAAGTGGGCTCTAAAGCACAATATTTACGCAAGAAAGCCCACTGGTTTTGTAAAAAAATGAATCACTTAGATCAAATCGAAGAAAACTTACGGGAAAATATTCCGGAGCTGAAAGACATCAATGTCATCATTACTTCAAAAACCAAGATGACTGACTAAAAATCTAGTCAAATCACACCAACGTTTCGAGCAAGGTGTTCAAGTAGCGTTTGCCCAGAGATGTTAATTGCCATGCATTTGGCGTCTCTGATAACAGCCCTTTTTGTACCGCTAACGCCAAGTTTTGTCGCAAGGGTTTAGTCAGAGTTTGCCCGGTGAGCATTTCGTAATCCTGTTTCGGACAAGCCTCTAGTAAACGTAAACGATTCATAAAAAACTCAAATGGCACATCTTCAGGTGTGACTTGCCAAGTTTTAAATCGATAATCTTTACTTAAATCCATATAACCCCGAGGATGCTTAACTTTTTCTGTGCGGGTTATTAAACCGCTTTTGGGGTCGCTAATTTTACTATGAGCGCCACAGCCTATCCCTAAATAATCTCCAAAGCGCCAATAGTTTAAATTATGTCGACATTGCTGTTCCGGCAGACTGTAGGCACTGATTTCATATTGTTTATATCCCGCGACATCAAGCAAAGCCTGGCCCTGCTCTTGGATATCCCAAAGGATATCGTCATCCGGCAAAGTCGGTGGTTTGGAATGAAATTGGGTATTAGGTTCTATGGTAAGTTGATACCAAGACAGGTGCGGTGGCCTTTGCTCAATGGCAATCTTCAAATCACTCAACGCATCATCAATAGATTGATTTGGTAATCCGTGCATTAAGTCTAAATTGAAACTATTCAGGCCTGCGTTTCTAGCAAATTGCGCGGCATTTAGGGCTTGTGAATCATCGTGAATACGGCCCAAAGCGATGAGCTTTTCAGGCTGAAAACTTTGCACGCCAATGGAAATTCGATTAACCCCCGCTTGGCTAAAATCGTTGAACTTTTGACTTTCTACTGTGCCTGGGTTTGCCTCTAACGTTATTTCTGCATCTGCGGCTAAATTAACCCGCTGTGACACCCCCACCAATAGCGTACTCAGTGCTTCAGCACTTAGTAAACTGGGTGTTCCGCCACCGATGAAAATAGTGTTAACGGTGCGCCCTTTGACTTGTTGAGCATCGAACTCGAGATCTGCTAATAGATGTTGAACATACTCTTTTTCCGGGATGGCCTGTTTCATGCCATGGGAATTAAAATCGCAGTATGGACACTTTTGTACACACCAAGGAATGTGAATGTAAAGGGATAGCGGTGGGGCGATCAATCCACTAATCCAATTTTGTCGGATAAGCTTGCCAATAGCTTGGACATGGCTTTACCACGGTGACTAAGACGGTTTTTTACTTCCGCTGGCAGCTGGGCTGCGGTTTGGTTTTGTGAGGAAACCCAAAAGACCGGATCATAGCCAAATCCTTTCTCGCCTCGCCGTACTTGACTGATGTGTCCATGCCATTCGCCTTGGCAAATAATAGGCGTAGGATCTTCGGCCGATTGCATAAATACAATGACGCATAAAAAGCGCGCGCTGCGATTTTCATCTGCGACGTCTTCTAACTCAGTCAACAATTTATCGACGTTTTGTTGGTCCGTGGCATCGGCTGCTGCATATCGTGACGAATAGACGCCAGGAGCGCCCCCAAGGGCGTCTACTGCTAAGCCTGAGTCATCGGCTATGGCAGGCAGGCCAGTCAGCTTTGCGGCATGACGAGCTTTGATGATGGCGTTCTCCACAAAGGTGGTGCCAGTTTCCTCTGCCTCGGGCAGATCAAATTCACTTTGCGGCACAACTTCATAAGGAAAGTTTGCTAACAATCGTTCAAACTCTCTGACTTTACCTTTATTGCCTGTTGCCAGCACAATTTTTTGTTTTTGATTAGACATGCTTATTACTCGTATTATTCGTAGGCGAGGGGATCGGTTGCATTATTGTCTGCAAAAGCTTCAAGGCGCTCCTGACAGGCACCACATTTCCCACAGGCTTTTTCACGACCGTTATAACAGGTCCAGGTTTTATTGTAATCCAAGCCCATTTTTAAACCATCAGTGAGAATTGCCGTTTTGCTTACATCCAGATATGGACAAGCAATTTCAACCTTTTCGTAGTTAGCAATAGCGCACACATCATTCATCTTATGCACAAATTCAGGTCGACAATCAGGATAGATGGCATGGTCACCAGAGTGAGCGCCATAAAAAACTTTATTTGCATGCAATGAAACAGCGTAACCAACGGCCATCGACAATAAAATCATATTGCGATTAGGCACAACAGTGGTCTTCATACTTTCCTGTTCGTAATGGCCTTCAGGCACATCAATGTCAGAGGTTAATGAAGAACCGCCGATAAGTTCGTTGATAGCGGATATATCGATGATTTTATGCGCTATATTTAGCTCGTTACATACATTTGCTGCATAAGTCAGTTCTTTGTTGTGGCGTTGGCCATAGTCAAAAGACAATGCATAGACTTCATATCCTTCCTGCAATACTTTGTTAAGTACAGTGAATGAGTCCATTCCACCTGAAAAAATTACCACTACCTTTTGTGACATTTGCCTTGCTTCTCTATAATCTGTTGTTTTAATGCAGTTACAAATCTTTGACTGCAATCCGGAAAGGGCGAATTATGCCGTTAAGCGAGTCAAAGTGCTAGAGGAAGTCTATTTGCAAACTCCCATAGAATATAAAATAAATGAAGTGTTCGAGTCTATTCAGGGGGAAGGGGCATTAACCGGTGTGCCTTCCATATTTGTTCGATTACAAGGATGTCCAGTTGGCTGTGCTTGGTGCGATACCAAACATACTTGGACTTTAGACCAGCAATTTCAAGTAGATGCTGAACAGGTGATGGCCGAATCACAGGAGTCTGAGCATTGGTTTTCGACGTCAATTACACGATTGCTGAAATTGTTCGAAGCGCAAAATTATCAGGCCAAAAATGTAATTTTAACGGGTGGTGAACCTTGTATGTATGATTTGCGTCCATTATGTGACGCTTTATTTGAGCACGGTTATTCAGTATCAGTAGAAACCAGCGGAACCTTTGAAATAAAAGTAAGCCCAAAGACCTGGGTGACGGTTTCGCCGAAAGTCGATATGAAGGGAGGTTTTAAGGTTAGAGAGGATGCCATTTATCGAGCGAATGAAATCAAGCATCCGATAGCCATGGAAAAACATATTGAAGAACTTGAAGAGTTGTTAGTCTGGGCTAAGCAAACACCGGCCCCGTTAGTTTACTTGCAGCCCATTAGTCAGCAAAAAAGAGCAACTGAACTGGCGGTGAAAACATGTATAGCTAAAAATTGGCGGTTGTCGTTGCAAACCCACAAGTTCATTGGCATTGAGTGATGGAGTAGTTGTCGTTGGAAAAAATAGAAAAGTTCTTTAGTGAATATGGCAAAGCATTGGAGCAAGGTTTAGTTAGCAAAGTTTCAGAATTTTCTGGGAAACCACTGGTGATAGTGACGGACGAAACTAAGATGATTTGTCATTCTCAGAGTGAAATTGAGAATATTAATGGCGATATCATTGCTAAATTAAAAACCGGTGGTGTGGTCAAATATACACCCAAAATAATTCAATCAATGCGCTTATCTGACAGTGTTATTTTTGTGAAGGTGCGATGGGCGTTGTGCGATCAAAATGAGAAAGTCGTATTTAACTGCTATTGTTCTTATACCTTACAAATAGATGAAGTGGACTTGTTTAAGATTCTCATCATAGTGGTCGATGACGAACAAAAACAATTTAGTCAGTTGATGAAACAACACGGGGTTTAAGCAATGAAACAGATAATTGGAATGTTGATATTGTCAGTATTTTGCCATGTTGCCACAGCAGCAACATGGGAAATAACCTATCCTCGACCGATGTCCGACGATGATCGCCGCCAAGACTATCCAGTTAAGCTGCTAGCTTTAGCCTTAGACCAGACCGGAGTTAACTATAATTTACAAGCTGCCAATGTTGTTATGTTGCAGGAAAAGTCGTTAAAACAATTGGCAGAAAACAGATCTGTTAACGTTGTTTGGAGCATGACTGATACGGACAGAGAAAGTAGACTTTTGCCTATTCGAATCCCGATTTACAAAGGCTTAATTGGTTGGCGAGTATTTTTAGTTAAGAAAAATCGGCTTACTAAATTTAAGAACATAGATACAATGCAAAGCTTGCTCAAATTTAAGCCTATTCAAGGTTTTGATTGGCCCGATACTAAAATCTTACAGTCAAATGGGTTTGATGTCATAACCTCTAAAAACTATTCAAATTTATTCACTATGCTGGCGAATAATCAAGGTGACTTTGTTCCCCGTTCTTTAATCGAAGTTTGGAAAGAGTACGACGCCAATTTTATGGATGAATCCATTGTGGTTGAACCCACCTTAGGGATTAAATATCCGGCAGCCATGTATTTTTTCGTGAATAAAAGTAATCGTACATTAGCTAAGTTGTTAGAAAATGGTCTAGAAAAAGCCATCGCCAACGGCCAATTTGATAAATTATTTTTAGCAGAATTCAAAGATATTTTCGAGCGCTCGAATATGGACAAACGATTCTTTTTCCAAATCGATAACCCATTAATCGCACCCGAAATGCCAATCGACCGCAAAGAATTATGGTATTAACCACACAGTAGCATGGCCTTTAGGC
>NZ_JAHKPT010000021.1:26514-94544 GCF_018860635.1 Aliiglaciecola lipolytica
TTCTCGGGATTGTAGCATGGTCTTTAGGCCATGGGTTTGGCTCGGGGCTAAAGCCACCGACTACAGGATGTATTTCTCGGGATTGTAGCATGGCCTTTAGGCCATGGATTTTCGTCCAGAGATAAACCAATATCGGGGTTTTTCCAACCTATCTCGGGGCTGAAGCCACCGACTACAGGGATGGATTTCTCAAGGTTGTAGCATGGCCTTCAGGCCATGGATTTTCACCATCTCGGGGCTAAAGCCACCGACTACAGGGAAGGTATTTCTCGGAATTGTAGCATGGCCTTCAGGCCATGGATTTTCACCATCTCGGGGCTAAAGCCACCGACTACAGGATGTGTTTCTCGGGGTTGTAGCATGGCCTTCAGGCCATGGAGTGTCCCAAGCCCTATACCTCTTGGGGAAAGCCACCGATATATAAGGCGAGGTCTTTATTTCGCGCAAAAAAATGGGGCTAAAAAGCCCCATTTTTGGTTTTTACTAGCGGTTATGACTTGCCGTGAACACTGATTACAGAGCGTCCTGATGGATCAGCCATATTCTTAAAGCTTTCATCCCACTCTAAGGCTTCTACGGTACTACAAGCGATAGATTTTCCACCGGGTACGCAGTTCGCCGCGCTTTCTTGAGGGAAGTAACCTTCAAAAATGGTGCGATAGAAATAACCTTCTTTGGTATCTGGTGTATTGTGTGGGAAACGAAATTCAGCGGTAGCGAGTTGCTGTTCTGTCACTTCGTTATCAACATAGTCTTTGATGGAATCAATCCAAGAATAACCTACACCGTCACCAAACTGTTCTTTTTGACGCCACAGTACTTCAGGTGGTAAATATTCGCCATTATCAAAGGCTTTACGAAGAATCCATTTTTCCATTTTTCCGTCAAGACACATTTTGTCTTTTGGATTAAGACGCATAGCCACATCAAGGAACTCTTTATCCAAGAATGGAACGCGGGCTTCTACACCCCAAGCTGCTGTTGCTTTGTTTGCTCTTGCACAATCAAACATATGCAGACGGTCTAATTTACGCACTGTCTCTTCATGGAATTCTTTTGCATTTGGTGCTTTATGGAAATACAAGTAACCGCCGAATATCTCATCAGCACCTTCACCAGATAGGACCATTTTGATACCCATAGCCTTAATTTTACGACTCATTAAGTACATTGGTGTAGCAGCACGGATGGTTGTAGTATCGTAAGTTTCAAGATAGTAAATAACGTCACGAATGGCATCAATACCTTCTTGAATAGTAAAGTGAATCTCGTGATGCACAGTGCCTATCATGTCAGCTACTTTCTTAGCCGCCACTAAATCTGGCGCACCTTCAAGACCTACTGCAAATGAGTGTAGGCGAGGCCACCAAGCGTCTGACTTATCTTCGTCTTCTATGCGCTTGGCTACATATTTAGCCGCAATTGCCGAAACCAAAGATGAATCCAATCCGCCTGATAACAATACAGCGTAAGGCACATCTGACATCATGTGAGACTTCACTGATTTTTCAAAAGCCGTTTTTAATTCGTCTAAATCTGTGGTGTTGTCTTTGACTGCGTCATAAGACATCCAATCTCGTTGATAATATTTTTTCAACTCACCGGTTTTGCTCCACAGGTAATGCCCTGGTGGAAATTCTGAAACGGTTTTACATACTGGTACCAATGCTTTCATTTCTGAAGCAACATAGAAGTTTCCATGTTCATCAAAGCCAGTATATAGAGGGATGATGCCAATATGGTCACGAGCGATTAAATACGCATCTTGCTCTTCATCATACAAAATGAAAGCGAACATGCCTTGTAGCTCATCTATAAATTCAATTCCTTTTTGTTGGTACAAAGGAAGAATTACTTCACAGTCTGACTTGGTTTTGAAGTCATAAGGTTGCGCAAGATCTTTTTCTAACGCTTTGTGGTTATAGATTTCACCGTTGACAGCCAGAACGTGATTATTATTTCGGCTAATTAAAGGTTGCGCTCCAGTATCCACGTCTACGATCGCCAAGCGTTCGTGACTCAAGATTGCGCTATTATTATTCCAAATACCTGACCAGTCAGGGCCACGATGGCGTAGCAATTTGGAAAGCTCTAACGCTTGCGTCCTAAGTTCTGATACATCAGTTTTGATGTCCAGAATGCCGAATATTCCACACATAAAGGTTTATCTCTCTTATTTCCAAGTTTAAGGTAAGGGAAAAGTATCGCAAGAATAAGGCTGATAAAGGAAATAACTTTTTCGAACAGCTCAGATTTTTATGACGTATGTCCTTTTCCAACGGGTGAATTTGCCAGTATGAGCAAAAATTGCAAGGATAATATGTAATTTATTTTCAATTAATTAAATTAAGTACGCAAGTTTACAATTAATTCATTGAATTCGATGAAAATAACACCCATATGTAACTTAAGCGTAACAAAACTAATTAACTATCTATCAGTAAACTATTTTGGCAGGCAACTTATATTTTTTCGATTGAAAAGCTGCTCAATAACCCTTTAATCTGTTTTATAGATTACCATGATTTGTTTTAATCATTATTATTAAAAGTGTAAAGGCTGTATTATTTACCCAACTAGCCGGAATTATTAATTAATTGGAGATTTACATGACACAAACTAATCCAAACTTTGAAGACAAAACGGGTCAAAAGGTCCCTTCTGTTACTTTTCGCACTCGCCAAAATGACGAATGGGTTGATGTTACAAGCGACGAGCTTTTTGCTGGCAAAACAGTTGTTGTTTTCTCGCTTCCTGGTGCATTTACACCAACTTGTTCATCTACTCACTTGCCTCGTTACAATGAATTGGCAAAAACATTTAAAGAAAATGGCGTAGATGACATTGTTTGTATGTCTGTAAACGATACTTTTGTAATGAATGCTTGGGCAGCCGACCAAGAAAGCGACAATGTTACTTTAATCCCAGACGGTAATGGCGAATTTACTGACGGCATGGGTTTGTTGGTTGATAAAAACGACCTTGGTTTTGGCAAGCGCAGCTGGCGTTATTCAATGTTGGTAAAAGACGGTGTGGTAGACAAAATGTTTATCGAACCTGATTTACCAGGCGACCCGTTTGAAGTATCTGACGCAGACACTATGTTGGATTACGTCGCACCTGGCGCATTGAAGCCTCAAGCCGTAAGTATTTTCACCAAACCTGGCTGCCCTTTCTGCTCAAAAGCAAAAGCGTTGCTTAAAGACAAAGGTTATTCTTACGAAGAAATCGTTATGGGAGCGGGCGCTACTTTAACTTCGCTTAAAGCCATCACCGGTCGTGATACTGTTCCACAAGTATTTATTGGTGGAAAACACATTGGTGGTAGCGAAGAATTGGAAGCTTATTTCAAATCATAAGTAATGAGCATCGAAGAATAAATTGAAAAACGGGCGTTAGCCCGTTTTTTTTGCATCCGTCCCCGTAGCATTGCCTTTAGGCCATGGGGGGTTCGCTCGCCAATCTCGGTGTTGAAACGATCCATCTCGGGGCTAAAGCCACCGACTACAGATTGTAGCATGGCCTTTAGGCCATGGGATTTTCTCTCGTCAATCTCGGTGTTGAAACGATCTATCTCGGGGCTAAAGCCACCGACTACAGGTGTAGCATGGCCTTTAGGCCATGGGATTTTCTCTCGTCAATCTCGGTGTTGAAACGATCCATCTCGGGGTTAAAGCCACCGACTACAGGTCGTAACATGGCCTTCAGGCCATGGATTTCTTGCTCGCCAATCTCGGTGTTGAAACGATCCATCTCGGGGCTAAAGCCACCGACTACAGGTTGTAGCATGGTCTTTAGGCCATGGGTTCCTCTCAGGGTTTAACCTATCCATCTCGGGGCTAAAGCCACCGACTACAGGTGTAGCATGGTCTTTAGGCCGTGGGGTTTTCGCTCGTCAATCTCGGTGTTGAAACTATCCATCTCGGGGCTAAAGCCACCGACTACAGGTGTAGCATGGTCTTTAGGCCATGGGGTTTATAATGTTAAATAAACGTAGCAATGGGGGATTGGGCTGTTTATAGTATTTTAACTACAGTGTTTATGGCCCATTTCTATGTCAAAATTATCCTTAATTGTCCTCGGACTGTCGCTATTTGTTGTTCAAATTAGCCATGCTAAAAGTCCTGATTGGCTAATTCCGTTCAAAACCTTTTATGCCGAAGAGCTTGGTACAACCGCGGATTGTAAAAGTCCTAAGCCCTTTGTCTACAAAATCTGCTCTTCTGCTCTTAAAAACGACGGCAACGCGGCATACGTTTACCATCACAATCAACCCACAGATACAACAGTGGTGTTATTCCATGGTTTGAGTGATTCACCTTTCTTTTTTGAATCCATTGCTCCTGCTATTCATCAACTTGGTTACACTGTGATTGTCCCGTTGTTACCTGGGCACGGCAAATTAGATGCAGATGATGATATGGAGGACGGCGATTTAGCAAAACGCTGGACCTCTCATGTAGACGAAGTCATGGCATTTGCCCACACTTTAAGCCCGAATGTATACATCGGTGGCTTTTCAACTGGAGGTGCACTTTCAGCGCAACACGTGTTGACTCATCCTGATCAGCAAAAAGGATTAATTTTATTTTCTGGCGCTCTGGCACTAGATGAATCTGTTGAAGGAATGGCAGGGATTTGGGGAATTAAGTCTTTAGCAAAGTTGCTTGATTGGAGTTACCAAACGCAAGGACCTAACCCTTACAAGTACCCTGAAGTATCGCGTCACTCTGCATTTATGTTAACTGATATTATTTTTGACGTTCGCGATAAATTAGCTGACGGAAATGTCCTTAATCTACCGATTTTTTCTGTTCATTCAGAGGCTGATGCAACCACGCCAATTCGAGGTGTAAAAGACTTTATCAAACAAAACGCCGGACAAAGTGAAACATTTTTTATCGATGCCTCCTACCAAGTTTGCCATGCTGATTTAGTGGTAAGTGAATCGCAATTGAATGATATGCAATATGATGCATCTAAAGTTGATGAGTCTGAGTCTTGCAAAGTTCCCAAAGCAAACCCTAAGCATGCAGAAATGATAGCGGCTTTAATTCACTTTCTAAATAACAATAAGTAGTTAATTTATGTCTAAAATGTTTACCTTGTACGGCGCCCAAATGTCACTCTACACGGGGAAGGCTAGAGCTTATCTAACCTACAAAAAAATTCCTTTTCGAGAGGTATTTTCGTCAGTCAAGGTTTACAAATCCATTATAGAACCCAAAACTGGGGTTCGATTTATCCCTGTTGTTGAAACGCCTGAGGGCGAATTTATCCAAGATACAGTGCACATTATTGACGAATTGGAAAAGCGTTTTGAGGGGCATAGCATTTATCCGGCCACTCCCAAGCAACAGTTGGTGTCAGAAATATTTCAATTATGGGGTGATGAATGGTTAGTCATTCCAGCTATGCATTATCGTTGGAACAAAAATAATTTTCCGTTTATATATGAAGAGTTTGGGCGAGTAGCAACGCCTAACATGCCTGCATTTGTGCGTCGTTTTTTTGGTAAAAAATTGGCGAGCAGATTCAAAGGGTTTGTGCCTGTTTTAGGCATTACTGAAAAAACCATTCCGGCAATCGAAGACTGGTTCGAAAATCACGTTTTAGTGGAATTAAACAAGCACTTTTCTACTCACGAATTTCTGCTAGGTAGCCGGCCGTGCGCTGGTGATTTTGGATTATTCGGACCCTTATATGCGCATCTTTATCGTGATCCTGTACCTGGCGCAATTTTAAGGGAAAAAGCCCCGCATGTTGCTAAATGGGTAGAACGGTTACGAAATCCCCCTAAAAATGACGGAAGTTGGCTTGAAGGTGATGCGATACCGGATACTTTGATACCATTGTTATCCCGCATTTTTAAAGAATTTTGGCCTGTTTTGATGCATAGCGTTGAGAGTGTACAAAAATGGATTGTTGAAAATCCAGATGTTGAAAAAATTCCTAGATCCATTGGTTTTCACCAGTTTACCATTGGTGGTATATCAGAAAAACGCGCGATTATGCCGTTTCAACAATGGAAATTGCAAAGGGTAGTGGATGTTTATAACAAGTTTGATGTCGAACAAAAGGCAAACGTTGATAACTTTATAAACGCATCATTTGGCCTAAAGATTGAGGCTTTGCCGATGTCTAAAAGGTTGCAGCGTAAAAATAATAAATTGGTCGTTGCATAGAAAAATGGGGTTGTAGCATGGCCTTTAGGCCATGGGGTTTTCTCTCGTCAATCTCGGTGTTGAAACGATCCATCTCGGGGCTAAAGCCACCGACTACAGGTGTAGCATGGCCTTTAGGCCATGGGTTCCTCTCGGGGTTTAACCTATCCATCTCGGGGCTAAAGCCACCGACTACAGGTTGTAGCATGGCCTTCAGGCCATGGGTTCCTCTCGGGGTTTAACCCAACCCAATTTCGGGGTTGTAGCATGGCCTTTAGGCCATGGATTCCTTTCAGGGTTTAACCTATCCATCTCGGGGCTAAAGCCACCGACTACAGGTTGTAGCATGGCCTTTAGGCCATGGGTTCATCACGGGGTTTTCCCAATCCAATAACGGGGTTGTAGCATGGCCTTTAGGCCATGGATTCCTCTCGGGGTTTAACCCAACCCAATTTCGGGGTTGTAGCATGGCCTTTAGGCCATGGGTTTATCACGGGGTTAACCTAACCCAATTTCGGGTTGTAGCATGGCCTTTAGGCCATGGGTTCCTCTCAGGGTTTAACCTATCCATCTCGGGGCTAAAGCCACCGACTACAGGTTGTAGCATGGCCTTCAGGCCATGGATTCCTCTCAGGGTTTAACCTATCCATCTCGGGGCTAAAGCCGCCGACTACAGGTGTAGCATGGCCTTTAGGCCATGGGTTTACCAATCTCGGGGCTAAAGCCACCGACTACATGCCTAGTTCTTGTTTAAATTGTTTGAACTGTTCTTTTAATTCGGCAAGTTCGGCTTCTAATGTGTCGACCCTTTGTGATAACGAATTTTGTGGTGTTGATGACGATGCGGTGCCCTCTGGTCGCGATTCAAATTCGCTGATCTCAGGCTCTCCTGAAAACAAGTGCATGTATCTTGATTCTCGTTTGCCGGGTTCTCTGGGAAGCTTGGTTACAAGGCATTCGCCATTAAGAGTTTTCATGTATTCAAGATTTTCTTCCACTTCGTCTACATTTTTAAATTCTGCCAGGCGGTTAGTGCGACTGCGTAATTCCCCTGGCGTCTGAGGGCCGCGCAAAAGCAATACACATATTATGGAAAATTGCTGTCGAGTGAGTTTTAGGTCGCCAAACTCGGTATTGCAGAAGCGATGTTGGTATTTCACCACGCGACTACCAAAACCGCTGTGCTCGTTGATTTGTTTTAGTTCTCTGAGTTCGTCAACCGTGCGCTGAACATCACTTTCAGTTAAGTTCATTACTGGATCACGATTACTTTTTTGGTTACAACCTAAGGTTAGTCCATTAATTGATAGTGGGTACTGATCCGGTGTGGTGACTTCTTTTTCAAGGAGTACTCCAATAACACGGCACTGAAGAGGGGTTAATTGCACTAACATTTTATTTCCTTCTATTTCTTGTTCTTTTTTATCGAACGAATACTGCAACTGTTAATTCAGGCAAATTAAAACCATATTCATCTGTTGTTGCGGTCTTAACTAATGGGTCGCTTCCTGTTTGTTGTGCAGGATGCAAACTGAATTGCTGAGCCTGCGGCATGTCAAATTTTACAGAATGAGTATTGTGATTAAAAATAACTATGACCTGTTTGAAATTAGAGTCAATATTTTCTGTATTGGCAGAATTAATGGACATCACTATCAAACCTGTTTTTTGATTAGTGCCGGTATTCAGAAACTTAACTTGCTGAATAATTTCATCTGCGGTTTGCAGATTGAAAAGCGGCGTTGAAGTGCGAATTTTTAGAAAGTCTCTAAATACCTGTGAGGCAAATTGAATTTCTTGAGTTGAAACAACGTCTCTGCCTTGGTTTTGCGCAATTGTTTGAGTAATTACTTCCCAATTGCTTTGGTCTTTTTCGGCAGGGGGTAATCCCACATTATAATTATTCGACTTTTTCCCGAAGTCTACCTTGTTGAACCAATCGCCGTAATCATAACTGTCGCGCAAAAACGATTTGGAGCGCAACAACTCGCTACCCATATGTAAAAAAGGTATGCCTTGTGCCATCAAGGGATAGGCGAGGGACATGATGTGCATTCGGACCCGTTGTTCGGTGGTAGCCTGATGTGCAGTGCGATACTGATTGTTGTCCCATAAGGTTTGATTATCGTGTTTCGACACATAGTTTATGGTATCCGCCGGATCTAGTGCATACCCGGTAGGCGCACCCCCATAATCTATATCACGGCCAAATACATGCTCTCCTTGGGCATTTTCCAGCGGAAAGTTCGCTAAGTTAGCGGCAAGTCCAATACGGGCTTGGTCCATGGAAAGCTGGTATTCCTGCTGCAAGGATTGCGTATCAATTTGGCTTTGCAACTCATTTGGGAACACCAATAAGCCGTTTCCTAAGCCTTGGCCTTTACGAATATCTTGACCTGATAAGAATGACGAACCGCCTCTTACAGCATCCCTTAATCTGTCTGTGAAGGTGCCTATTTCGGTGCCTGCCATTTCAATCTGACTGGCTTGGATGAACTGTGAATTGTTAGCAACTTCACCAAAGTTCCATCCTTCACCATAGAAGTAGGTGTCAGGATCTACCGCTCTGACCGCTTCTCTGGCATGCAACATGGCGCTTTTAGGTTGATGTCCCATGAGGTCGAAGCGAAAACCATCGATTTTATAGTGTTTCGCCCAGGTGACTAATGAGTCTGTCATCAATTTGGCCATCATGACATTCTCAGTCGCAGAGTTTTCACAACAGGTTGATTGTTCAATGGCCCCTGAAATTGGGTCTAGACGGTGATAGTAATTAGGCACAATTTTGTCTAAGACTGATTTTTCAGCCAATCCAGCGGCAAAGGTGTGGTTATACACAACGTCCATTATTACGCGGAAGCCCAATTGGTGGATGTCCATGATCATTTTTCTGAATTCTATAAGTCGTGGAATGCCTTCTGGATTTAACGCGTAGCTACCCTCTGGCACAGTGTAATGATAAGGATCATAGCCCCAGTTGTAATCATCTTTACTGCGGATTAGCCCAATTACTTTTTGAGCCTCGGAGGACGAGGGCGTATAGCTAAGTAAAAGACTTTGCAAGGACAATTCAGGGTTATAGTCGGTATGACAAATTTCCAATTCAGAGGCTAAAACGCACACTTTTTCTAAGCTGTCGTGCATGGAAATGACGTTGTTAGGGATTTCATCTATGGTGCTTAAATCATAGGTGGGGAGCAAGTGGATTGTATTTAGTCCCGCCTTTCTAAGTGCTTTCAAGTGATTGATGGAGTCACTGTTGGATTGACTGAATGCCGCGTATTTTCCAGCTAGATTTGGGTTAGAGAGGTTTTGGTCTGACGCGCTAAAATCTTTAATGCTTGTTTCATATAAAATTAAACTTTCCGGTGAATCGACCACAGGGATATTTTGTTGTTGCCAATTTTCTGGTTGAGTTTGCGGTGAGCTTAAATCCACCACTTGGGAATAGACACTATTGGTGGATAAGCTTAAGGAGTAGGGATCTGTCACCTGTAATACTTCAATCTGTTTCGATTCAGGGTGATAAACCTGAACTTGATAGCGATAGAAGGTTCCTTGCGGAGCATGACTAGTAATGCCACTCCAAGCGCCAGTTTGGGGATCTTCAGTGAGCTCTAATATGCCACTTTCCAACGGGTTTTTATGTTCATCGAACAGGCGAACTTTGACGTTCAGTGCGGTGGGAGCCCAAATCGTGAAACGCGTAGAGCTTCCTAATAGTTGCGCGCCAAAATTATCAATTTCATCTGCATCGTCCTGTTTTGAGGTATATAACGCGTCGAGTAGTTTTGCATTTTGTAGATAAGATAGACTTTCGATATCTGCCAAGTTTGGTTTTTTTGTGTGGTGATTAACGCTGACTACAGCGGCTTGCTGTTTCAGTAGCGATTTTAACTCAGAACGGGGAATGTCCACTTTGTAGGCATAAAAGTGGCTTAAATGTGGGTAGGATTGCGACACCCACTGAGGTGTTTCCACCGCTACTAAATTGAACAGTCTGTCTGCTTTTTTCTTGTCATCTATACTGCCATTTTTCGAAAAGACCAAAGCTGGGTGGGATTTTTTATTCGCTAATAAAATTAAATCGGCGCGAATCCAGTGGGCGGAAAAATCGACCTGCATTGTGCTGTTGTCATAATTAAGTGCTATTGGTTCGCCAACACTACGGTTAGTTTTTGTCGAGCCGCAGGCTGTCAAGATGAGCAGCATGACTAAGCTAATAGTACAAGTATAAATAGTAGGTTTCATGTTAAATCCTGTCTCACTCTCAACGCTTCTATGGGCGTTATAAACGGGCGTTGGTTTTTTAAATAATTGATTCGATTTGCCAATGTCTATTTGGTCAAGCACCTAGTCTATAAGTTCATTTGCTTAGGCGCGAATTACATACGTATGTTGTTTGTAAATAAATGAATTGGTAGGTTTAGAGCTCGTTTTACGCGCCTTTATGGGTAAGAGCAAACTTATAAGATTAGGCAAAATATTTAGTTTATCTGTCATTTTAGGGTCATAAATACTGAGTAGCATCGCCCATTAAGCTGTGCAAAACGATTAGGTTAACGAGCTGATTTTATAAGCTTTTAGTCGTAAAAAACATGAATTTTATATACACCTAATTATTATCTGTTAACCTAATAATCAGCGTGTAACATAAACGTGAATTACATTTTACTTAAGAATATCTTTACATCTGTTTTACCAGTTAGTTATTGAATAATTTCTGTTAGTAACATGCATTATTTCCATCGTTCTACACAGCTAAACCGGCGTGCATGCGCTATTTATTGACAAAAATTAGGAAAAGACTATGTCTAAATCAACTGGAATTGTTAAGTGGTTCAACGCAGAGAAAGGCTTCGGCTTTATTACTCCCGATAATGGCGGAGCTGATGTGTTTGTACATTTCCGTGCTATCGCTAGCGATGGCTACAAAACGCTAGACGAAGGTCAGCAAGTGACGTTCGATATTGAGCAAGGCCAAAAAGGTCCTCAAGCGGCAAACGTGACTGTTTAAAACATCACTGCGAGTCCATATGAAAAACGTCAGCTTAAGCTGACGTTTTTGTTTTTTGGGCCCGGCAATGTTGGTTTGATGAACCCCATGGCCTATAGGCCATGCTACGGATTTTTTGTAGGCGGTGGCTTTAGCCCCGCGGGAACATGCGAGATTCCATGGCCTAAAGGCCATGCTACAAATATTGGGGGTTATCACCTGTAGTCGGTGGCTTTAGCCCCGAAACGCAATACGAACATTCCCACGGGATGAATCCCGTCCTACAGGGGGTTATTCAGCCTCGAGAATATTGGTTTGATGGGCCATGTTACGGATTTTTTTGTAGGCGGTTGCTTTAGCCCCGCGGGAACATGCAAGATTCCATGGCCTAAAGGCCATGCTACGGATTTTTTGTAGGCGGTGGCTTTAGCCCCGCGGGAACATGCGAGATTCCATGGCCTAAAGGCCATGTTACGGATTTTTTGTAGGCGGTTGCTTTAGCCCCGCGGGAATATACAAGATTCCATGGCCTAAAGGCCATGCTACATGGATTGTTGGTATTCTTATTTAAATCCGTTGGGATTATTGGATTGCCAATTCCATGAGTCGCGACACATTTCCGCTAGGCCTTTTTTTGCGGTCCAGTTTAGTTCTTCTTTGGCCAGCTTTGGATCTGCATAACAAGCTGCTACATCGCCACTGCGTCTGGGCACAATATTGTACGGAATGGACTGTCCACTTTGTTTCTCGAATTCTTTAACCATATCCAACACGCTATAACCTTGGCCAGTTCCCAAATTATAGGTCACTAATCCTGCGTTTTCAGTGAGTTTATCCAGCGCCTTTAAATGGCCATTGGCCAAATCTTCAACGTGAATATAATCGCGCACACCGGTGCCATCTGGGGTGTCATAATCGTCACCAAAAACCGATAATGCTTCGCGTTTTTTAGTGGCAACTTGTGTGATGAACGGCATTAAGTTATTCGGAATACCATTAGGATCTTCGCCTATTCGGCCTGATGGATGAGCGCCTGCTGGGTTGAAGTAGCGCAAGATTGCAATATTCCAACTGTTGTCTGACTTAAACAAATCTTGCAATACTAATTCAACCATCAGTTTAGATTGGCCATAAGGATTTGTCGGTTGACCGGTTGGCAAGTTTTCATGCAGCGGCAGGGTAGTTGGGTCGCCGTATACGGTGGCAGATGAACTAAACACAATATTTTTGACATTATGTTTGGCCATGGCTTCACACAAATTCAGTGTGCCATACACATTATTTCGATAATAAAGTAAAGGTTTTTCAACCGACTCGCCAACAGCTTTTAAACCTGCGAAATGGATAACAGAGTCAATCTTATTTTCAGTGAATACCTTATCAAGAATGTTTGAATCTTGAATATCACCTTCTACAAACGCAATTTCTTTCCCGGTTAATTCAGATACTCTTTTTAAGGATTCTGGAGAAGAGTTACATAGGTTATCTAGCACTACGACTTGATCGCCATTTTCCAATAATTGCAACACTGTGTGGCTGCCGATATAACCAGCACCGCCAGTAACGAGTATAGTAGACATGTTATTCCTTTATTTGTGAATCATCAGGTTGTTTCAAATATTTCGCCGATAAGCTGTATTGAAAGGGCTTCAAAATTAGTGGGTAAGCAATGATTATCAGTGCGGCCCAAAGTAACGAAGACCAATCTTGAAAAGTGCGCAGTACAAAAACAAAAAAAGGCACCATAATAAGCAGTTTTATAACGTTAAGAAATAACTTCTCAGGCGCAGTCAGCTTGCTTTCAGCTGCACGAATTTCTACAAAGCGCTCTTTAAGGCTTAAGTTTTGTAGTTGAGGAATTTGACGTGTCGAAAAATAGAATTTCAAAAGCACTACCTTGAGATCTTCGAATTATAATGGCGACATTATACAAACTATTTGGATCAAAAACGCCCCGAAATAATGTTTTTTGTTTCGGGGCGTGATTCAGTCTTTTAAATAAATGTTTTAGCTAAAAATTTATGGTGTTTCTAACACTACAAAATCGTTGGCTTTTCTTCGTCATGATTAAAGGTTTTCTTTTCAGCCAGTTTTTCCCACTTACGTGTTTTCAGGGTTAATAGCCCAACAACAAGCGCGGCGGCTACGGTAATTTGTCCAATACCCCAAAACAGATTTGGCATATCACTCAAATTATCTGGGTCTAGTCCACCGGCTAATAAGCCCGCTGTCACATTACCGATTGAGTAAGTAAGTACAAACACGCCCATCATCTGACCGGCAAAACGTTTAGGCGACAATTTACTCACAGCAGCCAGCGCGACTGGGCTTAAACAAAGCTCGCCCACTGTATGCAAAAAGTAAGTAGCAACCAAGAAATAAGGCGCCGCTTTTAAGCCACTTGCGGCAATTTGTGCAGCAAAGAACATTACGATAAAGCCAGTGGCCATTATCACCAAACCAATGGCGCACTTGATTCCGTATGAAGGCGTTATCATGCGCTTACCCAGATTTACCCATAAGGCGGCAAAGAACGGGGATAAAGTAATGATGAAAAATGAATTAGCGGATTGGAACCAAGCTGGTGGGATCTCAAATGAACCTATCATGCGTTCTGTGTAGTCACGACCGAATAAGTTTAATGAAGAGCCTGCTTGTTCAAAGCCGGACCAGAAGAATATTGAGGCTAAACACACCACAAAGAGCGCACCTAAGGTTCGTTTTTCGTCTGATGACAAGTTACCAAACGCATAGATGCCAGCGTAATAAGCTAAGAAGACAACCGTAATGGCTACTGCTACATATTGAGCAAGGGTGACCGGGTCAATACTCAGCATTCCCGTCATCATCGCAAACGTTAGCACTGCAATACCCACTAAAAACACAGCGATTACTGTCCAGCTTTTCTTTTCCCCAGATGGTGTCATTTTAAGCAGAGGTTCAGCGCCTACGCCACCTAATCGGCCTATGGTGGCACGATATTGCAGTAGACCAATTGCCATACCTACGGCAGCAGCACCGAAAGCGTAATGGTAGCCTGCATTGACCTGCAACCAACCACAAACAAAATACCCAATTAACGAACCTAGATTGATACCCATGTAATAAATGGTATATCCCGCATCACGTCTTTGATCTTCAGGGGCATAAAGCTGACCAACCAAAATACCTACATTGGGTTTTAACAGTCCAGTTCCTATCACCACTAGGATTAAACCAATAAAGAAACTCCAGCTGGCTGGAATGGCAAGCACAATGTGACCACACATGATCACGATACCACCGTACCAAACTGCTTTTTGGCTGCCTATTAGTCGGTCGGCTATCCAACCGCCGGGTAAACCCATGAAATACACTGCACCTGTGTACAATCCATATATTGCAGTAGCGGATGCCACCGTAATTGCCATTCCTTCTTCTTGAATACTGGCGGTCATGAACAAAACTAACAAAGCACGCATGCCGTAGTAGCTCATTCGTTCCCACATTTCAGTATAAAATAGTGTTTGTAGGCCACCTGGGTGACCGAAAAAATCGGGTGTTTTTGAATTCATTGTGTCGCTGCCTTTAGGTGAGTTCATCAGATGCGTTAACGCTAACTTTGCATGTGAACTGCTTTATTTTAATTATTGTTGTTTTTCTCATAGATTGATCCATTGCTTGCATCAAATCACCGAGATGAAAACTTGTAAACCCATTGTTTATACTAGAGCTCTTGTCTGAAAACAAGATTGTCGGTTTTTATTGTGCTTTATTTAAACGAATTTAAAGGAGATTTTCATTTACAGGCTAAGCAGGTTATTAAAAATCTAATTTCCCACCGAGCAGTGCTGTACGATTAATGTGCATTTTAACAACGAGATTGCTCTAAATTAAATATATTCGTGCACAGACTCGGTGCATCAAATTTGGTGCATGCATTCCAAAATGGTAGTAGCTCATTTTTTGGTAACAATTAGAGAATAAAATTGCGCTTAAAAAACAAGCGATTCTAAGCGTTTTTTATTCTGTGTTGCGAAAAACATACAGTTTTTTGATGGGTAAATGTTTTTCCTGTATATTATACCAACGGATAATACGTCGATTGCATTTAGTAACACGATTTTACTGGTTTTCAGCAACTGATATTTGGTATCATCCCCGCGAATTTTCGAAGTAGCGGCGTTACCTATTTATTAGGAATACGAAGGAAAATACGATTTTCTTATAAATATCAAGAGGGTATAACTTGATTCTCATTGAAAACACAAGTTCTGCTGGAACGCTATGCTGCATACAGGCTCGATTATTGCTTCTGCAGCTTTAACGAATTAACAAGGAATCGTGTAATATATGTTTGCCTATTTGGAGTTTGTTCCACTTTTTACTGCGTTTTTTGTAGCGGTAATATTGTTGATTGTAATGACTCCCTTTGCTCATCAACTTGGTTTGGTTGATCATCCTACTGCAAGAAAACAGCACAATGGTATGGTTCCGCTCACCGGTGGTGTGGCCATTTTTGGTGCAGTTTTAATTACTAGTATCTTAACCGATGTCTGGTTTAAAAACGGTTCTCTATTTTTTACCGCATCTTTTTTCATTATTTTGCTAGGTATGCTGGACGACAAGTTCGACTTAAGCGCTAAAGGGCGACTTATGTGTCAGTTCGGTGTGGCCGCAATAATGGCGTGGGCTGCGCAGAATTATATCACCTCGCTAGGCGATATTTTTGGCTTCGGTGACACCTCTTTTGGTTTATTTGGCTATTTCTTCACATTAATTTGTGTGGTTGGTGTTATCAATGCGTTCAATATGATTGACGGTATTGATGGGCTCGCCGGCGGTATGAGCTTGATAGTGCTGCTTGCCGTGGTCTTTTTGTTATTAATTTCCAATAATGGCAACGCCATTATGGCACCTATGATGGTTATTGCAGCCATCGTACCTTTCATGGCATTTAACTTGAGCTGGAAAGGATTCAAAGGTAATAAAATATTTATGGGTGACAGCGGCAGCATGTTCGTTGGACTAACCATTGTTTGGTTGATGGTCGATTTTACCCAAGGTGCAGAGGCGGCTATGCGTCCAATGACCGCGGTGTGGATTATCGGGTTACCATTAATGGACATGGCTGCAATTATGTACCGACGGGCGAAAAAAGGTCAGTCAGTATTGAAGCCTGACCGCCAACATCTACATAATATCTTTATGCGAGCCGGCTTCTCTTCGCGTCGCTCGTTAGCCGCAATCTTGCTAATGGGATGTTGTTATGCCGCGGTAGGAATTTTGTGTGAACTGTATGAAGTTGCCGAATATATCATGTTCTATGGTTTCATAGTGTCGCTATTTATATACAGTTACGTAATTCAAAATATCTGGACTATTTTACGCTTTGTTCGTGGAAAACGAAAAATAGCTCGCTAGAATAGCATCAAGGGCAACCAACAGGTTGCCCTTACTTTTAGTGTTACTTTGCAAACGCATTCTTTGCAAAATCAAGGTGACGCGTTAGTATGAACTGTTGTGGACAAAAGCTAATAATAATTTATGAAAAAACTGAGTAGTTTCTTTTTACTAAGCATCCTTCTTCAAGGCTGTACTTCGATTGACCAACCCATTGCTAGTCGAGCACTTGTAGAGCATGAATTTGTTTCAGACGCTAAGCCTGTGTCATCTGCGCAGCAAGCTATTTTGTCCCAGTCTTCTATGTCTACAAATGTGAAAATCGACGGTAAACCTGCGGTTTTAGGCAAACCTTTTTTCGCGGCCAGCGGTAAAACCTGTCGTAAAGTGCAGTTTATGCTTGATGGTCAACGTGTGTATTGTAAAACCAGTAACGGTGATTGGTACGCAGTTAGCCCTGTTTTAGCCAGCTACAGTGAAGCTACAACAGGAGGAAACCAATAATGTTATTAAATTATCGTGTCGTTTCTGCTTTCCTATCTAGAACAGTACTTTTCATCGCAAGCTCAATGTTTGTAGGTTCCATATTTGCGCAACAAGCACCAACCCAAGAACAACTGCAACAAGCTCAACAGGCTAGCCAAAGTCAACGAGTTGACTTGTCGCAATATATTCAATCAGGTGGCAATAGTACCGGTAGAGGAGGGAGTATCAATTTACCTTCGGATTCTGGCCCTATGCCTGCTGGCGAAGAAGGGCTGCCGCCGCCGTATGGCGCTAACCTGTTCAAAGGTGGTTTTGAAACGGAACGTAGTGATGGATTAAATTCGTCTTATTTAGTTGCCCCTGGCGATAAAATTGCGATTCAAATGTGGGGCACGGTGAACAGTTCAGAAGTGGTTACCGTGGATAATCAAGGCAATATATTCATTCCAGATATCGGCCCGATTAAAGTGCAAGATGTGCCCGCTAGTCGCGTCAACAGCGTAGTGACGCAAGGTATAAAATCAATATACACCAACAACGTGAGTGTGTATGTCAATCTGCTTACGGCAACGCCAGTGAGTGTGTTTGTGGCAGGTCCGGTGCTAAGACCTGGTCAGTACGCCGGTTTGGCGTCAGATTCAGTGTTGTTTTATCTAAAACGAGCTGGTGGGATTGATCCCCATCGCGGCAGTTACCGAAACATTACGGTAATGCGTCAGGGTGAAACGGTGCTAACTTACGATTTATACGACTTCCTAAAAATGGGTAAATTACCTGCATTCTCGTTCAAAGATGAAGATGTGATTTTTGTAGGCGAACAGGGCGCTATGGTGAACGTAGAAGGCGCGGCTAGATACCCATTTAGATTCGAGTTAGAAAAATCAAAACGCTCTGGCACTGCATTAATGAACTATGCTCGACCATTGTCGAAAACCAGTCATGTGGCGATAACCGGTAATCGTGAATCTGGCCCAATTTCAGTTTATTTGCCAGTGAATGAATTCGATCAATTCACCATGGCTGATGGTGATACCGTGTTGTTTAATGATGACATTAGACCGCAAGTGATCAGCGTCCAAATCTCGGGCAGTTATGAAGGACCGTCATATTACGCGGTGGAAAAAGATACTCGTTTACTCGACCTCCTAAGCTATATTGAGATTGACCCGGAACAAGCCAACTATGGTTCGATTTACGTTAAACGTGAAAGCGTGATGGAACAGCAAAAAATGCTGATCAACGAATCCTTAGATCGCCTAGAACGCAGTTTGTTTACGGCCCCAGCTTCAAGCAGCGGCGAAGCGTCAATTCGTGCTCAAGAAGCCCAGTTAGTTTCACAATTTATTGCCAGAGCAAGAAGAATAGAACCTCTTGGCAAAGTGATCGTCTCTGAAAACGGCAAAGTGGCCAATATTCGCCTAGAACAAGGGGATGAAATTGTTATCCCGGCACAAACCGACCTCATTCAAATTGCTGGTGAAGTATTGATGCCCCAAGCGGTGGTATACAACCCAGAAGCGACGGTATCAGACTACATTGCATGGGCCGGTGGATTTAGCGAGCGAGCCGATGATGACCGCATAGCCATTGTGCATGCTAACGGAATTACCAGTTTTGTGTCATCTGATGCTGGCCAACACTGGTACACCGATGATGAAAACGCCACCTTAGAAGCCGGCGACCAAATTCTGGTACTGCCAAAAGTGGATGCGAAGATCATGCAATCCATCAAAGATGTCACCCAAATCATCTATCAAATTGCTGTAGCAGCTAATGCTGCAAGCTAATTGCACAAGCAAGCGTAATTCATGACAACAGTTATTAAACGCAACAAATGGGAAATATGGCGAGACGTCATATTTGCCCTTTTTGCCCGCGAAATTCGCACGGGGTTTAATGATAAGTTTGGTTTGAGTTGGGCGGTGGTAAATCCAATTGCTTTTATTTTTGTACTGTCTTTTATTAGAGGAAGACTGGCCGGAGGTGAAACTCATACTATTCCCACTTTTACCTTTATGGCTATTGGTATCTTACTTATTCAAAGCTTTTTACAAACATTGGGAAGTTCGGCTCGATCAATCAGTAAAAACAAAGCGCTGTTTGCATTTCGGCAGGTGCAGCCAATTAGTGCTGTTTTTGCCAGTGCTTTATTTCAGTTTTTAATTAAGATATTTGTAATAATTGGCATAATCATCATCATGTATTTCATGGGGATGGATTTACACATATCCGATCCACTTTTGTTTTTAGTTTGTTTCTTCCTGTTGTCGATTCTTGCTGTTTCATTAGGGCTTTTATTTGGTATTGCAGAGCTTTTCGTTAAAGAAATTGGCAAAGTAAGAGAATTGCTGACGAGGCCTCTATTTTTTGTATCTGGCGTTTTTTTCTCGCTACAAGATTTTCCTAGAGAATATTGGCACTTCTTAAATTGGAATCCAATACTTCACGCCATCGAATTAACGCGATATTCAGTACACTCTACTTATGGACACGAAGGCGTAAGCTTAGGCTTTTTAGCAAATGTTGTATTAATTTTTGCATTTATGTCTTTGGCGGTTTACCACGTTTCATGGAAACAGGCTATTAGCAGATGATTCGTTTAGAAAATATCACTAAATATTATCCTTCTAAATTAGGTCATCAGTATATTTTTCGAAATGTCACTTTCGATATTCCAGCAGGTCATAATATTGGTATCTTGGGTTCAAATGGAGCCGGTAAATCGACATTGTTTAGACTGCTTGCTGGCAGTGAATATCCGAACAAAGGGAGAATCATTACTGACTTAAGCTTGTCTTGGCCAGTTGCTTTGACCACTGGTATTCACCAGCAAATGACAGGCCGGGAGAATACTAGGTTTATCGGTAAGGTGAATGGTATTGCTGACTTAGACAAGTATGAACAACGAGTGCGAACCTTTGCTGAATTAGGCAAAAAATTTGATTTACCCGTTAGATCTTATTCCAGCGGTATGAAACCCAGATTGGCATTTGCTTGCTCTATTGCTATCGACTTCGATGTATATCTGATTGATGAGGTTACATCGGTTGGCGATGCTAAATTTAGACGAAAAGCCAAAGAGGCCCTTTTGGAGCGAAGTGAAAAAGCAAATGTCATTATGGTCAGCCATGAAATGGATGAAATTAGACAGTTTTGTGATAGTGCTATTGTGCTGCACAAAGGTGAATTAACGTTTTACAACGATCTTGAGCAAGGGATCGAACAATATCAGGCATTATAAGTATGACTAAACAAGCTCAATTAGAATTGGAAAAACGTTTCGGTGATCTCAAAGCTATCCTGACTGATGAGCAATGGTCTGATGCTGACTTTTTACTTAAAAAAGTAGAAGAGCTAGAGTTAACCGACATGTCGTTAGCGTTTAGATTAATGCAACGGGTTAAAAACTTATCTCCAATAGAAGCCAACCAAGCTAAATTGAGAGAGTTGCGGGCTAAAGCATTACTGGAAGAACCTGAGTTGGCGACGTTATCTTCAAACGAACCTAGCAGTCGAAAAGCAATGCTAAAAGATAATGCTGCAAATATAAAAGATAAAATAGTCGTTTTATCAGCTCATCCTAAGTTTCAGAAGTTTACCCGTCCGTTTGCACTTTGCGTGCTTTTACCGTTTTTATTATTTGCTTTTTATCAGGTAATTTGGGCAAGCCCCAGGTATGAAAGCCAAGCTAAACTAATCGTTAAAGAGCCTGATGGCATGGCCACTTTAGACCCTGCAATGGCAATTATGTCAGGATTTGGTGTTTCATCTGGTAGTTTAGATACAGAATTGGTAAAAGCCTTTGTTTATTCAAATGATATGTTGATTTATTTGGAAGATACCTTAGACATATCAAAACACTACAGTAATGCAGAGTTTGATGTTTTTAGTCGACTTGATGATGAAGCAAGTAAAGAAAGTCGGTTAAAGTATTATTTAGATCGGGTACTAGTTGAGGTAGATGAAAAATCTCAAGTCATTAGTGTTTTTGTACAAGCATTTGATCCCGATTTTGCCCATTTAATGAGTAAGACAATTGTTGATAGAGCCGAGTGGTATATAAATGAAATTGGTCACAATTTAGCGAAAAAGCAATTGGAATTTGTGATGTTAGAGCATAAGTTGGTTGAAAAGCGACTTCAGAAGGCTAAAACCGAACTACTCGCCTTTCAACGTCGTCACAATTTACTCGATCCACAAGCAGAAGGAATGGCCTTACAGCAAATAACCTACCAACTAGAAGGGCAAATTGCAGCCAAAAGAACGGAACTAAACGCTCTAAGAAATAGTATGAGTGAAAATGCGCCACAAGTATTGCAAGCTAAATCTCAATTAGAAAGCATGGTAGAGCAGCTTGAAAATGAAAGGGCTAGACTGACTACTGATAAAACCGTGGACACTTCTTTGCCAGATGATGAAAAGAACCTGAGTGTTTCACAAGTCATGGCGAAATTCAGTGATTTTAAAATAAATATGGAGTTAGCACTCCAAGCCTATACTTCTTCTCAGGTTTCTTTAGAGAAGTCGAGAATTGAAGCATATCGTCAATTAAAATATTTGGTTACTGTGGAGTCGCCCACTTTACCCCAAGATGCGAAATATCCAGAAGTATTTTATAACCTCAGTTTATTTTTAGCAGTAATATTGATGCTCTTCGGTATAGGTCGAATTGTAATCGCTACTGTAGCCGAATTAAGATAAACCATAGTGGCGGTTTTACATTAAGTTGTAGAGCAAATTTAATCGTTTTAGATCCAAAAAATTTAAATTTTATAAGGTAATAAATGTGAGAAAAGGAATCGTTTTAGCTGGTGGCTCAGGTACGCGCCTTCATCCCTTGACATCGGTGATCAGCAAACAATTAATGCCAGTGTATGATAAACCGATGATTTACTATCCTATTTCTACCTTAATGTTGGCTGGCATCAAAGATATACTAATTATTTCAACACCAGAAGAGCTACCTAGATTTGAATCTCTATTGGGGACAGGTGAAGCTTGGGGGGTGAATTTTAGCTATGTTGCTCAGCCTTCACCTGATGGCCTTGCACAAGCGTTTATATTAGGTGAAGAATTCATTGGCGATGATCACTGTGCCCTAGTATTAGGTGATAACCTTTACTATGGCCATGACCTGCAATTATCCTTAACTAATGCGAATAAACAAACTACGGGTGCTACCGTATTTGGTTATCATGTTACCGACCCTGAGCGATATGGGGTAGTGGATTTTGATGATGACTGGAAGGCGTTGTCTATCGAAGAAAAACCCCAAAAACCCAAATCAAATTATGCAGTAACAGGCTTGTATTTCTACGATAACCAAGTTGTGGAATTAGCGAAACAGGTAAAGCCTTCCCATCGCGGTGAATTAGAGATAACCGATCTCAATAACTTATACTTAGAGCAAGGTAACTTGAGAGTAGAGTTGATGGGGAGGGGATCTGCTTGGCTAGATACTGGTACCATTGATAGCTTATTGGATGCGTCAAATTTCATTGCCGCGATAGAAAAACGCCAGGGGTTAAAAATATGCTGTCCGGAAGAAATTGCCTTCCGCAAAGGGTTTATTGATGCGGAGCAACTTAAAATGTTAGCAAAACCACTTATTAAAAGCGGATACGGCAAATACCTATCTAAATTATTAACTGAGAAAGTGAAGTAGTATGAAATTAGTAGAAACTAGTATTCCTGACGTAAAAATTATCGAACCTAAAGTATTTGGTGATGAACGTGGTTTTTTCATGGAAACTTTCCGTGATGACTGGTTCAAAGAAAATGTAGCTGACGTAGAGTTTGTACAAGATAATCACAGTAAATCTAAGCATGGCATTCTTCGAGGTTTACATTATCAACTGCAACACACTCAAGGAAAGTTAGTGAGGGTGATAAGCGGCGAAGTGTATGATGTAGCTGTAGATATGCGTAAATCGTCGCCCACATTCGGTAAAAGTTTTGGCATTCTGCTGTCAGCAGAAAATAAAAAGCAATTGTGGGTGCCTGCCGGATTTGCTCATGGTTTTTATGTGACTTCCGAATTTGCCGAGTTTGTTTATCGCTGTACTGATTATTATCACCCTGAGTCAGAAGTTTCTATACGATACAACGATGCTATGCTTGGTATTGACTGGCCTTTGGTAAACGGTATAAAACCGAGTTTATCTGCAAAAGATGAAGCCGGTTTAGATTTTGAATCTGCACCCAGTTTCGATTAATATATCGCGCATTCAATACGAGATTTAAATGACAATAATTGTAATCGGAAAAACTGGCCAGTTAGCGCAAGAATTAAAACTACTAGATGACAATGTAGTTTGTTTAGGCCGCAGTGAAGTCAACATCACCGATCCTGAAAACCTGAACTCAACCCTAAATAAGTATGATGTGGCAGGCATTATTAATGCTTCCGCTTATACCGCAGTAGATAAAGCTGAATCAGAACAACAGCAAGCCTTTGAAATTAATGCTAGCGCCGTAGAGAATTTGGCAAAGGTCGCAAAGCAAAAAGCAGTGCCATTTGTACATGTTTCAACGGATTATGTGTTTTCTGGTGATAAAGGTTCTCCCTATCAGGTTGATGAAGTACATGCACCTATTGGTGCTTATGGAGCGAGTAAAGCTGCGGGTGAGAAGGCCATTCAACAATACGCTGCAGAAGTGAGTTGTATTATTCGAACCAGCTGGGTGTATTCCCAGTTCGGCAATAACTTCGTAAAGACTATGCTCAGATTAATGGCAGAAAAGCCTGAACTTGGTGTGATAGATGATCAAATTGGTTCACCTACATTTGCCAAGGCACTGGCTCATGCTTGTTTATATGCGGTTAATCATAAGGTAACGGGTGTGCATCACTTTACCGATTCAGGAGTATGCAGTTGGTACGATTTTGCCTTGGCGATTCAAGAGTTGGCAATAAAACATGGACTTTTAGAGAAACCCATACCCGTTAAGCCTATTCCCACATCCGCCTATCCCACTCCAGCTAAAAGACCCAGCTACAGTGTATTAGACAAATCAACCCTTAAAGACGCATTTAATGGGCTTCAACCTAAGCATTGGCGTAACGAATTAGAGATTGTGATTCAGCAATTAGCAACTCAAAAACAATTAAAAGATATGAAAAATGACTAAAAATAAAACCCTACTTGTCACTGGTGGAGCCGGATTTATCGGTGCAAATTTCGTATTGTATTGGATGCAGAATAACCCAGAAGATAAAGTGGTAGTGTTAGATGCCCTGACTTACGCAGGAAATCGGGCTAACTTAGTATCCGTAGAATCCAATGAGAAATTTGTGTTCGTGAAAGGTGATATTTGCGACACTGCTTTGGTTGAATCTCTGCTTTTGGAACATGGAATAGATACCATAGTGCATTTTGCCGCTGAGTCTCATGTTGACCGCTCTATCACCGGCCCAGATGCTTTTATTGAAACCAATATTATAGGTACATACAGTTTACTCAAAGCTGCTAAAAAAGTATGGATTGATCTTCCTAAAGATGAAGGGAAAGAAGCAATTCCCCACAGGTTCCATCATGTGAGTACCGATGAAGTCTATGGTAGCTTAGAGCCAAATGATCCGGCATTTACCGAAGATACTGCTTATGCGCCTAATTCTCCTTATTCAGCCAGCAAGGCGGCCAGTGATCATCTAGTACGAGCTTATCATCATACCTATGGTTTAGAAGTGACTACCAGTAACTGTTCCAATAACTATGGCCCATACCATTTCCCAGAAAAACTGATCCCACTGATTATCACTAACATTCTGAATGATAAACCACTTCCGGTGTACGGTGACGGTCAACAAATTCGCGACTGGTTATATGTAGAAGATCATGCCCGTGGTATTGAACTAGTATTAAAAGAAGGCCGCATTGGTGAAAATTACAATATTGGCGGTCACAACGAATGGGCCAATATCGATATAGTTAAACTAGTGTGCAACAAGATGAACCAGGCATTCGCCAATAAGCCTGATTTAATAGTAAAGTATCCTTTGGCAACAAAAGCTGTTGAAGGCAATGCCGAAGCGCTAATAACGTACGTTACCGACAGAGCAGGGCATGATAGACGTTATGCGATAGATGCTACTAAAACTAATAAGGAATTAGATTATAAACCGGCTGAATCTTTTGAAACTGGTATTATGAAAACTATTGAGTGGTATTTAGAAAATAAAAGTTGGTGGGAATTGTTACTTTAAATGAATACCCTCAGTATTTTGAGCTGTATTTAAGTTAATTCCCAACCTTTCCTCTACAGCTCAGACTTCTTGTGGCGGTTAACTGGAAAACTCAATATATTGAGCAGGTGCTTAGTAAGACAGGTACCGTACATATTGGACTGTATTTAAGAAAGTTAAACACTCTATTTTATGTTGCCTACTTTCAGATTGTTGCTAATTTTTCGGGAAATTTATAGTGAAAATTAAAAAATATAGCGGTAAGAATAGATTTCAAATAATCGACCTTATACAAAAGGATAATCTAATAGGATTGGAGTTAGGCATTGCGGAAGGTGTATTTAGCGCAGAAATGATGAAATCAAAGAAATTTATGAGATATTTCGGTATTGATAGATATTCTGACCATCACGATGTGAAAGAGTATCTCGCTGTTCTAAAGAAAATAATGATTCCGCATCAAAACTTTACGCTAATAAGATCCACATTTGATGAAGGGGTTGATTTATTTCCTGATGAGTATTTTGATTTTATCTACGTTGATGGGTATGCGCATACAGGTGAGAATGCTGGTAAAACTATCGAAAAATGGTACCCAAAACTTAAAGTGGGGGGAATCATGGCAGGTGATGATTATCACGATGATTGGCCATTAGTAAAGTTAGTCGTTAATCATGTAGTTGAACAGTTAGGTGTCGAATTAAATGTTACAGAAAATACATCAAAAGAAAGGTACTGTATGTACCCCTCATGGGCTTTTTTAAAACCTAATTTGGGTAATGTTTTTATAGATGAAGAGATAGTGCTTATTTGTACACAAGAAGAAAATAAAAACGTTAGAAAAGATCTAAAAAAATTAAAAGAATGGTCACAAAAATCGAACGGAGGAACTAGTGATAGTTAAGCACGCCTACACCAATGCCATGAAGTATAGAGCACTAGCTAAAAGGGCAAAAAATACAATAAATCAATTAAAAGATAGTAATGTCGGTAGAAAAGTACTTATTTTAGGTACAGGTCCATCGTTAAATGATATCGAATTAGAAAGAATAAATGTGGATGCCGTTATTTATTTAAACAATGCGGTTACGATTAGAAAGCGAATCAAAAATATAAAAGAATACGTTGTAATAACTGACTTTTTGAGGATGACGGAGTTAAGACCACAATTAATATCGGATAGCTCTTTAACCGTGCTTTGTAGTAGTGATAAAATATTCAATCCAAATATTGATAGTAAAATATTCGATGACCCTTTTTTATTTATTTATCCAAAAGTTGATTATGAAGCTACCAGCAAAAGCGTAAATATGGCTGTAAGTCCTTCAAAGTTGCTTTCTGAAGATATACTGGAAGGAATATATTTAGGTAAGTCCGTGGTTTTTCCTGCAATCCAAATTGCATCGTATTTAGGGTTTAGTTCTATGTATCTTGGTGGAGTCGATATGAATCCAAATGAAAAGGTATATTTTAATGAAAACGTTAGAGGTAATTGGTCAGGTTTCAATTATGAAACTGATGGTAAGGAACACATGAGGAATTGTGCAAACTTTTTGATGAAATTAAATAAGAGACTTTATTCTTTAGGCTATAAAGGGGTAAATAAAGAATTGGCAAGATTACCTGTGGAAGTTATTTATGAATGATTTGGATATTCTTTTTTTACTACCAGTATCTGGGTTTGGTGGGGCTGAAATTCATTCATTTGAGTTAGCGAAAAAATTAAAAAATCAGGGGCATAATATCTCTTTTTGTTTTAATTTTAGTGAAGAAAATAAAAAGCTATTTGTGAGTGCATTTGAAGCTGGGTTTTCTTTATATAACCTGCCTATTCACTTATTTGATCATCGTGATATCCAATCATCGGTGAATAGACAATGTGATAGTGCATCTGATTTCCTAAACTCAAAAAAATTTGATTTAGTGATAATACCAGCTCCAAATCCATTTATGTCATTAGGGTTAATTGAAGCTTGTACAAAATCTAATATTCCCAATATTGTTATCTTTCACTTGGTTAGAATGAACACAAATGTCTCAGATGCAATACGTACTCGGTTTCTAAACGCTATCTCCCCTTCTACAAGGCTGGTAAGCGTATCTGATTTCTGTAAGGATGCCTTAAGTTACAACTTCAAAATACCTTCGAATCAAATTGAAGTTATAGAAAATGGAGTAATACTTCAAAAGTTGGACAAGGGTTTCTCTAAAATTAAAGAGGCTTTAGGTGTTGTTAATAAAAGATTAATTATCACTCCTGGAAGGTTTCACCCGCAGAAGAGTTGGGATACATTTATTGAAGCTATACCATTGATTCTAGAAAAACATCAAGATGTTCACTTTCTTTGGTGCGGGGATGGTGACATGGTTTCTCAATTGAAATTACGAGCAAAAGAACTTGGAATCGAGCGCTACATTTCAATTATAGGCTTTATCAAGTTTCCGTATAAATTATATGCACATGCAGATTTAGTTGTTTTACCGACTAGATTCGAGGCTTTTTCTTTACGTTTGTTAGAAGCGATGTCTAGTGGAGTTCCAATCATTACGACTGACGCTTCTTATCAAGATCGAGTAATAAAGCACATGGACAATGGTTTAATTGCTTTAACAGATTCAATTGAATCGTTGGCAGACAATGTTAATTACGCCTTGAGCAACCCTTTTGAGATGAAAGAGATGGGGGCAAATGCAAAAAAGTCATCTACACTTTACACTCCTGATAGGATGTATTCTAGCTACTTTAAACTTATTAATAATTTAATTTCTAGTAAAGCTGATGATCATTGTAACAATGTTGAAGTTTTTTCTACAGTGGAGGTGGACTGCAACACTGGTTCTCTAATGCTGGAAAACGTTAAAGTTGATTTAGTTGACTTTTTTAATCTTAAAACTTGTGATACTCATCAAAAAAGCTCAAAAAAAATAAGATTAATTCTAAATAATTATGTTAAGAATAGTGTGACTATCATTTTTAACATAAGAAATGTGCGCGATATTTATAGGGAAATGATGCACGAATTATCGTCACAGAAGCCTTTGGCTGGTGATATTGTAAATAGCTTTTATTGCGCAGCTTTAGAAAAGCTCACCGAAAACTCAATAAAAAACTTGGAAACTGTTGATTATTTGTTTGAGTCAATAATTTGTAGTGGGGGTGTAAAATCTAAAGTTTTTTTGGGTCTACTGAGAAATATATCTATTTTTAGTAATGAAGCAAGAGAACGTGTAATTTATAAATTCTGTTCACTGAAGATGCTCGATGCTTCTGGAAATAACAATTACTTTGAATTTCTAAAGTCTGTTGAATCAGAAAAAAGTTACTCAGATTTTTGGAATAATGGCGCATGCTTTTATTATTCATATATTGGTAAACCTGAGTTTGGTAAGTTTTTAGCTCCTGCTAAATCGGATCAGAAGGTTGCGATTTTGTTTGCGTCTCATTTTAACTATCCTTTACGGAATGGTTCAGACCAACGCATATATTCATTTGTCGAAAAGTATCACTTAAAGGGTTTTAAAGTTGTACTCGTAACCTTCCATGGGAATGGTCAAAGGGATAGAAGGTTGATATCTGGATTAAAAAACAAATTTGACTGTGATGTTAAAATAATTTATCAAAATAGAGTTCAAATCGACAATTATAAAGATGCCTTCCACTCTTTGAAAGATGGAAACTTTGATATTCACAAGTTTTACGATGAAAAATTACTATTAGAATTCTATAATATATGTAATGTCTACAAACCAGAACTGGTGCATATAAACTACTTTTATTTTGGGTGGCTATCGCTTGCGAGTCAACCTTCAAATAAAGTCAAACTAGTTTTAGATACTCATGATCTTATATCTAAGAGAAGAGCTGTATTCGACAAACTCAGAACTATATCCGCTGGTATCCCTACTCAAACTAGTCAAATTAATCTAGAAAAGATACTGGATTCAAGTAATCAAGCTTTAGAATTTAAATTAGATGACTCTGAGTTGGATTTTTATAATAGCTTTGATCAAGTAATTTTTATTTCTAAATTAGAAATGTCTATTCTTTGTTCTCGTCTAAGTGGGACTGAAAGCTTGTTTCTTCCCTACAGGCCTAAATTCGTCGAAATCGAGAGGAAACAGACTTTAGCTAATAGTAGAACGCGTGCGCTATTTATGGGCTCGAATAATGCCTTGAATATTATGGGAGCCGCTTTGATAGAGAAAATAGCACAGAGAATCAGTGGTTTATATGATTTCGAATTCAGAGTTGTTGGCGATATTTGTAACTCTATGTCAAATATTGATGGGATTAATAAAGGTTACTTTGTTGATGACTTAATTTTAGAATATAGCGCATGTGATTTCACTGTTTGTCCTATACCTTTTGGAACGGGTCAAAATATTAAAATTACGGAGTCGTTAGCCTTAGGTATACCTGTTATTGCTCACAGCGGAGTGGCCTATTCAGCCAACATCATTAATGGAGTAAATGGCTTGGTTTTTTCTACTGTACAAGAATTTTATGAAACTTTAGTAAGGCTGCATAGTGACACTATTTTTATGCAAGAAATAAAAGAAAGTTGTAAAATCTGGGCACTCGAATATTTTGGAGAATAATTAGTGAATAATGATATATATAGTAATTCAAAAGAAATTGAAAATTTAACTAATGCACTTATCGCCACTGATTGCTTCAATGGTCAAAAAGAAGCTTTGCAAATAATTAATGAGATAAAAACAAAAAATTACAAAATCTTGGATTTGTTAGATAATGATAATTTTGAGTTGATAGATGACACAAATTTAAATGTTAAAACTTTAGAGGCTAATGAACTCTTAAAAAATATCGAATATACAAATGCGCAACTGACATGTTCAGAGTTTGAGCGTTGGGAAATGAAAGTCGAAAAACCCACTGGTACACTTAAGCGGAATGGTTGGCATTCATTAGAAGAGTCGAATGTATTATGGGGTAATGGAGGACACTCAACATTAATCATTGAATGTAAGTCTACTAAGCAAGTTTTCCAAGGTTTTTTGATACGAACGTTGCAAGATAGCTTATTGGAATTTAACGAAAACTTTTCCTTGAAAGTAAACTTCTGTAGTAAACAGTATTTCGTAAAAGAGTTAGAAAAAAATCTTTTCATTGTTTTGTTTCTGCTTGAGGAAGATGCAGAGTTAATGGAGGTAGATATCTATTATGCTAATCCATCTTCGCCACTCGAACTAGGTATTGGAGAGGATCAAAGGACTTTGTCTGTTTGCCTTTCTGAAATTATAATATTCGAGCCTAAGGGAGCTTTTCAATGAGTGAACTACAGGTGGGAAATATTAGGATTTCTAATGGAAGAAAATTTACGCTGCTCGGAGGGGTGAATGTCCTTGAATCTGAACAATTTGCCGTAGATTGTTGTGGTAGATATGTAGAGGTTTGTAACGAACTTGAAATACCTTTGATTTTCAAAGGCTCTTTTGATAAAGCAAATCGTTCTTCCATAAAATCTTATCGAGGACCGGGCCTTGAAAAAGGGCTGGAGATTTTATTGGCAGTCAAAAAAAACTTTGATGGTATTCCAGTCATTACAGATGTTCATGAGCCTTGGCAGGTCAAGCCTGTCTCAGATGTTGTAGACGTACTACAACTTCCTGCGTTTTTGGCACGACAGACTGACTTAGTATTTGCGCTGGCTGCTTCTGGAAAGGTTATTAATATTAAAAAGCCTCAGTTCCTTAGCCCGGAACAAATGAAAAACATCGTAGATAAGTTTGTAGAGGCGGGAAATTCGAGAGTCATGCTATGCGATAGGGGTACTCTTTTAGGTTATGACAACCTAGTTGTTGACATGCTGGGCTTTGGTGTAATGAAGAAAGTTAGTGAAAATAAACCTATTGTTTTTGATGTAACACATGCACTGCAAACTCGTAAGTCTGGTGCTCTCGCATCAAGCGGAAGAAGAAGTCAAGTGACTGAGCTTGCCCTTGCTGGAATTTCGACTAGGATTGCAGGATTGTTTTTAGAGTCACACCCAAATCCGAACGATGCAAAATGTGACGGACCTAGCGCGCTGCCACTTTCAATGTTGAAAGATTTCTTGTACCAAGTAAAAGCAGTCGATGACTTAGTAAAAAGTATGCCCATTCTAAATACAGGTAATTGATGAACTTTCATATTGTAATCCCTGCAAGATTCAACTCATCTCGGCTGCCTGGAAAACCGCTTCTAGATCTTCATGGTAGACCTATGATTTGGCATGTGTATCAACGAGCTCTTGAGTCTGGTTTTAAGTCGATAACTATTGCTACAGATGACTCTCGAATTTTCAAAGCTGTTTCATCGTTTGGTGGTAACGTTTTAATGACTAAAGATTACCACGAGAGTGGCACTGATAGGCTGGCAGAGGTAGCAGAGTTAAAGTCTTTTTGTGATTCCGATATAGTTATCAATTTGCAGGGGGACGAACCGCTGGTACCCGCAAAGTGTATAACTAAATTAGCAGATACTTTTCAGAGAAAAACTGAAATTGATATTGCAACTTTAAGTGCTGAAATTACTGATAACAACGATATTTTCAATTCAAATGTGGTTAAAGTTGTGACGGATCTCAAAAGGAAGGCATTGTATTTTTCCAGAGCCCCTATTCCGTGGCATAGAGATAATTTTGAAAAGAATGAAAAACATTTAATATCACGTTATAAAATGGAGCGACACATTGGTATGTATGCCTATCGAGTTGATCAATTAAAAACAATAAGTAAGTTAGCAAAATCACCACTCGAAGAGATAGAGTCGCTGGAGCAACTGAGGGCTATAGAGAATGGTTTGAGGATATATGTAAATAAGCTAGAGTTTCAACCTCCACATGGGGTAGACACTATAGATGATTATGAAAAATTACTTGTTACAATGAGCGATTACAATGACATATAAACATATTGCTGAACGAGTTTTTAAAATTGAATCGGATGCAATTTCTGCTTTAGCTAACAACTTGGATAGTAATTTTACTTCAAGCGTAGATGCTATGTTAAATAACTCTGGTCGGCTCATAGTTTGTGGTATGGGCAAGTCAGGTATTATTGGAAGAAAAATTTCTGCTACTTTCGCCAGTACTGGTACACAAAGCTTTTTTATGCACCCAGGAGAAGCTTTTCATGGTGATTTAGGAATGGTGAATTCAGAAGACATTTTTCTTGCAATTTCAAACTCCGGAGAAACTGATGAAGTATTAAAGCTGTTACCTTTTTTAAAAGAAAATGGTAATTTACTAGTATCTATGACGGGAAACAAAGAATCTACGTTAGCAAAAGAGAGTACTTTTCATCTTGACATATCAGTTCAGAAAGAAGCTTGTCCTTTAGCGTTAGCCCCAACAGCTTCTACTACCGCGACTTTAGCAATGGGGGATGCACTTGCTATCGCCCTGATGGATGCTAGGCGATTTAAACCTGAAAATTTTGCTCGCTTCCATCCTGGGGGCTCGTTGGGACGCCTACTTTTAACAAAAGTGAAGGATGAAATGATCCAGCATAATTTACCTGTAGTGAGTAAGGGTACCTGCTTTGTTGATTTACTACATGTAATTACAAGTGGGGAACAAGGTTTAGCTATTGTTGTTGACGTCAATGGTTACATTGAAGGGGTGGTTACCGATGGGGACGTAAGAAGAGCTATGGAGTCACATAAATCCTCTATCTTCTTAATGACTTCACAGGATTTAATGACATCAGCACCAATTACAATAGGCCCAAATGAGCTTTTGTCCTATGGGATATCAATAATGGATAATAATAATATCAATAAGTTAGTAGTTTCAGTTGATGAAAAGTTGGTAGGTATATTGCGAAAATGATTTGACCATTACAAATCAACCTTCCGTTTTCTCCGGCCTCCCATTTCCACACAACGATTGTTTACCTTCGGGGCTAAACTACCTTACGGAGCTATACAGGGGTTTCCTCGTTTCATATCAGAGATTTGATGGATTAGGTCTCTCATTTACACCTGCGATGCGTAGACTCACGATATCCCATCTGTGAAAGAGAGATAAACAGGCCATCCATGAATGGCGACAGCTCTAGTTGCTGTTCAACCATAATCATGAGGTTACTGCCTTCATGATACCAGCTAACCACGTCACTTCACTTGTTTGCTCCACATTCAAGGTTACATCGCGATAAACGATTGTAATCGGAGATTCTGTAGCAACCGGTTCTGGTTTGGCGCTAGCCACTTTCAGTAATTTGTTGGTCGACCGAGTCCTTCCTTTATACAGATCGCTTTTACGTGCAGAAAAAGTTTTCAAATGAATGTCGTGCTTGACACAATATTTATGAGCGGTTAACTCACTTGATCGATACTCTACAAATATAGCTTCCCACCCTTCTTGAGTTCGACGTTCTCTTCGCATAATGCCCTCGACTGAAAATCAAAAAACATTGTGCAGAATTAAACATCTAATGAATAGGCGGCCTTTGCTAGACGCTCACATAAATAGAGCGTAAAATCTGAAATAGTTGATAATGATATTTTTGTTTGAAATTCTTTACTGAAGGAAATAGTACAGGAGTAAATTATGTAAAGCGTATTGATGATTTAGCGTTCCAGAATATTTTACCTAGTTTGAAGTTTGTTCAGAACACATTTAATATTTTTCACATTAACTCTATAATGGATAAGAATTACATAACAGGTATGTTTATACTTTGTTCGTTTATGAATTAGTGAAATAGCCTCTGAGAATATAGACCATTCTCGAGCTGCAACAGGCTATAATTTGGGTATGCTAGCGCGTCCTGCTTTTGTGAACGGGTAAATACGGTGATAGGTACTCCAAAGAATTCGCTTCTTAGCATTTGGCAGAGTACTGTTATCGGTTTAATATCCATGTCAATTTGAGAGCTCTATGATTTTCCCCTAACCCCGTAGACATTTTTTACTTAGAGTCTGAAGTAAGGTAAAAAGTGTTATGAATAAGAAAGAAGCAGCTTAATAGCTCAGGCGACAACTACCTTGAAAAACGCCGCGACACAAGATTGTAAAAAATATTGCATAGAACCAAACTACAAAGTTTTGTAGTATCTAGTCAGAACTGGATAATGTGCGTCAAATGCTTGGAATGGCTTTAGGAACCTCGACCAATAATGAACGAAAAATTGTTAGAACAATTACAACAAACCCAACATTTACAACGCTCACTTTTTATTCATAATGAGAAAAACCCGTTTCATTGTACTGAAGAGCTGTTCAGTACACTCAAAGAGGCGATAAACAAAAAGACTCCGTTCTCATTGATTCGCTTAGGTGATGGTGAGGGACGAATCCTAGCCTACCCTCGTTTATTTGAAGATGATGTATTTATTTCACAGGTGCTTACATACCAGTTCGGTAAAGAAGTTATTGGTGAGTTGAAAAAAGAAATCGCTGAAGATTTTCTTGCGCCGAGCATGCTGAAACTGCAATCACTAATAAAAAATTCAATTTTAAATGCCGATGTTATTGGCGCTCCGAGCTGGTTACATTTTCGGGAAGCTGTAAATGAAAAGAATATCATTGCACAAACGGCACAGTCTGTGTGCCTTCAGAGTGTCGACCAACTTGTAAGTAAAGACATTCCAATTTTTGATCATTTCATTTTTAAGCCTTTTAATAAAAGTGGCTTTTTCAAGCGCTTGTTAGAAAATCTGGACTGTCTAACTGTTATTTCTCATACCGATATCAGTGACACATTGGTAGATACGTTTGATCTGAAAAGCTGCAACCACATTAAAATCCCTGGGCATCAATCTTTCATGAAGTCCGGGGAGTTTCATTTTCCTACTCGTTACAAAGAAATCGAAAACGAAATACAAGTTCCCGATAGAGGTCACTTGTTTTTTGTAGCCGCAGGTTATCTTGGTAAGCATTATTGCAACATCATCAAGCAAAAAGGTGGTATTGCTATCGATATTGGTTCAATTTTCGACGGATGGACAGGTTTAGGTCGCCCGGATGCTACCGCTAATGAAGAGCAGCGTCTGAAAAAGCCCCGTAAGTTGTATATACACATGGGGCACCATAAAACCGGTACAACATCTCTGCAGTTTTCACTTGTTCAGTCTGAAAACCAGTTAAAAGAAGCTGGGATTTCGTTTTTAAAGCATAACAAAAGTGGCAACTCTTCTGAATTGATCTCAGTTTCTGCTGCACGCAGCAGGATAACAACCAAACTGACTTCTACGTTTTATAATTTAATTCGCGAAGCACCGGAGGGTGATGGCATTATTTCTGCGGAACATCTTTCTTTTATCGAAAACGAAGCTGTAATAGAAGAATTAGCGATGGAATGCAAAAAGCATTTCGATGATGTAGTAGTGATATGCTACCTTCGGCGTCAGGATAAACTTGCTATTTCTTTGAAGCAGCAAGCAGCAAAGCAACCTTTTAGTGGCGCATCACCTAGTAGCGCATTATGTGGCCATGACAATAAAAATGTCTTACCACCACTAACATTTACTCTGTTCAATTACTTAAACTTTGAACAAAAAGTGCAAAAGTGGCAACGCGTATTCGGCGCAAACAAAGTGGTGATAAGAGTTTACGATAAAGAAGTGCTACATGAAGAATGTATTTGCGCTGATTTTTCTAAATTACTAAAACTGAAAACGCCTCTTAAGACTATAAATGTTAACGATGGCCTTGGCGCAGTAAAAACCAAAATTAAACACTTGTTGCTAGAAACCAAAGCGCCCTCTGAGATCATTGACTATTTTGATAAACTAAAGATATCAGACGGCGATTATGAATTACGTAAGGTCGAGCATAGCCACGTTAACTTCATGCGAGCCTTTGCTGAAATAAATAATAGTTTCATACTGGATAGCGAGCTCTTATCAGTATTAAGTAACAATAATCCTGTGACCTACTATGAGCCAGAGCGAGAAGTGGAAGATGTCGTTATCGAATTACTATTAATGGCTGAAAATATCCCACCCGATGTTCGTAACAACTATATCAAGCTATTGAAGGTGTTTAGATGAAAATTTTAGTTGTAGGTGACAGTCACTCTAGATTTATGAACATAACCAGCGAGATGAGAGATTGCTTATCCGTTACCCGAGGACTATCGGTAAGAGTAATGCCAATCTCAGGCGCAACAATAACTGGTTTTGGTAAACGTGCATCAACTTTAGATTCGTATGGTTCGATGGTTGACATATACCATCAATTTAACCCTGATTATGTTTGTTTTGCTCTTGGACAAGTAGACATAGAGCTAGGTTATTTTTACAGAAAAGTAATAAAAGAAGAACAAATTGAGTACAAGAGTTTCATTGACGGTTTAGTAGCAAACTATGCTGAAAAATGTAACGAATTTGTGTCAAGTTTCAATCCGAAAGGGCTGTCGATTAAAGGCGTTAACCTTTCAACCTTAACAGAATCCAGAAGTAAAGCAGTACATTATACAAGTAGAATCATCGCGGAAAACGTGAATGATGACGAACAAAAGAAGCATTTCAATAAGCAGCTTAGGGAATTTTTTCCTTCCAATATAGAGAGAAATTCAGCTCATTTATATTTCAATAAGTCATTAAAGGAAATGTGCTTAGCTAATGGGTTCAACTACTTTGATATTGTCGAGGAAACGAGTGACCTGAATTCTCTTTCGGTTTCTAAGCAGTTCATCCCGTGCAGTGACGATCATCACTTATTGGACTCTTTGTACGTTAGAGAATGTCATTTAATTAATTTAGTAAAATCTCTAAGTCTATGAATATTTTCTTTGATGAGGCTAACCCGGCATTCGGCCTGATAGAAGCCATGGAAATCAACAAATTTGACCTTCCAAGAGGCCGAAACATAGCGATCGATTAATTGAATTTCTACGGCAGCGAAGAGACAAGGATATAATTGCTTGCTTAAAATCTCATGTGGGCACTCTACGCCAGCAATGCTGTATTTGCTAAATTTATTTCGAATTGTGCACAATCGGAAAACTCTAACCTGAGAGTAGTGGTAAGTAATATTTTGTCGAAAATTCAGGCGTAAATGTCCGTTTGCATTTAACCTTACCCTGTTTCAGGTTAGCTGTGCACTGTTGAAATATTAGTTTCTTTGATTCAGGATATTAAGCTACAGCTAAGATAAACTCTTAGCTGCATCCGACCTGTAATAGCTACCGGCAACTATAAATTCCTACTGATTCAAAAATTGTCTTAAATTGTTTCACACCATGTTCGAAAGAATAGTTCTCTTTGGCTAATAATTGACTATTTTCGGCAAAACTTTGCCAAAGTTTTTGGTCATCATATAATTTGATTATTTCATCAACCCACTCTTGCGGCTCTTTTGCGATTAAAGTGTTCAATCCGTTAGTTAGGCCAGTCCCTTCAGCAGCTACATCGCTTAAGACACAGGGTACCTGATAAGCCATCGCTTCTAAAACTTTTCCCTTTATACCTGAACCTGATAGAAGAGGAGCAACAAAAACTCTGTGCTTATGAAATACATCGTCTAGGCTTTTAGCAAACCCGACGATTTCAATATTTTCGCACTCATAGTCATCGAAGGACTTAGGCATTTTACTGCCGTAAACATACAGTTTTATATCTGGACGGCTTGTTAGCAGTAAAGGCATGATTTTTTCTACTAAATATTCTACTGCCTCTACATTTGGTTGGTGGCCATAACCTCCAAGAAATGCTATTCCTTCTCGTTCTTCGAAACTAGGACCTGCAGTTTTACTTTCGAGTACCCAGGGGGTTATATGGAAGTTTCCTTGCTCCAATATATGAGATGCAATAACAGCATGCTCTGTGTTGTTATAACATAAGATAGCGTCTACTTTTTTGCATATATTCAATTCATCTTCACGAGTTTTTATCGCTTTTGATCTATCTTCATCACTTTTTGCCGAGCGTAATTCTCGTAAGAAATGTAGATCTGCGTTATTAAACAATATTGGTATAGATGGTTGAAGACTCTTTATTCTGTCAACAAAGCTCTGTGCAACGTAATATCGAGTAATATAAACAGCATCCATCTCTTTTAAACGCTTTGCTAACATACTATCAATAGATATATAAAAAGGCGCATAGAGCACTTCGACTCCCATTTTTTGAAGCTTGGTAGTCAATTCCCCTAAGTGAGCAAGATTGTCTGTTGTAAACGTCACTTTAAAGCCCAGTGATTGCATCAACTTTATTTCTTGAATGGCGGCATATGATCCTGCATCTCTGCTAGGATCAGGTGCTGTGTAATCAATAACTAGAATACGCTTTTGAATATTACGATCTTTTTCAATCTGCAAGTTCTCAATACTTGCTTGTCCATTGTATCTTACTTCTGATGACCAGCGCTTTGCGAATTTGTTGAAATTAACTACTTGGTTTTTCTTAACACCACTATTGAGATCTCTACCATTAGTCATTCCTTCGAAATGAAATACCTCTGAGCTAGGAACATACAGCGTTGAATATCCTGCTTCTCGCACTTTGAATGCTATATCAGTGTCTTCAAAATATGCTGGGGCTAAATAATCACTAAAACCTTCAACTTTGTCCCAAATATCTCTTCGAATACAAAGTGAAGCTCCACTTAAATAATCAGCATGGCGCATATAGTTATATTCCGGCTTATTTGGGTTGTCACCGTTTCCTACATTCCAAGGATTGCAAGAAGCCCAAACGATTCCGCCAGCTTCTTGTAATGTTCCATCTTCGTTAAGGAGCTTGCTTCCCACAATGCCGCAATCGTCATTCGATGAAATAACTTCGATTAATTCATCTAACCAACATGATGTGACTTCTGTGTCATTATTTAAAAATAAAAGATACTCTCCTTGGCAAATTTCTGCTGCTTTGTTGCAGTTGCGAAGGAACATTAGATTTTTTTCATTTCGGGAGACTATCAGGTTTTCTATATAAATTTCTGCCTCTTCTGTTTCATCAGTAGAACAGTCATCCGCTAAGATCACTTCAAATGGTGTTTTGTTATAAGCAAGTATTAGTGAGGCAATACAATGATAAGTTAATTCAAACTTATTATAAGCGGGAATAATTATGCTTACCAAAGGTTTATCGAATTTAGGTAAGCTTAGTTTGGGGTATTCTTTTCGATTATTCCAACCCTCACACAAAACGCTATGAGCATTATGAATATTGTTAAGAGTAGCCAAATCTAACTTTTCATCGAACCACAATTTTAGTGATTCATATCGAAACGCGGCTTGCGCGCAGTCGCTAATTAATCGTGTTGCCTTGTGAGGGTTTTTAAGGTGCTCTCTGGGAGTAATTATCGGAGAAAATTTTGCATGTCCTTGCCATAAAGCGTTAGAGCTGCCCTCTAACCCTATGGTGTACAGTCGTTCAATTCCATCTAATAATTCAGTTGGAATTGAAACTGATACTTGGTTATTACCTGTAATTACATTCAGATGTTGGAAATAAACGAGTTTATTTCCGGCATTTAGCTGCAAACGAAGATTTGGGTATGCTTGGTCCGACTGAACATTAAAAATAAAGTTGAAAGAATCTTTAAACTTTAAATCCATTTCAAATGTGGGTTCTGTCCTTTCAAAAAGGAAGCTATTACCTTCTACTTTGTCACCAGTTTCTGAACACAATCTAATTGAAAGTTCACCATATTCAGTTATTTTATCGTCGATGAAAACTCGAAATGCATGACAACCATCGGTAAACCCTGCATCTTTTAGATCCTGTCTGAAAAGGGACGCTTCACCAGTACCTATAACTTTGCCATTGATTTCTATTTGAAAAGAAGACGATTCTGATGAAGGAGTGTTATTGAAATACCAACCAGAAAGAAATCCTGCGGTGAAGTCTTCAATCACAAACTGTGCTGTTTCAGACATCCTTTACCTACTTAATTAATGATTTAAAAACCGACGTAATGTATCATTTATAAAATCCATTCAGAAGAGCTGTCAGTGAAATTTCTTGTAATTTAATACCCTTAGCGTTGAATTAAAAACCTTTAAAAATATAAAAAGGTTAAATAGTTGCTATTAACGCTATTCCGGTAGATGAGAATTTGAAATATAAATCAGTTTGGTAGTTATGATGGGGTATCTATTATGTTGTACTTAGGAGTTAATAACTTTGCTTAATCGGCTTAAAAATTCGTTAAAAAGGAAATTATCTAAAGATGCACTGTTACACGTGGATTTTATCATCAGCCAAGGGAATATGGTTTTAATACTAGGATGGGCGGCACATAAAAGTGCAAGTCTTAGTGCTAATATGATCGAAGCCCATTTTAACGGGCAAAAGTTAGAACTTGATTTGTTCACCTTTTCTAGAAGCGATGTGGTTCAACGATTTCAGTTACCTAGCGATAGCAGTTGCCTTGGATTTTTAGCTGTGCTCTCAGGAGTTTCTGGTGATTTAGATAATATATCTCTAAGCCACTCGCAAACCCAGTTTGGTATGTCGAAGTTGAATTTTAAGCAAGCAAATAACGTTACTGAAATCTTAAGCCATGTTCCCGTTCGCCAAGATGAAGCAAAGAAGTTTGTAGAAAATTATGGAATATCTTTAACGGGTTCTAATTCATCCAGTAGTCTGATAATAAGAAATCGAGACAAAGACGTTGAGAAAATAAAAAGCATTTTGCAGGGAGTTGATATTGCTAAAGTAGGTGCTTTAGAAACTTTACATTCTGAAGCGTTACCAGAAATTCATCGCATTTGGAAAGCCAAGCAATCTAAGAATAACAACCGAGAATTAAAGGTTTTTGGTGATGAAATTGACGAGCCGAAAGTGAGCGTTGTCATTCCTCTTTATGGCCGTTACGATTTTATGCAGCATCAGTTAGCTAATTTTGCTGCGGATCCTTTTATGTCTGCAGTGGAAGTTATTTATGTACTCGATGATCCCGCATTACAACGGGAAGTTTTGATTACTGCCCATGGCTTATTTAAAACGTTTAGACACCCGTTTAAGTTAGTTTTGTCTGAACGTAATCGAGGTTTTGCCGGTGCCAATAATTTAGGTGTGGAATTTGCCACATCAGAGCATTTATTGTTACTTAATTCGGATATTTTGCCAAAGCAAAATAGATGGCTTGAAGTTTATCTGGAGCAGTTCTCGTCAATAGATGATGCCGGAATTATGGGGGCAACGCTTACCTATGAGGATGAAACAATTCAGCACGCAGGAATGGAATTCAGAGAAGACTCCCACTATCCAGGAATTTGGATGAATCACCATCCATTTAAAGGCGTACCAGTGGATTTAGTGCCATTGGAAGATGTTTTCCCATCTCCAATTACAACGGGGGCTTGTATGCTAATGACTACAAAATTATATAGGGAGTTAGAAGGCTTTGACCCTATGTATGTGTTGGGAGATTTTGAGGATTCAGACCTTTGCTTAAAAGTCATCGACAGGGGCTTTAAAGTGTATGTATCCGGAAAAATTAAACTCTATCATTTGGAGCGTTTATCCCAAGATTTAGTGGATAGTGGAGATTGGAAATTTAAATTGACCTTAGCAAATGGAGCATATCAAGCAAATAAGTGGCGTAATTTGATTCAGGAGGTCTCTGCATGAGTAGTTTACAAGGGAAGCGCTTATTAATCATTTCTCATGGTCACCCAGACCTGAATAAAGGCGGTGCTGAGATGGCTGCCTACAATATGTTTCAGGAACATCTGAAGCAAGGTGTCGACGCCTATTTTCTAGCACGGACCGATCAGACTCCCCACGGCGGTGCTGCTTTTTCACAGAGAAATAGCGCTCGTGAAATCTTATTTCACACGACTATGGATGATGGCTTTTTATTTTCAAACATCAAAACTCGGCATATGTGGCAGGAGTTTAGAGACTTACTGTTACTTATCAAACCCGATGTAGTTCATTTACATCACTACTTCTTACTGGGAATTGAGATACTTGAAGAAATTAAACTGTCTTTACCAAATGCTAGGATTGTTCTTACTCTTCATGAATATTTAGCCATTTGTCACAACAAGGGGTTGATGGTTAAAACCAATGGTAAACTTTGTTATAAAGCCACTTCACGAGATTGCCATAGCTGTTTCCCTGAAAAACAGCCAGGAGATTTCTTTCTTCGTGAAAAATACATTAAGCGTCTTTTTCAAAATGTTGATCACTTTGTCTCTCCATCAGCTTTTTTAGCCAAACGCTATATTGATTGGGGGATTGACGAAAGTACAATTTCTGTCATTGAGAACGGCCAAAATTGCATTCAAAAAAATACAACCGTAAGTCAAGCGGATAATGATTTCAGACCAGTAAAATTCGCTTTCTTCGGTCAGATTAACCCCTACAAAGGAATTGATGTGTTGATAGGCGCACTAGCGGGGTTAACTAAACAAGTTAAAAAGCAAGTTGTGATAGAAATTCATGGTGCCAATTTAGAGCATCAAACAGGAAGTTATCAGCAAAAAGTTAAAACTCTGATGAATAAATATGGAGCCCGTGTGCATTTTCATGGCGCTTATGAACCGCAGGAGATGCCGTCTATCTTGTCTTCAGTTGATTGGGCAGTTGTACCATCGATTTGGTGGGAAAACTCTCCCATGGTGATTCAAGAGGCATTCAATTGCGGTGTACCTCTAATTGTGAGTGATATTGGTGGTATGAAAGAAAAAGTTGAAGATGGTGTTGACGGGTTGCATTTCAGAGATGGTAGCCCATTTGATTTAGCTGATAAAATGAGTTTGTGTGTAAATGATAGGCGTCTACGAAACCAACTAGCAGCTAATATTAAAGCTCCTATGAGTATCGAAGAGTGTGTAGACCGTCATTTATCAATATATTGCTAGTTTGTTTTTAGCATTGTTCTTTGTGTTTTTGGAATGTAACGGTAATTTAAGGGATTAGAGCTGAATGCTGCGAAGAATCAAGCAAGCCATTGTTCATAAGTTTGCGACTCAAAAAACAACAGGTTTTATCGTTGAGCGACTCGACTGCAATCAAATATCTGGTTGGATTGTTCCCCAAAATGATGACAACCCGAAGGCGTGTAATTTTCAGGTAATTGAAAGTGGTCGGGTAGTTGACATAAAAGTGCGTTTGTTTCATCGAGCTAACTTTGAGGCACAAAACGCTGCGAACCTGTTCGGTTTCAGGATCAGTTTCAAACAACAACTTGTGGATTTGTCTGCTACCTCTTTCTTTTATATTGATGGGCAAAATAGGCTCGAACCACATTTTCTTGCTCAAGTAAGCGTTGCCTTAGCTGAGCCTTCATGCTCAGTGTACTTCCTGAATAAAATGGTTTCCCAGAAACTAGTAAATGCTGAAACTTTACCCTCTAAGGAAGCATTAACTCTTCTAAACTCTTCAGAATCGGGCACAAATAAAAATATCGAAGAAAAGATGACGGAATTACTTTGTAAGGATATTTCAGCATTCCATCTGCAGGCTGGGTTGAAATCTAAAAGTGGTGTTGCAATTACCGGAAAGTCAGGTCATCTTTTTCTTCATGGTGGCTCTAACAAGGTTGATGAGTTATTTCAGAACAATGATATTCATATAGAGAAAGTCCCAAAGTGGTTAGCGTTATTTTCAACCAGAAAAGAAAGAGCAGAAGGAGCAAATTATCGTTATGTTCAGTTTGTCATCCCCGAAAAACAAACCTTAATGACCCAACACTATTATCGGAATATTGACGGTCCTTCTCAATTGCTTAAATCAATAGAAGAATCAGATCGCAGTTTTTATTTCTCAATGGTTGACGCTTTTGCAGAGTACGATGGGAGCGATTTGTTTTTTAAGACAGATAGTCATCTAAATGCAAAAGGTACATATTATTTATTCAAAGAGCTCGTGAAGTATTTGGGCTTAACTTTAGATTCAGAACCTCAGTTTAGAGTTTCAAAACAATTAAGTGGTGATTTGGGCAGAAAGTATTACCCATTTACGTTTTGGGAAGAGTTTGAGACAACTAATGACATACCCAAGTTTGATCGCCAAGTGAAATATAAATTTATTCCTGCTAACAAAGCCCACATGGGAAGGCATATACATTGGGTTAATCCAGACGCTATTTTCGAAAAAAAGGTGTTGATTTTTGGGAACTCATTTTGTGAAATGGGAACTAAACAACATCACTTAACTTGGTGGTTTTCACAATATTTCTCAGAATGTCAATTTGTGTGGTCTGGTGATTTTAACAATAAACTTATCGATAAATTTCAACCTGATATTGTCATTGGGCAATCAATAGAAAGGTTTCTTAGACTTGTGCCTAATTATTAGTCTTTTTCATATCCATCGCTAGCGACACATTCATTCGCTAGCATTTTTCTGCGAGAAGTGCGTTTCGCACTCGCCAATAATAGAGTTTTCAATGAAACAATTAATCTTACATGTCGGTTTACATAAAACCGGAACATCTTCTATTCAATCTTTCTTAATGAAGAATATTGAGATACTAAAAGAACAGGGAACCGCAGTTTATACCCGAAAAGGTAAGGCGGGAGTCCACTGGGTTCCTGCGATGATCAAGAATAAACAGCCTCATCAGGTGAAAATGGTTGCAGACTTCGTGCGTTCAGAACTAGCCAAGGATGACGTTAACCAAGTAATTATTTCGTCCGAAAACTTTACCCAAACAAAACAAGTTAATTATCCAATGATTACGTCATTACTGCCCTCAAACACTCAGCTAGTCATAATTATTTATTTAAGGCGGCAAGACTTACTGAAGCAATCTGTTTATAGTCAGATGGTTAAGCAAGGTACCTTCAGTGGTACTATAAACGAAGATAGTCACTATAATTTTGACCTTTACAAGCAGTGTACAAAGTGGAAAGCACTGACAAATGATATTAGGGTCAGAGTGGTTGAGCGTTCGCAGTTAATTGAAGGCGATTTACTTAAGGATTTTGTTCACACTATTGGATTAAAGTGGAATGAAAAGTTTGAACCGCTAGTAAATCAAATTAATGAATCGTATTGCTCTGATACAATGGAATTTAAACGATTGTTGAATGCAAAAAAGTTACCACCAACAATTAATAAAAAAATAGCTGCAACTTTATCTCAGTATGACAAAGAAAGAAGTGATAATGAGCGCGAAAAAGCGGTCTTTTTTGATTTTAGTGAGGCGAGTAGTTTTTTAGATGGGTTTAACGAGGGGAACAGTGGTATAGCTCGAGAGTTTTTGGGGAGAGAGGATGGGCTGCTTTTTACTGAGATGCCATCTGAAGAGCAACTAAAAAATATTCCTAAATTGTCAGAAAAACAAATATTAAACTTTTCAGCGTATTTGATAAAAAATCTAGTGAGTTAATTTTAAACCTTCTAAGTTAAGTTTCGTTCTTTCAATTCCAACAGCCGATATTATTTTGTCTTATATTATCGGCTACAAGTGGCCAGAACGCTCCACTACTTTAAATTCTATTTCTCAAATGGTGATTTTAGCGGTTAACTCATTTGTTAGGTTTTTAAATTGTTTAAGTCGCTTTTTAACGGGAGTACGTTCCTCTTACTTATTGGTTGCAGGCATCTAATTTTGGAGATCTACTTGCACCATGACTATTTAGCACGCTTAACGGTAAAGAAACATAACTGGTAAGAGTTGCGCCTGATCCAGATAAGGAACTTCTTAAAAAGCCAACTTATATTGCGGTAGGCTCAATTATATTCCGTGTCCAGAATAATTGAATTGTATGAGGGGCTGGCTCATTTGGAACGGAGCAGGCACTACAAATAAGTAAAAAGGCTAAATATCACGCAGTCATGGGACCTTTGACGAGAAGCTTAGTCATGAACCAAGGTGGGGAATGTCCAGCAATTTATAGAGATCCAGCTATGCTTTCCCCTTAAGCGTATAACCCATCGGTAAAAGTTAAGTGTGAAATTGGCTTAATTCCAGCATTCCTAAAGGATAAGAGTTTAAATTTTTTCATTACTTTTTATTGGTTGATAAAATTCGACATGCACAACCATACAATTTTCGGGTATTTACACACAATTTAAATACTAAGTTGCATATAAATGTTGCATATTTATGGCAGTTATATGACATTTCGGTATACTAGCCCGTTTTTAAAATAAGTGTAAATTTCATCCCCAATGATAAGCAGATTGAAAAAAGGACTTTCTAGGCGTATTCGATTAGGTCGAGATAAGTTCAAAGCTCAAAAAAATTCAAAATTAATGTCTTTTTCGGATCTCTATTCCGTTAAACAGAGCAAAGATGCCTTATTGCTAAAAAGTGGCCTTCCAGGCCTTGTTTATGGTCCATTTAGAAATGTTGCGGCCCATAGGTTTCATGTAGAGATGCCAGTTAAAGCTGTTCGACTATCATTAATTGCGGAGTATAACGAAGTTCTAAACTTTAACCATATAGCTATTTGGGCCAGGGATGACAACAATAAGCTGTATAAGGTTACTAGCGATTATGAATGCCAAATGAGTAGTGTCTCTAAGGTGCTCCCCGATCCAACTCAGGCAATGTTAGGGGATGGTGCTAATTCGGTTTCTGTTCATTCTAAACGAGAGATTAAACCATGGTGGATAGTTAAATTCGATAAAGTTCATCATGTGGCTTTCATTGAGTTTTACAATCGTAAAGACAAGTGGGGTGTTCGGTCTAAAAGTATGCTGCTCTCTTGTCTAAATGAAAAAGATAAAATAGTTTTTCAGGCAGGTAATGTCATTAAGAAAGGCGCTAAGCAGGCGTTTTACGATTGGGGATTGCCATTACTGGAAAAATGTACGGATTTTCTTAATTCGAAAGGTTTAAAAAATCAAGCAACTGAAATCGAGCAAAAGTTTGTTGAATATTTAACGGATAACACTATTGACGCCGAGAAGCGCGGGTCATTGTTAACTTGTTTACAAAAGTGTCAAACCTTAATCGAAAGTGACACGCCTGATTTACCTAACGAACTTGATAAAGCGTTAGTTGTCACTGTACCTGCAGATGCGAAGTACCTTAGGGTAATAGGATACCGACGCAAGCTAATGCGTCCTGTAACCCTAAAAGTTAGACTTGACGGTAGCACTTCCACTTTATTAGAAGAACATGATCCTGATTTTATGGAAGCGCATTTTCAAAATAATAAGTGTATTTGGACGCTTCAGCATCCACACATATTTAATATTCCTGTTGAATCGAAAGGGGATATTAAAAAAGTAGAACTATGGTGTGATGATTTTTATAGTGGAGACGCATTTGTTCAGCGTCAAATTCAAGTATCTGCGGATAATAAAACCTGGCAATCCATTGAATCTACGTTTGAACGTTTTGCAGCAAGACTTGCATTACTAACGGCTCAAGAGTGGCTGTTAGGTGAAACTTGGGACCATGTGTTTGTTGAACAATTAGGGCATTTTTTGGCAACTTATCGTATGAGTCAGGCTCGTACAGTGAAGCCTCTTTTAAGAGCCAATAGAGATTTGTTGCCGTCGTTTTACGAGGGCGTTGAGCGGGGGGGAAGCAGCGCTAGTTTTTTGCCACCGGTAATTTACACTCGTCATGGATTAACTATACCTTTTGAACACATCGATTCTGCGTTTTTGGCGGATAGGATGAAACGCTTCACGAACTTCTTAGATGAAAATCTCAACCTACAAGCTTTTCCGTGCTACGGAACTTTGCTAGGTATTCATCGAGATGGAGACTTTCTTCCCCATGATGATGATATTGATTTGGCAGTTATAGTTGATTTACCCGCCGATACTGATTATCTAGATGCTACTAAGCAATGGGCAGAAACTTTGCGACAGTTGGGAGTGCCATGTCGCCCACCCACACCGACTAGTTTAAACTTGCATTGTTATTTCGAAGACTTCGATATGGATTTGTTTATGATTTATCGAATCCCTGACAAGCCAAATCTTGTATGGACACACATGGAAGGTTACCAAACTCGGGAAGTGAAACGCAGTTTATTGGAGCCCATTTCTACATTGGAGTTTTGTGGTCATGAATTTTACGCACCAGCTAAGATAGAAGCGTTTCTTGAGGATCGCTATGGCAAAGGGTGGGTAACTCCGGATCCTACATTTGAGTTGTAGATCCGTAATTTAAAGCAGGAAACATATGTTTTTTAGAAAAAAAGCAACGTCATCTGATACACCAGTTGAGGATGAACAAAAGATTCTTAACGAGGTGAGTAGTTATTTAGCTAACAATCCGCTTAGAGAATTTAAAGGGGTTAAGAGTAACGATCCACTTGTTATTGAGACCAGCAACAAAGCGCGTTTCATTCGCTTAAGCTTGCAGGTTGAGTCTTCATTTCACCTAGATGCAATAGAAATCTTTAATCAAGCTGGCCGAAACGTAGCACCAAATAAAAATACAATCATTAGTTCTACTTACAATGATGAAGAAAAATATAATGGCCAAGGTGCTATAAATGGCAAAAAGAATGGTGGCGCTGGATTTCATACCAAACGTGAACACAATCCTTGGTTAGTAATAGACTTAGGTTCAATCCGCAATTTAGCTAAAATCGTTGTCTATAACAGGGAAGGAGAATTTTTTACTCGAGCTTTGAGCTTGAAAGTGGAAACGTCAAGAGATCTAAGACATTGGCACTTAGTTCATGATAACTGGGGTTTTATAAAAACCTATAAAGACGGTAGTTTGTCAGAATTTGAGCAAGCACTACTCCATGCCGGAATATTGAACCCAGGCCCTCCGGCAGCGTATTTGAAAAAACTAAAAAACCTAGAACAAGATGAAAAAGCCTTATCTTTTCATAGACTAATTAATCAGTTAGTAAAAAGTAAAGGGGTTGCTTTTGGACCTCATGGTTTTATGAAGACCTTTGATTTAAAAACGGATGCGGAAAAAAACAAAGTTTTTCGCGAGCTTTCAATACTACTAAAGTGGTTAAATGAAGAGTTTGGCGTACCGGCTTTTGTGTCTTCTGGGACGCTTTTAGGTTTAGTGCGTGATGGCAAATTAATTGGTCACGATGATGATGTCGATATTTGTTATATTAGTAAAGAACAGGGCGAGCAGGCTATACTTGAAGAAAGAAAAAGGCTTGTTGCATTTTTAACGGAAAAAGGTTGCAGACTTTCCCCTTCTGGTATTGCACATTATTGGTGTACCACGCCAGGCGGATTAAACTTAGATATCTTTACAGGGTTCACCGAAGAAGGTAAGTGCAGCATGAATCCAATAGGAAGAAAAGAAGTTCCTATTGACGCCGTATTGCCTTTGAGTAAACAAAGTATTAACGGCAATATTTTGTATTTTCCACAGAACCCTGAACCCTTATTAGTGTTAAACTACGGTGATAACTGGCGTAACCCAGATCCACTTTGGACGTTTAATTGGGGCAAAGCGAAACAAGATTTTGCGTTTCTTTATTTTTAATTGATTAGAGAATTAATGAGAACAGTAATAACTTTTGGTACTTTTGATGTGTTTCATGTTGGGCACATTAATCTTCTTCAACGCGCTTCTATGCATGGAGATTGTTTAATCGTTGGTGTGTCTACAGATAAACTTAACTTTTCGAAGAAAGGAAGAAATCCTGTATATAACCAAAACGATAGAATGAAGATTATCAACAGTCTTCGCTATGTAAACCTGTGCTTTCCCGAAGAGTCTCTTGAGAAGAAAGCTGAATATATTCAGTATTATAAAGCCGATGTTTTGGTGATGGGGGATGACTGGGAAGGAAAGTTTGATCATTTGAAAGACATTTGTGAAGTGGTCTATTTACCTAGGACGCCATCTATATCCACCACCGAAATCATTGAAGTTATTAGTTCAAGCGCTGAATAGCCATTGGTTTTTTGAGTCAGTTATCATTAATGAATAAGACAATACTTATCCATATTGGCCCGCCCAAAAGCGGCACCTCGGCTGTGCAAAAAGCTCTCAGTAATAATCGCGATCTATTATTACAACATGGGGTAGATTATCCAGAGCATGAAATTGGCCCTAATGGCATAAGTTCTGGAAACCTAACGTCTATTCTTGATTTGGACCAAGATGGTAAATGGAACGTTAGTCGAAGTAAGGTTTCTGACCTTTTAGAGCGATTTAAATTGTCGGAAGCTCACACCCTTTTACTTAGTTCCGAGTATTTTTTTTATTTAACTAATGAAATTGCAGAGCTTATTCCAAATGCGAAATTAATTGCTTATATTCGCTGCCCTTTGGAAACCTTTGAATCGTCGTATAATCAGTCTGTCAAAAGGCATATGCGCACAACACCAGTAGAATTTGGCAAAAACCTTCATCTGACTACTTTAAACTTATTGACAGAGGCCGTTGAAAAACTTGGAAGAAAGCGATTTATATTACGTGCTTATTTGTCTAGCCGTGACTACGATTTGATTGAGGATTTTTGCTCAGCTGTTAATCTGCCCTCTCTAAAATCGTCGAAAAGCAATACCAATAGTTCATATACATTTGATGCGTTGGAGTTCAAGAGGTGGCTTAATCAATTCAACTTAGAAGAAATTGATGGGGCAATCGACCAAGCTTTACAAGCCTACGATGGAGGGGATAAGCAATTTTCTCTTTTACCTGAATCGCTATTTAACCGTTATCAAAAACAATCTCTGGATAATACAAGAGACTTCGTTCATCAATACAAGGTCGTAAATGGTAAAGCGCTTATTTCTTTTTTAAAAAATCGCCAATCTAAGCCATATCATGAACAAAATATAAGTCGGTGCAATGTTAAAGAAATATGTCAGTATTTTATTGAGCATCACCCCCAGGTGTTTGATGACATTTGTGAACGACTAAAGCACCATTCAAGTTCAGATATTCAACATGTTGAAATTATTACACTTTTACTTGAACAGCAGAAATTAAAATCGTCGTTTTTAAGACGGTTAGTTTCATTATTTGGCTAAATAGTCAGGCTGTCTGATGTCTGTTAGTAATTTAAATGTCATATTTTTGTAATTTAAAGTTCATCTAATCTACTTACTCTCTCAACTATTCTCAAAATAACAGTTGTCTGAGTATGAAACATAAAAAAGTGGCCTTTATTGGACGTCCCGGCTTTATTGAAAATAGTTTTAATAAACCAGTAGAAAGTCTATTTAAAGAAGTGGGGTTAAATACCGGCAATCTGGCATTTTGGTATGCAATGAGTCAACATATCGCTGATCCTAAAGATTATTTCGGATGGTCTTTCGACCCTAAAAAAGTTAAGAATGACTACGATGTGCTGGTTTTTCCTGCTGCAAATCAACTCAATCCTGATTGGGATATGGGGGGGTTAGCTGATTTAATTGATAAAGCCGATACGCCTCTACTAATTTGTGGTTTAGGGGCTCAAGCTTCAGATATGAGCAAAAAGTTAAGTTTTAATGCTGGAACCAAGCGCTTTTTAAAAGTGATATCTGAGCGTGCGGTTAAAATAGGCGTAAGAGGCGACTATACCGCTCAGGTGTTAAACGAAAACAATGTTACTAATGTTGAAGTATTAGGCTGTCCGTCAAATTTCACTAACCCTTCGAAAACACTGGGGCAGGATATATCACAAAAGTTTTCAACAATGACTGATGTTGAAAAATTAGTGCTTAATATAGATATTACCCAAAAACTTGCTGAAAAAGTTCGCGTCATGTTTAATTGGACGATGGGGCGCAATACTGAAATTGTTAACCAAGCGCCCCTCGATCTTTTGAAACTTTCCCACAGAGACACTAAACATATCGATACGCAATTGACTAGACGAGTACATAACCTTTTAGCACCCTCAGTTTCGCTTTCCTACTTCAAAAAAATAGTGAGTAATCAGTTTGTATCCTACTTTGATGTAAATGAATGGATGTATCAGCTGCATCAATTTGATCTATCGATTGGAACTAGGCTTCACGGAAATATGCTTGCGTTACAAGCCGGCACGCCTAGTGTATTTATGCCCCACGATTCTAGGACGCAAGAATTAGCAGATATCATGGCTTTGCCTACCTATTCACTTGACAAAGTCACGCGTGCGACTACTTTAGAAACGGTTATTGAGAATGTAAATTTTGATGGTGCTTTGTATGACAAATCTAGACATAAGCTAAGTTTAAAATATAAAAAACTGATCAATGATACTGGTCTAAATGCAAGTGAAGGACTTAAAGCCTTAAGTAAAGGAAAAGAAAAATCATGGCTCGGCTAATTCACGTGAATTTAAATTAACCTATAATCGTTCTCTACTTTTTTTCCCTCCCATTACAAGCTAAAATGCCGCATCTCGCGGTTTCGCCTCTGTATCAAGTATTTTGCTATAGATTAAAAGCTCTGAGCATAACTCTCTTTTCCAAATGTTTTATGCTTGAATGAGTCATTATCAGGATGTTGAATTGATAAAAAACGTTTACATACATGTTGGTCCCCCTAAAACGGGTACTTCAGCAGTTCAAAAGTGGCTGAATAGTAATCAAGATTTTTTAAAAGAAAACGGAATTTTTTACCCTTCTCACAATGTTGATTCTAATGGCGTTAGCTCCGGAAACGTCAGGTCTATCTATGACATTAACGCAAATAAACAATTAAGTTTAAACACCGATAACCTTTCTAAATTGTTGGATGGATTCTACAAAAGTGATTTTACAACTTTGCTTTTATCATCAGAATTCTTTTTCAGAAGAATGGAGGAGCTTAAACGGGCGATTCCAGATGCGAACTTTATTGCATACATAAGAAACCCCATGGAAATTAAGGAGTCGACGTATAACCAATCTGTTAAACGACACTTTCAAGTTCAAACAATAAATGTCGATAGAAGCAAACGCCTGCCTTACATGGATAGGTTTGTTGAATTTATTACACAGTTTAAAGCTGATGATTTATATTTGCGGGTATATGGTGATAAATATTTCAAAAATGGCAACATTGTTTCAGATTTGCTTTCAGTGTTAGGGGTAGATGTGAGAGCTACATTACCCATGGTGAATAGTTCTTATCAGTTTGAAGCATTGGAATTTAAAAGATGGTTTAACCAGTTTGAACTGCACGATTATCAAGTGTTAGTAGACCGAGCACTGCAGGGCTATACAGGGGGAACAAGCCATTACTCCCTTATTCCATCCACAAAATATGTTGAAGATAGTATTTATTATTCCTCTATTATTGAAAATTTCGCGCGAGATTTAAATGCAAGTTGTCTACAGGCATTAGTTGCAGACATGAAATCACCTGTACCGAAACCGTTTTTTAAGCAAGGGTTAAATAAAACGGATTTCTTAGCAGTATGCGATTATTTGCAAAATCAACTGAAAGTTGATTATTACTTACTGGTTAAACAAATACAGAACTCGAAAGCATCTGAGGACAGAACTTTTCAATTGCTATTTATTAACTCATGCGCTTCAAAATACAAATATATGCATCGAGTTTATCAATTGCGTTTTCGGATTAAAAAAGCAATAAATGCATTAAAAAGCATAATCAAATAGTGTCTATCACTTATTGATTACAATTAATTTATAAGAAGAATGTTATTGAATAATAAACCGCGAAAGCACCTAATGCGTGTAATTAAATTTTTTGTAGGACTATTTCCTGCTCAAGTTAGAAAGAGCATGCGAAAAAACATTTGGCTGTTTAATCTTTATAGTAAAAGTTTGCAAAAATCTGGCTTGTTTTATGGTTTTCCTTCACCCCAAAAACTACAAAAACTTTATGTGAAAACGATAAAAAAGCAAAACGCTGAAATAGCTAAAAAACTCGAAAATTGTGATCATAATATTCAAGTTAATTGTTTGGTGGTATTAACCGGTAAATATAAATCCGATAAAAGTACAATTGAAGCGCTATTAAACTTTACAGGTATTCGTCGGGTATATGTTACAGGGCGTCAAAAGTCAGTAGGACAAGTGGCTGATGAGCTAAATCTGTCATCTGGAAATAGCATTTTCGATTTAACCCAATTAGTTGATAATGAACGTTCAATACCACTTTTTATATTGTCTGGCGGAGACCTTGTTCACTCCCAAGCTATTACGCTGATGCATAGCTATTTAGCTGACCCTCAAGAAAACAAAATTGTTTACTGCGATGTGGATTATTATGATAAATCGAACGTGCGTCATTCTGCCGAGTTTTATCCAGATTGGAATCCGGATCTACAGTTAGCTACTGGTTATATAAAAACGGGGGTAATGATAAGTGGTGTTGATGTCGTTAATAGGTTTTGTCACTTCGCGAATAAAAACACATCAACTTCGCTGTTGGCAATTTGGTTGGCTGACAACTATCTGAGAAACTTCTCTATACCTATCGTTCATATTCCATTTAGTTTGGTGCACAAGAGTGTCAAAAATCAAGACAATTGGGAAAAGCAGTTATCAAGTTTAAACTATCCTAAATTCACTTCTAACAATAGTGATAGTAGCGAGGTTGCACAAGTTAAGTGGGATATTTCAGACGGGCCATTGGTTTCCCTTATTATTCCCACTAAAAATGCCAAAGAATTGGTAAAAAACTGTATTGATTCGATTATTTCTAAAACAAGTTACGCTAACTACGAAATTTTGTTGGTGGATAATAATTCAGATGATGCAGATTCATTAGCTTACTTTGAGCAGTTAAATGAAAATGAAGCAAAAGTGCGAGTGTTAAAATATCCCTTTGATTTTAACTATTCCGCGATTAACAATTTTGCAGTAAACCACGCAAACGGAAGTGTGGTTGGCTTAGTCAACAATGATATTGAAGTTATTTCAGCCGACTGGCTTGATTTCATGGTCGGTCATGTCATACGAGAAGATATCGGTTGTGTTGGCGCTAAATTACTTTATCCCGATAATCGTATTCAACATGCCGGAGTAGTGATGGGATACGGGGGCGGTGCAGGTCATGCTCACAAGTATTTTCCTCGTTATCACCCAGGATATTTGAATCGCTTAATTGCATCTCATAATTTTAGCGCAGTGACCGCAGCTTGTTTATTGGTTAAAAAGTCAGATTATTTAGCTGTAAATGGTTTAAATGAAACCGATTTAACTGTCGCTTTTAATGATGTGGATTTTTGTTTGCGGGTTTTGCAGTTAGGTCGAAGAAATCTCTATTGTGCAGAAGCCGTACTTTATCATCATGAGTCTATATCTCGAGGACTTGATGATACTGCACAAAAAAGAGCTCGATTTGAAAGTGAACTGACGTATTTACAAGAAACCTGGCACACTTATATTGTGCATGATCCTGCGTACAACTCAAATTTAACGCTCAAGCGTGAAAATTTTTCAATTAAAGAATAAACAAAGAAAGCCAAATTGAGTAAAGAAAAGGTCTTACCAACAGATATCGCTCCCTCAGCAAGATTCTGTGTGTTAGAAAATGCACAGGTTATTCCCATGAGTCCAGGCAGTAGTCCAGGAAAGGTGAATGGCGGTATTTTGCATCCCAATAAACCGGATTTTGCAGGACAATTTAGAGGAAAGACCGTCTTTCAGAATAGCCAAGAACTTGATCTAGCCACAAACGACGTTTTTCTTGCAAAATGTGACGTGAAAAGCCGCAAAAATAACGGGAAATATCTGTATTTGGGACCTGTGTTCAACAATTTTGGGCATTTTTTGGCGGAGTGCACTCATCGGGCTTGGGGATATGAGTATGTTACACAGGGACTTGGAGAGCCTATTAAGCAAGTTATTGTTCTTCCACAGACGCCGGCTAAGTTTCCTTGGTTGCGGCAATTCAAATTTAAATTACCGTCAATCTTTTTACAAACTCTTGATTATTTGGGGATTCCTGAGAGAAAAATAAAGTATCTGTTTAGTCCATCGACATATGAAAAAATAGTCGTGCCTGAGCAAGCGAGTTTTTTCCGTTCTCAAAAGTCAGTGGGAAGCGCATATTTACAGTTTCTTAATCGCTGTGAACGTCGTAATAATATACTTGGGACAAGGACACAATTTGAAAAAGTCTATGTAAGTCGGATTCATTTTAAATTTCGTGGAGCCTATGCAGCTGAGAGTTACATAGAAAATTATTTTGCAAGCCAAGGTTACCAGATATTCTATCCCCAAGATCATTCACTGCTTGAGCAGCTTGAAATATACAAAAGTGCAAAGGAGATTATATTTGCTGAAGGCGGAGGGTTGCATATATTAGAGTTGTTAAGCGAGCTTAAAGCAAAGATTTATGTGCTCGGACGCCGTCCAATGTGTGATGCTGTGTTTACTTCCATTCTGCGTCCGCGGGTAAAGTCTTTTAAATTTTTCACTCAGGTTACAACGTTACCATCATTATTTATTCCTAAAAAAAGCAATCGAGCGGCCCATGGTTCCGCCATTAGCATGTTAGACCCTCAGTCTTTAGTTGAGTTTCTAACTGCGCAAATAGGGCTTGATACGTCATCATTTTGTCTAAATGATTTTATTCAGATAGCTAAACAAGATATAGAATTGTATCGGACTCATTACCAAAGCCTGCAAACGGAAAATCAACAAGTAAAGCTAAACGCGATGGCATCTTTTGATAAGCAGCTCAAAAAACTACTTGTTGAATAGTATTTCATTAGCTCAGAATTGTTCAATTGAGCTGCTGTCGTTAGAAACTCTGATGTAATGCTCGTTATTTTTGATATACTGCGCGGTCAACGATATATCCCGTAGTTAATATCACCCGAAATAGGCTGTAATCTCATTTGAAAAATCAATTTACCCCAATAACTCGAATTAATTTGGTCGAGCCGATTGATTCTGTCGTCGGCATGGGTGTTTACATTGATGATCACTTAAATTGGGTAAAGCAATCGATTGAGAGTGTTCTTTGTCAAAGTTACCAAGGGTTTCTGCTGGTAATCGTGTTAGACGGTGAAGTTAAAAAAGATGTTTTTAGTTATCTCAAACAACTAAGCACTACGCGGAATAATATCCTGTTAATTGATTCTTCGGTGAATGTTGGTTTAAGTAGTTGTATGAACTACGTCATCGATTGGACATTAAATAATATGCCATCTGCAGAGTTCTTTTTCAGAATGGATGCTGATGACATTTCCCTTTCGGATCGTTTTGAAAAACAAATCAAATTTCTGAAGACGCATCAAAAAACGCAAGTATTGGGCACTTCTTTGGTTGAAATAAACGAGAATGGGAAAAAAGTGGGTAAGCGAAAGCTGCCTAAAAAACACGGTGATATTTTTCGAATTTTACCGAAACGTTGTGCAATCAATCATCCGACTGTCGTCGTTAGAATGGAAGTTTTCCAACAAGGTTATCGTTACCGTGAAGACTTGCAAAACACCCAAGATTATTTTTTGTGGGCTGAGCTTTGTGCTGCGGGCTACAAATTTGCTAACCTTCCGGAGCCACTGCTTGAGTTTAGACGAGTCAATGACTTCTATAAACGTCGCGGCTTGAGCAAATCAATCAATGAATTTAAAGCACGTTTTTACGCTATGAAAGTGTTAAAGCGTTATAGTATTGGCAATATTGTTTACGCTTTTGCGGTACTCTTTTTACGTCTAATGCCTTCCAAAATTGTTAAATTAGCGTATAAGATAGACCGCTACCTTTTGAATAAGCGGGTTAGACACGAGTGATAGGCGCTACCGTCATTTTATACAAACCAGATATGGGTATTACCCAGGATCTACTTGAGACAGTTTTGCAACAAGTGGATGTGGTTTCGATTGTGGATAATTCTCCTGTTGCCACTGAACTGCTGTTTGATAAATCCAATATGCATTACCATCATTTCCCCAATAATATAGGTATTGCTGCAGCTCACAATGTGGGCTTGCGCGACTTACGCTCTTCGGGGTGTGAATTCGGGATGTTGTTAGACCAAGATAGCACCATAGACGACGACTTTGCATTTAGGTTGTCATCGCTGCTGGTGGCATCTAAGGTCGAAAATCGTCCAGTGGTGGCCATTGGGCCGCGCATTATCTGCTCATTTTCTGAAAAGACCGTTAAACCCAGAGTGCAACGTGAAGTCTTAGTGTACGATGAGATCGTGTGCGTAACCCAAATTATTTCCTCAGGAATGATGATCGACTTATCTAAACTCGATGCCATTGGTTACAAAGATGAGACGTTGTTTATTGATGGTGTTGATCACGAATGGTGCTGGCGCGCGAAGCAACAAAATTTAATGGTAGCCATTGCAGATAAGGTTGAGATGATTCACCGCTTAGGTGATTCTCGTAGCAAATTTGCAGGCATTACTTACAAAGTGGGTAGTCCTATTCGACTTTACTATCAGTTTCGCAATGTGCTGCTTTTAACGAGACGTGGGTATGTGCCTCGATATTGGAAAATGCGCAATATTTGTGTGTTACCCATTCGATTTTTTGCCAACAGTTTATTACAAGACCGTAAATTAGAACGCATTAAGTTTATGTTGTGTGGTTTGTGGGACGGTTTATGCAAAAAGAACGGGGCTTTTTCAGACAACTGGTAAACCAGGTGTTATCTATTTACTCTCTAGTCTTGTTTTCAACCTGTATTTTTCATTTCTGAAGTTATACACTATCCACCATTTGTGATATCACTCACAAAATACTCATTTGAATTATTTGCATGAAAATTGCTCACAAAAATACAGCTAAATAATTAAAGGAACTAAAGATAATGAAAGTAACCGTTTTTGGTATTGGTTATGTGGGGTTAGTGCAAGCAGCTGTATTGGCAGAAGTCGGTCACCAAGTTGTTTGTGTTGATGTGGACCAAAACAAAGTGGACAACTTGGAAAAAGGAATAATTCCTATTTTTGAACCAGGTTTGACACCTTTAGTTAAGTCTAACTTTGAGGCTGGGCGAGTTAAATTTACCACTGATGCCAAAGCAGGGGTAGAGCATGGTGATGTGATTTTCATTGCCGTAGGTACGCCTCCTGATGAAGATGGCTCTGCAGATTTAAAATATGTGCTTGCGGTAGCGAAAACGATTTCCGAAGCTATGAATCAACATAAAATTGTGATTAACAAATCAACGGTTCCTGTTGGTACTGCGGATAAAGTGAAAGCTAAAATTGCTGAAGTCCAAGAGGCTCTTGGCAAATCAATTCCCTTCGATGTAGTTTCAAACCCAGAATTTTTAAAAGAGGGCGCTGCAGTCAATGATTGTATGCGACCGGACCGTATCATTATCGGTACTGACAGTGATGGTGCAGAAAAAAAGCTAAGAGAGCTTTATGCACCATTTAATCGCAACCATGACAAGATTATTGTGATGGATATTCGTAGTGCTGAATTGACCAAATATGCTGCTAACTGCATGTTGGCTACTAAAATCAGCTTTATGAATGAAATGGCTAATTTAGCCGAGGTGTTTGGTGCTGACATTGAAAATGTGCGACTGGGCATAGGTTCTGATCCACGAATTGGCTATCAGTTTATTTATCCTGGTTGTGGTTATGGAGGTTCGTGTTTCCCCAAAGATGTGCAAGCGCTCGCTCGTAGTGCAAGTGAAGCTGGTTATACTGCAAAGATTCTTGAGTCGGTTGAAGCCGTTAATTACAAACAAAAAGAAAAGTTATTCGAATATATCTGTCGTCATTTCAACAATGATTTGAAAGGCAAAACTGTCGCCATTTGGGGGTTGTCGTTCAAACCCAATACAGATGATATGCGCGAAGCGTCTAGTCGTGTTTTGATGGAAAATCTATGGGAAGCTGGCGCAAAGGTACAAGCCTACGACCCTGAAGCGATGGAAGAGACACAGCGTATTTACGGCGTACGTGATGATTTGAGTTTAACAGGTACCAAAGAAGCCGCACTTAAAGGTGCTGATTTCTTGGTTATTTGTACAGAGTGGCAGGCGTTTAGAGCACCTGATTTTGAGTTAATAAAACAGTCGTTATCTGAGCCATTATTATTTGATGGACGAAATTTATTTGAACCTTCGTTAATGCAGGAATACGGATTGCATTACTACGCCATAGGTCGTGGATTATCAATAAAGGAACGTTAATATGAGTCAGGTTAAAAAAGCAGTCATTCCAGTTGCAGGACTGGGGACGAGGATGTTACCAGCAACAAAAGCTATTCCAAAGGAAATGTTGCCAGTAGTCGATAAACCACTGATTCAGTACGTGGTTGGGGAATGTGTTGCCGCAGGTTTGAAAGAAATTATATTAGTAACTCATGCGAGTAAAAACAGTATCGAAAACCATTTCGATACCAGTTTCGAATTGGAAGCCACATTAGAAAAACGTGTTAAACGCCAATTGCTCGAAGCGGTGCAAGCTATCTGCCCTAAAGATGTAACCATTATGCATGTGCGTCAAGGTGTAGCGAAAGGCTTGGGCCACGCTATTCTATGTGCCCGTCCAATGATAGGCGACAACCCCTTTGCTGTTGTCTTACCTGATGTCATCATTGATGATGCCGCATGTAATCCCAAGAAAGATAACTTGGCTGATATGGTGGCTACTTTTAATACCAGTCAGGTAAGTCAAATCATGGTGGAAGCGGTGCCTGATGATCAGGTTCATAAATACGGTGTGGTTGATTTAGCTGGAAAAGAGCTAGGTGAAGGTGAGTCAGCTAAAATCCATAAGATGGTAGAAAAGCCACCTTTGGAAGAAGCACCCTCTAATTTAGCCGTTGTAGGTCGTTATGTTCTATCTGAAAGTATTTGGGATGAGCTTGAAAAAACTCAACCAGGCGCTGGTGATGAAATTCAACTCACTGATGCCATTGATACCATGATGGAAAAAGAACAGGTTGATGCATATTACATGACCGGTAAAAGCCATGATTGTGGAAGTAAGTTAGGTTATATGAAAGCCAATATCGAATACGGCCTACGCCACGAAGAAATTAAAGATGAGTTTCTTGAGTTTTTGAAAGCAACAATCAAATAAGCTAATAAGAATATGAAAATGGCGCCAATTTGGCGCCATTTTTTTTATTTCACCGAAATAGATGTTTTCAATTTCTCTAACATTCGATTCCCAATGCCTTTAACGTTGGTGATATCTTCCACACGCTTGAAGCTGCCATTGGCTTTTCTATAAGCGACTATGTCTTGCGCTTTTTTTGAACCAATACCAGGTAAGGCTTCTAAATCGTCGGCTGTTGCTGTATTTAAATTGATAGGTGTTGACTGAGTTTGTAACTGAGTCTTCGCAGTTTCAACTTTTTGATTTAAACTTTTCGCTTGAATGGTTAGTGGGCTGCTTGCTAAAAAGACTGCACAAGCAACTACTAAAGTAGGTAAGAACTTTTTCATATAGATTCTCCGTGTTCATTTTTAATCCGTTAGTGCTTAATTTGCACGATTTAAAATTAGTCCGGCTTTGAATACATGTAAAGTCTAGTTTTTATATGAATGAGGATAGGCGAAAAAAAGCTGGAAAAGTTCCAGCTTTCAAATTCACCATAAATAAGTGTTTAAAGTCTATCTAATACCGCTTGAGTAAAGTCTGTGGTGCCGTGCTCGCCACCAAGATCTCGTGTTGTGCGATCACCAGATTCAATAACATCTTTTAATGCATTACGGATTTTTTCAGCTTTATCACCCATCTGTAAATATTCAAGCATTTGTACTGAGGCAAGAATAACAGAGGTTGGATTCGCTAGGTTTTTACCTGCAATATCTGGTGCTGAGCCATGTACCGCTTCAAAAATGGCACAGTCTGAACCTATGTTTGCACCTGGTGCCATACCTAAACCGCCCACGAGGCCTGCACACAGGTCGGATAGAATATCACCAAACAAGTTGGTGGTTACCATGACATCAAATTGATGTGGGTTCATAACCAATTGCATACATGCATTGTCAACGATCATCTCTGTTGACTCGATATCGGGATATTTATCGGCTATTTCTCTGGCTACTTTTAAAAACAAACCTGATGTTGATTTTAAAATATTCGCTTTGTGTACTGCAGTAACTTTTTTACGTCCTTCGCGGCGAGCTAACTCGTAAGCGAATGTGATAATACGTTCTGCGCCTTTGCGCGTAATGATACTCTTTGCTTCGGCTTCTGTGCCGTCGTCTGAAACCACTTGCCCTAAGCCTGAGTACATTCCTTCAGTATTTTCTCTGACGGTAATGATATCAATGTCTTCGTAACGTGCTTTGGTACCTTTAAAAGACAAAACTGGACGAACGTTTGCGTACATCTGGAACTTTTTACGCAAGCTAACGTTAATAGAAGTAAAGCCTTCTCCCACTGGCGTTGTCAGTGGACCTTTTAACGCAACTTTGTTCTTTTCAATAAGATCTAAAGTCTCTTGCGGTAACAGTTCGCCGTGATTCTCCAGCGCCATTAAACCTGCATCGGCAAAATCATACGCAAAGTCGCAGCCAACTTTTTCTAATATCTGTAGGGCAGAATCGACGATATCAGGTCCGATACCATCGCCTTTGATAACGGTAATACGTTGTTGTGTCATGATGAATTCCTATTTTACACTTTGAGGGCTGGGTATTTAACCGGCGTCTAGACTGAAATTTAGGGGCGGATTTATACCATTTTTTCAGTTGATTTTCCACGTATTACCGCCATTTCACCGTTATTCCAGCAGATTTTTTGAATTTTAAGGTAAAGCGCAGTAACTGTGACTTTGTGGTAGTGAGTTAGCTAACAATTCACTAACTTTTTGTTCATTTAATTTTAAAAACCTTAAGCTGTTAGTATAAAAACGTTGCGATACATCATTTAATTGGTGTTCGGAAAAATACAGTCGTCTGGCTAATAGAACACTTAAACCTAGTGTTACTGTCAATGTGTTAAGAATCGGATTTTTCGACAGTTCATCGGAATCCTGACTATTTGCCATTATTGCATCACTGTAAGAAGTGGGTTGTTGCCAAGCTTGGCATAACTTTAGGCTGTGATTGCGTAACGTTTCGGGATTACGAAAATCGAATAAATAGCTAATGTCTTGTTGGCGCTCTTGGCGCCGAGTCCATTGAGTACGGGTTTTTAGTGCTGGTTGGGTGAATAAGCCACTGCAGGCAAAACACAACAATGTTGATGCTTCCTCTGGAGATACATGTTTATTTTGTGCGCTGAGGTTGGCTGCAATTTGACTGGCTAATCGAATAAATTGCGTAAAGTTTTGTTGCAAGGGGAAATGACTTTGATTCAATCTCAATAACAAAGCTTGTTGAATAAGCATTGAATTTGCTTTCACGTAACCGTGCATCATTAAACCATGCTTTACCTGTTGCACTGGTAGCTTATTTCTATTCGAAATTGTCGCTGTTTGTTTTAGGTAATCAGCAAAGGCGGGCTCGGAACTAATTTGCAATGCTAATTTGTCGATATCCACTGAACCGCTATTAAGGTGCTTTTGAACTTCCAGCAGTAATGTAGGCGGTTTGTCTAATGGAAAGTTATCTTCTATTGGGTTGATACAATCGCTTTTTTCAATTTGCCAATTGATATCCCACCATCGCTGAATTTGACTAAAGCCAGTTACTGTTTGTGTCGCTGATACCCGTTGAATATTGTCGTTAAATACGCGCTTCAATTGGGCTTTCTCATCTCCTTTTGAATTAATCACAATTACCAGTACTTTATCTTCAGATACACTCAACACAACCGCAGGCTGCTGTTGATCAAGCTTTACTAGCGTGCCGGGACAAATCAGCGTTGGATATTGGAGCAATCCATTTAAGCTATTTAAGTAACTCTCTGGACAGGTTTGAGTCAGTTTTCGGATTGCACTGGAGAAATGGACCGGCTTTTTTACCTCACTGGGAGTAACTTGCGTCGCAAGTTGATGGGCCAACAAAATAACCTGTTGGTTTTTAGTCAGATCTTTTGGCCAACTCCGGTTATTTTCAAATTTAGAAAAAAGGTATTTGTAGACTTGATACCCATCCATCCAAGTTTGTAGATTGGCTCTGTTAAGAATTTGCAATAGTCGAACGCTTTTCCGGTGGTGGGAAGGGCGTTGGTTTTGTTGATAAAACCCTTGTAGATCTTCCTGACGTTCACAATAAAGAGTGAGTATGCAACTCAATAATTGTTGGCAGCATAAGTCGTTGATGCGTGCTCGGTTACAAATGAGTGCACAATAGACTAGGGTGTTAAACGTTAGATTATTTAAAAAACCACTTCTAGATTTGTACAGAAGCGGTTGGGCGACAAAAACATCAGGCGAGAGTTTAAATGCAGATAAAAAGTATTCAGAAACTTTGACAATGCGTTTAATTTGCTCAGGTCCAACGGGGTTTTGTCGCACTTCTTCAAGTACCGTGGAAACCTGCCCGAATGCTTTTAACAAGCTCTGCGTTGGCATTAATTAACAAACACTAACAAATGCATAAAAGCCACTAGAGTTTTAAGTAACTTTGATACGTGCCTTCGCCCCAGGCAATTAACTTTTCATCTTCAAACAAAAGTGGGGTACATTCGTCTTGGGTGGTTATGCCATCCGATTGGTTCCAAGTCGTGCGGTAAAACATGACCTGTAATTGGGTATCTCCAACCAGTTTGGCTTCACTAATGTCTGGTGGCCCTAATAATTCGACGATCCCTGATCTAAGGTCGCCTATTTTAATTTTGGTCAACTGTACCTTATTGTACTCCTGACGATCTTCCCATCCCATACTGGATGTATCATCTGGATTAAACAATATCAGCATTACAACTAGCGATACGTAGATAAATACGCCAATTCCGATACGTTGTATTACTTTACTATTCATAAATTTTTCTCAAACTCAATTATCCTCATTTTAATCAAAATGCCGGGATGAATAAAGGCCACTAAACGTGAAAAACGGATGGCTTAACTTAGGTTATTACTTGGTAACACGGGCTATATTCACTGCCGGGTAACTTCATTCGTTGCTGTTTTACAAATGATTGCAATAGGGTGTCTAGCATACTCATTAATTTAGGATCGCCGTTAATTTTAAACGGACCATGTTGTCTTATTTGTTTAATCCCTTCTGATTTCACATTTCCCGCCACAATTCCTGAAAATGCTTTGCGCAGTGCGGCAGCAAGTTCGGCTTTGGGTTGAGAAAAATGCAAATTCAGTTCTTGCATGCTTTGATGAGTCGGCTCGAAGGGTTTTTGAAATTCCGGTTCAATTTTTAATAGCCAATTAAACAAATATGAATCACCAGTATTGCGTCTGTGTGCACGTACTTCTAATTGTTTGCTTTTTATTTTTTGCGCGACCTTCACGGCATCATCAACAATAATTTCATATAGAGCTTGTGCTTCTGGTCCCAAGGTGGCACCCACAAACTTGTCGATTGATTCAAAGTAGTCTTTACAATGGGCAGGTCCAGTTAGAATGATTGGGACAATTTGCTCTCGATTATCTTCATTTAGAAGCACACCGAGCAGATATAACAATTCTTCTGCTGTCCCTACGCCGCCAGGGAAAATCACAATAGCGTGGGCAACACGCACAAATGCTTCCAGACGTTTTTCAATATCAGGCATGATAACCAGTTCGTTGACGATAGCATTGGGCGGCTCTGCGGCAATAATAGATGGCTCTGTCATACCTAAGTAACGGCCGGTTTTGTAGCGTTGTTTGGCGTGTCCAATTGCGGCGCCTTTCATCGGGCCTTTCATCGCCCCTGGACCACAGCCGGTGCAAATATTCATTTCTCGAAGGCCAAGCTGGTATCCCACTTCTTTGGTGTATTTGTACTCGACTTCGCCAATTGAATGACCGCCCCAGCACACAACCATATTAGGATCGCTGCCCACTTTAATGACTTCTGCGTGGCGTAACATGTCAAACACTAAATCGGTTAAATCTCGCGATTGGGATTCATGAACTTCATCAAGCTTATATTTCACTCCCATGTGCAGAATATCTCTGAGCACGGCAAATAAATGTTCATGAACACCTTTAATTAATTGTCCGTCCACGAATGCCACTGCTGGAGGATTGACTAATTCAATTTTTACTCCGCGTTCGCGCCTGATTAGGTTGACTTCAAAGTTCTCGTAGGGTGAAAAAAGTTGCTCGGAATTGTCTTCTTCTACACCTGAATTCAATACAGCTAAACAACAGTTTCTAAAAAGTCTATACAGATCACTGTTTACCGATTGTTTGAGTCTATCTACTTCGTACTGTGACAGTTGGCTTAGGGGCCCAACTGGGTTTAATTGTATTGAAAGCATAGATTGTCCTATTTTAATTTCTTACTGACGCGCTTGTCTTGAAATGCTGTAAGCCGATTCGAAGTCACTTCTAAAAGGATTAATGTCGAGCCCACCACGACGAGTGTATCGCGCATAAACTGTCAATTTAGATGGTTCGCAAAAGTGTTTAATATCGCGAAAAATTCGTTCTACACATTGTTCATGAAACTCATTATGCATGCGAAATGAGATGAGGTAACGCAGAAGTGATTCTTGGTCTATTTGTGCACCAGTGTAACGTATCATGATACTTCCCCAATCGGGTTGATTGGTGATCAAACAATTGGATTTTAGTAAGTTACTGTACAAGGTTTCACTAACTTGCTTAGCGGTTACCTTCAATGCCGAGGCATCTAATTGATAATCGGTAAACTCTAAATCTTGGTCATCAATATTTTGGCCAGCCATTTCTTGGATTTTCTGGGCTGCGAAATCCTTGGGTAAAATCACTTTTATCTGAACCGGTTTTCCAGCGCAGTTTGACAAATCAGACTGCAAAGTTTGAGTTAACTGTTCAACTGACTCAACTTTAGATTGGTTGAAACTGTTTAGATATAATTTGAAGCTTTTTGATTCAATTAGATTTGGCGAGTCACAAGGAACGATACATTGCATGATTGCGACTTGGGGTTTACCTCGCAGATTAAGCCATGAAAGCTCATAACCGTTCCAGATATCTTCGCCGCTAAATGGCAGTTTATCGGTTAAACCAATTGCTTGCCGGCTTAGACTGCGCGGAACTGCCTGAAGTAAATCGGGGGAATAGGTTTGCACATATTCTACTGTCTTACCTAATGTAAGCTTTTCTAGTGCCGGAGACGAATTACGTATCTCATCGGTTTTATTTGTCATTTAGCCTTCTCGTTATACAATACTTCTGCAGTATACCTTAAGTGTTGATTTATCTTAGGTATCTGTACTTTTGACCGGTTTTGTTTGCGTATTATCGCAGATAATTGGTATTCACCTTGATTGTTTCAAGTCATCTTAAATTTAAATATAAGGAAGTGTAGTCTGTGAGCATTGATTCGGCACTACAAAATTTTGTTTCTGAATATGTCGATTGTCATCAACGCAATCAGCACCCGTTAGTTATTCAGTATGATGAAAATTGGCCATCAAAATGCTATCAACAAACCGGTGAGCAAGATGAATGGGTTCCTTGGATACCCGTCAAACAAACAAGTCAAAAGCACTTCGAGCACTTTGAGCAAGCCCTTGAAATTAAGATGGATGAACAACTTAAGGAGTACTATACCTGCTTTTGGAGTGATAATCTAAATGCTAAAACGGCACGGGGAAACTTGCAATTGTTGATGCCGTGGAACGACGAAGATTTTGAGCGATTACAGCAAAATTTAGTTGCCCATGTATTGATGAAAAGACGTTTAGGTCAACAAGATACATTGTTCTTTGCCGTTACCGACGAAGATGATTTTATTGTCAGTGTACACAATGAGTCTGGGCGAGTAATGTTAGAGCAGATAGGGTTAGAGCCCCAAGAAACCTTAGCGGACTCATTAATCGAATTCATCCAGCAGTTATCACCACGCCTGTAGCATGGCCTTCAGGCCATGGAATAAATCAAATCTCCCGCGGGGTTAAAGCCACCGCCTACAGGCCATGGGATAAACCAATCCACAGCCGGTGTAGCATGGCCTACAGGCCATGGAATAATACCGTTTCAACGCTGTTGTAGCATGGTCTTCAGGCCATGGAATAATACCGTTCCAACGCGGGGTTGAAACACCCGCCTACAGGCCATGGGATAAACCAATCCATCGCCGTTGTAGCATGGCCTTCAGGCCATGGAATAAACCAATCCACCGCCGTTGTAGCATGGCCTTCAGG
>NZ_JAHKPT010000021.1:94673-710196 GCF_018860635.1 Aliiglaciecola lipolytica
CCACCGCCTACAGGCCATGGAGTAGGGGGGTGCAATTATTTTTGCAGGGACTGGGTTAAATTCAATACTTGCTGTTCCAATGACTCGATGCGCTTTTCCAATGTAACAATATGCTGCATTAAATCATTTGGTTTTTGAGGCGATGCTTCCTCAACTGGTGTAGAAGGGAATTGATCTGGATCGTCTTGCCAGCGTTTTAGTACATCAATGATATCCCGCAATGGTAACGGACGATTTGAGGCCTTTTTAATTAATGCCACACTGGGAACTTTCCCGTTGGATTTTAAGTTCTTACATAGTGACGCAATATACTGAAACTGATTAGACATGATGAAAAACACTAATATTTAGCGAATGTGCCTATCTTAGCGGTATTGGTAATCACATGCATTAATTTTTTTATATATAAAACAATAAGTTAAATTTTGGCCTCGATTTTGTATTGTGGAATGCTAATTAACAAACATAAATACAACACCAAGGAAACTAAAATGAAAAAAACGCTTGTTGCTGCAGCATTAGTATTACCACTGACATTATCTGGATGTGTTATATCGGTCGGTGGGGAAGGGGATTACTCATACCAATCGGATTGGGAACAAAAAGAACGTAAAAATAGAAAGGCGATTGCAAGACTGGAATCCAATACAGCCATCGAAGATATTAGAAGTCGCATGGGCACGCCAGATTTCAGTGAACTATATCAACAAAATAATGATGAAATAAATGTTTTGTTTTATCGCACCCAGCGTCGCGAAGGTGATGGTGTCACAACTAAAGATGAATGCACGCCTTTGGTGTTCAAAAATGGTAATTTAATTGGTTGGGGCGACTCTGCTTACAACAATATCTAAGCTTCACTTTTTCTGCTACGCCTAGTTTGGAAGCAGCAGGCCAAGCCATATTCTTGGCCTGCTATTAATATTATCGTAGTCGATTGTCTAGCTGATCGATCAACTCAGTCCATTCCGCATCTTCAAAAAAAGATTGTCTAATAAAAGTCGATTGAGCCTGTGTCCAAAAACTAGCTTCTTCTAGTTTTGTCGATTTATCCAATCCTTTGTGTTTGGCTATAAAGTTTTCAATTGACTCCTCGTCATTGGCTAAACCTAATTGCAGAAACAAATCCTTTAACTCTAAATTTTCAGTTAGCATTTAATGTCTCCTTGATGGAATTTTAAACTCGAGTTGTGTTGGCATTTCATGTAGATTGATACTCGTTGAGAAAGTTTGGATTACTTGTTCTCACTAAGTCAATCAAGTTCATTGTCATTCGCACCCTTTCACTGCTTCTACTTAAGTCTTGGGGGGAATAGGCTATAAATCAACCTCATCTAGCCAAAATAGTAAAATTAGTTTGCCGTTATTTTTAATGAGTTGTTAACAATTGGTTAATAATTATGTAGAGTGAAACTTCCTAATTGAAGAGAGTCGAACTATGTCAAATACTGCACAAGACATAAATCCGCTAGATAAAATCAAAGCTGTTTATCTGGCCGCTGAAGATTTAAAAATTGCCGCATCAATTTTATATCAAGCTTATCATGATGATCCGCTGTTTTTAGATATATTCGATTCTGAGAAGGAAGGGTATGAATCCCGTTTAAGGGGCGCAATTAGAGAAGAGTTAAATGCCTTTTGGTCCGCTAAACAGCCAATGATTGGTCTTTTTGAAGATGAACGTTTATTGGCAGTAGCATGTATGATTAAACCTGATAGTGCGTTCAACCCCGACCGATTTTGGCATTGGCGCTTAAAGATGTTGCTTACCGCTGGTTATATAGGCACCAAGCAAATGATCGAAAAGGAACAGCGGGTAAGAGAGCGTATTCCCCATGAAAAATACCATATGTTGTCGTTTATTGGAGTGCATCCAGATCATCAGCACAGAGGTCTTGGACACGTTTTAATGAGTGCGATTGATAGTATTGTGCTAGAAGAAGAAAAAAGTGAAGGTGTTGGGGTTTATGTCACTCTACCTAAATGTTTGTCATTCTTCTCCGACGGAAAATATGACCATATTGATGAACTAAAAGTCTCACGCATAACTGGGCAAATAATGTTTAGACCTCGGTCAGAGTAAAAAACCGCGGAATTTATTCTAAAGGGTAAAGTAACCATCTTGCATTGTTTAGTCTTACTTTACCCTACTAATACCGTTTCTTATTGTCATTTTCAGCAATCTAAAATCCGCAAAATCAGTAAAATTTTAAATTCATTTTCATTAAATCCATTAGGTTCAAATTCTAGAGTAAGAAAATAACCTTTTTATTTGTAAGATATTTCGTACATGGCTGTAGGTCTTAAGCGGAATAAACACTTAGGGTAAAGCTTACCTTTTATTTAACTTTATGAATTTAAAGGCTTATTTTTCAAAATGTAGACTTTAGTATAATGGCTTACAAAATAAAGCTAGATTGGGTACTAGTAGAAACTTTTAATTGCTTTATCTTATACCTCGTCACAGGGAAATACGACGGGTCAGGAAGACTTAAGGAAAGCCAGAAGGACACTTTCATTGGATGAAAGAAAATGGTCAGGATGAGCATTTAGTAAAGGACTACAAACTCAAGGATAGATAGGGAAGACGAAGGACAATCTTAAGGATGAGAAATGCTGTAAGTAAGGATGTGCAGCTAAATAAGGAATAAAGGAAAGGGACTCACTTAGGAAGAGTGACTCACTTAAGGATGAGCGAGAATAGAGGGAAAGGGGCGTATACGGATGTTGACCGGGATGGTTTAATAGCGAAGGAAAGCTGAGAGGGATTCTCAAAATTCTGAAAGGTGTGTCTAATTTATTAGACACACCTTTTTTATTTGTTTAATGCTACTTTTCGATCCACTTGAGTATACCTTGCTCTAAATCTTCGATGATTATTGGTTTACTGATATATCCATCCATTCCAGCATCAAAGCACTTTTCCTTATCTCCTTTCATTGCATTGGCGGTTAACGCGATAATCGGAATGTTCGGATCAAAATTTACACCTTGATATCCACGTATTATTCTACTGGCTTCGTAGCCATCCATTATTGGCATCTGGCAATCCATTAGTACAATATCAAAAGGAGTCGTCGCTCGGCTCAACTGTTCAATTGCTTCCATACCGTTATTTGCTAACTCAGTAATACAGTCTAATTTTTTAAGCATTTCCTTTGCTACTGCTTGGTTAATCGCATTGTCTTCGACTAACAAAATACGCGGCACTGCTTTTGATGGACTGGTCGCGTTGTGTCGGGTTATTAATTCAATTTGTTGTTTTCTTGTTTCTGATTTAATGAGTTTTTGATTACTAATTTGGGTAATTGCAAAAAACAAATCGTCATTTTTAATGGGTTTATGAAAGTATGCATCAAAACCTATATTTTTAAACTTCTGAGCATCTCCTCGTCTTGCACTTGCTGTCATTAAAATCATATTCAACGATGCAAACCTTTCATCACTTTTAATCGCTTTGCCTAATTCTGTGCCATTGATACCAGGCATATCCGCATCGATAATTGCGATATCTATTTTGTCTCTAATTTCACAATGTTTACGCAGTGTTTTTAATGCTTCAGGAGAATTTTTGGCTTGCACAACCTTAATTTTTTCCGATTCCAGAATGGATGACAAAACGTCTCGACTGGTTTGGTTATCATCCACAACCAGCACTTTCAATTGCGCTAGATTTGCTTTGGATAAATCGTATTTTTGCGTGTTATGCTTGTTTACAGCAGGCTCAAACTGAAGGGTAAACCAAAATTCTGAGCCTTTTTGCCATTCACTGTTAACCCCAATTTCGCCGTTCAATAACTCTACCAGTTCTTTGGCGATGGAAAGACCCAAACCCGTGCCACCAAATTTGCGCGTGGTTGAGGCGTCTAATTGACTAAACTTGTGGAACAGTTGTTGTTGTTTTTCTTTGGAAATACCCATTCCAGAATCTATCACACAAAAGATCAGTTTATTTTCACTGGTCAAATTAACTTTAATAACGATTTCACCTTGTTGGGTGAATTTGATTGCGTTACTGGTTAAGTTTGTGAGTATTTGCCGTATTCTGCCAGGATCACCTTGAATCCACCTTGGAACACTTGGGTGCATGGAAAATATCAGTTCCAAATGTTTGTCTTCTGCTCGAATTGAGAAACTCTCAATAAATTTATTCAGCATTTCATGCAGATCAAATTCTATATTTTCGATTTCTAGCTTACCGGCTTCGATTTTTGAAAAGTCTAAAATATCATTAATTAAGGTCAGCAAAATGTGACCACTACTTTGCGCCAACTCTGCATATTTTAACTGTTGTTCTGACAACGGCGTATTTAGCAGAAGATCATTCATACCAATAATGCCATTTATGGGAGTTCGAATTTCGTGACTCATATTCGCTAAAAAGTCGCTTTTGGCCTGACTGGCAACTTTTGCTTTTTCCTCTGCTTCTTTTAATTCCGTTATGTCTTGAAATGCGCCTCGTAAAATAACCTCACCTTTTTGGTTGTGTTCTCTAAACCCAAAAGACTTCACCCATATTTTTTTGTTATTTGCGGTGATAAACGGCAATTGAAAATCGAATGGGATGTTGTTAGTGGTTGCTTCGGTTAATGCGTCTTGTACTTTTTGACGGTCTTCTGGCAGATAAAAATTAATCGCATTTTCAACATCAATTTTGCTACCGATGGGCAGTTCATGAATGCGATAGACTTCATCAGACCAATATATCTCGCCCGTTGTGAAATTCACTTCCCAAGCCCCTAATTTGGCTACTTTTCCAGTGGCCATCAATAACGAAGCACTGCGCTCTTTTTCTTCTTCAATGCGCTTAAGTTCAGTGATATCTCGCCCTATTAATAAGAAGCCTTCAACATCTTTGTCAGCATTCATCACTGGGGTTATCGTTAACTGAATTGGAATTAGCTTGCCACTCTTGCTTATAAATTGAGTTTCAAATTCGTCAGCAATCCCTTGTCTGGCGGAATAGGTTATTGACGCCATTCCTGACGGGATTTCTTTACCTAGCTTGGTGCTGAGGTGTTTGGCATGAACTGCTAATGACTCTGATTTAAAGAACAACTCTGGGGTTAATAGACCAACGACCGAACTTCGATGATATTCAAGTGTCTTTTCTGCAAAGTTATTGTAAGTGATGATATTGCCCGATAAATTGGTGGACATAATGAGCAGATTGGCACTATTTAGAATAGCGTCCTGCATGTTACTGTAGTTTACGAGCTCGAGTTCTTGTTGTTTAGATTTTGTAATATCTGTGGCAACAACTATGATTCGAACGATTTTGTCGTTCTCAAATAGCGGTTTTATATTTGCCCGAAACCAAAGAGTTTGACCTTGTTTATTATAATGAATTAACTCGTAACTGTGGCCCTTGCCATTAGCGATTGCTTGTTTGATTTTAAGCACCGTTGAGGTGTCTGTTTGAGGACCAAACAAAAACTCTTGAGGGGATTTACCGACGATTTCCGCTAGGGTGAAGCCACTCAATTTGATAAACGCCGGATTAACCCATTCGATTGTCATATCTGGGTTAAATATCATGATCGCGTTTTCGGATTCTTGCACAATGCTGGCTAAAAACTCATTTTCCGCCTTGCTTTCTAGTAGTTTTTGTTGGGTTTCATATTGCTCCGTTAAGTCAATATTGATACCCGTAATTTTAAGTGGGCTGTTGTCGCCTGTGCGTATAACCTGACCAAACGCTTGAATGTATTTTTCTTTTTCAGTTGCGGTTTTAATTCGAAATTCAGCTTCATATTTATTGTTTAATTTATTGGCTTGCTGAAATTCGTTGATCGCCATTTCTCTATCTTCAGGGTGGATAAATGAAAACCAATCTTGTATGTCAGTTGAGTAATTCTCTGGAGATACGTCGTACAATCGACACATCTGCTCGTCCCACACCATTTGTTTAGTAGAAAAGTCATATTGCCAAACACCAATGCCCGACTGTTTCGCCACTTCATACCTTGCCAATAGATTTTTAACGATGGTTTGAGCGGATAGCAGCTTTTTCGCAGGGCTGAAGGAAATGACCACACCTTGGAAATCATTGTTGGATAATTCATCGATTAAAACGGTGACATAACTAATGGCGAAAGTTGGGGTTGAAATAGCGATGGGATCGCCGTCATTTAATTCAAAGTGTAGGTTAAGTTCGTGGGGCGCATTTAACTGCTTAAATAATTCGACAAAAATAGCTCTGCTGTGATCTAAGGTGAAAAGCCCATCAACCGGATTGCCAATTATTGATGAGGTATCAACATCAAATAATCGCCGCGCCGCGTTGTTTAAATTGGCTACTTGGCCGGTGGTATTGCAGACTATCATTGCAATGGAACTTTGCTCGAATAACGATTGAGCTACATCAAGTTTCCAATTATCTTTTTTTGTCACGTTCAAATATCCTATAAGAGAATTCTCTACCCCTACCATTATAGATAAAGAATTCTTTTTTACGGTAAATACAATCAGTTTGTGTTTACCCTCTTTTACAACCAATCCAGATTTAACATTAGTGCAAAAGATCGTGTTATTGAGACCTGTCAATTTATTGAAAACAAATAATAATGACTAATCCATTTACAATACTCATATTGGCTTAAAGTTTGCCTTAAAAACACCTAAAGTTCGCAAACGGGCTAAAATTATTTAAATAAGTCTGAAAATCGCTAAGTTTGCGTCAATTGAGTGCAAAAAAATTCAACCTGAGAATAAAAAGGAGCAAAATGAAAACCCAAGTCAGTGCACATTTAACGCGGATTATTGCGGTCACTCTTGTTTTTGTTTCATTGACGGTAGTGGCCAAGTCTGATCTTGAATTACTTGTTGATGAAAATTTCAAAGAAACAATTTTACTGCACAAAGAACTGGTAAGTATCCCCAGTTTGCCTGCGAATCCTGAACAGATGCTTGAGAATATTCACTGGGCTGAAGCGCAATATAACAACTTGGGGTTCAAAACGACTTTATTAGAAACTCCTTCGTTACCTATTTTGCTGGCGGAAAGAGTCTTTGATCCAAGTTATAAAACCATATTATTTTACTTTCACATCGACGGTCAGCCTGTTAATCCAGCAGCTTGGGTGCAAGCAGATCCATTCGTACCTGAGCTGAAAGAACAAGACGCAAGTGGTGAATGGCGCACTATCGATTGGCAAACATTAAATCAACGTATTGACGATGAGTGGCGTATTTTTGCGCGTGCGGCTGCTGATGATAAGGCGCCTATAACAATGTTTCTCAGCGCCCTTAAAACTCTTGAGATGCAAGGGGAAAAGCCCAAAATCAACGTTAAAGTTATCTTCGATCCAGAAGAAGAATACGGTTCACGTGGGTTACAGTCCACCTTGAACAAATACAAAGCGCGTTATCAGGCCGATTATTTTATCGTGATGGATGGCCCCGCTCACGACTCTAATAAACCAACAGTCACATTTGGTTGTCGCGGCATAGCGACTGCTAGTATCACAACTTTTGGCGCTAAACTGCCGCAACACAGTGGACATTTTGGTAACTATTCTCCCAATCCTGTGTTTACTTTAGCGAATCTTCTGTCGTCTATGAAAGATGATAATGGTCGAGTGTTAATTAAAGATTATTACCAAGGAATAGTGCTAAATCCAGACACGCAAAAGCTTCTCAACGCAGTGCCCTTTGATGGCGAAAAAGTAAATCAAGCGTTAGGTATTCATTCCGCAGAACAGGTAGGCGCTAATTACCAGCAAGCATTGCAGTATCCATCACTTAATGTGCGTCAAATCGGTACATCTTGGAAAGGTGAGGGATTAAAAACGGTGATCCCTGAATATGCTACCGCTAACCTTGATGTCCGCTTGGTTCCAGAAACGCAAGGGGCAGTGCAGTTGGATAAGATTAAAAAGCATATTGAAGGTTTAGGATATTACGTCATTGATCGTGATCCCACCGACGCTGAACGACGTGAATATAAAAAAATTGTTAAATTCAATGGTTCAAAAGGGGTGAGTGCGTTTAGAACTGATCCAGATTCCGATTTCGGCTTACAGGTAAGAGCGAGCCTTGCTAAGGGCATGGGCGAAGAACCTGTGGTTATTCGTATGATGGGCGGCACGGTTCCGATTGTGCCAATCATAAATGCGCTGAATATTCCCACGGTGATTGTTCCTATGGTAAACATGGACAATAACCAACACAGCCCGAATGAGAACATCCGAATCGGAAATATACGCCAAGGCATTCATATCTCATTATCGCTATTGAACTCGGAATTTTAAATTAAGCCATGGCGGCACAGTTTCTCGTCATCAATGTCATTCAGTGGATAGTTTAATCTAGTGTCGCAATAATTTTCACGGTGACAATATTGGTAACTGTGGCGTTTGTTAATTACAATAGCGAAAATTTCTAATAAGAGGTTAACGCTTGTCGAACGCTCGGGTGACTGCCCCCCCATTTAAAATGTCTTTCTTACTGCCCCAATACTGGCCTGTTTGGATTGGTGTGGGGGTGCTCTATAGCATTTCATGGCTGCCTTACCGATTGCAGATATTTATTGGTAGAGGAATTAGCTTTTTATTAAAAATTTTTGGTAAAAAGCGTGTTGCCGTTGCCAAACGTAACCTCGAATTGTGTTTTCCAGAGAAAACTGAAGAACAGCGAGCTGAGATACTGGCTAAAAACATCGAGTATGCTGGCATGGCAGTCCTTGAGTCGAGTATGGGATGGTGGTGGCCAGATTGGCGGGTTAAGCGTCATGGGCAAATCGAAGGCTACGAGCACGTGCAGGCGATTTTAGATAAAGGCAAAGGTGTCTTTGGATTAGCTATCCATAATATGAATTTAGAACTAGGATGTAGAATAGCGGGTTTAAAAAATCCTTCAGTGGCATTTTATCGAAAACACAATAATGCGTTGATGGAATACATGCAGTATCACGGTCGGGCGCGTTCTAATAAGTACATGATTCATAAACGCAACGCCAAAGGATTAGTCAAGGCACTAAACCAAAAAGAAGTCTGTTTCTATTTGCCAGACCAAGATTATGGGCGTCATTTTAGTGAGTTTGTCCCTTTCTTTGCGGTTGAAGAAGTGGCCTCCACTAAAGGAACCATACTGTTTTCGAAAAATTCAAATAGCGAGATGGTGTTTATTGTATCGTTGCGCACCAAAGATGGTTATAAAGTCAAATTCGTACCAGGACTTAATAATTTTCCGTCTGGGGACGATAAACAAGATATAACTAGAATTAATCAAAAAATTGAAGAGTTGGTTAGTATTGCTCCTGAACAATACCTTTGGATGCATAAACGTTTTAAAACGCGTCCCCATGAAGATGACCCTTCGTTATATGATTAACCATTTAACTTGGAAATGAGGCTCGAAATATGAGCAAGAGAACATCGAACTTTCTGTTTTGGATTAGGCACATCGGCTTAGCTTTAGCGTTGATTATAATTGCCGCGATAGTTCTCAATTTTCAACGTTTTAATATGTCCAGCCCTAAACCTGAAGGGCAGTCAGAGCAAAAAAGTGTTTCCCAAGGTATGACTGACTTTTATGCTGCTTACCGGATGTCTTCATCGAAACCCTTTGAAGATGATATTGGTGATTTTGTGTTACCTGTCAATCCCCCCAAACAGCCCTTAGAAGAACGCTTGAAAAAAATGGAAAGTATTCAAAGTAATATTAATCCTAGGTGGGTTGGAGAACACAAGTATCGAAGTTTTCGAGCGGGTAGCACCCTTCGAGAAGCAATTACCAATTATGCTCAATCTGAGGGGATGCAAGTATTGTGGGAGCTGGATAAAGACTTCATTATTAAAAGTCAGTTCCAATTAGATGATACCATTACAGGCTCAATTGCCGAAATAGCCAGTGCTGTAAATGGCAGTTTTGAAGGGGAAGTAAAAGCTTATATTTGCCCCAAACAACGTTCGATGATTGTCACTCAAGAACTCAATGAGTATGTTCGGGAAAATTGTACTTTATTAGAGTAAGACGTGCCCTTTAACATCATATAAATTGAAAATGCAATGATGTTAAAGGGCTAACATAACTACGCTAATTACTTAGTTCAAATGTCGCATCCCAGATCTGTTTTACATTTTTTTGGTGTTCTGAATACTGGCTTTTATCGACTAAATTGTCTTTTTCTAACAAGGTTAATCTGTGAGAGCGGTTGCGGTAATCTAAGTAAGCTTCTTCTAGTTGTGTTTTACACTCAGCACTAATGCAATCAGCTTGACACAATTGTTCCAGTAATCGAATGTTATCAGACCAATCTACCATTTTAGGAAAATGCTGGGCATTTTTGAGCACCCAAAATTGCACTAAAAACTCGATGTCAGCCATAGCTCCAGCGTCTTGTTTAACATCTAACCAGTCCTCGTTTCCTTTATTTAAATGATCGCGCATTTTTTGCCGCATCTTTGCAACATCCTGTTGTAGAATTTGGTTATCTCTGGGGCGGCACAAGATATCCCGTCTAATAGCCTCAATGCGCTGGGTAAATTCTACCGTGCCATTTACTACTCTTGCGCGGACTAGAGCTTGGTGTTCCCATGTCCACGCTTCCTGCGATTGGTATTGTTCAAAGCCATTTATATGACAAACCAGCAAACCAGCATTGCCGGATGGACGCAAGCGCATATCGATATCGTACAATTGACCTGATGGCGTTTTGGTCATGAATAAGTGCATAATACGTTGCGCTAATTTCGTGTAGAACTGGTTGGCTTCTATTGATTTAGTACCATCGGTGACGGTCTGTGAATCACATTTGTGAACAAAGACCAAATCCAGATCTGAACCATAACCTAACTCTATTCCGCCTAGCTTGCCGTAGCCTATTACTGCAAACTTTTTATCTTGTTCAGAACTGCCTTCAGGAACACCATATTTTTCCTTCATTTGTTCCCAGGCCATATTCACCACTTCACTGATAATTGCCTCGGCTAAATAGGTGAGATGATCACTTACCTTCATTATGGGTAACACACCGGTGACATCTGCGGCTGCAATTTTAAGTTGCTGGATTTGTTTAAATTGCCTTAGGGTTTCCATTTGCAGTTCAAGATCATCCGGCTCTACTCGCAACAGTGATTGGCGCAATTCATCTGGGTATTCATGCAATTCTGTGGGGTGATATAACAACGCTGGGTTGAGGAGTTCATCCAGTAAAATTGGATATTTTGCTATTTGTTCGGCTATCCATGGGCTTGCATAACACAGTCTGACTAACTGATGCTGCGCTCCTTGATTTTCAACCAGTAATTGTAAATAGGTGGTTCTTCTTAAAACCGTTAATAGAATATGATTAATTCGGTCGAGTAACACCGATAATTCACTGCCATCTATATTCGATTCATCGAGGCTAATAATGTTCGCTAACAACTGCGGGACTAAAGTATTCAAGGCGACAATTGCTTTTGGTGATGGATGCTTTTTCTCAACCTGACTTTTTAATTCATTGATGTGTTGTGCAAGTAATTGCGAGGTTTCTGGTGAGGCCAATTGGTCGAATAAATCTGATATTTCTTGTATGCTCAGATCTAACTTCCATGCATCCATAAATGCAGTAATGTGAGTCAGGTCTTGGTCATCATTGTCACTTGGATTATCACCAATTAACATTTGAAACTGCTGATTTATCCAACTGCAATGCTTACTCAATTGTTGTTGCAATTCAGAATAATCCTTGCATTGCATAATACTACTAAGACGCTCTTCATCTAACGCTGTTTCTGGTAATACTTGGGTTTGTTTATCTGCAAATTGTTGCAGACAATGTTCAACTTTGCGCAAAAACAAGTAACTTTCTTTAAGCTGCAAGGATTCTTTTTCAGGTAACAGATCTAACTGCGTCAACTGCTCAAGGGTGTAGAGTAAACTTGGAAATTGTAAGCGCGGCTCTCGACCACCTTTGATAAGTTGAAAACTCTGCGCAATAAACTCCACTTCACGAATCCCGCCAGAACCCAGTTTAATATTATTGGTCAATCCGCGACGTCTAACTTCTTGATTGATTAACGACTTCATATCTCTGAGGGAGTCGATAGCACTGTAATCTAAATATCGTCGGTAAATAAAAGGTTTGAGTATGTCGTGTAATTCTTGTGCATATTCAGATTGATCGTTGAGGATGCGAGCTTTGACCATGGCGTAGCGTTCCCATTCGCGACCTTGTTCTTGATAGTAGTCCTCAAAAGCCGCCATGTGCATGACTAAGGGGCCGCTTTCACCTAGGGGACGTAATCGCATGTCTACACGAAACACTTGCCCCTGCTGATTGGTGTGGTTCAGGGCATGAATAAGGCGTTGTGCAAGTCGGCTAAAGAACTGCTGATGCTCTAGGGATTTTTTGCCATTATCTATTTCTCCTTTGCTTGGGTAGCAAAAAATCAGATCTATGTCGGAAGAAAAGTTGAGCTCTTTGCCGCCTAACTTACCCATCCCTAAAATTAATAGTGGCTGGGGCCCAAAGTCGCCCATAGGGGTGCCATAACGGGCACAAAAATTATCATATAACCAAGAATAGGCTCCGTTGATGAGAGTATCTGCCAACTCCGAGGTAAGGGTTAATGAACGTTCAATGGATTGTAGATTTAATAAATCTAAACCTGCAATAGCCATCATTTGTTGTTTTCGAAATATCCGCAAACAATCCAACAGTTCAGGCTCGCTGGTTACTTTTTCTAACTGCTCTGCTAGCCATTGTTTATATTCAAAATTCTGCGTGGGATTTTCGAGTGTTTGTATGAGTGGCTCTAGCTTCAGTGGATCAGCAAGTAAGGCGTCACTGATAAAGTCACTTAATCCTAGAAGCTGTTTTATCTTTTTCTGAATTGCACTTGGTTGCTGTTCAATAGCGGATATTTCAGATAACTGTTGCCAGTTTTTTTCAGCGGTTTTATTTACCAACGGGAAAGAAGTATTCATAGTGATTGCAACCAAATTGGAGTTGTCTTGAATGATCATAAATATCAATGCTATATCATGTGCCGCTACAATCAAAAGGTTAAATCAATTCTGTACTAGATCTGAACTTTTAATTTGTTTCTAACGTTTAATTATATTAATTGATTGTATTTCACTAGGGCGACAAGATTTTTCACGAATGAATTGTGAGGGATGCCAAATATAAAGCACAAAAGCAGCGAGTAAAATTCGTGCAGTAACGCTATCAACTCTAGTGTTTTCTAGCGTTAAACTGTTAATATGAAAATTGAAACATTAGAAGTTTGGAATTATTGTTTATGCAAGATTTGGTTAACTTAGTGCCATTATCACCTAAGACTTGGGTTTATCTGGGGATTGATATTTGCATCGCTATTTGCCTGTTATTTGCCTTGCGGTTAATGTCGGGAAAAATGGCATCAGTAAGTACCACCGAGGAACTTGGCTCGCAGGACAATATAGCCTTCGGCATTAGTGTAGCTGGACGCATGTTAGCGCTATGTTTGGTGTTATCTGCGGCTGCCGCGAGCTCTGACACAAATGGCTACCAAGAAGCTGCTTTGAGTATGTTGTTGTATGGTTTAGTCGGTATCTTTTTGATAAAAATTGGCAGAATTTTACACGACAAGATTATTTTAAATCGCATTAACAAAGAAGAAATGATCAAAGAGCGCAATACCAGCGTTGCAATGATAGATGCCGCTAGCTCAGTTTCTACCGCCTTGATTGTCAGTAACGTTATGTTATGGGTTATTGGCACCGATTTAAACGCTTTGTTTGCGGTCATATCCGGATTTATCGTTACCCAAGCTATTTTGTTAATCAGAACACGCATTTATGAACGTCGTTTTCTGGCCACTAATCAAAGTAGCACATTCCAACAAACCATTGGCAAAGGTCAATTGGCTGTTGCGGTTCAGCATTCGGGCAATTTACTTGCAACGGCAATCGTTGTTTCAGCCAGTAGTAACCTGCTGATTTATAATCCGATCGGTTACGTAAGTAATTTAACCGGTTGGTTGATTGTCGGTATGGGATTATCTTTATTATTGGTTGTTTTGGTGATTATCGCCAAAAAGGTTATTTTGGCTGGTTTGAATTTAGTTCAGGAGGTTGAACAGCAGCACAATGTGGGCGTAGCCAGTATTGAAATGGTGCTCAGTGTCGGCCTTGCATTAATCGTAAGCGGATTGTTTACTTAGTCTGACATTAATTATTCAAGTGTCAGGAGAGGTACCCTTCATCAATTTATTTTCGATTTGCTGTTGAAGCTCATTTAGTTGGCTCTGTTCAACTTTAATTGGGTCTGATGGCAGATTTAACTGCCCCTTAATTATTTTCAATTTTGTCGTTCTTGATTGTTTTTTGAACCAATACTCGAGCTTTAAAGCGCTTGAATGGTCGCCGACTATTGCCGCATATTTTAATACTAGCGGGCCTTTTCCCCGTAACGCTTTTGCGCAACGTTTGGAGTTGCTGGCATGTTCATAGAATCGCCTAGATAAATCAGTGCAAATTCCGCAATAGTTCATACCTAATCGGTTTTCGATCATGTAAATCGACCATTGTTTTTCTACCATCGTTCGCCTATAAATAATTCAGTGTACAAGTGTACGCTCAGTGAGTACACTTAAAATTCTGTCAACCTTAGAACAGGATTTAATCGTGAGACCGGCTCCATTAGTCAATACTTCCGAGCAAGCTTATTCCCACAAAGAAGAAGTCATGAATGTTGTGAGCCATGCTATTGGCTTAGTTTTCGCGATTATCGGTTTAGTATATCTTGTCTTAAGAAGTGACACAGCAACATCGGTCACATCATCTGCTATATATGGGGCAAGCTTAACCATTATGTTTTTGTCGTCGACAATTTATCATTGGGTGAGAGGCCCCCATGCCAAGCAATTTTTCAAGTTATTGGATCATAGTGCAATATATTTGTTGATAGCTGGTACTTACACGCCGATTTTGGCCATCAGTATTGGCGGTTGGGTTGGATGGGCTTCAATAGCTGTTATCTGGTCGATTGCAATATTCGGCGTGGTGTTTAAGTGTTTTGTTCGTCATCGTTTTCCTAAAGTATCTGTTATCACGTATTTAGTCATGGGATGGTTGTCGGTTATTTTGGTCTACCCGTTATACCAAAATTTGGCAGCATATGGCCTATTACTGCTGGTGGCCGGAGGGCTGTTTTTTAGTATAGGCGTAATTTTCTACGTTAAAAAACATCTGGCGTTTACCCATGCCATTTGGCACCTGTTTGTTATTGCTGGGTGTGCTTGTCATTATTTCGCTATTTACTATTTTGTTATTTAGAGTAAAGCAATTCCTTTTAACTTAAGTATAATTCAGCTAATTAAGTTTAGTTACGGAATAGGTTTATGCTGTTACCTGATTTTTCGAAAAGTCGTATCCTAGTCGTGGGCGATGTCATGCTCGATCGATATTGGACCGGTCCTACAGGACGTATTTCTCCAGAAGCCCCAGTGCCTGTAGTGGCGATTCGTGATATCGAAGACCGGCCAGGAGGAGCTGCAAACGTAGCAATGAATGTGGCAGCGCTAGGGGCTAATGTGACATTGCTGGGCATGACTGGGCAGGATGAATCTGCTCAGATTCTGCAGCGCGGCTTAAATTCTTTGGGTGTTTTGTGCGATTTTTGTCAAATATCCGGATTTGATACCATCACCAAGCTTCGGGTATTGAGTCGAAATCAACAATTAATTCGTTTGGACTTTGAAAAGAGTTTTGCTGACGTAGATAAAGCTCAATTGCAAGAGCGCTTTATTCAGCACCTAGAGAACGCCGATTTAGTTATACTGTCTGACTATGCTAAGGGCGCTTTAAGCGATGTGGAAACGCTGATAGCTCTTGCTAAACAGCATAATGTGCCAGTGGTTGTTGATCCTAAAGGGGACGATTTCGACAAATACCGTGGAGCTACGTTATTGACACCGAACATGGGTGAATTCGAAGCCATTGTTGGTCAGTGTCATGACGAAAGTGTTCTGGTTGAGAGAGCGCAGCAACTTATCTCAAACTTAGATTTAGATGCCTTCTTGTTGACCCGTTCAGAAAACGGTATGACGCTTTTGCAAGGCAATCAGGATGAAGTTCACTTCCCAGCTAAAGCCAAAGAGGTGTATGACGTAACTGGGGCAGGGGATACTGTTATTTCAACTTTGTCTGTCGCAATTGCTGCTGGTTGCAGTTTTTCTGAAGCAAGTTTTCTAGCGAACACCGCAGCAAGCATCGTGGTTGGAAAGTTAGGAACATCCACGGTAAGTAGCTCTGAGTTGCGTCAAGCAGTCGAGAAAGTTGAGCATTATGGTCGAGGGGTTATGACCCAACAGCAGTTGTCCATTGCTGTTCACAGTGCCAAGCGTAGTGGTGATAAAATTGTGATGACCAATGGTTGTTTTGATATTCTCCACGCAGGCCATGTTTCTTATCTGGAAAATGCCGCAAAACTCGGTGATAAATTAATTGTCGCAGTGAATTCCGATGATTCAGTGCGTCTTTTAAAAGGCCCTGGAAGACCGGTGAATAACGTTAATCGACGTATGTCGGTATTGGCTGGTTTAGCGTCAGTTTATTGGGTGGTTGAATTTGATGAGGACACTCCCGAGCGTTTGATTAGCGAATTGTTACCGGACGTGCTGGTCAAAGGTGGGGACTATAGTGTTTCTGAAATCGCCGGTGGCAAGCAAGTTATGGCAAACGGTGGGGAAGTGAAAGTACTGAATTTCGAAGACGGTGTGTCTACATCAAGTATCATCAAAACAATAGTGCAATCCACGGATACCTGATTTAGGTATCCGTAGTGTTCGTTATTTAGGTATCAGCAGTGCTCATTGCTGCATATTTACTGCAGCTAATTGCTGCCAATTTACTTAGCTTGAAATAGATGCACATCCCGTTGTGGGAAAGGAATTGTGATGTCGTTTTCGTCAAACGCGTATTTCACTTTTTCATGTAATCCGAAATGCACCTGCCAATAGTCTTCACTTTTTACCCAACAACGGGTGAGTATATTAATAGAGCTGTCGGCGTGTGCAGAAACAAAAATTTCCATCTCAGGATCGGTTAAAATGCGTTCGTCAGCACTTAATACATCTTTTAGAATTTGTTTTACTTTAGCAATATCATCGTCATAACTAATCCCAAAAGTGACTTCTACACGACGTTTTTCTTCGCAAAATAAATTAGTAACACAACCGTTAGAAAGTAATGAGTTGGGGATGACTACCCTTCGGTTATCAAGAGTCAGTACAATCGTATTAAAAATTTGAATTTCTTTGACTTTACCTAAAAATCCTTGAGCTTCAATGACATCACCGGCTTTAAAAGGTTTAAATAATAAAATCAGCACCCCGCCAGCAAAATTGGCCAAACTGCCCTGTAGTGCGAGTCCTATAGCCAAACCAGCTGCGCCAAGCATAGCGATTAACGACGCTGTTTCTACCCCTATCATTGAGGCAAACACTATTACTAACATTAGTTTGAGCGTGACACTGATTATACTGTGTAAAAATTTGTTTAAGGTCTCGTCAACTTTAGCCCCTGCCAAAGCTCGGTCAATGCCCTTTAAAATGACGCCAATGACCCAAAATCCAACAATTAATACGACCAAGGCGAGCACTAGCTTTGGCCCATAGGTCATTGATAACTCTATTCCTGTCTCAGTGATCATATCAATCGTATCTGAGCCATTTTGCATAGTTTCGTCCATTTTTTGTACCGCTTGAAGGTTGCTTGAATTGAGAGTATTGCAAAGTTTAAAAGAAAAGCATAAATTTTTATTTGCATATATCAAAAGGGTAGTTTTCTCCTTTTAAGCATCGTCATTTTGTATAAAAAATTTGCGACTTGCAGCACACCCCGCTAAGCTACTCACCTCAAAAGTAATCAGTATCTCAGGTGATTTTGCGCTATGTATGAAAATTATTATGGACTCTCGTCGAAGCCTTTCCAACTTACACCTGATCCTAGTTTCTTTTTTGCCAGTAAATGGCACAAAAGAGCTATGTCTTATCTTCAATATGGATTGTCGCAGGCGGAAGGATTTATCGTAATTACTGGTGATATAGGTACCGGTAAAACAACTATTGCTAATAGTCTTCTTGATAACATCGAAGATGATATTGTGGCTGCACAAATTGTGACGCCAAAGCTGTCGCCAGATGAATTAGTAAAAATGGTTGCTAGTAAATTTGAAGTCGATACGTTAAATAAAACCAAAGCTGACATTCTAAAAGACTTGGAAAAGTACTTATTTGATTTGCACAAGTTAGGCAAGCGAGCACTGTTGATTGTGGATGAGGCGCAAAACTTACCGTTGGAAACAATTGAAGAGTTGCGAATGCTGTCGAACTTTCAACAACAAGGTAAACCATTGCTACAGAGCTTTTTATTGGGGCAAGAAGAATTGCAACCGATTCTAAGAGCACCCAATATGGAGCAGTTTCGTCAGCGTATTGTTGCATCATGTCATCTTGCGCCTCTCAATGAACCCGAGTGCAGGGAATATATTGAGTACCGCTTAAAACATGCGGGTTTAGAAAATGACAAACTGTTTGCAGACGGTGCCTTTGACAAAATATATCAATTTACCAACGGCGTTCCTCGCCGAATAAATACACTAATGGATCGAATTCTTTTATATGGATTTTTAGAAGAGCTGACGTATTTAGATGAAAAGGCGGTTGATACCGTGACTGCAGAAGTGGCTGATGAAATGTTCCGTCCCGAAGAGGGGACAGGGGTAACACCATTGCCTGCTGCAGGACAACCGCAGCCCAAAGCCCCCGAACCAAAGACTGACGGTGGGGCTGAGGTGATGTCTGAGTTGACACCTGATGGCAGAGTCAAAGATGTACAATATTACAAAACCATGTTGAATGAATTGACTGACGCATTAGATAACGCTATCAGCCATAAAATAAAATTGACTCGCTATATCGACAATTTATTAAAGAAAAAATATAAAACTTATGTTCGCTTGAAATCGGATGACTAAAAACTAGACCTGAAATTTCAACTAATTGATTGAATTAATAGGTAAATTGTTTAAAAATGTTGTTTTACAATTTTACCTATGAAATTAATTGGTTGAAATTTGAACTAATTGTGTGTATTAATCTCTAATAGTTCTGGAGTATTTATTTTACCGATATTTTGGGGGAGCCATGAGACCGTTAAAAAGTACAGGAAACAGTGGGGCTAGATTTCACGACCAATTTAGAAATAGAAGAAAGGCGTATTTTCACGGTAAATATAATCGAGAAATATTTACCGTATTAATTGCTGTATCTATCTTAAGTTGGGTTTTGGCTAGCGCTAAAGTTATTTGACAGAACCTTACCGCGCTCATTGATTAAAACTAAAGAAATATTAGTTGAGTGACTGTTGAGGGAAGTTAGCTATTGGCTGTGGATTTATCGGTCGATTAATCCTCCGTGTGTCCCATTTTCTCGGTAATTAATTCCTAAAAACGTATTTATAACGCAGGCAGTATTTATTTATCTTATTTTGGTTTGAAGTTACTTTGATGTGTAAAAATAAAGATATATACATTACAGCTGAATTAAGAGATGAGGAACTAGCATTGAGTTCTTAACAATAATTTACCCTCGTATTAAGAACTATCCTCTTTAACACTTCTATTTTCGCCGCAGTTGACTAATCTTAAATTACTATAACTTTAAATCAATGTTAGTTTAAGTTAAGTCGAGACTTATACACCAACCGCAGAATTAAAACAGTTTGTATTTTAGCTGCAATGAAATTCGGTCAGAATCAAAATCCCGATTTTGCACGGGGGAGCGACGAAGTGTATGTTGATAACTAATCGTAGCGTTGAGATCTCGATTTATTTTTCGAGTGAAGTTGATATTTGCACTTAATACTTCGTCGTTATCTGCGCTCAATCTATCTTCATCTACTGTATTATCAAAACGAGTGTAAGTTAAAGAACCGCTAAGAGTCGACTTACGATTCATTTGTAAGCTGTTATTCAACGATATGGTTTGGGTTTGCTGTTCCCGTGAGCCGTCTAAATATTCTGTATTTGTATTTCTAAACGTCAGGTTAGAATTTACTTTACGGAAGCTGTAACCAATATTTGCTATAAAACTTTTTCTTAGTATTTCGGCTTCACTAATTTCAGGAACAATAAAACTGAAGTTCGAATATTCTTCCCCAGGTTGCAGCTCATAATTTATAGAGGGTGGCTGAAAGCACTGCAATATATCACTAGATCCAATAGGGCAAACAAAAGAACCGGTAATAACGTCACCCGCAATTAACCGCGTGTAGTTAGTTACATCTTCTTCATAAGTTATTTCGGTACGAATTTTTCTAGTTTTATGACTTAGCCCTAAGCTACCACTTTCTCCATAAAATCGGCGTCCGTATTCTCCGTGTATAGATGTTCTTGAAGTGAAGCGCCAATTAAATTTCAGGCCCAAGAAACCTTGGGTTTCATCCTCGTCTCTCGTGGAACGATTGTAAGTCACATCGATAAAGCGCTGTGCAGAATGATACCAAGATAAACCTAAACCATAACTATTGTAATCAAAGTTACTTGTAGAATCTGTATCAGTACTACTAATTTCATTTTTTTCACTTTGCCCGGTGAATACCAGGTTCAATTCGCTAAACAAACCTACTCTAAAATCGCCTTGATACATTTGTGATATAGAATCGTTGAAACCAGAACCATTTGTTTCATTGTAGGTACCAACAAGGTTCCAGTTAACTAATTTTACTTCATCACCAGAGTAGATTTGAGCATTTAAGGATGTATTGTCACTGTCCAATTTACTATCGGTATAAACTTGTCTATCACTTTTTACATTGGAATAACTGCCGCCCATTCCTAAACCAATCCAATCCCCTTGACTCAAATTAAGATTGAAACTGGCAGTATTTCTTTGCGTTTTAGATAACTCTTGGCTTCCAAATAACTCATCATTTACCAAAGCGTTTCCTGCAATGGTATTATTATATGACTGCGCACCAACTGCCGAGAGAGTAAGCACATTTTCTATCACATTTAATCGACCGTTATAATCAAAACTGGTAAAGGTATTGTTTTGATTAAGTTCGATATCACTAGCTCCACCACTAGCATTATTGTTAACTTTGATATATTTAACGTTCGCAGCGCCTTGTACTTTTTTAGCTGTGTACACGGCTCCCAAAGAGGGTTGCAAGGTTAAAATATTGGACTTACGACGAGAAAAAGCCTCAGATTTAGACGAGTCATTTACATAAGACGCCATAAAATTAGAATTGAATTTTAACTCAGCATTGGCTAGCGTTGAAAAAGCAAGCGTTCCAGATGCAAAAACATAAACTAATTTCAAAATTCTTCCCTACTACTTTTTCTCATCGCTACCATAGTAATAACCGTAATATCCTGCACCGTTACTATTATTTTGTTTAGACTTATTAAGCACAAATCCTTTAGCCATGTCTGGATTAAGATGCTCAACGGCTTGGGATAATCTATTTAATGAGGTTTTGCCTTCCTGCACTACAACCACAGCTTGCCCTGCTAGATTCGCTAATATGGCAGTTTCGTTTATGCCCAATAAAGGAGGACTGTCTATGATTACAACACGGTCTGGATAACGATTTGCAAACTCACTCACGGACTCCAACATTTTTTCACTGGCCAAAAGCTCGGTAGACAAATGGTGAGACTTACCCGCAGGGATGATTCTCAAAGTATCTAAGCTGGTATGATGAATAACGTCTGCTAAATCATCTACTTCCCCTAACAAATACTCCATTAAACCACTTTCAAATGGTTGATCGATAGTTTTCATTACACTGGGTCTAAGCACATCTGCATCAACCAGTAACACTGTTTTATCTTGTTCCAAGGCTATACTTAACGCTAAGTTAATGGCCGTAAATGTCTTGCCTTCATTTGGGTTCGGACTCGTTACCATCACAATATTTGCGTTGGTCAAAGTTTTTGACAAAGGACCAAAAGCGTTACTCAAAACTTTACGTTTTATCGCGCGATATTCTTCATTGATGGTATTGCGTCCCATATTAGAGACAAAACCTTCTTTTTGAATATGGGTTAAAGGAATAAATTTTTCCTTTGACGTCTCGTAGGACAATACTTCTGGCTCTTTATCAGATATAACAGGCTCTTGTCTTTCATCTGTTTGTGTAAGAGTGTCGCTTTGTTGAGCTGCTGAGCTCTCATTTTTAATATCTATATCAGTTTTAGACTCTAAACCACTGTTTTCACTGCTTGCCTCACTCTTAGCGTTTTGGGCTATTTGCTGGGCTTTTTCTTGAGCTGCTTCTAGAGTTGATTTCTCTGAATTCTCAGCCTTCAATTGTTTATTCTTTTGTAGTGCTTTTTCTATAGTACTCATATCAAATTCCCCAAAAGATAAATAGGCAATCTACCGTACACAATATCAGCATAGACTAATCCAATAAATATCAACAATAATGCAAGGCTTGAAGCACTAAATACAAGCATTCTACGCCGATCTACCTTAGCGATAGCCTTTGCATCGATATGGGAAACTTTACCAAATACAGGAATACCAAAATTACTTACTAATTGACTAGGACTAAGTACAACAGGGTTAATTTGGCTAACTAAAAACGCGATACCAAGACCTGTGCCAAAACCGACAAATAAAATCATTGAATAAAACAATATTCTATTTGGCCCAGAAGGTTTGGTAGGCAGGGTAGGAGGATCGATTACACGAAACTGTACATCATCGGAAGTTGCTTCAGCTTTACGTGATAGTTCAGCTTGTTCACGGCGACTTATTAACTCGAGGTATTTTTCCCGAGTAATTTCATAATCTCGGTTGAGACCTTGAGCTTCCGCTTCAATTTGCGGAACTAAATCAACAATCTTCTCTAACTCGGCGATCTTCGCTCGAATATTATCAGCTCGAACATTCAGTTGAGATAATTGGCCTTCATACTGTGCAACAGAAAGTTTTAATTCTTGATAAACGGGATTTTGGTTAATATTCCCAAATTGACTGTAGGAGCCAGTTTCTTCAGCCACATCACTTAAACTTTTTATATGCGCTTCACGTTCGTCATATAAATTCTCAAGTAAGTTTTTGGTTTTGACGACTTCAGGGTGAATTTCTGTGTATTGGATAAGTAAGTCATCAATGCTACTTTCAAGGGCTGCAATTCGATTATCATACTTAGTAGAAATCGAAGGAGCCACACGAGAATCTGGGGCTGCCAAACCGAAAACTGGAGCCTCGCCAATCATTTGCGCTTTAGCCGCTTCTAATTGGGAGTTAAGTTCTAAAATGCGTAATTCAGTGGACTGTAGTTCACTTATTTGACGTTGTAATTGACTGTAATAGTCACGGCTAGAGCCTGGGGCACGGTCAATGCGGCTAACTTTAAAGGCTGCTAATCGTTGTTCAGCTTCTTCAAGTCGTTGCTCGTATTCCTCAATTTGGCGATTAATAAACTCTTCTGCAGAGTCACTACTTTGGCGATTGTTGCCTAACGAGTTTTCGACAAATTCATTGAGTGTTATTTGAACGATTTTTTGCGCTAGTTCAGGGGAAGGGGAATTATATCTGATACTATAAATATTCTGCTCAGCAGTACTATTGAGCTTAATATCCCTGCGCATGTTATTTATCAAGTCATCCATTTCAGCTTGGGTGGTCACGGTAATGTCAAGATCCGCTTCCCTGGCTATTTTTTCTAAATTTGGACGACTCAATAAGGTTCGCGCTACAAGATTAACTTGTTCACTGGGGTTATTGTATACAGCGAGCCCCCTCAAAAGTGGACGTAACAAGCTACTGGTATCAACAAATAAACGCGCAGATGATGCATATTGGTCTGGTAAATTAGCCACATATGCCCATCCGAGTGGACATATTAACCAAGTCGATATGATGATATAGCGTTTCTTTATCCAGACACCTTTTACATAGGTGTGGATTTGATCTATCGCTTCCTGAATTCCTAACATAGATAAGTCTTTTTAACCTTTAATTTACTAATTATTACTAACTGTAAAGCCTAAAACCAAGCTTCTGGAATAATTAATATGTCACCGGGAAGGATATCTACATTGTCTGAAATATTCCCTTCTTTAACCAGTGAATCCAATCTCACTGAGAATTCCTTTTGCTCACCATTTACGACTCTGATTAATTTGGCACCGTCTCCGTCTGCAAATTCAGTTAGACCGCCTACTTGAATCATCAAATCCAATAACGTCATGTCCTCAGAGTAACTAATAGCTCTCGGTGAAGCTGCTTCGCCAACTACTCTAACTTGCTCACTAAAAGGGCCGTTGAAACCACTGACACTGACTGTCACGATAGGATCACGTATATATTTGCCAAGTTCCTGTTCTAAGTCACGGGCTAGAGCTGTAGGGGTTTTACCGGAAACTGGGATGTCTTCAACCAATGAAGTTGTAATCATGCCATCTGGACGAACCAAAAATGATCCGGATACATCTGGGTTACGCCATACAAAAATCGAAAGGTTATCTCCTGGACCGATCAAATAACTGTAGTCGTCTATATTCGTGGTTAAAGATGCTCTTGTAGTTGCTTGAGGCAAAGAATTGCCTGAGCTGGTACATGCATTTAACGCCGTAAATGCAGCAGCTGCAATCAATAATTGAGCTATTCTACTTGCTTTCATATTATGTCTTTCCTATCCAAACAGAAACAAATGTAGCAAATCAGCCATTTACCCGAGCGTTATAATCTCTATAATGGCTGACCAGAAAAGTTAGTCTATCTCAAATAATTCGTTTAGCATATGATAAATTTAGCAAAAAAATCCATAGGTAAGAGCTAATGGCAGCGACCAACAAACAAAATAAAAGGTCCAATGCTCTTGTTCTCGCAGAAGCAGTGATCGTTTCTTATTCTGCGTACTTAGCAAACTTTTTAGTAGTGAGTATTCTAGATGTAGAATCTCCAAGCATTTTAAAACTAGCGGCTAATATCTCTCTTATGACCTTTTTAGTGTTGGTTTCATCTCTCTCTGTGGGATTGTATGAAGCCAAATTAAGAGAAACCTTCCGTGGCATTATAAGACGAATCTTTGTTAGCTTAGCCCTAACTTATTTCGTTGTAGAAGTAATAACCAGTACCTTTATGGAAGAGCTGAGGATGCATCCTTACTTCCTGCCAGTCGCTGCTGGAGTAGTGATTCTATCTCTTGTCACATTCCGTTATTTTACCAATCGTTTAGGTCTACTTGGACTTGGACGTACTCGAATCGTGGTAATTGGAGCCGGTGAAAGAGCTTCAATTATTGAAAAAAGAATGCGTAGAGATGTTGATAGGTTGGGATTCGAGTTATTAGGTTTTATCCCTATCCCAGGAGACAATCGTGAGGACGGTATCCGTAACGAGCGATTAGTACACGTTAAAATCGATGATAATTTCCGTAATTATGTAATTGATAATGAAATTGACGAAATTATTATTGCCTGCGACCAGCGAAGAGGTACCTTACCCATCGAAGTTTTATTTGATTGCAGGTTACGCGGTGTTGAGATTACCGATTTGCTTGATTTCATGGAACGGGAAACGGGCCAAATTGTGGTGAACTTGATGTATCCGAGTTGGGTGGTATATTCAAATGGATTTAACTCCCAAAACTATTTAAGAGATATTCTTGAATATGGTATCAATGCCTTTGTGGCGATTTTTGTGATGCTGTTTACCTGGCCTTTCATGTTGCTAACCGCCGTCATTATTTATCTTGATGATGGTCGACGTACAGGAACCTCTGTTTTTTATAAGCAAGAGCGAGTGGGCTTAAATGGCAAGCTGTTTAAAATAATAAAGTTCCGCAGCATGCGCCCTGACGCCGAAAAAGACGGTGCAAAATGGGCCTCACAAAATGATAGTAGGGTAACTCGTATTGGTGCTTTCATCCGGAAATATCGTATCGACGAATTACCGCAATTAATTAATGTGCTGAAAGGCGAAATGGCATTTATTGGCCCTCGTCCAGAACGTCCGCAGTTTGTTGAACAATTAATAAGGGAAATTCCATATTACAATCAACGCCATAACGTGAAGCCGGGACTGGCAGGTTGGGCACAACTCAATTATCCTTATGGCGCAAGTGTCGAAGATTCGATGGAAAAGTTAAAATTCGATCTTTATTACGTGAAACATCAAAGTTTATTGTTAGATATGCTTATTTTTATTCGAACAGTGGAAGTTGTATTGTTCGGAAAGGGACGATGAAGTGGTAAAAAATACGGCGCTAAATGCTATGACAGTTGATGTTGAAGATTTTTTTCACGTTTCTGCATTCGACTCAATTATCAAGCCTGAAGACTGGGATCAATATAAACCCCGTGTTGACGCTAATACGCGCAGGTTGCTTGATGTTTTCGCTAAAGCCGATGTGAAGTCTACGTTTTTTGTTCTTGGATGGGTCGCAGAGCTTTATCCGCAACTGATTAAAGATATTCATGCCCAAGGCCATGAAATTGCTAGCCATGGTTACGCACATCGAAGAGCTTATCAGCAGAACCGTAAAGAACTCACTGCCGACATTACCCGCTCAAAAAATCATTTAGAAGATTTAATTGGTGAGCCTGTTATCGGTTATCGGGCACCAAGTTTCTCTATTGGTTATGATAACGAATGGGCGTTTGAAGTGTTAGCAGAGTTGGGCTTTAAATATAGCTCTAGCACTTATCCGGTTAAACATGATTTGTACGGTACACCTGATTGGCCTAGGTTTGCTTACCAACGACCAGAAAATATTATCGAAATTCCTATCCCTACGTTAAAGCTAATGGGCAAACAAATTCCTATTGGAGGTGGGGGCTATTTTCGATTATATCCGTATAAAATGACTCGAATGTTAGTGAATCGCTATTTGAGTCAGGAAAAACAACCTTACTCTTTCTATTTTCATCCTTGGGAGATTGATGGTGCGCAGCCAAGATTAACTAATGCCCCATTAAAATCGCGTTTTAGACATTATATCAATTTGGATAAAACCGAGGCAAAATTAGAAAGATTACTGGCAGACTTTAATTGGTCAACGATGAAAGACGTGTATGGAGTAGCATAAGTGACGGAAAACTACCAACTTTGTAAGTTAGGTGACGGTGCGCAAGAGTCGCAAAAATGGGATGATTTTGTAGATAGTATTGATACCGGCACTTTTTTCCATTTAACAGGTTGGAAACGAGTTATTGAGTCGGTTTACGGTCACTCCTGTCATTATATTTATGCAACCATTGATAACACTATTGTCGGCGTTCTACCCTTAGTTGAACAAAAAAGTTTACTCTTTGGTCATGCGCTCATTTCCACGCCATTCTGTGTCTATGGCGGTGTTGCTTCAGACTCTGAAGAGGCCACATTATTTTTAGAAAAGCAGGCTATTGAACTCGCCCATAATCTTGGGGTGGATTATTTAGAAATGCGTTATCCATTTGCGCGCAATAATCCTGATTTAACAGAAAAATGCGCCCACTCCTCTTTTGGTTGGGAGCTCGCTGATACACCAGAAGCGATCTTAGCGGGTATCAAAAAGAAACAAAGAGCCGTTGTTAGGCATTCTTTAAAAAATGATCTTAGTTTTCGTATCGAAGAGGATACTAAAACAGCCTACGATGTGTATTCTGAAAGTGTTCGCAACTTAGGGACGCCAGTATTTCCGAAAAAGTATTTCGCGGCATTAAAACAAGAGTTTGCTGAAAACTGTGACGTATTGACCGTAGAGAAAGACCATAAAGCAGTTTCTTCGGTGCTTAGTTTTTATTACAAAAATCAAGTCTTACCTTTTTATGGTGGAGGCTTGTTTGATGCCAGAGCACTGAAAAGTAATGACTTTATGTATTACCAGTTGATGTGCCATGCGTTGGAAAATAAACAATGCAATTACTTTGATTTTGGTCGAAGTAAAGACGACTCAGGTGCGTTTAAGTACAAACGTACCTGGGGTATGGAACCGGTTGCGTTGCACTATCAATTTCATTTGGTAAAAGCTGAAGCATTACCTAATTTAAGTCCAAATAATCCAAAGTATCAGTTCTTTATCAAAATGTGGCAAAAACTGCCTGTTTGGTTGAGTCGTCGCATTGGACCCTTTCTATCCAAATTTTTAGGATAGAAGCGAATGAATAAGCCGCCGCTGCTTTTTTTGTGTCACCGGATTCCTTTTCCACCCAATAAAGGTGACAAAATTCGTTCGTTTAATATGCTCAAAGTATTGAGCGAACGATTTGATATTTATTTAGGCAGTTTCGTGGATGATCCCTACGATTGGCAATATGCATCAAACTTGGATAAATACTGCAAGCAAGTCTTTCTCATTAATCAGAATAAAACCTGGTCCAAAATCAAAGGGTTAACTGCTTTTATTAGCGGTAAGTCAATTTCTGAACCCTATTACGCTAACTCTAAGATGCAACAATGGGTAGATAAAACGTTGCGCCAGCAACAGATTACACAAGTGTTCATCTACTCTTCGGTGATGGCTATGTTTACTTCATCCCATCAACAAAGGATTCATCAGGTTGTCGACTATGTGGACGTTGATTCAGATAAATGGCGACAGTACGCAGACAACAAGACAGGCATCAGTCGTTGGGTTTATCGACGAGAGCATCAGAAATTAAAAAGATTTGAAAATCGAGTTTGCGAGCGTTCGCAGCATGCTTTATTTGTTTCTGATCCTGAAGCCGAGCTATTTAAACAACAATTGCCAACGCTTCAGCATGGCAAGGTACAAGGTTTGTTGAACGGTGTTGACGTGGATTACTTTTCACCTGATAGCGACATTGAAGCGGTAACCGAACAGGTGGATGTGGTATTCACTGGAGCAATGGATTATTGGGCAAATGTCGATGCGGTGATATGGTTTGTCAATCACGTTTGGCCTAAAATCAGAACGCTACACCCAAATGCGAATTTTTACGTGGTTGGAGGCAATCCAACTACGCAAATTAAATCGTTAAACAATACTAATGGTATTGTGGTTACCGGCAGAGTGAAAGATGTTCGACCCTTTATACGCAGCGCCAAAGTATCTGTTGCTCCGTTGCAAATCGCCAGAGGGATTCAGAACAAAGTGTTAGAGGCTTTATCTATGGCCAAGCCAGTAGTGGCAACAAGTATGGCAATAGAAGGGATTGACGCTAAAAACGAACATATCAGAGTGACTGATGATGCAGAGCAATTTTGTTCAGCGGTTTGTCATTATTTGGATACTCCTGTAGAAGTACCCGAAAATCGTCAGTGGATTATGGAAAATTTACAGTGGACTGCCACTATGAGCAAGTTAGCTGGATTATTTAAGGTTGAATTATGACATTTTGGAAAAGTAGTATCTTCAAATATTTAATCGCGATATTTATTGTTTGGGGAGCTGTTTTCTTTGACAGTATTTCGTCAACAGCCGCCATATGGATTCGTTCAGAAACCTTCACCCATTGTTTTATTATTTTACCTATCTGTATTTACCTGATTAAACTTAAATGGACTAAATTAAATAACGCCACACTTCAACCTTCCTATATATCGTTAATTTTTGTAGTCGGCACTATTTTTGTTTGGCTATTTGGCAGCATGGCGCAAGTTTTAGTAATAGAGCAGTTAGCAAGCTTTGCTATGTTACCTATGATGATTTGGTGCGTGATGGGCAATCAGGTCGCGCGTATCCTGCTATTTACATCGTTCTTCTGGCTATTCAGCGTTCCTGCAGGTGAGTTTTTGATTCCCCAGTTACAAGAGTTAACCGCTGATATTACTGTTTTTGCGATCCAATTGACCGGTATTCCAGTATTCCGCGAAGGACTCTATATCGCTATTCCAGGAGGTCTATTTGAAGTGGCGGTAGCCTGTTCGGGGATTCGATATTTAATCGCTTCGTTTACTCTAGGTACGTTGTTTGCGTATTTGAATTATAACGGTCTTAAGAAGCGTCTGATTTTTATCCTGTTCTCAATCTTTTTACCATTACTGGCCAATGGAATAAGAGCCTACGGCATAGTGATGATCGCTCATTTGTCGGACATGAAATATGCTACAGGGGTCGACCACCTTATTTATGGTTGGTTATTTTTTGGTTTGGTTATTCTGATTATGTTTACTGTTGGGGGGAGATGGGCTGATCCGCTTCCGAAAACTGAAAAACTAGAAAATGAAGCTGGACCAGATTATCCCGTTTCTTCGATAACCAAACCTGTAGTTGCGTTGGTATTCATACTCGGAGTAAGCATAGGTTATAAATCAGCTTTCGAGAATCCAGTCAGTCCTGTTAACCCAGATTTTGCCGCAAGCTTTAATCTCGATGAGACGTCCAACACTGCAACTTGGTTGCCGATTTTTCATAATCCAACCAGTGTTTATCGTGGCACCAATGGTGACGTTGAATTCTTCATTGCGTATTACAATGCGAATATTCAGGGACAAGAATTGATTAACGGACGCAATAAACTGTATAACATCGAAAAATGGTCAATTGTGTCGGAAGATAGAAACCCAACTTATCGCTCGATGCAAATAATTGATAATTATGGGAATAAACGTTTATTAAGTTATACCTATGTCACTCCATGGCGGGTGACACACAAATCCTTAGAGATTAAATTGGTACAAGCCATTCAGGCGCTGTTTGGTCAGGCTCAAAATGGCTACTTGATTATGTTGTCAGTTCCTGATGACAAGAATGAAAAAACCAAACAAGCGCTAGAGAATATGTCGCAGCAAATTTTTAATGATGAATTGCAATCATTACTGAATGAAAGCAAGACTGAGTGAAGACAATTCTAGCTAAATTGAGATTGAGTAGGGAATAACATCGACATGGATTTCAAAAAGATTCACATTATGCATATCATTTACCGGTTTGACACCGGTGGATTAGAGAATGGTGTGGTCAATCTGATAAATCGTTTAGACTCTCAAAAGTACCAACATACAATTGTTACTTTGAAAGGTTATTCCGAGCTTTTTTGTCAACGTATTCAAACTCAAAACGTCGAATTTTTTGATTTAGCAAAAAAAGATGGTAACGACATAAGTATCTTTTTTAAATTGCGTAAATTATTAAAAAAGCTCAACCCAGATATTCTGCACACTCGTAATACTGCTACTATCGAAAATCAGCTGGTAGGATGGTGGTGCAGGGTGCCATACCGTATTCATGGTGAACACGGTTGGGATGTCAATGATATGCATGGGCAAAACAAAAAATATCAAATGCTTAGGCGCTTTATGAAAACCTATATTCATAAGTATGTTGCGTTATCTACTGAAGCCTTTGATTATTTGCGCGATACGATTGGTGTTTATACTGATGACATCCGACATATTTGTAATGGTGTCGATGTCGATAAATTTACTCCTCAAAATTCTGACCTCAGCTTATTTCCTGAACATTTCGCTACCGAAAACATGCTTGTTTTTGGCACTGTAGGTCGTTTAGCCGAAGTTAAAAATCAACCCTTTTTACTCGAAGCATTCATCGCGCTTGTTGGTCAATTTCCTGAACATAAAGAGCGTCTCCGTTTAGTCATTGTTGGTGATGGCGTGCTGATGGAAAAAATGTTGGCTAGGACACAACAAGCAGATTTGTCATCGCAAGTTTGGTTTGCTGGCAATCGTTCCGATGTGGCGCAACTAATGAACTGTATGGATGTTTTTGTATTGCCTTCCTTAGCTGAGGGGATTTCGAACACTATTCTTGAAGCATCGGCAAGCGGCTTACCGGTGATTGCCACCAATGTTGGTGGAAATCCTGAATTGATTGCAGCAGATTTAAAAAAGTCACATCTAGTTGAAGTTAATGATATTAACGCACTAGTCTCGGCGATGAGTCAATATGTTAGTTCACCTGAACTTAAGCATAAAAATGGCCTTATCGTAAGAAACCATTGCGTGGCAAACTTTAGTATAGATACAATGGTTGGGAAATATAATGAGCTTTATCAAGCCTTTAATGGTTGAGGATTAACGAATGTGCGGAATAGCTGGTATTTTTCACCTGTCAGATCAAACCCGAGTTGATGCTGATTTGATTGCAAAGATGAATGATCGACAAATTCATCGAGGACCTGATGCAGGTGATTACTTTTTTGACCCAGGCGTGGCGCTTGCTCACAGACGTCTATCTATTATCGATTTAGAAGGCAGCCCTCAACCGATGTTAAGCGCTGATAAGCGTGCTTGTGTTGTCTTTAACGGCGAAATATACAACTTTAAAGAATTGCATAAAGAGCTTTCTGCTAAAGGTTACACATTCAATACCCATGGTGACACTGAAACTATCCTTAATGCTTGGTTAGAGTGGGGGGAAGAATGTGTACATAAATTAAGAGGGATGTTTGCCTTTGCGATTTGGGATAGACAAAAAGAGTGTTTGTTTATTGCTCGTGACCGTTTAGGCATTAAACCTTTTTTCTACAGTCTATTACCTAGCGGTGAGTTTATTTTCGGCTCTGAATTAAAAGTCATCACAGCTCACCCAGCTTTTAATCGTGATCTTAGAAATACCACTATTGAAGACTACTTCAGCCTAGGTTATGTACCAGAGCCTCACACTATTTATCAAAACGCCTTTAAGTTGTCACCTGGTCACACCTTAATGTTGCACAAAGGTGATAGAGGGTTACCAGAATCTAAAGAGTATTGGGATGTACCTGTAAACTATGACCATCCGCTAGATCAGAAGGAAATCGATGAGCAACTTGTAGAGCGTCTCAAAGAAGCGGTCGATATCCGTATGGTTGCTGATGTGCCTTTAGGTTCATTTTTATCCGGAGGCGTAGACTCAAGTGCCGTTGTCGCTATGATGTCGCAGTTGCAAACGGAACCTGTGAATACCTGTGCAATCGGTTTTGATGTAAAAGAGTTTAACGAAACAGAATATGCACAATCAGTCGCAGATCGATATAAAACCAATCATCGTGTTGAAGTGGTTGGCCAAGATGATTTTGATTTAGTCGATCAATTAGCGCATTTATACGATGAACCCTATGCAGATAGTTCAGCAATTCCTACATTTAGAGTCTGCGAATTAGCGAGGAAGCACGTTACCGTAGCGCTTTCTGGTGATGGTGGCGATGAGTTGTTTGCAGGCTATAGTCGCTACAGAATGCATCAGGGGGAAGAAAAAATTCGTAACTTATTGCCGCTGGGAATACGCAAACCTATCTTTGGTCCACTGGGCAAGTTATATCCTAAAGCCGATTGGGCACCGAAGTTTCTGCGAGCAAAAACAACCTTTCAATCTATGGCTATGGATACCGTCGAAGGGTATCACAATACTATGAGTATTCTGCGCACAGGTGATCGAGCTAAATTATTTTCTGAAGACTATAAACAAAGTCTTAATGGTTACACTTCGCTGGAAATCTTCCAAAAATACGGTGATAAAGTTAAACATTTGGATGAAACCAAAATAGCCCAGTATATCGACATGAAAACCTATTTGGTTGGCGATATTTTAACTAAAGTCGACAGGGCTTCCATGGCACATTCTCTTGAAGTTCGAGTGCCAATTATCGATCACAAATTTGTTGAATGGGCGTTTAACGTGCCTACCAATAAAAACCTTGCTAACGGGGTCGGAAAACTCTCATTCAAGAAGGCATTAGAACCGCATCTTCCCCATGATGTTCTGTATCGCAAAAAAATGGGGTTTGCCGTGCCTTTAGCAAATTGGTTTAGGGGGCCTCTGAAAGAACGATTGTATGAAGGGGTTTTATCTAAACAGATGACTGAATCAGGTTATTTCAACAAGTCACAATTACAACGATTGATTAATGATCATATTTCTGGGCGACGAGACAACAGCGCGTCATTGTGGACATTAATGATGTTTGAGTCATTTTTACGTCAACAAAAGGCGCAGTAAGCCGTGAAAATAATGCACATTTTAGATCATTCCATCCCGTTGCACAGTGGTTATACTTTTCGTACTCGCTCTATTTTGAATCAGCAGCGTGCTCGAGGGTGGGAAACTTGTCATGTTACTAGCGCTAAACAAGGGATATGTGAAGCTGAAATTGAAGATGTGGATGGTTTAAGGTTTTATCGAACTAAACCACCTACAGGGTTAAGCAGCAAACTCCCCGTGTTAAATCAATTATCCTTAGTGAACCCTCTGCGAGATCGTATTTTAGAAGCGATTGAAATTGAGAAGCCGGATATTTTGCATGCTCATTCACCGGCCTTAAATGGTTTGGCAGCTATCAAAGCAGCCAACAAAACCGGACTACCTTTAGTCTATGAGATTCGTGCTTTTTGGGAAGATGCAGCGGTTGATCACGGTACTTGTAAAGAAGGCGACTTACGTTATCGTTTGACACAAAAAATGGAAACTCACGTGGTTAATAAAGCGAATGCTGTGACCACTATTTGCCAAGGTCTGCGTCAAGATCTGCTTGCTCGGGGCATTGCAGACAGTAAGATTACCGTTATACCCAATGCAGTCAATATTGAACAATTCAATATTATCACTGAGCGTAATCAAGCATTAGAAAAACAGTACAATTTAAATAACAAAGTGGTGCTGGGATTCCTTGGATCCTTTTACGGTTACGAAGGATTAGACTTAATCGTTGCCGCTTTGCCACAAATTCTTAAAACTATTCCTAATGCTGTATTTTTGTTAGTGGGTGGCGGACCTCAAGAACAGAATTTAAAAAATCAGATTAAACAACTTGGTTTGCAAGAGCATGTGATTATGCCTGGCCGCGTTCCTCATTCTGAAGTAGATAAATATTATAGTTTGGTTGATTTACTTGTTTATCCACGAAAACCCATGCGTTTAACTGAATTGGTGACGCCGCTTAAACCGTTGGAAGCTATGGCGCAAGGGAAACTTGTTCTTGCTTCTGATGTGGGGGGGCACAAAGAATTGATTGAAGACGGCAAAACCGGTTGGTTGTTTGACAGTGGCAATATTGATGCGCTGGCCAATACAGCTATAAAGGTTTTATCAAATCGTGATTCTTGGCCTGCAATGGTTGAGAATGGACGTAATTTTGTGATGCAAATTAGGAACTGGAAAAACTCAGTTGCCAATTATCAGTCTATTTACGAAAATTTACTGAGTAAGTGACAGTGAAACGCCCAAGAATTGTTGTCTTGAGTTCTTTATTCCCTAACTCAGTGCGCAAACAGTCTGGCTTGTTTGTGCGTGAAAGAATGTTTCGCGTGGCAGAGTATGCCGACATTGAAGTGATAAGCCCTGTTCCATGGTTTCCTGGACAAGGTTTGATTCGGTTTTTCAAACCTAATTATCGCCCTATGCCTGAAAAAAAGGAAGTTCAGCAGGGGATCACCGTTCATTTCCCTCGATTCTTATCTATTCCGAAGTTTTTTCGAAAGTTAGATGGGGCGATGATGGCCCGAGCGGCTTACAAAGTACTCAAAAAATTAGAGCAACAACACAAAATTGATATTATCGATAGCCACTTTACTTATCCTGATGGATTAGCTGCGACTAAACTTGCTAAGCGCATGAATAAAAAAGTCACTATCACATTGCGCGGAACAGAATTAACCCATAGCAAAGATCCTGATAAGTTGAAGTTAATGCTGCAAGCATGGCAAGACGCTGATCACATGATTTGTGTCGCCGACTCACTAAAACAGCTTGCCGTATCTCTAGGTGCTGATGGGAATAAATTTACGGTTGTAGGGAATGGGGTTGATACCCATAAGTTTTCCGCAATGAGTCCGCATAAAGCGCGACAATTTCTGGCAATCGAAGAAGATGCTAAAGTGCTTATTACGGTAGGCGGTTTGGTCAAACGAAAAGGCTTTCATCGGGTTATTGAATGTCTTCCTGAATTATTAAAAATCTATCCTAATTTGGTTTATCTCATTGTCGGTGGAGCGAGTGCCGAAGGTAATATTGAAGCTGAATTGCGTGCACAGGTCAAAAGGTTAGGGGTGGAGAGTCAGGTTAAGTTTTTAGGTTCACTACCTCCCGATAAGCTCAGTAATCCTCTATCATCTGCAGATCTCTTTGTGCTTTCGACTGCCAATGAAGGTTGGGCCAATGTTATTCTAGAGAGTATGGCCTGCGGTACGCCTGTTATCGCCAGTGACGTTGGCGGTAATAGTGAAGTCATAAATAGTGACGATGTTGGCGAGATAGTGCCTTTTGATGATCATTTGGCGCTGCTGACATCACTCAAAAAAGGCTTAAACAAAGAGTGGGATCGACAAGCTATCGTTGAATATGCACAGCAAAATCATTGGGATACCAGAATGGCTAAAATTATGGATATTTATAACAATTTATTGAGCCCAAAGGAGCACTAGTTTATGTCTGGAATGTATACCAAAATAGTCTCTAATGTGCTGTTTCCTTTGCATGAAAAGCTTAAAAAGCATGATACGGTTAAAATTCGAAAATCGTTAGAAAAGTCCCAGTGGTTTGATAAAGAAACCTTGCAGCAGGAACAATCGAATCGGTTGCAGCGTTTTATCCAAACCGTATATAAAAATGTGCCCTATTATCGTCAAATGTTTGATTCATCGAACATCAGTCCTAATGACATACAAAGCGCCGAAGATCTGGTCAAATTGCCGTTTTTAGACAAAGCCACTATTTCGGCAAATTTTGAAAAACTAAAATCTGAGATTGCCGGTCCTTTAGCGCGATTTAATACTGGTGGTTCAAGCGGTCAGCCTCTCATTTTTTTATTAGGCAATGAACGAGTATCCCACGACGTAGCAGAAAAGTGGCGTGCCACGCGTTGGTGGGATGTGGATATTGGCGATAAAGAGATTGTTGCTTGGGGGTCACCCATTGAGTTAGGAGCGCAAGATAGGGTGCGTTTGATTCGTGATGGGTTGTTTCGCTCTGAATTAATTCCTGCATTTGATATGACCGAACAAAAGCTGTTGTCATTTTTAAAAACCATTCGAGATACTAAACCGAAAATGCTATTTGGTTATCCCTCGGTGTTCGATTTGCTGGCGAAAACCGCTAAGCAACATGGAATGGAAATGAACAATTTAGGCATTAAGGTCGCGTTTGTTACCTCAGAAAGACTTTACCCCTATCAGCGCGAAAGTATTGAACAAGTGTTTGGTTGCCCAGTCGCTAATGGTTACGGTGGTAGAGATGCTGGATTCATTGCTCACCAATGTCCTGAAGGCGGCATGCACTTGTCTTATGAAGATATAGTCGTGGAGATAATCGATCCTCAGGGCAATCCGCTGCCGGCAGGACAATCTGGTGAAATTGTTGTTACCCATATGGGGACATCCGAGTTTCCATTTATCCGCTATCGGACCGGTGATATTGCCATTATGTCCGATAAAAAATGTGCCTGCGGACGCGGTTTACCCATGCTTGAATCAATTGAAGGGCGCAGTACCGATTTTGTTGTAGCTGCAGATGGGACAATTTTGCATGGCCTTTCTCTAATTTATATTCTCAGGGATATCAAAAGCGTCGAAGCGTTTAAAATTGTGCAAGAGTCGATGCAACATACCCATGTGCAAGTTGTATCAAAAAATGGTGAAGTCGATGAGCAGACGCAGAATATTATTATTACCGGAATTCAAGCAAGACTTGGCGCAGAAGTATCTGTTACTGTAGAATCTTTAACCGAAATTGCCCCTGAGAAATCCGGCAAATATCGATATGTAATCAGCAAAGTGAGCGTAACATGATAGACAGTTTGTATCTTATGGCTGATATTGCAGCTATTTGTTATATGTTTTGGTGGTCGAGTATGCAGGATGATGACTGATGCGTGATCTGCTCCTTGTTGGTTTCCTATTTGTTGCCATTTATTACAGTTTTAAACGTCCCTATATTGGCACGGCTGCATGGGTGTGGATTGCACTTACCGCACCGGCAAAATGGGCGTTTGGTTTTTCTAGTCACTTTCGTTTGAATCTAACCATAGTGGTTATCACTGCGCTTTCGTATATCATCGTCCAAAAGTATAAACAATGGAAATTCAATGGCTTAACTTTTTGGGTGTTACTATTTGCCCTGTGGACACTGCTTTCCACTGCGACGAATCAGACATCCTATTCTTATTTCGTATGGGATTATTGGAATCAATTTATTAAAGTAATCCTACTTTACTTTTTTATCACCTTAACTATCTATAAGCGACTGCACATAAATACAATGGTTTGGGCTATTGTATTGGCGATATCCTCCTTTGCAGCAATGGAGGCTGTTAAATTCATGTTATCTGGTGGTAGCCACCGAATTGTGGGTAAGGCAGGAATTATTCACGATCGGAATGATTTAGCAGTAGCGATAAATATGTGTATACCACTGGTTATTTATCTGATCTCAGTGACTGAAAATTTTGTAGTAAAACGTGGCTTAAAGATCATCTTATTACTCAATATATTGGCTATTATTGGTACGTATTCTCGTGGCGGATTTATTGGTTTGGTGATTCTTGGTGCAGCGTTTTGGTGGACTTCAAAGCGCAAATTTTTGTATGGGGTAATAGCCGCAATAATCATCCCAGTCTTTTTTGCTTTTGCTCCAGGAGAATGGAAAGAAAGGCAAAATACGGTGTCAACTGCTGCGAGTGAAGATGGCTCGTTTATTGGTAGATTATGGGCTTGGAAAATTTCTACTTTAATTGCTTTGGATAACCCTTTCACTGGAGGTGGTTTTCATGCGGTTAAAGATACTCCGTTATGGCGTTACTATGCGCCAATGACACCGAATTTTGGGCCAATAGAAACACCGCCAATTCCGCCTAAACTGGGTGCAAAGGCAGCTCATAATATTTACATGCAGGTGCTGGGTGATCATGGGTTTGGCGGTTTGTTTATCTTTTTGATGATACTCTTGGGTACACTAAGGATGAATTTTAAAAATAAAAAATGGGCAGAACAAAATAATGAAGTATGGCTAGTTAATTTAAGTAAGGCGCTGACGCTGACACTCGTTGGATATTGTATTACTGGTGGTAATGTGAGTTTGGCTTATTTTGATTTATTTTATACGATAGTTGGTGTGGTTTGCGCAATTTCAATTCATATAGTGAATGCCAAGAAAGTGACCGAAAATCGGTCGACAGTAAAACAACCTATTAAACAGATATAAGAACTTAAATATGGCTAAAATTAAAATAACGAAAACGACACTGATACAGTCAGTGCTTTTTGCTTTGTTGGCTTTTGGGCCAATTGCTGAAGCCTTTGCTAAATCTGATTGTATGAAAATGGGGTGGAGGCGTGGTAAGCCATTTGACTATTATGCGGCAGAAACGCGACAAAGTACCGGAACATACCGAGGGGGGTTATTATACTTAGTAGAATCAGCCCACTTTACTAAAAAGGTGCGACGATTAATAGAAGGTAGCACCAGTAAACAACCTGGTGATTTATTATTTGTGCTGGGGTCAATACCTAACCATCCTGTTGCTCTAGATGCTTATGCTCGCTATGAATATCAGTGGGAAAATTCCCGCTCTTTTAAAGCTAGTTTAAATACAGATGAACCTAAATATGACGCTGGATGCTTTTTTGAACGAGCCGCTAAAATTTATCCAGGACAAGCCTCTACCTATTTAACCTGGGGAATTTATTATTATCGCCGAGGTGAGCATCAGAAAGCCTTAGAAAAATTCTTGGAGGCTGACAAACTTTCACCAGGATCTGCAGAGGCAAAATATAATGTTGGGCTTGCATATGCTGAAGTAAACGATCTTGCCAATGCTAAAAAGTATGCCGAAGCAGCCTACAAATTGGGCTATCCTTTACCGGGTTTAAAAATGAAGATCGCTGAGTTAGAAAAAGCACAAAATAACTAGGAGTTGAGGGTGTCTAAGAAACTGATGTTGTCAGGAGGCTGTTTACGTTCAAATGGTTTTGAGTTGGGGGAAGGTAAATATTATGGAAAGGCCAGTTTAGTATTATTGGATCTAGAGTCTGGAGAGTTTTCTCAAATACTCACAAAAACGGAAGGCGGCGATAATTATCCAGATGAACATCCTAATTTACAATTTACCGCGGGGTGTATCGATGGCGATAAATTATGGTTGCCAACAGACACAGAAGTTCACTGTTATAGCTTGCCTGATTTAAAGCTATTGTCTGTTTTTTCTCACCCGTGCTTTCATAATATTCATTCAGCCCACGTTTTAAACGGCGATCTTGTTGTTACGTCTACAGGTCTAGATAACGTTGTTGTTATGGATATTGAGAGTGGAGAAATTAAATCAATTTTAAATACACAAGGAAAAACCCCTTGGCATAGATTTGATAAAGCGGTTGATTATCGATTAGTTCATTCTACTCGTCCACATGATAGCCATCCTAATTTTGTATTCAAAATTGGAGATGATTTATGGGCTACGCGCTGTACCCAAGAAGATGCTGTGAACTTGTCTAATCCTGATGATGTGATTGATATCAGTTTAGGGGGCGATGTTAGTGTCCATGATGGAATTTGGTATGACAACAAGTTGATATTTACCCGTGTAGATGGAAACCTGGTTTTTTGTGATCCAATCGAAAAGAAAGTCATCGAGACTTATGATCCCTTTGGCGGGGCATTAAATCGACCTATGGGCTGGTGTCGAGGTTTACATGTTGAAGGCGATATTTTTTATGTCGGCTATTCAAAATTACGCAAAACAAATCTGAAATCAAAAATTAAGTTTCTGTCAAAAGGAAATTTTAAATATTCCTCTGGAAACAATTCATTAGTGGTCGCATTAAATATACGCACACGGAAAGTCGAAAAAGTTTATTCATCGCCTGATGGTCTAATCGACGCTATCTACGGGATTTTGCCTTTCAATTATGACTGAGACAGTTAAGACCAATACGCTTTTTAGTATTATCTGGTCTATTTTATCTAAATGGGGTTCTAAACTGATTGGAATGGTGAGCACATTTGTACTCGCCAGACTTTTGGCACCAGCTGATTTTGGTATTATTGCAATGGCGACCATTGTCGTTGCCTTGCTAGAGTCAATGACTCAGGCTGGTTTGAATCTTTATATATTAAGATATAAAGAACATGATACTCGTGTTTTTAACGCCGCATGGACCGTTGGGATTATCCAGGCTTTTGTCATTGCAATTCCTCTAGTGATACTTGCCCCATTTATATCTGATTTTTATAGTCAACCTGTACTTACTGAGGTTATTTATTGCTTAGCGCTTGTTCGGATTATTCAAGGATTAAATAATTTTGGAATTATAATCGCCCAAAAGGAAATGAACTTTAAAGTCGATTTTGTGTTAACCATATGGACTCGATTAAGTTATCTTACCGCTACAATAGGCTTTGCGTGGTATTTGCAGAGCTTTTGGGCGCTAGTGTTTGGTCAATTGATATCTTCAGTGTTTGGCTGCGGTTTAAGTTATTTTTTACATCCATTTCGACCGAAATTTAGTTTGTATAACTGGCGGGACATGCTCAAATACTCTAAGGCTACCGTACCATTGAGCATTGCTAGATATATTAATAATCAGGCTGATGTTGCTATTGTTGGAAGAGTTGCCTCTGCGCAATTTTTAGGTTTTTATCATATTGCAGTTAATCTAGCCGGTTTATTCACAAAAGAATTGCTGATGCCAGTGATCCGCGGCCTAATACCTAATTTATCGGTACTTAGAGAAAGCGCTAACTTCAAAGACATATTATTAGTCACATTTGCTGCTGCTGTTTATGTTTTTCTACCTGTTGGTATTGGATTATCAATGGTTGCACAAGAGTTTGTGCCGGTATTTTTAGGCGATAAATGGCTTGCCGCAATTCCACTGCTACAGTGGTTTAGCTTATATGCGATGATTGGCGGTATAATGATGTTTTTTAGTGAGCAGTTTTTGGTCATGATGGAAAAAGAAGTCGTTTCCAATCGATTGATGTGGGCTCGGAATATCATTTTAATTACCACTATTGTATTGACGCTTTCTTATGGACAAGTTTCTGACTTGCCTAAAATGTTGTTCTTTAGTGCTCTGGTAGCGTTACCAATGGTATTAGTGAGTATCAGTCGTGAATTAGAAATAACTTTAAAACGTATTTTATACAGCTGGTGGCCAGCATTGACAGGAGCTTTCGTGATGTTTGTTGTCTTGCAGTTATTCCCTGTGCTTGATTGGCCTTTGTTTATAGTGTTGCTAGCCAAAGTTGCCCTCGGTGGGGTTAGCTATTTAGCCACTATTGTGTTGCTTTTTGTGGTTCGAGGTCGACCTGAAAATACACTGGAAAGCCTAGTGTTTAATAAAGCTTTTGGGTATAACTAACTTTGTTTCGTAATTTTTTAAAGGATAAATCAGCGTGCAATTAGCGGATTGGTATCAAATAGCCGATGGCAGTGAATTTGAGTTGTTCGTTCATCATCACAAGCAGACAAGTGCTTATACTTCACCAGAAGGCAACATCATCTTTCATGGTTATGTTTTGTTAAATGGTCTTAAAGCAGACTCCAAATCTGTTTTAGAGGCGTATTTAGCAAGCGCTTCGCTATCCGCTTTTTATCAACAGTTATCAGGTCAGTTTTGGATGGTTATCTATGAAAAAGACCAACCAGCTATTGTGTTAACAGACCACCTAGCCACTAAACCATGCTTTTATTTTAAGTTGGGCAACAAACTTTATATTAGTGATTCGTTAAAAGCCATTAAAGCGCTTGAAAACGTCTCATTACAAATAAACAAACAAGCTTTATACAATTATATTTATTTCCACTGTATCCCTGCACCTACTACAGTTTATGAAAACGTATTTAAAATTGAACCGGGTAAAGCTATATATTTTGGCTCTGACGGTATTGTAAATAGTGAGTTACTTTATTGCCCTGAATTCGCCACACAACTTGATGATCCTGAAGCTGCGTTAAAAACATGCTTAAGTACTATTGAAACCGCCGTAGAATCTCATTCAAGCGATAATGTTGGTGCTTTTTTAAGTGGCGGATTAGACAGCTCAACTGTGGCAGGTATGCTGGCTAAAATTCAAGGCAAAAAGGACACACCTGAAAAAGCGAAGACCTTTTCAATTGGCTTTAAAGTGCCGGGTTATGACGAAACAGAATATGCACTCATCACTGCTAAGCATTTCGATACAAATCATGAAGTCTTGTATTTAAAACCAGAAGAAGCCGCTAAAGAATTTGTTAAAGTGGCACAATTTTTTGATGAACCATTTGGTAATTCTTCAGCAATGGCTGCTTATTTTTGTGCAACATTCGCTAAAAACAAGGGCATAGACGTGTTGCTTGCAGGTGATGGTGGCGATGAGTTTTTTGCCGGTAATGAGCGCTATGCAAAACAAAAAGTATTTGAGCATTATACGAAGTTACCCAAATGGTTGGCGAATGGTTTAGATTTTCTGCTGAATAACCAACTCACACGTAAACTTCCATTGTTCAAAAAAGTAGCTAGCTATATTGCCCAAGCTAAAGTTGCTTTGCCAGGTCGACTGCAAACTCATAATTTTGTTAATCAGCTGGGAAATGACGCTATTTTTACTGCGGCAATACTTGATCAAGTAGATGTTAATCAGCCAGCTGAACAGCTGAAAAGTCGTTTTAAGGATTGTAAAAGCGAGCATCCTGTAGATGGCATGTTATATCTGGATTGGAAGTTCACATTGGCCGACAATGATTTGGTTAAAGTGAATAAAATGTGCGAGTTGGCCGGTGTTGAGGTACGTTATCCTTTAATCGATAAAAATATTGTTGATTTCAGTTGCACCATTCCTGCCGATGTTAAATTACCTGGTAAAACCTTACGCGATTTTTATAAGAAAACCTGCAAAGGATTCTTACCTGATGAGACCCTCAATAAAAGCAAACATGGTTTTGGCCTGCCATTTGGTGTTTGGATGAATGAAAACCAAACATTAAAAGATTTAACGATACAAGCATTAAACAGCTTTAAAAAGCGTAATATCGTTAAGCAAAGTTTAGTTGAAAAGGCCCTAGAGTCTCATGGCAGTGTTCACGCTGGCTATTACGGCGAGCTTATTTGGATCATGGTGGTGTTAGAGTTGTGGTTGCAAAAAGAAGCCGAGGATTTTCGTGCATAGTATTTTAGGGGCGATAAACAAAATAATTGGTGGTAACAAGCTCAGTATTTTAATTTACCATCAGGTATTAGAAGAATTTGATCCAATGCGCCCCTATGAAGTCACTGCCGATGTTTTTAATTGGCATATGAAGCTGATTAACCAACATTTTTCACCTATTAGTCTTTCAGAAGCTGCAAAACACATACAAAACAATACACTGCCTAAGCGTGCCATATGTGTCACTTTCGATGACGGTTATTTGAATAATCTAACCGTTGCCCAACCAATTCTGACGAAGTACAAAATTCCTGCGACTGTCTATGTAGCCACGGCCTTTACTGAGGGCGCTGATATGTGGAATGACAGGGTATTGGATTTATTCAAGGACGTTGCATTGGAGAGCTTACTAATCGAAGATGAAATGGTAGCCTTAGGTGATTGGGCGAACCGTAATAAACTAGCAGAAGCCCAATTGATGCGGCTTAAATATATGCCCATTGAAGCGCGTTTAGCTGGTGTACAAAAGTTATATGATGATAATAATTTGTCAGATCCTGAACCGCGAATGATGAATGCGTCGCAAGTCAAACAACTAGCACAATGCGGTGTTGAAATTGGCGGGCATACGGTTAACCATCCTATTCTTAAAGTACTTTCTAGAGAACAACAGTTTGAAGAAATTAACCAATGCAAAAAGCAATTGGAAGATTGGACAGGCAAACCTGTAAAACACTTTGCCTACCCTAATGGTTCATATGGCAAAGATTTAACCGATGAAACCGTTGCTCTTGTTAAACAGGCGGGTTATGAAACTGCTGTAGTAACTGACTGGGGCACTTCCAGCCATGGTGACGACCTGCTAAGGCTTAAACGCTTCACACCTTGGGATACCTCACCGTTTAAATTTCACGCACGTTTAGTGAAGTCACGCATTTAAATTGCTCTTTTCTTTTGCATGATGTTACGGAGTCCTATATTGTAACTTTTTTGTTACCTAAAAGTTGCGAGTTATGTTCATATCCAATGAGGTGGTTTTTGTAGAACTTCACAAAACAGCATGTACTCATATTGATAATCTTTTGTGTAAAATTTTGAATGGCAGACTCGAAGGTAAGCATAATAAGGCCTATTCCGAACTGTTTAATGGAAAGCGTCAGTTTATCGGCTCTATTCGTAACCCATGGGATTGGTATGTTTCTTTATGGGCATTTGGTTGCGAACACAAAGGCGGTTTGTATAAACATGTAACTGATACTAAAGTAAATTTAATTGGTATCACCGTTAAAGATGGTTGCAATGCGTTTGGCTTATCATTACTGGGTAAATTAACCAAAAATCCTAGTAAGTGGAAAGAGTCTTATAAAGATGTGAATGATCCAGCCTGTTTTAAGCGCTGGCTTAAGCTTTTACATGATCCTCGCCGTAGTTTTGATTTTGGAGAAGGTTATGGTGCGGCTCCAATGCATAATTTTGCAGGGTTGCTGACATATCGTTATTTTAATTTATTTTGCAGTATTGCGTCAGATATTAAGCCATTTTCAAAGCAAACAAGCCTAAGCGAACTTGTTCAGTATGATAAAGAAAACTGTTTTATTGATAGCTTTATACGCAATGAAAACTTAGAAAGTGATTTTTTAGTTGGCCTTGAAAAAGCAGGTATCAGTATTACTGAACAACATCGAGAAATCATTTTTTCGAGCAATAAAACCAATGTTTCTCAACATGATCGAAATACCGCGCAGTTTTTTGATGAAGAAACCAACCGAATAATTCTAAATAGAGAAAAATTCATAATTGAAAAGTTTGGTTATAAATCGCCTTTGAGTTAACTCGGTATGTAACTTCTAATTTTGATTCAAAGCGTTAAGGTCAACTTTATACAACCTAATTATTAGGTTGTTCTCGGAACTTGAACTCGTAGCTTGAAACAATTGTGTAAATGCCTGAGGGTTTTGTTCTACCATATATTCAGCAGGCTCACTCATCCTTCCAAATTTGTCATAGGTAACTAAATACTCAGTTCGATATTTTAACATTCGTGCAATGCTTTGCTTGTTGTCAGGGTCGTTAAGCAGAGGTATTGATCGTCTTTGCAGAACATAGGGCAGTACACCCCAGTCTACCGTAGCTATAACTGCATCTAATGGTAATTCTTGGTGAGCAAATTCTGATAGTCTCGTAATTAGATCTTGCTCATTTTGAAGTCTGTCTTTTTGACCATGTATTTTGGCTAGATTCGGTAGTGATAAAAGCATTAGCACGCACACAATTGTAATCGCACTATATTGAGCAGGCTTTTTTAGCCCCTTTAAAGCCTTCATTGAGGCAATTGTTTTAATACCAAAACCAAGCATAATCACTATAAATGGCAGCATTGGAATCCAATATCGATACACAATGTGTAAATTTTTATTCAATAATATATCTTTACTAATAAAGACTAATGAAAACCCAACGTATAGAAGTTCAAGTTTATTAGCTCGTTTGGCCCAAGGTCTAACACCAACGCCTATTAGTAGTAACATGGTGACTGTAATGATATGCCTATTCAGAGCGCTCACACCACCGTACCAAGATTCAAATAAACCCCCAACAAACATACTCGTTCGATATAAGGGGAACTGCCAGGCGGCCTCAACAACTTCTGACGAGGCATTGCCAGGTAATCCTTTGGCGTAGATGCTTAGTCCTTTTAAACCAAAAAAGTAGCCATTGGCCATATTAAATGTATCTGGTGTATGAGCCAAATAGTTGCGTAATGTCCATAATACAAAAGGTAAACAAACAGCACCTCCTATTACCAGCATTTTGAACACTGATAGCGTTAATGTGTCTTTATTATACTGATACGCATGGATGAGTAACGCTAAGCCTAAGGCACCGCAAAAAAACAATCCTTGAAGGCGAACTAACGACGAAAACGCCACTAAAGCACAGCATGCTAGTAAAAAACCTTTGTGTCCACTTTGATCATAATGACGCCAACAGAGCAAAGCCGCTATGGTGATGGATAAAAATAATGTGTCTGAAATTAAGGCATAAAAGTGAATCATCACAATACCACTACAGATCACAAAAAATGGCGCAAAGAAACCAACGACACCATACTTAGCAACTGAGAAATAACGAGCTACTCCCCAAATTCCTAAAAGTGAAATAACGCCCATAAACCCTTGGAGTACCCAAAAGTTTTCACCGGCTAAAAACAATGGAACACTTATGACAATGGAGGTGCCCGGATAATATTGGAGATTAGGCTGAAAGTTAAACCAATAGCAAAAAGAGTCTAGCATGGTTGTAGCAGTACCGAGATAATAACCTGAATCTGGGTATTGCAACCACGCACTAGGGATGGTCCAAAGCAGATAGGCACTCAAAATTGTAAGTAGTATTTTTTGTATAAATGATAATTTTTCTATCACTTTGCCATCCTAATTAATTACCAACATACAGAAAACTAAGTTTGTACTGAGATTTCAACTTTCGGGTTAAGTTGTATCATTAGCAACATCATCTTTCCTTGAAACGACATTTCAAATAGGTTGATTGAAAATATATATCCCTCAAATCACATATATAATAATATGCTTTTACCTGTTTAATACACTTTTATACATCTTAAAGAGTAAATTCATATCGAAGCTCTGTTTGTTACACTTTAACAGAATAAAGTGTTAACTTTACCCACTATTTTAGCCATTTTTGAACAATGACAAGAGGAACAAAGTGTCACATAAAGGGGCATTGAAAATACTTAAAAACGCGAAGTATTTGTACATGGCTTTGCTCATGTCACAAGGTTTGCGCTTTTTTTATATGTTGATTTTAGCGCGAATGCTAGGTGCTGAATTATATGGGTTATTTAGTTATGGGCAATCATGGTATTTGATGTTTTTGCCACTAACTGGCCTTGGTTTAGGGGCAATGCTTTCTCGAGAGGTAGGTAAAAATAGAAAGAATGTAAAATCCATAGTCGATTTAGTGGCATCTATTCGTATCGCTGCAGTTTGCATAGTTGCTATCTTATCTATGACCTTAGGTATTATATATGCAGATAATCAATTTATTGCTTCGTTGCTCGTTATTTTTTCTGTGGCGTTAATTGGGAAGGGCATGGTGTTGTGGGCAAATCAAATGTTCCAAGCGTTTGAAGCAACATACTTAATTTTCAAAATTGAACGTATTTTTAAGCCAAGTGAAATTTTGGTTAGTATTTCTGTTGCAATTCTAACTGAAAACATCCTGCTGATCGCTGCAGTTCATGCAGTTGGTCAAGTTATTCAAGGTTTAGTGAGTATCCATTTAGTTAATTCTAACTTAAAAAAAGTTACTTTGGTTTTTGTTCCACGGAAAATGATAACAACCGTTATAAAACTATTACCATTGGCTGTCGCCGTGGTCGCCGGGCAATTTCTTTTCCATGGCTCGGTAGTACAAGCAAAAAATCTATTTACAACTTCGGAGCAATTGGGTAATTTCAGCTTACTGATGCAATTATTTATTGTGTTACTTACAATTTTTTCGTCCGTCTCAAATGCAGCATTACCTGCACTGAGCCGATCAGCTGAAAATAATCAAAATAATCTCAAATTATATAGTCGAATAGCGCTCTATGTGGCTAGTGTTTTTGGTATTTTTGCATATATAGCCGCATCATTAATTGGGCAACAGTTAATAGTATTTATTTTCACTGAGAAATTTATGCTAGCAAGTGAGAGTTTTGCTTTTATTATGTTGACACTCATTCCTGCAATTATTGTTAATCTTCTGAATAGCGTACAAATATCATTAGGTCACAATATTAGAGTGCTAGTTTGTAATACTTCTGGTGCACTATTATTGGTGTCGAGTATGCCCTATTGCATACAACATTTTGGTTTTCAAGGCGCTCCAATCAGTTTATGTCTGAGCTTTTCTTTTAGTGCTTCAATTGGGGTTTTATTCCTCTTAAGAGAGCGAATTATTGCGATTAGAGATGCCGTCGCCGTGCCTATATTGATAGCGACGTTATTCACGATAACAGAATGGTTAAGTAGTATATTTGATGGTGAAAATATAAGTTTATTGGTAGGAGGAGGATTAGTTATTCTCGCTCTTTGGTACGTTGCACTTCAGAAACAAGAAAGAGTATTGTTTAAGTCAAAGATCGGGTCTTTATTAAAACGTTGATGCTCACAATTTTTCAGACTTCCGAATTAAACGACCATGATTATTACCCTGATTTTTGCATAATCATATGACATAGTGTCAATAGCATGTCAGTTTGACTAGTAGTTATTTCTTCAAATCTCCTATGACCCCTTGCAATTAAATCGTTGCGCTTGTTATTGTCAAAATATACTTCAGCTATTCGGTTCGCAATCTCTGATTCATTATAAGGATTAAAATATAAAACTGCGTCACCACAAACCTCGGGAATAGCTGATACCGCAGACGCAAGGACTGGAGTGCCGTGTTTCATTGCTTCCAAGGGAGGGTAGCCGAACCCTTCATTTAAGGAAGGGTAAATAAATGCATAGGCTTTAGCGAATGCCGATTCCAACTCGTCTCTTGATACATATCCCTTAAATATAAAGTGATCGTCGTGTGCAAATTCTGTAGGTGGTTTGTCTAGACCTAATACGAGAGTTTTTACATCGCATTCTGGATTGGAAGCGTAAAAACATTTCAAGGCTTTAAGTGCTCGGTATGAGTTTTTTATCCATCTGTTACCATTAATGAGTAAAAAATACTTAAACGTATTTTGAGAAGTTTCTTGAGTTTGCGTGTTTGCTTTGCCATCAAGTAATGGTGAATAGAGTTTAGTTAAATCCTCTGCGCTTACGATATCTCCAAATTGTTGTAATATCGAGTATTTACTGTGTTCTGAGATGGTTATTATTTGACTGTTAGGTTTTTGTAACAACTCTTTGAAACGATTTTTAGTGCGCTTTAGATATAATTGAGTGAAGCACATTGCAAACAACCATTCGACGATTCTTTTCCAGTGTAGGCTATAGCGCCACTGCTGCACTGAATAGGGGGCTTCCAATTCACGCAAGCCATGAATAGTGTACAAAAATCGAATGTTCTGAGTATCAGTTTCTGTGAAGTTTTCATATGGTAAAGCCGAATAAAGAGTATGGTATTTTCCCGTATCTATTAATGTTTGAATATCACTCCGAGTGTTAATTTTATGCTCAACAATGCCGTACTGTTGACACAGTGCAAGAATATTAGGGGCAATTTTTTTATGTGCGAAATAAAACACATCTAAAGTATTTTGTTCAACTAAAGATGCTAACTTTTCGAAAACAACTTCCGCATAAACCCCCCCACCATGCATCGAACCTAAAGCCCCTGGGTGAGTGGCAGCAAGATCAAACAAAATTTTTGTGGCCGATGGAGTGATTATTTCCATTGAGATAGGCTCCGGTCTAGTAAGTTTTCAAGTTCAACAATTTCTTCAGCATAGTGTGCTTGTAACATCGCTTTTGTGGCTGGTGCTATCTTAGGTTTATCAACTATTTTCATATTCTTATTTTTAATAAAATCTCTGATTTTCCATCTAGTCGTTTTAGGTAAAATAAAGCTTCCTACAGTTCCCATCCATTTTGGAGGAGTCGTGACAAAATGAGTGAGTTTTGGTGACCTAGCTATTTTACTTGGGTTATGTACTTTAAATGATTCTGGGTATATATAAGGCAAACCTAAAAAGTCTAACAACTTCTCATAGCAAACTTGGTTATTGTCTTTGAAATCATCAAATAAAATAATATGTACATTGTCTGCACCAAAAATGTTTCTGTAGTGTGTTATGTGACTGCTATATAGACCTAAGCTTTGATAACGGGTGGTATACTCCAGTCGTGCGTTGGTTGGCATACACTCTCCTTGTAATCTTTTACTTTCTAGCTCCCAAGCTTCCTCAAAGGTTTTTGCGTCTTCCCTATTACCAAATAGAGCTTCAAAGTACATAGAGTAAGCTACTTCCACCGGATTCCTCAACATGATAATGATTTTTGCGTCAGGGGATTTTTCCAAAAATTCACGAGGGGCAGAATCTGAATATAAATAAAAGGGTGAGGCATCGAGGGCATATTTTTCATCCTTCCAAGCTTCAAACCATTTTAAATAAGCCTTTTCTGTAATTAATTCGGCATAACGAACTAGATCTTTTCCAAAATAAGTGAATTCCTTTTGCAATGGCGTATAGATTCCAGGGTGGGCAACTAAGTGTCGGGCCATAGCAGTAGTGCCAGACTTAGGGGCTCCGACAATAAATAAATTAGGATATGAAGATTTTAGTTCTCGCATTAACAGATTTCCTCAATTAACGAATGCATATCCGCTACCGATCGTTGAATTTTATATTTTTCACTTACTAAACGTTCTGAGTCTATTCTCATTTGGCTCGAAATTGTTTTTTGATTTAATGCTTTTGATATGGATTGTGCCATTTTTTGTGGATCGCCAATGGGCACCAAGAACCCGGTCTGTCCTTCTACTACAATTTCCCTATTTCCTGTTGGACAACTTGTTATTACGGCAGGTGTCCCTAAACATTGGGCTTCAATTGCTGCGTTACATAACCCTTCAAAATCACTGGCTAATACAAAAAGTTTTGCATGCTTTACATACGGATAAGGGTTGGTAACAAACCCCTTAAAATGAACTTTATTAATAATACCTAGTTTATTGGCCAACGCCGTTAAATTGTCGTGTAAGGGACCACCACCTAAAATCAACAAAGGTATTTGGTCACTTTCTGGCAATTGTGCATATGCGGTTAAAAGTACGTCATGCCTTTTTTGATCTGTCAATGAACCAACTGAAACCATGAAAGGTTCATTTGGTATTAGTATGTCGGGGGATAATTGAGTGGCTTTTCCGTTTAATTCACTGAGGTTAAAACCATTGCGTATTAAATATGTTTTCCCAGATGAAAAGGGATAATGAGCAATAAAGTTATCACGTAACTCATTGCATAAAACAATGAAGCCGTCCGCCTTTTTGTATAGCCAATTAAAAACCCATTTTTTCCACCCAAACTCTTCATCAGCTGGATTATTCGCTATTCTAGGGATCCAAATACTCTTGCTTCTTGTAAAAAACATTGCCAGACCGGTTAATAAGCTGGGAAAAGACCAAACACTGATCACTATTTTAGGCTTAAGTTTAAGCAAATGGTACATCAATAAAATAAAACACAATGGAATATGAAAAGGTGAGCGTTTGCGCAAATCAACTATTTTAACTGATGATGGTACAGGGTAGGTAACGACACCATTTAGAAGTAAAACTGTGACCTCTAAATGAGTTAAATCCATATTACATAACAAGTTACTCAGTGCTCTTTCTGCACCACCATTTGATAATGTGCTGCTAACAAAACACAGCCGTTTCGATTTTTGAATACTTTGGTTTTGTGATTTCGATATACTGCTCATGTTCTTGTTGTACTTATAATCATACGTATTTTTAAATGATCCAATATGCGCTCTCTAACGTTCACGGAACAGAAAAATAGCGCTAACAAATATGGAATTCTAGTAATCGAATGTTTTGCTTCAGCTTTTCGCAGCTTGGTTATTAAACTGGCGACTAAGGGAGAATCTTGTTGTTGCGATAACAATTGTTCGAGTTCATCGGTAGAATAGTTATCTTTGCCAGAAGTAACTCTTTGTTGATGCAATGCCTTAATATAATGCCGAACTTTATAACGTTTTAAATTCATACCACTGGTAATGCTAGCGCCATGTAATCGGTATTGAAGCAAGGGACGATCCAAGTTAGTGATTTTGCCACCTGCATCTAAAATACGATATAAAAAATCATAATCTTCCGCACCCTGCAACATACGATAACCGCCTATTGAATCAAACATCGATTTTTTAAACATCCAAGTTGGGTGGCAAGCTACTGAGCAATAGGGAATAATTTTTTGTATAACCTCTGATGAGGACTGAAAGTGGCTAATACCTAGAGACGTCCCGCAATCATCAATGTTTTCAATTGCTGAGCCAATAAGACTCACATCAGGATTGGCTCGCAAATATTCAAATTGCATTTGCAGTCGTTCAGGTAATGATATGTCATCAGCATCCATGCGAGCAATGATCTGCGATTTTGACTGCTCTATACCTTTATTCAATGAGGCTGGTAAACCTATGTTTTTTTGATTTTTGAGTACTTTTAATCGAGAGTCATTGGTTTGTTTTTGTGCTAAAAAATCACAAATTTTAAGGTTGCTAGGGTCGTCAATCACGACTATCAATTCAATGTTGATAAAGGTTTGTTGTAAAATTGAGTCAATTGCGAGACCTAACCATTCGACAGGCTCCCGATAACAGGCCATTACCACCGAAACTAGGGGAGTGTCATTCGAATTACTTGACAACAGTGCCTCCATTAATAAAAGGCAAAATCAAAAAATCGGCATGTTGATGGATCATGTTATCCCATAAGAATGACTCCCCAGCCGCCTTTGCTTGCTTGGCGATTTGTTGCCGTTGAACTTCAGGCATCTTAGCAACTTGTTGAAAAATAGCGGCGAGAGCATCACTACTTTTGGCTTTGAATAACAGCGCTGTTTCCCCATCATCAATAATATCTGGAGCTCCTGACTCATCAGATGCACAGCAAAGTGCACCGGCAGACATAGCCTCCAATAAGCTCACTGGTAAGCCTTCAGCATCACCGTCGACAGTTACAATTGAAGGCAAAACAAATAAATCTGTATTTTGAATAAACCGAAACTTTTCTTGACCGTTTACGAAACCTTGAAAGTTAACATCGTTATCTAAGTTAAGTGCTTTCACTTGTTTTTGTATGGTATCGAGCAGTGGTCCATCACCTAATAAGTCTAAGTGCACCGACAGACCTTTGGCCTTTACTTGGGCCATGGCATTTAATAAGAATGTAATCCCTTTTTTTTCAGCTAATCGGCCAACAAAAAGTAATTTTAAACTTTCACCAATTGTAGTCTCCGGCTTTGGAATTTGTTGTTCCGGAAGTTGTAAATCAACGCCCATCGGTAGAACTTGACTATTGTCAGCGATCGCGGTTTGTTGTTCATCGTTAAAAAAAGCCAAAGCTTGATCTCTACCGCGACTACCAGCGAAAGAAATGGCTTTAAATTGCGGGATTATACGTTTAACCAGGAATGGACCTAACCAAGGGATTTTTTTAAGTATAATTATGTCTGCTGCATGGGACGTGAGAGTATGGGGAATGTTGTTGTCTCGAGCTACCTTGTTGCACATCAAACCTTGAGGAGTAAACCAATGGGAGTAAATCAAATCAAAATTATAGGTTTTAACTAATCTTTTTGTAGCTAAATAACATGACAATAGTAAAAAAGGGACCTGTAAAAGGCGAAATGGGTTCTCTTTTATATTTGGCCAAATTGCAGGATAGACTAAGCTCTGCGCTGACTCAGGTTTAAAATACGTATATCTATGTATATGCACACCTTCCCATACTTCATGCTTTAAAGATTCAGGCGCATGAGGCACTAATACATGAACTTCAAAATGCGAATAATGCTTTTTTAAATAGCGTGCTTGTTGCCATACAAAATCAACCATCCCATCTTCTTTGAACCGAGGGAACGTTGAGGCACAAATAAGGATTTTAATGGCCATGATTGAGATTTTAATCCATTTTAAATTTGCTGATGGTTACTTTTTGTTCGCTTTATCTTGTTCCATCAATTTCAATTCCAACCTTCTAATTTTCTCTAGGCTTTGTTCTATCAATTGACGATTAAAATTAATAAGGTCAGCTAACAATGCAATCAAAAAAGTAATAATACCTAAAATTGACAAGGTGCCGCCAAGAATGAGTGATTGTATATGTCCACTGCCATCACCGGTAAAGTAAAAATATAAAAATCGTACGATAGGAATAAAACCCAGAATGGATAGGGTTAACGCTATAAAAAAGAACACTTTTAGTGGCTGGTACATGGTGTACATGCGCACAATAGTTGTTAGTTGACGTTCAATAAATTTAGGTATGCTGGTAAAGAGTCTTGATTCCCGCGTTTTTTCGTTTGTGTCAACAGGTACGGATGTCACTGCCATGTGTTTTTTGCCAGCTTGGATTAAGGCTTCAATGGTGTAGCTGAAAGGCGATACAATATTTAACTGCAGAGCGGCTTCTCGGCTATAGGCTCGGAACCCACTTACTGCATCGGGTACATCTACTCCAGAAAGTTGACGCACTACAAAACTGCCAAGTCGCTGTAAAAATTTCTTTAATCCGGAAAAGTGGTCAATTTGTCCAGTGCGACGATCCCCCACTACAACATCTGCTTTATGATCGAGTATCGGCTGGATCAGTTTAGGTATGTCCCATCCCGCATATTGGTTGTCGCCGTCGGTATTAACAATAATATCGGCTCCCAATTTAAGACATTCATCGATACCTTTACGAAAGGTGCGGGCTAATCCTCTGTTATTCTTATTAATAACGATATGATCTACGCCAAGTTCTTTGGCAACTTCGATGGTTCGATCTTTGGAACCATCATCAATAATCATAATTTCTACCTGATCAATTCCCTCAATCGTTTTGGGAATATCATTGAATGTCGCAGGCAATGTATGTTCTTCGTTGTAGCAGGGAATTTGTACTATTAGTTTCAACGTATATTCCTAATACTAAGTGTAAATGTCACCACAGGTGAGTTGCATTTAAACGTCAGCTATTTAATTCGTTTTAAAAACGTGTCGCGAAAAGGTTTATTGTACGTAAAGTGTTTCAAAAGCAAAACAATTCCGGAGAGTTTAAGCCTTTTCAGCATAGATTGTAAGTTGCCAATATACGCATTTCGATTGTCGAAAAGCATTTCTACAACTCTTAGGCGATTAGACTCTGTCATCGCAATATTCTGCAGTAAAAAATAGCGATAATTAATTTCATCGAATAACCGTTTGCTTAAATGGGCACTGCACCAAGCTGCACCAGAAAACAAATTGATCCCTTCACCGCAGTGAGTGGTTATTTTATTTGTAAAACTAATACCATCAGTATTGCGTGTAATATCAAGCCACATTAGATAATCTTCACCAGCAAATTGAAAATCTGTTTTAAAACGACAATCTTTGTGTTTCTTGATGTCATAAATCACTGATGAAGCGCCAATTACGTTGGCAGTGGTTATCTGGCGAACAATATCACCTTTATAAGTATGATTGTATTCATTGTCTAACGGAGGATGTTCACTTGGTGTTATGTATCCTGCGCGCTCAAAAGCGCCAACGGTTTGGCCAATATGTGTGAAGTTATTAAAGTGGAAATCACTTCCAGATCTTAAAGCCTCCAAAGCAAGTTCTAGATGATCTGGTAACCAAACATCATCGGGGTCAAGCAAAGCAACATACTTTACTTCAGCCGATACCGCATCGATACCCGCGTTTCGAGCTGACGCAACGCCACCGTTTGGCTTTTCAATCAACTGAATTTTTTCGAGCAATGGTTGATTGTTGTTTAGTTGCTCAATTTCCTCTCGCGCACCGATGGGGGAACCATCATCTACAACAATAACTTTATCAATTTGCGAAAATGCACTTTGCTGCGCAACGCTAAGCAATGCTTTCTCAAGTAGGCCCATGCTTCGTTGATAAAATGGAATAATTACGGAAACTGAGTTTTTCATAATCTTATAATTACTTTTTCACTTGTTTTAATAGTTTTATGGCCGTTTTAACCAATTTGTTGGGGAAATAGGTTATGTGTTCTATTTCCCTTAACGTTGAATCTAGTCGCTTATGCCATTCCATCGCTTTACCGTAAAACTCTATGTTATTGATTCCTTCGAGTTCTCTTTGTTGAGAATAATGCTTTATCATTTCAATTTTAAGCATCAGCGCGGGAGATTGTTTATTAAATTGTTCGTTATAGGTGGTTTTTAAAATAATTAAACAGTCATCTTGCTGAATACATAAATCCACAGCGACTATTTCTTCATTAATTAAATAATACCAACAACATGCTTTACCTTGCTCTGCCAAATTACTTAATGCTTGTTGATAGAATTTTCCTTGCGTATTGTCAGGCGATATAGCTGTACCTTCTTCGCCTTTCCAGCCGTTACTTTCCAGCTCACCATACTTGATTATAGCTTGCTTAACCTCCGCTGGCTTAGTTACTTTTTGCCAAGATAATGTATCTTCGGCACGGGCTGCGCGATTAATCACTTTGTTGTAGTTCTGCCGCATATTTTTTCCAAGTGATTGAAAATACTTGTCAAAATCTTCAGGAATGGGGCGATTACCCGAAGTGATATAAGGCATGAGTTCAAAATCATCTGCAGGTGTGAACTGGGTGTATTTGGAATCCATCTGTAGCATATCTAACATTGCTACTTTACCTGGTAGGGCAGAGCATAATGATTTCATCAGATCACTACTAACGTGCTGTTCACGATGTAAAAACAACCCTAATGGGCATTGCGAGGGCATGGCTGTAGCCCATCGTCCTTTGCCTAAGGCTTTAAAAAATCCGGCGAGTTGCAATTCATCGTTTTGGTAAGCAACTACTAGTTTTTCGCTTCCATCAAAAAAGTGGGTAATTAGCCCATTGACGAAGTCAGGTTCAAAAAACGCTAGATTCATGGTTTTACGATTTAGATCTTCCCAAGCTTGTTGATGGGTAGAAAATTCAGAACAACTTAAAACTGACCAATTCATAACTATCCTAGGGGCGCAATTGATTGAAAGTGTCGACAATGAAATTTAGCTGTCGGTTGGAAAGTTGCTGATGACATGGCACTTGTATAAGTCTCGAGCGGTAATCTTGACTTATTTTACAATCACTAATCGCAACTTCTTCCCACCTAAGTATTTGTATGCCTTTTTTACGTAAATCAAAAAAGTACTTTTCATCTTGCAGCAAAAAAGGAATAACGTAAGGAATATCTTCATCATTCAATTGCTTGAATAACGCATTGCCTACCTCGGGATTATCAATGTTTTTTACAATGAATTCGAAATTTTCACGTCTTTGCTTGCGTATATGCTTTAAATTACTGTGACAGAATATGGTTTTAGTGTGACGGTAACTCGCAGATGCTAAGTCAATTGGTTGAAAATAACGTAAGTGAGCATCCTCTTCGGCTGGATCCGAGATTTGAGGGACTTGTTCTGGTTTAGATTGGTTAACTAGGCTTTTTACTTTGGCAAGCATTTGCGGGATCCCGACAATGAATGCGCAAGCTTTAGCTTCTTCTGACCAGCCGACATGAGTTAATTTTGCTTCATATTTATCTTTTAGATATAAAGCTCCACCATCTATTGTGGGCAATATTTTGTTGATGCTGCAGATACTAGCGCTAACATCCGGCACTCGTTTACCTGAATCTGCGAAATGGTCGACAAATCTAAATAAGGAATGGGCACAATCTTCTATTATTTCTACCGACTGAGTATGTAAAAATTGAATTACTTCATCGTTATTCTGACCAAATCCAAAATATCTCACTACCACACAGTGGGTAATATCTCCTTTTGCCATTGCTTGCTCTAAAACGGCGATATCGACAGATAAATCAGCCTGTACTGGATAAAATCGGATTTCGTAGCCTAACCAGATGAAAGGTTCAACTAACGCAGGGCAGTGATAAGCAGGAATGAGAATGACATTATTTACATTTTCCTTTCTTAACGCAGTTCCTGCTATACCTATTGCGCCGCGGCCATTTCGGGTAAATGTGGTTTCCCTTACATCCCCTTGAGTGTGTTGCGCCAAATCTAAATCGCTCAATCTAAATTTAGGAGTGGCTGTAACGCTGGGGGCCGGAAATTGACTTGCATCGGCAAGGGGTTTTAAAAATTTTACTGCCATGTGATTCCGCTAAACTGTGCCTGATATAGTTTTTCTTCATGAAAAACTGAGAATTCCTAGGCTTATGCTAAGGTATGTTTGGCTAAATTGCTATATTGTTGCTTCAGTTAACTAAAAAGTGATAATAAAGTAGAATTATCAGAGCGATGCTAATACTGTTTTAGCATCGCCGATGTCTTTTCAAATCTAATGAGATATTATTATCTTCCTTAAAAAACATGTACCTATAGGAAGCAAATGTGATTAAAGGTTATTTCCTACCTAGTGCCGAAGGTAACTTGTTTGTCAGCCAATATGGGCAAACAAATCCGCAAAAGACAATTTTACTGCTTCCATCTATTTTCGAAGAGCTAAATCTAAGTAGAGCAATAGTTGCAAAGCAAGCTTTGTTTTTAGCCAAACAAGGCTACAGCGTCTTTGCGCTGGACTACCTTGGAACGGGTGACAGTGAAAAAGAAATCGAGCAAGTCAATGCTGCTATTTGGCGAGAAAATATCATTTGTGTCGCGCAGTGGCTGAAATCCTTAGGTATCGAAAATATTACTCTTTGGGGGCTACGTTTCGGTGGATTGTTGGCATTAAGAGAGCTACAGACCATTAACCAAATTTTGCCAGTGAAAGATGTCCTATTGTGGAAACCTGTTACTAAAGGTAAGCAGTTTATGACGCAATTCTTACGTTTAAAACAAGCAAACTCAATGATGCAGGGAGAGCAAAAAGTCAATTGGCGTGAGCGCATAATGTCGGGTGTTAATGTTGAGGTGGCAGGTTATGAAATTAGCTCAGACCTACTTGCTTCTATCGACAACCTTGAAGTATCTAAATCGTTAAATTTACCCTGCCCAGTCACATGGTTTGAGTTGGCAAGTGCCTCAATTACCCCTGCAGTTAATATTCAGACTAAAGAGTGGGATCAACAATTTCTTAAAATTGTTTGTTTTGAAGGCTCAGCTTTTTGGCAAATTCCAGAAATATTCGAGCAGAGTCAATTGCATCAACCCACACTAAATGCGTTACAGGGAGAATTATGATGACGCCTGATAGTATTGAGTCAGCTGTGGTTTTTAATAGTGGTGAAGCTCAATTAATGGGGATTTTGCATAAGCCTTCTACCCCTTTGAAAACCGCAGTACTTATAGTCGTCGGAGGCCCTCAGTATCGTGTTGGCAGCCATCGACAATTTGTGCAACTTTCCCGGGCGTTAGCCAAAGCAAACATTGCTTCGTTGAGATTTGACTACACTGGAATGGGCGACAGCGAAGGTGATAAAAAGTCTTTTGATGAGATTAACGAAGATATTAAAGCTGCATGTGATCATATGTGTGCTCAGCTTGGTATAGAATCTATTGTGATTTGGGGACTTTGTGATGCAGCATCGGCTGCTATGATTTATGCGCCACAAGACAGCCGTATTAAAGGCTTGTTTTTGCTAAACCCATGGTTAAGAAGTGACGCTGCAATGGGCAAAACAATGTTGAAATATTATTATGTACAAAGGTTACTTTCAAAAGAGTTTTGGTTGAAACTGATTCGTGGAAAAGTGAATGTGGCTAGCAGTCTTGGAGATGCAAAAGGTTTTGTTAGCGACAGTGTTTCGAGTCAAGATAATCAACAACAAAGTTATCAAGCTCAAATGCAAAAGGGCCTACAAACATTTACAGGTAAAGTTTGTTTAGTATTGAGTGGAGTTGATTTGACAGCAAAAGAGTTTGAACAACAGACGCTTAATAATAAGGCATGGAAAAAATTAAACAGCAGTGATACCACTGTTCATCGTATCTCAAAAGCCGATCATACTTTTTCAAGTAAAGAGTTTAAACAACAAGTCGAAAATTACACCGTTGAATTTGTTGAAAAAAACGAATTTTCTTGTGTTTAGTCGAAGGGCGCTTTTAATATAGTTAAATTAAAGGCGCGCAGTTAGAACCTACTTCTAAAAACTGTTAGGTTTATAAATTTTATAGGATTGAATGTGTCAAACACTAGTCGTCAATATTTTATTTTAAGCACACTTATACAGCTTATTTTAATTGCTCTCACAGTATCTCTAAGTTTTAGCTTTACCAAAACTTTTGAGATTATTCCAGATAGCATATTACATCTCCCCGATGTATACGTGAGTCACGCTGATATGCTGCAAATTGTAAAGATTTTTGTGATTACCTATGCAATCCAAATTGGTCTAGCATTTTGGCGTAATGGTAGTAGTGCTTTTTCAAGCGCTAAACGTTTCGCAAATGAGTACATCTGGTTTTTATATGCTTACACAACAGCGTCGCTGTATTTGTTCCTCGCGACAACAATCAATTATGATCCGCAGTTAATCGCAGCTATTGGCTTGTTCGCAACGCTGTTTTATCTACTGGCATTCGTAGTGATGCAGAGCTTGTTGTTTAGTGGTTCAATTTTAGGCAGCTTAGGAAGTGGTATTGCGGCCACATTTAGGCGTGTTTTTAGCGTAACTGGTATATTGGCATTGATTTACTTCCTCGTTCCACTGGGAATGGGCAAAGCGTTTACATCCGATCGCGATATTGCAAATGCTATTACTCAAGTCCGTATTTGGTTTAACCCAGTGGAGACATCTGATTGGGGATTCAAAAATTACTTACCTAAGCTCAAATTTGCACAACCTGTGTTGGTACGTGAAGGTCCGGAAAATGACGGTACTGTTTACGTGTTAGAAAGAGGCGGAAAAATCAAAAAAATAGCCAATGCCGATGGAGATGACGCGCAGATAGTTGTTGATGTTTCAGAATTCATGGGTGAAGTAGAAATGGAAAATGGTGCGATTGGCTTTGATTTTCACCCAAAATTTGCCGATTCAACTGCGCCTAAACCATTCATTTATCTTTATTACACCGACACTCGGGAAGATAATATACAACATAATCGTATTTCTCGTTTCGAAATCACGTCGCAAGATGCCGTGGTGAATACTGCTTCGGAAACTATTTTATTCGATTTGATTCGCAACGATTCAGGCTTCCACAATGGTGGCTCTATGGAATTTGGCGCAGATGGATTTCTGTATATTGGTTTAGGTGAAGGTGTACATCCGCCCGAAGCGACCACATCCTCTGAAGTGCTGCGCTCTGGTATTTTACGTATTGATGTTGACATGGATCCTGAAAAGAGCAATCCAATTGATGCACCTATGCAATATGGGACAGTTCAGAATTACTATATTCCTAAAGATAATCCGTTTTGGGATAATGACAACATACGTAACGAATATTATGCGTTAGGCCTACGTAATCCGTTTCGGTTCAAGTTCGACCCGCTGACAAATGACCTTTGGCTAGGTGATGTAGGTTCAACTATTTGGGAAGAAGTAAACAAAATTGAAGCCGGTAAACATTATCAATTCCCGGTAATTGAAGGGCGCAGTGAAAGTGGTGTTAAAGCTTGGGAAACCCTCGATATCCCACAACAAGGCCCAGTTTATACATACGAGCACAATGCTTATGACAGAGCCGTTATTGGCGGAATTGTAAATCGTTCTGATATGTACCCAAAATTGAAAGACAAATATGTTTTTGCGGATAATTATTCGGCGAAAGTATTTGTGATGGATTCAGATAAACCGCAAGTAGAAAGTGTTGAATTGATTGCTAGGGCAAATCAATATGCGCAACGCGGAATAAGCTCGGTGGTGCAGCTAAGTGGCGGAGAAATTTTAGTTACAACATTAGGAGCCGCATCCGAGCCAAGTGGTGAAGTATTGCAACTGGTTCACGCAGATCAAGCCAACGTTTTTAGAGAAGAAGTTGATAATACGCCAGAAGGATATGATCAAAATGCGACCGCCGGATTGTTTGCGGTTAACTGTGCTCGCTGTCACGGTGTCAAAGGCGATGGTAAAGGGCCTGATGCAGCCTTGTTAGGTGTTCCAATGCCCGATTTTACTTCGCCTTTATATCACCACAATACGGATACTACAGCTATAAAATCGATAATTGTGGAAGGCGGCGCTGCGGTAGGAAAAAGTCCATTAATGCCACCTTGGGGCGGATTTTTGAAGCCTAAAGAAATCGATCATTTGGTGACCTACTTAGAGTCTTTACCTGATCAGCACCATCAACATTAAGTGCCATTGACCCGTCATAGTATGGGCATAAGTGAGAATAAAAAGCCCCTGTTAAACAGGGGCTTTTTGATTTATTAAGTGCGTGTGTAGATGTTCAACATAATTCGTTTTCGCTACTCTACTGCGGTCAAAAATTTGTGATGGAAACGCAGATGATCTTCAATAAAACTAGCGATGAAAAAGTAGCTGTGGTCATAACCTGGATGGTAATTGACCGTGGCTGGGTAGTGCATTTTTTTAGCTAGTTCGTCAAACGGCTTGGTTAATTTCTGACTCTCATAAAAGTTATCATCTAAACCCTGATCAATTAATATTGGCAGCTGCAAAAATTGACCTTGTTGCTGCAGCAATGTACACGCGTCGTACTGTTCCCATGCACTAATATCATCCCCTAAATAAGCGCGGAACGCTTTTTCACCCCAAGGGCAATTCAATGGATTTACAATTGGCGCAAATGCAGAAATAGAGGTGTATTTTTGCATGTTAGATAGACCCAAAGTGAGCGCACCGTGGCCACCCATAGAGTGTCCTGCTAATGCTACTTTTGGCATGCAATTAAAGGTTTGATTAATTAATTTGGGCAACTCATCCACAATGTAATCATACATATGATAATGAGCATTCCACGGTGCCTGGGTAGCGTTTAAATAAAAACCAGCCCCTTTACCTAAATCATAGCCTTCATCATCGGCAACCTCATCGCCTCTAGGGCTAGTATCGGGAGATACAATAATCAACCCCAGTTCAGCCGCTACTCGCGCCGCACCAGCTTTAGTTACGAAGTTCTCGTCGGTACAGGTAAGACCACTTAACCAATAAATTACCGGTAAGGGCTTGTTTTGTTCAGCTTGTGGGGGCACATAAACACTCAAGTTCATTTCGCAATCCAGCACGCTCGATTGATGCTTAAAACGCTGCTGTTGACCACCGAATGATTTAATTGAAGAGGTTAGTTCCAAAACTGACATTAGAAATGTACCACCGATCTAATAGACTTACCTTCGTGCATTAAGTCGAAGGCTTTATTAATGTCTTCCAAACCCATTGTATGGGTGATGAAAGTATCGAGTTCGAATTCACCATCCATATACCGTTGCACATAATCGGGTAATTGGCTGCGACCTTTCACACCGCCAAAGGCCGTTCCACGCCAAACTCGGCCAGTCACAAGTTGGAAAGGGCGGGTGGAAATTTCTTGGCCAGCACCAGCGACACCAATAATCACTGACTCTCCCCAACCTTTATGGCAGCATTCCAGTGCGGAGCGCATAACCTTCACATTACCAATACATTCAAATGAATAGTCAACACCACCTTCAGTCATATCCACAATCACTTCTTGAATCGGCTTGTCGTAATCTTTTGGGTTAATGACATCGGTCGCGCCCAGTTGTTTAGCGATTTCAAATTTGTCTTCATTAATATCAATGGCGATAATGCGACCTGCTTTGGCCATTCTGGCACCTATTAGCACTGACAAGCCAATTCCGCCTAAGCCAAATACTGCAACAGTGTCGCCTTCTTGGACTTTGGCTGCATTGCTAACTGCGCCCATTCCTGTGGTGACCCCGCATCCCAACAAACACACTTTTTCCAAAGGAGCTTCCTTGGGAATTTTCGCAAGGGCTATTTCTGGTACAACAGTATGTTCGGCAAAAGTGGATGTGCCCATATAGTGGTAAATAGGCTTTCCATTTTTAGAAAAACGGGTGCTGCCATCAGGCATTAAACCTTGGCCTTGAGTGGCTCGAATAGCCTGGCATAAGTTGGTTTTACCCGATAAACAATATTTGCATTTTCCACACTCCGCCGTATACAAAGGAATCACGTGGTCACCCACTTCGACTAAAGTCACACCTTCACCTACAGCTTCAACAATTCCTGCCCCTTCGTGGCCTAAAATCGCTGGGAAAAGCCCTTCAGGGTCATCTCCAGATAGCGTATACGCATCGGTATGACAAACGCCCGTTGCCACTATCTTGACTAACACTTCACCTTTTTGAGGCGGCATTAGATCGACTTCTTCGATACTAAGTGGTTTTCCAGCTTCCCAAGCTACGGCAGCGCGTGTCTTAATGGTTTCCATATTTGTTTCCTCTGTAACAGCTATTGATTTGATATTGAGTTATTGGCACTTACCAATAAACCCAATAGAGCGTTCGAGCCATTTAATTTGGTCAATTTTATATCCATGTGGGCACATTCGATTAGATTCAAGTTCGTTTTCCAATCGCTGGATTGCAATGTCTTCTAATCTTAGTCGCGTTTCGTTATCTAGGGAAAGTCGCGGTACTTGTGAATTCCGCGATCGCAAACCCATATTCGCAAACACGCTATTTTGTTGGCTGCCAAAAAGCTCCGCTGGCGGCAAGAACCAAGTCATAACAAATTCGAATCCTGCACTCGAAGGGGTTATTTGTTTGTCAAATACATGTCGAATGTGCAACTGAGAATCTTTATTTGAAGCACAGCCCGATAAATAAATACAAACAATAATAACCAAGCCTTTTATTGGATTTATGTGTATTTTCAATAGAATGGACCAGTCAATTAACATCCAATTAAACTATGCTTGCGGTGTAAGCGCAAATGCGCTGTTAATTTACCAATCAAGATTTAGTTTAATTACTTGAGTGAAATTACAAATGATGGTTTAGTTTCACTTAATATTTGCAGCAGTTAAACATCTGCCGAATAAGAATATACAGTAAGTAAATACCAATTTTACTTTATTTATTTGTCGCTTTAAAACTCTGATTGATTTTAATTTTGCTTGAGAAAAAAAAGCACATCCTCGAAAAATTGGGTTAATATGAGGTTTAAAATTAGTTTAGATTTTTTCCCACTCCAGCTAAATATAGACATACAACATTGCTGTGTTTTTAGCTCAATTTGAAGGATTATGTGTGAAACACTCTCGTTGTCTTTTTATTGCCACTTCATTAATTATGAGCGGTCATGCTGTTGCTACAGACAATATGTATGGTGTAACGACTCTGGGCTACGCCAAAGCCAACTTAGCATCAACTAGCGCTAACACTACTAGTTATAAATTAGCGGTGGGCTACCAATTCGCTGAAAAATGGTATGCAGAATTTGGCTATCATCAGCTTTCCAAACAATCAATGATTGAACAATTACCCACGACAGTTGAAGGCGTAAATGCAGCTGACTTTGGGCTTAACGCTGATGCTTTAGGGATTTCAGTTTTAGGAAAAGCCAGTAGCAATTATGGTGAACTGTTTTATCGGTTAGGAATATTGAACGTTGATATTGAAGGCCAAACCCTTACCGAAGGGGAGGGTTGTGAATTTGGTACGGCAACCCCATTTACTATTGGTACAGGCGAAAGTTACAACTTATGTGAATTTGATGAGGGCGTAGCGGCCGGACAGATTGGAATTGGCTTCGATTTCTATCTCGGGGTTAATCTGTTACTTCGTACCGAAGTTGAACATATCCGTGGAGAACAAGGTTTTGAACAAAACGGGGCTTACATCGGCTTACGTTACAATTTCAGATAACCTTAACTCAATTTAACATAGTGTTGTTGCGACTTAACGCTGATTTACTCGTGCTAGCAGATTGTGGAGGCTTATGTGAAAAATGAATTAGACAGCCGTTTTATTTTAAATGTGTTCGAAAAAATTCGTGACAAAGGCGAAGCTGTAAAAGATGGCTACCTTTTTCAAGGGGTCAAAGCCTACACTGACCATGATGGTTACACGGTTTATCTGGAGGACGCATTGGTCAGTTTGCGTTTCGGTTTTCATAACCAATATCACTTTGATTATGAGAAAGCCGAACATTTAGAGCAATTTGAAAATAAACTGAAAGCCATCAGCAAAATCGAATAGTGAGTTGAGTTTTAATTATGTTGGCTAACTATCATTAGCTACAACTTAATGCTCCGCCGCTAATGCTTTCATGCACGCCATTTTTATCTGCATCTTGACTCATTTTCACTCTGCCTTGAGGAGTAACTGTAAGCTGTCTGGCATAGGTAGCCTCCTTACTATTGTGACAAATAAGAATAGTTGCTAAGGCGTTCGCGGATCCATTAGGATTGAATAGAATCGCTTGAGCAGGGCCGGTTACATAATTGTTGTTTGATATCAGCGAAGTCGCCACCAAGATATCTTCGTCATCACCTCTTGAGCCATTGCCATCTTCATCACCAAACACCATTTTTACCTGATTCCAATTATTTGAACAGGTTGAAAAGTCAGAGGTGGGGCATATAATAGTGGCAAGCTGTTCATCCACAGCGTTAGCTCGCGCAAATTGAATAACACCGCTGATTTCATTGACTTCTGATACTATACGGCTTTTGATAATGATGCCTTGGGCGGCAGGAACGGCAATAGTTAAAACAATGGCAACGATGGCCAAACCTATCATTAATTCGACAAGCGTGACGCCTTTTTGTAAAGTATTGGACATCAACGAGATGTTTGCGCTTTTCAAAGATACTCCAAATGTTATTTGCTTATTTACTGAATTAAAAAATTTAGTTATTGGAGAATACAATAACTTATTTAAACTTATTTTAGGTATACAATTACACATCAAAGTATCTGAGAAAATTAATTTGTAAAAAGGCATTAAAAATTAGATTCAAAATCTATAGCCTCATTATGTTTAAGCGTTCGCTAATTGAACGTCATATCCAGCCTAATAACCTTAAAAACGAGAACTGAGATGCACAAAAAAGCCATTTTAGAAGAAATGCATGTACTTCCTGAAATAGATCCTCAAAAAGAAATTGAGAAGCGAGTCGCATTTATTCAGAACCAACTCACGCTTTCTGGAATGAAAACGTTAGTGTTGGGGATTAGTGGAGGGATTGATTCTTGTACGTTAGGGCGTTTAGCTCAATTAGCTGTTGATGGATTGAATAAACAATCTAATGGTGGATATCAGTTTGTCGCAGTGCGCCTCCCATACAGTGTTCAAGCCGACGAAGAAGATGCGCAAATTAGTATTGATTTTATTCAGCCAAGCCATGCTGTCAGTGTGAATATTCAACCTGGTGCAGATGCGCTTCACGAACAAACCTGTGGTTCGTTAGCCAAAGCTGGGCTGCTTCCTGATAATCCTCATAAACAAGATTTTGTAAAAGGAAATGTTAAAGCGCGTTCACGCATGATCGTGCAGTATGAGATAGCTGGGATGATGGATGGTCTAGTGCTTGGCACTGATCATTCTGCAGAAAACATTACTGGTTTTTACACCAAGTATGGTGATGGAGCCTGTGATTTAGTTCCTCTATTTGGTTTAAACAAACGCCAAGTTAGACAAATCGCTGCGTTTCTAGGCGCACCCGATAAGATTGTACATAAGGCACCCACTGCAGATCTTGAAACCTTAGCACCGCAAAAAGCAGATGAGCAGGCTTTAGGCATGACTTACGATCAAATTGACGACTTCTTAGAAGGCAAAGAGGTTTCAGAAGATGTGGAGCTAAAACTAATAGAAATATTTACTAAGACCCAGCATAAAAGGGTACCTATTCCCACTATTTATGATTAATCACCAGATGTTAGTTTCCTCGGTGTAGCTTTAACCGCACTGGTTTTTCAAAAACGGTAGTGTTTTATTTCGACCTGCATAAATGCCGTTAGCATATTTTATTAACCTGATGTAAATTAAATGTAAATTTAGGTGTGTTGGCAATCTTGTCAATACACCTGCCTTCAAGCATGTTTGCTTATTGCAGAATCCTAAGGACATTTGATGAAAAAAATCGAAGCAATTATTAAACCTTTTAAAATGGAAGACGTGCGAGAGGCACTTTCTGGAATTGGGATTTCAGGTATGACAGTGACCGAAGTTAAAGGGTTTGGTAGGCAAAAAGGGCATTCTGAACTGTATCGAGGGGCTGAATATCACATTGGTTTTTTGCCCAAGCATAAAATAGAAATGATAGTACCTGATGAATTGGTTGAACGCGCCATAGAAGTCATCATGGACAAGGCTCGAACGGGAAAAATTGGAGATGGTAAAATTTTTGTGTCTAGCATCGAACGAGCGATTCGCATCCGCACCGGCGAAGAAAATGAAGAGGCGGTTTAAATAAGATGATAAGGAAAACCAACCACTAAGTTGATTTTCACTTAATTTAACTTCGCAGAAAATGACTAGTGGTGATGTCCACAGCCACCTTCGGTATGCGGATGTCCATGGGCAATTTCGTCATCTGTTGCTTCTCTTACTTCTAAAATTTCCACATCGAAATTGAGGGAAACGCCAGCAAGAGGGTGATTACCATCAATAACAACTTCGTCATCGGTCTCATCAATCACCATCACAGACTGTTCTCCATCGTCAGTCGTTGCCCTAAAGGTCATACCCACTTCTACTTCCATGCCGTCAAACATGGTTTTAGGTACTAATTGTACTAGCTCGTCATGACGCTCGCCATATGCTAGCTCTGGGGCAACATCTAGAGCAAATTTATCGCCTGGTTGACGGCCTTCTAACGCGTCTTCTAACCCTTTGATAAGATATTGGCTACCTTGCATATAAACCATTGGTTCTCCGTCTCGCGATGAATCAATTTGGGTACCATCTTGGGTTTTTACGGTAAAGTGCATTGTAACAATGGCGTTTTCTGAAATTAGCATATAACGTTATTCTCTATATTGTTAGATCGGTAAAACCCGATAATTTAATCAAGATTGTAGGGCAAAGGCTGTAATGTAAATAATTGCTCAGGGGTGTCTTTAGCCCTGAATATTTGCTCTGCAGTTGTATCATTTGGCAAAATAGCTAAGACACAAGTTCCATGTTCTAATGAAGCACTGCGTAATACTGTACCACTTCGTCGCCAGTTATCACCCATTTTAGCCTCTAAAATGTCGCCTGCAAGTACTGAAGTGGTATTCTCGGACTTCAGGATAAAAGCTGCTCGTTTGTTTTTTCCCAAATACTTTGTTCGCGCAACGACTTCTTGGCCCATGTAACAGCCTTTGTCAAAACTAATTGCCTGGAGAGCTTGCAAATTCATCATTTGAGGTACGAATTGTTCAGATGTGGCAGCCTGAATATTTGCTAAACCACTGAGTATATCTGCCGCTTCCCAATACTTTTCTGCCATTTCTGACGTGGTCAGTTCTTTCGTCAATTGTTGCGCGAGTTTATCGTGCGCTAGAACCAAATATCTAGTGTGTGGCGTATCAAATCGAATCACTTTGCCTTGTTGTGTGGACACAACTTGCAAATGTTTGTCAGGGATCACCCCAAAGTGGGCTTCGATTGCCTGTTCTGACTGGGCACCTGATAAACCGAAATAATGCCATTGGTTCGATGAGTCGCTAAACTCTACCTTTGAAAATACGCCGTATTTTTTGAGTTCTGCCAAGGACGCTGGGATACTTTCGCGGTGACACAGTAAATCGACTCCATTAGTCGTTTTTAGGGCATGAAAAATATTCCACGTTTTACCTTTGAAATCACAGTGACAACCAAGTTGGCTCTGATCTTCAGTTAACGATTCCATGTCGTTAGTGACTTTTCCTTGCAGATAACTCACTGCCTCTTCACCTTCAACGGAAATTATTCCCAAGTTACTTAGTTCACCACAAAAACTATCAGGTGTTGAAAAACTAGACTGCATATTTGCTAATACCTTGTTAATCTATCTATCTTGTCCACTATAATGGGGTTTTGCGACTCAGATGCAAGTCTATCGTTAATTTGTCTGAGATTTTTTACGATAATCAGAATACAATTGCCGTAAGCTAATTATGCAAGACTCAGTTGAGTAAAATAGCTATCCCATTTTGTTTAATGTTATTACCTGGAGCCAGGATGTTTGATAAAAAAAGAGTGTCTAGATTGAAGTGGGCATGTCGACGAGGCATGCTTGAACTTGACGTCCTTTTTATGCCGTTTGTTGAGGAAGCCTTTGACGATTTAGATGAATCTCAACAATTGGTGTTTGAACGTTTATTGACCAGTGATGATCCTGATTTATTTGCATGGTTCATGGGGCATCAAGAGTGCGAAGATCCCGAACTTGCGCAAATGGTTGAACATATCTTGAGTCGTGTCAAAGTATAGAATTAGCATTGCAAAGAGCCGTCTAATGATTTGCCTGCAAATCAGTTGGATAAGCTTTTTGATGTTAACCTTTTGGTTCTGGAAAGCCTCGGTGATTCCTGCGCAAATCATGCTACAAACTATCGCAACGCTTGTTACATTGTTATTCGGCATTCGCTGGATATTCAAAACCCAAGGCGAAGCTTCGATAAGCGTCATGAGTCTGAGTTCTGTTGGCGAAGTGAATTGGTTGCAAGGCGCTTCCTCAGGATGCTATCGAATCAGCCAAAAAAGTAAAATTTGCGGTGCTTTTATCTGCTTGCACTTTCAAAAAAGTATACTTAATAAACCGCCAATGTTTATGTGGTTAGCCAAAGACCAAGTTTCTGAGCATGATTTCAGACGACTATGTCGCATTGTTCTGCGCTGCCAGCAACAATCATTGGACAGTTAATGTGTTTGAAGAGTGATTAATTAAATATGTTGGATTTCCTAAAAGCGGGGCTAAAAAGAAGCCAACCCTTGGTGTTCGATTCTGCACTTTTACCGAATGTAGAACTGGGCGTTCGTCAGAAGCTCGGTAGGGTAGATGAATCGAAAATACAGGCTTACCACAAAGTCGTGCAGTGGCAAGAGACGCAATCAACCCCATTACATCCTTGCTTTTTACATTTGTATGCCTTCAAACAACATATGCAGTTAATGCTTGATGACCGATTTCCTTTTGCGCTTTTGGGCATTGTCCACTTAAGCAATAAGATCGACGTTCTTACTGCGCTAGATCTTTCAATGGATGTGGAACTTGAAAGTAACATAGTTAGCTTTGAACGACATATAAAAGGCATTAGCTTCAAAATAGAATCTAAATTTTATCAGCAACAGCAACTAATATGGCACTCAGAGAGTGAGCTATTAGCGGTTGATAAAAAATCCTTCAGTGGAAAATCCCATTCTCGACCTTACCAGCTACAAAGCGGCTCATTACTTGTTAATCAATGGCATTGTGATTCTGCTGTTGGCCGCAAGTATGGTAAAGTTTCTGGCGATTTTAATCCAATACACTTGAGTCAAACCAGCGCCAAATTATTTGGTTTTAAGTCGGCCATTGCTCACGGAATGTGGAGCAAGGCGAGGAGTATTTCAGAGTTTCAAGAACATATTGGCGATGAGTTCAGCGTTGCAGTTAACTTTATAAAGCCATTGTTTTTGCCATCTGATGTATCTTTGTGGAAATCAGACGACGACACTGCTGTTACTCAATTCTCGCTGACCAGTGATGACGCTAAGGTGTGTTATTTGCAAGGACAAATGACGTTTTAGCGAAAATGCAGAGAGATTAATAATAGGCCGGTAACCTTCCTATTATTAATCAATAGTACGACCGGTTAAGAGTCCAGTCGTCGAGATGGTGTGCTGCTTCGGCCTGCAAGAACGGTTACTTCGGCCTTTTCCAACGTATCTGGGTAATCAAGGTTATAATGCAGTCCGCGACTTTCTTTGCGACTCATGGCACAGCGAACGATGAGTTCTGCCACTGTGACTAGGTTTCGCAACTCCAGTAAATTATTGCTCACTCGGAAGTTAGCATAATAATCATGAATTTCTTGTTGCAACAATTCTATTCTACGAAGCGCTCGTTCTAATCGTTTATTGGTGCGCACTATACCAACGTAATCCCACATAAATAGACGCAGCTCATGCCAGTTATGTTGAATCACTACTTCCTCATCTGAGTTGCCCACTTGACTTTCATCCCAAGCTGGAATCGATTGTTCGAAAACCGGCATATCTGCTTTGGATAAAATATCATTGGCGGCGGCATGCGCAAAGACAACGCATTCCAGTAGCGAATTACTGGCCATGCGGTTCGCACCATGCAAACCCGTGTAGGCGACTTCACCTATGGCATATAAGTTATCTAAATCTGTCTTTGCATTAAAATCGGTTTTTACACCACCACAACTATAATGGGCTGCTGGTACGACAGGAATAGGGTGGCGCGTAATGTCTATACCTAAAGAACGACACTTTCGATAAATATTGGGAAAATGTTTCACAATGAAATCTGCGGATTTATGACTGATGTCTAAATACATGCAGTCCTTTCCTAGGCGTTTCATTTCGAAATCTATCGCCCGTGCGACAATATCTCGAGGTGCTAAATCGCCTCTGGGATCAAATTTATGCATAAATTTGCTGCCATCTGCATGACATAAAAATGCACCTTCTCCTCTTAGCGCTTCGGTAATGAGGAAGTTTTTGGCTTCAGGGTGGAACAAACAGGTTGGATGAAATTGATTGAATTCCATATTTGCCACAGAACAACCTGCACGCCAAGCCATTGCGATACCGTCACCGCTGGAAACATCAGGATTCGATGTATATTGGTAGACCTTACTGGCACCGCCTGTTGCTAGCGCCGTAAAACGACTGCGGATAAATTCAACATGTTCTTTTTTACGGTTCCATACATATGCGCCCAAACATTGATTGGGAGCGCCTTCATGACGGACTAAATCGATAGCATTGTAACGTTCAAACAGATGAATGTTGGGATGCTGCATAACGGCTTCTTGCAATGAAGTTTGCACTGCGAAGCCTGTTGCATCGGCTGCATGTAAAATTCGACGGTGGCTATGTCCGCCTTCTCTGGTTAAATGATAACGGGCGTTTCCTTGTTCATCTTTTTCCTGATCGAAGGGAACACCGTAATTAATTAACCACTGCATACACTGTTTAGCTTGCTTAGCGGTAAAACGAACAGCGTCCTCTTCACACAGCCCAGCCCCCGCTTCAAGGGTATCTTTTACATGGGATTCGATAGAGTCTTGTTCATCAAATACAGCGGCTATACCGCCTTGTGCATACCGAGTAGAACCCTCTGATAATGTACTTTTACTTAGTACTATTACATTATATTTGTCAGCTAACTTTAATGCTAAAGAAAGGCCTGCCGCGCCACTTCCAATAATCAAAACGTCACAACGATGTTCAACAGTAGAGCTCATATAGTACAATAGCCAATTGGAATTAATTTGCAGACCCTATCAGAATTGACAGCTTGTGAAAATAAGCCTTTGAATAGAAAGTTTGTAATAATTTAATTTAAATCGAACTTTTCGCAAAACGCACAGTCTATATTTGTGCTTGCAGGAGCCGTGGTAGTATTTGTATAAGGAGTGATGGCTCGAATGAGCGAGCAGATAACGGATCAACAGATTGTTGAAAAAGTGCAGCGCGGAGATAAAAATGCGTTTGGTTTGTTGGTCACTAAGTACCAACACAAAGTCGCGCATTTGGTTTCACGTTATGTCAAAAATTCAGGTGATGTAGCTGATGTGACCCAAGAAGCGTTTATTAAAGCTTATAGAGCTTTACCTAACTTTCGGGGCGAAAGTGCATTTTACACTTGGCTTTACAGAATTGCGGTTAACAGTGCAAAGAATTATTTAGTTTCGCAGGGAAGAAAACCCCCTGCCAGTGATGTGGATGCAGAAGAAGCAGATTATTACGACGGAAGTGATGCGTTAAAGGAACAAAACTCCCCTGAACGCAGTCTGATGTCAGAAGAACTTGAAAAAGTGTTATTTGATACACTGGATAAATTGCCCGAAGATTTACGCATGGCTATAACATTACGTGAGTTGGAAGGGTTGAGCTATGAAGACATAGCCAATGTGATGGACTGCCCAGTTGGAACAGTTCGATCAAGAATTTTTAGAGCGCGAGAGGCGATAGATAAAGTCTTAAACCCGCTCTTAGAAAGATAAATAAATGACATTTGTAAAAAAATGTTGAAGAATGAAGCGTTAATTCAGGAACCTTTTATGACGCATAAGCATGAAAATTTGTCGGCATTTATTGACGGTGAGAGTCAAGATGATAACTTTGTCTCGAATATCCTCAATGATGATGAAATGGGTGCCAAATGGCAGCGTTATCACATTATTCGTCAATCTATGCGTAAAGAAATGCCAATAAGCGCGGATTTTGACATAAGCGCATCTATTGCCGCTGCGTTGGAGTCTGAACCTGCTATTTTAGCGCCTAAACGTACTTGGCGTGATTTACCGGTTATCAGCAATGTGGTCCCACTAGTTCGTTCCGGCGGGCAATTAGCAATAGCAGCTTCTGTTGCCGTTGCAGTGGTTGTCGGTGTGCAGCAGCTTAATCAAGAAGATCAACAGATTTTTAATCCTGCACCAGCGTCATACCCTGGCATACAAGGGGGATTATCTCCGGTAAGCTTGGAACAAACGCAGGTTACACCAGCGGTAAGTGTTCGTGACCACCAACGTCGTATTAACGCGTTTATCAACGACCACATGGAGCAAGTCTTGCTCAAAGATAGCCAACGTTATCTGCAAGACGAAAGTGCTTTGGTAGATGAAGTTAAAACTGAAGCTAATCAACCAGAAGTAAACCAAGAACGTGAGAAACTTCCTGAATAAATACTTTCTGCAGCCCAACTATCTTTGGGCTGCTTTTCTATTTTTTAGTTGTGTCAAACTGGCTAGTGCACAAGTTGGATTAATTCAAGATCCAAACGTTTTAATGTGGCTAGATAAAATGGCAGATGCTAAAGCAAATCTTAATTACACTGCTTCTTATGTTTTGTCTAAACCTGGTGCGGATCCGCAACCTTATCTGTGGCGTCATGGTGTTAACCAAGATGGCATTGAGATGGAGCAGTTAGATCAGTTGAATGGGCCGGGCCGCGAAGTTGTTCGGGTTGGTGAAAAGGTCAGTTATTTCGAGTCTCACCGCACACCTTATAGCTTAGCTTCAGGGTATATCATTGGACCTATGCCGAATGTGCTGTTAACAGATCCGAAATCTTTATTAAGTTCTTATGACTTTGTGATCATCGGAAAAAGTCGAATTTCCGGTAAAGCAGCGCAACAAATTCGTATGATAAGCAAAGATAAAAGCCGTTTTGGCTATAATCTGTGGTTAGATCAACAAACGGGTTTACCGTTAAAAATCAACGTGGTTGATTTGAATGGTCAAAAAGTTGAACAAATTCAAGTTACAGCGTTAAGCGTTACTGAACAACCAGATCCTTATTTCGCCAAATTAGAAACAGCAACTATGCCTGCTGTAATCGAGCTGGCGCCAGTCGAAGCTACAGAGCAACATTGGCAAGTTGAGTTTATTCCCGTTGGTATGCAACAAATAAAACATACTGTTCGTCAGCTTCCTGATAATTCAGGTTTGCTAGAATATTTAATGTTAAGTGATGGCTTAGTTGATATTTCAGTTTATATGCAACAAGCAACGGCTTCTTCAGCGGAAAGTGATATCGTTGCACGCTTTGGTTCAGATATTTATTATTCAAGAAAACAGGGAGCTGTTTTGGTTACGGTGATTGGCAAAATTCCAGCCAGTACAGCTAATTCTATTGCTACTTCGGTAACACAGGTGCAATAAAGTGATTGAAGAAATTGGCGTTATTACTGCAGTAGATAAAGATCATATTTGGGTTGAAACTGAAGTAAAGTCAACATGTGGCGGTTGTCAGGCTCAAGATAACTGCGGTACTGGTGTTGTTGCCAAAGTTTTTACACCGAAGAAAGAACAACTCATCCTCAGGTGCCATCAAGCGGCGAAGGTAGGGCAAAGAGTAAAACTTGGGGTGGCGGAAAATCAACTTTTGACCGCTTCTGCATTAATTTATTTATTGCCTCTAGTGGTGATGATTGCTACCGCAATTGGCGCTCAATATTTGTTGCCATTAATTGACTTAAAGCATGAGCTTTGGGTTGTAGGAGCTGCTTTTATTACCACATTTATCACTTTTAAATATCTTAAACAATATGCAAATCAGCCAAATACGAATAGGTTCCAACCTAAATTATTGGCTATTTTACCGGCTCAAGACACCCCAACAATCACTAACCCAAAGTGATCCAATGGGTTAAAAAAGAGCGGCTTAATTAAACCGATGTGCAGTGCAAAAGATGTTAGCGTCGAATCATTCTTGACCTATATACTTTACTAAAAATCCCTTTATCGCTATGCATTAAAATCAATTGTTCGGGTATTCGTCAGAACATTATCGCAATGTGCACCAGAACACTGTAAAATCCCCGCCAAATATTTTTTTACTAGTTCCTACTCATTTACTAAGAGGTAGGAACGCTAGCTGTAGGTAACAGTCTTAAACTATGCAACATAAGCACATTCGTAACTTTTCCATAATAGCCCATATTGACCATGGTAAATCGACCCTTTCGGATCGACTTATTCAGCATTGTGGCGGTTTGACCCAACGTGAGATGTCTGAGCAAGTCTTGGATTCTATGGACATTGAGCGGGAACGGGGTATTACGATAAAAGCCCAAAGTGTGACCTTAAATTACACTGCTAAAGATGGTGAAACTTACCAGTTAAATTTCATCGATACGCCAGGACATGTTGATTTTACCTATGAAGTATCTCGTTCATTAGCAGCATGTGAAGGCGCGCTATTAGTTGTAGATGCGGGGCAAGGTGTTGAAGCGCAGACATTAGCAAACTGTTATACCGCCATCGATTTAGATATGGAAGTGGTTCCTATTCTAAATAAAATTGATCTTCCTCAAGCTGAGCCTGATCGCGTTGCCGAAGAAATAGAAGATATCGTAGGAATTGATGCTATCGATGCAGTGCGCTGCTCTGCCAAAACTGGGGTTGGGATTGAAGATGTTCTGGAGGTGATTGTTCGTCAAGTTCCTCCTCCTGAAGGTGACCCTGACGCACCACTAAAAGCGCTTATTGTCGATTCTTGGTTCGATAACTATCAAGGTGTTGTGTCTTTAGTGCGGGTAATGGAAGGCAAGCTAACCGCTAAAGACAAAATACAAATCATGTCAAATGGTGCGGTACATCAAGTTGACAATGTGGGTATATTCACCCCTAAACAAACCAAGACAGGCGAGCTTAAAACCGGTGAAGTGGGTTACATCATTGCGGGTATTAAAGATATTCAAGGTGCACCTGTTGGCGATACAATTACCTTAGCTAAAAATCCTGCTGAGAAGGCACTACCTGGTTTCCAAAAAATTAAACCACAAGTATATGCTGGTTTGTTCCCAGTTAGCTCAGATGAATACGAAGATTTTCGCGATGCTTTGGCGAAACTGACCTTAAATGATGCGTCATTGTTTTATGAACCTGAAAGTTCATCTGCACTGGGCTTTGGATTCCGTATTGGATTCTTGGGTATGCTGCACATGGAGATCATTCAAGAACGTTTAGAAAGAGAATACGATCTAGACTTGATTACCACAGCGCCAACGGTGGTGTATGAAGTTGAAACCACCAAAGGCGAGTTACTCAAGGTAGATAATCCTTCTAAATTGCCACCTCTTAACGACATTGCACAAATTCGCGAACCGATTGTTGAAGCGCATATTTTGGTGCCGCAAGATTATTTGGGCAACGTTATTACCCTATGTATCGAAAAGCGTGGCGTGCAAACCAATATGACGTACCACGGCAAACAGGTTGCGGTTATTTACGAATTGCCCATGGCCGAAGTCGTTATGGACTTCTTCGACCGTTTGAAATCAACCAGCCGTGGATTTGCATCGCTAGATTATAACTTTGTTAAGTTTAGCGCTGCCGATATGGTACGTTTAGATATTTTAATTAATGGTGAGCGAGTTGACGCTTTAGCGGTCATTACCCATAAAGATAATGCTCAAGGTCGAGGTCGTGATTTAGTTGAAAAATTACAAGAGCTGATCCCCAGACAAATGTTTGATATCGCGATTCAAGCGGCCATAGGTAATCACGTGATTGCCCGCAGCACAATAAAACAACTTCGTAAAAACGTTATAGCCAAGTGTTACGGTGGTGATGTGAGTCGTAAGAAAAAGCTTTTACAGAAGCAAAAAGAAGGTAAAAAACGTATGAAGCAAGTGGGTAATGTAGAGTTACCGCAGGATGCATTTTTAGCCGTACTCAAGGTAGGAAAATAAATGGCAAATTACTTTTCACTCTTTCTAGTTTTTTTAACAGTTGCATCAGGCTTAATTTGGTTGATAGATGCAAAGGTGTTTGCACCAAAACGTCGGCAAAAAGTGGTTGCAGCGAATGACGGTAATCCATTGCCTGAAGGCGCTGAGCTACCGATTCCTTATATCGTAGATACCGCTCAGCAAATTTTTCCGGTAATTGCCTTCGTACTCATTTTACGCTCATTCTTGTATGAACCTTTCCAGATCCCTTCTGGTTCAATGATGCCAACATTATTAGTCGGGGATTTCATTTTAGTGGAAAAGTTTTCCTACGGATTGAAAGACCCTGTTACACGTACTAAATTTATTGAAACTGGGGAACCTGAACGCGGTGATGTGGTTGTTTTCAAATATCCAGAAAACCCTAAATTGGATTACATTAAGCGAGTAGTGGGATTACCTGGTGATACCATCAGTTATTCCTCAAAAGATCTTTATATCAAACCTGCATGTCCTACAGGTGAAAATTGTTTGCCTGAGTACAAAGTGGAAAGAGACTTTTTAGGGCAGTACAACTATCAAGGTTATCAGATTAATAAGCTAAGTGAGCAACTAGGTGATGTTAATCATGAGATCTTAATCTTTCCGAGAAGGCTTGATGATATCAGTCGATATTATGAGCAACGTGGCACCAAAATAGGTGAGTGGGTTGTCCCTGAAGGAAATTATTTTGTTATGGGTGATAACCGCGACAACAGCGAAGATGGCCGCTTTTGGGGATTCGTTTCAGATGACCATTTAGTTGGTAAAGCGGTCGCCATTTGGATTAGTTTTGAATTTGAACGTGCCCCAGAGGACTTTTTACCAACATGGATTCCTACCGGTGTGCGTTTTGAGCGTGTGGGTGGCATTGAATAAATGTCGCTAAACCCTTCATATCAAAAACTCTATGATCGTATCGGCTACCAATTTTTAGATGCTGATAACCTAACCTTGGCGTTAACTCATCGTAGTTACAAGAATGTCCACAACGAACGTTTGGAATACCTAGGTGATGCCGTATTAGGTCTAGTCGTGGCCGAAGAACTATTCAAACGTTTCCCTCTTCAACCGGAGGGCAAACTCACCAGAATGAGAGCGACCTTAGTGAAAGGTGAAACTTTAGCTGAAGTGGGTAGAGAGTTTGAGCTAGGAGATATTTTGCTGCTTGGTTCTGGAGAGCTAAAAAGTGGTGGTTATCGCCGCAGTTCAATACTAGCCGATGCAGTCGAAGCAATCATTGGTGCAATTTATTTGGAGTCAGGATTAGATTGCTGCAAACGATTAATTTTGAATTGGTTCAGCTCTCGTTTTAATGATTTAGATCCAAGTGCTCATCCCAAAGACAATAAAACACAGCTTCAGGAGTTTCTCCAAGGCCGGAAGTTGCCCTTGCCGGAATACGAAGTAACCGAAGTACTAGGTAAAGATCATGACCAAATTTTTGTGGTTAGCTGTACGGTAGAAGGTCTATCTGAAAAGGTATCCGGTCGTGGCAGTTCTCGTAGGAAAGCGGAACAACAGGCAGCTAAACAGGTTTTGGAGAAATTAAAGTGATACAAGCAAAAACATATTGTGGCATGGTTGCCATTGTTGGCCGTCCCAATGTGGGTAAGTCTACGCTGCTGAATAAGCTGTTAGGACAAAAAGTCAGTATTACTTCTCGTAAGCCGCAAACAACACGCCACCGCATTATGGGAATAGATACTGAAGCTCAGCATCAAGCTATTTTTGTTGATACTCCAGGCTTGCATGTCGAAGAAAAACGCGCAATAAACAGGTTGATGAACCGTGCAGCATCAAGTTCATTGGCTGAAGTTGGTCTAGTTTTGTTTTTAGTCGAAGGTACGAAGTGGACTGAAGATGACCAAATGGTATTGAGTAAGGTCAAACAGTCAGGATTACCTTGTTGGTTGTTAATAAATAAAAGTGACAACGTAAAAGATAAAACCCAATTGATGACACATATGCAATGGCTTCAGGAACAACATAACTTTGAAAAAATTATGCCAGTTTCAGCTAAGCTAGGACGCAATGTAGAAGAGCTTCGAGAAATGGTTCATGAAACCTTACCAGAAAGCGAATTTTATTTTCCTGAGGATTACATTACCGACCGGTCGAGTCGATTTATGGCCGCAGAAATCGTTCGTGAAAAATTAATGCGCTTTACTGGTGACGAATTACCTTATTCTGTGACCGTAGAAATAGAGCAGTTTTTGCTGGCCGATAATGGTGTTTATCGTATTAATGGATTGATTCTAGTCGAACGTGAAACCCAAAAGCGTATGGTGATAGGTAAGGGCGGACAACGCCTGAAAACCATTGGAGCTGAAGCGCGAAAAGATATGGAAAACCTATTCGATAACAAAGTATTTTTAGAGCTTTGGGTCAAAGTTAAGTCTGGCTGGGCGGATGACGAGCGAGCGCTCAGAAGTCTAGGTTACGGGGATAATAATTACTAAAGACTGCGGTCTTTTGATTCGTAAACTAATTTGAAAAGGTGAATGAGATGGCGGATATTCATGGTCTCAGAAGAGATTATAATCTTGGTGAGTTACGTCAAGAAGATCTCGATTCAAACCCTATAACTCAGTTTAACCATTGGCTCAAGCTGGTAATTGATTCCGGCACTCCGGATCCAACGGCAATGACAGTTGCAACGGTTTCCGCAGATGGTCAGCCATCGCAACGTATTGTGTTGCTAAAAGATGTGGATGACAGAGGTTTTGTTTTTTATACCAACCTGGGGAGTCGAAAAGCAACTGAATTGGCCAACAATTCAAAAATATCGCTGCATTTCCCTTGGTATTTTATGGAACGACAAGTCAAAATTTGCGGCGTTGCACAACCTCTTTCCACTGCTGAGGTGGCAAAGTACTTTTTCTCTAGACCAAAAGAAAGTCAACTTGCAGCCTGGGCATCAAAACAAAGCCAACCTATCTCTACTCGTCAAATGCTAATGAGTAAATTTGATGAAGTGAAAAAGAAATTTTCGGCTGGAGAAATTCCAGTACCTAAATTTTGGGGCGGTTATCGAGTTGTTCCTCATGAAATCGAATTCTGGCAGGGCGGAGAACACCGTTTACATAATCGGTTTGTTTATACCTTAGACAACTCTAATAGTACTTCAGAGACTGATAGTCGAGATTGGCAGATCCAACGTTTAATGCCTTAAAGGAGCTTTGGCGGTAATGATTGATAGCCACTGCCATTTAGACTTTGAAGCCTTTGATGTCGACAGAATGGCGGTTCTGAACCGTTGTTTACAAGTTGGTGTAAATAAAATCCTTATCCCAGGTACGCTTGCGACTCGTTGGCAGTCACTTATTGAATTATGCAACAACACATCAATGCTAGAGTATGCGTTGGGTGTACATCCTTATTTTATTGAGCAAAGCGCCCAAGCCGATATCGATTCTCTTAACCTTTTCATCGAACAGCATCCAGAAGTGCGCGCCGTCGGGGAAATTGGTCTTGATTTTCATGACTCTGACCAACAAAATCAAACAAAACAACAAAGCTTCTTCACTGAACAACTCAATATCGCCAATCACTTTAAGCTACCGGCTATTATCCATCACCGCCGTTCTCATAATGCGATCATCCGCACTTTAAAACAGCAAAAATTCCAACAAGGTGGTGCAATACATGCGTTTTCTGGCAGTTATCAGGAAGCTCAAAGCTACTTGGACTTGGGATTCAAATTGGGATTTGGCGGCGTCATAACCTATCCTCGGGCGAGTAAGACTAGAGAGGTACTGAAAAAAATTCCGCTAAGCGCTGTTTTGTTGGAAACTGATGCCCCTGATATGCCCATTTGCGGCCGGCAGGGGAAACGCAATAGTCCTGAGTATTTGCCTGAAATAGCCCAGCACATTGCCACTATCAAAGGAGTAGGGGTAGAGCAGGTCATCAAACAAACATCGCTTAACAGCTGCGAACTTTTTGCGTTCAATGACGAAAAGAATTAGAGCTTTGGGTTTGCTGTTACAGCATTTTGTTATTTTCGGTTAGATTTCTCTACTTTCTCATAATGGCGAAAGCGTAATTTGTAGTAGGCCCTAGTAATCAGCAGCCCAACTAGACCAGCAAGCAACATCAAAACTAAAAGCTGTTTATAAATTTGGTTTTGATATTCTCGGTGAAATAGCATCACTTGCTGTTTATCGAGTAATAAACGCACGTAACCCAGCACGTTGTCATCTAAAACAACTTCTTCGACAAATACCAGAGGAAACTCATCTTCGAGTAAAAAGCTCGCCAATACGGATGCATTTTGCTCGTTGCTTTCAACTACCTCACCATTGCGGTTATAAACTGAAACACCGGCGACATGTTTGTCTTTGGATAGCAGGTTTATGTAACTTAGAATTTGTTCATTTTGCTTTTGTTGCAAATGAGGCGCAATTAAATCCGCTGTGAACTTGGCTAAACTGCGACCTAACTGGGTAGATTGATTGTTGTGCCAATTTTGTGATTGATCAGTATTTAATAACCAAATATTCACGCAAATAGCAGCGGCCACCACCAGTAAGGTGAGATTTGCCACTCGCTTAAAAATTGAGTAATTACTGGGGACTTTTTGGGCTGATTCAGCCAATCCGAATTTTGTTATATCCATGCCCAAGACAATAAGACAATTTGTCACGTTTGCCAATATGAGTTGTTGTTTTATTTACGAATTTAAGTGCACCTTGTTAATTGTTCTATGTCATAGGGATATCTTATTGCGTCACTTATTGATTTCGGTAGAATCCCTGTCCTAAATAATATTCCGGTGGGTTAATTGTGCTATCGACCAAATTATCAAAAGAAGAATGGCTATCTGCCAAGTATCTGACCAATCTTCATCATAAAAATGTGAATTTCACATTACCATGTGAGCTTCAATTTGAATTGGCTGAAACCAGTGAAGCAAGTTCTCAGCAATTGGTGCTATTTTCAGAAAGCTTGAATTTAGAAAAATTGTTTCAGGTTCAAACGGCATTGGCAGATGTGCTGAGTATTCAGGTATTTCAGCCTGGTTATGAAGGAAGCAATGGTTGCGCGTTTGAAGCAGAAGTTGAAATTAAACCTTCACCAGACTTAGCGGCTGTTATTGAATCTACAGCGGTTAGCTTCCAAGTAGATATTAGTCTTGTAAAACAGCGGCCTACGTTGGCAAAGTCAGGGTTATTAGTCATGGATATGGACAGCACTGTGATTGGTATTGAGTGTATCGATGAAATCGCAAAATTGGCTGGTGTGGGGACTCAGGTCTCAGAAGTAACCGAATTAGCCATGCAAGGTAAGCTTGATTTTGCTCAGAGCCTTAATAGCCGAGTGGCGTGTTTAAAAGGAGCTGATGAGTTAATTCTGAAACAAGTTCGTGATGCTATTCCGATCAACCCTGGGATCAGTCGTTTATTAGCAAAGTTAAAAAAAGCGAACTGGAAATTAGCGATAGCGTCAGGCGGTTTTACCTTCTTTGCAGATTATCTTGCTGAACGCTTAGGCTTAGATTATGCCATTTCCAATCAACTAGAGATTGTAGAGGGTAAACTGACTGGAAAAGTTCTAGGTGACATTATCGGTGCACAAAGTAAAGCCGACACCCTCAATTTATTGGCTGAGCGTTATCAAATCGATGCGTCTCAAACCATTGCTCTAGGAGATGGAGCCAATGATTTGGTTATGATGAAGCAAGCGGCACTGGGAGTGGCTTATCATGCTAAACCCGTTGTTCGCCAACAAGCTGACGCTGCCCTTAGGTTTTGCGCGGCAGATGGTCTGCTCGCCTTATTGAAGAGTTAGTCTTATCAAAAAAGTAATCTGTCATTGTGTTAAAATCATAGGCTGTATAGAACTTGCTTTAGTGCGTTTATTAAATCAGTTCGTTTATTAAATCGTGATTAACAAAAGAAAATAATTATGTCTAACTCTGTAAATACTGGTTCTAATCTCGACAGCTCTGTGCTTGCAAAAGTACGTGTAGTATTAGTGAATACCTCGCATACAGGCAACATTGGTTCAACCGCTAGAGCGATGAAAACCATGGGTTTGAGTCAATTAGTATTAGTAGACCCTATCGATAAGCCGGATGGTAAAGCGAGCGCACTCGCCGCGGGGGCGGGAGATGTGTTAGCAAATGCAAAAATTGTCTCAACCTTAGAAGAGGCGGTGAAAGATTGCGGTTTAGTTGTGGGAACCAGTGCCCGCTCACGGACATTGTCATGGCCGATGCTTGAGCCAAGAGGGTGTGGAGAAAAATTGATTAGTGAGGTAGAAAAGTACCCAGTAGCCTTGGTCTTTGGACGTGAAAACAATGGTTTAAGTAATGAAGAATTACAGCAATGTCATTTCCATGTGTGTATACCAGCGAATCCAGAGTACAGCTCACTTAATTTAGCAGCCGCGGTTCAAACTTTGTGTTACGAAATTAGGATGGCCTATTTAAACAAATCACGTATCGAAGATGAGCCGAATGAATACCCATTGGCCGATGATTTAGAGCGTTTTTATAGTCATTTGGAACAAACCCTATCAAAAACGAATTTCATCATTCCGCAACATCCCGGTATGGTGATGACCAAATTAAGACGTCTATTCAATCGCGCCCGTCCTGAAACCCAAGAACTGAATATATTAAGAGGTATTTTGGCGTCAGTGGATAAGTCGATTAAAGCCAAAGATTAGGATTTTCCAAAGTAATAATATGTTTGAGCGAATAAAAGAAGATATCCAAAGTGTATTTCATCGAGATCCTGCTGCTCGTACTACTTTTGAGGTACTGACTAATTATCCAGGTTTGCATGCTATTTGGTTACATCGTGTTGCTCATAAACTTTGGAAATCTAATTGGCTCTGGCTTGCCCGCAGCATTTCCACCTTTTCACGTTGGATGACCGGTATTGAAATACACCCAGGTGCAACACTAGGTCGACGTTTTTTTATCGATCATGGCATGGGCGTAGTGATTGGAGAAACGGCTGAGATTGGTAACGATGTGACACTTTATCACGGTGTGACTCTAGGCGGCACAAGTTGGAACGGTGGCAAGCGTCATCCTACTTTAGAAGACAATGTAGTCGTTGGCGCTGGAGCCAAAGTGCTTGGTCCTATCACTATGCATAAAGGTGCAAAAGTTGGATCAAATTCTGTCGTGGTTAAGGATGTACCCGAAAATGCCACTGTTATTGGTATTCCGGGCAGAATAGTCGTTCAAAAACAGCAAAAAGATCAGGATAAACATCAGCGGCGTGATAAAATCGCGCGCAAATACGGTTTTGATGCCTATGCAGTAGCCCCAGATAATCCCGATCCGGTAGCGAACGCCATTGGTGTAATGTTAGATCATGTACATTTGATTGACACTAAAGTGGAAGAAATGTGTAAAGAAATTAATAAAATGGGCGGGAAAGTGTGCGGAGATTCTTTGCCTTCTATTAATTTGGATAACTTCCAAGACTCTGATCTTGTTGATGATTATCAAAAAGCCAAAGACGCGTTTGACCCATCAATCTGACAATTACAACTCCTTGGTAATACTTGACTAATTTACTAGGTCTAATACTTGACTAAATTAGTCGGGTATGTGAGAATTCATGGTATCTTGTTAACTGGTATTTTCTATGAAACTTACTTCCAAAGGCCGATATGCTGTAACTGCAATGCTAGACGTTGCATTACATTCCCGTAGAGGGCCGGTCTCGTTAGCCGATATTTCGGAGCGTCAGGAAATTTCATTGTCTTATTTAGAACAATTGTTCTCACGTTTAAGAAAAGAAAATCTTGTACAGAGTGTTCGTGGTCCAGGTGGCGGTTATAAGTTAGGCCGTGTACCTGAAGAAATCGCAGTAGGCGAAGTTATACGTGCGGTAGACGAGTCAGTCGATGCAACACGATGCCAAGGCAATTCTGATTGCCAAGGTGGAGAGAGATGTCTTACTCATAGCCTCTGGCATGATTTGAGTGAACGAATTAGTCAATTCCTGAACAATATTACGTTAGGTGAACTAATGGCCAAACAAGACGTAAAAACTGTAGCAGGAAGACAAGACAGAACTAAACAACTTAATACTGTTGTTGCAAATGAAATTGAAATTAGCTTGCAACTATAAGTGGAGCCTAAAATGAGCAATATTAATTTACCTATCTATTTGGATTATTCGGCAACCACTCCGGTTGATCCCCGTGTAGCCCAAAAAATGATGGAATGTTTAACCCTAGAAGGCAATTTCGGTAATCCGGCTTCTCGTTCCCATAAATTTGGATGGATCGCTGAAGAAGCCATTGACCTTGCCAGAAATCAAATTGCTGATTTGGTAAATGCTGATCCACGAGAAATCGTGTTTACTTCGGGTGCAACAGAGTCCAATAATTTAGCAATTAAGGGGGCTGCTCACTTTTATAGTAAGAAAGGTAAGCACATTATTACCCTGAAAACTGAACATAAAGCGGTACTTGATACTTGTCGTCAATTAGAGCGAGAAGGGTTTGAAGTAACTTATATGGATCCAAAACCAAACGGTTTATTGGATTTAGAAGAATTTAAAACGAATTTACGTCCAGATACTGTGCTCGTTAGTATCATGCACGTAAATAATGAAATCGGTGTGATTCAGGATATTCAACAAATTGGTGAAATTTGTAGAGACAACAAAACCTTGTTTCATGTTGATGCGGCGCAAAGTGCCGGTAAAATTGAAATAGATTTACAGGCCTTGAAAGTCGATTTAATGTCTTTCTCTGCGCACAAAATATATGGTCCAAAAGGCATAGGTGCCCTGTATGTTCGTCGTAAGCCGCGGGTAAGAATTGAAGCCCAAATGCACGGTGGCGGACATGAAAGAGGCATGCGTTCAGGCACGTTGGCAACTCACCAAATCGTTGGTATGGGTGAAGCGTTCCGTATTGCTAAAGAAGAAATGGCTGAAGAAAATGCGCGAATTTTAAAACTTCGCGACCGTCTCTGGAATGGCCTAAAAGACATCGAAGAAGTCTATCTAAATGGCGATCTTGATCAGCGTATAACAGGTAACTTAAATGTGAGTTTTGCCTATGTTGAAGGTGAGTCATTAATTATGGCACTCAAAGACATGGCAGTATCTTCAGGTTCAGCTTGTACTTCAGCAAGTTTGGAGCCGTCTTATGTGCTCAGAGCTTTAGGACTAAATGATGAATTAGCTCACAGCTCGATTCGATTCAGTATTGGTAGATTTACCACTGAAGAAGAAATCGATCATGTTGTTAGTGTGGTGCAAAATGCAATCGACAAACTACGTGAAATGTCACCGCTTTGGGATATGTTTAAAGACGGTGTAGATCTGACTAAAGTTGAATGGGTTCACCACTAATAGGTGAATCGATCAAATTGGAATTAACGCGAGAAATCGTAATTTAAGAGGTAAGTAACATGGCTTACAGTGAAAAAGTAATCGATCATTACGAAAATCCACGCAACGTTGGTGGATTTGATAAAAACGACCCAACTATCGCCACTGGAATGGTAGGAGCGCCTGCTTGTGGTGATGTGATGAAACTACAACTTAAAGTTGGTGAAAACGGTTTAATCGAAGACGCCAAATTTAAAACATATGGTTGCGGATCTGCCATCGCATCAAGTTCGTTGGTAACAGAGTGGGTTAAGGGTAAGACGCTTGATGAAGCTGTAACAATTAAAAATACAGACATCGCTGAAGAGCTTGCATTGCCACCTGTAAAAATCCACTGTTCAATTTTAGCGGAAGATGCAATCAAAGCCGCTGTGGAAGATTACAAGTCTAAGCATTCTAAAGCTTAATAAAGAAAGTGATAGGAGCCAGTTTTGGGAATTAAAGTGTCAGACGCCGCTGCAAAGCGGGCTAGAACATTTCTAGAAGGCCGTGGAAAAGGAGTAGGTTTACGCCTTGGCGTGAAAACTACTGGTTGTTCCGGTTTAGCTTATGTTTTGGAGTTTGTCGACGAACTAAACGCTGATGATGAAGTATTTGAAGACAATGGTGTAAAAATTATCATTGACGCGAAAAGCTTGGTTTATCTTGACGGTACAGAACTAGACTTCGCTAAAGAAGGGTTAAATGAAGGATTTTTATTCAATAACCCGAATGCGAACGGCGAGTGTGGTTGCGGCGAAAGCTTTAATGTTTAAAGCTTTTGTTGGCAACTGTTGTACTATTCATTTGATTGAAAGAAAAACAAAGTTATGAACTTCTTCGCGCTTTTTGGGCTTCCAGAAACATATCAGATAGATAACGCCAAATTGGCCAATGTTTATCAATCGCTGGCTAAAGTGACCCATCCAGATAAATTTTCTAACGCTGGTGGTCAAGAAAAACTCATGGCTGTGCAAAAAAACGCACAGATTAATGACGGCTATCAAATTCTCAAAAATCCGCTTTCTCGCGCTGAACATATGTTGGAGCTAAGAGGTATTTCGCTGCAACATGAAACGCAGACAATGCAAGATCCGGTCTTTTTAATGCAGCAAATGGAATGGCGAGAACAGTTATCCGAGATAGAGAGTGCTGCGGAACCTGAGCAGGTTCTAACAACACTGGATGAAGATGTCGCGATACATACAAAACAACACTTTGAAGCGTTGCAAGAATTACTCGAAAAACAAACCGAAGAAGCAAATAATCTAGCTGCAGCTGAAGTCAGAAAATTGAAGTTTTTGAATAAGTTACATAAAGAAATTGAACTGAAAGAAGATGCATTGTTTGACGATTAGCGCGACTGCGATTCACTAAAATTAAAAAGCGAGTTAGAACCAATTATGGCATTACTGCAAATTGCTGAGCCGGGTCAGACGGCTGCACCACATCAACGTAAACTAGCCGTTGGCATTGATCTAGGTACTACCAACTCTTTAGTCGCTACAGTACGAAGTGGATCTCCCGAAACATTGCCAGACCACCTTGGTCAACATATTTTACCTTCAGTTGTTCAGTATGCTAACGACGGAATTGTTGTCGGTGAGCAGGCAAAACAATCGGCAAATTTAGATCCGGCCAACACGATAGTATCAATCAAACGTTTGATGGGAAGAAGTCTGGAAGATATCCAGAGTCAGTACCCGAACTTACCTTATGAATTTGTCTCAAATGATGGGCAAATCTCCATTCAAGTACCAGGTGCTGTGGTTAACCCCATCCAAGTTTCAGCTGAGATCTTGAGCAATCTAAAAGCCCGTGCTGAAGACTCCTTAGGAGATGAGCTCACTGGGGCTGTGGTTACTGTACCAGCCTATTTTGATGATGCTCAACGCCAAGGCACAAAGGATGCGGCGCAATTGGCCGGATTACACGTTTTACGTCTGTTGAATGAACCCACTGCAGCGGCAATAGCTTACGGTTTAGATTCTGGACAAGAAGGTGTCATAGCTATTTATGATCTAGGTGGTGGCACCTTTGATATTTCCATTTTGCGTTTGTCAAAAGGTGTATTTGAAGTATTAGCTACCGGTGGGGATACCGCGCTAGGTGGAGATGATTTTGACCAGTTGTTATTTGAACATATTTGTGAAAAAGCAAATTTAACGGGCAAAATCTCTAAAGGTTTAAGACGTCGTTTACTTGATGACGCTAAACAAGCTAAAGAAGCACTCAGTAACGATTCTGCGGTGGACATTGAGTTCAAAGATGACAACGGCGAAACACATCAAGTGGTGATTAGCTGTATGACTTTCGAGTCGTTGATTGAACCACTAATTAAAAAATCTTTACGGGCGTGTAGACGAGCTGTCAAAGATGCAGAAATTGGAATCGATGAAGTACTGCAAGTCGTGATGGTGGGGGGCTCTACTCGAGTGCCTTCGGTTCGACATAAGGTGGGAGAATTTTTTGGTAAAACGCCATTAACCTCCATCGATCCAGACAAAGTGGTTGCCATAGGTGCGGCCATTCAAGCTGATATATTAGCCGGCAACAAACCTGACAGTGAAATGTTGCTACTGGACGTATTGCCCTTATCCTTGGGAATTGAAACCATGGGTGGGTTGACCGAAAAAATTGTCGCGCGAAATACCACTATCCCTGTGGCCAAGGCGCAAGAATTTACCACCTTCAAAGACGGTCAAACCGCGATGATGGTGCATGTGCTGCAAGGGGAGCGAGAGCTGGTTAAAGATTGTCGCTCGTTAGCTAAATTCAATTTAACAGGTATTCCACCAATGACGGCTGGGGCGGCACATATTCGTGTCACTTTTCAGGTTGATGCGGATGGTCTACTAAATGTCACCGCTATGGAAAAGTCCACTGGTGTGAAAGCCGAGATTCAGGTTAAACCTTCTTATGGTCTCAAAGACGAAGAAGTGGCCGACATGCTCAAAGCCTCAATGCAATATGCTAAAGAGGATATGCAAGCTAGAATGCTTAAAGAGCAACAAGTGGAAGCCACACGAGTAGCAGAGACGTTGAATAGTGCACTTCAAAAAGACGGTGATGAGCTGCTCAGCGCGGAAGAAAAAGCGGCTATTGATGATGCTATGTCTACCATGTTAAAGCTGGCTCAAAGCGAAGATATAGATGCCATTAAACAGGCGATCGAAAAAGTCGACAACATTAGCCAAGCATTTGCTGCAAGACGAATGGATAAATCAATCAATCAGGCACTTACCGGCCACTCAGTTAACGAAATTTAGGTTTTAAGGAGCGCGATAATGCCACAGATTATATTTTTACCCCACGCAGAGTTGTGTCCAGATGGCGCAGTTTTGGAAGGAGAGCAGGGTACTTCAGTGTTAGATTTAGCATTGAAAAATGGTATCGGAATTGAACATGCATGCGAGAAAGTATGTGCCTGTACTACCTGTCACGTGCTTATTCGCGAAGGTAGTGACTCTTTAGGCGAAGCTGATGAGCTTGAAGAAGACATGTTAGACAAAGCCTGGGGACTCGAACCAGAATCCCGCCTCGGCTGTCAGGCGATTATTCAAGATGAAGATTTAGTCGTAGAAATTCCTAAATACACCGTCAATCAAGTAAGCGAAGGACACTAGCCTTTTGGGTTAGGCTGGGCCTGTAAAAAGCCCGGACTGTTGAATTAACTTAGAGCTACTATTTTTTAATAGTGGCTCTTTTTTTACTCTAAATTAACCGTGATTTCTTAGGCCATAACTCTCCTCTACAATCAAGTGCAGCTGAATGGAAACGATCTATGTGGCTAGAGAATTTTTCTGTACGAAGTACAGATTGATTAGGTGTCTATCTTATAGGTGCGCGTAACATAGTTTAGTCAATTATAAAGTACCTTTGTCAGTGTCAATTTATTTTACGTGGTTGTAAAGATGTAACCTTATACTTTATCTAAGTTATTGTTTTAAATATTTAATTTAAATCGGCATTCTTTTTGCTTAAGTTTCGACAGGTGTTTGTTTTTCACTTGAATGGATACCTTCCAAGCTCAATAAATCGGTAGTAAATAGGAAAGCTCAAATGAATAATAGATTTTTGAAAGGTTTAGTTGCTGGTTCAGCTTTGGCAGTTAGCGGGTTGGTTAATGCTGGGGTGATACTGACCGTAGATAATGCAAACGATACGTTGGTTAGTATTGATACTGATAGTTTTGTAGTATCAACCATCGGTGCATTAGGAACAAATGTTTTTTTTGGTGGTATGGCTTACGACTTTTCAAGTGATACAGTTTATATGGTAGGTGGAAGAAACAACAATAATCTATACACTGTCAATCAAACTTCTGGTGCTGCGACATTAATTGGAAGTCACGGCATAAGCGATTTATTTGCAATTGCTTTTGATACTACTACCAATACTTTGTTTGGTACTCAATTTTCAAACGGTTCAGGTTTGTTTTCACTAAATACGAGTAATGGCTCGGCAACAACTATTAATGCTGCAATGGGCATTGGTATTGGTGGCTTGACATATAATCACGTAACAGATGATTTGGTTGGGATGAATGATGGAGCCGGTGATATATATTCGATAGATAGAACAAATGGTTCTCAAAGCTTAATTCATAATGGCGCTTTTGTTAATGATAGTGGGTTTACTTTCGATGCAGATAAAAACCTCTATTGGGATATTGATTTTAGTGGAAATCTTTATTCGTATGACATTGCAAACAACTTTGCTCGAACTACACATTTGACTGGACTGGGTAGCTTTGATGGTGCTGTTTATTTGAACGAAGTGACGCAAGAACAGCCAAATGATATCCCTGAGCCAACAACGCTAGCCATTTTAGCTTTAGGCTTAATGGGATTAGCTTCTCGTAAATTTAGAAAGTAAGCTAAACTTTTCCATTCACGTTTACTGAAAACACTGATCGTAATGGTCGGTGTTTTTTCGTTTATACATGTTCAGAAAAAGTTAAAAGCCGCTATGTAACTTCAACATAGCGGCTCTAATTTGTTTCAATCATCCCGGTAAATCCGGGGTTTTTTATGGGTATTGCTCTATCTATTGAGAACTATTCGATTTCAGTAACCTGATAAATCGTCACCGTACCACTTACTTCGTTACCGATAATGAGTAGGGCATTGCCGTTAGGGCTTTGTCCTGCAGATACGAACTTGATACTTTCTGGACCTAGGTCACCTGAGTCAGCCACTTCTGCACAATCCATCCCTTCATTTTCATCACACGGATTTTCTAAATCGTCATCTAATTCGAAGTCGGTATCGAAATTGCGGTTGTTGTTGTGCGCAACAAACGCAACATTAAAAGGGTTTGTGACATCATATGTGAACAAATCACCGGAACGCTCTAAACCGATAAACGCGTAGGTACGACCATTAATTTCGCCAACTGCAATAGCCTCAGGCTCGCCGCCTTTATCATCAGAACGGTTATCACCTTTATTTTCGGTGTGCGCGCTGTTGAAATCGTTACCTAAGATTGCAGCGGATATCTTTTCGAAGTCATCACCGGAGTCAAAGACTTGATTAATGCTTTGATCCCAAATTGAGAAAGAGCGAGAACCGTAAGCATAAAGTGCTTCATACACGCCGTCTTGGTCCGCATCACCTAACGCAGTGGTTACTTTGAGGCGGCCTAAACCATCATCAGCACCACTAACGTCGTAGATTGCTTGTAACTCATCAGAAAGCTGCATATTCAGCTCATCTGGGTCAATGATATCTTCGACACGAACTTCTTCGCTATATGCGTCCCAATCTTTGGAGTCACCTTCGTTAGCCGATAAAATAAAAGTCGCGCCATTCCATTGGTATGTGGCAATCGTGTCTGGTTGATACATTCCGAATAAGCCAGGTACATTGCTAAAGCTTGGGATTTCATCTTTATTAGTGAAGTCTAATTCATACGTTCCCCAATCTTTGAAACCTAAGCCTTTAACTTCAATAGTCATATCATCCAAATCAATAATACCAATGGCATTGGCTTCTTGTAGTGAAACATAGGCCTTCTTACCATCAGCACTCATTGCAATATACTCAGGTTCTAAATCTTGCGCTACGCTAGTGCCATCTGGTCCTGCAAATTTGACACCTGTAGATGCGAGCAATGCTCTGCGCTCTTCATCTGTATCATAATCTTCGTCATCTAAAGTATCGTTGGAGAACACCATGTCGGTAGTCAAGTTTATGGTTTGAGCTAAATCGGCCGGAACCATGTCTGTTATCGATACAACGGAAATACTACCTTCTGGGTCAACATCGTAATCGCTATCAGGCTCACCTTCATTGGCAATCAGGGCCAAACTGCCATCTTCACTGAACGTTACCATGTCGGGTAGAGCACCGGTTAGAACTGCTTTTAAGAAGGTTCCTTGACCTAAGGCATCTAATGAATAGAACAATACTGCGCCATTATCTGTTTTCGTTTCTCCCTCTACAGCAAGGGCCAGCAAATCGCCGTTTATAGCAATTGAATTAGCCACACCTAGTGCCACGGTTTGATCAATACCGTCTGCATCTTTTACGCTAACACTACTTGGGAAAGTGAACGCTTGTGAAGTCAAGCTAGTATCTATTATTGGATTGCCAACTGCAGCCGTTGGTATATTGCTTAAGGAAATAACCTCTACTTGGTTTAGAGCGGCATTAATCGCAAATGCAGATTGTGATGTTGCATGGAACTGGACAATTTCGGCGGCACTTTTACCGTATATCTCGACGCCACCTGCAGAGAATCTGCCAACCACTTCAATCGCTAACTCGCGAGGTAAACTCTGACCATCAACTCCATTTGTACCGTCAGTGCCATCTGTCCCTGCGATACCTTGTGCACCTGTTGCGCCATCTTGACCATCGTCACCATCAAGAGTACATCCACCTAATGCAGTTACCACTGCTAGGGCAACTAGACCTAATTTTAATTTTTTTAGCTGATCTTTCATTATTGTTCCGTTATCGATATGTGATTGAAATCAGCCGGTTACATTAAGAGTTGGAAATTAAATATTTGCTACATTTGTATGAAGTAATTGTGACGATTAATCGTTTAGCTGACTTTTAATGGCAAATTCGAGTGGGATTATTGGTGTTTCTTTCAGCACTGTTGATCTTTTGTTACAGCTTAAATAAAAATATTTAGCCAATTTGTCAGATAAATTAGTCATTGAGGGCAAAGTTGCATATAATCCGCGCGGAAATTTTATCTAATACTTTTTTATGTAATCGGAGACCTGTCAATGGCCTTAGAACGTACTTTTTCAATCATCAAACCAGACGCCGTAGCAAAAAATGTTATCGGTGCGATCTATAATCGTTTCGAGTCAGCGGGTTTGCGCATCGTTGCTTCTAAAATGTTGCATTTAAGCAAAGAACAAGCAGAAGGATTTTACGCAGAACACAGTGAGCGTCCTTTCTTTGGTGCTCTAGTTTCTTTCATGACATCTGGCCCAGTTATGGTTCAGGTTTTAGAAGGCGAGAACGCTGTTTTACGTCATCGTGAAATCATGGGGGCTACTAACCCTGCAGAAGCATTAGCCGGTACTCTTCGTGCTGATTACGCTGCTTCTATTGATGAAAACGCAGTACACGGTTCTGATGCTACAGAATCTGCTGCTCGTGAGATTGCTTACTTCTTCTCTGACGAAGAAATCTGCCCACGCACACGATAAGCAAATAGCTTTATTCAAAAGGGGAGCTTTGCTCCCCTTTTGTCGTAGTAAAGTTAGCTTATAAATTGTACAATTCGTTTAGTTTTAATTGAGGTTGTTTGTTTTATGTCTGTAGTCCATCAAGTGGCTAAAACCAATTTGTTAGATTTTAATCGCCAAGGGATGCGAGAGTTCTTTGCGTCTATGGGCGAAAAACCATTTCGTGCCGATCAAATGATGAAATGGATTTATCAGCAAGGTGAAACAGACTTCGAAAAAATGACTAACTTCAATAAGTCATTGCGCGCTAAATTAATTGAGCGTTGTGAAATTCGTGCACCAGAAATTGCTTATCAACAAAATGCGACTGATGGGACTATCAAGTTTGCGTTGAAATTAGATGGTGGGCAAGAAGTCGAAACTGTTTGGATACCAGATGGCGATCGCGCAACCCTATGCGTATCTTCGCAAGTAGGCTGCGCATTAGAATGTACGTTTTGCTCTACCGCGCAACAAGGTTTCAACCGTAATTTGACTGTATCTGAGATTATTGGACAGGTATGGCGAGTAGCAATCACTATTGGTTTATCAAAAGACACCGCGAAACGACCTATTACCAATGTTGTTATGATGGGCATGGGCGAACCATTGTTGAATTTGAAACATGTGGTGCCAGCGATGGAAATCATGCTGGATGATCTTGGTTTTGGTTTGTCCAAACGCAGAGTGACATTAAGTACCTCCGGTGTAGTGCCAGCGCTGGATAAACTTGGCGATATGATTGATGTGGCGCTGGCAATTTCTTTGCACGCTCCGACCAATGATTTGCGAGATGAAATAGTACCGGTTAACAAAAAATACCCGATTGAAGAGTTTTTAGCTGGTGTTAGACGCTACTTGGCTAAGTCTAATGCGAATCAGGGGAAAGTAACTGTAGAGTATGTAATGTTAAACGGCATTAACGACAGTACTGATCAGGCGCACCTTTTAGCTAAAGTGCTTAAAGAGACACCTTGTAAAATTAACCTGATACCTTTCAATCCTTATCCTGGATCACCCTATACGTGTTCAAGTAATTCTCGAATTGATCGCTTTGCTAAAGTGCTTATGGATTACGGCATAACAGTAGTGGTGCGAAGAACGCGCGGTGATGATATTGATGCTGCGTGTGGGCAATTAGTTGGTGACGTGGTGGATCGCACTAAACGTATGCTGAAAAAACAGCAGAAAGGCGAACAAATTTCAGTAAAAATTGCCAACTAATTGGATTAGTACCCAACAAGCAGTTAGCATAGGTCAATCTAAATAATCCCTAACGTAAGTGAGTTATATGCGTAGTTTTTTGATTATCGCAATGATATTTCTCTCCGCTTGTGTGAGCGAGCCTTTACCTGAAGGTTTTAAAGCGAGTGATGACTTCGATCCCATAGCAGCGGCTAAAAATAGAATTTCATTGGGCTTAACTTATTTAAAAAATGGCAATTTTAGTCAGGCTAAATTTAATTTAGATAAGGCCCTAAAATTTGCTCCCCGCCTTGCTGATGCGCACTTTAGTATGGCCTATTACTATCAGCAAGTAGATGAAATAGCGCTCGCTGATGAAGCCTACCAAAAAGCCTTGGCTTTCGATCCGAAAAACCCCGACATTGCTAATTCTTATGGTGCTTTTTTATGTGAAAATGGCCAATACGTTGAAGCAAAAGAGTATTTCCTTAAAGCCGTTAATAGCGCAAATTATATTTCGACCGCAGAAACCTATGAAAATTTAGCCTTATGCAGCCAAAGTCAGGGACAGATAGAGGACGCTTTGACTTATCTACAAAGCTCGTTGAATCATCAGCCGTCCAGAGCCAAAGCCTTAAAATTACTCGTTGAGTTGCAAATGCAACAGCAACAGTGGGAAGAGGCAAAACTAAATTTGCGACGTTTGGAGAAAAACTCCAGAGTTACGCCTGACACCTTGTGGATGTCAATTATCATTGAGCAAGCTTTAAATAATAATGATGTAGCAAAAGGCTATGGAGACATGTTAATCGGTATGTACCCGTCTCATCCTAATACATTAAAATATATTCAAAATAGACAAAATCTAGCTAATTTAGTAAGCACTCAAAAAGTCTCTAAAAAGCTCAAACCAAATACCAACAAGATAGAAAATCAAGTACCGCAAACGCCTGTTTCAGATCCGCTTAATGCTGACAATGGTCAACCCCAGAATCTGCAGCCAAATAATGACAAACAAAGCGAAGCGCTGGTGAATAAAACCGTAACTCCGGTGGTAAATGCGCAAACAAACCAATCAAGCAAAACTAAAGAGCAACAAAAGCTAAATAAACAATCGACTGCTGATGATTATCCAGTTGACGATATGCAAGCTCAAGAAAACCTTCAACAAGGCAAGGATTTAGAGTCAGCACAAGAAATAGCATCACAAGCTAAAAAAGAGACAGTGCAGCAATATCATGTTGTACAGAAAGGCGAAAATTTATATCGCATTTCGTTGAAGTATAATGTCAAAATACAGAGCCTGATAGATTGGAATGATCTTGCAGATGCCTCGTCTATACATGTAGGAAAAAAGTTGATAGTGATTGATCCCCAAGCGGTAGAACAGAAATGACAGAAGAACAACTAGAACAACCAGTAAACGTCAAAGGACCTGGTGCGATTTTAAAAGAGGCGCGAGAAAAAGCTGGGCTAAAATCAGCGGATATTGCTAATAAATTACATCTCAAAGTGAATATTATTGAAGCGATAGAGTCGGATGAATACGATCCTAAAATCTCAATGACATTCACCAAAGGGTATCTAAAGTTATATGCCAAACAAGTTAATGTAAAAGAAGATATCATTCTTGAAGCATTTGCTTCTCAAACTGAAGTGGAAAAAGAGCCCGCAAAATTACAAAGCTTTTCAAAGCGAGTGGCTAAACAAGCCAGTGATGACCGATTAATGTTAATAACTTACGGCATAGTAGTGGCACTTTTAGCATTAGTAGTCATCTGGTGGTTACAGCAAGACTCTCCTGACAGCACTGGCTCAGATACAAGCCAAGTTATTGAAGCGCTCGAAACGCAAAATGCGAGCGACTCAACAGCGAGTTTAAATATGCAAACTGATTCTGAAGATAATGCTATTTCGGAACAGCCTACAGCAGATGATTTAATCATTAGCGCGCAAATCGCGCAGGATAGTGCCAATCTTCCTGAACAAAATGAGTCTGGTGTCGACGAGTCTATCAATGCGCTAAATGCTGAACAGCCTGAGATCCCAAGCACTTTTGAACAGCAGCAAAATGCAATTGATAACATTGAGTTGGTGTTTGAATTTTCAGACAATTGTTGGATGAACCTTGTCGATGCAACGGGCGAAGCAATCGCCTATGGAGTGAAAAAACAAGGCCGAGTAATGACGGTTTCAGGTGTTGCTCCTTTCGAAGTAACGTTAGGGGCTCCAGATGTGGTGCAGATTAGTTATGACGGCGTGCGGGTAGACATGTCTCGATTTGAAGCTGGGAAGTCAGCTAAATTTTCACTGCCATTTGCTTCATAGTTAAAGGTACTTATATGTTTTCTGAATCTCCTATTAAACGTCGTAAATCAACCCGTATTAATGTTGGAAATGTTCCTATTGGTGATGGCGCTCCCATTGCTGTGCAATCAATGACAAATACTCACACTACTGATGTTGATGCCACTGTGGCACAAATTAATCGTATCGTTGCTGTGGGTGGTGAAATTGTCAGGGTATCTGTCCCAACAATGGATGCTGCTGAGGCATTTAAACTCATTCGTCAGCAAGTGAAAGTGCCACTTATTGCCGACATCCATTTTGACTACCGAATTGCTTTGAAAGTAGCTGAATATGGCGTTGATTGTTTGCGAATCAATCCCGGGAATATCGGTAGTATGGATCGTGTACGTTCTGTTGTTGATTGCGCTAAAGATAACAATATTCCAATTCGAATTGGTGTGAACGGTGGTTCTTTGGAAAAAGAACTACAAGAAAAATATGGCGAACCTACGCCTGAAGCTTTGGTCGAATCAGCCATGCGTCATGTGGATATTTTAGACAAGTTGAATTTTGACCAATTTAAAGTCAGTGTTAAAGCATCTGATGTATTTTTGGCGGTTGGTGCTTATCGTGAACTAGCTAAAAAAATTGACCAACCTTTGCATTTGGGTATCACTGAAGCTGGCGGTTTCCGCTCAGGTGCGGTGAAGAGTTCTGTTGGTTTGGGAATGTTATTAGCAGAAGGTATTGGTGACACAATTCGGATTTCACTGGCAGCTGATCCCATTGAAGAAATAAAAGTTGGTTTCGATATATTGAAGTCGCTACGGATACGTTCTAGAGGGATAAACTTTATTGCTTGTCCAAGCTGCTCTCGTCAAGAATTCGATGTGATTGCTACGGTAAATGCGCTAGAACAACGGGTCGAAGATATTTTAACGCCTATGGACGTCTCTATTATTGGCTGTGTGGTGAATGGGCCAGGTGAAGCGGAAGTTTCAGACCTAGGACTTACCGGTGCTCGCAATATGAGTGGTTTTTATTTAGATGGGAAGCGTCAAAAAGAGCGTTTGTCGAACGATGATTTAGTTGATCAACTCGAAAAACGCATTAGAGCCAAAGCATCACAACTGGACGTGAAGCGAAAGATTGATGTAAAGCAGGTGGGATAAAATTTTTTAGCACTTGTAACACCACTATCAAAGCCCCTATAATACGGGGCTTTTTTATTAGGGTATTGGCAAATTGAGAGCCAATACAGAAACGAATTTCAGAGTACGTATTTAGTGACAAAACAAATTCAAGCAGTTCGCGGGATGAATGATTGCTTACCCGCTGATTCAGGTGTTTGGCAATGGGTAGAGGATAAGATCCGCAGTGTGGTTGGCTCTTATGGCTACCAAGAATTGCGCACCCCTATTGTAGAGAGTACTGACTTATTTAAACGCTCTATCGGTGAAGTGACTGATATCGTTGAAAAAGAGATGTACACCTTTGAAGATCGCAATGGTGATAGCTTAACCCTTCGACCTGAAAATACTGCAAGTTGTGTTCGTGCAGGCAATCAACACGGTCTTATTTATAATCAACAACAACGTATTTGGTACATGGGTCCCATGTTTCGCCATGAACGTCCACAAAAAGGACGTTATCGGCAATTTCATCAATTTGGTGTAGAGACCTTCGGTCTAGATGGACCCGATATCGATGTTGAAGTGATTATGCTCAGCGCGCGTTTATGGAAAGTGTTCGGCATCAGTGAGCATGTAACCCTGGAAATAAATTCGTTAGGTTCGAACCAAGCACGAGCGAACTATCGCGATGCCTTGGTCGAATATTTAAGCGCACGAAAATCACAACTGGATGAAGATAGTTTACGCCGGTTGGAATCCAATCCACTGCGAGTTTTGGACAGTAAAAATCCAGATGTGCAGGCAGCTATTAAAGATGCGCCAACCTTGTTAGATTATTTGGATGATGAATCCAAAACCCATTTTGAATCTTTGTGTTCGAAATTAACTGATATGGGCATTCAATACCGGATTAATCCACGCTTGGTTCGTGGTTTAGATTATTATAATCGTACGGTTTTTGAGTGGGTAACTGAAAGTCTTGGCTCGCAAGGCACAGTGTGTGCTGGCGGCCGATACGATGGTTTGGTAGAACAATTGGGTGGTAAACCTAGCACAGCTGTAGGCTTTGCAATGGGGATTGAACGACTCGTTCTGATGTTACAAACTTTAGGATTAACTTCAGATGTACCTGACCCCGTTGATATTTATGTGACTGCCCTTGGAGATTCTACGGAACTTTACGCCATGAAATTGTCTGAGCAATTGAGAGATTCTTCTCCACAGCTTCGAGTTCAGTTGCATTGTGGCGGCGGAAACTTAAAAAAGCAGATGAAACGCGCAGATAAAAGCGGTGCACCAATCGTTATTGTGATTGGTGAAAACGAAATGAATGAAAATAAAGTTGTGGTTAAATACCTCCGTGAAGACATTCCGCAGGTAACCATTTCCAGTGATGAACTGGGCACAGTTTTAGCTCAATATTTTAAAATATAAGATAAAGTACAATAACGTATTATCGGTTGTACGAGGAAAATCAAATGGAAGAATTTGCAACAGAAGAACAACAAGTAGAAGCGATTAAACGTTTTTGGCGTGAGAATGGCTTGGCAATTGCAGTTGGCGTTATTTTAGGTGTAGGTGGTTTGTACGGTTGGAGATATTACAACGATACGCAAATTGCTGAAAAAGAAGCAGCTTCGCGTTCGTATGAGCAGTTAAGTGCCACTTTGACATCTGAAAATACGCAAAAAGCGGAAGCATTTGTTGCAGGTAACAAAGGCGGCTACTCTATACTAACAGCATTACAATTGGCTAAATTGTCAGTTGAAGAGGGCGATTTAGAAAAAGCCGCGAGTCATCTGAAATATGTGGCAAATAACGCCGATGATGAAGCAATTAAAAGCGTCGCTAATTTGCGTTTGGCAAGAGTACAAAATTCGCTAAGTCAATTTGACCAAGCCATGGCTAGTTTAGATTTAGTTACTCAACCTGCATTCGTTGCGCAAGTAGATGAGATTAAGGGTGATATTTACGTTAATCAATCTAAATTTGACGCTGCTAAAGAAGCATATAGTGCATCGTTAGACGCTAACGCTAATAATCAGCTAGTGAAAATGAAGTTGGACAACTTAGCGGTTGTTATCAATGGGTAATATCAGTATGGGTTTAAGTTGGATTAAGGTGGTTACATTTATAAGTGTAATGACACTAGCAGGTTGTTCAACTATTTCTGGCTGGTTTATGGACGACGAAGAAATTGAAATCCGCACCCTAAAACCAATAGAGTCGAAGTTTACTGCTACTCAGTTATGGTCACACGATTTAACCGGTGGAATTGATAAATTCTATTCAAGATTACGTCCTGCTGTTGCTTACGACAAAGTGTTTGCGGCCAGTCGTCAAGGTATAGTCGCAGCTTATGAACTCGAATCAGGTAAGCAAGTCTGGAAACGTGATTTCGCCGAATATCCTAATGAAAATTGGTACAGTTTTATTACTAATTTGTGGTCTGATGGTATTACAGCGAAAATTTCTGGCGGCTTAACCGTTATATATGAAACTGTATATTTGGGTTCTGAGAATGGCGAAGTGTTCGCTTTAGATGCCAATACCGGCGAAACCAAATGGGTTACTAAAGTACGCGGGGAAATTATTGCTTCTCCGGCAGTGGACGAAAATGTCGTATTGGTAAATACAGGTTCAGGCACCTTGTTTGCATTGGATGCGAACACCGGCGAACAATTATGGATGTTCGAGTCTGACGTTCCCGCACTTAGTTTACGGGGAATCTCTGCTCCTGTAGCTGTTAACGGTGGTGCGCTAGTGGGTACCGCTACAGGCAAATTAGTCGTCAATATTCTAGGCAGCGGCCAAACTGCTTGGGAACAAACCATTTCTGCGCCCTCTGGTGCAACTGAACTGGAACGTATAGTTGATATTGATAGTCAACCTCTAGTAGTCGGCCCTAATGTCTATGTCATTTCATTTGATGGGACCTTAGCTGCTGTTGAATTACGCAGTGGTCGAATTATTTGGAAGCGTGAATATAACTCTTACAGACGTTTGGGGATTGATGGCAATAGCTTGTTTGTTACTGATAAGAATAGCAACATATATAGCATTGACCGTCGTAACGGCGTTGAGTTGTGGAGTCAAGGTGGACTTAAAAAACGTAACTTAACCTCTCCTGAGTCTATTGGTAATTATTTGGTCGTGGGTGATAAGTATGGATTCTTGCATTGGTTAGATAAAACCGATGGAACAATTGTGTCACGTATGGATGTAGGTGGCGACGATGAAGATGAAGGGATTTATGTAGCGCCAGTTGCGTTTGGCGATAAGATATACACTCAGACTAGAGATGGTGAATTAATCGCTATAGCTGTACCTGTAATCTAATCAACTTTTGTTGATTTGGAATCATCGATTGTGTAAGTTCACTGATATTAACTCGCATGGATTACCTTGCTAGATAGAAAGTGAACTTCATAGCCTAAGTACGAACTAATCACGGCTCAACTATCTAATTTAGATACTTGAGCCGTAACTATTTTATTGGAAAGATAATATGTTACCTGTCATCGCTCTCGTGGGTCGTCCTAATGTAGGAAAATCTACTCTTTTTAATCGGCTTACAAATAGTCGAGATGCATTGGTTGCCGATTATCCCGGGTTAACTCGTGACCGTAAATATGGTCAAGCCAAATATGAAGGCTTACAGTTTATTGTGGTAGATACCGGCGGTATCAGCGGGGACGAACAGGGAATCGATGCAGAGATGGCAGAACAATCGTTGTTAGCCATTGATGAAGCCCATGTGGTGCTATTTTTAGTGGATGCTAGAGCGGGTTTAACCCCTGCTGATATCGGTATAGCTAATCATTTGCGCAAACAAGAAAAAACCGTTTATGTGGTTGCTAATAAAGTGGATGGTATCGACGGTGACAGTGAAACCGCAGAGTTTTACTCGCTAGGCTTAGGCGAAATTTCACAGGTTGCTGCTGCTCACGGTCGTGGGGTGACACAACTGTTAGAAAAGTCATTAAAGCCAATTGAAAAGCTTTATCCAGATATGCACATACCCGAAGTTGTGCGTAACGATGACGGTGAAAATGCTGAAGCAGAGTTGCTACGTTTACAGAGCTTGCCGATTAAGTTGGCGATTGTGGGCAAACCCAATGTTGGGAAGTCGACCTTAACCAACCGTATTTTAGGTGAAGAACGCGTTGTTGTGTTCGATATGCCAGGCACTACCCGAGACAGTATCTTTATTCCAATGGAACGAGACGGACGTGAATACGTATTGATTGATACGGCCGGTGTTCGTAAACGTAAAAAAGTATCTGATGCCGTAGAAAAATTCTCCATCATTAAAACCTTACAAGCCATTGAAGAAGCGAATGTTGTTTTGTTATGCATTGACGCTAGAGAAGGTATAGCGGATCAAGATTTGAGTTTACTCGGTTTTGTTCTTAATGCCGGACGCTCTTTGGTCATAGCTGTTAATAAATGGGACGGTTTATCAAAAGATATCAAAGAAGATATTAAACGAGAGCTAGACCGTCGCTTAGGTTTTGTTGATTTCGCTAGAATTCACTTTATCTCGGCATTGCATGGAACCGGAGTAGGGCATTTGTTTGAATCTGTGCAAGAAGCGTATGCTTCTGCTACTAAACGAATCAACACCTCCATGCTCACTCGAATCATGGAAATGGCTCAAGAAGACCATCAACCGCCGATGGTACGTGGTCGAAGAGTTAAAATGAAATATGCTCATGCTGGAGGATATAATCCGCCGGTCATCATTATTCATGGAAACCAAGTAGAAGACTTACCTTCAGCTTATAAGCGTTATATGATGAACTACTATCGTAAGTCATTACAAACTATGGGAACGCCAATACGAGTCGAGTTTAAAGAAGGGGCTAACCCATTCGAAGGCAAGACCAACAAGCTTACGTTATCACAACAGCGTAAACGCAAGCGTTTAATGACCCATCATAAAAAGCCCTAACTAGAGCTAACCTAGTGGACACTGGCAGTTGCTACAAACTGCCAGCTGTTACACTTTATTTCCCCGTTACTAAGCTATTGACCGAGCCATCATGAAATCGGGTGGTTATCTCATCATCTTGTTTTAACTGACTACTGTTTTTAATGATTTCACTGCCTTTGTAGGTAATGCTATAGCCACGGGACAGGGTCGAAAGCGGGCTTACGCTATCCAGTAATTCAGAGGCCTTGGCAAGCTGAAGTTGTTTACTGACTATAAAGTTTGTTGTCGATTTATTCAGTTGATTAATCAGAATTTTATTATTTTCCATTAATCTTTCTAGCCTATTGATTGGCGAGCGATTATGTAGTCGCTGTGTTATCCGTTGCACTTTATTCGCACTGTCTTGGAATTTGCGCTTAAATCTATGCTCTAACAACATCTGCATTTGATCCAAATGTTGGCTTTGTTGTTTGATTCGATTTTCCGGGTGGAGCGTCTTTAATTGTTGGCTAGAAATTTGCGATCTGTGTTTATGAAATTGAGTTTGACCGATCATGCTGCGGTGTAATCGCGACTTTAAATTTTGTAAGCTTTGTAGCACTTCTAAAATATCTGAACTGACTAACTCAGCAGCTGCAGAAGGAGTAGGGGCGCGCACATCTGCCACAAAATCAGCAATGGTGACGTCAACTTCATGGCCAACAGCGCTGATGGTTGGAATGACACAGGAAAATATCTTTCTAGCTAGGCTTTCATCGTTAAAGCACCATAAATCCTCAAGAGAACCGCCGCCTCGACCAATAATAAGAACGTCTACTTCATTTCGTTGTACCGCTTTATCTATTGCTTGGCAAAGCTGCATAGGAGCTAATTCGCCTTGTACTTGAGATGGGTACACAATGACAGAAATGAGTGGGTTTCTGCGTTTTAATACCGTTAAAATGTCGTGCAATGCGGCACCGGTTGCTGATGTAATTACGCCCACTCGCTGAATTGTCTCAGGCAGTGATTTTTTGTGTGATGTGGCGAATAGCCCTTCTTCAGCGAGTTTGATTTTTAACATTTCAAATTGCTGTTTTAATTGACCCTCACCTTCTGGTTCCATGAAATCGACAACAATTTGATAATCACCACGGGCTTCGTAAAGACCCACTGACGCACGAACTAATATCTTGTCACCTTCTTTGGGACGCACTTTTATACGAGAGTTTGCACCACGAAACATGGCCGCTTTAACTTGGGCGCGGGCATCCTTGAGGGTAAAATACCAATGCCCAGAAGCAGCCGCGACAAAATTAGAAATCTCTGCAGATAACCAAATTTGACCAATTTCTGACTCCAACACCGAACGGGCGAGTCGATTTAATTGGCTAACAGTAAATATATTTTTTGAAGAGTTAGATTGGTTTGGCATAAATTCCTTGAATATTGAACTGTTTCCCCCTAATTCCTCCAAAAATGTTGGCCTTCAAAGGAACGTTAAAAGGCAATATTTTTAGCAAAATGGAGAATAATGCAAATAAATGTATACGGTAAATTGATTAACACCAAAAACTTTTGAAATTTTACTACAAATTCAGTTTACCTGATAACGCAAAACCGCTACAATCACGCCGCAATTAAAACCCGCTAAATATAGGTGTAATTGCATGTTGAGGATTGCTAAAGAAGCCCTGACTTTTGATGATGTACTCTTAGTTCCTGGGCACTCCACTGTGTTACCTCACACTGCCGATCTGCGCACCAGATTAACCCGCAGTGTATCATTGAATATCCCATTAATCTCTGCCGCCATGGATACTGTTTCTGAGGCACGGTTAGCTATTGCCCTTGCACAAGAAGGCGGAATGGGATTCATCCATAAAAATATGGCTATTGAAGAACAAGCTAATCACGTTCGTGCTGTTAAAAAATACGAAAGTGGAGTGGTATCGGATCCCGTAACCGTAAGTTCTCAAGCCACCTTGGGCGAGATCAATGCCCTTAGTAAATATCATGGTTTCTCAGGTTTTCCTGTCGTTGATGATGATAATAATCTAATCGGAATTGTAACTGGCCGTGATTTGCGTTTTGAAAATAAACTCGATCAACCTGTGTCTAGCGTGATGACGCCCAAAGAACGATTGGTTACCGTGCCCGAAGGCGCAGCCTCTGACGAAGTGCTAGAACTGATGCATGAACACCGCGTTGAAAAAATTCTAGTGGTCGATGATGCGTTCAAACTCAAAGGCATGATAACGGTTAAAGATTTCCAGAAAGCCGAAAATAAACCTAATGCTTGTAAAGATGAATTAGGTCGTTTGCGTGTTGGCGCAGCTGTCGGTGTCGGTCCTGGAACAGAAGAACGTATTCAAGCCTTAGTTGAAGCTGGAGTAGATGTTTTATTAATAGACACCTCCCATGGTCATTCTCAAGGCGTTTTAGACCGCGTAGCTGCAACCCGTAAGGCATTTCCTGATATTCAAATTATTGCAGGTAATGTTGCCACAGCTGAGGGGGCTTTAGCCCTTGCTGATGCCGGTGTTGATGCCGTGAAAGTTGGGATCGGCCCAGGTTCAATTTGTACAACTCGTATTGTGACAGGTTGTGGAGTACCGCAAATAACCGCAGTAGCAGATGCAGTAGAGGCCCTTGAAGGTCGAGATATTCCTGTGATCGCTGACGGTGGTATTCGTTTCTCCGGCGATATTGCCAAAGCCTTAGTGGCAGGTGCAAGTTGTGTCATGGTCGGTAGTATGCTGGCCGGAACCGAAGAAGCACCAGGTGAAGTTGAGTTATATCAAGGTCGTTATTATAAGTCTTATCGTGGTATGGGGTCACTTGGCGCTATGAATCAAAGCCATGGCTCTTCAGATCGTTATTTCCAAGATACTAAATCAGAAGAAAAAATGGTGCCTGAAGGGATTGAAGGCCGGGTTGCTTACAAAGGTCCAATTTCTAACATTATCCATCAACAAATGGGTGGGTTACGCTCAGCAATGGGACTAACCGGAAGCGCTACGATTGATATTTTACGTACCAAACCACAATTTGTAAAAGTGACGGCAGCAGGTATGGGAGAATCCCATGTACATGATGTCAGCATCACCAAAGAAGCGCCTAATTACCGTTTAGGCTAATGTAGCTAGTTGTTCAATCTTAGGTATTGGCGTTGATGCCAATACCTGCTTTTATACTATTAACACGAGATTTTCCATGACCACTAATATTCATGATCAACGTATTTTAATTCTTGATTTTGGTTCTCAATATACCCAACTTATAGCCCGTCGCGTACGAGAAATTGGCGTTTATTGTGAGCTTTGGGCATGGGATGTAAGTGAAGAGCAAATTAAACAGTTTAATCCAAATGGGATTATTCTTTCTGGCGGTCCCGAATCAGTAACTGAAGCTAATTCACCACGAGCGCCTGAATACGTATTTAATGCTGGGGTTCCAGTATTTGGTATTTGTTACGGTATGCAAACAATGGCGGCCCAGTTGGGCGGAAAAGTTTTAGGTTCTGATAAGCGCGAGTTTGGTTACGCACAAGTTGAAGTGATCGAAAATATTCCATTGTTAGCAAACATTGAAGACCATATTGGTAGCAACGGAAATGGCTTGTTAGATGTGTGGATGAGTCATGGCGACAAAGTTTTAGAAATACCGGAAGGCTTTGTTACTGGTGCACAAACTGCAAGTTGTCCTCATGCCGCAATGTTTGACGTGTCTCGCCAATTTTATGGTGTTCAATTTCATCCAGAAGTCACTCATACCCGTCAAGGAATGCGCATCTTGTCTCATTTTGTGATGGATATTTGTGGGTGTCAGAAATTGTGGACGGCAGCGAGTATTATTGAAGATGCAGTTGAGCGAATTAAGCGAAAAGTCGGTGACGATCAAGTTATTCTAGGATTATCTGGCGGCGTTGATTCCTCAGTAACCGCAATGTTGCTACATCAAGCAATTGGTAAAAACCTCACCTGTGTATTTGTTGACAATGGCTTGCTGCGACTCAATGAAGGTGAACAGGTCATGGAAATGTTCGGTGATCATTTTGGTCTCAACATTATAAAAATTGACGCTGAACCACGCTTTTTAGCCGCCCTTGAAGGGGAAGAAGACCCAGAAGCTAAACGCAAAATAATCGGTCGTGAATTTGTTGGTGTGTTTGATGAAGAATCGAGAAAGTTAAAAAATGCCAAGTGGCTTGCGCAAGGCACTATTTATCCAGACGTCATCGAGTCAGCAGGTTCAGCAACCGGTAAAGCCCACGTTATCAAATCACATCACAATGTGGGGGGGTTACCCGATGATATGGAAATGGGACTAGTTGAACCATTGCGCGAACTGTTTAAAGATGAGGTACGCAAAATTGGTTTAGAATTAGGCTTACCTTACGACATGCTTTATCGTCACCCTTTCCCGGGACCTGGTTTAGGGGTTCGCGTATTAGGAGAGGTGAAAAAAGAATACTGTGATTTACTGCGTCGAGCCGATGCAATCTTCATCGAAGAATTACATAATGCTGATTTGTACCACAAAGTGAGTCAAGCTTTTACCGTATTTCTACCTGTGCGCTCAGTTGGTGTGATGGGCGATGCGAGAAAGTATGATTGGGTGGTTTCCCTACGTGCAGTAGAAACCATTGATTTTATGACCGCTCACTGGGCACATTTACCTTATGACTTTTTAGGTAAAGTATCTAATCGCATCATTAATGAAATTGATGGCATTTCTCGCGTGGTTTATGACATCTCTGGTAAACCACCTGCTACCATTGAGTGGGAATAATAGCTTCCAACAAACTACATCTGGCAATATTTAGCCATATCAAAATAAATCTCAAAGCCCAGCGTTCGCGCTGGGCTTTTGGGTTGTGTAGCAGAACAAACCTAATTATTGAGCTTGGTTAGGCAGGTGTAACCTTAGTAGAGGTAGCAGGCCAATACGCCCAGACAAGAGAATAGGCTACAAGCAGGCGCACACTTGTAGGAGGTATTGCACATTATCCTTGCCGATCTAGCCTGCGCATCGCCCAAAGCCCTAAAATTGGCCCCGGAAGTAACCACCATACTACCCAAACCCCTTGCCATTGCCACAGTGCTGTGGTCAACGCAATTGATGGAATGGTCAAAGCAAAGCCTATAGCATTTAACATGGCCAAGGTTGAACCGATACGTTCTCTTGGAGCTGTTTGAGCAGCCAGAGCCGATAGCTGAGGCGAATCCGCAATAACTGTCAGGCCCCAAATACAGAGTAAAACTAACATCACTTTTGGCGGCAAAAAGGCAACCAATGGATAAATCATACAGATAAGTCCGGAGGACCCAAGAGCCAAGCGCGCCACAGACAGACTTCCTATACGTCTGCTCAGTGCTCCACCACCCACACAGCCCACCAGACCTAGCGCGATGATGGAAAACGATATCAATGGGTTCGATAAACTCTGAGTGTCGAGACGTCCCATTTCACGGGACACCATAAATGGAATAAGGGTCCACATTGCATAAAGCTCCCAGCTGTGGCCAAAGTAGCCGATTGCCACTGCGCGGAAACGCCTTTCAGTTAAGGCTGCTAGCCCATCTCGTAGTCGTACTTTATTACTTGAAGACGGTAGGTGTGGGCCATCACCTAGAGCAAAGATAGCCACGCCACCTAGCAAAGCCAACCCAGAAGCGCCCAGAAGTGTCCATTCCCAAGGTAACCCGAAAGTCGCGCCACGCAATAGATGAGGTAGAGCAGTGCCTAGTGTTAACATTCCTACTAGCCATGCTAGAGCGGCCCCGACATATTTAGGTGTCCATCCAATCACTAGCTTCATACCAAGAGGGTAGATACCGGCTAAGCACAGACCGGTAAAAAAACGTAATAGCAGATCAAATGGTGGATGGGCTGCCACCAACACAAAGCTGGCATTTGCTAACGCACCAGCTAAACAGGAAAGGGCGAAAATGCGGCTGGCGCGTAATCGATCAGCCAGACCTGTGGTGGCAATAAATAGGGTACCAGTAATGAAACCAGCCTGAACAGTGAGAGTTAACCATCCAAGATCTTTCTCTGTTAGCCCAACATCATGAATGAGAGCCAAGCCCACCCCATTAACCGAGAACCAAAGCGAAGTTCCACATAGCTGAGCGAGCACGACAATGAATAGCGGATGACTTCGAATAAAGTAGGTCATTTCTCTCACCATATTCAACAAAAGAAAAATGCCCCCAATTCAGCCTAAGCCTATTAACAAAGCTAGGATTAGAGGGCGAGACTTTTATGCTGAGCAACTTCGATTGAGGGCAACGTCATCACAAGAAAAGGAGCGATTCGCAACAGGATCATCATCGATTACCTGATTCGCTAATTTAGACGTGACTGACTTAACCTGTTTATAGCCCGTTTTTAGCAGAAATGTTGGTGCACGGCCGTAGCTTTTAATACCAACAACATAAAGACCGGTTTCTGGGTGAGAAAGCTCAGCGGCGCCATGCTCAGGAACTGAACCACAACTATGAAGATTAGGATCAATAAGTGGACCGAGATTAACCGGACTTTGCGTAGCAGGATCAATGGAGGTACGCAATTCAGATAGCAACTGAAGGTTAGGGCGAAACCCAGTAGCTGCAATGATTTTATCTACTGGCGGTAGTTGAGATGAATGGCTTTTTACGATCAGTTTGTCATTTTCACAGTTGATTTTTTCTATTGCTATATTAGTAAATACCTCGATTTTTCCTTCATCCAGTAATTTTTGGATATGAACTTCGAGGCTTCTACGTTCTTGCAGCTCATCATTTTTTGGTGAGCGCACAATGTTATCGACGGAGGAGCCGCGTATTCCCCATAGAACCCGCATGCCATCAGTTTGATCAGAGAGTTTGACTAAATCCTGTAATGCGTTAAATGCCGAATGGCCGCCACCGATGACGAGTACGGACTTGCCTGCGTACTGTTTATTGTAAGAACCGAGAATATCAGGCACACCGTAAGTAATTGATTGCGAAGCCGTAAGCTCACCAATAGCTGGAATACCATGAGCGCCAAGCCAGTTGGGTGTCTGATAGGTGCCAGAGGCATCGATTACGGCCTGGACAAGGATATCGCGATCACCTTCGGGGTTTGAAACACGCACCACGAATGGCGCACGCTCCCGCATTTCATTGCGTAAAATATCGTGATATTGGCGGCTGACGTTAACAACACGGGTATTCAAATGTAGGTGAGGGGCAACCTTCTCGTGGGACGCTAAAGGCAACACATAGCGTTCAAGCAGTTCGCTTCCGGTTGGAAATGCGCTCAGCTCCGGTTCGTCCCAGCCCTGTTTCTTAAGTAGAGAAACCGCTTTGGGATCCATGTTGTATGACCAAGGCGAAAACATACGCACATGACCCCAACTTGCTAGGTTGGAACCGGCACAATCACCTGATTCAAAAATAATGGGTGTAAGCCCTGCGTCGAGCAAGTTAACTGCTGAACTTAAACCGATAGGACCGGCGCCAATAACGGCGATAGGCAAGTTTTCGTTATTGTAATTCATAGATAAACCTCTGAAAAATGTTGTTACTAACAACAATGTAGTTAAAAAAATAGTTTAAGTGCCGAGTCGGGCCCGCGCTGCTACGGTAAGCTTTTCCAACAGTACAATAGCTGCATCGACCACTTCATCAGAGATGTCAGATATCATGGATGCTTCTTCTGCAATCAGACTTTTATGTATGGTGGAATAAAGCGCATGGCCATCAGGGCTCAACGAAAGCTGAACTGCGCGCTGATCAAGGGGATCTAAGGTCTTGAGTGCATAACCTTTACGCAGCAGTGAATCAACTACGCGACTTGCAGTACTTTTATCAAGGCACATATCTTCAGCTAACGCTTTAAGCCTTAAAGGACCACGTTTTACAAGCGTTTCGAGGGCGTAGCACTGAGCGACCGACACGTTATGACAGCATATGCTTTCACGATCACGGAACTGATGTACACGGATTAACTGGTTAACTGCTTCATAAAGCGCTTCTGCGCGCTTAAGCTTTGAGTCCATCGGAAAGTCTCTAATTTATGTTGTTAGTGACAACAATATCCTAGCGGTAAATTTTCTGCAAGCCCTGGAGCTTGTTCAATCACAATGGCGAACGCTCGGCGCGGTCCAATCAAATGAAATATCGGGTTACTCAAGCCGCAAACAATAAAAAATCTGAGCATGGCATTAATAACTGATATTTTTAATGAATGATTGAATACGATAGGAGCATAATATCCGACTATGTTTAGGTCTCAGCTAAGGAACTTATTGATATTGTGAAGGGAATTAGAAATTGTAGACTTAACTGTCCCGTTTAAACCAACAGCAGAGCATTTTGCTTTGATATTCCAATAATTTGCGTCCTGGTCGGGCGGTAACCAGCAAGCTATTTTATTCTCGTTGATTTTAAACTGGGAATCGTAACGAGTCTGTAGGGTACAATAAAGGCGATATTACTATCGCCTTTTTATGGGGGTTACGCCGCTTTATTGCGAGCTAAGTTATCAAACTCACGTTTAAGCACATACTTTTCATCAGTAACAATGGCTTCAAGTACGGCTATTCGTTCTTGCATCACGGTGAGCTGTTGTTTTAATTCGTCGTTTTCTTGCTGAGGTTGGGTCACCTGTTTGACTTCTTTTTTATCTTTACCGGTTAATTTAATAATGGTCCAGCATATGATTGCAATAATTGCGATGGCGGTTAAATTCATAGCATCGTCTCCTTTGACTGACGTAGTGTAATCGTATTAGTATGTTTTGCCGTTATAAACTTGTTTTGCATATTTTTAACCAACTTTTATTTTCTATTAATATCAATGGTTTACGTTTTATCGTGGACTTCACTTGATATGTTAATTAGTTAAATAACCAACTTTTTGAGCAAATTAACCAATGTTTTTAGTATTATTAGAATGACAATCCTAAATCCCCCAGATGAAATTCACATGCAAGATGAGTATTGGATGAACTATGCTCTATCGTTGGCAGATAATGCGTGGAAAATTGGCGAAGTACCGGTTGGTGCAGTGTTGATCAAGGATAATAAGTTGGTTTCCCAAGGCTGGAACCAGTCGATCAATTTACATGATCCATCTGCTCACGCAGAAATGATAGCCATTCGAGAAGGAGGGAAAGTCCTAAATAACTATCGCATGGTGGATTGTACTCTCTATGTTACGTTAGAGCCTTGTCCCATGTGTGCAGGGTTGCTTGTTCATTCTCGAATAAAACGTTTAGTATTTGGCGCAAAAGATTATAAAACGGGGTTTGCTGGTAGTTTGATGAACTTACTCAACGATGAAAGATTGAACCATCAAATCGAAGTACAAGGTGATGTTCTAGCTGCTCAGTGTGCAACTAAAATATCAGACTTTTTTAAGATGCGTCGAGAGCAGAAAAAAGCCCAAAAGCAATTAGCTAAAATTCAAAATGGGACCAACTGACGAACCACAAATTTTAAAATTTTGCTTAGAAGCATTGTTTTCAAATGATACAGGTGATTTGGTATTTTACGCTGTAGGTATTGTGGTAAGCAAAGAGGATGTTTGAACTTAAAGGCAGTTTGAAAACACAGACAATATGAAAAACAAAATTGCCCTTGGCGCTTTCTAGCTGAAGCTTATTTTAGCTCGCTTCAGCAAAGGTTTCTTGTAAATCAAATTGTTGAAAATTTTGACGCCTAACTAATACTTTCTGGTGTACTTTTTTCAACATTAGTCTTCTTCGGCTACTATTGCCGGGTTTCATTTTTCTGTTTAGTGTATTTCTTTTTCTCATGGTAACTCCTGTGAGGATTATTCTCCTATTTTGTTTAAATAAAACGCGTTAATTACTATAGACAGTTAAATTCCCCATTAGTTTCATAAATATTTAAATTGAAACAAATGAATCATTTAGTTGTTATTAGCTTGGCATGCAAATATGACTGCTATATGACAAGTCAATAAACAGCGTAAATTTTGGATGGTTTAGTTTTCTTGAGCTTGAGCTGCGTCTTCAGCTTCATCGAGGGTTTCGGCATCCTGCCCGTCTAGCCACATTAATGTATCATAGTACCGCCGTATGTTGTCAACATAAGTAACAGCTTCATCCCCTCGTGCATATCCATAACGGGTGGTTTTGTAGTATTTTTTCTGACGTAATTGCGGTAAACGTTTTTTAACGTCTATCCACATATCGGGGTTGCCACCTTGTCTTTGGGTCAGTACCCGCGCATCTTCTAAATGGCCTAGTCCTATATTGTAAGACGCCAAGGCAAACCAAATTCGATCAGGCTCTTGAATGCGTGCAGGAATTCGACTTAATAAATTGGCAAAGTATTCTGCTCCGCCACGAATGCTTTGTTCCGGGTCTAATCGAGACTCAATTCCTAAATCTTCTGCTGTTGCTAAGGTTAACATCATCATCCCGCGGACACCGGTTGGGGATTTTGCTTTCGGATTCCAGTGACTTTCCTGATAGCTCATCGCTGCTAATAGACGCCAATCTAAATTTTGCGCATGTTGCTCAAACCATTGTCTAAAGTTGGGTAAATTAGTTCTTGCTGAGCGAATAAATTCGCGGGTATCAACATAGTTAAATTGTCTTACATGACCAAAGTACTTATCTTCTAACGCGGCAAGGGTGCCATTTGATTGAATTAGGCCAAAGTATTCGATAAGGGCCGCTAATAAAGAATCATCTTGGCTCTTATCTAAGGCCCATGCCACCCCTTGTTCTTTGCTAATGGTGAATCCAATACTGAGTTCAGGGTGTCTTCTGCGTAGCACTGCTAATATATTAGAATCTACTATGGTGTAGGCAAGTTCATCGTTTAACACCATTTCCATTAGTTCTTCTGCGTCTTTGTCATCTGTTTCTTGCCAGCTCAGCTGTGGATGAAAAGGTTTAAATTCCCGTAATGTTTCTGCATGGCTGCTACCGGCAATGACTAACATTTCTTCGGTTAGATCTGTGGCACTCCTAGGCCGTTCATTACCTTGTTTGAACACCACTTTTTGGCTAATATTTTGATACGCAGGACCAAAGCGGAATAATTCTGCTCGTTCATTGGTTACGCTAATCCCTGCAGCAATTAAATCTAGGTGATGATTAGCAAGTTGCGGAAATAGTTCGTTTAGAGTGTAGTAAGGGAAAACTTCCAGCCGCACGCCTAGATAGCTAGCGAAGCCGCTGGCTAGTTCATATTCAAATCCCTCTGGTCCAACTGGGCCATTGAAATACGTCGTTAAACCATAATTGGTTCCAACTTTGAGTACACCTTGATCTAAGATGCGTGCCAATGTACTGGATTGTTGCGGTTTTTCGCATGCACTGAGCACGAGCACTAAGTTCAGTAGTAAAAACCGTAAAACTGTTTTCTTCACAGATTCCCTTTTAAAACAGGTTAATTCCCTCATTGTGACGAAATTGTTTGAATTCATCTAGGGGAATAATGCAATTGAACACTAAAAACTTTCAAATCAGACCGATTGATGCTTATCAATAGATTGATTTTACACTATAATTCGCGCCTCAAAACTTCCTGAAATCGTGAACTTTGGCAGACTAAATGGTCAAGTTCCAGTAACTTTGGTAATAGCCTATGCTAGTCCTTCGTGGTGCCCCTGCGCTATCTGATTTTCGTGTTGAAAAATTACTTCAACGTTTTACTTCTGCTCAACTTCCCATTGCTGAAATTTATGCTGAGTTTGTGCATTTTGCACAAATTGAGTCGGACATAACCTCAGAGCAGACTCAAGTTTTAACTCAATTACTCACCTATGGTCCAGCTATTCCAGCTCATGATCCAGAAGGAGAGCTAATATTAGTGGTGCCAAGACCTGGGACTATTTCTCCATGGTCTTCTAAAGCGACTGATATTGCACACAATTGTGGACTCAAAGAAGTTAAACGAATAGAGCGAGGCTGCGCATACTATTTAAAATTTTCTGCTGAGTTAAGCGCAGAACAACACGCAGAATTGCAACAAATATTACATGACCGTATGACAGAAGCGGTAATGTCTGATTTTGACCAAGTTGAAATGTTATTTGTAGAAGATTCGCCGAAACCTTATAGCAGCGTGGATGTGATTGCAGGTGGCCGAGAAGCCTTAAGCGCAGCCAATGTTGAAATGGGTCTTGCCCTTGCCGATGACGAGATTGACTACTTAGTTGAAAATTTCCAGCGTCTAGGTCGTAATCCAAACGACATTGAACTTTACATGTTTGCCCAAGCCAACTCTGAGCACTGTCGACATAAAATTTTCAATGCCGATTGGACGATTGATGGCGCTAAACAGTCTAAATCGCTGTTCAAAATGATTAAAAATACCTTTGAGTTGAATCCTGATTTTGTGCATTCAGCATACAGTGATAACGCAGCGGTAATGGAAGGATGGAAAGCTGGTCGCTTTTTCCCTGACCCAGAATCCCATGAGTACGAATATCATCATGAAAATATTGATATTTTGATGAAAGTGGAAACCCATAACCACCCAACCGCTATTTCTCCTTTTTCAGGCGCCGCTACAGGTTCTGGCGGTGAGATTCGTGATGAAGGTGCCACTGGAAGAGGTTCTAAGCCGAAAGCTGGGTTAGTGGGGTTCAGTGTCTCAAACCTAAATATTCCTGGATATGCGCTGCCTTGGGAAACAGCTTATGGTAAACCTGAGCGAATTGTTGATGCATTGGAAATTATGCAGCAAGGACCTTTAGGTGGTGCTGCGTTTAATAACGAATTTGGTCGCCCGAATATTCTTGGTTATTTCCGTACTTATGAACAGCAGGTAAATAGTTTCAATGGTGTGGAAGTACGTGGTTATCATAAACCAATTATGTTGGCTGGTGGATTAGGAAATATTCGTCAATCGCATACTCAAAAAGGCGAAATCACCGTTGGAGCAAAGTTAATTGCGCTAGGTGGACCGGCCATGAACATTGGACTAGGGGGAGGCGCTGCCTCTTCCATGACATCTGGTGAATCTAATGAGGATTTGGATTTTGCATCTGTGCAACGGGGTAACCCAGAAATGGAGCGACGTTGTCAGGAAGTTATCGATCGTTGTTGGCAGTTAGGTGACAATAATCCTATTCAGTTTATTCATGATGTTGGCGCTGGTGGTTTATCAAATGCCTTCCCTGAATTGGTGAATGACGGTGGTCGCGGTGGTAAATTTGAACTCAGAAATGTGCCCAATGACGAACCAGGTATGGCTCCCCATGAAATTTGGTGTAACGAATCACAGGAACGCTACGTATTATCCGTGGCCCCTGACAAGCTGCCATTATTTGAATCTATTTGTCGACGTGAAAGAGCTCCTTTTGCGGTTGTTGGCGAGGCCACACAAGAGCCTCATTTGGCATTGCATGATGACCACTTCAATGACTTGCCAATTGATTTACCACTAGATGTTTTGTTGGGTAAACCACCGAAAATGCATCGTGATGTGACCTCTAAAAAAGCCGCAGGGGATGACTTTAAAGCCGAATCTGTAGACATAAATGAAGCGGCGGAACGTCTTTTACGTTTGCCTACTGTGGCCGAAAAAACCTTCTTAATCACTATTGGTGACCGCAGCGTCACGGGATTAGTGAGTCGTGATCAAATGGTCGGCCCTTGGCAAATTCCGGTGGCTGACGTTGCAGTGACAGCGTCTTCATTTGATAGCTATCAAGGTGAAGCAATGTCGGTTGGTGAACGCACACCTATTGCACTATTGAATCACGGAGCGTCAGCACGAATGGCAGTTGGTGAATCTTTAACTAACATTGCTGCAGCAGATATTGGCTCATTGAATCGCATCAAACTATCTGCCAATTGGATGGCAGCAGCCGGACACCCGGGTGAAGATGCAGGTTTATATGAAGCTGTGAAGGCCGTTGGTGAAGAGCTATGTCCTGAACTGGGCTTAACTATTCCGGTTGGAAAAGATTCAATGTCAATGAAATCCCAATGGCAAGAAGAGCAGCCAGATGGGCAACAAGACAAGGCGGTAACCTCACCATTGTCATTAATTATCACCGCCTTTGGTGCGGTCCGAGATATCCGTAATACGCTAACTCCGCAGCTAAGAACCGATAAGGGTGATACACTTTTATTATGTTTAGATTTGGGTGAAGGACGCAATCGTATCGGTGGTTCTTGTTTGGCTCAGGTATACAGTCAATTAGGTAATCAAGCTCCTGATGTCACTAAGCCTAAATTACTAAAATCTTTCTTTGAAGCAATGCAAACTTTGGTGCATCAAGAGTTATTGTTGGCATATCACGATAGATCTGATGGTGGTTTGTTCACTACTTTGGTTGAAATGGCTTTTGCTGGACATACAGGCATTGACGTTCAATTAGATAGTTTCAAGGGGGATGCGCAGTCAGTATTGTTTAACGAAGAATTAGGCGCAGTGGTTCAGGTGACGAAATCCAACTTAGATAAAGTCAACCAAGTGCTAAGTCAACATAATCTTACTGAAGTCACCCATGTAGTTGGAAGTCTAAACAATTCAGACAGAATTGAAATTAGTCATAAACAACAAAAAGTCATATCACAAGAGCGCGGCTACTATCGTCTGATTTGGGCAGAAACCACAGACAAGATGCAACGCTTAAGAGATAATCCTGAATGTGTGGACCAAGAGTGGCAAGCCAAAGGGAATGCGCAGGATCCAGGTTTACATTGTGAGCTAAGCTACGACATCAATGAAGATGTTGCTGCACCTTATATTTCGAAAGGTATTAAACCTAAAATCGCTATTTTACGTGAGCAAGGTGTTAACTCTCAAAACGAAATGGCCGCTGCATTCAATCGCGCAGGTTTTAACGCAATTGATGTGCATATGAGTGATGTTATTAGTCAGAACGTCGCGTTAGATCAGTTTGCTGGTTTGGTTGCCTGTGGTGGTTTCTCATATGGTGATGTGCTGGGAGCAGGGGAAGGATGGGCTAAGTCCATTTTGTTTAATAACTATGCCCGCGATCAATTTGAACAGTTCTTCCATCGGCAAGATTCGTTTAGCTTAGGCGTATGTAATGGTTGTCAAATGCTTTCAAATTTGAAATCTCTGATTCCTGGTGCTGATTTATGGCCGCATTTTGTAACGAACCAATCGGAACGATTTGAAGCGCGAGTGTCGATGTTGGAAGTTCAAGAGAGTAAATCAATATTCTTTGCTGGCATGCAGGGTTCACGTTTACCCATAGCTGTTTCACATGGCGAGGGAAGAGCAGAATTTAAACATACTGGTCATCTTCGACAAGTTCAAAATAATCAACATGTTGCGTTGAAATATGTGGATAATTGGGGAAATGTCACAGAACAGTATCCAGCCAACCCGAATGGTTCTCCGGACGGGATTTCAGGACTCACCTCCAGTGATGGTCGTGCCACTATTATGATGCCGCATCCTGAGCGAGTGTTTAGAGCCGTGGCAAATTCGTGGCAAGCAGACGAGTGGCAAGAAGATGGCCCTTGGATGAGAATGTTTAGAAATGCACGAGTCTTTGCTGGCTAACCACAAAGAAAGCGATTTACTACAATTGCGAATCTAAAAAATCTAAAAGCGCCTAATTTTTTAGGCGCTTTTTTAATGAATTATAGTTGTACGTTAGATCGTTGATTTAATTAAATAATCCCTTGTCAATTGGGAAAAACGGGTTTAGACTAAAGTCTAATCTAGGTATAGTTATCAGAGATGATATTTTTACCAAATGGACTTGCATAAACTTACCGGCAACAATTACTATTTTAAAATAATAATAAGAGAAATAAAATGAATCGTTCGTCAAAAGGGTTTGGTTTAACGGGTGTTTTTGCCACTGTACTTTTCCTAGTTGTTTTAGCCGTTGTTAGCACTCCCGCAAGCTCTCAAACCACTTCTACTGATATTGAAAATACTCGAAATTAGACGCTTTTAAACATTCTACTTTTATAGAACCTTCTACTCAGGCTCTAACTTTTCCGTTTTCGATGTAAAACGTTATAAAATTACCTCTTCAATATTGCTAGAAATTGCTGGCTTTTTACCACTATTCCACGTTTTAACCTTCATCTTTTCATACCTCGTTCTGGCTTTGTTTTTTGGTCTTGCAGCGCATTTGTCTAGCTTGTTTAAATTTATACTGCATAGAGCAGTGTCTCAGGCACTACTTTTTAGTTTACTGACTACAGGGCAAGGTATTCGGCAATAGATTTGTTTGCTAGTTAAGTGAAGGAGCAGTGAAACCGAGAAGGTTAGATACAATTCTAAAAAACAGCGTTGGTGATTGCGGATAGAAGATGAATCCAACGACTTAAATCTCACTGTGTAGACGAATATAAGTCGTTGGCTAATGATAAGTTTATTAGGTAGGTTTAAGGCTGCTTGTAATCAACTACAAGCTGCTCTTGTGTACCAAGACGTTCAATGCCTAGCGAGATTTTATCACCAGCGTTTAAATATACCGGTGGTTTTTGGCCTAAACCAACGCCCGGTGGTGTGCCAGTAGAAATGATATCGCCAGGTTGTAAACTCATAAATTGACTTAAATAACTTACAATAAATGCAGGTTTAAATACCATGGTACGGCTGTTGCCGTTTTGGTAGCGATGGCCATTTACTTCTAGCCACATATCTAACTCGTTGGGGTTTCCAACTTCATCACTGGTTACCAACCAAGGGCCTATTGGACCGAAAGTGTCACAGCCTTTTCCTTTGTCCCATTGGTTTCCACGTTCTAGTTGGAAGCTTCGCTCAGATACGTCATTACATACACAGTAGCCAGCTATATGCGATGGTGCTTCTTCTTCAGTAACGTAGCTTGCCTCTTTGCCAATGACTAACGCTAATTCTACTTCCCAATCCAGCTTGGTGCTATTTTTAGGTTTGATGATGTTATCATCAGGACCACAAATAGCGCTGGTGGCTTTTGTAAATACTTCAGGTTCTACCGGCAATGCCATGCCTGATTCAGCAGCATGGTCACTATAGTTGAGACCAATACATATAAACTTGCCAACTTTGCCTACACAGGGGCCGATACGAACGTTTTCAGGGGCTAAGGGTAGGGTGCTAAGGTCTAGATCTCTTAGTTTATCTAAACTTGCAGCGCTGAGAGAGTGTCCATCAATGTCTTCTACTATGCCTTCAAGGCTTCGAATTTGATCGTTTGAGTCTACAATTCCTGGCTTTTCATGCCCATTTTTGCCGAAGCGTACTAATTTCATTTGTTACTCCAATTCATATTTAACTTGTTTAAATTCTTTCTTCGCACAATTTCTGTTTAATTATTTAAGGTTACGAAACCACCATCGATGGGGAAATTAGAGCCGGTGATAAACGCCGCTTCATCAGAGCATAAATAATTAATCAAACCTGCAATTTCTTCTGCATTACCCATACGTCCAATAGGTTGGCTCTTAGATAGTTTTTCGAACATTTCATCGCGATTATCGGGATAGTTTTTATCTAAGAAATTATCCACAAATGGTGTGTGTACTCGTCCTGGGGCTATACAGTTACAACGGATTCCATCATTAATGTAATCCTTAGCTACGGAATACGTCATCGTCAAAACCGCGCCTTTCGTCATCGAATACGCAAATCTATCTGCGATCCCAACGGACGATGCTACCGATGCTAAATTGATGATCACGCCATATTTTCTGGCTTTCATAGCGGGAACCGTAGCCGACATAGCGTTGTAAACACCTTTAACGTTAACTTGATATAGTCTGTCTAAGTCTGCTTCACTGGTGTTTTCAAGATTGCCTACATGAGCAATGCCTGCGTTGTTGATCAAAATATCGATAGATTGCTTATCTAGGATATCGCTAATCACTTGTTGTACGTCGGCATGATCAGCAACGTTGCATTTGTGTGCACTTGCAAAACCATTTTCCGTTTCGATTAGGTTGACGGTTTCTTGGGCTGCTTGTTCGTCTAAGTCGAGTACAAATATATGCGCGCCAGCGGCAGCTAATCGTAGACACACACTTCTACCTATGCCGCTTCCACCGCCAGTCACCAATGCTGTTTTACCGGATAAATTCTTGTTCATAGTTTTGCCCTTTACCATCTCAATAGTGTCAGCAGTACCTAATCTAGATATTGCAAACGATAAAATTTACTGGCCGTTTTTGACCAAATTTGTACTTGCTGTTCGTTCGTCAGCGTGGCCAAAAAGGCTTCTGTTAAAGCTACCCATTCGGTATAGTCTGTGGCTAGATTCAGCACCGGCCAATCACTACCCCACATCAATCGTGAAGCACCAAAACACTCGAATAGGTGGCGCATGTATGGAACCAAAATATCAAAATTTGGGTTGTTTCCCGCTTCGGTCACTAAACCAGATAATTTGCAATATACATTTGGTCTTTTCGCTAATTCTTTAATGTCCGCTGCCCATTGTGAAAATTGTGCTTCGGCAATATTCGGCTTCGCGGCATGATCAATGGCGATTTTTAAATTGGGATAACGATCGACCAAGGTTAATAATTGCTTTAAGTGTCTTGGTTTGACTAACGCATCAAAACTCAAGTTTAGTTTCATCAGCGCAACAAAGGCCGGATTGAGTTCGGGTTTGAGCATCCAATCATCATCGACAATATCTTGGATCATAGGTCTTATCCCTTTAAAATAGGGATCTTTCGATAGTCTGGCGATATGGTATGGCGCATCTACATGTTGCATATCAACCCAGCCAACAACGCCTGCTATAAAATCGGTACTGTGGGCCAGAGATAACATGTATTTCGTTTCGTCCATATCTGGTGCAGCTTGTATCAACACCGTCTTATCAATACCTGATTTTTTCAGATGTGGACGCAGATCTTCAGGTAAGAAATCTCGATAAATAGCACCCAAATCTTCAGTCAACCAGTTGTAATGCCCCAGCTCACGCTGCCAAAAGTGTTGATGGCTATCAATTCGCATGAGAAGCAACATCCGTTGTTTGATTTGTAGGCACAGGAGCTTGCTTATCTAACAAACCGTTCGCCTTCAAGCTCTGCCAAAACTCGCTGGGTATGGTTTGTTTGAATAAACTTATTGTCTTATCTATTCTGTTGATGTTGCCAAGCCCTGGAATGACAGAGACGACACTTGGATGTGCCAGTGGAAACTGCAGAGCCGCAGCAGCCAAGGTTACATTGTATTGTTCGCACAATTCTTCTATTTTGCTGACCCGTTCAACTATTTCTGCTGGGGCAGGGGCGTAATTATAATATGCAGTCCTGTTACCTTTAACTCCAGTCGCTAAAATTCCTGAGTTGTAAGGGCCACCAATAATAATTGAGGTGTTTCGTGCCTGACATTTAGGCAAAAATGTCTGCAACGACTGCTGTTCAAGTAGACTGTAACGCCCAGCAAGTAAAAAACAATCCCAGTCACCGTGATCCATTGCTTGTTCGCAGACCTGGTATTCATTCACACCCAAGCCTATTGCTTTTACCAGCCCTTCGCTGCGTAACTGATCCATGGCTTTATAGCCACCTTGCATTGCGATCGGAAAATGTTTGTCGTTTTCATCACCATGGGTGTCACGACCAATATCATGCATATACAGAATATCAATTCTGTCTAAACCCAAACGCTGTAGGCTGTCTTCAAATGACCGCATTATGCCGTCATAGCTGTAATCATATTGAATATCGAAAGGCATGGGAGACATAAAGCCATGTCGTTCTTTAGCGTAGCCTGCTGGCTTGAGCAAACGCCCAACTTTAGTAGAAAGTACGTAGTCTTTGCCTTGCAAGGGACGTAAAAGATCACCTGTGCGTCTTTCACTCAGACCTTGGCCATAATGAGGTGCAGTGTCATAGTGACGGAAGCCTGCCTGCCAAGCGGCAGTTAATACCGCTTTAGAGTCATCATCACTAATTGGCTGATACAGATTGCCCATAGGAGCACAGCCGAAACCTAATGTATCTACCTCGAGATCAGTGTTGCCAATTTGTCTTTTGGGTATAACAGGGGAATTGTGCATTGTACTCATCCGCTTAGTCCTTCACTAAAAACTTCGAAAGATCTGCGACATTAGCGCAGCCCAGTTGATTCATCACTTGTTCAAGTTGAATTTTAAGACAGTTGATGGTGTGTACTCCGCCCTTGTTACCAATGGCGCCAACACCATACACAAAAGGCCGTCCTAAAAAGGTAAAATCAGCTCCACATGCTAAAGCAGACGCTATATTGGTACCTGAACGCAAACCGCTGTCCATAAATATTTTGATGTTTTTAGCATATTTCGCCGCTGCTTTTTGTAACGGAGTTACGGGAGATTCACCCACATCTAGTTGACGAGCACCGTGATTAGACATCACTACAGCATCTGCGCCAAGCTCGATGGCAGCTGCTACATCATCTTGATTAATTAAACCTTTAATCACTAGCGGACCTTGCCAAAAATCTCGAATCGGTTTAAGCCCTTCGATATCGACTCTGCCCATTACTGTTTTGTTCATAAATGCCGCCAATTGGTCGGTTGGCATATTTTTGGGCATATAAGGTTTAAGCGTTTGCATCTCTGGTTTGCCGGCCAAAGCAGTTGCCATTAACCAACTTGGGCAAGATAACATTTGCACAATATTGGACAAGGTCATTTTGGGCGGCATGGCTAAACCATTTTTCATATCCCGTGGTCTATAACCAAAGGTCGGCACATCCACTGTTACCACTAACACTTTGTAACCAGCTTGTTTGATTCTACTTAATAAATCCTCACGAATTTTCTTATCCGTGGGATTATAAAGTTGGTACCATGCTTTGCCTTCGGAAATTTCAGCGATGCTTTCTAGGCTAGCTGAGGATACTGTACTTAATATGTAAGGTACATTTAAGTCAGCCGCAGCCTTGGCCAGAATTTCTGGCGCTTTGGGCCACATTAACCCTTGCAAACCAATGGGCGCAATACCAAATGGTGCATCGTATTTGTGGCCAAAAAGCTCAACCGACATGTCTGATTTATCAAATTTTTGCAACAATCGGCTGCGCAATTGCACAGCTTGAATATCGCTACGGTTGCGTTGTAAGCCAAATTCTTCGTGGCAACCGCCTTCAAGATAATCAAAAGCAAATTTGGGTATTCGAGTCTTTGCACGTGCTTTCAAAGTTGAGACATCAGGCAAAGTAGGATCAAAATAGTCGTTCATTACGAAGCCTGTTTAATGGTCTTTTTGTTTAAACGTTTCTGCCACTGTGCGCCTGTAGGGTAGGTGTAGTCATCGATACTTTCCTGAAACATTTCGATACTATATCCTGGTGCAGTTGGTGCAACATAGGCTCCATTTTTAATCACACATGGATCAATAAAGTGCTCATGTAAATGATCAACAAATTCCACAACTCTATCAGTTAAATCTGCAGAAATATGTACATAATCAATCATAGATAAATGTTGAACATATTCACATAAGCCAACACCACCTGCGTGTGGACACACTGGCTTGCCATATTTCGCTGCTAATAAATAAACTGCCAGAATCTCATTAACACTTGCTAAACGACAGGAGTCAATTTGCACTATATCAATGGCGTCATTGGCGATAAATTGTTTGAACATAATTCGGTTATGGCAGTGCTCACCAGTAGCAACTTGAACATCACCGATGTTTTCTTTAATTTTCTTGTGGCCGAATACATCGTCTGGACTAGTTGGTTCTTCAATAAACCAAGGAGAAACATGAGATAACTCGTTAACCCAATCAATAGCTTGGTCAACTTCCCATATTTGGTTAGCGTCAATCATTAACTTAACGTCTTCGCCTATTACATCACGGGCGATTTGACAGCGTCTAATATCACTATTTAAATCTTGTCCGACTTTTAATTTTATGTGTTTAAAGCCCTGATCCAAAGCTTCTTGACATAGTCTTTTTAATTTTTCGTCACTGTAGCCAAGCCATCCAGCTGAAGTGGTATAAGAAGGATAACCATTTTCTTCTAAATACTGAATTCGTTCAGCTTTTGAGTCTGCATTTGCACGCACTATATCCAGGGCTTCATCTCGAGTCAGAGCGTCTGAAAGATATCTGAAATCGATACAATTAATAAACTCTTCTGGGCTCATGTCAGCCAATAAACGCCACAAAGGTTTGTTGGCATGTTTTGCCCACATATCCCAAATCGCATTCATTACCCCACCTATGGCCATATGAATGACACCTTTTTCTGGGCCTAACCAACGTAACTGACTGTCTGAACGTAAGGTGTCATAAAAGTCACCTATATTTTGAATGATTTGATTGAAGTCTTTACCAACTACCAAATGCTCTAGAGCTTCTATAGCTTTACAGCAAATATCGTTTCCACGGCCGATTGTGAAAATTAATCCGTGTCCTTTATTACCTTTGTCAGTGCTGATTGTTAAGTAAGCAGCAGAATAATCTGGATCTTTATTAATCGCATCAGAACCGTCTAATGATTCAGAGGTCGGGAAACGAATATCGTGGGTTTTTAACGATATTATAGTATTAGCAGATAAGTTGATTTCGCTCATAACTTCCTCTCGTTTTAAATATGAAATAATAGTTTATTGGTAAAATATTAATCGCGACTGATACTAATGTCAATCATTTGTTAACAAATTTAATCCAGACATAATGTTTAGCTCGTCAAAATCTTTAGGTGACTTTTTGAATATAGGTATTTATTGGCAGCAAAATGTTTGTCTCTGCAATTTTACTTATACCTTTATCTATATGCCGCTAAGCGCCTTGTATTTCACGAGTTTGGCGAAAAGCTTATAACATTTGCTTAATTGTACATCATTCTTACATATGAAATCTAATTGTATATGTAAAAATTTCTTGAGTATGTTAATTATTTGTGTGATTATTTTTTAAGTTTTGTTGGTAAAAGGTTTTTTTCTTAGTAAAAAATACCTTTTATATTTACGCATTTGCAAACATAGGCACATAAAATGAACACTCACACACATTCAAAAACCTTCGCGACAAATAAAATAACCTCGGTTTTCCGAAATCGTTTGTACAATATTGCCGCTTCTTTATTACTGTTACCTTGTGCCAATGTGGCCATTGCGCAAACAGCCCCAGTAGATGAGCAGAATGACGATACTGAAGTTATTAGCGTCGTAGGTGTTCGTTCGAGCCTTGAAGCTGCACAACAAATAAAACGGGTTTCTAATACCGTAGTCGAAGCAATTACCGCAGAAGATATTGGTCAGTTTTCTGATGACAGTATTGCTGGCGCGTTGCAGCGTATGCCGGGTATTCAAATAGAGCGCGATGATGCGGGAACTGATGGAGATAGAGTTTCTATCCGCGGGTTAGGTCCTGAATTTGTTAACTCGACGATCAACGGTCGCCGAATTTTATCGTCAGGTAATGAAGCCCGTGGCTTGCGTAAAATGAATTTTAATGTATTTCCATCCAACATCTTAAGTGGCGTCAGGGTAGCTAAGGGCCAGACTGCTGCGCGGCCTGAGAGTGGCTTAGCTGGACAGGTCAACCTGCTGACATTAAGACCCTTAGATATGAAACAATTAAATGCCAAAGAAACCTTTGGACTTGTTTCAGTCTCTGGTGATTATAATGATTTAGCCGGTGAGACTGGCAATAAAGTAAATCTATTTGGTGCTTGGAGAAATGAACAGAGTGACTTAGGCGCTTTTATTTCCCTTGTTACAGGTGAAAGTAATACTTCTAGAGATCAAGTCAATCTGAACTACGTTACCAGTAATATTAGAGTCAACAATGATAACGTAGCCGGTGAAGATGAGCTTATAACTGGGGTTTCCGTTCCTAATGCCGTAACTTACGTGCCAAACAGAAGTGCTGCTGATAGAACTGCAATTTCGACTGGCATTCAATGGCTGCCATCTGACAATATAGAGGTTGTTTGGGATCTCACATATGCGGAATTTGATAACAAATCGCAAAGACACAACGGGCAGTTTTTGTTCGGCGGAATGTGGGCCAACACTGTATTTGATGAGTCAGGAATAGAGATTGACGAAAATAATGTGCTGCAATCTGCAGATTTTGGCCAAGCACAACTTGCAGGTGCTATTAACTACAGAATGCAAGATCAGACGTTTAACAATGTCACTGAGAATTTAGTTACTGGGCTAAACCTAGAGTGGGTGACGGGTAAGCTAACTTCTTCTTTCGATGTGTTTATGTCATCTGTTGATTATAAACAAGACCTTAGGTTTCCCATATTTCAAATCGGTGCTGATGAATCTTTAGTTTCATTTGATATGAGAAGTGGTTTACCTAATATTGGGTTTGGTTCTGAATTATTAAGCCCAGATGCTGCGACTTACATTTTTAGTATTGTGCGAGAAATCGAACTTGATGCTGACAATCATGGCGTTAGTCTAGATTTCAGTTATGATCTCGATACTGAGCATTTTTCAGCAGTGGAATTTGGGGTTAACTATGATAAGACTTCTATTTTGTCTATTCGCACCGCAGCTGTGCAGTTTGTTCCTTCTGCATTGTCACCCAATCCGGCTGCAGAGATTGCTGACGCAGGGGTAACGGGGCAAATATTATCTGATGAATTACTTACCTCAGCAATGATTGCACCAAGAACTTATCAGATTTCGGATTTCTCAGCTGTGGCGGCAATTGACGGTCGTGTATTAACAACTGGCGTAAATGAGCTTGGTATCGACCCCGCTGCGTCACATGACAGCGAAGAAACAATAACAGCTTTATACACACAAATTAACCTCGATTCAGAATTGGCGGATGTTCCGGTTAACGGTAACTTTGGGGTTCGTGCTGTTTTCACTGAAAATACCGCTAGTGCGGAAGCAAGAGTGGTTGATACAGACGGTAATGTTAGTTTAGTACCAATAACTACAGGTGGTGACTATTGGGAAGTATTACCTAGTTTAAACCTTAACTTTTCTTTGCAAAGTGATTTGGCCTTGCGCTTCGGTGTGTCAAAAACCCTTTCAAGACCTGATTACGAAGAAATTGCGCCAATAATGGCGATTACAGTACCAGAAGATCCAACGGTGCCTGGTAATGCGGTAGCGGGAAACCCAGATCTCGATCCTATGACTGCGTGGAATTATGATATTACATTGGAAAAATATACCGGTAAAAAAGGCGCATTTATAGCCAGTATATTTTATAAAGACGTTAGAGATTTCATCATTGATCAAGTGGTTCTTGGACAAACCATACCGGGTCAAGGCGATGCTTTATTTAACTCCACTATACCTATTAACTTCTCAGATGGTGAAGTCAAAGGTCTGGAACTTGGCTTTTATTTGCCTTTAGAGGAGCTACTACCCGAACTAGAAGGGTTTGGCGTATCGGCTAATTACACTTACGTTGATAGTTCTTTTGATAAAGATGTGGGAGACGCCGGTTTTGGTTTCCCAGGTTCATCGAAGAATAACTATAACTTTATGGCATTTTACGAAACAAGCTTGTTTACCGCTCGATTGTCTTATGTCACTCGTTCAGAATTTTTCCGAACTCTTGCTGGCGCTGGTTCACAGACCGCAACGGCACGTTTTACTGGAACAACTGAAGATTTAAGTTTCAATTTTAATGTACGTCCTACTGCTAATTTATCTTTCGCATTTAACGCGTCAAATCTAACTGATGATGTGAGAAGGGATTATGTCGGTGCTGAATCAACATTCTTAAGTGTGTATGCTGCAGGGCGCTCTTATTCATTAACTGCAACCTACAAATTCTAAATATAGTTTTGTTAGGAACACAACGAAGTGTTCCTAACCTTTTTAAAAGTGAGTCTCTTTAATGAACATTCGATATTTTACAAAAGGTCTGTTTTTTCTGGCAATCGGTGTTGGGTTACAAGCATGTGGCGCTGACAAAACTCCGATGTCAGAATCAAGCAATGATCAGACTGCTGCTGAGCAACAATCAAAAGCACCCAACATTGTGCTGATGATGACAGATGATCAAGGTTTTGGCGATTTGAGTCTTAATCACAACCCAGTGATACAAACCCCGAATATTCAAACTTTGGCTAATCAGTCTGTTAGTTTTGAAAACTTTCATGTTGACCCAACCTGTTCCCCAACTCGCTCCGCATTGCTGACTGGCAAACACTCGATGAGAGCTGGTGTTTGGCATACCGTGATGGGACGTTCATTTTTAGCATCAGAACATGTAACGATTGCAGAGATACTGGCTGATAACGGTTATGATACCGCGTTGTTTGGCAAGTGGCATTTAGGTGATAGCTATCCTTTTAGACCACAAGACCAAGGCTTTCAAACAAGCTTAATCCACGGTGGAGGCGGCGTAGGCCAATCGGGAGATTATTGGGGCAATACCCAATTCGATGATTTCTATTTACGCAATGGTAAAGTTGAAAAATTCGATGGTTATGCCACTGATATTTGGTTTGACGAAGCAGAACAGTTTATTCGTCAAAGCAGCCAGTCAGACAAGCCTTTCTTTGCTTACATAGCGACCAATGCACCGCACTCTCCTTACAGAGCCAAAGACAAAGATATTCAAGTTTACAGAGACTTAGGTTTACCGGAAGAAATAGCTCGTTTCTACGCAATGATTTCGGTTATCGATACCGGCGTAGGTAAAATTAGAAACCTATTAGATGAGCTAAACATTACAGACAATACTATTTTTATTTTTATGACCGACAACGGAAGTTCGTTCACGCCAGCTCGTATCGGCAAGAATAATAAAACCATCCATGCTCTAACCGATGAAATTAGTCAGCAAGTTGGTCAAGAATGGGTATTCAATGGTGGTTTACGCGGTTATAAGTCTGAGGTTTATGAAGGCGGTCACAAAGTCCCATTTTACATTCATTATCCCAATGGCGGAATTGATGAAGCTCGAAAAGTTGATACGCTAGCCGCGCATTTCGACTTGATGCCAACCCTTATGGAGCTGGCCGGTATTGATGCCTCAGAAGCATCTGACATTGACGGTGTAAGTCTGGTTCCCGTGCTAGTAGATGATGGAGCACTTGAATCACGTAAAATAGTAGTAACCAACCAACGGGTTGATCAACCTAGAATCGGACGTCCGTCTGTGGTCATGGATGGTAATTGGCGTTTTGTTTCAGAGCTAGATAAAAACACTGAAGAGTTATATGACTTAGCATCTGATCCGTCTCAGCAAGTGAATTTAATTAATGATAACCCGCAAAAAGCTGAAGAGCTTCGTCAAGCTTTACGGGATTGGTGGCAAGATGTATCAAAAGATGTAGGCCCAAGAGTAAGACCCATTGTTGGTAACCCAATCGAAAACCCGGTAAGGCTTAATGCCAACGATTGGATGGAAGCTGAGTCTACTAACGTTATTGCATGGTATCCTGGCTTTAAAACCTTGTTCTTAAAAGAAAAGAAAGAAGGTTGGATTACCCAAGTTGAAAAATTCAAAAGTTTACCTTGGCACGTTGAGGTAGATAATACAGGTACTTATCAAATCTCTTTGTACTTTCATGACAAACCTGCTCAACAGCCGGTAAATCGGAAAAAAGCATTTTTGAAATTAGATGGTGTAGTTTATGAGACCGAATTGGATAAAGGAGCTGCAGGTGCTCAGTTCACACTACCTTTAGAAAAAGGTCCTAAAGCTATTGAAGGCTGGTTTGCTGATGGCAAAGACGATCTCGAAAGTCACGTACCTGCTTTCTACGCCTATATCGAAATTCTATAGTTGAGACGTTAAATTGCTTCAGTTCACCATGAATTGGAGCAATTTAACGGTAATTGTAATCTTTGAATTTAAGCGATGTTGAGGGCTAGGAAACCATGGTGTTTAACAAGCTTATTCAAAGGTTAACCTTTCTTACATTCTGCTTTCCATATACATGCACTTTCGCTCAACAAGCGTTTCAAGAAAGCTTGCAAGTTGGGTCAATTTTCCAACCTCATATGGTATTACAGCGCGATTTACCTGTAACAATCTGGGGGCAAGAAACAGCCGGTAGTCAAATAACGGTATCTTTTGCAAATCAAATCCAAACCACTATTACCAACGAACAGGGGAGCTGGAGCCTACAACTTGCCCCCCTTAAAGGCAGCTACTCGCCTGAGAATATGACGATTTTGTCGAGTAATAACCAGAAAATAGTGCTTGCTGATATTTTGGTAGGTGAGGTATGGATTTGTGCAGGCCAATCTAATATGGATATGGCCATTGGGAGGGTTAAGGATATACAAGTTCTCTCCAAATAGGCGAAGCACATTCGTAGTTTGACCGTTGCTCACAACGTCGCCTTAACTGAACAGAAAAGCATGCAGGCTAACTGGCAAACAAGCTTACCTGATAGTGCTGTCGCATTTTCTTTTGCTTATTATTTGCAGCAGCGTGCAGATGTTCCGGTAGGCATTATTTTAAGTGCATGGGGCAGTTCATCTATAGAAGCTTGGATGCCTCGTGATCTAACCAAGGAATTAGCATATTTCAACACGATTATGCAGGAGTTTGATGCCGATGCAGACCGCATCGCGAAAATTAACCGAATATTATCGGGACCATTACCTTGGACACGAATAGATGATGTTTATTTACGTCGTCAACCCAACATATTGTTTAATGCAATGATGAATCCTCTTGTGCCCTATACGGTACGAGGTCTCGTCTGGTATCAAGGTGAACGAAACACTCAAAGCATGCACGGTTTGGTAAAAGACCCTTGGTATAAAAACAATTCTGGTATGTTGAAATATAAAGACGCCTTACAAGCTTGGATAAAACGCTATCGTCAACAATGGGATAATAGCGACATGCATTTTATGCTGGTCATGTTGCCTCGATTTAATGCTTTGCTGAACACTAGCCCCACTAAAGAGGCTAGACATCCAAATGCACACTCATGGGCGTGGATGCGAGAAGCCCAATTAGCGGCGCAAAGTATGAAAAATGTGGCGGTTATTAATACAATTGATCTTGGGCATCCCACGAATATTCATCCACTGGACAAATTACCCATAGGCCAGCGTTTAGCAAATGCAGCGGCGCGAAACACCTTGCATCAAACCGTTGAGGCACAAGGACCAGTTTTGGCAAAGGCTGTGATTTCTGGCTCAAATGTTAGATTGTTTTTCGAACACGTAGAAGGGTTGCGCACCGTAAATTCAAAGGCTCCGGCTGAATTTTGGTTGGCAAACGATAGCCAAAAGTGGGTAAAGGATGATGCTAAAATCCGTCAAAATACCGTGCTTCTGAGCAGCCCAAGTCTCCAAAACCCGCTTTATGTTCGTTACGCATTTTCAGGCTTTCCTCAGGTTAATTTGATTAACGCTGCGGGTCTGCCTGCTCAACCTTTTCGTACCGATCACTTTGAACCTTAAATTCGCTTATAATGACTATCTCACAAGCACCTAAGAGTAAAGTGTTGTGAGATAGTGGAGTCACTGGTTTATTTATTCAGGCGCGGGGCAGACCAGCCTTGGCTTTTTATTTGTTCTAAAAGCTGTCGCATCTGACGGGCTTTTTCTGGGTGTTTTTCAATCAAGTTGAAACGTTGCTCACGGTCATTTTTCATATCGAATAATTGACCCTTTTGGTTGTCATCAGTTTGATAACCATGTCTGTTTTGCCAATCTGCATAATTGAACCTTGTCAAATTACCATTTTGATTGCCCGAAGGAGCATCAATTAAAGTCCAATCATCGCTACGAATAGCAAATTTACCAGCAGTTGTGTTGTGAACCATAGCACGGCGAGGGCTGTTTGAAGATTCACCCGTCCAAAGTTCCAATAGGTTGAAAGAGTCGTGTGCAGCATCATTTGGTAATTTAAATTCGATTATTTCAGCAATGGTTGCCATTAAATCAATTTGCGACACTAACTCATCGGTTTGACTGTTTGCCTGCACATGGTTTGGCCAGCGCACAATCATAGGTACTCTATGTCCGCCTTCATAAGTATCTCGTTTGAGACCGCGAAAAGGGTAGGAGGACCAGTGATCAAACTTTTGGTCTCTAAGGTAAGCATAATTTTCAGGTCCGTTGTCGGAGCTAAAAATGATGATGGTGTTGTCCGCAATACCAGCCTGGTCAATTGCAGCGAGAAGTTTACCAATTGAGTCATCTGTTTCTACTATTAGATCACCGTAAGGTCCCGCCTTTGAAGTATTATCAAATTCGTCATTAGGAATGATCGGCGCATGGGGAGAAGGGTATGCAAAGTATAAAAAGAAGGGTTGTTCCTGTTTAGATTTTTGAGTAATAAAATCGATGCCTTTTTGGGTCGTCGTGGGGATGTTCTCGTAAGGATTCCACCCTGTCACCATCGGACCTTCTCGATAACGCATTGTGCCTTCTTTATTTTTCCATAGCGTACCATCCACCATAGTGTCGGGTATTTGTGTTACGCGATCATTTTCGATCCAAACATAAGGCGGAAAGTTAATAACGTTGTCACCAAAATAATAGTCGAAACCATGAGCTGTTGGCCCATTCTCGATAGCTTTATTCCAATCAAAGTCGTTAGGTCCCACTGCGCCCGACGGCGCATCTTGTTTTCTTATAGAGTCCCAATCCCAACCTAGATGCCATTTTCCTATTGCGGCTGTTGTATATCCTTTTTGTTGCAGCATTTCTGGCAGAGTAAGTTGTTCCGCTTCAAAAACTGAATCTCCAAATGCCTTTACAATATCGTGGAATTTACGCCAATGGTATTGTCCTGTAAGCAATGCATATCGAGAAGGAGAACATATACCTGATGAGGAATGAGCATCAGTAAAACTTAGCCCCTGCGAAGCTAATTTATCTAAATTAGGTGTGGGTATTTTAGATCTTGAACTAAAACTGCCCAAATCGCCGGCGCCCAGATCATCTGCATATAAAATAACAATATTGGGTAATTGCTTAGCAACAGGCTTTTTCTCGATTGTACTGTTACTCTGTGAGCATGCTGTGGTTAATGCGACAGCGAGCATGAGTAGTACCTTCACTACAAACCGCCCATGTACTTTCCTATTCTTGCATTTAAAAATCATATTAAGAGAGTCCTGCATGTTTACATTTAAATTTATATTTAAATTTATATTTAAATGTAAATTTTATTGATGAACAAAAAGATAGCATCTTTAGTTGTTTTTAACAAAGATTCAACAGCTACAAATCTCCCCAGATTATCAATTTATGAATAGGATAAAAATACGTTATTCCTAATGAATACTGGTTGAATCTGAGCGTTCTACCTAAAACTTCAATATCTTTATTGTATTTATATATAAAATAAGTTTTTACATGCGAGATTTTATTGTGTTAATCTAATGTTATCAAAACTTTTCTAGCTTTAATGCAAGAAGTTGTTGCAAGAGAAGTCGAAAGTGAAATATAAGAATTTATATATTCGCATATTTGACCTTTGAATCTACATTGAGCTTGGCAGTTTAGATGTACTTAAGAAGTTATATGGTGACAGGTGAATTGTCACCAATTTGAAGGTTCCACTAAAAAGTTAATTAAAGAGGATGTCACCATGAAAAATGTTTTAAGAACAGCGTTATCAAGCGTACTTGTAACGGCACTATTATTTGCTATTTCTACAGAGTCACAGGCTAAGAAAAGTAGGTTTAGTAAGATCGATGCTAATTCTGACGGTAAATTGTCAGTAGAAGAGTTCTCGGCGAATATCAAGAAACCTAAAAATGGACCTAAGCGTTTTGCGCGATTAGACATTGATGAAGATGGGTTCCTAAGCTCAGAAGAGTTTGCAGCGCAATCGAAGAAAAAGAATAAAAATAAGTAGTAAATAGCGGTATCTGAATAAATAAGGCCATTGTTGAAATCAATGGCCTTATTTTAACAACTCATCTAGCTAAAGTGGTGTAGGGGAATAATTAGTGATATTTAATAAAATAAAACTCTTAGTTGCGGTTGTTGGGACCTGTATCGCATCAGCATCTTTTGCTGCTAATAGCATGGAATCGGCGACTCAGGCCGAAAAACCAAATATTATTTTTATTTTCGCAGATGATCTAGGTTGGGGGGATATCAGCAAACATGGGCATCCAGACATTCGTACACCAAATATCGATCGATTAGCCAATGAAGGTTCTGAGTTTTATCAATTTAGTGTGTCTAATCCTGTCTGTTCTCCTAGTCGAGCCGCGGTTTTAACCGGTCAATATCCTGCAAGAAACAGCGTACATCGTCACTTTGCTACCTTCGAACACCACGATAATTTTGCGATGCCTGATTGGCTTGATAAAAGCGTAGTCACTATGCCTAGAGTTCTGCAACAGGCGGGCTATAAAACTGCGCACTTCGGTAAGTGGCATTTGACCAATCGTAATATTAAAGATGCACCACTACCTACTGAGTATGGATACGACGAAGCAGCCGTATTTAATGGTCCAGGCCCACAAACCGATACTTTTAAATTATATGATGATGCGACGGATTTCATTAAGCGCAATAAAGACGTACCTTTCTTTATTAATTTATGGATCCATGAAACACATACGCCTCATTATCCGCCACATGATTCAATGGCAAAATACACCCATTTGAACGAGCAAGATCAAGTTTATGCAGCTGTCGTTGATGGCGCTGACCAGCGGATTGGAAAAATACTGAACTTGTTAGACGAATTAGATTTAGCAGAAAATACATTAATAGTATTTTCTAGTGATAATGGCCCAGAAGTTACTGGGTCGAAGAGTAAGCACTTTCACCATATAGATCCCGACGGAAAAGTAGAAGGTATTGATCCCTTAGGCACCTATTTCAGTGTTGGTAAAACCGCAGGTTTGCGCGGACAAAAGCGCGACACTTATGAAGGCGGTTTACGCGTACCATTCTTAGTACGCTGGCCCGCTAACGTGCCCGCAGGGCGAGTCGATACTGAAACTGTCGTAACTGCTGTTGACTTATTGCCCACTTTTGCAGAAGTTGCCGGTGCAAAATTACCTCGAGGTTACCAACCCGATGGACAGAGCATTCTGCCACTTCTAAAAGGTGCTACCTTGACCCGTAAAAAACCTTTGTACTGGCAGTGGCAATATGGCAAAAAATCAGGCAAAAAACCAATGCTAGCGGTGCGTGAAGGTCCTTGGAAGTTATTCTATTTTCAACATGAAAGCCGCGTCGAATTATACAATGTTATGAGAGATCGCGCTGAAACGATGAATGTTGCAAATCAATATCCGGAAATCGTTAAAAAATTAAAAGGCCTGGCAATAGCGTGGAATGAAACATTGCCAGTATCGCCTAATCCGTCGACATTCTCGGCACTAAGACAGTAAATTATTCGCAATTAAATCGGTTGTTTCGAACCAGTAGGACAAAACTAAACTCATAACTTTTAGTTCAGGTAAAAATAGTTTAGGAACCTAAGAAACAGCAAGTAACAAATATATAAATTATAGGAATCGCAATGAAATTAATTAGACAAAAGCTCGCAGTTTCAATCGCCAGCGCATTACTTCTTTCTAGCGTGATGTCGGTCTCAGTTTATGCACAAGACAACAACGTTGAAGCTAATCAATCCATGGATGAATTGTGGGGCGACAGTGCAATCGACAAGGCTAAACATGCCAATGCTGAGCGCGGTGAATGGTTCGCACAAGACAAATATTCTATGTTTATTCACTGGGGATTATTTTCAATTCCAGCGGGTGAGTGGAAAGGAAAAACCTACTATGGAATTTCTGAATGGCTTATGTCGGGCCGAGTTGCTGATATTCCTAAAGAAGAATATAAAGAATTAGCAAAACAATTTAATCCCACTGAGTTCGACGCAAAAGCGATTGTGCAGCTTGCAGTTGATGCTGGCATGAAAAACATTGTGATTACCGCTAAGCACCATGAAGGCTTTGCAATGTATCACTCTAAAAGCAGCACTTATGATATTGAAGATGCAAGTCCGTATAAACGCGATCCTTTAAAAGAATTGGCTGACGCTTGTGCAGAAGCTGGTATAGGTTTGGGCTTTTATTATTCGCAAATGCAGGATTGGTACGAACAAGGTAGCGCGAGTATTCCTTGGTCATCGGAAAAGCAAGAAGGCGATTTCACAGAGTATTTTGAGCGTAAAGTCATTCCTCAAGTAACTGAATTATTGACTGAATACGGTCCCATTCGCACAGTTTGGTTCGACACCCCTGGCGATATGACGAAGGAGCAATCGCAAAAACTAGTTGATTTAACGCGCAGTTTGCAACCCAAGGCAATGATAAACAGCCGCATAGGTAATGGTGTAGGCGACTTTTCTACGCTAGGTGATCACAGTTTGTCTCAGGTAAATCACCCTGGTCTTTGGGAAACCATTGATACAACTAACAACAGTTGGGGGGATGCTTGGTACGACAAAAACTGGAAGTCGGGTACAGAAATTTTACACCGCTTAATTTCAACAGTCGCCCGTGGTGGTAATTACATGTTGAATATTGGGCCTAAAGGTAATGGCGAAGTACCAGAAATGGCAGCTAAAGGCCTACGTAGAGCAGGAAAATGGTTGGAGCATAGTGGTGAAACGATTTATGGCGCTAAAGGTTCTCCGTGGGGCAGAGCACAAGCTTGGGGAGATATTACAGTTAAAGGCAACAAGCTATATTTGCATGTTTTTGACTGGCCTGAAAATGATCAAATCCACTTAGCTGGATTAAAAAACCAAATTACTTCGGCTCGCTTATTAAATGCTGAAGAACTTGGATTTATGGCAGGCTTATTCGGTAGCGATGAAGGTGAGGTAACCTATTCTAGGCAGGATAATGGTTGGACAAGCTTCACATTAGCAATGGATAAACCGGATTCTCTCGTTCCTGTTATTGTTGTTGAATTAGACGGTGAACCTGAAGTCGATACCACTATTGGTATCGATCCAAGCATCAAAACCACTATTAATTCGGTTTTTGCTAACTGTGAAGGTTGTGTGAAAAAAGAAATTCGCTGGATGCAGAAGTTTGGTGATTGGAATTATGCAAACAACTTATTGAATTGGACAGATAATGGCAAAGGTGAGTGGAAAGTTGATGTGGCTGAGCCGGGCGATTACTTTATAGAGGTTGAGTATTCAGCCGATGACGTAGTTGATTTTAGTGAATGGGTATTTTCATTTAACGGTGAAATTTTGATGATGCAAGCACTTGATACTGGTGAGCGTAAAAACTCTAAACGTCAAGGAAAAGGCAAAACATTATATCGCTACCGCACGGACGAAGTGGGCGTAGTAACGCTTCAACAAGGTAAACAATCAATTACTGTTACACCTAAAGGTAAGGTTATTGGTGGTGGCATTAACCTTCGAGCTATTCATTTAACTCCAATTGTAGAATAAGGCTTCATAATGAAAAAAATCATTCTTGCTTCTTTTGGTTTTTCAATGCTGATGAGTTTATCGTCGTGTTCTTCAGTGGAAACGGCTATTGATGAGAAATCTGAGCTGATAAAACCCAATATTATTGTTTTTTACGTGGATGATTTGGGTTGGCAAGATAGCCAGCTCAATGATATCGATGAACCAACGCCTTGGGAGACACCCAATATGTTGGCGCTAGCGAAAAAAGGTATGAATTTTACGCAAGCCTATTCTTCGGCACCAACTTGTGCACCGTCTAGAGGAGGTTTGTTATCCGGTCAGCATCCTGCAAAAACCAACCTTACTCACGTTTTAGGTGCAGGAATTCCAACACCTCAAAATAGACGCAGTCAACTGATCGAACCTTATTTTAACGATCACCTTGCGGATGATGTTTTAACATTGGCGGATGCGTTAAAAGCAAACGGTTATAAAACAGGCCATGTAGGCAAGTGGCACTTAGGGCATTATGCGAGTAATGCACCTACAACAGCGGGCTTTGATTTTTCATTTGACAAAAGAGGCGTGCACTCCAACAGTAAACAGCGTCATAAAGATTTTGATAATGCACAATTTCCGCTTAGCGAAGAGAAATATCCTCCTTACAGCGAAAAGCATCCTGACGGTATTTCTTACCCACTGGATTTAGTGACAGAAAACGCATTGAACTTTGTCCAAGAAAATAAAGATGAGCCGTTTTTTCTTTATTTAGCGCATTGGATGGTGCACACACCAATTGTTACCAAGAATAAAGCTTTGCTTGAGTACTACACTGACAAACTGGGGATACCATTTCCAACTACTCCAGATCCGGTAACAACAGCAGGTCAAACTAATCCGTATTATGGTGCAATGGTGACAACCGTTGACTGGAGTTTAGGTCGTTTGGTGTCGCTACTTGAGCAAACCGATGATCCACGTAACCCTGGTAAAAAATTAATAGAAACTACTTATATTTTCTTGTCGTCGGACAACGGCGGTGCTGAGAGATCTGGCCCAGAAATAATAACCGACAACTTCCCCCTAGATTTGGGTAAAAAACATACTGAAGAAGGTGGGATAAGAGTGCCAATGGTAGTGACTGGCCCAACGGTTAATAAAAACGTTACCCATCACGGGTTTGTAAACCAACTAGATTATTACCCTACAATTTTAGCATTAACCAACTCAACAATACCTAAATCTTACGAAGACAAGCTCAGTGGAGTAAACTTGTCGCCGGTACTTGAAGACGAAAATAAAAAAGCGACTTATGCTAATGGCGAAGTGCGACAAAATCTGTTTTGGCATTTCCCACATAACAGCGATGACTCTATGCAAAGTGCTATTCGTGAAGGTGACTTCAAGCTCACTAAGCACTATATAGATAATAGCTATTCGTTGTATCGATTATATAAAGACGGTAAACGCTTTGATATTGAAGAGAAAAATGATCTAGCTAAATTGCCTGAATATGCCGGTGTGGTGGACAAACTATCGAAAAATTTGGAGCAATTATTAGTAGAAAATAATGCGATCTTACCAAAGTTAAACCCTGACAATGCGGCTAATGGACCCACTAGACTGTTAGTGCCTAAAGTAGCATCGAATACGTTTGATAAAAAAGCTCGTGTTGCTCAAATCAAATTAATGGAAGGAAAAACTAAGCTTAAAGAAGCATATTTGCTAGCAGAGATAGCAAAAACTAAAGGCAGCGATAAACGTGAAAAGCGTGGAAAACTCGTTGTTACTTATAAAAAGATACCAGTAACAATTAATCATCAGGACTTGACGGTTACAGGGATGGTTCCAGAACAAAATGATGCTTATGTTTTCATATTGATTGATGAAAATAACTTCATGGTTCGTAGTGAAAGATACGAATCATTGTAAGTGTAATTTGGTTCGCGCTTAATGAAGGTGACGCACGCTAATAAAAGTGCGTCACCTTTATGATTGCGATATGCTTATTTCTCCTTAGACGGCAAAACACTTGCCAAGGTTTAGATCTCTTCAACTATTTTAAACCTCACTAGGCCTTTACGCTGGCTGACATATTCATCAGAAATTTCGAGTGTTCGCCAATTATCTATTTTGACAAACACATTGATTGTTAATCGTCCTTAAGCTTAATATTTTACTGGTCATTTTCCCTCTGCAAACTGTTTTCTCTTACCACCTGCTTTGTTGCTCAAAACTATAAGTCGTGCTTAGGAACTACTAAAGACGCTCCTCAATGGGATTAAACAAAAGCTCCGGCAGTGATGTTATGCCTTGATTCATTTAGTTTAAACATAATGCAAAGAAGCTCAGTTTTGTTGAATGAGAAGTTTGATGGCAAGATCTTATTCTCAGAGGCAGGCTCCAGTGGTGAGGAAAAAGGCGAGGGAGCTCCGCTCAGTAACTTGTCCAAATACTCTCAGTATATTTGTGAAGTAAATGGTTTTAACAATGCAGTTAGAGCCGAACAAAAGGCACTTTAAAAGTTAACTAAAATCAAATCCGCCTATGCAAGTATAAACGCCTAAGTGGAAAGGCTTTGTTACTATGTTAAATGTCACACAGAGGCGAATCATGTGCATTCACAATGCTTCTGTGTGACCAATTGGTTATTCATGTTAAAGGCACTTTAACGCCACTTTAATTGTCACTTGGGTCAGGAACAGGATAATTACTTAATTGCGTTGACACGGCTTTTTAAACGCCGTGTTTTAGCCAAAATTAATCAAAATCTACCTTATTTCTTTAATGATCTTTCCTTTTATTTTTATTTTTTACTTTGCTGCTTTTGTATATATTCACAGGCACGTCGTTACGGCCTGTTTTCCCTTCAACGCTGTAACCATTATTGACTGCTTGCTCTAACTGTTTTTTAAGCTGTGCCACTATTTCAGGTTTTTGCTTGTATAAATTCGTTGTTTCTGCACGGTCTGTTTTCATATTATACAACTGCATTTCAGTGTTGTTATCGCCGCCTTCACTCCAGCCACAGGAGCCTTTGCAGGCAGCTAACTTCCAATCACCTACACGCACAGCAAAGTGACCTGATACAGAGGCGTGAATAGCCACAGGGTGGGTTTCTTCTTCGGAGCCTTTTAATGCAGGCAATATAGAAAAGCTGTCAACTGCAACATCATTTGGCAAGGTCACTTTTAATATGTCTGCGCTGGTAGCAAACAAACTATTATGAACTACAGGTTTACTATATGTAGAGCCCGCTTTTACGTGACCAGGCCAACGAACAATATAAGGCACTCGATGGCCACCTTCCCAAATGTCGGCTTTGACGCCGCGCAAGTCTGCCGTTGGGTGATGACCAGCAGCGATTAATTGCTCGAATTTAGCACTTGGTGATGTACCATTATCTGTCGTGAAAATCACAATAGTGTTGTCGGTGAGTTTAGCCTTGTCTAAGGCCTGCAATATACGTTCAACCGAATTATTGGTTTCCATCACAAAATCAGCATATTTGTTAATTCCGCTTTTACCAATCCAATTTTTACTGGGCACTACAGGGCTATGGGGCGCACTAAATGGCACATAAAGGAAGAAGGGAGTATTTTTCCTTGCTGGATCGGATACATAATCTACCGCTTTTTCGGTGATACGATTTAACATTTCATCGGTATTTTCTAAGTTGTAAGTTACTTGGTCTTGTTCAATCCATGTACCCATCTGGCGAGCATGATGGAATCCCCAGTATTTATCAAATCCTCTTTCAATTGGACCACCGATGATTTTAGTACCTATAGGAACAGCATCGTAAAATTTACCTCGACTTTTGTCTATCTCAGTACCTTTTGGTAATAAATACTTGAAGCCGAGATGCCATTTACCGGTCATCGCTGTATCGTAGCCTTGGCTTTTCAAAAATTGCGCGACTGTTAGTGTTTTTTCATCGATTAAAGGCTCATCACCAACGCTAATGGTTCCATCGGGTAACACGCTAGTTTCGCCACTTAATACGCCTTTTTGCAGACGAGTTCGCCACGGATAGCGGCCTGTTAGTACTCCATATCTGGTAGGTGTGCAGACCGCAGAGGCACTATGCGCGTCGGTAAACATCATGCCTTCTTCCGCCAAACGGTCAATTGCTGGTGTCGCAATTTTACTATTTGGATTAAATGCAGAGACATCACCGTAACCCTGATCATCGCTCATTATAAATATGATGTTTGGCTTGCTTTCATTTGAATGTGCATGTGCTGGGATGAATACAAAACTAGATGTAACAAGCAACGCGCATAGGGTTTTAGAGACACCTGTCGCTGCCGTTTTTTTTAATTTGTTTAAACCTTGTTGATAGGTCTTTGTACTCAAAATGTTGTTTTTGAACAAATCAATTCGAGCAATATTCATACTTTTCATAGTTCGTTTACCTAATTCGTTGTAATCATATTTTCTATAAGATGCATTTACCACCGAAAATAATCTTGTTGCTACATCATGTTTTATTGGGGGGAGAATTTTTGTTTATTTGCATAGAAAAATTCCGCTTAAATCTTAGGCCAGTCATCAGGTCGCTTATCTGAGTCTTCCGTGTTTACCAAACGACCAAAGCTGGCAATGGGATCGTTATTGTCTAATGGATCATTTACGATTTTTTTCCATTTCTCTAACTCAAGCATCATTTGTTTTATGCGTGATTGGTGTTCTGCTAAATCGGCTAAGTTTTCCGTCTCGTAGGGATCATTGATTAAGTCAAACAGTTGCGTCTTCCTTAATACAGGATAGTAAATTAGTTTGTAGTCTTGGGTTCTTAACATCCGTTGAAAATGCCGGTAACTACCATAAATACTTTGATAAAGCTGGGTTTTTTCACCACGAATAAGTGGCGCTATACTTGCTGCTTGAACACTTTTCGGAATATCTAAACCGACTAATTCGACTACGCTAGGAAAAACACTATTAAGGTAAAACATGCCAGGCATAGATTTACCTTTAGGTATATTAGGGCCCTTGACGATGAATGGAGCGCGGACACTATGATCATACTGATTCTGTTTCCCCAATAAGCCATGGCTGCCCACTGCTAATCCATGATCAGAGGTAAATACAATTAAAGTATTGTTTGATTGGCCGGAAGCTTTTAAGGCAGCTAGAATTCGACCAATTTGTGCATCGGTATGCTCAATCATTGCATAATAATCACCGATAAATTGCTTAATAACGCTGGGATTCCGAGGATTATTAGCTAATATTTCATCTCTTATGTAAAAATCGCCTTGATTAAATGGGTGAGTGGTTAAAAAATTATCAGCCAACGCGATACTATCTGCAGGATATTTGCCCACATACGATTGTGGTGCTTGGCGAGGGTCATGTGGGGCTAAAAATCCGACATACATCATAAAAGGTTTGTCATGTTTTTCGGCTAAAAATTCAACAGCGGCATCTGCGATTACTTCACTTGTGTGTTTGTCGGCTTTATATGTTGAAAATTTGGCGTTCGCTGCTGCTGTAGGATGATAGTCTACAAAGTTCGCATTAAATTGACCGCCGTGTTTAAGCCTAGCCATACCGCCCATAAAAATCGCTTTACCTTGTGCAAAACTAGTTTGCCAGTCTTCTTTAGACAGATGCCACTTACCCGTCATAAACGATTGATAGCCGTGATCTTTAAAGGTTTCTCCCATGAGTTTAATTTCATTTTGCGTTTCTGCGGGTAATTTCTCGGGACCTCGACCGGTTTGATACAAATGTCGTCCTGTATTTATCATCCGACGACTAGGAGCGCAAACTGCACCAGACCAACTGCCTTGATTGAATACGTGAGTAAAAGCAGTCCCTTGTTGCGCCAAGCTATCAATATTGGGTGTGGCAATTCGTTTGTTACCTAGAGCGTGCACGGTATTGTAGGATTGGTCATCGGTTAAAATAAACAATACATTGGTTTTAGCGGATGCTTGAGAATTAACACTATAAATTAAATTTAGTCCGAAAATGACAGTCACAAAAATGTGATTAATTTTCAAATATATCGGTGACCGAGACATATTGTTCCTTGCGACTAGCAATTTAAATAATTGTTAATAAGAAGATGCATTTTTGTTGTAGTATAGCCTGTTTTCAATATAGAATACTATTCCAAATATAAAACATGGGTTTTATTTTGTCTAATATTTAGTAAATTGAAACAGCATAGGGGCTTAAGGAATGAATATGAGAACAAAATATTTAGTCGCGGTTATCTTGTCGGTATTTCCTTTTATAACTCTAGCTAGCACCAATGCCTCTGTAGCATCAAAACCGAATATTATTGTGGTGATGGCTGATGATATGGGCTGGGGAGACTCAGCGACTTACGGCCACAAAACGATAAAAACGCCAAACTTAGATAAATTAGCAGCGCAAGGTGTTAAATTCACACAAGGATACTCATCGGCAGGTGTTTGCTCGCCTGCACGCTCATCAATTTTAACCGGCAGAACTCCTTATCGTAATGGCGTCTGGCGCCACCTATCTGGCTCCCATGAAGCTCATCTACGCTCCAGTGAAATTACCTATCCTAGCTTATTTAAGCAAGCCGGTTATACCACGGGACACTTTGGTAAATGGCACTTGTTATCCAAACAACAATTTCACAAAGAAGGATATCCTCATCCTGACGAACATGGATTCGACTACTGGTTTGCGACTCAAAATAATGCAGAACCAAGTCATAAGAATCCAACTAACTTTATTCGTAACCATCAACCTGTAGGTGAATTAAAAGGATATTCTGCGCCATTAGTTGCTGACGAAGCCATTAGCTGGATTGAGCAAGGACGGGATGCAAGCAAGCCGTTTATTATGTCAGTTTGGTTTCATGAACCACATAAGCCCATTGCCACAGATATTAAATTTTCAGAACTGTACCCAAATGAAAGTGCGCTAAATAAAAAGTATTTTGGCAACATTACTCAAATGGATTTTGCATTGGGGAAAATAATGGACGTGCTCGACGAGCAAGGTCTTAGCGACAATACGTTATTAATGTTTTTGTCAGATAATGGTCCTGTGGTCGGTGTGGGCGGCAATAGTGGCGGTCTAAGAGGGCTCAAACGAAATGATTTTGAGGGGGGGATTCGAGTGCCATTTGTTGTGCGTTGGCCAGGGCATATCGAAGCCGGTTCGGTGAATGACACGCCTATAATTGGCTCAGATATTTTCAGTACTGTTTTAGCCGTAGGTGGTATTGAAGCACCTCGCGATCGCAAAATTGATGGCGTTAACTTTTTACCCGCGCTAGAAGGCAAAGTACTTAAGCGCAGCACACCTTTATTTTGGCGAACTCACGTTTCTCCAGCAGAAGACCGAGTGGCTATGCGAATTGGCGATTGGAAAATAGTGGGTAACGATACCCTCACTGAATTCATGCTGTTTAACGTGCAAAAAGATTGGCAAGAGAAGAACAATCTTGCGTCTAAAATGCCAGAAAAATTAAACACAATGAAAGCAAAGCTATTGGAAACCTGGGAAGATATTAAAACAGATGGACCAAATCAATGGTGGGAAAATGAAACAAACCCACCGAGAAAAGGAGCAAGCCTCAATTACTAAAGCATAGTGAGTTGCCACTAGCGCAAACGTCGTTTTTGTTGTTGAGCTGTTATTTACTGATTGGGTGCCGCTCTCGTTCAAGATTGCGGTATTTCTAACCAATAAATGTTGGCGAGTACAGACTGGTTGTGAAACGACTTTAAGTAGTCATTGTCGTCAATATTATTTTACTGGCATTAGTGTGAATTGGTATGGCATCGAAAGGAGTCCCTATTCATGTTGATGTGCTCAAAAAACACTTATCCTCACGCCATTGTTTTAAATATAAAATAATATTTTACTTGTGATTTACATTATTTTCGATATAGAATAACAATTCGAATATGAAACGTTGTGTTGTATATAATGTGGTTGATTTGATTTGATTTGATTTGATTTGATTTGGATAGGGACTGATGGGAGTCATTCGTTTACATCAGAAAATTGTGGGGTAGGTGAATTCACGGATAGTGTTATTCAATATGACCTATTTATTACCCAGTGCAGTGACAAAACGCAACCTTTTATACCACAGCTATCCTATAAACCAAACCTGAGTCAGCAGCGGATCTTGTTGAATTATTATAAAGATAGCAATGGGACTGCATAACAATTTGATGTAAATGCGAATCGGTTAGTCAATGAAGTATCAGATAGCACTTGTATCAAGAAAGTATATTAAGCAATAAATGAGTGTTTAGGTGACCTTGTTAGTGATGGTGATGTTTATACGAGGTCGTTTGGATAGGTCGATTCTCAATTAGACCTGCAGGCAGCTGAAAGTTAATTAACTCGGTGCGTTTATAATAAAGCGTCCAAATTAATTTTTAACCGCAAGTTATTTTATCAAGGATATTTTATGTACAAACTTTTAGGGCTTATTGCCATTGTACTGTTGAGCCAAAGCGCTCAAGCTAATACCGCCATTGGAAAGCTTGAAAAACCCAATATTATTATCTTTTATGTTGACGATTTAGGTTGGCAAGACACTCAATTAAACGATATTGATAAACCAACGCCTTGGGAAACGCCGAATATGTTGGCACTTGCTAAACGAGGTATGAATTTTACCCAAGCTTATTCTCCTGCGCCCACATGTGCTCCTTCGAGAGGTGGTTTGTTATCTGGACAACATCCAGCTAAAACTAATTTTACCCATGTTCTTGGGGCGCAAATTCCAGCGGCACTGAATAACCATAATCAATTAATCGCACCTTATTTTAATGATCATCTTTCTCCTGAAACCCTCACGTTAGCAGAAGCATTAAAAGCAAACGGCTATAAAACGGGGCATGTTGGTAAGTGGCATTTAGGCAATTACGCGAGTAATTATCCTAAAGCTTATGGTTTCGATTTTTCATTCGATAAACGCGGCGCACATAAAGGATCAAAACAACGTCATAAAGACTTCGACAATAAAGAATTTCCTTTAAGCAAAGAAAAGTATCCACCCTATAGTGAAAAGAATCCAAATGGTATTTCCTATCCTCTGGATTTAGTAACTGAGAATGCGCTAGGTTTTGTACAAAAAAACAAAGACGAACCATTTTTTCTTTATTTAGCACATTGGATGGTACATGTTCCTATTATTACTAAAAACAAAGCTTTATTAGAACATTACACCGACAAACTAGGCATCCCATTTCCACAATCAACAGATCCCATTACTACGCCAGGCCAAACCAATCCTTATTATGGCGCAATGGTAACAACGGTTGATTGGAGTTTAGGTCGCTTGGTGTCGTTACTCGAGCAAACCGATGACCCCCGTAATCCTGGTAAAAAGTTAATCGACACAACTTACATTTTCTTTTCTTCAGACAATGGTGGCGCAGAGCGCAAAGGTACAGAAATAATTACCGACAATTTCCCACTAGATAAAGGTAAGAAGCACACGGAAGAGGGCGGAATTAGAGTGCCAATGTTAGTGGCTGGACCTGGCGTTAAATCCAACGTTACTCACCACGGTATGGTAAATCAGCTAGATTATTATCCCACCATCTTAGCGTTAACGGATTCAACAATTCCTGAGCAGTATAAAGATAAACTCAGCGGCTTAAATTTATCGACAGTGCTTCAAAATGAAAATCAAAAAGCGTCCTATGATAATGGCGAGGTGAGAAAAAACTTGTTTTGGCATTTTCCCCATAACGAAGATCCTTCTATGCGTGGCGCGATTCGTGAAGGTGACTTTAAACTTTATAAACATTACGTTGACAACAGCTACTCGCTATATCGCTTGTATGAAGACGATAAACGTTATGATCTAGAAGAAACCAATGATTTAGCCGCAGAACCTGAGTACGCAGGTGTCGTAAAAACGTTATCGGCTAATTTAGAACAACTTCTAGCAGAAAATAATGCTATTTATCCTCGTTTAAACCCTGAGAATAAAGACAACATGGCAGCCAGAACTTTAGTCCCTGAAGTGTCGTCGAATAAATTTAATAAGGCTAAACGAGAAGCTCAAATAAGCTTAGTGGACGGTAAAACCGCCGTAAAAGAAGCTTATTTACTGGCAGAAATTGCTAAAACCAAAGGCAGTAATAAGCGAGAATCACGCGGCAAGCTGGTAATAACCTATGAAAAGTTACCGGTAACAATTAATTCAGACGATATGACAGTAACTGGGTATGTCCCTAAAGATCGCGATGCTTATGTGTTCGTATTAATTGATGAAAACAACTTTTTAGTGACCAGCGATAAGTATAAATCGTTGTAAATTACATTTTATTAAGGTGCACGGATGCATCAAAAAAACTTTGCGCTAGTTAACAAATATTATTCTAAGGTTATATTAGGTAAATACTATGTCTAAAATAATTTGGTTCTCCGTTCTTTGTTGTCTTAATTTGTCATATGCTATGGCAAGTGAGAGACCAGAAAAACCCAATGTACTGTTAATTCTAACTGATGATTTAGGTTGGCAAGACGTAAAGCGCTACGATATTGACGAACCTTCTCCATTTGAAACGCCAAATATCGACAAATTGGCCTCGAAGGGGGTGCTCTTTTGGCAGGCGTACTCGCCAGCAACCACTTGCTCACCTTCACGTGGCGCTATTTTATCGGGTAAACATCCCGTTCGTTTAGAACGAACTGCCGTTAGAGGCGGGCACCCTCCAATGCCTTACAACAAAAGCTCGCTTTTGGTTAGCCCGTGGCAAGCAGGCGCTTTGGCTTCTGATGAAATGACGATTGCAGAATCGTTACAAATGAATGGCTATAAAACTGGCCACACAGGAAAGTGGCACGTAGGTATTGCTGGAACAGATATACCTTTACCCACGGCGCAAGGATTTGATTTCTCAAAACATGGTTTTGGCGCGCACAGAAAAATGAAAGATCGTACCAAAGAGTTTTCGACGTCCGATCCTTCCACTCCCTTCTATTTAGACGAAGAAGGCTTTCCGTTTGATGACATCACCCAAGACGGGCTTGATTTCATGAACCAGTACAAAGACACCCCGTTCTTTCTATTCTATTCGTCTCGATTAGTGCATACTCCGATACAAACCAGAAGTGAAGATTTACTGCGTAAATATTATCAAAAATTAGGCGTAGAATATCCTAAAAAAGGAGACGTTTGGGACGAAGCTGGCCAAAAGAATGCCTATTATGCAGCCATGGTAGAAATGATAGATTATTACACGGGTTTGCTTATTAAGTATCTTGAAGAAACTGATGATCCAAGATGGCCAGGTCACAAACTAATCGACAACACTTATGTTATTTTTACCTCAGATAACGGTGGTATGGAAAGACACACTAAAGAAATTATTACCGATAACTATCCGCTAGATAAAGGGAAAATAAATGCAAAAGAAGGTGGCGTTCGAGTTCCGCTAATCATAACAGGACCAAATATCGCGGGAAATGTTGAAACCGATGTCATGGTAAATGGCGTGGATTTTTATCCCACAATACTAAGTTGGACTGGTGCTAAAAAACAAAATCAACAAATATTGGATGGGGCTGATTTATCGGTTTTACTGGAAAAAGACCCAACTGATTCAACTGTCGTTATCGATCCTTGGACTGGGAAAACCAGAGATACAATGATGTGGCATTTCCCAAATAGTTCGATGCAATCTACTTTGCGAGTCGGTGACTATAAACTTATTCGCCAATACGTTCCTACTGAAGAAAAAGCGACTTTAGAGTTGTATCAACTTTATGAAAACGGTACGAAACGAGTTGATATTGAAGAAGCGAATAATCTTGCCAGTAAAATGCCTCACAAAGCACAAGAGATGGATAACCTTTTGCAAAAACGATTGGAACAATTAAACGCGCGTTATCCTTTCCTAAACCCGCTGGCAAAAACGTCGTTACCTAACAAAAGTAAAGTTCCTACTGTTGTTAAACATGGACGAGACGGTAATACGGTTTGGTTAAAGTATAAAAATAATGGCGCTAAAGTTATTGGTGCTGAGTTGATCTATACAAAAAATGGTGGAAAACGAGGAGAAGTTTGGGTTCCTCTAAAAATGGCTCTTGATGGCGATAAATTATCAGTAACTTTGCCAAAAGGAACAACTCACTATGTATTTAATTTGTTTGACGAAAACAATTTCTTAATTAGTTACCCAGAAGCGGGCTATCTGAAAGACACTAAAGTGTTTGCACCAAAAGCAATTTCAGTAAACTAATTTTGATTTTTTGGAGTAACTTGGTGGCGCAAAGCAACGTTAAGCAAAGTGTAAAAAACTTGCTGGTGATAAAGATAGGTTTGCTTTTTTGCGGGCTGCCAGGTGCTGATTGAGAATAATGTCATGGAACAAAATCAATGAAATTTAATAGTTTAATACTTTTAGGAATTACGCTTACACTGGGTATCTCTGGTTGCAGTGTAGCTAAAAAAGCCAGCAACGAAAGTAGCCAAGAAGTTACAATGGCGACGAATTCGGCTAAACAAACCAGTCGCCCGAATGTTATCGTAATCCTTGCTGATGATATGCGAGCAGGGGTCACGGGGTATGAAGGTCACCCCATCATTAAAACACCTAACATCGATAATCTAGCTGCCAATGGCACTGTTTTTAACAAAGGCTTTGCAACTAGCGCAGTATGTACGCCTAGTCGTACCAATTTATTAACCGGCTTATATGAAAGACGGCATGGTATTAATTTCAATTCTGACAGCAGCATGACAGAAGAGGCTTGGTCTCAAACGTATCCAATGCTGTTAAAGGATGCGGGGTATTTTGTTGGCTGGATAGGCAAAAACCATACACCTATTGGTAAAAATAAAGCAGGTGAAACTGGCTATAAAAGTGGCGTTATGGATAACAGCTTTGATTATTGGTATGCCAGTCACGGACATTTAACTTTTTACCCAAAGGATAGAAAGAAACACGCCATTTTTAAAAATGCAAAAGCAGATACGCAAATAGAAATTCTTGAAGAAGGTTTAGATAACTTCATGGAGCCTCATGAAGCGTTTAAAGCAGGCTACAACTTTCTCGATAGTCGCCCTAAAGATAAACCGTTTGCTTTAATGATTAACTTTAACGTGCCGCATGCCAATAGCACAGGCACTATGAAGTTACGTGATACCGATTTAGATCTTTATAAGACCACCTACAGAGACCAATTTGATCAAGTGGAACTGCCTGAAACCTATGTGGCGAGTAAAGATATAAAAACCCCTAAAATACCTAAAAACGTCTATAACGGTGAATACATTAACGGTTATAGCTATGTTAAAACGCCCAGAGCACTAAGAGAAAGAAAAATCAGAGAGATGCAAACTATCTCGGGTATCGATAAATTGGTAGGCAAGCTTGTAAAACATTTAGATGAACAAGGCATCGCTGATAACACGATTATCGTATTCACCTCTGATCACGGTTTAATGCACGGACAATTTGGCTTAGGTGGCAAGGTTCTGTTGTATGAACCATCGGTACGTGTTCCATTAGTGGTTTATGATCCAAGACTTAAGCAACATAAAGCGGATGAAAGTAATGAGCTGGTGGCCTTGCTAGATATTGCACCAACCTTATTAGATTTAACCGATACTGAGATCCCCGAGGAAATGCAGGGACACAGTTTAAAACCTCTAATGCAAGCAGATCCGCAATTAGCTAACAAGACTGTATGGCGACAAGAACTTTTCCTAGAGAATATGATGACGATTCAAAACTACCCTCGTATGGAAGGTTTACGCACCCATAAATGGAAATATATTCGCTACTTTGATAAGAAAAAAGACCAGTCGTACGCGAAAATGAGTGTTGCATCGATTAATGGCGAACAGCCTATATATGAAGAGTTATTTGATTTAGAAAATGATCCTCTTGAAATTAACAATGTGATTGCCGATCCAATCAATGCTGATGTCGTGCAACGCTTGCGTGAGAAAAATGCGGCCCTTGTTAAAGAGTATCGCGGTGATAAACCATTTAAGACTTATGTTAGCAAAAAGAGGCGCTAGCCATCGCAAGGTTTTTTAACTGCATAACAATTGCATTAATTAACAGCTAATCGGCGGTTAAATTAACCAAAGTGTTACAGTCCATGTGTCACAGCAACATCATAAAAAAGCGAACCTTAAGGTTCGCTTTTTTGTTTTTATCCAACCAATTCTAAAAGCACATGTATTGTTCTATAAACAACTTGTGTTACAAGTTATTTACAATATAGAATGATATTTCAAATATAAAACATTGGTGTTGGCTAGGATATTCCAAATCTACGCTCAAAATGCATGTTTTTAACTAGATTTTTATCGATTGATTGCGACACTAAACTTAGAAGGCGGATTATTTTGAATTTACGGTATGCGTTTGTATTTATGTTATTTGCATCAATTTGCAGTGATGTAAGTGCAAAACCACTGGACAAAAATTTGTTAGCATCCAGACCAAACATCATTTTGGTCATGACAGATGACCAAGGATTAGGGGATCTTTCCTTTACGGGCAATGAACTTTTAAACACGCCAAATATTGATAGTTTTGCCACCAACGCTGTGCGTTTTAACGACTTTCAAGTAAGTCCTACTTGCGCTCCTACACGCGCAGCGTTAATGAGTGGTCTACCACCTTTTAAAGTGGGGGTTACCCATACCATATTTCAGCGGGAGCGCTTGGCTCCTGATGTTTATACCATGCCTCAGGCACTGCAATCTGCAGGATACCAAACGGGATTGTTTGGCAAGTGGCATTTGGGCGACGAACCGCAATATTTACCGCAAGCTCGTGGTTTTGACGAGGTGCTAATGCATGGTGCTGGCGGAATTGGCCAAACTCACCTAGGAGATTTCCCTCCTAATAAAGATAATTTGTATTTTGACAATGTATTGCTTCACAACGACAAAATTGTACAGACCAAAGGTTTCTGTACTGATGTGTTTTTTTCTGCAGCATTAGCTTGGATAAAAAAGCAGCACTCTGCAAAACAGCCATACTTCGCTTACGTTTCACTTAATGCACCCCATGCTCCTTATATAGCGCCTGAAAGTTATAAAAAACGGTTTTTAGAAGCTGGATATGATCAGAAAACCGCTGGCCGTTATGGGATGATCGAGAACATTGATGATAACGTCGGGCGCTTAATGTCGAAATTAGACGAGTGGGGCGCATTAGATAATACGTTAATCATTTTTATGACCGATAATGGCATGTCAATGCCACCTATGGTTCACAACGGCAAACAGCTCATTCCATTCAATGCTGGATTAAAAGGTCGAAAAAACTCTGCCTATCAAGGCGGAACTAAGGTTCCCATGTATTGGCAGTGGAAAGGTGTACTAGATAAAAATATTGATATTAATGGGCTGACTGCTCACATTGATCTTTATCCGACATTAACGCAATTAGCCGGTGCGACCTTACCTGAAAATATGCAGCAGCTTGATGGGCGCTCGTTAATACCCTTATTAAATAGCCCTAAAGCCCAATGGGATGATCGTAAGCTCTTTATACATATTGGGCGCTGGAAAGCGGGTGAGATGGAAGCCGCAAAATACGGTAAATATGCGGTACGAACACAGCAATGGCGGTTCGTTAATAATAAAGAACTTTACGACGTGAATGCCGACCATGGAGAAAGCCAAAACCTAGCATCTATGTATCCTAAAGTCGTGAACAATCTGCGTAATGCGTATGAACAATGGTGGGATGCAAGTGTTCCTTTAATGATTAATGAAGGTCTTCCTAAGGTGGAAGAGGCCGATTTTCCCCTCGTTATTCGATACAACAAACAGCTAAAGGAAACTGGAATCCCATTTTGGAGTCCAAATGAATTATAAAAAAACAGCTAAATTCACGTATTTAACTATCTTAATCTGGTGCTGTCAGAGCGTTTTAGCTGGCTGCGCCAATGGATTAAACGACAATCAAACTGATACCGATAAAAACAATAAGCTAATAGCGGCAAATTGGCAGTCTATGGCCGAAAACTATCAGGTACCAGAATGGTTTGTGGATGGCAAAATAGGTATTTGGACACATTGGGGGATACCTTCAGCGATAGATGAAAATCGACCCCATGATGGTTCTCATTATGGACGCAGAATGTACGGCACAGAAGGCTTTATAACACCGTCTAAAAATCCTCAACGAGATATGCAAACCACGGCTACGCTCACCCAGTGGCATACTAAACGATATGGACATCCCTCAGAGTTTGGCTACGAAAAATTCATTCCATCTTTTAAAGCTGAAAACTGGGATCCTGAGGGGTTAGTTAAATTTTTTAAACAAAATGGCGCTCGTTTTATTATGCCCGTGGCAACCCATCATGATAATTTCGATATGTACGACTCATCTCACCCATGGAACGCGGTAGATATGGGACCTAAAAGAGACACGATCCAAGAATGGAAAGATGCAGCAACTAAGTATGGACTTAAATTTGGTGTGTCTACACATTTATATTGGGCACCAAGGTTTTTTAATGCAGCCAGACAATATCAAAAACCGAATACCTTAGAATGGCAACTCTTTGCAATGGACTATCACCCAACAGAATTTGCATCGCAGCAGACTTGGAACAAACATTGGTTTGAACGCAGCTGGGAATTAATCGAAAAGTACGATCCAGATATGTTTAACAATGACTCACCATATCCTTCAGATGAATTTGGCGATGTCTCTGGTGTTGCTTTGTTTTCTGATTTTATCAATCGTGATTTGTTAGAAAATAACGGTAAACAAACTCGGGTACTTTCATTTAAAGACGCAAAAAAAGATAAGGCTGCTTTTACTTACAATCTTGAACGGGGAATGTTTGGTGAAATACAAACTCACCCCTGGATGTGGGCGACAGATGTTTCGGGTAACTGGTTTTATCGCAAAAATTTAATCACCAAAATGAGCGTGCCGGTTTTACTGGGTAACGCGGTTGATGCCATTAGTAAAAATGGCGTGGTAATGATGAACGTAGCATTGCGTGGTGACGGCACTTTACCAGAAGAGCAAGCGGCCTATATTCGTGCTTTTGGAGATTGGATTAACATTAATGGTGAAGGTATTTATGCTACTCGACCATGGAAGATTTTTGGTGAAGGTCCATTAAAGATCGTTACTAAGCGAGCGGGCGAAAACTTAAAAGCCTTTTCTGCTCAAGATATTCGCTTTACCTATAAGGATAATATTTTATTTGCTTTTGTACTGGCTCCACCTGAAAACGATATTCAAATCAAAGCATTGAAAAACGCTGGACTGTTAAACAAAAATATTCAATCAATATCGATGCTTGGTTCGGATGAAAAGATTCACTGGCACAGGAATAAAAATGGGCTGACTATAAAGTTACCTGAAACTTTACCTCAACAACCCGTTATTGGATTTAAAATTTTACTGGACTAACCGAGCAAAGTTAAAGTGCCAGTGACACTTTAACTTTGCATTTTTGTGTTGCCTTAGACAGTCTTGCGTTTACTAGAACCCACTGTAGGTTTGCGCCAATTCAGAAAGTTCAGCTGCTGCTTCTCGCACATAAGATTCGGTTTCTGAAAGGCTTAAGGAAATACCTTTTTCTACAATATAAGGTACCGTTATACAGGCAATCACTTCTTTACTTTTTCCAAGAAAGATCGGAAAAGACAAATCGATTAAGCCTGAAACGATTGGACTTTTCGACCTAGCATGGCCTTTACTTAATATCCGCTCAATTAATTCTTCACATTCTTCTCTGTTAAAGTCGTTATCCGTTTTTTCAAATATACTGAGGGATTCTTCTCTTGCTTTCTCAGGCATATAGGATAAAAGAACTCTACCTGAGCCGGTTTTATATAGGTCAAGATGATGTCCCACTCGAACCGATAAACCTACAATAGCTGGGCTCTGTACTCTGGCGATAACTACCATATGCTGTTGGTTTGCAACTGCTATATGACAAGATTGTTTAATATCGCCAGATAGCTTGTGCATCACTGGAAATGCCGCTTCCACCAAAGTCCCAACAGGAGGTACTTTCATTCCTAAATCAAATAATTTATTGGTTATATGGAATGAGTCACTGCCTTCGTTCCTGGATAGATAACCTCGATGTTCCAATGCTGAAATCATTCTATATATTTCACTTTTAGAGCGCTCTAAAGTAGTCGAGATTTTGGCAAGGGACATAGGTTCTTTCACTTCCGCCAATAGCTCTAATATTTCAAAACCTTTTTCTAGGGCAGGAGCAGAATAACTTCGTTTCTTTTTCTCTTTCTCTTCCATCTAAAGAACAACCTCTAATTTATTTTGTATATAATATAGTGTTTCATATTAAGTTAATGGTCAATACTCATTCTTGTTTACTAGGTAAGATTGTTAACGAAGCATTAACTATTTACTCAAAATTTAAACCATTTATCTTCTGAAAAAGCGCAATTAAATGATTAAGTCGCTAAAAAACACTTTTTTCCCACAATAAATGCTGTTCAATAGGGTTCTCTAACCTGTTGTTAATTAGATGTTTTATTTTTATTGCTAAATCATCTAAAAAAAATAACAAAAAATGCTGTTTTAAATGTGAAACATTGTTTACCATGTAAATATTACGTAAATTGATGAACGAAATTTATACAGGGGATAGCATAATGTCTTTAAATTTTCATAATAAGAATAAGCTAGCAATTGCAATATCAATGGCAATTTTTTCGACGAGTTTATTAAATGCAAATATTGCTTTAGCACAAGAGTCTAAAAAAACTGCTGCTGAGCCAAATGAAGTTGAAGTGATCGAAGTGAAGGGGATTTTGGGTAGCTTAAAAGATGCTGCACAAATCAAACGCTATGCAGATACCGTGGTAGATGCAATTACTTCTGAAGACATTGGTGAATTTGCAGATGATTCCATTGCTGGTGCAATTCAACGTATTCCTGGTGTTCAAATTGAAACTGATGATGCAGGTACTGACGGTGATCGTGTTTCTATCCGTGGTCTTGGCCCTGAGTTTGTAAACTCTACTATTAACGGTCGTCGATTATTATCATCAGGTAACGAAGGTCGAAACTTACGTAAAATGAATTTTAATGCCTTTCCACCAAGTGTTTTATCAGGTGTTAGGGTAACGAAAGGATCAACAGCTAGCCGTCCTGAAAGCGGTTTAGCGGGCCAAATTGATTTACAGACAATGAAGCCGCTGGATCTAAGAAAATTAAAAAAGAAGAACAGCTATTCGACAATCGGTTTTCGGGCTGGTTTAAATGATATTGATGATGAAACTGGTTTTCGCGTGAATGCACTTAGTGCATTTCGCAATGATGACAAGGATCTAGGTGGTTATTTTGCCCTTGTAGCAAGTGAGGAAAAAAATGCTAGAGACCAGTTGAGAATTAACTGGGGCGATGATTATCAAATTAGTCAGCAAACAAACGGTGAAAGTGAGACTGTTCTAGCTAGAGCACCCAAAAATATCACCATGAACCCCATACGTGAAAGCCCAAGTCGTTTAGCTATTGCTACGGGTATTCAATATCAACCCAATGAAGATGTAGATATCAATTGGGATTTTATGTACTCCCACTACAACAACAAATCTACTCGTAATCAGTTTCAAGTTAATTTGAATCAAAACAGTGTGTGGAAAGGTACTGTATTCGATCAATCTGAAGCGGGTAACCCTGGTCTGGTTGTGGATGAAAATGGCACGGTTCGTTATGCTAATCTTGCTCAATCAGATTTAACCGGAAGTGGCCTAGCCGCAAGAACCACGGCAACCAAATACGACAATGAAACGAAAAATTTAGTTTCGGGTATCAATGTTGATTGGATAATTAATGATTCCCTCAATGCAAATTTTGATGCTTATGTATCGACTCTTGATTACACTCAAAATTTACGTTTTGTTCGATTCGAAAAAGATCTCGATCCCAGTACTTTTATCTATGATGGAACAGGTGACTTGCCTTCAATAACGGCTCCAGATGCTGATGTTCTTGAAGATTGGAATTACTCTCGAGCAAGTATTAGAGAGATTTCTAGTGAGGGTGAAAATTACGGATTAACGGCTGCTTTTGACTACGCTATTGATAATCACGACTTGTTTTCATCAGTTTATTTCGGTATCCACTTCGATCGAACAGATATCGATGCAAAGCGCTCCAAATCTGGCACTTTAAGCGATTTTGCGGATGAGATGTTAGGTGCTGCATTGATTGGCGATCGCTTACCTGAAGAATTCTTGAGTGGTGAGGGTATTTCACCTTCACGTTACCTAGTTCCACTTTATTCATCAGCGGTCACTATTGACCCAAGAATTGAAAGTTATAGTTGGGATGAGATTGGAGTTGATCCTGATCAGTCCTATGAAATGACTGAAGATATCTTTGCAGTTTATGGCCAAGTTAATTTATACACAGAAGTTTTCGGTTTGCCGTTAACCGGCAACGTGGGTATGCGTGCTGTTTATACTGATAACGAGGCAACAGCCTTGCAAGAGCTAGAATTACCAGATGGTGAGATAACTGAAGAGATAGTAACAACCGTTAATGACTACTGGACATATCTGCCTAGTCTCAACTTGAACCTTGCGTTAAATGAAAATATGGCATTGCGTTTGGGTTTATCAAGAACAATGTCTCGTCCTGATTATCAAGATACTGCACCTATAAACAGAATTAGGTTAGATGATGAAGGTGTAGATAACTCTGCTGTAATAGGTAACCCAGCATTGAACCCAATGAGTTCACAAAACCTTGATATTACCTATGAGTGGTATACCAAATATGATGGCGCATTTGTTTTAAGTGGCTTTTACAAAGAAATTGATGATTACATCATCAAAGATACCTTGGTCGACCAACCTTTAGCGGGTTATGACGGCCTTTGGGAACTAACAACCAATATCAACTTTTCAGATGGTACAGCCGAAGGGGTTGAAATCGGGTTATTGCAACCTTTGGAAAAATTAGTGCCTGCATTGGCCGGGTTTGGTTTTTCTGTGAACTACACCTATGTTGATTCTAAGTTTGATAAAGAAAACGTGGGTGATGCTGGCTTTGGTTTCCCTGGTTCGTCTAAAGATAACTTTAACTTTGTTGGCTTTTATGAAGCCGATTGGTATGCAATAAGACTGGCATACACCTACCGTGGTTCATTCTTCCGTTCCTTAGGTGGAACCGGTTCACAATCAAGTACTTCACGCTTTAGTGGCGAGCAAGAAAAACTGAATGTAAACCTTAATCTTAAACCAATGAAAAATGTATCGGTTAAGTTAAGCGCCAATAACATTACAGGTCAAAAACGTCGTGATTTTTATGGCGATGAATCTACTTTCCTAGATTATTTTGATCGAGGAAGAACCTACTCTGTTTCAGTAAATTACAAGTTCTAATGTAATTTTGAAGGTGTTTTATAAAAACTAAATTGTAACTAGAAAAAACAATAATTTAGGGCGAAAAATGAATAATTTAAAAAATATTTTTACAGTATCTGCACTTGCTTTAGCATTATCTGCTTGTGGTACTGATTCAGACAACCAACTTAATGTAGAAGGTGGTGTGTCTATTTCCGGTGAGACGACTTCGGGTCAAACGTTAACTGCACAAGTTCGTGATGTGAATGGCGTGAATGAGTCTGCGGTATCTTATCAATGGTTGTCAGCTGGTGTAGCAATACCTGGGGCGACGTCTAATAGTTATGTATTGGCCGATAGTGATATTGATAGCACTATTACGGTCACTGCGAACTATACCGATAATGATAGTTTTGATGAATCCGTTGTGTCAGCAGCCACTGAGGTGATCAAACCGATTGTTTTAAATGTTGAAGGGGTTGTCGAAATTACCGGTACTGTGGAGTCTGGACAGGAATTAACTGCTGTTATCACTGATGATAACGGCTTGTCACTACAAGGTGTCAGTTACGCTTGGCTAGCAGGCACAGATTCTATCGGCACCGATGCGCCGACAGTTACGCTAACTAACGATGAAGTGGGTAAAACGGTTACTGTGACGGTTACCTATGTTGATAATGACGGATTCGCGGAGGATGTAACCTCTGAAGCTACGAATGAAGTTGCACCTATCCCTCCTGTAGATGCTGAGTTTTCAGGTGATTTAAGCGTTACAATTACCTCTAGTGAGGCTGAACCAGCTACAGGAACGGCGATTGTTACAGACCTTAATGAAGGGGAGAGTTCGTTCGAAGAGTTGAGTGATATAACAACAACTTACGGTGTGTTTAGCATAACGGCAAGCGGAGCTTGGACGTACACTTTAGATACCAATAATGCAACGGTTGCCGCGCTAACGAGTAATGATGATGATTTAGTCGATACGATTATCTTAACTTCGTTTGATGGTACGACAAGCTCACTGCTTATAACAATTACAGGTGCTGATCTTATTTCAACTAAAGTCGTGAAATTAACTGATACTAACATCAACACGAGCACAGGCGAAACACCATCAAATGGTGATATAGGTGAGTTAAAACTAGTGATCGGCGACCAAGTCGATGGCAGTGGTAATCCGCTTGCAAGCACTCTTGAAGTAGGCAAGTTGAGCTTTTTATTTAAACATGAACTAGGTGAAAATTTTGATTCAACGAATGAACTGAATGATCCTAGTCAAAGTGCTCGCGTGGGTCTTTATGGCGATAGAAACAATACGGCAAGGGCGTTAATTGAATTAAGATTTTTAAAAGATGGAGATATCGCTATTCGTGACAACAATGATCAACATCTCATCGATCAAAAATTTGAACTTGGTGAGTGGGTTGATGTTGCCATAACATGGGATGCGACGAATGCTGACGGTACAGTTACCCCAACTATGAACGTATCAATAAACGGCACACCGATAAGCTCTTCAGATCCAGCGTTAGTAATAACTAATGGTTCTTATTCTTCATTTTCTACGCATCCAGGCGATGTAGAAAACGGTGTTTTAAATACAGCATTTAGATTAGGTGATTCTCCAAATCCGGTAACTGATGGCTCTTTGTATATTGACGACCTAAAAATTTACTCTGATGTAGAAGGGACGACTCTAATATTTGAAGATGACTTTGAAGCTTTCGATGAAAATACGCAAATTCATACTGATACTTCTACATATCATTCTGGTACAAATGAAGCAATTATCGTTACTCAGCAAAAACTGCCATAGGCACAATTGACTCAGTATTGCTTTTTTAGTGAATATTCATAGTACGCAAATAGCGCTATTTTTATAGCGCTATTATTTTGTTCCACACACTTTATTTCGATGAAATTTTAGTAAGCATATAAACCTTAGGAGATATTGACAAAAGTCCATGTAAAAATTGTTTGTTAGCACTGCAAGGGAATGGGCGAATGGGAAAACCTTTGTACTATTTATCCTTTGCTAAATTAGCCGGCGCCACGCTTTATTATTTATTTGAAAACGCTAACCAGATTAATCATTTAGCGAACATGTAAAGATTATTATTAGGCCTGTAAAGTGGAATAAATACATATTATGAAAAAATACAAAACATTCTTAACCTTAGTATCATTAGCATTTTTCTCTTCTAACTACGTCAGTAGTCAGGAGAAAGGTGAGTTAATAAAACCCAATGTAATTATATTTTATGCAGATGATTTAGGTTGGCAAGACACCGAATTAAATGATTTAGACGACCCAGTTGTTTGGGAAACCCCGAATATTGCAAAATTAGCAAAAGATGCGGTCAATTTTACTAATGGATATTCCCCCGCACCCACTTGTGCTCCCTCACGAGCAGCACTTTTAAGCGGCTTACATCCTGCTAAAACCGGTATAACCAATGTGGTTGGCGGACAAATTCCAGCTCCCCATAAATCGGAAAAATACATTAGTGCATATTTTCCCGAAGGATTAAGTCCAGAGCATTTAACCATCGCTGAAGCATTAAAAATGAATGGTTACAAAACCGGCCACGTAGGCAAATGGCACGCGGGACATCTTCAGATTCAAAGCTCAAAGAATCAAGGTTTTGATTTTGTGAATGAGTCTAGAGGCGCGCACCAAGGGCCGAAAGGGAAGAACAATCGAGTTAATTATTTTGCAACACACAGCAAAAAAGACCCATATCGTTTAAGTGACGAAAAGTACTATCCTTTTACAAAAGACTCACCCAATGGGATCTCATATCCAACCGATGAGGTTACTGAAAGTGCACTTGAATTTATGGACAAAAACAAGCAAGAACCTTTCTTTTTATATTTAGCTCATTGGATGGTGCATTACCCAATTCACACGAAAAACCGTGAATTATTGCAATATTATACTGATAAATTAGGCATGGAGTTCCCTACCAAAGATATTCCAATAACGACGGGCGGACAAACCAACCCTTACTTTGGCGCTATGGTAACCACATTAGATTGGAGCCTTGGGCGTGTTGTCGATTATTTAAAGAAAACCGACGATCCTAGAAATCCTGGTAAAAAATTGTACGAAACAACCTACATCTTTTTCTCTTCTGATAATGGCGGAGCGGAGCAACGCAGAGACGAAATTATGTCGGATAATGCACCTTTAGATAAGGGGAAAAAGTATACTCAGGAAGGCGGTATTAGAGTACCAATGCTGATTTCCGGCCCTAATATTGTTAAAGGAAAAACAAAGGATGTTTTAATCAACCAATTAGATTTTTTCCCAACTGTATTAAGTCTGACAAAAAGTGAAATTCCTGAAAAATATCGCGCGGAATTAGATGGTTTAGATATTTCAAACGTACTATTAGATAATGAAAGTGACGTTAAATATGAAAATGGAAAACCTAGAGAAGAGTTATGGTGGCATTATCCCTTTGGTCTCAATTCTACCCAACAGTCAGCCATAAGGTCTGGAGACTTTAAGTTATATAAAAATTATTTGAGTGGCGATTATCTCCTGTATCGCCTATACAAAAACGGCAAACGACACGACTTAGAAGAAATGCATAATATCGCTAAACAAGAGCCTGAAGTTGTCAAAGAGTTATCTCAAAGATTAGAAAAATATCTAAAAGATTATGATGCAAAATATCCTTACAAAGATCCTACTAGATTTAAAGATGAAAAACATAAACAACAAGTAGCCTCCATTCCGACTATCGTGAGTGATGCTTTTGATAGCAAATCTCGTCAAGTTTCTGTTGTATTAGAAGAGGGTAAAAATAACGTTATTGAGAGTTATGCCCTTGTCAAAATATCTGATAAAGCTACGGCAAACAAAAAAGGTAAGAAAAGCAAAGTTAAATCCACGTATATAAAAATACCGGTAGATGTTGCTGATAATAAGCTAGATTACACATTCACGGTTCCTAAAGAAGCGCAAGAATACGGTCTCATTTTAATTGATGAAAATCGGTTTATGATAAAAAGTAAATTTCATAAACTAAAATAATCTGCGAGTTTGATTAGACGTTGGCCCACTGCAATGCAGCGGGCTTTGTTTATCTGAATTTACATCACAGGTTTTGGAACGCTGATTGCCAGGGATTCTTAATATAAATTAAAACAATTAAGCTTCAGTAGAACATTGTCAGCGCGAAAATAAGACAGCAGCTAAGCATAATAGGTTGTTATGAATATCGGCCTTCCGGTTAGCGTCAATTCTCAAAACAAGATACATTTTTTTGGCTAGCAGTGCATGTATTAGGTCACTAACGTCATCGACTTTCCGTGTTATTTGCAGTTGATAAATAGTTTAAATCTCTAAGCTGAATAATTAATCCCATTGCTATCCACGACCTGTATTCACATACCCTAAATTAATTAAATGCTAACCACACGTAATGCGTAAATTTATCCCACAAAAATCAATATAAAATAGTTTTTTATATATGAAAGATGTAAAATTTTATGTAGAATTGTAATCATATTGTGACATCCCTCCGTAGGTTAAGGGTTTTCATCAATAGCTAAGTTTTATAAAAACTTTAAATTCAACTTGTTTAGGAAAATATAATATGAAGATAAAACTATTAAAAACCCTATTGGTGGGATGTATGATCACATTAAGTAGTTCAGCTTCTGCAGCTATCATTAATTTCAATGTCGATAAAAGTGAGTTCAGAATTGATAGCTTAGAAACAAGCGGCTTTATTATTGAACGCACTTCCTTAGGTCTAGCATCACTTGGTGCGGATAGAAATGATTCTGCTTTTACTGGAAAAAATGGTCGCCTAATGACCTGGGATGAGACGGGCTCAAATACCTCTGGATTTACTTTAACAACCGATAATAGTGATTTATTTTCTTTGCAGTCATTTCAATCAGGTAATGGCTATGTGAATGGTAGAAATCCGGTGTCTTCTGTGACATTAAACGGCTTGCTCTCAGATGGGTCGAATATTTCAGAAGACTTTTCAAAAACGGGAAAAATTAACCTGTCTGGTATTTGGGATAATTTAGTTTCTGTGGAATTTATAGCGCATGGATTAAATAATAGAGCTTATTGGGATAGTATCAGGTTTGAAAGATTTGCTGCACCGGTTTCCGTTTCCGCTCCATCAACTATTGGGATATTTGTGTTGTGCTTATTTGGCATAATGGCAGGTAACATTAAACGAAAATTATAATCATACATTTTAAATAAACTCTCTTTAGGTTCACAACCTAAAGAGAGTTTTTTTTAGCTGGATGTTACATCATTAAAGACCTGCAGCATTTTTTATTTCAAACTGTCTTAATGCCCGTTGATGAATAATAAAGTCATCCATCTCGCCGACAAAAGTACTGCCAATTATTACGTCACGACTATCACCATTGAGTGTCGTTGTATCTATGGTCTTTTGAGACCCTAAGACCGTCGATGTTTCTAAAACGCCATCTACATATAGCTTAGTATTTGCCAAATGTTCATCGGAAGAAACAACCGCAATATGATGCCATTCACCGTCATTAATTTGTGTCGTGCCTTTCACAATTCCACCGGTGATATCTAATCTCAGTGCGCCATTTTTTAATCGCACTTCGTATTGTTCACCATCTACAGAATTCTTATTACCCCATTGAGCAATAACAGCACCACCAAAGGTCGTTTTTATCCATGCCATAACCGTGCGTGGCTCACCACCATTAACACCACTATACCCCTTTGAGTTTTTTGAGTTATCAGTTGTCATTACTACTTCATGTGCGTAATCACTGTCATACAAATCATCAACATCTACACCACTATCGACACCGCTAAATGAATAAACTTGACTGTCACGAAAAGCATCATAAATACCGCTAATCGCACCTCTGTTAATTCCTGAACGGTTATAAACAGAACTGTCTGTCACACGAGTTGAATTCGCAGAATCTTCAAATCGAACATCTAGGGCTACTTCTAAATCAAGGTCTGCATTTGCTGAATTAACAACATAAGCAATTTCGTTTTCGGCTAACGCTCTATCGTGAACAACAACTTTATCTATAAGGCCTGTGTATGCGCCACCTATTTCCACGTTGCCACCCGACGTTGTATTAAAGGTAGCAGAAGCATTATCATTCACAGCAACATTCTCTAAAACACCGTCTATATAAACTCGAATGTTTTCAACAATATTATCAGGTGCGACAACTGCGATATGATGCCATTGGCCGTCGTTAAGCACAGTTGTTCCTGAAACATTAGATCCTTTTAATATCAATTTGAATTTACCATCTACTACTCGCAACCACCAACGTTCTCCAGTTGTGTTGTTGCCCCAGTCGATAATGTCACCTTTGCTGTCTGAGGTTTTAATCCACGCCATAGTCGTACGAGCATTATGACCTAAAATGCCTGCATAGCTGTCTAACTCAAGCTGATCACCTTCAGTAAAGCTGGCAACTTTTCCTCTCGTTGCATCATTTACAAAGGAAGCACCTGATACGGAAGCCGTATATTGATTCACTGAATCATCATAAGCAGTAGTGCCATCAGCGCCGTCTAAATTCATATGTAATTGTTTGCCAATATTGAAATTCATTCGTTCAAGCATTTTAACTTGTGGTTCAGAAATGATTCTTGCTCCTCCGCCACCAAGGGCATCATTACTATCTTGACTTAGTGCCCATGTATAAGCGCCTCCGGCCTTTAATGCTCGATTAAGCCAATCTGATCCTTTTGCTTCAGAAAATACCACGGTTCCACCATTCCAACTTTCTTGGAGCGGCATGAACATATGGCCAACAGAACCAACATCATTACCAGTGCCCGGAAAAACTCCATCTGATGTAGCTTCAATCGACGTTAACATGGGAAGGTTTTTATCATCCGACGAAACTTCGCTACCGATTGGAGTTGGATGTCCAAAGGTATAATCGTCTAGGGTGTCTGGGTTATTTACCAAAGGCACTTTATCACCTTCGTTAAATGTTACGACAGCATCACTATTTCCAGCTAAAGCGGCGGCATGAAGCAATGTGCTATCACCAAATCCTGAATGATCAAACCACCAACCATCAATTGTGTTTCCATAACGCAATGATAATGTTTCTACAATATTTACCATCGACAATTCAAAGCTGCGATAAAGACTGCTTGATGGATATTGCTCTAACACATAATCTCTCCAACGATTCATATTCGCTGAGCAATACACTTGGGTATTAGGATCAGTAATTAATGGCTTAGAAGATTTACAATTAGGAATGGATTTATCTAGATCCATTGAATTCTGCGCACCGTGTTTGAGCATACCTGGACCTTGCGTCGCAATATAAGCAATAACTTTGATACCTTTTGCTTTGAAAGCGAGAGCGAGTTGATCAAAGAGATCTTGACCGGGAATAGTTGGGTCATATAAATCATTATAACTATTGGGTGCTGACAAAGGATTTATTGCTTCAACCTCGGAAACTGGCACGATAAACCGGTCGCCAGAGGCACCGTTAGTTAAATTAAGTTGTACCCACTTCAAACCTGGAATGGCTGAAATTTGTTCTACTGCTGCGTCTACATTATATTCCGCTACATGGCTACCAGAGTAAGCCACATCGCCACCAGGAATTCGATAACTAATTCCCCAATTACCTTGCATCCATGCAGCCTTTGTTTCCGCATAAGCATTGCAAGACATTAGGCCTAGGATTACCGCACTACGACAAATATTGCGTATTTTCATGTGTCCCCCCCTTTTTAGGGTTATTTACTTGTTGTATTAATTAATTTTTCAAATTGTTTAAAAATCGTTTTTGCTACTAATTCCACGCACTTATATGAACTATTTCACATACAAGAACAACCAATGTTAACCGTCCATTAAAAATAAAATAACATTTCATATGTGAAAAATAAACGTATTTTTAACATTGATGGCGGAGGGTATTACTAGGTTCTTTATGTCTAGGGAAATTTGTCAATTGCTAGTTAAGAGCGAATCGTTAAGAGGGCGTAGCTAGGGGTAGCCTTTATTAAATATAGGTTTAAGCTCTAGAGACGTGAATTTTTTCTATACGGCTGAAGTGACTTTCTAGTGTAAAGATAGGCATTCATTTTCAAAAACATCATCAGTAATTATCATATATAAAATAATATTTTAAATATGATTGCATTGTGTTAATCTTTTGTTATAAATTTTGGTTAATGTTCTGGGCGAAATAATCCCAAAGAGAAGTCAGAAATGGATAAACATAACTTTATTAGCGTCGCCGAAAGTCTCAACCTAAGCAGCTATGCAGTGTCTAGAATATTACAGCAGGTTAGAATTGTTGGATTAGCGAGCCTAATCTGTTTGGGACTGGCGGCCTGCGGTTCCACTAAATCGTCTAACAATAACGCTCATTCTTCAGACAAGCCCTTAGTAAAGCAACCCAACATAATTTATATCTTTGCTGATGATTGGGGCTGGGGAGATCTGAGTGTTCATGGTAATAAGCAAGTTAACACGCCCAATATCGATAAATTGGCCGCAGAGGGAACTGATTTTTACCAATTTTCAGTGAGTAGCCCAGTGTGCTCTCCTAGTCGCGCTGCTGTAATGACCGGGCAGTTCCCCTCAAGAAACAACATAAATCAACATTTTGCGACCATTAAACATCACGAGCGAGCTGGCATGCCAGATTGGCTTGACGCAAAAGCTGCAATGCTGCCACGTGTCCTTAAAGATGCGGGGTATGCCACGGGACATTTTGGTAAATGGCATTTAACCAATGTACAAATTGAAGATGCGCCACTGCCAACTGAATACGGCTATGACGAATACGGTGCGTTTAATTTACCTGGTTACAATATGCCGCCATCCGAGACTGCTAACCAAGCAATTGATTTTATTAAGCGCCATAAAGATCAACCGTTTTTTGTCAACTTGTGGATCCATGAGACTCATACGCCACATTATCCTGAACCTGCATTAATGAAGGAGTACGGGCATTTAAACGAACAAGAAATGCTTTACTCAGCCATTATTGCAGCTGGAGATCGCGATGTTGGGCGAATCATGGCGCTGCTTAAAGAGCTGAACATTGACGACAATACTTTGGTTATTTTTAGCTCAGACAATGGTCCTGAAGTAACCGGCGAGCGAAAGTTTATGGATGATGATTCAACTGGTCCAGGCTTTGGTACCTTCTATTCAGTGGGTAAAACACTAGGATTAAAAGGCGCTAAACGTTCACTATATGCTGGTGGAGTGCGCGTACCTTTTATTGCCCGTTGGCCTGGCGTTGTACCTGCTGGGGCTATCGATAAAAACTCGGTTTTAAATGCCGTTGATTTACTCCCCACTTTTGCTGATCTTGCTGGCGCCACTTTGCCTGCAGAGTATGTGTCTGACGGACAAAGCATTCGTTTAGCCCTTGCTGGCGAAACCTTTGAGCGAAGTAAAACCTTGTATTGGGTTTGGCCTCCGGGTAAGGGAAGTAAAAGCACTGCCACACCGAATTGGCCAAATTACGGCATACTGAAAGGGGATTGGAAACTGTTAGTCAACGATACCCTTAAAATAGAAGAGCTGTACCAAGTAAAAGAAGATTGGTACGAGGAAAATAACGTTGCTGCCCAGCACCCAGAGGTTGTAAAAGCCCTTCGCGGTGAAATGTTGCGGTTACAGCAACAGTTCCCTGCAACTATCCCTGAGCATGTAAAGTCTAAATTACGGGATCAAAACTAACTATGCGTATTAATAAACATAGAGCACGATTGATCAGTTTTACTGCCTCTGTATTGCTTGGCGTGATTTACAGTGACGCTTATGCCGATGAAACAGCAAAACAACCGATAGAAAATGCACAACCTAATATTGTCATTATCTTTGCTGATGATATGGGATATGGCGATATTCAGGCGTATAACCCTGCAAGTAAAATTGCCACACCTAATCTTAATAAAATGGCTGAACAAGGCGTGTCTTTTACCGACGCACATTCATCCTCTGCAGTATGTACCCCTTCTAGATATTCGTTGTTAACAGGTCGATACGCATGGCGAACGCATTTAAAACGTGGCGTGTTAAGAGGACACTCACCAGCGCTTATAGAGTCGGACCGAACCACAATTGCATCGATGTTAAAGTCACAAGGTTACAACACCATAGCGGTGGGGAAATGGCATGTGGGCATCGGCTATGCCGAGACTGACTATTGGAGTCAGTTGACTCGAGGTCCCAATTCAGTGGGTTTTGACTATTTTTATGGGATAGCAGCTTCGCTTGATATGGAACCTTATGTGTTTATCGAAAATGAGACCTTAGCGACACCATTAACTGGAAAAATTGTGGAGGCGAGTCAATTTCGTCGAAATGACGGTGCGGGGTTTTGGCGCAAAGGATTGATTGGCGAAGGTTTTGATCATCAAAACGTTTTGCCAACCCTTACCCAAAAAGCATTAGAGCAAATTCAATTGGCGTCACAATCGGCCGACAAAAAACCTTTCTTTTTATATTATGCGTTACCAGCGCCACACACTCCTTGGTTACCCAGCAAAGCGTCGCGAGGTAAAAGCGCTGCAGGTCATTATGGTGATTTTGTGATGGATGTGGATAATTTGGTAGGACAGGTGAATGAGCAACTCAAGCACTTGGGCATTGCCGATAATACCATCGTTATTTATTCCTCAGACAACGGCGCCCATTGGACCGACAATGACAAGCAAAAATACCATCACTACGCCAATGGCAAGCTTCGTGGTCAAAAAGCAGATATCCATGAAGGTGGCCATAGAGTGCCTTTGATCATCAACTGGCCTCACAAATTTGTGGCAGGCAAAGTCAGTTCTTCATTAGTGGTACTAAATGATTTGTTGGCTACAGTGGCATCTATTACAGGTGCAGATGTTGAACAGCTCGATAATTTAGACAGTGTCGATTTTTCTTCTGAATTAACCTCAACACAGACCACAAATTATCAGCGAGGTGCCGTTATTCATCACTCTCACAGAGGCTTGTTTGCCATTCGAAAAGGAGATTGGAAACTCATTGAAGGTGAGGGCAGTGGTGGTTTCACTCGCGTTAAGCCGGATGGACAAGCAATGCAGTTATACAACCTAAAAGAAGATCCAGCTGAAACCACTAATCTATTTGAAAAGCGCCCTGATATTGCCAAGCAATTACTTGTTGAGCTTCAGGAAATTCGTAGTAGAAGGTAGTAGTCGACAACAATTTGCAACTTTCTGTTTGCGCTTTTAAATAAAATAACATGCTGTGATAAGCAATAAAGTACTCTATTTACTCTGGGAATTAATCTTTACATGAACAAAAAAGATGCCACTTTATTATGCTTGTCCTTGTTAATAGCGCTCACAGGTTGTAAATACGCGGCAACGCCAGAAACGTCTAGCCAACAGACGAAGGCTCAGCAAACAGCAGTATTTTCCAGTTTTAAGGTTACACACAATGGTGAGCGCATTATTTTAGTCGCTCACCCAAGCGGGGATAGTCTGATAGATGCACTTTCTCACGCTAAAAAACTGTTAGCACAAAAAAAGTCGGTCGAAATTCAGTTAACTGAAGGTACATATCATCTGACACAAGGGATTATTTTAGGCCCAGAATTTTCTGGAACCGAAAAAAGCCCATTTGTTATCAAACCGGTAAATAATCATCAGGTAGTATTGAGCGGCGCAACACCAATAAAGCCCAAGTGGCAACGTCATAACGATAGGCTATTAAAAACACAGGTTGATGCAAAAGAATTCGACTTGCTTTTCATCGATGGTAAACAACAAGTTAGAGCTCGTTATCCTAATTTTGATAAAGATATTGCTATATTTAACGGATTTGCGACTGATGCGATTGCCCGTGAACGTGTTGCAACATGGAAAAATCCTGAGGGCGGTTTTGTGCATGCTTTACACCGTTCTCGCTGGGGCGGCATGCACTATAAAATTACCGGTGTAGACGAAAGTGGCGAGGTGATTTTAGAAGGTGGTTTCCCAAATAATCGAACTTCTGGTTTGCATAACATGTACCGCTATGTAGAAAACGTTTTCGAAGAGCTTGATGCTCCAAACGAATGGTTTTTTGATAAACAAACCAAAACCTTATATTTTTATCCTTCCCAAGACTTCGATATAAAAAATAGCAAAGTTACCGTATCTCAATCGGCACATCTTATTGAACTGCGGGGCAGCATTAATCAGCCGGTTAAAAATATCCATATACAAGGTATTACCTTTACCCAAACTAAAAAGACATTCATGCAAACCAAAGAGCCGTTGCAGCGAAGCGATTGGACGATTTATCGCGGTGGTGCTGTTGTGCTAGAAGGCACTGAAAATTGCCAAATCAGCAATAACGTGTTTACCGAGTTAGGGGGGAATGGCGTTTTTGTCAGTAACTATAATCGTAATGTGACTATTGCTAGTAATGAGATTTTTAATATTGGGGCCAGTGCTATCGCCTTTGTTGGCAGCCCAGATGCTTTACGTTCGCCAAGTTTTCAATATCGCACATATGTAGAACTTGATGATATGGATATGCAAGCTGGGCCCAAAACAGCTAATTACCCGGCTAACTCAAAAGCGCACGATAATTTGATCCACCACATAGGACAAATTGAAAAACAAGTAGCTGGCGTGCAAATTCAAATGGCGGCAGATATTACCGTTAGCCACAATTCTATTTATCATGTTCCCCGTGCCGGTATTAACATTGGTGAGGGGGCTTGGGGTGGGCACATCATTGAATACAACGACGTATTTGATACTGTGTTAGAAACCAGTGACCATGGCGCATTTAATTCCTGGGGACGGGATCGTTTTTGGCATCCGAATCGAAACGTTTTGTTCGATATCGCCAAAACACATCCTGATTTGTACAAACTCGATGTGTTAAAGCCCATTGTCATTCGGAATAATCGTTTTCAATGTGATCATGGCTGGGATATAGATTTGGATGACGGTTCTTCCCATTATCAAATTTATAATAATCTGGCATTAAGCGGTGGCATTAAATTGCGTGAGGGTTTTAATCGGGTCGTTGAGAACAATATTGTGATCAATAATTCTCTGCATCCACATGTGTGGTTTGAAAATAGTAAAGATGTATTTCGTCATAATATTGTCTTTGGCTCCTACAAACCGGCGCTAATGAAAATAGAAAAGTGGGGGCAAGAAATTGACTACAACCTATTTAGTACAGAACAACACTTAAAGGCGTCGCAAGCATTTAATACTGACCAACACTCTATTTATGGCGACCCGCAGTTCGTCGACCCACAATCTGGCAACTATCACGTTGGTAAAGCATCACCTGCCCATAAAATTGGTTTTAAAAACTTTGCGATGGATAAATTTGGCGTGTTAAGCAAGCACTTAAAAGAAAAAGCCGAGCAACCCAGCATTCCCGAATTAACAAATAAAGACGCGAAAGGCCGACACGATCATTTAATTAGCTTATTTGGTGCGCAATTTAATTCGGTTACAACACTAGGTGAGCAGTCTGCCTTGGGTATTCCTGAAATAGCAGGCGCATTTGTTGAAACCATTAAAAGTGGCATTGCGCAAAATGCAGGTTTGCGTGTTGGGGACGTCGTACTTTACGCCATTGTTAATGATAAGAAACAGAAAATAGTCAGCAATACCGATTTACGTGATGCATACGATCAAACGGAATGGCAAGAAGGCCTTAAATTGATCATTGTAAGAAATCAAAAAGAGCAAATGATTTGGTTAACTTATTAAGTAAATAAAGTACCTATTTGTCGCTATTTGAAATGACTTGTTAGCTTGACTGTTCTTCAGGTTGTGAGGGGCAGTTTTGATAAAACGAATGGGCAATTAAACATACGGATAAACAATGAAAATATTTGCAAGAACATCATTATTGAAAAACGTCACATTACTTTGCGTGATATTCACCTTGTCTCCCTCAGTATCTGCAGACACTAGCAAACCTAACATTGTTTATATTTTGGCTGACGATATGGGCTATGGAGATATTCAAGAACTTGCTCCCCATGGAAAAATAAAGACCAAAAACCTTGATAGAATTGCTCAAGAAGGCATCGCATTTTCGCAAGCCTATACAGGTTCATCTATTTGTACTCCTACACGCTATGGTCTTATGACGGGCCGATATCCTTGGCGTGAAAACGTTAATCTTGCCGCTAATTATGGCTCTCGCATTATGCCTGAAGGGCAAGAAACCGTTGCTACCTTTTTACGTAGCCAAGGTTATAAAACATTGATGGTGGGTAAATGGCACCTTGGCACAAGTTGGACGATGAAAGATGGCTCAGTGGTGAAGTCACGACAAAGTATGAGCCATAAAGCGACGCTTAGCGAAGATAAAAGCATTAATTTTAGTGCGCCTTTTTATGGCGGTCCAACCGACCATGGATTCGATTCTTGGTTCGGTATTGCGGGGAGTTTAGATTTTGCACCATACGTTTATCTTGTCGATAATAAAGCAAGTAAAATACCTACAGAGCACCTTGTTGGTAAGAATCGATTTGGTCATCGCACCGGCTTTGCTGATCCTGATCTTGAGCCCTCTCAAGTTCTGGGGGAATTTACAAAACGTACCGTAGCGGCAATTGAACAACAAAATAAAGATGAGCCTTTCTTTTTATATATGCCTCTTAATGCACCGCATTCGCCTGTTGTTCCTTCGAAAGCATTTCAAGGGCTGAGCAAAATTGGCCCGAATGCTGACTACCGTATGGAAATTGACTGGACCGTTGGGCAAGTGCTCGATGCTTTAGACAGAAAAGGTTTATCAGAGAACACGCTAGTTATTTTCACTGCCGATAATGGCTCTTACCCGGGCGCAACAATAGAACTTAAAGAGGCAGGGCACGACACTCACGACGGACGACGTGGCGAAAAAGCCACTTTGTTCGAGGGCGGTCATCGCGTGCCGTTTTTAGTCAAGTGGCCTAAAGGCATTAAAGGTGAATTGAATCGTAGAGAAAACGACAATATTACCTTAGAGGATTTTATTGCCACCACCGCTGATATTCTCGGTCAACCAACACCTGATTATGCTGTTGATAGTGTAAGTTTTTTACCTCAATTACAAGGTAAGGAAGCGCCTGTTGGGCAACGAGAGGTTATTATCAGTAGTTTACATAACATTTTAATTGCACGTGATGGTGAATGGAAACTCATCTATAAATCTTTAGCAGAAATCGCAGAGATTAGACAACGAAATCAAATAAACGCTAAAAAGCTAAAAGAAGGCTACTTTACGCCCAAAAGTAACGAACCATGGTACCAACATGTAACCCTTTTTAACCTAAAAGACGACCAAGGTGAAACGGTTAATATTGCCCGACAAAACCCAGAAATAGTTGCACGCCTCCACAGCGCTGTTCAGAAATCCATAAAGGATCAACGAACCAACAAGGGCGAACCCAAACCAAAAATTAATTGGCAGGTTAATTTCGGCATTGATGCCGATCAACAACGTCGGCTAGCCATACTTGATAGCTTACAATCTGCGAAGGTTAGTTACTGACTATGATTTTCAAACGAGCATTTTATACTGCAAAGTTAATGTTACTGAGCTTAAGTGGATTGTTGTTAGTGGTGGGGTGTAGTGGCGAGCCCTCAACAATGCAATCACCGACTATTGAACGTAAAGAGAGTACGTTAACGACTGCATATAAACACGGTATTACTATGGTTACGCCAGCGTTTAATTGGCGTGAAGGCTTACCCGCTGGCAACGGCACCATCGCTGCCACTGTATACGGTGCGATAGCTGAAGAGCGCGTGTTATTTAACCATAATGAATTATGGTATGGCGGCAAAATATCACCTTTGCCCGACGTTTCAGATGAACTACCCGTGGTGCGACAACTGATGTTGGATAAAAAGTACCTTGAGGCTAACTATCATTACACCAATAAATTAAGGGAAAAAAGACTAGATAGTGCCAATGCCAAGTACCACCCCGCGTTTGATCTTTTGGTAACTACAAACGCTGAACGCATGTTCGCAGACTATGCGCGCACGCTTAATTTTGAAACCGGTGAAATAGAAGTGAAATGGCGAGATGGTGACATTAGCATGTCCCGTCGTTTGATTGTTTCAATCCCTGATCAAATATCGCTGATGTCTATTAAAGCGAACAAGGCCAAATCGATTACGGGTGAAGTCACTTTAGATATTCACGATTTACGGGATGCTATCGCACAAAAAGGTGGCAATTTTGATCCGGGCTTCCGATACAAAAGTCACGCCGATGGTGAGTTTATTAGTTTTAGTTCAACAGGCAGTGATCGCGGTGAATTTGGTGGCGTAGTGCGTGTGGTTGTTGATGGTAGCAATGCTCAAGCGCTGAACATTATACCTAGTGCAAAAAGAAAGTTAGACGGCTATGTTGGACAAACGGAAGGTAAAATTAGCTATCAAAATGCAGACGAGGTGACGTTGTACATCGCCGTATTTGCCAACGAAGATAGTTCTACTGCAATTGCCCGGCTCAAAAGCGAACTTGCCGAAATTGATGAAGGTTATGACGCCTATTTTGCGCGGCATAGTGCCCTACAAAGTCAGAGATTTAATAGCATAAACGTCAATATCAATCCAAATGGTAGCAATAACACGCCAAATGAAGTCTTGTTACTCAATGCTTATCAAGGTGATGTATCTAAAGAGCTTAAACAAAAGATGTTTGAGTATGGCCGTTATTTACTTATTTCTAGCAGTACAGCTGGTGGCTATCCTGCGAATTTACAAGGTATTTGGAATGGTTATTATAGCCCACCTTGGCGCTCTTTATATGGTATCAACGAAAACTTGCAAATGACCTATTGGCAGGGCCTTCCTGGTAATATGAAAGAGTCGATGATGGCGTTTTATGACTATTTTGACAGCCATATTGATGAATTTCGGGAAAACGCACGTAAATTGTGGGGAACACGGGGTATTTATATTCCTCCCTTTATGTCTCCAGATTCCGGGGTGCTTCGCCATACCGCACCACATGTGGTTAACTGGACCGATGCTGCGGGGTGGCTAGCAGCATTTTATTATGATTATTACCTGTTTACCGGCGATGAAAACTTTTTGAGAAATCGCGCTGTTCCTTTCATGAAAGAAGTAGCGCTATTTTATGAAGACTTTATTGTTAAGGGACCTGACGGTAAAAATATGATTTTTCCGTCCCAATCACCAGAAAACGAACCCGCAGAAATGCATATTACCGATGCACAAACAGGTCGTGTTCATAAAGTAAAAGTACAAATTAATTCAACCATTGCCTTTGCGATATCCAAAGAAGTACTGCGCAATTTAATAGCAGCTAGTGAACTATTGGATATAGAGCAAGCCGGTGTGAAACGTTGGAAAGCGTTACTTGCTGATATGCCAAATTATGCAGTGAATGAAGATGGCGCGTTACGTGAATGGATGCATCCTGATTTTAAAGACAATTATGAGCATCGTCATCAATCCCATATCTATCCATTATTCCCCGGCCAAGAAATTACGGCTGAGTCTGAACCTGAGCTATTTCAGGCCAGCAAAGTTGCCATTGAAAAACGTTTACGTATTGGTCTGAAATCACAAACCGGTTGGTCACTTGCACATATGGCAAATGTTTATGCGCGCTTAGATGACGGTGAAAAAGCACAAGAAGCCTTGGATATTTTAACCCGTTGTTGTTTAGGTCAAAACCTATTTACCTATCACAATGATTGGCGAAACATGGGCGCGACCTTACCGCTTATTTGGGGGCCAACAGCACCGTTTCAAATGGATGCGAACTTTGGTTATAGCGCAGCAGTTACTGAAATGTTAGTAGGCTCTACGCAAAGCATATTACGTATTTTACCAGCGATTCCAGGTGATTGGGACGAAGGAAGTTTTAGCGATATTTTAACCCGGCTAGGAATTAAAGTTTCAGCAAAATGGAGTGAGCAGGCAAAACAAATTGAGCTATCCCTAGTAGCAACAAGAAAGAGTCATTTCGATATGAAATTTCCGTCGCCAATTAAACAGATAACGGCAAGTGAAGAGCACATACTGGGTCCCTCAGAATTCGGCGAAAATTACACAAAAGTGAGTTTGTCGGCAGGTCAATCAGCGACTTTTCAGGTGAGTTTGAAGTTAGCTGCATCTGATGTCAATAAATGATGTTGACTATGTTTTAATTATATTTTGTTTTATATATACAATGATGATTTGTATGTGATATAAAATCGAAGGCGTCGAACTAATTGATATTATTCATATGACGTCTATTTATACGCAATTTGCTAAGTAGAAATGCAATAAACAAAAATAGATAAATTAATGTTCATCGTCCTACTGGCTGAGTTTGTGATTTGATTTAAGTTAAACCAAAGTGGAGAGTTGATGAGAACAATATATATAGCTATTTCTGCCTTTGTATTTGGACTTTTGTCCCAGTCAGTAGCAGCCATCGAAGAATCAGCCTTAGTAAAATCTATGTTGCCAGGACCTTTTATCTTGCCCGCGCCAGAAGGAACTTGGACATGGGGGATGGCGCCGATTTATGATGACAACGGTAAAGTACACGTCTTTAATTCTATTATTCCTAAAAATGGCCGATGGACTAAACATAGTAAAATTGTACATTGGATAGCAGATAAACCTGAAGGCCCATATACGCTGCTAGGTGATGTGTTGGTCAGTGACAGTGCCAGCTATCATAATCCACAAATTTCAAAAGTGGGCGACACATTCGTTCTCGTGTTTCTATTAAATCGATACAAAGACGAGAACGGTTCAAAGCAAGAAGTGGGCATAGCAACCACCCAATCTTTAATGGGGCCTTGGATCGAAAGTCCGCATAATCCAATTATAAAAGCGACACCTGAAAATGGTGAACATGCTTCAAATCCTACTTTTGTTGTCGCGCCCGATGGTGAGTATAGGATTTACCATAAAACCATGACTACCCATGAAGGCGAGATTTATCGTGAGATCTCGCTCGCCACAAGTAATAATATTGAAGGGCCGTATAGGGTTTCTGAAAAAGGTCCTGTGATCACTTATGCAGAGCAAAAAGTGGATATTGAAGATCCTTATGCATTTTATTACAACGGCATGTATTACATGATCTTAGAAGATCGACAAGATGTGTCGGCGTTGCTGGAAGGTAAGCATACCGGTGATGCAAAGAAAGGGGGATGGAGACCGGGGTTACTGTATAAATCGAAAGATGGCCTTGATTGGGGCACACCAAGTGAAGCCTATAAAACGAACCAAATTTATTACGGTCACAAACTGGCTCGTAGCGAGCGGCCAAGTATTTTATGGAAAAATGGCAAACCGGATTACCTATACCTTGCTTGTCACGATGATGACAGTAGCGCGGGATATATTTTGAAAATTAATGGCTGGGAAGGAGAATAAACAATGTTAAAGAAGACGTTTAAAGCTATAACGTTGTTTACAGGTTTGGCAATTTTTAATCAGGCATTAGCAACAAATTCAGACAAGTATCCAGAGTTTTCTTGGGATACTATGCCGCTATATATGCACGTTTGGAAACAGACATCATATAGCAAGGATGAACTTAACTATTTAGCCCAATTTCCACTTATCACCTTAGAAAAAGCTCAGGGTAAAAAAGAAGGGTCGGTTCAAGAAGGCACCTTGAAAGCAGCTCGTGCAATCAAACAGATTAATCCAAAAAGCAAGATACTCTATTATAAAAATATCGTTATAGATTGGCACAGCGGAGCGAGCAAAGATCTCGCCAGAATACCCAATGGATATTTGCAGACTGACGATGGCGATTATCCTGTGGTGAATGATAACAGCAATACGAGGTTTTTCGATATCTCCAAGGGTGAGGTCCAACAGTGGTGGCTCAAAGACGCAAAGGAAATGTTAACCGATGAGTCAATAGATGGCCTATTCATCGATGCCAATATCAAAGTACTTATTGGCTACTATTTTGCTAAATCAAAGAAGCTGGGACAAGCCAAAGCGGATGCGTTAATCGCTGGATATCATGACTTACTCAGCGCAATTAATAACGAATTCCGCGATGACAACATTATTTTGGGAAACATTATCAGAGCACGTTTTGATAACGCTGGACTGGAATATATGGAATATTTCGATGGCTCATATTTCGAAGGATTTGAGCATAACGTTGGTGGTGTTTCCAAACCTGACTATCTTGTTAAGGGGATAGAAGCTGGTCAAAAGGCTGCTCGAGAAGGGAAAATTTTAGCTTTTACCGCAGGACTTGGTGAGGCATTAAAACAAGACAGTTCAAAAATTGGACTTGATGAGGCTCGTCAGAAAGTAGGCAATATCCAACACATTCAAAAGCGTTTAGATTATCTAACTGCTATCTTTTTGGTAATGGCCGAAAAGTATAGCTACTTTTACCCTCACGATGGTTTTGGCGTACAAACCAATAAACATGGCGAGCAACGCAATCGAACTTGGATGCAAACTTTCCCCGCATTTAAAAATAGGCTTGGCGCTCCTAAAGGACCTGCGAAAAGGGATGGTTATATATTCACCCGAGAGTTTGCATATTGTTCTGTTTATCTGAATGTACAAACACAAGAAGCTAGATTGACATGGAAATGATCGCGACAGTGTAAATCACAATGAGGTATATCGAGGGAGTAAGCAGTTTGAGTAGTGGGATGTAATCGCTGAGCTCTAAATATCCAAACAGAAGTTCATCGCGGGATTATTGAGTCCTCATCAACACCGCTAAGTGATTTTTACAATTCATCCAACCAAAAGGGCTGCATTGCCCTTTTTCAATTGTTTAATTATCAATTTAATAAAGCGAATTAATTTTTAAATAATTCGTTTCATATGTTAAACAATGTTTGAAATATTGTTATGACTGCTATAATATCCGTATGCAAAATAATCATTCTCTTTTTAATATTTATTAGAATTTCTAGGTGTATTGAATTAGAAATTGGGGAAATACCTTGGTTAATTATCACTCTATAAAAAATAAAATGAAGACGCTTAAAACTGACCATCTTAAATGTGCTTTGTTATTGGTTGGGGCTTCATTCTTAGCATCTTGCTCGAACAATAATGAAGGGATAGCTGCTGCGGAAATGGTTAAGCCCAAAGTAGCAGTAAACATCGATTATAAATCCTTTCTATCACAACAAGATCTGATTTGGGATCGGATCCCAGATAAATGGACCGTCGCTCCTTATACCGGAAACGGTAACGTCGGATTTTTATTCTATCAAGCTGAAAATGAAGCCAAAAATGTTATTTCTATACATACAGGTAGACATGATTATTACGACCATCGCTTACCTTATAAAGGTGAGGAAATGCTATGGATCTACCGAGGTAGACTGCCCTTAGGACATTTTAATCTTACCTCCAAAGGTGATATTGAAAAAGTAGATCTTAGACTTGGATTATATGACGCAGAGCTAACCGGTGAAATCACCACAAGCCTTGGTTCATATGCAATTAAAGGCATCACGCATAGTGAAGAAGATATCATTTATTTTGAAACTGATGCTAAAGACGGAGAGTCAATCACTATAAGTTGGCATCCGGATGAGCCTTATCCACCGGTAAAAGGATTTTTCGATAGAGGAAGAGGTCCTAAATCTGCCCTTTGGGATCGCATGCGGAATGCGCCCATGCCTATGCCTCCGAAAGCTTCAGTATTCAAAGAAGATGATATGAATTTTAGTTTTCAACCATTGTACCAACATCGTGGTGAAACTACTGTTGGCTGGGAAGTGCTTGGAAAAGAGTCTGGCAAACAATATTTATCAGCCAGTATCCATCATAGTTTCCCTGAAAAAAACAGTCTTCAAAAAGTGAAAGCGAATCTACTAAAAGCCCGTGAATTATTAGACGAAAAGCGGTTTTTTCAAACCCACCAACAGTGGTGGCATAACTATTACCCACAAAGTTTTTTATCTATCGGTGAGCCAGAAAAAGAAGCCTTTTATTGGATACAAATGTACAAATTGGCGTCAGCTAGCCGCGGCGATGGTCCTATTCTTGATTTAATGGGGCCATGGTACAACGATACCTTCTGGCCAATGGTGTGGGGCGATTTGAATGTTCAACTAATTTACTGGACACACTTAACAGCTAACCGCATGGAGTTGGGAGAATCCTTAGTCAATAATATAGATAAATATCATGACAACCTAACTGGTAACGTACCTAAACATTGGAAAGACAGTGCCGCTGTTGGTGCATTATTCCCGCAAGATATGGTGTCGACTAATGGTGCAAAAGTCCCTGATATGTTGGCTTGGTTATTACACGATTATTGGCTACATTGCGTTTATTCAGGTGATGAGCAGCGATTGCGTGATGGCTTATTTCCTATCTTGCGAAAAACCGGCAATAGCTACTTAAATTATTTAAAAGATAATGCTTTAGTTTCTGATGATGGCACTATTCATATCAAATACAGTTGGTCTCCTGAATATAAGCCTGGTCGAGGTCAGGACATCAATTTCACGATTGGATTGTTACGTTGGACATTCGAAACCTTAATCGAACTTGATCAAAGCAATAATATGAATGATCCACTCTCAGCCGAATGGAAACGGGTATTAGACAATCTTGTGCCTTTTCAAGTAGACGAGAATGGTTTACGGATAGGCAAAGATATTCCTTTTGATAAGCCGCACCGCCACTATTCACATTTACTGCCGATTTACCCTCTAGCCCAATTGAATGTGGATAACGAGGAAGATGCCAAGCTTGCACGGACATCGGTAGACCATTGGTTAGACGTGACTATGTATAGTCAGAAAAAGGCCAGCGCGATGAAAGTTACTGGTTATACCGCAACTGGCGCAAGTTCTATTTACGCAACTTTAGGCGATGGCGAGCTAGCTTATAAATATTTAGACTTTTTTATTAATCATAAAAATGTTTCACCTACGACTATGTACGCCGAGGTGAAAACGCAACCGGTAATAGAAAGTCCACTATCTTATGCTACCTCAGTGCACGACATGTTATTACAAAGCTGGGGCGGTAAAGTTAGGGTATTTCCTGCGGTTCCTAAACATTGGGAAGATTTAGCGTTTCATCAACTACGGACTCAAGGTGCATTTTTGGTAACGGCTAAAAAATCTGCCGGACAAACTCAATTTGTAGAGCTGCAAAGTTTAGTGGGAACGCCGTTAGTTATTAATCCTGATATTGCTAACCCAATTATCTATATTGACGGTAAGTTGGCTGACAATACGCTTGTGAGAAAAGACCAACGTGGATTTTTCCACATCGAATTAGCAAAGAATGAACGTGTTTTGTTCATGTCGCCAAACATTTCTCAAGGTGACCTATTTATCAGTTCCCAAGACATTGAAAAATCTCAGCAAAACCTATTTGGTCTAAGTGAGAAAACAACCCGTTTACCATCTCATGCATTTTATTACGGTGAAGAATGATCTTTAGCTGAATAAATTGTTGCAACTTTCGTATTGAAGCAAGCGCTAATGGTTTAGCGCTTGCCTCTGCGTTACTTAAAGACACTGAGTAAGCAAAGGTTATTTTAAACAGTATTGATTCATTTTTAAAAAAGTATCACTAAACAATATCCCAATAAGCCTTTTGCGGCCCGAATACACTTTGATCCACCACAGGCTTGAATATATTTCACTGCACGTTGAAGGAATATCGAATGAAAATAGTGTTCATCCCATTTATCTGTCTAATGCTGGTTTCTTGCAATAGCGCAAATCAAATTTATAGCAGTACAGCAGAAATAAATGACTCAGGAAATCCCGTCACGCCAAATAGCAACGCTTACCCTGCTTCATTAATGTGGAAAAATGGCGTGCCATATTTGAATGTGGATCGCCCAGAAGATAAGCATTTACGTGGTTTTAATCAACATAAAACGGCGTTAGTTTGGCAAGTAGGGCAGAACAAAATTGAAGTTAATCCAATCAATATGCAATTTCATTTTGGTGTCAAAGATAAAACCCAAACCAGCTCATTATCATTTGAAATTGTAACCACGGCAGGCGATAAATATTCATTAAAATTACAATTACCACCTAACGTCAATCATGCTTTTCCAATTCGTTTAATTGAAACCGGTAATTGGTTTCAATACTTATCTTTCCATGAGTTTTCTTTAGTTCCAGATAATAATGTCGATCAAATTATTGATGTAGAAGGTCATTTAGATTGGAAGGCTTGGCACAACTCAGGCTCTATATCTTTAACATTAAAATCAACCAAGCAGGTTAAGATTAGCGCTATTAATCCAGTATGGTCTAATCAGGGGCAAGGCATAAATCCGGCTATTAAAAATAAACATAAACAAAATATTACCTTAGCACTGGCTTATAACCTGACAGCAAACCAAGAGGTGCAGTGGTTTGATTTGGAACAAACACCAGTTACCGACATAAAAGTTGTCTCAAAACACTCAACTGTTTCTTTTGAAGCTGCAAATAATGCATGGGAAATTAAACTGCCAGAGATAGAGCAATCAAAACGATTAAGTCGAACCTCCCTTGATGTTTTAAATCGAACAACAACAAATCGTTTTTCTTTGAGCAATGATAGTGCTCAAGCGCAAACGGTGAATTTACGATTTATACATCCCAAACACTCAAAAATCGGTTTTGTGCCTATTTTGCGTGACCATAATGGTATCCAAACAGGCTGGCCCATTCAGGTCAGCAAAAATTGGCACGTTCGTGCAGGACTGCCACGGATAGAGAATGATGGCGCTTGGATTCATACATCTATTAGTTTAAAAGTGCCGGCAAAAAGTCATCACAACTATACCTATGAAATAGTGCATGCCAATTGGAATGGCGTACCAGCAGCATCAGTAGCGCAATTAAGTTTAGTAGGTTGGGGCGGCAATGGCTTTTGGTTGCAAGCGGCTTTAGGCAATTGGAGTGAACACTTTTGTTTTCAACCTGGCAGAGCCCTACGTCGGTCAATGATCACTGATATTAGGCCGCTGTTCCAAAAAGGTATGAAAAACAAAAGTGATGATAAGGGCTATGACTGGACCAGCAATATTGGCGGTGGTGATACTGGATTATTACATGATGAAAACGGCCGCTACATTCAATGGAAACAAGCAAAAACAGAGTTCCATTCACTAGGTCCTATTTTATCTGAAGTATCGATAGCAGAAATCACCACAAATGATTCTGCAACATTGCGCAGTACTTTTATCATGCCACGTAGTGATGATTTAAATCGTAGTTATATAAAACTTGAATTTGAAGTGCTGAAGCCTTTAGCTATTTCGCGTTTTGCACTCTTTCAATTTGGCACAGATTATTATGCATCAGGGCGCTCGTTATCTGTGAAATATGGCCAAGGTAATAAGGTAGACGAACTTTCACAACAGTTAACTCCGTTGCAAAGTGCGAAACAAATCAAATCAGCTGCGGTTCCTTGGCCTGGAAACGCTCCTTGGGCTTTGTTGCCTGCACAGCTCAACCCTCATAATTTACGCACCGGTTATGGAAATCGTGCGGCAATACTTCGTGACTTTAACGCAACTATTGCGGGTAAAAAACTGAATAATGCTTGGCTACATTCGTACGAAGTCGGTGACAACAACGAAGCTGGCAATGTGAATATTGAGTTAGGAATTGATCCACAAATAACACAATTAATGCCGGGGGATATTATCAATGCCACGGTTGAAGTCCTAGCGTTACCAGCTAGTGCTAACTTTTACGTTGGAAAAGATGCCAACATCAAAGAAATTATAAAGGGTACAAATGGAATACAAGCCTTAACCATCAATGAGGCGGTCAAAAACCAAGTTACCATTATCAGAGCTGATGGTACGAATGTGGAGTCAACACTACCTGAAATAACTTACGCCGAAGCGATACAAGGATTTAGTGTTTCAGGTGGGCAAGGATGGTACCCCATTAAAGTGATTGGATTGCCGCGGCCTACAAGCGTTTACTGGGCCGAAAAGGTTAATACTGGTTATGAGCCACTGGGGAGCAGCTTCGACGAAGAAAAAGAAGCTCAGTGGAATTGGCAAGCTGATAACAATACTTGGAACAGCGTATTAAGCCTGCGTTCGTTAAAAAAACATGAACAAATTCGACGTTTTAAATTAATTCCAAGACCCGCATTAGAAGATGAAGAAACGATACTTTTATCAAAATAAACTGATTTGAGAATACTATTATGATAACCATTAAAAAAATCGCATTTTTCAGTGCAGTCTTAATTTCAGGTTGCACCACCGTGCATGAAGAGGTTGTGCATCAGCGCCCTGAAAAACCCAATATAATTTTACTGCTAACTGACGATCTTGGTTGGCAGGATGTGAAAATTTATGACATTGATGAGCCGTCGCCATTCGAAACACCAAACATCGATGCACTAGCAAGTAAGGGGACTATGTTTTGGCAGGGTTATTCGCCAGCACCGTCTTGCGCACCTAGTCGTGGTGCCATTATGACAGGGGCGCATCCAGCCCGCACTCAATACACCCATGTTATCGGTGGCACACCGCCAGCGCCGTTTCATAAAACTGCTCATCGCATGATGCCACCTTGGTATAGTGGACGTGTATCAACAGATTATGTTTCGCTGCCGCAAGCACTTAAAAACAACGGCTACACTACAGGGCATAGTGGTAAGTGGCACATGGCTAGAACTTATCCTGAACCAGAGGATCTTGGCTTTGATTGGACGCGGACTAATCAAGGCACTACTAGACGGATGAAGCCACATAGGTTAACGGGGTTTGCGACGAACAATCCCAAAGATCCGTATCGTCTTGATGAAAACGGATTTGCTACCCACCAACTGAGTGAAGATGCATTAACCTTTGTGCGCGAAAATAAAGCTGACCCATTTTTTCTTTATTATGCCACTAAGCTAGTGCATGCGCCTATTCATACACGCAGCGAACGTTTGCTTAACAAATATGTGAAAAAAATGGGTGTTGAATTACCGGAAAACCCGCAAGAATGGAAAGGTGAGGGACAAACAAACCCTTTTTATGCTGCTATGGTTGAGGAGCTTGATTATTACGTTGGACAAATGTTCGACTATTTAGATAATACAGAAGATCCCCGTTGGCCTGGACATAAGTTGAGTGAAAACACCTATATTATCTTTACTTCGGATAACGGTGGTATGGAAAACATGCCGGGTGAAAAGATCGCCGAAAATTACCCATTGGATCGTGGTAAAATTTCTGCCATGGAAGGGGGGACACGAGTGCCTCTGATTATTGTTGGTCCTGGAATTAAAGCTGGTGTGCAAACCGATGTTATGGCCTCCGGTCTCGATTTTTATCCGACTATTCTTTCTTGGACGAATACACCGAAGCCGACAGGTAGTCAGTTTGACGGTAGTGACCTTTCCAAACTTCTCGCCACAGATGCTACCGACCCGCAATTGGTGAAACAACAAGATGGGCAGGTACGCGACACTCTTTTGTGGCACTTTCCGAACGCTTTGGCGCTGGAGAGTACGATTCGAATCGGCGACTATAAGTTGGTGCGTAACTATGATCATCTAGATCCTAAAAATGACGAGTTAGAGCTGTATCAACTTTATAAAACTGAGGGTGGAAAGCAAATTCGTGTGGACATCGAAGAAGCCAATAATTTAGCCACCAAGATGCCTGATAAGGCGCAGGCGATGAATGCGAAGTTGACCGAGAAGTTAGAAGCCATGGATGCGAGTTACCCTTATTATAATCCGCATTATAGTGACTCACTCCCAAATAAAGAAGCAGTACCAACGGTATTGTCTCACCAAAGAAATGGCAATGTGGTTGAATATCGTTATCAAGAAAATGGTGCGAAGCTGGCACGTGCGCAATTGATGTATACACTTAATGGAGGCGCTAAGAAGGAGGAATGGTTCCGCATGCCTGCTCAGGTCTTACCTGGCAATAAAGTGACTGTCACCTTGCCCGAAGGGACAACCCACTATCTGATCAACTTAATCGATGAGAACAATTTCCTCGTGAGCTATCCATACGTGAAAAAATCATCACGGGGTAATAACTTGCCGTCGAAAGTGGCGCCGTCTGTTGAGGAAAACTTGAAAAAGAAATAACTTAAAGGAATAAATGTTTAAAAGCCTATTGAAAAATAGGCTTTTTTATTTGAATGCTGTTTTGAACAGTAATAGCGTAATTTTATTACGCCCCATCACTCACATGGCTGGTATTTGGCTCATCATTACCGTTCTAGTAGAGCTGCGCCGTAATATGAGCGTGGTGTTACAAGAAAGTATGCTTTTTTCTGGCACCAGTAAAGACAATATTTGCCAGAGCCTACCACAAGTTTACGAGCAAACTACGTTACAAGCAGCAGAGCTTGCAGGTGTTACTGCCTTTACTAGCGAATTACCAGAGGGGTATTACACTCAAGTGGGTGAGCGTGGCAGCGGTTTGTCGGGTGGTCAAAGGCAACGGGTGGCATTAGCAAGAGCACTCATCACCAACCCTAAAATTCTTATTTTATACGAAGCCACGAGCGTCTTTGATTATGAATCAGAAGCGGCAATTATGGTTTATCTTGGGGGGATTATTAGCTGGTAATTCTTGTTGCCACTAATAATACCGGCAAAATATATAAAGTTGAAACAGGCCTGCTTATGGCAAGGATGGTGATTAACGATATTAAATTATATCGTTCATTTTATAAAGGAAGAACAGCATGACATGTGAGCATAATACGAAAGAAAACAAAAAGGAAATTTGTGGTGTTTTTCGTGAAATCACCGTCGTTAGTCAGCGTCATAGTTAATCGTAGTTTTAATATAAATTATTGTGTTATGCGCGGTAGCGCCAGAGTCGTGCATCCTCCTTGCTATACAATAAGTTACACTCACTCAATTCAAATATAAAATGTACTTTTACATACACCTTGGCTTTATGTTAACCTGATGTTACTAATTTGCAATGTCGCTGTAGAACGTTATTCGTTTAGTACTTGAAAAGTGAAAGGAAGAGTTTTTCGAGTTTCATCTGAGTTGCTTAATGCGCACATTGTGAATGGATCGTTAAATGTTAAACGAAGAAGTTTATGGCAACTATTGGATTGACGCTGACAAATAAACTTCCATTAAAAAAGAGGTGTAATTTTGAAAAATTTATTAAAAACAGTGATTGCTACAGCATTTGTAACAACATTATTTGCATGTTCAACAACTTCAACAACCTCAAATACTAAGCAAGACCGATTTAGCAAAGTAGATGCTAATTCTGATGGTCGCGTAACCGTCGAGGAATTTTCGTCTAGTATTAAAAAGCCTAAAAATGGACCAAAGCGCTTCGGCCTACTCGATGTTGATAAAAACGGCTACCTTAATAGAACCGAACTTGAGGCCGAAAGAAAGAACAAGAAAAACAAGAAAAAAAAGAAAGAAAATTAATTGAATCATTTGGTAAAAATGCCGTGATATCAACAGACAATATTGTGATGACTGATAAAATTATTATTTACATTAGGGCTGAAATGGAAAAAGAATTATGATGTTTTTAATTAAGCTAATAAGCATTATAACAACCCTATGTTGTTTCTCTTCATCGCTTGTCTTTGCCCATGATATTTTTAAGGCCGATGAATATTATACTGCGAAAAATTTTAAACTCGCAAAAGCTAGCTATTCGGATGCGGCAAAAGTAGGAAACCCTTATGCATACTATCGGCTTGCTACTATGTATTTCAAAGGCTTAGGGACCGATAAAGATGCGTTCAAAGCACTTATATATCTTTCATTCGCGGCCGAATACGACTTTCATGATTCAAAATCGTTAGTAGAGAAAATATTAAGTAACATGGCTACTAAAGAAAGGCTAAACATTCAAAAATTTCTGAATAAGTTACTAAGCGAAAAAGGTAAAAAATACATCAGTAAAAAATATTTGCCTGAACTTGCTGCAAACAAATTGGCAAACAAGATTACCTTTGATGGAAAGGCGCAATTAGAATTAGACGATTTTGAATTAGAGCTTGCTGACAATGACTTGCTAGTTGATTCTGATTACGATATGGGCGGTGACAGTGAAGACTCGTTCGATATGGATTTCAGTTTCACGACGACGTCTAGCGAGCCCTTTGTCATTATCGATTTTGACCTTGCGCCTGACGGCTCTGTTCGAAATATTGTAGAAGTGCAGCGCGATGGGCGTGCCACTACTTTGCTCGATCAATTCTCTCGGTATTCTTTAGCTAAGCCTACAATACAACACGAAACCGTTGAGTTTGTTGCTAGAGTCAATTTAGGTATTGCTAGTTACGATAAACTCACTTTGCGTAGAAAAAACGCGCAAATGTACCTATCGCTGCTTCGCCAGAGTGAAAAACTCAAGGCGAGTTCTAGCTTAAAAGACCGTTTTCAATATGCGCAGCTATTGCAATATTTTAGTTGGTTAGAGCAGTATGAAGGAGAAGCAAACGAACGCCTTAAAAGCTTGGCCGAAGAGGGCCTTCCTGACGCTATGTATGAATACGGCCTTAAGCTTTATCGAGAACAGGATGATATTGAACAAGCCATTGATTGGATTGGGCAAGCCAGTACTTATGGTTTGGCGAAAGCAGAATCTCGCTTAGGTAAATTATTAATTAGTAGCCCTTGGGTGCAGAAAGACGAAACGAAAGCCTTGTTTTGGTTAGAATCTGCAGCGAAGAAAGATGATATTTCGGCTACCTTAAAGGCTGCAGAATTGAGACTATTTGCTCAAGATAAAGCATTACGCAACTTTTCTTTGGCATTAGAATATCTAACAAAAATAGGCGAGCAACAAAAATGGAATCCTGAATACTACTATTTACTTTCACAAGCATATCGTTTTGGTGAACAGCGTAATTTTCAACAAGTTATTCAATATCTAAAACGGGCAATAAGCATGGGAGAAAGAGTCAACTGGGACATTGAGCCATGGCAAACGCTGTTAGCACAACTCACCATTGGGAAAGTGTTTATTAGTGAAGAAAGTTAAGAAAATTTCAATACAATATCAAGCTGTTATTTTGGCACTGTAGTTGTCGCTGAGCATCAGTAACTGTGCGATAATTTTTCGCAAGAAAATATTAAAATATAGGCGGGTTATCGCTACTCATCTCATATTCCAGACGATTTTGGCGAAGTTAGCTCCCCGTGTGCTAGCCATTGTTCTTCTATAGATTTCCGTAATTGCGGTTTGGAACAAACACATAGGGCGTAGTAAACACAACATGATGATCCATATAGGTGCGTCAAATGGGGGAGGTAACACGCTGACAAACCATAAGTCGCCAACATTTCCTTGATACTCGGTCATAATAGATTTTAAGTTGCACCTGTGCCACGTTGGTAAATAGAACAGACCATATGATAGGTATGACAAGAGTTAATTTCATTTATTGAAGGTGCTTCTTTTTAGGCTTGATACACTTTTCAACTGCAGATCTTTATCCATTTGGAGCATCAATTCGATGACTTCCTGATTGCGCACCAATTTAAGGTTGAGTAGATCCGCAGGTGTACGTTTCAAGGTTTGATTTAATTGACGTAACTTAGAAACTGATTGGCCATTAACATTCTGAATAACATCGCCTGCTATTAACCCCGCTTTAGAAGCTTTGCTATCTTTTGGCACTGTTTTTATCACAACTCCACCTGCTTGTTTACTGACGCCAAAAGCAGAAAAGTCATTACCGGAAAGGTTTACTAAACTGGCCCCCATCCATTTACCTGTAAACGATGGCTGTGCTTTACGTTTGGTTTTTACCGGAGCGCTAAGGTTCGGGGTTCGAGCGATAGCACGTAAAGATGCTTTTTTGACACCAAATTGATCCATCGGAAAATTCTTGAAACCGATCTTCAACGCAGGGGAGTTAGGCTTCACACGGAAGTCTCCGTTTTTCGGGTCGACAAACATCGGATCGCCAAAGGCTGAGTTTTTATCCCAACTTAGGTTGTCGGAAACCGACATTACTTTTTCTTTGCTTTCGCCATAGAAGTTTTTATCTACCATAACTTGATCAACAAAGGGATGAGTCATTCGAGCAGGCTTGTGCCGAGACATGAAAATGTTGTTATAAACTTTATCACCACTTTCTTTATACCAAACATGTGGGTGCAAACCACTGTGAACTGCAATGTTATTCCAGGCGTGGCGGCGAAAACCTTCACGCAATTTTAACCCTCCAGCTAACATCAGGTTATTATAAATATCGTAATTAGTAGAGCCGTCATCTAAGTCAATATCCCAGCCGTGATCACTGCGCCAGCGACTATTACGGATGGTGGTCGTTTCGACTGCATCCAAAAATGGTAAGTCGGGAGCCTCATCAATCGCTTGTTGTGATGTGGCTTGGTCACTTCGCCAGTAACGATCTCGTCCCCAAGAATTGAACGAGCCGTGGTCATGTGTTTCTAGCACGGTGTCAAACACATCAACGCGCTCAATCAAATGCCCACCCCACGTACCGTCACCAATATTGATTCCCGCTCTAGCTGTATCGTAAATTGAAACATCGCGAACCGTAATACCTTTTGCCATAGAAATCTGCACACCAGCAGGCTGACGTTCTACACTGCCTATTTTGTGGATAAGACAATCTTCCACAGTTGAATTAGCTGGATAGTTATTCGTTTTTGGCCCTGGAGTCCGGTCAATTTTAGACAAGTCATTTGTTTGCTTATATTCAAATAAAGGATTACGCACGGCATCAGGATCACCAACAAAGGCTACACCACTGGCACCCGTATCATGAATATGACACCCTTTAATCAATACGTTACGATTATAGTTGTTGACGAAAATAGCATTGCCACCGACCTGATCGAATTCGGTATCTAAAATATGAATGTTTTCAGTGCCCGTAAGAAGGAATGCGCCTCCGCGATAGATTGTCCAATCTGAACGTAGCAAAGGCTCCTTAGTTTTCATGAAAGTGCGAGACGCATGACGTACAACAAAACCTTGTAGGGTAATGTGTTTTACTGGGTTTAATTCAGTACCCTTAAACTCTACAAGATGACTCAGGCGTGCCACTTCTACCTTAGCTGTATTTAGATTTATCCCTTTGGCTGGTTTAAAATAAAGTTTATTTTTTGGGGCGTCATGAAACCATTCGCCTGGTGCATCAAGTTCTTCGAATATATTTTCAACCATTCGAAAGTCTTTATGCATGCCCAGTTGACGGTTATTTTGCCAACCACCTTCATAAGTTATTTCGTTATTGCTTTTCTTGCCAGTGATTTGATAATGGTATCCGCCCCATTGTGAACGATGCATTGCATGAATATAACCACCCCTAGGATCGGCCCAGTCTGCCGCTCGTTCTGCAGAAAAAGCATCGGCCGCATACCCTTGATAGGCTGCTGTTTTTTTGCTCGAATCATAATTGGGGTATCGTGCCATACGCTGATTTTGACCATCAATAAAAAGTTGATCAATGTTTAAACCTACAGGTGTATCGGTTTGGAAAATACCATTTTTATAAGCAGACCAAGTAAGCTTCAATTTTGTACCACCACTTAACACCGCTAGCCCTTCATTCTCTGCTTTGTAAATAATGGGATATCGCTCACTACCAGAGTCCGCCGGTTCAAAAATCAATGTCTCGGGCAAATAATAAACGCCATCAGCAACATGTACTATTACCGCTTCTTTTCCTGCAAAAGACTGAGCGAGTTGTTTGGCTTTAGCTATTGACGCAAGCGGTTTCCCTTGTCGCCCGCTGTTGTTATCCGTTCCTGTTGGTGCGACATAGATCTCAGCTGCGTGGACACTAGACATGCAACTAAAAATACATAGTATTATTGGTGCTATAGCAGATTTATAAACTGCGCTTTTGTGAGTGTTAAAGGGGTTTATCAAGTATTTAGTAGGCATTAAACGTTCCTATCAATATATTTTGCAATTGGTGTCTACTCGCTGCATTACTGAAGAGCTTGTGCATAAAGTTGTGCCGCCTTTTTCCGCATTTCTGCTAAAGTCGATTTGTAATTTGGATCAGATACGAGGTTGTTTTGCTCATCAGGGTCATTTGCTAGCTCGTAAAGCTCCTCAATTACTGGCGAATGTTCGAAATACTCAAAATACTGATACTGTTTTGTTCGTATCCCACGGCTACGATAAGAGCGATTATTTTTTATAACTTCATTATTCTTGGCTTCAACCTGCTTTCCTTTGGTTCTTAACAGCTCCTGAATAAAAAAGTTCTCTGTCAAAACGCCTTCCCGCCATTTTTTCATGTCTTGCTTACCCTCCATGAGTGGACTTAAGTCATGACCTTTCATTACCGGCGGTATGTCTAAGCCTGCCAAAGACAAAATCGTGGGGGCAATATCTGCAGACGAAACCATGGCATCAATCCTACGACCATGGTTTTCTTTAGAGGCTCTTCCATCAAATACAATCAGTGGTTGTTTAATGGCTTCATCGTATTGAATCGCTTTGTCGTAAAGCCCACGTGAACCGTGGTAACGTCCATTGTCACTGGTGTAAATGATGATTGTGTTATCTAGTAGGTCAAGCTCTTCTAATTTAGCGACTAAACGACGAACTTGCTCATCTACACTATAACTCTGCACTGCAAAACGTCGAGCAAGTGTTTGGTAAAGTTCAGGCGTGGATGTCCGTTGCATGTGAAGGTAGGTGCTGCGGCTATAGTCTAATACTTTAGGCAACTGGTCATTTTTGCCTTCTACCCAATTAGCAGGTACCTGCATTTTCTTGTCTTTAAACAGTTCAACATGTGGACCATACATGTCAGTATCACGGTCATTCTTGACCGCATCGAAACTGACTGAAAGGCTAAAAGGTTGACCCTTCGGCTGCGTTTCTAAAAACCGGATCATTGCATCCCCTTTAATCAACGTTCGCTCTTTAGGGTTACGATCCTTACGATAGATATGAGCTAGCTTTTTATCACTTTTAGGAAAGTGAGGGCCTTTTTTACTTGTTGTTGAAATACCTGCATAAAAGTCAAAGTGGTCGGCAACGGTTTCGGGTAATGCTTCTAAGCTAACGCCAAACTTACCAACAAACCCTGTGCGATAGCCTGCTGCTTTCATCAGCGCTGGATAGCTTTGGGCAAACTCTGTTGCAGGTAATGTGCGATTATAAGGGTAGGTGAAACCTACACGATGATCTGAAAAATAACGTCCGGTGAAAATCGTTGTTCTACTTGGCATGCAAATAGCTACAGCATGATAGGCATTGTCAAAACTAACTCCTTGAGCGGCAAGCTTATCAATATTGGGAGTAATTGCATCTTTACTACCGTAGCTACCTATAGTGTCCCAACGCTGATCGTCCGTCATTAAAAACACAATATTAGGAGGAAGGTCTGTTTTAGTTGATGGGGTAGGAGTAACTGCCAATAAAGCTGTTGATTGCGAAAAAAATAATATCAAAAATGAAATATTGAAGAAATTAAATTTTTTCAAAATGAAAGCTCCTTACGTTCGTATATGTCACTACGGGATAACGCTTTTTCATTTGTTATCAGCTCAATTGTTGATCTATGTTTTCTGTCTAAAAACAAAGGCGTTAATTAAACACATCTTGTCGATGTGTAGGCCAATTAGGGTTATTTGAAAATGATCTCTACAGCAAATCCATTTTCAGCCTTTTGCCAATCACGGGCATCGATAACAAGGGCGTGATCAGTTTGTTTCCAAGATAGTTTTTGAGTACTGCCGAGTAATCTAACCGCGTCTATATGTCCGCTGCCTTTGCCCAAAGAAAGTATTTCAATGCTGTCCTGTGGCGGCATTAACGACATTGCATATACTTTGTTTTGTTTTGCCGTGAACCAAAAGTCTTGATTAGTAAATTGACGATTAAAACCGGATTTTGCGCGATGGCCGGTGCCTGACAATAAGGTTTCGTTTGCGCCCTCATAACTGGTATCCCAACGTGTTGTGCCAAAAATTGCAGCGCTATTGGTTTGTATCCATTGGCCCATTTCAGCAAGACGTTGAGCGCTTTCTGGCGGGACATTGCCTTGACCGTCGGGCCCTATATTGAGCAAATAGTTGCCACCTTTGGACAGAATATCGATAAAGTAGTAAAGCAGCTCTTTGGTGCTCTTCCAGTCGTCATCATAAAATTTAAAGCCCCAAGAATTATTGGTGGTGCCGACTGTCTCCCATTGTTTATTCATTTTCTCTGATGCAGAAGGAATAACATTGTCACCCGCATCTAGGTAGTCGCCAAATTGATAACCAACACGACGGCTCACTAACACGTTGGGATTGATATCGTATGCCAATTTATAAAAGTCAAAAGCTTGTTTTTCGGTAATAAGTCCGTCGCCATCAAACCAAATTAACCGTAGTTTTGGCAATAAGGTGAGTAATTCTTTAATTTGCGGGTAAGCTTTGTTGTTTAAGTACTCTGCATGGGTATTCAAACTAGGATCCCATAGGTTCTTACCTTGTGCATGGGTATAAATTCCTAATTTGTCGTTTTGTTTTTTAACGTTTGCGTAGTTGCCATCTGTCCCGTCAAACCAATCGTTGCCATGGGAATAGTAGATACCAAACTCGATGCCCTCTGATAGACAAGCATCATACAGCTCTTTGATTAGATCGCCCTGATACGGCGTTGCATCAACAATATCGTAATCGGACACTGCTGAGTCGTAAAGCGCAAAGCCATCGTGATGCTTAGAGGTAATAACGAGGTATTTCATGCCAGCTTTCTTGGCCAGTTGTGCGAAATTTTGCGCAAAGGATTTGTCAGGGTTAAAAGTACTCGCCAGCTGTTGATATTCTGCGCGAGGTATTCTGAAGGTCGACATTAGCCACTCTGCCACTCGAGGACCAGGGTAGGGCGAATCTTCTATACGGTTTTTTTTCCACATGCCACCTGCCTGAGAATATAACCCCCAATGAATAAACATGCCAAAGCGCGCTTCTTTAAACCAACGCAGTGCTTGTTGCTTTTCCGGTGACTGGTGCATAGTTAGCCATTCGTTATAGTATTGACCAGTGCCAATTGGGTTGGAGCGGTGGGGAACAATTCTAATTTGTTTGACTGGCAGTGTTGTTGTTAATGATAGCTGGTATTGGTTGTTAGCCTCCAAAATTACAGGGCTGCTAAACTCATATACAGAGCCCGATTCAATTTTGTATTTCCCGGTCAACACTTCGCTTTGGTTCTGGCCGTTAATGTTTAACTTACTTAAGGCCTCTTCTCCAGTATCATTAGTGACCAATTGCACGACAAATTTGCCTTTGTGTTTAGCTAAGAACGACTGATCTCGAAATTTGCTTGCTGAATTAATATCGATCACAACCCAATCTTGTCGAGTTGGATTTGATTTGTTGACAGCTAATGAGCTACATCCATTACACAACAAAACGATGCTAATGAAAGTGATACAAGTGGAGACTCTATTGAATATTGTCATGTTGATTTTGTTTACCTGAATAAATTAAATGTGAAAGCGTTTAATCTCATTATCAATAAAGTTCTTTTACTAATGTCTGTGCTCTGGTTCGATAGTACTCAAGCTGTTTTGCGTACTTGGGATCTTTAGCTAGATTGGTCAATTCATTAGGATCCGCCACTATATTAAATAACTCTTCATAAATAGGTTCTTCATTGCTAGCAAAAGACTGTTGTGGCAAATACCGCATTCTGTCTTGCTTCTTACTAAACGAACGAATGTATTTGAATTTTTTATCGCGCACGCCTTCTTGTCTTGGATAGCCTTGGTCGGTAAACAAGTTTTCAAGAAAAATATCTTGTCTCCATGACGATTCTGTTTTCGTTTCTTCTATCAGTGGAACTAAACTTTTACCTTGGTATGAAGATGGGACATCGGTGCCAGCCATATCTAAAAGCGTTGCCACTATATCTTGCCCAACCACTAAGTCATCGATGTGCTTGCCTTGGATGTCAGTGTCGAAGAAAGGAGAGTAGATAATAAGCGGGACGTGCACAGACTCGTCATACAGAATCGTTTTTCCACCAAGTCCATGCTCACCAAGTAACAAGCCGTTATCTGAAGCGAAAACGATGATAGTATTTTCATCTTCAGAGATCGTTTTTAATAGTTGACGTAGTTGTCCAACAAACTGGTCAATGGCGTATACAGCCCGCGCCATCTTTAATTTGTCATTTAACAATTTAGGTTTATTTTCAGTGACATAATATTTCATTAGGTCAGTACTGGCGTACACATCTTTAGGCAAGCTAATAGGCACAGGATAGCCCGCTGGTAGGTCAATTTGATCAACTTTATCTTGGAATAGCGTCTTATAGATAACAGGGTCGCTTTCCAATTTACCCATTGTGCCAATGCTAGAAGCATGGGGTAAATTAAAGTTAATCCACGCAGCAAAGGGCTTATTGGGATCTCTGCGGTGTATACTTCTTTTCGTCGAAGGTTCGGCATTTTCATAAAAATAATCGTAATCTTCGTTTTGCGATAAATAGGCTTGAGTCGCCTCCATTAAGCCTTCAATTTGTGTTTTGTTTTTCAAATTTGAGAAGGTTTTATGGCGTTTAAGATGAAAACCCAAATGGCCAGATGCAAAGTATGAAAAATCGATATTTTTACGTAAAGGACTGTCGTTTTTATCAGCTATTTTTGTATGGTGTTTGCCAATAAAGGCTGTGGAGTAACCCTGCTTTTTAAGCTGCATTAACCAACTATTGTTAAAAACTTCTTCAGTAATTACGTTTTTAGACATGGAATGAAAGCCAATTTTGTTTTTTCGCTCCCATTGGCCTGTAAACATGTTCGCTCTGCTGGGGCCACAAATTGGGCTGGTAATAAATGCGTTATCAAAGAAAACCCCTTCTTTAGCCAACTGATCGATGTGCTTAGTGGGCGATAGTGGATCGCCCGTCATAGTCAGAGAATTAAAACGTTGATCGTCAGTAAAAATGAAAATCACGTTTGGTTGCTTGTTTTCTTTACTAAGGGGGGTTGATGTTGTGGATTCAGCAAACGCTGGCATGTTCATTGTGAGTGTGCAGGCAAGAGATAAACACTGGAATAAGAATATTGAATTTCGACGCATGGTATTTACCTCTTGTAGTAATAGTGATGGCCAGGTAGGCGTTTGGTTTTTTCGTTTAAGCCAAACATATTCCATTCCTCAGGATTGATTGGGGTTGGCTTAATGCTTAACGCGGTGTTTTCGATGTTTGCTTTGGTTAAAATCGCGCGCTCGCCTTTGCTGAGTTTTATCTGATAAAAACCAGAATCATCACGAAACGCTTGTGTTTCGTTAGCAAGTTTACCTTGAATATAAATCTTAGGGTTATCAATGTCTGTTTGAATCACCAAAGGCTTACCAGCGAGGCTTTGTACTTCAACGAACTGGGTTATGCCTTGTTGTTTACTGGCACTAACTAAAAACGCACCTTGTGTACGAAGTTGATAAAAGGCGAGTTCCTGCCAATGCGCAGGGCTTGCTGGAAATACTCGAATTTTGCCGCCCCAACTTTGCAATAACATGTCGTGTACCGATGTAGCGTAGGATAATGGGCTCTCAATTACAGGATAGTTTCTGGATTCTGAGTACATTGTGGTGGGGGAAACATTCTGGTGCTGAATAAAATAATCGAGGTATTGATACGCTTTTACTGAATCACCTAACATCGCGTAAATCGAAGTTGCGCCAGTTGCGGTATAACCGGTTACCGGCATAGCATCTATTTTAATATTTTTATTCATTGAAGTTTCTAGCCAATGATCGACACTGGTGCGCAACAATTGCTTGTTTTCAGGTTTTTCTGGCGTGATCACCGCCAGAGGGTAAAACGGTAATAAATGTGAATAGTGACGATGGGGTTTACTAAACGGAATATCCTTACCTATTCGCAACCCATTTTCATCAATTTGGAATCCAACTATATTATCTAGGATATGTTGCCATTCGTCGGCTAGCGGATCTTGTATATCATAATTTTGGTTGAGATCGATTAGCGTTTGTAAACTCCAGCGCATCAGCCCGATTGTGAAGTTAATATCTTGACCATGGCCTGGTTTATATTCAGGGGACCAACTATGTTTTATGTGTATTGTGCCACTTTTTGAAGGGACGGGGTTTTCGTCCAAGTAATTGCGATAGCTGTTTACGGTTTTACGTAAAATCGGAAACAGTCCGTCTCGCATGCAATTATCATCTGCTAAATATTCGCAATGTAGCCAATAGTCGTGAAGTAACCAAGCCAACATATCTGGTACTTTTCGAGCGTTGTCAGAAACCATGTCTTGTGGAAATAATGCACCTACTGCAGCGCTGTCTTTCCAATCCACAGGAACGTTTTTGGTTAAATTTGTTGCGTACTTATTAATATTATTTATTAAAGAATCACCCAAAGACATTCGGTTTGCGGTGAGGTGTGTCCAGTATATTAGCTGCACGTTAAGATCGCCCCAGACCATTGGCCAGAAGGTTTTATGATACCAAGGCCCCATTAAATCAAGTAGCGGACCATTTCCCCGGTTGGCAGACGCTAGCTTGTACATTTGAATCCAATAAAATGCTTGTTTCTCAGGCTCGCTAATACTTAAATAACTTTGCGGATAATAGTTGTGCCACCACTGTTGATGTGAAGAAATAAACTGCTCGTTTTGGACCGTCTTACGTGCTTTTTGAAGGTTTTCCTTGACCGTTTGCAAACTGTTTTTTTCTGGGAAACTATGGTGAATACTCGCATATAAAGCTTGCTGGCCATCTGCTTTACCTGTGACTTCCCAGCCAGTTGTTGTTTCGCCTCTATGTTGATACAAAGGCTGAAAGCTAAACGTAAAGCCGTCCGATTCTATTTCGGTTGCTGCTGGAGGCATCGGCATAGGTGCAGTTCGCATCTCATCCCAATAGGACGACTTAGGGCCTATACCATCGTCTAAAAATGCTCGCACAGAAGGGAAGGGCACGTCTGGATGCCAACTAATGGTGATTGATTCTCCGTCTTTAGCATCCGTTTCGAAATAAATAATATCCCTTTGGCTATGGGTTAAACCTCTAACTGAATAGCTGCCTCGACTTGTACTAATTGTTCCGGTGAGTTCAGCATCCCAGAGGCTTAATCTAAGATCCACATCAGTGATCTTACCGATAGAAGTCAGTTTAAAATGGCCTAAAGGTAGTCTGCCTCTATATATCCATGGCATTTCTTTTCCGTCGTGAGGTAAACGGTGGTCATAGTAATCGTGTCGTCCAACATGCAAGGAAATGCTGTTGTCTTTATCACTTTGGGACTGATAGAACAAAAAGCCGATATTTCCGTTACCGCTAAAAGGCGCGACTGGCCAACTATCGGGTAGCCGATCCCAAACTAAATCTTGTTGCTTTAAGAACTCAGCGTAATCAACATCCAAGCTTACTTTTAAGTCCGAACTTTGTGTGGAAACGACTGAACTATTATGTACAACGCTATGTACTGAAGGAGACAGTAATAATGCGATACATGCTAATTTTATCGTTGTTAGCCAGAAAAAATTCATTTATGACAATCCTGAAGGCGTTATTTTCACGTAGAAAAACCTTAATATAGAGCTGTACAGATAAAATGGTTTTCTGCTTACTGTAGCGAACCACTCAAACCACTCAAACCACTCAAACCACTCAAACCACTCAAACCACTCAAGCCTCAGTGCATTCATCTGCAAAAACCTGAACTCATAATAGTGATACCTCATTTTAAATATAAAACAAAATATTATATGTGGAATTTATTGGAATGTTATGATTTTGTCAATTATTTGTTTTTTTGCGCTGTATTAGCACAATAAATTTTGAACACTTTAGTAGACTTAGTTCAACAACTACCTCTATATTCGTAGTGATATTTCAAATATAAAATTATATTGAGTATATGAAATTAATCGTGTATGTTAATTTTTTGTTGGATAGGCTGCTTAAAAATGTGTTAATTAAGAATAGATAACCCTTAGAAGCAGTTAGGAATACCTCATCTAATCGCATCTGTGTACAAATAGTTTATTACTGATTAATAGCAAAAGGTACAGCAAACGAGATGCCGCTATGGTTTTTTTAAAGGTTAAAATGAAGATTAAAACATCAACTCTAATCTGCTTTATATTAATGGCAACGTTTTTATCTGGTGCGCTTCGTGAGGCCCATGCTTCTCAATTATCAAACAATCCGTCACAGTCTCAAGTCACCAGTGCTTACCCTAACTTTAATTGGGATACTGTTCCTGTTTATGCTCATTTTGGTCGCACAAAGGGAGACCTTAGCCATGAAGAGAACCTGTTTATTGCTAGCCACTATGACTTTGTCACATTGGAAAAAGGACATGGATTAAAAAAGCATGGCAGCTCTGAAAAGGGCATTATTGCTGGGGCGAAAGCATTAAAACAGCTCAACCCGAATATGAAAGTACTGTTTTACTGGAATGGGTTACTTGATTATTCGCTGTATGACGCTCATGACACATTTTCAAAAATAAAAAACGGCGCAATTAAGACTAAAAGTGGCGAATTGGACCTCAAACGCGGACATTTGAAAAAGTATGATCTAGCCAATCCTGAAGTGCGAAGCTGGTGGATAAAAGTTGCCAACGATGCCATTCAACAGGGGCAATTAGATGGCGTCTTTATTGACGCATTACCACAGATCTCGATCAAGCCTGAGGTGAGCGCAAAAAGACTTGGCACTGCTCGCTTTAAAGCGTTAGAAGAGGGAGTCATCAAATTATTGGATGAAACTAGCGCTACCCTTGGTGCTGAAAAACTTATCATTTATAACGGTATTCGTTCTATTCCTGGAGGTTGGGAAGACGGTGGTTTACGTTATCTCAATCATGCAAATGGAGTCATAGTTGAGCATTTTGATCAGTTTCAAAGTCGTTCTAAGGAGATGATTCAACTGGACATGGAACGCATGATGCAGGCCGCGAAAACCGGAAAAATTGTCATTTTCAAAGCTTGGCCTGGATTTAATTTTACTGACAAGCAAATGATGAAAAAGCCAGAAAAAGAACTGTATGAACTGGCCAAAAAGGCCATTGATTTCCCCCTTGCCTGTTTTTTAGTCATTGCTCAGCCTTATTCTTACTTTAATAACACTTGGGGTTACCGCGATCATCATGGCGCATTGCAGTGGTATCCTGAGTTAGATCGAAAACTCGGCGCCCCCTTATCTGATGCGAAGCAAGAAGGGTGGACTTATACACGAGAGTTTGAGCATGCTTCTGTTGTCGTCAATATCGATACCAAAACCGCCAAAATTACCTGGGGTCAACATGAAGATTCATAGTCACTTTACCAGTATCAATGCCACAGACTTATGCTGGCAGATTACCAAACGAAGTGGGCGATACTTTCATCTACGCCATATTATTAATTTCATTTCCCATAAAATATTCGCAGATGATGCAGTGACGACAAGTTTTAGGAGGTTCGCAGTTGTTGTCATTTTTAGTGGTTTTTTACATGGCTGCAAGGCAATACAGCAGGAGGATACTGGCGCTAATATAAATGTAGACATGTACTTTTCCAAACTGGCTAAAGAACATGTTGCACAGGTTGTATCATCAAAGCTACGCGCTGATGGCATGCTTGAACTCTACTTAGAAGGTGAACCCTACACCGATAAAAGTGGACAACGTAAAACCACTAAAATATTTGCTCTTTATAAGTTTCCAGAACACCCACTGACAACGCCATCGGGTAAAACCCCTGGCATGGTTTTAGTGCATGGGGGAGGGGGGACAGCCTTTAAAAATTGGGTTGATAAATGGAATGATGCAGGCTTTGCGGCAATTTCTGTCGCTGTGGAAGGGCAAACTGACATTCCCGCCGATGATCTTGAAGAAGCAAAAATCAATGACACTTTGAGGTGGCAAAAACATCTAGGTTCTGGCCCTTCTAGACAAGGAATTTATGCAGATTCTGATAGACCACTGCAAGATCAATGGATGTTTCATGCTGTGTCGGCGGTAATTCGAGCTAAACACTTTTTGACCGCACAAGCGGATATTGATAAGCAACATATTGGCCTGACCGGAATATCTTGGGGCGGGGTCATTACTTCAACCGTCATGGGATTTGACGGTAGCTTCGACTTTTCTATCCCCATATATGGTTGCGGTTTTCTTGATGGGATGCAGAATCAATATCAGCAAGCCTTAATGGGAAATTCTGCATACCAAAATACATGGGAGCCCGGACATCGCATAAGCAATTATCGTCAACCTTCTCTTTGGTTGACATGGCGTGACGACAAACATTTTGCACTCGATGCGCAGGCGAGTACATATCAGCAACTAAGCGGTGATTATTCAGTGAGTATCAAGCCGGGAATTAGGCATGGACACAAGCTTGGTTGGGATCAGCCTGAATCCTATCTTTTTGCTAGACAGATTGTGCGTCAAGGCACAGTCTGGGCTAAATCGCTTTCAGTTAAACAGCTCAACTCTGGCAAAGCTCAAGCTGAATTTTCGATCAATTTAGATAACAAAGATTATCAAGTCGCTAAAGCGACAATTCACTATACAGCAGACCAAGGACATACAGGTAAAGCCTCATGGACTCAAGCTGACACTAACTTAGTGACGCCTAGTTCGATACCCGGGCAATATATTGCAACCTTTGATGCACTTCCTTTGGATGTCCGTCACTGGTTTGTTAATTTGCAGGTGTTGGTCACTGATGAAAATCATAAGGAAAATCAGACATACACAGTAAGCAGTGAACTATTTTCAAATTAACTCAAAGTTGATTTTGTTTTAAAAGGTCAGACTCTACGGGTTTTGAAATCTACTCTATTCAACAAAATTGATAGTTTATAATCAAAGGGAATGTAGCTATTAATCTAACGAGTCTGACGCCTAGTTAGTTAAATAAGCAATAATAACGTTTGCAAAAAACAGACTTGTTCTTACAAAAAATGTAAAGCATTATGCTGCAGAACAAATATTACCAAGGGTTAAACAGGGAACAAAAATGACAAAAGCGACTGACAAATCAGAAAACTCTAAACGCAAAACTTACAGTGCCCCAGCACTTGAGAAAGGGTTAGATATTCTGGAGCTGCTAGCCAATCAAGCTGAAGGCATGAACATTGGTGAGATTACCAAAACGCTAAATAGATCAGTCGGCGAGTTATTTAGGATGTTAGTGGTGTTGGAACAACGTGGTTATGTTTCACTTCAACCGGGCAGTGACAGGTACATGCTAACCTTAAAAATGTTTGGTTTAGCCCATCGCTTCCCGCCCGTTAAACGCTTGACCAGTGTTGCGACTCCGGTGTTACAACGCTTGTCCTACGCGATAGAGCAATCTTGCCATTTAGTCATATATTATGAAGGTAAAGGGCACGTAGTCGTACAGCAGGATTCACCATCAGAAAGGGTATTTAGTGTGCGTTTGGGCGCTGAAGCACCTTTAATGAACACCTGTTCAGGACACTTGTTGTTGGCATTTGCAGACCAACATACTCGCGAACAAATGTTAAGTCGTATTCCTGCACATCACTCTACTGATCTTGACTTTAATTTGGATAAAATGGTTAGAAAAGTTCTGAGTCAAGGTTACGAATGTATCCATAGTGCGCAAGCACAGGGGATTCAAGATATCGGTTATCCAGTTTTTGATTATCAAGATCAAGCAGTAGCCGCGTTAATTGTCCCTTTCTTTGAGTATCTGGATGGGTCACATCAAACTAATATCGACGACGCCCATAAATTGATCAAACAGGCAGCGCTTGAGATATCCACCGCGTTAGGATTTGATGCTTCCTAACTATTTGCGAAGCACCTAATTGGCTTTTGTCATTATAAATTTATTCGAAAGTACAACTGTAAATTAAGTTTGCATATGAAATTATGTTTTAAATGTAAAATAATTCTTGCCCTTGTTATCGCTTTGTGAGAATCTTTGATTGATTTTGTAAAAGCGTGAATTCGCTTTTGTTTACAAAAAGATTTGTCTTGGGTTAGATGCAAAACCAATAATTTGCATCACCTGAGTCGATGAATTTTAGAGGCAACTCAATCACTGTCTGTCATTTAAATTAATTAAGTTGGAAAGAATATGACATTGCAAGTCGAAGCAGTTAGTGCACAACAAGCGTCAAAACAGAAATCCACATCTCATCCGCGCATAATCGGTGAAGGCATGTTAGTGCCTTTTATCCTTGTAGCGATGCTTTTCCCATTATGGGGTTTTGCCAATGACGTAACCAATCCGCTTGTAAAAGCTTTTAAAGATATTTTTCTAATCACCAATGCACAAAGTAGTATGGTGCAATTTGCCTTTTACCTTGGCTACGGCATCATGGCTGTTCCGGCTGCGATATTTATTCGTAAATATTCTTATAAATCAGGTATTTTGTTGGGGCTTGCGCTTTACGCCGTGGGCGCTCTATTATTTATTCCCGCCAGTGTCCAGCAAGAATTCAATTTCTTTCTTGCAGCACTATGTATTTTGACTTGTGGTTTAGCGTTGTTAGAAACCACTGCAAATCCCTATATTTTGTCTATGGGTGATCCGGCAACAGCTACTCGTCGTCTTAATTTAGCTCAGGCATTTAATCCAATTGGTTCGTTAACCGGTATGTTTGTCGCATCCACGGTTATCTTAAATAAATTGCAGGTAGAAGAATTCCGCGCCGCTGAGCGTGCGGTTCATCCTGAATATGCTGAGATGCTGCCTAGCGTTGTTGACGGCAAATTGACTGCCGCGTTAAGTGAATTTGCGCAAAACCAGCCTGTCGCCCATCAAGCAATGCAATCGGCTGATTTGATCACCGTAAGAGGCCCTTACATCGCTATAGCTGTGGTGGTAGGAATTTTGTTTTTAGTGTTTCTATTTAGCAAATTACCACGCACGATTTCCCATGATAAACCATTAACTCTAAAAGAATTAGGCGCAACCTTTGGGCGCTTATTCACTAATGGTCGTTACATTGAGGGAGTGATAGCACAGGCCTTTTATGTGGGGGCACAAATCATGTGTTGGACATTTATTATCCACTATGGCATGACCGCTGTAGGCCTCACTGCATCGGAGGCGCAAGGTTACAACATTGTGGCAATGTCACTGTTTCTAATTAGTCGTTTTGTATGTACTTTTTTATTAGGGTTTATTCGTCCTGGTCCGCTGCTGATGTTGTTAGCATTAGGCGGTATTACATTGTCTTTGGGTACGATATTTTTAGGCGGAATGTTAGGGTTATGGTGCTTGATTGGTATTTCAGTTTGTATGTCACTGATGTTCCCCACGATTTACGGTATTGCTCTAAAAGATTTAGGCGATGATGCCAGTTTGGGTTCTGCTGGTTTAGTTATGGCCATTGTTGGCGGTGCATTAATGCCTCCTTTGCAAGCAGCGATGATTGATGCAGCGCCTATTATTGGTGACATTCCGTCAGTAAAAACCTCCTTTTTATTACCTTTGCTATGTTTTGTGGTGATTAGCCTATTTGGTTATCGCGCACATCACGTATACAAAGTTTAAAAGATAAAAAACATTTATAGCCATTGTGCGAAAGGGGAACCGACCTATGGATAATCAGCGTTATTGTCTTCGTCTTGAATTGCAAGACGATGATGAATTGATTCGCTTATACGAGCAATATCATCAGCCCGGTGCAGTGTGGCCAGAGGTACTTGAGAGTATCCGCGCTTCTGGCATTGAAAATATGCAAATTTTTCGACTTGATACGCATTTAGTGATGGTGTTGGACGTTAAGCCTAGCTTTAGTTTTGAAACTAAAGCTAAGTTAGACAGTGAAAATCCTAAAGTGCAGGAATGGGAAAGGCTGATGGAACGTTTCCAGAAAGTCGACAGCCAGCAGCAAAACGCTAAATGGCAACCTATGCAAAACATATTTGATCTGCAAAAAAATGGCTGATTAATTGTGACCTTACTCAGCTAAGGTAGCCTTTGCCTACCTTAGCTTTACTTTACTACTGTATCTTGTACACACCCTTCGCAAAACATCATCAAACTCGGCTTGTTAACCGGCTATTTTTTACGATGTAATTCTCGATTAGTGGCTTTGTCTGTTTCACTCTTTTTCAGCAGCACATACACGGATGCTGAACCGCCATGGTGTTTTTGCGCCGTATGAAAGGCCAAAACTTGCGGCATTTGCTGTAACCATTTGTACACATAACTTTTTAGAAATGCAGGGAAAGGCTGACTATTCAAACCTATTCCATGTTTTACTAATAACGTTCTAATACCCTTTTGTTGGGATTGCAGAACTGTTTCAAACAGTGCTTGTCTAGCTTGTTCAAATTTATACTGCTGCATATTAAGGGTCGCGTCGATCTTGTATTTGCCTAAACGTAAATTTTTAAATACACCTTCTTGAACTCCCGACTTTTTGTAAATAAGGTGATCGTAGGGGTCTAAAGGTTCTACGTACTCGGTACTTAAATGATTTTGCGCTAAATTTAACTCTCTTTGCAAAGCCTCTCGTTTTAAGCTTTGTGCGAGGGTTGGCTTGGTTTTCAAGGTGGTTACTGTATCTTGTTTAGGGAGGGGCTTAACATCTTGCATCGCATCCAAAAACGTCGAAATATCTTGTTCATTTTGTTTAGCCATAACTCCCCCTGTCGACAATTAATGTTTCACTTAACCTAGCTTTAAATTAACGGCTATGCTTTCGGTTCTAACTAGTTTTATGTCACAATTAGCTAAAAAGTTCACTAGGAAAATAAATGAAAAGTATTCGTTATCTTGCATTTTTATGGATATCTACTTTGCTGGCATGTTCAAATCCTGAACAACCCGCTGAAATCAAAGCACCACAAACACCACAGAAAACACCACAGCAAACATCAAAACAAACGCAAATAGACCATGCTAAAGATTATCATTCTTTTGCTAATCCGGATGTTGTGAAAGTTTCACACATCGATTTAGATTTGACCGCAGATTTTGACAAAAAACAATTGATAGGCACGGCAACGCTTACTTATCAAAAAGTTGATGAGCAAGGGAAAACCCTGATTTTGGATACTCGGGGATTAACCATTTTGGAGGTGACTTCAGGAAATACACCGGTTGCCTTTGAGCTTCAAAAAGAAGTTCCAAATCTGGGCTCAGCGCTGCACATTACGTTGCCCGAACAAGGTAATCAAGTCAGCATAAGTTACCACACCTCAAAAGATGCGTCAGGCGCTCAGTGGTTAACACCAGAACAAACTGCCGGTAAACAGTATCCATTTCTATTTACCCAAGCACAGGCTGTTCATGCTCGTAGTTTCATTCCATTACAAGACTCACCACAGGTGAGAGTGACCTATACAGCCACTATTCGCACACCTAAAGAATTGCTCGCGGTAATGAGTGCTGCAAATGATCCTGTTACACCCCGAGACGGCGTTTATGAATTTAATATGCCGCAACCTATACCGTCTTATTTAATCGCATTGGCAATAGGTGACCTTCATTTCAAAGCCATGGGCGAGCGCACAGGTGTTTACGCCGAGCCATCAATCCTTGATGCCGCGGCGAGTGAGTTCGAAGACACCGAAAGTATGTTAGAAGCGACTGAAAAGACCTATGGGCCCTATAGTTGGGATCGTTACGATTTATTGATTTTACCGCCGTCATTCCCTTTTGGTGGAATGGAGAATCCGCGTTTATCCTTTATAACACCGACAGTTATTGCAGGAGACAAAAGTCTAGTGTCTCTAATTGCTCATGAGCTTGCGCACAGTTGGTCTGGCAATACAGTGACGAATGCGACTTGGCGGGATCTATGGTTAAACGAAGGTTTTACGACTTATTTAACCTATCGGATTATGGAAATGATCTACGGAACAGACCGCTACAATATGGAAGCGGTTTTGGGATACCAAGACTTACAAGCCGATATTGCTGCGTTACCTGAAAATGATGAAATTCTGGCGATTGATTTACGAGGACGTAATCCTGATGACGTATTTTCAAATATTCCTTACGAAAAGGGCGCTTTATTTCTTCGCGAAATCGAACAAAAAGTAGGGCGAGATAATTTCGATAAGTTTCTACTTGAATATTTTAATCATTTTGCGTTCAAAAGTATTACAACCGATCAATTTGTGAGCTATTTGGATCAAACGTTACTGACTACTTACGCAGATGTTTTAGACAAAGAGCGTATTCATCAATGGATTTTTGAACCGGGTATTCCAGATGGAGCACCCATGCCAGAATCAGATGCATTTAGTAAAGTTGATACAGTACGTGATGCTTGGTTAGAGGGAAGTTTAAGCGCTAAACAGATTAATACTCAAGATTGGACTGTTCATCAATGGCTGTACTTTTTAAATAATATGCCACAGAAGCTAAACGATATGCAGTTGGTTGAACTTGATAGTACCTTCCAATTAACGGCGAGTAAGAACAATGAAATTGCTCACAGCTGGTTATTAATCGCAGTGAAAAATGAATATAAACCTGCCTATGAGAGACTCTATAGTTATTTGGTCGGAATTGGTCGCAATAAGTTAGTCAAACCTTTGTATCGAGAGTTAGCTAAAACTGTAGAAGGTAAAGCATTTGCCAAACGCGCATTTGAAGAGGCTAAGCCTGGTTATCATCCATTGACAGTGCATGCTAATCAGGGATTTGTTGAATAACAAAGGGCAGCAGTGAAGTTGTTTTAAATAAAAAGGGAGCTGATAAGGCTCCTTTTTGATCTTTATTTAGTTACTTAAGAGAAACTACTAATCCACTTCTCAATAGATAATGCTTCAATCACAAACTCAACAGAAAGTGCGGCTAAAATCATCCCCATAATGCGGGTAAGAATAGAGGCTCCACCAGAGCCGATAATGCGTATGATTTTTCCAGACAGCAGCAACAATACAAGGGTGATAAGCAATACACTTAACATCACCAAAGCGGTAGTAATTTGTTCTTCAATAGGATGAGTATAATTATCGGTTAATAGGATAACCGCTAAAATTGCTCCTGGAGAGGCAGTAGCTGGAATCGCCAAAGGGAACACGGCCATATCATGATCTTTATCCATTTCTTTACGGCTTGAATTATCATCAAAAATCATTTTAATTCCAAACAGAAATAAAATGATTCCGCCGGCCACTTTAAAAGACAACAGACTAATTCCCATTGCCGTTAGGATGATTTGACCAACTACAATTGCTCCCAAAAGTACCAAGCTGGAATAAATTATTGTTTTGAATGCTGTTTTACGGCGCTCTGCTGGCGTAAGGCTACTGGTTAACCCAGCAAAAAGCGCCATAGTGCCTATTGGGTCAACAGTTGCCCAAATAATTAAAAAGTCATTTATTGTTTGTTCCATCATGCTGTATTTACTTCTCGGTCAAAATATCGAATGTTGATCGCATCAAACCTGATAGTTTGATCATCGGTTAAAAAATGGGGTCAAAAAGGCTATTTCAAGGCAGGTATTATGCTTGAGATCTTGATAGCAAAATCTTACAAACTAATTTCCAACTAGAACTTAAGCGCAATTGTAAACTTTTTTGCCTCACTTTTCGTAAATTAATTGGTCATCGGTTGGATTGTATCGAAGCTGAGTAACCTGTATAAATGCTACTTACCATTTGTTATTGTTTAAATGGGATTTGTTGATTCATTTACAACTATATCTGTTCGTCATTTAGTTAAAAAATGCTTAATACTGGCATTAAAAGCTATTAAGAAAATTATTGGAAAGTTTAACTAAGATATTAAGGAAAGTACTTGATTGATATTACTGCTGGACTGGTTTTGGTAGGATTGTTATCCATTTTTTGTCAATATTTTGCCTATCGCATAAAACTACCCGCAATCTTACCTCTGTTAATTGTTGGGATTATAGTTGGCCCCGTTACCGGTGTGATTAATGCCGATCAAATCTTTGGTGACTTATTGTTTCCTGTGGTGTCGTTGTCTGTCGCGATTATTCTCTTTGAAGGTGCGTTAACACTAAGGTTTGAAGATTTACGCGGACACGGTTCGATGGTTCGAAATTTGTGTACATCAGGCGCGGTTTTGACCTGGTGTTTAGTGGCTGTGATCACTCATCTAGTTTTAGATATGTCTTGGGAAATGGCATTTCTATTTGGTGCAATTGTTACCGTGACTGGACCAACCGTTATTGTTCCCATGCTGCGTACCGTCAGACCAAGCAATAAATTAGCAAATATTCTGCGCTGGGAAGGGATTATTATTGATCCTATAGGCGCCTTGTTAGCAGTCTTGGTATACGAATATATTATTTCTACGCAGGATGCGCTGAGTCACACTCTATGGGCATTTAGCATAACAGTAGGGATAGGTCTTGGTGTTGGTGCTGTAATGGGGTATTTGCTCGGACTTGCCCTGAGACGAAATCTCATTCCTCATTATTTACGCAATACCGCTGTGCTTACCTTGATGTTAGGCGCATTTGCCGGTTCAAACATGATGGCTCACGAGTCTGGATTACTCACTGTGACAATTATGGGGATGTGGTTGGCTAATATGCGCGATGTTGATGTCGATGACATACTAGAATTTAAAGAAACCTTAAGTGTACTGTTAATTTCTGGCTTGTTTATCTTATTGGCCTCGAGGATTCAGTTGGATTCCATTCTCAATGTAGGCTGGGGCGCGATCATTGTTTTATTGGCAATAATGTTTGTTGTCAGGCCAATTTCGGTGATGGTTTCTTCCTTGAAAACAGGTTTAAATTGGCGCGAGCAAGCATTCTTAAGTTGGGTTGCACCCAGAGGAATTGTTGCTGCGGCAGTATCTGCTTTGTTTTCATTGAAGTTAGAGGCGCTTAATTATGCGCATATTGAAGTACTAGTACCTTTAGTTTTTCTCGTGATCATTTCTACCGTTGTGGTGCAGAGTTTAACCGCCGTTCACGTGGCCCAATGGCTTGGCATTCGTGCCCCTAAACCAAATGGGTATTTGATCTTTGGAGGGGGTGAATTTTGTAGAATGTTTGCCAAAGAACTGATGGATAATGATGTAAATGTGTGTGTAGCCGATACAAACTGGGACTCTATTCGGTCCGCTAGAATGCTGAATATTCCCACTTACTTTGGTAATCCAATGTCTGAACATGCTTCACGGACCTTGGATTTCACCCTATTTGGCAGAGTGCTGGTCATGTCGCCTTACCGCCAATTAAATCCTATGGTGACCTTTCATTTCGAAGATGAAATGGGGAAAGGAACTGTATTAGGTTTAAGTAATAATGAGCAACAACAAAGACCTAGCCATCAAGTATCAGAATCCTATGCGAAAAAATTGGGATTATTTTCGGACGGAATTACCTATGGAAAGTTAGCAAGTTGGGTGGCCAAAGGTGCCAAAATCAAAACAACTCGGTTAACGGAAAGTTTTTCCATGGAAGATTATTTGCAAGAATACGAAGGTAATTTATTGCTTTTGTGCGCATTTGATAGTCACAATAAATTACGCATGATTACGAACAAAAAATCGTTAGAACCTAAAGCTGGGTGGCGAATAATGAGCTTAGTGATCCCCAAACAAATAGAATCAGAAACGGCTGTTAAATCTAAGGATGATAAGTCATAAAGATGGTGAGAAATTTATATATTACCCTGAAAAATTCCATCATTTTGCTAGTTACGTACTCACAAAATGAATAACCGAATTAATAACCCAAGTATGGATATTGGTGTATTTGTAAAAACTGAAACAGCGGAACTTCATCGTTCAGTAGAAAGTGATTTGTCTAGGTTTCTATTTCTTAGAAACCTGAGCTGCAATACCTATTTGCAAATTCTACAGGCATTTTATGCAAGTTATGCGGCAATGGAAAATGTGCTTCGTGACTACCCAGAGACTAACGAGTTAATCGCGGGCAGAAGCAAGTTGCAATGGTTACAAAATGATATTGAATATTTGTCGTCACAGTTGCAAACCATTCCCGCCATTGTTAATCAAAACATCGAAATTGTTGCCTCCAGCAGTGCTGAGGCGATGGGAATGTTATATGTCATGGAAGGAGCTACCTTGGGGGGAGCGCATATTGAACTACGGTTGAATAAACATGATTGGCTTAGTGAATCTGCAGGTCTGTCATTTTTCAAAAGTTACGGTGATTTTCGTTTAGCAAAGTGGCGCGAGTTTAGCGAAGCGCTCAAAATGTTCCATCAACAAAATGTTTTGAGTGAGTTGGATATTCAAAAAGGTGCGCAAAAAGCGTTTCATTGTATCCAAAGCTGCTTAAGGGGAGCGCTTAATGAATGAGCAATTCGATGTAACCATAGATAATTGTCATAAAGAACCAATTCATATACCTGGCTCAATACAGCCTCATGGTTACCTGCTAGTGGTGCATCCTGAGACTTTTCGTGTGCATTACGTTAGTGAAAATATGGCAGAGTTGACAGCTATTCCGTTGACCGAATTGGTTTCAATACCACTAGATAAGTTGCTGGACAACGACTTTGTAGAGCTTCTAAAGAAACTGGAGTTCGAGCATGGATTCAGTGAGATCAATCCTCAACGTGTAAGCCTTCTTACTCAACAATCTAGCGCGCAAAAATTTAATGCGGTGATGAGCATTAATGAGCGATTTCTAATTATTGAATTAGAACCTAAAATTAATGAGGATGCTGTCTCGTTTAATCCAGTAAAGAACTTGATTAATTTGTCACTCAATAACTTGATGGTAACCCACGATATTGAGAGTGTATTCGAGCATGCAGTCGATCAAATACGAGATATCACAGGTTTTGATAGAGTGATGCTGTATAAGTTTGATCAAGATTATAACGGTGAAGTGGTTGCAGAATCCAAAGTAGACTCGTTAAATTCATTTTTAAAACAACATTTCCCTGAATCTGACATCCCTAAACAGGCTAGAGAACTTTATATAAAAAATCCAATTCGCTTACTAGCAGATGTGGATGCGATTCAATCGCCGCTCTATCCTCAAGACCAACCTGTGGATCTTGGGCAAGTGGTGCTAAGAAGTGTTTCTCCGATACATTGTCAGTATCTTCGTAATATGGGCGTAAAGTCGTCGATGTCCATTAGCTTAATTGTTTCTGGCAAGTTATGGGGGCTAATCGCATGTCATCACTATTCACCTCACGTTGTTAATTTTGAAACCCGCGAAGTGGCGCTTTATTTTGGTTTAATGCTGTCATATATCATTTCCTTAAAAGTGCAGGCGGACGCCGAGCATCGAGATTCAGTCGTACGTTCGCTAAACGCCTCAATTACTGAAAAAATGGCGGAACATATTTTCTTTACGGACGGGTTGCGTGAAGAGTCAAAAAATTTAAAACGAATGATGAATTCAACCGGTGTAGCTTGGCGTTTAGAAGATAAAACCGAGTGTTTCGGGGTAACACCTCCTACTGAGCGTATTGAAGCACTTTATGAGTGGGCGACGTCTAATAAATTAATCAACGATACCATTTATTACACTAACACATTGAGTAAAGACTACCCCGAATTTGCAGATATCAGCGATATTGCCAGCGGTGTTTTTATTCTGTCAGTTTCCTCAGTCAGTAATCTATTTATTATTTGGTTTAGAAAAGAAGTAGAACAAACCAAAGATTGGGGAGGAAAACCAGAAAAAATGATTGAATTTCTCGATGACGGTAGTCACCGTCTGATGCCACGCAGTTCATTTAGGTTGTGGCGCGAAAATGTGAAAAATCAAGCGCTGGCATGGGAACCCATAGAGTTGTCTTGTGCGCTAAAATTTAGAAATACTGTGGTTAATTATGTGCTGTCTAAATCGGAACGTTTAGAGCAAATAAACGAAACCTTGGAACAGAAAGTGGCGGCCCGGACAGAGCAGCTCAGAATAGAAATTGCAAACAAAGAGCGAGCTCAACTCGAACTTGTGGAAGCACTCTCGAAATCTGAAGAATCTAACCGAGAACTAGAGCGTTTCGCTTTTGTTGCTTCCCATGACTTACAAGAACCTTTGCGAAAGATTCAATCATTTGGTGGACGAATTGAATATTCGGAGTCAACATTAAGTGATAAAGGCAAAGTTTATCTCGAAAAAATGATGACTTCAGCGCAAAGAATGCAAACGTTGATAAAAGGTATTCTGAGCTTTTCGCGTATTCATCGTGCCAATGATGGATTCATTAATTTGAGTTTTGATCAGTTAATTCAAGACGTTATTCTTGATTTGGAAATGTTAATCGCGGAAAAAGACGTGATTATCAATACCGCTCACATTGGCGAAGTTTATGGTGACCAAAATCAATTACGTCGTGTGGTACAAAACATAATTCAAAATTCCATCAAATTTACTTCACAAGGAACACAGCCAAAAATTGATATTGATGTCACCCATAAAGATGAAAAATTTGTGACTATTGCGTTCAAAGATAATGGAGTAGGTTTCGATGGTATTCATATGCAAAAGATATTCGGTTTGTTTGAACGGCTTCATGGTAAGTCAGAGTATGAAGGCACAGGCTTGGGATTAGCTATCTGTAAAAAGATATTGAGCCGTCATGGCGGTAAAATTTGGGCAGATTCAGAACTTGGAAAAGGCGCTACATTTTTCATAACCGTGCCTCTTATTGACCCTAAAATTAACTAGTGTACGTTATCGTTATTAACAATCAGAACCTTGTGATATATTCGCGATTAAAAATAATAACAAAGACCTTTGTAAGGGAAAACAGGTTCCAGTCATGAATAATATAAGTTCAGTAGCGACAAAACTTAGAGCGGTCAGTTACATTTTAGTGGCGGAAGATGATTTGGATGATCAAGAGCTGATCCGTGACGCGCTAACTGAAAATAATCTGACATTGGATAAAATTAAGTTTGCGCAAGATGGCGAAGAGCTAATATCGGTGCTTAATAGTGCTGAAGTGCTGCCAAACTTGATACTGCTAGATTTAAATATGCCGCGTAAATCGGGGAGAGAAGCGCTGGCAGAAATTAAGCAAGATCCAAGACTCAAACATATACCGGTTATAATTTTCACAACGTCTGATTCTGAAATTGATATCAAAGAGTGTTATTTTCTGGGCAGTAACGCTTATTTAACTAAACCAAACAACTACTTTGCTCTTGTAGCATTAATGAAAGACCTAATTAACTTTTGGTTTTGCCAAGCGCAAATGGTTATCGATTAACGATGACAAACTCCCCCTTTATAAACATTCTAATCAAATGGCGTCCCCTAGAGGATTCGAACCTCTGGCCTACCCCTTAGGAGGGGGTCGCTCTATCCAGCTGAGCTAAGGGGACATGTTCCAACATCAGAGCGGGCAAGACTATACTAAATTTGGCAGTATTAAGACAAGTCTGGGTTTACTGGTTTTTAATGAGAAATCGAATAGCAATTTCGATGTGCTTAAAAGGACATCAATAATCTAATCGCAAGCCCCTAATTTATTGTCTGGAAACAAAATCATTGGCTTGAATATTGGCCAGTAAAGTACCGTCTTTTGATACCGCAACCGCAGTCCCTGGCGAAACACTCACAACTCGCACTGGGGTAGGGTGTAGATTAAACTGGGTAAAGGTTTGGCCCTGAGGGTTGTGTTTCTGTTGCAGCTGAAATAGGGTGAATTCATCACCGTTTTGAATGCCTTGGTTGCTACCAATATTGAGGGTTAGTTGATCACCTCTTACTTGTATTATGCGTCCGTACGTAGGCGAACAAGCTAACTTTTCGTCAACGTTAATAGCAATATCCTGCATGATTGAGGAAATTGCCACACCGTAAGCACTTTGCCACAACAGGCCGCTATTTATGTCGACACTTTGATGAGTATCGAAGTCCCATGGTGCGTTTGAAGAATATAATTTCTGCCACATCAATGTACCAGTGTAACCGTCATAAAGGGCAACTTGATAGCTGAAATTTCTTATTGGTGTAGGGTTATTCCAAAATTGCCATTTAGACTGGTTAACATTGTTTAAACTTAGATCCTTAACGGTGGCAGTTAGCACATATTGAGAGCTTGATTGTTTGGCTAGTGCCATTGCATCGTTGATCATTGAAAGCGGTTGTTGCGCATAGTAGAAAGGTAATATGGTTTGAATACTCGATTGCTGTGCGAAGTCTTCGAAGTTTTGTTGAAGTACTTCTGGCAACCTAGTACCTATTTCAAATAGATTGCCGGTAGTGGCTTGCTCTCGGTTGTCTATTGGGTGCCAAGTGGTAACTATACTTTTAGGGTATTCTGATGATTGACATGTGTTTTTTTGAGGGAAAATATCTGCCCGCAAGGAAACTGTGAGGTAGCCATCTCTAAAAACTTCATCTATTAATTCAATACTATTGACTTCGCCACTGGCGCGAATCGTTAAGTCATCATTTTGCAATACGCCGTTTGCCATTTTTTGCACACTGTGTACCGAAGCTCCGGCAAATAACAATACTTGCTTAATTGCTTCTTGGGTCGCATTTTGCCGCGCTAACTCAATATTGCCGTTTCTTATTGCCGCTTGACCACTGGACTCGAACCAAGCTGCCAACGACTGCGCTGAAAAGAGTGCTGCGCAAAAGGCACAGAACAAAGTGATTAACTTAACAGAAAAAATTTGGCAGTTTATGGGCTTCATTTCAAAAAATATCCAATTAACGCTTAAATTCAAAACGGCTTTAACGTGTGTATTTGCATGCGTAGCCACTTTTTACGTATTTAGTTACTATAGTTAGTAAATCAGGTAATGCATCTTTTGTACCTGTTTTCAGATGGCGGTTAATCAGTAACCAATTTTCTTCTATCACAGTTGGTCTACTTACTTGGATCTCAATTTTTTTGTGATAAGGAACAAATATTGCAGTGAAAAATCTTGAAGACAGTTTGAAATGGTTTTGAATTATCAATTGAAGCCTAATGCAGCTTAACAATGCGCTGTAAAGATACTACTGAGAAAAATATGAAACTAATTTATACCTTTGTGATTGCGGGATGTCTAGCCGGATTAATCGGTTGTCAAAACATCATAGACAAACAAGTAGAGTGGGAAACCATCGAACCTGATTCTTATCCTGTTATTCGCTCTATCGGCTATGCGCCAATAGATGCTCAACGGGGAAATAACCGTTCAGCGAAAGTACTAATGGCAGTGAAAGCATCGAAACTGGATGCTTACCGTGAGCTAACTGAGCAGGTTTATGGACAAAAAATTGACGGTGAACAGTCTTTGGCTAATCTTGTGCTCACTGATACTCAACTAATGGCCAGTGTTCAAGGTGTGATCCGCGGTGCACGAGTAGTAAAAAGCTACCCCATTGGCAATGACTCTTATGCCACAGAGTTGGAGTTGGATTTTAGCCTAGTGCATGATTTATATCTGAGTACTGCCAAGCCGAAACAAGTGAAGAAAGTTCGTTATTATTAAATTCTATTCCTTTGAGAACGAACTTTTAAACGGTCACACTCTTACCTGAAGAACCACCTTTAGGTTTGCCGCTTTTATCGTAAGTCATGGTTTCTTTAGCTCGGGATTCTAACAGCAAAGTGCGAAGATGTTGCAAGCGCAACTGACCTTGTTCTACCGCTTTTTGATTGATCTCGGTTCTGAATTTACATTGGGACAAAGATTGATTAATTTGATCAAATAAGTCTGTTACAGCTTGCTCTGATGTTGCTTCAGGTTGTTTCTCAACTTCCTGCTCAACGCTTTTGTCAGTGCTGGCAATCGATTCTAACAATTCCGATTTTTCATTGATAACGGAAGTGAGTGATTCAGCGTCTCGCGTACTGATTAAATGCAGCTCAGACTCAAGCAATAAAATAAGTGAATCAAGTTGTTGTTTCTGTTTTTGGAGGAGGGCAATTAGGTTTTTCATTTAGCTTTGCTTTTATTTTGAGAAGCTAAACCAATCTGGCATCAAATTCTAATCTTCAATGCCAAATACTTGAGCTTCGAGTTTGCTAATTTTTTGCGCCAATACTTCAGGGTTAACGCGATATTCTCCATTCTGTATGGCTTTTTTCAATTTGTCGACCTTTTCCTGATTGACAGGTGTATCACTAGATTTCTTTTGAACCTGGCTAAGCTGCTGAGCAGATTGCGTGAGTGATACTGAATCTTGACGTGGCGCTTCTGCAGACTTAGATTGCTGAGCAGCAGATTGCGCAGTCGCTTGACTCTGAGATTGCTGTTGATTCAGCCTCTGATTCTCAAGTTGTGGCTTTTGATTTCCACTATTTATATTGTTAATTGCCATAATGACCTCGAATACCTAATTTGCCTCACTTATCTTATCGGCCGGAACTTAAAGACCTTTAGCTAAATGTAGAAAAAAATTAAATATTATTTAGATAAGCTCAAATCTGCGCTAACCAGATGTAATAACCCATAGTTTACGCTAATTATATTAAATCTGCACCACTACTTGATGGGTATTCACCACCTGTGCATGCACCACTCTATTCGACTTGCTGTTTTTCACCGCAATCGTATCGCCAAGGTTACCATCCTGTTGGGCTATACCTTTGGTTTTAATGCTTACCCCACCAGTATCAGCGGTAATCAGAATACTGTCTCCTTTACATACAAAACAAAGTTGGCCGGGGACTACGGGTTGGCCAGGTCGACTTCTTTTTTTCATTCGAGCGCCTACCACAGTGCTGATATCGGCAAAGGTACTCGTTCTTATTAGGTTTTTATCAAGCATCACAACTTTAACATCATTCTCATTTAAAACAGTGCCAGGACTGACCGAGGTGGTGAGCACGACTACGGGTTGCACGCGAGTGGCTTTTACCATCATATATAAGTACCAATTCGTTTGTTCACAACTGGTTCTCACCGTTATGTTACTTTGCGCTAGCGCTTCTTTACTAGCCGATATGGTAAATGGAGTAGGGCAATCAGGAATGACTATCCTTTCGTCTAATGGCATCGCTTTTACTAGCAAGTTATCATCACTTGCTGCAGCTATATGCCTCAGCTGCGTATTAACGTAATTTTCTACTGCTTGACTAAGTTGTTGGTGAGCAGGGTTAGTGTCGCTGGACGCCGCAGCGAAACCACTGTTGAGAGTTAAACAGGCGCTGAAGAAAACACTTAATAACTTACCAGTTGTACGAATTAACGATATTTTCATGTTCAGGTGCCGCCGTTTTGTCTATGCTTATTAAATCGTTAAGCAAACAAAGATAAACGTCAAAATTCAGTCACAAATACGATTTTTGGCGCTAAAATTAGTTAAACTTGGTTTTCTAATAGGGACAACGCAACAATTGTGCCTACTTTAAATTTAATTGGGGTGGTATATGTCGGGAGTTCTTGACTCAGTTAATCAACGCACACAACTTGTTGGTCAAAACCGACTTGAATTGCTGCTATTTAGATTGAATGGCAGACAGCGATTTGGCATCAATGTATTTAAAGTGCGTGAAGTATTGCAGTGCCCCCAGTTAACCTCAATACCTAAGCAAAATAAGTTAATTCGAGGTGTTGCTCATATTCGTGGCCAAACGATCTCAGTAATTGACTTGAGTATGGCAACCGGCGGCAGAAAAATAGAAGACGTTCGCAACGCATTTATTATAATTGCTGAGTACAACCGTTCAGTGCAGGGTTTTTTAGTCGGCTCAGTTGAACGTATCATCAATACCAATTGGGATGCAATTATGCCTCCTCCTCAAGGTACCGGGAAAGCAAGTTATTTGACTGCAGTGACGGAAGTTGATGATGAGTTGATTGAAATTCTTGATGTGGAAAAGATTCTAAATGAAATCTCACCATTAAAAACTGAAGTCAGTGAAGATTTAGCAGCGGATTTAAATATGTCAGAATCTCCTGCAAATGATAAAATTATCTTTATCGCTGATGATTCATCAGTGGCAAGAAGCCAAGTTAAAAAAGCACTTGCTGCGTTGGGATTAAACATTGAAGTGGCTAAAAATGGACTTGAAGCGCTTAATCGTTTAAAAGAAATTGCCGCAGAAACTGGCGACGTCACCGATAAAGTTGGTGTGTTGGTGTCTGACATAGAAATGCCGGAAATGGATGGTTATACACTTACTGCAGAGATCAAAAACACACCGGAGCTAAGCAAACTCAAAGTAGTATTGCATACTTCTTTAAGCGGTGTATTTAATCAAGCAATGGTACAAAAAGTTGGAGCAGACGACTTTATTGCTAAATTTCACCCAGATGAGCTAGCGTCAGCTGTGCAAAAATGGTTTAACAAATAAAGCTCTACTTTACCTACGGAAATTAATGTTTGAAATTAGATCAATTAGCGCCGCACGAATTCTTAGAGTTTACGCATTTTTTAGAGCGTCAGTGCGGTATTGTACTAAATGAGAAAAAAAGCTATTTAGTTTATAGTCGCCTAGGACCCTTGGTTCGCCAAGAAAACTTGGCAAGTATTTCTGAGTTACTGAAGATCGCGTATAGCGGCCATTCCCCCAAGATGCGGGAAAAAGTCGTTGATGCTATGACTACTAATGAAACGTTGTGGTTCCGTGACAAATACCCCTTCGAAATTCTATCTAATAGATTGTTAACTGAGCTTTCTAAAGCAAAGCGTAAAGTGAGAATTTGGAGCGCAGCTTGTTCGTCCGGGCAAGAACCATTTTCCATTGCAATGTGTATTCAAGAATATAAAAGAGCTAATCCTAGAGCCTTCCCGTTAGGCGTGGAGATTGTTGCTACCGATATCTCAACTGATATGCTTCAGCGGGCTAAAACCGGCAAGTTTGATAGTATTTCGATTAGCAGAGGTTTGTCGGAGGAACGTAAAGAGCGTTTTTTTAAAGCGGTCGATAACAACCACATGCAATTGGATAAAGAAATCGTCTCTATGGTGAATTTTAAACCTCAGAACTTACTAAATAGTTATTCTGGGCTAGGCCGATTTGACGTGGTTTTTTGTCGAAATGTGCTGATTTATTTTTCTGTAAACAATAAGCGGAAAATACTGCAACAAATTGCCGCTTGCCTGCAAAACGATGGGGCTTTATTTCTTGGCGCATCTGAATCTATCGCTGAATTGAATCAATTATTCAGTTTGGTGCGCAATAATCCCGGTCTATTTTATATTAAAAAAGCTAACTAATACATACTGTTATGTAATATCCACGGTTCATCCGTATCCACCTCCCTATGTCTTGGCATAACCCTTGCTAAATTTCTCACAAGCGAGTTTTTAAGATGAGAACAACATGGCAATCAGTCTTGATAAATTAACCGGACTTCACGACCGAGCAATGCAGGTTAGAACCGAAACTATGGAAGTTATTTCTGGAAATTTGGCAAATGCTAATACACCAGGATACAAAGCCCGTGGCGTAGATTTTCAGAAAGCCATGCAATCAGCAAATCAAGAGCGTCAGCAAAATATGACACGTACCCATGAAAAGCACTTTGAAGGTTCAATGCAATCTCAAGCAAGTATTGAATTTCGAATTCCATTACAACCTGATACTGGTGATGGTAATACGGTAGAGGTGCAAGCTGAACGTAATGCCTTTTTGGAAAATGGAATGCGCTATCAGGCAAGCATCCAATTTTTGACTGGCAAGATTAAAGGTATGAAAAAAGCACTAGCTGGAGGGCAAGGCGCATGAGTTTATTTAGAGTTATGGATATTGCAAGCACTGGCATGTCTGCAGAGAGTGTTCGATTGAATACAACGGCCAGTAACATTGCCAATGCAAATAGTGTCAGTAGTAGTTATGACGCCACATACAAGGCTCGCCATCCTGTTTTTGCTGCCGAAATGCAACGTGCAACAGAGTCACAATCTCAAGGCGCAGGCGTACAAGTATTAGGTATTGTTGAAAGCCAAAAGCCACTGCAAATCGAATACAGCCCAGGTCACCCAATGGCAGACAGTAATGGCTATATCTACAAGCCAAATGTGAATGTGGTTGAGGAAATGGCTGACATGATGTCAGCGTCAAAATCTTATGAAACTAATGTTCAGTTGGCAGACACTACAAAACGTATATTCAGACGTGTGTTGCAACTTGGTCAGGGTCAATAAATCACTGATTTAGTGAGGAAAGTAACGTGGAAATATCAAAATCGACAGGATTAGATTCTAGCCTGTATGTACAAGAAGAAACCGTGCCTATTGATGATGGCAGTAATGAAAGGTTAAGTCAGGAAGACTTTTTCTCTTTGCTAACTGAGCAATTAGCTAATCAAGATCCTACCAAACCTGTAGATAACGATCAGATGGTATCACAAATGACCAGCTTCAGTATTTCTGAAGGTATTGATTCACTGAATACTAAATTTTCTGAATTTGCTTCTAGCATGACCTCAAACCAAGCATTACAGGCTTCCAGCCTTATTGGCCAAGATGTCTTATTACAAGGTAACGTTGGATATTTAAGCGATACTAGTAACGGCGTAACCGGGGTGGTTATTTCCGATCAAACCACTCAAGATTTACAAATTACCATTGAGTCTGAAGCCGGCGAATTAATTAAAACCATTGAAGCTGGTACACAGTCGGCAGGTAATATTGAATTTAGTTGGGATGGTAAAGATGCTAACGGCAATCCTTTGCCAGCCGGCAATTATGCAGTTTATGCACAAGGTACACAAAACGGCGAGTCAACAACCTTACCTACAGCGGTCAATAGGCATGTGGATAGCGTTAGTTTTGCGAGTAACAATCAAGGTGTCATTTTAAATTTGGATGGCGAAACAAGTGTCAATTTGAGTGATGTCATTCAAATCGGTGGTTAATTAAAAAATGTTAGCCCTTTAGTTTAGGAGAGAATAAACGATGTCTTTTAACATAGCATTAAGCGGTGTATCAGCTGCTCAAAAAGATCTAGATGTCACTGCAAATAACATTGCAAACGTAAATACTGTCGGTTTTAAAGAATCTCGTGCCGAATTCGGTGACGTTTATGCTTCGTCGCTATTGGCAGCTGGTAATACAAAAGTTGGCGACGGTGTCTTAACCCAAGATGTTGCTCAGCAATTTTCTCAAGGTAGTCTTCAGTTTACCAATACAGCACTGGATTTGGCGATTACTGGAAATGGTTTTTTTGCCACGACTCCTGAAATAACCTCTCGTGATTTTTCATTTACTCGAGCAGGGCAGTTTAAGCTTGATCAAGATAACTTTGTGGTTAATTCCAACGGTGATAACTTAATGGGCTTCCCGGTCAACGCTGATGGTACCTCTTCATCTGTGGCTTTGAGCACAACTATTCCGGTGAGAATTCCAGACTCTTCAGGCTCACCACAACAAACCACCGAAGTTGCACCTCGCTTTAATTTGCCAGCAGGTGATGATGCTAAAGATATAACACTTTTTGATCCTAACGATCCACTTACCTATAACGCAGCTACATCTATTACCGTTTATGATTCGTTGGGTGATAGTCATGTGATGACCTATTACTTTATGAAAGATTCTGCAGCAACCAATGAATGGGTAGTAGTTAATTATGTGGATGACACTGCTATTGATATAGCAGGTGACACTGAAAACGTTGCTGGTACAGATCCTAATAACATTGCAGGTTCAGTATCCTTAGGAGCTGATGCGGTCTCTGGGTTTAGAATGCAGTTTAGTAGCGGCGGTGATTTTATTGGTATTCAAAATGGTGATGGTACCCCTGTTGCCACCGGCGATGTGACGACTGTTCAGTTAGGTAACCCGCCGTTGATAAACGGTTCTGATGCAACTCAGACGATTACTACCAACTTCGCGCTTGAAGTTGGTAGTGCAACGGCAGATGAACCGACTCAGTTTGCCTCTTCGTTCGAAGTTACGTCATTAGAACAAGATGGTCTAGCCGTTGGAAGACTTACAGGTATTGACATAGGTCCGGATGGTTTAGTGCGCGCTACTTTTTCAAATGGTACATCTGAACCTGTAGTTCGTGTTGCCCTAGCTCGTTTTGCAAATGAACAAGGCCTAACCCAACAAAGTAGTACACAGTGGAAAGAAAGTATTTTGTCTGGCGAAGCGCTAGCAGGGGAAGCGACCACCGGTACCTTCGGTGATGTTAACTCTTCAGCGCTTGAACAAGCGAACGTGAATTTAACCACGGAGTTAATCGATATGATTATCGCCCAGCGTAACTTCCAAGCGAATTCACGGGCACTTGAGGTGAATAACCAACTTAACCAAACTATCTTAAATATTCGATAATCTGCCATCAATTTAACAATGCCGCTCTAATCAAGAGCGGTATTTTTTTGTTAAATTTCAAAGGAATACAGAAACTTCATCAAGCCTTCTGCATTTACACGCTTTTAATTCTGTTTTTATGTGCCAATGGCATCTTTATTGCAATCTTTTAGGTTACGTTAACCAGAGTCAATAAGTTGTCATGGATAAATTACTCTATATATCAGCCAGCGGAGCCAGCCAAGACCTATTGGGCACGGCTGTGCGAGCGAACAATTTAGCAAATGCACAAACCAATGGCTTCAAAGCCATGTTGGAAAACGCTAGAGCGATGCCGGCATACGGCGAAGGTTTGCCGACTCGGGTCTTTTCCATGACTGAATCCCCGTTTAATAATTACGCTGGTGGCGCAATGATCCAAACTGATCGTGAGTTGGATGTTGCTATCCAAGGGGACGGCTGGTTTAGCGTGTTGGATGCACAAGGAAACGAAGCTTATACCCGCGCTGGAAATTTGCAATTAGGCGCTGATGGTGGTCTCGAAGATGCCCACGGAAATTCGGTTATAGGCGATGCCGGAGGCATATTTTTGCCGATTCCTTTATCCAACATCAATATTGCTAACGACGGAACAATTTCAGTACGACCACAAGGCGCGCCTGAAACCGTTTTAGAAGAAATTGGCAGATTAAAAATGGTCAATCCGAATGTCGCAGATATGGAGCGCGGTGAAGACGGTTTATTTCGACTTAAAAATGGTCAAGAAGCAAATGAAGATATCAACGTTAGACTTCGTACCGGCATGGTGGAAGGGAGTAACGTAAATGCGATTGACGAAATGGTAAATATGATCAGCTTGCAACGTCACTACGAACTGCAAGTCAAGATGATGAAAAAGGCCGATACGCTAGATATGCGCGGCAATCAACTACTCAGAATTATTTAGTACTAAAACTTAAAATAGCGGAGGTGAATTATGCACCCAGCACTTTGGATAAGTAAAACAGGACTCGATGCAGCCCAAACAGATGTATCGGTTATCTCAAATAACTTGGCTAACGCCAGCACAGTGGGTTTCAAAAAAGATAGAGCGATATTTGAAGATTTACTCTATCAAAACATCAACCAACCAGGTGGACGTTCATCTGCTGACACTGAACTACCCTCGGGACTAATGTTAGGTGCAGGTAGTAAGGTGGTTGCGACCCAAAAATCCCACACCCAAGGGAATATGTTGACCACTGATAATGCACTCGATATGTCGATTCAAGGACGCGGTTTTTTCGAAATACTGCAGCCTGATGGCACTATAGCTTATACCCGAAATGGTCAATTTACGTTGGACGATCAAGGGCAAATTGTGACACCCGGTGCCGGTTTTTTATTGCAACCGAACATCACAATTCCTGAAGACGCGCAACAAATAACTATTTCACAAGATGGTGAAGTCTCAGCTTCTATTCGTGGACAGGCGGATCCTACAGTTTTAGGACAAATCAGTTTATCGGATTTTATTAATCCAACTGGTTTACAGCCTATCGGCCAAAATTTGTATGTTGAATCTGCGGTAAGCGGAGCACCGATACAAGGCGTACCTGGCTTGGAAGGTTTGGGCACCATCGTTCAAGGGGCATTAGAGACTTCAAATGTCAACGTTACCGAGGAATTGGTTAACCTAATTGAAAGTCAAAGACTGTATGAAATGAACTCGAAAGTGATTTCTTCAGTTGACCAAATGTTGGGTCAGGTAATTCAGCAACTATAGTGAGCTTAATTATGGCTAAGTTAACTTATTTTCTGACTACATTAACTCTATTCGTGCTGACTGGGTGTGTAAGTTCACCTATGGTCGGCCCTTTGCCAAATGATCCAAGTTATGCGCCAGTTATACCTGACATGCCTCGCCAAAAGTTAACTCAGGATGGGGCAATTTTTCAGGCAGACATGGCAAACAGCATTTATTCAGATGTAAAGGCTAGACGCATCGGCGATATTATCACCGTGAATTTGCAGGAAAACACCAGCGCTACCAAGTCGGCAGGTACTTCAACCTCAAAAGAAACGGATGTTAACGTTGATACGATCATTGGTTTGGGCGGTGAAGCGTTGAATATTGGTGGTAAAAGCATTCAGTTGGGTGTTGGTGCCGACAATGAGTTTACTGGCGATGCACAGGCCAACCAAAGCAATAACTTGAGTGGCAATATCTCTGTCACCGTTATTCAGGTTCTGCCGAATCAAAATTTAGTGGTGCGCGGAGAAAAGTGGCTGACCTTAAATAATGGCGATGAATACATCCGCTTAACGGGCGTCGTTCGTCCAGCTGATATTAGTCCTACTAATGAAATTGTTTCTACAAAAATTGCCAATGCCCGTATTCAATACAGTGGTACAGGAACCTTTGCCAATGCCCAAAAACAAGGCTGGTTAAATAAATTCTTTTCCTCTGAGTGGTGGCCATTTTAATGAAAAATTCAACGTTACGTTCATCGCTCATTTATTTGCTGATGGTGGTTCTGGTCACGCCTTTTGCCCATGCACAGCGGATCAAAGATCTTGCTTCCATACAAGGGGTACGTAGTAACCAATTGGTAGGTTATGGCTTAGTAGTTGGTCTGCCAGGAACGGGTGAACAGAGTCCATTCACTGAACAGAGTTTCCGTACCATGTTGAGCAATTTTGGGATTAGCTTATCGTCGAGTGTGAAACCAAAGATAAAAAATGTAGCGGCTGTCGCCGTGCATGCCGAATTGCCCGCTTTTATGAAACCTGGCCAAACAATCGATGTCACCGTTTCTTCTGTAGGTGAGGCTGCCAGTTTGCGCGGTGGAACCTTATTGCAAACCTTTCTTAAAGGGTTAGATGGCAAAGTGTATGCCGTAGCCCAAGGGAGCTTGGTGGTAAGTGGATTTGGTGCTGAAGGCGCTGATGGTTCTAAAATCGTTTCTAATACACCCACGGTTGGACGCATTGTTAATGGTGCTTTAGTTGAAAGAGCGGTTCCCAGTGGACTTATGCAAAATGACTTTTTAACTCTGAACTTGAATTATCCGGATTTTTCTACCGCCAAATCTTTGGCGGATACAATTAACCAACGTTTGGGAGCAGATCCTGAAATGGGTTATTTGATAGCCACGCCTATTGATGCCGCGTCGGTGCGAGTGTCAGCGCCAAGGGACGTAGGGCAACGGGTTAACTTTGTGGCTACCCTAGAAAACTTCACTTTTACCCCAGCTGATGCACCGGCAAAAGTCATTATTAATAGTCGTACCGGCACTATTGTTATCGGTAAAGATGTGCGTTTATTGCCTGCTGCCATTACCCATGGTGGACTCACGGTCACAATTTCGGAATATCAAACCGTTTCTCAACCTAATGCTCTTGCCCAAGGACAAACTGCGGTCACCAATCAGTCGATTGTTGACGTGAGTTTGGATGATAGCCGTATGTTTAAATTTGATCCTGGAGTGAGTTTAGATGAGCTGGTTCGTGCTGTGAATGAAGTCGGCGCGGCTCCTGGAGATTTAATGGCCATTCTTGAAGCCTTACAACAAGCGGGCGCCTTGCAAGGCGAACTCATCGTTATTTAATTGTTTGTGAATCAGTGAATTTATTATGGAAATGAACAACCACATTGATCAACAACTTGAATTATCGCGCAATGTCCACGATTTAAAGGGCATCGATAATTTGCGTCAGGCTGCCCAGCGTGGTGATAAACAAGCATTAGACGAAGCGGCTAAACAATTTGAAGCGATATTTGTGCAGATGATGCTCAAATCAATGCGTAAAGCCCAAGATGCATTGGCTGACAAAGACAGCCCGTTCAATTCTCAACAAGTTAAATTTTACCGAGATATGCACGATCAACAATTGGCTGTTGATTTATCGTCAAGAGGCGGAGTGGGGATTGCGGATTTGATCGTTCAACAACTCAGCCCTGGCGAAAACGGATTCATGCCGGCCAGTGCGGTTCGTGAAAATGCCAATTTGCATAATATGGTTCGTCAAGCAAGTATGGAGTACTCAAGCACTCAGAACGACAGTGCTGCTGTACAACCAAGCCAAAATGCGACTAAACAAAGCGCCTTCGCTTCTCCGTCTGAATTTATGCAAACATTGTTGCCCCATGCGCAAGAAATAGCACAAAAAATAGGTATTGATCCTAAGGCTTTATTAGCTCAAGCAGCCGTTGAGACAGGCTGGGGACAATATATGATCCATACCGGAAGTGGTCAAAATACACATAATTTATTTGGCATCAAAGCTGATAATCGCTGGCAAGGAGAGACAACCGCAATCAACACTGTTGAGTTTGAACAAGGTGTGGCTAAGCAACAAAAAGCGCAGTTTAGAACCTATGATTCTTTTGCCGATGGCTTAAATGATTATGTGTCTTTTGTGGCCGATAATCCAAGATATCAACAAGCGTTGGAAAACGTTAAAGATCCTCAAGCCTATTTTAGTGCTTTGCAATCCGCTGGTTATGCTACTGATCCTCAATACGCGAACAAAATTCTGTCGGTATTAAACAGTGATACGTTCAAATCAGCGTTGTCCACATTAGCGTTTGGAAAGCAAAATGCTGAATAACGGATTTCAGTGGGAGTCACACAGATGATCAGAGCTGCCGATCTATACACGATAGCAACCAGTGGTGTGCGCGCCAGTAATCAGCTGCTTGCCACTACCAGTAACAACATAGCGAACGTTAACTCCGAGGGCTATGTTAGAGAGCGCACAACCTTTGAAAGCCAATTAGTGGGCGGAGTTGGTCGTGGCACCACCGAACGTGTTTTAGACACCTTTGCACAAAATCAACTGCGCCGAGATACGACACAAGTTGGCGAATTCGAAACCTATTTCCAGCGCTCTAGTGTGTTAGATAATATCTTTGCTAGCGAAGCAAATAGCATATCAAGCAGCATGAGTCGATTTTTCAGTTCATTGCAAACAGCGACTGATGAGCCCACAAACATGGCGGCTCGACAGCTCGTTTTAGGTGAAGCAAATGCCTTAGTCGGCCAAGTGAGTACTTTGTCTAAGTTTATGGACGATAAAGAAAAAGAACTTAACTTAGAATTAGATGCAACAATCAACCAAGCGAATAAACTGATTGAGACCATTGCCGAGCTTAATGCGAATATTCGGATTGCAGAGGGCAACAATATATTTGACGAGCCTGGCGTGCTGAAAAATCAGCGCGATAATGCGATTTTGGAATTGGCTGAGATAATGTCGATTGAAACCCGCGACAATGGCAATGATGACGGTTCATTAATGGTGAATCTCACATCTGGAGAATCACTGGTTTTGGAAGACGGATCTTTTAATCTGTTTCAGCTAAGTGGTGATCCAGATCCCGATTATCGAAACCTGTATTTAGCCAGCACCGGTAAACCAACCACATTGAGATTACCTGAGCAAAATTTAGGTGGCCAAATGGGCGGATTATTCCGCTATCGAGATGAGGTTTTGGCGGAAGGCCAGCGAGAACTTGGACAAATATCCATTGCATTGACCAGTGCTGTAAATCAACAAAATCGTCTGGGAATGGATTTTGACCAGCAACTTGGTGGTAATATCTTTTCGAACCCTGAATTTCAGGGATTAAATTATTCTGCCAATTCTGATTTGTCGTTAACAATGAACGGTAGAGTGGCTGAAGATGGCGCGAATAAAATCACCGCGGCTGATTATTTAGTTGAAATTACCGGGACTTCACCAGGTACACCCGATACCGTTGATATAAGCGTGACCTTAGTCAACCCCGATGGTTCCTACGTCACCGATGTTGATGGCAACACACTTACGCAGTCTTACTCAGGTTTAGAAGCACAAGCCGATACATTTACCGAAGTGCTCGGTGGTCTTGAGTTGGAATTTCCCAATGGAGATAGTTACGCTGTGGGAGATCGGTATTTATTTCAGCCAACCAAAAGCACAGCGCAAGCAATAGATGTGGTGATGACCCGACCCGAAGACATCGCGTTAGCTTCGCCATTTCGAGTCGATAGTAATTTGGATAATTTGGGGGATGCTCGATTAACCGCATCTACTGTTACCAATACCTTTGTCGATACTACATTGACCGATGCTAGAGCCTCCACCTTCGATGGTAGTGGCGGATTTGTCGCAGGTAGTCCAGCAAGTATTGTGTTTAATAGTGAATCTGAATTTGAAATTTTTGACGAAGCCAATAATTCATTGTTAGTGGTGTCAGGGGTTACTGACTACAATAATTTAATGCAACAAGCCGCAAGTGATGGCAGTTGGCCATTCTCAGCTTTAGCGGATTTTCCCGGCTATGACTTTAGTTTACAAGGCACACCAGTTGCTGGGGATCAGTTTACAATTAGTTATAACACCGATGGTGTAGATGATAACCGTAATGGCTTAGAGTTGGCTGGTTTGCAAGACCAAGATATCATGCAACAAAACAACAACGGTGGCAGTAATTTGGTTACTTTCCATGAATCTTACGCCAATATTGTAAGTGCTATCGGTGCAAAGACTGCCTCTGCAAATATTTCGTTGCAAGCGGCTGAAGCCATGCAAACTCAATCCAGTGATTGGTTTCAATCGGTATCTGGGGTGAATTTAGATGAGGAAGCAGCAAACTTGATTCGTTTTCAACAAACTTATGCGGCGGCAGCAAGAATTTTAACTACCGCAAACGAATTGTTTGACACCATTTATAGTGCTACAAGGTAAATTGTACTATGGCCAGAATATCCACTAATCAGTTGTATGACAGAAGCATTAACACTATTACGCAGAACCAGGGAACCTTGTCTGATGTGCAGCAGCAATTGTCTTCAGGGAAAAAACTATTACGACCTTCTGATGATCCAGTTGGCGCCGCTCAAGTTGTTCGATTAACCGAAGACCTGGACAAAATCACCCAATTCAAACGAAATAATGATTTGCTGGCCAATTCATTGCAGCAGGAAGAAGTTGTCCTAAGGAATATTAATAGTGCTTTGGATAAAGCAAGGCAATTAATGGTTCAATCAGGCAATGGAGTTTACGACGAATCTGATTTACAAGCGATTGGAATTGAAATTGGTGCGATTCGAGACGAAGTATTTAGTTTGATGAATACCCAAAATTCCAATGGTGAATTTATTTTCGCCGGTTATCAATCTCAAACCGAAGCGTTTACTTATAATCCTTCAGCGGTCGGTGAAAAGTATACGTTTTCTGGGGATGATGGAGTGAAAAAAATCCAAGTCTCCGACGCGCTGAGTATTCAGTCTAATAGCTCTGGAAAATCTGTTTTTGAAAATGTACAAGCTAGGCTTAATTTTAGTGTCACCGGAGACGTTGGTATATCGTCAATTTCCTCTGTTATTACTGAGCAAGCTGCTTTCGATAAATTTCATAAAAATAATTACGATGCTGTGACCCCGGCGAACAACCAGTTTCAAGCGACTATACTAGCGGGCAATCAACTGCAAATTGATAACTTGGGTAGCGGCGATACAATTGCTACAGTTAATTTTATTTCTGGGGAACCCCTAGTGTTTAATGGCATTGAATTTAATGTTGAAGGAAGTGTCGGTAATACCTTTGACTTTGAATTAGATAAGCCAGAAAAGAAAAATATAGCCGAAACATTAAACAACTTTTATCTGGCGCTGAATAATGGCGATTTGACTGATAAAGGACTTAATGAAGCCATAGCCGATGCACTGGTGGGTATTGATAATGGTTCAAAGGCGTTAGCTAATGCAACTTCATCCTTAGGTGGCCGCATGAATGTTGCCGAGTCGGTTTATGAATCGAATTTGGATCTTGAAATCGCCAATAAAACAGCCCGTGCGAACATCGAAGATGTGGATTATGCAGAGGCCGTTTCTGAATTGAGTAAACAAGAAACCGCATTGCAAGCAGCTCAAGCAACTTTTTCGCGCGTAACTGGACTAACGTTATTTGACTATATTTAATTTTAGATCAAAGGTTTAGCTGCGCTAAATAGATGTGACTTTGATTGTCGATATGACTTGAATAATAGCTAACGTATATTTTTTCATTATAGCGCACCATGCCCGCATAACTGCAGTCGCCACCTGAGGGTAGAACAACCTTTAGGATCAACTTTTTAGTTTCAATGTTCATTTGCCAAAGCGCAGTTTTAAATTTTCCATTCAACCAAGCCCTACCACAAATCAATATATTTTCCGGACCATGTGAAATGATAACAGGCGCACCAATATATTGTTGCAAATCAAACCACTGCCAACGGTTATAGGGAGGTTTTGAAAAGCCACATTGCGCAGTAAACGAGTCAGCATCTCTGCGAACCACGGCATAAGCATCGCCATTTTTCATAAAACACAAATCACTTTCATTAGGATAACCAAGTCCGTGACTGGCTAGACTAAGCACATTAGGTTTTACACAATCAAAGGTGCGTAATGGATTACCTTTATATAGGTTCAGTTGTTGTTGAGCACGTTTGTAAGCAAATCCATAGGCTTGTTCTCCTTGCCAGCGTATTCGCCAAATCCACCAATTTTTTTCTGCAAACCAATGTTGACTCGACCAACTTAATCCATCTTGGGAAAACCAACACAACGAACGACTATGCCGCCACTTGCCAGTTTCATCATAACAACGAGCGTAGGCAGTCATCAGTAATTTGCCATCGGGCATGACCGTTAACTTAGGATCTCGCAAATCACAATTTGCCATTTTAAGGGTGGTGCTGTTAATTTTTTTACCAAATAGGTCGCAAGTAACGATGCGTATGTCACCATCTTGACTCATGTGATCTGACGCTTCTCTAAAACTAACAAATAGTTTGTCAGCAAACTCACAAAGATCGGTAAAAGCGCTGTGTTTAGATGTTTTCCAAATCGAATTAGTCCAATTAATCATCATTTTTAAAATTTATTTTTATCTAAAAAGCTATTGAATCTCAATTAATTACAATTTGCAAAGCGGAAATTTTTTGCCGTTTTTATAAAAAACGGCAAAATTTAGTTAAAGGGATTTTTTAACCCGTCGATACCCTATCTGAGAGAGCCAGTAACACCGATCTAGTTTTGACTAAGATTGATGTTCTTGAATGTGTTTTTTAACCACCGATTTTTATCGGTTGCCAGCGAAACGCTGGACTGAGAGTGTAGGAGATATCCCATGGGATTATACGTTAACACCAACGTTTCGTCTTTGAATGCGCAACGTCAATTATTTGATTCATCTAACCGTTTAGGCACGTCTTTTGAGCGTTTGTCTTCTGGTTTCCGTATAAACCGTGCAGCGGATGATGCTGCTGGTTTGCAAATTACCGACCGTTTAACCACCCAGGTTCAAGGTCTTAACCAAGCTGTAAGAAATGCCAATGATGCGATTTCTTTAGCACAAACTGCTGAGGGCGCGTTAGGAGAAGTTACAAACTCACTTCAACGTATCCGTACTCTTGCAGTCCAATCACAAAATGGTATTAATACCTCTGCTGACCGTTTAGCACTACAAAAAGAAGTTTCAGCACTTAAAACTGAAATTTCACGTATTGCTCAAACTTCACAGTTTGCCGGTGTCGACATCCTTGATGGGGCATTTTCAGCTGCATTCCTAGTGGGTGCAAACGGTGGTCAAACTATTTCTGTTAATTTGTCTAGAACTAGTGGTTTTGGGGCTTCTGGCCTAGGTATCGCTGCTACGTCAGTTGCGAGTATTGAATCTGCATCTGCAGCGTTAACAGAGATTACTGCTGCAATTTCAACTGTAGGAGCTGTACGTGCCGATTTAGGTGCTCTGCAAAACCGTTTCCAATCAACTATCAGAAACTTAAGTAATATATCTGAAAATGTTGCTGGAGCTCGTTCACGTATTCGTGATACAGATTTTGCTACAGAAACTGCTGAATTGACACGTAATCAGATTATCCAACAGGCAAGTTTAACTGTTTTGTCTCAGGCTAATCAGCGTCCACAATCAGCGCTTCAGCTTCTAGGTTAATAGAATACGATTGGGAAATTAAAGCCAGGGGGTAGTGATTCTGCTTTTAATGGCCCATAACGTAGAGAGTGCGCTCTTTCCCTCCTAACGTGAGAGCGCTTCGCCGACTAATTTAGTCGGCTTTTTTCTCAACCTAACTAATTGATATTAATAGGGATAATAATTTAGCTTAAATTTATGCTAAAGGATTTTTCGATCCTGTTCGATAAAGATTCCAAGAGCGATGTACAAAATAAAAAAATAATAAGTACACGCCTAAATAAGTGACGTAATAAAACTAATAATAGCGCACTTAGAATCACCGCAAAAACCACTAATAATAATAATAGGTTTGGCGGATTGCTTAAATCGTTAGGAGAAAAAAATGTCTTTATACGTCAACACAAATGTGTCGTCGTTGAATGCGAGTCGTCAGCTATTCACGTCGAACAATAATTTAAGTACAGCGTTTGAACGCTTATCTTCAGGTTTGCGCATAAACAATGCGAAAGATGATGCCGCCGGACTGCAAATCTCCAATCGACTTACCACGCAAATTCTGGGCCTTAATATGGCTGTAAGAAATGCAAATGATGGTATTTCGCTTGCGCAAACTGCAGAAGGTGCATTGGCCGAAACTACATCTGCATTGCAACGCATACGTGTATTAGCGGTGCAATCTCAAAATGGTATTAATGGATCGGCAGATCGATTAGCACTACAAAAAGAAGTAGATGCCTTAAAACAAGAAATAAGTCGAATTGCCGCAACTTCGCAATTCGGTGGCGTTAATATTCTTGGTGGTGCCTATTCGTCCGCCTTTTTGGTGGGTGCTAATCCAGGTCAAACTATCAGTGTCAATATCTCTAGAGCAGGTGGATACGGGACTTCCGGCTTATTCGGTTCTCAGAGTATTGAAGCAAATTTAATATCTGTTGCTACTGAGGCCGATGCGTCTCGTGCTATGACGGCTGTATTAGGTGCAATTTCTATTATCGATGCTAAACGCGCTGATTTAGGTGCGATTCAAAATAGATTTCAATCAACTATCAGAAACTTAAGCAACATTTCAGAAAATGTTTCAGCGGCGAGATCTCGTATCCGCGATACAGACTTTGCGGCTGAAACCGCTGAACTAACCCGCTGGCAGATAATTCAACAGGCCAGTATTACAGTGTTGGGACAAGCGAATCAACGTCCTCAAGCTGCATTGCAACTGTTGCAATAATATAAGTAGAGAAAAATCATGAAATATGATGCTGAGCAAGCAAAAGGGGCAGGCTGCAACATTGAAGATTGATTGAACAAAAGAAAACGGTCGGATTGCAAATTGTGGGGGCAGGCTGCAACCGACCGAAGAAGGAACGTTTTACTAGAACAATTAGATAACTCACGCTATGCAAAGGCGCGGGCGAATTCTCACTCCATAATAAAGCCTTAGGCTTTTTTAATGGGCAGTCGACTGGGCAGAAAAGAAGCCAGGAGGTAGTGAGGGGTATTGAGGTATAGGCCATCAATCCCGCCCGTCGACTTGAGCTTTCGCTCATGCTTTTTGTACAGCTTCGTCAAACGTAATTGTTTGGCAAAACTGTCAGCCATGGTAATGACTGACAATATGGATTTAGCATTATGTGTGCCAAATTTATATTTAACTGAGTTGCCTACACTTATTCTATTATAAAACTTTTGATAAACAGTAAGTTAGTTAAAGTTTAGGAGTGTGGATAATGACATTGTTTGTGAATACAAATATTTCATCAATTAATGCCAAGCGGCAATTAATTACCACCAATAATGAGTTAAGTACCGCTTTTGAACGTTTATCGTCTGGCTTTAGAATTAATGGCGCTAAAGATGATGCAGCCGGTCTGCAAATATCTAATCGTCTAACCACACAAATTTTAGGCTTGGATATGGCGGTGAGAAATGCAAATGATGGCATTTCCTTAGCCCAGACTGCAGAAGGAGCGTTAGCAGAAAGCACGGTAGCGCTTCAACGTATAAGAGTTTTAGCCGTACAATCTCAAAATGGGATTAATAATTCAGCGGATCGCTTAGCCCTGCAAAAAGAAGTGTCGGCATTAAAAACTGAAATAAGCCGTATTGCCAGCTACAGTCAGTTCGGCGGAGTAAACTTACTCGATGGATTTTATTCTTCAAAATTTCTAGTCGGGGCCAATGCTGGTCAAACGATTAGTGTCAATATATCCCGAGAGGGTGGATATGGTATTTCGGGTTTATTTGCCGGATTTAATCTTTCGGTTGCAACAGAAGCTCAGGCTTCAGCGGCGTTAACCAGAGTAAGCCAAGCGATTTCCATTATTGATGCTAAGCGGGCTGATTTAGGGGCGATTCAAAATCGCTTTCAATCCACTATTCGTAATTTAAGTAATATATCTGAGAACGTATCAGCGGCAAGATCGCGTATTCAAGATACAGATTTTGCCACAGAAACGGCAAGTCTTACCCGCGCACAAATTTTACAGCAAGCCAATTTAACTGTTTTGTCCCAGGCTAATCAACGGCCTCAGGCTGCATTACAGTTGCTCGGGTAATATAGAGATAATCAAATTTCTGAGGGTAGGAAATGAGAGGCCAACCCAGAGGCACATTGGAAATGTGTCTAGATAGGCCAGGGATGGCGGTGGTGTCGGCACCACCTAAATAAAAAGCCGACTAACAGGACTGAGAGTGTAGAAGTTTGGTTGAGAGGCCAGTATTCATTCTCTAACCCTGCCAGCCGGACAGAAACAGTATTTGCTCGTACTCCTAACGTGAGCAAGTTGGCCAGGTCATTTGATCTGGCCTTTTTTTATTCTTATGCCAAAAAAATGGCTTTTCTATTTTGTCTCACGTTTATACTTGCATAACTTAGCAATCGCTGTGCCAAAACTCGCTCAAGTCTAAAAGTGAAATATTCAAAGTAACAAACACATTTAAATTACAACAAAGTAATATTGCTCAGTTGGCGGTCACCTACGTTAACCAAATCGCATTTAACTTTGCTTCCTTGAGGTGACTCTGACTCAATGCGCAATATTTAGTTCAAACCAATTAAATGGGCGTTGAAAAATAAACATTGGGCTTCCTACATAAAACCAGCCTAAACACCTTTTTATCTCCTGCTATTCACTTATCTTTTTAAAATAAATATTCATTATTTTTCATCTTTATATAAAAATTGTTATTTTTCAATTATTTACATTTAACGAAAAAATAATAAAAAAACTAAAGATCTTCAAGTAGCGGTCGATAACATTAGTTGAGGGGAATTCTTTTTAAAGAATTTTATGTTGAGAATCGGTAGAGGTGCTGATTCTTAAACAAAGAGAGGAGGCTTACAAGATTTATTTCTTGGAAGTCAAAATTGAGGCGAATTACCTTATCAGTTAATAGGTAGTTCTCAGGAGGTAAATATGGGTTTATATGTAAACACCAATGTGTCGTCTTTGAATGCGCAGCGCCAGTTGTTTGATTCAGGACAGGCACTTAGCACATCATTTGAAAGATTGTCGTCAGGCTTTCGTATCAACCGAGCAGCAGATGATGCGGCCGGTTTACAAATCTCAGATCGTCTTACTACTCAGGTACAAGGTCTAAACCAAGCGGTACGTAATGCAAACGATGCTATTTCACTAGCACAAACAGCTGAAGGTGCATTAGGTGAGGTTACATCATCATTGCAACGTATTCGTACTCTGGCGGTACAATCTCAAAACGGGATTAATACATCTGCTGACCGTTTAGCACTGCAAAAAGAAGTTTCTGCATTGAAAACGGAAATCTCACGTATCTCAACCGATTCACAATTCGCCGGTGTTGATATTTTGAAGGGATCTTTCTCGGCAGCTTTCTTAGTTGGAGCAAATGGCGGACAAACTATATCCGTGAACTTATCTCGCTCTGGCGGTTACGGTTCTTCTGGTTTGAATATAGGTTCTCTTTCAGTTGCCACTATCGCAGGTGCATCTGGTGCACTAACTTCGATTGATAATGCAATATCAACAGTGGGTGCTGTGCGAGCCGATTTAGGTGCGTTGCAAAACCGTTTCCAATCAACCATTCGTAACCTTAGCAATATTTCAGAAAACATTGCCGGTGCACGTTCACGTATTCGTGATACAGACTTTGCAACGGAAACAGCTGAACTAACCCGTAATCAAATTGTTCAACAGGCCTCTTTGTCTGTGCTTAGCCAAGCAAATCAGCGACCTCAGTCGGCGTTGTCTTTGCTAGGATAATTTGATTAGCTTTTTTAAGGTTAGTCTAACAATGATAATGCCACTATACTCTATACAGTTAGTGGCAAATTGCTTTTAAGTGGAGGTGGAAGATGGATGTCAATTTTTCACAGTATGGCCAGAATTTTGCACAGCAAGAGGTATCAACACCTGTTTCTGTAAACGTATCTGAACAAAATCAACTCAGAAACGAACAGAAAGCGGTCGCCGAGTTTGCGCAAAATGGTCAAGAAAAAGAAAGGCAGGCCGATAACAACGCATCAAACAATGAAAGTTCTTTGAACATTGAAAGTGCGGTTAGTGAAATAAGTGATTTTCTACAGGCAACTAATCGTCAACTGTCGTTTTCTGTTGATGAAAAGAGTGAACGACAAGTGGTTAAAGTAACCGACTCAGAGTCTGGGGAAGTGATTAGACAAATCCCCTCTGAAGAAGTACTTGCTTTGTCTGAGAGAATCAAAGATCTCCAGTCTGACGTTGGCAGCGCAGTAGGGGTATTATTAAACAAACAAGCTTAGTTTTTAAAAGAGGTTCGTTATGACTATTCAATCGTTAGGTGTAGGTTCTGGGCTGGCGTTAGATGATTTAGTCACTCAGCTAATTGCGGCTGAGCGAGCACCAAAACAGACTCGTTTAGACGACAAAGAAGAGGCCTTAGACGCGGAAATTTCTGGTATTGGCCAGCTAAAATCCAAAATGAGTGACTTTTTAGACACCGTAGATGAATTGCGCAGCGATAATAATTTGCAAGGGCGTGAGCCTAAGATTACCAACCCAGATGATAGCATCGAGCCTTTTACTGCTGAAGCTGCCAATAGTGCTGTTAAAGGCGAATATCAAGTAGCTATTACTCAATTAGCTAGTGGTAGCCGGCTAGAAACTGCGGATGCAAGTGATGGCGGCTTTGCAAGCAAAAGCGACTCTGTTTTATCCTCAGGTAGCGGTAGTCTTACATTTAAAGTTGATAGCAGCGGCGATAGTTTCGATATTAATGTTACTGCGGGTCAAACCCTCCAACAACTTGCCAATGCAATAAATAGCTCAGATGATAATTTCGGTATTAACGCCAGTATTATTGATACTGGTACTGCATCTGGTGGCGCTAAGCTGGTTTTAACTTCATCAACTACAGGTGAAGGAAATGATTTAGTCATTGTCAATAATGATAATTTGGCCGATTTGGATAGAGTTTCCACCACAGATTCTACTGAAGTTGCAACCTATCTAGAGCCCGTGGTAAGTGCACAAAATGCGAAAGCGACGATCGACGGCATTGCGGTGGAATCCAGTACTAACGAATTTGAAAATACTATTTCAAGTGTTTCGTTTGAAGCATCAACGCTCTCCACTAAAGATTCTTTAGGGGAATTTCAGACTTCCACTCTAAAAATAGGTTACGACACTGAAGGTTTAGATAAAAAAATTCGAGATTTTGTCGATAACTTTAATGCACTTGCCAAAGAGATCGATACGCTCACCAAATATGGTACCTCTGAACTAGAAGACGACGGCGTGTTGGCCGGTGATTTTATGGCGCGAAGCATTACTTCTGGCTTAACGAGTATTATCGGCTCTAGTGTGGAATCATCTGCTTTGGGTGGTTTATTCGCAATCGGAGTAGAGCTTAATTCTGAAGGTAAATTGGAAATTAGTTCATATGATGAGTTTGGACTAGGTAGCGGTGAAGATCGTCTGGCTGAAGCATTGGAAGATAATTTTGATGATATCGCAGCACTATTTACAGATGATGAGGATGGTATAGCCGCTAGATTGTACGACTATACTAAAGAATACACTACTTTTAGTGGGCTGTTAGCTACTCGAGAGCGCTCAGCAAAAGATGAAAAAGATCTGTTGTCTGATGAGCGAGAACAATTCGAGCTTCGCATGCTCGGCTTTGAAGAAATTTTACGTGATAAATATTTAAATCTTGACCAAACTGTAACTAAACTGAACCAAACCGGTAGTGCGTTATTGGCATCGCTAGGTCAAGCATAAGGAGTTGTAATTTATGGCGCTTAAAGGCATCAATGCTTATAAAAAAGGCAATTTAAAACAAGATGTGGCATCTGCGGATCCTCACAAAATTACCCTGATGTTGATGCAGGGCGCTTTAGACCGCATGGCCTATGGTAAGGGCTGCATTGAGCGCAGAGATTTTGAAGGTAAGTCAGAGCACTTATCTCGAGTCTCCGCTATTTTAATGAATCTTCGGGATACCTTAGATTTAGAAATCGGCAGTGAAGTGAGTCAGAATTTATTTAATTTGTATGACTACATGATCCAGCGCGTAACTGACGCTAATATTCAGAATGACTTGAAGATCATGGATGAAGTGATTAATCTGTTGTTACCTATTAAGAATGCCTGGGCGAGTATCCCCGAAGATGCGAAACAAGAAGCTTATGAAGCGCAAAGGCAAAAACGTACTGCAGTCGTGTGAGTAAACTAACCTTAAATCATCGATTTACACCAGATAACCTTAAAGATATCAATGGCCAAATTGAAGCTGTTTTAGACGCTAAAGAACTTGATAATGAGTTGCTCAAGCAACTAATTATAAAACGCGATGTTGTGGTCACAAATCACCTTAAATCCCTAGAGCGAGACAATGAAAAAGTTTTTGCTGAGCATGAAATAATAGTTAACAATACGCTTTCAACGATAGTAGAAAGCCAACTTAAAGAATCTTTAACACAATTAAGTGGATTAATTAGAGGCAAGAAAATAGTCAACAAATACAAATAATTCACTAATATCAATGTTCTTTACTGTCCAAATAGCGTTAAAAATTCAGCCTGCAAAGTTAGTCAATTATAAAACCTTTCGTTATTAATAATCTCCGAAACATTTTAGTTATGCCGCAATTCTCATAAGCTAATATATTACTTATACTGGATTTTTGAACGCAGTATTAGATAATCATTTTTCATAATTGATAGCTCTGAGTTTAGGTTGTGTCACTTAAACCAATAGGAATGGAAATTGCTTGTTATGACTATATAGAGGTATAGTTTCAAAAGTTTGACGTTACTTATTGGATTTGAATTGCAAACTACCAAATAGTGATTACATTTAAATCAATTAAGTCGTTGCTGCGTTTATTAGCGGTTGAAAAACTAAATAGACATATAGCTAGAAACACATATAAACCAACATAAAATTACAAGCAAAAACGCAGTTACATCTTTTCGCGTTTCAACAGTGTTAGGTAGACAAGATAAATGTTTGAAAATAAAATTATATTGATAACCGGTGGAACAGGTTCGTTTGGAAAGCGTTTTGTTTCACATCTATTGAAAAACGAAAAGCCTAAAAAAATCATAATTTATTCCCGCGATGAACTAAAGCAATTTGAAATGCAGCAGCAATTTGATGCTCCTTGTATGCGCTATTTTATTGGTGACGTAAGAGATAAGCACCGCTTAAAATCAGCGATGAAAGATGTGGATTACGTTATTCATGCTGCTGCTTTAAAACAAGTTCCTGCGGCAGAATATAATCCGAATGAATGTATCAAAACCAATATTTATGGTGCGCAAAATGTAATTGATGCCGCCATTGAGACTGATGTTCGCCGAGTTATTGCCTTGTCTACAGATAAAGCCGCCAATCCAGTTAACTTATATGGCGCCACCAAGTTAGCGTCTGATAAATTATTTGTTGCCGCAAATAATATCTCCGGTGCAACTGGGCCGCGATTTGCTGTAGTACGTTACGGTAATGTTGTGGGCTCCCGAGGTTCGGTCGTTCCATTTTATCGTAAGTTGCTCGCCGAAGGTAAAACCAAGCTACCAGTAACCCATGATGAAATGACGCGATTTTGGATAACCCTAGATGAAGGCGTTCAGTTTGTTATTACCAACTTCCAGCGTATGCAGGGTGGCGAAATTTTTGTGCCTAAGATCCCTTCGATTCGCATTTTGGATCTTGTCGAAGCCATGAGTGGAGGTCGTGATTACGAAACCATCGGTATTCGGCCTGGAGAAAAGCTGCATGAAGTTATGGTGCCTGAAGAAATGGCCCATCATTCCCTTGAATTTGACGATCATTATGTGATTACACCTGCAATTAAGTTTTTTGATAAAACCGTCGATTATCGGTTAAACAAATTGGGGGAAAAAGGGCAGCCAGTACAAGATAAATTTGAATATCACTCTGGTACCAATCCACACTTTTTAACCGTTAAAGAACTTGAAGCCTTAGATAAGTTAACTTTAGATTAAGGCCCAATATTGAATAATCCAAATGATTTGATTCCTTACGGTAAGCACTTTGTTGATGACGACGATGTTGCTGCTGTAATTGATGTCCTGCAAAACCAATTCCTAACCCAAGGCTGTGTTGTTCCTAAATTCGAGCGAGCATTAACCGATTATACTAATGCCAAATATGCCACTGCAGTGAATAGTGGTACATCTGGACTGCATGTGGCGTGTTTAGCGCTTGGCGTTGGAAAAGGAGATGTTGTTTGGACTTCTCCCATTTCCTTTGTTGCCAGTGCAAATTGTGCTTTGTACTGTGGTGCATCAATTGATTTTGTGGACATTGATAGTGCGACGCGAAACATCAGCGTTGAAGCCCTTGAAAACAAATTAGCAGAAGCTGCAAACGTTAATCGGTTACCCAAAGCTATTGTCGTCGTACACTTTTCTGGCGCGAGTGGCCCGATGCAAGAAATTGCAAAACTTTGTAGGCAATACAAAGTGCAGATTATTGAAGATGCGGCGCATGGTTTGGGGGGAAGTTATCAGAATTACAAAATCGGCAGTTGCCAATACTCTGATTTGGCGGTTTTGAGCTTCCATCCGGTTAAATCTATTACCACCGCTGAAGGCGGTGCTGTGCTGACAAATAATGAAGAATTGCATGAGCGCGCTAAACTGTTCGCTAAGCATGGGGTAACTCGGGATCCGAAACAAATGCAAGGGCCATCTGATGGACCTTGGTATTATCAACAAGTAGAACTCGGGTATAACTACCGCTTGAGTGATCTACACGCAGCTTTAGGCTTATCGCAACTCAAAAAATTAGACGGTTTTATTACAAAACGTCAGAATCTAGCCCATCGTTATCAAGACTTGTTGAAACATTTACCACTAAAATTACCAGACATGGATAATGCCGATAATGGTGCCTGGCATGTTTATATGATTGAAGTTAAACAGCACGACCGAAGTGCAGTTTATAATGGGTTAATTGCACGGGGAATCGGCGTTAATGTGCATTATATCCCAATACATCTGCAGCCTTATTATCAAAAGCTTGGTTTTTCTGAGGGGGATTTCCCTAATGCAGAAGTTTATTATCAAAATGCGTTAACTTTACCTTTATTTCCTAGCATGACAGCCGATGATCAAGACAGAGTTGTGCAAGCATTAAATGAGGTATTAGCTTGAATCTAGCTATCATTCCCGCACGAGGCGGAAGTAAACGTATACCGGCAAAAAATATTCGTGATTTTGCGGGCAAGCCGCTTATTGCCTATTCTATTCAAGCAGCTCAGGAAGCAAACTTGTTTGATAAAATTTGGGTATCTACAGATTCTCAAGAAGTGGCTGATATTGCGATAAAATACGGTGCAGAGGTACCTTTTCTGCGACCAGAAAATTTATCCAATGATGTCATTGGAACGCGTCCAGTGACTAATCATGGGATACAATATTGTATCGATAATTTTGAAAAACCAGAATTTTGTTGCTGTATCTATGCTACAGCGCCTTTTTTGCAAGCTGAGTATTTGCAAAAAGGTTTAGTGTCTTTGCAGCAAGATAAAGATAAATCTTTTTCTTTTGCAGTCACCAGTTTTGCATTTCCTATTCAAAGAGCTATCAGTGTTCAACAAGGTATTGTTGAACCAATGTTCAAGCAAGATATATTTAAGCGTTCACAAGATTTAGAAGAAGCTTATCACGATGCTGGACAATTTTATTGGGGCCGAACCGATGACTATTTGTCTAAAAAAGGCATATTTTCGCAACACAGTGTGCCCATTGTTCTTCCTCGTCATTTGGTTCAAGACATTGACACCCCCGAAGATTGGCAACGTGCAGAATTGATGTATCAAGCCTACGTCAAAGGAATTTAACATGAGTAAAGTTTTAGTAATCCGTATGCTAGAAATGGGCGATGTCGCTAGCATTGCTGTACCCACTATTCGTCAGCTTCAGCAGCAAAATCCAGATACTGAAGTCTACTGTTTGACCCATGGCGGTGGTGTAGATGTACTGCAACTTGCTGTCCCTAATGCGAAAATATTGAGTTTACCTGACCAGCATTGGCCAGATAATATTCTGCATGCTTTAGAAGCTTTTATTGGTTTAGCCGAGCAAATTATTGAGCTTGGCTTTGAACAAATTCTAAACTTAGATACTGCATTCATGCCTTGTATTTTGGCTCGATTTCTTAAAGATGCCGGTGAACCTGTGCAGGGTAATTATTTGAGTATACCTCTGCAAAGCCTTCTCGAACAGATTCAAAATCAAAGTTTGAAACCTGAATACGTGAATAACGCGGGTGAGTACATGCAGAGTACGTTTATGGGGATGAGCCGCTGGCATAGTCAATGGTGGACAAGTGATAATCTGCCTGATGGGGGCTACCCTGAATTTTATCTGACTCGTTGTTGTGGTTTTAAAAATATGTCTATGGATTGGCATATTGAGGTTAAACCAGCTCAAAAATATCAAGATGTTAGTCAGCGCATTATCTATTTGGCACTGAATGATATACAGCATCCTTACCCACAATTACATGAACTGGAAACAATACTAAAAAATAACGGATACCTAGTCATACTAGACGACGAACAAGAGACTTTGGGGCTGCGTCTACAAGGCTTGAAAGCGAGTGATCTTTTAGTTTGCTTACCTAATGCAATGTTCTCTTTAGCCAGTTGTGTTGAGACACCTACTTTATTAATACCAGGGCAACTTGATCCTCGCATTTTGATGCCTGATTATGCAACAGATCAAAACAGTGAGTTTCCTCAGGCTAATGAACTTGCGCAGAGTATTACGTCAATATTTGAGGCCCAAGAAAATGCATGATATCGCCATTGGAGAGCGATTAATTGGTCCTTCACATCCGCCTTTCATTATTGCAGAACTAAGCGGTAACCATAGTCAAGATTTTGAACTTGCCGTTGCTATGGTTGAAGCTGCCGCAAAGGCCGGTGCTCACGCAATAAAATTACAAACTTACACTGCCGATAGCATGACATTAAACGTCGATTCGGTTGATTTTGTGATTCAAGAAAAAGACAGTTTATGGCACGGTGAAGCGCTACATAGTTTATATGCAAAAGCATCTACACCTTATGAGTGGCATAGTCGGTTATTTGCGCGTGCAAAAGCCCTTGGAATGGAAGCTTTTAGCTCGCCATTTGATGAGGCTGCGGTGGATTTTTTGGAAACCTTAGACGTCCCTTGTTATAAAATTGCCTCTTTTGAATTAACTGATATTCCGTTGATACGCAAAGCTGCGGCAACTGGAAAACCGTTAATTATGTCAACGGGCATGGCAACTTTAGCTGAAATAGAACAAGCGGTAGATTGTGCTAAAAAAGCAGGATGCGAAGATATTATACTGCTCAAATGCACTAGCACTTATCCAGCACAACCGAGCAATACCAACTTAGTGACTATTCCTCACTTACGAGGTTCATTTAATCAACAAGTAGGCCTATCTGATCACACTGCTGGTATCGGAGTCTCGGTGGCAGCAGTCGCACTAGGTGCAACTGTGATTGAAAAACATTTTGTTCTCGATCGAAATGCTGGGGGGGTAGATGCCGCATTTTCATTAGAGCCTGCGGAATTGAAATCGCTGGTAGAGGAGAGTGCGCGAGCCTTCGATGCTATGGGTAAAGTGACCTATGGGGGAAGTGCGGCAGAAGAAAAGTCAAAGCATTATCGACGTTCTATTTTTGTCAGTGTTGATGTGAAAAAAGGCCAAACTTTAAGCCGTGAAAATCTAAGAATTGTACGTCCTGCAAGTGGTCTTGCGCCAAAACATTGGGATAGTGTGTTGGGTAAAAAGGCGAAAACTAACTTGCCTGCTGGCACAGCCCTTGATTGGGACTTATTTGAATGAACACCGTCATCATAACCTTCTAATTACTTTATGAAGCATATTTTATTCAGAGTGAATGCCGGGGTGTCCTCTGGTTTAGGACATTTGATGCGTTGTTTGGCGTTGGCTCAAGCTGCAGCAAAAAATCAACTCACTCCTGTATTTATGCTTAACGCTGAAGCGTCAAAAATTAGCAATGCTCGTCAGGATTGGGTTGGGCAAACCATTGTGATACCCGAAACCACAGAGGATGCTCAAGAGATAGACCTTATTGCTCAGTTTTGCCGACTCAATTCGGTTGTGGCAATCGTGATTGATGGCTATCATTTTACGTCTCAGTATCGCCAGCGGTTAGCGCAATTAGATTACCCAATAATATGCTTTGATGATATGAATAATTCAGGAAACCTGTATGCCGATCTCATCATCAATGGTTCTGGTAGTGCACATCAGTTGAAATATGACGTCAACCAGCCAAACACGCATTTGTGCATAGGTGAGTCTTATCGGGTTTTACGCCAAGAATTTTGCGAGTTCAAACAACAAACATTTGAGCAGCGAGAATATTTCACTATTATTATGGGCGGAAGTGACCCAAATAATTTGACTCTGCCTTTGTTGCAATGCATTGAACAAAAAGGCTTTGATGGGAAGCTCAAAGTGATTACTGGCGCAGCTTACCCTTATTTACAAGAGCTCAATAAATGTATTCAGGTCAGTGAGCTGGACATTCAACATTTACACGATTGTCAGCAAATAGCTAAATCATTTTTGCAAACACGCTTGGCCATTTCCGCTGCCGGAGGCAGTCAATTCGAATTACATGCTACTGCGACACCCAGTTGTTTAGTCACTGTGGCTGACAATCAGCTTAATGCTACTCAAGCAGCTGTAAAACAAGGTTGGTGTATTGCTGAGGATTTCAGCAAAATGCAAAGTGACAACGAAAAGCTGGGTCTTATTGAAGACGTTACGGCGCGTTTATTGGTCTTATGGTCTGATGATAATAGGTTGCTTCAAATGCATAATAGGGCGTTAGGAAGCAGTGACACCAACGGTTCTCAACGGATCATCGAAAAAGTTAAGCAGTTATGTTTTGATGGAGAATAGTATCATTATGGACGAAAATCAGGTGCTTAGAGGTTATCAGGTCAGTTTACGTGAAGTGCAGGAAAGTGATCTGCCACTACTGCGAGCTTGGCGAAATGACCCAGAGGTTAGTCAGTTTATGATTTCCCAAGCAGAAATCAGCGAAGAACAGCAATCTGCTTGGTTCCGCAAAGTGAGCCGTGACCCTAGCCAGCAGCATTTTATGATTGTCTACAAAGATCAGGACATAGGTAGTTTAAATATTAAATCGAGAGTATTGGGTAAACCGCTTACTCAGGCACACACTATTGAGCCAGGATTGTATATTGGCGCAGCAAAATATCGCAATAACATAATCGCGTTTTCTCCCACGTTATTAATTAATGATTATTGTTTTGAATCCTTAAAGTGTAAAAAGCTAGTAGCAAGAGTAAAGTCGGATAATCAGGCAGCGCTTAATTACAATCTAAAATTAGGTTATCAAATAGTCAAACCAGGTGATTTAATTGAAATTAGTTTGAATTTCGATGATTATCAACGGGATAGCAAAGCACTGAAAGCCTTACTTTCTCGCACTCCTAGGAAGAACAGGGAGTCATAAAGGAAATTTACATGAATAACCAACAACTCGTAAAACAAGCATTTGCTGACAGTTTAGCTATACCCTTGGAAAAGGTGAGTGACGACTTAGCCTATAACAGTATTCCAGAGTGGGATTCCACCGCCCACATGATTTTAATTGCTGAATTGGAAAACCAATTTAACGTAATGTTGGATACCGACGATATAATAGATATGAGTTCAGTAGCTAAGGCAAAAGAAATTCTCGCTAAATATGAAATCGAGTTTGATGCTTAATCAAAAAACACTATTGATTACGGGGGCTAGCGGCGGTATTGGTCGGGCAACTGCAATTGAATGCGCCAATCAAGGCGCATTTGTGTATCTGGCTGGGCGTGATAAAGAACAACTGCAAGCCTTGTCGAGTCAGTTAGTTAACAGCAAAGTGCTCGCCTATGATGTCACCGATGAAAGTGCCGTTAAACAAGGGTTTTCAAGCATCATGAAAGAGTCGGGGCAATTACACGGCTTAGTGAACTGCGCTGGAAGTATGTTGGATAGTGGGTTTATGCTAACTCGGTCAGCTGAGCTGCAAACGCAATTTGCCGTCAATAGTGTTTCAGCGTTTACCCACAGCCAGTTGGCGATGCGACTGATGACAAAGAATCGCAGTGGAAGCATTGTTAACCTTTGTTCAATCGTCGGTGAAAACGGCAGCGCGGGGCAGGCAGCCTACGCGATGAGTAAAGCAGCATTATCAGGTTTAACCAAATCATTATCAAAAGAGTTGGGGGCTTTAGGTATTCGTGTGAACGGTGTTGCTCCAGGGTTTATTGATACGGCCATGACTGCTTCTTATGGGGGGCAAAAACGCCAAGAGTTAATTGCCGCTAGTTCATTGCAACGAGCCGGTACAGCTGAAGATGTGGCCAAATTAATTAGATTTTTATTGTCAGATGATGCCTCATTTATTACCGGTCAAATTATCGGTATTGATGGTGGGTTGAGCTTATAAACCATGTTTTATGACGCACTTTCCCAACATGCTAACAATATCGCTGCCATTGAAGGAGAGCAGCAACTTAGCTATGCGCAGCTTGAACAAGCTTGCAGACGTTTGGAAGGGGACCTCAGTCAACATTTAGGACGCCGTAAAGGTGTGATTTTTATTATGGCCTTTAATGGTTTGTCTACCTTAGTGGCTTATTTAAGCGCGCTTAGACAGGGCCATTGTGCAATGTTATTAAGTCCAGATACAGCAGCCTCAGATTTGCAGAATTTGTATGAGCAGTTTGCTCCAACGGTGACCATAAGCTGTGAAGCCAAGCAACAAACTACTATTCAATATCATCAATTTAGAACCTCGCTGACCCATTGTATGGCGAACTTACTATTGTCCACCTCTGGTTCAACCGGCACGGCTAAACAAGTTGCACTGAGTGCGGATAATTTACAATCTAACGCTGATGCTATTTGTGACTATTTACCGATAAAATCATCTGATAAAACATTATGTTCGCTGCCATTTTTCTATTCTTATGGTTTGTCTATCATCAATTCCCATTTAAACAAGGGCGCTTGCTGTGTTTTTACGGATGCAAGCCCTGTTAGTCGTGATTATTGGCAGTTATTTGAAGAGCATCAAATCAGCAGTTTTGCGGGCGTTCCTTTTACTTATGAGATGCTTCTCAGATTGCGCTTCCATCAGAAAAAGTTGCCTCATTTACGTTATTTTACCCAAGCAGGTGGCAAGCTTAATGTTGATGCAGTCAAAGCCTTAGGTGAGTTTGCTGAAAATAATCAAAGTCAGTTTTTCGTGATGTATGGTCAGACAGAAGCAAGCCCTCGAATGGCTTTTTTACATCCAGATCTGGTCCTACAAAAACCTGAATCAATCGGTTGTGCTATTCCAGGTGGACGATTTAAATTAGTCGATGAGCAAAATCAAATAATCGAGCAGGCCAATAGCGTTGGTGAACTGTTTTACACAGGACCGAATGTAATGCTTGGTTATGTGTGTAATATTACCGATTTGAATGCATTATCCGCTGATTCAAGCCAATCTAAAAATGCATGGCTAGCCACTGGCGATTTAGCGTATTTTGATGAAGATGGTGATTATTTTATTGCAGGCAGAAAATCCCGCTTTCTAAAATTATTTGGATTACGAATTGATCTCGATGAAGTTGAAAGAAAGTTATTAGAACTGGGTATTACAGGGTTAACTACAGGTAACGATAATTATCTGGTGATTGGCACAACCGCTTTGAGTATTGAACAATCTGCAAATGATGTAAAAGGGCGGATAAGCCAACTATTGGATCTACACCCGAGTGTTATAAAAGTGATTCACCTTGATGTTTTGCCGCTGACTGAAAATGGTAAAAAAGATTATCAAGCAGTGCTTAAATTGGGGTTGCAAAAATCCTCATGAAAAATACTGATAATCCAATCCTTGTAGAGTACCTAAGGTTGTTCGAAGACCTGCTAAGCGCCGGTGTATATTCCCTTGAACAAGATAAAAAAGAAGCGCTTTTGTTACCGGTTTTAAATCAATTGCATCAGCTTCACCAATTACAAAACGACGAATACAGGAACATTGTTAAACAGCACAGTGCTGATGCTAAACGTATTGAAGAACTTCCTTATTTAGCGGTGCGTTTGTTTAAACACTTGAACTTAAAAAGTATTAACGAAAAAGAAGTCTTTAAAACCCTACAATCCTCTGGCACAACGAGTCAAACCCCAGCGACTATTTATTTAAATAAACAAACCAGTGCTCGACAAAGTAAGGTGCTAGTGAAAATTCTCCAGCAGACTATAGGTAAACAGCGTTTGCCCATGCTGATAATTGATTCCCCCGATATTTTAAAAAAACCGGAATTTAGCGCTCGAGCTGCGGGCATTCAAGGTTTGGCATTTTTTGGCCGTGATCATACCTATGCCCTGGATGAAAATATGCAGCCTAATTGGCCTGTTATTGAAGCATTTTGCCAAAAGTACGCTGAACAGCCCGTGTTGATTTTTGGTTTTACTTTCATGGTCTGGTTGTATTTTATAAAAGCATTACAAAATAACGGCAAGACAATATCCTTACCAAATGGCATTTTGATTCACAGTGGCGGATGGAAAAAGCTAGTTGAACAACAGGTTGACAATGTCACTTTCAAGCAGACGTTGATGGCAACAACTGGCATTTCAAAATGCTTTAATTTTTATGGCATGGCGGAGCAAGTAGGGTCGGTGTTTGTAGAGTGTTCACAGGGCCATTTACATGCCCCCATATTTGCCGATGTGGTGATTCGTGATCCGTTTACATTGAAGGAGTCAGCCATGGGCGAAACAGGTTTAGTGCAAGTTTTATCAGCCTTGCCAAGCAGCTATCCTGGACACAGCTTACTTACTGAAGATTTAGGTGTTTTAAAAGGTGTGGACGATTGTCTGTGCGGCGCCAAAGGCAAGTATTTTGCAATCAAAGGTCGACTCCCTAAGACCGAAGTGCGCGGTTGTAGTGATACACACTCAGAGGCATCATCATGAGCTCGTTGACTATCTTAGCGCCAGAGGGAGGTGATTTGAATATGATCAATCACCGCGCTGAAGGCTTTAGGTGTTTTGATCCTGAAGTGTTGAATTTTATTGAGGCTTTGTCTACTGCATTGTTAAAAGATAGCGAAGCCAAATCTTTTCCAGAATTAGTGGCTTTGGGGTTCTGGTTACGGAAATCTAACCTGAAAAAATTACATGAATTTGCTCCTACCGGGATTGTTAAACCCCTAGGATGGGTTTTGCATTTCACCCCTGCAAATGTGGACACTATGTTTATCTACAGCTGGATATGTTCCTTGCTAATGGGGAATCACAATGTCGTTCGAGTGGCAACCAAAAGCACCGAATTAAGAGGGTGCTTATTGGGTATCATAAACCGGCTTTTTGCGCAGCCAGCCTTCGTTCGATTAGGGCAGTATAACCTGTTTATACATTACGATAAGCAGTCAGAATATTCGAAAATACTCAGCAGTAAAGCGGATGCGCGTGTTATCTGGGGTGGAGACGAAAGTGTTAATGCTATTCGACAATTACCTTGTCAGCCCCGTTGTCGCGATATTAGTTTTGCTGATAGGTATTCTACTGCTGCGATCAACGGTGACCAATTAACCACAGAGAATGTACCTAAATTAGCGCAACTCTTATGGCAAGATACTCAGCCTCATGGGCAGTTGGCGTGTTCATCACCGAGGTTGATTTATTGGTTAGGCGATAGGACTTTGCAACTTGCGTTATTTCAACAAGTAAATTGTCTGGCCACGCAAAACGAACAAACGATTAATAGTTTAAATGATCACCTGGTTACGAGTCAGTTGCTAAAAAGTACCGGGGAAGCTGCTGAGCCCATCATTCAAAGCGCCGTGGGAGTGATTCCTGTCAGCTGTTTTGATGAGCATTGGCTAGATTGGCATCTCGGTGGTGGTTACTTTTTACTGATGCAAATAGACACCTTGGAAGACATAGCAGCAACAAGCAATGCTAAACTACAAACCTTGAGCTACTGGGGGCTAGAGCAACAAAGCTTAATCAAGTTTGCTCAGCAACCGTCGATACAGGGAATAGATAGAATTGTGCCTGTGGGACAGGCATTAGATTTTTCTCCGGTTTGGGATGGATATGAATTGCTGACAATGTTGTCCAAGGCGATTGAAGTTAAATGAAATTGTCCAAAAAAAGATCAATCATCAATTGTTGTGACTTTTGCAATAAAAAAATATTAAACAACGATTAAGTAAGATAATTATAACTGAGAAGATAATAGCTTCTTGAATGAATAGATGAGATGTAAAAAGATATGACCAAAACAGTTTATGTAGGAATGAGTGCCGATTTAGTTCATCCAGGCCATTTAAATATTATTAAAAAGGCTTCTGAATTAGGCGAAGTGACTGTTGGTCTGTTGACAGATAAAGCGATTGCTAGTTATAAACGTGTTCCTTTTATGACGTTTGAGCAACGAGAGCAAGTTATTCAAAATATAAAAGGTGTAGCACGAGTTGTACCGCAGACTACGTTAGATTATGTTCCAAATTTAGAAAAATACAAACCTAACTATGTAGTGCATGGTGATGATTGGCAGCAAGGCGTTCAGAAAAAAGTCCGTCAAAGTGTGATTGATTGCTTAGCACAATGGCAAGGTGAGTTGGTTGAAGTTCCGTATACCCAAGGCATTTCCTCCACAGCACTCCACAAAGCCATGAAAGAGATTGGAACAACTCCACAGATTCGTTTGAAATCACTAAAACGTTTGCTCTCAGCCAAACCATTGTTGCGTTTTTTGGATATTCATAATGCCTTGTCAGGTTTAATCATCGAAAACGTGAAAGTCACCACTGATAAGGGCCCACAAGAATTTGACGGTATGTGGGGAAGTAGTTTGACCGACTCAACAGCCAAAGGAAAGCCTGACATTGAAGCTGTTGATGTGTCGTCGCGGATGAATACGCTCAATGAAGTATTAGAAGTGACAACTAAACCGATTATTTACGATGGTGATACCGGCGGAAAAACGGAACATTTCGTTTTTACAGTAAAAACTTTAGAGCGTCTAGGAGTCTCAGCGGTAATAATTGAAGACAAAACTGGATTAAAAAAGAATTCGTTATTTGGCACCGAAGTGGCTCAAACCCAAGATAGCATTGAAAACTTTAGCATGAAAATTCAGGCGGGTAAGCAAGCCCAAGCTACAAATGACTTTATGATTATTGCTAGAATTGAAAGTTTGATTCTTGAAAAGGGGATTGATGACGCGATACAAAGAGCAGAAGCATTTTTAGATGCTGGAGCCGATGGTATTATGATCCATAGTCGAAACAAGTCACCAGATGAAATTTTCGCGTTTTGTGATCGTTATGCACAGCTAAAAAATAAAAAGACTTTGGTTGTAGTGCCATCTAGCTATAACAGTGTCTATGAGTCTGAGTTAGCGGCTAAAGGTGCAAACATCGTTATTTATGCTAATCAGCTGTTACGCAGTGCCTATCCGGCTATGGTTGATACCGCTACATCAATTCTAACAAATGGTCGCTCTGCTGAAGTTGATGACAAAATGATGCCTATAAAAACCATTTTAGAGTTAATTCCCGGTGGTAAGTAATGATTAGCCCAAAAGGATTTTGTGATCAACTTACTAAATTCGGAATAGAGTTTTATTGTGGTGTCCCTGATTCACTTTTAAAAAATTTGTGTGCTTACATTGACGAAAATTTATCGAAGCAACAGCATATTATCACGGCCAATGAAGGTAATGCTGTTGGACTTGCTATGGGGCGGTATTTAGGTAGCGGCACTCCGGCAGCGGTCTATATGCAAAACTCAGGCATAGGCAATGCAGTAAATCCTCTCGCTTCTTTAGTTGACCCTGCTGTGTATAGCGTCCCTATGTTATTAATCATAGGTTGGCGTGGCGAGCCTGGAGTCAGTGATGAACCACAACATGTTAAGCAGGGACGGGTAACTGAACAACAATTGGAAATACTAGGTATTCCCTATGTGATTATTGACAGTCAATCAGAAATTGACTCGGTTTTAGCAGGCTTACTAGAGCAAATGACTAACGAAAGCAGGGCAGTTGCTATTCTGGTTAGAAAAAACACTTTCAGTAAACCTAACACAGGTGAAACCAAACCAAGTTTATATCAGTTAAAACGCGAAGATGCCTTGACTAGTTTATTAAAGGTATTTGATGCAAATGATGTTGTTATTTCGACCACTGGAAAAACTTCTCGAGAAGTATTTGAACTAAGAAAAAAACGCAACGAACCGGCTTCAGATTTTCTCACCGTAGGTGGCATGGGACATACTTCTTCTATTGCAATGGGAGTCGCACTTAGCGCACCAGAAAAAAGAGTGATAGCAATTGATGGTGATGGTTCAATGTTGATGCATATGGGCGCTTTGCCTATTATCGGGCAACATTGCAGTAGCAATTTGGTGCACATCGTTCTCAACAATCAAAGTCATGAATCAGTAGGTGGGCAACCCACAGTTGCGGGTGAAATTGATATGGAAATGATGGCTAAAGCCAGTGGATATAAAGCTTATTATTGTGCATCAGATGAGTCTTCTATTGCTTCAATTTGGTCGAGTCTAGTGTTTAATTCCGGTCCCGTTTTTTTCGAAATTAGAATAGCTCAGGGTGCTAGAGATGATTTAGGCCGGCCGACAAGTAGCCCTCTAGAAAACAAAAATACCTTTATGCAGCATGTTGGCATTGAATGATGACAGCGCTTTTAACACAATATTCAGATGTAAATATCATCGAAACTGACGACTTCTTGGCGCAATTGCCTGCGCTTGTTTGCGCTGGGAATATTCTCTTGGTTACCAGCAAAGGGTTTACTAAAAGAGGAGTAATTGGGCAATTTATAGAAAGTTTTGGTGGCGGATTTAATAACAATAGAGTGCGTGTTTTTGATGATGTAACGCCCAATCCTGAAAAAACCTTTTTGGAAAACAGTTATTCTACATTTGCCGATGAAAATATACTTACAATCATAGCTCTAGGTGGTGGCAGTGTAATTGATACAGCTAAAGTATTTGCTGCTATGTTAAGTTATAAAAAACTGTCCCTTGAGCAATTGTTAACTAGAAAAGATATTACATGCCAGGTTAACTTAATTGCAGTGCCTACTACATCAGGTACAGGTGCCGAAGTCACGCCGTTTGCAACCGTTTGGGAAAGTGAGAGCAATTCTAAACATTCGCTTTATGGTATTCGACCAAGAACAGCAATTTTAGATCCTAATTTGACCTTGACCTTACCCTATTCGGAAACACTTTATCCAGCACTGGATGCGTTGTCTCACGGATTTGAATCTTTGTGGAATAAGAGCAAGACTCAGTTGAGTCAAGAGGCTGCAATATCTGCTATCGAATTAATCTGTGAGGCGCTGCCAGAAGTCGAGCAGGATTTAACTGATGTCCGTGCTAGAAAAAAACTTCAGTGTGCGGCTACGCTTGCTGGCTTGGCCATTTCCACTACTAAAACTGCCATTGCTCATGCGATTTCTTATCCTTTGACTTCAAAATATGCCGTGCCTCATGGTTTAGCTTGCAGTTTTAGCTTGTTGGCGATCATCGATATTGTAGGGCAAAAAAAATTAGATTTACCCTCAAGTCTATTCTCTAAAGTGTCAAAACTTTTACAAAGGGTGAACTTCACTAAACAACTGTCACCTTTTATTAAATGGTCAGAGGTTCAAGACTTATCCAAACTGAACTTTGATCAAAGTCGAACAGGTAATTTTATTGTGCCAGTAGACAGAGCTTTAATTACAAAAATATTACTGCAAAGCCAAAAATTAGCAGAGGTAGAATAATGAAAATAAATACGCTTTTGTTTGGTGCTGGACCAGGTGCCGGGTACTTTATTGATAATACTCGTGATGAGCGCGATTTTGTTGGCATCTTAGATAATGACACGAAAAAGGTCGGCAATGTTATTTTTGATCTTAATGTTTATTCACCTAAGTCATTGTCTGATATTGACTATGACGAAATAGTCATTACTACACAATGGGCTATGGCGGTTAAGTCTCAGTTGATAGAAGAGTTTGGTGTTTCTGAAACTAAAATAGTACTACCCGTAAAAAATCAATTGAAAACGGAATTGCCATTTTATTGTGACAATAGTTTGAAGCTAGGTAGGAGAATAATAAAAGGCCTAAGCAGTTTAGCCGTTGCCGCTAACTTACCCTTGGTCATCGATTTTGGCACTTTATTGGGGATAGTGCGTGATCAAGATATTATAGCTTGGGACGATGATATCGATTTTGCAGCACCGCAAGATAAAGCCGCAGAAATTGAATCTTTAGTAGTTAATTTTGTTGAGGAAAACCCTGAGATCAATTGGTGCATGGAAAAAGTCACAGATGGAAAAGGTTTAACCACGTCTATTTTATTAAAGTTCAAATCTGATTCAGAAGACCTTCTGATTTTTACTACGTCCATTTCTTTTAGAGGAGAACAGGATGGTAAATCGATTCATTTGCCTAGTATGGGTATGTGGTATGCCCCAAAGCATCATTTTAAAAGCTTCACTGTTTTAGAATGGCAGGGAGAAAATATTCAAGTTCCTGCTGATTATCAAGCTTATCTAACGTTTCAGTATGGTGATTGGGAAACTCCTAAAAAAGATATCAAATTGACAGATTATGCCCATCTTCAAGAGGTAAGTTTTGCTGATATTAAGGCAGAAAAAAGAACCCTGCAGACTATTTCTAAAGAGTGAATGAATAAACGTATCGATTCAAACAAGTATGCAAGTGGATTTTTAATTAAATATAAAAGTTTATTCAATATTATACGAATATAACAACATTGATAGGTAGTGCTTAATGTCTAGACTGATTTCAGAAATTGATTCGTACATCGAAAGTCATAATATAAAAGTCGTATCTTTTGATTTATTTGATACTTTGATTTTTAGAAAACTAGCTAAACCCACGGATGTTTTTTCACTTTCATATGCAAAAGTTAAAGATCAGCTTGGACTGCCACTACAAGATAAAGAATTTCAAGAGTTGAGGGTATTGGCCGAAAAAAAAGCAAAAAAAGAATCGATTAGCAAGGAAGTTACTTTAGAAGAAATTTATGATTTTTTACCTTTTTCAAAATCAATAAAACAAACTTTATTAGAAAGTGAGCTAACCACGGAATCCGATTTTTCATTTTTATACCAACCAATGTTAACTCTTGCCGAGTCTCTAGTAGATCGAGATATTCAGGTTTTATTTTTGTCTGATATGTATTTGAGTAAAGCGCAAATTCGTGAGATGTTTTTTAAAAGTTCTACCTTTTCTAAGGCCGTTCCTTTATATGTTTCCTCAGAATATCGGGCAAATAAAGCAACAGGGCAGTTGTTCAAAATTGTAAAAGAGGATTTAACTACAGAATATGATTCATGGTTACATATCGGCGATCATGCTATATCTGATGTTCGTTCTCCTAAAAGTATTGGGCTGCATTCGATACATGCATCCCCACAGCTAAATATCGTAGATATTTTCAAAACTGAGCAATCACTTTTTTTAAAGAACCCCAAATTTAATGCCGTAAGACGGCTAGCTTCCATGCATTTCGATAATTCATTTGAATCTAGCAAAGAACGCAGTGCTTTTGAGGTAGGTGCGTTTGTGTGGGCGCCAGGCTTATTTTCTTTTGCTGATTGGGTGATAGATAAAACACTGGAAGTAGAAAGCACAACCATTTTATGTTTAATGAGAGAAGCTGAAGTGTATGTGCCTCTTATTGCAAAAAGGTTAGAACAAAGAGGAATAATTGGGATTTCAGTTCAGCGACTTTATGCTTCACGTAAATCCACATTTTGGCCTTCTATTGATTCTGATTCAGAACATTGGATTGATGATGTACTGGAATTGCTAGTTGCTAGACGAGGTTATTCAGTAGATGATTTTTATAGAGATTTTTTTATTCCTGTTGACGAGTTACACGCTACCTTTCAAACTAGCTACGTTAAACATGCAGATAGCCTCTTTTATAAAGGTGAAAATTTATTAAAGGTCCTTAGGACGTTAGCTTATAAAAACGCTAAGCATGTTAAAAATTACATTAATGAACAAAAGGCTAGGTTCGTTAGGTACTACGATTCTCATATTTCCACACCTTACAAAGAATGTGTCGTGGTTGATTTTGGCAATGGCGGCACGATACAAAATCAAATTCAAAACATATTAGGGCAACACTGCTCGGCTAACTTACTTTTTTATTCATCAGAAAGAATTTATCGATATACAAAAGACACCCTATATCAAAATTTTATCAATGCCGACAACGACATGAACAATTTCAGGAAGCTGCTCGCTAGATCACCGGAGTGCATTGAAGCTTTTTTGGTTGGGGATTGTGGTACCACCTTGGGGTACTCTGATGACAAAACTGGCACGCCTATATTAGAAGAAAAACTAGTTTTGAATTCAGGCATTACCAAAGCATTTTTGTCAGGGGTCAAACAATACTTTCAGCATCACTATGAGTTAGGATTTGGTTTCATTGATTCATCAGATAGCATTGCTTTATTGTTGCGTTTTATTCAGTTTCCAACCCTTGAAGAGTCCTTACTCTATACAAAAGTTTATCATCAAGATAATTTTGGTTCTAATGACAAATATCCCGTGATATCCGAGCATCAGATTGATGAAGTGAAAAAGATTGGAGTTGAAAATTCATTTCTTGAGTTTAGTCGCTATACTAAATGGAAAGCAACATATATTCATTGGCCACAGGCTATTCTAAATCTTATTTCCAATAAATTCATGCAAAAACAACATGGTTTAGTGTCAATGGACACCGATAACGATGTTGCCGAATTGTTCGAGTTAATTGTCCAACATGAATGGACTAGTTTTAGTGTTTATGGTGCTGGTGAGTTTTTTGAAAAGTTGCTCCCTTATATAAAAGAATATTCACTTAATGTTGATTTGGTAATTGATAGAAAAGCCGAGATATCAGGCAGTTATGAATTTCTTGGCTATGACGTAGTCTCAGTAGATCAGGCTGTAAAATCAAAATGTAAAAATATCGTTGTTTGCTCTATGAGGTTCAAGGATGAGATCATCAAAAACTTGCGCGAACAATTCACCAAATATAAGTGTGAAAAATTCCAAATTTTGAGTTTGTAGGGGAATTATAGTGAGAGTAGCTATTATCTCTAAAGCAGTAAATTTAGGCGGTGGTGGTAGTAAAGTGGCCACGACATTAGCTAGATTACTGCAGCAAAACGGCCACTTTTGCCATCATTTTCGAAGGGACACTGAGTATGGTTATGAGGCCAATCAAAGTAATTTATTTGGTCCATATGAAAAGCTTTTTAAATGGCTTAAATTTAGATTCCAAACTCTTGGTTTTCAAGAAAGTGTCCCGTTGGAATATTTCTACCTCAAATCTGAAATAAAGCGTTTAAAAATCGACATCATTCACATTCATGATATCACTACAGCGCTGTCTCCTATAACAATAGCACTTCTGTCTAGACACTTTCCCATTGTATGGACAATGCATGACTATTCTCCATTTACGGGAGGGTGTATATACCCTCTAGGTTGCGTTCGTTTCATGTCTTCTTGTGGCGAGTGTCCCCAACAATCTATTTGGCCACTAGAAGGAAAGTTTGACTTAACACGTTCTCATCTAAAATTGAAACGTTGGTTGCATAGTAAAAAATTATATCTTGTTTCGCCCTCTGAGTTTTTAAAAAATCAAGCCTGCTTGAGTGGCATAAGCCATAAAAAAATATCAGTCATTAATAACAGTGTTGATACGAGTACCTTTTATCCAATGGATAAGAATGAAGTGAAAATATCGTTGGGGTTAGACCCAGAGAAGTTAACTATTTTAGTTATTGCGTTTCAAATTAATAGTCCATACAAAGGTACTGATGACGCTTTAAAAATTCTACATAGATTAGGTTCTAATATTCAAATTATTGTTGTAGGTAAAGTTACAAAAAAAGACAGACAACACTTTAAATGCCTTAATTGTACATTTTCTGGATACATAACCAAGCCAGAACAGTTAAATAAGTTTTACAATGCAGCCGATATATTTTTAAATTGTAGTAAAGCTGATAACTTCCCACTCGTTGTATTGGAATCTTTGGCCGCAGGCACTCCTGTATATGGTTATGCGACAGGTGGAATCGTCGAAATGATAACAAATGGTATCAACGGAAGTTTAGTCAAAGCAGGACGATGGGAAGATTTGTATAGGGCTATTTCCAACCTGAGTATAGAGGATTTAAATAAACAAAGCATTTCGGGCAGAAATGTTGCCTTAGAGTCCTTCTCTGAAGAGGGGTTTGTAGAGAAGACTGTTTTACTTTACAAAAAAATACTGCAGAACAATTATTAATTCAATTTGATTGTTTACATTAATAAAAACACAAGTAAAAAGGACATAAGTTAGCTCTGTTAATTTGTGATGAAAATTAATCTATGCCTGTTCCTATTTCTGTTCTGATACCATGTTTTAATGTTGAAAAATACTTGTCTGAAGCATTACAATCTATTTTAAGACAGAGTTATCAGAACTTGATTATTTTGGTTTTAGATGACGGTTCTACGGATAATACTTTAGATATTGCCCAGCAGTTTTCTGTAAAAGATGAAAGGGTCAAGATACATCGTAATATTAAAAATATGGGGATAATAGCAAGTAGGAACAAATTACTTGAACTGTGTGAAACAGACATCGCCGCATGGATGGATGCTGACGATATCGCGGTACCGAGCCGCATTGAACAACAATTAGGATTTTTAAGTAGCCATCCAGAATGTGTAAATTGTACCTGCCACTTTTATAGGAAAAATAATCTATCAAAAAAGCTAGTTGCAATTCCTCATCAATATTTATCCCCTGAATACTTATTGTTTTATAATCATATTTTAAACCCAGGCAGTATGTTTCGGGTAGACATTTGTCGCAAAAATAAAGTTAGATTTAGAACGGAGATTTCTGGTGCAAGTGATTACTTATTCTGGGTTGAATTGTCAAAATTTGGTGAAATCGGCTTAGTAGAGGAACCATTAATGGTTTACCGTGAGCATAGTGGTCAGGAAACCATCGCTCAAAAATATCGTCAAAATCAAGGATGTTTAGAGATCGTTCAATCCCAATTGAAAGTTTTTGATTGTGAGGCTGAAACAGAAGTGCTTGCTAGAATGTTGGTGTACCCAGCAGAGACGTTAAACCTTGACTTCAATTTATCTTACATGAAGCGCTCTGCATGCATCATAAAAACGATTCTACAAGCATTACCTAAATCCAAATACAATCAAGAACAAGTAAGACAATTGTTAATGGGGATGTTTCGTCGGCAAGCTTGGAGAAATGGGCTTCTAGGCCTATTAATTTTTTTGAATGTATTTGGAATTGAAGGGTTGAAAAATAGCCGCAATTTCGGATTTGATCTGTTGAAGCAAGCAATCGCCTTTGACTTTAGACGTGTTATACACTTTTTTAAAAGATAATGAATTCAATTTATTTTTTAGCTGGGCATATAAATTAATTGATTTTACAAATTGGTCGATAAGTTGTTTATAAACATAGTTAATACTAAAAAGAATAGTCATTTTGAGGGAGAGTAGTGGAATTCGCGAGGTTAATAAGGCGGTTAAAACGCTGGAAAGAAGTGAGTGGTTTTAAACATAAATGTCCCATGTGTAATTTTTATATGGGTAGCTTTAAGCCCTATGGCTTCGATTTGCCAGTCATGTATGAAAAGCAAGTTGTTGGCGGTGGTAGAAGAGAAAATGCGCGATGTTTTATCTGCGGTTGTTTAGATAGAGAAAGACTAATTTATATGTTTTTAAAGCATCAGACATCTCTTTTAAGTGACAATATAAAGGTTCTTCACTTTGCACCAGAAACAGTATTAAGTCGTAAATTAAAGAGTATATTTTCACACTACATAACAGCTGATTTAAACGCAAAAAATGTTGATATGACAATTGACATGACCGACATTCCTTTCCCAGATGAGCATTTTGATTTAATTATCGCGAATCATGTATTAGAGCATATTCCTGATGATAAAAAAGCGTTGAATGAACTTAAAAGGGTATTAAAAAGTATGTCTGGCCTTGCAATTCTTCAGGTGCCTATTTCATTGAATAGTGAACAAACCTATGAAGACTTCAGTATCGATACTGACGAAGGCCGACTCCATGCATTTGGACAGGAAGACCATGTGAGGCTCTATGGCAATGACTATGGGGATAGACTAAAGCAAGCTGGCTTTGATGTTCAAGTTTTCGATTGGAAATCTAGCAGGACTTTATATCCTAAGAAAAAAAATAAATTTGGATTTATTGCCCAAGAAAAAATTTACATTGTAAAAAATACAAGAAATTAATTGTATGTTAGATATTTTTGAATATTCATTTGCAATAAAAATTATCTTTAATTAACCCAGATAAGAAAATAAAATGAGAATTGCACATCTTGCCGTTAATCACAAACACATCGACAATGTTGTTAACTTGTTCAATGGGGTGAAATTAGAAGAGCATACTTTTTTTCTCGAAAAGCAAGATGCAAAAATGGCAGAAATTCCAATCTGCAATTCGAGTTTGAGTCAGTATATTAATTTTGAGTCGAGTGAGGCGCTATTTATAGCGAGAATACTTGAGAGTTTTGATTGCCTTATCGTCCATTGCTTAACTCCCTTACATACCAGAATAATAAACCTTATTAAACCCGGCTCTACCATCATTATGTGGAAAGGCTGGGGGTTTGACTACCTAGATTTAGTTTATGATGATTTTTCCGATTTACTCGAAGATAAATCCAAAAAATTATATTTAGATTTAAGGTTGGCAGGTTCAACTGCTGACAGTCGTTATACAGTTTCTGAAAGCAAAAAAAAAGCTATTAAAAAAATTCAGTTATTCTGCCCCGTTTTTGAAGAGGAATTCGAAATAATTCAAGCTAAGCACTCGTTTACTCAGCATCTTAAATATATCGAATGGCGCTACGGATTTGATTATCCAATAAAAAAAGTAGTTAAAGCCAAAGATTGTATAGTTAAAACAGATAGCCTTTGGTTAGGAAATAGTTCTACGATTACTAATAATCACATAGATTATTTATCTATTGCTACTAAAAACAAATCTCTAAGAAGCCTCGTGCATTATATTCCTATGTCATATGGTTTCGATAATTACAAAAATGAAATTAAAGATGCAACTGAATCCGTGCTCGCTAATAACTTTGAAATCATTGATGAGTTTTTTGAGTTTGGCCAATACGTTAATTTAATTGCACGATCTAAGTACATGGTAATGAATCACATTAGACAGCAAGCTATGGGGAATATTTGGATTGGGTTACTGACAGGCTGTACCGTTTTTCTTAATGAGAACAGTCCTGCATTTAGTTTTTTCAAAAACAGAGGATACGTCTTGTATTCTATTTCTGATCTAGACTCTGCTACCAATGTAGTCGAATTTAAAGTAACTGAAAAGCAGGCAGATGCTAATGCTGAAAAAGCACTTGCTATGTTTAGTAATCAACAAATGAGTTTTAGGACTAAAAAGCTCATTCAATTGATTAAGTCCTACTTTTAAATGAGGGGATTTGGGGACTAAGTGACTTTGCAGCGATTGCAGAATTTTAGTTTCAAGCAAACTGAAAATAAAAATCTGTCGAACAGGTTCAAAAGTAATTTAAAAAATAACGGCTTTTGCACTAGGTTCTAGCTTGTAAGGAGTTTTTTAATATGATGTTTTGACTGGGCAAAAGCAGTTTTTGAAAAAGCAAGTTTTTAAACTATATGAATTAAACTTAGTTGATATTTGAGGGAATGATAAATGCAGCGAGAAGCATTGTTTGTATATAAAAGATATTTTAGAACGATATTAATAGAAAATAATTCAATAGTTTTACACCCAATCAACCTTGTAAGATAAATAAGAAAATAATATTTATGACTGTCGCAATAATGCAACCTTACATATTTCCTTATGTAGGCTATTTTCAGCTTATTATGGCTGTTGATAAGTTTATTTTTTATGATGATGTTGATTTCATCAAAAGAGGTTGGATTAATAGAAATCGTATTTTATTAGGTGAAAATGAATATCTTTTTACTATTCCTTGTGTCAAACCGACCTATAAAAAGAAGATTTGCAACATTAAAGTGAACCATGATTGCACTGATACCGAAAAATTACTGAAAACCTTATATCATGCATATAGTAAAGCTCCTTTTTTTAAAGATGTTTATCCTTTACTTGAAGAGCAGTTTACTAATTATTCTCAAAGTATTAGCACCTTAGCTGTTCAGTCAATAAAAATGGTCATTGATTACCTAGGAATAGAAAAGGATTTTAAACTGTCATCTGAACAACATTATTGCAATAATCATTTGAACAAAGCTGATCGTTTAATTGATATTACGAAAAAAGAAGGCGAAGTAATTTACATTAATCCTAAGGGAGGGGAAGCTCTTTACGATAAACCTTACTTTGACGCGCAAGGTGTCGAGCTGATATTTCTTCAATCTGTTTTACCTAAATACAGTCAAAGTTCTCCACATTTTGTCGCTGGATTGTCGATAATTGATGTGCTAATGAATTGTGATAAAGAGCAAGTATTTAATATGTTAGATAATTATCAATTGCGATAATTGCTTTCTATTTTTCACCTCCAACTTAGGATAAGTTATGAGCCATTCAAAAGTCGTTATATTTGGAATTCTTGATACGGCCGAATTAGCCCACTTTTATTTAACTCACGACTCAGATTTTGAGGTGGTGGCGTTTACTCTGCATTCAGAGTTTATCGAACAAAATCAGTTCAAAGGTTTACCGATAGTCCCTTTCGAGAATTTGGAAAACGTTTATCCGCCTTCTGATTACGGCTTGTTTGCTCCTATGACAGGGAGAAATATGAATCGAAATCGTGAAAAAATTTACTTAGAAGGTAAAAAGAAGGGATATCAATTCATATCTTATATCAGTTCGAAAGCCACTGTATTTCCAGAAACACGTATTGGTGACAATTGTTTTATATTGGAAGACAACACAATCCAGCCTTTTACTAGTATCGGCAATAATGTGGTTCTATGGAGTGGTAATCATATCGGTCATCATGGTGAAGTCATGGACAATGTGTTTTTTACTTCACATGTTGTTATGTCAGGGCATTGTAAAGTAAAGCCATATTGTTTTTTGGGTGTTAATGCGACTATTAGAGACTATTTAAATTTAGCCGAAGGCACTTTAGTTGCAATGTCAGCTTCTATTACTAAAGATACTGAAGCTTGGGGGGTCTACATTGGTAATCCCGCTCGCAAAGGTCCTAAACCTAGCCATGAAGTATATTAATGAGGTTGGAATATAATGTTATGGAAAAAAAAAGGATTAATTTATAAACCTTCAGGTGAAAAGAAGTGGAGTTGCAGCCATGCACAGGTACCCGTAGCCGAATTTATTGCCGAGCAGGATAAAATCCGAATCTACTTTTCAACTCGAGATTCATTAGGGCGCAGTTTGCCTGATTATTTGGACGTGTCAGCCTTTAATCCCCAGGAAATAATATATAAAAATCAATCGCCTATTCTTGATTTAGGTGAAAATGGAACTTTTGATGACTGTGGGGTTATGCCCTCTTGTGTTGTTAATTCTAATGGTAAAAAGTATCTCTATTATATTGGGTGGAATGTAAGAAATACTATTCCGTACCATAATGCTGTCGGTCTAGCGATTAGTGAAGATGATGGAAATACATTTAAAAAGTTTTCGGAAGGGCCTCTGTGGGATAGAGACTATAAAGAACCACATTACTCGGGAAGTACATGTGTATTAATTGATGACAATAATGTTTGGCGCAATTGGTACCTTTCTTGCACTGAATGGAGGCGTGTAAATGGGAAGATGGAACCTCGTTATCATATAAAATATGCAGAATCTAATGACGGTATCGATTGGAAAAGAGAGGGGATCATTTCGATAGATTATGCCGATTCAAATGAAGCGGGTATTGTCAAAGCTAGTGTAATTAAAAAAGCCGGAAAATACTGTATGTGGTACTCCTATCGAAATTTCAGTGACTATCGGGTTGATCCTAAAAATAGTTACCGAATTGGATATGCCGAATCCTTAGATGGAATGCATTTCCAGCGAATGGATAGTTCGAGTGGGATTGATATCAGTTCAAGTGGATGGGACGATGTCATGATTTGTTATCCTCATGTTATAGATGTTAGAGATAAACGTTTAATGTTTTATAATGGAAATGGATTTGGGCAATCGGGGTTTGGTTATGCTGAATTATTATGAAATTCAAGTGTTAAAGAGAGCTGAATAATTATGGTTGATTTTGTTCCGTTAGAGCAACTTGTTCCTGACAATAAACTAAAGCTTGTCGACGAGGCTGAAAAGTATAACGAGGTATATACGAAAGTAAAAGTACGCCGACAAACTTGCCAATATCTTACAAAATCTAGGCGTACATTGTGGCAGGCAGTTGGAATTGAGTATATTGAGCCTGAAATGCTTGATTATATCGATTCACATAAAGCCGGATCCATATTCTATGATGTTGGAGCTAGCAATGGATTATTTTCAATATATGCAGCACAGTGTGGGTTGAGTGTTTTTTCTTTTGAACCTGAAGTGCAAAACTTTTCTTTGTTAAGCGGAAACGCATATTTAAATAAAAATGTTCTTAACCCTATTAAGTGTTTCAATATAGCTTTGGGAGATAGCACCAGTTTAAATAATATGTTTATTTCAAAATACGAAGCTGGTGGACACATGAAAATTTTGGGGCAGCCGCTTAAAGTAGGAGATACTCAATTGTTTTCACCAGATTTTGTGCAAAATGTAATTGCATATTCTTTAGATGACTTTATACGTTTATTTAATTTACCAATTCCGAATCATATTAAGATAGATGTAGATGGGAGTGAAACGCAGGTCCTAAATGGTGCAGAAATGGTCTTGTCATCGAAAGCACTTGAGACTGTATTCATTGAATTAGAAACAAATAACAATAACACATTGTCAATTATTCAAAAACTTACTGATAGCGGCTTCAAAATTCAGACTAAGACACAAGTGCAGAATTATCAGGGGCTTTTCAATTACGTTTTCAGGCGGTGAACCATATGTCACAAGTTTTCTCAGAATTTAAATCCAATGGCTATTATCTTGCTAAAAATATTTTAGATAAATCTATTATTTTTGAAACTGTTGACAATATTAAAAAACACTTTGATAACCAAATTACGTTATTCAATATAGAGCCACCTGCAGACGTTTTTGAATCAATGCAATTACTCCATAAAATGGATATCGAACAATATAAGAAAACAGCAGCAAGCCTTTGGCGAAAAATGAGTGTTTATAATTTACTTCACCATCCAATAATACAGAATTACGTAAATAAAAACTTTTTAATACAGGACATTGTTATCCCTGGAGGGCAAGTTGTACTCATTCAAGCAGAATCACTGCGAATACCAAATGGATATTTTGGTTTAAGTGCTCATCAAGATTTCCCTTCTGTAAATGGTAGTTTAGATGGTTTTGTCGTTTGGGTACCTCTTGTCGATATTGATGTACATCGTTACCCTTTGGAAATTATTCCAGGCAGTCATTTAAAAGGGGTTTATCCCACATTAGAAAATGAAAATTCAACATGGGAGATTAAGCAGGAGTACTATTCTGAATCGGATTTTTTGCCTGTAGAATGCAGCGTTGGTGACGTTGTTTTTTTATCTAACTTTACAATTCACAGAAGTTCACAAAAAGGTGATGGTAGGTTAAGGCTAGCATGCAGTACTCGTTATGATAACAGCGATGAAAAAACTTTTATTAAAAGAGGGTATCCAAGTGCTTATATTAGAACTGTCGATCGGTCTCAATTCACAAAACAACTCTACAAATAGGTTTGAATTTACAAATGAGTAAACACTTTATAGTTACCTCTCATGGCTGGAGCGCAAGTAATTGGGTTGCTCATTCACTTAATTTAAATGAAAAAATACTATGTACACATAGTGCTAGGAATGCACTAGCTAATGACGCTCAGATACATAATCGTGATAACTTCATAAAAAATTTAAGTAACTTTCATGAGGGGTATTTAAATCGCCAAGAATCTTCATTGGATGGTTTTTATCAATATATAGAGAGCCTGGGTAACTCTGATTATTATGGTTCTGTTCATTTGCTTAGGCTTCGTGATATACCCATTTTATATCGTAAATACGGTCCGCCATCTAGAAATTTTAAAATAGCTAACCTCGTAAGGAATCCTGTAGATTTAGTGTGGAGCGGGTATGGTCAATTACAAGATTTATTCCTATTTGACATCAATGAATTGTATTGGACCTTAGATAAGATTATTTCTGAAGGTAAAAATTTTACTTATAGCTTGATTGAAAAGTATCAGATAAATATAGGGGAATATAAATATCTGGCTTTTATAGGTGCTTGTGCAATATTAAGTAGTATTAAAAAAGACTGTGATGCTTATGAATTAATTGATAGGAATAAAACAAATATTGACTTCATTGGAACATTCACAATGGAGTCAATTACACAAGAACGTGAGAGTTTTAAACAAATGTTATCTAAGCTCACTGATAATTCAGCTTTAACCTCAGTGGATTATTTGGATAAAGTGTTCGGCGAAGGTGAAATTAATCGACATAAAAAAGATAGCAAGAAAATAACGTCTAGAGAACGGTATAATTCATTTGAGCCTTGGCAAAAGGATACATTTAATTATTTTTTCAAAAAGTTTGATTTACGGTCAAAATATGAATCATTTGGTTATGATTTTTCGTACATAGAAGTTTGATTTTAATTCTATAATTTCCACAAAAGTAATATGTTGTTCTGCTGCTTGCTCGAATAATTGTACAAAGGTGTTAAAATGATTACAGTAACTCGTCCTTGGCTACCTGATCGAGAGCGCTTAGATTCATATATAGATCAAGTTTATAAATCAGGACATTTGACAAATAATGGCCCACTTGTACGTTTGCTCGAAGAGAGACTGCAAACTTATTTAGGTGTAAAACATCTCATACTCGTAAGTAATGGAACATTAGCATTACAAATCGCTTATAGAGCGTTAGACGTGACCGGTGAGGTTATAACCACTCCTTTTAGTTTTATCGCCACAAGTAGTAGCCTAGCATGGCAAAATTGTAAGCCCGTTTTTGCAGATATTGATCCGTTAACTTTAAATATAGATGTTGATAATGTGACGTCTAAAATCACACCAAAAACTAGTGCTTTGGTACCTGTTCACGTTTTCGGCAATCCTTGCAATGTTGAGCGCTTGAACGAAATCGCAAGTAAACATAATTTGAAAATCGTATATGATGCGTCTCATGCTTTCGGAGTAGATTACCATGGGAAAAGTATTCTCTCGCAGGGGGATATTAGTACTATAAGTTTTCATGCAACTAAATTATTTCATACGATTGAAGGGGGCGCTCTTGTTACTAATGACAGTTCCTTGGCTAAAAAAATTCGTTTGATGATAAAATGTGGCATTGTAGATGAGGAAAATATAGCGTTATGCGGGATCAATGCAAAAATGCATGAATTATCCGCTGCGATGGGGCTGTCTGTTTTAGATGATATTGATACTATTAAAAAAAACAGAGCGCAAATATGGCAACAATATAAAATTCACTTATCAGACTATTTGAAATTCCAGAAATGGAATGAAAATGCGACAAACAATTGTGCATACGTACCAGTGCTGTTTTCTAATGAACAGGAATTGCTTGCAGTTAAAAATACTTTAAATAATTTCGATATTTTTCCTCGCAGATATTTTTATCCTAGCCTTGACCAAATTAATTTTTTATTAAATAACAATAAATGTCTTGTTGCAGACGACGTTTCGAAACGTATTTTGTGCTTACCAATCTATCCTAACTTGAAGAAGCAGCAGCAGCGACAAGTTATTGAACTAATCAAAACTGCGTTGAAACTAGTATGAAGATAGCGCTCATTATTTTTGAGACGGAATTTCTTTATTCAAAACAATGAGTTCACTTTTAGAGTAAATGGTGTCGTTATATAAATTTGGGTCATTTCTTAGGTAGTTGCCTTTAAGATTGTTGAAAAGTTCAGCTGTAACTCGTTTTGTTAATAAATCCTCATTAATTTGGAAATTTTTTAAATAAGTTCCCCTAGTTCCTGTATTACAGGTCGCTAATCTTGGTATATATGTATCCTTATAGGCGACAGTATATAGCGGAAAGTCAAAAAGGTAGTAATTAAGTGTACTAGGATATCGTGATTTAATATTTAGATCTTCAGGGGAAGTTCCTTTTTCGGGAATTATATACCGCGGATAAATTACATGCGCGTGGTGCTTTTCCAAACAAGCACGCAATGTAACTTTAGCCAAATAGAGTAAGTTTGAAAGAACTGATGAACTTTCACTGTTGGGGTTGATTAATGTTGGTAGTAGAGTGACTTTGTCACTACGAGTTACTAATTCAAAGGATTCTTCATAACCACAATTGATAAGTGCTATTGTACTTTTCCCCCCTAAAATTTTATAGGCACTAAAACTGGTATTGAATTTGTTTTGCTTTAGCCTTTCTTCTGTATAGTAAATTACGTAGTCAAACTGTTCGTTTTTAAATTCATTTATATTTTCATTATTGCAAATTGTTAAAGATTTGAGTTCGGGATAATTATTTATTACGTTCCTTTTAACTGCACCGGAAAATACAGATGAGTTTGTTACGACTAATAGTTTGTTCTGCTTTATTTGATGTGAAAACAGCAAGTTTTCACGATGTGTTTTTCTGTATTCTGATGTATCAAACTCTACAATATCCGAACTAACATGAGTCTTTATTCCATTTATGGTTTTCCGCCACTCTTGCATACACTTGTCTACACTGTCCGAAAGTTGATTTTTATTCGAGTAACTTAATGATAGTTTCAAAAGCAATGCGTTGGCATAATTGACAGTGCCGTACAGATAATAAAATAACAAGGATTTTCCACTACGGTAAGAGTGGAATAACATGGCTTTTTGCTGTGCGATTATCTGGTTTACTTGTTCTTGTGTGTCCATTTCTTGACTGAGAAGTTTTTCCATCGCGGTGATTTCTCTAATCAGATTAGATTGTAAAAAAGTACTTTCGAACTTTTCAGTAAAACCTTCTATATGGTCAGTTGAGAATGCTTTTTCTCGTATGTGTTTGAGAGCTGTTTGTTTTTGCTCTTCAGTTGCGATTATAAGCAACTCTTCTATATGCAGTGGAGTGGTGTTGTGAATTTTAGCGCCATCACTACAATTATAAAATGTTTGGTACTGGGACTTTATTGCGGTGACTTGTTCGATGATTTGACGTGATACTTTGAATTCATGTTTAGTGTTAACGGTCGCTCTAAAATTCCCTGGAACTACTATAGATGTGTTGTTTTTTTCTGCATAGTCATAGGTTTCTTCTCCGTCTTCTAAGTAGTAACCTGAATCTTTTGAATGGTGATGTTTTACATCTACAAAACCTAAGTCTACGCCCATAAAATAGACACTGGTAAAGCCCAATGAATTGATAATATTACATACAAAATTACTTACCGTGGGAAAGGCATGTTTAAGCACTTCGAAGTGCTTTTCTCCGAGTACGTGTAATGCAGAAACCGTAGATGATTCACCTTCTTTAAAGGCGATCAAAACATCTTTATATAAATCGCAAGTATCTGGATGAACTCCATTGCACGATATCAACGTGATCTTTTTTAAAAAATCTAAACTACCAATCAACGTTGCCCAGTCATAGGTACTTCTATTTTGTTCTATTTCAGCGTGGAAATCGGGTACAATTCCATTTTTGTACATCACTTGTAATGCAGTGCCACAACTAACAATTATTGCTTTGTCTTGCCATTCTTTAATCGCCTCTATAGAGCTATCTAAAGATGGTCCGTTACCAACAATAAATATTGGAACTTCTTTGTCATCGTAGCTCAACTTTGCAGAAGGGTTTTTAGTTAAAACGGGGATCTTTCGTCGCATTCCTTCTTTGGTATGCGCGATCCCATAAAATGCATGATCAAAATATTCGCCCATGGAGATAACAACTTGCAATTGTTCGCGTAATTGAGCAATGGCACTGTTTAATGATGAGTTGTAATAGCTTTGGTAAAAATAAGTATTGTTAAGAATATAGGGGCCAATTGAGTGGAATTGAGTTAATAAATCCCTGAATAAATTCGTACCGTCATCACCAATGTTAAGATAAATTCGTGCATCTGTTTTTTCAATTTTTTCGAAAATTGCGGTCCAATCAATAGCAAATAATGAGGCATAGAAAAAATCTGAGTTAGGTTCACAAATAAATAGCTTTTCTACTTTATGATCTGCCAACAAACGCTCTACCTGATAACCCACACCCAAACCAAACATGATGATAGATGCAACCGTTTCGGGTAATTCGCCAATTTCATCTTCGGCTTCTTTTAAAAGCTCTTCGGTTTTCTTTACAAATTTATAGTGTTCGTAGTGGGCTAACTTTGTACCCGTATAGCCTAAAACCAAACCGTCTTTATTGGGTTGGGAATAGAAGTTTTTGAAGTTTAATTCACAATCTTGAACCGGTGATTCACCATACCAGGTTGTGAGATTTTCCTTATTTAATAAGTTAATTTCATCATCTTGGTTATCAATGGGTAGCCAATTTTGTGGGGTATAGGATTTAAACTGTTTATAGATTGCTGGATAATATTTCTCGAAAGCCTTTAAGTTTTGCTTGAATCTTGATTGGCTCTCAGACACAGATTTACATTGCTGAAGATCGATTTCCGGTGTCCAACTAGGTACATAGGTCAAATAGTTTTCTGTGGTACTGACTTTAAATCCATTCTTTTTGATGTCTGCCCAAGGCCGATGTGATAATTCTTTGAAAATAGCGTCGAAAATAGGGTGATTATAGTGTTTGAAAATACGGAATTCGGTGATGCCTTCATGTTCTTGTATTTGTTGAATATCTTCAACAATATTACGACCGTCTTTTTCAATTTGTAGGAAAATACCTGTACCATTACTTTTCGCCAATGCGAATATTTCAGACCAATCTATTGCCAAGGTCGAGCATTGAAAGTACTGGATTTGCGGTTCATAAACGATGAGGTATTTAATTCGATGCTGACGTAATAACTGTTCTAAGTGCAAACCTAAACCACAACCTAATACCACTAGGCATTCTATCTCTTCAGGTAACGATGGCTGTTTTTGTCTAATTTGGTATGCGTCAAGTTCTTGGAAGTCAAGAGAGCATGACGTTGATTCTTCCGTTTTGGATGTCTCTGTACTGATCTCAGATAAGGTTATTTTCGGACTATGTTGTTCAAAGCGCTGAACTTGTTGCGTCACCTCATCTAAAGGATGAAAACCATACAATGTCCGTCCAATACCGTAATCGACGATATTTATTTCACCATACTTATTGCTAAACAATGAATGATTTTGCAAAGACGTAGATTTAAGTGTCGGCACTAAAGAGGGAATATTACGGGTAAAGCTATTAATATTTTTATGCTGCATGTCTACAATAGTTGCAGCTAGCTTCTGATCTAATTTTTCCTGTTTTTCTTCATCTTTTTCAATGTGTAGTCGTATATTTTTAAGCATGATTTCTTATTTGTTTGCGCCAGAAGTTAACTCATTCAAACCTAACAACGAGTCTAAAGTGTTATTTAGCATTGTTATATCGATAATTTTATTTTCTTTTTATGTACTAAAATGATTGTGACCGTTGATAGGTATCCGAGTCAATCGTGTTTCTTGGTTTCGTATTATTTTGCTAAACAATAAGATGAATAAATATACATAGTTATGAAAAACGATACCTAGTTCAGGTCCTTTGTGTCGCCACTTGCTTACTTTATCGGCAATATTTTGCTATCCTCAAGGGGAGGTGTTAGAGGATAAATTTATGATTAATATTGATTCAAGCAACAATTCATCAATTTTACAGCAGTTACAGCAGAAACAAGAAACCTTGTTTGAAAAGCTGGCTTCCGGTAAGCGAGTGAATAGTGCTGCCGATGATTCTGCTGCGCAACAGATTATTGATCGATTAACCACTCAAGTAGAGGGGAATCGACAAGCTATCTCCAATGCCTATGATGGTGTTTCCTTATCTCAAGTTGCCGAAGGCGGCTTGTCGGGGATTAACACTGATGTAAATCGAATCCGTGAATTGTCTGTTCAGGCTGGTAATGGCATTTTGAGTGACTCAGATAGAGAAGCGCTGCAATCCGAAATTTCTCAATTACAAAGCAACATAACCCAAACCATTGAGCAAACCAATTTTGGTGGAAAGCCTTTGTTGTCAGAAGAAGGTAATATTGATTTTCAAGTGGGGGCTAATTCAGGCCAACGTATTGGTGTTGGAACTCAAGATGTTGCCGCACAACTTGATGATGTATTGAATATCGATGTATCCACGTCTGCTGGAGCTGAAGAGGCTTTAGAAATTGCGGATAATGCATTGGAGTTTGTTGGTGGTGCTAGAGCGGATTTAGGTGCGACGCAAAATCAATTTGCAAGTGCGGCTCGAAACTTAAGCCAAGCCGATGTCAACGTTTCAGCTGCTAGAAGTCGACTTCAAGATACCGATTATGCCCAAGCGACAGCAGATAGTATTGCCACTGGAATTCAAAGTCAGGCCTCGTTATCTGTGCAATCTCAAGCTAATCAGCAACAAGGTCAGGTGTTGTCTCTTTTGAGTTAATTCAGGTAAAAATGGTTTTGTTTATTTGAAAACCGCAATAACCACATTAAAGCAGCTTAGGCTGCTTTTATTTTGTTCAATTAACTGATTTTATTCATAAACATAAAAATTGATTGTTGCTATCCGACAACGAATGTTTAAAATCAAGTGAACATTTATAAGTGTGTTTAAGTTTCATTTTATGCTTTGCTGACACGAGTAAAAATATACGCTAATCTTTGATTAGACAGAATGTTCAATATAGTTATCTTCGGATGCCTATTTTGAATAGAAAAGCTTGGCAAACATTTACTTGGAATTAACACGCGCTTGAATAAAAACAATAAAAATAACAAAGTTGGGGAAAGGATGAGCACTATTCTGATTATCAGCGAGCAAATGACGCGCGCCAATAATCTCAAAACTATCTTGTCTTTCTTAGGCGAGCATTGTGCGATTGTACCGTTTTCCCAAGCTATCTCTTCGTTGAAAAAACAAGACAGTTTTGAAGCTGTCATCATCGACTTTGAGTCGCCAGAACTTACTGATGACGTAGTCAGTAAATTTCCAGCCCAGCCCTTCATTGTTATTGGCAATTCAGCCGTTGATGGTGATGCAGAGTTCCGAGCTAATATCGTCGGACAGTTAGTTGAACCCGTAACATATCCCGTTTTGACTCAGATGTTACATCGTTGTCAGGAATACTTGCGCAAAAGACCTGCAAAGACCGCAAATACAAGTAAAACTAAATTATTTCGCAGCTTGGTTGGCAAAAGTGATGAAATTCAAAATGTACGTCACTTAATCGAGCAAGTATCAAGCTCTGATGCGAATGTGCTGGTGTTAGGTGAATCCGGAACTGGCAAAGAAGTTATCGCCCGTAATCTACATTTTATGTCGAATAGAAATAATGGGCCTTTTATACCTGTCAATTGCGGAGCGATTCCTGCTGAACTTTTAGAAAGTGAGTTGTTTGGCCATGAAAAAGGCGCGTTCACTGGCGCTATCAACTCTCGCAAAGGTCGTTTTGAACTTGCCGAAGGTGGCACTTTATTTTTAGATGAAATTGGTGATATGCCTTTGCAAATGCAAGTTAAATTGTTACGTGTTTTGCAAGAACGACAATATGAACGAGTAGGGGGAAATAAACCCATAAAATGTGATGTTCGCATTGTTGCTGCTACCCACCGAGAGCTAGAAACGATGATCGCTGAAGGCTCTTTTCGTGAAGATTTATATTATCGTTTAAATGTTTTCCCTATCGAAAGCCCGGCATTAAGAGAGCGCAAAGAAGATATTCCATTATTGTTGCAAGAACTGGTCTCGCGATTGGAACAAGAAAATGAGAAATCACTGCGTTTTACCGAAAGTGCAATCAATTCACTGGTAGAGCACCTTTGGCCTGGAAACGTCCGTGAGCTTTCCAATTTAGTGGAAAGACTGCTCATTTTGTTCCCCAATCAAGTGGTTGATGTCACCGATTTACCAACGAAATATCAGTATACAGATGGTGATAACTTCGAACCTGACTACCCTGAAGAGTTGTTAGAACGTGAAGCTATAATCGCATTATTTAACGATACGAATGACAGCGATGATGAATTGGTTGATTCCGATGATAATAGCGAACAAGTTCAAAATGGTGAGTTACATACCAACTCAGCTTTGCCATCAGATGGTATGAACCTCAAAGAATATTTATCTGAATTGGAAATCAGTATGATAAATCAAGCGCTTGATCAGCAAGATGGTGTTGTTGCAAGAGCCGCTGAAGTCTTGGGGATGCGCCGTACAACTCTGGTTGAGAAAATGCGTAAATACGGAATTGTTCGCGACTAACGCGATGTTTTAATTGATACATTAATTGCGCTATTTTTTGATAAAACTCCCTCCCGTCATTTTGTTGACGTTTAATATTTCTTCTAAAATCATTTAACTCGTTGATATTAAGAGTAAAATAATTGGCATGCGATATGCTAAATACTCACTATATGTAATATTTTTGACGTGAGGACATTATGGCGCTAAGCAGTGTATTCAACATATCGTATGAAGACGACCAAAACCAAGTTCGCAGTACATCATCGTCTCATTCACGTGAGCTTGACCCTTGTTTAGCTGCACCTCAACCGCTGAATTTATCTACTACTGAAGTGTCGAAACAAGAATTCGAACAGTTGAAAAGCCAAGCCACTCGGCTTGAACACCTTTTACAGGTAATGCCGGCTGGCGTTGTCGTAATTAATGGACAAGGTCAGGTAAAACAAGCTAATGCCTTAGCCAAAGCGTTGTTAGGAGAGCCTTTAGAAGGGCAAGCTTGGCGAAAAATTATTGCCCGGTCGTTTAAACCTCAAGCCGACGATGGTCATGAAGTCTCATTACATGATGGTAGAAAGGTTAAATTATCAATCACGCCATTAACAGCCGAACCTGGACAGCTCATAGTTTTAACCGATTTGACTGAAACCAGACAGTTGCAGCAGCGCATTAGCCATATGCAACGCTTATCTTCGTTGGGCAAAACCGTGGCTTCGATCGTGCATCAAATACGTACACCTCTGTCGGCAGCCATTTTATACGCTTCTAATTTAGCAAGTAACCAACTTAGTGATAGTGCGCGAGAGCGTTTTAGTGAAAAGTTAATGCTCAGGTTGAAAGACTTAGAAGGTCAGGTAAATGACATGTTGTTGTTTGCTAAAAGTGGCGAAGAGCAAGTCGTTCAAAACATCTCTGTAGCAGAATTGATGTCTGAATTATTGGTTTCATCAGAAAACATGGTTCAGCAAGCAAACGCACAGTTGAGCGTGAAAGATATCGATCCACAATTAACAATTTTAGGTAACAAGCCCGCACTTATAGGTGCGCTACAAAATATTGTACACAATGCGATTCAAGAGCAGCCTGAAGATTGCCAGATAACTATTAGCTGTTTGAGCGATAGTCAGCAAGTGAGTTTACAAATCCAAGATAACGGCCCCGGCATAAATCCACAAAGTCTAAATCGAGTTTTTGAACCTTTTTATACGTCAAAAAGCCATGGTACAGGTTTGGGACTTTCGGTAGTTGCCACAGTGGCTAAATCCCACGGTGGTTCGGTGACTGTTTCAAATATGCCAGGCGCAGGAGCATGTTTTAGTCTCATGCTTCCAACCATTAAATCAAGCCAGACAACTAAACAGGCTTTGGGAGAGAAATCGTGAGTCAAACCAGCATATTAATTGTAGAAGATGATGCCGGGTTAAGAGAGGCATTAGTCGACACCTTATTACTTGGCGGTTATGAAGTGATAGAGGCAAACTCGGCTGAACAAGCGATGGTCAAACTCAGCTCACATAAAGTTGACTTAGTGGTTAGCGATATTCAAATGGGTGAGATGAGTGGTCTTTCATTACTGCGCAGTATTAAAAACAAGTTTCCCAGTTTACCTACTTTGCTTATGACAGCGTACGCCACTATTGATGATGCGGTTCAAGCCATGCGTGATGGCGCTACCGATTATTTATCAAAACCATTTAGTCCTGAAGTGTTGCTAAATTTGGTTGGGCGATATGCACCTGCTCAGCAGGTGGAGTCTCGCGATCCTATTGCTGCTGATCCACTAAGTATTAACTTGCTTAATCTTGCTAAGAAAGTCGCTACCTCTGATGCCACTGTAATGGTATTGGGACCGAGTGGATCAGGTAAGGAAGTATTGGCCCGTTATATCCATGATCAATCTAGTCGCAAAGACCAGCCGTTTGTAGCAATTAATTGTGCTGCGATACCAGAGAATATGTTGGAAGCGACTTTATTTGGTTATGAAAAAGGTGCCTTTACCGGCGCATTTCAAGCCTCGCCAGGTAAGTTTGAACTGGCCCAAGGTGGTAGTATTTTATTAGATGAAATCACCGAAATGGATTTAGCACTACAAGCGAAGCTATTGCGTGTATTGCAGGAAAAAGAAGTTGAGAGACTAGGTGGCCGTAAAACCATTGCATTGGATGTACGCGTAATTGCCACTAGTAACCGCGATTTAAAACAAGTGGTTAGTGACGGAAAATTTAGAGAAGATTTGTACTATCGATTAAATGTTTTTCCATTGATGTGGCACCCGTTGGATAAGCGAGCAGGGGACATAGTGCCTTTGGCCGAGCACATGATAGAACGACACTATAATGGTAAACAGGCTGCTCCTAGTTTAACCGCTTCTGCGCGAAGTAAGTTGATGCAGCATGCATGGCCTGGCAACGTGAGAGAATTAGAGAACGTAATTCAGCGCGCACTTATCTTATCCGATGGAGAAACAATTGATGCTAATGACTTGATGATTGAAATCGAGACAGGCCAGACACTTGTTAGTGACCAATCAAGTCAAAATGAAGTTGATGATAGTAAATTAGGTAGTGAACTGCGTCATCAAGAACACCAAATCATTTTAGACACTTTGCAATCCTGCAACGGTCGTCGTAAAGATGTAGCTGAAAGATTGGGTATTAGTCCCAGAACCTTGCGATATAAATTGGCGCGTATGCGCGAGGTAGGAATAGAGCTACCCGCTTAATTATCCCACGTTTTCACAATAGCCGTTTCTCCAACGGCTATTTTTTATGGTTTTTACGGGGGGAATTCCGCATGACTTCCATCCTACCCCCATCACACTTAAAGCAAGTGGCTCCGTCAATAAAATGACAAAATTTGTAACTCATTGATATTTATTGTAAATAAAGGTTGGCATTGAGATTGCTTAGTTATGCTATACGTTTAAAAAACTATCGCTTTGCCGCATTTTTTTGACTCTCGCAAAGCCTATTGATTATACCACTGGAGCGACACATGGAAATCAAAGCACAATCTTTATATCAAGAAATGCAGGCAATGGCGTCAAATGCACAAATGGATGTTGCCCAGCTTCCTGGCACCAATCCTTCCTCCCATAATTTTGCCGAGATGCTAGGTCAGGCTATTAACACAGTTAATGATATGCAACTCGATGCCAAAGGCAAACAAGAGGCATTTGAGATGGGGGATCCGAATATGAGTTTAGCTGACGTCATGTTGACTAAAGAAAAATCCAGTATTGCTTTTGAAGCTACAGTACAAGTACGAAACAAAGTGCTAGAAGCTTACAAGCAAATCATGAACATGCCAGTTTAACATAGCAAGAGGATAACTCGTGGCCGAGGCAACTAGCACTGAGCTTGCACTTAGTGACAATGATAATTATTCAGACTCCACAGAACTAGAGCATAAATCTGGTTTCATGGACGCATTAGGTAGCGTAGATTTAATGCGCCAAGTAACCATAGTGATTGCTCTGGTAATTTGTATCGCCATTGCTATTTTTATTGTCATTTGGGCGCAAGAACCTACTTACCGCCCATTGGGCAAAATGGACACCCAAGAGCTTATCGAGACCCTTGATTATCTTGATCAAAATTATCCAGATTATATTCTTGAGGGTAATGTCGTTAAAGTTTTAGAAAGCGATTACAAAAATATAAAACTAAATATGACTCGTCAGGGGCTTTCTTCTTCTTCTGAAAACTCTGGTGCAGACATTATCATGCAAGACATGGGATTTGGGGTTTCACAACGGGTTGAAAAAGAACGTTTAAAACACGCCAGAGAACAACAAATAGCGCGAACCATTGAGGAAATAAATGGGGTTAAACGGGCAAAAGTGTTACTAGCTTTACCGGTTGAAAACGTTTTTGCGCGACGTGAGAAAAAAGCCAGTGCAACTGTTGTTGTTACCTCTGGGCGAGGCTCTAGTTTATCAAATGAAGAAGTCGACGCGATTATTGATATTGTTGGTTCAGCCGTTCAAGGTATGGAACCAAGCCGAGTTACGGTCACAGATAGTAATGGCCGATTACTCAACTCCGGTTCTCAAGATGCAGCATCTGCGCGCTCAAGAAAAGAATATGAGTTAGAGAAACAGCGCGAGAATGCCTATTTAGAAAAAATCGATTCTATCTTGATCCCAGTATTGGGCTTAGGAAATTACACAGCGCAAGCTGACGTAACCATGGACTTCACCGCTGTTGAACAGACCCAGCGCCGATATAACCCAGATTTGCCGGCAATACGCAGTGAAATGCTGGTGGAAGAGAACAGCATAGGCGGAGCAATCGCAGGTATACCTGGAGCATTAACGAACCAACCGCCTTTAGATTCGACAATTCCTGAAAATGCCACTGGTAGTAATTCGCAAACGACATTACCGGGTAGAAATTCTAAGGAAGAAACGCGAAATTACGAGTTAGATACTACAATTAGTCATACCAAGCAGCAGACTGGCTTTATTAAACGATTGAGTGTTTCGGTTGCAGTGGATTATATTACTGAAGTGGCAGAAGATGGCACTGAGTCAATCTCACCTAGAGCACAACAGGAATTACTTAATATTCGCCGTTTATTACAAGGTGGAATTGGATTTGATGTTACCCGTGGTGATTCGTTGGAAGTGGTGAGTATCCCCTTTAGTAGAGACGACGATTATGTGCCAGTTGAGGTTCCTTATTACAAAGAGGAATGGTTTGCGCAAACGGTAAAAGTAGCTGCCGGAGCGCTAATTATCATCGTCTTGATATTTGCCTTAGTTAGACCGATGTTAAGTCGTTTAATTAATCCTCAAGACACCACTGAAAGCGAAGACTTTGATGTTGATAGCGCGCTAGACTTAGGTGATGAAACCATTAGTATGTTATCTCAGGAATTTGATGAGGGGCAGGTTGGTTTTGCTGCAGACGGTTCTTTGATGTTGCCTGATTTACACAAAGATGAAGACGTATTAAAAGCGGTTCGCGCCTTAGTTGCCAATGAACCGGAATTATCAGCTCAGGTAGTAAAAGGCTGGTTGATGCAAGATGAGTAGGATTGAACATGCCTGATGAAGAGTTGACTGAATCCAGCGGATATGACGTTGGAAAATTAGAAGGTGTAGATAAAGCTGCAATTTTACTTTTGAGTTTATCAGAAGAGGATGCCGCACAAATTCTTAAACATTTAGAGCCCAAACAAGTACAGCGTTTGGGTCAAGCAATGGCGCAAATCGATGATATGACGCAGCCTAAAATCACGGCCGTGCATAAACATTTTATCGAAGAGATTCAAAATTACAGCACTATCGGTTTCCAAAGCCAAGACTTTGTGAAACGTGCGTTGACTGCTGCGCTAGGTGAAGATAAAGCGGCTAATCTTATTGATCAGATTCTGATGGGAAGTGGCGCGAAAGGTCTCGACTCCCTTAAGTGGATGGATTCTAAGCAAGTTGCCAGTATCATCCGAAATGAACATCCTCAAATTCAAACCATCGTCATGTCTTACTTAGATGCGGAACAATCCGCAGAGATATTGTCGCAATTCCCAGAAAAAGTACGTTTAGATCTGATGATGCGGGTGGCCAATCTTGAAGAAGTGCAACCAGCAGCCTTGCAAGAATTAAATGAAATTATGGAAAAACAATTTGCCGGTCAAGCGGGTACGCAAGCGGCTAAAATGGGCGGCTTGAAATCTGCAGCAGATATCATGAATTACCTTGATACCAATATCGAAGGTCAGTTGATGGACGCAATACGCGAGCAAGATGAGGAAATGAGTCAGCAAATCCAAGACTTAATGTTTGTCTTTGATAACTTAGCTGATGTGGATGATCGTGCAATTCAGGCAATACTGCGTGAAGTGCAACAAGATTCATTGCTCAAAGCGATTAAAGGCGCCGATGAAGAACTGAAAAATAAAATCACTAAGAATATGTCCAAACGAGCTGCAGAAATGCTGATTGATGATTTAGAAGCGCTTGGTCCTGTTCGTATTAGTGAAGTAGAGACAGCGCAAAAAGAAATTTTATCGGTGGCCAGAAGATTGGCTGATTCCGGAGAAATTATGCTTGGCGGTGGCGGCGGGGAAGAATTCCTATAATGGCACCTATTATTAAACGAGCTTTTTTGTGACGGATAAAAATGTGACTGAAAAAGATAACAGTGATAAAGACTTAAGTGATGACGACATTGCCGCTTGGGAATTGCCTGTCTTAGAAGAAACATTTGATGCCAATCCCAGCAAAACCAACGTATTTAATCGACAGTCAACCTGGAAATATGAACCTCCGGAGGTGGAAGAAGATGTCTTGCCTCCTACGGCCCAAGAAATCGAGCAAATCCGCGAATCTGCTTATCAAGAAGGTTTTGAACAAGGGAAAAAAGAAGGTCATCAAGCAGGTTATAATGATGGTAAAGAGTTAGGCCTGCAAGAAGGTAAAGAACAAGGTCTGCAAGAAGGTAAAGAGCAAGGTCTGGTCGAAGGAAAAGAACAAGTTGAGTCGCAAATAGAGTCTTGGCATGGGTTGATGGAACAGTTACATCAACCGGTATCCCAAGTTGAAGAGGTGTTGCAGTCTGAATTAGTCAAACTGGCCGTTTCCTTGGCAAAATCAGTTATTCGCACCGAAGTACAAACTAATCCAGAAATTCTATTTAACGCTTTAAACGAAGGCTTAAAAGCACTTCCTATCCATGAATCTCAATATCAAATTCACATGCATCCTGACGATATCGAGCTGGTCAAAGAACGCTATACTCCTGAACAAATAGAAAAAAACGCTTGGGTATTTGTGGAAAACCAGAATATGTCGAGAGGAGGCTGTGATATCAGCACACAAAATAACGCAGTTGATGCTTCAATTGAACGAAGAGTGAAGGACGTGCTGAATAAATTTTTGCTTGAGCAGGGACTTAGCGATATTGAAAGTGAGTCCTAAACCATGTCACAACAGCTGCTTGATCGAATTAAATCACTGCAAAGCCAAATCCCTGAAGCACATACTGTTGCATCTGGTAAATTAGTCAGAGGCATAGGCTTAACGCTAGAAGCGGTTGGCTGTCAAATGCCGGTGGGAAGTCAATGTTTAGTTAAAACAGTAGACGGACAGATTGAAGCTGAAGTCGTCGGGTTTGCGGAACACATCACTTATCTTATGCCTACCGAAGCGGTTAAAGGGATAGTGCCTGGCTCCCGTGTAGAACCACTCAATCGCGAGCCTGGTTTGCCTGTTGGCATGTCTTTGTTAGGACGTGTAGTTGATGGTAATGGTCAACCATTAGACGGCCTTGGTGCGATTAAAGCAGAAAAAAGAGTTCCACTGAGCAAAGCACCCATCAACCCCTTATCCCGTAAACCTATCACTAACCCTTTGGATGTTGGCGTTCGCGCGATTAACTCAATGATTACCGTTGGTGAAGGCCAAAGAATGGGATTGTTTGCAGGTAGTGGTGTAGGCAAAAGTGTGTTGTTGGGGATGATGACTCGCGGCACCTCAGCCGATGTTGTGGTAGTTGGGTTAGTGGGTGAACGTGGCCGCGAAGTAAAAGAATTTATTCAAGATATTTTAGGTGATCAAGAAAGGCAAAAGTCAGTGGTTGTGGCGTCTCCTGCAGACACTTCACCATTAATGCGACTTAAAGGTTGCGAAACCGCGGTGGCTATCGCTGAATATTTTCAAGATAAAGGCCTTAATGTGCTGCTGCTAATCGATTCATTAACCCGATACGCAATGGCGCAACGTGAAATTGCCTTAGCGGTTGGTGAGCCGCCAGCAACCAAAGGGTATCCACCCTCAGTATTTGCCAGGTTGCCTGCATTAGTGGAAAGGGCCGGAAACGGTAAAGAAGGTCAGGGATCTATTACTGCGTTTTACACTGTGTTGACCGAAGGTGATGATTTACAAGATCCCATTGCAGATTCAGCGCGGGCGATTCTTGATGGTCATATCGTACTATCAAGAAATCTAGCCGAAGCTGGTCACTATCCGGCAATCGATATTGAAGCTTCTATCAGTCGTGTTATGCCAATGGTTGTGAGTGAAGAACACCTAATGGCGAGTCGTCGGATTAAACAGGTATATTCAAATTATCAACAGAACAAAGATCTAATCAATATCGGTGCTTATACAAAAGGAACTGACCCTAGAATGGATTTAGCCATAGCTGCTGAACCCGTAATCAACACGTTCCTGCAGCAAGGCATGAAACAAATATTGCCCTATGATGAATGTCTTGAAGGGATGATGTCTTTGACAAAAGGTTTGGGTAACGGCTAATGGCGCAGCGGCAGTTAGAATTAGTAGCAAGGTGGGAAAAAGACAAAGAAGATCGTCTTGCTCAGGATTTTCAGTTGGCTCAACAACATGCCGAGTTAAACAAGCAAAAGCTGTCGAGCTTAGAAGGCTATCGCCTTGATTATTTGCGTCAGACGCAGATGAAGGGAGCAGGAGCGCTCAATATTGATAAATTTAATAAGTTACATTCATTTATTGGCAAATTAGATAGAGCCTGTCAGCAACAAATGCAAGTGCATAATCAATCTGTTTTAGTTGCTGAACAACGCAAAAATCTTTGGTTAGCGCAACAGCGTAAACGCAAAGCTGTGGAGATGCTGTTAGAGAAAAAACGTCAAGCGCAAGAAGTGAGGAATAATAAACTTGAACAGCTGTTTATGGACGAGCTTTCAACCCAACGCTTTATCCGCAATCAGTAATTTGTTCTTTCTAGCCCTTATTTGACAGGTTGGAACACTCTTTGCTGTATCCAGTTAAGATGATTGATTTAAGCCATAAATCAATGCTGAAACGGGAATTAGAGATGCAAGATATTGCCACCACTAAATCAGAAATTGCCGCCTTGGTAACCAAGGTGAATGATTATTCTGGCAACAATTTTAATCAACAGCAAGAGTTTGGTTCGTATTTGAAACAAGCCGATAGAGTATATGGCTATCCTGATGAGCCTCGTAAAAATCATACTGCTCAGGAAAATATAAAGCCCGTTGATGAAAATCAAAAAAATGCGCTGCGCGAAAAAAGCAAAGATGATTCGCGAGAATACGCTAAGCCTGTTGAGCAAAAATCTTCCAATCATGCACCTCAGAGCTCGCATACAGATAATCCTCAAACCTCAGGCTCTAAAGACAGTCTTGATTCAACAGTACAAGACGTCCAAGAACAAGTTAGTGTAAGTGGCCAAACGAAAGGGCTTAATTCAAAGCATCATTCGGAACAAGCTAACGGCGTTGAAGAGTCAAAATTGAACAAAGCAGGAGATGAAAGTGAGCTTATCTCTGCTGAACAAAAAGATCTGGAAAATACGGTTTCAACGTCTCTTGAACAGGATAGTCGTAATCTTGATGAATCTGTTTCCGAACAAGGAATGGTTGACGAAGCTAGCCTAATAGATTGGTTATCATTGTTGGAAAAAAGCATTGCCAAAGCGACTGATGGTGGCGAACCGCAAGTAAAAGAAGAAGGGGAGTTGCTAGACCCTTCGATAGCCGAAAAACTCTCAACTGATCAATCTGCATTGGAGTCAGATGAAGGTATCGATTTAGCGGCGTTTAATGCTTTACTACCAACTGAAAATTCTGAATTGGTAAATGATGATGTTCAATCTGAAGTTAACATCACAAATAGTGAACTGGAAGTGAGCAGTCAAGAAACGATTTTGGCGAGTGTCGATAATTTGTCAAACGATGAGTCAAACAAAGTGGAAAGGAACGATATTTCACTAGAGCAAGAAACCAAGTCAACATTGGAAAAATTGACGACCTTAATCACTGAATTACAAGCTGCGTTTAAAGCATCCCAGCAAAACACGGAAAGTGGTGAAGTAGAATCCTTAGATCAACTGTTAACTCGCATTAGCGAATTTGTCGAACAGATTGATCCCAAGGTCATGGAAAAATTACAGCAAAGTTTAACACTTGAGTCAGAAGCGGGGGCGGTGTCAAATAACATGCTGGCGGACACAGAAATGCCCACGGATAACGCTATCACTGAAGATATGCAGTTACTGTTAGATTTACTGGCCGTTTCAAACGTCACAGATGCAACCACTAAGATGCCGGCGAATAGCAATACTCAGCCCAGTGACGAGCAAACAATAACATCGCAAGCGCAAAATATTACAACTATTGCAAATCAAGAATTAACAGCCTCGGGTAAACAACTGGATAAAAGTGTTCGTGCATTACTCGATATACCTTCTGACAAACTTGACGCGGCCTTAGCAAATCTGGCTCAGCGGTTAGACGTTAAACCGTCTACTGACCAAGCTGACACCTCTGGCACTAGCATTAAAACTGATTTTATCAGTGCTCTTAAAAGTGGGGTTGAAGAGGTAAAAGCGCAAATTAAGCAAGGTCATCAACCGGCAATAGATTTATCTACATTGGTAACTGATGCTGCAACTAAAGTCGGTGCAATGCCAATTGTGCCAGAAGTGTTGGATCAATCGGTGACTCGATTTAACCAAAGCTTAGAATTGGCGAGTCAATTAAATGCCAAAATAGAACAGTTGCAGCATCATTTTGTATCTGAAAAAACATTAGTGAAAGAAAATATAAATCAGGCGCAACATTTGCAAACTAAACAAGGTCAGCAGTTAGCGCAATTTGATAAAGCGGTGAATATCACTCGCAATGAAGGTTTGCAGCAGTTAACTGAAAAAGTGCGCTGGATGGCGAATCAAAACAATTTGCAAGCCGAGATTCGTTTAGATCCGCCGGACTTGGGAGCCATGAAAGTGCGTCTGAACATGTCTGGTGACACCGCGAGCGTCAATATTGTGGTGCAATCGCAACAGGCCCGCGATGTGCTTGAGCAGGCAACACCAAGACTAAAAGAACTACTTGAACAGCAAGGTATTGAACTTGGGCAGTCTTCAGTACAACAGGAACAAAATGATAAGGGGCAACAAGATTCAGAATATGTTGGCACTCATCAAGCAGAAGAGAATATGCAAGGGGAAGAGTCTCAGGTTATTGAGCAACGAATTTCCCATGGCAGATTAGGTGGAATAGACTACTTTGTGTAATAGATGCGTGATTGTTTGATTTGAATCGATCCGTCAAAGCAATTTATTGATACAATCCACCTAATAGTCACAACAAATTTAACTGAGAAGACAATGGCAGAAGAAGAGTTACAAATGGAAGAGGGCGGTAAAGGCAAAATGATGATTATTATCATCATCGCTGTAGTCTTGATTGGCGGTGGTGCTGCAGCCTATTTTTTACTTGGTAGTTCAGATGAGCCAGATATGGCAGTTAATTCTGAAATGACAGCAGAGTCAGGTGACGATGGCGCTGCGATGTCCTCTGCTAATAAAGGAACGGCTCTGTATGTGGCGATGCCACGTCCATTTGTGTTTAATGTCCCTGGACAAGGTAAAGACCGTTTAGCACAAATAAAAGTGCAATTGATGGTGCGCGGAACCGATAATGAAGAATTGGCGAAAATGCACGTCCCTTTAATTGAAGGCACCTTGTTAAAAGTATTCAGTAGTTCAAATGCAGATGATTTAGTCACTGAGGCCGGTAAAGTTTCATTAAGAGACCAAGCAGGCAGAGAAGTACAAAAAGTATTAAAAGAAACAGTCGGTAATGAAGTAGTTGAACAAGTACTATTCACTGGCTTTGTAATGCAATAATCGGTAAATGTTGATTTAAGCGAGCAAAACTTTGAGCGATTTATTATCACAAGACGAAATTGACGCGCTACTCCACGGTGTTGATGACGTTGAAGAAGACGATACAGAGGATCTCGAATCTGATGGTTCGATGATTGAGTACGACTTTTCTTCACAAGACCGCATTGTGCGTGGCCGTATGCCCACGCTGGAAATTGTGAATGAGCGATTTGCAAGACACATGCGTGTGAGCTTGTTCAACATGATGCGTCGCTCTGCAGAGGTATCAATCAACGGTATTCAGATGATTAAGTTTGGTGAATATATCCATACGTTGTTTGTGCCTACAAGTTTAAATATGGTTCGTTTTAGACCACTCAAAGGTACTGGTTTAATTACCATGGAAGCGCGTTTGGTTTTCATTTTAGTTGACAACTTTTTTGGTGGTGACGGTCGCTATCATGCAAAAATTGAAGGCCGTGAGTTCACACCAACTGAACGACGCATAACCCAAATGTTACTTAAATTAATTTTTGAAGATTACAAAGAAGCATGGGCGCCTGTGATGGATGTTTCTTTTGAATATTTAGATTCAGAAGTGAATCCGGCAATGGCTAATATCGTCAGCCCCACAGAAGTGGTCGTGATCAGTTCGTTTCATATTGAGCTAGATGGGGGAGGTGGTGATTTTCACGTCTCGTTACCTTACTCTATGTTAGAGCCGATTCGAGAATTATTGGATGCCGGCGTGCAAAGTGATAAGGAAGACACTGATTTACGCTGGAGTAAAGCGCTTCGAGATGAAATCCTCGATGTGACAGTGGCTGTATCAACCCATATGTTAGATGTGGACATCTCCCTACAAAGGTTAATGGATTTTGAACCTGGCGATATTATTCCGATTGAAATGCCTGAAACAATAACCGTATTGATTGAGGAGTTACCCACGTTTAGGGCCAAACTAGGCCGCTCACGAGACAATATAGCGGTAAAAATTACGGAAAAGATTCCACGACCCACTTCAGTTAAATCTGAATTGCAATTATTAACGAAAGGCGGACGCCGAATAGACAGTGATGCTGAACTTTCTATACTTGAGGAAGATTTATGAGCGTCTGCAAAAACGAGGTAAAGAACAATGAGTGAAGATGATGCAATGGACGACTGGGCTGCAGCCATGGCTGAACAAGCTGAAGAAGAAGGTGCAGATAAAAACGCCGATCAAGACGCTGAAGTATCGGTAGCTGAATTAGACGAATTGTCTGAAGATGCGCCTATAACTCAAAAAGAAAAGAAAAAGCTCGATACGATTTTGGATATACCTGTAACCATTTCTATGGAAGTGGGACGCAGTCATATTAGCATCCGTAATTTATTGCAATTGAACCAAGGATCGGTGGTTGAATTAGACCGAGTCGCAGGCGAACCTCTTGATGTGTTAGTAAATGGCACGTTGATTGCTCATGGAGAGGTAGTAGTCGTCAACGATAAATTTGGGATTCGGTTAACGGATGTTATTAGTCAAATCGAGAGAATTAAAAAGCTTAGGTAGTAAAAACTCATATAAAACATGGGCTTGGATTGCGCTGAGCCCACTTTTCATCCTTTCTAAAAGTGCTTTCGCGCAAGTCGAAAGCCTTTCAAACCCCACTTCTGTAGTGTCAATTTTTCTATCATTATTGCTGGTTATCGTGATAGTTGTTGCGTTGGCGTTGTTAATGCGACGGTTTAATGTCACTGCAACCGGAAATGGTCAGTTGCATGTCGTAGCATCTATGGTGGCAGGCACCCGAGAACGAATTATGGTCATCGAAGTTGGTGACGAGCAGCATTTAATTGGGGTAACGGCGACTAATATTAACCATTTAGCAAAGCTCGAAAAGCCTCTGGAAAAACCGACCAATTCATCAGCCGATAGCTTTAAAGACAAATTAACTCAAGCACTTGCCGGTAAAATCAATCCTGGCTTTGACAAACAGAATGGGCAAAACAATGATTAGATTTTTACTGGTATTGTTGGGCGCCATTTTATTGGCTCCTACGGATGCGCTAGCGGCTCCTGGTGTTGATGCATTAACAATTACTACCAATCCAGACGGTACACAAGATTACACCATGACGTTGCAAGTGCTGGCAATAATGACTGCACTGAGCTTGTTGCCTGCGTTTGTTATGATGATGACGTCGTTTACGCGAATTATTATTGTACTGTCAATTTTGCGTCAAGCTATTGGTCTTCAGCAATCGCCTTCAAATCAAATATTGATTGGCGTCAGTTTATTTCTTTCTATGTTTATTATGGCGCCAGTTTTTGAACAAATTAACGAAAATGCCTTGCAGCCATATCTGAATGAAGAAATGACCTCTCTTGAGGCTTATGAACAGGCGAAGATTCCCATGCGCGCTTTTATGCTTTCGCAAACACGTATCAAAGATTTAGAAACCTTTGTGCAGTTGGGCGATATGCAAGGGCAGTTTGATGATCCTTCAGAAGTGCCGATGAATGTATTAATCCCTGCGTTTGTGACCAGTGAGCTGAAAACGGCCTTTCAAATTGGCTTTATGTTGTTTATTCCTTTTCTCATTTTAGATCTAGTGGTGGCATCAATCCTGATGGCAATGGGGATGATGATGTTATCTCCTATGATCGTTTCGCTGCCATTCAAACTTATGTTGTTTGTGTTAGTGGATGGCTGGAATCTTATTTTTGGCACCTTGGCCACAAGCTTTGGTTTAGGTTAGGGAGATACTGCTATGGCACCAGAAGTCTTTGTCGAAATACTAAAAGAAGCCTTACAAATGGTCATTTTGTTGGTTTCGGCGATTATTTTACCCAGTTTATTCGTCGGTCTAATAGTGGCAGTTTTCCAAGCTGCCACCTCTATCAACGAACAAACCATGAGTTTTTTACCCCGTTTAATTGTGACTTTATTAGTGTTGAGTTGGGGAGGCCATTGGTTAGTGCAAAAGTTAATGGATTTCACTTTCACCATGGTTGAACGCATACCTGAAGTTGTAGGTTAACCTTTTGGAATTTGCTGCGTCCACCATCACCGATTATATGGCAGATATGTTACTGCCATTTATGCGTATCTCTGGTTTGTTTGCAGCTATGGTGGGTATTAGTGCGAAAACGGTTCCCACTCCAATTCGTACTCTACTTACGCTTTTTCTTACCTTACTTATTATGCCAGTCGTGCCGCCTGTGGATATATCAGAGATATTTTCAGTCAGCACTTTTGTGTTAATTATTCAGCAATTAATTATCGGTTTGGCGATTGGATTTATTTCAGCAATGATGCTGGATACATTCGTTATTGCTGGGCAAGTTGTTGCGATGCAAACCGGTCTAGGTTTTGCCTCAATTGTTGACCCTGTTAATGGCATTAACGTACCTGCAGTAGGTCAGTTTTACCTAATATTAGCCACGTTGCTTTTTTGGGCTCTGGATGGCCATTTAGCGATGATCAGTATGGTTGTTATGAGTTTTGAGGCGTTTCCAATTGGTGAAGCTTGGTTTCAACCTGAGCAATTTAGAGAAATTGCCCATTGGGCAAGTTGGATGTTTGTTGCTGCGGTAACACTCTCTCTTGCACCTATTGTTTCGCTTTTACTGGTTAACTTAGCCTTTGGTGTTATGACAAAAGCCGCGCCACAACTGAATATTTTCAGTATTGGCTTTGCAATAGCACAAATCATGGGACTACTCATTATTTGGTTAACCATGGATAACTTCACCCACCATTTCGAATTGCAATGGCAAAGAGCCCAGCAGTTGATGTGTAATTTATTGCAAGTTTGCGCGAATTGAGGACGGCATAGATGGCTGATTCAAGCGAAAAAACAGAAGACCCCACGGCAAAAAAGAAGGGTGATACCCGAAAGAAAGGGCAGATTGCCCGCTCCCGTGAGTTATCAACTACCCTAGTGTTAGTGGGAAGTGCCATTGCATTTTTGTTAATTGGCGAAGGAATCGCCACCGCATTATTCCAAGTTATGCAAAGAACTTTCACACTCTCCAGAGATGAAAGCTATGATTTTATTCATATGTTTCAAGCTTGGGGATACGCCTTTGAAACTATCAGTATCCCCGTATTGTTTTTCCTGTTAATTGCTATGATTGCTGGTATTTACGGCAGCATAGCCCTGGGGGGATACAACTTCACTTGGCAATCCACTAAACCCAAAGCGAGTAAAATTAATCCCTTAGCCGGTTTCAAACGCATGTTTGGAGTCAATGGTTTAGTCGAGTTATTAAAAGCAATTGCTAAATTTGTGGTAGTGGCTTGCGCCGCATACATCGCGTTTATTGTTTTTCAAGACGAAGCCTTGCATTTAGATATGGAAATATATCCTCGTAATCTTTTCCACGCCATGGAGCTATTGGCATGGGCCTTTTTGTTTTTGTGTTGTGCCTTGATACCGATCGCAGCCTTTGATGTGCCATATCAGACTTGGAAACATGACAAAGAAATGAAAATGACTAAACAAGAAGTGAAAGATGAGCGCAAAAACTCTGAAGGTGATCCACTGGTTAAAAGTCGAATTCGAAAACTACAATATCAAGCGGCAGCAAAACGCATGATGCAAGAAGTGCCTAAAGCTGATGTGGTGGTGACTAACCCAACTCACTTCTCAGTAGCCTTGAAATACGATAAAAATGGCGCTACAGCGCCTATTCTGGTGGCCAAAGGGGCAGATGAACTAGCAATGCACATACGTAAGATAGCTGGCGCACACGGAATTCCTATTATCTCTTCGCCGCCATTAGCCCGTGCAATATTCCACACCACAGAAGCAAATAGCGAAATTCCTGAAAAATTGTTTATGGCTGTGGCTCAAGTATTGGCTTATGTATATCAGGTTAAATCGTTCAAGAGCGGCAAAGGAAAACGACCTGCACCACTGAACAAGAATCTTCCGATACCAGAGGATATGCGTTATTAAGTCCTGAGTGAGAAACGCGTACAGAAGCGCCAAAACATCAAAAATGACAATGCTGGGTTATTCGTCACTGTCAGCGGCACGAATGCGCGCTAATCTTTCTTCTTCTTCGGCAAATGCGGCTTTTATTTCTTCTAAAACGTTGTCGACATCGGCGGCACTTTCATCAAACTCAAACTGCCCAGTTAGCACAGATTCAGGGGTTAATTCACCGGCTTCAAACAATGCCCACATTTCCTCAGCATAATGAGTGTGGCGTAATTCTGGCGCGAATTCCGCGTAATAATCGGTCATGTTGCGCACATCACGCTGTAACATGCTAAAAGCGTTATTATTCGCCGCTGCATTAACTGCCTGCGGCAAATCAATAATTACTGGGCCGTAATCATCAACTAATACATTAAATTCCGATAAATCGCCATGTACTAAGCCACAACACAACATCAACATTACGTAGAACATGACTTGGGCATGATCTTCTAAGGCTTGTTCTTTTGACATGGACACATCATTCAAACGTGGGGCAACATCACCATTTTCAACAGTGACAAGCTCCATCAGCAACACCCCATCATAACAACCAAAAGGCTGCGGCACTCTAACCCCCGCTTTAGAAAGGGTAAAAAGCGCGTCTACTTCGGCATTTTGCCATGCGTCTTCTTGTTGTTTGCGGCCAAATTTAGAACCTTTTTCCATGGCTCTTGCGCGCCGACTATTTTTAACTTTTCGACCTTCTTGATACTGTGCTGCTTTTTTAAAACTGCGTTTCATTGCCTCTTTGTAGACTTTGGCGCAGCGGATCTCTCCTTGGCTTTTCACCACAAACACAGTGGCTTCTTTACCGCTCATAAGTTGGTAAAGTACTTCGTCGATTAGTCCGTCTTCGACTAAAGGTTGTAAACGTTTTGGAATTTTCATGGCGCGTTTATACAGCACTCACTGGTGTTTTTAAATAGCTGGTGGGTGAATTATGTTGTTTATGTACAAGCAAAAAAAACATATTAGCGATTCTTTTAAGACAAAATCTGTTTCACTCTGCCGACTTGACCATCATCAAGTCGCACTTTTATACCGTGGGGATGGTTGCTAGATTTAGTCAGGATCGTCGAAACGACACCTTCTGTAAGATTACCGCTGCGCTGATCTTGCTTCAAAACAATTGCTACCTTTGAACCAATTTTAATATTTTCGCGTTTACTGCCGTCCATTCATTTTTCCTTTTAACCTAGCCCTATCTTTGGTAGTGAGCTAATACATGGTCAATAAAGCTTAACCAAATTTCATTTGGCTGCCATATCGCTAACATTTCTTGTTTCGCAGTTTCTTCTGGTACTTGTAATTGCGTGACTTGATATAGATATGTGAAAACAGAACCTCGCCAGTTCAAACGGCAATGAGTGAGCGTAACCCCATCGTGCTCATTGAGATTCTGCATAATTGAAACGTACTCTTGGAAATTTGCTAGGGTGGGGTTTTCCCATTCAACAGCAATATTATGATACCCCAATGCTAAGCTGCTGATTAATTGTTGGTGTTCAGTCCGATCCCCTGGAATCAAATCCACAACCTGGTTTAAACCAATCTTCTGCAACATCTCAAGGTGTGGTTTAGTGGGTAAACCTGAACTCACCATTTTTTCGTTGTTAACTTGATAGTTCTTTAACTCAGGAGTGGATATATCAAGGGTATTTTCCGCTGCATGGGCGTTAAACACAAGAAGGCAGCTTGCAAATAAGATGAATGCGATATTCTTCACGTGGTTTTCCCTTAGCAATATATTGAAAAGTAGTTTATTGGCTCACAGTATAAAATACTTTTTAGTTAAGGTAGTAACTTAGTTACAATTGAATACATCAAATATCTTAAAAAGTTGTACTCAGATAATTATGCATCTCATAGACATTAACAAAGCACGTTATCGCAAGCGCCTAAATCGTATTATTTTGTCTTGTGTCATCATTTTTGCGTTAGGCAGTTTAGCCATCTCGCAACTGTTGATCTGGTTATTTCCAGATCCAAGCGGTAGCCATTTTCATTGGAATTTTCTAGGAGTGTTAATAACTGCCATAACCATTGGATGGTTATTAAATAAGTACCGGTCGAACGAATTTATGACTGAGGTGGTTTATGTATGGGAACTTAAAAAAGCGCTGAATAAAATTAATCGTAAGATGACCCAAATTAAGGCTGCAGGACAAAAGGGGAACATCGACGCTTTGATTACCTTACAGTATAGCTACGCTGGCTCAAGGCAACTTTGGCAGTTAGACGATAATACGATTACGATGGATGAATTAGCCATTCATCAAGCTGAACTTGACGCTATTGCCTCGCAATACAACTTAACCTTGGATGCAAATGATTACAACGAAGAGATGTTAAAGCAGTTTTAAATCAGAACAGAGAGTTGTTAACTTAGCGCTGATGATAGTGGGATAGTTTCAAGCCACTATCATCAGTTGATGAGAAAGAATTAACCTTTCTAGCTATAATATTTAAGCACTAAAGCGTAATGTTTTTTGCAGTTTTTCTTTCATTTTTCCAACAGACTTTCCATGCTCACCAACAACGATTACGTTGGCTTGATGGCTACTAAACATTTGCCCTTTTAAGTGGTTACCTGAAAAGTTTTCATCGCTGTGCATATCATTTGATTGAGGAACTACAAAAACGGTTATCTTTTCACCCTCTTCAGATTCCAACACCATATGGAAACTGCGAACGTTATCGAATACACAAAAATTAGCAAAATAAATGCGTCCTACTTTTTGGGTGAACTCCGCACCAAGGTTCGCTAACTGAACATTGACGTTATCTAAGGAAAAATCACCATCAACTTGCAGTGCATAACCATTACCTTCTTGAGTAACGTGGGCTAACGCATGTTCGCCTAAATCGATACCTGGTGGTTGTTGAAATAGGCTAAAACTAATACCAATAACAAAGGCCACTGATGCTGCAACGGCTAAATGTATGCGACTTTTAGTTCGCTGTGTTCTAACTACTTCTGTTGATTGTCTTAAAATTAATTTTTCAGCAAGGTTTTCAGGAACAGAAATACTGGCTGCCTTAGCAATAGATTCATCTAATTGCTTAATTTCGTCCCAAAACTCTTGTTTTTTAGCATCTTCTTTAGCTGCTTGTATTACGTCGTCTTCAGCACAGTTTGGGTCTGCGTAAATGGTACGACGGAATGTTAAATCATCCATTTTTATAACCTCTGCTGTTATTTGATTTCTCTAAAGCTTCTTTTAACTGACTGCGCGCTCTAAATAACCTGGTCATTACCGTATTCTTATTGAGATCCAATTGCTGAGCAATTTCGTCTCCGCTATATCCGTACATAACTTGAAGTATAAGGGGTTCTCGATACTCTTCGTTTAAACCTGCCATTAGCAATCTGAGCTCTTGATACTCAATTTCTAATTCGTTTGACAAATTATCACCTTCTAAAGACACATCGTCCATATCGACTAAATCAAACTGTTTACGTTCAAATCGCCGAGCGTTTTCGCGACGAAGAATGGTGATTAGCCAAGACTTCGCAGCTTTTTCATCTTTTAACGAATCTAATGATTTCCAAGCACGTAAAAAGGTCTCTTGAACAATATCCTCAGCCACTGCTTTATCTTTTACTAACCAGTAGGCGTACCTAAATATGTCGGCATGTAGGCTATGTACTAACGCCTCATACCGTTTTTGTTTTGCTACCACATCATCAGAGACCGAGTCATTGGCAGATTGCTTTCGAAAAAACATAGGTTCTTAAGCCTTTTTTATTAAGTTTATGATTAGTATAAGAATTTATTTTTAAGTTTATGACAATAAATTTAGCCTATGGAGCTAACTATTGACAGGGTTTAGGGCATTAAAAATCCGGTATTACCCGGATTTTTAATGTCACAGCTAATTTAGCTTCATTTATTGTTGGCTTTGAACCCACACTTTAATCTTATCTTCTAATATATTAAGCGGCACGGGACCGTCTTTTAACACTTCATCATGAAATCCACGAATATCGAATTTTTCGCCAAGGGTCTGCTCTGCATAGGCGCGTAGTTCCATGATTTTTAATTTACCAATCATATACGCCGTGGCTTGGCCAGGCATTGCAATGTAGCGTTCAATCGCTTTGACTGAATCTCCCTCGGGGTTCGGCGTATTCTCAACGAGGTATTGAATGGCTTGTTCACGGCTCCATTTTTGCGAATGAATCCCTGTATCTACCACCAAACGACATGCTCTCCAAAGCTCCATTGCTAAACGTCCAAAATCAGAGTAAGGGTCTTGATAAAATCCCATATCTTTGGCGAGTTCTTCAGAGTATAAACCCCAGCCTTCGGTGTAAGCCGTAAAAGATACATATTTTTGAAACTCTGGTATGCCTTCTAATTCCTGCGCAATCGCTCGTTGCATATGATGTCCAGGGATCCCTTCATGATAAGCTAGTGCTTCCATTTGATAGGTTGGCATATCTTTCATGTTGTAAAGATTCGCGTAGTAACTGCCTGGTCGTGAACCGTCTTTTGACGGGCTTTGATAAAAGGCTTTGCCGGCAGATTGTTCTCTGAATGGTTCGACACGCTTAACAATCATTTCTGCTTGTGGCATTAATCCAAAATATTCAGGGATCTTGCTTTTCATTTCGTTGATGAGTGCGGTTGCATCAGCTAAGTACTGATCACGGCCAGTATCATCATTCGCATAATAAAACTGATCACTAGTGCGCATAAAGACAAAGAAGTCCTGAAGAGAACCTTCAAAATTGACTTTCTCCATAATTTCAAGCATCAAGTCGTGAATACGTTCTACTTGTTTAAGACCTATCTCGTGAACTTCCTGGGCGCTCAAATCGGTGGTTGTAAACCAGGCTAATCGGTTGTCATACCATTTGTCTCCATCAGGTAAGCGCCAAACACCATCACCTTCAGGGGAGAGTTCACGCTGTATTTCTAGCTCTGCAATGAGTGCTTGGTAGGCAGGTAAAACAGACTCTTGAAGTGCATCTCTTGCTTGTTTCATCATGCCAGTCTTTTCGGCATTAGAAATATCTAAGGCATTCAGTTTGTCTTGGAAATCCTTCCAAATGGTGGAATCTTCAGCTGACTCGATAAAAGGGTTACCACTGATGACGTTATGCGACGCTTGGATCATTTGGTCGTATGACCATTTAGGTGGGAAAACGCCTAGTTCTTGTCTGATTTTTAATTGCTCTATCACTTGCCCAAAAAGGTCATCGACTTTTTCCAATCGTGATATATACGCTTGCGCATCTTCAACGTCATTTACTCTATGGATATTCACTAAAAAGCTTGGCACAACTGTATGAAAAGCGCGGAATTGGTCCATGATGTAAGTGTGATGTCTAAACTTGTCATTTGCCAATCGACGTTGAATATCAACTTTGGCAATTTCTAGGCTCATTTTTTCTTGCTGATTTAATTGCGCTGAATCGAACTCGTTTAAAGCTTTTAGACGTTGTTGTAAAATCGTAATGTCTTGGTCTGTGGCGTTATCTGAAATATCATCCCATTTATCGTAATCCCACTTATAACCAAGATAACTTTGGGACATAGGGGAGCGTTTCAAATCTTCTTCAAACATGTCAGCGAAAAAGGCAGCTAATCTTTCTGATTCACTAAGCTTAACTTGCTGGCTTTGTTGTTCTTGCAGTTGAGCTTGTGTATCCGAATTTGTGTTTTGAGCCGGTTCGGAGCACGCCATTAGCGCAAGTGAGATAAGGCTTAGCGGAACAAATGATTTCAATGTCTTCATGGTGTAATTTTCCTGACGTTAGTGCGCAACCCGTTGGGATGCATATAAAGGTTGCAACGAAGGCGACTTATTTTTATTTTTTATTATATCTTGACGTAAACGTGCTAATACATTTAATAGGGTATCACTTTTCCAATTTTTGTCACCTTGCGCGTATTGGCTGGCAAACATTGATTTCAGTTCATCTTGTAATTCTGAGTCTGAAATATCATTTTCATCTAATAATTTGGCGCCACCATATACTGCTAAGCTTGTTTGCCATTTAAGTAATGCAGGATAAATTTCGCCGATTTTATGACTCTTTAACGCCGCTTTTAGCAATTTCCAGTTTTCAGACTCTAGGTTATTAGTATTCAATTCCTGTTTGGCCAAGGGCGGAGCGTTTTTCGAACGACTTGAAAACCACCAAATCAGTAATGTAAGCAACCATATAGCTAATAAAACCCAGCTACTAATACTCCACAATGATGTTACTGTGACTGTCTGCACCGTTGGTGTTAATGGGCCTGGAGTCTGGGTATCTACACTAGCAGGTGCCTGTGTTTCTAATAGCGGATTTGGGGAAGTAGGGGGTAAACCAGTTTGATTAGAAGATGCGGCTGCAGCCACTTCAATACTTCGAGCGGGTAATTCTGCATATTCAGTTTGCTTAGTTAACGTATTAAACCACGCTACTTTCACCGGAGGCAAAACAAATTGTCCCGCTCGATTTGGAATAATAGCTATATTTTCAACACGTTGCGCAATAATGTTGTCTTCACGAGTAACGGACGCTGTAGTCGCTTGATCGGGATAGATTTTAAAATCAGGTGGGTATATTCCTGTCATTTCCGGTAATTGTTGTTCGGATACACCCAGTGCCGATAAGGTCAGCGTTCGTGTAATAGGTTCGCCCACCTTTATTTGTGACAAGTCAGGCTGCCATTCTTCATTCAACTGTACAAATTCACTGGGTAACCAATGCTCATTAAAATCAACTGGAATAGGCTGAACATCCAGAACCACGTCGGGCGCAACTCGATTGATAGGGCGCGTCTGATTAAAGTAACTAAAGCTATTTTGAGTTCGATCAATAACCTCAGCTTCAAACAGCGGTCCCTTTATTTTAACTTGACCACTTGCCTGAGGAATAATTGCGTAATTGCGTTCAATTATCCGGTAACGTTGACCATCGACAATTTCTGAATAATCTTTGTCTTTACCAATTAGGCTGATGTCTGCGTTTTCCAAAGAAGGCTCAGACAAACTGCCTCGTTGTAAACTGGTAGCAAGGTGAATTTTGACTTTATATTTCACCATTTGTTGTACAAAGGGTTGGCCTACATCGACTTCTGCGGTAATAAAAGCTTCTCGTGCTTTACTGTTACTGGCAGCTGAAACAGGTAGTATTCTAACCGTTATCGGTTGAGTTTTTTTGCCTCCCACATCGAAGGGTGGGATTGTAAACGTTCCTTGCTGGCGTGGAATTAAAATTGTCGTCCAGGTGGTAGAGCGAGTCGTATCAAAATTGATTACTCTCGTTTGCGTGCTCACTGACGTTCGACCCACAACGAAGTCATCTTCTAACACGCTAGGGTCAAAGGCATCATTATTTGGGTTACCAAAAGCGACGACAGACAGCACGATAGATTCATCTGCCATGGCTGGATTTTTATCGACACTTGCCGTCACACTTTCAACTTGTGCATACACATTGGTAATACTCAGTAAGCTGAAAAACAATAAAGTTAACAATAAGGTTTTGCGGGTTAACAATTTAACTAACATATTACCAATTCCTCTTCGACTGGCTTGGCGTACGTTGACGACGTCGTTGTTGATTTTCCAGCAGCATTTTGCGCTTGAGTAAATAGGACGGATCATCGGGGACGCGATTGAGCAAATTTTGCATTCTTTGCATTTCTTCACGCTCCTCATCCGTCATTGATTCTTCTGCTTCTTGCACCTGCTGTGCAGCTTGCTGTTCTTGTTCAGTCTGTTGCTCTTGTTGTGACGGGTCCTGCTGTTGCTCTGACTCGTTTTGTTGTTCAGATTCGTCTTGTTGTTCGGAATCATCTTGTTGGTTTTGTTCAGCATCTTGTTCATTTTGAGACTGATCTTGCTGTTCTTGATTTTGTTGCTCTTGCTGCTCTTGCTGAGACTCTTGACTTTGCTGGTCTTGGTTCTGTTGATCTTGCGAGTCTTGTTGTTGCTGCGACTGTTGATCTTCAGATTGCTGCTCTTCAGAGTCGTCACCTTGTTGATCTTGCTGTTGGTTTTGTTGTTCTTGCTCTTGCTGTTCTTTTAGTTGTTCGAGTATCTCTTTGTTTTTCAACGCATCTGCATGATCAGGTTGTTGCGCAAGAGCTTCATCATACCTTTGTATGGCCTCATCTAATTCGCCCAACTGTGCCAGTGCATTGCCTTGATTGTATAGTGCTTGTGGGCCTTCAGCTTTTGAAAATGCATCCAAAGCGGCTTGATAATTACCTTGTTTGTAAAGCGCTGCGCCTTGCCACATAGGACTTTCAAACTCGTTTGCTGCTTGCTCATAATCTTGCTTTTGCAGAGACTCTAAACCGCGTTGATCTCTGTTTTTAAACCAGTCTTGCCAGGTATTTGCAAAGGCGGGTTGGGGCGCCAATGAACTGGTTACCAAGGTAACTAAAAATATCGCAACATAACCTCTTCGAAAAGCCAAAGCGGCGAGCGGTAACAACAGCAAAAGCAGATAAGGACCGGCTTCTTGCCATTCATCACCAAACTGTTCATTGTCATCTTTGTTTGAAATTGTTTCGTGATTTATCAGGCTTTGCTCCGTTAAATATTTAATATCACTGTCATTTGCTGTAATCGCATAAAACTTTCCACCGCTTTTGCGGGCTAAACCTGACAATATTTGTGCATCCATTTTAGGGATAACTATGGCGCCTCTATTGTCTTTCAAAAAGTCACCATCAAGCAATTGAATAGGAGCACCTTCAGCTGTGCCCACTCCCAAAATGGAAATACGATAGGGAAGGCTTTCAATATAAGTATTCAATTCGGCTAATTGTGAAACTTCCACACCGTCGGTTATCCAAAATATATCGCCCTCTAAAAAACCAGCATTTTTGAGTAATTCGGCCGCCATTTTGAGACCTAGATAGGGTTCACTGCCTGATACCGGCATAATTTCTGGCGTTAGGCTTGGTAGTAAAGCTGTTAGGTTCTGCGCATCTGAACTTAACGGACTAATGGTAAAAGCATCGCCCGCATAGGCGACTAATCCAACATCACCTTCAGAAATTTCATTAATTAAATCAATAGCTTTGTATTTTGCACGGGTCAATCTGTCTGGCGTTAAGTCTGTGGAGCGCATCGACATGGACATGTCTAGCACTACTGCTTTGCCAGCATTGAGTTGAAAAACCGGCTGAGGGAGCCTTTCCCAGCTTGGTCCAGCCAACGCGGTAACGGCAATTATCCAGCCTAAAGCCACTAAGCTTAATGGTGGACGCCTTTGGCTGTTGCCTTTTTCAGATATAAGGTGCTGATAAAGGTGACTTGCTACAACTGACTGCCAACCAGATTGACGTCTGTGTATGTTCATCAATAAAATCAGTAATAACAGCAGTGGGATTAATGCAAAAAACCATTCAGGTCGTAAAAAATGGAAGCTGTCTAAATTAATCATTGTAGCCTCCCCAAAAATCGTTGTTTTATCCATCCTAGAGAACTATTTAAGGCAATTAAAAAACTGAAAATAAGTGCCAATGCTAGCGGATAAAAATATAACGCTTGCAACGGGCGCATCTGGCGGTTTTCTCGTTCAATGGGCTCTAGAGCATCCAAAATAGAATAAATTTGCTGTAAAGACTGGGTATCTTTGGCTCTGAAGTATTGGCCGCCCGTGGACTCGGCAAGTTCAGTTAGCATTTTTTCATCCAAATCTCTCGATGGGTTCGTTCGACGCTGCCCAAAAAAACCTTGGGTTATCATAGAATCTGCGCCAACCCCTATCGTGTATACGGTTACATCATTGTTTATGGCCAGTTCGTTGGCTTGTGCCGGAGTAATATTGCCCGCAGTGTTTTGTCCGTCGGTCAATAAAATGATCACTTTGTTCGATTCTTCTCGGTTGGCAAAACGTTTTATAGACAATCCAATTGCATCGCCAATTGCCGTTTGTTCGCCAACTAAGCCAATCTGACTTTCAAGTAGCAGTTGCTCAACCGTTTTTCTGTCATAGGTTAGTGGAGCTTGTAAATAAGCTGTGTCGGCAAATAATATTAAACCTAACCTGTCACCAACCCGTCTTTCGATAAAATCACTGAGTACGCTTTTAATCATGATTAAGCGATTTACTCGACGGCCATTCACCACCATATCTTCTTGATTCATACTGCCGGATAAATCTACCGCTAGCATTAAATCCCGTCCTTCAGATGGAATGTTAACAGGCTCGCCTAACCATTGTGGACGAGCGGCTGCGATAACTAATGCTATCCAGGCCAAAATGGCGATTATCAAATTGATTCGATTCGGGCCGGTTTTTTTGTTATTGGTTGCCAAATTTGCCGTTAACGCTGGGACGCGTAAAGCAGCTCCTTGCTGTCTTTCCTTTTTGGGCAGTAACAATGCAAGCAACGGCAACGGTAATGCGAACAATGCCCACCACCAAGCAAACTCAAACATTAGGAGCCTCCTCAATCAGCACCGGGCGATTGGATTTTCGTTTAGGTGGTAATGCCGATTGCAACCACGTTTTAGCCGTTAGGGCCGCTTTATTAACATCTTTGTTAGGCGCATCTCGATACAGTAAATCAACAAATTCTTGAATTTCATGTTGAAAACTCTGTTGTTGTTTTGCAGATAATTGACTGCTTAAAAATGCGCTCCATTGTTGCCCGTGAAGCGAGGCTATTTGCTCTTGAGGAAAATAACTTAAGGCCGCTCGTTTTAGCACAATATTGATTTGCGAAATCGCATTTTGTTGGTTTAAATCGATAGCTGATAGCGCCAAAAGTGCTGCTTTTTTGGCTCGACGATGAAGTATGTAGTGTCGAACGCCATAAATAATGCTAACTAAGATTAACAAAACCAAAATAGCTGATACCCACCATCCCCAGGCTAAAGGCCAGATACTGACCTCTTGGGGAAGTTGAATGTCGGCTAACTGATCTAGCGGATTCATGCAATTTCTCCACGCTTTTCAACTAGCTGTTGTTCGATAGGAACCGCAGCACTAACATTTAATAACTGGGTTTTGCATTGCTGCAAGGTGCGTGATATTTGTTCAAATTGACGTTGATGAGATCGATGATATTGTTGAGAAACGGTTTTTTCTCCTAACACTAACGTTTGCTGATCAACGCCATCGGTAACTTCAACCGTTTGTGAATTTGATACTTTGGGCAAATCATGTTCAAAGGGGTCGGTGATGGAATAAGCCACTACTTCACTGTGCCTTGATATACGACTCAGGTGCTGTTTCGCTGCTTCGTTGAGATTTTGAAAATCACTTAGTACAAAGACTAAGCTACCAGGGTGAACTAGTCTTCTCAAGCGTGCACAAGCATCAGAAAATTGGAAGTTTCCAGGTTGTAAATCATCAGGTTGATGAACCTCTACTAATCCGTGTAGTAATCCTAGAACAGCCTTTTTCCTAGTCAGTGGTTTGAATTCTCGGTGTTGGTGTTGATTAAACACCAGGCCACCAATTCGATCGCCACGATTTGTCGCAGACCATGCAATCAATGCCGCTAAATGAGCAACTTGCACCGACTTATAGAGTAATTGAGTGCCAAAGTGCATGTTAGGCGATAGATCTGCCAAAATAAAAATGGGGCGTTCTTTTTCTTCCCTATATAGCTTTGTATGGGTTTTTCCAGAACGGGCGGTGACTCGCCAATCAATGGCTCGTATATCGTCACCAGGTTGATAATGTCGCGCTTCATCAAACTCCATTCCCCGGCCTTTGGTTTTCGCCAAATAACTTCCCGCCAATTTTGATTGGATGGTTTTACGGGGCGCCAAGTTGAGTAGGCTAGTCTTTTTTTGGTAATACAGTAGCTGTTTGATGTTTAAACTAACACCATCAGCATTTAACCGGGTCAACCAGTTTGATACATCTTGCATAGGATAAGGTCTATGGTACTGGAACAAGCGTTAAAATACGGTCTAATAGCTGATTCGCATCGACGCCTTCAGCCTCGGCTTCATAGCTTAGTAATAACCTGTGGCGTAATACATTGTGGAATACTGCACGAATATTATCGGGACCCACAAAGTCTCTCCCCATTAACCAAGCATGTGCTCTTGCGCACTTATCTAACGCAATGGTTGCCCGTGGACTGGCCCCAAATTCAATCCAATTAGCCAGTTGTGGATCATATTTTTCCGGTGTCCGAGTGGCAATGATGAGCTCTACAAGATACTTTTCTAAAGATTCTGCTAAATGAATCTGCAATACTTCTTTACGTGCCGCAAAAATATCCGCTTGATTCATAATATCAGAATTGATTTTTTGACTGCCAATGGCTTCATCCCGCGTTAAACGCAAAATCTCTAACTCTGTCTCGGCCCCAGGATAATCAATTTCTAAGTGCATTAAAAAGCGGTCTAGCTGAGCTTCAGGTAATGGATAGGTACCTTCTTGTTCAATCGGGTTCTGAGTTGCCATTACCAAAAATAAATCTGAAAGAGGGTAGGTCTTATTACCCACGGTGATTTGTTTTTCTGCCATGGCTTCAAGTAATGCTGATTGAACCTTAGCCGGTGCTCGGTTGATTTCGTCAGCAAGTACTAAGTTATGGAACAAAGGACCTTTCTGAAAAACGAACTCTCCGGTTTCAGGACGATAAATATCAGTCCCGGTCAAATCGGCAGGAAGCAGGTCGGGCGTAAATTGAACACGGTGAAAATCACCTTCAATCCCCTGCGCTAAAGCATTTACCGCTCGTGTTTTAGCCAAACCTGGAGGGCCTTCAACCAACAAATGCCCATTTGCCAACAAGGCGATCATAATGTTGTGGGTTAGGTTATTTTGTCCGATCACCTGCGAATCAAGATACGCTTGTAATCGCTTGAATTGTTCAACTGCCATTAATTTGTCCTAACTACGATGAAAAAGGGTGTACATCAGATAAATGCGATGTGCATTTGGTGCTACATAGTGACACATCCTTTTATATAAGGTTCCCTTTTCGAAATACAATGTTACAAATTGCCAAATTAATCGGGAATCTATGCGAAAAGCTAATTTGTTAACTAGAATTTGAATTTTATCTAACACTCTGTACAATTGGCTCATACATTACAGGTCAGACCACTCTGGCCGGCAAAAATACGAGGACAAATAATGTCAGCAAAACAAACAGTTACTACTCGCAGTGGCGATAGGATCGCTATAGTGGCGGGTCTACGGACTCCTTTTGCGAAAATGGCGACCTATTTTCATGGCGTACCCGCTGTTGATTTGGGGAAATTAGTCGTCAACGAGATGATTACACGCAATAATTTGGATCCCAATTTAGTGGAGCAACTTGTTTATGGCCAAGTTGTGCAAATGCCTGAAGCGCCAAACATTGCTAGAGAAATTGTACTTGGCACTGGCATGAACGTGCATACTGATGCGTATTCCGTTTCCAGAGCTTGTGCGACTAGTTTTCAAGCCACAGTCAATATTGCTGAATCTATGATGGCAGGAAACATCGCCGTTGGTATTGCTGGCGGAGCTGACTCAACTTCAGTGTCGCCTATTGGGGTTTCAAAACCTCTTGCTAGAGCGCTTACCGATCTGCAAAAAACCAAAACACTTGGTCAGAAGTGGAATGTGTTTAAAAAGCTTGGATTCAAAGATTTATTGCCTGTTCCGCCCGCAGTAGCTGAATATTCCACTGGTTTATCAATGGGACAGACAGCCGAGCAAATGGCTAAAACCCATAACATTTCACGACAGGAACAAGATGCCTTAGCTCATCGTTCTCATTCCTTGGCAGCTAAGAGCTGGAATGAAGGCTTTTTAGACGATGAAGTCATGACAGCTTACGCCGAACCATACAAAGGGGCATTGGAAAAAGATAACAATGTGCGCTTCGATTCAACGTTAGAAGGCTATGCCAAGCTTCGCCCTGTTTTTGATAAAAAACACGGTACAGTAACCGCTGCGAATGCAACACCATTAACCGATGGCGCATCTGCAATCGTGATGATGACGGAAAGCCGCGCAAAAGAATTAGGCTATAAACCGTTAGGGTACATTCGTAGTTATGCGTTTGCTGCCATAGACGTTTGGGAAGATATGTTGATGGGACCATCTTATGCGTCACCAATTGCATTGGACAGAGCAGGGATGACCTTAAACGACCTAACATTAATAGAAATGCATGAAGCGTTCGCTGCGCAAACACTGGCAAATATCAAAATGTTTGCAAGCGACAAATTTGCACAAGAAAAGCTAGGGCGAAGTAAAGCCACTGGTGAAATAGATATGGACAAGTTCAATCAAATGGGAAGTTCAATTGCTTACGGACACCCATTTGCAGCAACCGGTACGCGGATGATCACTCAAATGCTAAATGATCTTAACCGCAAAGGCGGTGGTGCAGGTTTAGTGACTGCGTGTGCTGCAGGTGGCCTTGGTGCTGCAATGATTGTTGAAACAGAGTAAGGGGAATTACGTGGATAATGCGAATAAAGAAACTGAACTAACTCAAGCGGGCCAAGTATCTGAAGAGACTAAAGTATCTCAGCAAAATAGCGCCTTTACTCTAGATCTACAAGACAATGGCGTTGCTATATTAACTATTGATGTGCCTGGCGAGTCGATGAACACGCTAAAAATGGAATTTGCAGATCAAATTTCAGTAATGCTAGATGAAATCGAAAGCAATAGTAAAATTAAGGGGGTGGTGGTTGTCAGTGGCAAAGAAAACTCCTTTATAGCGGGTGCTGATATTAGTATGTTAGCCTCTTGTGAGACTGCTCAGGATGTCGAGACGATTGCCACAGGCGGACAACAAATCTTTCAGCGTATAGAAGACATGCGAGTGCATTTTGTCGCTGCAATTCATGGTCCGGCACTAGGTGGCGGTCTTGAGTTGGCCTTAGCTTGTCATTCAAGAGTATGTACTGACGATAAAATAACCCAAATGGGCTTGCCTGAGGTGCAACTTGGGTTGCTTCCAGGAAGCGGCGGCACGCAACGTTTGCCGCGATTAATTGGTATCCAGCAAGCGATGAAAATGATGCTCACTGGTGCTGCAGTACGAGCTAAGCAAGGACTAAAATACGGTATTGTTGATGATATGGTTCCACGTTCGATTCTGCTCGAGGTGGCCACAGAAATGGCGTTGAAGTCAAAACCGCAACGCACACCCGTTAAAATGAATTTAGCGAGCCAATTCTTAGAAAAAACGTCAATTGGACGAAATACTCTTTTCAAACAAGCAAGAAAACAAACCATAAGTAAAACTAAGGGCAATTATCCCGCTCCTGAATTAATTATTGATTGTATTGAAACAGGCTTTGATAAAGGCATACAGGAAGGGATGGCGGTAGAAGCTAAGAACTTTGCTTATTTGGTTATGACCCCTGAATCTGAACAACTGCGTAATATCTTTTTCGCAACTACGGAAATGAAAAAAGAAACAGGTGTTAGCGGTGTTGAGCCTGGACAGTTGAAAAAAGTGGGTATCTTAGGTGGTGGATTGATGGGCGGTGGTATCGCGTTTGTTACCGCTACTAAAGCAGGGTTACCTGCCAGAATTAAAGATATCCGGTCTGAGGGAGTCGCTAATGCGATGAAATACTCCTTTGATCTTTTAAATAAAAAGGTTAAACGCCGGTTTATGCGAAAGTCTGAAATGCAGCAGCAAATGTCTTTATTGACTGGGAGTGTTGATTACGCAGGATTTAAAGATACCGATGTGGTGATTGAGGCCGTTTTTGAAGACTTAGCGTTAAAACAGTCCATGGTCTGTGATGTAGAGGCGAATTGTAATGAAAATACGATATTTGCCTCTAACACATCGTCAATTCCCATTGCTCAAATAGCTGAAAAGGCTGCTCGACCAGAACAAGTTATTGGATTGCATTACTTTTCACCGGTAGACAAGATGCCGCTTGCTGAAGTTATTGCCCATGATAAAACCTCAGATAAAACCATTTCAACTACGGTGGAGCTGGCTCGTAAACAGGGTAAAACACCTATTGTGGTTAAAGATGGAGCTGGCTTTTACGTCAACCGTATTCTAGCTCCTTATATGAATGAAGCGGCAAATATACTCTTATCCGGTGAGCCAATTGAGCATATTGATAAATCCTTAGTTAAATTCGGTTTCCCAGTGGGGCCTGTTAAGTTGTTAGATGAAGTTGGTATAGATGTAGGCACGAAAATAATACCTATTTTAATGGCTCAATTTGGTGACCGATTTAAGTCAGCAGATGCATTCGATAAGGTGCTTGCTGATGATCGTAAAGGCAAAAAGAACAAACGTGGTTTTTACGCTTATTCCGGAAAGAATTCAGGAAAAGAAGTTGATGAAAGTGTTTATGAGCTTTTGGGCATAAAACCAGAACAACGCATGAGCGGAGTTGAAATATCTGAACGTTGCGTAATGTTAATGCTAAATGAAGCGGCAATGTGTTTGCATGAAGGTGTGATTCGTAATCCACGAGATGGTGACATTGGCGCTATTTTTGGTATTGGTTTTCCGCCATTTCTTGGTGGTCCTTTCCATTACATGGATAAGCTTGGCGCAAAATTTGTTGTCGAGCGTTTACAATATTACAGCAGTAAATTCGGTGATAGATATCTTCCAGCAACCAAACTGGTTGAGATGGCGGATAATGATGAAACCTTCTATTGAGCTGCTGAATCTATTGATGGAATGTAAATTACTGGTAAATGAATTGTCTACTTAAAGGGTTTGTTTTTGTAATTAAATTGTTAAAAGCCGGGCTTTGCTCGGCTTTTTTAGTTGAAACCTCTAAAACTACTAGTTTTGTAAGTTTGCTTGAGTATAATTTGCGCGATTGAAACTATGCATAGGCGGGCGAAAATGATTTTAGCGATAATAAGTTGTTTAGTGTTTAGCGTATATTACTATGTTGAAGCTTTCAAAAGTGCGTTACCAGCGAAAAAGTGGGCGTTAGCAGGGCTTATGTTTGGTCCCATGATCTTACCAATGTTTTCAATTTCTCAACGAGTCGCTTTGCGTCAATCTCGTGGTTTTAATAATTCTCTGCTAAGAGTGTAGGGCATAAAAAAAAGAGAGGATAACCTCTCTTTTTTCAAATACTGTCCTTGTCATATTCTAAAATCCAATGCATTAGCACTTAAAAACCAATACCGCCACCAGGCTTAAGAACCTTATTATTATCGAATCCGATACCGCCACCAGGCTTAAGAACCTTGTTAGTGTCGAATCCAATACCGCCACCAGGCTTAAGGACTTTGTTTGAACTAGTCGATACAGTTTTTTGCTGTTCGGTTATATTGGCACCATCTAAGTTTGCGCTTGTAGGTGTCGTAGTTAGCATTAGTGCTACAGCATAAGCTTTTAACATCTTTCGGTTCCTCTTTGATACTTCTGTATTATTTTAATTTTATAACTGACAATTTTTTGTCAATCATTTATATATCTGCGAGGAATATGCCAACTTTAACTTTTGCTGAAATATTTTACCGATTAGAGCGTTGAAATCCTCACATTCAAATGAATTAACCTTATAATTCAATGGTTTGGGATTTTTGTTGTTTTTGCAGGATTTTTTAAAAATTAAGAGTTCATCATTGGACGTCAATTCCACAACTAATATCAAAAGTCGATATTCTGGCGTTGGAATTTTGACTGTTAGTCAGCAAGCGAGCGGGTTGGTGATACCTAGAAGATAACGAATTAACCGGAGTGTAGGTTAATTCGTGCCGATTAATTGGCTAATGTGGACATTTTCGGCCAACAGTTTTTCAAACTTTTTGGCATTTAAGGGTTTACTATATAAGTAGCCCTGCAACATTTCACAATCATAAAGGCTCAGAATTTCGAGCTGTTTCTCTTGTTCTACGCCCTCAGCAACTACTTTTAACCCTAGATTGTGGGCAATATTAATTATTGCTGCGGTCATATGTTTGTCTACGCTACTAATAGCGATGTCATCAATAAAAGCTTTATCTATTTTCAGCGTATTGAGCGGGAACTTCTTCAAATAGGCTAAAGATGAATAGCCGGTGCCAAAGTCGTCTAACGCGAGGTGTATGCCCTTCTCACGCAATCTTTGCATCATTTGCAAGGCTTGCTCTGGATTTTGCATTAGCGTGCCTTCCGTTATCTCACACTCTAAATGGAGCGGTGATAAGCCTACTTTTTGTAGTATACGGGAAATACGATCATCAAGATCCGGCAATTCAAATTGCCGAGCCGAGATATTCACTGCTACACGCCCAGTGAATAACCCTTGTGAAACCCAACGTTTAGTATCTTCACAGGCTTTGCGAAGTACTTGCTCGCCAATGTCAATGATTTGACCCGTTTCTTCTGCTAAGGGAATAAATTGTGCTGGGCTGACAATACCTTTGTCGGGGTGTTCAAAACGTACTAAGGCTTCCATGCTTACAAGTCTGCCGGTGGCGATATCAACTTTAGGTTGATAGAAAACAGTGAACAAGTCATCTTTCAAACCATAGCGGATAAGGTTTTCGATTTGTAATTGGCGAACTGCATTTTGGTTCATTTCACCGCTAAAGAATTGGTATTTGTTGCCGCCAGCATTTTTGGCAAAATACATCGCAGTATCAGAATTTTTTAACAGCTCTTGAGTTGAAGTACCATCTTCAGGATAGAAAGCGATACCAACACTTGCCCCTAAAACAAATTCTTGTTTGTTAATCAAAAACGGGTGGGCCATCTGATCTAAAATACGCTGGGCATAATGGTTAATGCGCTGCATATCTTCTTCGCGGTCGACTAGAATACTAAATTCATCGCCGCCTAAGCGGTAACATGTTGCATTGGTGCCGGTAATTTTTTGCAGCCTTTTACCAATTTGCTTGATCAAAATATCACCAGTTTGGTGGCCTAAAGAGTCATTGATTTTTTTGAAGTTGTCCATGTCTAAACACACTAACGCATGGGGCACATCTTTACGCACTAGGTTGTGATGGCTAGCTTGGAAAAAAGATCGATTGGGCATTTCTGTTAGTGGATCAGTATTGGCCAATTTCAACAATTCTTTTTCGGTGCTTTTACGAGAAGTGATATCCGAAAATACACCCACATAATGAGTTGTTTTGCCATCTTCTCCATGGATCGCATCGACATTCAATTCCATTTCATAGCGTTCGCCATTGGCGCGTCTAGATTCAACTTCGCCATTCCAATTGCCTTTTTGACGCAGTGCTTTTTTCACTTCCTCGGTGAAAGCTTCCGGGTATTGATTGAATTTAAGATAGCTAGCTAAACCCTGCTCACGGGTTTCACCGGTGTAATTACAATAAGACTGATTAACTGAAATAAAGCGGAAGGTTGTATCGGCAATAAACACACCGTCAGAAATGGTTTCAATTGAACGTTCGTAAAGTTTAAGCTGTTCTTCGGCTTGTTTTAAATGACTGATATTCTTAAGGGTACCAGTCATCCTAATCGGCTGATCATTATTATCCCGCTTGACAATCATCCCTCTATCTAAAATCCAAACCCAATCACCTTTAAATGTGCGAGCTCGATAGGTAACTTGGAAATAGTCCGATTTTTTATCGATGTGGGTCTTTAGCGCTTCTTGAACCCGTAACATATCATTGGGATGGATATTGGCTTGATAGGAACTGTTCGAACGAATGTCGTCTTGCGGAAAATCCATCGTTCCCCATGTATTGGCACGATATACCTGCCCTCGGTAAACATCCCAATCCCAGAGTTCATCTCCACTGCTCCAAAGGGTAAGCTTTAGACGTTCTTCACTTTCTTTAATGGCATTTTGTACCGCCAGTTTACGCCTGTATTGCCGTAACATCAGCAATAATACAAGAATGGCGGACAATCCATACAACGCCATGGCTGGTGTATCTAGCCAAAGCGGCGGTGAAATCATTATGTTAAGTCTTGCGGTCTTGGACCAAGGCCCATCACCAATACGTCCTTGGACTTCAAAAACATGGTTTCCATAGGTTTCAATGGAAAAGGAAGCAAACCTTCCATTATTGCCGGTTTCAATCCAGGTATCTCGCCAACCCAGTAATCGATAACGATAGTTCAACTCATTTTGATACAACGAATTAATATGATCGAAATACAAAGTAAATGGAATGTTTTCGTAAGACAAAGAGATAGAACTAGTTAAACTCAAGGGTTTAGTTAATGGCGAGCCTTCAACACCGATAGCTACAGGTTTATTGTGAATCCATAATTCAGTGATTTTGGGCGGACTTAAAGTTGGTAAGGGGGATGCTGTTCCGCTATTTCCCAGCGTTAAATCTGTGAGTTTTTGGGGATTAAAAACATGGAAGCCATCTGTGCCACCAAAAAACAACATACCTTCTGCTGTCATCAAGGTGGCGCCTTGGTTCAAATCATTGTAATCCAAAGTTTGTCGAGGAATTAACTGTAATATCTCACCTGTTTCCAATGAAATTTGCCAAATTTCTGATTGACTACATTGCCATACCGATGTTTGATTTTGGGTATCTAGTACGGAATTTACGACAATGCCTCTCACGTTATATCCACGGGGGTGGATCTGTTCTATCGGGGCATATGTTTTTTTATCAAGTTTGAAAATTCCGTGTTTTCCTGTGGACGCCCAAAACGCATCAGCCGTTTCATGAACGTTATAAACCACGGGTTGATCTTCGTCTAAATTGTTTTGTAATAAGATACGAGTAGAGTTTGCGTAGTTTTGATCGGTAACAACAATGCCTGCATCAGTTTTTAGCCATATATTGTTTTGGCTATCTAAAAGCAGTTGGGCTATCACTCCACTATTCAAGCCTTTATAAGATATTTCTGTTGGTGTTTTGGCTAGGTCTTTAGCATCGACTAAAAAAGAATGCTCCTTAATGTCTTTTACCCAGAACTGCTCTTGCATCGGCTCTAATTCGGTTATCGGTGTTCCTGAAAATAACGTTTTTACATGATTTAAATTGTCATCTTTGAATTCATAAACATGAATACCGGTATCAGTGGCCAGCCACAAGCGTTTTTCTGCATCAACCTCCACATCCCAGACGAGAGTAGTGGATTCTTGCAAAAAGCGTCTAAATTCACCTGTTTGGATATTATATAGACTGACTCCTCCACTTAACGGAGCTATCCATATAGTTTTATCACCGTTATCTGCAAACCCCCAGACACTATTACTAATGCCCGGCAAATTATCATTAACTATTTTGAAATGTTTAATCGCGGAAAACAATTTATGATATTGGAAAAGACCTGCCGCATGTGTACCAAACCAAATTGAATTATTACTACTTTTATAAGCTTTAATAATGATTGTGTTAATTAACCCTATGTATTTCCCATTATCTCGGTCAATGGAAAATACTGACTGCTCTCTACTATCATAAATACTGATACCATCTGTGGTACCTAACCAAACGTTGCCATCATCGCTTTGTACTATGGTACGAACAGTGTTGTTAATAATTTTCAGTTGATCATTTCGCAAGGCATCCAGTTGTAACTCTATCTGGTAATCTTCTGATAAAACAATAGCGCCAACCGAAGTACCTAACCAATACTGGTTATCAATTTTTACTATATCAAACAGGGTTTTCGCATTTAACTGAATATTCCAGGGGTTTTTCTCTTGTAAATTGTATAAATAGTTAGTTTTTGGGTCGATAGCATAAATGCCGCTTTTTTCAGTACCTAACCAAATAATATCGTCTTCAGCGTAAATAGTTCTTACTGAGTCATTTAATTTAGCACCGTTACTAAATTCAACGACAGTAAAGTCATCTAATTCTGGGTTATATTCGTAAAGTGATGTTTCACCTGAAAAAAGTAATTTACCTTGTTTGGTTTCACCAATAGCCCAAAATATATTGGATTTTAAATTAGAGTTCTTTCGGCCATACACTTGGAAATCATCTTTTTCCGGTAGGTACCTGGCAATTGCCCCCATACTTGAAAACCATAGGTTATTGTTGGAATCGATAAATAATTTTCGAATCACTTCAATGGGAAACTGTTTTTCGTCTGGTAATTTAGGGGTATATTGTTTGAAATCTGTGCCGTCAAAACGGTTCAAGCCATCGACTGTGGCGAACCAAATGTATCCATCTTTATCTTCAATAATATCTAATACGGTTCTTTGAGACAGGCCTTGTTGCACCGAGAAATTACGAAGCTGAATATCTGCTACATTGGCGTAGGATTTAGAATAGGATAAGGACAAAAGCATGATTAATGCGATTAGCCCAGTAGACTGAAATAATCGTCTCAAATCGATGTTTCACCTATCTCAAATGCATTTTGTTTTTTTATTATTATTATTTTCATAAAAAGCAATGACAATGTGATGAACTAAGGTAGCTAATATGCCCAATTTAAGTGCACTGTACAAGTTCTGAGTGACTTCTTTACCGTTTAAATAACAAATATTTACATTTTCGTTTAAAAACCGTTCTAAAATACTGGTTTAAAAAGTCAGGAACATGCAAATTGGAAGTGATGGTAGTTAAGCGCCATGTCACTTTGCGCAACCTCAAAATTTAGATAATGTAACTTGCTTGATGTTTAAACGCCGTTAAATCATCGATCTCTTTGCCATCTGCTGGAATATCTTCCGGCTTATTTTTATCTCCACAACAATATAGTACGAGGGTCCCAACATTTGCAGGCGCTATCAGTAGTTGACAGAAGGTCTTGATGTCGTCAAAGGTTAATGAAAAAAGGGCTTTTGCTATTGCTGTCTGTAAATTAAACTCAAGGTCTTGGTTACCGATGGCAAGCCATAACCTTTGTGCTTTAGCGGTTAGATTGGTGTCATTACCTTGCAACTGTTTAGACACGCTGGTTCTAACGTGCGACCAAACTTCTTCATAGTCATCTATGCTTGCAGTGATTTGTGCAAGGAAACTCTGTATTTCAATCAAAATTTGTTTCGCGCTGAAATTAGGTGATTGTGCATAAAAAACCATGCCGGGGTGTTGATTAAGGGGTAAATAACCACTGCCAACCAAGTAACCTAATTGTTTTTCATTTCGAATTTCATGAAAAAAGGGTGAGGCCAATAGCTGTTCCACTAAAATGGTTAACGCAACATCTTTAATTGAGGCTGTAGGTGTTTGTAAATAAAGCACTACTGCAGAATCTGGGTGTTGACTCATTACCTGATTTTTATAGTGAATAGTATGCTTTAAATCAACTACTTCACGCTTTATTTGACTTCCCGTTTGACTAGGTTTAGGCATATCTTTCAATCTACTTGCAAACTGCTTAGATTGTTGCATTGTCCAATTGCCAAACACAAACGCCTCAACCGAGTAATTTTTAAATAATTGCTCTTTGAGCCAGTAGATATCTTCTATTGTGGCATTTTCAACCAGTGGTAATAATTCTAGTGGCGCATAAGTAAAGCGCTGAATTAAGCCTGAAAGCCGCGAAAACAAACGGTTAATCGGTTTATTTAATAGTGAATTTTGTAAGTTTTGAAGTTGTTTGTGTTTTACCTGTTCAAACAGCGGTTTTAGATCAACGTCGGCCATCACTTGATTTAAAATATTTATACTGAGTTCAAGTTGGTTGTGCGAAAAACCATTTGTGTGAATAGAAAAACCACCTTGATGCGCATACAAATGATAATGCAACCCAGCAACACCGGCATGGTAAAATTGGTCGTTTAAATGCTCCACCATCAATGCAACCCATAAACGCTTGTAGGCCGAAATTTTGGCCCCTTGGGTAACTGCCTCGCAATCAAACGAAATAAAGCAATCTCCTTTGGGTTGACTAAACAGTGAATCCTGCGCAAACCATACCTGTAAGTTTTGCTCATGCAAAATTTTGCTAGGTAAGAGATATTTGTCATCCACGTCTACCAGTTCACAGGATTCTGTTATGTATGGATTGGGGGGAGGCAAATGAACGTCATCGAGGTCGCTAGGTGTCGACAGTGCTTTTAATAAATTCCCATCTATAGATTCAATCGCATAAGGGGTTTCGTACCAACGTGCAACTTTGTTTGTTTGCACGTCTTTACTGATTAACTTCAAGCGCATATTCTCTGGACTCATGAAAGTTAAGCAAGTCTCAATTGGTTGCACTGAAAAATCGGTAATTAAATAATCACCTGTTAAAATATCGGCTTCAGGGTAGTGAAACATTAAATTGGAAAATTGTACTGCGTCATCTAAGGGTTTTGCATTTTCGATGTGGTCAAAAGCCAATTTTCCTAAAATGGCTTTCTCTTTAATGCGCCATTCGTCAAGTGCATTATTGCGAATGAGCTTGAGGTAATAAAATAGACTATTTAGCACTTCTGAAATATTGTCTTTGCCGACTTCAGTAAGTTGTAAATTGACATTAAAATCTTTGAAGCCAGTTCCATTGATGCCGCCTCCAGCACTTAGGTTAGTCGCCCAATTCATGCGCTTATAATGCGTCAGTAGACTACCTTTACCCTCATCCCCTAATAAATGACTAATAAATTCCAGTGGTTTTGAATCACAATAATGTTGCATGTCTGGTAATGCGAAACTAATTATTAAGCGGCGCGCATCTTTGATCGGTTTAATACTTATTTTGACACCCAACTGGTTTGGCAAATACAAAGGTGGTGGCGTGGGGCGCTCAAAATCACTACCAGATTTGATTGTGCCAAACCTGTCTTCTACACATTTTTGTTGTTCTTCTAAAGACATGTTACTGACAACACATAAGGTCATATTGTTGGGTATATAGTGCTTTTTATGCAGCTCAATTAGCGCACTTTGAATTTTTTCTATGGAGTGCGCGCAGAACGTTTCTCCGTTACCCACTGAAAATTTACTAAATGGGTGATTTGGATTGCATGTTTCTTTGTGTACTTGGTAGAGGCGTCGCAAATCGTCATGTATTTTTAAGTTGAACTCAGCATCAATGGCTTTTATTTCTTTGTCGATTGCCTTTTTGCTAAATAGCGGGTTAAACAGCATGTCAGCAAATCGCTGCAGCCCCTCTGGCAAATATGTATGTGATACATCGAAATGGTAATTCGAAAATTCCGTGCCGGTATAAGCGTTAACACTGCCGCTATGGGGCGAAAGGAATTTATCTAAGTTGTCTGCATCTTGAAACATCTCACTGCCATTAAATAGCATATGTTCAAGTAAATGGGCTAGGCCATGAATGTCAGCCGGATCATCAAAATGTCCGGCTTGAACGCACACTGCTGCTGCAGATTTTCGACAATCAGCATCATTCACTAATAATACTCGCAGGCCATTGGCAAGTGTAACCTGTAGATAGGCCCGTTTGTCGTTTATACTTAGCTGCAACTAGATCACCTTCTTGGAAGTTTGATAACAAGCATAACTCAATAAAAATTTTTTTAAATAAACTGGCTGAATTTGTTTATTAAAAAATGACGAATTGGAAAAATGAAAAAGTAGAAACGAATTGAACCTGTTTATTTTTCGTGCTTAATTATTCATATCGACTTTAAATCTCAATAAATGAGTAGTTAACTTACCCTTAACAGCTATTTTGTCTAAATTAAAAAATAAACCTCTAAAACATATCGTTTTTATTGCATTTCGACTCTACTATATGAAATTGAATTCAGGCAATATTGATATTCATAACAATCTGCACAATAGTTTGTGTTGAAAGCTCTCGTAATATGGACCAATTATGTACATTTTTGTGATGCGCCATGGTGAAGCCAAACCATCTTTGCAAAATGATCAATTAAGACCGTTAAATGACTATGGTATTTCTCAGGCTAAGCAAAGTGGGAATTGGCTGCAATCGTTTGCAGAAGAGTCAAAGGTACCACTAAGCCACGCCATGGTGAGCCCATTTGTAAGGGCGCAACAAACATTTCAGCAAGTAAACCTTGCGACAAAGATTGTTGATATACGCTCTAATTCAGATTTAGTGCCTAGCGGCAATTGTCAGGCATTACATTATTCTATTGACCAATTTGCTGAACAACACCCAAATGTTACTGGATTGCTTTTAGTTAGCCATATGCCATTTGTCAGTTATCTGGTTGATGAGATGTGTGAAATAGATGAATTGAGAATGTTTTCTACCGGTACAATTGTTTGTATTGACTATAATGTTGAAGAGTCGAAAGGTCACATCGTTAAAACATACACCCCTAAATAATATATCTGCTAAATTCCGCTTCAATATCCTACAGTTTTTGCGTTTTATTCCGATAAAAATCTGAGGGGAGGCCTATGTCTAGTAAAAGTTTACCTGCTTACTTACAGCAGGCATTGCAGCAGCACGTGGAACAATCGCAACTAACTCATGATGATGAGTTGGAGAATATTTACGTGCGCTTAGCAAAACTTAACGAAAACGTAGAGAAAATGAAGCAAGCCATCCTACTCAAGCGTGCACAAAAACAATCTTAATACGGAAAGTAATTTTACGCGCTAGGAAAATTTACGGTTAATTCGTGTCTTCTTCAGGTGGCATGCTGTAATAAGCTGGTAATACTCTCACGGTTTTCACCATGTTATCTTTAATTTCAATAACCTCTATAGGATAACCATAAAGACGAACACTGATGTTTGCGTCTGGAATGTCTTCTAAGTGCTCTAATATAAGTCCATTTAGTGTTTTTGGACCTTCGGTCGGAAAATGCCAATCCATTTCTTTATTCAATTCTCTAAGGTTAGCACTGCCATCAACCAAGACACTGCCATCTTGTTGAATATTTGCTTCTTTGGAATGATCTGGCGCAATACTAGTGGTGAAATCACCAATAATTTCTTCTAGGATATCTTCAAGTGTGACTAAGCCTTGTATATCGCCGTATTCATCAACGACTAAACCAATTCGTTCTTTGGCCGCTTGAAATTGATACATTAAGGTGTGCAGAGGTGTTGATTCTGGAGTGAAGTAAATTTCTCGCACTGCACGCAACAGGCTCGCCTTTGTAAATTGATCTTTAGACAACAATCTTAATGCGTCACGCATGTGAACAAAGCCAACTGCATCGTCAATACTGTCTCGATACAACAGCACACGAGTGTGTTGTGCGTTGACTAATTGGCGCTGAATATCCTTCCATTCGTCATTAATATCAATCGATACAATTTCACTACGTGGGATCATAATGTCTTCAGCGGTAACTTTTTCTAAATCTAAAATACCGACTAGCATTTCTTGGTGCTTCTGAGGGATCAAGGCACCGGCTTCATGCACAACTGTGCGTAGCTCTTCTCGACTTAAATTTTTACCATCATTGTTGACCGGATTAACCCGCAACAACATTAATAATCCATTACAAATTCCGTTGATAAGGTATACCAAGGGATATAACAGGAACATTAGGGGTAATAGAATAATCGAACTAGGGAAGGCAATTTTCTCAGGATACAGAGCGGCCACGGTTTTTGGTGTGACTTCAGCAAAAATCAGAATCACAAAGGTTAAACCGAAGTTGGCGATGGCTAAACCCCAAACATCACCGAACAAACGCAAGCATAAAATGGTTGCTACAGATGCAGCAGCAATATTAACTAGGTTATTGCCAATCAGGATCAGGCCAATTAATCTATCCGGTCGCGATAGTAACTTGGTTACACGAAGCGCACCTTTGTGGCCTTCATTTTCAAGGTGTTTCAGGCGATATCGGTTAATAGACATCATTCCTGTTTCAGAACTTGAGAAATATGCAGAAAGAAATATCAGAATGCCGAGCAGAGTTATTAACGTACTCGTCGAGATGTCGTCCAACTAAATTGTTCCTATATTAAGGTTCAGGTATGAATGTATGTTTATCTTCATCAGTATTCAAGCTGAATATTTAAATACTTCACGAGCCAAGTATAACTTCTTTCACAAAACGACTACCAAAATAAGCCAATGTTAGTAAGAAAGCGCCAACTAAGGTTGCCGATATAACCGGTTTTCCGCGCCATCCCCACTTGTGATGACCTATTGCAGTAACTGAAAATATTATCCACGCGATTACTGACAATATGGTTTTATGCGCTTGTTCTTTTGCCCACATATTATCAAGAAATACGAAACCGCTGATCAATGATAAGGTCAAAAGTATGGTTCCAGCTAACAATAATTTAAAAAATATTGTCTCAACTGTCATCAAAGGAGGTAGCGAAGAATGCAAAAGAGATGTTTTTTTCTGTTTTAGACGTTCATTTATATAAGCCAATTGAAGGGCATATAAAACCGCAATAATTAGACAGCCATAAGCCAGAAGAGCCAAGGTAATATGAATCACCAAGTCCGGTTGCAGTTGAATTTGCATGATATGTACTTCTGGGATCAACGCACCAAGCAATACTATTAGGGCAGAAAAACCGAATACAACAGGCATTAAAATCGCGGTAGCCAAAGCAAATGATGCGACCGTCATAGTTACTGTTACTAACCAAGCAATTAATGACGCAACATTGAGCATGCTCATATTCGCACCTGGAGCTTGATTGAGGGCTTCAATTAACAGATATAGATGCGTTGTTAAGGCTAAAAAAGCCGGTATTATCATCAGTTTAGGGTTCGGACCTTGGTGATGAAATAAGCGAGAGGTTACCCAGCCTGCGGCGAACAGATAAAAAACGATGCAGACAATTTGTATTAACACTTTTAAAAGCCCTATGGTAAGTAGTAGTAATTCAAACAGTTAGAGTTAGAAAACGGGATAAGTTTACCGTATATATTAGATCAGCCCAAATAAATCTTCTTAATAGTAAGGTTCTTATATTCAAATACATTAGGTATAATCCTGACTATCAGAAATAGGAAATAATAGAATTATGTTTGAGAACCTCACAGAACGTTTAGGTAAAACGCTTAGAGACATTAGCGGTAAAGGCCGATTAACCGAAGATAATATCAAAGAAACTTTGCGTGAAGTCAGAATGGCTTTACTTGAAGCAGACGTAGCTTTACCCGTAGTGCGTGATTTTGTTGCGCAGGTTAAAGAGCGCGCAGTGGGTACTGAGGTTACTAAAAGTCTTAAGCCTGGACAGGTTTTCATCAAAATTGTCCAATCTGAACTTGAATCAGTTATGGGGGCCGCTAACGAAAGCCTCAATCTAGCGGCGCAGCCTCCAGCGGTTATTTTGATGGCCGGTCTTCAAGGTGCGGGTAAAACCACCAGTGTCGGTAAGCTTGCAAAATACCTAAAAGAACGTGAAAAGAAAAAAGTCTTGGTGGTCAGTGCCGATGTTTACCGTCCAGCGGCGATTAAGCAACTGCAAACCCTTGCCGAAGATTTAGATGTGGGCTTTTTCCCATCCAGTTCACTGCAACGTCCTATCGATATTGCCAATGCCGCAATTGATCACGCTAAAAAGCAATTTTTTGATGTATTGATTGTCGATACCGCGGGTCGCTTACACGTTGATAATGAAATGATGGGGGAAATCAAAAACCTCCACGAAGCGGTAAAACCAGTCGAAACCTTGTTTGTGGTAGACGCCATGACGGGACAAGATGCCGCCAATACGGCTAAAGCTTTTAATGAAGCGTTACCGTTAACCGGGGTGATTCTGACCAAGGCTGATGGTGATGCTCGCGGTGGTGCAGCATTATCGGTTCGTCATATTACCGGTAAACCAATTAAATTTATTGGTATGGGCGAAAAGCTCGATGCCTTAGAACCTTTCCACCCTGAGCGAATTGCTTCTCGCATATTAGGGATGGGGGATGTACTGAGCCTTATTGAAGAAGTTGAGCGCAAAGTTGACAAAGACAAAGCGCAAAAACTGGCCAAGAAGGTTCAAAAAGGAAAAGGCTTCGATCTGCAAGATTTTAAAGAGCAGTTAGAACAAATGCGCAACATGGGTGGCATGATGGGCATGATGGATAAATTGCCTGGCATGGGTAACATGACTGCGCAAATGAAAGAAAAAGCCAACGACAAGCAGTTCACGCAAATGGAAGCCATTATTAATTCCATGACTCCTGGTGAACGTCAGCGTCCGGATATTATTAAAGGATCACGTAAACGTCGCATAGCCCAAGGCTCTGGAACGCAAATTCAAGACGTCAATCGCTTGCTCAAGCAGTTTATGCAAATGCAAAAGATGATGAAAAAAATGTCCGGTGGCGGCATGAAAAAAATGATGCGTAGCATGAAGGGCATGATGCCACCAGGTGGTGGAATGGGGGGACCTGGTCCTGGCGGTATGGGCGGAATGTTCCCACCCAAGCGTTAATTACCTTTCGTTTTTAAGCTGGAGGAATATCCTCCAGCAATCTGTGTGAATATCAGCAATAACAATTAACTCTTATCACAGCTGTTAAATATTCATTTCGCGCTAATTTCATATCTAGCCTTTTTTCACCGAAAAATACTGTTTGATGCTTTAAATCCCCGTTTACATTTTGCTTCGTTTAGCGGCCTAACAAACCTTAAAACTGTCACCCTTTTTAACACTTTGCCAATTGATGATTTGCAACCTACTAATAACGAAGGTAAAAAAAATTGGCTGATTAATTGCTTGTTTTTTAATCACCATTTAACCCAGGATAATATTATGAAAATTAAATTCATGATAAAGATCTCTTACGTGCTACTTCTTTCTACTTTCTCTTATTTAGCCAATGCTAGTTTCATGTTTTCAGCAACCTTGGAAGGGGAGCAGGAAGTTCCATCCATTGTAACCACAGCCTCTGGCATGGCGATGGGGGAGCTTAGTGGAATGTCAGGTTCCTATGTATTTAACTATCAAATAGATTATATGGATTTAAGCTCGCCAATTATTGATATAGCTGGTGGTGGACATTTTCACAACGCACCTCTGGGGGCAAATGGAGGAGTGATTCACCTCTTTGACACTGACACTTTTACTTTTCTCGGGACAACCTCAGGCTCAATTATGGGCGACTGGCGTTTCGATGATGTCACCAACCCGCTTACCGATGCTCTAGCTGAGCAACTCATGGCTGGTAATGTCTACATTAACTTACATACTCAAAACTTTAATGGCGGTGAATTGCGCGGCCAATTAACCGTAATGCCTGAGCCGGCAACGTGGTTTTTATTCGTGACGGGTATGTTATTTGTAATGAGTCGCAATAAAAGGGGTTGTTAGCTAACTGTGTTGATGTACAAAATTAGCTAAATTATTAAAAGATGGGGGGGAACCTCCATCTGTAGTTTTTTAGCTGCTTAGAGTCAAAACACCTAAGTTTAACCATTTTCACCACTAATTTATTCGGCAAATTGTATTCCGGTATTACGACTAAATTTCGTCTCAAATAGCAATTTAATCCACAACGGAATAAATACATAAGATGAGGTCACGTCTATTGCTGGTTTTTGCAGAACAGCAATGTTAATTTTTTTCGCTTTAGTTGGCATCCTGTCTGCAGATTGAATCTACTTCTATTGTTTGTACAATTGAGCACCGCGTAACAGATTTCCTCTTATATTGTTATGGTGCTGCTGAAGATTACTTAAAAAGGAGGAGTTACTATTTCATGTTAAATTTAATCGGTATTACCAATAGTTTTCGGATCAGTGGTTTAGTTGAAGATGCCAAACAGATTGATGCTCAACTGCATAGGGTTTTCACTGCATGGGGTAAACTCAACTTTTATTCCACCACCAGAGACGCCTATTATGCCATTTTGTTGGCAGAACAGGGGGAAATAGCCTGGCCAATGAGTTATTAGAAACTGTCGAGGTGAAGGATTATTATTTGATGGAAAATTTAAAGTATTTGCCTAGTCGTTACCAAATTACCCAGACATCTGCTTATCAAGAAAAGATGAATACGTATGAACAATTACTTGAAATAGAGCGAACTGAGTTTAAACAGCGCTGGCAAGAGCTTGGGTTAGACGTGTTTTCCGAGGCTAATTAAACTGCGTTTTAATCACTCTTATTTCATGTTTATTCTGACAGTTTTTAATATTCACGGTTAATTGTTTAAATATTAGCATTTTTAAGCCTTTCTTAGTTGCATTCCTAAGCCATATCAGTATAATTCGGCGGCCTTGATTTTCGGTGTCTTTGACATTAAAGAGCAGGGCAAACAAGTTAACAGTAACGCTATTACGAGTTTGAGGCATTTATATGGTTACTATTCGTTTACAGCGTGGTGGCGCTAAAAAGCGTCCATTTTATCAAGTAGTGGTTGCAGACAGTCGTCGTGCACGTAACGGCAAGTTCATTGAGAACATTGGCTTTTTCAACCCAACTGCACAAGGTCGAGCAGAACGTCTGCGTTTAGATCTTGAGCGTGTTGAGCATTGGGTAGGACATGGTGCAACTTTGTCTGACCGCGTAGCTCGCTTGGTAAAAGATGCAAAAGTCGTAGCTGCGTAAGCACTACAGAAATAGAGGTATAGATGAGTCTAGCGTCTGACACAATAGTGATTGGCAAAATCGGTGCACCTTATGGTGTGAAAGGTTGGGTTAAAATCACTACCTATACTGATGAAACACAGGGTGTATTTGATTATTCACCATGGCTTTTGGGCGATGGTAAAAAAGAATATATCGTTGACCTCTGGCGAACGCACAATAAAGGCGTTGTCGCGAAACTGGTTGGGGTGGAATCTCGGGATGATGCTGAAAGTATCAAAAATCTGGAGATTTTCATTAAAGCTGAACAGCTACCTGAACTGGCCGATGACGACTATTACTGGCGAGACCTAGTCGGCATGCAAGTGGTAACTGAAAGTGGTTATGATTTGGGTGTAGTGAAAGAACTGTTTGAAACTGGTGCTAACGATGTGATGTTAGTAAAAGCCAATTCAAATGATGCTTTTGGTCAAAAAGAACGCATGTTGCCATTCTTGCGGGAGCAGGTTATTAAAGTGGTTGATATGCAGGCGAAAACAATCAAGGTTGATTGGGATCCTGGGTTTTAAATGAACCCACTAATGATAGATCAAGAGCCGAGCTCTTGTGAACTTCGTTGGTTTGGTGTGGTAAGTCTGTTTCCAGAGATGTTTAACAGTTTTACACAACAAGGAGTGACAGGTCGAGCGGTGAAAAACCGGTTGTTAGCAGTAGAATTCTTTAATCCAAGGGATTTTACTCACGACAAACATCGAACTGTTGATGACCGTCCTTACGGCGGTGGTCCTGGCATGCTAATGATGGTTCAGCCATTAACAGACGCAATAAACGCTGCCAAGAAAGCAGCGGGTAAACAAACTAAGGTGATTTACCTTTCACCTCAGGGAAAGAAGTTAGACCAAGCCGGCGTGAAGGCATTGTCTGAAAATGACAGTCTGATATTTGTAGCCGGTCGTTATGAAGGTATCGACGAACGAGTCATACAGTCACAAGTCGACGAAGAATGGTCGATTGGTGATTATGTGCTTAGTGGTGGAGAACTTCCAGCGATGGTGCTAATGGATGCGATATCGCGATTTGTGCCAGGTGTGTTAGGGCATGAACAGTCAGCAGAACAAGATTCGTTCACTGACGGTTTATTAGATTGTCCTCATTACACTCGGCCAGAAAGTTTAGATGGTCGTAATGTTCCTGAAGTGTTATTAAGTGGAAATCATCAAAAAATCAGGCAGTGGCGGTTACAACAGTCGCTAGGGAGAACCTGGCTACGACGCCCTGAATTGTTAAATGACCTAGCTCTGACTGAGGAGCAAAAACGACTATTGGATGCATTTCAAAAATCGTTTTCGCAGCAAGATGACAGTTAATCTAGGATGAGAGGATATGATGAGCAAAATCAGTCAAGATATCATCAAGAAAATTGAACAAGAACAGTTAAAAACTGATCTTCCGTCTTTCGGGCCGGGTGACACAGTTGTTGTTAAAGTACGAGTTAAAGAAGGCGACAAAGAGCGTCTTCAGGCTTACGAAGGCGTTGTAATCGCTAAGCGTAACCGTGGCCTACACTCTGCATTCACTGTACGTAAGATCTCTAACGGCGAAGGCGTTGAACGTGTTTTTCAAACACACAGCCCTGCAGTTTCTTCTATTGAAGTTAAACGTCGTGGTGCGGTACGTCGAGCTAAGCTTTATTATCTTCGTGAGCGTTCAGGTAAATCTGCACGTATCAGAGAAAAGCTTAACTAAGATTTTAATTAATGCGTTATTGTTAACTTGTGAAAACCCGCGAAAGCGGGTTTTTTTATGGCTGCTTGTTATTCTTGGAGCAACTTATTCAACCTTAACATTTTATTCATAATTTCAAATCACAGTGTAAAAGATTCTCAAGCAGGCCAAAGATTTTGTTCAGCCAAGCTTCAGTTTTTTCAAGTTATTATTCTAATTGTATGATTTACGTCAACATTTGAGAAAAGAAGCTAACTTATAATGACATTGGTATAGATTCTGCTTTTTAACCTCATAGTTGATTATTTATATGCAAGTTATTGGCAATAAAGTTGAAAAATTATTTAGTATTTTCACTAACGGAGACCAGAATGAAAAAAACACTTCTAGCAATTACCCTTTCAAGTTTGATTATCAGCGGATGTGCTTCTAATGCCAACAATGCTCAGAAGGGCGCGGGAATAGGGGCTGTGCTAGGTGCGCTAGTCGGAAAAGGTACTGGCGACAATGATAAAAGCCGATACGTATGGGGAGCAGCTTTAGGCGCTTTAGCAGGGGGCGCTATTGGTAACTACATGGATAATCAGGAAGAAGAGTTCCGTGATGAGTTGGCACAAAGTGGGGTTGAAGTGTATCGAGAAGGCGACAGTATACGTCTTGCCATACCAGGTAATATCACGTTTGAAACAGGCAAAGCGTCAATTGTTACCAATTTCTATCCGGTCTTGAATGATGTCGCTAAAGTTATCAATCGCTATGAAAAAACGCGTTTGAGCGTTGAGGGGCATACTGACTCAGTGGGCGATGCCGCTTATAATCAACAATTATCGATCCAAAGAGCCAATAGTGTCGCAGCATACTTAGAATCAAATGGCGTAGCTACCAGTCGTTTGCAAACCTTAGGTTTTGGCGAGTCTCAACCCATAGCCACCAACGACACGGCAAGCGGTCGCCAACAAAATCGTCGAGTGGAATTACGGATTATACCTGTGCAATAATAGCGGTACCTCCATAAGCGTGTAGATTTATGCTTTTATCTGTCTGTATAAATCTTTTAAACGGTTTCTTTTGAAACCGTTTTTGTATTTGCAATAAACTCACGCAGACTTATACCAATGAAACGATTACCACAAAAATGATGTATTTAGATAAAGATTGGAGAGTACTGACCGTTGGTGATGGTGATTTGTCTTTTTCCTGGTCTATTTTCAAAGATTTAGCGATTAAAAATGTGACAGCGTCTGTTTTAGACGACAAGGACACTTTAACCAGCAAATATAGTAAAAACCAATTAGCTAATTTACACGCTCATGGAGTGAAGGTTTTGCATGAGTTGGATATCTGTAACCAGAGTAGTTTTTCGAGCAGTCTACATCACGCTTTCGACCTGATTATATTTCAATTTCCGTTAATCCCCGCTTTTTCTAATAAAGCCGAATTCGATACCAAGGGAAAGTTACATAAAAACACCTTAAATAGATTACTTATCTGGCGCTTTTTACAACATAGTTTTGATTACTTTCTTGATCCAAAAGGAAGGCAGTTAGCTTACATCACTTCCAAAGATGTAAAGCCGTATTCCCATTGGAATATTGAAAACTTAAACCCAGTGCCGGAACAAATCAATTTTTTAGGGTACATGACATTTCAGCCAGCTGATTTTCCCCGCTATCAACTACGCAATGTCGATCGCGATAAAATCCTCAAGTCTACCGCTAGCAAAACCTATGTTTGGGGAAGTAAAAACATTGATTACTCTGAACTTAATTTAACCCCAAGTTCAAAACATCAAGCGAATTGTTGTTCTTTATGCGGTAAAGGGCCATTTTCTGCTGATAAAGATTGGCAAGAGCATTGTTCATCTTCATTCCACCTTCGTTTAGCTGGTTATGAACAGCTTTGGCAATCATATCTTAATCACAAAGAGCAAACACAAGGTTAGATTTGAAAGGCCGTGTAAGCGAATAGGGTGGGTGGTTTATGCTTAGTTATCATTGCCAATGATTCGAAAAAATGGGTGCCATCATATAGAGTGCTTACCAGTATAGAGGAAGTCGTGCGTAATGAATGATTTGAGCGAAAAACAGAAAATGTTAGCCGGGTTGGAATATTTCCCCAGTAACAAAGAAATGCACGCTGAGCGGATGCACGCTAAAACCCAATGTCATTTGTTCAATCAACTAGAACCCAAAGACTATAAACAGGGAATGAAGTTGCTCAAAGCGTTATTTGGAAGCTGTCATAACTTCTGGATAGAGCCGCAATTTTATTGTGATTATGGCTACAATATCCATATTGGTAAGAATTTCTATGCCAATCATAATGTCGTCATTTTAGATGCGGCCCCTGTGACTTTTGGCGACGATGTTTTACTTGCTCCTAGCGTATTAATTTCTACCGCTACTCATCCTAAAGATCCGCAAAAGCGCAAAAAAGGAATGGAAACAGCCAGCCCTATTACCATTGGTAACGGAGTGTGGATAGGCATGGGCGCTAAAATTTTGCCTGGAGTAAACATCGGCGAAAATGCCATTATTGGCGCTGGCGCAGTTGTAACTAAAGATGTTGCAGAAAATACCACTGTGGCTGGCGTGCCGGCTACAGTTATTGATAATAAAAACAATCAACGCGATTAATTAACTAAAAATTCGTTACTAAACAGCGAGAGAGAACTAAATGCAAGAAATCATCACAACACTCGAAAATAATGTTTTAACCATGACCTTTAATCGCCCAGCGCAAAAAAATGCTATCAATCAGCAAATGTATGCTGAGTTGGCAAAAGGGTTAGAAAGAAGCTTAACCGATGATGAGATTCATTGTGTTTTGATAAGTGCTGAAGGTAACACTTTTACTGCAGGAAACGATTTAAAAGACTTTTTGCAGATGGAAATGACTGATGCCACACCAGTACAGTTGTTTTTGCGCGGCCTAGCGAAGATGAATAAACCATTGATCGCTGCAGTAAATGGACAAGCCATAGGTATCGGTTTAACCATGTTATTGCATTGCGATATTGTTTTGGCTTCAGAATCCGCTTCTTTTACAGCCCCTTTTACCAAGTTAGGGTTAGTGCCTGAAGCAGCATCATCCATTTTGCTGCCAAGTATTGTTGGCCATGCAGTTGCGAATGACATTTTACTGGCAGGTCGAACTCTTAGTAGCGCTGAAGCACTGAATTTTGGTCTAGTTTCTAGAGTGACTACAGATGATAATTTGGCGACTCTTGCTGCCGAGTTAAGTCAGCATATAGCTAGCTTACCTATTAAGTCGGTGATGAAAAGTAAAGCACTAATCCGAGATCACCAAAGAGAAATCATCAACGACCAGATGAGCAAAGAAAATATCGAATTTGCTAATCAATTAGGCTCTGATGAATTTAAACAAGCGGTAGCGCCTTATTTTAAGAAGAAATAGGGCAAAATCGTCATTATTGGGGCGCACAAAGTTGTTAGGCTAAATATAGTTGAGAATCAATTTTTTGCGGTGTTAAATGGCATAGAATTTGTGTTTTATTCCATCATCAAGTGAACGAATATTTTGTGGCAAAATCAACAACTGCTGGATACACTCGAAGATTTATTGCTTGCTCGTAAGCGCGCTATTAGCGAGTACGATATTATAACTTTGCTTCAGCGTCCTCCCTATTCAATATTTGACAAAGAGGCTCTCAGGGAGCCTCTAACGCTCTTTCGTTGTCATTTTATATTGTTCCATCACTTATACTTGTTGCAAGAGCGCTGGTTGAGACAGGGGCATGGAATGTTGCGAATTAATGTAAGTACAATAGTGCTATCCCCATTGGAAAATACGAGTTTATCGATTGAAAAGCTTGATCCCCTAAAAGACTATTATTTGGATTGGCAAAACTTTGATTCAACCTCAGAAAATGATGTGCAAGAGATGTTGGCATCATTTTGGAGGCAGATGAAGGTTAGCTTCGCGCAGGTTAATCGCAAAGATAAACAGGCGGCATTAACATTGTTAGGGCTGGAGGCTAACTATGATATCGCTAAGTTAAAATTTAACTATCGAAAAATGCTCCATAAACATCATCCCGATAAAGGCGGGGATGTGGAAATATGCAAAAAAATAGAGTGGGCATACAAGATACTTAAATAACCTAAAATCACAAATAGGCAGTACTGCAATTCTGTTTAGTTGATTGTCAGTATTACCGTCAACTCGCTAGGAATATCAACATCAGTTCCGAAATAGCCCAAAGAACCCTCGTTATTTTTTAGATATTCTAAAAGTTCGGCTTCGGAACCGACTTCTTTAGGTTCTTTTTTACGACCGGTAAAGCGCATCTGCGCCCAAAAAGACTGAATTCGGGACTCAGTAAGGCCGATCACTTTTGTATTAAATATAAGTCGAGTCTCATTGTCAGGAGAAAGGGCAATGGCGTGCAAATCATAGGGAATTGCGCCACCCATAAATAAATTTCTAATTTGCTGACGATTGAGTTGAATGGATTTATCAGCGGTATTGGCGACAACAATAATCGCTTCAGCCGAAGCCTTGTGCGCGCAACTAAACAACGTGAGCAGAATAAGAATGAGGTAAGGTTTCATTAAAATACCCACTCAATACCCAGTTGGTACAAAAGCCCATGGCCATCAAATCCACCTAAATCTTTGACTGCATAATCATTGCTGATATTGTCTTCAGCTTCCACAAAGGTCATTTCTGCTTTGAAGGCTAAATTGGGGTGATAATCCCAGCGAATTCCCACTTTAGTACCTTCTGCCTTGTCATCAGGAAAGGCCGCTAAAACGGCTAAATAAGTGGCCGCAAGTGTATCTAAGTCTGGTGATATACCAAATGGAATTTCGTTGTCTGGGTGGTCAAAGTGCAAGTTCTTTTTACTGTAAGATATGTACGCTGTGTAAGGATAGAAATTATAACCAACAGAGATATAAAAACTATCGATGTCTGCCACTAGGCCACTTTTACCGTCAAATCTAGATATTTCACTGCGTATAAAATAATCTACATTCTCATAATTGGCACTAAAATGATAAAGTTGGATAATACCGCTAGCGTTCAACCAATCAGCACTGTTGCTGAATCCTAACTGGCGTAACAGATGGCTAAATTCACTCGCTTCTGATTGTTCAATATTGACATCACCCTGGTTGAAGGATGCTCGCACGGTGAAATTGTTGTAATACACGCTTGCATTGACACCAAAAAGACCAATTACTTTGGTATTGATTTCTTGGCTATTTAAATAAATTTTGTCGTCGAATCGCCCCCAGTAACCTTCGTAACTAATTAACCAGTCTTTTAAGGTAAATTCATAGTTAGCTAGCAGACCATCGAAAGTTGAAAAGAAAGCCGTGTCGTAAAATTGTTGTGGTAAGGTCAACCAAGGATAAGCAAAGCCCACATCTAAACTGTCACTATAATTAAAAAACGGAATACGTTGTCTGCCAAGTTTGACTTGTAATGCATTGCTGGGGGCATAGGTGAGATAAAGCCACTCTAAACCTGAGTTACGCTGTTCATCAGTAAAACCGACAACTTGTCCTGTAAAGGATATTTCATCATTTAATAAGTAATCGGCCTGAATGCCTAATAAAGATTGTTTATCCAAACTAACACTGTTGTCGTAACCGACGTATTCAGCATTTTCATCATCAAGGTAGCCTAAAATTACTCGTGCAAACCCGGAAAATTGGAGTTTTTCATTGCTTTGGGAAAGGGCAGGCGAACTAAAACCGAATAACATGGTGACGATACAAAGTGTGATTTTTACAGTCGGGACTTTCAAGTTAAGAAACATTCTGAATAGGAAATATAGTTACCTATAAAATACTCTGCTAAAAGCCAGAGTCAATAAACATAACCACTTAAATTCTAATAAAAATATAAAATTTGGCATTTGAGCTCTGAACAGCAACAAATTAGTATTTTTTCTTGAGTTTTGCTATTCCTCTAAGAAATTAAGAGAGTAACTTATTAGAGTGTAAAAAGTGGCTAAAGTAGCTTTCATCTAGAGGTTTACTTAACCAATATCCTTGTATTTCATCACAGCCCATCTGGGTTAATAGATCAACTTGTTCACTCTCTTCTACACCTTCTGCTATTAGTGTCACCCCCAATTCATTGCCAAGCTCTATAACACTTCTTACAATTGATTTGTCTGCTTTATTAAGGTGCATATTACGCACGAATGACTGATCTATTTTGAGTTTGGTTACGGGGAAAACCTGTAAGTAACTTAAACTTGAGTAACCGGTTCCAAAATCATCGATAGCTAATTTAATGCCCATTTGGTTTAGCTGATTTAACGTGTTTATGGTATCGGCTTCTTTTGTAAACAATACCCCTTCAGTTATCTCCAATTCAAGATTTTTGGCGGCCAAGCCACTGCTTAACAACGCGCGTTTAACCATTTTTACAAAGTTTGGTGCGGAAAATTGTTTGGGTGATATATTCACCGCAATAACAATATCTTCAAATCCCATTGCGACTATGTGTTGGGCTTTTTGACACACACTCGTCAGAATCCAATCACCTAAAGGTAAAATCAAACCGGAATGTTCAGCTAAGGGAATAAATTCAGAGGGCGAAATCCATTGTTCATTTAATTGCCATCGAATTAATACCTCTGCCCCAATGATTCTTTTTTCTTTTAGAGAATATTGGGGTTGAAAAAACAACTGGAAATGATTGTCTACTATGGCTGAACGCATCGCATCTTGAAGGCTGTTTTGTCGCTCTACTGATTTACCTAGCTCATTACTGAACATCATATAATCGGTAAATTCCTGACTTGCAGAGTTTTCTAGTGCAATACGAGTATTGCGGATAATTTCGTCTGCGCTTTTTCCATCTGATGGAAAACTAGTAAAACCATAATCAAGTTTGACAGAATGCTGTCCTGAAAATAGCTGGTTTTTTACCTGATTATTTATCGTTGCAACTATTTGTTTGACTGTTGCGTGGCAGTTACTTTTTTGAAAAACTAGCCCAAAACTCTTTTCAGTTAATTGGAATAAACGCACATTTTGATGTTTTTCTACACAGGTGCCTTGGAGTAAATCAGAAAGTTCTTTCATTACTTTGCGGCTGGTTTCAAAATCGTTGTCAGCCAACAACTTGGAGTATGAGCGAATCTCTATTTGACCCACGGTAAAAGTTAATCTTTGATCCACCATTTGCTCAATAACTTGTTTAAAAACATAATGGTTATCCAAGCCTGTATCGGGGTTAATTTGGGCTTGTGAATCACGTTTTTGTTCCTCAAGTTTACGACTAGAAATATTAACCATATTAATATTCCATTGCTTTGCATTAGCATGCCACAATAATTCGCAGTCAAATGTATGTTGATTAATTTTGAATTCAAAGTGTTGTTGTTTTTCGTCTGCTAAGGCGCTGTTTTGATAATCAACTAAGTTCTTAGGTAGCAGCGACTTAGGATCATTGCCTGGATACCCTAGTTCTTTTATAAATCCCGTTGCAGTGGTGTTCATAAAAACAACTTGATTGTTTTTATCCAGAATAATAAATAAATTTGAGGAGTGTAGCGGATATAAAGCGAGGCCCTTGTTCAGTTTAGCTTTACGTATCCAAGGTAATAATATCTTCGCCAAAATTACAACTGCTACTACGCCTAAACTAACGAACAGTAGCGAATTGATTAACACGTTGGCCTTCCACAATACCCTGTTAATGGAAGCTGAATTATTAGCGAAATTGAATTTGCCATTTAAAAGTCCTTTTTATTTGCTGTGAAAAATCTTCACCTGAAACGAATCAATAGGTTTCATTATTAAAGGTAAACGATCAGACCTCAAAGATCGAGACTTGAAGTGGATTTAATCTTCACAAAGTGGGTGAAATTACTACCTTGTGTTTATTTGTTGTAAATTACTTAAGCCCTAGTTTTGATCCTGTAAACCGTAAATTTTTGTATTATTTTAAAATCCAATTAAGTGCCTATTAACTCCCTTTTTTAGCGTATTCGCACAGCAATCAACCGAAATCACTGGTTTTAGTAAATTCTGGTTGCACTACCGAATAAAGGCTGGTAAAAAGTCAAGCCTGTTTTGAAAATTGATGTAAATATTGTTGTATTGAAAAGTTTACATGGGTTTTCTGGTTAAGTTTTTGCGTTTTTAGATGTAGGTAATCAAAGATAGTTATGTATAAAGATTTAGTAAATAATGTACACGTTAGCGCCGAAGACGTGCTAGTGACACCTGAGCAGTTAGCTCAACAGCTTCCAGTGAGCGCCAAGGCCCTTAAAGCAATCGAAGATTCCCGAGCGATTATCAGCGACATCATTCATCGTAAAGATCATCGCCTTTTAGTTATTTCCGGTCCCTGTTCAATTCATGACATTGAATCCGCTAAAGAGTATGCACTCAAGCTCAAAGAACTGCATGAGTCATGCAAAGACACACTATTTATTGTGATGCGTGTTTATTTTGAAAAGCCTAGAACTACGGTTGGTTGGAAAGGCATGATTAATGATCCGGCACTAGACGGCACATTTAATATCGAAGCCGGTTTGCGCAAAGCCCGTGAACTGCTGATTTGGTTGGCTGATTTGGAAATTCCACTTGCCACTGAAGCATTAGATCCCATTAGCCCACAATACTTAGCTGAGTTATTTAGTTGGTCGGCAATTGGGGCGAGAACATCTGAATCTCAAACTCACAGAGAAATGGCCAGTGGCTTGTCTATGCCGGTTGGCTTTAAAAATGGTACTGACGGTAGTTTAGGAATCGCGATTAATGCGCTGCAATCTGCTGCTTCAGGTCATAGTTTTATGGGCATCAATAAGCAAGGACAAGTCAGTGTAATTAAAACCCAGGGTAACCCTGATGGTCACATTATATTGCGCGGTGGTAAGCAGCCTAATTACGACTCTGTGTGTGTATCCGAATGTGAAATCGAATTGAAAAAGTCCAATTTACACGCTGGTCTAGTTGTTGATTGTAGTCATGCTAATTCAAGTAAAGATTATCGTCGTCAGCCGTTGGTAGCGCAAAATGTGGTTAACCAGATTTTGGAAGGCAATCAATCAATTATTGGTATCATGTTGGAAAGTCATTTACGTGCTGGCAATCAAAAAAGTGACGGCAAGCTACCGGGTGAGCTAGAATACGGCATCTCCATAACTGATGGTTGCATCGGTTGGGAAGATACTGAAGATTTGATTAATCGGTCTAGAGAAAAACTCATTACGGTATTGCCAATGAGATTAAATAAATTTAAAGATTCTGCTTAAGGTAAAACTAGCATGCCAGACAAACCCATTTCGCTTGATGAATTACGCGTCAAAATTGACAAATTAGATAGCCAATTGGTCGATATACTGGCTCAACGAGCCAGTTTGACCACTCAAGTTGGCGAGTTTAAGAGTCGCACTGGTATGCCTATTTATGTTCCTACGCGGGAAGCTGAACTGATTGCAAAACGCCGAGACGAAGCACAAGACAAAGGCGTTCCGCCAAATTTAATCGAAGATTTGCTACGCAGAATAATGCGAGAGTCATACCAAACTCAGAATAACCAATATCTGTGTAAAGCCCCTGAAATTAAAAAAATTGTGGTAGTCGGTGGAGCAGGGGCTTTGGGACGTATTTTTGTGGATATGTTTACCCGAAGTGGCTATGCAGTGACCGTGCTAGAACAAAGCGATTGGCCAAATGCTGCGGATATACTCGCTAACAGTGAGTTAGTGTTGGTAGCAGTGCCTATCAAAATAACTGAATCTATTATTCAAAAACTAGGTCCATTATTGCCGGAAAATTGTATTTTAGCCGATGTGACTAGTACTAAGCTTAACCCGCTCAAAGCTATGATGGCCTGCCACAAAGGGCCTGTTGTTGGCTTACATCCTATGTTTGGTCCAGATGTACAAAGCTTGGTAAAACAAGTGGTTGTGGTGTGCGATGGAAGACAACCTGAAACATATCAATGGTTGGTTGAACAAATCAAAATCTGGGGTGCTATCGTGCATGAAAGCACGGCAAAAGAGCACGATGATGCCATGGCATTTATTCAGGTAATGCGCCATTTCAGTAGTTTTGTGTATGGCGCTCACTTAGCCGGTGAAGATCCTGATCTGAATCAGTTAGTTGCCTTTAGTTCGCCTATTTACCGCCTAGAGTTGGCAATGGTTGGCCGATTATTCGCGCAAGATCCCGAGTTATACGCAGATATCATTTTCACCAATGCTGAAAGTATAGGTTTGCTTAAACGTTTCCGTGATCGTTTCGATGATGCTTTAAAACTATTAGAAGAAGGTGACAAAGGTGAATTTGTTAAACAATTCTTTAGTATCGGACATTGGTTTGGCCCTTACGCCAAGCAATGTTTGGTTAGCAGTAAAAAGCTATTATTGAAGGCCGACGATGACAGAGTTATGGATGTTAATTCCTAACATTAGGTAGATGTTACAGTTTTTGCGTTAACAAAAAAATGCCCCTATTAGGGGCATTTTTTATGCCTTGCAGTACTAAGCCGTTAAGGCGTTTACTGCGGCGACTTTAGTCGCATTTATTTCTTCATTAGGGTAACAGCCAAGCACCTTAAAGTATCGGGTCGTTGCTGCTAATTCTTCTAGGGTTTTTTGCATCGGCCCATCTTGTACATTACCTTCTACATCAATATAAAACATCTCTTCCCATGGGTTGCCCGTGATTGGTCGAGATTCTAATTTGGTCATATTGATTTGATTATTTTTAATAATCAATAAAGCATCAACTAGGGCCCCTGGTTTTTGCACTGTTGACATAACTAACGTCGTTTTAGCAGGCACTTGTAATGGTACTTTCACTGCATTTCTAGCGACAACAATAAAGCGGCTATGATTTTCTTTTTGATTAGCCAGATTCGACTTTATTGCAGCTAAGCCGTAAAGCTTACCTCCCGCCTCACTGCCAATTGCTGCCACAGATTCACTATTAAGTTGATTAACCATTAACATTGCTGCCGAGGTACTGGCACAGGGTTTAACTTCTACATTCCCTAATTCTGCTAAAAAATAACTGCACTGAGCAAAGACTTGAGGGTGGGCATACAGTGTTTTTATTTTGCTAATATCCGTATCTGTTGATGCTAACAATGAATGATTTATCGGATGAGTTAGCTCACCAACAATTGACAAGCTAGTATGCTGCAGTAAATCGTAAACTTCGTTGATACTGCCCGATGTTGTGTTTTCGATAGGTAGTACCGCATAGTCAGCTTGATTAGATTCCACTTTTTCGACAATTTCTGCAAAACTAGAACAGCCAATTTCTAACAATTCGCCAGCTCTTCTAGAAAAGTATTTTTGTGTCGCTAAATAACTGTACGACCCTTTATCACCTAAAAATGCAACACGGCTCAATGGCAGACGACTACCTGGATTGGCTCGTTCCGCTAACAGTGCCTGCTGGTTGAGTACAGAATCTTCAATCACTACGTGGAATATTTGCGTGACGTAATGTGGATCTAGGCCATACTCTTGTCCTTTTTTGATCAACCTGATCAAAAGCTCTTCTTCTCGTATATGATCTCTAACCGGAATTTGATTGCGAATTTTTGTTTCCGCAACACTGTTGGTATATTGTTGACGTTTTGCCAACATCTCCAGTAACTCGGAGTCAAGAGCGGTAATTTGTTCTCGTAATTTTTGTAGTTCTGAGGTCGACATAAAATTCACTTTATTTAAACTATAAATGCAAAGCCTCCAACTATGGAGGCTTTGCAGAAAACTAGTGGATTATCATATTTTCCCATTGGCCGTGGATAAAAGTAATGAAACCGGTTTTGAGCGCCTTTTTCAGGTAAATATAATAACTATCTGTAAGTTCTTCAAAGGAGTAAAGAAACCAGTTGCAAGCTAGCTTCATCACTGGATTTGATAGTGGTGAGCAGAATCTATTAATTCAACGCCATATTGTCAATCGCAAGATGATATTAGTTATTGCTAATTTCAATGTAACTTCGTTGAATTAACCGTTAACTACCTAACAAAGTGGCAAGAATTTTACGTACCTCTTGTGCTTCAAAGGGTTTGTCACATAACGCGTTAACACCGGTATGTTGGATATTCGCCATGTGAGCACTATTGGTGGCTTCTGAGGTTACCATAATAATTGGAATATGCGAGGTGTCCGGATTAAATCGGATATACTCAGATAATTCACGACCATCCATTTCTGGCATATTGTAGTCAGTGACAACCAAGTCGAAAATATTATCTTTGAGCAGAGTCAGTGCTGTTGCGCCATTTTCAGCTTCTTTAATATTGCTTAATCCCATGCCCTCCAATACGCGGTGAATATGATTTCTCGCCAAACGACTGTCATCCACTAATAGCACTCGCACATCCTTAATATCGTACAATTCTAAATCCAATTCTTCAGAATTAATTAAGTCTAGAGTGGCATTTAATGCTCTTGCTAGATGCAAGGGTTCAAAAGGCTTAGGTAAAATGGCTGCGACACCGGCCTGTTTAAATTCTTCTAATTTGGCGACGCGATTTTCACTACTCACTAACATAAAAGGAATTGAGGCTGTTTCCACGTTACCTTTAATGTGTTTTATTAAATCTAAACCTGTTCCATCTTCAAAATACATAGCACTTACCACCACATCACTACCGTGAGATCTTAGTACGCTTTTAGCTTCTGCAAGAGTGGAGACAGAATCTACGGAGCCGACATTTTCTTTGATTAACAAAGATGAAATGATTTTTCTTTGGGTGTCAGATGGCTCAATTAGTAGAATATTGACGTCGCTCAACGAAATATGGTTCATAAAAATCCTGAAGTGATGTTGTAAAGGTTAACCGCCTGCAAGTTTGACTGTTAGACCTTTTTTCTCTAGAAGCAGTTTAATTTTATCGCGATTATCACCTTGGATTTCGATCACGCCGTTTTTAATAGCGCCGCCTGTTCCACAGCTTTTCTTTAACTCAGAACATAGATTTTTTAAAGCCTCTGCTGGTAAGTCAACGCCATCTATGGTGGTCACACCTTTACCTTTCCGGCCTTTGGTTTCGCGGCGAATCCTGACTATCCCATCAGTGTTTTTTGATTTCGGTTGTTCTTTTACTTGAGGTTCTAATCTACCGATGCCGGTGCTGTATACAAGATTATTTTGTGACATATGTGAAATAATTGAATCTAAGGATATCTCCAGTTTAGACAAAAAATGCACCTATTAAAACCACATCAGAATGATCAATGCATTTAACTGGTACAAACTAACTCGCTGAAACATATTTATCTTGGCTATACTAAAAAGAGTTGCCAAATAGAATCTGTGTGCGAAAGTAGGGGCAATTTAGCAAGAAGTAAAAAATGGAGTCACAAATGAGCTTGGAGACCCGCCCCGGTGACGGAGGAAAAGAGCTAATAATCTACATGGAAGAAAAATTCGATTTTGGCAAAGTACAAGAATTTAGAGACGCTTATTTATCCGCTTCAAATGATGTTGAAACAATCATAGTAGACCTGTCGAATACAGAATACATGGACAGTTCCGCATTAGGTATGTTGTTGAATATGCAAAAAGCGATGGAGGATAAAGTTACCACCTTTAAAATTGCTAACAGTCGTCCACAAGTGGCTAAAATTTTAAAGATTTCACGTTTTGATAAAAAGTTCGATATGACCTAGATGAGTCAATACCTTTGCGTATATTAATAGTTGATGATGAATCCCTGAATCGGTTCATGCTGGTTCATATGTTAGAAGAGGCTGGATATTTAGATTGCTTCGAAGCTGAGTCGGGTAGAGAAGCGCTGCAATTAGCTAAAAAGATTCGTCCAGACCTTGTGTTACTTGATGTGGTTATGCCTGATATGGACGGGTATGACGTGGCCCCGCTTCTTAAAAAAATGGCAGGTGATATCTACCTACCAGTGATATTTATTACCGCCATGGATGATCAGCCTGCGTTAGCTCGATGTCTTGAAGTGGGCGGTGATGATTTTGCTACCAAACCTTTTGACCGAACTATTTTAACCGCAAAAATAAGAGCCCATGCCCGTACTCGACTATTGAGTATTCGCACCAATAAGCAAAATGCCGAATTAAATTATTTTCGCAGGGGCGTAGAACGAGAGCACGCCATTGTTGAACATATTTTTGCGAATGCCTTAACTATCAATCAAGCCACCACGAAATATTTTGACTATCGCTTAGCCCCGGCCAGTACATTTAATGGTGATGTGTTTTTAACTGAACCTAGTCCCTCTGGAGGCATGTACTTTTTAATGGGTGACTTTACCGGTCATGGTTTAGCATCAGCTATTGGTGCGCTTCCTGTGGCTAGAGCATTTCAAGCGATGTCTAGAAAAGGCGTTTCAGTTTCTGAAATCTCACAAACCCTCAATCAAATTCTTTTAGCATTGCTGCCCTCAGATATGTTTTTTGCGGCAGTTGTCGTTGAAATTTCAGCGTCAGGTCATCAGTTTTCTGTTTGGAATGGAGGCATGCCAGACCTCACCGTTATGACGCCTGAGGGGCGCATATCAAAACGATTTATTTCGTCGCATATGGCAATGGGGATTCTTGAAGTCGATGAGTTTGAGGAAAATGTTGAATACTTTAATGCAAAAATCGGTGACAGATTAATAGGATATTCCGATGGCGTTATTGAGCTTACCAACGCTGAAGAACAAATGTTAGGGGAGGAGGTGGTAATGAGTTGGTTGGCATCCAATCCTTTGATGACTGTAGAACAAATTATCCAGCGAACTGAAAAATATAGAGGAAAAGCCGAGCAACTAGACGACATAACCTTCGTGAGTTATACCTGCCAAAATCTTGATGATTTAAAAGCTGAAATCGAAATTACGCGATTACCCTTTAACATTAGTGTTGATATGAAAGTCGAACAGTTAACCCAATTTACGCCAATATATGATGTTGTGGTGATGGTGTGTAGCCAGTTGGGTATGCAAAAAGTGCGTTCTGATTTATCTACTGTGATTAGCGAATTGTTTATGAATTCTTTAGATCACGGTATTTTGAAATTAAATTCAGATATTAAAAAGTCCACTGAAGGGTTCTTCGAATATTTTAAACTGCGTAATCAACGATTAGCGAAATTGACTCAAGGCGAAATCAAAATCGCGATTAGTTTTACCCCTAATATCAATATTTTGACGATTAATTTATCGGACTCGGGGGAGGGTTTTGACTTTCAAAAAATTCAGGCAAGTCAAGACTCTGATACCTATGGCAGGGGAATTCCTCTAATTAAAACATTATGTCAAAGCGTTCAATATTCCGATCAAGGACGCTCTGTATCAGCGACAATTAAGGTGTAAATAGTGATAACAATACGACAAGCTTCAAAAGCCGATATCCAAGCGCTAGTGGATTTTAATCAAGCAATGGCTTGGGAAACTGAACAAAAAAAACTGCAAGGTGATGTATTAAGTGCCGGCGTCAGCGCACTTATTAAAGACAGAGCAAAGGGTTTTTATTTAGTTGCCGAGCAAGATGATGGTGCTATTGCTGGAAGTTTAATGGTGACCTCGGAATGGAGTGATTGGCGAAATAGCCAGTTTTGGTGGATTCAAAGTGTGTATGTTCGTCCTGAAAACAGACGCACAGGCGTATATTCAATGCTATATCAAAAAGTAAAAGAATTAGCTGAACAATCCCAAGGGGTTTGTGGCTTTCGATTATATGTTGAGCACGATAATTTGGTGGCTCAAGAAACCTATAAAAAACTTGGCATGAAAGCGAGTCATTATTATATGTTTGAGACTGAAAACTAAATACGATTAAAGGTTAGGGTGGAATTTTGAAATACCACCCTTAAATTGGGTCAGCAAACGTAAATGTTAGTCCATTCAGCCCAAACCTCTTGTTTTGCGTTTAGTAGCGGTATTATTTTTACATTTCGCTTTAAAAATGTAGGAGTTTTTATGTTTAAAGCATTAGGTGATTGGTTTGAGCAACAATTACAACAAAATGAACCTGTGTCAGAAAAGCACACCGTTGAATTAGCCACAGCCGTACTTTTGTATGAGATCATGCGGGCTGACGGCAAGTTTGAAGAGTCGGAACAACTAGCTTATCAAACATTACTTAAACGGCATTTTGATTTATCAGCCAATGAACTAGACAGTTTAATCAAGTTGTCCTCAGATAAAGCAGGGCAAGCGGTGGATTACCACCAGTTTACCAGAACTATTAACCAACACTGTGATGTGCCAGAAAAGCTGCAAATTTTAGAATCATTGTGGCGGGTGGCTTATGCCGATAAACACCTTGATGTGCACGAAATTCACCTAATCCGTCGTATCTCAGATCTATTGCATATACCCCACAGTCAATTCATACAAAGTAAACTCAAAGTGACAGATAGTACCTCTTAACCCCAGTGAAAATGCCAATTGTCATTGATTGAAGACATGCTAACCAATTGAATTGTAAAGATAATATTAATCTTGAACGGTTGGTGTTGCGAAAAAGTAACGGTAGCACTTGGCTTTACTGTTCCTTCTAACGAAAATTAACTGTAAGTAATTGAATATATTACGTAATTCAAGTCTGGCATAAAACATGTTATAGCCCCTAGGTGTAACTGTGATAGCTGTACTGGTTCCTACGGCTTTTCAAGGAAGAACACAGCGAAGGTGACTTATAAATAACGGTTTTGTTATTGGCTGCGATGGCGTTTGCAACTTACTTTAAGTCATTCTGAATGCGTTTAATCGCATTGCATGGCAAGGATGCCTCTTCCTTTTCGCTAAGCAGTTCAAATGGAGATTGTTGTATGAAAAAGTTTATTTTTACGGGCTTAATGTTTGCGGGCATGATGATGCTGCAACCGGTAGTTAGCAGTGTAGCCCATGCCCAATCGGATCTTATTGCCGAAATGGACTTAGATGAAGACGGTATGATCAGTATTCGAGAAGCGGTCGCGGATCCTAATTTGTTGGCAGCGTTTGGCAAAATTGACACTAATGGTGATGGAAAGATCAGTGCCGAAGAGTTGTCCGAATCAAATATAATTAAACAAATTAACAAAAAAGCTTAGCTAAGCAGCGAGTTCGTTAATTTTTGACGCTTAACCTTTTTACCTCAACATTCTGGTTTTTTCGGCTCTGAAACCGTGTTACTTCCCTAAAAAACCTTATGTTGAGGTTCTTTATGAAAAACTCATTATTTGTTTGGTTTCATTTACGTCTTTGACATAGGATACTCCAATTTGTACGAAGTAGTTTAAGGTATGAAAATGCAAATTGGATCGTTACGACAACTCACATTAATCAGTTTTCTTATCGCGCTGATTCCTCTTGCTGTGTTGCTATGGCATAGCCAAAGTACGTTGACTAAAATGGCGCAAATAGCGGCCAGTGAAGCTCAATTTTCAGTAACCATGGCGCGACAAATCGGTGATATGGAGAATATCGCCATTGATGTGGAAAGATTGATCCGCCAATATCACGTATTAAAAAAGCCTGAATTAAAGCAACTGACTGATAATTCAATCAGTCGGCTTGAAACCAAGCTAGTTAACGTGTGTGCTGAATTACCCAGTGAATACGTCTGCTCTGCTTTACAAAAACGCATAGCATGGTTTGAAAATAACGGCCAAATCGAAGATAAACTCTTACTCGATGCGCAATTAGCGGAATTTCGTCGCTCTATTGAAGAGTTACAGCAACAAGTTGATTCGTTACTCGATGAACGCATTAAACAACAACAAGACTACGTAAATTCGGTGCAACAAACTCAAGCCTGGTCTACGGCTCTACTGGTCACGTTTTCATTGTTGTTAATCATTTTTGCGAGCCAATTGATTCTTTCGCCGGTGACAAAAATTGAACGCATTATCAGTGAAATTGCCAAACAATCAGAAACCTTGCCTAAAGTCTCTACCTCCGGTCCTAAAGAATTGATCGAAGTGGAGCACAAATTACACTGGTTAGCCGATCGCTTAAATCAACTTGAACATTTGCGTCATGCGCTTCTACGGCATGCCTCCCACGAGCTTAAAACTCCCTTAGCAAGTATCAAAGAAGGTTGTTCATTACTCTCTGAAAGTGTTGTTGGTCCGCTAAATGATCAACAAAAAGAAGTGGTTAGTTTATTAACCAGTAGTACAGAGCGATTGAATTTACTCATTGAACAATTACTTGACTACAACTTACTATTGCAACAGGCTAAGCCTGTGTATGAAAAAACAGACACTAAAAGTTTGCTAGAAGCAGCATTAATCGATAACGCTTTAGCAATACAACAGCATAAAAATGAAGTGAATGTTGATAACAAAGTGATAGATATGACTGTAGATCCCAATTTATATAGACGAATAATTGATAACCTTTTGTCGAATGCTTTAGCCCATGGCACGGCAGGTCGTCCTATAGATATTAAGCTTTATAAACAAAAGGATACCTTAATTTTGGATGTGGCTAACCGTGGGCGGAAAATTCCAATGGAACAGCGTAAATCACTATTTGAACCTTTCAAACGTGGTGAACATAGACGTAACGATAGAGTGATAGGATCGGGGCTAGGTTTATCTATAGTTGCAGATTGTGCACGAATGATGCATGGCACTGTTGAAATTGTTGATGTTGACTACGCAGACGTATGCATGCGAGTAAGTTTGCCACAAGACGAGGTGGCGGCATGAAAAAGTTAACATTATTGCTTTTAGGCTGTTTTATTGGGTTGGCTGGATGTGAAATCACACCTAAAGAAGCCGTACCGGTAACACCGATCATTTTACCAGAGCAGAATAAATTTTGTTTGTTTGTGGCTGATTCAGCGGTTGAACATAATTGTGAACTGACATATTGGCTAGATTTCTGGGTTGAACACGACACTCTTTCTTGGACACAACGAAAAGAGTTAATAAATCAGCTAGGAGATTCAACGGGCGAGTTAATGAAAAAAGTCCTGTTAAGCCAAGGCAAAGGTACGCCGTATCAAAATAGATTAAGAGCGCAAGGTTGGGCTGATGACTTGATTCCTTCGCTTACCGAACAAATGAAACAGCTGTTATTTGTGTTGGTTTATCGGCCAAGTCAGGAATTATTAGAGTTTGAATCTGCTTTGACGATTCTCACTCGGATGAATACCAATCAATCGAAAGAACTAGATGTTCAACAACAAAGATTGTTTGAACAGCAACAGCAAATCGACCAATTATTAAAAATTGAGGCATCTATGATGGAGAAAAAAGAGGGGATAAGCCAATGAGCAAATCTGAAACAAACGCATTACCACGTATATTGTTAGTGGATGACGATGAAAATTTGTTGCGTTTGATGACTATCAGATTGCAAGGAGAGGGTTATCAAGTTGCTACAGCTGAAGGTGGTAAAGAGGCACTAAGATTGCTCAATACCCAGAGTTTTGATGTTGTTCTTAGTGATTTACGTATGCCCGGCTTAGACGGTCTTAGCTTATTTGAAGAAATTGTATCCCTTCGCCGCGATATTCCAGTCATTTTAATGACTGCCCATGGCACTATTCAAGATGCCGTTGAAGCAACGCAAAGAGGGGTTTTTGGTTTTCTCACCAAGCCGATTGATCATGAAGCGTTGCGAGAGTTATTAGTCAAAGCAGTGAGTCAAAGTCAAAGTGCTCAAAATGGAACTTGGAGTGAAGAAATCATCACCCGCTCGATGCAGATGGAGCAACTGCTTGACCAAGCATTCAGAGTTGCCAAGCGCGACGTCAGTGTATTGATAAGTGGCGCAAGTGGAACCGGTAAAGAGTTGCTTGCCAAAGCATTACACAAAGCCAGTACTCGGGGGAACAAACCATTCGTAGCCATTAACTGTGGTGCATTGCCAGAAAATTTGTTGGAGTCTGAATTATTTGGTCATGCAAAAGGGGCTTTCACTGGAGCGGTCAACGAGCATCAAGGTCTTTTTCGTGAAGCTGACGGCGGAACGCTTTTCTTGGATGAGATCGGTGATATGCCGGTACCTTTGCAGGTTAAGTTACTAAGGGCTTTGCAAGAACAGCAAATTCGTCCTGTGGGCAGCAGTAAACAGATCCCAATTAACGTAAGAGTGATATCTGCTACTCATAAAGATCTTACCAAAGAAATGCAAGAGCAAAACTTCCGTGAAGATTTGTACTACCGCTTAAACGTGGTGAATTTAACCTTGCCATCTTTACGGGAACGTTCAGAAGATATTCCATTATTAACGCGCTATCTGTTAGCCAAAAGTGCAGAACGCCATGGCGTTAATGTCAGCCGTTTTTCTGATGATGCAATGCAGCTTTTAGCTACTGCACCTTGGCCTGGTAACGTCAGACAATTGGTTAACGTGGTAGAACAATGTGTAGCGTTAACACAAACATCGGTTATTGCCTCGCATTTAGTCGAGCAAGCACTGTCGGCTTCTGAGCAAAAATGGCCAACATTAACTGAAGCCAGAGACGCGTTTGAACAAAACTATTTGTTAAAATTGCTGAAAATGACGGATGGTAATGTGACTCGTGCGGCGGAATTAGCTGGGCGAAATCGAACCGATATGCACAAATTAATGAAAAAACACGATTTACATTCAAGTGACTTTAAACCTGAAGTCGCCTAATCCGCAATAAGCACTATATTCGCTCTTTCAAATAATAATTTGAGGGAGCGAATCTAGCCTTCAAGGTGTTTGGTTTACAGCACACAAGATTAATTTAGTTAAATTTTCTGCCACTACTGAGGATTTTTCATCGGTTGAAGTAAAATCCCCCATAAATGTTACTCTCAAGACTGTGCTTTGGCGCGGATTTGTTTATACTATGCGGCTTTTCAATCCTTTCGGATTTTATCCATAATTTTTTAGTTACATGACATAATTTATAAAATTATTGGTTATGTACTGGCAACAGAGGCTTTTCATGCGCACAGATTATTGCGGAAACATAAACGCAAGTTATATAGGTCAAGAAGTCACATTATGTGGCTGGGTAAATAAACGTCGTGATTTGGGCGGTGTTATCTTTCTCGATTTACGTGATCGCGAAGGTATCGTACAAGTAGTTTATGATCCTGATTTGGAAGATGTATTTGCCACTGCGAATAGTCTGCGTAATGAATTTTGTGTGCAAATCAGTGGTTTGGTTCGTAGTCGTCCTGAAGGCCAGATTAATAAAGATATGTCCACTGGCGAGATTGAAATATTAGGTAAGGCACTGACTATACTTAATAAATCTGCCGCTTTGCCATTAGATTGGAACCAAGAAAACTCAGAGGAACAGCGTCTAAAGTACCGTTATTTAGACTTACGTCGCCCAATTATGAGCGATCGTTTAAAATTTCGCGCTAAAGTAACCAGTGCGGTAAGAGGTTATCTCGAAGGTGAAGGTTTCCTAGACATTGAAACGCCAATTCTAACCAAAGCGACGCCTGAAGGTGCCCGTGACTATCTAGTGCCAAGTCGCACTCACAAAGGTGAGTTTTTCGCACTACCGCAATCTCCTCAGCTGTTCAAACAGTTGTTGATGATGTCAGGAATGGATCGTTATTATCAAATTGTTAAGTGTTTCCGCGATGAAGATTTGCGTGCTGATCGCCAGCCTGAATTTACCCAAATTGATATTGAAACAACCTTCCTAGATGCCGCAGGTGTGATGTCTATAACCGAAGGTTTAATTAAACAACTATTCCAAAAAATGTTAAATGTTGATCTTGGTGAATTTCCTCACATGACCTTTGCCGATGCAATGCGTCGTTTTGGTAGTGATAAACCAGATTTACGTAACCCTCTTGAGTTAGTTGACGTAGCTGACTTACTTAAAGATGTTGAATTTAAAGTGTTTGCTGGACCAGCCAACGATCCTAAAGGCAGAGTTGCCGTGATCCGTGTTCCTGGCGGCGCAGCTTTATCTCGTAAAAACATCGATAATTACGGCAGTTTTGTCGGCATCTACGGTGCTAAAGGCTTAGCGTGGATGAAGGTCAATGATCTTTCCGCAGGCATGGATGGTTTGCAGTCACCAATATTGAAGTTCTTGAGCGAAGATGTTGCCATGGGGATTGTTAAGCGTTGTGGCGCTGTTGATGGCGATATTATTTTGTTTGGTGCAGATAGTGCCAATGTGGTTACTGAAGCTTTGGGCGCTCTGCGTTTGAAGTTGGGTGAAGATCTTGACCTACTTGAAGGTGAGTGGAAGCCTCTTTGGGTTGTTGACTTCCCCATGTTTGAAGAGGTAGATGGAGACTTCCATGCGCTACATCACCCATTCACAGCCCCCCGTGATATGACACCTTCTCAGCTAGCACAGAACCCTGCTACCGCCATTTCTAATGCTTACGATATGGTACTTAATGGTGTCGAACTAGGCGGTGGTTCGGTGCGTATCCACGACCAAGCTATGCAATCTGAAGTATTCCGTTTGTTGGGAATTAGTGAAGAAGAAGCTGAATTGAAATTTGGTTTCTTATTAGAAGCCCTTAAATTTGGCGCGCCTCCTCACGCTGGTCTTGCGTTTGGTTTAGACCGCTTAGTGATGTTAATGACTGGTGCAACTTCAATTAGAGACGTGATGGCATTCCCGAAAACAACCACTGCTGCATGTCCTTTAACTGATGCACCATCTGAAGCTAACCCTTTGCAGTTGAAAGAACTATCCATTGCAACAGTCATAGAGAAAAAAGCCGAATAGTATGGCGTTTAAGCGTCCGGAATCTGCTTTAGTTGTCATTTTTGACGGGGCAGCAAATGTACTCGTCATGCAGCGTCAAGATGATCCTTATTTTTGGCAAAGCGTGACAGGTACACTCGAACCGGGGGAGTTGCCATTACAAACTGCAATTCGTGAAGTGGAAGAAGAAACAGGTATAAATGTAGCGCTAAATAAGCTTCAGCTTGTGGACTGTCGAAGTGTCAATCAGTATCCCATTCGTGATATATGGCAACATCGATATCCTCCCGACTGCCGATTCAACACTGAACATGTGTTTGCTTTGCAAGTGCGTGGGGATGAAAACATTAAGTTAACCGAACATTTATCCTATCAATGGTTGCCTAAAGAATTGGCAATCGAAAAAGTCTGGTCACCAACCAACAAGGTGGCAATTGAAAAATTCGTACCCAATTCTGCGCTAACAGTTGCTGTGGAAAAAGCATGTCAATAATCCTCGGTATCGATCCCGGTTCACGGATAACAGGCTACGGTGTTATTAAACAAACAGGCAATACCTTTAGTTATCTTGGCAGCGGATGTATCCGTGTTCAAGGTGATGAGCTGGCCCCAAGATTGAATCAAATTTACAAAGGCGTGACTGAAATAATTTGCCAGTTTCAACCGCAGTTCTTTGCTATAGAACAGGTTTTCATGGCGAAAAACCCAGATTCTGCATTAAAACTCGGTCAGGCGCGGGGCGCGGCTATTGTGGCAGCGACTAACGCTGATTTACCGGTAGCTGAATATTCGGCACGCCAAATTAAACAAAGTGTCGTCGGCAAGGGTAGCGCTGAAAAAAACCAAGTTCAGCACATGGTCACCTACTTACTCAAGTTAACCAAAAAACCACAAGCAGATGCGGCGGATGCACTTGCTGTGGCATTGTGCCATGGACATAGTTACCAAACTTTAATTAAGCTTGCTGGTCAAGCTAGCAAGACCGTGCGTGGTAGATTGAGGAAATAACCATTCCTAAATACCCAATTACATTACCCAGCATAATAGGACGTGTTTATGATCGGCTTAATTCGAGGCCAACTATTAGAAAAGCAACCCCCTGAAATTCTGATTGAAGCGGGTGGCATAGGTTATGAAGTGCAACTCCCCATGACCAGCTTTTATCAGTTGCCAGAAATTGGCCATGAAGCCACAGTTTATATTCATTTTGTGGTCCGCGAAGATGCACAATTATTGTTTGGGTTTGCAGATAAATCTGAACGAGCCTTGTTCCGAGAGTTGATCAAAGTAAATGGTGTAGGTCCCAAATTAGCCTTAACAATTTTGTCAGGTATGTCGGCATCGCAGTTTATTCAGTGTGTTAGTCATGATGATTATTCTGGGTTAGTGAAATTACCGGGCGTCGGTAAAAAGACTGCCGAGAGACTTGTGGTTGAAATGCGCGATCGCCTTAAAAAGCTAGAAGAGCAAGGCGACGGAAAACACCATTTACCACCGATGCAATTAGAAGCGCCTCAAGATAGCCTAATCAAGCCAACTGACGTAAAAGAAGATGCACTAAGTGCGATGGTTGCATTGGGTTATAAACCTGCGCAAGCGGCGAAAACGATTAACTCAGTGTATCGAGAAGGCATTAGTAGCGAAGAATTGATCCGTGAAGCATTGCGTTCGATGGTGTAACCTTCGCAACATAATCTAGACTGTACAGATATTACAATTTACTGTATAAAAAAACACTATTGTTTAGTGTCGTTTGTGAACTTGCAATAAATGAACTAAAGCGCGTCAAAAATTGCTTTTACCCTATGCGAAATATTAACCAGAAGATACATTCATGATTGAAGCTGATCGATTAATCCACCCCACGGCAGACACCGAAGACGAAGCGGTGGACCGTGCAATCCGACCTAAATTACTGGCCGACTACACTGGGCAAGATCATGTCTGTAAACAAATGGATATTTTTATTCAAGCCGCCAGAAATCGCAGTGACGCACTAGATCACTTACTTATCTTTGGTCCTCCAGGGTTAGGTAAAACCACACTTGCGAATATTGTTGCTAACGAAATGGGGGTTAATATTAAAACCACCTCTGGACCCGTTTTAGAAAAGGCAGGAGATCTAGCCGCTTTATTAACTAATCTAGAAGAACATGATGTGTTATTCATTGATGAAATACATCGTTTGAGCCCGGTTGTTGAAGAAGTCCTGTATCCAGCAATGGAAGATTATCAATTAGACATAATGATAGGTGAGGGACCAGCCGCTCGCTCAATTAAGTTAGAGCTTCCCCCTTTTACATTAATTGGTGCTACTACCCGTGCAGGCTCTCTTACTTCTCCCTTACGTGATCGATTTGGTATTGTTCAGCGTTTGGAGTTTTATAATCTCAAAGATCTCACGCAAATAGTTAAACGCTCAGCAAAATACTTAAACCTTAGCATCAACGAACAGGGGGCTTTAGAAATAGCAAGGCGTTCTAGAGGTACTCCTCGGATTTCTAATCGTTTACTGCGCAGGGTGCGAGATTTTGCAGAAGTCAAAGCTGACGGTGATATATCTGAAAATATCGCCGCCCAAGCACTGGATATGCTTGACGTTGATAAAGAAGGTTTTGATTACATGGACCGCAAGCTGTTACTTACCATTATCGACAAATTTATGGGCGGGCCAGTGGGATTGGATAACTTGGCAGCTGCTATTGGTGAAGAAAAAGAAACCATCGAAGATGTAATAGAGCCTTTTCTTATTCAACAGGGATTTTTACAAAGAACCCCTCGAGGACGAATAGTGTCACAGCGCGCTTTCTTGCATTTTGGTAAAGACTACAAACCACAAAATTAATCTACAGGCAAAAAAAAGCCCGCGAAGATCGCGGGCAAAGCAACAAGTATTTGGAAAGGAAAATTCCAGGGAACACATCTATCAACAAAAATTGACACATTTTCTGACTACCGCTTCGAAAATTCGTTGCGTTAGTCAAGAGAACGACGCGCATTCTATACGTTAGGAAAAAATCCACAATTGAAAAAAATTGTATTTTCGGATTAGAAAAAATAATGCTTAATATTTTTAATTGTTTGATTAAATTCTTTGTATCTCACGCTTTAGCTGTTCTAAGCTGATTATCGCTATTGTTTGATAACTCAATTGAAGTAAAATTGGATTAACAAAACTAGTGTAAAAGTTGAATTTTATGCTGAACTTATGCATGCTTATTAAAAAGCAAAACACACTATTATCTAGTTACAGGCTTAAATTTACTGGTTATCATTAAAATTATGATTTTAACTCATACATAATTATGCGATTTGTCGTATTAAAATTGAATTATTTTAAAGTCCGCTGGACTAACCATAAGCGTTATTTAAAGAGGTAGAAAATTCGATGCAATTTCCTGTTCATGAATTTAAATTGCGAGTCTATTACGAAGATACAGACGCAGGTGGTATTGTATATTATGCTAATTATTTAAAATTTTTAGAGCGTGCTAGAACGGAGTGGTTAAGAAGTTTTGGCATAGAACAACATAGTCTTTTGGAACAATTCATCGGTTTTGTCGTCAAACGGGTGGAAATGGACAATATTGCAGCAGCAAGGTTCGACGATTTATTGCAAGTCAATACGCAAATAATTGAATTAAAACGTGCTAGCATGTTGTTCCAACAACAAATAACAAATTCAAACAATTTAAGTTTGGTAAGTGCGAAAATTAGGGTTGCATGTGTTGATCTGAAGAAGATGAAACCTATTGCAATACCTGCATTCATTTTAGGGGAAATTTCAAGTGTCATCTAATTTGTCATTCTTTGACCTGTTTTTGCAGGCAAGTCTTTTGGTTCAATTGGTAATGCTGTTACTACTGGCAACGTCAGTTGTTTCTTGGGCATTCATTTTTCAACGTGTCAAAGTGTTAAAACTGGCAAAAACTGAAACCAAAAAGTTCGAAGATAAGTTTTGGTCTGGGGTTGACCTGAATAAACTGTATCAAGAACTTTCTGCCCGTCAATCTGTGCAGGGAATGGGCAGTTTGTTTTGTGCTGGGTTCAAAGAATTTGTGCGTTTGCGTAAAGCCACAGGCAGTTCAACCGAAACCACTATGGAAGGAACCTACAGAGCAATGCGCGTCTCGCTATCACGAGAAGTCGATCACCTCGAAGCTAACTTATCCTTTCTTGCTACTGCTGGTTCTATTAGTCCTTACATTGGTTTATTTGGTACTGTTTGGGGGATCATGAATTCGTTTATTGCGCTAGGTGAGGTTCAACAAGCCACCTTAGCTATGGTTGCTCCTGGTATTGCTGAAGCACTTATTGCTACCGCCATGGGCTTATTTGCAGCGATTCCATCGGTTATTGCTTACAACCGTTTTAGTAATCAAGTTGAAAAGCTAGAAAATAGTTACGGTAATTTTATGGAAGAGTTTTCTAGTATTCTGCATCGTCAGATATTGTCTCAACGAGTTGAGAGCGTTTAACCATGGTTGTGTATGAGCGTAAACGGCGACGTCCAGTTTCGGAAATTAACGTTGTTCCTTACATCGATGTCATGCTGGTACTACTGATCATCTTTATGGTGACCGCACCTTTGGTAACCCAAGGGGTAAAAGTGGATCTACCAAAAGCAGAAGCTGAAGCGCTACAAGATGATTCTAAACCACCTATTATTGCTTCGGTTAATGCCGCAGGTGAATACTTTATTAACGTTGGTGATAAGCAAGAGGATCCTATGTCAGCCACAGATTTGGCAGTCATAGTCGCACAGCAAATTAAGAAAGAACCGAATACTCCTGTTGTTGTAAAAGGAGACGGTGCGGTTCCTTATGCTAACGTAGTGCAGTTAATGGTCCTATTGCAGCGCGCTGGGGTACCATCTGTTGGTTTAATGACCGAGTCTCCTGAACAATAGGCTTTGCATGTATAAGTTTAGCCCTATTTTCATTTCAATTGCTTTACACATTATCTTAGGCGGATTGCTGGCGCTAAGTGTCGACTTTCATTCGCCCCCCAAGCAGATTGAATTAAATACTGCCAATTTCACGCCAATTGAAGCGACTGTGGTTGACCAAAAGGCTGTGAATGACCAGCTAAAACGTATTGAGCAGAAAAAACAAGCCGAAAAGCAAAAAGAGCTGCAAAAAATACGGGACGAGCAAAGGCGTAAGGCGGAAGCTGAGCAGCGTAAACGAGATATTGCGGCGAAAGAAAAAAAGCGTAAAGAAGACGCAAAACGTCAAAAACAAGCTGCGGCGGAGGCTAAAGAAAAGAAACGTTTAGCTGAAGAAAAAGCCCGTGTAGAAGAGCAGCAAAAAAAGCAACGTGAATTAGAGCGCAGAGCTGCTGAAGAAAGAGAGCGCAAGGCCAGAGAAAAACGCGCAAATGAAGAGCGGGCGAAAAAAGAAGCCGAGCGTAAAAAACGAGAAGAAGCTGAATTGCGAGAACAGGAACGGTTAATGCAAGAACAGTTGGAAATGGAACAATCTTCACGTAATCAGCAAAGGCAGCGTCAAGTTCTCTCCGAGACTGAAAAGTATACTGCGTTAATTAACGCGAAGATTGACCAAAACACCTATAAAGATGATTCGATGAAAGGAAAATCATGCAGAATTAATATTCGTTTGTCATCATCTGGATTTGTTATTCAGATTCGTACCCTTGGCGGAGATAAAGTTGTATGTGTGGCGGGTGAACAGGCAATTCGCAGAGCAGGTGAGTTGCCGATGTCCTCGGACCCACAGGTGTACAACAATCTAAAAGATATAACTATTAACTTTGGTTTTTAATGAATGAATAAAATAAACACTATTTTGCTAACCTTTTTACTTCTTTGCTTCTCATTGGAGTCACGTGCCACTTTAGAAATCTATATTACGGAAGGGGTCAATAATGCCCGTCCAATCGGTATTGTTCCGTTCCACGTCTCTGCAGGGACTCAGCCTCCAAGCAGCATTGACGAAGTGGTTGCTGCTGATTTAACTCGCAGTGGCAAATTTTTCGCGTTAAGTCGCGACAAAATGCCACAGTTACCAAAATCAGACAGCGAGGTGGATTATAGTGAATGGGCTGCAGCCGGTGCAGAAGCAGTGCTTATTGGTCATATTCAACAACAAGCAGCGGATGAATTTAAAATTACGTTGCAACTTCTAGACGTTATACGTGGCCAAATTACCGGTGGTCAAACACAAATGATGAGCAATGGCCAGATGGTAACTAATCGTGACCATATACTTGACGAGTGGAGCTGGGTTATCCGCGGTGAAGAGTTTCGTCAGTATGCCCACCGTATTAGTGACATAGTGTACGAAAAACTAACCGGTGAAAAAGGCGCATTTCTGACGCAAATTGCATACGTTATTGTTCGAGATTCTGCAACAGAAGCCAAACCCTTTCAATTAATCGTGGCTGATTATGACGGTCAAAATGAAAATATATTATTGCGTTCAAATGAACCACTAATGTCACCATCATGGTCGCCTGATGGCAGAAAGCTAGTCTATGTGTCGTTTGAGAATAAAAAGCCACAAATTTTTATGCAGGATATCTATACAGGCAGCCGAACTATGCTTACCGACTTTCCTGGCATAAATGGTGCACCTACTTTTTCACCAGACGGAAATCAATTAGCGATGGTGTTGTCTAAAGATGGAAATCCAGAAATTTATGTGATGGATATCGCGTCGAAGCGTTTGCGTCAGATTACTCGTAATCGCGCAATTGATACTGAACCAAGTTGGTCACCAGATGGTAAACATTTGATTTTTAGTTCAGAACGGGGTGGTAAACCTCAGATTTATCGAGTAAATTTAGCTACAGGTAAGACTCGGCGGGTCACATTCGAGGGTGATATGAACCTTGGCGGAACGTTTACACCAGATGGTACTCAAATGGTCATGGTTAATCGTACCCGCGGAAACTACCATATTGCTAAGCAAGGCGTAGACTCAGGCGATATGTTGGTGTTAACTAAAACATTTTTAGATGAATCACCAAGTCTTGCACCGAATGGCAGTATGATAATCTACAGTACTTTGCACGAAGGAAGACAGGTATTATCATTGGTGTCACTTGATGGACGATTTAAGGCAAGGTTGCCGGTGTCAGAAGGGCAGGTTAAGTCACCTAGCTGGTCACCATTTTTGTAATATAAACTAAAAACTGTTAGAAATTTCGAAAACGAGAAGGAATAACGAAATGCAACTTAAAAAAGTATTTAAAGGTTTGGTGATTGCACTGCCATTGGTGACCGTGATGGCGTGTACTACAACAGATAATGGTGTAGACGAAGCAGCAGCCAAAGAAGCAGCAGCGGCACAAGCAGCGGCTGATCAAGCTGCAAGACAAGCTGAAGCTGAAAAAGCAGAAGTAATGGCGATGCAGCAACGTGAAAAAATGGAAGCTGAACAGCGTGCTAGAGATTTAGCAAGTTTAGAGCAGGATCAAGTGGTTTACTTCGACTTTGATACGTCGAATCTAACTTCATCTGCACGAGCTATTTTATCTAAGCATGCAGCGTTTTTGGCAGCAAACCCAAATCAATCTGTCGTGATTGAAGGTCACTGTGACCGTCGTGGTACTCCTGAGTACAACATTGCATTGGGTGAAAGACGTGCTAAATCAGTACAAACATATCTGTTAAATGCTAACGTAAATTCATCACAGATTTCTGTGGTTTCTTATGGCGAAGAAAAACCTGCAGCAAATGGCACGTCTGAATCTGCATTTGCGCAAAATCGTCGTGGTGTTTTGGTATATCAATAAGATTGAGTCATTATGATTAAACGCATGAAAGCGATTAGTCTTTTACTTGTATACGGAGCCGCAGTTAATGCGGCTCCTGCGCCTGTAACAGACCTAAACGATGGATCCCTAACTAAACGTGTCGAAGTGTTAGAGCGTATCTTAGATTCACGCACAGAGATGCAGCATCGGATTCAACAACAGTTAGATGAAATGCAAAACGAAGTAAGCGAAATGCGCGGAACGTTAGAATTGCATAATCATCAGCTTGAAAAGATTTTAGAAAGACAACGTGAGTTGTATTTAGAAATTGATAAACGTATTGCTGCTGTTAATACTCAGAGTAGTCAGCAACAGTCGAGCGCTAATTCTAGCTCCAATAATCCTGCACAGATTTCGCAAGTAGAAGTGCCTGATTCTAGCAATGTAAGTGAAAGTGATGCGTATGATCGCGCTGTTAATTTAATCTTACGGGATAAACAATACGATTTAGCGATTCCAGAATTTCAATCGTTCATAAAAACCTACCCAAATTCCAGTTATGCGGCAAATGCACATTATTGGTTGGGGCAACTGTTGTTTAATAAACAACAGTGGGAAAGTGCAGCAGAACAATTCCAAATATTGGTGAGTGGTTACCCTGATTCATCAAAACGTGCTGATGCATTATTCAAATTAGGTGTGGTTGAACAGCGTAGAGATAATTTAGCCAGAGCAAAACAACTGTTCGAACAGGTTTTATCTGAATATCCAGATTCTGCATCTAGTCGTCTCGCAAATTCACGTTTAAGTGCGATGAATTAATTCAAAAATTAATAATTTTTTAAATTAGTTTGAATTAATTTTAGGATTTAAAACGGTATAAATCATATTTTAGTGCACATAATTTATACCGTTTTCGCCTTACTTGCTTAGTTTTTCAACGAAAAGACAAATAATTTAAAATAACCTCAGTTTTAGGTTGCACCACGAAGATATTTGAGTATTATATGCCGCCGTTGCAGGAGGTCTGTAACAAAACTGAAAAAGGGTCGTTAGCTCAGTTGGTAGAGCAGTTGACTTTTAATCAATTGGTCGCTGGTTCGAATCCAGCACGACCCACCAATTTCAGTTTAGAGTAAACATCCCTTCGGGGAGGACAGGATGTCCAAAATAATTCAGTACAACATTTACTGAATTAGTAAGAAGCTTCAATAGATGGGTCGTTAGCTCAGTTGGTAGAGCAGTTGACTTTTAATCAATTGGTCGCTGGTTCGAATCCAGCACGACCCACCATCTTAGAAAATTTCTCAATATAAAAATTAAACAATCAATCCACAAAATATCATGCAATTCGTGCAGGGTGAGAACCAGCCCGTTCGACAAATTGTCGGGAACAATTTGTACAGCCGCAGGCTGCCCAAAGGGTGAAAGGCAGGATGCCTGGAATAAATCCAGCACGACCCACCATCTTATCCATATCCTAGTAATACAAATTCCAAAACCTTAAATTCCAAACATCATGAAATTCGTGCAGGATGAGAATCAGCCCGTTCGACAAATTGTCGGGAACAATTCTGTAGGCGGGTGCTTTAGCCCCGCGATGGCTTTGTGATATTCCATGGCCTAAAGGCCGAGCTACAGGATGTGTAGGCGTGTTTTAGCCCCGTGATGGTTGATGCATTGTCTATGGCCATGGCCTAAAGGCCGTACTACAGGATGTGTAGGTGGGTGCTTTAGCCCCGTGATGGTTGATGCATTGTCTATGACCATGGCCTAAAGGCCGAGCTACAGGATGTGTAGGCGGGTGCTTTAGCCCCGCGATGGCTTTGTGATATTCCATGGCCTAAAGAGCATGCTACGGATTTCTGTTGTAGGCGTGTTTTAGCCCCGTGATGGTTGATGCATTGTCGATGGCCACGGCCTAAAAGCCGTGCAACAGGATGTGTAGGCGGGTGCTTTAGCCCCATGATGGTTGATGCATTGTCAATGACCACGGCCTAAAGGCCGTGCTACAAGGTGAGGGCGCTTCAGAGGCTCTTGTTGGCTAGCCGGCGAGGAAAATACATCTCACTCTGGATTTACGGCTAAACGCCCTTAGATTCGTGCTCAAGCTGCCTAGGATAGGTTGGCATCGACAGCTTGGTTGCAAAGTTAATAAGCAATAACGTTATTACTTGTTGATCTGCGTCGTTATGCACAGCCTTCAATGTATAAAATGGCTGGGTAGCTACCCAGTCTGAAACTGGTCACTTTATCGCGGTAAGTTTCAAAAATAAGACCGTTGCCATTGTTTAACTTAACTTCTAAATACTCGCCTTCTTCTCCGAGGTAAGGGTGCACAGACACTTTTACGTCGTTATAAGTTTTAATCACATCGGCTTTAGATGAATCTATGCCTAATCCTTCTTGAGTTTGTATTTGCGAGAGTTGTTCATCAATATCGAAACGCACAACAATACCATCCATTACCATGATATAGGGTCCATCAGCATGGGTTTTAGGCTCTAGGTAAAAACAAGATTGCGGTTCATCATAAAAGACCTCTTGTGACTGATAATTTTTAAGTAGCTTAATGGCGCTATCAGCTTGCGAACCTATTTTGATTCCAGCATATTCATCATCTTTGAGATTGTTGGCCAGCACGGATTGAGTCAGTAGTAGGGTAGCTAGTAGTGTAATGCGCATATCGTTCTCTTCAGTAATATGAGGTTATTTTTAAGTCTTTAGGCGTTACCTGCGCCATTTGCTTGTATAACGTGGCAAGTACGGCGGTAATTTTTAATGAGCGGCATTTTACCTTTGCTAGTCAAGGTTAACTCAGCTTTATTTTTAAATCGTCTTTGTAACGTCGCGATAGATTTAAGGTGTTACCCGCCTTTAAGGTTATTTTACCGTCGCCACTGGGCTGATACTGTATATTGTCTATGGCCGCTAAGTTCACGGCAAAGCTGCGGTGAACTCGACTAAAACCTTTATCACTCAGTCGGGCTATGGTGTCGTTTAACGTGCCTCGCAAAGGATAGATGCGTCCTTGTTTGTGTAAATTCACATAGTTTCCGGCTGATTCTAACCATTCAATTTCATCGATTTTCACTAAAAACTCTTTATCTAGCTTTTTGACTAATAAAAAATCCGGTGACGGAGCGGGCGAGGGCGCAGACATTGAGTCGGGTTTTGCACAAACCGCTTCTTCTTGGTCATTGACTAAACTCGCTTCTCCTTTAAGTCGTGCATAAAGCGACTGCATAACTTGATACAGAATTAACCAGAATACATATCCCCATGCATCTTTGCGGTATTCGTACCAAAATTCCCTCAGCCAAGGGGAGAAATCGTAATTTCCACCGTCTAACATGTAGACCCATTCTCGAAACATCACCATTAAGCCGACATGGGCCGCTGAATATAAAATAGTGATCAAAAAATGGATAAAAAGCTGTCGACCTAGATTGGCAAAACGCAGTGGCATGCGAGCAAATAATGCGACAATAAACGGCAACAAAATGAGTGTGCTTAATGCACTAGAATATTCCCAAACATAGGGTTCCCACATCTGAATTTGAACATCATTAGAGCGATTATGTTCCATCCAAACACTGGAGGCATTAATACTGTTATTAATAAGTAGATAAGCTGCAATCAGCAAATAGCTATACAGATATTTATGTTGGTCGAATTTTTCAAACCAAGTTGATTTTTGTTTATCCCGCATATCCACCGCTTATCCCTTTTGCCTTTCGATTGGTCATTGCGCTCTGTTTTTATTGTGTTTTGAGGCGGATGCTAAATCAACACATTTCTTTTACAAGCGGTGGGAATTAAACATGACACTATCATCTAATCAACGTCGTTATGATATTGATTGGCTAAGAAACTTAGCCTTTTTGATCCTGATTTTCTATCACATTGGAATGTACTATGTGTTTGATTGGGGCTGGCATATTAAGAGCGCAGAAACGTTTCGTTGGTTACAAGAAGTGATGATTTTAACCAATACATGGCGCATGTCGTTGTTATTTTTTATCAGCGCTATGGCATTGTCATTAATTGAAAAACGCTACTCCATTTGGAGTTTAATGGGACTTAGAACCAACCGCTTATTTGTGCCTTTGATATTTGGCATGTTTGTCATAGTCGCACCTCAAGTATATATCGAGGCACGGGCTCAATACTTAATTCCAGAAGGATTTTGGTCATTTTGGGTGGAATATATCAATCCCAATACGGATTTACTAAAAGAACATCAGTCGATTATCGGTTTGCTCACCTGGAATCATCTTTGGTTTTTACCCTATTTGTGGATTTACAGTTTAATTGTATTGGTGATTAGGCCATTGTTGGCCAACGTTATTGGCAGCAGGTTTTTTCAAAATATTCCCTTTGTGGTGGCTTTTATTTGCATAGTCGCAGGGCTGTTACTGGTGTACTTAACCTTGCGTCTTGCTTATCCCACTACCCACGATCTAACCAATGATTGGTATAATCATGCTAAGTCTTTTCTAATTTTTGTATTTGGCTATACTTTTGCCCAACAAATGCGCTGGTGGAATACTGTTATTGCTAAGCGTCGTTGGTTTTTATATCTGGCCATTTTAGGCTATTTGTTTATTGTTGCTGACAGAAACGGCGATTTTACCTGGCTGGCCGAGCAATATGAGGGTTCGATTGCAGTGCGAGGCCTGTACGGCACGATTTTTATCATTAACCTTTGGGCTTGGATATTTAGCTTAGTGGGCTACGCAGGCCAATATTTAAATCGTCCAGCAAAATTTGTTAGCTATGCAAATAAAGCCGTATTGCCTTGGTATATGTTTCACCAAACCCTTATTGTGATGCTAGCTTGGTATCTAAAGCCTTATAACTTGCCTACATTTTTTGATTTTCTTTTGATATTGTCCGGCACCGTCACTGGATGTCTAATCGGCTATGAAATTGTCAAACGTACTGCAATCACGAGGTGGTTGTTTGGTCTGAAACACAGCTAATAGTAAAAATAATACCCACAAAAATACTGGGTTTTTCATTCGATTGTAATAATTGTATAATACGCAAACATGTTAACCCTGTTTACAAGAGACCATAATGACGCAGGTGAATCGCATCGATTCTATTGACTACCCATTTCCGGCAAAACCAGAAGTACTCAACGCAGCACAAAACGCTTTTTATACTGATGAAATTAAACGTTTATTGGTTGAAAAAAACGCAGTTTTAGTTGCCCACTATTACACCGATCCTGAAATTCAGGCACTGGCCGAGGCTACCGGTGGCTTTATCTCTGATTCATTAGAGATGGCAAGATACGGCCGCGATAGTGATGCACAAACGCTGATTGTTGCAGGCGTGAAATTTATGGGCGAGACCTCAAAAATATTGAGCCCCCAAAAGACGGTGCTAATGCCAACTTTAGAGGCTACTTGTTCGTTGGACTTAGGCTGTCCAATTGATGAGTTTAGTGCGTTTTGTGATGCCCATCCAGATCACACCGTAGTAGTGTATGCGAATACCTCCGCAGCGGTGAAAGCGCGAGCAGATTGGGTAGTGACATCCAGTATTGCCCTGGAAATCGTCGAACATTTGGACGCCATGGGTGAAAAAATTCTGTGGGGACCTGATCGACACTTAGGTGCATACATCGCCAAACAAACCGGTGCCGACATGTTGATGTGGCAAGGTGAGTGTATTGTGCACGACGAGTTCTCAGCAAAAGCGCTGCAAAACATGAAGCACCTGCATCCTGAAGCAGCAGTATTAGTGCATCCTGAGTCACCAGCCAGTGTAGTTGAAATGGCCGACGCGGTGGGCTCTACTACTCAATTAATCAAAGCATCTCAGACCTTAAGTAATGAAAAGTTCATTGTCGCTACTGACCGCGGTATTTTTTATAAAATGCAGCAATTAGCGCCCCACAAAACGTTTTATGAAGCCCCAACTGGCGGCAACGGTGCAACCTGTAAAAGCTGCGCTCACTGTCCATGGATGGCGATGAATGGCTTAAAAGCGATTTACGATTCATTGATGGATAATAGCGGACATGAAATTTTTGTAGACGAGGCACTTAGACAAAAAGCCTTAGTTCCGCTAAATCGTATGCTCGATTTTGCCGCTGAACTAAAAATGAAAGTAGTCGGCAACGCCTAGTTTATCAATTTCATCAGTGGTTAATTTGAAATGCCAGCCATGCTGGCATTTCATTTTTGCTTCACCTAAACCCTATAAAGTTACACCACCCAACAAACCACATAGGATTATGCCATGTTAGATTTGAGTAAATACAAAGGGATTGTTTTTGACATGGATGGCACCTTGATAGATTCAATGGGGTCACATGCAACCGCTTGGCAACAAACCTGTGACAGTTTCGGAATTCCTTACGATAGAGAATATATTCACTCTCTTGGCGGCGTACCTACCAGAGAAATTGCCAAACTACTGAATGAAAAGTATGGTCTAAACTGCGATTTAGATGGTGTCGCTAAGAAAAAGCGCGATGCATGGCTTGCTCTTGATGATAACCTGACAATCATTCCGGACACTTTTGAAGTTATGCAGAGGTATCAAGGCAAGTTAAAAATGGGCGTTGGTACAGGTTCAGAGCGGACTAACGCGATTCGCATGTTAACTGAAACCGGATTGTTAGACAGATTAGAGACGGTTGTTACTTCATCCGATGTTACGCAGGGTAAGCCCCATGGCGAAACATTTTTAACGGTGGCTAAAAATATGGGATTAACCGCTAATGAATGTGTCGTGTTTGAAGACACCAAAATAGGTAAACAAGCAGCCGAAAATGCAGGGATGGACTGCATTATGGTAATAAATGGAAAAATCCAACTTCCTTAACTTTTTGAACAAGTATTAATCACTATTATTAAACCTTAGCAAATAATGCTAAATAATAATCCTACAAACGCCAGTTTATTGGTTTTTCTACTTGCTTACGGGCGCGTATTTCCCTAACATACGCACCCGTCTGAAAGTGACGGCAAGTAACATACTTGAGTAACGCGCACGCCGAGCGCCGATTTTAATGTTTACATTTTATATCGAAACGGGGAAGAATTTGGAGAGGTGGGTGAAGCCGGCCTCTTTAGGTGCACAACACCGCCCGGCTGAACGACCGGACATGAATGTACGGACTGGGTGCCGATCATCATGGATGTGTTAGCTCTGAGATAATTTCGAAGAGCAAGTGAAACAATTTGGAGAGGTGGGTGAAGCCGGCCTCTTTAGGTGCGCAGCACCGCCCGGCTGAACGGCCGGGCATGGATGTACGGACTGGGTGCCGATCATCATGGATGTGTTAGCTCTGAGATAATTTCGAAGAGCAAGTGAAACAATTTGGAGAGGTGGCTGAGTGGCTGAAGGCGCACGCCTGGAAAGTGTGTTTAGGGTTAAACCTAACGAGGGTTCGAATCCCTCTCTCTCCGCCAAATTTATCAAAAAAACCAGCAACTTAGTTGCTGGTTTTTTTGTTTGGGATCAATTTGGGATCAGTTCCACTAAGTTCAGATATGTTTATTCTATTGTTTTCACTATGCAATAAACTCATGGACAGGCATATTTTAAGATAGTAGGAATTGTTGAAATCAACAATAAAGTCATGGACAGGCATATTTTAGAAGTAGAAAGTCATGGATGAAAGTCATGGACAGGCATAAACTCATGGACAGGCATATTTTAAGATAGTAGGAATTGTTGAAATCAAAACCTTCGGGGTCAGCTCCCTTTGATTTCAGAGTAAATGATTTCCATCTTTCTCAAAACCTGTGGGATCTGGCCCCGCTGATTTCGTAGACGCAGGGGTCTTTTGCCAGTGTCTAAGCCCACGTATTTTATAAAATCCAACTTTTCAGTAACAAACAATGACCCGGTTAGCAAAAATAATGCTTTTTACTTTAGTGTGATTAGTCGGCTAATTTTGGGGTTGACTTTAATGAGTATCGAGTGAAATTAAACAGTAAAAATAAAGAGAATAAAATGTTCGCAGGTTTAGATTTTGGTACGTCTAATTGTTCCATTGGTATAATAGAACAAAGTGAACCTGCTCTTATTCCTCTTGAAGATGGCGAAACCACGATTCCTTCTTGTGTATTTTTAGAGCATGGAGTTATTAAACCAGAAAAAGTATCGGAGACAGATTTATTAGCTCGTGTGGAAGCAGAAAAAGCGGTACAAACCAAAAGAGCTAAAAGTGAAACAGACGCGCGGATTTTCACCGATGCTGAACTAATTAATATTTTTCGCAAAATAATCAGAGCTGAAAATCGCGAAGATGCTAAAACTGATCAACGTATGAAAACCGTAATGGAAGCGCTGGAGTTGAGCGACGATATTATTATTGGTCGAGAAGCGGAATTAGCGCACATTACAAATCCTGAAAATGGCTTTTACATTAAGTCGCCCAAATCTTTTTTAGGTGCAAAAATCACCAAAGCTCAACAAGCCATATTTGCATCTGTTATTGAGAAAATGCTGGCGTTTATAAAAGAAGAATCTGAATATATAAAGGGCATTGAGCTGGAGAGTGTTGTTATTGGCAGGCCCGTTAATTTTCATGGTTTACAAGAAAAAGACGGAAATAGTCAAGCCCTTAGTATTCTTACCTCAGCGGCCAAAAAAGTGGGTTTTAAAGATATTGAATTTTTAATGGAACCACTTGCAGCAGCATACGATTATGAAAGACAGTTAAGTCAAGATAAAGTGGTGCTTATTATTGATTTAGGTGGCGGTACAACAGACTGTTCGGTGGTTAAACTAGGACCCAGTTATATAAGCAGCGATATTCGAGAGAGTAATATTCTTGGTTGCTCAGGAAAACGGATAGGGGGCATTGATATTGACAACAAACTAGCGCTAATGGGGATAATGCCGCACTTTGGTAAAGATATTATATTAACTAACGACCTGCCGATTCCTCCCACATTATTCAGGCAGGCTGTGTGTGTTAATGATGTCGCTGCGCAGCGTGAGTTTAATTCAAATAGAACCGGTGTGGAATTGCAACGATATTGTTTTATGTCTTTGGATAATAGAATCGAGCGATTAAAAAAGTTGCGTGACGACAAACTAGGGCTCAAATTAAATAAAAGTTCTGAATTAACCAAAATAGCACTTTCAACCAACAATTTGACCGAGGTTAATCTCGATTATATTGAATCAAATTTACAAATCTCGGTTAGCCGAGATCAACTAGGTGATGCCATCAGTGGCGAATTAAAGCAAATTGAGTCTATCGTGAATGAGTCTTTACTGCAGTCAGGCGCTAAACCCGACACCATTTTTGTAACCGGCGGTACTGCAATTTCACCCGTCATCAAACAATGGATAAGCGCTATGTTCCCCGATACTGAGATTGTCATTGGGAACCATTTTGGTAGCGTTACAACTGGCCTAATTACCCATTCCCAACGCATATTTGGGAACTAAATCAGTAAATCATGGATTAAATTATGGACAGGCATTTTTAAAGGTAGTGAAAAAAGAGGCCTATAACTTTTACTGGAGTCTGATGAAAAGTATTAATGCGTTCGTAATTTAGATAAATACCTATGGAATCATCGGTTTCTGGGAAATGGGCGCTATTGAGCTGAATTTAGTGCAGGGGGAGGCCTGTCTCTTGTGCAAAGAAACAATTGAAATGAAAAGCGGCTTTAGTGGAGTCGTTAGCCTACAGAATTTTTTTGCCGACGTTTTCGCTTATAGCGTTTCAAGGTGTCTGATTGCCCTGCAGCCACGCTAAAATTGGTTTCAAAGGTCAAAAACATATCTTGCCAGGTGTGTTCATCCAACCCTAAACGTTGCAATATGGGTGATTCACTCATATCAATTGCCCCTCTTTTATTGGGATTAAGACTGCGACCAGATAGGTCAACCAACTTAAGATATTCGACTAAATCGAACATTAGTCCCTGCGGTTGTGGCTGCTTTGGGTTGCCAACAAAAGGCATTAACGTAGAGGGCTGATAACCTTTCTTAAAATCATGAATACGGCGTTTAATACTGGTGTGGTTAGAAGACTCTGGGGTTGTTGCCATTTTTGCTCGTATAGGGTTTAAATCCACATACACCATACAGGCTGCTAAGGCATGTTCATCTAACAGTGCTTGTGATTTGAATCGCCCTTCCCAAAAGTGACCGGTACAGTCATCCTCTTGATTAGCTTGTCGAGCAATCGGCTCATTCAATTCTCGCATAAACCAGCTAATGTCGGTTAAGCGATTATGATAAACGGACAAGGTTGACTGGAGTGTGATTTGTTCATCGTCTGTGAACACGGGAGCTTCTTTTGAGGTTAACCTCTGTGAGAGCAAGGTTCCTTTGTGAAGCTTGTGCCAGCGCTGAGCAATCTCTGTATCCGTCCAATGTTTAGCTTTGTCAGCATTCACATGTAAAACCACATGGGTGTGATTGCTCATCACTGCATAGGCACAAACTTCGATGGCAAATACGGTGGTTAAAAACAATAACCTGTCTTCTACCCACTGGCGACGATGCTCATAGCTTTTCCCTGTCAGTTCATCTTCACCACACAAAAAGGCACGCCGGACACATCGGGATACACAATGATAATAAGGGGTATCTGAAAGATTGATTTGTCGCTTCCTTGCCAGTGGCATAATTCACTCCCTGAATTAATCATACTAAAGCATAGTTGATTCTATTTTCCTAAGAGTCTAGTTCTAGTCTAGTTTGTGGCTGTCCATGTTTGTACATGTTTGTATGCAATGGCTGTCCATGTTTGTACTCATGTTTGTAAAACCTTGGAAGAGATGAAGGGATAGTATAGCCCAGAAGTAAACAAGCTATTTAATAATGTTAAAAATTTTAAGCGTATACACAAGAGAACTCAATCAGTTGAGTTTAGTGGCGCTGCAGATGGGGGGGAACTCTCTTCGCCAAATACTAAAACCTGCGAATCGAAAGGTTCGCGGGTTTTTTGTAATTGGCGGTAGGAACTACTTAATATTTTCCTGCGTTAACACCCCTTTATTAATCAGTTGCGCAAAAACCTCTGCGCACTTTATTCTGAAATGTTCTCTGAGCAATCGCACGGCTGGAGTAATTGTTTGTCTGCTTGGGCAGATCAGCCATAGTTCCGTCGGTTTGGGGGCAAATTCCTTTAATATCGGCACAACTTTGTCGTCAAGTAGGTCGTTCGACATATCTAAGCTAGACTTTGTCGCTATGCCTTTTCCATTTACACACCAACGCCTAACCAACTCGGCGTCGTTTGAAGCTCGATTACTTTGTACTTTTACTTTTATCGATTTTTCATTGTGATCGAATTCCCAAACGTCGTGAATAATGTCATGAAGTTGATATAAAAGGCCGTTATGGGTGGTTAAATCATTGGGATGTTGTGGTAACCCGTTGTTTTTCAAATATTCGGTTGTTGCACAAATTACACGGGGAACCTTGCAAATTTTAAAACCATATAAGTTTGCATCATTCGGTGTGCCATAGCGTAAAGCGATATCAACAGGATCTCGATAGAAGTCAATATTACTGTCACTAATATGTAATTTGACGCTAACGCCTGCGTGCTCATGCATAAACTCATCAAGCCAAGGTAGAATTAAATTGCGACCTAAATCTGAAGGTACCGAAATTCTTAATTCACCATCAATGACATCTAAATCCTCTTTCACATTTTGCTTAGCGAAATTGAGTAATTGTAATGCTTGTTCACAGTTGGGAATGTATTTTTCACCGGCAACGGAGAGCCTCAAATGTCGGGTGGTTCGGATAAATAACTCAACCCCTAACGCACGTTCAACTCGCTTTATAGCAGCGCTTGCTGTTGCTGTGCGCATATCTAAACTTTCTGCCGCCGCTGTAATATTGCGAAATTCAGCCACTTTTAAAATTACGTTAAGGTCTTCTAGTAACATGATTGTCAAAAATTATTTGATAAAGATTCAATCATTATGCTGTTTTTGTTTCGTTAAGCAAGCTCTATAATTTCTCCCAAGTTGATTAACATTGTCAAAACACAGGAATATAATTATGAAAGCAATTGGCTACAAACAAGCGTTACCTATTAATAACCCTGAATCTCTTATTGATATCGAACTGCCACAACCAACTGCATCAGGACATGACTTATTAGTTAGCGTCAAGTCGATTGCGGTTAACCCTGTTGATTACAAAATTCGCCAAAATGTTACCCCTGAGGCTGATGCATACAAAGTGCTAGGTTGGGATGCAGTTGGTGAAGTTGTGGCTATCGGCGATTCAGTTACCCAATTTAAACCAGGTGACAAGGTGTTTTATGCTGGTGATTTGAATCGTCAGGGCGGTAACGCGGAATTTCAGTTAGTGGATGAACGTATTGTTGGTCACAAACCAAAGAGCTTGTCTGACAGTGAAGCAGCGGCATTGCCGTTGACAGCAATCACCGCGTGGGAACTGTTGTTCGAACGTTTAGCCATTAAACAACAGCTCCCAGATACAAAAGAGCAGTCAAAGGATATCATTTTGATTATTGGCGCTGCAGGCGGCGTTGGCTCGATATTAGTTCAATTAGCCAGTGCTTTAACAGGTGCAACTGTTATCGCGACCGCTTCTCGTGAAAGCTCAGCAAACTGGGTAAAAAAATTGGGAGCGGATTATGTTATTGATCATTCTAAGCCTCTGGTTGCGCAAATTGAACAATTAAACATCGGGCAAGTGACCCATGTTGCGAGTTTAACCCATACAGATTCATACCTTGATAGCTATGTAGAATTGTTAGCACCAATGGGAAAAATTGCCTTAATTGATGATCCTGAATCCCTTGATATCAGCAAGCTGAAAGCTAAAAGTTTATCGCTGCACTGGGAGTTTATGTTTACTCGCTCAATGTTTACGGCCGATGATATGATTGAGCAGCATCACATACTGAATAAAGTAAGTGATTTGATTGACCAAGGTTATATCCAAACCACTGTAGGTAAACACCTTGGGACAATTAATGCGGCGAATCTAAGAGCCGCTCATGAAGAACTTGAATCAGGCAAATCGATCGGAAAAATCGTGTTGGAAGGCTTTTAAGCAACCAACTTAGCAGATCAAACTGAACAATATTAATTAGGAAATTAGCATGACTCAATTAACCATAGTGGCCAATATTAAAGCCGCTCCAGGCAAAGTAGATTTAGTCAAAGCGGAGCTGTTAAAGCTTATCGATACTACCCGCAATGAAGCTGGATGCATCAACTACGACTTACATCAAGATAACGAAAATCCAGCGCATTTTATGTTTTATGAAAACTGGCAGACACGTGAACTTTGGCAAACCCACATGGGCAACCAGCACTTAGCGGATTATATGGCTGCCACTGAAGGTTGCGTTGAAGAATTTATTTTAAATGAAATGACGGTAATTAGCGCATAGATTAATGTTAATGGCATGAACAAAACGTCTTTCACCAACTAGCTGGTTAGCGATGTGCACATCGAGCTAAAACGGTGGTTACGTTTTGTTCTATCTATTGGAGGGTAATAGTTGTTAATTGTAACTGCGAAGATAGACGGCTAATCAATGGTATAAACAACTAATAAATCATCGGGAATCGAGATACTGCCTCGCAAATACCCCAGAGTTCCTTCATTGTTGATTAGATACTCAAGCCAAGTACGCTCATTGGCGAATTCTTTCGGTGCTTTTTTACGCCCAGTAAAGCGCATTTGCGCCCAATATGATTGGATTCGCGATTCTGTTAATCCCACCACTTTTGTATTGAATATCACGCGGGTTACGTTATCTGGCGATAATGCGATTACGTTCAGATCATAAGGCATCATACCGCCCATATATAAATTACGTATTTGTTGCCGGTTAAGCTGAATTGATTTATCTACAATGTTGGCAACCACCACAATAGTTTCATTTGCCCTAGCAACTTGAAAAAAACAAAGTGATGCGAGCAGCAGCAAAATGCCCCATTTTTTCATAGAAATATCCATTCAATTCCTAGTTGATACAAGACCCCATGGCCATCGAATCCTCCTAAATCTTTGATCGCAAAATCGTTACTTACTTTTTCAGCGTCAACGTAGGTGACTTCTGCTTTAAACGCCACGTTATATCGCCAGTCCCACCTAAGGCCAATTTTAGTCCCTTTGCTCTTATCGTCAGGAAAACCGCTGAGTACGGATTCGTAGGTTGCCGCTAGAAAGTCAAGTTCATCTGAAATACCGTAGGGGATTTCATTAGGTCCGTGATCGTAATGCACATCTCGAGCGCCGTAGGAAATATATAAAGTGTATGGATGAAAGTTGTAACCTGCGGAAATGTAGAAGCTATCTATGTCGGGAACTGGACCACTTTCACCCACCATTCTCGCGACTTCGCTACGTACAAAATAATCTAGGTTCTCATAATTAGCACTTAGTTGATAAAAATGAATGAGACCATCCGGATTAAGTGATGCTGCATTTTGACTAAATCCATACTGATTGAGCAATTCAGCAAACTGTGTTGCAGCAGGAAGTTGCAGTTTGACGTTTCCTTGGTTGTAGGCTGCCCGAAACGTTAACCCATTATAGGATGCACTGGTATTAACTCCGAAAAGCCCTGTTACCTTGGTATCGATTTCGCCGCTAGCTAAATAAATTTTATCGTCGTAATAACCCCAATATCCTTCAAAGTTCATCACCCAATCGTGATAAATATATTGGTAATTAGCCATCACCCCTTCAAAGGTTGAAAAGAATGCCGTGTCATAAAATTGCTGGGGTAGCGTTAACCATGGGTAAGCAAAGCCGACATCGATGCTGTCACTGTAATTGAAAAATGGTATGCGCTGCTTGCCAAGTTTAAACTGAAGTGCGGTATTGGACGGGGTATAGGTTAAATAAAGCCATTCCAATCCTGAAGAACGTAGCTCACTTGTGTGACCTATCAACTGGCCGGTTAAAGAAAGCTGATCACTAAAAGTGTAATCTGCTTGCAGCCCAAGAAGGGATTGTTGGTCGAAACTTATGCTGTTGTCATAGCCCACGTACTCAGCATTTTCATCATCTAAATGACCCATAACCACACGAGCAAATCCGGAAAACTGCAATTTTTCATCAGCTTCTTCGGCGTAAAGTGTCGGCGCCCAGTAAAGCAGCATTAAACAGCATGAGGAAAATGCAATAGATAGTCGGCGCTTCATATTTTAAGTTTACAATCTTTTTGGCTAGGTAAAATAACTATAGTTCAAAATACTTGAGCCAGTTGTGGTGTCAAACGTTTTAGCATTGTAACTAATCCTAGTTGGCAAAATGTACTGTGAGTTTTACCTATACTGCAACAAATTTGAAACTGCATGGATTATTGAAACGATTTTTTTAAACGATTAAATTTGAGCTATGCTTGGGTTTTGAGGTACAAGTATTTAGCAGCAATTACGTTAATTTTTAGTCGGGCGGTCTAAAAAAAAGTTAATATATATTGAGTCTGCTCATATTTTTGAGATGATTATAAATTGCATTCTGGGCACACAACTTTTCCTACAATCTTTCGTGAAGTGCCATTAACTTGAGGACGCGATCTCTTGGTTGTTTATATAATTTTTATCATTCTGTTAATCTCGGTCCTTTTCGTTGGCCTACAACTGATGAAATATCGCAGTGAAGTTATTCAATTAAGACACAATCGAGACAGATACAAAACTATTGGTCAAATTGTTAAAAGTATTAATGCCGGCATGTCTTCAGAGAGAATTATTCAAATTGCGTTAGAAGAATTAGCCAAAAGATACCCGTTGTATCGCGTGTCCTATTCAACTGTTTCTGAGCAAGGTATTCTCAAAATTTGGCGTTGTTCTACTCCAAAACATATGCCTAACCTCGAGGGGCTAGAAAGTGACCTTAATATAGCGCCAGATTATTTGAAAGAGCTAAACCAGTTCAAACTATTAGCCGTTTCCGACGTATTAACTGACCACCGTTTTTTACCATTACAAGAGCCAATGACAAAGGGCAATACTCGCGCAGTTTTAGACGTTCCGGTTAGTCATAACAAAGGGGTAGTAGGCTTGTTTTGTTTGGACTCAAGCGAAAAGCATGAGTGGACTGTCGAAGAGATTAAAATGGTGTCCGAATTAGCTGAGTTTATGGAAATAGCAATTAAACAAGCTGACTACCTTAAGCACAAAGAAGATATGGCTATTCAATTAGAAGATTATAATAAGCGCTTGGAAATAGAAGTTAGAGAACAAACCAAAGAACTACAATACGCCAAACAAACAGCAGAGCAACTTGCCATGACTGACGAGTTGACCCAATTACCTAATAGACGCGCTTTTTTCTCAGCCGGTGAACAACTTTATTTACAAGCCAAACGACATGCTAGCTCGTTTTGTGTGGTCACCTTTGATATCGATAAGTTTAAAGACATCAATGACAACTACGGCCATGAACTAGGCGATATCGCGCTAAAAGAGATGGGTGAGGTGTTAACCTCAATATCACGCTCCTCCGACATCATTGGCCGTATTGGCGGTGAAGAGTTTGCAATGATATTAGCTGATACAGAAATCGCTGGGGCTATTCAATTTGCTGAACGCTTGCGGGTACTTACCCAGCAAAATACTATGAACACTTCTAAGGGCGAAATTCAATTCACTATTTCAACAGGCGTTGCACAATTTAGTGAGCAAGACGACTCATTGAAATCAGTCATAGCTAGAGCCGATACCGCGCTTTTTGTGGCAAAAGAACGAGGCCGAAATTTAGTAATATCAGAACTCCAGGTTAAACGTTAATTTTCATAATAAGTTTAAAACTCGCCTCTTAGATGTTTTAGTTTTGCGAGCTTGCTTATATTTCATCATTCATTTAAACCACAGAGGCGGGCAGTTCAGATACCATCCAACCTATTGTTGTTACCGCCCCTGAATACATCAATATGCCGGCATAATTGCTCATGATTATTAGCGGAATAAATGGCAGAGCTAAACTCCATGCCAGTAACTTTCTGTGCATAGGCGATAAGGTTAAGCTGCGGGACGTTTTGTTGTTGGTTTTGTTGGACAGTTGCTTGCGCCTTGGGTCGGTGAGGGCAAGCAAAAAAATAACCAGTAAGCTGAACGCGATAAAAGGCAGCGTCATAATTAAATGGTTCATTTTCTCACCTCTACATCAGATATGGTTGGAGTCCAAACATCACTTTCTTGGCTTTCCTGTTGACATTTTTTATGCAGAGCGAAAAAGCACCAAAGAGCGCAGGTAAGCAGTGCAAAGTCGATAAACAACATGTCCATCATGTTGAATTTCAAGGCCTCTAACCAACCTACATGTGAGCTGCTAAAGCGTAATACCGGTAATATTAAACAGAAGATCCCATTTCCTGCCAGCAATAAAATTTTGAGTTGTTTGAGGTTCTTCATAGACAAGCTAACTAAACTAATTAATGCGGCGGCAATCACGAACGAATATTGGGTCCATAAGCTTTGACTCGCCCCCATATTGCCACTAACAAAAAAGCCAAAGGCACTGACTAGTGAACACAGGGGAAGGCCATAAAAACCCCACACGCACATTCGGCTAAACCAGCGCCAACTGGTTTGGCTTTTTTCATTTCTATGAGCATAAAGTTGTAGACCTGTGATAGTCACGTAACAAGCGGCTACGCCTAGACTTATCCACACAATTTTCGACATTAGCCCGGCAAAGGTACCAAAGTGAATGGGATAAATTAATGACAAAATATCACTTGATACTGAGGGTACAGTGCCGACTAAGGGTTTGTGCTCAATGAAATCACCATTAGTGCCATCATAAACTAATTGTTCGTATCCAACCTTGCCTTCATTTGGCATAAAGAAAGCCAGTAAACTAGCCGACTCTGTGCCCATATGAGAGATGGACAAATAAGAGGGTACTGATGATTGTCGTGCTGCTGCATCTCTGACCATAGTTGTAAAATTAGCAGAAGTCATTGGTGCTTCGCTTTTGTGCTGTTGCTCGCCTACCAAAGCATACATAAGTGCTTCTTGATCACCGCCAAATGCCACCATTCCCATGGCAGGCAAACCAAACGCAGTGGAAAAACTGAAAAAGCTGCCGGTGAACGCCAATAAAATAGCGAACGGAATACTCCAGGTGCCTGCCACTGTATGAGAGTCACGTTTGAGGGGCTGGCCGTCACGTTGCTTGCGAATCGAAAACATATCGGTAAACAAATGACGGTGCATCATAAATCCAGACACAGAAGCAATTAACATTGCCAGCCCTAAAATCCCGGTGAGTATTAGCCCCCACGGAGCCGGAATATGCAATTCAGTATGAATGGAAACTAAAAATCGACTTAAGGCATAGGTATCGTCTTGGGCGAATATCTCGCTACCAAAACCGGTTTCTTTTGAGATGGTTTGACCCTGAGAATTAACTAAATACTGAACGCCATACTCGTCCATATCACCCGATGGATTTTGCTTGTGGGTGTGGAAGAAATACACCAATTGTTGCCTATCGTTTTCATAAGCAGAAATTTCATCTAAATACTCTACAGGGGTTTGGTCAGCTAAACGAGAAACGGTTGCATGGACATCAGAGGCAACTAACAGATTTTTATGATAATTACTGTTTGACCATTCGCCAATTTCATCGGCAACCACCGCTACTGTACCAGTAAATATAACCGCATAAAGTAACATTCCTAATACAATGCCAGACCAAGAATGAAGGCTAAGTAAAGCCTTAGCTTTAGAACGCAAGGGTGGAGTATTGTCAGTCATAAAGGTTAACCTAAAAATTGAAATGCAAGAATGGCACTGTTGGCAACAAATAATGTGGCAAGCAGCCATTGGGCTTTTTGCAGGTTTGTTGTCAGGTAAGTGTAAAAAAACAAAATCGCCCAAATGAGCGGAAACATAAACATCGGCATCATGATGTTATTCACATGGCCTGCTCCAGGTGGAAACCAGACAGCCATGGCGAGCATAAATAGCAAAGAGACCACAAGAGTAGCGGGCCCGCTTAGCCAAAAACGTCTGTTTTTAAGAAATTTCAAAGATGATGTACTCATGATTTGTTTCCAATTTTAGCTAATATGAAACACGCTTTTTGTGCCCAATTAGGAACGAAAAAAGAAGCCTATTGGTTACATAAGCTTCTTTTTGTAGCTTTATTAAAAGCCCCAACGCAAGGTTAGGCTATAGTCAGTTGGTGAACCATAAAACGCTTGGTCGGTTCGAACAGAGCTAAGGTATTTTTCATCTGTAATGTTGTCTAGGTTCAGACTAAGTGACACTTGCTCGCTGAATCGGTACTGCACATAGCCACCAATAAGCGCATAGGCGTCTTGAGTAATGCGTCCGAAACCTGTTTGGTAATACATTTCGCTTTGCCAACGAACAGAAATACCGGCATTGAGTTTTTCTTGCCAAGTCGGTGAGTAGTCAGCCATTAACTTCAAGGTTCTGCGCGGAATAAATGTGCGAGCTTCATCACCGTTTTCATCGTCCATGGTTAACGCGGTAAAGCCACCTTGGAGTGTCCACTCCTCTGAAACCTGACCTGACACTTCTAACTCAAAACCATTAGAGTCGACGTTTACACCGCGATACAGTGAATAATCAAAGTCATCTGAATAATCATCATCGTCAACGCCGTCACCGTCGCCATATTCGATAAATTCATACAGGTTTTCCTGTTCGGTGCGAAAAACGGCTAAACTGACTAATAAGTTGTGTTCAAAACGTTTTTTAATGCCCATTTCATAACTACGACCTTCAGCAGAGCCTAGGGGCTCAAGATCTTCGTTTAGATAATACTGAGGTTGATAAATGTCGCTGTAACTGCCATAAACATTTAGACCTTCCATCGCTTCCCAAGTAAAACCAATATATGGGCTGGTGCCATCTTCAGTGGTAGAAGTGGATGCGCCCCAAGATTCCCCTTCGTTTTCATAATCAACAAAACTTGCGCCTAACACAAAATCGAAATTCTCTGTAACGGCTAGTTGAATTGAGCCGTAAAAACGATTTAAGGTGACGTCTGTATAGCCAGCTTGATAAGGTTCTGCCCAGTCAGGTCTTGCCACTTCGGTTCCCGTCCAGCCGGGTAGGGCAGGCATAACGTCGAAACCGCTCAGTGCGCCGAATTCTAAATCGAGAGTTTCAGAGTCGGCGAGGCTAACTCCTAGATTGAACAAATGTTCCATCCCCCACGCTTGAAACGTGCCTTGTAAGGTATTGTCCCAAATTAAGATATCGTCTTCTGCGTAAAACTTGCCGGGGTAACCCAACATGCCTAAACCTGTTTCGTGATCTAAGCCAGTATTGGAATAAGCATAAAATAGCTCAGAATTATCTTCGTATTTGGTGTAGTTCAACTTACTGGTGAAATTGAGATCATCAGTGATGTACCAACTTAATTCTGCAAACGCAGTTTCATTCAAGGTATCCCAATACGTCCAGTTCATGCTGGTGGACTCAGAAACCGCAAAATCAGTTTGGGTACCATCTGAATAAATCATTGGAACCGCACCCCAAGTCACGCCATCACTGTTGTTATCTTGATAGGTGTAACCAAAAGTAAGAGTGACATCATCGTTAATTTGACCATCAACAACACCGTATACAACTGTGCGGTTATTCTCGTAGCGATCCAACCAGCTTTGTTTGTCTTGGTGCACGACAACCGCGCGGGCGGCCCAGCTTCCTGATTCAGTTAATGGCGTTGATACATCCACAACTGCGCGCATATTTGACCAACGGCCTAAGGTAACGGCAACACTTGCTTGGGGATCATTACTTGGGCGTTTTCTAACGTAGTTTACCGTACCTGACGGGTTGCCTAAGCCGGTTATCAGCCCGTTAGAGCCGCGAATAAACTCCACCTTTTCATAAATAGCGGTATCAAGATCGCCCACGAAAATATCACCAAAGGGGATGCCCGAGCCGTCTACATGCATACTGGTTATGTCAAAACCGCGGGCGTTAAAATAGGTGCGGTCTGTTTCTGTTTGGTCAATGTTGATACCCGTAACCTGCCTAAACAAGCTATTGATATCACTCAAGTTGTATTTCGAAATGGTGTCATTTTCGATGATTGACAGAGATTGAGGGGTGTCAAAACTATCTAGACCTAAACCTGTTGCCCCAGAACTAATTCGTTGAATGCGGCTTTCAACAATACGAATAACCTCAATGTCGTTTTCGGCTGTGTTATTCGTGTCTTCATTGTTTAAATCTGCTGCTTGCGCATGCATGCCTAACGCCAACATCAACGGTGATAATGCAAAAGTGTGCCTTTTATTCATAGTGCTCTCTGAATGTGAAGTGTGATTAATAAAGCGGGGTCATTATAATCATTGATAAACGTATTGCAAATGATAATCATTGTTATTTGTATATGGTGTTGGTGTTGTGCTCACAGTAATGAAGGTACTGAGTTGGAAGTGATGTTTGCTGTGCGGTTAGATTAATTCCCTAAGTAAAAAATGGCGGCCAACTAGGATAGATAAACCGCTCGCTCATCGAAAAAATCGACAGGGGAGGTACCGATGAAAAACTTAACGGCTCAGGTAATCTAGTAAAAGTGATCTAGCAAAAGTGCTCTATCAAAAGTAAATTTGGAATGGCGTCGTCTTCAATCCAGATCAGCGCATTCTGACCCCATTGTTTAGCTATATTTATGGCCTCTTGTTTATCAATATTGAGTACTAGCAGGCTCTTTTCTGCGGGCCAATGTCCTTTTGGATCTCGCCCTTCGCCGTTGATGAATTTGAAACCTAATTGCTGTATTTGGTTTTTTAATTGGGTGTGTGCATTGCGGTTTTGGGACTCTGGGAGTAGATGGCTACGAGGATTGTATGCGCTGATAAAGGCCGCTTGTTTGCAGTCCTTTTGATACATTAATCGTTGTAAGGCGTCACAGTATTTATCGACCAACATAACAAACTGGTTATCTGCTAATCCATCAGCAAAAACAACATATTCAGCATTTTTGTAAGCGGCTAATAAATCTTTATCCATGTTCAACCACCTCCGTCGCCTCCGCCCCCATCTCCGCCGCCATCACCTTCGCTTCCCCCTTCGCCATCGCCCTCTCCATTGCCGTCTCCACCTGCTGAAGCGGAAAATTGTTTAATGAATAAATCCGCCTCTTGTAAAATGGAATAATGTTGTACGTGGCCTGCTGGATTTAGATTAAATACTAAACCTTTAAACATATGTTGTGGAATATTAAGGCCAATAGGTTGAAAAGCAGCATAGGCTCGTTGCCACAATTCAGAGTACTTTGCGGATTGTAATTGAATTTCTGGCAGCATCACAAAGGTGGTTTTAAACAGTAGTTGATGCTTTTTAAGTTCTGCAGCTTCCCATAAAGTACCCGGTCGGTCAGAGGGAAGCATTAAAATGTGTGTAGCCCTGTGCATTAAATCTAAGACGTTAGACTGCCATTTTTCTTCTGTACTTTGCACTCTAGCTGCCCCTGCAAATTCACCAGGTACGCCAAAGGTAATGAGCAAAATATGCGGGGACAAAAAATGCGTAATAGCGGTTTCGAAATCTGTGTCACCTACCTTTAATGCACCAGTGGTTTCAAACGCTCTTAAGTACAAAATAAATTCTTTTGGTGGGACGCCATCTCTTTTTTGCTGAGTCGACAACATATCACCTGCCGCTTTGTCTAACTTTTTATGGATGCACACAAGCGCTTTTTTTCTTCTTTTGTATTCAAAATAAATACCCAATAAACATATAAACAGAGCGGCTAAAGCGCAATCAACTAGAAAGTCATAATAGTCAAACGCCATCATTACGCCATTGAGTATTGCCAGCAGCAGCACAGCACTGGGAAACAGCATGTTTAATTTCCCTGCACGGATAACGGTTGGATCAGTAATATGGATAAATTTGTTAGTCAGGCTGTGAAAACCAAAATCCAATAGCGTTTGAATATATTCTGTATTACTTGCATATTGATGAGCGGACGGTAGGGGATTGTTCAGTCTGTTATTTGATGCATCTGAAGGTTTAAATTTAATTATTTTGTAGGCAGGAAAAAAATAATAGAGCATAAAAATAAGATGTAAAAAAGGCAAGATTACAAAAATTGAACTGGGGTATTTTGTGTTTTCTTCGCTTAAAAACACAATACTTTTACTGTCGAAATTCATGCTGAACATAACAAAACTATGAATCATGATGAAAACGCCAATATCGAGTCCTATATTATTTTTAGCATGTTTGCCGATTAATTCAGCGAAGGATAGCGCTGGTTTGGTCTTTTTGGTCTTGGTTTTTTGATAAAACCCAGGCGCGTTGCTAATAATCTTGATTATTTTATAGGACTTTAATTTACCTATTTTTTGGCTACCAACGTAATCTATTACCCTACGACCGTTGCTGTCAGTTTGATTAGCGTTCGCACCATTTTCAAGGAGCAGTTTTACAGTCTCGATTTCACCTTTAGCACAAGATAACATGAGCGCTGTTCTGCCTAACAAGTTAGCTGTGTTCGGTTTAGCTCCTGCTGCCAATAATTTTTTTACGATATCTATCTGTTTGTGTTTGCAAGCGGTCATTAGTGGTGTAAACCCGAAAAAGTCTTGTTCTTCAATATCGTGTTCAATTGTTAATAGAATATCCAGCGCTTGTTGATTGCCCCGTTCACACGCAAATATCAAGGGGCTTTGACCTGTCGCATTTTTTACTGATATTGCTGTTGGGTCTGAGATTAAATCTTTAAGTTCAACGAGGTTATTTTGTGTTATTGCACAGAATATGGGGGCGTGATTTTGATCCGTCTGTTCTTCACCTTTTTTTGTTTTAAACAGAAGATTAAACATATTGTTAGCTGTTTAGAAACGTATTTAAGTTAAAAAAAGCAACCAATAAATGTAGCACCATAAAAATAATAGGTACTTGAGACTCAATGGACGTGAAAGGTTTGTATTTCTGTTTATTTTGCCCCTCTTCTAAGGCTTGCCACTCGGCTGTATATGGCGCTAAAGGCAGTTGCTTTTCTATTTCCAGTATCACTAAAAATTTTGCAGAATTAAGTGCTTTATATAAGAGGATCAACTGACGCCACATGAAACTTGCGATTATGCCAGCAATTGACAGTATGACTAAGGAAATGACTTTATCGTCACCTTGAAAGTTGAAGTAGCTTACAAACGAAACAATGATGGTGTTAATGCTAATAAAAAAACTATTTGTTGTTTGTCGACGATTACTAATATTCTCCGTTGCGGAAACACACATTTTATATTGTTCAAGGATGCTTTCCTGACATGTCTTGTCGCCAACAATGGATGAATTGAATAATGTCTCTTTGATAGAATGTTGCGTCATGGCTAAATTTATATCCTTTTTGATTTAGTATCGAGCGCTTGATTTTTATACTATTCCATTTTTAAAGTCTAAGGTAGCCTAGGCTGCTTTAATTTTTATCTTAAACAAGAAATAATCGGCAAGAAATAGCTAGGCTATTGAGGGAGGTTTATCGCTTTCGTCAAGGTGATCTTATTTTTCGCCGTGATGGGTTATGCGAATGGGCATCCCACAGGGATGCCCTCTGACTTATTTGTTTTTGCGTTGTGCAAATGCTTTTTTGTTGATCTCTGCAATCTCAAAAAATGCTTCATTGGCCACCAACACGCTCATGGAGTAATGTGCAATTTTCCAAGTGTCAGCTTGTTTAATCACCACACCAGTGCCGCGGAATCTTCCCCACTTTGGTGAGACTATTATTTCGTCGAACCATGCTGTGTTGCCACTGTCTGCAAAATTTATATGACGTTCAACGGACTTATACGTCCATCCTGTGCCGCCCTTAAAACGTTCTTTAACGTAGGCATCCAAAGTGGTGGGGCGACTCCATCGTTCCCAATCATCAGTTCCCATAAAGACGCCATTTTGAGTGAAAGCACCAAGGTAGGCATTCAGATCCGCTTGGCTTGCTGAGTAATGAAGACCGTCCATCAGTTTGTTAATCGACTCAGTGTTGTCTGTTATTGCTGATGGTTGCGGTCCAGCAAAACTGACACTGCTGAAAGACCAAAAAGCTATCATCACAATAGCGGCAAATCGTTTCATCATTATTATCCTGTTAAATGGCGGACAACTGCACGAGCTAGTTTTTAATGCTAAGTGCAATTGTCCGATTATTCGCTTATCAGCCTGCTTTGATCAAGCAGGCCAAATAAGCGATTTTTAATTGCGTTAACCTGTTAATAGTTACCGCGGAAGGTTAACCCAACCGTGCGAGGTGTCACACGAATAGTAGCAGGCTGATCAAAAGGCGGTCTGCCTATCGCCCGCACCACACCATCATCGTCGAACAAGTTATTTGCAAACAACGACACTTCAAATTCATCAAAGCGCACACCTAAGCGTAAATTAGCCACAGTATAAGCATCCATTTTACGATAGTTGGCAGCCTCTTCGTTAAACTCAGTAGCACGGTCTCCTGTGTACTGCACATTAAAATACGCGAAGCCCATGTAGTTTTGGCTTAACGCGCGCTCATAATCTGCACTAGCATTAAAGGTCGTTTCTGGTACGAACGGAGCTGAATCACCTTTTAACGCAGATAAATTAGGCACATCTGCATCCAAAGTACTGTTGATGTATGCACCGCCTAAAGACAACGTCAAGGCGTTAACGGGTTTCATACTAAGTTCAAATTCTATCCCTTGGCTGGTGGCTTCGCCGACATTTTCACGGAAACCAAAACCACACTCAAAGGAGCGGCTGGTTTGCATATCGCTCCAATCAATATGGAAAACAGTTGCGTTATAACTGAACATACCATCACTGGACACGCCTTTTATACCTGCCTCGTAATTCCAAATTTCATCTGGTTTAAAGAAGCGTGTATCGCCGCCTTCACGTTCAACTTGAGCCAATTCTTCAGAACATACTGATTCAGGAATCGCGCCGTTGATGCCACCGTAACGGAAGCCTTTCGCAGCTTGAGCATAAACCAAAACTTCGTCATTTAAACGATATGACACGTTCAGTTTCGGATTCACGCCATCAGTGGTACTTTCAGGTCGAATATCACCGTTTGATTCACCGTTGAACAAACCAGACTGGTAGAACTCGATATTTTGTTTCCAGTTGAAATAACGTAAACCGGCTGTGATAGAAAGATCACCAATGTCGTAATATGCTTCACCGAATAACGCATAGGTCTCTACGGTTAGATCGTCAAAACCGTAGTACAAGTGGTCCTCTGGTGCGCCAAAGGCCGAAGAAGGCACGCCTAATATTGCGTCCGCTCCTGGAACAGGAAAGGTGTTTTCATAAAACACATCTTTTTTATCGGCATAAGCACCCACAGTCCACTGCAACTTATCATCGGTGGTTGAGGCTAAGCGTAGTTCTTGCACCCAGACTTCAGAGTCAGTGAAATCGATGAGTTCGTGTGGCGTGACCTCGGGAGGAAGCGCCGACTCAAATAATAAATCTAACGAACGTCTGTTAATGATCGAGCGATCAAAATACGAAGTAGAACTGACCAACTCTGCCCACTCTAAATCATATTTTAAGGTTAGATTGGCAATATTTACTTCATCATCAAAGCCATCGAAAGACGTATAGTTTCTGGTTAAAAACGGGGTAGAGTCGATGTCTTGTGGATAGCCATTATCTGAGTAGTTATGGTGAAGTAGGGTTAATTCCGCACGCAAATTGTCGGTAGGGAAGTACAAAGTCGAGATTTTAGCGCCTTTCGATATGCCATCGTTAAGATCTTTTTCGCCAGTGACTTCATTATCGATGTAACCACCGTTGTCCATGTAATAGCCACTTGCACGAATGGCCAACTGGTTTTCGATGACCGGGGCATTGATCAGACCTTTCACCGAATAGTTTTGTGAACCATGGCTGATAGAAGATGCAGTGGCTTCATAGCGACCACCAAATTCGTTAAGATCAGGCTCGTTTGAAACGAGTCGAACCGTACCTGTCATTGAACCTGCGCCAAATAGAGTCCCTTGAGGGCCGCGCAATACTTCTACACGTTTCAAATCAAACAATGCAAACTCTGGGTTCATGCCGCCCATGGAAATTGGAATTTCATCCATATAAATGCCGACAGTTTCTTGGTTTTGCGTATCGTTGTCATTACCGCCACCATTAGCCACGCCACGGATAGATAAACGGGTTCTTCCCGGACCGTTTTGGTAAGAGGTTAAGCTTGGCACTACGCCTAATAAATCGGTAAAGTCGGCAGCGCCTAAATTATCAATTAGTTCGTCAGTTACCACGTTAATGCTAATTGGCACATCGTTCATATCTTCTGAACGTTTACGAGAGGTCACTAGCACACGCTCGACCTCAGCATCATTTGCTCCAGTTGCGTTAGATTGCGCGTACAGACTCATTGGTGATAAACAGGTAGCGACGGCTATAGCCACTAGGGTTTTGCTCTTTAAAGAAGGAGCAATAGAAAAAGGTGTAGTTGTTTTTTGATGTGTCACTGTTGTGAATCCCTTGTGTTTAGGTTCATATAATTAGTCTTTGGGAAATGCATGTGCATTGACGTATTTATCATTATCTCTGTTATGGATGATTGGTGTGTTTATTTAAGTGTTGTTAATCTATAACTAAGCGTTACTAACGACGAGCTAATAACTAAAAGCTAAGTGATGCCACTTATTTAAAGCAAAAGATAAAACTGCACTGGAAAAGTTTATCAGTAAAAATGTGCTAAGCAAACCTCTCCAAGTGCCTGAATGCTTTAAGTTTTTTTAAAAACTCAAATTGGAAAATATATTTCCCTAGATGTGCCTTATCATCTTAGTCTTAAAACGGTTTTTCGCTTTGATTGAGCTGATTTATTAATCAATGAGAGTGATTTTACTGACAACCACCTGCTCAGTTAATAATTGTCCTTCCACATAGGGATTGTCGTGAACTCGATTCGCAGGCATTGCCGCAATTTTATCTACCACGTCCATTCCCCCAATCACTTTGCCAAATACTGCAAAACCTAGTTTATCAGGGTGGCGTAATCCGCCTGCATCCAAATGCGGGTTATCTAAGGTAGAGATAAAAAATTCTGATTGCGCTGTTCCTAAATCACCACGGGCAAAAGAAACCGCGCCTCTTGTGTGAGTGAGAGTGGTTTGTGCCGTTGATTCGTGAGTGATTGCTGGTAGCGGAGCATCGAAAGGCTCATCAAGTGCCGCGTTTAAGCCACCTTGTAGAACCGCGATTTTCAGAGGGTGGTTATCATTGCTGTGATCAACAGTACGATAGAAGGTCAAGGTTTTAAAATGCCCGCCTTTTATGTAAGCAATGAAATTGTTCGCGCTTATTGGCGTGTTATTTGTGTCTAACTCAATTTCAATATTGCCATATTCAGTGGTCAACACAGCAACCGGAAGCTGAGCTTTTTTGGACGTCGCACAAGCGCCGAGTAACAAGATGCAAATGCAGAAGGTTAGAAAATACGAAGAAAACGTTTTAATTTGGTATGTCATTGATACATGTCAGTTTCGTTATTTGCCCTAGCTTAGCAAATATCACTAAACCTGAAAACCTGAGGAAACCCGCAGGTTTGTTCTGACCCCGCAGTGTCGCAGTTCTTTAGTCATAGCTCGCTAAAAACGTTAATTTAGCCAATTAAGGCTAAATTTGCGTATTTAGCCTATTTGGGCTAAATTAATACTGAGGCTCAAAAGAAGGAATTAGTGTGGAATACAATCAAAAACCCATCGCCGTGATTAGTGGGGATGTGGTTAACTCGACCCAATTAACTGCAAAACAGTTTGACCAACTACTGCAACGCATTAAAGACATCCAACAATGGATCAGTGAGGTAAACAATTTAAACACACATAGTATTAAACGTGGTGATGAATTTCAGACCTTGATCCATGATATCTCAAACGTATTGAGATATACCATTGTCTACAGAGTTGGCATAAAAGCCCTTGGTAAAGATTTTGATAGCAGGATTAGTTTTGCCATTGCTTCAAATGCACAATTGCGTGAATCAGTCTCTGAATCCATGGGGGAAGCATTTGTGCTTTCTGGTCGCGGTTTAAAAGCGTTAAAAAGTGATAGGTTGCTGTTTAGTTCTGATCGTCCTGAACTCACGGATTACTTCGATTTACTATTTAAATACCTTGATCGACAACTTACCGACCTGACACCACGCCAATGTGAAGTGATGCTTCCTATGCTTCAAACCAATCAAGAGTTATCTGTTAGCGACTTAGCAGGTAAATTAAATGTTGCTATTGCTACCGTTAGCAAGTCACTCAAAGCCTCTGGGTGGCCATTAATTGAAGCGTTAAATTATCGATTTGTACAACAATTAAAGGTAATTGAAGATGTCTGAATTTTTTAGTCTGCTGATTTCATTCTTATTGGTTCACATTATTTGTGACTTTTACCTGCAGCCAGCCCGCTGGGTAGAAGCCAAAAAGCAGCGCACCTATCGTAGTGTAGAGTTGTACTGTCATGCACTGCTGCATGGAGTCGTATTGATCTTGCCAGCATTGGTGTTAGACATTCATTGGCATTTGACCGCGTACTTAGTGGTGTGGGTAACAGTGACTCACTTTGCTATCGATCTGTGGAAAGTGACTAGCGCGAATGGTGATAAGCTGTCTCACTTTATAATCGATCAAACATTACATGTCACTGTACTCGCGGTAAGTGCTTTCTACCTTGTTGACGGCATCACTATTAATGCAGTATTAAAACATGAAAAGCTCTCAGCATGCGTTCAAGTGATTTTTGCGTATTTGTTGATTCTCAAACCAACTTCCATTGTGATTAGTCAGGTCCTGCAAAAATATACTCCATCGGGCTTTAATCCAGACGAATCAACACCACAAGACCAACCATTGAGCAAGCAAAGTAAACCTGAGATCACAGGCCTTGTTGCTGGTGGTGAGTTAATTGGTTACTTAGAGCGAGTATTAATATTGACCTTCACCCTTGTGGGGAGTTACGCCGCCGTTGGGTTTGTATTGGCCGCTAAATCAATATTTAGATTTGGAGAATTGAATAAAGCGAATGGTCGAAGTATGACCGAATATGTATTGATTGGCTCTTTACTCTCCGTTGTGATCACAACCTTGGTAGGTGCCATCGTCTCGTTAAGCCTGGGGGTGAAAATTAACTAAAAAATCAAACAAATCAAAGGGGTCAGATCCAACTGGTTTTAACTCAAAGTAAGAAAATCAAAGGCTCTGACCTCGCTGATTTGCCTTCGCAGATTTCGCAGATTCTCGGCAACGCTTCAGATGAAATGATCCTATTATGTGCAGATATTTATCGACAGGTGGGAGATTTTAGAAACTCGTTACACTTATACAAAAGATTAGACAATAAAGCTTTTAGTCAAATTGTCGAACCAGCAAAAAGTTGGTGTAAACAGCACATCACCAGCTTAATGGAAATCGGTGCCACAAAGGCGCAAATGCAGTCGTATTTTAGTAGTAGAGACTCAATATGAAAAAGCAACATCAAGAATTGCTAGTTAGTCCATCACATATAGTTTCATACGTACCATCACTATTCGCCTCATGGATGCAAAACTTGTGTGTGAATCAGCCTCAAAGCCAACCCCTTAGAAACCACGCACAACCGCCAATTACCTGTTTAGCTGAACGTAAAGTAAATACTAAAAATACGCAGCTGTTTACTAAATTAAAGCAGGTCACGGCGACGATTTTTCAGTGGCTTCTCAAGGGCAATGCGACCAATGCATTTTCTACTGAAACGCAAAGGCATGTTCTTCGAATATTTCTCTTAGATAAGAAAAGTTAGTTGAAAATACTTGGGGCAGTTAGCAGCCCCAAAACAAAACATTTTCTAATAATTGAGCACAAAAATTGAGAAGTAATCATGGACCCAAATCTTCTGTACATAACGATGCAAATAAGTCGCGAAAATTCAATTATTGAAAAAGCCGGAAAATCAGCGGACTTTACAAAACTAATTAAACTAGTCAAAGCCCATATTGTGTTAAGTGAAGAATTAAACTCCACAAGCATTTTTGCGGACAACTTGCATAACCTCGAAAAATTACAAGCAAAGTTAAACCGTTGTGAAATCACAGGTGACTTGTGCAAGGACTATCAATGCAATCAAAATATGCGATAAATAAAAAGCACGCAAACGCATACGGCCGTGCACAAATACACTTTCGGTAAAAGCGCATTATAGTAGTAGAGACGTAGTATGAAAAAACAACATCTAAAATTGCTATTTAGCCCATCACACTTAGTTCGGTACGTACAATCACCGTTCGTCTCATGGATGCAGCGCTTGTGTTTGGGAGTGCCTGAAGTTAGCTGCCGCACACGCAGCTTAAGAATAAAAATTTAAGTTTAATTTAAACGATAAAAGCTAAATGGTCGGAATTTTGTGTCAACTCTGGCAGTGTAAGGTTCTCTCAGTGAATCTCAATTTGATATCTGTAGCCCTATTATTAATATGAAGTTATGATAAAAATCTACATGTTTTTAATGTTGAATAATGAATAAATATCCCATTAAGGATTAATGTGTCTTCTGATTATTACAACAACAAAATAGAAGAAATAGCCCCTCAGTATTTGTCGCTGTCTTTCCTCGATGTGCATAACAATTGGGCGCATCATTTAACTTCATTGTTTGAGCAATCTAACGTCTCCATTTTAGATGTGGGGGCAGGGGTTGGGAGGGATGTTAGTTACATCGCGGATTTAGCTGAACAAAAATTGAAAAGTGACCAAAGTTATCAGATTTATGCTGTTGAACCTGCCTTGGAAATGTTGAAAGTAGGTAAGGTAACCACGGGAAATAAAAAGGTTCACTGGATTCAAGACGCTTTGCCTGCTCTTGATAAAACGACAAAATTAGAAGTTAACTTCGATTTGATTTTGTTAAGTGCGGTATGGATGCATGTTCCTCCAAGTCAACGGGCGAGAGCCATTCGTAAACTGGCTAATTTACTTAAACCTGGTGGAAAAATCGTTATTTCACTTAAGCTTGGAATGACCAAAGAAGAACAGCAAAGTCGTCAAATGTTCGATGTAAGTGTTGAAGAAGTCGAACATTTAGCACATAACTATGGTTTGTTTTCCAAATTCGAAGCGCAAAATGAAACCGATAAACTCGGACGAGAAGGGGTTTATTGGCAGACCTTAATTTTGCAGTTGCCAGACGATGGAACGGGCGCATTTCCTTTTATTCGCCATGTTGCTATCAATGATGGCAAATCAGCAACTCATAAACTTGCTTTACTCAGAGTGTTATTGCGAATAGCTGATGGTCACCCTGGTGCGGTCATACGAAGAGAGTCTTTAGCTAGCGGTGACAGAGTTATTTTACCCTTGGGGTTAGTTGCGTTGTATTGGATACATCAATACAAAGACTTAATTGACCATCATCAACTATTCCAAGTACCAAACGCGAAACCGAACATGGGATTTATGAAACCTGACGGTTGGCATAAATTGCGACATAGAACAGCGTCTGATTACCGCATTGGAAACATGTTTACCGGTGAAGATGCCATTGCACTGCATAAAACCCTAAGCGCCAGTGCCTCGAATATCAAAGAAATGCCTTGTCAGTACATTACTCTGCCTAATCAAAAAACACAGGTTTTTGAAGCGACAACTAAATCTGTTAGGGCTAAAGATAGTATTTTCCTAGATTTACCCACATTACAAAAATGGGGCGAATTTTCATTACCTGAAACCACGTGGCTGGCGCTGAGTCGCTATGCTTGTTGGATTGAACCCGTTTTAGTTAATGAGTGGGTGAAAACGATGGCGGCGTATAAAGGCAATTCGGATTATGCCAAGCCTGAAAAACAAGTTTACCTTTATCAAGCACTCAAATGGTTGGATCCACAGCGAACGACGTCTGAAGTTCGCAGCCGTTTTGAGACATTAGCTAAGTCGCAATCAATACAATGTGTTTGGTCTTCAAAGCGTTTAAACCAAAAATATGACATTGATCACAGCATGCCTTTTGCTCGTTGGCCTAATAATGATCTTTGGAATTTAGTTCCAAGTGATTGCAAAGTGAATAATATCAAACGAGATCGATTGCCCTCTGAGCATAAATTAAAGGAAGCAAAAGAACGTATGCAAGACTGGTGGTTATCTGCTTGGTTAGAAGATGATCTTATCAATCAGAAACAACGCTTTTTTGCTGAAGCGAATATAGCATTGCCAGGGTTAACGCCACAAAATGACTCGATAGATGACTTATTTGAAGCTCTGCTGCTCCAACGATGTAGATTAAAGGATATGCAGCAACTCAATGAATGGTAATTTCAGGTATTCGCTTGTTGCATTAATTTTCACATCTTTAGTGAGTTAGAAAAAAGTCACCGTTATTTAGCTAATAACGTATCCCCACTCATACTTTCACATCTTAAAAATAATTGATTCATTGCTGTTGGCGTTCCATTATGTTTCTTACATTAAAAGGGGCTGAAAAAGGAATTTTAAAGGATGAAAGAACAGGACAAAATCGCTTTATTTATTGATGCAGACAATGCGCCTGCTGCAAAAATTGGCATAATTCTGTCAGAATTGGCGCGTTATGGTGTAGTCAATATTCGCAAAGCTTACGGCAATTGGAAAAGCCCTAATATTAAGCCATGGGAAGATGTGCTGCATGAATTCGCTATCCAACCTATCCAGCAATTTGATTTAACCAAAGGCAAAAATGCCACTGATATAGCATTGGTAATCGACGCAATGGATATTCTGTATACCAAAGATGTTGATACAATATGTCTAGTCTCATCTGATTGCGATTTTACACCTTTAGTTACCCGAGCTTTGGCTGATGGTAAATTTGTGATTGGTTTCGGAGAGCGGAAAGCACCTACTGCATTTGTGAATAGTTGTTCGAAATTTCTTTACCTCGATGAAGAACCTGTAGACGAAAAACCAATACCCCATCGAAAGCCTAGTATCAAAAGCGATACGAAATTAATGAATATGTTGCGCCAAGCAATTGAAGCCTCCGAAGATGATGATGGCTGGGCGAACTTAGGCGCGATCGGTAAACATATTGCGAACCACGCATCTTTTGATCAGCGAAATTTTGGGTTTAAAAAACTCAGTGATTTATTTGCTGCCATTGACTTATTTGAGGTGATACAAAAAAACGGTTCAGGTACTTATGTACGTGATTTACGCAAAATGAAAACACACTGATTGATGTTTGCTACTAAAAAAGTTTAGTAGCAAATACAAAAAATCAAAATTATCGCAGTTCACTTTATTAAATCTTATTGCTCGTATAGACTAATATTTAATCAAATCAAGGGACTGTTACTATGCGAAATGTATCTTTCTACCCCATTATTTTCTTTTTTGCCTTTAGTTTATCTGCCTGTGTTGCTGATACTCAAAGTGTTAAAACTTCCGAACTTTCTGAATCAGTTGATCAGGCTTTAGGAGCTGATGATTGGTTGGGGGCAACCTATGATGCTCCGGAAAGTTGGGTTGAGGATAAGGGGCCTGAGCTAATTAAATACACCGCGCCTGAAGGGGATGGGGTGATAGTTATCACTGTGGTGAAAGGTGCCGATGATGCTGCTAAGGCGGCCATGCAAGCTTGGCAAAAATTTTCTCCTGGCTTTGCCCGTGAAGTGCGTTTCATTAACGATGAAGTAGCTAACAATGGTTGGCAACAGCATACCTTTATTGAATATGAAAGCGCGATTTCTGAAGAGCGGGGGTTTTATGCCGTTGTTTTGCGTAACGCTAACGACTGGCATGTGGTGCTGGTTGATTCTAGCTTTGCCGTGTTGGGTAAACGCGGCTCTCAGTTAAACACCTTACTACAAAGTTATACCGTGCTTGGCTATGACGGTGAGAACTTCGCTAGTGCGTCTGCCCACAAACTTGATCCACAAAAAGTAGAGGCGTTGCTGAGTTTTGTAAATGAGTCTGCCAAGAAGTTGAAAATACCCGGTGCTGGGATTGCGGTGATGCAAGATGGTAATGTGGTATATGAAGGTGGAGTAGGGGTGAAAAATATCGCCAGTGGCGAGCCTGTAGATAAAGATACTTTGTTCATGGTGGCTTCGAATACTAAAGGAATGACCACGCTATTGTTGGCTAAACTTGTTGAGATGGGCAAGCTTGATTGGGATGATAAAGTCACCGATCACTATCCTGAATTTAAACTAGGTAGCCAAGAAACCACAGATAAAGTGCTTATTCGTCACCTCGTTTGTGCGTGTACAGGTTTACCTCGTAAAGATATGACATGGGTATTTAATAGTGGGCCAGATGCGCCAGCGTTAATGGCAGTAGAAGATTTAGCCAATGTAGAGCCTACCAGTGATTTTGGTGAGTTATATCAATACAATAATCAAATGCCGGCAGTGGCCGGTTTAATAGCAGGTCATATTCTCTATCCTGACATGGAAATAGGCGCCGCTTATGACAAAGCTATGCAAGAATTTATCTTTGATCCCTTGCAAATGAATAACACCACTTTTTCTTTTGAAACGGCCTTAGCGGGCAATGTTGCTACACCTTATGCAATCAATTTTGAATTTGAGATTGAGGAAGTTGAACAGACTAGTGAGCATGGATTTAATCTGACGATATTGCCTTATCGTCCCTCTGGCGGGGCGTTTTCTTCCGCTTCGGATATGCTCAAGTATCTAGCCAACGAGTTGACGCTCGGTGTCAGTCCGCAAGGTAAGAGACTCTTTGCAGAAACGCCCTTATTGGAAAGACGTTTACCGGGCGTGTCTTCTGGTAAAGATGAATATTACGGGATGGGGCTTTCGACCAAGAAAATCGCAGGGGTAGAGATTATTGAACATGGCGGCAGTATGGCGGGGTATAAATCCCAATTTATTGTGATACCCAGTGCCAATGTCGCCGCAGTTATTTTGACTAACTCCGATGAAGGCTATTATTTAGCTTCTGCATTTCAGCGCAAATTAATTGAGTTGCTCTATAATGCCGAGCCTAAAGCGGCTGACGAAGTGGATGTATTTGCCCTTGAACAACAAAAGATCAATGCATCGCGATTAGACGAAATTGATTTGCCTGGCGATGCTGCGATTTTAGCTAGCTTAGCCACTCACTACGAAAATGATATTTTAGGCGAAGTATCAATTTCAACGGTAGCAGGAGAAACCATCTTCGATCCTGGTGTTTGGAAAAGCGCGTTAACCACTAAAACCAGTTCAGATGGCTCAAATTCTATAGTGATGCTTAATCCAATCATGTTTGGAATGGAGTTGGTTATTGGACAAAGCGAATCCGGTAAACGAACATTAAAATTGATCGATAGTCAGCATTCTTATGTGTTTACCGAAGTGAGTGCTAAGTAAGCTATTTTCTGATTTAGTTTATCGATTGTTTGCTAGGTGGTCAGTCTGCCTAGCGAACGTCTGAATTGTTAATTTTTTATTTTTCTGCTTTTCTTTAAACTACGATTCTTTTTGGGTTTTTTAGATATCTATTGATTGCAACTCCATGCACTAATTGAATGCTTATGCACCATGATTACCGCTTATTGTTCAAATAAGTAAGTGCAAAGGAAAACTGGGTCGTATTCTCAATCTGTATTTTTAACTGTCGATTATTTTCCTTAGCCCTTTCCCATCAATGGGTATACCTAACAACACCATTTAGCAGAAACATGTTCATTCGCCATTTTTAGCTAATCGGTATAATATTTGCTGACCAATCGGTCAAGTTTTTAAGTGTAATCTCAGTGGAGAAGTATAAATATGTCATTTTTGAAATACGCTAAGCCTGCCATGTTGGTTTTGCTAGCGGCTAACACAGTCGCCTGTGGTAATACCGAAACGGCTAAAACACAAGTTGAGCCTGTCAGTACGCTAAAAGTAGCTCAACAAACCCATGCAATTAAAGCAGTAGTGGTGACCATGTATGAGTCTGGCGATGCAATGGGAGATGACGCGGGGGAGCTTCAACTTTGGTTGGAGCGGGGTGACTTTTCTCAAAAATTAGACTTCCCATTAGGCGAGTACGATTTATACCTCAATAAAGATGGAGTGTTGGTTATTTGTGTTGGTGGTGGCATTCCTAATGCGACGGCGTCGATTATGGCACTGGGTTTAGATCCTCGCTTTGACCTGAGTAAAGCCTATTGGGTAGTTGCAGGTATCGCCGGTGGTGATCCACAAGACTTGTCATTGGGTTCAGCTGCATGGGCTAAGCATGTTGTCGATGGCGATCTTATATATCAAATAGATGCCCGAGAAATACCTGAATCATGGCCATATGGGATTATTCCATTGGGTGCCACCGAGCCTGCCCAAGAGCCAGAAGACATTTCTACCGGATGGACACTAGATACAGTTTCTTTCGAGCTAAACAGTCAGTTAGCCGATTGGGCTTACACTCAAACCAAAGACATTGAATTGGCCGATAGTGAAGGGATTAAAGAGTTTAGAGCGCTATTTAAAACCATGCCGAACGCGCAGAAGCCACCTTTTGTGACCATAGGTGACACATTAAGTGCAAGCAAATACTGGCATGGTAAGCACCTAAATGAGTGGGCCAACGATTGGTTGAAGTTATACGGTGGTGATGATGCAAACTTTATGACCAGTAATATGGAAGACTCAGGCACCTTAACCTCACTTTTACGCTTGGCTCGGATTGGTAAAGTTGATCCGCAAAGAGTGATGGTGTTAAGAACGGTGAGTAATTACACCATGGCGCCTGCCGACAAGTTAACCAGTTGGAGTGTCACTGCGCCGTATCCTGATGGTGGTTATCCTGCTAAAGATGCGGCTTATGTAGTGGGGAATACAGTTGTTCAGGAAATTGTGAAAAACTGGAGTACTTATGAGAATACGTTACCTTACCAAGTGAAATAACAGGCATTAATTTGGTTTTGTTCAACTAGCAGGTTAAATTAACCTGCTAAAAACCAATCAATCTTAAAATAAACCATTCCCTTTTGGAGCCATTACAATGAAATTGGTGTGTTTACTCTCTATCTTTTGTATGAGCCTTGTGTGTAATACCTTTGCCGCAACCTTTGATAAAGAGTTTGAAGCTTTTAAAAAAACGGCCTCGGCTGATGAGCTTTATCGGTTTTTATATGCGATGCCCAAAGGGGGCGACTTACACAATCATTCCACGGGTTCGAATCTGTCAAAATGGTGGTTTGATGAAGCCATAAAACAGCAGCAAAACGGTTATATTTACTATACGAAAGTGAAAATAAACAATTGCAAAGCCTATGCAGCAGGGCAAAATTCAAGCCCACCTTATTTAATGCTGTTTGTGAATATTCAGGAGTTTGAATACAAAAAACTCGATAGCTGTGAACAATCTGAATATAAACGCTTGCAAGATCTTAACCCAGAACAAAAACAAGCTTGGATGAATAGCATTCGTTTAGATAAACCCACTGAGGGACGTGATGAGTTTTTTGAAACCCATTGGGCGCGACTTAATTCGTTGATGTTCAACCCCTATATGCAAGCCAATTTAATTGTCAAAAACATGCAAGCCTTTGGCGCTGAAGGTTTATCTTATTTAGAAACCGATGCTGGCGTTCGTGGTTTTGTTCATCCTGATGGTAGCGCGTTTGAAGATGAGCAGGTTTATCAGATGTACCTTAAACGCTTTGCGCAAAAAGATGCCATTGACAGTGGGGTGACTGTTCGTCTGCAATACGCGTTATTGCGGTTTTCTTCGCAGGCCTTAGACGGACTAGAGTGGATGTATAAGTTTGTGTCTGAACATCCAGAGCTTTATGTCGCCGTTGATATGGTTGGCCGTGAAGACAACGACAAAGGCCATCCGTTGCGCTTTTTACCCACGTTACAGAAACTCAGACATCAGTATCACGGCGTTAACTTATCCATTCATGCTGGTGAAACTGATGAGCCTAATCAGCATATTCGCGATACCCTGTTACTAGGTGCCACTCGCATCGGTCATGGATTTAATTTAATCGACGATGCCGATACCTTATTGTTGATGCGCTACAACCAATACCTGATTGAAATTAACCTCATCAGTAATCTTTTATTGGAATATGTAGATGATTATTCACAGCATCCGTTTCCTGAATATTTACGCTTAGGAGTGCCGGTAGCATTATCCACGGATGACCGAGGCATGTGGGACTCAAACATGACCGATGAGTATTATACTGCGGTGACAAACTTTAATATGTCGTGGTCGGAATTAGTCAAAACAGGTGCAAACTCTCTGGCATTTTCGTTTGTCGACGAGCAAACGAAACAACAACTTTTAGACGATTACTACCAACGTATCGCTAAGTTTGAAAAAGCCTTCAAAGCCAAAAAGATGGCCGCGCTTAGTCAGGTAAAACCGGTTAGTTATTCCTACGCGTGTAAGGTATTTAAAGTCTGCGGTTCTTCATCTTAAAAGCACGGCTACATCTTATACGCGCAGCTTAGCCTAAGCTTAATCGAGCCGCAGTTTTCATTCTTAGATTTCCCGCGGCTGGGGCTGGTATCTTATAACCTAAACAATCCTCTGAACTCGACACTCTGGCGGCGCGATACCGTGACCTTAGTACCGTTTTTTAAGGTTAATTCTAAACTCTCATTCAGCAGTGGTGAAACCTGATCAATTTCGTTTAGATTTACCAACTGCTGCCGATTTGCTCTGAAGAATAAACCAGGTTGCAAGCGCGCTTGAATTTTACTCAGGGCTTTGTAAATCATCGGTCTATTGCGGTCAAAGTAAAGACGGCTATAGTTGCCCACAGATTCAATTAGATGCACATCCGCTATTTTCACTAACCAGCATTGTTCGCCATCTTTTACAAAAAACTGGCTATCAGCTGTAAGCAAGTCCGCTTTATCGGAGGACGGGCTATGGGGGCGGAGTTTATCCCTTACTTTTTCCAACGCTTGGTTGAGACGTTGTGCAGTGACCGGCTTCAAAATATAGTCTAAGGCGTTAAAGTCAAATGACTTAATGGCATATTGATCATAAGCCGTGGTGAAGATTACTTGGGGAACAGAGTCTAGTTCGGTGAGCAGATCGAAGCCGTTTTTTTCTGGCATATTAATATCCAGCAATATCAAATCTGGATTGGTCTCATCAATCAGATCAAGAGCCTCGTCAACATCTTGGGCTTCGCCCACCACCTCTACATCATTAACCTGTTCTAACAAGTTAATTAGCTCTAATCGTGCTAGTCGCGAATCATCAACTATTACTGCGCGTATCATCGCTGGTACTCCATGGAAGTAGTATATTGACCACAACCTGTTCATCTTGTTCGGTCATGGTAATAGTCGCGTTGTCGGCATAAAGCAGAGCCAAACGCTGTTGGATATTGTTTAAACCCATACCCGTGCTGTCTTGCGCACTTTTTTGGATCTTACCGCTGTTGCGTACTTGCAAAAATAAACTGTGTTCTTGGCGTTTTGCCACTAGACAGAGTTGGCCACCTTGCTTTTTGTTAGCAATGCCGTACTTAATCGCATTTTCAACTAACAATTGCAGCATCATGCGAGGAATAAATGCCTCTCGGGTATCCCTTTGAATATCGAACTCGGTTTGCAAACGGCCTTCAAGTTGAATGTCCATTAAGGCTAAATAGTCTTCAATCATGGTTAATTCGTCGGCCAAGGTAACCAAGTGATTGTTATTGGAATTGAGTGTGTAGCGATACATATCAGCTAAGTGACTTAGCATGTCTCTGGCTCTGTTGGCATCTTCCAAAATCAGGGCGCGAATATTGTTAATGGTGTTGAACATGAAGTGGGGGTTTAGTTGGTTAATTAACGCCTCTAAACTGACTTGTTTGAGGGTATCATCGAGTTGTTGTTTCTCTGCCTTGATTTGTTCAAATCTATGATAGCGCTTAATGGCAAAGTAAAGTGCTGACCAAATCAACATCACTAAACTCAAGTTAATGATATTTGAGACAAATTGCATCAAGGTGAACAGCGTAGGGGTGTTATACAATGCCTCAGCAAAGGGTTCAAAAATGATAAACACGAGTAAGGTAATGCATATGCCCGCGATGATACTAGCGCCAAACGCAGTTAAGGTTAACATCGGTGGTGGCAACGATAGTACTTTAGACAAGTGATAAAAACGTCGTAAGACCGATGAAACGAACAAACCAACAAGCACTAATACGCTAGTGGAGATGAACTCTGCCCAAGAACCGCCTTGCAACAAGGCTCGGCTAAAAAAGTTGATTGCGCCAAACAGCAACCAACCTATTAATTGAAGTAATATAAACGAACGTGACATCATATTAAATTCTAGCGTTAATCCATTCAGCCATTAAAACAAGCACATGGGTATCCATAGTTTGTTCGATACTAGCATACTCGTTAGGTAATCCTGTGTCTGCATTTTGAAATAAGTGATTTAGATTGGGCAGCGATTTAATCGTGAAATCTGCATGATTGTTCGCTGTTAATAGGGTGTTTAGCGCTGCTAAATTGGTCTGAGCTGCTACTTGCAAATCTTTAGCGCCGTTGATGGCTAGAATAGGGCAGCTAACCTTATCTAAATATTGTTTAGGTTGGTAGCCTAGAAAAAAGCGCATCCACGGTGAACCAAGTTGCTGAGCTTTGCCCGTTGCAGCGGCTTCAGTTGCACCTTTTTGAATGAAATAGTCATGAATCTCCTCGCTGCTCATGCCGTTAACAATGCGTTTATAAAGCTGTGTATCTTGTTGACGTTGTGCTTTTAGGGCAGCTTCTTCCACGCCCATTAACTTTTGGATATCAAACGATTGTTGGGTGACTAAACTCACGCCATCAACCCCTAAGCCAGCCATCATCACCACAAAGGCAATGTCTTGGTTTTTACTGGCAAGCATGGGCGCAATCATTCCACCTTCACTGTGACCAATAAGGCCGATTTTATGTTGTTTTATATCAGAGCGCGCAGCTAAAAATTCAAATGCGGCTTGCACATCTTCGACGAAATCTTCGCTGGTGGCGGTGGCAAAATCACCACCAGACTGGGCGGCTCCTCGGTCATCAAAGCGTAAAACTGCCAAGCCTTGAGTGGTTAAATAGTCTGCAATTACTGCAAAGGGCTTGTGTCCAAACAGCGTTTCATCACGGTCTTGTGGACCTGATCCTGAAATTAAAATGACTGCGGCAAAATCGCCTTCACCTTTAGGTTTAGTCAAGGTACCGGCCAAGTTGATATTTGCTTTGCTATTCTTAAATACAACGTCCTCAATCACATAATCAAAGGGAGCCTCTGGGGTTTGTGGACGCTCTGGCGCTTTTACTATTTCAATGCTGCGGTTGAGCACCAGTGGCAGTTTTGCACTACCTTGAGTAAAGGTGCCGGTTATGGTGTCTGGATTGCTGAAGCTTCCTGTAAAGCGCATGCCAATCGCATTTACTTTAAAGCTGACTTCTGGCAGCGCTACTACCACTTCGTTGATGGGGATGCCAGTTGCACCTTGTGCTGGGCTATCTAAGGTTGCGGTGATTTGGTCACTTTCTTGAGAAAAATGCACGATCATCGGCAAACTGGTGTTTTCATTCACCTTTAACTCACCTTGCCAACTGCCAATCACATTTGCCAAAGCGCTAAACGCGGGTAGCAAGCCCCAAAAAATAATGATGAAAGAGATTAACGGTTTTGTTTTGAACATTTTTTATTTCCTCTAGTTAGTTAGTGACACAAAGCTTAACTATCTGGATTGCTCATTTGTGGATTATATGACTAACGGTAAATGGCGAGGATGACTGGTAAAAAAGCATGTTTAGCAAATCTAATATGCTTTCAGAGTATATTAACCACTAACGGGTTTGCTATGATACAGGTTATCAAGATGCTGATATCTTTTTCATGCATTCAATATGGACTTATCAAAGTACAAGGATTAAGAGTGACTTTAAGGAAGATAGCAGTAGATGCAAACCGGTAATTTATCATCGCAAGTTGATGAACTGAGTATTAAACAAAAAGGCCTACATTTTTTACAAAACTCAGCTGGCGCGAGAGCCGCTTTACTGCTGATTAGTTGGGTTTTGGTTTGGTTCAGTGGCGCTTTGGTTGAATTTTCTCACCATGCCAGTGTTTGGTTTCCGCCAGCGGGGTTGACCTTTGCTGTGTTTTTTGTGGTGGGCGCTCGTGCTATCCCAATCGTCATGTTGGCGGCGATTTTGGTCACTTTGTTTACTAACAAAGACTACCAAATTGAACTGCAAAGCGTCGAAGCCATAGAAGGGGGCGTGCTGTTTGGCGTTGCCCATATCCTTCCATATTATGCCGCTAGTCAATTATTGCGTTGGTTAACGCAAACAAAGCAACTTACCTTACCACTATCTATTATCAGCTTTTTGCTAATTGCTGCGGTTGCATCATTAATCGCGACTTTTTTAGTTTTAAATTCGCTGGTCTTCTCCGATATGATGCAATTGCAAGAGATTATGTCTACTTGGTTACCGTTTTGGATAGGGGATATGGCTGGTATTGTTGTGCTCAGCCCATTATTTTTTAGCATCATGCATGTTATTTATCCGAAAAAATTCTTTTTGTTACTTGAGCATATTGAAGGCCAGTTAAGCACCTCAACCCCGCAGTATAAGTACAAGTTGTTGGTTTCAATAGCATTAATTGTAATAGCTATGTTGCTGGCCAAATTCACTCAATCTATGGATAGCTCGTTTGCAATCTTCTTCTTGGTCATACCGCATATGTGGATTGCCTGCACTGAAAATGCCTTTTTCAATATTTTGAGTTTGGCCGTGAGTAGTTTGCTGGTGGTATTTTTAGTCGATGCGTTAGAGCTGATGGAGTTTGTTATGGTCTATCAATATGCGATTAACGTGGTAGCGACTAATGCGATGTTTGCCATTGCTGTGCCTGCATTAACTGCACACAATCACCAACTTAAAAGCAAAGTTTTTACCGATAATTTGACCCAAACGGCATCCAGAGAATACCTAATACAGCGCGCTATTTCTGAATTACGTCATGCTCAATGGGAAAACAAAGATTTATGTTTGTTGGTTTATGATATTGATCACTTTAAAAAGATAAACGACTCCCACGGCCATAATGCGGGAGACAAGGCTTTAAAAATACTCAGTGAAAGCGTTAAACAATTATTACGTCCAAATGACTTATTGGGGCGCTTTGGTGGCGATGAATTTATTGTTCTGCTGCCTGATACCAATCAGCAAACGGCAATGATGGTTGGAAATCGTTTATTGGCGCATATCAATGGTATGCAATTGAATGATGGTGAACCTCTTTCTATCAGCATCGGGATAACCGAAATGCAAGCTGATGATGATTTTGAAAGCCTCTTCAAACGTGCAGATAGTGCTTTGTATGAGGCCAAACGTTCTGGAAGAAATTGTATTTATCAACATTAGCCAAAGCCCGGTTGAGTTCAGTTTATTCAACTGCACACCGCTGCTTTACTTAAGTCGTACATAAACCTCTGCTTAATTTAGATGACGCTTTGTTGCTATTTATCAAAAGCGCTTCAAAAAGTCAGTGAATAACCTTGTAACTTGATCCATTGACGAGTTAAGTCGGTGGTCTCCAGTAATCAAATGTAATTCACAACCAGATTGGGCAGCGTATTTTTCTGAGTGTTGATAGGGTATCACCTCATCTTCTTTACCATGCACGATGCAAATCGGTTGCTTGCCTGATGAGTAACTTTGTTTGTCATAACCTGGCATGAATAGGGCAGGTGCTAATAAGAATACACCTGCGCATGGATGACGCTCGCAGGCTACCAATGAAACATAGCCGCCCATTGATGAACCCACCAGTAATACGGGCTCAGTAACCTCGGCTAAACGCCCAATTAACTTTTCTACCCGTGCATCTGGATTGGCAATGGCTGAATAATCGAGGCTATCTACCTGATGACCATGGTGTTGCGCAATCTTTGCCAAGGTAGTTATTTTAGAGCCCCAAGGACCACTTTCTTTTCCGTGAGAGAAAATCACCTGCATAATTTTTCCATTAGTAAATTGTCATTTTATTGTTTAAGGCAGTGTATCAAATTGCCCGTGGTTTGCTGTTGAATACAAATGATTTTTTAGCTGATTTATAAAGTACTTGGAGCAACAACGATGTGCGAAAAATGAGTGAAAGTAGACTCATTGAAAAAATATAAATCTTTTATCTTTCATAAATCTGTCATTAATCCTGTTGTTTTATGAAGCTTTTATCACATTTTTTTTATGTAATAGAACTGTCTTTTTTATCTGCTAGTTTTTTTCTGCACTATTTATTCCTCAAAAAATATTCACGTGAAATGCAATATTTCTCGGGTTTTTTGTGCTGATTTTTAGTGGTTTGTCTTGACTTTCTCAAAGTTAAAAAAGTACCGATTAGGCGCGTTTTACTTTGTGTGGAATTGAAAAATCAACTCATATTTGATGGGAAAATTATAATGAAAACTAAGTTTGCGAACGCTCGTTCGTTAGGTTTGCTGTGTCTTGTTGCCACACTTGCTGCCTGTGACGACGATAAAATTGTAGAAATTGAAGTGCCTGTAGAAGTACCAGTTGAAATACCTGTGATGGTTAACGCAGAGCATGCAATGTTAACCGACCCATTCTTACAATTACCTACTGAGAGTTCCGTCAGCGTGGTGTGGTTTACCAATTTCGAAGGTACTGAGCATACTTTGCAATACGGTGAAACAACCACCACTAATGTTGTTACAACCTCATTAACTCGTATGATGGAAGATGCGTCATCTCAACAATTTGGTAAAACCTATGATGCAGTGAGTTATCGCTCTGTGTTTCGTCACGAGGCGGTGGCAGAGGGCTTAACGCAAGGTGAGCGTGTAGAATATTCAGTTTCCAGTAAAGATGAAGATGGGTTTGTATTTGCCAGCGATACTTTCACTTTAGCGCCAGCTCCTGCTAAAAATGCTCCTTTGAAGATATTACTTACATCAGATTTACAGTCGAAAAAGAATGTTGTCGCTAACTATCAAAAAGTAGTCGAAACCGTCGGTGTCCCTGATGCAGTATTGTTTGCTGGTGACTTTGTTAATGTACCGGATCGTGCATCTGAATGGTTTGATCAGGCAAAAGATAATGCGCCAGGTTTTTTCCCTGCACTACAAGGACATTATCAAAAGTATCTACCGGGATTCCCATACAATGGTGGAGAAATACTGCAACATTCACCTCTATTTGGGACCATTGGTAATCATGAAGTGATGGGGCGTTATCGTCCTACTGAAGATGATTACTCCCTTAATGGTGGCTTTAATGATCCGCAACCAGCTTGGTATGCGGAAGCCGCTTATGAGCAAGTAAAAGCCGACGTAAACCCGACTGATGATGCTCAGATTAAAGCCCAATGGATTGCTGATCAATCACATAATCAAAACAGCTTCTTAGATATTTTCTCTTTCCCTGATGATGGCCAAGGTGGTGAAGAATATTATGCAACTGTATTTGGTGATGTGTTTATTATTTCAATGAACGTGTCGAGAATCTGGCGTTCGTGGAGTGTCTCTGGTGCTAGCAAGTCTAAATTTGTGGAAAGCTTAAGCACCTTAGAAGATCCTTCACAATGGGGATTTGGTGAGTTTTTGTTTGAACGTTTTGACAAAGATTCCGAGCAGTACGCATGGTTAGAATCGGTTATGCAAACTGATGCTTTCAAAAATGCTAAATATAAAGTGGTAATGGCCCACCAAGGGGTATTTGGCTTAGGTGATAATACCGTGCCGGTGTTGTCACAACCAGTTATGCAACTTGTTGAAACGGATGCGCAAGGACTTGAAACTATCACTGAGTTCACCTTTCCGTTGAGCACTGAGACCTGGACCAATGACGTTGAACCAATGCTCAGTAATATCACTGAAGTGCGTTATCAATATCCGTTAGCTCAAGACGTATGGCTCAACGATATTGAACCACTACTGTTGGAAAATGGGGTGGATTTAGTACACATAGGACACTCACATTTGTGGAATCGAGCGCAAGTGGAAGACCTCCATTATTTAGAAAGCTCAAACGTAGGCAATTCTTATGGTGCTTATTATGTTGATAGCAGCGGTGTGTATACCAAAGACGTGCGCTCTAGTTATGCCGATTTTTGGGCCGATGTAAATTCGGAAAATCCACGCTGGGCAATTGAAGATTATCCACCAAATGGCGATCCACAAGGCCGCGCAATGAGTTTTCCAACGGTGTTTAGCCCGATGAGTTTAGAAAATGACGCTTATCCAAACTTGCCTTTTGTAACCAGTAATACCTTGTCAGTCTTTTCTATCTTAGATACTGGAACGGGCACAGTACAAAGTTATGTGTTTGATCCGACTAATCTTAATTCTGAAGTACAGTTATTCGATGAGTTTTCGATAGAGTAATTGCTGAAATTCTATATTGGCTAATAGTTGCGGCTAATATTCGCGGCTAATAGCGCATAGTGCGCTATTAGCCGATTTTTTAATGGTTTTACCTTTCGCTAAAGTTAACCGTTTGGGTGCTTTAACCTGGTTTGTACTGGCGGTGCAAATTTAGCGAAACGCAATATTCAGCTGTGAGCGTTAGTTTAAATCACGCCGCTAGCGTATTCACTTCATTTATCTGTGGCAACATCTAACTGTTGTATATGCAATTGAATCTCTATCTCCGAATCTGTGGCATCTTTAGAAAAGTAGTGCCCTTGAATAGGATCAATCACTTCGGGACTATGGCTCACCGCGGTGGGAATAAAAAAACTGTTAGCCAATATGCCGTTAGTGGGATCAAATCCCTTCCAGCCAGCCCCCGGTAAATAAACCTCAGCCCAAGCGTGCATAGAACCAACCGCCCGATTGAAAGTATACTCAGCACCATTTTCGGCCGGAGGATCATACAAATAACCACTAACAAATCGAGCGGCTAGGCCAAGTTGACGAACCACAGAGATAAACAAAACGGCCATATCTCGACAGGAGCCTGAGCCTAACGAAAGAGTGTCATTTGGCAGCTGTATGCCTTCTTCATCTCTGCGTATATAACGAATGTCTCGACGAATCGCTTGGTTTATATCCATTAAAAATTGAATAATATCCGGATGTTTCGAAGGCGAGGGAACCGCTTGCTGATACCAATCGAGAACTTGCGATTGGTTCTGTTGTTGCGGATCTAAAATATAGGGAGTGAGCGCTTTTACGTCAGCGCCACGATATTCAAATGGATATTCAAGGGCGTAAGATTCAAGTAAAAAGTCGTAGGGGTTGTCATCATCAATCTCAACATCGATTACCGTCAAAAATTCCAAAATTTCTGACTCTGTCATTCCGAAGTTACATTTGAGTAATGAGTTACCTTCAACATCGCGCACAAAACTTTGTTGTGAAGGGGGAATGGTCTCAACATCAAAACGATGGACACGTCTTAAGTGACCTTCGATTGGACGCAGATATAAACTATGTCCTGAAAAACTAACAGGCCCAGTGTAAGTATGACGGGTTAAATGTTCGATGCGTAATTTCATAAAATTAACAATGCCATGCTTAACTATTCAAGTTAGTTGAGGTTATACGCTATATAGTGGCTATGCAATCAACCTAGCTATATATTAACTTGCGTAACTTAAAATATCGGTTAACATTTTTTCATAAGCCTAGCTTAATTTTAATCGGAGGTAAGACGTTTTATTTATATCGAGTTAAAGTTACTCAACCTTTGAGCTGAAAATGTCATCCCATTCACGATCCAGTTGGGTCTGGGCGGCTTGTATCGATATGGCGCTATACATATTATTTTGTTTGTTAACTATGCCAAATCGAAGCAATTTATTTAACGCATCTTCAATTTCGAAATCTATTTCAAAATCGAATCGGCTGGCAAACCAATCTTCAATCTGCTGATCTAGTTGTTCACTGCTGATAGGCTGTTTAAATGTCAGTAAAAAATAATAGGCTAGTATCGCTTCTTTACATTCTTCTTCTTCCGCAGTATCAATTAGATGGTGAAAAACCCCAGCATTGTTGTCGAGATTTTTAAAATAGAGGTTATCAGCCAGTGCTTTCATAAATTTCAATTTACGATTTTTAAACTTACTCCATTCTTTGAATATAAACCCGCCAATTACCCCAGCTCCTGCGCAAAGAGCGATGAGTTCTTGAGTGCCAATTGTCACTGCTTTATCTGACAGACCAATCCAATAACTGATAATGCCTGCCATCAATAATAAAGACGCGCCTAGTTTTGTCACTAACACCACGGTTCCGCCAACTAACGCAGAGCCGCCGATAATGGCTTTGTCTAAGGTGCGCATGCGCACTTCGCTGTTGGGGAACAGCATTTCTAAATCCGCTTTTGGTACATTTTGGAATAATTTGATGATGGTTGAGTCAGGTTCAAAATTAACCGGTTTCATTTTCTTTGAGGCAAAGTATTCAGCGTTTTTAAACTTTATATAAACTGCTACTTTGTCATAGTTGGTGAAGCTTACCTGCTGTTTCTTCAGACCCCAAAACTTGCTCAGTGTTTCGGTTTTCTGGTATTCGCCACGGCGATAAAATACCACTTCGGCGAAATCTTCAAATTCCACTTCCAGCCTAACTTTAAATAAAGACGCTTCATGCAACGCCTCTTGTAAATCCTGCTCGGTAACCTTTTCAAAGTTTGCGGCATTTAACACCTGAGCAAAGGTTTGCGCGAAAACCTGTTGTTTGTTATCTAAGGAATCTTTAGAGGTTGAATGAACGGGCAGGGTGTCTGAGTTAGGATCAAAGGGGGCGTAACTATCTTTTAATATTTCAAGAGTCTGATGATATTCAAAATGTAAGGTGCTCACCAGAATATGGCACAAGTCTATGAACGCATTTTTATCCTTTTCATTGAGCTGGCCTTGTTGCAAACAGGCGTTGATAAGATCCGCTTTTCGTAACGGAATAAACCGATCTTTCTTAATACTTTGCTGCATAAAGGTTTATTAGCCTGTTTGGTTGCGTTTATTCAGGTTTTTCGTCTATGCCCACTATGCCCACTATGGCCAACGCCACAGCTTCGGCTACGCGAATACCATCAATTCCGGCCGACCAAATGCCGCCAGCATAACCTGCTCCTTCGCCAGCGGGATACAAACCTGCTACGTTGACACTTTGGTAATCTTTACCGCGTTTAATACAAATCGGTGAAGAGGTGCGGGTTTCAACGCCAGTGAGTAAACCATCCGCTTTGGCAAATCCTTTGATCTGACGATTGAACGCTGGAATGGCTTCGCGAATGGATTCGGTTACGAAATCAGGTACCACTTTGGATAAATCAGTTAGGGTGATACCTGGGGTATATGAAGGTTTTACATCACCTAATTCTGCACTGGCTTTACCTGCTAGGAAGTCTCCAATTAATTGCGCCGGTGCGTGATAGTTTTCACCTCCAACTGCAAAGGCCAGATCTTCTAAACTACGTTGTAATTCGATACCTGCCAAAGGATGACCTGGATAATCTTGTTCTGGGGTAATGCCAACGACTATGGCACTGTTGGCGTTACGTTCGTGGCGAGAATATTGGCTCATGCCATTGGTAACGACTCTTCCTGGTTCTGATGCTGCCGCGACTACCGTGCCGCCTGGACACATACAAAAACTATAGACGGTGCGTCCATTTTTACAGTGGTGGACTAGTTTGTAGTCAGCTGCACCCAAAATAGGGTTGCCGGCATTGTCGCCGAAGCGACATTTGTCGATCATGCTTTGTTCGTGTTCGATTCTAAAGCCTACTGAAAATGGCTTAGCTTCAATATACACGCCTTGCTCATACAGTGCCGTGAAGGTGTCCCTTGCACTGTGACCCACTGCTAATATTACGTGTTTGCAGCTAAGGTAATCCCCATCAGCTAAATGTAAGCCTTTTATTTTATAGCCGTCATTTTGCGGTTCTAAATCGAGTTTTTCTACTCTTGTACTGAAGCGAAATTCACCCCCTAAAGATATGATTTTTTCACGCATTTTTTCGACCATATTGACCAATTTAAAGGTCCCAATATGGGGTTTACTTACGTACATGATTTCTTCAGGTGCGCCTGCAGCGACAAATTCATGTAGCACTTTGCGCCCGTAATGTTTGCGATCCTTTACCTGACTATAAAGTTTGCCATCGGAAAATGTACCAGCACCACCTTCACCAAACTGCACATTTGATTCTGGATTGAGTGGTTTTTTTCGCCAAAAACCAAAGGTGTCTTTGGTCCGTTCTCGAACTTCTTTGCCCCGTTCCAGTATTATCGGCTTAAACCCCATTTGGGCCAAAATTAATGCGGCAAATAAACCACATGGTCCTAGTCCAACCACTACTGGTCGCTCGGTTAATTCATTTGGTGCTTGGGTGACAAATTTATATTGCATGTCAGGCGTGATGCGAACTTGCGGATCCCGCTCAAACTGTTCGAGCAGTTCAGATTGGTTTTTGACTTCCACATCAAGGGTGTAAATGAGCTGAATGTCTCTATTATTGCGAGCGTCATAGCCTCGTTTGAACATATTGAAGGATATTAACTGGCTTGGGGTGATTTTGAGTTTGCTAAGTATTGCTTGCTCAATAGCCTGTTCTTGATGATTTAGGGGTAATTTAATATCCGTCAAACGTAACATAATACACACTCTTTAAACGCCGGACAGCCTTTCTGTCAGGGCGCGATATTTTAAATCAGCTAGTCTGTGATAGATAGCCCTGTTAAATTGTATTTAGGTTGAAAACATCTGGTTATTGTTAACCACAACAAAATTTCAAAGAAACTTGTGTTTTTATCGTGCTTCTTTAAACTTGTCGGCATATTTTCAGCCTAACCAAAATAGCTTTCAATGACCTTTGTAGTGACCGACAATTGCATTAAATGTAAATATACCGACTGTGTTGCCGTATGCCCTGTAGATGCGTTTTTTGAAGGGCCTAATTTTTTGGCGATCGATCCAGTAATTTGCATAGACTGTGCGTTATGTGTCCCAGAGTGTCCGGCAGATGCGATTTTTCAAGATACCGAACTGCCAGCCGATCAACTCCAGTACTTAGCGCTAAATGAACAATTGAGCCAAGAATGGCCGAATATCACTGAACTAAAAGCCCCTCCAGAAGATGCCGACAAATGGAACGGTGTTGTCGAAAAGTTGCCGTTGTTAGAGCGATAGTCATTATTTAGATCTTGTTTTAGCCTTTGAATCCTTTTGCGACTATGTACACTTCGCGAGAGCGTGGGCGAGAGGCATCAGGTTTACGGATCACCACTTTATTAAAAGAACTACGAACGTCTTTCAAATATTCTTCATAGCCAACACCTTGAAACACTTTTGCACAAAAACTGCCGCCAGGCTTTAATACATTGCGGGCCATATCTAGTGCTAACTCGACAAGGTACATTGAGCTGTATTGGTCAGTGGCATTGACACCACTGATGTTCGGCGCCATGTCAGACACCACCACATCAACTTGTTCGTTGTCTAAGGTTGCCACAATTTGATCGTAAACCGCTTCTTCGGTGAAATCACCTTGGATAAAAGTTACATCCAATATCGAATCCATTGGCAAAATATCTGAGGCTATCACTCGGCCTTTTTTACCTACTAGGGGAGCGACTATTTGTGACCAACCACCAGGAGCTGAACCTAGATCCATGACAATACTACCGGGGCGAATTAACTTATCTTTTTCATTAATTTCGATAAGTTTATAACTAGCACGGGAACGATATCCGTCAATTTGTGCTTTTTTTACGTAGGGATCGTTAACGTGTTCGTCCAGCCATTTTTTACTGGTTTTAGAGCGTGCCATAAAGTGAGTCTGCTATTTTTGATGGTTTAAACGGCGCTTATTGTAAGCTGGCACGGCAAATTTGCAAATTACCTAGGCGAAAATAGCGTTTTTAACGGTAATTTATTTGCTTTAACTTGTTTTCCCTGACTTGATTTGAGCAAAGCGTTACAATTATCAACCTTGAGTATTTATTATTTCGTTTAGCCAATCTACAGACTAGGATTTTACATGACCGAACTTGCAGTATTTAACTTGTGCCATGCTGCACCAATTTATAAAGGCAAGTTAATATGAAATTTGATGATGTAAAAAAGCTCCACCAAAAGAAATATCGTTCGCAGTTTGGTTATTACCTTGTGGAAGGTGAACATCTGGTTTTAGAGCTTCAAAAAGCAGAACATGGATTAGATGATATTACCTTGTATGTCACTGAAGAATATCAAGATTGGGGCAAACGATTTACTCATCAATGTGCTTTAGTTGTGTTGAATAAAAAGCAAATGGCACAGCTCAGTGACACCAAAACCCCGCAGGGCATTATTGCTTGTGTGCCATTGCCAAAGGCCGCTAAATTGCAGCAAGCGAACCTGCAGGGTGAACGCTGTATCTATCTTCATGAAGTACAAGATCCCGGTAACTTAGGTACCATTTTACGAACCTTAGCTTGGTTTGGTGGTTTTCGCTTATTGCTCAGTCCCAACAGTGTCGATCCGTTTAACTCCAAAGTGGTAAGGGCCAGTATGGGCGCGATATTTCATGTGCCCATTGAGTTGGAGGTTGAATTGGCTGATCTACAAACACGCTTTAAGCGCTTTGCCTATTTAGATATGCAAGGCAAACAAATTCAAAGTACAGATTTTGTCAATTACCAGTGTTATTTGTTTGGCAACGAAGCGCGTGGCGTTCCTACTAATGCCTTATCGGCCTGTGCTGCCGACGCCTTTACTATTGCTGGAAGTGGAAAAATTGATTCACTTAATTTAGCCAGTGCAGTGAATATTTGCGTGTATCAGTTGTCGAGCTAAGTAATTTTTAGTTATTAGCACGATTAAAGTGATGTTATTCGATACGTGGAAATGCTGCTTTAACCATAGTGATAAGCGATTAAAGTGATTAAAGTGATGGGCAATCGCTTGTCTTAAGTAAAACACTATAGATTAGCTAAAATCTATGTTTAGTGGTCACTCTAAATTCAACACTGTTTACATTCGGATCTGAACTAATCGGCTTAATAACATCAATATGAATTACCCGTGCTTCACTGGTACGGGTGGAATAAAATCGAGCTCCAAGGCCTACGGATGTCATTAATGACGATTGCTTTTCTGATGACTCTGATTGGTCAAATACTTTACCGGAATCTATAAATGCAGCGCCACCTAACTCCAATAATTTGTAGATATTAATCTGCGGATAATAGCGGGCCTCAGCGGTAAATTGTGTGCTCTTTGTGGCGTGCTGATATTGCAATGGGTAACCTCGTACACCAGTTTCACCACCTAAAACCACAGGTGAGTCTAAATATTGATTGTCACTTATTACATTGGCATTTTTAAAATATGCCCCCCAATGCTGATTGAACTTGTAGAAATACTCAGCACTGGTTTTGAGTAGGACTCTGTCTTGTTGTTGCGAATTGTTGTATTGCTCGCCTTCAAGTGAGACATCAAAATACACTAACGCATTTTCAGATATTTCGATTCCTTTAGATAAGTTGGATTGCCAGATTAGGCTAGGGGCGTTATCTCTATCTGAAAAATCAGTACCGATACTAGCACTGACATGCCAGCCTAAATTGTAATCTTCGATATGGTTGATTAAGTGCAGATTGGTTAATTTCCTAAAATCTTTCTGCAAATACTCGATGGAAACAAAGGGATAATTAAACTCTCTGTCGTTGGGCAAAAGGTTAGTCTCGTTGAGTGCATTTTTGATTAAATCTGAAAAACGATGTGATTCCCGCGTGTAACCGACACCAAAGCGTAACGTATCTGTGGATGAATTTGTTTGCAGCCATTGCCACGCAATAGTGGAGAATCTTTGTTCATGGCTAAAGCGGTTAGATTGCTGGCCCAATTCGAATTGTGTGTCTATTTGACTGAAATTATCAAACCCTATTTGATATGCATATTGGGTATCGAAACTCACAAATTGCTTATTAATAAATGCAGCCTTTGAGCTGCCATCATCATTGCTCGTTAGTGTGATAGAGGCATTAATATTGTTTTTTAGATAAAGGGGGAATTGGGTATCAAGTCTATAACCCGTGCGCTGTTCATTACTGAAATATTCTATTTCTGCACCTATTCCCAAACCAAGCAAATTACGATCTCTTATACCAATAGCAAACTTATTTTTACCGCCTTTACGACTGAAATCTATGGTTGGCAATAACGTCCAGTTGTCCCAAGTTTCTACCGAAACTAAATTATTCTCATCATATTTTACTTTCGCGTCTCTTATGTATTTTTGATTGCGTAGATGTCGTTCCAGTTCGAGTAAATCATCGTAGTTAACCTCACATTTTTTGAGGAAAAAAGCAGCTTCATTTTCGAGGGTATCTTGCTTGGTTTTGATATGTAGAAAGTTGGCCCAATCGTGTATGAAAATACTGTCATCATCTTCTAAGTTGAATATATCGTTGGGTTTAAAGTGAACCTTGTCAGTTTGACTACACTCCTTTTCTTGCTGAGCGAGCAGCTTAGACGGCAAAAATAAAGTCGCGCAAATTATAATAAAAACAGTGAAAAGGTTTAAGTTCATACAACCACCAATAAATGTATGTATGAACTTTATATTGTTAACCTTAAGAACGGCTTAACAAAAAACCTTTAAAACTCTTAAGTTTACATTTTACGAGAGCTTTTTCATTCTTCTGAGCTCGCCGCGGCACAGTCAGCAAAAGTCTAAATAGGTTAAACAGCTTGTAAAACTACAATTTAAAGCGATTAACTACAGTATGCACTTTATCACTGAGGGCTTTTAGCGCCTGACTAGCTTGGTTTAAGGTGGCTGCCGTTGTGACAGATTGTTCTGAGGCATCGTTTAAATCATTAAGTCGCAAGTTAATGGCTTGCGCGGCTTGAGTTTGTTGCTCTGTCGCTTGGGCTATCTGGCTGTTCATTTGCGACATTTGGCCCATTAATCTTGCAACTTCTTGCAGTGTTTCATTCGCTTCGTTTATGTTTCCTACCGTTTTTTGAGAAGTGTCTTGGCTGGTTTTTACTGCTTCCACTGCGGCTTTAGCATCGCTTTGTAATTTCTCAATCATGGTTTGAATTTCGTCAGTACTATGTCCGGTGCGGCTGGCTAAGGTACGGACTTCATCGGCAACGACAGCAAATCCTCGGCCTTGCTCTCCTGCGCGAGCCGCTTCGATCGCCGCGTTTAATGCTAACAGGTTGGTTTGTTCTGCAATCGCTCGTATCACATCGAGTACGCTACCAATGTTTTCGCTTTGTTTGGCTAATTGAGATACAACCGAATTAACCTGATCGATGTTACTGGTTAATGATTGAATATCCTCTACGGTGCGATTCACCGCTACGGCTCCCGATTGGGCATTGGTTTTAGCATCAGTTGTGGTGTTTTCCGCATTCAATGCACTGCTACTAACTTCGCTAATTTGTTTCGTCATTTGATCAATAGCATCTGCTACTTGTAAGGTGGCGTCACTTTGCTGTTGGGCAAAGGTGTTACTGCTTTGACTAACACTGGCAACCGAATTGGATTGTTCTATTAACTCTTCAACGATTGTGCGCACTTGCAGAAGAGATTCTCGTATTTTGGAGGTAAATTGATTAAAAAACTGGTTTAGCTGGGTTATTTCATCATTTCCTTTTACCGGCAATTGACGGGTCAAGTCTCCCTCACCTTGAGCAATGTCACGCATTCGTTCACTTGCTTCTTGAATCGGCGCAGTAATACTCCTGCTAATTAACCAAGTAGCGCCAAGAATAACAAGCAATCCGATAAAAGCTTCGAGGATATATGAATTACGCAGTTTGGCGTAAAAGGCGTCAAGTTTATCTAAGTAAATTCCCGAGCCTATAGTCCATCCCCACGGCCGGAATTCTTTGACGTAGGATATTTTCGAGGTTGGTTCTTCCTCACCTGGTAGTGGCCAAACATAGGTCACAAAACCACTGCCTTGTTTTTTGACTAATTGCGACATTTCTCGGAAAAACGTTTTCCCATTGGCGTCAGTGCTGTTGTATAGAGACTCTCCATTTAACGCCGGTTTGAAAGGATGCATAATCATATTGGGGGTTGCATCTTGTAACCAAAAATAATTATTGTCGTCGTATCTAAGCTCACTCACAGTTGCAATCGCCATTGATTTTGCATCGTCTTCGCTGAGTTGTTGGGTACTGGCTAATTGATGGAAGTGTTCAATTACGCTGTATGCGACATCCACAACGCTTTTGTTTTCTTTGTAGGCTTGTTGTTCCAGTGCTTCATAATGATGGTTCAACACACTGAAGCTCAGAAGTACCAGTACGAGCACCATTAAAATGACAATAAAACTTAATCGGTATATCAATGAAAAATTGCGTAAAAATATCATTGCTAATTCCTCGACTATTGCAGCCCAACTTTTAGGCGACGCTTGCTGCCGCGTTATGCTTTTTCTTTCAGTCTAGTCTATTTTTGTTGATTCAAAACTTAATCACTTAAAATAGTCTTTAATTGCTGACAAATCATAACCTTTTGAGGAACATAGTTGTTGTAACTGTTGGAAGCTGGCCTGTTGTTTTTGACTCAACGCCCAAAGGTGGACTGCACGAGTGCCACTTCTGCAAAAACAATGGACTAAGCCCTTATGTTGTTCAAGCAAGCGTTTAAATAACGCAATTTGTTGATTTGAGTAAATACCCGATTTAACCGGAATATGCTGATACTCAATTCGAAGTGAACGACATATCTGTTGCCATTGGTGACTATTTATTTGAGTGGCAGACTCATTATCGGGGCGAACATTAATTAGCATGGTTAAGCCATTTTCAACTAACTGTGAGAGTAATTCATTATCGAGCTCACCAGATATTGAAAAGTGGTCGTTTAGGTTGACGATAGGCATGGCAAATCCTGGTTTAAACGTTGGTCATAAAGGTGTAGGCCGATAGCGCAATTAGCCCAGCACCGAATAGGCGCTTTATCACCAATTGGGGAAGTTTATCTGCGATTCGCAACCCGACTAATATTCCGCCTATTGCACAACTGCTGACCAGCGAGATCAACGGCCAATTTAAGCTGATATCAGCATTTTGAAATACTTTTAAGTACTGGGAAAAGCCACTAATACTCTGCATTACAATAATGACTAAACTGGTACCCACTGCCTGCTTGATGGGGATTTTGGCAATAAACATAAGTGCCGGCACTATCAGGAAACCACCGCCTACACCAATTAAGCCGGCTAAGCAGCCCACCAACAAGCTCGCAGGAATTAGCCAAAACCCTGATTGCGGACTGGTTGTTTGGGTGAGGTTAGGGGCGAGCGGTTTGAGCATAAAAAAACTCGCTAAAAGCATTATTACTGCAAAAGTAAGCAGTTGTAATTTTGCGCTGACAAACTGCGCTAAATAAGCGCCTCCATATGCCGCAAACATACTAGGAATGCCAAAATACAATACCAATTTGTAGATGATATTACCTTTTAGATAGTGGGATATAGTGCCAACTAACGCCACTATTCCTACAATAAGTAGAGATTCTGCAATGGCTAACTTTTCAGGTTCTTTGGCAATAAAAATCAGTAAGGGTAAGGTCAATATACTGCCACCGGAGCCCAGTAGCCCAAGACTCAATCCCATAGCAATTGCACCTAACCAAATCATTGGATCGTTCATGGTTTAAGCCAATTTTGTGGTTAACGGAATTTTGAGATACGCAACACCGTTATCCTCGCTATCTGGCAGCAGTCCAGCGCGAATATTAAGTTGAATTGATGGTAGCAGAAGTCTTGGCGCGGCTAATGTTTTGTCACGTTGATTGCGCATATTGACAAAATCCTCTTCAGTGGTGCCATTTTTTACATGGATATTGTTGCGTTTTTGCTGAAATACCGTGGTTTCCCACGCATATTCGTCACGACCTTCGGCTTTATAATCATGAGCGACAAAAATACGGGTTTCGTCAGGTAGTGAAAGTATTTTCTGGATGGACTGGTACAAGGCTTTGGCACTGCCATTGGGGAAGTCTGCTCGCGCGGTACCATAGTCGGGCATAAACAGTGTGTCACCAACAAACACAGTGTCTTCAATCAGGTAGCTAATGCAGGCAGGTGTATGACCTGGGGTATTCATTATTTGAATGTTTAGATGGCCTAAATTGATCATTTCACCGTCACTAAAAAGGTGATCAAATTGACTACCGTCACAAGCAAAGTCTGGTTGTAAATTAAAGATTTTTTTAAAGGTCGATTGGACTTTGCGTATATGCTCGCCTATGCCGATTTCGCCACCACGTTTTTCCTTAATATATTGAGACGCAGTAATATGATCAGCGTGAGCATGAGTTTCCAGTATCCATTCCAAGGATAAATTATTGTCATCTAAATACTTGATCACTTTATCGGCACTGGTGGAGGAAAGCGTGCCGGAATTTGGATCGAAATCTAATACTGGGTCAATAATCGCGGATAGGTTACATGTTTTGTCAGTTACCACATATGTGACAGTATTGGTTGTTTCATCCAAAAATGGTTGAATGATGAGTTTATTCATAATGAATGGCACCTTCTTTGTTTAATTCCGAATGCAATGGAGGATCAAGAGATATTTGCTGATCGATTTTCAGTTGACGTGGAATAATATGAGAGGCAACCAACACGATTTTATGTTGGGCCAATGTGTTGAGTTGGCGGCAGGCAATTTCAATATTGGTTTCATCTAAGGCTTCAAATGGTTCGTCAATCAAAATTAAATTTGCTTTACTTAATAGTGCTCGAGCCAAGCCCAAACGTTTTTTCTCACCGCCAGAAAAACGTCTACCGTTTTCTCCAATCCATTGATTAATATCGCTCATGTAGCCCAAACCAACATCATTCAGGGTTTCAATTAAACATCTATCGGACGCCTCTGGATTGGCAATAAGTAAATTACTTTTTAAGGTATCTGATAAACAAAATGGAAATTGTTCTATGTATAAGCTGTCATTAAGTAACCCTTCAGGCATATCGCTATGGTTGATCAAACGTTTACCTTGGTTGGGGATAAGGCCTGCGACAGCCTGTAAAAAACGACTTTTCCCAGAGCCAGAGCTTCCCACCAGTAAGCTCAAACTTGCTATGTTGAATGTGCCAAACACTTCCGGCATTACTGTATTTTGAGCTTTAAAGTTCGAAACTTCGAGATTCTTAACATGGGGATTAAGTCGCGAAATTGGCACTGACTCTTTTACTAGTTGAGCAATGTTGTTATTGGCAACCTGATAACTTGCCAGCTTGTTTTGAGATTCGATTGAGCGACCCAACCAATCATTTACACTCAGTAACGCCATAGGAATAATCACAAACAAACTGTTTCCTAAGTGAGTACTAGCGTGACTTACTAAAATAAAACACAAGGTTGAGATACTGGTTATAGAGGTCAGCAACGCGGCTAATCTTGTGTGTTGTTGGATTCGGTTTTGTATTTTTCTAATGCTATTTAGTTGTGGTGGTTGCAGTTGATTTTGCATATGCCAGATAGGCGCACTTTCAATATGCTGAATTAAGCGTAATTGTGTCGCTTTTTGATATTTGGCTAAGCGCTTAGCGTTGTGCAAAGTTGTGAGTACTAAAGTGGCGTAAATGAGACTAAATACGCTAAAGAAAACGATTAATGGCCAACTTAATGTCGGTGTAAATACAACAGCACAAAACATAAGTGCGCTGATGGATAATAACACACCTGCATTTTGCCCCACCCAAGCAATCCAAATAGAAGCCACTTCTTCACTTTGATAAGCAAGTGCGTTTAAGGATACATCTCTAGATGTAACATTATTGTCGGCGAGGGACTTGAACACCGATAAACGAATGTCTGCCAAAGAGCCAAGCAAGTGCTGATGGCCAAACAACATACTGAAATAGCCAGACGCAATCCGCAATATAGCAAGGGCGCGGATGATGACAGCCGGTAACATGTAATTGAAGCCTATGCCAGCAATGGCTGAGGCGGCAATAAACCAAGAAGACACCAGTAAAATAGTGAATCCCACCAGAAAGTGCACTATGGCCAGAAACAAACTGACGGCTAATAGCTTTTTATGCTTCATTTGGGATCCTCAATACACCATTTTCAAGTTGCCAATGTTGTGTAAACCAGTGATCTGGAATGGACTTGTGTGATGCCCAAATTACAGTCTTGTGTTGCAAGCGTTGACGCAGCAGTAAACTTAGGATTCTATGCTGTTCCTGAGTCAGGTGAGCAGTGGGTTCGTCGAGAAAAACCACTTCGGGGTTAATCAGTAAGATGCGCGCAAGGGCTAAACGCTGGGCTTCACCGCCGGAAAGTGGAGGGTAGTCACCTAAAGGTGTATCTAATTGCTGTTCAAGTTTGATCGCCCAGTCATTCAGTTCTACGTCGACTAACACCTCCCAAAGCATGTGATCGGCGAAATCGCGCCCTAGGGTGAGGTTATATCTCAGCGTATTATCTAGCACTACGGTATCTTGAGTTAACAAGTAACTTAGCGCAGGGAATTGATGTGAAGCTTCCCTAAAACCCATCAATGCCTCTAGCAAAACGGTTTTGCCTGCGCCGGATTGACCCTCGAGAAATATCCATTCACTGGGCTGGATGGAAATCTTTTTTGCGCAAATATTTGGTTGTTTAACTTGAAAATTAAGCCAATCAATTCCGCTGAAGTTTTGTTGGATGACGTTAGGTTTAACCTCTTGATATATCTCTGCAAACCTTTCCGCACTCGCTTCGGCTTTGGATTTTTGGTGGTAATATCGGCCTAATGTTTTTAATTCGGCAAATAATAACGGTGCAACCAGTAACATAAACAGACCAGTGTGTAGATTCATTGACGGTCCAAATTCAAATTCACCAATTAGACTGAAACCGATAAATACGGCCACCAGTGCAATTGATAAGGTCGAGAAAAAATCTAGAACCGTGGTAGACAAAAAAGCCACAGATACCACTTTCATGGTTTTTGAATTTACAATATTGCTGGCATGACTTAAGCGCATCTGTTGCTCATGATGCTGATTAGCGCTGGTAATCAGCGGCAAGGCTTTTAATCTATCTGAGAACATCGCGCCTAAACGTTCTAAAGCGATAAAATGTTTACGATGCAGTGCCGCAGCGCCTTTGCCGACGATAATCATAAACAAAGGAACCACTGGCATACAAAGCAGTAGAGAAACTGCTACCACGTAATTGATGGGGGCGATCACCAATAAGATCACCAGTGGCGTTATCCCGGCCATCCATTTTTGGACACAGTACTGACTGACGTAATTTCCTACATCAGCAATGTGATCAAAGATTAATTGTTGCCAATAAGCCGACGAGTATCGGCGTATTAATGCAGTTTGTTGTTGTTGCCAAATTGCATGGATATCCGATTCAATTTGGCTTTCAATTTTATTTTTGCAGATAGCCGATAAGCTATCTGCAACGTATACACTGACCAACCAAATACATGATGCGACCGCTAAGTATAAAACCTTGCGCCCATCAAATGCTTGTTGCTCAACAACAATCGACATCATCATTTCGGCAAATAACCAGAATGTGAAGATTTGAGCAATAAACTGTATTAGCCTGACCAAAAACACCTTCATTTGCGGCACGCGAAAATCCATGCTTTGCCGCTTTAACCATTGTATAGCTTGAGGTGTTATTTGATTTTCCATTATGATTCGTCCGTACGATCCATATCTTCTGTTGACTCAAGCCACATGGCGTTAATGATGCCAAATGAGCAAGCCAATAAAACGCCTAAAATCCACGTGAAATACCACATAATCTTTTTCCTTTTACATTAATAAATTGCGTGTGACTTACTTAAGTCCGCTTGTTTTACTCGACCTCTCATGACCCAAAAACCATATGCGGTGTAAAACAGCACTATAGGTACAAAAACACAGGCCACAATAAACATAGTTTGCAGGGTTAAAAATGAAGACGTTGCGTCCCACACAGTCAAACTTGCATCAGGCATGATGCTGCTTGGTAGTAGAAACGGAAACATCGAAAACCCAGCGGTTAAAATGATGCCAGCAATACTTAAGCCACTTGCAGTAAACGCCCAACCACTTTTTCCTTTACTTGAAAACAAGGCAGAGGCGAGTGCTGCAACGATACCTAGAACAGGAGCGACTACCATCCATGGATAAATGCTGTAGTTTTGCAACCATGCACCACTGACAACCGATACGGTTTTATGTAATGGATTACTCGTAGCGGCAACATCTATGGTTGAGGTGATTTGATAACCATCGACTCCCAGGGCTAAATAAACACCTGCTAAAGCGAAAAGCGCCGCACTTGTACAAGCCAATATCACCGCAACAGAGCGCGCTCGTTGATACAGGTCACCATAAGACTTAAGTTGTAACCAAGTTGCGCCATGATTTAGCAGCATGGCAACCGAAACTAGGCCAGTAAGCAAAGCAAAAGGGGTGAGTAAACCAAAGAATGAGCCTGTATAGGTTGATTTCAACGTCTCATCTAACTCAAATGGGATACCCAGTAGCAAATTACCAAATGCCACACCAAATATTAGGGCAGGGATGAATCCGCCAGCAAATAGTGCCCAATCCCACATCATTCGCCACTTTTTATTGGTTAGTTTGCTGCGATAGTCAAACCCAAGTGGACGCATCCAAAGTGCGATTAAGGTTAAGGCTAACGCTAAGTATAGACCGGAAAAAGCAGTCGCATAAATCATTGGCCAAGCCGCAAAAATGGCACCACCGGCAGTGATAAACCATACTTGGTTTCCATCCCAATGGGGACCAATTGTGTTGATCATAACTCGTCGTTCTTGATCGGTTTTGCCAATCAGCGTTAACAATGCGCCTACGCCTAAATCAAAACCGTCGGTAACAGCAAAGCCTATGAGTAATACACCAATTAACACCCACCAGATAACGCGCAGCGTTTCATAGTCAATCATGAGTTTGCTCCTTGAGGTTGTTCATTATTCAGTAATTGAGCGGCTTCTTCTAATTCACGCTCGGCGTCAGCGAAGGTCTCGCTAGGTCCTTTTTTGGCGTACTTTTGCATGAGATAGAAGGCTGCAATAAACATAATTGCGTAGAAAAATGTGTAGGCAATTATTGTAATGACGACATCAGTCACAGATAAATTTGATACCGATGCATGTACGGGTAGTATTTCTGCAATCGACCAAGGTTGACGGCCATATTCTGCTACAAACCATCCGGCTTCAGAGGCAATCCAAGGAAGCGGCAGGCTGTAAAGTGCAAATTTCAACAACCAACGAGGCTTGGTAATCTGATGCTTAGTGGAATAGTAAAACGCAAGGGCGAACAGCACTAACATCGCAAACCCAGATGCAACCATCAGCCTGAAACTCCAAAATAACGGCGCAACTTTAGGGATGCTGTAGTCTACTGCTTGTTGAATAGCCTGTTCCGACGGGTTGCTGACATCTTCGGTAAATGGTTGCAACAACATGGCAAAGCCTAAATTGTCTTTGTGTTGTTCAAAATCAGTGCGCTCATTGACAGTCGCTTCTCCATTCCTGACTTTATCTAGTAAGTCGTAGGCTATAATTCCAGATAAAATTCGTTCTCTGTGACGCTCTTTATGCTCTTTTAATCCGACCACTTCTTCGTCTAGAGAACGAGTGGCAATAATACCCATGGCATAGGGAATTTGAATTGCATAATCGACTGTTTGGGTCTCATCGTTGGGTATCCCAAATAGGGTAAATGCCGCTGGAGCAGGTTGTGTCTCATATTCTGCTTCTACTGCCGCTAATTTTACCTTTTGAACATCACCCAATTCGTAGCCACTTTCATCACCCAATATAATGACCGAAATCACCGAGGCCAAACCAAAACTGGCGGCAATGGCAAAAGAACGTCTAGCAAAAGCAACGTCTTTATTTTTCAGTAGATAATATGACGAAATCGCTAATACAAAAATAGCGCCTGTGACGTATCCTGCAGAAACGGTATGTACAAATTTAACCTGTGCAACGGGGTTGAAAATTACCTCTGCAAAACTAGTCATTTCCATCCGCATGGATTCAAAGTTGAATTCAGCTCCTACTGGAAACTGCATCCAACCATTTGCAATTAAAATCCAAAGTGCTGAGAAGTTAGAGCCAATTGCAACCAGCCAAGTAGTCATTAAGTGTTTTACCTTGGTCATTTTGTCCCAACCAAAGAAAAACAAACCAACGAATGTAGACTCTAAAAAGAACGCCATGAGCCCTTCAATTGCCAAAGGTGCGCCGAAAATATCACCGACATAATGGGAATAATAAGACCAGTTCATACCGAACTGAAATTCCATGGTTAAGCCTGTGGCAACGCCAATGGCAAAGTTGATCCCAAACAACTTACCCCAAAACTTGGTCATTTGTTTGTAGATTTCTTTGCCAGTCAAAACATAAACTGATTCCATTATGGCAAGCATAAAGCTCAGCCCTAAAGTTAATGGAACAAATATGAAATGAAACATGACGGTAGAGGCAAATTGCCAACGAGATAACTCGATAAGAGTCTCGTTCATACTGTTTCTCCTAGTGATTAAAAATGTGTTTGCGCATAAAGAGTTAGCGAAATTTATTATATTCCGAAGATTTCTAACTCGGAGTTGATCTTAATCAACAGAATTGCATTCAACGTGCCAAATTTTGAAATTCATGTAACCATATGAAATTATGAGGGTTTTATTTTTACCATGGCTCTATAGAGGAGGGTGGTTGTCACTTATGACAGAGGTTCTGTCATAAGTGACAATATGTGATTTAATCACAAGTAGATTATTGACCTATAGGCGCTGTGACACTAAAAGCACCGCGAATATCCTTTAAAGAGAAGTTGATTGCTGTGTCTTGTGGGTAGTGCTGGTTAATTTTGTTGGATAATTCAGGTGAAATATTTGTGCCGTGGCAGGCGATACATAGCTGGCCAGTAGGAATCGCTTTCATCATCCTAAATTGACCGTTTACGGTATCGCTGAATACTAATTTATCTATCGGTTTTCCATTTTGAGCTTGTTGTTCAAACTCAAGTAATACAGGCTTTTGCCATTCATTTGGCAGATTAAGAGGGTTACGAGTTTTTAAGCTAGTGCGACTTAATTGCCAGCCATCAGTGGATAGTTCGGCGGCTATTTTCGGTGCTTCATTCTGACAAACTTCCACTGCATTTTCAAAACCGCCAGTAGCAATTGCGTCCAATAATGCACTTTTGAGTTGCTTTCCAAATTGCGCCATTTTTTCCTTGGCGATTTGTTGGTATGATGCATTATCTTGTTGATTTTCTACCTTATTGTTGGCCAATGGTATATTTGATTTTGTTATTTCGTTTGCATTGGCTAGCGTCATATATAACCCAAAACCGGATATAATTGATAAGCTAACTGTCGTTGAATATATTGCCAAAATCTTGTTCATAATTATTCCTACTCTAAACGTTCTATTCCAAGTGCTTTTAACACATACTTTTCGTAAACAGGCTCACTGGTGCCGGTGCGCATTTTGCGCATAAAATACTTTTCAAATGCGATTTTGGCTAAATGCACCCATTTGCCCTTTTTAAACCAAGCGACATTGCGGGGAGGAATTTGCGGCATTGCCACAAATGCTGCCCCAGTATTTCCCATGTCGGCTAGGCAAATTGCGTGCATAGTGCCTTTGGTTTGCGGTGGTTGATTGTCAATAATGAGTGCTTTTAGATTGTGCGCAATAGCTGTCATCATTGTTTCTATCATGTAACCGGTTTTAGGCGTCCCTGTGGGCACTGGTGTTGTCTCAACTGGTGGAATAGCAACACAAACACCGCCCGAAAAAATAGTTGGATAAGTTGGATTACGATGGAATTCATCGGTAACAACAAATCCCTTTGGATTGCACAAGCCGTCAACATTTGCGACTGCATCCACGCCACTAAAAGGCGGTATTAACATGGCGTGATGAAAAGGCAGCTGATGTTCAAATTCCACTTCTCCTTTACGGTTTAATTCGGATACATGCATCATATTTTCACAGACTTCATCTACAGTGCCATTGCATGTCCATTTTATATCTCGAGATCTGAGTTCCGACTCCAACATGGTTTTGGAATCTCCAACACCACCTAATCCCATGTGTCCGATGTAGGGTTCACTGGTAACAAAATGGATTGGAACTTTATGGCGGATTTTGGCATCGCGAAGAGCTTTATCTAATATAAACGCATATTCGTAAGCTGGCCCAAAACAACTTGCGCCTTGAAACGCACCAACCACAACTGGACCAGGGTTTTTCAGCAGTTTTTCGAAATCTTGATAACATTGTTTGGCATGATCTAAGGTACATATGGATTGGGTATAATAATCTGGGCCAGCTCCTTTAATGTTACTAAACGCGAGTTTTGGACCTGTAGCGATTATCAAATAATCGTAACTTATGCTTTCATTTTCATGGGTTAAAATAACTTTGTTTGCGGCATCAATTTTGTCCACTTTTGCACAAATGAACTCTATGCCTTTTTTGTTCAGATATTTTTCAATCGGCATAGTTATGGCGTCAGGTTCCCGCCAGCCAACTGCTACCCAAGGGTTCGATGGCACAAAACGGAACTCCGGTCGTTCATTGACGACAACAACTTGATGTTCTTTACCGAGTATTTCCTTTGTTTCATAAGCCGCTGGCATGCCACCGGTTCCTGCACCTAAGATCACTACTTTAGCCATTTTAGTTCCTCACTTATCTTATCGTTGTTAATAGTTACGATATGTGAACATTATGTAAGCAAGAGGCGTGCTATAAATTCAAAAAATTTAACATGTTGAAAAGTATGCAGTTTATTAAGTATTGATGAACTAGCTTAGATAAACCTTGATTCCTTTGTCATTTTTGTCACAGAATGAGTCAATATTGACTTACTGACGAGCTATCTGGATATGAATATTGGTGTAGTGCAATCGATGATCGATGCCATGGAAAAACCGGCAATTTTTATCGATCTTGAATATCGTATTTTAGCGGTAAATTCCGCCTATCGAGATACTTACGAAAATGAAGTCATTGTTGGTAAAAGCAGTTGTTTTGAAATTTCTCACGGTAATTCATCTCCTTGCGATAAACACGGCGAAGACTGTCCTATGGAGCAATGTAAAAAAACCAATAGAACCAGCAGTGTCATTCACATTCACGATACGCCTTATGGTAAAACCTATTGCGATATTTTGATGAAACCGATTAAAGATGAAAATGGCATAACCACCGGTTTTCTAGAAGTGCTTGATCGCATAAGGTTTGCCTCTAATGAGTCTAATGCACAGCTGATGATAGGTGCATCAGAGCCGTTTAAAACCATGCTGAATAAAATTAACCGCTCTGCTAAGGCCGATATTGCGGTATTACTGCATGGTGAAACCGGCACAGGAAAAGAGCTAGTTGCTAAAGCGGTTCACGAGTCGAGCGCTCGGGCACAAAAGCCTTTCGTTATAATTGAATGTACTGGCCTTAATGAAAACTTATTCGAATCTGAATTATTTGGTCATGAAAAGGGGGCTTTTACTGGTGCAACTCATGCCAAAAAGGGACTGATAGAAATGGCCAATGGTGGTACCGTTTTTTTTGATGAAATCGCCGATGTGCCATTAGCAATGCAAGTGAAATTGTTACGTCTTCTTGAAACCCATTGTTATCGAACCGTTGGCGGAATTAAGCAGAAAAAGGCGGATTTTAGGCTGATTTGCGCAAGCCATAAAAACCTGCTTGATTTGGTAGCGTCAGGCGAGTTTAGGAAAGATTTGTATTATCGCATTGCTGGCTTTCCAATAATGTTGCCGTCTTTGGCTCAGCGACGCTCTGATATCCCGATTTTGGCAGAACACTTTTTAAAACAGTCTGAGCTGCATCGTAAAAGGTTCAGTGAAAAAGCGCTGCTTGCGCTGTGTCAATATGATTTCCCCGGTAATATTCGTGAACTAAGAAGTATTGTTGAACATTCAGCATTGCTCGCAAATGAAGATATTATTGAAGTGGAGGACTTGCCGGAACTCGTGATTAACACCGGTGGTTTTGAAGCCAAAGAAGTGAATCAAATTATTTCCTTGGACGATATGGAAAAACAATATTTATCGCAATTGTGTTTTGCAAGCACTTTACCGGTAGATGAACTGGCTCAGAAATTGGGCGTCAGCCCTCGAACGTTTTACCGTAAACTTCAGAGATATGGCTTAAAATACGAGGGCGTCTGACTTGAGATAGTGCGCTTAAATCTCGCCTCAGACTGATATAAGATTTTGATATTTAATAATAAAGTATACGATTCATTGACCGTTAGCTAATTCCTTTTCAGTTTTGAAACCAAATACTTTGCGAATAACAAAGGTTGCAGGACAAAGGCCAGTAAAACTTTGTTGAAACAAGTTGGCACCAATGAACACCGTAAACCATACAAAGTTTGGATGAACCCAAACGGTTAATGCAACGGATACTAACACCATAAAACCAGCAAATGCGGTTAACGCTCTTTCTGCAGACATAAACATCCTCTTTTTTATCGGATAGCCATAGTTAATAAAAGTATCTGAAACTAGCATAAAGGTTACTAGCATCTTCGAATTGATTGTAAAAGGTGTATTGCTCTTCACCGTAAAATAGATTCATTCCAGCAGACAGTCGCCACTCATCTACAGGGCTGTAATCGGCACGCAGTTTCAAAAATCCGTCTTGATCACTGGTGGAGTAAAAGTTAAATACATTAATTGTTAAGGTTTGCTGCATTAACCGATACACCAGTTGCTGCGTAACGACGATACGACTGCGGTTAGGATCATATTGTGGCGTAAGTGAATTTAAACGCAGTGCTGAATAATCATGAGTGCGCTCCATATACCACTGTAAACTCCCCGATAAATCTTTTATTAGTTCTTGTTCATAACCAATTAACACTCTACTTTGATCGTTAGGGATCAATGCTTCAGTACCCTGGCTATCATCACCAGAGGCATAATAGGCGACTTCAGCTTTGATTAAACCTGCAAAAGCAGGGCTGACTACACTGGCGCCATAAACGTTGAGTTTAGCAAAATAAGGTTGGCCTTGTGCCGTTTGACTGCTAGGCGATTTATGAAATCCATGGTAACCGTATACAGCAATTTCAGATGATCCTAAGGTTTTGTAATAACGCAGTGCATATTCTGGCGACTCAGGTCGGTAGGGTGGGCTCACGTCAAAACCAGGCGCAATGTTTTTAGCAAATTGTGGTGAGAAAAAGGAAAAATAATCGCCGTTAATATAGTTGTCAGGAGCAAATTCAGGGGTAATAACCAAGTCGATATTACCCCAATCAAAAAATCCAGATAACTTTGCAGATAGGGAAGGGGCCTTAAGATAATCATCATTACGACCTGCAAAAAATGATTGATAATCTTTTGGGAAAAGGTCATTTAGAAATAAATAATCTCCCGTTCCCCAGGTCAGCACTTGTTGACCTAATTTCAGATCAAAATATTTTCCCCATTCGCCTAAGGAGTCCAATCTTCCTTGCCAAGCAAACTCCCTAATATCTACTTTTACCTCATCGAGTATACCGTCATAATATAAGTCGCTAGTAATAGTTACGCTAGAATGGCTGAGCAGTTTTTCCCATTGTACTTGTAAACGAATATCTCTGAGGGTTTTGGCTTGATCAATTTCAGGATCAGAGGATATTCTGTTGCCAGCACTAAAGTCGACAAAGCCGGTAAATAGCGGCTTTGCTACTTCTTCTTCCGACCAATCGCCCATATCCCATTCATCTTCTGAAGTTTGCGCTACAGCATTGAATGTGAAGAGTATTACAGTTATGTATAAACCGCTGGCGAGGGATGAATTTTTTTTCATTAGTCTAGCCATTGACGTGGAGGCGTACGTAAACTGCGTTCCGAAAATACATCATCTGGAAGTCCTAAATCGTAACTGATATTTCTAAATTCCATTAATGTATAACCGCCGTTAATCAAATCACTTACTTTCGAGCGGACAACGGTAGGGAAACCTTGAATATCTTCGATTTTAATCGCTTCAACACGTCGGTAATTAACCCCATCTTCATTGAAAAAATCAATATTCACAGGTAGCTTTGATTGTTTATCGATACTGACTTGATAGTAGCTAAATTCAACGCTATTTGCTGACTTCGGGGTTGCTTTTAAGATGTAGTGTTCAGCGGTTTCATTCAGTAATTCAAAGTTATCCTCTGATACGGCACGGCCTGACACATCTTCATAGAAAAAATGCGATCCCACAAAGGACGTGCGTTTATCGCCAGCCGAAATGCGCTTAACCAAATCCAGCGCAGGTAAGTACAGCCAACGGTCATCGTCTATTGCAATATCTGCATGTTTTTCCACTCTAAATACAGTGTCTTTTACATCTGTTGGACGACTGAAAAATACCATCATCTGTTGATCACCATTGTCTTCAACATCTCGTCTGAGAATGGTGAATTGACGCATTTGTTTGCGTCCCTGAGAATCAACAATCATCATGCGTGCATCTGAGCGACCGTCTTCTCCACTGTAATAAGCCACTTTTTCAGCGCTGCTAATTAATTCGGCAACATCAATAGCAGCAAGGGTCGGTAACGACATAAATAACGATAAAGTAAATAATGTAAATCTAGGCATTCTAAAACTCCTAATCATCTAGTTTTTAAAAACCAATTGTTTTGCTAACGACATCACAGCGGGCAAGATAAGTAGCGTCACCAAGGCCGAAATTGCCATTATGCTAGCTAAAAATACTCCCACGGTGATATAGGGAACAAGTGGAGCAAAGAGCAAGGGGGTAAATCCTAGGGCGATAACTAACGCGTTGCGAGTGATTGCGGTGGCTGGTTCTTGAAACATCAAGGCCAATGTTTGTTTCACATCCTTGGTTTGTTTAAATAAGGCGCGGGCCCTTTCTAAAAAGTGGATCGCAAAATCAACAGACAAACCAAGTGTTAATGCAGACAACACTGCGATTGGCATATCGTAATCTTTGCCAATAATACCAATCAATCCATAAATGAAGGTGATGGTAATTGTTAGCGGCAGCATCGCAAGCACACCATATACTAAGGATCTGAACAAAATTACCATCATCACAAATACAATAATAAATGCGCTTATTAAACTATCGAGCATGCCTGCAACCATATTTTCTTGCCAAATGACATTAATATAGGCTTTGCCTGCCCAGCCTAGTTCAATATTCGCTGGCAGTGGGTTGTTGGCTACATAATCGTCTACTAACTGGATTACCTCAGTCATATCTTGATTATCGCCACTGCTTAATTGCAACCAAACCAGAGTTTGTTGGTAATCGGGCGTGACAAAATGCCACAAGTCATTAGGACGATGAGAAGATTGATATTGCATTAGCGTTTGCGCCACAGCTTGCGGTGAATTCGGGATCTGGTAATCCTTGGCTTCGCCAGATCTGAGTTCGCGATTCACCACTTTAGTTACATCGGCTAGGGAATTAGATTTACCGACCAAGCCTGATGCCTGCAAAGCTGTTTGTAAAGACTCTATGTAGGCAAGTAATTGCGGAGACTGAAAAGCTTTTGACTGGCTCAGGGCTTTCTCTGTCAGGTTTAACAAGTCGTTTAAAAATTGTTCTTCTTGTGAGCTTAAATCAGTAAACATCTTATCTTCTATTTCAATGATAAGTTGCTGATATTGTTCATTTAGCGGCTCATCTTTAAGCTTTTCTAAAGTTGCCTGTTGCCAATTGGTTAAGCTTGAGGGGATATTTTTTGATAATAAGTTCTCCACAGGCACCAAAGATGAATGTTGACTTAGCACTATGTAGGCATCGTAGGTACCTGCAAAATTTTCGTTTAAGACTTTATCGGCTATGCGAATTTCATGATCAGGTTTGAACCATCGCACCGGGTTATCGTTTATTTGAATTTGGGTAATTCCCCACACGGAGATGGCGAACACCACTGAAAAACTCAATATCAATGCGCCTTTGAAGTTCATTGCAATCTTACCCAAAGCACCTGCAAGTTTTGCAATTCTAGTACCGCCACTTTGCTGGCTATGCATCACATCCTGTAAACTTTGTAGTGACTTTTCACTCATTCTCGACAGATAAGCAGGCATAAACGTAATGGTAATTAAAAACGCGAGTAGGATACCTGAACCTACAAAAGCACCAAATATTTGTACCGGAGGAATAGGAGTTAACATTAATGAATAAAACCCTACGGAAGAGGTTATTGAGGTGTACAGCATGGGCGTAAATAAATGTCCTACCACTTCCTCAATCGTGGCCTGAAGATCTTCTCCTGGTTTATGACGGTCACTGAATTCCGATAAAATATGTACTGAATCTACCACCGCAATCGGCATTAGAAAAATCGCAATCATGGATGACATGATATGAACAGTGAATCCCATTCCTATTAATGCCCCCATGGTAATAATGACGGTTGCCATCGCCACTATCATAGGCGCGATAATTAACGGAATGTTGCGGAAGAAAATAAACAATAGAATGAATATAGTTAAGCCTGCTAGGGGCGCTGAAATTCCCATTTGCACAAACATCTCGAAACCAAATTGGTCTTCGGCAACAGGCAACCCAGTAATATACCATTGTGCGCTGCTATCACGCTTTTCGATTGCGCCGCGAATTTGTTCAGCAATATTAAAACTTTCGTTTTTATCTAAAATAGGTACGTAAATCGCAGCGGCTTTACCGTTGTTTGATGCCAAAGTGTCTTGTAACAAGGGCAGACGGGACAAGTTGTGTTGTATCTGTTGACTAACTGCAATGGTTTCCGGTGGGGTGGGCATCATCCATTCAAAACGAATCGCACCTGTTCCTTCCTGACTGATATTGTCAACTGTTGAAATTGACATGACATCAGCGGAAACAACCCCGTCCAATGACATAATTGTCTTTGTAATGTCAAAAATGTCAGAAAGCACATCAGGCTTAAACACACCGTTTTCATCTTGTGTATTAACCACCCCAACAACTATTGCATCGTGCATACTAAATGTTTGCTTAATTTGATTATGAAACACTCGTGCAGGGTGCTCTGCATCCAGCATGTTTTCTGGATCTGTATCTATTTGAATTCGAGGGATCTGGGCCGCTAATAACACCACAAAAAGCAACAATATTGCATATACAGATTTAGGTTTGTGAGTGCATAAATGCACTAAATTATCGGCTATATTTTTCATGAAACCCAACAGATTTTTTATAATATGTATCAGTAAAGCAATAAAAGTGCCATATCTAGTTTAGATAGCATTGATGCATATTGTTGAGACAGCTTTTCGTCGTTTGAAAATCTTGCAGTGGTTGAAAAATGTGTTTAGTTAAACTGCTAGAGCCTTTTTATGATGGTCTAGAAAGAAGTGGCTTAATCTGCATGGGTGTGGGCGACTTTAGGCATGGTGCGGTTACGTCCTTCTTCTTTAGCTTGATACAAAAACTTATCCGCAGCTGTGATAGCTTTATCTACGCTTATATTCTTGGTTACTTCTTTAACACCGATACTCAAGGTAATACTAAATTCTTTGCCAGCATATTTGAAAATATGATTAGCTACTTTCTTGCGTATTTTTTCTGCTAAAAAGTGTGCATCAGATTCGCTGGTTTCTGGCAAAAGGAATAAAAACTCTTCTCCTCCCCATCGAGATATCTTGTCTTGTTTACGCAACGTTGAGGTAAATAGCGCCGATAAGTTTTGTAGTACGTAATCTCCACCATCGTGGCCGTGGAGGTCATTTACATTTTTAAAGTGATCAATGTCGCACAGTAATAACGACATATTGACTTTACTGCGCTGTGCACGATTGTATTCGTGTTCTAAATAATCTTTCATGGCCCTGCGGTTTGGTAACAACGTAAGGGGATCTTGCATTGCTTGTTGTTCGAATTGGTCACTTAATTTTTGCATAAAAGTAATGAATTTTTGCCGTGAAAATTCGTAGAAGCCAAATAATAAAGTAACCGTTAAAAAGGAATAAATTAAACGTGACTTAAATTCGTGGGTGTAGGATGTATTTAATAAAACTTCGCCTGGATAGAACAACATGATGCTAATCAAAATAACAAATAGGCCAATGTTGGCTAAGCCTTTACGCAAACCGCCAAAAAAGAAAGCTACAGGAGGCAGAATATAAATCCATAATGGTCCAGTGTTGGCATGGCCACCGGTGTAAACTAAATAAAGCATTAAAAATAACAAACATATAAAAATAATGCGGGTAGATATTTTGTAGGTATTTTTGATTCGTTTAAAACGATGGATTTGGTGACTTAAAAAGAATAAAAAACAGGCTGAAAAAAGAGAGATGGATAACACCATTTCGCCACCGAAAGCGGCGGAAATACCTAAAACAAGAGTGAGACTATAGCCAATGCAGGAAAAAAGATTGGAGACAAATATTTGTTGATTAGATTCGCTATTTCTATCGCCAACAACACCCAAATAAAGATAAGCCAGCATCCACTTGGTCATTTTTCTGATCATTAGATTTCAACGTTTTCCATGTTTATTACGATATCTTTGCTTAACTGTTCTAGTAAATTTCGTAGTTTGCCCACCGCATGTCCATAACCATTTTCTGCCAGTGGTAGTTCGTACTTAAAGTTATATATTGAGTCAGTTAAATTTCTGTTGCTTTGATCATTATATATCCAATACTGTCCAGCTAACACCACTTTTGATTCATATGTAGGCAGAAAGTGGTTTATTTTTAACCCTAATGTTAAGTCTGCTTGTTTGAAATTAACTAATTGTGGATCAACAAAGTAGGCAGTTTTCGACGTTTTATTGAGATCATTTAGTAATGAATTACGAATGCTCGTTTGTAATGGTTGCGCCCAATAATGTTGTTTAGAGTAGAACACTTGATGATTATCCATTTGCATATTCAAACTGGCTTGTTTGAGGTAGTCGGCCAACTCAATAGTCTGAATTGCTACTGTAGTAGGGCGCTGTGCAATATCATCTGGCATTGAAATAGAGGCTGCGTTATCGAGTAGATAATAGTGCACATTTGTGTTCACTTCACTCGCACAACCCGCTAGCAGCAGAGTCAGCCCGAATAGGTAAAAGGTTGGCTTAGTCATTGTCGGTTTCCTGATTTAAAGATTGCGCTTTGGGTTCAACTTCTGGCTGCGTAGCGTCGCTGAATATTAAACTATTCGGTTTTTGGTTGAGTTGTTGCAATAATGGAGTGAGTTGCTGCAAGGTCGTTTGAAACCTTTGCATTGTCGAAATTAATTCTTGATTAGTTCTAGACCCTGCAGAGTAATCTTTGAGTAAGCTAGTTAGCGATTCGGCAGCTTGATTAATATTCTGACTTGTTTGTTGGTCCTTCACGTCAACCAGCAGGCTATCGAGGGTGTCAACGGTCTCTTTTAATGCCTCAGCTGTGGCATTAAAGGTTTGCATTAGTTGACTCGCATCTTCAGACATTTGGGCAAAAGGAATGGCATTTATATTGTCTAAAACACCACTTACTTTTTGAGTGATTTGCGCAAATTCCCCTGATGTTGTAGGAATCACATTGTAGCCAAGAAACTTACTCAGAGGTTCCGGTTCAGCATCCTCATAATGCTGTAAATCAACGTACAAGCCGCCGGTCACAATATTACCAATTTTAAGGGATGCTCTAAGACCTTGTTCTATTCCACGTAATGTTTGTGTTCTAACAATCTCTACACCCGTGTGGTCATCGGGTTGCTGCATTCTGCTTGGCTGGATGTTGATCAGGACTGGAATCGCAAATTCATCATCAAGTAATTTACTCTGCGCTGCGCCTGGTAGGTTAATTTCAATCACTTTACCAATTTGCAAACCTCGGTATTCTACAGGTGCGCCGACAGTTAATCCGCGAATACTATCTTTGATCATCAATACAAAATTAACCCCCAGTTTATATCTTTTGTTTGAAGCGCTTTTATAGTCTTTATATATTTCAAATGACGCTTGTGTTGTGACTAGCTTGCCCGTTGACATACCCTCAGGAATGCCAAATGTGACACCGTTAGTGAGAATGGTTTCGATACTTCCTGTTTTTATTTCTATCCCATTGGCGGCAAGATCAAGACTCATACCGCTGGCATTCCAAAACTTGGTATTTTCAGTGATAAGTTTGTGGTAAGGCGCTTGGATAAAGGCATTGTAAGAAACTATGCGTCTATCTACATCAAAATGCATGTCTTCAAATTCACCGACTTTCAATCCTTTATAAATAATCGGATCACCGGCTTTAAAGGATAGTTCTTCGTCACTATTTAAGGTTATCTGTAATCCTGGTGTGCCAGCTGCTGTGGCAGGGGGATTTTCAAATGCGATAAATTCAGTAGACAGTTCGCCCTCGGTGCTTGGTTCCAAAGTAATATAAGGGCCGGAAAATAGGGTGGTTAATCCAGAAACACCATTAAGAGAGACACGGGGCCTCACCAGCCAAAACTTACTATCTTTTCCAAGCAGCATTTCGGCACTTGGGCTCATTCTTGCGGTTACAATTACGCCACTTAAATCGGGTTTTAGTTCTACCTTTTTAACCACACCAATTTCGACATCTTTGGTTTTTATCTTTGTTTGATCTGCTTCAATACCAGAGGCTGAAACAAACTCAATGTTAATTAACGGGCCTTGATTTGCCCACTGGTGATACACCATCCACATTCCAATAGACAGGGCGACTAATGGAATCAGCCAAAATTTTGAGATTATTCGACTAGACTCTACATCTGCTTCTTGCGCGCTTACTTGTTGGTTTTTATTGTCTATCATCTTGTGCGTCCGAATTGCTCCAAATTAATCTAGGATCGAAAGTCATCGCTGCTAGCATTGTTAATATCACCACACCACAAAATGCCATTGCAGCAGGACCAGGAAATACACTCATGGTATTACCTAGTTGAATGAGACTAACCAAAATCGCAACGGCGAATATATCAACCATTGACCACCGACCTATAAACTCTGTTAATCGGTACCAAAATATACGGGTGTTTTGTTTTTTGATTGTACCGTTTTGCGCACAATAGTTAAGCCAGATTAATATTACCAACTTACCTATGGGCACAACTATACTGGCAATAAAAATGACCAACGCAATTGGATACGACTTGTTCTGCCACATGGAGATGACCCCACCCAGTATGGTGCTGGGTTCATCGGTACCTAAAAATACCGTGTGCATAATAGGTAAAGTGTTAGCTGGAATATATAACAATATCGAGGTCAGTAATAACGCCCAAGTACGCTGTATACTTTCGGACTTCGGAAGTCTTTTACGGCGGTGTTGGGTTTGGGTGGCGTTGATATAAAGTTGGTGTTTATCCATGGATAACAATGTGGCTACCATGCATAAGGTGAAACCGATGTAAGCATAAAATGATAGGCCAATACTGATATCTGCAAAAGAACTGATTTTGATTAAACTTACGAGTACTCCAATCAAAAATATCTCTGCCATGCTCCATGGAATGAGGGCGTAAACGATATTTAAGATAGTCTTTGAAGTGGCTGGATTTTTATTTACAGGCAATGGCACAACGACTAGCAGTAAACCCAGCAATACTATGGCGGGGACGATGATAATAGACAGCAATTGGATCACCGCTAAAAACATATAATCATTGACGATTAATACCTCTAAGCCGGAAATGATCCCAATTGCATGATTTTGCCCGTTGCTGCTAAATCCAAGAAAGTTAAATGGCATTGATAACAGTAAAAAAATTAAAGCGCTAAGGGCGAACATGATTATTCTTTGATTGGCCCTTGCGAGGTGTTGCGTCAATACGTGCCCACAACATGGGCATTTTGCTTTCTGGCGATGAGCTAAACGAGGTATTTCTACTGATGTATCACATTGTTGGCAGACCGTTTGCCCGCTGTGGATAGGATCGGATAAGTGTTGACTCATTTATAAACACCGTTAGCCAGTTGTATGTGTTTATCCAAACATTCAGAAAATACCGCGATACTTTTATCTATTTCAGTCTCTGTGGTTGCCCAAGAGCATATACTAATTCTAATCACCTTTCGGCCCATCCATGTCGCGCCACCACACCAGGTTACACCAGAGTTTTGAATTGCTTTGAGTGTATTAACCGTAATTTCATCTGAATCAGCGCAGATTATAACTTGATTAAATACAACATCGTTAAGTACTTTAAAACCCGCAATTAGAATATTTTTGGCGAAGTAGACGGCATGTTGATGTAATAACTCAACAAGTTCTGCAATACCGTTTTTACCCAAATAAGCCAAACATGCCCATAATTCTATTCCACGGGCACGCCTAGACATGTCAGGTGTAAAAATCATATTGTCGCGGTTTTCACTGGTTTGTATATAGGAACCTTGTTGATGCAGAGCCTGCGTTAACGCTTTGGGATCTGCACATAAAATAATTCCACAATCGTAAGGCGCATTTAAGGTTTTGTGACCATCAACAGACCATGAATTCGCCAGATTAACGCCTTTGGTTAGTTCATTAAACTTTGCGGATGCTGCCGCCCATAAGCCGAAAGCGCCATCAACATGCACCCAGGCTTTAGCGGCTTGGGCTTTAGGAATGATGGTTTGGAAGTCATCGAAAGCCCCGCTACAAACGTTTCCAGCTTGTAAAACGAGAATACAACTATGATCAAGCGGAGGAATCGCATCAACGCGCATGCGACCTTGTTCATCACATTCAACCCATTCAATTTGCTGTTGACCAAATCCTAATAGATTCAACATTTTCACCACAGTTCCGTGGGTTTGTTTAGCTAAAATGATGCGAAGGGCAGGCGCTGCAAAAAGTCCGTGTTGTGCAATGTCCCATCCTAAATGCGTTAATTGACGATAACGGGCAGCCGCCAAACCGCATAAACTGGCAACTGAAGTCCCTCCAACTAGCCCTGCCACAGTATTTTCTGGTAGTTGAAATAGTTGTTGTAACCATTGTTGGCAAACGCTCTCTAATTTTGCCGCTATTGGTGACATGACAAATAGCGCTGCATTTTGATCCCAAACATCAGCTAACCATTTTGCCGCCAAACCTATGGGCAGTGCCGAACCATTAACAAAACCATAATAACGACCATTTGAGTAACGTACGGTATTTTGTGCCCCTTGATTGGCGAGTAAATTTAACAGCGCGTTTGCGTCGCCAATATTTTCCGGTAAGTCGCCATCAAATGCGCTGAGCAGATCCAAATCCTTATTGCTTGGATAGATTGCTTTTTCATCTGTATCTGTCTGGTATTCAAGTGCACTTTTGCAGGCTTGTTTTAACAGAACAGAAGTACGAACTTGCTCGAACATGTGTTTTTGTATTTTTGACATAGTCGTACTTCTTAGTTGTGGGTAAGGCTAACGTTATCACTAAATGTAGTTGTTTTTTAGGAAAAATAAGTAAAAAAAAGCCATCTTTAAGATGGCTTTTGTCTGCGAGAAAAGTAAATAAACTTTATCGATTAATAATTTGCATTACCTGGCGAGCGAGGGAAGGGGATTACGTCACGAATATTCTGCATACCTGTGACATAAGCAACTAGGCGTTCGAAGCCTAAGCCGAATCCAGAATGTGGAACTGTGCCATAGCGACGCAAGTCTCGGTACCAAGCGTAGTCTTCTTTATCCAGTCCCATTTCTTCAAGTCGTTGGTCAAATACGTCTAGGCGTTCTTCACGTTGAGAGCCGCCGATGATTTCACCAATACCCGGGGCCAATACATCCATTGCTGCCACTGTTTTGCCATCGTCATTAATGCGCATATAAAATGCTTTAATATCTTTTGGATAGTTCTGCATAATAATCGGCGCACCTACATGCTCTTCTGCAAGGTAACGCTCATGTTCTGACGACAAGTCCACACCCCAATCAACTGGGAATTCGAATTTTTTACCGCAGTTTTTGAGTATTTCAATGGCATCGGTGTAATCCATTCTGACGAAATCTTGGGCGATCACTTTTTCCATTCTATCTTTAACGTCTTTATTGATATGCTGCGCAAAGAAAGCCATATCATCGGCACGTTCTTCCAATACCGCTTTAAACACATATTTTAAAAGATCTTCGGCAAGTTGCGCTACGTCAGACAATTCTGCGAAGGCGACTTCTGGTTCGATCATCCAAAATTCCGCTAAGTGGCGGCTTGTGTTTGAATTCTCAGCTCTAAAGGTCGGCCCAAAAGTGTACACTTTGGACATTGCTGTACAGTAGGTTTCAACGTTCAATTGACCTGATACTGTTAAGTAGGTTTCTTTTCCGAAAAAATCTTGTGAATAATCGACTTCACCTTGTTCGGTTTTAGGGATGTTCATCATATCTAAGGTCGAAACCCTGAACATCTCACCAGCCCCTTCAGTATCACTGGCAGTTAATATGGGAGTGCTGATCCAAAAATAGCCTTTTTCGTGGAAAAAGCGATGGATAGCTTGAGATAAACAATTGCGAACACGGGTTACCGCACCAATGACATTGGTTCTAGCACGCAAGTGCGCATGTTCCCGTAGGTATTCAATACTATGGCGTTTTGCTGACATTGGGTAAGTGTCTGGGTTTTCAACCCAACCTAAGATGTCAACTTGGGTCGCTTCTATTTCTAACGACTGACCTTTACCTTGTGATTCTTTCACTTCGCCAGTAACTGCAACTGAGCAACCTGTAGTGAGACGCTGGATATCGCTGTAATTTTGCATTGTATTCAGTGCAATAACCTGAATAGCGTCAAAGCAACTTCCATCATGCAAATTGATAAAAGATAATCCTGCTTTAGAATCTCTGCGGGTTCTCACCCATCCCTTTAAAACTACTTGTTCCCCGATTGGGTACTTGCCAGTTAACACGTCAACCACTGGGGCATGCGCCATTGATATTCTCCACTACAGCAGGGTTAACCTGCAAATTTTTGATTACAAACTAAAATAAGACAAACGACTAGGATAAACAATAACCTAGATGAAACCAAATTAATGCTCTACAGTAACTAAAGCTGGATAATTAAAATGTCACTAGAATCTGTCGCATAAATAAGGTGTGTAATCTTACTTAGCTAAATGACAGACTCAAGTAAAAATAGGCGCTAAATAGAGAATATGTCTGAACAATTCCCTTGGCAGGGCGAAAACCGCCGAAAAACGCCTCGAAGCCGCGATAAATTTTACCAAATTGTATTGGGATTGAATATTGTTGCTTGGGTGATATTTGTCGCTTCTTTGATAGTTTTCCATTATGCACGGCCAGAATTGATATCTGGCGTGCAAGAATATTGGGGAGTATCTGGTCGACAAGATTGGGCTATGTCTCTTAGTCTTTATCTAATTATGTTACTTTGCCTATGCACATTCATGAGTCTGTTTGTACTTTTCATGCGGCGATATAGAACTCGCCGCCGAAATGACTATTTTGGTATAAACGTAGTTATTTTATTGGCAATCAGCGTAGTGGTATTAGTTTGGATCTTATCTGATCTTTGAAATATCACTAATTGAGTGTCTGTAAACTGATCGCAATAGCGGCGGTCAGTTGAGTGAGTTGTTGCTGATTAATAATAAACGGCGGCATAATGTAAATGAGTTTTCCAAATGGTCGGATCCAAACGCCGTTATCAACAAAAACACGTTGTAACTCAGCAACGTTTACTGCTTTTTTACATTCAACGACACCAATTGCGCCCAATACTCTGACGTCTTCTACAGCAACATGGTCTTTTAAGGGGAACAACTGATGTTGCAGTTGTTTTTCAATTCTTTCGACTTGTGCTTGCCACTTATTCTGTGCCAACAAAGCCAAACTGGCATTAGCTACCGCGCAAGCTAACGGATTACCCATGTACGTAGGGCCGTGCATAAACACGCCCGGTTCAGACGCACAGACCCCTAATGCAACATCTTCTGTGCAAAGCGTTGCTGCAAGTGTCATATAACCACCGGTTAACGCTTTGCCTACGCACATGATATCTGGACTTATACCAGCATGTTCGCACGCAAACAGTTTACCTGTTCTACCAAACCCTGTAGCAATCTCATCACAAATTAACAAAATGTTGTGTTCGTCACATAACTGTCGACAACGATGAAGATATTCTGGGTGGTATATGCGCATACCTCCGGCTCCTTGCACTATTGGTTCGATAATAAGTGCTGCGACTTCGTTTTTGTGGGTAAGAATCAAATCCTCAAGGGGTCCGATATCATCTTCATTCCAAGTTTGATCAAATTGAGTTTGTGGTGCTGGGGCAAATATTTGTGAAGATAACACTTGGTTAAATAAACTGTGCATACCGTTTACCGGGTCACATACCGACATAGCCGCAAAGGTATCACCATGGTAACCATTGCGAGGGGATATAAAACGGTGTTTCTCTGGAGCACCTTGGCACGCCCAATATTGCAATGCCATTTTCATTGCGACTTCTACCGAAACTGAGCCAGAATCAGCTAAAAACACACGCTCCAAGCCTTCAGGTGTAATATCCACTAGTGTTCTGCAAAGATCGATAGCGGGTTTATGAGTGATTCCGCCAAACATCACATGAGACATTTTTTCTAACTGTTTATTGGCCGCTTTATTTAGCTCTGGATGATTGTAGCCATGAATGGTTGCCCACCAAGATGACATGCCATCGACTAAACGTTCGCCATCTTTCAGTTTCAGGAAAACCCCTTCTGCTGATTCAACTTCATAACAAGGAAGAGGGTTAATCGCAGATGTGTATGGATGCCAAATATGTTTTTGGTCAAATTCGATATCAGTTAGGTTAGATTTGTTCAAATAATACTCACTTGTAAATCAAAGTATCTGGTAAGAGTTGACAATGTTTAAGTCGGCCTTAGACTAAGCCAACATAATTCGATAGTAAAGGACCAAATATGGCGTTCCCAGCAGATTTTTCAGGTGCAGCACAGATAAGACACGACTGGACATTAGACGAAGTGAATGCATTATTCGCTATGCCTTTTAATGATTTGCTTTTCCAGGCCCAATGTATTCATCGCCAACATTTTGATCCTAATTATGTGCAGGTCAGCACATTATTGTCGATTAAAACTGGGGCTTGTCCGGAAGACTGCAAATATTGCCCGCAAAGTGCGCGTTACGATACTGGCCTAGAAAAAGAACGCCTTTTGGAAATTGAAAAAGTTATTCAGCGGGCCAAAGAGGCTGTGGCAACAGGGTCAACGCGTTTTTGTATGGGGGCGGCTTGGAGAAATCCAAAAGAGCGTGATATGCCATATGTTTTGGAAATGGTCAAAGAAGTTAAAAAGCTTGGCCTAGAGACTTGTATGACCTTGGGTATGTTAACCCGTGATCAGGCGATAGCACTAAAGCAAGCTGGATTAGATTATTACAATCACAACTTGGATACGTCACCCGAATATTATGGTGATATCATTACAACCCGTACCTATCAAGATCGTTTAGATACACTGCAAAATGTGCGTGATGCCGGTATGCATGTCTGTTCTGGTGGTATCGTCGGCATGGGTGAAGAGGCCGATGACCGCTCTGGTTTGTTGATGCAATTGGCCAATTTAGAACATCACCCAGAAAGTGTGCCGATCAATATGTTGGTGAAAGTAAAAGGTACACCATTGGATGATGTGGAAGATTTAGATTCTTTCGAATTTATTCGTACTATTGCTGTCGCCCGTATTTTAATGCCTAAGTCTTTTGTTCGTTTGTCGGCGGGGCGTGAGGCTATGAATGAACAAATGCAAGCCATGTGTTTTATGGCTGGCGCAAATTCAATTTTTTACGGTTGTAAATTGTTAACCACCTCTAATCCAGAGACCCATGAAGATGTCATGCTATTCAAAAAATTGGGAATCAACTCTAAACAAACCCGTGAGTATTCTGATGAAGCCCATGAAGCCGCTTTAATGGAAGAGATTCAGGCGGGTGAGTCAGAGCAAGCTGGAAATGAATTATTCTACGATGCCAGTAAACCTGTCGTCGCTGTGCCTGAGACGACTAATTAGTCAGTGGCTTTTGCTTATTTACAAGCGGCTCTGAATGCACGTAAACGTGAAGGTTTGTTGCGTCAACGGCGGATAATCGATTCTTCTGCTGGCACAATGATTGAGGTTGATGGGCAGCACTTTTTGAGTTTCTCCGGCAATGACTATCTAGGACAACGTCAAGATATTGCTGTTATGCAGGCTTGGGTGGAAGGCATTTCCAGCTATGGTGTGGGCAGTGGGGCTTCGCCACTTGTTACCGGCCATACTCGTGCGCATCAGCAATTGGAAGAGTTTTTGGCCAGTGGTTTAAAGCGTGAAGCCGCTTTATTATTTAATTCTGGCTTTGCCGCCAACCAAGCTATTTGTCAGGCATTAGCAAACCCGAATTTGTGTATTTTGTCGGATAAGTTAATGCATGCATCATTTGTGGAAGCGGCAAAACATTGTGACGGCACATACAAGCGCTTTCGGCATAATGATATTGATCATCTGACAACGTTATTCGCTTCGAGTAACCGACAAGCACAGCAACAGTCTCAAGCTAACATTCAGGATTACCTTATTGCCACCGAAGGGGTATTTAGTATGGACGGTGATTTGGGACGTTTAGATGAACTGCACAAAGTGGCTCAGCAATATGATGCTTGGTTAATGGTAGATGATGCGCATGGCATGGGAGTATTGGGTAAAACCGGCTTAGGCAGCGCTGAACAATTGAATCTAAGTCAATCTCAGGTGCCGATATTAATGGGGACTTTTGGCAAAGGAATTGGCACCTCTGGTGCTTTTGTCGCAGGCTCGCAAGTGCTTATCGACTACTTGGTTAACTTTGCCAAGCATTATGTATATAGCACCGCAATGCCTCCTGCTATGGCGATGGCAACCTATGCGAGTTTTCAATCGTTAGCGGATGGTGTCAAGCAGCGAACGTTAACCCAACGAATTGCTCAGTTTAGACAGTTATGCTTGCAAACGGGTGTGCCGATAACTGATTCACAAACTGCCATCCAACCTATTGTTATTGGCGACCCAGTTAAGTGTGTGAAAATTAGTGAGGATTTGAAGCAGCTTGGGCTTTGGGTCACAGCCATACGTTATCCCACTGTTCCTAAGGGAACTGACAGGCTACGAATTACCTTATCAGCCAGTCATAAACACACTGACATAGATGCATTTGTTGATGCTTTAGTAATAGTGCTTAAGCGTTATCAGGTATTAACCCATGATTGACACCGTTGTGGATAAAAAGCGCAGAATAGCCTACCAGTTTAGTCAATCAGCATATCGTTATGATGATGTCGCACAAGTGCAATTAGATATTGGTTTTGATGCAATTCAGTTGGTGCAAGCTAATACACTCGGAAAATTGTTGGATATTGGTTGTGGGACCGCTCGTTTAACCCGAATGCTGGTGGACAAATTTCAACATGTCTGCGGCATAGACTTAGCAGCGGGCATGATTGAGCAGGCGAAAAAACTTAATCCAACTGACGACATTAAAGGATTCATTGACTTCCACATAGCAGACGCGGAATCTTTGCCATTTCCAGATAAGTCTTTTGATTCGATTTTTTCTTGTATGGCATTACAGTGGTGTACGCCAATTCAGCAGAGTTTAGCGGAGGCGAATCGGGTCTTAACCGATGATGGCCGCGCCGTCTTAGCGTTGCTGAGCGAAGGTTCGATGTCAGAATTACAGGTAACTTGGGGGGAAATCGATTCAGTCCCTAGAGTCAACCAATTCATTCCCCATCGCGAATTGGTAAAAGCAGCACAACAGTGCGGGTTTAAAGTGCTTGAGCAGCAAAAAACCTATACTACCTGGCACCCTAACGCGATTAGCGTGTTAAATAGTATTCGCCATATTGGCGCAAATGTTGTGCCTCAAACCGGTAACCACTCAAAACTGAGTCGACAGTCTTTAGCTGAATTTGAACGGATTTATAAGCAACGTTTTGCCGTTGAAGACCAGTTACCCTTGTCTTACCAAGTTAGTTTTTTGATTTTGAGCAAAGATATATGATCAACTCTATTTTTATTGCAGGTACTGATACCAATGCAGGAAAAACCGTTATTGGCTCAGCCATTTTGCAGCTTGCGGCAAAAAGAGGGCTTTCCACCATAGGTTTTAAACCGGTTTCTGCCGGCTGTTTTGAAACCGCGGAAGGTCTTAGAAACGATGATGCAGTGGCCCTGCAGCGTGTTAGCACATTGCAATTACCCTATGAAAAAATTAATCCCATCGCGTTTGCTGATCCTGTCGCACCCCATTTAGCCGCTCAGCGCATGGGAGTGACCCTCGATTTACAACAAATAACCTCAGCCTATACAGATTTACTCTCTGCAAATGCTGATTTACTGCTAACCGAAGGAGCGGGTGGGTGGCGTTTGCCATTAGGCGAAGGGGCATTCTTATCAGATTTTGCGATCCAACAAAAAATACCTGTGGTGTTGGTGGTTGGTATGAAGTTGGGCTGTTTGAATCACGCATTACTCACCTATCAAGCTATCTGCGCTGATGGTCTAGAGGTTATCGGTTGGGTAGCTAATCAGATTGATGAGCAGATGTTGTATTTACAGGACAATATTGAGAGCTTAAAGCAATTGATCCCCGCACCTTGTCTCGGTGTTGTGCCTAAGCTAAAAAACACCGAACAAGCTGCAGAGTATTTGTCGATTGATAGGTTATTTCAATAAGTTATTTAGAGCTGTATTAGCAGCTATGGTTTGTTGTTGATTCCCTTTAAAGATAACACCGTCGAGTTCACCAATTAGCGTAAATGTATCGCCCTGGAGCAGCAAACCACTTCCTTCTCTTATCCCAATTACATGGGTGTCTGGGTTCAATACACAAAATTCAGCAATCCGTTGAGCCCTTGTTTCACCATTGTGACCAGGTGGCTGATAATCGCTATAATGGGGATTAATTTGTACCGGAACAAAGGCTAAAGCAGAAAATGATTCAGGCTGAATGATTGGCATGTCGTTCGTGGTTTTAATACTCAAACCACAAATATTTGAACCTGCACTCCAACCGATATAAGGGGTACCAGAATTCACTTTATTTTGGATACTTTTTATTATGTCATTGCTCTGCAATTGATAAAGCAAGTTAAAGGTATTGCCTCCACCGACAATAATTGCTTGGGCGTTATTGATTGCATCGGCTGCATTTGGCAATGTGTGGATACCAGTAATACGTATCTCTGGTAACGCCTGTTGCACTTTTTCAGTGTAGTCATCCCATGACATAGTGACGCCTGCATAGGGGATGAAAATCGCAGTTTTAACCTTATCTAAAAACGGCAATATCATTTTTCTGGGGTTAGCTAGGTATTCTTCATTGCCAACTTTTGAACTGCTCAACATGAGTACACGTTTTTCTGACATTTTTTTCCTTTGAAATGAATTTAACGCTAGACGCGCTTTTTTAGCTAGATAGAATAGACTCTTAAGCATAAGAGAATCAGGAATAGGAAACAACTCGAATGGCTGTAACAATTCGCTCTGTATTGTTTGTATGTTTGGGCAATATTTGTCGTTCTCCTAGCGCAGAAGCAGTATTTAGGAAAAAAGCCCATGAAAAAGGTTTGCTGTTGAAAATAGATTCAGCGGGAACCCAAGGATATCATACTGGCGCGGAACCCGATGAGCGTTCTGTTGCCGTGGGGGAAGCCCGAGGTTATGATTTTTCAGGGATAAATTGTCGCAAAATCACCAAACAAGATTTTAGTGACTTCGATATTCTGATCGCCATGGATGAAATGAATCTTCGTGGTTTGCAAAGTGAATGCCCAGAAGAGTATCAAGATAAAATAAAGTTGTTTATGTCTTTTTCTGGGTTAGAGGAACAGGAAATCCCAGATCCTTATTATGGCGGTAAGAAAGGCTTTGAGTATGTTCTTGATTTAATCGAGGCATCAGCCGATGGTCTTATCGAGCATATATCTGCTCTGATTGTTCTAGATGATTAACAATCGTAAGTACGTTTGAATTTATTCCCATCTCATTGTCTATATTGTCTATGATAATTTAAATCGATGTTATAGTCCATAGTTGAATAGATTAGCGCGTATTGACATTGTACTATAAAGGCGTTTTAGGGTAATTTCCCCGTAATTTTTATTTAGCAGGTATAGCCTGCTTTTTTTGACTGTATTTAAGGAATGCGTGTGAGCCAATGGCAACCGGATAGCTGGAGATCTAAACCTATCCAGCAACAACCTACTTATCAAGATCAAGCTTTATTAAAAGAAGTAGAGAGCAAACTTCATAGTTATCCTCCGCTGGTTTTTGCTGAAGAAACAAGGCAACTATACAAACAACTTGGTGATGTAGCCGAAGGCAAAGGTTTCTTACTACAGGGTGGTGATTGTGCGGAATCTTTCGACGAATTTAATGCGCCTAAAATAAGAGATACCTTTAAAGTTATTCTGCAAATGGCAATTGTTTTAACCTTTGCTGGAAAATGCCCAGTAACAAAAGTTGCGAGAATGGCAGGGCAGTATGCAAAGCCACGCTCCTCTGATTTAGAAACGATTAATGGTGTTTCTTTACCGAGTTATCGTGGTGATATCATCAATAGCTTTGAATTTACTGAGCAGTCTAGAATGCCTGATCCTAATCGGATGTTAGAGGCATACCATAGAGGCGCTTCAACCTTAAACTTATTGCGCGCATTTGCCCAAGGTGGTTTAGCGGATTTGCATCAGGTGAATCGTTGGAATATGACCTTTCTTGAGAACAATCCGTTACGTGATCGTTATCAAGACGTCACCAACCGCTTGCAAGATGCATTGGAATTTATGGATGTGATTGGTATTAATCATGTGAATAACGCAACTTTGCATGAAACTAATTTATTTACTTCCCATGAAGCCTTGCTACTAAATTACGAACAAGCGTTAACCCGCATTGATACATTGACAGGTAAACCTTACAACTGCTCTGCACACATGGTGTGGATTGGTGAGCGTACCCGTCAATTGGATCACGCCCATATTGAGTTCTTCCGCGGCATACATAATCCTATTGGGGTTAAAATTGGTCCAACAATTCAAGAAGACGAATTGATGAGATTAATCGACACCTTGAACCCAGATAATAGCGCTGGTCGTTTGACGTTCATTACGCGCATGGGGGCAGATAAGCTTGAGCAAAATTTGCCAAAATTACTGCGCCGAGTAAAAGCGGAAGGACGAAAAGTCGTGTGGAGTTCAGATCCAATGCATGGCAATACCAAAAAAGCATCTAGTGGTTATAAAACTAGAAACTTTGATGACATCTTAAGCGAAATTCAGCAGTTCTTTGCTGCTCATCGTGCTGAAGGTACACATCCAGGTGGTATTCATTTAGAAATGACTGGCCAGCATGTGACGGAATGTACTGGTGGCGCGTATCAAATCAGTGATGACGATCTTGCCCAGGCTTATAAAACCCAATGTGATCCGCGTTTGAATGCTGACCAAGTGTTAGAAATGGCATTTTTAGTAGCAGACCATTTGAAAAGTGGTAAATAGTTTATATCTAGTGCTCTTTATACGTTAATTCTTTAAGCCAGTTGCTGACCCAACTGGCTTTTTTGGTTTTTACAAAAAAATAATGAAGAGAGACGATAAAATGAGCAAATTAATAGATCTCAGTCATACCGTCGAAGATGGATTGGTCACGTACAAGGGGTTACCTGCCCTATAATTTGTGACTATCTGAGCCGAGAAGCATCTACGTCATACTATGAAGAGGGCACCATATTTCAAATAGGTAAAATTGATATGTGTTCAAATACCGGAACCTATCTTGATTCTCCATTTCTTCGTTATGTGGAAGGCGCTGACCTTTTTGGTACGTGCGTTTGCCCAGTTACAGGAATAATGATAAAACTATCAAGGTGTTAAAATTTAAAAATATTAGCTTGTGTACGTATTTAGATAATCATGGAAAGAAAATAATATGAATAAAACGTTGAAATGGATGGGTCGTGCGCTAACAGCATTGTTGATTTTTTCCGCCTTAGGGTGGTGGTGGGTTGGTCCTAAATGGCGTTCGCTTATTTTAGATCCACCTGAAGCTCTTGATGTTCTTTTTTGGAGTCAAAGTCAGCGTGATGCTGCTTTCCAAGTTATGGATCAGTTTTCTCTTCTCGTTAAGTCTCGCGAAATGCTGCCAAGTAGCAAAGTAAAAGAGTTGCCTATCGGCGAGGAATTGATACTAAATGAAGATATCGATGGTTTTTTTGAGGAGCAGCGTTTAGCTGGTGGTTTAATACTGCATAAAGGCAAAATCAGGTTTGAAAAATATAGTCTCGGACATTCAGCTGACTCCAGGTGGACTAGCTTTTCAATGGCTAAATCATTCACTTCAAGTCTTGTTGGTATTGCCTTAAAAGAAGGCCACATAAGCAGTCTTAACGACAATGTTTCTGAATATGTTACCGGCTTAAAAGACTCTGTTTACGATAATGTAACCATTGAACAATTACTTACCATGACCTCTGGTGTTGCATGGAATGAAGATTACACTGATCCAAATTCAGATGTAGCCATGTTCAACAATCATAAAGCAGAAGATGGCTTGCCCACGATAGTGAGTTACATGCGTGGTTTATCTAGAGCCTACCCACCGGGTGAAAAATGGCAATACTCTACAGGGGAAACCAACCTAATTGGTATTTTAGTTGAACGAGCAACTGGGCGTAATATTAGCGAATATTTGACTGAAAAAATTTGGCAGCCCTTTGGGATGGCACAAAAAGCGACTTGGATTTTGGGTTCTGATGGTAACGAAATATCAGGATGTTGTATTCAAGCTAGCTTACGTGATTTTGCCCGCTATGGTTTGTTTATGTTGGAAAATGGGCAAATAGAAGGGGAGTCGGTTTTTCCTGATGATTGGGTAGCAAAAGCGACAATTAAACAAGTTGACTATGGATTTCCCGACAGAGGCTATGGGTATCAATGGTGGACATTCAATGACGGAAGTTATACTGCTCGAGGTATATTTGGGCAAACTATATTTATTGATCCAAATAGAAATCTTGTGATTGCCTTCAATGGTAATTGGCCAACAGCTAGCGATGCCGATTTGAATCGGAAACGCTTTGAATTTATAGATCGGATTAAGGTTGCAATTGATTTGCAGGCAAACGAATAATAAGTCAGATAATTTGATTAGCTTCGTTTACCAATGATTCGCATTGTAACTATTAAACATGCAGCACCGCCGAGCAAACCAAGCCACCATGGGAAGCCAAAGCCAGCAGGTAAGGTGCCTAACATTACTGCGACAAACCCGACAAGCAGTGCATAAGGCATTTGGGTGCGAACGTGTTGAATATGATCGCATTTTGATGCCATAGAAGATAAGACCGTGGTATCTGAAATCGGCGAGCAATGATCGCCCCAGACTGAACCAGCTAAAACTGCTGATATTGACGAATAAAATATGTGCATATTAGCAGCAGCTGGAATATCTATGTCTTGATTAATTATTTTCCAACTTAAAGGTATAACTAATGGCACTAGGATTGCCATGGTTCCCCATGATGATCCTGTACCTAATGCTATGATTGCTGACAATACAAACACAATTGCCGGAAAGACTGGCGCGTAAACTGAATCACCTAGTTGAGTGATTATATATTGCGCTGTGTTCATCTCTTGAGTTAACTGCGCCAATGACCAACTTAAAACGAGAATAATAACAGCACTGGTAATTGAGCTGACTCCTTCACCCCAGGTTTCTATGGCGTGATTAAGGGACATCAGTTTACGACTAACTGACATGACTATGGCAACAATCGAGCCCACAAAACCAGCGATTAAAAGTGATTTAAACGGATCAGCAGAACTTATTATCGAAAATAGCGTGTTACCGTCGCCAGTAATATATAGCCCGGTTAGCATACTGGAAACTAAAACGAATATAGGAATAGTTGCGTTATAGGCAGAAGAGATTTTAATGCTATTTTGCGGGCTATCAATTTTATTTTCTTCATTTAGTGTCTTCAACGCACTTTTTTCTGCTTCTAACATAGGACCAAAATCTCTGCCTGTTGAAGCGACAATAAAAACAAAAAAAAGTGCTAAAATTGGGTAAAAACTGTATGCAATCGAATGGATAAACAGCATAAATGGACTTTCTAATTCAGTGATAGATTTTGTTGCAGTTTCTATGAGTCCAACTTGAAATCCTACCCATAACGAAATAACGGCAATTGAAGTAATTGGCGCGGCAGTTGAATCTACGATATAAGCCAATTTCTCTCGCGATACCCTTAATCTATCCATTAATGGTCGCATCGTATTACCGGTTAATAGCGTGTTGGAGTAATCGTCAAAAAATATCAAAATGCCTATAAACGCAGCACTTAATTGTGCTTTTTTGCGCGTATTGGCCCTTTTTGAAATTATATTCACTAATCCCAGCATTCCGCCATTGCGATAAATAACGGCCATCAAGCCACCAATAAACACAGATAAAAGGATCAACATAATGTGTTCACTATCAACTAATACTGATACTGCATACTTGGCGGGAACGTCAAATAAACTGGTAATTACTGCATTGATATCTGCGCCATTAATTACCCAAGCCCCAAACCATATACCCATAATCATCGAGACGATAACCTGACGAAAAATAAATGAAAACAAAATAGCAAGTACAGGAGGTATTACTGCGATGAAACTAGGATGTTGCGCATCAAATGGAGGAGCATACAGTACAGATCCAACAGAAAGAATGATTACACTAATGGCAATAAACAGGTTATTGAGCTTCAAAGTCCAGATCCTTCTGATCAATTTCAATTTTGCCAAATACTGATACTAAAATAATGACACGATACAGTTTTTTCGCACTTCTGAGTTACTTATTGACCTATGGAATATAAACCAGAATGATTGTGTACAAATATTAGTCTATAGCTTGTATTTATTCAATGATAGAGTGGCGGAATTGTTATAGTTTTTTGCATACAGGTTTAGTCCGAACCTAGAGTTTGATGGATACATTGTTTCGAGGGAGTGCAAGAAACGCTTACACAAAAGTGTAAGCGTGTTTTTTAGCATTCGGATAATTTAGGGGCTTTACGATAATTTCGGGTAGTGTGTTGCTTACGCTTTCTTCTTATCCATTTTTACCACTTCTGCTTTTTCTTGCTCTAAAATTGAATCTGCATCAGTACCTTTAAATAACTTCGCTATCACGTCTTTGTTTTTAGACAGCATGATGGTGAGTTCTTCAGATACATCATTAGGTAATTTAATACCTTTAGCCTGAATGTAGGTACTTAGGTTATCCGCTACATCAAGCATTTTGTCATATTGGTCAGCGGCTTTTTTGTCTGAAGTCACAAGTTTCTCTTCTCCATTTCGCTCAACAACATATTTCACAATAATCGCCATAATATATCCTCAAATTTCAGTAGGTTTTGTGCCGTCGAAATTAAATATAACAAACTACTGTATGTTTGGACAGTATTAATTGTGATTGATATTTATTTATTTGAGTAACGGAGAATTAGCCTCAATTGAATGATACACATCGACACAATCACTCAATGTTTTGGCGGTTAATTTAGGCACGCTATAAACCTGTGTAGAAACGCCAAACTTAGTTTTAATGTAGCCCATCAGTACCGCGAAATCGCCATCCCCACTGAGTAAAATAACTTCGTCTAAATGCGCTGACTGGTCGATCATATCAACGGTAATACCGACGTCCCAATCACCTTTGGCGGTACCATCACTGCGTTGAATAAAGGGTTTTAGTTTAACCTCAAAACCAATATGCCGAAGGGCATCTTGGAATTTAATTTGTTGGTCATCTTGGCGGGCTATCGCATAAGCGTTGGCTACAACTATATTGCCGTGTTCTGAAAGTTGTTGCCAAAGCTGGCGATAATTAAACTGTTTTTGATAAGCCTGTCGGCAGGTGTAGTAAACATTTTGCACATCAACAAAAACGCCGATGTTTTTAGCTTTATTTTGCATACTGATACCGCCCACAGGTTATTTAAATTAGTTTGTTTAAACGAGCTTTTTACTGCTTAGATAATCTTCGTAGTTGCCTTTGAAGTCGATTATCCCATCTTCAGTAATCTCTAAAATCCGGGTTGCCAATGAAGATACAAATTCACGGTCATGGCTAACAAACAACAGTGTGCCTGGGTAGTTTTCAAGGGCTAAGTTTAACGATTCTATGGACTCCATATCTAAGTGATTGGTTGGTTCGTCCATTAGTAATACGTTATTTTTCTGCAAAATAAGCTTGCCGAAAATCATTCGACCTTGCTCACCACCAGATATGACTTTAACTGATTTATCAATTTCTTTTTGAGAAAACAATAGTCTGCCTAGTGTTCCTCTAATAACCTGTTCATCATCGCCTTCTTTACCCCACTGATACATCCAATCTAATAAGGTTTTGTCTTCTTCGAAATCATGAGCGTGGTCTTGCGCGTAATAGCCTATAGATGCGTTTTCAGACCATTTTACATTCCCGCTGTCGGCTGCAATGTCTCCATATAAACAACGCATTAAGGTTGTTTTACCTGCGCCATTGGGACCAATGATCGCAACCCGTTCGCCTACCTCGATCATTAAATCCAGATTAGAGAATAGGGGAGTTTCAAAGGATTTACTCAAACCTTCTACTTCTAGGGCTAATCGATGCAGCTTTTTATCTTGTTCAAAACGAATAAATGGATTTTGACGACTAGAAGGTTTTACTTCATCCAGTTGGATTTTGTCTATTTGCTTGGCACGAGATGTAGCTTGCTTAGATTTTGACGCATTAGCTGAGAAGCGACTGACAAAGGTTTTTAGCTCTGCAATTTGTGCTTTTTTCTTGGCGTTGTCAGACAGTAAACGTTCTCTGGATTGAGTAGCAGCGGTCATGTACTCATCATAGTTGCCAGGGAAAAGTCGTAACTCACCATAATCGAGGTCAGCCATATGGGTGCAAACACTGTTTAAGAAGTGACGATCGTGAGAAATAATAATCATCGTACAGTTACGTGAATTAAGTGTATCTTCCAACCAACGAATAGTATCAATATCCAAGTTGTTGGTGGGTTCGTCTAACAGCATAATATCCGGGTCTGCGAATAAAACTTGGGTTAACAACACCCGTAATTTCCAACCTGGTGCTACTTCGCTCATTGGACCGTAATGTAAAGCTTCTTCTATTCCCACACCGGTAAGCAATTCAGCCGCGCGAGACTCAGCAGTGTATCCATCCATTTCGGCAAATTCAGATTCCAGTTCGGCTGCTCTGATACCATCTTCTTCTGTCATTTCCGGATTAGCATAAATCGCATCTCGTTCTTCTTTGACTTTCCACAGCTCTTCATGGCCCATAATAACAGTATCGATTACTGAATATTTTTCAAAGGCGAATTGATCTTGTTTAAGCTTACCAATTCTTTCATTAGGATCTTTTGTAACGTTACCTGAAGATGGCTCTAAATCATTACCTAGAATTTTCATGAACGTGGATTTACCGCAACCGTTAGCTCCGATAAGACCGTAACGATTTCCCTCTCCAAATTTGACGGACACATTTTCAAAAAGAGGCTTGGCACCAAATTGGATGGTGATATTGGCAGTAGCTAACACGTTGGCAATTCCTATAGATTAAAGACATATAAATTTTGCGCAGGATTATGCCACAAATAACTTTATTTTGATGGGGTTTGTTGATTTAAATCGCGAAGCACCGTTTTAACCCGTTAATCGCGTTTTGGGCTAGGGTAATGGTGGGATATTATGAATTATCAATAAGATAGGTTAACTAACAATTAGATTGCAGCACAGTGATGGCAGAAATCATCGATTTTCCCACCTTCCATTAAATATGTCAGGCGGGGAAAAGATTCGATAAATTAGAGAAGAACTATTGATCTAGCGGTGTATTAAAATCTTCGGAAAGCTCAAAGTCACCAGTTACGCTAGCCACTTTTTCATCTTCAAAATGAATGATTAACTCTTTGCGAAAGTCTTCACCTCGCTTGCTCATACCGCGTTTCATCTCGTATATGTAATACCAAGTATCGTGGTCGAAAGAATCCTGAACCACTGGACGCCCTAGTACGTAAATAACCTGTTCTTTGGTCATTTCAACACGCAGTTGTTTAACGCTTTTTTCCTGTAGGAAATTCCCTTGGGGAACGTCAATACGGTATATCCAATCTGTGCAGCCAGACAACAATAATGTTGTTACAACAGCCGCTATTATACTTTTATACTTCATTCATTCTTTCATTTAAGTTAAATAATTAATCTAGCTTAGCCCAATGAGCCAGCTTATTTCTGGACACGCATGCTAACTCAGCATTAGGTCTGCAATCAATAATTAATCGAGACTAATGATAACTGCTGAGTAATTCTTTTGCATTAGCAATAGCTGAATTGGTCAAAGTGTCCCCAGCTAGTAGGCGAGCTAATTCCTCAATTCGTTCATTTTCTTGTAAACAAATCATGTGTGTTTCAGTGGTTTTTTTATCTGAAAACTTAGTCACAAACATTTGCTGATGACCACTTGCTGCTACTTGCGGTAAATGGGTTACACAAATGACTTGGCTTGTTTGACCGAGTTTCCGCAATAACTTTCCAACTACAGATGCCGTGGGTCCACTGATACCTGTATCCACTTCGTCAAAAATCATAGTTGGAATTAAGTTACCTTTGGCACTAATCACTTGTAAGGCAAGACCAACTCTAGAAAGTTCACCACCGGAGACTACTTTTTCTAAAGTATCCGCTTTAATGCCTAAGTTTGTGGAAATTAAAAACTTCACTTTGTCTAAACCTGAGGGGGAGGGAGCAAGTTCGGCATCAAATTCTACGCACACTGAGAATTTTGCCTGCGACATATTCATCTCTTGAATATGTTGTTCGACCAATTTTGCTAATTTATTGCCTGCCTTGCTTCTACTGGCGCTTAGTTTTTCTGCTGCACTGATATAATTTTGTTGTAATACCGTGAGTTTGCCCTGTAATTCCTCCAGAGACTCGTCTTGATTATCTAATTCGGCTAACTCAGTAGACAATTGTTGATGATGCTCAAACAGTCCTTCAGGACGCACACCGTGCTTTCTAGCCAAATCTAACGCTTGAGAGTAACGTTGTTCAATTTGTTGCATCCTCATGGGATCAATTTCTAAGCGGTCAGTATAGGCGCGCAATTGGCTAGAGGCTTCATCAATATTAATGAGTGCTTCGTTTAATATGGTAACGATAGGCGCTAATTCAGGATCATGCTCTTGCAATTCTCCGAGCATATCAATACTACTTTGCACTGCATTTAAAGCGCTGCCTTCATCAGCATCATATAGTTGATAAAAGCTCTTCTGTGATTGTTCTAACAAAGCTTGGCTGTTACTTAATTTTTTATGCTCTAATTCCAGTTCAATAAATTCATTTTCAGCGATATTGAATTCATCTAATTCTTGCACCTGATATTGCAGTAAATTTCGACGATCTGAACGTTTTTGCGTACCAGCCAATAGCACGGCCATTTGCTTCTGGGCAGTGTTAAGTAATTCATATTGCTGCTTAACATCACTGACTAAATTGCCATGTTCTGCAAAATTATCGACCAATTGCTTCTGAATTTCAGATTTAAGCAATAATTGATGGGCATGTTGACCATGAATGCTAATTAATTGTAAGCCTAAACTTCTGAGTTGTTGTGCCGGAACGGGATAACCATTTACATAGGCTTTTGAACGGCCTTCAGAGGAAACTACGCGTCGAATCATTAGCTCTTGATGTTCGTTTTCCGATGTTTCTTGCTCACTTAAGTCATTCTCATTTAGCCAAGATTTAACTTTGGGAAGATTTGTTATATCAAAGGTTGCACAAACATCCGCTTTGTCGCAACTAGGTCGCACCATACCAGCATCGGCACGATTTCCTAAACATAACCCAAGGGCATCAATAGCAATAGACTTACCAGCCCCGGTTTCACCGGTAATAACGCTAAGACCTTGCTTAAAATCGACGTCTAATGACTTTACGACTGCTAAATTTTGTACAGATAAGTGAATTAACATAAAAACAAACACATGGTTATACATACAGTAACTGTAAATATATACATAAATTTCTAGTTGTAAAGTAGAATTGCTATTTGCACGCTAAAAGTTAATAGAGTTTCGAACCCCAGCCTAGTTTGGTGCGAAGAACGTTGAAGTAGTTATAATCTTTTGGATGGATCAGAGACAATCTGTCTTGATTTTTTTTGATATGGATTTCATCACCAGGAAACACAGTGAGTGCAATGTGACTGTCACAACTTACTTGTAGATTATCGGTGTTATCATTAGACACTTTCATTCTCACTACACTGTTGGCATCTACCACTATTGGTCTACTACTCAAGGTGTGGGGAAACATTGGCACCAATGTTAAGGCATCTAAGTTAGGCGTTAGAATCGGGCCACCACCAGACAGGGAGTATGCTGTGGAACCTGTGGGTGTGGCCACAATGAGTCCGTCGGAGCGCTGACTAAAAACAAAGTTATCGTCAATGTATACTTCGAATTCCATCATATGGGCTACTTTACCGTGATGCAGCACGACTTCATTAATAGCCGAATTGGAGCTTTGTTGTATACCGTCACGAAATACATCAACTTGCAGAATAAAGCGCTGTTCTCTGACAAACTCACCATTGAACAAACAGGTTAACTGACGATCTATATCGTCTGGGTGGATATCTGTTAAGAAACCAAGGTTGCCACGGTTGACACCCACCACTGCTACGTCGTGTTTAGCCAGTATTCTGGCAGCCCCTAACATGTTGCCATCACCACCCACAACAATGGCTAGATCTGCTTGTAAGCCGATGTTTTCTAACTCAGCCGTTTCAAAACCATTTCCTTGTAGCATGCCAGAAACCTTTGTTTCGACAAGAATTCGACATCCTTTTCGTTTAAGGAATTGCAATATAGCGTTAAGGCTCTTGTTTGCACCTTCATGTGCAGGCTTTCCAATCAGACCAATAGTTTTAAAAGGCATAACTTTCTATTTAAATTCAAAAACTCAGTATAACCATGCTTAGTAATGAAAACCAAGCATGATAGTTAACACTGTCTCAATAAATGTTTACCGAGCGGTCCAACCTCCATCAATTACTAGCGCTTGAGCGGTCATATTTTTAGCGGCATCACTGATTAGAAAAGCCGCTGTGCTGGCCAGTTCTTCAATTTCTATAAAGGCTTTTTTAGGCATAGGCTCAAGCATGATTTTATTGATAACATCTTCTTCACTGATACCATTTTCTATTGCTTGGGCGGCAATTTGTTGCTCGACCAAAGGGGTTTTAACGTAGCCTGGACATAAGGTGTTGATCGTCACGTCGCAATCACCTGTTTCTAGCGCTAAGGTTTTAGCAAATCCCAATAACCCGTGTTTGGCAGCGACATAAGCGGATTTGTAGGGGGAGGCGACAACCGAGTGCAAGGAACCAACATTGATAATGCGTCCGTAATTTTGTTCGCGCATATGGGGCAAAAACGCTTTGCTTAATAGTGCGGGGCCAACAAGCATGATATTGATTAGTTGTTGCCATTTTTGTGCGGGAAAATCTTCTAAACGAGATACATGTTGGATGCCTGCGTTGTTGATCAGCACATCGACAGTATCTGGCAACAGTTTTTCCGGTAACGCTTCTATCTGGGCGGCGTCACTCACATCTAATTCAACAGACTGAGCATTAATATTCTCTGCAACTAATTTATCAACTGCATTTTGAGCGGCTTGGGCATTAATATCGGCAACAATGATCTTATGTCCCATTTTTCCTAAATATTGGCCTATACCAAAGCCAATCCCACTTGCAGCGCCGGTGATTAATATGGTTTTATTTTGCATTTTTTATCCTTTAGATTTCGATTGAACGGCAAGTGATTTCACGATATTTTTTACAGCTTGGAGTTGTTTTCCTTGGGCTGTAGCATAATTTTTGTCAGTGTACCCCCACCAATCCCAACATCCTTGAGGGTTCATTGGAAGCATCATTGATGTAGTGGTTTGAGGATATAAAATGATTAACTGATTATTATCAGCCCAACGGTTCAAACCGTTGTTTTTGATATAATCTTGACCAATAGTTTGAGCATTTTGATTGCATCCGTGAAAGTTCACATGCACTTGACACTCTTCACCTTGTGCACAGCTCTTAGGCACATATACAAAACCTTTCTCGGCCATACTTTCGGCAGGATCTCCGCCTAATTCATGTTGGTCAATTTGTTTGATCTGGCCACTAGATGCAGCTGAAGGTGCCGTTAAATCTGGGTGTAAAAAATTAAGCAACTCACCCGCTGCATCGTAGTTACAATTTCCTAAAAAGGGCGATTCTGAGCTATCACAAGAAGATCCCGTTGCCAGGGTAGGGAAGTGATGGGCAAAAGGTTTATCTTTTATATAAGTTAGGTTTTCGTCTTTAACTAACCCTTGATATTGCTGATAAAGGGCATTGGCTACTGGGGGCGAGATTTTTGCGTCTAATTTGCCATGTAGTAACCAAACTTTACTGTCTTGTAAATGAGATAACGGGGCAATTAATCCTTGTTCTGCATATTGGCTTAGTTGGTTTGTTAATACATCCAGCGAGAATTCTGCGGATTGTTTGTTAACACATTCAGATAGCGCGGTAGTGATACTTCCTTGAGCGCAATAATAGGGGCCTGCTGCAATAATGGCGGCACCTTTTACCCAATCAGAATAAGCAATGTGAAACTGATTTGCCATATATCCACCGCTAGATAGCCCTGACACAGTGATCTCGTCAATATCTAAATCCAATTCTACAGTCTCGGCATTAACAACGGCGTTAATGGACAGGCTAGTGGTTAATCCCATACAGATAACCAAATTACGTAATTTTCTCATATGCTTGTTAACCTAGTTATTTAAAAAAGATTGGATTAGCGCGGCGTGATTAGTAATACCTGTGACACCTTCTAAGTGCCCTAAGGTTCCCGGCAAAATCGATAACTGACTGTCTTTACCATTATCCAATAGCATTTGATGTGTAGCCTGCAAATTATATGGCATCAATAAAAGATCTGTGGCTGCCGGTAAAAATAAGGTTTTTGCCTTAACTTTTTTTAGCGCATTCTTTAAATCACCTTGGTGGCCAGCAATGTACAACTGACAGGCTCGAACTAAATACAATAGGTGGTTTGCATCCATCGCCTCCGCCCGTGCCTCAGCCCTTGCTCGCAACCAATTAACGATGCTTGGTGATTGTCGAATATCTTCAAGTGGCGCTACTTCGGATGGGGAAAAATCAATAGATTGTCCAACTTGATTAAAAAAATCAGGGTAGAGTGCATCTTGGGTTATTAGCATTAAAGAGGCCACTAATCCGTCTGTTGGCGGCAGGCCAGAATAATAATTTCCCTGCTGCCAGTTTTTATCCAATTTGATGGGTGTCGACCAATGTTCGAGTTTAGCCGATGTCCATGCGTCTGCTTCACCTGCACCGATAACCGATATCATTCGTTCTACCCAGTCAGGATAAGCAACTGCCCAATCCAGAGCTTGCATTGAGCCCATAGAGGGACCTACTACGGCATATAATTTTGAAATTCCCAACGACGTTAGCAATTGTTTCTGGACGTTTACAAAATCACGAATGGTTACTACCGGGAAATCAAGACCGTATGGCTGACCTGTTTTTGGATTCATTGAGGCCGGGCCGGTTGTGATCACATTGGGATCATGGGCACCTAAATTGGCTAGGCTATCTACACTTACAACATAAAAACGATTGGTATCAATGGCTTTACCTGGGCCAATGATGGCGTCCCAATATCCCGCTGCGCTATCACTGTGTTGATACTTTCCGGCAGCATGGGAGTTGCCGGTAAAATAGTGAGTTATTAATATTACGTTGTCTTTGTTGGCGTTCAGGCGGCCATAACTTTCCCAACCTACAGTGACCGTTTCAATACTTTTTTCGCCAAATGTCTGGAAGTTTTTAGTCGTAAATGACTTTTTTTGAACCAAAGGTAAAGGTTCAACCTCAGCAGAACTGACCACATTGGCTGCGCTACTTTGGGTATTCGCACAAGCCGATTGCATGCTTAAACATAACAGCAAAAAACAGCCTTTTAGCCAGATGGTAGGATGTAATCTCAACTCTATTCTCCTCATATCCACTTACAAATTTAAAAGAAAGTAAACAGTGCGATGGCTAAACTTAATCCAATCAGTGGAATAACCACCGTCAATGCACCTACTGCCCAATAAGCACGTTGATGTGTTTCATGACAAATGCCTCGAATGGTTGTTACAACATAACCGTTATGGGGCAGTGAATCCAACGCACCAGAAGAGATTGAAACGATTCTATGTAACTGCTCAGGATCGACACCTTGATCCATGTAGTGTGGCCCAACTAAAGGTAACGCTATTGCTTGTCCTCCTGAAGCCGAACCGGTTAAGCCTGCGATAACACTAACCGCAATCGCTGCGCCTATTAATTCGTTTCCTGGAATTTGAGTCATGACTTCCACTGCTGTTTGAAACGCTTGTGTGGATTTAGCAATAGTGCCGAAACCAACCACTGCTGCGGTGTTACCAATGGCGATAAGCGCACCTGTTGTACCCACGCCAACTGCTGCGGTTAGGTTATGGAAGTATTTGAAATTGATTATCATCAAGGTTAATACTCCGCCACCTAACGCAACGATCAGCGCCATTTGTTGTAACGATTCATGGAAGGTATAGGATAAAACCAGTACCACCAACAAGGGGATTAAACCTGTGACCCAATGAGGGTAATCTCGTTCTGAAATTTTAGGGTCGTGATCTTTGCTTTCAAATCGTTCACCGGCGGCTAACGCTTTGTTCATCATTCTTCTGATCCACCAGAATCCCAATGTCGCCATGAAAATTGCCACCACTAAACTGACTTCCCATGCAGCAAAAGGGGATGTACCTAAATATTTTATCGGGATCCAATTTTGTATTTCGGGTGAGCCTGCTGATGTCATAGTGAACGTAACAGAGCCAAAAGCCAGTGCCGCAGGAATGAATCGTCTTGGTAAGTTGGCGTCTTTAAACAGACTCAAAGCCATGGGGTAAACAGAGAATGCCACGACAAAAACGCTCACCCCACCATAGGTTAGGATTGCACAGGCAATGACCACTGCGGCTACCGCATGTTGTTTACCCAAGCGCCCAATAATTGCCTTTGCCACAGCATCAGCTGCGCCAGTATCTTCCATGAATTTACCGAACAGGCTTCCCAATAAGAACATGAAGAACCAGTTTGCTACGAATCCAGAAAAACCCGACATATAGGTTTCTACAAAATTGGTATCGCCGATAAAGACAGGTAAACCACTCGTTAACGCAACAATTAGAGCACATAGAGGGGCTGCAATAAAAAGATTCATGCCTCTGATAGTCAAGACTATGAGCAAAAATAAGCCGCCGATTAAGCCAATTAGACTCAGCATTTTTATTCCCTTTTTTTTAATGATACAAAAATCTGTGACCGCAGAGAGTCATATCATTTCGCTCTTTCGTGTATCTAAATACAGTTTTGAGCGCGGTATATAGTGTTAATCTTTTTTACCTTTTGGGACATAGTACTATGGTACTAAGGTAAAATATTTTGAAGTAGATTAGAGTAATCACACTGTCACTGTGACCGCAGCGAATCGAATAATTGTATAAAAAGAAACTGTGTAAGAAGGACACTCTATGAAACACACACACACACAATCTATCGTTCAAAAGGGAAAGTTTTTAAAACTTTCGACACTCGCATCAGCTGTTGCTTTATCTTGTCTTTCAGGGCAAGTAGCGGCACAAGAAGAATCTAAAGGTGGTTTAGAAAGAATAGAAGTTACTGCTCGTAAAACGGTTGAAAGTCTACAAGAAGTCCCTGTTTCTGTTACCTCATTAGGTGCCACAGAATTAATGGAAAAAGGGATGTCAGTGATGACTGAGATCCAACAGCAATCACCCAATACAACTTTACAAGTGAGTCGCGGAACGAACTCTACATTAACTGCATTTATTCGTGGTGTGGGGCAACAAGATCCTGTTTGGGGTTTTGAACCAGGTGTTGGTGTTTACGTAGATGATGTCTACATTTCTAGACCCCAAGGCGCAGTTTTAGACTTGTTCGATTTGGAACGAGTGGAAGTTCTTCGTGGGCCTCAAGGTACTTTATACGGAAAAAATACAATTGGTGGCGCGATTAAATACGTTACCAAGAAAATGACCGGTGATACTGAACTGTCCGTGAATGCGACAGTGGGAAGTTACTCACAAAAAGACTTAAAAGTAATGGGGCAAATCCCTATCACTGACAACTTATTCTTTGGTTTTGCGGTTGCAACGTTAAATCGTGATGGTTTTGGTGAATTTCTTGTTGCGCCAGAAGGTCAAGATACTGAAAACTATAATAAAGATGTTCAGGCTGCACGTTTTACCTTGGAGTACCAAGCAAACGAGGACGTATTTGTTCGCTTTAACTATGACAAGACCAAAGACGAGTCAAATGCCAAAGGTGGTTACAGATTGTCAGATAGTATCCTAACGGATGCTCCGCAACCTGATAGTGTTTACGATTCATATTCAAGTTTGCCTACCTGGAACAAAGTTGAAACCGAAGGCATGAGCTTAACGGTTGAGTGGGACATCAACGATAGTTGGGCATTTAAATCGGTTACTGCTAGTCGTGAAGGTGACTCGCCAACCAATATCGATTTTGACAGCACGCCGCTAGGTATTTTTGATACGCCAGCAACTTATACCGATGAACAGATCTCCCAAGAATTCCAACTTAACTATGTTGGTGATGACATTACCTTCGTATCTGGCGCTTATTATTATGATGCAGAAGCTTGTGGAATATACGATGCTTACTTAATGGCATTTGGAATTTCAATCGAGCAAAGTGGTTGTACAGATACCAAAAGCTTAGCTTTGTACGGACAAATGTCTTACGACATAACCGATAAACTATCTACCACAGTAGGGCTTCGTTACACCAAAGACGAAAAACACGGTGTAGTGGAAGCGGGCACAAGACTGGGCCAAGCTTATCCAAACTCTGATTGGGTTGATGGCTATGTCAGACCTGATTATGCGCCGAATGTGGTGATTGATGATACTGAAACTTGGTCTCGTTTAACCCCCAGACTTGGTTTGGAATATGCCTTGACTGACTCAACCATGTTCTTTGGAAGTTACTCACAAGGTTTCAAATCTGGAATGTACAACCCTCGCGCGACTTTCTTCCAACCAGCAGCTGCGCCTGAGATAGTCGATTCTTATGAAATCGGTATGAAAAGTGACGTAACCGATTCATTTAGACTTAACGCTACTTTATTTAGATTGGATTACACCGACAGACAGTATGTTGTAAATGTACCTTCGGACGATTTAGCGGAGCCTACACAACGAATCGCTAACGTAGGGGAGTCTGATGCGAATGGTCTTGAAATTGAACTTACTTATATTGTCACCGAAGGGCTAACCTTCACCAGTGCATTAGGTACAATTGATGCAGAATTCACCGAAGTATTCTCGGTAGATGCAGCGGGTAACCCCATTGATTTATCTGATAATTTTGTGATTTCAAATACTCCTGACTTTACCTTTAATGCGGGTGTGAAATACGAGTTTACCACTGATATGGGCGACTTCGTTTTCAATGGTAACTATTACTATCGCGATGATTACGAATTATTCGAATCACCTGATGAATTGTTACGTCAAGAAGGCTATGGATTAGTTAACTTAAGCTTAAATTGGTATAGCGATGATGGTCAATGGACTGCTGGATTGCATGCCAAGAACCTGACTGACGAAGAATATCGAGTGGGTGGTTACAACTTTACCGGTGGCCGAACTGCCGATGGTGAATTATTACCTGGCTTAGGTGGTGATACAACGTTGATCGGTTATTACGGCGATCCCCGTACTGTTCACCTAACAGTAGGTTACACTTTCTAACGGCACTTTGTGTTGTTCCCAAGGGGCGACTTGGTCGCCCTTTTTTTGTTTTTATTATTAATATAACTTGAGCTTGGCAGTAACCTTTCATATGCTGCCAGTCATAGTAGTCTTGTAAAATCATTCATTATGTCAGTTAAAGCGCTTATCGCCGATGATCATCCGTTATTTCGCATTGCCCTTAAGCAGGCTGTGAGTGCACTATTGGATGACGACATCACTGAAACCTCAACCTTGCAAGAAACCTTGTCGGCATTAAATCATGATCCCCAAATTGAATTGGTATTTTTGGATTTGAATATGCCTGGCAATGACGGTTTATTTGGATTGAGCCAAATCCGCTTGTTGCATCCTGATGTGTTAGTGGTGATTGTTTCAGGTGAGGAAAAACCACTTATTATCCAAAAAGCGATTAATTTGGGAGCCAGTGGGTTTATTCCAAAATCCAGTTCATTGTCTGAAATTGCAAATGCCATCGAACAAGTATTGGATGGCCTGCAATGGTTGCCAGAACATCTGATTGCTCAGGTTGAAGCAAAGTTACCCGCCGAAGAGTCTGAATTTGCGAAAAATTTAGAACAATTAACACCACAACAATTTGTGGTACTTAAAATGATGGCTGATGGCCTGTTAAATAAACAGATAGCTTATGAACTAGGCATTAAAGAAACCACCATAAAACAGCATGGTTCAGCCATTCTTAAAAAGCTAAAGCTAAATAATCGAACTCAAGCAGGGGTGTTATTTAAACAGCTTATGAATCAAGTGTGATATTTTCTTTGATTGCCGAAGATTAACTGGCTGTTGAGCATTATTTTAAACGGTGAACCTAAACAATCAATATGAATTACGACGAGTTTAATCATTTTTGTGGCGCACTCAAAGCAACGACCTATGTTATGCAATGGGGCAATTCACATGTGTGGAAAGTTGGCGGAAAAGTATTTGCTATTGGTGGCTGGAGTAAAGATAAAAAACCTGCGTTTACTTTCAAAACTTCTGAACAAAACTATTATTTTTTGTGCGAACGGCAAGGATACATTCCAGCCCCTTATTTCGCCAATCGAGGTATGAAGTGGATTCAACAAATTGAATCCGACTCACACAGTAACGAAGAGTTAGAATATTACCTAATTGAATCTTATCGCTTAGTCTCGAAAGGGTTAAGCAAAACAAAACAACAAGAGCTTGGTTTACATTAGCAGATAATCAACTGATCCATTTGCTAATACTCACTAGCCGCGGTCAACCAAATGGGTGTGTGATCGGGGCAAGAATATCTTCTTGAAATAAGTTATTTGTAGTAGCTAAGACTCGATCTGGTATTTATGGTCAAATGCTTTGACCTAATCTGATAGTTAGAAATGAGCCATAACCGGCCGTTAAACTATACTCAATACATGCCAAAAATCATGATGTCAAAACGAACATTAGAAAATCACATCCGTCGAATAACGTTGCTTTGTAAGCAAAAAAAGTATCAAGCTAATTGGAAGATGCTTCTTGATGATTATTGACAACATTGGGTTATATCGTTTGGTTACTATAAATTAAGACATATCGTCTTCGCCAATTAATTTTGATACTAAGTCAGTAGCATTAAGATTTTTTTCTTAAATCGAGGTGATGCTAAACCAATCAGTCATAATGCAAATTAACACTTCTGCAGGGATTGTGGGAAATATCTGACGCAGGAGTGTCAAGACTTTCTACAAAAATCATTGAGATAAAGAGAGTTTTTTGTAAGTTATTGATATTTATTGGATAAATATCTTAGCATTGGTTTTGCTAGCTCAAAGGGAAATGACGCAATTATAAGAGACAGAGAATGAAATCGAAATACACTCCAATGTTATTACTGCTTAGCTTTTTTATTGCTGGCGCCTCTCAAGCTACGCTTATTACTGTAGATCCGGGAAATGGCACTACAACGGCGTTCACTCAAACTGGAGTTAACAGTTCGGCAGGTCCAGTGGTTGTCGATGGGATCAGTATCTCAGGTGATCCTCAGTTCTATTACGGTGACGCACCTTACGGTCTTGCAACTAATGGGAGTTGGAATTCTTCTTGGGTTGCAACCAATAGCCCAAGCAGCACGATTACCTTTGATCTTGGTGGATTGTTCGGATTCGTCGGTGGATTCATGAATTATGCTGTACTTGATTCTGGGTTGCCGTATGGAAATAATCCTATCATTGAAGCGCTTGGGTTTGATATGGCTGTGCTTGAAACTTATGATTTACACACGCTAGCTGCGATATCGACGCCCGGTGCGACAAATGGTGGCGCTTTCCGTGGCATACAACGGGCAGAGGCAGATATTAGCTTTTTCCGTATCAGTGGCGGTTACATTTTGACACGTGACTTGACAATTGGAAGTTCGCCGGCGCAACCAGTGCCAGTCCCTGCTACACTCGCTCTCTTCGGGCTTGGCCTTCTGGGGCTTGGCTGCTCACGCCGCAAAAAGGCGTAAACAGAACTCTTCATCCACTGGCCCACTTAGGTGGGCTTTTTATTGCCTGAGATTTGATACAGTCTGAGTCCGTAGTTGGCTAGCATTTGCCGTAAGGCGAAACTAACACAGTATATCGTATCAGCAGACATTGTTAATTAGTCCTTTCAATGTCCGCTTTTCGCTGCGACTGTCAGTTTAAGTTAGGACTAATTCAAGTTATTTTGTTAACGCCAAGCGACTTTTTCGTATCTTAATTACCACGCGATTTTATTCGATTTTAGCCCAGCCAATTTTTCGTAACATTCGTTTTAACGCGGCACTTTTTAGGGGTTTAGGTAAAAACATAAGGTCCGCTTTTTGCGCATTTTCTCGCATAATGTCACTGCGATCGGAAGAGTTTAGGATGCCTGGAATATTGTATTGCAGTTTATTCCTAAGACGGTTGGCGATGTCTAACCCTGTTAACTGGTTATCTAAGTGAAAATCTAACAGCATGAGGTCTATGTTTTGCTCTATTTTTTCAACATCCTCTAGGCTCTCAACACTGACGACGTTAGCTTCCCAGCTCTCTAATAACTGAACGACAGCCTCGCGAGTTTGCGGATCGTTTTCGGCCAATAATACGGTTCTACCATGCAAAATCTCGGTTTTTGCCAACCCAGTATCGGTAGATTTAACTCGGCTTTTTCGTTGTTTGCTAAGTGGTAAAGAGACAGAAAAGTTACTGCCTCTGCCAATCTGCGATTGCAGTTGAATAGGGTGATTCAGCAGTGACGAAATACGATCGACTATTGTCAGTCCTAACCCTAAGCCTTGCTGAATATTGGTTTTATCTAACTGTTTAAATTCTTCAAAAATATAACCTTGGTCAGTGCTCGAAATACCTGGTCCGGTGTCCAATACGCACACTTTAATCTGGTTTTTGCTGCGACGGCATCCGATCAGAATTTTTCCCGCTTGGGTATATCGGATTGCGTTAGATAATAGGTTTTGAATAATACGCTTAAGTAGTTTTTTATCTGAAATTACAACAGCGCTGCTGTGCACGTAAATCAAATTCAAGTTTTTTCGTTGCGCGATCAGATTAAAATCGTTGAATAAAGGCGATAAAATATCATCAATGGGGAACTCTTGAATATGGGATTCAAGTACCCCAGATTCTAGTTTTGTCATGTCTAAAAGCAGTGAAAGTAGTTCTTCAGCGTTATTGATAGAGTCATTTAAAGATTGGCTTAATAGTTTTATTTCCGGTTCGTTTGATTTTTGCTGTATTAGTTCACCAAACAAACTTGCCGCATTGAAAGGTTGCATTAAGTCGTGTCCTGCAGCGGCTAAGAACTTCGTTTTACTTTCATTTGCTCTTTCGGCAAGCAGCTTGGCTTTGGTTAACGCTAGATTGGAATGTTTCAGTTCTTCAGTGCGCAGATCCACTCGCTTTTCCAATTGCGATTTGGCTAATTCTAATTGCTGTTGAATTTCCATATATTCTGTAATATCGCTGTAGGTGGTAACAAATCCACCTCCAGGAAGTGGGCCACCATTGAGTTCAATCACCTGACCATTGGGTTGTTTACGAACATATTTATATATACTGCCTTGTTTAATATATTCGATCCTTTTGTCTATTTCCTGCTGCGGATTGTCTAAACTACCAAACAATCCCCGCTGGGCATTAAACGCCAGAATTTTGCGCATTGAGATACCGGCATGTATGTAACCTTCAGGGTAGTCGAACATTTGTATATATCGTTGATTCCACGCTATCAATTTCAGATCTGGGTCGATAACACTGATACCTTGCTGGATATGCTCAACACTGGATTGTAGAATCTCGTGATTAAATTGAAAGGTTTGCGCGGCTTCTTCCACCCATTCGACTAATTCTGTCAGAGGAACTTCATCTTTTTCTGCTATGGCTGAAATTAATATTCTTGAACTTGCGCCGCCTATTTTGGCCGCCAACATACTTTCCACCGATTCGACAATATTGATACTGGCATAACTGCTTTGTGCCGCATCACCTAGTTTATTTTTGATTCCATCAAGTTCATCTTGATTGAGCACATTTTGTGTCAGTGCTAGTAACTTAGACAATTTAATCGGTTGTTTCTGTGGGAAACTATTCTTAGGACTATTTTGTTGACTCTGTGGGGCAGAGGGGAAAAACCAAGTGATCAGCCCAAAGCAAATGCCATTGGCTAATAAACTAAATATAAATCCTCGTCCTAATTCCAAATCTGTTGGCGTAGGATCAAAATAGTAACTTGAGGTAATACTGGGCCAAAGCAACCAATAAAACCAACCTGCAGCGCCAACTAAAAGCCCAACATAGGCAGCTAATTTACTCGATTTTTGCCAATAAAGGCTCAGAATCATCATCGGAAATGTTTGCGCCAATAGTGCCATGGCAATTATGCCGCTGTTGACCAGCGGGGAGCCTGAACTCACATCTTTATGATAAAAGTAGGAGACGGCTAATACCGAAGCGATAGTTAGCCGTCGAATAAACAAAATGATGGCGGGACTTAAATTATTCTGTTTGTGATTAATTAATTTGAATTTGACCCAAGCAGGCGTAATTAGGTTGTTAGAAATCATTATCCCAACAGCTAAGGTGGCTACGACCACCATACTGGTTGCGGCGGCTAACCCGCCAATAAAACTCACCAATGTTGTAATCGCGCTATTTGAATTCAGTGGCAGTGCCAGCGCATAGATATCTGTGGAAATATCTTGTTGATCAAAAATTATGTGGCCTGCTAGGCCGATAGGCATTACAAACAATCCCATCCCCACTAAAAACAATGGGAATAACCACCTGGCAGTATTGAGCTCATTTTTTGATTTGTATTCCACAAAGTTCACATGAAATTGCCTCGGCAGACAAAACATCGCGCATATGCCTAATAGAACATGACTGACATACACCCAACCCCCTGAGTTGGTATGTAAAACCTGTTGGGCTTCAGTCGATAACTGAGCTTTACCCATTAAGTCGAATACGCCGTTAAATAACTCATAACAAACGAAAATTCCAACAAAACTCAGAGCAATAAGTTTCAAAGATGAGGCAAACGCCACGGTTAGCATTAATCCGGGCTTTTTATCGGTTAAGTCAAACGAGCGAGCCCCTAAAAAAATAGCTAATATGGCAAGCACTATTGCGACATACAATCCCATACTGGTGGAGGATTCATTAGTTAATAGTGTCAAGCTGTCAACTACCGAATCGAGCTGCAAAGCCACGTAGGGCACCACACCAATAAAACACAGTAACGACACTGTTGCGGCTAGCAAATTTGCGCTGTTGTATTGCATACCAATAAAATCGGCAAGTGAACTAATATTATTCCGTTGGCATATTTCTGCTATTTTCCGTAACGTACCAAAACCAAAGAGCATCACTAATATAATGCCTAAATAAGTTGGTACAAACGCCCATCCGTATTGTGTTGCTTGGGTTGTTGTACCAAAAAACGCCCATGATGAGCAGTGAACGCCCAAGGCTAAACTATAAATTATCGGATGTTGTCGTCCCTGCCGTAAATATTTATCGCCCAAATAACCAACCAAAAACAAGGCGATCAAATACATGAAAATGACAGTCGACATGGAAACAAGGCTAAACATGGATTAGTACATATCCTTTTGCAGCGGCTATTAGTTGAAATTTAATTAGTTTTTTCAGCCAAACTCACTATAAAACCGATTGCTTTTAATTCCAATTGGAAATGTTTTTTCTATTTCATTAAAAAAACTGGGGTCTTTGCCCTTGAAGCCGTTTAAACAAACCCCATTAATAACGCAACTCGAAGTTAATCCGATTAAGTTAAGTGAAAAAGGCGATGGAGTAAGGCATGAGCAAAGAGCAACAGCCAACAGATGATAATCAACAGGAACAACCTGAATTCAACCAAGCGGAACAAGCTGAAGTTGAGCAAGCGGCTGAAAATGCCGATGCCGGTGATTCCGAACAAACAATTGCAAAGTTACAAGAAGCATTAGCTAAAGCAGAAGCGACTGTAAACGAGCAAAGAGATTCGGTTTTGCGCGCTAAAGCTGAAATGGAAAATGCTCGTCGCCGCGCAGAAGGCGAAGTAGAAAAAGCGCGTAAATTCGCTTTAGAGCGTTTTGCAGGAGAGCTTTTACCTGTAGCAGACAATTTGGAGCGAGCTATTCAGTTAGCTGATCCGGATAACGAATCGCTTAAACCTATGATTGAAGGCGTGGATATCACCCTTAAGTCATTCGTAAGCACAGTAGAAAAATTTGGCTTGAAAGTGATAGATCCGCAGGGTGAACCCTTCAATCCAGAATTGCATCAGGCAATGTCGATGCAAGAAAATGCAGAGCTACCTCCTAATACGGTGATGGCTGTCATGCAAAAAGGCTATGAAATTAACGGTCGGTTGCTACGTCCTGCGATGGTAATGGTTTCTAGAGCCGCTGAAGGTGGCGTTGACATCGAAGCATAAGAGTTTTTGTGGAGATTTTTTTACATTTAACATTGAAAAAAATCAGAATAACCCCACAAATGATAAGACTTAGTTTTAATAATTTTTTAATGGAGACACGCTAATGGGTAAGATCATTGGTATCGACTTAGGTACAACAAATTCATGTGTCGCAGTTTTAGAAGGCGACAAAGTTAAAATTCTTGAGAATGCGGAAGGTGATCGCACAACGCCATCTATCATCGCATACAGTAACGACGGCGAAACTTTGGTAGGCGCACCTGCTAAACGTCAAGCAGTGACTAACCCACAAAACACTTTATACGCAATTAAGCGTCTTATAGGTCGTCGTTGGGAAGATAAAGAAGTACAACGTGACATCGACATCATGCCATTTACTATCACTAAAGCTGATAATGGTGATGCATGGGTTGAAGTTAAGGGTGAGAAATTGGCTCCGCCACAAATCTCAGCTGAAGTACTGAAAAAAATGAAAAAGACAGCAGAAGATTACTTGGGTGAAAAAGTCACCGAAGCGGTTATCACTGTTCCTGCTTATTTTAATGATTCACAACGTCAAGCAACTAAAGATGCAGGTAAAATTGCCGGTCTAGAAGTTAAACGTATCATCAACGAGCCAACTGCCGCTGCTCTAGCATACGGTATGGACAAGAAAAAAGGTGATAACGTCGTTGCTGTTTATGACCTTGGTGGTGGTACTTTCGATATCTCAATCATTGAGATTGATGAAGTTGAAGGCGAGCACACATTTGAAGTACTAGCGACTAACGGTGATACTCACCTAGGTGGTGAAGATTTCGATAACCGTGTAATCAACTACCTAGTTGACGAATTCAAGAAAGATCAAGGCGTAGATTTACGTAAAGATCCACTTGCAATGCAACGTCTAAAAGAAGCCGGTGAAAAAGCTAAAATTGAATTATCTTCTGCACAACAAACAGAAGTTAACTTGCCATACATCACTGCTGATGCGTCTGGTCCTAAGCACCTTACTATTAAAGTAACGCGTGCTAAGTTAGAGTCATTGGTTGAAGATATGGTAAAAGCTTCTCTTGAACCAGTGAAGCAGGCTTTGGCCGATGCTGATTTATCCGTTAGCGATATCAACGACATTATTTTAGTTGGTGGTCAGACTCGTATGCCACTAGTACAAAAATATGTAACTGAATTCTTCGGTAAAGAGCCGCGTAAAGATGTTAACCCTGATGAAGCTGTTGCCGCAGGTGCTGCGATTCAAGGTGGTGTTTTAGCCGGTGATGTTACAGATGTATTGTTGCTAGACGTTACACCATTGTCTCTTGGTATCGAAACAATGGGCGGTGTTATGACTGCATTGATTGAGAAAAACTCTACGATTCCTACTAAGAAATCTCAGACTTTCTCAACTGCAGAAGATAATCAGTCTGCTGTAACTGTACACGTATTACAGGGTGAGCGTAAGCAAGCGTCTGGCAATAAATCTCTAGGTCAATTTAACCTAGAAGGTATTCGTCCAGCACAACGTGGCGCTCCTCAAATTGAAGTAACTTTCGATATTGATGCTGATGGTATTTTACATGTATCTGCCAAAGATAAAGATACCGGTAAAGAGCAGAAAATCACTATCCAAGCTTCTTCTGGTTTGAGTGAATCTGAAGTTGAAAAAATGGTAGCTGACGCAGAAGCAAATAAAGATGCTGATGCGAAATTTGAAGAAATGGTACAAACACGTAATCAAGCTGATGCAATGATCCACGGTACCAAAAAGCAAATTGAAGAAGCCGGTGACGACTTACCAGCGGAAGACAAAGCAACCATCGAAACTGCAATTGAAGCACTTGAAGCAGCTGTTAAGAGTGAAGACAAAGCGGAAATTGAAGTCAAGACTCAAGAATTGATTCAAGCTTCTGCTAAGTTGATGGAAATTGCTCAAGCTAAAGCTGCTGCTGAAGGCGCTGCTGCTGGTGCAGAACAACCGCAAACAGAAAATGCGACAGCTGAAGACGATGTTGTTGATGCTGAGTTCGAAGAAGTGAAAGACGATAAGAAATAAGCGTCTTAACCTGTCGTAATTGGCAGGTAATTGATAAAAATAGGCGCAGAAATAACCTTTCTGCGCCTTTTAAGTGTTATCCCCTTGTTACTTAATAGCGCGTTTAGGTGACAAGGGGATAAAGCCCGAATTAACAGGGCATCTAACGTTGCTCAAGTTCAAACACGGTAAATTGTGTTTGTCATCAAAAAGGATAAACAAGCGATATGTCGAAGCGAGACTATTATGAAGTGCTTGGTGTTAGCAAAAGTGCTGACGAGCGCGAAATTAAAAAGGCATACAAACGCCTCGCCATGAAATTTCACCCTGATAGAACCAAGGGTGATAAAGGCATGGAAGAAAAATTTAAAGAGGTGCAAGAGGCCCACGAAATCCTAACCGATTCGCAAAAACGTGCTGCTTATGATCAGTATGGTCACGCTGGTGTTGATCCTAACCGAGGTGGCGCTGGCTTCGGTGGCGGCGCTGATTTTGGCGATATTTTTGGTGATGTATTCGGCGATATATTTGGTGGCGGCGGCCGTGGAGGGCGTCAGTCAAGAGCGCGTCAAGGTTCCGACTTACGATATAATTTGGAACTTAGCCTTGAAGAAGCGGTTCGCGGTAAGAGTGTCGAGATAAAAGTACCTACCTTGGTTGCCTGTGAGCCTTGTGATGGCACTGGTGCGAAAAAAGGCACTAAACCAACGACTTGCCCTACCTGTCATGGTAATGGACAAGTGCAAATGCGTCAGGGCTTTTTTGCTGTGCAGCAAACCTGTCCTACCTGTTCTGGTCGTGGCCAAATTATTTCCGATCCTTGTCGTGAATGTCATGGTCATGGTCGCACGGAGAAAACGAAAACCTTATCGGTTAAAGTACCAGCGGGCGTTGATACCGGAGATCGTATTCGTTTAACTGGTGAAGGTGAAGCGGGAGAAAGCGGTGCACCTCCTGGTGATTTATATGTTCAGGTGCATGTTCGTGAACACAATATCTTTACCAGAGATAGCAATAACCTGTACTGTGAAGTGCCGCTAAGTTTTACTGTTGCAGCCCTTGGTGGTGACATTGAAGTGCCCACTTTGGATGGCAAGGTTAAGCTGAAAATCACGCCTGAAACTCAAACCGGTAAGCTTTTCCGTTTACGTGGTAAAGGGGTGAAGTCGGTACGAAGCGGTAGTGTTGGTGACTTGATGTGCCGCGTAGTTGTGGAAACACCGGTGAACCTGAACAGCAAACAAAAAGAATTGTTGCAGGAATTAAATAATTCCATGGGTAAAGGCGACGAAGCAGCTAAATACCGTCCAAAAGAGAAAGGTTTTTTCGATGGTGTGAAGAAATTCTTCGATGACTTAACCAGTTAATTGAAAAATAAGTGATATGATAAAGACGTCATTTTTATGGCGTCTTTTTTTATACCTAAGATTTATGCTTTAATTTACGAAGTGGTTACCGATGGTAAGCAGCTTATTTTAAATAAATGTTTAACTAATTAGTTATTGATTTCTAATGATATAACAATGTAAATTGCTGTTTGTACGTCGAATCTAAGTCTATGAATCCAAAAACTATCCATTTAATCGAGGTCAATATGAAAAACATTATCGCTCCTGCGATGTTAGGTATTACATTGTTAACTGCAAGTTTCGCATCAGTCGCAGTTACGCCAGCTAAATCTGAAAAGCATGCCGGTGATGCAATAGAATATCGTCAAGCTATATTGCAATTAGTTAAAAGTAACGTTGGAATTATGGGCGCTATGGCGAAAGGACAAGTTCCTTTGAGTGCTGAAACATTAGAAAAGAATGCAAGCCGCATTGAACAATTATCCTTGATGATGGACGATTACTTTTCAGTCGACACAAGTAAGTTCAGTGTTGAAACTGAAGCTTTACCGGCGATTTGGAAAGACTATTCTGACTTCCAAACTAAAATTACGGCATTAACAGAAGCGGCAAGTAATCTGAAAATGGCCGCAGCAAGTGGCGATGAAGGCCAGCTAAAAGCAAACATTGGCGCAATCTTTAAATCTTGTAAAGGTTGTCATGATTCTTACAAGGCTGAATAACACCTTGTAAGAAGTCATTTGTAATTAAAAATAATAGTCTACTTCTGGCACTGGTGCTGCGATAGCAATTAACCAATACAAGAAGGCGGCAATGACAATTGCAAGAATAACCGCTAATAATAATCTAGATGAACCGATACCGTTTTGCGCGGCATCGGTTTTTTTTCCAGTAATCATAGCCCCGATTAAGGGAATTTTGCGTCCAAATTGATACCAAAGGATGGCCAGGATATGAATCCCAGCTATGCCTAAAATAACATTGAATATTTGATGATGTAAACCGTCCAACCAACTCTGTGTATCGCTGCTTACCGCTGACATATAAGGTCCAGAAGCAAGCACATCATCACTTGCAAATAAACCTGTGATGGCTTGAGCCCCCACAATTAAGATGACTGCTGGAACGATTAAACCACCCAATGGATTGTGACCAGTGAAATGAGGGTTTTTGGCTTTCAAAAAAGCTACCAAATACTGCCAGATAGCCTTCGGAGGATAGATGAAATTACTAAATCTTGCGTATTTTGGACCAACTAACCCCCACATTAAACGGAAGATAATGAGTCCTAGAGTGAAGTATCCAATATAAAAATGAATATCCATATACTCGCTACCTAATTCAGCCGTTATCCATTGGGATACCAAAGCTAAAACCAATAACCAGTGAAAAAGCCTAAGCGGAATATCCCAAATTAATTTCTTTTGCATTTTGATTTTTCTCCAAAGAGGTACCAATATCCTCACATTATCTAAGATCAGTTATACTCTTTTTATATTACATCCAAGAACGTTTTAGCTTAGAGACAATAAACAAGGCATTGCCTAAAATTCGTTTCGCATCATTTTGATTGATAAAAGGAATACTCAGAGCGCCGGATGCCATAATGATATTAATAGTGGCTATTTCATGCCTTCTCATCATACGGCTTTGTATAAATTGTGTTTGTTGTACTTTATATTTTGGGAAACTGTAAAAATCGACTCCAAATAATCCTTTTCTAAGATAAATATATTCGTCATCATCAGCGTAACCCCAGCGTTTCCATCGACAATATATCAAAAATACGATAAATCCACTTAGCAACTGGGTTACTAAAATACCTAAAATCCCTGATTTTGAAAAAGTTATTGCGCTTACGAGCAGATTAAAAGGGATTAACCACAAAAGCTGTCTAAAAATAAATCGTTTACTGATAGCAAGAAAGCTAATGTCATGTAATTTATTATTCGGTAACGCATCCTTGACGATGCTATGCGCTTCATCTTGCGTCACTGAAGGTACTAATATTCTGTTACTATTGGCCTGCAATTGGTTAGAATTTTGTTCTGTGCTGCTATTCTGTTTTAATTCCAAATTGACCCTGCCGAGAATCACATCTAACCAATCTTGTTTTAACGCTATTACTTGAAGGCGTGAGCGTTTCATGGTGACTTCTTGTTTAGTGAACAAGCCACTTCGACGAATATATCTGTCTGTGGTTTTCGCCAACGAATAATCGTAAAATAAAACGATTGAGCCAACTACGGATATCAAAGTAATAATCAAAGTTGCAAAAAGAACAAGCGAAAAAAATGCTAACCCTAACTGCCAAATTGCCTGTGACTGTGCGTCAAAATAACGTTCATAATCAAAACCTAATTGCTCTGCCAATGAGGCTAAATAGGCGGCTAAGTTGTCATAAAATGGTGCTAGTGCACCAATAATAATCCACACTCGATTGTTAGTAATACCGTGTAAAATCAGATCTTTAATTGAACGTGTATTGAGAATTTGTTCGCTTTCAATTCCCACATTAGGTTGCTCTAAAAGAGTCTTTTCTTCATCTGCTTGTCGTTCGGTTGGCGTATTGTGTGTTTTACCCTTTGCAAGGATGGATTGTTTTAACTTTTCAGCAAAACCCACAGGTAATGCAACTATTTTTGCCTCTTGTTTCGTCGAGCCAGCTGTATCGAGTTGCAAACAACAGGTATGGGTTAGCCGGTAGTAAAGCGGCCTTTCAATGGTGACGTTTTGAATTCTAGAAAAAGGCAAATCAATATGGGTTTTAGAGAACACACCAGAGCGGATTTCAACCGTTTCATCAATCAATCGAAATGAATAAAAGAAGTATTGCAGCCAAGATGAAACACTGATTAAAGCTAAAATTCCCACAATGATTGGGATCCAGATTTGCGGGTTCTCTTGCACCGTAGAGTAGCTTATGGCAATGGCTGGCAGCAAATAGATAACATTGTTGGCCGCTAATTTAATCCCACTTGCAATAAAATATAACACCGCAATGGGGGACAGTTTCTGCCAACGGTGAGTATTGAGTGTGGCATTTTCTCCCTCATTATCCATCACTTTGAACACCTTTATGGTCCAAGATGAATTGCCTGATTTTTTGTGCATCATCAAGACTTAAACCAGGTATTTCAAACGTGTGCATTGCGCCTCCAGCACTAAAAACCTGTAATGAAGCCAATTTAAAGGTTCTCTCCAGTGGGCCTCGTTTTAACTCAACGTGTTGTATCCGTAGTATCGGCTGACTATAAATTTTACGAAATATTACCCCGCAGGCGAAATGCAAATCAGTGTCTGTTAAACAATATTGTTTGCATGGAATAGCGATATATAAATAGAGGCTAATTAGAATTGCGACTAAAAACGCAATACCAAGTCCCAGCGGATAGACTACGATTAGCTCGGGGTGAATATCAATAAACGGCTGCCATCGGGTTAACGACATAACTAACATAAACATCAAGCAAAACAGCCAAGTAGAGCAGATAACCATGGGTCTATAACGGCTATTTAGAGGTTCAAAATCAATTTCTAATGGATCGGGTAAAGTGGATGTTTCTATTAGTTGATAAGACACAATCATACGGCAACATTAATTTAATTTACCCTAATGTAGCGGAATCAGAGTTTGAATCAATATATATCAGGTTACAAAATCTCAATCAGCTTAAAAACTGCTATGAAGATTTCCAATCAAATATAACTTATCGCTTTTTTACTGCTGCAAATTAGGTGTTTATATTGCACAATATTCAATAGTATTTATCTAATTGAAATGAGTAGAAAATGACAGGAATTGGTATTTTGGGAGCCAATGGCCGAATGGGCCGTGTATTAATAGATGCCGCCCATTTAGATGAAAACGTGAATTTGGCCGCAGCTTCTGTACGAGAAGGTTCGCAATGGATTGGAATGGACGCTGGCGAGTTAGCCGGTATTGGTAAACAAAATCTTAGCATTGCAGCAAGTTTAGACCAACAAGCACCTGAGATAGACGTCGTCATCGATTTTACGCTGCCCGATGTGCTTGAACAAAATTTAGCTTGGTGCGTGGCAAATAATAAAGCCATTGTGATTGGCACCACTGGACTGAACGATAATCAAAAAGCGCTGTTGCAAAATGCGGCTACTAAGATTCCAGTTGTGTTTGCGGCGAACTACAGTGTAGGCGTTAATCTTATGTTGAATTTGGTTCGTCAGGCAGCAAAAACAATGGGCGATACAGCAGACATCGAAATTCTTGAAGCCCATCATCGTTTTAAAAAAGATGCGCCATCTGGAACTGCTATGGCAATTGGAGAGGCTATCGCTGACGAAATTGGCCGTGATTTAAAGCAATGTGCCGTGTACGGTAGGGAAGGTGACACTGGTGAGCGCAAACACGAAACAATTGGATTTGCTACCGTCAGAGCGGGCGACGTGGTTGGTGAACACACAGCGTTATTCGCAGATATTGGTGAGCGACTAGAGATCACTCACAAAGCTTCTAGTCGATTGACCTTTGCTAAAGGTGCGATAACCGCTGCTAAATGGCTGGTTGGCAAACCTGCCGGACTATATTCTATGCAGGATGTGCTGGGGTTTAATTAATCTGAACTAAAATAGTGGGTAAAAATTAAGTGGCGTTTACCGGTTGCTTAATTTGACGTTTTAATGACTTACCTACGAATTTTGAATCAAATGCTCATTTTAGTAATTTTTCTACATTCTAATGGATCAAATAAAACCATTAGTGTATGATCTCGGGAATTTGCCAAATTTTCGGATGAGATGTGCTTAATCTCCCGAAAATACTAGCGGTGATGAGGTAAACGGGATGTAAATTAATAATTTCAACCCGTTTTTTATAGGGTTTTGATGCTTAGCTTGCAAAAAAACCTTGGGTTGTCCTTAATTAGGAGGTTGACTTGGCTATTTCTGCTCTTTTGGTGCTAGAAGACGGTTCTGTTTTCAAAGGCACATCAATTGGAGCTTCTGGTGTTTCTGTCGGTGAAGTGGTGTTTAATACATCAATGACAGGCTATCAGGAGATTTTGACTGACCCTTCATATGCTGAACAAATTATTACCTTAACTTATCCTCATATAGGTAATACCGGTACTAATGAAGAAGATGTTGAATCCACAAAAATTTGGGCTAAAGGCCTAATTATTCGAGACCTTCCTTTATTAGCTAGTAACTTCCGTAATCAATCTTCTCTTTCTGACTATTTGAAACATAACAATATTTTAGGCATTGCCGATATTGATACTCGTCGATTGACACGCATCCTTCGAGACAAAGGCGCGCTTAAAGGTTGCATTGTCACTGTTGATGAATTTAATCAAGATGATGTTTCTGAAGCCTTAAGTGCTGCTCAAGCGTTTCCGGGTTTGAAAGGAATGGATCTAGCGAAAGTGGTGACTACAGATAAAGCATATCCATGGCAAGATGGTGTGTGGTCTTTAGAAACCGGATATGCGAAAAATGTAGAAGATTGTAAGTTTCATGTAGTTGCTTATGATTTTGGTGCGAAACACAATATATTGCGCATGTTAGTAGATAGAAGTTGCCGCTTAACTGTGGTGCCAGCTACAACACCTGCCGAAGAAGTGTTAGCAATGCAGCCAGATGGAATATTTTTATCTAATGGCCCTGGTGATCCTGAACCTTGTGATTACGCTATTGCCGCTATCAAAACTTTCTTGGAAACCGAAATTCCTATTTTTGGTATTTGTTTAGGTCACCAATTGTTGGCGTTAGCCAGTGGTGCAAAAACAGAAAAAATGAAGTTTGGTCATCATGGCGCAAATCATCCGGTTAAAGACTTAAAGCGTGATGTGGTAATGATTACCAGCCAAAACCACGGTTTTGCAGTGGACGAGTCTTCTTTGCCAGATAATTTGGATGTGACACACGTATCTTTGTTTGATAAGTCGTTGCAAGGCATACACAGAAATGACAAACCGGCATTTAGCTTTCAAGGGCATCCTGAAGCAAGTCCAGGTCCCCATGATGCAGCTCCCTTGTTTGATCATTTTATTGAGCTGATAGAAAAATCAAAATCAGCAACTACTTCAATTTCAGCTTGATACTTAGAGAAAGAATACTATGCCAAAACGTACTGATTTAAAAAGCATTCTGATTCTGGGCGCGGGTCCAATTGTAATTGGCCAGGCATGCGAATTTGATTATTCAGGAGCTCAAGCCTGTAAAGCCCTACGTGAAGAAGGGTATAGAGTTATTCTAGTCAATTCCAATCCTGCTACCATTATGACAGACCCGGAAATGGCTGATGCGACTTACATTGAACCCATCCATTGGGAAGTGGTAAAACGCATAATTGAAAAAGAACGCCCAGACGCAATTTTACCTACTATGGGTGGTCAAACGGCACTTAACTGCGCCCTTGATTTGAACAAACATGGTGTATTGGAAGAGTACTCTGTTGAGATGATTGGCGCGACAGCCGATGCAATTGATAAAGCAGAAGACCGTGAGCGTTTTGATAAGGCGATGAAATCAATTGGTTTGGCTTGTCCAAGAGCTGAAATCGCACATACCATCGAACAAGCTCATGATGTGCTGAGTCGTATTGGTTTTCCTTGTATAATCAGACCTTCGTTCACTATGGGCGGCTCCGGTGGCGGTATCGCCTATAACGTTGATGAGTTTGATGAGATTTGTCGCCGCGGGTTAGACCTTTCACCAACCAGTGAGTTACTCATTGATGAATCGCTAATTGGTTGGAAAGAATACGAAATGGAAGTGGTACGAGATAAAAGCGATAATTGTATTATTGTTTGTACCATCGAAAACTTCGATCCAATGGGTGTTCATACTGGTGATTCAATAACTGTTGCACCAGCGCAAACCCTGACAGATAAAGAATTTCAAATCATGCGTAATGCAGCAATGGCAGTATTGCGTGAGATTGGTGTTGAAACTGGCGGTTCAAACGTACAGTTTGGTGTTGACCCAAAAACTGGCCGCATGGTTATCATAGAAATGAATCCTCGGGTGTCTAGATCTTCTGCACTAGCGTCGAAGGCCACAGGTTTCCCAATTGCGAAAGTTGCGGCTAAATTAGCGGTTGGCTACACCTTAGATGAACTGGCAAATGATATTACTGGTGGTTTAACCCCAGCATCGTTTGAGCCTGCGATTGACTATGTTGTCACTAAAATCCCTCGTTTTAACTTCGAAAAATTCGCTGGTGCTAATGATCGCTTAACCACACAGATGAAATCTGTCGGTGAAGTGATGGCAATTGGCCGTAATCAGCAAGAGTCTTTGCAAAAAGCGTTACGAGGCCTAGAAGTTGGCGTTAATGGCTTAAACCCGATCATCGATATTGAAGATCCGGAAAGTGAAGCGATTATTATCCGCGAGCTCAGAGAACCAGGCGCAGAGCGCATTTGGTATATTGCTGATGCAATGAGAATGGGCATGTCAGTTGAGCAAGTTTTCTCACTGACCAACATTGATCGTTGGTATTTGGTTCAGATTGAAGACCTTGTGAACCTTGAAAAACAGGTGGCTGAAATTGGCTTATCCGGTATCGATTATGACTTGATGCGCACCTTAAAACGCAAAGGGTTTGCTGATTCTCGTTTGGCTGAGTTAACTAATGTCGCCGAAAGTGACGTGCGTGAACTTAGACACTCGATGGAAATCACACCTGTTTATAAGCGCGTAGATACCTGTGCAGCGGAGTTTTCGACTAGTACAGCTTACATGTATTCAACTTATGATGAAGAATGTGAAGCTAATCCATCGGATAAAGATAAGATTATGGTGTTGGGCGGCGGTCCTAACCGAATAGGTCAAGGTATCGAATTTGACTACTGTTGTGTTCATGCAGCGCTAGCAATGCGTGAAGATGGCTATGAAACTATCATGGTTAACTGTAACCCAGAAACGGTTTCTACTGATTATGATACATCTGACCGGTTATACTTTGAATCCGTTACCTTAGAAGATGTGCTCGAAATTGTGCGTATCGAAAAGCCTAAGGGCGTCATAGTGCAGTATGGTGGCCAAACACCATTGAAACTCGCTCGCGAGTTAGAAGCTGCCGGCGTGCCAATTATTGGTACATCTCCTGATGCTATCGATAGAGCTGAAGATCGTGAACGCTTCCAACATATGGTCAATAAATTAAACCTAAAACAACCCGCAAATAGCACCGTTAGCAACATGGAGCAGGCGTTGGTTGAAGCTGAAAAAATTGGTTTTCCATTAGTTGTTCGTCCGTCTTATGTTCTAGGTGGTCGTGCAATGGAAATTGTTTACGACTTAAAAGATTTAAAACGATACTTGAATGAAGCTGTGAAAGTTTCAAATGACTCTCCAGTGTTACTTGACCGTTTCCTTGATGATGCCATTGAAGTTGATATCGACGCCATGTGTGATGGTGAAAACGTGGTAATCGGCGGAATTATGGAGCATATAGAACAAGCTGGAGTTCACTCTGGTGATTCTGCCTGTTCCTTACCGCCATACTCATTGAGTCAAGAAATCCAAGACGTAATGCGTAAGCAAGTTAAAGATATGGCCCTAGAACTAGGTGTCGTGGGTTTGATGAATACACAATTTGCCGTGAAAAATGGTGAAGTGTACTTAATTGAAGTAAACCCGCGCGCTGCTCGTACTGTTCCGTTTGTATCTAAAGCAACAGGAATGGCGCTTGCAAAAATAGGCGCTCGTGCAATGGTTGGTCAATCACTTCCTTCACAAGGGGTGACGGAGGAAATTATCCCGCCGTTTTATTCTGTCAAAGAAGTTGTTCTGCCGTTTGCTAAGTTTCAAGGTGTTGATCCTTTGTTGGGCCCAGAAATGCGTTCAACAGGTGAAGTGATGGGAGTAGGGGATACCTTTGAAGAAGCCTATGCCAAAGCTAACTTAGGCGCTGGTGCGCCCATTCCGCAAAAGGGTAAAGCGCTGATTTCAGTTCGTCACAATGACAAAAAACGCGTTGTTGAACTTGCCCGTAAAATGATTGAAAAAGGCTTCAGTTTAGAGGCTACCTCGGGTACTGCAAAAGAGTTAAACGATGTTGGAATTGCCTGTAGTGTGGTTAATAAACTTACAGAAGGTCGTCCAAACATTGTTGACGCCATTAAAAATGGCGAATATTGTTATATTGTGAATACTACTGAGGGACGTAAAGCGATAAATGATTCAGTGTATATTCGTCGTGAAGCATTGCTCAATAAAATCACCTATACCACAACTTTGAATGCAGCATTTGCGACAGTAAATGCCCAAACTGCAGATGATCGCGCGAAAGTAAACTCGGTCCAATCTTTACACCAGAGAGTTAACGAACGCTAAACTTGTGGTAAACTAAGCAAAATTTCTAGTAATAAAAGTGCGCATTCACTGCGCACTTTTTAATTAACCTCAACATAAACAAAAGCACATATAAGTGAGCGTTGATCAATGAATCAATATCCAATGACAGCAAAAGGCGCAGAAATGTTGCGCGCAGAGCTTAATGAACTTAAATCTGTTAAGCGTCCACAAATCATTCAATCCATAGCAGAAGCTAGGGAGCATGGTGATTTAAAAGAAAATGCCGAATATCATGCAGCCCGCGAACAACAGAGTTTTTGTGAAGGCCGCATTCAGGACATCGAAGGTAAGTTATCTAATGCACAAATTATTGATGTAACAAAAATAACAAACAATGGAAAAGTTATTTTTGGGGCAACAGTCACTATCATCAATGTTGAATCTGATGAAGAAACAACCTATAAAATCGTAGGTGATGATGAGGCAGACATTAAAAATAATCTAATCTCTGTGAATTCACCTATCGCCCGTGGTTTGATAGGTAAAGAAGAAGACGACATTGTTACAATTCAAACTCCTGCAGGCACTGTAGAATATGAAGTGTGTCAGGTCGAATATATTTAAGTTTGAATTCTCAGGCGGCGGCAATTTAAGCTAAAGTTTGATTTAATTTGAATATTCAGTGCTGCGGCTGGTTTTTGCTTCCACACTACCAGCCAAAGTGCCTTGCTTAGTAGGCAAAACCTCAAATTTTAAAACGCTATCAATTAAAACCTTATCAATTAAAATACTATCAATCTGTGCGTTTAGTGTAGTCTCTCCAAGCCCATCCCAAAGCGATCAAGCTCAAAATCCATAGCGGCAAGTCTTGCCACTTTCTGTAGGGTGTAAAGCCTGTTGTACTGGCTATTTCAGCCGATAATACACCGGCCTTAAATTGCGGAAGTCGACTAATTATTGTTCCGTCGTAACCGATGAAGGCAGTAATACCATTGTTCGTTGCCCGTAAAACTGGAATGCCAAACTCTTTTGCTCTGACTTGGGCAATTTCAAGGTGCTGATCGGGACCATGTGAATGACCAAACCAAGCATCATTACTCACAGTGATGATGAAATCGGTTTCAGTTGTTAAATTTGCAGCGATTTGCCTAGGAAATGCAATCTCAAAACAAATCGCAGGAGCCAAATTGATGCCATTTGAGACCAGATTCGATTGCAAATAATCACCTCTGGTAAAGGATGACATCGGTAAATCAAAAATCGGTGCAAGTTGTCTTAGCCAACTTTCAAACGGAATAAATTCGCCAAATGGCAGCAAATGATGCTTATCGTATCTGTTTGAGTGCAAATAATGATATTGTCCCTGCGTATCCTCAGGCAGCTTTTTACCTATGGCAATGAGGTTATTAAACGCTTGTCGTGAGTCATAATCGTAGTTGACTATACCGGTGATTAACCCTGTATCCTGCTCGGTTGCTTGGCTATCTAATTGACGCAAAAAGGATTCCGCAGTTGATTCTAATTGGGGAATAGCCGCTTCAGGCCAAATAATGAGTTGATTCTGCCAATGACCTTCGGTCAATTTGCGGTATTTTTCCATGGTCGGAGCTTCTTCTTCTGGAGCCCAGCGCATTTCTTGTTTTATATTGCCTTGCACCATTGCAATGGAGACTGTGCTTGCCTTGGGCGTCACCCAATTAACAGAGTTTAATGCCCATCCGCCTATAAATATGATTGAAGCTAAGGCAATGGTAGGAATATAAACCTTTTGTTTTATACTTAATGCGCATGAGACTGCTAAAGCGATTAAAATAACACTCAGTCCCGTCTCACCGAAAACCGGTATCCAGCCGGAAAGGGGACCAAGAAGTTGACTGTAACCAATAGATAACCAAGGAAATCCAGTAAATAACCAACTTCGAATAAATTCGCTTATAAACCAAATAAAAGGTGCCAACAATGGCCAGTAACGCAGTTTGCAATATCGTTTGAGCACAAACGCGAACAATCCCGGATACAAGGCTAAAAAACTGCAGAGCAGAACCATAAGCCCTACTGAGCCAATCAAGGGGAGTCCACCAAAGTCTGCAATACTTACGTGAACCCACGAAATACCGGCACCAAACCAACCTAAACCAAATGCAAAGCCGGTTTTAAATCCCGATTTACTGACTAATAAACGATAAAAGAACCCAGTTAATAAAATGGGCGTTAAAAACCAAAGCGAAAAAGGTGCATAACTGAACGTCATTAACGCACCCAATAAAATAACACCAATATAATGCAGCATGGTTTTTAACACTTAGTCTTCTTTGTTGGGTAAGGTCACTTTCAGTTGTAACAATCGACGTTTATCTGAATTAGTAATTTTAAATATCAGACCTTCAATTTCAATCTCGTCATCCGTCATTGGCATATGCCCAAATGCTTTCAAAACTATGCCACCAATGGTATCGGCTTGTTCAACATCATAGTGGGTTTCAAAGAATTGATTGAAATCTTCGATTGGTGTGAGTGCTTTAACAGAGTATGTGTAAGTATTTAGAGGACGAATATCGTCAGAATCATTTTCTTCGATATCATGTTCGTCTTCTATCTCGCCTACAATCAACTCTAGAATATCTTCTATCGTAACAAGACCTGACACGCCACCGTATTCATCTACCACTATCGCCATATGATAACGTTGCTGCCTGAACTCTTTAAGCAAAACGTCAACACGTTTACTTTCAGGTACAATAACAGCTGGTCGTAATACGTCTTTTAGGTGAAATTCCTTTCCAGGGATGAATGCATAAGCAAGTAGGTCTTTGGCTAATAGAATTCCTTCAATGTGATCTTTGTCTTCGTTGATTACTGGGAATCTAGAGTGAGCAGACTCCAGCATCACCGGTAGAAATTCTTCTACTGACTCGTCAACATTAATGGTCATCATTTGCGCTCTAGGGATCATGATGTCCCTTACGCGCATTTCATTGACGCCCATCACACCTTCAATCATCTCTCTGGTCTGCGGGTCAATTACTTCTCGTTGCTCTGCATCGGATATAATATCAACCAATGCTTCTTTACTTTTCGGTTCTGCGTTAAAAGTTTGTACTAGTTTATCTAGCCAGCTTTTATTCGTAGAACCGCTAGTAGAGTGGGGGTTGTCTTCGCTCATAATATCTTTTTTAGGTTCCTTGGATCACTATATTTAATGATCTTGATAGGGGTCGTCAATGCCTAATTTTGTTAAAATTTGCACTTCTAGACTTTCCATTATTTCTGCATCCTGATCATCTACATGGTCAAACCCAAGTAAATGGAGGCTTCCATGGACAATCATATGTGCCCAGTGATCGGTTAATAGTTTATTTTGTTGCTCAGCTTCTTTTTCAACTATGTCTGCGCAAACGACTAAATCGCCTAATAAATTAAGTTCTATTTCAGCCGGGGCCTCAAACGGAAAGGATAATATATTGGTGGGTTTGTCTTTTTCACGGTATGTCGCGTTTAAATTTTGGCTTTCTTCAGGCGTCACAATTCTAATTGTTAACTCTGTTTCATCGATTTGTTGATCGGCTAACGCGAATTTAACCCACTGCTCGAATTGTTGAGCTGTTGGGAGATTGTTATTTTCGCAAGCAATTTGGATATCTAGGTCAATATTCACTTAATCGGCTTCTCATTTTCACCTTTAGCGCTTTGCTCTGCTTGTTTTTGCAATTTAGCTTTTTCTTGAGCAGACTCAAATTCTTCATATGCTCGAACGATTCGCGCGACCACGGGGTGCCGAACTACATCGTTAGCAGTGAAAAAGTTAAAGGAAATATCTTGAACGTCCTTTAATACGTCTATGGTGTGACGCAATCCAGAGCGTACCCCTCTTGGTAAGTCTATTTGCGTAATGTCACCGGTAATCACCGCACGTGAATTGAAACCAATACGAGTTAAGAACATTTTCATTTGTTCTACAGTGGTGTTTTGACTTTCATCTAAGATGATAAAAGCGTCATTTAATGTTCGGCCACGCATGTAAGCTAAAGGCGCTACTTCGATAACATTACGTTCGATAAGTTTTTCAACTTTTTCAAATCCTAACATTTCGAAAAGGGCGTCATACAGAGGGCGAAGATAAGGATCAACTTTTTGAGATAGATCACCGGGTAAAAACCCGAGTTTTTCACCCGCTTCAACTGCTGGTCGAGTTAGCAGGATTCGGCGGATTTCTTGGCGTTCCAATGCATCAACAGCACAAGCAACCGCTAAATAGGTTTTACCTGTACCAGCTGGGCCCACACCGAAACTAATGTCATGGTTTAATATATTAGACACATATTGGCTCTGATTGGGGTTTCTTGGTTTGATCACGCCCCTACGAGTTTTAATATGTACTTCTTTGCCGTAATGTCCCGCTTCCGCTCTTTCAAGGCATTTTGCTTCTTGAATGGCTAAGTGAACCTGATCAGATTCCAACATTGGGATCTTACCTTTAATAGGTTGAGTTTCGATATAAAGCAATTTAAGTAATTCGGCCGCACCGTTACTTTGTAAAGGATCGCCTATCACTTTAAATTCATTATTGCGATATGTGATTTCAACCCCTAAACGGCGTTCTATTTGCTTTATGTTGTCATCTAATGGTCCGCACAAACTTGATAGACGTTTGTGATCGGCTGGTTCTAAAAACACTTCGCTGCTGACAATAGTACTCAAAATTGAATTTTACCTTTTTGACTAGTTTAATGTGATGTTGGCGAAAATTTCTGTACACCTAATGCATCTTCTTGAACTGTCTGTTTTGACAAGATAGATTTAGGTGCAACACTGACTCTCAAGCCCATATCTTTTTCACGTCTGACAACGTCTCCTCGCAATGAGTTCGCGAACACGTCAGTAATTTTGACATCGATGAATTCACCAATCATGTCTGGTGTACCTTCGAAGTTTACAACACGATTATTTTCAGTACGGCCAGACAACTCCATTGGATTCTTTTTCGATGGGCCTTCAACTAATATACGTTGTTCCGTGTGAAGCATATTTCTGGCTATTCGCAAGGCCTGTTGATTAATTCTACTTTGTAAAATTTGCAGACGTTGTTTTTTGGTTTCTTCGCTGACGTCATCTGGCAAGTCGGCCGCAGGCGTACCTGGTCGTGCGCTATAGATGAAACTAAAACTCATATCAAAATCTATTGCTTGGATTAAATCCATTGTCGCTTGAAAGTCTTCATCTGTTTCTCCGGGGAAACCAATAATAAAGTCTGAGGACATACAAAGATTAGGGCGAATCTTTTTAAGTCGACGAATTTTTGATTTAAATTCGATAGCTGTATGGCCACGTTTCATCAAATTTAAAATTCGGTCTGCGCCGCTTTGCACAGGAAGATGCAGGTGATCAACCAATTCTGGAATCGACGCGTAGGCTTCAATCAAATCATCAGTAAACTCAACCGGATGAGACGTTGTATAACGAATTCTATCGATGCCATCGATGGAGGCAATTAATTCAAGTAATTCGGCAAAGTTGCAAATGCTTTCATCGAAATGAGGTCCTCTAAATGCATTTACATTTTGACCAAGTAGATTTACCTCGCGAACACCTTGTTCAGCAAGTTGCGCTACTTCTAGTAACACATCATCAACCGGACGGCTTACTTCTTCGCCTCGTGTATAAGGTACAACGCAAAAACTGCAGTATTTGGAACATCCTTCCATAATAGAAACAAATGCGCTTGGACCATCTGCCCGTGGTTCCGGTAGACGGTCAAATTTTTCAATCTCAGGGAAACTGACATCAATAACTGATTTTGAGCCACCTTTTATCTGGTTGATCATCTCTGGCAATCGATGCAATGTTTGCGGACCAAAAATCAAATCCACAAAAGGTGCTCGTTGTCTTATCGTGGTGCCTTCTTGTGAGGCAACACAACCGCCCACACCGATAATCAATTCAGGCTTGTGTTTTTTTAAGTTTTTCCAGCGCCCCAATTGATGGAATACTTTTTCTTGGGCTTTTTCGCGAATAGAGCAGGTGTTCAACAAGATAACATCAGCATCTTCTGCTTCGTCAGCAAGCTCATAACCATGAGTAGCATCAAGTAGATCGGCCATTTTTTCCGAATCATACTCGTTCATTTGACAGCCCCACGTTTTAATGTATAACTTTTTGCTCATATTGCGTTTTTAAACCCTAATTTTTATATGCCATTTAGACGCCACCATCGACTGACTATGCTAGACAAATTTGTTACAAACTGGCTAAACCGAACCGCTTATTTTAACGTTATTTGTTGATTGGATCTAGCTTTCATCTGTTATTTAACTGCGGCGCGATCATGTCCCCTAATTTATTTAATTTTTTACTGATTAAACTGGATTTATTTCAGTATGATATAGCCATCAAAAGTAATTCAGCGTGATTAAAAAATATGTTTGATGTAGGTATTGTTGGTGGAGGAATGGTGGGTGCTGCAACTGCTGTAGGACTTGCTCAGCAGGGGCTCGATGTTGTTATATTTGAAGCGAAATTACCCGAAGCGTACTCTCCTGAACAGCCGCCAGATATGCGAGTGTCCGCCATTAACATTAATGCTTATTCATTATTGAATTCTTTGGGAGCCTGGCAAGATGTTCAATCCATGCGCTTTTGCCCATTTAAAAAAATGTTAGTGTGGGAAAGCGACAAGGGCGCGACGCAATTTGATTGTAATGAAATAAATCAGCAGCAACTGGGTTTCATTATTGAGAATAGATTAATTCAGTTGGCATTGCTAAATCGTATTCATTCCTTGCCAAATATTACCTTGGTAAGTGGGGCAACGATTAAAGAAATTCAAAACGGTGTACCCAATATCATTAATACCGCTGATAATTCATCTTACCAATGTACTATTTTAGTCGGGGCGGATGGGGCAAATTCGCAGGTGAGAAGTAGCTTGAATATTGGTCAACAAGGCTGGCAGTATAAGCAACATGCGATGGGCATCAACATCAAATTGGCGGACGCTAAACAGCAAGATATAACCTGGCAGAAATTTAAACCCTCAGGCCCTTTGGCATTCCTACCGTTGTATGATGGTTTTGCTTCATTGGTTTGGTATGACTCAGCGGATAAAATTGCAGAGTTAAAACGTCTGAATCTAAGTAATTTGAAAACCCAAATTATGGCGAATTTTCCTAAAAAACTTGGCGATTTTGAGATACTTCAAAGCGCTAGTTTTCCATTAACACGGATGCATGCAAATCAATATTGCAAAGGTAATTCAGTATTAATCGGCGACGCAGCGCACACCATTAATCCATTAGCAGGACAAGGTGTGAATTTAGGTTTTCGTGATGTGTCTGCACTTTTAGAATGTTTGAGTAACTGGGATAAACAAGCAACCTCAGTGCTGCCATTATTAAAACAATATGAAAATAAACGAAAATCATCGAATTTATTAATGATGTCGACTATGGATGCAATTTACGCGGCATTTAGCAATGATAACTTGCCTTTGAAACTACTCAGAAACCTTGGTTTGAGTTTGGCTGAGAATGCCGGACCAATTAAAAAACAAGTTATGAAGGTAGCATTAGGATTGACCTAAACCAGCGCCAATCCTGTAGGGAAGGGGGTTATTTCCCCCAGATTCCTTTTTCAGTTTCGCCTTGGATCTCACAGTCACCATTTAAGTATTCTGGTTTTTGACCTTTCTTACGTTTTTCAAAGTAATCCTGGCTGATTGAAACTATCGTGGGAGTCATTAACACTATGGCGATAATATTAATAAATGTCATCAAGCCTAACGCCATATCGGCCATTGCCCAGACTTTTGGTAATGAGGCCATTGAACCCCAAAAAATCATCAAAAGATAACCGCCCGTGTATACCCAGCGTCCGACTTTATTGTCTAATTTAAACATGTGGAGATTACTTTCTCCATACGCATAATTGGCAACAACAGACGTAAATGCGAATAAACTAATGGCTGCCGCAACAAAATCACCGCCAAATTCACCTAAGTGACTGCCCATCGCATCTTGGGTTAAACGTATACCTTCCATCTGCTCACTACTTGAACCACCTGCTAACAATATGACAATGGCTGTGCAAGTACATAAGATCATTGTATCTATAAAGACACCGAGCATTTGTACATAACCCTGTGAAACAGGGTGGTTAGGATTCGGTGATGCTCCAGCTGCTGCATGGGGTACACTTCCAGATCCGGCTTCGTTCGAATAAAGCCCTCGTTGTATACCATTCTTAATTGCTGCACCTAAGGCCCCAGCCGCAGCTTCGTGTAAACCGAAGGCTGATGAAATTATGTCTGAAAGCATAGCTGGCACAAGTTCGTAATTAGCGATGGCAATTCCCAAGGTTACCAAAACATATGTAATGGCCATAAAAGGCACTATCCATTCGGCGAATCTGGCAATAGCGCGAAGGCCGCCAACGACTATCATACCGGCCATTAGGATAATCACTAGACCTGAATAATGGGTCGGAATTTCATAGGCGTGATTTAAAGCGTCAGTAATAGTGTTTGCTTGTACGGCGCTAAAAATAAATCCATATCCCAAAAACAGAAATAATGAAAATAGCACCGCTAACCAGCGTTTATTGAGACCTTGTTGAATGTAGTAGGCGGGACCGCCTCGGAATTCACCATTTATATCTCGGACTTTATAAAGTTGGCCCAAAACGCTTTCTGCGAAGCCTGTTGCCATACCAAGCAAGGCAATCATCCACATCCAGAAAATCGAACCTGAGCCACCGAGTGAAATGGCAACCGCGACGCCAGCCAAATTTCCGGTGCCTACTCGAGCGGATAGGCTGGTACACAATGCTTGAAATGAACTAATTCCTGAGGCATCACTTTGGGTACTGTTTTTCATGATGCTAAACATGTGCCCGAAATGTCGGAATTGTAAAAAACCTAACCTGACAGTGAACCATACTCCAGCACATACCAACATGACTGCAAGTATAGGAAAGTAAAAATTAGATTGCTCCCCTTCGGTTTCCCATAAAACACTTAACCCTCTGTTCCATAATAGATCGTTTATGAAACTTACAATGTCGTTTATCACTCGAATCCTTGCCCATTTATAATTTTTATAGCTGCAGTTTGAAGTGATCTAGTTCTTATGTAAAGAGAAGGAGGGCTATCATTTGACAACAAATAAAAAAGCCCAAGACAAAATCTTGGGCTTAAATATGGCTGGGGTAGCTGGATTTGAACCAACGAATGGCGGGATCAAAACCCGCTGCCTTACCGCTTGGCTATACCCCAAATGGCAGCAAGTGCAAATGCACTTGCTACGCAAAAGATGGCTGGGGTAGCTGGATTTGAACCAACGAATGGCGGGATCAAAACCCGCTGCCTTACCGCTTGGCTATACCCCAACAAAGATGGTGCGGAAGGAGAGACTTGAACTCTCACGCCGTGAAGCACTGGAACCTAAATCCAGCGTGTCTACCAATTCCACCACTTCCGCACATGCTTGTTCTAAAACAAGACTTGGTGGCTACGGCGGGACTCGAACCTGCGACCCCATCATTATGAGTGATGTGCTCTAACCAGCTGAGCTACGTAGCCATCTATCTTTGGGTACTCCGCTTTGGAGTGGCGCGTATTATGCTGATAAGGCATAAGGTCGTCAACCCTTTTTTTAACAGAATTGTTTGATTGCTCGATATCTAAGCAAAGCCAGTTAAAAAATCTACAACATGACACTTATTTGTACAAATGTATTGAATCTTTTTTAATTTAGTACTGTTTAATTCGATTTTTGAAGGATAGAAACTTTGCATTAAATTGAAAATAAAAACATAAAAAACGTTTTTTTTTAGATTGATTGCATGTTTTAGCAGTCATTTGTCGCACTGCTATACGCATTTTAGCTGTGATTTGGCAGATGCAACGGTCATTAGGTGAACAAATGATAATTGCCCTTTGCCTGACAACCAATTACCAGCTAGGTATATAAACCAAATGAAGTGTTATCTATTAAGAATATCGTCTCGTCATAAAACTCCTATATAAAGGACGGCAGACTAAAAATAGTTATCAATTGAAAAGACCGATAGAGAAGTTACCTTCTGTATATTGTGTACAGCGATAAAAAAACCGAGCACTAATGGCTCGGTTTTTTAAAATTGATCGCCTGTTTAGACGAAACTAGCTATGTTAATACCGATTAAGCTTGGGTATTAATAACTGAACCTACACGTGAGTCAGGTGTAGGACTGTTTTGAGTCGAAGATGATTGAGACGGTGATTCAAGCTCGGCTTGACGTTGTTGAGTTTCAACCTGACGAGCTTGTTGCTGCGGAGCTGCTTGGGCAGCTGAACTGCTAGATGAAGAACCTACTTCCATTTTAATAATCCTCGTTGCTGATAACTATTGGTAAATATAGTACAAAAAATAACAGCATGCACTATTGTGAAATAAACAACTCTGTCAATCGCACAGCGCCTATAACAAGCTAATATGCTTACATTTAGTCAATCCATTGTTCTAATTGTTGTTGCATAAAATTCGCGATCATCGGTTGCGCTTGCAAATTAGGGTGGATGCCATCTTTTTGCATTAGTGATTTGTCTAAGGCAATTTCCTGTAAAAAGAACGGGATTAAAGGAATCTCATTTTCAACGGATAGCTCAGTGAACATGCCGGTGAACATTTGGTTATATCTGCGACCGTAATTAGTGGGTATCTGCATTTGCTGTAAAATTACCGAAAGCCCTTGCTGTTGAGCCATATCAATCATCTGTTGAATGTTGGCCTGCATTTTTTTCACTGGGTGACCTTGCAATCCGTCATTACCACCCAATTCAATGTATAAATGGGTAGGGGAGTGTTGATCGAGTAATCTGGGAAGCCGAGCTAAAGCACCGTCTGTCGTTTCACCGCTTATTGCGGCGTTTACAACGTTTATGCCTTGGTTTTGCCATGCATTTTGTAACAAACTAACCCAACCTTGTTCTTGCGTTAGCCCATAAGCAGCGCTTAAGCTATCTCCTAGAATCAGTATTTTTACCGATTGTGGATCGTCAGCTTGTTGAGCTTGCAAGTGATCTGAAATACTCAGTAAAAGTATAACTATTAACCCAACAATAAACAGACGATTTCTGTCTCTTTTAAACCATAAGTGCACTATGACAACAACTCCAAATGTAATGATAGAAACTAAACGAATCACCAAAGTAGTAAGTACGAGCGAAGGTGAACTTCAGATCCTTCAACCAATTAGTTTTAAAGTCAAGGCTGGTGAGTCGGTTGCCATTATTGGTGCGTCGGGTTCCGGTAAGTCTACACTGCTGAGTTTGTTAGCGGGTCTGGATCAGGTAACCGAAGGTGAGATCTTCTTGGCTGGTGCGCCTTTGCATTCTATGGATGAAGAACAGCGTGCTAGGCTACGGGGCGAAAAAGTTGGATTTATATTTCAAAGTTTTATGTTGGTGCAAAGCTTAACCGCATTGGAAAATATTATGCTTCCGGCTGAAATAGCGGGTTTAGATAATGCCAAACAGCTTGGTCAACAAATTCTTGAACAGGTTGGCTTGGGACATCGTGGCAATCACTATCCCAATCAATTGTCAGGTGGTGAGCAACAACGTGTAGCGATAGCACGTGCCTTTATCACTAAACCTAAAATTTTATTTGCGGATGAACCAACCGGTAATTTGGATGCCGCTAATAGTGAAAAAGTAGAGTCTTTGTTGTTCGAGTTAAATAGAGACTCAGACACTACTTTAGTGCTTGTTACCCATGATCCCGTATTGGCGAAACAGTGTCAGCGTCAGTTGAGTATGCAAGCGGGTGTGTTAACTGAGGTTACCTCATCCGATTCACAATCAGACCAACAACAGCAGGCTAGTTAAACATGAAATATGGTTTTAATTTGGCTTGGCGTTTATTCAAGCACGAAGCTAAACGTGGCGAACTCACGATTATTTTGTTTGCGATTGTTTTGTCTGTGGCAGCGGTTTTGTCACTCTCATTATTCAGTGAACGACTTCAAGGTGCTCTGACGGCTAAATCTGCCGAGTTTATTGCCGCTGACAGGCTGTTAGAGTCAGATAAACCCGTTGATCCTAACTGGATTGCAAAAGCAAAAGAATTAGGCTTGCAAACCACCCAGCAAGTGTATGCCCGCTCCATGGTATTTGGTAACGAGCAAATGACTTTAACCAGCTTACGCGCTGCAGATGACGGTTATCCCTTAAAAGGTGAGTTAAAAACCTCAACAGAGCCCTTTGGTTTGGGTCAGGTGACTAAAAATTTACCGGCTTCTGGCGAAGCTTGGGCGGAGTCACTGTTGTTACAGAAACTCGGTTTAAAGCTTGGTGATAAAATTGAGGTGGGAGATAAGGAGTTCACTTTAACCCGAGTCATTACGGATGTGCCGGATTCTGGGTTTAGTGTGTTTGGTGGTAATCCGAAGGTATTGATAAGCCTTAACGATTTGGCTGCAACTCATATTACTGGCCCAGGTAGTCGAATTGATTACACCTACTTTTTCGTAGGGGATAGCGGTGACTTAGATGATTATTATGATTGGCTGCGACCTCAATTAAATCGAGAAATTCACTCTTGGCAATCGGTAGAAGATGACGACTCGCAACTTGGGCGTTCTGTAGGCAGAGCTGAGCAATACTTTTTACTTGCCAGTTTGTTAGCAATTGTATTGGCGGCAGTGTCTATTGCCGTTGCTGCTCAACGTTATAGCCAACGTCATTATGATCCCGTTGCGATCATGAAAACCCTGGGTGCGAGTAAACAATTAGTACAACGGGTTTATTTATATCAAATATCTTTTATCACCTTGTTGGGTATCTTAGTGGGGACGGTCGTCGGTTTTATCATTCAACAATTAGTCATTTTGGCGATTGCCGATAAAGTCAGTGTTTCCATCGACGTATGGCATTGGCGTCCATTGGTCATTGCTGTTTTTACCGGAATGATTTGTGCGGTTCTGTTTTCACTTTATCCCTTGTTAAAATTGTTCTCGGTTCCGCCTTTGCGTGTACTCAGACGTGATTTAGGTGCTGGGATGAGTTCCAGAGTTCTGCAGTTTGCGGCCACGGGTTCAGCCATATTGATATTGATGTGGGCCTATAGCCAAAACTTGCAAATTAGCTTAATCCTGTTTGTTTCCGGTATCGTTTTAGTCTGTGCGTTGTTGGCCATCACTTATGGTTTGATCGCGGTTGGCAGAAAGTTAGGTCAAGGTAAAATGGGGGCGTGGCAGTTAGCTTGGGCGAGAATCAAAAGACGGGCTATGGATAACAGTGTGCAGCTGATTAGTTTTTCGGTCACTATTATGTTGTTACTTGTGGTTTTGGTTATGCGTAACGACATGGTCTCGCAGTGGCGCGACCAGCTACCGCAAGGCACTCCTAACTATTTCATGTCAAATATTACTGAGCAGCAACGTCCTGCATTAAATCAACATTTCGAACAGTTAGGTGTTAAAACCGATGTTTTTTATCCGGTCGTTAGGGCTAGGTTTGTGTCGATTAACGACGAAAAAATACGAACTGAGATCACTAAAGAAGATGAAGATAAACAAGATAGTGGCCGCAACGGACTCGGGCGAGAGGCTAATTTAACTTGGAGTAATCAACTCCAAAATGAAAACAAAATTGTTGCTGGAAAGTGGTTAGACGAATGGCAAACCGGAGATGAATATGGGGTATCTGTAGAGCAGAGGTTAGCGTCAAGATTAAATATTAAGTTAGATGACAAACTAACATTTAATATTGGTAGTGAAGTGATTAGCGTGAAAGTAACCAGTCTTCGCAGTGTCAATTGGCAGACCATGCAACCCAATTTCTTTTTTGTATTGCAGCCTGAAGCCATGCAGGCATTTCTACCCACTTACATCACTAGCTTTCATGTTCCAACAGAGCAAAAATCGAAAATAGCGCAGCTAATGCAGCCATTTTCCAGTGTCACCTTATTTGATGTAGACGCAAGAATTAATCAATTAAGAGCCATTGTTGATCAAGTCTCTGTGGCGGTTGAGTTTATTCTAGTGTTAGTGCTGATTGCCGGTTCTTTGGTATTAATTGCGCAAGTTCAGGCGAGCATGGATGAGCGCCAGCAAGAGTTGGCCATTTTACGTACGCTAGGGGCCAAAGGCAGCTTGATCCGTGCCAGTGTTATTTATGAGTTTTTAATTATTGGTGCAGTGGCGGGGTTGATGGCAGCCTTTGCCAATGAACTCACCTTATATTTATTGCAGTCACAAATTTTTGAAATGCAGGGAAAACTACATTTCGAATATTGGATTATTGCTCCAGTTGTTGGTGCGGCCACTGTAGGCTTGTTAGGTGCTGCAGGATGCTGGAGGTTATTAACCTTAAATACCAGTCAGTTATTGCGGAAAATGGTTTAAGCAATTAAAGCTATTCAAAATAATCATTAAAAAGGGCGATTCGCCCTTTTTCTGATGTTATTTGCTTCAATCTGGAGTGAACAGAATTACCCTTTAGTACATGATAGACACAGTGATACTGAGTCTGAGAAACGTAGTGCATGGGGCTTATCTACTTCGGCTTCAGCATAAATTACCCAAGGATGTTCTGCGGCAATTTCCAATACGTCTGATGTTAGCTTTTCCAGCAGTGAAAAACGGTTGTCTTCTACCAGTTTGATAATTCGTTTGGTAATGATTTTATAATTTAATGCATCTTCCATATCATCTGAGTCTGTTGCTTGCTCGGCGTTGTAATGAATTTTCACATTAACGATAACGTCTTGTTTGTTCACTATTTCATCTTCATTAATACCAATGTAAGTGCGTAACCTGAGGTTTTTAATTCTGATAGTGGCTGGATTCAGCTTCATTTATTGTCACTTCCTTAAAATTCGCGAAATGTTGTTTAATCGTTGTGTTTTCAATAGGTCTATTATCTGCTAGTTTGTGGACCAACATCAAATAATCCAATGTGAATTTATATGGATACTAAGTCGCCCACTGCGATTAAAGCAATATTAGTGTTAGCCTGTATTGTTATTATATTAGCTGGTATTAAAGCAGCCAGTACAATCGTAGTTCCTTTTCTTTTATCTATTTTTATAGCGATGGCGTGTCATCCAATTATCCATTGGGCTTCTAAATACAAGGTTCCTCGTTGGTTATCAGTGATACTAGTTATACTGTTAATTGTGATATTTGGATTTATGTTAGCAGGTTTAGTGGGTAACTCCATGGCCGAATTTCGTGAAAATATTCCCCAATACAAACAACAATTAAGTGATGAGCTAGTATGGATAACCAGCAAGCTTGAAACTCTGTTTAATATTGAAGTAAACAGTGATTTGCTCGTGTCTTATTTAGATCCCGGCATCGCCATGAGTATGGCCACTAATATACTCACCAGTTTTGGCAGTGTACTGACTAACTTTTTATTAATTATTTTAACTGTCGTGTTTATGCTTTTTGAAGCTGATTCGGTGCCTAAGAAAGTGCATATTGCGCTGGATGATCCATCCATGAAGATTCAGCAAATAGATAAGTTTTTAGTGTCGGTTAAAAATTATTTAGTAATAAAAACCATCGTCAGCATAGGCACTGGCGTGGTGATTGGCCTTTGGTTATATTTCTTAGGCCTAGATCACTTTATGTTATGGGCGGTGTTAGCGTTTCTATTGAATTACATTCCAAACATTGGGTCGATTATTGCGGCTGTCCCAGCGGTATTGCTGGCATTTGTACAATTGGGCCCTGGTGTGGCTGGACTCACCGCCATTGGATATGTGGTCACCAACACTGTTATGGGTAATGTAGTTGAACCGAAATTTTTAGGCAGAGGCTTAGGCTTATCCACTTTAGTAGTGTTTTTATCGTTAATTTTCTGGGGATGGTTATTAGGCACTGTGGGCATGCTGTTATCGGTGCCTTTGACTATGATCGTAAAAATAGCATTAGAGTCCAATCAAGATAGTCAGTGGATAGCGGTCTTGCTCGATAGTGAAGATATTCCAGATGAAAAAGAAGATGAAGCTGAGCTCAATCAGGCATCCGAGTAAAGGTCATTTCAATTTTGGCTCCACCTAGTGTGGAGTCAGTAATTTCCATTTTACCGTGGTAAGCAGAGATTAAATCGGTTACCACCGCCATACCAATACCTTGACCTTCTTGATAACTGTCTAAGCGTTTTCCTCGGTGCAATAATTCTTGGCGATGTTGCGGCTCAATGCCGTTGCCGTCATCTTCCACGGTAATGCGCAACAATTTATTGGTTTGTTGTGCAGATACTTTGACTTTAGACTTTGCCGCTTTACAGGCGTTATCCATTAAATTTCCGAGTAATTCCATTAAATCAGTTTGGTCACCTTTGAACTGGCAATTCTCTGCTATTTGTAAGCTAATCGATAAATCTTTATCAGCATGCACTTTAGCCATTGCTGATTGTAGTTTTTGAACAATCGGCAATACCGAAACTGCCTGATCCCAGCCACTGCCAGCACCGGCAACGGCACGTTTTAATTGGCGTTGAATAATATTATTTATTTGTGATAAAGGTTCATTGGCTGAGCTGGGCAGATTCGGGTTACCGGCAAGCACAGCTAAAGGGGTTTTTAAGCTATGGGCTAGATCGCTAAGACTATTTTTATAGCGACTACGTTGCTGCTGTTCGGTATCGAGCAGGTGATTGATACTGCGTTTTAGTTTTTCCAATTCAGGCGGGTAGGTTTGTTGTAAGCGTTCTATATCACCTTCCTCGGTCTTTTTGATTTGACCAATCAATGTGTTTATTGGGCTCAAGGCCATATTTAAACTGGCTATTAATACGATCAAAAGTAACAAGGCTAAAAAGCCTAGCCAATACCAAAGGGTATTGGAAAAGGCATCCCGCTCTTTTTCAAAGGTGAGTTTATCTTGCACAATAAAAAAGCTGACAGGCTCAAAATCTACATTACCTTCAAACTCAGCGGTATAGGAATAGAGGAAATAATCAGCGTCCAAACTAAATTCAGCTAAAAATATTTCTTTACCAATAATTGGAGCGTCTAACTGAGGTTGCTCTGACCAGTTTAAAGTGGATAAAGACTGCCACACAACATCATCGTTTATTTTAATAAATGCATACAATCCAGAGCCAGGAATGTTGAGCTTGTCATTAAACAGTTGTTCAGGCATTTCAGGCTCACCGTCTACCATTTCAAATTCAGAAATAAGGGTGAGACTTTGCACCCGCAATTGTTCGAGCATAGATTGACTGAGACTATCCGTATAGGCTTGTTCTAAGGTCATTGCACCTAAAGGAATGAAAAGTAGCAGTGCCAGCAAGGCGGCCGCAAAACTTCTGAGGCGCAACGATAACCTGATCATAATTCTCGATTGATTCGGTAGCCGCGTCCGCGCAGGGTTTCAATTGGTTTATAATTATTTTCTGGATCTAGTTTCTTACGTAAACGCCCGACAAACACTTCTATCACGTTACTGTCTAAATCAAAATCTTGATCATATATGTGTTCAGTCAATTCCGTTTTAGAAACTATTTTTTGTGGATTGAGCAAAAGGTACTCCAACACTTTGTATTCATAAGCCGTGAGCTCTAAGGATTGCCCGTTTACAGCGACTTCTTCGGCTGTGGTGTCGAGTGTTATAGGACCTTTTTCAATAAGCGGATTGGCTTGTCCTGAGGATCTACGAATCAGCGCTTTTGCTCGGGCGAGTAGTTCTTCATTGTGAAAAGGTTTAGTAAGATAATCATCTGCTCCAGCATCTAAACCTTCTACTTTTTCCTGCCAACGATCCCGCGCTGTCAAAATGAGTATAGGGCAGGTGACATCGTTTTTACGCGCATTTTTTATAACATCAAATCCGTCAATTACAGGTAGACCTATATCGACTATGGCCAAATCGTATGGGTGTTCAGCTAACAAATAGCTGGCTTTGGCACCATCATCGGCTAAATCGACACTATAACCATGTTGTTGTAATAACTGATCTAATTGGGTTAACAGTCTACTGTCATCTTCCACCACAAGAATACGCATTATTTATCTCTACTACGTTGTTTGGTTATCTTACCTGAACGTTTATCGACATCTACAGTGACCACACGCCCATTTTTCTGTAAAACTTTGACCTTATAGGTATTTTTACTTTGGTTAACACGCAATACTCGACCGTTAACCTTTTGCAGCACTCTATTTGCAGCTTGGGCTTTATCAATGTTGTCTTTTGATGTTTCTTGGGCTGACACTTGCCCGCCGAAGCAAAGAGCAAGGGTCATTAACAAGAAAATCAATTTACCTCTGATGTGCACAATCAAAATGGGTTCCTGATTTGTTGGCGTTTTTATGATTACAAATAGTTTAATGTCTTACTGGTGATACCTTCACTTTTACTTTCACTGTATTACCTGGGCGCGAATGCATAAAGGTTTCATAGGCTGCACCTTGATAACGATATTTTACGTTATAACCTTTGATTTTTCTTACTTTTTTTGCAGGCTCATATACGGTCTCACAATGTTGGGTCACTCGAGTGCTGTATTGCGGCCCTTGCACGCTATTACCAATTGCGCCGCCGATAATGGCGCCTGTTACTGTGCTCCTGCGGTTGTCGCCAATCACATTTCCAATCACACCACCAATTACTGCGCCGGCAATTGTTGAGTTTGTGCGCTGACGATGATCGATGCTGTAGCGAACTGTTCGTTCAACAGGGTAACACTGCTGTATGGGTTGTTTTACCGTCGAGTATTGATATACCGGATCGACCCGAACTACTTTTGCATAATCATAACGGGTATCGGCTAACGCTTGACCAGCAGAAAAACCGAAAAGTAATGTGGCAATTGAGATGTTTTTTAGATTTAACATTTTGTCTCTCCTTTGAAATCTTAGGTTCATAATAGGAGAGACTAACTGAACTATAACTGAACTAAACCTTATCGGTTAGTTAAGCATTGGGGTTTAAACGGATTGTAGGTTTCTGTTGTGCAATGGATTAACGCAGGTAGCTGAAATCGTACTGTTTCTATTGTTAGTGTAGATGTGTATTTCCAAATCTATGTTTTTCAATTTGTACCAAAGGTCTAAGTTATCAGCGCTAGGGCAAATAATTCGTTGTATATACTGTTCTTGAACGCCTTTGGCTAAATCTAGTTTTTGGGGAATTTTGATGAACGCTCTGACTTCTCCAAAAGACGCATTCGAACCTTGATAGTCCCAGTCTCCTAAATGCAAAGCGGTGTAAAACGTTCTATCCACACTTTCCAACGTTTTTGGGTCAGCTTGATAGCTGTCTTTATCGGCAAATCGAACAATTTTCATTGAGAAGAGTTGATTACAAGCAGAAATACTCAACATGATCACAGCCAGCAAAAAAGCTCTTTTGATCAATTTAATCGTAAACTTATGTGTGTTTTTCATTCACCACCCCTTCGTTACTCAGGGTATCGGCTAGTAATTCATAAGCTTGAGTGCTGCGATGTAGCCAAGTGTCTAATCCTTTTTCACATAACAGCTTTCATAATGGCCGCAGTTAAGTAGATAAGAAAGAGGTTGGCTAAGAATTGGAACGCAGGCTTTTATCGTTAATCGAAGTCGACTTTTTTTCGCAGAGATTTGGTTTTTCCAGCTTTTTTCTTACTTTCTACTCGGCGAACTTGGGATGACTTTGTGGGTTTAGTCGCCCGTCTAGGTTTGGGTTTTTCGCCGGCTTTTTTAATAATTTCGATTAAACGAGTAACGGCATCTTCGCGGTTTTGTTCCTGCGTGCGGTAGTTTTGAGCTTTTATCACCAGAATGCCGTCATTGGTTATCCGGCTGTCGTTACTATTGAGCAAACTTGTTTTGTAAAACTCAGGCAAAGTAGAGGCGTTAACATCAAAACGAAGGTGGATTGCGCTGGAGACTTTATTCACATTTTGTCCGCCAGCGCCTTGGGCACGAATAGCATTCATTTCAAACTGATCGTCAGATATGCTGAGGTGTTCGGTTATGCTTATTAGTGCCATGATTATCTGCCTAAGGTAAGGTTTGTGAAAATGGTTTCACGACTACACTTTTGAAAACTCCGGCTCCAATGTACGGATCGCTATCTGCCCATTGTTGAGCATCAGACAAACTATCAAATTCAGCAATGATCACCGAACCGGTAAATCCTGCTTCACCAGGAGTTGGGCTATCAATTGCCGGACAAGGACCGGCAATGACCAAACGTCCTTGTTGTTTAAGTGACTCCAATCTTTCTAGGTGAGCAGGGCGCACACTCAGTCTTAAAGGTAGACTATTGGCTACGTCCTCTGCGTAAATGACATACAACATTGAATTATCCTTCTTATCAAATTAGTTATTTATGGGTAGCCGCTTTCATCTCACAGACAAAGCTTGCAAGTTGTTCTAGCATTTTACTCGGATTATCGAGGTTTTGTTCGATAATGTTCACCGTAGCTGAACCGGAAATGGCGCCTGCTGCGCCTGCCGTTATCGCTTCAGTTACTTGTGCTGGTTTTGATATTCCAAAACCTAACAAGGGAGGAGCGACTTGGTATTGAGTTAGTTTAGCAATTAATTCGTCGGCGGGAATAGTCGCGGCTGTCTCTGCACCCGTTACACCAGCTCTACCAAGTAAATAAGTATAGCCAGACGACTTACGACCAATTTCGGCTAAGGTTTCGTCACTCGCATTTGGCGGCGCGATGAGAATTTGATTGATATTATTGCTTTCCGCTACGTCTATAAATCGCTGTGCTTCGCGCAGGGGAACATCGGCAATTAGAATCGAATCTACTCCCGCAGTGTTAGCCGCCTGATAAAATTCAGTTAAGCCTTTTTTAATGACAAGGTTGCTATACAGCAGCAGTCCAATTGGCACCTCTGGAAAAATATCGCGAATTTGTTTAATCACATCAAAACAATCTGATGGCGTTATTTTATTCTCCAAGGCGCGAATACTGGCTTTTTGAATCGTAGGGCCATCTGCGATGGGATCTGAATAGGGAATACCTAATTCCAACGCATCGGCACCGCTTTCTACTAGTGTTTTAATGATATTAAATGAGGTTTCTTTATCTGGATCCCCAAGCATTACGAAGGGGACAAATGCGCCTTGGTTAGCTTTATTCAGGCGTTCAAACATGTTGTCGTAACGGCTCATTTTTGTTCTCCCAAAATATTGTAAACGTGGGCTAAGTCTTTATCACCTCGACCAGATAGATTCACCACTATGATAGTTTCCTCTTCTGCTTCATCTGCCATATTGAGGGCATGGGCAAGGGCGTGTGAAGACTCAAGCGCCGGAATAATCCCTTCTTTGCGAGCAAGTAATTGGAACGCGTTTAATGCTTCGTCATCGGTAACTGCCGCATACTGTGCTCGACCTATGTCGTGTAAATAAGCATGCTGAGGACCCACTGCAGGGTAATCTAAACCAGCAGAAACTGAATAGGATTCTTCAATCTGGCCGTCGTTATCTTGCATAATGTAACTGTATGCACCATGTAACACACCTTTACTACCTGTGCAGATAGCGGCACCGTGATCCGGTGTGTGAATGCCTTTACCCGCAGGCTCTACACCAATTAAACTCACACTAGGTTCATCAATGAAATCAGCAAACATACCTATGGCATTTGAACCACCACCTACGCAAGCCACAACGGCATCGGGTAAGCGTCCTTCTTTTTCCATGATCTGCGCACGGGTTTCTTCACCAATCATTCGATGAAATTCACGTACGATAGTCGGGAAAGGATGAGGTCCGGCAGCCGTACCAAGTAGATAGTGGGCCTTGTCATAGGTGGCTGACCAATCACGCATCGCTTCATTTACCGCATCTTTAAGAGTACCTGAACCGGCATTGACGGGGATGACTTCGGCACCCATTAGGCGCATACGAAACACATTTGGTGCTTGACGCTCTACGTCTTTGGCACCCATATAAATACGTGCTTTTAAGCCCATAAGCGCGCAGGCTAAAGCTGTTGCCACACCGTGTTGGCCAGCACCCGTCTCAGCGATTACTTCGGTTTTGCCCATACGTTTGGTTAATATTGCCTGTCCCAAAACTTGATTGGTTTTATGGGCTCCACCGTGTAATAAGTCTTCGCGTTTTAAATACAGTTTTACTTTCGGGTTACTCACTAGATTTTTAGTAAGAGTCATCGCTGTTGGGCGGCCCGCGTAGTCTTTTAATAAGCCGTTAAATTCTTCCACAAAGCTGGGATCATTTTGCGCATCTATAAAGGCTTGTTCAAGTTGATCTAAAGCGGGAATAAGTAACTCTGGTACATACATACCACCGTATTCGCCAAATTTACTGTCTAAGTGATTCATGTTGCTCTCTTATGTCTATATTTATTTTAACGTTATTATTTGTCTGTAAGCTATTAGCAATCGTTGCATGATTAAACTTCAGTAGCGTCGTAACAGATCAAATAATTGTGCAATTTTTTGTTGATCTTTAATGCCTGGGGCGGATTCCACCCCCGAATTTGCATCTAGCCCTAGTACGTTAGTTGCTCTGGCATCTTGAATGTTTAGAGGAGTCAGCCCGCCAGCTAATATGACATTATTGTTATCTGGCAATTGGGATAACAACTGCCAATCAAATTGTTGTCCTGTGCCGCCGGATTGCTCGCCGACTTTGCAATCTAACAAAATCCTATCGACGTTCTCTAAATCCATAACCGGTAGGCTATTTGTGACCCCAAATGCTTTCCAAATTTCACAATTGGGCTGTAATTGAGTACGCAATGCATCAATAAAAGTTTGATCTTCTTGTCCGTGCAATTGTACCGCAGTTAAATTTAATTGATTGGCATATTCGACAATGGTGTCGATAGTGTTGTTAACAAAAACGCCCACATAATGAAATGGTACCGAATCGACAATTTGTTTTGCGCTTTGCAGAGTAATTGCGCGCGGCGACTTTTCAGCGAAAATTAAGCCGCCATAGATTGCGCCACAGCTGGCAATAACTTGGGCATCTTCGACTCTAGTGATGCCGCAAATTTTAACCTCACCGAAAAGTAGTTTTTTAACTGCACTGATAACGTCGAGTTCTTGCATCACTGAACTGCCGACCAAAAATCCGTCTACTAATGGGGCCAGTCGGCGCACATCTTTATTGGTATAAATACCGGATTCAGATATCACTACACATTCGTGCTTACTTTGTTTTATTAGAGGAACTAGTTTTTCGGTAGTGGCTAAGTCAGTACTTAAATCACGTAAATTACGGTTATTGATACCAATAATTTTAGCCCCCAAAGCCAAGGCTCTATGAGCCTCTTCTTCGTTACTGACTTCCGTCAATACATCAAGTTGATATTGCTTAGCTAGCTCAGCAAGTTGAGCATATTCTTCATCGTTGAGTACCGAAAGCATAAGCAGTACAGCATCGGCATTGTGATGACGGGCCAAATATATTTGATAAGGGTCTACAAAAAAATCTTTATTTAAAACCGGCTGGCTAACGCGTTGGCGCACATATTCTAGGTATTCAAATTTACCTTGAAAGTACTTTTCATCGGTTAATACTGAAATGCACGCAGCATATGGACCATAGGCTGCAATAATCTCATCGAGATTAAAATCATCGCGAATCAAACCTTTCGATGGTGAAGCCTTTTTACATTCGAGCACATAGCCTGCATTTGGTTTAGATAACGCTTGATAAAAACTGCGATCTGAAGGAGTCAAATTATCTTTAAATGATGAAAGCGGCAAATCTAATTTACGTTGCACCAATTCTTCACGTTTATTGGCGACTATTTTTTCTAATACATTTGCCACTTATTGTGCTCCTTGTTGACTAGTGTTGGCGGCAGATAAAATGGTGTCTAATGCTTGTTTAGATTGCATGGCCTCAACCGCTATTTGCGCACCTTGTTCATACGTGGATGCGATACCTGTCAACTTCAACAAAGCGCCGGCGTTCATCGCGACCGCGGATTGGTGGGCTAGCTGTCCTTTACCGGTTAATACCGCCTCTATTAGTGCTTTATTCTCTTCAGGCTCTCCACCTTTTATACTTTCAAGTGAGTGCTCTTGTAGACCAAAATCAGCAGGCGTTAATGTGTATTCGTTAATCTCGCCATTTTTTAATTCAGCCACTTGAGATGGACCGTGCAAGGCTAATTCATCTAAGCCACTGCCATGTACTACCAGCGCATGCTCATAGCCCAACAATTTTAAGGTTTTGGCAAATGGCATGACCCATTCAGGAGCGTATACCCCGATCATCATGTGTGTCGGCTTGCCTGGGTTGGCCAACGGGCCGAGTAAGTTAAACAGGGTGCGGGTTTTTAAGGTGGTTCTGACAGGCATCGCAAACTTAATTCCTGCATGATAATTTGGTGCAAACAAGAAACATAAATTTGCATCATCTAAGCAGTTTCTCGCGGTCTGCGCACTCATACTAAGATCCATGCCGAATTCTCGAAATAGATCCGCGGAACCGGATTTACTGGAAACACTGCGATTGCCATGTTTTGCCACTTTTACACCACAGCTAGCGGCCACAATTGCGGCGGCTGAGGAAATGTTGATGGTGTTGTGACCATCGCCTCCGGTTCCTACAATATCTGCAAAGGGATAATCGGGACGAGGGAAGGGCGCTGCATTATTGATTAACGCTGCCGCTGCACCAGCAATTTCTGCTGGCTTTTCACCCTTTATTTTAAGGGCGGTTAACATCGATGAAATCACGATGTCATTTAACTCGCCTTTCACTACCATTGAAAATAAGGCTTCGCAATCTTGCTGTGATAAATCCTGACCTAGGTATAACGATTCCAAATGGGAAAGAGTATTGATAGTCATATTTATGCCTTTTGCGTTAAATAACGAATACTTTGTTCAAGTAGTTGACTTCCATGAGAGGTCAAAATCGACTCAGGATGAAATTGGAAGCCCAACATTCTGTCGGCAGGATGATACACACACATGGGAATACCTTCAAAGTTAGCTATTACATTTAGTTCTTTTGGAATATCACTGACTACCAATGAATGATATCGCGCCACGGGCAGTGGATTTGCTAGGCCACAGAAGAGTGCGCTGTTGTCATGCTGGATGTATGACGCTTTGCCGTGCATAACTTGTTCAGCTCTAATCACTTTTCCACCGTATGATTTAACAATCGCTTGATGGCCTAAACAAATTCCTAGTACTGGAAATTGACCTTTAACAAGCTCGATGAGTTCGAGTAAACAACCGGCTTGTGATGGCTCTCCTGGTCCGGGTGATAACAATAATAATACTTCTGAATTTTCTGCTTTTTGTTGCATTTGAGAATAGATCATTTGAGCAGAAACTGAATTTCGATAAATAATCAGCTCCATTCCCATACCACGTAACTCATCTACTAGGTTGTAGGTAAAAGAATCATAATTATCCAGCAGAAACACACTAATTGGACGGCTCATAAATTATTCTCCTTTGCATGGGCACTGACAATCGCGGTGATAACCGCTTGTGCTTTGCCTCTGGTTTCGTCTGCTTCAGATTGTGGATCTGAGTCGTACACCACGCCTGCGCCAGCCTGGATATAAGCAATATTGTGTTTGACAAATGCGGAGCGAATTACGATACAAGTATCCATGTCGCCATTGCCATTGATATAACCCACTGCACCGCCATAACTTCCTCTGCGTTTTTTCTCTACTTCACGGATAAGCGATGCTGCACTGACTTTAGGGGCACCTACTAGCGTCCCCATATTCATGCAGGCGGCGTAAGCATGCAGTGCATCTAAGTCATCTCGTAATTGACCGACTACACGACTGACTAAATGCATTACATGGGAATATCTATCTACTTTTAAAAGATCTTTTACGAAGCGGGTACCGGGTTGGGAAACTTTTGCTACGTCATTTCGGGCTAAATCAACAAGCATTAGGTGTTCTGCTTTTTCTTTTTGGTCTTCACGTAGATTAAGCTCAATTCGACTATCCAAATCTACATTGATACTGCCATCAGCATGTTTTCCTCTGGGGCGAGTACCTGCAATCGGATATATCTCAATTTGATTACTCTGTTTATCGTATTTGAGTGCCGACTCGGGGGAAGCGCCAAACATACAAAAATCGTCATCTTGTAGAAAGAACATGTATGGACTTGGGTTTTGTTTCTTTAGATTGGCATAAGCTGCATAGGGAGAAGGACAAGGTAATTTAAACGTGCGCGAAGGAACAACTTGGAAAATATCGCCAGCCAAAATATGTTCTTTAAGATTTAACACATCCTGTTTGTATTCGTCATCTGACTTATCCACCTCTAACTTCATCTCAATACCGACTGGCGTTGATTGCATGGGTTGTTGTTTGAGTTGTTTTAATTGGCTGATGATTTCTTCTAGTTGTTGACTGACTGAAAAGTAACTACTGCTTACATTTTTGCCACTAAATACTGTGCTAATGACTTCAGTGGTTTGTAATTGATGGTCTATCACGAGCAATGATTGGGCTAGGTAAAAAACAAAATCAGGGCAGGTATTTTCGCTGTCGGGCACCTCGGGTAGGGATTCAAAACTGGCTAAAAGGTCGTAAGCGAATGCGCCGCCTAAAAATAAGTTTTGAGGATGTTCACGCAAGCAATGAATATTTTTGACAATTAATCGCAATGCATCAAATACGGCCGGTGCTTTTAATCGAGTGTCTTCGTCAAGATTCGAATCGGGTATCGAAAACGTTAATTTCAGGGCGGTGTTATTCGAGTCTACTTCAACTTCAACGCCTGCAGGTATGTGCTGTTCAAATAACGGTAACACAGAGGCACCATTTTCATTTAACCCTTGAATGAGCACGGTGTGACCATGGCAAGTTAATTTTAATGCGGCATCCAACAAGATTAAACTCTTTAAGTTATCCTTACTGTCAATCTCCGCCGACTCAAGCAATAACGTATTGGTTTTGCTTTTGCACAACTGTTGATAGGCGCTGAGAGGGTCAGCAACATAGGGACCATGTTTAACAATGGTTTCGGCTATTCCGGGTTTTTCACTTAATTGAGTTAAACTCATGTTTTACTTCTCAAGTTTGATTTTAATTTTAGCGCGTTGCGGGCAGATACGAAAAAGGCCCGATAAACGGGCCTCTTAATAATTATTTGCTACACACACAAACACTCACAGCCCGCTAGTTAGGGATGTGCCACCACCAGATTTTGCTATTTGTGGAATGAATTGTATTTGTCATGTGTTTAAATTCACTTTGTAAACTGTAATTAAACCTTAAAATAAGGCTGTCTATTGACTTTTTTTGAGAATTTATCCAACTCCCAAGGCATTTAACCTGAATATTTTGTGGCGTTTAACATATAATAACGCTATCACCCTTATAGAAGAAAACAATTCGCTCGTTGTGTCAATACATTGGACGATAAAAAGTTTAAAATTGCCTAATTAAAGCGTTATATGATAGAAGCCATGAAAATAGATTTGCATTGCCATAGTAGTTATTCAGACGGTCGATTGACTCCCCAGGAGCTGTTAGATCGTGCTCACAATATGCAAGTAGATGTACTGGCATTAACTGATCATGACACTGTTGATGGGGTTCAAGAACTTAAAGATCATCAACAACAGTGTAAACGTAAATTAGCCGTGATTGCTGGTGTTGAATTGTCAACAAGCTGGCATGGATTTGATATTCATATTGTTGGTCTTAACGTGGATCACAACGACCCAGTATTTTTATCTCGACTTGCACAGCAGAGTCAAAGTAGACAAGAACGGGCGCTAAAAATAGCCAATAAATTAGAAAAAGCGGGTGTACCTGATGTGTATGAAACCGCAAAAAGCTTTGCTGGCGTTGGACAAATAACCCGTGCTCATTTTGCTAGAGCATTGGTAAAACTTAATGCTGTCAGCAGCCTAGAAGATGCTTTTAAAAAGTATTTAGGGAAAGGTAAAAAGGCCCACGTAAAACCTGAGTGGATAAGCATCGAAGAAGCGGTGACTTGGATTCAGGATGCCGGCGGACAAGCAGTTTTAGCCCACCCAGGACATTACGACATGACCGCAAAGTGGTTGCGTCGATTGGTGGCTGAGTTTGCCCTATCAGGCGGCGATGGGATCGAGGCTAATCACATGCATTTAGCTGCAAGCAAAAGGGAATTGCTGGTGGAATTAGCCATCGAACATCAGCTGCTGGCCTCTACAGGGTCGGATTTTCATTATCCGAGTCGCTGGACGGAGCTAGGGAAAAGTTTAGCCATATCAGAGCGTTTAACGCCTGTGTGGCATGATTGGAAAAACCTCTCAGAACTAAACAATAGAATAGGAAATTAGCGAAAACTTATGAGTCAGTATTTTTATGTTCATCCTGATAATCCTCAGCAACGGTTATTGCGCCAAGCCTGTGAAATTATTCGAGCTGGTGGCGTGATTGTTTATCCCACAGATTCTGGCTACGCAATTGGGTGCCAAATGGAAGACAAGTCTGCCCTTGAACAAATTTGCAGGATACGACAGATTGGCAAAGATCATAACTTTACTTTGATGTGCCGTGATATGTCTGAATTGTCGAACTACGCTAGGGTTGATAATACCGCCTTTCGTTTGATAAAGAATAATACGCCAGGGCCATATACTTTTATTCTAAAAGCCACTAAAGAGGTACCAAAGCGGTTGCAGAACCCAAAACGTAAAACAATAGGTATTCGAGTGCCCGATAACATCATAGCGCTGCAATTGTTAGAAGAATTAAACGAACCCTTAATGTCCACGACCTTGATTTTACCCGGTGAAACTCAGGCCGAATTTGATCCTGAAGATATTAGAGACAAATTAGAACGTCAGGTCGATTTGATTATTAATGGTGGGTACTTAGGTGAGCAACCCACCAGTGTGATCGACATGTCTGAGGGGGGGATTGATATCATCCGCGAAGGCAGTGGCGACACTAGCGTATTTGGTTGAGGCGAATTAGCCAATGACCCAAGAGTCAGCGCCGAATAAAGCACCTATTCAACAGCCATTGCCCCTTGCATTCGTCAATGGCGAGGCAATGATTGATAAACCGGAAGATTTGTATATTCCGCCGGATGCTTTAGAAGTTATTTTAGAAGCGTTTGAAGGACCATTGGATTTACTTTTATATCTAATTCGCAAACAAAAATTCGATATAGTGAATTTGCCAGTGCTACAAATTACCCAACAATACATGGAATATGTTGAGGTAATGAAAGAAATAAAGTTGGAGTTAGCCGCTGAATATTTGCTGATGGCAGCGATTTTAGCCGAAGTCAAATCGCGACTCTTATTGCCTAAACGACCAGACGCCGAAGAAGATGAAGATGATCCTCGCGCTGAATTGATTCGTCGTTTGCAAGAATATGAAGCGATAAAGTTAGCAGCCCAAGAAATTGATGGGCTACCTCGAATGGAAAGAGATCTGTTCAGCGCCAGTGCTACACCGAACGAGCATGTCGCACCAATAAAAATACAACCTGAAGTGAACTTACAAGAACTCGTATTAGCGTTTCAATCGGTGATGAAAAAAGCCAAAGCCTTTGAGCATCATCAAATTGAAAGGGAAGTCTTGTCGACTCGAGAACGAATGAGCAAGATTTTAGAATTATTAGATGAAAAAGACTATCTTGGTTTTGAGACCTTATTTTTTGTATCGGAAGGAAAAGCTGGGGTAGTAGTGACTTTCTTAGCAATATTGGAGTTGGTAAAAGAGAGTTTGGTAGAATTGGTACAAGCTCAACCTTTCAGTCAAATACATCTGAAACTGCGTAATCGAGAAGAGGGTGTATGGCAAGATTAACCGATGAACAGTTAAAACAACTTGTTGAAGCGGCAATTTTTGTTGCCGATGAGCCATTGAGCAAAGATAAATTACAGACCACAGTGTTAGAAGGCCTCAGGGTGTCGAATAAAAAGCTTGATGCCGCGTTAGCTGAGCTGAAATTAGACTATGCCCCGCGAGGGATTCAACTGATTGAGGTCTCATCTGGCTTTCGGTTTCAATCGGTGGATAGCTTGAGCCCTTGGTTAAGCAAATTGTGGCAAGAACAAGCGCCGCGCTATTCTCGGGCGCTATTAGAGACTTTATCTTTGATAGCTTATCGTCAACCGATAACCCGAGGAGAGATAGAAGACGTGCGAGGGGTTTCAGTCAGTAGTCACATTATGAAAACCCTAACGGAAAGAGAATGGGTGAAAGTGGTTGGTCACAAAGAAGTGCCAGGGCGACCTTCGTTATATGCAACAACTAAAGGGTTTTTGGATTACTTTGGGATTAAAAGTTTAGCTGATCTACCGCCCATGCAAACAATTGAAGTGCTTCCTGAGTTGGAGCAAAAAGAACAAGACGAACAGCGACTAAAAACAGTGGCTGAACACATGACATCAGACACAGTGTCCCAAGAAACAGCGATAAATTTGGCTGAACTAGGACCAAATAAAGAGCAAATACATTAATGAGTGAAAAACTGCAAAAAGTACTGGCAAACGCTGGTCAAGGATCCCGTCGTGAGATGGAAAAGTGGATAGAGCAGGGACGTATATCGGTAAACGGTAATGTCGCTACTTTGGGAGACCGAGTAGAAAATACCGATCAAATACGAGTGGATGGTCAGTTGTTAGCCTTAGCCCAAGAAAAGCCGGTGTGCCGCGTGCTGATGTACAACAAACCCGAGGGAGAATTGTGTAGTCGCAAAGATCCTGAAGGTCGCCCCACAGTGTTTGACCGCTTACCTAAAATTCAGAATGGTCGCTGGATTGCGGTAGGTCGCTTGGATATTAACACCAGCGGACTACTATTATTTACTAACGATGGTGAACTGGCTAATCGATTAATGCATCCTAAGCATGAAATCCAAAGAGAGTACGCCGTTCGCGTGTTTGGTGAAGTTGATAGTAAGATGATAGCGCTATTGAAAAAAGGGGTGGAGTTGGATGATGGTATGGCTAAATTTACTACCATATCTCGTCGTCCTGGGGATGATGAAAGCCTAAACTCTTGGTTCAATGTTACCTTATCTGAAGGACGTAATAGAGAAGTTCGTCGTCTATGGGAGTCGCAAGGCGTGCAGGTCAGTCGCCTGATTCGGGTTAACTACGGTGGTTTAGAGTTGCAAAAGCGCTTACCTCAAGGTGGCTGGATAGAATTAACCTTAGATGAGCTTAATCCGTTGCGTAAATCTGTACAATTACCCAATGAAACTGAAAGTTTGATCAATGAAAAGCGTAACAAGCTTGATCACGTTAGGATTAGTCGCATGCGACGTTCAGTCAAAAAGCATAAATTGAATAAGAATTTAAAAAGAAGAAAATAACAATTTAAAAAATGCGAAAAAAGCACCTTTTGATTAAATTCGAAGGTGCTTTTTTTATGCTCTTAAGTGAGTTACAAGGAAATAATGAGTAAACCAATTGAACAGGCCAAGCCTACTGACCACACCAAACTTCTCAGTACGTGGATATCTAACCAATAACAAATAGCATAAATTAAACGTGAGATAACAAATCCAATCGCTAGGTATTGAGCGATATCACCCACGTTTTGCGTAATTAGCGCCGTTAATGCACCGGGTATAAACATGATTAGTGCTTCAAAACTATTTTCGTGAACGGCTTTGGCTCGCGCACCAAAACCGGTGAGTTTACTCTGTTGCGCACGAGGGTTTCGATTGTCATAACCTCCCTGCTTATTCTGCGCAATGGCTAAAGGTGCTTTGAATACAATTGGCATAATAGTGGCAATGATTAAACAGATGATAATAGTCGTCATGAGATACTCACAATGTGAACCTGATTGTCTAAGTATAACGTTAACATCTAAATATTTGTTTAAACAAATACCTTTTTAATTATCACCGATTTATGTGTGCTGGGAAATGTAAAAAATGGCCGTCTACATAAGAGTTATGAAAGACGGCCGAATAGTCGGGAATGACATTTGGTACCGTTAAATAAAGGTATTTACATATTGCTGTCGAATTGAAATTCAACTTTATTCAGTAATTGCGCATCATCAATGTTTAGCTCGACTTCACGATAAAGAATGATTTGACCTGCAACAGTTGCCCCTTGTTTTATACTCAAAGTAGGCACTGAATGATCGTTATTGTTACGATTATTTTTGTGGAAAATGATATCGCCCAGCACTTGCGTGTTGTTGGTTAGCAAAATATCTCCGTTGTGAGTGTGCACAGAACCTTCGACTACAACACCATTTAACTTAATCTCACCATTGATGGTTTCGACCTCTTGAGCAACTTTCGAAGAATGCTGCAAACTGATATCACCGTTGACGGTTTTGACAAAACCTGCACTGCTAAAATGGTGACCCGCTTCAATGTCACCATTTACGGTTGACGCATTTTCGACTGTGACATAATCACCCATTTCGATACTGCCATTGACCGTATCGACAGTTCGAGCAGTCACATCATCGTGTAACTCAATGCTGCCATTTACTGAGCTGACGTTAGAGACGTGTTTACCTTGAGATACTTCTAATCCACCAAAAACACTACTCACGCTATTACCGTCCGATGTGTCGTTACTACCGCCTCCAACATGGATGATGCAACCAGATAAAACGAGCATAGTAGAGGTGGCGATGATTGCTCGTGAAATAGTTTTTAGTGAGTTAGCGCTTAACATAAAATTCCTAAGTATGTGTGATAATTGTAATTTGAGTTGTATTTTTATAAGAAGTTGCAGAACTCAGGCCATATTTTTAACTGTATGATTTTAATGTATTTTTTATTTTATGAGAATGAAATAATTAATTTTTTTAGGCAGAATAACAAAATATTAGTCAATTATGCTGAGTGTTTAGCGATTTTCACAGCGCCTTGTTTAGAGAGTAAATGAAGTCGGGTAGGTCACTCAAATAACGGGATTTAAGCTATTTGGTATTCCCACAAGCGCCGCCTTTCAACGACGCTTTTGAGGGGTAAATTGGGTTTACTTATTTACTTTTTTTCTAAAAGGGTGATTAAACTGGACGTGTCGAATCTATCCCCTCCATTGGCCTGAACTTGGCTATAAAATTGATCTACTAGAGCCGTTAACGGTAAATGTGCCTTCGATACTCTCGCTTGGTCCAATACTATACCGAGATCTTTGCGCATCCAATCGACGGCAAACCCAAAGTTAAACTCATTATCTAACATAGTGCTGGCACGATTATCCATCTGCCAAGATTGTGCAGCGCCTTTAGAAATAACCTCAACAACTGCCTCAGCATCTAAGCCATTTTGTTTGGCAAAGTGTAATGCTTCAGATAAACCTTGTACTACACCGGCAATGCAGATTTGATTCACCATTTTGGCCATTTGACCACTACCAACCGGACCTAACAGCTTTTGCATTTTGGCGTAACAGCGAATTAGCGATTCTATTTTTTGATAGTCCCTTGGCTCAGCTCCAACCATCACGGTAAGGGCACCGCTTTGTGCTCCCGCTTGGCCGCCAGAAACGGGGGCATCTGCATAGCCGATATTTTTGGATTGAGCTATTTGCGCTAGTTCTTGTGCCACTAAAGCCGATGTCGTTGTATGATCAACAAAAATACTGCCTTCTTTCATTGTATTAAATGCGCCTTTATCACCTACTGTTACTTCACGTAGGTCATCGTCGTTACCTACGCAGGCAAAGACAACATCTTTACCTTTTGCTGCTTCAGCGGGGGTTGCAGCTTTTGCACCCTTATACTCCTTTAACCAAAGCTCAGCTTTGCTATCAGTGCGATTATAAACGGTCACTTTATGGCCTGCATTGGCTAAATAGCCCGCCATAGGAAAACCCATGACCCCTAGGCCAATAAACGCGATATTCAGAGAATGATTTTGATTCGACATAGGAATTCCTTTTAAAATTATGCGCGTTGAGCGCTAGTCTGCTGTTCGTCAGTGGTTTTGGTTTTTAAGCCACTACTGGATTCTAAAACATAGTTTTTTGGCATAAAGCAATCTACCGAAGACTCCTGCATTTCTTTGTTAAACTGTTCAGGATAATCATCTGTCAGTAAACAGCCAGCTTCAAGGCTAGGGTATATTTCATCATAACGCTTTATTTCTGTTTGGCTTATGCGCCGATAAATATGCCCTCTGTTGATTGAGCTATGGTCAGTCAGGCCTGCTGAAGAGACTATATCTAAAGTGGCATGTACTGTTTCTTGGTGATACCTGGCCACTCGTTGGGCTTTGTCTTCGACCACGATGCCTTTGGCTAAATTCTTATCTTGTGTGGCAATCCCGGTGGGGCATTGGTTAGTATTGCACACTAAAGACTGCACGCATCCCAGTGCCATCATCATACCGCGAGCGCTATTACAAATGTCTGCACCTACCGCAATATTTCGCACTACGTGAAAGCCGGTAAACGTTTTGCCACTTGCAATGACTTTGATGTCTTTTTTAAGATCGAAACCTTGTAAAATATCGCAAACATACACAAGTGCTTCTCGAAGAGGCATGCCCACTGAGTTAGAGTATTCTAATGGCGCTGCACCTGTGCCACCTTCACCACCGTCTACAGTGATGAAATCAGGTTTTATGCCGGTTTGAATCATGGCTTTACACATCGCCACAAATTCACTTTTTTGACCTATACAAAGTTTGAAACCAATGGGTTTTCCGGCTGATAAATCCCGCAATTGTTGAATAAAATCCATCATTTCAAGAGGCGTTGAGAATGCACTGTGTCCGGGAGGTGAGTCGACGCGGGTACCTGGTTCGACTAATCTTATTCGTGCTATTTCAGCGGTATTTTTATCCGCAGGAAGAATACCACCATGACCTGGTTTAGCGCCTTGTGATAATTTTATTTCAATCATCTTTATCGATTCTTTTTGGGCCACTTGCTTAAACGCTTCAGGATCAAAATTTCCCTGATTATCACGGCAACCAAAGTACCCCGTACCGACTTGCCATACGATATCGCCGCCATTCTCGAGGTGATAAGGGCTAACGCTGCCTTCTCCAGTATTGTGATAAAAGTTACCTAGCTTTGCGCCTTTGTTTAAGGCGCGAATGGCGTTTGCACTTAACGACCCGAAACTCATAGCTGATATATTAAATACACTGGCTTCGTATGGTTGTTTGCAATCTGGACCACCAACCTTAACTCTTGGTTCAGGCTGCTTTTCGTCGTAATGTATCGCGCCTACTGAATGGCTTATCCATTCATAGCCAACATTTTGTGTTTGTAGTTTTGTTCCATAGGGCAGGGAGTCTAATTGACCCTTTGCGCGTTGGTATATAACCGAACGAAACATACGATTAACAGGCACTCCATCAGTTTCTGATTCAAAAAGATACTGGCGCAGAAAGGGTCTTATATCTTCCATTAACCATCGCCCGTGACCGACTATGGGGAAATTTCGTAACAGTGCATGTTTGGTTTGAAATATATCGTAAAAACCAACAACGGTTAGGGGGATAAGAATAATGAGTCCCCATGTAGACGCTGACCATAAAACGCTGGCAAGGATTAACAGCCCCCAACTTAAAAAACAAAATACATAAAATGCTAAACGCATGATTTTCCCCATTCAACACTAAACCACTATTTTGATTAGGATAATGTTCAGTGAACTAGTTTATAACGTCAACCTGAGATTAGATTGAACTTCTTCGATAAGTGTCTTGGGAACATGGTGTTCTTTGGCTAACTTTTGCCATTGTGACACCTGTTCTACGACCTCATCTATGATGCGATCAATTTTTCGTTTATTAAAAATTGGACTTAACTGAGCGAAGGAATATAAATCCTTTCTATCAAAGTTATCACGCTTGCCATTTATAGACATCCAATGACTGTTGACCCATCTACTGCCTGGTTTGTAACTGTACGCTAAGTCATAGGCAGGGGCTAACGTCCATTGTTGCTGTTGATCAAACATAAACGAAATATTTTTTGCATGATCATCGTGATTTTTGGCCACCACATTGAATACCATTCTTCTGAATATTTGTTCGGCTTCTTTAGCAGATAACTTTAAGCTTCGGGCAACGTCAAATAACTCTGCATAAGAATAGATTCCCACTTGCTTAAAACTAACGTGAGCAAGTCCATTTAATGTTTGGACGTGGACTTTGTCATTGCCGATACGATCAAATCTTTGGGTGATAAAGTGTCGTCGTTTACCTTCGTTGAGCAAATAACAGGGCATCATATCTATTTGACTGGCCGTGGCCATTAAATAGTAAACGTATTCCATTGCCCCATAACCGGTGGGATCACCAAATGTTTCCTGGTTCTTATTGTGTTCACTTACCCCATCAAATTTCATTAAATAATGGCTGAACCCGTCTGGCGCATTAGTTTGTCCAGAACGCACTTGGGTAAAATCTGAATTAAATGCTAAAACCGCTTTCGGCCTTGCGCCACCAGCACTCATACCAACCGACATTAGCGCCATCATCGCTTCTTTGTCCTCATAACCTTGTTGATTCAAAGATACATTAAATTTGGACCTTTGATTGACAATGTCTTGGGCAACTTCCACGAGGTTTTCAACCTCAAGTTGCTGTGATGAGTTAAGATTTTTATGCCGGGTCGCTGGGGCAAAAGTTAGTGCGCCCATGCCGCGAGTACCTGTGTATTTTAAGCGTTGAAGAGGGGATATATCCTTTGCTGATTTCCCCTGCGAAGCAACCCATGCATTGATGACGGCATTACCAAAATCATCGGGTAGGGAGTCAGCAACCAATCCGGGGAGGCCTTTAAATGCGGCAAAGTCGGTTTCAGGGAAAGTATAAATCTGTTTTGATAAAGGCATTTTTAACGGTGACAATTGAATACCGGTTTTGATGAATGCCGGAGTGTACTCGAACGCGCCCAACTGTTTATCAGGATCATAGCTAACCGCACCAACTTGGTGATCCTGGTAATTCACTATGACTACCTCTTTTACCATGCCGGATCACCTTTTTTACTTGCTGGATTATTACCTGATGCTCGTTGTCTTTGTTGGCCTTGCCGTTTGGCTAACTGAATGGGGGACTCGGTTGGAATAGGAATAAACAGATCCAATTGTTTGCTCAATCCCAAGGCGACTAAAATAGCTACCACTGTTTCTAATTGAGCATGACCTTTTTCCGCGCGCATAACCACCTTTCTGGAAAGGCCTGTTTTATCTGCGATGTCTTGTTGCGTTAAATCAGCATTCAGGCGGGCTTGTTTCAAACGTTCACCTAAATCGGCTACAATCTCTTTTGTTTGCATAACTACCTAAAGTGATAAAAAGGACACATTAATAAACAATATACCAATAATGTCCCAATTTAATGACTTTATCAACATCTATCTTAGTATGCTTATTTTGGGACTTAACATGAATTATGTTTGTTAAAGTCCTATTTTTGGGACTTTATTCTTGGCTGGTTATAATCGGTTTTGATTAAAGAATTGGGTAATTGCGTTAGCATCTATATCAACACCATGATTTTCAAGCCAATGGATCGCATCTACCAGTGAAGAGAAAAACTGATAATTAACCTCGGCAGCTTGATAACCAGTAGATAATTGTTGCTTGATTGTATTACTGATATCAGAATCTAGAATCACTACTGCCACCGCTGTAATCCCCAGCTGCTTGCGTAAAAAGGTCTGCTTTTTAAACAAGTTATAAGTTGAAGGTGGAAATAAACTTTCTCCATATAAACAACTTAATTGCGCCCATGGACGGTTTTTATCAACCGTGTGGAAATTGTCAATCGTTTGCTGCAGTGAACCCTCTAATGCTTCATCATTCCATGGGCCTCGCCCACTAAAAAGTAACACTTGGCCACATTTTCCTATGACATGCTCACCATGTTTTTGCAAAATAACTGTCCCTTTAAATGCTTGTCTGACTAAGTTAAAACTATAGACCGGAAAAAGTAAAATTGTTATAAAAAATAACGCGAAATGTCACGAATAAATCTAATTATTGTTTTAAATATCAGTGGCTATTGCAATCTATCAAAAAGATAAACAAAAAATCTTGTTATCGTTTAAAAAAATAAAATGCAGGGATTGCAGTAACCCCTTTTTCTAAAATATCGTTACCATCCGCTATATGGATTTTAGGAGTTGGAGCGAAAACATCTCCATAGGAAGCACCAGTAACAACGACTTTTTCAGATAGCGATTTCTGTAACTCAATTGGTAATCTGCCGGTAAAAACAATTGCTTCTGGATCAAGTAGACTTTGGATGGCTTTGAGTGGGAACTTCATAGTTTCAACACATGCTGTTACCCAAGATTTGATGTTAGTGTCTTGATTGGCAATCGCTGCCTGAATTTTCTCAGGAGTGGCCTCTTCCCCCCAAACAGCACTCAAATGTTTGTAAAGTGATCCCAAGTTGGGCCTTAGTTGCGATTTATCGCTACTAAATAAGGTAGAAATTTCGCCAGCATTTCCAAAAGCACCATCGACAACCTCACCTTCAAAAACAAAACCACCACCTATATCTAGAGTAAACAGCATGAGATAGAAACTTTGCAGCGTAGCTCCTTTTTTAGTTAACGAAAAACCAATAGAGGCAGCGTTTCCGTCATTTTCTACAAAACAGTGTTGTTTGTATCGTTTTGCAAAGGTTTCTTGAAAATTAACAACAGACCAACCTTGCGGATCTTGTTGGGAACAAATACGGCCTTCTTCGTTAGTAAAAAATCCAGAAATAGATATACCTATCCCTAAAATATTAATTGAGGGATCTAACTCTGAAAATAATTGGTCGAGCATAGATAAGGCTGCTTTAATTGCTAGTTCTGCCGATAAGAATGTCCCATCTTTACAAAATCTAACGATGTTTGTGCGGTCGAGATCATCTAATAGAACTACCACTCTATCGTGTTCGAAAACCACCCCAACACTAGCAAAAACTCCGGGGATTAACGTCAAGTAAGTAGCTGGTTGTCCTCGCTGCCCAGCGATTTTTGAGTGCTCTTCAACTATGCCAAGGGATATTAAGTGCTTAGTCAGTCTCGTTAAAGTTTGATTAGATAATCCCGTTGCCTTGGCTATTTCCGCACGAGTTGCTTTGCGGTTTCTACGAATATTTTCAATTACTTTTTTATGGCTACTATTTAGCTGTTTTTCGATGTGCGAAATGGATGTTATTTGCTGTAGCGTTTGCAATGTAAACCCCTTGAAGGAAGTAAATGACGAAAACCAAGAACAATTAGAAATCTAGCCCACTGTATAGAATAACAATTAGGTAACTTAATTACCACCTTGATAATTAAGTTAATTGGCAGGTAAATAATACAAAACTCCAAATTAGTTATAACCTTTTGAATATTATTATTATTTTTGTAAATCCAAAATTATTTTTGAAATATTAAGTATTGACGTGGTAATTAATGGTTGACAATTTATTCTTGCGTGGCTAGTTTAAATACCAGAGTGGTAATTAATAATAAAAACACACTGTCAACATCGAGGAAAATTAATGAGCAGAACAAATGTTACTCCCAGAGCAAGTAAATTCAGCAAGGTCTCGACTGCGGTAATCTTAGGATTGTTAAGTAGCGCGTCTGCTAACCTTTATGCCCAAGAGTCAAGTGAAGGTGACGTTGAAGCCATTACGATTAAAGGTGTAAGAGGTAGCCTTTTAAAATCTCTTAATCAAAAACGATTTGCAAATAAAGTGGTCGATGTCATTACCGCCGAAGATATAGGTAAGTTTCCAGAAGCTAACCTGTCTGAAGCGATTCAACGTGTACCGGGTGTCACCTTAAATCGAAACCCTACAGGTGAGGGGACTGCAATTAACTTACGTGGTCTTGGTCCTGAATTCACCTCTACTGAAGTTAATGGAATGTTAGCGGGGGGTAGTGATGGTACTCGTGGCTTCTCATTCGAAATTTTTCCAGCTGAATTATTTAACAGTGTAGAAATATCCAAGTCAGTGACTGCAGATCAAGTGGAAGGCGGCATTGCTGGAAGCGTTTCTCTGTATACGCCAGATCCGCTAGCAACCAAAGATCAAGTGCTCAATGTTTCTGTTTACAATAACTACAGTGATAATACTGGCACAAACAGCCCAAAAGCGTCAGTAGTATTTAATCAAAACTGGGATGACACTTTTGGTATCAATGCCGCATTGGTGTATTCAGATACAGATATGCAGAATAATGAAGTACGTGGCAGTAGCCATAGTCCTTTATCAGCCGTTTGGACTGGACCTGACGTGGGCGAAGAAGGTGGTCCTACCCAAGAGCAACTTGATGCATTATATCCTCGTATTGAGAGTTTTGGTTATACTTCAGAGGAACGTGAAACCCTCGGCGCTGTATTAGGTCTGCAGTGGCGCCCTAATGATGATCTTGATATTAAAGCACGGGCACTTGTTGGTAAGATTGATGGTGATCGTGTAGAAACAATTTTAGATGCACCCTCAGAGAGTAATATTACCGCTGTTAGTAACACTGTGATTGAAAACGGTATAGCAACTCAAGCCACATTAACTGGTGTGCAACAACGTGTTGGTGCAAGACAAGAAGCGATTGATGAAGAGGTAAACCAGTTCACTTTAAGTGCAGATTGGCACATCTCTGATAGCTTGAAATTTTCACCCTATATTGGCCACTTTAGTCGCGAAAAGACCAACAGTAATGACTTGTTTTCATTTCGCAGAATGGAAGAAGACGGCAATTTCTATCCAGCTGATGTAAGTTACATTATGCGCGACAACTACTTAGAGTGGTCTACCCCTGATACTGATTTTGCAAGCAACCCTGAAGAATTTGTTGTTAACGTGTTCATTCGTCGTCCTCTTGAAACCAAGGACTCAAACAATACCTTGAAGTTGGATTTTGAATACGATAACGGCGACTTGATGAAAGTTGACTTTGGTTTGCGATTTACCGACAGAGAATTGGAACAACATCAAACCAGATCTGATATCAGGGCAGAAAGCTTCTTAGCTGATGGGGTAACCCCACTAAATCGTCGCACTGATTTACCTACTTTAGCGGATGTATATACTCCACTAGACCGTTTTAATGTAGATGGTGCAGGCTTTGCGCCATCGACGTTAATTGGTGGTGATCCTGCGCAAATTCTATCAACTTTCTTTAATGCAGATGGTTCGCCCATCGATGGTTTATACGAAGATGTAAACGAACCTTTTGAACTAATCAACAGCTTTGAATTGCAAGAACAAACCATTGCAGCCTATGCTCAAGCAAATATTGAAGTAAGTGAAAGTGTTACCTTAAGTACTGGCTTACGTTTTGTTCGAACCATTCAAACCATTGATTCGCAAGTGACTACGGATTCGTCTGATGTAAATGCGTTCAGCCCAGTTACCTTGAAAAGCGATTATCAAGAGATTTTACCGAACATGAACGTACGTTATGCTCTTAATGACGATATGGTGGTACGTGCGGCTTACTTTAAGAGTTTAACACGACCTGCGCTAGGTGAATTAGCTGCGTTTGAAAGCTTTAACGGCATCGATGAAGGCGGCGGTCTTGGTTCACGTGGTAACCCTGATCTGCAACCGTTTACAGCAGATAACTATGACATAGGTTTTGAGTGGTACTTTACTAGTGAAGCTGTAGCTGCGATCAATATTTTCTATAAAGATTTAGATGGTTTCATTGATACCTCATCTACGACTGAAATTAGAGAGTTTCCTAGACAAAGTGATGGTGTAATTGTAAGTGGACCTATTATCTTTACCCAACCTGCAAATGGCGTTGGTGCAACCATTACCGGTATTGAGTTAGCTTATCAATCTAGACTCGGATTCATCAGCGAATCCTTAGACGATTTTGGTCTGTTGGCAAACTACACAATGATTGATAGTGCCGCGCAATATTCAGACGAAGGTGACGTGCGTAATTCTGGTTTACCTGGATTGTCAGAAAGTAGTTACAACTTGGCCTTGTACTATGATGTCCCTAGCTTTAATGCGAGATTGTCTTATACATGGCGAGATGAATATTTGGTGGAATTTGCTTCAACCGCGGGTATTCCACAATGGCAAGAAGAGTATGGACAGCTTGACTTTTCCGCCAGTTACAATGTGACTGATGCACTGCAAATACAAGTGCAAGGGTTAAATCTGTTAACTGAGCAAGAAGTGAATCGTTCGGTTCAAAATACCCCGTACGATCTTGCACAAATCGATAGAAGATTTGTTATTGGTGCCAGATACTCGTTTTAATAACGAAAATTAGGTTAAGGAGCATCATAAGATGCTCCTTATTTAAGCCTACCAATCTAAACTATCAACTCTAAGCCAATATTTCTTACCGAGTGAATTATCATGCCAGTGTTCGGTTTTTCAATAAGATGCTTTGTCATTGTTTGCGCATTATTGGTAAATGCGTGTTCCACTCCAGTGCAGACTAAAACTGGCTTGCCAGTAGCATTTACTGATGCAACTCAAACAGTCATTTCGCCTGGACTAAGCTACTTTAAGGTGGATAGAGGTGAGCTATCTGGATATTTTGAATTGACCAGTTCAGTGATGTCTGTAACCGACGCTAACGCCTTAGTAGATGCATTGAACAAACATGTATCGAGACTAACGATAAATTCAAGAAGTCACAGTTTAAAACCTAAAATGATTGATCTGGTTGAACAGGCACCTGATGGCAGTGATTTAGGAAAGTTAGTTACAATTGGTCAGTTTAATACCTTAGCTGATGCACAAATTATGCAACAACAACTTGCGGCAATTGGTTTACAAATGCGTCCTTCACACAGTACCCAACGAAGTGGCGGTATGGGTAAACAAGAAATCAGTATTCTTAAATTAGTGCCTTCTCAATACACCGGCACTCTAACGTCGTCTTTAGCTAAGCAACAAATAACAGGTGTTGAAAAAGTATCGGAAATAGCTAAAAAAAATCTAGCGGTAGCTGCCGTCAATGGTGGTTTTTTTGCATTTAATTCAAGCCAAGGGATCATTGGCGATGTGGCAGGCTTAGCAGTAATTGACGGCATATTAGTTAGTGAAGCTGTGGCCGGCAGACCTGCTTTATTAATCAACAATCAACCCTCATTATCGGTTGAAATTTTAAATAATGTGCAATCTCAAATTAGTTTAACTGTTGAGGATAAAAACTTTTATGTAGATGGCATTAATCGTCTATCGGGTAAAATATTTAACTGTGGTTTCGGTCATCCTAAAGTTGTGGCAATACACGATTTTGTTTGTCACAAATCTAATGAAATCATTGTTTACAATCATTATTTTGGCAATCTTCATCCGGTGTTAAGCAACCGCGAGTTTCACTTTTTCGTGGATCAAAACAATTCTGTTTATTTTAATCGTCCGGATATGTCAACTTCTTTACCTGTTGGCCACCGTCTTGTTGTTGCTTCTGGTGATTCAGTCTCACAACTCGAAAAGTTTGTATCAACAAAAACAAAGGTAGTTATTAATCAGCAGGTAACTAGTGACTCAGGTGAACTGACTTTGCGCAAAGGTATGTATGTGATTAATGGTGGACCAACACTATTAGTTGATGGCAAGCAACCTATTTCTCAACGACGTTCGCAAGGGTGGGGAGTGACCCCTGTTAAAGGTGGTACCGCTGCTATTGATCATCGAGACGATATTTCTGAAGCGTTGCCAGAGAACAATCGAATCAACTTTTACCAAAATTGGGTTTTAAAGCGCCATCCTCGTACAGCGGTGGGCGTTACTAATACAGGCGATGTATATGTAGTAGTGGTTTATGGAAGAGATCCGTTTAAAAGCATAGGGGCATCTATTACTGAAATGTCAGAGCTTATGTTGGAGTTAGGTGTTCAAAAGGCGATCAATCTAGATGGTGGCGGTTCTAGTGTAATGGTTGTTAATGGCCAGATAACAGGAAAGCCATCGGATAGTAATGGGGAAAGGGCAGTCGCTGAAGCGTTGCTATTTACGGCGAAATAAAAGGTTTAGAAGTGGTAACGGGAATAACAAATACATTGAAAAAGAACTCAACACCAGGTGAATCCCTCATTTTAGGAATTGATGGTGGTGGTACTAAATGCAAAGCCGTTTTGATGTCACCAGATAATGTGGTTTTAGGTGAAGGTACTGCAGGGCCTGGAAACCCTGTTTATGGTATCGAGCAGGCTAAAGACTCTATTAAAAACAGTGCGCTCATGGCATTAAAACAAGCGGGTATCAGTCCAAGTGAATTGACTAAAATTCCGGTAGGGTTAGGTCTTGCAGGCGTAAACCTACCTAAGCATTACGACACCATTATGAAATGGCAGCATCCGTTCAGACAAATATTTTTAGCCACGGATTTATTGATTGCCAGTTTAGGTGCTCATAACGGGGGGGATGGCGCTGTCATAGTGACAGGCACGGGATCGTGTGGGTTTTCCTATGTGAATCAAAAGTCAACGATATTAGGCGGGCATGGATTTCCCCAAGGAGACAAAGGCAGTGGGGCTTGGTTTGGTTTAAGGGCGGCAGAACAGGTTTTACTGTCACTTGATGGATTAGGCCATCCAACCAAACTCGTTAACGTTATGCTGGAACAACTTAATGTGAAAAACAGCGAAGAGCTGACAGAAAAAGTTGCAGGTAAACCAGCATCATTTTTTGCTCAATTGGCTAATTGCGTTTTTATTGCGGCAAGTTCAAAAGATGAAATAGCAATTTCTATTGTTCAAGAGGGAGCAGGTTACATTAACGGCATGGCTGAAAAGTTAATGAATACCCATCCTCCCAGAATATCCCTTATTGGTGGTTTAGGAACCTCATTGTTCCCATGGCTAAACAAAGCAATCCAAAATGCACTATCTGCTCCCTTGTCGCCACCGGAAGTAGGGGCTGTCTATTTTGCTAGACAAAATATGAATGGCTTCCCATCAGATAAATCAATTTCAATAGCTACATAAATAAGAGTTTTACATGACACAAACAATAATGGAAAAAGAAGCGCGACAAACCCCTAAAGTTATTCGCGAACAAATTCAGAAAAATCAAAAAACAGTCACAAACATTGCCAATAAGTTGCACCAATTCAAACCTAAAATGGTGATGATTATTGGTCGAGGGTCGTCAGATCATGCTGGTGTGTTTGCTAAATATTTAATTGAAATTGAAGCTCAAATTCCGACCTTTGCTGCTGCACCTTCAGTTTCAAGTGTGTACAACAAACAACTGGTCTTGGATAATGCTTTAGTGATTGTTATTTCGCAGTCTGGACGCAGTCCCGATATATTAGCTCAGGCAAAGATGGCTAAAAAAGGCGGAGCATATTGCATTGCTTTGGTGAATGATGAAAGCTCGCCATTGAAAGATATTGTAGATGATGTTTTGCCTTTAAACGCGGGCAAAGAAGAGTCTGTTGCGGCAACTAAGAGCTACCTCTCAACTCTTTCCGCTCTTCTGCATTTAGTCGCAACGTGGACAAACAATCAAGGTTTACTCGATTCCCTGAATCAATTGCCTAGTTTACTTGAAGCAATCATTGATTCACCTTCACAATTAGCGCCCACAGATGTTGATAACGTCAATAACCTAGTTGTATTGGGACGGGGATTGGGTTTTGCGGTTTCTAAAGAAATAGCGTTAAAACTAAAAGAAGTCTGCAGTATTCATGCTGAGGCTTTCAGTAGCGCTGAATTTTTGCATGGCCCCATTACTTTGATAGAGCAAGGCCTAGCAATATTAGACTGTCTGGTTCTGGACGAAAGTGAAGCTTCTCATATTGAACAAATAAACGAAGTTAAACGACGAGGGGCACAGGTTCTGCATTTACACCAGAGTAAACTAGCTGCGCATCCGCGAATAGCTCCTCTGTTAGTCTTACAACGTTTCTATATTGATGTTGCTAAGCTTTCAACCCATCGCGGCTTAAACCCTGACGTGCCTTTGGGCTTGAATAAAGTAACCAAAACATTATGACGCAACAAATGAGATTACATGCCCAAAGATTATTTGATGGACAGGCATATCATACTGATCAAGTGCTTGTGATTGAAGGCGAAGAAATCATTGCAATCGATCAGGATATTTCACAGGTTGATACGGTGCTGAGCGGGCTAGTTGCCCCAGGATTTGTAGATTTACAAGTAAACGGCGGAGGCGGGGTATTATTCAATGCTCAGCCAACCCTAGACTCGTTAAAGACCATCTTCGCCGCTCACGCCCGTTACGGTACAACAGGACTATTACCCACGGTAATTACTGATGATATCGACGTAATGAATAGGGCGGCTGACGCAGTTGCGCAAGGGATTCGTCAAAATGAGCCAGGTATCTTGGGAATTCATTTTGAAGGTCCACATATTTCCACGATTAAAAAAGGTGCCCATAGTCAACAACATATTCGTCCGATTACAGATCAAGAGTGGACTCTGTTTAAACGTCAGGATTTAGGTAATATAGTTGTGACCTTAGCGCCAGAAGTGGTACCTGAGGGGCAAATTAAAGAGTTAGTCAGCTTAGGTGTGAAAGTTTGTATCGGGCATAGTAACGCTGACGGAATTACCACAAGCAAAGCAATACAATGTGGTGCCTCTGGATTTACCCATTTGTTTAATGCCATGTCGCCTATTTCTGCTAGAGAGCCTGGTGTAACAGGCGTTGCTTTAACATCTGAAACGACGCGTTGCGGACTCATAGTCGATGGACATCACGTGGATGATTTAAATATTCAATTAGCGCTCAAGACGAAACCTAAAGGTGGAATCTTTTTGGTAACCGATGCGATGCCTCCAGTTGGTTCAGATGCGACGGAATTTGATTTTTTCGACCGGCAAGTAACGGTAAGAGATGGACGATTAACATCTACTACCGGAGAGTTAGCTGGTGCTGCCATCGATATGGCATCATCGGTAAGATACTGTCATTTTAATTTGGGGATCTCTGTGGATGAGTCTATTCGCTTAGCAAGCCAATATCCTAAAGATTATTTGTCAGGCTCACCTATGCAAACCAATCCGAAAGTACAGCTTGCGCCAGGTAAAATCGCCAATTTCATTCAATTGGATGAGAAACTCGTTGTGCAGTCAACTTGGGTAAATGGTAATAAGGTGTTTTTTCAAGAAACAATGGCTAATGAGGTCTAACAATATGCAAACTATAACAACAAATAAAACCAGTACCCTTGTTCCAATGATCGTTGTTGGCATCTTATTTTTTATTTTTGGTTTCGTCACTTGGCTCAATGGCTCATTGATTCCATTTCTTCAATTAGTATGTGAATTAAATGAGTTTGAAGCTTTGTTCGTGACCTTTTCATTTTATATTGCGTACACAGTGATGGCCTTGCCGATGTCCATTATTCTTAAAAAAACCGGTTATCGAAACGGCATGGCGTTAGGGCTTGGGATCATGGCTGTTGGCGCACTGTTACATATACCAGCCGCTATTACTGCAAATTATGCTTTTTTCTTAGTCGCTTTGTTTGTGTTAGCTGCGGGGTTAACGATATTACAAACCGCATCTAACCCTTATATAGTTTATTTAGGACCTGTTGAAAGTGCAGCTATGCGCATTAGCATCATGGGACTGATAAACAAAAGTGCGGGTGTATTGGTGCCAATTCTGTTTACCTCTTTGATATTGTCTGACATGGGAGACTTTTCAGAACAAGCGCTTAGTGGATTGTCAGAGGTAGCCAAAGATCAGCGCCTAATGGAATTATCACATAACTTAATCGTGCCATATGTTTTAATGGCAATTGCACTCACAATATTAATCGCTCTGGTTAAATTTTCTTCATTGCCTGAAATTTCATCAAGCAATACTGAAACAGAAGAAAGCGTGAGTAAATCATCCATATTTCATTTCCCACACACAGTGTTGGGTGCAATTGCGTTATTTTTCTACGTAGGTGTAGAGGTGATTGCCGCAGATACGATTGGCCTCTATGGTTCTTCATTGGGTGTAAGCAACTTTGCTGCTTTAACCTCATTCACTATGGTCTTTATGGTATTCGGTTATTTAATCGGTGTTAGCTGTATTCCGCGCTTTATCTCCCAAGAGCGCGCTTTACTCGGCTCAGGGATTGCTGGCTGTTTGTGTATTTTGGGTATCGTCTTGTCTTCTACACAATCCACCAGTATTGCAGATGTATTGTGGGGATGGACAGGTATTCCGGTAATTCCTAACACTATTACGTTTGTGGCGTTAATGGGGCTGGCTCACGCGTTAGTGTGGCCATCTGTATGGCCTCTAGCATTAAAAGGACTCGGGAACTACTCGGCGCAAGGCTCAGCTCTACTGATTATGGGTATCTCTGGTGGTGCAATTTTACCTTTGTTATTTGGCAAAATCTCCCACGAAATAGGCGATCTACAGTCTGCTTACTGGATAGGTTTGCCATGTTATTTATATATTTTCTTTTACGCGATTCGTGGACACGCTATCCGCTCATGGAAGTAGCACGTTAAACCTTAACTATCATTAAAAAATAGGCTCAGTATGAAATGTAAAATAGGATTGCTCTCATTGTCGCTAATGCTTTTTGGCTGCAATGATCAACAACAGACAAATCAAACCATTGTGGTACCTGAAAAACCAAAAAATATCATTATGGTTGTGGGTGATGGCATGGGCCCCGCATATATTAGTGCGTATCGATATTTTCACGATGACCCCAATACAGCAGAAATTGAGCAAACAGTTTTTGACCGCACTTTGGTGGGAATGAGTAGTACGTATCCGGCTCCTATTTCCGGATACGTGACAGACTCTGCAGCCGGTGCAACAGCGTTGTCAGCTGGGGTGAAAACCTACAACGGTGCCATTGCTATGGATGTGAACAAGCAACCGGTAACCACGGTTTTAGAAGTATCCAAACGTTTGGGAAAGAAAACTGGAGTCGTCGTCACCAGCCAAATTAATCATGCCACTCCTGCCAGCTTTATGTCCCATAATGAAGCTCGCGGTAATTACGATGAAATAGCTGATAGTTACGTAGATAATTACCAAATGTATGATGTTGTACTCGGTGGTGGCTGGAAATTCTTTTTGCGTGATGATAGAGACTTAGTCAGCGAGTTTACGGAACTGGGTTATCAATATGTTGATGACTATGCAGCCCTAAACAATGTTGCAAAAGATAAACCGCTTTTGGGCTTGTTTGCTGATGTTGGCTTACCCTGGGCCTTAGATGACACTGATGCTAATCGTTTGAAAACCATGACATCGACAGCCTTGGAGCAGCTAGAAAATGATAACGGATTTTTTATGTTGATAGAAGCGAGTCAAGTTGATTGGGGTGGGCACAGCAATGATATAGCTGCTGCCATGGGTGAAATGCAAGATCTCGCCAATACATTAGAAATGCTTGAAGAGTATGTAGCTCAGCATCCTGATACCTTGGTGGTGGTAACTGCTGATCACAGTACTGGTGGTATGACATTAGGTGCTAATGGAAAGTATGAATGGAAACCTAAAGTTTTACGTACAATGAAGCATTCTCCAAGTTACATTGCTGAGCAGTTGTTACAAACTGATATTACTCAACAGTCAACTTCTGATTTGCTCAATTTTACTTTGACAGAATCTGAACTTGCCTTGTTAAAAAGCAGCAAAAACATCGGTGAAGATAATCAGCCGTTATCCAGCGAGGGTAATCCCTACGCAGATGTATCCGCTGATGCGGTTAAAAAAGCGCTTTACGTCAATATTAAACACATTATTGATGCAAGAACTCTCACCGGTTGGACGACAGGCGCTCATACAGCCGTAGATGTTCCAGTATTCGCGTTTGGTAGCCACAGTGAATCGTTTGTAGGGCTAAACAACAATACTGATATTGCGAATACGGTTTTTTCATTACTTGAACACAAATAATCTAGTGGAAAGGATACCTTTTGGTATCCTTTTTTATATTGAAAGGGCAGGGCGTGAGAGTAAACGCCCTTTTTACTGGCGAATTTAGGGTTTCTTTGTTTTAGAGCTCAGCTTCACTCACTCTCATCTAAGTTCAGAGCCAATACCTCACAATTGAGTTCTGCCAAAATGGATTCAGCAGTATTCCCCAGAAATGCAGCGGAAATGCCTTTACGTGCCACTGTGCCTAAAATCACTAGCTGCGCATCAATTTGCTTGACCACATTTGGAATCACTTTTTCTGGCAAGCCTGCAACAACATGTTTTTTTGCCATACTTATTTCATGTTCTTTTTCCATCCCATCGAGTTTTTCACTATGAAATTGGGCACTATTGGCGCTGAGCTTTTCAAAATTGATAGTAGGAAAGTCAATCGACGCACTCATGTTATGCACTAAATAGGCGCTAACAGTATGTATTTCACTGCCGCCTAATTTGGCAAAAAGTCTAGCGGCTTCTAGTATGTCTTTATTTAATGCTACATGATTATCGTCTTTGGCCAACACATCTACCGCTGCCAAAATCGGCGAGTTTGTCCAAGTCTGGTGTTTCACAAGCAATAGCGGCGCTTTGCAATATCGCAGCAAATGCCGATCTAATGGTAACGCAAAGGGATTAATGCTCATGGCATCTGCAGAAATACGTTTTATAACCAGATCAGGTTGAATTTTGTCTACGGCGTCTTCTATCCCTTCATAAACTTCGCGACACCATTCAACATGGGTGGTGCACTTTATGTTCTTTTTCTCGAGATCTTCAGCAATGCTATTCATATAGAGATAGCGATCTGCAAGATATTCTTTTTTCATTTCTTTACGGTGGTCACTAGATAGAATATCGGTCAATTCTAAAATAGGTTCATAAATGACATTGAGAAGATGAATGTGCACTTCATTGAGCTCTGCAAATTTCAAGGCTCGAAGCAATGCTTCATGCTGCTTGCGCTTACCACTGATCACAACTAGAATTTTTTGCGGGGTTTTCATAGTAATCTCCATTAATGAATCAAACTTATACATTCCGACCATACACCGATTACCCAAGCAAAACTTGATGTCGATCAAACTTGATGAATAAACAGTTTAGTTCAATATTTCAGAACTAAATTTTAATTTTTCTGTTCTGCTTCGTTTTTATTCAGCCGAAGGGCTGAGGGCTTCAAAACCATTGACTAAGTCAGAAAGCTCTTCATCAATTGCACTTTGTCTGAGTTTGTTAAATGTCTTTTGCATCTGCTCTTGTAACTCTTCGATATTTTTTTCAGCGCGTTGCATGGCGATTAACCGACTGGCATTTTCGCTCGCGAGTGACTCAATGCAACCTTTGAAAAGTGATGTGAAAATGTATTCTTTTATCAGCGTGCTAATGGTGAGCGTATTATTGACTAACAATTGTGGCAGACATTGATTAGGCCAAGGTAGAGAAACAAATTCGTGTTTCCACTTTTGGTCAATGGGTAATATTCGCTGAAAACAGGGGGCATAGTTAGGTTTATCTAGGGTACGATTGAAAAACAGGTAGACCTCTTTGAGCTGATTGGTTTTTTGTTGGTGTTCAATTTCCAACAAAATTTCAGATACAAAAGAAGTAATGCTTTCTATTGAATTAGGCAGTGAAAACTGTTTTCCAAGTGGTGCATTTACGCCTTCTAGCAAAGATTGAATTCGTTCACCGGCGGTCCAAATAACTTGCGCTGCGCCGAAGTCTTTCCGTTTTGAATTTAAAAAGTCTACTAAAATATCATTAAATTGCCCCACTAATCCTTGATCTGAGCCAATTACAATTATGCCTATTTGGGTTTTATGATCTGATGGTTTAGATACTTTATCTGTTGTTGGGTAGTCACTTTTGTCGGTATTTAGAAAATAAGCCACTAGTCCTAATTGCACAGTTCGATAATAATCATCAAGTGAAAGCACGGCGTTTTCATATTGGTTGATATTGGCGGCAGCCATAGCTTTCATTGTTCTAACAACTGATTTTAAATCAGTTGCACTTGCAATTTTACGTTGTAAATCGCTATTCGATTCACTCATATTAAGCTTCGCCAGTGACAGTGCTTTGGTCAATAGCAGAGTCAGTATTTGTATGGAAAGGTTCAAGCACCTCTTTAAACATTGCAAAGATAAGGTTTTGTTCATCTTTATTAAGGTCGTTGCTTAATTCTAAGTTGTTCAGAATATCCTGACTGAGGGTATTTATTCCTTTCACTACCGCATCTTGTGCCTCTTGGATATGTTCTAACGAAATGGTGTCAAAGAAATGATTTGTCAGGGCTAAGAGCACAACAATTTGTGCCGACACTGCTAGCGGTGACGATTCAGGTTGTTTAAGACAGGCACGAATGCGTTTTCCGTGCTCAATAGTCGCCAAACTATTTTCGTCTAGGCGTGCACCAAAACGGGCAAATGATTCCAACTCTTCAAATTGTGCATACTCTAATTTTAACGTACCTGAAACGGCTTTGAATCCAGCGCGTTGGGCTTTTCCGCCTACTCTGGAAACTGATTTTCCTACATCTACTGCCGGTAAAACCCCTAAATCAAATAATTTAGGAGATAAGTAAATTTGTCCGTCGGTGATTGAAATTAGGTTTGTGGGGATATAAGCCGACATATTTTGTTCTTCGGTTTCGATTATGGGTAAAGCGGTAAGAGAGCCGCCTCCATTTTCTTGATTTAAATGGGTAGAGCGTTCAAGTAATCTTGAGTGCAGATAAAAAATGTCGCCTGGAAATGCCTCTCTTCCTGGTGGTCTGCGTAGCAATAAAGACAACTCCCGATAGGAACGAGCATGTCGAGTTAAATCATCATAAACAATTAATACGTCTTTACCCGCATGCATGAAGTACTCGCCAATACTGGTTGCAGCATAGGGCGCGATATAATCTAAGCCTGGTGGATCATTACCCTCAGTGACCATTACAACCGTATAATCGAGGGCATTATGCTGTTTTAATGTGGCGATAGTTTTTGCAATCGAAGATGACTTTTGGGCGATTGCACAGTAGATACATATTACATTTTTGTCTTGCTGATTTAATATGGTATCAATGGCGATGGAGGTTTTTCCGGTTTGCCGATCGCCCATAATTAATTCCCTTTGCCCGCGTCCAACGGGGAGTAGGGCATCGAGTACCTTAATTCCGGTTTGTAATGGTTCTGTAACTGGTAAGCGTGACATGATCTCTGGTGCTGGACGCTCAATAGGTAAGCGTGGCGTTTGTGCAAGTTGACCTTTGCCATCTACGGCATGACCTAGAGGATTAATGACACGCCCCAATAGGTGTTCGCCCACTACAATGTCCATTACTCGGCCAGTTCGCTGAACTTGGTCACCCACGCTTAATTGACAATAGTCACCTAACAATACTACGCCAACCTCATTTTCATCTAGATTAAACGCAATGCCGAAGATATTATTTGGAAAAAGTACTAATTCCTCAAAGCCAACACCTGGTAGGCCAGTAACCGATGCGATACCTTGGGACACACTTTCAACAATGCCTATTTCCTGAAGCACAAAATTGATATTCGCATCACCATTGGATTGTTTTAGTTGTGCAAACAGTGAGTCATAGTTTTGCTTTAAACTAGGCTGAGGATCCGGCTTCATTTTGTCTCCGCACTTATTTAATTTCATCTGTGTTTGGGCTCTTACTGGCGTCAAACTTGGTCTCGTCATCTGCTAGGTCATCTGTTAAGTCAAGTGAACTTGTTTTAGGTATCTGATGATTGATACTCTCTTTTAATAGATTTAAATAATTGTGTGCACTCCAGGGTATTTTCCAACCATCAAAAATAACCTCTATGCCACAAATTAGCTCAGGGTTGAGTGTGTAAATAAATTTGATTGCTTCAGCGTTATCTTTCGAATAGGTTTTAATGAACCATTGCTGTAAGGTGTTTTTTTGCGCCGCGCTTAACGCAAAGGTACTGTGAATAGAAATGTGTAAATTTGAGTTAACAGCTTTATCTATTTCAGCGTGTTGTTTGCTGTCCATAATGGTGAGTTGTAGTAATAATTTGTCGAACATCAAATTTTGAACGTCACTATCAGCAAGATCCCGCAGTACTTTTCTACAGGTGGCATATACTTCCTGCATACTTTTTATTACAACTTCTTGTTGCAAACTTTGCATATCTTGCTCTATTCCTTGCAGCCTATTAGCAAGAATATCCGCGGCTTCTTGTTGTGCCAAGGCAAGTAATTTTTGTCGTTCGTCTTTGGCCTCTTGATTGGATTGACGAATAATCTCGCTGCGCTGTTTTTCTATTTGGCTTAGTTTTAATTGATACTCAGCTTGAAGTGCTTCTGCTTGCTGGTTTTTATCATTTGCGGCACTTAAAATCTGCGCAATTTTGGTTTCTCGTTTATTCAGACCGTTGATAATGGGGTGATATAAAAAGCGTTTTAATAACCACAATAATATTAAAAAATTGACGGTTTGAGCGATTACGGTAAACCAATCGATAGGCATTATTTAGTTCCCAACTTTATCTACAAAATAGTTCCAAAAGGGATTACTAAAAAGCACGATCATCGAAACTACAAAACAATAAATGGCCGTAGACTCAATCATGGCTAAGCCCACAAATAGCGTTCGAGTTATGGTTGATGACGCATCTGGTTGTTGTGCGAGTGCTTTTAATGCATTTGCTATCGCTGTCCCTTCAGCTAAAGAAGGGCCTAATACTCCGATGCCAATTGTTAGCCCCGCAGTGATGATCGAACAAATAGCAATTAGGGTGAGGTTATCCATTAGTTTTCTCCTGTGTCGAAACGGATATTGATGTAAATTTGGGGGTGCTTTGCTGATCCTGCGCAGTAGCTGCAGCGATATACACAGCTGCGAGAATAAAGAATATGTAGGCTTGTACCATTCCGGTTAATAGACCTAACAAAGACATAATAATGGGGAATACAAATGGGGAGATAATCAGCAAAATAGCGATAATCATGGCTCCGCTCATCATATTTCCAAATAAGCGTACCGACAACGCTAAGGTACGAGACAGCTCACCTATGATATTAAACGGCAGCATAAAGACATTAGGTTGAGCGTAAGACTGCAAATATTTTAATACTCCCTTTTGTTTTATTCCGTAATAGGGGACAGAAATAAACACACAGAACGACAATGCGATTGTGGTAGACAAAGAACCTGTTGGTGGCTCAAAGCGAGGAAATATAGTGAGTAAATTAGCTGTTGCAATAAACAAAAATAGGGTGCCTAGAAAGCCAATGTATTTAGCCGGCTTACGCAAACCTGCTTCGCTTATTTGCTGCAAAATAGTCACTACTAATACTTCTAAACCATTTTGCCAGCGAGTAGGCTGCAATTGATCATTCAATTTACGGGTAATCAGATACGCACTTAGTACTAAAATAGCCATTATCAACCAAGTGAAAACGATAGTGGCATTTAGCTTTAAAAAGCCAAACTGCCAAAAGATGATTTCATCGGGCGTAATATGCATGGTTGTGAACCTTCTCTGTTATTTCTTAATTACCAATAAGTGAAACCTTATGCTTCCCATTTAGTTGTTAAACTGGATTGGGTTTTGCACTAATTGACAACATTCTATTAGTTACGACTCGACCAATTAGAAAACCGATCAAGCATGAAATAAGTAGCCAAAATTGCTGATTTGAAATTAAATAGAAGGCAATTAAGCTCAACCCCATGCGCAAAATAAAACCACCGATAAACCAATAAACCGGTTGTGCTGATCGCAGTCCTTTTTGCACCGTAATCCATAAGCTATAGAAAAAGCTAATGCCTAAAACAACACCCGCAACCAACGCAAATAGCATATTTAATGGTTCGTTCATGGTTAGTCTTCCTCGTCTGTTGAGTTGTTATCATTCTGGTTGTGAATCGCTTGATGCTCTTTGGTGACCCAGCCCCATGCAGTGAAGCAACCAATAGCTAAGCCGGCCAATAATAACGCTAAAGTCCAAGAGCGTTGTCCATCGTAATTTTTGTCTATCCAAATGCCTAAACTGACCCCCAAAAAAGTCGGTACCGCCACTGACCAACCTATGACTCCCATCATGCCTAACCCAAACCATACACCGGGATTTTTGTGGCGTTTCGCTTTTAGTTTTAATTGCGCTTTTGTTTCTACTTGCTTCACCAAAGAATGCGTTGTGTGTTTTTCGGGTTGTGACTTGCCATCTTTGCTAGACATTAGGCATCAATCTCTAGACATTGATGAAAACTGCTTTAAAAAAGTCGTTTCTAATTTGGCTAACACACTGCGCAATTCCAATTGTTGTTGATCTAATTTTAGAAATTCTTGCTCGACAGTTTCGTGCAACTGCTCTAAAGAACTACCAATTACGGCTCTGCGTACAGAGATCAGCAACTGCTTTCCTGTTTTAACCAGCATACCTTCATCAATCGCAATATAAGCATACTCATTAGCAGATACCTGATAGGTTAAAATACCAGGCACCACAGGTGTCACGCAGTCCAGTCGATTGGGTAAAATCCCAAAACTACCTTCGGGGGTTTCGACTACAACACTGATGACATCCTTTATTTCCAAAAATATTTGATGGGGAAGTAAAATTTTAACTTGCATGTTGGTTGTCCTGTTGGCCTGCCTCTGCACTATCACTTTTTGATTTCAAGGCTTCACTAACGTCACCAATCATGTATAACGCACTTTCAGGATAGTCATCAAAATCACCCTGCAGAATTTGCTCACATCCGCTTAGGGCACTTTCCAAACTAACAAATTTTCCTGGCATGCCAGTGAATTGTTCCGTAGTGAAAAAAGGCTGTGTAAAGAAGCGCTCCAAACGACGGGCACGAGTAACTATTTTACGGTCTTTATTAGAAAGCTGCTCTAATCCAAGCATCGCGATAATGTCTTTTAATTCATCATATTGAGCGAGTATTTGTCTGACTTGTTGAGCTAATTTGTAATGCCGCTCACCGACGATATTTGCTGTTGCTAAACTTGAACTGGATTGCAGCGGGTCGATGGATGGATATAGGCCTTCACTGGCACGTTTTCGGGAAAGTACCAATGTTGCCGAAAGGTGTGAAAAAGTATGGGTTGCGGCAGGATCGGTGAAGTCATCGGCAGGCACATACACAGCTTGTATCGATGTTATCGCACCATTTTGCGTGTTCGCTATGCGCTCTTCCAAACCGGATAACTCGGTACCCAATGTTGGCTGATAACCCATCCTCGAAGGCATTTGTCCCATCAGGCCAGATACCTCAGAGCCGGCCTGAATAAACCGAAAAATATTGTCAATTAATAGCAAAACATCTTTGTGTTCATCGTCACGAAAATATTCCGCCATAGTGAGGGCGGCATGACCAATTCGAAAGCGGCTACCGGGCGGCTCGTTCATTTGTCCGAATAGCATAACCATATTATCCAGCACGCCAGCCTGCTTCATTTCCCGATAAAGCTCTTCACCTTCACGGCAACGCTCGCCAATACCACAAAAGATACTCACTCCTTTTTGATGGCTGACCATGTTGTGGATCATTTCTGTTAAAAGTACCGTTTTACCCACACCAGCACCGCCAAATAAACCCGCCTTGCCACCACGTTCGAGTGGGCATAAAACATCGACAATTTTTATTCCGGTCTCGAAAATTTGTAATTGACTGGATAATTTAGATAACGGCGGGGGATTTTGATGCACACTGCGACGTTCACAGTTTTGGTCAAAATCTTTGCCGTCAATAGGGCTGCCGAACACGTTAAACATACGCGATATGATTTGTTTGCCGATAGGCACGGTAAGAGACTGGCCAGAGTCTTCAGCTTGCATACCTCTAGCTAAACCCTGAGTAGGGGTCAATGCAATGGTACGTACTTTATTATTAGGTAATTGGGTAAGCACTTCTAACGCGATAGTGCGATTTTTAGCATAGATAATATTGTGAATAGCAGGCGGTTTGTGATCGAACTTAATTTCGACAATGCTACCGCGCACGGCACTGACTACACCGACTTGACTAGGTGCGTGTTGCCCATCTTCTATTAATGAATCAGAGGATTCTATACTCGACATTTACGATGCACCTTAGTTGACATGATCATTATAAATTTCATTGCTGCTTGCGAATTGATCTCGATCAAACTCACAAATGATAATGGTTTATAAATTAAGTAAAGGTTATCGCTAATTTATTTATATTTATTGGGTTTTAAGAGTTAGACGTATCTTCTAGCTTAGCAACCCCAAAACTTATACCTAACGAGATGGCGCTTTGCAGGGTTAGGTCGTCCACTGAAACCCCTTTGGTTTGATTTGCGACTTGTTCTAAAGGGACGCTGGTTAATTGGTTATTTTGTTGTACAACAACCCGTCCGAATTGTTTTTCAGTAACCAGTTTTGCTGCAAAGGTACCCACGTTTGTAGCAAAAATACGGTCATTTGCTGTGGGCGAACCGCCGCGCTGAATATGTCCTAAAGAGGTTGCTCTTACTTCAATACTTAAGCGTTTTTCCAGCTGACTTTTAAGTACATTTGAAATACCGCCTAAACGTATCGGATCTGGGCTGTCAGAAATCGTTTGTTGCACGGCCATAGATCCATTTTCAGGTTTTGAGCCCTCTGCAATCACAATAATAGAATAGTGCTGATCACTGGCTCTTAATTCGCATGCTGAGACGATTTCATCCAGATTATAAGGAAATTCTGGAATCAGAATGACATCTGCTCCCCCTGCAACGCCTGCATGTAGCGCAATCCATCCGGCGTAACGTCCCATGGTTTCAAGGATCATAATTCGTTTGTGTGAATGGCCGGTGGTACGCAATCTATCAATTGCTTCGGTTACAATTGATACCGCCGTTTCAAAACCAAATGTGCGTTCGGTGCACATCAAGTCGTTATCAATTGTTTTCGGAACCCCAACAATATTCATACCTAGTTTTGTTAGTTCATAGGCAATTGACATAGTGCCATCACCGCCAATCATCACTATGGCATCAAGACCGAGCTCTTGATAATAAGACTGCACATCTTGTGAGCAGTCTTTACCTTGGTAATCAAAAGGATTTGCCTTATTACTGGTACCTAAAATGGTACCGCCTAAGGGTAAGATCCCACTGCAGTCAGCATAACTTAATTGACGTACTTTACGTTTTAGTAGGCCATCAAAACCATCTTCGATACCTATAATTTCGGCATTGTTGTTTAACATTAACGATTTTGCTACAGCGCGTATTGCTGCATTTAAACCCTGACAATCACCACCGCCAGTCAGAATGCCTATCCGCATTTTTTAAACTTCCTACGTATTCTAATAATTGATATTGGTCATCTATTTATATCGGGGAGTATCACCCAACGACTTTACCACTGTCTGGTGATTGCGCTATTAGTAATAACCCTTACTTTGTATATCAAAATAGCAGAAGAAGAGGCGAGTTTGTTCCATCTCGCAAAGCAAATATGCGGGTATGTCGTCAGTTAATCTCTCATTTTAAACCGACTATAACCACTTTCGTTTTTTGAAAAATAGCAACATGCCACAAACCATGCTTAAAATAATTAACCAAACTACCAGGTAACCGTAGGGTGACAATAATTCAGGCATACTCAGAGGGCCGGCGCTGGGATTGAAATTCATGCCATAAATACCCACCACAAAAGTAGGTGGTATAAATAGCGTGGCAATGATGGTCAATACCCGCATGACTTCATTTAATTTCAAACTAACTAAACTCATGTACAGCTCCATCAAACCATTTGTCATTTCATGGTAGGTTTCGATTAATTCAAGTAACGAAATACTATGGTCGTAACAATCCCTTAAAAAAACTTTAGTTTTTGCGCTTATTAGGCTTTGCGTGTCGTCTCTGATGAGTTGGTTAAGCAGCTCTCGTTGTGGCCAAATTTGCCTTCTTAGTAAAACCACATCGCGGCGTAATTGATGAATTTTCTGTAAGATTTCTTTATCGTGATTTTTTAATAATAGCTCTTCTGTTGAATCAATCAGCTGCGCATAAGTTTCCAGTACCGGAAAGCACCAATCAACCACGGAATCAATTAAACTGTAAAACAAGTAGTCAGCTTTATGGGTTCGCATCTTGCCGCTAGCAAGGTTTAATCTGGTTTTGACGCCAGAGAACGGGTTGAATTGACCACTGCAAAAAGAAACCACAGTGCCCTTCATTAAAAATAAGCTAACTTGTTGCAGATAAATATTCGATTCGCTTTGCACAGGTAGCGAAAAAATAGAGAAAATTTGACCATCGTGGGTTTCTATTTTAGGCCGTTCGGCTCGGTTGGCAACGTCCTCAATATATAACTCGTGTATTCCAAAATTCGTTGCCAAATGACTCAATAATGCTTTGTCAGGATTACCCTGAACGTGCACCCAAGTGATATTGTCTTTATTGACGTATTCCATGCATTGTTCGACCGTAATACCACTTTGTTCAACCACTTGATGTTCATTGTAGTTAAACAAAGTAATGTTAACCGCCCCATCAACAGATGCATCAATAAGCCCTGGTTGCGCCCCTGGCTGACCATATTGTTTGCGGAATAGTTTCATAATTGTCCTTATATGATGGCTTAGATAACACCACTAACTCTAGGCTATATTTCGTTGCTAATTTAGCACTACAGGAAAAGATGTAACATCATCATTAAACTAGAAAAGGATTTAATTAACCACATAATTGGTCGTTCACCCCGAATACTCGTGAAGCAATACAGACATTTTAATTATCGACGCAGCAAGCACCATTTTAAAGGGGAGGGCTGTTTTCCCTCCTTTGTTGGGGGGAACCTTTATATTCGATATGTTTTGAGGATGGGAATATGTTGATACTTATAGAAAATTTTGTTCAATTGGCTTCGTAGTTGGTTTTCAAATACCCAAGACTTAGTTAGATCCGGTTATCTAAATTGATCCTAAGTACAAGGATCATATTTAGTTAATAAATTCCCATTGCTGCCATAAAGTGAGCGATAAATGCTCAATACACTCTGCCTTGCGTTTTCTTCTTCTGCAATTTTAACGGTTCTAATTTGATGTTTCCTGTATTCGATTGCGGCTCTATTAATGAGGGGGAATGTTAAGGGCTTGAATTTTTCAGTGTATAGTCCTTTCACTAGACCAACGAATAGGTCAACATCATTTTCCATCTCGGCTTTAATAATTGCGTAACCTAGGGTGCCCATGTCAGCGATTATATAATAATGCTCTCTCATCTTTTTATATGGTGTCATCTTAGGAGAGTTAGCATTAGTGGCAATTAACTTATTTAAATTGTCTATTACCTGTTCTGCATTTTCTTTATATTGTTTGACTAATTCCAAGACGTTGTTGCTGTTAATGCTTGTAGAATGATCAGCATAATTAAACTGCATGTCTCGGGACAAACTTTTTGCGTAGAGTCCATAATAAATATTACAAACTGGGTTTGAATTCGCATTATTGGCGTAAAAAAGCGTTACTAATAAGAATAAACAACTAAAAAAGCGGTTGAGCGTTAGTATATTTACCATTGGATCCTTCCTTGCGCTTAAATCGTGTTAGGGTAATTTAATTCTGCCATTAAGTATTTTATTGGTCAATATTTGAACAGTGTGTTTTAGGGGGGCGACTTTTTTATTGGCATTTAGCGCATATTTTAACGGGTTAGTTGAAGACGAATTGATTGTTAAAGTTATTTATTTGAAATTTGTGAAAGAGCCTCCTAATTTAATGTAATACATTTGCCTTAAATGGAATTAAAATGTCAAATAATGACTTAGGTACACTCGCTTCCTCAAAACGTGAACTCACTTTCATCCGGTACCTCGCGGCGTTAGGCGCTATTGTTGGTGGAAATATTGGATATGAATTTTATTTAGGTAGTGGCGACACACTTCCAATCTTAGCGGGGGTGTTAATTGGCGCAATAGCAGGCGCACTGTGCGCAAAAGCGCTGAGCATCGCCATTCAAATCGCTTTAATGGCACTCATTGTTTTATATTACGCAAATCGAATTTTCAATATCTGGGCTTTGATAACCTCATAACCCATATATCTGTGGGGTCACCAATAAGTCAGCCGTTGAAATATATCCAGTGGATTTACATCCTGAGTTGGCTGTTCTGCATAGAGAAGTTTATAGCGGTAGATACACTAATTTGTACCCCTAAATGTCAAACTATCAACGGTCATTAGCGAACCTTCTCCGATCAAAAACGCATAAAAAAACCCTGTTAATCACCGTTTTTAGTGGCTTTGGCAGGGTTTTTGTCGTTCGTCGAACGTAAATTTGGTGGAGCTGGCGGGACTTGAACCCGCGTCCAGAAAGCTTCAACCGTCGGTACTACATGCTTATTTTGTCTTTTATTTAACTATTTTGGACTCCGACAAACAGGATTCCTAGTAGCTGTTCCGATACTATTTCGCGGTTCAACCTCGGACAAGTTTCCCTCGCTATTCTATTAGTATGACCTTCCAAACCTTCACGAATAGAAGACGGCTGAAGTGGAAGGGCCTATACAGGTTATTAAGCTGCTAGTGCGTAGTTTTCGTCGTTTGCGACTATTTTTTTGCGGCTGTTTAAAGAGGCAAACCGCACCTCTGCATGCACCTAAGGCATCCCGATTCCTGTCGAATCCAAAATCAGCCCCGATGTAGTACTTTTTCAAGTAGCAGATAGGATAACACATCCTTCTCTAAAACAATATGTGGGGACAATAAATTTTACTTCAAGTGCTTGGGTTTTAATCGTTTTTTTATAGTTTGCGTTTTTGAGTATTATTTTTGTTCAATTGTTCTGATTAAAACGCGGCGGATTAGACCTTATTTAATCTCAATGGGGCTGGCATTAGCATTTTGACAACCTAGGGCATAGAGATGATAAGATTTTGCGAGTGAGTTATATGTAAGCTTTAAATCATATTTTTAAGATATCTAAACATTGGGTGGTTGCTGAATTACGGCTATTTTTGTTTTGATAGCATAATCAGTAGTTTTTTCCATCATAAGAAGGGTGTATGTCTTCAGATATATTTGCAGAATTTTCGTTACCTTGCGGTAAAACATTAAAAAACCGTTTTGTCAAAGGGGCAATGGAAGAAAACCTAGCCAATGCCAAACAATTACCCGATGAAACCTTGTTCAATTTGTATCAAAAGTGGGCGCAGGGCGGAGTAGGCTTAATTATTACTGGTAACGTAATGGTTGATCATATGGCCATGACTGGTCCTGGAGGCATGGCATTAGAACAAGATACCGATTTAGTACCCTTTCAAACATTGGCGCAAAAAGCCAAACAAAATAATACACAGGTGTGGATGCAAATTAATCATCCTGGACGACAGGTATTTAAGAAAATGGGCGGTAAAGTGCTGTCAGCATCTGATGTGGCACTGGATCTTGGTAAACACTCTAAACTGTTTAGCCAACCTAAAGCAATGTCGGAAGAGGAAATTGAAGACGTTATTCAACGATTTAAGCGCACCGCATTATTGGCAGAAAAAGCGGGGTTTGACGGCGTTGAGGTGCATGCCGCGCATGGTTATTTACTGGCTCAATTTTTATCGCCTTTAGTGAATAAACGTAGCGATCGCTGGGGAGGAAGTTTAGAAAATCGAGCTCGCTTACTATTGGAAATTGTTAGCCAAATAAGGGCTGCTTGTGCTGCCGATTTTGCTGTTGCAGTAAAGTTAAACTCTGCTGATTTTCAACGTGGAGGTTTTGATGTCGAGGATGCCTTAGCGGTAGTTAAAATGCTTGAATCATTAAACGTCGATGTAATTGAGCTTTCAGGTGGTAGCTACGAAGCTCCTGCCATGCAAGGGCGTACAGCGGATGATCGAACACTTGCAAGAGAAGCGTATTTTCTTGAGTTTGCAAGTCAAATTGCCCAACAAAGCCAGATACCAATTATGACTACTGGTGGCATCAAACGTTTACCGGTGGCCCAAAAAGTACTCGACTCTGGTGTTGATTTAGTAGGAATGGCCACTGCGCTTGCCTACAATCCTGATTTACCTAATCATTGGCAACAGGTGCCTGGAATGGTCAGCATGACACCGAAGGTTGAATGGAAAAATAAAACCTTAAGTGGAATGGCAAATATGGCCCTTGTAAAACGCCAATTGCGTCGCATTGGCACGGGAAAACCTGCAAAAATTGATGCTTCAGCCATATATACATTAATCTTGGAGCAAATTTTGTCTGCTAAGTTAACCAAGCGTTATCGTCGTAATGTGAAACTTGGTGCTGAATAGTATTTTTGTATTTTGCATAAAAGAACCTAACCAACAGGGTTTGATTAGGCTCATTGCCTGATAATTGTAATCAGGCGCTATGTTTCATCATGCGTTCTTTTTGACGTGCCCAATCACGATCTTTAACCGTATCCCGTTTGTCATGGGCGTCTTTACCTTTGGCTAAGTGTATTTCTACTTTCACCCAGCATTGTTTCCAGTACATTGCCGTAGCAATAATCGAATAACCTTGGCGTTCGCGCGCGCCCATTAGCCGGTCAATTTCGCGGCGGTGAATAAGCAGTTTTTTTTGTCGATCAGGATCACACACAACATGGCTTGAGGCTTGGTTTAAAGGCGTGATTTTACACCCTTGTAAGTAGGCTTCGCCGTTGTGAATGTTCACAAAACTATCTGTTAAGTTAACTTTGCCTGCACGAATGCCTTTTACTTCCCAGCCTTGTAATTCTATACCTGCTTCGATTTTATCTTGCAGGTGATAATCATGACGGGCTTTTTTGTTTAAAGCTATCGTGTTGCTTTGATTTGATTTAGCGTTCTTTTTCTTCATAGTGGCGAATTATATCAGGACCAATTAATTTGTCTGTAGAAGAGTTAAAAAATAGTTGTATTTACATGGATGAACTATGAAATATGATATTTCGTGGTAAACTTCAACGAGAAATTGCAAGGTTACATAGAGGAAAATGAATGGCAAGTGTTCATCGCAGTGCGCTAGTAGCATTTAGTGCCGAATCGATGTTTGATTTAGTCAATGACGTAGCTTCTTATCCTGAATTTTTGCCTGGCTGCGCACAAACTAAAGTACTAGAACATAACAAAGATTCGATGAAAGCGGCTGTGCTCATTGCCAAAGCGGGTGTTAAACAATGGTTCACTACGCTAAATGCGTTAGATAGAGGCAAAACCATTGAAATGAATTTAGTTGAAGGGCCTTTCTCGCATTTAAGTGGTGGCTGGTCTTTTACTGCATTAGCTGATGATGCCTGTAAAATTGAATTGAAACTGGATTTTGCGTTCTCCAGTCGATTGGCTGAAATGGCCTTTGGAAAAGTGTTTAACACAGTCGCAACTAATATGGTGAATGCCTTTACCGCCAGAGCAAAAGAGGTATACCTATGACCGACTCGCAAATCACTGTTGAAGTAGTGTACGGCTTGCCTAAAGAACAGGCGCTTATCAGTGTAACAATAGAGAAGGGCAAGACAGCAGAAGAAGCAATTCAAGCATCTGGTATTTTACGTCGTTTTCCTGAGATAGATTTATCGGTGTTGAAAATAGGTAATTGGAATCGGACATGTAAACTTACCGACATACCTAATGACGGCGATAGAATAGAGATATATCGTCCGCTAATTGCTGACCCTAAAGAAGTACGTCGAATACGCGCTGAAAAGGCCAAAGTAGAAGGGCGGGCAGATAAAGTCACAGGTGGCCGAGTAAAGTCGTAAATTAGCAGGTGCTTTAGGTAAATAGAACGTTTTTTTTGCATATGTTTAGTTAGATTGACCTTAATCCCTTGCACTGAAGTTGCGCTCAAGCACGTCATTCATGGCTAAACGCCCATGGGCCCACTATCGTTCGGTAATAGTGGAAATCATAACTAATTAAGTAACTAAAAAAGAATTTTAAAATGGCGATTCAGTGGTATCCCGGGCACATGCATAAGGCCCAAAAAGAGATAAAAGATGTGCTACCTAGCGTGGATCTGGTCATCGAAGTGCTAGATGCACGGATACCATATTCCAGTGAAAATCCTGCGATTAAACACTTAAGAGGTGATAAACCTTGCATCAAAGTGCTGAGTAAAACAGATTTGGCTGATCCTGAACTCACCCTTAAATGGCAAGATTATTTAGAGCAAGAAAAAGGCGTTAAAACCTTTCCCACCACCACAGAACAACCGGCCAAAATTAAACAAATAGTTGATTTGTGTCGCAAAATGTTACCCGAAAAAGACGCAGGCATTAAATCTATTAATACCATGATTGTGGGTATTCCTAATGTCGGGAAATCGACACTGATTAATACCTTAGCTGACAGAGTTATTGCGCAAACTGGGAATGTTCCAGCGGTTACTAAAACTCAGCAACGGATTAATTTGGGCAGCGGCATTGTGTTATTTGATACTCCAGGTATTTTGTGGCCCAAAATTGAAAATGAAAACAGTAGTTATCGTTTGGCAGCGTCTGGCGCGATTAAAGATACGGCGATGGATTACGAAGATGTTGGATTTTATGCGGCGGATTACCTGATTAAAGCCTATCCTGAGTTAATGAAAGAGCGATTTGCTTTAGAATCCATACCTGAAACTGAAATTGAATTTTTAGAAGCTGCGGCAAGCAAACGAGGTGCCTTACGTGCAGGGGGGAGGGTTAATTTACATAAAATTTGTGAACTACTGATTAATGAACTTCGTTCCGGTAAATTAGGCCGTATCACCTTAGAAACGCCAGATATGGTGATTAAAGAAGAAAAACTTGTGGCGGAATTAGCAGCTCAAAAAATAGCTGAAAAAGAAGCCAAAAAACAACGTTTCAAGGACGGTTCTGCAACCCCAAATAAGCGTGATGCTAAAGCCATAAAAATGGAGGGAAAAACTAAAAATAAACGACGTAAACGTTGAAATGGGTAGCCTAATTTTACCGAATATTCAAATGTTTGGGTAAAAAAATCACCGTTCGGTTAGCGTTTCCAAGTAATTAGACGGAACGGGCTTTTGCTCTATACTTAATAAGTATTCATTTTGTAGATGATCTTGATGACTGACTTTATTGAGCTAAATACCAAGAAGCTTCTCGAAAACGCCCACATTGGCGTCGTTATCCATCGCTGGGATACTTCCGTTATATACGCAAACCCAACGTCATTACGTTTATTAAGATTGAGCTATAAACAAATAATCGGTAAAAGTTCCATCGATCCTCAGTGGCGATTTTTAGATGAGTCAGGCAAAAAACTGCTGATTGAAGATTATCCTGTCAATAAAGTAAAACGAACCCGTGAACGCCTCAAAAACGAGGTGCTTGGTGTGTTAGACAGCTCTGTGGATACTATTAGTTGGTTTTTTATTAACGCCTATTTTGAAGGGGAACCTGGCAGCCCAGAAGCCTTTATTGTGGTGACCTTTACTGATATTTCAGATTCTAAACAATTGTTTTCCTTTAAAGCCATTGTTGAAAACACCCAAGACATGGTAATCGTTACAGACGCGACAGATATTAACTACCCACTTAGTCCCAAAATTATTTACGTCAATAAAGCCTTCGAGAAAATGACCGGTTACAGTAAGGACAGTGTAATTGGTGAAACGCCGAGAATTTTACAAGGCCCTTTAACAGATAAAGAAACTACTAATCGTATTCATCGTGCGCTGAAAAATTGTCAGGAAGTCAGTGAAACCTTATTAAACTATGATGCCAATGGCAGACCCTACTGGGTTGATATGAACATCATTCCTCTCAAAAATAAATATGATGAAGTAACGCATTTTGCTGCCATAGAGCGTGACATTTCAGAACGTAAATTTTATCTCGAGCAATTAAAAAACAAAAACAATGAATTCAAAAAGTTGAAGACGGAACTAGAAAACTTAATTGATGAAAGAACCAAAGAGCTTCGTCAAGCCAACGCTAAACTAGAAAAAATAGCCTACTACGATCCTTTAACTAATATCCCCAATCGACGTTTTTTTATTGATCATGCCCACCGGTTAATTAAGTCGTGTAACAGGCGAGGGGCGTTGGTTGCTTTTGGTTTATTAGATATTGATGATTTTAAGGTGTTTAATGATAGCTTTGGTCATGATGCTGGTGATATTGTCCTAGTAGATATCGCTAAATTCTTAAATGGTTTCTTTCGAGTAGATGACGCTTTTTGTCGATACGGAGGAGAAGAGTTCGCCTTTGTTGCAGCAATTAAAGAAGCCGATGATGCAACTAGTTTGGCGGACCGCCTGTTGGACGGAATTCGTAACCTTAAAATAGATATTAACGCTACCACGCAGATATCGGTAACTGTGAGTATGGGGGTGCAAGTGTCTATGCCCTCGGAAGAACTCGATTTAGAAAAAGGTTTAAAAGATGCCGACGTCACACTTTATCAATCAAAAGGAGAGGGCAAGAATCAAGTTAAAATCACCTTCGAACATAGATGATAAGTGACATATTTTGCTCCCGCTCCCTTTACCTAAAAATAAGTCACCTTTAAAAAGCCATCTTTAAAAAAGTAAAATGTTGACGCTAAAAATATTTACCTGTGAGTGCCAACCCTTAAATGCGCGTATTAGCTTAAAGTGGAATATAAAAATGTTACACATCTGTTTATAATTCACAGTTAAAAGATTATTATTAAATTATACACTTGTTGTATTTTTAGGAAGCCTGTGGAAGAGACTATTTTATTTGCTAGACAACCTATTTTTGATAGAAATTGTAAAATGGTCGCCAGTGAGATTCTTTATCGAGGAGATATATTCAACTCTGATAGTGATGCCAAAAATCTGATCGCCACACGCGACCTGCTAGTTAATGTTTGCACTTCAGTTTTCAATAGTAATGTAAACCTAGATCTTCCCATGTTAGTTAACGTTGATATGGATTTTTTAGACTCAGATTATTTTTTCCCTCTACCACCTCATAATCTTATTTTTGAAATATTAGAAACCGTTGAACCTAGTGAAAAAGCGTTAAAAAGAATCGCTGAATTAAGGCGTCTTGGTTACGAATTTGCTTTAGATGACTACATTCTTGAACCCTCTAAATTTCCTTTTTTCAAACATATTAAAATATTAAAAATTGATATCCTTGATATTAATTTCAATAAATTAAAAGCTGTTTTTCCGAAATTAAAAAAAATTGGTTTTCAGTTATTGGCAGAAAAAGTTGAAGACCAAGCAAGTTTTGATGAATGCATGGAATTGGGTTTCGACTTATTCCAAGGTTATTTTTTGGAAAAACCGTCAATAATTACCGGTCAAAAAATTGATGCCAACAAAAATTCAGCATTGCAATTGGTTTCCCAGTTAAGTCGGACAGATATTGAAGCTGCAGAAGTTGCGGAGTTGATATCGCGCGATCCTGTACTCACTGTAAAAATATTAGCTCTTATAAATTGTCCAATTTATCAATTGGTTAGAGAGGTTAAGTCGGTTAAAGATGCGGTTGTTAGGCTTGGCTTAAACGTGGTCAAACAGTGGGCCATGATCTTAACTCTTGCATCAGAGTCGTCACAACCTTCAGAGTTATTTAGAACCTTATTAATCAGAGCTAAAACCTTGGCGTTATTTTCTGATAGCCCAATCACAGGTGGTGTAAAAACTGATTCGTCAGAGAGTTTTCTGGTGGGATTGTTATCTGGCATTGATGCTGTTTTTCAGGTTGAGATTAAAGATATTCTAGATAGTTTAACCCTCAGTGAATCTATTAAATCAGCATTGTTATCCCATGATAATGATCTTGGGAAGTTACTGAAAAATACCATAGGTATTGAACGCTTAGACGATCAGGTATTCGAACGCCTGTCGAAACAGGAACTCGAATTATTTAAAAAGTGCTATTCACAAGCACTGAAATGGACTGACGAAGTGATGACCTATATTGATTAAGTTTTTGTTACTCAACTTTAGTTAAAATCACTACTGAGCCCTGAAAACTCACTAGTTTTTGAAAAGGCGACTTACAGTCTGAAGTCAAATCGTTAAAATCGCAAAGCCAGTGCATCACATAAAAACTTTTGAAAAGGCTGGGCTCTGCCATAGCGTCTAGCGACTTCCTCACATAGATTACCAGCAAATAAGAAATCTTCGGCAAGCGGACATATTGCGATAAAGTCTTTGCGCTTAATTTCTTCGATTAATTTGTGATCAGCATTAAATCCTTTAGGTGGTCGTTTTAATTTCTCCCCTGAGAGGGCATAAATTTCGGTAAACGGTGCGTGTTGTATCGCGTCTTCGTATGAATCAGGTTTGAGAGCAATATAGTCACGAATTGATTTCAATGCGTCAGGTTCTGGACGCCAAGTTCCGACCCCTAAAAATACATTGTCCGGCTCGATATGCAGGTAGAAACCTGGGGCGTGGACGTTTTTGCCAATTTCATGGCGGAACTGAATCCCAACGTTGGTTTTGTATGGAGATTTGTCTTTGGAAAAGCGCACATCTCGGTAGGGCCGCATCATAGAGCCACCTACTTTTTTTGGGATGGCTTCGTAATGGGGAGAAATCATTTTAATCCAAGTGTCCATACCCTCAATAAATTCTAGGGTAGGGGTGCGAACCTTATCTTCATACTCTTGTTTATGATCTGCAAACCAATTTTTATCATTGTTATTAGCCAACTGCCTCAGGAAAGTCATCAAGCTTGGGTCGAAATGGGTAAACATACGATAACTTCCTAATATTTGCGTCTTTGAATACCTGTTTCAGCTAAAATTTTAGCTGACATCTCTTCTATGGAAAACTTGGTGCTGTTCAAAAATGGGATTTTTTCTTTACGATATAGATTTTCAACTTCTCTCAATTCCATTCGACACTGCTTCATTGACGCATAACGGCTATTGGCCCTTCTTTCAGAGCGTATTGAATGCAATCTTTCCGGTGCAATGGTTAATCCAAATAGCTTATCTTTAAAGCGCCTTAGTGCTGGGGGGAGTTTTAAAATATCGCCCATATCTTCTTCAGTGAAAGGGTAATTTGCTGCTTTAATACCAAATTGCAGAGCTAAATATAAACTGGTTGGAGTTTTACCCGAACGAGATACACCACACAAAATAATATCCGCTTCGTTATAGTCTTTAACATTAGAACCGTCATCATTTGCAAGGGCATAATTAACCGCATCAATTCTGTTGTCGTAAGTTTTTTCATGGATGCTGTGGGTACGATGTTTTTCCGGCATCGAAGGGACGCCTAATGCTTTTTCCAGAGGCGCAACAAATTGGTCAAGAAAGTTATAATTAATGCCTACTGACTTAGCGACCATTTTTCTAACTTCGGTATTCACGATGGTATAAAATACTAAAGGACGCAAACCAGTCTCTTTGAATTCCTCTGAAATTTTATTTAAGACTTTTTGGGCTTGTTGTTCAGTTTCTACGAATGGTTCTGTGTAATGTTTAAATTCGACGGTAAAAAGTGACAGCAATGCATGCCCAAACACTTCCGCAGTAATGGCTGTGCCATCAGATATGTAAAAAGCTGATCTCACTACAATTCCTTAACAATGTTGTAATTTTATTACAGAAAAAAATTAAATTTTACTTTCTTCTTTACACCATTCTAAAATCCCTGACGCAAAAAGCCAGAAGGTGAACAAAATAAATTCATAAGCACCATTCTGACAACTTTATTGCATTAAAACTTATTTCGTTTGCGCCTTAGCAATCGGGCCCAGGACAAAAAAACTTTGAGGTGTTAGCAGTGCAAGAATATGTACTTTGGTATGAGCAGTTGGGAATGAATGATGTTAATCGCGTTGGCGGTAAAAACGCATCATTGGGTGAAATGATTTCAAACCTGTCTAATGCAGGTGTTCAAGTTCCGGGGGGCTTTGCTACAACCGCATACGCATTTAACGAATTTTTAGAACAAAGTGGACTCGAAGAGCGTATCCATGACGTGCTGAATAGTTTAGATGTTGACGATGTTGAAGCACTAGCTAAAGCCGGTGAAAATATTCGTAACTGGGTGATTGAAACCCCGTTTTTGCCAAAACTTGAAGAAGAAATTAAAACCGCATTTGAAAAGCTACAGGGTGACGCTGGTGATGAAGCTTCATTTGCTGTGCGTTCTTCAGCCACTGCTGAAGATATGCCAGATGCTTCTTTTGCTGGTCAGCAAGAGACTTTTTTGAATGTAAAAGGTTATGACTCTGTGCTTGTAGCCATTAAGCATGTTTTTGCATCATTGTTTAATGACCGAGCTATTTCTTATCGTGTTCACCAAGGTTATGACCACAAGGGCGTTGCATTGTCTGCTGGGATACAGCGGATGGTTAGAAGTGACGTGAGTTCTTCTGGTGTTATGTTCACCATCGATACTGAATCAGGTTTTGAAGACGTGGTATTTATTACTTCTTCTTATGGTTTGGGTGAAATGGTTGTTCAAGGTGCTGTAAACCCTGATGAGTTTTACGTACACAAGCCTACCCTAGACAAAGGCTTGCCAGCTATTGTCCGTCGCAACATGGGCAGCAAATTAATCAAAATGATCTACTCTCCAGATTTGGCCCATGGTAAACAAGTCGAAATTGTGGATGTCGACAAATCTCAAAGTTTAGAATTTTCTATTACTGACCAAGAAGTAATGGAATTGGCCAAACAAGCGCAAATTATTGAAAAGCACTATAAGCGTCCTATGGACATCGAATGGGCTAAAGATGGTACTGACGGTAAACTGTATATCGTTCAAGCCCGTCCTGAAACAGTGCGTTCGCGAGAAGACATTCAAGTTATTGAAAACTTCCAATTAAAAGGCAAAGCGAAAATTGTCACCGAAGGTCGTGCAATCGGTCATAAAATTGGTGCAGGTGAAGCCAAAGTACTTAGTTCAATTGATGAAATGGGTAAAATTCAGCCAGGCGATGTACTAGTAACAGATATGACGGATCCCGATTGGGAGCCGATTATGAAAAAGGCCTCAGCAATCGTAACGAATCGCGGTGGCAGAACTTGTCATGCGGCTATCATCGCCCGTGAATTAGGTATACCAGCTGTTGTAGGTTGCGGAAATGCAACTGACTCAATCGAAACTGGCGATAAAATTACAGTATCTTGCGCCGAAGGTGATACTGGTTATGTTTATGATGCTGAACTTGAATTTGATGTAGTGACATCTCGAATCGATTCAATGCCTGATATTCCACTCAAAGTTATGATGAATGTGGGTAATCCAGACCGAGCTTTTGATTTCGCTAGATTACCTCACAAAGGGGTTGGCCTAGCTCGTCTAGAGTTCATTATCAACCGCATGATTGGTGTGCATCCAAAAGCCCTTTTGGACTTTGATAACCAGCCAGAAGAGTTGAAAGAAGAAATTTCGGAAATGATGGCCGGTTATGAATCGCCAGTAGAGTTTTATATTCAAAAATTGGTTGAAGGTGTGTCTACCATTGCCGCAGCTTTCTCTCCAGAGAAAGTTATCGTGCGTATGTCAGATTTTAAATCAAATGAGTACTTCAACTTGGTTGGCGGTTATCAGTATGAACCTGATGAAGAAAACCCAATGCTTGGTTTCCGCGGTGCAAGCCGTTACATCTCTGAAGAGTTCCGCGATTGTTTCGCGCTAGAGTGTGAAGCAATTAAGCGCGTTCGTAACACCATGGGACTGACCAATGTGGAAGTGATGATCCCATTTGTTCGCACCGTAGGTGAAGGTAAAAAAGTAATCGAGTTATTAGCTGAACAAGGTTTGGTGCAAGGTGAAAATGGTTTACGCGTGATTATGATGTGTGAATTACCTTCAAATGCATTGCTTGCCGATCAATTCTTAGACATCTTTGATGGATTCTCAATTGGTTCGAATGACTTAACTCAATTAACCCTTGGATTGGATCGTGACTCTGGCGTAATTGCGCATTTGTTCGACGAACGGGATGAAGCGGTGAAAATTCTATTGAGTATGGCAATCAAAGCGGCCAAAAAACGTGGTAAATACGTGGGTATTTGTGGCCAAGGTCCTTCAGACCATGAAGACCTTGCAGCTTGGTTGGTGGAACAAGGAATCGATAGTGTTTCTTTGAATCCTGATACCGTAGTTGAAACTTGGTTATACCTAGGCGAAAAACACGCGTAATAGTTTATCGTCATTAAACTAATTTATAGTTAAAACAACAAAGGCAGGTTCATCCTGCCTTTTTTTGTATTTAAATTGCGCTTAGTTATCTAACGATACTTTCGGTTAAGCAGGTATCTGTCTAATCGTCGAGCAGTGACACTCATAGAGTTTTGACATTTTTGCAAGCATTTCCGAGCCAGTGGTATGTCGTAACTCAAGAGCATTAACCCGCTGATCAAAAATAGAATTGAACCTGGTAAGATCGCGAAAACAATCCCCACAGCGGATAGCACTGCGCCTATCGTAATTCGAATTGCCTTTTTCATATGCTTCTCTTTTATCCGTTGCTACTGACGTTATTGAGTTATGGCATAACCCGCTGCATTTCTGTTGTGCGTAAAAAACCACAGATTAGGATCACAGTGTAGTGTTTAATTCGATTTAAATGTGTTTCGGCTTGTAACAAGTTGTGTTGAATTATTTCCAACTCATAGGTTCTAGCTCATATTGCTCACAGATGACGGCGCATGATGAATATTTTTGGATTTGCCATGGCGTTTTGAAATGCACTTTTTCATCACTTGCCAATAATTGTTTGCTACACAATCGAAACCGTCGTACATGCCTTTTTGTTTGAATAACTGATGGGCCTTTTTCAAATTTTGTGCTGGTATTTTTTGATGGATATGATGTTCCAAGTGATAATTCACATCATTCGGACAAATTAATAAAGCGACAATTGGATTTGCCAATGTGGTACGGGTGTTTAAGCGTGGATCTAATGCGTCTATATCGGTAACTGCGCCGTGTTCGCCGATGATCCTAATTCTGCTCAGAGCAGGATATATGAATAGGTAACCTACCCAAAACGCAGCGTATGTCCATAGTACGTCAAAAAATATCAAACTAGCGATGAAAATCCCATGAACAACGATGTTGGGTAAGCGTTTTTGCCAAGTAGATACTTTAATCTGGTAGATAATTTCTTTGAATCCGTTCACTCCGCTAAAATCTCGGAGAAGCTTACGGGCCATACTGGCGGGCGTTGCAGGATAGTTTGCAACAAATATTTTGTCTGGATCTTTACCTGTGCCTGCATAACGATGGTGTTGTGCATGACCGTTTTTAAAGGCTTGATAATCAACCAGTACTAAACCACCAAGTAGCCAACGGCCGACGTAGTGGTTAAGGCTGGGAGTGCGAAATAAAGTGTTATGTCCAGCGTCGTGATTAAGGATAGCAATACCCAAAATTCGCCCTCCGATAATCCAACTGCAACAAATAAATGTGTACCAATATGGAAAGCTCAGCAAAACTATTATTGCAATGGAAATCAATGCATAGTTTATAAAAACACGATACCATCCCACCAAATCAGAAGTTTGGCATAGGGCTTTCAATTCGTCAGAAGAAATATGATCTGATAGTTTTAGCAAAGTCTTAAATCCAAGTAGAGAGACCTTTTATAGGTATAACAAAAAATAGGGATATTGCAAATTATTTGTTATGAAGTTAAATTATCAAGTTGCTATTGAACGACTCGCTGCAGACAGCGCAGATAAAAAAGTTTTAGAATTATTAAGTGCCATCAAGGGATTTCAAATATCTGAGCTTACAAGCCTATCGGCAAAACAATTGCTGGTGATTGCCGATAAGCTAGAGATAAGTGAAGCATCCTTGCGTATGGCCTTATCTCGACAAACTAAACAAGGTAAGTTAATCCGCGAAAACGGTAAATATTCACTGGCAAAAAGTCGAAAACCTTTTGTACTGCCTCGATTCTGGTTAGATATGCAGCAGCGCAGCGCGAATTGGGATGGTGAATGGCTGTTGGTGAATCAACTGCAACATAAGTTTAGCCCAACGATAATGCGGCGGTTAAACAATAAAGCTGATTTGCTTGGTTTTAAATCCTTTCCATCCTTGGGGTGGTTGAGACCTAATAACCTAGTAGATTTAAGAGAAGAAACACTTTTTCACTTTCATTCGGTTGTTGAGGAGCCTCAATTTTTAACCTGCTGTTTGACCGATATCGATGAAGCATCTATTGGTTTATTCACGCAAAGTTGGCCGTTGGATAAATTAAATCAGTTTTATCATAAAGCTTACGAATTGATTTTCCGTGAAAGTGAATTGTTGGAAACGTTATCAGATAAAGATATTCTCATTCGTAGCTTTGCTATAGGGCGTTTAGTTGTCGAATACTTATCCAAAGATCCTTGGTTACCGGAAGATTTAATTGACTTGCCAGCACGAACTAGGCTGTTCGAGCAAACTGTTGAATACTATCAGAAAATTACGCCATTATGGTTAAACGTAATGATCCAAGAGTGAAACCGCTAGAATTTTTAGTGCCATAGAAATCAAATAGATAGTTGAATGGCTATGATAAATTTAGCATATAAATTATATTCAATGAATGTAGGTAAAGAACTAGGCATAACGCTATAATATGCCCATCTTATTTGGACGTTTAAAACAGTGACAATGTTACCGAGTATTGATCCTCAATCCGCTTTAGAAAATCACTATCAAATGTATTTGGAAGATTTAAAGTCTTCTGGCTTTACTGGTGATATTGAATACAGTTACGCTAGCCGTCTGGCTGTTGCCACTGATAACTCTATTTATCAAAAATTACCTCAAGCTGTTGTGTTCCCTAAAACGACAGCCGATCTGACCCTGATTGGTAAAACTTCAAACCAATACGATGGCGTCAAATTTAGCGCTAGGGGAGGCGGCACTGGTACTAATGGTCAGTCTCTCACAAGTGGCATTATTGTCGATGTTTCTCGGCACATGAATCAGATACTTGAAATCAATGCGCAGCAAAGTTGGGTTAGGGTGCAAGCTGGGGTAGTGAAAGATCAGTTAAATGATGCGCTCCGTCCCCTGGGCTTTTTCTTTGCGCCTGATTTGTCCACTAGTAACCGCGCCACTATTGGCGGGATGATTAGCACTGATGCATCAGGGCAGGGATCTTTAGTATATGGGAAAACCAGTGATCATGTGCTTGGGCTAACATCGGTACTGGTTGATGGTACGGTTTTAGAAACGGCACCAACGGCAATAGAAAATGTCAAAAACGACCCAGCTCAACCGAGCCGTTTAACGAGTATCACATCACAATTAATTGCTACTTGCGTTGATAAACGTCAGCAAATTCTGGCTAAATTTCCGCGAATGAATCGCTTTTTGACTGGATACGATCTTGAACACACTGTATCCGATGATTTAACTCAGTTGGATATCAGCCGTGTTATAACCGGCTCTGAGGGATCCTTAGTCTTTGTGGCTGAGGCAAAACTGAATATTACCCCTATTGCTAAATGCAAAGCCTTGGTTAATATCAAATACGATTCATTTGAATCGGCTTTGCGTCATGCTCCTCATATGGTTGCCGCAAATGCGACTTCGGTGGAAACGGTCGATAGCAAAGTACTCAACTTGGCGAAACAAGATATTGTTTGGCACTCTGTTAAAGATCTTATTCAAGATGTGCCCGGCAAAGAAGTGCTCGGATTAAATATGGTCGAGTACAACAGCGAAGATAAAGCCGAAATAGAAGCTAAAATAGCGCAGCTTAGTGAAACCTTAGACAATGCTCAAAAACATGGATTAGACGGCATAATTGGTTATCAATTAACCTATGATGTGGCCGATATTAATCGCATTTATGCAATGCGTAAAAAGTCTGTCGGTTTGTTGGGGAAAGCGGATGGCTGGAAAAAACCCATTCCATTCACTGAAGATACAGCGGTACCACCGGAAAATTTAGCTGATTTTATTATGGAGTTCAGAGCTCTCTTAGATAGCAAAGGACTTGCTTATGGCATGTTTGGTCATGTTGATGCGGGTGTACTGCATGTGCGGCCAGCCCTTGATATGTGCGATCCTAATCAACAGCAAATCATGCAAGAAATTTCTGATGAAGTAGTCGCTTTAGTCTCTAAATATGGCGGTTTGATGTGGGGCGAGCATGGTAAGGGGTACCGCAGTGAATATGGCCCTGAATTTTTTGGTGAAGAGCTTTTTCTAGAGTTACGTAAAATTAAAAGTGTATTTGATCCCTTGAATAAGATGAATCCGGGGAAAATTTGCACGCCTATCGATTCCACTGAAGAACTGGTTAAAGTCTCCGATTTGAAAAGGGGAGACTTAGACAGCCAAATACCTATTGCGGTTCGCGACTCGTTTGAGGTGGCAATGAGCTGTAATGGCAATGCGCTTTGTTATAACTACGACACCAAATCAACCATGTGTCCTTCCAGTAAAATCACTCGTGATCGCCGTCATACGCCTAAAGGTCGCGCAGGCATGATCAGAGAATGGTTACGCTTGCTTAGTCAAAATAACGTTAACGTGATTGAATTAGAAAAAGGCGAAGAAACGCCATCTTGGTTTGAACGTCTACAAAATACTCGCTACAAATCGAAAAACACCGACTTTTCACACGAAGTATTAGAGGTGATGGAAGGTTGTCTAGCCTGTAAAGCCTGTGCCAGCCAATGTCCGGTGAATGTTGATGTGCCGTCTTTCCGTTCACGATTTTTAGCGATGTATTATCAGCGCTACTTGCGGCCGGCTAAAGATGTGTTAACTGCGAACATTGAATCTATGGCTCCATGGATGGCAAAAGCGCCTGCAATGATTAACTTTTTCCAGCGTCAACCTTTGCTCAAAGAAGCAATCAAACGATATATAGGTTACGTTGATGCGCCATTATTGTCTGAGCCTTCGCTGGATAAGCGACTTGAAAAAAATCAAATCATGCCCTTCGATTTACAGGCTCTATCCGCATTAGATGAGGAACAAAAATTAAAAACAGTGTTGATAGTACAAGACCCTTTCACTAGCTATTATGAAGCTGAAGTGGTGGAAGAGTTGATTCAATTATTGCAAAAACTGCATTTTAATCCTGTTATTTTGCCGTTTAAGCCGAATGGAAAACCTCAGCATGTGAAAGGCTTTTTAGCTAAATTTGCTAAAACAGCGCAAAACACAGCAGACTTTTTAAATCAGGTTTCCGAACTGAATTTACCTATGATCGGTATCGATGGTTCTTTAGTACTATGTTATCGAGATGAATATCGTCGTATTCTAGGCAACCAGCGCGGTAATTTTCAGGTTCAACTAGTGAACGAATGGCTTGCTAGTCAGTCTTTAGAAAGAGAGCTACTAGAAAGAATGCAAGTTCGTAACCCTGATGGTCTTGAATTTAAGCTCATTTCTCACTGTACCGAAAAAACCAGTATTGCCGGTAACGATGAGCAATGGCGCACAATATTCTCTTGGTTCGGTTTAGAGTTAACATCGATTGCCACTGGGTGCTGTGGGATGGCAGGCTCTTTTGGTCATGAGTTAATTCATCAACAAGAATCAAAAGGAATTTATGATTTAAGCTGGAAGCAAGCTGTAGATTCGGTTCCTCAGCAAACGCTTTTGGCAACAGGATATTCATGCCGTACTCAGGTGAACAGATACGAAGGTTTCAAGCCTAAGCATCCAGTACAGGCTCTGTTAGCAGTATTACAGAAATAATAATCGATAAGGATAGTTATGACACAACCTCAGGCCATGAGTCAGGAGCAAATGACTCAGTGGGTGCGTTCGCAGTTTCAGCGAGCCAATAAACATTTAGCAGAAAATGGTGTTATTTTTGATTCGGTGGTGACCGAAGAATGTCGTTACCTAGCACCTTATGTAGCAGTTTGGAAAATCAAAGCACTAGATAAGAAATTTTATTGGGTAATCAGTGGCGATCTACCTTGTGATTTTATGCCATATGAAAGTGAAAAAAACGCGAGAGATGTGCTTCGTCGATTTTCTTTTCAATGGCAATTGAAAGCACAAGATATTGAAGAAAGCGGAAATATTGATAAAACCCAAAAACAGTTTGCAGAGATGTTAGTTACCCGAGCGGAAGGCTTGTATGCTTTGTATAATCAAGAAGATTTGTGGAAAGAAATCAAGGGCGGCAAAGCATAGATTTTCAATCAAAAGCTATGCAAAATAAAACAGCACCTTAGGTGCTGTTTTAATGTGTCAAATCCACTCTGTTGAGTGAAAATTCTGCTGTGGAACATGCCATTTTTTGTCTGGCTATTCCTGCGTCCATATAGACTGGACCGACTGGGTTGAATCCCTGGTTTTGATAATATTCTACACCTTCCAAATCACACTGAACGTATACTTGTTGCAAACCTAGACGATGTGCATTCTCTAGTAGTGCAGCAAACAGTGTGCGGTAGACTTCAGGTCCACGAAATTTTGGAACAACTGCTACGCGGCCAATTTCCCCTCTGGTGGTTAATCTGCCTGTCGCGATTTCTTGTTTTTCATTGTCTAGCACAAGTACATGGGTTGCATGCACATCTTGCTGATCAAATTCGCATTCTCGAGGAATGCGCCACTCGTAAACAAATACCTTTTCTCTTAACCTACTAAGCGTATGTTTTGCTTTTTCCCAGTCAACGTTTTGTACCGTCAACGTCACTAAAGCGCTCCTTAAAGTATCTTAAATATCAGGGAACCACCCCCCTGCATTAACGAGTTTAGCCAAGATTTGGTTAAAAATTAATCCGTCAGCGTAATTAATTTTCGTTTGTTTATCTAAAACGCTGGAATTGAGCATTTTAAAAAGCATACTTTCATGTTCAGATTCAACGTTAATTCTGTGTTGATTTATCCATGTAACCATTTGATATTTATTGTTTAATCTTACTTTCTGCTGGATTACTTTGGTGTCCAGTTTGCGCTCAAAGCTTACTCCTGAGTCGAGTAAATTAACAATTTCATTAAGTGAATAATTTTCTGTTAAATCAGCCTCATACATATCTACATCTTTGGTTTCGGTGAAGTAGGTAGCGATAAAATCATCAAAATGTACAGAATTGATCATTTGGTTAAACATATTTTTTAGTTTTTCAATTTCTGACGGCTTAATTTCAAAACGCGAATCTCTTAAGGTTAAGTCTGGATCGCTATAGCGAAGGTTAAATAAATTCTTGGCTTGGGCATAATCGACAAAACCGTCAAGCAATTCTCTTTGTGTCGGCGCACGAAAGCCTACTGAATAATTTAAACAGGATGTTATTGCTACGCCATTATGTGGAAAGCCGGGAGGGATATAAATTAGGTCACCTGGTTCAAGCACTTCATCAATAATGGGGTCAAAGCCGGTTATTTGTTTTAAGTTTTTAGCGGGTTGTATGGAGTCATGGTGCTTATTTGCGCCAACTTGCCATCTTCTAGAGCCGCGTCCTTGTATAATAAATACGTCATATTGATCAACATGAGGGCCAACACCTCCATTGGCTTCTGAATAACTGACCATTAGATCATCGACCCGCCAATTAGGAATGAAGTCAAAACTATCTAACAACATTTTTGCGTCAGGTATATAGTGGTCGACAGACTGCACTAACAAAGACCAATCACCTATGCAATAAGGGGTAAAGTCTGAAAATGGGCCAGGGGAGTTGGACCATTTTCCCTGTTTTTTAGAAATGATACGAGAATCTACTTCCTCTTCTTGAGCAAGGCCTGCCAGTTCATGTTCGTCTAGAGGATCAACAAAGTCAGAAAAAGCCTTACGAATGACAAGCGGTTTTTTCTGCCAATATTCGGTCAGAAAATGTTGTTTATTGGGAATGTTTAATTTGTACATTAACGTTAACTTTTCCTTTGCTGTGCGTATTGAGACTCACTTATAAAATAAGCGGTAAGTGTACCAAGTCCTTTTAGGTATAGCTTGTCTACACTCTCAAATTTAATTTGCTCTCGAGAATGTAAATAGGTGTTTTGACAAACTAGTACTTTGCTTGCTTGGCCATGACTTTCTAAGCGAGAGGCTAAATTAACCGTTTCTCCCCACACATCAAAAAGCATATTATCTAATCCAACACATCCCGCTGTAAGTGGTCCGCTGGCTATGCCGATTCTAATCTGTAAATTTAATTTTAAGTGATTACACAGATTATTAAAGCTTTCCAACATAGTCCTTGCTGCTAGACATGTCTGCAATGCTGGGTTTAATCGCTTTTCGTAAATTCCGCATACCGCCATATATTGATCGCCATTGGTTTTAATTTTTTGGAGTTGATTTTGTCTACTGATTAAATCAAATTCGCAATAAAATGAATTCAGTAACTGCATGATTTCTTGCTCATTTGTACTGCTACAATGTTGGGTGTACCCCTGAATATCGGCAAATAACACTGAACAAAAATGCTGCTCTATTTGCATGGATGGAGCCGGAGTCGTGAAGTTTGTTAGTAGGTTTTTAATCAACGGCTTAGGTAAGGTTTTCTGTAACAAATGTGATATGCGGGCTTTATCTCGACTCATTCTCAGATGAGCAGTACGGGAATTTTGATAAATCAATAAGCTAGAGGTTATGGCTGCGGCAGAGATTAATAGACAAGTGCCCATTGTCAGCCAAAACTTTTCTAATTCGTTTGCCTGAAAAGTCTGACGAGGAAATTGCCAGAACGCTTCAATACCGCAAAAACAAACGACATAAATCACCAAGTTGGGAATATATTGGCGTTTTTCCCAATCGCGGTATAAAAATGGACTAACAAACAAACCGATTATAAACAGAAAGTGGAATTGTAGATTAATATTCCAAATTACACTTGATATACCAATGTAGGATACAAAACCAAACATCAAAAGTGCTCTGGCAGAGACAAAGTGATGACGCCAGTTGAAACGTAAGATCTGGATGAATATAGCGATGTGTAACACACATAGGATTAGAACTGGAAAGCCGCCATATTGCCAAAATCGAGCAATAAAAGGCAATTGCAAGACTAAAAATATCAACACCATTAATGAAATCGTGTTTACTATTTTTATGTGGCTGAGGTTATCTAAATCCTTTTCATTGATCCCCAGAAATGCAATTTTCCGATAAAGTAATTTTAGCATTGGCAATCCTTGCCATGGTTAGAAATATATCTCTAAATCTAGCAATAAACACAGATTTTTCCCATGCTGTCCAAGTCTAGTTTTCAACTGATTTTAAGTTTATTAGTCCAGTTCGAACGCGAAAGGCAACAATGTACTGATATCTACTGTTTTGACATTATCGCTGGTGTCATACATCAAAATTTCAGTATCTTGATCAGCAAATTCTTTAATTTTTTGTCTGCAACCGCCACAGGGAGGACAGATTTTTTCATTTGGACTAGCGACTAATATCTTAACGATTTTTTTACCACCATCTAAAATCATCGCTGCGATTGCACCGGCCTCGGCACATTGCCCTAAAGGGTAGGCTGCATTTTCAATATTGCATCCAGCATAGACTTTACCGTTGTCCGCTAAAATGGCTGACCCGACTTTAAAATTTGAGTAAGGAGAATAGGAATTTTGCTGTGCTTGTTTGGCAGCTTGGATTAGTTTTTTAGTATTATTTTCCAACAATTTTATCTTTCATTTTGAAAATGGCCAAACAGTTTGCGACAAAATGCCTGTGCTTGACAAGTATTTATCTAAATTGGCTTATCTTAATGAATTTTGTAAACCGCTAAATTTACCTTGAATTATCGTATTTGTGCTGGGCTAAGCTTTACTTTCGTGTCTAAATAAGCGAGTCTTATCTTGCTCTTTTGAGTGTTATTTTCTTAACCTTTAAATCCGAATTGATTTAATTTCCGTTAGTTTATTGTCCAACTTTCAAGTGCCATAGTCATCAATATGAATAAACACCTTTTGCTGTCATTATTTCTAGTAACCTCAGGCCTTGCTGGCTGCAGTATTAACTCGGGCTCTGCACTGCATTCAAAAGTCGAAAGTATTTTAATTCCAGAACCGCAACCACTGAATTTTAGGTCGCAGCTGGCCATCGCTAGATACAACCAAATACTGACGCAAACATCATTAAGCAATGAAGAAAGAGCTGAACTGCTCTTTTTACGTGGAACACATTACGACAGTGTAGGTTTAGCGGGGTTGGCTCAATACGATTTTGGTCGGGCTAAGCAATTAAAGCCTGATATGGCAGAAGCATACAACTCTCTTGGTATTCATTTCACCCAACAGATGGAGTTTAATGAAGCTTATGAATCCTTTGATTCTGCTTTGGATATCAATCCAGAGTTAGATTTTGCGTTATTAAATAGGGGCATTGCACTTTATTATGGGCAGCGAAATGAACTGGCTATGCAGGATCTCATTCGTTTCTATAATAAAGATAAAGAAAATCCGTTCTCTGCTTTGTGGCTCTTTTTGGCCCACAAAGAAATAAATTATGAGGCTGCGCTGACGGAATTAAAAAAGCATCGTGAAAATCTTTCTGATGACAACTGGGGAACAATTATTGTTGATTTTTACTTAGGTAAGGTTAGCCGTAATACCCTGTTGAATGGATTTGTTTTAGGGCCTAAAACGACGGTAGAACTTAATCAACGCATGTGTGAAGTTTATTTTTACATGGGTAAATTTTATGAAAGCCTAGGTGAACGTGGTTTGGCGTTAAATTATTTCAAAATGGTTTTAAGCACTAACATTTATGATTACGTTGAACACCGATATGCACGAATCGAAATAGATATGTTGCGTAAACAGGCGTCTGAAGATTTAAAAAGTTAAGATCTATGTGTAATTAAATGATTTTACGTTTGCTGCTATTCGTCTTTTTTTTCCCCTTATTGCGGGCTGATAGTGCATTATCTCCGAGCTTCTTATTTGATATCGGCATACGTAAACCCGAGCATTACAATTTACTGTATTTGGCGGCACAACAAAATCATCAGGCCGCATTACGACAGCTTTCAAGCACCGCGATACAGCATAATCACATGTATTGGGTAAGCAAAAGTGCCGAAATTGGCTCCGTGGATTCTCTTTTCTTCTTGGCTAACAACACGTCTGAGGTGGCTACAAAAAAACACTATTTATCGCAAGCAGCTCAACTTGGGCACTCTGAGAGTCAATTTCAATTGGCATTATTAACAGCTAGCAGCTCTGCCAAAGAACGTCTGCTCGAAAATGCGGCTTACTCTGGTCATAAAAAAGCGATAGTGTCTTTGTATTATTTATTAAATAAAAAAGGCACTGCTGATCAAGATAACCTTTGGTTTGCTCAAGCGGCAGAAATAGACATTGATTTAACCTCAGCTTATGCTGATTTCCTTTGGTTACAACAGAGTCCTGAGGTCAGTATTGAGTGGCTGAATAAACAAGCCGATAACCCAGTGAACGAGGTTAAATACCAAACTGCTACCTTAGCATCTGATATTGAGCACACTCGTTGGCGCAAACCTGTAACGACGTTTTTAGATAATAGGACAGAGCAACCCCGATGCGCCATCGATATTCAATTCATAGCTGGATCCTTATTGGCTATAGAACAAATCGCTGAGTTGTCGCACCGCTTCCAAGGCGATCCACGTTTTGCTTCTTTTCCTATCTGTTTCAATCCACCTGTATGGTTATCCCCAGAAGCGTTAGCTTGCAGTAATGCTGCAGATAAAAGGCTAACATGTTCACTGCAGGCAGTCTCTGAACTGGCCAGCCTAACTGATTTTACTCACGCTATTGTCGTTGCTGACTCAGGTATTGCAAATGTGCACAATGGTGTCATGTTTCTTGATAAACAAGACGACTATAGGGTGTTTTTACATGAACTTGCGCACTTTGCGGGATTTGTTGATGAATATGAAGTTGATGCACAGATGGCGAACAAACTTTGCACCTCGACTCAAGCTCCCAATTTGGTTTATGCAGAAAATAAACCGGCACTTTCAAACACTGAGTTTGCTCGTTACCAAACTGATTACGAAGACTTAATATTAACCAAAACATCAACTTGCGAACAAGTCAATTCCAATGCCTATAAACCGGTTCAACAAACGACCTTTATGGAGCACCATGATATTGGCGTGATCCCCAAAGTGTACTTAAACATCTGGAAAGACTCGCTAAATGATAAATTAAGTTTAACCCCTATATACGTCAATTTTGCGCAGTGGTTTGAGTCTAACGGAAATCACAAGCAAGCTGGATACTGGTGGCATAAATATAATAAATACCGCTCGTAAGTCGCTATGGCTCTAAAAAACACGGCAGCTGAGTGAGATTAGTTGAAATGCTTAACTATAATGAAAAAGATTACAATAAGTGAGATGTTTAAACTATGCCAATTGACATAAAGCAACTGAGTCAAGCCTACCAATATTTGCCGGATGCGACTGGCTTGGTTGATGACACTGGAAATATATTGTTTATCAATCAGGCGTTTGCAGAGCTCATAGACGCAGATACAATGGTTACAACTCAAGATTCATTAGCGCAAGTTTTTCTATTGCGCAAATCACAGTCTAACGATTGGCAAAGTCTACTAAACACGGCCATAGATCAGTCTTGCACCGTTGAAGTTGTCATTGCCAATAAATCAAACCATCTTGTGTCATGTCGTTTGCATCTTCAATCTATTGTTGATGAAGGTCGCTTCGTTTGTTTTCTCGCCAGATTAAGCAATAAATCGATTAATGCCTCACTAGATGAAAATCTCACTACTTTGGCCTATCGAGATAGCTTAACAGGGCTGGCTAATCGATATTTATTTAGCCAGTTATTTGATCATGAAATTAGTCAGTCGCAACGCTTAAACAAACGTTTTGCGGTGTTGTTCCTTGATTTGGATAAATTCAAAAAAGTGAATGACAGCATGGGGCACGATGCGGGTGACGAAGTACTGTGTGCGGTTGCCGAAAGGTTGCAAAAATCATTACGCAAAAGCGACTTGATTGCCCGTATGGGGGGCGATGAATTTGCAATTATTATGAGTAATATAAAAGACTCAGAGACAGTCTCTAAGGTAAGCGACAAACTGATTCGAGAAATTAAGAAGCCGGTAAAAAGCGGTGCGAATGTAATGGAAGTAGGTTGCAGTATAGGCATAAGCATTTATCCCGATAACGCACTAACCGCAGAGTCTCTGCTCCAGCATGCTGATGCGGCCATGTACCGAGCCAAACACGATGGTGGCAATCGCTACCAATTCTTCAGTGACGCGTTAAATCAAGAGTTAAATGATATTCGTGTTGTTGAGCAAGAATTACAACAAGGACTTATTGATGATCAATTTGTACCTTATTTCCAACCTGTCATCGATCTGCGCAGTAATAGGGTGGTGGGAGTTGAGTGCTTAGCACGTTGGAAGCATCCTAAACGGGGTGTTTTGGCTGCTGTGGAGTTTATAGATGTTGCCGAAAAGAAGGGCTTGATAAAAGATGTTTTTAATCAAGTTTTAACCCAAGCCTTCGAACAAATTGATGATTGGACACTGTCCTTGAATGAACGCATTCCGCTGTCAATCAATATTTCAAATAAGCAATTTTATCAACATAACACCTTCGATTTAATTGACCAGTTAATTGCAAAATATAAGGTGCCATCTGATGCCATTCGTATTGAAGTAACCGAAAGTACCTTGCAGGAAAGTGAAACTGATTTGTTGGAGCATTTGAAGCGGATTAAAACATCAGGCTTCAGTATTACCTTAGATGATTTTGGGACGGGATATTCTTCGTTACGTTATCTGCAACAACTTCCCGTAGATACTCTCAAGATTGATCGATCTTTTGTACGCAATTTAGATAATAATCCACACGATAAAATTATTGTTAAAGCGATTATACAACTCGCTGAAACCCTTGGGATATCAGTGGTTGCCGAGGGCGTTGAAACGGCCTTACAATCTGAATTTTTAGAGCAAAATAAGTGTTTTATTATGCAGGGATACTTTTTTAGTGAGCCCCTTAGCAGCAATGATTTTGAAGCCTTTATCAAGTCAAAACCATCACTTACTAAATAACCTGTTCACAGACTTTAAGCAAAGACCAAGAATGTGAACAGGGATATTCGTTTATCGCTGATTAACGATATTCGGGAACTTTGTCACGTAACTCATTAACCCACATCGAAGTGGCACCACAAATTGCAACTGGCATAACCAAAAAGTTAATAATGGGGATCATCGAAAACACGCTGACCAACACACCAAATGAAAAACAATGTGAGCGACTTTGGTTTAAGGTGGCACGCATGGTTTTAAAGTCAATTTTGTGATTATCAAAAGGATAGTCACAATATTGGATAGCCATCATCCAAGCAGAAAATAAAAACCACAATACTTGTCCGGCTACAGGCAACAGGAAAAACAATATTAGAAAACCAATGGCGCGGGGAATATAGTAACCAAGTTTAGCCATTTCTCGACCCAAGGTGCGAGGAATATCTTTGAATACATCGAGTATTCCACTATCGCCGAGCCCTTTTCCGGTGAGATGCAATTCTACTTTTTCAGCCAGCAATCCGTTGAACGGTGCCGCTATCCAATTGGCTAAGGTTCCAAACAAAAGAGCGAATATCAACAACACTGTTATGACCGCAAGTGGCCACAAAATATAGGCTAAACCTTGTTTTAACCAGCTTAACCATTCCCAATCAGGAATGATATTAACGATATAAAGAATAGAAGACTCAATTTGCCCGACCAAAAAATATAGGGCCACTGAAAAAAGAATCAAATTTACTGCTAATGGAATAAAAACAAAACGTTTTAATCCTTTGGTTTTAATTAACGAAAAGCCCTGAAGAAAATATCCGGCACCACTGTTACTTTGCATTCTTTACTAATTCCTGCAGATTAAACTCAAAAATAGGGGTTAAGTATAACTTTGTGTTGAATCAATACAAATCCTCAATTGTTACACTTGATGACATTTGATACATTCACTACAAACTATAATAAAGATCACCAATCCCTAATGCGCTTAAAAAAAATCCGGTTGGCTGGGTTCAAGTCTTTCGTTGATCCTACCAATATTCCGTTTCCTGATGATATGACAGCAATTGTTGGTCCCAACGGTTGTGGCAAGTCTAATGTCATCGACGCGGTTCGATGGGTTTTAGGGGAAAGTTCCGCTAAAAATTTGCGTGGTGACGCAATGACGGACGTTATTTTTAACGGTTCAAGTGCGCGTAAACCAGTATCTCAATGCAGTGTTGAATTGGTTTTCGACAACTCTTCTGGTCGAATTCAAGGGGAGTTTGCAAACTACACAGAGCTATCAGTTAAACGAATTGTTACTCGTGAAGCACAATCAACTTATTATTTAAACGCAAGCAAATGTCGACGCCGAGATGTGACAGACTTATTTCTTGGTACGGGATTAGGACCCAGAAGCTACGCGATTATTGAACAAGGTACAATTTCCCGATTAATTGAGTCCAAACCCCAAGAACTGCGGGTTTTCATAGAAGAAGCCGCTGGTATTTCTAAATATAAAGAGCGTCGACGGGAAACTGAAAATCGGATTCGCCATACCAAGGAAAACTTAGAACGATTAGAGGATGTGCGCGCGGAATTAGGACAACAAATTGATAAGCTGCAACGTCAAGCGAGCGCCGCGCGAAAATACAAAGATTTAAAAGCCAAAGAACGCACCTTAAAAGGTGAACTAGCAACTTTACGCTGGTTGAAACACAGTGAACATATTGCAGGGCTTGAAAGCGAAATTGAGCAACAGCAAAATGAAGTTGAAGCCTTTGTTGCCAAGCAGCGAGGTGACGAACGTGGTATCACTGTCTATCGGGAACAGCAGCATAATCTAAAACAACAGTTAACCGATTTACAAAAAGAAAACTTCCGGCTAGGTACCGACATTACTAAGTTGGAACAAAATCGTCTGCACGCGAAGCAGCGTGCACTGCAAATTGAAAATGAACTTCAAGAAATTAATCAATCAATTGAAGAGTCAGAATTAATCGCGGCTGAAGAAGCGGCAAAACTCGAAAGCCTTGAAATGCAGGTCGCTGAATCAGAGCCAGAGTCTGAGGCACTACAAGCACAATTAGAAAATGCACAAGATACCTTGTTACAACATCAAGAAAAGTTACGTTGGTTAGACAATGATTTTCGTGACCATGAAAAGACTTATCAAAACACCAAACAGCAAGCGCAAAGTTGTCATAGTCAAATACAATCTACGATGAATATGCAGATGCGCACACAACAGCGCATTGGCGAGTTACAACAAGAACAAAATGAATTGCAACAGGATGTCTTAGCCGAACAAATTACAAGTTTGCAAACCCAGGTTGAACAAGCAAAAGAAGACTTTGAAGACGCTAAACAACAGTTACATAGCATCAAAGAAACACTGCTTAATGCGCGAGAGAAAGAAAAAAGTCAACAGCATCAATTATTCGAATTGAAAGGACAAGTGCAGCAATTTGACGCGCAAATATCTGCGCTAAATAGTTTGCAAAGCCTATCTGATGAGGACAATTCGTTAGAGCTGCAATTGCAATCTAGCGCCGAACAATTCCAACCTTTATGGCAAGTGTTGCAAGTTGAAGCAGGATGGGAAAAAGCAGTAGAAGCGGTGACCCGCGAGTGGCAACAAGCATTTTGGTTGAGTCACTCCGGTAATATTCAGGATTATTTAGAATCTCAAAACGGTAAGCTCATCTTCGCTGATCAATTGGAACAGTTAAAACCTGAAGGCACTTTGGCGTCCAAAATTTCTAATCCAGATATCCCAGATTGGTTCTGCCAAGTACTAACAGTCGAGACGGCTGAACAGGCATTAGCATTACAACAAACGCTAAAACCAGGGCAAAGTATTGTTAGCAAACAAGGCCAGCGTTTTGGCAAAGGATGGTTGGACTTAGGAGACCCGCAAAACCAAGGGGGAATGATCGAAAGGGCAGCGAAAATAACCGAGTTAACGGCGACGCGTCAGCAACTTATTGATGATAAATTGCTTCAGCTGGAAGATTCGGTTTCTCAAATGGCGCAAGCTAGCGAACACCTTGAATTAAAAATAGAAGAATCTCAGGCTAATTTTAAACAGGCTGAGCAAACCTTGATTCAAAAGCAAAATCAATTAAATTTGATAGAAATGCAGCAACAACAAACTGCATTAAGACAGACAAAGCTTAGTGAAGAACTAGGTCGGCAACTGCAGCTATTAGAAGACGAAAAAATGCAGTCGGAGCAATTAGCGGAGCAAGTCCAAGAATTAGAAGTTGAGCTTGAAGACATGTCGGCTAAACAACTCGACTTCGAACAACAAAAATCTCGATTATTGGAACACGAACAACAAGCTCGACATCAGGTTGAAGCCCTTACCAGCCAATCCCATCAACTTGCGTTGTCATTACAGCAGCTAAAAAGCCAATTTCAAGGCGTCAGTGAGGCGAATCGTCGCACTAAACAGTTATTGGAAAACCTGCAAAATCGTCACAGCATGCTATCTGCAGAGCTTACCGAGCTGTCTAAACCTTTCGATGAGCAACAGCAAACTTTGGCTGCGTTGTTAGAACAACGGGTGGAAGTTGAGATTCAACAAACTGAAATTAGTGATCAATTGGCGGAAGTCGAAAATCTGTTATCTGATGCTGAAAAAGGCCAGCAGGGAATTGTTGAAAAAATTCAACAAATGCGCAGCCAGTTGGAGAGTAAAAAACTGGAATGTGAAGGTTATCGGGTACGCGCCAATAGTACCCTTGAAAATTTAGATGAACTCAATCAAAGCTTAAAGAGTATTTTGGAAACGTTACCCGAAGAAGCAGAAGAGACTCAGTGGCAACAACAACTGGAAACGACACTCGCAGCGGTATCGCGTCTTGGTGCGGTGAATTTAGCGGCGGTTGAAGAATATGAAATTCAGTTTGAGAGGAAAAAACATCTAGATGATCAAAATAACGATTTGGTGGCCGCGTTAGAGACACTGGAAAGTGCTATACGTAAAATAGATCGAGAAACACGAACACGTTTTAAAGAGACTTTTGATAAAGTGAATGATGGGCTGAAAGAACTGTTTCCTAAAGTGTTTGGTGGAGGTTCAGCTTATTTGGAACTTACTGGTGAAGATTTACTCGAAACAGGGGTGACAATCATGGCGAGACCACCAGGTAAGAAAAATAGTACAATTCACCTTCTTTCTGGTGGAGAAAAAGCGTTAACCGCTTTATCATTGGTGTTTGCAATTTTTAGATTAAATCCGGCACCGTTTTGTCTTCTTGACGAAGTCGATGCTCCGTTGGACGATGCCAACGTGGGACGTTTTTGTAAGTTGGTGTCTGAAATGTCGAAAAGTGTGCAATTTATATATATCACCCACAATAAAATTGCGATGGAAATGGCTAAACATTTAACCGGTGTCACTATGGCGGAACCAGGGGTTTCTCGTATGGTAGCAGTGGATGTTGAAGAAGCCGTGGCGATTGCTCAAGCATAAAAATAGGGTATTAAGCTCATATGGAAGAATTACGACTAGCATTTTTAGTCATTGGTGCGGTAGCCATCATCGGTATCTTGATGCATGGTATGTGGAGTGTGCGTAAGAACTCACAAGACAAAGGGCACGCGAACCTAGAAACCCAAGATTGGGATGACGATTATGATGATATTGAAGACGTTGATGTCGAGTCTGATTCAGACGTTATCGTGCTCGATCCCGCACTTAAATCAAATAATAAGGTTGAACCTAGTTTAGGTGGCGATAATTTCGACGAGCTCGGCATAGGCGCTGTTCGCGTTGTCAGCCAAGCCCCCAAAAAGCCCAATTCAGATGAAACTGATGAATCTAAGGATATCCCTGAAACTGACTTATCTGACGGTGCCAATGAAGTGGTTAAAGAACAGATAAAAGAATCAGAAGAAACCAAACCTAAGATTTATTCTTCTGTTGTGACTCAGCCCAAGCCTGAATATGCTGCACAGCAAGTTCATGCCATGCGCAGTCGAATGAGTGCAATTGACAATACTGATCCGAGTGATATTCCAGAACCTCCGCCGTTTTTGCTTAGAACGAGTGGCGAAGAATCTACAGACGAGGCGAACACAGCCGATTCAACAATCGATTTTTCGGCGATAGAACAAACCGCCCCCAGAGCTGACGTAAAACAAAAGCCAGTTGTGAAAACGCCGCCTTCAGATAAACCAGTAGCGCCGTTGCTAACCGAACCTAAAATAGAACCTGAAATTAAAGCTCAGACCGCTCCAGAAAGTAAGGTAAGCCTTGCTGACCAAGCCCGTAATTTTGTTAAGCGCAGTAAATCTGAGCCTAAATCACGAAAACGTAAAGAGCCGCAAATTCGTGAAGACCAAATGAAGATCGATTTTGATGATCCTGAGCCTGAGATTGATGGCCACGGTGAACAAAATAAATCGCAAAATGCCACAAACGCGCCAAGTAAAGAAAATAACCAACCACCAGAACAACAGGTGCTCGTGCTTAACGTGCGAGCGAGCGATGATAATCCCATTCAAGGAGCTGCATTGCTGCCTATGTTATTAACCCTTGGTTTTAAATTTGGTGACCAAGATATTTTCCATCGTCACGTGAATAGTAATGGTAAAGGTCCGGTATTATTTAGCTTGGCTAATATGTTCAAACCAGGCGTGTTTGATATTGATAATTTGGAAAACTTTAATACCTTAGGTGTGTCATTATTTATGATGTTGCCGATTGAAGGAGATCCCCATCAAGTCTTCAATATGATGCACAATGCCGCTCGAAAAATTGCCGATGAATTTTCTGCCCAAGTACTTGACGGAAGACGCAGTGCTTTGACGAAACAAAGTTTGCAGCAGTATGTTGAGAAAATCAGAGAGTTCGAAAGAAAGCGAATGATCGCGCGCTAAATTACAATTTATTGGGGCAGTAACTTTACTGTCCCCAGATTAACCTTTCCCATCTATTCCGTTTTGCAGGTAATTACATGAGCCAATCTGCCGACCTTTTGCAGCAGTTAAACGACATTCGCACACAAATTAACGAATATAATTATCAATATTACGTATTGGATGATCCTTCGGTGCCAGACGCCGAATACGATCGTTTAATGGGTGAACTGAATGCTATCGAAAAACAGCACCCTGAATTAATTACCGCTGACTCGCCTAGTCAGAAAGTGGGTGGGGCGGCTTTATCCGCGTTTACTCAGGTTGAACATGAAGTGCCGATGTTGTCGCTAGATAATGCCTTTAATAACGACGAGCTGAGCGCGTTTAACAAACGAATACTTGATAGGCTTAAACAAGATATTACCTTGGAATATAGCTGCGAACCTAAACTAGATGGGCTAGCGGTTAGTATCTTATATGAAAATGGCATTTTGATAAGGGCCGCCACTCGAGGCGATGGACGAGTAGGGGAAAACATTACCAGCAATGTGAAAACCATTAAAAACGTTCCGTTAATGTTACGTGGCGATAATTTCCCCGCACGTTTGGAAGTTCGAGGCGAGGTGTTCATGCCTAAAAAGGGGTTTGAGCAACTTAATCAAAGGCAACGCAATGCTGATAAAAAGGTATTCGCCAATCCGCGTAATGCCGCTGCCGGAAGTCTTCGGCAACTTGATCCTAAAATAACTGCGAGTCGCCCATTGTTATTCTATGCCTACTCAATGGGCTTGGTGGAACAAGAGGTGCAAGAGCTAGCCAACAAACACAGTGAACGTTTAGCCCAGTTAGTGGCTTGGGGACTGCCTGTTTGTAACGAAATCTCAGTGGCCTTAGGAGATCAAGAGTGCCATGATTATTTTGCTAAAATTGGTCAAATGCGCGATACATTAAGTTATGAAATAGACGGAGTTGTGTTCAAAGTTAATGATATTGCGCTTCAACAAGAGTTAGGATTCGTGTCAAGAGCGCCGCGATGGGCCATCGCACAAAAGTTTCCAGCGCAAGAACAAATGACAAAGCTAATTGATGTTGAGTTTCAAGTTGGCCGTACTGGCGCGATTACACCTGTTGCCCGTTTAGAGCCGGTATTTGTTGGTGGTGTAACCGTTTCTAATGCGACTTTACACAATCAGGACGAAATCCAGCGGCTGGGCGTTAAAAAAGGCGATACGGTGATCATTCGCCGAGCTGGCGACGTAATTCCTCAAGTGGTCTCTGTTGTGGCTAAAATGAGACCTGAGGATGCCACTGAAATCACTTTCCCAACTCAATGTCCTATTTGTGACTCAGCTGTTGAGAAAATAGAAGGTGAAGCTGTTGCTAGATGCAGCGGTGGCCTATTTTGTCCCGCTCAGCGTAAGGAGGCGATGAAACACTTTGCATCTAGAAAAGCACTCGATGTAGACGGTTTAGGCGATAAATTAATTGAACAACTCGTTGATTTGGATTTAGTTAAAAGTCCTGCCGACTTTTTTAAATTAGACTTAGCACAACTGTCCAATATGGAACGTATGGGTGAAAAGTCGGCAGCTAATCTAGTCAATGCATTGTTAGATGCCAAACATACTACATTTCCTAAGTTTTTGTATTCTCTAGGTATTCGAGAAGTAGGTGAAGCAACCGCGGCTAACTTGGCAAACCACTATTGCACTTTAGATGCACTTAAATCAGCGGATCAAGAATCCTTGCAAGAAGTCAGTGATGTTGGTGTGATTGTGGCCGCCCATGTGTTTCATTTTTTGCGTGAACCCCACAATATTCAAGTCATCGATGATTTGCTTGACGCAGGAATAACATGGCCAGAAATCATTCCCAAAACCGCTGATGAGTTACCACTGAAAGAGCAAACGTTCGTTTTGACTGGCACCATGGAAACCATGGGACGTAGTGAAGCTAAAGCGCAATTACAACTTTTGGGAGCTAAGGTATCAGGCAGTGTCTCTGCAAAAACAGATTACTTGGTGGCAGGTGAAAAAGCCGGCTCTAAACTCACTAAGGCACAAGATCTGGGCGTGGCGGTTCTCACCGAACAAGACTTGATTGACCTACTGGCACAATATTCGTGAATTGTTACTAATATTTACTCAAAAGGTAACTTGTTTAGGTTATCCATTGTTTACAGCCTATGTAGATAGGCTGTAATGCTCTTATCAGTAAATAAGGAATAACTTGTATGCCCACAAACATGAAAACCACAGAAAACGATTCAGAAGTCTTGAGTTTTATTAATAGTGTTGAGAATGCACAACGTCAGCAAGATGCTTTGGTTCTGTTACAAATATATACTGAGATCACAGCTCAAAAAGCAAAAATGTGGGGAAGTTCAATTGTTGGTTTTGGTCGATACTCCTATACGTTGGCAAACGGTAAACAACAACAGTTTATGCGTAGTGGATTTTCCCCGCGAAAACAAAACTTAACGATTTATGTCGGCGCAATGTTGTCTGAAGATCAGAGCTTATTGGCAAATTTAGGTAAACATAAAACCAGTAAAGCATGCTTGTATATCAATAAGTTAGCGGATATTAACCTGGAGGTTTTAAAACAAATCATTACTCAAGACTTAACCATTATGGATATTCGTTATCCCCAATAAGCATTAGCTTATAGGCCTATGTAGACACGCTAGGGGTTATTGTGTGGTCGCAATTTACGTTTATTCCAAGCTTTATTTACTGAATATCGCCAAATGGCATCAAGGCTAAAGTAACCCACAATACCGCACACGATTGAGCAAATCCCACAGCCTACTAAAAACGCCGGACCTATGGTTTCCATACTTTGCACAACCCAATCCCAACTGAGTTGAAATTTAAAATGGCGCTCTGGTGTGCCTAACACCTTGGTACCTAAAAGATATGCAAGATAAAACATTGGAGGCATGGTAAATGGGTTAGTTACCCACACTGTTGCCATTGAAAGGGGAAGGTTAACCCGCAAAGGAATGGCAGAAGCAGCTGCTAACCACATTTGAAATGGCACCGGCCACCAGGCGAAAAATAACCCAATACCAAAAGCACCTGAAGCTGATTTTCTATTCAAATGCCACAAATTGGGGTCATGAAGTACAGTTCCGAACATTTTTAACGCTTTATGGTTCTTGATCGTTTGATGATCTGGTAAAAAGCGTTTAATAATCTTTTTAGGCATAGTTAACCGAATTTCATACCACTGTTGAGGCAAAGGAATTGCTAAACACTATACAACGTAATAAACAACTTTGGCTTGTCAGTTTTGTGACAATTGCAGTGTCCAGTATTTTGTGGACGCATCTACCGAGTTCCTATTTGTTGCCAGTATTACTTCTAATTGCCTGGCTGTTCACACGAAATCCCCTAGTTATGCCCTTTTCAAGCGCACTATTTATCTCAGGGGCGCTATTTGCAATTGTGTGGATGGCGAGTGTAGGCCATTGGCGGGTTAATTGGCAACTACCAGAGCAAGATATTCGACAAATTAGACAAGTTACAGGTTCAATCGAAACAATCGTAAGTGCGAAACAAAGCGCAAGATTCAATTTAATAGTCGCAAGCATTAATGGCCAAACTCACTATCGAAAGTCGCGCATTAGACTAACTTGGAAATCACCTACATGGCCTCTAAAGCAAGGACAAGTCGTTGCTTTAAAGATTAAACTAAAACCTATTCATGGACTGGCGAACGAGGGCAGTTTTGTCTATCAGAAATGGTTACTCTCGCAAAACATCGTTGCTACAGGCTATGTTCTTAACAAAGAAGCGCATTTAATCAATGATACTTCGACATTGCGGCAACAGTTAATTGATAAATTTGAGCGACTTAATTTGCAACACAGTGGCTGGATAGCGGCAATTACGTTTGGCGATCGTTCCGGTTTAGAAGCCGATGATTGGCAAATGATTCAAGCTACAGGAGTCGCCCATTTAGTGGCTATTTCTGGTCTACATTTAGGTGTTGTGGCGTGGTTATGTTACTTGCTATTTAATCTCGTTTTACGTTTGTTGTGTTTTTATTCTTCGTTATCTCAACGGATTAATTATCACCACATTTCGCTTCTAACGACATTAATTTGCACGTTTTTTTATGCTTACTTGGCGGGGTTTTCGTTGCCAACGTTAAGAGCATGGATCATGTTATCGGTATGGGCAGTGCTGCTAATAACAGCGCGCTTTATCACATTTAAATGGTTTATCTTAGGCAATATTTTTATCTTTATACTCATTGCTCCTATGAGTTTGTTGAGTGCCAGTTTCTGGTTGAGTTTTGGTGCTATCGCTTTTATTGGTTTAGTCACCTGGCTATGGCCTGCGATTCCACAAGATACGAGCGCTCAAACGTTATCTTCGAAGATTAAACAAAAGTGCAAAGTGGTTTTACGATTACAACTTATGCTGTGTTTTTTGATGATGCCCATTGTCGCTGTGTATTTTTCTATGATTTCAGTGAGCTCTCCTATTGTTAACCTACTTGCCGTTCCTTTGGTGACCTTATGCATAGTACCCATGTGTTTAATTGGCTGTTTGCTGCTCTTGTGTTGTGAATATTTGGCCGCATTTGTATTTTCTTGGATTGACTGGATGTTAGATAATAGCCTTGACGGTTTAGCGTTCTTTGCTCAAATGAGTTGGTCTCGTATTGAACTTCCCGGTATTCCAATTTTGGTCTGGGCGTGCGTATTTTTGGTATTGCTGGCGGTATGTATGCCAATTAAAAGCAGGTTTAAAGTGCTGAGTTTTATTGGGATTATTCCGCTAATAAGTTACTTTTTACCAGCAAACACGGACACATGGAAGGTGCATATTCTGGATGTCGGGCAGGGGCTTTCAGTATTGATTGAGCAAGATCAAAAAGCACTGTTATATGACACTGGAGCTGCATATCCTAGTGGATTTAATATGGCACAGGCGGTAGTGCTACCTGTTTTGAAAAGTCAAAATATCACATCGCTTGATTGGGTGATTGTGAGTCATTTTGACAATGATCACGCTGGCAGTTTAGCGCAATTATTTGCGGGGGTTAAGGTCACAGGTTTCATTTCGAATCAAGATGTATGTGATAGTAACCTATTTGTTAAGTGGCATGACTTAACCATAACTGGGCTTTGGCCTTTAGCGGGAAGTAAGGGGATTGGCAATGATCACTCTTGTGTTGTTTTAGTGTCAGATGGTCATCAGAGTATCTTACTGCCTGGAGACATTAGTAAGCAGGTTGAACACAAATTAATGAATAAATACCAAAGTTTGTTAAATGTGGATATTTTAGTGGCGGCTCATCATGGCAGCGACACATCGTCAGTCATGCCTTTTATTAGGGCAACTGCGCCGCAATATGCTATTTTCAGTCAAGGTTATTTAAATCGTTGGGATTTTCCAAAACAGCAGGTGGTAAATCGTTATGTGGAGCAAGATATCCATCTAATTTCTACCGCGGAGTCTGGGCAAATTAGTTTTGAGTTATCTTTGCGCGGTGAACCAATTAAGGTCATTGGTTTTCGTGATAAAGGACTACAAAGCTGGTTTAATCGATATTTATGGCATTAATAGAGTCCATTTGTATCAAAAATAAACAATTAGAGTTGGCATAAATAAATTTTATGCAATCATCATTTTAATCGTAATATCAATTTTTAATAGATTGGAATTACAGCTATAATCAACAAGTTATCTAACGTATAAGTTGCACATAAATGAATTCAACGCTTCCCACACAATCTCTGTTTAAACGTTTTATGGTTTATTTGAAGGAATTCAAATTAGCGTTTTTAATGGCGATTATTGGCATGATCGGATATGCCGCTATTGATTCTTGGATATTTTCTCAATTACAGCCGATTATTGATAATAGTTTGGGCAATCAAAACTTTGAAACATTGCGTATTGCCGCCTATTTCGTGGTACCAATATTTATCGCTCGTGGCTTATTTAATTTCATGGGAACTTACATATTGTCATGGATTGGCAGCCATATTGTCATGAAAATGCGCCAGCAATTATTCGAAAAATACATGTATCTTCCAGTTTCATATCATGATGATAATGCGTCTGGCGGACTGATTTCGAAAGTCATTTATGATACTGAACAAGTTTCAGGTGCAGGCAGTAAAGCGTTATTAACCTTGATTCGCGAGGGCGCATTTGTCATCGGTTTATTAGCGGTTATGTTTTATTATTCATGGCAACTTTCATTGGTCTTTATCTTAATCGGCCCCGTGGTTGCGGTCATAGTGTCAATCGTCAGCAAACGATTCCGTCAGGTCAGTAAAACGATTCAGCAAACGATGGGCAACTTAACCTCGTCAGTTGAGCAAGTTATCAAAGGTCATAAAGTTGTATTGATGTTTGGTGGCCAAAAACAAGAAAAATTAAAATTTACCGAACGTAATAACCACAATCGCCAGCAAAATATGAAATTAGTTGTGGCCCGTGTGTTGAGCGTTTCATCCATCCAGATTTTAGCTTCCATTGCATTGGCAGTGGTTTTGTATATTTCTAGCTTACCTAGCATGGTAGAAGATCTTACTCCTGGAATTTTTACAACCGTTGTGGTTTGTATGACAATGTTGCTCAAACCCCTCAAGCAACTTACCACGGTGAACAGTGAGTTTCAAAAGGGCATGGCTGCCTGTGCCAGTGTGTTTGACGTGCTCGATCAAGAAATTGAATTGGATACTGGCAGCAGACAAATTAGTCGCCTGAAGGGTAAAATTGAATTCGACAATGTCACCTTCACTTATCCTGATACACCCACGCCAGCGTTAAATAACATATCTTTTAAAGTTGAAGTGGGCCAAACCTTTGCTTTAGTCGGTCGTTCTGGCAGTGGCAAATCAACCATCTCTAGTTTATTGACGCGTTTTTATAATATTCAACAGGGGCAAATTCGTTTAGACGATATACCCATTGAAGAAATAAAGCTAACTGATTTACGTAAACAATTTGCATTGGTTTCTCAACACGTTACGCTTTTTAATGACACCATTTTTAACAATATCGCCTATGCGTCTGAGGACATTGACAGCTCCCGCGTGTACGAAGCGGCTAAAATTGCCCATGTGCAGGAATTTGTTGATCAATTGCCTGAAGGTTACAACACTATGGTAGGCGAGAACGGTTTGAAGTTATCTGGTGGTCAACGCCAACGAATAGCCATTGCTCGCGCAATTTTGCTTGATGCTCCCATATTAATTTTGGATGAGGCGACCTCGGCACTAGACACTGAATCGGAACGTTTAATTCAAGATGCATTAGATAAATTACAACAAGATAGAACCAGTATTGTTGTTGCTCATCGTTTGTCTACGATTGAGAATGCTGACCAAATAATGGTGATAGAGCAAGGCAAAATAATTGAGCAAGGAGATCACCAAACATTATTGCAACAACAAGGTGCTTATTCTCAGTTACATAGTTTGCAATTTAGTGAAGGGAATAAACAATAAGTGACTTTTATTGAAAAAGTTTGGTTTGATAATTTACCCCAATATCAATTAGTCAAATGGGTGTTATTGCCACTTACCTGCCTGTTTTGGTTGTTGTCGGGTTTACGGCGAGCTGGATATAAGTTGGGGTGGCTGAAAAGCCATAAAATACCGGTTCCGGTTATTGTGGTGGGAAATATCTCGGTGGGCGGAAACGGTAAAACCCCGTTAGTGGTTTATTTAGCAAAGTGGTTAACTGAACAAGGTTATAAACCCGGTATTTTGAGCCGAGGTTATGGTGGTAACGCATCTTTATTTCCATCCAGTGTCGACTTTGAAAGCGATGTTAATCGCGTTGGCGATGAACCTTTGCTAATCAAACGGCGCGCCAATTGCCCAGTCGTTATTGATCCTAAACGTCCACGTGGCGCCAAATACTTGGTCGATAAACACCAGTGTAATGTAGTGATTTGTGATGATGGGTTGCAGCACTATGCATTGCAGCGTGATATTGAAATTGTGGTTATTGACGGGGCAAGAAAACACGGTAATGGTTGGTTATTACCAATGGGGCCGTTGAGGGAAAAGCAAAGTAGATTGAAAACCGTCGATTTTGTTATTAATAACAGCGGTATACCAATACCACCTGAGATACCCATGGAAATTAAATCTGGGGACTTTATTAATGTAAAGGATGGCAATCAGCACAAAGCGGTTGCAGATTTTAACGAGCCCGTTACGGCTATTGCAGCAATTGGCAATCCTCAGCGCTTTTATAATTTGTTAGCGCATTTACAAGTACCGGTAAAACAACATATTTCATTTCTTGATCACTACCAATTTAAACAACTAGACTTTCCTAATGGTACTATCGTCATGACTGAAAAAGATGCGGTAAAATGTCGTGACATAGCCAAAGATAGTTGGTGGTTTTTGCCAATTTATGCAAAATTACCGGAAAGTTTTACGCAACAACTAAAACAAAAACTAGACTCTATTGATAAGGATACATAAAGCGAATGGCATTTGATAAAAAACTACTGGAAATACTGGCGTGTCCAGTATGTAAAGGTAAGCTGCAATATCAGGCTAAAGACTCTGAGTTGATTTGTCGGTTTGACCGGTTAGCATATTCAATTAAAGATAATATTCCGGTTATGCTTGAAAATGAAGCACGGGAGTTAACATCCACTGATATAGAAAATTTGGATAAAGCGAAACAATGAAATTTACCGTGATTATTCCTGCTCGCTATGCATCTACGCGGTTTCCTGGAAAACCACTAGTTGAAATTGGCGGTAAACCAATGGTTCAACACGTTTATGAGAGAGCGCTGGAAGCAGGGGCTACCCGAGTGATAGTGGCTACCGATGATGCGCGTATAGCAAAAACCGTCACCGATTTTGGTGGTAATTACTGTATGACAGCTGCACATCACGAATCAGGCACGGAAAGGCTGGCAGAAGTGGTGGATGTCGAAGGTTTGTTAGCACACGAATTAGTTGTCAATGTGCAGGGGGACGAACCTTTTATCCCCGCCGAGAATATACGCCAAGTAGCAGAGAATTTATTTCAATATAAAGACGCTGAAATGGCGACCTTGGGAGTCAAGATTACCGATGTTGAAGACGCCTTCAATCCAAACGTGGTAAAAGTCGTAACCGATAAGATGGGCTATGCGTTGTATTTTTCTCGCTCAGCAATACCCTATGACAGATCACGCTTTATGGACGCCGACAGTATTGATGAAATTGGTGATTTTTACCTAAGACATATTGGCATTTATGCCTATCGAGCTGGCTTTATTAAGCAATATGTCAATATGGCGCCATCAGGGCTTGAACAGATAGAATCATTAGAACAATTGCGTGTTTTATGGCATGGAGAACGCATCCATGTTGATGAAGCGCAAAAAGCGCCACCAACAGGAATTGATACTCCTGAAGATTTAGAAAAGCTGATTCAAACCTTACAAAATGGAGAGTGATAATGCCAAATGCAGTTATAACCGGTGCAAATCGCGGTATTGGGTTGGAATTAACCAAGCAGCTTTTAGCCCAAGGTTGGGACGTGTATGCGTTATGTCGTAACAGTTCGGACGAGTTAGATAAAAGTGGAGCTAAGGTCGTTACAAAAGTCGATGTAGGCAATCCCGACTCACTACCGAGTGCATTAGCCAAAATAAAAGATGTGAAAATTGATTTATTAATCAATAACGCTGGCGTGTTAGGTAGAGATTCAATAAAAGAGTGGGACCCTCATACGATTGAACATCAATTTAGAGTCAATGCCCTAGGCCCGTTACTCGTTACCCAAACCTTGCTAGAGCAGTTTAAAAAAGGCGCTAAAGTAGCTCATATCACCAGTCGAATGGGATCGTTGACCGACAATAGCTCTGGTGGTTATTACGGCTATCGAATGTCTAAAGCTGCCCTTAATGCCGTCGGTGTTTCTATGGCAAACGATCTTAAGGAACGTGGCATAGCTGTTGCGTTATTGCATCCTGGCTATGTTCAAACTGAAATGGTCAGTTATGGTGGAGATATCTCAGCACAAGATGCAGCATCGCGTCTATTGACTCGCATTGAAGAGTTAAATTTAGATAATACTGGTAGCTTTTGGCATTCCAATGGTGAGATTTTACCTTGGTAAAGTATTTCTGTTAAACCCCATGCAAAAACTTAAACAACGCTATACCGGAAAATTAGTTCGAGTGCTGTGTGGGGTACTCTTTCTTTTTTATCTGCACAGTGCAGCGGCGAATCAAGTGATTCATGTGGCGGTTGCAAGTAACTTTTTATCTACGTTAAAACAATTAAAGTCTGAGTTTGAACGCACCCACAATAGCAAAATTTTAATTAGCGCAGCCTCTACCGGAAAATTGTATGCGCAAATTTCCCACGGCGCGCCATTCGATATATTTTTTTCCGCCGACGATGTACGCCCTCAACAGTTGGAAGCGCTAGGTTTTTCCAAACAACACAAGGCATTTACCTATGCCTATGGGAAGCTAGTAGTGTTTCATCCGAGTATTGAATCAACGCAGTTTTCGTTAAGCCAGTTAGCCAACAATCGTGTTGAACATATTGCGATTGCCAATCCAAAACTGGCACCTTATGGGGTAGCGGCTAAAAATTGGCTACTGAGTAAAGGCATTTGGCAAGCAGTAAGTGATAAAATTGTAATGGGAGAAAATATTAATCAAGCCATGCAATTTGTGAAATCAGGCAATGCGCAAGTTGCCATAGTTGCGTTGAGTATGATGAAGGAAGAGCCTATCAGTGCGTTTACTGAGTTGCTGACGACAGATTATCAACCCATAAGACAACAAGGAATTTTACTGTCCAATAATAAAAATACTGCCCAATTCGCAGCCTTTTTATTTACTGAACCTGCTCAAACCATCATTCAGCAAAATGGTTACATCTTGCCATGATGTTAAGCGAAACGGATTTAATAGCCTTTTGGCTAACCATTAAATTAGCACTTATATCCACCGTTTTATTATTAGTGATAGGCTTTCCATTAAGCTTTTGGTTAGCTAAATCTAAGTGGCGTTATAAGTTTATATTTGAAGCATTAGTGGCGCTTCCTTTAGTTTTACCTCCTACCGTTCTTGGTTTCTATTTATTAATTTTGATGAGTCCAAATGGGGTGTTGGGAGAAATATCCAATGCGCTAGGAACTGGTAATTTAGCCTTTAGTTTTACCGGCTTGATCATAGGCTCTTGCATCTATTCTTTGCCGTTTGTCATTCAACCTCTGCAAACTGCATTTGTAAATTTGCAACAACGTCCGTTAGATGTAGCTGCAACGTTAGGGGCGTCAAAGTCAGAACGCTTGTTTCGGATTATCATTCCATTGTTAAAACCAGGGATCATCAGTGCTGCAGTCTTAGGGTTTGCTCATACCTTAGGAGAGTTCGGTGTAGTGTTAATGATTGGAGGTAATATTCCTGGTCAAACTCAAGTGGTTTCAATCGCAATATACGAACACGTAGAATCACTTGAGTATCAACAGGCACATTGGTTAGCAGGCACATTGTTGTTGTTTTCGTTTGTTTTGTTGTTAATTGTTTATGCAACCAACAAAGGTTTCAAAGTGGTGAATAAATGAGCCTATTGGTACGTTTCTCGAAACCACTAAAGAGTAGAACGATTGACGTTAAACTAGATGTTAACAGTGCTGGTGTGACGGCCATCTTCGGTCCATCTGGTGCGGGTAAAACAACTTTGCTGAGGGTTATTGCTGGATTAGATAAATATCCGAACGCTGAAGTCACTTTTGATAAAAAAGTTTGGCAGAATGCGAGTACATGGATTGCCCCTGAGAACCGTCACATCGGTATGGTGTTTCAACAACCGAGTTTGTTTGAACATCTAAATGTTGCGCAAAATATTTACTTTTACCAAGGATTAAAAGCCCATAAAGGTCGCAAAAAGCGGTTTGATGTTTCGCAGTTAATTGAATTATTGCAGTTAACTCCCTTGTTAAATCGCTTACCTAAAACATTATCAGGTGGCGAGCAGCAAAGAGTCGCTATCGTCAGAGCTTTAGCGACACAACCCGATTTATTATTGATGGATGAGCCGCTGTCTGCTTTAGATGAGCAACTTAAAAGCCAATTTTTAGATTATTTAGAACCTTTACTTGAACAAATAGCGATACCCGTCATCTATGTTACCCATTCTAAGTCTGAATTGGCCCGAGTTGCTAAACAGGTAGTGTTGATGGATAAAACAGGTATTACAGGGCAGGGGGAAAGTACAGAATTACTCACAGATCTCAATCAACCATTGACCTTGGGATCAGATCTTCAAAGTGTATTAAGTGCCAAGGTTGAATTGATTGATGAGCAACAGCATGTCAGCGCTTTAAAAACCCAAGCTGGACAGCTTTGGGTAAGTGTTATCAACAAACCAATAGAGCAACGAATGAAGGTGGTGATACACGCAAAAGACGTAAGTGTGAGTTTATCCCGGGCTGCAGATACCAGTATCCTTAATGTGCTGCCAGCCGACATAATGGATTTTAAGTTCACTGCAAACGGTAGTGTTATTTTAAAATTGAAAGTAGGCACTAGTGTTATTCTCAGTCAAATTACCCAACGATCCTTTGAGCAATTAAAGTTAGCCAAACATCTTCGAGTGTTCGCACAAATCAAAGGTGTTGTTTTAAAGTAAGTGTATGCAGATGAACAGAAAAGTGTATTAACAATGACTATGCAATGTATATACATTGACTATCATATGGATATCGGTCAATATTGCATCATCACGAGAGCAAACCTTACTTTTAATTGGCGTTTTGGAGATTATTTTGCAGCATAAAAAATCAAAGAAAAATAGCCAGCTAATTGTTAGGATTAATGATCAGGAACGAGCTGAATTTGTGAAGCTTTGTGACGAGTTAGATACAAGCGCAGCCCGTGAAGTTCGGCGTTTTATTCGTGATTTTTTAAAACAACACAAGGATCGAGATTAATCGATTAGTGTTTGTATTTTCATCATTTTTTAAGGAGATGCCAGCATGGCTAAAGTAAAGACTTTGAAAGCAAAAATTAAGACCAGTAAAGCGAAAATCGCAAAGCAAAAAAATAAACTAGCAAAATTGAAAAAGCAGCTTAAAAAAGCGAAATAATTATTGGGCGTTCTGTCCCAATTTTCCTAAGTAGAAGTTGTTTGCGGAAATTCTTTAAAAGAATTTCCGCTTTTTTTTTACGATTTCAGACCGTTCTAGTGGCCAATGCCGGCGGGATATTCGCCGCTTTTTGTGCGGGGCCAAATACCGCTATTTGCCCTACAATCCAAAGTACTAACATACCTGCGGGCACAAAATACCAATCTAGTGCATTCAGGCTAAACATATTCACTAACAACATATTTAAACCAACTGTTAGTACGGCACCTAAGACGACACCTACAGTGCTTATCAAAAAATTCTCAATCATGAAGTAACGCACAATCGACCCTTGACTTGCCCCTAACGCTCTCCGTGTGCCTATTTGTTTTTTACGACGATTAACACTAAAGCTGGCTAAACCAACAATACCTAACCCGGTTACTATGGTAAGGATTACCATAGTGGTTGAAAGTATTTTTATCATCGCGGTATCTCCGCGATAGCTGCGTTCTCGTGTTTCTTGAACGGTACGCATGTTGCGAATAATGCGTTGTTTATTTGATGAGGCTAGCGCTTCTTCAATAATCGGCATTATTGCATCACGTTGTCCTGGTAGAGCGCGGATATAGTAGCGATTGGACTCAAACTCGGTTAACTCCGGTGTAAGAACTGTGTGTTCTAAGTCATCCCAACCCACCCAAGGAGCTTGAATTTTATCGACAATCCCTTTTACGATCATAGGTTCTGTTTGACGAATATAAATGGTTTTACCCACTACATTTTGATAAGGGATATCCGCAAATAAAGACTCCGCAAGGACTTTAGTAATAAGTACATTATCAGGCCAATCGGTCACACTTCGTTGCCGCCACCTCACGTCGTTCGGTAAGAAGTTTTCACCGGCAATTACTTCTAAATCAAGTGCATTGATGGCGTGTTCATCGACCATATAAATCGCAGCGCCTTCGCTTTCTTTTTCTTCGCCTGGTTCAGTTTGAAAACTCATCGACCAGCCACCACCACTCACAGGAATGGCGTTAATTTGGATTGCATCTAGTACCCCAGGCGTAGCGCGGATTAATGCTAAATCATCAATGGCGGTACTTTTAGGATCAAAACTCGTACCAAAACCTGTAGTGGTTAGGTAAAAGCTATTGGCCTCATCGATGCCGCTGTCTCGCTCGATACGTTGCGCACGTTCAAGAATAATAAATATTGAATTGACCACTATTGTCATAGTGACGGCAATTTGTATTGCAATCAAAATGGCACCCACCTTGTTGCGCATTAAAGCACGAAAGATTGGACCAATTTCCCATTGATTAGAGCTCATAGTCTTCTCCTTATTGACTTTTTAATTGGCTGGCTGGGGCGATGTTACAGGCGCGCCAAGTAGGGTACATGCCGGCTAAAATACTCGAAACTAACGCAAGTAAAATCGCACTGGCCATCATGGTAATATCCAGTCCAACTAAATTTTGCACAAACTCACCGTACAAAGATTTAATACCTTCGAGTCCAAGAAAGGCTAAACCCAGTCCCAAAATACCGCCGGCTATGCCAATGCAGGCCGTTTCGACGATATGCTGAATAAACAGGTCTGTTTTAGACGCGCCTACCGCTCTGCGTAAACCTATTTCTGCAGCTTTTCCAGTAAATTTTGCCAGCAACAAACCTATGGTATTAAGCAGGCAAACTAATAAAAACATAAAGGACACCCACATCATGATTTGGGCGTCGTCGGCAACCACTTCTTGGTTTTCCATCCATTCCATGACGTTAGAAAGGCGGTTGTTCAATGGGCGGGAAAAACGTCCTAAGGCTTTTTGTTCGTTGACATAGTTATTTAAAAAATCCATGTACTGGGCTTTTTCATTTGCGTTTCTAAGTTCAACCCACATCTGATAGTTAACACACTCAGATTGTAAAAATGCAGCAAAACCTTCACCTTCTGGAGTTTTCCAACAATTGGTATTGCCGCCATTAGATAATTCTAATTCTTGCTTCATATAAAACGGCATAAAGACTTCTTCGGTTTCATCAAAGGCACCAGTGGTGACATCATAAAACCGTGGCACTAACAGCCAATCGTTTAAAACACCCACCACTCGGAAGTTTTCGCCTACAATCCGAATCGTACGACCAACAGAGTTTTCTCCTCCAAACACACGTTCATTCGTGGCTTTGCTGATCACCACCACATATTCTCTATTGTCATCGCTGCTATCAGGCCAGCCACTGCCAAACAAAAAAGGGGCATCAAACATCGGGAAAAAATCAGAAAAGGCTAAACGAATGCTGGCCATAAAGGGCTTCTCATCTTGACCTTGAGGTTCGACAACACCGCCGGTAGAAGCCATGGCTGTTTGCCGATACGCTTGTTTTGCTTGCATCAAATTGGTGGCTTCAGTCCAGGTGATTTGATCCGGTGGCTCATTCGGCTCGCGGGCAGGTTCAAACTGTGACCAACTGTCTAATTGCACATAGAAAAGTTGTTCACTTTTATGGGGAATGGGATTAGCTGACATCAGATAGTTAACTGTTACCGTAGTCATACTTGCACCAATTCCAAGACCAATAGCGGTGATCATCAGGGCACTTAAAATAGGGTTTCGCTTGATGCTTTTTAGGGCCAAACGCAGATAATAAGTAAACATTATTTTTCCTTATCCGTTGGCCGCTTGATTAAGCTCAGCGATAGTGGGCTCAGATGAGTCAGTTAATTCACTGACTTTGCCATCTCGTACGTATATATTGCGTTTGGCTTGGGAAGCCAAATGTTGATCATGGGTCACCATAACGATAGTCGTGCCTTGGTCATTAATTTGTTTGAGTAGCTCCAATACACTTAATGCCATTTTAGTGTCCAAATTTCCGGTTGGTTCATCGGCAAGTAAGAACCGTGGATCACCGGCTAAAGCTCGGGCAATGGCGACACGTTGTTGCTGCCCACCTGAAAGTTGCGAGGGTAAATGCTTCATTCGGTTAGCCAAGCCGACTAATTCGAGACTTTCTTCAATCCGTTTTTTGCGTTCATTACTTTTAAATCCGCGGTAACGAAGGGGCACATCTACATTATCGAACAGGTTTAGGTCAGGGATAAGATTGAAACTTTGAAAAATGAACCCTATTTTTTCATTTCTTAGTTGGCTGCGTTTTTTGTTATTAAGACGACTGACATCTTGACCATCTAGCTGGTAAGTACCACCTTCGAAGGTTTCTAACAAACCTGCAATGTTTAAAAATGTGGTTTTTCCAGAGCCAGAAGGGCCAGTGACGGCGACAAATTCACCTTCATCTACCTGTAAATTGAAATCACGTAAGGCGTGGGTTTCAACCAAATCAGTACGAAATACTTTTTTTACGTCTGTCATTGTTAACATGTGCTTTCCTTAATTCTTTTTGCTTTTAATGTAGGAGTGATTAATTGGTGATGAGAATTCGCTGCGCACCATTGAATTGTTCTGTACCGGAAATGATGATGGTGTCTCCGGCATTCAGACCTTGCATTATTTCAACATTGGATAAACTTCTAATACCGGTGGAAATCGGCGTTTTTTCTGCCATTCCGTCTTTAACCAGATATGCAATGCGGCCACTACCACTGTCTAAGAACTGTCCTCGTTGCACCATTAACACATCTTCCTTACTTTCCATTAGGATGCGCGTGGTTAAGCGTTGGTTTTGACGCAATCCTTGTGGCTGTTCTAAGGCTTCTCCTGCAGCATTGTGGGAGGCGAAACGCACTCTCCCATTCACTTGATTGTTCTCAATTTCAGGTGAGATAGTGACTAGGGTGGCCAAGTGCGTTTCGCCATTGAAACTAACTTCTGCAAGCATACCAATCGCCAAATCGTCTGCGTAGCTTTCTGGAATATCAACTTCTAACTCGAATTCTGATAAGTCCACCACGCTTAGAATGGGCTGATTTTGTGTAACTTGGTTTTTTTGCTGTACCGCTAAATTACCGACGATGCCATTGACTGGAGAGCGCATTGTCAATTCGTCCACTTTGCGTGTTAATTCATCAACCAGCAAAGCTTGTCGTTCCAATTGCAGTTGTTTGGTTTGAATTTCAAAGGCTAAACTCTCTTGGTTTAACTGAGCATCGTGCACCGCATGTTGATGAACGAGTTTGGCATTTTGCAGATCGTCTTGGGCTTTTTCATAATCGATCTGGCTTATGGAGTGGGTAGCATAGGCTTTGTCTGCACGGCGTTTTTCTCGATCTGCGGCAGTGAGTGAGACCAATGCAAGATCGACGGCTTTTTGATTTTCCAGTGCTTGTTTTTTCGCTTGTATTTTTTCTCTGTCCAACTCCATTTGCGAACGCTGTAAACTGGACTCTTCTTGTTTTAGTTCATTGGTCAAAGCTGGGCTGTCGATCAATGCTAACACTTGATTGATCGTCACCGAATCACCGGCATCCACTTTAAAAGTAATAGTACCTTGGGCTGGGCTATACAGACGGGGACTAATAGAGGCTACAACTCTGCCTTGTACAGACAAATCTCTAACCAGATCACCTTTGTGCACGGTGGCAAGTCGTAAACGCTGAGCTGAAACCGAATGGTCTGAACTTGACCAATTACTAAAAGCCGGTGCTAAGCTAAAATAGCAAACGATTAACACTACGCTAATGCCGATAATTATGAACAGTGGTTTTTTATTTTTTTTGCTTGCCAGTACGACATCTTGTCCACTGGTATCTTCAATTTTCATGGTGTTTTCTCTGAAATTATTAGAACAATCACAGAGTAAGTCGCAGCCAGAATTAAAAAGGTTTAAATGATCTTAAAATAAATTTTAAATGGGTGTTACTAAGCGCGGCATGTCATAGGGAATATTGCTTAAAAATAACGCTCGATAGACACGAGCGCGCTACTTATATAAATTTGTGGGTTAGCGATTACGGCCCATTTTGTCATGGCTGCTTACCCAGTGGCCGGCAATGACGGCGCAAGCTAATGAAATGTCACCGGCTAATACGGTCGCAGCAACGATTTCAGCAAATTTATTGGCTTTGTCTTTGCCCACACAATCTAATAGCTGTAAACATTCATTTTGTGTAGGTAAACCTGTTCCGCCACCAAAGGTGGCAACTATTAATGAAGGTAAGGTAACCGCAAGATAAAAATCACCATTGTCTAATAATTCATGGGATAACATACCCGCATGAGACTCAACTACATTCGCTTCATCTTGACCGGTGGCAATATATAAAGACGCGATGCCATTGGCTGAGTGGGGGCCATTATAAGCCGCACCGGCTAATTGCGCGCCATTATTCGCTAGCGTAGTAGCACCTGCTAGCACTTTTGTATCCACATTCATGACACGAGCTAACACTTCTTTTTTCAAGATGATCTCGGCGATCACGCGCTTGCCTCTTGAATGCAGCATATTTAGATGAGAGTGTTTTTTATCGGTATCCATGTTGCCAGAAAGTAAATACATGCAGGGGATGGGGGAGTTTGCTTTAATCCATTCACAGGCCACAAGGGTCGCTTTGCCCACCATATTTTGACCCGCAGCATCACCGGTGGTGTAGTTGAAACGCAAGTATTGTGTTTTCGCCACTGACCATTGTTGAATATGCTCTAATTTGCCAATACTGGTTGTGGTTTCGGATACGGCTTTTATTTGCTCAAAATTTTGTTCTACCCATTGTCCAAAGTCACGGGCTTGTCTGGCATCTTCAAAGATAAACGCTGGAGCACGTTGCATCCAACCTTCAACTACCGTCGTTTTTACCCCGCCACATTCATTTATGACACGCATTCCACGGCTGTAACTGGCCACTAATGTACCTTCAGTGGTGGCAAGTGGGACGTAAAATAAACCTTTGGCATGTTCACCATTAATTTGCACTGGACCGGCAATACCTACTGGCATCTGTACGATTCCAATAAAGTTTTCAATATTGCCTGGTAATACACCAGGATCAATACTGAATTCACCCGTGTATTTTAAATCAGTACCGGTTTTTTGTTTCAGAAACTCCCGTCTGGTTTTCGCCATTTCAACAGTGTGATCATTTTCTGAGTTACGGGGAATCCGAGTATCTTCAGACATAGTAGATTTCCTTATTATCGATAGAGTGCAGGTTTTGCAATAAACGCTGTCTTTCAATTAATACATAATTACACCTACTTAGACAATTTTTTTATCAAAAATATGTAAAATAATTGTTAATTTTGTTGTGCGTTGCTGGTCATTTTCCGTTTAAGTTTATTATTGGTGTCTCGGCTGCTGCGAATGATGTCATCGGAATAAATCGTGTTCTGTTGTTTTGCCATACGGTCGTAGAGCACGACATTCACTGAGGCAGCTAAATTCATACAACCTATGGTAGGGACATACAGTATCTCGTCACACTGATTGAGGATCTGTTGTGGTATGGAGCCATCCTCAGGCCCAAAAACATAAATAGCATTGTCTGGATGTTGAAAGTGAGGCAGTGGTGTCGCACCCTCTACCAGCTCAAAGGCGATTTTTCGATAACCAGCAGGTAAGTCATCAAATATGTTTTCTTTGCCCGTTAGCGGTATGTGTGCATTTGCATTTTTTGTATCGGTAGCGAAATTTTTCGCGTGCTCATAACGTTTGCCTGTATACACAATTGATTTTGCTGAATAACACCCAGCAGCGCGCAGCGCAGCTCCCACATTGGTAGGGCTTTTAGGATTAATGAGACCGACAATATAATGATTCGATTGATTTTGTTGTTGGGGTTTGTCCATTTTTGATTAGCATGATGTGATAGTTTGGACTAGGATACTTTAGATTGGATTATAAAACACCATGGAGCAATTTGATGAGGTTTACTATATTTATTCAAGCATTGGATTTAGGTCAGTGCAAAGATCAAATTCAACGTCAGGCTTTATTTGATATTGCACTTATGTTTGTGATGATTGATGGCGTCATAGATGAGCAAGAAAGAAGCTATATGCAAGGTTGGTTAGCGCAACTAGAATGGTCTAGTGAAACCGATAAATTGGATTATTACAATACGGTAGAGAGTAAAGTTATTGATGCGATAGCTGAAAATGAAATTGAAAACTTTTTAGCCCATCGCGCGATTTTGTTATCCGACCCTTGGATGAAAGAACAAGCGTTACAGCTGGCCGTAGACATCTCACGTGCCGACGGTCAATTAGATGAATCTGAAAAGGCTGCGATAGAATTTTTAATGGTTAAATTGGCAGATAAACGCTAAACGCTAAGAGCAAAAGCCCTTAGCTTGATACTTAAGCCCTTAGCATACGGCTTGAATTGTTAGCGTACTGTTCCATTTAAGCTCGAATTAACCTCGAGACCAACAGCTTGCTGTCAGCAATCATTTCTATTGTATTTCGACGCAATTTCAGCAGTAGCAAATAGGTTAGTGGTACTAAAAATAAACTGGTGAGGGTGCTAAACAATAAACCACCGATTATGGCTATCGCCATCGGCGAATAGGAAGGGCCGTCACCGCCAATACTCATGTCGCCAAACGCAAGTGGTAAAAGTCCTAGCACAGTTGTAGAGACTGTCATCAAAATAGGGCGTACTCGGGTGAGACAACCTTCAATAATGGCGTTGTGTACAGTCATTCCTTGATTCACTAATTGATTAATCCGGTCGACCAATACAATACCGTTATTTACCACTATTCCCATTAAAATCAGCATCCCAATCATGCCCATTACGGTCATTGGATTGCCTGTAAGTAAAAACGCCCAAAATACCCCAGTAAATGAAAAAATCAACGAAGTTAATACCGATGTGGGTAATAATAATGATTCGAAAAGCGCTGCCATAACAATATAAATCATACACACGGCTAGGATCATATTTGTGATCATCACGCCTTCATCTTCGTCTTGACGCTGGAAACTGCCATCTAACGCCCAACTATAACCACTGGGCAGTTGCACATTTGCCATTATAGATTCAATACGTTCTTGTGCTTCTTCGATGGTGAGTTCACTTTCTAAATTAGCCCCAATACTTAGTGCCGTTTGCCTGCCGTCCCGCTGAATTTGTGACATTCTTGGTTTAATCGTTAAGTCAGCCAACATATCCAAAGTGACATTTTGATCAAGGTTTCTAGACACCGTTAAGTTGCGTAATGCGTCTATAGAGGTTTGCAGTGTTTCATCGTAAAGCAAACGAATGTCTATTTCACCATTAATGTCATTTCTAAAGGTTCGCAGATTTGCCCCTCGTAATGCAGTGCTAATAATAGTGGCAACATCATTGGTGTTTAATCCAAAACGAAAGGCTTTGTCTCTATCTACTTTAATTTGTAACTCATAATTTTGACCATCTATATCAGCCTTAACGTCTGTTAAACCATTAACGCTACTCAACACTGGTACAATTTCACTGGCAATTTGCATTAAGGTTTCAGATGACTGTCCAAATAACGATATTTTGACACCGCCACCACTGCCTTCATCCCACTGAAAAGAAGGTTTTGCTCGTGCAAATGCAGGGAACTCATCTTTAATTAACTTTTTTAGATCGGCGATTTTCATCGGGATTACATCTTCTAGAGTTAAGCCAGATACCGCTTCTCCCGCAGTGAAATAGCTATATACCTGTTTGATGTGAAATCTTTCTTTATTGGCGTATAAATAGTCTTCCATTTTAGCCACGGTTTTTTCAACTTCCTTGAGGCTATAGTTGGCCTGAACATTATAGTTCAACCAAATTCGGCCATTATTACCATTGTTTTGTTCGTCGCTCTTTAATAAGTTCATGGGGATCATAGTGCTGATTAATATGAGTACAGCAACAAGCGCGGTTTTTCCTTGATTCTCTAAGGTCCAAGTTAAAATAGAAGCATAAACATTTTTGATCTTTGATGGCTTCACTTGTTTAGGTTTCGCTTTAATTTTTAGCTTAGTGGTTAATAAAGGAATGAGTGTCTGCGCTAAAATTAATGACGCAAACAGTGAAATGCAGATAGATACGGCTACATGTTCAAGAAATACGGTTATCTCTTCTTTGGCGCCAACTATATTGGGTAGAAAAACGATGGCTGTGGTCGCCGTTCCAGCGATAACAGCTAAACTCACCAAAGCAACCCCTTTCTTAGTTGCTTCCACAGGGTCAGGTTCGTCTTCCCGTGCTTGGAAAATGCTTTCAGTAACCACAACAGCATTATCCACCAGCATGCCAACCGCCAACATTAAGCCCATTAAAGACAATATATTGAGGCTATATCCTAAGAAGTACATACAGGCCAAGGTGATACAAATTGCAAATGGCACCGATAGGACCACAACTAGGGTAGTAGCAAGGTTACGTAAGAATAAATACAATACAATGATAGAGAGAATGGCACCGAGCAAGCCCGAATTGAGCAGGTCTTGCAGCGAAGTGGTAACAGAATCCGCCTCATCATCCATAATAAATACGTTAATGCCATTAAACGCGGTGCTGTTTCGAGCTTTTTCAATCTCTTGCATAACCGCGTCGGATACCTCTACTAAGTTAGCACCTGACTCTCGAAAGATATTGAGACCAATCGCATGGGTGCGATCTAAGTGGCGTCCTTCTTCTGCTCTAGGGGTTTCATATTTCACACTGGCAATGTCGTGCAAACGTACATTCCGTTGGATAATGAGATCTTCAATTTCCTGTTTGCTACGGTATTCGCCAATTGGGTTGACTGTGATTTTTTGGTCCAAATCAAAAAATTGACCAGCCGTCATGGAGAAGTTGGCATCGCGCAGGATTTTGGTTAATTTAGCCGTATCAATGTGCAAAGCTGCAATGCGTTGAGGATCTAAGCGAATCGATATTTGTTTTTTCTGAACACCATATAATTCAACTTTTGAGACACCTTTAATGCGCTCGATCGGCATTTTTAGGTTGCGCTCCAGTAAATCATACGAGTTAGAAATATCACGGTCACTCGACAATCTAAGTTGAAAAACTGGCATATCTTTTAGGTTGAACTTGAAGACTAGTACCCGCTCTACATCATCTGGCAAAAGGTGGCGGATAGCATCGATTTTCTCTCGTGCTTCGATGCTTTTAGCTTTGATATTGGCATCCCAATCAAACTGTATCTGAATTTCTGCATTGTTTTCAGTAGAACGAGAGCGCAGTCGTTTGATGCCCGACATTGTGGCTAATGCTTCTTCCACCGGTTGGGTGATCATTTTATCGATTTCTGCAGGCGTGGCATCTTTATAGGGAACCTGAATAAAAATTTCTGGAAAATCAATGCCCGGAAACTTCTCTAAAGGCAGCATTTTACTGGCCGCTAACCCCATGATTAACAGAGAAAAGAATAACATGGAAATGGTTACTGGACGACGTATGGCAAAGCTTGCCAATGCAGCGCCAGCGTGGGCAAACTTATCCATAAACCACCTCACTGTTTGGCTTGTCGGTTGTGCTTTGGTTCACTTCTGGGATAAATGATTTGCGATCAAATATGCTATACAACACGGGGATCATAAATAGAGTTAGGAAGGTTGCGAACAACAATCCAAAAATTACTGTAATAGCCATAGGTGTGCGAATTTCCGATCCTTCACCTAAACCAATTGCCATTGGAAGGAGGCCTAATATAGTGGTTAAGGTGGTCATTAGGATAGGGCGTAAACGACTGTGCGCAGCTTGTTTAATTGCGGTCATCTTATCTTCGCCTTTTGCACGTAATTGATTAATTCTATCAATTAGCACTATGGCGTTATTTACCACTATTCCAGCGAGCATAATCAAGCCAATGAATACCACCACACTGATATTTGTGCCGGTTAAAAATAAACCATAAATTGAACCTGCGCAGGCCATGGGAACAGTGAATAAAATTAAAAATGGATGCAATAAGGACTCAAACTGCGAGGCCATCACCAGATATACCATAAAAATCGCCAAGGCCAGGGCCATATAAAGGGAATTAAAACTCGACTCCATTTCTTCACTTTGGCCGGTGATCCTAGCTTGTAAACTAACGGGTAAGTTGATTTCATCAATGGCTGAGCGAGCGTCGATTACAGCCGCACCTAAATCACCGTAATTAAGGTTAGCAGTGACCAGTACCACCCGTTGTTGACCCACTCTGGTTATTTCACTTGGACCGACTGACATCTCAATAGAAGCCACAGCGGCTAAGGGGATGACATTATTGCTATTTGGGTTTACCACTATTTGTGAAATATCTTGGATTGAGTCTCGTTGGGTAACTTGGTTTCTGACTAAAATATCCACTTTACGATCATCGACACTAAATTGACTTGCCACTTCGCCACCAATTTTGGCCGCTATTAACTTTGAAACATCCGGTGCATTGAGTCCTAATTGGGCCAGTTTGGCATGGTCGAACTGCACTTTTAATTCAGGGTTGCCATTTTGCAACGAGCTTTTAATATCGGCAAATCGTCTATTTTTAGAAAGAGCTTGTGCTAGCTTGTCACCGTAACGTTTTAACATCGACAAGTCATATCCTGAAATTTCCACCACCAGTGGAGTCGAAAAACTGAATAGTTCCGGTGTACCGAATTTACTTTCCAGACCTGCTTGATTAATTAGGTATTCACGCATAGCTGTGACAACAGCTTGTTCGTCTTGGGCAGAGGCATCAGTTTTCATCACCACATTTAACTTACCCCAATGATCACCACCTTGGGAGGGGGAAGCATTCATTAAACTGCCAGTACCAGCTAAAGAGTAGGTGCGTGCTACTTGCGGTTGTTTTTGCGTAAAAGTGGCCAGTTTAGCTAATACCTCATCGGTATTTTCTAATCTAGAGCCTGTAGGTAAGGTAATTTCAACATTAAATTCGCCTTGGGCTAACGGTGGAATCAGTTCCAAACCGATTTTAGGTAATAGTAAAAGCGATAGAGCAGAACATGTAACCACAATTGCAATAACTGCAATCCGAGCTTTCATTGCCACATTCAGACTATGGTAATACGCTGATGAAACGACATTGTAGAACTTATCGAACCCCCACAATACCGGTTTGAATAGTATTGATAGCGCTTTAGATAGCCCTCTAAACACAGTTAAAATGATGCTGGTTACCGTCAGAGGTACAACATAAAAGATTAATTTAACGAGAAGAGTTAATGGTAAAAATAGGTAATATCCAGTTAGTTTTAACTTGCCTGTGGGTTTAGCTTTAACCGGCCTAGGTCCCAAATCCAATTCTTTACTTGGCTGATTAGACTTTTCTCTTGCTGCAAGCATAGGGATGAGAGTTAATGCTACAACTAAGGATGCTGCCAGTGCAAACGTAACGGTAAGGGCCTGATCACTGAATAATTGACCAGCGATACCTTCAACAAACACTAACGGAAAAAATACGGCCATGGTGGTAAGGGTAGAGGCCACTATTGCCATTGAGACTTCTTTTGTTCCTTGCGCGGCAGCTTCTAAGGTATTGGCATTGTCTTTTTTATGCCTATCGATGTTTTCCAGCACTACGATACTGTTATCAACTAATAAACCTATGGCCAGCGCAATGCCACCCAGACTCATAATGTTTAAACTGATATCGTAGCTATACATTAAATTAAAAGTCGCGATAATTGATACTGGAATGGAGATGGAAATAATTAATGTGGGCCAGATATTTTTCAGGAAAAAATACAAAATAAACATAGCCAGAATACCACCTATGATGGCCGCAGACTTTACTTCTTCCAATGCGCTGGCGATAAATAATGACTGGTCGTAGACCATTTGTATTTGGTAGTTCTGCGGCAATGACTGCTTCAGTGATTCAAGTCTGGCTTTTACCGCGTTAGCTACATTGACCGTATTAGCGTCACCTTCTTTATAGATTGCTATTTCAACACCTTCGAGTCCGTCAAATCGGGTGACTGAGGTGCGTTCTTTAAAGGCATCTTTGATTTGGGCTACGTCGCTTAAACGAATATGTTTGCCTTCTCGTGTAGCAATATACAAATTACGCATATCGTCTAAGGTTTGAAATTGATTTAGGGTTCTGACTAAATATTCTTGCGAACCGTCTTCCACTCGGCCACCGGACGCATTTACATTTTCGTCTTTCAAGCGTTTAATGATTTCCGCTAAAGGTATATTTAATTGACTAGTACGATGTTGATTAATCAGAACATGAATTTCATTTTCTAGGCCACCGCCGACTCGAACGGAAGCGACACCTTCAACCGACTCCAGTTTGCGTTTTATGTCTTCTTCGGCATAAGTACGAACCTGTTTCATGTTCGCTTCATCCATAGTCGCTTGTGCTGCCTTAGAGTCGTTAGCGTCGGGCGAAGCGGCATTGTTTGTTCCTAGTCCGAAGCGCATTACAGGATCTAAACTTGGATTGAATCGCAATAATAAAGGCCGTTTAACATCTAGGGGTAAAAGTAAAACATCGAGTTTTTCGCGAACCTCTAAGCTGGCCATGTCCATTTCGGTGCCCCATTCAAACTCCAGCACTACATCAGACTGTCCAGCTTTAGAAGCTGAAGTGACTTTGCGAACACCTTTGACTATGCCTACTGCTTCCTCAACCGGTTTGGTAACCAATTGTTCTATCTCTCCTGGAGCGGCTCCTACATAGTCAGTGCGAATGGTTAGAGTCGGGTAGGAAAGCTCTGGTAGTAAGTTCAAAGACAAACGTGATAGAGAAACAAATCCGAATAAGAGTACAGCTAAGGTAAACATCCACACTGTCACCGGACGTCTGACCGCAATTTCAATTAAATTCATAATGTACTCCTCAATTAGCTGTTGACGATTTCAACAACGGCTTTGTCTTTGAGGTTTTGGTGCCCGGTTACCACCACTTTTTCAGTGCCAGTAAGGCCTTTGATAACTTCAACGAAGTTTCCTTCTTGGTAGCCAACTGTAATCGCAATTTTGTTTGCGATACCGTCTTCGTCTACCACAAATACATTGGTTTTATCGTCAATGGCCAGCAGTGCTTTGCGAGGCAACAAAGTAGCATCAAGGTGGGTGTCATAATTTAAACTGACTTGAGAGAACATGCCTGCTTTCAATAAATTATTTTCGTTTGGTACTCTAAGGGTAACTTTAAAAGTCCCGGTTTTTGAATCAATGACCGGACTGATACGCTCAACATAAGCATTGATTGTTGTATTCGAAAGCGCTGATAAAAGTAAGCTTGCTGGTTGGTCTTTGTGCACCCGAGACAATTCTTTTTCCGGTAAATAGACAATTCCGTAGAGTTGTTTTTGTTGCACAATATGAAACATACGCTCGCGCTGGAACGATTCGGTTAGGTTACCCACTTTAGCGTTTCGTTCGGCGATATAACCGCTGATAGGTGCAACTATGGTTGCTTCTTTCAAATCGAGTTTAGCCAAAGCCAGTGTTGCTTTGGCTGATTCATACTGTGCAGTAAGCTTGTCGTAAGTATCATCACTTATCAGTTTTTTATGATAAACCTTATTGACTTTCGCAAGCTCTTTTTCGATACCTTGTAAATCTGCTGCTGCTCGCAACAAGTTTAGTTCGTAACGTTCGGGATCTAATTTCGCTAAAACTTGACCTTTTTCAACGTAATCACCTTCTTCAACTAATATTTGATCAATTATTCCCGATGCGCGGGCAACAACAAATGCTTCTTCTTTAGCTTCTAATACTGCTGTTGTTGCATAATTGGAGGAAATATTACCGCGCTCTAAATTTTTCACTTCAACAGGAATAGGGATGACTTTTACCTGTTCAGCTTCTTGTTGGTCATTTTTATTGGCTTCTGCCTGTCCACAGGCTGTTAATAAAAAACTTGAGCAAATAAAAGCTGCCAGTGATAACTGCTTTATTGTTGAGCGTGAAATTGAAGCGTGGTTGTTGTAATTATGCGCGTCCATTGTATTTTCCAAATTTAACCAAATATTTTAAGTGAATATCGTCACGACACTGTTTAGTGAGTCGTATTTGATGACTGTTCTATTTACTAGACTAAGCACTCACTGTGCCATTGGTTAAAGTCTCTATAAATCAATTAGATATGGAGATGGTTTGCGTATTTTTGTGAATTTGATTAACTGTATTTGGTGAAATTTACTAAAAATTAGTTGATTTATTACTAGCTGCGAGACGCTGCCATGCAATAAACCGCGCTCTTTATTGAAAAATAAATAACCCCTTTTAAAATTCTATTCGTTGGTACTGATAACTATGTGTAAAAGGAATAAAAATGAACACTATTAAATCAGACAATTCAACGACTACTCGCTCTATCGATTTAACGCTTAAAAACAGATTTAAACTGCGTAGATTTAGCTATTTATTAACCTCTACAGTTATCGCTTTTAGTCTAGCCGCTTGTTCGTCTACAGAAAGCGATAATCAAGTCAAACAGGCGAAGCACAGAGCTGAAGCTGAAGCTGAAAAAATTATGATGACCGCACAACGAGCTGAAGCGCAAGGAAAATTACATAGTCGCCAGCGACATGAATCTCAGCTGTTCGCAATGGCTGACTTATCTGTAGCCACTTCTCCTGGATATTATCCTCCTCAAGTGCCAGCGCCAGGGAACCCTGCTTATACAGAAAACTATCAACATGAAGAAGAAAACCAGGTTTTTACCACCAGTAATAATCCAGTTTCAACATTTTCAATTGATGTGGACACAGGTAGCTACAGCAATGCTAGACGAATGTTAAACCAAGGATGGCTGCCACCGGCAGACGCTGTTCGGATTGAAGAATTCGTAAATTATTTTGATTATCAGTATCCAGTGGCTGAAGAATCCTCTCATCCTTTTGTGATTGATACGCAGGTTTCAAATTCGCCTTGGAATCAAGGCCGTATGTTGATGCGAATTGGTTTAAAAGCCCATGCTTTAAATGATAAATCCGAAAAGCAACTTGAGGCGAGCAATAAAAATCTAGTGTTCTTATTGGATGTTTCTGGCTCTATGAATTCTGCGAATAAATTACCTTTGGTTAAGCGTGCTCTGATGATGTTAACCAATCAATTGACAGAAAACGATAGTGTAGCCATCGTGGTTTATGCCGGAGCATCTGGTGTAGTACTTGAGCCTACCAAAGCCAATCAGAGTGTAAAAATAGAACAAGCGCTAAACCGCCTATCCGCTGGTGGATCAACCAATGGTGGAGAGGGTATTGAGCTTGCTTATAAATTAGCTAAACAAGCATTTAAGGAAAATGGTGTGAATCGTGTGATTTTAGCTACTGACGGCGATTTTAATGTTGGCAGGGTCAATCATCAGCAATTAATTGAATTAGTTGAAAAACAAAAAGAGCAAGGAATTGAACTCACCACCTTAGGTTTTGGACAAGGTAATTATAATGACCACTTGATGGAGCAATTAGCGGATAAAGGCAATGGCAATTACGCTTATATAGATACGTTGCTTGAAGCGCGAAAAGTATTAGTTGAAGAATTAGATGCTACTTTACAATCGGTTGCCCGAGACGTGAAAATTCAGGTCGAGTTTAATCCTAATACGGTGGCGGAATATCGTTTAATTGGCTATGAAAATCGTCGCTTAAATAAAGAAGATTTCAATAATGATAAAGTCGATGCGGGGGAAATCGGAGCTGGCCATACTGTTACAGCATTTTACGAAATCGTATTGCAACATGGCGCTAAATTTAATGACGATTTACGCTATCAACAGACCCATAAAAATGCCGCAGCTAGTCTGAATAATGAATTGGCCCATGTAAAGATGCGTTATAAACCTATGGACAACGACACTAGTATCCTAATCGACCAAGTTATTGAAAAACAAAATGTTACTGATTTTGATGCACAATCCATGGATTTTAAATTTGCAACTTCTGTTGTTGGCTTTGCTCAATTGTTGAAAAATAGTAAATACACCCAAAATTTAGATTTTGAAAAGGTGATTGAGCTTGCTAATAACAACAAAGGTAAGGATGATTACGGCTATCGTGCTGAGTTTGTTTCTTTGGTGAGAATGGCAAAAACCTTACAGTCGGAAACTTCTCGTTCGGTTGCCACTCAAGAACAAAAGCAAAACTAAGAAAATAAGGCGCAGACGTCAAGGTTTGCCAAGTCTTATTCATTATTTAAGGAAGATGGACGCGTTTGAATCAAGTAGTAGATGAAGAATTGCTTAAACGATTTGCAGATGGAGATTCGGCATCGTTTGAGCTTTTATATGAACGTCATAGAGGCGGCTTGTATCGCTATATGTTGCGTCAATTAAAAGATCAGCAATTAGCAGAAGATTTATTTCAGGACACCTGGAGTAAAGTGATAGTGAATGCTGAGTCGTTTGAGCCAAACGCTAAATTTTCCACTTGGTTATATACAATGGCTCGAAATAGGGTGGTTGACCAAATAAGACATTTGCGCATTGTCGATAAGCTGATTGACGATAGCGCCGATGAGGTAGATAGCCAACTTGGTGCCAATCAAATTGAGCAAAATATACTAGAAAAAACGTTGCAAGCTGATAAGCAAAGCATGTTTTTAAAAGACTGTATGCAAAAGTTACCTGTCAACTTGCTGGAAGTATTTTTACTCAAAGAAGAGTCGACTATGACGGTGAAACAAATTGCAGAAGTAATTGATTCTTCTCATCAAGCAACTAAAAGCCGTTTACGTTATGCCTACGGTCAGTTAAAACAATGTTTATCTAAAAAAATGCCTGATTGGGTAAGTAGTGGTGAAGGTCATGAGTAATAAAAATCAAGCTAAAAATGAGAATATTACTGATCCTGATGTGAGTGTCGTATATCAGGCACAGGAAAAACCAGTACCGACTGCAGCATTGGATAAGCGCATATTGGAACTCGCCAAACAACAAGCAAGTGATAAGGTGGTTGATGTAAAAGCGCCAGTAGCAAAATGGCGAAAATGGCAATGGCCAACTTCCATTGCCGCTTCAGTGATGTTTATTAGCTTAGTGGTATACAATCAATATGATCGTTTTGATCCTATGTTGACAAAAGCGCCGGGGCTAAGGGTTGATACTTATGATATTGCAGACCAAGCTACATTGGACAATGAACAATTGACAAAAAAATCAAAACTAGAAATTCGTGAACTTAGCAGCCCACCAGTTTCATCCAGAATGGCCTCAGAGCCACTGCTAGATAAAAGTGAGTTTGAGCGAGATTCTGTAGAGGAGCCTGAGCGAGCCCAATATGCTGAAAAAGAAGCATTAACTTTAGCTGCAAAAGCTATGGATAATGTTGAGATTGAGCCTTTATCATTTGAGCTTGAAATGCCCCTTGAGGTTGATGTTGAACAACAAATTCCTGCAGATATTGTGTTAACTCAAGAAGCTGCAACTGAACAAGCATTTAAACAAGCAGAGTTGATTGCCAAACAACAAAAATCACAGTTAGCAAAAAGAGAACATCAAGGTCAAACGAGGCTGTCTTTAATTGAATCAAGCTCAATGTTTAACGACAATCAACCCTCAACATCTAAAATGCAGGTTAATACCGAATATCTTGATAGCCTGTTAAAGCAACTTGAAGAACATAGTGCACCGAAAAACAAGAACGCAGATAAAATCCAATCTCTTAGTCAGTTGCAGAATGATATTTTTGATTATCTATCACTACTTAAGATGGCCGATCCATTAGTTGAAATAGACCCAAAATATTTACAAGTGTTAACTGAAGAGCAAAACAAGAAATTAAGTGAGTAGATGTGCATTGGCAACGTTGGATAAGGATATAGGAATTGCTTGAATTGGAGAGATTGAGGCAATTGATAATCTTAGCGACATCTTTTTGGAGAAACAGAACCGCGTTTAATCTCACATCTGTTCGCCACGTCTTGTAAGCGTCAATGGGCGCTCAGTTATGCAATTTTAAGAGCTGTTTTGGGGTGAAATTTAAGTGATTTTTAGCTCAACAGCTTCTATGTTTCCAATCTTTTTCAGATGTTAATGAATAAAATTCTAAAGGTCGTTAAAGGGCTTGATATCTTCTATACTCAGAAATGCTGAAGCAGCTGCGCGTTGAATTAATTGTTCGCAGATTGATTTACTCGTGACTCTACTTAATTCTCAATAGGAGCAATGTGATGAGCGACAAAAAATGCCCATATCAACCAACAGACCTAACTACCAATGGTGGAGCGCCGGTTGTTGATAATCAAAATAGTCTGACGGCTGGTAAGCGCGGCCCTGTGCTAGCCCAAGATCTTTGGTTAAATGAAAAGCTTGCGAATTTTGTGCGTGAAGTTATCCCAGAGCGCCGAATGCATGCTAAAGGTTCTGGTGCATATGGTACTTTTACGGTTACCCATGATATTAGCCAATATACTCGCGCAAAAATATTTAGTGAGGTAGGCAAAACAACCGAAATGTTTGCACGTTTTAGTACGGTAGCAGGTGAACGTGGAGCTGCCGATGCTGAACGTGATATTCGCGGTTTTGCCTTGAAGTTTTATACCGAAGAAGGGATTTGGGATATGGTTGGTAACAATACCCCAGTATTCTTTTTACGTGATCCTCTCAAATTCCCAGATTTGAATAAAGCGGTTAAACGAGATCCTCGCACCAATATGCGCTCTGCTACTAATAATTGGGATTTTTGGACGTTGCTGCCAGAAGCCTTGCATCAAGTTACTATTGTGATGAGTGATCGTGGTATTCCAGCTTCGTATAGACACATGCATGGCTTTGGCTCGCATACTTACAGTTTTTGGAATGACGCCGGTGAGCGATATTGGGTCAAATTCCATTTTCGCACTCAACAAGGCATCAAAAACTTAACTGATGCGGAAGCCGCTGAAGTTGTCGCTATGGATCGGGAAAGCAATCAAAAAGATCTTTACGAGTCTATTGAGCGAGGGGATTTCCCTAAGTGGAAGATGTATGTGCAAATTATGCCAGAAATAGAAGCTGATAAAGTTCCTTACCATCCATTTGATCTCACTAAAGTGTGGCCAAAGGGCGATTATCCACTTATTGAGGTAGGTGAATTTGAGTTGAACAAAAATGCTGAAAATTACTTTGCGGATGTTGAACAAGCGGCATTTGCTCCAAGTAATTTAGTGCCAGGGATTAGTGTATCACCTGACCGCATGCTGCAGGCGCGTTTGATCAACTACGCGGATGCTCAGCGTTATCGAGTGGGTGTTAATCATAATCAGATTCCTGTTAACAAACCGCGTTGTCCTGTAAATAGTAATGCCCGTGATGGTGAAGGCCGTGTAGATGGCAACTATGGTGACAAACCACACTATGAACCTAATAGCTTTAATCAATGGCAGGAGCAGCAACAATTTGCTGAGCCACCTCTTAAAATCGATGGTTATGCTAAACGCTATGATTTTCGTGAAGATGATGATGACTATTTTAATCAGCCACGTTTATTGTTTAATTTGATGAATGACGAACAAAAACAAGCGCTTTTTGAAAACACGGCTAGACAAATGGGGGATACTTTTGATTTTATCAAATATCGTCATATTCGAAACTGTAGCCAGTGCCACCCAGCTTATGGCGAAGGCATTGCTAAAGCTTTAGGATTAACGGTAGAGGATGCAATAAAAGCACGAGAAGCGGATCCTGCTCTTCATTTACCTAGCTGTTTATAAATAACTGTTTTTTGCTAAATAACAAACACCGTTTTTAGCGGTGTTTTTTTACAATTGGACAGGCATAATTTTCAAAAAAAATAAATAGACAGTCATGAAAAAAAATAAAATAAATAGACAGTCATTACTAGTCATCTACCGATTTGACGAGATAAATTAACGCTTAGGAGCAATTTAATGGGTACGGAAATTAGAATTTTTGAGAAAAATAGATAAAAACTGGTTTTTACGCTGCTATACCCGATTGAAATTCAGCCGTCGTACCGCATTTCATCTGCGGGGACCTTTAAGCCATAAATTTAGGTTTTTTGAGCTATTTTAAGCTTCATTCTAACCGTACTTCTGTCGACGTCGGCGTTTATAATTCTTGAGGGTATTGATTTGACCTGCGGCCACACTAAACGATGTTTCAAAACTTGAGAATAAACATTGCCAGGATTTTTCATCCAAACCAAGTCGTTGTAAAATGGGGGATTCATCAATATCTATTGAGCCACTTTTGTTGGGATGCAGGCTACGTCCTGACAGGTCGACTAATTTTAGATAGTCGATGAGATTAAATGTCAGTCCAGGTGGTTGAGGTTGTGTAGGATTGCCCACAAAAGGCATCAAAGTTGTTGGCTGTTTTCCTTTTTTGAAATCGCGTGTGCGTCGTTTAATACTCGTG
>NZ_JAHKPT010000010.1:0-70772 GCF_018860635.1 Aliiglaciecola lipolytica
GGAGGCTCATATGTGTTAGGCAAAATTAACCGTTGTAATTACCTTCAATTTTCCGATAAGGGCTAGCACAAGGTTTTTCAAACTTAAAAAGAGCAGGCTTTACTTTATCCGATTCTATTATCTCGATTACATAACTACAATTTGCTGATGCGAGAAACTCATAGACGGCTTTGTTTGCTCTTTCACCAAGAAATTTACGTAATTGATCTTCAATAGAAATGGTGAACGGCTTGCTTTGTCCTGGCTTAAGAAAAACACCTATGTCTCGTGGAACGGGGGCTATGAATGCACTCTTATCAGATGAGCCTTTGGGAGTTATATATACTTTAATATCACCAAACCTAGAAGACTTATCACCTGAATTATCTGCATAAACAATAAATTCTGATAAGTTGCGACTTATATCAATAACCCTAGTTTTAGATTCTGTTTTAACTGAACTTGAAACAACGGTAAAAAAGGTGGTTGAAACTGAAAGCAGTGCGACTATGAGGGATAGTGCGACCGAACTAAAATTAAAGTGACGTTTCCAATTTTGATGAGTTCCGCACTCCTTACACAAAGTAGCGCCATTTGGGATTTCACTTTTACACGCACAACAATTTTTCAATTTTTTAATTGTGTCATCAGTCATAGCAGCCTCCTTTTGCCTAACGCTTCAAATAAGCGGCGCAGGCTTGCTGGCTATACTTGGCGAAGAATGAGCTCCAGCCAGCGAGTTTGCGTCCGGCGACGAAGGAGCTTACTTGATTTGCTTTGTTAGACGGCGCAATACACATGCTATAAACATCCTTTGTCTGTTGAATAACACTATTACCTAATACAACCACCAGATAATAACCCCTGCAATTACCTTGTTTAAAGATAGCCTGAAACTACTAAACAGTTCAAACAACCTTTAATGACTAACCACTTTGTGTGTTTAAAACCACCTAGAAGAAAAAAGAAATGATGTAGTCATTTCATGTGATTTCAAAACAACTATGCACCTTAAACTAGCGCCTTCTAACAATATTATTAAGTCGCAAAAGTCCGTGTTTAAACACTGGCTTTTGCCGTATATAAATTTAACCTATTTTAATCACAGAGGGTAACTTATTACAACATATAGGTTTTTTCAGATTTCTACTTTTCCCACTGTGAAAGTACGGCAATTACCAGTGATCTTGCATAGTTACGGCTTCGAAGCTAAATCTGTATATAATCACAATAATCGGTGTGGCGGTGACATTGATTTACTAAAAGTTTGAATGTCTGCATATGTCGACTTAGCCGACCAAAGCATACAACTTAAAAGCGAATAATACAGTCTATTAGTTGGCAACCTGACTTTACTTTAGGCACAAAACATTCTACTTGTCGTCACCACTACTTCACTCAATTTAGATGTTGAACGCTAATCTTCCATAATACCTTTTAAGTTCTCCAAGCCTTGTTGAAGGTCTGGGCCAATTAACGAGTCCATGGCGAGTGCAAAATAGCGGTTAATAGGGTTTAACCCAACATCACCGGTACCAATCCAAGTGACTAATGTTTGGCCATTGCTTTCTTGAAAGGTTAATTGCCCTTGGGATGTCATATCAAAGGCAGAAAAGTAGAGTTCATAGGTGACACTTTGGCTTGGCTCTAAAGCAGAAATTGTCATGATACCATCGCCCTCTGACACACTTTGCCAAGAAGATTGCATGCCTATGGATGCACTATCGCCTGAAAACTCTACTTGCATATCGGGATCTCGTTGATACCAGACACCCCAATTGCGCCATTGTTTAAGATCCGCCACTTGCGGATAAATGTTATCCGCCGAGGCGTTAATTGTAATACTCCGTTGAACTCGATACTCAGATGGCAGAAAGTACCCAAATACAATAAACAGAGTAAGTAGTATTAAAATTGCGAATACGATTTTTTTGAGGGCTGCCATGTGAGGTTCTCCTAGATCAACATCTAAATTGTTTTAATATATAGTTTAGAACAGCATCCTTATCGACATTGAATGCCACGTCGATATCAAACCCTTGCTCTGGATCTCGGTATGTTTGCCCAGCATTAGGTTCGTTTGTAGCGACATTTAATTTTACAGATTCAAATTCTATTTCACCGTTTTGCAGGGCTAATACACTGGTTGCTAATACATCCCACATAAAATAGGTAAATTCATAGCTAGGAATGGTATTGATAGTGGTTGCCCAAAACTGACAAGCCAAACTCGATATAGGATAGTTTTTTTGTTCGGCTAACTGCCCCAAAAAATCAATATTAACGGGCAAACAATTAGTGGCATCCAAACCGATGAGTTTAATCTTTAAACCTGAAGCGAACAGTTTTTGGCTTGCGACAGGATCCCAATAAGCATTCCATTCAGCACTTTTATCGTGGTTGTACATGGCTACATTTCCAGGTACATCCACCGCTCCCCCCATCCAGATAACGTCTTTAATCTTACTCTTTAATTCAGGCTGTTTTTCAAATGCAGCAACTAAGTTGGTACACGGGCCTGTCATTAATACACTTACATTTTGCTGATCAGTTAAACATTTGTTGATCAACTCTTCTGCGCTCAGATCCGAAATTTGCTTTTTGTCATAGGGTTGCGCCAACATGTCCGGTAGCACGTTACATATTTTGGGTTGCGCGCGCCAGTCCGCCGGAAAGGCATTTTCACCGTGTAATTGCCCTTGACCAACAGGCACATCAGAACGATTAAACTTAGATAGGATTTTTAACGTTGATAGCGTGGCATCAGATAAATAACAATCTGCTGGGGTCACTGTTACCGCCAACAAATCGATATGATCCATTGTTAATAGCAGCATTAACGATAATAAATCGTCCACTCCTCCATCGTGATCGAATATGACTTTTTGTTTTTCTATGAGGGTATTTTGTTGATTTTGTAATGGCATTAATTTCTCTTACTAACCTTGATAAAACTGTTGTTGGTACTCGCTTGGGGAAATACCAACAAATTTATGGAAGTTGAATCGTAAAGTAACGGTATTATCAAACCCAACTCGAGAAGCAAGTTCATCCATGGATAGACGATCATGCTCCAATAATTCTTTAGCTAATCTGATTCGCTGTTGATTTAACCATTCTTTTGGCGGCATTCCTACAGACGCTTTAAAATGACGATCAAAGCTGCGACGGGACATATTTGCATGTCGAGCTAAATCATCTACTTTAGAAATAGTATTTAACTTTTTAATTGACCACTGTAAGGTTTTCGCAAACTTATGGTGTTTTTGCGGCATCGGAGTTTCAACAAATTGTGCCTGCCCACCAGCTCGATGAGGAGAGATAACCAGTCGTCTAGCCACTATATTGGCTACCTCATGTCCATAGTCTTGGCGCACAATTTCTAACGATAAATCTAATCCGGCAGCGCTTCCTGCAGCGCAGTAGACATTATCTTGCTGGGTATAAAGTACGTTATCCACATACTCCACCATAGGAAATCGTTGTTTAAAAAGTTCAGCATAACGCCAATGAGTGGTGGCTTTACAATGATTAAGCAAACCCAATTGTGCTGGCAAAAAAGCACCAGAACAAAATGTAATTATGCGTTTATTTAAACTGTGGAATGCTACTATTTGTTCTGCCAGTGCCAATTTAATTTTGCGGGAATCGGTATCCCAACCAGGAATCAACAAAATGTCGTAATGCAGTAATTCAGTTACTTCGTTGACCTGCATCAACAATCCGGTAGAAGAAGTTAGCAGTTTGCCGTCAAAACTTATAACATCGCATTTGTACCATGGCGATATTTCTTGTCTAGGCAAACTAAACACTTCCAGTGCACAACCTAATTCAAACACCGGAAAATTGTCGGTGACTAAAATCGCCATATGATGCATTTTCGATTCCTATTCGACGCTGCAACAATTAAAACTGGCTTAATATTAGCGAATAATATCTATTTTGCCACCCTAAGATTGGGTTAATGAAAATATCTTTAATAAAATTTTAACAAATCAAATTGTTTTTGCCGAAAGTACGTGCCAAACTCGTTACATCAAGGTAGCTGTTTGAGCCGTCGTTCGCCTTGATCCAACATTATTATAAATTGTTTGAGGAAGTAATTATATGGAAGGACAGAACCCCCGTTATATTAGTAATTTAACTCGTGATACTTATGCTCTAATTTTAGCTGGCGGCCGCGGTTCTAGGTTGCATGAACTGACTACATGGCGAGCCAAACCTGCCTTGTATTTTGGTGGTAAATTTCGAATTATCGACTTCCCTCTTTCCAATTGTATTAATTCTGGCATACGCCGAGTTGGAGTGGTTACTCAGTATAAATCTCACTCATTAATACGCCACCTGGTTAGAGGTTGGGGACACTTTAAAAAAGAACTGGGTGAGTCAGTAGAAATATTGCCAGCATCACAACGTTCTTCTGATAATTGGTATCAAGGAACTGCAGATGCGGTATTCCAAAATATTGATATTATTCGTAACGAATTACCTAAATATGTAATGGTCTTATCAGGCGATCATATCTATCGCATGGATTATGGTACTTTGCTTGCTCGCCATGCAGAATCTGGTGCAAAAATGACAGTGTGTTGTATGCCAGTTCCTATAGAAGAAGCCGCAGGTCAGTTTGGTGTTATGTCAGTTGACGAATCAATGCGAATTATAGGTTTTGAAGAAAAGCCAGAAAACCCTACACCTCTTCCAGGTAATCCAGATATGTGTTTAGCCTCTATGGGTAATTACGTATTTGACACCGAGTTTTTATTCGAGCAACTAAAACGTGATTCCGAAAAATCAGAGTCAGATCGTGACTTTGGTAAAGACATAATTCCAGACATCATTAAAGATCAACTGGTTTATGCGTATGCCTTTGATGAAGTCGACCAACGTGAAGTGTATTGGCGTGATGTGGGTACACTAGATTCATTTTGGAATGCTAATATGGAGTTGGTACAACCTGTACCAGCACTAAATTTGTATGATAAGCGCTGGCCGATATGGACTTATCAAGAGCAACTTCCTCCCGCTAAATTTGTTTGGGAAGAAGACAACCGCCGTGGTGCTGCAATCAACTCAGTGGTCTCTGGAGGATGCATAATATCCGGTGCAACAGTCCGTAAGAGCGTCTGTTTCTCCAATGTTCGTGTTCACTCCTATAGTGTTGTTGATGAGTCGGTTATTTTGCCTGATGTGGAAATAAAACGTCATTGTAGAATACGCCGTGCAATCATTGACAGAGGTTGTATTATTCCTGAAGGAATGGTTATCGGACATAGCCGTCAGGATGACGAAGCACGAGGTTTCCGAGTCACCGAGAAAGGCGTGACCTTGGTTACTCGAGAAATGCTAGGCTTACCAGTCGGATATTAATCTCACTGCATTTAAGTAGTTTGGGTATATTGTTTTGAATACTTGATACTCAAACTACTTCTTTCATCGACTCCCACTGAGCAATTTTTTGGTTTATCAACTCAGCAACCAAATTTGGTTGCTCAAGGGGAAACATATGCCCCCCTTCTTTCACTACTAAGTGTTCAAGTTTGTTCTTTTTAATAAAGGGCGCAATTAACCTCTCCTTACACACTTTGGTTTTTTCTCCGGTAATAATCATTGCTGGCAAGTTTTCAGGTAATTTGTAACGACCCATATTCAATGGAATTGTTCTAAAAATATTCGCTTCAATACGATGATCAAAATCCAATTTAAACGCGTCCGGCGTTTCTTTAACGGCAGAACTCACGTAATCGGCAATGCATTCTGGATGCATATCTTTAAATAATGCTTTGCCTTTAAAGTAACTCTCAACATCCGTATCTTTAGACCAGGTAGTGCATCTATTCATTGCTTGTTTAGCTGGTGATAATCTGTCAGCAAGACCCAATCTACGTACACTTTTAAATAATAGGCTAGTCAAGCCAGTAATTAGCGGAGGGTCAAGTAACACCAGTCCTTTAACCAGTTTCGGATGCTGGCAAGCAGTTAAAAATGACACTACTGCACCAAACGAATGGCCAACTAAATAACAGGGTTCAGCCTGCTTTTCATGCAAAAATTCGACGAGCTCAGCGACCTGGTTTTGCCAACCAAAATCAACCGGAAAATTGGGATTATGGGCCAATTTATCTATCGCAATCACCTGATGTTGGCTACTAAGAGAGTCCAACAAAACACGATAACTTCCAGCGGGAAAGCCATTAGCATGGGCAAAATGTATTTTAGAATTCGTTTTCATGTTTATATTAGCTTTCATTTTAATTTAAGTCGAAATTGCCATTTTGTAGACAACTATCATTTCTGTTTTTCACCACTTTATACTAAGAACTTAAGGTATCACTTTAAATACCTAAGTATTACTAAGCAGATTTATTTGTGCGCTCCACTGTACCAAACTCAACCCACGTTAAAAAACAAACCAAATTAATTGAGGTCAAAATGAAGGCACAAGTAAAACTTCTTTTGTTAACCAGCATTGCAAGTTTAGGTATCACTACTTTTGCAAATGCATCAATTAGCGTTTCTATGGAAACGGTTTGTAAACAAGCAAACAATCAGAAATTAGCGGTTAAAGCAACACAATCAACCGCTACGGATAATAGCTTTGCATTATTGTCACAACACTTTGCTGTGACAACCTGTAATGGCAAACAGCTGCTAGAACCCACAACTTTAGAACAAGTTAAAATATTGTCGTCTAAATCAGTCGACAACCAGCTTGCAAGTTCAACTGATTAACCGAATTGGACTATCCAATTTAGAAACTAACCATTTCCTTTGATACTTAGTGGTACTTTCCCATCCCTTGATGGTAATAGCCGCTCCTCCCCGGAGCGGCATTTTTTTATCCGTTTCTTTGCTCGGCATTTTCCCAATCTCTATTGACTCGTCTTGAAGTCCAATAAAATGCCAAAATAGATAAAAGATAAGGGACAACTAACCAACTCAGTGCCAACCTTAAGGATTCCACTTCACCATGTGACTCACTCAACATGTTACTAAGAATACCAATAAACGTTGGTCCTCCGCCTAACGCTATAATATTCAGCACAAAGAAGAATAATGCTGTTGACATTGCCCTTACTCTTACTGGTGCTAATGTTTGCGCTAAGGCAAATGATGGCCCCAGATATGCTCCACTTGTAAACAGTAATACGGTCAATAAAATGAGTGACAAGATTGGACTGCCAACCTGCAATGCCATAAACAATGCGGGCGTTCCAATCAGCAACATGCCAGCGGGCACTAAACCGTAAGCTTTTTTACTTTTCTTACCTAATTTATCAACTAATGCTCCACCAAGCCAAACTCCCGCAGCGTAGGCAGTACCATTACTGATACCCATAAAAATAAGTAAATTAAAGAAACTGAAATCAGGATGTGCGCGAACAAAAAAATCGATTATCCACGTAGAAATTGCGTAATTGCCAAAAGACCCAAAAGAAATACCAATACACATCCCCCACCACGAAGGGATAGTGAGCAAGGTTTTAATAGCCTGTTTAAATGGCACAGTCTGCATATCTGCATTACTGTTATCTCCTCCGCGTACCGGTTCTTTAACCGTAAACTTCAGCAGTAACGCCAATACAACCCCTGGCAAGCCCACACTGATCATAACTAAACGCCAATCCGCACTTCCCCCTTTGATAAGAAAGGCAGTAGCAAAAAACGCCAACATAACACCAAAAGGAATCCCCAATGAATAGAACGCTAGGGCACCTGCACGTTTATCCTTAGGAAATAAATCAGAGATCATAGAGTGTGAAGGAGGACTACCGCCCGCCTCGCCAATCCCAACCCCTATGCGTGCCAATGCAAGTTGAAAGTAACTGGTTGCAAGACCAGACAATGCGGTAAACCCGCTCCAAAGGGTCAAAGAAATTGCAACTATATTCACTCGGCTATATTTATCGGCCAACCATGCAATTGGAATCCCGACAAACGTATACAACAAAGCAAAATAAATTCCTTTCAACCAACCTAACTGCGCATCATCTAATCCCAGATCGGCTTTTATCATCGGAGATAAAATACCGATAATTTGTCTATCGATAAAGTTAAACGCATAAACTAAGGTCAATATGACCAAAACATACATTCTGTATTTGTTGCTGACAGGCTCTTGCGACGCAACTACGTCAGGACCATTTTTAGCGTTATTCGACATGTAAACTCCCAGTTATCATTCAAACTGTATTCATACTAATGACCATTCGTTAAAAATAACAAGTAAACCTGTTAACTATTTGTAAATAAAATAATTATCATCATAGAGATTGATAGATCAGTTGATTCGCGAGCTTCGAACAAGAGAAACTTTAAATCACCTCTGGGTTACATCATGATCGGTAAAATGATTCAAAACCCAACTGGACATCCGACCAGCTTACAGTTATAAAAGCATCTCTTTTAGGGGATCAAATATATGACATTAGATGAGTTATTAGCGCAGGCCAAAGAGCACAGCCTAGATGCTAACAAACAACCAACAATGACCATTCCAAAGGAATGGGGTCAAGGACGCACTGTATTTGGAGGATTATCCGCATCTATACTTTATGCAGCGATAAAGGTAAAAATTGACGATGACAGAGTTATGCGCTCCTTTAATTGCAATTTTGTTGGTCCTTTACTTGTGGATACGACTTTCGAAATAGTTGTTGAAATTTTACGTCAGGGTAAAAATGCGACACAAGCATTAGGTCGAATTGTCCAAGATGGAAAAACTTGCGTGACTTGCCAAGTCTGTTTTGGAGTAGCCAGAACCTCAAAAATAGTTGTGAAAAACAACGATACCCACACTATGGAAATTCCCAAAAAAGGCATGTTTTTACCGCAGATTCCTAAGATAACACCTAAGTTTATGCGTTTTTATGATCTGTCAATTGTGGAAGGCAGAATGCCATTTATGGGCAGCAAAAAAAGCGAAATTAGCGGCTGGATGCGATTCAAAAAACCGCCTGTAGAAATAACCGATGCGCACTTAATCAGTTTGATTGATGCGTGGCCGCCGACTATCCTGCAAATGCTCCGGTTACCTGCGCCATCAAGCACAATGAGTTGGAACATTGAATTCATTCATCCACATCAAGATTTTTCACCTGCGGATTGGTTTGCTTTTAAAGCCATCACCAGACAAGCGGCAGACGGTTATGCTCATACTGAAGGGAATGTATGGGATCAAAGCGGCCAGTTAATTGCCATTAGTCGCCAAACAGTGGGTATTTTCGACTAAAGATTTAAGCCGCTCACACAATAGCCGCAGACGCAGGACTAAACATAGCAAGGACGCTAAGACTCTGCATACCCACATGGCTTAAAGCAGCATCTAAGTCACTATCTTCTAAACCTAAGTTTTCATATAACTCAACTTCGAGGTTAGCGTGTCCAGAATAAATTTCTGGATTACAATTATCGAGAGCCAGAATATAGCTTAATTGCATAATTTGCTGTTCAACATCCGAGACTTCATGTTGGCTGTAGTGCTGTTTACTGATGGGCGTAACGATCGCATCGGGTATTCCCCACATTCTTACTAGTGTAGAGCCAATATCCGCGTAAGTTGCACCGCCTAATAACTTTAACTGTAGCTCAAGTGGGGTTTCAGTTTCGTTAATTTGCGCGCACTTTTTAGCAATTTCGGGGTTGAATCTGACCATAACCAGCTCACCCACATTATGTAGTAGACCAGAAACAAATAATCTTTCAGACTCTTTCAGTTTTTTACGTTCTGCAAAATACTTACATAACAAAGCGCAACAAACAGCATTTTCCCAAAAACGCTCTAAATCAATCACCGAAGAATCTAACTGTGTAAAGGTTCGGCATATACTGCACGCAACCACTAAGTCATAAACGGAGTTAGTACCAATGACTTGAATGGCTTTAGACACTGTTTCGATTTTATTAGGAAATTTGTAAAGTGCACTATTGGCTATTTTTAAAATTTGTACTGTTAACGCAGGGTCGAAATTTATCACGCTAGCAATGTCATCCATACCACTAGCGTCATCATCGATCAGTCTTTTTATCTGAAGCACTGAATCAGGTAATACAAAAATGTCTTTTGCTTCAGAAGCATAATCCAACGCGTGCATCATTAAAACTCCGTTAAACCTTATGGTAACTAGTGTAGTTAACTTAACAAAATTTGCCTAAAAGGTGGAACTATTATTCACAATTTAGGATAAAAATAATCCCAAAACCAATTTAGCATGATTTCATGGTTGTATTGTACAACTCTACCGCCGACATTGATTCTGTTATCGTTTGTGGATTGTTAGTTAACTGGTAGATCAGTCCTATTACCTTTTTATTCACTGGCGCGGCAATTCCTAATTTGGCCCCTTCCTCAACTATTGCCCCATTTAAATAATCAATTTCCGTTTGCTTTCCATTTGAGATATCCCACCACATTGATGTTCTGACATTTTCATCAATAGCTAACATGCGATTAGCAACTATTTTGAATATAAAATCCGGTAAACTCAAAACAAAGGGTAGAGAATGGGCAGAAACGGAGGTCACTTTAGGTAACACTATCCCTTTTGCATCGGTAACCAAAAGTAATTCACGCATCATTTGCGCTATAACCAATCTATATTTTCGCTGTTGCAACATGTGTTTCACTGGAATATTGGCTAATGCATTGACACTATTCCCTAAATTTAATTGTAACTTGGCCCATAATAACCAAGTCATTTGAGTACACATAGAAAACGCTAAAATCGGCGAATCTATACTGGCAATTAATTGCTCAGTAAAGTTGCGATCATCAATACAGCTTTCAATAGTCAATCTGCCTTCTGACCCTCGATGAAAATGGCCATCGGCTATCTCCACCACATTGAACGGCACCATAGCTCTTAACACTCGGTTATTAGGAAAGGCTGTTTTAATCACGCTCTCTGATCCCAAGCCATTTTGACAGCAGATAATGGTTGTCTGATGATTAACCAGTAATTGCAATTGCGCTAAAGAGTCCTCCACAGCGGTGCATTTTACGGTTAACCAGATAATATCAAAACTATGCTCTGTTTCTGAATCAGGTAATAAGAATGTAAGGTTGTTAACTTCCACCCGGTGCTCTAAATAGTCCGTTAAAATGATTCCTTTAGATAATTTGTTTACGCTGTGTGATCGAGCCAAAAACGTCACATTTTGGTTTTTGTGCAGTAAACTAGCGCCTAAGTAGCTGCCAATAAGTCCAGCTCCAAAGACTAAATGTTTCGCCATTATATGTTCCATTATTTAAACTTTAAGCTATCTTAAGTCTTTCCCACTTTACTGCATAGGGTTATCATCCACGACCTCCATTGACATGCCCAAAATTGATACTTAGATGACTCAGCAAGCAGAAAAATTACCTAAACAGCTATTGGCCATTGGTTACGTGTGGCCAGAACCAAACTCTTCTGCTGCAGGAAAACACATGTTGAGCTTATTAAAGTCATTTATAGCTGCCGGTTATCAAGTGTGCTTTGCAAGTCCTGCAATTCAGACTGAACACAAGATCGATCTAACTGAATTGGGGATTGAAGAAGCCAGCATCGAGTTAAATCACAGCTCTTTTGATCAGTTTGTTGCCAACTTAAATCCGCAAATCGTTCTATTTGACCGTTTTATGATGGAAGAACAATTCTCTTGGCGTGTTGCGCAAAATTGTCCCAATGCATTGCGTATTTTGGATACAGAGGATTTACACTTTTTACGTGATGCCCGTCATAAAGCCCATAAACAATCGCGGCAAGTATCTGAATCAGATTTAAAAAGTGATATGGCGATGCGTGAAATTGCCGCGATATATCGATGTGACCTAAGTTTGATTATTTCAGAGTATGAAATGAATGTTTTGCAACAGCAATTTAGCGTGCCTTCAGCGTTATTGCATTATTGTCCTTTTATGCTGGATATTAAACAACTGAAGAGATCTCCGGTCGAGTTTAGCCAGCGACAACATTTCGTAAGCATTGGAAATTTTCGTCACGCGCCAAATTGGGATGCGGTTTTATATCTTAAGCAAACAATTTGGCCATTAATTCGCAAACAAATTCCGTCTGCCCAGTTACATGTCTACGGTGCATATCCGCCACCTAAAGCCACTGATTTACACAACCCAAAGAGCGGCTTTTATGTGGATGGATGGGCCGAAGATGCGTTTTCAGTATTGCAACAAAGCAGAGTGTGCATAGCGCCACTGCGTTTCGGTGCGGGTTTGAAAGGCAAGTTAGCTGATGCCATGTGGACAGGCACACCATCAGTGACAACCAGCATTGGGAGTCAAGGGATGAATGACTCTTCAATGTGGCCAGGGGCGATTGCAGATGATCCGCAAGAGATAGCGGATCAAGCCGTTGCTTTATATCAAGATGCCAAACAATGGCAACTTGCTTCTGACTATGGATATCAATTACTCGCGCAACGTTTCAATTTGCTAGTGATCCAACAGCAGTTACTAGAAAGAGTCGACTACTGCCTGACACATCTGGCACAACTCAGATTAGATAATTTTACTGGGATGATGTTACAACACCATTCCCATAAAAGTACCCAATATATGTCACAATGGATAGAAGCGAAAAACGCCAATCCAAAGTGACCTATGAACTATAATCGACTGAGTTATTTGACCTGTTTGACGATGCTTTTTTCACCCAACCATTCAATCCGATAAAGGTCTCGTCTTTTATCTAAAAAGTTACGCACTGAGCCAGTATTTTGTAAAATTTGTAATTTATCCAAATCCACGTCAACGATTAACGTCATTTCGGTATTTGGCGTGGTTTCGGCCATCACTGCATCATGGGGGAATGCAAAGTCAGACGGAGAAAATACCGCTGTTTGTCCGTACTGAATATCCACGTTGTCCACTTTGGGCAAGTTTCCGATACTGCCGGCGATAGCCACATAACATTCATTTTCTATAGCACGTGCTTGCGCACAACGCTTCACTCGTAGATAGCCATTTTTTGTATCTGTCCAAAAGGGTACAAATAGAATCTGCATCTCTTCTTCACTAAGCAAACGTGCAAGTTCCGGAAATTCAACGTCATAGCATATAAGTACACCAATGCGACCAAAATCTGTCTCAAATAAAGTAAGGCGATCTCCGCCTTCCATTGCCCAATCTTTTTTCTCAGAAGGTGTGGGGTGCAATTTATATTGAGACTCTATGGTTCCGTCTCGTTTGCAAATGTAGGCTACGTTGTACAACAAATCCTCTTCAATTAGCGGCATAGAACCGGCAATAATATTAATGTTGTAGCTCACCGCCATATGCGACACCGCATTCACGATTTCTTCGGTATAGGTAGATAGATGTTTAATTGCTTCGATCGAAGAACTCTGGTCGCCAAGCCCCATAAGCGGAGCATTGAAAAACTCTGGGAACAGGGCAACATCGCAACGGTAATCAGACAACGCATCCACAAAGTACTCAAATTGTTGCAGCAACTCCCCGACACTTTCCATTTCACGCATCTGCCATTGCACACAGCCAATACGAACAGAGTCTTTTTGATGACCAAACAGTTTGCGCTTTTTCGGTTCATAATAAATATTGAACCACTCTAATAGCGTTGCATATCCTTCAGACTCTTTGTCTTCAGGCATGTATCCACGTAGTACGCGCTTAACTTCAAAGTCATTCGACAATTGAAAGGTCAAAATCGGATCGTAGAGATCTCTGCGCTTTACTGCTTCTATGTATTTTTGTGGCGAAAGTTCATGACTATGATTTTTATAATTGGGAATCCGTCCACCTAATATAATGGCGCGCAGATTCAAACTTTGACACAGCTCCTTGCGAGCCTCGTAAAGCCTTCTGCCCAGTCGCAAGTTGCGGTATTCAGGATCGACAAAAACTTCAATACCGTACAACACATCACCATTGGGATCATGGGTTGTTAAATAGGAATTACCGGTAATTTCGTCATAGGTGTGCTCGTCACCAAATTTATCATAATCAACGATAACTGAAAAAGCGGCGGCAACCACTTTGCCATCATCTTCAATACAGATTTGCCCGTCTCTGAAGATTTTTAACATCGCCAAATAGCGTTTTTTGGTGATGGAGCCGCCCAAATTTGGGTATACCTTGTTCATTATGACTTTGAGTACGTCAAAATCTGATTCAGTTAGATTTCGAGCAAGTAATTTGACTTCATTTTCTTGAGACATATATTTCCTATCATCAGGCTTTAGAATTGCTAAGCACAACTAAATCGAACATTTACCTATTTTGATTGGCATAATGTTGGATTTTCTCAATTACCGCAGCAAGACCGTTACCGCGGGTTTCACTAAGATGTTTGTCTAACTGTATATCAGACAAATATAATTTGTAATCAAATGCTGAAACAAATTCAGCCGTTTGGTTTTGAATGGGTTCTAAAATAATCGCTAACAAGCCACGGACTATTTTACTGCTGGCATCCACTTCAAATGCTAAGCGATTTGGCGATGTGGTTTTACACAACAACCATACCTGAGACTCACAGCCAAACACTTCAGAATCAGCTGTTTTTTTATCCTCAGATAAGCGTTTGAGGGATTTCCCCGCCAACATAATTTGCCGAAAAACCTGATCCCATCCCCGTGCCGACTTAATACTATCCGCCAACACCAAATTATGTGTTGGAATGTTCAACACCAGATTATCAACTTGGCGATTGGCAGTATCAGTGGTTTTATCAAAGGCAGCAGATTTTGCTGAACCTGTGAAGCCTAATTGCTGAATAGCGCTGCTTAACTGGGCCACAAAAAAGTCGATTTCAGCAAAGGTATTGTAACAACTTAACGAAACTCTTATGGTTCCTAAGATGTTCAATGCCTTCATCAATGGCATTGCACAATGATGCCCTACTCTAACCGCAATGCCTTTTTCAGCCAGAACAATACCAATGTCCTGACTATCATGACCTTGCACAGTAAAAGACAATGTAGCAATTCGGTTTACAGGGTCGCCATAAATAGTCACCCCGGATAGATTTTGAATTTTGTCGAGCAAATACTTGATTAAAGCGGCTTCGTGTTGAATGATTTGCGCACGGTTAACATCAATAAAATGTAATGCTTCTTTTAACGCTAGTATGCCTTCAATATGCGGTGTGCCAGCCTCAAATTTTAACGGGCTAGCTTGGTAAGTCGCCGTATTGAATTCAACATTTTTAACCATCTCTCCGCCGGTTAAGAATACCGGAAGACTCTCCAGTGCACTCTGTTTGCCATAAAGTACGCCCGTGCCGGTTGGAGCAAACGCCTTATGACCACTGAATACTAAAAAATCACAATCTAAGTTGTTCACGTCAATGGGTAGATGGGCGATGGCTTGTGCAGCATCGACTAAAGAAATGGCGTTTACAGCTTTAGCTTTGCGTAAAAAGGGCTCAACAGGCTGAATGCTACCTAGCGCATTCGAAACTAAAGCCAGCGCCACAATACACGTATTATTGGTAAGCAGTGCCAGGCCCTTTTCGAGCTCCCAAACACCCAGCTCATCAATTGGAATAATGTCGATTTGCAAGTTTTTCTTTTTTGCTAAGATTTGCCAAGGAACAATATTGGCGTGATGTTCTGTGGCCGACAGAAGAATCCGTCCACCAGAGGGAAAGTCCCTTTCTGACAATGATTTAGCAACCAAGTTGATACTTTCAGTTGCGCCTTTGGTAAATACTATTTGCTGTTTTTTTTGTGCGCCGATGAACTGCTGAACATAGCCTCTGGCATCCTCAAACTCAGCCGTGGTTTGATTGGCTAAGGAAAATGACGACCTATGTACATTGGCATTTTTAAACAGATAATAATCTTGAATACTGGTCAGCACGTTTTGCGGTTTCTGAGTAGTTGCTGCATTATCAAAATAGACTAAATCCGCATTCGCTGGATGTTGAAAAAATGGAAACAAATGACGTAGAGAAGTATCTTTCATAGGGGCATTTAATCTGTTGATATCTGTAAAATCGACTGGACATCACCTAACTATTTTTTGTGGGTGATGTCCGCAATTGATGCTAGTTGGACAGAAATATATATGTGGCCATTATCAAATAGGATTATTCCATTAGTTCGGCAAAACACTCTGTCAGTTCTTTTGCTTCAAGCATGATGCCCTCTTCATCCTCACTCAGCGGAAATACCAGTATCAAAGTTCCGTTTTTTTCCATTCCTGGTAACCACTGCTGTAACCAATCATCTAAAAGTATTTGTTTTGGCTTACAGTCAGGAAAATCATTTTTCTCCCACGCTTTAGCGAAGGATTCACTGGGCCAAATTGGCATGCACGCATCTTCTTCAGCTTGCAGCAATAGCCAACCATTTTCCCCGAACAGCCCCCACAACTCTTTGTTTTCTATCATTTTAGACAACGCATAATCGAAACGCGCTTCAGGCTGTAATTTACTAATAGTGATAAATTCATCCGTAGATAGTTCAGGCATCAGGTTTTCCTTTTTACATCGCCAAAATTCATTCACAGCAAGCCAAATGAACAAAATTTAGCCATTTAGCTTGCAAAATACACAGTTTGATAGCTTAATTATCCTATTAGGGAAAAATATTATGCCACTGGAAACTGTGAAATCTACTATTGCCGCCCCCAATAAAAAAACCTGGGTGTACGGTGTTTTGATTCTGCTGATCTTTGCAGCACTGGGTTACTACGCTCTGTTAAATCAAAAAGATCGCACCGCTAATCATGATTATTATAGAGTGCTTTACGAAGCTTCCAATGAATTTAAAGAAAATTTAAATAAACTGGATAGTATGCACCGATATAAAGAAGGTGTTTCTTCCATACGGTCCCTACTCCCGAGTTATACCCGAAAAGCCAATTCGGAACAAAACCTTTTGAAAGCAGATGGGTTTAAATATTCAATTGCGGGGCAAACTCTGCTCGTCAGTGCAGATCTAGACGCTAATGATGAAAAGTTCGAAGCGGAATTGTCTTTTGAAGATATTCTTCCAAATCCGAAAAAAGGATTTAGCAAATATTTATTCGCAGATAAAGAAGGAAAAGTCATTGCTACCGTTGGTGATGAAAGCACAATCTCCATCGTAGAATTACGTAGTATCAATCAACAAATCCAACAAAAAAACAAACAGTTCCAATTTAATTTTAGTGAATCTCAAAAATCGGCAGCAAGCGACACTAACCCGCCCCTTCCAAGCTACAGCAATCATGTGGATATGAAAATATCCTATGGTGATTTCCGTGTATTTGTATTTCCATTCGCGCTGGAAATTCCATTAAAAAAACTGTCAGAAACCTCAGAAGACGGTGCACAGAATAAAATGGTAGAACTGGACAAACTATATTTAGTTGGACTGCTACCACAGAGTAAACTTAGCAACAGAGAAAACAATGATTGGAACCTTTCTTTGCTGGTTGTCACGCTGGTCAGTTTATTGTTCATGTGGTGTCTTCTACGTTTATATTTACTGCCCAAAAACCAATCTATTACTCGCTCATACCGCTCATTAACCGTTGTATCGAGTTATGCTTTTTTTATCGTAATTTTAGCCTTAACTTTAGGTTACATGCAGAAGTCTTTATTACAATTAGAAAAAGATCAAATAGCCTCAGAATACGCTAATTATTTAGGTCAAAAACTGCGTAAAGATATTAATCATGTGTTCAGCCGCTTAGAACAATACAAAACGTTTTATGGCGAGATGTTAGCGACACTTTCGTTATTTTCCGAAAATTCACAACCTTATGATAATTACAAAAGTGAAGATCTAGAAGCCTTCAACTTATCCATGAAAAAAGCAATTTTAAGTCTTAATGCAACACCCTGTGTTGAAGGCCGCCCAGCATATTGGTTACCAGGTAGTGCAAGTACCCCCAATAAGACTTATCCGATAACGTATAACTGCTCGGTTGCCCCCGAAAACCCCAATTTTCTAAAAGTAACATTCGATGATCACGCGATAAATGTGATGTTGAATGCGTATAGATCTAACAAAGCCGATCATGTCATATTGGATTTCTATTCTAATAATCAACTACTTGACTTAACTGCAGAGAAATCGTTAAACACCTCGGTTACTCCTGATTTTATTCAAGATCAATCGCATACCATATTATCGGCATTCGCGATAAACAAAGAAGGTAACTCAGTGCTTCCTTCTCTGAACTTTCAAGAGAGTAACGCACTACCGGCAACCTTTAATTTGTCGCACCGAAACTATTATAAAAAAGTCAGAGATCAAAAAGGTTGGGATATTGACAGGATCCCCTCTGCGATTAAAAATAATGAGTCCCCAAATCAATCTAATCTTGATATTCAACCCTCAGAAAAAAATGCGCCTTCCGGCCCGTTTAAGAATGTATATATTCAGCGTTTATTAAATGTCACTAATGGCACTCGTGGTACCACAATCTCAATGCCAATTTCGTCTGCTGATAGTGACAAAACCTATGATTACATTTTGGCCGCAGATGTATTATTACCTTCAATGTCACTGGGACAATCTCCCCCATACGATTTTAATTACATGGTGGTAGATCGCAGCACTGGTGACGTTATATTTCATAATGATTCTAGTCGCTCATTAGTGGAAAATTTGTATTTCTCTGGTGATAACCGCTCTGCACTGAGTAAATGGCTCAAAGCTGGCTTAGACCATTATCCTGAATTAGGCAGGGAACTCATTGAAGGTACCTATCACGGACAAAGTGGTCGATTTGCTCTTTCCAGTACGGTAATAGACAAATGGGCAATAGTCGTATTTTATCCAAATGATAGTTTGCAGACTTTCATGACGAACCAATTTCTTTATGTGATGACCACATTTGCAGTCATCATTGGTTTGATGGTGATAGGAATATATTCGGTACGCCATTTTGTTTGGACAAGTACCTTAAAAGAAAAGCTCAAATTACCTGCCAAACTCAATGTTAGGTTAGTCATGTTGGTTAGCTCGGTGCTCTTTAGCACAAGTTATTGTCTTTACTTCTTAGGTCATAATATCGACACGCTGTTCAGCCATGGGAATGGGTTGAATTGGTCACTTTGGTTACCCATAGTTGGTTTACTGATTGCGACTATCTTGGTATATCGCGGTTGTTACAATCATTTTTGTTTTCCATACAAAGAATTGAACGATTGCACTTTGGATTCAGCGAAACGTGGCTCCAAACGACTCATTATTGCGGTTCTTATCGCGGTAGGGATTCACTTTTTATATCTACAAAAAACGGCTAGCACACCAGAAAAAACGTTAGATTTTCACTATCAACAACTGGCTTGTAATTGGCTTAATTACGAAAGACAAGAAGTCAATTCAATTGGCTTAAGTCGCTACCCCAACTCTATTACTTCAACTCGAATTACGCCCACTAATTTACTGCCCTTAGATCCAAAGTGGCGAGCACGTTTGACCCGTAAAGATGGGGATTGTCAGAATCACTCTGCGCAAATCCACCCAGACGATTACCCTAGTTTGAGTTCTGTTTTTGGCGCCACCTATTTATGGCAATGGATAAATATTTATATTCTCGATAGAGAACTTGCAGCCAGCTATCAACCCGACTCTGATTTTCGAAGCTATTCCCATAAAATGCCGGGCGGGCTGATCAGCTCAATTGTATTTTACACTGCGCTATTTGCTGTGATTATTTGGGCATGGTTTAGATTCAACACCCAATTATTGTGGAATCGTCTGTATTGCCCTGAGCGTTTTTTGCAGCATATCAATAGAATGACAAGTTCAGTGCAGACATTGCATTTTGAACAACGCAGTCACAACTTAAAAATTGAATGTGACACGATAAAATTAAACGGCATTGGCTTGTCACTTCTGTTACGCAGCATGAATCTTAAGTCGGCGGTTGCTGCAAACGACATGCAAGCAAACCATCTTTTAGCAGGATTTGAAAAATTATTTTCGCTCAGTCCCTGTTTACAAAAATTCAGTGAACAAAGTAGCTTTTTACCGAATTTAAAACTGAATATTATCAATCAAGATCCTAAGAAGATCGCGGTTGAAATTTGGGACATTGAAACCTGCTTAGAAAAAGGTGAATTTAGACAATTGTTGCTCGACTTAATCATGGAGATTAAATCACTGACGTTATCCGGTCAATTAGATAGTTTTACCATTTACACTGGTTTTCACAGCTTGCAACGGGTCAAAATGAAAGACCCCTTAATGCTAGAACAAAGCAGCGTATTGGATCATGCCGAATACATTTCTTGGGCAGAATGTTTAATGGACTTCATTGTGGTAATTCCTGAAAGCTTTAAACAAGGCATTGATTGGCAAATGTTGAAGGAAGAAGTGGATGCATTTCCAGAGTTACAATTTTTACAACAAGAAGTTGAACAATCAGAACAACTAGAATCTTGGGCGCACATATGGAAACGAGATGAACAACTCAACATTGAAAGCCGCTGGAGTACCATCAATTACATATTGCTTAATGCAGAGGCATTATACCGCTTCAAATGGGAATCTTGCTCCAGCGCTGAGAAACTCGCTCTGCTTAATTTGGCTAAACGTCAAAAACTAAACCCTGCAAATACCCAAATGATTGAACATCTTGCCCTTAACGGTCTGATTACTGTGCGCAAAGGCAATATCGATGTTATTAATCGTAGCTTTAGCCATTTCATCTTGCATGCAGAAACTAACGCGACTCTAAACCAATTGGTTAAACACGGTGAAGAAGGTTTGTGGAAAAGCTATCGACTGCCGTTGGGAGTCATTATTATTTTAATTATTGGAGGTATCGCACTTACCTCAGGCGAATCTATTTACATCATTGCAGCTTCCATGGCTGGCGTACTAGGCACTATTGCCAGTGTCACCAATAGTGCCAATCTGCTTCGTGGTCAAATGAAAGATTAATGTCTATGTAGCCAATAATTGAGCACTATATAAAAATCGAAACAATGGATAAATAAAGGCTAGCGACAGCTTTTGTGTGCGCACTCCACTAACGGCTGGTGAGCGGCATAAGTTAGCGATAAAACACGAAAAACGCGCAAACTCTGCCGACTTCAGTCTACTGTGGATTGCAGCTCTTTATTGGGTGGATTTCTCATCCCGTTCACTTAAATGCGAAATAGGTTCGTCTCCCATCCTTGGTACAGGTGGCTTAGGATAGTCAGTCCAATAAGTGATATGAAGCTCTAGGTTATTTGCCCAACTTTCATCTCCCCCTTCGGGATACTGTCCCTTAATTAATGTTTTCACATTCATATTAGGAAGTTGCAGTTGGGATTTATCAGAATCACTGGTTTCAAGACCTTCAGCTTTGGCAAATTCAGTAAATTGCCCCCAGTAATTGCTATTGTCAGCGTTCTCGCCCTGCGCGCTATCATTTGTAACAGATAATTCAAATTTGCAGGCAACACCATATTGGAACAGGGACATCCAAGGTTTTTCGGGGGCTCCTTGATCGTGCAGCTCTTTTTGCTGAACTGGCGTTCGATATCCTTCAACGAGTGTAATCGGAACATTTTTTTGTGTCAGATGCGTAATCAAATTTTGTACTTTTTGTCGCATTATCGGGTGTAAATTTTTTAAGACGGTATTGAGTGTCATGGTTGTTTTCCTTTTATTCCTTCTTTATCTATTTGTTTTTTAAATAAACGGAAATATTTAGTCGAATACTTATCCAATACTTCAATAAATCACTTTGAACATCATTACTTTACACGTAATCTCTATAGTTGCATATTTTTTAAACAGCTTGGTTTATACTTTGAAAAAACTGTTTTTTTTAAGATCCGCAAGGCATCATCGTTAAGAGGAAACTGAATGAGTAGCTTTATTGCTGAGTTAAGACGACGCAATGTATTCAATGTCATAGCGGGTTACGCTGTCATTGGCTGGTTAGTCATGCAATTAGCCGTGGTGTTGGAAAGCGCATTACACTTACCAACTTGGTTTGACACGATCGCAACAATCCTAGTGATAATTGGCTTTCCTATCGCGGTTTTACTCGCTTGGATTTTTCAATTTACGCCTAAAGGTTTGGTTCGTACCGCAAAAAACCCCGCATTAAGTAAAGCGGCTAATTCTAAAAATACGATTACTATTTTTACATTAACTGGGGTAATTAGCGCTGGACTGATCACGCTGATGTGGATGCATTTAGGAAAAAACACATTAGTCGATGAAAACCGAGAAATCACTCAGCAAACAAGCAACGCAAATGTTGAAGTCGTTACCAGCTCTGCGACTCAGTCGATTGCCGTTTTGCCATTTGATGATTTTTCAGCAAGCAATGATCAGGGTTATTTTGGGCATGGAATTTCTGAGGAATTACTTAACCTATTAAGTCGTATCAAAGGCTTACGAGTTGTATCGCGCACCTCATCTTTTGCCTTTGTGGATACAGATTCGACCGTAAGTGAGATTGCTAAAGAACTGAAAGTCGCACATATTTTAGAAGGAAGTATACGTAAATCTGGCAATACTATTCGCATCACAGCTCAACTGATCAATGCACAAACTGATGAACATATCTGGTCTGAAACCTATGATCGTCCTTTGTCAGCGCAAAATTTATTTGCAGTACAAGACGAAATAGCCAGTAAAATAACCCAACAACTCAAGGGAAAGTTAACCGTAGTGCCGTTAAAAGATTCTGATAAAACCTTGTCTTTAGAAGCCTACGAGCTTTATTTGCAAGCCCGCGAAAATCAGAAATTACGCTCGCCAGAAAGTCTAGCCCTAGCAGTTCAAAAATTTATTAAGGTCATTGATCTAGATCCAAATTTTGCACATGCCTATTCAGGTTTATCAGACACTTATTTGCTGATGGAAGCTTATGCCGGCTTAGATAAACAAGCATCCCGAGACAAAGCATCACCATTAGTTGCCAGAGCACTTGAGTTAGCGCCTAATTCTGCAGAAGTGCTAGCAAGTGCAGCATACCTAGCAAAAGATAAGAATACTGCCGCGTCCATCAAACAAGCCCAACAATATGCGACACAGGCCATTGAGGCGAATCATAATTATGCTAATGCATACTTTCTTTTAGGCGGTATTTTGTGGGAACAAGGCAAGCTCGATGAAGCAATTGAGCAGTACAAAAAAGCGAGACTACTGGATCCACTTTCTAACAATATTTTAAGTAATCTTGCGCGTATTTATTTATCCGTTGACGATAGAGTGAACAGCAAAATCATTGGCGACGACTTAGTGCGATTGCACCCTACCCAACCTTTTGGTTACAGTGTTTTAGCCGATCTTGCTTTTAAAAGTGGGAATTATTCGCAGGCTCATAGCATGTTGCAAAATGCCTATACCCTTAACCAACAAAGCACGAGTATCAACAGAAACCTAGCTAGGCTATATAATTTAGTCGGCTTATACCAGCATGCGCTTTGGTATAACGCTAGTCCTACTAGCCAAGTCTGGCACGGCATTTACACAGATAATCTAGGATTGGCGGCCGAACAGTTAGCAAAAGTCACAGACATGACAGATATTGCATGGTTTTTATATTATTTACGTGACTATGAGAAAACCAACCAAATTGTGAACGCTTATATTGAGGCCTATAAGTTGCTCGACAGGCCCATCGAAAGTGCGGCAAGTGCAGACTTTATAATTGCACTTGCGCAAACTCGTCAAGCACTGGGAGAAAATAATGAGCAACTGTTAAGTATGCTAAAAGAATACTTAACTAACAAACCCACTCAACAAGTAAGTAACTTAAATGAAATAAAACAACGTATTTTGTTTGCCACTCTTACCGGCAACCATCAACAGAGTTATAAATGGTTAGAACGGATGAGATCATTGGGCTATATAATGACTTTTATCGATCCTATTTTTGATGAGATAAAAAGTATTGCTGAATTTCAAAACCAACAACAAGATATGCGTGAACTAAGGGATAAGTATCAATCGCAAATTAAAGCACAATTGCGCACACCTAACCCCTTATGGATAGTTCCTCCTAGCGATATTTAGGACAACTTCATCGTGCTAACTCTTAGCCCGAAATAGCACTAAAAAACCTAACTTGACAAGCGTTGCGCCAAGCCACTACTTCTTAAACAGACATTGTTTATACAAGCTTGCAGGCTCTCTTTGTGACTGTATAACACAAACTTTTCCCGTGCACGGGTAAGGCCAGTATAAAACAATTCTCGGCTTAATCCTTTGGCTGACGGATTTAAGTTTACGTCGGGCAAGCACAGATATACCTGATTAAATTCAGAACCTTGGCTCTTGTGAATGGTCATGGCATACACAGGTTGATGTTCAGGCAACCGGCTTAACAATACACCTTTGTAACCACCTTCTGCGGTCTTGAACCACGCTTTTTTTAATTCTCGATTTTCAGGATCCGGCATTACTATCCCCACATCACCGTTAAATAATCCTAAATTATGATCGTTACGGGTTAACATTATTGGTCGGCCTATGTAGTCTTTTTCATCCATTGAAATAAAACCCTGACGATCTAATTCCCGAGTAACTTGATAATTGATGTTATCCACTCCCCACTCACCGGATTTATGGGCGCATAAAATTTGTTGATTTAATAAATAGCTGAAACCTTGTTTCAAATCCCCTTGATTTACTGACAAAAAATAGGCTTTTAATTGACTAGCGTATTGCCGCGCGAATACTTGTACATTGCCATCTTGATGCCAAGTTAAGGTAGCTTGTTCGGTATCAGTGAGTATCGATAAAACAGCATGGGCATCACCTTCAATAACTTGTTCCGACAACAAACCGATTCCACTTTCTGACGAGAATCTGTGACTTTTTCGCAATTTAACTAAGCAGTCCGCGATGGGACTAGTACCACGACTTTCAGGTCGTTGGGGAATATTTTGGTCACAAATGCGAATAATCTGTTGCGCGGTATGCAATGAATATTCAGGGTATGCTTTACCCAATAACGCGGAGTGACAAATATCGGATAAAACACTGCCAGTCTCAACCGAAGAGAGTTGATTGTGATCTCCTAACAACACGACTTTTGTGTTGATGGGAATCGCACTAAGCAGCCTATACATCAATGGTAAATCTACCATCGACGCTTCATCAACAATCAATGCATCCACATGCAATAAATTTTCCGCATTGTGCCTAAATTCAATTTGTCCCGGTTGACTTCCTAATAGTCGATGAATTGTACTGGTTTGTAGATTTAATCCCGTTTTGTAGTTATCCGGCAATGATTCTCGCGCTGACACTATAGATTCAGTCAGCCGTGCTGCTGCCTTGCCCGTTGGCGCAACGAGTTGTACTTTGAGCTCTTTTCCGTTGGCGCGTTGAAGGGCAAACAACAAGGCTAATAACTTGGCAACTGTGGTTGTTTTACCTGTGCCGGGCCCTCCGGTTATAAGGCTAAAATTACGTGTCGCTGCAATCCCAACCGCCACTTTCTGCCAATCGATTTCGGTTTGATTTTGCCCCTCAGGAGCACTAAATAATTCATCAACAATAGGTCTTGCGACGTCGCTAGACACTGTCGTTTCTACTGCTAACTTTTGTTGAATGATTTGGGTTAAACCCATCTCATATTGATAGTATCGCTGCAAATAAATGGCATTTTGCGCGAATATTAATGGTTTTCGAGGATCTTCAACAGGGTTCGAAGAAATACAATAACTTGCATGAATAGCCTCAATTACCTCATTAATACTCGAAAATCCGAGTAATTTAATTTGCTTGAAAGTAAGCTCATGTAAATTTAAACAACTGTGTTGCTGACTCAAACGTTGACTCACTAGACCTGAAAGCAGCGCTATGTTTTGGCTAAGATGGCTTTCCTGCTGAAAAATAAAATGCGCAAAAGCACTATCGAGGTTAGAAAGGCCCATAGCGCTAATTTGACGCTCACAATTAGTATAAAAGTGCGTATCGAGAAGACCATTTACCATAAATCCATTTGCTCCTGACTGGTACTTTGTGGCGCAGCAAAAGAGTCTATTTCCTCTCCTTGAAACAACTTATCAAGGGATTCAATTATGACTTTCTCTGGTTTATAGAAGTAAATTCCGCTGCCTGGGTAATGCTCTGACATTCCCCGTAAGAACAAATAATATGCGCCACCGACATGCTGATCATAATCATAATCAGCTAACTTACTTTTCAAGAATCGATGTAAGGCTAAAACATAGAGCAAAGACTGCAAATGATAATCGTGCTCCACCATGGCTTTTTGCATTTTATCTTCGGCATAGTCAGCATAATCAGGACCTAAGTAATTAGATTTATAATCGGCAACGTAAAAACGGCCATCTAAGCAAAACGTTAAGTCGATATAGCCTTTTAGCATGCCGTGCAATTGGGTAAATTGATATTGCCTTTTACTGGTTTTAAAAACCTTATTAATCAATTGATTAAAAGGTGCTGCTTGCACCGAATTTAAAGGTAGATGGAACTCCATTTCAGGACAAACTTGGTCCTTGGTTAACGATGCCAAGGTAAAAGTCGTGTTAGTATTTTTGCTATGAGTGAGCACAATACTGGTGTTTAGCACGTCTTTTAGCCAGATTTCCACTGTTGCATTCCACTGCTCATCAATACCAAACCAACTGCGTTGCTGTTCAATCACTTGAGAAAGCTGGCTAGGCTGTTGAAAATCAATATTTTCTAACACGCCGTGTAGGAAAGAACCGGCTTGCGCGCCTCGAGTAAACTCAAATCGACTTAAATTATCTTGCGCAGAATCGAGTTCCACTTCCACCTCTTGGGCTGAAAAAGTTGAATCGAGTTGATTTATGGTTTCGCTTTCGTCGGTACCAGGTTGCTCATGCTCAACATGAAATTGATTGCGAGCAATCGCAGAATAGCTCGTTATCCGCCAGTTAGCATCGATTGGCGTTTCAATGATATTGACTGCCAAGGAAGTATCTAAAGTTAATTTATCAGGTCGGTACGGTAATATCTCCGGTTCAATATGCACTGCGGTGTATCCGATATCACCATACTCTGCCAAGCTCTGAATTCGCTGACCGATAAAACTATTGGTTGGTTCAATATTTTCTAGCGAAAGCAATTTCCCTAAAGCAGTGTGAAATAATCCAGAAACAGATTGGCTTTTTCCCAAAGCAGGATTCCAAATCCCAACAAAACAGTTGTAAACAGCGCGAGTAAGTGCCACATATAACAACCTTGTATCTTCGGCTAAACGTTCAAAATCTGCTTTTTCTAAATTTTCAGGAGTGTTTTCAAAATCCATGGTCAAGTGAAAATCTTGATCATGAAATAGCGCTTCCGATGCGGGTTTATAAGAACACCCGAAAGGCACAAAGACATAGGGAAACTCTAGCCCCTTGGATGCATGAATGGTAATAATTTGAACTAAATTGCCGTCGGTTTCTAAACGTAGTTGATGGGCTTCATTATTATGATCTGGCTGCTGTATTTGATGCCCCAACCAATACAACAATTGATTATCACCTGGAGTGATAACACTTTGTTGCTGCAACATTTCAACTAAATGCCTTAGATCAGTTAAACGTCGCATGCCATCGCTAAAATGCGTCATTAATCCAGTAAACACGTGAAAATGCTGCATAACTCGATTGAGCGCCATCATAATACCAAAGCGTTGCCAGTGTTGCTGCCAAGTAACAAACAGCTCGACTATTTGCTGCCAAGCTGATTCACTGGTAAATAACTGATCCAACTCTACGCTATTGAAGCACATTAGTTCACTGGTCAATGCCGCTTTAATCCGCCTTTCGTCAGAAGGGTTGACCAATGCATCTAGTACACGATACAAGTCCATGGCTGTTTCTGTGGCGTACACGCTATGGCGAACCAAAAACACACTGTCTACACCTCGAGATGCCAATGCCTGCTTGATTAAGTTTGCTTCATTACGATCTCTAACGAGTACACAGCAATCTTTGGCTACAACGTCGCGTTTTAGTTGCTCTAATTCTGTTTGTACATTTAATTGACCGTGCTGCAATAGGTCAACAATAATATTTGCCGTATGGCCGGCCAAATCAGTCTTTGCATCTTTATTCCCAATAACATCTTTAGCACCATGTAGATGATAGAAATTTAAACTGGCATACCGATTTTCATTCGCTTCCAAAAAAGTGGACTTAGATGCAGCCTCTACGGGAAAAAATGGAATCGCTTGTTCAAACAAAAAGCCCTTATCGCTTTTTGCAAACAATTGGTTTACCGCTTCGACCAAAGATTGCTGTGAGCGCCAGTTTGTCGCTAACGTAAACTGCTTTTCATTGCCGATTTGCTGCTTAGCTTGAATATAGGTGTATATGTCAGCACCACGAAAACCATAAATAGCCTGTTTAGGATCACCAATCATGATTAACGAATAGGATAAATCAGGATTTTCTTGCAGTGGATAAACTTGGCTAAACACATTCAATTGGCAATGATCGGTATCTTGAAACTCATCAATCATTGCGGCTGGATATTGTTTGCGGATCAGATCGGCTAAGGTTTTGCCATTTTCTCCTATCAAGCCATCATTTAAACGAGTTAGCAAATCATTGGGTGACAATTTGCTGGTGCGCGCTTTAAACGCTTCTAGATTTTTCCGTACTTGCAAAAGTGCCGTGTTTTGAACTGCATTACGCAGTGCTGTCACAAATGAATGTCGTAACATCTCTGTTAATTCAAAACGCTTAAAATTTAAATCGCTTAAATCTGGACTGGTTTTAGAACGTGCTTTTTCCACTTTTTCAGGAAAAAAGTCGATCCAACCTTTATCAAACGGGCAGATAACTGAATCACTTTGACAGAAATCATCCATTACCCGGTAGATATCTGGCTTACCCAGTTTAGTATTGCCCTTGAGCTTAGCTTGTTGCAATTGGGCCGACACATTATGCTGCAGCCACCAGCTTTTTAGGCTGTTTGTACTGTCGATTAGTTGTTCTAATAATTGATTCGCATGGCTCAACGTAAGCTGTTTACTGGGAATGAATTCCCGCTCTAAAATCCCCCTCAGCGACTTTATTAAAGGTTCGGGGCCTGACCAAATACTACGCACATACTGAACCATAGTTTCCGGCAAAGGCACGATTTCACTGCGCCAAAAATCTTCTACTGCTTGTTGAATCCAAGTTGATTGATCTAACTCTAGCTGTTCGTCAAAAACACTGCCACTGGCAAATGCGTGTTCAGACAACATCCGTTGACTAAAGCCGTGAATAGTAAAAATTGCTGCTTCGTCCATTTGTCGTGAGGCCAACAGCAAGGTTTCGCAAGCCAGAGCCATATCAGCCGTATCATCGATTAACTTTTGAATAAAACCATCGCTACTGTGGCCTTGATAAAAGTCCAAATAAGCACTGTGCAAACGTCGTTGAATTCGTTGTTTTAGCTCTGCCGTGGCTGCATTTGTAAAGGTCACAACTAAAATTTGTTCTACTCCCAACCCTTGACGCTGGTCGGATTTAGTTAAATTCAAGCCCTCACTTTGATGCCCAAGCAACAAGCGTAAATACAAATTAACAATGGTGTAAGTCTTACCTGTGCCGGCGCTAGCTTCGATTAGCGAAGCGCCTAAAAGTGGGTAGCTGTAGGTATCAAGTTGCTTCATTTAGATACCTTATAATCGAATATTGGCGCAAAAACCATTTCGCTCAATTGTTTAAATTCGGCAAAGTTAGCTGACAAATCAGGGCACACCCGATGAATATTGGTCTCTTGACCTTCTCCTGAGCTAAAAATAGTGCCATTAAACTCAGCTAAGGTTTTATCTATATCTTGAGTTTCCAGCCATTTTTTTGCGCTATTGGCAAAAAACAAAGGGGGTTTATTAAGACCAGAGGCAAATACATCGAATAGAATATTTAAATATTCTATTGCTTGGGCTTGAGGTACAACAGTCAATTCTAATGGTTTCTCAATATTAAGATATCGAGCGACACCACTTTTTCGCTCCGATGATGCGCAATAACATAGCCATTTCAACCATAATTCAATCATATCTTTACCACGTATTTTACCGGCTCGATATAACACTAAATCTGTACCGTAGATCTGTTTTAGCCAACCTTGTATAGAGCCGTTTTCTAGGACTTGGTCAACCTCTACCAAGCTTGCTTTTTTGGCTTTAATATTCTCTATCAATTGATTACGTAGACTCTCAGATGAGCGCCAAATTTGATTGAAACTTAATGGGCCAGCAGCACCGGTGGGCAACTTGCCTTGTGCCAAATAATCCTGATAGAACTGTTGTTGGAAGGCTTCTTCGTCCATTTGAAGTTTTAACATACTATCTAAAATAGTGTCGTTTAATTGAAACCGAGTTAATGAATCTATATCAAAAGGTTCTTCATCGACTAACTCATTAAAGTAAAGTGACAAACTGGTGCGCCAACGTTGGCGAAAGAAAAATTTGGGCGGATTCTGGAAAAAGGCGATTAAATCGTTCAATTCTACAATGAGTTCATTATCTTCCAGTTGACTTGGCAAGGTTTCAGTAAAAAAATGGGCATCTAGATTTTCAGACATTTGTGCATTCAGTACTTTTAACCAAATTGGTTGATAACTCTGTAAATTGTTGGATTTATCAAAATACTGTTTTGAAAATGGCTGCAGTCCATGGGGTTGCATTAAATGCTTGCTTAGTTGTTGCTGGGTCTGTTCAACCGGCAGGCTTAATGTGTCGGCTACACAAAATACCTGTTGGCAGTAATCCAATAATTCGGTTACTAAAATAGACGGATTACGCTCTGAATTATCACGACTACTATTACCAAGAAAGCTGACATATAACTCTTTACGTGCTGATAAAATGGCTTCTAAAAATAGATAACGATCATCCATTCTGCGGGAGCGATCGCCTCTGCGATTCTGGGTTTCACGCATTAAATCGAAGCCAATTGGCACAGTCTGCCGCGGGTAGTCCTGGTCATTCATCCCCAACAAACAAACTATTTTGAAGGGAATACTGCGCATCGGCATTAAAGTACAAAAATTAACTTTACCGGCTAAAAACCGCTGCCCTACTCCTTTGTCTTGCAAGCGCTGTGTCAATTCCGCAACAAATACGTCCTGACAAACGTCTTGATTAAACTGGTTTATATGATCTTGCATACTTTCCAATGCTTGACGCAATTGGTTTAAATAGACTTGTTCGTTTTCATCAACTGAATAAATTAATTCTATGAACGACAAACTTTGTTGTACCTTGTTATCTAAAGTGTCGCTTTGTAAGCAAAATTTCAGCACATTTTGCAGAAGCAAAGCAAATTGGTACAACTTACCTAACGCAATAGCTCTTTGCCCTTCGATATCTTTATAGGGGGCAATTGGAAGATTTTCAGACACTCTACCTGTGAACAAAAATTCACCGCTCATGGCGTAGCCAGATAACAATCGTTCGAGCGCAAAAATTAGCGTATTCTGAGATTCTTCAGGTACTGCCCAACGAGTTTTATCATCGCCGCTTAATCCCCAACGAAAACCAACTTCAATTAACCAATCTCGAATATCTTCGTATTCGCTGGCAGAAATATCAAAGCATTTTTGAATTGCGGGGATTTCTAAAAATACTAAAATTTCAGATAGGCTTATTCGACTCTGATGTAAATTGAGTAGATTAATAAAGCTTTCAATAATATGTGATTCTTGCGCTGCATTACGGTCTGAAATTCCATAAGGAATAAAGAGATCCGACTCCGCACTACCAAACACCCCATCGATATAGGGTGCATAGGCTGCGACATCGGGCATCATCACCACTATATCTGACGGCTTTAGTTGTGCATCTTGCGAGAAATGGCTCAGCAAATGATCATGTAACACTTCCAATTCTCTGACTTTCGAGTGACAACTATGAATTTGCACCGATTTGTCATCTTCTGATATCTCTATTTTTGGAAATTCCACACCATTGGTTAACAGTTCATCGGCTGACAACGGCGGTTGAGTATCGCGCATTGTTAACTCATACATTTCATGTTGTAACCAACTTAATAGCGTATCAGGTTGCACCTCGACAAATATATCACTCGATTCTGCACTGCTAGCCAACAGCATTTCCAAGTAATCACGCCCTGGTTTCCCCCAACTCGCCAATAAAGGATTGCCAACGTCGAACAATGCACTGCGCTCAGATTGGGTATCGCCTTCTTTTAATTTATGTCGGCTCAAGGTATTTTCATCCACAATGTCACCCCAGAAGTGTTGACTCGGGTTACACCAGAATAAAAATACATCGCGATGCGCAGCCAATGCTTCAAATACGTCTAATTGCTGCTGTGGCAAAGTAGAAATGCCAAATACGTATAGCGGTTTTTGCCCCCTAGCCGGCTCACTTTCTGCTATTTTTTGCAGTAACTGGGCATGCAAGTTCGCTCGATGATAGACAGATTCGCCCAGTTTACGAGTCTGCGCCACCAGCGCTCGCCATAATATTGGTTGCCAAAGATGTGACGTGATGAGTCTACCATCAACGCTATTTTCACCCGTTTCCCAAAGATTAATCCACTCAGGACGATAGACTTGATATTGATCGAACACATCTGCAATTTTTTGACATAGCTGATAGAACTTTAACTCGCGGTCCCCGTTGAGATATAGCTTTATCTCAGTAAATTCAGGCGTGTCTAAAAAGCCCTCGAGAATACTCATTAACTTCCAAACCATATTAGGCTTAGTGAATGCAGAAGTTTCAGGTAAATCATTAAAAAAGTATTTATATTGCTGCCAAATATAGCTTGATGGCAGTGGAAATTCGATGTTGGCTGCTACCCCTAAGGTTTCGGCAATGGCAATTTTAATCCATTGCGCCATTCCTGGACTTTGCACAATAATAGTTTCTGGGACGAGTAACGCCGACAAATTGCCTTGTGCTTGAGGTGAATTTTGAGAAGGCTTTGGTGATAACTTGTCTAACAAATCAGCCTGTAACACTTCCATTTTATTTGACTGAATTAAATGCAGCACTCAACACCCTCTTCCTTACTTTTTCATGTTTATTAGGATCATGGTAGCGCGTTTAATCCAGTTCCAGCAAACACAAATATCAGCTTTATCGAAACTACTGATTATCTTTATTTTCAACTAAGTAGCTTTGTTTGTTAGAATCACCGGCAAAATTTAGTCGATGAGAAAAACATGAAATTTATATCATTTAATATAAACGGTATTCGAGCGAGGCTGCATCAATTGCAAGCGCTTATCGAAAAACATCAACCAGATGTTATTGGACTACAGGAAATAAAGGTGCATAACGATCAATTTCCTTTAGAGGATGTTGCCGCTATGGGGTATCACGTTTATTTTCACGGACAAAAAGGTCATTACGGTGTGGCAATGTTGTGTAAAGAACAGCCTAGCGACGTGCAGTACGGATTCCCTACAGATGATGAAGAAGCGCAACGACGAATGATTATGGTGACATACCCATTACCCAACGGCGAAAGTGTGCGAGTACTGAATGGATACTTCCCGCAAGGTGAAAATCAAACCCACGAGACCAAATACCCAGCAAAACGTAAATTTTACCAAGATTTAATGGGTTACTTAAATGATAATCACTCACCTGATGAAAATGTCATTGTCATGGGCGATGTGAATATTTCGCATACAGATTTGGATATAGGAATTGGTGAAGAAAACCGTAAACGTTGGTTAAGAACGAAAAAATGTAGCTTCTTACCTGAGGAGCGTGAATGGTTAAATACACTGTTTGACTGGGGTTTCGAGGATGGCTTCAGAACATTAAACCCTGACGGCGGCGAGCAATATAGCTGGTTTGACTATCGTTCTAAGGGATTCAATGATAATCGTGGTTTACGCATAGATTTAATTTTATCCACATCTAAGTTACACGAAAACCTAAAAGAAGCGGGAATCGACTATGAACTTAGAGGAATTGAAAAGCCTTCTGATCATGCACCTATTTGGGCAACTTACGAGTTTTAAATGTTTGAATTAACTTTCCTTCAAATCTCAGCATGGCTGATCTATTTACTCGGTATAGTGTTTGTTCTAACACGAGTATCTTTTGTTCAATTTAAGCACAATAAAAAGCTCCAACATTTAGTGCTGGGCTCGTCCGTTTCAGTATTCGGTTTATGGCTTTTCCGTGTAGGCGTAGAGCCAGGATTGGATGTACATTTTTTGTGGCTCACAGCAATGACCTTGCTGTTAGGCTTGCGTTGGGCTTTATTAGCAGGGTTTTGTACCCTGCTAGTGTCTACCGTAGCCGGATACGATAGTTGGCAGATGTTTGGAATCAATGGTGTATTGGGGATCAGTATTCCCATTGTCACCAGTTATTTGATTTATAACTTTTCGTTTCACAAATTACCTAGGCACTTTTTTGTCTATGTGTTTGTCTGTTCATTTATTGCTGGCGCGGCGATGATCGCTGTAAAAATGTTGCTACTATCTGGCTATTATTATGTGGATGGCATTTATGACGCAGACACACTTTATGACTCTTACTTACTGTTAATTCCTTTATTACTAATGTCTGAAGGTATGCTCAATGGTTGGACAATGACCATATTGGTTATTTATAAACCAACCTGGGTGTATACTTTTTATGATAAACATTACTTACTAGGTAAATAATTCAGTAGGATTAAAAAAGGGCGGATACATTTATCCGCCCTTTTAAATATAATTTCGACTTATTTGTCGAACAATATGTCGTGAACATTCTTCAAATCAGTTTTGCCTTCAATGATCTCATCAGGAGTCAGTCCTGAGATTTCATGCGGGAAAACCAACCATTCATCACTTTCGTGAATAAAGTAATCAGGTACCATTTGAGTTTTGTTATTTTCCGGTTTGTAATACGGACAAGCAACACGAATATCTTCTGGCATATTCAGCCTAGAAAGCTTTTTAATTTGTTCTATTAGCGCATTTACACTGCGCCCAGAATCAAAAACGTCATCCACAATCAGTAAGCCATCGCTAGCATTAGCATTTTCAATCAAGTAATGCAGTCCATGTACCTTGATTTCTTTAGATTGTTTATCGATTCCATAATATGACGATGTGCGCACCGCAATATGGTCTGTTTCAACTTTTTTATAATCAAAATATTCTTGAACGGCGATACCTATGGGAGCTCCCCCTCGCCAAATACCTACAATAAATTGCGGACGAAATCCGTCTTGATACACCTTTGCAGCCAAACGAAAAGAGTCTTCCAACAATTTCTGTGCAGTAATATACGTTTTTTGCATTAATTAACCTTAATTTACAAATACTCAAAAAGCACTTCTGTTAAAACCTATGTGTTTTTGAATATGATTTTTCTATGTTTTGCCAATTATAGCGAAAGCATTCGATAAAGTGTTGAGAAATCCAATTCAATTTATACCTTACTCGTATTTCAGTGCCTCAGCGGGTTGCACCCTTAACGCTTTATATGCCGGATAAAGGGTAGCAACAAAACATAAACCAATGGATAGCAATACCAGAGAAACGATTTGCTGCCATCGAATATCAACTGGCAAACCTTGCCCATCCCCCACAGCTATCGGCATCCCTAAAATGTTTAAAATAGTATTTAATTGTGTCACCAACAGGATCCCACAAATCAAACCGATGACCGTACCTTTAATACCGTTGTACAACCCATTGATCAAAAAGATAGTAATGATGCTAGTTCCGCGCATTCCTTGGGTACGCAAAATAGCGATATCTCCCCTTTTCTCTGTGACCACCATCACAAGTGCTGAAACTATGTTAAATGCAGCCACTGCAATAATTAGCAACAACATCAATGACATCATGTTTTTTTCCATTTTTACGGCGTCAAATAAGGGCCCTTGTCGAACCCTCCAATCAACCGTTGGCAGATCAATTTGTTGCTCAACTTTTTGATATTGAAAAGCATCATCTAGAAATAAACGAGTTTGTTGCAATTTATCCACTGATTTGCGCAATAGTTTGGCATTATCTTGAATATCGATATACACCACTTTATCGTCCAATTGTGAGGCCAAATCAAACAGTCCAACGACACTAAACAACCGCTGACTAGGCATTCTTCCCATTGGAGAATATGAACTTGCTCCTGCCGATATCAAACGTATCTGATCACCAGGGCGAATACTCAATTTGCTGGCTAAAGCTCTGCCCATGATAATATTGTATTGGCCCGTCTTTAATTGACTAAACTGCCCAAAAATCATATTTTCAGCGACAATAGAATGCTGTTGCATAAATTCAGCGTCTACTCCATGCAGTAGCACTCCTTGTATCCCTCGGCGTGATTGCACTATACCTTCACTTTCAATAATAGATGTTATGGACTCAACACCTTCAATTTCAGCCAACTGTTGTATTTCAGTAGGAGTTGACGCACGGGTATCTGCCACTATGTGAGGGGTAATTCCTAACATGCGATTTTTCAACTGCAATTCAAAACCGTTCATTACCGAAGACACGGTGATTAGCGCAATTAACCCTAGCGCGATTCCTACCACTGAAAATAAGTTAATGAAGGCAATAAAATGACTACTTTTACTGGCTCTTGCGTATCTAAGGCCGATAAAAGTGGAAACTGGATAAGACATATATGAGTATTAAGCCTTTTGGGGAATTAATTAAACCAATATCTATTGAACACAATAATTACCCTTTGGCTATTCATTGTGGACGATAAACTGGCATAATACGTGTTTGAGATCAGCTAAACAAGAAACAAAATAGCATCACTTTGTTAAACTACAATCAAAGACTTACTGAGTCTTTGTGGTTTAATTGAAAGAATTTAATAATTGCCATAATGGCGTTGAAACCTAATCAAACGGGGAAACCATGGATCCAATTAGTTTGGAACAAAAAATGGCTCAATTTCATGAGTTTTTTACCATAAAGCATCAGCTCAGTGTGAATATGACCCCAGTAAATGGCGGATTTCAACTTCCAAGTTTAGATGAATTAGTGAGTCAAATGCCCTATGCGTTTAAAATTGCAGCAGAGATGTCAAATATTGACACCCAAGCGCTTAGACCGCTGCGCAACCTCAGCGAACACGCGAAAGATTTAACTGACTTTCTAAATCATCAAAACAAAAAATTAGATTTGATGATGTCCTATATTCTGCAGCAACAAGATGATCCGCAACACCGCTATGTGTCAGTAGAATTTGGTGGCGGAGGTATTATATTAAAACGCAATGCGCCTTTAGCAGAAGGGACTTTAGTTGAACTTAAAATATTTTTAACCGAAGAATCCGCCGCTGTTTACTGTTATTCAGAAGTAATCAAAGCAGAGCCTGTTGGTGATGATTACCATATTTATCTACTTTTTAGTCGTATCCGCGAAGAAGACCAAGAATTACTGGTTAGAGCTAGTTTACATATGCAGACATTACAGCTTCGCGCCCGCTCGAAACAACAAAACAATGATTCAAATTAATGATAACAAGTATTTTTACCCCTGAGTTACCTCAAAAAGCCGGCAATATTATCCAATGGGGCAATATGCATGGCAGTAGTTTATCCCTAGCAATTGCTAACGGAGCGAAACGAAACCCCGGTTCTACCCTATTGGTGACAGCAGACACTCCTACGGCTTTAAAACTAGAAAAAGAGCTACATTTTTTTCTTGCCGGTGCTGGCGATGATGAATTAGACGTTAAATTACTACCCGATTGGGAAACCTTACCGTACGATAATTTTTCTCCACACCAAGATATTATTTCTCAGCGTTTAGAAACATTGTTTGAACTGACTCAAAATAAACGCTGCATTTTTATTGTGCCGGTGAACACCTTATTGCTCAGAATGCCGCCCGTGGATTTTCTCGGGCGTTATCTATTGATATTAAAAACCGGACAGACCTTAGATATTGACGAGTTTAGACTCAATCTAAATAAATCAGGTTATCAACACGTTAATCAAGTAATGGGGCATGGTGAATTTAGTATTCGCGGCAGCATTATTGACTTGTTTCCCATGGGCAGCAATGAACCCTTTAGAATAGACATGTTCGATGATGAGGTAGATTCGATTCGTCACTTCGATCCGGACAATCAACGCTCTGGCGATAAAGTAGAGGGCATTAATTTATTGCCTGCTAGAGAGTTCCCGACAGATAAAGATGCGTTAAAACGCTTTCGTGAAAATTATTTAGATACCTTTGAAGCAAATAACAGCAAAGATTCAATCTACTATCAAGTAGGCAAAGGCATTATGCCTGGTGGTATTGAATACTATTTACCGTTATTTTTTGATGATACAGCCACGTTATTCGATTACTTGCACCCAAACACCTTAATCATGACTTACGGTGATTTGTCATCTGCTTGCGATTTCTACTGGGCCGACCTTAACGAACGCTATGAACAGCACCGTTACAATCCAGCGCGTCCCTTATTACCGCCGCAACAGATATTCCAACGCTACGAAGAGCTTTTTGCAGGTTTCAAACAATGGCCACGAATAAATCTTTCAAGACAAAAGTTAGAAGAAAAAGCAGGAAGGATTAATTTAGCCACCGATGATATTGGCGAAATAGCCATTAAGCATCAAAATAAAGTGCCCTGGACGAGCATAAAAGAATCCGTTAAAAACTGGCAAGAAAAAGGACAAAAAGTGCTTTTTTGTGCAGAATCTCAAGGGCGAAGAGAAAGCCTTTTAGATCTTTTACATAAAGCACAAATTCCCGTAAAAGCGTTTGAAAATATTCATGCTTTTTTGGCCAGTCATGAACCTATTGGCATCGCGATAGGTTTGGCAGAACACAGTTTTCAGTTATTGGAAGCTGACGGCGAACTAGCCTTTATCACCGAAACTCAATTGTTAGGGCATAAAGTTAGTCAACGCCGCTTACGTGAAAAACGTCAAGCTACCGATGAAAGTGCGATTATTCGTAACCTTGCTGAATTGACGCAAGGCCAACCTGTGGTTCATTTAGAACACGGTGTAGGACGCTTCTTAGGCTTACAAACCCTTGATGCTGGCGGATTGACCACAGAATATTTGACCATTCAATACGCTAAAGAAGCCAAACTTTATGTGCCTGTGGCTTCATTGCATCTAATCAGTCGCTATAGTGGTGGTGATTTAGACCATGCACCATTGCATAACTTAGGCTCCGATGCGTGGAGTAAAGCACGCAAAAAAGCAGCAGAAAAAGTACGAGATGTGGCAGCGCAGTTATTGGATGTGTATGCACGAAGGGCCGCTAAACCAGGCTTCGCCTATAAAATTGACTGGCCAGAATACCAATCTTTTGCTGACAGTTTCCCTTTTGAAGAAACAGATGACCAATTGCAAGCCATTAATGCTGTTATTCAAGATATGGGCAGTCCTAACGCAATGGATCGGCTTGTTTGTGGTGATGTCGGCTTTGGTAAAACTGAAGTAGCGATGCGAGCCGCTTTTTTAGCTGCGAATCAAGGCAAACAAGTCGCCATTCTTGTGCCCACAACCTTGTTAGCGCAACAGCATTTTGAGAATTTTAAAGATCGATTTGCTAACTGTCCTTTCAGAATAGAGGTGCTTTCGCGTTTTGTAACCGGTAAAGACCAAAAACAAGTGATTGAAGGCATCGGTAATGGCAAAGTAGATATTGTTGTAGGCACTCATAAGTTATTGCAAGATGATTTGAAGTTTAGTGATTTAGGGTTAGTTATCATCGATGAAGAGCACAGGTTTGGAGTACGTCAGAAAGAGAAATTTAAAGCCTTAAGATCTGACGTGGATATTTTAACTCTCACAGCGACACCAATACCCAGAACATTAAATATGGCATTGAGTGGTATGCGCGATTTATCCATTATTGCCACTCCCCCTGCTAAACGTTTGGCTATCAAAACCTTTGTACATCAGCGTAGTAAAGAATTATTACGAGAAGCAATAATGCGCGAAATTTTGCGCGGTGGTCAGGTCTACTTCCTTCATAACGAAGTGGATACGATTGAAAAAACAGCAGCTGAAATTGCAGAAATAGTACCAGAAGCTCGTATTGCAATTGGTCATGGCCAGATGCGAGAACGTGAACTTGAGCGAGTAATGAGTGAATTTTATCATCAACGCTTCAATGTATTGGTGTGCACCACCATTATTGAAACCGGTATAGATGTGCCATCAGCAAATACGATTATAATGGATAGGGCCGATCATCTAGGATTAGCCCAATTGCACCAATTACGTGGACGTGTGGGCCGCTCCCATCACCAAGCCTATGCATATTTGCTTACTCCACCACCTAAACGTATGACAAAGGACGCTCAAAAGCGCTTAGACGCCATTGCGAATTTAGAAGATCTGGGGGCTGGATTTGCGTTAGCCACCCACGATCTAGAAATTCGCGGCGCAGGCGAGTTATTAGGCGACGATCAGTCTGGACAAATCGCCACTGTTGGATTCTCGTTATATATGGATATGTTAGAACAAGCGGTAGAAGCGCTGAAGGCTGGCAAAGAACCATCCTTAGATGATGCTCTATCAGCTCACACTGAAATAGATTTACGCATCCCCGCATTGTTACCTGAGGATTATATCGGTGACGTAAATACCCGTTTATCCTTGTACAAAAAGCTGGCAGGATGTACAAATCTAACTGAAATAAAAGAATTTCAAATTGAATTAATTGATCGGTTTGGCTTATTACCTGACGCGGCTAAAAATTTAGTCCGAGTCGCAGAATTAAAATTACAAGCTAAATCTGTTGGTATTAACAAAATTGATGCGACAATAAAAGGCGCAGTAATTGAATTTTCAGACTCCACCAAAATCGAACCTGGATACATTATCCGAATGATCCAAACCAAACCCAATAAGTTTAAATTAGAAGGTCCGGATAAATTGAAAGTGATAATTAACAATGATTCGGCCAAAAGCCGAATAGACGTTATCGAAAACCTACTGAATGATTTTAGCCGTCAGGTAAAAGCCGCATGAAAGGTAAACTAAATCTGTTCTCTGTACAAAAGCGTTTTAATCTAGGCAAATCTTCTGGGCGTCTAGTAATCTTAACTTGGCTTTTTATGTCGATGAGTTTTGTCGCCAATAGCCAAGAAAAAGAATGGTGGTTCGACGTTGAAGTCATCATCTATAAACGCAATATAGACCCAGCATCCATTGTTGAAAAATTTCCAGGCAAGTTGCTAAAAGGAACATCTAATCACGGGTTTGAAAACTTGTATGACTATTTATATCCTGATTTAGAAGGAATTTTTACTGGTCTTCCCTTATGCTTCTCTGATTCGCAGCAACAGCAAGAAATTAGTTCAAAAATCATAATGGATGATAGTTTTGGACAATTCGAAGCATTTGATAAAACTCAGTTCACACTTTCCAGCGACGAGACTGCAAATGATACTGTGGTTTATGCAAACCAAGAGGTTGCAAACCCAGGGTTAGACGGCTCAAATGCCACTGGCTCTTTAGCTTATTTGGATGTTTGGCAATTAGATTTCCAGTTAGAGCCGATACATTTACCAGAAAAACTATTGTGTCGATTGCCTGATGAAAAACCGCTTAAACCTTTTATTGAAAAAGTACCTACCCTAATCAGTAATATTGAAGATCCCAGTTTACGCCATACCCAATTATTGTCTGCGGACAGTTTTCAATTAAATGAGCTGGCAAGAGACATAAACCGACAGAGAGGATTAACCACTTTGTTGCATATGGGATGGCGGCAACAAACGCTTTTTGGCCAAGATAATGGACTTGCACTTCACCTATTTTCTGGCAAAAATTACGGCAAAGAATATGATCCTTCAACGGGAAATCGACTTCCGGATGAAAATCTAGACGCATCTTCAATCAATATGCTGACATCATCACTAACAGAGCAAGACAGCAATCTAAGCACTGCTGATTTAACCTCCATTGATCTTGCACAAACGAGTCAGCAAGCAGACTTAATTGAACAAATAAAACTAGCGTTAAATAATGAAAATTTTGAATTTAACGAGCCGACTATTGACATCCTCGACGAGCCTTCAGTTGAAGATATAAATACTTCAACTAATGTGAACGATATCTGGGAACTAGATGGCACGGTAAAAGTGTTTTTACGCTATATTCAGCGTACTCCGTATCTGCATATCGATAGCAATATAGATTTTCGTGCTCCCGTCTTTGATTCTCCTGCTTACCTTAGAGAACAAGCGGCCGCAAAACAGGTACAAGAATCGTTACCAAAACCGGATCGTTTACAAAGTTATCCGTTTAACCAATTACGTCGTGTGATTAGTAATCAAGTGCACTATTTTGACCATCCAATGTTCGGAATGATTATTCAAATAAGACGTTATGATTTACCCGCTTCTTTTGATAAGCAAAAAACTACAGAGCAATAAACTTGAAAATATATACTAAAACAGGTGACACCGGTAAAACCCAAATTTATGCAGACAAAGTGGTTCGTTTAGATAAGAGTGATGAGGTATTAGAATGTTACGGCACTTTAGATGAGCTGAATGCGCATATAGGGATGTTGATAAGCAACACTATGTGCCCTGTCATCACTGCGCAAACTGAGCTGTTAACGGATATTCAGAAAAACCTGTTTCAAATCGGTTTCGCTATTTCAGCCAATGCAACTTTAACAGATAAAGATGTGCAGGCAATAGAAACCAATATTGACAGTTTGCAAGCTGAACTCCCCCCTCAAACCCACTTTATTTTGCCAGGTGGTCATCCAGTCGCTGCACAAGCTCAAATATGTCGAACGGTGACCAGAAGAGCAGAAAGACGCATGGTTGGGTTACTTTCAAATTACCCCGTACCTGAAGCGTGCTTGCAATATCTGAATCGCTTATCTGACTATTTATTTGTACTGGCCAGGGCCGTCAACCACCACTATGTAATAGACGAAATAAAGGTTTAGTCAGGTTAACTTAGAAAGTAAAAACAGTTACACCCGTGATGACCAAAGCAGCAATAATATTTAGCATCACTCCTTCTCTGGCCATGGTTTTAATACTGAACTTTCCGGTACCATAAACAATAGCATTGGGAGCTGTGGCCACCGGAAGCATAAATGCGCAACTTGCACTCATTGCAGCTGGCATCATCAATAATGCTGGATCTATGCCTGCAGCTACTCCTGCGGTAGCTAAAATAGGCATCAATAGTGTTGCCGTAGCTGTATTCGAGGTTATCTCGGTTAAAAATGTCACAAAAAGACACACCGACAGAACCAACAATGGAACTGGCAATTGTGACAAACCATTCAACCAGCCGCCCATAACCTCACTCAATCCTGATGCGGAAAATGCTTTAGCAATACAAATCCCGCCAGCAAACAACAGTAACATTCCCCATGGAATATCATTCGCTGTGGGCCAATCCAAAAGCGTTTCTTTTTTACCTTGTTTATCCAAGTTGCCATTAGGAACTAGGAACATTAATACAACGCCAAAAAGGGCAATACTGCTATCGCCAACATAAGGCATATTAAACCAATCTGTCCAATAAGGTCTTAAGACCCAAGCCAGAGCAACAATCGAAAAAACAATTAACACGCGTTTTTCGGCTACCTGCCAGCTTCCTACTTTAGGTAAATGGCAATCATCCATGGTCTTAAGGCCTCGAGTTAACCATAATGCCATCAAGGGTATAGCGATTATTACAACAGGCACCCCAGTCTTCATCCATTGAAGGAAATCAATTTCATGTCCTTGTACTTCTGAATAGACACTCATGAAAATAATATTAGGGGGTGTACCAATCGGCGTGCCTACCCCTCCCAAACTTGCGGAATAGGCAATTCCCAACAACAAGGCGACAACGATCTTTTGTTGTTTAATATGGGGAACGATGGCTAATACAATGGGTAACAACATTAAGGTTGTGGCCGTGTTTGAAATCCACATACTTAGAATAGCTGCCGTTAGCATAAAACCAAGAACTAAACGTCGCGGACTTTGACTGCCCGTCATCCTCAACATATATAGTGCAAGTCGGCTATGAACGTTAGATCGCTCTAACGATTTAGACAACATGAATGCTCCCATCAATAATAAAATGACATGGCTGCCCAGAGCAGATGCAGCGTCTTTATGGGTAATCACCCCCGCCATAGGGAAAGCAAAAAAAGGAATAAGTGATGTTGCCGGAATTGGCAGTGCCTCTGATACCCACAAAGTAGCAATGAATAAGGTTATAGATGCAGTAATGGCAATAATGTGGCTTTGTTGTAATGAAAAATATAAACCCGCATAGACTGCAATAGATACAACAAATGCAGCACCAATAACCGGATAATTAACTTTCATTAAATTGACCTAAGGTTTTTAATGCCATTTGGTATTTCGCCGTTTTTTGTAACTCAGAAAAACCTGGAAAAGGCCCCTTGCGCATACTTTTCACTCGCCCTGTTGATTGGTAATCACTGGGTAAACCATCGATGACTTGGGCTGCGTCATTGGGACTGTTACACACCAATGTCATATCACAGCCTGCATTTAAACCGGCTTGCGCACGCTCTACGATTGAGCCCAATTGCACCGCACCTTGCATCGATAAATCATCAGTGAACACTACGCCGTTAAAGCCAAGTTGTTGACGTAAAATTTGCCCAACCCAAATAGGAGAAAAGCCAGCAGGTAAAGCATCTACCGCAGGATAGATAACGTGGGCTGGCATCACCGCATCTAGCAAACCTTGTTGATGTAACTTATCAAAAACAGTCATATCAAGCTGAAATATCTGTTCTTTACTGCGTTTATCTACCGGCATTGCAATATGTGAATCTTCCTTAACATTGCCATGGCCTGGAAAATGTTTTCCAGTGCACTTCATACCAGCACTGTGCATGCCATGAATAAAGGCGCTGGCAAGTGAGACAATATGTGTTGGATCTTGATGAAAACTGCGATTTCCGATGACATCAGATACGCCATGAATATCTAAAACTGGTGCAAAACTAATATCGATATCAAATGCAAGTAACTCAGCAGCCATTAGCCAACCAAAGGTATTTGCTTGTGTCAGCATCAACTCAGAGATCTTGGCGTCAGCCGCACAAAAGCTACCCATTGCCGGTATCGCACTGAAACCTTCACGAAAGCGTTGTACCCTGCCCCCTTCATGATCAACAGCAATTAACAGGTCGTTACGCGCATTTTTTCGTAGCTCACTAACCAACTCTTTAAGTTGTTTCTGATCATGGTAATTTCGTGAAAATAGTATGATTCCGCCTACCAGCGGATGATCTAAGATGTCTTTTTCTTCGGGTGATATTTCATACCCACTGACATCCAGCATTATTGGTCCCATTGGGCTCTCATTAATAATTCAATTGGATGAACAAAACTATATAAGAATGAATGACATAACTAAAGTGAAAATCACTTTTCTTGTGTTATGCCGCTATTTTGAGTTTTGCATACGTATGTTTCTATCAAAAGCAAACGCTTAGGTTACAATAATGTTAACAGCAGAGTTTTATCTCAAATAATAAAAATAAGAGAATAGTATGCTAGCGGTACAAAAAAATCTTAGTAATGGTTTTTACACCCTCCTTAGTTTACCAGCAAGTGCTATGGGGTTTGCACTATCAGTGCAAATAGCCGCGTTAAGTTGGATATTAACAACCCAGTATGGTTTAGATTTACACGATGTTGGATTTGTCTGGGCAGCAGGGCCAATTGCAGGGATCCTAGGGCAAGTAGTCGTTGGCGCAATTAGCGATAACATATGGTTCTGGGGAGGCCGAAGACGGCCATTTATCATCATTGGTGGTGTACTTGCCTCTTTAAGTTTATTAGCTTTACCCAATATCGGTATTATTTCTGCTGCACTCAATATTGAAGCCATTTTAGGTATTGCCGTTCTTATAGCGTTGACACTAGATTTATCAATCAACATAAGCTTCAACCCTACTCGCTCCATAATCGCGGACGTAACTCCTAAAGGACATGAGCGCACTAAAGGCTATACATGGATGCAAACCGTATCCGGTTCATTCGGTGTTTTGGCCTATGTGATAGGTACATTTTGGAATAATTACGCGCTAATTTATGTGGGCGTTGGCTTAGTATTAGTGATGTCTATTTTGCCACCGCTGTTTGTTACCGAATCCCGTTCTTTACAGCAAACGGAATCTGCCACTCCTCACCCCAAATTAGGTTTTTGGAATGGCTGTAAAGTGATTGAGCCGCTATGGGGGTTTATTCTTTACTCGGTGTACGCGTTTACAGTAAAAATCGCTAATATAGATATTCATCACTATTGGATAGAAGCAATCTGCTTAGTGATAACCTTGGCATTAATTTTAAAAACCCTCATCAGTAAAGAAGTCCAGAATCCCGATGGCACCAGTGAACAGGGATTTAAAAAAGTGTTGGCCGCTCATGCGTTCACATGGCTGGGGGTACAGTCGATGTTTATCTATATTATTGGCTTTATTAAACAGAACCTACCGGAATTAACAGATAACCAAACAGGTCAGGTTATCAGCGCAGGCTTTCTTATTTTAAGTGTGGTTTCAGCAATTTTACCGGCGTTATTGTTAGAGCCATTGGCTAAAAAATTAGGCCGAGTGAAAATACATACTTACTGCATTGCATCGATGTCTTTAGCATATTTTGTGCTGTCTCAAGTTGGCGAAAGCAAATTAAGTATTTATATAATGATGGCGTTTTTAGGGATCGGATGGGCCGCAACTATCAGCCTGCCTTTCGCAATAATGTCGCAAAAAGTACATGCTGCAAAGATGGGCTTGTTCATGGGTTTATTTAATCTATCCGTGGTTCTCCCTCAATTAGTTTCCAGTTTAGGAATAGGAAAATATATAAATCAAGTGGACAACAAAGACTCACTATTTGTGATTTGCGGTGTTTGTCTTCTAATTTCCGCTTTAGCTTGGCTATTTATTAAGGACGATTTACCCCAAGATTTAAAGATAAAGTAAATTAAAAAACCTTAATGGAACTAATGCCCTTGCTCTTGAGAGAGGTATCCTCAATCGCCTGAATCTCAACCTCGCGAACGTGATTTTTCTATCAAGTTGAATCCGAGAATATCTATTTCCTATCGCTTATGCTAATTTTTATAGAACCAATGTATAATTACAAAATTTTCGATGGCAGTTATAATTGTAAAGAGAATCAATTATTCGTAAACCCTGTCGATTTATTTTTAACTTTATAAATATGCTCACGGACAATATCACTTCGAAATTATTGAGAACGACTCAAATCAAATTCAAATTGAGCAATCGAAGCCAAAACTATTGTTAAATCGTTATACAGGTCAGCAGAACTAAACAGGCATCTCTTGTTAAAATTGTCTGACTAGGAGTTTGTAACATGACATCGAAAAACAGTAAAAAGGCACCTTCTTTAAGTAAATTTTTTGAAAAACCCAGTGAGATTGAAAAGTATTTTAATGCTGCTTTCAATATCACTGGAGATCCCATTTTCGTTAAAGATGAAGAGTGCAGATTGTTACTTGTGAATGATGCATTTTGTAAAATATTCGGGGTAACAAGAAAAGAAGCTTTGGGTAAAACCCTTGCAGAAAAAGTAACAGCAAAAGAACGCCAACACTTTTTAGCCGTCGACAAAAAAGTATTACTAACTGGGGATGAAATTCTATGCGAAGAAACGTTAACAATATTGGGGGCCGAAGAAAAAACCGTACTGACTAAAAAAAACCGATTTACCGACTCTCAGGGCAAACATTTTTTAGTCGGTATCATTCACGATATCAGTCAACGAAAACAGGCTGAATTGCGGGTCAAGTCAAGTCGTCACGTGTTAGAGCTGATTTCTCGAGGTAAACCTTTACGCGAAATACTACACGCTATAGTACAGGTCGTTGAACAAGAAAATCCCAATATGCTTTGTAGTGTTCTGTTATTAGATGAATCACAAAAACATTTAGTTATTGGCACTGCAAATGGCCTACCTCAATTTTACAATGACGCTATTAACGGCATAGAGATAGGTATTGGAGTGGGTTCTTGTGGAACCGCAGCGTTTACCAACAAACGAGTGGTAGTAGATGATATTAATTGCCATCCATATTGGGCTGCCTATAAAGAACTCGCAAAAGAAGCTGGATTAGGCGCATGTTGGTCAGAGCCCATACGTTCAACTACTGGAACAGTGCTAGGTACATTTGCCATTTATCATCATGCTCCACACCAACCGACTGACGCAGATCTTTTGCTGATTGAGCAAACCGCGAGTTTGGCAAGTATCGCCATTGAGAAAAAACAAGCCGAAGAAAAGCTGGAACGAGCAGCCAGCGTATTTACCCATGCCCAAGAAGGCATAATGATCACCGATGCCAATGTTAAAATTATTGAAATTAACGAAGCATTTACGCACATAACCGGATATACACTTCAGGATGTGCAAGGAAAGGAGCCCAGTATTTTGCGCTCTAATCGCCACTCTACGGAGTTTTACGATGAAATGTGGGAAACCATTGAAACTCAAGGTCATTGGCGTGGCGAAATTTGGAGTCAACGTAAAAATGGCGACATATATCCAGAATTAGTGACCATTAGTGCGGTAAAAAACTCCACAGGCAATGTTCAGCATTACGTATCTTTATCCACCGATATTACGCCAATGAAAGCATATCAAGGACAACTAGAACGTATTGCCCACTATGATGCTTTGACGAATCTTCCAAATCGCGTATTACTTGCAGATAGATTGTGCCAAGCGACCATGCAGTGCGAACGACGCAACCAATCGTTAGCCGTAGCATTTATGGATTTAGATGGTTTCAAAGCCATCAATGACACCTACGGACACAATGTAGGAGATGAACTGCTTATCGCCGTTTCCCAACGTATGAAAGAAGCCTTGCGCGAGGGAGATACTCTGGCTCGAATCGGAGGAGATGAATTTATTGCAGTGATGGTTGATTTACAGAAATTTGAAGATACTGAACTGATTTTAAAACGTCTTTTGAAAGCGGCATCAGATCCTGTAAATGTAGGCGATGCGTTGATGCAAGTTTCAGCCAGTATTGGCGTCACCCTTTATCCCCACGATAACGTAGATTCCGATCAACTCATTCGTCATGCCGACCAAGCTATGTATATCGCCAAACAAGCAGGTAAAAATCGATTTCATTTGTTTGATACAGCAGAAGATATTGCACTCAACACACAACGCGAAAGTATTGAAAATGTTCATATCGCTTTGCAAAAAGACGAATTCGTACTGCATTATCAACCAAAGGTCAACATGCGAACCGGTGAGGTTATTGGAGCTGAAGCATTAATACGTTGGCAACACCGAGTGAATGGTTTGATACCGCCTTTAGCATTCTTACCTTTAATAGAAGGTCATGTAATTAGTTTAAAATTGGGGGAATGGGTTATCGACAGCGCTTTGTCGCAAATACACCAATGGCAAAAAATAGGCTTAGATATTCCGATAAGTGTGAACATTAGTGCTTATCAATTACAACAAAGTAATTTCACAACTCGTTTAGCTGCATTGTTGAGCGCCCACCCAGAAGTCAATCCAAATCGATTAGAACTGGAGATACTTGAAACCAGCGCTTTACACGATACTAGCCTCGTATCCACAACAATGAATACATGCCAAGAACTAGGCGTCCGATTTGCGATTGACGACTTTGGCACTGGATACTCTTCACTTACCTATCTCAAACGATTACCAGCATATTTAATCAAAATAGATCAAAGTTTTGTACGAGATATGTTGGAGGACACTGATGACTTAGCGATTGTTCAAGGCGTGGTAGGTTTAGCGAATGCTTTCCAACGAAAAGTGATCGCCGAAGGTGTAGAAAGCATTGAGCATGGAAAGGCCCTTGTAAAACTGGGTTGCGAACTAGCTCAAGGTTACGGTATAGCTAAACCCATGGTAGCTGAAAAGATACCGGATTGGATTTCAAAATGGCAATCAGAAAACGCTTGGCATCTTAAAGTTAACTAGCATTCTTCCATCACGCTAATTAAGCAATGGTTTTCTGCGCTTATTGCCGGGCAATCCACTGTTCTTTAGCCAATTGTAAATACAATTCAACATCCCCACTCTCGCCTGCTAACTGTTCAGCTAATGCATGAATTTGACTATCTCGAGTTTCAATCAGATTATCTGAACGCTCAAACAAGTCTTGCGCTTCTGGGTAATCGAGTTTCAACTGTTGGATATCTTGAAATGAAAGATAATGTTGTTGGAATTTTTTCACAAAAATTTGTCTACTGGCTAAAAACTGCATAAATCGCAATCCATTATCACCAGAGATTAAGGATACTTCAGTGGCAGGCAAATTAGCGGCTACTGCGATTTCAATGGCTTTTTCCTGTAGCGTTTTAGCAAGCTCAATGTCATTATTTTCAACAGCTTGTTGCATCCCCAGTTTAAACTCATCATTGTTTAAAATATCTTTGTATGAGTATTGTTTAATATCATCCGACTGATTCTGGGATGGATGATTAGGTAAATCAGCGCTTAAAACAGTTTCAGGTTGATTTAACTGCGTTAAGGCGATAACTGCCGCAACAATTAACGTTGCAACCAGTAAGAGTTTTTTGGCCATTTAAATTACTATTTAGATTAAGTGAGCGGATTCAGTAAAGTCCAGATTTTAACCAGCTTATTAGGAGGTTTATCCGGTAATGAAACTGTCTCACACCCTTATAAAAATAAGGGTGTGAAATACTCGATTTAAGAGTTTGAAGGTTCCGTATTTTCCACACGACTTTTGAGTTTTTGACCTGGTCTGAAGGTCACTACTCTGCGTGCTTTAATCGGAATATCTTCCCCGGTTTTAGGGTTTCTACCAGGACGTTCATTTTTTTCACGTAAATCAAAGTTACCGAAGCCGGACAATTTTACTTGCTCTCCGTCTTCAAGTGCTTCTCTTACTTCCTCAAAAAATGATTCAACAAGATCTTTAGCATCCCGCTTATTAATTCCCAATTTTTCGAACAAATGCTCAGCCATTTCAGCTTTGGTTAACGCCATAAAGTCAATCCCTCAATGATGCCCCGAACTTTTCTGCTAACTGGGACAGAATGTCTTCAACTACCGCTTGAATATCATTTTCTTCAAGCGTTCTTGTTTGGTCCTGTAGAGTAAGAGAGATTGCCAAGCTTTTATAACCGGCCTCTATTCCCTTGCCTCTGTACACATCGAATAAGTTTAGGCCAACTAGTTGATTTCCGCCAAATTTTTCGATGTAAGAAATTATTTCACCTACAACTTTATCTTCCTCTACAACGATAGCAATGTCACGTCTATTAGCAGGAAATTTGGAAATTTCTTCAGCTAATGGCAGTTTTTTGCCTCCAATTGCATTGAAATCAAGCTCGAAAACGAACGTTTTGCCGTTTAACCCCAATATTTTGGTAAATTTAGGATGCACAGCACCGACATATCCGACCAACTCTTGATCACGATAAATTTGTGCACATTGGCCTGGGTGAAGAGCTGAATGCTGGGCCGCTTTAAAACTAAACTCAGAAAGATTAGCTGTAGTTTGCAACAAAGCTTCTACATCCGCTTTAACATCGTAGAAGTCAACAGCACGGTCTTCCATATTCCAATGTTCATTGTTGCGATTACCACATATCACACCACCAACAACAACTTCTTGTCTTACACCGGTTTTCTCATTCTCATCAGGTACGAATCTCAAACCTGTTTCAAATAATCTGACACGACTTTGTTGACGTTTTTGATTGTAAGACACAGACTGCAATAGTCCTGTCCACAAACTAACACGCATTGCAGACATATCAGCAGAAATAGGATGAGGCAACTGCATACCTAAGGCGTCAGGGAATAAAGCACTTTGCACTTTAGGATCCACGAATGAATAGGTTATCGCTTCTTGGTAATCTCGCTCTACCAACGTTTGTTTTAGTCTGTCTAAAGTAAGGTTTTGTTCCTTATGGACCGACATTTTTAACTTAGCAGTAGGCGCTATTGTTGGAATACTATTGTATCCATAGACTCTGGCAATCTCTTCAATCAGATCTTCTTCGATGCTGATATCAAATCGATAAGCAGGTACAACAACCGTCCACTTATTATCGGAGAAGCTAACGTCTAAACCTAAACGAGTTAGGATATCGGTCACCTTCGCGTCTTCTACATGGATTCCAAGAATACGCGTCAGACGCGATGCTCGCAGTTGAATAGTCTTTTGTGTTGGAAGATGCTCTTGGCTAACAGACTCAGTTATTGGTCCAGCTTCACCACCAACAATATCCAAAAGAAGTTGGGTCGCTCGCTCCATTGCCACTCTTTGTAGCTGTGGATCTACGCCACGCTCGTAGCGGTGTGATGCATCAGTATGCAAACCGTATTGACGGGCTTTGCCCATAATCGCGTCAGGCGCAAAAAATGCACTTTCTAAAAATATATTCTTAGACTCATTTGTGACACCGGATTCTAAACCACCGAAAATCCCAGCCATTGCTAATGCTTTACGTTGATCAGCAATCACCAGTGTATTGGTTTTTAGCTTAGTTTCGTTGCCATCCAGAAGCGTTAATTTTTCATTTTCACTGGCAAAACGGACAACAATATCACCATCCAATTTATCCAAATCAAACGCGTGCATTGGGTGACCCAGTTCAAGTAAAACGTAATTTGTTACGTCTACCACGGGATCAATACTACGAATACCGCTACGTCTAAGTTTCTCTTGCATCCACAAAGGTGACTTTGCTGCAAGGTTTATGTTTTTTAATACCCGGCCTAAATATCTTGGGCACGCTTCAGGTGCGACAAGTTGGATTTCTCGAGTATCCTCAATTTTACTATCAACGCTTTCTATTTTTGGTGCGTTCACTTCAACCTGATTCAACACACCTACTTCCCGCGCTACCCCTCTGATACCAAGGCAATCCGCTCGGTTAGGTGTTAAATCGACTTCAATAGTGACATCGTCCAATTGTAGATAGTCACGAATATCCTGACCAATTGGCGCATCACTAGGAAGCTCTACAATACCGTCATGATCATCGCTAATACCTAACTCAGAAAAACTACAAAGCATACCAAACGAAGGCTCACCTCGTAATTTCGCCTTTTTAATTTTAAAGTTACCTGGTAGTACAGCGCCAACAGTTGCTACAGCAACTTTGATGCCCTGTCGACAATTCGGTGCACCACAAACGATATCAATTAACTCGTCTTCTCCGATGTTAATTTTTGTCACTCGTAACTTGTCTGCATTAGGGTGTTGTCCACACTCAACAACTTCGCCCACTAATACACCTGAAAACTCGCCTGCAACCGGGTCAACTGCATCAACTTCTAAACCGGCCATACTAAGTTGTTCTGATAATTGTTGTGTTGATATTGCTGGATTAACCCACTCTCTCAACCACTTTTCACTGAATTTCATTTTATCGAGTCCCCTTAATTAAACTGCTTGAGGAAACGAAGATCGTTCTCAAAAAAGGCACGAAGATCGTTCACACCGTAACGCAACATGGTAAGACGTTCGACTCCCATGCCAAAAGCAAATCCAGTGTATTCTTCTGGGTCTATGTTAACCGCTCTAAGTACATTTGGATGAACCATGCCGCAACCCAGTACTTCTAACCATTTGCCGTTTTGTCCCATCACATCAACTTCCGCTGAAGGCTCTGTAAAAGGAAAATAAGAAGGACGGAAACGCACCTGTAAATCGGCTTCAAAGAAATTATTTAAAAAGTCATGAAGTACACCTTTAAGTTCCGCAAAACTGACATTTTTATCCACCATTAACCCTTCCACCTGATGAAACATAGGCGTATGAGTTTGATCGTAATCATTACGATATACACGACCTGGAGAGATAATACGTAGCGGTGGCTTTTCTACTTCCATGGTACGAATTTGCACACCTGATGTTTGCGTACGCAGCATTACATCAGGATTAAAATAGAAGGTATCATGATCAGCACGAGCTGGATGATTAGCGGGTATATTCAAAGCATCAAAATTATGGAAACCGTCTTCCACTTCGGGCCCTGATTTCACGGTGAAACCTAGTTCTCCAAAGAAACTTTCAATTCGGCGTATAGTTCTGCTTACTGGGTGCAGCCCGCCGAGATTTTCAGTTCTGCCTGGTAGAGTGACATCAATTGTTTCACCGGCTAATTTAGCGTTCAGCTCAGCATCTCGCAAGTATTCGCCGCGAACTGAAATAAGCCCTTGAATCTTTTGCTTAGCTAAGTTTATTTTTTGTCCGGCAATTGGACGCTCTTCAGCTGATAACTTACCAAGTCCTTTAAGCAAATCGGTCATATGACCTTTTTTACCCATAAACTCTACTCGCACCGCGTCTAATGTTGCCGCATCTTGTGCATCGTTAATTTTAATTTGTGCCTGTTCAATTATGGCGTCGAGATCCATAGCTTCCTCGAATTGGAATTTTACTTAATAAATTAAAGGCCTATCTTCACAAACCTGCTAATGGTACTTCAAAAAAAGAACCGGCAATTCTACACGAAATCAGCCCCTTATAGCTAGAGTCTGGCTGTGATTGATCAACAAATTTTTATTAATTTTGAAAAATGCTAAGTAAATATGCATCAGAGAAGCCCGTTGGGGCAATGAAAGAGTTTTGAATGGGAAAATGTTACTAATAAGTGACTGGTGATCAGACTCTTTTTTAACTTCTAAACCCCACAAAGATTCACTAAATAAGCGTCACTTTGTGAGGTAATGTAAATTTACAGTTTTAGAAAATGTTATATACGATAAACGCCATCAAATATGCGAGGGCTCCATAACCCACAACTAAACCCCAAGCGATCTTTTGACTGCCAGTTTCGGCTTTAATAGTTGCAACAGTGGCAACACATTGCAGTGCAATAACGTAAAACATTAACAGCCCCATGCCTGCGGCAAAGGTTAGCCCATCGTTTTGGATGTTGGCAGCTAAGCCAGCAATATTCTCATCTGCCCCTTCAATACCAAACAATGTTCCTAAGGTACCAACAAATACTTCACGGGCAAGAAATGACATCAAAATAGCCACGCCATATCGCCAATCGATACCAAGAGGTTCAAATAAAGGCTCAATAAAATGACCTATATGGCCTAAGTATGAATTTTCTAAACCGCCCTCATGAATAGGGAAATACCCCAAAATCCAAATCCCCACCGAAACCATGAAAATCACGGGTGCTGCGCGTCGAATAAAATACTTAGCGCTATTTAGCACGCGATACATCAGTGGTTTCCAGTGCGGCAAACGATAACTTGGTAACTCCAAGATAAAAGGCATTTCGCTTTTATCACTGTCGGCGAAATGCATTTTATCCATCACAAAACTTACGATTAATGCCGTCACTATGCCAGTCATGTAAAGACCAAAGAACACCATCCCTTGAGTATTTACCAATCCGCCAAGATATTGGACTTGCGGGATAAATACTGCGATTAATAAAGCATACACGGGCAAACGAGCTGAACAGGACATTAAAGGAATGGTCATCATCGTAATTAGACGCTTACGTGGTGACTCAATTGTTCGAGCGGCCATTATTGCAGGGATGGCACAGGCATGTCCCGATAAGTAAGGAATAAAACTTCGACCTGATAAACCAAAGAAGCTTAAGGGTTTATGACAAATCAATGCCGCACGGGCTAAATATCCACTGTCTTCTAACAACCCAATAATAAAGGTTAACACCATAATTTGTGGAACAAAAACTAAGAAAGAGCCTACCCCACCAAATATAGCGTCATTTAAGAAGTCATTAAAAATACCTTCAGGCAGCATCTCACTGACAAAACTGGCAAGGATTCCTATACCACTTTCAACCGCGTCCATAAGTGGTGTTGCCCAAGTAAAGATACTTTGGAATAACAAAAACATAATTGCCATGAAAGCAACACCGCCTAACCAATTATGTAATAGAAATTGATCTATCTGGTTCTGTTGTTTCAGCACTACGTTGGCATTCATGCCGAACTTATAAGCTAGCTGACGGCTTCGCTTGATAACGTCATCATGATTATCATTTACTATTTTCGGTATCGTGCTCTGGTGTTTTTCAACTAGTTCAGGTAACGCTTGTTGAAACTCAGACAGTCCAATCAATGTTTTCGCAGATAATGCAAAAACCGGTGAGCCTAGCTCTGTTGATAGACCTTGCACATCGATTTCATGTCCAAAACGCAATGCGTCGTCGATCATGTTGATGACAAATACAAAACCTTTGTTGTGCTTTTTTGCTAAAGCTTGAATTTGCAGTCCAAATACCAAGCTGCGCTCTAGTCTAGAGGCATCTAAGACACACACAATTAAACTAGTTTCATCGCTATCGAGAGCTTTATAAATCGCATCTACTGCCACTTGCTCGTCTTGAGAGAAACTATGTAGTGAATAAGTTCCAGGGAAATCTACAATCGTTAGATCTTTCATCTTACCTGATTTCAGCTCTACTGTGACGCCAGGAAAGTTAGCCACTTTTTGCTGCAATCCCGTTAATTGGTTGAACAGTAAGCTTTTACCGCTATTTGGTCGTCCAATTAAAACAACTTTCTGTTGAGCATTATTAATATTATCTGAAACAGTTGAAGACACTACGGGTACCTGTTTAGTGAGAATTTAGTAAAGTAGAAAATAACGAGCTAACGAATTAGACGAAATTGAGCTATATTTTAATTTTAATATTTTGCGCTATTTCTTTATCAATTGACAAGATTGCACCACCCAATTCCACAACTTTTGGACCGTTAAATGGACATTGCTTTAAACATACGATTATCTCACCGTCACAAAAGCCCATTTCTTTAAGCCTATTACTCATAGCAACCGAAAGACCACTTTGTAATCCAACGATTTCGGCGGTTTTTTTAGTAGGAAGTTCCCACACTGTATTTTGCAACATGACTTACTGACCACAAATGAGAATTATTTTCATTTATTATCTTATAAAGTACTAGTAAAAGGCAAGGTTTGAATAGCCTGCTTTGAGATTTTTTAAGCGATAAAGTGCATATCTAATTATTAACCCGAATAATCAGTACAATTTATATTCAGCCAAAACGAAAAAAGGCGAACCATCCTGGTTCGCCTTTTCCCGAAAGAACTTAAACTTAATTGTTAAAAATTAAGCCAATGCGCCTTTTGCTGCATCAACCAATGCAGTAAATGCGCCTTTATCATGCACAGCGATGTCAGCAAGGATCTTACGATCGATTTCGACAGACGCTTTCTTCAGACCGTTAATGAAACGGCTGTAAGACATGCCATTTTGACGTGCCGCAGCATTAATACGTGCAATCCATAATTGACGGAATTGACGCTTACGCTGACGACGGTCACGGTATGCATATTGACCTGCTTTTGTTACTGCCTGGACAGCAACGCGATAAACTCGACTACGAGCTCCGTAATAACCTTTGGCTTGCTTTAGTACCTTCTTATGACGGGCACGGGCAACTACACCACGTTTTACTCTTGCCATTTTTAAGTCTCCTGTGCTTTAAACGTAAGGTAACATGCGTTGAATCAACGCAGTGTCAGCTGAATGGGCTAATTTCTTGCCACGCAAGTGACGTTTACGCTTAGAGCTCTTCTTGGTCAAAATGTGACGCAAGTGAGACTGCTTACTTTTGAAACGACCTGAAGCGGTTTTTTTAAAACGCTTGGCTGCTCCACTATTGGATTTCATTTTAGGCATTGCTAAAACTCCGCATTGTTAAGACCACACTTGAGGACATGCATTGCATGACTACTCTGGGGTCGTTGTTTCAACATAGCAGCAAGGTGAACTTAAGGTGCAGATCCGATTTTACGGTCCTTAGTTACTTGTAAACCTTTACTACTTCTTAATTGGGGCGAGCACCATGATCATTTGACGACCTTCCACTCTATGAGGGAAAGATTCGCAATTAGCAATGTCTTCTAAATCCGCGCGCACGCGTTTTAGTTGTTCAATGCCGATCTCTTGGTGGGCCATTTCACGTCCGCGAAAACGAATCGTTACCTTGGCCTTATCACCTCCTTCTAGAAAGCGACGCAGGTTGCGCAGTTTTACCTGGTAGTCGCCTTCATCAGTGCCAGGGCGAAATTTAATCTCCTTGACCTGAATTTGCTTTTGTTTTTTCTTCTGCTCTTTTTGAGCTTTACTCTTCTCGAAAAGGAACTTTCCGTAATCCATTACCTTACATACAGGCGGCTCAGCGTTCGGACTTATCTCTACTAGATCCAAACTAGCTTGGTCGGCGAGAGTTTGAGCTTCTCCTAGAGATACTATCCCTAGCTGTTCACCTTCTTTACCAATTAAGCGAACTTCTGTCGCTGTGATTTCTTCATTGATGTTGGCTTTATCGCCTTGAGCCTTATTATTAGCGCCTTTAATATGTCGTTCCTCCACGAAATTAATCTAATTGCTTAGATGTGACCTGTTGATTAATCAACTCCATAAACCCTTCTATTGAGAATTTACCGAGGTCATCACCCTTGCGAGAGCGCACCGCTACTTCGTTTGCTTCCATTTCTTTGTCGCCTACGACTAATAAAAATGGAACACGTCTAAGAGTGTGCTCGCGGATTTTAAAGCCTATCTTCTCATTTCTCAAGTCCGACTTCGATCTAATTCCATTTTGTTGTAATTTTTTCGCTACATTTGCAGCATATTCACCCTGTTTATCGGTGATATTCATCACCACAACCTGAGTTGGAGCTAACCAAGTCGGATACAAGCCAGCATACTCTTCAGTCAAAATACCGATAAAACGTTCAAGTGAACCTAATGTTGCACGGTGAATCATGACAGGCACTTTACGTTCCCCATCTTCGGCAACATAAGTAGCACCTAAACGACCAGGCATTGAGAAATCAAGTTGCACGGTACCACATTGCCAAGCACGGTCTAAGCAATCATGTAAGGTAAATTCAATTTTGGGGCCGTAAAAAGCACCTTCACCTGGTAAATACTGAAAATCGATATTCTTTGAGGTCAATGCATCGGCAAGCTTTTGTTCGGCTTTATCCCAAACTTCGTCTGAGCCCACGCGTTTTTCAGGACGTGTGGATAATTTCACTACAATTTTATCAAAGCCAAAGACTTTGTAAACTTCGTAAATCATATCAATACAACTTGCCACTTCGGCCTGTATCTGATCTTCGGTGCAGAAAATATGTGCGTCATCTTGGGTGAATCCACGTACGCGCATCAGGCCGTGTAAAGCACCAGATGGTTCGTTACGGTGACAACAACCAAATTCAGCCATACGCAAAGGTAGGTCACGGTATGATTTCAAACCTTGATTAAATATTTGTACGTGTCCCGGGCAGTTCATCGGCTTGATAGCATATTCACGCTTCTCAGACTCTGTGGTAAACATATGCTCAGAGTATTTTTCCCAATGACCAGATTTTTCCCACAAAACGCGGTCCATCATCAGTGGGCCTTTTACTTCACCAAAACCATATTCACGTTGTTTTATGCGAATATATTTTTCTAGCTCAGTGTAAATACTCCAACCATCGTTGTGCCAGAACACCATTCCAGGTGCTTCTTCTTGCCAATGGAACAAATCTAATGCTTTACCAATTTTACGGTGATCACGCTTTTCAGCTTCTTCTAAACGATTGAGGTAAGCTTTCAGTTGTTTTTTATCAGCCCAAGCTGTGCCATAAATGCGCTGCAACATTTTATTGTCACTGTTACCACGCCAATAAGCTCCAGCCACTTTCATTAACTTGAAATGTTGACAAAAACGCATGTTAGGTACATGAGGACCGCGACACATATCGACATATTCTTCGTGATGGTATAGTCCTGGACTGTCATCTTTGCTGATGTTTTCATCCAAGATTTCTATTTTATAAGTCTCACCACGAGCTTCAAAGGTATCTCTTGCTTGCTGCCAACTTACTTTCTTCTTAACCACGTCATAACTGGTTTTCGCCAGCTCTAACATACGCTTTTCCAGCTTGACTAGATCGTCATCATTTAATGAATGTTCCATGTCGATATCGTAATAAAAACCGTTATCGATTGTTGGACCTATGGCCATTTTGACGTCAGGATAGAGCTGTTTGATGGCGTGACCAATCAAATGTGCACAAGAGTGACGGATGATTTCTAATCCCTCTTCGTCTCTGGCAGTAATAATCTGTAGACTGGCATCTTCAGTGATCATGTCGACGGCGTCCACCAGCTCGCCATTTATTTTTCCAGCAATAGTAGCTTTCGCTAGCCCTGGTCCAATATCATTGGCTACATCTAATACAGAAACGGAATTTTCGAACTGGCGTTGACTGCCATCAGGAAGAGTAATTGTTAGCATTGAATAATCCTTTACACAGTGGTGACACCTACCAAGCGCCACGTGTGAATTATAAAGTTATTTTTCGGTTCTCAGTGTATAAACAATAAAAAACACCCAGCGGAGGGTGTTTAAACAACTTAAACCGAAAAATGAATAAGTTAATAAAAAATCAACCCTGCTACGATCAGGGAGAAGGAACACATGATACCTAAAATGTTACTGCCGATGCAATCAGTACGGACATATAATGCATGTATAAAATACGCATTACTGTGTTTATCATTGTTGCTGCATGTTCAAACCTTTGCCAAGCCATCAAGGGAAAATTGGTTGTTAGCAAAACAAACAGAGCATATCAAGATTCACACTGTTGAAGATGTCAGCGGTTACGTTTGGCTCAAAGCAACGATTACAGTCAAGGGCGTGCCCGAAGATTTTTTAACACTTCTGGATAATACCGCAATCGCCGCTAGCTGGATTGATAATTGCGAAAAAGTCGAACTTCTTGCCTCCCCCTCGCCTGTAGAGAAAATCGTCAAAACGACTTTCAACGCACCTTGGCCAGCCAAAGACCGTGAAATGATAACCAAGTCATTTACCGAAATTGATTCAGCAACTCACACAATAAGGATTCAAGTACAAGACTACTCTGAATATTATCCGCCCAACAACACACTTGTTCGGATACAAAATGTGCGCGGTAATTGGCGAATAACCGCAACATCAAAAAATACTATGCAAATTGAATACATCGGATATGGTGAACCCTCTGGAAATCTCCCTATCTGGCTAGCAAATAAGTTAGTTGTATCTTCGATGTTTAAAACTTTTCATAATCTGGGGGAAATATTCGGTGCGCCTACAAGGTTTTAACATTACAAAAAGTTATAACGTGTACTTTTTAATAATGAAAAATACCTTCAATTATTTGCAAGTGATCCATACTCAGGTTTTATAGCTAAATTAAGTCAAACTTATGTGGCATTTTGTTAGCGATCAAATTAGTCAAATATTAAATCAAGAATTTATTTGTGACGATATCCGAGAGATCACTGAAGGAGACTCTCATAGCGCTTACCGCATTACAGATGGACACAAACGTTTTTTTGTTAAGCTCAATGATGAGGACAAAATATCGAATTTCAGTGCCGAAGCTGAAGGGCTAGAGCACCTTGCACAAGCCAATATTATTAAGGTGCCGAAAGTCATCTGTTTTGGTGTTTGTGAAAATAAAAGTTATCTGGTTTTAGAGTATCTTCGGTTAGTCGCAGGCAATGAAAAAAACTGGTTCGATTTAGGTTCAAAATTAGCCACCATGCATCAAACTCAAACACAAAAAATGTATGGTTGGCAGGAAGATAACTTTATAGGTTTAACTCCTCAACCGAATCGTTGGTCGAAAAAGTGGGCGCAATTTTTTGCCGAACAACGTATCGGTTATATGCTTCAACTTTTAGCAGAAAACGGTCATCACATTGCAGCCATCGATGATGTGGTTGAATCTGTCGAAAAATTGTTACACGGACATAATCCTCCAGCCTCTATGCTGCACGGCGACCTGTGGATTGGTAACACAGGCTTCCAGCATGATTCACCGGTGGTATTTGACCCAGCGTTCTATTTTGGCGATAGGGAGACAGATATTGCGATGACAGAATTATTTAATAAATTTCCAGTTACCTTTTATCAAGGCTATAACTCGATTTGGCCGCTTACGGAGCATTATGCTTACAGAAAGCAGGTTTACCAGTTGTATCATATTCTCAACCATGCATTGTTGTTTGGGGGAAATTATTTGCAAACCGCAAAATCACTGCTTAGGAATATGCAAGGATGAAGGACTTGCTTAAACTCAGAACTAAAACCGGACTTGTGTCAAAAATCTATCCCAGCTAGTCTTTGTTATCTTCATAAACGATTAAACTAGGTATCATGGAAAACAAAGTAGTATTTATCACTGGCAGTGCCAAACGTCTTGGGGCTTACACGGCTAAATTTCTGCATAATTTAGGCTATCGAATTGTGCTGCACTGCCATCATTCTGTGGAACAAGTTGAAGCATTGTCTAAGCAATTGAATGGCAAACGAGCAGATTCAGTAAAATGGGTACAAGGTAATTTGTGTGAACTGGAAGCGTTAAACAAAATTGCCCAGTCAGCTGTCGACGCTTTTGGTCGCATTGATGTGTTGATTAACAACGCATCCGCCTTCTACCCTACTCCCCTAGGAGACTTTGTAGCACAAGATTGGCAAGCTCTAATGGGCAGTAACGCTCAAGCCCCGCTATTCCTAATTCAAAAATTACAAAAACAACTTGCACAAAATCAAGGTGTTGTGATCAATATGGTGGATATTCATGCACAACGTCCATTGTCAGGCCATACTATATACTGCATGGCGAAAGCGGCTTTGGTGACGCTAACCCAATCACTTGCACAAGAATTAGCACCTGATGTTCGTATTAACGGTGTAGCCCCTGGGGCAATTTTGTGGCCGGACACGGCCCTCCCAGAAAACGAAAAAAATGCGATACTGTCTCAGATCCCATTAGGCCGTTTAGGTTGTGAAAAAGACATTTCTGAAGCAATCGCATTTCTAATTTCGGCTCCTTATATTACAGGCCAGATATTGGCAGTTGACGGAGGTCGAAGTATCGCGAACCCTAGTGTCGCATAGGAGAATGAATGACTACTGAAGTGTTTGAAACTGAACAAACTATTGCTTGTCCAGAGTGCGGTCATCACTTGCATATAAGTGTAGATTACAGCAATGGTGATCAGGACTTCTTTGAAGAGTGCCCCAACTGCTGTCACGAGTTTCACGTTAAGCTCCATATTGATGAGCTTAATCGCAAACTTCAAATCAATATCAATTCAGATGATGAGCAGTTGTATTGACCTCAATTATTAAATTAGGTTGAGGTTTTAAATTTTAAAGGCCCATCAAATTTGCTGGGCTTAAATATACAAACAAACAGCAAAAGGTGGTTTATTTGTCATCAATACCCTTGCTGCCGCTATTTTGTAGCCTCATTTTGGTAAATGCATGCGGCCAGTCATCGATTCAATCGAGTTTTACTGAATATCAAAACCAAGTTGGCGAAGAGCTGAACATTTCAATTCTATTAAACACTGAAAACCCTAGTCTTCATTATCCATCATCGCAACAGATGAAATTAGATATTCCTGAGACGACAATGAATTTACGAGACTTTTATGCTTTGAAGCATTGTCCTGTATCCACCTTAATTGCACAACGAAACACAGCACTAGGTAAGGTTCAATTGCCATCCCAACGCTTCGCTTACGAAGTTAAATTAATTCAAGGGCTTAATGAATGTCTTCAGCAAACTGATGACGAACAACAACAGCAGCAGTTAACCCAGTGGCTTGAGGACAAATATCAAACACTACCAAAAGTGTGGGCGCAAATGGTCCTTAGCAGTGCTGAAATCAGGCGCTCGTTGAGTACCAATTCAACGCTATTTACACAAATAAGTAACGAGCAACTGCGATCATATCAAGCTTCGCTAAGTTTAATAGTTAACTTATACTCCCCTACGATGACAGACATTGATGGATTAGAAGCAGCATTAAATACGCTACGACAACAACCACTGCCTGCACAAATTTGGTATACACAAAATCAACTGAGCTTTTGGCTTAACAATCTGGCTGATAGATTACAAAGTGAGTTTGCTAAGATATCTTGTCAATCCGCTTCCTCTGCTGAACAGATAGCAAATCTGAAGCTAATCTACGAGCAAAACTTCATCGCAGATATCCTCCCCGTTATAGGTCGTTTAGCGGAGGTTCACCACATGTTAGAACCTAACTTCAAGACTTTACGTAATAACCCAGTATTATTGGAGCCTTTCAAAAAATTTTTAATACAAAGAAAATTAGAATCAGAAAATTATCTCAATGCACGGCATAAACACGAGAAAGTCTGGCAAAATTTATTTATCAAATGCAATAGTACCAATCAAAAAGTCTAGCCCAACACAAACAACTGTATATAATCACAGTTATGATAACTCATAATATTCGATACTCAAAACGCACTTGCTTTATTTATAAACAGAATCAGTTGCTTGGTAAAATTCAATTTCAGCGAGATGCAAAAATCGGGATTTGGAGAGTGACTTATTTATCGGCAGATTTACCAGTGAATAGTGATGATCGACCATCTGATATTCATGCCAAACTGTGTAGCTTAGAACTGTCTTGGCGGTGGGGTAAAATTTATCACTGCTACAACCAATTACGATTTTAAGAATTTACCCCAATCAACTACTGGCAGATCATCGTTTTAGACTGAATTTCGATCTCATTTTTCATAATAAGCCTGTGTAAATTATTCCATAGAATAAGAATATTTGGCTAAAAGCAACTCTCCCAACCTAAATAAAATTGAGTAAATGACATTAAATTCAAAGACTTACAAATTGGCATTAAACTCGCTTAGTTCAGTATAACGTAGTGCTTTAAATCCCATTTATAGACTTGTTATCAAAACACAGTGAGGCAACATTATGACTTTACAATCAAAAATTAAAATTATTCTTACCTTGACGTTAATGCTAGTGATGCTAACAGGTTGTGCAACTGTTGAAGGTGCAGGCAAAGATATAGAAAGTGCGGGTGATGCCATACAAGAGGCCGCCAATTAAAATTACCGATACAAACGGCTCAACATTTTATCAATGTTGAGCCGTTTTTAAATCTAACCTTGCAACATCACTAATGCAGTAGTGCTTTAACTTCAATGCTTAAAAATAAGTTTCATCAATTTTGTTATACACATTAATCAAGCCTAATTGCATTTCATCAATAAATTCATGTAATTTATCCTGAATTAACAATTGCGGATTAGCTTCCAATAATTGCTTTTCAACCTTGGATATCATCTCCACACATTGCTCGTAATTAGGTAATTCTCGCAAACAATATTCGACTTGATTTAAGGTATGAATCAAGGCTCTGGGGAAACGATTTTCCAACATCAGGAATTTCAGCACATCAGGTCGTCGAATTTTGAGTCGAACCTCTCGACGATACATTTGATAAGCAGTAAGCGACTTTAATACACTCATCCACTGTAAATTCTCCAGTGCTGATTGCTCAGTTTGCATATCCTGAACTAAAGACGCAGAACGAACATCAATAATCCGAGTGGTCATATCTGCTCGCTCCAAATTACGTCCAATACGTAAAAATTGATATGCCTCATCTCGTGTCATCGTACTAACAAGAATCCCCGTGATCTTTTGATTGGATTCAATTATTTCCGTTAAATACTCATATCGAGAGCGTCGAGCTATGGCTTTTTGACGATTAGCATAGGCGAACAAGTAAAGTTCGTTAATCTGCTCCCAAGCCTCTCTAGGAATAATTTCACGAATCGTCCTTGCATTCTCTCTGGCGGCACTTAACGAGTTTACAATTGAGCCTAAATTTTTGCTATCACCTACCATAAAGTTCAAAACGTTTCGTTCGTTCGCTTCTTGGTACTTTGCGTAAAACTCTTCTCGGTTCGAGACAATATCAACAAGCGGTTCCCAGCCTAAAACAATGCTTTTGGGAAGATCTAAAAGTAGGTTAAAATTAACATTAATTAATCGTGCGGTGTTTTCTGCTCGCTCCAGATAACGCCCCATCCAGCATAAATTACTCGCGACACGTGACAACATATTAATTGCCCTCCATATCAACAATCCATGTATCTTTACTACCACCACCTTGTGATGAGTTCACCACAGTAGAGCCTTTAATCATGGCGACTCTGGTCAAGCCCCCCATGGTTACTTTGATATCTTGCCCACTTAATATAAAGGGTCTTAAATCTAAATGACGTCCTTCTGCTTTGTTATCTATCAAAGTAGGCGCAGTGGATAACAACAGCATTGGCTGAGCTACATAATTACGCGGATCTTTTTTGATTAATTGTCGGAATTTTTGATGTTCTCGTTTAGATGCATGTGGACCAATCAACATGCCATATCCACCAGATTCATTGGCCGGTTTTACAACCATTTTTTCAATATTTTCTAACACATATTCACGTTCTTCTGGATTAACGCAGCGATAGGTTGGCACATTCGGTAGAAGAGCGTCTTCATTAAGATAATATTTAATAATTTCAGGTACATAACTGTAGACAACTTTATCATCAGCGACCCCTGAACCCGGTGCGTTGGCCAAACCAACATTGCCTTTTTTCCAAGCTCGCATGATCCCAGGAATACCTAACGTTGAGTCAGGATGGAATACTTCTGGGTCAATATACCAGTCGTCAATTCGGCGATATATTACGTCCACACGATTTAATCCATTGATGGTTCGCATATAGACGCAATCATCTTCTTTCACAACTAAATCATCACCTGTTACCAATTCAGCACCCATTTGTTGCGCCAAATAAGCATGTTCAAAATAGGCTGAATTATATATACCGGGAGTTAACACCACTATTTCTGGCTCTTTCACATCTCGTGGTGACAGACTGGCCAACATGTCATATAAATCTGAAGGGTAATTATCAATGGGAAGAATATTGTATTTTTCGAACATTTCTGGAAAAACGCGCTTCATAACTTGTCGATTTTCCAACATATAGGAAACACCAGAGGGAACACGAAGGTTGTCTTCTAACACATATACGGTTCCGTTGTGATCTCGCACCAGGTCTGAGCCACAAATATGCGCCCAAATGCCCTGCGGTGGCTTCACACCAATACAATCTTTCAAAAAGTTTTTAGATTTTTTTAATAAGTTCGCCGGAAAAACACCGTCTTTGATAATGTTTTGATCATTGTATAAGTCATCAATAAACATATTTAGTGCTTTTACACGCTGTTTAAGGCCTAGTTCAATTTGCTGCCATTCTTTGAGTTCAATTAGGCGAGGTATAATGTCGAAAGGCCATGCGCGGTCTATGGAACCCTCTTCATCGTTATAGATTCTAAACGTTATGCCCATAACTTGAATGGCAGAATCGGATGCGGCTTTATATTCTTTTAGTTCGTTATCAGACAACCCCTTGAGGTAGTCACACAAATCTTTCGCATACTCTCTCGGTTTAGATCGCCCCTGAATCAGCTCGTCATAAAATTGACCTATTGCATAGTTTCCCCATCTAATCGCCATAGATCCTCCAGACTTACTTATTATTGTTGTTTAATCTTAGTTTACTCACATAGTTAAGCTTTTGTCAGGTGTAAATTTAAAATTTTATTGTTTTTAAATTCGCCACAGTTCAAAATAACTGCGCTGCATTATATGAGCAAGTTTTTTCTCAATAACAAGATGTTTTAACGTTAAATAAATCAAAGAGAAGCCAATTGACTTACTGTTTAGCTATTGCCCTGAATAAAGGTTTAGTATTCGCCTCGGACTCCCGTACCAATGCTGGCGTCGATTATGTTGCCACTTACAGTAAGATGTCCAGTTTCGTATTTCCTGATAATCGAACAATCGTACTATTAACCTCTGGTAGCTTAGCCACATCTCAAGCGGTAATAAATGCCATAAAACGTGACTTATCAGATCCCAACGCTGATTTTGATATCAGTCAAGGAAACTACCTCCATGAAGTAGCTCAGTACATTGGAGATTTAAGTCAACAAGAACAAAAACGACATGCTGATGCCATGGAAAAGTCAAAAACCAGTAATGAATCAAGCTTTTTACTCGGTGGTCAAATCAAAGGTAAAAAGAGTGAAATATTTTTGATATATCCGCAAGGCAATTATATTTCGGCATCTGACGAAACCCCCTTTTTACAAATTGGCGAGAATAAATATGGGAAGCCAATATTAGATCGTATTATTACGCCCTCAACATCATTAGAAGATGCCGCTAGATGCGCTATCGTTTCACTAGATTCAACGATTCGCAGTAACATATCCGTTGGACCACCAATTGAATTAGCGATTCATCGAACAGACCAGATAGAAGAGCCTTATCACAACGTATTGACGACAAATAGTAACATGTACAGATCAGTACAAAAGCAGTGGAATGAAGGTTTAAAAAGAGCGTTCGAAAATCTTCCTCGCTTCGACTGGGAAAAATAACCATCAAAAGGCTCAATTAATCTTTCAAGCGAAGGTTAACTGCGTTTAACTAGGCTTTTAACCAACTAAGAGACAGACCACGATTGATTACGCAGCACCCTTGCTCAAACTGGTCATCTCAGAATCTAATACGACTTCATGGATGAAGCGTAATTTATCCAATGCCGAAATGGAAATCACAAAAGGATAAGCATCATCAAGACCCATGCTTCTATTCAAGGCGTTTAATACCTTGGTCAATTGGCACCAATCGTTGAAAAGATGGGTGAATGAGGTAGAAGTATAAATTTGATCAATCACGCTATCCATGTTTGGAATTGGACTGGCAATTTTATTGCCAGAAATTGAGAAGTCATAATCGTTAGCGGTTTCTAACGTATCTAGCATATGTAAATAGTGCGCCCATGTTTCAGCCCAATCTTCCCAAGGATGCATACTTGCATAAGCACTTATCCAAACATTTTGCCAGTTTTCGTTAGGCCCCTTTGCATAATAGGTTTCCATCGACTTCACGTAATCTAGACGTTCATCACCAAATAATCTTCGAAATTCATCTATTTTATCGCTGTCAGATATTAACCTATCCCAATAATAATGGCCTGATTCATGTCGGAAGTGACCAAGCAAAGTGCGATAGCGTTCATTCATTTTTTCACGCATATCAACGCGCGCACTATCATCGGCTTCATTAAGATTAATCGTAATCAACCCATTGGCGTGGCCTGTAGTAACAAAACTCTTTACGGTTAGTTCATTGCCAAATGAATCTTGAGTTTTATCACGCAAAAACGCAAACCCCAATCCATTTATAGGGTCTTTTGTACGATCAACGAGGGGTAAATTAAGTTTCAGCAAGGTATATAGCAAACGCCTTTTTGCTAGCTCCATTTTTGCCCATAGCACTCTATTTTCTACATCATCCAGATCTGGAATCACTTCATTAAGTCGGCATGAAACACAATAATCATGCGAATCTTCAAGGGGAACCATCCAGTTGCAAACATTGTGCTCTGAATAATTTTTACACTTTTTAAATAACAAACCATTACTGGAAGCCTGCAAATTACCATACTGGTTAGTTGTAAAAGCGCTAAGTCTGTTGTCTTGTGGAATAAAACCTAGCATTAACCCGCACGATACGCACTGAACGTTCGCGAAATGCAAAGTATTACCACATTGGCATGTAAATGTTTTCAAAAAAGTGTCCTAGATATAACTTCAACCTAAACTGAATATTCAATTTTAGTACAATATCGATAGCCGAGTATTAGAACCCGCATGAATCAGAATAGCAATCCCACAGAGCATAATGCAGCAGTCACTATCAATGGCAAAAGGATATCCTTTAGAGTTGAAAATCTAGATAAAATTTAAACAAAGCAAAGTGTTATGTAGAATAGAAGAATTGCGTTTTAGTGAATAAAAGTGCCTGCAAAATTCATTGAAAGCACATTATTTATCTTCAACACGTTGAAACCTAAAAGGTTATTAAATTAATGTAATTGAGAAGCTGACATACTTGAAAAATAACTATGATTCTCGACTAAGTTCGAGTTGGCCTCTAATAATGCCGTTTCACAATGTTTGAAAAAGGCCACTTTTGCCCCGTAACCTTCTGCACAAGCAATTGCTCGATTGAGCTTTTGTCGAATTTTACGTAAAAATACACAAGCCTTATCGGTTTCCCCTAAAGCGGAATATGAAGAAGCTAACATAATGGCAATAGCGGTCATTTTTGTAGTCAATTGTGGAGACTCTAATCGGCTATCAAAAATAATTTCCGTTGTTTCTAGGGCTGTGCCTAAAAATGGAATCACGTTCTGATATTGTCCTCGGTGAAATAGACTCTCCGCGTAATCGGTTAATTCATTCACCTTTTGAAACGCTTCTTTAGGATGATCTTCCACCCATATTTGGTGACTCGGACAAACAAATTGGAAATTTGACATACTAAAACCCCTCTGGATTTTGCTTATTTTCGTGATGGATTAAAAGAAAAGATTTGAGAACCACTGGCTTTCGAAATGCTTGGGTCAGTGTTGTGCGTATACTCAATAAAATAATGATAAAGCGTAGAAATATCCGCCATTTTTCGCTGATATTGCTGCTTTTCTAATATCTCGAATAACAAAGGTTTGAGACGTTGGATCATACGAAAACAATATTTACGCCATGCTATGCTTAGCAAACTGTCACAAACCACATTTAATAAAGTATCAACAATGCGTAAATGCGCAGCTTTAGTCTCCTTGCTATCAGACATTGTTTTCGCCCTTTCCAATCCTGCATGAACATATCGATTTATAATTTCAAACTCTGCGTCTTCAGAAGGTTTTGTCACTGCCATTTCTAAACACGAAAAAGTAAAACAATACATATCCACAAACCTTATTGATAATCATTATCATTTAGGTTAAGTGATAAGACATATAAGGTCAACGCTAAAACGTAAATTAATTAGTGTAATTTTATTCACAGATTCTAATACACTGAAAATATGTGATTTTTTATTTCGATGAGAATTTTAATATTGCAGTTTTAAATTGTGAGCAACTTATACACCGAGTCAAAAAAGTGATAGCGCTGAGCACGAATACGCAAATTGGAGCCATATAAAAGGATCAATATAAA
>NZ_JAHKPT010000010.1:70927-101880 GCF_018860635.1 Aliiglaciecola lipolytica
ACCTGTGGACCGGGCCATAGAAAGCGGTAGTGCTGAGCACGAATACGCAAATTGCAGCCATATAAAAGGATCAATATAAAGTAGATGATTCGAATAAATTGGTGCGTCCGAGTAGACTCGAACTACCGACCCCTACCATGTCAAGGTAGTGCTCTAACCAACTGAGCTACGGACGCACTGTATAAAGATGCTTAACACGAATGTCTCAAGCGGCGCGTATAATAACGATGCTTTTCGCTATCTTCAAGGAGTTTTTCAGCTTTGTTGCCACAAATGCACAATTTTTCCCCATAACGCCGAGTTCCGCGGAAATTTAGGAGTGCCAGCGAGTGAATTTTCCGTAGCAGCGCCGTGTTATGCATTTTGTGTCACTTTTGTAATATTGAAACCTTCCTCTGATGTTGGCGCTACAAAATATTTTGTAACCTGCTCAAACATATCTGCTGTATCAGTTGCTGCTCTTTCTGGCTGCTCTTTGCGTCTTTTTCCAATCTGTTTTAGGCAGACTTCATTTGGCAAGTCGATGTATATCAAATTATGTGGCGCTTCGATCTCGGAGAAAATACTCCGAAACCAATTTCTTTGCGAAAGAGTGTTTGCCGGAAAATCCATAACCACATTAGTTCCCGCAGACAGTATGGATTGAACAAGTTTTTTAATCTGCGGCTTAAGTAGATTTGAATATTCAATATAATCATTTAGCGATGAAATTCTATTTGCATAAAGCGACGAAAGCCATTCATCTTCTGAAAGCAATACTGCGTTACTTTCCTGCGCGATTTCAGCAGCTCTTGTAGACTTTCCTGAACCCATTTTTCCACAGAAAAAAGTCAAAGATCCTTTGTTCATAGTTTCTCTCTACTTTGATGCATAACAGTTAAAAATTAAAGGGTTTCACTTTATTTGCTACGTCTTGATCTTGGGTTAAATTAGCAAACGCCTCCCCTAACCTATCACTTTGCTCAATCACCGTTTGCCAATATCCTATGCGTTGTTGCGCTGGCATTGTTTCAAAGTCTTTTCTATCTGGTATTTTCTGATAAGGCAATGAAGCGATAAACTCATCAGATGGGACAGCCATTACCACTTTGTCATAGCTACTTTTGTGGGGTAGTCGACGCTTTAATGATTTATCAAACCAACCTGGAATCGGCTTAGGATAAAAATGTGGATAAAATACCAAGCCATCATGGGGTCCGAAGTTTAAATCAAAATGATAGTCTATGATGCCGCCGTCTCGATACATGCCTTTAGGCGCTCCATTTATATTCGATACACCTTCAATCACTAGCGGAATAGAACCTGAGGCCATTAATGCTTGTGCTAAGTTGCGTTTTGACAACGGCACGTAACGAGTTGGCATTTTATTAGGATCAGATATCTGTAGTTCACTTGTAGGGGAAGCAAAAACATAGCGTTCATAAAATCGTTGCAAAAAGCGCCGCTGTACCGCGTTAGCACCTGCACTGGCTAAAAGGCCGGTTAATTGCAACGGTTTAGCTTCAAACTGCGTGAGTCCTTTACATCGCGCGACAATGAAATGCGCTTTAATAATAGGATTGTGAATAATTTCCTCAACCCCATTATCCCCTAATACATAGTCTAATAATTCTAAACCAGATAGGGTGATTTCTTTGGCTGTGGGCTTGTCGCTGTATTCTGTGTGTGAATAACGATCTGCTAAACGGTTAATTGCAGCTAAGGGATCTTGTTGGGCAAAACACGCAAATCTAAACGCTCCAGCTGAAGAACCAATAACCTGCAGCGGTGTTTTACGCTGAGCAAAAAAGGTAGAAAAGACATACCTATCTAACCCTGCTAACACGAACCACTTCGGCCCGCCAGAAGCACCTAACATGTAATCAAACATGTGTTGTTTTAGACCATGCTGCTGAATTTCCTTCAAAGCAGTTGGACCTGCATATAAATCAAGTACTTGCACTAACTTTAAACCCATAAAATAATTGAAGTTTAATGTACCAATCAATAAGTTATTTGCAAGTATCAGAAATATTTTAGTTTTTAATAGTTATCTACAAGCACCTAGGTTAAGTGTTTTCCTCAAACAAGGCACATACCGCGCCAGCAGGATCTTGGATAATAATGTAGCGACTCGTTGAACCATATGACTTCACTTTCGATAATAATTGACCTCCGCGAGCTTGAGTCTGCGCAATGGAGTCCTCTAAATTAGCCACTTTAAAATAAAGCAGCCACTGCGCAGGGAGGCCTGCATTGCTGCCTTTTGCATGACAAATCCCCACAACATCCTGATTATTACTTGGTAACTGCATGGAAAAATCTTCATAATCTCCCATGTTGATGGGATTAGCTTGCCAACCTATAACTTGTGCATAAAAATCTTTTACATCCTCTGCGTTTTTAACAGTAAGGTCACTCCAAACCACTGAACCTACGGGTGCTGTAGACATATTCATTCACCTTAAATTAAAACGGTTTAATTTTAACCAAAAATGTCACTTGATGGATTTCTGGACAGCGAAATATAACCCATATATTTCAACAAGTTAAGTGACATATAAAGTTTCCTCAACAAGGTTATCCACAGAAACAGTGGATAACATTTAATAAAGCGACTTTCACACTAACACTTGACTTACAGCTTAGCTAACGCAAAATAAAAGACCAATTAAAAAGGAATGCAAATGGCCACTCAGACATTAGCTGCTCTGCCTGACACTTATACAATCCATAGCCTTCCGTTACACGCTCAGATCCCTTCTCAAATGTTTAATGCGTCTTTGTATTTATCGTTGGTGAGTATTATGACGCAAATAGGTAATGTACTGGTGACTGCCAAAATCAGTAGATTTGTTGTATCTAATTTTGAAACCGATAACTTTCTGATTAAACAAAACGATATTGATTCTGCCGCTAATGCGCGTGAAAATCACGGTTATAAAGTTGTATTCTAATGCGCCTTTTCAATCGACTACTAGACAATCCAGAACTCACTGAGCATAAACGTAAAATTGATATTTTGAGCCCCGTTAGCGGCAGTATCAATTTACTTGATTCAGCCAGTAACCTGTTATTCAAACAACGATTATTTGGTGAAGGAGTGGTTATCGCGCCAACCGGCTTTCAAATATTGGCACCATTTGACGCAATCGTTTTAGAAATAAGTGAAACGGCCCACCGAGTGCGCTTAAAAGACAGACATGGATTGAAACTACAGATCCATTGCGGTTGGGGTGCACAAAATCTAAATGGTGAAGGATTTAAACGAAAAGTTGTTGTTGGCCAAAAACTTAAACTAGGACAACCCATATTAGATTTTGACGCTCGTAAATTGAAACTCGCATTAGAGGATAACGCTTTTTACATAACCCTTCTCAATAGTGATAAAGTAAAAGGGCTTATAGTTAACCCTCGTAAGGTTACGGCATGTGAAGATCCTGTATTTTCTGTGTTGATCTAAACTTTAAGGATTGGTACAACATCGTTTACTTGGCAATGACATTATTAAGCCTTTAATAATAATCATTTATTTTCATTTCATAATTAACAAACAAGAACCATTTTTATGACTCAAATGTTCGGCATCAAAAATTGCGATACCATTAAAAAAGCCAAAAAGTGGCTGGAAGAGAACCAAATAGAATTCACTTTCCACGATTACCGTGTCGACGGTTTAGAACGTGATTGGCTTGAAAAAACAGAATCTCAGTTGGGTTGGCAAAAATTGCTAAATCAAAGAGGAACGACTTTTCGTCAGTTACCAGATGAACAAAAACAAGATTTAAATCGGGAAAAAGCCATCGAATTGATGCTGGCATCTCCTGCCATGATAAAACGTCCAGTGTTAATCCATGATGATAAATACATTTTAGGTTTCAAGCCGGCAGATTATGAAGTGGTTTTTAACTAATGATGGACTCAATTGCACTGACTAAAGAACTGATAAATCGTAAATCCGTCACCCCTGAAGATGCTGGTTGCCAACAGCTAATGGCTGATATTTTAGCTCCCTTGGGTTTTGATATAGAATCAATGGTTTTTGACGACACCACCAATATGTGGGCAAGAAAAGGCAAACAAGGTCCGCTATTTTGTTTTGCCGGACACACTGACGTAGTGCCATCAGGCCCTGCCGAAAAGTGGCAAACACCGCCTTTTGAAGCAACCCAAATTGGCGAATATTTGCATGGCCGAGGTGCCGCAGATATGAAAGGAAGTTTGGCTGCTATGTTGGTGGCGACTCATCGTTTTGTAACAGCTCACCCAAATCATAATGGTGGCATCGCGTTCCTTATTACCAGCGATGAAGAAGGACCATTTATTAATGGCACAACCAAGGTTATTGATACCCTCGAAGCCCGCAATGAAAAAATTGACTGGTGTTTAGTAGGCGAACCGTCAAGTACCGAAGTAGTTGGCGATGTGGTTAAAAATGGTAGACGGGGATCACTTACAGGCGATCTAATTGTGAAAGGAATACAGGGTCACGTAGCCTATCCTCATTTAGCTAAAAATCCCATCCATATTGCTTCACCAGCGCTTGCGGAACTGGCTAAAACTCACTGGGACGATGGCAATCGATATTTCCCCCCCACCAGCTTTCAGGTATCTAATATCAATGGTGGCACGGGTGCCGGCAACGTCATACCAGGTGAACTTCATGTGTGTTTCAACTTTCGATTCTCAACCGAAGTTACCGACAAACAATTAATAGAAAGAGTGTATGAAGTTCTCGATCGTCACGGATTAGATTACGACATTAAATGGACGTTTAACGGACAACCTTTCCTAACGGATCAAGGCCCTTTAGTTGAAGCTACGCAGCAAGCCATAAAGGCAGTAACAGGCAAAGATACCGAGTTATCCACTGCTGGTGGCACTTCAGACGGTCGATTCATAGCGCCAACAGGAGCTCAAGTGGTTGAACTAGGTCCGGTAAACGCAACTATTCATAAAATAGACGAAAAAGTGAAATCTACTGATCTGGAAATACTCACAGATATTTATCACGATATATTATGTCGACTGCTCCTCTAATGCCTGCAACAAAAATGTCTGCACCGAGCTGGATGGGCTTAACTGATGCCCATATCCAGCCAATCGGTAAACATCACGGCTTAGTTGCCGATGTGAAAACAGCGTTTGAAGCTATGCAGTTAGCTGCACAAAAAGACGGCATTGACATTCAGTTGGCTAGTAGCTTCCGCAGTTTTGACCGCCAATTAGCTATTTGGCAAAAAAAGTGGTTAGGAACCTTGCCAATAAATGATATCCATAGCCACCCCATAAATACCTCTGAGTACACTGAATTAGAAAAGATACATGCCATTATGACCTGGTCGGCTCTTCCAGGAGCAAGCCGTCACCATTGGGGAACAGACTTGGATGTATACGATAAAAAGGCCATTGAACGCTGCGGGCAGCCCTTGCAGTTGGTGAGTGCCGAATATGAACTAGCCGGCCCATGTTATGAACTGCATTGCTGGCTTGAAGAAAATGCAGATAACTTTGGCTTTTATCGTCCCTATAAAACCTACAATGGTGGAGTTGCCCCCGAAGCATGGCATTTAAGTTATGCCCCAATCTCGAAGTCAATCATTAATCAACTAGAACTGAGTCAACTCGCCAATCAACTCGCCAGTGTCAATATTGGTGGAAAGCAAACTATCTTAAGGCACTTAGACAAGCTATTTGAGCGTTATACATTAAATGGAATAATACAATGAATATATGGCTGATAGTTACCTTGTTGATTGCATTAGGCTTGGTTGTAGGCAATATTTTATTACTGAAAATGAGTGCTAAAATGACATTCGAAAAAACCAAAGCAAAACCAGAAGATGAAATTCTAGATTCCAAACCTATTGATAAAAAGCAAACCAAAATAAAAGAACCAGAAGATACAAACAAGCCTTAATTGGAGTACTGAGCGGTGCGGATAACTCTTCTTGCCAATCGAGATTTAGCCAGCAACATGGCAATAAACTTATTACTTCAACAACTCCCTGAACATCATTATTGTATTTTTCTGTCTGCAAAAGTGGGTAAATTAGACAATGTCCCTGAACCACTGAAAAACTTGGCCTTTATCGAGCAAACCTTGTTTAATCAAATTGTTTTTCCAGTGCTTGCAAGCCAACAACACTGCAAAGCCAAGATTTCAACGCCACCAGCTCGACAATCAAGCCGATTTAAGAGTTTTCAACAAATGGCTCATGACTCAGTGCCGGTCAGTGATATTAAAGACATTAATAGCCTGGCAGGAATTCAACGCATTGCTGAGCAAAAACCTGAACTGATCATTTCAATTCGATTTGGTCAAATATTAAAAGATCCCATAATCAGCATTCCTAGCTTAGGTGTGATAAATCTTCATTCGGGTAAATTACCGGATTATAGAGGGGTAATGGCCACATTTTGGGCAATGTTAGATAACAAAGAGGAAATAGGCACAAGCTTACATTTTATAGATTCATGCCAGATAGACGCAGGAAAAATCATTTCTTCGACTCAACAAAAAGTGAATTATAGTCAGTCTTATTTACTCAACGTTTTAGCCTTATATCCACAAGGTGTGAATAACATTGTATCTGCGGTCAACAGATTGAACCGCGGCGAGACGTTGGACACAAGAAGTATGGATCTCGCGTCGGGTAACTACTATAGTTTTCCAGACTCAACAACCCTTAATCAGTTTATTGAACAAGGAAAACAACTCATTAACTATGATGAAATCCCTTCAATCATTGAAAAATATCTGTAGTGCCGCTCAACTAAATTAAGTGAATAACATTTTACTTTTGAATATTGCAAATCTTGCCTATCAGAAAACGCTTAAACGTCACCAAGGTTAAAAAGGCGTCCCTAAGTTATGCCCTTTACTCATATACAAATCATCATATTTTAAGCCACCATTTCCATAAGGTTGCTTTTTAGGACCGGTATTACAGTTCATTAAAAAATGCGTTAAAGGCAGCTCCCGTTGCATTCGGAAGGTGGCATCACTATACACTTTTTGCTGTTGAGGGAACTCATCACCGCCCTTTACATAAACATCGTAGCTTTGACCGCCATCGCGGCTTTTACTGTTATTAACCACATACCATATTTCATACCATACACCGGGCACTAGAGGTTTGGCGTCTTTTCCTGTGCTGTTATTTTGAATATTAGCGTATCCGCTTTGAGTCTTAACCATTAAGGCACCAGTATTTTTATGGCCGTTTGATTCTGTTTTATCGGTTACCCTCAAGGTAGCTTCAAATGCATTGTAATCGTTTAACTCAATACCTTCTGGAGTCATATTGCTAATACCAAATGCGTGGTTATTGGGGAAGGACTCCACATTTATGCGGGTATAAAACGTATAGGTTTCCCCCACTTTGACCGTTTGGGGAAGAACAGCATAAGTTAACGCCTTTCGATTGCCAACGATTCCCTCAGCCGCCGGTTTTTTAATTAAATAAAAATTGCTTTTACTGGCAAAGTCTTCCTTACGGCGTTCGCTAATTTGTGGGGAATGAATTTTTGGTGAAGTGTCGTTTTTGGTATCCGCTTTAGTCCATTTATCTAAACTGTTGGCCGCTTCAAAGTTATCTATCAGTATCCAATCTGTCGCCCGAGCCTTATTTGCAGTAAAAATACTTAACGTCACGGACAAAATGAGTAAACTAAATTTAAGCACACTCATGAATTCACCTGCAAAACTAACTGGATATGATGTTTTTTTAAGAATCATTATAGAAACCTCATGGATAAGATCACTTTAAACGATGCACCAACTAGTGGGCTCTTTGCAACGTTAACCGATTCTTTGACTATAACGCAAAATCATTTTATTTTGTTAGTAAACCAATGCCACTACTTTCATCGCAACATGATATTGCACATCGAATAAAAGCAGTGTTGTTAAGCAAATTTCAGCGCTACATGAAAATCAATCTAAATTCCATGCTAGCTGAAATTCAATATTTTATTAAAAGGTTAAAACATACATTTGGCTTGTATCAAACTTACCTTTCAATCCATCTAAGTATATTGATTGGATTGCATTTACTCCAACTATGTTAGTAGTGCTCAACAAAGGCTCCATATGTTTCGAAAATCCCCCCCAAGCCTCCGCGTAGCGCAGCATAAACCCTTTCCCACCCCACTCTTTCATGCGTTTATTGACTTGCGTTGGCGCAAAAAAGAACTCTCCATGCAACTCGCCGGCGTAAGACTTTGCTTGTGATTCAACATCGGTAACACCAATATAAATCATCTTTTGCAAACTAGCGGCTAAATGAGCTTGAATATCCAATAGCAATGGTTTGTTTCCAGAAAAGTCTAATACGATAGTTTGCGCATTTTTATCTAGCGAGGAAAATTCTTGGTAATCGAGTACCTGATCGTAACAAGACGTCTTTTCGGTAAATGCTTTGTTGTTTGCAGATGTAAGACCCACAACTTGGTAATTTAATCCGCGACTCTTACAATGATGCTTCAAAAGATAAGCAGCTCCGTATGCAGTTTTACTGGATGCACTAGTTAACACAATGGTCGCTGTATCAGAGGTTGCAATTTCGCCGACAAAATCATCCAATACAAAAGACGTCATGAATAATGGACGAAAGTTGAGTTGCCAATCTTCTTTATTAGGGTCATACGCTGGATCTGCATTGCAACGCACATATTGGTCGTAAACGCTGGAAATACTTTTGCGTAAAGGGCTAACATCGTAAAAATCATTGGATGTTACTTTTCCTGCGGTAATCACTAAATGCGTAGCAAAAGGTAAATACCCAAAAACTTTTTCTCCGACAACGAGATCTGGACTATTTGAATACTCGACTGTAGCGAAGCCCCATATGGGCATAATACCAAAGCCATCCTGCGCTGGGAAAAATCCCCAATACCCCATTTTTTCACCAAATAACGCATAAGTAATGTTGTTGGCCGAAAAGCCAAAAGAATCAACTTTAAGAACCACTTCGTTCGTTTCTAACGAATCTGTATCAATTGAACTACTTACAACATCGAGTTTACTGAGATCGGATTTATTGGTTTGGATCTGTTGAAGATTGAAGACTGACATTTAGCATTCCCCTAACACTTGAAGTTATTATTAACGTTAATAATAACGCTAAGCTGCTAACAGATTTATCATCCTTTTGAATAGAAGAGAATAACACCCCAAAATATTTAAATCATTTAGCATAATGAGCTACCAAGCATCTAAATTGTCAAAAGATTGATGCACTAGAGGGACAAACCAATTTTCAAATAACTTCACCTTTTGCCACTCGAAATTCTGCGCAGGCGCGACCAAATACAAGGAGAACGGACTAGGGTAACTAAATTCTAGCAAAGCCAATAATGAACCGTTTTGTAAGTGATCTGCAACTAAACTTTTGTTCACCAGTGTAAACCCACGCCCAGCCACTGCATTTTCAATTAACAGAACTGAATTGCTTGCACGAATTGACGGTGTTAACCCATGTATGTCCACTGCATAGGTTTGACATAAGGTTTCAAAAACAGTCGCCACATCCGGACTAGTATCTTCAATCCAAGGCAATTGAAATACCACGTTCGGGTTATTTATTTGCTGTTGCGCAATAACGTCGGGGCTTGCCACTAGAATAAGTTGATCGTTAACTAGTTTCTTCTCAGCGAGGCCTTTATATCCGCCCTGCCCCATTCGTATGGCTAAATCAATATCGCCGCGATTAAAGTCGACTAAATCATTACTTGGCGCTAATTGAACCATCAGTTCAGGATGTAATTTTTGAAACTGGAGTAATCGCGGTAATAACCAAAGTGAAGTAAAAGAGTGAATTGTGGAAATTCTCAATATATTAGGGTTTGCATCGCCTGAAATGACTTTTAAGCCTGTTTTGAACTGGGAAAACCCTTGTTGAACATAGGGAAGTAATAATTCACCGGCATGAGTCAACTGAGTTTGTCGATTCGAACGTTCAAACAACCTTTGCTCCAAAAAGCTTTCCAGTAACTTTATCTGCTGACTGACTGCTGCCTGGGTTACAAATAATTTTTCCGCGGCTAATTTAAAACTTGATAACTCTGCCGCCACCATAAAAAAATGCAGAGATTTAAGTGGTGGAAGATTTTCTCGCATAATTAGGGACTTCCCTTCAACTCAAACTCAATTAAGTTTTTCTTAATCATAGTTAATTTTTAATCGTTTGTTCAAGTTGTATTTCAACACTAATCTAACCTTGAAACATCCACTAAAAAAAAGGAATCAACATGAAAAACTTAATCTTAATAACTCTAGTTCTATTGAGTTTAAATCTAAATGCGAAAAATAGCGAACAACTAGAAACTAAGTATTCAAACCAAGGATACCCTTACAAAATGTTAATTGACCGCTCAGATTCAATAAAGATTTTATTTACTGAAAAAAGTGAAAGCGTTCGTTGTGCAGTGCGCTTTAATCAAGGTGATATAGAGCAACAAACAACTTATTTAGATGTGAATAAAACAGACTTTAAAAAACAGCCGTTAGTTAGCTGTTTACCAAGGTTCCAAGCCAAAGCTTGGTTGAAACGAACTTTCGAGTGATTAATAGATTTTATACTGATAGCAAAATCACTAAATATAAATATCTAAGTGCTTTCTTCCCTGTTCATCTACGGATGGAAGTTCAGGGTCTACGGCCTCTTGATCTTTTGCCTGCTTTTCAGCTTTTTGTTCCTTTTGACTTTTTTTATCCGACTTGCTTTCTTCTTTATCATCAGAAGATTTTTTAAAATACTTTTCCCGCGCGTCTCTCTCCTCGGTGTTCAGCTCCTTTTCTTCGTCATTCAATTCACGAAGTTTCGCCTCTTTTTCGACTTGTTTAACTTTGAGCTCATCTTTTTCAATGGCCACTTTACCTTCACGGGGTAAAACAGAAAAAATCAAATCACTCGTCATAGGATTTACTCACTCTATTTTCAACTGAAAATGAATTTTGTAGGTATATACCCACAAACCATGCATTTGCGCATTTATTTAGCTATCGTATTGATTTTGACTTACTTTAACACTTTTCGTTCAATATTTGAGCTAGATTGCGAAATTGCATGATGCTAATGCCTTTTAGTTTTAACTAATACAATCTTAAATTATCACTTTTAGGTGTTTGTACTTGCATTATCTTTGTGGTTTGGATAATGTTCTGCGCATCAACACGAGAAACCAAAGCGATCAAGAGAAGCATATGATTTTTTTCACCAATAAAGCACGTCTAAACTGGCATCATCATCATCATATAGCATAACCTTTCAGGTTCGTGCTGGAAGGTTAATTGTCCTTCCAGTGGTACAGAATTTTTCTAAACCCCCGGAAGGAAACTTCTGGGGGTTTTTCGTTGTTATGGCAACGATTTGAAATTTAACTTTATATTGAGGCAACAACATGAGCGAGAGCAAACGACTACGTATAGCGGTTCAAAAGAAAGGGCGATTAAGTGATGAAAGTATTGGATTGCTTAAAGCTATTGGCATTAAATTACAAATACGTGATCGCCTTTTAATCGCTCATTCTACCAATCAACCGATTGATCTATTATTGGTGCGTGATGACGATATCCCAGGTTTGGTTATGGATGGCGTGGTCGATTTAGGCTTTATTGGCGAAAATGAACTTGAAGAAAAAATGCTAGAGCGCCAACAATCAGGTAAACCTCACGAATTTAAAACCTTACGTCGTTTAGATTACGGTGGTTGCCAATTATCCATTGCCGTTCCTACCGAATTTGATTATCAGGGTTTAGAGTCCATTAACGGTTTAAAAGTAGCAACGACTTATCCTTTTCTTTTAGAGCGGTTCTTCAAAAACAATAACATTGATGCTCAGTCAGTTATGTTAACCGGCTCTGTGGAAGTTGCCCCCCGAGCAGGTGTAGCAGATGCAATTTGTGATCTAGTATCCACAGGCGCAACACTGGAAGCAAACGGTTTACGTGAAGAAGCGGTAATTTTCAAATCTAAGGCTGTGTTAATTCAACGTGCTGGCGAACTAACAGATGATAAACAAGCGTTAATTAATCGCCTGTTACCTCGAGTCGATGGCGTTATGCAGGCCAAAGAAAGCAAATATATTATGTTGCATGCGCCTAAGGCTTATTTAGAGCAAGTGAAAAGCTTGTTACCGGGCGCTGAAAACCCAACGGTTTTGCCGTTAGCAAACAATGACGATACGGTTGCAATTCACGTGGTTAGTTCAGAGACACTTTTCTGGGAAACGATGGAAAAGCTGAAGTCACTCGGTTGCAGCTCAATATTAGTTATGCCAATCGAAAAAATGATGGGCTAAACATATGACCACGCAGATTCAAAACTGGGCAAATTTGTCAGATTCTCAAAAACAAAATATTTTGAGTCGCCCAGCTCAGGCTGACAACGAAAAATTGACTAAAATTGTTAGTGATATTTTACAGCAGGTAAAAGAGCGCGGTGATGTCGCTGTCCGAGAATTAACCGAGCAGTTTGATGGCATTCGATTAACGAAATTGCGTCTGAGCAATGAAAGCCTAATCAATGCCGCGAACGAGATCAGCGATAACGTGCGAACTGCCATCGATTTAGCATATGCAAATATCAAGGCGTTTCATCAAGCTCAGTTTCCTACTGATGTAAAAATAGAAACTCAGCCAGGCGTGCTGTGTGAGCTTAAACATTCAGCCATTGATTCGGTTGGTTTATATATTCCCGGTGGGAGCGCACCATTGCCATCAACAGTGCTTATGTTAGGCGCCACGGCTCAAGTTGCCGGTTGTGAACGCAAAGTGTTATGCACTCCTCCCGATGCGAAAGGCAATATTGCCGCAGAAATTCGCTATGCAGCACAACTGTGCGGCATTGATGAGATATATTTAATTGGTGGTGCCCAGGCGGTCGCAGCTATGGCATTTGGCACTGATTCTATCACTAAAGTGGATAAAATCTTCGGCCCCGGCAATAGTTTTGTTACCGAGGCTAAACAACAAGTTAGTACTAAATCAGATGGTGCTGCTATTGATATGCCTGCCGGTCCTTCTGAAGTTTTAGTGATTGCAGATGAATCAGCGGACCCAAACTTTGTTGCCTCAGATTTGCTTTCGCAAGCAGAACATGGTGCTGACTCGCAAGCGGTTTTGGTAAGCAATAGCCAAACATTGATAGAAGCGGTGCAATTAGCCGTAGAAAAACAATTGCAGCAGTTATCTCGCAAGGAAATTGCCGCAAAAGCGATGCAACATGGGCGATATATATTAACCTCTGACGTTAACGAATCAATTTTGGTCAGCAATCAATATGCACCTGAGCACTTAATTGTACAGGTCGAAAACGCTCGGGATTTATTACCGAAGCTAAAATATGCCGGTTCTATTTTTATCGGTAAGTGGTCTCCTGAATCTGCAGGCGATTACGCTAGTGGGACGAATCACGTATTACCCACTTACGGATACTCTAGAAATTACTCAAGCTTAGGTTTGGCAGATTTCATGCGTCGTTACACGGTTCAAGAACTCAGTTACCAAGGGCTTTCCAATATTGGTAATGCAATTATGGACCTTGCCGAAGCAGAGGGGCTTGATGCCCATAAACGTGCGGTTTCAATTCGTTTAAATGGAGATAGCGTATGAGCAATTTAGTCGAAAAGCTACTCTGCGATAACGTAAGAAGCTTGAAACCTTATGAATCTGCGCGCCGGTTATTTGCAGCAGGTTCGGGGGAAGTTCAACAAACGTGGCTAAATGCTAACGAATCCCCCTTTGCAAACAATTACGATGTCGATAGTGAACGCTTTAATCGATACCCAGATTGCCAACCCACCAGCGTTATTAATTCCTATGCAGCGTATTCAAAAGTGGCGGCAGAAAACACCTTGGTTAGCCGAGGTGCCGATGAGGGTATTGAATTGCTAATTAGAGCCTTCTGTACCCCTGCAAAAGACGCCATTTTAATTTGTCCTCCAACCTACGGTATGTATGCAATCAGCGCAGAAACATTTAATGTAGGCGTGCACAAAGCACCACTAAACGATGATTTTAGTTTGGACGTAGAAAGTATTTGCGCACACAAAGACAAAGTAAAATTAGTCTTTATTTGTTCACCTAACAACCCTACGGGGACGAGTGTTGATTCAGCACAATTACAGCAAGTTGTTGAACATTTTGCAGATTCAGCCTTAGTGGTGGTAGATGAAGCTTATATTGAATTTGATTGGCACAGCACTTGGGCAAACAAGCTAGCTACTTATCCAAACTTGGTAATCTTGCGAACGCTCTCAAAAGCCTTTGCGCTAGCCGGTATACGATGTGGCTTTACCTTAGCGGCTCCAGCGGTGATACAAGCATTGTTAAAAGTCATTGCCCCCTACCCGATTCCAGAACCTGTCGCGCAGATTGCTAAACAAGCGTTACAGACACTAGGTATCGACAGAATGAAGCTGCAGGTAAGTGAATTAAATGCGCAAAGAGCGTTACTTAAAGAACGTTTGATGAGCATTCCAAGCGTTGAATTAGTCGGCGACGATAAAGCGAATTTCATTTTGTTCCGATGCGAACAAAAACAAGAACTTATGCAGTATTTAGTTGATAATCACACTTTAATTCGTGACCAATCAAAACAAATAAATCTACAAAACTGTCTGCGCATAACCGTTGGCACAGCTGAGCAAAATCAACAGCTAATGGATTTAATCTTTTCATTTTTCAAAAAACAGGAATCGGCACAATGAGCGCCCTACCGATTTTATTTATAGACAGAGACGGCACATTAGTAGAAGAACCCCCTATTGATAAGCAACTCGATCGTTTAGACAAATTAGTTTTCGAGCCGAATGTAATACCTGTGCTGTTGAAACTACAACATGCTGGTTATCGTTTAGTCATGGTTTCAAATCAAGATGGTTTAGGAACTGATTCGTTCCCACAAGCAGATTTTGATGCTCCTCATAATATGATGATGGATATTTTTTCTTCACAAGGTGTGATTTTTGATGATGTGTTAATTTGTCCGCACTTTGAAGAGCAACAATGTAGTTGTCGCAAACCCAAACTTGGTTTAGTGAAAGACTATCTGCAGCAGGGTAAAGTCGATTTTAGTCGCTCTTTGGTCATTGGTGACCGACAAACTGATATTGGCTTAGCTGATAACATGGGTTTAAAATCTCAGTTGTATAACCGCGAATCAAATAATTGGTTGGCAATTGAAAAAAGTATTTTAAGCTCAAGCAGAACAGCGACTGTGACGCGAAATACATCGGAAACGCAAATTAGCGTATTTGTTGATTTAGATAGCACGGCCAAGTCTACTATCGATACCGGATTAGGCTTTTTTGATCATATGCTCGATCAAATATCGACTCACGGTGGTTTTGAATTACGTTTATCAGTCAATGGCGATTTGCACATTGATGATCATCATAGTGTTGAAGATACGGCGTTAGCCTTAGGTGAAGCAATTAAAAAAGCGCTAGGCGACAAACGCGGCATCGGTCGTTTCGGTTTTGCGCTACCTATGGATGAATGTCGTGCTGAATGTATCATGGATATTTCTAATCGACCTCACTTGAAGTTTGAAGCCGAGTTCAGTCGCGATACAGTTGGTGAAATGGCAACTGAAATGGTGCCACATTTTTTCTATTCCATAGCCCAAGCAATGGGATTATCTCTGCATTTATCCACCACAGAAGGTAATGCTCATCATCAAGTAGAAAGCCTGTTTAAAGTGTTCGGGCGAGCATTGCGTCAAGCGATTACCAAACAAGGTGATATGCTACCCAGTAGTAAGGGAGCATTATAAGCATGTCAGTGGCAAGTTCTTCACAAAACACCGTTATTATTAATACTGGGTGTGCAAATATCTCTTCGGTAAAATTTGCACTGCAAAGGTTGACGCAAAATGTAACAGTATCGGATGATCCAGCTATTATCGGAGCTGCAGACAAACTTATTTTGCCTGGTGTTGGTAGTGCTAATGCGGCGATGGAAAGCATTGCAAACAAGCAACTAGCTAGTTGTATTCAATCTCTGACTCAACCTGTTTTGGGGGTTTGTTTAGGGATGCAATTAATGGTTACCGATTCCCAGGAAAAAGCCCATCAAAGCGACCTTGGAAATACCCCTTGCTTAAATTTAATACCTGGGCAAGTAAAACGCATGCAAGTAGGTGATTTACGCTTACCTCATATGGGTTGGAATACGGTGGACGCAGTTGAACAAAACTCAATATTTAAAGGAATTCCGCAAGGAACTTATTTTTATTTTGTACACAGCTTTGCGGTAGATGTTTACTCCCATACTTTGGCTGCTAGCCAATACGGAATGCCTTTTTCTGCGGCAATACATAGAGACAACTTCTATGGTGTGCAATTCCACCCAGAACGTTCTGGAGATGCCGGAGCTACCCTACTGGAGAACTTTTTAAACTTATGATTATTCCAGCAATAGATTTAATTGACGGTGCGGTTGTGCGTTTATATCAAGGCGATTACGATCAAAAAACCCAATACAAACTTGATCCTGTTGACGTTGTTCATAGCTACGCTGATCAAGGGGCAAAATGGTTACATATTGTCGATTTAACTGGCGCAAAAGATACAAGCAAACGTCAACTCGAATTAATCAAGCGTATGGTTGATACCCAACGTATGCAGTTTCAAGCCGGTGGTGGTATTCGTTCTGAAGCGGATGTTGCGCAACTGCTTGAAATTGGAGTTAAACGCATTGTAATTGGCTCATTAGCAGTTAAACAACCAGCAGTAGTTAAACAGTGGGTGACTAAATATGAACCAGAAGCCATTGTTTTAGCATTAGACGTCAATATCGATGAAAACGGCAATAAATTTATTGCCACCCACGGTTGGCAAGAAAGCTCTGGGGTTGCACTAGAAGGGTTGCTAGATGACTTTTTAAGTGTCGGAGCCAAACATGTGTTGTGCACTGACATCAGTCGAGACGGAACCCTACAAGGGGCCAATCACCAGTTATATACAGAAATGAAACAGCGTTTCCCAAATGTAATTTGGCAGGCTTCTGGTGGTATAGGTTCATTGGCAGACATTGAAGCATTAAAACCTAGTCATGTTGATGGTGTGATCTTAGGGCGAGCGCTTTTAGAAGGTAAGTTTACCCTTAAGGAGGCTATCCAATGTTGGCAAGGAGAATAATTCCCTGTTTAGATGTCCGAGATGGCAAAGTAGTCAAAGGTGTTAAGTTTCGCAATCACGAAATAATTGGTGACATAGTGCCATTAGCTGAGCAGTACGCACAGCAAGGTGCCGATGAGTTAGTATTTTATGATATTACCGCATCCAGTGACCAACGAGTTGTCGATAAAAGTTGGGTTAGCCGAATAGCACAAGTAATAGACATTCCGTTTTGCGTGGCTGGAGGCATCAAATCAGTAGAAGATGCGGGACGAATTTTAGAAATGGGAGCGGATAAAATATCTGTCAACTCCCCCGCTCTAGCCGATCCAGAATTGATCACACGATTACATGATACCTATGGTCAGCAATGTGTTGTTATCGGTATTGACAGTTACTTCAATGAACAAAGCCAACAATACGAAGTTTATCAATTTACCGGTGACGAAAAGCGCACGCAAAATACTGGACGCTTAACAGCAGACTGGGTAGAAGAAGTGCAACAACGCGGCGCAGGTGAAATTGTGCTTAACTGTATGAATCAAGATGGTGTTCGCCAAGGATATGATATCGCGCAATTAAGCCTTGTGCGTAAGGTCTGTAAAGTGCCATTAATTGCCTCTGGCGGTGCAGGTGAAAAACATCATTTTTACGACGTTTTCAAACAAGCCGATGTTGATGGTGCTTTAGCTGCCTCAGTTTTCCATAAAGGCATTATTCCAATTCCAGAATTAAAAGACTTTTTACGTGCACAAGGGGTGGTCATTCGCGAAGATTTTGTGCAAATGACACCCTAGCAGCGCAACTGAAAAAACAGAGAACTCGATGATTATCAATCAACAAACAATAGACCAGTTAAGCTGGGATAAAATGCAAGGTTTAATCCCATGCATTGTGCAAAACGCAGTAAGTGGCAAAGTATTAATGCAAGGTTATATGGACCAAGCGGCCGTGATGACAACTTTAGATAGTGGTCACGTCACATTTTTTAGTCGCTCAAAACAGCGCTTATGGACCAAGGGGGAAACTTCCGGCCATACTTTGGACTTAATAGAATTAACTGCTGATTGTGACAAAGATTCAATCCTCGCTTTGGTAACACCAAACGGGCCCACTTGTCATTTAGGTACAGAATCTTGCTGGGCATCCAGCGAAAGTGCAGACTTTACCTTCATTGCCGAACTTGAAACCATCTTGGCGGCAAGAAAAACAGCCGATCCCGAGTCCAGTTATACTGCGAGCTTGTACAACAAAGGCATTAAACGTATTGCCCAGAAAGTTGGCGAAGAAGGCGTTGAAACAGCCCTAGCTGCAACAGTCAAAGATTTGCAAGAATTGAAAAATGAATCCGCAGACTTACTCTATCATTTAATTGTTTTATTACATGCTTCGGATCTGTCATTGAGCGATGTGGTTGACATCTTGAAGTCTCGCCACAACAAAAAATAAGTATAGAGTATGGCTTGGCATCACATTGCCAAGCCAAACACAGCTTTATCTTTACATATCCCGCGTTTCTGCCGCCAAATCTCGCGTCTTTAAAGTTCAAGTTATTTTATCTACTTGTTGTTAGAATAATCTCCTAACAGCTTTGAGTTTCATCCAAATGAAAGGACGACTAAATCATGCAAACTTCTCGTGCCACTTTGATATTTAGTGCTGCTTTAATCATTAGTAGCGCAATTTTAGGCTATTTCTTAGAGCAATCTGTTGAGCGCTTTCGAGCCTTCGAACGTACTATCACAGTAAAAGGCTTATCAGAACATGAAGTACCTGCCGACACTGCCATTTGGCCAATTCAGTATAGTGTGATCAGTGATGATCTAGCGGATTTGTACAAGCAACTCGAAATTCAACAAAGCATCGTTGAGCAGTTTTTATTAGAAAATAATTTTTCAGAAGAAGAGATAAGCGCATCAACTCCCACGATTAATGACAAAAAAGCGCAAAACTACGGAAGCTACAATCCCAATGATACTCGCTTTACTGCAAACCAAACATTCACTGTGTACAGTGAAAAGATTGACACCGTACTGCAAGCACAAACCAAGTTATTAGAGTTAGGTAAACGAGGCCTAGTGCTTAATGGCAATAGTTATGAAAACCAAACTCAGTTTTTGTATTCGGGATTAAATCAAATAAAGCCTAATATGATTGAGGATGCCACTCAAAAAGCCCGTGAAGTAGCCGAAAAATTTGCGGCTGACAGCAATAGCCAATTAGGAAAAATAAAGCAAGCCAGACAAGGTCAGTTTAGTATTTCCGATAGGGACAGTAATACACCACATATTAAACAAGTAAGGGTGGTTTCCACCATTGAGTATTACTTAATAGATTAATGCCAATTTAATTGTTTTCGTCAAATCTAATAAGGGGTATTCACGATGCGCACAATTGGTTTAATCGGCGGTATGAGCTGGGAATCAACTGTAAGTTATTACCAAGTGATTAATCGACAAGTAAAATTGCGTTTAGGTGGTTTTCATTCTGCAAAACTCATCCTGCACAGTGTTGATTTTGCACAAATTGAACGCTTACAACATCTGCAAAAGTGGCAAGAATTGGCTGAACTTCTAGCCGATGCAGCTCGTGGACTTGAACTGGCGGGGGCTGAATGTGTAGTGATTTGTACCAATACTATGCATAAAGTCGCTGATAAGGTTGAACAAGCGACAAAACTCCCGCTTATACATATTGCCGACGCAACGGCGAAAGAGTTGGTCTTAGACAAGATCCAAAAAGTAGGATTATTGGGTACACGCTTTACGATGGAACAAGATTTTTATCGCCAAAGAATACAAGACAAATTCGCAATCGAGGTATTAACCCCTGATCAATCAGATAGAGATTTTGTGCATCAAGTCATTTACGATGAACTATGCTTGGGGGAAATTAACTCATCGTCACGAAAAAACTACCTTAATATTATACAAAAGATGTATCAACAAGGTGCACAAGCAATTATTCTAGGTTGCACTGAGATTGCGCTTTTAATCAATCAAAATGATACTGACATTCCGCTCTACAACACCACGGATATTCATGCTTTAGCTGCTGTGGATTTTTCCTTAAATAATTAGCTTTTGCCATCTAACTAGTCACATTTAACTCGCTACTTTTACGACATAAATATTTACATACTAAGTTTGAACTATGAAATTCACGGTTATCTAATAAGACAATCAGTAGCATTACAACGGACTATCACTTAGGAATATGATGATGATAAAACAAAAGTTAGTGGGTGTATGTAAGCAGAATTGGGGATTCTTACTGTTTATTTTTCTCATGTTTGCATCACGAAGTAGTTTAGCCGATTGGTATCATGTGCCTTCTGGTTCGATGTTACCCACCATCGAAGTAGGTGATCGCATTTTAGTTAACAAAATGGCCTATCGCATAGAATTACCCTTTACAGATATCCCTTTAATTCAAACAGGCGCACCAGAACGAGGGGATATAGTAACTTTTAACTCGAAAGTTGCACAAGAAAGACTGGTAAAACGCATTGTAGGAATACCCGGAGATCATATTTCAATGGTCAATAACCAATTAATAATTAACGGCCGAATATTAGCCTATACAAGTCAACAACAACGGGATTTTTATCAAGAAGATCTATTGGGCAAAAAACATTTGGTGCAATTTGTAGCCGTTCCTCACAGTAAAGACAATTTTAACAATATTGAAATTCCAGTGGGGTACTATTTTGTGATGGGTGACAACCGTAATAACAGTGTTGACTCCCGTTATATTGGCTTAGTTAGTGAACAGGAATTACAAGGTAAAGCCACAAAAGTGATCGCCTCTTTTGATAAAGATAATTATTATCTACCCAAAACAAACAGAAATTTATTAAATTTAAATTAATATAAATCAATGAGTTATAAATTATTTTTATTTTTTTAAATTTTTTTCATTGAAAATCTATTCCTCCACCACATATTTATATTGTCGACGCCGAAAGGGTCGACAAATAAAAACGCCGCCGAATACTCGGGGCACAATTTGAAAATTTAAACATATTGCTTAATAGCGAGGATATGACTATGCGTAACATCGACTTATCACCACTTTATCGTTCTTTTATTGGTTTTGATCACTTAGCATCTATGATTGATGCCGCTTCACAAAGTGAAAAACAAACAACCTACCCTCCATACAATATCGAGTTGTTAGAAGAAGACAAGTATCGAATTACTATGGCAGTGGCAGGATTTTCCCAAGAAAATATAACCATTGAGACTCAGGAAAATACCTTGAAAGTCTCTGGTACGCTGCCAGGAAAAGAAAGCGATCGTAAGTTCCTTCACAAAGGTATTTCCGAGCGAAATTTCGAAAGAAAATTTCAACTTGGAGATCACGTGAAAGTATTAACAGCGGATATGCAAAATGGTCTGCTGCATATAGAACTCGAACGCGTGATTCCTGAAGCGAAAAAGCCTAGAAAAATTGAAATAGGTAGCAAAACTAACAACTATATAGAAAATAAACCTGAATAGTTAGTTACTATTGATAATTTAAAACGGCGTCCTCGGACGCCGTTTTTTGTGTTCTTCACCAATAAAAACCTGATGACTTTTGTATCAATTAATATAACGTCAGGATATTCAGTACTGACGCACCAACAAGTGATGCAAACGTCATTAACATGCCCCACAACCGTTGCCAACTAACGCCAGTGTGATGACGCAATCCGTAGGCATGAATTATTCGACCTAGTAATAATAATGAACCTATTGCATGAAGAATAAGATGATTACCTTGATTAAGCTCTGCCACCAACAACAAAACAAGTATTAAAGGTACATATTCAGCAAAGTTACCATGTGCTCTGATGATACCTAGGAAATGGCTATCACCACCATCACCTAAACTTACTTTGCGACCTCGCCGCTGTTTTATTACTAAGATAGAAAGATAAAAGAAAGTTATCCCTAAAAGACCAGCGTAAAAAGCTGTTATCGGTGTGCTCATATCGCATCCTAAATTAAAAAGCCCACAATATTGTGGGCTTTAGTCTAAACTATTTGCATAGAGTTTCCAGTGCGGGATTACCCTAACTTTTCAGCTAACTGGCTACTTACAGTTTCAACTGCTTGGGTACCATCGATTTTAATGTATTCACAGTTGCCCGCCTGGGCTTCAGTTGAATAATAATCAATTAACGGCTTAGTCTGTTCATGATAAACAGTCAAACGTTTACGTACAGTTTGCTCTTCATCATCAGGTCGTATAACGAGTTCTTCACCCGTCACATCGTCCTTACCTTCGGTTTTTGGCGGATTATATGAAACATGATAAACACGGCCTGAACCAGGGTGAACACGTCGACCAGCCATTCTTTCGACGATTACATCATCAGCTACATCAAATTCGATACAAAAATCGACTTTAATACCTGCTTGCTTCATGGCATCGGCTTGCGGAATAGTGCGAGGAAAGCCGTCCAATAAAAAGCCGCGTTCGCAATCCGGTTGGGTAATACGTTCCTTTACTAACCCTATTATCAGTTCATCGGAAACAAGTTTCCCTTCATCCATGACTTTTTTTGCAGCAAGACCAAGCTCGGTACCTGCTTTTATAGCTGCTCTGAGCATATCGCCTGTAGAGATCTGTGGAATCCCATACTTACCCATTAGAAACTGGGCTTGTGTGCCTTTGCCAGCACCAGGCGCGCCTAGTAGAATAATGCGCATGCCGTGTCCTCTCATAGTTAAAATTCAATCCAACCGCAACTTTACACATTCATTTGCTGGTATACAAGAATATCAAAGCAGACTCCCCCTAAAGTCTTATAAAAATTAGATATAAGTATGTAAATTTTTCAATTGCTTCTAGTTCCGGGAGCTAAATGGTTGAATTTTAACCTTTTGCTTCAATTAGTTTGAGCCAATGCGGCAATACACCAATTTGCGCAATAGTCAGTTTAATACAAACGAGGATTGGCACTGCTAGTAACACGCCTAGGATCCCCCATAACCACCCCAACATCAGTAACCATAGAATAATAACCAAGGGATTTACTTGCATATTACGTCCTAAAATCGCCGGAGTAATAAATTGTGACTCAACAATATTCAAAATTAAAAACACAGCACTTGGCATTAAAGCGATTAACTCAAAGCCAAATTGCACGGTACCAGCCAAGCACAAAATAATCAGACTGATGAGAGAGCCTACATAAGGTACAAAATTGAGCAAAGCCACTAAGGAGCCCCACAGCAATGCATCTTGAACGCCTAAAAAATGTAGGATAGCGGCGGTAGATAATCCTAACGCAGAGTTGATGATACTAATCGTCACTATATACTTCGATAACGTTTGTTGAATTTTAGTCACTAAAAACACGGTTCGTTTTTTGTTTTTAACAATTGGGAAATCTTCTATAAAAACGGTAAACAAAGACGGTCCAAAAATGAGTAAAAATAAAATCAATATAAGACTTGCCAGAAGCTGACCGATAAACGTTGGTGTCGCTCCTAAAACAGACAGCAACATCTCAATGCTGCCTTGTTTAATATGTTCTTTAACTACATTTTGTTCAGGGTTTGGAGTGGGTTCGGGTGTTTCTTCTTCAAACCAGCCAAAAAAACTAAAACCACTCTTTTCGTTATTTTCATCGACTTGTTTTTTAGCAAGGGTTTCGTGTTTTGAAAACGCTTCACTCATACTGTCAATCTGTTCACTCAATTGAACAGAAAGCTTTGGAACTAACTGTGCCCATTTTTGTGCAGGTTCAGCAAGTTGCGCTCCTAAAAAGCTAAAAGGAGCCACTAACATCACTAGCAGCACAACTGCAGAGATGGGACGCGGAATATGTACTTTTTTAAACAGAGTGACCAAAGGACTCAACAATAACGCTGTTAACACTGTAAAAACCAAAGGGATCAATAAAGATTGCGCAAAATATAGCGTATAAAATACGGCTAATATTAACAGCCAATGCAACGATTTCACCGCCGTTGGTGTTGTTAAATTTGTGCCACCATCAGGAGCTTGTTGACTACTAGTAATATTGTCAGACACTGTTCAACCTTGGTTATTTTTATTTGTCACTTAGAATAGTGCGGCGAATAGAATTTTACCATCTATTCATTGGCAACTAATCCCGTGTAATACCTTTCTAATCCTTCAAACATAAAAAATCCGATGAGAAACTCTCACCGGATTTTTCAAACGCTTACTATTCTAGAAAACCAAGCAAACGCATTTAGCTTGCTTGCACTTTATCTAAAATTTACTTGGCTAGATCAATCAATAGCTTATTCAAGTTTTGGACAAAACTCGCAGGGTCTTTAAGACTTCCCTGCTCTGACAACGCAGCTTGATCGTATAACACATCAACCCATTGCCCAAACTGACCTTCATCCTGTAAATCAGCAAGTAATTTCACCAATTGATGCTCGGGATTCAATTCAAAATGATATTTTGCTTCAGGTGCAGGTTGTCCCGCAGCCTGCATCAGTTTAATCATTTGCGTAGACATACCCTGCTCATCAGTTACGATACAAGCAGGCGAATCAGTTAGTCGATGAGTAAATTTAACGTCAACGACTTTATCGCCTAGAGCAGTTTTCACGCGTTCTAATACGCCTTCAACTTCTTTTTCAGCTTGCTCTTGTTCTTTTTTGCTTTCTTCATCTTCTAAATCACCAAGATCAAGTGCACCACGTGCTACAGACTGGAATGATTTTTCATTGAATTCAGTTAAATGAGACATCAACCATTCATCAATGCGATCACCCATTAACAGTACTTCAATTCCTTTTTTACGGAAAATCTCTAAGTGTGGGCTAGATTTAGCTGCTTGGTAACTATCTGCAGTAATGAAGTATATTTTTTCCTGACCTTCTTTCATGCGGCCAATATAGTCTTCCAATGATACTGTTTGCGCATCACTGTCATTGTGAGTTGATGCAAAGCGCAGCAAACCAGCAATTTTTTCTTTGTTTGCATGATCTTCTGCAGGGCCTTCTTTTAAGACACTACCAAACTCTTTCCAGAATAACTGATATTTTTCAGCATCATTTTTAGCCAGACGCTCAAGCATTTGCAGAACGCGTTTTGTACAACCTTGACGAATTGCCTGAGTTATTTTGTTATCTTGCAGAATTTCACGAGAAACATTTAGAGGTAAATCGTTTGAATCTAACAAGCCTTTAACGAAACGCAGGTAAACTGGCATAAACTGTTCTGCGTCATCCATAATGAATACACGTTGAACATATAATTTTAAGCCATGATTCTGATCGCGGTTCCACATATCAAACGGCGCTTTTGAAGGAATATACAGTAAACTGGTGTATTCAGTTTTACCTTCAACTTTGTTGTGGGAATGCAGCAAAGGATCGGTGAAATCGTGAGAAACATGTTTATAGAACTCGTTATATTCTTCATCACTTATTTCTGACTTATCTCGAGTCCACAGTGCGCTGGCTTTATTGACGGCTTCCCATTCTCCAGGTTGAGCAGGAATTTTTTCGCCATCAGGGCCTTCAGACTCTGCAACTTCTTCTTTCCACATTTTAACTGGAATACCAATGTGTTCAGAGTACTTAGTAACGATTGAGCGTAGTCGCCAGTCATCCGCATACTCTTTTTCTTCATCGCGCAAATGCAGAATGATTTCCGTCCCGCGATCTGCCTTTTCGATATCTTTAACAGTAAATTCGCCTTCACCGGCAGATTGCCATTCAACACCTTTATCTGCACTGTCACCTGCCGCACGGCTGCGTACAATGACGTTATCAGCAACGATAAAAGCAGAATAGAAACCAACTCCGAATTGACCAATTAGCTGCGAGTCTTTTGACTGGTCTCCAGATAAATTATTAAAGAACTCTTTGGTACCAGATTTGGCGATTGTACCAAGATGTTCAATAACGTCTTCTTTGTTCATTCCAATTCCATTGTCTGAAATTGTAATGGTTCCGGCTTCTTTATCTGCACTGAGCTTAACGCAAAGATCACTGTCATTTTCATATAATGAAGGATCAGAAAGTACTTTAAATCTCAATTTATCTGCAGCATCAGCAGCATTTGAAACCAATTCACGAAGGAATATTTCTTTGTTGGAATAAAGTGAATGAATCATCAATTGAAGTAATTGCTTTACTTCAGTTTGAAAACCATGAGTTTCTTGGTGAGCTGTTTCAGCCATAAACAAATTTCTCCTATAAACCGTTTTGCTTCTAGGCTTAGGAGATAAGGTCGTTTACTTTCTTTTCAAGCAAACAAAACAATTTATTATCAATAATTATTAAAAAATTAGAACGAAGATTTAAAAATTGGATGCTATTTGCGCAATTAAAGTAAACTGTTCAAACGCGGGTGGTGTTAAGTAAAGTGATTAATTTAAATAACTCTTCTGCCGGTAAATGCGTGCATCAAAGTATTACCGTCTACATACTCAAGTTCTCCGCCTACAGGCATTCCATGCGCCAACCGTGTGGCAGAAATTTCATTGGATTTGCACATTTGAGCGATAAAGTGAGCTGTAGCCTCACCTTCCACTGTAGGGTTTGTGGCTAAAATAACCTCTTTAAATTTGTCTGATTTGAGTAAAACTTCAAGCTCATTCAAGCCAATTTCATTAGGTCCAATTCCATCAATAGGTGACAAATGCCCCATTAAAACAAAATAGCGTCCTTTAAACTCTGAGGTTTGCTCAACAGCAAGTACGTCTTGCGGAGACTCAACAATACACAGTTGTCCAGACTCTTCTCGAGCAGGATCACTGCAAATTGAACACAAGCTAGCTTCTGTAAAGGTTCGACAAGACTGACAGTGTTGGATGTGCTCCATCGCATTATGCAGTACTTGACTCAGTTGCAAAGCCCCTTCTCTATTACGCTCTAACAAATGAAACGCCATACGCTGAGCACTCTTCTTACCTACGCCGGGTAAGTGAGTTAATGCGCCTATCAGTTCAGTAATGAGGGGGCTATATTGCATCTATTTCTTCTTAAAACGGCATCTTGAAGCCAGGAGGTAGGGGCATTCCCCCTGTTACATCCCCCATTTTCTCTTTAGTTGTTTCTTGAACACGACGTACAGCATCATTAATCGCAGCGGCAACAAGATCTTCAATCATCTCTTTATCGTCTTCCATTAAAGATGGATCGATATCTACTCGTCTGACATTATGATTACAAGTCATGGTAACTTTAACTAGGCCAGCACCAGATTCTCCGGTGACTTCAATTGTCGCTAATTCTTCCTGTGATTTTTGCATGCGCTCTTGCATTTGCTGCGCTTGCTTCATGATATTACCCATACCACCTTTAAACATAACACTCTCTCTTTATTGGTAAATTAAATTAGCGAGGCTTGATACTAGACTCTATCACCTGCGCAGAAAATATATTTTTAATCCTATTTATTTCAGGATTCGTTTCAGCAACATTTTTTGCATGCTGCATTCTTACCTGATTAATGGTTTGCTGCACTGCAAATGGTGTACTTATTGGCTGACAATGCTCAATACGTAATTCAATTTGTTGCTGAAAAAGTTCACTTAAAGCCTGTTGTAACTGACTTCTAGCTGTAACAGTATCTAAATGTAGTTTCGAATCTAACAACTTCAAGGTCACAAGGTTATCATTTTTTTCATAAGACGAGTGCAGCGCTAATTGCTTAGTTAACGCGGTGACCTGCATTTGTTCGATTAATTGACTCCAAGTATCTAACTGACTGGAATGTATTACCTTTTCGCCATTTTCTAGAAATGCTGGCACGTCAAAATCCACATTCACTTCTACAGGTTCATTAAGATGAGCCATTGGATCGAACTCTTCTTGTATTTCCTCGTCATTTACAGCGACTTGCTCAGAGTCTGTAATACTTTGTGAATTTGCTGCAGTTTCAGGTAGCCAGGGTGGAGTATCCTGATTGTGTTGTTGTTCAGCATAATCACTATCAATACTAGCTTGTGATTTTGCATCTTCGTCTGCTAAAACGTCAGGGCTAACCGCCTGTTCGGATAAATCAATATGGCTATCAGAATCAGATTCTATTGGAATAATTTCGTTGCTAGGGTTAAATTGCGTCTCTGAGTTTTCAGAATCTGTAAATTGTGTACCAATCTGTTTTTGAGCATCTATTTCTTGTTCTGAAATATCTTGGCTTTTTTCAATGACTGCAGAGTCTTCAATTATATTATTTGACTGAGGCTTGAAGCGCGAAGGTAGAAAGTCATCTGTAGACTTTACTTCCTTTTTCTCTTCTTCATCCGAAGCCACTTCTAACTTAGAAAGTCTATCTTTTAGAGCAATCAGACTTTCAGTTGCTGATAACGAATTAGCCTGAACACTAATATCATTGTGGCTTAGTTCAGATGGCGAAATCTGTTGCTCCGCCGTAGGTAAATTATTAACTTCATTTGTATCTGAATTTTGAACAGTGTTGTCTGCATGGAAATCAGCTAAATTGCTCTGCTGTTCAAAATATTCCTGATGGTAAACATCGGAATTTTCGTAATTTTGTTGGTTCTCATGGTTCTTCTGAAAATCTATATCTACAGGATTTTGAGCAACATTATCAACCTGAGTTGCTTGGATTTCCTGATGTAAATCATTTGCATTTGAACGTTCAGAACCTCTTGCTTGGGTTCCCACTAAGGAATTAGCTTGACGGATAATATCACTTTGTTGTTCAACAAGAGTTTGTTCTATTTCGTTTCCATTAAACTCAGCTTTTTCAACCGTTTTTTTTTCTCCAGTATCACTATGAATGGGAATCGATGATGTACTGGCTTTTGTGGTCAAACTGTTAGTTTCATCAATCGTCAAAGAAATCGGCGAAGGGTTGAATGCTAACATACGTAAAAGCGTCATTTCTAAACCTATGCGAGCATCTGCAGCATGGCTTATGTCTTTTTTGCCCTGCAAGGCAATTTGATACGCTAATTGAACTTGCTCAGGCGGCATCATTTTAGCTAATTGGTATACAGCCCGTGCTGCTACGGTTTCGAGCTTACAAGCTTCTGGTACGAATTGAGTCAGAGCAACTTGATGTAGCAAACTCATTAGCTCTGATAACACCTGTTCATAATTTACTGATTGTTGCGACATTGTTTCTATTTGCGCCATGACTTGTGCCGGCTCATTACTAAAAACAGTATGCAGTAGTTTGATTATTTGGCCTTTATCCATTAGGCCTAGCATATCGGTAACTATGACATTTGATACTTTGCCATCACCTTGAGCGATGGCTTGATCTGTCAAACTTAAAGCATCTCTCATGCTTCCTTGCGCAGCTCGAGCCAATTGCGATAATGCCTGAGGCTCGCTAAAGATATTCTCTTCTTTAAGTATATAACTTAACTGCTGAGTAATTTGATCCCGTGATAACGCTTTTAAATTGAACTGTAAACAACGAGACAGTATGGTCACAGGTAATTTTTGTGGATCGGTGGTTGCGAGCAAAAACTTCACATGTGGAGGCGGCTCTTCAAGGGTTTTTAAAAGTGCATTGAAGCTATGTTTAGACAACATATGCACTTCATCTATTAAATAAACCTTAAACTGTCCACGTGTTGGTTTGTATTGAACATTGTCGAGAAGCTCGCGCGTATCTTCAACTTTTGTTCTTGATGCTGCATCAATTTCCAACAGATCAACAAAACTGCCATTTTCAATATCCAAGCAAGTATGACACTTACCACAAGGATTAGCGCTTAAACCAGTTTCACAATTCAAGCTTTTAGAAAATATTCGTGCAATTGTTGTTTTACCAACTCCTCGCGTCCCCGTAAACAGGTAAGCGTGATGCAGTCTATTATTATCTAATGCGTTTGAGATCGCTGTAACAACGTGCTCTTGGCCAACCAATTCAGAAAATCGATTAGGACGCCATTTACGAGCAAGTACCTGATAAGCCATTAGACGTTATTCACCATCAAAATCGCATAAAGCATGACATTGAACGCCATGCTCATTTAGTTTAGCTTCGCCACCCAAGTCAGGAAGAGAAATGATAAAGCCAGCATGTTCAACTATTCCACCAAGTTTTCTAATCAAATTGGCAGTAGCAACCATAGTCCCGCCTGTAGCGAGCAGATCATCTATCATCAATACTTTTTCACCAGGCTTAATTGCATCAGAATGAATTTCTAACGTATCCATCCCATATTCCAGTTCGTATGATTCAGAAATGGTTTCCCGAGGTAACTTATTCGGCTTACGAACCGGAATAAAGCCTATCCCCATTTCTATTGCTAGAGGCGCGCCAAACAAGAACCCTCTAGCTTCAGTTCCAGCAATTTTATCAAATTTTAGTGGTGCAAACTTTTCTAGTAGTAAAGCAATACTGCTTGAAAAAGCGGTATGGTCTTCCAATACTGAGGTAACATCACGGAACAAAATTCCTGGTTTTGGATAATCAGGGACGGTTTTAACGATTGATTTTATATATTCAGCTGACACAGACTTCCTCTTAGTGGCTCGCTTAATTATTGGGGTTAAAGGTAAAACGTTAGCCAACCAGCGATAGCAGGTAAAAGAGGAAGTGCCAATAAGACAACAAGGGCCACTAATAAATATGTCCAGCTAAAAGGGTCTTTTTCAAAACTATGATCTTGCATTTTAAAACTCCAATAAATCCTATTTTAGAAGCGCCAAATAGTAATGCAAACAAGCTAAAATTAATAGGCTTAATCAGCTTTGATCGACAATTGTTACCTTTAAAGTAAGCTGCCAGTTAATATTCTCATCACTTATTAGAAATAGTATGAACAATTTTTAAACATAGATGGAAAAACAGATTACTTTAAGCCAATGGTAGCGTTAAATTTAGATTCCACGGGCTGAAGCCCGTGCTACGGGGTTGTACATGCATTTTCTCTC
>NZ_JAHKPT010000009.1:0-137083 GCF_018860635.1 Aliiglaciecola lipolytica
GATCCCTCAGGCTTTAGCCCATAGATTCATTTCATTCAGGTTAACCTAATTGCGCGGAGCTAAAGCACCCGCCTACAAGATAAGTGTTCCCCCTTACCCTTGTAGCATGGGCTTTAGCCCATGAATTCATTTCACTCAGGTTACCCTAATCGCGCAGGACTAAAGCACCCGCCAGCAACAAAAAGCTCAATTGACACTCATCTATATCCATGCGTAAATCTGACTATAGATTACCCATTTAACCTAAGATTATGATTAGAAAGCTCTTTCGTGTTTCACGATTTCTACATAAATGGGCAGGATTATTCCTTGCCGTACAAATTCTATTGTGGATTTTAGGTGGTGTAGTGATGAGTGTTATACCTTTGGAAAAGGTGCACGGAGATCATCTCGCAATCAAAAATCTAAACTATGAAATCGACAATACACAGTATGCTTTCTCCCTAGATACCCTTCGCCTTAGAATTTCCGACTCTATTCATAGAATTTCCTATACCCAAGTTTTAGGTGAGCCTTATTACGCAGTTCAGACGGCGTCTGGTGAGCAATTATTCCATGGCTTAACTGGCGATTTGATGGGTATTATCAATGCTGAAAAAGCGGCAACAATAGCAAAACAACATTATCTTGGAAGCGGCGAACTTATCGAGCAAAATTTGTTAGCTAAAGCTCCAATGGAAGCCTCTCGCAACAAAGGAAAAGTGTGGCAGCTAAAATTTGATGATACTTGGAATACCACATTGTATGTGTCTCCGTTAAGCGGAAAGTTAACGACTATTAGAAGTGATTTGTGGCGTATTTTTGATTTTTTTTGGATGTTGCATATTATGGATTATGACGAGCGAGAAAATTTTAATAACCCGTTATTAATCACATTTTCTATCTCCGCTTTATTGTTTACCGTTACTGGTATTATTTTACTATTTAAGAGTTTTAACTTGGCTGCGATTAGACGATTAAAACGTCGGTGATGGGTTATCCCCCTCCCCTTGTAGTATGGGCTTTAGCTCATGGATTTATTTCATTCAGGTTAAACTAATCGCGCGAGGCTAAAGCACCCGCTTACAAACGAATCTTGAACAATCGCGATTAAAATCGATCTGCGTGCAGAAAAGGCGCCATGGCTAGGGTTAGAGCCTGTGTATAATTGCCACCACGGGTTTCAAGCCCATTGGTTAACAATCCAATCGCACCGCCTTTTTGTTTGATGTTGCTGGTACCAAAAAGCTTGTCCATCAACGGACCGAGTTCCTCACCTTGTTGTAAATGGCTAAAAACAGACTCAGGTATTGGCAAGTTAGCGCTTCTACCCACTTGCAATTTAGATTGAGCCGAAACCACCACATAAGCAAAAGTAGCTGGACCGTATTCAAAATTGTCAACTCCCCCTTCCATCGCCGCGTAAAAATCAGCGTTAAAATGAGACTGACAAAACTTAACTCGGTTAACTGCTCCTTGGTAAGTTTCCTTTTCTGACATTGGTTGCTCAGAGACCAACGAAGGCGCATCAACCCCTCGACAATCAATCTGTTGCTGTGGAAAAACTCTAGCCAATGTATCTTTAAATGCGCTAATTTTCACCGGGTTTTTTGAGCCAACAATGGCTACTACTGTATTGTTTTCAAATTCCATTAACTACGCCTAATCGTTAATCTGAATGCAGGGCTTCTATTGGATTAAGTTTCGAGGCTTTTATCGCCGGAAATACACCAAATCCAACCCCCACAATCATGCAAATAGACAAGGATAAAACAATTGCAGTTAAAGACCAACTCACTGCCCACCCCGAATAAAAGCCGATAATCTCGGATAGTACTAAGCCAAAAAATACCCCTAAAAGTCCACCTAACACAGAAATAGTGAAGCTTTCGGCTAAAAACTGCTGCTTAATATCAATTTGGCGGGCACCAACTGCGCGCAATAAACCAATTTCAGTGGTTCTTTCCATTACATTGGCTAACATTATATTCATAATGCCGATTCCACCTACCAACAAAGAAATTCCGGCAACACAGGCCATGACAATATTGAATATTTCTTGGGTTTGTTTTTGCTGCTCTAATAAAGCTGCGGGGATAATCAGTTCATAATCCTGCACGCCACCGTGGCGCATTTTCATCAATTCAGCCACGGCTTTTGATGCCACAACAGGATCGGTCGTTTTTGCAATGCTAAGTTTTATGCTATCTAACTCGCTCGCTAAATTTTCACTTTTTAACTTTTGTTCTGCGGTGGCGATGGGGATAAAAATTCGATAGCGATCACCGCCAATTTTTACCCCCTGGAATTCATTTTTGTTACCCTGTGGAGGCGCTAAAACGCCTACCACATGTAACCAAATATGGTTAACTTTGACGTATTTCCCAAGTGCTTCTTGCTGCGGAAATAGTTCTTTAGCGGCATCAACTCCCAGAACAGCCACTTGCGCCAAGTTATCGTTATCATGTTGGTCCGTGAAGCGACCTGTGGTTAAGCGCATGTTAGCGTGTTTATAATAACTGCTAGATACGCCCAATAGCTGTGCCCCAGATTTTCCATAATCACTGTAAATATCATGAACTCTAATATTTTTGCTTGCACTATAATCATCGACGAAAGGCAAGGTGCTCATGGCAGCCTGAACATCTCCCATGGTTAATCCCATGCTTTCTTCACGAATCTCAACCAGTTCGTTCTTATTGTAATCTAAACCTTGCACTATGATATTGTTGACACCCATAGAATCAATTAGCTTGAGCGCTTCGTTTTCTGCACCTTCACCAATGTTTAGCATCGCAATAACCGCTCCGACACCGAAAATCATGCCTAAAAGTGTTAAAAAGGTTCTTAGTTTTTGCGCGGACAATTCGGCTATTGCATCCGCTATCAAGGTCCAATATCGAGTCATGATGAAAGCTCCGGTAAACTCAACGCAATCTCATCCCCCGCAACTAAACCGCTCTCAACTTCCACAAAATACAAATTCTTTTGTTTGGTAGTGATCTGACGCTGTTCAAAGCCTTGGGCCGTTTTTAGATACACAAAATTTCGTCCCTGTTGATGATGAATAGCTTGTAAAGGCACTAACAGTGAGGGCTTGGCCGGTTGTACTAAGATTGATGCTTTGAGCTTACGTCCGGGCTGCATTAGGCTAATATCTTGTTGAGTTAGTTCAACTACTAATTCGTAATAGGTGACAGGATTTCCTCTTTCAATGGAGCGAGGATAACCTGATACACTGGCCACTTTGCCATCAAAGGTTCGATCAGGGAACGCATCTAGAGACACTTTAACGTCAATGCCAGATTTTAAACTGATGGCGTCTTTGGCTAATACAAACACGCGGGCTTGCATGTTATCTAAATTAGGAATTTTGGCAATCGGACGCCCCGGAAACACCGTTTGACCAACAGAAGGTTTTTCCCCCATACGGTCTTTTTCGTAGGTAAGTAGTCCATCATTAGGGGCAAAAACTTGTAATTGCGATAACGCTTGTTGATGGCGTAGATATTTGATTTCATGGCCTTTTCGTTTTATTTCCAACACCCCAACATTACTCTTATTTTGCTCGTCGACACTGTCCTTTTTCCAGTCCAAAAAGTTATCTTTAGCACCTAAAAAATCACGATTTTGGAAGGAATCAATAATTTCCAATTTGGAATAAACACGTAAATCATCTATCGCAAATTTATCTGCGAATTCAAACTCATAGTCTACGAATTCTTGCTCGGAGAGGATGTCATTTTGTTGTTGAAAACGTTCGGCTTCGCTTTGAATGATATCCTGACTGAATAACGCCATGCGTAATTCTTCTTCTTTGCTATCCACCAGCAGTTGCTCTGCGTCAAAACGGGCAATAATATCGCCTTTTTTCACTTTAGTGTTTTCATCAGCAAGCCAAGACAACACCATTGGACGTCTGCCTGGAGAAACAATTTTTTGGGCATGCACAGCTTCGATTTCACCAAAACCATTGAGGGTAATATCAAAGGGTCTGGCGTTCACTTCGAAGGTGGGAATCTTTGTCACCTCCTCTTCACAGCCGGTTAAAATAAGCATTGAGAGGGCGATAAAATAGTATGACAGTCTGTTCATGTGCGTTCCTCACTAAGTAATTGCACATTGGCTTTCATGCCCGGTCGCATTTTATCTAGATCTAGCTTATCGAGCTTCACCCAAGCATCAAAGACTACCTTGAGGTTATGCTGAGAACGGTTTCGATAGGCTTGACCAAGCGAGGTGATGGTGCCGGCGTAGGGCTTTTCAGGGTGGGCATCTAACACCACTTTGACCTGCTGTCCTACTTTCACGACAGATGAATCCGATTCATCAAATTCGACTTTCACGGCCAATTTATCCAACGACGGTAACGTTACCAAAGGACGTCCCATAGAGACGGTATCACCAACAGCAGGTTTATTGTCATCGTTATCGACTTGATAAACCACTAACCCATCTTTGGGTGCCTTTACGACTAGTTTGTCTAGACTGTCTTGTATATTTTTGACTCTTAGCGCTAATTTTTTAATTCGCCCATTTTGTACTTCTCCATTAATGATCATGCGCTCTTTGTTTTGTGCTAGTTTTTGTATGGCCTGTTGATATAAAACTTTATTTATTTCATATTCTGAGACTTGCTTTAAGCGCTCAACTTCAGAACGTGATGCATCGGTAATTGCGACTTTACGCTCAGAGATTTCCATATTCATTTTTGCTTCAGCCATGGCTAATTCAAGGTCTTTCTCGGTCGCTTGTTCTTTGAGTTTACGTTTCTCAGACTCTTTAATTGCGGCGTCTAAATCACTTTGTTTACTAACGAGATCCTCCATGAGTTTATCGCCATCAAATTTAACCACTAAGTCACCTTTTTTGAGCAAGGTGTTTTCTGGCGCTAAATATTCAATTTTAAACTGCCACATCCGACTAACACTCGGTGGCCCTATAGGTGCATCGTGCAGCGAAACCAATTCAGCAGGCGCTACTATGGGTTCGTTTACTCGCTCTTTTTCGCTTATTGCAACGCTGACTTTTGAACAGCTTGTCACAGTGACAACGGCGAACAAGATTAAAAACAATAAAGAATACTGAATTTGCATGCTAATTATCTCCGCGGGTTAGCGGTGGAACATCCACACGCACACTCATACCTGGCAATAAGGTTAATTCAGGGGTATCAACAAATTGAAAAATCACCGGGTAGTAAACACTATTGCTCCACTGTACTTTCTTTTCTGTTTGTGTAGACAAGAAGGTCAGTTTACCTTTGAATTTTTTGCTCGGATAAGCATCCAACACTAACTCAACATTTTTGTTCGCTTTTAAACGTTCCACATCAATTTCATGCACCCAGCTTTCAATTTGGAAATTGTCAGTGGCTTGAACATCGATAATATTCCATGCCGCACGCACGTTAATTCCAGCCGCCATTTTTTCACCCGACCAAGGATGAATAGCGTAACTAATAGGACCTTTAAAATTGGCAGTAACACTCATTTTTTCCATTTGACTGCGTTGATAACGAATTTCATCTTCAATTAATCGTATCTGAATTCGTTGCTTTTCAACGCCCGTAAGCAAGGCTTGTTCGGCTAACTTTAGGTTTTCTTCCGCTTTAATCAGCTCCATTTGCGTACGTTGTAAGGTCAGCTCAAATTTACCTTTATCTAACTGACTAACTTGGGATTCAGGCACGTTAGCCTCAATTTTGGCTTGTTCCACCCGCATTTGGGCAATAGTCAACGCACCTTGCGCTTCTAGATACTCTTGTTCCAAGTCCATTGTTATTTGGGTTAATTCGAGCTGCTCAGTCTCTAAGGTCTCTTCATTGGCTTCTAACTGGCTTTGGATTAAGGAACCATCGAAAACAGCAATTAAGTCACCGGCTTCCACCATTTTGCCTTCTTCTTCTAACCATTGAATCTGAATGTTCCAACTGCGTCCCCGCGGCGCGGTGACAACTTGTTTTTTGGCTGAACTGATTTTACCTGTCAGCAGTAATGATTCACCTTTTGCCAGAACAGGATGACTAAATATACTCACAGCAAGCACGGCAATGAAAAAAACCAAATTAATGTTCATCAATGATCTTCCCATCTTTCATTCTGATAACCCGTTGCGCATAAGTCGCAATTTCTTCTTCATGGGTGACCATTACGATGGTTTGGCCTGCTTGATGCAATTCTGTTAGCAATGCCATAATTTCAACCGAGGTTTTGCTGTCTAAGTTTCCGGTAGGCTCATCAGCCAAGATCACTTTGGGTTGGTTAATGAGCGCTCGAGCGATCGCCACACGCTGCCGTTGTCCTCCCGACATTTCAAAAGGCTTATGATGTTTTCGGTGACTTATTCCCACCCTATCTATTAACCCTAACGCCCGTTGCATCGCTTCCTCTTCGCTGGTATCGGCATAGCGCAAGGGCAAAAGTACGTTACCTAATGCATCAAGTTTCGGTAATAGGTGAAAGGTTTGAAATATAAAACCAATATGGGTATTGCGGATGCCAGAGAGGGTATCATCGTCTAATTTGGCGACGTCTTGACCTGCTAGTAAGTACTGACCTTGATTAGGCGTATCTAAACACCCCAGCACATTCATTAAAGTCGATTTTCCTGATCCCGAACTGCCCATTACCGCAACAAATTCATTTTCATGTATGTTGAGTGTAACGCCATCTAAGGCAGTGACGATTTCCTCACCATTTTGAAACTGTTTTTTAATATCAATGAGTTGTAGCATTTTAGATATGGGTTCCTAATAATATGCGGATGACTAGACCAGTCACCCTAAATCAACGTAAAAATTGGCGTATTTTTACAATGATATTATGCAGATTTAACCGTTTATAATATAACTACTCGTCAACTGACGAGTTGCAATTCGGCGAACTGTCGGTACACACTGTTGCCTTGCATTAATTCATGATGGCTTCCAATTGCGACTACTTCACCTTTGTCCATAACCACTATTCTATCGGCATTCACCACTGTAGATAATCGATGGGCAATAATCAGCGTGGTTTTTCCATCCATTAATTTATCTAGAGCTTGCTTGACCAGTTGTTCGTTGGTGGCGTCCAACGCACTTGTGGCCTCGTCGAGCAATAAAATTGGTCGATCAGCCAATATCGCTCTGGCAATCGCAATTCGTTGTTTCTGTCCACCTGATAATCTAACACCTCTTTCACCTAAATCGGTAAAATATCCGTCTTGTAATTCACCAATAAATTTATCCGCCCTAGCCGCTTTTGCAGCTTCAATTACCTCATCCATAGTCGCATCTGGTCGACCATAACGGATATTTTCAAGAGCATTGGTTGCGAAAATAACCGATTCTTGAGGTACTAGTGCAAATTGTTTACGCAGATCATCCGGCGACAACATGTGGCAATGAAAACCATCAATTTGAATACTGCCACTAGTGATATCGTAAAACCTTAATAGCAGTTGAAACAAGGTCGATTTGCCGGCACCGCTAGGACCCACTAAGGCTATCCGCTCACCAGGTTCTATTTGTAAGTTAAGATGTTTAAGAACCGCTACTTGCTCAGCGCTAGGATAAGCGAAATTAACGTCTAGAATATCTAAGCGTCCTGAAATAACCTCGGGTAACAATTGAGGTTTCGCCGGTGCTTCAATAAGCGGTCGAGTATTGAGTAATTCCAATAAGCGCTCACTTGCCCCTGCCGCCTTTTGAATTTCACCAATCACTTCACTTATTGTAGCCACAGCCCCGCCGGCCATTACCGCATAAAACATAAATGCAGTAAGCTCGCCGGCGCTAACCCCAGCACTTAGCACCTCTTTAGCGCCTAACCAAGCAACAATGGTAATAGCAGTAATACTGATCCCCATTACCAATGAAATCATTAGCGCGCGATATTTTATTCGATGACTAGCAGCCAACATCACTGCCTCAATACGGTCAGCAAATAAACGACGGTCGATACCTTCATGGGTATAGGCTTGTACAGTTTGAATTTCGTGCAAACTTTCATCCACATATGCGCCCATATCGGCAACACGATCCTGACTATTTCGAGCGTAAATACGTACTCTTGCGCCTAAGAACTTAATCGGTAGGAGCACTAAGGGCACAGCAATCAAAACGTATAAAGTAAGTAAAGGACTGGTAATAAACATCAACAACATCGAGCCAATAAAGGTGATTGACGCTCGCAATGCCATGGATAGGCCCATACCCACCACAGTTTGCAACACTGTTGTATCTGCGGTGAACCGCGAAATCACTTCACCGGTTCGGGTTGATTCAAAAAAGCCTGGGGAGAGATTCAAAAGATGGAAATATACTTGTTTTCGAATATCGGCACTGACCCGTTCGCCTAGCCATATCATTAAATAAAACCGAAAAAACGCTGCTAAACTACCAAGCAAAGCAATCCCCAAAACCACAAACACCATTTGATTTAGTTTGTCACTGTTATTGGCCAAAAAGCCTTCATCAACGACGACTTTGACACCTTGACCAAGCATCAGCCAAGACACTGCGCCCACAATTAACGCTAGAATAGCTAACACAACTCTACGGCGATAAGGTTTGAGTTGACTAAAAATCCAACTGATTAACTGACGGGTTTGAATTTTTTCGGACGACATGTGTACTCATTGCAAATAGGTTTTGTTTATCCTACTTAAACTTACCTTACTTGTAATGATAATTCAGCTCAATGCACCTTAAAAACAGTGGAGTGTATTTTTGTTGATTACTTCACCTAACCACAAAGAGTTGTTTTTTATTTATGCTGGCTATCCCAAGTTTATTTTATCTTGTATTTGTTGTTTTAGCGCAGCGGGGTCTTCTACCGAAAGATACACTTTATTAAAAGGCTCATTGAGCATGCCCATCATCGAAAAATAACTTATTTCATGATTAAAAGTGAGTAATATATTAGCGGTTTTACCTCGCCCTAAAATTAGCGATTCGGTCAATTCTTGTTTATTCCAACACCCAGTATCGACGGTTTTTATGGTTAATAACGGAATAACCATGATAGACAAAAACGATGAATTCAATACTAAATTGTTGTCTAAAAAATACACCGAGTGGTAACGACTTATTCGATAGTTTGCACAGATAGAAATAATTGAATAGCTAATAAAAGAAGCCACAATTAGTGCAACCAATTCACTGATAGTGGCAATTAGCATATAGGTAAGACCAGCAACTAGCGTTAAACCGCATAACATACAAATAAAATGCAAAGGATAACGGGATAATAATTTCAAATGCGTCACTGGGCGCGGATGATTGCGAGACAAAAATGGTAGGCAGTAATACCAACTAGCGGGCTCATAGGAGAGCGTGATGGAGAGTTGTTGCTTTTTCTCATCATCATCACTGTTAATGCTGTTGATCATATGCACTCTTGGATCACCTTTGAGTTTTCGTGCCTTCCAGAGCGATTTGATCACGTGGGCGATTAAGAAAAATTCGATGGCCAGCAAAATACCAATAATCGGAATTCGTAACCACATAACAAATTCAAAATAATCAGCGATCTGTGCAGCAAAACTAAAACGTGCGATACCTGCACTTAGCGAAAAAATTAAGATCATCTTCCAAGGCTTTTGATTGCCTGCCTTGATAATTAATAACCAATACAGAATGGGTAGAAGTAGAAAATAAACTATTGCAAAACCAGCACTTAAAATTGTGTCAGTTTCGCTATTAAGTTGTTCAGGAAGAAAGTAAAAACCGGCGCTATAGCAAATAACAGCGATAATCAAAAAAGCGAGACGAGACTTTACAGCTTTGCGCACATCAGGTTCCTACAACGCAACGATTTGAATAGAACTCGATTCTACTTGAGAATAGTTATAATCACTATGGCTTACAGAGTTTGCGCTAAAAATGAAAATTAACAAAAAATGCCACACTCAGTACTGCAAACTAATGGGGGATTCAGATACGTTAAGAAAGGATTCAAATTGTTGATCTATTTCGCGTCTCTTACCGGATTTCTCAATAAATGCCAAAGCTTCGTTAAAACGATCAATATGTTGCTGTGCATCTTTGAACTGACGAGAGACAATATAAAAAAGTGGAACATTAGCCACAGGGATTTGCAGCACATTGACGTTAGAAAGTTTTGTAAAAAGTGTAGCGTTATTTTCACTTTGTAGATAACCATTGATAAACCCCAAATCACTCCAACCTTTTGCCACTTGCATCACGCATCCACCAGCCGTCGATGCGTTTTGGATTATCAGTTGATGCTTGTCAATTAATGCAACTTGTTCGCGGCTCAGACTGTAACCATGGGGCAAACATAAACGGGCTTTTTTTAATTCCGCTAACGACATTACATTCTTATTTTTATTTGTATATATTCTGACAGGAATCAAGTTAATAGGTTTGGAATAGATAAAAGTCTTTGCTCTTTGTTCGGTAAAAACATACGGAAAAGTCCCTTCATATTGCCCTTCAGCGGTCCATTTATAACCCCGCTGCCAAGGCAGAATCTCAATATCGACCTGTTTCCCCATTTGCTCAAATACTGCTTTTATTATTGATACTGACCAACCGTCATCGATTGCTTTAGGGTCAACATATGGGTAGTAATTAGATCCTGTGGTTAATTCAACTTTATTGTTTTGATGAGAAGATAAACTATTTTGCTGACCTATACTTAAACTTGAATAGGTTAATAAAGACATAGTTATTAAACTAACGACCATACATCTACCCATTCGCAAAATCCCTGCAGTTGTCAATAAACGAAACACTGTTTTAGTCAATGAAGTGAATGACTTAGAATATAATAGAATCGATAAAAATTGAAATATTAGAAATAAAATTCCCTAAAGAAATATGCGTATTTTGAGAATAATTAGCCTAAAGCGCCCACCTACAACCCATCCCTGTAGCATGGCCTTTAGGCCATGGATTTAGGCCACGGAAATAACCCATGAATTTTGCTGGCCTATCCAAGCGGGGCTAAAGCACCCGCCTACAACCCTTCCCTGTAGCATGGCCTTTAGGCCATGGATTTAGGTCACGGAGATAACCCATGAATTTAGCTGGCCTATCTAAGCGGGGCTAAAGCCCCCACCTACAACCCAACCCTGTAGCATGGCCTTTAGGCCATGGAATTAGCCCGTGGAATTAGCCCATGGATTTAGCTGGCCTATCTAAGCGGGGCTAAAGCGCCCGCCTACAGGACTAACACATTTCAACCGCGATAGCGGTAGCTTCACCACCACCAATACATAGCGAGGCAACACCTTTTTTTAGACCTTTGTTTTGTAAAGCATGTAGGAGGGTAACGATAAGTCGAGCACCAGACGCGCCAATTGGATGGCCTAAAGCACAAGCGCCGCCGTTAATATTTACTTTGTTGCTGTCTAAACCCAGTTTAGTAATGGCTAACATGGTCACCATGGCAAAAGCTTCGTTGATTTCAAACAAATCAACATCCTCTTTGTCCCAACCAGTTTTAGCAAACAATTTTTCCATTGCACCAACTGGGGCGACCGTAAAGTCTTCAGGTTTAATGGAGTTGGTTGAGTGACCTACAATTTTAGCTAAAGGCGTTAATCCAAGTTCTTGTGCTTTAGCTTCTTTCATAATCAATAATGCAGCAGCACCATCAGAGATCGAGCTAGAATTAGCTGCAGTTACAGTGCCGTCTTTTTTAAATGCAGGACGCAGTTTAGGAATTTTATCCGGCATTGCATTACCTGGTCCTTCATCTGTGTCTACAACCACTTCTCCTTTACGAGTTTTAATCGTTAGTGGAGTAATTTCATTTTTAAACGCGCCACTTTCTATTGCATTCGACGCTTTGGTTAGAGAAGACAGAGCAAAGTCATCCATTTGTTCACGGGTGATAGACTCTGCGTCAGCAGTATCTTGAGCGAAACACCCCATTGCCTTTCCATCATACGCATTTTCGAGACCATCCATCATCATGTGATCGATGACTTGGCCGTGTCCCATTCGATAACCGCCGCGGGCTTTAGGCAAAATGTAAGGTGCATTACTCATGCTTTCCATACCGCCGGCAATAACCACTTGCGCAGATCCGGCAGTGACAAGATCGTTTGCCAACATAACCGCTTTCATGCCAGAGCCACAGACTTTATTGATCGTCAACGCTCCAGTGCTTAATGGTAATCCAGCTTTTAATGTCGCTTGTCGAGCAGGCGCTTGACCTAAACCAGCAGGTAGTACACAACCCATGATGACTTCGTCGATGATATTTTTATCTACATCACCCAAAACAGCTTTAACCGCTGTGGCACCTAATTCGGTTGCATCTACGGCTGATAAACTACCCATAAAGCCGCCCATCGCGGTGCGTTTAGCAGATACAATAACAATAGAATCATTACTCATTTTTATAACCTCTTATGCTGAATTAGCAGCTCAAAACGTCCTGAGAACAAGACTTTTGATGTCTGCCAATTGTTTGCCTTCAAAATTGTAGAAGCAAACTAGAGCAATATTATGCAGAGATCAATGATCATTGTCATATTAGAGAGTATAACTTTGGTACTATTTCACTTACTGCAACACAGAGTAAATTTGCTGTCTTAATTGATATCTAGATATACTCATTGCTTGAAGAAAGGACCTATTGAGTTTAAGCAAAACTGGATATCGATGAAACAACATGATGCAACACCATTAACTGATTATATTGAATACTCTGTCGACGAGATGCAAAAACGCGCGCAAGACTTCTACGAAAATATCAAACGCCGTCATAGTGTTCGCCAATTTAGTGATCGTAGCGTACCGCAATCGATTATAGAAAATTGCATAAAAGCAGCAGGCACAGCACCAAGTGGTGCCAATCATCAACCTTGGCATTTTGTGGCAATACATTCATCCGAAGTAAAAAAACAAGTTAGAGAGCAAGCCGAGCAGCATGAGCAAGGATTTTATGCTGGACGTGCAGGTGAAGAATGGCTTGATGCTCTTAAACCTTTGGGAACGGATGCGCAAAAACCCTATTTAGAGCACGCTCCTTGGTTAATCGCCGTATTTAGTCAGAAAAAAGGCGGTGTGGTGACAGGAGAAAAACACACTAATTATTATGTTCATGAATCTGTAGGTATCGCGACAGGTATGTTAATTACCGCTTTGCATCATGCAGGCTTAGTTACCTTAACCCATACACCTAAACCCATGTCATTTTTATCAAAAATTTGCAACCGACCAGACGATGAGCGACCTTACATGTTATTAATAGCAGGTTACCCAGACACCGATGCCACTGTGCCTAAACATGCACAGAGCAAAAAAGCGTTATCAGAGATCTGCACATTTTTATAACGATGCAAATTCAAGTACCTATAAGGACTAACAGAATGAAAAAATTGATTATCGTGCTACTCGCAACAGTGAGTATATCCGCATGTAGTGACAATGAAGTGGGCGATGTATCTTTAGGTGTATTTACCACAAAAGACATTAAATTAGATGCCTTACAAGATCCCATCGTAACCGGAGTGACTTGTCATATTTCAAGTATCGAAGCTAATTTGGATTTATCGGATCCCTCCGATAGTTCAATTGCTTGCCGTCAAACCGGAGAGATTACCGCGCAGATGATTAATCAAATTGATAAGTCTGATTCCGGTGAAGTGGTGTTTAAAAAATCGAAAAGCATCTTTTTCAAAAATATGAAAGTGAGACGGATTTTTGACCCAAAATCACAAACCCTGATGTATCTTTCATATTCAACTAAAGAAACCTCTGGCAGTTATAAACACAGTTTGTCTACGGTGCCTTTGTGGGGCACCGCAGCCTATCCTAAAAAACTAACTGTTAACTAACAAACAAATATCAACGTTCAGTTAGTTAAGGTTATCCCCCCAATTATTGAATAGCTCAATGATTGGGGGGTCACGTCATTGAGCTTTTGTCTTAACTCAGTGAAATGCTAATTCATCATCACAGAAATTAAGGTTTTCACGCTCAATACAAACAGTACCCAAGCTAAGATTCGCCAAAAAATGCCAGCCTTAGTGTATGTTTTGTTGTCTGTTGACTTTTCAGCGACTTGTTCGGTTGTATGACTATTTGCTGATTTTGTACTTTGAGACTGGATGGTTTGTAAATTTACATGATTTTCGCTGCTCAAACGCAGTGGTTTCCCGTCTAAGCTTTTCACCTTCATCAAAATGTCGCTACCTTGGCAATACACAGACACTTCAATTTTGGGAATCCCCTTTGTAGCTGGCGAAATATCACTGATATCAAAGGAACCTAAGAACACAGATTTACTCAATTTGTTGCTATTTCCCCGGTATAGATTAAGAGAAATTAGCTGCTGATTATCTTCTGAGGTAGAAAAAGTCTGCGATACAGGATTAGCTAAATTAGTGCCTTTAGTTACCAGAGGAGTCAAGGTGCTTCCCAAGGTTTCTATACCAATATTTTGTTGGGCGATCCCGTTAGTAATCGCTGGACTATTCTTTTCTAGTACGATAACAACTGCACCATCTTCGGTAACTGTCGTTTCGGTAGTTCCCGTGTCTGATGGCTCTAAGCTGAGGAAGAGGCTACCACGCAGCCGCGTTTCCGCGCCGAATGGCAGTCCGATTCCATTTAAGCGAATAGCTTGTCCGTTTTTATAGCCCTCGGGGACTTTTAATTTAAACTGTCGATCAAGGGCGGTAAAAGGTATTTGATTGCCGGCGATGAGTTGATCCTCAGACACCCTAATAGAGGCATGCAAATCTTGCCCTTGAATAGTAAATACCGAGTGAGGCTGGATCGCTATTACGATATATAAATCACCAGCGGTTCCAGCAAAGCTGGTCACATTGCCTTCACCCTTTAAACGAATGCGATCGGCGGTCATCACGCCTTGCGGAATTTTGACTCGCAATGCTTGATTCTGGGCGACTAAGCCTTTTCCTTTACAGACCGAACAAGAGGAGTTAACAGCTCCTTTGGCAACACAGGTTTGGCAAGATACGATTTTACTGAAATTGATATCTACGGTATTTTCCTGAACGGAATCTTCCAACGTGTACGCTAAAGTATGATTAATATCTTTGCCAGCAAGATCGCCGGCACCTTCATCACCTTGAGCTGTGTGCTTAGTTGAACGTCGTTTTGGGTCGTCCTGACCAGCGATTTCAAGCTTCCAGCCATTACGCGTCGCCTCTGCCACTACGTATTTACGCACGGCCGATTCGTCGGCGCCTAAGCTGATGCCTTTACTAACCAGCATCGCCATTTCTGTCTCACTAACCACACCATCAGAACCAGCTAATTCAAGCATATCATCCAATAATGAAAGCGGGTTTTGCTGCTGTGCCGCTTCACTTCCATCAATTTCAACACTGGCTAACAAACGCGCCTTAACTTCTAACATTGTTTGCGGACGTTCTAAGGGCTTAAATTTCAAACAGTCATCAATTAGGGTTAACAACTGAGTTGAATAGCCTAAATCGGTAAAACTGGTTGCAGATTTCAACGGATCTTCTCGGCCACTCACTATGGCCAATATGCGACTTTCAGCTTTGATACCTGCGGTACCCGAAACGATACGATACATTAGTGCACCAAAAGCATGAATATCCACTGTGGGCTTAGCTTCACCAGTGCCTTCAATCTGCTCCATAGGTGCATAAAAGTCTGAGTAAGGAGCTTGCGACTGAGATGCCAACGCAAAATTCTGTTTGGCCGCGCCAAAATCAATTAACACAGGTGAACCATCGGAACGACGGATAAACACATTCGCAGGTTTAATGTCGCGATGTAATACACCTTGCTGATGTACGTAAGCTAAACCATCGGCCATAGGTAATAAAAAATGCAGCAATTGCTCTTGTGAATACCGTTGACCTTGGGCTTCCAAACTGGTGATCAATTCATCTAGCGCTAACCCGTCTTCAAAATCCATCACCAAATAAGCAGTCCCATTGGCGGTAAACAGATCTCGACAACGCACAACATTTTGGTGCCGCAGCTTCACTAATGTGCGACCCTCTTCCATAAATCGACGCAAACAATCACTGTACACATCTTGTTTCAAAGTCCCATGGGGCACCACTGTTGTGCCCTGCCGACTTGCAAGTTCTACCGGTAAAAACTCTTTAATGACCACTTCTTCATTTAAATGGGCATGATGAGCTTTATACACCACGCCAAACCCACCTTGGCCAAGTACCGACTCAATAACATAGTGATTTAACGGGGTGCCTTGAGGCAGCGCTAAAATATTCTCATCCATCAATTATTACACCTTAACGTTCCGTTCTTCATTATATATTCCTGTTCGCGCAATCGTACTCTCGATAAAATCCCTCTGCCGCTTAAGGCATCTTTTGCGGAGGGATTTCCAGCTCGCGCCGCTTTTTTATGCCATTCCACGGCTTTATTGTAGCTAGCACTCATTTTACTGGAACATGCAAAAGGCAAGGACTCTTTAATCACCACCATTTGGCGCAGCAAAGCATGCTGTGCTTTGTACACAACGCCAAAACCACCCTGTCCCAACACAGATTCAATCACATAATGATTAAGCTCTGTCCCTGTAGGTAAAGCAAATACATGATCAGTCATTTAGCTATAAACAGCCCTTGGAATTATTACTATTTTTAATATTCAACATAATGGCTTTACCAAGTATATCCCTTGTCGGTTAACCTTTTTTGGGAATCCTCGTGGCCTTGCTTGGCTGCTTTTTTATACCATTCGATAGCCGTCGATAACGAGGTATTTACACCGCGACCAAACTCATAACTAAGACCTAAATCGTATTGTCCCCATTGATTGCCTTGTTCAGCTGCCTTGCGATACCAATAAACAGCATCGGTATTTGATACCGGGACGCCATCCCCTCTTTCGTATTGCAAACCTAAACTAACTTGTGCGCTGGCATTCCCTAGGTCTGCTGCTTTTCGATACCATTTAATCGCCTCAGTATGGGATTGTGTCACGCCTTTACCATCTCGATACAGATTACCTAAGTTATGCAGTGCGGGTGAGTGATCATGCTCCGCTGATTTACGCAACCAATAGAGTGCATTGGAGTAAGATTGCTTCACTCCATCCCCATCTCTGTATAATATTCCAAGGTTATTCTGTCCGTATTTACTGCCTAAATTAGCGGCTTTTGCGTACCATTTTGCAGCTTCAGTTAAAGACTTACTAACGCCATAGCCGTTTTCGTACATATAACCTAAGTTATTCGCAGAATTTGCGTGATCTTGGTCGGCCGAACGTTTATACCAATACACAGATTGCTCGTACGAAACAGGAATATCAGAGTCATTACCAGTACGATAATTGTTACCTAAATCAAATTGCTTCTCAGCATCTGCGGGGTTCAATCCTTCATTTGTCAATTTCCGTAAAGCTGCTTCAGCCAAAGATCGATAAATTCCAGATGGGTATGTGTTTAGATATCCATCATAATCCATCGCTGTATTAGCTTCTTTAGCCTTGTTCCAAGCGGTTTTATCGGCCGATTCGCTTTGACGTTGTTTCGCCACTCTTTCAAATTGGTCAATACGATTTTGAGCAGATGTGCGGTAGCGTCCTTCAGTTTGCACATCAAGATAATGTTGATAGGAGGAACGGGAGTTTAGTTTTACCGCTGCCGACCATGCTTGATCGTCCTCTTCCTTTTTATGCTGTTCGGCTTGTTGTTTTGCTAATATTTCAGCTTGCTGCTGTCTTTGATTATCGAGCTCACGTTGTTTTTGCTTTAAATAACGCTCTTGTTTAGCTAATTCTTGCTGCTTTTCTTCATAGAGTGAATAGCCATAGAAACTGCCACCTGAAACCAGAGCAAGTACAATAATCAAAGCCAACCATTTTAATCCTCCGGAAGATTCCACTTTTTCGTTGGCTGGCCAAACAGGATCTGCTGTTGGAGTCGGCTTAGGGGGAGCGGGTGCAGGCGGCGGAGGTGTTGGCGACGGCGTGGGAATTGGAGTAGCAGACGGTTGTTCCGTTGCTGTTTGCTCAACCCCGTTGGCAAATCGCCAACCGTGTTGCGTCGCTTTAGAGACTACATATTGTTGCGCCTCGACAGGATCAATGGTCAACATAACAGCCTTATCCAAGATCAGTTTCATTTCCGCTTCACTGATCTCACCATCGCTACCTGCAAGCGCAATTAAATCATCTAATTTTGCAAGCAAATTCAAAGGCTGGGCGCTATCGTCTTCGCTGTTATTAGCGCTTTTCAGTAATCGGTCTTTCACTTCTTGCATAGTTTGCGGACGATCATTTGCCCTAAACTGCAGACAATCATCTACAAGTTTGAGCAATGATTGACTAAACTCGCCTTTTTGCAGCTCAATCGCCGGAATTAAAGGATCGGGTTTTCCCATGGCAAACGCTAAAGTTCGACTTTCTGCTTTAGTTCCCTTTTCACCTGTTACAATACGATAAATCAAGGCGCCAAACGCATGGATGTCGATAGTAGGTTTGGCCTCACCACCGCCTTCAATTTGCTCCATAGGCGCATAAAATTCTGTGTATGGGGCTTGCGATTGCGAAGCTAAAGCAAAGTTTTGTTTGGCTGCACCGAAATCGATAAGAACTGGTGAACCGTCACTACGACGGATAAAAATGTTAGCAGGCTTAATATCGCGATGCAGCACACCTTGACTATGGATATAAGCCAGCCCATCAGCCAAGGGCAGCAAAAAATGCATCAATTGTTCTTGCGAATAATGCTGACCTTGGGACTCTAAGCTACTAATAAGTTCATCTAGCGCTAAACCATCTTCAAAGTCCATAACGAGATAAGCTGTACCATTGGACGTAAACAAATCACGGCAACGTACAACATTAGGATGGCGCAGTTTTACCAAAGTACGCCCCTCTTCCATGAAACGTCTTAAGCAATCTCCATATACATCTTGTTTCGAAGTGCCATGGGGCGTCACAGTTTCCCCTTGGCGACTAGCTAGCTCAACAGGCAGAAATTCTTTAATCACAACTTGCTCGTTTAAATGGGCGTGGTGAGCTTTATACACCACACCAAATCCACCTTGACCAAGCACTGATTCAATAACGTAGTGATTAATTTCAGTTCCGATAGGTAGCGCTAGTATATTTTCCATTTCAACACTCTTTTTCTAATTATTATTGCATTCACAACTAATTATTTCTGCCGCGTTACCAAGTTAGATTTCTGTTTTCTAACTCTTTTTGGGCTTTTTCATACCCTTGTTTGGCCGATAATCGATACCATTTTATCGCTTCAGATTCGGATTGAGGGACAGCATCACCATTTTCATACATGATCGCCACATTGTACTGCCCGACTCTGTTATTTTGATCCGCTGCCAATCGATAATATTTTAACGCTTCAGAATAAGATTGGGTTACACCATGGCCTTTGTAATATTGGTAACCATAGCTAACGTATGCAGAAGCTAATTCTTTTTCGACCGCTTTTTTGAACCATTTGTTAGCTTCTTGATGTGACTGAGTTACCCCAATACCATCTCTATACATTGCCCCTAAAATATTTGCCCCATAGGCATTCCCAAGCTCAGCACTTTTACGGAAAAACTTTACTGCTTCAGAATAAGACTGCTCAACACCTTGGCCTAACTTATACAGAAGCCCAGCATTATTCATCGCCCCAGTTTCGCCCTGATCCGCAGCTTTTTTATACCAGTATAATGCTTGTTCGTAAGACTGTTGGCGACCATCTTTACCGTAATCAAAGTTATAACCTAGGATAAATTGTTCATTAGAATCAGTAGGGTTCAATCCTTGCTTGGTTAATTCAGCTAAGGCATCTAATGCTTCTTGTCGATGGATTCGAATGGACCCTTTATCTAAATAACCTTGATAATGTAATGCAGAGTTGCCTTTTTTCGCTATCGCCCAGTCAGCTTCATCGCTTTTGATTCGAGCTTGCTGCTGTTCCTGTATGATTTTCAATTCGGCAATGGCGCTATTTGCGGCATTGCGATATTGACCAAATTGCTGGGTATCAAGATAGACCTGATAAGCCGCTGCGGTGTTGCTTGATTTCGCTTTGGCCCAAGCATTTTCATCTTCTGCCTTAAGCTTTAATGCAAGGCTTTCTTTTTGTTGTTGGTAGGACGCTGCTAATCGATTTCGTTCTTGTTCCTGTTGATAATCCACAATCGCTGGCAGAGCTACTAAAATGCCTACAAATACAAGACTCGCTAGAAGCTTGGCTTTAAAAGAGGATGTTTTTTTAGCTTTATTCTGCTCCTCTTGAAGAGCAACTTTGTTGGTTTTTTCAGGCTTTTTCTTGAACGGAGGCTCCGGCTTATCAGCGCTGCTTGTTGACGGTCTGCTGTCCTTCTCAGGAGCATTAGTCGTGCTATCGTCTATTTTCCAATGATTTGCTGCGGCTTTGGTTAATATATAACCTTTAGCTGCTTCGGCATCAATATTCAGTGTTTTAGCTTTACTCAGAATTAATCGCATTGCACTTTCCGAGATAATGCCATCACTACCGGCCATATCGATTAAATCATTGAGTAAATGAAACGGCTGAGGAGCAGGATCCGAGATAACCTCAATAAATGGCTCAGCAATAAGCTGTAACCTTTGTTTTACCTCAGCCATTGTCTGAGGCCGATCTTCGGCCTTAAACTTTAAACAATCATCAATCAGGGTTAGAAAAGATTCAGAATAATCCGCTTTGGCCAAACTCGCGGCTGGGGCAAGAGGATCATCTTTGCCTATCACCATGGCCAGCGCACGACTCTCGGCCTTAACCCCAACAGTGCCGGTTACGATACGATACATAAGTGCACCAAACGCATAAATATCAATGGTTGCTTTGGCTTCTCCACCACCTTCAATTTGTTCCATTGGCGCATAAAACTCAGTATAAGGAGCCTGTGATTGAGATGCTAAAGCGAAATTCTGTTTTGCCGCGCCAAAGTCAATAAGTACAGGTAAACCTGTGCTGCGACGAATGAAAATATTAGCGGGCTTAATATCACGATGTAATACTCCTTGGCTGTGGATGTATGCTAATCCATCAGCTAGAGGTATTAAAAAATGCATCAACTGTTGTTCGGAATAATGCTGTCCTTGGGACTCTAGGCTACTAATAAGTTCATCTAAGGCTAAACCATCTTCGAAATCCATCACCAAGTAAGCCGTACCGTTGGCGGTGAAAAGATCTCTACAACGGACAACATTTTTATGCTTAAGTCGAACTAAGGTGGCGCCTTCTCGCATAAAACGATTTAAGCAATCAGCATACAGGTCATATTTAGAAGAACTATGGGGAGACACAGTTTGACCTTGACGACTCGCTAACTCGACCGGTAAAAACTCTTTAATTACCGCTTCATCATCTAGGTGAGCATGATGCGTTTTGTACACCACACCAAAACCGCCTTGGCCTAAAACAGATTCAATAATGTAATGATTTAGCTTTGTACCTTGCGGCAATGCTAATATATTTTCATCCACTATGTTTCCCCCCTAATGCCTTAACTTATCGATAATTTAAAAAATGACTAGAGCCTAATTTTGCCGTCATCCTGCTCAACACCCACTGCAATTTTGAAATCAGCTAAATACAACACTGCACCATTTACAAGTTCTTGCTCTGAAAACTTTTCCAGCTGTTCAGCCTGGTTGTTGTTTTTCAAAAATGATCCGTAAGAAGAATCTAAATCTTGAAAACACCATGTATCATTTTTAAAGGTAAATTTGCCATGAGTCCCTGAAACCGAGTCATGGGGAATAACCAGCTGACAAGCAGTATCTCGGCCAATTGTAACTCCCTCATCTGACATTTTTTCACTGTGAATTTGAAACCGACCTTTGTCGGTTTGCAAGGTTAAAGTGGACGAGATATTCGCAGTTTGTTTAGCGTTTTTGGCCGCCGATTGTTTGCTATCAGTAATATGACACGGCAAATCAGCAAGCAGAATTTCATCACCTATATTTAGCCGTACCGCTTGATGTTTAGTCACTTTTTCAGCGTTTACGAAGGTCCCGTAAGTTGAGCCTAAATCCTCTACATACAAGAACTTGTCGTGCAAAAACAAACGTATATGAAAACTAGAAACAGAAGGATACTGAATAGAAATAGTTGCCGAATCAGAACGGCCAACGGTGATTCCTTTGCCACACAAGGCTGCATTCGACAACGAGTAATATTTGTCATCAACCAATAAAAACCCATAATTACCGGTTAGCTCAGCATTCAATTTGCCAGCTTTTCCAGACTGACCTTTATCGCCGTTAGTGTCTAAATTTAGATTATAGGGAGCGAATTCCGAATTGTCCGCTTTACCTGGGCGAGATTTTTTGAGCATAAAAAACAAAACAACGAACAATAAAAATAAGCAAAGGACAGTTAACAACAGCACTTGGTTACTTATTTCGGCAGTAGACTCTGGCTTTGTATCCGGTTTTGGAATTGCATCGGGTTTAGGATCTGGCTTAGGGTCAGGTTTAGGATCTGGCTTGGGAGCAGGTTTAGGATCTGGTTTAGGCGGTGGCTCGTTTTTAGTCCAACGACCTTTTACACCAATGGCGTCAAATGCCATGTGCACTGCTGTTCTTTCTTCACTGTATTTGCCAAAAATAATTTCAGCCGATTTAGCAAAGGCATAACGAGCATCTTGAAAATCCGAGGTTTGCGTTAAGATTTTTGTGGCACCATACTGCCAAATTAACAACGCTTTTTTCATCCCGATTTTAGGAACGTTGTCGCCCCCCAAACGCCGATGAACTCCCCCTTCGGCGAGCAAATAAAAAGCATGGTTAATAATAGATGAATTAATATGAACGCCACCGTAATCCTTGCTGCCAGTGTAGCGTTCACTGAAATGATCAGGCATATCTTGAATTCGGGTTGGGTAGCTGAAATCACGTATTACTTGGTTACCTAGCCTTAACTTCCAATCAGAAGAGGCTGGTGAGTTTAACCGCTTGTTCTGCCAACTGACGAAACCTACGCCAATAGCGTCACCAATAGCTTCGTTTAATGCGCCCGACTCTTGCTGATAAATCAGCCCTGCCCCATAAGCCACAATACCGTGGGTGAGTTCGTGCATGATAACTTCAGGATTTTGTAATAAGGGAGCATGTATCTGCATTAAACCAAGTGAGTCACTCAGTTCAGTCCAAAATGCGTTAGTGGTATTGTTACCAGCACAACTCAGACTTTCTTCATAAAATTTATTACCAACAAAAGCCAAAACTTGCACATTGTCATGTCTATCGATGCCAGAATGGCCAAACAGAGTTGTTAAATAGGAATTAGCATCATCTAGCATAGCGGCTAATTTTCGCTCACTGGTAGAACTTGCCATAGACTGGGATTCAGCTGGCGGATAAGCCTGAATGTAGCCACTATCAGCCATTATCAATAGTTCAACTATGGTCGTTGGGCGGTCATAACCAACCACAGCGCACATTTCATCGACATCAATCAAACCATAACTAAAATCAAGGCGATTGGGGATTTCTTTAAGTACAGAACCGTTACTAGAAATAACCAAAGTATATAAATAGTCCAATTGATTTTTTTTGAATTTGCCACGCACTACGGCTGCTGCGAGCAGTTCTTTGGCAACTTTGAAATATACAGGTTCAACCTCAGGTTGGTCTTGGTATTCAATTTTTAACTCAGCTAAAGTGGCCGTTACCGTTTGTTGTAAACTCGCCATACTTGGCGCAGCGGGTGCAGGCAAATCAGTCGTCATTAAGTGAGCACTAACAGGTTGCCCTTGTGACAAAACCAATACTGACTGATGGGTAAATACATCAATATTATTTAGTTTCTGTTGAATCCGATAGATGCTGTAGCCGTTATCTTCTTGGGTACTTTGCAGTATTTGTATTTGCGCAGCATCAGACATCCCTAAAAGCGCTTTATTCTCACTCACCCAGCCATTCAGATCTTGCTCTGACTGAATAGGCGTATCAACAGGCTCAAATGAGGTTTCTAGACGAGGGGCTTGCAGCGCTGTGGCACTTCCCCTCCCAGTTTCTTCAAACTGCTGAGCCGCAATATTAGTGAAGCTAATGAAAACAGCGATTAAGGCAAAGTATTTCACCACTTATGATCCTTAACGACTAACATGTTTAGGTACTAGGCGCAGTGATTCACAGCTAGCATCAAGCAAAAATAAATCAAACGTTTGCCCAGTCTCTTGCAGGATAATGTCGGTTAACCAAAAATAGCCTGAACTGGCAGGGTCAATATAAAGTACGGCGTCAGATTTACCTTTTTCAATTGTTTTTGCTTGTTGACTTTGAGCACTTTGATATTGCTTAAAACAGGTTGCAAAATCATGGCTTGGAGAGTCTGGCACTTGTGATAAATTACTGACTTTGCCAGAAATCACCTCAATCCCTGAACTGGTTTTTTGGTAACGCAATAAAGCGCCATACACTGGTGTATCTTTGACCTTTAATTGAACTGTGATAATTTCAGTATATTGATCTTTCATCATATCCGTTTTGCTTAATTTACTGCCCTTTGACAAACTACCATCTTGGGTTAAACGATCTTCAAGTTTAGCAATGGGATCTTCACCAGCAGCAATGTCTAATTCTAAACTTGGCGCTGAATCTAAATTGGCGTTCAAATCTGCAGGCCCAGATACATTGCCTTGCTCATCAGAACTAGCCACTACCGCTACATCAACATTTTTCACATAATTTTTTACAGCCGAAGATGGTGGTGATTGCTCCATCGAATCAACACTTTTGTCAACCTCACTCACCGACTCTTCAACAGCTTGTTTCGCATCATCAATGGAGTCAGTTACCTCATTGGCGACCTGTGAACCAACTTGATCAAGGGATTTTTCAACATCCTCAAGCACTTGTTCAGCTTGGTTTTCAATTTCCTCTGTTTCTAAGTCGCTCGCAATCTTAGCATCACTATCAGTGCCTACTTCCTTGAGCATATCTTCATGCACTTGCGCATCATTAGGCGAAGGCTCAAACTCATCTTCGGTTAATATTTGCGGCTCATCGGTGCAACATGGTTCGATGGAGGTACGGTAGGTAAAGTAAAGCAACACTAACAACATTAAGGCCACAAGCGCCAAAGCGATCACTTTCCAATTAACGACTGTCTTTATCTCGTTTTCACTAGGCGTGACTGTCTTATTCGTCACTGACGTCGGTGCGGTGTTGGAAACTGAAGTTTGTTGTTGTATCTGTGCCGCTGTCGCTGCCTCAACCTTGTTTTCAGATGTCAGCACAGCGGTGCTTTTATCCAATTCACACAATACAACGGTGGTATTATCTTGACTAGGCTTAACTTGCAATGTGTCATCCATGCGGTTAGCGAATATGTAATCTCTATTGTCATTTTTGACTAACTCTAAGATTTCATCATTGTCGAAGATTTCCCAGAAACCGTCAGTACACAATACAAAGTACTCACCGTCATTTAGCTGCCAGTGAGTGATTTCACAATGGGCACTGTCACTACCATCAAGACAGTTCAAAAGTTGGGTTTGGCTTGGGTGTGTGGCTAATTCATCTTCGCGTATTTCACCCATCAAGAACTTTGCATAAGCAAGGGAATGATCTTTGGTTTGTTTTACTTTGCCATTTTGATCAAATTGGTAAATTCGCGAATCACCAGCATGGGCAGTGACTAATTCTCCATTGAATTGCAATAATGCTGTTAGCGTAGCAGCGGTTGAAATACCTTGCTCACAGGTTTGTTTAATCGCTGCATTACACTGCTCTGCAAAAGCATTTAGAAAATCTTCAGCATGCATAAAATTATCGCGAGTTTGCCAGAACTCGCCACTTTTATTAGCGATAATTTCAGCTGCCAACTCGCCTTGCTTAGTGCCTCCCACGCCGTCCGCTACAACGATGAATATATCGTTATTCTGGTCACTCAAATGATAAGCATATCGGTCTTGATTGTAATCTCTGCCCGCTTGTTCAGATTTTTCAAAAATAATACGGTTATTAGACATTTATAATTCCCTTCCACGCGCTCTTATAATGGCAACGCTGCTTTAAATTCACTGATATCCTGATACCGGTGTTCAGGTTGCAGTTGAGTGGCATAAAATAATGCATTAGCAACAGTATCGCCGCAGCTATGAGACACCTGTTCCAACAACATTAAAATAGGGTCGCTACCATCGCTGTTTGATTGCGTATATCGGTCAAACGCTTTAATCGGCCGTTGCCCTGTTAAAAGTTCAATTATCATCACCCCTAAAGCGTGGATATCAGTCCAAGGACCTATAGGGAAAACATTATATTCTTGTTCCAATGCAGCATACGACTGAGTATTTTGGGCTTGTTGACTCACGTAGCCACCCGCTACTTTTACCGCCCCAAAATCGATTAAAATAGGATGCAGCACTGCACCTGAACGTAGAAACACGTTACTGGCTTTAACGTCTCTGTGTACTAAGTTTTGTTGGTGTAAATAATCCAGCCCTGCTAATACGCCAGGTAATACTGCACTAATTTGTTGCCACGAAAACGGCTGGTTATGAATTTCAACTTGTTGCACATAACTTTCCCATAAGGTATTACCGATCTCTTGATGCATAACCATATAGGCAGTACCCGCTTCGTAAAAACAATCGTATACATAAACAATGTTATCGTGATCTAAGGTGAGTAAAGTTTCACATTCATTTTTGAACTGCTGCAATGCTGTTTCATAAACTTGGGTCAAATCCGCCATGAAGGGTTTGACCATGCCGTCAACACGGTGAGCAATTTGATTCGGCAAATACTCTTTAATAACCACTCGATATTCAAGGGAAGCATGTTGGGCAAGATAAACAACACCGAAGCCGCCGCTACCCAGCACCTTTTCAATAACATATCGATGTATTCGATCGCCGGGTTGAAGTTCTCGTTCCACAATACTGTTCTTAACTTACTTGGGCATGAGCGCAATTAACAACGCTGCGGTTAACGACCCGTTGGAAATATCTAAATAATTACCCAAGCCAGCTTTTGCCAATCCTTGATAAAATTCTTTTTCGTGTTTTTCATCGCCAGAGTAACGCACAGATACGCTGTATTTTTCATTGGCGAAGCGTTGAACTTTGGTCATTAATGGTCGAGCTTCACCAGAGTGCGCTTCATCATCAGTAATGATAAAAATCACTCTACGTTGCGCCTCTGATCGCCATTTGGTGTCCAGCGCAGCTTCAAATCCTGCGTAAACCGATTCACCATTATCACCAGGGTTGAATCCTCTACCAATACCCAAGTTAAGATTGACTTGTTCTAAATAAGATTTTAAAACGGCGATATCTTTGGTGAGGGTAAGAGGGAATTCAGACACAGGCCGATCAAAGTTTTTATCTCCAAAGGCAACGATGCGCATGGCCGCTGAGTCAGATAACATTTCGATAATCCGTGCAATATTGCCAATTTCAGCACGTAAACCATTGATTTCTTGCCCCATACTGCCAGTCACATCTAATACCACCACTAAATCAAGGGTTTGCATTTTTTGGAACCCCGATGGCGTGGGTTTAGGCACTGGAACTGGATCAGGTTTTGGCACACTAGGCGGTGGACACACCTTCATTTCTGGACACGTTTGCGGCGCAGGTGCGGGAATTTTCGATACATTGCCAAAAAAAGGAAGTGAAATGACAGCGAGTAAAATAAACGCGCCCATTCCTGAAGCAAACAAATCTAAAGCTGACATGCTAAAGATATTGATTTCCCTACTTTTGAGCTTCATCTGTCGATTTCCCTTTTGATTACATCACCGGCAATGACTAACATTGCCGGTTAGGCAAATTTAAAGCACTGTGACTTTAAACGATATAGTGCTTAAGCGAAGAACCATGTCATTGCTCAATTCCATCGGTTGACCTGGGATAAGCTGGACTTCATTTAACCAACTGCCGTTTTGACTTCCCATATCTTCCACATAGATTTTATTTTCGTGCAATCGAATCATTAGATGCTTTCTGGAAATCTCGCTCTCTCCCAAAACATAATCTACTTGAGCACTTTCACGACCTATGATTTGACCTTCACTTTGCGCTAATGCTTTACCATTTATTTTAATTCTTACGGTGTCACCTTTGGTAGTCGAACCATCTAATAAGATATCGTTGAAGGACTTCTCCATTGCTGCGATTTTACCCGCTAGATTATCTTTTTCCTGAGCAAGGCCACTGGCTTCTTTAACTTTATTTTGAAGTTCGTCTGTTTGCGCTTGCATCGCTTCTTTTCGCTTACGCATAAGAATGACGAACAGCAACAACATAACCAATAGCAAAACGCCACCACCTAATAAAATGTAGGTTTTTTGCTGTTCAGACTTAGCCTGCTTTTGCGCTTCTAATTCGGCGGCTTGCTCTGCTTTGGCCTTAGCTTCTTCGAGCGCTAAACGTTCCTCTTCCGCTTTTTTGATAGCGTCTTCGGTTTTCTTTTGTTTTTCTAAATTTTCTGCAGCAATTTTAGCGGCTTCATCTTTCGCTTCTTGCAACAACCTGTCAGCTTCTTCTTTGGCTTCTTGCGCTTTCTTTTGAGCTTCTTCTAATTTGGTTTTCGCAGCCAAATCTGCATCTTCTTTGGCCTTTTTAGCAAGTTCAGCGAGTTTGCTTGCCTCTTCAGCGTCTTTTGCGGCTTGTTCTGCTTTGGCTTTTGCTTGCTCTACATCCGAAAGACAGACTTCATCAGCAACGCTAAAGGTAATATTATTTTCACTTAGAAAAGACTTTAGTGTTTGTGTAGATAATGCATAAGCGATGTTTTCTGGCGCTTTCATACCCGCAAAAATGGCCGTTTCAAAAACACTTACACCTACCAATTGTTTACAGTTATTCAGTAAAGGCGCTGCCCACTGTCCTTCTTGGTAGAGCGCAGTGTGAACATAAATATCGCCTTCGGAGAGATCTTTTACAGGCTCTAATCGCTGAACGATGGAAGGGGTTTCTTCAGAGTCGGTTTTTAAGATCAATTGTTCACCGACAGTTTGTGCCTCTTTTGCTAACAAAACAGGGTCACCAGTTACATTGCTTGCGGACAAAACCGCAAGGCGCTTGTCTTCGTCTTGGACTATCACTGTAGCCAGTATTTTAGCTGCTGGTGTCACTGAGTTATCGACAATAAAAAGTGATTTAGCACCATCTATCACCTCTGCATCAGTGACAAACTGGTTATCATTCACTTTAGTCGCTATCGCCGTTTGGGTTTTACCGTTTTTACGCTCAATTTGAACTTGATAAGCGTACGTTTCCGCCGTGGCGGAAAATATCGTCGAACTAAAAACCAGTGCCAGTAGTGCTATCAATCTAGGTGACAAAAACATGCCGATTTCCTTACGTCTATTATTCTGTTAATTCTTCCGAGTCAGTTTCCTGAGAAACTTTTAATACCATTACCGTTGCATTATCTTGATAATCTTGATCAAGACTATCCACATATCCCACAATATGTTCCGCCAATATTTGCGGATCAGATTGATTAAATCGATGACACATAGTGGCAATATCCTGTTCAGGAATACTCTCTATCCCATCACTGGCTAAAAGCACAATGTCGCCGACTTGCAGTTCAATGCTATTGATGTCCACCATGTCGACGTCATAACCCATCACCGCAGAAGTTAATTGATTGCGCTGGGGATGAACGGCAACGTCTTCGGCGGTCATCACGCCTTCTTCAACCAACTGCATTAATTCAGATTTTTTTGAATGGTCTTGATTTATGCGTTGCAGGGAATTGCCTCGACACAGCCATAAAGGGCTATCTCCAACACTCAGATAATCCAAATGTTCGCCTGTAAATGCCGCCGCGATTAGCGTCCCGCCCATGCCGTTGCATTCAGGATTTTCGATGATATATTCAGCTAAATGTTGATTTGTGGCGTTTAAACTTAGTTGCAAACGCGCGTCCATGTGCTCTTCTTCACTACTGCAAAAAGCGTCATTAAAGGCTCGTAAAATTTCCTGACTGGCAACTTCACCATGAACCGCACCGCCCATACCATCAGATAAAACAGTTAATGCAAACCCGTTGGGCCAAACCAATTTGGTAACACCATCTTGCTGATAGTCTCGCTTTCCGACGGTTTGAGCCCATCCTACGGAGATTTGTAGCATCATTATTCCCAATTAAAATTTTGGTCGCAAAACGCTACAAACCTTAAGGTCGTGGCGCCGACTTTTAATAGGCTTCCTGTCTGCAATACAGTCTGGCCTGCGACAATTTGTCCATTCACTCGATTCAAGCTCGAGCCATTACCGGGAGCCACTATAAACTCGCGATTTTCATCGTCATATATAACTAATAACTGCTGTTTAGAAGTAATAGAAGTGTCACCAAAGTTTAACGTAATGCGCTCAGTGGGTGAGCGAGATATGGCACTTTGGCCTGGGCCTACGACCACACTTTTACCTTTACCTGGACCATCAACCACTACCAACCAGCCGCATACAAAAGATTCAGCACTGGCCTGCGAAGCATTGCCACCGACACTTGCCCCTGCGCTGGCTCCCCCAAAGTTAATTGAGGTTTTAGGTTCCTCTACCACAGGTCTAGAAGCCGCTTGTTGTCCGCCTGGCGGAATAGCGTTTTCCGGCGAATTTCCAGCGGCGTTATCTTCCCCTGGCATATTAGGTGGTCGTGTAGGCGGTTCAGGTGGAACCGCCACTCCGCCTGGACGCATCGCAGGACCAGAGGATTTCATATGATTAAATAAATCGACATTGGGCGGTTGTGTCGCCCCTTCTTTTGGCTTACTGGCTTGGCCACCAAACTGACCTTGCGGCGGTTTAGTGCCGCCATCAGGTCCCGATTGGGTTGGTTTATTATCATTTTTAACAAAGCTTGATTCGATTTCGATTGGTTTCCCATCTGGACCACGTCTAAAGCTCATGGTTTTCACTCCTTAATTTTAATCTGCCGCGATTAAGCGGTTTACTAATCTGTCTAAACAATACTGGCCAACCAGATTTAACGCTTTTTCTTCTCGTCCTTGGGCCAGATGCATAAAAAATACTAACGCCGCAGACATAATTAGCGCTAATAATGTTGTATTGAAAGCTACGCCAAGCTTAATAGTGATGACGGCAACCCACCCTTTGATCGCATCAGAATCGGATAATGGTGGCATATCACCCGCACTGGACAATGCCATTGCGATACCTATCACGGTGCCAATAAAGCCTAATGTAGGAATAAGCCAAACTAAGTAACGCACCATGGTGTACTTTAAATCGACTTCGTGTTGCATTAACTCCAAAGAGGAATTCATAAGATTGTTAGCTTGTTCAGTGCTGCGGGAAAGTTGAAACTGTAAAATAATTCGTTTAATTAAGCGTTGCAGGTAAAAACGACTGCCAAGGTTATCAGCTTTAATAGCTTGATATATTGGACCTAAGTCTTTGGGTCGATAAAGAGCATCTTCATCATCACTGATTAAACCGCGGTTTATTTGATTTATTTCTTGGGTTGCCCTTTGCCAGCGTACCCAAATCTCGCCAGCACAAACAAAGAAAAACACCCACATTACATTCTGAATAGTAAAGGGATAAGAAGGACCACTGCGGTCAAAAAGAATATCAGCTAAGCGCATTTCTGTGCTGATTTCCGGCTGCTTATCGGTCAGTACAAAGCCGATAATAATGATTACTAAAGCAATGAAAGACATTGCCAGTAACACAACCAGACGATAGTAAGATTCTTCTTTCTCCAAACTGGTCATATACCACGGCTCCTGCTCTTAATTTGATATGCGATCATGATTTCCATTATGCGAAGTTTCGTCTCACCAACCACGATATAATCGTTGGCGCTTAACGTCACTGCGTCAAATTGAAGCCATTGACTCCCTTCCCAATAAAATGATCCATATGATGAGCCACAATCTCTGACTTCAATAAAGTCTAGACTATTGATTCTTAGTTGTAAGTGGTTACGAGAAACACTGGGATCATTAATATGAACGTCATTTGTTTGCGCGCAACGACCCACACTTATGACAGTGTCACTAGTAAACATACGAAAAATGCTGCATTTTTAAGCAATGAATATTGGGTTCCGAATTTAATACTAGCGGTAGTTGAAAAGTCGAACAAGCTTTAATTTTAAGGAAAACAACATTTAGTGATAGAAAGATGATTTAACTTATTTTCCTTATAAGACAAAGATATAAGAATTTAAGACAGCATAATATGAGGTTGGGAAAGAATTTTACGCTTAACATTAAGAGGTTAATTTGCGAGTTCAAGCAAACTAATTCTGGGCATAATTTAGATTAACCAGATGCCGATGAATTAGTCTGCCGTTCTGCCTTCCCACGAAATCCAGATAGAAAGGTAGCGATAATCACACTGACCAAGGAAATGTAAAAAGCAGTCGATAAAGTGTTCATTAAGGCAGGTGTTTGCTCAGCAACAATTTTATTATCCCCGAGATAATAGTGAACTAACAAATTAACCGAACTCATTCCCAAAAGGTTACCTATTGTTCGAGCAAGATTCAAAGATGCGGAGGCAACGCCTAACTCTCTATCTTGCACAGCGCCCATAATGGCATTGTTGTTGGGTGAGGAAAACAAACCGAAACCAATGCCAATTAATAATAAAGAACCTCCAATATAAGTTGTCCCCGTAGCCGTTGTCATTTGTGAAAGCACCAAAAAACCACAAGCGACTATTGCACATCCTATAGTCGCTAAAAATCGAGGTTGGATTTTGTCGGACAGTCGACCAGACATTGGCGCTAATATAGCCATTGCGAATGCTTGTAATAACAATATTTGACCGGCTTCTGCTGGACCGTAGCCTTGCACGACTTGTAAATACAGGCTCAGCAAAAACGCCAATGGAAAATTACTGCCGTACATCAATAATGACGTCGTCAGCGACATTGAGAAAACCCTGCTCTCTCGAAACATTTGAACGCGAATTAACGGTGTATGGTGTCGACTCTGGTGATAAACAAAAAAGATCATAGTGATGACCGACAAAATCAACAATAAAAAGCCATACAGTTTTGGAACAGAGCTAAAGCCGAAAACTAAAGAAGCTGAAGACACCGCAAAAATGAAACTTCCGCGCCAATCAAATGAAGCGACTTCGTCATTTTTCCACTCTCCTTTCAAGCCCCACTTAATTAACAACAACAAAAACAGGATTAACGGAACTTGAAATAAAAATACAGCCCGCCAACTCCAAATCTCGGTAAGCAAGCCGCCAATAGCTGGTGCTAGGGTTAGGCCAATATAAACACAGGCAGCGGCCAAACCAAGGGCCGCTCCGCGTTTATGAGAAGGGGTAACAGAGGTGAGAATCGCGACCCCAGTGCCAAAAATCATCGCCGAAGCAGCACCTTGAGCAAAGCGCCAAAATAACACCCATTCAATTTGTTGCCCCAGGGCGCACATTAGCGAAGTAAAGGCATTCAATGCTAAGCCAATGGTATAAATTCGCTTCCTACCGTAATTATCTGCCAACTTGCCAAACGGCAGCATAAAAACCACGCTGCTGAGTAGGAATAGGGTTGGCAACCAACTCACCATCTTAGCGTTTGCGTGCAAATCGGCGGCTAAATTGGGGATAGCGACATTCACAGATGCCATTCCTAATGGACCAATAAAAGAACCGAGACATACAACAATAAGGGCGACAGTGGTTACCGGAAGCTTTTTCAAAAAAGTAAAATACCTGCTAATAAAAATTGTAAAAAGATCATACTGATCAACCGTGAGTTGTACAGTGATTCTAAGATCCAATTGATATAATGCCTTAGTTTACAATATAGCCACGGCAATCTTCAGCATCTATTTAATTTCAATGTTAAAGAATTGCTCTGTGCACTATTTATCTAAACAACCAATATACGATGTCTAACGACATTCCCAGCCTGAGAATAAATGACGATAACAAGTTATCGGTTGTTGGCGCGGCCTTCTAATTGCAATATCATTGTCTGCAATACTTTTACAATTCGCTTTCGAATTACCGACCAGATGTAGAGATAAATTTCTTATGGACTATAACCATGAACATAAAGCAGACCGAATTGGTTGGATTAGGGCCGTTGTTTTAGGCGCAAATGATGGCATAGTCTCCACCGCAAGTTTGATCGTCGGCATAGCAGCTTCGCAAGTTGCACCAGAGCATTTGTTTATTGTCGGCTTGGCAGCGCTAGTGGCGGGGGCAATGTCTATGGCTGCAGGCGAATTTGTATCTGTGAGTTCACAAACGGATATTGAACATGCAGAAATTTCATTAGAGCAAAAACACATTGATAGAAACTGGGCAGCTGAAGAACAAGAATTGGCTAACATCTATATAGAACGTGGTTTAGAAGATGATTTGGCTATGCAAGTTGCCAAGCAACTCATGGCTAAAGACGCCATTGGAAGTCATGTTAGGGATGAGCTAGGGATTACCGAACAGTCTCAAGGTAACCCTTTTCAAGCCGCTTTGTTCTCGGCATTGTCTTTTACTGCCGGAGCGCTTTTACCACTAGTGACAGTGCTACTGGTGAGTGGTCCTTTGTTAATCCCTTCGATAGTGATTGTGTCGTTATTGTCTTTGGTATTGTTAGGCAGTTTGTCAGCTAATATTGGTGGAGCTTCCATATTAAAAGGTTCACTACGGGTATTAATCTGGGGTTCGTTAGCCATGGCTGTGTCTATTGGTGTTGGTTACGTCTTCCAAGTATCAGGATAATAACTATCAAACGAAACCGAGATAGTACTTGAGTAAAAAAACCATAAAACGCTATTGATTTGAAAATACGCGTGGCTAATTAAAACATATACAGCATGTTTAAATCGCAAAAGGTATTAAATGAAACAAGTCATATTAGTGGTATTTATTTGTGTGTTGATAAACGCCTGTTCAAATAATAGTTGGCGTACTGCAAGCAGAGAGTCTGCTGGAATTGCTCCGAACCCACAGCTCAATAAGAATGCCGTAATAGAAGTTTACGCAGCAGACGCATATAGCTGGAGAGGCTGGTTTGCGGTACATACTTGGATTGCCATTAAACCAGAAAATGCAGCAGATTATACGGTTTATGAAGTGGTGGGATGGCGTGTCAAAAGTGGGCTTCCTGCATTGCGAGAATACCAAACGCCTACCCCAGATCGATTTTGGTATGGAGCAAAACCGGAAAAGTTACTGTCAATTCAAGGTGAAAAGGCCAGTGCCTTGATCCCCCAAGTTTCTGCTGCTGTTAGCCGCTATCCTTGGGCAAATGAATACACGGTTTTTCCAGGTCCAAATAGTAACACCTTTCCTGCATGGGTTGCTTTGCAAGTACCTGAATTGGAACTGACCATGCCATTTAACGCCATTGGCAGTGGGTATGCTGATTAATCAACTAAATGGAAGGATTGTATTATACCTGTTCGCTGAGCATACTGGGTTGCATATATAGTTGAACAATTTCTAACAATGCCTGTCGAGAAAAGGGTTTTCCAAGATGGGCGGTAAAACCAATTTCTTTATAATAAGCCACTTCTTCAGCAAACACATTAGCAGTTAAAGCAATAACTGGTAAATCAACCCACTTTTCATTTTGACGCAAAATTTTGAGCGCGCTACAGCCGTCTAAAACCGGCATCTGCACATCCATTAAAACTAAATCAAAATCTTCTTCAAGCAATATGTCTAGTGATTCTTGACCGTTGTTTGCTACTGTCACCTGAGCCTCACTTTGCTCTAGAATACTTTTAGCAACTTCTTGATTAATCGCATTGTCTTCCACCAATAAAATACGTTTGTTGGCGAGGTTTTGTTTGAAGTTAGGTCTAGCAATATTGACCCGTCGTTCTTTCGCTAAAGGCAATTGCAACATAAAACTGAATTCGGTCCCCTTAGCTATCTCACTTCTTACGATTATGCTAGAGCCCATGGCTTCAACTAATTGTTTAACAATGGAAAGCCCTAGTCCTGTACCACCGTATTTCCTTGTGATGCTCTCATCCACTTGTGTAAACTTATTAAACAACTTGGGAATAGACTTGGTTTCAATTCCAACACCAGTATCAGTTACTAATATTTTCACTTTAGCTTGATCGTCACTGGTTACTATCTTGACTAACACATCAACTTTACCAATATGTGTAAACTTCACAGCATTAGAACTCAGGTTCATTAATATCTGCATGACACGAGTAGGATCGCCCATAAGGGTAACATTCTGTTTGCCTAATATTTGTGTATTAAACTTGATATTTTTTGATGTTGCCTGACTCGAAAATAAGTTCTCGACTTGCAATAGAATGTCTTCAAAACAAAAGTGATGATTTTCTAATTTAAAGTGGCCAGCTTCAATTTTAGATAAATCAAGTACGTCATTAACGATTTGTAACAACAGTTTTGCAGAAAAATTTGCACGGGATAAATATTCCGTTTGTTGTTTGTTCAAATCCGTATGTAAACACAAATCCAACAACCCTAAAACACCATTGATTGGGGTGCGAATTTCGTGTGACATATTAGCTAAAAATTGCGACTTAGTTTTGCTTGCCTTCTCAGCGATTTCCCTGGCCCGTTCAGCTTTAAGCTCTAAATTTTTACTTTCCGTAATATCATGGTAGGAAGTGAGTACCCCAATTAGGTCTTGTTTTTTAGACTGAAGCGCTAAATGAGTCACTTCTTTAAACTTGAATTTATTACCTCTACTGACTTCTTTTTCTTGGTACTGGATACTTTTTTCATTACCATAGATAATTCGTCTATCTAAATTTACGAGCTTTTTGGCTTGTTTTTCATCTGCGATATCAAAGTCTGTTTTTCCTTTCAATTGATTAATATGTTCAATCTTTGAGTCTTCCAAAAACGCTTGATTTGCTCCTAGATATCTTAGTTGTTTATCCTTCCATGATATGCCGTAAGGTAGGTGATTTATGACGGTTTGAAAGATAGCCTCTGAACGTTCAATTTTACTACTTTGAGAATCAATAGTGATCTGCTTATCTAGCAGCAAAGACTGTAAATAATGTAAAAAGTGTTGGATCAAAAACAACGTAATACTAATAATAAATGCATAAGTCAGTAATGATGTAACCCACGCAGAAACACTTAAACCGTAAACGCTTTGTTCTACACTAAACTCAAAAGCGTTTAGCCAAACCAGTTCCATATAATAAAATAACACCAAGCCGCCAGAAATTGCGATTGCGACAGCGGCTCCCATACTTAACATCAAACTACTAAAAATAGCGGCGGCAAAAATAAGATATATGCCGTTGCCTGACAAACCAAATGTATGGATCCCTACCACCCCCATAATAAAAAACAGGGACGTAATCAAACCAGCTTTAATAGTGTTTGAGAAGCGATGACGAAACAGATAAAAAGCCACTAACACACAGGTGCTGACAATATGAACCCACATAGCGGGGAGAAAACCAATTGTGGGAATGCGAGATAAGGAACCGGCCAAGGCAACGCCAGCGAAACCAATAGTAGCCACCAACACAGTATTTGTTAGTTTCTCGCGAATGTGTTCAAGCGAATTTTCTTGAGATTCTAAAGGCATGTAGATTCGTTAGTTTTTATAATAATGGGATAAAACCGTGTTGAATCGAATAAATCATTAAAACCCTGTCTGCAACTAAAGTGTATTAGACTTTTGTATAATAGCAAATAAGTCACTCCCTATCAGAAGTTCTTAATTGCTTGGAGGTAGGGATGTATAGCGCGGCGCAGTTAGAAGGGGGAACCTCACTCATACAACGAGGTCATAATTTATTATGAAGTTCCCTTCCCTGTCTTAACTCAAGATATTTATACATTCACCAGACACAAAGCGTACCCAACACTATAAGCAACCAATAAATGTACGATATATTTACTGTAGCTGACGAACGTTAGCTCTTTTACTCGACTCATGGCTACTATCCCTGCGGCGGAACCAATCACCAACATTGATCCTCCCACACCTACGGCATAAGTAAGCGATAACCATTGAATATTGGTTAATTCAGGCTGGGCTTTAAGTAAGGCTGCGGTCAAGGGCACGTTATCTAAAAAGGCTGATAAAATTCCAACCAAATAATTCGAATAATCAGGGTCCAACATAAAGTAGATATTTGTCATCCAGACTAACACGCCAATTTCTTTGAGCGACCCGACTATCAATAATATTCCTAGAAAGAACATTAAAGTATCAAACTGAATTTTGCGCACGTAGTCCAATAAATGAATTTCGTACTTAAATTTATTCACCATACCACCGATCATAAACATCACCGATAAGCCTAATAAAAAGGTCAAAACAGGGGGTATCGCAAACAGTAAATTAAATAGCATGGTGCAACATATAGTGCCAAAAAATAATCCGGCAATAACAAAGTCTAGCGACTTAAATTTTTCACTGCCGATAGTTGCTTCAACTCGGCGGTTTTTACCAAAACTCATCAGTAATGCAAGCACAACCACACCTGATATAGCAGGTAAAATCAAACCTAATAGTTCGACAATAGATACGTGTTTTTCACTGAATATCATCAGAGTTGTGACATCTCCGGTAATCAGTACCACTCCACCAGAATTCACCGCAAATATAATTAACACACAGAGTTTTACTTTTTCTGGCACTTCCAACTTAAACGCCAGAATAATGCTAATCGACACTAAGGTAGCGGTGATGTTGTCGCACAGCATGGATAAAACCAATGCAAAAAGTGCCACTAATAAGGTCAGCTTTCTTAATGACAATTCACCTGGCAATAGTCGATTAACCATAGCACCAATCAGGCCCCTGGCATTTAAATACGCAACAAAGGTCATGGTAGCCATTAAAAACAGCCACAATTTTGCTATCTCTAATAAATTCTCATTTAATGCACTTTCTATTTCAGCTTGGCCTGAACCATGGCCTCGAATGAACAACAAGCACCACACTAAACATCCTAAAAACAGGGTGGTTTTTGCTTTATTGATGTGAGTAATTTCTTCAAAAACGATGGTCAGTAAAGCCAAAATAGCCAAACCGATAATGGTGATTTCAAACATATCGAACATGATGTGCGTTCCAGAATACTAAAAGTAGAAAATGGATCCCGTTGCAGGACACAAATTTGAGGTCAGAATTATAGCCTAAAAAACGTTATTCCTGCCATATAAAGGTGCAACTGGTTTTTATTTTTTTGTGAAATTTTCAGCAATCAAGTCAACAAGAAAGATGATTTTGCTGTTTGAGAGCTGGCGGTAATCAAAATACGGGCACACAATTAAGCGTCTGTGCAGATCAATTGCAAATTCTGGATTAATCCATTCAAGGGTGTTGGGTAGGCTCAACGATTTAGCGTAAGTCCGACCCATTACAATGTGTAACTTATTGGTTTGTTGAAATTTGGGAGGTGAAAACCAGAGTGCGGTTTTGCTGCGGGACTGCAACAGTTCCTGATCACGATATTGCTGCCAGCTAGCATAAGCATCATTGAATTCAAAACATTTATTCGGTAAAGCGTATAGCAACTTAGCATACACGTTAAACACCTTGCGCCAACCGTTACCACAGGCTTGACCCAGGGCATAAATCTCGCCTTTTTTAAGGGGATAAACTGCTCGCTGATTATGTTCAAAACCAAAGGTTGGGCGATTCTGAATGTACACGTTAACATCCGCGTTTTCATCACCCAACCCGTTAATTTCGTTAAAATCTTTGTTTGTCATGAGACCTAATAGTGAAGCTAATAATCCAAGTAGATAGGGATGATTCTACTTCAATAATATAAAAGATAAATTAATTTCACCCGCTAACGATAATGATTCGTAATAGCATTTGCATCTTTTCACGAACAATGGGATACTTAAACAATCTTGTAGTAGGAGAATTATCTTTGCGAAATCTGGTTAAAGAGCAAGTGACCCACGTTCATCATTGGAACGACAGTTTATTTACGTTTAAAACAACCCGTCAGAAATCCTTAACCTTTGAAAACGGACAATTCATCATGATTGGCTTAGAGGTAGAAGGTAAACCCTTGATGCGCGCATATAGTATTGCCAGTGCAAATTATGAAGATGAGTTAGAGTTTTTCAGTATTAAAGTACCTGACGGTGCACTGACATCTAAACTGCAAATGATACAAACTGGTGACGAAGTAATGTTAAGTACAAGACCCACAGGCACCTTAGTCAGTGGTTATTTGATGCCTGGCAAACACCTTTATTTGCTCTGTACAGGCACAGGATTAGCGCCTTTTATGAGTATTATTCGAGATCCAGACATTTACGAACAATTTGATAAAATCATTTTGGTCCATGGTGTGCGCGAAGTTTCCGAGTTGGCCTATCAAACTGAAATTGAATATGACTTACCTAACAACCCGTATTTTGGTGATTTAGTGAAGCAAAAGTTACTTTACTACCCTACTGTTACCCGCGAAAAGTACCAATACAACAGTTTGAAAACTGAAGATGGGCTCAAACCACATCAGGGCAGAATTACCGATTTATTAGCGACCAATGAACTCACCCAAAACCTAAATATGCCTAACGTCAACCCAGACAATGATCGATTCATGATGTGCGGTAATGATGCTATGTTGCAGGACTTAATGCAGATGTTAAATCAACAAGGTTTTACAAAAGCCACGTCCCGCAAGCAAGGTCATTATGTTATTGAGCAAGCGTTTATTGAAAAATAAGCCTTGTTATTTTTACTTTCATGGGATCGCAAGACAATACAAGTAACCACCAGCACTAGACTTTTCTTGTCGTGCTGGCTTTTTACTATGATTCATTTTTGGTAAGTTTCATAGGATCAAGTAATTCGCTTAATTTGGCTCTTGGAATATCGGTATTTTCCGCTGCTACATCAATGATCGGCCGTTTTTCTTTGTATGCTTGCTTCGCTATTTCAGCGGCTTTTGAGTAGCCGATAATAGGGTTTAAAGCTGTGACTAAAATCGGGTTTTTGTGTAATGGCTTTTCTAGGTTCTCGTGATTCACTTCGAAATCACGAATCGCATTATCGGCCAGAGACATTGCCGCATTGGATAATAACTCTATGCTAGACAACAGATTTAGCGCAATCATAGGCAACATTACATTCAATTCAAAATTCCCTGATTGACCTCCAACCGTTATTGCTGCGTCATTGCCTATTACCTGTGCAGATACCATGGCAACAGCTTCAGGTATAACCGGATTGACTTTACCTGGCATAATTGAAGAGCCAGGTTGCAATGCAGGTAACGCAATCTCGCCAAGCCCAGCTAAAGGTCCGGAGTTCATCCAGCGTAAATCGTTAGCAATTTTCATAAAAGTAACGGCTATAGATTTGCTTAAACCCGACAAACTCACGGCGGTATCTTGAGCAGCTATACCAGCAAAAAAATTGTCTGTTTTAACAAAGGAAATTCCCGTATCTTGGCTTAAAATTTTCGAAAATTCGTCGGCGAAACCGGAATGGGAATTGATTCCAGTACCAACCGCAGTGCCACCTAGCACAAGGGATTGAATAGCATTTTGTAGACTATTTAAATGGCTAATTTGTTGCCTAATCTGCGCTGACCAAGCAGACATGCTCTGGTCCATTCGAATTGGCATCGCATCCATCAAATGGGTACGGCCTGTTTTACAATAACCGCTTAATGTTGCCGACTTTTCATCTATGCTTTTAGCTAAATGAATTAAAGAAGGTTTTAACTTTTTGTGAATCGCCAAAGAAGCGCTGACATGGATACAAGTAGGGATCACATCATTGCTGCTTTGACCAAAGTTAACGTGATCATTGGGATGAATCCGCAGGTCAGATTGCTTCGACGCTAGGTTGGCAATAACTTCATTGGCATTCATGTTAGTGCTGGTGCCTGATCCAGTTTGATACACATCAACAGGAAAATGCAGCATAAGATTGTTGTCTTTTAATAAGGTAGCGCATGCTTGCTTAATTGCATCCGCAGTCTCCTGCTCGATACCTTTAAGATTCGCGTTTGCAGTTGCTGCAGCTGATTTTATTTGGATAAGTGAGCGGATAAATGCTTCAGGCATAGGAGTGTGACTTATCTTAAAGTTATTAACCGCTCTTTGAGTTTGCGCGCCGTACAGGGCATTTTGAGGAACTTCAAGCTCGCCCATGCTATCTTTTTCGATTCGAAACTTAGTCATCTTAATCCCCTACTTCTATAAAAAATACGTTCCTAACAAAGACAGTTCATACTTGAAGTGTCGCGTTTGCGCTTTTTGTTGTTCATTATGATCATATCGCTCCACTTTATTCAGTGGTTGATAAATATTATCTAAACACAAATAACGCCATTGAAAACTTATATTAGTATCACAAATTGTATCTAATAAGGTGCGAAGAACCCGATTTAAAATAGCTCTCTTTATTGTATCATTTTGTTCATCTTCTAAACGCTGGTTGGCCATATCTAAATATTGATAAAGTGCATGAGGGTTATTCGGTTGTAAACCATGGCGAATGGTTAACTCAAGCGATCCGAATGCTAATGTTTGATTCACAGAGCCCCCTAAACAATGAAATTTCAATGTAACAACCCAAATGATAATAATTCCCATTATCATTATGCTATGAGTACTTGTCAACCTTGTTAAACGGTATGGTCAATTCAACCTGCAAAAGGATGTTTTGATACATGAGCGAATTAATCAGTAAATTAGAAAACTAAAAAAGCCCAAATGCTATTGATAATGATTTTCATTTGATATATTGTAGCTCTGCCTGGAATCGTTAAGTTTCACTGGTCCTGGCTTAACGCTACCACACGGGTAGGCATTTTCTCCAAGGTGCCTACCCACCTCCCTATAGCTCGTGAGCGCTATGAACTGCGCGGTCAGAACAGTTGAAACAGTTTGTTAGCGTCCAAATCGAATTAGCTGAATATTCCGAGAAAATCACGCCATTGTTTTACACGTTTATTTTTGAAAATAGATGGCCAAGCAAATATATCAATAAACGATGTAGAAGGTTTTAGAAGGCAATGCATGGAATCGGCTTAGTCAGAGGTGTAAATTGTGAGCAACCAAGCCTGTAGATTAAGCAATGTGTTCAGAGCATGAAGTTACAAAGCGCTCAGCCTTTTAATAATAAGTAGATAGACACACCTTTAACAATACATGCGACGATTGCGCTCGATTTCACGTAGGTATTGATGTTTTTCGAATATCAATGGTGCTAATCCAGAGTAGTTCCAGTATCCCCCTTTGTCGGCTTTATTTTTATCATCTCGATAGGGATTCACCCAGCGATGCCAGATAACATATTCCTGACCAACGTCCTGCTGACAAAAAATATCAACGGTTAAGAACCAGCACATAGGTTCTCCACATGTACAGACATAAGGCACCGCACTATCGGCGGAATCTAAATGATTGATTCCCAGCCCCGGTTGATAAGTACCAGCAATGCGCCCAGCAAAAGGTTTTTCAAAGTCAGTGATGGTTTCTAAATAAGAGTTACCATCAACAAGTAGATCAAAACTCGGGCTTCCGTAATCATTACCGAAATAAGCCAAACCAAAGGTATTTACTATTGCCATCGTTCTACACTGCTGAAAAGAGTAAACCGATTAAATACGCATTTAGAAACGAGGTCAAATCGCAGTCGACATAACCTTTTTAATCCATACTGGCCGGCTTTAATTTAGCTTTTCTCGTCAGCATTCTCGTCAACATTTTTGGTAAATTTTATGTCAGGGATATTATTAAACTTAGTGAACTACTCTTGCATTTATGGTTTAGATGGTTTGAATTTGTCAGCTAAAGTTTGATTGCCTTGACTTGCAGCAATGTCGCTTAAACTACGACTATTGCTATCCTTTAAGTCCACATTAGCACCTTGTGCTATGAGTTCTTCAATAATCTCTTGTCGGTCAAATAAGGTAGCAAACATCAATGCTGTTTGACCATTTTGATTGGCTTGATCAACTTCACAGTCCAGCCCCATCAAAGATTTAGCAATGCGAAAATTGCCCTTGAATATAGCGCCCATTAACGCAGTATTTCCTTTAATGTCTTCTTGGCATGGATTGATATCCTCTACACTGAGTAAATAGTTAACGGTTTCAGTTTGGCCATTGTAGGCAGATAAAATCAATGCAGTATAACCTTTTTCGTTAGCGATATTGACTGATAGACCGGCATTGTAAAAGGTCGATAGTAATTCAATATCACCGTTTCTAGCAGCATCAAAATAAAGCTTTTTAAGTTGACTGCTTCGTTCACTTTTATGGGCAAATGATGGATTAGACCCGAATACAACAAGCATAATCAAACAGACATGAATCAAGGTTTTCATAACTCTTTCCTTCAAAAGCCACTGCCTGGTTTAACAGGCAGTGGCGGGTTTTATGCAGCGAATCAATTAAAACAACTTGCTTAATTTAAGGGCAATCTTCTCACCTTCAGCAGCCAAGGCTTGTTGCTCGGCCATTAGCGCTTTAGCTCTGGCTTTCACTTTACTCAAGTTAGTACCTGAACGTTTCGCGATAGCGGTGCCGTAATCTTTATCTGCGTTGTACATAAATGCACTGATATTGATTCGAACTAGCTCTTTATCAGATGTTGCTAATGCGCCGCCTAATACTTCAATAAGCCTTGCTTGTTCGTCTTTAGTAAATGAACGATACAAATCACCAGCTTGTCTAAAGTTTAATTGCTTGTAAAAAGGTATTTGTTGATAGCTTCCTAACAAAGGCATGGTTGAATACTTGTATTTTGTATCTTCTGCTAAATCAATGTACTCACTTGGCTGATAATTAACCTCACGCTGGGTATTGGTAGGACGCAATTTACCGTGTTGCATGTGGTTGTTTATAGCCACATTTTTAGGTGCGTTAATCGGAATACGGTAAGAGTTCACGCCTAAACGGTAACGCTGGGTATCTGCATAGGCAAACACTCTACCTTGTAATAATCTATCTTCTGATGGCTCAATTCCAGGAATTACATTACTTGGTGCAAAAGCAGCTTGCTCAGTTTCTTCAAAAAAGTTATCAGGCACTCTATTTAGCACCATTCTGCCAACTTTACGCAGCGGCAATTTGTCTTCAGGCCAAATTTTAGTGGCATCAAGAGGGTTAAAGTCAAAGTTGTTGACATCTTTTGGCGACAATACTTGAATATATAGGTCCCAAGTAGCCGTTTCACCTTTTTCACCAATACGTGTATAAACATCTGTGGTATGAGGCTGCATATCTTGACCTTGTACGGTCGAAGCTTCTTTGTAAGTGAAGTTCTTTACACCTTGGTTGGTTTTCCAAGTAAATTTCACATAGTTCATTTCACCTTTAGCATTCACAAATTTATACGCATGAACACTAGAGCCGTCCATATTTAGGTAACTTTTTGGTGTGCCGTAGTCAGAAAACAACATGGTGAGCATTTGGGTTGATTCTGGTACATGAGAAAAGAAATCGAACACTCTTGATGCTTTTTGCACATTGTCATAGGGCGATGGTTTTAAACTGTGAACCATATCTGGAAACTTAATCGCATCGCGAATAAAGAAGATCGGGAAGTTGTTACCGACTAAATCCCAGTTACCTTGTTCTGTGTAAAATTTCACTGCGAATCCACGAGGATCGCGCAATGTTTCAGGAGATTGATGACCGTGAATTACCGCCGAAAAACGCGTAAATACTTCAGTATTTTTACCTTTTTCTTGAAATGGGGCAGCCATGGTTATGTCAGATAAATCGGCGTAATTTTCGTAGTAACCATGAATACCAGTACCACGTGCATGCACTACTCTTTCAGGAACACGCTCTCTATCAAAGGCTGCCAACTTTTCAATTAGGTGACTGTCTTGGAGTAATACGCCGCCCCAAGGTCCAGCTGTTTGAGAGTTTTGGTTGTCACCGATAGGCGCACCGTTTTGTCTTGTCATGGTTGTTTCAGCAAGCGCGCTAACCGATAACAAGATCAAACTTGATAGGGTTATTAATTTTTTCATTTTCATTTTACATCCTATTTATCTACAACATGGGAAGCCCCAATAGAGTGCTAGGATAAAAACTCGGTGAAAATTAGTACATTTGATAAAAACGAAGTCTAGATTCTATTTTTTAGAACCAAGCTTGAATGGCATCAATAACGTTATACTGCCCATCAACTATTAGTATTTTTCGCCATTTATCGAAGGTGGTACATGGGTGAGAAATGCCAACAGCAACCATATCTCCGGGCGCTAAACTGTCATCAATAGGTACCTTTAAAAAACAATGTTGATCATTAATTCGGGTTATTTGGTAATTTGTGTGATCAATAGGGGTTATCTTCGAAGATAATTTCGATTTGGCATACAAGGGTTTTGGCAATCCTTTGTCATAGGAAAAATCTCGTTTGCCTGCACCTAAAATAACGACTCCGGGTTCTGGTTGAGACAACACATAACACCAAACTTCAATTGCCGACTCAGAAGCAGGCAAAGTCAGTTGCGCGCTGCCTAACCTGTCATCAATAGCCATGGAGGCCTTTTCGTAGACGCCAGAGTCACTGAATAAGTAACACCCACTTCTAAGCACAATTTTTGCGTCATACTCGTGTTGCAAACGGGCAAATGTTAGCGCACACATATCGTAGTATTCAGAACCACCAATACTGATAATCAACGACTGCGCAGGCACTATGGTTTGCTGTTCTATAAATGCACAGATGGTGCTATCAAGTAAGCTCAAAAAGTCCTGAACGCTACTCTGTTTTTGCTCATCAGAGCCCTCAAAAACGGCTTCATACGCGCTGAAGCCGGCAATTTCCCATTGATTAGTGTAAATGGCCTCGATTAACGTTTTAGCCGTAGCGGCTTCTCGTACGCCGCACCGTCCACCATAAGCCCCTAATTCGATTAGTAATTTTAGCCGACCACGGTTTTTTATATTCGCCGCTTTTAACAATTCGAAAGCATCTAAAGAATCGATAAAAAGGTACATAATTAAATCAGGGTATTCTGCCAGTAGTAACTCAACCTCTTTGATATTTGCTCGGCCAACTAACTGATTGGCAAATATTATATGTTTGGCCCCCATCTGTGCAGCTAACCTTGAATTGGTCACGTTTGCCACCGTTAAACCCCATACACCATCGGCTAACTGCTCAAAAATCAACTCAGGACTCATGGTCGTTTTGATATGTGGAGCAAGCAACAAATCGTTGCGCTCAAGCCATTGATTCATCCGCAGACTATTTTGTAGCAACGCATGTTTTTTAATTATTGCACAAGGCAGAGGCAAATCTTCTTGCAGAATATTCCAGCCTGCATTGGCTATTTGTTCACGACTAAACTGTTGTGCGTGAAAAGGTATTCCCTTAAATAGCGGTTTCGGTTGGTAAGAGTCCATTAGCGTCCTTTGAATTTCAACGTTACTAAATGAATGTTAAGGGTGAGTAATTATTCTATGTTTAAGCTCTATAGATGTTAATCAAGGTCAGTTCAACTGGGAATTTAATAATTCAAATACAGCATCTGCCCCTTGAGGTTGATGGAATAGATACCCTTGGTATAGATCGCAGCCCATATTTTGCAGGGTGTTAAATTGAGAATAGGTTTCTACCCCTTCGGCAACCGTCATCAAATTTAGGCTTTTGGCTAAATTAATAATGGTAGCGCAAATCTCTGCGTCTTCGGTTTTAGAGTCACACTCATGGACAAAAGAGCGGTCTATTTTCAGAATATCTAGCGGCAATTTTTTGAGGTAGCTTAGGGAAGAATATCCTGTGCCAAAATCGTCAATGGAGACTTTAATGTGAAGGCCTTTTAATTCCTTCAAAATGGCGATGCAACTCTGTATATCTTGAATCAAGATACCTTCAGTAATTTCAAATTCGAGCAGTTCACCGGGTATTGAAAACTGCTTTAGCAGTTGTTTAATGTGACGAATAAAATCCTCAGCAACTAATTGGCGACCTGAGATATTGATCGCAACAGGCACCACATTCGAATTATGGTCGAGCCAATAACGCAGTTGTTCAAGGACTTTAGTCATCATAATTTCACCAATTTGCACAATCAAATTACTTTGTTCGGCAATCGGGATAAATTCGTTCGGGGATATTTCATCCGAACCTTTTTGCTGCCATCGAATCAAGGCTTCTAATGATAATATCTCACCATCTGCTTTAACTTTCGGCTGATAAACAACACTGAATTCATCTTGTTCGATGGCTTGTCCAATTTTTCTTTCAAAGCTCATCTCTTGTTGTGCTTTTTGTCCCATTTTTTCAGTGTACAACTTGAAATTATCACGGCCATAAAATTTTGCGTTGTACATGGCAATATCCGCTCTTTGGATTAATTCCTCAGTGCCTAGCTCGCCGTTGGTAGATACTGCAACACCAACACTAGTGGCAATTTGATAGTTTTTACCATTCAAGGTAATGGGTTCTCGCATGATAGACAGAATTCGCTGCGCTTTTTCAGTGATTAATTGTTGATTCAGCTCCCCGGTCATAACCACGATAAATTCGTCACCACCAAGGCGCGCAATAATATCTTCCTCACGACAAATTTCTTTTAAGCGATTGGCCACCTGACACAATAGGTAGTCACCGGCTTTGTGCCCCAAGGTATCGTTAATCTTTTTAAATTTATCCAAATCTAAAAAGAATAGCGCAATAACCCCCATGTGTTTTTTCGCTTTTGCCACTTGGTAATTTAATTCAGTGATCAAATGGGTGCGATTAGATAAATGGGTTAACGGGTCGTGATATGCCAAAAAATTTAATCTAGCTTGAATTTTTTGTTGTTTGGTGACGTCTCTTATATGCAGAGTAAATTCATTAATAAGACTATTATTTAATTTACTACTTGTAATAGTCACTTCAGCGGGAAACGTTTGCCCTGCGGCACGCTTTAACTCTATTTCACTGCGCCGGTTAAGTACTAAGCCATTCGCTGAGACAAACTGCAGTTTTAAGCTCTCACTAAACTCCACTATATCTTTATCTAGCGCAAAACTATTAATAAAACTTTGCCCCATGACTTCGGCTTTCAAGCAGCCAAATGTTCTCTCTGCTGCAGGGTTAAACTCAATAATGTTTCCCTGCCAGTCAATAGAGACAATACAATCCATTGATGAATCTAGAATGGCACTCTTACGCCTTTCACTTATTTTAAACTGATTTATTGCCTTTTCACGCTGGGTCATCTCTTTTGACACTTTACTGATGACTTCGTTATATTTGCGCGCTATTTGACCTACTTCAGTAAATGGCTCTTCTTTTACTTGAAGGGTGAAATCGCCTTTATTTTGATGATTTTGCATATCATCCAGCAAGTCTATTAATTCAGTGGAAGCTTTATGTTCACTGATATTCAGGCCACTAAGTTCATGTTCTCTGGTTACTCTTAATGGCGATATTTTATTCAAAATTAAGAGTATGAAATAACAGCTTAAAAAACTAAATAAGCCAATCACCACTACCCCCAAAAGTTGAATTGTGAGCTGCGACATAAATGATAAGCCAGTACCTAACTTAGCTTGTTCGCCAAAAAAGGCGACCGCCAGAGTTCCCCAAATGCCGGCAAATAGGTGAGTAGGAATAACGTTTAAGGCATCATCAACTTTAAGCAAGTCCATTAATTTAGAACCGTAATGCACGACTATACCTGCTACAACACCTATTATTGCGGCGTCCACAGGTGCTACCGCATGACAACTCGCCGTTATCGCGACTAAACCGGCAATAATGCCATTTAAGCTCGCCCCCATATCCACATATTTTTTGGTTCGCAAATGAATAAATGTGGCTGTTAACCCACCCCACATAGCAGCAAGACAGGTGTTCAGAATGATATAAGGAACTTGCTCATCAAATTTCAAAGTACTGCCGCCATTGAACCCAAACCATCCAAACCAAATAAGTAAGGTTCCCATGGCAGCCAAAGGTAAATTGCTACCTGAAGGAAATTTGCTATTTGCTTTAAACCTGTCGATTCTTGGCCCAACAATTAAGACGCTGGCCAAAGCGACCCACCCACCTACCGAATGCACCACCGTTGAGCCAGCAAAATCCACAAATCCCAAAGATTCAAGCCAGCCTCGATTATCAGGATTGTATACACCAGCCCAAGCCCAATGCCCTACAAAGGGGTAAATTAGCCCGCTTAAAATCAACGTGATATACATATAGCTGGAAAACCGAGCGCGCTCAGCAATAGCACCAGAAGTTAAAGTCGCTGCGGTGCTACAGAACATCATTTGAAATAAGAAGAAGGTGATTTGAAAAGAAGTATTCCCCTCGCCAAAAGCAAAGTCGCCAGTTCCAGCCCATCCCCCTAGACTTGGACCAAACATAATACCAAAGCCAAACAACCAAAAAATACTAGCGGATACAATGAAGTCACCAATATTTTTTGCAGCGACATTTATACTATTTTTGCTGCGCGTTCTGCCGCTTTCTAGACACAAAAATCCTGCTTGCATTAAAAACACAAACATCGCTGACAAGAGCAGCCAAAAATTATCAGACAACCGATGACCCTAAAAGTAGTATATTTCAGTTAGTAAACGGTCGCTTTTGCAAGAACTATTCCCGCTATATTCCCTTAGCAAAGTCCCATTTAATGCGGTTAAACTGCAATACACCACCAAAACTGTGCAACCAGTGTTCAAGTTTTGTGCATTACATCCAAATTAGTGCGCAACAAGATGCGAGAGAATTTCACGTATTTTAAGATTATCGAAAACTAACTGAACAGGTAATTTTTGAAAACTGCCAAGTTAGCCAATACTGTCACTTTTTGACGTAGACCGCATTGGCGAGTTTTTCAGCGACAATCTCTCTAAAAAATTGCCCAAGTTCGCGAAAGAATACTCGACCTGGCGCGGTATTTCGCCAAATCAAATGTTGCACACGAGTAATTGGCGTGTCTAACAACTCACACACATGAAGTTCATTTGGACGATGTAATTCAGAGTGCACATATAGCCCAGGTAAAAAAGCGACACCCACTCCCATCACGACCATTTGTCTGAGCGTATCTAAACTTGTGCCCTCGTAATCCCGATACATCTGTGCACCAATTTGAGCACAAATAGTTTGAACTTGATGATGGAAGTGATGGTGACCTTCTAACGTCAGCACCTTTTCACCTTGCACATCAGAGGGTTTTACAAACTCTTGACCTGCCAAAGGATGATCTCCAGGCATGACCAACTTTAGCGGTTCTGTAAATAGCTCAGAAACGATGAATTGCGTGGATTCATGAGTTGACGGTGATATAATTAGGTCGTATTGGCCGTTAAGTAAACCTTCTTCCAACTGTTGCGGAAACTCTTCTCGCACGTAGAATTTTAATTGACTAAAACGCCGATGTAATTCAGGCAATACAAATGGTAACAAATAGGGTCCCAACGTAGGCGGAACGCCCAAGCGATAGGTAGTTGAGGCTCCATCAATGAGTTCACGTGCAGTGTCGTTAAAACGTTGACCTGCGCGTAAAACCTCTTCTGCAAGCGCAAGTAAAGTATTCCCCTGAGGGGTCAGTAAAGTGCCGCTTCGATTGCGTTCAAATAAACTCAAGTTCATGTTTTTTTCAAGGGTTTGAACTTGTGTGGTTAAAGTAGGTTGACTGATTCCCAACGATTGTGCAGCGCGTCGAAAACTCAAACTTTTGGCGACTGCCACAAAGTATTTTAGTTGATTTATGGAGGGATATTTATTGTCTGTAGTCATTTTGTAACCTGTTGGTATTAATGAGTTCTCATGGAGTTCTCTTAGAGATCACTGATAGCAAAAAGCTATCGCGACAACAAGTATACTTCTATCTGTCTATCAGGTAAAACTAAAAACGTTGTTCAATTCGTAACAAGTATTTTTAAACATTTTATAGGAGTGACTTTCATGGACCACGTAATTTCTGGTGTTGCTAAATTTCAAAAAGAAGTCTTTCCTGATAAGAAAGCAACTTTTAAAAAGTTAGCGAATGGGCAAAACCCTGAAGTATTATTTATTACCTGCGCCGATTCGCGCATTGATCCAAATCTATTAACTCAAACTGAACCTGGTGAACTTTTCATTTGTCGTAATGCGGGCAACATTGTCCCTCCTCACAGCAATGTCACCGGCGGAATAACCGCATCCATTGAATTTGCAGTAGCAGCGTTAGGTGTTTCACATATTATCGTCTGTGGACACTCTGATTGTGGCGCAATGAAAGGTGCTTTGTACCCTGAAAAACTTGATGGATTACCCCACGTAAAAGAATGGTTATCCCATAGTCGCTGTGCGTCGGAAATAGTCAAAGAAAAATATGGCAGCCTATGTATGGACCATTTGGAAAAGTTAACTGAAGAGAATGTAGTACAACAATTACAACATCTTCGTACTCACCCATCTGTTGCGGCCAAGTTAGCCACCGGTCAAGTGAAACTGCACGGCTGGGTTTACAATATCGAAAGCGGTCAAGTCCTTAGTTATGATCCACAAAGCGCTAAGTTTACACCATTGGGCCAGACACAAACCGAAGCCAAATTGTCTATAGCGTAAAGACATACAGGGTACTTATATGAAACTAGATTTATCCAATTTGAAGGGTGATATTACCGGCGGTCTTACCGCTGGTATTGTTGCTCTTCCACTAGCTTTAGCCTTAGGTGTCGCCTCAGGTTTAGGGCCAATGGCAGGCCTTTATGGTGCTATTGCCTTAGGCTTTTTTGCCGCCCTGTTTGGTGGAACACCTTCACAAATATCAGGTCCAACGGGTCCGATGGTAGTAGTGTTAGCGGGTCTTTTTGCCAGTTTATCTGGTGATGCTGCGTTAATTTTTACGGCTGTTATGTTAGCTGGCCTTTTCCAAATTGTGTTTGGTTTATTAGGGGTCGGTCAATACATTCGATTGGTTCCCTACCCGGTAATTTCTGGTTTTATGACTGGAATTGGCGCAATTATTATTATTCTCCAGCTCGGTCGACTGTTGGGGCATGAGCCTCCAAGCGGGACTATTGGTGCATTAAGCTATATTCCGACAGCTTTGGCAGACATTAACATTGCCACTTTGATATTAGGTATAGGTACCTTACTCATCGCTTACAAATGGCCGCCAACTTTAGGTAAATACATACCTGGACCATTAGCGGCACTGGTAATTGGAACGCTAGCAAGCTTTGCTTTTTCCAACGTACCAGCACTAGGTAATATCCCTACCGGACTACCGAGTTTGCATCTGCCGGTTTACGAACAAAGCCAATTCTTTCTAATCTTAGAAGCCGCTTTCATACTTGCTATTTTGGGGGCCATAGACAGCTTGTTAACCTCTTTGGTGGCTGACAACATGACTCGTACTCGCCATGACAGTAAAAAAGAACTTATTGGTCAAGGTATAGGTAATACGGTTGCTGGCTTAATTGGTGGTATTGCTGGTGCTGGCGCAACAATGCGTACTGTTGTAAATATCAGAACCGGTGGTAAAACCCGAATCTCTGGGATGGTTCACTCCCTTGTATTACTTGCTGTAGTGCTAGGATTAAGCCCACTTGCCGCGAGTATCCCCCATGCAGTTTTAGCTGGGTTATTGGTGAAAGTAGGTCTGGATATTATTGATTGGAGTTACCTAAAACGAGCTCATAATGGTCCTCGTTGGGACTTTGCATTGATGATTCTTGTATTGGGCCTAACTGTATTTGTTGACCTTGTCACAGCTGTGGGTGTGGGTGTTGTATTGGCGGCATTGGCATTTGTTCGTCAAATCGCTCAAATACAGATCGAAGATTTAAAGAAAATCCCCGACACGCTGAACGACCCTAAAGAAAATGCGCTACTTAAACAAGCTGACGGTAGAGTAAGTATCTTTAGTTTCGGCGGACCGCTTAGCTTTGGTGCTGCGGCCGATGTTGGACACCATGTGCGTGACAAAGTAAAACCAGGTTCACAGGTATTAATCATGGACTTTACCCGAGTCCCCACAGTTGATGTATCCGCGGGGATGGCAGTTGAAACGGTTGCCACCGATGCTAAAAGTGCTGGTAGAAAGTTGATTATTTGTGGTGCTAATGATGCGATTAAAAAGGTGTTGAAAGGAATTAATGCCGCGCAAACAGACGTTGAGTCTTTTGATAATTTGCTGGGCGCATTGGAATATGCAGTCGAAATTATTAATAAAGACGCCAACTCACCTAAAGCGTTATCTAATTCTACAAAGTTAGCAGGAGCTCAATAGGCTGACAGCAGGATAATTAGACTTAACCTTAAAGGTAAATAATAGAAAAGCGCTGCATCCTTTGGATCCAGCGCTTTTTTTGTTTATCCGTATACCAGAAATTTAGCGGTAAGTTGAGCAACGTTAGCCTTAACTTTTTCGCTCATGCTAGCGTCTTCAGGATTATCTAATAAATCACATATCCAATTTGCCAAATCGGTTACGTGCTCAACTTTAAACCCTCTAGAGGTCACTGCCGGCGTACCAATGCGAATTCCACTGGTCACAAAAGGTGATTGTGGATCATTGGGCACGGTATTTTTGTTAACGGTAATGTTCACCGAACCAAGCAACGCGTCAGCTTCTTTTCCTGTCATTCCTCGGGCAATTAAATCCACTAAAAATAAATGATTGTCAGTGCCACCAGAAACCACACCATAACCACGTTTTAAGAAAACATCAGCCATCGCCCGCGCATTATCAATCACTTGTTGTTGGTAAGTCGTAAATTCAGGGGCTAATGCTTCTTTGAACGCCACAGCTTTTGCGGCAATTACGTGCATTAATGGGCCACCTTGAATACCGGGGAAAATTAAAGAGTTAAACTTCTTTTCCAGTTCAGGGTTTGACTTACACACTATTAAGCCACCACGGGGGCCACGAAGGGTTTTATGAGTAGTAGTAGTAACTACGTCTGCGATTGGCACAGGATTAGGATACAGACCCGCTGCAACCAAACCTGCCACATGGGCCATGTCTACAAACAAGTAGGCACCAACGCTTTGTGCGATATCTTTGAATTTCTGCCAGTCAACCACACGGGAATAAGCAGAAAATCCTGCAACAATCATTTTAGGTTGATGCTCTTGCGCCAATTCAGCCACTTGTTGATAGTCAATTTCACCGCTGTCAGTATTTAAACCATATTGGATCGCGTTATATAACTTTCCAGAAAAATTCGGTTTTGCACCGTGGGTCAAATGACCACCGTGATCCAGACTTAAACCTAAAATTGTATCGCCGGGCTTAAGTAGTGCCATGTAAACAGCGGCATTTGCTTGCGAACCAGAATGCGGTTGTACATTCGCGTAGTCTGCTGCAAATAGTTGTTTAGCACGCTCGATTGCTAACGTTTCCGCTTTGTCGGCAAATTCACATCCACCGTAATAACGTTTGCCAGGATAGCCTTCAGCATATTTATTGGTTAACACGCTACCTTGTGCTTCCATCACCGCTTTACTTGTATAGTTTTCTGAAGCTATCAATTCGATATGCGCTTCTTGTCGTTTTTCTTCATCTTCGATTACATCGAAAATCTCAGAGTCTACAGCTTTTAACGGGTTATTTAGTTGCATCATTATATGTCCATTGCCTTTCCAGAAACTCTATGCTAGAACTACACAGGCAATAAATAAAATTAATAATAAATATGAGCTCATAAGATTTTAATATGGCTTTAATAAGGCATAAACTAAAAAATGCCACCCCACTTTACAGGAGTGAAGCCATGAAAAATTTATCTATCGATTTTCTACGTTCATTTGTGACTATTGCGCAAACAGGCAGCTATACCATGTGCGCAGAGCGGCTTAAACGCACGCAACCTGCTATCAGTTTGCAGATAAAAAAACTTGAAGAAGTTGTTGGTGAAAAACTTTTTTTGCGTGAAGGGAATCGACTTACCCTAACGTTAGCCGGCAGTAAGCTATTAGAATTTGGCATGAAAATACTTATGCTAAATGATCAGGCAATGGCCGAATTTGGTAAACCTCAAGTCAGCGGAAACATCAAATTGGGAATTCCAAGTGAGTTCTCCACAACTTTGATGCCTAAGATAATTCGCCGATTTACCCACACTTACCCGGAAGTCTCCTTAGAAGTGCATTGTGCGCTAAGCAAAGACTTGGTTTGTGAGCCCCTTAAAAGTCAATTTGATCTAATATTATCCCTACAGGAACAACCCGATCCTGATCAGGAAGGTTTTATCATTACCGATCAGTTAGTTTGGGTGGGCAGCCAAAGATACGTTAATAAAGTGCCAAATAAACTTCCGCTTATTGCAGCCCCCGCCCCTTGCATTTATCGCAAACGGGCAACGAATGTTTTAGGCAAGTGCAAAAAACAGTGGCAAATTGTGTATACCATCTCCGATTTAAACGGTATTCAGGCGGCAATTAACGAAGATTTAGGCATCACTGTATTAGCAAGAAGCACAGTGCCACCCGGCCTTTTTGTGTTGCCACCGCAAGCCGATTTACCTGATTTAGGTTACATTGGCGTATGCTTGTTGAATCCACAGAAAGTGCGTTCCGAAGCCATTGAGTTACTGGCCAAAGATATGGTTGCACAACTGGCGATTTAAACAAACTGAGTATTTAGCTTGATGAAAGTTGATGATGATCGCAGATTAAAAGTAATTATCTAAAAAAACAGCACCTCAAGGTAAACCTTGGGTGCTGGAAATTGCTCTAGGGAGCACACACACGAACACAAATTGCTATTATTATTTATCTACCACACTTTCATATCAGACCTAACTAGGGTTTAGCTTTAACTGTTGGATATTTCACACCAAGCTGGTCCATATAAGTTTCATATTTATCCGCATCATAGTAATAAGCCCGCATTTTCGCTCGATAACGCTGCATAATCTCCTCGTTTAGCTGAGTTTGCGGTTTGTCATCTTTGCGCAATAGCGACTGGTATTTAACCTCTTTCGTTTGTACATCGGTAAAGTAGTCAGACACCTCTTTCATTAACTGCGGATCAGTAAATAGATCGATCATGGTCATCCCGTGGGCTTTCGCTCCCGCAATAATACCTTTATGAGCGATTGGCGTAGCCATCGACACGGCATTAGACCAATGATGACCTGGCAAATTAGGAATATTAGATGGATACAACATAAAGATTGTAGGTACACTCCAAGAGACATCACCTACATCATCAGATGGGCCACCGGTCGGTACTCTGGGTTTGATGGGCTCGCGAATCGGCATTATGTTGTTAGGCAACCCCACAGCATCGGCACCAATTTCAATCTGTACCGCTTTTGCTAAGGTAATGTCATCGGCAGACCATTGAGGCATGCCAACTGCTTTAATATTCTCATAAGCACGCAGTGCCATAGGTTTATTAAAATGACCTGGCCAAGCCGTTCCCATAACAACTGAATCCCAGCTGGTGTCAGTCATTTTTGCAGCACCCTCGGCTATCTGATCACCCACTTCCCACAATGCTTTTATGTGGTCATAATCCATTTCACGAAAATAGTACCAAGCTGAGGCTTTAGAAGGCACGACATTAGGCTGGTCTCCGCCATCTACCGTAATCCCATGAATTCGTTGTGCCAAACGTAAATGTTCTCGACGGTAATTCATACCAACACTCATCAGCTCTACTGCATCCAAAGCGCTTTTACCTCGCCAAGGAGCACTTGCGCTATGGGCCGATTCACCGTAAAAATTGTACTTAATAGATACCAAGCCAGACATGCCGACTTCACCATAAAAAGTTCCAAAACCACTGCCTACATGGGAGTAAAGCACCGCATCGACATCATCAAAATAACCGTCACGCACATAATAAGCTTTGGTAGCAAGTTGCTCTTCAGCGACCCCTGGCCAAAGCATAATAGTGCCTTCGATTGCATGTTCAGTCATATAATCTTTCAGCGCCAATGCAGCAATGATATTCACTACTTGGCCTGAATTATGGCCTTCACCATGACCAGGCGCCCCATCAACAATAGGTGCATGGTAAGCAACACCCGGCTTCTGAGAGCCTTTTGGGATGCCATCTAAATCAGTCCCCAAAGCAATGACCGGCTTCCCTGAACCCCACTTTGCTATCCATGCAGTAGGAATATCAGAAATGCCCGTTTCAACGGTAAAACCTTGTTCGCTTAGAAACTGAGTAAGGTAAGCCGAGGTTTCCACCTCTTGAAAACCCAACTCGCCAAAGGAATATAGCGTGTCATTCATAACTTGCGCTAACTTCCCTTGGCTATCGATTTTAGCCACAATTTGATCTTTAGCCGCTTGACGCTCGCTGTCACTTAAACTCGCCGCCGTACTTTGACTGATTCCAGCAATTAAAATTGCCATCACACTCAAGGTTGTCGGTGTTTTGCGGTTCAGAAATTTTGAGATAAAGCGACTTTTCATTATTTTTTCACCATTGGGTATTCAATACCTAATTGCTCTAGGTAAGTGTCATACTTTTCAGGATCGTAATAAAAAGGTCTCATCTGTTCACGAAACTCGCTCATGATCTCTTTATTCAAATGAATTTGCGGCACATCGGTATCACGTAAGAATGATTGATACTTAGTATCTTTGGTTTGTACATTATCGAAATAATCTTTCACTTCAGCCATTAACGCAGGGTCGGTGAATAAATCGATCATGGTCATTGCATGGGCTTTTGCTCCGGCAACTATGCCTTTGTGAGCAATAGGCGTTGCCATTGCTACCGCATTTGACCAATGATGTCCGGGCAAATTAGGAATGTTCGATGGATATGACAACCACATTGAAGGGGTTACCCAAGATATGTCACCCATATCATCAGAACCACCACCGGTCATAGTTTTAGGATCAGGTGGCGCAACGATTGGCATAACGTCTGACGGTAAACCAGTTTCTGGCGCGCCAATCTCTTTTTGCAGTGATTTGGCAAGGGTAATATCAGCTTCAGACCATTCAGGCATACCCACTTTTTGGATATTCTCAAACGCTCGCATTGCCATAGGTTTATTGTAATGACCTGGCCATGCTGTGCCCATCACCGTAGAATCCCACGTGGTGTTAGTCATCAACGCTGCGCCTTGGGCAATCTTATCACCCACTTCCCAAAGTGCTTTCACATGTGGATAGTCTAATTCTCTAAAATAGTACCAAGAAGTTGCTTTAGAAGGCACTACGTTTGGTTGATCGCCACCGTCTACAACAACAGAATGGGTGCGCTGTGCGATGCGTAGATGTTCTCGACGATAGTTAATACCAACGCTCATCAGCTCAACAGCATCTAATGCACTTCTGCCGCGCCAAGGCGCTCCAGCACTGTGGGCAGATTCGCCATAAAAATTGTATTGAATTGACACCATACCTGAGAAAAATGGATTGCCATAGAAGGTACCAAAACGGTTTCCAACGTGAGAGTAAAGAACCGCATCTACATCGTCGAAATAACCTTCACGCACATAATAGGCTTTAGTGGCAAGCTGCTCTTCAGCTACCCCAGGCCACAGCATAATAGTGCCTTCTATATTGTTTTCAGACATGTATTCTTTTAATGCCATGGCGGCAAGAATATTAACGACTTGGCCGGAATTGTGCCCCTCGCCATGGCCGGGTGCGCCTTTGACGATAGGATCATGATAAGCCACACCGGGTTTTTGTGATGCTTTAGGAATGCCATCCAAATCTGTCCCTAATGCAATAACGGGCTTACCAGACCCCCAGGTCGCGACCCATGCTGTTGGAATACCAGCAATACCCTTTTCTATTTTAAAACCTTGTTCAGCTAAGTGATTAGTGAGATAAGCGGATGTTTCAAACTCTTGAAAACCAAGTTCCCCGAATGAAAAAATCATGTCGTTCATGACTTGCGCAAGTTTTGCGTTTTTATCGACTGCAGCGACAACCTGCTCTTTTGCTGCTTCGCGCTGTGCTTCGGTGAAAGTGGTGGCGAATGCGCCTTGTGAAAAAATTAAGCCAAGCAATACTATGCCTGTCTTTTTGGTGAAATTCTTTGTACTGAAATTTAACATGTTGATGTGCTCCGAGACCTTTGCTAATAGTGATTAATGAAGATCACTACTGTTCGAACAAAATTTTCATTGGCAGCGTTACCACTGCCAATGAATGACTTGTTTTACGGCTTTTTAACGGTAGGATATTCGATACCTAATTGTTCGAGATAGGTATCGTATTTGTCAGGATCGTAGTAGTACTTTTCCAGTTCAGATTTGTACGTCGCCATAATTTCTTTGTTTAAATGAATGGCGGGCTTATCTTCTGGACGTAACAAAGGAGTATATTTGTCTTCTTTGGTCTGCACATTTTTATAGTAGTCCCACGCCTCATCCATCAATGCACTGTTAGTCAACAAATCGAATAAGTTTAGGGCTTGAGCTTTTGCCCCAGCCACTATTCCTTTATGCGCGATTGGGGTTGCCATAGCGACTGAGTTAGACCAGTTATGACCCGGCAAATTAGGGATGTTAGCTGGATAACGCAAGGTTATTGTTGGTACTTGCCAAGAAATATCACCAATGTCATCTGAGCCACCGCCTGTAAGTTTGGCAGGATCGGGTGGGTCTAATAACGGATTGAGTTCGGTTTTCAGACCTTCTGGCGCAACGCCAATTTCAGACTGTAAAGCTTTAGCCAGAGCAATATCATCAGCAGACCAATCAGGCATTCCCACCATTTTGATATTTTCGTAAGCATCTTCAGCTATGGCTTTGTTCATATGCTGTGGCCAGGCTGAACCTAACACAGTAGATGACCAAGAGGTATTACTCATAAGAGAAGCCCCTTCCGCCATTTTGTCACCAATCTCCCACAAGGATTTTATATGTGGAAAATCTGTCTCTCTAAAGAAGTACCAAATACTTGCTTTAGAGGGCACAACATTGGGTTGGTCACCACCGTCAACGATAATAGAATGTATACGTTGTGATAAACGTAAGTGCTCACGACGATAGTTCACCCCAACACTCATTAATTCTACAGCATCCAATGCACTGCGACCGCGCCAAGGAGAGCCAGCACTGTGCGCTGATTCACCAAAGAAGTCATATTGCACTGACACTAGACCGTTTCCACGACCGGCACCCCAACTCGTGCTGAAACTATTAGATACATGTGAAAACAATACTGCGTCAACATCTTTAAAGTAGCCGTCACGGACGTAATAAGCTTTAGTCCCTAACTGCTCTTCAGCCACACCAGGCCAAATTTTAATGGTGCCGTCGATGTCATTTTTTTCCATATACTCCTTCACCGTTAACGCCGCAAGGATGTTAACGACCTGGCCTGAGTTATGGCCTTCACCATGGCCAGGAGCACCTTCAATAATAGGATCGTGATAAGCCACCCCAGGCTTCTGAGAAGCCTTAGGAATGCCATCAATATCTGAACCTAGAGCGATGACAGGTCCGCCATCTCCCCAGGTTGCCATCCAAGCAGTTGGAATACCGGAAATACCGCGTTCGATAGTAAATCCATTGTCTTCCAATATTTTGGTCAGGTAAGCAGAGGTTTCAAATTCTTGAAACCCTAGCTCTCCGAAACTGAAGATCATGTCGTTCATGACCTGCGCTTGTTTAGCTTTAGCACCTACTGCATCAATCAGTGTCATTTTTGCTTCCATACGCTCAACCTGAGACATATCTTCGAAAGCAGCGGCAGACCCAACAATAGACGCCATGGTTAAACCAATTACGGTGTTTAAAACTGTGCGTTTAAACATGCTTTTGTCCTTTTTGATTAACTTTTTGTTCATTACATTTCGACTCTAAAGCCAACTTTGAACTGACGACCCAATACGTCATATAAACCACGGTTTGTTTCTAAATAACCTGGGCGGTTTTCTGAACCTTGGAAAGCGGGGTAAGCTACATCGGCAGGATCAGTATCAAACATGTTGCGAATCGATAGATAAAATTCAGCTTCTGCGTCATTACTAAAGGTAACGGTTTTAGCTGCATATAAATCAAAGTAAACTTCGCCATCAACGCTGTTGTCGTTGATAGTATAGTTTGGCGCGATACTCTCAGGGCAACTTGAAGTACATTCAATGTACGCATTACTCAATACGCCATCACTCACACCACGAGCAGTAAGATCAAAGGTCATATCTTCCAATGTGTAAGTAACTGATGCGCGGTATTTCCAATCAGGAGTGCTTGAAGCATTTGAACCAGCGGAATCAATCGCAGTTACGCCGTTATCAGTTATATTTTCTAGGTAGTTAGTGGCTAAGAAACGCAGTTTGACACTACCTGGGGCATCTGAGGACAAATCACCTAAATCAAAAGAATAGGTTAAGTCATAATCGATACCGCGAGCGGTCATAACGTTTAGGTTGTCGTATAAAAGGTTGATCGTTTGTAGTGTTCCTGATTCATCATAAATCATGTTGTCACAGTATTTTTGCACACCAAACTCAACACAGTATTCAGCCGTTGAATCAGCCGTTACGAAGCTGATAATACCGTCAATTTCCACATCATAATAATCAATTGCGGCAGAGAAGTTTTCTAAGAAACTAGGACGCAAAATCACCCCAACTCCCCAAGAATCAGCTTCTTCTGGCTTAACATCTGGGTTACCTTGAAGATTCTGGATCATAGGTACAGAAGCACCATCGATAGTGACAGAGTTACTACGGGCAGTACCTGCAGCGTATAACTCACTCAAGTTGGGCGCACGAATATCGCGAGACTTGGTTAAACGTATAGTTGCATCTTCAATTGGTTGATAGGTTAAACCTGCTTTCCAGGTGGTTACGCCACCAGAGGTACTATAATCGGTATAACGAACTGCACCGTTAAAATCCAAATCATCGGTAATTGGAACTAATGTTTCAACATAGGCTTCAACAACATCGTAATCGCCTTGAGTGACTTTATAGTTACCGTATTTCCAGCCAGTTTGATACTGTTCTTCAACATAACCATCCATTTCTTCTTTACGGTACTCAGCACCAAAAGCGACAGAGATTGGGCCTGCCCATCCCTCAAAGTCACCAGTACTAAAGTTAATCGCAGCAACATTTTGAATAAACTCTTGCTCACGACGAGGGCGACCTAAAACATAATCTAATGCTTCGTCACTCGCTACACCAACACCAAAGCGGTTCAATGGCACGCAACCATCGCTTGGATCAGTCAAGGTAGAACGACAAACAATTTCGCCAGTAGCAGAATCTACAACAGCATCTGTGGCTTGAGTTAAGCGCGCAGAATTGTAGGTTGGAGTCATGTGCTCATCAGTGTTGGTTTTACCGTATTGATAATAGGCATCCCAACTAAAGTATTTGCCGCCCATTTCAAATTCACCGTCGGCACCTAAAACGATTCGAGTGGTGTCACGTAAGTTGTTAGCACCCGATGCTGGCATATCAACGTTACTGGTATTTAAGCTGAAACTTTCTAGCCCTTGGTCGGCCATTTGACTTGCGACAGCACCTGGTAAAAATGCGTTGTCAGCATAAATAGTAACGCCTTTAGACGTGGGGTTAATGTAGTAAGCTAAACCTTCATATTCAGCATAAGAACCTTGCAGATAAACCTCAGTTTCACCCAGCATATAGCTTAAGCGGCCAAACAAGTTTTTACGCTCTTCATCGGCAGCTAAAGAATTGGTTCCGACCATACCTGAAGAAGTATATTGCCAATCACCGCCTTGCATCCACTGACCAGATACGTCACCGTAAGCCAATTGATTAACAGCGCCATCGACACCAAAATAAGTACCCGCAAGTGGGCCATCGGCAATTAAACCACCGGGGGTATAGTTAGAAATACCGATGTTTTCATCTACTAAGTAAAACGGAGCGCCTTCGCTAGTATCAGGATTGATCATCCCAACATAACCTCTTTCAGCCCAGTCGCGGGTGGTGTAATGAATACCGTTAGCAGAGAAATACTCACCACTTAATAACAAGTGCCCTGCCCCATCAGCTAATTCAGTACCGTAAGTCAGAACCACTTTACCGTTTTCACGATCTCCGTAAGTGGTTTCGCCGTACTCTACTTGAGATTTAAAACCTGTGTATTCTTTATCTAGAATAAAGTTCACAACCCCACTAATTGCATCAGAACCATAAACAGATGACGCACCACCGGTTACTACTTCAACATTTTTGATTAGGGATTGAGGGAATGTATTAGTATCAACTTCACCTGTTGATGCAGAAACAACGTTACGCTGACCGTCGAATAGTACCAAGGTACGACCCACACCTAAGGCTCTTAAGTTCAATGCGGCGATACCCGAAGCACCGTTACTCAGTGATCCTGAAGAAGTAGACGCCGTGCTACTACCAGTAACAGAAGGTAAAGTATTGACAAATTCCGCCACACTTCCTGGAGCGTAAGCATTAATGTCATCTTGGGTCATTATGGTCACTGGTGCCGGCGTATCATAACCGTCCCTTGCTACCCGTGATCCTGTAATTTGTATCGATTCCAACTTGGAATCCTCACTCAAACTGTCGTATTCACTAGCTGCTTCCTGAGCAAGAGCGGTGTTCACTGCCAACATGCTAGAAATCAATGTAGCCAGATAGGTGACTCTATGCGTTTTTGATTTAATGGGGCTTTTCATGTGTTCTTCTCCTGTACAAAGGATGTAATAGTTGTTTTTATTTGCTGATTTTTTTGCGACTCAAAACATAAATGCATTTTCACGTCGTTACAGTTGCGATGAGTTAAAAGCACAAGTCATACCTAAAACCTTGATTTAAAAAATTATTATTGAATTAATTTTGGGGAAGCTAAAAATTAAGTGAAAATGCACGTAAAAAAACCTAGTGATTACAAACACTTGCAAAACATAAAAACATCTTATTTACAGGCTGTAACATATAAGAAAATCTTATTAGAAATCTCCAGGTCAGATAAGAAAAATTAATATTTTTAAATTTTGATTAAAATAACTTATGCAAAAATAAACTTCATTTATGCAAATTTCGAACTCGCACTATTTCGATGCAATTAAATAGAATTACGGGTATTAATTAGGCATTTGCGGACTTTTCTACCCAATATCAAATTATAATCATCCTAATTTATGACATTTAATATGATGAATTTTTCTAAAAATGGTTTATTAGTAACAAAAAGCAATAAACAACTCACCATCCTAGATTCACTCCAAAACTAAACAAAATGCGCAGTAGAGCTAGTTTTAGGCGAGCTGATATGATTAATAACGCACCAAAAAGTGAATAGCTATTCGGCACCAATTGGGGTTGCACCAATTTGGAATATGTAACATTTAGCGAATTGAACAGTTGCCATTCAAATTTGAAATTGATTACCAACAGACTCGCCCATTCGATTTTCAATGTTGTTGGCATCAAGCATGATCACAAAGGTTGCTGGATGAATTGACTTTTTGCTATTCAAATAAATTCCCAGACAGTGATTCCTTGCCGATTTGCTAGATATCGTTAGTTAAAACAAGCAAAACATCTTTTTATCTATTTGAATGTTTTTTTTCTTCGATCCGTAACAAAACAATTTACAACGTAAAGTTTCTGTAAAGACGCCTCTTTGCGCTGAACTAAATGAAATTAAAATCAGTCCGAATCGCCATTGTGAGAAACATGACAGCTTTGATCAGTACCTCACTTTTCCTAACAATAATTAAAGTGGAGATTCCATGAAGTTCAGTAGTACACCCCTTAAATTAACGAATTACCCTTGGGTATGTTTGGGTTTAATGTTATTCGTTTTAGCAGGCTGTGGCAGTGACGACGAAAGTTCCGGTTACATTAAATTCTATAATGCATCGACTAATGCACCTGGGGTTTACCTCACTGTGGATGAAGATTTAGACAATGATGATGACGATGAAGTAGAGCTTACTTATAGCGCCGTAGAATTTGCTGAGGTAAGCGCAAACAATGAGTTGGACACTGGAAGCTACTACGTTGAATTAGCTTGGCAAGATGAGGAAAGTAGTGATCGAAGCGATCTGGAAATGGTCTATCAGGAGCAATTAAGTATCAATTCTGACAGCATCACTTTTCTTGCCATGACTGGTGATATTAGAGATCCCGAGGTGCTGAAGTTTGATATTGCGGTAGTCGATGACGATGATGACGACGACGATGACTTGTTTAACCTTAGGTTCTTAAATCTGCACCCTGACTACCAATATGTTGACGTATATATGTCTGCAGATAATGAAACTTTTAACGAAGCGGTATTTGTGACTAGCAGCAGTTATACCGAGTTGTCTGAAAATATAAAAATGGATCAAGATCAATATATTTTCTACATCACCGAAGCTGGCAGTGACGAGGTTATCTATACCTCTACGGATCAGTCGTATACCACCGTGAGCCAGTATGTCATTGTATTACGAGAAAATGTTGGGGTTGGCTCTTCACCTTTTGCTATCGATAGCATTGGCACCAACGGCGTGACCCTATTAAATGATGTGGACTCAGAAGCCTCCTTTGGATTTTATAACGGTGTTGATGAATCCGATTATTTACCTAACTATCGTGGATACATGAATATTGATGTCAAATTAAATGATGATTCAGAGGTATTGATAGAAGGTTTAGCCACTGGGGAATTCAGTACTTCAACAACCACTGCAAATGGCGATTACGGATTTGATGTATTGGACACTTATACCGAAGACACCTTTATTAGTGATGCCTTGTTAAGCCTTGAAGAAAATGCTGACAGTACTATCTTCATTTATAGCAAAGTTGATCCTATTGATGATGACGAAGATGATGACATCGATGAAAATAGTGATGGTGTTGTAGACGGTTACGAAGCCACCATAAAATCACTCACAATTACCAAAAGCAACAGCTCAAGTATCTATAGTCATGGTATCAAAGTGGTTAACTTGTCTGATTCTGATGACTTTAGCCGTGTGACTTTTTACTTTGTATTGAGCGACGAAATAATATCAACGGCTGAAAGTAAATTATCAGTTTTAGAAACCAGCAGTGGTTCAGTTTCATTGCTCAATAATACCTACGATATTTTCGCCATTGCCACTATAGACGGTACCGACGTCATAATGGACAGCTTAACGATGACATTAGATGAAGACAGTGTTGAGCAATTTCTGATATTCGCAGAAAATGAGTCTATGCCCTCAGGTTATGAGATGACCTTAGTTAACCAAAAATCTGACGAGTAATCTGACAACTCCTCGCAAGTAAAATTACCGTAATTCCTTTATAAGTGCAGGCACAATTTAATTGTGCCTGCCATAAGAGATGCGTGAAATCTGCATGTGAGCGTAGCTAAAAAGCAGTAAACAGGAAATTCAATGAAAACAATCCGACTTGTACTAGCGCTGTCTTGCTCCTTATTATTGGGTTTTAAGGTCTATGGGGCGCAATACAAAGTAGTAGAATTACCAGTAGCCGAATTAGGAGAGAATTCGTCTCCCACGGACATTAACAGTATTGGTGAGGTCACCGTCAATCTCGTGACTAAATATAATCCACCGATAGACATATCGCTACTCGACTTCGATTCATTGTCTAGTTATTTGACAGACGTAGAATCAGCAAAAGTAGGTGATTTCAATGATGATGACTACGCATTTCTATATAGCTATATTCAATCTTTCGCTGAGAACCAGTTATACCAACAAATTTCCACACAAAACGGCTTTATAGCCACCGAGTCAGACAGTCAAGAGTTACACGGATTTGACAGTGTTGATTCCTCCACTGATGACTATAGCAATAGTACCTTTGTCGATCTGCAAGGGATTAACGACTTTGGTTATGCCGTAGGATACGGTTTTGACGGATTTTACACCCTCGATTATATCAATGAAGATATTGACGATGTTACCTATGTACTAAATGACTTTTATGTCAGAGGTTTTGCCTATATTGATGGCGATACAGTTGCCCTGCCTCCTCCTGACACCACGGCTGGCGGTCTAAGTTACGCCTTCGACATAAATGATAGTAACCAAGTTGTTGGCTATGGAACCACTGAGTTGGTATCAGATGAGTTTGCGCAAAGTGTAGAAGACTGTGCAGATGATGAAGTACGTGCTGATGTGCCAGAAGAATCCTGTTTACGCAGCTTGAGCATTGAACTGAACAGCAGCGTCACCACAATATCACAACGCCGAGGAATTATATGGCAAGTAGATGAACGCGGGAGCGTAACTGACACTTATGTTTTACCCATGCTAATCGAACCCGATAGCAGTGATGAAACCGTATATAGCAGCACAGCGGTAGCAATCAATGATTATGGGGTTGCCGTGGGAGAATCCCCTGATTACTACTTAGATACCACAACCCTTATTACATCGGCGGCTATTTATATAGATGATGAAGTCACTACAATTAACCAAGATGAGAGCGTTTATTCCAGTTCTGCTACGGCAATTAATAATGACAACATAGTGGTAGGTTATGCTTCAAAGTTAGTTCAAGGCAGTTTAGTCAATAAGTTTTTTGTTCACGATGTGGATGCTGACGTCACCGAATACCCAGATGATTTTTATACGACTGCCAATAGCTATGCTACTGATATCAATAATCAAAATATGATTATCGGATACGGAGATTCGGAACTCACCACTTCGGGTACAAGTCGTACCGGCGCTTTTCTATACGATTATCGAAATGACCTTTTCAATGAGATAAATACTTTGCTTGAATGTAATAGCGAGTACAACATCGTAGAAGTTCACGGCATCAACGATGACAATACCATTGTTGCCACAGCCACAGTAACAGAGGCGAGTCGCAATCTATCTGGCGAGATTATCTATGATGATTATGGCGCTGAAATTGAAACCACCCATTATGTGGCGGTAAAATTAGAACCAATTTCAGGCGGCTCTATAGATAATTGTGATGCACTAGAAGCGGAAGTTGAGCGCCAAGGCGGCAGTTTATTCTGGTTATTAATCATTACTCCATTGGCAATAATTAGATTATTTCGTACAAAACAACTGTAAAACTTACCCTAGCCTGCAGGCTTAAATCCCTAAGCAGCAGGCTCTTTATAACCGTCAACAATCTGTTATTACTTGCGCAAAATCAACTCATCGTTAACAACATTAAAAGTGCTAACCAAGCTCCCAGTGCTAATTTATCCAGACCTGTGAGCTTCCCACCTCATTTCTCTTTAACTTTTTAATTACATCTTTTACTTTTTTTAATCTCGCCTTAGTGTTTTAAGTTGTTCGCTAGATAGGTACTGATTTACCTGTTACTTTCCATAGTTAAGCGGTAACTAAAAGAATTATAAAAATATGAATAATATCGACCTAACAGAAGACTCGTTAAACAAAGCACCTATTGCTGACAAATTATCGGTAGTAGAGAAAGTTGGATACAGCCTAGGTGACTTAGCTGCCAATCTGATATTTCAAACTTTTGTTACCTTTATTGCTTTTTTCTATACCGACGTTTACAAAATTCCAGCACAAACAGCAACCATGATCATTTTCACTGGCGGCATGATTGGCGCATTTTTCAGTCCGGTTATGGGAATTATTGCCGATAGAACCCAAACCCGCTGGGGCCGTTATCGACCTTGGATATTATGGACATCCATCCCTTTTGGAACCTTAGCCTTATTGGCTTTTACAACTCCTGACTTTGCGCCCGAAGGTAAGGTGTTATATGCGTTTATTACCTACATCGCCTTAGTACTAGTCTATTCCGCTAATAACTTGCCTTATTCTGCACTAAGTGGCGTCATTACTGGCAACATGAAACAGCGCAATAGTATGTCAGCTTATCGCTTTGTTGCAGTTATGATCGCGCAATTTATTATTCAGGTTTTGTTACTGCCTTTAGTACTTATTCTTGGTGATGGTGACAAAGCGGTGGGATTTGAAAATACCATGATGATATTTTCAATTGTGGGAATCGTGTTTTTCCTCATCACCTTTATCACCACAAAAGAAAGGGTCATCACCAAAGTCGAACAAAAATCATCGATAAAACAAGACATTGTTGATCTATTAAAAAACAAACCTTGGGTGATTATGTTGATACTCACTATTCTTGTTTTTATTACCCTTGCCCTTAAAGGCGGCATGTATATCTATTATTTCCAAAATTATGTTGACGAAGCCCACCTTGCTCAATTTCACCAGAATATCGGTTTTAACAATCTCATTGCAGGGCTAAACAGCTTATTAACCAATGCCGGATTGGCTGAGTTCCAATGGCCTAAGGACACGGCAATATCAGGCAACAGTATTTTTAACGCCTGTGGCATCATTTTTATGATAATTGGAATTGGTTTTTCTAAGCCACTAGCAGACAGATTTGGCAAACGCGATGTATTTGGTTGTGCATTGTTTTTATCCACGTTGTTCGTGCTGTTTTTCTATTTTTACTCGCCAGAATCTATCGCCTTGATGTTTGGCTCGCAAATTTTTCATGGTTTTTTCTACGGCATTACCACCCCAATTTTATGGGCAATGATTGCCGATGTGGCCGATTACTCTGAATGGAAAAATAATCGTCGAGCTACGGCAATTGTCTTTTCAGCTATGTTATTTGGTCTCAAGGCTGGGCTGGCAATAGGCGGTTCGTTAGTGGCAGGCATCTTGGCCTATTATCACTACAACGCAGACTTGGTGGTACAAGCTCCAGACACAATTAATGGAATTAAAACTGCAGTGAGTATCTATGCCGCCATACCTTTCTTACTCGGCTGTGGATGCCTATTTTTCTATGAGATAAACAAGAAGATGGAACAGCGTATCGAAGCTGATCTCAAACTATCCCGAGGCTAGTCAAATAGCCGGTTCGGGGTCATTCAACATACAATCGAAAACGAATATGTATCGCTATTTGGAGCCTTCATGAGCAACCACAATGAGCAGCCTCTCAGTCCACTCGAAATTGAATTGAGTGACGCGCAGAGCAAACAGCAACAAGATTTGGCTCGCGCACAATCTTTACAGCCGAAACACCGACCATTAGTAGAGCATATTTATACCGCAGATCCTTCTGCCCATGTATTCGATGGTAAAATTTATATCTATCCCTCCCACGACATTCAAACCGACGCTGAGATAAATGATAACGGTGAACAATTTGCTATGCGGGACTACCATGTATTGTCGTTAGATAGGGATACCTTTGAGGCGACAGATCATGGTGTTGCCTTGAGTGTTGAGGATGTGCCTTGGGCTCAAATGCAAATGTGGGCACCTGATGCAACCAGAAAAAATGGGCGCTATTATTTTTATTTTCCGGCTCGTGCGTACGACGGTATTTTTCGTATTGGTGTTGCCGTTAGTGACAGTCCAACAGGCCCTTTCACGGCGCAAGATAATTACATTGAAGGCACATACAGTATCGACCCTGCGGTGTTTGCAGATGACGATGGTAGTTACTATTTGTATTGGGGAGGAATTTGGGGAGGACAACTACAAAACTGGCGAGATGGTCAATTCCATCCAAGGGATATCTACCCTGCCGATGATCAACCTGCTTACGCTCCGTTAGTCGCCAAATTATCTGACGACATGTTATCCCTTGCTGAATCGCCCAAGGATATACTTATTTATGATGAAAACGGCAAACTACTGCGCGCAGGCGATAACCAACGACGTTTTTTTGAAGCATCATGGTTACACAAACATAATCAGCAGTATTACTTTTCTTATTCAACAGGCGACACCCATAAAATAGTTTATGCCACCGGAAAGAGCCCTTACGGCCCATTTACTTATCAAGGGGTCATTCTCAACCCTGTATTGGGTTGGACCAATCATCACTCCATAGTGCAATACAACAACAAGTGGTTTTTGTTTTATCATGACAGTACCTTATCAGGCGGCCAAACCCATTTACGCTGTGTAAAAATGTCAGAATTAATACACGATAGTGAAGGTAAAATTCTACCATTACAGGCCTATGAATAAACCTCTCAACAACAAAACAGTCGGCTATCGCAAGTAAATAATGTTGATTCGAATATACAAACGAAACGGCGTATGAGTTCCACCTTGTCGCCACATTTTGTGTAAAATCGGCAATAAATACATTCAACAACGAAAAAGCCAGAACATGTTTAAACATTGCCCTCAATGTAAAAGTACCGAGATTAGTTTTGTAAGTCAGCGATACTGGAAATGTGCCAACTGTGACTTTGTTTATTTTCATAACACCGCCGGTGGCGTTGGCGCAATTATAAGTTGCCACAACGAGTTACTTTTTACAGTTCGTGCTAAGCATCCCTGTAAAGGAAAACTCGATCTACCGGGTGGTTTTGTGGATTTCCATGAAACTTTAGAACAAGCATTAAGTAGAGAATTAATGGAGGAGTTAAATGTATCTATTGCTCCGTCACAGTGGCAGTATTTATGCTCTTTTCCGAATCAATATCTTTATAAAAATATCAATTACAACACCATAGATAGCGCGTTTGTTTGTGAGCTAAACGAAAAACCGAAGATACACTTAGAAAAAACTGAAATACTGGAAGCTAAATGGATAGCAATAGAAGATGTTGATGTCAGTGCAATCGCATTCCCATCGTTAGCCAATGCTGTTGCTAAATTTATAAGTGCAAGCTAAAAGCGTATTTTTTCCTGTCTCATGAGCTCATAAATTCTAAATCAAACATGGATTTATGAGCTTCAATGTAACTTAGGAACTCGGCGAGCTTATTGGGTTTGTTAAAACCTTGTCGATAAACCATATAAATGGGTAAACTGGGACTTACCCATGCAGGCAAAACCTGCCGTAATTCACCAGACTTAATCCCATCACGAACTAAAAACCAAGGCAACTGAGCAATCCCTAAGTGATTTTTCACACAGTTTAAAACCGCTACAAAATCAGCACATTGAAATGCCACAGGAACGGATGCATATTCAGTTTTTTCACCATTTTGCAGTGTCCATGTGTTTTGTGTTGGTTCAAAAAATTGAACACTTCTACACGACGTTAAGTCTTTAACGGTTTTGATTGCATGGTGTTTAAGATAATTAGGCGAGGCTACTAATACTCTATTTGCTTTACCGATTTGCCGTTGAATCAGGTTTTCATCTTGATTCTTGCCCATCCGAAATGCCAAATCTAAGCCTTCCTTAAATAAATTTTCATATTCGTAAGAAAGTTTAAGGCTTAGGCTAACTTGAGGCCAATCTTTCAAAAAGTTAGGAAAAAGACTATTGCTTAATACCCTTCCCAAAGCCGGAGGTGCAGCTAAACTTAGCTTTCCTGACACACTACTATTCAGTGTTTTGATATCATTTAACAGATGATTTGAGTCTTCTAACAGCACCAGAGCGCGGCTATAAAGAATTTTCCCAGTTTCAGATAAACGCACAACGCGAGAAGAGCGCTCAAACACTTTACTGCCCAACTCCCCTTCGAGTTTAGCAATATCCTTACTCAACTTAGACTTGGTTACGTTAAGTATATTAGCCGCTTCGGTGTAACTCAGCGTTTCCGCAGTTACCACAAAATGTCGTAACAGTTTTAAATCGATTACCTGATTATTCGTCATTTAGATATCTTCAAAGCTTAATCAACTGATTTAGGAATTTTATTTTCGAAGATTTTACAACATTGTTTCCATATTGGAAACTCAGAGTTTCTTTTCAATGGATTGTCACTTCTTAATAAATCCATAAAATAGCCTCATCGATGCCGTTTACTGGGCAATAACCACTTAAATGCGAGGAATTAAAATGATTAAAGCGTATGCAGCTAATGCCGCTGGAGACAAATTAGAAAAGTTTGAATACGATCCAGGTCCTTTGAAGCACGATGACGTGGATATTACCGTTGAGTCTTGCGGTATCTGCCACAGTGACCTAAGCATGTTAGACAATGAGTGGGGCTTTACCCAATATCCTTTCGTTCCTGGACACGAAGTTGTTGGAATTATTAACGCTGTAGGTGAAAACGTTAGCTCATTGAAAGTAGGTCAACGGGTTGGTCTAGGTTGGCAATCAGGTTATTGCAATACTTGCAGAACCTGTCAGTCTGGCGACCATAACCTATGTTCATCGGCTGAACTGACATTAGGTGGTCGACATGGCGGATTTGCTGATCGTGTGCGCGCTCAAGCAAGTGCAGTTGTGGCGCTGCCAGATAATATTAATCCAAAAAGCGCCGGGCCATTGTTTTGTGGTGGCATCACGGTATTTAATCCTTTATTACAATTCGATATCAAACCAACAGACAAAGTTGCGGTGATAGGCATTGGTGGACTGGGTCATTTAGCTTTGCAATTTCTGAATGCTTGGGGATGCGAAGTGACAGCCTTTACTCGCAATACTAAAGAACAAGACGAGCTAATAAAACTGGGCGCACACAAAGTGCTCAATAGCAGTTCACAAAAAGAGTTAAAAGCAGCAGCAGGCAGCTTTGACTTAATTATATCGACGGTAAATGTAAAACTTGACTGGAATGCTTATGTGGCAACGCTAGCGCCAAAGGGTCGTTTGCATTTTGTTGGAGCGACAACAGAACCACTAGATTTAAGCTTGTTCCCATTAATGGCCGGTCAGCGCTCAGTATCTTCATCGCCAGTTGGAAGCCCAGCGACAATCAAAACGATGTTAGATTTTGCAGCCCTGCATAAAGTTGAGCCAATAACTGAATATTTCCCATTCGACCAAGTCAATGAGGCCCTTGACAGATTACGCAATGGTAAACCTCATTACCGCATCGTATTGCAGCACTAATAGCAACCTTGATACCTTGGGTTAATCTACCGCCACGACAAAGTTGTGGTGGTAGATTGCTCAATATTCTAAATAAACACGCATTACTCAATTAATTAGTTTGCGCTAATTTACTGGCTTGTATTGCCAGCCCCTCACAGACTGAATTAAAAGCATCCCCTTCCATCACGGGCAGGTGAGGTAACATCACTTCTTGCAGTTCTTTTCTGACAATCGGTGACAAACTCATACCGCCTGTAATAAACAACATTTCAGGGGGCTCACTGCTATTGTCTAAACACTGAGTGACTAAACGTTTCACTCTGCGCATCCAAGTTTGCATCGAGCGATTCAAGTCAGTCAGAGTAATATTAACATCGTAATCTGGCTCAATGTAATGCAGTGGCAGAGTCACTTCATCTTTAGAAGATAGCAATTCTTTTGCTAAACGCGAGGAGTTGACAAGTCTAGCTGACAATTTTTGTTCTTGTACTATCAACAACCTTTCCAACAATCTCGGATCTTTGGTAATAGACATGGTTTGTGCGATTTCTAACCCATAATCTTCAGAGAAAAACCGATTAAGTTTCGCAATGTCATCAACCGCGCACATATCAGAAAAGTAAGTAGGTGGAATCGGTAAACCATTTTGCGTTAATAGCTCCTGACCCATAGTCGGTGCAATAGATTTCACAATCAGGTTTTTGTCACATTCCATCCCCCCTAAGCGGGTTCCTGTTACAGCCAATACATCTTGCTGACGATCTAAGTTTGCACGTTTTTCAGGGGATAATTTAATGCAACACACATCGGTCGTCCCACCGCCAATATCCACCACCAGCACATTGGTTGGTTTATCTAGGGTTCGTTCAATTTGATATGCCGCGGCAATGGGCTCTTCGAGAAATTCAACTTGATTAAAGCCTGCTTTTTGCGCCGCTTGGGTCATAATTTCAATGGCTTGATTGTTTCCAGCGTCGCCTCGAGTACCGTGAAACTTAACAGGTCTTCCAATAACCGCTGTATCCACAGAAGTTTGTAATTGTTTTTCAGCACTTAGGCGAAAGAATTCCAATTGTTTCGCTATAATGCCGACGAATGCTTGCTGCTGACCGGCAATCAAGGTGGCTCCCAAAAAGTTCTTGGGTGAATAAATAAGACGCCCCTTTTCCGGCATTTTTAAATAACGTTTAAAACCCTCTTCACCGAATGCGAATTTGCCTGTTTCAACGAGTTGCTGTAAGGATAAATCTTGCACGGTCATGTCTTTTAGCAACAGCTGAATAGCTTTGCGTTGCAAGGCTGGCAGGTTGTGTAATTCACCTCGCAAGTCGTCTATTTTTTCACTGTAAATTCGCTGTTCTCTTGGATCGACAGCCTCGTAATAACCTTGCTTGGCTTTTTCAATCTGGTCATTTACCGCACGTTTAATTTGCGCGACTTTTGCTTCAATAATTCCAATGGGTGGCAAGGGTAAATCGTCTTCATAATAAATAAAGACTGAGGATCGAATCTTATTAGCTGCATCAAGATCAGGGTCAAGTTTGATAAATTGGTGTTTCTTACCATCAAAAAAAACTACCTCGGAATTTGAGGTGCCATAATCTATACCAATCGCTGCCATTTGAGTCCAACACTAGTGAAAAATAAAGTCGCGGATTGTAATGTAAAATGCGTTATTGTTCATCTATTGTTTGTCACTTAAACGTTATCCAAATACAGAGATTTATTTAACCCCCTTCAACAAAGGTGACCTTATGGCGCTCACCAATGTCTGGCATTTTGTACAGATCATCAGGCATGGTTTTTACGCGATCGTTAATTTCCTGAAAGAACGAATGGGAATGACTGGGAGATTCAAACGTAATGAGCAACCCTTCTTCATCTGATAAACCAGTAAATCCATGCACGTGATTAGCCGGAACCAAGGCATAGTCACCAGGATTCATTCGCGTGATTGTGTCACCTAAACGCAGTTCAACTCGCCCTTGTAAAACATAGAAGCTTTCGTCCCAAGGATGTGAATGAGGAGGCGCGCCTAGCCCTTTAGGGACGGTATTGAGCATACTGGAGTAACGGCCGTTAGTTTCTTCAGCGGTGCATAAAAACTTTAGTCTCATCCCTAGAACAGCTAACCAGTTTTCGTCACTCGCATGTTTAATTATAGATCTCGACTCCATCTGATATGCTCCTATTCTAGATATTAGCCAGTATAAACTTTAATCAGTATAAATATTAGACAGATGTCAGTACCTATGTCAAGATTACATTATAAATGACAAACCACTTAGATCCGATGACGACTTTGCAGCAAAAAAAAATGGAATTTACCCGTAACCTAATCTTGGACGCGGCATGTGAATTAACACATGAACTAGATGTTGATGAAATTAGTTTTAAGAAAGTTGCTCAACATGCAAATATTTCTGAGCGCACAATATTTAGATACTTTGAGAGTCGAGATACTTTTTTAAATGAACTCACAGCACTGCTTTATCAGCAATTGGCGTTGCCCATGTTGCCAACAACAATAAATCAGCTGCCCGACTACATTTCGCATTTTTATACTAAACTGGACAGCCAACCTAGACAGGTTCTGGTTTTGTTAAAAGGTGAGATTTTTCAACGTATTTTGTCAACCACGGCAAAACAACGACTGACTGAATTAACCCAGCTGCTAACTGAAGCTTATCCCCATGCTGCGGAACAAGAAATTGTCAGGACTGCCGCCAATATTCGCTATAACTTAAGCGCATCTAGCTGGCGTTATTATCGCGTGTATTTTGAATTTGATCTAAAGACTTGTATTGAATGTACGCAGATGCTGGTTGCTCAATCCCTCCAGCATCTGCATAAAGTGAACCTTGATACTAATTAGATTTAATCAATATAAGTTCTTGTTGCACAGGAATTAAATACTCAGCTCCGTCTTTGGTAATTTGTACCATTTCCTCAACCGATATGGTTTTAGGTTGACCATCGTCTAATGACCAGCTATAAAATCCATCAAAAGCAAAGGTCATGCCTTCAGCTAAGGTTCGTAAAGAAGCGGGTCGCACGCTGACAGCCCTTGAACCACCCAGGTTAGGTCCAGTGTCGTGGGCAACATATCCCACTGGATGCCCGGTACTCCACATCAATGGTATAGAACCGGTGGCTTCCATCACTTTGCGCTGTGCGGTATCTACATCAATCCCTCTAACACCAGGTTTCATTGCAGTAAACGCGGCATTTTGTCCTTGTTTAGCATTTTTCCAATAGCGTTGTATATCAGCTGGCGCAGCACTTTCACCGTCTTTTAATACATAAGCAAAGCGTTGAATGTCAGTTACCCAGCGATCGTAAACACGAATACCAAAATCAGTTTGAATCACATCTCCAGGCTGAATAATTTTGTCGGTTGGGTGGGAGTGTCCACGATCTGAACCTGAATTGATATTCGGATTTTGCGCTGCCGCCCAACCGTCTGTTACACCCGCTTCTCGCATTTTCATTTTAAGAAAACGAGCAACATCGGCATCGGTGGTGACCCCAGGTATAACTTGCTGATAAGCCTCAACCTGCCATTGCGCAGTCAACACTGCAGCCTTGCGCATAATATCAATTTCCGCTGGTAGCTTGATGGACAACCATTGATAAATGACCTCTTCAGCTGAGGTTAAACGTTGCGTAAACTTCGCGCCTAAAGCTTTGGTTAATTGTTGATACTGGGTGAAACTTATTCCATCGGCTTGAGCATTTTTAGTCGACATATTAATTGCGATATTGGCAAAGTTCTTTTCGATAATAAAATTCGCAGCGGTTTGAATGGCCGATCCACTTCGTTCCACTGAAACCACTTCATCCAATAAATTGACATCTTTGAGGGCGGTAGATTCACCCGCCGGCGAGAACGCCATTGAATGGAATTGATTCTTGTGGTTATAGAATAAAAACACTGCAGTTTGACCCGCATTCTCACAACCCACATGGTCAGCCAGCGGGTCATTGTTATTCTCTCGACAAATCACCAACCAAGCATCAACCTCTGCTTTTGCCAGTGCTGATGGCAGCAATGTGGCAATTCGCTGTTTACGGATCTCTGGCCACGGAGATGGGTCTGAAAATTGAGCAAATGCAAAAAACGGCAACCACAATACAAATAACACACTAATTAATTTCACTTTTTTATTATTCCTTTTGGTTCAATTAGTTGTGACAAAATTAACCTGCAGAAGCATAAATATAATGACTGAACTATGCAACCAGCATCACGTGTATTGGAAATTTTCAAACAAGAGTAGATCCTCTGTGTCATTTGTCAGCTAAGGTTGCTTGATTATCATTAACTAACCCTGCCTGTTGCAAAGACTCCGCGAGTAAATCAATAAATGCAGGGACATCAAAATACGAGGTATGTATTAACTCCTGCCAATTGATACTATCACTCAATTCGGTGCGAATATCTGGTGTGGCATCGGCATTTTCAGACATGCCTAACACTAAGCGCACTTTATGTAGGGTTTTAATCGCATTTTTCTCGCTGTGCTGACGTAACGGATCTGCAATTGAATCACCAAGAAAATCACACTTGTGCTCAAATTCAGGAGGGTGCGAACTGATTGCATGGACATCTTCTTTCAATAAATCATCACCCCATGCGCGTTTTTGAATGGATGCCCACACAACTTTATTCAGTAGAAAAGCCAGTGGTCGACCAAACAAATGCGCGAATAAACTTAATAATTTGGTAAGAACCCAGGTTAACGGTATCCAAATAAGTAAAATTTCAAATGCAATTGAAAAAGTAATACCGCCAATACTAAAACCTTCAGAGCCATCCTCAGATGTGAGAAAATAATTGAGCATGTCACCGCTATTAAAAGCCAAATCAAAAGCAAAGATCAAACCAATCAAAATAACTAACCCAAATTGAAAGCTGGCAACAACGGGGAGTAGAAATGTACTTGGAATAATCGGTGCACTTATATTTTGCACGTTACTAAGTGCGCTAATCGCTTCGTCTTCTTTATGCCACAATCCACACCACAAATTACTGTACAGCGCTTCTACTCGTTTCTTCTGTTTTTTCGTAAACCAACTTTTTCTCCGACGTTCATATAACCACAGGCAAGCATAAGTAATCACTCCATAAAGTGTCATTGCATGACCTAGCGTTACTATATTTTGGTTAACTTCAGTTTTAAATAACGCCATAAGCATGATCCAGAACCCCAACACCAAAGACACAATACCCGTTGTGTAAATAGTTAATCCTATGCTTCTAAGGCGTTGAAATAGAAACGTATTTGGTCTGTAATCTAGAAAAGGAGTGCCAACGGTACACCACACTTTAAGCCGTTTAAAAGGGGTTTTATTGTCAACTGATTTCAACAAGGCATTATAAATAACCGAGCCCCCATGACTATGTCCAATTAGATAGTAATCTTGCTCAGCTTCGTCATAGGATGCTAACTGTTTTGCTAGTGCAGAGCCTGCATCTCGCCTTTTATCTTCGCTGTTAGGACCATTTTCCCATTGAAACGGTACTATTTCGACTTGATTAGGATCCAGGTCTAGTCGTTTTTGTAATTCGTCCATAAACACACTGCCAAGTTGCCACCACTTATCTCCTGAGCTAGTGATATCGCCCGCTCCAGTGCCATGGACAGTTACGAGCTTAATAGGTATGTGGTTGTGAAGTAACTCTCCACCGCTCTCTTTTGGGTTGTTTTTATTAAACACAAATCCATCCTTAATTCACTTCCATTAGCGACGACTAGCCACGAGGCTCATGCCAAATTGTATTATTTTCACTCTAAAACTAGCAGCTTTATACAAATTAGTCAGCTATATCCTCTGGGAATAGAGCCCCCTCCTTATCAAGACACCCATGTTAATGTCAGCGTCCGTTATTGAGACACCCATAGCAATTACATAGACACCCACGCTAACCAGAAATTTTACCCTCGTTTGACCTTGTCTATGTCAGTATGCGGTTTCGAAACAAATAACATTGATAAAAATTTGCCATATTTGCAGAATTATTGAAGTATTTACCTTAAGCAGATATGGCAAAGATATATCCTGTAGGATTGGTAATGGCAAAAAATAAAAGTAATTTGTCGGTATTATTGATAGAAGACAATTTAGCTATTGCGAAACAGGTTGCTGGCTTTTTAGAGGCGCAAAACTGGATTATTGATTGTGCTACCCTTGGCAAACAAGGGTTAGATTTAGCCCTGCAACATCACTTTGATTTAATTGTGTTGGATCTCAATCTTCCAGATATAGATGGTCTGGTTGTTTGCGATGAAATAAAACGCACAGCTGACCGAAACATTCCCATTTTAATGTTAACTGCCCGCGATGCATTCGAAGATAAAGCGAAAGGATTTGGTATTGGCGCTGATGATTATTTAACAAAACCTTTTGATTTAAGAGAACTCGTCCTTCGTTGTGAGGCATTGGCGCGAAGGCCTCAACTACATGGTGAAACTTTGCTGCAAAAAGGCATGTTGAGCATTGATAGTAGAGCCCATAAAGCCACCTTTAACAATTTAGAATTAACCACTACAGGTATTGGCTTTCGTATTTTACAAAAGTTAGTTGAGGAATACCCTTACCCCGTGAGTCGTTCCGAATTAATTCGTCATTTATGGGGCGATGAACCTCCTGAGAGCAATGCCTTAAAATCGCATATTTACGGCTTACGAAAATCCTTTGAAAAAGTCACAGACAAGCCGGTATTATGCACTATAAGCAATATAGGTTACCAATTGCAGGCTTTAGATGATTAAATTTAAATCTCTGAAACTACAGTTGTTTTGTGCATTTGGTGGATTGAGTTTAATCATTTGTCTTTTTTTTATTCGACTCAGTTTTTTATTTGCCGATATTATTCAACAGAACAGTGCAGAGACTATTTTGCGTAATGAAGGTCTGCATATCGCTTCCATCTACCAACAGTACAAGACTATCCCAGACACGAGTGTTAACTATATTTCAATATACTCCGACCTAAGTCAGCTTCCGCCAGAGATCCAACAGCAATTCGACCAAAATCAAGGGGTCAATAAAATTCACTATCAATCCAACGATAGCTTTCTGTTATCTCAGCCCTTGGCTAACAATGCCCAGGTGTTTTTATTACTTAATCGAACACAGTTAGAATCTGCCTCCCATATGTCGAGCGTCATGCCACTATTTTTGTTTAGCATTTCAATCGGCGTTAGTGTTTTAACCCTCCTCAGTTCTTGGTATCTGGCGACATTGATTTCCCGTCCTGTACAATCTCTTACCAACAGCGTAATCGCCCACAGATCAACTCAAGATTGTGAAATCCAAGGAAAAGAACGAGAAGATGAAATTGGCCATCTTGCAGTAGCATTTTCTGAAACCTTTGAACAGTTGCAAAGAGCACTAAAACGAGAACAAGATTTCACACGTGACGTAAGCCATGAATTACGAACCCCAATAACACTGATTAAAAACACATTGGAGCTGAGTAAAACATCGCCTTTAGATAAAGAAGAAGTTTTAATTTTAGAACAAGCTAGCAATGAATTAAAACAAACAGTAGAAGTTTTATTAGCGTTAGCCAGAGAAAAAAACCTTGAATTCAAGTCCCTAGCAATTTTACCCATTGTTGAAAAAACCGTGCTAGCTATCTACCGTATTTATCCGCACATCGGTTTTCAAGTCAATATTGCTATTCCTCCTTCTATGAAAGTCACTGGAAACCACTATTTAATTTCTCTCCTTTGCCAAAATCTAGTCAATAATGGTTTCTATCACGGCTATAAAGGCGGCATGAAAATTAGTGCAGAAGGCAACAAATTAATTTTTGAAAACGAGTTGAGTGAAATAGACGAAAGACCCTATTATCAAGGGTTAGGTCACGGCCAATATTTAGTTAATCGAATCGCCAATGTGATGGGCTGGGATTTATCCATAGAGCAGTTTGATGATTCATATCGAGTGACAGTTATCCCTCACTAATTGCCACAGGTTGATTTTGTTTAAACAGTAAAAGGCTTAAACATACAAACCAAACAACCTGTAGGGCACCAAAAAGTGCGCCGACTATACTTAAACTCGGTATCAAGGTTAATAAACCAAAGGCGGCAGTAATATAACCTAAACCATGAATTACCCTAGAGAAACGCCGTTGCTCAATGAGGGTTAAAGTCATGACTAACATCCAGATCCCGCCTACCCACTCTACGCCTTCACCTAAACCCATTTGAATGGCGTAAATATCTTGCCATATTTCCGAAATTTCCCCTTTAGCGGGTAACCAAGCATTGAATAAAAACTCAATAGAAAGGATTGCAATTAAACCGCTGGCAAAAATATATGAAGACCAAATATAGCTGACTAACATCGTTAGTTTATGCATTTTTGAATGTTCTAGTGTGCCTCTAGCCGTGATCTGCATGCTCAATAATAAAATGGCCACCGCGAAAACAATATATACAATAAAATACCAAAATTGCATTAACATTGGGTGCTCGGTAAACACCTGCAGACGCTGAGAAGGTCCGTCATTGAAGTCAGGCACCCACACCAATATTAGAGTCAATCCAAAGATAAATGATAGTGCGCAGGTTAAAGACGCAATTGCCGCTAAATTAATTTGAGTTTTCACTCGTCAGTTTCCACAATGCTGAGTTTATGATCATTATTGATGAAGCGAGAATATAGCACAAATAACCATCGGCCAAGTCTTGGGTAAGGTTAGTGGCTTACTAAAAAGTAATTCAAAATGTGTTTAAATTTACATATTCATTGATTACACAATTAGGCTTTTTATTGTTATCTGCTATATGACTGGTGAATGCCTGTTTCAGTTATTATCAAATTTTGTTAGCTTGATTTTTTAGGTGCTGCAGTGGCACCGGCCAAAATACCGCCATCCACTGTCAATTCGATACCAGTCACATACTTAGCCTCATCAGACGCTAGGTAAAGTACCGCATAAGCAACGTCTTCCGGCGTGCCCATGGTTTGCAATGGAATATCTTGTGCGACCATATCTATAGCGGCCTTGCGCTGCTCTCCTTCGCCTAGCATTGCATTCCACATGGGGGTTAATATTGCCCCAGGATGTACCGAATTACAGCGAATAGGGTAACCTTGTTGCGCACAATACAGGGCAACTGTTTTACTATGGTTTCTCACTGCAGCTTTACTACTGGCATAGGCCGCTGCGCCAGGAATGCCAACCATGCCAGAACGAGAAGAAATATTCACAATACTCGCTGACTTGGCATTTTTTAACATGGCAATGGCATATTTGCAGCCCAAACTAACACCGTCTAAATTGGTTTTATGCACACTGTGCCAAGCCGCTAGCTCAAAATGTTCCGGATCCTGAGGCGTGGAGGTCTCTGTAAACCCAGTGACTCCCGCATTATTGACAACAATATCAAGACATTCATGCTTTTGTAAAAGTAAAGCTGTAGTCTCTTTCCATTGGGTCTCCTCACCAACATCCAGAGATAAGTATTCCGCGTTGGTGCCAAGCATCTCAGCCGCCTTTCGGCCGATATCATCCTCAATATCGGCAATATAGACCCTAGCGCCAGCGTCGACGAAAGCCTGAGCAGTGGCTAATCCAATACCTTGGGCTCCTCCGGTTATCAGGGCAACTTTATCTTTTAGTCGACTCATATCTTTTCCTTAATCACGCTTACATGTGGGAAGAATAACCTAAAATATGTTGACTGACATAGGAAATACAATCTCGGTTTCTAACACACATCTGTCTGCTTCCGGGGGTTGCATTGAGTTCAATCCATTGCTGTTCTGAAATCTGTGTCGCTGGTATTTGATTGATACTGATAATTTCATCCCCGGCTTGTAATCCAGAAACTTCAGCGGGAAGTCCTGCTGTGACATAGCGTACTACGAAATTTCCGTTTTGTAATTTTCGCAACTCCACGCCAGCTAAATTATATCGTGAAGCGAAAACATGCTGAGGATAAGCTCGCATAATGAATTGATGATTGTGATAGTCAATCACGGTAATAAATTGATTCATTAGTGCGCTACCAATCACCCACCAGTCGTCTTCATCATCGCTTGGGATTAGATTGGTTTTTACTCCGTTTATCTGTAATGACTGAAAATGTATTGCAGGAATCGTAACCCTTTGATGTTCGGTCATGCCACTCATTCCAAAATCGGCAGCCATGATTTTTTTAGTGGGTAGCGCAATATCATTTTCAATTGGGAAGGCCGCACTCATTTTAAAATAATGCCTGCTCCCCGTATCTATCAATACTTCTCGTTGCAATTTTGTGCTTTGATTAAACTCCACAGTGGCATCAATGCTTAACTTGCTAAATGACACGGAAATCGGCATAGCAGCATCGCCTTTATGTACGGTTTGCGGCTCAGCAGATGCGGTTATTAAGGCTTTTTGTTTATCCAAGGTCCAGGCAAAATGTCGGAGTATGTCGTGACCTAAAACACCATCAAAAATCGCCTCATCTTCGCGCAAATAGTAAGGGCTTAATGAAATAGGAATGTAAGCAACTTTGACGTTTTCAAACTCAACTTCGCCAATATGTAAACTAGCTAGTTCAGATTGATAAGCCTGGGTATCTTGGCCTTCACCCCAGCCTGCTATTTTCAGTTCAAAACCTTTTTTAGTGAGTAGAGATTTCCCTTTTGGTGTATCAAAAACCATGCTGAAAGAAGCCCCTGTGTCAATTAAAAACAGCAGCTCTGTTGAGTCATTTACTAACAAACGCACATAGGGTTTTTCACCAATATAGATTGCAGGTAAAACTTGATCGTTTTTTGGGCACGGCCAATTAGGCTCAATATCGTCATTGGCATGCATCATTCGAAGACTATTCACTAAGGAACAGCCGCTCAACAACAAGCCAAACACGACTAGCAAAATGATTATATTGATGTGGTACTTCATAATACCTCCTAGATTAAAATATGCGACCTAATGCTAGCAACTTCCTGCTTATCAAAGATGCGCGATACGGCGCTAGCGCCGCCAAAAAATGTCCACGATGTTTAGCAAGTCCATCACCGATCGCGACGGGAACGGCATCGATGATAAACTTGCGTTAAACAACCTTTTAGTTAGAAGCGATAGATGACTTTAAGGCCATATTGACGTTTAAAATGCGCGTCAATGTCATAACCGTTTTGCAACGAATCGAAATCCGTGTAGGTAAAATAAAGGATTACATCCATTTGTTTGGATGGGTTCCAAATTAGTCCCGTCGATAGGGCGTAAGCATTATCTTGGGCAAAGTCTTTGAGCTCTCGATACATACCACTGCCATACAATGTCAGGTCACTGTTTACCCGCCACATTGCTGACAACTCGCCTCTGAACTCAGTTTTATTATCACGCTTATCTTCATTCCAATGTAAATAGTGGGCCGATGCACCAATGGAAAAGTCTTTAGATATGACGTATTTACTGCTTAGTCCTCCCCCGAGTGCATAACTATCATCATATTCTGCAGACTCATATAGCCCCATCAAGCCACCATCAATGGTAATTTCCCAACCGGTATTCGCTTCAGGGCGTTGCCAAACAGCATACCTTACTCCTGCTGGGCCAATGGTTAAATTGTCAGTAACACCGTAGGCAAGTGAGAACAAGGGTTGAACATCATTTTCCCCATAACCTGTACCGTAGGATGCCCCTAATCCAATCAGTATTTCGTTGTCATTCAGGGTTAAATTGCGCATTACCGGGTTTGCATCGCTTAAGGTATTTGCGAATAGGTGGGTGGGTATAAAAAGTAACGCTAATATTGAGAGTTGTTTTTTCATCTGTTAATGCCTGTTTATAGTTGATTCAGTGGGGGCATTTTTACAACGGCAAGGTAAAAGCAGGGTGAAATTAATCAAAACAATGTCGGCTGTTTGCAGAGCGGCTTATTAAACTAGTTTGCAAGGAATAAACGTTGCCTTAGTACATAATTCCGTCTTAATTTCACTTCTAGTTCACCTCCCACCCGTTACTTTTAAGCTCACTTTCAGACAACGCATAAAGGTACTAACAATGACTACATTTCGAAAAATCAACTATTTATTGACTAGCGCGACTGCCATATTGCTATTAGGCGCATGTGGCTCTAGCAGCAATGACAACACAACTATTTCACCACCTGTTGCCCAAGAGGTGGATTACCAGGAATTTCTAGACGATGCCGTCGAACAGGGTATCCCAGGCGTAATAATGTCCATTGAAGGACCAGAAATAGACTTCATCGGCAGCGCTGGCTTAGCCGACATACAACAGCAAACCCCCATGCAAATAGATCATGTCATGCCCAATGGCAGCGCGGGTAAAAAAGCCACAGCGTTGCTCGTAGCGATGTTACATAACGACGGAGTTTTAAATATTGACGATACTATCGATACTTGGCTGCCCGATGAAATTCTAGATCGAATCGAAAATAGTCGCAGTATGACGTTGCGTCAGTTGTTGAACCACAGCGCTGGTGTTTATGACTATTTAGACTCTGCGACTCAAGCACATTGGTACTCGACAATAATGAGCGACCCTAGCTCACTCAAAACCGATATCTATGCATTGCAATTTGCACTAGATCAGCCGGCTTATTTTATGCCAGGCACTGATTTTCATTATTCGAATACTGGCTATTTGCTTGCAGGGCTTATTTTAGATGAAGTATTGGGCGAACATCATTATACCGAAATGCGCAATCGGGTTATTCTTCCCCTTGGATTAAATAGTACCTACTACAATGGTTTAGAAAAAAATTTGGGCACTATTATATCTGGATACGTCAACATTGACGGCGTATTGGAAAATGCCAAACCCGTGTACGAAAACATTGGGGTTTCTGATGCGCCATTAGTGAGTTCAGTCAGCGATATTTCTTTATTACTGAAATCCATAGTAGATGAGGACTCTGTTGTCGCCAGCGATGTGAGAGCGTTAATCACCTCACCTGAAAGTATGGTACAAGCTTCGAACACCCTAGAGTATGGTTTGGGTATTTTCAAAGAAATGTCCAACGCTAAAACTGTATACCACCACGGCGGAGACGAACCTGGTTATAAAACAGAAACCTTTTATATATTGGAAGACGATATTGCTTTCACCGTCTTTTTTAATTGCAATGGTTATGATGTCTGTGCTGAACAAAGCAACATAGTTGTTCAAAAAGTATTGCAAACTATTCTGTAAACACGATGAAAAAAGCCAGAGAGAAAGTACAGCTTCTCTCTGGCCCACTTGTTTTCAGCAATTAGAAGTACGTTTAAATCCTTGTACCCTAAGTCTCTTAGGATGTCACAACGCCTCTTTTTTATTTTCCTATTAAGCTAGCTTCTTTAAACTCTCCACTAATTGTTGAATTTCATCAGCACTGGTAAATACTTGGGGCGTAATACGGACACATGCACCAGAATCTAAGCCCTTTCGGATAACCGTAAAAATACCAAAATCGTTTTCCAAGCGTTGTTGCAGTTGATTCGCATCATCGACTGTGGTTTTTCCTTTCATCCGAAATGAACTCATGCCTGTGGATGACATACTGTCTTTTCCACCTAACACCTCGATATGGCTCATTGACTGGGCTTCTGAAAACCACAAATCTCGCAAATATTTGAGTCGTGCTTGTTTATTTTCGCCGCCAATGGCCTGATGAAAATCCAGTGCGGCAGGTACTGCCAAGAAAGCCGCAAAGTTCGCAGTGGCCGTATGCACGCGGGTGTAAGCTCGATTGTTATTCGGATCGGACTCGCCAGGATAAGGCGCAATTTTATCCAGCGCTCCTTTTCGCATGTACAAAGCCCCTACTCCTACCGGAGAACCTATCCACTTATGTAAATTAAATCCTGCCCAATTGACGTTTAGATCAGAGATTTTATAATCAATTAACCCCCACGATTGTGCACAATCACAAATAACATCAATTCCCCGCTTTTTAGCTTCTTCGACAATTTCAACCACAGGAAAGACTAATCCATGTTGATTACTCACATGGGTGAGTAACATCAGTTTAATATTAGGGTGCTTATCGAAAGCGGCAATATAGGCTTGCAATAATTGTTGTTGGTCAGCCAGACTCGGTGTGATTACCTCTATGCTTTCCACCCCTTGATCCTGCTCCAACCATTTCATGGTTGTTTTAAAACTAGGATAATCACTGTCTGCAAACAACACCCCGTCTCCAACATTTAATCCTTGATATTGACGAATCAGATTATGGATAGCCTCAGTGGCATTGCGGGTCAAAACGATTTCACCATCTTGGGCACCAAGGGCATGAGCCACTCGACTCATGGCATGGCGGATATCACCAGGAAAATCTTTGCGGGCGTAAAACGAGTTTTGATCGTTGACCATCTTAGTGGCGCGTTGGTAAGCCTCAATGACTGGCTTAGCCATTTTTCCCCAATAACCGTGCTCTAGATTAACGATTCCCTGTGTTCGATCATAATAAGTGGCGACCTCAGCCCAGAACCCTTCGTCAGCGGCTAAACTTTGCGCAGAACCATGAGTTGCTTTAGGCAATATTAACCTCGAAGATTCTTTTTCAGCAGCAACGCCAAATGAGGAAAGAGCAGCCGTTGTGGCAACTCCAGTTAATAAATTACGACGAGTTAAGGAAAATTTAGAGTGGTTCATATGAGGGCTGCTTATTCATTTCAATTCGAAAATTAGGGTAAAGGTAATTTATGACATTTTAATAAAATAAGGAATCTGTAATCGATATTTGATCTGCGAGAGTTTATTTTACCGAAAGATAAAACCTAATAAAATCAAATGGAAAGGATAAATAAAACTGCCATTTTTCCTTAACCGCTTTGTCATTTTAACGTGCAACAGTAGCGCCCTTCATCATTCACATTTAAATAATTCTAGGGTTTAATTTATGTTTGCGTTATCAAAGGTTTCTCGTTCTGTATGTTTTGTTTGCAGTGTTAGTGCCATTCTTCCCTCTTTAAGTCAGGCTCAACAAACGCCCGATGATGCTGCGAGTAACAACTTAGAGAGTATCATTGTTACTGGAACTCGTTCTTCCGAAAAAACCGTATTTGATTCTAGTGCTCCTATCGATCTAATTGCTGCAGATGAGCTTATGGGAACAGTATCAGAAGACTTGTCAGATACCCTAGCCCAGTTAGTGCCTTCTTATAAAGTTCAAAGGTTACCAATGGCCGATGGTCAGGTATTTGTTCGCCCAGCCTCCTTGCGTGGATTATCAGCGGATCACACCTTAGTCTTGATCAATGGTAAACGCCGCCACCGTTCAGCCCTTTTAGGCGGTAATGGCGCTCAGGCTCCCGACCTATCGCAGATACCTGCTTCAGCAATTAAACGCATTGAGGTTTTACGCGACGGTGCATCGGCCCAATACGGCTCTGATGCGATTGCAGGGGTAATTAACATCATATTGGATGATAGCCTAGGACTTGAAGGTTTTGTGCAATATTCAGAATATGCCGAAGGAGACGGTGAAAATATCAGGACTGGTATCAAAGGCGGAATGGAATTAGGCGACGACGGTTTTGTTACAGTAAGTTTTGAATATGCAGATGCTCAAAAAACCTCTCGAAGTCGACAGCGACCTGATGCCATTCAGTTTGCAGCCGACCATCCTGAAGTTGACGTACCTAATCCCGTGCAAAACTGGGGACAGCCAGAAACAGAAACCCTAAGAATTGCATTGAATTCAGGTTTAGATACCCAAATCGGCATGGCCTATTTGTTTGCTACTTTCGGCCAAGGAGAAGGCCTAACTGATTTTAACTGGCGTAATCCAGACAGCACCAGCGCTTTTAATTTAACTGATGTCTTTCCTGACTTTGATCTAAGGGAAACCTATCCTGCCGGCTTTTCTCCCCAGTTTGGTCATGAAGATAGCGACCACTCAGTTAATCTTGGAATCAAGGGCACTTTATCTAACGATATTGATTGGGATCTTAGTGTCGGTTTTGGACAAAACCGTATCGAATATAACATGTCCAATAGTATTAATGCCTCGCTAGGCCCAGCAAGTCCAACCGATTTCTATATTGGTGAATTAAATCAAACCGAAACCAACGTTAATGCCGATTTTAATTATCTATGGGCTTCATCCATGTTAAATGACGCAGCGAATATTGCATTTGGCGCAGAATATCGTAAAGAAACTTATGAAATAAAACCCGGTGATTTGGCCTCTTATGAAATAGGCCCAGGAGCAGTTGTGGGTTTGCCGTCTGGATCAAATGGTTTCCCAGGATTTTCGCCAAATCAATCAGGAGAATCCAGTCAAAATAGCCAATCAGTTTATGTGGATATAGATTTACCAATAAGCGAACTATTAACGATTGGCTTAGCCACACGCTATGAAAAATATTCAGAATATGGCAACGGTAAATTGACCGGTAAACTCTCTGCGCGCTATGAAATCAATAGTGACTTAGCGCTTAGAGGAACTGTATCCACAGGATTCAAAGCGCCTACACCAGGGCAACTATTTAGTGAGCGTACTTCCCAAGGACTAGACACCAATACCCTAAATATTTTCACAACCGGACGTTTTTCACCTGAAGGTGATGTGGCAGCGGTATTGTCACAACGTGAAGACGTGACAATCAACCCCCTTGAAGCGGAAGAATCAAACAATCTGAGCGCAGGAATAGTTTATCGTCATGACAGCGGCTTTCACTCATCATTAGATTTCTATCGAGTAGATGTAGATAATCGCTTGAGCACCTCTTCTACTTACACGGTAAGCGATGAGGAAAGAATACAATTTGCATCTTTAGGTGTACCGGGTGGCGAGAGTATTACCCGCGTTAACTTTTATCAAAATGACTTTGATACGCGCACCACAGGGATAGATGTAGTAATAGGTTATACCACTGATCTAAACCAAGGTGTTTTATCGGTAACCTCAGCGCTGAATCACAACAAAACTGAAGTACTTAATGGAAGTCTAGTTGGCAACGACACCACCCGTAACCGTTTCGAAAATATCCTGCCGCAAAATACCGCGAACCTTAGCCTAAATTATCAAATGGACGTCGTTAGTGTGATGGCGCGAGTTCGCTACTACGGCTCTTGGACTGACTATTCAGGGAACAGTGATGGAGACGTTTTCCAAGATTTTGATGGCGAGTTTTTCACTGATCTATCGGCCTCTTATAATGTGAGTGAAAAACTGACGTTAAACTTTGGGGCAGAGAATATTTTTGACTCATATCCACAAGAAGCGGTTTATCAAGCAAACCGAGGCTTAATATATTCCCGTAACGCTCCATACGATACCGATGGGCGCAATCTATACATTCGTGCATCGTTTCAACTTTAAAGCTAGTAGGTTTTTGTAAACTTTGTATACATATAAACCAGTGTTCTTGCAGCACTGGTTTTTTGTTTGCGGCTAGCAGTATTAACAATAAAAGGTATTAAACAAATCAGCATAGCAGATGACTAATCTGGCTCTTCTTGGTGTTTGATGGGCAGTTTCGCTTCTATCGGTTTTTTAGGTTCTTTATCCAAACCCAAAAAATAATCAGCAAACCTTGCCATATCACAAGGTGAAGAACTAACATCAACTGCATCTTCCACCTTTTGTATGCTTTTTTTCTGCTTTTTTATTTGTCTCAGATTCATAGTCACACTCACATTAGAGTAAGTTAATTACTCACAACATTGTGCTTAATAGTATAAGACAATCTAGGATTTTTTCTGTTCAGCAAAGACGATAACGTTAACAAACTCAATGCTCTCGAGTTGAGTTAACTCTGCATATTTTTATTCCCTAACGCTCCTATAAACTGTCAAAAAAATTAACATTTAAATAACAAATTAAAATTAAGCTACTGAATATTAATAATATTTTATTTTGGCTTGGAATATGCACAAACCAGAGTGCAAATTTAAAAATTTGTGAAAATCTAAATTAAAAAGGAAGTATTATGAATTTTTCTAAATTAATGAAATTAGCAGTTTTAGGTTCGGCGTTTATGACAATGTCTAGTCAAGCAACATTGGTCACTAAAACTTTTGATAATGGCGACTCATTGGCAGATTTTTCTGTAGACCGTGCTGCGCCAGCGGGATTCCAAATTATAAATAATGAACTTGTGATGAGTATTGATGGTTCAACTTTTGGTACTGGACCCAGTGCATTTTACGATACTCAAGGTATGAAAATCGACACTACTGGCTCAAACTTCGTATCAGTTGATATGTACATTGATTCGGCGTGGTCTAATAGCGAGCGTTTCGCTGGTATGTGGGGAGTTGGCAAAAATAATGCGAATGATATATCTAGCTACCCCATTTTAGAATTTCAAGGACCCGGAGTTACCGATCCTAGCGCTGGTTTAGCAATATGGGATAACGCGTGGGTTGACCTATCAACGCTTTTTAATCTAGATGAATTCAACACGATTGCGTACAAAGCTGCGAATAACGGAGTGCAGTATTTTGTTAATGGCACTATGGTGTACTCAGAAACAGCATCTGGTACAAGCTCATTTGGTGATATTATTTTGAACGCTAAGAATGATGGAAATTCATTTGATGTGCGTTATGACAACCTAACTTATGGTGTGGTATCTGAACCAGGCGCAATTGCACTGCTTGGTTTAGGCATGTTCGCTATGGGTTTGCGTCGCCGCAAATCTTAAATAGCTAAAAACAAAAAGGGTCAGTGTGAAACCCATACTGACCCTTTTTATTATATTGAATGAACAGAAATAAAGTTTAACGTGGTTGATTGTGATAATGCCCAATAAGTGCCGCGCCTAAAAATATAAACATAACGCACATTACACCTAACATCCAAAAATGAGTGATTTCGAATTCTTGCATGATATTACCCTCGTTTATTTTTAATCGGTTATTACCACTTACCCGCATAAAAAATTCGGTAAAAAGCATAACCTATTAACATGATTGTTATTATGATGATAAATACTTGTAAAAAAATATGCCAGAACATGTTACTTCCTTTTTCAATTTGTTTTACTATTTGCAACAACTTGCGCGTTATATTCCACTGAATTGAAATACTTATCTTTACCAGGGCACAGTAAGTTAGTAGTAACACCCACAAATACCGTCAAAATCAGCATAATGTAAGAGTTAGGAATATCTGCCATTCCTAGCACCTGTGGCAGGTTGGTAAAAGACCAGACGGTATTAACGCACCACACACAAGCTAATGTAATTGCCGCACCTATGCTTGAACGCTTCCAAAATAAGCCGCTTACGATCAACCACAATACCGGCATTAACCACGCAAGAACCCAACCAACAGACGCCAATATTTGCGGTAAGAACGAGCCCACCATAATGGCAATAATGGATAACACAACAATTACGATTCGTGTCACCTTGGCGATTTCTTTTTCTGTCGCGTCTTGACGGTAAAATCGACGATAAATATCGTTACTAAAAATGGTAGCTGGTGCCAAGGCAGTCATCGCAAAAGACGAAAGTATTGCCGCCATAAATGAACCCAGTAATAGAATCACCAACCAACCAGGAAGCATATTAACCAACATGGTCGTGGCCGCTGTCTTCGGACCCAAGGCTGCAAATTCTGGAATTGATTTAGCCGTTAGGCCTATCACGCAAATGAAAACCCCAAACATGCCGTTAATAGGCGCAGCAATCCAAAGTGCTTTAACGATGGTTTTTTCATCTTTTGCACTCATGCAAACTTGCAATAGGGGCTGATTGGCCGGTTGGCTAAATACCAACGCAACAACCAAACCAAACGCGAATGTCCATAATAAATGTGGATTTCCAAACACCGACAAGGCTTCTTCGTTACCGCTGCTGACATAAAAATCGGCAACCGAACTAAAATCGTTGTTTGGAAGTTGGAAGGCAATAAATAAGGTAGCCAGAATAACAGCTATATACATGAGGATGGCGTTTACCACATTTATCCAACCCACCTCTTTTATACCCGCTAACACCACGTAGAGTATCCCTAATACTCCACCAGCGATTGCGCTGTATTGCACATTCCACCCAGTCATAGCCGAGAGCAAAATCGCCAGACCTTGGGTTTCTAAGGTTAATACGCCAAAAATGGAGCCAGCCATCACGCAGCCCACCACCACTCGAATCCCTGGGTTATACAAATCTTCGAGCAATTGAGGTACAGAATTCACCCCAGTGCGACGCATCCACAGGCCGGTACTCAAACAAACTATCACCAACAAAATGACGTGTGCTATTGAGAACCACAACGAGGTCGCTCCCATATCCCATGACAGTTCGAAAATGCCCATAATATGCGGCGTACCTAGCACAGTAAGAGCCAAAGTGGCGGCAATCACAGTGACGCCTAACTGGCGTCCGCCATGAGTAAACTCGGCATCATGGGCAACAGTGCTCTTTTTAGATTGCCTTGATACGTAATAACCGACTCCACCAATTAGAATCAGTTCATAAGCAAGCACACAGATAATTAGGGTTATATTCACGGATTTACTCTCCTAAATGCGCGACAGGATCGCTGTGACAAAGCGCAGAGTCACTACTTGCAGTAGGTTTGATAGTTTGTGTCGGTTTAGTGTTTTTGGGCGGATAAATAACAGCACTAACAGAACCAATTCCAATGCGTAATCCATTTTCTGATTCGCAATAACCGGAAATTTCAATCTCATCCCCATCTTCAAGAAAAAAACGTTTCTCACCGCTGGGTAAATGGATTGGATGTTGCCCGCCTTGGGTTATTTCAAGTAAAGAGCCGGCCTCACTTTCGGTGGGCCCAGATTGCGTTCCCGACCCAAGAAGATCACCAGAATTAAGGTTGCAACCAGTCTGCGTATGATGGGTTATCATCTGCGCTATAGTCCAAAATGCATGTTTAAACGTGGTTTGACTTAACTTGAATGCTGGAATTCCTTGATGTCGCATTTGTTCGGTTCTAATGTGACATGTCATTTGAATATCGAATCCCCCTAAAAGGCTATTCTCATTGCTTTGTAAATTTACAACTTCAGGCCTATCTTGGTAATTCGTTGGCGGCACTCTAAATGGTGCCAAGGCTTCAGCGGTAATAATCCAAGGCGAAATACTGCTTATAAAATTCTTCGACAAAAACGGACCTAAAGGCTGATATTCCCAAGCTTGAATATCCCGCGCTGACCAATCATTTAGCATACTAACGCCAAAGAAGTGAGCATCGGCCTGCTGAATGCAAACCGGCTCAAAGGACTCCGTAGATTGACCGATGAAAATTCCCAGTTCAACTTCATAGTCGAGTTTCGCAGTGGCTGTTAATTCTGGTTGTTGAGTATCGGCATTTAAGGTTTGCCCGATGGGACGAAAAACCGGTATACCAGAAGGGTGAATACTTGATGCTCTGCCATGATAACCAATGGGCAGCCACTTATAATTTGGAAGCAAAGGGTTATTTGGTCTAAATAATTTCCCTACCGAAGTCGCATGATGAATTGACGTATAAAAGTCAGTGTAGTCACTGATTTGACAAGGCAGACAAAAACTTACGTCAGCGCTTGGAATTAACGCCTTCCTAACGGCCATTTCATGCTGAGACCCATCCGTTAAGGCATTAGATAACGCTTGTCGAAACGCCACAGAGAAATCTTTCCCTAAAGACATAAAACGTTGCAAACAGGTTTCCCTTAGCGCTTCGAGTCCAATTTGCGCTTTACCACTGAAAATCCGCTGCAATCCGAGGGTGTGAAGGTTAATCACAAAGTCACCAATAGCGACGCCACAGCGTGGTATCTGTTCGGCGTCAATAAAGACCCCAAACGGCAAATTTTGAATTGGGAAACTCGGGTGCCCGTTGGCACTTTTCAGCCAACTTATTAGTGACGGATTATGAGTTTCATCTACAAAAGGATTGTGTTGCGCGAGTTTAATATCTGATTCCACGTTTCATCATCTCCGTGCCGATAACAGCGGCTTTCTTTTTTAATTTACTGATTAACGACGGCTCTAGTTTTTGGCTAAAGCGAGAAGACGGTGTTAACACCACAATGGCAGCAATTGGCTGACGGATACTATTAAAGATTGGCACCGCCACTGCACATATTCCTAAATGCAACTCTTCCTCATCTGTGGCATACCCTTGTTTGTTGTAATCAATCAGGCGTTGGCGTAATTGTTGTTTATCCGTAATGGTATTGGGTGTTATTTTCTCAAGCTCCCCCTTCAACAACATATCTACCCGCTCGTCGTGAATGTATGAAAGTATTGCTTTGGCACCGGCTGCGGTGTGTAATGGCAGGACTTCGCCCGGTGGAAGCACCACTTTTAACGGCAGGTTAGAAGGAGCGGAGTAAGTAGGTACAGTAGAGTTACCTAACCATATTTCCAAAGTAACCGTTTCTTGTAATGAGTCTCTAAGCTCGTCTATATGAGGTCTTGCTAAATGCAGAATTTCATCAAAATTGACATCTGCCATGGTCATTGCAAGCTGATAGATAGCCGGTCCTAGCCAATATTTGCCTGTTTCTTTGTTTTTATATACAAATTCATGCTCGGCCAACTTCATTAACAACCGAGACACGGTTGCTTTATGAATGTCCAATTTCCTGCCTAGACTCGTAGTGCCAACTTCTTGATTTTCTTTGGCCAGTTCGATGAGAATACGAATGGCTTTGTCTACGGTAGACGATGAGTCACATTCTTTCATAGCGCCCCCTAATATTGGTTAAACAGATATTACTGCCGACGCTAAATTCCGCAATAAAGGTGTCTCACTATTTGAGACAAAAAGTTTATATAGTGTATTTAATTTGTGAACACTTTGTAAGAAGGGAGGTTTGAAAATTAATCATTAACAGCAAAAAGCCCATAGCAGGGTGCATTCTGCTACAGGCAAAAAACAGCGTATTACTCGGGTGAACCGACCTGAGAGCGCAGGATACCGATACCTTCAACTTCCAGTTCAATGTTATCTCCCGGTTCTATCCATCGCTCAAGTTCGTCACCACAACCAAAGGCGATGGTACCAGAACCAATAAAGTCCCCCGGATAGAGTGTCTCAGACTTTGATACATGCTCTATGATTTGGGCAAAGCTCCAATACATGTCAGATGTATTGCCCGACGACCAAGTTTCTCCATTTATTCGTGCTTCCATTTTCAGGTTTGCAGGATCAATTTCATCGGGTGTAACCAGACAAGGTCCCATTACGTTCCCCATATCCATATCTTTTCCCTTCGCAGGCCCTAAAAGCATAGTGATTTCCTGCTGAAGAACGTCTCTTGCACTAATATCATTAAATATGGTGTAACCGGCAATATAAGACGCTGCATCTTCAGCACTTATATTGCGTCCCGTTTTGCCTATATAAATACCGAATTCCAATTCAAAATCGAGCTTTTTAGTATACTTTGGCCATGGGATGATGCTGTTATTACCGCAAACCGTGCTTGTATTACCTTTGTAATAAAGCGGCTGTTGATACCAAAGCTCTGGAATCGGTTTACCCGTTCGTTTTTCAAAATTCTTGGCGTGGGTTTCGAAGCTGATAGTATCGCGTATGGAATTTGGACGTAACACAGGGGCGAGCAAAGTAACATGCGACATCAAAAATTGTAAAGGCTGGTTGTCAGGTCCAAACATGGGTTGATTATTTGTGTAGCGAGATTTAACAAAATTCAATCCTTTTTTCGCCTCTTCCATGCTGTAGCTGCCGCCTTGTAACAGCAACAACATATCAGCGGGAACAATTGCATCGGCTATTTGCTGACAACGTTCAGTATCAGTGTGCTGTTTCAAATAAAATGCGTAAGCGAAATTAAGATCGACAACATACTCGTGCAATTGCGCACCTATACGGTTGATCGGTCCAAAGGGAGAGTCGACAGAAAAAGAAATAAGTTTCATAGGTGTAATCCTTGCCAAATAATATTTGTCGTTAATAAAAACGAGTTTTAGTTTCGATAAGCTGGGTTAATTGTTTGCAATGAAAAGCTTTAGTTGACGCAGCAAACGTTCGTTATTTATTGCCACTTTTTTGTCACCGCGCCCGTCGTGATACTGATACCACCCCTCACCGGATTTTAATCCTAATTCCCCACGCTCAACTTTATCGATAAGTTGTTGCGAGGGTAAATCGGCTTTGCTTAACGTTGGGAAAATGTTGGCTGATGCCCTAGCTGCGGTATCTAAGCCAATCATATCCTCGGCTTCCATTGGTCCAAGGCACGCAAGCCTGAAACCATAACTGGCCTTTACAGCAGTATCTAAGTCTTCAGGTGAGACTACCCCTTGCTCCAACAAATAATCGATTTCCCGCTCCATAGCACCGGTTAGACGGTTAATGATAAATCCCGGAATTTCTTTTCTAACCAAAACCGGCTGTTTGCCAATTGATTTCATTAGTTCAAGGGTTAAATCAATAGTCTGTTGTGAGGTCTGCGCACATTTATGCACTTCTACTGCTGGAATAATATGTGCAGGATTAAAGTAATGCAGGCCAATCAAACGATGCTGCGTGGCCATTTTGGCGCCGACTTCAGACACAGTCATACTGCTGGTATTAGTGGCTAGAATAATATTTTCAGGTAACTTATCTAGGCGCTCGAACAATGATTGTTTAAGCTCAATAAGCTCAGGTAGCACCTCAATCACCACATCCGTCGATGAGAGATACTCAGCGACATCGGTGGTTGCTGTGTAGCTAATTCGCTGAAGTATATCTTCTCGGTTTTCGGTGATTAATTGATGTTTTTTAAACTGCTCTAAATTACGCGCGATGCCATTTTCACATCGCACTAAGGCTTCTTCCGAAATATCATATACATCGACTTGTAAACCGGCTTGCGCAAAACCTTGCGCAATTCCTTCACCCATTACGCCCGCGCCAATTACCGCGACGCGCTTAATTTGCTTTATTTGTTGAGAAACCATGACTAATCACCCGATTTTTGCATTTAATTTGTTAAACTTTCGTTAACAATAGTAAGGGTGATAAGTATTCATCAGCAAGATAGGCGTTTCACCATATGAGACAATCTGCAGTATATGCGCAAATAATGCCACAACAGGACTCACAGTTTACTTTCAAAGCGTTTCAACATGTGAAACACATACATTGACCGGAGAATCGACCATTCGTAACCTAGATTTAACAAATTTATTACATTGATCGTTTCACGAAAATGCATTGGCGCATTGAGGAGTACTTATGAGTAATGTTGTACAAAGACGTTTTAAAAGAAACCCACTGGCACTAGCGGTTTGTACGCTTTTGCTAAACCCCATGGTTGGTAATAGTCAGCTATTTGCACAAGAACAACCCAACATCGCTGAAGAAGAAGCGGTAGAACAAATTCTTGTTTATGCGCGTAAACGCGGTGAACAGGAAAAAGATGTTCCCGTTTCTCTCACCGCAATGACTGGTGATGAGTTGACCCAAGCTGGTGTTTCTGACATTACCAGTTTATTTGCACTGATGCCTGGTGTGGAAAATAATGCAGATGGCAGTCGTATCGCTAACAAGCCTGCCATTCGCGGTGTAGGCTCCACTGAAAACTCATCTATCAGAGCTAAGGTCACCACTTTTATTGACGGCATTCCCATTGTCGGTGCTCAAGGGATGAGTTCTTTTGCAGGTTTACAGCAAGTAGAAGTACTTCGTGGCCCACAAAGTTCCGCTTTTGGTCGCTCTACATTTGGTGGTGCGATTAATTATGTTACCCGCGATCCGGATCCTTCTGGTGATTTAGAGTTTGATGTTAGAGGCAGACTTGGAACAGATGAAACCCGAGATGTTAGCCTGTCATTAATTACCCCGTTAATAGAAGATAAGTTGGCCGTGGCAGTCACCTTAGAGTCAAATAACTATGGTGGTCCAAGTGAATGGGTAACCACATCGGGTGATCAATTAGGCGCGAGAAAAGACAGCCTAGGTTCTGTGAAACTAGTGTATACACCCACCGATAATATTAAAGCTGAATTGATGTACCTCAACCAAGAAATTGATGACGGTCACACGGCTGTATTGTTTGCTAACCTTGACCAACTTGAGCCCTACGCCCTTGATAGTGACGGTTTATGTGTCATCAATGGCGGCAGTAACGCCTGTGTGATAAACGGCGAAATCGATCATATAGAGCCTTATTTTGACTACAACTTTGATCACGCGGTTAACCCCGTCGTTAATCCTGGTACACGGGTTGATCGTGAACGGATTCAAGGCTCAGTTGAGATTGAGTTTGATAACGGCATGGCGTTAACAGTCTTAGGCGCTGTCACTGACGAAGTGGGTGATACCTCTTTTGATCGTGATGCCTACAATGATGTGACCACCATACATGTGGCCTCTTCACCAGAAAGCGATGAAACTTATGCTGAAGTGCGTTTGGCCTCATCAGACGAAGGTGATTTCAACTGGTTGGTCGGTGCTTCTTTATATGAGTACGACTATTTGAATACGGTATATGCGAATAAATCTACCGGTGCGGTGATGGACTTATATTCTGAAGGCGCAAGAAATATCGGCGTATTTTTCAACCTTGGTTATCAATTTACCGACCGTTTAACTGGCTCGATTGAAGGACGTTACCAATCTGATGAGATAGACAGTGTTTATCCAGAAAATGCAGCCAGAGGAGTTGACAGTGATATTCAATCCAGCAGCGATACTAAATCGTTCCAGCCTCGTATTGCCCTAAGTTATGAATTAGACAACAACAATAATGTTTATGCTCAGTTAGCTCGAGGTACTAACCCTGCAGGCTTCAATGCCAATGCCCTTGATCCAATTTTGCTGCAAACTGCCGCAGAAGAAGGCTTCGATTTAGATGCATTTCAAACCTATGAAGAAGAAGTGATTGTGAGTTATGAGCTAGGCGTAAAAGGGTATTTGCCAGACCACGACTTCCGCTATTCTTTAGCCCTCTACTATTTAGATTGGGAAGGCTACGTTCAGCCAGCTACAGCTAACTGGACTCCCTCTGATGGCGAGCTATCTGAAGGCACGACTGCAGATGATTACTACTCTCGATTATTTCTAAATACCGGAGATTTAAGTGGTGCGGGAATCGAATTTGAAGGTGAATGGCAACCAATCGACTATCTTGACATAGGTACTGCTATCTCTTACACCGGACTGGAATTTAAAGATGATGCATGTTCCCCCATTCCGTTAGATTATGGTGTTGCTGCAACTTCTACTGAGCCTTATAACTGTGCTGCAACTATTGGTGGCAATGCGCCGCCTATGTTATCGCGGTTCACTTGGTCTTTAAATGCTACCTACACGGTGGAACTAAACAGCGATTTAGTGTCTTATAGCCGAGTTGACTACCAATATCGTTCCAAACGTTATGTTGAGCAAATCAATACCGACTACTTACCTGCATATTCTATGGTTAATCTGCGCAGTGGTATTCGCGCCGATAACTGGTCAATCGAATTGTACGTCAATAATTTGTTTGATGAAGACTCTCCTGCAGGCGCAGTGCGCTTTTTTGATGGACGCATCTCAGGTATGTCTTACAACACTAGTGTTCGCTTACGTGAACCAAGAACCGCTGGAATTAATCTAGCCTACAGTTTCTTTTGATTAGTGCTTTAAGAGGTATTAAGTATTATGAATATAACTAAGTCTGTTTTGCACCTTATTGGTGTGTTGGTTTTAAGCGTTTGTATTAATGGTTGTGTTAAAACGGAAGCTGAAACTCAAATAGCGTCACAAACTAATGCTAAGCCGAATATTATTTTTATTCTGCTAGACGATTTAGGCTACGGTGATGTGGGTTATTTAGGGTCTGAGATTAAAACGCCTAATATAGACGCGTTGGCCAATCAAGGCGTGGTTATAAGTCATAGTTATGCTTATCCCATATGCAGCCCCACTCGGGCTGCTTTAATGACCGGAAAAAACCCTCTAGGGTTTGGCATTGATGGGCCAATGGAAAACGATGCTATGCTGCCTGAGAGCCTGACAACTATGCCTGAGATGTTTCGGGATGCAGGTTACCAAACCTGGATGGTAGGGAAATGGCATTTAGGCATGGCTAAGAAGTCTGCAATGCCCCACAACCGAGGATTTGATGATTTTTATGGTTTCCTAGGTGGTTTTGTTGATTTCTATACTCATGTGTATTTTGGTGGTCTTGATTGGCAACACAATGACACCTCACTGCGAGAAGAAGGACATGCCACTGATTTGTTAGCCCACAAGGCAATCGAAAAAATCCAAAATTATAACAACGATGCCCCCTTTTTCATGTATTTATCATTAAATGCACCACATACGCCTTTGCAATATGTGCCTGAGCCAATTTACGACTATAGCGCGATACCATCGGCTGACCGTCGTGTATTTGCTGACATGACATCTCATGTTGATCAGCGTATTGGTGAAGTACTTCAAGCACTTGAAGACAAAGGTATTGCCGACAACACCTTAGTGGTATTTATGAGTGATAATGGAGGTAACTTGGAAGCGGGAGCGAACAACGGCCAACTGTTAAAAGGCAAAGCTAGCGCCTACGAAGGCGGGGTTCGTGTACCTACCATTGTGCGCTGGCCAGCAGGTTTGAGTAAGAAGAATATTGCAGAATCACCACTTTTTACGCAAGACTGGCTGCCCACTTTACTAGACGCCGCGGACATCCAATATGATCCAGCTAATTTTGATGGTCAGAGTATGTTTACGCTGTTAAAAACAGGAACCACAGACAATACTCAAAGGACAGTTTTACTTGGTACGGCAAAATCAAAAGCCGTGTATCAGTGGCCGTTTAAACTGATAAAAGAAGGTACTGATACTTTGTTGTTTAATCTGCTAGAGGACGAATTTGAACAACATAATTTAGCCGCAATGCACCCAGATTTAGTAGCTGCCTTGTCAAAACAGTTAACCTCAAGAACAGCGCTCCCTTCAAAAGCGGCGAAAGGTCCTCCTCCAGAATCGCTTTTTTATGGACCTGACGGTAACTTTATCTACGATATACGTAAACCCGAAACCCGTGCTCCTTGGGTGGAAACAGCAGAATAATAATTAGCTAACAGGTGCAGTAATGAATTCAGAATACACTCAAGACGTCGCGTTTAATTCAGATTTTGGTGCATTACAAACACCTGTTCACATCACTACTGCAGCCCTACTATCGGGTTGGCCTGCACATAAATTTGCAGGCCATTTTCGGTATTTAGATTTAGCTTGCGGGAATGGACATACCTTAACGCTATTAGCGGATGCCTACCCCGAAGCTGAGTTTGTTGGGTTAGACATCAATCCCACACACATTGAACAAGGGCAAACACTCGCCCGCCAAGCAAATTTAAAAAATCTACAATTTTTCTGCAGCGATATAGCCGATGCTGGGCAATTAAACCTGAAGGAGTTTGATTATTGCACGGCCAGTGGCGTATTTTCGTGGCTCGATGAAAAACGCCAAACAGATTTATTCGATGTTGCGACCCGTGCACTTGTACAAGGAGGCTTATTCTTTTTAGATTACTGTGCCTTACCGGGTATTACTCAAAACGCGACTTTGTATGGCATGTTGCAACAACTCTCCACCGAGTATTCAGGATCTAGTGCTGAGAAGCTCAAAGGTGCGAGTCAGTTACTGGCTGAAGTCAGAGGAAATAACGGCCAATTCTTCCAACAAAATGGTCAAGCAAACGAGCGTTTTTCCCGATTGCTTGCAAATGCCCCAGAGGATGAAGCCCACGAAGTGCTCAACCTGCAACCTCGCAGCGTTTGGAGTCGCGACATTATTGCAAAAGCACAAAGTGTTGGGCTTGAGTTTGTCGGCAGTGCGGGCCTACATCATAATATAGCCGAATTTTCTGCACACTTGGGACTACCAGCTAATAGCGAACAGTTTTCAGTGGCAACACAGCAAATGTTGCAAGATATAGCTTGGAATATTGCACAACGTAAAGATATTTATTGTAAAGGGGCCAAACCTTCAACCTCGTCATTGTTACAAAGAATTGGAGAATGTCATTTTTATTTTGCGCCAGGCGCCCTTAGCGATAACATGATTGGCCACATTACGACTCAATTTCCAGCCGCCAACCTACTCACCCCGACTATTGTATCTTTGCTTAGAGATCATGCAGATTGCAGTACGATAAACGCGTTGATCAATAAATTATGTGAGCGTTACCAAGCGAAACTAGCCAGTCCTTTTTTAGAAGCTGAAAAGCTAGTGACTCAATTGCTGGCTACTCGGGTTATGTCATTGGCGAAACCAATTGCCCCATCTTCGCCACAAGGTACTTTATGTATGCCTTCTTTATTGAATCAAACCTTGCTAAAACAAGATATTCATCTTGAGCATGGAAGACCCCTTGCTTCGCCGTTGATTGGTACACGTTTGCTGTTACCTATCAAAGATAGATTGTATTTATGGGCGTTGGTATTCGGTGACGTTGGTGCGGCATGGGATAAATTAGGCGACTTGCAGAATGCGTTTCATGATGCAAATGGTCAACCGATAACGAAACAAACCTTTGCAGCAATTATTGCTCAAAGCCAACCCGCTTTTAATCAACGGGTTGTGCCCGAGCTGTTACGCTTGGGCATTCTTCAATACCGTTAATTGCAAGGTCTTTAATTGCAAGGCCTTTAATTGCAAGAGAAGCCACCATCGATATTAATCACTTCGCCAGTCACTAAGTTTGAAGCAGCGGATGCTAAAAACATAAAGATTCCATTAAAATCTTCAGGCTCTCCTAGGCGTCCTAACGGGATTCGACTTAGCACATCGGCGCGTTTGTCGGCAGCTTCTGGCTCAAACAACCAACTCGTTAATGCCGAGCGAAATACTGTAGGCGCGATGGCGTTAACACAAATATTATGTGGTCCAAGTTCCACGGCTAAAGAACGAGTAAGCATATTGACTGCAGCCTTAGATGTACCATAGGCTGACGTACCGGCAGCGGTAGCAAACTGAGCACGCACCGAGGAAACTAAGATGATTTTTCCGCCACGACCTTGCTCGATCATCACTTTACTGGCTTCCCTTGATACCAGCCAGCTTTGTTTTACATTGGCGTCCATGACTCTATCAAATTCTTCTGGGCTCATTTGTGCGATAGGTTTTACAACAGCCGTACCTGAGGCACAGACTAAAATATCGAGTGGATGTTTATGCGTTGCATGTTTGAGCATGCGCTCTACCACTTCTTCGTTTTCCGGTCTGCCCACAAAATAGGAAACCTCTACCCCGTAAGACTGAATTTCCTGTGCAAGGGCCGATAATGTCTCACTATTCGAGCCTGTTAATGTAATGTTTGCACCTGCTGCGGCCAACGCTTTTGCTGCTGCCGATCCTAACGCACCCGTAGCACCAACTACGAGGGCTGACTTGCCATCAAGGCTAAATAAAGATGCTGGTGAAGTTTGTTGCATAATTGTAACTCCCTTAAGTTTCAAACTGACAATAAATTGCCTCCAACCCAAGTATTCTGCAGTCTAAGCCTAAAAACCATTTAAATTTAAATAGTGTTTCAATAGTTAAGACAACCCTGTCGAAGCGTCCCTTTTCCCGTGCAATACTCTTTTCACACCTTGCAACTGTGGATAACAAAATGACCGTTAGAACAGAACCAAACACTGGCCTTCAATTTGTAGAGTTGAGCCACCCATGGCATCACAATCAACCCGTTTTGCCTGGACACGATGAACTTATTCTATACCGTTCAGTGAATCACGCGAAACATGGTGTGATGAGCCAGAAATTTAAAACGACTTTTCATACTTCAACACATGTTAATGCGCCTATTCATTTAGTCTCTGGTGCCAAAGGCATCGGCGAATTGCCGCTAGAAACATTCTGGGGTACAGGCGTCGTAATTTCTATACCCAAACAAAAATGGCAGCAAGTTAGCGCCGCTGATTTAGCTTCATTTGATCAATATATTAATGCCGGTGATATCGTTTTGATCAACACCGGATGGCATCACCTTTATGCTGATAGCCAAGCCTATTTTGGCCACTCTCCAGGCATCACAGAAGATGCAGCTCAATGGTTCGTGGATAAAAAAATCAAAATGTTGGGAGTAGACACTCCGCAAGTCGACCATCCTCTTGCTACCTCGTTAGGGTTGCACAGAAATGGCCCAACAATGAAACGACTAGCCCCAGAATATGAAGCTGAAACCGGCCGAAGTGCAAGTGAAGACTTTCCTGATTGGATACCAGCTCACAAATTATTGTTACAGAACGGCATTCCAACTATCGAGAATGTAGGCGGCGACCTTGACTCTGTCACCGGCAAACGCACTACCTTCCATGCCATGCCTTGGCGTTGGAATGAAGGAGATGCTTGCGTAATTCGATTAATGGCAATTTCAGATCCAAATGGGCAATACCGTATCGAACCCGGTACGAATCAGGAATAAGGAGAGCGTAATGTCACAAACAACACAAGGTTTACAGTTTTTTGATTTAAGTAATCGTTGGGGACATGGTATGCCTCAATGGCCATCTAGCCCTAAAGGTATTGCCATTAGCACCCAACAATTTCATGCCATGAATGGCTGCCAAGTACTTGAATGGGAAGGCATTATGCACCGCGGAACCCATATGGATGCACCTATTCATGTAACCGAAAACGCGCCACATTTAGATGACTTTGAGCCTTGGCGCTTTTTTGGCACCGGCGTAGTAGTGTCGATACCGAAAGGAAAATGGGGCGTTGTAACACCCGAAGATTTAGAGAAAGCCAGACCACAAATCCGCGAAAACGACATTGTGATAATCAATACTGGCAGCCACAAAAACTTGGGGGATAACGATGAATATTATCAATATTCCCCGGGACTTTATAAAGAAGGCGCTGAGTGGCTGGTTGAGCACAAAATAAAATTATTGGGCATTGATGTACAAGCCTTAGACCACCCTCTTGGGACTAAATTGGTAGATCATGGTCCTGGCCCTACTCACCACCACTTATTTAAAGAATACAAAGAAGAAACAGGTCGCGATGTGATGAAGGACTTCCCACATTGGGAACCATCTCATAAAGCACTACTTGCAGCGGGGATCCCCGGTATCGAAAACGTTGGTGGAGACATCGATAAAGTCACCGGAAAACGCTGTACTTTTATGGGCTTCCCATGGCGCTGGCCTGGTGGCGATGGCTGCGGTATTCGACTTGTGGCGATTATTGACCCAGAACAATCTTATGTGATCGATAAAGGAGACGATTATGCAAGTAACTAAATTGAAAGACGCCAAAACCTATGAAGCTAGACAACATTGGGATATGGCAGGTTTACGACTACAAGGCGCAGATGCCACCAATATCGACGCATTTAGCTGTTGTTTATCTTACTTCCTCCCCGGTGGCGGTGCGGAATGGGCTTCTTCTCCAAACGAGAAAGCTTATATCGTACTCGACGGCGAAGTGACTATTCTTACCAAGGAAAATGGAACTCAAAAAGAAACGGTTTTAGGTCCACTAGACTCTTGCGTCATTGAATTTAATGAAGAACGCGCAGTTGAAAATCGCAGTAATAAAGTTGTCACTATGCTTGTAGTGATATCCAACTAGGAGGATCAGATTATGATATCTGAAACGTTGAAAAATCCATTATCTTTGTTTGACGTGAGTAACAAATCAGCATTGATTACAGGTGCATCCGGGGCCTTTGGTCGCGCTGTGGCCATCACCTTAGCATCACTTGGCGCAAAGTTGACTTTAGTGGCTGGCAACAAACAAGAATTAGAAGCAGTTGCAGAGGAATGTCGCGGAGTGGGCGGCACTGTACAAACTCTAAATTTGCGTCCAGATACATTAGAAGACGCCAATGCGATGGTGAATGCAGCGGTAGAAGCCTATGGCGATATTGAATTGATGTTTATCGGTTCAGGTTACAACAAGGCAGGTTTTATTCACGAACAAGATTATGAAGATTGGCAAGCTGTTATGGATGCTAATGTGCGTGGTAACTGGTTCATGGCTAAAGCTTATGGCACCTATCGCATCAACAATAACTTAACTGGCGGTAAAGTAGTTATGGTGTCGTCTGTGCGCGGTCGCCACGGCAATATTTCAGGCTACACAGGTTATTGCACCAGTAAAGGTGCTACCGATATGTTGACCAAAGTACTCGCTACTGAGTGGGGACAACATGGTATCAATGTCAACTCAATTGCGCCTACGGTATTCCGCTCAAAACTCACCGCTTGGATGTTTGACGAAGACAATGAATTAGGACAAGCAACTAAGCAGCGTTCTTTGTCTCGTTTACCTTTGGGACGCCTCGGCGAACCAGAAGATTTAGTCGGTATGGCGTTGTATTTATTGTCACCTGCTTCAAATTTTTGTACAGGTCAGATTATGTACGTTGATGGCGGCTTTACAGCGGGGTAATGACAATGGCAGATCAACCTAAGGTCACCGTAATAGGTGCAGGCTTAATGGGACACGGTATTGCTCAGCGCTTTTTAGCTGCTGGTCACCCAGTCAATTTAGTTGACCCCAATTTGCAAGTGCTTGAGCAAGCTGAGCAGCAAATCAGTGACATTTTTACACTGCTTGAACAACCTTATGATAAGGGAGATCTTTTAAGCCTATACACAGAGATACAACCTGCGGTGGAAGACGCTGAGTTTGTCATTGAAGCAGGACCAGAAATACTAGATGTAAAAAGAGACATCTTTAGCCAACTAGCCCGCTTTAGCAGCCCAAAATGCATATTAGCGAGTAACACCTCGGCCATCCCGATTTCTGAGATAGCCAAAGGTATTTTGCATCCACAACGTATTGTGGGTGCCCATTTCTGGAATCCACCTCACTTAGTGAGATTGGTTGAAGTGGTGCAAGGGGATGAGACTAGCGTAACAACGGTGGAACAGACCATTGCATTACTTGATGCGGTAGGCATGAAATCAGTTCACGTTAAACGGGATATTCCAGGTTTTATTGGCAACCGTTTACAGCATGCAATGAAACGCGAAGCCATTGCGATGCTTGAAGCTGGGGTCTGCGATGCAGAAACCATTGATGACGTGGTGAAGTACGGATTTGGCCAACGCCTAGCGGTGCTCGGTCCACTGGAGCAATCTGATTTAGTGGGACTGGATCTCACCCTGCGTATTTTAACCACAATTTATCCATCACTAGATACCAGTTCATCACCGCAAGCCGCATTGGTTGAGCGAGTCGAAACTGGACAATTAGGCATGAAGACGGGTGGCGGTTTTCGCCAATGGACGCCTGAAGCCGCAGACGACGTGCGCACTCGCGTACGTGAACACTTAGTCGCGAAAGCGAAACAAACAACAACTAATTGAGCGAAAATCGCAACCTAAAGAGGACAACATAATGGCTATTAATCAATATTATCAAGTACCTAAATTGGAAGAATACAGCGAAAAGTTTAAGGACTTTTTCAAGTTCAAACGTGAAAATGGCATTCTCGAAGTGAAAATGCACACCAAAAACGGTCCAGTAAAGTGGAGTTATCAGTTCCACCACGCACTTGCTGAATTATGGACAGTCATAGGTCACGATAAAGAAAATGAAGTACTTATCCTCACCTCAACTGACGATAAGTGGATCAACGAATGGGATGTTGAGTCATTCAAAGAAGTTGAGCAATCACCAGATGACGACAAACGTTTTGATGTGCAAATCTACGACACTCTCAAAATTGTAGAGAACTTTATTAATGATCTAGAAATTCCCACAATAGCTGTAATTAACGGCAAAGGGATTCATTGGGAAATGTGTATGATGAGTGACATCACCCTTTGTACTCCTGATTTCGTGTTGCAGGATGACCACTACGGCATGGATAGCGGCCATGTACCTGGTGACGGTATGGGTCTTTGTCTACAGGAAATCTTAGGTGTGAAACGCGGTAACTATATGATGCTGACATGCGAAGCTATGGATGCTCAAACCTGTTTGGAGCTTGGCGCAGTAAACGAAGTAGTAGAGCGCGAGAACATTGTAGATCGTGCTTGGGAAATAGCCCGCAACATTATGACTAAAAGTCGTTCATGCCGCCGCCTGACCCATTACATTTGTGTTCGTCCATGGAAAGCCGTGGTTGAAAGAGACTTTAGAATCCATGTTTTATCTGAAATGTATTCATTTAATATGTCCAAGTCAGAGCACGATTTTGAATATATAAAATACGATGAAGAAAAATAGAGTGAGTAAATAACCACAGTGAAAAAAGATGCTTCGGCATCTTTTTTATTGTCGCTTCATTTTTCAGCTTGGCTCCTAATGATAGGCCGTTGCTAGAAAAGTAGAATGGCTAAAACCTGCACTTAGCACAACGTTGTTTACAGTGTTTTTTTGATGTTTATACCTAAACGTTTAGCAAGCCTAACTAAGTTCGCCCTATCTAGGTCAAGTGCGCGAGCAACCGCTGCCCAATTGTAATTGTGCAGTTTTAACTGTTCAGTGATTAAGTTGTACTGCAATGACTCAACGGTTTTTTTCAACGATTGATTGGCTGCATAATCGACAATGTTTTGCTCTGCAGTCGTCACATTTTGCTGTATCTGTGGCATTAAGTCACAATGTTCACGAGTAATCGTAACTATCGGGTTTTGCCACTGACTCTGCATTGCTTTTAATGCGCTGCGACTAATCACATGTTCCAGCTCCCGAACATTACCAGGCCAACCATATTGATTGAGTAGCAACTGTGCTTCAGTGCTTAGTTTAAGTTGTTTTATGCCTAATTTACGGGCTGTTTGCTCGATAAAATAACCGGCTAATAAAGTCACATCATGTTCGCGTTTTCGCAGTGGTGGCACTTTGATAGGATAGACACTCAGCCGATGATATAAATCAGCCCTGAAACGCCCTTGTGCCACTTCTTTTTTCAAATCCCGATTGGTCGCAGCCACTACCCTTACATCCACATACTTCAGGGTGTCTTCACCAACAGTTTGTATTTCACCGCTTTGCAAAACGCGAAGTAACTTACTTTGCATTGCCAAAGGAAGCTCGCCAATTTCGTCTAAGAATATGGTTCCACCATCGGCTAATTGAAACTTGCCTTGACGTGCGTTCTGCGCGCCGGTAAATGCCCCTTTAGCATGTCCAAAGAACTCACTTTCCGCAAGATTTTCTGGTAATGAAGCACAGTTGAGATGAATAAGAGGTTGATCGTTTCGCGCAGAATGCAAGTGGATATTACGTGCAACTAATTCTTTTCCAACGCCTGTTTCACCTAAAATAAGTACACTAAAATTAGACCCAGCGACCAATTGAATATCATTTTTAAGGGTTTGTATTGCCGGACTTTGACCAATAATTTCGCCACCATCACGGGTTAACGCTTCGCGGTTGAGCTCTTGTACCAGAGCAGTAGACTGTTGCGCATGATGTTTGTATTGCGCAAGCTGCAAGGCAATTTTGAAGTGGGCGCTACAAAGTGCTTGTAACTTATTTAAGGTTTCACTGCTGATATTATTAAAGGCGCTGGCATTCAAACTATCAAATGTAAGCACCCCCAATAACAAATCCCCATCTAATAATGGTAAACCTAAACAGGCATGAACTGGAATATCTCCCTCTTTTGCTAAAAGTAAACCGTCATATGGATCAGGTAAGGGACAATCGTGAGCAAACTGCAAAGCCTGTTTAGCACTGCATATGGCTTCTAATCTAGGGTGTTCTGATATGTTAAAGCGCCGTCCCAAACTGTCTGGCATCAAACCTTTGATAGCAAGCGGTTTTAGTTGCTCACCTTGGAACTGTAACAACGCGCTAGCATCACAGGGAACAACTTGTTGAACGGTGTTGAGTAACAGATCATAAACTTTCTGGTGCAAAGTTGCTTGTGCCAGTTGCAATGCTACCTTTGAAAAATCAACTTGCCCTACCATGTCAAAAAGACCTATTCGAGTTATATAAACACGTTAAACAATAGGTCATTTCGACTCTAAATGTAAAGCACAAATACCTAACCAATTGAATTTTATCAATAAAATTTATTGGCACGAAACCTGTAAAGTCATTATTGAAGTAAGTGTAATCAATACCTGCAATATTCCAACCAAGGTAAGTGTTTAATAGGAAGTTATGAACACAGTAAATAGACAATTAACCTTTGATACACAGTTTAAATCATTATTGCTAGGCGCTAATTTAGTACTGATTATTAGTGTTATTTTAATCGTTCTGAGTATTTTAATTAGTTACCCCTTTGCCGAGCATTTTTCAATGTTGACGCAAACATTTTCCCACATTAGTACGATTATTATGGCTGCCATTTTGAAAGTTGGCTACGTCGTTCGCTGTATAGCACAGCACGGCTTAGGTCAGGAGGTACGTTAATGCGCCCTATCAATTTACAGGAGCCAGAAACACCGAAAAAAGGTATTCTAGCGTTTTCCAAAAGTCCTGTTTGGATGCTTGCCTTTAGACCATTCTTTTTGATGGGAGCGATGCTCGCACTGGTATCTGTGGGTTATTGGCTGCTGATTTTAACTGGATACACTGCGTGGCAATTAACAATTCCCGCAACGCTTTGGCACGCTCACGAAATGTTATTTGGTTTCGCTGGGGTAGTCGCGGTAGGATTTTTACTGACAGCAGCACAAACTTGGACAGGAGTTCCAAGTATCAGTGGAACGCCTTTAATCTGGCTCACCTTTATATGGTTAGCTGCGCGATTTTGTTTTTTTATCCTTGTACCAGACTTTGCCAACCTGAATTTATATTTAGTCATGATACTGCAGTTAATTTGGTGGTTAGGCGCGATAGCGACTCTGGCTAACATGTTGTTCAAAGTAAAAAATAAAAATAACTATCCCTTGTTAGCCGTTTTGGTTGTGCTTTGCGCATTAAACACCTTCTATTTGGCGTTAATATTGAACCATGATGTGCAGTATGCTTTGGCCACCGTCGATACTGCGGTATTAATTATGACCTTGTTAATTGGCATTGTTGCTGGCCGAGTTATCCCCTTTTTTACCGCCAAAGGATTGCAGCTCGCCAAGCAAGTAAGCACGCCTAAAATCGATATCGCGCTTTTGTATTCTTCAATACTTGCCATTGCTTTATTTTTTATCAGTAAGTTATTTCTTAACGATATTAATCCAGCTTTAGGATTCACCTTGGTTGCCGTGCTGCATCTGATTCGATCGTATTTTTGGTGGAATAAAGGTGTGTTAAACGTGCCTTTATTATGGTCGTTACACATTTCTTACTTCACATTGAGTGTGGGATTATTTTTAGTCGCTTTAAGTTTAAGTAGCGAGCTAATTGAGTTCCAAGATGCGCTGCACCTTATCACCATCGGTACTATTGGAATGATGATTTTAGCCATGATGACCCGTGTATCCCACGGTCATACAGGAAGACCCTTAGTGATCCCACATTTTATGGCAGTCGCATTTGCGCTCGTGATGGTCGCAGGAATTATTCGCTCGCTTTTTCCCCTATTTATTGAGTCATACCTTGCGTGGCAATTGAGTGCTGTGTTGTGGTTAGTGGCCTTTTTATTATTTTTGATTCATTGCATACCGATTTTAACTCGGCCTCGCATTGATGGTCGTCGTGGATAATAGTCACAACACTTTAGGATACAAATATGCTAACTGATAACACTATAAAAATAGTTAAAAGCACAGTTCCGCTATTAGCGGAAGCTGGCACAGTCATAACTGAACATTTCTATAAACGTATGTTTAGTCACAACCCAGAACTTAAAAATATTTTCAATATGACAAACCAAGCAAAAGGAAAACAACAATTTGCATTATTTAACGCCTTAGCTGCTTACGCGCAAAATATTGATAAATTGGCTGTACTAAAAGATGCACTGGAACGGATTAATCATAAGCATGCCAGTCTTAATATTTTACCGGAACACTATCCAATTGTAGGTGGACACTTAATTGCTACCCTCAAAGAGCTCATTCCTGACCAATTTACCCCCGAGGTGGAGTATGCCTGGCGCGAAGCTTACGCAGTGTTAAGTGATATATGCATCACTGAAGAGGCAGCTTTGTACGCCCATAACAAAAATACCCAAGGTGGTTGGTCTGGCACACGTCAATTCGAAATTACGAATAAACAGCAAGAGTCAGAGTTAGTGACAAGCTTTGAACTTACCCCCGTAGATGGTAAGGAAGTAATTTCCCATAAACCTGGCCAATATTTAGGGATCAAAATCAAACCTGATAATTGTCAGTATGAACAAATTAGGCAGTATTCTATTTCGCAAAAAGCTAACGGCAAAAATTATCGTATTAGCGTTAAAAAAGAGTTATTCCCCAAACCTGGCGTAGTCTCTAATTATTTGCATTCTTTACCTCAAGGCAGTGTTGTAGAGCTATACCCGCCTGCCGGAGACTTTTATTTACGTGATAATGCAACGCCAACAGTGCTTGTGTCTGCAGGCGTCGGTCAAACTCCCATGATGGCCATGCTACAAAGTTTGTTGAGTGATAAAAACACCGAAAACATTATCTATTTACACGCATGCGAAACCCCAGAGCAACACTCATTTGCCAATGATTTAAATGAGCTTAGTCGCCTTTACAATCGCTTACAAACCGCGACTTGGTTTAATCAAGGTGGAGAAGGATGTAACTATACCGGCTTAATGAATCTTCGCGATTTAGATACGGAGTTGCCGATAAATAATGGTGAATTCTATCTTTGTGGTCCGGTTAATTTTATGGCTTTTATTAAAACTCAACTACTAGATTTAGGCGTTGATAACAGCCGTATTCATTATGAACTATTTGGTCCTCATCAAGATTTATAATCGTTAACACTGATCATTTTATTGCGCCCATTGGGTTGGGCGCATCTGCGTATAGCAGCTCAAAGCTCATTCTCAATCAAGCACTAAAATAAACTAGAAATATACACTGTATCTCTATTATTTCCCCCACGAGTAAACAATCCGTATTTAATAAGTTAAGCTAGCGCCTCTTTTGTAAAATGTGTTCAAGTTAGATGGCTTTATTAAATATAAAAATAATGCTGCCCAAAGCTGCTGCATTCACTATGCATCAGCTAGCTGACTGTGAGTTTTTGAGCAAAGTATTTGCTACAAAAATCATTGAGTTGGATAACACTGGCAGAAAACCTCGGCGCTTAGTTGATATGCGAGGCCATCAGTTTGTTGAGGAGATCATTCAACTTAGTGATACTAAGCTTGTATATCAGATTGTAGGAAACGGACCGATACAACAGCATCAAGGTCAAATTAATTATATTAGCAATAGTGCAAAACCACATTTACAGTATCTAATTGAAGGCCAAAGCAATACGTGGGTCCCCAATTGGCTGCTAAAAGTAGTGATGTTTTACGACTTTAAATTAGCCGGCAAACGACTAAGGAAGTTACTCTATGAGCGTTGAATATATCTTGTTATTGCTCAGCCCGTTATTTCTTATTGCTATTGGCATAGAAGTGCGTAAACGCAGAGAAAGTTATTCATTAAAAGAGTTTGGTTTAAACTTAGGTTTAGCCTTGTCTCATCAAGCAACAGACATACTTGCTATGCTCGCATTAATGCCATTTTTTTATTGGATACATAGTAATTTTGCTATATTTACCATTCAATTAAGTCCCCTATGGTTAATTTTAGCATTCGTATTACAAGACTTTTTATACTATTGGTTTCATCGTGCTAGTCATCAATGCAATTGGTTATGGGCAGCTCATGTTGTGCATCATAGTTCCACCAATATGAATTTTTCTACTGCTATGCGGCAAAGTCTTTTCTATCCCATTGTTGGCATGTGGATATTTTGGCTTCCATTGATTATTTTGGGTTATACGCCCGAGTTAGTATTGGCAGTGGTAGCCTTGAATCTGGCATTCCAATTTTTTGTGCACACCGAACTTGGTCCCGAATTCAAAGTACTTGGTAAAGTGTTTAATACACCAACTCACCACTGCTTACATCACGCCAGTAATCCACAATATATTGATAAAAATTATGCTGGTGTACTCATTGTTTGGGATAAAATTTTCGGAACCTTCGTCAGCAGCGATGGCGAAGCTCCAAATTATGGCGTGACTGAACGTCAATATAAGGTGTCATTTTATGATGTGGTATTCACACCATGGCGAATACTATTTAACAAAGTAAGACAGCAAAAAAGTGCCTTTTGTGCTTTGAAATTATTATTCAACAAACCCCGCAACTTACACTAGTGTTCTATTAACTCCCAACTAAAAAGCAAGATTTCTAGCAATAAAAAAGCCCCGATTTTATCGAGGCTTTGAATAATTTAAATAGTACTTAATTAAGCGTGATATCTTTTTCTTCCAACCAACGCTAATAAACCTAAGCTAAGCAATAAAACGGAAGCTGGCGCAGGTACTGCTACAGAACCAGATTGAGTTTCAATTTGAAACTGTGCTTGGGTTCCGGTGAAGTAGAAAGTGTCATTACCGTCACCAACATCATAACTGATTTCAATACTATTGGCGGTAAAAGACAATGCTTCAGGAACGGCGATATCGGTTAAATTTCCTGATATCCATGACAATCCTGTAATTGATTCACCGGCATCAAAAACGATATTGCTAATAAAAGCAGTGAAAACTTCAAAATCGAGGTTATCTTGTGAACTGAGAGTAACGATGTTTGTTGTCGGGTCGAGATCGATAAATACTGAACCTCCAAACCAATCGCTGTCATTACTCAACAAGTCTGTACTGTCTAATTCGTTACCCGCTCCAACCGATGCATTTAAGTCTTCATAAACTAATGGGCCAGCGTCGAAACAACAATATGGAAGGTCACTTTCAGTGCGAAAATCACCGGAAATAATAGTGGCATTAGCCACGCCCGCAAAAAGTAAAGCAACTAAACATAACACTTTATTCATTTTTAAAACCTCATAAATGATACAACTGTTAAAACAAAAGCAATAGTCAGGCCAATATTTTAAACGGTTGATAAATAACGATTATTTATCAATTCACGTTTTAGAATAAAAATCTATTGTAAATAAATCTGACAAAAAATCTCATCTCTATCATATACTTAAGTATAATACCCAAGATATTATTGAGCGACCATATTTGGCTGTTTTTAAATTTAAGGTTATCGATTCAGATATATCACTACTAGTGAATAGTGTTAGTCGTAAGCACTTATTTTCAAGTTTAAGCGCAAAAAACAAATATCTAGCTTCGCTGCAATTAAAATTTTGTTTACTAGCATTTATTTCTTTTCACCTCCTCCCGAGTTTAAGACTAATAGCATTACGCACTGCAAGCTCGTACAATACGAACTAAGCGTTCGTCGATCTTAAGCTGTGAAACGCTACAATCATATTGTTTATTTAGTCGCTAACGTTGTGCCACTTTATTGTTATCAAATCACCAGAAGGTTTGTCATGAAAATTTTATTTGTAATTGGAGCTTTATTTCTAACTGGGTGTGCCAGCACACAAGGCTTATCGGTTTTTTCATTCTCAAACGCTCAAGTGCAATCATTACTAAGCCAACAACTCCCCAATTTAAGCGAAAAGGTCAATGTAATGGGGTTGCCTGTAGAGCTGAACGTTAACAATCTAAGTGTTAATATTGGTCCGGACAACCGGGATGTCATCGCCCTTGGCGTTGATTCCGGTGCAGAAATAAACGCCTTCGCATTTAAATATCCAGTACGTTTAATGTTGCAAATCGAAGGTAGCCCTTCTTACGACAGTGATAAAAAAGCAGTATATTTACAAAACCTTAAACTCGTCGACTCAACGGTTGAAGCGGGTAAATATAAAGGTAATTTGAACCTATTAAATGACCAAGTAATGAATCTGATTAATACATTTTTAGCGACCACACCAGTGTATAAATTAGATATGGCAGACCCTAAAGTTGCGCTCTTGAGCAAAGTCCCTTTGAATATAAAAGTGGTAGAAGGTGCGATTCAATTGGTGCCAAGTCTTTAGTTTAGATTTGAAATCGTCGAACCCGCTATTTAGGTTCAACGAAAGCATAGGCTGCACCTTCTGAGTAATATTTGTTTATTTTTTATTTATAAGTGACCTTGCATTTTTTCAGTTCGTCCTTATTAAAGCTAACAATTCAACAAGAGTATATTAAAAAGTTTCATGTGGACTTGGCGGGCGTTTATTTTAAGCATGTGTATTGCACTTTTTGCGGTACTAAGCTCCCCTGCCCGCGGTTTAGAAATCTCACTGCATAGCGAAAATAAAACAGTACATATTAGTGTTTATAATCACAACATCGATAATCCAATCAGTGTTGCTAAACTCAACCACACCACTCAAATTTTGTCGTCGGATTACCTGCTTATTAAACGAAATAACAGGTTAAAAGAGCATAACAATCAAGTAGGCGATGACTTTCGCTCGGAAATTCCTCCTGAACATATTAGATTTAATCGTGACATACGCTGGCCCCCATTCGAACGCTCAGCATATAGCGCTTTTAGCTCTTCAATTCAAAACGAACCTATATTTGTTTTAGCCTACGAATTTCTCCCCGAAATTTTAGGCCGTCAGCACTTTTTAGCACCATTAACACCAAGTGTTGATATTCCTTGGTATTTGCGCCCCGATGCGGCAAGTAATCAAAGCAAATTAAATGGCTGGAAAGACGCAAACACGCTTTATACCGGCACCATTACCTACCTAAGTTAAAACGTTCTCGCGCTGATTAGAGCGCACTTTTATTAATTGTACTTTCAGTACTGAATTTTATTTTGCATTGGCGCGAATCCGCGCCCTTGCCCCCTAAATGATAGTCGCTTCAAAGCGCTTCATTTGGGTAAAAAGAGAACGAATATGCGTAAAACAACTGCAAAACCCAAGCATACTTGGCAAATAATAGTGATCATTGTCACTGTACTCATTCTGGGATTAAATGCGATTCCAACACTATACGGGAGCAACAACGCGTTATTGATTAGCGCGCAAACCCCAACTCAATCACTGCCGTCGCCACAACAGTTGCGTAATTTAATGCAACAAGAAGACATTCAAGTTAAACAAATTATCAACGGCGAAGTAGACAGTAAGATCGTTATTGAAGGAGACGATGAAACACTGTCACGGGCACAGCAGCAGCTAAAAAATAATTTAGGTTCGGCATACCAAGTCCGCTTGAGAAGCCAATCTGCGGCCCCTAAGTGGCTCGACGAACTAGGTATGTCGCCGATTAAATTAGGCTTAGATTTAAGCGGTGGTGTGCTCTTTGTACTGGAAGTGGATATCCACAAAGCTGATCAAGAAAGAATAGAAAGTGCCAAAGACGAAGCCCTGCAAATCATTCATCAAAATAGTTTGCGCGGTATGACTGTCAAGGTTGCTGCTGATGACGAGGATTTGACGAGCAAAATTAACTTACATTTTTTGAGTCATCAATCCGGCAATGTGAAAATAGTAGTAAACGAATTACAGAAACGTTTGCCGGGCATAACTTACACATCTGTTGATGATAACAACGGCATTTTAATGTATTCCCAACAAAGCCTTAGCACATTTCACAGTGAAACTATGGCCCAGGCAATTACAACTCTACGTGGCAGAATTGAAGAGTTAGGAATTACCGAAGCAGTTACGCAACGACAAGGAAAGAATCGTATTCGTGTGGAATTACCTGGGGTTAAAGATCCAGAACAAGCCAAACGAATCATAGGAGCGACAGCCTCATTAGATTTTTATGAAATAGCTGGCGATAGTGCAATTGGAACTAAAACCTTTCGCGATGAAGACGGTCGTCATTTGCGGGTAGTTTCAAAGCCCATTTTTACAGGAGCGAGTATCGAAAATGCCAGCACAGGTCGCGACGAAATGGGCGTTGCCTTGGTGAACCTGTCGTTAGATGCTATTGGCGGTCAAAAAATGTCAGCGTTCTCCAAAAACAATATTGGCAAGCCTATGGTAGTGGTTTTTTCTGAGTACCACAGAAACGCTGCTGATGAGATGATCAAAAAAAGCAAAGTCATCAGCGTTGCGACTATTCAAAGTCAGTTGGGTAACCGCTTTAGCATCACTAATTTAGAAAGTCATCAGGCGGCATCTGACCTTGCATTACTCTTGCGCGCAGGCTCGTTAGACGCTCCCATTACTATAGTTCAACAACGCACAATTCAAGCCTCTTTGGGGCAAGACAATGTCAACAACGGGATCATGGCATTAGCCATTGGTTTAGGCATTACGTTGCTATTTATGGGCTTGTGGTATCGAAAACTCGGCTTAATTGCTAACACCAGTTTGGTGCTTAACCTAGTGTGTTTATTGGGCTTAATGGCATTGTTACCAAATGTGGTGCTTACCCTCCCCGGTATTGCTGGTTTGGTATTAACCGTGGGCATGGCCGTAGATACAAATGTGCTAATTTTTGAGCGAATAAAAGAACAGCGAAGGCGTGGACAAAGTAACTTCTCAGCCATTGAAACTGGCTATAAAGAAGCATTTTCGACGATTTTAGATGCAAATATCACCACAATGATCACCGCGTTAATACTCTTAAGTATTGGCTATGGCCCAGTAAAAGGATTTGCCATGACGTTAAGTCTAGGTATTTTAACCAGTATGTTTACCGGTGTATTTGTTTCCCACGTTTTAACCTATTTGGTGAAACCACAAATTGCGGTATCACATAAGGAGCTCAGTTAATGACAACACATTTAATCAACAACTCATCAAGTAATAATGAGTCCAATGAAGGTAAAGGTTCAACTCAAACCGTTTCTCGTTTTAGCAAGTATCGTTTGGCGGGCTTTTGTTTGGCTATGGCTTTGATGGTAATATCTGCATTGGGATTAGGTCTGCGCGGGTTAAATTTGGGATTAGATTTTACTGGCGGTTATTTGACCGAATTTACCACCAGCCAGAGTATCGAAAAATCACACATGCAAAACCAATTAGCTGCGCAGTTAACTGGCGATTTTGAACTCAATAGCAGCATGACAAATACCCATTGGACTATTCGCCAAGGGGATGACACAACGGATGTAATTGATAAACAGTGGCTAAATCAATTTGCCAACCAAAGCGGTTACGATATTACACCTCAGGATTCGGTTTTTATTGGCTCCCAGGTTGGATCTGAACTGATTGATAACGGTGGTTTAGCCTTGATCGTAGCGGCAATTGCTATGATGGTATACCTAACTTGGCGCTTTGAATGGCGCTTAGCCTGTGGTTCATTGGTCGCTTTAGTACATGATGTTTTAGTTGTTCTTGGGCTATTCGCCTGGCTCGGTTTGACCTTTGACTTAACTGTGCTTGCTGCCGTACTAGCCATCATCGGCTACTCACTCAACGACTCTATTGTAATAGGCGACAAGCTCCGTGAAGTAATGCGCGCCAAGTCCGGCTTAAAGATGAATGACTTAGTCAATACCGCAATTAAATCAACATTAACGCGCTCACTGATAACCTCAGGCACAACACTGGCTACAATAGGCGCCATTTGGATATTCGGAGGACAGCCATTACAAGGTTTTGCCATTGCGTTATTTGCAGGTGTTGTGTTTGGAACACTCTCTTCAATTGCAGTGTCGGCCACAATCCCGCAACTAATAGGTTTAAATCCAGCATTCTATCAACATCGTGCCCAGGAATTACTACTCAATGATGAGCCATAGCTATCGCTAGATAGAACCCAGAATCAAGATTAAAATGTCCACATAATTGGACATTTTTTGCTTTGAAGTTGCAGTAAAGGTATTAGCTAGACACCCATGATTGTTAGCTGGAGATATTAGATATTAGCGAGACACCCATGATTAGCTGGACACCCATGATAGAAGGTATTAACTAGACACCACACCCATAACAAAATTTTACAATGGGTTAATGAACTGGCGTCATATTTCGAGTGTTATTATCAAGTGCAGCAGATATACGGCTTGGCAATCTGAGCCTGAATTTCTATCTGGTTGGCAAGATTCAGCATCCACTTAATCAAAGCAGAGTAGCTCCTGACGATTTACCATAAAACAAACAGGATAGCAGGTGCCTGCAGGTGGATTTATCATTCATGGCAATTTAAAGTGGTGCTAATGATATGAAACTTTGAGTACGCCACTATGAAAAAACCGCAAGATAAACCATTATCTAAAGATGACATTGCTTTACTGAACATGCCATTTGACGCTTTTTCGTCACATCTGAAAGGCGCTGCTTTGGGACCAAAAGCAATACGCACAATGATGGAGTCGGGCTCATCAAATTCAGCTACTGAGTTGGGGCAAGAGCTTAATGATAATCCTAGGTTAGTGGATTCCGGTGAAGTGTCTTGGACACAAGAAGTCGACGCATTTGAAGCGCTTGAGAAGGTCATTGATAAGATAGCCTTGCAAGGTGCGAAACCCCTGACTTTTGGTGGCGATCACTCCATTACTTATCCGATTATTAAAGCGTTGGCAAAACATCATTCTGACATTACTATTTTGCATTTCGATGCTCATCCCGATTTATATGACATTCTTGATAACAATCCATTATCCCACGCCTGCCCTTTTGCGCGAATCATGGAAAATAAGTTGGCCAATCACTTAGTACAAGTAGGGATCCGCACCTTAAATCAACACCAACGAGAACAAGCAAAACGCTTTGAGGTTGAAGTACACGAAATGACCCACTACAAAGGCGCTCAACAAATCAACATTACCGGCCCTGTATATATAACAATAGACATGGATGCACTGGACCCAGCCTATGCCCCAGGCGTATCTCACCACGAACCAGGTGGTTTAAGTGTACGCCAAATATTGGATGTTATTCATCGCTTAAACGTACCCGTAATAGGCGCTGACATTGTCGAATACAATCCCATACGTGACATAAACGATATGACCGCTATGGTTGCCACTAAGTTATACAAAGAAGTCTGCGGTAAAATGCTCGAGTAGTAATGTCTTCGTTAATTATTAAGACACCTAATTATTAAGACACCCATATATATGAAAATATATATGTTCCTCTAAGTTAATACTTGATGACTACGATGCTTTAGTTTCCTTGAGCTTTAGGAGGTTCTATATATATTCTGGAGGGCTAATGGTCATTTTCAAATTGATAATGTCTCTGTTTTAACATTCCAAAGACAACAGTGATTGCCAACTTTTGCTGCAATATTGGTAATTTTAGGTGTATGACTTTAAATTTGTCTAAGCAACACTTTTGCTTTTCCCATGCCTCGTATTCGTTGATGTTTTGTGTTGCGCTTAAATTGTTGCAGCATATGTTCACTGCCCACTGCAATCGAAAAATGCTGTTCAAATTCAGTGGTAAGAGTAAACCATTGCTCTGAATTGATACCTAAATTATCTATAATGGAGCTTTCTTTTGCCTTTAAGTGTCCCACTTTATCGTCTCGAATAAATTGACCGGTGCGAACCACTAACTCACAATAGTTAATTAAGCTGAAGGCGATACCTGAGGCCATATTTTTTTGATGATTACCGACAAAACGCAGCAGTGAATCAGGTTGTTTACCCGTTTTTACAGCGGCGATACGCTGGAAAATACTGGTATGTTTGGAGGTTTGCGGCGTACTTTCCATTTTCGCTCGAATTGGGTTCAAGTCAACGTATGCCATACAGGCAATAACGGCTCGTTGGTCTAAGAGCGCTTGAGATTTGAATCTTCCTTCCCAAAATCTGCCTGTACATTCATCCTCTTTGTTTGCTTCTCTAGCAATGTACTCGTTCAAATCACGCATAAACCAACTTATGTCATACAAGCGTTTACGATTTACTTCGGCAATTTGATCCACCGTGAGCTGCTCATATTCGCTTAGCTCTTCACCGCGCATGAATTTTTGCGTAAGCAGAGTGCCTCTGTGTAATTGATGCCAGCGAGTAAGTACCTCTTTTTCCGACCAACTCTCAGCAAGGTTTTTATCTACAAACAACACCACGTGAGTATGATTGTTCATAACCGCATAAGCCGCGATATCGATAGCAAAGACCGAACCTAAAAATAATAGACGAGATTCCACCCAGCCTCGTCGATGCTCATAACTTTGCCCGGTAAATTTATTTTCACCACATAAAAATGACTGTCTTACACATCTGGATACACAATGATAATAAGGAGTATCGATTAAACTTATTTGATTTTTTCGAGCTTGCGGCATACATCATCCTTCCTTGGTTGATTGAAGACTTTTAAGTTTAGCCGAGAGTTGAGAATGTAATAGTATTGAAATAGACACATGAGCATAACCTGTTTCAAAACTGAAAGGTTTTAAACTTAATCCAGCCGTAAAATTGTTTACTTCAAGTTGTCATCCAAAGGTGGGTGTCTTGATAACGGCCTCAATAACTAAGCATGGGTGTCTTAATAGTGAGTTTGGCTTGAAATCAAAATGGAAAGGCAAGTGATAGCGTTTGCGCAAGCAATGTTAATTTTGAAGTATATAACCGAGTTGTCAGTGTGACAGTGACTGACGGAGAACAAATTAACAAATGCCTTAAAATGTTAAATTTAGCCCGCCAGATTTTGAGCTCTTTTAATTAGAGAACCATCGGTATTTAAAAGTTAATTGTCAGTATACCTTCCATTACTTAAAGCCCAGCATGATATTGACTAACTGTTGATTCCGGCACCATAGCATTTAACGTTGCCTCCACCATTTTATCTCCCGCGAGTAATTGTTCGAATTGATGAATTAACGCAATTTTATCCGGAGAAACTTTATCGCCAGCACCAATGTTAGTTAAATCAATCATAAAACCATCAAATAAGTCAGCCAAATCATGTATCACCTGCATATTCAAAAACTGGTCTTCGTTGTAAATGCTAGGGTAACCCGCTTTTTGTTTATCAATGGCAAAAGACATCCCTTTAAGATTAGTAATACTAGTGGATTTATCACAAGACAGCATACATCCGTTATCTATTCTCGGTTTTTCACAACCGACACTTTGCTGGAAGAAACACTGTCGGCTAGTCATCAGTAAAATTGGGTGATAGATGCTGTAAAATAGTTTGAAATTGTCAGGACGTGCAATGTTTTTCATTTGCATACGATTAAGCTCATTCGAAATAAATGCGCCACTACAATCAAAATCTTCTTTCATTGCCATCAATGCATACGAGTTGGTTGTATTTAAAAATGGTCCTGCTATCCACTTTATTCCTAACTGATTAGCACGGTAAGCAATACCTGTATTGTTAGTAACGATTAATGGCGGCATAACTTTTTCCAAAATATTAATTGCCACATCATAATCTTTGCCAATTAATACTGCTGGAAACCATGGTATCAGGCGCGGATTGTCAGCCAAAAAGTCAACGTACTTCGTGCAATCACGTTTATAAGCATCGGGTAATTTAAAGTAAATATCAGCGCTGGAAACGTCTGCCAAAGCAACATCTGCTTGGTCACAAATTAATATGGAAAGCTTAACGTTAGTATCTGCACTTTTTGGGTGATTTTTCAATTTAGGTAATGTCACAGGAGGGATCAACGCTTGCGCACCATTGAGCAATCTAATCGCTTCATTTTTCAAAGTTGTCATTTCACTAAAAGGCACAGTTAACCCAGTTGACAGATGCTGAGTATCAATGCTTTGGAGCTCATAATCCCCATTCCCCAAACTTCTAAAGCGTTTCTCTAAGACCTGTTCGTCAATCGCATTTTTATCACTTTTTGCTAATAAGCTGCTCGATTGTAATGTAAAACTTTTGCTTCGCCCTTGAGATACTTGAGCCTCAGTACTTCGATAAAAAGCCCCATCATCGGTGCGAATATTTAGGGTTAATTGACTACCTTGCTGACCAGAAAAAGCTAAGATTAAAGGGACTTTATCTATACTCAAATACTGAATTTTTTCTCGTACAATATCATGAAGCTCATTTTTTTCTTGGTAAAGAGTTTGCTTCACTTCTTGTATTTGTACCACCGATATACGATTGCTGTCGTCGTTAGAGGTGGCTTTAGCAATGGCATGGTTTTTAGAGTTGTCTCGAGGGTTATCGATAAACATTGACTGATTCAAATCACCGCGCAAAAACGCATTAGAAAAATCCCGATTAAAGACTTTATACAAGCGCTCACCATCTTCAAGTAACTCGCCGGTTTCAATAAAACCGTCGATTTGTTTACGAAAACTATCCACTACCGTATGTACGTAACTTGCGCCTTTTATTCGTCCTTCAATTTTAAACGAATAAACACCGGCTTCGATGAGTGCTGGCAGATCAAAGAATGCCGAGTTATCTTTAAGATTAAGGGGGAAATTGTGCCCCGACTCGGTGGTTTCATATTCTTCACGGCACGCTTGACTACAGCGGCCACGATTCCCCGAGTTACCAGCGCTTGCAGAAGTTGAATAACACAACCCCGAGAACGCCACGCACAATGAACCATGAACGAACACTTCAGTTAAAATATCGTGTTCGCGGCTAACTGCAGTTAAGGCTGTTATTTCTCGTAGGTTTAACTCTCTAGATAAATTAACCCTTGAGGCCCCTAATTTTTTTAGGAAAGCTATTTGGCCCGCATTATGAGTAGTGAGCTGTGTAGAAGCATGAATATCCAAGCTGGGAAAATGTTTTTTAATCAGGTTAAACATACCTATATCTTGAACAATCACACCGTCTAAAGTGGTGTTTACTAGCTTACTGAGTAATTTAGCTAAGGTCGTAAACTCTTGCTCTAGAATCACAATATTCAAGGTTAGAAATATTTCGCAATCATATTGATGGGCTAAGCGAATTACCCCAACAAGTTGTTCAAAAGAAATATTAGACGCGCGATTACGGGCATTAAAGTTGTCTAAACCACAATAAACGGCATCGGCACCCGCAATAATGGCCGCTTTAATGGCATCAATATCTCCACCTGGGGCTAATAATTCAATTTTTTGTGTGGTTTGGAGATTATTCATGCCGATATTACTCATTTAGGTGCGATTCATTGGGGGTGATACTCACAGAAGTATTATAAGTCCTGCAATTTTATGCTGGCGATTTTACCTGTATCTTTAGCCAATGAATATGACTAGAGTAGATTATTATCTGTAAATACTGCAAAGTACCAAATTAAGCTACTCAAAACATGAGATAAATGTCATCAGAGCTAACTTTGAAGAACACTAGAACGATAAACTATGACACTGCCAATACTTTACTCATTACGAAACTGTCCTTATGCGATGCGAGCTAGAATAGCTCTTTTCAAAGCCAATCAATCTGTTGCTGTGCGCGAAGTAAATTTAAACAATAAACCCGTAGAAATGCTCGACGCTTCAGCCAAAGGGACTGTGCCAATTTTAGTTGTAGGTGATGAATTACAACCATCGTTGATCGTTGATGAAAGCCTTGAGGTTATGTTGTGGGCCTTGGCTCAGAATGATCCTGACGATCTACTTCGTAAAGATGATCCAGTGGCACTACCTTCAATGCTTTCAATGATTGCACGTTTTGATGACGAATTTAAAACTCGCTTAAATGCCTATAAATGCGCACAACGATATCGAGAAAATAATCTGACTGAATGCAGGCAAGCTTGTGAGATTTATATTCAAGAATTAGAAGGTCTATTATCAGTTGAGAACGCTAAAAGGAATACTAACAAAGCCAGTTATATCATGTCAGACAGAGAAAGCTTAGTTGATATCGCACTTTTACCCTTTATTCGTCAATTTGCTAAAGTAGAACGCCAATGGTATCAGCAATCCCCTTATCCCAATTTGAAAAAATGGCTTAAGCATTACCTACAAAGTGTGATGTTCACCAAGGTAATGACAAAGTTTGAGGTATGGGATGCGAGCAAATAGCCCTGTCACTTCTGGATAAAAGTCATACTATTTTCTAACAACCCAGCTACCATCTGCTCCACGGCAAGCAACTCCATGCACTATCTCAGCGTTCCCTGCAATGGTTGCATCAACAGTATATTCGCGACATGTTTGACCATCAATTAAGTACGTTTTGGTAGGTACCACGCGGTATTCATATCCTGTATCCGGGTTATACCATTGTGTTGCAACGCCAGTACGAATCGTTTCTAGAGAATGGGAAATATATATTCGATCATGTCGATTCATATGACGCCCCACATTGCCGCCTATATGTATTTCAACCGTTGGGCCGACAATTGTAGCGTTCGCGCGGGCCTCACCTTTGCCAATCTCATGACCGATTACGCCACCAATAATACCACCGATAATTAAACCTGTGAGCGGGTTTGCTCCTCCACCATGACCATGGTGTATACCTCCGCGCCCCGCACAAGAAGATAACAATAAAACACTGATGCAAGACAAAGCGATGACTACTTTTTTAGAACCTGTAAACATTATAAGTACCTCTCTATTTGGCATGACCGAATTTGGTGTAAAAAAACAAAATGCCTACTCTCCAGTAAGTTAATTCACAAATGCAAGATTATCTTGAGACGCATGGAGTTTTTTACTGAGAATGCAATCAATATTAACGATCAAATATTGAAAGAAGGTGCAGGTAATGTGGAGAAAATGCAGATTTCGTATCTACAGACAAAAAGGAATAAATAAGACACCCATAACTAGCACGTGAATAAACAGGACACCCACCGCAAAGTTTCGTATTCGGCGCTATTGATGAAGAAATAAATAAGACACCCATAACTAGCACGTGAATAAACAGGACACCCACCGCAAAGTTTCGTATTCGGCGCTATTGATGTAGGAATAAACAAGACACCGAATAAACAAGACACCCATGTTTAGCCATGTATGCAAAACTCAAAAAGATATCTATGAATTTATAACAAAGATATCTCAGGTTTAGCTTTTTCGGAAAACATCATAAAAGAATCAATCTACTGGCAAACTCGCTATAACCACCCTTTCTGATTGGCAATTCGCGCCGCATCAACTCGGTTGGTCGCATTCATCTTAGATATGGCTTCTGAAAGGTAGTTACGCACTGTGCCTTGCGCAATAAATAATTTCTCTGAAATTTCAGCGGTAGACAAGCCTTCAGCCGCAAGTTTTAGTGCTTTACGCTCTTTGCTGTTAAGTGGATCCTTATCCCCTAACGCCATCATGGCTAGCTCGGTATCAATTACTCGCTCGCCGCTTATCACTTTGCGTAAACTGGTAATTAAATAGTTACTGGGAGCTTCTTTGAGCACGATCCCCCGTACCCCAGCCTCAATTGCTCGACGCATATAGCCGGCTTTGGCGAAAGTCGTCATGATCACAATTTTTATGCTTGGATGTTGCTTCTGCAAGGTTTCGGCAAGTTCGATGCCCGTCATATGTGGCATTTCAATATCGGTCAATACAATATCGGGGATTACATCTGAACTATTAATAAAACTAAGCGCTTTTGTCCCATCACCACAAGACGCCACTACCTTTATATCTGATTCAAAACCAATTAATGCGGTCAGTGCATCGAGCACTAAGGTTTGATCTTCAGCAATAACTAAATTTGTAGTCATTAAATTTCCCTTTTCAATTAATTCATTTTTTAACACCAGCGGCTAGCCTTAAGACAATGCGACGCTTATTTCAAGGTGCATCCCCTTGTCATGCTTAATAAGCAAAGTACCATCAATCATCTCTAAGCGTTCTTGCATACCGGTTAAACCATTTCCAGCTTTATAGGGCATATTGGACTTACTGCCGTTATCCCCAATACGCATATTCATTATGTCACCGTCAATATACGCCTCAATATAGGCTTTACTCGCATCACTATGACGCAGAATATTAGTCACTGCTTCTTTGGCAACAAACGCCATTTGCAGCTCAATATTTACAGGCAGGTCCACTTCACTCAACTTATTTGTCGTTAATGCTACTTCGATATTGGCATTTTCGAGCAATTTAGTCAGAGTCTGTAATTCGCTTTGCAATGAGAGTTTTTTCATGCCTGAAACTGCTCTCCTTACATCAGACAAGACTTCGCGGGAAACGGCACTAAGCTCAGCAAGTTGCGTTTTTGCTTCGTCGGTGCGGTCGTGTTGGAGGAGTTTTTCTGCTAGCTCAGCCTTTAGTGCAATAGTTGAAAGAGTATGCCCAACTAAATCGTGTAAATCTCGACCTATGCGCTCTCGCTCGGCAATGGCACTAACCTGCGCTAGTTCATTTGCAGCATGCTGTTTGTGTATTTCAATGAAGGCTTCTTTTCTTTCCAGTAATCCAAATGCGAATAATGCCAAACACGCAAAAACTGAGGGGATTAGATAACGTAAATCAACGGTTTGATAGTGCATTACCGAAGCAACCATAGCACTCAAAACAATTAAAAGACTAATTGCACGTACCCAACCACGGCCATGATAGCCTATCAAAAAAGTCGCAAAACCAAATAAAAATAACCCTGCAAAATTGAGCAACGTGCCACCTATACAAGCTAACACAAGGCAAATGATTGGCAATATCACAGCCGTTCCACTAGCAAAAACAGCCCAAATATAAAACACGATAAAGGATACATAAATACCGATAGAAGCAATCAAATGATTAGTACTAAGAGTATTGGAACCGATAAACAGGGGAACGAAATAAAAGAATGAAAAAACGAGTGAAATGAAAGACCATTTCTTGCGCTCACCACGCCCAAGGGCGGGCAAGCTTATATTGCTGTTTGGTATAGTGTTAGCCATTTTATTTCCTTGTGATTATTACATCATCACTTAGCAAGGCTTGCTGTAAAAGCCGCATCCTTTAGTGCCTTACTTTGACTGCCAGTTGCACCTTTGATGTTGGCAAAGCGCTTTTCTTGGATATAAATACTGACAATATATATCACTACAATTACAGCCGGTACAGATACAAATACATGCTCAGGGGCAACAAAGTAGCAGGTCACGATCGCAATAGTTCGAGTAATAGCATGGAAATATCCAACCCAATGCTGAATTGCCCATGATAACGGCATCCACATTAATCCGGCAAGAATACCAACTGACATAGGAATCGATTCATTTTCTTTAGTTGCGAAAGGCATGACGATGGCAAACACTAACAACGCCATTACTACTCCTGCCATAAACAGGTTATCAAATTCATTTTTAGGGCCTTTGCGGTTAAAGAAGTCTTCACCGGTGAGCTTGGCAAAGAAAATCCCCAAATAGAAAATAGCACCACACCCTAACCATACTGACCATACTTTTATTTCCATTGATTCAACAAAAAAGCCGATAAAGCCAATAATGCTCCATACTATCATTCCAGCTAAAGGCATCGCTAAAAAACGACGTTGACGAAACTGTTCGCGTTGCTGATCTAAGGTTAATGTTTTCATTTTTTAACTCGCTAGTTGTTTAAAAGACGAGTTTATTATTGCCAAAGTGTGAACAAAGAATAAGGCACAAATGTCACCAATAAGATGTGACATTTGTCACAAAATAAACTTAAAGGCCGGCTCTGAGGTATTAAAGACTAATTCTTAGCATAATGGGTATTTGATAGGTTCTTTGTGTAAGTATTAACGATTGCGCTTACTACTAGATGACTTGGCAAGCAGTTTTCCCCGCGCTAGAAATTCACCTTTTCGCTTAGATTTGAGCTTAGGATCAGGCTCAAAATTACCGTAAAGCTCTTCATCAGAGGTTTTTACTGATGCCTTCTTATTGGGTGTAAAACCAGAGATGATTTCACGCGGCAACTTGCAACCAATCACCCGTTCAATTGTTTGCAACTGTTTTGATTCATCCTCACTGAACAATGATAAAGCTAAGCCAGTGTTATCAGCACGCCCAGTGCGACCGATGCGATGCACGTAATCTTCGGCAACATACGGCAGGTCAAAATTAATCACGCAAGGTAGTTGGTTTACATCAATACCTCGAGAGGCAATATCAGTAGCAACCAAAACTTGAATATTACCGTTACTAAATCCATCTAATGCTAGCGTGCGTGCATGCTGGGTTCGGTTCGCATGGATTGAATCCGCGCTAATACCGGCATTTTTTAGCTGGGATACTAAATCATCGGCTCCGCGCTTAGTGCGACAAAATACCAACAGTTGATGCCATTTATTTTTCTTGATCAGGTATATCAGCGCTTCACTTTTCCGGGCTTTGTCGACGGGATGTATCAATTGCTTAACTGAATCGACAGTGCTATTAGCCGTCGTCACTTCAATCACAAGAGGGTTATTCAACATACTTTTAGCTAGGGCTTTTATTGATTTAGAAAATGTCGCTGAAAACATTAAAGTTTGACGTTGGTTGGGTAACAAGTTTTGGATGCTGCGAATGTCGTCGATAAAACCCAATTCCAACATACGGTCAGCCTCATCTAAGACCAATATTTCAAGTTGTTCAAAGTTAATTGCTTGTTGATGATACAAATCAATGAGACGACCAGGTGTAGCGACTAAGATATCCAAACCATCTTTCAGCATTGATATCTGGGGTTCTATCCTGACACCACCGAAGACCGCTCCACAACAGATTGCCATATTACAACAGTAATTTTCTACACTCTTTGCAACCTGAGAGGCGAGTTCTCGTGTTGGCACAATGATCAACCCACGTACGTTTTTTGCAAGTGGATTAGTGCCACCAGCTAATAGCTGTGCAACTGGCAGTGCAAAAGCCGCCGTTTTACCCGTGCCAGTCTGGGCCATAGCCATGACATCACGTCCTTCAAGCACTGCCGGAATAGCTTCAATCTGTATGGGTGAAGGTGTTGTGTAACTTTTTTCGGCAAGAGTATTCAACAACGCGTCACACAGGCCTAACAAACGAAAAGACATAGAGTAAGTATTCCTTGGAAAGATTAATATTTTCTAAACAGTGGAATTGAGATCTGTATTTGATTTATTGATAGCGCAAACCAAAGGTATAACAAAACCGTAAATATAAGTACTGAAATCAGGATATTTGAGATTACAAAAAGCAAACCGACAGAAGACTATTTAAAAGTTCTCAAATCCATTGCTTTTTGCGTACTTTAATAATTAGCTAATTAACGTGGGTGTCCTGATAATATATTGAATGATTTCCTACAACATTTAAGAAGACACCCATGATTATATCTTTTCATCTAACTTAATTATTCGCCTGAATTAACATGGGTGTCCTGATAATTCGATAACTAACATGGGTGTCTTGATAATTTAATGAATAATTTCCTACCCAATAGGTCAAAACGATACATTCGGTGCTCAAAATTTCCCAATAAGGTAAACCTAGAATACAAAAAGTAATACCTATCTAGATTGATCGATTTAAGATGTTGAACCGTATTAGTTTTGAAATTTAAGACCCGATTTACTCTTAATATGGAGATTTAAATGGATCGCTATATTGTTCGAAAGCCTTTCGGCGAATCGTTTACATATCAGTATCCCACAGGGAAAACGGTTAAAAATAAGGGAATTAAGCGTTGGGTGCGAAGCTTAGCAATACCACCAGCATGGCAAGAGGTGCAGATTGATCTTGATCGCAGTGCCAAAATATTAGCCTTTGGTCGAGATGCACAAAACCGCAAACAATACATTTATAACCCCAAGTGGACAGAGCAAGCTAGCGAACAAAAATTTGAACGAATTTTACGATTCGCCAAAGAATTATCTACGATGCGAAGAGTCACCGGACAACATATAACACGCCGTCCCATCGATGAAAACGCCGTTCTAGCTTGTATGACGCGTATGCTCGATGAAGCCTTTTTCAGGCCTGGCAACCCCACTTATACCCGTGACAACCAAACATACGGTTTAACCACCTTGCGAGTCAAACACATGAGTTTTGACGATGGTCAGGTTCAATTTGATTACATTGGCAAAAGTCAGCAACCTCAACACCGGGAAGTCGACGATAAACACGTAAGCAAGGTTTTAACCCATCTCGAAAAAATGGCTGGCTATGAGTTGTTTGACATTACCTTGCCTGATGGCGAACGCAAAAAAATCAACGCGCAAGATTTAAATCAATATATTGTCGAAGTTATGGGTGAAGACTTCAGCGCAAAAGACTTTCGAACTTGGGCCGGAACCGTACTTATGGCAATCGCCCTTGAGGAACTTGGCCCGGCAAGTGACCAGAAACTAAATAAGAGTAATGTATTAACCGCTGTTAAAAAGGTCGCAAGCGAATTAGGTAACACACCCGCAGTATGCCGCTCAAATTACATTCATCCCAACGTCATATTACATTACGAAAGTGGACGGACTCTTGCTTATTTCCGCAAGCAACTTAAACGCTCGCGAGCCAAATATTTCAGTCCAGACGAAAAAGCAACGTTGAATCTACTCGAATATTTAGTCGCGACTTAATATTCAAACATATAAACTTTTTAGTACTATTTATTACTTTTAAAGTCACAATTACCGTCACTCACCTTTATCCAACAAAGCATTAAACGCCAATATTTATACGTCGCTTTTAACAAGACACCCATGATTATATTATTCTGAGCATTTAAATTACTTACTCGTTAACATGGGTGTCTTGATAATTCCTCTTTGTTAACATGGGTGTCCTTATAATTCTTATAATTTTCTAATGTCCGTGGATTAATGAGCCAACTATTCGTCTAAATTGTCTTTCGTCGGAAGGTATTTATAACCACTTATCATTGAAGACACCAAAGCAGTTTTTTCTCTACGCTCACTAATAACAACGCCGATAATATGTAATGGAATTAAGCACAATAACGCATAAAAAGCGTAGACATGTGCAGTGATAAATGGCTTTCGAAGTTCGCGCATTTTTTGGTAAGCTTGTTCATCAACATTTTCTTTAGAATAGGGTTTAATGCTATCAAGTTTACTGCTATCAACTGCAATACTTTTAGCAAAATATTGCCCCAATGGAGGATAATAAATATCAGTACCTGCGATAACTAAACCACTAATCATTTGAATACACATTGATAACAATAGCGCCCCTACCATAAGCTTCCCTAGCGGGTTGTGCCCTTTGTATTTTTTATGGGGTTGTTGTTTAAAGTCGGCTAACTCTTTAGTAAATCCTTTAGCAAATGGTAGAGTCTTATGCCAGCGTTCATATCCTTTACCGAAAAACCCCATAACAACTCTTAACAACAAGTTAGCTGCAAACACGTAACCAGTTAAGACATGAACGGTTTTAAGTAGAATTTTGCCATCAACGCTTACTCCTAAAGTTTTCGCATTAAAAATAATTAAGCCGAAACCCAGTAACATCGTGATTGTGAGAACATTTATCCAATGAAACAGTCGCAAATATTGACTCCAAACATAGACTTGTTGATATTGAGTATTCATATTCACCTCGATGTAGTCAGGAAATTTACTGTCTTTTCAGCATAAATGATTAAGATGTTCAATTCATTGATCTGGCGCATAACCTAAGCTTCTTACTTAACAAGACACCCATGATTATTTTATTCCGCATATTTAAATTACCTGCTCGTTAACATGGGTGTCCTGATAATTTCCCATGATTATATTATTCCGCGTATTTAAATTACCCACCCGTTAACATGGGTGTCTTGATAATTTTTTTGTTAACGTGAGTGTCCTGATTATTTTTGATTGCCGAGAACTTAAAATAAATACTCGTTAACATGGGTGTCTTAATAATTTTTTTAATAATTTTGATAATCCCTTCTCAAAACAAAGGTCGCCAATCCAAGAGCATGATTGCCACTTTTTAGTGCAGACTTTTTTAAATTTTCATGTCGGTGCGAATAGATATGTAGTCCCTAGCACCAAAACTCGATTAAACACTGCTTTTAGGCTGACAAAAGTTTAGATGTGAAAAAGGAATAAAACTTGCTCATATTGCTCGAAATTGAATTACTGAGAGCAAAATTATGCAAGCATTTATCGATAACATCCCAAAAGCCGAGCTACATGTTCATTTGGAAGGCACTTTAGAGCCAGAGCTTAGTTTCGCATTGGCGAAGAAAAACGGTATTCCACTACCCTATAAAACCCCCGAAGCATTGGTTGAAGCATATGACTTCACCGATCTCCCATCGTTTCTAGAAATATACTATGCGGGTATGAATGTGCTTGTGGCAGAGTCCGATTTTTACGATTTAACCATGGCATATTTAACTAAGGCAAGTAATCAGAATATTGTATACGCCGAATTATTTTTTGACCCGCAGGCGCATACATCCCGTGGCATCGACTTTTCAATTGTGATCAACGGCATACATAAAGCGCAAGTTGACGCTGAACAAAAACTCGGTATAAAAAGTCAGTTAATCATGTGTTTTTTGCGTGAATTGTCTGCCGAGTCTGCCATGGAGCATCTGTCAATGGCAGAGCCTTATTTATCCTATTTAGTGGGCGTGGGACTTGATTCGAATGAACGCGACAATCCCCCCATAAAATTCAAACAAGTATTTAAAAAAGCAAGAGAGCTAGGACTTAAGCTAACCATGCATTGTGATGTGAATCAAAAAAACACGCTCACGCATATTGGACAATGTTTAGATGATATCAAGGTTGACCGCATTGACCATGGTGTTAACTCTCTAGAAGACGCTTCACTGGTTGCTAAATTGCGCGATAGCAAAATTGGATTAACGGTTTGTCCTGTGTCTAATAGGTTTGTGGTGCAATCACTTACCGCAAAAGAAATTAGAACCATGTTAGACGAGCAAATAATGGTAACGATAAATTCTGACGACCCAGCTTACTTCCGAGCTTACTTAAATGAAAATTTTATCGAACTACAAAAAGAGGGAGATTTTGATAAGCAGGACCTACAAACCCTTGTGGAAAATTCATTTCGCATAGCTTGGTTGCCAGAAACCGAGAAACAACTGTATCTATCGAGCATAAAAGATTATGTGGTAACTAGCTCTTAAGTCTTCGTAAAGAAAACAGGCTATCTATATTTTAATTAGATTGTGCTGCTTTAGATTTTAACAAGACACCCATGAATACGTGGTTATAGGTGTTTTAATTT
>NZ_JAHKPT010000009.1:137208-155155 GCF_018860635.1 Aliiglaciecola lipolytica
ACGTGGGTGTCCTGATTATTCCTGATTATTCCTTTGATAGTTCCTATCCAAAAACATGATTCGTGGACGTTTCGTCTAACCCCATCTACGTTTTGCTTTACGAACTCAGTAAAAACCTCAGAACAATAATTCTTGTAGATATTGATCCCCCATGGATTCACTTTTGATTGTGGTCTGCCATTGGCTGGAGCCATACCTTCTGGCGCTCAGGTTATCTGGTCAACTTAAGGGATATTGCACTTTTTGGAAACGGCTGAAAAATTTGCCGGAGTATAAACCTCACCAAAACTGTACAAAAAACGAGCTATTTGGACGATATGAACTACACTATTCCAAATAAGGAGATGATTTTTATCTACTTATATTACGGTTGAAGTCTATCCGTATCCAATAGTTAAGAAATATAACAGGGAGAAGTTATGAAATTTATTCAATATATACAGTTATTTCCATACGCGCTGCTATTACTTGGGCTGTCAGCGTGCACTCTAAACGTCGACGTATCAGAAGATGACGATCCAATTTCGGGTTCTAGTATTTATGAATTATTTGTCATTCAACCAGATATGGATGACGCGTTCAATATACTATTTGTTCCCGATGCATCCTATGGTGATCTAGCTGAATTGGCCAATCGTCAAGCCTTTGTAGATGACCTAACCAATGCGATTGAAAATAGCTACTGGCAAAACCAAGCGTATTATTTCAATCTAGGGCGCTTCAATTATTATTACACTCTCGAATCTGGAAGTGTCGTAGAAAACGAGCCTGATGAAGAAGGGAATTTTCGTTGTCCTTCAGTGACATGGCCTAGCTCTATTAGTTCAGACGGCGCTTTTGCCGATGCGACTATATTGATACACAGCAATAACTTACGCGATTGTGCTAACCCAGCATCCGGCCTCGCTACTGCAGAGCCGACAAGCTATGGAACTATTGTTCATGAAACTTCACACGCAGTGTTTGCCCTGCCCGACGAATATTGCTGTGATTCAAACTACAGTACTAACGTACCTATTCTGTATGCAACTGAGACTGCATGTGAAAATGATCCAATCAACGCGGCTTGGAGAAACTGTACAAGTTTCGTTTCAGATAGAGATGGAAACGACTGGTGGCGTTCAGAAGGCAATATCACGACCAATGCAATTATGTTATCAGGGGGAAATACAGTTTGGGAATTTGGTCCAGCTGACTGGGTGATCATGGAAGCGGCTTATCTTTCGTTTCCACATGCTAGCTCAAGTTCAACAGGAACCCCCGCAATCTTTGCACCAAATAATTGGAATCGTCCCTAATAAAGGAATATAACATGAGATATCTATTACTGATTTTAACGGCTTTATTGAGTACCTCGCCATTAGCGCAAACGATTAGCCAGATGCCAATCGAAACACCTAAATTTGAACCCGCAAAACAGCATAAACCGATGGCAAAGCCTGCAAATTACCAACGCATAGCGATTTTAAATATCAACTTAAAATATGACAAAGGTGAAGCGGTCAATGCAGAACTAGTGCGTTCACGAATTATCAAATCCGTTGCTCCCAAAGTCTTTACGCGACAGATGGGAGACTGGCAGGTGATCATTGACAACAACCCGAAAAATACATTTTTTGTTAATGACCCAGGTTATTTAGAAGTAGAAAACGATGATCAAAGCGAAGTTCCTTATCATTATGTCTCTCTGGGCGTTGATGTGGCTTGGGATCTAGTAATCCCCCTTTATAAAGATGGCCAAACAATCGATGCTTCGACGATTACCATAAAACGGGTGAAAGACGGAAAACAAATTTTCGAAACGAAAATTTAGCCTCACCATATAGGCCAGACTGCGCTGGCCTATTTTCAAATAGTTGGAAAGTGAAAATCCGCTGCTAGAAGTGACCTTTCCAAGCATTTTTATAATCACCAAACTGTAGAGTTAAACCTGCCCCGCCGTTAACTTATATGCCTTGTAAAATCCAAGATTTGTGCAATTAACATTCATAGATGATGGTATCGAGTGAGGGAATTACTGTGAGACGCGGACCACCAAAACCATAGGCAGAAAAAGCAAAAGGGTACAGCCTTTACATTTCCAGGTGTCCACCGATATCCATACCCCCTATTACTTTCACCGTTATCTGGTGAAGTATCAACCACATGTCTCGTTGTTGTTTGGCGAACACAATTCTCACTTACAATACTTTTCCACTTGCTATTGCGCAACATCATAAGTCCAACCCGCGCTAGATCATGAGCTGAGAGATAAAGCCATCCCAAGCGGTCGACTTCTTTATCTGGCATAATATTCCAATGATAAGACGCGATACCAATAGGTCCGAATAGCTTTTCCGCGGCCCATTTACACAATCTTTTTCCCGTTGCTACGCCAAAGATTTTACCTAGAAGAGCGCTTGCCCCATTGTTATACTCAAACAACTTTCCAGGTTCCATTTCCATTGGCTAGCTGAGCACAAATTGGCTCCAGATATCGGCATTTTCAAAGTCATACGCGGAACTTCCACTGTAGTTATTTAATGAGTCTGTCCACTAAGTTAGCACGGCAAAACACCATAGAAGAAACCAATTTTTTGATTTTAGTGCTTACGCGAGAACGAGGCTTTAGCCTCAAATTAATATGACTGTACATAACAAGTTTTTTTCAACGAACCTGACCCCGCAGCTCTTCATAGTCTCGTTTGTGACGGTCCATGTAATTCTGTGTAATTCGTTGCAAGCTACTTGCAATCTTTATTGTTGTATCAGGAGACACGCCGATCGTAGCAATATAGAAAATCAGCTTTATCCCCACTTGGTAGTCTTTCAATCTATTCGTTTTTTTTGAGAGACGCTGGCAATACAATCGTTTGGAAGGCGTAACTGGCTTTCCAATACTCGGCGGCAGGGTCCCACCCCTGAAACACAGCAACGATGTCGTATTCAGGGAATACCATGATCCGCTGTCCCCCAAGTCCATACCCTCCGAAAACCGTAGTGCTTCCGTTTGTTTGATTGGGTATCCACCATTGATAGCCGTATTCAGTGGAATTATCGCTCGCCTTGCTCGAGGCATCCGCATTATAAGGTGTTACAGAACTGCGAACCCATTCTTCAGATATGACTCTCTCGCCGTCCCATAACCCATTTCGCAAGTAAAGATAGCCAATCCGCGCCATGTCATGTGCTGTCAGGTAAAGTCCACCTTCAGTATCGGCCTCGTTATCGGGCGTGATTTTCCAATGAAACTTATCGATACCAATTGGGCTGAAGAGCTTTTCCTTCGCCCAAGCGTCGACGCGTTGACCAGTCGCTTCGTGCAGGATTTTTCCAAGAAGAACGCTCACGCCATCATTATATTGGAAGACTGTGCCGGGCTCTGCATACATAGGTTGGTCAAGGATGAACTGGATCCAATTCTCGGAGTTTTCAAGGGCGTAAGTACTGTCGGTTTCAGAGCCGAAACCATTCTCATCATCCCACGCGATACCGCTACGCATGGTCAGGAGATCACCAATCGTAATTCGCGCTTTGCGCGGGTCAGACTTATCAAATTCATAGTCATTTAAGAAGGACAATGCCAATGTATCGGTTCCTTCGATAAATCCTTCGTCGACAGCGATACCAAATGCAGCGGAATTAATGCTTTTCGTGACTGACTGGACAGTATGCAGATCGGTTCCCTGATAATAAGGGTGCAGTTCAGGATTATCGTAATTATAGATTGGATTGCTAAAGTTTGGCGTTAATCGCTCATCTGGATCAAGGCTAGACGCCAACGCGGCATAGTCCCTCTCGATCTTTTTTTCGGCGACGATACGGCCGTGTCGTATGAGTAGAAAATGATCAACCCGGCCGTATTTTCCGGCTACCAGATCTTCGATGAACTGATTAACGGGCTCGGGATTGAAACCTTCCGCTGCGAGGGAAGAGTATTCCCATTCTTCCTGCGGCCATGAAATATCTGGAACGTTTTCGGAAGTGCTAACTGGGGAGACGTCTTCGTTTTTAGAAGCAACGCAAGCCACCGTCAAAAACGCCAAGCCACCAATGGTCAACAAACGTATTCTTTTAAAGGCATTTTTCGAAAAGTGTGTCTTCACGGTGTATCCCCTTTTTTAAGATTAAGAGTAGTTGACAGCACTATTCTATGCAACAGGTGCTACTTTTTGAGCTTTGTGCTTGCTGGCTTGTTTGCTGTGCAGGTTTAAATTGAGTGAAATATTGTTTCGTGACTAAAAATTTGCGCGACCAGAGCGGATAAAACGTCTGCTTTGGACTCAAATTAAGATGACTGTCCATATAAGTTGTTTTCAACGGATCTGACCTCGCAGACCACAAAAAGCCCATCAAACACAGCGGAATACGCAATGATAATATGGGCTATCTGGTAGACTAATTTGTCGCTTCCTTGCCAGTGACATTGCTCACTCCTTGAATTACGCAGACTAAAGCATAGGTGATTCTATTTTTCTCATAGTCTAGTTTGTGGCTGTCCATGTTAAATGTTGTAAGAAATTGACGACTATCCCTTTACCAGCTTAGTTAAAAACAGCTGCCTGCAAGCCGCGAGAGTCAAGCAAACAACCGCATTCGCGATGTATCGTATACTCACACCTTAAGACTGTGCCCTTATTCATTTGGATTACAAGCATGTAACCTAACAGCGAAATTAGCCGTAGAAAGTTTGGTAGTGTCATGACCTAGATGGATAGGCAGATAAGTTGAGATATAACAGATTCTTTAGATTCGCAGGTCATTCCATTAAACTGAAACCGCAATTAAATAGGCTTTCAGGCTAGGGCTGACTACTTTTAAAAATCTGGTGATAATCCAAAATTTGTTCATAAAGAATAATCAAGACTCCATCATTAGCAAACCAGCAATTGAATCAAGCAATTGATTTCATTCGGTCTTGCAATGGGTGTCTTGATTATTTTGATTATTATTCGTTGATTACTTGGACTTTGATAATGTGTGTTTAATTCTTTAAATACTTTGATTTAATCTTACTGGTAGCTAACAGCCCGCTTTCACCGTCAGGACTAACCTTCACTACCGTAAGCAACATACGCTGCTGCTGATCAACTAAACACATTACCCGCGCCAGATGAACCTCATCTAACCGAAGTACCATTCTAACGCTAGCCCGAAGTCCGTCGAACCATAAGCGACGACTGGTGTCTCGTTGCCACTCTACTCGTTTTCGTACCGAAACAATTGCATCTACACCGTAAGTATCAACTGCCGCCTGCCTGCACAGTTGCAAAGCTGACAATTTTAATTCTGTTTGACTCATCCTGTCGCTGGCTCGAACAGTTATAGCTGTAAGCAAGATTATTGCTACCAAACTGAATTTGATTAATTTTTTCATATCGCCTCCTAGGCACCTTAAAGGTTTCATTTTGGAACCTTAATATAAGGTTGCAAAATAGAACCTGTCAAGTAAAATATATGAATAATTTATTTATTGGGTTAACACTTTTATGCGTTGGGACGACATCAACACTCAAACTTGTTCTATTGCCAAAGCGTCTTCAGTGTTTGGCGATCGTTGGACCTTATTGATTGTCCGTCAGCTTTTCCTGGGACTAAGACGCTTTTCCGATATCCAGAAATCATTGGGCATCACTAAACATCGCCTCAGCGATAGGCTGAGCAGATTAATAGAAGAAGACTTGGTGTATAAACATCTGTACGACGAGAATTACAATCGTTTTGAATATCGCCTAACTGAAAAAGGTCTAGATCTATATCCTGTGTTGATCACCCTCTCGCAATGGGGTGACAAATGGATGTGTGATGCTGACGGTGTTCCTGTGGAATATGTACACACCGAATGTGGCCAAGTGGCAAACCCAAAATTGAGCTGTTCCTGCTGTGGGAAGCCATTAAACCTAGGTAACTTAACATTACGAGTAGGCCCTGGGGTCACAGCAAAATGTGCCCGCGGGGATATCAACGACAAGGACAAAATGCTGTATGGGAGAATGATGTCAGCTACAGATAGCTCGGAATAACAATGTTCAAAGGAATGAAGTTTAAATTTGTAAATGACAAAATTTTTGCGATATTCTCATCCTTTGCAAATGGGCAATTGAATCAAACAAATAATGTCATTCGATCTTGCAATATGTGCCTTGATAATCCTGTTTATGAATAAACATATACCAAACTGGAAAAAGCGCAGAGACTTACTTAATAGCCGGCCTCTGGCATATGAAGATTTGAGTTATTAAGGTTTATTCTTCTAGCTACGCTATTGTATTTTCTATTAGATTAGTAAAATCTTCGTTTCTAATACTAAAACATGAACAATTTGTGCCAATAAGTTTTGATATGTCGGCAATACAGTGGAATCTTTTTTATTGTGAAAGCCATTAGATAAAATGGAAAAAATCAATACTCTATATGAAGGATTTAGGGTATCAACCGAGTTAAAATGCACAGGTACCTTTTATCATTAATACAAATTTAGGCATGTGTAACCTTATGCCTAAATAATCACCAAATGAGTCAATAGATAGCTTTGCAGAATATTCGGAAACAACCGACCTAAATAACTCTAGGAAGCATTTAATTGGACAGCCATGTTAATACCGCAAAAGCCATCATGATTACCCTCCCTCACAGCTAAGCAATCTTCTCAACATAGTTGACTTATTAAGTGTCTGAAAAAGACGTGCAGGCAAGGCAACCTTTTAACGTAGAGTTACAATGTTCGCACTAATGAAATTGGCATTAGAATCGAATAAACACAGCCCACAAGAACGAAACTTTGGACTCAAATTAAGATGACTGTCCATATAAGTTGTGTTCAACGGATCTGACCTCGCAGACCACAAAAAGCCCATCGAACACAGCGGGATACGCAATGATAATATGGGGTATCGGATAGGTTAATTTGTCGCTTCCTTGCCAGAGGCATCATTCACGCCTTGAATTACGCAGACTAAAGCATAGGTGATTCTATTTTCCTAAGAGTTTAGTTTGTGGCTGTCCATGTTAATTCGGTTCATGTTAATTACGGCGCTTAATATCCTCTAGTTACTGTCTAAGGTTTTATAGTTCGCTGCCTAGTTGATATTTATAACTCAGTCTTTTCTCGCCGCTTACGATTGATAGACTCTTTCTATTTAACTATTTTAAATCCCACGCTTTACGAAATTGACTTAATAATTACGTTGTTTAGGCCCAAAATTTATACTAACCTTAGTGTTCATTTTTTGTTCAACAAGGAAGTATAATGAGCCTCCCTTCTAATGATGCGTCCTATTATAGTTATAAGTGGGTCGGTGCAATGCCAACAGATCCCATTGAAAGTCACGTATATAACAAAGAACTTACAGTAGTTTCCGACGATCAATTAACTCGTAAACATATTGCCAACTTCAAACTCACACCAATAGTATTGTTTGATCTGAAATGCCAGCTTTGGCGCTTTACTCCTTTAATCGCTCCAGGACAATTAGGGTCACCTATAAAAGTATTTACCTGTGAAACCGACGGCACAAGAGTAGTTCCTGGCCAACCTTCAGCAACCGGAGAGGCTATGAATAATGGCAATCCAACTGCCGGTGACCAAATAGAAATTCTGTGGGGAGTTCAGGAAAAAACTGGAAGACGCGGCGAAGATCTTCCGAATTGGTTTCATTTAACGAGGCCTTTTATCGAAAAAATTGACGTCTCAATGCAGTTCAAGGACAGTGATAAAGCTAGACTAGTAACTCACGCCCCATTGACCGATACTCAAAGGGGAAGTACGTCAACATCTAGCTCTGTTAGCTATTCGTTTAACCTAGGAATGTTTGGAACAGATGCTACCGCCGGTGGTGCAATATCCGCAGATTATTCGCATAGTAACTCCATGGAATTAACCGACTACATGGTGCGCTCAGATTCAAATGAATTTGCCACCAAACACAGTATTCGAATGTCTATGTTAAGTGGGGGAATAGAGTACGACGATTATACTAGTGCTCCGGTAAATGCAAAACTACCTCAGCGCGCAACCTCCGATATGCCGCTAGCATGTCAAGGGATTTGGGAGTTACCAGATATTTCAGATGAACTTGAATTTGTAGTAACCATTGAAGTCACTATTGCCACTTTATTCAGTCGCGATCTGACTCCGATGATGAACCAACAATTCTATATTACCGACCCCGGTGCGCCAGTGTTTTTGCCAGCAGATATATTTGGACCGAACGCGCCGGCTCGTGATCTTAATGGAAAACAAAAAATTAAGTATCCTCCGCTGCGTGAAGCTGACAAACACTATACTCAATCTACATTTAAATGGGAGCGAACAATAAAAGTACCCTTAGCTAAAGCAGATACAAAAATTCCAACTAGGGAGCGTTAGATATGGCAATACCATTTGAAGAAGCGGAACAAATGTTAATTCAAGCAGGATTTAAATTTATGTATGAAGACCCTGCAACTCCCGCTATCGGAACAATTCGCACAGAGCGATCTGGCTCTTACCGTTACGTAATCTATATTGAATATAATGATGGTACGTATAGTCCCCCATTAGAAACAGAAGCTGGCAGGTATAATGGTCCGCTTGCAGACGAACCTATCGCTAATTATGTTTTTTCGAATGAGAACTTATATCGTTGGGTTGAAGAAAATAAAATTCGTGTTGATTCGGAATTTGAAGAACAACATAAACGTCCTTGGCTTCGTGGTGAACGAAAAACTGACGCCGAATTGGCCGCAGAACGGGAGCGGGCGCGTGAGAGACAACGTGAAACCGAACGCCAGTTGGAAAGAGAACGTGAGCGACAAAGGCAGCAAGAGCGAGACCGTGAAAGAGAAAGACGAGAGCACGGCAAAAAATAGTACAATTTTAATATAATTATTTTTTACTTGGATTTATGAAAGATGAAATCAATTTACTAAAGAAGCATGGGTGCATGGATACCCTTGAGCAGTGATTAACTCAACACATTCTAGTTTATATTCGGCTGAGTACTTCTTGATTTTTGCGTAGTTGGTTTTAGGTATCATGCCTCCAACAAAGTGCTTTGAATAATTAGACCATTACACAACATAGTTGACTTATTAAGTGTATGAAAAAGACGAGCAGGCAAGGCAACCTTTTAAAGCAGAGTCACAATGTTCGCACTAATGAAATTGGCATTAGAACCGAATAAACAAAGCCCCACGAGAACGAAACTTTGGATTCAAATGAATATAACTGTCCATATAATAAGTCATTCTTAAGAAAGAAGTTGGCCTGAAGAACTCATTTGTCGACGTTTTCGTTTGTATTGGTTTAATGTGTCTGATTGTCTGGTAGCTACATTAAAATTAGTTTCAAACGTTAAAAATATATCCTGCCAAATGAGTTCATCCAATCCTAGAAGGTTAAAGGGAAGCTCAGTACTTAGCTCAAGATACTTCTGGCCGTATCGACAAATAGTCAGTTTGCGCTTCATATGCAGCAGCGAAATCAAGTAGTTTGGCATCTTCGCCCATTGGTGCCATGACTTGCATACCCATGGCACGGCCTTGAGCGTCAAATCCAACCGGTAGATTTATCACAGGACAACCAGACAAGGTGCCGCCGACAACGACTTCCATCCAATGGTGGTAACTCTCCATTGATTTATCATTAATTTTCTTCGGCCAGTGCAGTTGTGCATCAAAAGCAAACACCTGAGCAGACGGCAGCGCTAAGAAGTCATATTGCTTAAATAGCGTTGATAATGAATTGTACCAATCTGTGCGGGCAATTCCTGCCTTGTAAACCTCTAAGCCAGTGATATCTAATCCACCTTCCACTTCCCAAATAGCTTCAGGTTTCATTAATTTGCGCAGTTCCGCATTGTCATAGAGCCCTTTAGCACCGCCAGCAATTGTCCAGTGACGCAAAGTTAACCACGTTTGCCATAAGCGATTGAAATCATAATCTGGAATACAGCTTTCCACTATCAACCCTTCGCTGTTAAGGGAAGATAATGCCGATGTGCACATGTCAAGAATGCCCGACTCCATTTCTAGGTGCCCATCATAATCTCCCATCCAACCAATTTTAAACTCTGACAAGTTAGCAGGACGACTGGCAGGTATTGAATCACGCAAGCTTAGGGGCACACGAGCGTCGTAGCCTGCCATAGTATTGAGCAAGAGGCGGGTATCTTCTACATTGCGGCCCATAGGTCCTTCATAACCAAGCTGCTGATAAAATCCATTCTTATCTTTGTAAGGTATTCGCCCTTGGCTCGGTCGGAAACCAATAATATTATTGTAAGCGGCTGGATTTCTTAACGAGCCCATCATATCGCTACCATCGGTAACAGGAAGCATTTGCATGGCTAAAGCACTTGCTGCTCCACCACTACTTCCACCAGCACAAAGCTCAGGGTTATAAGCATTGCGCGTTACGCCAAATACGCTGTTGTAAGACTGTGAGCCTAAACCAAACTCTGGAACATTGGTTTTACCTATAAAAATAGCACCTTGTTGACGTAATCTTTCAACAAAAATGGTGTCTGCTTTGGCGATATTATTACTAAGAATTGGTGAGCCACTTGTGGTCACGATTCCCTTAACATCGGAAAGGTCTTTTACGGCATGTGGCATACCGTGCATCCAGCCATAATACTCACCTTTGGCCAAAGCGGCATCTGCTGCTCTCGCTTGAACAATAAGGCTATCATAGTCTTGCAAGCTGACGATGGCATTGTAAATAGGATTATACTTATCAATTCTCGCCAGATATGCCTGCATCACCTCAACGCAACTAACTTGCCGGTTTTTAATCGCTTTAGAAAGGGCTGCCGCTGATAAATCAGTTATCGACGTACTTGGCTTTGTTTTCCCATAAGCTGCTGTGCCAGCGCTTAAACTCGATGCAATGAGAACTGCTCCTAATTTACCTGACGTTGTAAGAAACTGACGTCGTGATGAATCCACCATTTTTATTGTTGTTTTTAACACCTGATCCATACCCTTCCCTTATCCATTTATTTACTCTAGGTCCATAACCCTAGTAGAACCCCATAGAACTAATAACATAAAGGAAACTCATACATACCTGCAATAGTTAACTCAAAGTAATCTATTTTATTAACCCCCCCCCCTTTAATCAGAGGTCGGTATGCTGTGCTTAAGCTAGCCGACTTTTGCATTGGCTATTTAAGATAAAATGCAGTGATAATAAGGAGTAACTGAGACGCTGATTTGTGGCTGTCCATGTAATTTATCTATCACGACTAATTCGTTCCGCCCCCCTTGATTCTTGATTCTTGATTCTTGATTCTTGATTCTTGATTCTAAGCAATTTATTCATAAAACGCTTGTCATTGACTAGTTTTGTTGTCCAATAAAAGAAATCTTTAGCTTCCAAATCTAGGTTATCGAAAGTCGGATCACTTGCCCTGTCCAGTGAATTATATTCAATAGAAAACAATAAAGAATTATCTTCAAATAAACAGAATTTGCGAATGTTTTTTATTCGAATATTTTGGGCATAAATCTTTTCCGAGATATTCCAATATCTGGAACCAGCTCGAAAAACTGCTGAATTGTTGTAACAATACAATGAATACCATGTCCCACGATACTTATATGCCCAGCCGCACAATGACAGGTATTTTGATGGAAGCCAATTTAACCAGCACTTCCCATTTGTTGGGTCAAGAGATACTCTTTGCCACCTTCTTAACCAATAATCGAGTTTTAGCATATTGATCAATTTCCCGATAATTTATTATAAGTTTCACTTGTCCGAGACATTGCTTCTAACACTTCATCCCAACTCCCATACTGTCTAAATAATTTATCTGCGGAATTACCACCTCTGTTGCCATAAATTACCAAACTCCTTGCATTCGCATAGCAGAGTGATAAAAAAAACACCACTTCTCTCTGACTTTCAAGCCCGTGTTGGAGACGCTACTTTCTGCTATTCGCTCAATACCAACTTATATATCACTTTCTCTCACATTCTCACGCAATTAACGGGTGCGTAATGCTCTAAGTTAATAACCAAAAAAAGGCGAACCATCTCTGGCTCGCCTTTTCACATTTAGACATTCACAATTTTAATTGCAGTTAGTCAAAAAAATCAATCTTCCATATAGGTCTCAATGCTTGGGCATGAGCAGATCAAGTTGCGATCTCCATATACATCGTCGATGCGGTTAACGCTTGGCCAGAATTTATTTCTAGCCACTGACGGTACTGGGTATGCGGCAGTTTGTCGGTCGTAGGCACGATTCCAGTCGCTGTCGCAGATGTCGTCTAGGGTGTGGGGGGCGTTATGTAGTGGGTTGTCGGTTGCATCCCATTCGCCGCTTTCCACTTTTGCCATTTCAGCGCGTATGCAGATCATGGCTTCGATGAAGCGGTCTAGTTCTGCTTTTGCTTCAGATTCTGTTGGTTCGATCATCAGCGTACCAGCTACTGGGAAGCTCATAGTTGGCGCGTGGAAACCGTAGTCGTTTAGGCGTTTAGCCACATCCATTTCAGTTACACCTGAGGTTTCCTTAGCTGGACGCAGGTCGATAATACATTCGTGAGCAACACGATTGTTACGACCTTTGTAAAGCACTGGATAATGCCCTTCGAGTTTCTGGGCTACGTAGTTGGCATTTAGCATTGCCACTTCGGTGGCTTTTTTGAGGCCTTCGCTGCCCATCATTTTGATGTACATATAGCTGATTGGCAGAATCGATGCACTTCCCCACGGCGCGGCTGAAACAGCGCCGTTTCCAGCAGTGGTATTACCGGTATCGACTACTTTGTGATTCGGCAAAAATGGGGCTAAGTGGGCTTTTACGCCGATAGGTCCCATACCAGGGCCACCGCCACCGTGTGGAATACAGAAGGTTTTGTGCAAGTTTAAGTGCGACACATCACCACCAATTAATCCCGGTGAGGTTACCCCAACTTGGGCATTCATATTAGCGCCGTCCATGTAAACCTGACCACCAAACTCGTGCACAATGTCACACATTTCTTTGATGGTTTCTTCGTAAACACCGTGCGTAGATGGGTAGGTGATCATTGCACAAGACAGATTTTCAGCCACTTCTTCGGCTTTCTTGCGCAAGTCAGCTAAATCGACATTACCGTTTTTATCGCAGTTAACCACCACTACTTTCAAGCTCACCATTTGCGCTGAAGCAGGGTTAGTTCCGTGGGCTGAGCTTGGAATTAAACATACGTTTCTGTGCCCTTCCCCACGACTTTCATGGTAATTTTTGATGGCGATTAGGCCAGCATATTCACCTTGCGCACCAGAGTTAGGTTGCATCGACATCGCATCGTACCCGGTGATATTAATTAACCAATCGCTTAGCTCGTCAATCATCTGCTTGTAACCTTGCGCCTGTTCAATTGGCGCAAATGGATGCAGTTTGCCAAATTCTGGCCAAGTTACCGGGATCATCTCCGCAGTTGCATTCAATTTCATGGTACATGAACCAAGGCTTATCATTGAATGGTTTAAGGCTAAATCTTTGTCTTCCAAAGATTTAATATAACGCAACATTTCGGTTTCTGAGTGATAAGAGTTAAACACTGGGTTAGTTAAAATCTCATCAGTGCGCAGTAAATGCGTGGGTAATGATTTCGAACCTTGGGTGGTAATTTCTGCGTCCATCATTTCAATATTGAAACCATGAGTATCACCACAGAATAAATCGATAAGCGCTTTTAAGTCGTGACGGGTGGTGGTTTCATCAACAGAAATTCCCACTTCGTTTGCAGCTAGATCTGAACGTAAATTCATACCCGCTTGTGCAGCACGAGCAATAAGGGCGTCTTTGTCTTCAACTAACACAGTGATGGTGTCGAACCAGCTATTATGCTTTAACGCATAACCATGACGGGTCAATGCTGCAGCTAATAAATCGGCAAAACGATTAATCCGAGTGGCAATGGTTTTCAGACCTTTAGGACCATGATAAACCGCGTAGAACGAGGCCATGTTTGCAAGCAATACTTGAGCTGTACAAATGTTTGAGTTAGCTTTTTCGCGGCGAATATGTTGTTCACGGGTTTGCAACGCCATGCGCAGTGCAGGACGTCCGCGAGTATCTTTAGATACACCAATGATGCGGCCAGGTAGCGAGCGTTTATAAGCATCGCGAGTGGCAAAAAAGGCGGCATGTGGACCACCGTAGCCCATTGGAACGCCAAAACGTTGAGCAGAACCTAGAACCACATCCGCGCCCATATCACCTGGTGATTTTAGTAAGACTAAGCTCATAATGTCTGCCGCAACGGCTACTATGGCTTTGTTTTCATGTAATGCACTGATGATATCGGTGAGATCTTTCACTTCACCCGTGGTGCCTGGATACTGTAATAACGCACCAAATATATTGTGAGAAGCCGCTTCTGCGTCTTTTCCAACAATTACGTCAAAACCAAACATTTCTGCTCGGGTTTTAATGACGTCCAACGTTTGTGGATGCACGTCGTCTGCCACAAAAAAGCTATTGGCTTTACGGTTTTTAGATACACGCTTGGCAAGCCCCATGGCTTCTGCAGCGGCTGTTGCTTCATCTAATAAAGAGGCAGAAGCAAGTTCTAATCCGGTTAAATCAATTGTCACTTGTTGATAGTTCAACAGCGCCTCTAAACGACCTTGGGCGATTTCAGGCTGATAAGGCGTATATGCCGTGTACCAACCTGGATTTTCCAATACATTACGTAAAATCACATTTGGCGTGATGGTATCGTTATAACCCATGCCGATAAAACTGCGTTTAATCTGATTCTTACTCGCAATTTGCTTGAGCTCTTGTAATGCTTGTACTTCGGTTATGCTGTCGCCAATGTTTAAGGATTCTGGTAAACGGATCCCAGCAGGAACAGTCTGCTTCATCAAGTCGTCTAATGACTCAGCGCCAACAAATTCGAGCATTTCTGCCATTTCGCTTTCGCTTGGGCCAATATGACGCCTTACAAAATCTTCGGTCTGTTCTAACTGAGCGAGTGAAAACGGAGTATTAGCCATGAATGAGTGCCTTTAATTTGAACAATGTGATACTGGAAATAGAAATGCAAAAGCTCTCTATATATTTGAATTCAATACAACTTGTTTGCTATCAATAGATAATACTCGCCACCTGTAATTACGAATAATTACAGTTGCGAGCATTCTACTGATAACGAGTATTAGTCTTCGTCGATACTGTTTGAGTAACCTTCAGCATCTAACAAAGATTCCACTTCAGCTGGATCTTCAGCTTCTATGCGGAACAACCAACCGTCGCCAAAAGCGTCACTATTAACAAGTTCTGGTGTGTTTTCCAAATCTTCGTTAATGGCTACGATCGTTCCTGTGATAGGTGCATAAACATCAGAAGCTGCTTTTACTGACTCAGCTACAGCTACGTCGTCTCCAGCGCCTACCGCGTCGCCAACTTCTGGCAACTCAACAAATACCATATCACCCAAAAGCTCTTGAGCATGCTCAGTGATCCCGACGGTAAAAGTGCCATCACTTTCAGGTCTAACCCATTCGTGAGTTGATGCATAACGTAATTCTGATGGAATGTTGCTCATAATCGTTCCTAAATATTGGTTTTTATTAAACTACTTAATCGAAATTTCATTTAAGGTGATGTTATCTCACCTTTTTAAAGAACACTTTTTCCGTTTCTAACAAAGCTAGGTTTAACGATGTTAACGGTTACCCACTTTTTACGCATTTCTACTTCAGCGGTGGTATCTGCAGTAGCAGGCAATCTTGCCATGGCAATACTGTGTCCTAGGGTTGGAGAAAATGTACCGGAAGTAATCACGCCTTCCCCTTCAGACACCTTCACTTTTTGACCTGTGCGCAAAACACCTTTGTCAGTCATCACCAAGCCCACTAACTTCTGAGTGCCTTCAGCCTTCTGTGTTTCAAGTGCTTTACGGCCCATGAAATCACGATCTGCTGGTTCCCAAGTTATAGTCCAAGCCATGTTTGCGGCTAGCGGAGAAATCGTTTCGTCCATGTCTTGGCCATATAAATTCATACCTGCTTCCAAACGCAAGGTATCACGAGCACCTAAGCCGCATGGAGCAACACCAGCTTCGATCAGACGTTGCCAGAAATCACCCGCCATTTCGTTAGGCACCATAATTTCGTAACCCGCTTCGCCAGTATAACCGGTCGTAGCGATAAACAAATCTTCTGCTTGCACACCAAAAAACGGCTTCATTCCAGCAACAGCCTCTTTTTGTGCGTCTGAAAACAAAGTCGCGGCTTTTTGTTTAGCGTTCGGGCCTTGCACAGCGATCATTGCATAATCAGGGATTTCAGTAATAGTAACCTCAAAACCATCAGCTACGCTGTTCAACCAATCCATGTCTTTTTCACGAGTGGCTGAGTTAACAACCAAGCGATAATTTGTTTCATCGAAGTGATAAACAATCAAATCATCTACCACACCGCCTTCTTCATTTAACATACCGCTGTAAAGGGCTTTACCTTTTTCGGTCAATTTGGCTACATCATTAGCCAATAGTTTGCGTAAATAGCCTTTAGCTTCACTGCCTTTTACATCCACAATCGTCATATGCGACACATCGAACATGCCAGCATCTTTTCTCACTGCATGATGTTCTTCAATTTGTGAACCATAATTAATCGGCATTTCCCAGCCATGGAAGTCCACCATTTTTGCGCCAGCTTCAATATGCTTGGGGTGTAAAACTGTTTTGTTGGTCATTTACCTTCACCTGATTGCGTCACTTAGAATTAGCAGTATAGAAATCACTCGGCGCTGGGACAAATTGATAATTCAAATGCTTACATAATTTTTTTAAATGTATTAAATTACTTAAATTAGTAATCCTAATGAATTTATAAGCTGAATATCTTTTATGAGACAACTGTCTTTAGACCAATTGCGTACTTTTGTAACTGTCGTAGAGCTAGGCGGCTTCGCTAAAGCGGGTGACATGCTGGGCCGTTCGCAGCCGGCAATCAGTTTACAAATTAAGAAATTAGAAGAACAACTTGGACGTCGCCTATTTGATAAAATTGGCCAGCGCCAGTTAGTCAACCAAGATGGTCAGGCGCTATTGCAACAAGCTAGAACCATGCTGAGTATCAACGACGACATATTCCGTCAATTCGAACAATCGTCTTTACGAGGCCGACTGCGACTAGGCATACCTAGCGAATTTGCTACTACCCTACTCCCCAGTATCATCGGAGAATTCAGTAAACAATATCCAGATGTCGCCCTAGAAGTCACCTCTGAACTGAGCCGTAGTTTACTCAATGATAAAAATCACCGTGACTTTGATTTAGTGCTGGCACTAGTGCATCCAGATCAACAAACCGAAGGTGAAGTGGTGTTAGAAGATGAGTTAATTTGGGTGGGCGATGCAAATAAAGCCATAAGCGCTAACAAAGTAGCACTGGTTTTAGCTCCAGATGGCTGTGTTTATCGCTCCCGTGTAATTGAAAAACTTAAACAACAAACCACCAGCTGGCGAATCACCTATACCAATGCCGATCTTTATGGGTTGATAGCAGCAATACAACAAGGTTTAGGCATCACCGCGTTAGCAAGGTCTAGTTTACCCAGTGCCTTACAGGAAATTCGCCATAAGTCGTTGCCACAATTAGGCAAAATCAAAATATGCCTATTCAACCTCGATACCCAACACCCGCAAATTAGTCGCGCCTTAGCCGATTTCATCATGGCCAGGTTGAAATCGTAAGCCCCGCGCAAAATCCACCCTGTAGGCGGTGGCTTTAGCCCCGCGTTAGGGGAATTCCATGGCCTAAAGACCATGCTACAACCTGCGCGCAATCATCGGTGGGAGGTTAACCACCTTCCATGGCCTAAAGACCATGCTACAAATAAGATGATTTCCCCTACCCTGTAGGCGGTGGCTTTAGCCCCGCGTTAGGGGAATTTCATGGCCTAAAGACCATGCTACAACCTGCGCGCAATCATCGTTGGGAGGTTAACCACCTCCCATGGCCTAAAGACCA
>NZ_JAHKPT010000009.1:155279-229261 GCF_018860635.1 Aliiglaciecola lipolytica
AAGACCATGCTACAACCTGCACGCAAACCTCGGTGGGAGGTTAACCACCTTCCATGGCCTAAAGACCATGCTACAAATAAGATGATTTCCCCTACCCTGTAGGCGGTGGCTTTAGCCCCGCATCATCGGAACATAACAACGGGCTGAAGCCCGTCCTACAGTGGTGGATTAAACCGAAAGCGGGACTAATCGACCTAGTGGTTCGTCTAATGATTTAGGGGGTTCGGTGAACCAATGGGCTTGTTTATCCCCCATGTAAAGACAATCCTCTAAACGCACACCAAACTCGCCGGGGATATAAATTCCGGGCTCATTCGACAAGCACATACCTTTATTTAGTGGCGTTGTTTCACCTGTAACAAAGTTGACACTTTCATGACCTTCCATGCCGATGCCGTGCCCTGTTCGGTGTGACAAACCAGGTAGCTTGTAAAGTGGCCCATAACCTTGTTTTTCGTAATACGCTCTCACCTCGTCGTCCACTTTACCCGCAGCAGTGCCAACTAGAGCGGTTTCGTATGCTATTTTTTGGCCTTTTTTGACCGTTTCCCAAACTGCGCGCTGCTTTTTAGATGCTTCGCCAAAAACCAAGGTTCGACTGATATCTGATTGATAACCATAAACACTGCAACCGCTGTCCATTAAAATGACTGAGCCTTGTTTAATAACCTGCGACTGCCCAGTGCCATGTGGATATGCACTTGCTTCATTAAACAGCGCTAAACACCAAATATTTGTGCCGCCAAGCTGCGCTTGGGTAGCGTCCATCAATTGTTTTACATCGTGTTGCGTCATGCCCAGTTGAAGCTGAGAAAACACATGTTCATAGGCCATCAAGGTCACTTCATTGGCTTTATGCATAAGCGTCAATTCATGTGCAGATTTATACATGCGGCAAGCTAAGGTGACCGGTTCGGCGCTGACGTGATTCATATCAGGTAGCAAAGCCATTACGCCATCAAGGACGAAGTATCTAAGCGTAGACTCAAAACCCAACTTGCCTTTTCTTATGCCTCGGTCTTGCAAAACCTGTTTGATTAGCTCAAAGGGACTTTCATGCTCTTGCCAAACTCGAACATCATCACCAAGTTTTAAAGACTCACGAATACTTGGCTCTTCAAAAAAGGGACAAACAACGGCAATATCACCGCTTTGAGGAATGACAACGCCGGTAAGCCTTTCACTTCGCCACCACTGAATTCCAGTAAAGTAATCCATAGCCGCACCAGGCTCTAGAATAATGGCATCTATTTTTTGTTCTGCCATATGCTTCTGCGCCGCAGCAATACGCAGCTTTCTCTCTTGCACTGAAATCGGTTGAACGTTGCCAGTAACCTTTGACAGTTTGGTTGATGTAACAGGTGCTGCCGCGGTCTCCAACGACAAACCATTAAATGCAATAGATGCCATTCCGAAAGAGGATAATTTTAAGAAAGTTCTTTTTTGCACAATAATATAAGCCCAAGACGTTTTTATTTATAATATGTGCAAAAAACACGCAACACAATATTGCTACTCTAGACTTCCTTCAATCTCTATCGCGAAGCCCTGCTATGAAACGTTTAAGGCAAATAACTTATCGAAAAGCATACGGTCTACAATATTTGAAAACGATTCAGTCATGTACAAAGCATAACTTTATCGGCAAACTCAATTAGGTACACCTAAAATTAAAACTAAAAACGTAAAATGGACTTATTTTATGAACACTGATTCAATCTCAAAAACATATGCATTTTTTATTAAAAATACGTTTTTCATTCTTCTGTTAAGCGTATTTTCAAATTTGAGCAACGCCCAACAAATGGGTGGGAACAACGAAAACTCGGTTTTCGCACAACAATCCGCACAGAGCGCCATTAAATTTGCTGAAGCACTGAATAATCACGATATAGATAGTTTAGGAGAAATGACCGACACGAAAAATTTAGGGCAAATTGTTGGCAGTGCGTTATTTTCCAAACAAAGTGAAATAAATGATTTTGTGCGTGGATTTTCGGCGGAACGCACACGGAAAACCTTAATCAATAATCTTTTTGCACAATTTTTCAATGAAGAATCAAACTCTAGCTTTATACGCATGCTTGACGAGCAAGGAGCCCTGCGCCCCCTTGTCCGCATCGACTACGCGACAGGTGGGCATGAATACCTCATTTTATTTCTCAACGAAGAACAAAAAGTTTTTGATTTCCATATCGCCAGCAAAGGCGCTCAATTTAGTGACTCCTTAACCCAAGCAACGGCATTGATGATATCTACTGATGATTCTTTTTTTGGCAAAATGTTTGGTAAAGAAAAAATTAACAAAGATGTGGTGGAGAAATTCCAACGAATTGGCAGCTTACGTCAATCAGGGCAATTTCTAGAAGCTTATAAATTGCTTTTAAGTATGCCGGAAGATATGAAAAAGCAACGAGTCATGATTGATACTGGTGTTGGCCTTGCGCAAAATATTAATGATGAAGAATATCTCGCACAACTTAGTTTGTTAGACAAATACTTTGGTCACCTACCCTCTACCCAATTTATGCTGCTAGATTATTATGTGATGACTGAGAATAACGTCAAAGTCATGCAAGCGATGGAGAACGTCATTAAACGCTTTGGAATGGATGGAGCCCTTGGCGAGCTGAGTGCAAATTTATATTACAACGCGGGAGAAATGAATGAAGCATTAAAATATGCCTACCTAGGTGTCAATGCTGAGCCAAATTTTGAACCTCCCTACTGGACCTTGTTAACCATTTATAATGAACAACAAAACTACCAAGGAGTAGCTGATACATTGAATCTGATCAGTGAACGATTGTATTACGAATTTACTCCTGAGAGTTTGGGAAGTGAACCCGCGTTTGCCGGATTCCTAGCCTCAGAAGAATACCAAGTGTGGTTACAAAACTAACTAAATAACCGATAAAAACAGCAAATTAATAAGTACTAACTTGCTGAATCTAAGCTGGTATCTATATTTGCCAGCTTAGGTAAATTGCCCTCAATTCCAACTGCTTGTTTAATAATATCGTTTTTTAACGGCGATAACTGATTTGTCGCTGATAACCCTATATCTCTGATCAACTTTTTCACCGGGTTGGCACCACTAAAAAGTCGCTTGAAGCTCTCCATGACGGCAATCATTTGCAGTGCTTCTGATTTACGCCAACGCTCAAATGAACGCAGGTTTTTAGCCAAACCTATATCTTTATTTTGCTGTTGCAATTCAACCAGCACTTCGGCTAATGCAGCTGCATCAGCAATACCTAAGTTTGCGCCCTGCCCTGCTAAAGGATGTATGGTATGAGCAGCATCTCCAATCAAAACAATACGGTCACTCACCCACTTGCGACAATAACGCATTTTTAACGGATAACTGGCTCGTTTACTCACAAGCTTCACTTGTCCTAAACGCGTGTCACTGGCGGCACTCAAGGCATGATTAAATGCTCGATCATCCAATTTTAACAGAGACTCTGCCTTTTCGACTCTTTGTGACCAAACAATTGAGCACAAGTTTTTTTCATACAATGGCAACAACGCCAGAGGTCCGTCAGGGGTAAACACTTGTCGCGCCACATTTTCGTGCGCGAATTCTGTTTCAATAGTGGCAACGATAGCAATCTGATCGTAATCCCAAAAAGTCAGCGGTAAATTTGCCACTTTACGCACCAACGAATTCGCGCCATCAGCACCAACCACTAGTTTACTGCTGACATGATTGCCATTTTCTAGACTAATAAAACTTTCTGATTGACCAATGGAAATATTGGCGATTTTGGCACTAGCCGCAATTTCTACATTAGCGACTTGTTTGAGTTGTTGCATCAAACCTAAGCGGATGGCTTGATTTTCAATAATACTCCCTAGGTGTGTTTGCTGAATATCCGATGCCCAAAAATCAATTTTGGCAAAACTATCCTGTTCCCACACTTGCATGTGTTGATAAGCCTGCAATCGTTGCTCGCAAATGCCTTGCCAAGCCCCTAAATTGCAAAAAATGTTCTGACTAGCAAGATTAATTGCACTTACTCGTAACTCTGGATCTTGACTGAGGGGCTGATCCGCCGGCTCAGAATCGATAACCACAACACGCAAATCAGTATTCTGCAACGCCAGTGCAGCCGTTAAGCCAATAATGCCTGCGCCAATAATTGCTACGTCATAATTTTGCATGGAGTTTTCCTGATGTGCCGTGAAAGCCCATGGCATGGTGAGCTAAAATTTGTTTTATCCTAGGATGACAATCTAAAATACCAAGGGCTAGATTACGCCCTAAAACTAACGGAGGATAAAGATTAGAAAAAGTATGAACCAATAAATCCGTTGCACTAATTAAGCGGCCTTGGTCATTTTTGCGATTTTGTTGGTAGCGCTGTAGAGTTCGATATTGACCGATATCCAGAGTTTCTTCAGCTAATATAATATGCACAAGTTCATCAACATCTCTTAGCCCCAAGTTCAATCCTTGCCCTGCAATGGGATGTAAGGTTTGGCAAGCATTTCCCAATAACGCGGTGCGATGGTGAATGTGTTGTAACGCTTTACTTTGAATCAATGGAAAAGCACTGCGCCTGCCGACGGCTTTTATTTTCCCTAATCGATAACCGAACTCATCTTGTAAACGCGCAATAAACTCCTCATCGCTTAACGCCAATACGTCCTCACATTGCTTTTGCGACAACGTCCAGACTAACGAACTTCGATACGAATCGGCTTGTTGCAATGGAGTCGTTAAAGGTAACAAAGCCAAAGGGCCATATTGGGTAAAACGTTCGAATGCAGTGTTGTTATGGTCTTCATACAGCGCAACATTGGCTACGATCGCTGATTGCTGATAATCTTTGAGCTGAATTTCGATGCCTGATTTTTCGCGAGTTGGGGAATTCCCTCCTTCCGCAATTGCCAATAGCGACGCACTCAATCGTTGTTCATCACCTAGAATTACATCTATCTGCCCCGAAGATTTATGAAGCTGTTCAATTGTTTGACCATAAAAAAAGGTAACTTGTTTTGCGTATCGGTGGATTTCGTTTTGCAATAAATTCACCAACACGGGTAATTCAATCACCTGCCCCAAAGCATCCAGTTGGTAATCTTGCGCAGCTAAGGTACTGCTCCCCAAATGACCTTGATCTGACACATGTATATGCGAAATTGGGCAAGCAAATTCAGATAATCCCGTTAAGCCTAACGCGGTTAACATCTGGTTTGACTGGGCAGAAAGAGCAACACTGCGCAAATCTAAATAGCTTGAATCGTCACCGCTAGAATACTCTGAACGGGGCGTCGCCGCTTCAGGGCTCTGATTAGCCTCTATCACGGCAACCTTAAGCTGACTTTGTTTCACAATCGCCAACGCTAAGCTAAGACCCACGGCCCCGCCACCAGCGATCACCAAATCAAATGATTGTTCAGCTTTGTTCATTATTGCTAGTTCGCCATCAAATTTTCAATATCTGCAATGGTCTTTGGCACCTTATCGGTTAACACTTCATACCCATCTTCGGTAATCACAATATTATCTTCAATACGAATACCAATGCCTTTCCATTTAGGATCAACCTCAGCCGTTTCAGACACATACAAACCAGGTTCAACAGTCATAACCATGCCAGGTTCAAACTCCCGATCTGCACCTGCCACTTTATAGTTACCCACATCATGTACATCCAAGCCAAGCCAATGTCCAAGTCCATGCATGAAGAACTGACGGTAATTTTGTTGTTCAATGTTGTCTTCTAAGTCACCACTCAACAATCCCAATTCAATTAGTCCCCTCGTGAGGACTTCAATGGCTTTATCAGATGCGGCTTTGAAGGTACTTCCAGGTTTAAACATGGCAAAAGACGCCAATTGTGCATCCAACACCAGTTGATATAACGCTTTTTGTGGTTCGCTAAATCGACCATTTACCGGAAACGTGCGAGTAATGTCCGCTGCATATCCTTGCAATTCAGCACCGGCATCGATCAGCACTAAGTTATTGTCTTGTAGCTCACAATTATTTTCGGTGTAATGCAAAATACACCCATTGTCGCCGCTACCAACAATAGTTGAGTAAGCAGGTGACTTTGCACCATGCATGGCAAAATGGTGATGAATCGTGGCTTCTAAATGAAATTCATTTTTGCCCACTTCGCTGTATTTCATTGCGGCGATATGCGCATCACAAGAAATTTCGGCAGCTTGGCGCATAATTGAAATTTCAAAGTCAGATTTAAATAGGCGCATTTCATGTAGCAGTAAGCGAATATCGAATTCGCAACTAGGAGCGATTTTCGATTGTTTTGGTGCATTGCGTAAGTTGGCGAGTACTTCATCCATTAACGCATCACTAGGGCCATGATGACCGCGAGCGAAATACAGATTTTCGTGACCATTTAGGTAACTTGTTAAACCTACTAGGATATCGTCTAGGGGGTGAGCAATGTCGACTTCATAATCAGCTGGTGCCGCCTCGGCTCCAATCCGTCTGCCTTGCCAAATTTCTGCTAATTCATCTTTAGGTAAACAAAATAAAGCGCTGAATACATCGCCCATCAATGGACTATTACTAATCACTAAATAGGCATCGGCTTCTGGAAAGCCTGACAAATAATGAAAATCACTGTCTTGGCGAAAAGGAAACTCAGTATCATTGCTGCGGGTTACCATGTTTGCTGCAGGTATGACGGCAATACTGTTTGGCAACATTCGCTCACGTAAAATTTGTCGGCGTTTAGTGCACTCTTTAATTAATTCTGATGACATCAATGTACCGTCTTAGGTTCAGTTTGTGCTTGGTCAGCTGAATGACCCAATTCATTGAAACATAACATGCAAGAAACTCGAACGTATTCGATGACTTCGAACAAGGCTTTTTCTGCTTCCTCATTTTCTGGCATGGTTTCGTCCATACGAGAAATCTCATAGAAATCTTCTAACGCTTCTTTCACGTCGGCAGAACAGGCAGTTAAATCAGCTTGGTGCAAACCAAACCCCAACATAAAACCTTGAATCCAATTGATTAATGCTTTGCCTCTTTCGTTAATTGGAGCTGAGTCATCGGGCATACATAAGGTTAAAGTGAAATCGGTTTCTAATAACTGTTGGCAGGTATCATTGTAAAGCGCGGTTAATTGCACTTGAACCTCATTAGGTAAAGCGTCACCTTGATTTATTGAATCATTAAGCGCAACTGACCATTCCTGACTTTCTAACGCCATTCCACCCGATAACATACCGCAAAAAATGCCATGTACTTCAGATGCATCAGTGAGAATATTGTGCTGTTCCAATAAAGTAGACAACTCTTCATAATTTAAATGCGATGGATTCAATTTTGTTTCCTTTATTTTCCATTAGTGCCATTTCCACTCAAGAACTGACACAAGATAGGGCTTTGAGATCGTATCACTACCAAAGGTGCCTGCCTAGAGCATGATGAGGCTTTAGTAAAGCTTTGTCATTTTGATAGCGGTGACTGTGTTGAAATTTCGCCACTTAGTGCAGTTTATAAGCAACTAAAAATGAATTACCAGTTTTCGATTTTATTTTAGCGCCGCTATGCTAAAATTCGTAATTCTCCTGGGGTGTTTGCCAGTTCAGTTTTGTCCCTGGCCGATGCTATTTAACCTGGAAATTGATTCCACTACTATTGTGCAAGCTTGGCTAGTATCAAGACGCCTACGGTAGTGATGATGTTTCCGCCCTGAACTTTCGGTTCACGGGCCCACACCGAACAGCGGCATTTTGGGAGATTCTAATTTCATAGGGCGAGGTGTCAATTTATTTGACACCTCGCTTTTTTATGCACCCTCCAAAATTCACAACCCATTGTTTTATAAGAATATAAAAGTTGTCGGTTCATAAATTGCAGGTTATTCTAATACTGTTGATTGGACGGAAAACAGGCGTTATACAAAATACTTCAGGCACACAGGGAATTGGCCGATACAGTGCGCTAGCAGTTTCTTAGTGAAAACCACTAAACTTTTAAAATTAACGTTGAAAAGAATAATAATGTGATGAAAGTGCCACCGACTGAACAACAGGCAATGCGTGAAGCTTGTCCTGAATTTTTTGACGACCTAGACCATCAAATCGAATGGAAGTGGGACGAGCATTTTGGCTGTCTTCTCGCTGAGTTTTCCGTGGACCATGCACAGCACGTTTATTCAATAGCCAAAAAACATTTTCCCCATATTTGGGATAAGAAGCAGTTTAAAAAAGCCAATCCGTTTCTCAAACACCGCGCAGGATTTTTCGGCATTCTCGAGAAAAAACAACAATTGCTTACCAAAGATGACAATGGGCAAAATGACTTAATGCTGTCTTGGTGGCCCTGGGGACACGGTGCGACTATATCTGTTCGTTTGTTTCAAGCTAACGAGCAACCATTTGTGGAAACTCAAGGTTTATTCGACAAAATTGCGTCTATCTTTTCTCGATAGCCTAGCAATCTCGAAGTGCAGAAATTTTCAGCAATAAGTTATCAATAGTTAAAAAATAACCTTTAGGCCGTCAAAGCTGACCAAATGGTCAGGTTAAACTGTTCTTTTTAGCGTTAACTTATGGTACAAACGCATTTCTTTGTAATCTCATAGCGCTAAATTGGAACTTTTATGGCTGTTATTAATTTCGGTTCAATCAATATTGATCATGTTTATCAGGTCGATCATTTTGTTCAACCCGGTGAAACCTTATCCTCAACAGATTATCAACAATTATTAGGAGGTAAGGGAGCAAACCAGTCAATCGCGTTAGCGAAAGCGGGTTCCGATGTTAGGCATGTGGGAAAAATTAACGAACATGACGCCCATTTTAAGCAAGCAATGATTAAACAAGGTGTTGACTGCAAATATGTGCAGTGCACCGACTCCCCTACTGGCCATGCAATAATTCAAGTGGCCTCTTCAGGTGAAAATGCCATTGTTTTATTTGGTGGCGCGAACCTTGAAATTGAAAATCAGGATGTTCTCAAAGCCCTTGATGGCGCTGATGAATCTGCTTGGGTACTAACTCAAAATGAAACAAGCTCCATAGACATTGTGTTTCAAGAGGCTAAAAAGTTAGGGTTAAAAGTGGCTTTTAATCCAGCGCCAATGACTGATTCAGTGAAACAGCTCCCCCATGACTGTATCGATCTACTGATTGTTAATGAAGTGGAAGCAGCTGCAATTAGCGGAGTCGACGATATTGATCAAATGGAAGAATATTTCCGTCGCGAATGGTCCCATGCAGAGGTATTAATTACCTTAGGTAAACAAGGAGTGCGATTTGTATTGGCTGAAGAAACCATCACAGTTCCTGCATTCTCGGTTGAAACAGTAGATACGACCGCAGCTGGTGATACCTTTATTGGTTATTTTCTAGCGGCATACAGTCGACGTCATAAACCCAAGGATGCGTTAGTGCGCGCGTGCGCAGCTTCAGCAATAGCAGTGACACGTAGTGGCGCTGCCCAATCAATTCCGAATACTGAAGAGGTTGATCTTTTCCTCAGTCAGCATCAAGCTTAACCACAATTTATCATTAAAGAGAACGATTATATGGCTCATAAAATAATTCTCGATACCGATCCAGGTATTGATGACGCAATGGCAATATTTTTTGCCTTTCAATCTCCTGATATCGAGGTATTGGGATTAACCACAGTATACGGAAACGTACCTGTTACTATGTCGGCTCAAAATGCACTCACGTTATGTGAATTAGCTGATCAAGACATTCCAGTAACCAAGGGTGTGGGTATGCCTTGGGTTGGTCCTGAGTCAGGTTATGCGCATTTTGTGCATGGTGATGATGGTTTTGGCAATATCGATTTTCCATCTTCAAAGCGCGAACTCGATCCTCGCAGCTCAGCCCAATATATTGTCGATATGGCTCGTCAACATCCAGGTGAAATCACCTTAGTGGCAATTGGCCCGCTAGGTAATCTGGCCTTAGCATTGCGTTTAGAACCTGAACTCCCCAACTTGGTAAAAGGAGTGGTCATTATGGGTGGCGCTGCTTTTGTGAAGGGTAATGTGACTCCTGTAGCTGAAGCTAACATATGGAACGATGCGTATGCCGCTGAGATAGTGTTTGCAGCGCCATGGGATCTGAAAATGTTTGGTTTGGATGTGACTAATGATGTGCCTTTCACGTTAGATTTTCTTGATGAATTAGAAATCAAAAACCCTAAGCTGGGTGGATTCGTGAAAAAGTCATCTCAGTTCTACGTGGACTTTTATTCACAAGATAGAGACGACCGTGTTTGTTTCTTCCATGATGCGATGCCACTGGCTTATTTAGTAGACCCCAGTTTATTTGAATTTACTCGCGGTCATGCCAGAGTTTCCACTGATCCACTTAACCGCGGACAGACAACAGTAGCACCAGAAGGTAGTACTGCCAGCCCTCTTTGGTTAGACGCCCAGCAAATCGACGTTGCCACCAAAGTTGATCATGATCGACTGCGTAAATTGTACATCGACACCTACTCGCTGTAATCACAATATCCCCTATCGAAAATGGTAATTAAGGTTACCATTTTCGTTTTAAACGCTTAATTTATCGATCTTAAGCTCTGAATACACAACTTCACCTGTGTCTCATCATTTAACTAAATTTAATCCTAAAATTTACTCACCAAGCTGATAGAAAAGAACCGAGTTATTGGTATACTGAACAGATATTGTTGTGCTTAATCTGTGTTTTCAAAGGTGTCTTTGCGTTGTTAGAAAACAAATCCCATTTACGTAAACAATTTCGTCAATTGCGCCGCAACCTATCTGCAGAGCAACAAAAACTAGCTAGTCGAGACGCGCTTCAGACTGTTATCAAATACCAAATACTGGAGCAAGCCAATCACATTGCACTTTACCTTGACCAAGACGGAGAGTTGTCTTGTACCGACATTATTGATTGGTGTTGGCAAAATGGTAAAACAACCTATTTGCCTGTTTTAGATCCATCCCGTGAGAATTATCTAATATTTATTCGATATGCTGCGGATACTAAAATGCGTAAAAATCGATTTAATATTCCTGAACCAGTTATCTCATCATCACAAGTTAAAGCAGTGCCACAACTCGATTGTATATTTTTGCCTTTAGTCGCGTTTGATGAAACTGGCAATAGGTTGGGTATGGGCGGTGGATTTTATGATAGAACACTTGCTGAAATAACCTCCTCTCCGGTAAAACCGCAGCTTATTGGATACGCCCATGACTGTCAGCAAGCGTCCAATTTAAGCACAGAAAGTTGGGATATTCCGGTCCACAAAATAGTCACCCCCAGTCGCGTTATTTCAACCTAAATAACCTCAAATCAAGATATACAGTGTTTGTAGCCGCGTGGGAGCTAAGTGCGGTATACTCTGCGCAGATTTTTTGAATGTATTTAACATTGCCAATTAATAGGATCAAACATGACTCAAGATGAAAAAAAACGAGCCGCTGCCGAAGCCGCGATCAAATTTGTTACTGACGATAGTGTTATTGGTGTAGGCACGGGATCAACCGTGCATTATTTTATAAGCGCACTGGAAAAAGTAAAACACAAGATTAAAGGTGCGGTTTCTAGCTCTGATGATTCAACGGCAAAACTGAAGGCAATGGGAATCGAAGTGTTTGATCTCAACTCAGTAGACAATTTTGACATTTATGTTGATGGGGCAGATGAAATAACCAAACATAAACATATGATCAAAGGCGGTGGTGCAGCGTTAACAAGAGAAAAAATTGTGGCCGCTGTAGCTAAAAAGTTTGTCTGTATTATTGATGACAGCAAACAAGTGCCGGTTTTAGGTGCCTTTCCATTGCCAGTTGAGGTAATCCCGATGGCACGTTCGTTTGTTGCCCGAGAGTTAGTAAAATTGGGTGGCGATCCTGAATACCGTCAAGGTGTGATTACCGATAATGGTAACGTCATTCTTGATGTGCACAATTTAAAAATTCTTAATCCAGTTGAATTGGAAAAACAAATTAATCAGATTCCAGGGGTTGTCACCAATGGACTGTTCGCCATGCGTGCAGCAGATATCGTATTAGTCGCCACAGACACCGAAGTAATTGAGATTGATTAGACCAAATAAATATAACAGGCTCTTTCTTATTTGAAAAAGTTCTGGTATTTTTCACATTCAAATAGACGTCCAGATGTCTCTTAATTCAGATATCTTTAACTAACGATCATGTACGGGAACATTAATGAGCAAAGTATCACTGCCCAAAGAAAAAATTAAGATATTGTTGCTTGAGGGTTTACACCAAAGTTCAGTGGAAACCCTTGAAGCCAATGGCTATACCAATATTGAATATATTAAGACGTCGTTATCAGAAGAAGAGTTAATCGAAAAGATTGCAGATGTTCACTTTATTGGTATTCGTTCTCGTACACAGCTCACTGCAAATGTTATAGATGCTGCGCAAAAACTCGTAGCGGTTGGTTGTTTTTGTATTGGTACTAATCAAGTCGACCTTAAAGCAACACAAAAACGCGGTATTCCGGTGTTCAATGCGCCCTTCTCTAACACCCGTTCAGTTGCAGAGTTGGCCCTAGGCCAAATCATTTTATTACTTCGTGGTGTACCAAGTAAAAATGCCAAAGCCCATCGCGGTGTATGGGAAAAAAGCGCAGTAGGATCATATGAAGCGCGAGGCAAAACCTTAGGTATTATTGGTTATGGCCACATTGGTACTCAGCTAAGCATCTTGGCAGAGCACTTAGGTATGCGAGTCCAGTTTTTTGATATAGAAGATAAATTGGTTTTGGGTAACTCAACTCAAGTTAAAACCCTTAAGCAATTACTCAGTACTTCAGATGTTGTTTCTTTGCATGTGCCTGAAACTGAACAGACGCAAAATATGATTGGCAAAAAAGAACTGGCGATGATGAAAGATGGCGCTATCTTAATGAATGCTGCCAGAGGCACCGTAATTGATATTGATGCATTGGCAGAAGCCATGGAATCAGGCAAGTTGAACGGCGCTGCTATTGATGTTTTCCCAGTAGAGCCAAAATCAAATGACGAAGAGTTTGTTTCGCCTTTGAGAAAATTTGATAACGTGATTCTTACTCCTCACGTAGGTGGAAGTACCCAAGAAGCACAACAAAATATCGGTATTGAAGTTGCGGGTAAATTGGCCAAATACAGTGACAACGGGTCGACGCTTTCAGCGGTTAACTTCCCTGAAGTATCCTTGCCATCACATATAAATCGTTCTCGTTTGTTACACATCCACGTCAATGCGCCTGGTGTTTTAACTCAGATCAACCAAGCATTTGCAGCTCACAACATTAATATCGCTGCACAATATCTACAAACAAATGAAAATATTGGTTATGTGGTAATTGACGTTGAGACAGACGATGCGAAAGAAGCATTTGAGCAACTCACTAAAATCGACGGGACAATTAAAACTCGTATTTTACACTAATCGTTTAACACTTCCCGATAGCCACTCTATCGGGAAGTGCTGTTTATTTTATGCGCCATTCAACGTCACCTTAAACGGGTTTCATTTGCCCCTCAGAACTGAACAACCAATCAAGCCATCAATTAAAATGTAACCTTGCCCATAACAAGGTATATTAATAAGAAATTTATTGGTTAAAAACTCGTTCTACTGGTATTAATTATAATGCCAACGAGATTTGGGAAGTACTTAGATGCATAAGATATTCTGGGTTTGCACTGTGTTTGTTAGCCTTAAAGCGTTCGCGATACCGGTAACAATTGACGTTGTGAGTCATAACAATACCCCTGTTTTCCAAACTGTCGTTTACCTAGAGCCTGAAGACGATGTTGCCGTTGCCGAAATTAGCAAAGATATTGCGGTCATGGATCAAGTAGACCGTCAATTTATGCCACACATTTTAGCGGTTCAAAAAGGCAGTAAAGTAGTATTTCCTAATTCTGATTCAATCAAACACCATGTTTACTCCTTTTCTCCAACTAAACAATTTGAGTTAAAGTTGTATAAAGGATCAAACGCCGACCCATTGCTGTTTGATAATCAAGGTGAAGTAGAACTCGGTTGTAATGTTCATGATTGGATGCTTGCTTATATTTGGGTGGTAGATACGCCTTATTTTGCAAAAACCACTCAAGATGGAAAAGTAACAATAGACGTTCCTAAAGGTCATTACAAAGTCAAAATTTGGCATCCTAGAATTCAAGATGATTTCGACGCTTTGACCCAAATGATTAATGTTGATGCTCCAACTAGTGCGCGCTTTTCTCTAAAAGAAAAGCTATTACAAGACCTTAGTTTTTATGATCAACAAGCAGATAAACTAACCGATTACGAATAGAGTGTAATGCTAATCAACATGGAACTTTGCTATTGATAGTTAAAAATTACCTTTTGTGCAAAACGTTGATTGCCAACTTTGTGTTTAGCTTGTTGGTATGTATAAGTGTTGTAACACCAGCCGTGGCAAATCAGATTGGCGGCCTAATGCAAATTTACCTTGCTGATGCTGACAGTTGGCAATCGTACCAACATCAAGGTACCGGTATTCTTCGTCACGATGAAAGTAAATTAGGTATTCAACAAGCTCTGTTGCACACAAATTTAGACATAACCTCCAGCGTAAGTGTAGATGCCGTGGCGAATTATTATGCTGACGGTGAACAACATTTCGGGTTTTCTCAAGCGTTTTTAAACTATAAACCTTTAAGCCCTGAAAAAATCAAATTCAAAGGGCGAGCTGGCTTTTTTTACCCACGCTTGTCATTGGAAAATGTCGATGCAGGCTGGCTATCTCCCTACACCTATACCCAATCGGCAATCAATAGCTGGGTAGGAGAAGAAATGCGAACGCTAGGTCTAGAGCTATCATTTTATAGCCCTGGCAGAGCAAGAAGAAGCCCTTGGACGTGGGAGATTGTTGCGGCGACTTTCAAAGGTAATGATCCTCTTGGAACCTTAATAAGTTGGCGCGGCTTTGCGATGCACGACCGACAGTCTCTTAACAATGACAGAGTCAACTTTGCTGCCTACCCGACGGTGATTGATACTGACTTTATATTTCATCCTGACTATGTAGAACCTTTCCATGAACTAGACCGACGTTGGGGGTTTTATACAGGCTTGCATCTGAGCTATTTCAACCAATCAAGCTTTCGTTATTATTATTACGATAATCAAGCTGATCCGTTAGCTGTTAACAGTCAACGACTTTATGGTTGGCGCACTAAATTCCATTCGTTTTCCATGCAACATAAATTAGACGCCAATACACGGCTGATTAGCCAAATTATGACCGGCAGTACTGTAATGGGCGTAAAGTATGTTTACGTGGATTTTGATGCTTGGTATTTAATGCTTAGCCATACAGTATCACAGCACCGAATAAGCCTGCGTTATGACAGGTTTATAGTATCTGAAGATGATGTTTTCCCCACCGACATGAATAACAGTGATGGCTACGGGCTAACTTTAGCTTGGCGCTACGATATTGATGAAAATTGGCAGTTAGGTATAGAGCAGCATTTCAACAAGAATACAGCACAAAACAGAGCCCAATTAGACCTTTCGATAGATGCAAATCAGCAGCAAACTCTATTGGTGGCGCAATTTCGTTGGTAAACGCCTTGCGTAAAACATAAAAAAGCCGGCGTAAAAAGCCGGCTTCAAGCAAATATCAAACAAGCAGGGATTAGAAAAAGGTATAAACCAAAGTGACTGCAGTTTGTGTATCTAGTTTTTCAGTATCATCAGATGCACCAGAGTTATGATCCAAAGTCACACTGAATTTCATAGACAAAGAACCATTTATTGCTGCAGATAACGACGTCACAGATTTAGATTTTGTATTATCTTCACCAACTTCTGTTGATAACAACTGTTTAAAAGTAGCGGTATCTGAGATTTTCCACTGATAATCTAATGCACCACGTACAATCAGACCTTTCTCAGTCTCACCCGCTACAAAATTTCCATCCGCGTCTTCAGTGCTCTGAGTCTTAGAATAAGAATAACCAGGACCGATACTGTATTCAAATGACGACGTTTCGTCTGCCCACAATTTTTGGTTCCAACCTACAGCGACGGTAGATTGATAATCATAACTGCTAAAACGGTCATCTTCGTAAGAACCAAAACCAAATAAACGATGGTCTGGGTTTTCTAGTTTATAGTTAGCCTGACCAGATACGAACCACTTCTGTGCCGTGGTTTGTGTAACAGTTTCTTCATCAACTGTTACTTGGTCTTTTTTGTATAACCCTTCAATAATGAAGTCGTTACTCCATTCTTCTAGTTCTTGATGAGCAGACAACTTACCTTTAACGGAAGTAGTTTCAGTATTACCAGAAGTGACGATTAAGCCAAACTCGCCATCCATGGTAAAAGGTTTAGTTTCTTCTGCGCTTACATTTGCTGCTAGGGCGCAAAATATAACTGAACATAAAACTGATTTTTTCATTCGACTTTCCTGATTTTAATTAAAATAAAAACAGCTGATATTATTATTGTTTTACTGAATATTGGTTGAAACGTTTCAAACCACCAAGATGGTAAACACAAAATGTACCAAGTTGCTGATTCATGGTTATTTTTAGCAATTCAATTAAAAAAACTGATATACCAATGTGACGGAAGTTTGAGTATCTAGTGGTTCGTCCAACTCTTGAGGTGAACGATTATGGGTCATATTAAAAGACAACTTCATAGCCAAAGAACCATTAATTTTTGCCGCCAAAGAAGTTTCCGAAAAAGAGCGTGAAAACTCATCGTCGGTTTCAGTGCTTAAATATTGCCTGAACGTTGCCATATCATTGAATTTTTTCTCGTATTCCATTGCCGCGCGGATTATAACACCAGTTTGATCTAACACATCAGTATTTTCTTTGGCAATCGAGCGCGCATACCCTGGCCCGACACTGTAGGTAAACTCACTCTCTTTATCAGACCATAATTGCTCTGTATAACCCACAGCTAAAGCGGCTTGGTAACGATATGAATTAAATCGATCATCTTCGTATTCACCGTACATGAATAGACGGTTAGTGGGATTTTTTAATTTAAAATCTGATTGCATTGAAACGAAAACATTCTGTGCGCTGGTAACTAATTCACTATTTTCATCAATAACTTGTTCGTTTTGTTTATACAGTACTTTTGCCACGTAACGGTGATGCCATTTAAGCAGATCTTGTTTAGCATTTAACTTACCGGTAACCGTAGTACCTGTGGTATTTCCATCGGCATAGATAACTCCGAACTCACCGTTCATGGTGAAAGAGTCGTGATGTTCAGCAGTCGCATCACCATGAAAAGGTGCATCAGCGAGAAAAAGTGCTCGAATTACATCAGTGCGTGCACTACTGGAAAAACTGATGAAAAGGCAAATGGTGGCGCAAATTAACTTCATATAAACCGATCTAAATTAGAATTTGTTCTATTTTTGCGACATTGTATATAATAACGTAACAATATGCAGCACTAAAATAGATTAAAAATCAAACAAATGCTACTTTCAACCCGTTCCTACATTGCATATCAAAGATATGTCTGCTTTTAGCGACAAGCTTGACGATGTTTAATGCTAGCGAGTTAGTAAGGACTGAAGATAGACATCATTTGGTTTATTTCCTGCTTACTGAAAGTGATAGCATCAACAAGTACTTCAACATCCAAATCTACACTTGCTAAGATCGCTGGATTAATTGTTTCAGGCAGGTTTCCTGGGAAGTTCGTCGCCAGCATATATCCTGCAATGGCAGCCACATGCATAATAGCGACCTCTTTGTTACCCATAGCATAATCTTCATCGGTGATATGCATGATGGGCAATGAAATTTGCGTCGGTAGTTGCCAAAGTTGCAAAATCGTTGAGCTACATTGTGGATAAGTAAATCCGAGTATATTTTTTTGCAGCGCAAATGGCACTGTTGCCTGATCTGCTGGAATACATTTAGCAGCTAACTCAGGACTCTCTTTCGTCACCACCAATTCTGCTAAATTATGCAGTAAACCCAACAAAAAGAACCGATCAGAACCTCTAACTCGCGCTAATTTGGCTAAATGCTTAGCCACTAAACCAGTGAATAAACTCTGTTTCCAAAATCGCTTCAGATCCACATTTTCATCACTCAAAGAGTCGAATGCATCTTTCGCAGTTTCAGCCATAACTAAATTATATAGTGCTTCGCCACCTAGTATGTTTACTGCTTTACCAATGTTATCGACCTGAGAGCGGAATCTAAACAATGGACTATTGGCTAATTTAAGTAATTTGGATGCAAGTGATGGATCTAAGCTAACAAGGTTTCCGATATCTTCGACGTCTGATTGATGATCATCTAACATTTGCCGAATACGCAGACAAATGTCTGGCAGGGCAAATGAGGTGCTAGCTTTTTTTGCGTAATCAATTGCTTGCATAAATACGAATACTTTTGGATGAGATGTGATTGATAGTAGTGGACATTATAGTCATGCTGAACTCAAATTGCGGTTTTTTTTTGTGCATAGTTATGGGTTTTCATATTTAACCAAGGCTTCAGCCGCACTGCTTATCCAACCACAAAAAAAAGTTGATATTTACGTTGTTAGGCGTACGGTATATTTATAACGGTTTGTTAACAGGGAAGCAGGATGGAAGAACTCTCAGGTTTAGATGCAACTTTTCTATTTTTAGAAACTGAAAAAGTCCCGATGCATATAGGTGGCGTATGCATAATGGAAGGATCGATGAAATTCGAAGAGTTTTACGAATTTATGGAAAAACGTATCCATCTAGTTTCAAAGCTCACCGAAAGACTGGTTACCGTTCCCCTAAGCCTAGATAGACCTTACTGGATTGAAGATCCCAATTTCGATTTGAGTTTACATATACGACACATGAAATTACCTGCGCCGGGTTCTTGGAAGGAACTGCGTTATGCTGCATCTCAGCATTTTTCAACATGTCTAGATAGGAGCAGACCGCTTTGGGAATTTATTTTTGTTGAAGGCTTAGACAACGTATCGCAAGTACCGAAAGGATCTGTCGCGATAATAACTAAAGTACACCATTCTGGTTTCGATGGTAAATCAGGTGCAGATTTAATGGCCATGATGTGGGATGTCACTCCCAAACCTCGGCCGGTCCCCGCGAAAGTATCCAAACCCCAAGAAAAGATCCCTGGCGCGATGAACCTTATGGCTCGTAGTGCGTATAACTTAGTTACTATTCCGGGAAAATTGCCGGGATTGTTATGGGATACAGGCAAGGCCACCTTAAAAGCCAGTTATCTGTCCCGTGTACATGGCATTAAAATGCCAACCCTGCCCTTCCGCGCTCCAAAAACGCCATTTAATGGGGTGGTTGAGCAAGAACGTAAATGGAATTCCGCTTTACTCGAAATTGATCGGGTAAAGGCAATACGTAAAGTGGTTGATGGGGCTACCCTAAACGATGTGATATTGGCTATTTGTGGCGGTGCGTTGCGCCAATACCTATTAGCTAAAGGGGAATTGCCTGAGCAACCATTGGTAGCTATGGTGCCTGTCTCTACCCGTTCGAAAGATGAAAAGAACGCGATGGGAAATCAGGTATCAGCCATGTACATCCAATTGGCTACAAATGAGGCAGACCCGATTAAGCGTTTGGAGAAAATCCATGTTAATACCCTAGTTGGTAAGCTGTACCAAGAAGCAATAGACGCTAAAAGTCTAATGGGATACGCAGACTTAATTCCATTCGGTTTAGCTGGTGTAGCTTCACGATTTTATACACGATCAGCGTTAGCCAAGTGGCATAAACCATTTTTCAACTTGGTAATTACAAACGTGCCGGGGCCAAATATTCCGTTGTATCTAGGCGGACACAAGTTACTTACCAATATGGGAACCGGGCCCATTTTTGATGGTATGGGGTTAATTATGCCAGTGCTAAGCTACGACGGGACGATCACAATCAGTCCAACAAGTTCAGCCAATTTGATGCCCGATATAGATGTTTTAACTAAATGCATATTAGATTCCGCTAATGAATTGGAAGCTGCCGTGCAGAAGAAGCAAGCCAACATGGCTGCGTTTAACGCTTTGTTAAATGAAAAATAAAGCACGAAGTATATAACCAAAGAAGTAGAGAGTTTATATGAATAACGAAATAGCGACACTGCCAAACAATCGTCCCAAAAAGCGCCATATGCTCTCGGAGGGCAGATCGCTTTTCGAATTCGGTACAACCAGTTTATTGATGCCTTTATTGCTGCAAGCTCCTCGTGGTGACAAACATCCTGTGATGGTTTTGCCTGGCTTCTTAGCCTCGGATATTTCGACTAAACCTCTACGTACCTTTCTCAAAATGAAAGGTTATAAACCTCATGGTTGGGGCTTAGGAAGAAACCTAGGCACCCACATTGTAGGTGGACAGCATATCGTGAGTGACCAGTTACTCAATAAAGTCATTGAGTTGCATGTCAAACACGATGCCAAGGTCAGCCTTGTGGGCTGGAGTTTGGGTGGCATTTTGGCAAGAGAAATTGCCCGTGTAATTCCTGATTGTGTACGACAAGTTATTTCGTTAGGCAGTCCATTTAATGGCCCTCAGGGTTCTGCCCCCGTAGCGGCTAAAATGTTTGAGATGATAAATGGCGATTTAAATCAACGAGAACCAGATGCAGCACAACGAATTATTCCCCCACCACAGGTTCCAAGTTCAGCTATTTTTTCCCGTAGTGACGGCGTAGCTCACTGGCAATCATGTATCAACTCAAATGAACATTTGCATCCACAATCGGAAAATATTGAGGTGAAAGGTAGCCATATGGGCTTAGGACATAATTCTCAGGTATTGTGGATTGTCGCCAATCGATTAGCGCAAAAAGAAGGCCAATGGCAGCCATTCAGACAAAAAACCTTACATAGAGTTCTGTATCCAAATCCTGATAGGGCATAAATTTGAGTGAAGTAACTAATAGCGAAGAGCTGTTCGCGGACGTAAACGGAATTACGTTGTGTTACCAAACCTTTGGTAACCCAAAAGACAAACCCCTATTGTTGATAATGGGCCTAGCAACTCAAATGATTCATTGGGATCCACGATTTTGTCAAAAATTGGTGGACCAAGGGTATTGGGTGATCCGTTTCGACAATCGCGACATTGGCAGAAGTACCTTATTACAAGGTCAAAAAAAGCCAACCATTTTTTCAGTCGCGGCCAATCAATTGTTTGGTAAAAAGCTGCACGTTCCTTACGATTTACATACGATGGCCGGTGATGCAGTTGCATTATTAGATCATCTAAACATTGCTACCTGCCATTTAGTAGGAGTATCTATGGGTGGAATGATCGCCCAATGTATCGCCATAGATTATCCAAATAGGGTGGCCAGTTTAACCTCTATTATGTCTACTACCGGTAACCGAACGCTACCTAAACCCAAAAAGTCGGTAATGTTAAAAATCATACAGCCGCCGCCTAAAGATCCTAAAGCTTACCTACATTATTCTTTAAAATTATGGAAAATGCTCAATGGTGACTATTTCAATTTTGATAAAAAGAAGATAGCAACACTTATGCAGCACGCCAGAGAACGCTCATTTAACCCTGATGGCGTGTGGCGACAGACCTGTGCAATATTAGCCTCACCTGATCGAACCTCAGCGTTACATAAGATTAAATTACCGAGCCTGGTGATCCATGGTGATTGTGATCCGCTTGTTCCCGTCGAGTGTGGGATAGCCACAGCCGCAGCCATCGAAAATTGTGAACTAGTTATTATTAAAGGTATGGGGCACACATTGCCTGAAGAGGCTTGGGATCAAATCATCAGCAGTATCGCTAAGTTAGCCAATTAACATACAATTACCGCAGTTGAAGTCTGTGGGAAAGGCCGTTACTCATCAAACATGTCTGTTTGCTGAGGTGTTGTTGTTTTAGCATCGCCGTTTTTCCTGCGTGAGGCTATGGCTTTGCGTCTCTGACAAGCTTTTATAATAACCCTTTTGGCATAAGGTGTAGTCTGATTCCAATACAGCCTTTCGTCCCTGCTGCGGAAACATCCCGTACAATAGCCCCCTTTACCTGATTGGCAAACACCGATGCAGGGGCTAGGGATGTCAAAAAACTCGAGTTGATCCACAGTGGCGACTTTTATTCATAAATTCAGATCATTTCCTATAGTTTACACCCTTATTCAAAAGTAGGCGAAATACCAATTATGATTTTAATAATGATCTGAATTCAATTAATCCAATACTATTCTGGATATTGGGCAAATTTAGGTGCCGCTTGGCCATCATCGTACCAAGCAAATTTTTCTTCCCAAAATATATTCGCTTGGGGCGTAATATCTGGAACGCCATCTAAGAAGCCAGCAGGTATGCACAGCATACTGCCATCACGGGTTAAATAAGGCACTTGTGAGCCGCAATCAGAGCAAAAAACATTACTAAAGCGCACCGCATTTGGTAGATCAAAACGTTTTATTTTATCTTCACCACTGTGCCATTGGATATTGTCAGGATCGGTAAATATTAGTGAAGCGAACGCTGAGCCAGTTTTCTTTTGACAGCGATCACAATGACATTGATAAAAACGTTTGTAAGGTCCATGAACCTGACCGGTCACTGCACCACATAAGCAGCTACCTTTAATTTCTTGCGGCATAATAATTCCTCTTATAATAATTTTATTTAGCAAAACGAATCTAGCTCATCCCCCCGCCTAATTATAGAAGCATAAGCTCAGGTGATGATAAAACCAGATAAAACCTGCAGACATAAAAAATGCCAGTTTGCTCAACGCAGACTGGCATTCTTTGTATCGTTCAGAGAATTACTTTTTCTTTGCTTTTGGGTTTGGCAAATCAGTAATACTTCCTTCAAATATTTCAGAAGCTAAACCAATTGATTCATTTAACGTTGGGTGAGCATGAATTGTCAAAGCAACATCTTCAGCATCAGCGCCCATTTCAATGGCTAAACCAATTTCACCTAACATTTCACCCGCATTGATACCGATAATTGCGCCACCGATTACACGGTTAGTGTCTTTTTCGAATATCATTTTAGTCATACCTTCAGTACGACCAGAAGCAATAGCTCGGCCTGAAGCAGCCCAAGGGAAAGAGGCAGTTTCATAACTTACGCCTTGCTCTTTAGCTTCTTTTTCAGTTAATCCTACCCAAGCGACTTCTGGGTCAGTGTAGGCAACTGAAGGAATACATTTAGGATCAAAGTAATGCTTCTTACCAGCAATAACTTCTGCAGCAACATGACCTTCATGTACCGCTTTGTGAGCAAGCATAGGTTGGCCAACAAGGTCACCAATCGCATAGATGTTGCTAACGTTGGTACGCATTTGCTTATCAACGTTAATGAAACCGCGCTCATCTACTTTCACGCCAGCTTTATCGGCTGCAACTAAACTGCCATTTGGACGACGTCCAACTGCCACTAGTACTTTATCGTATCTAACTGGCTCAGCAGGTGCTTGTTTACCTTCAAAAGTAACGTATAAACCGTCGTCTTTAGCTTCAACAGCTGTTACTTTTGTTTCCAACATGACGTTAAATTTGTTTTTAACGTATTTTTGATAAATTTTGATGACGTCTTTGTCAGCAGCTGGAATCAACTGGTCTAAAAACTCAACCACATCAATTTGCGAACCTAGAGAACGATAAACAGTCCCCATTTCCAAACCAATGATACCGCCACCCAAAACTAACATTTTTTCAGGGATATCTTTCATTTCCAACGCGCCTGTAGAATCGATTACTCGATCATCATCGTTTGGAATGAAGGGAAGTGAAACTGGCTCTGAACCAGCAGCTATAATCGCGTTATCAAAAGTAATGGTTGTTTTACCGTCTTTCCCTTCTACTTCAAGGGTATTAGAACCGGTGAATTTACCGTAACCTTGCACAAATTTAACTTTGCGCATTTTAGACATGCCTGACAAACCTTTAGTAAGTTGCCCTACTACACTGTCTTTCCAGCCACGTACTTTATCTAAATCAATTTTAGGCTCACCGAACACAACGCCGTGTGAAGCCATTTCTTTCGCATCATCAATTACTTTAGCTACGTGAAGTAACGCTTTAGAAGGGATACAGCCTACGTTAAGACATACTCCACCTAAGGTTTCACGGGAGTCAATGATGACTGTTTCAATACCTAAATCGGCAGCTCTAAACGCTGCTGAATAACCACCAGGTCCTGCACCTAGCACAACCAGTTGAGTTTTAATTTCGCTCATTATGACCTCAAATTTCGAATTCTATTCTGACAGACCTGTAAAATACTACCTTTGCGACTTTATGTTAGCAAAGTAAAGCACGACTAAACACGAAAAATATCAAAAAAGTGCGCTTCAACATGATTTAAGCAAAAGCGCACTTAATTATGACCTAAAGTAGAATTTGGCGAAGATCAGCCAACACGTTGCTCAAATGAACCGCAAAACGTGCAGCTACAGCACCATCAATCACACGGTGATCGTAAGATAATGACAGCGGTAACATGAGTCTTGGCTCAAAATCTTTACCATTCCACTTTGGTTTCATTTCACTTTTCGAAACACCTAAAATAGCCACATCAGGCGCATTTACGATAGGCGTAAATGCAGTACCACCAATGCCGCCTAAACTAGAGATAGTAAAACAGCTGCCCTGCATATCCGGACCTTTAAGTTTTCCATCTCTGGCTTTGATACTAATTTCAGTAAGTTCTCGAGAAAGTTCGACAATACCTTTTTTATCCACATCACGTACTACAGGAACAACAAGTCCTCCTGGAGTCTCAACAGCAATACCAATATGGTAATACTTTTTCTGGATAAGTGATTCGCCAGATTCAGACAAAGACGTATTGAATACCGGATACGCTTTAAGCGCATCGGCTACCGCTTTCATCATAAAGACTAAAGGTGTAATTTTAACCCCTAGTTTACGTTTTTCAGCGATGACGTTTTGCTCTTTACGGAATTTTTCCAATTCCGTTATATCGGCTTCTTCAAATTGCGTAACATGTGGAATCGTTACCCAATTGCGGTGCAGGTTTGGTCCAGAGATTTTCTGAATTCGCGTTAGTGGAACTTCTTCCACCTCACCAAACTTAGCAAAATCAACTTTCGGTGGAGCTAGTACTTGCAAACCACCTGAACCACTTCCAACAGATGACCCAGGGGTCATTTTAGGACGTGATAATTCGTATTTAACAAAAGATTGCACATCTTCTTTTAAAATACGTTTTTTAGGACCGCTACCAGCAACCTGTGTTAAATCTACACCAAATTCTCTCGCTAAGCGACGCACCGACGGTGAAGCATGAACTTTACCACTGGATTTTTTGTCGGCCGCAGATGGATGATGCGGAACCGGTGGCTTACGGGTATTCTCAGCTCTGGCAGGTGCTGCAGGTGCCGCTTCTTGTTGAGCAGGTGCAGGTGCTGGAGCAGCTGCTTTGGGTGCTGATTTTTCAGTTACCTCTAATGTGATAACCAAACTACCTTCAGATACTTTATCGCCAACCTTTAATTCGACACTTTTAACCGTACCACTTTTCGGTGACGGTACATCCATGGTGGCTTTATCGGTTTCCAAAGTCACCAAGCCTGCTTCAGCTTCTATTTCATCGCCAACCGCAACCAATACTTCAATGACATCAACATCAGTATCACCACCGATGTCAGGTACTTTTACATCAATCACTGAGGTGCTCTGTTCACCCGAGTCAACTTCTTCAGCTGCAGGGGCTTCTGGCGCAGATGCTTGTTGTGCTGGTGCTGGCGATGGTGCCGATTCAGCAGCGCTAGGCGCAGTATCCGCGGCAGAATCTGATGCACCTTGAGTTTCTAATTCAAGTATCAAAGTTCCTTCAGAGACTTTGTCTCCGACTTTGATTTTAAGCGACTTCACCACACCTGCAGCAGGCGAAGGTACGTCCATGGTCGCCTTATCAGTTTCCAAGGTGATTAAACCCGTTTCTGCATCAATCTTATCGCCTTCGGCGACCAGTACCTCAATCACATCAACATCAGTGTCACCACCAATATCAGGCACCTTAACTTCAATCACTTCACTGCTAGCACTTGCAGCAGCGGCTTTAGGTTGTTCTGCCGTTGGTTCTGGTGCTGACTCTGAAGCAGCCGCTTCAGAGGACGCGCCCGCAGCGGCAAGTTTCATGATCAAAGTGTCTTGACTGACTTTGTCACCTACCTTCACCAAAATATCTGCAACCGAACCTGCAAACGGCGCCGGAATATCCATACTGGACTTATCACTTTCAACCGTTATCAGCGACGTTTCTGCTTCGACATCGTCACCTACAGAAACACAGATTTCAATGACTTCAACTTCTTCACCGCCCACATCGGGGACCAATACATCTTTTAAATCTGACATTTTGAGTCCTCCCAATTACGCGTAAAGCGGATTAAGTTTATCGCCATCAATACCAAACTCTTTGATAGCATCTAGCACAACTTTCTTATCAATATCACCGGCTTTGCTTAACTCAGTTAACGCTGCAAGGGCGATAAACTTAGCATCAACCTCGAAATGATGACGCAAGTTAGGACGACTATCAGAACGACCGAAACCGTCGGTCCCTAGTACTTTATATTGACCTGGCACAAATGCACGAACTTGGTCAGCATAGTTTTTAACGTAGTCGGTCGCAGCAATAGTCGGGCCGTCAAACCCTTCTTCAAGCACGCTAGTGATATAAGGTACTTTGGCTTTTTTGTCTGGGTTTAGCATATTAAAGTGTTCGCAGTCTAAACCATCACGAGCCAATTCATTAAATGAAGGTACACTGAATACTTCAGAGGCAACTGAGAACTTATCTTTCAACAGTTGCGCAGCTTCACGAACTTGCAACAAAATAGTACCAGAACCAAGCAACTTAACTTTCTTCTTGCTCTTAGCTGTACCTACTTTTTCAAGAGAATAAATACCTTTAATAATTCCCTCTTCGGCACCCTTAGGCATTTCTGGCTGAACGTAGTTTTCGTTCATTACGGTTAGGTAATAGAATACATTCTCATGATTCTCACCCATGCGACGTAAACCGTCTTGCACAATCACAGCTACTTCATAACCATAAGTTGGATCGTAAGTTACACAGTTTGGAATCAAAGCCGCTTGTACATGGCTGTGTCCATCTTGGTGTTGCAGACCTTCACCATTTAGTGTGGTTCTACCTGCTGTTCCACCAACTAAGAAACCTCTAGCCTGACTATCACCCGCAGCCCAAGCCATATCACCCACACGTTGGAAACCAAACATGGAGTAATAAATGTAGACCGGAATCATAGGTAGGTTATTGGTTGAATAAGAAGTACCGGCAGCTAACCAAGATGCCATAGCACCAAGTTCGTTAATACCTTCTTGTAACACCTGACCTTTTTTATCTTCGCGATAATAGGCTACTTGATCGGCATCTTGAGGAACGTATTTTTGTCCCTGACTAGAATAGATACCTACCTGGCGGAACAAACCTTCCATACCAAAAGTACGGGCTTCATCTGGAATAATTGGTACGATACGGCTACCAATTTGTTTGTCTTTGAGCATCACGGTTAATACGCGAACAAACGCCATAGTAGTGGAGATTTCACGCTCCCCTGACCCTTTAGTGATTGCTTCAAACGCTTTTAACGGTATCGCTGGTAAATCTTCAGTACTGTCCGCTAAACGGGTTGGCATATAACCAAACAGCTTTTCTCTACGGCGTCTGAGATAAGTCAATTCAGGGCTATCTTCAGAAAACTTGTAATAAGGTAAGTTTTCAAGATCGTCATCAGCAACTGGAATATTGAAACGGTCGCGATATTGACGAACCGCATCTATGTCCATTTTCTTGACGTTGTGAGCAATGTTTTTGCCTTCACCAGCTGAACCTAAACCGTAACCTTTAACGGTTTTAGCTAGGATAACCTGAGGACGACCTTGTGTTTCTGAAGCACGTTTGTATGCAGCATAAACTTTTACTGGGTCGTGTCCACCACGATTCAAGCGCCAAATATCGTCATCTGACATGTTTGACACCATGTCTTTTAACTCTGGGTACTTACCAAAGAAGTTTTCGCGAGTGTAAGCGCCACCTTTGGCTTTGTAATTCTGGTATTCACCGTCGACAGTTTCATTCATTACATCGAGTAACTTGCCAGAGGTATCCCGTGCCAATAGAGGATCCCAATAACGTCCCCAAATGACTTTAATCACTTCCCAACCAGCACCGCGGAAAGTCCCTTCTAATTCTTGGATAATTTTACCATTACCACGAACAGGACCATCAAGACGTTGCAAATTACAGTTGATGACAAATGTTAAGTTATCTAGCCCTTCACGAGAGGCTAGACCAATAGCACCTAAACTTTCAGGCTCATCAACTTCACCATCGCCCATGAAACACCATACACGCTGTTCTGAACAATCTTTTAGTCCACGATTAGTGAGGTATTTTAAGAAGCGAGCTAGATAGATAGCCTGCATTGGACCTAAGCCCATAGATACAGTTGGGAACTGCCAAAAATCAGGCATTAACTTAGGATGAGGATAAGAGGAGATCCCCTTGCCATCCACTTCCTGACGGAAACCATCAAGCTGATCTTCAGTTAAACGACCTTCAATGTATGCGCGAGAATAAATTCCAGGAGAAACATGGCCCTGAACAAATAAATAGTCGCCGCCATCTTTTTCGTTTGGCGCACGGAAAAAGTGGTTAAAACCGACATCATAAAGCATAGCTGAAGATGCAAAACTTGATATATGGCCACCTAGCTCCAAATCTTTCTTAGAGCCGCGTAAAACCATCATCATTGCATTCCAACGAATTGCTTGACGAATTTTAGCTTCAATCGTTTGATCCCCAGGCATGGTCGGTTCTTGACCTGCGGGAATGGTGTTTATATAGGCAGTGGTAGCTGTGTACGGCAGGTAAGCACCATTACGGCGAGCCTTTTCGATCAAGCTTTCTAATAAGTAGTGAGCGCGTTCCACACCCTCTTCTTCAAGTACTGCGTCTAGTGCTTCTATCCATTCCTGGGTTTCTTGTGGATCCACATCCGGATGCATCATATCAGCCATGGTGCTTTCCTTTAGTTAGTTTAAAGTTAAAATTTACTGACCGAGAAAATAAAGAATAGTTTAAATTTATATTCTTTTCTTTCAGTTCAGTAAGTAAATTACATAAATTAGCAATATTAACAATGCCAATAAGGTTATTTCTGTATTTCAATTCTTCTAAGTGCCCGTTGAATTCTGGTATCTTGTCGGTTTATTTCTAACAAGATATCTTCAATGAACGCCAAGTGTTCATTGCTTGCTTGCCTAGCAGTTTCCGGGTCACGAGAAACTATTCCAGCCAATATTTTTTCACGTTGTTTATGAATGATGTCAGTGACATCGTCTCTAATCGCTAACATTTCAAAGTTAGCTTTAATATTTTCCTGCAACATCGACTTCAAGCTACGCATAACATGCACTAACACCAAATTGTGTGAGGCTTTAGCCATGGCGAGATAAAAATCTACCAAGGCTTTAGATAAATCTGTTTTGTCTGATTTTTTAGAAAGCTCCGAAATGGACGCTAGTGCTTCTTCTAATTTAACGTAGTCTTCTGGCTGGCCTCGCAGCGCAGCATAATATGCAGCCATGCCTTCTAAAGCATGACGAAATTCGAGTAAATCAAATTGAGTTTCAGGTCGTTTAGCAATTAGATCCAGAAGAGGATCGGTAACCGATGCAGTAAGATTACGCTTAACAAAGGTACCACCGCCTTGCTTGCGTAACAGCAAACCGCGAGCTTCTAAATTTTGAATCGCTTCACGTAATGACGGTCTAGATACGGCGAAATTCTCGGCGAGCTCACGTTCCGAAGGTAACTTTTGACCAGCTAATAAACGCCCATCAATGATCATCGATTCAAGCTGTTCAGTGATCACATCAGAAAGTTTTCTCGACTGTATGCGTTGCATATTTGCGTGTGCTTCCTCAAAAAATGTTAGGACCTGCCATATTTTTAGGACTCGCCATAGTGTTAATTAGCAAAAAACTTAGTTTGCTACACCCCACACTGCAAATTGGTAAGACCATTTTACCTAATAGGTTAGACTAGTTATTTAATTACGTAAACCTTTTACCTAAAAAACTTGTTCAATGATTCTGTTAATTAAATTCGAAAATTGTTAAACAACGTATTTTTAAAGGCCTTTAAAGCGAGGTCAGACCATTACATTCAATGATAGCATTTAGGGTGTTTAATTTACCTCAACCAACCAGAAAGCGATAACACTGATATTAAGACCACTAAAAACATCACATTTCGTTTGGCTAAACGCACCAAAGTGCAAGGCTCTTCAGTATAGTCCTCTTTGTTAATATCGACTTCTTCTGCGGCGTCGGCGACTTTGCATAAAAGTTCTTTTGCCGAAACATTAAGGTCAAATAAATACTTCAACCAAATTGGCAATGCGCGAGAAAAGTGCCCCATCAGCAACAACCCTAAAGCGGTAATTCTTGCAGGTAGCCAATCAAGAATAGCCATTAATTGTTGGGCTATGCTTAATTCATTTTGAAACTCTGTTTTGTAAGCATGAGTTGTGCTTCTTGCCAAAACATACATAACCGCACCCGCAGGGCCAAGCAACGCGAACCAAATAATCACCGCCGCATAATGTTGATAGTTCAACCATACCAATTCTTGGCCAAATGAGCCTGGGCTGTCTCCACTGTGGCCCAACTGATCGGCATACATAGTACAAGCCTGAAAATCACCTCGATTAGCCGCTTGCAGATAACATTTGTACACATCTCGCAAATTGGGACAGCCTATACATACCATCAAAATCGCGGTATCAAGAATGAGTCTAGTCAAAGCGTTATCAACGCTATTGATTAATATTAGAAGGATTAGCGCAGGAAGAATAACCACCGCTAAAAAACTGGCAGTGGACATATCTTCAGAAAAGATATTTTTTCTCATTAAAAAACGTTGATAAAGGCCATTATAGAAACTCTCTCGCCAATACTTGGTTTGAGTGGCTACACGTTCTGCCATCAAAACCACAATCAAGCTAATTAATGTCATGTAACTTCCTTCTATTTATTATATTCATTATAAAAAAGTGTTTGCTGCAAAAAAGCGCTGCAGGCCTCGGCCTTATATGCTCTTGCTGAAACTAATCTGTTGCCTAAAGCCTGGCCAATCAAAACTCACCCCAGGATCAGTTTTACGTCCTGGAGCAATATCATTATGGCCGACGATTCTACCTATAGTAATTAATGGGTATTTTTCAACAATAACGTTAGTGACTTGAATCAATGCTGCATATTGCTGTTCACTATATGCGGTATTATCTGTCCCTTCCAACTCAATGCCAATTGAAAAATCATTGCATCTGGTACGACCTTGAAAGGACGAAACACCAGCATGCCAAGCGCGTTCTTCGAATCCTACAAATTGGATAATTTGACCGTCTCGTCGAATCAACAAATGAGATGACACCCGCATCTGATATATTTGTTCAAATATAGGATGGCTGTGAGGCTGAAGTTTTCCAGCAAAAAAATCTAAAATATGCGGGCCGCCGAATTCACCGGGAGGCAATGATATATTGTGGATTACCAATAGACTGATATCATGGTTCGCTGGTCTGCAATCAAAATGCTCACATTCAGAACGTTGAACCGAATCTAGCCAACCCGCGTTTATTTGCAATCTGGTGTCTGAGACCATATATAAAAATAGCCGTTAATATATAAGCGATAAAGAAGCAGCATAGCAGGGTATAGAATGGAACAAAATCAATCACCAGCGGAAAACTCCACTAAAATAGGAAAATGGATGTTTTTTGCGTTTTGGATAGTCGGTCTGTTGCTGCTATCGCTATTTTTTGGTGATCGTTTAGAAAAACAAAAAAATCCAAATCAAAATCCGCAAAGTCAGCTAAACAACGGTGCCGCTGAAGTTAAGCTCAAGCGCAATCGTATGGGCCATTATGTAGCCAGTGGCCTGATTAATGGACAACCTGTTACCTTTTTATTAGATACAGGCGCAACCAATGTATCTGTTCCAGCTCATTTGGCCAATGAATTAGGTTTAGTCGGTGGCGCTAGATACTCCGTTTCAACCGCTAACGGCAATGTGACTGTAGCGCAAACTAACATCCAACAACTTGACTTAGGCTCGATCCGAATAAACGACGTGCGTGCCAGTATCAACCCCGGTATGTTAAGTGATGAAATTCTGTTAGGTATGAGTGTACTCAAACAGTTGGAATTTACTCAACGTGGTGATTGGTTAATACTGCGACATTAACGATATTAAATAGATTACCTCTTGGCTAATCTGCGATTACTTTACTTGTGTGACTTATATATGAATCAAAACTCGATAATAAAAGATGTTGAGCAAGCGCTTGACGAGGATTTAAATGGCTTAGGCCCAATAGATGGAGACATTACCGCGGCATTAATTAGTAATGATGTGATGGTAAAAGCATCTATTCTAACCCGAGAAGACTGTACAATATGCGGTATACAATGGGCAACTGAAACCTTTAGACAAGTTAACCCAGACATTACAGTCAATTGGTTAGTGGCCGACGGAGATGTGTGTGAGGCCAATCAAATATTCTGTGAGCTCTCCGGTTCTGCCCGTTCCATACTAACCGCTGAACGTACTGCGCTTAATTTTTTACAAACATTATCTGGAACTGCAACCACGGCGAAAGCCTACGTTGATTTACTCGCGGGTAGCGGGATTACCTTATTAGACACCCGTAAAACCATACCTGGTATGCGCATGGCACAGAAATATGCGGTAAAATGCGGTGGTGCCGAAAATCATCGTATTGGTTTATTTGATGCTTTCCTTATAAAAGAAAACCACATATTGGCGTGCGGCTCTATTGCCAACGCAGTTAAACAAGCGCGCCAAAATATGCCGCAAGCCAAGGTGGAAGTGGAAGTGGAAAGCCTCGAAGAGCTGAAACAGGCGATAGATGCAAGGGCAGATATTGTGATGTTGGATAATTTTGATCACGAAATGCTTAGTCAAGCAGTATTGATCAATCAAAAAACAGTGAAATTGGAAGTTTCGGGCAATATAACCGAAGAAAAATTGCATAATTTGCGGGGAATAGGTATAGATTTTGTGTCATCAGGGGCTTTAACCAAGGATGTCAAATCAATTGATTTATCTCTTAGAATCAATTAGTTAACTATTTATAGACGGCAAAATTGTTTGATGAAAGAGACTTGAGTATATTTCTGCATACTTGTCAGTAACGGATCTCGTTCTATACTGATTATGAATTCAACGAGGACGCCATCAAACGCAAACGTAGTTGTGGCAACAAACAACTTAACTAATTATTTTACAGTAACTTAAATCGCACTCAATGGTGCAGGAGATAAATACCATGAAAATGACTCAAATGACTAACAACAAAGGTTTTACACTAATTGAATTGATGATCGTTGTAGCGATTATCGGTATTCTTGCAGCCATCGCATTACCTGCTTACCAAGGGTACACAGATAAAGCGAAATTCTCAGAAATTACTAACTCAACTGCTGCAGCAAAATCAGCTGTTGAAGTATGTGCTCAAGTAAATAACTCAGTAACTGGTTGTACTGGTGGTACTAATGGTATCCCAACTAACATAACAGCTACAGCAACTCTAAACGGGTTAGTTACTACAGACGGCGAAATTGTTGCAACATTTAAAGCTGATAGTTCATCATTAGCTGGTAGTACATTCACTATGACCCCTACCCTTGCCAGTGGTCGTGTTGAATGGACTGCAGTATGTAACCCAACTACTCTTTGCTAATACATAGCTAGTCGAATAAGATTTAAAGCCCAGGTTGTCTGGGCTTTTTGGTTTAAACAATAGGGTATTTAGGTGTAACAATGGCTAAGACTGCGGAAATTTATACCTGGAATGGGGTCGATAAAAAAGGCCACAACCGTAAAGGTGAGATCAGCGCTGTTTCTTTATCTGAAGCAAAAAATATGCTGCGCCGCCAAGGCGTTTCTGCCACCAAGGTCAAAAAGCTAGCCAAACCCTTATTTGGTAAAAAAGATAAAGTTTCTGCCCAAGATATCAGTGTCGTATCTCGGCAAATCGCCACCATGCTTGGGGCGGGTGTTACATTAATTCAAACCATCGACATGATCGCCCAAGGTCACGCAAAACAGAGCATGCGTCGAATGCTTACCGAGATTGCCGATGAAGTAAAAGCCGGCAATCCGTTATCTAGCGCACTTAGGAAACATCCAAATCAATTCGAAGACTTGTATTGTGATTTGGTTGAAACCGGTGAACAATCCGGTGCACTTGAAACCATCTATGACCGTATTGCTACCTACAAAGAAAAAGCCGAAGCGCTAAAATCGAAAATCAAAAAAGCCATGTTCTACCCTATTGCGGTAGTAGTAGTCGCCTTTATTGTGACCACTATTTTGCTGGTATTTGTGGTACCTCAATTTGAAGAGATTTTTAGCAGTTTTGGTGCAGAGCTACCGGCATTTACCCTTTTTGTATTGGCTATTTCCCAGTTTGTGCAGGATTTTGGTATTTTTATCGCCGCCGGTGTCGCGATTGCCGCGGTGCTCTTTATCCGCGCCCATAAAAAGTCACGAAACTTACGAGACAGTGTCGATAAAAAAATACTGAAAATTCCGGTAATTGGTGAAATCCTGAAAAAAGCCTCAATCGCTCGATTTACCCGTACACTTGCAACCACCTTTGCTGCTGGTGTGCCTTTGATTGGCGCATTGGACTCAGCTGCTGGCGCTTCGGGCAATGCAGTTTTTCGGGATGCTATATTATTTATTAAGCGGGAAGTTGCTGGCGGTATGCAAATGAACACCGCGATGCGCGCAACAGGCGTGTTTCCAGACATGGTGACGCAAATGATTGCCATCGGTGAAGAGTCTGGGGCAGTGGATGATATGCTCAGTAAAATTGCTACTATTTACGAAGCCGAAGTAGATGACATGGTTGACGGCTTAACCAGTTTGTTAGAGCCGATGATTATGGCTGTTTTAGGGGTGGTCATTGGTGGTTTGATTGTCGCTATGTATTTACCAATCTTCCAAATGGGTAACGTGGTTTAGCAAAAGCCAGACTCACGTTATATAATTCGTATTATGATTGCTAGAAAGGTTTCTACCTAAAGACTTTTCTGGCAAGCTTAAACAAAATGATTTTTCATAATAATAAAGTGCCTATATATGCCTGCGATGTTTGAGCTCTTAGCCGATTCACCCCTATTTTTTGTTAGTTTTGTCTTTGTCGTCAGTTTATTGGTAGGCAGTTTTTTAAATGTGGTTATTTACCGCTTGCCGGTAATGATGGAAAGAGGTTGGAAACAAGAGTATCAACAATATTTCCAGCCAGAATCAGCAGAACAAGCCTCTTCAGAAACGTTCAATTTAATTAAACCTGACTCAACTTGCCCTAAGTGCCAACATAAAATAAGAGCTTGGGAGAATATTCCAGTGATTAGCTGGCTTTTTCTTAAGGGAAAATGCAGCCAGTGCAAAAATCCAATTTCATTTCGCTACCCTGCCGTTGAGTTGCTGACTGCTTTAGCCAGCATGGCAATAGCCTGGCATTTTGGTTTCGGATGGCAAGCCGCCGCCGCAGTGTTACTGACTTGGTGCCTGATTGCGTTAATTTTTATTGATATCGATAAAATGTTGTTACCGGATCAAATTACCCTGCCAGTTTTATGGTTAGGTCTAGTATTCAGTACCACGGGCTTATTTGTAAGTCCTATCGACGCCATAATTGGAGCGGCAGCAGGTTACCTAAGTCTGTGGAGTGTTTACTGGCTGTTTAAGTTACTCACAGGCAAAGAAGGAATGGGTTACGGTGATTTTAAATTGCTCGCAGCCTTAGGTGCTTGGGTGGGTTGGCAATACCTTCCGATCATCATATTACTTTCATCTTTTGTTGGTGCAATTATAGGAATTAGCTATTTATTGATCAAAGGAAAAGATAAAGGCAGCCATATTCCTTTTGGTCCGTACTTGGCGATTGCCGGTTGGCTGACGTTAATTTATGGCAAAGATATAGCTAACTGGTATTGGAGTTGGGCAATAGCATGAGTGATTACGTAGTTGGATTGACTGGCGGAATTGGCAGTGGCAAAACCGCCGTTTCAGATTTATTTGCTGATTTAGGCATCGATGTAATAGACGCTGATGTGTTGGCCCGTCAAGTGGTTGAACTAGGTAGTCCGGCTTTGCATTTGATTGCGCAAAAATTTGGGAAAGATTCGCTTTTAAGTGACGGAAATCTAAACCGCCAATATATTCGAGAGATAGTATTTTCTGATCCCTTATTGAAAACTTGGTTAGATAACCTACTGCATCCATTAATTCGCCAAAATATGCAACGTCAATTAAAACAGGCTAAGTCTCCATATTGTATCCTTGCCGTTCCCTTGTTGATCGAAAATAACATGATGGCAATGGTCAATCGGGTTTTGGTGGTCGATGTTAGTGAAGACATTCAGTTGCAACGGGCAGCAAACCGAGACCAACAGTCTCAACAGCAAATTAAAAACATAATGGCTAACCAAGTCTCTCGTAAGGTGCGGTTAAAGCATGCCGACGATGTAATCGATAATAATGGCCCAGTTGATAATTTAACAAACCAAGTAAGCCAATTGCACAAGCAATATTTATTGCAAGCGAACAATCAACTGGCCTTGATTTAAACAAATAAAACATTGACAGTACTGTGTATTAAAAACCAAATATTGACTCAGACCAATTTTGTTATGTTATTCTTCTAACTGCTGCTTTACCAATTGCCCCCCAAATTATCTAATGGCGCTAATGTGACTTGATGGCAACTTTATTATCTTGGGGTTGAAATCTGATGCGTTTTGCGGTGTAGTTCCGGTTATAATAATCATTCAATAGTCAGTTCTAACTATTTGATTTACTATTTTTAAGAACATTAAATCTTCCGTCTGCGTATAATTTCTTTAGGATAATCAATGTCATTAGCTGTTTATGAGTTTCCATTAAACGAAAAAGTCAGGACCTATTTGCGTCTTGAACAGTTGTTTATACAACTCAAACAAAGCGCACAAGCCCAAGAAGATTGGCAGTTTATGAGTTTTTTTGAGGCCCTATTCACTTTACTTGATCTTTTAGAACGACTGGATATTCGTAGTGACATTCTAAAAGACATCGAAGTTCACGAAAAAAACTTAGTATTTTGGTCGCAACATCCAAAGATTGATTCAGAAGCATTGCAAGCTGCGTTACAAAAAATACTTCGCCTTCGAGACCAACTCAAACACTCGAAAAAAGTCGGAGCGAGTTTAAAAGAAGACAAATTTTTAAGCTCGATAAGACAACGTTTTTCCATTCCAGGTGGTACCTGCAGCTTCGATTTACCCAATTTACACTATTGGATCAAACAACCGTTGGATTTAATTCGTAGCGATATTAATAATTGGTTATCGGAATTCGATTTGATCAACGAAGCTATCGATATTACTTTAGCCTTTTTGCGAGAAAGAGGCCGATTTACCACTATTACCGCAGAAAATGGTTTTTACCAAGGCATCGCTGATGACAAAAGTGAATTAATACGCATTCAGAGTCTGACCGATGAGGGCTACTACCCAATGTTGAGTGGTAACAAATACCGCTATGCAATCCGATTTATGTTATTTACAGCCAATGAAAATGGCAGTACTCAAGTCAATGAATCAGTTCAGTTTAATATTGCCAGTTGTTAGGAGTTTAACGTTACGATGGAAGTATCCTGCCCCACTTGTGCAAAAAAAGTAGAATGGAATGAAAAAAGTCTGTTCCGACCATTTTGTTGTAAGCGTTGCCAACTGATTGATTTGGGCGAGTGGTCGAATGAAGAAAAAGTTATTGCGACTGAAAAACCAAGTAGTAATGATGCAAATACCTCACTTCCTGATATTGAAGACATAGAGGCGATGTTGGCTCAGCAGAATCAAGACTTTTTTAAAGAATAGGCTCTAATGCTTCTACCATCAGTTGCAAGCTAACTCGTCCTCTAAACTCATTGATATCCAACTTGTAAGCAATGTGAATTTGCTTGCAACTAGGGTTGGGCCAAAGCTGCGGATCAATATTAAACGCAATTGCATCCACTAATACGCCCGATTCTGCCTTCAACATTAGTTTGAGGTGTTTACCGCCCAATAATTTTTGATCTACTGGCGTAAAAATGCCATCAAAAATAGGCTCAGGAAAGCCCTGTCCCCATGGACCTGAATCTTTAAGTTGTTGCGCAAATTCAAGTGAGAATTCTTGATGAGAGAGCTCACCATCACTTAATATCTGCCCACTTAAATCACGATCTTTTAAAAGTTCGTGGCTAACTTGCTCAAAAACACGCTTAAATCCAGCAAACTTGTCAGCATGAATGGTTAAGCCTGCGGCCATAGCATGACCACCAAATTTGACTATCACATCGGGATAGCGACTGTTGATCTCTTCTAATAAATCGCGAATATGCAGACCAGCGATTGATCTTGCTGACCCTTTGAGAGTGTCATCGTCTTGATGGGCGAAGGCGATAGTTGGACGATTGTATTTTTCTTTGATTTTACCTGCAACAATACCAATAACCCCCTGATGGAAGTCAGCTTGATAAACAATAATCCCATTTTTAGTTTGATCGCCATCAATCGCTAACGTTTCTAAACTGGCTAACGCTTGGTCTTGCATAGACTGCTGAATTTCTCTGCGCTCTCGATTTAATGAGTCGAGCTCCACGGCCATTTGGCGAGCTTTGCTATGGTCTGCAGCTAACAGACATTCTATTCCCAAAGACATATCATCTAGCCTACCCGCTGCATTGAGTCGTGGACCGAGTACAAATCCCAAATCACTGGACACCATTCTTTCGGGGCTTTTACCAGCAACTTCCACTAAAGCTTTGATACCGGGTCGACATTTACCACTACGAATTCGTTGCAGTCCTTGATAAACCAACACACGATTATTACTGTCTAACGGCACCACATCAGCAACTGTTCCCAAAGCGACAATATCTAAAAACTCAGCTAGATTGGGTTCCGGAATGGCTTTTTTGTCAAACCACTGGGTTTGTTTAAGGTGATTTCTCAGGGCTAACATCAAATAAAATGCCACCCCTACTCCCGCCAAGTTTTTCGATAAAAACTCACAACCAGGTTGATTAGGATTCACGATCGCGTCAGCTTGAGGTAAACGGTCTGCAGCTAAATGGTGGTCGGTGACCAGCACTTTTATCCCCAGTTCTTTGGCCTTATCTACACCATCAAAACAGGCTATGCCATTATCGACAGTGATAATCAGTTGCGCACCTTGTTGATGAGCCACTTGTACTATTTCTGGACTTAGACCGTAACCAAAATCAAATCGATTAGGTACTAGGTAAGAATGTCCACTGGCACCCATTTTAGCCAAGCACAACATTGTCAACGCGGTACTGGTGGCTCCATCGGCATCGAAATCTCCAACGATGATAATTTTTAGCTGTTTTTCAAGCGCTTCACTCAGCACCTGAACCGCAGCATCCATTCCTGAAAGGTGTTGATAATGTAATAACGCTTTAGCACGTTTATCTAACTGACTCGCATCTTCTATTCCGCGACTAGCAAAAATTTGTCGAATAATAGGCTGGGAAATATGTGATAAGTGGGAGTCAGATACGGTTTCGCGACGGACAATTTTGGCAGACATATGATATCGTTTTTTGAGGTGAGCAGAGTAACACTGGAAAATAAAAGGCTCAAAACAGTTTATGTTTCGAGCCCAAATTTCTTCAACTTATATTTGCGATAATTTCTCTAGTAACGCATCAGCAGGCATGTAGCCACCAACCAATGAACCATCGGGTAAGATGATATTTGGGGTACCATTGACGCCGATACGAGTTCCAAATGCATATTCATCAGCAACTTTGTTACTACAAGTGCTGCCATCAACATCAGCCCCTGTTTTTGCCGCGGTTAGTGCACCTTGTTTATCATCAGCACACCATACTGCAACCATATCGTAATAAGTTTGGGTATTAAGACCACCTCGAGGAAATGCTAAATAACGAACGGTAATCCCTTTGTCATTGTAATCGTCAATTTCACGATGCAGTTTACGGCAATAACCGCAAGTAATATCAGTGAAGACGTTAATCACATACTTTTCATCTTTTGCCTTGAATTCAATGACGTCTTCATCAGAAAAATCAGAAATACCTTCTATACGCAATTCAGCTAATTTTACATCAGTTTCGTTACGCATTCCGGCATCGACATTGAAAATTCGACCACTTACTAGGTATTTACCGTTTTCACTGGCATAAAATAGACCTTGATTGGTCGACACCTGAGCTAAGTTAGGCACTGGCGAATCACCAATAGCCAACACTTTAAGGCCCAAAACACTTTCTAATTTCTGTTTAGTCTTGGCGTAGTCTGGACTACCCACATCTGCTTTTAGTTTTGACCCTACTTTGGGAGTAGTGTCAGCCTGATCTTTGACCATCACTTTTGCAGTATCAAGGTTAGCAGAAGCGCTTTCTTTGTCTGTCATCATTGCATAAGCTGATACGGCAGCAACACACAAGGTCACCAAAATTACGGGTGGTTTTATCCAGTTTTTCATTTACCTTCCTATTAATTAACAATTATTAACGGTGTTACTAATTGTTAGACCTGCGAAATGAGTAATAAATTGCATCTAATCAGTTAATTTTACCTTTCAATATTGTTCGTTAGTTTATAACGAATGCGACGCCAATCCAATCAAACCTAAACCTACATAGGCATATATTTTCAGGTTTTCTAATAAAATCATGTTTCTGGAAAGCAAACATTACAAATTAACGAATTAGCCTCTAGGATGGTGCTCTTCCACCAGCATTTGCAATCTTTGTGTGGCCACATGTGTATAGATTTGGGTTGTCGATAAATCGCTGTGACCTAACAGCATTTGCACTACTCGTAAGTCAGCCCCATGATTGAGCAAGTGGGTAGCAAACGCATGGCGTAACGTATGCGGAGACAAATGGGTTTGAATACCAGCAACAAGGGCATAGTGTTTTATCCTGTGCCAAAAAGTTTGCCTTGTCATCATCACACCACGGTTACTTGGGAAGACAATATCCGATTCGGTTTTTAACAAGTTTCCACGCGCTAATTTTATAAATCTCAATAACCATTCAATCGCTTCTTCGCCAAGGGGCACTAATCGTTCTTTGTTACCTTTCCCCCTGACTCTTATTACCCCTTGCTGCAAGCCCATTTGTTCCATACGCAATGATACTAATTCGGATACACGCAGACCTGTGGCATACAAAACCTCCAACATGGCCTTATCTCTAAACTCAATTGGATTATCTATATTGGGCGCATTGAGTAAATCATCTACCTGCTCTTCACTCAGGGTTTTAGGCAGTGATTGCGGTAACTTAGGATTGCGCATTTGTGCAATAGGGTCATCGTCTCGTAATTTCGATTGCAACAGATAAATATTGAACATCCGCAAACTACTTAGAAAACGCGCGATACTGCGCTCAGACATGCCTAAATCGTATTGGTGGGCTAAGTATTGGTCTAAATCAGATTTGCTAAAGTGGCTAAGTTTAAAATCAGCTAAGTGTTTTTCAGCAAAAATAACGAACTTCAATAAGTCGGAACGATAGGCATTTAAGGTATGCTCACTGAGCCCTTTTTCTATCCAAATAGAATCAATAAAGGTCTCGACTAATGCTAAATGATCATCTTGTACTGCCAATTTACTGCTCCTTAAGCATCATTTAACGCAAATTCTTCAGCATCAATTTAGCTTCTTTTGAGCCTTGTTCTACCGCTTTTTTGAGCCATATTTTGGCCTTTTTAGGATCAGATTTAGTCCCAAGACCTTGTATATAAGCTTTGGCGGTTGCCACCATCCCTTCTACCGATCCCCATTTAGCACTTTGTTCATAATAAACCGTGGACAAAACGAGATCTTTTTTAAGACCTTTTTCGGTCTCATGCAATTGCGCTAATCCGAAAGCGGCATCGGGATTTTGCATCGCATAGGCAATAATGTAATAGGATTCTGATTTTTGTGGATCTGCAGCAACCACCTCGCCACTGGCGTATATATAACCGAGTTCAACAAGGGCATTTTGATTATTTTTTGCAGCGCTTTGTTCAAATAATTTTAGGCCTTTATCAATATTTTGTTCTCGGCCTTCGCCATAAAAATAACAATATCCAACATCATACAAAACATGCTCAACACCAAACTCAACCGCTTTTTCATAATAATCACAGGCTTGTTTGTAATCGGACTCCCCTAACTCCCCAAAATAGTAAATATCCGCTAAGTTCTCCGCGGCATAACCATTTCGTTGACTGACGGACTTTTGATACCACTCGACGGCGGCCTTAAGGTCTTTCTCTACACCATTTCCGTATCGCAACGACGTGGCGTAATTGTTCTGTCCGGTAGAATTGCCTCCGTTGGCTGAAAATTGGTAAAAACTCGCCGCTTTTTCATAATCCACCGCCACACTTTCGCCATGCTCATACATATAACCTAAATTTGCAGCGGCTCGAAAACTTCCGTGATTGACAGCTTGTACATAATACTCAATCGATTGAGATATGCTTTTTTCAACAAGCTCACCTTCACGATAAATAATACCCAATTCAAACATCGCGTCTTTGTCACCTAAACTCGCCGCTTGTTTAAAGCGATTAATTCCTTGCGCTATATCCTGGTAATGATCAATCTCAATAAATGCCAAACCATAGGCACAACTGGCCACTTCGTTAGCATTACTTTCAGGATCATCAATGACTTGCTTATAAAATTGGGTAGCTAAATCATAATTGCGGATTTCCACCTCATCGGCATACAGATCACCTAAGCGGCAACCGGCCAAGTGAAACCCCGCGTCCATCGATTTTTGAAAGTATTCAATTGCTTGTGACAAGTCTCTGCTAACCCCTCGTGCAAAGCGATATGCAAGAGCCACATTATAGAGTGCGTTGGGATCACCTTGCTCTGCTGCTTGTTGATACCAATAAAAAGCTTTATCTCGATCTTTAGCCAAACCAAAGTGAGAAAACGTATATAAAATCCCATAATCTAATTGTGCACTGGCATAACCTTGCTCGGCCAGTTGCGCGATAATGGCTAATCCAGCGTCGCTATCTTGCTGATTATTCCAACCACCTTTCAATAAAATATGTGCATAATCTAATTTTGCTCGAGGATATCTTTCACCTAAACGCTGAAGCAAATACGTTAGCTTTTGATTAACTAATGGGGTTATCAAACCAAAGGTGGTGTTATAACGATTGATAGCATTTCGCCAATAGCTAAAATACTCATCATTCAAATTATCTAATAATAAATCGAATAATGGACCGTTATTAGGTTGATTTAAAAAGCCGTCTAACCAAGCATTAGTTGCCTCTTGGGCCCCTAAATTTTTGACATTATATCGATATAGCTGTGCCGCTTCGCTCACCTCAAAAGGGTCTTGGGTTGACAACATATACTGTCCAAAGACCGCGCTAGCATCAACAAATCCATTTTCAGAATAGGTGAGTAAGTCATCAATTCTAAATTCGAGTTCATCGGTGTTTTGGGTATGTAAGTAAGCGTAAGCTAACGCAACAGAGGCTACCGCGCCTAGATTGTCGGAACTTTCCAATGACTGAATAACCAACTCTGGGTGATCATTTCTAAGCCAATTGCCAAATTGCCAAAGAAAAGCCGCTACGCTTCCAGTCTGAAAACGGCTTTCCATTTGAATTTTAGCGAGCTGTTTGCTTTTTCCATTTTGCGGGATCAGAAGATTACGTTGGCGCGCGAAAAACTCAGTATTTTCTACGTAGTACACTGAGTATTTAGAATTTAGCCTATCCATTGTATGTACTTTGTATACGACTTGATTCGCTAGACGAACCATTTCCATATCGAATACGCTGATACCAACCCAATTAAAAATAATTTGAGCTTCGTAAAGGTCCCTAATTTTAATTGCTTGTTGCGGCGTTTCGCCGTTTCCGGATTGCAGTAAAAGACCTGAAATGAGGTCGATTTTGTGTTTAATTTGCTGGCTTTTCTCGTCATTTGAAGCCATATCTGCACAATGAAGCGCAACCCGATAAGCCATTAAACTGGTATTATTTAACGCCAAAGTATCGTCGATGATTTGCTGATGTGCTTGACTGCAAAAATCGGCTTCAGGCCAAGAATTCAAGCTCTCTAACAGGGTTGTGTAGGGTGTGACAACCGAATCAACATCAGCGATGAAAAACTGGTTTATTTGCTGCAACCAATATTTTGTATCCGCATCCATATTAGAAGTATCAAAATCCAAAACAATGGGCGGTTGAATATCTTGAGACTGTTCCTTTGTCGTAGTTGCACATCCTGTCAACCCTCCACCAATTAACAAGATGGAAGATAAAATACTCAACAAATATACCCTATTTTGTTTCATATCATTTGAACCCTTTGACTTGTTTAACCAAATCATATGCTGATTGAATATCTTGGGCCTTATTTTTTGCGATCTCAATAGCTTGTTTCGGTAAACCTTTGGAAACTAATTTATCCGGATGGTATTCGGTCATAAGTTTACGATAAGCCTTTTTGATAGTCTTGCCATCATCACTTTCTTTCACCCCTAAAATCTTATACGCATCTTGAAGCGATTGCTGTTGTGAATAGTGAGGTTGTTGCGAGTGTGAGCGCCCGCGGTTGCCGTTGCCGCGTCCTTGACCGCTACGAAAGCGAATTTCCGCTTCGTACATGGAAAGTAAATACAGAAATTCATGCTCTTTGAATCCCAAATGACGAGCGGCCTTTTCCAACAAATGCTGCTCTTTTTTATCTAATTTTCCATCAACAAAAGCGGCTTGGATAAGAATTTCTAGAAACACCTGCAATACATCGCGTCTGCCATGGCAAGAAGCTTTAAATTCGCGCAACACTTCATCCACAGGGAAATCATTTGCTTTACCTTCACGAAAAGCTTGCTGCGCTTCTTTACGAGTATCGCCCTGCAGATTCATTTGGTCCATCAAAGCGGTTGCCATGCGTATTTCCGAATCAGTTACCTGACCGTCTGCTTTGGCTATGTGCCCCATCAGGGAAAACAAAGCGTGAAAAAATATGGCTTGGGACTTCAGCTCATCTTGACTGGTAAAAAAGCGGCTGAACCCTCCCATTTGATTAAAATCGCGACTGTACCCCTTATCAAAAAAGTGACCTATTATAAATCCAATCACAGCTCCAATTGGGCCACGGAACATAAACCCAAACACAGTTCCTAATACTTTTCCCCAAATCGGCATTGTTAACCTTCCATCTTATTAATTTGTTCTAAACGTTGCGGAGTACCTATATCAAACCAAATGCCTGTATGGTGCTGACCAGTAAGTTGACCTTTTTCTGCTAAATCAAAAAGTAGTGGTGCCAATGGTGATTTTCGCCCATCAAGATTAGCGAACAAACCGACATCATAAACAGCTATTCCACTGAAGGTGAATTGATTTTGTGGCTGACGCACGACTTTGTGGTCAATTACATTAAAGTCGCCCTTTAGATTATGTGGGGGGTTATTAACTAAAACCAAATGCCCTTTGCTGCCATCTAACTCATTAGGTAGGCAACTAAACTCAAAATCTGAATAAATATCAGCATTTATAACGGTAAAGTAACGTTGCTGTTGTAAACACGACTTCAGCAGTGGCAAGGCATTGATAATTCCACCAGCGGTTTCTAGTGCGCTGGTTTCTGCTGAATAATGAATCTGCAGGTTGTAACGCTCACCATTACCCAAAAATGCGACTATTTGCTCTCCAAGCCAAGCATGATTTATCACCACATGTTGAAAACCAGCTAAGGCCAACTTTTCCAAATGCAATTCAATTAATGCTTTACCTTTTACAGTTAACAGTGGTTTAGGTGTGGTATCCGTGAGGGGGCGCATTCGCTCTCCCCGCCCGGCAGCCAAAATCATTGCTACTTTCACTTAGTCAACTCCAATAATTTGGGTTTAATGGTGTTTTCTATTAATCCAACCAAGTCTGCTAATGCTGGATAATTTGCCCCCACTTCAAGAATATAATCTAAGGTTCGTGGAATGTGTGACAGATAGCCATCTTTGCCATCACGATGAAAAAGCCGACAGAATATCCCGCTAGCCTTGAGGTGTCGCTGAATTCCAGTGAGATCAAACCAATAGGTAAAATCTTGCCATTGATATTGAGAATAAAATTGTTGGTGAAAGTGGCGCAGTAACAATTCAACCTGATCTGGTGGCCATTTTTGATAACAATCTCTCAATAACGAAACTGCATCATAAGTAATTGGGCCGATTACCGCATCTTGAAAATCAATGACACCAATATCGCCGTTGGCTAATAACATCAAGTTTCTACTATGAAAATCTCTGTGTACGCCTGCTTGTGGTTGAGATTTGAATGCTTGATGCAAAAATTCATAGGATTTATCGACGCTATCCATTTGGCTTTTTGTTAGCTTGATGTTTAAATGCACCTCAATTAGCCAATGGGTAAAGATGTATTTTTCTTTCCGCAACAATTCGTCGTCATAAAATGGTAAAGATTGTCCATTTGCAACGACACAAGACTGAATTGCAGGAATTTGATTAAGGGCATTGGTGTATAACACCTGCATGGTATCCGGATTTAATGCTTGACTGAATTGCTTATCACCAAAATCTTGTAAGCAATAAAAACCAAGTTCAGGATTATGCGCTAACACTTTTGGTACTATGACATGATGTTGAAAATAGGCATTGGCAAGATTAACAAATTTTGAACTGTCTTCGTATTCTGGCGGTGCATCTACGGCAATGATTGAGGTATGACTCAATTCATCCCAAAAGCGAAAATAGCGACGAAAACTTGCATCGCCAAAAATCATTTCTATTTTCTGACATCTAAACTCTGTGGAAGAATTTATCCATTGTAACAATGCCTTCTTGGTTTGCACTATTTGTGTCACGTTTTACCTCATATTTGTGGTATAAATATAGCCAATGCGAAAGCATAATAGATCAAAGGAAATCCATTGTGGTGTATTTTTTGGGAAGTTTATTGGTAAATCATGTTCAAGCACTTAAAATTTACACTTTTAATGTCGATTATCGACCTCTACATGGCAATTTAACTTAGACCCTGTATGCAAATTAACCAGATCACTTCTTTACTCCTGACCTGCGCTGTCGGGAGTGTTGCAGCTCAAGTTCAGCCAACCTCCTCCTGTGCAATTAGTACCGAGGATTTTGTTGCTGACCAAACTATTTCAGCCGATCAGATAAGAGTTAAGGCCAATCGTGCCCAAATCAACCAAAATCGCTACGCCACTTTCGAAGGCGATATCACCATTGATAATGAAAAAGCTCGAATTCTGGCCGACAACGCAACAATAGACAAAGACAAAACGGAATTGAAAGCCTCGGGGGATGTTAGCTACAACGATGATTTGATGGTAGTGCAAAGTCGCGACGTTAGATTGAATACCACCTCCGGTCAGTTATCAATGAATGATACTAAATACCACCTCCGCCAATTTGGTGGCAGAGGTTCTGCGGGTGTCATAGATATCGATCAGCAAGTGGGATTAGAATTAACTGACGTGAGTTATACCACCTGCCCTGAGGGTTCTGAGGACTGGAAAATAAATGCCAGCAGCATCAAAATTGAAGAGGATGCACTTTGGGGAGAAGCGGTAAACACAGTTTTTTACTTGAAAGATATTCCTGTTTTTTATTTACCCTATTTCGTTTTTCCAGTCTCAGATCAGCGTCAAACCGGATTGTTGTTTCCCGAAATCACTACTTCGAGCACCACAGGTTTAGATTATGAGCAACCGTTTTATTGGAATATTGCGGAAAATTACGATGCGACTTTGACTCCTCGCTTGATGACAGACTTAGGGTTGATGTTAAAAACTGAATTCAGGTACCTAACTGATAATAGCAACGGACAAATAAATATTGAATATTTGGACGATGACAAAAGCACAAGTGACAGTGACGCTAGATATTTTTATCGATTACTGAACTCCACCAGCATTGGCGATAATTGGAACCTAAATATTGATTACAACGCGTTGAGCGATGATAACTATATCGTCGACTTTGGTTCAGATTTTTACAATCGCGCAGATACTCACTTGTATCAAACAATGGCGTTAAACTACTACAGTGATAACTTAGATTTTTCCCTTAGTTTCAGAGATTTTGAAATAATAGGCGACCATCCGACAAATTATCGTGCAATGCCTGAATTGAAGTTAAACTATCAAACAGATATGTTTGCCGGCTTGGAATTTCGCATTGCTTCAGAATTAGCCTATTTTGAGAACCAACAATCTGACTTACCGCAAGCAACACGATTGCATTTTGCGCCCAGCCTGGCCTTACCGTTACGTGCTCATTGGGGCGAATTTTTAGCAGAAGCTACCTTGTTTAACACCTATTATCGCCAAGATAATATCGAAGGAACCGAGCTTGCAGAGCGCACTAACCGCTCATTAGCCCAAGGGCGTTTATTTGGTGCGTTACATTTCGAAAAAGATATTGAGTGGTTTGACAATGAATTGCGGCAAACATTAGAACCAAAAATTCAGTACTTGTATACTAGTTACGAAGACCAAAACCAAATAGGATTGTATGACACAACTCGCTTACTGAATGACTTTAATGGTTTGTTCCGTGGACAAGAATTTACAGGTCTCGACAGAATTAGTGACAACAATCAGGTAACGGTAGGTTTAACCACTAGAATTTTAGATGAAAATAGTCGGGAACAATTTGCCCTTAGTTTAGGTCAAATTTTCTATCTCAAAGATAACCGTGTTGTCGCGGCCAGCAAAGATGAAGATAAATCTGCGTTGGCATCTGAGTTGGATTGGCAAATTGGCAGTAAATGGTTTGCACATTCAGAAATACAGATTGCGACTAAAACTGATAAGGTAGAGCGCAGCAGTATTTCATTGGAATATCAATTAAGCGAAGATAAAATATTTCAATTGAATCACAGGTTTGTGCGTAATTTATCGGGCGAAAAAATTGATCAAATGGGGCTCACTGCGAGCTGGCCATTAGCAAAAAATTGGCATTGGGTCGGTAGATGGTATAAAGATTTAAACACTCAACGTACCATCGAAACATACACTGGTATTCAGTACGAGTCTTGTTGTTGGGCAATTAGCATTGTTGGACAAAGGTACTTAAGTAACCGATATGATGACAGTGGATTAGAAGATACACAGGAATTTGAGACCAGTGTTAATTTGAAATTTAGCTTTAAATTCACCGGTGGTGAAGCACGAACGAGTCGCCGAGATATGCTCGAAGATGGTCTTTTTGGTTATCGCCAATCTTACCTGATAAATTAATAACAGATATAATGTCCAAATTGAGGGCATTTTCACAACGTTTTGAGTAAAAGTAATAAACATGAAATTATTAGTCGTCGCTATAGCTTTAACCACACTTCTTACCTTTCAAAGTGTGGCACAACAGGTTTCGTTAGATAAAGTAGCCGTTATTGTCGATCAAGGTGTCATTTTAGAAAGTGAAATAGATGCATTGGTAGAACAAGTGAAACGCAATGCAGAAACCAATAATCAAACTTTACCGTCAGACCGTGCTCTGCGCACGCAAGCTATTGAAAAATTAGTCACTGATAACTTACAAACTCAAATGGCTGAAAAAATGGGGATACAAATCAGTGATCCTCAACTTGATCAAACCATTGCCGGCATTGCGTCAAATAACAATTTGTCGATGGAGCAGTTTAGAGCAGCTATTGCCAAAGATGGTATTCCTTTTGAAGTCTATCGTGAAGACATCCGCAAAGAGCTGATTACCCAAGAAGTTAGACGTGCAAATGTACGCAGAAGAGTTTATATCACACCACAAGAAATCGAAAACCTAGTCAAGTTAATTGATGAACAAGGCGCAGAACAGGCAGAATACAACTTAGGGCACATTTTGATTGGATTTCCTCCTCAGCCTACAGACGAAGACATTGCAAAAGCGAAATCAACCGCAGATAAAGTACTGGAGTTACTCAACAGTGGCTCTGACTTCACACGGATTGCGATAGCCTCTTCTTCTGGTTCAAAAGCACTAGAAGGCGGTGACTTAGGTTGGATGAACATCAACTCTATGCCAACACTTTTCGCTGAAGCGGTTCAAGATAAAGGCAAAGATGAAATCGTTGGGCCGATTCGAAGTGGTGCAGGGTTCCATATCTTAAAAGTAAAAGATTTACGTGGAATCGAAGTTGTCAAAGTACAAGAGGTCAACGCTAGACATATTCTAATCAAACCTTCAGTAATCTTAAGTGACGAAAAAGCGAAACAAAAATTAGAAGAGTATCGTAAACAAATCATCGCCGGTGATGCTACATTTGAAGAGCTTGCTAAAGAACATTCAGCAGATCCTGGCTCAGCGATTAAAGGTGGTGAACTAGGATGGAACGATCCAAATATATACGTTCCAGCATTTAGAGATGCTTTAGCTAATTTAGAAGCAGATGAAATTGGTCAACCTTTCCGCTCTTCACACGGCTGGCACTTAGTACAAATGATTGGTAAACGTGTTGACGATGCGACCGATAAACGTAAAGAAGACAAAGCTTATCAGCTTATCTTTAATCGTAAATTTTCTGAAGAAACGGATGCTTGGTTAAGGGAAATGCGCGACGCTGCTTACATAGAAGTGTTAGACCCTTCAAATGAATTAGGAAGTTAAATTGCCTTTCAAGATTGCGATCACGCCAGGTGAACCTGCCGGAGTAGGGCCAGATCTGATTATTCAGCTGGCTCAAAATAAATGGGATGCCCAATTAGTTGTTTTTGCTGACCGTACGATGTTAACCGAACGTGCGGCTATGCTTAACCTACCTTTGACTTTGCTCAACTACAAAAGCGATGTAGTCCAAGTGCAAGCACCTGGTCAACTGTACATCATCGATATCCCGACCAAATCTAAAGTCGTGGCGGGGCAATTGGACGCCAAAAATGGTTTATACGTTGTAGAAACATTGCGCCAAGCTTGTGCTAAAAATATGAACCAAGAGTTTGACGCGGTAGTAACAGGTCCAGTAAACAAAGGCATCATCAATGAGGCCGGTATTTCATTTAGTGGACATACAGAGTATTTTGCTAGTCAATCAAACACCCAAGACGTAGTTATGATGCTATCTACTGAGGGGCTGAGAGTAGTATTGGCTACCACTCATATCCCATTAGCCTATGTAGCAAAAGCAATCACTCGAGAAAGACTGCATAAAGTATTACACATTGTGCACACTGATATGAAGCTCAAGTTTGGGATACCCACTCCACATATTTTTGTTTGTGGATTGAATCCCCACGCTGGTGAAGATGGGCATCTAGGACGCGAAGAAATAGATATTATTATTCCAGCGTTAGATGAATTACGCGAACAAGGACTTAAAATCACCGGCCCATTGCCAGCAGATACAATGTTTCAAGAAAAGTACATGCAGCAAGCAGACGTTATCTTAACCATGTTTCATGACCAAGGCTTACCCGTATTGAAATACAAAGGGTTTGGCAAATCAGTTAACACCACCTTGGGTCTCCCCTTCATTCGCACATCTGTTGACCATGGCACTGCTTTAGATTTAGCTGGAACAGGTGAAGCAAACTCTGGAAGTTTTGAGTGTGCGATTAATGACGCGTTAAAATTGGCAGTAAAACGTATATGAGTAAACAACACTTAGGCCACACCGCCCGTAAGCGCTTTGGGCAAAACTTTCTACATGATGCTTACATTATTGATCAGATTGTTTCGGCAATTCATCCCCAAGAGGGAGAGAACTTAGTTGAAATAGGTCCTGGATTGGCGGCACTTACTGAACCTGTGTGTGAGCACATCAGCAAACTCAATGTAGTCGAACTAGACCGAGATTTGGCAAACCGACTCAGATCACATCCATTTATTTCGAAAAAATTGAATGTGATCGAGGCTGATGCACTTAAATTTGATTTCTCCGAATTATGTGATGAGCAAAATCCACTGCGTGTTTTTGGGAACTTGCCCTATAACATATCAACTCCTCTAATGTTTCATCTCTTCTCTTTTGCCAACAAAATCAAAGATATGCACTTTATGTTGCAAAAAGAAGTAGTGAATAGATTAGCGGCTAAGGCCGGTGAAAAAAACTATGGCAGATTGTCTGTTATGGCGCAATATCACTGCCAAGTTATTCCCGTTTTACATGTACCGCCTAGCGCTTTCAATCCTCCTCCGAAGGTCGATTCGGCTGTGGTACGACTGTTACCTCATACCCAAAAACCGGTTGAGGTCATCGAACAGAAAATGCTAAACCAAGTGTGCGCTCAAGCATTTAACCAGCGCAGAAAAACCATCCGTAATAGTTTAAAAAAATTAATTGAAGAAAAACAGCTTGAAGGCCTAGGTATCAATCCTGAGTTAAGAGCAGAAAACCTAAGTCTTGCAGACTTCGCAACCGTGGCCAACTTCCTTTCTCAACAAGAGTCTTAAAAAATAATGGATGCTAATGATATTTGCATTGATGTGCACACTCAATATCTTGAAGATAGATTTCCTGAAACCGAGGAAAAATATGCGTTTGCGTACAAAATAACGATCACTAATAACAGTAAAGATGAAGTTACCCTACTAAATCGCTACTGGTTAATTACTGATGGAAATGGGGATATATCGGAAGTTTCAGGCAAAGGTGTTGTCGGAGAACAACCGGTAATAAAACCAGGCGAACATTATCAATACACCAGCGGTGCTATTTTAGACACGCCAGTGGGCACTATGCAGGGGCACTACGAATTTAAAGATGCACAGAATGAATTGGTTAAAGTACCTATAGACGTATTTAGATTAGCTGATTCAAACGTTCTTAATTAATAGTCAAACAGGCTCTTCGCAAAACTTATGTCTAATTACGTAGTTGGTGATATTCAAGGTTGTTACTCTGGTCTTCGGCAACTGCTTGATAAAGTAAAGTTTGACCCTGCCAATGACAAACTTTGGGCGGTAGGCGATCTTGTTGCTAGAGGACCCGACTCTCTTGACACCTTAATGTTTCTCAACTCTCTTGGTGAAGCATTCGATACGGTTTTAGGCAATCACGACTTACATTTCCTTGCGATTTTAGGACAATTAAAAGTAGCTAAGCGGAGTGACTTTTTAGGTCCCCTACTACGCTCTGACAAAGCACAGGAACTCGCTAACTGGTTAAGAACAAAACCATTGGCCTTGCGCATCAATAAAGAGACATTAATAAGTCATGCCGGTTTATATCCTGAGTGGTCTTTTAAAAAAGCCGTAGAGTTAAGTGATGAGGTTTCTGCTGTTCTCGCCGGTCCTGACTACTTACATATGCTAGCATCTATGTATGGCGCTGAACCAAATCGTTGGAATGAGCAATTATTGGGCATGGATAGACTAAGGTTTATCATCAATGCTTTTACTCGTATGCGCTATCTTAAAAAACTTAACACCTTAGAATTTGAAACTAAGTGCGCGCCTAACAAATTCAACACATCATTAAAACCTTGGTTTGCAGTAGATAATCAAAAACTCAAAAAAAGTCAGCGTGTTATTTTTGGACATTGGGCAACGTTAATGGGACAAACCCAATCGAAACAATTTATCGGTTTAGACACAGGCTTCGTATGGGGAAACACCATGACATTATATTGTCTGGAGAGCGAACAAAGAATTAGTGTTCAAAATACAAATCGTTAACTCTGCCGACTCATGCACAAATTTCCTTTCTAAAGAATCATATACAAATGTCGATAATTGAAGACAGCATCAGATTTAGTTAATAACATGGAGTTTGGTTGAGATATCAATATCTTTGCAAAGGCTTTTAAGCCGCCGATGACTGGCGAGAATACCAAACTCAGCAACAAAAAAAGTGTGCAGATTATACTTAATAATCATTTGATGTACGTATCAAATCATTTAGTCATTATGTTTGTGGAAAACCAGTGATAAACTGATTTTACTTGTTAAAAAGTTGTGTAACTAAATTTATGACATTTCTGTCAAAATTTGACACACTTAATGCAGAATTGTTAACAATTTGATCTTCACGAATATTAGAATAAAAAGATCAATAAAACAGAGGAATTACTAAATGAAAATATCAGTCGCAATGAGGGTAATAGGCGGATTTACGCTTATTTCTGTTTTACTACTGGTGATAGGTGTTTCCTCGCTATTTAATTTTAATTCGATTGATTCTGCAACTGATGAAGTAAACACCTTAGCCATCCCCACTTTAAACGCCAGTAATCAACTTAAAATTTCGTTTCTAAATATGGGTAGACTGACGGTTGCTGGTTATTACGAAACCAATTCCGAAGCCTTAAACACACAACTAGAAAATTTGCGTACAAGTGAATCTAATTTCCAAAACGAAGTGACGATGATCAAAGGTAAAGTCAGTAAAGACCCAATTTTTAGTCAAGCATTGCAAAACGTAGAAGGCATTTACCAACAATATACTAGCAATGTCAGTAATATGTTTGAAAGCCGAAAAGCCTATTTAGACGAAGGGGCAAGACTTGGCGATATCGTAGAAAGTGTTGAAGACAATTCAGATGACTCTTCCATGTTATTGCTAGATTTTGCTGATTTAGATAGTGTGCAATCCAACGCTCAATTAAGCGAAGCTGCTGAGATTGGCAGTAAATTAGAAACCTCATTATTATCACTTCTAACGGTGAGTGCAGATTATATCAAAACCGAAAATTTGGTTCGCGCCGACACTATTGGTAATGAAGTAGAGTTAGTCATAGGCCAAATTTCAGACCAGTTAGCAGAAATGCAATCACTAGCAGGAAACCGAGATGACAGCGGCACTATGCAAGAAATCACCAACCTGGTTAATTCTGTTATTAGCTCAGTCACTGCTTCAGACGGTTTACTTAACACCCAAGTCACTCGATTAAACAGTCAGTTAGCGGCATCTGAGGCGTTAGCGTCTTCAGAAGAAAATATTCAACAAGCAATTGCAGAATTAGATGCGCTGCTTAAAGTAGCTGAAGAAAAAACCAACGAGATGAAAGATCAAGTTGCAAATCGTGTGGCCCTGGGTACAACTGTGATTATTGTGCTAATAATCGTTTCTGCCGTTTTAGCAGCATGGATAGGATGGGCCAGCGTAAGAGCCATAACAGTGCCACTTAGAAAGGTCAATGAAGTTCTACATGTCGTCTCTTCAGGTGACTTAACCCGCAAGTTAGACGATAGTTCAGATGACGAATTCGGAGAATTGGCCACCAGCGTCAACAACCTAATCGATAGCCTAAAAACGTTAATCACTGGAATAAGTACACGCGCATCTCAATTGGCCGCAGCATCAGAAGAAACGTCGACAGTGACCGCACAAACCACGCACTCGATTCAGAATCAGAAATCTCAAGTTGCTCAAGTGGCCGCAGCAACCACAGAAATGCACAGCACATCTCAAATGGTTACGCAAAGCGCTGAAGATACCTTGAATCAAATTCGCCATGCCGATGTTGAAGCTGAAAAAGTAAAAGGTATTTCGTTAAACAATAAAATGACCATTGAAAAGCTTGCAGTTGATGTCGACGATGCTGCTAATGTAATTAATAAACTTCATCAAGATAGCGCGAGCATAGGTGGTATCTTAGACGTAATTCGCGGTGTAGCTGACCAAACTAACCTACTAGCATTGAACGCGGCGATAGAGGCAGCTAGAGCCGGAGAGCATGGTAGAGGTTTTGCGGTAGTGGCTGACGAAGTTCGTACGTTAGCGAGTCGTACGCAAAAGTCTACGCAAGAAATTAACGACATGATTGAAGTTCTGCAAGCAGGCGCTGAAAAAGCGGTGATGGTAATGAACCAAGGCAAAGAACAAACAACTGTCTGTGTAGAGGAAACAGAAAAAGCGACCCAAGCTCTTGATCTAATTACCGAAGCTGTGCATAGAGCACATGATGTAAGTAGCCAAATTGAGCAATCTGCTAGAGAACAGAACGTGGTATCTCAAGAAATTAGTGAGAAGCTGGAAAATATTGTTGGGATTGCTGAAGAAACCTCGATTGGCGCACAGCAAACCGCAGACTCAAGTGAAGAAGTTGCCCGTTTAGCTGAAGAATTGCAGGCTTCTATTCAACAATTTAGAGTCTAAAATGGCAAACTAAAATCAGACGATACAAAAATAAAAACGCTGCATAAAATGCAGCGTTTTTTTTATTTCAGTTTATTAATTGCTAAACCATCATTCGAATAGTGAACGATGCAATTCCTTGACAATTTCAGTACTGTCATCCTGATGCACTAGGAATGACATATTGTGGGGGTTAGCACCGTAGCAAATCATCCGTAAATTATAATCTCTAACCGAAGAAAATATTTTTGCGGATACGCCAGCGGCACTATGCATATTGTTACCCACCACTGTTACTAAATCATAATCGCTTTCAACCACCACCTCACAGAAGTCACGCAATTCATCAAGTGTTTCGCGATTAAGTCTTTCCGCAACGGAGTTAGTTGGATTATCTAAGGTAAAGGATACTGCTATTTCAGAAGTAGTTACCAAATCGACACTTAAGCTGTGCTTAGCAATAATAGTGAATACCTGCTGCAAGAAACCTTGAGCATGCATCATTTTAGGTGTTTTCACAGTCACCATCACTTGTTGCTTACGACGTGTAATAGCGCGATAAGGCGGCTCATTTACACAATCTCGTACTATCCAAGTTCCGCCTTTCTCTGGTTCTTTGCTTGAGCCTACAAACACCTTAATGTTTTTACGCAGCGCTGGCTCCATGGTAGCAGGATGCAACACTTTGGCACCGAAGTTGGCCATTTCGGCCGCTTCATCGAAACTCAATTCTGGAAGTGGTCTGGCTGCATCAGTAATTCGTGGATCTGTTGTGAACACACCAACAACATCTGTCCAAATTTCGCAACTAACCGCATCCAAAGCTTCAGCTAATAAAGCCGCAGTGAAATCACTTCCTCCGCGACCTAAAGTGGTAGTTCGGCCTTGCTCATCAGCACCAATAAACCCCTGAGTGACATAAACTTTTTCAGCTAACTCAGACTTCATTACTTGGCTTGCTAAAGATTTAATTTCATCGATTTGTGGAACAGCTTCACCAAATACGGAATTGGTTCGCAGAACATTGCGGGCATCAAAGTTTTCCGCATTCACGCCCTGCTCTTTTAATACTTCGGTAATCAATAAAGATGACATACGTTCGCCAAATGATAACAAACCATCTTTCAGATCATCGCGATGCAACAACTCTTCGTGAAAAGCTAATGCTTCCATAGCGTCAAATAAAGAGCTTAATTTTTCAGTTACTTCATCTGGTTTAGCAAGCTGAGCAACAATTCCATTTTCAATCGTTTTGATCTGCTCAAGAATTTGCGCTATCTGTGCATGAGTCAATGCTGTATTTGATAAGCTAACTAGATGATTGGTAACACCAGCAGACGCACTAACAACTACCACGCGAGTAGAAGGGTTAGCAGCGATAATCTTTGCACAGTTTTGCATTGCGGCATAATTTGCCACACTAGTGCCACCAAACTTGGCGATGTTAAGGTCAGGAATTGTCACGCTAGATCCTCTTTGAAAATAATCGCAGTAAATTAACAGATATAAACTTATTTAAAAGTAATAAATAGCAATTTCCTTCGATTAGTTTTGAATTGACTATGCATTTTTCAACTGAATAATTATCTACATTTTCTATATAACAATTCAAAATGGATATTTCTGAATTACCTTTAGATGAAATGATAGAACTGTTTAGTAAAAACCGAATATGCTTGCTGCTTAATTCAATTTACTCTTAAGGGCAAGTTTAGCGGCATTATCTTCCCAATTTTGTCCATCGAAAGGAACGATTGTGATTTCAGCAGGTTTAGTGTCTAAGCATCGAACATTCACATCAACGCCATCTGGGTTTGAGCGTGGAATATAAAATGGCTTGGCGCCACAAACTTTGCAGAAGTTGTGCTTTGCAACACCAGTATTGAATCTGTATTCAGTTAGGAACTGTTCACCGCAGATTAAATTGAAGTGCTGCTTAGGAACAATCAGATGCAAAAAACCGAACTTACTGCATACGGAACAATTGCAATCCTCTACTTCGACTTGCTCTTCAGACTCCACTTCAAACTGAACTGCTTTACAGTGACAACTGCCAGTGTATTTCATCAACCATACTCCGGATTAACTTCATTTACGGCACCATTAAATAACAAAGTCACTAGCTTTTGCTTTACTAGGGTGTCTGAATTTGTACAAAGTGCCCTACTTTAACATTGTGTTTTGCAAACCAACCTATATTCATCTCTAACGCGTAAAGTACTTTAGTTGAAGAATTGATTGAGGTTAAATCATGTGGTTGCATACCTCTAATGTCCGTTATCTTGCCTTTTTCATCAATAAAGGCGACATCAAGGGGAATGAAGGTGTTTTTCATCCACATACCCGCGATACGTGGTTGGGAATATTTGAATAACATGCCGCAACTTTCGCACAGTTCTTCTCTATACATTAAACCTGTGGCACGTTGCTCAAAAGACTTGGCGTACTCCACAGTTAATACTGTGTCAGCAACTTGCACTGTTGCTTCTTCAAATTCGACCGCTGTGGCAGCCAATGATAGAACGGAAGCGGAAATAAATAATACTGCCGCATATACATTTTTAATCATAAATTTTTGCATGAACACCCTTCAACGCCATCACTTGTTTGCCAGGTTTCATAATGCCCCTGAACACATTGGTTTTTTACTGTAAAACACTGTTGTTGGTTATAGCCTACTTGAGTATCTGCAGCATTTGCTGCCGCATGCCCCAAAAATTCTTTGGTCGAACTTGCTGTGCACGCGTTTAGGCTTACTAATACTAACATTAACATTAAGGTCTTCATTAATAGTCTCTAATTTTTTCGATTAATATTGCACTAATTAGAGCTTATCGGCAGTATTTAGTTCCCTTTCCCTAAGCTTGGCAAAATAGATAGAAAACAGATATTAGTGTTCACTTAAACTTCTTCAGTGTCAGCCAATTCAATCAACTAATAAATAGCATGCATAAAAAAACCGAACGAATCAAAGATTACGTTCGGTTTTTGCATTTACATAAACCTTGCTTAGTATTGCATGGCTTATTTACGCAATATTTAGCGCAGGAATGATTTTCTCTTTAGCTGCATCTTCGGCTTTCTTAAACTCTTCGATACGGTCGAAGTTCAAGTAGCGGAACACGTCACCTGACATAGATTCAATCTTGTTCGCGTATTCCATGTACTCAGCAGTTGTAGGAATACGGCCAACAATGGCACCTACAGCAGCAAGCTCAGCAGAACACAAATATACATCAGCGCCATCACCTAAACGGTTAGGGAAGTTACGAGTCGATGTAGATAGTACTGTTGAATTAGCAAGTACACGCGCTTGGTTACCCATACACAAAGAACAACCAGGCATTTCAGTACGTACGCCCACTCGACCATATATATTGTAGTAACCTTCATCCATCAATACTGCTTTGTCCATCTTCGTTGGTGGAGATATCCACAAACGTGTAGGCAAGGTTTTATTGAATTGCTCAAGTAACTTACCTGCAGCGCGGAAGTGACCGATGTTGGTCATACAAGAACCGATGAATACTTCATCAATTTTTGCGCCAGCAACGTCAGATAAGGTTTTAGCATCATCAGGATCGTTCGGGCAGCATAGGATTGGCTCATTGATCTCATCAAGATCAATTTCAATGGTTTCAACATACTCAGCGTCTTTGTCAGCTTCCATAAGTTCTGGATTAGCTAGCCACTCTTCCATCTTACGTGCGCGACGCTCAAGAGTACGAGGGTCACCATAACCTTCATTGATCATCCAACGTAGCATAGTGATGTTAGACGTTAGGTATTCAGCGATAGATTCTTTAGACAGCTTGATAGTACAGCCTGCAGCAGAACGCTCCGCAGACGCATCTGACAATTCGAACGCTTGCTCAACTGTTAGTCCATCAAGACCTTCAATTTCAAGAATACGACCAGAGAATGCATTTACCTTGCCTTTCTTAGCAACGGTCAATAGACCTTGCTTGATACCGTATAAAGGAATTGCATGAACCAAATCACGTAACGTGATACCTGGCTTCATTTTACCTTTAAAACGAACCAAAACAGACTCTGGCATATCAAGCGGCATTACACCTGTAGCAGCTGCGAAAGCAACCAAACCAGAACCGGCTGGGAATGAAATACCCATTGGGAAACGTGTATGAGAATCACCACCAGTACCTACAGTATCTGGCAATAACATGCGGTTTAACCAAGAGTGAATGATACCGTCACCTGGACGCAGTGATACGCCGCCACGATTCATAATGAAGTCTGGCAGAGTGTGCTGAGTGTCGATATCTACTGGCTTAGGATAAGCCGCAGTGTGACAGAAAGACTGCATAGTTAAATCTGCAGAAAAACCTAAACAAGCCAGATCTTTAAGTTCATCACGGGTCATAGGACCTGTGGTGTCTTGAGAGCCCACTGTTGTCATTTTAGGTTCGCAATATGTGCCTGGACGTATACCTTCTACGCCACATGCTTTACCAACCATTTTTTGTGCAAGTGTATAACCTTTACCGGTATCAGTTGGTTGAACAGGCTTGCGGAACAAGTCTGAAGTACCAAGTCCAAGGGATTCACGAGCTTTATCCGTTAAACCACGACCGATTATCAAGTTAATACGACCGCCAGCACGAACTTCATCTAACAAGACGTCAGATTTATATTCGTACTTGGCAAGTTCTTCACCGGTTTCAGCGTTAGTGATACGACCTTCTAGTGGGTAGATATCAATAACATCGCCCATGTTCATTTTGTCAACGTCAGCTTCAAACACTAGCGCGCCAGCATCTTCCATTGTGTTGAAGAAAATAGGTGCAACTTTACCACCGATACAAACACCGCCACCACGTTTATTTGGTACGCCAGGTAAATCTTCACCGAAGAACCAAAGAACCGAGTTGGTTGCTGATTTACGAGAAGAACCCGTACCTACAACGTCACCGACGAAAGCAACAGGGTGACCTTTTGCTTTAACTTCTTCAATTTGTTTAAGTGGACCGATTTCGCCATGCACTTCAGGCGTTAAACCATCGCGAGTCATCTTATATGCAGCGCGTGCGTGCAAAGGAATATCAGGACGAGACCATGCATCTGGTGCTGGTGACAAGTCATCGGTATTGGTTTCACCGGTAACTTTAAATACTGAGTAAGTGATCTTTTCAGGTAAGTCTGGACGAGATGTGAACCACTCTGCATCAGCCCAAGATTGAATCACGTCTTTGGCATATTTGTTTCCAGCTTTTGATTTTTCTTCAACATCGTGAAATGCATCAAACATCAACAAAGTGTGTTTCAACTCTTCAGCCGCCAACTCTGCTAAATCTTCGTTATCCAAAGCTTCAACCAAAGTTACGATGTTATAACCACCGTGCATGTTGCCCAACAATTGAATTGCAGCATCTTTTGATATCAACGGAGAAGTCGCTTCATCATTGATTATAGCGGCTAAGAAACCAGCTTTCACATAAGCGGCTTCATCAACACCAGGAGGAACTCGTTCAGATAATAACTCTAACAAGAACTCTTCTTCGCCAGCAGGAGGATTTTTCAATAATTCAACTAAACCAGCAACTTGCTCTGCATTTAATGGTTTAGGGGGGATACCCTCAGCGGCACGCTCTTCTACGTGTTTACGATAAGCTTCTAACACTTTATGGTCCTTTTAAATTATGAATATAGAGAAATATTGGCGACAGTATAAAGGTAAACCGTGAAAAATTGAATCATTCACAATGATTATTTAATGATAGTCAGCATACACAGAATCTATATACATTTATCATAATTAATTATTTCCGAACTACCTCAAATCAGCCTTTAGCGATTTGCAGTCACCCGTAATATTTTACCTTTTTGGCTGTCTACCAGTATATACAAAGAGCCGTCTGGATGCACTTTAACATCTCTGAATCGGTAACCTAGCTCAGAGAGTAGAGATTGCTGCCCAACCACTTTGTTCTGTTGCATTTGAATCCAAAGAATTTCATTCGACTTCAAACTACTAACCAAAAAATCGCCGCGCATTTGTGGAAACATCATGCCATCGTAGACAGTTATGCTCGATGGCGCGATAGAAGGAGTCCAATCCACTAATGGTTGTCGCATTCCTTGATATTTTTTAAATGGCGTAATTAACGCACCTGAATAATCTTTACCGTTGGTAATAATCGGCCAGCCATAGTTTTCACCTTTTCTAATGATATTTATTTCATCGCCGCCTGCAGGGCCATGTTCATTTGAAAAAACGAGATTTCGAATGGGATCATAGACTAAACCTTGTGGATTGCGATGCCCTAACGAATATACAGAGTGGGCAAGATTCTTTTCAGTTTCGCCGATATATGGATTGTCATCTGGTATCTGACCATCATCCAAAATTCGTAGAATTTTTCCCATCTGATTATTCACACGTTGTGCATTTTCGCGAAAGTCAAAGCCATCGCCAGAAGAAATCAACAACGAATTGTCGTCTAAGAAAGCCAATCGGCCACCGTAATGTACAGGGGTATTTCGATAAGGTTTTACAGTGAAAATAACTTGGCTATCAACTAATTGATTATTTTTAAGTTTGGCGCGCATTACTTTGAGGGTGTTGCGTTCATCACTGCCTGCTGAATAAGACAGATAGATCCAACCATTTTGAGCATAGTCAGGATGAAGCACCACATCTAACAGGCCACCTTGACCATTCACATAGATGTCTTTCGGTAAACCCTCGATAGGTTTACTGAGAGTAAAGTTGACTACTTGTCGCAAACTTCCGGTTCTTTGAGTAACCAGAAATTGGCTTTCAGAAATAAATGCAAGCGACCAAGGATAATCCAAATCAGTGACAACTTCCTCTACCGAAAATAAATCCGACTTTGCATTCACCGGAATGCTAATGAATAAGAAATAAAATAACAACAGCGTTAAATATTTAATCTTCACAAACAATTCCTTGGGGTTAAAAACAATTAATTGATTAGGCTCTTAAAGCATAAATATACCCATATTGAGAAAAAATGCGAATTAAGCTGACGATATCCGTTTACTACTGCTATTCAAAAGATTGTTATTTTTCTAACTAAAATGGCAGACTAGTTAATGTTGACTACGTCAAGGTTATCCTATGAAAGCAACCATTAAACTAATTTTCGATTTTATTGCAGCAACACTGAGCTGTTTTGTTTTAGCTAGCCTTTTACATACTCAATTCGTTCTGCACGAATTAATTAAGCTTGATGTGATTATCAGTTGGCAAACAAGATTATCCGCCTCAGGCAAAGATTTACTCGGCCTACTGCCCACCTACGGCGCGATTATTTTAGTTGGATTATTTATCGCCTTTGTGTGTGTCTTTTTGATAAACAAGGTTTGGCCAAAACCAATATTATGGCTTTATCCCATTGCTGGCGCAGTTGCTCTGTTTACCATGCTAACAGCCATGCAACCTATTATGGACATTACCCTTATCGCGGGTGCGAGAACGCCACTAGGTATTTTTGCTCAGTGCTTGGCTGGTTTGTTTGGGGGCTGGGTATTTATGTATCAACGTCAACGAAGACCGAGTAAATTATAAATTTCTAATATAATTTTCTGCGGTGATTGAGTGGAATCAATTTCAACCACATCTGATTCCGCAGAGGTTTCTTCAAGTGCAGCAAATTGACTGGCAATCAAACTGCTTGGCATAAAATGGTTTTGTCTGTGTTCAAGCCTAGATGCTAATTCTTTGGGCTGTGCAATAAGATGGATGAATAAACAAGGTAATCCTAAATGGCGAAAACGCGCTCGATGTTGTCTCCTCAAGCCAGAATAAGCCATCACTTTACTAGACTGTTTGTTTTTACTTAAATACTCGACTAGCCCTTGAATCCAAGGTTCACGCATTTCATCAGTGAGCGGGATACCTTTAGCCATTTGAGTTTTTGCCTCAAGACTATGAAAATCATCAGCTTCGACCAGCTCTATGGATAACAGCTGTGAGAGCAAATTGGCAATAGTCGATTTCCCACAGCCGCTTACTCCCATAATGATTAATACATAGGGTTTGGACAAATCTAATAAAACAGAATCAGTCACTAAACTTTTCCTCTAACTGCCATTAGTGGGTGAAATCTGAATGGGCATTTCGGTTTAAATGCAAGTCGGTTTCAACCAAGTGGCCGTCCATTCCCCATTCTCGCATTTTGTCTACTGCCCACTGCGGCGATTGCTTAGTATGGCATTCGTTACATGCATTGGGTGAATTTTCCAGCCCCATTTTAACCGACAACAGTGGATTGGGTATTGTCCCCACATTGTGACTACGAACGAAGTAGTCTATGCCAGATACTTGGTTCAACATGTTCTTTGGCATGTGACAGTCATAACAATAAGAACCTTTAGTGTCTGGTGCATGTCTGGTATGGGCCGTCAAATTTTGTTGTATAGGTTGGTGACATTCTAAGCAAAACTGATTACTCACTTCAGTTGGTTCTAAAATACCAAATTGAGCAGGTTGTTTGTTATTGTGCGGATCATGACAGTCGTAACAACGCATATCAGTTTGTTCATAATGTGCAGAATCAGCAAAGGTTCGAAATAAAGTGCCAAGCCCTTTGGGCCGTCCATCAGGCCAAACTTGCAGCGTGGGAAATGTGCGACCAGGAACACTTTCTGCCTCAGTAAAATACTCAGACAAGTCATTCAAATTGCCCGCATGATCATAACCTGGAGAGTAGGTCCGATAAGCGTCCATACGTTTACGTAAAATATCTGAACCGTGACAACGGGCACAAACACTCAACGCAACCCCTTGAGAATGGTCAGCTGCATTCATGATGTACGGAACTGGTTCATCGAACAATTTAAGGTTAACCAAAGACATCATGCGGTTAACAGGTTTGTCTTGCATATAATCAACATGTTCACTGCCAGGGCCATGACATACTTCGCAGCCAACGCCATCTTCAGTCCATTTTACATTAGCCACTGTATGAGCGCGGTCTTTGCTTATTTGTTGTAAATTAGTGGTGTGACAGCGAGCGCAATATAAATTCCATGCCGAGTTTAATGGCTTCATCTGTTCCCATAAATCGTCAACAGTTTCCGGGCTTTGCTCTTGCTCATTCCAATAAGCAAAAAACTCTCCTCTGGCCACCGACCATTGCACAGGTAATCGCCGCAATACCCCGCCTTCTTCTTCGGTAAGATAAGTTTGTCGATATTGGTAACCGATAACCTTATCGATTTTAAAAGGCGTGTACTGCTCAGAATTAATATCCTTGAGGGCTAAATAAAATTCATCACCTTCCCGGAAGGACTTTACAGCTGGGCTGGTTTTATTGGGGTCAGTATTTAAGAAGAATGACCCGTTATTGAAATTACCAACCACAGTATTTTCGCTGGGTGCGTGAGTAATATTGTGATGAGGGGATTTTAACCAAGCGTCGTAATTAATAATATGACAGTCACCACACACTTCGCTTCCCACATATTCAGCGTGAAAAACCTGGTCATAGTTATCCTGACTAAACCAAACCATCGCAACCGCGGCAACAATTAACCCAATAAAGATATAAACAAATGATTTAAGTCCCATAATTCCTAATTACTTATCCAAATCGTTAAAAATTAAAACTGCTGTGTCAGTTTAGTTATTAATGTAAATGCCAGATTATTGTATTCATTCGGCGTGTTAGCGTAGCGCGACTTATCTGATATTTCGTTTTTATATTTACATAAATGCAAAACTTTTTTGCGAAAATGCAATCAAAAGCCCTGACAAAAACGTTTTAAAACGCGCAACTTGGTTAAATATCGTCAACCTTGATCTTAAGTATTTTCGCCTTTTTTGAAAATAAGTTACATCCGCTAAAAATTTTTTGCGCAATACACCATTGGCTTACACGTCTACTTCAACCTTTTGAAACATACCCTCAATATTGCATTAGGTCATCTTTTTAATCACTGCAAACCTTATCATTTTTATTTTTACTAATATCAGCTTTTAGATTGTGATATTTTAAGCTGTTTTTTATTAATAATTAATGAGTTAGAGGAAGTTATGAAAAGGATAGTATTTGTTTCTGCTGTTATATCCATTGGGTTGGCACTAAATGGCTGTACAAGCTCAACACGAGGGACGGTAAACAAAATCGAAGCCTCCTCCCCGGTTATTAGCCAATCGATTGTAGAGCCTGATAGCAAAGGACTAAAAAGAGTAGTGGCAATATCTCGATTTTCAGATGAAACCAAACGTACTAATAGTTTTTTGATTGATAATTCCGGCGACCGTTTAGGTAAACAAGCTGCAGATATTTTGTCTAGCCGTTTAACAGAAACGCAAAAATTCATAATGTTAGAACGCCAAGAATTAGATGAATTAGAAGAAGAAAGCCAAATAAATCAGACCCAACTCGAAAAAGTGGGTGCTGATTATCTAATTGTCGGATCGGTTTCCGAATTCGGTCGTGCAACAAACAGTGAAGTTGGTGTTTTCAGCCGCAACAAAATACAGATTGCAAACGCGACCGTTAATGTCCGACTTATCAATACTAAAACCGGACAAATTGTTTATTCAGAGGAAGCTTCTGGCGAGGCGAGAACAGAGGCTAACCGAGTTTTTGGCGTTGGCGAAACAGCCGGATACGACACAAGTTTAGATGATAGAGCCATATCTGCTGCCATTTCCAAGCTGGTTAGTAATATTGTTGAGAATCTAATGGATGCCCCATGGCAGGCGTATATAGTCGCACAGCAAGATGGTATGTACTTAATGACGGGTGGCGAAGACCAAGGAATTCAAACTGGTGATAAATTTGTTGTAAAAACCAAGGGGAAGCAAGTGAAAAATCCCCAGAGTGGAATGATGATTGAGCTACCAGGAAAACAAGTTGCCACTATCAAAGTTATTGATTTCATTGGAACTGGACAAAACGCACTCTCACTTACCGAGGTAGTATCAGGAAGCATAGATGCATCAACTTTGGATCAAATTGTCGTGTTAGAAGGTGAGGAGTAAGAAATGAAATTATTAGTAGCATTCATATTTGCAGTTTTTTTAGCGGGTTGTAGCAGCAGCTTTAGCGAAGTAAAACAATTAGACGACAAAGCTTATCTGCAACTGACTGGCAATATTGCTTCGGGGTCACTGTCGATTGATGGAAAACAGATTAGTCTGCAACAAGCAGATAAATTTAAAATTGATGGAAATTTAGTGACCAAGTTTGAAATAAGCTCAGGTACGCATCTAATCGAAATAGTTAGAAATGATAAAACGGTAGTAAAACGTAAAATTTACGTCACCAATGGAAATGTATTCGAGGTAAATGTTCCGTGAGAAAAATAATTAGAAACACTTGCGTGGGAGTTTTAGTCGTATTTTTAGGTGCTTGTGCGGCACCTAAAACAATTTATTACTGGGGAGACTATTCTGAAACTGCGTACGACTATAAACATGAACCCTCTACTGATAGTTTAAGTCAACATAAAGCAGCTCTGTTAGATATCATCGAAAATGCGGCTCGTAAGAATAAAAAAATACCTCCTGGTATCTACGCTGAGTTGGCAAAATTAGAATTAGACGCTAACAATCTCAACGGCGCGAAACAGTTTTTAAAACAGGAAGAAGCGTTGTTTCCAGAATCGGCGATAATGGTGAGAACAATGTTAACCATGATTGAAAAGATGGAGGTCAATAATGCGTCAACTAACTAGACTTTTTTCATTATTCATTATCGCCCATTTAGTTGGTTGTGCGACACCTACCATTTTAACGAAAAGCGAAGCTTATCCAAAGATGTACCAACAGGATACAAATTCAATCCTTGTAGTACCAGCAATCAATCGTTCAACGGCAGCAGACGCTCCAGAACTCTATTCGACCACTATCGCTCAGCCACTAGCTGAGGCGGGATACTATGTTATGCCTATCCCCATGATCGAAATGATGTTGGCTGTAGAAGGCGTCGTTGATGGCGAGCAATTGAAAGGCGTTGAACCTGCAAAGTTTAAAACTATGTTCGGGGCTGATGCGGTACTTTTTGTTACTATCAATCAATGGGACACGAACTATTATGTGACGGGTGGAAACGTTACAGTTGGAGCCGATTTCGAGCTTATATCAACCTCAACCAACGAATCTTTGTGGAACTACAAAAACGTTGTGGTGCTCAATACCTCGGGAAATAGTGGAAATTTGTTGGCTGATATTATTAGCACAGCAATAAGCACAGCCATAACTGATTATGTGCCCATCGCAAGACAGGTAAACTACTCAGTTGTAACTACCCTACCGGTCGGTAAATATCACTCTAGGCATAGTTTAGATGGGCAAGATAAAGTGGTTAACGAAACTTTAGCTAGTAAAAACACTGTAAATTAACCCAAAGAGTATTAAAATTAAGGCCTGAAAATCATTATAATTTCAGGCCTTTTTTAAACATCATTCAACGTATTAGTTACAAGCGACTTTGCCGCAACTCAGTACATTTACGAACCAAACATAACAACTAAAATTGCAAACACTGCACCTGCAGCCGCTATTTTAACGCCGCTTTTAAACATCGGTAACTTAGGCATAAACATCAGAAACGCCGAAACTACAAAGAATAACAACCCTATGCCAAAACTAATGTTGAGAAAGAAAAGCGGGCTACCCGTTGTGGCTTTATGCAATTTAACTAATTTAGCTAACGGCGCTGGGTAGTCTTTTTTATTAATAACAACCTCTCCGGTTAGTTTGTTATATTGCCCTTGGTTAAACACAACCATATCGTCAACTTCGCTTTCAACAGCAAAGCCTTTGAGAGCAATTTGTTTACCCAAAGATTTGCCATTTAATCCCTTATCTAACTGGCGTTCTTCAACTTGTGGGTATTTTAGAAAATCGGTTTTACGAAAAATCAATAAAGTCCCGCTGACTGCATAGATCCCCATGATCCCCGCCAAAAAAAAGCCTAACCATCTGTGATACTTACGTACGGCATTATGAAATTTAGGAGAAGCCATTTAATCCTCTATAATTAAAACTGAATTAGTGAAAGCCATAAGCTTTAATTGATTATTTTAAACTTATTTATTTGGCAGGTAATTTTTGCTGAAATATAGCATTTTAGTACTGAGGTTTCACCTCTATTAAGCGTGCTAGATATTAAAATAAATAATAAATACAGCCATTTAAGCTCAAATAAATTAGTGCAGTAAGCTATTTTCACAAGTAATTTGCTAAATTGATGTTTATCTAATGAAGTAATTTAGCGCATTCAATTGGCTTAAACCGTTAGATTTCGAAGTGTGAATGCGCATTGGAACATCATGCAACGTTAGCAGTGGTATATACTAAGTATTTGTTTTAAAATACAAAGGCTTTTCCACTTAATTTAGCAAAATTTGTTTCAAATTTAAGTCTGAATTTTTAGCATTTAGAGTACTTGGTAGTATGCCATCTAGTCTGAACTCAGACATAACTTAAGTAATTATTCAATTAGCTTGTTTAAACTTTGAAAAGGCAGGGAATCAGCTAGATGTTTCATAGTATTAGATACAAGTTTGTTATCATCATTATCATATCTATTTTGATTAGCTCGGGCTCAGTTTTCTTTTTAGCCATAAACGAACATGAAAACCTATACCGGAAATCCGTAGAACAAAATTTAGATGCAATGGCATCAAATATTGCCGACAACCTATTATCGACCCTTTCCGAGGAGCCGGATCCCTTCTCGATAATAACAGAACTAATTGGGCTAGACCGCTACGAACATATTAAGTTTGTGAATGTATTCGATGCTGATTGGAATTTAATCCATTATTATGTACACCCAAACTACCTCAATTTAGAAAACTTCTCTCCTGAATTAACCTCAATTTCACCACAAGACTTACCCCCTGATGTAACCATAACCGATGAAGGTTTAGCTGTTTCAAAAACCATAGGTGAAGAAAAGTTTCCAGTTGGCCATTTATTAGTCGTTCAAGACTACCAACGACCATTGAATGAGAGTAAGAATAGTCTATTTTTCAGCGCTATACCGCTAGTGATGTTAGTTGTTGTCTTAGCAATGATGATTTCTTTTTGGATATATCAGCGTTTATTTGAACCTCTTTTGAGTCTCACTAAGTTTACTAAACAAGTTGAGACAACCACCGACTATGATTTGAAATACCGAGTTTCAGGTAATGACGAGGTATCTGAATTAGGTCGTAATATCAATAAACTATTGGGCACGATAAATGCGGAAATTAAGACCAATCAATTAAACACGGAAAAATTGATTGAGCAACAGAATTCAATGCAACACTTGGCTAACTACGATACCTTGACGGGGTTACCAAATCGTATGTTTTTTATGGAACTGCTTAGATTAGAGTTAGCCAGAAGCCAGCGAGAAAACGAAGATTTAGCGATTATGTTTTTCGATGTAGATGGGTTTAAAGGGGTTAATGACACCTTGGGACACGAGACCGGCGATTTACTGCTCAAAGCTGTTGCCAGCAAAGTTAAAAGCTTTCTGCGTCCAGGCGACATCCTAGCGCGATTGGGTGGAGACGAGTTTTTAATCATGATCCCAAATCTTAGCAGTTCACTACTAGCCGTTAATATAGCGAATCGAATAATTGAGGGTTTGTTGACCCCATTTGAGATTAACAGTTGGGATATTCAAACCGGTGTAAGTATTGGTATTGCGAAAGCAACCGATGCTGAATTTGATATCAACACATTCATCAGTAATGCAGATATTGCAATGTATGCATCGAAAGAACAAGGCAAAGGTTCTTACACGGTTTTCCATAAAAAAATGCTAGAAGAAAATCGCAGAAAAGTGCAAATAGCCAACCTAATCACCAATGCAATAGCCAAAAACGAATTCGAAATTCACTACCAACTTAAAATATCATCGAAAGGCTTTGTAACTGGTTTAGAAGCTCTTTTACGTTGGAATAACGATGAGTTAGGAAGTATATCTCCAGGTGAATTCATTCCTATCGCTGAACAAAGCGGCAAAGTTAAATCCATTACGCGGTGGTTGGTCGAACGAGTTTTCAAAGACATGAATGTTCTAGAAAAAATGGTTGAACAAAACCTCGTTGTTTCTTTGAATATTTCTAGTCATGATTTACAAGATCGCAGTTTCATACATTTTATTAAGAAGAATCTGAATCTCTATCAGGTTAATATTCAAAATATTCAATTTGAAATGACTGAATCTAGTTATCTAGAAAATTTCGACAGTGCTAATGATTTTTTCAATAACATACGACAAATGGGCGGCTCTATTGCTCTAGATGATTTTGGTACAGGGTATTCGTCCCTTAGTTACCTAACTAAAATTCAAATAGACACCCTCAAAATTGATCGAATGTTTGTAATGCAGCACGATAGCTCTGGAAAGGACACAGTCGTTTTGCAAACCATTTTGGATTTAGGCCATAGATTAGGACTGCAGATATGCAGTGAAGGAGTGGAAACTGCAGAACAAGCTAATTATTTGATTTCCAATGGAAGTGATGAAATGCAGGGATATTATTTTGCTAAACCGCTACCTTTAGCTAAACTACCTGAAGCGATTGAAAAAGCGCAAAAGCTATATCAAGAATTATATTATGGTCACCGCCAATAGTTAGGCGACAATATCTGTATAGAATTAGATTTCCGACTAGAATCTAATTTTATACATGAGATTTTAAATAAATGTGTAAATTACTTGATCTTAATCAACTTAAATTAACTGAGTTAAGTAGTTCTTTATAAATTATGGATAATACTCCCGTATGGAAAAAGCTACTGATAAAAAGGCGCATTTCAACTACCATCAAACTGCATTTACAACATCATCAACTTAACAGCGGTAACATTGAAAAAAGATACTAGGGATAGAACTTGTTAATACGACATACTTTTTTAAAATTTTTAATAATTTCAACTGCATTGTGCCACTTATCGCTATCCGCCAAAGATCTAGAGTTCTCCGGCTATGCAAGAGTAATTGGCGGTTATTTGGATGAAGATAACGTCGACTATAAAGGCTATGACGACAGTCTTAGTTTTGAGCCATCTAGTTTAATAGCATTGCAAGCCGAATATAAATTTAGTGAAAAATGGTCAGGGACTACACAACTCATCGCTAGAGCGGATCGGTCGAAAGATTCTGGTATTGAATGGCTATACCTAACCTATCAAGCAACGGACAATTTACAAATTAAATTCGGCAAGTTACGTGCCCCATTCTTTTCAATGAGTGACTACACAGATGTCGGTTTTGCCTATCCATGGATAAACCTACCACAGCAAGTTTACGATAATTTTCTATTTCGAACTTTTGAAGGCGCTGACTTAATCTATAAATTCACCAATAGCAACTTTGAAGCGAGTATAGAAGCTTATATAGGTCAAGAAGATGGTGACGTAAATTTTAGTAATACGCCCACAGGTTTTACGGCTCGTAATCTGCGAGGTTTAATCGGAAAAATTAATAAAAACAATTTCGAATTAAGATTGGCACACTATGAAGGTAATTTAAGTCTAAATATTACTGAAATTCATCAATTTCAACGTTATTTATCCAATCTTAACTTTGGCCGAAGTGCTGATTCATTGAGCACAAAAGGCGTAGCTAAAGTAGAACAGATAGGAATTGTCTACGACAATTTAGACTATTTCTTTAGATCTGAGTGGGTAAATATTGAGACAGATCTTGATTTCATACCAGAGATCCAGAGCTATTATGTGACAGCAGGTTTTAATTACGCTCCTTTTACCTTTCATATTACTTTTGCAGATAGCGACGGAGACAGTAAAACACCAGTCCAAGAAATACCCGTGGGCTTCGATCCTAACCTAGATCAATTAGCTCAAGCTTACAATAGTATATTTTTAGATGCAGCTGCTACAGATATGCAAAGCTGGACTTTGGGAGCACGCTGGGACGTATTATCTAATCTCGCTCTTAAAGTTGAATACTCAGCAATAGAGGAAGATAACGGGTCCAATTCATTTTTCGATTTTGATGAAAATACTACTTTCGACGGAAAATCGAATTTGTACCTTGTTGGTCTAGAGTGGGTGTTTTAAATGAATAATTTAATTACATCACAAATCATTAGAATATTATGGCTTACATTTTTAATCTTTGCTTTTATGGTGCCTGACTCCTACGCAGAAGATAAAGATTCCGACTTTATTGTCGTCCTAAATCCGTTAGATGAACAACAAATTTTGAGTAAACAACAAATTAGACACATATTTATGGGAGGTGCACTAAGTCATAAATATAAAGCTGTTAACCTGCCGTCAGGCAATCAATTAAGAGTTGAATTCAACACGAAAATTGTAGGCCTAACCGAATCCAGAATCCAAGCTTATTGGGCGCAGATGAAATTTACAGGAAGAAGCAAGCCGCCAATAGAATTAAATTCAACACAAGAAACCCTGCAGTTTTTAGCTGAAACAGAAGGGGCTATTGCGTATCTGCCTTCTGACTTAGAGATACCAAATAACCTTAGTATTATATACCCTTAAACTGCACAACCTTAGTTAGCAGTTTAAGGGAAGTTAAACAATTCCACGCTATATAGTTTAAAACAAACTTACCTCGACACAGATTAAGATGATTAAACCAAAACGCTGAATTTGCTTAGAGAATCATTGTCGAGCTTAAAACCCTAAATAGACCTTCCCCACTAACCTCGTTACCTTTCTAATATTCTAGTTATTCCACCGGCTAAAACCCGCGCTATATGTTTGTGCGTCTCTTTGATCTTTCATGGGGTGAAAACGGGTCTCTTTTGGAGCACAGCTCCAGCCGTTTGAACGACCGACATGGATGTCGGGCTGGAGGTAGCCACATGGAGGTGTGACACCTAGATGCCTATTACATGAACAGCTATTACATGACACTCGCTGGGTATG
>NZ_JAHKPT010000025.1:0-105672 GCF_018860635.1 Aliiglaciecola lipolytica
AAATTTCAGGCACAAAAAAACCAACTAAAAAGTTGGTTTAATGTTTGGTACCAGAGGGTAAGGCTGGTTTCTTTAGCAACGCAGTTGCGCCCAGCCGCACGACACGCCAAGGATGGCGTGGCTGGGTGAGCCACCATGGATGGGTTCAAATTGGGTTTTGTCTAGCGTTAATTCGAAGAGCTCACCTCACGAATAGTCCGGCGAGTTGAGATTAACTCAAATTTCAGGCACAAAAAAACCAACTAAAAAGTTGGTTTAATGTTTGGTACCAGAGGCCGGACTTGAACCGGCACACCATTACTGGCGGCGGATTTTGAATCCGCTGCGTCTACCAATTCCGCCACTCTGGCAACGTACGCTTAATCTATTTGATTAAGCGTTTGGTATACTCGCTGTGCTAACGAGTGGCAGGCATTATATCTTCGCAATTTCTGCTTGCAAGTATTTTATGCAATGAACATCATCAAATGTCGATAAATTAGGCATAATCGGACAAATGATGTGCTCATGAACTGAATTTTTACTGCTAAGCGTAAGTATCAACAGTTAACAAACTATCAGAACTGGATTTTTGTCCGCTAATTTGAGAAAGCGCGTTAAGAAATTGACTGCCTTTTTCCTCATCACTTAGCTTATCTGCCTGAGACTTATTGCTATCCAGAAATGATTTCAATTCCGCTTGTTGATCTTTAGATAAAGAACTCAACATGGATGTCACTTGCTCTTGCTGCTCAGATGATAAAGACGCCACTGATGACTCAAGACCTGGCGGCACTGCACCTTGTGGCGGTGGTGGCGGACGTCTTTGTTGAGTATCATCCATGTTGATATCTGACATATTGATTGAACTGCTTTGACTATTAATTTGCATTGTTCGCTCCGGTATTAGTTATTGTCTTCAGATCTGCGCTGTCCATGCCCTTCCGGCACAGCTACAAGTTCGTCTTGCATGGTTTGGCAAGTAGCGGTAATGGTATCACCACGGGGCGTACTGAAGCTCACTTCATCGCCTTCACTTTTTCCTTCACAAGCTTCGAGTGCTTCTTGTGGAGGCTTACCACCTCGCCCTTCTCTATCTGGCTTTGCTAGCGTTAATGGGCTGACTAAAACGGAACTCAAAATCAAAAGTGTCATCACTGATTTTTGCATATACAATTCTCCAAAATTAAAAGATGTAAACGATTAAATTGACTATTTTCACTGGTTAAAGGTTAACAAATGAATGTGCAGAAAGTGTGCATTTACCGTGGAATAAAGCGCTACTTCAGCTTTTGTGACTAGTGCAAGCCAAATTCACCCGATATACTTGCGCCATGAAAATGACAACTAAACTATTTTTGATTTTATTGGGCCTTATCACCACTATGCTGGTGATTTCTTTAAGCCTTGCCCAGTGGAGCTTTAAACAAGGATTTCTGGAATTTGTTTCTGGTATCGAACAAAGCCGTCTTGAGAAAATAAGTAACGATGTACTGGCGCAATATGTATTGTCCAAGAACAGTTGGGAAGACGTTCAACGGATTGGTCTGGAAGACTTTATCAACAACAATAAACGTTTTAATTCTCCGCCAAAACATCCGCCCATGAATAATAGAGGTGGTGGAGAGCGGCCAAGACATGCTCCGCCTCCCCACCAGCAACTGCTTGCCAATAGGCCTAACGAGAAACCCAATCCAGGTGCGCCCTGGCGGGATAACACGTCCGGCCCTCCAACGGGGTTATTCGACGTAAATGGCGCGCTACTTTCAGGTGATGACCACTCAGATAATAGTCAGAACTCGTTTAGCTATCCATTGTATATAGATAATATAAAAGTGGGCGAACTTAGAAGCTGGCCAAGCATTGAAGGCTCCTCTGAGTCAGCAAACCTATTTGCGCAAAAACAATTTTCTGCTTTTTTAATTATTGGACTCGTCTGTTTAATTTTGGCCGGCTTGCTGTCACTGTTGGTATCTCGTAAATTGTTGCAGCCCATCAAACTAATTATGCAAGGTGTTTCCCAACTTAGTAGCGGCAATTACGCTGTTAATCTCACCACAAATCGCAAAGATGAACTTGGCGAACTAATGGATAACGTTTCCTACTTAAGCCAAACCTTAAATAAAAACCGCTCTGCCAAAAATCGGCTTTTTGCGGATATTTCTCACGAATTGAGAACTCCGTTAACAGTGCTAACCGGTGAAATTGATTTATTAAAAGAAGGGGTTAGACCCTTTAACTTGAAAAATTTACTATCTCTGGAACAGGAAACTGAGCGTCTAAATCATCTGGTTGAAGATTTGTACCAACTATCTCTATCGGATGTGGGAGCATTGAAGTACTCCATGGTTCAGACAAACTTATCCGAAACTGTTGAACGCTGCATTCAAAGTGTTAGCCAGCACGCAGGAGCAAAGTCGATAAAAATAACTGCCGACATTCAACACAATATTATGATGACCATGGATAATAGGCGAATTGAACAACTGTGCTTGAACTTGCTAATGAATTCCATTGCATATACAGATACGCCTGGGCAGATAGATATAGCTTTATCGGTACAACAAGAGCACATTAGCTTACGCATCAACGACTCCAAACCATCAGTTAAACATAGCGATTGCGAGAAGCTATTTGAACCCATGTTTAGGTTAGATTCATCGCGCACCAGCAGAGAATCCGGTGCAGGATTGGGTCTTACAATTTGTAAAAATATTGCAGAAGCCCATCAGGGGCAAATTAAGGCATCACCATCTTCGCTAGGTGGCTTATGTATCGAAGTAATGTTTCCGTTACCAAGGGGTGAAAAGTGAATCAACAAAAACATGTTCTGATTGTTGAAGATGAGCCCAAGATCGCTCAAATCTTAGTTGAGTTTTTACAACTAGAAGATTTTCAGGCTACCGTTTTACACGATGGCAAAAACGTAATCGAGTTTGTCAAAAAACACTCCCCTGACTTCGTTATTCTGGATGTCATGTTGCCGTTTAAAGATGGTTACACTCTATGTAAAGAAATTCGTCAATTTTCCACGGTTCCGATTCTGATGTTAACCGCCAGAGTAGATGAAATAGATAGAATAATGGGCTTAGGAATTGGAGCCGATGATTATGTTTGCAAACCTTTTTCCGCCCGAGAAGTGGTAGCAAGAGTACAAGCCATATTGCGTCGATTTGAACAACAATCGATTTCCTTAGACAATGTAGTTACCTATAAAAATATTCAACTGGATTTAGCTCGTCACCAGACCACAGTAGCGGATGTTCACGTTGAATTAACCCCGGTGGAATTTAGGTTATTACTGGCCTTAGTTAAGCGTCCTGGCGTGGTATTTTCACGCGACCAACTAATGAATACCTGTTATGAGGATGAGCGAATTGTTAGCTCACGTACTATTGATAGTCACATGAAAAATCTAAGAGCTAAATTACAAATAGGTCAATCCGCAAATCCCCTGCTACATTCAATTTATGGCGTTGGTTATAAAATCGAATAAGTACGGGCAGCGAATCTTCCAAGGGCTTTAAAATTCAATCAAAAACACACTTTATTTGCACAGTCTCTGCACATTTCGTCGCTATGCTTTCGCTCATTCAAATATTGAGTACAAAGTAGAGGCTCTAGAATGCAAAAAAAATCATGTTTTGCTCTATCATTGATAATTAGCAGCGTATTGTTATACGGATGTAATGGCAGCCAAACAGATGATGTCACTGTTGATGATGGAAGTAGCAGTGACGACAGTTCGCTGACAACCCAATCTACTTTCGACCCAGATGTGTTTCACGATGGTGCGCTACTTGAAACCCCTACCATTGAAAACTGCACTTTATCAGGTGGAACCTCAACGACTTGCTACCGGATCACTATCGCTGGCGAGCCTGTCACAACGGACATCGGTCCCTTTTGTCCTCCTACTATTTATTCCGATGCCAGTGAAGGAGGAATCTGGTTTGACGGTTCAGGGGAAGTGTATGATATTGATGGCGAATTTATTCTCAATCTTGCCAATCTCTACGGCGCCGATTGGCAACTTTATGATCCTGAAACAGGCAACGTCAATGTAACCAATACGCAAGCTTCTTGCGAAGGTGCGGCCCGCCCGAATGTTGCAGAAGAATACCAAAATCACTGTGTCGAATGCTCACTCACTTACTTTGGTGGTGCAGTGTCTCAAACCTTTTTAATCCCCGTTGAACCCGTTGCAATGAGCAATCCCGACAGTATCAACAATAACGATTTGGGAATAACAGTTAACGGCGTGGTGTTAGCTCCTCCTGCTCCTGTTGACGCTATTCTTGCAGCCAATACCATCGCTGCGTTTGATGATTGTGGTGGACACATCAATCCGTTTGAAGGCTACCACTATCATGCTTCAACTGGTTGCACAGAATCGGTATTTCAAGACGACAATCACGCCAGTTTATTAGGTTATGCCATCGACGGATACGGTATTTATGGAATGCTAAATATGTCTGGCGAAGAAGATTACGACTTGGACGAATGTCGTGGTCATAGTGATGACACTAGAGGCTATCACTACCATTCGGCGAGCGCTGGAGAAAATATGTTTATCGGTTGTTTCAAAGGTGAACAAGGGTACTTGGTTAGCGAGTAATTATTTAAGGATAAAATGATGAAAAAATATGTATTGATAGTTGGATTAGTTGCTTTTAACAGTGTTGCTCATCAAGGGCACATTGACGATACAGCATTACAAGCATGCGCTGAGAAGGCTATAGCAACCCCTTGTGGATACGTGTCAGCCAACCTACAACTACACAAGGGCAGCTGCCAACAATTTAATCAAAATCTTATTTGTGTGCGGAATAAACCCCTTGAGACAGTGACGGACGAGAAATTGGCTAAGCTCAGAGCCGAGGGTGAAGTTGCCATATCGACTTGGTTGTCGAAACGACATGCCTCCCATAAAGGACACTAGTAGGTTAATTTAAGTCGGTTTAATTAAGCTGCAAGCAGTCTCTAATTAAAAATCGCAAACGAAGATCTTTATTGCTCACTGAAGTCATACACTTTAGGTAAATAAAAATCTTCGCCTGCTTTGTGTTTTTTCTGCATTACGTCAAAAAATGCTCTGATTGAAATCCCGTGGACTTTGACAACATTCAGCTTGTGTTGCAAATCATCAATGAAATCTTCACTAATATTATGCGCGTATTTAATTAACTCCAAATCAGCCTCGTCCCCCACATCAAAGTAGCTTTGTATAAAAGTATGCAACTGAGCAATGCGAAACAACACTTTCATTGAACTTGGGATCCAGCGCTTAAATTCCATATCTGGATGATTAATTAAACCTCTATCAACTTCTTGGTTTTTCATCCAAGGAATGCAATGAATTTCAAACCCTCGATGGGTAAACACCTTGTAAATAGACAACCTAGGAGCTCGCGTAAATTCGACTGAGCCAAGCTGGCCGGCCTTACCATCAAGGGTTTTGGGATTCCAATTAGCCTGATTTAATAATCCATCAAGAGAGTTCTCAAAGCCATAACGAAACATTCCTTCGGCTAGGCCTAAGGAAGTCGAAACTGCATGGTAAAACGGTGGAACATTATTAAAAGTGATTTTTTGTTTAAGACGATTAATGTCTCGCAAGACTAAATCATGACGTTTATTGATAGTAGGATCAGGGGACATTTTTGCTAGGGCATTTAACCAAATTCATAATAACTAATAGTGTACTTGGATAAGGCTAAATGCAACCTATAAACCTAGGTCTAGCAAAGACTTTTACGCTGCTTTGTAACCTTTCCAGAAGTTCTTAAATTTTTCTTGGGGCATAATCGAGCCGCGATGATTAGTGACCTCTTTGGCAACTGCAGCCGCTTTTTCGATGGCACTTTTCATATCTAAGCCTAGGATTCTTGCTCCAAGGTAAACACCAGCAAAAGCATCGCCAGCTGAAGTGGTATCGATAACGGCGGGATTAGGGGCAACTTGCACTTCACAACATGCATCTGAGGAATAGCCGAAAACACTCTTCGAGCCATCTTTAATAATCAGTTCATCAAAGCCACAACTATTTAAAAATTTGACAATTTGTTGCCGTTGTCGCAACCCAAATAGTTCGAAGTCTTCCATTCCCGGCAATAAAATATTGGCTACCTGAAAACCCTGACCTATGGCATTTTGGGCGACTTTTTCGTTTTCCCATAAAGCGGGGCGATAATTTGGATCGAATGCAATATTGACACCTTTATTACGCAAACGACAAAGCATATGCAGTAACTGAGCACGATCATTGTCATTTAAGATAGCTAAGGTGATACCGGAAAAAAAGATTAATTGGCAATCTTGAAGGGCTTGTTCGGCATTTTTTGACAAGTTCTGCATTAACAATTTAGCCGCAGAGTCGTTGCGCCAATATAAAAAAGAACGCTCACCTTGATTATCTGTTTGCACCATGTAAGCACCCATAATACGCTTTTCATCTACTTCGATAAAACGATTATCTAAGCCTTCTAATTGCAACATATCGAGCAGTTGTGTGCTTACAGTATCGCTGCCAATGCAACTCATAAAATTAACATTTAATTGCTCAAAAGCACGTTTCATATAAACACTGCTATTAAAAGTATCCCCAGCAAAGCCCTTATGAAACTTGTCATCTCCGTATTGACTTAGCTCCATCATACATTCCCCAATCATGACAATAGGTTTTGAAGAATATATCTGCGAATTATCACTTTGTTGCACCATTATCCAGCTCACTTGTTTGTAAAACCACACCTAGATCATGAAGATCTGCTAATTATGTCCAGTTTCTGTCGATTCATATTGAATAAAAACCGCCAACAACAAACTAACCAAAACAGAATGATAACATTACCAATTACAAATATTGGTCATACCACAATATTATGATCACAAATTAATGTCGATGGGTTTGAAATATAAAGATTTAAAATGAGAGAGAGGGAAATTAGGCCACCGAGGTGGCCTCCGCAGGGTACGCGGGCATGAGTAAGTTACCTGAACAAACCGCATTGTCAACCAAAACATAAAAAAGGTATAACCAAAAATACCAAATCCAAATAAAACAACTAAATCAAATGGTCAGGTATTTGTTTATGAAATCTAGGCTTGTTGAAATCATTATTGCTGAGAATTATTATTGCTAAATAAAATTGAACACTTAACAAGATTCGTAAACAGAATAAGGTGTAGACTAGTACAAAATAAAAAGTATTTAGCCACTTAAAATTGTATTAAATCAATTGCTCTGCACGGTAAGATCCTTAACTTAATCTTGCTTACCAATGTATTTCTCAGTTGCTTGCTCAACTTAGTACAGTTAGCACGTTGGGCTATACAAATTGGCATTGCAGTTAAGTACGCGTACAATTTGCATTATTATAGATGCAGACTCTGGCTAATTGTTCTTTGCTGTATAAATTTTGTTTCAGGAAAAATTTAGAAAATGAAAAATCGTCGTATGTTTTGGCAGATTGTAAGTAAAATTGAATCACAGATTGACGCTGGCCGTTACCCTGTGGGCAGTCGCCTTCCACCAGAAAGAGAATTAGCAGAAAACTTTGAAGTCAGTCGCCCTACTATTCGAGAAGCGATAATTGCGCTAGAAGTAAGAGGCAGAGTTGAAGTAAAAGTGAGTTCAGGTGTATACGTCATTGATACTGCATCTAAAGGCGAATCTACGCCCAACATCAGCGCATTTGAATTAACACAAGCGCGCGCTTTAGTTGAGGGAGAAGCAGCCGCCCTTGCTGCATTATCAATTACCGATAAAGAACTCGAAGCACTAGAGAAAACGTTAAAAGCAATGGAAAATGGCGATGAGCCAGAAGCCGCTGATCGCGAATTTCATTCGATTATTGCTACTGCAACTCGCAATACAGCTTTGCTTTATTCGATACAACATTATTGGACGTTACGTGAGTCTCAGCCACAAATTGTTGCTGCATATAAAGGTGTATGTAGTAGTAGTGTTCAAGATCGTCTTGAAGAACATAGACGCATCTATTTGGCACTGAAAAAGCATGACTCTCAAGAAGCACGAGCGGCTATGCACGGCCATTTTCATCGTTTAATTAATTCATTATTTGAAATATCTGAAGCCGAAGCATTGGAAGAAGTCAGAAAAAAATCCAATGAAACCCGTGATCGTTATTCTTTGACTCACTTGGTCGGTTAATATCAGCATGGCTTATGTTGTTGTGAATACAATATAAGCTTGATTTGTTTAAATTTTGCCAACTATTTTTGTGCGCCCATAGCATCATTATCATTTAGGTTAACATGACCCAAACTACCCAACATTTTCCTCGTGCTGGCTTTTTTAAACGATTAGCAGCCATGGTATATGACATCCTAGTTGCCGTGGCAATTGGCATGTGTGCAGGACTTATTTATTCAGTTATTGGCTTGATGTTATTTGAAAATGGCATAATTGATAAGCAAGGTTTTACCCATTTCATGGATTTTACTGACCAATCCCTGTGGTTTAGAATCAGCGAGCAAATCTGGGTTGGATTCTGGATTTTGGTTTTCTTTTTGTGGTTTTGGCGAAATGGTGGACAAACCATCGGCATGCGTGCTTGGCGATTACGTTTATTTAGTACAACCGATCAGCCGTTGGGCTACGGTCGAGCTTTAATGCGAATTATTTTCTCATTAGGGGGATTGGGAACACTTTTAGTATTATTTGATGTGAAAAATAAACAATCTTTGCAAGATAGACTGGCAGGAACGGAAATGCTGGTGTTAAGCAAAGATGCAAATCATCACCGTGCTTGGAAATCACTTTAAGCACTTAATCATCGCTAATGAACTCAATCAGAATTGTTTCTTGCTGCTATTTAGGATTATTCAACGACATCGGTAAATAAAAGGATCTAAGGCTCACAAGCGCTATTTTTCACAGAGTGTTCAGTATGGTGCAATGCTCATTTTTTAGGCCTTTTGTGGTGCACTTAGACGTTAAGCAGCCTGCGAAAAAAATACCCCCTCCATCAAAAAACCAATAAATACCGTTACATTTCAACACCTTATGAAACAATAAAAAAGCTGACCATTCGGTCAACTATATGGCATCTTTTGTGCTAACTCTCTTGACTAATTGATTCAGAAATCAAAATCAATTTATTCAAATAAGAATTACACACAAGCCAGGAAACACACTATGAAAAACAACAACAAACAAAAGTTTCATCCGGTAGCATTGGGAATTGCTATTGGTCTTGCGACTTTGCAGCCTTTGAGTTTATATGCACAAGAAGCTGAAGAAGATGCAACTGAAAGCGTGGAGCGCATCTCTGTTACAGGCTCCTTAGGTAGCTTGCCTGGTCAAGATGTAGAGTCAGTATTCGGTTTTGGAAAATCTATACTGGAGACTCCCCGTTCAGCCTCCACGATTAGTGATGAACAACTCGAGCGTTTTGCGGTATCCGACATAGATGATTTAGTCGCTTTCGCTCCAGGTACTTATACCCAATCATTCTTTGGTGTTGCGGGCTCTTTGGATGTACGTGGTACTCCGGGTGAAGCATATTTTCGAGGGGTTAAACGATTAGATAATCCTGGAAACTATCCAACTCCAATTGGTGCCTCAAGCAGTATCGATATTGTAAGAGGCCCAGCTTCCCCTATTTACGGACCAGCTAAAATTGGGGGATACCTCAACTTTAACCCTAAATCTGCCCGTGCTAGCGGTGGCCAATATTTGGATGAAAATAAAGGTGCATTCTCATACACATTAGGAAGTTGGGACAAAAGTGTCCTAACTGCCGAATTAGGTGGCCCAGCGTCAATCGGCGATAAAAAAATGGGCTTCTATCTCTATGGTGAAGTTGAGAATTCTGGCAGCTACTATGATAACTCAGCAACCGATCAAACCGTGTTACAAGCATCGTTTAATATTGATATCACTGATAATTTACGCCTTGAATTTGGTGGAATGCATCATGATTATGATGGAAATCAAGTAGCCGGTTGGAACCGCTTAACCCAAGATTTAATTGACACAGGAACCTACATAACGGGTACCGCCAAAAATATTGATACCGATGGTTCAGGAGCTATTTCCCATGAAGAGTATGGTGCTGTAAATCTAGCTGGAGAAAACTTTTTCTATGCATTTGCACCATCGTTCACCGATGCCGACGCCACTGAATTGATGCAGCTTGATAATCCTGGCACCACAACATTAAGCGGTAATCAGGTATTAGTTGCCGCCGACGATGTCCTAACTAACACTGTTGATACCCTATATTTCGATATTATTTATTACACAGAAAATGATTGGGAAATTAAAAACCAAATGTTTTATGAGGCATATGAAAACCTCAATGAAAATGCCTATGGTTTCTCTCAATTCCATGAAAGTTCTGTTTTCGAAAACAAATTGATTATTTCAACTGAATACGAAAACGACTCTCTACTTGCACAATTTCAGGTGTCACCATCTATTCGACGCACTCAGTTCTTACATGGTGATGATTTTACCTATGAGTACTTTAACCGTCGCGATTTAACCATGGAGTCAACCGCGTTAGATAGACGTGAATTAGCCACACGTATCGACGACAATTACGATAACTATGACGAAGGTAATTACATCGATTATGGTATTGCTGCGATGACCGATTTAACCTGGGATTTCGGCCTGAATATCGTGTTAGGTCTTCGCTATGACGTTATCGATGTAGAAACCACTAGCCACGGCGATAAGCTATTGGTGAAAGGGCCTGTTGTTAGTGCTGAGGATAGTTTCAATGGCACCTCATGGAACACCAGTATTTCATATAAAACGCCAATTGGTTTGATTCCCTACATCACGATAGCGGAACAAGCAACCGTGATTGCAGGTCAAGGTGCTGAGATTGGTTATGGTCAATTGATTGATGATGATGGCAATTCATATAACGGTGCATTTGATACTTCTGAATTGAAAGAAATTGGTATCAAGGGCTCGTTTTTAGATGATACCTTGTATTTTGCTTTATCTTCCTATAAACAAGAACGCTCCGATTTTAATGCACAAGCGATTGTTACCAATGCAACTACTGAGAACAAAGGTACTGAGTTTGAATTACGTTGGGTTGTGAATGAGCAATTAGTTGTTACCGCTGGTTATACCAACATGAAAGTATACAACCTAACTGCATACAACAATGGTGAAGGTGGTTCATTATTTGGTTTCTTGGGTGCTGAAGATCTGACTAGCCTATCTGACCCATCACTTGTATTTGGTGGTAATCCCATCGGCTTAACCTTAATCGATGTTGGTGCAAGTAAAGAAGATGCCCGTAAACAAGGGATTCCAGAAAACATCTACACCGCAACCGCGACCTATGATTTCCAGAATGGTTTTGCAATAAACGGGAGTGTAATTCGTGCTGACGAAACTTACTCTAGCTTCTCTAAATCGGTTGAATTACCTGCCTATACTTTGGTCAATGCAGGGGTTGTTTACGATGCAGATACCTGGACTGCGAGTTTATCCATTAAGAACCTTACGGATGAAAAATACTATCGCGCAAATTTCCCAGATCTATTTGGGGCGCAAATTGTGCTACCTGAGTTACCAAGACATTACCAAGCGAAATTTAGCTATAAATTTTAATCTTAAAAATAACGTTAAAATGAGTTAATTGTTTTATTGGTATTAGGGTAAATATGTTGTTTCGACATATTTACCCTTTTTACAGGAATCGACAAATGTTCGGCATTACACTCCAAAAATTATTTAACAGCGCATTATTCAGTGTCGCTATATTAGGGTTGACAGCTTGTACTGTCGATAACAGTGAATCTAATTCAACAACGCTTCCAACAGCGATTGAAGTAAAAGTGGTTGTGGTAACCATGTTTGAAATTGGTGAAGATGAAGGGGATAAACCCGGTGAATTCCAACTTTGGAAGGCCGGCCAAAAACTCTCAACCAAATTCGATTTCCCCCACTCACATCACGATATATATATGAATACTGACACTGGCGTGATGGGAATTGTCACCGGCATGGGCACCGCTAAGGCCACTGCAGCAATAATGGCGCTAGGTTTAGATCCTCGCTTTGATTTAAGTAAGGCCTATTGGTTGGTAGCCGGCATAGCGGGTTTTGATCCCGCTGATGCATCTATTGGTTCTGCCGCTTGGGCAACATGGATTGTAGATGGCGACTTAGCCCACCAAATTGACGCACGAGAAATTCCAGAACAGTGGTCTTCTGGTTATTTTCCGCTTTTTGCCAATGCTCCATATTCTGATTCAGAACACGCATCAGACACCCAGCACAGCGCTAACGGTGAAGTTTATAAACTGAATCCATCGTTAACGGAATGGGCTTTTCAGCTCACTAAAAATATTCAATTAACAGATTACCCAGCAATGGCAGAATTGCGGGCCAAATACAGCGACTTTGCAAATGCGCAGAAAAAACCTTTTGTGCTCAAAGGTGATCAGCTTGCCTCGTCTACGTTCTGGCACGGAAAACGACTTAATCAATGGGCAAATGACTGGACAACCTTTTGGACCAACGGTCAGGGTAACTTTGTCAGCTCCGGTATGGAAGACACCGGCACTATGCAAGCCATAGAGTATTTAGACCGAATAGATAAAGTAGATAGAGACAGAGTGATGGTGCTGCGTACAGGTAGCAATTACTCTATGCAACCAACAGGTTTAAGTGCCGCCGAAAATCTGGCGATGGAAAGCGGTGAGGCGGGCTTTGCTGGCATGCAATCGGCCTTGGAATCAGCCTATACGGTAGGTAGCACAGTCGTAAAAGCCCTACTTGACGATTGGAAAAATTATCGCCAAAATCCACCAAGCGCTTGATTTTAATAGTATAAAAAATGCTGATAGACATCAGGTCAATTATAATAACTAGAGACATCATCCAATGAACACATTTTTAGAGCGCTTTTTTAGTCTGTCGCAACACGGTACAAACTTTAAAACCGAATGCATTGCCGGTCTGACGACATTTGCCGCTATGTCATATGTATTAGTAGTCAATCCAAGCATCTTATCCGCCTCTGGTATGCCCGTCGCCGGCTTAATTACGGTAACTGCATTGGCTGCCTGTATTGGCACTTTGTTGATGGCATTCATGACTAATTATCCGATTGCTATGGCACCGGGCATGGGGCTCAACGCGTTTTTTGCGTTTACTATCTGTATTACTCGAGAGGTGCCTTGGGAAGCGGCCCTTGGTATTGTATTTTGGAATGGGATTTTATTTGTACTGTTATCGTTATTGGGGATCCGCAAAAAAATTGCCGATTCTATACCGAATGCCTTAAAGATAGGTGTGCAGTGCGGTATCGGACTATTTATTGCTTTTATCGGACTGAAAAATGCCGGCTTGATTGTCGATAACCCAGCCACATTGGTGTCTTTAGGGGACTTATCTCAACCTGTGACCCTACTGGCATTAGCGGGCATAGTCGGTACCATCATATTAGTCGCGAAGAATATTACTGGGGCAATTTTAATATCGGTTATTGGTTTAGCCATTATTGGCGCCTTCATTCCCCATGGAGAAGGTACATTAACCCCTACTCCCGCCGGAATAGTTGGGTTACCAGAGAGCATATCATCAACGTTTTTTGCAATGGATATTATGTATCCCATAGAAAATTTTGCGCACACCTGGGATCTAATATTCGCCCTACTGTTTGTGAATATGTTCGATACTATAGGTACCCTAATAGGCGTATCTCGCAAAGCCAACTTACTTGATAGTAATGGTGAATTACCGAAGATGGGCAGCGCCATGACCGCTGATGCTGCAGCCAGTGTGGTAGGAGCAACCTTAGGTACATCACCGGTCACATCATATGTAGAATCAGCATCAGGGGTGTCAGCCGGCGGCAGAACGGGGCTCACTGCGGTAATTGTCGCCCTTTGCTTCGTGTTAGCCTTGTTCTTCACTCCATTGATGGTTGTAGTGCCCGTAATGGCAACCACGCCAGCATTAGTGATGGTAGGTATATTTATGATGGAGTCTATTCGTCAACTAGATTTTGATGACTTGCCCTCGTTAGCAACCGCCACTGTAGCCTTACTCACAATGCCACTCACGTTTAGCATAAGCGAAGGTATCGCATTGGGCTTTATCACTTATGTTGGGGTGAATCTGGGGATGGGCAAATACAAACAAATATCGGCCCTTACTTACATCATGGCTGGCATATTTATGCTGCGCTATATATTTAACTTGAAATAAATCAAAGGGATCTTACCCCTTGATTTATTTTTGGGGGTTAGCGTTTGAGCAAAAATCCGGCAATTGCAGCAAAAACTAAACTTGGCGTTATTGCACCGAGGAAAGGGGGCAGTTGAAAGACTAAGCTGAAGGTGCCAAAGGTTTCATTACTAATGAAAAACGCAAACCCCGCTAATACTCCCATAATGACCCGAGCTCCCATAGTCACACTGCGCAACGGGCCAAACACAAAGGATAAGGCTAGTAACAACATTACGCCAATAGACACGGGTTGCAAAATTTTACGCCACAATGCCAAATTATAACGCCCCGAATCTTGGCTGTTATTTTCTAAATATTGCACGTAACCATTCAAACCTTGAATTGATAATGCTTCGGGTTTGACACTTACCACGCTCAATTTGTCAGGAGTGAGAGTTGATTGCCAACTGCCTAACTTGACATTTTGTCCACGTATTTTCTTATCGCCAATAAACGTATAATCAACGTTTGTTAAGCGCCAAACGTCATCCACAAACTCCGCTTTTTCAGCGCTCGTAATCTGACGAAGGTTCAAATCTGAATCAAATTCGTAGACATTGATATCGATAAGATTATTGCGGTCAACAACCTCACCTATGCTCACAAAGTTATCACCATCCTTTGCCCACACCAGACTGTCAGATGAAAACAAACTGCCGCCAGATATAGCCTGGGTTCTTATTTCTTTGGCCTTTGCTTCGGTAACAGGTGCCACCCATTCACCAATTGCCATCACAAATAAAACCATCACAATGGCCGTTTTCATTGCCGATACTGTGATATTCCAACGTGATAACCCGGCCGATTGCATGATCACCAACTCAGAATTGCTTGCCAGAATACCCAATCCGATCAAACCGCCCAATAAGGTGGCCATTGGAAAGAACTGCTCTAACTCGCGGGGTAAACTGAGCAGCACATAAATACCAGCTGCTGTCATATCGTAACTGCCACGGCCGACGCTTTTCATTTGCTCTACGAATTTAATCAGAGCGCTTAAACCTACAAGTACAGACAAACTAATCGCCGTGGTGCCAAGCAAGGTGCGAGCAATATAAATATCTAGAATACGAAACATGCCTACCCTCTGCCAAACGCGGCTCTAAACCGCACTCCAATCGGACGACCTTTGACCACTAATGTTACTCCAATTAGCAACACCACAGCATGCACCCACCATAATCCAAAAGCAGGGGGGATTTTACCATCCTCTAATACTTTTCTGCCTGCCATCAATAACATAAAGTATCCAAGATAAAGTAATAATGCAGGGAACATTTTGCCAAATCGGCCTTGCCGTGGGTCTACTGAACTCAATGGAACAGCAATTAAAATAAGGAAAGGCAAAGACAACGGGATTGCAATCCGCCATTGTAATTCAGCAATCGCTTCAATACTGTCATCCTCCAATAGATCCATAGTCGGGATGGCGGTCATTTTACGGCGCTTTTGTTCGGCTTCCCGTTCTGAAATTTCAATTTGGTACTGATCGAATTCAACAACTCGGTAATCCCTTTTGCCCCGTTTACCTTCATATTGAACCCCTTGTTGCAAAATTAATTGCTGTGAGCCTTCGTCATCCAAACTGACTTTACCCTTTTGAGAATAGACAATATGCACCTCTTGTTCGTCGCGTTTGTCGTGCTGTGCAAGAAACACTTTGTTCAATGAAGCATTATCTGAATCTATTTCATGGACAAATATCACCGCCTTACGATTGGCCGTTTCTTGAAAGCGACCAGCGATTAACGCAGTCAAACCACTTTCGGCACCGGCTTTTTCTTGCAATTGATATTCACTTTCAACGGACAAGGGAGCCAACCACAAGGTTAAAGTGGCGGTCACTACCATCATCAATACCGACAGCACCAACATCACTCTAGTGATATACCATTCGCTGATGCCACAGGCTCTCATCACCGACATTTCACTGTCTACGTACATGCGTCCATGGGCTAACATCACTCCGAGGAATAAGCTCAAGGGTAAGATTAAAGATGCCAAATAAGGGGTGCTCAAGGCCAAAAAGCCTAGCACTAAACTGGCAGGAATTTCGCCGTCGGAGGCGTCTGCCAATACCCGCACGAAATTACGTGTGAGGAAAATGGCCATAATGACAAGAAACACAGCCAATTGTGACTTTACGGTTTCTTTAAGTAAATAGCGGAATATCAGCACTTTTTGTCCAAGGGAAAAGTCGCTTTTTTAGTGGCATGATGCGAATTTTTAAGTAAACTTAGTGTTTTGACAAGTTTAATGTATGAATGACTTTAAATAAAGCCACTCTTGGACTTGAATTTCTTCGAATCTGTCAGGCAATAGCAAAAAGACAGACAATCCTGAAAATATATTGCTGACTGATTGCTGGTCATTATTTGAATAACATAGCATCAGTTACTTCGATTACAATGAGGAATTAGCATGGAATTTAGCGTAAAAAGCGGTAGCCCTGAAAAGCAACGCAGCGCTTGTATAGTCGTTGGTGTATTTGAACCCCGACGTTTAACCTCAGTAGCAGAACAACTAGACGAAATCAGCGAAGGTTATATCAGTAACCTGTTACGACGAGGCGACTTGGAAGGCAAAGCCGGCCAAATGCTGTTGCTTCACCATGTCCCTAATATTCTAAGTGAAAGAGTATTATTGGTTGGTTGCGGAAAAGAACGTGAATTAGACGAACGTCAGTACAAGCAAATTATCGATAAAACCATCAAGACACTTAACGAAACTGGCTCGATGGAAGCGGTGTGTTTCTTAAGTGAACTGCATGTTAAAGGTCGAGATGTTTATTGGAAAGTCCGCCAAGCAGTAGAAACAACTCAAGACTCACTATACACCTTCTTACAACTCAAAACTAAAAAAGGCGAGCCCCGTCGTCCGTTGCGTAAAATTGTTTTCAATGTGCCGACTCGTCGCGAATTGCCTGCTGGCGAACGTGCTGTTGAGCACGGATTGGCTATTTCAGCTGGAATGAAAACCACAAGAGATGTAGCTAACATGCCACCTAATATTTGTAATCCAGCATATTTGTTGGAACAAGCAAAAATATTAGAAAAAGATTACGCCAGCATCAAAATTGAGTCGGTAAATGAAGCGCAAATGGCCGAATTACAAATGAACTCTTATCTGGCTGTCGGGCGTGGTTCAGTTAACGAATCGATTATGACTATTATTCATCACAATGGCGGCCCGAAAGATCAGGCGCCAGTAGTCTTGGTCGGCAAAGGACTGACTTTTGATTCAGGTGGTATTTCTATTAAGCCAGGCGAAGGCATGGACGAAATGAAATATGACATGGGTGGTGCAGCGGGCGTGTTAGGTACTATGCATGCCATTGCCGCCCTGAACATTCCACTCAATGTGATTGGCGTTTTAGCTGGCTGTGAAAACATGCCCGATGCCAACGCATATCGTCCAGGTGATATTCTAACAACCATGTCAGGGCAAACTGTCGAAGTTCTGAATACCGACGCCGAAGGTCGTTTGGTGTTATGTGATGCATTGACCTACGTAGAAAGATTTGACCCTGAGTTAGTTGTTGATATGGCTACCTTAACCGGTGCTTGTATCGTTGCCTTAGGAGCCCATGCATCTGCCGTATTGAGTAATCACAATCCTTTAGCTCACGAACTGCTAAATGCTTCAGAGCAAAGTGGTGATAAAGCTTGGCGCTTACCTTTGTGGGATGAATATCAATCACAACTGGATAGCCCATTTGCAGACATGACCAACTTAGGTGGACGTGCAGCAGGTACCATAACAGCGGCCTGCTTCTTGTCTCGTTTCACTAAAAAATATAACTGGGCGCATATGGATATTGCTGGCACGGCATGGCGCAGTGGCAAAGACAAAGGTGCGACCGGAAGACCCGTGCCTATGATGACCCAGTTTTTGATGAATCGTGCAGGACTGGAAACTGAAGAGTAATGACTGATGTTACTTTTTACATGCTAGAAAAAGCAGATGAAGAGCATCCTGCGCATTGGCTAACAGCATGTGAATTAGCCGCCAATAGCTATCGTAATAAGCGCCGTTGTTTAGTTATCTGTGACGATAAAAAAACAGCTGAAGCCTTCGATGAGCTTCTTTGGCAGCAACCACTGGAGGCTTTTGTCCCCCACAATTTAAGTGGCGAAGGCCCAAGTGGAGGCGCTCCAGTGGAAATATGCTGGCAGGTGAATAACCCCGGCAATAGGCCAGTGGTAATCAACCTTGCCAACCAAGTGCCCAGCGACGCTCAGCGCTTCAAACAAATATTCGATTTTGTGCCCGCAGAAGAAACCGCTAAGCAACAGGCTCGAGAAAGATATAAACAATACCGCGCAGCAGGATTAAACATGCATAACCTGCCCGCGAGTAGCATTAATGAGAATCAACATGGATAAGACTTTTAGTCCACAGAATATCGAACAAGCCCGTTACCAACTCTGGGAACAAAAAGGCTATTTTAAAGCCAGCGGAAAAGGTGACCCTTACTGTATTTTGTTACCACCACCGAATGTTACTGGTAACCTACATATGGGACATGCTTTCCAGCATACCATCATGGATTCACTGATTCGTTATCACCGAATGAAAGGCGATAATACTCTCTGGCAATGTGGAACTGACCATGCAGGTATTGCCACCCAAATGGTTGTAGAACGCCAATTAAATGCACAAGGTAAAACCCGCCATGATTTAGGCCGAGAAGCCTTTGTCGACAAAATCTGGGATTGGAAAGAGGAATCAGGCGGTAATATTACTCAACAAATGCGCCGCTTAGGTACTTCTCCAGACTGGGAAAGAGAAGCATTTACGATGAATCCTGACCTGTCTGAAGCAGTTCAAGAAGTATTTGTTAAATTGCACGAAGAAGGTCTAATTTATCGTGGTAAACGCCTAGTAAACTGGGACCCAGTGTTACACACCGCAGTGTCTGATTTAGAAGTGTTAAACGAAGAAGAAGATGGCTTCATGTGGCACATGCGCTACCCGCTAACGGATGGCAGTGGCGAGTTGGTGGTAGCGACAACAAGACCAGAAACAATGCTTGGCGATACCGCCGTGGCAGTGCACCCAGATGATGAACGTTATCAAAGTTTAATTGGTAAAAGCATCACATTACCGCTAACTGGACGAGAAATTCCGATAATCGCTGATGATTATGTGGATCCGGAATTTGGTACTGGATGCGTGAAAATTACCCCAGCCCATGATTTTAACGATTATGAGATGGGTAAACGCCATAGCCTAGAAATGATTAATATTTTCACGGCAGACGCAAAAATAAATGATACCGCTCCGGAGCAATATCGAGGGCTAGACCGCTTTGATGGGCGTAAACAAATTGTCGCAGATTTAGAAGCGGCGGATATTTTAGTTAAAGTCGAAAATCACAAACTAAAAGTGCCTAGAGGCGATCGCACAGGTGCGGTAATCGAACCTTACTTAACAGACCAATGGTATGTTGCCGTTGAATCTTTAGCCAAACCTGCGATTGAAGCGGTAGAAAGCGGTGAGATAAAATTTGTCCCAGAAAACTGGAATAAGACCTATTACCAATGGATGTACAACATTCAAGATTGGTGTATTTCACGTCAATTATGGTGGGGCCATAGAATTCCAGCATGGTATGACGATAAAGGGGGAATATACGTAGGCCGCAATGAGGCCGAAGTGCGTGAAAAACACAATCTAGGCGCAGATGTTAATTTACGCCAAGATGAAGACGTATTGGATACTTGGTTTTCATCCGCCCTTTGGCCATTCGCCACTATGGGCTGGCCGAAAGAGACACCGGAATTAGAAACTTTTGTGCCTAGTTCAGTGCTGGTAACTGGCTTCGACATTATCTTCTTCTGGGTAGCCAGAATGATCATGATGACCAAAAAATTCACCGGCAAGATTCCCTTTAAAGAAATATACATCACTGGACTTATTCGTGATGAGCAAGGGGATAAAATGTCTAAATCGAAAGGCAACGTGCTTGATCCCATCGATTTAATTGACGGTATTACCTTAGAAGCGTTATTGGAAAAGCGTACCGCGGGCATGATGCAGCCGCAAAAAGCTAAAGCCATAACCAAACGCACGACAAAACAATTCCCAGATGGTATCAATGCCTATGGCACTGACGCGTTGCGTTTCACCTTTGCAGCAATGGCATCCACCAGCAGAGATATCAACTTTGATATGGGCAGAGTGGAAGGTTACCGTAACTTCTGCAATAAATTGTGGAATGCTTCACGTTTTGTATTAATGAATACCGAAGAACAAGATACCGGCATTCAGGGTGGTGAGTTGGAATTAAGTCTCGCTGATAAATGGATTTGGGCACGTTTTCAACAAACCCTAAGTGAATTTGAATCGGCGATCAAAGATTATCGTTTTGATATTGCCGCCCAAGCTGTGTATGAATTCACTTGGAATCAATTCTGTGATTGGTACTTAGAGTTGTCTAAACCAGTTCTGAATGCTGAAACCAGCACTGATGCGCAAAAACGAGGCACTCGACATACACTTATCAATGTTCTGGAAAGTCTGTTGCGTCTTATGCACCCTATTATGCCATTTATTACGGACGAAATTTGGTTAAGAGTGGCACCTTTATGTGGGCTTGAAGGCGATAGCATCATGGAAAGACCATTTCCTGAATTAGATACTTCCCGTCAAAACGAAAGTGTATTAGCCGATATTGAATGGGTGAAAAGCTTCATTGTAGGAATACGTAACATTCGTGGTGAAATGGATATATCACCCAATAAACCCCTCAATGTACTTTTAAAAAATGTCAGTGACAAAGATCAGTCTCGCTTAGACTTGAGTGAGAGTTTCTTAGCAAAAATGGCGAAGCTTGAGAGCATTACAGAGCTGAAAGCCGGCGATAAAGCGCCAGCCTCAGCGACAGCACTTGTGGGCGAAATGGAAATTCTTATCCCAATGGCAGGTCTGATAGATAAAGACGCGGAACTATCGCGAATTGCTAAAGCCTTGGACAAAATCGAAAAAGATTTTGCCCGTACACAAGGTAAACTGAGCAATGAGAAATTTGTCAGCAATGCTCCTGAAGCTGTTATTAACAAAGAAAAAGCTAAATTGGATGACTTCCAAATGCAGATAAATAAACTCAACGAACAGCGAGATACAATTCAAGCACTCTGAGTTTAATCTTTTTCTAAACACAAACCCCGGTTGTACCGGGGTTTTTAGTTTCTGCGCTAGTTAGCTCAGTGCTAACTGGCGAGAACAATGAAAAAGGCTTAAGTCAGCTTATACCTAGTCGTCATCAAGTTAGCCATCCCTCGGTCTACACAAAGATTGCCGCTATTAAACCAATTAAACCACCGAAAACACCTCCCCATACCACTAACCAAGCCAAATGCTGTTTAATCATTTGTTGTACGAGTACTTTTACCATGGTTGGCGTGAGCTCATTTAAACGCTGCTCAACAATTTTATTAATATTTGCTATGAGATCGTCATTGGAATTGGATCCAGCGAGTTGCTCTTGCAGAGCAGCCATAAATGCTGGGTCTTGAACTATACCTTCAAGTGATGTTTCCATTTTAGTAACAAAGGGCTGTTTGAGGGGCTCTAAGGCTGCTTCACCTCCAAACATACCAAGCATTTGCCCAAATGAAGACTCTTTAATCACCGCTATCAACGAATCAAACGTGGGGTTTAAATCCACTTTTTTGAGCAGCGCGCCCACATGTATAGCTAAAGAAGGTTTATTATCCGTCAAGAAACGTTGAATATTTTCGCTATTAAAAAACTGTTCCATAATCAAATTTCGAATACCTAATTTGAAGTCTTCAAAATGCTCAGGAATCACGCCAGAACCGTATAATCCAGGGACTTTTTCAAATAACATATGAACGGCTAACCAGTTGGTAAGTGCCCCTGACAAAGCAAATAACCCCACGGTTTTCACTATGCTATTATCTAAACCGAAACCAACCAACACTAACAATGCGGCCAAACCATTAGTGGCAATACTTTTATTCAAACTTAATCTCCGCTAAATACAAAAGGGTGAGTTAATACAACATTCAAAACTGTGGCGAGCATGCTAGCCTAAGTCAGCCCAAATTGGCATATCAAGGTAGATATTGTTTGATACAAAAACTTCAAGATCTTAAATAAAATTTCTTTGTACAAATTAGCCCCATAAAAAAAGGGAGCCTAAGCTCCCAGAAAATCTTACCTAACCAAACCTAACTTCTTGTGAAAAATACTCTTCCCATTAGTATTGGTATTAACAACAAGGTAAGAAATCCAAAACTTCCACCGTGTTCAGTGACGATAATTACTTGTGGCTGTTCGTAACTTTGACTCTCAAGTGTGAGTAAACTTAAGTCTGCATCACTATATCCATCAGAGATCGCGACTAAACGATTGTCATAGGTGTCATAGAGTTCAATTAACAACTCATAATCACCGGGAGGAAAACCAGTTTGCAGGTCACTCTCAATAACATAGCTATCTGAACTAGAATCACCGTTGATAAAAAATAGCGAGGTAGTGTGATATTCTTCAAATACGTCACCTCTTGCCAAATATAAACGGGCATAAACTTCCGCTTCGGTATAAATAGTGTCGGCATCAAATTCCAGAGTGAATCCAGAGTAATATCCGTCAGCATCGCGATCTATATCTAAAAATACGGTTGCATCGTAAATCCAAAAATCAGGATCGTCTTCGACCATACGTAAATCACGATCAAGTGGCCTAGTTAAAGGCGCTGCCGCTTGCCGCATTTTGTGGGCTTCAGCTTTATCTAATGAAACTGACTCCATTGATTGTTTTTGAACACTTCCCGGTACGCCTTTTTTGTTCACTTGAGCTAACACTGAACCGTATTGAGATTCTGTAGAAGTAACACTGATGGATTCCGTTGTATCACTTTGCGCACTCAAGGCTGAAAACGAAGCGATTGAGAACATTAGTGAAAAAGTACTAATTAATGTAAATCGGGTCATGCTTACTCCAAAAACTTTCCTGTTAATCTGAGAATCATTGTGGACCAATTAAGATGAATAAAAGCTGAAGGGATGCTTAACTGTGTTCTTATAGCCCACATTTTATTCCGCGAACTGTGAGCAAATAACAACAAACAGCGAAAGAACTGAACGCTACTTGCTACTGGTGCATCAAATAAGCTTCGAAAAATTGACTAGCAACAACCAGTTTGAGCTTAGTTACCGCGCAAGGTATTCCTAAATTCTCGCGTTTTGATGTAAAAAACAGTTAATTCTTTTAACAACTCCTTGTTAAACATAGGCTGCAAGGCATTTTGTAATTAAATTACAATACAACTTTCATATAAAAATAAGAAAAGATATATCTTTATGATATATGGAAAAACCTAACAAACCAACTAAATCAATAACTTAGAGTCAAATGTAACGTTTTCCGGAAGCGTGTAACACAATTTTAATCAAACCTATACAGTATAAAAACAACATTAAACTGAAATTTAATTACAATAAAGTCACTGGTTAGGTAATCAGTGATTCAAAATTTATTTTATATTTATTAAATAGGTGTCCATTATGAAAAAATTAGTATTAGCAAGTTTGCTTGCCCTATCTGTTCCATTTACAGCTTCAGCTTCAGAGTCTTCTGCTGAAAGCGTAAAATTCATTGGTGATTTAGAGTATGCATCATTTTGTAAAGCAGTAGTCAACAACGACGTAGAGCTTTTCAAATTGTCATTAAACCGTTTTGTTGGCGAGCTAGGTTCTTCTAGAAAGCGTGTTCTTAAGCGTGTTTTAGCTGATAACAATGTTACTTGTTCTGGTCAATCTTTGGTTGAATTTTCTGCAAAGCGCAACGCTACGCAAATAGGTTCATTCATTACTGCACAGGCTGAATAGTGACTGTAGGTAGGCAAGCTGGAAATCAATAATCCAGCTTGCTAAATCCTTCTATAACAAAATTATCCTTTGGTAAGTAAAACTGCCATTCCTCGGTTGAAATGTCCAAGCCAAGTTTTACAATATTGACCTTCCGCCGCTCTATTTATCTCAACCACTGCTCTTTTCTTAGGCTGTTGATTATGTCCAGTGTAAGCACGACTGTGAGTAATCGCATCAAAACTATCTAAAATGGCTAACAATCTTGCACCTTCACAGATATCTTTGTCCTTAATACCTAGTGGGTAGCCACTTCCATCGATGCGTTCGTGATGTTGCATCACAATTTTTCGAGCACTATTCCATTGATCAAGATGTTCTAATAATCTTGAGCTCTTATACACGTGTGAACGCACCAAATTAAACTCATTGGCAGTCAATTTACCTTCTTTGTGTAAAATACTAAGAGGCATAAAGGCCATTCCAAAATCGTGCACATAACAGGCTACGGCAAGCTGATCTTCTTCAATTGGATTACCCGCAATGCTATTGATATAAAAAGCCAACTTTGCAATGCGATCTCCGCGGCCTTCCCAATACATAGAACGTCGCTCTATCGGTTTCATGAGTTCTCTGAAAAACAAAATGTCCATTTGTTTTTCATTACTTAACCCTTTAGGAATACCGGTATTAGCCAATGTGACTGACCGCGATGGTGTGGTTTCACCTGCAGCTTCTTCGATAACATCTGCTGCCGTGTGGTCTAAATCAGGATTGAGTAACAGTACCGCATCAGATAGCAGTTGCTCATGAGAAGCAGAATTTTCCGGGGTGATTTTCGCTACATGGTTAACTAACAGACGATACAGCTCTGGATCGTACTGAGCAAAACCCTTTTCGAAGCAACTTTCCACGAAGATTTTAACTCTGTCCATGGTTAGCAAAACCAGATCACTCATTGTACTGGTATATCTAACTTGGTTTTTGCGTAAAAAATCGAGCAGGTCTTCAACGTGTTGGAGCAACGGCAACAGAGGTTTAAAGTTAACTAAGCCTAAATCCCCTTTGATAGTGTGCACTGAGCGAAAGAGCGAACGTTGCAGCTCGTTGTCTTCTGGTCGCAGCTCCAATTCAATTAGAGTTTGCTCACTGGCCTCATAAAGTTCATTAATTTCATCGAGGAGATCATTCAAGATATCATCATCAAGATCTTCTGGAGTAAAGGTTTGCATCAATTTGATTTACCTCAAGCAATATCACAAAGTTCAATAATAACTAATAGTTATCGACCATCTGAACACGATCTACACAGCATATCTCTACTTTATTGGTTAAGCACTGCCGTGAACAGAGTTAATTTCTGAAAAAGTCGCTTATAACTAGATTAGGTTAAGATTTGGTATTAATCAGAAACATTGTATACTCACCGCCCATTTTTTATTTGAGAGTACACGTGTTAGCTATTGGACGAGTGATATTCATTTTGTGCTATTTTACACTTGCAAGTTTAGCAATGATTGTGATGTGCCTAGTGCGTCCATTTCATCGTAACAACGTGCATGTTATTGGCAAGGTATATGGTGCTATTGCACCCATGATAGGCTTGAAAGTAAAGGTCAATGTGCCAACCAGCGTTAAAAATGGTGGCCCTTTCGTCTTTGTTGCAAACCATCAGAATAGTTATGATCTCATCACAGTGTGTCTTTCCGCTCAAAAGGGCGTTGTTTCTGTGGGCAAAAAAAGCCTAGTACTGATTCCCATTTTTGGTTGGTTGTATTGGTTATCTGGCAATATCTTGATTGACCGTAAAGATTCTGGACGAGCTAAAGATACTTTGAAGCAAACTATAGACAAAATTAATCAACGCAAACTTTCAGTATTCTTTTTCCCCGAGGGGACACGAAGTAGAGGTCGTGGTCTATTAAGTTTTAAAACCGGAGCATTCAGAATTGCGCAAGCTGTCAACGAACCTATCGTGATGGTAAGCACGAGTAATTTACATCAAAAAATACAGTTGAACCGATGGGATAATGGCACTTTGCTTATTGACTTGAGCGAGCCCGTAATCTTGGATAAACAACATGACGCCAAAACTTGGGCCAAAGAAATCCATAACCGGATGAAAATCAAGATTGCGGAACTTGACAATCAAGTTGCACAAATCGACGAAGTTAAATAGATTATCTCAAAAGTATAAACAACGAAGGATAGCCAATGAGCAATGCAGAACAAAAAGAAGAGTGGTACGAATTTAATCAAGAAACCGTTGAAGCTTTAATTGAAGACGGAAGCAATGCAGAATTGCCACACACTATCGAATATCATTTTGCTCATTCTGATTTTGATGTCCTCGAAAAAGCAGCTGTAGATGCTTTCAAAGCGGGTTTTGAAGTGGGTGATGCCGAAGAGTTGATGTTAGACGATGGTGGCACCGTATTCTGCTTTGATGCTGTTGTAGAAAGAATGCTAGATATTGATTTGATCAATAAAGATACGGATACACTGCTAAAAATCGCTGACAAACATAATATACACTACGATGGTTGGGGTACTTACTTTATCGAGTAGTTAAGGGTTTTATGTGATACAAAAGTAAAAGCGCAAAATCAATGATAAATAACTTTTCGAGATTCAGTTGAGGCATTCGTAACCTCTAGTTGGCTTAATTGCTGAAGTTTCTAGTGTTGCCACAGCCCAAGGCGATATGGTTTAGAGTTCTGTTAACAATGCCGTTGCAGAACTATTAATAATAAGGAAATGCATTATGTCAGAAGTTAAATTAGTTGTTTTATACCCTCAACCAACTGATGTGGCTCAATTCGAGATCGATTATCCAGCACATATATCGTTGCTTCATGAGAAAATGAACATCCCCACAGACCATAAACCTTATACTGTAACCAAATTTGATTCACAACCGCAAAACCCATCCCCATTCTATCAAATGTTTTCCATGCCCTTTCCTTCAGCAGAGGTGTTGCAGCAAACATTGGAAAGTGCCGAGATGCAAGAGGTAGCGGGTGACGCAACACGCATTTCAACTGGTGGCGCGCCGGTAATTTTGACTGGAAGCGACGCCAAATAAATCAGGTGTAGCATGGACTTTAGGCCATGGAATTGAACTAAACCATAGCATTGGCTAGTTGCATAAATGGATTATAATGGCCGAGGGGCTTTGGGTAATGACTTAAATCTGTAACTGGGACGGGCGTCCCAGCTACAGTTTACTGTTTTACAATCTATACTCTTAGTGACTTTTCACCGCGAGCCAAACCACAAACTCCCGTTCTGGAAGACTCAATAACTTCAGTCTGAGCCCACATGGCTTGCGCAAACGCATCCAATTTATCACTCGTTCCAGTTACTTGAATCGTGTAATTTTTTGCATCTGTGTCCACTATTTGAGCGCGAAAAATATCAACAGTGCGGTTCACTTCAGAGCGCACTAAATCCGTTTTCGCGGCAACTTTAATTAGCATCAACTCACGTTCAACATGGGTTCCATCGGTTAAATCAGTAACTTTTAGTACATCTATTAACTTGTTTACCTGTTTAGTAATTTGCTCAATCACTTTGTCATCACCGTGGGTCACTATGGTCAAACGCGAAAGGCTTGAGTCTGTAGTAGGTGCTACGCACAGTGAATCAACGTTATATCCACGTTGAGAAAACACGCCCACAATGCGTGACAATGAACCTGGTTCGTTTTCCATCAATACAGAGATAATTCTTCTCATCAGGTACGCTCCGTTTTACTTAATCTCATTTCATCCATAGCACCGTATTTGATTTGCATGGGATATACATGTTCATTCTGATCTATTGCTATATCCATAAAGACCAAGCGATCTTTTAAGGCAAAACACTTCTCCATTGCTTCATCAAGCTCAGATGGATGATTAACTTTAATGCCAACATGGCCATAAGCTTCAGCCAATTTAACGAAATCAGGCATAGAATCCATATACGAATGAGAATGGCGACCTTTATAAATCATATCTTGCCATTGTCTTACCATGCCTAACGCGCGGTTATTCAATGAAATAATTTTGACTGGCAAGTTATATTGCAAGCAAGTAGATAACTCTTGGATATTCATTTGAATACTACCGTCACCCGTTACCACTACGGAAACGGCTTCAGGATTAGCCATTTGAACACCCATGGCGGCAGGCAAACCAAAGCCCATGGTGCCAAGACCACCTGAATTGATCCATCTTCTCGGTTTTGCAAAAGGATAATAAAGCGCAGCAAACATCTGGTGTTGACCAACATCAGAACTCACATATGCATCACCGTTTGTATGTTTATACAATGCTTCGATAACTTGCTGTGGCTTAATGACGTCATCATTTTTCTGATAATCTAAGCACTTGAGATCACGCCACGAATTGATTTGATTCCACCAATCCGCAAGCTTTTGTTTCTGTCCTGATAAGTCTTTTTTATTAAGTTGACTTAATACTTGCTCAACAACCTTATCAACGGAACCGACTACAGGTATGTGCACAGCAACGGTTTTAGAAATTGACGCGGGATCGATGTCAACGTGGATAATAGTTGCATGGGGACAGAATTTTTCCACATTGTTGGTCACACGATCATCGAAGCGTGCGCCTAACGCAAAAATACAATCGGCGTTGTGCATCGTTTTATTAGCTTCAAGAGTACCATGCATACCCAACATGCCAACGAACTGCTCATGTACGCTTGAGAACGCTCCCAAGCCCATTAACGTCGAAGTTACAGGGGCATTAAGTTTCTCAGCCAACTCAGTAATTAATGCAGAGGCTTCAGAGGTAATTGCACCACCACCAACATAAAGCACAGGTCTTTTTGCACTAACTAAAGTATCAACAGTTTTTCTAATCTGTTTACTGTGTCCTTTCAACGTTGGGTTGTAAGAACGCATAGTCACATCAGAAGGATATTCATAAGGATGAGATTCAAGCACATTCACTAAATCTTTTGGCAAATCAACAACCACAGGACCTGGACGGCCGGTATTAGCGATGTAGTATGCTTTAGCGATGGCCATAGGAATATCGATTGCTCGTTTAACCAAAAAACTATGCTTTACGATTGGACGTGAACAACCCACCATATCAGTTTCTTGGAATGCATCTTCACCTATGTGCATTGAAGGCACCTGACCAGACAACACAACCATAGGAATTGAGTCCATATAAGCAGTGGCAATACCGGTAATTGTATTGGTTGCTCCGGGTCCCGATGTCACTAAAACAGTACCAGTTTTTCCTGTAGAGCGAGCATAACCATCAGCCATATGGGCTGCGGCTTGTTCGTGGCGGACGAGTACATGCTTGACGTCATCTTGTGCATACAAAGCATCATAAATGTCGAGAACGGCACCACCAGGGTATCCGAACACATGCGTAACTCCAGAATCTTTAAGGGCGCGAACTACCATAGCTGCACCTGACATCATTTCCACCAGACATCCTCCTGTGTAATTAATTAGTGACTGTTAGATTTATAGAGGGACTATACGTGACAGATTAGGAAGATAAAACAGCAAAACGGCATAAAGTGAGATATATATCCCAATATACCGTTTTTTTAGGATGAACATCCTATTATCAAGCTTAAAATAGCCATAAATAGGATGAATTTACATTTTATTTACACGCTTTTAGGAATCCATATCCACTTCTAACTCTACATCGTCATTTATTGACGCGTCTTCGTCGTCGTCATTCAGATGAGAAGGCTTGTTGCCGTAGATACTGCCCAGTTTTGGTCGACTAATGCGTTTTTGGTATTTTAACCAAGCACGCTCCGAAACAGTTTCAGGTTCTACCTTTCCAAATGCCGATTCAATAAAGTGCTGATCTTCTTCGGTTTCAGGTGAAATAACACCATCTACTAAAGCAGCATATAAGGCACCGTATTGACTTAACGCCTTGCTCTCATTAATCGAAAAGTCTCCAGAACGTGAAAAGCCGTAAGGATAATTTTTCACATCGCTGAAAACGCGTTTTGTCAAAGAATCTCTTGTAATATTTGCCATGATGGACATCCCAAAAAACAAAAAATAATCAATCTTAAAAACTGGTTCCAAATTGGTTATTGCAATTCACAACAAAAACACAAATTGGTGCGTCTATTCAAGTGGATAAATAAAACCAAAACGACCTAGTGTCAATAAAAATTTGATGACAATTTAAAGTCGGGTAAAATTCGTCGCAGATCCGCTACAGGGTTGAGGTTAATGAACTATTTAGGTGCATAAATCATTAGCATAAAATAGGCCAAAAGAACTATTGAAACGAGGCTAAAAGGAAAAATTACGGATAGAAAAAAACGCTTATTCAAATTCGTACTTGTTGGCTAAGAAAGTTGATAAATAATTTATATACCAAGCCCCAATTTGGTTCTGATTTTGAGCATTGTATTATCCCTTTTGAGCCGGGACGGCAGATTTGCCAATTGGAGGGTTATTTTTTCGGCACCCAGGCCCATATCATCTCAGCTTCAAGGGGTACAATATCTGCTCCATCAGTAATCACAACTTGCACTGCAATTTCACCTTTTGGCTGGTGTTGCATTAATTCAATTTGTTCCTCAGTCAGCCACGCCTTAGCAGTAATATCTCCGGTACAGCGTTTGACATAGTTCAGGTTCATCGTTTTGATTAACGGAATTTTATCTGCTGGTAAATTGATACCAACCACAAATCCGGTGGCGGATTCAGCCAACAACGCCATACCAGCCGCATGAACAGTGCCAATATGATTACGAACCTTGCGCCTATTTTTCAATTTTAAGGTTGCAGAGACCCCGTCCGTTTCAACAATGTCGATTTTAGCAGTGCCCACCAACTTTACTTTATAGCGGAACAAAGTTGTCATCAGAAATTGACTCAGCCATTGAGGGTATTGATTGGCTTTATCGACAAATTGTTTTAACGGGCTTTTAACTGACATGGTGTATTCTCCACTTACTGGTTGGACCACGAGAGTGTGAGCTATTTTATAATGAGTATCAAGCTAAAATAATCGCTGAACTTCGACGCTCAAGAAGAACGGTTAACAGTGAAGTTATGGTTATCAGGAACGAGTAAAGTAATAACAGATTCCCTGTTTGGGAAAGTTATCTTTAGATGTATAGATAGATTTCATTTAGAAAATTGGAGCGGGAAACGAGACTCGAACTCGCGACCCCGACCTTGGCAAGGTCGTGCTCTACCAACTGAGCTATTCCCGCATTTTGGTGGTGGTTGGCAATTCCTGATTTGCCGTTTTGCTTTCGGTTCATCCTAAACCGGGTGCGCATTGTACAAAAATAATTTAACGAATCAAGTGTTATTTTCAATTAATTTAGTTAAGTTGCTTTAATTGCTAAAAATATAATCATTACGCTTATATATTGAACACATGCTGACGGTAATAAACTAATTCCTCGATAGACTCTCGAATATCATCTAAGGCTTGATGAGTACCTTTTTTATGGAATCCGTCCAAAACTTCAGGCTTCCAACGTTTAATTAGCTCTTTTAATGTACTGACATCAATACTGCGATAATGAAAATAGTTTTCTAGGTCTGGCATATATTTCACAAGAAATCGACGATCTTGCCCGATAGTGTTACCGCATAATGGGGAAGCTCCACTGGGAACATATTGCTGTAAAAATGCAATTGTTTGTTTTACTGCCTCTTTCTCATCTATTGAGCTGGCTTTGCAACGATCTGTTAAGCCCGACTTACCGTGCACATCAACACACCAAGCATCCATGTTGTCGAGTATCTCATTGCTTTGATGAATCGCTAAAACCGGCCCCTCTGCTAGAACATTGAGGTTTTTGTCGGTGACAATAGTAGCAATTTCTAAAATGACATCGGTTTCAGGTTCAAGTCCGGTCATTTCAAGATCTATCCAAACTAAATTTTCGTTATTTAATGGCATAAAACAAACCTTATTAATGGGCCAACTGGTTTTTTCTTCAACTATTCGACAGTTTTAAACTATCTATCTCACCAAGCGTATCTTTCAGGATTTAGCTTGCCGATAAGCCAAGCCAAATAAAATATTATCAAAATTCACGCGCTGACGTTAACATGTATGAGTCTTACGAGCCAAATTAAGTAAAGTAAACGTGGCAAAAAAACCAAAGTTAACAAAAAAACAAAAACGACAGGTCTCTACCAACCGTCAAAAAAGGCTTTCCACCAAAGAGTCTTTTCAAAACGATGAACAATTAGCTGATAGCCGAAATGGAACCGTTATTGGACGTTTTGGTAAACATGCTGACGTACAAGATGAATCCGGGGAAATCACCAAGTGCTACATGCGACGCACTATTGGCAGTGTGGTTTGCGGTGATAAAGTTGAATTTCGTCCCGGCAAAGATGTCAATGAAGGGGTGAGCGGCATCATTGAATTAGTCCATGACCGAACTTCCGTTCTCACTCGACCTGATTTTTATGATGGTGTTAAGCCAATTGCCGCCAACATCGACCAAATCATAATTGTGAGTTCAGTTTTACCGGCGCTTTCATTGAATATTATTGATCGTTACTTAGTTGCATCTGAAGATGTTCAGATTCAACCTGTTTTGCTGTTAAACAAAATTGAAATGCTAGATGAAGATGCACGTTTAGCCGTTGATAAAGAACTACAAATATACAGAGATATAGGCTACCAAGTGTTACTTACCAGTTGTAAAACCGGTGAAGGTATAGAACAACTTAAACACATTTTATCAGACAAAATTAGCGTATTTGTAGGTCAATCAGGAGTGGGGAAATCAAGTATCGTCAATCAATTGCTCCCTGATGCAGATGAGGCAATTGGCGATATCTCAGACAATTCAGGTTTAGGCCAACATACGACCACTGCGGCTAAAATGTTACACTTCCCAGGAGGCGGAGATCTTATTGATTCGCCGGGCGTCAGGGAATTCGCTCTTTGGCATCTGCCTGTAGAAAAAGTGACCTCAGGATTCATTGAATTTAGAGATTATATTGGCGGCTGTAAATTTCGAGACTGTAAGCATTTAGATGATCCGGGTTGTATCATTAAGCAGGCAGCGTTAAATGGCGAAATATCTCAGCAACGATATGCCAGTTACCATAAGATATTATCTTCAATGGAAGACAACAGACCAAACCGCGCAATTCCAACTTAAATGTAATCTTTTGTTTCCACAATAGGCTTCTAAGCCCCTAAAAATGGGGCGTTTTTCTACTCCCCATCAAAATGGCATGAGTTAGACCGACTCATTCTCAGACTAAAATTACAATATACGATACAATAAATTGGTCGAAATTACGGAGGCTCCGGTCTTGATCAGTTGGTTCAAAATTAAGTTACAATACATATTGCCTAAACACCTGCTATCCAGACTAGTGGGTAAGCTGGCAGCTAGTGAAGCAGGTGGATTAACCACCGCATTGATTAAGTTGTTTATTAAACAATATAACGTTGACATGTCAGAGGCTAAATTTTCAGAGCCTGACCACTACCGCACATTTAATGAATTTTTTACCCGAGAATTAAAAGAAGGTGTGCGCCCAATTTGTGATGATCCTAAGCAATTAGCGATGTCAGTAGACGGCACAGTAAGTCAATTGGGCGACATTGATTTTGATACCATTTTCCAAGCCAAAGGTCATAATTACAGTCTGACTACTCTTTTAGGTGGTAATCCAGATATTGCTGCACCTTTTCAAGGTGGAAAATTCGCTACCATTTATCTATCACCGAAAGATTACCATCGTATCCATATGCCTATGGACGGTGTACTGACGGACATGATTTATGTACCCGGAGAGCTGTTTTCAGTAAACCCTCTCACCACCGAAAACGTACCAGGACTATTTGCCCGCAATGAGCGTGTTGTATGCGTATTTGAGTCTGAGCACGGTAAGTTCGCCATTGTATTGGTAGGTGCAACTATAGTTGCCAGTATCGAAACAATTTGGGCTGGTACGGTAACTCCCCCTGCAGGGAAAAATGTTCAACATTGGCGTTATCCCAAAGATAGCGAAAATACCATTACTTTGGCCAAAGGCGAGGAAATGGGACTGTTCAAACTGGGCTCTACTATTGTTGCCTGTTTTGAACCGGAAATGATCGAGTTCAACGGTCAGTCCAACGGTGACACAACACGACTAGGTGAAGTTTTCGCCACGCTAAAAGACTAAGATTCATGCATCCAGTAAAACGAAGCCTATGGTCTTTGCACCTAACCGTAATATTGTTAGGTGCCACGGCATTAATGTCTAAAATTATTCCTCTGTCCGCTACCGATATTACATTTGGGCGTTCATTGGTTGCTTGTATTGTGTTGGCATTGTTAGTCAAGCTCTCAGGGGCTAGCTTGCGCCTTAATAATATTAAGGATTATTGGGTTGCCTTAGCCCTTGGTTTGTTGATGTCAGCGCATTGGGTAACGTATTTTGCAGCCATGCAGTACTCGTCAGTGTCAGTTGGTATGATTGCACTTTTCACCTTCCCCGTTATCGCGGTTTTGTTAGAGCCGTTCTTTGAAGGAATTCGTTTAGTTTGGCAGGACGTTGTCAGCGCAATCGTGGTATTTATTGGTATTTTCCTGATCGTTCCTGAAATTTCTTTAAAAAATGACGTAACCTTAGGAATTCTTATAGGCATGCTTTCTGCGGTACTTTACGCACTTAGAAACTTATGCCATCGAAAGTATTTTTCTCACTACTCTGGCTCCCACGCAATGGCTTACCAGACGTTAGTGATATTAATTAGCCTGTTATTTTTTGTTTCCGACGACTTTTTCACGGCCAGTAGTGAAACCTATATGTGGTTAGTGGTGCTAGGTATCTTTTTAACCGCCCTACCCCATGCCTTGATTGCGACTAGCTTAAAACATCTACGGGTTAAAACCTTTGCATTGGTAGCCTGTATGCAGCCTTTTTATGGCGTGATTCTGGCCATTATCGTGCTTGATGAAAAACCTAACTGGCAAACTTTTCTCGGTGGAACACTGGTAATTTCTGCAGCAATCTACGAGACTGTAAACGCCCAAAAACTGCATCGCAAATAGTTCCTTTTATTAGGCTAGCGATTAATGGATTTTACGTGTTTATATACGCTCACCGTGGTGCCAGTGCGCTGGCACCAGAAAACACCTTACTTGCTCTTAAAACGGCAATTTCCCAGCAAGCCGATGGCATTGAATTTGATGTATTCCAACATCAAAACGAATTTATTTTAATTCATGATCGCTGGCTTCATCGCACTACCAATGGCATTGGTAATATAGATTCATTATTACTTGAGCAAATCAGAAAATTAGATGCAGGAGAAGGGGAAACAGTACCGACCCTATTTGAAGCGCTAGAATGTATCGGTCAATCCTGTCAAATCAACATTGAATTGAAGGGCGTTAGGGATGTTCCTTTGCTCCTAAAATACGTTCAGCAAGCCTGTATAACCTTATCTATTCCATGCTCAAATATTTTGTATTCGTCATTTGATCATCATTTACTAAAAGCCATTAAAACGATTTCACCTACTTCAAGAATAGGCGCATTAACTGCAAATAAGCCAGTTGACTACGCTGCATTTGCTGAAAACTTAGGCGCTGAGTTTGTTAATGCTGATGTGACATTTGTAGACAAAAATTTTGTTTACGATGCGAAACGAAGAGGACTTAAAATGGGTGTTTATACCGTTGATCAGCCTGAAGACTTATTACAATTGCAAAAATGGGGAGTGGACGCAGTATTTTGCAATAATCCACTCAATGCCAGATTAGCTCTTACTGATTCGGCTGTTGACTAGACTCACAATCGTGACAAGTATCGCAGCTTTTGCACAAACGAATATTGGCAACATGTGCTGCAACGATCAGTAGCGCTCCCAAACCAATAGTAAATGGTTCATAAGCCTCACCAAACATATCTTTGTTCCAATAAATTAAGCCACCTAAGAGCAAGCTGTATATTGGATATAATTGTCTGTGGTATCGATAGAACCCGAAAAGAAGGGCCCAGAAACCTACTATCATCGATAAGGTCAGAATCGTTTTTTCAAACCAATCTTGAGCAAAAAAGCTCGCGCTGACAAAGGGCACAAGCGGAATGAGAATAGGCAACAGCAAACAATGCAAAGCACAGATACTGGACGTCCAGATCCCTACTCTATCCATTACTGATTTATTTTCAGATGTTGCCATGGCGCTAACTAAACCTCTCACGTTATGCTTATTTAATTCAGTTTTACATTAAATGCAGGATATAAGATCAAGTTTAAATCTTACCCTATTAAAACCGGGACGTTATAGTATAACATTTCCATTCAAATGCAACCGTTATTAGTTTTTTTTATAGGCCAATTGTTGGGTTAAACAACAGAAATCCGTAGCATGGTCTTTAGGCCATGGAATATCTCAAACACATTGCGGGGCTAAAGCACCCACCTACAACAGAAATCCGTAGCATGGTCTTTAGGCCATGGAATATCTCAATCCCATCGCGGGGCTAAAGCCCCCACCTACAACAGAAATCCGTAGCATGGTCTTTAGGCCATGGAATATCACAAAGCCATCGCGGGGCTAAAGCACCCAGCTACAACAGAAATCCGTAGCATGGTCTTTAGGCCATGGAATATCTCAAACACATTGCGGGGCTAAAGCACCCACCTACAACAGAAATCCGTAGCATGGTCTTTAGGCCATGGAATCCGAGCCAAAAATGTCAAATATAGGACGTAATTTATTCCGCTGAATTCATTAATCCCCTAGCAAGTCCCGTAACTTTTGTTCGGCTATTTGCGCGGGCGTTAATTGTTTATCTTCAGATTCTGCCACATCCTTCACTTCGGGCTCTTCACCAAATAGGGCGGCCAATTGTGCTTTGGCGTGCTGTGCTTTGTGATCCTGAGTTTGAGCAAAGGTTTTACCAGAGGGTGAGAAATAGTCACAGAAGTTTGCCTTTTCAGGATCACTTACTTGCTCAGCCCTTGGTTCATTGCAGCCACCTCGTCCGTCGTAATCTTTACACATTTTACAAACATGCTGATCTGCACCACAGTTGGCACATTCTTCTCGGCGAGACATAGGAAATATAACATCGGTTAGACGGTTGCCACATTTCCAGCAGGTTAATTCTGAACAACTCATTGGTGTTGATCAAACATAATTACATTGCCATCAGGGTCTTTTAAAATACAGTGGGCAGGCCCTGACTCTCCTTGAGTTTCAGAATCGATTGGATAACCATTTTTACGAATATGAGCTTCTATTGATCTGACATCCAAGGGATTAAACGTAAGAATATTATCTTCAAACATACCTTCAAATAATCCGATAACAGTAGTGTCTTTTTGTAATATCAGCCATTTATCTTCAACGCTGCCACAGCCTTCATGGGTTATAAACCCAAGCATTTCATAAAATGCTTTGGATTTAACAATGTCTTTCACTGCCAAGCTAACCGAAAATTGTCCTAATTCCATAGTGGAAAACCTCACTTTATATCACTGTATAATCAATATAGCCTCAAACGACGCAAATGATAATAAAGTTAACAATCGGTTTTGTGCTTTGTTGAGCGACCTATTACTTCATTTTAGGAAGATTTTTTCAGTTTAGTGGCGAAGGTCACAACAAGCATCACTACAGCACCGGCCATTACCCCGGTTAAACCTTCGAGTAAAATTGGGGCAACGCTTTGACTAACACTGCCAAATAGGGTTTCAAGCCAAGCGACTATTTCATGAACCACATGATGAATAGTTGGAATACTATGCACCAATATGCCACCACCAACCAGAAACATGGCAGCAGTCCCAACAATAGCTAAGGTTTTCATCAGCATAGGGGCAAACATTAATAGTCCTCTACCTAAGGTGCGTTGCAGTGTATCAAACTTGCCGGTTATCGATTTACGCAGTAGATAGAGTCCCAAGTCATCCAATTTCACAATACCAGCGACTAGACCATAGACCCCCACGGTTATAAGTAACGCCAGCCCAGATACCACCGCCAACTGGGTCATGAAAACTTCGTCTTTTACAGTGCCCAGTACTATTACAATTATTTCAGCAGAAAGAATAAAATCAGTGCGAATTGCGCCCTTAATTTTATCTTTTTCTAAAGCAACGAGATCAACGTTAGGATCTGCCAAAGCTTTTATCTTTTCTGCATGCTCGGCCTGTAACTCTTCTTTGGAGTGGAAGAACTTATGGAATACCTTTTCAAAACCTTCAAAACTTAAATATAAGCCACCAATAACCATCAAAACGGTGATTAACACAGGTAAAAATGCGCTAATTGCTAAAGCTGCAGGCACTAAAATGAGTTTATTTAAAAATGAGCCTTTAGCGACAGCCCACACCACTGGTAATTCCCGATCAGCTTTTACACCAGAAACTTGCTCGGCGTTCAAAGCAAGATCATCCCCCAAGACACCGGCGGTTTTTTTCGCTGCCACTTTGGAAAGCACAGCGACATCATCAAGAATAGTGGCAATATCATCAATTAAAGCGAGTAGATTAGAAGCAGCCATGGTTATTCCTTTTATCTGCTTTGAGTTTATTCAAGTTCAGATGATACTCGACGCGATTTTATATTTACGTCTTGGACCACTGCGAGGTGTTGAGTATGCAATAGCTCGCTGATAGTAACTAATTGTACATTCAGTTTGTCGACTGACAGCAAAGCTTTTTGCAAATAGGCCACAGTTTGCGGGTAAGGATGCGCAATCCCTACTGCGTGACCGTGTTGTTTGGCCAGTTGGAGTAATCGTTGAAATTGAACATCAATTTCTTCAACTCGACTATCATTATCTAAAAATACGTTGCGTGGTGCACTTAACACACCATTTTGTTGCGCGATTTTTAGCGCTTTGCTATATCGCGTTGTTCTACTGTCCACGAAAAATAGGTGGTGCTGAGCTAAGAATTTCATTGTGACATTCATCGGTAAACTAAGTTGCGTTAGTTTACTACCCATATGATTATTCACTCCGATAGCATCAGGCACAGTTGCCAGCGCCTGCATGAGTGTTTGTCGAATAGATTCAGCAGACATATCTGCGGTTAAGGCTCCTGGACCTAATCGTTTTCCGGCCAGCGACTCCATGGGAATATGCAGCATGACGTCGCGTTTTTGGAATGCCGCTTTACGGGAAAATTTTTCGGATAAATGGGTAAGGGGCAAGATTGAAAATGCCACCTCTTTAGGCAAGTTGAAAGCCGCCTCGTCACGCTTAGTATTTCCCATATCATCGATAATCAACGCAATTTCCGCAGCCAACAAGGGGAACATTGGGAAATATAATAGAGCCATGCAGGCTAATTTGCGTAACTGTTTTTTAATATAATGCACGATAGTGATTAATTCTTAGTATATGTCATGTGAGTTATTATTTTTTAAGCCATTGGCTTGGATTAATTGGCGTCCCTTTGTGACGAATTTCGAAATATAAGTTAGGGCTACTTTGTCCACCACTTTGCCCAACCAGCGCAATGGTTTCGCCACTTTGCACAGTGTCTCCAACCTTTTTCAACAACGCCTGATTATGCCCGTACAAGCTCATATAACCATCACCATGACTCAATACAGTAACCAAACCAAACCCCCGAAGCCAATCAGCATACAAAACTCTACCTGCATGCACTGCTCGCACGGGAGCCCCAGTATTGCCGTTAAACAACACTCCTTTCCAACGAATTTGTCCCTGTCGAATTCGACCGAACATATTACGCATTTTACCTTGCGTCGGTAATAGTAATTTCCCTTTAAGGCCTGCTAATCCAGTTAAGTTCAAAGGCCCTTGCTTAGCGTTACGCTCAGCCTCTTCAATCGCTTTAAGTAGCGCCTGTTCATTGATTTGTAGTTGTTCTATTTTTGCCGCTTCAGAATCAATTTGTTTTTCAATTTTGGTTAACGTAATTTGTCGCAAATCTTGCTGCTGCTGAAGTTGCACTTGTTGCTGAGTTAGTTCTTTTTCTAATATTTCCAACTCATGCTGTTTGGCTAAGAGTTGTTCTGAAACCTCTCGAAGTTCAGTCACTAAATTGCGAAACGCATCAATTTGTTTTTTTCTCGCCTCGGTTAAGTAGCGATAATAACTAAAAGTCCGCTCCATTTTTGATGCATCTTCAAGATTAAACAACATCTTAGCGAAATCATTTTCACCCACCATGTACATACTTTTTAACTGGCTTGCTAGGGCTTGTTGCTGTTGTTTTACTTGTGATTGTAAGGATTTTTGCTGATTAACCAGCTCTGTGTGTTGACGCTGATTATTGCGTAACTCGTTGCGGGTATTTTCGATCTTCTCTACTGTTCGCGCGATATTCAGTTCAGCAGCTTTTAATTGCTGCTGTAACTGTTTTGCTTCGGCAAGTTGCTTTTTAATTTGCTGCTGTTTTTGTTTAATCTGAGCCTGAATATCTTTTAATTCTTCAGTTTGTTGGGCACTAACAGACAAACAAACTCCAACCACTGCAAAACACAGTAGCCGGAGTAAAGCACGAATATGTATCATCTTAAACTGTGTACAAATTTACATGTAACATCAATTTTTAAGGGTCATAATGGGTTTGCCGGTCATTTCTTTTGGCTGCTCCATGCCCATGAGGTGCAACATAGTGGGTGCTACGTCACTCAAGGTTCCACCCGTGCGAACATCGGCATCTCGACCAACATAAATAAAAGGCACCAACTCACTAGTGTGAGCGGTATGCGCTTGTCCAGTCTTAGCATTGACCATTTGTTCAGCGTTTCCATGGTCAGCTGTAATCAGACACTCGCCGCCAACTTTCTTCAATGCTTCCGTTACCCGTCCAATGCAGCTATCGACAGCTTCAACAGCTTTTATAGCCGCTTCATATACGCCTGTGTGGCCTACCATGTCGCCATTTGGATAATTACAAATGATTGCATCGTACTTGCCCGATTCAATTGCCTCAACCAACTTATCGGTTAGCAACTTAGAGTTCATTTCCGGCTGCAAATCGTATGTTGCTACCTTTGGAGACGGAATCAAAATACGCTCTTCACCTTCATACTCAGATTCACGACCGCCACTGAAAAAGAAAGTAACGTGAGCATATTTTTCTGTTTCGGAGATACGTAATTGCGTTTTATGATGCTGCGCCAACCAATCGCCCATCACATTAACCAATGGTTCGGGAGGATAAGCTGAAGGGGCATCGATAGAATCCGCATACTGAGTCAACATCACAAAGTTTAGATTTTTAGGGCAATATTCCCGTTCAAAACCGCTAAATTCTGGCTCAACAAAAGCACGAGTTATCTCTCTTGCACGGTCCGCTCTGAAATTCATAAAGATAAGTGAATCGCCGTCTTCAACCTTAACGGCATCACCAATAATGGTAGGTTTAACAAACTCATCTTTTTCATCACGCTCGTAAGAAGCCTCAAGTGCTTCTATTGCGGACGCATATTGGTATTCACTTTTGCCTTGAGAAATTAAATCATAAGCCGCTTGAACCCGTTCCCATCGCTCATCTCTATCCATCGCATAATAACGACCGATTAAAGTTGCAGTTTTACCTACACCCAGAGTTTTAAATAACTCGTCAGCTTTTTGCAAAGATTCCTTTGCACTTTTTGGTGCTGTGTCTCGACCATCAAGGAAGCAATGTAAAAAGACTTTTTTAGCACCTTTATGGACAGCCATTTTGACCATTGCAAATAAATGGTCTTCGTGACTGTGCACGCCACCTGGAGATAAAAGCCCCATAATGTGCACAGCTTTGTCTTTATTTACTGCATTTTCTACAGATGCAGCCAAAACCTTATTGCTTTCAAATTCGTTATCTTCAATCGCTTTACTAATACGTGTGAATTCCTGATACACCACACGCCCGGCTCCTAAGTTAACATGCCCTACCTCAGAGTTTCCCATCTGACCAGGTGGCAATCCAACATCAAGACCAGACCCGGAAATAAACGTATTGGGATATTCCTGCACCAACTTATCTAAAACTGGCGTATTGGCGTTAGCAATGGCGTTTTTATCGGTATCTTCACGATGTCCCCATCCATCCAATATAAGCAGTGCTAGCGTCTTTTTCGCGTTGGGCATAGGTTGCTCCTGTGTAATTTTTGATAAAGTTGTTAATAAGAGTGAAGTCATCTATCGACTTTTGAATCGGTTTTGAGAACATTCATATTGATAGATCCCCAACAGTTTATCCTGTGAACTACATCACTTAAAGAGTATTTATCAGTTAAGTTATAGCTGAATTGCAGATTCCACTATGCAAGGACTGGTTTCTGTATAGATTTTCTATATACTTTGCACTCTTTTTTCTACGCCAAGGGGCCGAAGTAGTAATGGATCAAATTATTGAGTTTGTTGGAAACCATCCTTTTTTGTCTGCTGGTTGGGTAGCACTAGTAGTGTTAATTATCTATAGCTATGTGGCTGGGATTTTTTCTCAAGTCAAAGAACTTAGCACCCACGAAGCAACGATTCTTATGAATCGACAAGATGCTGTAGTGTTGGATATTCGCCCGGCTGCAGAGTTCAATAAAGGCCATATTCTTGGCGCAAAACAAATTAAAACAGAACAACTAAATGGCGCTGACTTTAGCGCCCTTGAAAAATTCAAAGACAAACCCATTATTGTAGTGTGTGCCATGGGCATGACAGCTAAAAAGACAGCAACAGCTTTATTGAAAGCTGGTTTTAGTCATGCTTCCGTACTAAAAGGTGGAATGAATTCGTGGCAGAGTGCAAATTTGCCCGTTGCGAAATAAACAGATTTAAGGCTGACAATGAGCAAAGTTGAACTATATACCAAAGGTTATTGCCCGTATTGCCATCGTGCAAAGGCATTACTAGAAGAAAAAGGCGTTGCATTCGAAGAATATCGAATTGATCAAAACCCTGATCTTCGTGACACCATGATTACCCGAGCGAATGGCGGTTATACCGTTCCACAAATTTTTATTGATGACAAGCATATCGGTGGTTGCGACGACATGTATGCACTAGAGTCACAAAATAAACTAGACAACCTACTTAGCGTATAACGCAGTAAACCAAGGAAAAATTAACATGGCAGATGATATCCAAGCTAACCAAGCCGGTGAGCAAGCTCCACAACAAAACGCACAATTTGCAATTCAACGTGTTTACACAAAAGACATTTCGTTTGAAACACCAAACTCTCCTGCAATTTTCAAAAAAGAGTGGAAACCTGAAATTAAACTGGATTTAGATACTAAAACAGTTGAATTAGAAACGAATCTTTATGAAGTCGTTTTATCGGTTACAGTAACCGCAAATTTAGGCGAAGAAACGGCATTCCTTTGTGAAGTTCAGCAAGCGGGTATCTTTATGATTGGTGAAATGCCTGAAGCAAATAAAGCGCATACTTTAGGTTCATTCTGCCCAAATACCTTGTTCCCTTATGCAAGAGAAACTATCTCTAATTTGGTTAATCGAGGTACTTTCCCTCCATTAAACCTTGCACCGGTTAATTTTGATGCAATCTTTGCTGCTTACATGCAAAAGCGTGCCCAAGAACAGCAAGGTCAAGCGCAAAAACTTGATGCTTAATCATTGTAATGACAATGCTAAATAAGCAAAGCGTTACAGTACTAGGAGCAGGGTCTTATGGCACTGCTCTTGCGTTTTGTCTTGCACGAAATGAAGTGCAAACCTATCTGTGGGGTCGAGATACCGCGCAGATGAAAGAAATGCAAACGTCCCGATGCAACCAACGATACTTACCTGAAGCGATATTTCCTGACGCCTTGGAAATTATTCCAAATCTTGCTTCGGCAATTGCCAACAGTCAAGATATTCTAGTCGTTGTACCAAGCCATGCCTTTGCGCAAACTTTAACAGCAATTAAGCCATTTTTGACAGATCAGCATCGTTTGATTTGGGCGACAAAAGGGCTGGAACCAAAAACTGGTAGATTGCTCCAAGAAGTTGCAGAGGAAGTTTTGGGAAGTGATATTCCTTTGGCTGTTCTGTCAGGACCAACCTTTGCCAAAGAAATGGTGGCAGGGTTACCAACCGCTATTTCGTTGTCGTCAACGGATGAACTCTTAGCGGAAGAGTTTAGTGCAAAATTACACTGTTCAAAAAGCTTCAGGGTATACAAAAATCCCGATTTCATTGGCGTTCAATTAGGTGGTGCGGTTAAGAATGTGATCGCAATTGGTGCCGGGTTATCTGATGGTTTAGGGTTTGGTGCAAATGCGAGAACCGCATTAATCACCCGAGGACTTGCTGAGCTTACCCGTTTAGGATTAAAAATGGGAGCTAAACCTGAAACCTTCATGGGCATGGCAGGATTAGGCGACCTTGTACTCACCTGTACCGACAATCAATCTCGAAATCGACGTTTTGGATTAGCCTTAGGAACAGGAAAGTCGGTTGAAGATGCTATCGACAGTATTGGTCAAGTTGTAGAAGGCTATCGAAATGCAGAAGAAGTCAAAATTTTAGCCGACAAGTTAGCTGTTGAAATGCCGATTACTGAGCAGATTTACCAAGTGCTTTATCAAGGGAAACCAGCGAAAAGTGCCGCACTTACGTTGCTAGGCAGAGAGCCAACTGTAGAAGGTTAGTTAAGCTAACCTCTCCTTAAACAGCCCCTTCAAAACCCAATTGTCGCCAAGACTCATAAACAAAAACCGAAACCGCATTCGATAAGTTCATACTGCGACTCTTGGCCAACATTGGAATTCTTAAGCGTTGTTCCGCCGGTAAATTCTGAATGACCTCGTCAGGTAAGCCTCGCGTTTCAGGGCCAAACAGTAACGCATCACCCAATTTAAAATCAGCATCTGCGAAATTCTTAGTACCTTTAGTGGTGCAGGCAAACACTCTTTGCGGTTTTTCGGATTGAAGATAAGCAGTTAGATCTGCGTGACGTTTAACCTCAGCAAATTCATGATAATCCAATCCCGCCCTGCGCACTTTTTTATCATCCCAGTCAAACCCTAGCGGTTCAATCAGATGCAAGTCGTAACCTGTATTTGCGCACAGACGAATAATGTTTCCGGTGTTGGGAGGGATTTCCGGTTGATATAAAACAATACTAAGCATATTTAATCGAGGTTCTAGAAAACTAATTGTTTAAGTGTAACAAATATTACGCCCGCAAGAACCAGCAACTTCACTATTTTAAGCTATGCCGCGGCAAATTCGCTTAAGCTAAGAATCTCAAAATTGCCCGTAACGATTGATCACGAATATCCTCAGTTTCGAAGAATATTTCATGACTCGCATTTTCAATTCGCATAAGCTCACAATTTAGCATTTTTGCTGCGACTTGAGTTTGTTTAGCGTTATTCACGACCCGATCATCTCCAGCCTGCAATAACAGCACTGGAATAGTAATCGCGGCAGCATTTTTTTGGATAAATGACATCGTTTTATCAGCTTGTTTGAGCCAAGCTGTTGTTACCCCACCTAGCTTGCATTGCGGATTAGCCTCATAGGTATCTCGAAAAATTTTGTATCTTTGTTGGCAATGGGTTAATTCATTTATTGCAAAGGCTTTAGGGTTATATTTGGACTGACCAATAAAATACCATGGGCTTTTACCAAAGACATGGTTTAGCAAGGTATAACTTTCAATTAGCAAACAACTTAACCATTTTGGTAATGCCGGCCTGATACCGAACATCGGAGCCGACATAATACATTTAGCGAAGTCTCCAGGGTGTGTGAGTAAATACAAACTAGAAATTGCGGCTCCCATGGAATGGCTAAGTAAAATCGGTTTATGACCGCTATTAGGGCTAATAACTTGGTCAAAAAACGATTTAAAATCAGCAACGTAGTCTGCAAAATCAGCCACATACCCTTTTTCTGGATCATCTAACATTCGTCCTGACAACCCTTGTCCTCGATGGTCGTGAATAAACACACTAAAACCTGCGTGGTACAAATTGAATACCAGCTCTTTATATTTTAATAAGGTTTCAATACGACCAGAGGAAATGGCTATGCTTCCAATAGGATTCGGATTGATCACATAAGCATAGGCAATTCGTACCTTTTGCTTCCCCAGAAAATAACCGTTAATCACGTTTCTTTGCCAAAACGGTTCTATAAATTGCTGATTCCGCTTTTCTACCAAAGTTTCATCTTCTGGGATTTGGCTCTGTTCAATCATGTTGTACGCTAACAATTAAATCACTTATCAAGATGCGTAATACTGCAATGTTGCATAGAATCAATCTACAAACACAATTCACTCGCGATCTCGCCTCAAAGGTTTCACTCATTATTGTTTAATCGGAATCGTGATGTTTACAATTAACCCACCTTCTGGCGAATTCATGGCTACGACTTCACCGCCGTGTAATTTTACCGCTTGTTTAACAATGGCTAAGCCTAAACCTACCCCACCCGTATCTCGATTTCGTGACGCAGACAACCGATAAAATGGTTTAAACATATCTTCCAAATCCGAAGAAGGTACACCTCTACCGTCATCTTTTACCGTCACTTGTAGTGTAGTAGTCAGATTAACCACTGACACTTCAACTTTAGTAGAACAATATTTAATTCCATTACTAATCAGATTTCCTACAGCACTTTTCAGTAGGTGTGGATAACAACTTAAAGTCAGTTCTGGAATGTCACCTAAAATTAATTCCTTACCACTATTTTGCGCTTCAAACTCGGCATCATTGAAAAGCTCTGTAAAACAACTTTTCAAACCAACAAGTTGTTTATCTTCAACAGCTACATCTGCCTCTAATCTAGATAGACGCAACACTTGACCAATCATTGAATCGATTTGCTGTGCTTCTTTTTCGATTCTCAATAGCTGTTTTTCAATCGACTCTGGCAGCTGTTCTTTTTGATTTTGAGCAATACCAATGGCAAGTTGCAATCTTGCCAGTGGCGACCTTAACTCATGTGATATATCAGCGACTAACCTTTTTTGACTTCCCATTAAGTCGGCAAGGCGTTTCGTCATAGAATTAAAATCTCGCCCCAAGGCGCCTATCTCGTCACCTCTTTTTGATGCAAATTTTACGTTCTGGGTTAAGTCACCATTGGCCACTTTCCTAGCACTTTTCTGCAATTGTCGAATAGGTCGAACAAGCGACCAGACAAACAAAGCGCACAGACTTCCGCTGACTAGCAATACGCTTAAGCCAAGCGCTATGGGATTTGTCTGCATCAACTGCCGTGCAAGATTTGGAGGGCGCGGTTTACCAGTGAACAGAAAATATGTCTGTCCTCTTACCGAGACTTTAGCTGGCCCAAAAAAGACCCCTGACGTAGTTCGAATAACAAAAGGTTGCGTCTCATTAATGAGTTCCAAAAACGGCTCTTTTAACGGCATCATTTCTCTTGGAAAACCATAAATAAATTCTTTGCTTTGAGCATCTATTAACATCAATGCATCTTTGCTTCTTTGCCCCGTGCGGCCTAATAAACGATTTAATTCGGCTTTGGGAAATCGCTCTGCAGTTAGCTCAATACGAGATGCTATTTGCTGTATACGATTAATGTCTACGTTATTTAGCGGTTTAATTGAGTAGTTAGAGTTGGTTTGCTTAGCTAACCAAGCGCCAACAAGACCCAACAGAATCGCTGCCAACCAAAACCATAAAAACGTTTTGCCAAAAAGACTGTTGGCAGGGTTAAGCTTTTTTAAAAACCTCATTGTTCAACCACGAACAAATAGCCAGTACCTCTGACCGTTTTAATTTTTTCTTGATCACTGTGTTGCATTAATTTACGCCTAATATTACTCACATGCATATCAATACTGCGATCAAATGCCATCAATTTTCTGCCCAATACTTTTTCGCTGATATCATTTTTACTAACAATTTGACCTGCGTTTATCATCAACAAATGCAAAATTAAAAACTCAGTAGCGGTAAACTCTAAAATATTTCCAGCACATTCAACACTCTGTGTATTGGGGTTCAATACAACATCATCAATTTGTAATCGTTGCTGAGAGCTTGTTGAAGGCAAATAATCCATGCGCCTGACGATAGCTTTGATTCGAGCCGATAACTCACGATGATTAAATGGTTTAGGCAAGTAATCGTCGGCGCCAAGCTCTAACCCAAAAATTTTATCAAAATCATCGCCTTTAGCTGTTAACATCAACACTGGCGTTAAATGACTAGTGCGTAATCGCTTAAGCACTTCAAATCCATCTATTTGCGGCAACATCACGTCCAACAAAATTAAATCGTAATGTTTCGGCCCGATGGCTTTTTGTAAGCCTGTCTCACCATCATTGGCTTGATCTATTTCATACCCTTGGGGCGACAAATACTCTATCAACAAGTTGCACAGTTCTTTATCATCATCGATAACAAGTAGTGATTTATTTTGCATGTAACCTCAATTATTCTATATGTCATTGGTACATTATGTGGTGAATTGTAAGCTTCCAGCTGATTAAGTGACAGACGAAAAGAACATTATTTACACAAGCTTTACAATGGCCAGACACTTCTTTGCATTGACGTAACTATAATGTTTATCAAATCAACGACAAGGTAAATGTCGTTATTTCGTTAAACATTAATCAAAAGGTGATACACATGAAAAGCAAATTGATTTTTTCTAAAGCAATCATTACCATAGCTGCTACCGCAGCCGTCACTGCATTTGCAATTCAAGCGCATGAGCGTCCAGAACCACCAATGCGTGCGGTATTCAAAAAGCTAGATTTAACAGATCAGCAAAAACTTGATGTACGCACTATCATGCAGCAATCTAAAGCAGATGGTGAAATTTACAAGCAAGATTTAAACAACATCAAAAATCAGCTTAAGAGCTTAATTAGATCTACTGATTGGGATCAAGATTCGGTAGTGAGTTTGTTACAACAAGAGCAAGATATTAAATCTCAACTTGCGTTAAGCTCGGCGACCAAACGCAACGCTGTCTGGAATACCCTCACCGCAGAGCAACAACAAAAGTTGAGTGCCATGAGCGAAAAGGGCAAAGAACGCAAAGGCAAGGGGCATAAAGGAGAAAAACGTTCTTCTCCGATGAAAATGTTCAAGAGACTCGACTTAACCGACGAGCAAAGTGCAAAAATTAAAGCTTTGTTTGAAAGCCAAAAAGCGGCTATGGAATCTCAGCGTGAAACGGTGAAAGGTTATCGCGATCAAGCTCAACAGCTGGTTAGAAGTGAAACTTTTGATCAATCAGCATGGTTGGCAGTGAGTGAGAAACTTCAAGCAGCTCATTTGCAAATGTCGACAGACATGTCAAAAGTGCGCCATCAAATCTGGAATATCCTTGATGAGGAACAACAGGCAAAAATGGCGAAAATGGATGAAAAAAGAGAACACCGCAAAGGTGGTGACAAACATGATAAGAAGAGACGTCATCAAGACGACGAACTCTAACTATCACATTGGTTACGTTAAAGATTATTGATAGTTATAAATTAACTATCAATAATCAGGCACAGTCCTCAAGTATTCGTCGCTGTCAAACAGCGGCGAAGTAATGATTAAATCCGCAGTGCAACGATTACAAGCTACAGGCAAATTCCACACCGAACATAATCGAAGTAAAGCTTTTACGTCAGGATCATGAGGTGCGGGGTTGAGTGGATCCCAAAAAAAGATTAAACAATCTAGTTTTCGCTCAGCGATTAATGCGCCAATTTGTTGGTCGCCACCTAAAGGTCCACTTTTAAAACGATGAACAGGTAAATCTAAACTGTCGGCGATTAGTCCGCCTGTTGTACCTGTCGCCACCAAATTATACTTTTTCAATTGTTCAATATGGGTGCGACTCCAGTCAACTAACTCCGCTTTCATGTGATCGTGAGCCACTAAAGCAATGGTCTTTTTTACTAATTCAGTCATGGATATTATTTCCTAGTATTTATCTAGCTGATTCGCTAAAGCACACGTGTTTTATCATATTCTTTAACAAAGAAACTGTGGGGTCCACATATTCTAACGATATAAACTCATCCGGCTGATGGGCTTGATTGATACTGCCCGGCCCCAAAACCAAAGTATCGCAGCCAAGCTGATTGATAAAAGGAGCCTCAGTAGCATAATTAGCATTTGTGACTTTAAAATCCGTCAACTTTTCAGCTAAGGCGATAATATTGTGCTCATTCTTACATGAGAACGCCGGAGCTGTCGGATACATAAGCTGCATGTCTACGCGGTCAGGATAAGCCTGTTTAACAGGTAACAGCGCTTCATCAATCAATGCAATTGCTTCTTCATCACTCAATCCAGGTACACAGCGAATATCAAAGTTAAGTTTGCAATGTCCACAAATTCGATTTTCGCCATCGCCGCCATGAATATGCCCTAAATTCATCGTTGCTTGGGGAACACTAAAACTTTCGTCGCGGTAATTTTTGGCAAGTTGGTCACGTAACGTGAGTAGCTGCTGTATTGCCATTTGCATAATTTCAATGGCGTTTACGCCTTTATCTGGATCGCTGGAATGGCCAGCTTTTCCAGTAATATTTAGGCTCTGCGCCATATGTCCTTTATGTTTACCGATTGGTTTCAGCTCTGTGGGTTCACCAATGATAGCCATATCAGGTTTAATTAACTGTTGTTGAGCAAAAAACCTAGCTCCGGCCATAGAGGTTTCTTCATCGGCTGTGGCTAAAATATACAGTGGTTTTTGCAGCTTTTTTAAAGGAATATCTTTTAAAGCTTCCAAAATAAAAGCAAAAAATCCTTTCATGTCGCAGGTCCCTAAACCATAAAAGGAATCATTTTTTTGCTGCAGTATAAATGGGTCGCTATTCCATCGACCTTCATCAAATGGCACTGTATCTGAGTGACCAGCTAACAGCAGACCGCCCTTGCCCGTGCCGAGTTTGGCTAATAAATTGAATTTATTCCGTGCTTCAGGCACTTTTTGAATAGAAATGCTAAAACCTAAGTCTGAAAAAAGATTCCCTAAATAGTCGATTAACTGACGATTACTCATATCTAGATCTTCGTCTACGGCACTTATTGTAGGGATGGAAATGATTTTTTCATAAACTTCTAAGAAAGTTAAATTTGGCATAAGAACCTTAAAATATAATTATTCACTTTTATTGCATATTTATAACATTGATGGCATGCTACGTCCATGCAACAAAGAACCAGTTTTAAACTGATTTTTAAACCTTAACGATCAATTACAGTGCATATTGCCTGAAAATTGATGAATAGAGAATAAATGAGAACTATGAGCACAAATAACTCCCTGCCTTGCTACGCTTGTACGTCTGTCCGACGAATCTAATTTTGGTTGCGTAGCACGCTCCTCTCCTTTGATATAGAAGAAGTTTTTAAAGGATTGGGGCGCTTTTTTTATTTTTCTAAGTTAACATTTTCAAAAATTATCGGTAAACATCATTATGTTGAAAGCATGTGTAATCGGAGCAAGTGGATATACAGGCGCAGAACTCGCCAGAATATTAACCTTGCATCCTAAATTTGAGCTAGCAGGATTGTTTGTTTCGCAAAACAGTCAAGATGCAAATAAAGCTTTAAGTCAGCTCCACCCCTCTTTAAGCGGTTTAGTCGACACTAAGGTTTTACCCATTAATGATGGTCTGTTAAGCGAGCTCGCAGATTCTTTAGATGCCATATTTTTAGCCACACCTCACGAAGCCAGCCACGACTGGATGCCTATATTAACGGCAGGAAAAGCAAAAATATTCGATTTATCAGGGGCGTTCAGAATTAAAGATGCAGACGTGTTTGCAGACTTTTATGGATTTGCACACCAGCATAAACCGTTACTTGAAAAAGCGGTCTACGGGTTAGCTGAATGGAATGCAGCGTCTATTGCTGAGGCATCGCTAGTAGCAGTGCCAGGTTGCTACCCTACAGCTTCGCTATCAGCGCTCAAGCCTTTGTTTAATTCAAATCTGTTAGACAGCCAGCATCGTCCAATTATTAATGCGGTATCTGGTGTTAGTGGTGCGGGAAGAAAAGCCGCTTTGGGAAATAGCTATTGCGAAGTGAGCCTGCAAGCATATGGTGTTCTTGGCCATCGCCACCAGCCAGAAATTAGCCAAGCCTTAGGTACCGACGTTATATTTACTCCCCATTTAGGTAATTTTAAGCGCGGAATATTGGCCACAATTACGGTGAAAACAGTTGCTGGCACCAGCAAAGAGCAAGTATCGGATGCTTACCAAAAAGCCTACAGTGATAAACCTATTATCCGTTTACTAAATCATTTTCCTAAGTTAGATGATGTAGTGAATACTGCGCACTGTGATCTGCATTGGAAGTTAGATGAAAAATCTGGATATTTAGTCATTGGCAGTGCCATCGACAACTTGTTAAAAGGTGCAGCATCTCAAGCAATTCAATGTGCTAACTTAAGTTTCGGTTTTGCATCTCCTACTGGATTAATTGCTGAGGTGAGTAAATGAAAGTAAAAGTTATCAAAGTTGGTGGTGCATTTTTAGATGACCCAAGTATTTCCGCAGACTTTTTTGCCGCGCTTTATGCCGCTCAAGAACAACAGCCAATAGTGTTAGTTCATGGTGGTGGCAGCAGTGTTGAGAAGCTTTTAAAAAATCTGTCACTTAGCAGTCATAAACTAAATGGTCTGAGAGTCACGCCGAAATCACAAATTGATTATGTCGTCGGTGCTTTAGCCGGCACAGCCAATAAAAACTTGTGTGCATTAGCGAAAAAAAGTGGACTTATCCCTGTGGGATTAAGTTTATTGGATGGTAACATTACCAATTGCCATCAAATCAGTGAAGAATTAGGCAATGTAGGTTCTGCAGAGCCTATTGATCAAACTTTACTGACGACTCTGTTGGCAGCTGGCTTTTTACCCATAGTGAGCTCCATTGGAGCAGATGACCAGGGTGAATTGCTTAATATCAACGCCGATCAAGCAGCAACAGCCATTGCCAAACTGCTTAATGCACAACTAGTTTTGTTATCAGATGTAGCAGGTGTGCTCGATCAGAATAAGTCACTTATTAATAAACTCACGTCTGACGATATTGAAACTTTGATATCAGATGGTGTTATTCGCGATGGTATGACAGTGAAAGTAGAAGCGGCATTAGATGCGGCGAATCAAATAGGACAGTCTGTGACTATAGCAAGTTGGAAAAACCTTGATATTTTAACCCAAGATACTCCAACTGAAGAAAACGCTTCTGCAGGAACAACCATTTTCCCATCGTCTAAGGAAAACAAATGAAACAGGACCTATTAACGTTTAAAGATTGGAGTTCGCAGGATTTAAATAATTTGTTGGCGCTAGCGGCAAAAATTAAAGCTGCGCCTGAAGAACACAATCAAGTTTTGGCTGGAAAATCAATTGCGGCTTTGTTCGAGAAACCCTCTTTGCGTACCCGTGTTAGTTTTGATATTGGTATCAATAAACTCGGTGGACACATGGTTTACCTTGACTCCCAGGCTGGTAAACTAGCTGGCCGAGAAGACGCCAAAGACACAGCAGCAAATTTAGCTTGTTGGGCAGATGCGATTGTTGCCAGAGTGTTTAGTCATGATACCTTAGTGCAGTTTAGTCAAGCTTCTAAAGTACCGGTAATCAACGCGTTATGCGACCTCTATCACCCGTGCCAAGCAATAGCTGATTTTCTCACCTTACAAGAAACCTATGGTTCATTAGAAAACTTAACCTTAGCTTATGTAGGTGATGGCAATAACGTTACCCATTCACTATTGCTGGTTGGCGCTATACTAGGGGTGAATATCGTTAGTGTTACCCCTGCAGGTTACGAAGTTGATCAAGGGATATTTGAATTAAGCCAAAAAATTGCAGAAAAATCTGGTGCAAAAATCATCCAAAGTAATAACGTCGAAGACGCTAAAGGTGCCAATGTACTTTATGCTGATACGTGGTTATCAATGGGAGATGAAACACCGTTATCAGATATTAAACGCATTTTTGACCCATACAAAGTCGACGAAGCTATGATGGCATTAACCGGTGCACAATATGTTATGCATTGCCAACCCGCTCATCGTGATTTAGAAATTAGCGGTACTTTAATTGATAGCGATAAATCATTATTAATGCAACAAGCTGAAAATAGAATGCATGGCCAAAATGCCATTCTAGTAACGTTGTTAGCTTAAAATTGAGTGACTCGAAGTTCATTTTAAAAAATCAATCTGTTGAAGCTGATTTGTTCAAACTACAAATCAACACAAGTTTATTTAGGAAATAGTTATGTCAAAACCCGACGTTAAAAAAGTTGTTTTAGCCTATTCAGGCGGCTTAGATACCTCTGCCATTATTCCATGGTTGAAAGAAAATTATGATTGTGAAGTAGTCGCCTTTGCGGCAGATGTTGGCCAAGGCGATGAAGAATTAGAAGGTCTTCGTGAAAAAGCCATTAAAACCGGTGCCAGCGAATGTTATATCGTTGATTTGAAAGAAGAGTTTGTTGCTGACTATATTTATCCAACAATCAAAACTGGCGCGGTATACGAAGGAGAATATTTACTAGGTACTTCAATGGCTCGTCCAGTAATTGCGAAAGCACAAGTAGAAATTGCCCGTAAAGTAGGCGCAGACGCGCTATGCCACGGTTGTACTGGTAAAGGTAACGACCAAGTACGTTTCGAAAGTACTTTTGCAGCTCTAGCACCTGACTTACAAGTTATTGCACCTTGGCGTGAGTGGGATATGGTTTCACGTGAAGACTTATTAGATTACCTAGCAAAACGTGATATTAAAACCAGTGCTTCTGCCACTAAAATATACAGCCGTGATGCAAACGCTTGGCACATCTCTCATGAAGGTGGTGAATTAGAGGATCCTTGGTGTGAACCAACCAAAGGCATTTGGACCATGACCGTCGATCCAGAAGATGCGCCAGACAAGCCAGAAAGCGTTTCCCTAAGTTTTGATAAAGGACAACTTACTACAGTTAACGGTGTTGCTCTTTCGCCATATAACGCGCTAGTTGAACTGAACAAAATTGCAGCCAAACATGGTGTTGGCCGAATCGATATCGTTGAAAACCGCTTAGTCGGCATGAAGTCTCGTGGATGTTATGAAACTCCTGGCGGCACAGTCATTATGGCTGCGTATAAAGCGCTAGAGTGCATGGTTTTAGATAAAGCAGCATTAAAACACCGTGAATATTTAGGTTTAGAGTTTTCACACGTGATGTATGACGGACGTTGGTTTACTGCTCTTTCCGACTCATTGTTAGCAGGTGCCGAAGTATTTGCGCAACAAGTTACTGGTGACATCGTCATTAAGCTATATAAAGGTCGCGCTACTGTTACTCAACGTCGTTCACCAAATAGCTTGTATTCAGAAGATTTTGCCACCTTCGGACAAGACGATGTGTATGACCAAAAACATGCTGAAGGATTTATTCGTTTGTTCAGCTTATCAAGTCGTATTGCAACCTTAAATAAAAAAGCGCGCGACGCGAATAAAGGAAACTAGTCATGGGTTTATGGGGAGGCCGCTTTCAAGAGGGCAGCAGTAATATGTTCAAACAGGTCAACGACTCGTTGCCCTTTGATCGGATTTTGGCCAGCCAAGATATTCGCGGTTCAATTGTGTGGTCACGTGCCATTGCTAAAGCAGGTGTATTGACCACTCAAGAACAGCAACAAATAGAAGCTGCTTTAAATGAATTGCTAAGCAAAGCCGAAGCAGATGAATTGGATTTTGATGCCAGTAGTGAAGAAGATATTCACAGTTTCATTGAGTCTGCGTTAATTGAAAAACTTGGTGATCTGGGAAGAAAGCTTCATACCGGTCGCAGTCGTAACGATCAAGTCGCTACCGACTTTCGATTGTGGTGTAAAGAGCACCTAGAAAGCTTGAAAGACGATTTACTGGCAATCAAAAGTGCGCTGGTATTGTCTGCTGATCGCAACAGAGACGTCATCTTACCTGGTTACACCCATTTGCAACGAGCTCAACCAGTACGATACCCGCATTGGTGTTTGGCTTATGTTGAGATGATCAAACGCGACATTAGTCGTTTAGAGGATTTGCTGGTAAGAATGAATCAATGCCCATTAGGCAGTGGCGCGCTAGCCGGCACGGTTTACGCCATTGATCGTCAGGAAATTGCTGAACAGCTGAGCTTTGGCTCTCCTTGCGCCAACAGTTTAGACGCCGTATCCGATCGAGACTATGTTTTAGAACTATTGTTTTGTGCCAGTACTTCAATGATGCATTTATCGCGCATGGCTGAAGATCTTATTTTCTTTAACTCTGGCGAAGCCGGCTTTATCACCCTTGGTGATGCAGTCACTTCAGGCTCGTCATTAATGCCGCAAAAGAAAAATCCAGATGCATTAGAATTAATGCGCGGAAAATGCGGCAGAGTATTTGGAAGCTTACAAGGCTTGTTGGTTACCATGAAGGGTCTTCCCTTGGCTTATAACAAAGACATGCAAGAAGACAAAGAAGGTGCCTTTGATGCAGTTAATCAATGGCATATCTGTTTGTGTATCGCTGCAGAAGTGGTAGACACTATTGAGTTAGATGCTCAACGGACTGCTCAGGCGGCCAAACAAGGTTATGCCAATGCTACCGAAATGGCAGATTACCTTGTTGCTAAAGGTATTCCATTTAGGACGGCACACGATATTTCTGGTCAAATTGTTCTAGCAGCCATTGAGCAAAACAAACCCATTGAAAATTTAAGCATAGCTGAATTGCAAACCTTCAGTTCAGTAATTGAAGATGATGTATATGCTGTATTAGAGCTTGAATACTTAGTGGACAAACGCAATATTTTGGGTGGCACAGGTGCTCATCCAGTGTTTGCAGCCCTTGATGCAGAACTGAAAAGTTTAAAGAGCTGAGGAACGAAAGATGGTGATGTCAGACATTGATGGCGTTAGGTTGTTTCGCAACTCAGCACCCTATATTAATTCTCATAGGGGCAAAACGTTTGTTTTAATGTTTGGTGGCGAGGCCGTTGAGGATGTTAATTTTCCTAACATTATCAATGATATAGCCTTGCTCAACAGTTTGGGTGTGAAGCTTGTTTTAGTGCACGGTGCAAGGCCACAAATCGATCAGCGCATTGCATTAAGAGGGGTTGAAAAACGTTTCAACAATAATATTCGTCTCACCGACAAACAAACCTTGGAATCTGTAAAAGACGCTGCAGGCTCGGTGCGCTCGCAAATCGAGGCACTATTAACCATGGGGCTAGCTAACTCGCCAATGCACGGAGCTCATATTCGTGTGTGTTCTGGTAATTTGGTTGTGGCTATGCCCATGGGCGTTAGAGAAGGCGTCGATTTTGAGCATACCGGTGTGGTAAGACGAATTGACGTGATGGGCATCAACGATCATCTTCAGGATGGTTCAATCGTATTGCTTTCCCCCATGGGTTACTCGTCTACGGGCGAAGTCTTCAACTTATCTCATGAAGATGTCGCCACACAGGCTGCCATCAGCTTAAACGCCGATAAGTTGATTGTTTTTTCTGAACATCAGGGCATTTTAGATGAAACAGGAAAGCTGCGTCGTAATATCGATTCAGCCCAATTATCTGATTTGCTTGAAGAAGGTGCCAGAGAAGACCAGTTAGGAATATTGGATGCCATTAACCAGACAATAGCCGCTGATATTCCTCGCTGTCACTGTGTCAGTTACAAAAAGGACGGCGCCTTATTGCAGGAGTTGTTCACCCGTGACGGTTCAGGCTCGCTTGTTTCTAAACGCCATTACGAGCAACTTAGAAAAGCACGAATTGAAGATGTGGGCGGGATCCTACAACTGATCAATCCTCTCGAAGAAAAAGGTATTCTGGTTAAACGTTCTCGAGAACTCCTTGAAGCGGAAATTGAACAGTTCACGGTCATAGAGCGAGACGGTATGATTATCGCCTGTGCTGCCTTTTATCCTTACCCGCAGGATGGTACTGGTGAGCTTGCCTGTGTTGCTACCCATGGTGATTATCGCGGCAAAAGTCGTGCTGAACGTCTGCTCGAAGCAATTCGACAAGATGCCATTGAGCAGGGTTTAGAGAGTATTTTTGTGCTGACGACAGTGACTGCACATTGGTTTCAAGAACAAGGATTCGTTTTGGCCAGCATTGATGCGCTGCCTGAATCGAAAAAGTTGTTATATAACTTTCAAAGAAATTCGAAAGTATTTGTAATGGCCCTTGATAAATAAACAGCCTTCTTATCTTGATGTGGGCTGAGCTCAAATTGCGAAACTATTTGACTGCGACAACACTGCCAACTATTTAACATAAATAGTTGGCAGTAAATCGATTAAATACTAGTACGTTTGTATTGACGATATTTAGGGTTCCAGAAATTAGCTTCAATACTAGCTCGTAAAGCTTCGTCAGAGGTCTCTAAAGCCAAACCTTGTTGTTGCGCAACCTTGCCTACTGCAAATGCAATCTTTTTACTCAGACTAGCAATGTCGGTTAAAGGCGGTAACAAAGATCCCTCACCTTCACTTGCTAGTGGCGAAGCAAGTGCTAAGGCTTCACTGGTTGCCATTAACATTTCTTCACTGACCAATCGAGCTTTTGTGGCCACCACACCCAAACCAATTCCTGGAAAGATATAACTATTATTACATTGGGCAATGGGGAAAATACTGCCGTTATATGCAACAGGAGCAAAGGGACTTCCGGTAGCGATAATAACTTGGCCGTTGGTCCATTCAATAACTTGCTCGGGTCTTGCTTCAACCTGACGGGATGGATTACTTAATGGGAAAATAATCGGCAAATCACAATTCGCTTTCATTCCGCGAATAACTTCTTCAGTAAATAGACCTGGCTGTCCGGAAACCCCAATTAGAATGTCTGGTTTTGCATGCGTAACTACGTCTAACAAGCTCGCCCATTCATTTTCAGTATTCCACTGCTTAATCACCTCAGGATTTTGTACTAACTTTTGCTGGAAGTCGCGAAGGCCCTGCATACCATCAGTTAACAAGCCAAAGCGGTCAATCATGAACACTTGCTGTCTAGCTTGAGCGTCGCTAATTCCCTCCTGGCACATACGACTGATGATCATTTCTGCAATACCACATCCTGCAGAACCTGAACCCACAAATACCACTTTTTGCGCACTTAATTTAACACCTTTGCTCAAACAAGCTGCGAGGATTGAACCTAGAGTAACCGCTGCTGTACCTTGAATATCATCGTTAAAACAGCAGACCTGCTCACGGTAACGTTCCAATAATGGCATGGCATTAGGCTGTGCAAAGTCTTCAAACTGAATCAAAACGTCAGGCCAACGTTTGTGGGCTGCTTGAATAAACATATCGACAAATTCATTATATTCATCGCCAGTAATACGTTTATGACGCGCGCCCATGTACATAGGATCGTCGAGCAATTTTTGATTATTTGTCCCTACATCCAACATCACCGGTAAAGTATACGCAGGACTAATTCCGCCACATGCGGTATACAGTGACAATTTACCAATGGGTATACCCATTCCACCAATTCCTTGGTCACCTAAGCCCAAGATCCGCTCACCATCAGTTACCACAATGACTTTTACTTTACGTTTAGTGGCATTACGCAGAATATCGTCTATTTGCGTTCGTTCAGAATATGAAATAAATAAACCACGAGAACTGCGATAAATATCCGAAAACTGTTCGCAAGCATCCCCAACCGTCGGGGTGTAAATAATCGGCATCATTTCATCGATATGAGACTGCACTAATCGATAAAACAAGGTTTCATTATTGTCTTGTATCGCGCGCAAATAAATATGCTTGTTAATGGGTGAGGAAAAACTGGAATATTGCATATAAGCCCGTTCGACCTGCTCTTCAATGCTTTCATAGCGTGGCGGCAACAAACCGGTCAAATTGAAGTTTTCACGTTCTTTGGCGGTAAACGCACTACCTTTATTTAACAGCGGCGTCTCAAGTAGTGAAGGGCCAGAATGGGGAATATACAAGTATTTAGAAGTATTGCTCATTAGAGGTATTTTTTTTCCAGTTTTCTCTTTGTTATCAAGAGGATTTAAAGTGATTAGGTGTCAAGTAATAGCAAGTTTAACGAATATTCAGCTAAACTCAGTATCAATTTGTCTGGTCAGATGTGCATCAGAATTATTTATCTAATAACTCATCCATTTTCGCTCAATTTAAATGCGCCTCCGGCTCCTAAGTTAGCTACCAATTTACATTAGCGAACTTAGGAGTAAGGAACATTTGTTCTTATATATACGTTTGAAAAGTGAAACTTCCCTATCGGATCTAAAAAATATCTTCAGGTTCCACACTTTCTGATTGATCGCTTTCAAAGGGATCAACAACAGAGTCAGACTGAACTGAAGAGGTTGGCTCGGTACCCTTTATGAAATATTCAAACATAGACGTATAATCTGTACGTGTTGTGAGTTTACCCGTTGCTCTATCAATTCGAACCGTGATGATATTTTCAGGCATAGGTTTAATTTCTTGAGGCACACCATCAAGCGCTTTTTCCATAAAGCGAATCCATGCAGGTTGAGCTGCTTTCGCGCCATCTTCCGCGCCGATCATGGCGTTGCCAATCCAGTTAAATTTTTCAGGATTTTCGTTTATCAAATTCTGGTTACGAGATGTACGGCCGAGCATACGACTCATATCATCAAAACCAACCCAAGAAGTAGCCACTAACCCTGGCGCAAAACCACTAAACCAAGTATCCCGAGAGTCATTGGTTGTACCGGTTTTACCCGCCAGATCGGTGCGACCAAGAATGTTTCTCGCCCGCCAGCCAGTGCCAAGCCAATAGGTATTGCGCTGGGGATCATTGCTCCATCGACCATTTCCTCGAACAGCTGTACGCATCATTTCGCGCACTAAAAAGGTATTTTGCGCAGACACCACTCTTTGGGCTTGGATTATTTCAGGCTGAGAATCGGCTTCATCTTCTGGGAAACCGTTTAATTCAGCCGCCAACAAAGCCTCGATTTGCTGCTCTGTGAGCTCCTCTGAATTAAGCTCTGATGCATTGGTTACAGATGTTTGCTCAGCATTGTGAGTTTCACATTCTTCACACACTTGCGGAGGATTAGCTTGCCACAATATTTTGCCGTGCTCATCTTCAATACGTTGAATAAAATGAGGGCGCACATAATAACCGCCATTGGCAATAACCGACATTGCAGTAGCAACCTCTAGGGGAGTTTGTGAACCTGAACCTAGTGATAAGGTTTCATCTTTCGGAATTTCAGCGCGGTCAAAACCAAATTTACTCAGATGGTCTGCCGCGGCATTAATACCAATTGCCCGTAATAAACGCACTGACACTACGTTTTTCGATTTGCCCAAGGCGACCCGCATTCGAATTGGTCCGTCATACACAGCTGGCGAGTTTTGTGGCCGCCATGCTGTGCCAGTACTTGCATCCCACTGATTGATAGGAGCGTCATTAATAATACTTGCTAAGGTGTAACCCTGTTCTATTGCTGCGGAATATATGAAAGGTTTAATATTCGAGCCTACTTGTCTTTTAGCTTGAGTCGCGCGATTGAATTGACTCTGATAAAAACTATATCCACCGACGATTGCCTGCACCGCACCGTTTTTAGGATCCAGTGCCACAAAAGCACCACTCACCGTTGGCAATTGCGACAATTTCCAGATCCCTTCCTCGTTTTGTCTAATCCAGATCAATTGACCTGCAGCCACTATGTCAGCAGCACTTTTAGGATCCGGTCCTTGGCGATTGTCGTCAATGTAGGATCTTGCCCAATGCATACCCTGCCATTCGATAGTTTGATAATTTCCTTGGCCATTAAAAACCACAAAACTGGTTTCATCAACCTGGGTAACAACTGCTGGGTTAAGCACTCCAATTGGCGTGTAAGCGTCCAAAACCTCTAGCATTTGTGATTCGTCCCAAGGTTCAGAATCCAAGGCTACCAATTCAGTATTTTGATCTTCACTGTTGTTTAGGCTTTGATTGTCATCTGGCTCTCCCCATAACACGCGAATAGGACCACGATAACCATGTCTTTCATCATAATCATGTAAATTACGTATTACTGCTGTTTGTGCGGCAAACTGCAAATCCGAAGGTGCGGTAGCGAAAACTTGATATCCGCCAGTTTCAGCTTCTTCTTTGCCATACAATTCAACCATTTCATTATAAATAAGATCGGCCAAATAAGGCGCATCTAACTGAATCTCAGCACCGTGGCGTTTAGAAATGACAGTTTCATTGCTGGCCTGATCAAACTCTTCACGGGTAATATATTCCTCATCGAGCATTCTTAACAATACGACTCGACGACGCGCTTTCGCTCTTTCTGGGCTGGAAATTGGATTCAAAGTAGAAGGCGCTTTAGGCAGTCCAGCAATAGTCGCTACTTCAGCTAAACTGAGCTCATTAACGGATTTTCCGAAATATACTTGAGCAGCAGCACCAAACCCAAAGGCACGATGCCCCAATTCAATTTTGTTTAAATACAGCTCTAAGATTTCATCTTTACTGAGCAAACCTTCCATGTGCCAAGCAATAAAGATCTCTTTTATTTTACGTATATAGGTTTTATCACGGGTTAAGAAAAAGCCTCTGGCTAGCTGCATCGTGAGGGTACTACCACCTTGCCCACGTTCGCCGGTTAAGACTAAATTCACAAAAGCCCGCGCTATGCCGATAGGATCTATACCAGGGTGTTCGTAAAAGCGACTATCCTCTATAGAAAGTACGGCATTTATTAATGATTGCGGGACTTCATCTAACTCTAACGGAATACGACGCTTGACCCCAAACTGTGAAATTAGTTTGCCGTCTTGTGTATAAATCTTCATGGGGGTTTGTAAGCGCACATCTTTTAGCACTTCAACACTTGGAAGATCGGGTTTGATATAAAAGTACATACCTACAATCGCTATCGTACCTAGCAGAAATGCGGCTATACTCATTATTAATAACAGTTTGATGTACTTCACAAAAATAAAACTACCAGAGCAAAATTGACTAAATGACTTATATTTTATACCTATGTACCGTTATTAGAACCATTAAAAACAAAAAAATGAGTAATAATGGTAAAACTAAAGCAACTAAAATGATTCGGAACTAACTGTGTTGAAAGAACTTTTCAAGAAAAAAGCTTCACAAATGATAGGTCTCGATATCGGTACACGGTACGTTAAGGCTGTTTTGTTTGAACAAGATGGCAACCAGACTAAGGTGCAGAGTTTCGCATGTGAGCAGATAAACGGCAATGCCTTTGCTGACAGAGAAATAAAAGATTTTGACGCCATAAGCAATGTGCTCAAAAAAGTGAAGTTGTCACTGAAAAGCAAAAATAAAAATGTAGTAGTCGCGATATCTGGAAGTTCGGTATTGAGTAAAATAGTTTATATGGATCCAGATCAACAGGACTTCGAGTTAGAAACCCAAATAGAAATCGAATCTGATAGTCTAATTCCTTATCCGTTAGAGGAAGTATATCTGGATTTTGAAGAGTTAGGTGAGAGTAAAACTCACATCGGTAAAGTAGATGTGTTGCTCAGCGCAGCCCATAAAGATGTGGTCGATAGTCGCATCACATTATTAAGAGAAGTGGAATTTGTTCCTAAAATCGTCGATATCGAAAATTATGCTTTGGGTAATGCAATTATCGAGTTCGCTGAATATCCCGCAGATAAACCAATATTGTGTTTTAATATTGGTGCCTCTCAATTACAACTCTGTGTCGTAGAAAATGACAGAGTTATTTATAGTAAAGAACACAGTTTTGGTATGAACAGCCTTATTCAAGATCTCAGCATAATCCATACCTTAGATAAATCAGAAACTGAACAGCAATTAGTAAACGGTGAGTTACCTGCAACATGGCGCGAAGATACCTTCCCAATATTTTTAGCGAACTTAAATCAACACATCAGCAAAGCAGTACAAATGTATATCAGTTCAACTGGCGCTGAGAGGCCAGAATCTTTGATGGTTTGTGGTGGCGGGGCAAATATAGAAGAAATTGCCGCGGCACTTGAAGGTGAATTGGCAGTGGAAGTCACCCTTTTCAACCCATTTGAACAAATGCAAATCTCTGAAAAAGCTGAACAGCAAGGTTTTCAAAAAGTTGCGCCACAACTAGTGATTGCAGCTGGTTTAGCATCTAGGAGTTTCAAACCATGTCACATGTAAATCTATTACCATGGCGAGAAGAGCTTAGACAGAGACAGAAAAAAGATTTTTTAACACTATTATTTGCAGTCGCTCTGTTTGTGATGATTATTGTGTATCTGGTGGGCATGTTAATCGATAGCAAGATTGCCAGCCAAAACCAACGTAACGCTTTTCTACAAGGTCAAATCGCGGTTTTAGATGCAGAAATAGCCAAAATAAAAGATATTAAAGACAGCAAGAAAGCCATTGAACAACGCATGGCCTTGATTGAACAATTACAAACCAGTCGCAACGTTGCGCCTATCGTATTTGATGAACTGGCTCGCTTGGTTCCCCCAGGTGTTTCGTTTCGCTCCTTCTCCCGTCAAGGCAATACCGTGGAGTTATCCGGGGTGAGCGAATCGAATAACCGCCTATCTTCATTTATGCGCAAGATTGAAGATTCAAAGATATTTGGTCAGGGTGAATTATCATCCATTGTGGCTGATACCTCAGCGCCCGATGCAGTCAGCGAGTTTAAATTAACATTTACCATAAACTCCTCAGTGGCACCGGACTTCTCTGAAACACCAGCAGAGGGTCAAAAATGAAATTTGATGTAAATAAACTCAAAGAGATGAACGAACTGGATTTCGAACAGGTCGCGAATTGGCCATTCGAAGTGAAAACCGTAGTTGCGCTTTTTGTAGCGATTTTAGTCGCGGTCGGTGGTTATTACGGATTAATCTCCTCTAAATTACCTGTGTTAGATAGAACCCAAGCCGAAGAAGTAGAGTTAAAACAGACATTTGCCGCTAAATACAGAATTGCGGTTAATCTAAAAGCCTATGAAGAACAGCTAGCCAGAATAGAAGCTGACTTTTCGTCAATGTTAAAATCACTGCCTACCAGTAACGAGACACCTGGCCTCATTGATGACATTACCTTTGTGGGCACGACTGCAGGATTGAATTTCAAACTGATTAACTGGCAACAAGAAATTCCTAAAGAGTTTTATACTGAATTACCGATTCAAATGGAAGTCACCGGTAATTACCATGAATTTGGCCAATTTGTATCTAACATTGCAGCATTACCGCGGATTGTGACTTTACATAACTTTGATATCACTCAACAGGGTTCTGAATTACGTTTACAACTTCAAGCCAAGACATATCGCACAGCGGTTTCGGAGCAAGGCCAATGAAAATAATCGTTTTGATAATGGCTGTTGTCATGCTGGCAGGTTGTGAGGCGCAAACGGATGACTTGGTAACCTATGTGGTCGAAGTTAAGCAAAGCACCTCTATTAGCATAGAACCCTACCCCGAATTTAAAACCCAACCTGCTTTTGAATACAAAGCGGGCGGACTCCGCAGTCCATTTAAGCGACCTCGAAATGTAGCGGTACAAACGGTTGAAGCGAAACGCGAAAACTGTTTGCAGCCTGACTTCAACAGAACCAAAAGTCCATTGGAGGCATTTGGATTAGATGCACTAACGATCTCTGGTACTTTTACCAGTCAAGGACGACAGTGGGCCTTAGTAACAGCCAATGATGGTTCGTTACATAAAGTCACGACAGGAGACTACATAGGTTTGTTCTTCGGAAAAATTACATCGATCAACAATGGTAATATTTCAATCGAAGAAATGCTGCCTGATGGCGCCGGATGCTGGCAAAAAAATAAAGCAACACTGAGTATGTCTTCACAGGCAGGAGAAAATAATAATGTCTGAACGTTTTATCTTTAATCATAAACTAAATAAAGCTAAGCATAATTGGATTTGGCTGAGTTTAGTACTTGCCGGAATATCTTGCGTTTCGTTTAATTCAGCGGCCCAACAAGTTCAGCCAGTATTAGTTGACCCAGAAAAGAAGGTGGCGAGTGTTTTTCGTTCCGAGTTGACCGATCTCAATTTCAAACGCAATTCAACCGGCGGTGCACGTGTCACTTTAGATTTTAATAATGCTGATTTCCAAATGCAGTTATCGCAAGGAAATCAAAAGCTGATTTTAACCCTGCCTGCGGTCAAACTTGCTGATGACCAGTTATTCACCCTTGATGTCATAGACTTCGCCACACAAGTATCCGATATAGAAACCTTTCAGGAAACGAAAGGCAGTAAAATTGAATTTAAATTACTCAGCAAAGCTAACTTTACCCATAAAAAGAATGGCAATCAGTTAGTAATTGAAATTGAAAAAGACGATCAACCAGAAGCTAGTAAAGCCGAATCAGCCTTTACCGGTGAGCCGATTTCATTAGACTTCCAAGACGTCCCTGTTCGACAAGTATTGCAAATTATTGCACAGGTGAACGGGTTCAATTTAGTTACCACAGACACGGTAAATGGCAATGTAACCATTAGTTTATCTGGGGTGCCATGGGATCAAGCTCTTGAGATGATTCTAAAAATTAAAGGCCTAGACAAACGTCTTGAAGGTAATATTCTTCTTATCGCCCCTTCTGAAGAACTCACAGCGCGAGAAACACAGCAATTACAATCTAAACAACAAGTGGCTGATTTAGCACCTCTGAGCGCGGTAAATATTCAAATAAACTATGCCAAGGCAGCTGAAATGGCAGCGATTCTAAAATCTGCTGATGCCAGTATTCTCAGTGCAAGAGGCTCAGTAACCATTGATGAGCGCACCAATACAGTATTGCTACGTGATACCGCGGCCTCTGTTGAGGAAGCTCGTGCATTGATAAAAGCTCTGGATATTCCCATCAAACAGGTGTTAATCGAGTCAAGAATGGTTACCGTACGAGATAATGTCGATGAGCAACTTGGCGTTAGATGGGGCATCAGTGACAGCACTTCCGATGGCGGTATTTCTGGCTCGTTAGAAGGCGCGAACGACATCGCAGCTGGCATATTCCCTGATTTGACTGATAGGTTAAACGTTAATCTCCCAGTCTCTAATCCTGCGGGCAGCATTGGAATTCAAATCGCTAGACTGGTCGATGGTACCATCATTGATTTAGAACTAAGCGCGCTGGAGACCGAAAATAAAGGTGAAATTATTGCTAGCCCACGAATTACAGTGGCCAATCAGCAGGAAGCCTATATTGAACAAGGTACTGAAATTCCTTATGTACAAGCAACATCAAGTGGCGCGACTTCTGTAGAATTCAAAAAAGCGGTATTAAGTTTAAAAGTTACACCGCATATCACTCCTGACAATCGTGTCATTTTGGATTTGGTCGTAACTCAAGATACTCGCGGTGAAACTGTCTCCACTTCGACTGGACCGGCGGTAGCAATCGATACCCAAGAGATCAGCACTCAGGTATTGGTAGAAAATGGTGAGACCATTGTACTAGGGGGGATTTTCCAACAGACATCAACTGATGACGTGTCTAAGATACCGCTGTTGGGAGACTTGCCAGTTGTTGGTAGCCTGTTCCGTAATTCTCAAAAGGTAAATGAAAAACGTGAACTATTGATTTTCGTTACACCTAAAATTTTGGTTGATTCCCTATAACCAATTCACCGATTTTATTTTTGACGACTTAAGGGCAATGTTATTGCCCTTTTTTACTGCTAAGTCATGTACCAGTCAATTGAATATTTTGAGATTTTTTGATTGTGTCTGGCAAATTTAGGTTCAAGTTTAACGCAATCAACATTAGACTCTGTATGAATCGCTAGATTGTCCCTGCTTACTGTTTTATTTATCCATTTTTGACATATTTTAGGGTTTGTTAACCGCGACAATGGAAGCAGATAAGGCATCTTTACAGCAATAGATTTAATCTTGGAACAAATTAAAAGCAACAAAACTTGCAAATTTCAGCATATAACTGAGATAATCGCGCTCTCGAAATTTCGACGAGGTCATGTTCAGACCAATTACTTAAACGAATCGAGTCAATTTTATTTAATTATCTAATTGATTAAATGGGACTTTTACGTAATTGGAATAATTCAAATTGGGCTGCAAAACCCCAGTTAACTAAAGTTGTGATAAAAGCAAAAATGGCAGAAAAGCGTAATATTTTTCTTGTTGGTCCTATGGGGGCTGGCAAAAGCACGATAGGAAGGCATCTTGCCGACGAACTTCATCTTGAGTTTTTTGATTCCGATCAGGAAATTGAACGCCGCACTGGCGCGGATATCGCGTGGATATTTGATTTAGAAGGCGAAGATGGTTTTAGGCTTAGAGAAGAGACCGTGATTAACGATTTGACTGACAAACAAGGTATTGTTTTAGCGACCGGTGGTGGCTCTATTGTCAGTAAAAATGTACGTAATCGTTTGTCCGCCAGAGGCATTGTGGTTTATTTGCAAACAACCATAGACAAACAGGTTGCTCGTACTCAACGAGACAAGCGCCGTCCTTTATTGCAAAAAGATGATCCGGAAATGGTTTTACGCGAACTTGCAGAATCTCGCAATCCTCTTTATGAGGAAGTGGCAGATTATATTGTCGATACTGATGATCAAAGCGCAAGAGCAGTCGCTAGCCAAATCATAGATAAAATCGGACTTTAATAAGACCGTTTCACACAAGAGGTTGTGCGCTCATGTCAACAATTAGAGTAGAGTTGGGTGAGCGTAGTTACCCAATCAATATAGATTCAGGTTTACTGACTTCCAAAGATTCGTTTAAAGACCAAATTCAAAGTGGCAAGGCGATAGTCGTTACTAACGAGATCGTCGAACCTCTTTATTTGAATTCGTTATTAAGCGCGTTAGATGGTGTAGACGTGAAGGTTGTTTGTTTGCCAGATGGTGAACAACACAAAAACCTTACTCAATTCGAAGCCGTAACAACCCAACTTTTAGAACAGCATGCGGCAAGAGACACAACGCTGATTGCATTGGGCGGCGGCGTAATTGGCGACTTAACTGGATTTGTTGCGGCCTGTTTTCAACGGGGCATCCCCTTTATTCAAGTTCCTACTACGCTACTATCTCAAGTGGACTCATCGGTGGGCGGCAAAACAGCCGTTAATCACCCTTTGGGTAAAAACATGATCGGTGCTTTCTATCAGCCGAAATCTGTTGTCATTGATATCGATACCTTAAAAACCCTGCCAGCAAGAGAGTTTGCAGCAGGAATGGCCGAAGTGATCAAATATGGAATCATTTACGATGCCGAATTTTTCAGTTGGTTAGAAGAAAACGCCCAAGCCTTGAAAGACCTCTCATCTGAGCATTTGAAATACGTAGTACACCGTTGTTGCGAAATAAAAGCTGAGATCGTTTCTAACGACGAAAAAGAGCACGGTATTCGCGCACTGTTGAACCTAGGTCATACTTTCGGTCATGCTATAGAAGCCGAGCAAGGTTATGGCAATTGGTTGCACGGTGAGGCCGTTGGTTGCGGCATGGTGCTAGCGGCTGAAGTCGCCTACAACAAGAATTGGATATCAAAATCAGATTTAGAACGAATGATTAAGCTTATTGCGTTATTTGATCTGCCCATAAACGCCCCTGAGCACATGAATTACGATATTTTCATGCAACACATGCAACACGACAAAAAAGTGCTATCTGGCGCGATTAGGTTCATAATTCCTACAGCCATTGGCAAAGCCGTCGTTACTAAAGATATAGAACCCGACATATTACAAAATATATTGAATAGCTAAGAGAAGGGATTGTGGCCATAAACGAGTTGCATAGTCGACTGGAATATTTAGTTTCATACTCGTCTCAGCTCATATTTATTAGCTGTGAAAGTTTGTCGCAACAGCAATCCTCATTACAGCAATTTATAGCCAAACAGCACGAAAACACTGAAGTTGCTTTTATCAATGGTGAGAGCACACTTCGTGATTCAGATTATAGAAACGAAATATACCGTCAATTGGTCAGCCACCCTCTTTCGCCCAACGTACCACTTGATGAGCAACTAATTCAGCACATATCCAAAGACGCCGGTCCAATATTGCTTTGTATCTGTGCGGCACAACACATATCAACAAAGTTGTTAAACGAACTTTGGAGTTTAGTTCTAAAAAATAAGGACCTGCAAAAAGGTCATCATCTAAATGTATTGTTATTCGGTAGTCCAGAGTGGACGGAATCGGCGAAGTCAAACTTGGCCAAAGATAATCAACATTTGCCGATATTACTGAGCTCTGAAATTGTCACGACGAATCAATTTACGCAAAGCTATAGTCAAAGTATCAGCCAAAAAAGAGCGGAGATTGATCAACGATTCAAGACGACAGTCGACGCTGAATCCGAGTCAATAATCACTAAACCACTGTTCAAAATTTTAGCAGGAATGGTCTTTTTAGGTATTTTTTCGATGTTGGTATTTTGGCAGTATCCAAACGAAATAAAACAGTTTGTCGACCCACATTACACGGTTGTCGATGAGCCTGTTGACGAGCTTGCAGAAGAGCAAGTAATCGACGTTATGCAGTCCCTGGAATCTATTCAATTAGACGACAATATGCCGTTAGAGAGTGACTTACCTAACGTAGAAAAAACCGAGCAAATAGAGCAACAACAGGATGAAGTTAGCCAATCGTTGCAGCTAGAAAACAGCGAACAACAGTTACCCGTTGACCATTCTCAAGAGCTTGTTACTAGCTGGCAACAAGAAGTTGAAAAGCAGCAATTACAGGTCAAACAAGAAAAACAATCTAAACAGGCAGAACAACAAGAGCGAGCAACAAAAGCGGAACAAGCTAAGTTAGTATTGCCACCAGCTAAACACCCTATTCTTGAATTGGATGATAACCTTTTCGTTTTACAATTGGCTTCAATGAGCGACCCAGCCGTGGCCGAGAGATTCATAACTCAGCATGGTTTACAAGAAACCAGCTGGATATACACCACTCAACGTTTTGGTGGTGATTGGCATGTGGTAATTTTCAAAAAAACCTTTGCCAATGTTCAACAAGCGCGGCAGTATACGGCCTCCTTACCCGATAGCATTGACAAAACAGTTCCTTTTGCTAAATCAGTTAAACAAATTAAGGTAGAATTGGCAGTACCTCAGCAATAACCTCGTTGTAGTTACACCAAAAAGCGGACATGAAGAAAAACAAAAATCGGGCATTTCTGAAATGGGCAGGCGGAAAATACGGACTGATTGACGAAATTTGCCAACGTTTACCCCAAGGTAACAAGTTGATCGAACCTTTTGTTGGTGCCGGTTCTGTTTTCTTAAACACCGAATACCCTCAATACGTTTTGAATGATATCAATCCTGATCTCATAAACCTTTACTCTATTATCAAAACGCAGGCAGAATATTTTATTAAAGAGTCTGAAAAGCTTTTTAGCCCCTCGAATAATCAGGAAAAAAGATTCTACGAATTGCGTAAAGAGTTTAATCACTCTGATGATCTATTTTTTAAATCGATTCTGTTTTTATATCTAAATCGACACGGCTATAACGGGCTTTGCAGATATAATTTGTCTGGCGGATTTAATGTGCCTTTTGGTCGATACAAAGCACCTTATTTCCCGAAAAAAGAACTATATTATTTTGCTGAAAAATCGCAAAAGGCCACCTTTACCTGTGAGCCATTTCAACATACTTTTGCGCGCGCTAGATCGGGAAATGTCATCTATAGCGATCCGCCGTACGCACCAATTAGTTTAACCGCTAACTTCACCCAATATTCCAAGAATGGGTTTTCGTTAGATGAGCAGTTATTGTTAGCCAAATTAGCAAAGCATAATGCAAAGAAAAAGTCGGTCAGTGTTTTAATAAGTAATCACGATACACCTTTTACCCGAGAAATTTATTCTCAAGCAGATATAACAAGTTTGATGGTAAAGCGAACTATCAGTCAAAAAGGCGATAAAAGAGTAAAAGTGGGTGAGCTACTGGCCCTTTATACCTAGTTCTGCTGATGACAAGTAGGTTTAGTGGTTAGGTTAATTGAGCGCGATATTGACCACGGCAACTAAGCCGAGAATTAACGCAATCACGAAGACCACACCAACCAAGAGAAATGGAACGAAGGACTTTTGCTGAAAGTCATGCTCATAATTTTGGTGTGATTGCACACCAAAAACACTGGCAGCGACGCTTTTAAAAACGCCCCAAAGGCTGTTGTTTTGCTTAGGCTTTGACAATTACTGTGCACCCGATGGAACAGTAGACTTGTTATCTGCGGCTCTAGAAAGTAGCTCTAGCAAGTCTAGATAATGGAATTTATAGCCAGATCGTCCAGAAAACCAACTCGTCCAACTCACGTTTTTCTGATTAGCTGAGGCGCATCGATTAATTGGATGTGAGATAGGTAGGTTTTGATTAAATTCAATTACATCAATGTTTTGGCAGAAATCATCGGTGTTTGAAAGCTGAGTTTTGAGCATAAAAACCATGCCAAACATAACCGTACCAATTGAAAAAACTGCTTTCAACTTCCTGTTCATGTAACCACCTTAGATTAAAGCCATTACGCCCTATTATACGTGTGTTGATAAAATGAACAACTATCTTTTATCCCAATTTTATGTCGCTTGTCCTAAGTATTTAGAATTTACGACAACCTACATTCATTTCAAAGCAGCTTTATTTAACCATAAACGCAAAAAAGCCAACTCGAAAGTTGGCTCTTAAGGCGTTTCAATTTAACTAATAAATTAGAACGATGTACCCCAGCTAACAACGAATTTAGTATCGTCATCACCTGATTCATCATCTGCTTTTGAAAGGCTCAATGTAAAATCACCTTTAGATAGATCAATTTGGAAGTGACCAAAATCAACATCGCCGTATACTTCGTCATCACTGTCAAAGTCATAATAACCGTATGTTAAACCAAGACCAAATTCATTCGGAAGATCAATACCATAGCCTACGCTGTAGTAAAGGTCACCTGTTCCATAAGGTGCATCGTCGTCATATTGACTGTTTACTGTGTAAGCTACGCCAAAAGAAAACGCTTTGTATGTACCGTTGAAATAAATTTCGCCGAAATCAGAATCTTCAAAACCCGTTGCAGGATACATGTAATAAATGTAACCAACATCATAACCGAAGTCACCAGACTCACCGCCGTAACCTAAGTAGAAGTCGTTTTCAGTGCCATCACCGTTACCCCAGTCAATTGAACCAACCCAAGTACCCGCATAAAAACCACTTTCATCTGAGTAGTCGATACCGCCAGAAACGGATACATCGTTAGAGCTTTGACTCATACCACGCCAAATGTAGTTACTTGTTGCACCAAAGTTAGCTGAAACCTCAGCCTGAACTAAGGAACTAAAACTGGTTGCAGAAAGTACAGCAACAGCCAATGCGGCCAATTTCAACGTTTTCATATGTGTTCTCCGAAATTTATATTGTTTTCAATGTTTTAATTTTTATTATTATTATTATTTTATTTTTGTCGCTGGCATCAATAAGGCAATTCTGATGCCGCTTATTTATACAATCTTTACAAGAACGTAACTTATTGTTTCTTATTAATAAAATTTAATTATCAATAAATAAAGTTTATATTGAAAAGCAACCTATGGTGATATTGAAGCACCAGATTAGTTCTTCAGCACCAATCTGGTGCACCACTTTGAGAGCGCTAGCGCTTTTTTCATAAACCATTTTTCTTTACACTATCGTCAAATTTTTTTGGAGAAGTTCATGAGTCCTTTTTTAATTGCTCCTTCTATCCTTTCCGCTAATTTTGCTTGTTTAGGAAACGAAGTGGATAGTGTGATAGAAGCTGGTGCAGATCTAGTCCACTTCGATGTGATGGATAACCATTACGTTCCAAACTTAACGGTAGGTCCGTTAGTGTGTGAGTCATTGGTGAAACACGGCGTAACAAAGCCGATTGATGTGCATTTAATGGTAGAGCCTGTTGATCAGATGATTGAAGACTTCGCCAAAGCTGGCGCAAATCGAATCAGTTTCCACCCTGAAGCAACAAAGCATTTAGATAGAAGTGTGCAATTAGTTATCGAAAGTGGCTGTGAGGTTGGATTAGTGCTGAACCCGGCGACGCCGTTAAATTGTCTTGACCATATAATAGATAAACTAGACTTCATTCTAATGATGTCAGTTAACCCTGGATTTGGCGGACAACAGTTCATACCGCAAACACTGGATAAAATCAGATCTGTTAAACAAAGGGTACAAGCATCGGGTAAACAAATTCGAATTCAAATTGACGGCGGCGTAAAAGTCGATAATATTCGCAGCATCGCTGAAGCAGGGGCCGATACTTTTGTTGCTGGCTCAGCCATATTTAATCAGCCAGATTACAAACACGTCATAGACCAAATGCGCGCAGAATTAAGCAAAGTGAATATGGCTTAAGCGTGTTTCTAACCTTTAAGAAGATAATTTTATAATATGAGTAAACCAATTGTATTAAGTGGTTGTCAGCCGTCTGGACAACTGACTATAGGAAACTATATGGGCGCATTGCGCCAATGGGTCGATATGCAACAAGATAATGATTGTTTGTATATGATTGTCGATATGCATGCAATTACAGTGCGTCAAGATCCTAAAGCCCTCTACAACGCTTGTTTAGACGGTTTATCTTTATACTTAGCTTGTGGAATAGATCCAAGTCAGAGTACCATTTTCATGCAGTCCCATGTGCCAGAGCACGCCCAATTGGCTTGGGTGCTTAATTGCTATACGCAAATGGGTGAATTGAACAGGATGACTCAATTCAAAGATAAATCAGCTAAAAATGTGGCTAACGTTAACGCTGGCTTATTGACCTACCCTGCTCTTATGGCTGCTGATATTTTATTGTACCAGCCAAATAAAGTACCTGTAGGTGATGATCAAAAGCAACATTTAGAACTTACCCGCGATGTGGCCACACGTTTCAACAACTTATATGGCGACGTGTTTACGATCCCAGACCCATTTATCCCTGAGTTTGGTGCCCGCATAATGAGTCTTCAGGATCCAAGCAGTAAGATGTCGAAATCTGATTCGAATCCTAATAACTTTGTTGGCTTATTAGAAGATACTAAAAAGATTAGTAAGAAAATTAAGCGTGCAGTAACGGATTCAGATGAGCAGGCGCGCATTTATTTCGACAAACAGGAAAAACCTGGGGTTTCCAATTTATTATCGTTATTGTCCTGTGCAACAGGTAAAAGCATTGATAGCTTAGTACCTGAATACGAAGACAAAATGTATGGTCATTTAAAAGGTGATGTGGCCGATGCGGTTGTTGCGTTGCTAGAACCTATTCAAGCTAAGTTCCACGAAATACGTTCAGACCAAGACTATTTGAATACGGTTATGCGAGATGGAGCTGAAAAAGCCAGTGCTCGTGCCTCTGTAATGATTCAAAAAGTTTACCAAGCAGTTGGATTTATACCAAAGCCTTAGCGCTGATTAGGAAAACATTTTTGGAAAGTTACGGTTCTGCGGGTAATCCTTTTTTGGAAAGTAAATTGTCATGCTATTGTTGATCGATAACTATGATTCTTTTACTCATAACCTTGCTCGTTATTTCCGAGAATTGAATGTCGAAGTGCAGGTAGTGAGAAATGACCAGATAACCTGTGAGCAAATTGCCCAACTTGCACCGCAATATTTGGTTTTCTCCCCTGGGCCTTGCACGCCCAATGAAGCGGGAGTCACACTAGAAGCTATTCGCACTTTTGCAGGCAAGATCCCTATTCTTGGGGTTTGTTTAGGACATCAAGCAATCGGACAAATATTCGGTGCAAAAGTGGAAGTGGCCGAACACATAATGCACGGTAAAACCTCCAGTATTCGCCATAACTCAACCCCCCTTTTCGAAAATATTGAAGACCCATTTATTGCCACTCGTTATCATTCTTTGATACTGAATTGCGATTCATTACCGAAAGAGTTTGATATTACCGCTTGGTGTGAAGAATTTAGCCAGTTCGAACCTATGGCGATAGAGCACAAAATTTGGCCATTAATGGGCATGCAGTTCCACCCTGAGTCACTTTTAACTAAAGTAGGGCATAAATTATTAAGTAATTTTGTTAAGATTGCCGATAGATGGTGGTTAGCTACAAACGAAACTATTTAAAGTGTTTTTTCAACTCTACAAGTCTGCTAATTTACAATAGTACATCCCAAACCTAATTCAACGGCAATAAGAAGAATCAATGAGCGAACTTTTGGCATTAAAAAACGAAATCAACCTACGCTTTGATTACCTGACTATTAGCCTAAAATTAGCCCAGCAGCATATGGGAGCAGGTACAGAAACAAAGGATGTTGAATTGCCCGCGAATAGTGAAGCTCAGCGCACACTGCTGCAAGTTGAGAAACAAGCTAGACATGATAAAGAGCTCAATCGACGTTCTCACACTAACTATGTGCAAGATATCCAAAACATGGTTCATAATGAGGTTATCAAGCGCTTAGAAGCTCAACTCGAAGATACTGATAAACTATTCAACGAAGTGTTAGGCTTTGACCACAACCTGCCCGCACTACTTGATTCGCTGGCGGCCAAATCAACTTCCATCAGCAAAATTGAACCTATAGCGGCTGGAATGCCTTGGCTTTATGATGAATTGATTAGGCTTATCAATACCCCTAAATATCGTAGAGTAGACTCAAATGGCAAAGTAGTTGTAGTTGAAAGTTTAAAAACCGCGTTAAGCTATCTAGGCGTTGAGAATATTAAGATGCTGATCCCTTCCATAGCATTTCGACGTTGTTTACCGCAAATTACCGATCCTTTTCCAAAAATCAAAGTGCAAATGATGGATGCGTCTATTGGTACAGCGATGTCATGTAAAAAGTTAGCGCAATTGAATAAACTAGATAGTTATAATGCCTTTCTACTGGGGTTATTCCATGACTTCGGTAAAATAGTAATAGTGCGCCTATTTTTTAAATTATTTGAGCAGGTGCACAGAGAAGCGGTACTCGAAGCGCAAAATGAGCGCAAGAGAGATGAACATTTTGCGTTGGGGGAAGTTGTACCTTCAGAAACGTTTTTACTCAATGCGTTAACTACCTATGGTTATTCACTAAGCACAGAGCTCATTTCGCGGATGCCATTCAAACGACTGGTTTTTGTTGAAGCCATGAACGAATTTGCTAACTACAAAGAAATAGGCGAAATGTCTCCATTTGGTAAAGTACTAGCCCAAGGTGAAGCCTACAATCGATATCGAACTCTTAAATCGAATAAGTTGATTTCCTTAGACGAAGCAAAAATATATCTACGTCAATTTTGCTTTCCTAAAGGTGCTTTGGGCGAATTGAAGAAAACTAATTTGCGAGATTTTGATATAATTTTGGATGAAAAATAATCAAAACGTCTCAGTAAATTCGTTTATCCCCATAATTTTTAAAATTTTTTTTACATATTCATGCAACTATCATGATTGCTTTATGATCTTGTGAATTAGATAAACTCTCAATTCTAGTTAGAATCTAATTTCGCTGTAAGTAAATTTAATCAAAACAGTTCAGCCTCAAAAGCGGCTATCCATAGACAATTTTAGAGATGCATAAAATTGTATGGCGTAGCACAATTTTATGCATAAACAGCAGATTGCTTAGTTTAAATAGTTATTCACTATTCCTGCAAAATTAGCCGCATCCCTTTAAATTTAAGGGTTTTCGGCGTTTACCCTAGAGACAGATTGAATAAAATCTGACACAATGCGCAGTCCAAATTGGTCGTTCGGCAAGTATTTTTTGGTGACCAACCCAGTATTAATCACAAGTGAAAATAGACGTCCAGAATTTTAAGTGAGGTAAAGAATGCAAGTAACACGCGCAACGTTTGACGAAGTTATGGTTCCCAATTACAACCCAGCGGCAATTGTTCCTGTAAAAGGTCAAGGATCTCGAGTTTGGGATCAGGAAGGAAAAGAATACATAGACTTTGCCGGTGGTATCGCTGTGAACGTATTAGGCCATTGCCATCCTGATTTAGTCGCCACCTTGAAAGAACAAGGCGAAAAATTGTGGCATGTCAGTAACGTATTCACCAATGAACCGGCTCTTCGCTTAGGTAAAAAATTAACTCACGCTACCTTCGCTGATAAAGTTTACTTTGCAAATTCAGGTGCAGAAGCAAACGAGGCTGCACTGAAACTAGCTAGACGCTACGCACTAGAGCATTTTGGTGAAGACAAAAATCAAATCATCGCTTTTAATCAGGGTTTTCACGGACGTACATTTTTCACCGTAACTGTTGGCGGTCAATCAGCTTATTCTGATGGTTTTGGTCCTAAACCAGGTGCTGTTGAGCATGTGGATTTCAACAACCTTGATGCACTTAAAGACATTATCTCGGATAAAACCTGCGCCGTGATTATGGAACCTTTGCAAGGTGAAGGTGGAGTAATCAGTTCTAGCCAAGAATTTGTAGAAGGCGTGCGGGCTTTATGTTCTGAACACAACGCATTACTTATTTTTGATGAAGTGCAATCGGGCGTTGGCCGTACAGGACATTTATACGCATATATGGGCTTAAACGTCGTCCCTGACATCCTCACAACGGCAAAATCATTAGGCGGCGGTTTCCCAATCGGTGCAATGCTAACCACCTCTGAAATAGCGGCTAGCTTGAAAGTCGGCACGCACGGAAGTACTTACGGTGGTAACCCATTAGCTTGTGCAGTTGCAGAAAAAGTTTTAGACATTGTTAACACGCCAGCGGTTCTGCAAGACGTTAAGCGTAAAGAAAAACTATTCCGCGATGGTTTAGAAAAAATTAATCAAAAGTTCAATGTATTCAGTGAAATTCGCGGCCAAGGTTTATTAATTGGTTGTGCCCTGAATGAACAATATCACGGTAAAGCAAGAGACTTTTTAGTGGCTTCTGCTGCTAACAATATGATGTGCCTAGTTGCTGGCGCAAATGTTGTGCGATTTGCACCTTCATTAGTCATCCCTGATGAAGATATCGCCGAAGGTTTAGCGCGTTTTGAACGTGCCATTGAGCATGTTGTAAATAGCTAAGCTAAAACGCAACCAGTAAAGTGAGCACGCTATTATGAAAGTGATCCGTCCTATTGCGTTAAATGATTATGATGCCTTGTATGATATTGCTGTTGAGTCAGGTATTGGTTTTACATCACTGCCTGTAAACGAGGCTTTGTTACGACGCAAAATAGAACAATCTGAAATTGCTTTTCGAGAGAAAGTCGATAAACCCGCTAATCAAAGCTATTTATTCGTCATGGAAGATACCGATACAAATGAAGTAGTCGGTACCAGTGGCATTGCTGCGACAGTCGGCCTAGAAGACTCTTTTTACCACTATCATTGTGGCAAAGTAGTGCATGCTTCTCGTGAGCTTAAAATCCACAACACTGTGGATATTTTAACGCTTTGTAACGACTACACAGGTGTGTCTGAAATATGCACTTTGTTTCTCAAAGAAAATGCTCGTAAAGGCAGTAATGGTCGATTGCTGTCAAAATTTCGATTTTTATTTATGTTAGAGCATCAAACTCGGTTTTCAGAAACAGTAATTGCTGAAATGCGTGGAGTAAGTGACGAAAACGGCACCTCTCCATTTTGGCAATGGCTGGAAGAACATTTCTTTTCAATGGACTTCCCCACTGCGGATTATTTAACCGGCATTGGAGACAAAGTCTTCATTGCCGAATTAATGCCCAAATACCCAATTTATGTCAGTTTGTTGAGCAAAGCGGCGCAAGCGGTTATCGGTCAAGTTCATGAAAAAACTCGTCCTGCTTTACAGCTTTTGCAACAAGAAGGGTTTATTAGCCGTGGCTATGTGGACATTTTTGATGGTGGCCCAACAGTAGAAGCCAATATCCAACACATTAGAACCGCCCAAGCTAGTCGTAAGCTGCCGATTAAAATTGACCAGCAAAAAGCCGCTGATGGCGCTTTATGCTACGTAATTAATACTAAGGTAAAAGACTTCAGAGCAATTACCACGGAAGTCTATGTAGATAACGACAACAACTTTGCGTATATCTCTCCCGAAAGCGCTGCAGCGTTAATGGTCGTTGAAAATGACCATATACGATATGCGCCAACCAAAATAATTTAATAACCCAGCCATAGGAATTATGTATGACGACACAAGCCCACTATATTGCAGGTGAGTGGCACCTAGGTGAAGGTCACGATATTGAATCAATTGATCCCGCTAAAAACACCATTATTTGGCAAGCAAAATCTGCTTCGCCGCAACAAATAGATGCGGCAGTAAAAGCTGCCCGAAACGCGTTTTTAAGCTGGAGTGATTTACCCCTTGAGGGCCGTCTGGAAATTGTTAAACGGTATGCAGAACTACTTACTGAAAACAAACAAGACTTAGCATTAACCATTGCTCAAGAAACGGGAAAACCGTTATGGGAAACGGCGACTGAGGTAGGTGCGATGGTTGGCAAAATTGCGATATCAGAACGAGCGTATCAAGATCGCACGGGTACAGTTGAAAATCCAATGCCTGTGGGCAAGGCGTTTATTCGCCACAAACCCCATGGTGTAGTAGCAGTTTTTGGTCCGTATAATTTCCCAGGCCACCTTCCTAATGGACATATAGTTCCTGCGCTCATTGCCGGTAATAGCATAGTATTCAAACCTAGTGATCTGACCCCTTTGGTGGCTCAGAAAATGGTGAAACTCTGGCAGCAAGCGGGTTTACCTGCAGGGGTTTTGAATTTAGTACAAGGCGAAGTAGAAACCGGTAAAGCTTTAGCAAGCCATGCTGATATTGATGGCCTGTTTTTCACAGGAAGTTCGCGTACTGGCAAAATTTTACATGAACAATTTGCAGGTCATCCGGGTAAAATATTAGCCTTGGAGATGGGTGGTAATAACCCCCTTATCGTAAAAGATGCAAAAGACATTAACGCTGTAGTCCACGACATTGTTCAATCGGCATTTGTCACGTCTGGACAACGTTGTACCTGCGCCCGTCGGTTGTTTATTCAAAACGGTGAACAGGGCGACGCAATTCTAGCCAAGCTAATTGAGGTTACCAAAAACATCAAAGTTGACCATTATGATGCCGAAATACAGCCATTTATGGGCGCAATGATTTCTGCTAATGCGGCCGCTGGAATGGTTAAAGCACAGCAACAATTAGTTGATTTAGGTGCAACTGAATTAGTCAAACTAAAGCATATGGATACAGCAACAGGCTTCGTCACACCGGGGATTCTCGATGTTACTTCTATGTTTGATGAGATGCCTGATGAAGAACATTTCGGACCTCTTTTGAAAGTAATTCGATATGACGATTTTGACCAAGCAATTGCGTCAGCAAATAACACCAAATTCGGATTAAGTGCAGGTTTTATCGGCGACAGTGAAGCGGACTATCAGCACTTTTTCAAACGCATACGTGCAGGTATTGTAAATTGGAATAGACCGATTACCGGTGCAAGCAGTGCCGCGCCATTTGGCGGAATTGGGGAAAGCGGTAATCACCGTGCTAGCGCATATTATGCCGCTGACTATTGTGCCTTCCCTGTGGCTTCTGTGGAATTGGAGCAGGTAACTCTGCCTGGAACCTTAAGTCCTGGCTTAAGCATATAAGTTATTTAACCGCCTGTAATCATTATGCGTTGCAGGCCCTTTTACCAAATCGAGATAGGCTGCAGCTATGCACACTGATATTGACACTTTGTTTGCAAATCTTTGGCAGGATTACATAAACATTACCCCTTCTGCACAAAAAGTTCATAAATTGCTAGGGCAATACAATGGACAATCTGAGCTAGTAAACGACCATGTCGCGTTTCGCACCTTTGATATAGACTCTGTCAATTTAGATAAACTTGCGGCGCATTTTTTGGCCTTAGGTTATGTGGAAAAAGGCCAATATGACTTTGTGCAAAAGAAACTCAAAGCAAAACATTTTGAACATCCACAAAGCACCAAACCCAAAGTATTTATTAGCGAATTATTGGTGAACGAGTTCGAAAAGCCCATACAAGACATCATTCATAAGATGGTGAGCCAAGTAGCAGAAGAAGCGACTAGCCAAGAAAACTTTTTGTATTCAGGTCCCCATTGGCAAATATCCAGTGACGAATATGAAACCCTTTTGGAGGTTTCTGAATATGCAGCTTGGATGGCTGCGTGGGGATATCGCGCCAACCATTTCACCGTTTCAGTCAATCATCTTCAAGATTTAGACTTATTGACCGATGTAAATGACCTATTAAAACAAGCGGGTTTTATACTCAATACATCAGGTGGCGAAATCAAAGGTGGCCCAGAGGTTTACCTAGCGCAGTCTTCCACAATGGCTGATCATATTGAGGTGAATTTTTCAGATACCAGCAAGGTCATTCCAAGCTGTTTTTATGAATTTGCCCAACGATACGAATTGCCTAACGGTGAACTTTATCAAGGTTTTGTGGCAGCTTCGGCTGATAAGATCTTCGAAAGTACTAACGCCAAAAAATCTTAAACCAAATCTTTATTAGGATAGGTGGTAAGTAAGCGTTAACAAACCTTTTCAACCAAAGCAAACAACTGTTGATAACGCATAGATTGACAAAGGCCAAAACCGTTTAGGTTTCTGGCCTTTATTTTTGTCAAATATGGGTTGCTAAGGCCCGCCAAAAATCGTGTAAATAAAACCCTTGAGACGGATTCATCAAATTTCGCCGTATAACTAGCGGATAATTCTGCGAATATCTTTTCGAGTCGCCCTTGATCAGGCGCAGCAGAATCAATAATTTCGGGTAAGTTAATTCCACCCGATAAACACACACTACAATGTCCACATGCTTGGGTTAAACTATTGTCGTCAAAATAACGGGCTAATGTCTGACTTAAACACTGCTTATTTTGGAAAAACCCCACCAAATCATCAATCCGTTGAATTTCCGCCGATTCTCTTTGTTTAAAATAGACAAATAATGACTCGGTTAAATCAGGGTCCGCTAGCTTAGTCTCATCGACTTTGAAAACATCGGTATGTCGCTGACTTTGTAATTCAATGAGGTCTTGCCCATGTAAATAATCCAACGCGCTAACCAAACGGTTACGGGGATGCGGATAGGCGCTTTTCAGTTCCGCTTGATCTAGCGTTGCCCATACTTTTTTCATCGGACTGGCAGCAAATACAGCCTCTAAAAATTGACGTCGTTCGCCATCAAAGCGGGCAAGTATTTTCGAAATATCTTCAATAAACCGAAAACGGATCTCCGAAAAATAGCCAAACAGAGGAGTAATCACTTTCCTCAACTCCAATTGCACTAACAAGGTCTTTAATGGTAGTTGGCGAACATTGGTGTCGTTGGATAAAGGAATTAATTGGGTTTCCCACCTAATATCGCCAGCGGAAGAAAGCGCACAGAGATCTTTTATATTTTGAATAACCTTAGCAATACTGTTGAGTTCAGGAGTATCTGCATAAACGAAGTTTTCAAGGCGAGTCAGGTTATTCAAATTAGCTAACGTAATACATTCTGATGTTAGGCCGTCCCTACCAGCTCGCCCAATTTCTTGACTATATGCTTCTATCGATTTGGGTAACTCATAATGAATTACAAATCGTATATTAGATTTGTCGACTCCCATACCGAATGCAATAGTTGCGACCACTATATCAATTTGATCAGCCATAAATTGCTGCTGAGTAGATTGTCGTTGCTGGTCTTTTAAGCCAGCATGATATGGCACTGCATTGTGTCCTTGCTGACGTAAAACTAAAGCTAACTCTTCAGCCTCTTTTTGCAAAGTAACATAGACGATACCGGCTCCGCTGAGCTTAGCTAGTTGCTCCATTAACATGGCTGTTTTTTGCTCTTCAGGAGCGTGCAGAACCTTGAGGTTCAGGTTTGCACGATAGAATCCAGTTTGTACAATATGTTGCGCCTGAATAGCAAACTTGTTTGCCATGTCATGTTTAACATTTGCGGTGGCCGTGGCGGTAAGCAGTAAAACCTGAGGAATATTCAAGGCTTTTTGGTAATCCGGCAACTTTAAATAATCCGGACGAAAATTGTGTCCCCATTCGGAAATACAATGCGCTTCATCTACAACAAGTAATGACACATCCACCGACTCAATAAATTGTCTAAATCGTTCGTTTTTGAAACGCTCTACCGACACCATTAATATTTTCAAAGCACCACTGCGAGCATCTTGCATCACTTGTTGGTTTTGCGCATAACTTAAGGTTGAGTCGACTTTGGCGGCTGCAATATTTCGCGCCAATAAAAAGTCTAGCTGGTCTTGCATTAGGGCAAGTAAAGGAGACACCACCAAAGTTAAATTCGGTAGTTGTAATGCACTAAACTGATAGCACAAGGACTTACCTGATCCGGTGGGGAATATGGCCAAGCAAGAGTGGTTATTTAAAATGGTCTCGATTACCGGAAGTTGTCCGTTCCTAAAATCATCAAAACCAAAGTGTTGTTTAAGAGACGAGACTAATTCCTGTTTCAATTGAGACTTCCTAGTTGATTAAATATTCTTTTCATTGCCCGATGGTATAAACCTCTAGCGACTGAATATCGTCTAAATTGATAGTAGGATCTGGTATGAGAATATGCAATTTGTGGCCAAAAATCTGTACCTAAGCCGAATAATTAAGCGCAGTCAAAGCTTGATTAAACGATCCAGCCTTTGACAATGGCTTTACCCGAAAACCAAATTAAAAAGATTGAAACTATGAGTATCATAATTGGCATAACTGCAGCGCCAGGCCCGTAAACGTCTAATGCATTCGAGATAAAAAACGAGTGTCCCATTTGTGCCAATACACCCACAAATGACATCCAGAAAATAACTCGCGCAAACGACTTTTTAAGTAATAAGGTTACACAGCCTAACGTTCCACCAAACACCGCAAAGGCAAACGCTAACAATACCCAAAATGGCTGTTCCAAATGCAACCTTTGCTCTGCTGGCGGCATTAAATTTATTTGCTCAGGGCTTAATGTTACCTGTTGAATAAAGGCCATCACACCTAACAGATTCCAAGCTAACAAAACCCCTACAACAATCCAAAACCATTTTGGTGGTGGATTCATTTGTGGTGCTTGCACTGCTTTCTCCTTTCACGCTATGAGTTACCTTCTGTGTCTTGCTCGTCTGATGCAAGGTCAGCTGAAGTTCCTTCAAATTCTACCTCAACGCTATCGACCCTCTGTAAACCGCGAGGGAGTTTGTTGCCCCTTCGACCTCTTTCGCCTTGATAGTGAACGAGGTCAGCGGCGCTAAGCGTCATACCACGTTTACCTGCGATAATTTTCACACTAGCACCGTCTGGCACTACTGTCAGAACAGTGACATATTCCTCTCTGGTTTTTGCTTTTGCGGACGGAATATTGATTATTTTATTGCCCTTACCTTTACCAAGACTTGGTAAATCACGCAATGGAAACATTAACATTCGACCTTCATTCGATATCGCCATACACCAATCAGTTTCAATATTAGAAACCGTTTGCGGCTTAATCACTTTTGCTCCAACCGGTAACGAGATATAGGCTTTACCTGCTTTGTTCTTGCTAACCATGTCGGCGAACTTACCTACAAAACCATAACCGGCATCGGACGAAATTAGATATCGTTGATCATCTGAGGCCATAATTACATGCTGAAACGTCTCACCACCGACGACACTGAAGCGCCCAGTTAACGGCTCTCCCTGACTTCGCGCAGAAGGTAATGTATGTGCATCACAAGCAAAGGTTCGCCCGGAACTATCGAGGAAAACGGCCTGTTGATTACTTCGACCTTTGGCACTGGCAAGATATACGTCTCCGGCTTTATAACTTAATCCTTCGACGTCCACATCATGGCCTTTTGCACAACGTGCCCATCCTTTGTCGGATAACACTACGGTTACGGCTTCAGAAGGAACTAATTCTTTGTCGGATAAGGCTTTAGCTTCTTCGCGCAAAACCAGTGGGGAACGTCTATCGTCACCATACTTTTCTGCATCCGATAGAATTTCTTTCTTGATTAACGTTTTTAGACGTCGATCTGAACCTAACAATAATTGTAGTTCATCTCGTTCTTTTGCAAGCTCTTCTTGCTCAGATTTAATTTTAAACTCTTCAAGTTTGGCCAAATGGCGCAACTTAAGTTCTAAAATTGCTTCAGCTTGTTTGTCAGATAGATTGAAGGTTTTGATAAGCTGCTGTTTTGGCTCTTCTTCATAACGAATAATGCGAATTACTTCATCAATATTCAAAAATGCTATCAGCAAACCTTCTAAAATATGTAGCCTAGCGAGCACTTTATCCAAACGATACTGTAATCGTCTGACCACAGTGTCTTTTCGGAAAACCAGCCATTCACTTAAAATGGTACGTAGGTCTTTAACTTTTGGGCGTCCATCCAAGCCAATCATATTGATATTGACTCGATAGTTCTTTTCAAGATCCGTAGTGGCAAACAAGTGCTGCATTAACTGTTCAACATCTACGCGATTAGAACGGGGTGTAATCACCAATCGAGTAGGATTTTCGTGATCTGACTCATCCCTTAAATCACTCACCATTGGCAACTTTTTCGCTTGCATTTGATGCGCTATTTGTTCGAGAATTTTTCCGCCAGATGCTTGATGAGGCAATGCTGTAATTACGATATCACCACTTTCATCATGGTAAACAGCGCGCATTTTTATTGAGCCTCGTCCTGTTTCATAAAGCTTAGAAATATCTTCTCTAGGCGTAATGATTTCCGCTTCGGTTGGATAATCAGGACCTTGAATATGTTCCATTATATCTTGCAGTTCGGCTTTACTATTATCAAGTAACAGCGCACAGGCATTGGCCACTTCTCGCACATTATGCGGTGGGATGTCAGTGGCCATGCCCACAGCGATACCGGTAACGCCATTCAGTAAAATATGAGGAAGACGAGCGGGCAATACCTTAGGCTCATCCATAGTGCCATCAAAATTCGGTTGCCAATCAACTGTGCCTTGACCAAGCTCACTGAGCAATACTTCACTGAATTTAGATAAACGCGACTCGGTATAACGCATCGCAGCAAAAGATTTTGGGTCATCTGGTGCCCCCCAATTTCCTTGCCCATCAACCAAGGGATAACGATAAGAAAAAGGCTGAGCCATTAACACCATGGCTTCGTAACATGCGGAATCACCATGGGGATGAAACTTACCTAACACGTCACCTACGGTTCTGGCAGATTTTTTATATTTAGCTGAGGCACTCAACCCCAATTCAGACATCGCGTAAACAATTCGTCGTTGCACCGGCTTGAGACCATCACCAATGTGAGGCAAAGCACGATCCATGATCACGTACATCGAATAATTTAAATATGCATCTTCGGTAAAACGACTCAGTGCGAGCTGCTCTGAACCATCTTTGTTGATAATTGTATCTTCACTCATAGTATATTTGTGCAGGCCATTTTCAATGCGACAAGAATAAACTGGCTATTCTTCGTCGTTATTATTATTGTTTTTTTAGCGCCCTTTTCGGGCAACGCTGTCAATGAATAACACTTTAGCTGTTATCGTTTTCACAAGATTCGCCAAACTGTTTACTTCTGATAGGTTACCTTATAAATCGCGTTAGCGAAATCATCCGATATTAACATGCTACCATCTGGCAAAACCAAGAAAGCAACAGGACGACCCCAAACCGTATCATCTGGGTTTAAAAACCCTTCAATAAAGGTCTCATAGGTACCAATTTCATTACCATTAAAATTGGCTCTCATTACTTTATAACCGGACTTTTTAGTTCTATTCCAAGAACCGTGTTCAGCGACAAATAGTGACTTATTGTATTCCGCTGGAAATTGCCCACCTTGATAAAAATGCACACCCAAAGGAGCTACATGAGCGCCGAGTTTAAGTTCTGGCTTTGTGTAATCGTCTGGGTTTTTGCCGGCTCCAAACTCTGGGTCATTGATATCTCCAGCATGAATGTAAGGATAACCAAAGTGCTGATCATCTGCGCTTACTCGGTTGATTTCACATGGTGGAAGATCATCGCCCATCCAATCTCGTCCATTGTCACTAAACCACAATTCCTTGCTGTCAGGTTGCCAATCGAAGCCCACTGTGTTTCTGACGCCCTTAGCAACCCATTTCATTTCACCGCTGGCTAAATCAAACTTGAGAATACTAGCGAATCTAGGGTCGTCGAACTTACCGTCCCCTTCCGTTTGACATATATTGCATGGCGCTCCGACAGGCACATACAACCAACCATCAGGGCCAAAATCAATATACTTCCAACCGTGATGGGTTTCTGTAGGCAAGCCACTAATTACCACTTCCCCTTTTGGTGAATTGGCATAGACTTCATCGATATTTTCGAACTTGAGTACTTCGCTAACAGCCGCAACGTACAAATCGCCATCTTTATAGGCAATACCGCTAGGCATAGTTAAATTTTCTGCAACCACGACAACTTTATCTGCAGTACCATCTTTATCGGTATCCACTACAGCATGCACTTTACCTTCTGCGCGACTCCCAACATAAACGATGCCAGTTTTGCCTAATGCCATTTGGCGAGCATTACTCACGTCTTCTGCATACACTTCAATTTTGAAACCATCAGGCAGAGTAAGTTTTTCCAACGGCAAAGAGTATCCCCACGTTGAATACAAAACTGCACAAAATAATGTCAATCCGCGGTTTATATTTTTCATCTGAAAATCCTTAAATGGTGTAATGCAATTAATCATTTTAACTATACGCGTTTTTGTCCGTCTTTAGTCCATATTTTCTGAGTGTTGCGATGAAATAGAAGATAAACTAGGCATTCTGCATCCACTGGAGTGAAATTGTTTAATCTGGTTACTAAACTATTACGCCAATTCGTCAGTTAGTTGCCAAACTGAACATTTTAGAATTGAAAAACCTGATGCCAAAGGGTTTAATGATATTTACGCTTTTCAATCACTTGGAAGAAATGACTCATCATGCATCTGCTAAAAAGCTTAGTTTTGGGACTATTTCTAATTACCATTGGACTACCAGCCTTTGCGCAGTCAACTTTGCAGTTAATAAACAATGAAGAAACCACCCATCTATCAGATAAAGTTAAAGTACTAGCAGAAACAGATATCCAACTAAGCATAGATGACGTACGTCAGCGCAGAAACGAATTTATATGGCACTCTTCATCTAATCCTAATTACGGCATTCATACTGGCGGTCTATGGTTACGCACCAGCTTAAATCGTGTTAGTGACATACAAGAGTGGGTGATTGATATTGGTTTTGCGCACATGGACCGAGCGGATTTCTATTTATTTGCAGGTGACGAACTCATTGCTTCAAATAAACAGGGGAAATTATCCAGCGCCCAATTTAGTCGCTTTCCTGCTTTTAAAGTCAATCTGCCACTAGCGACTCCAGTCGATCTCTATGTCCGAATCGAATCCAAAAGCATGCAAGTTATTGCCCCATTGGACATTCAACCATACGAAAAATATATGCGAATGGTGTTTTGGGATAACTTGATTTGGGGCCTATTTTATGGCGGTTTATTAATTTTAGCCTTATACAACTTAATCTTATATTTAATCAATAGAGAGCTAAGCTTATTAGCCTTTGTTGGTTATATTCTGGCTGTGATTACTTGGCAGTTTGTTTGGGGTGGGCACTCAATTTTATTGTTTCCTTATGAAGCAACATTGTGGCTAACCAGCCATATGGATTTAATATTCGTGCTGGTCGGGATAGCATCAGGCATCTTCACTTACATGTTTTTAGAGGCCAAACGAACGGCATTCAAAACAGCTCCTTTTATCAAAACCAATATTGGCGTGCTGGTCACCATGGGGTTCTGCTCCTTAATTAGTTTGTTCCCTGCTGCTTGGCAAAATGCCATTGTATATCTGGTAACGTTTTTTGCTATCGCCAGTTTTTTAGTCGCGGGGATAGAAAGTTATTCGAATAAATTTAATCCAGCGCGATACTTCATAGCAGCTTGGTTAGTACTCATTGTAAGCGCACTGGTCAGTATGACCAGCTTAACCGGCTTTTTGCCTACCAATATGTTCACCACTTACTGTCTGCATGTTGGTTTGTTTATCCAAGCTGGGTTATTTTCAATTGCGATGATGGATAAAAGTCATAATCAATTGGAACGCGAGATTCAACAAGCTACTAATGATTTACGCAATAACATGGAGTTCATAGAAGAACAAAATGCCCGTCTAGATATCGCCAGAAAAGATGCGATTAACGCCAGCACCATAAAATCTCAGTTTCTCGCTAATATGAGCCATGAAATTCGCACCCCATTGAATGCGATTCTAGGGTTCAGCAAAGAACTGATTCACACACCGTTACCCGTTGATAAACAAGAGCATGTGAGGATTATTAATTCTGCTGCCGATACCTTGTTGAATATTGTCAACGACGTATTAGATGTATCGAAAATAGAAGCGGGTAAATTGCAATTACATAATCAACCCTTCTGTCCAAATGATGTCTTAGAAGAGATGGTTAGCGTAATGGCCAGATCTGCACATAATAAGAAGTTGGAATTCATTTATGAGTTAACCCCCTTGCCTGAGCAACTCGAGGGAGATGCACAGCGAATCAAACAGATTTTAACCAACTTGTTAGGCAATGCATTAAAGTTTACTCCCAGTGGTCATATTAGCCTTCTAGTGACCGGTAAGTTATTACCTAACAACATGTACGAGCTAAATTTTAATGTCGAAGACACCGGCATAGGTATTAGCCAAGACGATCGCAAAAAGCTATTTAACGCATTTTCGCAAATTGAAGACTCCACCAGCCGAACGTATCAAGGCACAGGTTTAGGATTGGTGATCTGTCAACAGTTAGTGCATTTGATGGGCGGCAAAATCACGCTAACCAGTGATCCCGGAAAAGGCAGTTGTTTTCGCGTCACTATTAGTACCAAAATATTGGACAAATCAGAGCAGTTTGCTCGCAACATTGGCTGGGCGGAGAAAAAAGTATTGCTTTTAGATACCGATGCGCTCACTACAAACTCAGCGTCTAAGATGTTAGAAAATACCGGAGCAAAAGTCACGCTAGCCCACAGTATCAAAGAGTTTGTCACTACAAAACAAGATTATGACAGTCTGTTCGTCTGCCTTCCAGAAAGCTACTTAACCACGCATGTAGACATTTTGACTCAATTGACGAATGTTAGAATTTCCAATCTTATAATTCTCTATTCGGGCGACGGTATTTCTTTCGATGAGTCTCATCAGGTAACCAAACCCACACAACTTCGTCTCCCTTTAACCCTGAATAAACTGGCCAGTTTGACGCAAACGCCGATCGAGTCACACCATAATCAGATACAGCAAAACTTACTTGAATTACCAAAAGTCAAAATACTTGCGGTTGATGATATGGAAATGAATCTGCGTTTATTAAGCACCTGGTTAAACCCCTCACACCTAGAATTAAGCCTTGCCTACAGTGGTGAAGAGGCCGTTAATTTATGTAATCAGGAAGATTTCGATATTATTTTAATGGATGTGCAAATGCCAATTATGGATGGATTGCAGGCGTCTCGCTTAATTCGTAAAAGCCAGTTGAATTTAGGCACTCCGATCATAGCGGTTACCGCACATGCTCTCAAAGAAGAACAAGACAGATTACTGGCCTCAGGTATGGACGATTACCTGCCTAAGCCCCTTGATTTAGAAGATTTGATTGTATTGATAAAACGCTGGTGTAATACCTCTAGTTCAGCAACTGAATGTTCTTCCGTCGATTGGTCTATGGCACTAAAAATTGCAAACCAAGACGAGGCTGCCGCAAAAGATATGCTAAGTGCATTTGTTGCAGAGTTACCTGACTTAATTACACAAATAGAAGATGCTTGGAAGATAACCGATAAACAAACCCTAAAGCAGCTTGTTCACAAACTACATGGTGCATGTTTATATACCGGTGTCCCGATGCTGTTGGATTTGTGTGATGAATTAGAAACGGCCATAAAACTAGATGAATTTAGTATTGTGAAATTGCGACTTCCGTCGTTAATCCAAGAGGCAAAGAATGTCATAACCGACAGTGAAGCGTTCGCATAAAAGAAGTGTTAGTCAGGAAAAGTGCTATTGACACTAGACAGGCAATCTCTTAATAAAACAACAAAGTCTTCACTGCTGCGGTCCAGTTCTCCCACTGAAATAAACACATCAAAACCTAAGCCAGCTCTCAATTTGGTCATTCGATTGGCTAACATTGCTGGTATGCCTTTAATGATTTTACCTTCGGGAGTTTTGAACGTATCGTTTTCAATTAATGTATTACTATAACAACCGCCTCCAACGCACTGGTTATTTTGCAGTAGCAAAGGCCGTTGTTCTAGCAGTAAATTAGTTGCTAAACGAGGGGAAATGGAGCTCAGAAGTGGCTCATATTGTTTAATCTTAATCCCCACCATTCCTAAGTTTATTTGTTCTAAACCATGGCTAACTTTTGGTACATCGATACGCTGAATGTTTGACCATTCTAATGACCATTTACCATGTCGATGATGGTACAAAATATGGGTTTTAGTGAGCTCAATACTGTGCACTGGCTCACGAACTTTAAACCAACCGATGAGCATAGTGACGATGGAGGCACTTAGCGCAAAAACGCCGACTAAATAAAGCGAATGCGGCAGAAAAGCCAATAACATAATCGCCACAAACAAGGCGACTAAACCAATTAAAAAAGTGGTTAAACCATTTCGTTTTGCCACTCCTTTTATTTTAATACTGTGCAGCTCACTCTCGAAAGGTGCCTCGATGTCAGTAATATCTCGTTTAGTTTTTTCACTGCCAGACATAAAAATACACTACCATCATAATTACACCCCATAGGATAATCAGCCTTAACCGTTGGCAGAAAACACAATCTGTATGAAACAATCGTTTAATTGTTTTAAGCATAGTTCATTGCCATCACATCCGGTAACTTCAGCACCAATACCGCAGTTTAGACGAATTAAAAGCAGCAATAAACAAGTTATAGCTATGCGCTTTAAGATACTCAGCCTTAACTGTAAGTCCTGCATCTAAAACGAGCAGTTGAATCCACTGGTTGTACTAGGTAGCCATAGCGGCAGTTTCTAGCGCAAATTTTCTTCCTCTGCGAATAGCTAAACGAGCGGCTACTATGGGAGTATAAATTAATGAGAGTATTACCGAAAAACCGACACCTCCGGCCAACACAACAGCAAGCGGCGGCCAAAAGCTCCCTTCACTAAAAATTAATAATGGGATAAAGCCACCCACTGTTGTAAAGGTGGTGGAAAGGATATGGCGACTACAGCTCATGGTCTCTTTTACAATAGCGTCAATATCGCCGAGTTTCGCTGCAGGATTAGCATTGATAGAGGCTATAACTACAATTGAACCATTTATTGCCACCCCAATTAGCCCAGCACTGCCGAGCAACGGGTTAAAGCCAATGGGTAAACCTGATAACCATAAACTGAACATTCCTAACCCCACGGATAGAACTGCCACAGAGGCGATTAAGGCTGCAAGTTTGACACTTCTAAAGGTTAAAATAAGGGTGGTTATCATCAGCACCAACAATACTGGCGCATAAGCGGCTAAGAGTCCTAAAGCTTCTTGCTGCTCATCAGCATCCCCAGCCAATTTGATTCGATAGCCCTTGGGTAATTCAAATCCTGACTCAGCCAGTTTGACTTGTAACAACTTACTCGCGTCAACAGCAGTGGCATTAGGCATCAAATACCCTTCGATGATATTAACTCTTTCGCCATTTTTTCTGGTAATTCCAGCAATCGTAGAGGTGAACTTGAATTCCCCTAGCGCTGACACGGGTACCCACCGTTGTTGATTTGTTAATGTGTTAGTTAATAACGGAATAGCATTTAAACTATCAATATTATTGCGTTGCGATTCTGGCAGTCTAATTCGAATCGGTATTTCTTCGGTACCTTCTAAAATCGAACCTCCAACTTGGCCATCCAATGAAGCTTGAAGCTGGCTGGCAATATCATTTAACGATAATCCGGCTAAAGCCGACTCATTGCGGGTTACATCTAAGATAAACTCAGGTTCGCCAAGGGTGATAGTGGCAATACTATTGGTGATCCCCGGTATTTGTGACATAACCAATCGCACCTGCTGGCCCAATTCTTCGATAACAGCTAAATCTGGACCGTATATTTCAACTCCAATAGGCGCGGAAATGGGCGGTCCTTGGCCAAACGCTTTGACTACAACCCTTGCCTGAGGAAACTCCTCATCTAAACTCAGTTGCAATTCAGAAATCAGCGCGGCTGCTGATGAAACCGAATCAGTAGTCACGACCGCTTGCGCAAAGTGAGCTGTATTATCTCGTTTCATCACCTGATTGTAATAAATTGAAGGTGTAGATGCGCCTACTAACCAAGTAACTTGATTCACACCTTGGTGTGAACGAATATGCTCATCCATCTGTTTAGCGACAGTTTCTGTAGTGTTTAACGAGCTACCTTCAGGTAACCACATTTGGATTTCAAATTGATCTCGATCTGCACTGGGGAAAAAGACATTCCCTAACTGCCCAGCTAAAATAAATCCTGAAATAGGTAATGCAGTGGTTAACAATAGCCAAAGAATAGGGCGTTTAATCGCTTTACTAATAGTATTTTTATACCAATCAGTAAGCTCTTTGAATTGAATCCCGCCTTGATACCAAGCCTGCGGCCGCATTTCGGAATCTGGTCTAGGTAAAAAACGAGCTGCCAATGACGCAATAACAGTGAGTGAGATAATCAACGAACCGATTAATGCCATCACGACGCTAATCGCAATAGAGCTTATGAAATCACCAATATTGCCGGGTAGCAAAAAGATTGGCATAAAGCCTAAAATTGTGGTCAATGTGGAGGCTAAAAGCGGACTAAACAGGTGCTGAACACTTTTCACCAATGCATCTAATCGGGAATTCTGCCGATCTAATAAATTTGCCCGAATTTCGTCGGTAATTACAATGGCGTTATCTATCAATAAACCAATAGCGATAATAATGCCAAATATCGACATTTGATGAATTTGTTCATTGAAAAAGTTTAGCGAAAAAAGTGTAAAAGCGGCACTAAGAGGTAAGGAGATGCCGACAATCCAAGCAGAGCGAAAGCCCATGAACAGAAACACCACAACCATCACTACCAAACACCCCATCAACAGGTTTTGAGTGAGATCTAACAGCCTAGATTCAGTATATTGATTCTGTTCATAAATAATATCCGCTGCAACGCTACCTTGATACAGTGAATTAAAATCTTCGAGGGCTTCTTTACTGCTTTTTGTCCAGTTATCTACGCGCACAGTAGATTGCATTCGCGCCGCAACAAAGACTTTTTGCTGGCCGTTAACCAAGGCAATATCATTGGGAGGATCTTGCCATCCTCGGTATACTTTGGCGACATCCTGCACCCGCAAAAACTGTCCATTCGCTGATACTGACAATGGAATATTACGAATCACATCTAAGCTTGCCAATTCTTGCGCAACTTGAATACGAATATTTTGACTATTGGTTCGCACAACCCCAGCAGGCAACTTCGGATCTGCGTTTGCAATGAGTTGACTGACTTGTGGAACCGTTAATCCCACACCAGACAATTTATGAGGATCAACTTCAACGACAATTTCTTCGTCTAACTCACCGTATATCCTAACAAGCTCGGTTCCAGGCACGTTTCTGAGTCGGTCGGCAACTTCATCGCTCATACGACTCAAGATTGACATCGGCGTTTGATAACCTTCAGGCGACCCCAACGCAACTAGCAACGTAAAGGATGTTGCGCCGCGCTTTTCATCTAGCTCCGGTTCCCCCGCTCCAGCAGGAAATAGCTGACTGGCATCGGCTATACTGTCGCGAATTTTTGAAAATATCTGTTCATTATTACTGTTATCTACCCATGCCTGAAGTTCAATACTGATAACTGAAATACCGGCTCGAGAGGTGGAATTAATTTCTTTAATTTCGAATAGCTGACGCAGCTCATCTTCAAGCACATCACTCACTAAGGCTTCTACCCGCTCGGCAGATGCGCCAGGATAAGGGGTAATAACCAACACGTTTCGTGTATCAATACGAGGATCTTCAAGTCGTGGCAACGAGGTAATAGCGGAAATTCCAGCCACTAATAAAATAATGATAGTGAGTGCTAATAAGTGACCATTACTAAAAAACTGGGTGTACCAAGGTCTAATAATATTGTTAGGCGAATTATGTCCCATAATTACAGCTTACCTTGATGAGAAGCCAATTCGCGCTCTTCACTGGCAGATGTTTGCGCTTCAACAGCATTCACAATTTGCCCGGGAACGAGCCGATGCGCACCACTTACAACCATCCAATCATTCGCACTCAGGGGGCCACGCACATAGCTGTGTGTCTGACCAGCAAATAACACTTCAACAGAACGAGAAGTAACCGTTTGTTGCCCTTTACCTTGTACAGTAAACAATGTCCATAAGCCGCGAATACCGCTACTGAGCGCTTGTTTAGGCACCCAGACTCCAGATTCATCAACTTGCTTACTATAGGTCAATGCAATTAAATCCCCCGGCAACAAAGGATGTTGATTAGGTTCGATGGAAAAAATAACATCTATCGTGCGGGTATCCATTTGTCTGGTTTTAGCGATAGATTTAATGACCCCAGACAAATTGATGCCATTAGCAATTAACCTGTGTTTTTGGCCGACCGTTAATCCGAATGCTTGATCACTGGATAACGCGATTCGCGCATCATAAGCTGAAGATTGTTGTACCACCACCACTGGCTGACCGGCACTGACCACTGTTGAAGGGTCAATGGGTCTGGATACGATAGTGCCCTCAAAAGATGCCTTTAATTCGGACTTTTCAAGTTCCACCAACAACGTATTAATCCGTGCTTGAGTTTGTTCAACCAGCGCCTTGGCCACTTGCGTGCTTTCATCAACTTCATTCAACCGTTGGGTAGACTCTAAATTCCTACTCACCAGTTCAGTCACCCGTTGTTGTGACTGTTTGGCTAAGCGCAAATCTGACTTAGCAGATTGCAACGCCGCTTCTAGCTCTTTCATAGACGCATCAAGTCGCTTGGTATCGAGCTTAGCAATCAGTTGCCCAGCAACAATGTGATCACCTTCATCCACCCAAATTTGCTGCACTTTTCCGGCTAGTTCAAACCCTAAATTTGATAGGTTTGCAGATTCCAACCGGCCATAAGCTAATTGCTGTTGTTGATAGTTATCTTGGGGTGAAAGTTTAACCACTTCCACCTGATGTATTTTTGCTTCTGAGGGCGGTGCAGTAACCTGCCCAGAACCTGCAGCGATCATTAATCCCACCACAGCCATGAGTGGCAATATAATTGCGATGGGAATTAGTAATGATTTAAACGATGGTTTATTCACTGATCAAGCCTACTTAAGATTGTTATTTTGTCTAACACGGTTTTGTATTACTATAGAGATTAATATATAAATACTAGACCGTCCAGTTTAGTAATTAACTTTTAATTTAAACAAGAGTAAAAAAGTGTCGCAATCGAAATCCGAAGTAAAGTCTAATTGTATGAAAGTACAGACAAAAGTTGGCAGACCTAAAAGCGAAGAGAAGCGCGTTAATATTCTCTTGGCGGCAAGCGATTTATTTCTAAGTCAGGGATTTTCTTCTACGTCAATGGACCAAGTGGCTAAAAAAGCGGAAGTGTCTAAGCAAACGGTCTACTCTCATTTCAGCAATAAAGATGCATTGTTCACATCGGTTATTGCATACAAATGCGCCCAATATCAATTGGGCGAAGAACATATGCGGGATGTTGAGCAGGATCCCACTGAAGCGTTACTAACCTATGGCAACCAGATAATTAACTTGTTACAAGATGAGCAGTCTATCGCCATGCATAGAGTAGTAATCGGTGAGATCACTACCAATCCTCGTGTAGCAGAACTGTTTTATATCGCAGGTCCACAGCACGGAATCGAAATTTTACGCGAATTTTTTCAACAAAATGTACACCTAAAATTAGACAAAGCTAACGCTGAATATTGGGCCTACACATTTTTTAATATGCTAAAAGGTGATTTTTACTTATCCAGCTTGTTGGGTTTACCCTTTACTAAGTCAGAAGCTAAGCAAACTGAATTAGTGACGCGAACGGTTACCCATATCATTCAGATGATCAGAGCTGAAAACTAATTATTCGCATAAGCCCAGCACTCTAACTCTAACATCGATCCCATGGCTAACCCATCAGCTCCAAAAGCGCTGCGGGATGGCAATTTTTTAGGATTAAAATAAGTCACATAAACTTTGTTGAAGTCACTCCATTTTTCGATATCTTCAATCATTACTGTACATTTAAACACATCATCCATAGTCAAACCGATCCCCTTCAATGTGGCATCAATGTTTTTCATTACTTGGTGAGATTGGTCAGTGATATTGTCAGCCAGTTTACCATTTTCGTCATTCGCAATTTGACCGGACAAATATACGATATTATCAACTTGGGTAGCTTGAGAAAAAGGCATATTTTCATTTGCTGAAGGGTAATACTTAACCTCAGCAAAACTATTAAAAAGAGTGCACGATAGTAAACTTAATATCCCGATTTTAGTCACTTTAAACATATCTAAGTTTTCCTTTTCACGATTTTTTAGTTGTATTGTTGAGGATTATTAAGCAATCCGAAACTTTGACATGCTAAGCTGTGATAGATACAAACAGCCTGATATTTGCATATATCCGTTTGCCTAAGAGCTGCTTTTTTGTTGGTTTTAACGAAGCTCACCATCGAGTCTCCCACAACCCAAAAATCGGTTCAAGAAAGATAAATCTAAATACGCTAGATTACGTATTTAATTAGATTAACTGGCTAAGCTGCCTTTCCGTCTGATTGCCTTGGGTGGGCGTTTTGCTGAATGTAAAAGTAAGTTATTTTCAGGGTTAATCAGTATTTGAGACTAAAATAGTTTGGTGGCACTGTGCTATGCCACACTTAACTAAGTTAACATTTAGGTTAAAAGTGGTACTTTAATGACAATTAATATCCGTATCTACATTGCGTTCTTTTTCGCCAGTATTTGTTTACTGCCTTTGGCACAAGCTCAAGAATTCCCATTGTGGCAACAGTCAAAGACTACAACTAAAATTGATGCCCGATACAGGCAAACCGTCGCAACTGGAAACGAGCTGACGATCAATCCTATTGAATTCACTTCGCTGATAAACAATCAAACATCTGAATTTGAACTCTCGGTCCCCACTCCCGAGGGTGATTACCTTATCTTCAAATTACAGCAAGTTCGAGTAATGGCCGAACCTCTGGCAGAGAAATTCCCATTGGTCCGCTCGTTTACTGGCTACAACGTCAATAATCCACAAGATAAGGGCCGATTTGATCTTTCTCCGGACGGATTATCGGCAATGTTTAAAATCGATACACAATGGGCAATTCTGACGTTTGATAAACTAGGTAACACTCTAGATTATGTTAGTTACTGGGTGAAAGATGAAATCACCCCTGAACAGCAAAAGTCGCAACTGGCTCAGCAACAAGATTACTTAACCCTACCAGCAACCATCAAAACTGTGTCAAAAAAAGCGACATCTTTAGACCCAGATGCTGCTCGGGCGAATGGAAACGCTATCACAACTTATCGAATAGCGATTAGTACCAGCGGAGAATATACCGCGGCAAATGGAGGCGAAGCTGGCACCATTGCCGAATTAGCAAAACTCATCAATCGGATTAATCAAATTCTATTAACTGACTTGGCAATCCAATTTGAGCTTGTGGCGAACAATGACAGAATTATCTATACCGATAGCAGTACCGACCCCTTCGTAAATGATGCAAGTGATGATTTAGAAGCCAATCAAATCGTTATCGATGATCTGATTGGCCCAGACAACTACGATATTGGTCATGTATTGAATACCGACTCAGGTGGCTTGGCAACTATCCAAAGTATTTGTATTGAGGACTTTAAAGCCCGAGGACAAACTGGTAGCAACAGACCCTTTGGCGAGAGCTTTTATACTCAATTAGTCATTCATGAATTTGGCCACCAGTTAGGTGCAGAACATACGTTTAACGCATCCAACGCCGCTGGCTGCAGTGAAGACCAACGCTCCAGAAATGCTGCCGTCGAACCTGGCAGCGGTTCGACTATAATGTCATATGCAGGTCTATGCTCTAGCCAAAATATACAAAACGATTCTGACGATTATTTTCACAGTTTTTCGGTGGAACAAATTCAATCACTGTTAAGTCGTAGAAATTGTGGTTCGACAGAAACCAATGGCAATGTGATTCCGATTATCAGTAGCTCTGAAATCAATCACAGCATACCAGCAAATACCCCTTTCGTTTTGACCGCTCAAGCCACCGACAGCGATAATGATTTGTTGACATATAGTTGGGATCAAGTGAATCCAGGCGGTTTTGACGGTGCCACTGAATCAGTGCAAGAAATGTCTGAAGACAATGGATTTAACCCATTATTTCGTTCCTACCCACCTTCTGACGCATCGAGTCGCTATTTTCCACAAATTAGTCAAGTGCTGAATGACTCAATTGGCTTTGGCGAAGCCTACCCCACCACCGAGCGCGCACTCACATTTGAGCTTTTAGTTCGAGATGGAAATGGCGGCGTGATTACGCAATTTGCGAATATCAATGTAGAGCCTACTGATACTCCTTTTTCGGTGACAACACCTATTGCCGACGCCCGTTGGATTGGCGGGCAAAGCCACCTAGTTGATTGGCAGGTTGCCGGCACAAATAGCGCTCCAATTTCATGTTCCGCAGTGGATATATTGCTTGATGCTGATGGCGATAACGTTTTCGAGTCGACTTTATTGGCCAATACAGCAAACGATGGTCAACAAAATGTCACCTCTCCTAGCACCAGTACAAGCAGCGCCCGCATAAAAGTAAGGTGTTCTGATAATGTGTTTTACGCGGTGAATCCTGGCAGTTTTGAAATAGTGCCCGGCAGTGATCCTGTCGCTCCTTTGATTACAGGACAAATCGAGCGAACCGAATTAGAAGATACAAGTTTTGTGATTAGCTTTGCTGACTTGTTAGTTGATGATCCGGATTCAAGCTATCCATCCAACTTCAGTTTGGATGTGTCACCAGGGGCAAACTACGTAGCAAACGAAACTAGCGTCTCACCAAACCCTGACTTTTCAGGAAGTTTAATCGTCAATATTTCGGTTAATGATGGTGTTAGTGATAGCAATGTTTTCCCATTTACGGTGCAAATAGAAGCCGTCAATGACGCCCCTGTAGCGGTGAATGACAGTATCACAATTGACCAAGATTCAGGGACGATTAACATTGATGTATTAAGTAACGACACAGATGCGGATCAAGATTCGTTAATTATTTCTGAAGTCACTTATGTAGGCTCAGGACGGGTCAGTATCAATAATGGGCAAGTCAGTTATACTCCTGCCAATGGTTATTTTGGTAGTGACAGTATTATTTATCGAATTGAAGATCCTAGCTTTGCCACTGATTCTGCAACCATTAGTATTACCGTTAACCAAGAAGTGCTTACACCCACGCCACTGCCAACACCGGATGATAGCTCTGGCGGTGGTAGTTTCGGTTGGTTGCTAATGTTACTAGCGGCTGCAAGGTTGAGAGGGCGCCGCTGCGCGTGTTGTGCCAAATGAGTAATCTAAAAATGAGCGCTGCGGCATTGCTAATGATTAGCACATCTGGCTGCATAACTGAAAAGGTCAGTAGTGTGACAAAGTCGCCAATTATCGAATCTGACACCCAAACGGAGTCACTCGCTACGTTAACTTCAACACAACAAGCAGTAATTGATGGCGACGCAGCAGTTGCTCAGCAAAACTTCAAATTATTGGCCTTTACTAACAAAGTTATTAGCTTCCCAGGGGTAGATATGAACCTCTATCCTCTGGAGGTTTTGCAACAGCAGTGTGGAATTAAGTACCTCTCTGGTAGCGGTGACACTTTAGCAATAGGTGAAAGTACCGAAACTAGGAAAGCCCTTAAAAACTATGCCACAACCTACAATTTGATTGTCTTGAAAGGCTGCCAATCATTTCATAAAAATAATCAGAAATAAGATTATCCGACAGCAATTTTTTGATAGACTCTCGAGCCAGCAACAGGATAAGCGCTATTCTCAACCTAATCATTTTTCCTGTCATTAAACATAAGGGTATGCGATGAATTTTGAAGGTCAGCACATTCTTTCAGTCAATCAATTCGACCGTGATTCTATTCAGGCGATATTCGATGTAGCTGATAAGATGACACCCTACGCGCTTCGCCAAAAACGCACAAAAGTGTTGGACGGAGCTATTTTGGGAAACTTATTTTTTGAAGCGAGCACGCGAACCCGTGTTAGCTTTGGTACGGCATTCAATCTACTCGGTGGTGAGGTGCGTGAAACCACCGGTATGAGCAGTTCGGCGCTAGCCAAAGGTGAATCGTTGTTCGACACAGCCAGAGTATTAAGCGGGTATTCCGATATTATTACCATGCGTCACCCGCAATCAGGTTCAGTATCTGAATTTGCTGAAGGCAGCCGCGTGCCGGTGATTAATGGCGGTGATGGCGCGAATGAACATCCCACTCAAGCACTGTTAGATTTATATACTATTAGCAAAGAACAGCAATATCATGGTGGGCAAATTGACGGTATTCATATCGCTATGATTGGTGATTTAAAATATGGTCGAACTGTGCATTCGTTATCTAAGCTATTGAGTTTATTTAATAACGTACGTTTCACACTTATTTCACCTAAAGAGTTGGCGATGCCAGAGTCAATATTGGATGTGATTCGCAGCGCAGGCCACAAGGTTAAAATAACCGATCAACTCGAAGGCAGTGTGGATGCCGACATTTGTTATCAAACTCGCATTCAAGAAGAGCGTTTTGAAACACAAGCAGAAGCAAATAAATATCGCGGAAAATTTCGTTTAAACCAAACCATTTATACTAAACACTTCCAATCTAAAACAGTCATAATGCACCCACTCCCAAGAGACTCACGAGCCGACGCGAATGAGTTGGACAATGACCTTAATTTACACCCCAATTTGGCCATTTTCAGACAAGCAGATAACGGCGTATTAGTTAGAATGGCGCTTTTTGCACTGACCCTTGGGGTAGAAAAGTTAGTTTCAAAATACGATCGTGACGTTCATTGGTATAGTTCAAAGAGATAATAAATTACATGCAAAAATCACAACAATTGTTCGAGCAAGCACAAAAACATATCCCTGGTGGCGTCAATTCCCCAGTCAGAGCATTTAAAGCCGTTGGTGGCACTCCACCATTCATCGTTAAAGCCGATGGTCCTTATATTTACGATGCTGATGGCAAGCAATATATCGATTATGTGCAATCTTGGGGTCCAATGGTGCTAGGTCACAACAACCCTAAAATTCGTCAAGCAGTTATTAATGCAGCTGAAAATGGCCTTAGTTTTGGAGCGCCCACAGAATCTGAAGTGACCATGGCTGAATTGGTTAATAAACTAGTTCCGTCAATGGAAATGCTACGAATGGTCAACTCAGGCACAGAAGCAACCATGAGTGCTATTCGTTTAGCCCGAGGCGTAACTGGCAAAAATAAAATTCTTAAATTTGAAGGTTGTTATCACGGACACGCAGACTCGCTGTTAGTGAAAGCCGGCTCTGGTGCACTGACAATGGGTGTTCCAAGCTCTCCAGGTGTACCTGCGGATGTGGCAAAACATACCTTGACCATGGAATTTAACAATATTGATAGTGTGAAACAGGCGTTTGCTGAATTTGGTGATGATATTGCTTGTATTATTGTTGAACCAGTTGCGGGCAATATGAACTGTATCCCGCCCGTTGATGGATTTTTACAGGGTCTGAGAGACATTTGTGACCAATATCAAAGTGTTTTGATTTTTGATGAAGTTATGACCGGTTTCAGAGTCAGCCGTGGTGGTGCACAAGAGCTATATTCTATTGTTCCTGACTTGACCTGTTTAGGCAAGGTTATCGGTGGTGGCATGCCTGTAGGGGCATTTGGTGGTAAAGCTGAAATTATGCAACAAATCGCACCGACAGGCCCTGTCTATCAGGCAGGTACTTTATCCGGCAATCCTATTGCCATGGCAGCCGGGTTAGCATCACTAACACAAATTCAAGAGGCTGGTCTATACGACCGACTGAGCCTAGCAACCAAAACCTTAGCGGAAGGCATAAAATCTATAGCTTTAGAGCATGGGGTTCCGATGACCGTTAATTATGCTGGCAGCATGTTTGGTATTTTCTTTACCGACATAGATAAGGTAACCAATTATAAACAAGCAATTAATTGTGATACTGAGATGTTCAATCGCTTTTTTCATGGCATGCTATCAAGAGGGGTTTATTTGGCTCCGGCATCTTATGAGGCAGGTTTCGTTTCGGCAATGCATGATATGGATATCGTAGAAAAAACCTTACAAATTACCAAAGAAGTATTCGCTGAGTTAACAGCCTAATAGGTTTAAAAGTGATGCTGTGTTAGGTTGATTACGTTATTCATAAAAATAAGAAAAAGACGCAAAAATGTTGGAACAAATTTTACAACCTGTGCCGCTAGTTTTACTGGTTATTATTGTCATCATGGCAGTGGCATTGTTGCGTCTAAATCGAATCTTAAAACAACGAAACCTCGTTAACCTTTCGAATCAAACCGACGCGCAAATGGAAACGCAGGTGCAAAGTACCTTGCGCGCCAATGAAGCGGATCAGCGGTTTTTATCAAAAGCTGATGAAGCACTTCGCCTAACTCAAACCTTTCAAAAGTTTGTACCTCGACAATTTGTTGAACATTTTGCTAAACATGGTTCGGATACCTTAGAGCTTGGTCGAGCAGATGAAGATGAAGTAGCCATTTTGTTTTCAGATATTCGCGGTTTTACCGGTCTATCAGAAAAGATGACCCCACAAGAATTGATGAAATTTCTTAATTCCTATTTCTTGCGGATGAATGATCCTATTCATCAAAATGGTGGCTTTATTGATAAATTTATTGGCGATGCGATCATGGCATTATTTGACCATCCCAATGGTAGTAATCAAGATAAAGCAATAGATGCGCTTAATGCAGCTTTAGATTTGCGTTATGCGTTAAACGTGTATAACCAGCACCGAAGCAACAGTGGTTATCCACCTATCAACATAGGTGTAGGTATTCATTTCGGGCCCGTGATTATTGGCACAGTCGGCTCAGACGATCGAATGGATACGACTGTGATTGGTGACAGTGTGAATATCGCCTACCGTTTGGAATCACTGGCACCGAAATTGGGTGCCGATATCATAGTCAGCTCACAGTTACTTGCAACTGCAGATGCCAAAGCGAAGTTTACCTACAGGCTGCTTGATTGGGTTCGAGTCAAGGGACGTAAAAATCCTGTAGAAGTGTATGAAATACTCAATCACCTTCCTGAACAAAGTGTGACATTAAAATTGAAAACCGCGCCCTGGATCGAAAAAGGGGTTAATTATCGCAAGTCTCAACAATGGAACAAAGCATTAAGTTGTTTCGAAAAAGCACGTTTGTTAAATCCGAATGACCACTTGGTCGCCCATCACATAGAACAGTGTCACGCCCTAAAAAACACCCTAGTCCCCGCAAATTGGGACGGTGCAGCAGAACTCTAACGCCGACAAATTTCCCCGTAGCATGGCCTTTAGGCCATGGAAAAATCCAAACAGCTACGAGGCCGTAGCATGGTTAGGCCATGGAAAACCCAAACAACCACGAGGCCATGGGAAACTCCAAGC
>NZ_JAHKPT010000025.1:105866-436085 GCF_018860635.1 Aliiglaciecola lipolytica
GGCCATGGAAAAACCGAACATCCACGAGGCCGTAGCATGGCCTTTAGGCCATGGAAAACCCCAAACAACCGCGGGGCCGTAGCACCCGCCTACAGGTTTGGCTTTTGCACAAAAAATCCCCACCAAATCAATGTATGGCGTTCAATGATTCTCATTCATCAGTAGGTTTGCTATATTGCGCTCAGTAGTAGCAAGGAGAGCCAGTCGTGGTTTCGAATTCCCCCCAACAAGATCCATCCGATAATCAAATTTGTTTCACCGCCATTTCTCCAATAGATGTGCCTTTCTCTTTAATTAGGGGATTTAACCGCAAATCTAACAATTTCAAAAAGCTCATGACGTCTTTGAGTCAAAGAAAAGATATCGAGAGTGTAACTTGGCTCAATGATGGCCCCGAGTATGTAAACCTTGATAGTGATGTATCTTCAATGTCATTTTTCCTGTGGAAAACACAATGGGAAAATGTTGAGGTCAAGTTTCATATATTTCCAAATGAATTGGCGGTAGTGGAATGCCAACTGGTCTTGCCTATTCAAGCTGATATTAAACAAATGGAATCACAAGTTCAGCAACAAGCCGAATTCGCTATACAACAATCATTGCCAGCCCTTGAGGCAGTTATTAAAGATATATATAACAGTATTAACAATCCACTGCTTATTAAACCTAGGTCTCGCTCGACCCGTCTATATTGGACCGCTCGTTCACTGAATATCCATAGATCACAACTAGAAAACACGGATATACGTCAATTAATACATCAGTGGCTAGCTGAAACGGAATGTCCACAAGACGCAGAAAAAATTTGCAATCTAATCAACTTCGACAGTGTCACAAGCGCTAATGGTTTTGACCAAGTAAAAACTGAATCCATGACTTGGTTAAACTACGTGATTGTTGATAAGCGAGCGAAAAGTGATCCACGCATAGACACCATGATACTTGCTCAATACTGCTACACAGCGCAAGAAAAATGTAACCTGCGCTTACATGAAGCTATCGCCCATGCATATATTGATGGCAATTTATTGGGTGCACAGAATCAACTTGAAGACAGTCGAATTCAATCAAAACTTCACCAAGTTTCGATAAATGAACACAAAAAATACTTAACTCGACAAAAACGGAAATACTTAGACGAAATTTTTGAATCTTGGGAATTCGATTTGTTGATAAAGAACGGCGATGATATGAAAGAGATTTGCTCAAACAAAATTGAAGAAGCAAATTCCAAACAAAGCAAACTTAATAGTATAAAAACCGATAGGATTTTATTCGCCATCAGTCTGTTCACCATTTTCGAATTATTAATATTTTTGTCTCAGCACAGTAGAGAGGTGATGTCCCGTCCGGCTCTAGATTACAACGACGAAAGCTCTTCTTGGATACTCACATTAATAGCTAGTTTAGATGCAGATACCATGTTTGGAATAGGAATTGGTTTGATGATTGCCCTTGCCTTTATTTATATGTCTGTTGCCAAAAGGAAACTGTAATCATGGGCAAAAAACTCCTTATTTTAGTCGCATTGGTTTTATGCTCAACGATGCAAACACAACGGTTATACGCACAAGACGTATCAATAGAAGTTTTGACAGATGTATGGGCTCCATACATTAATCCAGAAAGTGAACCTATGGGTCGAGCTGCAAAAGTGTTAGATACAATTGCCGCTTACGCACAAGCCAATGTTAAGTGGCGTTACGTGCCCTATAGAGACGCCGCATTGTTATTGGAAAAACAAAAAGCACAACTTGGTTATCCGTATTTTTATACACAGCAACGGGCAGAAAAACACTACTACTCAAAACCTATATTCTACCTCACGAGTCGACTCTATTTTAATCGTCACTTTGTGTCTTCTGAGTTAGCAAATAACAACTATGAATCCCTCAAAATAGCCAAAGTGGCTGGTTATAGTTATGGCGAAAAAATAGATAGTATTGTCACAGATGGCAAACAGTATGAAACCGAAGAAGATGCACTCATCGCTTTATTAAACAATGAAGTACAAATATTACCGATGACCGAAGGCGTAATGAACAACTTACTGGATACCCGATTTTCAGAGCAAAAACAGTTGATTATTCCAGTTGATGAAGTGAAAGATGAATCTAGTCTACATATTATTGCTAGTAAAACAGCCGAAGGTAAGGCATTAATTGAAAAGTTTGATCAAGCCATTACGATGCGACTCAATGGCGAAGATGCACAGTTGCAACCAACTCAAAACCTTAAGCAACAGGTCGATTTAGCGACATTAGTAACATCAGAAGGGTTTCCGGCAATACTTGGAGAGTTTACCAATCAAAACGGTGATATTGATTATTACACCATTCCAATAGGAACCAAAGTTATCGTTCTTCAATGGAGTTCAAAAATTCTAAAACCATCACATTCAGACCGCATTTATAAGAACATGATGGAAACCAGTAAGGTTGTGATTTTAAATGGCCCCCATGTAGGCAAAGAATTGCGAGTTAAAAACATGCATATTCAGTTAGAGCCATGATTACAATAGGCTTAGGATGGATAGGTACGGTTTTATATTTACTCAACCATGCATACTTATCCTTAGTAACAAACTGGTCGCCAAGAGTCTATTACGCGGGTAATTTGGTCGCGGCCACTAGCCTGATAATAAACTCACTATTGGTTTCATCATGGCAAGCTGTCGTAATAAATGGATTTTGGGCTGTCATTAGCTTGTTATTGCTGCTGAATATCACCCTAAAGAACACACCAATCACATTTCGAATGATGGCGGTTGCCGTAGCCTTTATGTGGATAGCTGCCCTGTTAGGTTTATTTTATCAACTTGATTTGTCGATTCGTATCTTAGGTTGGACATCGGCATTAGTTTTTGGCGCCGCTTATTTGCTATTTTGCGCACAGAAAATGACGCAAAAAACCTATTTGTATTTAAATGTTTATGCGGCCTTAGCACTAACACCGCAATTGTGGATAGATAAAAACTACCCTGTACTCACCTTAGAAGTCATTTGGGCATTGATTTCTATTCATGGTGCATTGCGTCAGCCCGACAATGCCCATTTAATCGACTAGTAGATATTGTCACGAGGCCGCAGCATGGCCTTTAGGCCATGGAAAAACCAAACATCCATGAGGCCGTAGCATGGCCTTTAGGCCATGGAAAACTCCAATCATCCACGAGGTCGTAGCAAGGCCCTTAGGCCATGGAAAAACCCAAACAGCCAAGAGGCCGTAGCATGGCCTTTAGGCCATGGAAAACTGCAAACATCCAAGAGGCTAAAGCACCCGCCCACAATCCCTTAAACTCTACGACCTATGTCTTATTGTTTGCATTAGGGGTTAATGACATTCTAATCAAAATACAATGGCAAAGGTTGTTATAATGAACACAGCAAACCGTTTAAAACTGATTGGATTAGCCGCTTATTTACTCGCAATGTTTGCGCTGCAACAAGTGGTCATCATTCCATTAATTGCTTTACTTTCCATTGTGGCGATATACAAAAGTAAGTCTGAAATTATCAAGTCCCATGCTAAATATATCATCTCAGTATTTGTCGTTGTGATTTCAGTAGTATTAGTCACGGCTAATGTGTTTAGCGGTGAGCAACAGGTGTTTGCTGCTATGGTTGCTATTGGCATAGCCTTTATCATGTTGGCTTATGGCGCATTACGAATAGGATTTTCTAAAAAGCCATTCGCGAATCGATTAACCACCAATTTGGAATAACGTTAAAAATATAATTGCTTTAAAAAGACCAATGGAGGTGTCGGCTATCGGCACGACACCTGACACCTTGCGGTCTGTTTTACTTGTCTTTATTAGCTTTAATAAAGTTAAGTGAAGGGGCAAAAAACGCAGCACCGGTTTCTGCTACAGTAAAATCCAATAACCTATCATATATGCCGTTTTCATCGCCAAACACCATACTGCTTAACATCTGCGTAAATGGTTTAGGACTGTTAGCCAATGATACAAAAAATAGTCCTTTCACTGTCATATCACCGTAAGGCATGCTTTGCCGCAATATCTCAAGGCTATTTCCGTCAGCATCCTTAATTCCCGAGCGTTTGACATGTGAAAATGCGGGTTTATCTTCGCGAGCATATTCGACGTTGTCCTCTTTGGTGCGACCAATTATATCTTCTTGGTTTTTAACCGGTAGTCTTTGCCAACGATCCATATGGGTTCGGTAACGTTGAATATGAATATAACTACCGCCAGCAAAATCGGGATCTTTATCGCCAACTACGGCTACAGTTCGTTTGTGCATGCCCTTGGGGTTTTCTGTGCCATCTACAAAACCAATCAAGTCCCGCCCATCTAAATAGCGGAATCCTTTAACTTCCTCGAATAACTCCACATGTCCTTTGAGCAACTCACACACCTCACTACCTATGGCAAAACAAACGTCCGCTCGGTCAGCACGGATTTGAATAAATAAATCACATGGTGTTGCTGGCGCATTGCGATCATCACACTCCATATCTGGAAAAGGCGCGAGTTCCATTGGAATTAGGCCCGGATATAAATCAGTCCAATAACTAGTGCCAACCGCTATGATACCCGACACCATGGCCTCATAATGCTCCTCATCATAGTGTTCATATACATTGAGGATATGAGCCAGTTTTGCGCGTATCACTTGCGCATCATCATCGATAACATTAAACATCAAATATTGCGCATGTAAATTGGGTTCTGCGCAAATGCCTTTTTGGGGTTGTGTCATATTTTTCTTGTTCTTTTTTATTAATAGAAGAGCATTGTAAGTTCAGTTAATAGCCGGCAGCTTGGCCATCTTTCCGGCTTTCAGAGGCGCCAAAGTATACACCAGTTTTGCTGTCTCTAAGAATAGCTTGATAACCACCAAAGCTGCCAGATACATCTCGTAATATATGTCCCTTTTGCACTAATTCTCGTCGAGTCTTGGCTGAAAAACCGCTTTCGAGGCTCACATAGCCCCCATCTTCCATCAAAGTACCTGTCGGTTGGCTTGAACCACTGTGCAGTATTCTTGGTGCATCTCCAGCTTCTTGCAGGTTCATTCCAAAATCAATTAAATTGACTATTATCTGGGCATGCATTTGTGGTTGTGTACCACCACCCATTACTCCAAAACTCAACCAAGGTTTGCCATTTTTTGTCACAAAAGCAGGAATGATAGTGTGGAATGGTCGTTTCGCTGGTTCATAAACGTTAAAATGTCCTTCTTGCAGAGAAAACAGTTCACCGCGATCTTGCAAGATAAATCCCAAGCCTGTGGGTGTCATACCTGAGCCCATCCCGCGATAATTGGATTGGATAAGCGATACCATATTACCGTCTTTATCTGCGGTGGTTAGGTAGATAGTATCGCCTTCATTGAGGCCGGCATCATAACGATTGGCTGCCTTTTGTTGATTCAGTAGCTTCACCCGTTGTTGGGCATATTGTTTGGATATCAGCCAATCAGTTGGAATCTGATTAAATGCCGGATCGGCGTAATATTTTGCGCGATCTTCAAACGCCAGTTTTTTAGCTTCTACAAATGTATGAATGTATTCAGCCGAACCAAAGCCCATTCCTTCGATATCAAACTGTTCAAGCATATTTAAAATTTGCAAAGCCGCAATGCCTTGCGAATTTGGTGGCAATTCCCAAACATCATATCCACGATAATTACTCGAGACGGGTTCTACCCAAGTGGATGTGTGACTAGCTAAATCCTCATAACTAAGGAATCCACCTTGCGCTTTCATATAGGCGGCAATAGTTCGAGCGATATCACCTTTATAAAAAGCATCGCGACCACCTGTAGCTATTTTTTCCAATGTGGCGGCTAAATTCTGATTTACGAATATTTCACCTTTTTTAGGTGTTGAACCATTGGGCATATAAGTATCGGAAAATCCCTCATACTTACTTAAAATTGGCGCGCTACGTTGCATGTACCAAGCAATAAGTTCGCTTACTGGAAAGCCTTTTTTAGCATACTCTATGGTTGGAGATAAGATACTAGTCATCGGCAATGAACCAAATTTACCGTGTAGTTCAAACCATCCATCAACAGCGCCAGGAACGGAAACCGGCAAAGGACCATGGGATGGAATCTTTTCCATACCTTGCTCTTTAAAGTATTCTAACGTTAACGATTTAGGCGAACGGCCTGAGGCATTTAATCCATAAAGCTGCTGCGTTTTTGCATCCCAGACGATAGCAAACAAATCACCACCAATTCCATTGCCGGTTGGTTCTACTAAGCCCAGCATGGCGTTCGCAGCAATAGCGGCATCAATAGCGTTACCACCTTGCTTTAAGATGTCTAAGCCAACTTGCGTGGCTAATGGTTGGCTAGTGGCAACCATACCATTGGTCGCTATAACCTCAGAACGTGAAGCGAAGGGTTCACCAGTGATACGATCATAGGCTGAACTGTATTGACTGAATACAATCAATGAACCAAAGATACACGCAAGAAATCTCATTAAACCACCCTTTATACTATTTGATGATTTAAAGGATACGCTTTGCGACCATTGGTTTAAAGAAAATATAAACGCAAGTGGTGTAAAAGCACTTTTCTATGCTTTAAAGCCTATTCATTAACGTCCTCAAAATTGACTACTCCCTCAGTTTTAGCATCATCTATGCTGACTTCTTGAATTTGTACAAAGCCTACTTCGTCATCTAACTCTGGATCATCAGTAAGATCGCAACTGAGTGCCAGCGTGTAACTTCCATAGGGAACAAAACCAATATCAAAGGGGTAAGTAGTTTGTGAAGCATCAAAATAGACACTTGTACTGGCAAAAGGAAGAACCTGTTCTAAACCACCATTATCTGCCAATTTACTAGATTCTAAGTTCATGCCTTCATACAAATACACAACCGCAGGAGAGCCATTGATATCAGCTAACGGCTCACATAATTGATTAATCAAAAGCGTTTCTGAAACTTGCCCCTTGATTTGCCCAGCTTGCTGATTATCTACCAACCTTATTCCAGTTGATTGTAAAAAATATTCATCTTGTCCCACGGGGTTGGTCAAGGCGTTTCGTAAATCGAATTCAACCGTAAAATCTGCTGTGTTGTTTTCAGTTACAGTAAACCCGTCAAAGGTGATTTCATTGGATGCGATGGTTATCGGATTTTTTGTATGCTTTAGTTTATCTACCGTGTATGAACCATCTGTCATACCAAGGCTTATTTGAGAGTATTGACCGGCTTGTATATTAATCTCTTCTACTAGCGGTATTGAGAGACTACCAGTGTACTCAAGAAGGTCAATTCCAACCGCATTAGGCACCACATTATTGGTATCATCCAAACATAAATCGTTGGCCGTAAGAGCAAACTCTGGCTCACCAACTTTGAAAGTAAGATCTTCTTCCTCGCCTTTGAGGGTAATAGTCGAAAAACACAAAATTACATCTGCTAAACCGTCTGCTGGTGCATCACTCACGGCTAAGGAAAAAGACGGTAGAGTGGTTTTAACGGGAGCGGCAAAAATCGGCAAAGCATCATCATTAGAACCACAAGCGGATAGCATTGCAATGAAACAGAGTAAAGACACATGAAGGGGCTTTATAATCATAATTTCTCCTGAAAAAGTCACGTCAGTTTTCAAAATGTCTATAGGCATCTGACAACTAACATTGATTTAGTTCAGAGCAGGAAGGATACCCAGAGTGTTAAAAACTGTGTAAGTTCAAGATATTCAGATAGTTACAATTAACTTCGAAAGGATGATTCAGAATAATCAGAGCTGAGCATAAAAAAAACCCCGCTGATTAGCGGGGTTTTGTCTGTTTTTAACAACAGTAGGACGATGTTGTTATTATTCTGATTATTCTTATTTTTTTATTCGCCCTCTGTGTTTTTCTTAAAGAGTAGGTATTAAGAACGTCCACCAGTGAAGTCTGGGTATGCTTCCAAACCACATTCGCCAATATCTACACCTTCGAACTCTTCTTCTTCGCTTACACGAATACCGATGATAGCTTTAAGTATTAACCATACAACCAAGCTAGTTACGAATACCCATACAAAGATTGTGATAGCACCGATGATTTGACCAGAGAAAGAAGAACCATCATTTGTAATAGGTACTAGTAGAAGTCCTAAAAGACCTACCACACCGTGAACAGAGATAGCACCTACTGGATCATCAATTTTCATTTTATCTAGAGCAACAATGCTTCCAACTACCAATAGACCGCCGATAGCTCCGAACAAAGTAGCTTGCAGTGGAGTTGGAGTAGAAGGCTCTGCAGTAATAGCAACCAAACCAGCTAACGCACCGTTTAAAGCCATAGTAAGGTCAGCTTTACCAAACAAGATACGCGCTAGAATAAGTGCAGCAACTAGGCCACCAGCAGCAGCAGCGTTAGTATTCATAAATACTACAGCAACAGCATTAGCACTTTCTACAGTAGCTGTCGCAAGAACAGAACCACCGTTGAAACCAAACCAACCCATCCACAGGATAAATGTACCTAATGTTGCTAACGGTAAGTTAGCGCCTGGAATCGCATTAATTTTGCCATCGGCAGTATATTTACCTTTACGAGCACCTAGTATCAACACACCAGCTAAAGCAGCTGCAGCACCGGCCATATGTACAATACCTGAACCAGCAAAGTCAGAGAAACCTAGGTCACCAAGTGTATACATACCGAATACAGAAGCGCCACCCCAAGTCCAAGAACCTTCCATTGGATAGATGAAACCAGTTAAGATTACGGCAAATGCAAGGAAAGACCACAATTTCATACGCTCAGCGACCGCGCCTGAAACGATTGACATTGCAGTTGCAACAAATACTACTTGGAAGAAGAAGTCTGCTGAAGGAGCATAGGTAGCAGGTTCTGCTTCACCCGTTGCGCCGTCACCTACGATTCCGCTAAGGAACAATGTGAAGTCGTCTCCACCGTACATAATTGAGTAGCCACATACCATATACATGATACAAGCGACTGCGTACAAAGTAATGTTTTTAGTTAATATTTCAGTGGTGTTTTTAGCACGCACTAAACCGGCTTCTAGCATTGTAAAGCCAGCTGCCATCCACATGACTAAGGCGCCACATATCAAAAAGTAAAAGGTATCTAGTGCATACCCAAGTTCAAATGTAATTTCCATGATTTTCTCCTGCCCTGCTACTTAAATGGCTTCGCCGTCAGTTTCACCCGTACGGATACGTACTGCATGCTCTAAGTCATACACAAATACTTTTCCGTCTCCAATCTTGCCCGTTTTCGCTGCGCTAACAATAGCTTCAACTAAACGTTCAACATGATCGTCTTGAACCGCAATTTCCAGTTTAACTTTTGGTAAAAAGTCCACTTGGTATTCTGCACCACGGTACAATTCGGTATGACCTTTTTGACGTCCAAAGCCTTTCACTTCAGTGACAGTCAAACCATCAATGCCAATCTCTGAAATGGCTTCGCGAACATCATCAAGCTTGAAAGGCTTAACTATCGCAGTTACTAGTTTCATTGTGTTACTCCCGGTATTTTGAATTTGTTTTTATTGAAACGCTCCATTCTTAAAACAAGTCTTATGCCACTAATGTTTACACATAAAAATCAAAGACTTAGATTAAAAAAAGCAGATTAAACAGTCAACTTACGCACCAATTGTGTGCAAATACCTATTTTTGCACGTTCTGGGTGCGCTGTCTGGATGTATTTCGAAAGTGTTGCTTTTAGGGAACTAAAGGAGGTACTGCAAGTCTATTGTCGAATCAAGTTCACAAATATTAATGCTGGATAGCGCTCACCTTGGATTTTGAACGTCAACAACACCTTCCAACCAAAACGAAAAACAATTCTCTACGAAAAGTGTTGTTTATTTCCGTGCTTGCTCATGGCCTGATTGGTTGGTGGATTTTGTCTCAACAACGAATTATTATCCCAACAAAAATCGAGCAAGAGGTTTCTGCGATCAACGCCAAACTCGTATTTTTGCCAGCGCCAAAAGTTGTGGAAGAAGCTGCCGAAATCGAAACTGTTGAACCGTTATCGGAACCAGAAGCGCTGGCCAAACCTGATGATAATCAACAAAAACAACAAGCAGACCAAGTTATTGAAGACGTAGAAGTAACTGAAATAGAAGTGTCAGAAACGTTACCACCAGCAGATACCATCGAACCTAATGAAGCGCCCGAAATTGTTGAACAGGTAACACCGCAAATCCCCCCTATTGAAAATGATTCAAGACGGGAAGATTTGCCTTCGATTGATTTTCCAGACAAAACTAACACTGACACTCAGGTTGAGACCTCACGAAACTTAGCGCAAAAACATTTGTTAGATCACTCAGCCCAAGCCAATCAACGCATGGCTGAACAGGAGGCGCAGCGCTATCGTCAGCAAAGAGAGTCGCCTGATTTGAATTTACCTAAGTTTGATCCCTTTAAAACGGACGATGAAAAACTAAGAGAAAGTAACTCGGTACGAGTGGATTGCAGCTCAACAGTAAATAAAACCATTGCCGTTTTATCCACCTTTACTGGTGGTAGTTTAGATTGCAGTAAACCGACCGATTTAGCGCCGTTCTTAGACAAACATGTGAAAAAACCAATGCCCCCCAAAGACAAACGTTAATGTCAGTTTTGAATATTAATAATTAACTTTTTGGTTAATTACCAAAAAGCCTTTCCCAAAAGCTCTTGCGCTCTTGGATCTTCGGATTTTTGGTATCACATTTATCGGCTCGTTTCGGCAGCACTTCTAATATGGCTGGCAAACTCATGCTTGTTTGACATCCCGCTTGCGTCGCTCTACCGGTTTGCGGATTAAAATGTGCGATCCCTAAACCTTTAGGGAAGCGACGAACGAGTGACTTAGGTTCTTGCAATAACTGGAAATCCATAAATAATCGCAATGCACCACTGGCACCAGTTAACCCGGTACTTTTGTTATCATCAGTGCCAATCCAACTGGTTACTAATATATTTTTGTCGTAACCACTGAACCAACTATCTCGATAATCATCAGTTGTACCGGTCTTGCCGGCCATATTAATCGTTGGAAAACGCCGTCTAATTTGTTTCGCGGTGCCCTCTAAGGTGACTTTATGCAGCGCGTAATTCATCAAATAAGCTACTTTTTCATCGATGATTCTAGTGGCCTGAGAAGAAAATGAATACATTAATTGGTCATCTGCAGACATGATTGCGTTAACTGTATGAAGAGGGATTTGCACGCCATTATTTGCAATCGTCTGATATACCTGATTGACTTGAATAGGCGATAAATCTAGGGCACCTAAGGTCAATGCAGGATATTGGGTAATAGGTTCAGTTACCCCTAAACGCTTGAGTGTTTGAGTAATATTTTCTAAGCCTAGTTCCATACCTAAGCTTACAGTGGGAACATTCAGTGATTGTGTTAATGCTGTATACAATGGCACTTGACCACGAAACTTTTTATCTGCATTTTGCGGCTCCCAAGTTTCCCCACCTTCACTGGGTAATTTGATTGGATCATCGAACAGAGGTGTGGCCAGATTATATTCTTCTGGATGTTCTAAAGCAGTGATATAAATTGCTGGTTTGATTAAAGAGCCTATGGAGCGTTTCGCATCCAATGCTCGATTAAAACCACTAAAACCGGTGTTGCGATCTCCTACCATAGCGCGAATTTCACCACTATCAATGTCAGTGACTACCATAGCGGCTTGTAAATTCTCTAATTTACGTTGCTTCTCAATACTGGTTAATCCACCAGACAGGGCGGTCTCGGCTTTGCGCTGAGCGTTTGAGTCAAGGGACGTAAAGAGTTTCACACCAGAATCACGAATATCTGGATTATCTAGAATAGTACGTAATTCTCGCCCTACTCTATCCATGAAGGCTGGATGTTTCCCCCTAACCAGAGTTGCGCCAGTGGCGACTTGAATTGGCTTATCCAACAACTGTTCAAAGGTTGTTTTGTTAATCTTTCCAGCTTCAAACAGCAGCCTCAACACCAGATTACGTCGCTCAATGACACGCTCAGGATGACGCCTTGGATTGTAATAAGACGGCCCTTTGATCATACCAACTAGGGTGGTCATTTCTTCTAGATTTAGTTCGTTTAACGGCCGATCGAAATAGAAGTAACTGGCCAAACCAAATCCATGCACCCCAGTATTCCCGTTTTGTCCTAAAAACACCTCATTTAAATAAGCTTCCATTATTTGATCTTTGCTATAACGGGCATCGATCAATATTGACATAAACGCTTCTTTGATTTTACGGGTTATCGACTTTTCATTGGTTAAATACATGTTCTTAACCAATTGCTGGGTCAAGGTACTGCCACCTTGCACCGCGCGTCCCGCTGAGATATTAGCAATCAAAGCCCGTAAAATTGAAAGCGGAGCTATTCCATGATGCTGATAAAAATCCTTGTCTTCTACCAGAACTAAAGCTTCAACTAGTTCTTTAGGCACCTGACCCAAAGACACCAACATACGATCTTCTTTCCCCTCACTGATCAATCGTGTAACTAACCATGGCTCTAAACGGAAACTATCAATTTGTTTGCCACTATTGAGGTTAACAATGTTAGACACACGCCCCGATTTAACGGTCAGAGATAAAGCTGTCTCGGCTTGAAAGCCATCAGGAAAATGGAACGCTCGACGATAAACTTCGAAATGATTATTGTTGTACTGATATTCACCAGTGCGACTCGCTTTAGCAACCCGTCGATACCCCAATAGCGTCAGCTCTTCTATAATTTCTTTACTGGTGATTTCTTCTTTTAAGCTTAGCACCAAAGGACGAGCATAAATTTGCGCGGGAACTTGCCATTTATTACCAGAAAACTGATGGGCAATAATAGCATCTAAATAAACCATGTAGGCACACATAGCAACGACGCAAACCAGAAACAACTTCCAGAAATACTTGCGGAACCAAGGTAAGGGATTCAATTTTTGGGCTAATGACATGGCTGAATAAGGGGATCTTTGTTGGGGTTATTTTCAAGAAGCCAGTATATCAGTGCAACGTGGTTGGCTCAAACAACTAACGCTGGAATACTATACTGCGACATATTAGGCTTGAGCACTACATATATTTCTTAACGCGCGTTGTTGCTTGTGCTGTCGCTGGATTGTCGGGCCAAAAATGTTTGGGGTATCGGCCTTTCATTTCTTTTTGAATTTGGCTGTAGCTACCTTGCCAAAACCCTGCAAGATCTTGGGTTTTCTGCAATGCTCTACCGGCTGGTGATAGCAGTGTTAGGGTTATTGGTACTTTGCCATTGGCAACACAGGGTGAACCATCGTAACCATACATATGCTGCATTTTCACTTGCATTTCAACTTGTTCATCGGCTGAATATACTAGTTTACAGTCTTGCCCTGTTGCGTCTTTCATTTTAAGTGGATAGTGATGATCTAGTTGTTGTTGCTGCTCCCAAGTTAATCGATTTTTTAAGATAGTTAACCAATCTAACTGCTGTAGCTTATTGCCTGTAACTATGCCATCGAGAAAAGGTTCCAACCATTCTTCGAGCTCAGCCAACAAGCTAGTCTCTGAGAAATCAGGCCAATGCTCACCTTCCACTTTACGAGCCAAACTTACTCGATAAATAAACGTCCAAACCTTCTCTTTCCAAGGTAAAAATGAAAGTCCTTGTTGTTTGATTTGCGCTATCAATATTTGCACGCATTGCAGCCCATCTGAGGCTTCGATTTGTTTTTCCCATAGCGTAATAGCGCCGAATATTTGTTTTTCTCGCGCGACAACTTTTGCCAATGTATGGGACCAACTATATTCACTTTGTCGTTTAAAATGATGTTTAAATCGCTCAAAAACCAAGTGTTCGTCTATTGGTTCGGCCATTTGTATGAGTGCATCAGCCTGATCACTGATGGTTAATTTGGTCACGATAATCCATTTACTCAACGCACTAGTGCCTTGATCTTTTGAGTTGAAGTATTTAGCTCCTGTTCCATTTACTAGCTGATAAGTTCCATTGTCTCGCAAGCGACCTATCTGATCAGGATATGCCACACTTAACAGTTCACTGAGATTCCCCTTTTCAAGGCTTACCGAACGGCTATCACAAGAACATCCAAGCCGCTTTGCCCAACGTTTTGCTTGCGTCCAAATAGGATGCGAGGGCTGCGTGAGTAGAAAACGTAAATGCTGACGTAGCTGGGTTTCTCTTCGCAGTTCACTAATGGGACGAAATTCAAGCATTGCCACCAATAAGCACGCTAGCGCTTTTTGCAAGGGCTGCCCTTTTTGACTGTCTACTAACATCCCAGCCAATCTTGGATGGCAACCAAAGCCGTTCAACGCTCTGCCATGGGGGGTTATTTTAGCGGAGGAATCTATCGCACCTAATAACGATAACACCCATTTTGCATAGTCGAGTTGAGAACGACTAGGGGTGTCCAACAAAGGTAATTCAGATAATTCACTGCCCCATACTTTTGCATCTAAATACAAGCCACTAATATCTGTTTCTAAAATTTGCGCGGGGCGCTGTGCAATTAAACGTTGTTGAGTATCCTTAGACCACAATCGGTAACAATCTCCAGCAGTTAAACGCCCCGCCCGACCTGCCCGCTGAGTAGCTGAGGCTTTAGAAATTTGTTTGCTGCTTAACTGCTCGATGCGCCGCTGCCAATTAAAACTTGCAACATTCTCTAAACCAGAGTCAATTACCACTTTAATACCGTCGATGGTTAAGCTAGTTTCAGCAATATTGGTTGCCAGCACAATTTTGCGCATGCCTTGTTTAGCCGGTCGTATTGCTAAACGCTGCTTTTGTTTATCCAGTTGTCCAAACAAAGTATAAGTTTCAATATCTTGTTCAAAGTATTGCTCACACAATTGTTGCGTTGCCAATATTTTTCGTGCACCGGGCAGAAAGACAAGAATATCGCCATCGTGGCTATTCACTGCTTCTTTGATAATCTTAAAAACATGTTGCTCTAAAAGAGTACTTTTATCTCGTGGTCGGTAGTGGCTAGTGACCGGAAAACTGCGGCCATGACTTTCCAATTGTTTGGCATCAGGCAATAAATTAGCCACCGCTGCTGCATCCAAAGTCGCCGACATTACCAATAACCGTAAGTCATCACGGAGCGCTTGCTTTACTTCCAAACATAACGCTAAGGCAAAATCAGAATGGATATTCCGCTCATGGAATTCATCAAATATAATCAGTCCAACATTGGCTAACTCTGGATCGTTTTGCAACATACGGGTAAGCAACCCTTCAGTAACAATCTCCAATCTAGTGTGAGCACTTACTTTAGTTTCACCTCGCATACGATAACCGATGGTGTGCCCAACGGTTTCATTTAGCTGCTCTGACAAATAGTTGGCGATCGACGTCACTGCTATTTGTCGCGGTTGCAGCATAATGATTTTCTGATCAGCAAATTTAGGATGTTGTAGCAGTTTCAAAGGCAAATATGTGGATTTACCCGCTCCAGGTGGAGCCACTAAAATCACATCTTGATCTTCAATGTATTTTTCTAATGCTGGCCAGCAAGTTTCTACAGGTAACACGCAGTCAAACCAAAAATCCTCTATAATCACCCCATTCTATCTTTGCTGGAGTTTCAATGCGCTACTTTTTAGGATTTGATTTAGATGCCAAATCAAAAATTGCATTAGATGATTGGCGCAACAAAGCCTTACCAAGATTTGAGCGCTGCGTGCCTGCTAAAAATTTTCACATCACTAGTGTGTTTCTAGGAAAAGTTAGAGAACAACAATTAGACCACCTTTGTTGTGCCATACAAGAAAGCCAATTTCAAAATTTTAACCTGCAAATTGATACCTTAGGTTATTGGTCAAAACCGAAAATATTATGGCTCGGTAGTACCCAAATTCCAGAGCACATGTTGCAAACGACAAAACGGTTGACCGAATATGCACAACAAGCAGGACTGAACTTGCCCATTAGAGAGTATATTCCTCATATCACCCTAGTTAGAAACGCTAAAAACAATCCTCCGGCGCCACTATATGAACCAGATTTCGAGTTAAAGATAGATCAATTGCATTTATTTGAATCTGTTAGTGGCAAAAACGGGGTGCAATACCCTATTCGACAGACTTGGCCTTTGCATCGTCCCATTCGCCCAAGATAAACTTTTATGTAATTCCAATAAGTGCTTTACCTCAGGCCTATTCCGGCAGCACAATAAGGGGATTAGTAGTAAGTCCGATTTAACAAGAGTAATTTATTCATGCAACAAACCTTCAGGCTGGTAATCGATTGTCCCGATCAAGTAGGATTAGTCGCTGCTGTGAGTCAGTTTTTAGCTGATCATCAAGCCACTATTGTAGAAGCAAGCCACCATACAGACGCCAAATTAGGGCGCTTTTTTATGCGTCATGAAATAAAGACTGACACGCTGAAATTGACTTTAGAGAGTTTCAAACAGGCCTTTGAACCCATCGCTAAACAATTTTCAATGAAGTGGAAAGTATCCGATTCCTTGCAAAAACAAAAAGTGGCTTTGCTTGCCAGCCATGAATCTCATTGCCTCATTGATATTCTGCATCGCTGGCACAGTGGTGAGCTTGATTGTGAAATACCTTGCATCATTGCGAATCACCCGCAAATGAAACAATTTGCAGATTGGTATCGAGTACCTTTCCATTGGGTAGATTTCAAAAATCAAGACAAAGCAGTAGCCTTTGCCCAAGTTGAAGCTTTACTAGAAGAGTATCAAGCAGATCTCACAGTACTTGCGCGATTTATGCAAATTGTGCCTGACAACTTATGTCAAAAATTAGCAGGCAAAGCTATCAATATCCACCATAGCTTTTTGCCGTCCTTTGCCGGAGCTAAACCTTATCAACAAGCCTATGACCGCGGTGTTAAACTGATTGGCGCGACTTGTCATTATGTGACAAAAGACTTAGATGAAGGGCCAATTATTGAGCAAGAAGTGATACGCATCAGTCACAGTGACTCGGCTGAAGATATGGTTCGTAAAGGCAAGAATTGTGAAAAAGCCGCGTTAGCCAATGGCGTTCGTTACCACTTGCAAGATCGCGTGATTATTCACAAAAATAAAACCGTTGTATTTGCATAAATTAAGGGCTTAATGATGTCTATTTATTTGGTCCGCCACGGTGAGACAGACGGCAACCGAAATAGGATTGTACAGACGCCAGAGACTCCGTTATCCGCTCATGGTCAGCAACAAGCAAAAGATTTGGCCGATGCTTATCAACACCACGCTATTTCTAGAATATTGTGTAGCGATCATACTCGCACCCAGCAGACAGCAAAGCCGGTTCAGCAACTATTGGGCTGCGAATTAGTTTTATCGGAACTGTTACAGGAACGTAATTTGGGAGCGCTCAGAGGAACCCCTTGGAAGCAAATTGACTTTGATTTTTTAGCCGCCGATTATCAACCCGAAAATGGCGAAAGTCAGCACCAATTTGGACAACGTGTTGAGCTAGCGTGGCAACACATTATTGAGCAGGCGAACGCGGTAGAAGACAGCTTGATGGTCATGACTCATGGCTTGGTCTTACGATATATTTTAGAACACATTTTAAAAATTGATCGGCTGAGTTTAGAGCGCGCTGGATTTGAAAATACCTGTGTAACCCAGATAGCTAAAAACGATTTCAGTAAAATTCAGTTACTTTGTGACATTAAACATTTACGTCAAACAGTCGTAAAGGGGGCTGCGGTTTAGCACTGCGAACTTAGCGTTAGAAAAATGCGGCGTAATTAACATTTAGCTTATTATCGATTAATCCGTTGTCAAACAAAGTGCCAAATTCATCGTTAGCATCCCAATGGTGACTACTCAATGCGATATCCACCTGATGGTCATCTCGGATGCCTTTGAAACGACTGCTAATCTTATAAATTTTACTTTTCGGTAAGGCGAGCTCTAATCCCTGAGAAGTACTAAATTCAGGCGCAGATTGCAGGATGACACCCGCACTTAGACTAATTTTACGATTGACACTATAGCGTGGTAAAAAAGAGTAACGCTTAAGACTGATTTTTTGGCTATTGATGCCCCACTGCAGCTTACCGTTCGCATAGCTCATACCGCCTTCAAATGACAAACGTTGGTTAACCGGTTGACTAAATGTTAATTCATATTCCCGATGACGACAGCCATCAAATTTAATACGAGATTTATTAAATTCAATTTTGGTAGTCTCTGGTACTAGGTTGTTTAGCCAATTCACCCCTTTAGCAATAAAAAACTCACCTGCTTGGCAACTACTGCCAACTAAGGTCATAAACAAACACAAATACTTGAACATGATGGCTAACTCAAAGGGTTTATTTAACTTGATTAAATAGTACTCAAAAAACAGCAGCTGTAACGTACATCAACCGACATTAGGTATTCGAAACAATACGTGAACAACAGACGATTCAAACACGCAACAATACTTTTCAATCACTTAGTTAAAAAGACCAAACTCAGCACTTCGGCTTAAAACTAGAAAAAGATATGTGAAATTTACTTTGTAAGGGTTTGTAGACGATATGTAAAAGTAGATTTGGCCTTAGCGCTTGTAGTTTTGACACTAAAGATTAGTATTATCCACAATGCTCATTTCAGAGCATACAATGAATAATAATAATGACGGAACTATCTCTCAAATAATTGGTAAAAATTAAATGAAAAAATTTGCTCTGACACTAACAAGTGCAATGCTAATTGCAACATTAGGTGGGTGCTCTCAAAGCACAACCCCCACTAAAACAGAAGATAAAACATCCATGACTGAACAAGTCGCACAAGAAACAAATCCATTACTTGCTGAATATTCAGGCCCTTATGGCGGTGTTCCAGCTTTTGATAAAATGGACTTAGCCCTACTAGTTCCAGCGTTAGAAAAAGGAATGGAAATCAATTTAGCCGAAGTAGACGCGATTATTAACAATCCTGAAGCGCCTACATTCGAAAATACTATTGTTCCGTTAGAAAAGTCTGGTGCAGAGTTAGGTCGCGTATTCACCTACTGGGGTATTTGGAGTTCCAATAAGAATAGCCCTGAGTTCCGTGAGATTCAAAAGGAAATGGTTCCTAAGATCTCCGCGTTTAGTTCAAAGATAAACCAAAATGAAAAGCTTTTTGCACGGGTAAAAGCAGTGTATGAAGGCGAAGAATATAAACAGCTCAATTCTGAACAGCAACGTGTGACTTGGTTGACATACAACGGTTTTGCACGCAATGGCGCGACCTTGGAAGGGGAAGCGAAAAAGCGTTATGCAGAAATAAACCAAGAAGTAGCAAGTTTACAAACCAAATTTGCAAATAATGTGTTGGCTGATGAAGAAAACTATGTGCTCTACATCGACGCTGATCAACTTTCTGGTTTACCTGAGTCCTTTGTGACTGGTGCAGCATCAGCCGCAGCCCAGCGAGGCCATGAAGGTAAATATGCGATTACCAACACCCGTTCATCAATGGACCCGTTCTTAACCTACTCTGAAGAACGTGAACTACGTAAAAAAGTTTGGGAAACATATTACAGCCGCGGCAACAACGGTGACGAATATGACAACAATGAATTGATCAAACAAATTTTAAAATTGCGTCATGAGCGTGTTCAACTGTTAGGTTACGAAAACTATTCACAGTGGAGACTAGAAGATCGCATGGCGAAAAATCCTGAAAACGCCATGGACTTGATGCAGAAAGTTTGGCCTGCGGCTATTGCTCGTGTGGATGAAGAAGTAAAAGACATGCAAGCCGTTGCGGATGCAGAGAATGCGAATATCACCATAGAGCCATGGGATTATCGTTTTTATGCTGAAAAAGTACGTAAACAAAAATACGACCTAGACTCAGACCAAGTAAAACAATATTTGCAGTTAGACAAACTTCGCGAAGCAATGTTTTATGTTGCAGGTCGTCTCTTCAACTTCAAATTTACACCTATCGAAGAAGGCAAAGTACCTGTTTTTCACCCAGATGTTAAAGTATGGGAAGTGACAGATCTTACGTCTGGTGAACATATAGGTTTATGGTATTTAGACCCATTTGCTCGCACTGGTAAACGTTCTGGCGCTTGGGCAACGACTTACCGCAGTTACACCACTTTTGATGGTAAGAAAACGGTACTTTCTTCGAATAACTCAAACTTCGTGAAAGGTCCTGAAGGCGAGCCAACATTGATTTCTTGGGATGATGCGGAAACTTACTTCCATGAATTTGGCCATGCATTGCACTTCTTATCGGCCAAGGTAGTCTACCCAACGTCACATTCAGGTGTGCGTGATTACACTGAATTCCAATCTCAATTGTTAGAGCGTTGGTTAATCACTGATGAAGTAATTAATAATTATCTAGTGCATTACAAAACCGGTGAACCTATCCCACAAGAGTTAGTAGCTAAAATCAAAAAAGCATCTACTTTCAATGAAGGTTTCAAAACCACTGAGTACATGGCATCTGCAATAATGGACTTGTTGTATCACACAACAGATCCTGCTGCGATTGATCCTCAGAAGTTTGAACAAGAACAACTTGTGAAATTAGGCATGCCGGAAGAAATGGTAATGCGTCACCGTAGTACTCAATTTGGGCACATCTTTAGTAGTGAAGGTTATGCGTCTAGTTATTACGGGTACATGTGGGCTGAAGTTTTAACCTCAGATGCTGCTGAAGCCTTTGCTGAAGCACCTGGTGGATTCTACGACAAAGAACTAAGTGAAAAGCTAGTTAAGCATTTATTCGCCATTCGAAACGCAATGGACCCTGCTGAAGCTTATCGTTTGTTTAGAGGTAGAGATGCAAATGTAGAAGCCCTGATGCGCGATCGCGGATTCCCAGTGAAATAAGCCTGATTCAATACAGGTTTTAATCTTAAAAATAGCACTTTTAAAGTGCTATTTTTTTGTCTTCACATCAGCGCAGGAAATCGACTCAAGAGCGGTTAGACATATGTTTTTTAGACGTCTTTAAAATACCAATCCACAGAGCCACCTCCAACAAAAAGCCTAATGCAATGAATGCGATTGCGCCAATGACACTGCCAACGTAATAGCAGACAAAGGCGAGGCAAAATAACGCTGATATTAATAAATACTTAGTTGTTTTCGACATATCAATCTCATAGGTTTGTTAAGGGCATTTAAATGAAACTTCATTCTCAGCACAAGGAAAGCAACTGCGAACTTCTTTGCCTGTATAGGCATTGCAAACCTTACCGGTTTCAACATCTACCAAATAAGACTCATTCTCAGTTTGATAGTAGTAATGAACAAAAAGGTCTCCTTGATCTTCAAACTCATGTTGGGAATTGGGCTCACCTTTGGCGACCAATAAATCTTCCTGACTTGCCAATTGAAGTCCATCGTTTGCTATCCCACTTTTGAAGATAAAAATTGATCCACAGACTAAGAATATGAATACGGACTTCTTCATTTAGCGCTTAACTCCCCATTATTTTTAAAGCAATATACGGAGAAACAATAAAAACCAATGTCATGACTTTATAAAGACTCAGAAAGTTAATATACAAAGGTGGCAATGTGCTTTTTTCAACTTTGAATACCTTACTATGAATTGAAGCTATTGCATCAGGCATAAGTGTTACAATTAATGTAGCAAGTAATAAATAGGCGAGATTAATTATTGACGCCCAACCAAATAGCTCAGTTATTTGTATAATAGTCATAATGGATTACCCTTAGTACCAATACTTTAATCAGTCTTAGTCTAACTAGTATAAGAGTATAGCGGTCCAAACTCATTTTTTATTACAACTCAAAAGATATCAAACTGAATTCACAGCCTTGCTAGCTCCCAAGTGATATTAATTTTACAAGCAATATAAAACAAACTTAGGTGATGCAAAGTCATCACAGCTAAATCAACTTCGGTCAAAACAGACTCGGAATTCAATCACTTTCATAAATATCTAATTTTTTTTAAACCAACAACTGATTTCAAAAATGATTAGGGTATATTTGTCCCATATTGAATACACTCACAGGATTATGCTTTGAAACGTCATATTGGTTTTGCACTAAATATTCTTGCAATAGGTTTGTTTTTCCCTGGAATATTATTACCTATGTTTTCGTTAGATATGGAGATGGCTGCATCATTAGGGGGATCGACTCTGAGCTCCAGTATTGTCGATAAAGAGCTATCGATAATGGCAACCATCGATGAGTTATGGCACGACCAAAGAATATTAGTCGCGGCACTAATTTTACTGTTTTCAGTGGGGATACCACTGATAAAAACGAGCATGGTTTGTGTCGCTTATTTCCAACCTGGTACAAGGCTAGAACGGGCTTTTTTAAGTGTGGTTTCAAGCATTGGGAAATGGTCGATGGCTGATGTGTTTGTTGTAGCGGTTTTCCTCGCTATTTTATCCACTAACCACGCAGAAACAACTGACTCTCATAATTTTGCGGTATTCGGATTTAAAATGTCGTTAGATATCAGCACACAAACACTATCTAATGCAGGCCAAGGATTCTACTATTTTGCTGGTTATTGTTTACTATCTTTATTAGGAACGCATTTCGCAATGCGGGGGGCGCAGCCCTCTAAACCAAAAGCGCTTATGTAAAAACTATTCACGTTTATTTTTATACACAATCAAAAGTTGTTTAAAAATGCAGCAATTAATCTGAAAAAATGTTAAACATATTAGGACAGGTTAAGACAATCGCCATTGTAAACAGTGGCAAACAGTCGCAGTAAATAACCGGTAAATTTCACCCTAACTAAAGAAAGGAGTCATTATGGCTATTGGAATTATGGAATTTATTGGCGGTATTTTTAAGCCAGCTGCAGATTTGATTGATAATGTGCACACTTCAGATGAAGAACGCTTAGTACTTAAAAAACAACTCGATGAAATTAGGGCTGGTGTACAACTTAAGATGATTGAGTTGGAGCACAAAGTTTTAGAGTATGAAACTAAAGTACTTCAAGCTCAGCAAGCCGTCATTGTCGCCGAAGCTCAAGGCAAAAGTTGGATACAGAGAAATTGGCGGCCGGTCTTAATGATGGTGATTATTTTTATTGTAGCGAATAACTACATTCTGTTTCCTTACCTCAATCTGTTTACCGACAAAGTGGCAATGTTAGAACTGCCAGAGGAACTGTTTACGCTGTTAACCGTAGGTGTAGGCGGTTATGTTGTCGGTAGAAGTGGCGAAAAAATAGCCCAATCTATGCGCAAACAACCAAGTGTAGAGAATGAAGGAAAATAAACCAGAACAAATATTCCCATAGTGACCATGAAGTCACTATGGGGAAAACATTACCATCTGCATGTTAAGTTTTCGATATTACCACCGAGTCCATCTGAGGCTGAAGTTTAAACTTCACCGTTTGTAATGCTAGGCACAGCGAAATCAGCCCCATACCAAACCAACCAATCAACTTAAAATCTTCTCCCACAATGATAACCGCTAAAAAAGTAGCAACCAAGGGCTCGATTAGCGTTATTAACGTGGCGCGACTAGCATCAACAAGTTTCAAGCCAAATCCAAACAATAAATACCCTAGAAACATCGGAAAAAAGGCCATGTACAAAGCAACCGAGGTATTTGTAACGGTAGAAAATAAATTAGCACCGGTAAACCATAAAGACGGTAGTAACAACAATGCAGCCAAGCCAAATAACCCTGCCATCGAAGATTGTGAATCAATACCTTTTTCAATCAAATGTTTAGCTGCCCAAGAATAGCCAGCATAGGTTAGCCCTGCCAATAAACCCAAAATAATCCCCACATATTGTAAGGTTTGGTGAGTTGATGTGACTAAACCGTCAGTTTTGCCAATCACTAACAGGACAATTCCAATAACGCCGATAACAAAACTCACAATCCACTGAACAGAAATATTCTTTTTACTAATAACCCGTTCATACAATGCAGCAAAAAAAGGTGCACTAGCAATAGAAATGACAGTACCAATAGCAACACCAGAAAATCGCATCGAGGTATAAAAGGCTAACGGGTAGATCGCGACACACGCGCCTCCGAACAACACGAAATGGGGATACGCGAGCATTAATCTAAAATCAGCGCGTAACTTGGAACGGGCAGAAAACACCAAAAGCACGCCGCCGATACCCATCGAAAAAGCCCCTATCGCCAATGAGTTAATATCTGGCGCATAGCTTGCTGCTACCCCAGTGGTTCCCCAAAGAAAGCTAGCAATAACTATTGCAAAAATACTTTTAAAAACGTGGAATTGCTGAGACATAACAAAATGTGAGAATGTGTATTTAATGGTAGTAAAACTATACGCCTTTAAAATTCAAAAAATTTGACAAATAAGACACTTTCTTTGACGAAGCAGACTAAATTTAATGTTTAAATTTTGTTGGAGGAAGACCAAAATAGCTTGAAAACTTTCGGCTAAAGCTCGAAAGATCACTAAATCCGACCCTTTCACCAACTAGTTGCAAAGGATAATCCGTATGGCGCAGTAATGCCTGAGCTTTTTCCATCCTTAAGGTGGTGACATATTTCATTACAGTAGTACCAGTCTGCTGCTTAAACAATTTTTTAAGTTGTGTTTCACTCAAACATGCAATTTTAGCCAAGTGTTTAATTTGTAGTTTGTTGGCAATATTCTGTTCTATGTAGGCAATAGTAGCGCCAATTCGTCTATCCACTTTTGGTAGTAAAGCTTGTTCACTCAATATAAGAAAGAAAGTTTCGTACATCGCTTGCTCAAGAGACGGGCTTAGCTGGTATTCAAGTTGATTCTCGACAAATCCTAAATAACTGATAAGACTTGAATTAATTGTAAAAACAACCTGTTCTGACAGTTCCAGGTTTTTTGGCAGAACTTGCATATCAGCGACTACAAACCTAGCTTCAGTATTTGCCGTAAAAAGATGAGATTCATTGGCTTTCACAACGACACACTCACCTGGCGCTACCTTGCCGTTAAAGTTACCTACTTTAATGTTGATAACGCCTCTGAGAGGCAAAACCAATTGATTGAATGTGTGGCTATGATTAGTTGGCTTAGTACTGTACGACCGTATAGACAGATGGTTTGGCATAAAAACCTTATCAATTTCAGTTTACTTCAAGCTCTAGCCATTGAACTATTGTAATCTACTAGGCCAGAATGACAGTGTCGAAAGCAATATTACGCAAATTCATTAGCCTCTGTCATCCTAAAACAGTCGCAATTCAGCTAGCAAAGTGGAATGTTAGCTTATTTGACGTTTACGACATAATACGCGGTTAATTCACCTCCCCTTCCTGTTAATAGCAGTTGCTATAATTCCGATAAATTTGTCGCTAAATCAATTTAAATTTAGTGCGCTCAGTTTAAGCTTGTATTTACGACTTACCTTGAGCTCAACGCCAGAGACTAATCTGGCCATATATTCGCCATTTGAATTAGGGGTTAGATGTGTAATCTGGTTCAAATTTATAATGCTTGACCGATTGATCCTTGGAAAACACCTTTTATCCAATTCGGCTTCAAATTGGCGAAGTGTTTTACGCACTATATGTGTCTCATCAAGAGTATGGATACACATATAGTCACCAGCGGCTTCAATCCACAAAATGTTTTCTAGCTTGATCCGTAACCATTGAGTGCCGCTTTTAATTGAAATAGTTTGTTGCAAATCCGTTAGTGTAGCTTGCTTCGAATGTTCTAGGCATTGCATAAAACCATCCAACGACTTACCGGTTTTACTACACAACAATTGATTAAGTTTAGTTTGCGCAAGCAACGCTTGATTCTCTAACAATGCATTTCCTAGCCTATCTAAACAAGCCTTAAGACGGCAATTGGAGATGGGTTTTAATAAATAATCAAACACCTTGTATTCAAACGCTTGCATCGCAAACTCGCTAGATGCTGCGACAAAAACAATTTTAGGTAGTGGTACTATTGCTCCATTGAGCTTATCTAGCAGTTCAATACCACTTGCGCCAAGCATTTCGATATCAACAAACACGACATCAGGCTGGTAATCAAGAATATAGCTATAGCCACACTTTTGATTATCACAATGGGCTAATACGTTAATGTTTTCGAATGCCGTTAAACGAGGCGTCAAGCATCTATCTATAACGGCTTTATCTTCAACAACTATTGCTGAAATGGTATCCATCAAATTTCCCCATAAAATTTGCATGTGGGTACTATTGTGATGCCTCACTGGTGACCTGCAAATTCAAGATGTAACAAGGTGTTGATGGGATTTAGCAAATAAAAAGGATAGAGCAGTGCTGAGCCTCGCGTAAACCGCTAACGCCAACTTATAAGTTGAAAAATAATTTTGGATTCAGGATATGCGAAAAGCTGCCACCCAAGTGCGCAGCAGCAGATAATATTAGTCAGCTAATTTACGTTTAATCCGAGCCATCAAACCCAATAATCCGATAGCAAAAAAGCCCAGCGTTGCAGGCTCCGGAACTTGTGATACGGTGATGCGTGCCACTTCAAAACCAGATGCTGTAAAATCGGCAGCAGCTTGGTCTAGAGTATAACCTGTGGCAGTAGTTCCACCGATGATTGCTAATCCTCCGGGTAAGACTTCAAGTCCGTTGTGAAAGGTGACCACCCCATTTTCGTTTTGACGTGCTTCGGCCTCAGCTCCTTGCAAGAAAGGCGCACCAAATCCTCGGTTTAATTCAGTACCAGAATCGTAGACTGATGAACCTAGCACTAAGATGTCCAATCCTACAAAGTTACCATCGTCATTGAATAGTGAATATGCCATTGGGTTGTCATTGCCAATGAACGCATCGTTTGTAGGAATAAGCATGGATAAGAAGCTGAAATAACCACTGCTCATCGCTTCTATTTCTAACAATCCGCTAGTTGCCGTTTCACCCGGCTCAAAAACGGGCGCCGCACCAGTGGGAGCGGCTAACACACTTTGAACTCCCATTGGGTTACTCATTGCAAAATCCGCTTCAATCCCCGCAGTCATGCCATTTTCCGCTAAACTTTGTAATGACGAAGACGCCACAGAGCCTGCGTCAAAAGCATCGTACATACCGTCATGAAAGCCTAACCAGACTGGCGTCATAGCTAAACCTCCATCGTCAAATAAACTGCTAACCTGCACCTGAATAGTTGTAGCATTGGCTGAGAGGCTTAGGCATGCCCCCAAAGCAGTAGTGATAATTCCTTTGTTTAATGTTTTCATAATTATGATCTTCCAATATTCTAAGTAAACACGCTTTTGAAACAATAATTAAAGCGTTCCCGTGGCTTACATCCCTTTCGTTTGTCTTATTAATGTTAGAGATAGAAACATTGGCATTAATAAATTCACTACTAATCGTCAAGCAATGAGGGATAACTACTAGCAATTGTCAGATTACGAATGATTTATCACAAAAGTATCGCGGGCGAATCACGAAAGATTAAAGAAATACTGAACCGCTTGAGCTTATTGACAGACCTATAAAGTATGAAAAGAAATAGTGAAACAGTTTTAACTGAGTGGTTAGTCATAAACGCTCAAATGGGCGATGAAAAAGCACTCGAACAGTTGCTTCGTGTCTGGTATCCCAAATTAATTGGTTATGCGTCAAGACTTCTGGAAGACGAACACTTAGCAAATGATGCAATCCAAAACGCGTTGCTTGATATGTGCAGGAATATTAAAAAAATTAAAGATCCTGCGGCTTTTCCTAAATGGATTTTTAAAATACTACAAAACAAGTGCGCTGATTCCATCAAACATTTACAAAAAGAGCGTCACAAAGCCCGTGCACTTGAAGCAAGTCAATACCTTGAAATCGAGAAAGTTGAGTTGCTAGACAACACACCAGAAGTTGATCTTTCTAATCTAGATAACAACGCATACCAGTTAGTGTACTTACACTATTTTGAAGAGTTTACGCTAACCGAGATTAGCCATATTGTCGGACTCCCGGTAGGTACATTGAAATCGAGGCTGCATGGGATTCGACAAAAACTTAAACTAAGCAATAAAGGACATTAAAATGAGTGATATTAATCAAAAAATTTTAGCGGCCATGCAACAACAAAGCAATGCTGAAAAGGTATCTGAACAAGAAGCAAATACATTGCAACTTATTGGTCGAAGCTTTAAAGGGACATTCAAATTTACGGCCATCGCGATTATTTCCCTGCAAGTTATATTCATAGGATTGGCAATTTATTTCGGGTTTAATCTATTCAATGAACAAAATATTGGAATTAAATTACACTGGCTGCTTGGAACACTTGTGGCTTTTATCATCTTCGCAGCTATGCGCTTATGGTTGTTCATGGAATTAAATCGATTGTCTGTACTCAGAGAAGTTAAACGAGTTGAGCTACAGCTAGCTTTGTTATCCAACCAATTGATTAATAATAATAAATTTGACGGTTGAACTTTTTCTGACATTAAACGTTTATATATTGAGAGATTGATATAGTGAAGCGATATACTCAATCGATAAAACTAATTATACAAAATTTTCTAAACGACTATACTGATTAGCAGATTCTTAGATAACAAGGAGAAATTATGAAAATTGACATTGGTATTAATGAAACAGATCGTAATCAAATCGCTGAAGGTTTGAAAAAGTTACTGGCAGATAGCTATACCTTGTATCTCCAAACCCATAATTTTCACTGGAATGTGACGGGTCCTCAATTCAGAGAGTTACATTTGATGTTTGAAGAACATTATACTGAGTTAGCGGTTGCTGTTGATGATATAGCAGAACGGATCCGGACTTTGGGTATGGTTGCACCAGGGACCTATAAAGAGTTTGCAAAACTGAGCGCAATTAAAGAAGTCGATGGCGTCCCCGCGTCAGAAGAAATGGTTAAAATTCTATTGCAGGGTCATGAGCAAGTGGTTAAAACTTGTAGAGAGGCCCTTAAAGTAGCTCAAGATGCAGATGACGAATCTTCTGCAGCATTGGTATCAGATAGAATGCGTGTACATGAAAAGACCGCATGGATGCTTAGAGCAACTCTAAGATAGTAGTTGGCAACCTACTTGATTGTAAACTTGTAGGCTAACTGTGCATCATTATCATACTTACCGTCTTGTCGACTTAATATTTATTTTGAAGTGGACAAAGACGGTATTTTGTTTCTGACGTATGCAAAATGTTGGGATTCTGACTGCCTAGTAGGCCAGACAATCTGGTTAACTCAGGCCGCATTTTGAATCAGTTATTCCATCAAGCAAGTAACAGTCAAATTAGCCCGTAGGTTCTACTTTGTGTTTAAACTGCATCTCATCTGTGTATGTTTGCACCTGATTCTTACCTTTGGCTTTGGCTTCATAAAGTGCTGCGTCAGCTAAGCTGGCGAGCTCAAGAAAGTCATTGCACTGCTCAAAGTTTGCCGCCAAACCAAGACTAAAAGTAACCTCGCCCACTTTTAAACCCGCTTGTGAGATGTGCTCTTGAATATTTTGGAAAAGACGTTTGGCTAATTGATTGCCTTCTTTTTCACTGCTATTTGGTAAAACGAATAGAAACTCTTCACCACCAATTCGCCCTACATAGTCGGAAGCCCGTAATGCCTCTTTGCAAATTGAAGCAACGAACTTCAGCACTTTATCTCCTTCAGCGTGTCCGTAATTGTCATTTACTAATTTGAAATTATCCACGTCGAGCATCAGTACACATAAGTTCTGTTTGTAACGTTTACTAATAGCAAAGGCCTGCTCCCCGGATTCCAAGATACTCCTGCGATTGCGTAATCCAGTCAGATTATCCAATATGGCTAGGCGTTTATTTTTGCGATAAAGCTGGTATATTATCGCAAGAAATAACATCACAATAACGGTAAAAACCACTAAACCAAGGACTATCCATTGCTGTCTTTTTTGCAATTGCGTTTGCTGTTCTAACTGGGTTTGTAACAATTCATTCTTTTCGTCTAAAAACTGATTTTCCAGTTGTTGTTGTGCCAAATTAAATTCACTGTTTAATCTTGCGGTTTGACTTGTAATATCTAATCGAGCTTTGGCCAAAAGAGCACGTTCCGACTTATACATATAATCGTAGGCCTTCTGAAATTCACCTTTTTCGTTTAGTATTCTTGCATATTGATTAAATGCATCCCATTGGCCTGCTAAATCATCGGTTTCGGCAGCCATTAACGCAGCTTTTTCAGCGTAACTTAAAGCTCGGTCAAGAAACCCATTAGCGTTTAAAATTGAACTGTAATGCACGTAAGAGTTAGCGATAGTGACTGGGTTGTTCAATTCTTCCCGTAAAGTCACAGATTCGCCAATCCACCTCAAGGCTTCGGTATCATTACCATCTTTACTGTGAAAATACGATTTAAGCAGGTAGGCATACGCCAAAGAAGAAATATCTTCCATTTTGACAAATACCTGAATTGCATTATCCAATAAAAAGAATGCCTGTTTTCGGTCGCCTACAATATTGATCATTTGCCCTTCACTCATTAATGAGATGGCCCTAAATATGGTGTCATGTTCGGCAAACATTTGTTTAGATAATCGATAAAAAACTTCAGCTTGTTCGTAATTTTTCAGCTCGTAATTTACATCGCCACTGTAGTACAGAGATAGCCCAGAAAGTATCGACCAATTATTAGCGTTGGCAATATGGTTCACCTCAGACAGTGATTCAGTAGCCTTAGTGTAACGTTGCAAATACCCATCATTGATACCGCTGTACATGGTCAATACGGCAGCAAGATAAATCAACTCAGGTTGCTGTTTATTTGCGATGTTTAAAATATCCAGTATGTCTTTCGCTTGGTTAAAAGAGGTATCTGCAGCAACATATTGACTTAATGAAAAGTAACTATACCCCCTAAATATCTGCCACTTGAGTGAATTCACATCATTGGATTGGCCTACACCCAGCTCAGCCAACTCATCTAACACTTCGGTTAGCAACTCAACCCGATCAAATTGCAATAACAACGATGCCAAAGAGAAATTGTTTTTCACCTGCTCTTCAACGGTTGCAGAATCAGCAATACGATTTACTAATGTGGCGTGTATTTGTGAAAAAGGAGTTTGATTATCAGCATGTTGAAAGAAAAACGCAGTTTCTGCTCTGACTAAAAAACTACAGAACATAAGCATTATTGCCAGTAGAGGTGGAATATTAATTGAGCGCAACGTCATAAATGGTAACTGCCCACTATATGCTTAAAAAAACAGATACGTAAATAGTTGTTTATTCGTGCAAAATAAGCAACACATAAATACTAATTTAGGTTTAGAAAGTACAATCAAAGTGGCTTTTGAGAACATTATTGCCCTTATGAAAAGCGTGTAGATATCCTAAAGCTTGGATGTGTGAATGCTAAACTTGTTTGTTACTGGAAAGGCATGAATTCGAGATAATCATAGAAAAACCGATAATTATAGGCAAGGCGTTATTGCGGCAGTGTCGGCTAAATCGTCTTAATACTGATTGCGCTTAGGCGCACCATAGTGAGTATCTGGTCTACATATTAACTTTTTGAATTTCACCTGCTGAGCCGGCATATGTCTGACCCAATAAAGTTATACCAGCTACATCATTAATAAAATATGCAAAGTGCGGAAGATCACCAGACGCAAAGGTACTGTCGTTGTATTTTTTCCCATAAATACACACATTGCTTAATCCAATCGCACTCCACCCAGTGACTTGGGGGCTGCTGTTACTAATTGCGTTCATGGTTGCTGCATCTTCCATCAAACTATCCCACAAACTAATACACAGAGCCGTTCCGACACCGGTGCCAGTAGGCCATTCGGAGGTGCTATCAATTTCAACAGTTGAGCCGTGCACAACTATCGGACTCGTTTTCCTTACCAAGTAAGTATTGCGGACCAAATCAACAGAAGACTTAAACGCCGCCGTCTCACCTTTCATAACGGCAAGATTCGCGTCATCAGACAAGTTGATATAACGTGGCAAAGCGGTAACCGCTAAAATCCCTAATATCACAATGACAATGATGAGTTCTATGAGTGTAAAACCACGTTGTTTTAACAAAGTTCTTTTCCTTGCTCTTTTCCTTTCTTTTTTCCATTCTTGAAAGGCGAATTCAGTAGAGTAATTTATTGAAAGTAGGCTGAAACGATAAAATAAATAAAGATTAAAAACAAGTAATTAGAATATTTTTTAAGCATAAAAAGAAGTGCAAACTACAGCAATGAGGAATTTCAAACAATATAAAAAAAGCCATTGCAATTTATGTGTAACAAATTAAAATTCAATTATCGCTTCGGGGGAGTAGCCTGCTCAATTCATTGAGTAAATCTGTCAACATAATTGTGCGAAAGCGGCACGTGGTAGATTTGTATCCACTAGGATATCGGCAAGACCTGAGGTGCAAGACTATTCGACTAGCGGGCGGATGGTTTTGTACCTTTTTTTACCCCGCAGAGAATCATTTATGGAAGCTTTTTTCACTTCAACTTTAACCGTTTCCCTTGCCGAAATAGGCGATAAAACCCAGCTACTTGCATTACTCCTAACAATTAAATTTCGAAATAAAAGCGCGCTCGTAGCTGGAATAATTATAGCCACTTTGATCAATCACGGTATATCCGCCTGGTTTGGCTTATACATCGGCAACTTTTTGTCTTCTGACATCGCAAATTGGATTATTGGGGCTAGTTTTATCGCCGTCGGTCTGTGGCTGTTAATCCCCGATAAAGACGAAGAAACAACAAATCAGTTTGATAAATATGGGGCATTTATCGCGACCTTTATTTTGTTTTTTATTGCCGAAATTGGTGATAAAACACAAGTAGCAACCGTGTTGTTAGGTGCGCAGTATCAATCTATATGGCTGGTTACTGCAGGGACAACCTTAGGAATGTTAATTGCCAATGTGCCGGTTATATTTTTAGGTAAGAAACTAATGCAAAGACTGCCTGTGAAGGCTGTCCACATAGCAGCTGCAATATTATTCTGTCTTATTGGAGTATCAAGTTTTATTTGGTAGAAAATCAATGGCGTAGTCTAGTCTAACAAAGTAATTGCCCATAGATGCTAACAGCTTGTTTTAGATGCTAATTCAGTAGCTCCACCGTGAAAGCGAATCGAATCACTCAACTGACCGGAATTTTGAAAAATACGCCATTGCTGATTCAAGTTGGAAATAATATCGCTTCGTTGTTTATTTATCACGAAGGCTATCGGAGCTTCATGAATAGAATTAGGTGATTGATAAAAAGTAGTATCACAAAATTGCTTCTGGTTGAGTACAGCGTTGGCATTGTACTCATTCATAACAGCATAATCACAACGGCCTTTCACTAGCATATTGGCGATAGCTATTTGTGAACTTGAATCTACCCTTATAAGTTTTTTATCCTTGAATAACTGAGTTAAGGATGGATATATATATCCCCTGCGTGCACAAATTAATGATTTAGGTAAGGTAGACAATGAGAATGGCTGACTAAATTGATTCACAGAATACAAAAAAGTTTTGTGAAGTATCAAATCATCGCTATATAGGACTTCGTCAGGATTATCTAACCACACTGGACTTGATAGAAAAAGATCAGCTTTTCCATTTAAAACCAAGTATTCGTTTCTGGCTCTACTAGAATCTAAAAACTGTACATCAAATCTGTTTTCTTCTGTAAAACTGTTGAAAAAGTCTACAATGATTCCTTGGTATCGGCGATTTTCATCATCAAAATATAAATACGGTGGTGAACCTGGATCATTTATCGCAAATAGAATTTTGCTTGCGCCATTTTTTTGAACTGAATTTGGGCTGGCATTAAGCGTTCCCCAAAAGATTAAACTGCCAACAAGCAATATTTTACTGAAACACTTTAGCACTTCTAAAACCTCGAACGACAAAAACGCTAACTTTAATTTAATCACAAAATTTAGTTGGACTATATAGATTAAAAGCTCAGAAGCAAACTTTTATCGAACTTGCTATCTCGCCCAAAAGGGAAGCCATGGATATAGATAGTACCCATAATATTCGTATTTCGATTTGATTCCTTACACAATCTACAGCAAAACCAAGATTAAATATTTGTTGTGAGCCGACAACTCCTGAAGATAGTGATAATAGTGTACGAACATTGTAAAACTATGCGATGTTCAGAATGAAATTTTAGTATGGTTTATCCTCTTTTTCAGAAAAAATTTGTTCGGGTACAGATACCCCATATTTCTGAAAATACCGATTAACTTGACCTGTCTTTCGGTACTTAAGCATAACTCGGGCTATATCATCATAAAAGCGGATTGCTTTAGAATTTCTAGGAATACTAATGTAATAATAATTTAAAAAAGCATCTTCAAAGGACACCTTTTCGAAACGGCCTTCAAATAAATCGATATTGTGTGACGGTGAAGTTACTACAACATCAATTCTTGCCATCTCTAACATGCCGATTAATTGCTCAGTCCTGCCGACCAATATCAGCTTATCTTGGTTAAGTTTAGAAAATTCGGCTGAGTAAAAAACACCACGAATCGCGCCCAATTTGACGTGTTGTAAATCTTCGTAGGAGGTTATATCACCTTTAAATTCATTGGATTTAAAAAAAGACAGAGTTCTTTTTCTAATCCCGTAATTAATCGGCTTTAAAACAGCCAGACGCTGCTCGGTCATAGAATGTCGAACTAACAAATCAACATTACCGCGTCTGGCCTCTTTCATTGATCGTATCCACGGTGCATAAATCCAATCTATATCGTGACCTAACTCGTTGAGAACGTCTTCAACTAGCTCAGGAATAACACCTATACACTTTTTACCATCAAAATATAATTCCGGCGGAAAATCTCGGCAGTGGGATACAAAGGTGTCTGCCATGACGGGCAAAGGCGATGTGGCGACAATCAGCATCATCATTATTTGAACAGCTTTAATCATATAATTATTTTAAATTTAAGACCTCCACAGTATAGCCATAGTCTTGTCCAATTTTACACTTATATTAATAATAGGCAGTTTGATGGTCATTTTTTAATATAAGCCGAAAACAAAAAAGCCGCTCAATGAGCGGCTTTCTAATTTTACGTAAAGCTCTACTTAAATAGCAGTAGCTTTAGTCACTACGTCAACCAAAGTCCAGTTTTTAGACTTTGACAAAGGACGACATTCAGTAATAGTTACTACGTCACCTTCGTTACACTGGTTAGTTTCGTCATGGGCGTGAAGTTTAGTCGAACGCTTTTGGAACTTCCCATAAATAGGGTGTTTTACGAAACGTTCAACAACAACAGTAATGGTTTTATCCATCTTGTTGCTTACCACACGACCGCGAACTGTACGAATTTGTTGTTCAGTCATTAGCTATCAGCCTTTTCAGTCAGAATGGTTTTAACACGCGCAATGTTACGACGCACTTTACGTAGCTGGTCAGTCTTTTCCAACTGTCCAGTGCTGTGCTGCATACGTAGGTTAAACTGTTCGCGAAGAAGGTTTAACAACTCTGCGTTCAATTCTTCTACGTTTTTGGCTTTCAGTTCAGCTTTCATTACATCACCGTCCGAGTTACAAAGGTTGTTTTAAATGGCAATTTAGCCGCTGCCAATTCAAACGCTTCGCGAGCCAATGATTCTGGAACACCTTCCATCTCATATAACACACGGCCCGGTTGAATTTGGCATACCCAGTACTCAACGTTACCTTTACCTTTACCTTGACGCACTTCTAGAGGCTTCTCAGTAATTGGCTTGTCAGGGAAAACTCGAATCCAAATTTTACCTTGACGTTTAACGTGACGAGTCATAGCACGACGGGCTGCTTCAATTTGACGAGCGGTCATACGACCACGGCCAATTGATTTCAATCCGTAAGTACCAAAGCTAACTTTGCCGCCCGCAACTGCCATGCCGCGGTTGCGACCTTTATGCATTTTGCGGAATTTCATACGTTTAGGTTGTAACATAATTATTAGCCCTCACGCTTAGCAGAACGGCCTTTCTTCTTAGGTGCTTGAGCAGGTTGCTCTTGCGTAAGAGGCAATCCGCCTAGTACTTCACCTTTGAAGATCCAAACTTTTACGCCAATGATGCCGTAAGTAGTCAAAGCTTCTGAAGTTGCATAGTCGATATCAGCACGGAAAGTGTGTAGTGGTACACGACCTTCACGATACCATTCTGAACGTGCAATTTCTGCTCCGCCCAAACGACCGCTTACTTCAACCTTGATACCTTTAGCGCCAAGACGCATTGCATTCTGTACAGCACGCTTCATAGCACGACGGAACATTACGCGACGTTCTAATTGGCTAGAAATACTGTCAGCAACAAGCTGGCCATCTAGTTCAGGTTTACGCACTTCAGCAATATTGATCTGAGCTGGCACACCGGCTAGCTTAGATACAAATTTGCGAAGCTTCTCTACATCTTCGCCTTTCTTACCGATTACAACACCAGGGCGAGCTGTGTGAATAGTCACACGTATGCTTTTTGCTGGGCGCTCGATAACGATTTTTGAAAGAGACGCGTTTTTCAATTCTTTAGTCAGGTATTTACGTACCTGGTGATCATTAAACAGGTTGTCTGCATATTCCGCTGTGTTAGCGTACCAAGTAGACGTCCATGGTTTGCTGATACCCAGGCGTATACCTGTAGGATGTACCTTCTGTCCCATTTCTAATCTCCTAGTCCGCTACTACAACAGTGATATGACTGCTGCGTTTAAAGATACGATCAGCTCGGCCTTTGGCTCTTGGCTTGATACGCTTCATAGTTGGGCCTTCATCAACGAAGATTTTTGCGACAGTCAACTCATCGATGTCTGCGCCTTCATTGTGTTCAGCGTTCGCAATCGCAGACTCTAGTACTTTTTTGACTAGAGCAGCACTTTTCTTCGGACTATAAGTCAGAACTTCAAGCGCCTTTTCAACGTGTAAACCGCGAATTTGATCTGCAACCAAGCGTGCTTTTTGAGCCGAAGAACGGGCAAAACGATGTTTAGCTAAAGCTTCCATAATTTTTCCTCTTATCTCTTCGCTTTCTTATCCGCGACATGGCCGCGGTAAGTACGCGTTGGAGCAAATTCGCCCAACTTATGGCCAACCATTTCGTCAGAGACGAAAACAGGTACGTGCTGGCGACCGTTATGGACCGCAATGGTCAACCCAATCATATCTGGGATGATCATGGAGCGACGAGACCAAGTCTTAATTGGTTTCTTTTCGCCCTTTTCCACTGCAGCCTCTACCTTCTTCAGCAAGTGCAGGTCAATAAATGGACCTTTCTTGAGAGAACGTGGCATGGTGAATCCTCGCTGTTACTTGTTACGACGACGTACGATAAGTTTATCGGTACGCTTGTTACTACGGGTTTTCTTACCCTTAGTTGGTACACCCCAAGGTGAAACTGGATGACGGCCACCAGAGGTACGACCTTCACCACCACCATGTGGGTGATCTACTGGGTTCATGGCTACACCACGAACTGTTGGACGCACACCGCGCCAACGTGTTGCACCAGCTTTACCCAGTGAACGTAGCATGTGTTCAGCGTTACCAACTTCACCAATAGTGGCGCGGCAATCAGCTAGAACTCTGCGTACTTCACCAGAACGTAGACGAAGTGTTACATAACCTTCGGCACGCGCTAATATTTGTGCATATTGTCCTGCAGAACGAGCAATTTGAGCACCTTTACCAGGCTTCATCTCAATAGCGTGTACAGTTGTACCTACTGGGATGTTGCGCATTGGCATGGCGTTACCCGCTTTGATCGGAGCATCAGCGCCAGACTGTATAGGTTGTCCAGCTTGAGCACCTTTCGGAGCAAGAATATAACGACGCTCACCATCAGCATAAAGCACAAGTGCAATATTAGCTGAACGGTTAGGATCGTATTCCAAACGTTCAATTTTGGCTGGAATGCCATCTTTGTTACGTTTGAAGTCAATTAAACGATAATGCTGTTTGTGACCACCACCAATGTGACGCACAGTAATGCGACCATTGTTGTTACGACCACCAGACTTGCTGTTTTTCTCAAGCAATGGTGCGTAAGGTGCGCCTTTATGTAGATCAGGGTTTGTAACCTGAACTACGTGACGACGACCAGCAGAAGTCGGCTTAGCTTTTAATAATGGCATATCAAATCCCCTTCTTAAGCTTCGCCACCGACGAAGTCGATGTCTTGACCTTCTTTAAGCACAACGTATGCTTTTTTCCAGTCGTTACGCTTACCAAAAGACTGACCGTGACGCTTGGTTTTACCCTTCACGTTTAAGGTACGAACACTGCTAACTTCAACTTCAAACAGTTTTTCAACTGCAGCTTTGATTTCAGCTTTGTTTGCGTCTTTTACGACTTTGAAAACAACAGCGTTGTTGCCTTCAGCAGCCATGGTTGATTTTTCAGAAACATGCGGTGCTAAAAGCACCTTAAGTAAACGCTCTTCAGAGATCATGCTAACGACTCCTCTAGCTGTTTAACTGCATCGGCAGTGATTAACACTTTTTCGAATGCAATTAAGCTTACTGGGTCAATGCCTTGAACATCACGAACGTCAACTTTATACAAGTTACGAGCAGCTAAGAACAAGTTCTCTTCTACTTCTGACGTTACGATTAACACGTCGTTAAGCTCAAGTTCGTCAAGCTTAGCAATCAATGCTTTTGTTTTAGGTGCATCAACACCAAATTTTTCTACCACAATCAAGCGATCTTGACGTACCAATTCAGAAAGGATGCTACGAATAGCTCCACGGTACATCTTTTTATTTACTTTTTGACTGTGATCTTGAGGTTTGGCTGCAAACGCACGGCCACCACCAACCCAAATTGGGCTGCGGATTGTACCAGCACGGGCACGACCTGTACCTTTTTGACGCCAAGGCTTCTTGCCACCGCCTCTAACTTCAGAGCGTGTTTTTTGTGCTTTAGAACCCTGACGGGCACCTGCACCGTAAGCCACTACTACTTGGTGTACTAGCGCTTCGTTAAAATCACGTCCAAAGGTTGCTTCGGAGACTTCAAGAGCGCTATTCGCGTCTTTCAATACTAATTCCATCACTTAACTCCCAGACGTTACGCTTTAACTGCAGGCTTGACGATAACGTCACTGCCTGGAGCACCAGGTACTGCACCTTTGATTAGAAGAAGGTTGTTCTCTGCGTCAACACGTACTAATTCCAAAGATTGAGTAGTCACAGCTTTATTGCCTAATTGGCCAGCCATTTTCTTCCCTTTGAAAACTTTACCTGGAGATTGGTTTTGGCCAATCGAACCAGGAGCACGGTGAGACAAAGAGTTACCATGTGTCATACGTTGGTGACTAAAGTTCCAACGTTTGATAGCACCGGCAAAACCTTTACCTTTAGAAGTTCCTGCAACATCAACTTTTGTAGCTTCAGCAAAGATTTCAACAGTAATTTCACTGCCTACTTCAATACCTTCGCCTTCGTTGCTGTCTAAACGAAACTCCCATAAACCACGGCCCGCTTCCACGCCAGCTTTAGCAAAATGACCTGCTGAAGCTTTATTAACGCGGTTTGCTTTTTTATCACCAGCGGTTACTTGTAGCGCGCGATACCCATCTGTTTCTTCAGTACGTAACTGAGTCACACGGTTTGGGGTCGCTTCTATAACAGTCACAGGAATTGAAACACCATCTTCAGTGAAGATACGCGTCATTCCTACTTTACGACCGATAAGACCAATCGCCATTGTTAAAACCCTCTCTTGTTAGCCCAGGCTGATTTGAACATCAACACCGGCAGCCAAGTCCAATCTCATCAATGCATCAACTGTTTTATCAGTTGGTTCAATGATATCTACCAAACGCTTATGTGTACGGATTTCATACTGATCACGTGCGTCTTTATTCACGTGAGGTGAAACCAATATTGTATAGCGTTCCTTGCGAGTAGGTAGTGGAATAGGACCGCTAACCTGAGCACCTGTACGTTTCGCAGTTTCAACGATTTCAGCCGTAGACTGATCGATCAACTTGTGATCAAACGCTTTCAAACGAATACGAATTCTTTGATTTGGCATCGATTAAGCTCCAATCGAAAGAACAAAAAAAACCATCCACACCAACCTTTCATTAGGTGGGAGGATGCATGTAAACCGATGACCCACAATTGGGGTCTTGTTCATAATATTTCAGCTTTTTCTCAAACTCTCCACTTACATGGTTAATTATTGATAGGGCTGAAATCACTACCCATCAGGGCGAGTGGGCGCGAATTATACATGTATGAAGATTTATTGCAACGCCTATTACTAATAAAAGTCGAGTTTAGAAGGTTTTTTTATAAGTACAACAATTAAGAGAAATAATAGCGATAAAAAACTGTACCAAGGGACAGGTGTATTTTAGTTACCATTTCACTAACCTTTTGTTATTGCATTGATGTAGGAAAGTATTAACAACCACATTAGCGCAATAAAGAGTTCGTAGGCGATGTTTAGCCATACGACGAATTTTAATTAATCAAAAGGAATTCGCAAATGCGAGAATTGAATGTAATGCAATTAGAAGAAGTGAATGGTGGTGTAGCCCCTTTAGTTGTGGCTTTTGGCGCCGGCATGTCAGCGGTAGGCTATATTAACAGCCTACCGGGGCTCATGGCATTTGGCAGAGGGCTTGGTTTCGGTTGGTATGATGCTACTCATTAATTAAAAGGAGCTTTTATGATCGAATTAAATAAAATTGAATTAGTAGAAGTTTCAGGAGGAATGCCCGACAACGAAGTCACAGGTTACGCTATCGGCTACGGTGTTGGGTATGTGTTCGGAGGAAAAGCTGGTTACCAACTTGGGATCTCCATATATAACTTATTCCACTGATTTAGCTCAATGATAGAAGGGGATATGCCTCCCCTTTTATTTTTTATAAAACAAAAATTTTTAAGGAAGTGTTATGGACCGTAAATTTATAATATTCGCCAATGCTATTTTATTTTTTATGATAGCTACTAATCTCTGGAGTGCGACTTATAGTTGGATTGTGAATGATATTGATATGTCAACTAATCCCAATTTACAAACCGCTTTGCTCTATATCATCTGCGGTTTTTTGTTCAATGAGTACACAACAGAAAAATCCTCAAAAACAGATAGCAATGAAGGCTAATAATATGCCACCTAAATTAATCACCTTTATAAATTGGATATTTTATATAGCGATTGGATTCGCCTTCATACAGGCAATCGGTGACTGGTATGGACAAGGAACTGATATACTCGCAAATCCTATTATGCATGGCGCAATGCTGTTAAGCATTATGGGCTTTTTATTCAACCAAAATGTGAAACCAAGCGAGTCCGATAAGAAGCAATCTAAATCTTAGGTTTTGTTAATGATTACACTCAGTTATAGTTAGGGAATAAGTAATGACACTGACCGTAGTAGATGGCAACAGAACTTGTGATTGAAGAGACTCTTCAAAAAATAGACAGATTGTTAGAAGCACATCCTTCATTGATGGATGCTTATCAGCAATTGGAACCGATTATTCTGAATTTGTTTGAAGCGCAGCGTATGAGTATTTTTCAACGCAGGCGTCAACATCAAGACTTGGTTGCCCGTTTTAAAACGGGTAAAGAGACACTTCAAATTAAAGTTCCTATCAGTCCCCAGTCCATAGCTGGGTATGTTGCACTGAGTCAAAAACCATTATTGATTAGTGATCCTTATAATGCGCAAGAGCTCGCGGAAATACATCCTCGCCTAAAGTTTGCCGACAAATTTGATAAAAACAGTTCCTTTAAAACTGAAAATATCATTTGTGTGCCGATTTTGAACGCCGGCGTGTTGATGGGCGTAATGCAGATTATTAATAAAAAAGTAGGTTCCTTTGGTGATGCCGACCTGCGCTTAGCGAATTCGTTGTCAGAAATATTAGGCAATAAATTTCGTTATGAGTTAGGTGGCACCACTAATCCGTTTGATTATCTTGTTCATCGCAAATTGATGTCTGAAAAAGATCTCAAACAATTTACTGAATCCAGTAAAGATATCCGCCAGTTAATCCAACGCATGGTATCAGAAGCCCGTATCCCTGAAGATGAATTGGGTAATGCATTATCAGTTCACTATCAAGTTCCTTATATTAGTTATCTTCCTGAGAAATATCACGTATTACAAAGTGGCAATAAATTAAACCTGTCTTATTTAAAACGAAACTACGTTGTGGTGTTAGCAGACGCCTCTGAAAACCCGATAGTTTTAATGGCAGAACCTAACAATGCTGCACTTTTGATGGAAATTGAAAGCGCATTAGGGATAGACAGTTATGAAATCTCCGTAGGCTTGCCCAATCAAGTTTTACAATATTTAGGGGCAGGCGGTGGTGGTGGTACGCCAGGCGAGATGGATGAAATACTGGACGAAATTGGTACCAGTAGTGAAGAATTAGATGATACCAGTGAGGAGATGTCGGATGATGCTCCTGCAGTGGTACGTTTGGTTAGTCGTGTTCTGCACGACGCAAAACGACTAAATGCGTCAGATATTCATGTGGATCCAGAAAAGAACGGTCCAACTCGGGTACGAATGCGTATCGACGGTGTTTGTCGAGATATTACACAAGTTCCAGCGTCCCACCATAGTGCGGTCATTGCCCGTATAAAAATCATGTCAAACTTGAACATCGCAGAAAAGCGTGTCCCTCAAGATGGCAAGTTGGCATTTAAAATGTCTGGCCAATTGGTTGAAGTTCGGGTCGCGACAATACCCACAGTAGCCGGCGAAGGCGTGGTCATGCGGATATTGGCCTCAGGTGGCGCCTTGCCTATTGAAAAAATGAACATCTCACCAAAAAATATGAGCATGTTGCGGGTAATGATCAAAAAGCCCCATGGAATATTGCTAGTTGTAGGTCCAACTGGTTCAGGTAAAACTACCACTTTGCATGCAATATTGGGATATTTAAACACACCAGATAAGAAAATTTGGACTGCCGAAGATCCGGTGGAAATAACCCAACCTGGTTTACAACAAGTTCAGGTCAGTCCCAAAATAGGTTTTACCTTTGCTAATGCATTGCGGGCTTTCTTGCGGGCCGATCCGGATATCATCCTGATTGGTGAAATGCGGGATAAAGAAACCGCTCATGCCGGTATTGAAGCATCCTTAACCGGTCACTTGGTGCTTTCGACTCTGCACACAAATTCAGCGCCAGAAACAATAACCCGATTATTAGATTTAGGATTAGATCCGGTTAACTTTTCTGATGCCTGTGTTGGTATTATGGCGCAACGTTTGATTCGTACATTATGCTCTAACTGCAAAGAAGAATATGAAGCTTCCGAAACAGACATGGCATTTATCCGCCGTCAATACGGTGAAGAATATCTTCAAGAACTGGATCTTCAAGAGCCATTGAGGTTGCACCGAGGAAAAGGTTGTGATGATTGCGGTGACACTGGTTATAAAGGAAGAACCGGTGTACATGAACTTCTCACCATGACTCCAGATCTTCGCTCGCTTGTCTACAAAGAAGCATCGGTAACAGAAATGAAAGCCCAGGCAATGCGAGACGGTATGCGTACTCTTACCCAAGACGGTATTTTGAAAGTCTTAAAGGGTGACACTGATATCGCGCAAATTCAGATCATCAGTGGGGCTGATTAATCCAAAGGCACTTCAGTTTATGCACTAGTGCCACAGCCTGTTAATAAACTGTGGCACTAGTCTCTAAACTATTGTTCAGATTCAGATGATTGATTTGCAGTGGGCAAATTATTCAATAACTGTTTATTGAATGCATGAAAATCATTGATTGCCGACACCAAATCATTTGTACCTAAATCCTGCACTTCATTAATAATGCTATTAATCAAAGTTTCGTACTGATCACCATCGGCTAACTTTTGCTGTGATTGCTCAAACACATTCAACATTTTTTGTAAGTAATCACTTACTCTCTCCACCGGCTTTGATGACTGTTCTTGACTACCTTGCTCATCGCTGTAATGTGAGACTGACTCGTAAGTTTTAACTACTTCCACTTGCTCTTGTCGAGTTAACTGTAAAGCGAAGCCGGTTAGCTCCTGTTCATCAAAACCAATTTCTAAGGCCTGTTCGAAGGCCCGTTCGATATCACCATCAAAAAACGTCGTAGCCAAATCATTAGCATCAGAAACTAACTGGCCAATGGACTGCAACTCACTTTCGTCTAACTCTCCAGATACAGAAAAGCTGTAATTATTCTGTGCAATAAACACCGACTGCTGCACTTCTGTTTGTTTAGTGGCGGCTTGAGACGTTTCAGATTGAGTATTAGATTGAGCTGATACTTCTTCAGCTTCGTTGTTGGCAGTTTCTACTGTTTCATTTCCAGCACTGTCAATACCAGCCCGTGGCAATACATCATTGTGCTCAATGTTTGGTTCTTGCTTAATCTGTTTTTCTTGTTGCAATAAAACCTGTCGATTTAATTCGAATTGTTTTAAATCTTCGAAACGAATAACCACTTCATCACCGTCTCGAGTGCGGATCTGTAATTCGCCATTTTGTTGGCTGGAGGCAGAAAGACTCTCTGTTATTAACGAAGTATCTGATTGCAATTCCCTATCTTCTGGATCACTCTGACTACCGAAGAGTTTATCTTGTAAACGCTGAATTCCCTGTTCAATCAAATCGGCACTTCGGCCTATTCCGTCGGAAATTTCTTCGTTCATAAAACCAGATAAATCTTTTTCAGCCAGCTTAATACCTTTAGAAACACCGGAACGTGCTTGTTCGAATAAACTAACTAATGTTTCTTCATCTGCCCCATTACGAGCAGCGCCAGATATCACTCCACCAACAAATTGGAGCACATTCTTGGCCACTTCCTCGAAGTCAAACAGACTCTTGTTAGTTTCTTCTGGGTTTTTAAGATTGGCACGCTTCTCATCAATTTGTAATGTTTGATTGAGCGAGTTATTGTAAATTCTTAACCCGACTGTGGTTTGCGAGCTGAGTTTGCTAACCGTAGATTCTGCAGGCGCACTTATACCCGCTTCAGCTTGTCTTAAACCCGCTTCGCGCAATTGATTTTTCACAGCGTCATTGGGATTAACCTGAGTTTTATCTCCCATAAACGCTTTAATTTCACCGAAATTCATGTGCAATACCTCACTATCCTCATGTAATAGTATCGGCTATAAATTCACTTTATTGAGAAATTAAATTAAATAACTCCGCTAATATGGGAAATAATCAGTCAAATTAGTGCTTTACCCTATGTACGATAAAACAAAAACCAAATTGCATTTGCAAGCGCGCAGGAAATCTTTAAAATTCGCGAATCTTCTTTCAATGCCAACCTAATCGAGTTTTTGATGCGTCCAACAGAAATAGATCCCCAATTTTACCAAGCTCAACTCGATGAAAAAGTGACAGCTTTAAGCGCTCAGTTTAGCCAATTTAAAATGCCCAAATTAGAAGTGTTCGCTTCGCAAACTCTGAATTACCGAATGCGTGCGGAGTTTCGTGTTTGGCATGAAGGTGATGAGCTGTTTCACATCATGTTCGACCAACAAAGCAAAGAGAAATACCGCGTCGATCAATTTCCTCCCGCGAGTAAACTGATCAATCAAGTAATGGCCGATTTGGTGGTGCTATTAAAAGACAATGAAATAGCGCGACGCAAACTATTTCAAATCGACTATTTAAGTACTTTAAGTGGTGAAATTGTCGTTTCCCTGCTTTACCACAAGCCATTAGATGAAAGCTGGCATGCACAGATAAGTAAAATTTTAAAACAGCTAAGACAGCACTATCCAATAGATATAGTGGGTCGAGCCCGTAAACAAAAAGTCATAGTGGATAAAGATTTTGTCATCGAGCGTTTACCTATAGGACAAAGAACCTATGAATTTAAGCAGGTTGAAAATAGCTTTACTCAACCAAATGCGTTGGTTAATCAAAAAATGCTTGAATGGGCACTTGATGTTACCGCAAATAGCGGAGGTGATTTACTCGAATTATACTGCGGCTTAGGCAACTTTAGCATTCCCTTGGCGCAAAACTTCAAACGGGTTTTAGCCACCGAAATTTCAAAAACCTCAGTTGCTGCAGCACAATATAATATCAGCGCCAATCAGGCTGACAATGTGACAATTCTTCGTATGTCTAGCGAAGAGTTTGTACAAGCCCAAGCAGGGATAAGAAAATTCAATCGACTAGAAGGGGTGGATTTAGCCCAATACGATTGCCGCACAGTGTTAGTCGATCCGCCAAGAGCAGGTTTAGATGATGAAACAGTTTCAATGATCAGTAAATATAACAATATCGTGTATATTTCATGTAACCCAGAAACCTTGCAAAATAATTTGGACCTATTAAGCAAAACTCATGAAGTCCATCGTTTTGCTCTATTTGACCAGTTCCCCTATACCCACCACGTTGAAGCCGGTGTATATTTAGTGCGAAAAAACTAACAAGATTTAAATAGGTTCATTGCTTTTAGCGAACTCTAACGAGCCATTTGTAATGAACCTTAACTGAATTTTTAATCGAATCGCCAATTGTTCTCTTTGAATAGGATCTAAATCCAGCGCCTCAGCACCAGTGCTAAACACCAGTTTAACCATTGCTTCAGCTTGTAAATTCGCTAGTTTTCTATTTAAACCAGTTGTTGCCACAGTATAGTCGGTCAGTTCTTCGGTAAAGTGCTGAATCTCTCTGAACACAGCAGCTCTGAAGGCGTTTGAGGTCCCAGTGTGTTCTCTTAATAACAATCTAAAAATATTGCTGTTAGCCGAGATAAATTCCATAAACGTATCTATTGAAGTACTAATAACTCCGCCTCCTGACGCTATTCTTACTCTAGCTTGACGCATTAATTGACGCAAAGTTAACCCAGCTTCATCCACTAGCGTTAACCCTAACTCATCGATATCTTTGAAGTGACGATAAAAGGACGTAGGCGCGATACCAGCGGCCCTTGCCACTTCCCTGAGACTCATACTTGAAAAACTATGTTGTTCATCTAACAGACCAAAAGCTGCATCTATGATTGCACGACGGGTTTTTAACTTTTGTTGCTGTCGAGTTTGAATCACTTACTGCCCTCAGGTGTTTTACACTAATGATAAAGTTATCAGCTTGAATTACACCTCAGGTTAACAGTCTTTTCAATTTATTTACTTGATAAAATACCTAGCTCAGGATAAATTAGCGTACAGTTGTAAGCTCAAAAGTATATTAAATGAATAAACCTCCTCTGCTACTGACCAACATTTTGGTCTTTCTTATTACCGGTGTAATCGCTGTTATTGGCGTACCATTAGAAGCCTATTTCAATGGTTTCGACATGTTTGAAGTGATTACATGTGTTTTCTTGATCTACTTTTCAGGCATGTCAATAACGGCCGGCTACCATAGATTATGGTCCCATAAAGCTTATGAAACCAATTCTGTTGTTCGATTCATATTAGCGGTTGGCGGTGCTATGGCACTGCAAAATAGTATTTTACACTGGAGTTCGGATCATAGAGTTCACCACAAATTTGTGGACCAAAATGGCAAAGACCCCTATTCCGCTAAACGTGGATTTCTATTTTCTCACATAGGCTGGATGCTCAGAGATTATGAGTCACACCGCTTTGATGATTATAAAAACTGTAGAGATTTGCAAAAAGACGCTATTGTCATGTGGCAACATAAATACTATTTACCCATAGTGTTAGCGACTAACTTTGGAATTCCAATCGCATTAGGATTTTTAAATGGCGACGTATTAGGCATGCTGCTGCTAGCTGGCGTTTTTAGATTAGTTGTTGTTCACCACGTGACTTTCTTTATCAACTCCCTTGCGCACATTTGGGGTAAACAGCCTTACACAGATAAAAACACTGCTCGAGACAATGGTATCTTAGCCTTTTTCACCTTTGGTGAGGGCTATCACAATTATCATCATATTTTTGAGTACGATTACCGAAACGGCATCCATTGGTGGCAATTTGATCCAACTAAGTGGTTGATTCGTGGACTTTGTGCGCTAAAACTGGCGAAAAACCTTCGTCGTTGCCCTGAAGAAAGAATTGAAAAAGCCCGTTTTGAAATGATGATGAAACGTACGCAGAAGAAAATCTCTAATTTACCAGACGCTGAAGAAATTATGGTTAAACTACAACATGAGTACGATGTGCTAGTTGCCAAAATGAGTGATTATTATGCGACTAAGAAAAAGTTGTTGGAATTTAATCAAGCGCGGATCAAAAAGAGTTACGACAATTTTGAATTGGCAAACAAATACAAAGAACTGAAATTAAGTATGTTGCAGCAGAAGCAAAAGTTCTACGAACTTTATCAAATGGCTTAGCGTTGGCTTTAATAAACCCTAAACTGAACAAAGTTTTTTGCTAGTGATGTTTATGGCACGACCTGCGGTTTAGGTAGATTTCATGGGCTAATGCCCATGCTACATTTAGATTTGATGTTGGGTTTGATTGCTATATGTAGGCGGGTGCTTTAGCCCCGCGAATGTCGAAAGCTAAAATACGAAACAAAAAAAACCTGACGATTGTCAGGTTTTTTTAAAAGCTTAATAACTTAGCGTTGCACTGCTGCTGTTAGCGATTGGTCCGCTAACGCATCTCTGTGAGCGACAACTTCGATTAACGCGTCTTTTGGATAATATTTTATAGTGGCCATAATTGCATCACTTTGAATATTTGCTTTTTCAGCAATGTCCATTTGCACGTTTCGATAAGTCATATTTTGGCTAATCTTATTTGCCATGCATTGACTATTCACTTCAAACGATTGCTTGTCTACACAATCAAAGGTTTTTAACTGATCGGCTTGAGCATGCGCAACCGTTCCTAAAGATAAGACGGCAAGAAGAGAAAATAATTTACGCATTGTGTTACTCCTATTAATTTATCGGTTTTCCGATGAAAAGAATATAACACAGACTATGGATGGTACCAAGAAATACGGACCATAGTTTTATGACAGTATTATGACAGAGTGTAATTTATTGAAAAAAAATGACTTTTATTTAGCAAGAAACTGCCGAGAATGTGTGAATATTCTGCCGTTGCAACCTAACCCAATCATTCAAGGAAGTGCGAATAGCCAAATTTGTATAATTGGTCAAGCACCTGGTCTCGCCGCCCATAATTCTAGCTTAGCATGGAACGATGCTTCGGGAGATAGATTAAGGACATGGTTAGGTATGAATAAAGCAACTTTCTACGACGAAAATATCGTCGCTATTTTACCCATGGGGTTTTGTTATCCTGGAAAGTCATCTTCTGGAGATCTTCCCCCCATAAAAAAGTGTGCAGAGATTTGGCATCAAAGATTGCTATCTTCATTTACACCCAAAATAACCCTTTTGATTGGTCAATATGCACAAAATTACTACTTAAACGACAAGTTAGGTGTCACTAACAGAGTAAGGAACTGGCAAGACTATTTGCCAGAATACATAGTGTTACCCCACCCTTCACCACGGAATAATATTTGGTTAAAAAAGAACTCTTGGTTTGAAGAATCTGTTTTACCTGAAGTTAAAACAATCATTCAGGATAATACCTAGAGCGAATGAGCAATTTCCTTTTGGATAACTTAGCAAAAAGAGTTTGATATATTATTGATAGCTATCTAAAAATTTGACAAGTTCATCAAATGCCATCGGCTTTGCATATAAATAACCTTGCGCTTCATCACAGCCTAACTTTAACATATAGCTAGCTTGCTCTCGTTTTTCTACACCCTCAGCAATTGTCTGTAAACCAAGACGATTACCCAAAGTTACAATAGTTTCGGCAATGAATGCAGATTTATTGGGCTTTATCTCGTTAATAAATGACCTGTCTACCTTCAAGCGATCTAATGGCAGTTGCTGCAAGTAACTCATTGATGAAAATCCAGTACCAAAATCATCAATGGCGATTTTCACTCCAAACTCTTTAAGTTCCTTGAGTGACTCTACAACAATTTGCGGTTCGTCCATCACAACACTTTCAGTAATTTCCAATTCCAATTGCGCCGGCACTATTGAATTGTCGTTTACTGACGTTTTAACCGTTTGAATGAAGTCTGGGTCTCTGAATTGCGGCATGGAAATGTTCACAGCCATGCGCAAATCGGTGTAACCTTTGTTTATAAGCTCTTTGAGATGACAGCATGACTCCTCTAAAACCCAAGCACCAATTTCAATAATCAGACCCGAATACTCTGCCAACGGAACAAATACCGCAGGGGAAATAAAGCCCTCATTTTCAGTTGGCCAGCGCAACAACGCTTCCATACCAACAACACGTTCAGTGACTAAATCTACTTGCGGTTGATACCAAACTTCTAACTTGCGTGCAGAAAAATCAGTTCGTAGCTGGCGAATCAAACCTAATCGCCAAGTCGTCTTTTCTTCCATTTCCGGTTCGTAATAACCAAAATTGGTGTTGAGATCTTTTTTCGCTCGATTTAGGGCAATATTAGTTTGTTTTAATAAATTAATACCAGAGCATTCATCATCTACTAACTTACAAAAGCCCATGGTTATATTAATAGGTAAGGTGTGATCTCCAGCCTTGAACGGGAACGCAAACAATGCGTTAACTCGTTCAGGATTCACCACTTCTTCAGAACCAATCAAACCAAAAACATCAGCACCGATACGGCCCATTCTGACATTTGCCCCTAAACTGTCCTGAACTCGCTTAGATACAGCTTTTAGCAGGTTATTCCCTGCATCTTGTCCTAATCCATCATTTACATCGGAAAAATGCTTAATATCAAGCAACGCGACTACGTTGTAACCGGTACTTGTCATTACTGCAGTTTCATCAAGCATATTGATGAATTCATTACGATTGGGCAGTTTGGTCAACCAGTCTTTAAATGCTGCTGTGCGCAATTGGTGGAACAGATTTACATTTTCATAGCCGATGGAAATACTGTGTAAAAACACCTCTAGCAGTTTTCGGTCTAGTGAATTGATCTGCTTTTTTGCATTGAGAAAAACCGCGGCATCGTAACCGGAACTGTTTAAATACAAGACCGAGTAATTGTCTTCATATAAGTGTTGTTTTTTGCTTAAACAGCGACTTACTGAATCAACGATTTTTTTATCGTGCAGGTTATCTAAACTTTCATTGATGTACTTGGCAAATTCACCAGCGGCCCCTAACACATACACGCTGTTATCTTCTTTATCTAAAATAGCACCAGCCCGCGCGCAGACAACACCGCCAGCATCTAGACCAATTAATGAGCTAATTTGGGTTACTATGCCTTCGCAGTACCCCTTCACTGAGTGCTCTTCTAATAGGTTAGCTGAGGAGTGAATAATTTTTTCCAAGCCTTGGCGACTTTGATTTATGGTGAGTATTTGCTGATACGAACGAAGAGAGGCGATTATTGTAGTAACCAGTTTACTGCGAGTAAGTTCGGTTTTTGTTTTGTAATCATTAATATCGTATTCTTTAATGACACTTTCTTCTGGTGCATAACCAGGCTGACCTGTTCGCAGGATTATTCTGGGTTCCATTAATTTAAGTTCTTCGCGCATTTTGCGCGCGACCACTAACCCAGCATCATCGGTTTCCATTACGACATCGAGAAGAATAATGGCTAGTTTACTGCCTAACTTTTCAATGATAGTGAGTGCTTGCTCTCCTGAGTAAGCATGATGAAAATGTAGCTTTTTGTCATTGAGCTGTAAATCAGACAAAGCTAATCTGGTTACTGAATGAATTTCTTCGTCATCGTCAACTACTAACACATTCCAGCGACCGAAATTAGTCTCTTGTTCCTGTGATTCGTCTTCTTCCAAGAAAATCAATTCATCATTTTCATAATCCGTTGGAGACATTCATCCTTCCACTATACGAACACCATAATTGGTGAATACTATTGTTTACAGCTTAAACATATCTCAATATGCAGCAAAGAGGAATAATAATTGTAGCAAAATTCAGCAAAACCGCTTGTTTTTGTCACAATTTCATAATGTCAGTCGAATTCGTCAATTGTTGTGGATTTCGGGTATAATCATTCTCCTATTATCTAGGTCAATTTCACTTATATGAAAATAGATTCCAATATCCCACCTCCCAACCTCTTACAGGGGAAAGATTCCGTTGCCAAAAGCACTGCGCAAGGGCAGGTGTCATCGACACAAAAAGCCAGCACCGAGCACGCTAAACAGGTGAAAACCAAAATGCTGCAATGGTTTAGTAGGGCGGGCATTGCAATAGGGCAAAAGAGCGCTATTGAACAAGACCTGCATAAAAAGGTGAGTCGCCATCAGTTTGTAAAAGCACAACGAAAATTAAAAAATTTAGAACGTATACTTACTTTAGCGACAGATTTCAGCCAAGAGCAAGCAGTTCAAGATGAACTGGATCCCGATTGGTTCTTCAGTTTTAGCGAAATGGCAGAAAATATCAATTCACCAGCAATGCAAGAATTATGGGCTAAAATTTTCACAGTAGAGATAAGCGTTCCCGGCTCTTTTTCACTTAAAACCTTACATACTTTAAAAAACTTAACCCATAGAGATGCCAAAATCCTCAAGTTAGCGGTAGGAATGGCAAGTAGACGAAAAGGTGAACACGGTTTAAAAATCATCTACGGTTATCATCGAAAACCTAATATTTTGTCAGTGTTTAGACTGATTAAAAACGAACAAATAAATTTAGCCGCATATGGTTTAGCCTACCCTGACCTATTATCGTTAATGGATCTAGGGTTAATTTATAATAGTGAAATAGAGACTAGTGAGCTTGAAATACAGAGTAGATTTCAATATCGCTGTGCCAGCGAAAGCTTTCATTTAGCCCCGAAAAAAAGAGGATTAAGCCTACAATATTATAAATTTACCTCAATTGGCTCTGAACTAGCGCGCTTGATAAATAGCACTGCCAATAAACACTATATTGATGACCTGTTAGTATTACTTTCAGGTGAGTTTGAATTAAATTGAAGTTCATTACTTTAAGTTTTTCAATTGACCCCAATCTAAATATTCTATGCGATCCTATACGCTTATCTAATTTTATCAGGAGCTAAAATGAGTGACTCTTATACCCCACCTAAAATATGGACTTGGAATAAAGAAAGCGGTGGGAAATTTGCAAATATTAACAGGCCAATATCCGGTGCAACTCACGACAAAGAGTTAGCAGTGGGCAAACATCCCTTGCAACTTTATTCTTTAGCGACACCAAACGGCGTTAAAGTGACTGTATTGCTAGAAGAACTGTTAGAAAAAGGGCACAAAGGAGCGGAATACGACGCGTTTTTGGTCGATATTTTAGAAGGCGATCAGTTTAGCAGTGGTTTTGTGGCCGCTAATCCAAACTCTAAAATTCCAGCCCTTGTTGATCACAGCACATCACCACCTACTCGCGTGTTTGAATCAGGTTCAATACTGTTGTATTTGGCTGAAAAGTTTAACGAATTCATACCTCAAGACCCCACTCAACGCACAGAATGTCTATCATGGTTATTCTGGCAAATGGCTAGTGCGCCTTTGTTAGGCGGCGGTTTTGGTCATTTTTACGCGTATGCACCTGAAAAACTTGAATACCCTATAGATCGCTACACCATGGAAATAAAACGTCAACTTGATGTGCTCGACAAGCTACTGGCTGACAACGAGTACATGTGTGGTGATGAATATACGATTGCGGATATTGCAACTTGGCCTTGGTATGGCGCTTTAGTCAAAGGGTTAGCTTACGATGCAGCTGAATTTATTGAAGCCCATACATACAAAAATGTTATCCGCTGGGCAGATCAGATTGCTGAGCGTCCAGCAGTACAGCGTGGTCGCATGGTAAATAAAACTTGGGGAGAACCAGAATCACAGTTGCATGAGCGTCATGATGCCAGTGATTTTGATACCAAAACCCAAGACAAAATTGGATAAAGTGCCGGCTGTTTCTTAAATTAATCATGGGCTAAAGCCCATGCTACATTGTAGGCGGGGATTTATCCCCGCTAAATGCCGTCACCAAACTCATGCAACCCACATTCGCGCTTCAATCCAAAGAAACGCGTATCTTGCTCACTCATACCAGCTTCCAAAGCTTTCGAAGTATGCCAGTCACCAATAGACACAAAACCTTTCTCCCAAAGTGGATGGTAAGGCAGATCATGTGCTTTTAAGTACTGATGCAGTGCTTTGTTTGACTGATCAATAATTGGATAAACTTTGGTTTGTCCGTTTAATCTTTGCAGCACATTTAAGTTTTCACGAGAGTCTGACTGAGAACGTCTTAAACCAGCAAACCAAGTTCCAACCTTCAGCTCTTTCAAAGCCTGCTGCATAGGTAGAACCTTGTTCATCTTGTTGTATTTCTCAATACCTTCGATACCTTGTTCCCATAATAACCCGTGACGAGCTTCTTGCCATGCAGCGGACTCTGGAGCCCGATACACTTTCAAGTTAAGCTTTAATCGCTCCGTTAACTCATCAATGAATTTGTAGGTTTCAGGAAAAAGATAACCGGTATCAGTTAAGACAACAGGAATATCGGCATATTCTTGAGATAATAAATGTAACATTACCGCTGATTGAGCACCAAAACTAGACGAAACGATGTGCTCACCTGGCAGATGCTTGAGCGCCCAAACCACCCGTTGTTGAGGTGTTTGTTTTTCAAGATCTGCATTAAGCTCAGCGAATTGCTCAGTGTCTAGACTGTTAATCCAATCTGCTGCATGAGCATTTTCGGCTGAATTTTGGAATACTGCGTTAGGCATAAAAATCCTTGGCTGAATTAACAACCGGAGCGATGACTTTAGCGCGAATCAAAAAGTCACCAAAACCTTCGTCTTGGTTACCTTCTTTAGCCCAACGACCTATAAGTTCGTCGAGGTGAGCTAAAATCTCTTGCTCGCTAATATTTTCTTTGTACATTTTGGGGATACGCGTACCCTGACGATCGCCACCGAGGTGGAAATTGTATTTACCAGGGCCTTTTCCAACCAAACCAACTTCTGCAAGCATGGCTCGACCACATCCATTAGGACAACCAGTAACACGGAATATTATGCTGCGGTCAGCGACATTATGTTTAGCCAGCAAACCTTCGATATCCGTTACCGCATCAGGTAAATAGCGTTCTGCTTCCGCCATTGCCAAAGGACAAGTCGGCAATGAAACACAAGCCATGGAATCTAATCGTTGATTACTCACGTCATCTGAAATCAAGCCATGAGTTCTGGCTAAAGATTCAATTTCCTGTTTTTGCTCAGCAGGCACGCCAGCAATAACCAGATTTTGATTCGCGGTTAAACGAAAATCACCAGTGTGAATTTTAGCAATTTCAGCACAGCCTGTTTTTAAGGTTTTCCCTGGGTAATCTAGAATACGGCCGTTTTCAATGAAAACGGTTAAATGGTATTTGCCATCAACGCCTTCAACCCAACCGAAACGATCTCCACGAGAAGTAAACTCATACGGACGGCTTTGCGCAAACTCAATGCCCGCTCTAGCTTCAACTTCAGCTTTAAAGTTCTCAACCCCAACACGTTCAAGAGTGTATTTGGTTTTCGCGTTTTTACGGTTTACACGATTCCCCCAGTCCCGCTGAGTACCAACAACAGCAGCTGCGACATCCAAGGTTTTATCCAATGGGATATAACCGAAGTCATCAGCCTTACGAGGATAAGTAGAGTGATCACCATGGGTCATGGCTAAGCCGCCGCCCACTAATACGTTAAAACCAACTAGTTTGCCGTTTTCAGCAATGGCCACAAAGTTAAGGTCATTTGCATGCACGTCAATATCGTTATGCGGTGGAATAACCACTGTCGTTTTAAATTTACGCGGTAGATAGTTATTTCCTAGAATGGGCTCATTTTCAGTCGTTTCGACCTTTTCTCCATCCAACCAAATTTCAGCATAAGCGCGCGTTTTAGGCAGCAAATGTTCACTAATTTTCTTAGCCCATTCGTACGCCTCTTGATGTACTGCAGACTCCACTGGATTTGACGTGCACAGCACGTTCCGATTTACATCGCCAGCGGTGGCGATTGAATCAATCCCCACTTTATCAAGCATTTGGTGCATCATTTTAATGTGTGGCTTTAATACACCATGGAACTGAAACGTTTGACGAGTAGTTAAACGAATACTGCCGTAAAGGCTATGCTCTTCTGCAAACTTGTCGATTGCTAACCATTGTTTTGGAGAAATAATTCCTCCAGGTAAACGTGCGCGCAACATCACATTTTGTAATGGCTCTAGTTTTTGTTTCGCTCGTTCAGCACGAATATCACGGTCATCTTGCTGATACATACCGTGGAATCGAATTAACTGAAAATTGTCAGCGGTAAAGCCACCGGTCAAATCGTCTTTAAGGTCTTGGGCAATCGTCCCGCGCAAAAAGTTACTATCGCCTTTAATACGCTCGTTTTCTGCCAATTTACCTTCAACTATAAACTTTTTATCGGAAACCATTAGTACACATCCTTCTGATAACGCTTACTACGACGCATTTCGGTTAAATACGCCTCAGCATCTTCTTCACTTTTACCACCATGTTCTTGAACAACAGTCAAAAGTGCATCATGAACATCTTTAGCCATGTGGGTCGCGTCACCACATACGTAAAAATGCGCGCCTTGTTCTAGCCAATCAAATAATTCAGCACCATTTTCTAAAATGCGGTGCTGTACATAAATCTTTTGCTCTTGGTCACGGGAGAATGCCAAACTTACTTTGTCTACCACGCCATCTTTAACAAAACGTTGCCATTCCGTTTGATATAGGAAGTCTTGAGTAAAACTTGGATTTCCAAAGAACAACCAGTTTTTACCTTCGGCATCATCTTCTGCACGCTGTTGCATGAAAGCTCTAAACGGAGCGATTCCTGTGCCTGGACCAACCATGATCACCGGTGTTTCTGGGTTTTGTGGTAAACGGAAGTTATTGTTATGTTCGACAAACACTTTGAGCTCTTGACCTTCTTCTAGGCGTTTCCCCAAGAAGTTGGAAGCTGAACCTTGGCGCACATTGCCATTGACGTCATATTCAACCATTGCAACAGTAAGGTGCACTTCATCATCTACTTCTGCTTGACTCGAAGCGATTGAATACAGTCTTGGGGTAATGGGCCTGAGTGCTCTAGCCAGCTGCTCAGCGCTAATTTTTGCTGGGAAATCAGTCACAATATCAACAATTTGCTTATCCGCTAAATACTCTCTTAGCTTCGCTTTATCATCGAATAATGCTTGTAATTTTTCATTCGGAGCAGACTCTAAATAGCTCTTCACAAATGTAGGATAACTCAAGGTTAACTCAAATTTTTCGATTAACGCCTGTTTAACGCTAAGAGTATCCTTGCCAACCACCACGGTTTCATTTTCATCAACAGCAACAAGCTTCAATAATTCGTCAACTAGCGCTTCGTCATTGGTAAACCAAATTCCTAATGCATCACCTGGTTGATATTGAATACCAGATTCTTCAAGAGAAATTTCGATATGACGAATATCTTTAATTGAATCTCGCCCAGTGATTTTTTGACTTTCTAATAAAGTAGCCGTAAATGGATTTTTCTTAGAATATTCTGATTTGCTTGCCGTTCCAGAAGTACTAACTACAGCCCCAGCGACAGGTGCAACTTGCGCTTGACTAGCGGCAAATTCTTCTTTTAACTGAATGGCTATTTGATCAAAAAATGCGTTGGTTACAGTTTCGTAATCTACGTCACAATCGACTCTTGGAGTAATGCGTTTGGCCCCCAAGGCTTCAAGACGGGCGTCAAAGTCTTTTGCGGTCTGGCAGAAGAATTCATAACTGCTATCACCTAAGCCAACTACAGCAAAATTTAATTCTGGCAGTTTTGGTGCCTTTTTACTGCCAACAAACTCATGTAACTCAACTGCATCATCTGGCGCATCGCCCTCACCGTGAGTACTGACCACGATAAGTAGATGAGTTTCACTTTTCAACTGCTTAGCTTTGTAGTCAGCCATACTCAGTAAGTTGACTTTCAAACCAGCATGTTCTGCCTTTTCTTTATAGTCTTGGGCAACACCTTTGGCATTGCCAGTTTGTGATCCATAAAGAATTGTAAGTTGCTTTTCAACAACGGCACCAGTTGCAGCAGGCGCAACGACTTGCCCACCGGTTTGTTGATGTGCTAAACCCGCCAAATAGCCGCTCATCCAAGTAAGCTGGTCATTGTTTAGCGGCGCGATGGCGCTATTAATTTGTTGCCATTGTGATTCGTTAATAACAGCAGTTGGCACAAGTGCCTGATTGTTCTTTGAAGACATAAAAACGCTAACCTTTTAATTGATGCAAGCAGGTTAGCGTTTTTTATTATTAACAGGAAAGACCTAAATAGGATTTTTTATTACTTATTGGACTTAAAACCAAACTTTATTGACTTAGAAGTGTATTTCGATCCCGGCAAATGCACCACTAAACTCTAAATCTGAGTAGATATCATCTAGATCTTCCAACTCTAAAGAAGTCGCTCTGTAGCCCAGTTGTAGCGTCATATCAATCGCCAAATTATCGACAAATTCGTAAGCTAACGCGATTTCATAATCACTCAAAGAGTGGTCATCTATCGCCAAATAACTGCCCTCCGCGTAAACTCCTAAGCCGGTAAAAGGTAGGCCAATGTAAAGTTTTGAATACACCATAGGCACAACGCCAGAAAACTCTTCTCTGGCAAAGTTAGAGGCGTCCGCCGTTTCTCTGACAAATATTTCACCGTCTACGTATTTCCCATTGATGCCGAAATCAAAACTAATCAAATCGTTATCAAATAATTCGTAATACAAAATAAAGTCGGTATTGCTCATATCCACTTCCGTGGTCAGCGCCGTGTCTACACTAAAAATCTCACCATTAAAGGTGAAAGTGCTATTTAGTGTAATATCGCCACTGGTATCTAGGGTTGTTTGACGTACTTTGATATTCGGTAACAACGGGATCGGATGCTCTAATGCGGCATAAAAACTCGACTTAGTTTCAGTATCAAAATTAAATCTGGTTATATCAGCATCGTTGGCAAATCCACCTTCGGTATCCATATTCCAGCCTTGGGCACCCACATACAAACCGAGTAGAGTATCTGCTTGGGCAGGTACAGCGACTACGGATGCGGCTAAAATTAATGATTTGACTCTATGTTTCACTCTTTTATCCTTGATTTAACAGTTCATTTAATTCGATTAAAGCAGCATTTGCTCGGGAAATATAGTTCGCCATGACTAATGAGTGATTAGCTAACATACCTAAGCCACTTCCATTTAAAATCATCGGACTCCAAATTGTCTGTTGAGTAGATTCGAGTTCACGAATAATTTGACGCAAACTGACTGTGGCATTTTTCTTTTCAAGCACGTCAGCAAAATCGACTTCTACCGCTTTGAGAAAATGAATCAGAGCCCATGCGGCACCTCTTGCTTCATAAAAATTATCGTCGGTTTTCCACCAGCTGGTTTTTTCATAACGCTGTTTAGGTTCAGGTGTAGACTGTCTAGCTTGCGCATCCCCAGCTAAATCTGTGTTTAGCACTTCTTGGCCGACACTGGCACTTAGCTTCTGTGAAAGATTGCCCAATCGTTTTTCTACTTGCTTCAACCAATCCCTCAAGTTATCTGCTCGAGAGAAAAATTGCGCACTGCCTTGGCCTTTATCAGCCAAATCAGTTCGATAAGCATACAAATCTTTAAGCGCGTCTTGGTACATTGACTCTGCTGAAGGAAGCATCCAACTCAGGTGATTCATATTTAACGCTGGCTGCGCTTTTATTAACTCTGGGTTTTCCATAGATTGTGACTGCGAGCGACTAAAATCTTTGCGCATTGCCAACGCAAGATCACGGGACATTTCTAACACTCCAAATTCCCATCTAGGCATGTTATCCATGAATATTCCCGGCGGCATAACGTCGTTTGATAAATAACCACCTGGTTTATCCATTAACGATTCCACCACACGAATCAGTGTATGAGTTGTTGTGTAACCTACAACCACATTTTCCGAATTCGCTTGAGCATATGATTGAGCTTCCGTTCTCACATTGAACGAATCAGGTTCTGAACTCCAATAGATAGAAACTAACCAACCTATAAACACAATTATTAGGAAAGTGGTGGTGAGCCATTTCGCATTTAAAAAACGTTGCATAATATGCTTCCTGTATTTTGAATTAATGACACCTTACACGCATAACATCATCTATTCTAATGATGGCTATGTGACTTTTCTTTTCCGGGCATAACCGCTTTTGCTGCTACCTGAATCGTTTTTTGATCTTCGCTGACCAAGGTAATTAAAACCCTTTGATTTTCTGACAATGGCTTTTTAAGACCAAATATCATTACGTGTAAACCACCAGGTTTGAAGGCGACTGTTTCCCCAGCTGGTATTTTAATTTGTTCTTGTTGTTGCATACTCATCATACCGTTTTCCATAACATGAGCATGCAATTCAGCTTTTTCAGCAATGTCGGTGCTGGCGGATACCAGAACCACATCTTTGTTGGAAGTATTTTGGATTTTAAAATAAGCAGCTGTATTAGGAACTGTTGGCGGTAATAAACGTACTGTTGCATCTGATATTTTGATATTTGCAGAGCTAGCAAAACTACAAACCAATAATCCGATGAAAATCAACCACGGTTGCTGCTTGACGAATTTCATAAACTGCCTTTCCTGAATAATAAATTTCCCGTAATTATCAATTAATTCACGCGCTTTTACCAGAATAGTCAGCGCTTTTTCAGTTGTGAGTTGTTTATCGTCTCACCTAATAATGGCGGCAGATTATGTTGGGCGGTTAATAACGGTAATTGGTATTCATGCGGCCCGGCGATTTTTACCGTTAATATTGAGTTGGCCGCTTGTCTTTTACTAACCAGATAATGAAGGCAATCACCAGTAACATTGGCCAAAACACAGTAACGCCAGCCAATAACATAGCCACAAACGCAACAAACAAAGCCAATGCTATGGCACCAAACACGCTGATAGCGACAATAACACCAACAATGGCCAATACGGCGCCAATAGCGGTAACCCCTACAACCGACTCCATCGGACCAAATATATGCTCATCTAAATGAATCGAGAAATCAAACCACTCGCTAACCAAGATACCGCAACTGTAAGTAATAAGTACGGCAATCAAAATAGCTAAAATAAGATTTTTCATCGCATTCTCCCTACGAAACTAAGGTTATCTTGTTGGAATTAACAAAACCGCTAACAGATAAGCCACACCAACAACCATTGGCATAAAAATAAAGGCTGCGATAGCTGCGATTCTTACAATCCAAGCATCAACACTAAAATGCGTTGCAATGCCTGCACATACGCCGCTAATTTTGCCACGAACCGTGTCACGATATAGTTGATTTGTATTTAAATAGTCTTTCATGTTGATACTCCTACAGAAATTAGTACGTTTTAATCGAAGGCCCAAAAATTTCAGGCCTTACGAATAAACATTTTAGAGATTGCCAAGCCGACTTTGTTACGCGACTTTCTTGCGCAGCGCAGCCAACTCTTTTTCGATATTTTCGTCTTGTTCAAGCTTCTCGATTTGCGCACTTAAAGATTGGCTTTCAGATACCAAATCATAAGCTTCGACTTGTGATTCTAAGTCGTCGATACGACTTTCATAATGTTCGAACCGAGCAATTGCATCGTCAATTTTCTCAACACTCTGAGAGGTTTTCGCTTTCAGACGTACTGACACTGATTGCTGTCTAATATCCAACGCTTTTTGACGACTTCTTGCTTCTTTAAGTTTCTCTTGCAAACGTGAAGTGTCGTCTTGCAATTTAGCAATAGCCTCTTCAACCACGTCCATTTCTTTGGTTAGCAATTTTAACGACTCTTGCGCTTTGTTTTTTTCAACTAAAGCGGCTCTAGCTAAGTCTTCACGCTCTTTTTTAAGCGCGACTGTGGCTTTGCTCTGCCAATCTTTAACTTGTCCCTCTAGCTTTTCCTGTTTGCGCACTAAGTGTTTTTTATCAGCTAAACTTCTTGCCGCAACTGAGCGTATTTCTACTAAGGTCTCTTCCATTTCTTGCACTATTAGGCGAATGACCTTTTGTGGATCTTCCGCTTTGTCTAAGATGGCATTAAGATTTGCTTGTACTATGTCTGACATTCTTGTGAACATACCCATTTTTCGATCCTCCGAGATTTATATGAGTGTTGTATTTTGAATTACTTTGATAATTCTAAATTCAATTTTCTTTACCAGTACTTCTCTTATTACAAACTACGTGCCAAACTTTCAAATACAGCTAAACCATTGTTTATTATCTACTTTTAATATTGCCATCTGAATTTAAAAAATACGTTTTGAATTTCAAATTAGGATATTAGTCAAATTCGCTAATTAGTTGGTCAAAATATTAAAACTAGGAAAGCGTTATAAAATAGCGGCAGATAAATGTTCGATGTCTGAATTAAGGGCGTGAAAAAAACGTCATAGTGATGGGAGTATGTTGTCGGCGCACAACATATCTTTAGAGAGATCGCGATCTCACTAGGCAGACCAACAAACCTCTGAAAAGTGAATAGTACTTTTAGCAAGTCCGCTAAACCTAATACTAGGGTTTGAAACGGACGGGCAACTAAAACTTCTTAAGTACTTCCAGAACAGACTCCATTTGATATTGCCTTAAGTCAGATACACTATTCTCAGAAAAGTGTTTAAAGCTGACAGATGCATCTTCATACAATGCAGCACCTGTGGCCGATAACTTAACCAAACTTATTCTGGCGTCTCTTGGATTTTTTTGTTTTTCAATGAGGTGAATTTTTTCTAGAGGATTCAACATACGTGTTACACCTGAAGCTGTCATACCTAAAGCTTCAGCTAAGGCGATTCGACTCATTGTGTGCATCGGTTGATTAGACAAAACATGCAATGCCATGTACTCACTAAAGCTAACCCCGTGCACACTTAAACTACGATCAAGCTTTTTATTAACCTTTACAGCAGCTAAGTTCAAATTGATTAACAGCGACATAGAGTCAGTTAGTTTTTTCATTTCATATCCAAATTATTAATTGACACATCAAGTATATATCAACAATTAATTTAGTGAACCATTATTTTAGATGACAAAGCGGACAGGATGGAAAGTTATTTAAGCTAAGGATGGATAAATTTCGAGAGGGTAATTTAAATAAAAGATGACGGTCTCTACTGCGCGTTGCGACCGTCATGATATTGGAGATTAGAACCATTAACCGGTACTGCATGGCTGTTCTTTTTACACTCGACCAGACTAAATACTAATGCTGCTGCGAGGTAGGCCATTACCGGTGCTAATAATAGAGTAAGTAGATGTATGTGGTTAAACATAGTTAGTCTCCTTACTATTCAGCTTTATCACTTTCTTCTTTTTTAAGTTCAGTGTCACTGTTTAAATCTGTAATGGTTACGTTAGTTACATAATCTTGTGAATCAGACTCAAAACCAATTGAATTGTTTACTGTCAAAATGGCCTCTTCAACACCGTATGATATTTCTTCTTTAGTAACGCTAACTGCTTGTGAAATAAGTGAACCAACAAGTTGTTCTACTGATACATTTGCTGCATGTACAGATGAAGCTACGAATAAACCTGAGATAAGTACTGTTGCTGCTGTGATTTTCTTAAACATAATAATTTCCTTAGTAGTTGTGCTGTATGTGTAACTGATTATTCAGTTACTAGTTAAGTCGCAATCATTATTGCGATAGTTGTGCCAACTACTAAAAAAAATTTCATCCATTTGTTTTTTAAAGGATTTTCAAAAAACATGGGACGCGACAAATAAACCAAATAACATTTTTTTGAAGTAAAAAATAATATTTTAGTGTTTTTGACCAAGTCACTTAGCGTTTTTAACCAACTTGGTCAGGTGCATGAGTATTGCGAAATTGTTCCGCTTGGAATTGAGCTTCATCCAGAGTATCTAATGCATCATGCAATAACTCAATGCCGACACCTTTTTGAGTACCATTCTGACTTAAGTATCTGCGCCAAATACGCGCACCAGGTTGTCCTTGGAATAAACCGAGCATATGCCGAGCTATGTGCCAGATTCGGGTATGAGGTAACTCTAATTGGACCTCTGCATACTCAATCATTTTTTCAACAACCTGATGACGAGTTGGAATAGCATGGTTATCGTTGTAAAAAAGCTTATCAACCTCGGCTAAAATATACGGATTGCTATAAGCCTCGCGACCTATCATTGCCCCATCTATATATTTTAAGTGTAAGGCCACATCGTCTAACGTCTTCACTCCACCATTAATGCTAATGTGCAAATCTGGAAATTGCTCTTTTAAATGATAAACACGCTCATACATCAAAGGCGGTATGTCGCGATTCTCCTTCGGACTTAAGCCCTTTAACCAAGCCTTACGGGCATGCACAATAAAGGTATCGCAACCAGCACCCGCGACTTGTTCGATAAATCTGGTCAAATCTTCATACTCGTCCATTTCATCGATACCAATACGAGATTTCACAGTCACTGGAATATCTACCTCGGCCTGCATACTCTTAATACATGCAGCAACGGTTTCTGGCTCAGCCATCAAACAAGCGCCGAAGCGTCCATTTTGTACACGATCAGACGGACAGCCAACGTTAATATTCACCTCATCATAACCACGTTGTTGTGCGAGCAGCGCACAGCGAGCCATATCCACGGGATCCGAACCACCTAATTGCAGCGCAACTGGATGCTCTTCATCATTGAAAGCTAAATAATCGCCCTTACCAAAGATGATAGCCCCCGTTGTCACCATTTCGGTATAAAGCAAAGAGTGTTGTGAAATCTGTCGTAAAAAATAACGACAATGTTTATCAGTCCAATCCAGCATTGGCGCGATTGAAATGGTGCGGTTGATGATTGAAGTATTCAATGGAATCCAGTTGCCTAAAATATCGAGGTTATAAACCTATAGTTAAATTAATATGCGAAATTGTGACAATTTTTTAACATCTACGACAATTGGTCGATTTAATGGGTTGAAAAATTTGTACATAGCCACTTTATAGGCGTATTTTACCATATAACAGATTGGGAGAAAGCAATTGCATAGGCATTACTTTTTCTCCTAATTTTGAACAACTTGATATTTGTTTGCATTTTCGGGTGAACCAAACACTTTTGGAGATGCCAAACAGTTAAGATTAATGTCACTGTCTGTAAATAATTACTAAGTAGTAAAGAGTAAGAATTTGATGAAAACCCTTTGGTTCAATATATTGCTGATGTCGTGGGTAGCTAGTTTTAGCTTCTCATCAGTAGCATTTGAGAATCAACAAGGTGCAGTCGACCAATCCAGTTCAATAGTAGAACAGGCGCAAATATTTAGTCTTGATCCTTTAGACTTTGATTTCGATGCGACCTTAAATTCATTCACTTCATCTTCAAGCCTAGTCAGCTATGCCCCCTTCGCTTATCAGCAAAATGCAGCTTTTATTGTATTCAAAAATGCTGACTTTATACGCGGTCCGCCCTCTATATCCATCTGATACAAAAACAATTTTTTAATTTTATAATTTTATAAAATCAGAGGGTATTCCCATGAGTATAACTGACGTTTTAATTCGTTATCGTGTCGACTGTGCATTTATTCAGTCTAAAACAAAAAGCAATCTGTTAAAAAGTGTTAAAAAGGAGCGTGCAAATGAAAAAGTTAGCGCTCTATAACACTGAATCGGTAGACAAACTCGTTTGGCCCCCCGAAAACACTAGCATCACAATGCGTTCAAATGCGTTGTCTATTTTCACTGATTTCAAGCAGTTCATGCCTTTGGTTATCGATTCCACAGCGAAAGCTGTGGAGCTTGAAGATCTGATGAAAAAGTCACATGTTAGAATGAAACTGGTACTTGATAGTGAAAAGAACTTCATTGGAGTTATTGCATTAAGTGACTTAACCGAGCAGAAAATACTTGCGAAAGTTACCAAAAATCAACCTCGGGAAGAAATTACCGTCACCGATTTTATGCGTCCAAGAAACACGCTTAAAGCTTTCGCTTACGAGGAATTAAGTACAGCCAGAGTGGGTGATGTAGTAGAAACTCTGAGGGATAATCATCAACAACATTGTTTGGTAATTGATAAGAGTAATCACGAAATTCGTGGGTTGATTTCAGCAAGCGATGTCGCAAGGCTGTTGAAATTACCAGTAGATATTCAATTACAGCCATCCTTCGTTGATTTATTCAATGTAGCTGAAGCGTGATAATTCCCATCCTATCTAACATTCAGATGGGATGTGGCTTGTTGGGTAAAGCTCACACTTCTTAACGCTTTGCACTCTACATAAAGAAGTAGGTATGCAAAGCGTTAGTCATGCATTAGTTAAGCTATTTGCAATGAGAATTCACCGCAACATCCGATATCAAAACAAACCAAAAAAAATAGTGAAGGGTAATTATATCCTTCACTATTTTTAGTTTTTTAACCGACTGAGATTAACCTAAACTGGGGTTGAGTAAAAATTTCTCGCCGGTTTTCTTTGCCATATATTTGGCAATAACAGAAGGCTCTAGAACCTGCTCAAAAGACAGTTCATCGGTAAAATCAATGGCGAAAGTTGTATCGATTTCATTAGCAACACGCTGATGTAATTGTTTTACCTTTTGTGGACTTTGTTTGCCTAAGAATTGCATTAGCAACCAGCCTCCAATACCCCATGTCATGCCATAGGCGCGATTTAACACTGTTGGAGAAAAGTCTAATCCACCATAAATGTACACCTGCTTGTTATCAGCTGAACCATAAGTATTAAATCCTTTGGCGTCTTTACTTCCCACTCTTTCCATTGCTGCGAGTATATTACTGACTAAGTCGCCACCACCAATTGCATCAAAGGCCAATGTGGCTCCGGTAGATTCGATTGCTTCATACAGATCTTGTTTGAAGTTTTCACTTGAGGAATTACAAATGTATTTTGCCCCAAGCTTTTCTAGTATTTCTACCTGCTCTTGTTTTCTAACGATATTCACTAACGGAACATTTTCAGCAATACATATTTTATTCAGCATTATTCCTAGACTCGACGCAGCTGCTGTATGTACCAAAGCAGAATGTCCTTCTGCACGCATAGTTTCTACCATACCTAAAGCGGTTAATGGGTTAACAAAAGAAGAAGCCGCTTGCTTAGCTGAGGTATTTTCATTATGGACAATACATGCTTGAAATGGCACAACACACAACTCAGAGTAAGTTGCACCACTTAATACGCCGACCGTTTTCCCCATCAAGGCTTTGGCTGATTCACTGTCTCCAGTGGCGACCACTTTACCAGCCCCTTCATTACCTATTGGTAAAACCTGATCCAATCTTGAGCGCACGCTAGCAAGCATCGCTGGTGCAACTGGCGCAGTAAATTCCATTTGATCTTTATTAAAGGTTCCTTCGTATACGTTAGCTGGACCAAACATTGGCCACATATCGGACGGATTAATAGGTGCGGCTTGGATTTGAACCATCACTTCATGAGGCTTCAAAGCGGGTATTTCTCGTTCTTTTAAAGAAACGGTTAGTTGGCCATTTGAAGTAATTTCGGTGAATAATTGTTTCGTGACTGTCATATTTTAACTCTCATAATGTAAAGGCAAAATGTATAAATCCAAGCTAACATTAAGTGTTGAGATATTCGAATGATAATATTTGTTTGATCTACATTAGTTACATTAATGTAACTTTATTAAACAACGATAAAGAGAATATTGAAAGAACGAATGAAAGCTTAATTTGCTACGGATAATTTAAGAACGGCAATTATTCAACGTTTTAGAAAGTGCTTAAGCTTTATCTAGCACTGCTAGTTCAAGGTACACATTGAAGCAAAGAATAATATACCGTTTGCTCATCTGCATTTAAAACTTTCCGTTCTCATTTTAAAGGCTAAATAAGCAAATTCACCTGCAAACTTAGCATTTTATTTTCAACAAAAATGTGGATATACGAAATGAATAGCATGAACCGACCATGGATAGACAGCGCTAACAAGGTTGTGACTTTTGTTTTACCAATACTATTACTGATCAGCTTCGCCATCGCTCCCATTTATGGAACTTGGCTTGAAGCGGCTGTGGTAGGCATTCCTGCCGTTATTATTCCACTACTTTTGATCAATAAAAACGCGCAAGCCGAAATTACTCAGCACGTAGTTGCTGTCAGCTTTATGTTGTTTTCAGCTTTGCATATTCAGCAGATGCACGGCGCGATTGAAATTCACTTTGGCATATTTGTGTTGATGTCGTTTTTAGCTTTTTATCAAAATTGGCGTATTTTTATTACCGCAATTATTGTCGTTGCAGTGCACCATTTAGGCTTTTTCTTTTTACAGCAGGATGGTGCGCCCCTATATGTGCTGTTAGATGGTGAACTACTTTTCACCTTACTATTAGTGCATTTTGCTTATGCTATTGCGCAAGGTGTGATTTTAGCCTGGATGAGTAAAAAGAACGCAGTTAACACCCAAGCTGCCCATGAATTGTTAAAAAGTGTTGGCGGCATTGCCACAGGTGACGGCAAATTTAATCTGACTTATCGCTCTAACCCCAATTCTAAAAGCCAATCAGTCATTGCCTTTAATCAATTAATTCAATCCTTTGAAATTATTGTCAATGAAGTGGAGATGCTCGGGGAAAAAATAGACAAAAATGCGAGTTCCACCAAAGCTGCTTCAAATGAACTACAAGAATTTAAACCAATCGCAAACTCCGAAATATCCGCTATTGCGAATGCTTCTGAGCAGCTATCGGATTCTGCCACAAGCATATCGGATTTAGCCATAGAAACCTATAATCGCGCTAGTGATGCCAGACAGGATACCGAAAAAGCGCAAACGGAGATGACGAACGCAAATACCGAAGTGAGCAAATTAGTTGAGAACATTTCAAAGACCAGTAAAAGTATTGAAGACTTGGCCAATGAGTGCGATAGCATTTCTAGTGTTTTAGAAACCATACAATCTATAGCAGACCAAACTAACCTACTAGCACTAAATGCCGCGATTGAGGCGGCCAGAGCGGGTGAGCAAGGACGCGGATTTGCAGTAGTTGCCGATGAAGTTCGTCAATTAGCTTCGAGAACAAAAACCAGTACCGAAGAAGTCAATGAAATCATGGCAAGACTGCTGTCATCTTCCAAACAGTCTAGTTTATTTATGCAGGAATGTATGACTTTAGGAAACACCACCAGTAAACAAGCTGATTCAGCGCTTAATTTAATGCAAAGCGTACAATCAAATATCGAACACGTTGATGAGGTGACTAATGGTTTGAAGAGCGCGGTGGAAAACCAAACCAATGTGATTAACAATATCGCCAACTCTGTGGGGCAATTGGATTCAATTAGTCAGAAAGAGTCCGCATTAGTGCAATCTGTTTCCAATGAAACTCAACAGTTAGAGCTCATATCAAGCAAATTAATGCAAAGTCTTAGTAAATTCAGATGAAACTAACCGATGACAATTAAAGGGATCTTAGCTGTGATTATGTGGGCAGGTGCAAGTCTGTTCGCATTATTTTACTTTGCTCAAAATAAGGTGACGAGTTTCGACCCCCAGCAATCATTGCTGCTAGCCTCAATGTCACAAGACTTTGATGACAAAGTTAAATCCGTTTTTTCCGGCGCCTTACAACCGATAAACAATACGGTCTTTCATATTCAAGGGGGATCTTGCAGTTGCAATAAACTGTCACAAACCCATATTCGTAAACTCAATATTACCTTTGCTGAAAATGGCTACAAGGTGCAAACAATTGATCCTAAAAATAACGCCAACCTGAAAAAACTAATTCCATCCTACCCAGCAGTGGTTATTTTTGATGAGTCAGGTAATTTAGGATATTTAGGCCCCTATTCCACTGGTTATCTGTGTAGCTCTCGGACAAGTTTAATAGAACCAATAGCTAAAACCATAGTCGCAAATAATCATCTAGGTGCCACAGTGGTCACTGATGGCGAAGGATGTTATTGCCAATCTTAAGCAAACAACATGTTAGTCTAGGACATTAACCAGAATATATTTAGGCAAATGCTGGTAGGCCAAAGTACGGAAGTTGATTGAAAAAATGAATGAAAATATGGACTCGATAATGTGGTTAAAAAAACTACAGACTTCAATAGTTGATAGCCAAACTAGACCTGAATCAAAATATGTCCAACTAGCGACTACTAATAATCAAAACCAGCCAGAAGTCAGAACCGTCGTTTTTCGTGGTTTTTTGAATACTACTACGTCTTTGCTTATCCACACCGATATACGAAGCAATAAAATCAATCAAATTCAGACCCATAACCAAGCTCAAATATGTTGGTATTTTAGTCAATCCAGAGAGCAGTACCGCTTAACCGGCAATATCCAGATTATAGATTTCCAAAATGAGCAACATCAGTCGCTGCGTTTACAACATTGGCAAAACCTGTCTTCTAGCGCGCAACAGTCGTATTCTTGGGAAACCCCCGGCGAAATTTTAGGTCTTGATGACATCCACCAAGCTCAAGTAAGTGATAACGTTAACCAAGACGAAGTAAGTGTAAACTTTGCCTTGCTATTATTTTCGGTCTCCGAAGTTGATCATCTTCAGCTCAAACTCACCCCACATAAGCGAAATCGCTACATTTATAGCAATCATGCATGGCAAACACTAAAGATAAACCCATAGAATTCGAAGCATGTTGTATTTAATTGTTATCCAGCGCAATACGCCCTGTTTTTACCGCTTGGCGCTTTACTCCTAATTGTGGAGCCAGCAAAAATATATCCCCATTATTGCCGGTTAACGTGCGTAAAACATTTGACTGCTTAGCTAAATAAGCGTTTCTTTGCATATGCATTTGTTCACCGTGAGTCGGCACTGCAACTTGTGGACGCACCCAGTTATACATTAATTTCAACTCTTCTTCACAAGGGTGACCCGAAGCATGAATAGCAAACTCACAGTCTTCAGACAAAACAGTGTTTATGTTACGCGCTTTGAACGCCTTGATCAGATTCTCAACGGCTTTTTCATTTCCAGGAATGACAATAGAACTGAATATGACCAAGTCCCCCTCATCAAGTGACAAGTCACGGTAATGATCTTGCGCCAGTTTAGACATGGCAGCCCTTGGTTCACCTTGACTACCTGTAGCGACAGCCAATACTTCGTTAGCCGGCAAGTAGCCACTGTGATAAGAGTCAATTATGCTTAAATCTTCAGGCCAATGCCCTGTTGCCTTGGCGGCCCCTACGGTATTTTGCAATGAGCGACCAAGCAACGCTAGATATCGTCCTGTTTGTTTGGCGATTTTCGCTAGGGTAATCAATCGCGCAATATTACTACTGAAACAGCCCACGACTACACGGCCAGGTGCTTCATCCACTAGCTGCTTCAATCCTCGATAACAAGCCCCTTCGGATATAGAATATCCACTTTTTGTGGCATTGGTTGAATCACAAATCATGGCTAAAATATTCTGCTTTCTCAGTGACTTAAACGGTTGTTCATTAAATGCTTTACCGGTAACCGGATGACTATCAATTTTCCAATCCGCAGTATGGAAAATATTCCCCGCTTCAGTCCGTATAATTAACGCATGGGGTTCTGGAATAGAGTGTGTAATTGGCATCCATTGCACATTGAAAACGCCAATATCCACAATTTGCTCAGACACCACTTCAATAATTGGCATATTTTGATTAGCGCTATTTCGCAATTTCCGACGAAGTATTTCAGCGGTGTAAGGGGTTGTATAAACGGGACACTTAAAGCGTTGCCAAAGATGCGGTAAGGCACCAATATGATCCTCATGGGCGTGAGTGATAACTATGCCAACCAAATTTTCTTTTTGACGAGTTATAAATGAGGGATCGGCACAGACCACATCATGTTTTGGTCCAACTGCAAATCCTTCTTTATAGGTTAATGGTTCATCGAAAGTGAGACCACAATCTACCATTAACCACTGATTGTTATGTCCAAAAAGATTCATGTTCATACCGATTTCGCCTGTACCACCTAACGGCAAGAACCACAGATCATTTTGTCCTGGAATATAAGATTGAATAAATAGCATCCTTTTATAGATTCAACTGCAAGTCATTATTATGCACTAGCTTCACAAAAAGATTATGTTTAAACGCAAATAAATATTTGAATCGAACGAAAATTGTATTGTTAGATTTTTTGCACTAAATCTGTCACAGTAGCTGTATATTATTTATACCGATTTGGAACCATAATTATAATTACAGGCTCAAATTCCTGACAAAGTGGTTTGTAGACAATACAAGTAATCATCAATCGACCATTTTTCAGGGAGCTTGAAACAACTACAGCGAGTTGGGGAAATTTATGTTGGTATTGCGATTGAACAAATCTGGTATGCCGCAAGCGTGGATAACACCTGAAGAAGCGGCCAAGTATTATGCCCAAGATCGGGTTTTATTCGAGCTGGGTGAAAGCAAAAAAGTCATGCTTGGTGGCTGGAATAATCAAGGAATTCAGAGTCGACTTCAGCTTTCTTCAATTATTGGTTGCGAAGGAAAAGTGACGAACTTGGACGGCAAAATTTCCCTGTGTAATCGTTATCTATTCCGTCGAGACAACTTTCTTTGCATGTATTGCGGACAAAAATTTAAATCATCCCAACTCACTCGCGATCATATTATCCCTCGCTCTCGCGGCGGAAAAGATGTGTGGACCAACTCAGCAACTTCCTGCACACGCTGTAACTGCCACAAGGCAGCGCGTACTCCTGAAGAAGCTCAAATGTCGTTAATTGCAGTGCCCTTCACACCCAATTTGTATGAGCGATTTTACCTGATGAATCGACGTATTTTGGCTGACCAAATGGCTTTTTTGGGGAATCACTTTTCACGAAATAGAAGTTGGCTGGATCAAATTTTGTAATCGTCTACCGAATCACAATAATTGTTTGCAACAAAGCCCACAATTTAGTTTACAATATCGCCCATTAATTCTGAGAAATGGGGTCTATTCTAGCGTGTCTATCCGCAATATTGTTGGTCATTTTATTGGTACCATATCTGTCATTATTTATTTTTTTAATACTGTCTTTTGGGTCATCCCCATTGTGATCCTTTCATTTTTAAAGTTGATCCCAATTAAATCTTGGCAAAAGTTGGTTAGTTATCCGTTAGATGGTTGTGCAACTGCTTGGATTGGCGTGAATAACTTAAATCAACGAATCACTTCCAATACCCAGTGGGATGTAGAAGGCGTTGAAACACTTACACTTAATGACTGGTATTTAGTGACGTCTAATCATCAGTCATGGGTCGACATTCTTGTTTTACAACGTATTTTTAATCGCAAAATTCCCTTTCTTAAATTCTTTCTAAAAAAGGAATTAATCTGGGTACCATTTTTAGGTATCGCTTGGTGGGCGTTAGATTTTCCTTTTATGAGTCGTCATTCGAAGTCTTTTCTAGCCAAGAACCCGCATTTGAAGGGTAAAGATATGGAAAGTACCCGCAAAGCATGTGAAAAGTTCAGCACTAAACCAGTCAGTATTATGAACTTCGTAGAAGGCACACGGTTAACAGAGGAAAAGTTGAAGCGAATCAACGGTCCCTATAAACACCTTTTAAAACCTAAAGCTGGCGGGATGGCGTTTGTGCTTAGTGCCATGGGCAATCAATTGCACAAGTTTTTGGACGTAACAATATATTATCCAGAAGGTATACCGTCTTTTTGGGACTTTGTGTGTGGTAGGGTCAAAAAAATACAAGTAAAAGTGAGAATTTTGTCCGTCGAAGACATTCTTAATAGCGATGCCTTTGGAATGGATTATTTTGACAACCCCGAACAACGCGCTCGATTCCAACGTTGGTTAAATCAATTGTGGTCTGAAAAAGATCACACTCTCACGACTATGTCTTCGAGTAAATAGAGTGTTATGTTGAGTTTTATCCCTGCTTTTTTGATGTTCCCAATCCATTTTGCATTACAAATACTTAATCTTGGTTTTTGGGCAGCGTTGATTATTATTTTGGGGGTAATTAAGTTTATACTCCCATTTAAATGGGTAGCATCACTGCTCAGTCCAATGATGCATTTTATGATGTTTGCGTTTGGGGTGGTTAGTGTCAAACTCATACGACTGACCAACAACGTCCAATGGGACTGTTCTGTAGAAGGGGAGTTGAGCAAAGACAGCTGGTATTTGATGATGCCAAATCACTTAAGCTATTTAGATATCATTTTATTGATTGAGTTTGCCGCATCGCGGATCCCCGCCCCCAAATTTTTCCTCAAGAAAGAACTCATATGGTTGCCCTTTGTTGGTTTAGGAGCCTGGGCCCTTGGCATGCCTTTTATGCAGCGCTATAGCAGAGAGTTCGTGGAGAAGAATCCCCACTTAAAAGGCAAAGACATTGAAACCACCCGTAGATACTGTAAGAAGTTTCAAAGCACACCAACTACGGTAATCAACTTTGTTGAAGGATCAAGATTCACACCAGAAAAGCAGCGGGCTAAATCCAGCCAGTACCAACATTTACTTCCCCCTAAAGCCGGAGGTGTAGCTTTTACATTAGCGGCTATGGGCGACCAATTTACTAATATCTTGAATGTCACCATTTTGTATCCTGAAAACAACCAACATCCAATGATGGATATGCTGTGCGGCAATCTTACCCGCATAGTTGTGCACATTGATGTACTCCCCGTGGCGGATGATGTTATTGGAGACTATTTCAACGATGCGGAGTTTAAAGGACGGTTCCAGATTTGGCTAAATGATTTGTGGGCCAGTAAAGATAAATTCATATCACAATTAGGTAGCTCGAAATAATGCTTCAACAAGAAAAAGTCAAAGAATGGTTGCTGACGAATTTAAGTACAATTGATGTAGGCATCACTGAGCATAGTTGGCTGTATCAAACCTCCGCTATTTTACTTTCTTTAGGTCTGGCCACAATCGCTTTCATGTTAACCCGTTTGTTGATGCGCGGGCGTATTTCGAGAATCGTTTCATTAAGCCGAAATAATTGGGATGATGAGCTCCATAAACATGGGTTTTTCCAGCGTATAGGCCACATAGTTCCTGCTTTGGTTATATTTTTATTAACCCCTGTTTTGCTTGACGTATCTAATATTCTTTACGCGTTTATTCAAAAAACCATGTTGATTTATATAGCTGTCTCAGTTGTATGGTCTAGTAGTGCGCTATTTAACACAATTGAAGACGTGTATAACGCGTCAGATTTGGCCAAACGAGCGCCGATAACCGGCTTTATTCAGGTGGCTAAACTGGTCGTCGTGATCCTTGCTGTACTGCTTATTATTTCTAATTTACTCAATAAATCTCCCCTACTGTTACTTTCAGGTCTTGGTGCTGTTACAGCCATATTATTATTGTTATTCAGAGACACTATTCTCGGTTTTGTGGCGGGAATTCAAATTGCAGCGAACCGAATGGTGAATACGGGCGACTGGATTGAACTGCAAAAATACGGTGCTGACGGTGAAGTATTAGAAGTTGGATTAACCACAGTTAAAGTACAGAACTGGGACAAAACCATCTCAACAATACCCACTTATACGTTAATCAGTGATTCGGTGAAAAACTGGCGCGGCATGTCTGAGTCGGGCGGGAGGCGAATAAAACGCGCGATTAAAATAGATATCAGTAGTATTAAGTTCTGTGATGCTGAAACGCTTAGCGAGTACAAAAAAATCCGATATATCAGTGACTATATTGAATCTAAAATCCAGTTGCTGCGCGATTATCACGACCAACAACATATTGACGAGCAAGATTTATTAAACAGTCGCCGTTTAACCAACATAGGTACTTACAGAGCCTACGTTAATGCGTATTTGCATCATCATATGCAACTCAATAAAGATATGACCATGATGGTTCGTCAATTGCCACCAACTGAAACCGGACTACCTTTGGAAATATATTGCTTTTGTGCAGATAAAAATTGGGTAAATTATGAAGGGGTGCAGGCAGATATTTTTGATCACTGTTTAGCTATGTTACCTATTTTTAATCTGAGAGCTTATCAAAGAGTTAGCGACAAATAATCAATACAGGGATTGCGCCCTAGTCTTGCAAACAATAACGCTGACTGTTTGCATCCATTTAGAGGAAAACTTTAGTCAGCGTTAATATCATTGATTAAAAAGCTTAGATTTAGCTCCAGGCTAGGGCTACGGACAACAACAAAGTCGCAACCAATCCCGTCACACCGAAGAATCCATACTCAACTTTCTCACGCATTCCACCAGCAGGTGAAGGTAGAAAACCCATAATCAAACAGGTTGCGCCCAAAACAAACACAAGAACTGTTATTCCAAATAAAATGGCATCAACCATGCTATCTCCAAGTTAATTAACGTTAAACTCCGTACATTATGCACCAAAACGTCTAATTGGGGGAGTGATCTATATCAAACAGTTAAAATTTTCTTCAATATATAATAGCCAAAAGAATATAGTTAAATTGACTAACTTTTAGTATTTCTTCCTATTCATCGTAGGTCATATTACCAACTTCACAATTCTAAAATAAGTTAACTAATTGATTATACTGAACTAATTAAAACTGGCCAGAGTGTTGCTACCTTATTAATAAATTCAATCAACACAGTCAGTGGTCGCTAGCGGTCATTGTGCTAATTAGTTAATTTATGTAGAGGAAAAAATTATGAAACAATCAGTGATCGCCGCAAGTATATTGTTGCTCTCTGGCACCGCGGCCGCAAATGAATGTGACGTTAGCATGGATGGTCAAGTTTCCTTAATAAACAACGTATTGACCATAACGACTGAAGCCAATGATGTAATTAAAATTGATGCTGGCGAAGCGTTATTTGTAAACGGCCAGCGCATGGATGTAAACAGGGACCAAGAAAGGTGGGTATCTGAATACTACAATGGTATCTACGATGCAGTCCCAGTAGCGGCTGAACTTGCCCTAGATGGTGTAGCAATAGCCAATGTTGCAGTGTCTGAAGTTTTGGGTAATTTGCTGGGAACGGACAGCAACGCAGTGGATAAGATCCAAGAAAAATTAGATCAAATTAAGGAAAAAATTGAATTCAACTTTTACGCTGATGATGGCAGCATTCATATAGATTCTGCTAACTTTTCAGATGGCGATTTTTTAGGTGCGCAGTGGCAACAAGATTTTGAAGAAACAGTGGAAGAAGTGGTTACCGCATCCATTGGCCATTTAATGATTGCCCTTGGAACCGAACTTATATTTGGTGATGGTGATACAGATGCTTTCGATGAACGTATGGATAACTTTGGCCAAAATATCGAACAAAAGATTGAAGCCAGAGCTGAAAAGTTAGAACAAAAAGCCGATGCTTTTTGCATGCGTTTAGCAAGCATTGATTATGCTGAAAATAAACTTCAAAACTCAATGCAAGAGTTGTCAGGATTAAATCTGATTACCGTGAAGTCAGATTATAAAATGTAAAAGGCAAAATAAATATCGTGAAAATAGCAATTATTGGGGCGGGTTGGTTAGGTTTACCACTTGCCCAAGCATTAACTCAAAGTGGCCACTCAATTGTGGCCACAAAACGTTCTGCCTCTGACGTCAAAAAGTTACAGGATATGGGTGTATCAGCGTTCCAATATGCTCTGGGCGATAACTTAAACAGCCCTGAACTAGGCAACTTGTTTGACGTGCAAACTCTTATCCTGAATATACCGCCAGGTCGCAAATCGCCATCTTTGACTGAATACACTAATCAGATGCAAGCATTAGTCACAACAGCCAAACAAAAAGGTGTGCAAAAGGTTATTTTCATTTCAACTACTGCGGTCTATGGTAATCGCGATGGAATAATTTACGAATATTCACCAGTAGCTCCACACACCAACAGTGGCAAAGCTCATGTCGAGATTGAAAATTGGATTCGCGATCTATTCCAGCAAAACGCCTGTATTCTTCGATTAGCAGGTTTGGTCTCACAAGATAGACATCCTGTACGTAGTTTAAGTGGCAGGAAAAATATTGAAAATGGTCAGCAAGCTATCAACCTTGTACACCGGGAAGACGTGATTAGCGCCATTCAAAAGATAATTACAAACAATAAGTTTGGCCAGACTTATCACTTAAGTAGTGTTGAGCACCCAACCCGACAGCAATATTATACTGATGCCGCAACGTCTTTAGGCTTGCCGCCTCCTGAATTTACCCCTGTCACCTCAGCGCCCTCAGGCAAACGCATCAATTGTGACCTCACCATTAACGCACTTGAGCTAACCTTAGCCTACCCTAGTCCATACGATATGCTTTAGCGCCAACCTAAAACCTCAAATTCATATTTATCAGATGTAAAAAAGCCGGTCTGTTGACCGGCTTTAATTTGAAGTTAGTTACCTAACTATCCAATCAGCGCTTTTCCGAAATACTTCAGTGCGACAGTATTAATAAAGACTAAAAATAGGATTAGCGGAATAAAGGTTCCCACCGAAAAGTCGACGTATTTTTCAAAGAAACTGCCTTTGTAACTAGGAGCTCCTTGGTCTAACTCTGCATTAAAATTCTCTTTTTTCCAACGATAAATCACGAATAGACAGATTAGCAATCCATTTAACGGCAAAATTGTGTCATAAAAAACATCAACAATAATGTCGAACAAGGATTTATTCTGTCCTGCGTAACTCGTCAATGAGGTGACGGGATCCCAAATACCAAATGACAGAGTCGTCACCCCAGAGGTCACAACCAATAACAGCCCCATTACGCCCAACGCTTTTTTCCGGCCCACTTTTTTCGATTCCATAAAGGATGCCACTGGCACTTCGAAAATTGAAACCAAAGAGGTTATGGCGGCAAAGAATACCAGTAAGAAGAACAAACCGGCGACAACACTTGCTCCAACGTAGCCAATGGAGGCCTGTAAAGCTAAAAATATCTTAGGCAAAAAGGTAAAAATCATTCCTACAGAGGAGTCACTCAACTCTGCTGTATTCGTATTAGGGTTAAACGAAAATACCGCTGGAAGAATTAAAAGCCCTGCAATGAAGGCCACCCCTGTATCCGCTAAAGCAACGAATTTGGCCGAACCTGGTACATCACTTTTGCTATCTAAATACGAACCATAGGTGATCATAATCCCCATCCCCAAAGATAAGGAAAAGAACGCTTGAGATAATGCGGCGCTGACCACAGATGCATCAATTTTACTGAAATCGGGGACCAAATAATATTCCACCCCAGCAAAGGCATTGTCTAGGGTAAGTACAAAAATAACCAGACCGATTAGCATGACAAACAAGGCGGGCATCATCACTTTTGCGGCTTTTTCGATCCCCTGTTTTACCCCTCCTTGCAAAATTAAGTACACCACAGCTAACACACCAACCATGTATATAAATAACTGCGAAGACTTTACGAAATCAGTAAATGTTGAAGGATCGGCTAATTTATCTAAATTACCCATCGCGATTTGAAACAGGTAACCAAAGATCCACACGGTAATGACCAGATAAAATACCGCGATCATAAAAGGCGTAATAATTGACAACCATCCCGCTATCCGCCAATGCAACTGATTTTGGCTAAGTTTGACATAAGCATTGAGGGGATCCATTCGACTTCGCCGTCCAATAGACATCTCTGCCAACATCACGGGTAAACAAATTAACATCACAAAAACGGCATAAATGAGCAAGAATGCTCCGCCACCATTTTTGGTGGCAGCAACTGGAAATCCCACCATGTTGCCAATACCCACAGCGGACCCTGCCGCAGCCAAAACAAACCCGAGACGAGAACCAAACTGTTCGCGATCTGCTGCCATAATATTTTCCTTTTTTGTTGGTTGATTACCCCTTACTGTAGACTACAGCGCAGTTTAATCACCCTTATTGTTTTTAGGTTAGAATGACGATGTTAACAGGCTAATTTTAAAATGTCTTTTACTTAAAAATATAGGTTTGCCAAAAATTAAAACACAGCAGATATGCAGCGTAATATTGATAAAACACCCACATTTCACCATGGAATCGGTTGATTATCCCAATCAATAAAATGCGGAGCTTGGTTGAAGTCTAATGTTTGCAGGTGTGATAGTAGTCTTTGCACAGTAAAATCCACACTAAATAACTTTTCCTTTGGCACATTGGATTGAAAAGGTTTAGACAACCCCGTATCTACTGTACCTGGGTGATAACAGATAAGTTCTACGTTTTTAAATCGACGTTTGTATTCCACCTGACTAGTTTTCACGAGCATGTTTAACGCGGCTTTACTGGCTCGGTAACCGTACCAACCTCCCAGTTTATTATCTTCTATACTGGCTACTCGGGCCGATAGAAAAACCACTTGAGAATGAACCGATTTAGAAAAAAGCATAGGCAGGTGTTTTAACCACATCATAGGCGCCAGAGTATTTACTTTAAAGTAGTATTCCAATTGTCTAGCTGTAACATCCTCTAGCCTTTTTTCTGGCCTCACCACCCCCGCTATGTCGTCGGCATGAAGAACGCCGATACAACAAATAACCAGGCTAAATTGACCGTATGCTTGCAACTCTTTACAAAGGTTCTCTACTTGCACTTCATCTACACTGTCTAGTTGATGAGTGCAGAGTTTTGGATGTTCGATTTTATCGGGTCTTCTAGATACAGCATGGACAACATCGAAGTGACTGTTATGACACAATCGACGAACAAGCTCGGCACCAATACCTGATGAACTGCCAATAATTAGCGCATTTGTTTTTTGCATAACTGAATTTTACCTCTGTATTTAGAGCTCAATAGCTTGCCCCTTTCCGCTAACTCAATTATTCCCATGCACATCACTAAGCAAAATAAGAGAGGGTTAAGCGGGCAATGATAATCTTAGTACGCAAAACTATCTGTTGTGGATGCCTTGAACTAAACTAAATTCGTTACCATGTTAAGTGCAACAATTCACGAAAACTTATTTTCTGAGGAAAAAATGGCAAATATTCAACAAGCAACCCTAGCAGGCGGCTGTTTCTGGTGTATTGAATCAGCATTCAACTCTGTTGATGGCATCCAATCAGCTTATTCAGGTTATGCTGCAGGTCACATTGATAATCCAACTTATGAGCAAGTTTGCAGTGGCTCAACGGGCCATGCTGAAGTGGTGAGAGTCAATTTTGATGCGGATAAAATTTCGTTTCGAGATGTATTGGAAATATTCTTTTCTTTGCACAACCCCACCCAATTAAATAGACAAGGCAATGATGTAGGCAGCCAATATAGAAGTGCTATTTTTTATCATAATGATGAACAGAAGAAATTAGCCGAAGAGATTATCGCGGAAATTGAAGAGCAAAAGATCTGGCCAGACCCTGTCGTTACCGAAGTCACGGAAATCAACAATTATTACCAAGCCGAAGATTATCATCAGGATTATTTCACTAACAACCCACAGAACCAGTATTGCAATATGGTCGTGGCCCCTAAATTAGCGAAATTTAAAAAGAACTTTGCCAGTCGATTGAAATGACAACGTTTTAACTATCAGGATATTCGAATAACAAACAGCATAACCGATAAGTATTTAACTCGTCGGTTACGCTGGTTCTTATTTAGTTAAACCAATTAGGATCGATAGGCATAGAAAATAACAGCGGCGCCATTTGTTCGTATTTAGTTCGATTCGTTTCACAAACAACGTTTTCTTTGTAATATTTTTTCCACGGGTCGTTGATCATCCAAATTTTATCTCCCACTACAGCCAACCCCTCTAAAGAAGCGTTATTCATTAACTCCCATTGACCACAATTAGGATCATTAGAATTAGTAGGTGCGTAATAGTGAACTGGGATAATTTTGGTTTCGTGTTGTTTTTTTAAATCAACCAACCAAATATTGTTATCATTTCTAGCGGCAGCAACTAAATAGCCAGGGTGATTAGTTCTAGGCAAATAGTCCATGGCATTAATCGGATGATTACCGGATTCAAACTTTGGTAATCTGAGCTCCAAATCAGTTACTTGAACAAAGTCATCAGATGCCCAAAAAGAATCTTCGACTTTGACTGAGAAGATTCGAGCGTTTACTTGTTTGTCCTTCTCCAAGCCCAAATAAAGAGTGCCATCGGGTCCAAAAGTCATCGCTTCGATACCGTCATTGGGGAAATTGCCAATGTTTAATGATGCTTCAAACTGTAATGGCCTTACATGCGTGATCAACAATGAATTGTCGTCTTGTAGCTCAAGTCGCACTAACAATGTTGGATAGTCAGTTGAACCGCTGTTTCGATATTTTTCAAAACAACTTTCTGACATGCTTTCACCACGAGTCGCATCTTCGGTGACAACCACAAACACTTTATCATTACGCGGATCAACGGCAAGTGCCTCTAGATCAGGCGCATCATTTAAATATGCGGCAAAACAACTCTGCTGAACAGCTTCCGACATAACAAATAACAGTGATTCTTCTAAAACCAGTGCATTTTTAGGCTCGATAACATGTAGCTGCTTACGCTGAGAAATATCCGCACTTCCATCAGAGACAGAAAGTAATTTCCCACGCCAACTTTTAAGTCCGGAAGTTTGTGGATCAAGCATCACATCGCCAGTAGATTCAGTTAACCACTGACCTTGCAAAGGAATACTTTGTGATTTCTGCTCTTTCTCTTCCGCGCACCCCGCCAGTCCAACAACAACTAAAAAAATTAGACTCAGTTTCTTCATTATTCCTTTCCTCATCCTTCGGCAGGTTTTATAAGTTGTTAATTTATTAATAGCAAGTAAATCAGAAAACTATTTGCTTGTTCGCTTAAAACTAATGCAAACTGAATAGAAATTTCGACTATTTTTAATATTGCTTTGGTAAAATCAAGACTTTCTCAACATCCTCCCAAAGAATTGCCCCCGATTATTGCGGGACCTATTCTTCGTGCAATTGATGAAACTAGTATTACATTGTGGATGCTAGTTAGTCACAAATACGAATTCGATGCTAAAGTCTGGACCAAAGAGTCTGATATCTTATATCACCAGAATATTGACGAACACTCAAATATCGTCAGAGTAGGCAAAAATGCGTTCATTTACGTCACTACCTTAGCACTTTCTGAATCGTTAACGGAAGCGACCCGCTATTTTTACGACATTACCCTTACCGATAACCAAGGCATTCGTAAAACCTTGCAAGAATTGATGCCTGACATAGTGTATAACCAGCAAAGCTCTCCGAGTTTCTTTTTTAATAGGCAAATCAATAACGTCTTACATGGCTCCTGCCGTAAACCTCATCACAATAGTAAGGATGGGATGCTATCTATTGATCAGGCTTTGGAACAGTCATTTGCAGATGAAGCCTCAGCACCCGATTTACTCATATTATCTGGCGATCAGGCTTATATTGATGATGTGGCAGGCCCGACTTTATTCGCTATTAACCAAGTTATTGAGTATTTAGGTTTATTCCAAGAAGAACTGTCAGGGGCGACAATAGATAGTAGTAAGCAATTACCAACTGATGAAAATTGTTATTACCAACGCCCTACTTTGTTACCTGACAATGATACAACTGAAAACGTAATGTCTTACTTTTTCAAGGGTAAAAAGAAACCGATATTTACTTCGGTAAATGCAAATAACCATTTGATAAGCTTCGCAGAAGTAATAGGTATGTACGCGCTAATATGGTCTCCTGAAATGTGGCGTTTTAGCAAACTTGAAGCAGACAATATCGCCCCTCAATATCAAGCTACCTACGCAGAAGAATTGCATTGGGTAGAAGAATTTAAACAGGGGTTACCTAAAGTGCGCCGAGCAATGGCGCATATTCCTGTGTATATGATATTCGACGACCATGACATTACCGACGATTGGAACTTAACCCGAGGTTGGGAGGAAGCGGTTTATAACAATGCGTTTGCTAAACGCATTGTTGGTAATGCCTTAATTGGATATTGGCTGTGCCAAGGTTGGGGCAATGATGTAACAAAACTTTCTCCGCTCACAGAAAAATTACTGCCTTTTTTCAGCGATAGTGGTATCGAACAACATGATCAGGTTATTGATATTTTGCTGCACTGGGACCAATGGCATTATACCTTGAACACTCACCCGAAAATTGTTGTGTTAGACACGCGGACTCAGCGTTGGCGCTCGGAATCAAGTTTAAGTAAACCTTCAGGATTGATGGACTGGGAAGCGTTATGCGACTTACAACAAGAGTTGATCGATCAACCCGCTGTTATTATGGTTTCCGCAGCACCGATATTCGGTGTTAAACTGATTGAGACCATTCAGCGCATTTTTACCTTTTTTGGTCGAGCATTAATGGTTGATGCGGAAAACTGGATGGCGCACAAAGGCACTGCGAGTGTGATTCTTAATATTTTCCGGCATTACAAAACGCCCCCCAATTTTGTGATCTTATCTGGTGACGTACATTATTCCTTTGTCTACGACATAACCCTAAAATTCAGGCGCAACAGTCCCCACATCACTCAAATAACCAGTAGCGGTATTAAAAACGAGTTTCCAGAAAAATTAATAAGTTGGTTTGATAGACTGAATCAGATTTTATTCGGTCCAAAGTCACCGTTGAACTGGTTCACACAACGTCGCAACATGACTATTCGCCATCGCCGTCCTAGCAACCAACAAATAAGAACGCTTCTAAACGGAGCGGGAATAGGCCAATTGAAAGTAAACGACGATTGCACCGAAGTAGAAGCCTCTGTTCTATTAGCAAATGGTGAGCAAGTCACTTTTATCAAAAAAGATTGACGCCACATCATCGACTCTGCAGTAGTTAAAACGGCTGCTAACAGATAAAAATAAAAAATCGTTGGATATTGATAGCGCATACAGAGACAATAATGGTTGAGTAATCGTTAATACCTATTTCGTTTAGGAGCGTTTCTAAATAACGCATCCCTTATCGGAATTAGTATGAGGAAAAAAATGTCAGAAAACGCCCTAAACATTGGTTTATTTTTCGGTTCTACCACCTGTTATACAGAAATGGCCGCAGAAAAAATCCAATCAGAAATCAACGAACTTTTCGATGCCCCTGTTGTTCAACTATTTAATATAAAAGACGTAGCATTGAGCAAAGCACAATCATTCGACATATTGTTGTTCGGCATTTCCACATGGGATTTTGGTGAATTGCAGGAAGATTGGGAGTCGACTTGGGATGATATTAAAAGCCTGAACTTAAAAGGAAAAACCGTTGCCTTGTTCGGATTAGGAGACCAAATTGGTTATGCCGACTGGTTTCAGGATGCGCTAGGAATGTTACACGACGAGTTAGCAGTGCTTGAGTGTGAATTTATAGGCTATTGGCCCAATCAAGGATATGAGTTTAATCATTCCAAAGGACTGACTGCAGATAAAAGTCATTTTGTTGGATTATCATTAGATGATGAAAACCAATACGACTTAAGCGAACAACGTATCAGTCAATGGTGTGAACAACTGCTGACTGAAATTCCACTAAGCTAGCCATCTAATGTCGGATATTATCCCTAGAATTCAGCGACCTTTTTATCGAAACGGTGCAGAGCATCGGGCGGGAGCGGACGTAAGTTTTGGAGATATTCGTAAAATTTTCGGTTTCAAGACGATTCAAATCGGAAAATGGGTAACCCAATCGGAGCAACAGTTAGCGGCTAACCTATTTTTCGATGCGCTGTGTGACTTAATGGACATCTTGCAAGTCAATGAGCAAGTCATTTCCCTCAATGGTACTTTGTCACTGGCTTTTGGGATTGGCGGACAAAAGCACAGTAGCGCACATTATCATGCACCTAAGAGACAACTATCCTTAGCTAAAAATGCAGGTGGCGGCGCCCTAGCCCATGAGTGGTTCCATGGTTTCGATCATTACATTAGCGCTAAAATGTATTCCACAAACCTACCCCATGCATTTGCCTCTAGTCTTTGGTTAGAAGATGCCATAATGCATTCACATCCTTTAAACCAAACCCTCTCGAATTGGTTTCAAACCTTATTTTTAGACAGTAATGGAATCGAGCCCAGCGAATATGTCACACGCTGCGTACAAGCAGATAAAAGCATGCAACTGTATTATTTCGCTCAACCACAAGAGATGGCTGCAAGGGCGTTTGAAGCGGCTATTCAGGATCAAAGCGTTAAAAATGCATTCCTAGTGCAAGGCACAAAACAAACTGTAGAAGCACAAGTAGGAATATATCCGATTGAAAAACATAGGTTAGAAAGTAACGCTAGTGTGCTGAAATATTTTAGAATTTTGGGGAAAGCGCTCAATTAACGGGCAATTTTAAACTCAAATTAAAATTAATTGCTAAAATCTAGCAACAAATTTCATTTAACGCATTTACTCTGACACCAAAGTGATTCTATACTAGGACATTAACGATTAGTAACTGTGGTTGAATTTATGAGAAAGAAAAAGCACGGCTCCGCTGATGACGAAGCTCAAATTGATATGACCCCCATGCTAGACATCGTTTTTATTATGTTGATTTTCTTCATTGTAACGACGTCTTTTGTAAAAGAAGCTGGCTTGATGGCTAATCGTCCAAAGGCTCCAGATGCGCCGCCGCCGCCAAGTAATGCAAAAACATTGGCGATACGAATTGATCAGCAAGGTACCATTGTAATGGATAACCGTGAAGTTGATATCCGTCGTGTTGTGGCAAACATCCAAAGCTTTTTAGCAGAGAATAATACTGATTCTGCAGCGATCCAGGCTCATTCAAAAACCAAGCACGGTATCGTGGTTGAAGTAATGAACCAAGCCAAAGAAGCAGGAATAGACAAAGTGTCAATTCTTGTTAAAGACAGCTGATAAGATTCAAGTTGATTTTAAAAGCCCTTCAATTGAAGGGCTTTTTTTTGGCTATTACTTTGTCATGACTCAAACTTGAGAATTATTCAGGTCATAGTTAACTTAACTAAACAAAGTCTTTAATAATACGTTTGACCGAACGATGGTTTCTGGCTACACAGACATCATCAGCCACATGATCGGCAGGATAACCATACAACCCAAACCTATCTCCCTTGCTGTGAGTGATGATAACAACATGCTCAGGTGGCTTATCAATATTGCCTCGAAATGGATCAATTACTGGCACCTCATAGCGCCCAAGTTTGATTAGTGCCACACGTCGCCCATTACGATACATAAATCTGTCGAAAACGGAGTTATTTAAGATACTGTAAACTGCAAATTTGGGAATTTGAAACGGAATACCTTGCCATACAATTTCAACAATTTGCAGCTTATCGGCTAAGTTAGAGATTGAATCCGGTAGTTCAATATCACGCATACATCACCACTTTATCTAAACCATCTAAATTAAATATAGCAACAAATATGCTAAGAGAAAATTGTTTGTATAAAAAACCTTCAGCAAAGCAACTTAAAGTAACCATGCCGATTCAAAAATTAATATAGTAGTCCCGACAAAGATCTAGGTATTCATCGGAATAAGCGCCTTGTTGGTTATGTATACTGAATTCCTTTGTAATTAGCTCTGTTTGACTAAATCCAAACCTTAGTAATTGACGTATTGCCGGCTTAGAAGGATTTGATTTCACCACTGTTAGCATTTGACAGAAAAGGCCTTGCTGCTTAGCAAGAGTAAAGATATCGCCACTTTGCAACGGTAATATGCAGTAAAAATGCCCATGCGGTGTTAATAAATTAGATACTGAGTGGAATAATTCGGCGAGGCTTAAGCGCGTATCGTGTCTAGCTTGCCTTCTTGATTCAGTCATGAAATTAGCGTCTGTGACTTCTAGCTCTCCCATTTTTCCTTCAAAGTATGGCGGATTGCTAACAATTAAGTCGTATTGAGATGACCTAGGTAATTGCTGCAAAGCTGTATGTTGGAAAGACAGTTTTGTTGTCCACGGACAGTTGTTCGCATTTTTTCGAGCCTGTAAAACCGCTTTCTCATCAACATCTATGCCCAATATGTGACTTTGCTCGGCAGCTCGTTGCGCCAACATAATCGCAATTAAGCCACTGCCGGTTCCAATATCTAAAATAGAAGAGTAATTGCCTTTCGCCACCCAGCTTCCTAACAATATCCCATCAGTTCCCACTTTCATGGCACAATCTTTATGTTCAATATCGAATTGTTTAAATCGAAATCCGTTAAATTTAGTTTTGGGGATCATTTGGAAGGATCACTTACTTGCACGCTGCTATTCATAAAGTAGACGAGGTGGAAAATCATTCCCACCTAATTTGGCTATATCGCTTAAAACATATAATCGGCAAGGGTACGTTGAATGCCAACTACCACATTTTTATTTAATTCTTTTTCAATTGGCTCATCAATTCCAGATATCCAAATTTTGAACTCAGCATCTAAATCGAAATGTCCTGCGGTTTCCAGTTTAAATTGGGTAATTGCCCGATAAGGAATTGAGTGATAGTCGACTTTCCTTCCAGTTAAACCTTGTTTATCTATTAATATCAAACGCTTATTAGTAAAGACGTACATATCACGGATTTCTTTAAATACACGTTCTATGGTTTCACTTGCCCCTATGATAGGAGCTAACTCTTCACTAACGTCAGCCACATTAATTTCTGACGCATTCCCCATTATTTTGTCTAACAATCCCATTTTTGTCTCCTGATTCATGTTGCGGTATTAAGCATAGGGGATTGGTTGCAAAACACAATACACCTATACCCATTGTGTCGAGTTTATGCTTCACTAGGAAATCAAAAATAAACGTCAGACGAAGTAAGCCGCTTACTATACATAAAATCTGTAGATAACGACTTAATATGCGAAAAAAGGAGTCTAGATGACAAGCTATTCTGACATTGTTCAAGCCCGCAAACGGATTGCTTCAATGATACATCAAACCCCAATAATTGAATCTTCGTTATTGAATGAATGGTTGGGCAGCCGAATCTTATTTAAAGCAGAATGTTTACAACGAACCGGCGCATTCAAAGTGCGCGGTGCTATTAATACCTTGGCCAAACTAGCCGAACAGAATGCTTTACCAGAACGTGTGGTTGCCAATAGTTCAGGCAATCATGCCCAAGCAGTTGCATACGCAGCCAGCCTATATGGTATTCCAGCGAAAATATTTAGTACCGAAAATGTATCGGCAGTAAAAGCACAAGCTACTCGGTATTATGGTGCTGAACTAGCGCTATACCCAACTCGACTAGAAGCAGACGATGCAGTAAAACAGGCATCCATAGAACCAGGAACCTTGTGGATACCTCCATTTAATCACCCCGACATTATCGCTGGACAGGGCACCTTGGTAGTGGATGCACTCGAACAAACAGGTGATGTAGACGCGATATTTGCGCCCTGTGGTGGCGGTGGACTATTATCAGGTACGTTAATTGCGGCTCGAGCCCTTTGTCCATCGGCAAAAATATTGGGGGCAGAACCACTGGTAGCCAACGATGCCGCAGAGTCTTTACGTCAGAATAAAATAATAACGCTGAACAAACCACCGCAAACCATGGCCGATGGGGCTGCGACGCCATCAATAGGTGAGCATACTTTTGCGGTACTAAAAATGCTAGATGGTATAGTGGAAGTATCCGAACCTGATATCGCTTACTGGACTCAGTGGTTACAACATTTACTCAAGCTGCATATGGAGCCCACTAGCGCTATGTCGATGCAGGCCGTCATTGAGTGGTTAAAACATCAACCGAAAGGTCAAACAATATTAGTGCTGTTATCGGGCGGAAATATTGATCATAAAAAAATGCAACAAATTTGGTCCGTCGATTACCTAGGTCATTTACCTAGCTTATAAAAATAAGAGGATTTATGAAAAATTTACTTGTACTGCTTGTCTGTTTCCTTAGCTTTTTTACACATGCTAAACCAACAATGGTAGGCAATGTTAAAGGATATACCCTCAATAATGATGGAGCGATGATCCAGTTTTCTCATATAGTCTTTGAAAACGGCAAAGTGATTTCCATCGGCGATCAAACCTTAATGAATCAATATCCAGATAGTGTATTTATTGATGGCCGCCAAAAAACCCTTTTACCGGGCTTAATTGATGCGCACGGGCATTTATTATACCTTGGCTACTCATTGCTAGAAGTTGACTTACGCGATGTGCAATCTGCACAACTGTCAGCCTCTAAGGTAGGCGAATATGCAGCAGCAAACTCACATTTAGAGTGGATAATAGGCGGCGGATGGAATCAAGTATTGTGGCCAGACAAACAATTTCCCAAAGCACAACTGCTTGACGAATATGTGAATGAAACCCCTGTTATTTTAAGTCGAGTGGATGGTCATGCCGTTTGGGTTAACAGTAAAGCAATGCAAATCGCGGGCATAGACAAAGACACTTTGGATCCGCCAGGTGGCAAGATCATTCGAGATGAACAAGGAAATCCATCAGGTGTATTAATAGATACGGCGATGGATTTACTATCGGAACATCTACCAGAAGAAAGTAACGACAGCATTGAAGCTAGCTTAGAAGCCGCTTCACAGCACTTACTTTCAGTGGGTATAACCAATGTGCATGACGCTGGAATAAGCAAATCAGAATATGATTTTTTTAAACAAAAAGCCTTAGCAGAAAGTTTAGCTGTGCGTATTTATGCAATGTTCTGGTTTGAAGATCCCAGTTTACAGGAAGTACTCGAGGCGGGTTATTTTAATGATCCCGACGATTTTTTATCGATTAGAAGTGTCAAAGCCATGGCCGATGGAGCCCTAGGTAGTCGTGGAGCAGCTTTGTTCGAAGACTATTCAGATGCAGCTGACAATAAGGGGCTGATGGTCATGCAGGAAGCACAATTTAAACCCCTTTTTGATTTGGTACTCAAGCACAAATTTCAACTCAATGTGCACGCTATTGGTGATCTCGCTAATCACTTAGCCTTAAATCAATTTGAAGCCTCATTCAAAACCGTTGGCGGTAAAGAGCTGCGCAATAGAGTGGAACATGCTCAAGTTATCAGCTTGAATGATATCCCACGCTTTAAACAACTAGACATCATTCCCTCCATGCAACCTACCCATGCCACCAGCGATATGAACATGGCTGAAGACCGTTTAGGAAAAGACCGTTTACGTGGTGCATACGCTTGGAAACGCTTCATTGATCAGGGCTCACCATTGCCGCTAGGTTCAGATTTTCCAGTTGAATTAGCTAATCCATTTTATGGCATTCACGCAGCTGTCACCCGTCAGGATAGAAACAACCAACCTGTCGAAGGTTGGATTCCTAGTCAAGCTTTAAGTCTCCAACAAGCTTTTAAAGGCTTTACCATAGATGCAGCCTATGCCGCTCATCAAGAAAAAGTGTTAGGTGGATTAACTAAAGGTAAATGGGCTGACTTCATTTTGATAGATCAGGATATCTTCGAAATTGATAAGAAAGAACTTTGGAAAACTAACGTAGTGGAAACTTGGGTTGCTGGTAAACGCGTATATGAGAATAGTAAAGAATAATAGAAGGAAAAAACCCGCACAAACCACAGGACACGAAAATTTGTGCGGGTAGTATTGCCTTCCTGCCTCAAACAACTTAGCTAGCGTTTGAAGTATTTCAACATTGTTTATTATTTTTATTATCAATGGTTACACATATAACTTTTCTATCGTAGATGCGTAATCAAAGCTTACTTAGCAGCTTCAGTGCCAACTTTTTTATCTATAAAAATCAACAGCTTAATATTTTCACATTAGTGTCTTTTGACGCACATCATACCAGTTTGGTGCATTAGCACTTTATTAGGGCGTACCGTTCAAACGAGTGCCTATTTTATGCGCATATATTTTCACTTTTTCGCCCTCATATAATTGTTCATTATTTGTACATGCGCTTGATTGCTATGGGAAATTTTGTACTCAGAGTTGACTGCGAGGGTAAAATTAAATAGTTACTTTAGATTTGAAAACGAATGTTTTGCATGGCGGCGTTGATTGATTTTGTTTTCAACCCCCAAACTTGCGTTGTTTTAACCTGATTAGTGCTGATTATTTCAATCTGTTATTTAGTCTTTAATTAAATAGTCACACTTAGCCATCTCAGGTGTTATAGATTCCGGATAATTTACTCGCCGGAAACCCAAAGATTGATACAGCTTCTTAGCGACTTTATTATGAGGCCATACAAATAACGAAAAGCCCTTAGTTACTAGGTATTCGGGGGCTTGAGTCAGTAGTTGCTTAACGAGTTGCTTACCAACACCACAGCCTCTGTTCTGAGGATTGACAACCAAACGGGCTAAGTGACACCTTCCAAGTCGTTCATAACACTGCCCAAAAGCGAGCATGTTGTTTTTGGTATCTATTAGCTTATAACTCCTTCCCTGCGCTAATTTAGTTTCTACAATTAGACTGCGGGAGCTAATGGGGAAGGAGATGTTAGGTCCCCCCCAATCACGAATTTCATCAAAACTGACAAACCACCCACAAAGGCTAGCTATATCCTGTTCGGAGGCCTCGACTAAAATTAACGGTAAAGTGTTCTTATCCATTTTTCTTCATTGATAAAAGCCCAGCTCCATTCTTTCCATTTATCATCTAATCCCGCGTCTATAATATCTTCAACTGGCAATCCATTTATCTTCAACTGTTTAACTTGCGAAGATGTTTGTTTAATCATTTCAACAAATGCCTGTAATTGCGCCTTGTCGCCTAAAGGTCCATGACCTGGAATAATTTTAGTATCATCATCAATCATACTAATCAGTTTTTCTACCCCGGCAATGTAACCTTTTACTGAGCCCCCACTGTCTATATCGATATAGGGAAAAAGCCCATTGAAAAATAAATCACCAGTATGCAAAACATTGGCTTTTTCAAACATAACGACACTGTCTCCATCGGTATGAGCGTTGGATAAATGCATTACTTTTAGTGTGTCACCATTAAAGTGAAAGGTAACACCTTGAGAATAAGTGACGACAGGCAATTCCGAGTGTTTATGCTCCTCTTTGTTTAGCAGTCGGACACGGACATTATCGTGGGCGAAAATAGTGGCATCTTTGACTTCTTTCATATACGCATTTGAGCCAGTATGATCACCGTGATAGTGGGTATTAATCACGTACCTTAACTTGTCTTTCAGAATTGAATCTAAAGCAGCAGAGATTTTTTCTGCCATAGGTTCATATTGGTCATCAATAATCAGAAGCCCTTCTTCACCGGCTGATACCCCAATATTTCCGCCCATACCCGTTAGCATATAGACTGAATCCCCCAAATTTTCAGACTTCATAGTAACGTCATCAGGATTATTTTGAGCATAGCCAGACGTAGTTAAAAATCCAGTTAACAGAAACATCAATAAAACAACTTGTTTACGCATTTTCCTATCCTATGTGTTTAATCAGTTATGAATATTAAGAGCTCAACTAATCGTTAGCATTTAACGACAATAGTGCCTAAATAGCTTAGAAGTTTAGCCTCCTTGGATGCTAGACTATTACTTTCTCAATTTGCTAAAGACATAATTACTTAGAGTGGCGCTAGAATGAATAAATTGCAAAATAAGTTGACCTTTTTATGTATTATTTTAGGTTTAATAGGCGCTTTGTATGTCAATTTATATGTTTCAGCAACTTGGGTCGAATCAAGGATACAATACCAAACCTACTTAACAGAACAAGGTGAATGGGCATACGTAAAGCAAGGTAATGAACAAATTATTAGCGACGTTACTCCTTACGAACAATCGCCACTGGCCCAGCATAAACTAAATTTACTGACCTCAGAACCAGAAATAAAAGAACAGTGGGTTGTCATCTCAGACGTCGGTCAAAACCCTATTTTACTTCGCGCAGATTATCACTTTAAAGTATGGTCGCTGTTACCAGCATTCATCGCGATCGCCCTATGCTTAATCAGCCGAGAACCTCTGCTTGCCTTGTTTAGCGGGATCGTTGTGGGCGCTTTTATGTTAGGCAAGTTTGATATCAGCCAAGAAGTTTTAATACCTAATATGGCCACCACTGACGCAGCCTCAATTTTAATATTGTACTTGTGGTTGCTGGGCGGGCTGATGGGAATTTGGTCTAAAACAGGCGCGGCACAAGCGTTTGCGGAAATGATGAGTGAACGCTTTGTCACCGGTCCTCGTTCAGCAAAGCTAGTAACTTGGATGTTAGGGGTGTTGTTTTTCCAAGGTGGCACCATGAGTACTGTATTAGTTGGTACCACTGTCAAGCCCATGGCTGACAAAGCGAATGTGAGCCATGAAGAACTGAGTTATGTGGTTGACTCCACCGCTTCGCCTATTGCAGCAGTGATCGCATTTAACGCCTGGCCTGCATATATTCAGGCATTTATATTTGTTCCAGGGGTGGCATTCTTAGCCACTGAAGCCGACCGAATAGCTTTCTTTTTTTCCAGTATTCCATTTAGTTTTTACGGCATTTTTGCAGTAATTGGTACTCTCCTTCTTAGCTTAGAATTCACCGTTTTTTCCGGTGCACCAATTCGAAAAGCCATTTCTAGGGCCAGACTGACCGGCCAGTTAGATGCTCCAGACGCGGCCCCTATTAGCGCAAAAGAACTGCAAGAGACGAGCGTGCCTGAAGGGTATAACCCTCATTGGATCGAGTTTGTTTTTCCTTTAGTCAGTCTAATTGGGATTGCTGTGGTAACCTTTATATTCACCGGTACCCCACAAATTCACTGGGCTTTTGGCGGTGCGTTACTCATCGCTGTGCTCTTCGCGCTGGGTAAAGGTATGCAAATTCGCGAAATGCTCAATGGGCTTGGTATAGGCTGGAAAGGAGTCGTTGTTGCATCCGTCATTTTAATGTTAGCTATCACCATCGGCACTATCAGCAAACAACTTGGCGGCGGAATTTATTTAGTAGATCTACTAGGCGAAGAGCTACCGTTTTGGATTTTACCGGTGGTTTTACAACTACTCACCATGATCATCGCGTTTTCCACAGGTACAAGTTGGGGAACATTTGCCATTGCATTCCCATTAGCGATGCCCTTGGTGTGGGACATTTCTCAAAACGAAATGTTAGCTAATCCAGAAGTATTTATGATGATTTGTTTTGCTGGTGTTTTAAATGGCAGCGTGTATGGCGACCAATGCTCACCGATATCGGATACCACCATTTTAAGTTCCATGACAACTGGCTGCGATTTAATGGATCATGTGAAAACACAACTTGTTCCTGCTACATTTGCCGCTTCGATTGCCGCGGTTTTATGGACGTTATGCGCGCTGTTTATGAGTTAATCTTAAGCTGAAATAACGTTCTCTGTTTAGTTGGTTAACTCGTCGAGTTTCACTCTATTTCGACGAGATAGGGTTAACACCTCACCACTTTGTAAAATCACTGAATAATCTCCTTTATCATTCGGCCGTAATTCACTTATTGCACTACGACGGACAATAGATGAACGGTGGATTCGCACAAATTCTTGGGGATTAAGCTGTTCTTCTAAAGTCGAAAGTGTTTCTCGATGCAATACATGCTTGCCATCATCAAGATGAATTTCGGCGTAATTTCCCGCCCCAGAAATAAAGGTAATTTGAGCCACATCAATTAAACGAATTCGCCCAGGATCTCGTATTACTAATCTTTCACGATACGCTTTTTGCTGCTCATAAAGCATCTGCTGAATGGCCTCACTCAATTTAGCATAGTCATCTTGTTGCTCACCGGTGATTTTTGCTCTAGCCCGCTCCAGCGCTTTAAAAAAACGTTCATCATCGTAAGGCTTTAAAATGTAATCAATCGCATTGAGTTCGAATGCCTCTACAGCATGCTCATTATAAGCGGTTGCAAAAATAATAACGCTTTCAGGAGGTACATGTTTAGCAACTTGGATACCCGATATTTTTGGCATTTCAATATCTAAAAATACCACGTCAGGTTTAAATTCGCTGACCAGTGAGAGTGCTTGATTGCCATCTTCGGCCTCATAAATATTGCCAATATCTGATTCGTTGGATAATAATACTTTGATAGTTTCCCGAGCCAAATATTCATCGTCTGCGATAAGAACATTAAGCATCTTGTCCTCCTATCGGTATTGCTAATAAGGTTTCGAATAAATCGTTTTCAAGTGGATGCAATTCCAAACGAAATTGTCCATATAATCGAGCTAACCTCTCACGGGTATTGCTAAGGCCAATTCCAAAGCCACAATGATTATCGTTCCTTGCAACCTTGTTGGTTAACACGACTTTAAGTTCGTTTTCATCACGACTTATATCTAAATTCAAAAGGTTTCGACTCGACTCTAATTGGGAACCATGCTGCACCGCATTTTCAACTAAAGGATGCAAAAGCATGTTCGGAATAGTCAGCTCGAGACATTCTGGCTGCACATGAATATGGGTATCTAATTTATCTGCAAAGCGCATTTTTTGGATCGCTAAATAACTGTTTATAAAAGCAACTTCATCTTTGATCTTAATATCATCATGATTTTTAGTTTCGAGTATTTTACGTAACATAATACTCAATTCGGATAGGGCTGTTACTGCATCCTTTTCACGTTTTAAGCGCACTAAGCTGGCAATAGTATTCAATGCATTAAACAGAAAGTGGGGGTTCAGCTGAGAACGTAAAGTCCGTAACTGTTCTTGGATGAGTTCATGATGCAAACGCTTCAATTCAAGACTTTCTTGCACTGCATTATGATAAAAACGCAATGCCATCGCTGCCCCAAGCACTCCTAAATACATAGAAATATCCAATTGTGCATTCTGAGTTATGGTGCGCAGAAAGTAATACGAAAACTCATCCATTGTTCGATCTGTTACGGCGATGATGAGTAGATGCGCCGTGCCCCAATAGATAAATAGAATAAACACCATCCAACTTAAGTGAAAAAAAACTTTAACAGTGGTTGAATGAGATGAGTGGCTTGTGTATTGCACTAGCTTAAAGATAATGGCGGTCACGCCTATCCAAATAATAAACCAAGGACTTATCGCGATCCAAAGTTCTGTCCAATTTGGATTTTTGTCATTTTGCTCAAACGCTAAAAATTTAACGTGTGTGTAAAGGGCGTGAACAGCCAACCAAAAGAAGGTGTTGGCAAACCAGAAATAGCGATTAAAAATAAGTTTTGAATGGGCCATTTCAATTATTCTTTATCGTTGGCTTTTTTTTAACATATCGATGTTTTCATAAATAATCCACACATAAAATTGCATTAAAGTGGGTTAACTATTCATCACAACCTGTCCCCACTCGCCCCAAAGCCATCTCAATTAAAACTTTAGAAGTAACCAGCCTAAAGCACAACAAAAATCGTATAAATATAATTTAATCGCTAAATTTCAATAACTTAATTAATTTCCGAGTAATTTATTGGGCGACAATTAAACCTGCACAGCCGCCGTTCATCGAAAGTTCCCCCGCTTCAACACGCAAAACACTCCTTTGGTCACACACTTACAACGCTTGACGGAAACCACCTAGAGCAACTCCGAGATAGCGCATAGCTTATCTCTAGACAAGTGGTTTTTGTCACAAACTAACTATACAAAAAATGTGAGTCCAATTAACCATTGAGACCCATTGGGGAGCTAAAAATGTATATCACCTCAAAACTAGCCAGATCAATTAAGTTGGCACTTTGTGCTAGCTCGATGGCAGCAATTAGTACATCATTTGTTGCCGCTCAAGAAGCTACAGACACGACCGATGTAGAAAAGATTTCAATAACAGGTAGTCGTATTTTGTCACCCGGAGTTGAATCATCCAGTCCTATTTTTTCCTTGGGAGAGGAAGAGATTGGTTATTTACAAACCCCCGAGTTTGAAAAAATAATTCGCTCATTACCCTCTACTATTCCCGCCGATGGTGGCAACGTAAATAATGGCACCGCAGGTGCTGCAACCATAGATTTACGTGGTTTAGGGGCGCAACGTAATTTAGTACTGCTAAATGGAAAACGCATGGTGCCATTTAATTTTAATGGCCAAGTAGATACCGCCAACATTCCTACGGCACTAATTGACAGAATCGATGTAGTCACCGGGGGAGCTTCTGCCGTTTATGGTTCTGACGCCATTTCTGGTGCAGTGAACGTTGTACTGAAGAACAACTTTCAAGGTGTTGCTCTGGATATGAATCACTCGCAAAGTAGCGAAAGTGATGGCGACCAAGACAATATGTCTCTTACCATTGGCGCTAACTTTGACGACAGCCGAGGGAATGCGGTTTTATCAATTAGCTGGATGGAACGGGACTCAGTACTGCTCGGCGATCGTTCCTTAGGATTATTCGGTATTAATTCCAACACAGGTTCCGGTTATCAAGAGTTTCTAAACGGAGATGTAGCCACACCGCCGCCGGCTGGTTGTGGCGGTCCAAACGTTGTGGATTTATCTGGTAGCGGTTCAACTACTGCAATCCCCACTCGATTTGAATTAATAGGAACCGGTGTAAGTGGACAGTTTAGAGAGGACGGTACCCTTGGTTCAAACTGTAGTTTATTCAACTTTAACCCATTTAATTATTATCAAACGCCAGCTCAACGTTATGGCGCAACAGCCCTTGCTAACTATGAAATAAACGATCACATGGAATTCTACTCATCGTTTAACTTCACTAATACCACAGTGGTTCAGCAAGTCGCGCCTTCCGGTACATTTGGTAGCAGTTTTAATTTACCGCTATACAACCCTCTCATTGGCACACAGGCTTTAGACTTTATTCTTGATGGCGCGAATGCCGCTGTAGGTGATGGAACCTTATTAAATGGTGGCAGTTGGAATGATGCTAACAACAATGGAATTGTGGATACAGAGGATTCTCTAACCGTTAGATTACGTAGACGAACCCTAGAATTAGGCCCACGTTCCGAACGCTATGATGCCGAACTTTGGCAAATTAATGCCGGTATTCGCGGCGAGTTAGTAGCCGACTGGGATTATGATTTTTCTTACCAGTATGGTGAGTCAAACCGCACAACAGTGCGTGACGGCTATACCAATCTTGGTAACATCCAAAATGCATTGGATACCCGTGATGGTGTCACCTGTGCAGTGGGTGGAACTTGTGTTCCTATTAATTTATTTGGCGGCTTTGGCACTATTACAGATGCGGCTTCGGCCTACGCTAGAGCGATTGCTTTACAGCAACAAAAATACGAACAAGAAATTATATCCCTAGTACTTACCGGCCCAGTAGACTTCATTGAGTTACCCACTGCTGGGGCTCCACTAGCCATGAGTTTTGGTTTTGAAAACAGGACGGAGACTGGTATTTTGGAGCCGGATGAATGTTTAAAAGAAACCCCAGCTAGCTGTCAAGGTGGAGCTGGAGGTAACTTGCTTCCAATTAAAGGTGGTTTTAAAGTTGATGAATTTTATTTTGAAGGGATTCTACCCGTGTTCGATGGTGCTGCGTTTGCTGAAACCATGGATCTAGAATTCGGTTTTAGGACTTCAGATTTTGATACTATCGGAACTGCAGAATCATGGAAAATAGGATTCAATTGGCGTCCAGTAGGGCCACTGTTATTGCGAGTGATGCAACAAAAAGCCAATAGAGCGCCAAACGTAGGTGAACTGGCTTCCCCTGTCACATCTGGTTTAGATAATGCCGTTATTGATCCCTGCTCGATAGCCAATGCAGGAAATATTGACGCGGCATTAACAGCACTATGTGTCTCAACTGGCATGACTGAAGCGCAAGTAGGCGTGATACCCGACATTATCTCGGGTCAAATCAATACCTTTAACGGCAGTTCACCCAGTAATCCGCCAGGACCAGAAGAAGCAGACACCTTCACTGCTGGTTTCGTGTGGACCCCAGATTTTGATTGGGCCAACGACTTTACATTATCGGTCGATTATTACGACATCGATATTTCTGGGATCATTGGTAATTTTTCCGCGCAGGAAATACTTGATTCATGTTATATCAATGGTGACGCTGGTGAATGTGCCAAAATCAATCGTGTTGGAGGAGACTTAACCGGTTCTGCGGCGGGTGTAAATCAATTCACTACCAATTTGAAGTATCTTCGTGCTGAAGGGATTGAAATTGGATTCAACATGAATTTTGATTTAGATGACATGGGTAATCTCGCTATCTCAGGTAACATCAATAAATACTTAACTCAGGAGTCACAAAGCTCAGACACAGTACCAGTGCTAGACTGCAAAGGATATTATGGCACCAGTTGTGATCCGCTATCTGATATACGTTGGATCCAGCGTACAACTTGGTCATATGATGACTTTACTGTTTCGTTATTGTGGAGACATATCAATTCTGTGGATGTAGAACCAGGAGAACGCGAACTACGATTCGAAGCATTCAGAAAAATCGACTCTTATGACTACTTCGACATATTTGCCAGTTATAGTTTTACCAAATACGCCACCTTTACTTTGGGTATAGATAATATGTTTGACAAGGAACCACCGGTTTTAGGCAATGATATTGGTGACACCAGTTCAAATTCGGGCAATACCTTTCCAAGCAACTATGAAGTTTTGGGTAGAATCTATAAAGCAGGTCTTAAATTTAAGTTTTAGTACTTTGATTTAAACTAAAAAGTAACTTTAGCAAACTCAAAACGGAGCTTAAATAGCTCCGTTTTTAATTGTCTGTTTTAAGCCTCAAGGCGCTACAGCTCTGCTTTTAATCGATAAATCGAAACCGCGGAATAAGTTTGCCTTCAACATCAACCTCTTCAATGAACATCTCCAATGGCCTCACCCATAAATTTCTTTCACCATAAAGTGGACGGTAAACCACTAATTCGGTTTCATCCTCGGAGTGCTTAGCAACCCCAATCACTTCGTAATCATTGCCTTTGTAATGACGATACTTACCTGCTTTTAGCATACTTACCCTTCTCCATTCAATTCCAATACTGTTGCTGATCTAATCCGCCAAGCCTGCCAAGACAGCAAAATTAGATGGCAACAAATAATCATAAAACTAGTTAGCATTAACCCCTTCCAACCTAAAGCAAAGAGTAGTGCACCGGCTCCCAACGCAGCCATGCCTTGAGCACTAAAAACAGCGAATTCATTAATACTCTGAACTTGGAACTTCTGCTCAATAGTATGTGTTTGCGGCAGAAGCACAGTTCCACCTAAGAATAAAAAATTCCAGCCTATACCCAATAAAATGAGAGCGACCCAGTAATTGATCAGTTGACTGTCAATTGAACCAACCGCAATGGTTAACAAGTAGATAATAAGACCCGCCACTATCACCCGATAAACGCCGAGTTTTGCAATCAACAGACCACTGAATATTGAAGGAATGTACATCGCCAGAATATGACTTTGAATTACCCACTTAGCTTGCTCTAAGCTATACAAAGTATTGATATGCATATGCACAGGTGTTGCTGTCATGATAAAGCTCATGAGTGCATAACCTATCACTGACGCAGAAACCGCAATAATGAAAGAAGGCTTAGACAAGACGTCACGAATAACAACTTTTTGCTTTCCTGTATGTTGCAGCGGGGTATGGGTCTCTTTAAATAAGCCGAATAACCCTATACAAATCAAACAAAGTACGGCCATTAAAACGAATGAACCAACAAATGGGGTTGCCAATAATTGATTACCAATAGTGGCGAGTTCCGGACCTATGATGGCTGCGGCTAAGCCGCCAAGTAGTACAGTGGATGCAGCTTTAGGGGCACGTTCAAAGGTCACTGACTCCATAGCGGCGAAGCGGATTTGCTGAAACCCAGAAATTGCTATCCCTAACAAAAAAGTAGCCACTAAAAATAATATAAAATGTGCAATATATATACTCAATGCAGCAAGCAATGAGGCACAACAAGCCAATCCAGCAACGGCTAAAAAAACAGGTTTTCGACCTAGCTTTCCCATGCAACGAGTAACGGGTATGACGCCAAAAGCGGTACCTATGATCATCATTGCTACCGGCAACGTGGAAAGACCAACAGAGGGGGCTAAATTCGCTCCAACAAGGCCTCCTACCATTACCATCATCGCTCCCGCACTCATCGCTAAGGCAAGTATAAATGTCAAAATCCAAACATTTCGAGGGAGGGAAAACAAAGTATTAACTACCTAATAGAGTGAAAACGCATACTTGAAAATAACATAGTTTAAAGTGCAACTGTTAAACATCATTTAACTACATTTGCTGCAAACAAGTTAGCGCATTATGGCTATGTTAGGGCTGAATCAAAAGGCAGCACCATTTGCTGAAACCGACTTTTAGTTGGTAAGCCTACATGCAAGCCAACTAAGCGAATTCCACGTTCGGTTTTGCGACTAAAGGCTTCATCAAGCAATTCAACAAAATAGTTTTTATCTAATTCAGAACATCGGTGCTCAACAGTGGTTTGTTGAAAGTCACTAAACTTTAGTTTCACACCTTGAGTTTGAATCTTGTTGTCACTGCGGGCTGTTTTTAATCGTTCTTCCAATTTAGGGTAGAGGTTTTCTAATACTTGCAAACATTGTTCTTTGGTCTGAATATCTTCATGTAATGTGCGCTCAACACCAACGGATTTTCGTTCACGAGATAAACTGAGATCGCGATCATCTATGCCATTGCTACGCTTCCAAATTATCGGACCAAATTTACCAAAGATCTTAATTAACTGCTCAATGGGATAAGTGCGCACATCATTGCAGGTGTATAAGCCTAAATTATGCAACTTCTGCACAGTCACTTTACCCACTCCAGGAATTTTCCCTAGTGGCAGTTTTTTTACAAAATCATCAAGTGTTTCTGGCGTGATCACGCAAATGCCGTTGGGCTTGTTTTCATCGCTGGCAATTTTTGCCACAAACTTGATAGGCGCAACACCAGCTGAAGCAGTTAATCCTATTTCATTCTGAATCGCTTTACGTATGTCTTCTGCGATTAAAGTGGCACTGCCGGAAAATAATGTGGAGTCAGTAACATCTAAATAGGCTTCATCTAAAGACAGCGGTTCTATTTTGTCGGTGTATCGTTGGAATATGGCGCGTATTTGTTTGGAAATCTGTCCATATAGTTCCATACGACCTGGCACCATAACAAGGTTAGGACAGAGTTTAAGCGCATGTGCCGTAGCCATCGCAGAACGTACCCCAAATTTGCGAGCGGGATAGTTACAAGTTGAAATAACACCTCGCTTGTCAGATCGACCTCCGATAGCAATAGGTACATTTTGTAACGCAGGATTATCACGCATTTCTACTGCTGCATAAAAGCAATCCATATCGATATGAATAATTTTGCGCATAACCTCAACCAAAACCATTAAACTGTTTTTTTATACAGTAATGGTAAATTCAGGTCAAGTCATTTGAATGCAGGAAGTTCAGGCTCTAGTGATTTCATTTGCGCATATATAGGTTTGGCAATTTTTTTGAAGCCCGACTCTGTAGGATGAATTTCATTCAGCCAATCTGTTTTATTACCAGGTCGCAAAATTCCTTGGGTATCCACAACAATGAGTTTATTCAAATGTTCCGGACGACTTGCTAACGCTTGAAGTCGCGTTTTTAGCGTACCTAAAAGAATTTCGACTATCGGCAAATGTAGCTCTAGTGGTATATTTTTTTCTATTAAATAAGGATAAATCCAAGGTTTTGTCTTTATCAGCCCCCAAAAAAACTCAGCGCCGTCTTTACTCGGTTTGGCAATATCGTAAGTATGGGTAATGATAGTTGCTTGAGGATTATACTCGTCACGTAAATCAATTAACTGATCATAAGCTAACATGATTGCATCCATTTTGCGGTTAAAGCGTGAAGCGTGAATGCAGTCCTGAGCGCTAAATCCTTCTTCGTATTGGTTCAAAATCATTGGCATGTCACGTTTACCGACAATATCGTTGCCGCCGCCAGAGAATAAAATCAACTTCACGTATTGAGCACTCTGTTGCAAAACTGAAGATAGGTCTGCTTTTTGCTGACCTGACATCATATTAACCGCTTCATCGCCATTACTTGCCAGCCTAAGTAAGTTGACTTTATCTGTTCTAGAAACCACATTCTCAATATGATGGATAACGTTAATATCGCCACCAAATGCAACCCACTTCTTAGGGTATGCAAACCAAGAATCGCCTTCTGTGATGATGCCAATTCTATCAGGGTGTTTTTTGCAAATATGTAAAAAATCAGTTCGTAAACTGGTGATGCCGGTATGCGCTGCTATGCGTCTGCGACGTTCTATTGGGGTTTCTTTAGGCATTTTCTTTCCCTGCTTAGCTTTTTACTAAGTGTAGTAAAAGTAATTTATTTTGCAGTATATTATCTTGCAACCAGCTGGGAAATAGCGGAAAAACGGTTTAAGTTTTGGTAGGTACAAGGTTGTAATAAAACTTACAACCTTGTGATAATTTTCATCTCAGAATTTATAAAATTTGGTTCTGTTTCCATTCGGCCAGTTTTTTCTGGCGTATTTCTTCTTTTTCTAAGCGCGCTTTTTTGCGGTCACACGGTTCTGGACAGTCACAAGCTTTTGCAATACCTAGCGCACCTAAACCTCCACAACTTCCTGCAATTGTTTTTTGCTGGAATATGTAACCTACTGCCATGGCTAGCACCACAACGAGAAAAAACACAAAGGCTAAAATAAATGTACTCACACTATATCCTAACTATTTTAATTTAAATTACTGCTCAGTTGCAGCGTTAATATATTCGTCAAACTTTCCGGTAGTATACGCTTTAAAGCTACCTTTTTCTCGCGTAATTAACATCACGTCTAGGTTATGTTCTTTCGCAACTCGCAGTGCATCGTCTTTCCCCAATACATTTAAAGCCGTCGCTAAACCATCTGCAGTCATAGAAGAAGGATGAACAACGGTTACCGCAACCAAGTTATGCTGAATAGGGTAGCCAGTTCTGGGATCAATCAAGTGGGAGTAACGAATGCCATCTTGTTCGAAGTAATTACGGTAGTCTCCCGACGTTGCCACCGCGTTATTCCCAATTGTGAGGATTGACTGTACAGCGCGTTCGTTATTGACTGGCTTTTCAACCGCAATACGCCAACCTGAACCATTGCTCTTTACACCGGCCACGCGCATCTCGCCACCAATTTCTACCAAATAGTTTTTGTAACCGTAAGACTCCAATAATTCAGCTACAACATCTACACCATAACCTTTTGCAATGGTCGACAAATCCACGTACAAGTCAGGCTGCAGTTTAATTAGATAGTTATCTTGGATAACCAACTTGTTCAGGCCAATTTGTTCTTTAAGCGAATCGATTGTCTGCTGTGAAGGAATTTTTTCTGGTCGGGCTTCAGGTCCAAAGCCCCACAAATTAACTAGAGGTCCTATAGTTACATCCAGTACGCCCAGACTGACTTCCCCTAGCCTTTTCGCTTCCTTTAATACTGTTAGTGTAGCTGGCGACATTTTAAAGGGTTCAGAGCTAAGTTGTTGATTAAAGCGGGACAACTCGGAGTTAGGATCGTAGGTTGACATTAACTTATTGATATCGACCAACAGGTCATCAATTTTTTGCTGTAATTCTTCCGGAGGCAAACCCACATCTGCAAGAACTTTCACATTGTAGCTAGTCCCCATAGTCGCACCTGACAAATGGATTTCGCCAGCACTTTTAGGAGTATTCCAAACAACCAGTATTACCACTAAAACACATAATAGTAGGCCAAGGGATTTCACTTTATTCATATAACAAGCTCATTTAATAACACTAATGCTCACAAAAAAAAGGGACATAAATGTCCCTCTTTACAACTTTCCATTTAGATATTAGCCACCGAAGTCATCTAACATGATGTTTTCGTCTTCAACGCCTAATTCTTTAAGCATATTGATGACTGCAGCATTCATCATAGGAGGCCCACACATGTAGAACTCACAATCTTCTGGCGCTGGATGATCTTTCAAATAGTTTTCCAACAATACGTTGTGGATAAATCCAGTATCACCTTCCCAATTGTCTTCTGGTTGAGGGTCAGATAAGGCAACGTGCCATTTAAAGTTTTCGTTTTCTGCTTGAAGCATATCAAAATCTTCAACATAAAACATTTCACGTAGCGAACGAGCACCATACCAAAAGGTAATTTTACGGTCAGTCTTAAGTCGACGCAATTGGTCAAAAATATGAGAACGCATTGGCGCCATACCTGCACCACCACCCACAAAGACCATTTCAGCTTGTGTGTCTTTAGCGAAGAATTCACCAAATGGACCAGAAATAGTGGCTTTATCGCCTTCTTTCAAACTCCAAATATAAGAAGACATTTTACCCGCAGGCAAGCTTAGATTGTTCGGTGGAGGCGTAGCAATACGCACATTCAGCATGATTATCCCTTCTTCTTCTGGGTAATTAGCCATTGAATATGCACGGATAGTTTCTTCGTCTACTTTAGATTCGATATTAAAGAAACCGAAACGTTCCCAATCAGGCTTGTACTCGTCAGGAATGTCGTAATCTTTGTATTTAACGTGATGAGGTGGAGCTTCAATTTGAATATAACCACCGGCACGGAAAGGAACACTTTCACCATCTGGCACAGCCAATTTAAGTTCTTTGATGAAGGTTGCTTTGTTATCGTTAGAAATAACTTCGCAATCCCATTTTTTGATCCCAAAGACTTCTTCTGGTAATTCAATATCCATGTCTTGTTTAATCGCAACTTGACAAGATAGACGGCAACCTTCTTTCGCTTCACGTTTACTTATGTGATCCAGTTCAGTAGGCAAAATCTCGCCACCACCAGATTTAATATCAACACGGCATTGGCCACACGAGCCACCACCGCCACACGCAGATGATACGAAAATACCTGAATCAGCCAAAGCGCCAAGCAACTTGCCGCCAGGTGAAGCCGTAATGGCTTTATCAGGGTCGCCATTGATAGTGATAGTCACGTCGCCTGATGGTACAAGCTTAGACTTTGCGAACATGATGATAAGTACGAGTGCCAATACAATGGCAATAAACATACCTACACCAAGGTAAATTTCATTTGGATTCATTTACAAATACTCCTTAGTGTCTTCGCTTAAAGGGCTACGCCAGTGAACGACTGGAAACCCAATGCCATAAGACCTGCAATCATAAACACAGAGCCTAATCCACGTATGCCTTCAGGCATATCAGCATATTTTAATTTTTCACGTACTGCCGCTAGTAGGGTAATCGCGATTGCCCAACCTGCACCACTACCGATACCGTAAACCACACTTTCAGTGAAGTTATATTCACGTTGTACGGCGAAAGCTACACCACCAAAGATGGCGCAGTTAACGGTAATTAGCGGTAAGAAAATACCTAACGCGTTATATAGCGCTGGGAAAAACTTATCCAAACTCATTTCTAGAATCTGAACTAATGCTGCGATAACACCGATAAAGGTTAAGAAGTTTAAGAAACTCAAATCTGCATCAGGGAAACCAGCCCAAGCAAGTGCACCAGGAGCAAGAATGTTTACGTAAATTACTTGGTTTACAGGTACTGAAATACCCAACACTACGATAACCGCAACACCAAGTCCCATAGCAGTTTTTACTTTTTTAGATACTGCTAAGAAAGTACACATACCTAAGAACAATGACAATGCCATGTTTTCAATGAAGACAGACTTAACAAAAAGGCTTAAATAATGTTCCATGTCTTACTCCTTAGGTTCGACTTGTTCAGGACGAATGGTACGAATAAACCAAATTAATCCACCGATCAAAATGAAAGAACTGAAAGGTAGAATTAATAGACCATTACCTTGATACCAGCCACCATTTTGTACTAGCGGTAAAATTGGGAAACCGAGAATGGTACCAAAACCAAACAATTCTTTAATTGTACCGATAATAATAAGTACTAAAGAATAGCCTAAGCCATTTCCGATACCGTCAAGGAAGCTCATGAAAGGTGGACTCTTCATTGCGTAGGCTTCTGCACGCCCCATTACGATACAGTTAGTAATAATCAAACCAACAAATACCGATAATTCTTTAGCAATATCGTACGCGACCGCCTTTAGAATTTGGTCAACAACGATTACCAAAGATGCAATGATTGTCATTTGAATAATAATCCGAACGCTAGAAGGTATCTGCTTACGAATTAGAGAGATAAACAAATTAGAAAATGCCGTTACTGAGGTCAGGGCTAAAGCCATAACCAATGCAGTTTCTAATTTAGTAGTAATAGCAAGTGCAGAACATACACCTAACACTTGCAATGCGATGGGGTTGTTGTCCAGAATGGGTCCGAACAGCACCTTTTTCATTTCTTTAGTTTCAGCCATTGTGCTTCGCCCTATGATTTCCAAGTCTGATTTTTGAGGTATGGTCCGAAACCATTCTCACCCAACCAATATGTCAATGTGTTCTGCACACCGTTACTGGTTAAGGTTGCCCCGGATAGTGCATCAACAGCGTAGTCGTTGCCAGATCCTGCATTTTTCTTAACCTGAATTGCCACATCACCATCTTTATACAGTTTTTTACCGTCCCACTTCGCTTTCCAGCTAGGGTTTTGTACTTCACCGCCTAATCCTGGTGTTTCTTTTTGTTGATAGTAAACCAATTCACGAACGGTGTTGCCATCAGCATCAATCGCAAGGAAACCATACATCAAATCCCACAATCCAGAACCATGAACAGGTAAAACGATGCGAGTGACTTGATTGGCTTCATTTTCAATCAAATAAACACTGGCGACGCTAGAGCGACGTTGGAAACCGACGTTGCTGTTTTCGACTTTAACACTGTACTTTTCTTCTTTAGCCGCTTTATACATATCGAAGTCTTCTTCAACTTCAACATATTTACCCGTTGCTAAATCAACATAACGTTCAGTAACAAACTTATTAAAAGTACAAGGAACGTCACATTCTGCTGTTGTTTCAAGGCCAGCAGCTTGAAGAATATTACTACGCTTATCATTGGCAGCGTTTGTTTGTTGCATTTCTCGCAAGCCTACGGCTGCGCCAGAAACAACAACTGAGCAGACTAGACATACAGCGACTACAACACCGATAGTTCTGCCTAAGGTTTCTTTTTTCTTATCCGACACGAGCAACCCTCCGCTTAATGTTACTTTGAGCCACGAAATAATCGAATAGTGGCGCCCATAAATTTGCAAATAATATGGCTAGCATCACACCCTCAGGGAATGCAGGGTTAAGTACACGAATCATCACTGTCATAAACCCGATTAAGAAACCATATGCCCATTTAGCTTTATTAGTGAAAGAAGCTGAAACTGGGTCTGTTGCCATAAAGAACATACCAAACGCTAATCCACCAGTTACCATATGCCAGTACCACGGCATCGCGAACATTGGGTTAGTGCTACTGTCTACAAAGTTCAATAGAGATGCAAAGAAAGCAACACCTAACAGAACACCCAGAACGATTCGCCATGAGGCAATGCGCATATAAATAATAAATAGACCACCAAGCATGATGGCTAGCGTCGATACTTCACCGACCGAACCTGGAATATTGCCGAAGAACGAGTTCCACCAAAGGTCCATGTTGGTATAGTCCATCTCGCCAGACGCAGCTTTGCTCAACCAAGTTGCGCCAGAATAACCGTCAGCTGCAACCCAAATTTGGTCGCCGGATATTTGCCCAGGATATGCAAAGTATAAGAAGGCACGACCAGACAACGCTGGGTTTAAGAAGTTACGACCTGTACCACCAAAGACTTCTTTGGCAATAACAACACCGAAAGTAATACCTAAAGCAACTTGCCATAGTGGAATCGTTGCCGGTAGGGTCAATGCAAACAACACTGAGGTAACAAAGAACCCTTCGTTTATTTCATGTTTACGCACAGAAGCGAATAACACTTCCCAGAATCCACCAACAATAAATACAGTGGCATAGATAGGAAGAAAGAAACACGCACCGTAGGACATCATGCCTAACCAGCCTGTACCTTCAACACCAATTTGCCCACCTAATGCGCTAAACAAATTCGCTTGCCAAATATCAGGCAAGGTGCCAGCACCAAGTAACAATGCTTCATGAGCTTGAGCACCAACGTTGTACATACCGTAAAACATAGCTGGAAAAGTAGCCATCCATACCATGATCATGATGCGTTTAAGATCTATGCTGTCACGTACGTGAGTAGATGCTTTGTTTACTTTACCTGGCGTGTAAAAAATAGTCGCTGCTGCTTCGTAAAGCGCATAAAACTTTTCATATTTACCACCGGCTTCGAAATTCGGTTCTATTTTTTCTAAATAGGCTTTTAATCCCATGACCTAACCCTCTTTCTCAATGGTGGTGAGACAGTCACGTAGAATAGGTCCGTAGTTGTATTTACCCGGACAAACATACGTACACAACGCCAAATCTTCTTCGTCAAGCTCCAAACAGCCCAGTGTTTGCGCACTGTCGGTATCACCAGAAATGATGTCACGAAGCAACAAAGTTGGTAAAATATCCAGCGGCATAATGCGCTCGTAATTACCAATAGGTACCATGGAACGGTCTGAGCCATTGGTAGACGTTGTCATATTAAATAGTTTTTTAGGTGATAAATGCGCTAGATAGGCACGAGTAACAGAATGCATGTCACTGCCTGGCGCTAACCAACCTAAGAATTTTTTCTCACGGCCTTCAGCTAATAATGAAATTTGCGTGTGATAACGGCCTAAGAAACCGTGAACGCCATGAGCATGCGTTCCCATAAGCACTGAACCTGAAATCACTCGAACATCATCCCCCACTGTTTCACCAGCAGTTAACTGTTCAATGTCAGCACCAAGGATAGTATTCACCAAACGAGGATTTTTCGCCGCAGGGCCACCTAAAGCAACCACGCGTTGGTTATTCAACTCACCAGAAGTAAACAAGGCACCAAATGCCATGACATCTTGATAGTTAATCGACCAAACGGTTTTACTTGCACCCACTGCATCCAAGAAATGGATATGAGTACCAGCTAAACCTGCAGGATGTGGACCAGCAAACTCTTCTACTTCAACCGGAGTTGAACCAGTAGGAATATCAGCGCCAGGAGCCTTACAGACGAATACTGAGCCAGAGGTAAGTTGCTTCAATACCGCTAAACCGTTTTCAAAATCAGTTTTGCGTTGAGCAATTACTACTTGCGGATCGGCGGCCAATGGGTTGGTATCCATTGCGGTAACAAAAATTGATTTTGGCTCACTTCCCAGTGCAGGCACTTTACTGTATGGACGCGTTTTGAATGCAACCCACAAGCCTGACTTAACCAAATTCTCTTCAACTTTTTCACGTGCTACTGAACTCAATTGTCCAGCGTCATATTTGTCGAAGGTTTCTTGCTCGTCACCAGCTAATTCAATAACCACAGATTGCAAAACACGTTTTGCTCCACGATTAATTTCAACTACCTTGCCCGCTGCTGGCGCAGTAAAGAGAACACCAGGATTCTTTTTGTCTTCAAAAAGAGCCTGACCTTTCTTTACAACATCGTCTACCTGAACAAACATGGTAGGACGCATGCCAACATATTCTTCCCCCAAGACAGCCACGCGAGTGACGTTCGGGCCGTTTTGAATTGTTTGGTTAGGAGCCCCCTGAATAGGAAGGTCTAACCCTTGCTTGATTTTTATCATATGCAACCGCAGTCTTGTAAAAATAAAATTAAAGTGAAAGAAATATCAATTTTGAATTCTGGCTAAATAATGCGAAGAATGGTGACATCCGCAGTTTCGCTTGAAAACTCAAAGGTGATCTTACTTATCAACTATTTTTGTCTTTTGTTGAGTGTGAATCCTTAACCAGGTGAACACAGAAATAAAATCCGTATTGGTCCACACCTCGCAAGAGAATGATTGAGCAATTGAGTCACTTATGAACTAATTAAAGAAACTCATGTCAGTAAACTCTGGAATTTTAGCATTATTCCAGCTGTTTACGCTACGCTATTTACGGCTAAATAAGGATTTTCCGCATAATATTTAGGGATTTTCTAAATATAGTGCAAATTATGCACAGCACTCACCTTTTTAACAAGTAACTAAATTGTTAAAAAACCCTAATGCGCGAGCGACAATTAGGGTTTTGAATAACATTAGAAATAGTTCTAAAGGCTATCTACCATTCTACTAATGGGTTGATATCCTGTTCGTAATCGACACCGTCAATATCAAAACCAAACAATTTCAAGAACTCGTGGTGATAACCTGCGTAATCACTTAGTTCATGGAAGTTATCTTGTGTGACTTTATCCCACAAACCTTTGATAACAGCCTGAGTAGCTTCGTTGGTTTCTTTGCCATCCATACGAAGTCGATTGGCTTCGTCAGTTTCAGGAGAATCTACCAGCAGTTTTTGTTGGAATAAACCAGTGATTTGTTCAATACAACCTTCATGGGTTCCTTCTTGTTTCATGACTTTGTAAATTAACGATATATACAAAGGCATTACTGGAATCGCTGAACTTGCTTGAGTAACCAATGCTTTCAAAGAAGAGACATAAGCCGAAACATTTTTGTCGCTATGCTGCTTAATAATTTCACTCGCGGCACGATCAAGATCTTCTTTAGCTTTACCGATAGTCGCTTGACCATATATTGGCCAAGTTAACTCTTTACCTATATAGGTATAGGCTGTTGTTTTGCAGTTATCCGCCAACAAATCAGCATCAGCTAGAGCGTTCAACCATAGCTCCCAATCTTCACCACCCATGACTTTAATGGTATTGGCAATCTCTTCCTCATTGGCCGCTTCTAATTCAATTTCGTGGATCAGATCTTTGTCGGTGTCATAGGTTTTGGTTTTATAGTTTTGTCCAACAGGCTTAAGAGTAGACTTATACACTTCACCAGTTTCTGGGTCGGTTCTGCGAGGAGAAGCCAAACTATAAATAACCAAATCAACCTTACCTATGTCGGCTTTAAGAGTTTCAATCACTTGTTGTTTGATTTCATTGGAAAATGCATCACCGTTTATGGTTTTTGCATAAATACCAGCGTCTTTTGCTTGCTGATGAAATGCAGCAGTATTGTACCAGCCGGCCGTCGCCGTTTTTCTTTCCGAAGGTGGCTTTTCAAAACAAACACCAAGGGTTTTTGCCCCATAACCAAAAGTAGATACGATTCGAGACGCAAGGCCGTAACCTGTTGAGCATCCCAAAACTAAAACGTTTTTGGGACCATCTCCTAAATCTCCCTGACTTTTAACATACTCGATTTGTTCTTCAACACTTGCAGCGCAACCTACTGGGTGGGCGTTAGTGCAGATAAAGCCGCGTACCTTGGGCTTAATTACCATAGTCTATTTTCCTCAAAAATTTTACCGAACATTTTAAACAGCCAGTCATCTATTAAAACCGCATTATAAAAAAAATTTTCAATAGGTTTCAGAATAGCTTTTACACTATAAAGGCCTATTGTAATAGCCATTGCAACAACAACAAATCTGAACAGCTAGTTTATTTTTTTTGTTGTCGATTAATATAGTATTCCATCTCAGAAATTTGGTGATACTTAGATACGCCTTCTTGGAACTTTTGATAAGACGCGTAAATTTTAGCAAACGTAGGATCCGCAGCGGATTGTTCTTGCATGACTTCAATACTAGCAGCATGTAAAGCAGCAATAACATCTTTAGGAAGAGGGCGCATGTCAACACCATGGGTTTCAACAAGCGCTTGAACGGCATCATTATTAGCCGCGGTATACTCATCCCACATGTCTTGATTCACAGCTCTTGTAGCCACCTCGATAATGGCCTGTAAATCATCAGGCAAAGCTTCATAGGCACTTTTATTAACAATGAACTCTAAACTAGCGCCAGGTTCATGCCAGCCAGAGTGATAATAATATTTCGCGGCTTTGTATAAACCAAAAGATAAATCGTTGTAAGGCCCAACCCATTCAGTTGCGTCAATGGCACCAGATTGCAATGAAGTGAATAATTCCCCTCCAGTTAACGCCACAGGGATACCACCCAATTTTTTAAGAACTTCAGCTCCCAGCCCTGGAATCCGCATTTTTAAGCCTTGCAAATCTTCAACGCTATTAATTTCTTTTTTAAACCAACCCGCAGTTTGTACGCCGGTATTGCCACCTGCAAAGGGGATTAAATTAAATGGGGCATATAATTCTCGCCACATTTCTATGCCGCCACCGTAGTGCAGCCAAGCATTAAACTCAGTGGCATTCATGCCAAACGGAATAGCGGTAAATATTTGTGCCGCTGGGGCTTTCCCCTTCCAATAATATGATCCTGAATGACCCATTTCAGCGGCACCACTAGAAACAGTATCAAAGACTTCAAATCCAGGGACCATTTGACCTGCGCCAAACACTTTAATTTTTAAGCGGCCGTTAGACATGCGCTCTACTTGTTTAGCAAATGTCTCTGGGGCTCTTCCTAAACCTGGAAAGTTCTTCGGCCACGAAGTAACCAGTTTCCACTGATAGGTTTGTTGCGATTCAGTGGCATTAGAATCGGACGATGACTTGCCACCACAGGAAGCAAGAAGAGCAATCGAAAAAAATAAAGATACAAACTTAAAGGTTTTCATTTAATTGAATCCATAGGGGTCACAAAATCGAAGGCAGCCACGTTACCAGATCCGGCCAAATAGCCAAGCCTATCAATAATAGTAATTGAATAATTATAAAGGGTATCACGCCTTTGTATATTTGAGTGGTCTGAACATTTGCTGGCGCTACACCTCGCAAGTAAAACAGAGCAAATCCGAAAGGTGGTGTCAGAAACGAAGTTTGCAAATTGACGGCAATCATAATACCGAGCCAGATTGGATCTACCCCCATAGCCAGTAGAACCGGCGCGACTATTGGCACTACAACAAAAGTAATTTCAATAAAATCAAGAATAAATCCGAGTAAAAAGATAACAACCATGACCAGTAAAACCGCACTAAAAGCACCACCGGGAAGCTGTTCAAAGAAGTGTTCAATCAACTCTTCACCACCAAAGCCGCGGAAAACCAATGAAAATATCGAAGCACCAATAAGAATCAAAAAGACCATCGCAGTGACACGAGTAGTACCCAACATCACTTCTTTCAATTTTTCTAAACTAAACTGTTTCTTGGCCAAACCCAGTACCAGAGCTCCAGCAGCTCCGACCCCAGCAGCTTCAGTGGGTGTTGCGAAGCCACCTAAAATAGACCCTAGCACCACAAATATTAAGATCAAAGGTGGGAATAAAGCGCCTGCAAGACTGACCTCAGCTTGTGTTTCTCGTTGTTCGTTTCGGACCGTTTTATCGATATGTCTATTGGCAAACACCACCACGTATAGCAGGTACATCGCCACTAAAATCATGCCGGGTACTAAGGCTCCAACAAACAAATCCCCTACCGATACAGACTCAGGTGAAAATATCCCCATGTTAAGCTGTGCCTGTTGAAACGCACTAGATAACACATCACCTAACAAAACCAGCGCGATGGAAGGCGGTATAATCTGCCCTAATGTGCCTGTGGCACAAATTGCTCCGGTGGCAAATGAAGGTGAATATCCTTGTTTCAACATTGTCGGTAGTGACAACAGGCCCATAGTGACCACTGTTGCGCCTACAATACCGGTGCTCGCGGCTAGTAACATACCAACCAACACCACTGAAATTGCCAAACCGGAGTTCAACCGTCCAAATACTTGGCCCATGGCAATTAATAAATTTTCAGCGACTTTGGATTTTTCTAACATGATCCCCATAAAAACAAACAAGGGCACGGCGATTAAAGTTTGATTTGTCACTATGCCATAAAGACGGCTAGGTACCGCTTGCAAATAAGCGGTATCAAAAACACCAAATAATGCACCCACACCCGCAAAAATTAAAGCGGTTCCAGCTAACGTATATGCCACTGGATAGCCCAGTAACAACGTGAAGCAAACAACTAAGAACATGATCAGAGAGAGGTATTCCATTATTTATCCTCAATAATCACGTTTTTAGGGTGATTTAAACAAACGCTGATATTGCGAATTAATTCTGAAATTCCCTGCAAAACCATGAGCGCGGCAAATAAAAGTATGAAGGTTTTGAGTAGAAACACCGCTGGTAAGCCACCAGCTGCTTGTGAGTCTTCCATAATATTCCAAGAAGATGCCACGTAATCCCAACAAATAATAAAAATAAATAAGTTAACCGGCAGCATAAAAAATAATGTACCAAAAGTATCTATTTTAGCTTTTTTAACGGTATCGAATCGACTGTAAAATATGTCGACTCTGACGTGCTCATTAACCCGCAACGTATGGGCACTACCTAATAAAAACACACAAGCGTGCAAATACATTACAGATTCTTGCATCGCAATCCAGCCAATATCGAAGCCATACCTTAATATCACGATAAGCAATGTGATTAACGCCATAAACAAAGTAAACCAGCTAACTAATTTGCATATATTATCGTTAATAACGTCAATGGTCCGCGATAGCGAAGCGGCGTTAAACATTCCCATATACCTGTCTTATTATTCTATTTGTACGATATTAAACGTTTTTTTAGCAAATAACGCTAGGGCACAAGGACAAAGATTGCTATATTTTGGCTATATAATAGATTCGGTTTTTCACTCCAAGTTACGCACAGGGTAGTTTTATTTCCTGCGCTTCAGTGAAAACAAAATGGGAATTTGGTGTAAATCCAAAACTGTACCCGCAACTGTAATTAATTGGCATTCTTGCCGATTGAGAGTCAGATACCAGCCGCATCTTTACTTATACCTTTTTTCTAGCGTGCGGGAATACACGATCGACTTGCATAATCATTTCGTTGCGATTTCCCTAAATACCAATAATTTTAAACATCGAATAGGTTGTTACATCGCTTAACATCCCTTCGATAAAACAAAATGGGAAAGACTGTCACACCAATGCTCAAACTGAATAAGCTCAATTACTATATTGCTGATACGCAAATATTATCTGATATTGGGTTTCAGGTAGAAGAGGGAGCGCTAATTGCTGTGGTAGGGCCAAACGGTGCGGGTAAAACCACATTACTAAAATTAATTTCTGGTCAATATCCTTCTGAGCAACAGGTATTTTGGCACTCAAAAGCGCTCGAAAACCTTTCCGCAATTACCCGAGCTAAACAAATAGCAGTAGTGAATCAATTCAATGCGAGTGTTTTCAATCTAAACCTTGAACAAATAGTTAGTATGGGCTTACTTCCTCATCAATCTATATTTTCCAAGGTATCCTCAGAACAAAAAGCAAGGGTTACTGAAGCAATCGCACAGGTTGGTTTAAGGGAGAAAAGTCATCAACTATTTAGTTCGTTGTCGGGGGGAGAACAACAGCGAGGGCAAATTGCCAGAGCGTTAGTTCAAGGTGCGGGACTGTTTGTGTTAGATGAGCCGATAAACCACTTAGATGTGTATTATGAACATCAAATATTATCCTTATTGCGCAAAATAGCGAAACAAAACAAAGTCACTATAGTCATGAGCCTGCACGACTTAAATCACGCGGCCGATTACTGTGACAAAATCGCGCTTTTAGCTCAAGGTCAGTTATTAGCCTTTGGCTATCCTAAAGATGTGTTGACCCAACAGCGATTGCAGCAGGTTTTCAAAACCCCCTGTCAAATTATTGAAAAGCCAAGTGCGAATAAAATAAGAATCGAGTTTTATCCTCCTGATATTGATTTTGACGATTATGAGAAGAATAGAGGCTCAGTCGATGTCTAAGAGTAAATGGGGGATTCTTACCAGCCTCAGCTTACTGAGTATTTTCTGTGGATTGTTTTTTGGCGCAGCAAACCTTGATGTGCTCACCGTATTTCAATCTGTGCTAAATAATTGCCCAGCTAAGGTTGATGACGTTATATTTTGGCAAGTTCGACTACCTCGCGTGCTTGTTGGTTTTTTAGTTGGAGCAGGTTTAGCTGTCGCCGGGGCAACATTACAAAATGTCTATCGCAATCCATTGGCGGATCCCTATTTATTCGGAGTGGTTTCAGGAGCGGGGTTAGGAGCAAGTATTGCGACCCTACTATTCAATGGTAGCTTAGCTTCATACTCTTCAACTTTTGCTTTTCTAGCGCAAATCCCCTTTACTTATGCATTGCCTTTAGCTGCCTTTTTAGGGGCTTTTCTAGCTGTCACTATTGTTCAGATACTATCCCGTAAATTATTTGGAAATCGCACCGAACATCTACTCTTAGCCGGTGTGGCCGTTTCGTTTATGCTAAGCGCTTTAAGTCATTTTTTATTATTCATGGCTGAGCCCTTTGCTGCCAATAAAGTCATTTTTTGGTTACTCGGAAGTTTAGCCAATGCACAAATGTGGTTCGTGTGGATTATGCTCCCCATCGTCACTATTAGTGTTGTTTTATTGTGGCTTTTCGGTCGTCACATAGACGCAATGTTGTTAGGTGATGAAAATGCACAAACATTAGGAATTAAAGTAGACTCATTGCGTCTAATGGTTTTAGTCATTTGCGCAGCACTCACCTCATGCATAGTGGCCTATTGCGGCGGAATTGGTTTTGTTGGATTAATGATCCCGCATATTGTCCGAGGTTGGTTTGGGGTAACTAGCCGAAATTTAATAATTGGCTGTGTACTAGTTGGCGGTAGTTTTTTAATTTGGGTCGATGTTGTCGCCAGAGTGATAGTCGACAACCAAGAAATCCCCATTGGGATTATCACCTCCGCAATTGGCAGCCTATTTTTCTTATTTGCCCTACAAAAAAACCGAGGACGTTAAAGTTGCCTTTTCAAATCATCAAAGTCAGGTTTATTTATGGGCTCTTTGCCTTAGCCTGCGCCCTACTCTCTACTTCGATTTGTTTAGCGTCGCAAGGTACTGAGCAGTCATTACAAACGGATAAACAAAATTTAAAAATAATAGCCTTGGCACCACATATTGTAGAGCTGCTATTTGACATAGGTGCTGGCAAGCAAATAATAGCTACTGGTTCATATGCCGACTATCCAGAGCAAGCTAAAACACTGCCCAGAGTGGGAGATCATAGTCGTTTGCAAATCGAAAAAATATTGAAGTTGAAAGCCGATATCGTGATTGCTTGGAGAAGTGGAAACCCACTGGAAGATTTAGCCAGACTAGAACAGTTTGGCATTCCCGTTATTTATTCTGACCCCAAACAATTAGAAGATGTCGCTAAAGAACTCCTCATGTTTGGCGAAGTGACGGGTAGACAAACGTTAGCCCGGTTGCGAGCCGACACCTTTGTAATGGGCTTGAAAAAATTGCGCGAGCAATATGCCAATCAAATTCCAATTTCAGTCTTTTTCGAAATATGGTCAGCGCCACTACAAACCATTGCGGGAAATGCATGGCCACAGCAACACTTAAATATTTGCGGCGCACAAAACATCTTTGCTGATTTATCGAATGACTACCCTTCCGTGTCGCTAGAGCAAGTAATTAGTAAAATGCCGCAGGTTATTATTCAACCTAAAGCAAATAAACAATTAGCAAGTAGACTTTATGATTGGCAGAAATTTGATTTTTTGCCGGCGGTAAAAAACGATTTTGTATTTCGCCCTGATGCAGACAGGCTATATCGAATGACGACACGAGTATTGGATGAAGTTCAGGTTATCTGTGAGCAGATTCAACTGGCTAGGAGATACTATCAACAGCAGCAAAGCTGAAGTAATCCATAATTTTAGAAAATGGAGCGCTCCTATAATTAAGAGACACTCCTTAAGTTATCTCAGATTAAGATGCCGCTTGTTTCGAGCCGCCTAAACAATTAGGTGAATCGGGGGAGTTACCGTACAAACTCTGCCACTCTTCACCAGTGTAAGTATGTAACGCCAAAGCGTGTATTTGCTCCGCAAGCTCTTCTTTGAGGACTGCGTTTACCGCTCTGTGGCGATTAATTAAACGCTTACCAGCAAATTCAGGCGTGACCAAAACCACTTTAAAGTGGGTTTCAGCGCCATTAGGTACATTGTGCATAAAGCTTTCGTTGATAACCTCCAAATGTGCTGGATTGAAATGCGACAGCAACTTCTTTTCAATATTATTTTGGATATTCATGATGTGGTCCCTCTGTGTGTCTAACTATAAATTTAGCCTGTTCGGGAAAAATTAAAAAACTATTTTTTCATGTTTTCGACTAAGTGATTGAGTCTGATAGATATAATTTCCGGTCGATGACTCGGCTATTCTTATAACGACTAAATTTGTTGAAATATCTTGCGAAATGTCAGATTTATGCGTCCTGCCATTAATTGACTGCGTTTAGGAAGGCTATGTTGCCAAAATTGTTGGGTATTTCCAGCCATTATTAACAAACTGCCATTGTGCAGTGGAAATCTCACTTTCTGACCGCTTTGCATATGTTTAAAATCGAAATCACGGGTTTGACCTAAAGTTAATGAGGCAATAATCGGTTGTCTACCTAGTTCTATTTCGTTATCGGCATGCCAACCCATGCTGTCTTGCCCGTTGCGATACCAATTTGCCAAAACAGAATTGAAATGGGTTTCACAAACTTGCTCTAAAGTCTTTTTAAGCTGTTGCAACTCGCTGATCCAAGGATTAGGTTGCATGCTCAAACCTGAATACTGATAAGTAGCCTCTTGATCTCCGTACCATGCCTGTAAACGCGGAATCGCCACCGTTCGTCCATAGATTTGAATTGAATCTTGTTGCCAAGCTAATTTAGTCTGTAATTTCTGATACAATTCAGTGGCAGTGTCCTGCTCCAAAAAATCTGCCTGATAATGCACATCTGCATCTTTCATCGGCATTTGAGTAAGGCCTGCTTGGTGGGATGAAAATAAATCCTGTTGCATATAACTCACGTGAATCCTGCTGAAATGAACACTAGCTTTAACTTTTTAGGAAAGTCCCTGCAATTATACCGCTATCCAAAGCGATTTACTCACCCTAGTTGGCAAGCATGGGATGCCGCAGACGAATTGATCCTCGATCATATTCAACAAAACCAAGACAATATCGATCAAACCAATATTGTTATCCTGAATGATGATTTTGGCGCGCTAAGCTGCTGGTTGCACGACGCCAACATTCACCATGTGAGTGATTCTCTAGTTTCCCAGATGGCATGTAAACAAAATATTAGTCTAAATAACTTAGACAATACCCAGATCACCTATATTGATAGTTTAGCGCAAATGCCGCAACAGCCAGACTGGGTAATCATCAAAATACCCAAAACGCTAGCGCTGCTAGAACATCAGTTAATTCAGTTACAAAGCGTGGTTTCAGCAAAAACTAAAATAGTGGCTGCAGCTAAAGCTAAGATGATACAAAAATCGACCTTATCACTGTTTGAAAAGTACCTCGGAAAAACTCATACATCCTTAGCGAAGAAAAAGGCTCGCTTAGTCTTTTGTGAACCTAATCTTGGATTACAGCAAAAGCCGTCGCCCTATCCTACTGTTTGGAAAATGGACCAAGAACCTTTTACCATTAACAATCATGCAAATGTGTTTGCTCGTCAACAAATTGATATTGGCGCTCGTTTATTAATTGATAATTTACCGGATTGTACAGCTAAAACCGTAGTTGATTTGGGTTGTGGAAACGGCGTTTTAGGCTTATGCATATTAAAACGATATGACAATGCAGAAGTCATTTTTATAGATGAATCATACATGGCTGTCGCATCAGCTAAACTCAATGTGCAAAATAACTTGCCGACACAGATGCACCGAGCACGTTTTATCGTTAGCAACTGCCTTGAACAATTGGAAAATCAAACACAAATTGATATGGTAATTTGTAATCCACCGTTTCATCAACTGAATACCATCACTGATCACATTGCGACCCAAATGTTTGAAGATGCGCACTTAAAACTCAAAAAGGGTGGTGAGTTACGGATAATCGGCAATAGGCATTTAGAATATCCGCAAAAATTAAAGCGCTTATTTGGTGGCTATAATGTTATTTCAAGTGACAAAAAATTTAGTATTTTATCTTCGTTGAAGTAGAGAGTAATTATCATGAAAAACTGTTTGTTAACGCTGACATTCATCTTAGTCACGTTTTTATCCCACGCAAAACCCAAAGACGATGGTTCACAAATTCAACCTGATAATTATTACCCAAGAGTGATGATGCATACGACCATGGGCGACTTTGTCGTTGAGCTTGATAGATCTAGAGCCCCCATCACAGTGAACAATTTTTTACGCTACGTGGATAAGCGCAGCTTTGAAGGGACTATCTTTCACAGGGTCATCGCCGACTTTGTTGTGCAAGGTGGAGGTTATGATAAAGACTTCAAAGATTTGTCCAAGTTTCCGGATATTTACAACGAAGCTGGAAACGGTCTAAAAAATCAAACCTATACCATAGCTATGGCGCGTTCGAATGATCCTCACTCGGCAAATCGTCAATTTTATTTTAATCTCAGTGACAATGAGAGCTTAGATCCTGGTAGGAAGTGGGGGTATGCCGTATTTGGTTATGTCACTGAAGGCACAGATATTTTAGATGCTATTTCTCAGGTAGAAACCCAATATGACGCCATTATAGGTTGGGCCGATGTACCAATAGAACCGGTAATATTAAACAAAGTGACAATTTTACCACCACTGTAGTTATTCAAATTTAGAGTTAAGCGCTATTTTGAATAGGTAAACAGCATAGTGTCTTCTGCTTGGTGTTGAACGATCTTGGTGTACTTAAAACCCAAGCGTTCAATTAGATTGATTGACTGTGTATTTTCTGCTGAAATCATAGCGTGCACGGTTTTTAAGCCTAAACGTTTACAATCGGCTTGTAATACACCGTTACAAGCTTCTAGTGTCAAGCCTCTGCGCCTAAACGCGGGCAAAATTGCATAGCCAATGTCAGGGTGGTCTAGGAAGGGTCTTTTTAACATACCGCAAATTCCCATAGGCCGGTTTTTTCGATTATCACAGAATACGTACAAACCGTAGCCATTTTGCTGATAAGACACAAAAGGGCCATTCTCAATGAATTCACGGGCATCAGCTTGATTGTGAATGTTGCGGTCACCGATGTGCCGAATCCAATCTGGATCATTCACTAATTCTAATATGAAGAAAGCTTCTGCTAAAGTGACTTTGCGTATATTTAAACGTTCTGTCTGCGCAACTAGGGTACCTTTACAATTCATAAATTGGTCATTTCATTGGTTTGCGAGAAAACACTACGGACTTTATTTTTGCCGGCTTTTTTAGCTAAATATAGTGCTTTGTCGGCTTTTTCTAGCAAGGCGACAACACTCTCCCCCTGCATAGCTGTGAGACCAACACTGATTGAAATATTACATTCTAATATTTGGCTATTTATCGACCGCACTTCGTTTCGCATTCTATCTGCAATTTGCAACGCATTGTTTGGATTAGTCTCTATCAAGATAACCAAAAATTCGTCGCCGCCCATTCTTCCTACATAATCAACATCACGGACGTGTTTTTTGATGCTTCTTGAGATATCTATAAGTATCTGGTCACCAAAAACATGACCAAACCCATCATTAATTTGTTTGAAGTTATCCACGTCAATCATTAACAGAGACAACGGATGATCAAAACGTTCACTTCTGGCCATTTCCCTTTTTAGCGCACTATCAATAGCTCTGCGATTAAGCAGTTTAGTCAGATGATCCTGTTGAGTAAGGGTGCGTAATTGCCGGTTTGTACTGCTTAATTTAGAAATCTCTTCAAAGCTTTTCAATCTACTTTTTTCAATTAAATGAGCCACTGCAAAACACACTAGCGTACTGCTAAAACCGAGACTTATATCGAACCAAATATCACGGCTTAGACTATTTACAAGCAATCCGATAATAAGCCCTAGAAAGGCAAAACCGAGAATGCTCAACAAATAACTTAGGTGCCCTTGCAGCGAAAAGCACAGTAGCATCATGATAAAAATAAAAGGCGCTATGCCATGTCCATCATTGACACTCAGTAGCGACCAGAAAACACCTACACTGGCAAAAAACACAGTAAACAGAATTTCAATGGCGTTGACAAATGATGACAACCTAGGGAGTGCTTTTAACTTGCGTAACATCAAAACATTACACGCTGCGAAAACAAAAGAAACCATATATAACAGGGTATATGGCATGTTGGCGGCAAAGAGCATATCACCACCAAGGCGAAGGTGATTTAATAATTGAATACCGAAAACCACAGATGCCAAACAAGAAAAGTAAATGGCATACTGAATGTTATTGGAATTACTGTGAACCAAATAATCTGCCAGAAAAGCAGGTTTTGGTTTGGGAAAAAGTCGTGACATCAATCCACTCGTAAAATCGAAACCTATGTGTACTTCATTTTATTGGAGAACAAACAAAGCAATACTTGTTAGTGCGTCGATTAAAAATCCATCACTTCTAGTTTAACAAAAATTGGATGCCATACCACGTATTTTGTCGATCCAAACCACTAAATATAAGTTCAGATTCCTGAATCAGGCGTTATTAATGGAAAAACTCATTACCTGTTCAATATTATTGAGCTCACACGCAAGCATAATTAGCCTATCAACTCCCAGCGCGACGCCTGAACAATCAGGTAAACCACTTTCCATAGCAGCCATAAAGTGCGGGTCTAAAGAAATCTTTCCTAATCCATTTTGTATACGAGCTTGATTGTCCCGTTCAAATCGTGTTTGTTGCTCCTTCACATCGGCCAGTTCATGGTACCCATTGGCAAGTTCTAATCCTTTGAAATAAATTTCAAAACGCTCAGCAACTCGTGGATCATCTTTATTCAACCGCGCTAATGCAGCTTGTGATGCGGGAAACTGGGTTAATGCCACAGGTCTTAAACATCCAATTTTAGGTTCGACAACTTGGCTACAAAGCAGTTGCAACAACACATCTTTCGAATTCTCTACTTGGGCGATATTAGCAAAGCCAAAATATTCTGCTTTGCGTTTTAACTCCGCTAAACTGCAGGTCAAGGGATCGATATCACAGTATGTAAGAAACGCCTGCTGATAGCTTAACCTGTCAAGTGGTTCTGTTTTGAGTACGAGTTGTAATAGCGCATCGACTTCGTCGATTAACTGCAAATGGTTAAAACCCACTCGATACCACTCTAACATGGTAAATTCTGGATTATGCTGCTTGCCAGCCTCTTCATTGCGGAAAGATTTACACAATTGAAAGATACAGCCGCTACCTGCACACAAAAGTCGTTTCATGGCAAATTCTGGGGATGTCTGCAAAAATAAATTTGCGGGTTCTGGGTTCAGAGGGCTATTGAATTGAGTGTTAAATGCGTGCAAATGTATATCAGTGACACCGGCGTGGGCTAACGCAGGCGTTTCCACCTCTAATACATTACGTTGTGCAAAAAATTGGCGGATCTGAGCGTTAATCTCAGCCCGTTTTTTCAAAGTTTGAATAGACGCGGTTGGTCGCCAGTTAACTGATGAATTCATAAAAACCAGATAAATTGCGAGCCCAATTGAGATTGGGCTCTAGAAAGGTAGACTACTTTTGAGCCCGTGAAACGTATTCACCGCTGCGAGTGTCAACTTTTATCACTTCGCCAGTTTGTACAAACAAAGGTACCCTAACTACTGCACCGGTGACCAAAGTGGCTGGTTTACCACCTGTACCTGCAGTATCACCTTTCAAACCAGGATCAGTTTCTGTGATCTCTAGTTCAACGAAGTTTGGAGGCGTAACAACAATTGGGCTACCATTCCACAAGGTGATTGTGCAATTGTCGTTCTCGACTAGCCATTTCACATTTTCACCAACTGCTTTTTCGTCAGCGGCAATCTGTTCGAAAGTTTCGTTGTTCATAAAATGATAGAATTCGCCATCGTTATACAAATACGTAAGTTCCGTGTCCATTACGTCTGCACCTTCGACGCTATCACCGGATCTGAATGTTTTTTCTAACACTTTACCGGAAATAAGTTTACGAATTTTAACGCGGTTAAAGGCCTGACCTTTACCTGGTTTAACATATTCGTTCTCAAGAACGTTGCAAGGTTCGCCGTCGAGCATTATCTTTAAGCCCGCTTTGAATTCATTTGTGCTGTAATTAGCCATAAATCCTCTAAATTAATCGATTGAGTACTCGTTTGGCGCTGATAATACCTAAAAAATCCATCTCTGTAGAGAGTAACTGGCAAAAAGAACTGGCAACTAGTTTTAATGATCCGCAAAAACTGCTGGAATATCTTGATATTCCAGTGGAAAAACAGATCGAAAATATTAAGGCTAGATCACTTTTTCCCATGCGTGTCCCACAACACTTTGCTCGTTTAATGAGCAAAGGAGATCCCCAAGATCCGTTGTTTAAGCAGGTCTTCCCATTATATGAGGAATTCCTTGAAGACCCCAGATACACTGTGGATCCGTTGCAAGAGCAAGAAACCCCACAGCAAGGGATACTACACAAATATCAAACCAGAGCTCTGCTGATGGTGCGTGGTGGCTGTGCAGTCAATTGTCGTTATTGTTTTCGCCGGCATTTTCCATATCAGCAAAATAGTTTAAATAAACAAGGATGGTTGGAAGCCTTGGATTATATTGCGCAAGATTCAAAATTAAATGAAATTATATACTCCGGTGGTGATCCGTTAATGGCTAAAGATGACTTTTTGGCTTGGCTTACCAATCAAATTGAACAAATTCCCCATATTACACGACTAAGATTACACACACGTTTACCCGTGGTGATTCCCAATAGAATAGACTCTCAATTGACCAGTTGGATTTCACAGTCTCGTTTAAAAGTAATTATGGTACTGCATGTTAACCATGCTAATGAAATAGACTCAAATTTGATTGCAAAATTAAATTTACTCCGGGAAAAACAGGTAACACTGTTGAATCAATCCGTTTTGCTCGCAGGGGTGAATGACACTGCGGAGAGTCAAATAGGGTTAAGTGAACGCCTATTTGAAGCAGGGGTGATGCCCTATTATCTGCACATGCTAGATAAAGTAAAAGGTGCTTCGCATTTTGATGTGAGCGAAAATCAGGCAAGGGAAATCATGGCTGAAATGATAAAGCGCTTGCCAGGATTTCTTGTCCCAAAACTCGTTAGAGAAATTGGCGGACAACCTGGCAAGACACCTCTAGACTTACATCTTCATCCTTAATTAGGCGAATGTATTTACGTTCGACCCAAGTGCAGGATTTGAAGAAACTTTTGGTACGTCAGCCGCTGATTCCAACAACTGAAGCGTCGCCTGGCCTTGTGTCTCTTGATTTGATTTCGCGAGTTGCAAGGCTTTTGTTTCAAGGGACGCACCGGTAGTTCCAGATGTATTTACACCCTGAAGTTCCATACCAATTACCTCATTGCTTGTAGCAATTTAAAAAAACAGGCAAAATTACCCGTCCACGGTCGTTATCGGCCCACAAAAAACTTCCTTGAGTATTTTTTTTCACTTTATTGAGATCATTTTTCATGTCCGCACAATCGAACAGTACACTTCGCCCGTTATTTGAAAAATTAACCGAAAATATGCAGCTCATTTATCGTAAGTCGATAGATGCAGATGAAGCATTATCTAAATTGCAACAATCTGGAAAAGGCAAGTTTAATCATATCTTTGCTGAAGATGCCGGCTTTGCAGTTCAAAGCAAACGTTTCATGCCCTACGTTAAAGAACTCGCCGCTGAGGTAGCCAGCTTGGAAACCGCGGATCAAGCGCAATTTGAAAGTTCGCTGCCTGAGATTGTCAAAAAAATGGAATTATTATTGAGCACCTTGAGCCAATTAAAAACCACCTTGTAAGTGCTGGTTGTTCCCATAGCTTAATAATCACCGAGCCCCCTATCAAAATGGCGTAACTGACAACCAACAAGATAGGTTGTTTTTTGAGCATATTAGACCATAATAAATAAAGGGATCTCTCACCAATAAAAAGCAAATTAAATAAACTGAGCATAAATGTTTTGCATGTTTAATATTTGGAGGTATGAGTATGGAAATTACAGCAGGTAACAGCCTGAATAATCTATCTAAATCTCTTTCTAGTGCTGCTAACGGTAGAGAGTCTAGTGTGAATGCATTTGGCATTGGGAATGCCAACAAACCTGAAGTTGAACTGTCAGCTCAGGCTCGGATTTTACAACAAAACGAGCAAACACAAAATGAACGAAACCAAAGTGCCCAAATGAACAGTCAAAGTAACCAAACCGAGGCACTTTCTGGTACTGAATTTATTCGCGTTTCCAGTAGCGTTGGTTCAGCTGCTCGCAATAATCTGACTACCGAAAAAGCCACAGAAGTCTACCGCTCTATTCAAGATCTTCTATAGCAGGTTATTACTGTCACTTTCTTTGATAGTAAGATCTTGGTACAGGGGAAGATTTTCGATCTGCCGGTTAATACTGCGCACAACCTCCTTGTATTCCTCACTTTCGACATTGCCATATTGCCGGCTGAAAACGTCCTTACTCAATCCCTCGGGTAAGTTATCAATGATAGGGAAGAACTGATCTTCACTTTGGACTTGTGCCAAAGCATCTTGCAATGCTTCCGCATATTGGGGATCTATCGCCATAACTGCCAACTTAATACCGGCCAAATCAGCGGCTAAATCAGCGAAGCTAAAACCTGATCCCCCTTCAGCCCTATCCATCAACTCCTTAAACTCTCCCACAGCATTGCTTATCCCCTGTTGGGTTAAAATTTTGATTGCTGCGGAAATAACAAAATGTTGAGTTAAATCACTACGCCCTCTTAAAAGGGGCCGATAATAAGGCATAACCACTTTGTTTTGATATGGTTGCACGTCACCAATAAAATTGGCCATGCGGTGATGACCTACATAAATCGCTAGGGCTAGTAAAGCCGATTCATTTTCTAGTACCGCTGACGACTTAGCCGTTCTAACCTTTACTTTTTTGAATAAGGGATTGATGTAATCTGCTAATTGTAACCCTGCTGGATGTTGAGAAAAACTCAATCCGTCTAAATACGTCAAATAATAGCTAACTCTTTGTTTAAGTTCCTCATCACCGCTGCCTGACAGACCGTTTTTAATTTCATTTAAACTAACCAAAAACTCATGAATAGGAATTAGCCTAACGTTTAGTTCATCAGCAGAAACAGTCACTTCAGAGACTTGATTTAACGCCAAGTCTCCCAAATCACTTTTGGTCCAGCGGTTGATAATAAACGTCATCATCGAAATAGCCCAGTCCCCTGAAATGGGTAAATCACCTAAATGTACATTAGCCACTTTAATGCCCTGAGCTGGGACTAACTCACCTTCGAAATTAACATAAGCTGTTAGCCAGTTGATGGGAATTTTATAGCTAAATTTAACGCCTAGCTTTTGTTTACTTGTGTCTATTTGCCCTGAGAACTCCGGAACAGCGCGTTGTAAAAAGCCTACAATACTGTTCATTTGCGCTTTGGAAATAACAATGGTTTGGGGAATGTAGCGCTTACGAGTGACTTGTCGTGCTTGAGAAAGCAGTAAATTTATGGTGTCTGCATCATCCACTTGTACAGATGCGTTAGCAACGACAATGGGCTTTGATTCAACAATTAACACCGTTAAAATAATTAAGCATGCAACTAAAGTTAGCAATAGTACTTTGCATAATTTAATGATTTTTGACATAAGGTGACGTCCAAACAACTTGCAACACCGAGCTGATAAAATTCATACTTGTTTTACCGATTTACTTAATTTATGTGATGGGAAACCAACTCTGTATTCTGCTTGAAGCCTGAACTATAAGTCACTTTTTAACAGTCTATGTCGACGACTTCTATAGTACAGTCAGGCTCTGCAAAAGAATCATAGATCACGTAGCAACCTTGGTCAGTAGGAACACCTGAACTAGGTACAGCGTAACCTATTAATGCGTATTGATTAGTGGTTCGCGTTTCTAAATCTTCGTCTGATGAAATATCCATGAATTCGAAGAAATCCACAGAATCGCCTAATTCAGATTCGGCTTCCGGGCAAAGATTCCCAAAGTAGAGTTCAGTCTCCGCAAAGCCAAAATCAACAATCAGCTCTGATTGACCATCACCAGGATTCACTGTAGACGTTTCAAGCCCTTGGATTCTGGCTTTATTTTGCACTAAACGAACGGTGGTACGCATATTTCCAGCAATACCATTTAGCACCGAAATCTTTGCATCACTTGAAATTCCGACGAATTTTGGTGCAGCAAACACCGTTAGGATACCTAATATCACAATAACTAAAATCAACTCTATCAGCGTAAAACCACGTTGAACTAAATTCACACATTCACCTGTCTATTTGTCACTTTTTTGTAGCTAATTATGATTACTTAAACCTCAGCCATATTGCCTTTAGATTCCAACCATACCTTCCGATCTGGCGCGCGCTTTTTGGAAAGCAACATATCCATTAGCTCCATCATTTGACCAGCATCGCCTTCAGTAAGTTGGACTAAACGACGAGTATTGGGGTCCATTGTTGTTTCTCTAAGTTGCATAGGGTTCATTTCACCCAGCCCCTTAAATCGTTGCACATTAACCTTACCGCGTTTCTTTTCAGCCTCGATACGGTCCAATATCCCCTGCTTCTCACCTTCATCGAGGGCGTAATAAACTTCTTTACCCACATCTATTCTAAACAACGGCGGCATGGCAACATATACGTGCCCGCGATTAACTAGCGTTCTAAAGTGACGCACAAATAAAGCGCACAGTAGTGTTGCAATATGCAATCCATCGGAGTCTGCGTCGGCAAGTATGCAAATTTTGCCGTAACGTAGCCCACTTAAATCTTCTGAGTCTGGATCTATGCCTAAAGCAACCGAAATGTCGTGGATCTCTTGGGATGCCAGCACTTGTGAAGAATCAACTTCCCAGCTATTCAGTATTTTCCCGCGCAGCGGCATGATAGCTTGGAAAACCCGATCTCGAGCCTGCTTAGCTGAACCACCAGCGGAATCACCTTCCACTAAAAACAATTCTGAGCGCTCAATATCTTGGTTGGTACAGTCGGTTAACTTACCCGGTAACGCTGGCCCTTGAGTGACCTTTTTACGAGCGACCTTTTTACTTTGACGTAAACGACGTTGGGCATTGTTAATACACATATCAGCCAGCAATTCTGCCACGTCAGTATGTTGATTCAGCCACAAACTAAAGGCATCTTTAACCACCCCTGAAACAAAGGCTGCGGCTTGCCGAGAGGACAATCGCTCTTTAGTTTGTCCAGCAAATTGCGGGTCCTGCATTTTTGTTGACAAGATATACGCACATCTATCCCAGATATCTTCTGGTGATAATTTCACACCACGAGGCAATAAGTTTCGGTATTCACAAAACTCTCGCATGGATTCAAGCAGCCCCTGTCGCAGTCCGTTTACGTGAGTACCTCCTTGCGCTGTTGGAATCAGGTTCACGTAACTTTCAGTCACTAACTCGCCACCTTCTGGCAACCACATCACCGCCCAATCTGCGGCTTCATGATTACCTGCCAGTTTACCTACGAAAGGTGCATCTTCAGGTAATGAGATATATTCACTGACTGACTGGTATAAATAGTCCCGTAAGCCGTCCTCATAATGCCATTCATGGCTTTCTTTACTGATTTTATTGTCGAACTTAATTTTAAGGCCTGGACATAAAACCGCTTTGGCACGCAAAATATGCAATAACTTGGTAACTGAAAATTTAGCGGAATCAAAATACACTGGATCAGGCCAGAACTTTAGGCCAGTTCCCGTATTACGTTTACCACAGGTATCCACTATTTTGAGATCTTCGACCTTTTCGCCATTTTCGAACGCCATGCTGTAAACATTACCGTCTCGTCGAATCACTACCTCTACACGGGTAGATAATGCGTTCACAACCGATATTCCCACACCATGCAAACCACCAGAGAACTGATAGTTCTTGTTGGAAAATTTGCCACCGGCATGCAATTTAGTCATGATCAGCTCGACACCTGAAATCCCTTCTTCAGGGTGAATATCCACCGGCATACCACGACCATCATCAACCACTTCCACTGATTGGTCTTCAAACAAAGTGACTTTGATATTACTGGCGAATCCAGCCAAGGCCTCATCGACACTGTTATCGATAACTTCCTGACTAAGGTGGTTAGGGCGAGTGGTGTCCGTATACATCCCCGGACGACGTTTAACTGGATCTAATCCGTTAAGGACTTCAATTGCATCAGAATTATATTGGTTTGACATGCTTTTTATTCGATTTTTGTTGCCAAAAGGAGGTGATTGGTCACACCTGTACTGCTACTGATGTTACCAACTCAAGATGCACTGAGCAATCAACATATTGTGTTTTTCTTTAGGCAAAAATAACATTCAATTTTTCCTCCCAATAAGACAAAGAAAGACTAGGGGCAGATGAATTAAGTTATGTCAGCAAAAATTCAAATATTTCTGGCAAATGATCGCCGTAGTTTTGGAAACTATGATCGCCTCCCTGTTCAATGGTCAGGCGACTATTCGCATATTTTTGTTCTGCTTGACGATAATCTAAGGTTTCATCATTAGTTTGCAATAGTGCCCAATACGCCTGCGGATCCTTTAATTCAGTTGTGTTTAAATCAACAAGCTGCTGAATATGCGGTTCTTGTAAGGTAAATTCTTGAGCAGTGTAGGGATTGATATGAGTGCCTAAAAATCCTTTCAATAACTCAAAGGGACGCACCGCAGGATTGATCAGCACGGCTTTGCCACCAAACATTTCAACCAAATGAGTGGACATAAACCCGCCCATAGAACTGCCAATAAAACCTAGCTTTTTACCTTCATATTTGCGTGCCAAGGCTTCCAACATTTGAGCTGCATCTAGCGGATAGTTGGGTACTTGCGGTACTTCCATTGTCAATTCTGAATGGTGTTGACGCACATAAGCTAGAGTTTGTTGAGCTTTAACAGATTGCGGCGAACTCATAAAACCGTGAATATAAATTAGTACATTTTCCATTTAACCTAATTGCTCCTGTTGCAAGCGGATAGTTTGATTATCGAAAGTCCCATCGTTATGCAATTGATAAACCTTGAAACCCGGCATTTCCTCGCTTAATGCAAAATCAGCCATATTCGCAAATTGCCAACAAGTAGACGGACTAGATTGAAAACAACAGCCATGCAGATTTTGTTGTATATCATTATGAATGTGTCCGTATGCGACTAACTTCACTTGCGGCAGTTGCTTTATTTGATGAACAAATTGGTGACGGTTGAGCCATTCATGTTTATCCATCCAACCACCACACTCAATCGGGTGATGGTGACAAACAATCATATGAAAATCGTCAGGGTGATTCTGCAACTTATTTATCAAACTTTGTAAATCTGCAGCACCAACCTGTCCCAAAGTCCCTTGATGACGAGTGTCTAAACCATGAATAACCCAGTTGTCTTGTCGCCAAGGTTGCCCCTTTGCTAAATCAAATTGGCCTAACAGGCTATCAAATAAACCAGTTTGATCGTGGTTACCAGCAATAACTTTTAGGTTGTGGGATAGGTTAAACTGTTCCATCAAATCCAAAAAGTGCAGGTAACTTTGCTCGCTATCGTCACCTGAAATGTCACCGGTTACTATTATCCCGTCGGGATTGAGTTGCTCAACCCGTAACAACAATAACTTGAGGGTTTGGTAGGGATTAATATTATTGTAGCCAGATTTGTTTTTGTCTTTAAACAAATGGCAATCACTTAGTTGGACTATCTTTGCCATGATAATTTACGCTAAATCTCTGAAGAGCCTATTGATTCAGCGTGACGCAAACAAAACGATAACCATTCAGCAAGAAATCGGTTGGTCATTTCTTTTTCGTTGGGCTGGTGCATATTAGTATTGGGGTAGGCATAGCTGGGTTTGAGTGAGCCAATGTGTTGCGCACTGAGTACTTCCGCTACGTTGGCGTCATGATATAGCCGAATCTGCATCACTGGACGTAAAAAAGCAGGCACGCCATCCGCCAACTGGGCTAACTCAACAGTACTGGTATAACGACTACTATCAATAATTTTTACGCGATAATACAAACCATCGTTAATTTCAAAAGTATAACTTAGTGTCACAGTGTCACAGTCAGGTAACAAACGCAGCAAACGCGCATAATTAGCCTCACACACCGCCAGCAATGACGGTAAGTTTGGAACATATTTGCGTTGTCGACTAAGTGTTTTCATGCCAAGTATTACGTACTTTTTGTTCGTTAATAAGAAACCATTGTAACGCGATAAGCGTAGCAGCGTTATCGATTTTCCCTTCGTTTAGCCAATCAATTGCTTCTAACTTAGTCGCGCGACGTACCAAAATATCTTCACTTTCATGATCGAGTCCGTGTACACCATGGGCAGTTGACGCGTCCACTTCACCTACATAAATATGAATCCGCTCTGTGGTCCCACCGGGGCTTGAAAGGTAACTCAATGCTTTGTGTAGACGTTTTATGGTAACACCCGCTTCTTCGAAAGCTTCACGACGACATACCTCTTCGATGGCTTCATCTTTCTCAATCATGCCAGCAACAATCTCAATCAACCATGGCGATTCACTAGTGGCATAAGCCCCAATACGAAATTGTTCGATAAAAACAAATTCATCTAGAATTGGGTCAAACAATAAGACAGCAACGGCATGTCCTCGCTCTAACACTTCACGCTTAACTGAACTACTCCACCCGCCATCAAATAAACGATGGCTAAATTGATAATCGATCAGTTCGAAAAAGCCACTATAAAGTGGTGCAGTTTTAGTTAGTTTTACATCGTTTTTAGTAAACGTTGGAAAAGGCTTCAATTTATTCATCCCCAAATTTAATACAGATCTGCTAATTTATCAGTTCAATTACCTTGATATACAACCTATCCCATAGCCTAATAGCATTATTAATTTCGCTGCTGCTTTGCTTCCCAAGAAAGTACCGATATTTTGCACAAAACATTGGGGAAAATACGCGAGCTTGCTTAGCAAAGTACAAAAGCGAAGTAAAATGGCAACAGAGCATAGGTTCTAGCTAACATATTCTGTTACACTTCAAGGGATACTGTTACCACTTATCGATTTCGGTTAACGCTTGATTTACTTACACTTTGAATCGAAATAAAAATAATCGAATAAACTAGCATCATGCAATACACTACGGAACATAAATAGGAAAGCAAATGAAAAAATCAATTCTGTCTCTGCTTATTGGCTTTAGCGTGGCCACTCAAGCCTATGCAGATGATCTTTATCAGGTGTATCAACGCGCACTGGAACAAGATCCCACGATCAATAAAGCGAAAGCTGATCGCGACGCAGCCTTTGAAGGCATATCAATCAGTCGGGCGAACTTATTGCCTCAAGTTTCTGGTGTTATTAGCTATAGTAAAAGTTCTCAGGAATCACTTAATTATTCAAACGACAGTTCGTCGCCATCAATAATTACCACTGACACAACCAATTTGGGTTGGGATATCAACCTTTCGTTGTCGGTATATGACCATAAGAATTGGGTTGGTCTAAATCGAGCAGAAAAAATTGCTCAGCAAAGTGACACCACTTTTGCATTGGCCAAACAAGAGCTTATTGTTAGAACCACGATTGCCTATTTGGCGGTACTTCGTGCCAAAGATGGCTTAGAATTTGTGCAAGCAGAAAAGCGCGCGATTGAACGTCAGTTAGAACAAACTAAACAACGCTTTGAAGTAGGATTAACTGCAATTACTGATGTGCATGAAGCTCAAGCTAATTTCGATAATACGGTTGCACAAGAAATTGTGGCTGAAAATTTAGTTGAACTTAGATTAGAAGAATTGCGAGAAATCACTGGCAAGTATCACGATAACTTGTCGGTACTCAATACTGAAAGCTTTTCAGCTTCAAGACCCATTCCAGAGCGAGTAGATGGCTGGCTTTCCATCGCCGAAGAAAAGAATCTGGATTTAATGGTGAGTAAATTGGCAACTGAAATAGCCAAAGATGACATTAAACACGCTCGAGCTGGCCATTATCCAACAGTTAGCCTCACGGCCTCAATTGGCAGTGATGATACCGAAGTTCTTGGTATTGACTTACCGGCACGAGACAATGATTCGATAGGCCTAAGCTTAAATGTGCCTATTTACTCAGGTGGCAGTGTGAGCTCGCAAACGGCCCAAGCAAAATACAATTTCATTGCAGCCAGTGAAAATTTAGAGTTGACCCATCGTTCGACTGTTCGCTCTATTCGCAGTTCTTATAATGATGTAGTGGCAGCAACGTCAACGATTCGCGCTTTTGAACAAGCGGTTATTTCAGCACAAAGTGCGCTCCAAGCCACTGAAGCAGGATTTGACGTAGGTACGCGCACCATAGTTGATGTGCTTAACAGCACTCGTAACCTGTTTGATGCGCGTCGGAATCTTGCCAGCGCACGTTATGATTTCATCTCCGCAGTAATGACCTTGAAACGTTCTGCAGGTAACCTAACAGAACAAGACTTAGAAGATATTAACCGAGGGTTAAGACCCGCTTCTTAACCCCATTAACGTGCAAAAAATCCGTTACCGGCTTTGCCGCTAGCGGATTTTTTATGTTCACCTTGTCATGCTGTTTGATAATATATCGGCGCTTTGTTTAACTCTTTCTTTGGACTCCAACTGACATGAATGCGTCTGCAATAAAAGCTAAATTTATAAAGATTCGGTCTAACAAAATTTTCGAACTTGTGGTTATTTCGGTAATTATTTTTTCGGCCTTACTAGTTGGCGCGAAAACTTATGAAATGTCACCGACTCTAATATCGGTCACCACCTTTTTGGATTGGTTTATTACCTTTTTCTTTTTCGCTGAAATAACCATTCGTTTTTTTGCGGAACCTCGTAAACGAGACTTTTTTAAAAGTCTTTGGAATATATTTGACACCTTAATTGTATTGGTAAGTATTATTCCTGCAGACAACACCGACATGGCAATAATAGCCCGTTTGGTAAGGGTTTTTAGGGTGCTCAGAATGGTTTCTATTATTCCTGAACTGCGCCTACTGTTAACATCATTGGTCAAAGCCATGCCCCAACTCGGCTATGTCATGTTATTAATGTTTATAATCTTTTATATTTATGGAGCAATTGGAAGCACCTTATTTGAAGAAATTAACCCTGTGCTATGGGGTGATATTACAATTTCCATGTTAACTCTATTTAGGGTCATGACGTTTGAAGATTGGACTGACGTGATGTATGAAACCATGGAGGTTTATCCACTTAGCTGGATATTTTATTTAACCTTCATATTTTTAAGTGCCTTTGCTTTCCTAAACATGGTGATAGGTATTGTGGTTAATGTCATGGAACAGGAAAACCAAAAAGCACGAAATGATAAGATGTTGGAGTTAGGCGAACCGACAATTGCTGACTTATCCAAACAATTAAATGACATTCACGAGCAGATTCAACAACTTAATAAAAACAATCAACAAAAAATATCTGTAAAATCAGAAGGTAACTGAACATCACCAATCCGTTGTGTTGGCAAAAGGCGCAGAGTGCAGTCAGCGGATTGGTCAACTTCCCCCACGAATGTAAACATTTATGCTCACTGCTTTGTTAATTTATTCATCTCAAATGAGAGTAAAGCCGCTCTAATTGCACTATAAAGGTATAGCGTCAAAAAATTATTGACGTTTGGACGTTTTTTAAGGGATTAAGCGTCAAAAGTATAGCTAACCATAACTATTAGGTAAATTAAATAACCGTAAAGACAGTAAAAGTTGTATTATTCAATTTTTAAAAGCTGGCATTGTTTTCGCTTAGTAATAATTAAAGCAGTGAAACCAAAATGATAGCTAACAATGATTGTACCAGTGGCCGAAATTAATTTGACCACGGTTAAAATCTCAAATGGAATAAAATTATGCGTATTAAAAGAGTCTCAGAACCATTTAAGCACTTGGCTGGTAAGTCTTTTAAGTTAGTTTGTATAGATTTGAATAAGGAAAGTTCAAACCAAAAACCCACAGTGCCATTGAACAATGTGGTGAATTTTCCTATTTCCCAAAAGTGTAAGAATTTCAAAAAGGATTAGAACTTTTTCCTAACCTTCTGAACCGAAATAAAAATGGGAGCGTCCGCTCCCATTTTTATGTCTCAATTTGTTAATTTCAATTTACCAAGCGCACAGCCACTTCATTGAGGTGAGCATGTTGCACTCATTAAATTCCATACTGCGTTTTTAGGCTTTTGACTCGTGCGATGGTATTTTCATCCGTAAAAGTGCGCTCCACAAGCTTTCTTCTCGCTAAGCTGTTGTTACCACTTGCCAGTAATACTTCTACATAATTAAGATAGATCTCGTTATTCTCCATCGAATCATTTATCACACGGTCATAATATTTTAAGGCTTCCTCATACTTTTCCTGTTTCATCAAAGCTTGCGCCAAGGTGTCCACCGCATCAGGGTTGTTAGGATGTTGTTCAACCGCCTGCTTCGCATATTTTTCGGCTTCTTTTAAACGTCCATTTTGCGCATACAAATAAGCCAAGTTATTCAGTACAACAAAGTTATTTGGGTTTAACTCTAAGGTTTTCTCATAAGTGGCGATGGCTTTTTCTTCATCACCGCTTATTTGACGTTCTGCAACCATCATTTTCACCGCAATATCATTGGGATACTTTTCAGCATGTTTTTGCAGCAGCGCGAGCGCTTGAGATTTTTGATCAAGTCGTTCTAGATTCACCGCAAGCAACACTGCATTTCGACTATTGGGTATTGCTTCATATACGGCTTCAGAATTAACCAGAGCATCGGCATATTCTTGGTCGGACATTTGAATGCGGGCTTTGAAGCCTTTGACTACAGGCAATTGTTGAGTGGCTTCTGGTAACTTTGCAAGCGCGGCCTTAGCTTCTTCAAACTGTCTGGACATAACTAAGAAATGTGTTCTCAACACCTCTACACTTAAATCATCACGAGCTTCAAGAAAACGACTGCTTAGTTTGGCACCTTCGGCGAAATCTCCTTTGGCATCAAGCAATAGCATTTTACCTAAGTTGGCATCTCTACTATTTGGATAACTGGCAAGCCATTTATCATAATGTTGATTGGCATCTGCTATACCGCCAATTCCAAGCAAAGCTTTACCTTTTAAATTCCAAAAAGATGAAGGTATAGAATCATTCTCAGGGATACTCTCAAGGGTTGTTAAAACCTGATTCCAATCTTGTTCAGTTAAATACATTCGAGCTACTACCAGCTTCAAGTCTGTATTTTGCGGTTCATTTCGTAGAGCTGTTAACGCCGGCTGCATACCTTTGGCACTTTCTTTCAATTGACGATGAGAAAGGTAATAGGATGCTAAAGCGGGTATAAAGCTTGGTTTCTTAGATAAAATAGCCAGTAATTTTTCATGCCCGGAATCACGATTACCTTTGGCTATGTCTAAGTTGGCAATAGCTAGCTTTATCAAACCATTTTCAGGATCTAGCGCTTCGGCCTTCTTATACATAGCCAATGCACTATCAAAATCACTTTGCTTAATCGCCAGTTCTCCGGCGAGCATATAGGCTTTAAAGTCTTCTGGATTAGAGGCAATCCATTCGTCAGCAAGTTCTTGTGCCTTATCGAATTGTCGAGTTGCAAGGTACGCATTTGCTAAGGTTGCTCTTGTTACATCCATATCTGGACTTTGTTCAAGCGCATTTTCTAAGTCTATGATGCCGCTGACATCATTTAATGAGAGTCTTAATACGCCCAATCTAGTTAGGTCTTCCGCAGAACGGCTTATCTCTGCTGAGCGTGCAACGACTTCTTTGGCATCGATTAGATTGCCAGCACGAATTAACTCGTATCCGGCTTTGGAAAACAGCTTAGCATCTTGCTCGGTCACTTCACTGAACATTTCCAATACATTGCTAGCATCTTCAGATAACCCCAGCTCCAATTGACTGGCCGCCAACATTTTTAGCGCTGGATGGTTAGCTGGCAAAGAACTGGCAATATAAGACAAGTGAGTATTCGCCGCTTCATAGTCTTTGAGCACGTATGCCGCATGCCCTGCAATCAATCTCAAAACTGGGTCACCGCGACCACTTTGAATTGCTTTTTCAGCATATTTTTGCGCGTTTTCATGCTCGTTTTTGGCTGCACTGACGACGCTTTTCAATTGATTAAGTAAGGCATTATCTTGGTTGATCGCTAATAATTGATCAATGTATGGTTCTGCTTGGGTAATTTTTCCGTTATCAACTAAAAGTTTTGCTAAGACAAATACAATCTGTGTATCTTCTGGATATAACGCTAAGTACTTTTCATATACCTCAGCTGCTTTATCAGCCTGTTGAGTACGTAAATACAATTGACCTTGCAACTTAAGTACATCGGCATTTTCAGGATACTTTTGCGCCAACGAATCGGTTTTATTTATCGCTTCGTCGATATTTTGATTTAACACTAAACCAAAGACTTCAACTAATCCGCTATAAACAGTATCAGCGTTAATGGTACTAAGTTGTTCTAATAATAATTTCGCATCTGCTTCTTTTCCTAATTGGGCCAGCGACTGCAATTTAAAGAAGCCCACTTCTATCTCTTGCTCAGGTGTCATCCCTGCTTCTGAGTGGTCAATTTCACTCAATTCTGCATAAGCACCGGAATTTTGATAGGCCTGAGATAATAAAGGAATGACGTCTGAAGCAGGTTGACCATATTCTAATGCTCGATTTAGTTCTTTTTCTGCACTTTCATATTGTTTTTGTCTTAAGTACACTTTTCCAAGTTCGAAACGCGCTTTAGGATTTTTAGGGTCAGCTTGAACGGCACTTTTCAGTTCAATAACTGCAGAATTAAATTTATTCTGTTCAACGAATTCTTGCGCGGACGTTAAGTGTTCCTCACTTGTTTTTTGAGTGCATCCTAGAATGAGGCTAACGCTAAATGCTATTAGTAATGTTCTCATATTGTTAACTCTTCCTTAATGTCGAATTAGCTCTATGCTACAAGGCTTGTTATTTTTTTAACAGTAAGTTTTTGTTTAAAAACGCCTAGACTAACACTGATTTTATTAAAATTATGCCTCTTATGTTAATTCACCGTTAACTACCAGTTAAAAAACCAAAAAATATCACCTGAAATGAGACCTTTGTTGGCTTAAAATAAGGTTATCTAATATACTACGCCTTTAAACAATACCGGCCTTTAGGCACTTTTCAAGATTGCCTGTTTAGCTGTAATTAGCTGATGTCAGTTAATTACTTATCCGGTAACCAGGGATCATGAATGACCAGTACGACAGATATAACATTTAAAGAACTTAATCTACCTGAAGCACTCTTGCAAGCGATTGAAAAAGTGGGCTATGAAAAGCCTTCTCCAATTCAAGCTGAGAGTATACCGTTAATATTACAAGGGCATGACCTTCTTGGCCAAGCACAAACAGGTACAGGTAAAACCGGTGCGTTTGCACTTCCTATGTTGGCCAATCTAGACATTGACGCAGATTACACTCAACTATTAGTTTTAGCGCCTACCCGCGAATTAGCTATCCAAGTAGCAGAAGCGTTTCAAGTGTATGCTAGCTTTTCGAAAAAAATCCGCGTTCTACCTATCTATGGTGGCCAATCTTACGACAATCAAATTCGTCAGTTAAAACGTGGCGTTCAGGTAGTGGTAGGTACGCCAGGGCGTGTTATTGACCATATTAAACGCGGCACGCTTAAACTAGACAAATTACGCTTCTTGGTACTAGATGAAGCCGATGAAATGTTGCGTATGGGATTCATTGACGACGTGGAATGGATTTTAAGCCACGCGCCAGCGACTCGCCAAACTGCGCTTTTCTCAGCGACAATGCCAGCGCCAATTAAGAAAATAACTGAACGTTATTTGAATAATCCTAAACATGTAAAAATTGCGTCCAAAGTGAGTACCGCAAGTACCATTAGACAGCGTTTTTGTCAGGTTGCTGGACATCATAAGTTAGAAGCCTTAACCCGTATCATGGAAGTGGAAGAATTTGATGGTGTCATCATTTTCGTACGTACCAAAACCGCTACCGTAGAATTAGCTGATAAATTATCAGCCCGTGGTTACGATGTTGAACCATTAAATGGTGACATCGCGCAAAACGCACGAGAAAGAACGGTTGATCGCCTTAAACAAGGTAAAATTGATATTCTTGTGGCCACCGACGTAGTAGCCCGTGGATTGGACGTTGAGCGTGTCAGCCACGTTATCAACTACGATGTTCCCTATGATACCGAATCTTACGTACACAGAATTGGTCGTACCGGTCGTGCGGGACGCCAAGGCGATGCGATTTTATTTATTTCACATCGTGAAAAGCGCATGTTGTTCTCTATCGAGAAAGCAACCAAACAAAGCATTGAACAGATGCCGATTCCATCGATTTCAGAAATCAATGAAACTCGACTATCTCGTTTTAAAACCAGCGTAATCGAAGCCATTCAAGATGATTCAATTGAGAGCTTAATTCCAATTGTTGAATCAATTCAAAAAGAAACTGAAGCAGCTCCAGAGAAAATCATGGCCGCTTTAGCTAAAATTGCGCAAGGTGATGAGCCATTAATTCTTAAAGAAGGCGACCGCCCTGACTTAAATGCAAAACCTGCTTATAATGATCGGGAAAGAGCACCTCGTAGCGGCGGCAGAGAACGTGGTTCAAGAGATGATCGTGGACCAAAACGTAGCCGCAGCAGCAAACCCGATGAAGGTATGCAACGTTATAGAATTGATGTTGGTCATACACACGGTGCCAAGCCTGGTAATATCGTTGGAGCTATAGCTAACGAAGCAAATATTAGCAGTAAAAATATTGGTGCTATTGAAATATTTGATAACTTCAGTACCGTTGATTTGCCAAAAGGCATGCCGGCTAACACTTTTGGTGTACTTGAAAAGACACGTGTAGCAGGACAGCGTTTAGCCATTCGTGAGTGGAGCGAAGAGCCACCGAAACGTAAATCACGGAAATTCGATAAACGATAAAATATCAAACCCGCTCACAAGGCGGGTTTTTTGATTCAAATTCTAAATAACCAAAAGAACTATCAATTAGCTTTTAATACTTTTGTTCTATATGGATTTTCACGCAGAATCTATTTCTCAACTACTACTATAGGCAACCGATATGCGTTATTTCCCCATTTTTATTGATACTCAAAAGTTAAACTGCTTAGTAGTAGGAGCAGGGGAAGTGGCTGCCCGTAAAATAGAATTGCTACTTAAAAGCGAAGCAAAAATTACAGTAGTAGCACCTTGGATGTGTAACACAGTAGCGCAGTTTGCAGAACAAGGCTTAATCACCGTCATTTCAAGAGAATTTAGCCATGACGATATTACGCAGCGAGACCTGATTTTTGTGGCAACCGATAGCAGCGAAGTGAACCAACAAGTTCATAAACTGGCTAGTGATGCCAATATTTTAGTTAATGTGGTTGATAACACACCTTTGTGCAAGTTTATCACCCCGTCGATTATCGACCGTTCGCCAATTGTGATCGCCATGAGCAGTGGTGGCGTTGCACCGGTTTTATTACGCTATTTACGCCAAAAGTTAGAATCTTACATCCCGCAAAAAACAGCTCGTTTAGGGCAATTTTCAGAAAAGTTTAGAGAGTTGGTAAAGCAGAAATTATCGACGGTAACTGCCCGTAGGTTTTTTTGGGAAGATATCCTTGATGGTCCTGTAGCAGAGCAGGTGTTTAACGGTAATCAACAAAAAGCAGAGGCGTTATTTGCCGAGTCATTGGAAAACCACCAGCAAAAGAAAGTCCATGGTGAAGTTTACTTAGTAGGTGCGGGTCCTGGTGATCCAGATTTGCTTACCTTCAAAGCCCTGCGGTTAATGCAAAAAGCGGATGTTGTGGTCTACGATAGATTGGTGTCCAAAGAAGTTCTAGAGTTGGTGCGTCGAGATGCTGAAAAGATTTATGTGGGGAAAGCTAAAAGCCAACATACTCTGCCCCAGCAAGACATAAACGTTTTACTTGCCGATTTAGCCGCAGAAGGAAAACGAGTGGTTCGACTCAAAGGCGGAGACCCTTTTATTTTTGGACGTGGTGGAGAAGAGATTGAGACCCTAGTGAGTCGTAATATTGCATTCCAAGTGGTGCCGGGGATCACCGCAGCAACAGGGGCGGCAAGTTATGCAGGAATCCCGTTAACCCATCGCGACCATGCGCAATCAGTAGTATTCGCAACCGGCCATTTAAAAGACAATACTATTGATTTAGATTGGCCTGCTTTAGTACAAAAAAATCAAACTATCGTTTTTTATATGGGGATAACTGGCCTAACTATTATCCGTGACAAGCTCATTGAACATGGTATGCCCAAAGATATGCCAATAGCGATGGTGCAATCTGCCACCACTGATAAACAAAAAGTTGTGACAGGCAGTTTAGCTACCATTCAAGAGCTTGCCGCAGCAGCTGACATTAAACCACCTTCACTTATCATTATTGGCACAGTAGTTACCCTGCGAGACAAACTAAATTGGTTTCTTACTGAACAAACAACAAAATAATCTCAGAATTCGTTGCCCATAAATTTAACCTCAACTCTGAAATTCGCTACTATGCTTAAGACAAAGAGACGGTGAATTCCAATGAAACGATTATTAGTAAGTTTGTGTGTATTATTTTCTGCAGCCTCGATATTTGCGGTTGACGCGCAACAGTTACAATTTAACCAATCTTCTGATGGAGAAAACGTCGTTTTCAACTATCAATGGATTGACCAGTCAAACCAAACTAAGACGTTGGAATTTTCACTCGACAAATCTGCAGCCCAAGATCAGTATCAAAATCAAACCGTATTTAAACCAGAAATTGCTCAGCGCTATGTTTACATTGAACTGATGAAACAGGCCCAAAGGGTCGATCCTAAAGAAGCCCGCGTCCTCATTCAGCAACGCGGTAATCGTTTAGAGATTGAAGTGACTAGCCGATATCAAGAAATGCTAGACAAGTGGAAATCACTTATGTCTGAAAAGCAAGATAGTGCATTTGATGATTATTTATTTGCAAACCACTACACTCGCTTCGTCAACCATTTGGGACAAGAAGGCGTCATTCCCGACCATATTCGTTATATCCAGGAAAGCAGAGAAATTTTACTGCCCGCAGCTCAAGCTATATACGAGCAATTAGAACAAGGAAGTGACACGCGAACATACGTGAACTTGATGCTAGGCTGGATTCAAACAATTCCCTACAACGAATTGACTAGTCGCATAGATTCCAACGGCGCGGGATTCTTCACACCGATAGAGGTGCTCAATAACAATAAAGGAGATTGCGATAGCAAAGCCACATTAACAGCCTCCTTGATGCGCTCTTTGCTGCCAGATCTCAGCATGGCAATGGTCTACCTGCCCAATCATGCTCTTCTAGCCGTAAACTTGGGCGAGCGTCCAGACGAAAAAGCCATCGATATTCGTGGTGCCCTACATGTTTTAATTGAACCGACAGGGCCTGCAATGGTGAGCATTGGAAAAATTTCAGATGACACCGCCAGACATATTGCAAATGGCACTTTTCGAGTTGTGCCAATCCCTTAGCTGTGAATCAGTTAGAAACCACTCAAGCACACATTCGGCTTATTATTGAAACCCAATAATCTATACCAATACGAGATTTACTTGGCTCTTTACGTTGCAGGTAAACGTGATAAATAAAAACGAATAAAAAAAGAGATGTGAAAACATCTCTTTTTAATTAATCTAGTGACTGTTTGAGTAAACTAGTTCTATAAATTCTCTTCCGCAAATTCAGCCAAACGGCTACGCACAACGCCATCTAGGTTGATAGTTGCACTACCTGAGAAATCTTTGAATTTCTCCACCAAATAAGTTAATCCTGAAGTAACTGCACTTAGGTAATTACTATCAATTTGCGCCAAGTTTCCGCCGCAAATCAGCTTAGTGCCCTCTCCGCATCGGGTTATGATGGTTTTTAGTTGAGAAGCTGTGAGGTTCTGTGATTCGTCTAAAATCACCCCCGAAGTGCTACCTTACTATCATACCCCTAAGAAACTTGATTAAAAAAGTTTTTACAAATAAGATATTATTAGAGGTGAATTGATATGGTAGTACTAACAAAATCTAAAATAATAAAAACAGAGGTCAATTTGGGAAAAGGGATGTCTTTTCACCTAGATCAATCTGGGCAACCTATTAACACTGAAGAGGGCATCAGAACTCATTCATACCGTCATGATAAAGTAGAGCCTAATTTCTCTCTACTTTATCACCCAGATCGTATTACCGAATGCCAAGAAATGAACTTGTTCTTAATGCACCGATTCGAAGGTCACTTCTGCCTCAAGAAGAACATAAAAGAGAGCGAAGCTTTCAGTGATGCTTACTATGCAAGTCAACCGGGAAAAAAGTTAGACGTAAAAACTGTTCATAGTATAGCTAAGCATTTAAAAGCCTTTTTAGACTGGTTAGTCAAAGATGGAGCTTCTTACTTTGAAGTCATAGCAGCCCCACTCTCTAGACAATCCGTAGACGATGATATTTCACAATTGCCTGTTTGGCGCTATCACAAATACTTATGTGATCGAGTAGCCACTAATGATAAAACCAAACGGCTAAGTTACAACACGGCTCAAGAGCGAATAAGAGCTGTAAAAACATTTTATATTTGGAGTCATAAACGAGGCGCTATAGATAGCCTTCCTTTTTCACTTGAATATAAGCAAGTACGTATAAAATCCAAAGCTAAGCCTAGTGAAAGCTCGTTGTTTCAATTACCAACTAGCACAACACGTTCAGGTGGTTTATGGGAATGGGTCAGTAACCTGAGCATTCCTAGAACAATAAAACAAAAAGAAGATTCACCTGACAAAGAGCTTCAACCATACTCACCGCAAGAACTTAAACAGCTATTACAGACAGTTACTGCACAAAGGAATTCTTACAAAATCTACTTACAGTGTGCGCTATTGGGTGGATTACGTTCCTTTGAAGTCTCTGCAATTGACCAGAGTGATATTTTTGATCCAGACAAAATAGAAAACAAAAAACGCATCCCGAAATTAAACATTGTTCGCAAGGGGCATAAACCTGTAAGACTGACAATAGCCAGAGTATTGATGAAGCTTTTATATCTTCACACTCTGCTGCCAGAGAACAAGAAGCATCGTACAAAACACGAAACCACATACGGTATGAACAATAGCGAACATCCGCTCCCTTTGTTTATGAATAGCTCAGGAGAACGGATAAATGAAGAAACACCGGGAAACACTATATCCATTGTCAGAAAAGAGCAAAGAGAGCGGGAATTAGAAATACTATCGCGCACATTTCATGATTTACGCGCTACTTTCGCAACCTATATAGCCAAATACCTAATAGAGAAGGGTGAATCCGAAAGTTCGATTCGGCAGATATTGATGACATTGATGAGCCATGAGAGCTTCAAAACCACCAAGCGTTACATCGATTTTGCTAAGAGCGTTGGTGGCGACTCAAACGGTGCAATGTCTGAGTGGGTTCAAGACATCTACGGTGACGTTGATGAACTTCTATTGCGTGAGGCTGAAAATGCTACAGCAAATTAAAAAGCGTAAATCCAATCGCATTCCAGCTAGGTTCATCCCTTACTCAACTGTTCTAGCCGAACAGTTAGAAGAGCTATTTAATAGAGCGTATGACAAAGCAAACAACATTAGCACAGGAGACGACACTGCAATTTCAATGAGTCGCTTGCGGAATGCCTGTGTCAGTTTACAGCACATTCTTCCACTCGTGCTAAATAAAGTAAGTGCTGATACAGCGACATCAATTCAAACTTCGGGATTAAATGCTCTATTAGACTTTGAAACTTGGAAAGAATTAGAATACTTCTGCGTTAATGAAATAAACAATGTCAAGTTACCTACTTGGGCTACGCGTATAGAAGAAGCTCTAGAAAACCTCGCTCAATTTCACCTTAAAAACAACAAAATCAACGCCCCATTTAGGCTAACTAATGAATCTATTTCAATTGATATTATCAAATTGCACGCACTAAAATTTCATCAGTTTAAAGAGGTTCGTGAATCACTAAAGGGATATCTAGATTATCTTGTATTACCTGAGTTAAATATTAAAGACTCTACAATTAGAGACAACATTCTCAAAACATCTGCGGCTATTATAAGCCTTTTTCAGCACGATAGCCTTAAAGAAGCTGAACGCGCCAAACTACCTTTGGTAGAAATATTACAAGATAGAGCATTTATTTCACCATTTATAATCAATCACAATTTCCGCACTTTTTTAAAATTTTTATTACCAGACGTATGGGGAATAGTTAGAGGTAATCACCTTAGAACTGAAGCCGAAGTTATGAAGTGCGCTCATAGAGTATCCCCAAATTTTGGCGCAGAAGTGGATGCTTTTTTGAAGAACCAATTGGCAAACACTCCAGAAGCCCAAAAATTTAGAGTTAGATCTGTGACTTTAACTTTTCCAAGATGGTTACATAATAGTGGTAATGTTGCTTACCCAATAGTCGAGTTACTCCGTGAGTATGGCATTTCAGGGCTAGTAACAAATGACCATCAAGGATTTAAATACCTTTGTAAACTATACCAAGAGGAAAGTACTCAAAATAAAAGGCAGTTTATACTGGTACTAAACGCTGCGTTAGATCTTTACCATTTCATAACTGGCGAAAAAATTGTTAAAGATAGTTTATTGCCGTACTCATTGGGGTACTACTTCAAAGAGAGTAATACTACGGAATGGCAGAAACATGAATGGGTATATGATAATGCTCATAAATTTTATCAAAATCTAGTCGAATACCATGACGTTTTTACAAAGCGCATTGATGGTGAAAGCATAAATATTAGCACTCTCAAGAGCTACATAGGCAGTATGGCTTCGGTATTAAAATACACCTCGTCATCACTAACTGAAGGACAAATGAAACTCATTGCAACTAATGGGATTCACGCTTTTGTAGAAAATGATTTTGAAATATTAAAAGCTGTAAGAGAAGGTATCCAGCTAAAATCAAAACAAGACGATTTATCGATTTTTTTAGCTAAACATTATCAGAGTGCAGTTGATAAGCTACTGACCTTTTATGGTCTAGATACAATAATCAGCTTTCCTGTTAGCACTGAGTTAAGAGCACAACACCAGAACCAACTTTCGCAAAATCAAGACAAACTATACTCGTACAAAGAAGCCGTCAAACTAGCCTATTTTATCGAAAAAGGACTTTCTGACACCTTACTAGCAACTAAAGATAAAGTTACGCTGTATGCAGCAAAAGTCATATTGAAAACAGGCTGGAACCTAACCCCTACCCTAGAACTAGATACTAACGACTTATTTTTCTTAGATGCGCCACTACATTTAAGCAAAACACCTGCTATTCGCTTGTTTAAACGCAGAGCTGACTATCAAACTCAATGGCATAAATTCAAGATAGATTATAAAGACTTAGAAAAAGAAGGAGTATTGACTGGTTACAAAGTTGCTCCTGTTATTTTTGACATTAAATCCGCGATAAAGCTAACTACCTCATACCATCCCTCTATTCAGGAGTTATCCCAAAGAGTTTTTGTATATCCCCAAACAAATAGTATTGGAAAAGAAGATGTACTAGTTTTAACAGTTGGTCGTTTCTCAATGAATATAGCGAGGATTTTATCTAATCTCGGTTGTGACATCTCGTTTAATTCACAAAAGGTCAGAAAAACAGGTCTTAATTATATATATCGGAAGGTCTCTAAAGAATTCAAGTGGTATCAAAAAGCAGGCAAACACTCTTATGAAACATTCTTACGTCATTATTTAATGCAGGATAACAAAGATGTTGCAATGACAATCAATAGAGCGACAAAAACAATGGCCGACTATTTTGTTCGCGATGTTTCCGACAATGTAATTATTTTGCTGACTCCACCAGACGACGGTAAAAAAGTCCCTAATGGCGTATGCGTCAATTCTAAAGATGAATCAGCAGTAAAAGCATTCGAATCGCAAAACAGAAAATTATTAGACCAGCGAGGAGCAGACGAACGAGCATGTGCAGATTTTAACGCATGTCTTTGGTGTCCGTTTTATCGCTGTGTTGCTGACGCACTGCATGTATGGAAGCTATTGTCATATCGGGACTTTGTTGTTGCTGATATGGAAAACTCTGCCGCAACATTTGACACTATTACTGAGCAATTGGAAAACATCGAGCAATTAAAAAGTCGAGTAAATAAAGTACTAAATGATATTTCGAAGCTAAATGCACAGGCAGTCATTGATGGAAAAGATCTATTGAGAACTGCGGGTCTACACCCTCATTGGAAAGACACAGGTTTGCTATGACAACAGAGATAACTAAAACAATACTATTAGACCATGCTGTAGGTAAAACACATAAAGGGCACATCACTATAAAACCTTTAGCTCAAGTATTGGAAGGTCTTAAAGTTAGTGACTCTAGCGAGTTCATTAATATCCCTTTGTGGGAAAACAAAGCATTAAATATTGCCAAGCATGGCACGGTTCATTTTGGTGATAAGACATGGCATAGTTATGAAGAAGCACAAAGAAATGTCACTTTTAGCGGTGAAGATGAACTAACGTATCAAATTCGTATTTATTCACTACTTAAGCTCACACATGGTGATGTCGTAGGGGGGAAGCCCCTTAAAATGTCTACACTCCAAAATGATGTAACCTATTTAAACTTAATAGCTGATTTCATCAGAGAGAGAGGTTACCACTCCTTTCATGAATTAGAATTTAAATCTGATTTAGTTATCAGAAACTTGATTAAAGACTATCTATATGAAATTGCTAAGATAGCATTATATAACCAAAGTCACTCATTTACTAAGCTATTTGATGTAAGAAGAAGCTTCAAGTTATTTGGTCCCAAAGTGTGTAGTATTTTCTTTAATGTACTTGAGCATTTAAATAACCTTCATCATCCGAGACCTGTAACATACTCACATCCTGTCATTCCTACTAAAGTAATGAAGAATATTTTAAAGTTTACAGCCAAAGTGGTTGAAAGCTTGAAAGAAAAAATCGACCGATGGCTCGAATTAAATGCACGTTTAATTGAGAGTTTACATGGAGGCTTGATAGAACCTCCTCCAAAAAATGACACATTCGAGCTAATCGCAAAGCACATCAGAAACTTGCCTCATGAAGAAGAATTCTTTCAATTATCTGAAGAATTGGAATATTTAAAGTTAGCCACGTATATCAACATTCTAGCCTATACAGGTATGAGGTATAACGAGGCGCTCACTTGTAAGATTGGTTGTGCCAATCATAAAGGTGATATTTACTACTTAACGGCAACAATGACCAAAACTGACAACAGTAAGGTCGAGATGGAGTGGTTTTCAAACGCTGAAGTATATGAGTCTATTGAATTATATGAAAAATATGTAATAGGTATGCAAGAACGAGCACAAGCTGTCCTTTCCTCATGCAGAGCCAATATTAAAAACAGTCAAGCCCACAATTTAAAGGAGGGGTTGAAGAAAAATCGACTCTTTGGTGTTTCACATAGTAGCGGCAGTGTTAGCTTTAGTAACTCTGGAAGATTTACAAAGTTCGAAATCAAAAATAGCGAACACGCTGAGCTTTTTAATTTAACAGTAGATAATGAAGACATAGCTGAGCTTGAGCGCCTTGAATCTAACTATAAAGCAATTAGAGGTGATAAAAGAGGAGTTCCTTACGAAGAAGGAGAAACACTAAGACTAACAGCCCACATGTTTCGACATACATTAGCGTATTTTGTCATAGCAAATAAGTTAGGCGAGCTTGATGACATTAGATATCAATTTAAACATTTAACTAGTCTAATGACATTCGTATACACGCGAAGAGCATTTTTAGCTTCAACAACTTTAATTAAAACTACAGAAGAATTTAGTGAGATTTTAATCGAGCGTGTAGCTGAAGAATTAATTGATGAAGCAGAGTCACAATCTTTGAAAGGTGGTGCTGGTGAACAAATTAATAAAACTTCAAAAGATCTCATAATAGGAATTACAGATAGTCAAAACAAAGATTCAAATGTCATCAAGCAGATCCATTTCAGTTCTATAGAAGAACTGAAAAAATTCCTTGTGAAAAATATTCAAAACATTCGCGGCTTGCCTACAGGTTACTGTACGGCAGGAGAAGGCTGTAAGATAAAAGGAGTGGGAATCCCTAGTGGGTGCGTTTATTGCGGAAGTAAAATAATCAGTAAACGCCATAAGGTGAATTGGCAAATAATAAAAAAAGAGGCAACTGACAAACTAGAGGCATATGCTGCATCATCCAAAGAGGAGCAAGAAGAGTACGAGCTATTTGCTATTCACTGGAAAAACAACATAGCAGCAGCCGATTATGTACTTGATGACGCATATAAGAATAACAAAGGGGCACGAGCATGAGTAGCGCTTACGACGATATCAAACGAGCCCTTGATGAAATGGAGTCAGATGGTAGCAAAATTACCAAAAATGCTGTTGCTACTAGAGCAAAAAGGAATATTGCAAATCTGTCGAAAATAGAAGAAAAATGGATAAACTTACGAGTAGAGATCGAAGATGCTCAAACAAGGTGGGAGGAAAAAAAGGAAGAAACTAACAAGGATGAATTAATCCAGCAGCTCAAAGCCCACGTATCTAATCTCAAAAGTAAACTGGCAAACGAAAAGCATAAAAGTGATATTGATCCAAAAGTTTATGACAAAAAAATAGAGAAATTTCTGGTATTACTGCAAGAAATGTATGCAGAGATAGATAAGCTAAAACTAATAAATGCAGATTTACAAAATCAACTAGTTCACTCAGGGCAACAGAGAGAAATAAGAATGGATGAATCTACAGGAGAAATTATTGAATTAATTTCAAGTACGAAGCGTAATGAATGAATTTTATGAACCAGAACTTAATTTGTGTGATTCATAGACATCCTTTCACTATACTTGGGTGTTATGAACGATGAAATTCAACAAAAATTAGTCTGGATAAAGTTACCTGAATCTTCAGGTGACGCGGGGTTAGTTTGCCGTAAATGTGGTATCACTAGACCAACTCTTCGTAAATGGTGGCGACGCTATCAAGAGCTAGGACAAGATGGTCTGGTTGGTCTTAGTAAACGGCCTCATTCGTCACCAAACCTTAAAACTACAGATAAGGTTGCGAAACTGATTTTAGAATTACGGGCTACGAGAAACCTCGGTGCTAGAAGGCTTCAAAGTGAGCTGTTTAGACTTCACAATACTTCGCTAGCTCTCGCGACAATTCACAAAGTTCTGAAGAAGTACTAAGTTAAACCCGTTCAAAAATTTAGGCGAAAGGTTGATTACATTCGATATGAACGACCTCTGCCTGGCGATAGAGTACAAATGGATACGTGTAAAATAGGTCCTGGACTTTATCAATACACTTCCGTTGACGATTGCACTAGATATAGAGTTCTGAGGCTTTACAAGCGGCGCACTGCTGCAAATACGTTAGACTTTATTGATGCTGTCGTTGAAGAAATGCCGTTTCCTATCCAGCGGTTTCAAACTGATCGTGGCAGAGAGTTTTTTGCTGAAAAGGTTCAGAAAAAAATGATGTCTTTGGGCATCAAGTTCCGTCCCAACAAACCAGCTTCACCACATCTCAATGGAAAGGTTGAGCGGTCTCAGAAAACCGATAAAGCTGAATTTTATGCAACTGTAGATATCGAATCTAAAGATTTGGATAACCAACTGTCTGAATGGCAGCACTATTACAATTGGAACCGACCACATAGCGCTCACAAGGGAAAAACACCAATGGAAAAGTATTTCATTGTCTCAAATGAAACACCTTTTTCAGATGAAGTTTTAGACAACTATAAAGTCAAGAATGAAAGGGTTCAGGATGCCAATTACAAGCTAGATTTAGAGATCGCGAGATTGAAACGATCTCTATGAATCACACAGATAACTCCAAAGAATTGATAAACATATCGATGGCACGAATTGGGTTATCTTCATGGATATAGTCATCCAGAACTTCGGGAAACATCGTGCTTTGCGTTCTGCTTTGGCCTTCGATAAACCTCGACATGTATATGAAACCTATCAGCTTTTTGATAGTTTCATTTTACCAATTACCACCCTAATTGAGGATCGATACTTAAGACCGATTGCTCATATTAAACACATACTTAGACCAAAAGGTGATCAATAGTTTTCACACAGCCTGTACGTAAAGCGGTCGTTGGCTTTTAGACTACCTTCTCGGATACCAGAATCACTACGGGTTTGTGGTATACTTCAAAAAGTATGTAAATCCTAGAGCTCCCAGTAATAAATACTTCTAGTAGCTATCTTGTGTCCATAAACCACTCTTCACTGGTATTGGTTCGATAAAGTACAGGATCTAAATCTTCGTCTGCTCCATTAACACCAAGATAAAAGCCATCGGTTTCTTTTACATAATCCCATTTTTTTACGCCGACCATTGGTTCAGGGATGTTCTTCAAGTACGCTGGAGTGAGGTCAGTAAGTTTCATTGGATAACTGCCTTCAGTTTCTCTATATTTCTCTAAAGTAATTGATAATTTATTTCCCAAATTAATTGTTTCATCAATATTCTCTTGCTTCCAATCACTACACCCACTCGATATAATAAATGTCACTAAAAAAATTACTAATGTTTTGAATCGAATTTTCATTTTTATCACCTAACAATTAGGATAAGAACCACTACTGCAACTGCTTGTACTGCTATCGCTGCCACCACTACTGTCACTTCCTGAACCACCATAAGAAGAATTATTTGAGCCAACGAAATTCGGTAAAGATTGATTGATTCTTGGATCGGTCCAAGTTGTTATGATACTACCTGTTGCTAATTCAGTTGCAATTGAACTTACAACTTCATCCAAGTCTTTGGAGTTCTGTCCAATTGATTGGCCAACTATGTTATTGTGTTGATCTATTTTACTGTCCTTGCTTTCAGTTTCACCTAGCTCGTGAAGCCTACCAATCTCAACTGCTGATTCCAATCCCTCTTCTAAAGTAATACTCGCTTGCCAAGCAACATGGCGAATTCCATTTTTCAATCGCTCTTTTTGAGCTTTTGTCAAACCATTTCCATGGGATTTCACAAATTGATTTGATACAGATACTGCGAAATCTTTGTGTTTTCCAATCCCTACCTGATAAGCATCAACAGGGCCGACTGTAAAAATTCCTTTCATCTTTTCCCACAGCTTATTGAGAGTCCCTGCCGCTTTGCCGTCAGGATCGACATATTTGTATGGATTATTATTAGCATATGCATAACGGTTGAATGTATGAACGTTTGTAAATCCAACTGGGTCATTCGAATAAAAGCGTCCTATCATAGGATCGTAATACCGTGCTTGCATGTAGCTTAAACCTAAATCAGTATCGAATTTATGGCCTGAATAACCTATGTCATCTTTAGGAGTCTCTATAGTTTCTCCGAAAGGTCGAAAATGTTGGCGACTATTCGATAGAGGTTGTGGTGTTACATCGCCATATTTTGCTATTAATTTTTTCCCTAGATATATATTGCTTGTCCCATTTCCAACGAAGGTTTCTTTTTCTTGATATAATAAAACCCCACTTTGGCTATACATAGAATATCGAGTGCCATTTCCGTCAACTTGTTTTACTCGCCGGTTGTGACCATCGTAAAGGTAACTGTTTCCTTTTGCAGAACTCAACTGATTGGCAGCATTAAAGGTAAGTCCAAATGTACCGTTGTGCTTAATGTTCCCTCGATCATCATATTGGATATTGCCGTATTTCCCATTGGTGCCAGTTCCAGTGACAGATGTCAGGCGATTATTTGAACTATGATAAGAGTAGTTTAGCGAGCGCCCCTTACTAGTGTAATTTTTAATGTTGCCAAGTGCATCGTAGCTGATACTGCTGTTACCAATACTGGAGCCACCGGTCACACCTGTCACTCTATCCAAACCATCATAAGCCAAGTTGGTTAGACTGTAGGAGGTATTTTGTCGATCCGTAATTGATTTTAGATTACCGTTATCATCATATGTGTAACTAAGATTAACAATGTTTCCATTTCCTCTGACGTCTTTAATTTCTCTAGGCAATAAACTGGTAGAATTTAGTGACGTTGTATGTTTAACACCATTTCCGTAAGTGAATGTGTGAATCATTCCATTGCCATGATACTTAACATCTTCTGCAAAAAGCATTTGAGGGCTTATTGCTTGAGTTGGTGAGCCAAAGCCATTGGGCTTGAAATTCACTTGAGTACCGTCAGGATAAGTTACACTGTCAATATGCGTAAGATTATTGTACGTGTAATCGACCTCTAAAGTGCCCTCCGCTCCAATGGTTAGAGTTTCATCTTCAAGAAGATTAAGGTTATTGTAACTATACTCTTGAATAATGTTTCCAGCAGTCAGGGTTGTAACATTGCCCCTGTTGTCTCGTTCGTATGTTACATCTAAATCAGAACCTGGATAATTTATCTTGTACATGTCACCTAAGTTATCATAAACAAAATATGTGCTACCAGATGGAGCAGAAGCTACGCAATGGTTATCACTTACACCGTGCTTCTGCCAAACAAGCTCACCTAAAGGATTGTATTTAAATACTGTGTTTCCAACATCAGCTCTTTGAATTAAACACAATTGATTTGATGTATCGTATTTTCGAGTTTCGGTAAAAGACTTACCATGACCAGACTGTGTGACGCTTTTTGTCAACCCAAATACATCTATTTCGATGTCAGTTGTGACTCCCTCGGGTGAAGCTATTTTAGTTGCGAGTTCGAAGCTTGGGCTCCCGAACGCTTGATAGGTAGTTGTAGTAACGTTACTTTCGCCATCATTTACTTGTATTTCATTCCCAGTAAGATATGCGTAGCTTATAGTGCCTTGCCCACTAGTTATAACCTTCTGTTTCCGATTTAAAACATCATACTCCGTGCGGATCCCTTTGTTTTCATTGGGATCGAAACTCACAAAAGATGAAAATGTGACCTGATTACGAGTGTTGTATTCAAAATTTTCATATCGTACTTTGGTGTTACTATCTGAACTCAATAGATCTTCAGTTTTTCTAGATACAAGTCTTCCTAGTGCGTCATAAAACTCAGTTGTTTTGAAACTAGGAGAATCAGAGCAAGCATTCCTAGTTGCGTTTAGAGTACACAAATAAACAATTTTGGTATTTGCAACATCATCCCAAACAGTCAGCAAATCCAACCATGAATTGTTGAATAGACTATCATTTGCAATGTCTTTAGATATTAGTCGTCCAAGATTATCGTAAGTAAAGTGCGTAGTTACTTGATCATAATCAATTTTCTTAGTCACACGCCCAAAGCTATCAGCCTCTTGATATGAAGTAATAAATTCTTCTTTAGTACGATTATATGTTTTTGATTCATATGGCTTATCAGCATTATAGTCGTCGCTATAACTTACTTCTCTGCGTTCACTACTGTTAATTCGATTTATACTTGATTTGATGCTTTTAAGTGCTCCTTTATTATTTCCTGAATTAAAATATTCAAAGCTACTAGTCTTAAAGCCATTTTTATATACTTCTTTGGTGTTTAAAGTTGTGTTGTCTAAAACATATTTATCAGTGACCTTAAATCCAGAATCAGTTTCCGAGATACTACTTTGCTGTAATTTATCAAGAAGCCATTGGTCTTTATTGTGCTGGTATTGATTAAGAGTGAATCTTGAGTTTCCAGAAATGCTACTGATCTCATCAATTCTATCTGACGGAAGCGAAGTGCTATTTGAAAAAGTCTCTTTATACTTAGATATTGCGAAGTAAGAAGAGTAATCAATGTATTCTTTAAAATAAGTATCGTAACCGTTATCGGCTTTGTAGCTAGTGAATTCTTTTATTTTCCGCACATCTCTGCAATGAGGTGTTGAACTGTAGTTTGGAGAATTTAACTGTTTATGGCAACCAGAAGTGCCAAGTTTGTATGAGTCCCATTGCACCTCATTCTTGACCAACAAAGCTCCCTCTTCCCATCGAGAATTGAACACCCACCCAGTTGATAAAAGCTCCCCTAAGTACACTTCTCGTTTGTATATTTCTCCCATAAAATCAGCACTGCTGTGTATATAGTTAACCTGCGTTAAAGCGTTGCTCTGATCATCTACATTGTATTCATATACAACAGAACGATGTCCTTGAAATCCAGGGTAATTAAGTTCAGGCGATGTCAATGTATATGTGAACTGTCGCGTGGCTATATCTGGACCGGAAATAGTTTTGCTGCTAACGGTTAAGCTGTTTCTACTATCTTCCCAATATCCTTGATATGAGTATTCAACTTTTAACTTTGAAGGAAAAGTAATGCTTTCTATGGATGTCGGTGCTCCCGTGAAAGGTCCAGTATGAGTATATTTTGTAATATTACCATCTGGGTCAGTAATGGATTCTATTTCTTTCCTGGCGTTGTAGTGGAAAGTTGTTTCATAGTCTTTTTCGCTAGACTTTAAAATTAATTTATCCAATCTACCGTTAGAAATGACTCGTTGAATTTCAACACCATTTGCAAGTAAAGTACCAGAGGAAAAATCAACAATATTCCCATCTTTATCAGATACACTTGCCAATGACCAAGTGAAATAGTTTGAAGTGCCACTTGCAGACTGTTTAGCTCCAAATTTAAACTTGACTCCATCTGGATAGGTTATAACAGGTAGTGCAGATTCGCATGTAAGAACACCATTATCTTTAAACAGTGCTAAAGAACCTTGAGGCATATCTCCAGTATTATATCCTAATGGTTTTGAGTATTGAGGTTGACCTACTGAGCTTTTTCTTAACCCAAGCTGGCTGAGGTTACCTAGACAACCAAATCCTCTCAAACTGAAGTAACCTCCAGTAGAAGAACTGCCTCTTAGTTGAAGTCTCGTATCACGCCCATTCAGCATTAAAAATGGCTCAACTATGCCACCACTGAACCCTTTGACTTCATAGCCAACTTGCACTTTCGAGCCATTTGAGAAAGGAATGCTAGCCACTTCAAATGTATGCCTTAATTTCAAATCCTGAATGCTAATTGATTCTGAAGGCAGGTCGCTGTAGCTGCTTTTGAAAACGGATCCAAACCCTTCTTCGCTTGAAGAGTCTGGTGGTATTATTGGATCATCCGCTTTAACCGCTACAGAAAATGAGAGCGCCAAAGCAATTAAAAGTGGTTTAAAGATGGCATTCTTATAAGTATTTGTTTGTACGATGCTAATTTTCACTGTTATTACTCCAAAGTCTCAGCGACAGGACTGCCTAACAAATCCGTGTGAATAAAAATAACTTTAGTATTTGGATCGATTTCTTCTATATCCACCCTAGCTTGACCAGCATATAGCCAACTTGAGGAGCTCGGGGATGTACATTGACGATAAAAAACACCGAAGTGATAAGTAGCAGGAACAGTAATATTATTGATGTATTTATACTTGATATAGCTCCAACGCTGATAGAGAGTAGAAATAAGCTGACCGTTTCTTCTAACTGATATTTTGTAACTGTTTAAATTTGAACAACGGCTAACATCTGCTGTATTGGTCCACTGTATTTTAACCGTTCCATTGTCATCAATGGTTGGTGCTAGCACTGCCCCATTAACGGGAAAAAAAGATAAAGTGATTAATAGTGAGAATAATAATTTAATTGTACTTGTCATAGTAATATCAGCTCCATGGTTACTTGACTTTTAGCGTGCTATATCCAGAAGCATGACATCGCCATGATTCAATTTTATTGTTTGCGGAATTTGAATTTCTTGGCCTGAGATTAGCTCAAGTCCATATTTACCAGTGTGAGTACCCATTTCGATTTCAACAACGTGGTTGGGATAGGGATTTGCCAGCAGCAATCTGAACTCAGTTTTGTTTTCATATCTTAAATAAATGGCTCGAGCAGAATCGTCTTCGATAGAAACAGATTCAACAGCAGACATTACGGTATCATTAGTTTTGACTTCTAAAGCTGCTTGATAGAAACGTAAGAGAGAATTAGTGTCTTGAAGTTGGGAATCAGCATCTTTATCTTTGTCTAAATTTACTGCGTCTTCAAACCAAGGAAGATAACTTCTATTCCAGTCAAGCGTCACTTCATCTATCCAAGGCGTATGACCAGAATTGAAACCAGCGTTCTGAGTTTTGTCCCAAAGCATGATCCCTCGCTTGTATATATGCTCGCCTATATTGCGTTGCGAGATACCCAATTCTTCACCATAATATACAGAAATATTGACCGGACTAAACACGCTCAAGGCCGCGATTATTTTTTCTTCGCCATCATTGTTTACCGTCAATCCTTTGTATCTGACGACATCGTGATTATTCAAAAACGTATAAATTTGCTTATCTTTGGGCTTAAAGTCCAAAAGCATTTTATAATCGCTCTGAATAGATTGATTGATGAGAGAGCCTGTTTGCATTTGGCTTTCTAATTTTAATGTCTCCTCACTTAATGTGTCTCTAATCCCATTAAAAAACTCAAAGTTAAAGACTGCATCGAACCCGTTCTCAATCTTCAAATACTGAGAGCTTGTTTCAATATCAGCAAAAGTTTCTCCAATGACAAATACTTGAGGGTCGATATCTTTGATATAGCCAATCAATTCAGAAATAAGTGCAAAATTCGAAGCTGTATCCTCTTGTAGTGGGTTGGAACCTTCTTCAACCAAATGCCTTGCTGCATCAATCCTAAAACCATTTACTCCTTTATTAATCCAGAAGTGAAGTATGTCCTTTACTTGCTGTCTAACCTCATCATTCTTAAAATTCAAATCTGGGCTGGCATAGCCAAATAATCCATAGTAATACCCATCACGTTCTTTTTTGGTATGCCAGACAGATGTAGCAGGAGATGTTTCATCCCAAGGTTGCCCATAATCTTCAGGTAATTCACCGTTCCACCTATAAAAATCTTGGTAACTGCCATCCTTAGAATATGAATTCACAAACCAAGGATGCTGGTCAGATGTATGATTTAACGGAATGTCTAAGATTATTTTTAATCCATTGGCATGCGCTTCACTCAACAACTTATCGAAGTCTTCCATTGAGCCAAAATCGAAATTTATCGATTTGTAATCAATAACATCGTAACCGTGATTAGAAGGACTCGCGAATATTGGACTCAACAAAATAGACGTGACATTGAGTGATTTGATATACGGGATTTTTTGAGTAATTCCTTTTAGGTCGCCGTTTCCATCATTGTTGGTATCGAAGAATGACCTTACCCAGACGTGATAGATGACATTATTCTTCCAAGAAGGGTCTAAAGGCTGTTTTTTAACTACGGATACATCTTTTTTAGCCAAATCGACATCGATATTTGGCTGGCAAGACACGCAAAAAGATAAACATAATAAGGTAAGAGAAAGCTTAGTCATAAAGTGAGTCCATTCGACTGCGTTTTAAAATCCTTGATTTAGTTAGACTTCCTCGTGCTATGAATAACTAAATTTATTTCGGTACAAATGTTTACCGTAGAGCCAAAATATCACCATTAATCCGAAGGAGCAATATAGATAAACCAAATTATTCTCAAGTATTTTGACCCATTCAAACTTTACGTGATTATTTACACATGCTTGGTACCCGGGCACAGTGAATGGTAGATCTTTCGCCTACAACTTTTATTACAAGGAATTGGTGGTCGTGGACCAGTCTGCTATCCAAACGCTGGCAAATGTGCCTGACGCTTATGCCGTGATGTCACCGGCGGAGTATCTTGCCGAACTATATGCAGTCTATTACTACCTGGATGCAGACATCAGTTTTCTGCCCGAACCAATCAGGGCATGGTTTGAAGAGAATATTGGAGTGCGTGGCTCTCAGCTAGATTAGTGAATCATGTGAAACAGACATTATCCTACTGATTCATCTAAAGAGGGACTATAACATAATTTCAAAACCGAAGAGTTGAACGTTCGTTTTTTCCAACAGTTAAACTTACTGTTCAACCGATTAAACTATTCTGAGGAATATGACTCTAGAGGCAAGTTTAAATGTCCGCTCTTTGTCCAGACTGTGTGAAAACCACTAAAGCAACTGCGTCTTTGCCGGATCTAGCCCACTTTTTGCAAAACTAATGTGCAGTTTCTTTTTTAAGTTTCAGGTTTATCAAGAATTGTAGCTGATACGAAAATAAAATAAGTGGTGAGCAGGTTGTTGGGCTTAATTAGGCAACTTAACGGTAAAAAAAGCCGCGATTATGCCTTCATTGCTTGTATCAGTGTCGGTACGCCAAATATCGATATCATTCGTCTAAGGTTATAAGCCAACACATGCAGGCTCATCTCGGTTTTGACGTTTTTTAACCTTCTCATTAAAAAGTGAGTCGACCCCATCCACATTTTAATTGTGCCAAACGGGTGTTCGACGGTTTGTTTACGCAGAACCGTCGTTTCTGGTGACTCATCTAATGTCGTTTGCATCGTATCTATTAGTTTTTCGTGCACCCATCGCCTCATTCGTCTGGGGTCACGTTTAGCTGTAGTGCATTTTGCTCGAATAGTGCAATCGCGACAGGCAATATGATTGAAGTAAACATCTTGCTCTAGGCCACTATCAAAGACCCGCATTCGATTTTGTAACTCTTCTCCCGCAGGGCAAATATAAATATCCTTTTCTTTGTCATATTTGAATAACGATTTATTAAAAATGCCTTTGAGTTTGGCACCCGATGTATCGCTTTGGGGGATAAGTGCGGTGACACCAATATCGTCCAATAACTTGATATCGTTTCGACTAAAATAACCTTTGTCTGCGATAACGGTGATGTCCTGTTTATTGAGTGCTTCCTGAACTTGTTTGGCGACTAATGTGAGATACCCCATGTCGGTAGATTGAACAATGTCATGGCTGACAATTAGATGATGTTTGGTATCTACTGCGCTTTGCACGTTATAGCAAACTTGCCTGTTCAGATGATGTAACTTCATTAATCGAGAATCAGGGTCGGTAAGTGATACTTGTTTATCTGGATGCTCTTGAACGGTTTCCTCCATTTTTTTGAGTTCTGCCAAGCGTTTTCTTAACCACTTAATTTTTGATGATGATGCTTTTTCTTCAGTTTGCTGATTGTCTTTGTCTTGCTTATCTAATCCGTCAAGATACTCTTGAATACTATTTTCAACGCGCGTGATATGAAACTTTACTTTGCTAGATGTGTAGTTTCTTGATCTATTGTTGACGGCTTTAAACTTGCTACCATCAATGGCAATCAGTGACTCGGAAAACATGTTCATCTGGCGACATAGCTCGATAAACTGACGGCAGACCCCTTTAACTGCTTTGCCATTATCTTTTCTAAAATCAGCGATAGTTTTAAAATCGGGTGTTAAGCGCTCAAGTAACCACATCAACTCAACATTCCGATGTGACTCTTTTTCGAGTCTACGGGAAGATTGAATGCGATTCAGATAGCCGTAAATATAGAGTTTAAGTAAGGTTGCAGGATGATAACCGGGGCGACCTGTACGTTTGGCATGTACTCGTTCAAACCCTAGTTCAACCAAATCGATTTCATCCACAAATACATCGATAACACGAACAGGGTTATCATCAGTGACAAAATCGTCTAGTGCTTCAGGAAATAGAGTCGTTTGTTGTCGTCCTTGGTCTTGAATGTGATGAGACATAGCAGCGCACTTGATGTTTGTGATACTACTAATTTTACCCTATGACAAAACAGTTTTGGCGGCTTAACTAGACTGATTGATCATATGAAAAAGCTGCTTAGACCAAAAGATGATCAAGACAGAGTTTTCACACAGTCTCGGTCGTAAGCCGTCGTTCAAAGACAACGAAACCAATTACCGCTATTCGCTCACTTCCGTCGGTCAAGGTTGAGTACCAATACCGACCGTTGAAGTTCACGTTAAGTAACGATTTACCAAGAGTTGAGTTTTCTACCAAGATATGATTTAAGCCATAGCAGTGAGGTCATGGTCGAAGAACCCCTCCCCCCATTGACGAAACAATTGACAACAATGTCATCGCAATGACTACGATCACACCAATTACGCCAATTACGCCAATTGTTAATATCGCATTGCCAGTGGATTTCGAAGTACCAACGATGGATGCTTTGATAGTCTTCCTAAAAACTTGTTGGCGCTTTACGGATAAATCCATCTTATCGTAGAACATTCCAATTAAATGGGCAGAAAAGTTGTTGTTCTCTGTTTCATTCAACAACATCGCCCCGCCCCCAGGCAATGGGAAGCGTGTAATGTTGTCGCATAAATTCGTTACCAATACTAGCTCATTTACTTTGGTTTTATTTGTAGGCGATATTGAGGGAAGGTCTTTCTCTTGAGCGGTTTTTGTATACCAATTAAGGAAAGCCTCATGTGAATTGGGAGGGCATGCAATTAACTCAAGCTGATCGCGCTTTAGCATGTGTGCGGGTATTTCAATATTTGAATGTCGGGCATTTGTCACGACTGCATGTTCTATGTCAGTCCATTGAGTATATTTCTTTTGAATGACTTTTTCTGCCAGCTCAGATGCATCCTTAGTTCGTAAACCAATATAAAATGCCTCTTTGAGCGGACTGACGACATTATTATAGATTTCCAAATCTTCATTTTTGGAACTAAAATACAATTCCATCGGAGTATCACAAGTGAGAGATTTTTCTAGTAGCTGTATTACTGATGTAAATGAAAAGCCGGTCTTGTTACATTGTGCAATCACGGCCTTTTTTTCTGTCGTGAGTATTGCTTTTAAAACGGCTAATTCTATTTGATTTTCATGCTGACTTGTTGTTAGGTGGCTATAGCTTTTGAGGATGGACTTTTTGCGCTCTTCAATTGGTTTATTATCTTGCTCAAAAAAATTAAATTTGGTGGAAGAAACACCTAGATTTAACAAGTATACGTCGGTGGCTGAAAAGAAATGTGTTAATTCTGGTAAGTCCGCTAGAGATAGCTGGCTGTGACGAAGTTTAGCGCCAAAAAAAAATTTGCATCAGATGTGGGTAAATTCTACACATAAATACTTGGTATTCGTTGTATGGCAAATGCTCTGACTCATCTAGAGATAGTCGACCTTCGATTATTTGATCCAAAACCCTAACAGTATCATGTTTAGCTGTACTTCGTTGCAACGCAGCTTCTAATTGCTCACTTTTAATATTTGCTTTTAGCAACGATAACGCCGCACTAAAGTGGTGGTCATCAATCAAGTAATTAGGGTACATGTTTGAACCTTTTTGATTTTAAAAGCAGTCTATGGTCGACAAGGTGGCTATGAAGACGTCTTATGTTATAGAGTATTTATATGTAATCAAATAAATCGGTTTTTGCGTCACTTCGCGTCAGTGAAATTCTTGGTTCTCATGTGTCCTTAGTCGCCAATCTTCCGTAATTGGAATACTAACCAAAAACATCGCATACTTTAAAGTAATTAGGTAACTCGAACGGCCGGTCCTCAAAACGGTCATACAAATTGAAAGAAAAATTACTAACTGACATCTTGTCTACGACAAAGTCGCTCGGTAATTAGACCGACAGTTTCCCTTGGTAATCACACTAGTACACTTGTTCATTGTGATTACCAAGGGAGACTGAGACTGCATCAGTTGCTGTTTCTTCCATATAACTTTTATTTTTACTCATCCATAAAACTCTATCAAAATGCCTATTGTTATGAGCCTATTAAATGATCACCTATCAGATTCCGATCCGTTTTTAAGTTGTTTCAATCCATGTTTTGGATCCAAGCCTAACGCTTCACAGTACTGCACATATTCATATACAAAAAGTTTTCGCTGTCCTTTTTCTATTTTACTGACTGTTTGGAAAGGCTCGTCTAATAGTAAGCCTAACTCACGCGCAGTCATGCCCTTCTTAATACGCTCATTTTTAAGCCAAGAAAGCAATCGGGTGTAACTTTGGTCATTGGTGGACTTTTTCATCTTGTCCCTATTATGACGACATGGTACGATGTCCCGAAATTAGGGACGAATGGATTGAAAATTTGAAGTATTGTGTCAGATTTTAGCTGGCCTATTTCAAAATGATAATGAGATTAGAATTCCTAAGTCTACTGAATAGAAGAAGTTAGCTGTCCTATTTTGAAATATTTGTCCATCAGCAAAATATGATAATGAATATCTAGCATCTAAACTATAAACACGAGGTGTTTTTCATGAGCAATGAAGATAGAAATAAGAATAGCCAATATACAATGTTCAAAACATTGGACGATACCGGTCTGCATTCAGCGCATATTACTATCTCAAACCCAACAGATTTGGCCATAAGGGTTGACACATCTAACTCAGGCAAAACCACTTCCCAATTGACAATTGAAATCGCAGGTGAGGACTTTGATAAATTAACGAAAAATTGGGTTGAGATGAGGTCTAAGGAAGAGCGGGGTTGAAGCATATACCGATAGCGATTTACGTTATAGATGTTGTGGCATTAAGGGAAACTCTGCCGCAAGCCAGCCAAGGATATTGCTTTCTAATCCGAGATGAAGAGAGGGGAATAAATATCTCGGCCTCAAGCGGCCGAGTTTCAAGAGCTGTTTAGCTTAAGCAACACCGCCAAGTGCAATAGTATTAATATATTTCAAAGCATCATAAATATTCACCCGCGCTACAGCAACTTTAGCTGTGCAGCTAAGCTCCAATATATGTTCGGGTTCGTGCTATTTGGAGGCGGGTTTGTCACTGTCAGCCCATGTGTTAATTTTAAAACTATTTGTTATTCGTCGTTTACCGCAGTTTCTAATAATTGTACTTTTAAATTAAATTGATCATATAGCCGCTTAGATGAAGATGAGCATACTTTTGCTACTTTTTTGCACCAGTCTATATAAGCTAACTTCCGTTCAAGCGACCACTGGCTAGGGATAGAAGATACGTTAGATATTACTTCAGCTAATTTGATTGATTGCGCAGCATTACTCCCTATGGAAATCTGATTAAGTAATTCTATTTTTTTATCATCAGAATTTTCCGCTGAGTTGCACGTCAGCTCTAGAACTATTTTTGAAACTTCGCTTCCAAATAGGTACTTTAGACCAATACTGGTAACCTCAGTATCTTCTAAAATGTTATGCAAAACTGCCGCTATAAACATATTTTCATTGCTATTTGATTCATAAAACTGGATGAGTTGCACCACTTCAATCAAGTGGTTTACATATGGCTCGCCAGTACTCTTACATTTTTGGTTCGCATGATGTAGTGAGGCAAATTTAATCGCAGAATGTAGAGAGCAGGAATGCTGATATCCGTATAATTTAGCGCTGAACACACAGCGAATTAGTGTCTCATAGGGTTTCATCTCATCTGTAGTGGTATGCTCAATAGGTAATGTTGATAAGACAACAGCATGTAGTTCATTGCCTTTAAGACTGCTATTTGAAATTAAGCATTGATATTCGCTTGGCAACTCATATACGTCAAAATTTCCTAGGCCGGCATAGAATCCGTATAAATATTTCTTGCGCTCTGGACTGTAATAAAGAGATTTAGCCGCTATCCAGTTGCTAATATTTTTTAACGCTATCTTAAGACTTGTATCGTACCCCATGATTTCTCCCGTCTAGCTTTCTATTAATACGCTGAATCTAACTTAAGTAGCCAAGCCTGATGTACGAATAGGAGAATTAGGAGTGTGAGTTCATATCATCATTATTACCGTTACTTAGCCGAATCTTAATTCATGAAAAATAAGCGGTCAATGAAAAATAAACGTAACCATTTGTATTTAATACACTTTTAAAATAAATGATTGACAAAATATCAAAGAAAAACTCTCTATCAGAACATTTAGCTGTTGGTAACCATTAACAAATGTAAATCAATCACCCCTTATATAAAGGAAATTATAAGAAGGATTATAAAAATGGCAGATTTTAAAAAGATAGAAGAATTAGAAAAACGATTATGGTCAGCAACTGACTCACTTCGAGCCAACACAGGCTTAATAGCGCAAGAGTATTCCCGACCAATACTAGGCTTAATTTTCCTTAAGTATGCTGAATATCGTTTTTCACTCGCAAAAAGTATGATTGAAGAGCAAAACAGTTCACGGCGTCGAGGTGGGGCTTTATTTGGTCATGGTATTAAATCAAAAATTCAAGCAGAAGGCGCTATGTATGTGCCGGATGATGCACTCTACTCTAATTTATTGGCATTACCAGAAGGTTCAAACATCGGTATTAATGTTAACAACTCCATGAAAGCACTTGAAGCAGATAACGAAGCAATTAAAGATGCCCTGCCTAAAACTTATACTCGCTTTGAAAACGATATACTCAAAAGCTTGCTTAAAAACTTTAACGACATCGACTTCAGCCTTGGTTCTGATATTTTCGGTCGAATTTACGAATACTTCCTTAATGAGTTTGCTAAAACAGAAGGTCAAGGTGGTGGTGAGTTCTTCACGCCCTCAGCATTAGTAAAGCTAATCACAGAAGTGATTGAACCTTATCAACGGTAATCGTTTTAAACAAATTTTGGTTAACTTTGTATCTAACGCAATTAAGTTTACTTTAATCGGTAGAGTAGAAATTAGAATATCTGTAGAAGCTAAAGCTTTAGAATTTACAGTGAAAGATACGGGTATTGGAATGTCTCAGGAAACCATTGATACGTTGTTTGATCGCTTTTCTTAGGCAGACACCTCAATAACACGAAAGTTTGGCGGCACTGGATTAGGTATGTCTATTTGCAAAAATTTAGTGAATTTGATGCAAGGTAATATCACCGTCTCTAGTGAACTAAAACTAGGTGTTGAATTTACCGTTACGTTACCGCTAGAACGGGCAGAAACAACAATTTATAACGAACAGGCTTTCAGATCTGAATTACCTAATTTGAGCAATAAACGAATATTATTGGCAGAGGATAATCAGATCAATCAAATGGTATTTCAAGCTATGCTTGAAGCAACCAAAGCAGAGTTGGTTATAACAAATGATGGGCAACAGGCAGTCGATTTATTCCAAAATGGACAATTTGACATTGTATTTTTGGATATTCAAATGTCTGTGATGGATGGGATCGAAGCTTGCCAGCTTATTCGGCGAATTTCTAAAGATGTACCATTAGTGTCTCTAACTGCCAATGTATCTTCTCAGGATATAAAAAAGTATCTAGCTGTTGGGTTTGATTATCATATTGGTAAACCTATAGACCTAGAGGCGTTATTTATGCCACTTAAAACTTTGGTGTAGGCATTTTGAGTTTTATTACCTCGACTATTATTCGAGAAACAGTGAATGTAGGCAATGTCGGAATTTTTTTCGTTAGTAGATTGGTAAAAATCGACACACTCGCCAAAATCTTCAGTCCATTGAGTATCTACAAACAAGACACCTATAATTCCGGAAAGGTTGTCATGCCCGCAATAGAGTTCTTATTAGACAGTTCACTTATAAATTAAAAGCCAGCATAAAGTGCTGGCTTTAAAAATATCAACTCGTTCTACTACAGGATATAAATCACTTGTCTAGAGACTTTTTATTTTCCAATACTATTGAAAAAAGAAAGTAACCTATCCAGCTAAAAAGTAGTGTCCCTAAAAGCCATAAAGCTTTTTTTGTTCCTGAATGTTTATTCGAAATTAGAACAAGGACTATAGGCAAAAAAATTATCAGTAATACGAACAATACTTGAACATATCCAATAGATCCCATCATTTGCTCCTTAGTGAACTTTACATGTAACGGTAAGACCAGTTTCAGTCTCTTTCGATGAACAAGTCATAGAGATACCACTTCCTGTACCACCACCATTAATCGTGACTGGAATGTTTAGTCTGTTGATCGCTTCTAAGTAATTGTTTACGTTAGTTTCACCGGACAATTCAACTGGCGCACCAGATGCGACAGCTGTAGATGTCTGGTTAATGGTGTTATTTTGACTATCAACCATCTCGATAAACTCCCCCGATAAGCTACCATTAAAGCTTATTTTATCAAAGCTTATTTTAGCAGTACTACCATCTGAAAAAGTAATATCTAATATATAAGGGTAATCTTTAGTTAAATAAAACATATCCATTATTTGATAGATTTGATAATTTAGATAATCCTCAAATGTGCGATTTTCAATTGCATAATCCATAACATCATTAGATTTATTTGATTTAACAACATCATAGGCACTATCTGCGATTTCGCTTGGGATTGTTACATCAAGAGCGCTAATTTTAGCTGCCCCCCACAAATCTAACAATGTACTTACTTTTTGAATTTCGTCAGTGGTAGGTACGAGAGTTATAATATGAACAGAAGGTGGAACCCCTGGCTCTTGAGTAATTATATTTATAACTCTATACTTTTTATGCTGAGCAGCAGGACGATTAACCACCGTAACGGTGTTCATAGAACCTCCGTGGTCTATGGCATCGAACCTAGCTTTTGTTTCAAAATCATATTCCGAAACGCAACTGTCACAATAACTAAATAAATTTTCACTTAAGCTCAATTTTGAGTAAAAACTACAGATAACTACTAAACTTACAACTATATATTTCATTACAACTCCAATTAAATAATTTTATATTCCATTTTAGAAATTTTATATTTGGGTACGTTCTTGTGCCTTATTATCGAGCTAATAGAACCCGCCCTAAAATTTCGGGTGAGGATGTTATCATGTTAAAACCAGTGATAAAAGGTAATATTTTTATACACCCTTTGGAGCAAATGAATTGGCGAATGATAAAAATACTTCTACATCAAAACTTTTTACTAGAGCATAAATATCCACACACAAGGAATAATTGTTAACAGCAGTTTAAATTTCGCCTTTTTCGGTGATGGAGGTACGCGAGGTAACTGATAACTGAATGCACGGTTAAAGTACCTCTTTTACGATAACCTTCTAATCTATTTTCACGTACCATGGCAGGAATTGCTCAATATCGATTTCTAAGTTGATAGGCTGCGACAGCAGGTGCATTAGGTAACCGAATAACAACTAAACCAATTGTTTTGGCGGTTTCGATGATTGCTTAAAGCACTGCAACAGCCAATCATAAGAGGCTTTATCTCGTGTTCAGCGGGTGCTAGCAATGTGGATTTTGGTCGTGGTCACAACCACAATTTTAAACGCTGAATCAGGTGCTTGCTGATTACATGAAGGACGCGTTTATGCCCTCAGGGGCGTGTTCACAAGTAGAGTCAAGTCATCCGCATAGCGGGCAAATTTGCTAACGCATTTCTTTAAATCTTTGTCCAAAGGATCGATAATTATGTTCGCTAAGAGCGGTAATAATGCCTTGCATCTGTTTCACCGCTTGTTGTCCATTTCGACTTGATAAAGCTAAAATGTGTGATTCATAGAGATCGTTTCAATCTTGAGATCTCTAAATCTAGTTTGTAATTGGCATCCTGAATCTTTTCATTACTAATTTCATAGTTATCTAAAACTTCATCTGAGAAAGGTGTTCCGTTTGAGACTATGAAATACTTTTCCATTGGCGTTTTACCTTTATGCACGCCGTGTGGACGATTCCACTTGTAGTAGTGCTGCCATTCAGAGAGTTGATTATCCAAGTAATCAGAATCAATATCTACAGTTGCGTAGAATTCGGCTCTATCCGTTTTTTGCGAACGCTCGACCTTTCCATTTAAGTGTGGCGATGCCGGTTTATTTGGACGAAATTAATACCTAGTGTCATCATTTGATTCTGAACTTTCTCAGCAAAAAACTCTCTACCTCGATCTGTTTGGAAACGTCATCTCTTCAACCACTGCGTCAATAAAGTCTAATGTGTTTGCAGCTGTACTGTAACCCTCCCTTTTATCGATCACATTTAAAGAAAGTTTCCCTGATTGTAGCCGTAGGCTGAGATAACATAAATATACTGGTCACATATATGCCACAATATAGAGCAAAGTTACTTTCTTTAGGCTAACCCTATTTAGTATTAGTTAAAGTTAGGTTTACAATAATGACACACTGTATGTTAAAACAGTTGTTATGGACTTTTTCTTATAAATATGAGAAATTCTCTTACAATAGTACAAAGCATTTAAATACATTTGATTACATAACGGATTATTATGAACAAATTAAAAAAGAGCATTACTGTCAGGTTTTTCTCAATTGAAGCTGAGAACTCTTTTTTTAGTGAGTTTATTTCCAATTACCAAGCTAATCAAAGTAACGATAATCAAACTCGGATTATCAACATTCGAAATAAGAAGCACTTAGTAAAAGCATTTAACTCTACCAAGCTAAATGTTTTTCCAGTAACAGTAGTTCGTGAAAGGAATACATGGCAAACAAAAGCCACAAGCGATGGTAAGATTTCCTCCATAGCGATAAACCAAGGTATTATTGGTGACCCATATTTTTTTAAAATAGTACCAAATTTAAAGCTTGTTATCGGCTTTACGTCGGGGCCAAGTGTTAGCTTGAAAAGCGTTGGAACGTCATTGTTGGAACAGTTCAGTAATAATAGATCAAGTAAAATTAAATTAGAGCTTATTCCAAAAGAAAAAGAGTTTTCAAAATTAACTGAAATAAGTGATTACAGTAGTCTGCATTTTAAAATAGGAACATCGTCACTTTCAGATGTATCTGAAAATGCCCCCCAGTTAATTCGAGATTTAAGTTGTGCTCCATACCTAGAGAGCAACATGCAACTTGCTTTAGATTTTGCCATTGATGAAAAAGAAGATTCGGGTTTATCAAAAGAGAATGTCATTGAGATTGTAAATTATTTATCAAATCATGATGACTGTACACTTTTAAAAGTTAAAGGAAAAAATGAAGACGGCTCTGTAGTTCATTTAGATTTTGGTAATGCATTCTTTAATTATAAAACTGAAATTACTACACGCCATAAATATATCGATGAAAAAGCTGCTCAAGAAGTTTTAGAAGCAGCCCTAACCAGTTTTAAATCCTTGTAATAACGAGTGCATAATCGTTATTTTATTTAGACATTGATAATATTTCTTTTCTGGTTATAGGGTGAATGCCAGCCAACACGTCATTATTGAGCAACTCTAAAAGTTTATGTAAAGAACCTACTTCAATATTATCAGCAAGCGTTTCATTAATTTCTTTAGAAGCTTCACGAGATAAACCGATATTAATTAATTCAATCACTCTATCGTCACTTGCTCCTATTTCAATAAATGTATGTAACTTAGTACTCGATAGTTCTAATTTTTTTAGGGCTATAACATTTGTTAGTAATACTTGATAGCACCGTAAAGCATTTGCCATTCTAAACCTAATATCATTATTAATAACTTTAATAACATCCCTCACGGCTTTATTAGGGTTTATTCCATCCCCCTTATTTTTGCGTTTTTCCATCCATAAGATTTGTTCATTTATAATCTCTTTTAAACTATCACCTTGAACCCATTTAGCGGCAATAACGCACATGTATGACATATGATATTCTCCAGTCGGAGCATAAACACCAAACTCCTCCAACTTCTCACAGACTTTTACTAATACGCTATAGAGACTTTTTGATTTTGGATGGGGTAATATCCAATCAGTCAAATCATCAATTCCATTCAAAAAATTAAACAATTTGTTTTGTTGTATATAACCAATAGTAGGACTTGCTTCAAGTGTGAAGGGTGCAACTTTCAAGCTTCTATAAGCAATTTTAACTGCGTTCTCCAAGGCAGTAATTTCATGTTGGCTTAACTCTAACTCAGGAGACTCTAAAGTGTTATATAATTTCCCTTCTGCAATTTCTTTAATCAATTTGTTTGCAATAGTGTAAAACTTATACTGGTTGTCCTCATCGTGCGCAAAGGTTCCGGCTAATGCTTGAAATACAAAGACGAGTTCCTCATTTAAAGCTTTATAATATGTAGGGATTTTGTCTTCATCACCATCATTTTCATCGAAATAATCATCTACTTGCCATTCATCAGGTTCAACTATAAAAATATTACCAGCAAAATGTTCAAGCATTCTTCCAGCTCGACCAGTAATATTATTAATTTTGACATCATCCAATCTTTCTGGAGCACCCCTTCCTTTTGACTGCATAGGCTTAAATAAAAACAAGTTCTTGGCAGGTAGATTAACACCTTCGGCTAGTGTACTAGTACATGCAACAAATTTTATCTGATCCTCTTTAACAAGGTTTTCTATCAGAACTCTCAATGAACTAGGTAGTGGTCCATAGTGAAAGGCAACTCCTTTGCGCAGGTTATTAGCCAATGTGAAACGATTATGGATAAACTTTTCCACATAATCTGCGGCCTCTTCAAGCTCATCAGTTGTATCAAAACTGTCTATCTTACTAGCTATATTTTGTGCAATATTTTCACAGTGGTCAGTTTGATTTCTATAAATAATATTACTTTGCCCCTGCCCAAGCCGTAAGGATATGTCTGCCAAATGTAGGCCTGTAAAGTTCTTTGGAATTCGTATACTGTCGTTGGTATTGAGTCTATTAATAGCTAGTTCTCTACCTACAAGCTTTACCTCCATCATAATTTTCGCAACAGGAGAAAAAGATGTAATTTCTTTTTTGAATTCAACATCTTTAAATACAGATGAAAAGGAATCTTGATAGCTTGCAGAAGGCATACTTACAATTACTTGAGGGAAACTATTTTCCAGCAATTTATCTATTGTTAAGTGAAGTAATACGCCTCGGCTTTCATCAGCAATATTGTGAGCTTCATCAATAAACAAAAAGTTAAAAGATATGTCACCTGATTGCAGTGCATCAAATAACCTTTCTTGAGTCATTACGAAAAATGTTCTATCGGCATAACCACCATCTTGAGGAACAGTGCAAATTTCAATTTCCTGCTCAAAACTTTGTTCTTTGGCAATTTCATATAATTTACTAGCCACTTCAGAAATTAACGCTCTAGTTGGAACGATTATCGCAGCAAAAGCACCATCTGAGTCAATCATCCGACGTGTTAAATAACTCAAGATAATATGAGTTTTTCCCGCTGAAGTTGGCGCAACAGTTATAACATCATTATCGGACATTAAGTTTTCCCAAAGCGTTCTTTGGAAGTCCGTGAGTGGAAAATTTAATTCCTCTACTGTATTCAACTCTTGTCTGAACTCCATTTCAGCTTCAGAATAAAAACTATATCTAAAGTTGAGTTCGGGATAATTATTTTCAATAAGTGTAATATTAGGAAAATCACCTGCGCTTGAAAATACCTTATTCGCAATACCTATTACCTCTGGGTATGTATCACCAGATACATCTATAAGCATTGAGAGCAATGCTGCCCCTTCTTTTCGAAACTTGCTATCATTAACCTGATATAAGTATTGGGCTACTGAAGCCAACTGTTTTACATGTTTCCTATCAAGCTCCCCATTACCTCCAACCATCTTGAATATATAAGAGCGAAACAATTCATTGCTAGCACTTTTAAAGTCGTCACTAGCCATAGCTTTTAAAGTAAGCTTTTTTACAAATTCACTCATTTTTTAATATCCATATATTTAATAAATTGCTTAACGAGATCATCAATACACTCGAAAGGTAATATCATCAGTACCGTTTTATTGACAGGCAACTCTTGTTTTTCAAGTTTCCTATAAAAATCACCTATATAATCACCAGCAATATCAATATACTTTTGTTCGAATTCATCCGGAGTACATTCTTGCAACTCAGGTTTCGCAAAACCAATGAAGCAGGAATTGTGCAATATATCTTCGAGGTCAGAATTTGAAACAGGATTCAAAATATCTAAAAGGTGATCTTCCAACTCTTCATCTAAATTTGGGAAGTCCATGAAGCTATCAATTAAATCAAACTCATCTTGATATTTATCTTTTGCAGATTTAATTGATTTAGTAGCATCACTTGCGGCAGACTTGAAATCCTTATAGAGCTTAGATTCACCAAGGAAAAGTTTAAACTTTCCATCATAAAATTGCCCATGTACACCATCTGCACCAAAAACAGGCACCTTGCGAGAAGTCTTAGTAGAGATTTTACTGAGCAACTTTGGGGCTTCTAAATAAACATCCATTAACGTAAATAATATTAACTCTCCCAACTCGCCTTGAGCTGTGTGTTGGCTCAGTTTTCGAATTGCCTTTTCAAAGAGTCTATTAGCAGCGCCATCTTTCTTGATGCCAAGTTTCTTTTCAATTTCAGAGCATTTAAAAACAAAATTAGCCATTATTCCGTTTTTAATTGCTAAAAATAATTGTGTAAGTGCGTCATTTGTATCGGCAGGAGGCAAATAAACTAGCAAAGTTTCGACACATCTTTCATCAGCTAACTGAAAGGAAACATTCACTCTTCTTAAAACTGTTTTAATTTCTTCGTTATTTTTTATTTGTGGCTCTAAACGTGCTTCCATATCGTTTTGTTACGTCCCTTTAAATTAGATCTATTTTAATGAAAACCATCTAAAAATATTATGCTATGTAGTATCATTATCAGCTTGCTCATCAGCTTCATCTTTAGCTAAGCTTGTATAGTGGAAACTGGTTAATTCAGAAGTTAAGAAATCATCCATCAATAATTTAATAAATAAATTCTTTGACACTTTAGTATCCAATTGAATCTTATCGTTGGCTGCGTTGAATCTAATTTTCCCCCTCAATGATGGGAATGCTCTACAAAATTCAACAATGCGCTGATTTTCAATGCCAGCTTTTAAAACAGGGGAATTCTTTGCTATCTTGGTGAGTTTCCTAGCAGTTGTTACATCGTCAATTAACTCATGTAAAGTTTCAGGATTTTCCAACAACTCAATAGCTTCAACAGCTTCGACCGCTAGCATAGCTTCTTTTTGTATCACTTCGTGGAAGCCAAATGACTTTTCCAACGTTTTAAGATCAATTACCAGTAAGGAATCATCAATCCTAAAAAATTGAAAATTTGAACTTAACCTGAAGAACTCTTCTTTTAACTCTTCAAACCGATGAGCTGATTTTTTCAAAAAGAAACTGGATCGCCCGTATATATTAATTTGAGCCATCGTTTTATATAATACAACTTGATTTTGTTCGTCACCTATTTCAATGATAAGAGAGGATACAGAAGTAATTTCATCATTCTCAAGATCAAAAGTATCTTGATCATCTGACTCGATCACTGACTGTAAGCCCTGCAAAGACTCAGGTACATCAATATCATATTCGTAAATAACATTCTTTCTTTCGTCAGAAGTAGATAAAGGAACAACACTTAATTCTTCATCATTAATTATTGTATCGACGAGATTTCCGACAAACATTGCTCTAATACTAGGAAGATCATCCGCTCTTATATCTAGTTTTTTCGGAACAATTTCGCCTTTCAAAAGTACATATACTGTAACGCCAATTTGTTCGATATTGTCGGAGAAGTATTGCAGCTTATTATTAAGTTCTTCCTTGTTCATTATTCAACTATTGCTCCGTAGTATATTCTTTCATCTAATTTAATGTATGACACTCGATCTAAACTTTTTAACTTACATCGAGTAATGATTATTATATTTTGCCTAGACTCATGGTTTTTGAAGTCACCATCAGCCTTATAAATATGAAATCCCAGTAATGCTAATGAAGGGTTTGCATAGAACAAATCCGTCTTTATGTAGATAACCCCCATAAAGACTAATAACAAAGCTAACACAATCAAATATCGAGTACTTTCAAAATCAAAGGTTACCAATGGAATTATATATGTCGCCAAAAATGTTAAGTGTTCGTAGTTGATACTTTCAACCTTAACCAATTTAAAAGGAATATTGGTTGAGCCTTTTATTGCAAAATCAAATTTTTTGAATTCATACCCACCCCAAATCAAACATACAACACATATTGCCGGGACTATGATAGAAGAATTTAAATTTTCGATACCAACAAAGTGACAACTATCCCCCCAACAGATCGGAATCTTCGCCGTAATTATTATGACTAACAAAAATAATAACCAAAGAGAAATAATGTATAGCCCAAATTTCCGTCTGATCATTTATCCTCCTTTTTAGTAATCCCTTTCGCGATACGTTCTAATGTGCGATGAACAGTAGGTCTACCAATACCATATTTTCGTGAAAGAGCGGATATAGATTCGCCTTTTAATTTCGCTTGATATAACTCTTTAGCTTGTTTGTCTGTCAAGGCAGATGTTCGGCCAAGGTGTTTACCTTTGGCCTTCGCTTCTGCTCGCCCCTCCGCAGTTCTCGCCTTTATCAAATCCCGCTCTAGCTGAGCGAAGACTCCACACAAATTTATCATAGCGTTAGAGAAAGGATTATCATTGCTAGTATTGAATGAGCCGTCAATGATATTCAAACACGCGCCCTTACTATGAATATTATCTATCGCATCAAGAATAGACTTTAATGAGCGCCCTAAGCGATCAAGGCGTGTAACAATAACTTCATCACCTTCACGAATAAATTCAATTAATTCTTTAAGTTTTTCTTCATTTTTAATTGAAGCGCCTGATTGCTTACCTTGAAAAACTTTTTCACAGCCGAAGCCATTCAACTTGGACAGTTGAACCTTTAAATCTTGTTCTTGAGTAGAAACTCGTGCAAACCCTACTTTCATATGTACGAAACCAATACCTTTCGTACAGGCTAATCAATGACTGTACGTAAGTCAAAATCTATACATTCGTACACGAACGAAATAACAAAGGTACTTACGTACGCTAAATATATGTCGCTTACAAAGAGCAAGTGAACAAATGCGGGTTGTGAGCAATTTTTGATTTGAAAATCAAAAAATTATTTACTAAACTTATTTAAGTTAAATAACTTAATTAACTTATTTGGGTGAAGTATGGGTAGAAAAGCTGAATTTACAGATCAACAAATTATCGATGCGGGAATTATCATCGAAACAGAAGGCAAGCTTGTGAGTCCGTTTGCAATTAGAAATCGATTGGACGGCGGTAGCTCAGAACGAATAAAAAAAGTATGGGAAAAATACGTAGCCCAAAAAGAAGTGGTAGTTGATGAAAAAGTCGAAGAAATTGATCTACCAAGTGAAATTTTAGATAAATTAGAAAAGAATCAGCAAACTGCCAAACTCCAACTGGAGAAATTAGCACTTGAAAGTTATCGGGTAGCTCAACAAGTAGCTGAAAAGAGAGTTAAATCTACTATTGAGGATTACCAATCAAAAATAGCTGCGTTTGAAGAATCCGAAAACCAAGCTTCATTAGCTATCGACTCAAGTGACAGAAAAATAGATCAACTTGAATCAACTTTAGACTCTCTAAGTACGAAAAATGAAAAACTATTAGCGGAAAACTCAAAGTTACAAGGTTCACTCGACACCTTAGTTGAGCGTTCCCTCAAGTTAGAAGAAAAAGAAAAACAATACGAGAAATTGCAACGTGATTTTGGAAAGCTCGAAGGAAAATTAGAGTCATTGCAAAAACGGTAATGTTAGTTACTCTTAATTTTAATCAAGTAGTACGTATTAAAATTGGTTTATTGTACTAAGGAATTTTCCCTAAGCTGTCATTTGCAATATGCATTAAATACATATTCTTTAGTCTGAAAAGTGCTCAATGAAGTTAACTTGCTTACGACAAAATTTATAAAAAAGCTGACCTAAGCAACTGTGGAATGATGAATTTATTGCCGGTTGACTTAATGGCAATTCGGAGCGCCATTAATTGCGGTATGAATTCTAACTATTTATCCGTAGTGATTAACACTTGACAGCCGATTATAGCGTTGCAACTATAAATTTGTATTGCTTAGGTGATTCAAGGACAGCGTAATGTTTTTTATGCCGCCAATAAGGGCGGACTATTGGTGACGTAAATTAAGCAAATTTACTCAGTAATGAGCCAGCCCAATATCGGTTGCGTTAATTTTGTAAAGCGCGGAGTCTGATTAGCATTTTAGCGAATAGACTAAGGTCAGGATATTCAAACATTGCACATAGTCAACCAAGAGGCGGTTAAAAGCGTTTATGAAGGAAGCTATATGTTTGTTGTTTAAATGGTGTCGCGTAAACCTGATTTTAGTTTTAACTATTTTCGTTTTTGTGACGAGTCTATCGCTGACTCTAGTGGCATATCAGTACACTGTAGATATGGTCGCTACAAAAAAACAAAAAATCTTCCAGCAAAAAACCACCAATATTCTGGATTTAGTCCAAGAACGGTTTGCAACTTATGAACAAGTGCTTCATGGCGTGAGGGGATTGTTTGTTGGTTCAGAAAAATAAGTAGAAGCGAGTTTAAAGCCTATATAAACGAACTTAATCTGGAAGAAAACTATCCGGAAATCATTTGCGTCTCGTTCATTACTAGCATCGCGGCGAATAAAATCGAACAGCACATAGCCAGTATTCGGTCTGAAGGTTTCCCTCAGTATACTTTGACACCAAAGGGGGAGCGGGAACAGTATACTGCTATAAAATTTATCGAACCTTTTAGCGAAGGTAATTTAAGCGTTTTCGGATTCGACATGTATACCGAAAAGGCGGCTCAACTTGCAATGGATGATGCAAAACGGAGCAATGCATTGACACTTGCAGGTAAGGCAAGTCAGATAAGCGAGAGTGTTCCTGATCCTTTATCTGGTGTAAGGCTGTTTCTTACTTTGTACAGAGGGGGCGTGAATCAAGCGAATGGAATTACGGATAATTTTCTGGGTTGGATTGAGGCGTCTTTAAGTTTTAGTGCGCTAATTGAGAATATCCTTTTAAATGAGTCGCAAATTAACGTGGCAATCTACGATGACACCATTGCCAACGGAGAGTCATTGCTTTATTCCTCGAAGGGTACATCTCAACAAACCATCGAATTGCCTTTTCTTCGAACCAAACAGTTAGTGATTGCCCAACGTTCATGGACATTCGTGTTCTCAGCAGACAACCGTTTTGCCCAAACATATGACAACATCGAGCCCAGTATTGTGATGTTTGTAGGTGGATTATTTACCGTACTTTTGACTTTCCTTATCTGGACATTATCTTCCAGCAAAAGACGTGCTGAAACTAAAGCGGCGGCAATGACCCGAGAGTTGTCTGAAACAGAATTCAGGTTAAATGTCGCGCTATCTGGAGCTGCACATGGCGTTTGGGATTGGAATAACCTGACCAATGAAGTGACTTATGACTCTAAATGGAAATCCATGCTGGGGTATGCGGATGATGAGATCAAGAATGAATTTTCAGAGTGGCAGCGTTTGCTTCATCCCCAAGACAGGGAGCGGGCTGAAGCTGTTATTGATGAATTCATCAGCGGTAAAACGGAGTTCTACAGCTTAGAGCACAGGCTTAAAGCCCGTGATGGCCGATGGCTTTGGATTGTAGCCAGAGGAGACATCGTTAGCTGGACTGAAAATGGCGATGTTGCTCGCACTATTGGAACCCATACCGATATAACATCTCAAAAAAGTCTGGAGTTGGCGCTCAGAGAAAGCGAGCAACGGTTTAGAGGAGTATTTGAAACGTCGGCAATAGGAATCGCTCTGGTGGGATTAAACGGCGAATGGATCAAAGTCAATCAGTCATTGCTGGACATGCTTCAATATGAGGAGGCAGAACTTTTAAATCTGACTTTCCAAGATATTACTCACCCTGATGACATCAGCTCAGACCTTGCACAATTAAAAGCGCTTACAGCAAAGGAAATACAAACCTATCAGATGGAGAAACGTTATTTTCGAAAAGATAGCTCAATTATCTGGATCTATCTCAGTGTTTCAATGGTAACCGACATTTATGGAGCCCCTATTCACTATGTATCCCAGATTGTGAACATCACTGACCGAAAGGAGCTTCAGAATAAAATTTTGCATCAGTCTACTCATGATGAATTAACGGGCCTGCCCAATCGTCGGTTATTGTATGACAGACTATCCAGTACTTTTGCCCTAAGTCGCCGCTACAACCGCCCTATTGCGGTTATGTATATAGATATCGATCATTTTAAACAGGTTAACGATGAATATGGCCACGATGTTGGTGACAAACTGCTTAAATGGTTGGCGAACAAAATAAGTTTCTGTATCAGAACATCTGATACTTTGGCTAGACATGGTGGTGACGAGTTCGTATTGATGTTAACCGAAATCAGCAAACCTGATGACACCGTAGTGATAGCTGAAAAGATTTTTCATACGATAAGTGAAGTATTTAGTGTCGATAATATTCAGATGCAGGTTACTCTTAGTGTTGGCATTGCTATCTTCGACCCTCAGAGTTCAGATTCAATTGATGACCTTTTGAAAAAGGCTGACCTCGCGCTCTACCGGATGAAGCGCAATGGCAGGAACGGTTTCAGGCTTTATGAAGACGGAGACGAATGCTCGACGAGCTAAGACATTAGGTTCGCCAGTCAGGCTTGGGTTTTACCATCATGAGAAAATTTATAAAGGCCTTGTAATAACCGACTTTATTAACTGAAATTGGTTGCTGATATTGACATGGCTTTTTAATGGGCCGACAGATATAGAACGACCTCTACGTTAGATCAACTTCAATTCTGGGCTGAATGTTCGCCTTGTTTGCTTGCTCATTTTGTCACCTAACTCTACTATGCCAATAGCATAGCACCTCTAGTTAGGTGGCCAAATCAACTATGCCATTACACTGATAGTTTCACCAATTACATAGTTACAATGTGGTAATTTCCAGCACTTTGAGGGGGAAAAGCTTATCTGGTAGACAGTCGTACTCTAAAGGAGCAATATTCCAATCAGATAAAAAATAGAACACTAAGGCTTTTCTCATCTTAAGTACTATTTGTCCTGACTCTAATCCGTAATCAAAGGTAATGGCTTCAGGTTTTTTTGGTTTACCATTGATACCAATTTTAATTTCAACCTCTTGATTCCAATCAGGATCAAAAGGTTTGGTCTGTTTTTCCTCAACTGAAATCTCAGAGTCACGAGAGGCAACGACTCGATTCAACTTAAAGCTTCTGAAGTCTCCTGACTTGTGGTCAAAAGCCCTGATGTACACAAAATTACCTGTTTCGATCAGTGTGTGCGGGGCAATTATCCTGCTGGATTCGCCACTGCTACGCGATAAGTAATTAATGTCTACTTTAATTCCAAGGTTGAGTGCTCTGAAAATCGGTGCGACAACCTTTAACTCCGGCATAACACTTGGAATTCTGTAACTATTTACGTTTTTGGCAAACTTAGGCTCACACACAAGTCGTTGCGTACCAGAAGAAACTAGATCAATTGCTTCTTCTATTTGATGTTCAAAACAAGGGCTGAACCATTTTGTTGGAGCGTAGGCTCTCAATCGATGGTTATAAATAAGATTGTTCTCAGCCATTTCTTGGTAACACTTAAAGTCACGGGTGGACCAAGCTTCTTTGATTTCAAAACGATTCATTAGCTGACGTCTGTTTGTAGTTCCGAGTACAAAAGCACATAAATCGATATAACGTAGTCGTCTTTCTTGCCGAATGTCGGTGATGTTTTCCATTGGTCAATAAAATCCCAGTTGATCTATCTACATAATATAATATATAGTGCATACTAATGTATAGTGAATATTAATATACACACAAATCTTTGTGGAATGTAAAATGAATTACGGCAAGCAAATTGTAAAGTACTTAAAGAAGATTGATGAAGGAAGGGCAATTGATTACGCCCAATTCCTCAATTTATTGAATTCTCCTGAGTTAAATCTTGACGCAACTAATCGAGACTTTGAAGTGAGAAGGGTTGGGACGAATACCTATAAAGTTACGCATATAGCGCCTTGGCTCAGAGTTCAATTTGATAATATCATTGGAGAGATATATAAGGATCGTAATTCAGCAGCTAAACAAAACAACAGCCACGCATACAGTGTAAATGGCTCAATGCTTCTCGTCAGAGAAGGGATAATACATCCTCAGGTAGTAATGTTTGATACTGATGGAAATTACTTACCCAAACGAGAATGGCATGATTACGCCTTATTAATTGAAAACAGACAAAATTTCATCAGCATTGATAAAACCTTATCTTTTATAAAAACATACTGCGATATCGGGGATGTAGATTTACAAAAAACATTAACAGTTTTCACCGAAGGTAACGCAATTACTAACGCTTTACACATATCATTTCTTTGTAAATTCAAGTCGATTTTCCTGTTGTTGGATGTAGACGCTGGGGGGCTTCAGATAGCTAGTAACCTCCTCACTCTTTTACCTAATTCAAACGTAGTTTTTCTCGTACCAAGTGACATAAAAGATAGATTGAAAATGGTAAGGGTACCAGCAAAAACAGTATCAATTGAGAAAGCCATCACACTGGGACGAAAACACCCAGAGCTAACTCATATTGCACAACTGATTTATAAAACCGAAAGAGAATTGGAGCAGGAGAGCTACCTTGATGAATAATTTTGTTACTAAAGGATTATTGGCAGAGGATTACATACTTAAACGTCTAGTTTATGTTAACTCAGCAAATCATGGGTATTCGGAGATATTACTGGATAGGCACCTTGCAATGTTTGGTGGGAACAATGTTGGAAAAACTGCGAGTCTCGCTGGCACCAAATTGCTACTGTATCCAGAAGTTAATTTTAGCCGCTGTGAAAAGAAGTTTAAATTTGTTGGTAATAGAGGGACCTTTTCACAAGAAGACTCCTATGATTTTTACTTTCCTGATTTAACCTCGTTCATTATTCTCGAAGTTCAGAACCCTGAGGGGTCGTTTTGTATGTTGTTATACAAAACCAACAATTACACCTACAGCCGACTTTTCGTCCCCTTATCATTCGATGAAATGCGCCATCTTTTTTGGGATGTGGATAAAGATGATTTCAATGACGACCTGAGTGTCAAAACAGTTAAGCAGTTTGTTATCGAAAACGACGGTCTGCAAACATCGGACGCGGCAGAAATACGCTCCTTAATGTTTGAAGGTATGCGTGGTACTAAAAAGCAACGCCGCTTTTGCATTCTACCTATGAAAGATGCTCGTTTGGACTCAATTGAAGCTTTCAGGAATATTTATCAACTAGCGTTTGACATTAAAAGCTCGGAGACAGATACCTTACCTAAAGCCATTGCCACGCTTCTTGAGATGGGCCGGGGCAGAGATGAAGAGCGACTGAGCGCAGATCTCCTTGACTTAGCAACAGACTACGAAGAACTGTTTGCAAAACAAGCGCAACTTCAAACTTTGAAAAATGCTGAGCCAATTTTCAACAGAGTGTCATCTAATTTTGAACAACTGACAAACAGTTACAAACATTACACACTTATCCATAAATCGTTGCGACACCTGTTAAATGAAGCAAAAGAAAGCTTTGATGAAAGATACGTCAGTATGCAGAATCTTACTGATGAAGCGAGTAAACAACAATTTACTACCAGAGAAGAAGTCGAAAAAGCTAACGAGGCTTCCATTAAAGCTAAAAGCCAAGTGGAGTACTTGGAGGAACAATTAACGCTTCAGTCTAAGCGAGTAGCTGAGGTGAAAAATCTATATACTTCTTTAGGCTTTTCTTCAGTCGAAAATACTCTTGAACATCTGGACCATGAATATCGCTGCGTGGATAGCTTATTAAGAGAACTTCGCAAGGAGGATGGCGTTAAAAGACAACTCCAGAAAGAGCTAACAAAGAAAAAGCAACTTTTAGGTTCAAAAAAAGAACTACAAAACATAATAGAAGATCAATCGAGAACGGTTGCGAGTCAGTTAAACAATTCTACAAGTGCGAGTATTTTGTACTCATTGAATCAAAATATTGCCAAAACAATAGTACCTCTGACTGAGAGTCATCGCGATGCGGTAGTCAACTTTACTTCATTATTTGACTCTGATCATGCAGGATTACTTACTTTCCTCGATAAGCCGATCAAAGGTGTCAATTTTAAAGAGATAAATCCTGAAAGAATGGTTGAAGAGGCCACTCTTGAGTTAGTTAGAGTTGAACAGCAACTTGAGATTGTGGAGCAAAATATCACCGAACAAGGCAGAGCTTTAAAAAATAATGATATTGAATCGCTAATAACGAACACCGAACAAACTTTACAAAAAGTTGAAATTCAGCGTGACAATATTCGTGCTTTAAGTGAACTCATAAGAGCCGAAGACGATACATCCAAAAAACTTAAAGATAAAAGAGATATGTATATTAAGGCGAATATCTCGTTTGAAAAAGGGCGTAATAAACTTCAAGAACACACTGCAACTGCTAATCAGTGTCAAAATAAACTTGATACCTTGAAAGATGAGTCAGCCAGACTTAAAAGGTATGAGAGTGTTTTTAATACCATCCAGAGGCATGCCGATATTGACTTTCTGTTTGAAGAGATCTCTGACGAAGTAGTACTAAATGATTCGTGGTTTGAAAAGCTATACAAATTGAGCACCGATCTGTCTTCTTTGAAAACCAGTGTTATTAGAGAATTACATCTTTTATCAGGACAGGTTCAGATCGAAGGTGTTGATCCCCACAAACAATTCGATTCAGTTACCGCAATATCTAAAGCTGTTGACAGTTACGCAGGCGAGTACGCCACGTTACAGTATGATTTAATACAGTTGAATACAAGCATTTGTACTCACAATCAATTTGTTAGCAATCAGATAAAAGAACTGAAAACATCGAAACAGTTTCTTTCAAATTTCATCAAAGAAATTAATGATGAACTCAATAGTAAACTTGTTTCAAACCTCTCTGAGATCAACTTACGGCCAGAAATCAATGTACGATTTGAATCTTTACTATCTACTCTCGATAAGCAAGATATTTCAGATGAGACATTGTTGGAGCCTGAGTTTTATCAGGCGCTGACCCAGTTTGCAGATAGTTACTTCGATAAGCGGACACGAAAACTTAAGATGCATGACATTATTCATGCAGTGCATTATGAATATACCCTAGAAGAAACTGGTGAGCGTTTTACTAAAAGCCAGTCAGGAGGAACGACTAGTACAATAACAGCCTTCGTGCTATCGGTGTTACTTAAGAAAATCACTCCAGACTATGTATCGCTCAAGATGCCGATTATTGTGGATGAAGTGGGTACGTTAGATTTCAAAAATACAAAAGCTACTATTCAGCAAATCAGTGAGCACGGCTTTTCAATCTTTTGTGCCACACCAACATTTTCAGGCTTTGTTAGCAAAAACGTTGGTCGTTGGATAATGATTGATAGAGCCAAAATCAAAAAGCCACGTGTCCCAAAATGCCACATGCACATCCTACCAGAGTATATTGAAAGTTTTGGGAGTCAATCCAATGAGGCTTAATCGTGATGTGATCCTCAGTTCTATCCTCAAGCATCAAAATAGTTTTCTAAAAATATTGGATTTTATTGACAAGGAAGGTGGGGTGCCAGAGATACCAGAAAAACTTTTTCTAGATTTGTATAGTCATTACATTTGTGAAGATGATGATCAAAATGTTCATGCGCAGTTAAGTTTGGCGGCCTTACTAAAGAACGGAGTATTCATTCATCATGATAAGAATACTGGGACCATTTCTGTTGCGGATGTAATCATCAATATGCTCCGGTTTATAGATGTAAAACGTGCGAGGGAATTGAACAGGCATGATCTAGAAGATTTGCGCCAGCGTGTGTCTGACTTTGTAGATAGGTTATTGGAGTGCGCCTATCTGGAAGATGATGATACAAGAGAACTGTATGGGAGCTTCTATCGATTACTTAGCGAAATACATTCGAAGATAAAAGAAAATGTATCGGCACTGGATGCACAAGTAAAGCGCGTCTCGCAGCAATACAAGGAATTCAACGCAGGGGATAGTGAAGCCTCGGTTTTTGAATTATATGACCGTGTAACAGATCTTTACAGCAAATATGTATTGCCGTGTTATGAATTTATTGACCCAAATATGGAAATGAAAGGAAAAAGAACTTTAACTCAGTCTATTGAGCAGTTAATAAAGCATCTCGCAGATGTACCTGCAAAACTGCATGAGTCAAACCGTCTTCAATACCGTTTTACGGCAATTAGCAGTTATTATAAAGACATAGGGCTACTCGTCCGTAAACTTAAGCAATACTCAACTTATTTGGCTCAGGATCGCGATAGATACATTGCAATTGACAATGCATTCAATGCCTTAATGGATAATGTTGTGCCATTACGCCACGGAAAACAGAAAAATAAGTATTTAACACCAAATGCACCAATATTCTTAACGCTGTCAACTATAGATGGGTTGAGAGACCTACGTACAAACCAAGCACCAAAATTTAACTGGGATGAAGGTAAAACAACACTTCGATTCAAAGAATATTTGAATATGCTCCAAAGTGTGGAAAGTAAACCTAAAAAACAACAGATCAAACCTTTACCAGAAGAGGTCCGAATCGAAGAGGAAAGACAGATAGAGATTGCTAGATTAATAGCTGAGGCCGGACTTCCAATCTCAATCCCCGACGTACATAAGTTCGTATTTGAGTTGCTAAGCCAAAACTTGGATAGTTTTTGGTTAGGAGACGTTTTGTTTGGTATTGAAGAGGTGATGCCGTATGCACCATTAGAGCATTTGGTCTTTAGTCGAGAGCGACGGAGGCAGCAGGATGAGCAATATTACTTGGAATATTTAAAAATTGAATTAGCACAAGGTGAACTGGATGTATAACACTGACTTGAGCGTAGAAATCTACCAAACACTAACGGCTGGAAAGATCATAAATAACCGGATGCTTAACAACAGTGGCCAGTGTATTTCAAATCCGCTCTTTGAAGAAATAATGAATAACCTTTCTACATATGCAACACAGTATGAAATGTCGGGACAAGAATTGGTTCGTAATAAAGACTTTGTTTACTTGAGAAAGGGCGCTGAATTAGCGGAAGATGTTAAAACTGACGTTACGATGAAAGCCGCACTTCTATTACTTATGCTAGGTAAGTACATTAATGAGCAAAACTACCGATTTAGCAAGTTGACTGAGCAAAATGGCGGAATAACCAAAACAGACATTCTGGCACTCCAAGAGATCGATGATATTCAAGAGCTTATCGAGAAAGCAAGGCTCAAAAGTGATTTGTTCACGGAATTCAAGAACGTGCTGATTAACCGCAACTTATTACTTGAGTTACCCGGTAATGAACGGTTTATTTTATCCGACGCGGGGCGAGTTTTTTATGAAGAAGTTGTTCGTGTATATCTTGAGCCAGAATTACATATTTAAAACTATTAAGGACTAAAATTGTCAACAACAGTCACCACAGCATTCAATGCATTTCAAAAAGAAACGGTCAATCTTGATGCCGAAAGAACTAAAAATGCACGTAATAGTCGAAATTGGTTGGTGGGGAAGATAAACACCTTTACTGATTTTTTTCCTTTATACAAAGCTAAACATATTCATTTTGGTTCTTTTGCAAGGCGGACCAAAATTAGGCCGTTAGACGACATAGATATTATGATTGCATTGATGGGGGAAGGGTGCTCGTATTTTGAAGATGCTTCAGGGAAAATAACAATCAATGTCCCAGATGATTGTGATGCCTATAAATATTATAAGCATGCTTCTTCGAATACATTGAACTCAATTCGAGTTGTGAATGAGTTCGTCAGAAAATTGTCTGAAATAGACCAATACAAATCAGCAACTATCAAACGAAACCAAGAGGCTGCCGTCCTTAATTTGAAATCATATGATTGGGCTTTTGACATTGTTCCCTGTTTTTTCACTACGGAAGATGCGTATGGACAAACCTATTACATTATTCCTGACGGGAGTGGCCACTGGAAAAAAACCGATCCACGGAAAGACCGCGACAGAGTTAGCACAATTAACACTACATGTTCAGGCAATATGCTGAATGTATTGAGACTTGTAAAGTATTGGCAACGTCGCCCAACTATGCCATCTATGGGGTCATATCTTCTGGAGTGTATGGTACTCAATCATTTTGAGAGCAATGGAGCTTGTTCGCAATTTCAAGATTTGGAACTTGCTGGAGTGTTTGAATACATTGCAAATCATATTTATTCAAACGTCTCCGATCCTAAGGGAATTCAAACTAACTTGAATGACAAACTAACAAGGGAAGAGCGCTCAAAAATCTCTAATAAAGCGATAACTGATGCAAATCTAGCATTGGAAGCTAGGCATTTAGAATCAAATGGAGATCAAAAGGGCAGTATCAACAAATTGCGGCAAATTTTTGGTGCTGAATTCCCGGAGTATAGTTAATGAACAACGAGATAAATTCCAGGCAAAACCATGAAAGCTCCATCAATATGATTGCGGCTTTCAGGCAGAAGTATTCTGATGTTAAGCAGTTAAGTTTTATACAGATGTTGATGTCTGTATGGGTGCCAATTGTATTGGCATTACTCGCTTTAGCGTTGAAAAATCAGTTAATTGTAGGTTTTCTAGGTATCCCCCAATTAGATGTAACTATTTACGTTTCTTTTTACTGTATTGTGATTGCGCTCGCGGACTTATTTTTATTTAACAACTTCATTGAGACTGGGAAAGAACTTGCGGCGAAAATCCAAGAACTTTTTGATACAAACGTTCTTGGATTGTCTTGGAATAAAACCTTAGCTGGACCCAAGCCAGATGGCGAAGTGATTTACAACCTTCAAAAGGCTTTTTACAAAGTTAAGAGCAACAAAAGGGAACATCTGAGCAACTGGTATAACCCGAAGGTCGCCAATATAAGTCACAACAAAGGGGCGCTGTTGTGTCAACGAATGAATCTGTACTGGGATAAGTCCTTACGAGAGACCGTTAATCAGCGTGTTTTTATTTCTCTACTTTGCTGGTGTGTTTTTATTATGATCATTGCTCTTAACCAAGATTTCTCGCTTAGAACGCTGCTATTAACCGTAATTTGTCCATTGCTACCTATCCTTAGTTATTCAGTGAAACTAATTTCAGATAACAGGAAGTCAATTTCTACCTTGACGAGATTGAAAGAACTGTTGGAATCGGCGTGGGCGGATGCAGCTAATCAAGCACTCACAATTGAAAGACTTCGTGAAGTTCAAAATGAGATTTATCAGCATAGGAAAACGAACCGTCCTATTTCTGATCGCTTCTATTGGAGACGTAAAGATGACTTTGAAGGTGATGCAGAATACAGCATTGAACAGATGATTACCGATATCGAACGAACCGGTCAAAGTAGTTGACGCCCTATACATTTCTTTTTTAATATTAGCTTTTTCGACTAGATGCATAACTATTTGAATTAAATAATGTAAATAAGGAACACTACCAAATCTATTTCTACCGCAATGAAAATTGATGAAAATCATCGTGCTTAATAGATCATCTCCATACTTTTCAACATTAAAGTACTTACAACTACTAACTTTTTTAAGTTTCGCGGGAACTGGTTCACATCGAATTACCTTCGAGCCATTCAATGTTAATTGTCCATTACAAAATGAATAGTACTCTTTGTCTTCGATTGTTTCAGGACTGAAATAACCTGTCAGTTCCGGCGGAATCACATAAAATTCACTATCCAACTCATTTGTATGCTTTTAAAGCATAAAAGCATCACTAAATTCGTCAATAAAAAGAGAACCTTCATTCACTTGACGTTTAAATAATAAAATACTTTGTCTATTAATCATTATGTCGTAATTTTCACACAGTCCCTAATTTCGGGACACCCTATCACATCCCTATAATAGGGACAACATGATGAAATCTAAAAACACACCAAAGTATCAGGCATTACTCAAATGGCTCAAAAGTCAGCGTTTAGAGCAAGGAGCAACAGTTCGCGATGTTGGGTTATTAATTGATGAGCCATTCCAGATTGTGAGCAAAATAGAAAAAGGACAGCGTAAACTGAGTGTTGATGAGTATATGCAGTACTGTAAAGCACTTAATGTTGATTATCGTAAAGGGTTGAAATTGCTGGAGTGACTTTTACTGTTTTCTTAATATCTAAATTGAAATATACATAATCAGTACCTCAGATCCCATATGAATCATTGAGTAGAAAGGTTTCATAATTCGTTCAATAGCGTATTGAACCTATGATGAATTGGCATATATTACAATTATGATGTGTACAGTTTATATGGTGATAAAGACGTGTAAGTTGTTAATTATTAATTACTGAGACACTCATAAGGCCAAACCAATTAAGGTAATGGCCTTTTTTCTGTATAAGTTAAATAATAGAAAATAACTTTAAAAGTTCTTCTCAGTGAAATCTGCCAACGAGCTACGCTCAACTTCATCAAAAATTAATACACTTCCTTTTTCATAATTTCGAAAAATATTTACAGCAGCACTGGCTCCAGATGAAGCTGGAGTAACAAATCGATCATCAATTTGTGCAAGGTTTCCTAGAACAATCGTTCGGCAATTTTTACCACCACGGCTTAGCATCCCTTTCATCTGCGCCCTAGTCATGTTCTGAGCTTCATCAATGATTAATACAGCATCATCTATAGAACGACCTCGAAAATAGGCCATGCTAGTGAACTCTATATTAGCTCGCTCAATGATGTGTTCAACAGTCGCACGAGTACTTTTTTCATCATCACTATCATCTGCATGCATTGAAATTAATGCATCTGTAACACCAGCTAAAAGTGGTAATGACTTTTCAGTTAAATCCCCCGGCAAAAAGCCGGGATCATCGTCCATAAAGTCTCTAGAGCGCACAACGACTATCTTTTTATACTGTTTCAACTCCAAAACTTGGTGGAGCGCCGAAGCCACCGCCAAAAATGTTTTTCCCGATCCTGCTGGACCAAGGATGATATTTAAATCGTAAAATGGGTCTGTTAACTGGCTAATAGCTACAGATTGCCGAGGGTTTTTAGGTGAAATACCCCAAATTTTCTCTTGCTGTCTCGGCAATAATTTAGTGTAAACACTGCCTTCAGCTACTTCAGTTACAAGTCCAATATGTCCAGCATCATCGTACCAATACATATTTGCCTGTACCTCTTCATAAAAGAAACTTGCTGGAAATTTATAAACTTCTCCAGAAAGTTTAAAATCGTTATCAGATTTTAGACGGTCAAATAAATCACCATCAAATGATTGGACACCTGTGTACAACAAATCAACATCAGAAATCTGGTTATCAACTAAAACATCTTCCGCGTCAACGCCAATCGTCCTAGCTTTGAGTCGCATATTAATATCACGACTAACAATCGTGACATTTTGCTTAAGCTCCTTCTGCATATGCAGAGCGTAATTAATAATACGATTGTCTGCATCACTCCCAATTGCATGTTTTAATTCTTTGGCAAAATCTATTTGAGTGTCTATCCCAATAAATAATCTGCCGCGCTTTGCTGACTCTGTTGACGGTAGCTCAATTCCTTTCTCCATCTCTTCAGATGTATGGCCATTAATGATGTCCTCAAGCATTCTGATTACTGCACGAGCATCTTGGCTTACATTTTTATCAGTGCGCTCTTTTAAATTGTCTAACTCTTCTAGAACAGTTAAACAGATATAAATATCATCTTTATAAGCAAGAAGGCTTTTAGGATCATGAACTAAAGCAGAGGTATCTAGTATGCGGGGATTTCTGTTTTCATTTGAATTTTTCATTATGCTGCTTCCCCTAAAATTGAGTCGTTGCTAGACTTTGTAGTATACTTTCGATGTAGAGCACGTCTTAAAAGTAAAGGTTTAAGGTTTTGCGGTGAACTTGAAAGCACAAATAAATTAGAATTTAGATAAATTCTTTTTACATTGTCTATAAGCCTTAAAAAACAAGACAGTAAAAATTTTAAATTATTTTCATTTCGGGGTTGTAAAATCACAATCGCATTTTGGATACTACGACCACGCATAAAGTTTACCGATTTGAATTGTATATTGGCTTTTTCCATGATGTAACTCATCGAGCCTTTTACGTTCTCATCGTTTTTGTGCAAAACTTCCAAAGAGTCGGTAATAGCCGCTAACCAAGGCGCCATCTTTTCCTCTTCCGTTCCGGGCAAAAAGCCGATGGATTCAGCAATTTCTGGGGTGCTTCGAGTCACAATGATTTTATCATACATGTTTTTCTCAATGACCATTTCCAACGCCGCCGCCAGTGCTAACAATGTTTTACCACTGCCCGCAGGTCCGGTGAGTATAACCAAATCGATATGTGGATCGAGCAAGGCATGAAAGGCCATAGCCTGACCAATATTTTTAGGTGTTATTCCCCACGCATTGCGTCCCATAAGACGATCGTAGCCTAAGTCGAGTACCTCGAGTGTATCGTCGGTTATGTTTTCCACTAAGCCAGCGAATTGCTCTTCATCATCAATCAAAAACTCGTTGATATAGGCTTCAGGCAACGCTTTTTTATCGATAGTATGAATAGTATCTCGACCTTCGGTTCGGCTATCAACGGTTTTCACGCATTGCCAAAAATCGCCATTGAAGGTGTGATAACCTTTCGATAAATACTTGATATCACTAATTAATTGGTCAGTTCGATAGTCTTCAACATGGGCTAATCCAGCGCCCTTGGCTTTTAAACGCATGTTGATATCTTTAGTCACCAAGACTACTTGTCTAGGCAGTTTAATCTTTTGCAGATGCAAGGCTGCATTGATTATTCGATTGTCGTTATCGTTACTGGTAAAAACCTGCTGCTCAAAAGGTAAACCATGATCAGCAAAGATAGATAATAGACCTGTAGGCGCTGACTCTCCTGATCCCAGCCCTGACATAGCAACCCCTTCAATCATTTGTTCAGGTGTTGCCTCGTGCAGCAGATCTTCCATTGCGCGAATAGAGACTCTAGCATCCCGCGCAACATCTTTTTTACTATCTTTAATGTAATCCAGTTCTTCTAGAACCGTCATAGGTACGACAACGTCATGTTCTTTGAAAGAGAGAAAAGCGAGAGGTTCATGTAAGAGGATATTGGTGTCGAGCACATAAAGTTTGGTATTCATTTCAGCTTTTTCTGGCATCCGCTACTCCGATTAACTGCCCGCATAGAAAAAATAGGCGCATGGTTTTGACTAAATTCATCCTTACCATAAACCACTTTTTCACCACTTTCATTAACTTTTACAAAAGACTTTTTAATCTATAAAAAAAATCTTATACATCAATGTGTTGACAAGATACTGCGGATATTCAACCGACAATTTCAACAGGCTAATGAGCACCTTAGGCGTTCCTACCCTGGGGTTTTTACTCCCCCTTACTGAGTTGTTAACCAATTTGCTAAAGGCTGACAGATAACACACTGCAAAAGTCCGTTATAAACGTTATAATCGCGCTCTTTATGATTTGGCGAAAGCCCTTAATTGGCTCAAAGGCAAGCTAAGATTTAGCCTTTACAGCCCAAGAGATTTTCTACTATGACACAAACAAACAACTTTGCTTTAGGGCAACGTTGGCTTAGCAATACTGAGTCAGAACTTGGCCTAGGCACTATCATTGCCGTAAACAATCGAACCGTTGAAATACTCTTCCCTGCGATAGGCGAAACGCGCACATATGCCCCAGCTTCTGCGCCTTTAACCAGAGTAACCTTTGAGGTTGGTGATAAAGTAACTAGTCATGCTAATTGGCAATTCATAGTAGAAAATATCAGCCAACGAGACAATATGCTTACCTACCATGGCAAGCGTTTAGACACTGGCGAAGATGTGGATCTAAAAGAAACTTTTGTAGACCACCATTTTCAATTGAATCAACCGCAAAAACGACTTTTAGCCGGTCAGGTGGATGAGCCCAAATGGTTCGAAATGCGAGAAAAATGCATTACTCACCAATATCAGCATGACAGCTCTGATTTGTTAGGTTTTTTGGGGGCTCGAGTCGACATTATTCCCCATCAATTACACATTGCCTCCGAAGTTGGTCGCCGACATGCCCCACGAGTGTTATTAGCAGACGAAGTAGGTTTAGGGAAAACCATTGAAGCGGCGCTGATTATTCATCAACAATTATTAACTGGACGAGCCCAAAGAATATTGATTGTGGTGCCAAATAGCTTGGTTCACCAATGGTTAGTGGAGATGTTAAGACGGGTTAACTTGGCTTTTTCCATCTTTGACGAAGAGCGCTGCCAGGCCATGGCCGAAGAGGCGGGTAACCCGTTTGAAGCGGAACAGTTAATTCTTTGTAGTCTCGACTTCCTTACCCACAACAGTCGTTATTTCCAACAAGCATGTGAAGCACCTTGGGACCTAATGGTAGTGGATGAAGCCCATCATTTAACTTGGTCCGAAGGACAACCATCTCAAGAATATGAAGTGATTGAACAACTGGCACAAGTGACTAAAGGCGTTCTATTATTAACTGCCACCCCAGACCAGTTAGGTCATGAAAGTCATTTTGCCCGATTACGCATATTAGATCCCGCGCGATTCCATAGTTACCAAGAATTTGTGCATGAAGAACAACAATACAGCAAACTTGCTAAAGCCATTGAACCCTTACTGGCCAAAGACAATCAAGAAATAGCCTTGGACGAAAGCGCGATTCAGGCAATCCAAGAATTTGCAGGTGAAGATCTCGTATCGAATCTTGAACTTGCCGATGCAGCAAGCAGAGATAAGTTAATTCATCAACTATTAGATAGGCACGGTACAGGGCGAGTGCTTTTCCGAAACAGTCGTTCTGGAGTAACAGGTTTTCCAGCCCGAGAGTTGCTTTCTTACCCGCTGCAGATGCCTGAAGAGTATGAACAACATCTTGAAGTAGAACTTGATTCAAGCCGCTTGCTCTCGCCAGAACGCATTCCAGAATTAGTCGACAGTTGGACTGATTTTGATCCCAGAATAGATTGGTTTATCGACCATCTACAGCAACTGCGCGGTGAAAAAGTGCTAACAATTTGTGCTAAAGCGTCAACCGCCTTAATGTTAGCCGAAGCAATTCGCCGAAAATCAGGGATCAGAGCCGGAGTTTTCCATGAAGGGTTAAGTATTGTAGAGCGAGATCGCACAGCCAATTACTTTGCTCAATCGGAAGAAGGCGCTCAGGTACTTATTTGTAGTGAGATTGGCAGTGAAGGTCGAAATTTCCAATTCGCTCATCATTTGGTGTTATTTGATTTGCCTCAAGTTCCTGATTTGTTAGAACAACGCATAGGCAGACTGGATCGCATTGGACAAAAACACGATGTTAAATTGCATGTGCCGTTTTTTGTTAACTCGGCCCAGCAGGTCATGCTCGAGTGGTATCATGATGGACTCAACGCCTTTGAATTAACCTGTCCTGCAGGCACCAGCGTTTACGAAGAAGTAGAAGAGATGCTACTCACTTCTTTGCAAAATCCCCATGATGAGTTAGCTAAGCGCAAACTCATCGAAGACACGCAAACCATTTATGCCCAATTGAAAAGTAAATTAGAGCAAGGCAGAGACAAATTATTAGAGATTAATTCATCCGGTAAAGGGAAAATTCAACAGCTTATCCAAGGTATTGAAGACTCCGATAACTCGCCCAAACTTGAACGTTTCATGACCCAGTTGTTTGATACCATTGGAGTATTGCAAGAAGAAAAAGATGACGACTGTTATTTATTAAAACAAACGGAGTCGATGCATACACAACTTCCAGGATTAGAAGAAGAGGGTATGACTATCACTTATGAACGACAAACAGCGACGAAGCTAGAACACGTTCATTTTTTCAGTTGGGACCATCCAATGGTGCAGCATGCAATGGATACTATTACTACCGATGTACAGGGTAAAAGCGTGATTGGTATGAATAGGGATAAATCACTTCCACCAGGATACTACTGGTTAGAATGTTTGTTTGTGCTCTCAACCAAAGCAGAAAAGCACTTGCAAGTTAATCGTTATATGCCCGCCACTCCGATTAAGATAACGGTAGATCCGAAAGGTCAGCAAACCGATAAAGTATTTCATATGCTTGATAGTGTGAATCCGAAGATGTCAGCTCAGTTGGTGAATGCTCTGCAATCACAAATTGAAAGAGCAATCCAACAAGCTACCGACATTGCAAGGGTAGATGCCGACAAGATTAAACAGCAATGCATAGACAGTATGCAAAGTAACTTGCACGAAGAACTCCAGCGTTTGCAAAGTTTAAGCAAAGTGAATAAATCTATTCGAGAAGAAGAATTAGATTTTATTCGCAATCAATTGGACGCTTTAAATAATGCTTTAGGGAGCGCGGAAGTGCATTTAGAAGCGGTAAGGTTAGTGGTTAATAATCATTAATGAAGAACAATAAACACACTGGAAAAACAGCGTAAATGGCAATTTTGAATTATGCCCCAAGCCGATATCCCTATTTCGATATCGTTTATCAAGATGAGAGCATGCTGGTGCTAAATAAGCCCAGTGGATTATTAACGGTGCCTGGAAAAGCACTTGAACATAAAGATAGTTTGCAGCTCAGAGTCCAGCGGTCTTTTCCAACAGCGACTATTGTGCATCGCTTGGACATGGCAACGTCGGGACTTATCGTCTTAGCATTGGATATGGATAGCCACCGTAAAATCTCCAAAGCATTTGAGTTACGGCAAACGGCTAAATCTTATATTGCCAGGGTATTTGGTAAATTAAGTGAAGAACAAGGTAGCATTGATTTACCACTGATTTGTGACTGGCCTAATCGACCAAAACAAATGGTTGATCACGAACGTGGCAAAAAAGCATTGACCCATTGGAAACGATTAGCCTGTGATAAAGACGAATCGCTAGTTGAACTAACACCGATAACTGGACGCTCTCATCAACTAAGAGTACATATGCTAAGTATCGGTCATCCAATATTAGGTGATCGACTTTACGCCCATGAGCAAGCCCTGCAAGCAGCGAATCGTTTGCAACTACACGCGAAATCACTCAAATTAAACCATCCATTAACGGATGAGCCCATGGCATTTGAATGCCCAGTGCCGTTTTCATTCAAGTCTCAAAGCGTTGCTACCGATATAGATAATAATTAGCGTTAAATGAATTGTGAGCAATTGTGGGTAAGTCATCGTTAGGCAAAATACTCGGCCTGATCATATCAATGATCGGCTTTGCTGCGCATGGTATGCAATCACCTGAAGCGGCTCTTAATGACATTCAACACAGTCAATTTGACGATCAATATGAAGTCCTTTTGGTAGGTGAAAAACAAATTCCACTTGTTATATCGGAATCAAATACGGCGATAACCCGTGGCGTCGCTGTTTTGATCAGTGAGTCAGGCAGAAACCCATTTAGTGAACATGGATTATCTCAACTGTCTACGTCGCTCAATAATGTTGGCTGGGTGACGATGATAATGCCTGCGCCAATCAGTGGTTTTTGGCCCGCCCTTGATGAGACCACAACTAATAATCAAGCCGCTGACACTAGCAGCCAAACTCCAGATACGCCCACTTCTGTCGCCGTTCAAGAGACCTTAACAAAAGCGGCAACAAGTCAAATTGAACAGCCCGCATTTGAACTACATGAACAGCAGATTATTCAACAGATGCAGGCAGTTACAGGTAAAACACGTCAATATAATGGTTTTTTCCTAGTCATTGCGCAAGGAACAAGTGCCGCATGGCTAACCAAAATATATGCTGAAAATAAATTAGATCAACCTGACGGCATGGTGTCAATTAGTCCACAATGGCCAGACCGTAGTTACAATCAACAACTCCCTAAATGGGTAGCTGAAACGCAAATGCCTTACCTTGATGTTTATTCAGCGTGGGATACTTCTTGGGCAAAAGCGACAGTGAGTCAACGGAAAATACAATCGATAAAATCGTTGAAAATGATGTATCGGCAAAGAGAGTTAATAGGTCAAACTATGGACAATCAACAGTTTGCCCGCTTAGGCAAAGAAATTTATGGTTGGTTGACCCATATGGGTTGGTAAAAAAGCCAAGCTCCACCTTGCCCATAAATTTACCCTTAGCCGTTTTTTTTGCGTAGTTAATTTCTCAATATATCAATTGGATGAAAATTTTATTCCAATCCTAGGGAACATTCGTTAAGTTTGCGGTCTATACTTCATAGTATTCTACCAAACGGAGTCACTCAAAATAGCCGTGAATATTGAAAACTTTATAAATAATAAAGCTGGTCAACTAGCTTTTTTTGTTCGGGGATATTGGTCTTACAAAATCCCCTACATAGAGTTAGACCTATATTTTTGGGACACTCTTGAAGAGTGGGCGCATGTTAAAAAAAGAGTGGATGAACCCTACTCGCAAAAAGAGCGTGTTTTCTGGCACTTGCTACATCAGCTAAATTATTGGCCAGAACAAAAATTGTTACATGATCAATATCTTCGTTCAGAACTTGAAACCTGCTTAAACTATTTAGAAGGTGAAGGGCAATACCCCTTAGATTGCATCGGTATCCGACCGTAACCCTCAACAACCGCTCTTTGTGCTGCAAAATTGAATTAGATATTGAACTGTTAAGTTATACGTGATCCAATAGCTCTTTTCCTAAGCTATTGAAAATTTGTGTCTGAAACATTAAAAAATACACTTCTTTGTTATAAAGATAAGCGTCTTCTTTTTGTCTTTTTATTCGGTATCGCCAGCGGTTTCCCTTGGGTGATGATCGGTTCTGCGCTATCGGCTTGGCTGCAAGAAAGCGGTCTTAGCCGCTCGTCTATAGGTTTAATTGGTTCAATAACAATTGCTTATTCAATCAACTTCCTATGGTCTCCGTTACTGGATAGAGTCCAACCACCGGTACTTGGTCAACGCCGAGGCTGGATTGTGACAACACAATTAATGATTATCATTGCCTGCGTCGGTATGGCTGTGGTTCCGGCAGAGGAAAACCTGTTAGTGATTGGTTTAGTGGGATTTTCAATTGCGATATTTTCTGCAACCCAAGACATTGCCATTGATGCTTATCGAATCGATATTATTAAACCCTATGAAAAAGACAAGCTCGCCGCCGCATCCTCTATGGCGACCGCGGGTTGGTGGACAGGCTATGGGGGCTTAGGCTCAATTCCCTTTTTCATTGCCGATATGGCAGGTTGGCAATGGTCGGATATCTATTTTGTTTTAGCGGCAATCATGGCTGGATTAATGCTGTTGGTTTTCTTTAGTGATGAGCCTGTCACTAGCCGCTTAGAACAGCAAGTCGCTGCGAGTGCACGATATGCCAAAGCCATGGTCGGCGATCTGCAGTTAAATCGCTCTCAACGGGTGACAAATTGGTTAATGGTGACTTTAATTGAACCTTTTCGAGATTTTTTCAGCCGCAATACCGTAAAACTAGCGCTGTCTATTTTAGCCTTTATCTTTTTATTCAAAATCGGCGAAGCTTTTTTAGGTCGCATGAGTATTGTTTTTTATAAAGAACTGGGCTTTACCAATAGCGACATTGGCAGTTATTCCAAAATACTTAATTGGTGGGTAACAATTGTTTTTGCTGTTTTAGGCGGAATGGTCAATGTTCGATATGGTATCTATAGAGGGTTAATGACCGGTGGAATAGCCATGGCAGCAAGTAACCTGATGTTTGCACTTATGTCAGTTGTCGGGCCCGATAAAGCCTTATTTGCAGCCACTATTTTTGTAGACGGCTTTACTGCAGCTTGGAGTTCAGTGGCACTGGTTGCATTTATTTCCCTTCTTTGTAACCAAGCGTTTTCTGCTTCTCAATATGCGCTTATGGCTTCTTTGGGCACCTTAAGTCGAACCCTAATGGCATCTGCCAGTGGCTTCTTAGTTGATTGGATGGATGGAAATTGGGCTTTCTTTTTCATACTAACAGCAGTAATGGTTCTGCCAAGCTTGGTCATATTATGGATGATAAAGGATCATATATATGCGTTGGAAAAACGTGACCTGCGCTGATGTCAATTCGCCACATTGGCAGAACCAACATCTTAAATCTTATCAAACTAGGAACGCTGTCAGTTGGTTAATATTTACTAACCCGATTCCGTCCCTCTTTTTTAGATGTGTATAAAGCTTGGTCGGCTTTTTCTAACCAAGCCATATGATCTTGATAAGTAACTCGGAATTCAGCGATGCCAATACTCACACTAAAGGGAATTTCATTGCCCTCGTAAACCGGCAATAAGTTTTCGCAACTAGTGCGGATCCGCTCGGCAACAATCATAGAATTTTCGGCATTGGTTTCTGGTAGTAGCACCGCAAACTCCTCTCCTCCATAACGCCCAGCAAGATCAGTTTCTCGGATGGATTGTTGCACAACCTTAGCCAAGGTTTTTATAATATAATCACCTGCCGGGTGACCATAGGTATCGTTGACTTTTTTAAAGTGATCGATGTCTAACATCAGTACTGATGCCGGGGAGCCATTACGTACAATCCGCTTGTGCTCCAGTGAAAACTGTTCTTCCCAATAGCGCCGATTAAATACGCCTGTCAATCCGTCAACACGGCTAATCTGTTCTAATTGCTGATTAAGAGATTCGATGCCTTTTTTGTTTAATGCTTCATCAGTAACATCGTAAACAACGATACAAATCTGCTCTACCCTTCCTTCTAACGAGGTCAGTGGAAATATGGTGACATTTTGATACATGAAGTCTGAAGCAGAGGTAATTGGGCGACTGGTTTCAAATTTAAACAAGAATGGTCGTTGTTCCCAAATAATAAATGCTGAACTCTTGAGCCTCAGTACCGGCTCTGTTTTGACTAAGAACCATTCTTTATCTATTTCAGGAAAAAATTCAAAAAGGTTTTTGTACTTGATTTGACTAGGTAAAATACCGCTGTTATTTTCCATGAACTGATTCCACACCAGCACATTAAAGTCACGGTCAAGTACGGTGATTCCCACTTCAATTGAGCCAAGCAAATCAAACTGCCAATGTAGTGCATTTATGTCAGAGAAGTCATCACTCATTAGTTATTAGTTACCTTCTACCAGTTTTTCAAACATTAGGTCGATTGATTTATCTGGAAACAGTAAGAGTAAATCAAAGTGAATAGATTTAGCTTTAATGGCATATGCAATTTCTATAGCAAGCACCCTATTCCATCTAGACACATTATTTTGTAACAGCTCATCCAAACCACAATGTTGTCCTAACACTATGGGATGATTATGGGTAAAAGTCACATTCAACTGGTCTGATAAAGCCCTCAAACATGCACTTACCACAATATTGGCGACATCCATCAATGCTTCTAATTCCATGGATTCATCAAGCTTAGCTTTCTTGTAATTTAGCAAATTCACCATATTTGCAAAATTACCATCATTAAAAATCAGTATAGCTTCGCCATTGATGCCGGCACTAATGAACCCCTGAGAAATGGCCGACACACTGTCATTATTGTTAATTTCAGCCATTGCCATGTGCAATTCTGTGGTTTCAATCAAATTGACATTGGGTATGGGTAAATCGATAAATATATTCAGCAACTGTGCTAACTTTTCACCGGCTTGTCCCATAGCAACATTGGCCATTTCACGATAAACGTCCAGTTTTTCCGCTACAGAAAATTGCTGTGTTTTCAATAGGCGTGTTGGAGCACTTGGGGTGGTGCCGTGGTTACTGGTAGTATCTGGGCGTAAATCACTTCCTGAATAAATACCGTATTGGGTTAAAATCGCTGCCAGCTTTTGACTATCTACCGGCTTTCTAATGAAATCCAACGCTCCCATTTGTTGCATTCGAGAGCGCGCTTGTTGTTGAACATCACCTGACACCACAATCACTAAAGAGGGTAAGTCCTGCTCTTTAATCACCTGCATGGTCTGATAACCGTCCATAACCGGCATATTTAGATCTAAGAAGACCAAATCAGCTTTACCCGCTTTGATCATCTTAATCGCTTGCTCGCCGTTTTCGGCAAAACTGATACTGACATCCCAACCGCGCGGTAAAGCGCGCGCCATTTGCTTGCGAGCGAAACCAGAGTCGTCACAAATGAGTATTTTAGTAGACACGCAAAAAACTCATTAGATGGCGACCGGTGCTTTGATATGTGGATAACATTGATAGTCGATTAATTCGAAATCATCAATCGTAAAATCGAACAAACTTTTGATGTTTGGATTCAGCTTCATTTTCGGCAATGGCAAAGGCTCTCTACTTAACTGTAATTCAGCTTGTTGCAGATGATTAGTATAAAGGTGAGCATCGCCAAAAGTATGGATGAAATCACCTAATTCTAAATCGCACACCTGTGCAACCATCATGGTTAATAAAGCATAACTAGCAATATTAAAAGGAACGCCCAGAAAAATATCACCGCTGCGTTGATAAAGCTGACAGGACAACTTGTTATCAATGACGTAAAACTGAAACATAGTATGGCATGGCGGAAGCGCCTGTTTACCTTGTTTGGCGTTCTCTTTAGGAGATAATTTGCTATCTGGCAATACCGTGGGGTTCCAAGCACTTAACAATAACCGACGAGAATCAGGATTATTTTTTATTTGTTCAAGCAGGTCGCTAAGTTGATCAACTACTTTGCCATCTGTGCCTTGCCAACTGCGCCATTGTTTCCCATATACTGGGCCAAGCTCACCTTCATCCGTGGCCCATTCATCCCAGATGCTAACACCGTTATCCTTTAGATAGGCGATATTGGTTTCACCTTTTATAAACCACAATAATTCGTGGATTATCGAGCGCATATGACATTTTTTTGTGGTGATTAATGGAAAACCTTCGGCCAGATTAAAGCGCATTTGATGGCCGAAGATACTTAATGTGCCAGTACCGGTACGATCTTCTTTTTTGCTGCCATTTTCTAAAACATGGCGCATTAATGATAAATATTGCTGCATTTAAACTTTCTTACCTTTCTTTTGATTAGTACTTTGAGGTTGGTATATTTTGTTTTGTTTGTAAGCCCAAACAATCATTAATACGCCGGCAATTATCATCGGCAATGACAACATTTGACCACGGCTGAGGAAACCTAAATATAAGTCTAAATGGCCATCCCATTGACGGAAAAACTCCACAAAGAATCTGAAACAACCGTAACCTAATAAGAATATGCCACTAACAGCACCGATTGGGCGCGGCTTTTTAGAATATAACCACAAAATAATAAACAACAAAACCCCTTCAAGCGCAAATTCATAAAGTTGCGAAGGGTGACGAGGTTCACTGCCCGCATTCGGAAAAATGATAGCCCAAGGCACGTCTGTCGTGCGTCCCCAAAGTTCAGAATTAATGAAATTGCCTATGCGCCCAGCGCCCAGGCCGATGGGGACTAGCGGAGCGATAAAATCCCCCACCACTAAAAATGGCACTTTTAAGCGTCGAGCACTGAGCCATAATGCCGTTAAAACGCCAAGTAGTCCGCCATGAAACGACATCCCACCTTCATTAATTTTAAACAGATACAGAGGGTTATCAATAAACAAAGCAAACTGATAAAACATCACGTAGCCAACGCGACCACCAATAATAACCCCTAAAAATCCCCAAAATAACATATCGCTAAGCTGTTCTTTGCTCCAGCCTGTGCGAGCAAGGCGACGATTAGCTAACCACCAAGCTGCAACAAAACCGACCAAATACATCATTCCATACCACTTGGGACTCAGGAAACCCAAATTAAAAATAGCAGGATCAATTTCAGGGAGGGTGTAATAACTTTGCGACATAATTTCAATTATCCTAAAAACATTTGCAGGCTAACTATGACCAAGAATGCCGCAAATATTTGTTTTAAACGTTGTGTATTTAAACGGTGGCTAATTTTAGCCCCCAATTGAGCGGTAAATATTGATGTCATAACAATGCCCAATACCGCAGGTAAATAAATATAACCAAATGAAGCTGATGGTAGATCTTGCACTTCCCAACCAGCCAAGACAAAACTAAAAGAACCAAATATCGCAATGACCATTCCACAAAAAGCTGCACAACCAATGGCTTGTTTAATATCAATTCGAAACCAAACCAAAGCAGGAACCATGATTGCTCCGCCGCCAATGCCCATAAACGCGGAAATAATCCCAGTCACACAACCAATAGTGATTAACATCGGCTTTGAAATTGCGCTTTTGACACTTTTCGGCTTTAAAAAAATCATTTGCAAGGCAATAAATAGGACCATAAAAGCAAAGATTAGTTTTAGACTTTCGGCTGGTATTCGCACCGCTATCTGAGGACCAGCCAAAGCGCCGAGAATGATACCAAGTGCACACCAGATGACAATGTTTGAGTTGATATGACGCAACCTAAAATGGGATAGAGTGGAGGATAACCCCGTTAGAATGATGGTCGATAAGGAAGTCGCTATGGCCATCGGCAATGCATGTAACAAGGGCAAGCCCAACTGTCGTTCAAATACATACATCAATACAGGTACAATAATCAGCCCGCCGCCGATTCCTAGTAAACCGGCTAGAAAACCAACAACCGCACCAAGCGCTAAATAAACGGCAAAAAGTGTAGGTATCTCAAACAATTAAATACCTGCTCGAACTAAACCGCCTAACCCGATTGACTCAAGATATTGATTAATCTGTTCACGTACTTCCAAAGGGTCGTCGCAAGCAAGAACACTTTGTAATAATATTTTAGATTGTTTTACGGTGACGCTTCTAACAACCCATTTAATCTTCAACAAGTTGTGACTATTCATACTGAATTTATTGTAGCCCATGGCTAACAATAAAATAATACCACCTGGTTCGCCGGCTAATTCGCCGCAAACAGTAATAGGCACATTATGCTCATTGGCCTGCTCTACTATGCTCAACAGCGCTGCCAGTACTGCTGGATGGTAACTGTCGTATAATCCTGAAACACGGGCGTTATTGCGATCTACAGCAAGTAGATACTGAGTCAAATCATTGCTACCAACTGAGAAAAAATCGACTTTTTTAGCCAATTGTGGAATTTGATAAATAACTGCAGGGACTTCCAGCATCACCCCAATTTTAGGCATCTCTAATACAGTACCAGTGTCTAAAATTTCTTCTGATACTTCATGGTAAGCTTGCTTGATTAAGCGTTTAGATTCGTTAACTTCTGAAACGGACGTGACCATTGGTAACATGATTTGCAGGTTACCCAAGCCAATATTTGCGCGCAGCATAGCGCGTATCTGAACCAGAAAAATTTCCGGATGATCAAGGGTCAGTCTAACTCCACGCCAGCCCAAAAATGGATTTTCTTCACTGATCGGGAAATAGGGCAGAGGCTTATCTCCCCCAACATCCAAGGTACGCATAGTAATGGGTTTATCTGGAGCAGATTCGAGCATTTCCCGGTATAAGGTCATCTGCTCTTGTTCAGACGGAAAACGCTCTCGCAACATAAAAGGCACTTCGGTGCGATACAGGCCAACTCCTTCACCATAAGTGAAATTGGTGTTCTCCATCTCCGCCGAAAGACCAGCGTTGATAAACAGAGATACAGGGTAGTTATCCTCAGTAACACAGGGAAGATGAGCTTTCTCCAGAATACGGTCAGAGAGTTCTTGCTCTTCGTTAACCAATATATTGAATTCTTGTCGAACACTTTCTGAGGGCGAAACGATGACTTCACCAGAGTAACCGTCGACCAACAATTTTTTACCATCGAGTAAAGAAAGTGGCGCATCAGATAACCCCATCACCGCAGGTAAACCCATTGCTCGAGCCAAAATAGCGGCGTGAGAGTTGCTAGAACCTCGCACAGATATAATGCCGCATAACTTCATTGTAGAAAATTCAGCAAGCATAGGCGCGGTAACTTCATCAGCAACCAAAATCGCATTTTGATTGACATCCAGTGGTCGCTGATCTGGGCTGTCACCTCCCAATATATTAGCCAATATACGGTTGGAAAGATCTTCAATATCAACAGCTCGCTCTTGCATGTAAGGATCGCTCATGTTGCGAAACTGTTGAATGTAATTTTCAATGATATATTTTAGTGAACTGGCAGCATCCCAGCCGTCTTTAATCCGTGCTTCTACCTCATGACCAAGACTATTGGCGTCTAAAAGGTGACTGTAAATTTGGAAAATAGCCTGAACATCACTGGGGACTTGTCCCTCAATCCGTGAAGATAGCTCCTCGACTTGGCTACGTGTAACATTCACCGCCTCACGATAGCGAGCGATTTCTAGCTCTTTGTTGTCTGATCGTTTGGCAACATGACTGGACAGACTGACTTTAAAGTGAGGTACAAAACCAATCCCCATTCCCAAGCCGGCAGAGCCAGGCACACCGGATATTTTTCGTTGCCATTTATCTCGATTATTGTCGTCCATAAAAGACAGAAAACCACGGGTTTCTGCATGCACGATTTCTAACGCAATTTGCGTAGAAAGGGTAACTAAAAAGGCTTCTTCATCTTCACTGAAACGGCGTTTCTTTTTCTGTTGTAACGTAAGAACACCCAAGACTTTTCGTTGATGTATTATGGGAGTTCCAAGAAACGCGTGATATTTTTCTTCTTTGACTTCGGGATAGTGTTTGAAGCGCGGGTGCGACTGAGCATCAAGAATATTTAACGGCTCTTCACGTTGACCGATTAAACCAATCAAGCCCTCGGAAAAGCCAATTGCCACTTTACCGACAGCCGCAGAATCGAGACCATCAGTTGCCATCAGCATAAAATGTTGTTTTTCGTAGTTAGCAAGGTAAACCGAGCAAGAGTCCACGCCAATAGCTTCTTTAATGCTGCTAGTCAGGTGCTTCAGCGCCTCCTCCAGTACGGGGATTTTACTGACTTCCTGAACTATCCGTTTTAAGCTAGTTATCATGGGCCTTTTAAAACTATCTCCGTCGCCTTCGGTTGCGTTGAGGCTGCGTGTTTTTGCTGTAAATAGGCATCGCAAAAGACACAAACTCTTTCATTACTCGTCGATACACATCTCGTTTAAATGAAACAACGTTTCTTACTGGATACCAAAAACTAACCCAACGCCAATCATCAAATTCAGGATGCCCTGAACTTAACACATCGACATCTGATTCTTTGCACTCTAATTGCAACAAAAACCATTTCTGTTTTTGCCCGATGCAAACTGGATTAGTACCTTGCCTAATCAGCCTCTTGGGTAATTTATATCTAACCCAATTTTTGGTAACTCCGAGTATTTTTACGTTTTCTGGTTTTAGTCCAACTTCCTCATTTAACTCTCGATACATAGCCTGTTCAGCAGTTTCACCTTGATCTATTCCGCCTTGTGGAAACTGCCATGAATGTTGTCCATAGCGTTTTGCCCAAAATACTTGCCCCATTCTATTGCAAATCACTATACCGACATTCGCGCGGAATCCTTCGGCATCAATCACTTTGACTCCCGGGGGGATTGATTTCTTTAATATTTTGCCATTCTTCCATAAACTAAGGGTCAAGCAAAGAAATATCATCGCCAACTATGTTAAGTGGTAATAAATAATATTGAGGTAAGGTTCATCTTGATCACACCGGCTACCGCCCCACCAGACACAATCGAAGAACTCGTTTCTCGCGCTCAAGCACTAGCGGGCCTGACTTTAGGAGAGTTAGCTAAGTACGCGAATGTTCAAGTACCAGCCAATTTCAAACGTGATAAAGGTTGGACTGGACAGTTATTAGAACTATTTTTGGGGGCACACGCTGGTTCCAATCCTGAGCAAGATTTTCCGGATTTAGGGGTAGAGTTAAAAACCTTACCCATAGATTCAATGGGAATGCCCCTAGAAACTACCTATGTTTGTTTTGCGCATTTGCTAAATGTTTCCGGTATTACTTGGGAAACCAGCAACGTAAGAAATAAGCTTAATTGTGTTTTATGGGTGCCTGTCGAAGGCAGTCGAGAGTTAATGCCCGCAGAACGAAGAGTAGCCTCCCCAGTTCTTTGGCAACCAAGCCTCGCTCAATTAGACTTGCTTAAGCAAGATTGGGAAGAATTAATGGATATGATTGTATTAGGTGAGGTGGAAAACATCACTGCAAAACATGGACAGGCATTACAAATTCGCCCCAAAGCTGCAGATGGAAAAGCGCTAACAGAAGCAGTAGGCGCCCAAGGAACAATAATAAAAACCCGGCCAAGAGGCTTTTATTTGCGTAAACAGTTCACCCACCAAATATTAATGAACGCGTTTTCAGACATGGACTGAAAAAGCGATAACGATATTTTGATTCCCTCAAAAAAGTATCCGTTTTTTACACAAACCGTGAAAATAACTGACAATTCAAAAAATTAATAACCGGTTCGCATATCAGCAGTCTGTTTCTCCAGTATCAGTTCCGCAAGTACATTCGCTTTTTCGGCGATTAATCCGTTTCAGTGTTTAGTCTTAAAATAAGAGCCATACTATTCCAAGACCAGTCACTCATTTAGCTGCCAGTTTCTCCAAACTAAGGCTGCATGGTCTGCATACTTAGTTTGTGCTACAACAACTGAAATAGTTGTTTAGGATGTTATTAGCGTTGTTTAGGATGTTATTAGCAACAATGCCTGCCTTAATAACCGCTTATTTACCAATTGGAGAATGAACTTAGCCAGCTTGAATCCCTGTCGCTTAACTGACTAAGTCGCAATCCAGTCTCCTTGCCAATCTTTATAAACTGGGGTATATCCGTTGTTTTTTATAGTCTCGGCAACTTCCCTTACCGAGCGTTCATCGCTGATATCAAACTGTTCTAATTGATCCGCTGGTTTCCCATAACCACCGGGCGCAGTAGAACTACCGGCACTCATATGGGTAATGCCCAGTGGCATGAGATTATTTCGAAATTGCTTTGTTTCACGGGTGGATAAGCTGATTTCTAAAGTTTCACTGAATAATCTAAATGCACAGACTAATTGAACTAGTCCTGTGTCGGATATTGGCATTTTAGCCTCAATTCCCCCCGTACAAGGTCGTAACCGTGGCAATGAAATACTATATTTACTGCGCCAATAGCGGTTTTCTAGATAGGCTAGATGATGCCCCATTAGTAGTGCGTCGACACGCCAGTCGTCTAAGCCTAACAACACCCCTAAGCCAATTTTATCCACATTCCCCTGAGCGACTCTATCCGGACTGTCTAAACGGTACAAAAAATCCGACTTTTTGCCTCTAGTATGATGTTTTGCGTAGGTAACGGGGTGATAAGTTTCTTGGTACAGCAAGACTCCATCTAATCCTAGGCCAACTAGTTGTTTGTATTGCTCGGTTTGCAAAGGTTGCACTTCTATTGAGACATGGCTGAATTGACTTTTACATTGAGGTAATACCTGCGCGAAATAGTCTATGCCTACTTTACTTTCATGCTCTCCTGTAACCAACAATAGAGAATCGAAACCGCGATCTTTAAGAATATTGATTTCTTGCGCTATCTCTTGGGTAGATAACACTTTTCGTTTGATTTTATTGCTTAGGGTAAAACCACAGTAATCGCATTCATTTGCACACAAGTTAGACAGATACATGGGCGCAAACAGCTGAATATTATGACCAAAGCGTTGTAAGGTAATTGCTTTGGCTTGCTGCGCCATTTGTTCCAGATAGGGAGTGGCTGCTGGCGACAATAACACCATTAAAGCATGAAGATTTCCCCTTGGATGTTGCAATGCTCGCTCAACATCTCTGGTGGTGGCGCTATGTAACGCCAGTTGTAAGGCGGTTAAATCTAATTCTTTATATATATCAACAAAGCTCATTTAAAAACCCCGTTAATGGACTAGTGTGGCTGGCCTGGTTCGAAACCCGTGCTAACCCCGCATGATAAGTTTTGCGTCCAGTGATAACGGCGTGACGAAAACACTGGGCGATAGTGACAGGTTGTTGGCTTGAAGCAATCGCGGTATTAACTAATACGGCATCGGCGCCCATTTCCATTGCCGCAGTGGCATCTGAAGGACTACCTAGGCCTGCATCGATGACTACAGGTACTTTAGCTTGTTCAATAATGATCTGTAAGAATGCTTTGGTCAGTAAACCTTGATTACTACCAATGGGACTTGCTAGTGGCATTACAGCTGCACAACCAACTTCCTCTAGACGCCGACACAACACGGGGTCTGCGTGTACGTAAGGCATCACAACAAACCCCTGTTTCACCAAGGTTTCTGCGGCTTTTAGGGTTTCTATGGGATCGGGCATTAAATATTTGGGATCTGGGTGAATTTCCAATTTTATCCAGTGGGTGTGTAACATCTCACGGGCAAGTTGAGCGGCAAAAATAGCTTCTTGTGCATTTCTGGCCCCTGATGTATTGGGTAATAACTTCACTCCCATCTTTGTTAAGGGTTCTATTAGATTGTCGGTGCCATGTTTTAAATCAATACGTTTCATCGCCAGAGTGACTAACTCTGTTCCTGATGCGTGCAATGCATCTAACATCACCTGACTACTGGAAAATTTTCCGGTGCCACTAAATAAACGCGAAGAAAAACGCTGTCCTGCTATTGTTAACATTCCTCAACCTCCCGCCACAGCGCTAAATATTTCAATGTGATCATTTTCATGACAGATAGTTATCTGCCACTGGCTTTGCGGCACCAAATGTTGATTGTGAACTGCCGCAATGTTGTCTAATTTAGCAGCAAGTGATGGCATACCAAGCTCTAAAACCTGTTGTAAATTACTATTTTTTTCGACCTGTAAAGGGCGTTCATTTAGATAAAGGTTGATCATAAGGTTACCTCGCATTGAGTGGTTTGAAGCGGCGGGGAAAGTTGATTTTGTGGGCGCTTCGGCCAATGTCCACAGGTTTTGCAATGTGGATCTCGGTGACGAATTAGCTGACGCCAGCTTAGTTGTAAGCCATCAAAAATGTGCAAATATTTAAGCTCTGTATCAAGCTTTAACATATGTTTGATAGTCGCCAGCGCCTGCATACTGGCCATGATGCCAACGCTAGGACCAAGTACCCCTAAATTAGCACAGCCTTGGGTGCTTGAATTGCTGGTGAAAAAGCAGTTGTAACAGCCTCTTTGAGGGGCGACTTGGCCATCAATCACCAATAGTTGACCGGAAAAAACCGCTACTGATGCGCTAATCAACGGGATAAAGTGAGCTGCACACCAAGCATTAATTAATTGCCGCGTGGGCATGTTGTCTGAACAATCAAGTATGCTTAACTGACCAGTTTGGTGGGCTTGTTGCAGGTCAACATTGTTATGCAATAAATGCTGAGCAAAGGTGTGGGTAAACTTTTGACAGTAATAACGTACTTGTGTATCACGATTCATTGCGGTGATTTTTTCAGCCGCACAAATGACTTTATGTGTGCCAATGGAGCTCGCATCAAACAGAATTTGTCTAGGCAGGTTAGACAATTCAACCACATCGTCATCAATGAGGTAAAGATGCCTGATTCCCGCAGCACTTAATTGCTGGCTGACATGACAGCCTAGTCCCCCCATACCCACTACGATAACATGTTGATTGAGCAAATTCTGCTGACCATGCTCGCCAACTTGAGACAATAATATTTGTCGGTAATATTGAATAAACTGATTGTCGCTCAAGGTATCAGTCGTATCTTTGTTTGTGCTGACGTTTATGTTTTTGTTTGTCATCACATTGCCTGCCATATTTGTTGTAGTTTTTGCCAGCTTTTTCCTGGCTCACTTGCTTTTTCGATGGCGCGCACAACGGCGACGTCGGCCACTTGAGTTTGTTTTAATGCACAAAGGTTAGTGTGATCTATGCCACCAATGGCGACAAGGGGCATGCGATCACCCATCAAGGTGCAATACTTTTCAAGTTTATTCAGTCCTTGAGGTTGAGAAGGCATTGATTTGGTTGGCGTGCTAAAGATATGGCCGATGGCCAAATAACTGGGCGACATTTGTTGCGCCAGCAACAATTCAAAATATCCATGGGAGGACAATCCCAATGCTAAACCGGCCTCTGCGATTTGCGACAAGTCTGCTTGCAATAAATCTTCTTGGCCCAAATGCACGCCAAATGCCCCATGTTTAATCGCCAATTGCCAATGGTCATTAATAAATACCTGCGCTTGATATTGCCGACCTAACGCAACTGCCGCTTGTATGGCCTGTTCAAGTTGCTGTTCAGAGTAAACAACACTAGATGAGTTTTTCAAACGTAATTGCACGGTCCGTGCCCCGCCTTTTAATACGTCTTTGAGTATATTTATGGACTGGGTCACTGGATAGACCTGCAAGGGCTGCTGGACGTTGGCAAAACTAAGCTCATTGGCTTGGTTTATGTTTGGATATTTAGGCACAATGATCTTGGCAAAGTGCTCCAGATTTTGCGGCCAGCCTTTACGCGCTAAAACTCCCGGTCCTTTGCCTACTGGGTATGCATAGGTTAGTCCTTGATGCACATATGCTTTGGCAACCACAATCGCATCTAATAATGGATAGCCAACGGCCATGGCCGTGGCTATGGCGCTGGATAAGGTACAGCCGGTGCCGTGATTATGTTGGGTTACGACACGAGGGCTACTAAAGCCAATTCGCTGATGTTGGTGCTCAGGTGAGGTAAATGGAATCGCTTTAGCCGCTAACCAATCAATTGCACTGCCGTGATCTAAAGCGCTACTGTACAAAGCACTTTCTTTTGTTGCACTGATTGCTAAAGCGGCGTTATGTGACTCACTATTTCGAACGTCTCCACCGGTGTACAGTATGTTACAGCCAAGAAAGTTGGCGAGATTGTCGAGATTTGTTAGTTCCTCCTGTTGAGCGTGATTAGGTAACTGGCTTAGTTCCAGTAATACGCCTAACTCATATCGATTAGGGGTTATCAGAGTAACGTATTTTGCCAGTTTCAAATAAGCGGAGTACGAACTTGGTTGCTTATACCTTGATAAAGTTTGACCGCTAGTAGATACCATCACAGGATCCCAAATCACTGGAATTTGCAAATTATTGGTTTGTTCATAGGATGCCAACTTGCTGGCAAGCCATTCACTGATACATCGAATTTGCTCAGCGTTGGCTAACATACCAATCTTAATTGCCGCCGGAGGAATATCTTCCAATAAGCAATCCAGTTGCTTTATGAGCATGGCTGTTTGGGTAGCGGTGATCCCTTGAACGTGTTGTGAGTTTTGAGCGGTGATGGCACTCACAACTGTGCATGCATGCCCTCCCAAGTCGTTAATGGTTAGACTATCAGCCTGAATGCCAGCGCCACCGCCACTATCTGAGCCAGCAATAGACCAAACAATGGGGCGAGTAGCAGACTGCAACTTATTCGAGTCGATGTTCGTGCTTACATTGCTCGTGCTTACATAAACACCCATGATTTATTCAGACTCCCGAACGGTTTGTTCATTGATGGGGGTATAGACCTGAGCACCTTGGGCTTTAAATTCTTTCGATTTTTGAAGCATTGCAGATGCTATTTCCTGCGGACTCAATCCAGCTTTGCTCAATTGCAAACGTGAGGCATCTTGCTCTATCTGAACTTGTTGTTTGGCGGCATATTCGCGCACGTCTTGAGTAATTTTCATGGAGCAGAATTTAGGCCCGCACATGGAACAAAAATGTGCCACCTTGGCAGACTCTTGGGGTAAGCTTTCGTCGTGATAACGTCTTGCAGTATCGGGATCTAAACCAAGGTTGTATTGGTCTTCCCAACGGAATTCGAAACGAGCTTTCGATAGCGCATTGTCGCGGATCTGTGCGCCTAAGTGGCCCTTGGCCACATCAGCCGCATGAGCAGCAATTTTATAGGCAATCAAACCCTGTTTAACATCTTCCTTATTGGGTAACCCTAAATGCTCTTTAGGAGTGACATAACACAACATGGCCACCCCATACCAACCTATCATCGCTGCGCCAATGCCAGAGGTAAAGTGATCGTAGCCTGGAGCTATGTCGGTTGTTTGCGGGCCAAGGGTATAAAAAGGCGCTTCGCTACAAATTTGCAATTGTTTGTCCATGTTCTGTTTGATCAATTGCATTGGAATGTGGCCTGGGCCTTCAACTATGGTTTGCACGTCATATTGCCAAGCTATTTTGACTAACTCTCCTAAGGTTTCTAACTCGGAAAATTGTGCTTCATCGTTAGCATCGGCGATACACCCAGGGCGCATACCATCGCCTAATGACAGAGAGACATCATAGGCGGCGCATATTTCGCAGATTTCCTGAAAATGCTCATATAAAAAGCTTTCTTGGTGATGGAATAAACACCATTTCGCCATAATCGAACCGCCCCGTGACACTATGCCCGTCAAGCGCTTCGCGGTCATTGGTACGTAACGCAGCAATACCCCAGCGTGGATAGTAAAGTAGTCTACTCCTTGCTCAGCCTGTTCTATCAATGTGTCACGGAAGACTTCCCATGTGAGGTCTTCGGCCACGCCATTTACTTTTTCCAGCGCTTGGTAAATAGGAACTGTGCCAATAGGGACAGGGGAATTACGAATAATCCATTCACGGGTTTCGTGGATATAGCGTCCCGTGGATAAGTCCATTACTGTGTCAGCTCCCCAGCGTGTTGACCAAACTAATTTTTCAACTTCTTCTTCGATGGAAGAAGTAACCGCAGAGTTTCCAATATTGGCATTCACTTTAACTAAAAAATTACGTCCAATGATCATAGGTTCGGATTCAGGATGGTTAATATTGGCTGGGATAATGGCACGTCCTCGTGCTACTTCTTGGCGCACAAATTCTGCGGTGATAGGTTGTCCCACTAGAGCACCGAAGGCATTACCTTGGGCTTTTTGACGCAAAACAGGGTCTGTTACATCTTCTCTGGCCATATTTTCACGGATTGCAATATATTCCATTTCTGGAGTAATGATTCCCGCTTTGGCATAGTGCATTTGAGTTACACGTTTGCCAGATTTGGCTTTTAATGGTTTCACTGAGCGGTTGAACCTCAAGTGCTCGAAACCATCGTCGGCGATGCGCTCTTGACTGAACTCAGAGCTGACTTGCTTTAACTGTTCAACGTCTTGCCGTTGCAGGATCCAGTCGCGACGCAGTTTGTTTAAACCTTGGTGTAAATTGATTTGAGCCTTAGGATCCGAATAGGGCCCTGTGCAGTCATACACCAGAATATCCGGATTTTGTTGGGTGATAGGGGCCTCTTTACTACCACCTAAAATCGTATCTGTTTGTGTTATTGCGCGCATACCCACACGAATATCGTGTTGCTTGCCTGATAAATATATTTTGTTCGAATTGGGGTAGGAAAAAGGTGTAAAGTTATCTATAAATTGTTTCGCATTAGCGCGAGTTTGACGACGATTTGACATTAGCAATCTCTCATATTGTTAAAAAATGAAGTTGCTTGTCTGGAGAGGTTTGGTGTTGAAAAGCGCCAATTATCTTATTAAGGGCAGATTGCGTCTAACAACCTAGAATAGCCCCCAAATTGGCAAAATAAGCGGTAAGATTAAGCCGCAATAAAAGCGCCTTAATGGTTACAGCGTTACGCTTGTTTCCTTCGCGGGTACTAGCCCGATCAGGTTCAACGGATCCCGAATAAACGGTCTCAGCCCACACAACTTAGTCAACTAAATCGTGCTAGCACTCCGACAAGAGTGCAGTAATATAAACACATTCATTTGATTTAACAAGTAAAACCAGCGAGTAATAAACTTCCCCTCCAAAAACAACGGCGAAGTTAGGGTTACGCTGTGTGAGCCGTCCTAAATACTGTTGACACTTTTCGAATTGGTTTGGGACAGTGCAATGAAATTCCCGTTAAGACTACTCGAGGTGACTATTTCCGCGGTTTTAAATTGGCGGTTGTCGACCAAATGGGAAAGGCGAATTATTACTCTACAAACCACAAAATCTCGAGCAAGCAAAGGTTATGCTGGCTGAACTTGTTGAGACATAGCATAGTCGACGATGACACTTGGCCGTTAAATACAAAACGCCCGATGAAATTCACCGGGCGTTTCAAATGAAATAAGAATCAACCTATTTCAGGACTAGTCACTTAATTATACAATTATTGAGGCGTTCTCAATACCATCAAACGTAGCTCTGTCATGTCTTCAATAGCAAAGCGAATACCTTCACGACCTAATCCAGACTCTTTAACACCACCATATGGCATGTTGTCTACTCGCCAACTTGGAACATCACCAATTACGACACCACCAACATCTAACACATCCCATGCTTTATGCGCTTTATAGATATCTCGCGTGAAAACACCCGCTTGCAGGCCAAATTGGCTATTGTTAATTTCTTCTAGAGCATCGTCATAATCACTAAAAGGAGCGATAATTGACACTGGGCCAAAGGCTTCATCAGCGCTAATGCTGGCATCGCTTGGTACGTTTTCTAAGACAGTTGCCTGCAGCATAGCTCCGTCACGTTTGCCACCACATAATACACTAGCACCTTTAGATTTGGCTTCGGCAATCCAATCATCAAGACGAGTTGCTTCAGATTCTGAAATCATAGGGCCGATAAATGTATCTTCACTTAGCGGATCGCCATGCACCAAATTCGCGACTTTTTCGACGTAACGCTTTTTAAAATCAGCATAAATAGATTCATGCACTAATACTCGCTGCACACTAATACAACTTTGACCAGACTGGTAATAAGCTCCAAATACAATGCGTTCAATGGCATCATCTAAATCAGTATCATGATCAACAATACAACCAGCGTTACCACCTAGTTCAAGTATTACCGGCTTCTTGCCTGCGCGAGCTTTAAGATCCCAACCCACATCAGGAGAACCGGTGAAACTAAGTAACTTAAATCTGTCATCGGTTGTAAACAGATCAGCTCCGTCACGACTACAAGGCAAGATTGAAAACGCACCTTCTGGCAAATCAGTTTCAGCCAAGATTTCGCCAATAATCAATGCACCTAATGGCGTGCGACTTGCTGGTTTCAACACAAAAGCACAACCAACAGCCAATGCAGGAGCAACTTTGTGAGCCGCTAAATTCAACGGAAAGTTAAACGGGGAAATAAATGAACATGGACCAATCGGAACTTTTTTATACATCCCCTGATAGCCTTTGGCGCGAGGGGTAATTTCCAAATTCATCACTTCGCCACTGATTCTGACGGATTCTTCAGCCGCAATACGGAAAGTATCAATTAAGCGCGTCACTTCGCCTCGAGCATCTTTAATTGGCTTACCGGCTTCAATACACAAAGCATATGCCAGCTCTTCAAAGCGCTCTTCAAAACGTTTTATACAGTGATTTAATATCGCTTGACGCTCGTATGGCTTCATTGCCGTTAACGCAGCTTGGCTTTTATCTGCAGCTTCAATTGCTTGGTCAATCACATCAGCTTTGGCCATTGCCACTGTAGTAGCAGCTTCGCCTGTGTACTTGTTAGTTACAACTAAATCTTGATTGGCATAAACGGCTTTATTCGCTAAATAATAAGGATAAGCTTTTTGTAACATGGTTGTTCCTATAGTTTTTGGCTAAGTTCGCGAATGGTTTTATTTAATGTTTGGTCATTCAAAGAATAGTCAACAGGCACATCAATTAGATGTACAGCTGGCTCAGCTAAACAAGCCTGTACTCTTGGTAACAATTCTTCGGCTGAATCAATCCGCCAGCCTTTGGCACCATAGCTTTGAGCGTATTTAACAAAATCGGGATTACCGTAATCCAAACCAAAATTATCAAACTCCATATGCGCTTGTTTCCATTTGATCATTCCATACGCATCGTCACGTAAAATAATCACCACTATATGCAATTTAAGGCGCACTGCGGTTTCCATTTCTTGACTATTCATCATGAAACCACCATCACCACACACGGTAATAACCGATTTATCGGGGTTTACAATCTTAGCCGCCATAGCTGACGGCAGCCCTGCCCCCATTGTTGCCAAAGCATTATCAAGCAACAATGTATTGGGTAGATAAGCAGGATAGTTCCTAGCAAACCAAATTTTATATACGCCGTTATCGAGGGTCACTATGCCGTCTTTTGGCATTGCGGTACGAATATCTCGTACAAAACGTTCCGGCAATATAGGGAAACGGTCATCATCTTCTGACACTTTACGATGAGCAATGTATGCATCATGAACATCGCTATAAAAATCAAGTTTCCAATTATTGGATGGCGTAATTTTTTGTTTAATTTGCCAAATGCTATTGGCAATATCACCGACCACTTCCAATTGAGGGAAATACACAGGATCAACCGCAGCGGAGGCGAAATTAATATGAATGACTTTTTTGCCATCATTACCCATGAAAAATGGCGGCTTCTCTACCACGTCATGACCGACGTTAATGATCAAATCAGCGCGTGAAATCACTCGGTGTACAAAGTCACCATCGGATAATGCGGTATTGCCCATGAACAATTTACCGCTTTCATCTAAAACCCCTTTCCCCATCTGTGTGGTGATGTAAGGAATACCGGTTTTTTCAACAAACTCTTTGAGCATCTTAGCGGTGAGTTTACGGTTTGCAGCAGCACCAATGAGTAAAACCGGTGACTTAGCTGTCTCTATCATGTTAACCGCACCGTCAATCGACTTATCTTCAGCGATGGGACGTCTTACGGCGCTAGCTTTGATTAATTTTGCGTTGGTTTTTTCAGCGGCAATATCTTCCGGCAATTCAATGTGAACAGCACCAGGACGCTCTTCATGGGCCAATCGAAATGCTTCACGAACTATGGATGGAATGCGATCACCACTCACCACTTGGGTGGTGTATTTGGTTAAAGGACGCATCATATCAACCGCATCTATTACCTGAAAGCGACCTTGTTTACTGGTTTTAATTGGTTTTTGGCCAGTAATCATCAACATCGGCATAGCACCAAGTTGCGCATAAGCTGCTGGTGTCACTAGGTTAGTCGCACCAGGGCCAAGGGTGGATAAACACACACCGACTTTTCCAGTTAAACGGCCATATGTTGCGGCCATGAAGCCTGCACCTTGCTCATGTCTGGTAAGAATTAGTTTGATAGGTGACTTTCTTAAGGATTCTAATAAATCGAGGTTTTCTTCGCCAGGGATACCGAATACGTATTCGACCCCTTCCGCTTCTAATGCTTGTACAAATAAATCTGATGCTTTCATATTTTTCCCATTAGATTATTGGCAAGAACTACTAGTGTAAATCTTTAAAGATAGTCCATCATTCCCATCAAGCTAAATAACAGATATTTTCCAGCCATTCAGATTTAACGCTTTAAGGGTTCGAGATTGTTCAGCATAGCTGATTGATTGTCACTCGAACGACTACTCGTTATTTTGTAGTAGATCTCATTAAATGTTGGTTTTCGTAATTATTCTCAAAAACAAGATTGAGTGTACACACAGAACTGATTGAACTTAAATGTTTAAATGTGATTACTTTAATCGATTAATTATATCAAACGAAAAAAACCACAAAACAGATTGTCAGGCGAGTTACTTTGCGGTCTTAGGTGGATTGACTTTGACAGGTCCTGCACTTTTGTTTTTATCTCGATTGCCCATTAAGCCTATGTATCTAACAAATACATTGCTCAAGTACTTTTCGGAATTAAACCCTAGTCGCTTGGCCACACTAGTCACCTTTTGATCAGTGCGCATAAGCACCTTTTTCGCGTATTCCAATCGATAATGATAGACAAATGCACGAAAATTTCGTTTCAACACGAATCTGGTGGCCAATGCTAAGGCAGCGGGTTCTACTTGTGCTGCGTCTGCAACCTGTTTAATACGAAGTCCTTTGCGTTTATAGGCTTTATGCTGAATGATCGCTTTTTCCGCTTGTTTTAAAGTATGCCTGAGCTGATCCTCAGAGTAGTTCCCTTTATCCATTTGTGAATAGGCAAAAGGTGTGGGAGAGTATTTTCGGTTTTGCACCAGAAGTAATATCAAATACAAACATCCAGTCGCATTTAGCATATTCACTAAGGTTTGCCATTGCACAATGATAGGCAACAAATCAAAGGCGGCTAAGCCGATGACACAAATAGATAAAAATGCGGTAAACATTAATACATAACAGCCGTTGCTGGTAAAACGCATTTCGAAAATATCGATATCAACTACTTGATCTGATAAGTAATAATGATAAGAAGCAAGGTATTCAGCGGCGTGAACCGCAAAACTTAATGTCACGAAGGCGCTGAATAAATAGGTCGCATAGAACGGCCAATTTAGCAATATGTCACCCATCGGCGGCGACTGTAGCATCCCAATTCTGAGCTCCGTTGGTGCTAACCAAAGTGGTAACTGCCCAGCTAAAAGCAGCACTGTGGGTATAAAAAATAGGACATTATTATTGGCAAACTTTGCCAACGTAAGTTGTCGGATACTCAGTACTAAACAGGCAATGATTAACGCCGAAAAGAATGGCGAGGAGCCTACCAAAAAATTAAGTTGAGATTGATATCCTGATAACTTTAACCACTCGTCTAAAAGTAGCAATGGCCACACCAAGATGGCGGTTAAAATTAATTTGGCGTGGGGAAATTGCTCGTAACGAACCCAGACTAAAATAAGCCCAATAAACCAGCCAACTAGCATTGAGCTAATCGCGATTTGATAGAGACTCATATCACCCATTACGTATTCACCAATATGTTTCCATAGACATTGCCACTCCTTTACTTAACTCTATAACGGTCAGAAGACTGTTTTTCTTAACCTCACTCCATTGCAAAAGCTCAGATTTATCTTCCACATCTGAATCCAATAGCTTGGTTTGAAACACATTGAGTTTGCGTAATTCCTGTATGCCCTCCAACACATCGCTCCAAGGATCAAGAAATGGCTGGCGTCGATAGTTATCCAAACACGACCCTAACAGCAAATCAGTGTTTAACGCACTAAGTAACTGTTCATAATGTTGCAGATACTCTTCCATGCTGCCAACTTCGGCGTTGATACCAGCCAATACGCTCTGCCATTTTTGCTGCAAAACTGCCTCTGCATGTTCTTTTAGCGGTTTAGTGTGGGCATCAGATTTTTGTCGCCAAGGACAAGTCACAAGTAGTCGCGATAAACCAAGTTGCAATAACGAATTATCTTGGTGGGTAATTAAATAATGGGGACGAGATAGATTTAGTGTTCCATCTTGTAATCCTCGTAAATAACTGACCAATGCATCATGCTGAGCTAAACGTTTACTATACATTCCGCGTTTTGAACGTAACGCTCGAATACTTTTTAACTGTTCAATCCAAGCCCACTTATTTAACCGCAAGTTAAGCGCTCTGCTGAGATCTTCTATGGCTTTGCATTGGAGCGCTTTGGAATATATGTGCACACAATCTCTGGTTAATCGCAAACCTACGTATATATCAATTAAATCAGTGACTTTTTTGGTTTGCATGTAGCGATATTCAGCTTTTTGCCAGAACGACAACGCGTAGCCTAAGCCTTTAATAAAGCCGCTTTCACAATCATCCGAATCTGATAAAGTGACACTGCTAATTTTTTGAGGTTCTGGCGCAATAGCATTACGGGCAAGGGTAAAGCCGCGCCCTGCTTTACTTAAATTACACAATTGACTAGGTGCTAAAGTTGCCATTTTTTCTGCGATATCAAATAACACGGCAACATCACCACTTTTCAGTTCCAACTCTATTTCACAAATGTCGGCGCTATTATCGGCAGTGCTTACTGAGCCTTTATCCAACACCAATTCTACATCAGTGCCGTCGGATAACCGCAGTAAATAGGCTTTACGTTTAAAGTCAGTGTGAAAAATCTGGATGATCTTTTCTTGTAGTTCAGCAACTGAAATATCTCGAGGCCAAATACTGGGATCAAATAATTCTAAAGAGGGAGACAATGAATCTATGGAAACATTATATTCAGGGCGCTGATGCAAACCGCCGATACTTTTGCCAGCAGTCTTAACCGTTTGTTCAATACCTTTATCACTACTTCGAACCCGTAACCCTATGCCATTCGCACTTAACAACCATTCAGGAGTATCAAAGTATTGATTAAACAAGGTAAATTCGGACGTTTCAATATTCGCTGAAAACTGTCCCAAGGTCGATAATAAGTCAGATTCGTCAATGCCATCGGGCAATAACAACTTTAATTCAATTTCTTTTTCCATTAAAACACATGTCCAATGAGAGGATAAATTAGCGGGTAATCAATGGCATAAACAATACTCCGAACAACAAACCAAGGCAATCAATCAAACCATGACTTGCCTTTGGGAATACAAGACCATACCATTTGTCTAAATTTATATTTAACATTGATGAATTATGGGCAAGCTTTCAACCACAATTTTTATTATTTTCACGTTGGCAATTAGCAACGTAAGTGCACAGCAAGAACCTAACGACAGCTCTGGTGATATTCGCTATATCACTGACGACCTATCTGCATTTATGCATACCGGTCCGACTAGGAATTACCGTATTCTAGGCTCGATTACAGCCGGTACACGTATTACGGTTTTACAAGAGAATAAAGAGACTGGATTCACCGAAGTGATCGATGATAAACAGCGCACTGGGTGGGTAGAATCTCAGTATGTTAGCAATGAACAAAGCATTCGTGAACTCGTTCCCGGACTGCAACAGAGTGCCAAACAATCTACCTCTCAAATTGCGCAACTTAACAAATCAAATGATTTATTGAGTCAGCAGCTTTCTGATTTAACTAGCCAAAACAAGGTGTTAGTTAAAGACTTAGAAAGTCAAAAGAAAGAAACTCAGAAACTGCAAAGAGAACTAGATATGCTAGATCAAAGTGCCCAAATGAAGTGGTTCACTCGAGGCGGCATTATCGCGTTAGTGAGTATTCTGCTGGGTGTAATCATTGCCTATTTACCGAAAAAGCGTAAACGCAGTGACCAATGGATGTAATTATTTAGTATGAAAAATGCACTCCTCAAACGGAGTGCATTGATGTTTGATCCCAACGCCAATCTTCAGCGTAATATCCTTTTAGTATCGAACCGACGCTTCTTCTTCCAAAGTGGTATAAACACGTCTACATTTTGACTGTATTTACACTCTATCAATCTATACACTCGCCCGATTATTAATCGCTAATCCCTTAACGGAGGTACAGTATGCTTTTTCAAGGTAATTTGGTTACTAGTTGTCCAATTCGACAAAAGATAAGAGATTTTTATCGTATAGACGAAAATTTGGCTGTGGATCATATTCTGCCTGATGCAGAAGTATCTGTCGGAGCCCGCAGTCGGGCTTGGGAACGTGCTCGAAAAATGGTTTTGCGTATACGCCGTGAACAAGAGGGACACGGCGGTGTAGATGCGCTGCTAAATGAATATTCATTGTCGACGGCTGAAGGCGTCGTGCTGATGTGTTTAGCAGAAGCGCTATTGCGGGTGCCCGATAAAAAATCACAAGATGCGTTAATCCGTGACAAACTTTCAAAAGGTGCTTGGAGTTCACACTTAGGCACCAGTGATTCGATTTTTGTGAACGCTTCTTCTTGGGGCTTGTTGCTAACGGGCAACATGGTCTCATATACCGATCATCGTAAACGCAACAGCATCGGTCTATTGAAAAAAACCCTTGGAAAAATGGGTGAGCCGGTAATTCGTAAAGCCATGAACATTGCGATGAAGGTAATGGGCAAACAGTTCGTCATGGGTGAAAACATTGATGATGCATTGAAACGGGCCGCCGAAAAAGAACAACAAGGTTATGTGTATTCATATGACATGCTTGGTGAAGGGGCGCGCACCGCTAAGGACGCTCAGGCATATTACGATGCTTATGAAGAAGCTATTCATGCAATTGGTAAAGCTGCCAACAAAAAGGGGCCTAAGCGCAGCCCGGGTATTTCAGTAAAATTATCAGCCATTCATCCTCGTTATGAATTTACCAATCGTGAAGAAGTGTTGGAGGTCATTCCTAAACTTTTAAAACAACTATGTATGTTGTGCAAAGATTATGACATTGGTTTAACGGTAGATGCAGAAGAAGCAGATCGTTTAGATATCTCGTTAGATATCATTGAAAAAGTATTTTCAGATCCAGATTTAGGTGATTGGAGCGGCTTCGGTTTAGCTGTTCAGGCATACCAGAAACGCTCTTTATATGTACTTGATTGGCTCAGAGACTTAACCTTAAAAACGGGCCGCACTATGATGGTACGACTAGTGAAGGGTGCCTATTGGGATACGGAAATAAAAAATGCCCAACAAGCTGGTTTGGAACACTTTCCGGTCTTTACTCGTAAATCATCCACAGATGTTTCATACCACGCCTGTGCAAACCGCTTGTTAGCGTACAAAGACACCATATACCCGCAATTTGCTACGCATAACGCATACACAGCTTCGGTTATTCTAGAACTGGCTGGAGACGATAAAGAAGGTTTCGAGTTCCAATGTCTTCATGGCATGGGCGATAGTTTATATGACCAAATTGTGGTTGAAGAAAAAGTACAATGTCGTGTTTACGCGCCCGTTGGTGAACATGAAGATTTGTTAGCCTATTTAGTCAGAAGACTATTGGAAAATGGGGCTAACTCATCGTTTGTAAACGCCATTGTAGATGACAGCAAACCGGTTGAAGACTTGCTCGAAGATCCGGTTGAAAAAACCCAACGATTAAAATTCAAATATAACCAGCAAATTCTTAAACCGATAGATTTATACGGTGCTGAACGGGCTAATTCGAAAGGCCTAGATTTAACCGATATCAATCATATTGCGCCGCTTAAATTAGCCCTTGATCGTTGGCAGTCAGAAAATTATGTTGCTCAGCCAGAAGAAAATGAGACCATCCATGTGGTTCGAAATCCAGCCAAGCAAGATGAAGCTATCGGCCACTTGGTGTATGACTCACCTGAGCAAATAAAACATAAGTTGGAATTAGCCGAACGCGCTTTTCAAAAGTGGTCAAACACGCCCGTCGAAACCAGAGCAGAAATATTAAGACGCACTGCTGACGCACTTGAGCGTAACTCCGATGAATTAATGGCATTATGCTTAAAAGAAGCGGGGAAAATAGCCCAAGACGCCATCGATGAGATTCGTGAAGCCGTTGATTTTTGTCGCTATTATGCAGCAAGAGCTGAAGAGTTATCTGAAGATAATCGACTTAGCCCTCGGGGTGTAGTGCTGTGCATAAGCCCTTGGAACTTCCCGTTAGCCATTTTCTTAGGGCAAGTAGTTGCGGCTTTGGTTACAGGAAATACGGTACTCGCCAAACCTGCAGAACAAACCAGTTTGATCGCCATTCGAGCGGTGGAACTGATGGAAAACGTTGGACTTCCAAAAGGTACATTGCAAACCCTTGTGAATAAAGGTCCGGTTATTGGCGATGTGCTACTCCCTGATTCACGGATTAAAGCAGTGATATTTACCGGCTCAACGCAAACCGGTAGCTTAATCGCCAAAGAACTAGCTAACAGAGGCACTGAACAGGTGCCACTGATTGCAGAAACTGGTGGTCAAAACTGCATGATTGTTGATTCAACAGCGCTGCCAGAACAAGTTATTGATGATGTTATCGCATCTGGATTTCAAAGTGCCGGACAACGCTGTTCCGCATTGCGAGTATTATTTTTACAAGAAGACATTGCCGATACCATTATTGAAATGTTAATTGGTGCCATGCAAGAGCTAAGAGTCGGCGACCCATCCATGCTATCTACCGATATTGGTCCTGTTATTGACCAAAAAGCGCTAAACAGTCTGCAGCAGCATGTTATTGATATGCAAGGAAAAGCGAAGTTACTTTACGACGCACCTTTGCCGGAAGATTGTAAAAACGGTTTCTATTTCACACCTAAATTATATGAAATTGATAACATCGATGTGTTAACCCGAGAAGTGTTTGGTCCTTGTGTGCACATTGTTCGCTTTAAAGAAAAAGACACCCTTAATGTCATTCAACAAATTAATGGAACAGGCTTTGGCTTAACCATGGGCGTGCACTCAAGAATTGATGAAAAGGCCATGGAATTAGGTCGCTTGTCCCGTGCAGGTAATGTGTACATCAACCGCAATATGATTGGTGCGATTGTTGGTGTTCAACCTTTTGGCGGCAGAGGACTGTCCGGCACTGGACCTAAAGCAGGTGGCCCTAATTATCTACCTAGATTGATGATCGAAAAAGCCACTCCGTTGAAGAGTGAAGTCAAAGATGAATTACAAATTCAACAAGTTTTTGAAGCATCAGGGATTGATGAAAGCGGTGCGCTGAAAATAATGAATAATGCCGCAGAGGCAGAATTTGATTGGCGTTCGACTAATCTTACTTCTCGTATTTCTTGGGTTCGACAGCTACTTGCTAAGCTAGCAAGAGTCGATATTCTCGATGATTTGGCTGAAGATTTAGATCAAACTTTAGCGGTTTCTAGAGCTCAACTGATTAAAATTCAAAAAATGCTCAAAGCGCCTACTGAGTTGCCAGGACCAACAGGTGAATCCAATACCCTCTATCTAGAACCAAGAGGAGTGCTGTTATGTTATGCCGATGAGCAGGTAACATTTGAATATTGGGCATTATCTATTGTAACTGCGTTGGCTACAGGTAACGTAGTAATCGCGGTTGTTTCTGATTTGTTTTACGATGAAGCCACCGAATTCGTTAACAAATGGCGTTCAATTGGCGCACCAGAAGCGGTACTTCAGGTAGCTAAATTATCCCATTTGCAAGCGCTATTAGATGCGCCGCAACTTGCCGGTGTGGTAATAGATAGTCAAAGTCATAGCAAGGCGTATTTGGCGCAAAAATTGGCTCAGCGTGAAGGCGCTATTTTACCTGTCATCACTTCTGAGTATTCTGACAATCTTATTCAACGGTTATTAACTGAAAAAACCATTAGTATCGATACCACTGCATCTGGCGGTAACACTAAGCTAATGACCTTAGAAGAGTCAGATGATTAATTTGCTATTTGCGGCATAATTATCACAAAAAACAATGAACCCAAACCTGTGAGCCCTGTCTCACAGGTTTTCTGGGTTATTTTTACTCAGTTAATGCATTTTTAGCTTGGCTGCTATATTCACTCTAGTGACAGCCTAGTTTGTGTGATTGCACTTTCAATCGAAAATTATTATTCATACAAGGAGTTTGCACGTGTTTGTTTTCGCAAAATTATTGAAGGCCTTACATTCAGATGCCGGCCCTTGGTCCCTAGCCTTTGGCATTATGTTAGGAATGATTTTCGGTCTAACCCCACTGATTAAACTGCACAATCTGATCATTTTATTTGTGGTGTTATTTTGTCGAGTCAACCTTTCCACATTTATCCTTTCCTGGGGCGTGTTTTCAGCATTAGCGCTAATACTCGATCCGATGATGATGAACATCGGCGAAGCCATTTTAACCAGCGAAAATTTACAGAGCATATGGACGAGTTTTTATAACACTGGATTTGGCCGGCTAAGTCAGTTCTACAACACCTTGACCATGGGCAGTCTGGCGCTGAGTTTGGCATTATCACCTTTGGTACTTATTGTGAGTCGTATATTAGTCGTCAAATACCGTGAACACTTTTTAGCATGGGTCGAACAATGGCGAATATTACAAATCATCAAAGGTAGCCGTGTGTATCAAATGTATCAGCGCTTTGGAGGTTAATCATGAATAAAATTATTCGTTGGCAAGGACTGGTAGGCTTTATAGCGATAGTAGGCTTAATAAGCGCTATTTTGATTCTTTTTTTAGATACATGGATAAAACTGGCAACGACCATTGGTTTGGAAGAAGTCACAGGTGCAGAAGTGAATATCGAATCTGTATCTCACAGCTTTTCGCCATTTGGGGTTACTTTTGAAAATATACAATTAACCGATCCGAATCAACCTACTCATAACCAAGTTCAAGCAGACAAACTAACCGCACAAATCGAGTTAGCGCCGCTGTTATTAAACAAAATTATCATCGACGATATGACTATCTCTGGAGTGGCTTTTAGTCAACCACGAGAAACTGAAGGTAGTGTTTATAACGTTTCACGTATTGAAGCGGGAGCCAAATCGATTGTTGATCCGCAAAATATTCCCAGTGTCGACGAAATATTAGCCCGTTCACCTTTGAAAACAGACAAAGCCATAGAAGAAGTTCAGAACTCATACGCTCTACACAGTGAAAACGTAAAAGCAAAATATGCTGAACTTCCTAGTAAAGAGAAACTTCAAGATTACAAAACTGAAATAGAGTCTCTTACCCAAACAGATTATAAAGATCCAATTAAACTTGCTGCCGCTAAAAAACAATTCGATGCCCTACGGGAAGAAATCAACCTAGATAAACAAAAGATTGAGGCCTTCAACGAGGCAGTAAAAGCTGCACAAAAAGATTTATCTCCCAAGTTAGCCGAACTGAAATCTGCTCCAGGACAAGATTATAAGCAATTGCAAAATTTGATTGCCGGTGACCAAGGCGCAATTCAAGACGTTACTCGAATGATCCTTGGCGATAAAGCCGCCGTTTGGAGCAACTATCTATTAAGTGCATACCAAATCGCGGCGCCATTAATGGGCAATGCTCAAAGCGAACAGCAGCAACAGCGCGCCGAAGGTAAGTGGATTGAATTTGCTGATGCCGCTGAACTCCCAGACATCTGGGTTAAAAAAGCAGACATTTCCCTTACATGGCAACAAGAAACCATTGCTTCTAAATGGTTAAACATCACCCACCAACATAACAGAATAGGCCAACCAACTACTTTTAAGATTGATTCAAGCACGAGTTCGTTATGGCAATCGTTGAAAGTAGACGGAGATTTTGAATTTTCAGATCTCGGTATGGTTGCACGTCAGGAGTGGGATCTGAAAGGCATTAAACTGCAGGAAATTGCGCTGCTAGAAGAACAAAAGCTATCAACCAAAGTTGAAAGTGCGTTAATGGGCAGTAGCGGTAATTTAGCCGTTGCCAATGGCATAATGAAAGGCACGGGTAACATTGACTTCAAGCAATTGAGCATGGCCGCAACAGGCACCAATAACCTAACAAAAGTGATCGCAGAAACCCTAACCGGCTTGAGCAACCTTAACATTAATACCAAGATTGCTGGCAGTTTCGAGCATCCCGATGTTTCCTTTAGTTCCGATTTAGATCAGCAAATTGGCAAAACCATGTTAACCAACCTGACTGCTGATCAAACCTCTAAACTAGGAGAATTGCGCACTAAACTTGATAGTAAAGCGCAAAATGTTTTAGGCGACAAAAACGCCCAATTAACTCAATGGATTGATTGGCAGAGTGTGGCGGATGGCGATTTGGGCAGCATGGAAGAAATGTTAAACGCGCAGTTTAATAACGTCCTTGAAAAACAAAAAGATAAGCTCAAAGATAAACTAAAAGATAAATTATTCGGCAACTAGTTATCATTCCATGGTGGGTTAGTGCTGGCTTTGGCTGTGGATTCTCGGCATAATATTGACATTATTGCAGTGGCGAGGGCAGACAAATATGAAATGGATCACGTTAATTCTCGTGAGTTTATGTTTATTACTGCAATATCGTCTTTGGTTCGGTAAAAACAGTATTCCCGATTATATTGAAATTAAACAGTTAGTCGAAGAACAACAAGCCAGAAATGCTGATTTAATCCAGCGCAACAATTTGCTTTTAGCCGACATTCACGACCTTAAAATAGGTGTAGATGCGATGGAAGAGCGGGCCAGAAATGAGCTAGGATTGATTAAACAAGGTGAGACATTTTACCGCATTCTGCCAGCTCAAGATTAAATGAGTTAAAGCAAAGCTGCCGACTCTAATTTATTGAAAATATAAAATTTGTTGGTTTGAAATCTACATAATAGATTTCAAACTAGTGCGAACTTAAACTGCAAACGACTTATGAATCCATGACTCAACATTTCCCCAGTTTTAGCGTAATTGTTCCTGCAGCAGGAGTCGGTAAACGCATGCAGGCAGACAAACCCAAGCAGTATTTGAAAATTGGCGATAAAACTGTGTTGGAACACACTGTTGAAAAGTTAATTACCCATCCTAGAGTCTCCCATATTGTTATCGCACTGGATCCGCAGGATCCTTATTTTGACTTGCTACCCTTAAGTCAGCAAGAATGGATAACGAGAGTGGACGGAGGTTCAGAGCGTGCAGATTCAGTGTTGGCCGGTTTACGCGCAGTCAATAATGCAGATTGGATTGCCGTTCACGATGCCGCTCGCCCTTGTGTAAGTCATGCTGATTTGGACCAACTTTTCAGTCTTTACGAGAAGAATAATGGTGGAGGCATACTCGCGAATACGGTTAAAGATACGATGAAACGTGCTCAACAAGCGCATCCAAATCGTGTCGCTAAAACCGTCGATAGAGATGGGCTATGGCATGCTTTAACACCGCAGTTTTTTGCACTTAAGCAACTTAGACAATCACTCACTGAAGCACTAGAGCAAGGTGTGACTATCACCGATGAAGCGTCGGCGATGGAATGGGCTGGATGGCCGGTTAATTTAGTTGAGGGAAGCGAACGCAATATTAAAATAACCCGTCCCAATGATTTAGCATTGGCGAGGTTTTATTTATCTCAGGAAAAATAGCAATGCGAATTGGTCATGGTTACGACGTACATAAATTTGGTGGTGAAGGCCCCATAGTCATTTGTGGTGAATTCATCGATTATGAAATGGGCTTGGTCGCACACTCCGACGGTGATGTTGCGCTACACGCTTTGTGTGATGCTTTATTAGGGGCCTGCGCCTTAGGTGATATTGGCAAGCATTTCCCCGACACAGACTCAGCTTATGCAGGTGCAGATAGCCGAGAATTACTAAAACATGTATATGACCTGATTCGCCAAAAAGGCTATCAATTGGCTAATTTAGATATGACGATTGTGGCACAAGCACCCAAAATGGCGCCGCATATTTCCGCCATGAGGCAGAATATTTGTAGCGATTTGCAAGTGGATATTGAACAAGTGAATGTGAAAGCCACAACCACTGAAAAACTCGGGTTTGCTGGTCGAAAAGAAGGCATAGCCTGCCACGCTGTAGTGTTATTGCAAGTAGCCAATACATGATTGCTTTGGGCACTGAGCACTGGCTGCATCAACAATCGGCGCCAACCGCATCGGGTACAATTAAATCGAGTTTCGCTGATTTTGTAGTACGTGAAGAACTCGGATACGAACTGACAGGTGAAGGTGAGCATATTCATTTGTGGGTGCAAAAAGAAGGTTTAAACACCGCTTTTGTCGCGGAACAGTTAGCCAAATTTTGCGGTCTTCCTTTGCGCGCTATTACTTATGCTGGGCGCAAAGACAAACACGCATTAACCCAGCAATGGTTCGGTGTTCACGCCCCTGGGAAACAAACCTTTGAATGGCAAGACTTACAATTAGATGGTTTGCGTATCATTGAATCTCAACGACACAACAAGAAGCTGCGAGTTGGGGCGTTAACAGGTAATCGCTTTGAACTAGTTGTACGCGAGATAACAGATACTTCACAGTTAACCCAAAGATTAGAGTATATTCAGCAAAATGGTGTACCGAATTATTTTGGCGCCCAGCGTTTTGGTGAATCTCGCCATCATCAGGCGGGGGGAAATTTATTACTAGCACAAACGATGCTAAACGGTGAAACCATTCGCAATCGAAATAAGCGCTCAATGGCAATTTCAGCGTTACGTTCTTGGTTATTCAACGAATTTATACACCAACGGTTATTGCAAAAAACCTATGCTACACCACTACCTGGCGAGGCCTGTATTTTAACTGGCAGCAATAGTTTTTTTATTGCCCAACAAATAGATCTCGAGACGCGGTTGCGCTTAGAAAAAAATGATATTGTATTATCTGCGCCAATGTGGGGAACCGGTGAGCTAACCACCGAAGGTCAAGTAAAAGAATTTGAGCAACAAGTCGCAAAGCAACAACTCAACGTATGTCAATTACTTGCGGCATTGGGCTTAAAACAGGAGCGTCGAGCTATTTGCTTGAAACCACAAAATTTACAGTGGCAAATTAGCTCAGATACGCTGAATATACAATTTTCGTTGCCTGCAGGATGCTTTGCAACGTCAGTATTAAGAGAGTTAATAAATGCAAATACTGCTGAGCAATGATGATGGTTTTTTTGCCGAAGGCTTAGAAACCTTATACGCCCATTTAAGTGAACTCTATGATGTAACAGTGATCGCGCCGGAGGAAAATTGCAGCGCTTTTAGTAATGCCCTATCGATACGAAAACCGTTGCGAATCGAAAAACAAAATAACGGATTTTACGCAGTTAACGGAACACCTTCTGACTGTGTGCATTTGGGCATAAACCAGTTTCTAGCAAAAGACCCCACCTTGGTTGTTTCTGGGATCAACCATGGCCCCAATTTAGGTGATGACGTTATCTATTCAGGCACAGTCGCGGCGGCAACAGAAGGGCGATTCATGGGTTTACCTGCTGTCGCAGTGTCACTAGCAAGTCACGAATGTAAACACTTTGAAACAGCAGCCAAAGTAGTAGTAGAAATTATTCAGCGTTTGCACAAACATCCATTGCCGGCAGACCAAATTCTTAATATTAATGTACCCGATGTTCCCTACCAAGATCTGCAAGGCATCGAAGTGACTCGTCAAGGGCGTCGCCATCGGGCTGAAAGCATGGTAAAAGATAAAGACCCTCAGGGTCAGGACGTTTATTGGTATGGCGCAATAGGCCAAGAACAAGACGCAGGCCCGGGAACCGATTTTTACGCTGTGGCGCAGAACCGTTGCTCTGTTACTCCCTTGAGTGTAGATATGACAGCTTACAATAGTCTAAATGACATGAAAAAATGGTTAGATATAGAAATCACATAACAATAAGATGAAGTACAAGGAATCACATGAAACGCGCCACTAGAAAAGGTCAATCTTTAGCTCAATTGATACATGCTGAAGGTATACAGGAACAACGAGTATTGCAGGCCGTTGCCGCAACACCTCGAGAATTGTTTCTGCCAGATGCATTGCATCATAAAGCCTATGAAAACACGGCATTACCGATTGGCCAAGGGCAAACCATTTCACAACCCTACATAGTCGCTAAAATGACCGAACTTTTGCTTAGTTCTGATGCTCAAAACCATTCAGTATTAGAAATTGGCACAGGCTCAGGATATCAAACCGCTATTTTGGCGCAATTGTTCAATAAAGTGTTTAGTGTTGAACGAATTAAAGCCTTACAGTTCCAAGCTAAACGCAGAATGAATCAATTGGATTTGCACAACGTATCGATGAAACATGGTGACGGCTGGAAAGGCTGGGCAAATAAAGGTCCTTTTGACGGAATTATCGTTACCGCAGCGGCTAGTCATATGCCGACGGAACTTTATCAACAACTGAATGATGGCGGCATGTTAGTGATTCCCGTTGGAACCGACGATCAAAAACTACATGTGGTCGTGCGTGATAAAGATGAGTTCAATACCACGATTGTGGAATCTGTGCGTTTTGTTCCACTCGTCGCCGGCGATATCATTTAAGGTTTGTCAATTACCAAGGAAGTAAATTAGTGAAACCAATTAGTAGAAACACTAAGCAGTTTGTTGGCCTAGGGTTAAAAGGTGCTCTGATGGGAGCTGCAGACGCTATTCCAGGCGTGTCTGGCGGAACTATCGCTTTTATGACAGGCATTTATGAAGAATTAATCTATTCTTTGAAGCAATGTGGACCTGAAGCGCTAAGCATCTTATTTAAACAAGGAATCTTAGCCGCTTGGCAACATATCAATGGCGCTTTTCTAGCGTGTGTTTTTGGTGGCATTCTAGTCAGCGTGATTAGCGCCTCACACCTTGTTATATTTTTACTCGATAGCTACCCTAGTTTACTCTGGTCATTTTTCTTTGGCTTAATTTTGGCCGCAGTTTGGTCGGTAGTGCGACATATCGACAAATGGCGTGCTAGCATATTAGTTGCTTTTCTTTGCGGGGCTATCTCGGCTTTTTACATCACGACTATAACCCCAACACATGTTGAAGCTACCAGTCTTATGGTATTCCTATCAGGCATGATCGCAATTTGTGCAATGATACTTCCAGGCATATCGGGCAGCTTTATTCTATTATTGTTAGGCATGTACATGCCCATTCTTTCTGCCGTAAAGTCCTTTCAAATTGGTACCCTAGCCCTGTTTGCTGGCGGCTGTGTGGTTGGTCTATTGTCATTTTCTCGAGTTTTACACTGGATGTTTGAAAAACATAAAACGATGACATTGGCCTTACTTGGGGGCTTTATGTTAGGTTCTTTAAACAAAGTATGGCCATGGAAACTAGTTGTGGAGAGCGTGGTCAATCGTCACGGAAAAGTTATTCCTTTAGTAGAGAACAACGTGTTACCCGCCACTTATGAGGCTGCCAGTGGACTACCAGCGCAACTGATACCTGCAATCTCTTTGATGCTTATCGGCGCTATTATGGTTGTTTTTCTAGAAAAGTTGGGGACCAAACCGGATTAATTCAGATGCAGAAGCTGGCGAGTTTATGGGCAAATAACATAAGGCGAGAACATTTCTCAGCGCTAGCTTTCATCTTACCTCTTAGTCTAACAATTGTCTTTGTATCCGCCTGCTCCAACCGCTCTACCCCTGCCCCAGTGATCGAACTCTACCAAGGGAAAGATTATCGCGACTTTGAAAAGAACGGATTCACAGGCAGCAAGTATATTGTCCAAAAAGGCGATACTTTATTTTCAATCGCTTGGTTTTCCGGAAATGACTACCGAGATATCGCCTCACAAAACAACATAAGAAAGCCCTATGCAATTTATCCAGGGCAAGAATTAGTCTTAAAAACGCCACCTAAAGCAGTTCAAAAAAGAGTAAATAAGCAACCTGGTCAGACCACCAAAACAAAAACAAACAGGACAGTTGACCCACCACGAAAGCAAGCGTATGGTGAAAGTAATAAAGATGTTAACAAACCTTACAAGCGGTCAGAAACCATTGAATTCCCTAGTAGAATAGAAAAATGGATTTGGCCTGCAAAAGGGAAATTAGCAACTAAATTTTCGCTTTCAGAGCAAGGCAGTCGGGGTATTGAAATCAGGGGTTCTAAAGGTGACCAAGTCGTTGCCGCCGCTGATGGCAAAGTTGTATACACTGGGAACGCTTTGAGAGGTTATGGTCAGTTGATCATAATTAAGCATTCTGAGTCTTTTTTGAGTGCTTATGCGCACAATGATGCTGTATTTGTAAAAGAACAACAGTGGATTAAGGCGGGGCAAAAAATAGCCTCCATGGGAAGTACAGGTACCGACAAAGTTAAGCTTCGTTTTGAAGTTAGGTACAGGGGCAAGTCTGTTGACCCATTGAAGTATTTACCTAGTAGATAATAACAATAAATAATAATTAGAAAGGCCTATAGGAGAAATGTGGACTAAATAAAATCTTTTAGGAGAATTGTATATGGGTGACAAAAATACCATCGTTGTAAATTTGGCTGAGCCGATTGTAAACGAAAAAGAAATCGACTCGGAATTAGCAGAAATTGAAGCCGATGATGAGAAAGATCCCATGGAAGAAATACTGGCTGGCCAAGAAGAAATCCAGAAAAACTTGGACGCCACGCAGTTGTATTTGGGTGAAATAGGTTTTTCACCTCTGTTGTCAGCAGAAGAAGAAGTGTATTTTGCACGACGCGCTTTAAAGGGAGACGAAGCCTCTCGCAAACGCATGATTGTGAGTAATTTACGTTTGGTCGTTAAAATAGCAAGACGTTACAACAATCGTGGATTGGCTTTATTAGATTTAATTGAAGAAGGTAATCTAGGACTAATTCGAGCTGTAGAAAAATTTGATCCTGAACGCGGTTTCCGCTTCTCAACCTACGCTACTTGGTGGATAAGACAAACCATCGAAAGAGCGATCATGAACCAAACCAGAACTATCCGATTACCTATCCATGTGGTAAAAGAATTAAATGTTTATCTCAGAGCATCACGGGAGCTCGCTCAGAAACTAGATCATGAACCTACTGCAGATGAAATTGCAGATTCACTTGGCAAACCCGTTGAAGACGTAACTAAAATGTTGCGATTAAACGAAAGAATCACATCTGTTGATACACCAATTGGAAGTGAGAATGATAAAGCACTACTAGATATCATTGCTGATGAAAAAGGTTACGGTCCAGAAGAAGATTTACAAGATAAAGATATCAAATGTAGCATCATTCGTTGGTTAGAAGAACTGAACCCCAAACAACGTGAAGTCTTAGCTAGACGCTTTGGATTGATGGGATACGAACCTTCTACATTAGAGGATGTTGGCGCTGAAATTGGTCTCACCAGAGAAAGGGTAAGACAAATCCAAGTTGAAGCATTACGACGCTTACGGGATATGTTAGGACACCAAGGATTAAATCTAGAAGCGCTGTTTAACAAAGATGATTAAACATCAAAATAGTAATTAAAAAGACGTCAAAATTGACGTCTTTTTTGTTTTCTGTCTCTTCGCTGTATTTCACTGCAGCTACTTAGCCATTATACGACGCCAAAGCAACTGCCTATAAGGACATTCTGTATTGCGGGGGGCTTATTCGTAGTAACCTACGAATTAACCTTAGAGCTAAAGATGCGGCCTGCAACGATTTGTTTCAGGCCGAAATTTTTCGCTTAACCTGCCCTTAAACACCGGCTTAGGGGTTGGTTAATTAACCAAACTATAGTGCTGCTAATGCCGCGTCGTAATCAGGCTCGTCAGTTGTTTCAGCTACTTGTTGAGTAAACATTACCGTACCATCAGCATCGATAACCACCACTGAACGAGATAATAAACCCGCTAGTGGACCCGTTTTAAATGCGACACCATATTCATCGCCAAAAGAGCCACGGAAACTAGAACCGGTAATAACATTTTCAATACCTTCTGCACCACAGAATCTAGCCGCAGCAAAGGGTAAATCTGCTGAAACACAAATCACTTTGGTGTTATCCAGATCAGCAGCTTTTTCATTAAATTTGCGAACAGAGGTAGCACATGTGCCAGTATCGACAGACGGAAATATATTTAGAATAACTTTACTACCCGCGTAATCCGCTAAGGTAGCAGATGATAAATCAACTTTAACTAAGTTGAAATCTGGTGCTTTGCTTCCTACTGCTGGTAATTCACCAACAGTTTCAAAAGAATTGCCTTGTAATGTAACAGTTGCCATCTAACTCTCCATTTTATTGAGGATTTATTTCACAATAGACTACAGTATAGTCATCTATTGAGGCAAAAGATCATTGCTATGAAATAGAAATATGATTTTGCAGGTCTAAGATTCCAACTAGCCGATAATACAGTTAGTAATGCACAGTCGAATTTATACGTGACTAAGGACTCATTCTTTGGTTTCGCACAAACAAAGGTTACCTATGTCATCAAATTTACGCTTAGTTTTATCTGCACTCATCTCTTTTGTGTTTTATTTTGCTTGGACCTATTGGGCCAACAATATGGTCTCTGAGGATTCTAGTTTAGTATTAAGGTCGGCTATCGTTCAGGGCACGCTGAGCGCGACTATCACCTTACTTTTCACCTTTGCATTAGAAAAATCAGTGCAGAAATTTGGACAAAGTAGTTTTTCGCTTATTTTTGTTGTACCAATTATCTGTACAGTACATTCTAAAACAACCCAGAACATTGCTATCTTTAAGACCTTTAACGCTGCATTGAATCTATCTGCGCAAAAAGCCAGTGGTACTATGGTACCAGGTACACTTTTAGCACCTATTCTTCCCTTATTGGTTCAGGCCACTATTGCTATAACAGTAAATTGGTTGAATCAAACTCCCAACCTGTGGTTAACCGTTGCCCCAAGTATTTTTTTTACTGGTGTATATGGTTACGTTTATACCTTCACGTTACTAAAAGACAGAGAAGCTTCCGTCTAAAATCCACTGCTGCTGTGCGGGTGATAAGCAGTTAAAGTATTCGTCGAACAAAAGTTGAACCAGCTGAAAAGCTGACGTAAGGTAGTCGAATGAATACTATAAATCCGACAAAAGTTGCCTTAATGGACTTGGCGCAAGAGATATTGCAAACCAAGTCATTTTCTAGTGTCTCCTTTCAAACGCTTGCCTTAGGTGTAGGGATTAAAAAAGGCAGTGTTTATTATCACTTTCAAACCAAAGAAGATCTGAGTGAAGCTATCATTGATCGCTTAATGAAAATGCTGCAACAAAGTTTGCTCGAGATTCAAAATGAACCGGTAGAAAATCAACTAAGCATCTACGTTAATTGGTTTGAAAACCATATTGGAGCGGCACAAAAACTATGCCCTGCAGCCAGTTTTGCTGCGACTTGGGACGCGGTTCCCGAACGGACAAAATCAAAAGTACAAGAGTTATATAATCTGCATCAACATTCCTTAGCCAAAATGATTCAAAATGGCAGAGACAAAGGCGTATTTGCTATAACGAATAAGTCTGCTGAAGAGTTAGCCATAATAGCATTTGCTTTGTTGCAAGGAGGTTTGGTGTCCTCCAGGGTATCTCAATCTAGATATGAATTTGAAGCATGCAAAGCGGCGGCGTTACACATGGTCAAAGCAGGCTAACGTCAATCCCCAATGTGGCGAATCAACAACCTTAAGGACAGGGTTGATAGAAGGTATTTTTTGATAGCTCAATTGCTTCTTCAATCACTAAACGCGCAGCAGCTTGCTCACCTAAGTTTCGCAGATTTTCTAACCAACTACGAAACAAACGTTGATCAAATAACGCTAAATTTGTCGCCTTATGAAAAAGAAAAATCGAATGTTCAAAATGTTTTTCCCTTCTTAGCTCTAGCTCCTTTAGTGCCAAATCATTACCCTCAAGTTCGTAAATCACTTCTTGATAAGCCATGCCGATATTTTGCGTAATATTAGTTTTCCCTTGAAATTCCATCGTCTGCCCTAAGGATAAACAAAGTTGTAAAAACTCAACATCCTGTTTAGGTTTGTCGGTACACAGCTTAGATATAATATTGAAAAAACTCGGTTGCGTTGCAGCGGCCCCAAAAGCAGAAAGCGCATTTCGTGTAAAATTTTCATTTGGGCGACCTTGTAAGCTATCTATATAAAGTCCGATATAATCTGCGAAACTTTCTTCGAATAGCGGAGCGCTATTAACTTGGCGAAGCGCATCTTTAACCAAATCAAGAGCATTTCTACTTGCGTGGAAATTAGCAACAGCGAACCACATTGCAGCGTTATCCCCTCCAACAGAAATCGCCTGTTCAACCAGTTGCTGATTGCAACCTTGATGACCTTTATTTTCTGTACATAAACCTAGAATTTGTTCCAGTGCTAGGGAATTATTGGGGAAACGTTGATTGAACGAGAATAACTTATCTAGTCGACTGGCTTGTTCTGACAAATCAGAGAATAACGCATAAGCCAACTGCTTGTGTTCTGACAAGGAACTGTCAAAACTGGCAAATATTTCCCCATTGCTCATGCCTTGATAGTCGGTGATTTGCTCCACATCGCATTCAACAATATAGTTGGGATCGGCTTCGGGCCCAGACTCGATTGAAGCAATTTGCTGTTCGGCAACTTGCTGAGTGTTTTTTTTCAACGGGGTAGCATTAGAGGAAGTAGTAAAGGCAATTTCAGGCTTGAGTGACGAAGTAACCTCGTCATTTTTTTGGATTTGCTTATTTGTAATGAAATCAAACAGAAAAAAACACAAAATAACCCCACCGATAAGTGAGGCTATTTTGGTTATCTTATTCATCGAATTATAATGGCTTATGACCCAAAACTACGCGCGACTGGTAAATTTTTGTTCAGCCGTATTAATTTTAATTTTTTCACCTGCTGCAATATATTCTGGTACTTGAACGACTAGCCCAGTTGAAAGTGTCGCTGGCTTAGTTCTCGCACTTGCCGATGCGCCTTTAATCGACGGGTCAGTTTCAGTAATGACTAGCTCAACAGACGCAGGTAGTTCTATCCCTACAGGTTTACCATCTACAATCAATATCTGTAGACCTTCAGTTTCCTCTGTAAAAAACAGCAACTCTTCAGCAATTGTATCTTTGTCCAATGAAAATGGTGTGTAATCTTCACTGTCCATAAACACGTATTCTGTACCGTCAACGTAAGAAAACATGACTTTACGACGGAAGAACTCAGCAGTATTGATCATCTCATCCGCTTTAAAACTTTCATCAGCTTTTGCCCCGGTAGAAACTTCATACAGACGCATACGGTATAAACTCGCACCAGCTCGACCACTAGGGGTAAGTTTGTTGATATCTTTTACAAGATAGACTTTACCGTTATGTTCAATTGCGGCATTCTTTTTTACTTCACTCGCTTTTGGCATTATTTTGCTCAACTTAAAAATTGCTTACTATTAAAGTATCACGAAGTGTAAAAACACAGAAGTAATTAGCACGCTAAAATACGATTTTTAGGGCTAATTTAAGGGTAAATATATATCTGTGATCATTTCTGTTTCTAACACTTGGGGTCCGAAGCTGACACGTTCGAAAAATAGCGGGAATTTCCCAGGGAGATTTTGCGTAGCATTAAGCCAGTGGGTGAACAAAAACTCTAAGCTATGGGACAATAAATGTTCTGGCCCTATGTGTCTAAAATAGGCGCATCGACAACTAGGAATGGTTTCAAAATGCATATTTTCAGCCAGAGCATACGAATTCGATTTAATTTCTACGCCTAATCCGAAACGATATTCAGTTTCAGTAGCCTGCCTAGGATCATTATAAATAATATTAAATGTACGACTGTTGACAGGCGAAAGCTGGTTGGCTTTTCGCCACGCAACGAAGTTTTGAATACTCAGCGGTAAAGTTCGCGGTGAGCCTCGATGGGTTAAAATGGCGATATCCAACTCGGCAAATTCAACAATTTCCACATCACTGAGATTAAGTTCTGGGCGCATATAATCTTCTAATTAACTCTCTACACGATTTAAGGTAAGAAATTGATAGTTATACTTATTTTTCTCATCGGCTAAGTGAGACTCCGTTTCTATAACTTCCCAATTAGCTGACTGATTATAATCAGGGAAATACGTATCTCCTGCCACGGCCAAGTCAATTTGAGTCAAATACAGGCGATGGCATAATGGTAAAAAATGACTGTAAATTGTACCGCCACCAATTATCATCAGTTCGTCTATATCGCCAGCGGCTTTGACAGCGTCCTCACAACTCGACACAACGATAGCATCTTCAAGCTGATACTCAGAATCACGGCTAATGACGATGTTTAATCTACCGGGAAGGGCTTTACCGATGGACTCATAGGTTTTCCTCCCCATCACTACAGGCTTACCCAAAGTCGTACGCTTGAAGTGACCTAAGTCTGCCGGAAGGTGCCAAGGCATACTGTTATCAGCCCCAATCACACGATTCTTTGCCATCGCAGCAATCATTGATATCACCATATAAATTTACAGCCTTTAAACAATACTAATTTAAAAAATGCGTAGCGCATTGGTTGTGTTAACTTGCTTCATTCTAACACTTTTAAATATCTAAATGTGTCGTGTAATAGTTACAACTTAGGTAAAATTTTCAGAACAACTCTCTGTAGTTTTTTAATCTAAAAGCCCTTAAGCCACTTGCAGTCTATGCTATACCAGCATTTTCCAATTTTGGTTCAGTTTTTGCTCTACTGACATAGATATCGTGATTCTTATAAACCATTTGAAGGAAGTAATTATGAAACTCACAAAACTATTGATTGCAAACATAATGGCGTTAACGCTTTTCAGCGGTTTGGTTCATGCCGAAGCAATTAGCTCTTCAAGCGTAATGCAAACTCAATCAACTCAATATAACAAACAACAAATTATTTCTATGTTTGATCGAGAAGAAGTGCAGAATAAACTCGTCGATTTAGGCGTTGAACAAAAAGACGCGCTAGCCAGAATTAATGCAATGACGGACAGTGAAATTAATCAACTGAATGCCCAGCTTAACGAAGCTCCAGCAGGTGGTATTGTAGGAACTATTGTGACTGTGCTTGTGGTTATTGCGGTATTAGATGTGTTGGGAATTACCGATGTTTATCCGTTCATTCGTCCAATCAACAGCTAACATAATATTTACCGGATGAAAAATATCACCTTGGTTGTGCAGTGGCTGCTATTGGTTGGCGCTTTCTGGCTAACCGGATGTCAATCGACGCCACAAGCGGACGCCTTGCAGGCGTCTGCGCCAACGGATATACCGAGTCAAAAGAATCTCGATGACGTTCCTTTTTATCCTCAGCAAGAATTTTACTGCGGGCCAACAACCTTATCTGAGGTGTTCGCCTATTATGGAGAGCAAGTCTCCGCTGAAGATATTGCGCCTAAGCTATTTATTCCTGAAAAAGAAGGCAGCTTGCAATTGGAAATGGTTTCAGCTGCTAGGCAGTATGGCTATTTAGCCTATTCTGGACGCGGAAATTTGGAACAATTACTTTATTCAATTGAGCATGATGTGCCTGTCATCATTTTTCAGAACCAATCAATTTCTTGGTTGCCTATGTGGCATTATGCATTGGTCACTGGATATGATCTCGATAGTCAAACTATTCAGCTCCACACAGGGGTCACCGAAAGCCATACTATGTCATTTGAGCTTTTTGAGCGCCTATGGCAAAGGGGGAATTATTGGTATTTGATGCCCTTACCTGCGGGATTAACCCATAATAATTTGGACGCATTTAAATACACTAGTGCAGCATTTGACATGCTACAAACCGGCCAAGTGGAAGCCGGTTTAACAAACTTAATTGCTGCGACTAAACAGTGGCCTGAACAATGGCTGGGGTACTTTTTGCTTGCTAATCATTTCGCAGAGTTCGATTATCAACAGGCTAATCAATGGTTTTTCAAAGGTTGGCAGTATGGTAAAGATCAGGGTGCTTACCTAAACAATTACGCTTACTCTCTTGCCAATCAAGGATGCCCTGTACAAACGCGGCAACTGATGGAATACGCCTTAGACAAATTTCCAGATGATGATTTGCTAAAGCGCAGCTATGCTGAACTCTTAACAGAAACAACAGACACAAAAACGCCTGAAAATACTTCAGGCGCTCAGTGTCAATTACCTAGCTTAGTCGATTAAAAAATCTACTCTCTAGTGTAAACCACTTCTACATCGTAATCGTCATCGTCGTCATCAAAATCATCATCATCTTCTAAGTGATCATCTTGTTGTGTCTGACTGTGGTACGCATCCCATTTGAAGTTAACTTCTTCCTCAGACTCTTCCAAACTATCCATTTCATTTGGCAGTGTATCTAAGTAATTCATGACTTCGCGACAAACTTCGTCGGTGTTTTTCTTCTGGAATGCTGAGATTTGGAAACTTGGGCCATCCCAATCTAATGCTTCAATGATCTTATCGCAGATTTCTTTGGCTTCTTCTTCGAGCAACAAATCGATCTTATTGAAGACTAACCAACGTGGTTTAGCCGCCAATTTAGGACTGTATTTGTCTAATTCAGCAATAATTGCTTTGGCATTTTCTACCGGATCAGATTCATCAGCGGGTAATAAATCAATCAAATGTAACAGTACCCGACAACGCTCTAGGTGTTTCAAAAAGCGTATGCCTAAGCCAGCTCCATCTGCAGCTCCCTCGATTAATCCAGGAATGTCCGCTATCACGAAGCTACGTTGAGAATCCTGTCTTACTACCCCCAAATTAGGTACAAGAGTAGTAAAAGGGTAATCAGCAACTTTAGGTTTTGCAGACGATACCGAACGAATAAAGGTCGATTTACCGGCATTAGGTAACCCTAATAAACCAACATCGGCAAGCAACATCAATTCTAGACTTAACCAACGAATCTCTCCTGGAGAACCGTTAGATTTTTGTCTTGGGGCACGGTTGGTACTACTTTTAAAACGCGCATTACCAAGGCCATGGAAACCGCCTTGCGCCACTTTCAAACGCATACCGTGTTTGGTCAAGTCACCTAAAGCCTCACCAGTATCTTTATCGGTGGCTCTGGTACCTACGGGTACTTTAAGCTCTAAGTCTTCGCCTGCACGCCCTGTACAATCACTGCCTTGGCCATTTTTGCCACGTTCAGCACGGTGAAAACGTTCAAAGCGAAAATCAATTAAGGTGTTAAGGTTTTCATCTGCTACCAGATAAACGCTGCCGCCATCACCACCATCGCCTCCATCAGGGCCACCCCTAGGAACGTATTTTTCGCGGCGAAAACCGATAACGCCATTGCCGCCGTCTCCAGCTTCAACACGTATTTCAGCTTCATCTACAAATTTCATCTCACACCTCAATTAAGCTTACACGGGCCAAGTAATATATTACTCCGCCCCAACTTTTTTCTCTAGCAATAAAAAGCCCCGCAAGAGCGGGGCTTTTTCAATTTACTTGTTAGCTCGTCTTACTCTGCAACGATGCTTACATATTTGCGGTTCTTAGGACCTTTAACACCAAATTCAACTTTGCCATCAGACAATGCGAAAAGAGTGTGGTCTTTACCGATACCCATATTATCTCCAGGGTGGAAACGAGTTCCACGCTGACGAACAATGATATTACCAGCTAATACTGACTCGCCACCGAAACGCTTAACACCTAAACGTTTACTTTCTGAGTCACGACCGTTATTAGTACTACCACCCGCCTTTTTATGTGCCATTAGTTCGTACTCCTATTAAGCGTTTATACCAGTGATTTTCACTTCCGTGAACCACTGACGATGACCTTGGGTCTTACGAGAATGCTTACGACGACGGAATTTGACAATTTTAATCTTGTCACCACGACCATGAGAAACTACTTCAGCAGTTACTTTGCCGCCATCAACATAAGGCATACCAATTTTTACATCATCACCATTACTAACCATCAAGACATTATCGAACTCAACCGCTTCACCCGGTGCGACTTCGATTTTCTCAAGACGAACGGTTTGGCCTTCGGCCACACGGTGTTGTTTACCACCACTTTGGAAAACCGCGTACATATTTAACTCCGCTCTGCGCCCACGGCGCTACAATTCAAAAACAGGGCGCGAATTGTACGTGAACTGAACTATCGTAGCAAGCCTAAATCGTAATTATTTTGGTAAAAGCTCAGCTTTTTCCGTGAACAGCCATAATATTCGGTTACTTGACTAGATAGATCTGTGTTTTTATGTAGAATTGCACGCATATTAACATACCGTAAAAATGAGCCAATTAATTAATAATGGACTTAAATAACATACGCCGTCTTGCTGATCCTGACATGCAAGCTGTTAACGCCTTAATCCAATCCCAAGTGAATTCAGATGTGGCATTAATAAATCAATTGGGATTCTACATTGTTAACAGTGGCGGTAAAAGAATACGTCCACTTATTACGGTGCTTGCCGCCCGTGCAGTAGGCATTGAAAACCAGCAGCATCACACACTAGCAGCGATTATTGAATTTATTCATACTGCGACTCTATTACACGACGATGTAGTAGATGAGTCCACGATGCGAAGAGGAAGAGAAACAGCGAACGAACTTTTTGGCAATCAAGCCAGTGTGTTGGTAGGTGACTTTTTGTACACCCGTTCATTTCAAATGATGGTCGACTTAAAGCGTATGCGAGTGATGGAGATTCTTTCATCTGCGACAAATGTTATCGCTGAAGGTGAAGTCATGCAATTGATGAATTGCAATGATCCCAACACCAGTGAAGAAAGCTACATGGAAGTCATTTATAGTAAAACTGCACGCTTATTTGAAGCTGCTACTCTTTTAGCTGCCGTGATCACCGATCAAACGCCTGAAATTGAGCAAGCTATGCAAGATTACGGGCGCTACTTAGGCACAGCATTCCAGTTAGTTGATGATATTCTTGATTATGCCGCTGATAGCGACGAAATGGGTAAAAATGTAGGGGATGATTTGGCAGAAGGCAAACCCACTTTACCTCTGCTTTATGCTATGTGGAACGGTAATGAGAAACAAAAAGCCCTTATCAAAGAAGCAATTGAACTAAACAACGGCATGGAAAGTCTAGACGAGATTCTAGCCGCCATGGAACAAACTGGTTCATTGGTTTACACCAAACAAAAAGCGCTGCAAGCAGCTAATCAAGCAATTGAAGCCTTAGCGCCATTGCCTGATTCAGATTACAAAAAAGCACTTATTGGTTTGGCAAATATATCTGTAGAACGCGCCGCTTAACAATAGCGGCGTTTGCTCTAACAAAGATTTAAAGACTAATTTAAGCCCATTTCTCTGGTCATATTTTCATTCCGGTCGCGATGCACAATTATATTGTCCTCAATACGAATTCCACCGAAGGGTCTAAAAGCATCAATCACATCCCAATTTAGGTATTTGGACTGTTCAGTAGCACGTAAATCTGCCAACAAGCTATCTATGAAATATAAACCAGGTTCAATTGTGAAGACTTGTCTTGATTCGATAATACGAGTAGTACGAAGGAATGGATGCGCTTCAGGAGGAGGATTAGGCGTACCGCGATCATCCGCTACATGTCCAGCTACATCATGAACTTGTAACCCCAAAAAGTGGCCAATACCGTGGGGGAAAAAGGTCTTGGTTATGCCATTTTGCAAAATATCGTCTGCAGACAAGTTAACAATATTAAAACGGTTCAACAACTCAGCAATGTACTTGTGGGCAGCTAAGTGCACTTCAGTATAAGCCACACCTGGCTTTAATAGGTCAACCAATTTGAGAGTAACCTCATCCATTGCAGCGACTAACTCGGCAAAACGATCATCTTGTTGACTGTAAGTACGTGTAATATCTGCAGCGTACCCATGGAAACTTGCACCCGCATCAATTAAAAATGAACGAGATTTAGTGGGGGCAGCGGTTTCTTGCTCCATATAATGCAATATCGCGGCGTTTTCATTTAGCGCGACTATGTTGTTATATGGCACTTGATTGTCGCCTTGTTTCACCGCCTTTAAGTAAGCTTGATTAATATTAAACTCAGACATGCCACCTCTAAACGCCTGTTCAGCAGCTAAATGCCCTTTAACGGCCATTTGATTAGCTTGGCGCATACACAGCAATTCATAATCTGTTTTATAAGCACGATAATAATGTAAATAATGTAAGACTCTATCAGGGTTTACCATATCAAAGCCTAACGCTCTGGCGACCTCTAAATATTCCCCAATGTAAGCATACTTCTTCTTGTCGTACGGCAGATGTTTTTCTACGGCATCCGCCTGAGTCAATAACACTATATCAAATTCAGACGCCCAAAAGGCAGTAGGTTCTGGTGGCACCTTATGCCAGAAATCTTTAGGTCGATAAAAAATCAACTTGGGCTTATCGACACCATTTACGACCAACCAACAGTTTGGATTATCAATTATCGGCACCCAAGCTTTAAATTGAGGGTTAACATGAAATGGGTAATGATTATCATCCAAAAACATTCGCTTGCTTTGACCAGAGTGGATAATCAAGCCATCTATGCCCTCACGCAGCAAAGCTTCTTTAGTTCGCTTTTGCATTTCAATAATGTGGCTGGGATATAATTCAGAAAGTGTATGCATAGTATTTATCGGACTTCATATAGATTAGATTCAATGCAGCTAGATTAACATATACCAAAGGGAACTGGTCAACAAAGGCGGCGAAAGTTAATCTCTAAAATGTAAATCAATTTACACATTTATAACGTTTGCCCACCCAGTTGCATATTCGCTAGTTCATTGAATAATGGTGACTTTTTACCTAACTGCATTGCATAAATTTGCTGATACGCTAAAACTGCTTTCACATAGTTGCGGGTTTCTTTATAAGGTATGGTTTCAATCCAAACATCCATATCTACACTGTGATCTTTGGGGATCCATTTCTGCACTCGTCGCCAGCCAGCATTGTAAGACGCTGTGGCAAGCACCGGATTATTATCCATTTTGTCCATTAAGTAACGTAAATACTGAGTGCCATAGCCGGCGTTAATATCAGGATCAAAAAGCACGTTGGTTTTGAGTTGTTTTTTTGCCAAATAACGAGCCGTACCAGGTAATAGTTGCATCAGTCCTTTTGCGCCAGCACTGGAGTTCGCGTCTGCCATAAACGAACTTTCCCTGCGGGCAACGGCAAACGCCCAAGCAGGATCAACTTGATTGGCCTCAGAATGATTAACTAACTCCTCGCGATAGGCCATTGGAAAACGTCGTTTAATATCATCTAAATACCCGGTATTAGAAAAACCATAAATGGCCCGGTCATGCCAGCCCCAACTATCGGCTAAAACCGCAGATACCAGTTTTTGCTGTTGATTTAGCTGCGATTGCAGATGAAACCATTCTCGACGTGCAGAAGTAAAGCGTTCCAATTGAAGAAACTCGTAAGCCCGTTTCGCCGAATCCATATTGGCAATATGGTTTAAGGTTTGTTTATCAAATTCCAACGGACGATCTATAATTTGCGGTGTTTGCGCTAACTTACCACTAGCTAAAAAACCGTAATAATGGCGTTGCTTTGCCAACCATTGGTAATTTTGATTCGCACTTTCAAGGGCATTCATTTTTTCCAAAGCTCGGGCCTGCCAATATCTAGCACTCAGTTCAGTGCTATTTTTTTCCGGCATCTGTTCTATCACTTCCAATGCATGTTGCCAATTTCCGGTTTTCAACACGTGCGCTAAGTGCCAGCGAAATAACTGTTCGTCGGCATTTTCATGGCTGGCTTTTTCGAGCCACTCATCGGCTTTTTGATGTTCAGAAATCGCTAAAGCCACCGCAAATTTGCCAGCAAGATCATACTGCCGACTTTGCTCAACATCGAATTTTTTGAGTACCGATTGCCAAGTTTTAATCGCAAGTTCTTCATCTCGCCAAATTAGGCGTCCTAAACCATACTGAATAATATCCAGTTCTAATTCTGGGTGTTTTTTAGGGAATTTAGATAAATGGCTAACATAGTTGGGCGAGCGACGGACCCGTAACCACAAGTCAGCTAAATATTGCTGTTCAACCGGTAACAGCGTCTTTAAGTAAGGAATCAGGGTATGACTACCGCCATTTCCAGCCAACGCCAACCGCTTCAAAACCCGTTCTTGGGTTCTAAAACCAGCTTGCGTCCAAGCAGCAAAAACCTTATCACATTCATTTGGCTGTGATTTACCCACTACCCAAAGTTCAGATGCTTTTTTAAATACGCTTTCACGATTCGCAGGATCGGCTAATTGATACGTTAAATACTGACAGGTGAGCTCCACATTCGAGGTGGGTCGAAAATACTGCATGTATAAATCAGCATAATTTTTATTTTTTAAATAGGTTAACCATTTATAACGCAACGATCGGTCTAAAGGAGAACCTTCATATTGGGCTAAAAAAGTATCTATTTTGTCTTGATTAGCTAAATATGGATGGGCTTTGAGAGTTTGCTGCTCAATGTAAGGTTCTAACGGATAGCCTTTTAATTGTTCCCTTAAACGGCGATATTCCGCAGAGTTAGGTTTGGCCACCATATTTTCTAGCGCTTTAAACACGTTTCGTTGATGCGCTAAAGCATCGTCAACGGCAGACGCCGACGTTTGTGCTTGCAGGTGAGTGCTGAAAACCAAAAAAACGGCGAGCACTAAAAAGACATTTCGGAAAAAATAGTTCATAACAGTTGTCATAACTCCGAACAATAAATTACCTGTACAAAGCATGGCAAGTACTAACATGCTTTGTTCAAAAAATATTAATACATAAATAAATTGAATAATAGAGATCCGACCACATGTTATTATGAGCTCAGATTAGAGTTGAGAATAACTAGATCTTCGACAACAATTTACTGCTTAAGTGCAATAAATTACACAATTATAATTAGATTTAAAAACCCTACTAAATGGCTTTAAGTATTTTAGACGATTTATTCTACTTAACGAAAGCCATTTATTCTGCCTTAAACTGAAGGAGATAACGATGATTTTTGAAGGCAAAAGCCTTTGCGCGAAATTACTGGAAAATGGCCTCGCAGAACTGGTGTTTGATGCACAAGGTTCTGTGAACAAGTTTGACCAGCAAACCGTAAATGAATTAGATCAAGCAACCCAAGCATTAGCTAAAAATAGTGATATTAAAGGTCTTCTAGTTCGTTCAGCCAAATCTACTTTTATCGTTGGTGCAGACATCACCGAATTTACTAGTTTATTTGATATGCCCCAAGAAAAAGTGCTTGATTGGGTAGCTAAAACTTCTCAAGTATTTGATCGATTTGAAGATTTACCTTTCCCTACAGTCGCAGCAATAAATGGTTTCGCACTAGGTGGCGGTTGTGAAATGACGTTAGCTTGTGACTTACGTGTTGCCGACACCACAGCCAGTATAGGTTTACCGGAAGTAAAATTAGGGTTAATGCCTGGTTTTGGTGGCACGGTTCGCCTGCCACGTCTGATAGGCTCAGATAACGCCCTTGAATGGATGACCACAGGTCGCGACAGAAAAGCAGCGAAAGCCTTAGCTGAGGGAGCTGTTGATAGCGTAGTGGCACCAGAGCATTTAATTGAAGCAGGTAAAAGTATTTTATTAGATGCGATTGCTGGCAAATTTGACTGGCAAGCACGACGAGCTCAAAAGAAAGCACCACTTACACTTGGTAAAAATGAAGCCCTAATGAGCTTCTCAACGGCTAAAGCCATGGTCGCCGCCCAAGCAGGGAAACATTATCCTGCACCTCATATGATGGTTGATACGGTAACTAAAGCCGCAGGCCTTGACCGCGAAGGTGCGTTGAAGCTTGAAAATGAAGGTTTCACTCAGTTAGCAAAATCTGATGAAGCAAAAGCACAAGTTGGAATTTTCCTTGCCGATCAGTTAGTAAAAAGTAAAGGCAAAAAACAAGCAAAAGCTTCTACTAAAGAAATTAAACGAACAGCGGTATTAGGTGCAGGTATCATGGGTGGCGGAATAGCTTACCAGTCTGCAGTTAAAGGCACGCCTGTGATCATGAAAGACATCGCCCAACCGGCATTGGATCTAGGCTTAAATGAAGCAGCCAAAATCTTAGGTAAAGGTATGCAACGTGGCAAAGTCGATGCTGCCAAGATGGCCTCAACCTTAAACAATATCGTGCCTACACTAGAATACTCAGCCATTAAAGACGTGGACTTGGTAATAGAAGCCGTTGTTGAGAATCCTAAGATCAAAGGCATTGTATTGAAAGAAACAGAGCAAGCAGTAGCAGACGATGCGATCATTTGTTCTAACACTTCAACAATTTCGATCAACCAATTAGCCAAGAGCTTAGACAAGCCTGAACGCTTTTGTGGCATGCATTTCTTTAATCCAGTGCACAAAATGCCATTGGTTGAGATCATTCGTGGCGAAAAAACCTCTGAAGAAACCATTAATACAGTTGTAGCTGCCACTCTAAAAATGGGTAAAACACCCATTGTGGTTAATGATTGTCCAGGATTTTTAGTCAATCGTGTTTTATTCCCGTACTTCGCAGGTTTCAGCAAAATTGTCCTCGATGGGGCTGATTTTGTTGCCGTTGATAAAGTAATGGAAAAAATCTTCGGTTGGCCAATGGGTCCAGCATATTTGTTGGACGTTGTTGGTATGGACACTGCTGACCACGCCTCAAGTGTGATGTCAGACGGTATACCTGAACGTATGCAGAAAATTGGCGATGATCCAGTCACTGTTATGTATAAAGCTGAGCGACTTGGGCAAAAGAACGGCAAAGGTTTCTATAACTTTGGCGTAGATAAACGTGGTCGCCCTAGTAAAACACCAGCACCAGAAGCCTATGAGTTAATCAAACCTATTTGTGCCGAAACAAAAGACTTCGACAAAGATGAGATCATTGCGCGCTTAATGATTCCAATGGCCAATGAAATGATTCGTTGTCTAGAAGAAGGCATAGTAGGCAGTGCAGCTGAGGCTGATATGGCACTACTTTACGGCTTGGGCTTCCCACCGTTTAGAGGTGGCGTGTTCCGCTACATTGAAACAATGGGATTGAGTAATTTTGTTGCCTTAGCGGATAAATACGCGCATTTAGGGCCGATTTACCAAATCACTGACGGCGTTCGCGAAATGGCCGCTTCTGGTAAATCTTACTTTCAACTTTCAGCCTAAACTGACCCAAGGAGACTTAACATGAAAGACGTTGTTGTTATTGATTGCATTCGTACCCCTATGGGTCGTTCTAAAGGCGGTATTTTCCGTAACGTAAGAGCAGAAACTTTATCTGCTCATTTGATGACGAAATTATTGGAGCGCAACCCTGGTGTTGACCCAAGTGAAATTGAAGACATCATTTGGGGATGCGTACAGCAAACCAAAGAACAAGGTTTTAACGTTGCTCGTAACGCGCAACTATTGACCCAAATACCACGCACAACGGCTGCTGTGACAGTAAACCGTTTATGTGGTTCATCGATGCAAGCTCTTCACGATGCCGCTAAAGGTATCATGACTGGCATGGGCGATGTGTACATGATTGGTGGTGTTGAACACATGGGTCATGTCCCCATGAACTTCAACCTAGATTTTCACCCTGGCTTAGCCAAATATACTGCCAAAGCATCTGGCAACATGGGTATGACAGCTGAATTACTAGGTAGACAAAACGGCATTACTCGTGAAATGCAAGATGCCTTTGGTGCTCGTTCGCATCAGTTAGCACATAAAGCGCACTTAGAAGGTCGCTGGAATGAAATTGTGGCAACTGAAGGCCATGACGCTAATGGAGTATTGAAACTCATTGAGGCTGATGAAGTGATTCGTCCAGATTCCACTATCGAAACTATGGCGGCACTTCGCCCGGTATTTGATCCCGTAAATGGAACCGTTACAGCTGGTACTTCATCAGCGATATCGGATGGGGCCTCTGCGATGTTACTTATGTCTGCCGAACGCGCTAAAGCCCTTGGTTTAACACCTAGAGCTAAAATTCGTTCGATGGCAGTAGCTGGCTGTGATGCAGCGATTATGGGCTTTGGTCCAGTTCCGGCAACCAAAAAAGCACTTCAGCGTGCCGGTATGACCATGGACGATATTGAATTGGCTGAATTTAATGAAGCCTTTGCAGCCCAAGCACTGTCATGTATTAAACAGTTGGGTTGGATCGATACTTACGAAGACAAAGTTAACCTTAATGGTGGTGCAATCGCACTAGGTCACCCTCTTGGTTGCTCCGGTTCACGTATTTCCACAACCTTGCTTAATCTAATGGAAGCTAACGACAAGTCTGTTGGTCTAGCCACTATGTGTATTGGCCTTGGTCAAGGTATAGCTACTGTGTTTGAACGGGTTTAACACCCTAATAAACAAACCTTAGTATTGATTAAAAAACACCTAATGGGTTAGGCCCATTAGGTGTTTTTTTATGTCACTTCAACCCTTTGGGTTGTTGGAATTGTACAAACTCAATTACTGAATCAAGTTTACTTGTTGATTAGCCGTATCAGTTTGTAATCCAAAATGCCCTAACATATAGGTATAACTTGCGTCTTCATTCCAAATACTGCTGCTATGAACGCCCCCCACAGAACAAACACCTGTGCTACACACTATCTGATCGATGTTGCTTTTTATGGAGTATACTTTAGCACCTAAAGGCGTACCGTAGAGGCTATCTAGAAACGGACTTTGCACCGACAACCCATAATATCCGCAAGTAGAATTCCAAACATTAAATGGATAAACGCCGCATGACCAAAGTCCACGCACAGCTCCTGCAATACCAACAAATGTATCTACACTGCTCGATACCGCTAATTTAGAAATCTGTTGAGCTGCTAATGTGACTCCCATGGAATGGCCAATAACATCAATTTTCCCCGTACAAGAACTTGCTATGGCATTGGTGATGGCTTGATTCACTGGTGTTTCTTCACTCCCAGAGTGATTATTACAAACTGCACAGGATTTTGATCCCCAATCTGGGCGAAATATTTCTGACGATGAATAACCAGCATCGAGCAACAGCTCATAGGTATTGTCCCAGCTATCCGGAGACGCAGTATTTCCATGCACTAGCACAACAGCATCTTTGCAACTGCTTGCAAATGTATTAAAAGTGGCAAACGACATTAACATTACGAACAAAGTAAAATGAATTTTCATAGTTAGAACTCGTGAGTTAGTAGAGCCTCTATTTTTAGTTAATGAAATGTTAATTGGCTATAGTACTTTAGTGCAGCGCGGAAAAAACATTTTAAAATATGAGGTCTCATATGTTGCAGCCAATGGGCACTTGACCGAGCTTTAAAGTGAGCTCTGCATCGGGAAATATCAATAAAGCCAAACATTTTGTAAAGCATGCTTGACCTCAGCATAAAAGACATCTACACTTTCCATAAAGTAAAGTGTAATTTACTATATATCAAATGAGGCATACATATGAATTCCATAAAAAACGACTCTCAAAATATTAAGCAAAGAGGGAAATCAGCGACAAAGCAACTTTTCGTTTGGACATCTTGTTGGGTATTAAGCTTGGCGTTAGTGGCATTTGGCCCCAAATTTTTTTGGGATTATGCAACTACTTTCACGCTTATTGCTATTTTCATCAACCTTGGATTTGGTTTCAAAATGATAATCGCAAATAAACAACATTTAATCTGTATGGATGAAATGCAACGGAAGATACAATTGGAAGCGATGGCAATCTCATTGGGTGTAAGTATGGTCTTTGGAGCCATGTACGGATTGTTAGAAGCAGTACGCCTAATATCTCACTCTCCTAACCCGTCTAATATTTTATTTGTCATGGGGATAAGTTACGGCATTGCAGTGGCCATTGGTTATAGGAGATACATGTGAAAAATCGTCTAAAAGTATTGCGGGCTGAGCGTGACTGGACGCAAGCTGATTTAGCCGATGCATTAGATGTATCTCGGCAGACTATAAACGCAATTGAGAAAGGTAAATTTGATCCCAGTTTACCTTTGGCGTTTAAAGCTGCGAGGCTTTTTAGTATGCCCATTGAAGAAATATTTGATGATGAATATTCAGATTAACGCTGCTAGGTGCTGCCAGTTAACTTAGGGTTTAATATAGGTAATTTAGCTGCACCTTTTAGATAAATGAAGCACTAAAAAGTTAGTGCTTACATACCTATAAAATACCTTTGATACCCAATTTTTGAAAAGAAACGATATTTTCCAAAGATGGAAAAGCACTTAGTCGTATTTATCCATGTATTTTAATTAAGCGACACCATGAGAATTGGAGCACCAATTTATAATTTTGGGACATGAACTTATAATTTTGGGACAAGCAAAGTATTAAAATTGGGACAAAAAATTGTAATTCTGGGACATTATTAGCGTTTGCCAATGCATAGTTACATCTTATATACAGTCCGTTTACCCTAGTGTAAAGAGTCGTAAAGAAAGCGATACTTAAACGGTCAAAATTCCACCGCATCATAATCTCTTCAAGCTTTTAAGCTGAGCTAATTGCGGTACACTTGCGGCAAATTCCAGAACCCCCATTGAGAAAAGGAAAACCATCAGCTATGCCATTCCCTACACACCGATTCTACGAAGATGTTTTGGCACTTTTCAGTGCAGGTATATTCGTATCCTTAGGCGTTGTATTTTTCGGAACTCAGGGAATTTTAACGGGTGGTAGTGCCGGAATCGCAATCATAGGAACACATTTTGTACCCTTTAGTTTTGGTGTTGTGTTCTTTGTCGTCAACATCCCTTTTTATTTTTTAGCATGGACAAAGCTCAGTAAACGTTTCACCGTCAATACCTTTATCTCGGTAACTTTGGTGTCGCTAATGACAGAATATATGGATCACTTTATTGTCATTTCTGATCTTAACCCAGTGTTTGCGGCAACTGTAGGCGGCATGCTCATCGGTATTGGCATGTTGATCATGTTTAGACATAAATCAAGCCTAGGTGGGCTGGGAATTTTAGCTCTTTATCTGCAAAATAAATTTAATCTTCGAGCGGGTCACATTGGTTTAGTGGCTGATTGTATTATTCTGTTGTCATCGCTGTTGATGTTTGAATTCAATATCGTTGTATTGTCAGTTTTAGGCGCAGTTACGTTAAATATTTTAATCGCAGTAAACCACATTCCAGGTCGATACACTGCGACTAAAAAGGTAAAGAAGAAACAACCCGAAGCGACTGCTCAGCAAGAACTCATGTTTGATGAGACAATACAGTCTTCAGGTAATTAGTTTTACTATTTAAACCGCAAACAATTGTTGTAAATCATTAAACGCCTTAAATTCTAAAGCATTGCCGCTAGGATCAAGAAAGAACATTGTAGCTTGTTCGCCAACTTGTCCGGCAAATCTCACGTATGGCTGAATAACGAAATCGGTATTGTGTTGTTGCATTCGCTCAGCTAATGCGTGCCAATCTTGCATACTCAACACCACGCCAAAGTGCGGTACAGGAACGGATTTATTATCCACTTCATTGGGTTTGGCTGCTGAGGGCATATTTTCAACCAAATGTGTAACCAACTGATGTCCAAAAAAATTCCAATCTATCCATTGTTCGCTTTGCCGTCCTTTCGAGCAACCAATAACCTCCCCATAAAAACGCTCAGCTTGTTGCAAATCGTCGACCGGAATAGCTAAATGAAAGGGACGGATATCACTGTCGTTCATTATAAAATCCTTTTCAAAATTGATAATTTGAATTTACTAAAAGGTGGGTAACGCAAACTAACATCAAATTTAAAACTACGCTCCATCACCGTTTTCAAATGGCTTAAACGGTCAAAGCCAGATTGACCATGATAACTTCCCATCCCACTATTACCGACACCGCCAAAAGGTAGGTCAGGATTGGTCATAAACATAAATCCATCGTTAACACAGACATTGCCAGCTGACGTCTGATGCAACACTTTTTGCGCATAATCATCGTTGTTTGTGTACACGTACAAAGCCAGAGGTTTAGATCGCTCGTTAACAAAAGGAATCGCTTGGTCAATTGAATCTAATGTGACTATAGGTAAGATTGGTCCAAATATTTCTTGTTGCATTAGCTCACTGTCTAACGGCGGATTAAGAACCAAAGTCGGCTCGAAGTAACCCGTTTGAATGTTTTGCTTGCCACCAAAAACCACATTTTGACCTTCTAAATAATTAGCTAAACGCTGAAAATGTCGTTGGTTGATAATTTTGCCATAATCTTTACTCGTTTCAGCTGCCGCCCCATAAAACGCCGTTATTTTTCTCTCAATCGCCACCAACAATTGGTCTGCTATGCTCTTATCAACCAGAACATAGTCAGGTGCCACGCAGGTTTGCCCGGCATTCATCCATTTACTCCAAACTATTCTCGCCGCAGTAACGTCAATATTCGCCGAATTATCGACAATGCAGGGACTTTTCCCTCCCAGTTCGAGTGTGACTGGCGTGAGGTGTTTAGCCGCAGCTGACATTACTATTTTCCCTACCGCTTCACCGCCGGTATAAAAAATGTGGTCAAATCGTTGGGCTAACAATTCTGTGGTTTCATCAACAGCCCCTTCCACCACCGCAAAGGCATTATTATCAAGGTATTCAGGAATGAGTTCAGCTAAGAGTTTAGACATGTTAGCGGCTAACTCTGAAGGTTTTAGAACGGCACAATTACCCGCTGCTATCGCTGCCACCAAAGGTGCAAGAAGCAATTGAAAGGGATAATTCCAAGCACCAATGATTAAAATAGTTCCAAGGGGTTCAGGCAAGATATAACTTTTCCCCGGTTGCGCCCCCAGTGGAGTAGATTTCTTTCGGGGTTTCATCCATTTTTTTAAGTGCTTAAGAGTATGTTGAATATCTCCTAGCACAAAGCCTAATTCAGATATCCATGCTTCTGTTTTACATTTCCCCAAATCTTGTTCTAGGGCTGCAAGTAAAACATCCTGTTTCTCATGGATTAATAACTCCAGTTGCTTGAGCTGCTCTACTCGCCACTGATACTCTTTACTGTAGCCACTGGCAAACACTTCACGTATTCCCAACACTAAGTCCTGAATATCGCTAGATTGCGCAGGTTTTCCAGTATCTTGACTGGCAGTATTCATAAGCACCTCATAAAATTTTCAAGTATCTATAACTACACATGTAGCTATAACCGAATTATGCAATGGTTATGATGAATTATTGTTAATAATTGCGCCATAAAAAAAGCCGCTTAAAAGCGGCTTTATGATAGCGAACAACAAGGTTTATGCAGAAAATGGATGACGTAAAATAATCGTCTCGTTTCTGTCAGGGCCTGTTGAAATAATATCTATTGGTACCCCAGTGATTTCCTCAATACGCTTAATGTATTTTTGCGCAGCGTCTGGTAAATCATCATAGTTGGTTACACCATAGGAGTTTTCGCTCCAACCTGGCATAGATTCATAAACAGGTGTGATCAATTCGTAATCATCTGCAGCCATAGGAGGCACGTCTTTTACTGAGCCATCAGCCTGTTTGTAACCAATACAAATCTTCAATTCTTCTAAACCATCAAGCACATCTAGTTTGGTTAAACAGAAACCTGTAATTGAGTTAATTTGAACAGCACGTTTCATGGCTACAGCGTCAAACCAACCCGTACGACGTTTACGACCTGTAGTCGCACCAAACTCGTGGCCTTTGATACCAAGATGTTGACCAACTTCACAATCTAATTCAGTTGGAAAAGGCCCTGAACCAACTCGAGTGGTGTAGGCTTTTACGATACCTAGTACATAATCTAGATTAAGAGGACCAAAACCAGAACCGGTTGCCACACCACCGACAGTGGTGTTCGATGAAGTCACATAAGGATAGGTACCGTGATCGATATCGAGTAAAGTTCCTTGTGCCCCTTCAAACATAATGGCATCACCACGCAATCTGGCTTTATCCAATACGTCAGTGACATCAACAACCATTGATTTTAATACGTCGGCTACCGCTAGGGCATCTTTTAATACGGTATCAAAATCCACAGGTTCAGCTTTATAATACTGAGTCAGTACAAAGTTGTGATATTCAAGAATTTCTTTCAGTTTAACAGCGAAGTCTTCAGCATTAAACAAATCTCCCACACGTAAGCCGCGACGAGAAACCTTGTCTTCATAAGCTGGACCTATACCACGACCAGTTGTGCCTATTGCTTTAGCTCCGCGCGCTTCTTCTCGAGCCATATCTACAGCTATATGGTAGGGAAGAATTAACGGGCAGGCTTCACTGATAACCAAACGCTCTTTTACCGGGATTCCTCGGTCTTCAAGCATTTTCATTTCTTTAAATAACGCTTCTGGACTCAACACCACACCATTACCTATGACACAGGTAATATTGTCGCGTAAAACACCGGAAGGAATTAAGTGAAGAACGGTTTTTTCGCCGTCGATTACGAGCGTATGACCTGCATTATGTCCACCTTGATAACGGACAACATAGGTCGCTTGATCTGTGAGTAAATCTACTACTTTACCTTTACCCTCGTCACCCCATTGGGTACCGAGCACTACAACATTTTTAGCCATTGAAGAAAAACTGTCAGGAAATTAGGCGTGGATTCTACCAAAATTTGTGTTGATAAATCATCCGTTTTTTCAATTTCTCTGGGGTTTATTGCTAACTTATCGTAATTTTTCAGTAAAAAGATGTTTGCAGCGTCTAAAAACAACAAATTTACACACTTTTCGCCATTTTATTTTTCAAGTAGGAAGAACAGGCTGACTACACCTATAGTCACCATCACACCACCAATAGTGCGAAGTTGTTCATTTGGTTGAGTGGCAATTTGATAGATATAACTTTTCCAACGTTTAGGAAACAACATAGGTCCAATACCCTCTATCACGAGGACTAGCGAAAAAGCGATAAGTATAGTGTTGCCCAAAGTCACTTCCCTATGAATTAGTTAATCTTTAAGAATTGACATTGCGCTGATAAAAAAGGGTCAAAGGTAAACAGTGTCAATAATTTGCGACGCCTAGTATGCCTTATATTGACTAAAATTAAACGACGTAATCATATTAAATTGGAATTAAAAAACATTTACTTATATTTATAAATCAATTGTTTGTCGCATATTTATGGACACCTTCAGGGTTAAATTTGTAACCGACGCCCCAAACAGTTTGCACAATTTGCGGGGAAGTAGCATCTTCTTCAATCTTAGCTCTAAGACGGTTTATATGAGAATTCACTGTGTGTTCATAACCACTGTGATGGTATCCCCAAACTGACTCAAGTAACTGACTGCGACTGAAAACCTGATTTGGGTGACTGGCCAAATGAAAAAGTAACTCAAATTCTGTAGCGGTGAGATCCAGGGCTGCATTATCAAACAGTACTAAGTGATTTTTTTGATTAATCACCAAACTACCTATGGTCAATGGTTTATCAGTTTCAGGTTCGATGTAACGACCGGCATCAGCTAGCAGTGCGACTTTTCTGAGCTGCGAACGCACCCTTGCTTGTAATTCCCTAACGCTGAAAGGTTTTGTCATGTAGTCATCGGCACCTAGCTCCAACCCTAATACACGATCAGTTTCTGAGTTTTTTGCCGTTAACATGATAATCGCTTGTTGAGGTTTCTTATCTCTGACCTGACGACAAATATCCAATCCACTTATCTGTGGCAGCATGACATCTAAAATCATTAACGAATAATCATCGTTAAGTGCACACTCTAAGGCAGCTTTACCATTATCAATATGCGTAGTTTCAATGCCTAATTCGGATAAATTAAGTCGAATCAAATTTGCAATATCGTTATCGTCTTCTACCAAGAGCACATTATCTGTCATTTTACACTACCTAAAAAATACAAAGTTAACTCTAGCATCTTGCAATTTACTAGAGCTCGATTGACTAGAGTTAACTGAGTGTAGCCCTATTATTCGATTCGAGTCACACTAATACTGATTACAGGGTTGTCGAATTTATGTTGAGAATCCAACACCGATGTGGCTAAGTTATCAGCTGAAGTAACCACTCCAGGATGCATTGCTACGTAATCAACATCGTCGCGCGCATCTTCAAAACCGACACCACCATCAGCAGGTCCAGGAATAGTCCCAGCAGCTTCAGAATTACCTTCAGTGCCCGCGTCATATGCAGCCATTGCGCCTTTCCAAGTATCTCCAACAGCTAATTGAGATAAATCCCAAGCATTAAGACCGGTAAAAGCATCATTTGTATTCACTAACATTGTCGCAACGGTTAGTTTAGCATCGGTGACGTCCTCTATATTCACTTCAAAGGTTTCACTAACACCAGGACCTACAGGTGCATCACCAGAGGCAGAAGCTAAAACCATGGGTAAACCAAGCAGGCTTGAGTTGTCGCCAGATTCAGCCATAGTTTCTAACTCAACTGACGCAGAATCACCAATCATCCAAAGGTTATCATCTGAGTGCAGTATTACAGCAATCGGTGATAGTGGCTGTCCATTGGTTAGATTAGTTACCGTAACTTGATAAGTCACATCCACGGCCACAGGCGGTAATGGGGTTTCAGGATCATCGTCATCATTACAGGCAACTAAACCAAGAGTAATAGAGGCAAGAATAGCCAAACGTAGCGGCTTGTTTTTAAATAATTGCAACATAACAGCCTCCTAGTTTACGGTTACAGTAACTTTGGCAACCGGGTTTAACCAACGATGAATGCTATTCACTATATCGCTTGTACCACCATCCGTTTCTGCATCCCCGATATTACCTCGGTGAACGTGAACGGTACTGTTCGACTCTTCACTCGTCACTCCAGAACCATTGCTGCCTAATAGCGGGTCAAGTGGAGGAGGCACAGGCATACTAGTACGCAATTCGTCATTTGCTTCTGTACCAGCATCATAAGCATTTAAGTAGAAAGTATAGGTTCCAGCTTCGCTAGGAATAGGCCAATTATCGAGTCCAACAAACCCATCATTGGATGGCAAAATCATTCCGGTAATAGATAATACTGTATTGGAATCATCAGTAGTAAGAGCTGTGCTTATAGATAATGATGGGGCGAGTAAACCACCAGCGGGGTCGGCTACCATATTGGCATTAACCGAAGTTCCGATACTCATTAGCCCGTCTAAACTTCCCATCTCAGCCATAGCTTCAATTTCAGCAGAAGCAGTTTCACCTAATTCAAACAGACTAGCTTCAGGCGTATGCGCAGCTACTAGTAAAGGAGTGAAATAGATACCTTGGGTAAGATTTTGGATTTCAACGGTAAGGTCAGCAGACCATGCAGGTTGCATAGCAACGGTCAGTAGGCTAGCGGTAAGCATTTTAGTACTTGTTTTCATAAATTTTCCTCGACAATAAGTTAGTTGACGAGAAGAATTCTGGACGGAAATTATCCCGAAAGTATCACGAAAGAATGACGAAACCTTCAAATCATCATCAAATGCGAGAAATTTCCAGTGAATTACGGTTTTTTACAAATAGCAGTTTTTATTCAAACCAGTTAGTTGGTTTATTTTGCAAACACCACTCAATCATATCTTCAACCGCTATCGGCCTACAAACATGGTAGCCCTGCACCCAATCACAGCCCCACTTTCTTAATAATTTAAGGGTTTCTTGGTTTTCGACTCCCTCGGCAATAACACCTAAGTTAAAGTTATGCGCCAATTCCAATATCGTTTGTACAATTTGTTGATCACTGCTTTGATCTGCCAAGTTTAAAACAAAGCTCTTATCAATTTTGAGTTCGGAAACCGGCAATTGTTTCAAATAGGCCAGTGAAGAATAACCAGTACCAAAATCGTCGATCGCTAATGAAAACCCGACTTCTCTGAATTTATTTAATTCTATTACTGCTTTTTGTGGATCGGCGACCAAATCACTTTCTGTGATTTCAAATGACAATTGGCTTGCTGCCACTTTATAGTGTTTTAAATGACGCTCGACAGCACCAAGTAAATTTGGATTAAGGATATCTTTAGCAGACAAATTAATGGCAATACAAATATCCAGCCCACTCTCAGACACCCGCTTTGCATCCATTATCGCCGTGCGAATCACGTAGTCGGTTACCTGTCCAATAAGGCCTGCTTGTTCTGCAATACCAATGAATTCATCGGGCGGCACAAATCCTAACGACTTGCTGTTCCAGCGAATCAATGCTTCGGCGTGGGTTACCTGACCTGTTTTTAAGTCTAATTTTGGTTGGTAAACCATGTTTAACTCAGATTTAGCCGACACCAGTGCATATTTTAGTTCTGATATTATGGCTAATCGTCGGGTATAACGTTTTTCAAAATCGTCTTGGTACTTAACGAGTAAGCTAGGAGATATACGCGCTTCATCCAATGAAATATTGAGTCGTTTAAACACACTTTCGGTATCGTCACAGTTTTCGGGACAACACAACATGCCCATTGCCAATTTAATATTCATCACAACTTCATCAATTATGATCGGCAATTCGATTTCTTTTTGGATATCTTTTAGTTTTTCCAGTGACAAAGGAGTTTCAGGGATCCACAAAAACTCCCCACCATTCAATCTTGCACTTTCGCCACCGAGTTGTTTAAAACGACTGGCAATGGTCTGTAGACAGTCGTCGCCACTTTGATAACCGAAAATATCGTTAACACCTCTAAAACCTATAATGTTGGCTCCAATAACTTGAAACTGTTGATTGGTCGCAAACTTTTTAGCTATCACATCTCTGATCTGGTACCTATTTTGTAAATCTGTCAGCAAGTCATGGCTGGCTTGATAACTGATTTGTTTTTGCCGTTCATGAATATTGGCTTGCATAGTTTGAAAGGAAGACGCCAACTCATCAATTTCAACGGTGTTAGCCTTTATATCAATGGGCTGTTCATAATTTCCGGCCGCGATTTTGTGTGCCACGAAAGACAACTTCCCCAAAGGCTTGGATAATTTTCGTGCCACCAGCGCACCAAGTATTAAAGCTAAAAGCACACTTAACAATGCAATAACGCTTACTTTGATTTGCAATTGATTGAATTCGCCAAACAATCGTTCAGAATCTTCTGACATCATGGCCCATATCTGACCGTTTTCTCGTTCCTTCAGCAAAAATGACTTAGATATGATTTGATGCTCTGGCATAAAAGACAATTTAAACCAAGAAATATCCTGGTTTTCAAACATTACACTAGCGTCAACAGCTTCTTTAGCTAAGGTGGAGGTGACAAACACTTGTTGTTGGTCACGATAGACTTTGATGGTGGCATCTAACTGGGTAATACTTTTCATCAAATCCAGTACACTTCTATCTATTTCAAAGCCCACCAGAGCGACAGCTGGTGCCCCAGGAACTCTTACCCGCAATAGTATTGCTTGATATAATTTATCATTTATCAGCAAAATTTCGCTAGCACCACCTTCATAAACAGCTTGTTCTATAAATTGCGGAAAAGGAAATTCATTGCCTACAATTAAACGCCCAGAGGTACTGTTGGTAACAGTGCCGTCAAGAGATATCAGGGCCATTAAATCTGCTGAAATACGCTTTGTATGATTACTCAGAACACTATCAATAGTTGGACTATCTTGACTACCTATAGCAGTTTTGAATCCATAATCAGAAGTGAGTACCTCAGCTGAACTAATCAACAGGTCCTCTCTGGCATCAAGTACTTGGGTAAATACTGATTCGGCGACTTTAAGATTATTTGCTAACTGCAACTTCGCTTGGTCAATCGTTGATATCCAAACGTTGGTCAGAATGGCGATCGCACACAGCAACACCAACCCACTTGATAACCTAAAAATATGTTGTTTTAACGATTTAACCGACATCAAATAACCACTTTTCCAAAGTTTCCAGCGCCAAATATACGCGAGGCTCCCTCGGTTTACTTAATAAATAAATAGCAACAATTGTGTTTTCAGCACTAACAGCAATTTCCAAAGCCATTCCTGCAGTGCATCATAGCGCAAAACTGAACGCCAACTGACGGGCAGTTTGCATTACGGATTAGTTCCAAGCAAATACTCTTCCCCAGGATTTACCACTAATCGCCCACTCATAGCTTCTCGGCCTAGCAACATCAAATAGGTCATCTCCGAACGGTCAGTAAGGCTAAGATGAATTTTCCAAGACGCACCGGCTATTTCTAAAAGCGTTTCAATTAAGTAACGACGTTCTCGTGTTGCAGTAGAGCTTTTTACTTTACGCACAGCCTCCACTTTGGCTTCCCGCCTAACAATGTCATTTACATCGTGTATGTCTGGATGAATGTTAAAACTCACCCAGGTTTCACCGTCTTTTTCAAACTCTTCAATATCATCAACATGCAAAGAAGAGGTTGTCGCGCCGGTATCCACTCGAATATTTAAATTCTGAATAGCTAATTCAGGTAAGTTACAAAGCTCTAAAGCACCAATTACTGGCATATTTTGGTATGTCTGCATATTTTAACGTTCCCGTTTAATAAACCATTGGGGCTTCATTCAATACTAAGTTGTCTTGTAGCAATTCAACATTTTCAGCGACTGTATCCGGCTTTTTAAAATAGGCAACGTGATACATGGCTTCACCTTCTTGGGCCAATGGAATATTTTGCTTACCGATAACAATGCCTTCAGCTGGGCACAGTAGCGTGCCTAATTCATTGCCAAAGGGATCGGCAATTCTGGCTAAAGGGTCGCCCTTTTCTACATGATCACCAAGCTGCGCAATATGCTGTACAAAGCCACTTTCATGGGCTCTTACCCAGCCACTTTGGCGAGCTATAAAAGGCTCAATATCATGTTCTTTTTTCGAGCTACTTTTATTCAACATGCCGATGTCGCGCATTATATTGATAATACCTTTGACGCCCGCACGAATAGAAAATTCATCGTATCTAAGTGCCTGACCAGCTTCGTATAATACCACTTTTACACCTAAGTCAGCGGCAGCTTGACGCAATGAGCCATCGCGGATATCAGCATTGAGCATGACTGGTAAACCAAATGCCTTACACATATTTAGCGTGTCTTCATCATCCAAATTAGCGCGAACTTGGGGTAAATTACTGCGATGGATTGCCCCTGTGTGCAAGTCTATCCCGACATCACACTTTGCCACTACTTCTTTCAAAAAAGTGTGCGCGATTCGGCCGGCCAGAGAGCCTTTTTTGCTACCGGGGAAACTACGGTTCAAGTCACGTCTATCGGGTAAATAACGGCTTTGATTCAAAACGCCATAAACATTCACCATAGGCACAGCAATTAAGGTGCCGCGTAAATTTTTTATTGAGCGATTGCGAATCAAGCGACCAACAATTTCAATCCCATTTAATTCGTCACCATGAATTGCGGCACTGACGAAAATAGTTGGTCCCGGTCGTCTTCCTCTTTGCACATATACGGGAATAGACATATTGGTATCGGTATAAAGAGGTGGCATTTCAATATGTACGTGCTTTTTCTCACCCGGTAGAATTTCAACGCCACCTATAATGAGTTGCTCCATTAGCCCTTACCTTTGGTTCTAGTGCTATTGGGCTTGGCATTGGTTTCGAGAAACTCAATGATCATGCCAGCAATATCTTTGTTGGTTGCCTTTTCAATTCCTTCGAGTCCTGGGGACGAGTTAACTTCCATCACAACAGGGCCATTGTTAGAACGCAACAAATCAACGCCACACATATTCAATCCCATGGTTTTAGCTGCATCTACCGCTGTTTTGCGTTCTTCGGGAGATAATCTGACTATTTTCGCGGTTCCACCACGATGCAGATTTGAACGAAACTCGCCATCGGCCGCCTGACGTTTCATGGCGGCTATCACTTTTCCACCCACCACTAAACAACGAATATCTGAACCGCCTGCCTCTTTAATAAACTCTTGGACTAAAATACTGGCGTTGAGTCCCATAAAAGCTTCGATAATCGATTCCGCTGCTTTTTGAGTTTCAGCTAGCACCACCCCAATACCTTGGGTTCCTTCTAGCAATTTAATGACCACTGGTGCGCCACCAACGTTTTTAATCAAATCGTCGATCCGGTCTGGATGATTAGCAAAACCTGTTCTTGGCATCCCAATACCCTTGCGAGATAACAATTGCAATGAGCGTAATTTATCTCTAGAACGACTAATCGCAACGGATTCGTTTATGGAAAACGTGCCCATCATTTCAAATTGTCTTACAACCGAAGTACCGTAAAAAGTAACAGACGCGCCAATTCGAGGAATAACCGCATCATACTTAGGTAAAGCACGACCTTTATAACGAACTGATGGTCGACTACTGGTGACATCCATATAACAATGCATGGTATCGACAATATCAACTGTATGTCCCCGCGATTCGCCGGCCTCCTTTAGTCTTTTGGTAGAATAAAGGTTAGGATTTCGCGATAATATAGCGATACGCATTGTAAAACTCCGTATAATAAACTGGGCCCTATAGTACTTAGCTTTAGCTAAACTACAAAGCACTTTTAATGGGCTGATGGCGTGATTTAAACACCCCTTTGACGAATTAAAAGAATAGTCTCTAGAAGGCATAAAAACATTCTAAATTTGAATGTCTATTTTTCCTCTTTGAAGGTGCAATAAATAAACGTTTTGTACTAATCCGCAGTGTCATGTAGCCTAGCAGTTATAATTTCGGTACGCCTGCAAACCATAAAACTGCATAAACCAAGGATAATTCATTCTCAACATGATCGAATTGATTTACCAACATCGTTTAATTTCCACTTTGGCGGTTGCCATTGTGTTGATTTCTCTCAAATACCTGTTAGTTAGCTTAGTGCGCTCTAGGGCCAAGAAAAAGCGTCAAGATAAACGCTATTTAGTAAGTAATATTAAAAACTTACTGAATTTCATTTTGATCGTATTACTACTCAGCTTTTGGATAAATGAAATTCAAAATTTTGCTCTTTCCATCGCTGCATTTGCTGTGGCAATTGTGATTGCAACGAGAGAATTTATTCAGTGTATTATTGGATTCTTTTACGTGATGTCTACGCGTCCGTTTAGGATTGGCGATTGGATTCAAGTTGACGGTTTCGCTGGTGAAGTATCAGCCATCGACTGGGTTAAAACCACTATGTTGGAAGTGGACATCGATCGTTATCAATACTCAGGTAAAACCTTGTTTGTACCGAACAATAGGTTGATTAGCAGCCCTATCAAAAACCTAAACTTCTTAAAGCGCTATGTTACTCATCACTTTACCATTACCCGTGATGAAGACATTAACCCTTACTTAATCATTGAAAATTTGCGAGAAAAAGCTCAGCAACAATGCGCAGATTTCTACGAAGTGGCAACCCGTTACAATCAAATAATTGAGCGAAGACTAGATGTTAAAATACCTGGGCCAGAACCTGTCATTGAAGTGTCCACCAACAATGTAGGTCACACTGAAATTCGCTGTACTATTTTTTGTCCCACAGAAAGAGCGATAGAAATCGAACAAAAGATCATGCAAGAGTTTATGGAATTATGGTTTATTGAATTTAATAAAATTCAACCTTCAAGCAGTTAATTGAAGAGCCTAAATTCGTCGCGATATGACGTTATAGGCAACAATCTGATTCAGTCAATACTGCACAGATTGTGCGATTAAAAAGTAATAGCTAATCCCTGCGGGGTAATATCAACATCTTTTGGAGCTATCTCACCAAAGCCCATTTTAAGTTGATTGAAGTCCACCAGCATAATCTCTGGTAAATTACGTCCAATAGTTTGTTTAATAGTTCGCACAGCATGCTCACTATCTTCGAGTTGATTTTCAATCATTTTGAAATCTTTGAGAATGGGTTTTTCGATTCTGAGGTGTCGATTTAACGGATCATAGTCAAACTGGCCCTCGATGGTGCCACGGGCAATAAACAATTTACCATCCTGTAAGCCTTTTATTGTGGTAGTGATATCGACGGTTTTGTCCAGTGCGTCTAATTTTACACTAGGATCATAAAACGTTGCTTCCACGCCCTGATATTCGCGAACAATGGGGAAACTCAGCAAAAGCACTGCATTTAGTTGTTTTTCTGAAATGGTAAAAACAAACGCGGAACTTTTGAACGAGGTTAGAAACATCATTAGTCCCAGTATCACAAGCAACCTTAATTTCACGACTTTTCCTTAAACCTATTTTATTCTGTTTGAGCACAGTAAAAGTTAATTTTGTTTGCTGTTTTAGGCGATTTTATTGCGCATTCCTAATCCACAATCAAATAGTCTCGTAAGACTGCATCTAAAGCCACAAAATATATTGTTATTATATGCCTAATAGAAGATGATCGCGCGACTATAATTAACCTATTGAACTCCACTATTTATCACCTAGGTAGATGTAGATAAGCAGAAAGCATGTTCGATTTAATGTCGACAAATATTTATTCTGCACAAGGTTGAAACAGCCTTCTCACAAATGGACGTTTGTATTGTGGGCACTATCACGTTGTAGCGAAGAAGCTGTAAAAGGAGAAATAAAGATGTCTAACCACAGTCAACTTGATTCATCACAAACGAGTCTCATTTGGTCACTATTTGTTGATGAAAAAGGGGTTAGTAGTGATGGGAAAACTGCCGATATATTCACGCCAGAGATCAGCGCTGGTTACAACTGGGTTCATCTCCAAGCTGACACCCTTGACGCATGGGATACCATGAAAGGGCTAGGCTTATCTGATGTGATATGTGACTCATTGTCTGCATTAGAAACTCGTCCAAGAGCGTTGTTACAAGACAATGGTATTTTGATTTATCTACGTGGCATAAATTACAACCCAGATTCCGAATTAGAAGACATGGTGTCACTGCGCATTTGGTTTAATGATCATCATGTTGTTACGGCTCGTCGCAGAGACCGCATATTATATTCAGTCCAAGATACCAAGAGTATGATTGAAAGTGGCGACGCGCCAACCGATACTGCTGACTTTATTTTATTGCTCATAGGTAAAATCGCCAGTCGAATTAGTGAGGTCGTTGAAGCGCTAGACGAAGAGCTGTCAGCATTTGAAGCGGAAGGTGGACTCGAAAGTTCTGACCGTTATGCACTGAGCATGGTGCGCAGAAAATCAGCGGCCGTCAGACGTTATCTAGCGCCACAACGTGACGCATTAGACAACTTATACAGAATGGCTAAATTCTTTAGTCAAGAGCAAGCCTATGAACTAAGAGATTTGACCGATCGCATGACTCGCTATGTTGAGGATCTCGATTTAGCTAAAGAACGTTCAATGGTACTGCAAGATGAGCTTCGTAACCGCATCGCTGAGCAGCAAGGAATGCGTATGTATGTTTTATCCCTAGTGACTGCGATTTTTCTTCCGCTGTCATTTTTAACTGGGATATTTGGTATGAATGTAGCGGGGTTACCAGGTACTGAGAATCCAGAAGCGTTTAATTATTTAGCGTCGTCAATGGTGATAGTCGCAATAATTATGTTGGCAGCCATGCTGTGGAAAAAATGGTTATAAATTAAGGTGAAGTAAAATGGCAGATCAAATTTCCGATTTAATCCACGAAGCCGTCAATCTCGATGATGAATCCGATAGCGAGATAATACATAGTAAAATAGCAGTTCAAGATGAGGCTGATATAGCACTGCTATTGGAGTCTCTGCCGCTGGAGCAACGCATTAGCGCGTGGCATGCTTTGCCCCGACATAAGCAACTCGATGTATTGGTAGAAATGCGTGGCGATCCAAGGGAAACCTTACTCGCGGCCACTCCTGATGAAGAATTAGAAGCACTATTCACCGACGTTGATGCTGAATCCCTACTAGAGCTATCAGATTCTTTGCATAGCCGATTATTGGATCTCGCATTAGAGGCGATGGATAAGAAGCAAAGACAATTATACGAAGGTGCAAATCAATATTCAGAAGAGCAAATAGGCCATTGGCGCAACCCAGAAAACTTGATTTTACCCTTGTCTGCAAAGGTCAGCGATGCGAAACGATTTTTACGCAGAGAAATTCCTGATTATGCAGATTGTATTTATTTGGTAAACAGAGCCGGGCAATATTCTGAAGCGGTGAAGCTTTTCAAAATTTACTCGACTCCAGAGCACACTCCCCTGGCAGATATAGCCGAGGATGATATTACCATTGTTAAAGCCAGTGATGATTGTAATAGCGCCGCACTTAGCGTTCAACGTTCGGGTTTTACCAGCCTGCCATTGGTAGATGAAAACTTTAAGTTTCTAGGGCGGGTCGATATTGGTTCAGCATGTGAATTATTAAATGAATCATATGAGCGCCAATTAATGGCCGGCGCAGGTATGGATGAAGATGAGGATCTTTTTTCTTCGGTTAAAAAGAGCGCTAAAAATCGGGCATTGTGGCTAGGCATTAATTTACTTACGGCCTTCTTGGCGTCATGGTTTATTGGTTTATTTGAAGCCACTTTGCAACAAGTAGTGGCACTTGCGGTCTTAATGCCAGTAGTAGCAAGTATGGGTGGAATCGCAGGTAGTCAAACTTTAACTTTGATTATTCGTGGATTAGCACTTAAGCAAGTAAATGCTGCAAACCTGAAGGCGTTGTTGATCAAAGAACTAAAAGTCGGCGGCTTAAATGGGGTTATTTGGGCAATAGTCATTGCCACTGTCGCGTCATATTGGTTTGGTAGTGGAATGTTAGGGCTGGTAATAGGTTGTGCAATTTTAGTCAATATATGTGCCGCTGCTCTGGCTGGCGTAGGGGTTCCTGTGCTGTTAGATAAGCTAAAGTTAGATCCTGCATTGTCTGGCTCAGTGATTTTGACCACTGTCACTGACATTGTCGGATTTGTGTCTTTTCTTGGTTTAGGAGCACTCTTCTTACTCTAATCACGCACTATCTAATTAAGTTGTCATGGTTTTTGCTTAATCATAATTTTTGCAGTGATATAAAACCGTTTTCGAGTATGTGGGTCTAATCAGTAGGGTTATTTATTTAGTGTTTAAGAAATTAAAAAATGCTTGGTTTTTAAGCTTCTTGCTTGTTTTGGCTTGTCGCCAAGCTGTTGCTATTGATGTGTCTTTAGAGGGCGTTGATGATAGCGATTTGGAAACCAATATTGCGGCACACCTAAGCACGCTCTCAGCTCCAGCGGATTGCAATTTATCTGTAGATGAGCAAATAACCATTGAAAACAAAGTCACTGAAGCTGGCCGCGCATTTGGCTATTACAATCTCTCCATCGATTCGATTGCTTACAATTCCAGCGAGAAATGTAGCTCACTCAAGTTAAAACTTGAAACAGGTCCACAAGTAAAAATTACTCAACTAAATGTCATAGTTACTGGTGATGGTAAAGAAGACGAAGGATTCAAAAGTATTATCAATAAGTTTCCAATCAAAAAAGGGGAGCCATTAATTCATGGTAAATATAAATCTGCCAAGTCTAGATTCGATTCCGTTGCGTTAAACCGAGGCTTTTTTGATAGTAAATTTATTATTAGTGAAATAAAGGTGGATGTAGAACAAAACAGCGCGCAAATCCGTCTCGAATACCAGACAGGTCCACGTTATCAATTTGGTAAATTAAAGATACCTGAGGATCAAAGAGCCTCTGAACTTATTATGCAAGTTCTCCCATTTAAAGAGGGTGACCCCTATCTCGCGTCTAAGCTAGGCGAATTTAACCAAAGCTTGGGGCAAACTGAGTACTTTCAGCAAGTTGTTGCCCGTCCATTATTGGGCGAAGCTGAGCAACATCAGATTCCAATTGAAGTTGTCGCAGTAAGTCGTCCCAGAGATATTTTTAATGTAGGAGTAGGCGGCGCTACGGATACAGGTCCTAGGGTTACATTGGGTTGGCAGCGACCATGGGTAAATAGCGATGGGCACAGTATGAGCGCAAATATATATGTTTCTGAGCCCAAACAAACGGCTAGTGTGAAATATAAAATTCCCATTGAAGATCCGTTAAATAACTATGTATCAGCCCAACTTGGTGTGAAGTCGCTATATGATAATGATACTAACAGTGACACGATTTCACTGGCTTTACAGCGACATTGGACTGGTGAAGATAATGAGTGGAATAAAATTGCGTTCGTCCGTTTAGAGCAATCTCGCTTCCAACAAGCAGAAACACCTTTGCAAACTACCACGCTATTAATTCCAGGTTTCACCCTATCCCGTCATCGCAGTAGAGGCGGTTTAGATGTGAATTGGGGGGATTTGCAGTTGGTAACTATTGAAACAGCAAGCGACGCTGTTGTTTCAGATATCAACTTGGCCAGAGTGACATTTCAAACCAAGTGGTTACGAAGTATTGGGGAACATCGGTTCTTAATGCGTGCCGAAGTCGGCGCTCTATCAACCAATGACTTTGACCAAGTACCATCAGATTTACGCTATTTTACCGGTGGCGACCAAAGTGTCAGAGGATTCGCCTATCAATCACTTGCGCCTAGGCAATTCGATGATGATGGTGAAGATGGTGAGCTACTTGGAGCAAAATACTTGAATGTGGCAAGTATCGAATACAGCTACCCGGTTTCAGATGAATGGCGAGCGGCAATATTCACGGATGTGGGGGGCGCAAGCAACAAGCCTTTAGAAAAATTAGCCTACAGTCTAGGTGTCGGCGCAAGTTGGATGTCTCCGGTAGGTCCAATTCGCTTTTATCTTGCCAGTGGACATGGTGATTACGGTAATTCAGTACGTTTTCATTTAGCGATGGGGCCTTCTATATGATGTGGTTAAAGCGCACGGGGAAATGGACCGCATACATACTAATCATTTTAATTTGTCTAATCGGCTTTTTATTCACGCCATGGGGAACCTCAAGCGTCATAGCCATCGCCAACAGTTCCGTTGATGGCCTGAACATTAGGCACAAATCAGGTGGTTTACTAGGGACGCTTGAGTTTCAAAAAATCAAATTCCAATCTAGCACTATAGATATTGATGCCAGCAATTTAAAAACCAATATTGATTGGTCATGTAGCTTATTAATGCAAGTCTGCTTGAGCGAACTTTACTTAGGCAAAACCACAATTACTGTGGGCGAGTCTGAGCCAACTGAGACACAAGAAGCCTTGCAAAAAATCAGCTTACCCGTGGCTGTAATTGCACCGAACATCCAACTCAATAATCTCTCAGTAGAGATTGAAAACGTCGCCAAAATATCCTGGCAGTCGTTATTGGCCAACCTAAACATGCACAAGGTATTGAATATAGAATCATTGGAAATACGCCAGCCAAAGATCGTTTTAGCCAATAAGGAACCGCCTAAGCAAGCTGCTACAGATCAACAACCCACGATTAATATTGGGCAAATATCTAACTGGCAATACCAACCCGTTGAGTTACCACCATTGATGATTCCCATTGATATTAATGGCAAAAAGATAGTTATTCGCAATGCCCGTATTATGCAAGTAGATGAGGAAATTTTTGCATTCAACCGTTTATCAACCGGAGTAATTATTGAGGACAGCAGTCTTACTATTGAACAGTTCGAATTGGAACATGAATTGATCAATGTGCAAGTCGATTTAGCGCTAAGCAAAGATTATCTGTTGGCCCTTTCTAGTAAGGCGCAAACCACCGACAACAACCAGAATCAACTAGTGCTCCAGGCTAACGCCAATGGTGATTTAAAAGCCTTAGAATTCGACACCCAAATAACTGGGGACATTAATGCTACAGCACAAGGAAGCGCTACATTAGACTCACCTAAGCTACCAATAAATCTTAAAATAAACTGGCAACCAGTGACCTTGCCTGCAGAACAACCGATACATATTTCGTCAGGAAATCTTAGTTTAGTGGGCGATATGGAGAACTATCAGCTCGATTTGCAAACTAGCCTATCTGCTACCGGAATTCCCACCAGTCAGGTGCAGGTTGCAGCAAGTGGTAACAACCAAAAAATTCAACTGACTAAGGCTCAAATCAATACTCTTGGGGGAAATATTCACACCTCCGGCGTAGTTGTGTTAACCGATGTAGCCCGCTGGCAAGGTAAAGCTCTAGTTGAACAGATTCAACCTGGGTTATTCTGGTCGGATTTAGAGGGCAGTATTAACGCAAGCCTTATGCATAGTGGCGTGTACGGTTCAGACGTATTGCAAGCCAAAATAGACAAGCTGAGTGCCGATGGGAATTGGTTAGGTTATCCGCTCAAAGCAGCTGGTAACGCTTCCTATGATAAAAACTCGGGGTTAGACATTCCGAGTTTAAGTTTGGCCAATGGTGAAAACACGCTCACCGTCAAAGGAAAACTCGACAGTCAAAATACTCTTGCAGCAAAATTAGACTTTATTGGCAAAGAGTTAACTCAACTGTATCCGGATTTGGACGGAAGCACAGGACTAAGCGCCAATATTTCAGGTACTTTAACTGAACCGAAAGTTGAATATGAATTAACAGCATCGCAAGTTAACTATCAAACAATTTCATTGCACAGCTTAAGCTCAAAAGGAAGTGTAAATTGGGATGAAAATAAACGCTTTGATATTCGCACCAACCTTGAACAGCTGGTGATTAATCAAGAACCTATCAATACGATTCAATTCGAACTAGCCGGTGACGCAAAGCAACATAAACTGATTACCAAAGTCGATAGCCAAGCATTTCAGATAGATTCCACAATCGAAGGTCATCTTGAAGAAACAAAATGGGTTGGCCAGTGGATAACTGGTAACTTCAGCAGCCAATGGGGTGCATATTCTCTAGATCAGCAAAACACCCAACTTTTAGCTGATTGGCAGAACCAGCACTACCAAATAGATGCACATTGTTGGAACGACCAACAGGCCGAACTATGTGTTAATCAAGCCTCCTTTAAAAACCAAATTGCAGAATTCGATATACATGGCAATCAACTGGAACTATTACAAATAATCAGTCAGTTTGTTCCGCAGTTGCAGAACATATCCACTGATACTCAATTCTTTTTCACCGCAAAAGGCAAATGGCAGGCAGATTCCCTACCTGTTGCCAAAGTTGCAGGACATTTTTCACCTACATCTGTAAAAATAAAGGGCTTAAAAAAGCCTGTAGATATGCAAAAACTCGCGTTTGATATGTCTGTGGATGGGCAACAAGTCATTTCCCATTTTGACTTTCAAACACAGAGCTCTGGCGCAATTGATTTAGATTTAACCATCACCGACCTCGAACAAAAGCGCAACTTACAGGGGGAGTTAAAACTAAAAGATATTTTAGCCAAGCCATATCAAGAACTGATCCCCCAATTAACAGAACTATCAGGAACTGTGAATGGCAACTTAGCACTATCTGGCGATTTAAAAACCCCACTTCTAGACGGCAAATTACAACTCAAAAACTTCAACTTTGCTGGAGAAGAAATACCTGGGCGGGTTTCAGACTGGAACCAAGATATGGAATTTGCCGGCCAGAGTGCCAAACTCAAAGGTGACTTTATGTTTGGTAATGGCAAAGGTAGCAGTGCTGGGACATTAGATTGGACGGAAGAGTTAATCGGTGATTTCAGCCTTAAAGGAGATACATTTGAATTGGAGTATCGCGATTTAGTCAGAACCCGCTTTTCTCCCAACTTACAGGTAGAAATGACGAAACAGGCAATCAATGTGTCCGGCAGTACAGATGTCTTTTATGCCCGCATTAAAGTTAAAGACTTACCGGCCAATGCGCAATCACCCTCTGACGATACCATTATAGTCAATCAACCTGTTGAGGAAAAAACCGTAACTCGTGACCTAAATATGGTTTTTAACGTCAACATTGATCCGAAAAAAACTGACGATGTAAAACTGGAAGCATTCGGCTTAAAGACCGACCTTCGCGGTTCCTTAGAGCTAAAACAGTCAAACCAGAGGTTAACTGGTAACGGCAGTCTTAATTTAGTTAATGGGACTTATAAGGCCTTCGGTCAAGATTTAGTCATTCAAAAAGGTAATATTTTATTTTCAGGTCCATTGGACAATCCGCGCTTAGATATAGAAGCCATTCGTGACGAAAGCAAAACCGAAGACGATGTTATTGCGGGTGTCCGAGTATCAGGTGCTGCGGAGCAACCATCAGTCGAGGTATTCTCGACTCCTACGATGATCCAAAGTGAGGCGTTATCATACTTACTATTGGGTAAAAGCATGTCTAGCGAAAGTCAAACGTCCAATGATCAAGTTCTCGCTGCAGCACTGCTAAGCCAAGGACTTAAAGGAAGCGAAAATAAGGTCGACCAATTAGGCCGCAAATTAGGTATCGAGGATTTAGCCTTAGGCGCCAACAGTGACGACGATGGTACGCAAATTTCATTATCAGGAAATATAGCACCGGGAGTGCAGTTACGTTATGGCGTAAATGTGTTTGACTCTTCAACTGAGGTAGCCTTGCGTTATCAGATATTACCTAAATTGTTTTTAGAAGCAACTAGCGGAATAGAGCAAGCTTTGGATGTTTATTATCAATTTAGCGTAGGAGGGAAATCAATTTCTGATGACGAATAATGACAACCTGAGATTTTGATAACGGGCATACGATTGTTCTAATCTAGCTGGGCATGGGTCATCAAGTGTGGTGGTTAATATAGAGCCACAAAAATCAATTAGAACACTAAACAATTTAGCGACTGGCCGCACTGTAAAAAGTGCTCTTTTAAACTACTCAGGAGCTTGAATTCCGCCCACTTGCAATAGTGGCGCTGCATCAATATCTTCAGCATTCATCATCATAGCCATTCTCTCCATTGTCGCCAGCATTTGCGATTGTTCCCATTCTTCCATGGCTTCAAATCGTGCAATAAAATGCTGCTGCAACAAGGTTGGAGACTCTTTAATTGCGTCTTTTCCCTCTTCGGTAAGGTGAATTTCTACCTTACGCTTATCAATAGAAGACCTTTCACGGATCACAAAGCCCCTACTCTCTAAACGATCAAGAATACTGGTTACAGTAGCAGAGCTTAAATTTATGCTGTTTGCAATATCCTTCACCATCACGCCATCGCTAAACGAAATATGCTGTAAGACAATAAGTTGCGGCGAAGTTAAGCCTGTTTCTTTACTTAATTTTTTTGAGTACAAGTCAATCGCGCGGATGACCTTACGCAAAGAAACCAAAAGCGATTCGTATTTTTTCATAGTGGTAACTACCTATTAATTTGCATTGAACTCTACCAAATAAAGGAAATAGCGCAATAAAAAAGCGTTTTAATATAATAATTTACAATTAATTATATTATTCACAATGATTAGTTATTCGCATTAAATGCATACATATTCACATAGGGTTGATTAGGGTAAATAGCTATCCAGACAGATCTTTATATTAACATCTATAACAACTCGCTCAGAGCCCCCGTCGTTGCTTATTTGAGCAAAAAAAGGCATAATATCGTTCGTATACTAATTAATTCAATACGATTAATTAGCTCAAATCAAATTATTAATAGTTAAAAAGCAGGAAAAATGAATACGTTTAATTGGAAACGAATCGTAATTAAAGTAGGAAGCGCACTTATTGCACCTAAAAATCAGGGGTGTAGCTCACACTTTTTATTGGGAATCGCACAATTTATTGTTAAATGTCGCGCTAAAGGAATCGAAGTAGTATTGGTTTCGTCTGGTTCAGTAGCGGCTGGCCGTCACCTATTCCAAGGTGAAACAGAAAGTATCGCCATCAAAAAAGCTATGGCTGCCGCAGGGCAAACTGAAATGATGGCCACTTGGGACCGTTTATTTGACTTTCCTTCAGCACAGATATTACTAACTCACGGCGACCTACGAGATAGGGAACGCTACGTGAGCATACGCGAAACAATTTTTTCATTATTGCAAAACGGCATCATTCCGATCATCAACGAGAATGACACTGTGACAACCGACAATTTGCGCGTAGGTGACAATGATAACCTTGCTGCCATGGTTGCAGGTGCAGCCGATGCTGATTCTCTCATCATCTGTTCTGATATCGACGGTCTTTATGACAAAAACCCTCATACTCATGACGATGCAAAACTCTTATCTTGGGTTTCAAAGATTGACGAAGACATTTACAAAATGGCTGGTGGGACGACTAGTGCAACAGGCACAGGCGGAATGCGCACTAAAATCGAAGCGGCAGAAAAAGCAGTTTCTCACGGCATCGATACTTTTATTGTTAACGGGTTTACCGAAATCACCTTCAACATGCTGTTAGAAGGTAAAAATCCAGGAACTCATTTTCAGCCACACGAAACACCAATGAAAGAACATGAGCATTGGATGAAACACACATCCAAAGAGCAAGGTGTGGTAGTGGTTGGCAACGACGTCGACATTACTTCATTGGACGATGATGATGCTCTAACCAGTGATGAAATCATCGAAATTAAAGGTAGCTTTTCAGTTGGTGATACCGTTCTTGTACGCAAAGGCGACGGTACAAGGTTAGCAAAAGCTCGGTCAAACTACAGCAGTTGTCTTTTGACATTTATTGCTGAACAAACGGACCAAGATTTCGCCAACGAATTTCAGCGTCAGACGGGTCCGATTATATCAGACAAAAATATAGCACTATTGGAGAAACAATGAGTTTAATTAGAGACCTATCTCTACAGGCTGCAAAGGCAGCCAGAAAACTAGCGGTATTGGATACCGAGAAGAAAGACCGTGTATTACGAGACATGGCAAAAGCACTTAGAAATGGTGAGCAACACATATTGAAAGCAAATCAAGTGGATTTGGATAATGCCAAGCAGGCCCAGTTATCTGATGCCATGATGGACCGACTCACTTTGAATACTCAGCGAGTAGAAGATATGGCGGTGGGTATCGAAACCATCGTTAATCTTGCTGACCCTGTGGGTATCCAACGTGAATTGGGCCAACGTCCCAATGGTTTAGAAATTAGTAAAATGCGCGTGCCTTTGGGTGTTGTATGCATGATTTACGAAGCCAGACCGAATGTAACAGCCGATGCAGGAGCCTTGTGCTTCAAATCTGGCAATGCGGTTATTTTACGCGGCGGTAAGGAAGCTCTAGCCTCAAGCAAAGCGATTTCCGAAATTCTACAAAACGTACTGGTTGAGCATGATTTACCAGCAGAACTCATTACGGTTGTACCTAATCCTGATCGTAAATTGATGCAGGAACTACTAGAACAGCGTGAGTTTATTGATGTTGTTATCCCTCGCGGTGGTGAAGGCCTGATAAATTACGTAACTGAAAACAGTAAAATACCAGTCATTCAGCATTTCAAAGGTGTCTGTCATTTGTATTTTGATGCTGACGCCGACTTTGAAACCGCTATTCAGTTGTTGATCAATGGTAAAACACAACGTACTGGTGTGTGTAACGCAATTGAAGGTTTGGTTGTTCATAAAGACATTGCTGAACAGATATTACCCATCGTTAGCGATGTGCTGATTCGCCACTCAGTTACAATTAATGCCTGTGAACGTTCTGCTGAACACATAGCCCGCTGTAACGTAATTCAAGATGAGGACTTTGGAGAAGAGTATTTAGATTTGGAAATTGCGATAAAAACAGTGGATAGCATGGATGATGCTCTGGATCACATTGCAAGATTTGGCAGTAATCACACTGAAGTTATTTGTACACAAAACGAAGTATCAGCAAAACGTTTCCAACGCAGCGTAGATGCCTCAGTGGTTATGGTAAACGCCTCTTCACGGTTTTCAGATGGCAGTCAATTGGGCTTAGGCGCTGAGATTGGTATAGCAACAACTAAATTGCATGCTTACGGACCTATGGGCTTAGAGTCTTTAACCACCGAAAAGTACTTAGTTAACGGCAACGGTCAAATTCGGGCTTAAAAAAGTCTTAGATAGCCAATACAATGCGAAAGCTGCCCGTCAGCTTTCGCATTGTATTGACTCAAGGCGCGTCCTGACTAAACTGAGAAAGTAGTAACCATCCTGATAAACAGCTAGCCGCAGTTACAAAGGTTCCCCAAGCCCAATCTTTTACCGTGATTCCCAAAGGCCATCCTTCTAATATTGCGTAATTAGTGAGGTTATAAGCGCCATAAGCCGCAGCCCCTAACACAGCACCATCGAGGAATACTTGCCACCACTGCGCATGTTGGTTCTTTAGAACCACTAAATACACAGCCGCAGCGCAATACAATAGATAAAATGTTATCCAAGGCATTAACGGGTAAGACTCCCGCAACATACCTTGCATCGCCTCCAGATACGTATTTTTAGCAATGAGTCCTAGCCATATACCGTCTAAAATCAGATAGCAAACTGCCACCCCTAAATAAGCGACCAAAAACGATTTCATATTTTACTCCCTGCTATTTACTGAATTTGAACATCAACTCTTTATACCCCGCAAGTCTGAAAAAGATACATTTGTCCTGTAATAATTTCCGTATCAACCCATATTCAGTTTAATTTCACGCGCTAAAAATAATATTTTAATCTTTTAATATCAAAAAGTTAGATGAAACTTGACGTTATGGCACCAAGTTCGCAATAGCTAACACAGAAACGCAAATTAAACGAAATTACATTCTTTAGGGAGAATCCAATGGAAATTTTTGAAGCTATTCGTAGAGACCATGAAAAACAACGTCTACTGATGAAAATACTTGTAGAAACCTCTGGTGACACACAGAGCCGTCGTGATTTCTACGGCGAACTTAAACAAGCATTAGTAGATCACGCAATTGCTGAAGAACGTTATTTTTATTCGCCACTGATGAAGTCTGACCAAACCATTGAACAATCGAGACACGCAATTGCAGAGCATCACGAAATTGATGAGCTAATTGAAAAGCTAGACGAAACTGAAATGAGTTCACCAGGCTGGTTAGCTACTATGAAAAAACTTAAACACTTAGTTGAGCATCACTTGGAAGAAGAAGAACACGAATTTTTCCAGCAAGCTGGAAAGGTATTGTCAGCCAATCAAAAAGACCAACTGGCTGATAAATATCAGGTGGAAATGCAAAAACCTCATTAACGATTTAGTTCCTCTCCCCTACTTAGGGTCCTGTTGCTCTGATTAAGTTCTAGAGCAAGCCACTGTCTTCAACACTACTGGGGGCAGTGGTTTTTTTTATTGTTTAGATGCGTTAGTAAATGTTATCGCCATTCAAAGTGAGTTATCACTGGTAGATGTTCAGATAGCTTAGAAAAAGTAAGCGATTGAATCCCCATACTTTTTTTCTCCATTGCGGTAATGTCATCGGGATCAAATATGTAACCGCCGACCAACTGAAGTCTATTCGGACTGTAAATTACTAAATCCATCACTCTAGAGGGAAACTTTTTACCTCGACCATCCCAAGTCCAAGTTTGTTTCCCATCCAAATGCTTCAACTCTGCGGCGATCAAACCAAAATGGGGTTTAGAGTAAGGCCCTGAAAGTATCAGCAAAGGCATTACTGTACTAACCAGATTGAAATCTCCCGCTAAAATTATTCCATCCACATGGGTGCGTTCAATTACTTTTCCAATTAATCGGCGTATTTCCCTTGCCTCAATTCTTCTTTTATCTTCAGCCCAACTGCTCGGGTCACTACCACAACATTCTAAATCAGCAGAAACCACCAACAATCTATTTCCACCCTCGAGTAATATCACTCCGTTAACTGCTATTCCGTCATCTAAGGTATTGGCGTACTTCACATCACCTGCATTAATCATACGCTGGTGTATGCGCTTTTTTTCAGACTTTGGATAGGGGATTATGTTTGAGAATTCCGGCAAGACTTCGTGAGGAAAACGGCTAATCACAACATTTCGTTGCCGTCCCCCACTGCTGCCAAAATTGATATGCCAATCCGTGTTTTGTGCCAAACTATCTTTAGGTAAAGCGTTATATAAGTGCGATTTATTGGTTAAAGGGGAAACTTCGTCTAATAATAAAATATTCGACTTGCCTCTAGCGACAAGTGCTTTAAGTACCTCAGGAGACTTCACAAACGCATCTCCTGACACATTCCAAGATAGCACGTTGATATTCCCTTTATGACTTCCCCCCTGCGCTGCAGCATCAGGTTTGAAGTCGACAGAACGATTAGTTGATAAGTTTGCAGTAACAATTGTGTTTTCAGCTGATATGGCAGTTAAAGGGATGAACATCAGCAAAACGGTGAATATGATTGGCATAATCGTGTTTTTCTTATTGTGAATAAAAAACGGAGATTAGATTATAAACAATTTACTATTTAATGTCCGCAAGCTCTCAGCCCCGCAGTAAGCTAAACAACTAAGCATTGTCATAAAACGAAAATACTGGTTTAACGAATTCTGAATATTTAAAGAAAAGTTGCCTTTTGTGCTTTTAAAAGTCAGTAATTAATGAAAAGATCTGTTTACTTTATCTTCATCGAGCAGCAACCCCATGGAACGTTTAAAACAAAGGATAGTGATTCTTGTTAGTCTGATAAGTTTAACTGTTAGCCAATTTGCCGTGGCGCAAGTAATTACCGATTCAGATCTGGAAGAAGAATCAAGTAAGGTTGAAGAAACCTTAACGGAAAAACGCGACGCCTCAGATGACTTAGCATTAAAAATTCCCTTTGCAATAACCCAATATAAAACCAATTATATTTTGCCAGTTACTTACGTAAAAGATCCTAACACTATTGGCGTAACTGAGCTGGATTCAGAAAACGTCGATAATCTAGAAGCAAAATATCAAATCAGTGTGAAGCTGCCAATTCACATTAACGATGACAACTTATCTGGGATATACGCCGGTTTCAGTGTGACATCTTTTTGGCAGGTGTATAACGATGAGGCATCAAAACCATTTCGTGAAACTAATTATGAACCGGAAATATTCTATTTTTGGAAAACCCATTATCGATTCCTAGGCATAAAATTTGATCAAGTTCACTTGGGGTTAAATCATAATTCCAATGGCCAAAGCGGGTTAAAATCGAGGAGCTGGAACCGTTTATATGCGTCTGCATTGTTTAGTGACAAAGACTCAGTGTATTACCTTAAAGCCTGGTATCGGATCCCAGAAGATGAAAAAGAAACAGTAAATAGCCCAGAAGGGGATGACAACCCAGACATTACCGATTATCTCGGGCATTTTGAGATCGGATATGGAAAAAAGGTCGGCAACTTCAATTTTCTCACTTTAGTCAGAAATAATTTAAAATCAGATAATAAAGGCAGCATTGAGTTGAATATCACCTATCCTTTAAACAAAAGGTACGATGTCGTATTCCAATATTTTAACGGTTATGGTGACTCTTTGATTGACTACAACCGTCACCAACAACGTTACGGTATAGGAATTCAACTCAAATATTTGTAATGTGTAAAAAATGCGAAAGCGCCTGTATTTATTGCGCCCATTTAACCTTTAAACACATAGGACTATAATTTTTATTTATATATCAATAAGATAGAAAACATTAAGGTTGGCACGTAGTTCGCTTTACTTTGTCGAGTAGATTCAATTTTCGAAATAGGGTGAAGTATGTTTATTATAAAATACTATGGACTGGGCGGGATTTTATCATTAGCTCTTGCCTTGCTGATTGATAGCTTTTTGTTCAAAGTATTGTTTATCTGGATTGGCCTTTCGCTTATTTTGGTCACCTTTGCCTATTCAGTCCAATCACCTAAAATTTTTAGAAAAAAAATTGATGGTTCAATCCCATTCTATGTGAAGTGGGTTTTTGTGCCCTTTTTTGTTGGTGTGCAGTTGTTTAACGCTTGGGCTCGTAAAAACGACAGCGTCCCGCCAATCCAAAAAATTCGTGACAAGCTATTTCTTGCCTGCCGCTTATTTCCTTCCGATATGCCAGAGCTAAATCATTTAGAAGTCAAAGCGGTACTCGATGTGACGGCTGAATTCGATGGGCTAGATGTTTCTGCCCATGGTGAAAATATGGACTATCTGAATGTTCCCGTATTAGATCATCAAACTCCTTCGAAAGATGATTTGATGCAAGCCATTAGCTGGATAGACAATCATATTAAAACCGGCAAAGCCGTCGTTGTCCATTGTGCGCTAGGTAGAGGTCGCTCAGTATTGGTTATGGCCGCTTACTTGTTAAGTAAAAGTCCAGAATTGTCAGTAGAAGAAGCCATCAAAGAAATCAATCAAACCCGTTCCACCGCAAGGTTGAATAAACATCAGTTAAAAAAGCTAAAAGACTTGCACAGCCAAGGCGTATTTACTCAAAAAAATCGACTCGCTATAGTTGCCAACCCTGTTGCTGGCGGCGGTAAATGGCAAGACAGCAAAGAGGAAATTATTCAACGCCTGTCACCTCACTTTGATTTGCAAATATACCAAACAACGCCAGAACAAGATGGCAAAGAAATGGCTCAACAAGCCATAAAAGAAGGTGCAAAATGCATTATTGCATGCGGCGGTGATGGCACCTTGACAGAAGTTGCGACTCAATTGGTCAACACAGATTTAACGTTGGGTATAATGCCTATGGGAACCGCTAACGCGCTTGGTCACGCACTCTATGGCCCTTCTTCGAAAGTAACGCCTGTAGCAGTTGCCTGCGATGCTATTATTGCCGGTAATGTTATGCAAATTGATACTGCAACTTGCAATGATGAACTTGTACTTTTAGTGGTAGGCATTGGCTTTGAACAGAAAATGATAGAAAAGGCTAATCGTGATGAAAAGAATAATAGCGGTCAACTCGCTTATTTAGGGGCATTGTACGATGCTATAGAAGTCAATAACAGCGCCAACTTAAATATCCAAATTGACAACAATGATCCGCAATCGATTCATACTGGAAGTCTAGTCATTGCCAATGCGGCGCCAGCCACCACTGTATTAGCACAAGGTGGAGGACTACCAGATTTTACTGACGGTTTGTTAGATGTTACTTGGCTTACTAATACCTCAAGCGCCAGTGAAAATTACTTAAAATTAGCGCAACTAGCGCTGCGAACCATGTTTGATAGTGGCGACGACGAAACTATTCAGCACACCACAGCTAAACGCATAACAGTCAAATCCGAAGGCAAACTAAAGTATGTAGTAGATGGGGAAAACAGAGAAGCTGATAGCATTCAAGTAACCCAGAACCCGCAGTCCTTGAAGGTCTTTTCTCAACCCAAAAACTAGGCTGGATGCCATGCAAGCGATACGATTTTCAATCAAGCAGTAGGTATTTACTGCTTGATTGAATTCGGCAAACTTACAACTCCCTCGAACATAAGTAAGTAATATTTACTCAAGCTCAATATATCACCAATCAAGAATTGCCAATAAATACATATAAATCAGTAAGTTAAACTATGGCGCAAATATTGAATAACAAGTAAAGCATAGCGATTAAACAAGATTGGTAAGTAGCAATACTTTTCACATAGCGTAAACAAAGAACACATGCGCACCTAAATTTAAGGTAAAGATTCACTAAGGAGCTCAGAATGTCAATGGTTAACAATAATAAAGAAGATAGGTTAGAAGCCAACCGGACGCTTCTCAAAGCGGTAATTCAAATGTGCCGATTAGGTGGTGATTTTTATAACCTTATAGGTCAAAACATTAAACACTATGCCATTAAACAAGTCTGTTTTGACATGGCGAAAAGCTATTTCAAACAGATACCTGAACTTGTCGAAATTGCCCAAGACCGCTATCAATTATCCGAACAAGAAACCATGACTTCTACTTCCATAGAAGACTATTATCATAATATTTTGAGCAAGCAGGTCAAATTAAATCCCCCAGACCTACTTAAGCATTTGATTGAAGTTGAAGAACAGCATTTAGCAGAATTAAATAACGCGATCGACGCAACAAGTGAACTTGAAGTTAAAGGCGCTATTTCAAAAGTAGTCGCGCAAATAATCGTGACTTACCAAAAGTTAACGGACCTAACACATTCAATTTCAGATAACCAAACCTCATAGAAAATGGGAAGTATTGAATATGGAACTTATTGAAATAGATAAATTTTGGACATTAATTCACGACAAGCTTGAAGGGTGGCTGGAATCTGGAATCAAACATTTACCTAATTTTGTAGTGGCCATACTACTCGCCATTGTTTTTGGCCTTATCGCTAAGTTTGTGGGTAGAGCGGTTCGAAATGTACTGCGAAGAACCTTAGAGTCAAGACAGATAGCTGACTTACTAGCATCCATTATTAAAGTAATGGTGCTAATTGCAGGACTCTTTATAGCTTTAGACTTCCTTGGATTGACCGGCACAGTGACGTCATTGTTGGCAGGGGCTGGAATCGTAGGTTTGGCGCTAGGTTTTGCGTTCCAAGATATGGCAGAAAACCTAATTGCAGGTATTGCCATGGGGATAAGAAAACCGTTCCAAATTGGTGATGTGATAGAAGCAGATAAAGTATTTGGTACTGTGCAAACCATAAATCTGCGAAACACCTTAGTTGAGACCTTTTTCGGTCAAATTGAAGTCATTCCTAACAAAATTCTGTTTCGAAACATACTCACTAATTATTCTGCTACAGGAAGACGGCGAATAGAAGTTCCTGTTGGCATATCCTACGCCGATGATCCCGAACAAGCAGTTAAGGCAATAGTCGAGGTAATTAATCAGTGTGATTTTGTGATAAATAAGGAAGAAACAGACGTGTTCGCTAAGGGCTTTGGTGCAAGTAGTGTTGATCTACTGGTTTGGTTTTGGATTAGATATCCAGGAGAAACGGGATTTATGCAAGCCAGACACAAAGCGGTTGTGGAAATTAAAAAAGCTTTAGAAGCCTCAGATATTTTAATCCCGTTTCCAATCAGAACTCTGGATTTTGGCGCCAAAGGTGGCGAGAAACTGAATACAATGCTGAGCGATCGGCACAGAAAAGACAGTAACGAAAATCCTGAACAAGGCTCAGAGTCGGCTTCTCAGTCAGCCGAGGATTCAAATCCGGATTCAGAATAATTATTGGGCAAGATTAAAAGTCCGATTGATGTAATTTTGCAGTGGATTAATCGATAAATCGACCTACCGCCAGCTAAGTAAAATTAGCTGGCTTTTAACCATCAAAGTATTCTTCAAAGCATCTACCTATTGAATTTATGCTAACGTTATTCACTATCGTGTTAAATACTCGTTCATTTTTATCTTTTATCTGTAAAATATCGCAAAGAGGTGATTTCATGAATAGGATATTAATCTAGCATGGCATTAAAAATCGAAGACCGGACTTTAGAAGATAAAATCCTGTTAGCTATTACGGCCTCCGCAACCCTAATATTATTCCCTTTCCTGATGATTAGTCTTTTGGCTGACGATCGCGCTCATATTCTGGTGGATCTGGTCGCGGTTGGCGGTATCTTTACTATTTTTCTTGGCGTATGGTTTACTAGTAGAATTAAGTTATTCAGGGGGTTATTCGCGGTTGTTGCTCAAGTTACCATTTTGTTGGGCATTTATTTTAAAGGGGCTGGATTAATATATTGGATTTTCCCAATCATCATAGCCAGTTTCTATTTATTACCAACCATAGCCGCTAGCTTATTTAATTTCCTTTTAGTAACGGTTGCGTGCTTACTAACCTATCAGCAATTTGACAGTTTTACCCTGCCTCGTATTATCGGTGCGTTTATAGTAACGAATATTTTTTCGTTAACATTCTCCGTTTTTATGCAAAATAAAAATCGTCAATTATCAGCAAAAGACAAAATAAACCAACTTCACAATAATATTCTCGAGTTGATCGTCAAATCCAATAAATTATCTAAAGTATTATCAGCAATTACACAAGCTATTGAGAATGAAATTCCACATGCCGTATGCAGTATTTTATTACTCGACAAAGAAGGCAAAAAACTGACTCTAGGTGCAGCGCCTAGATTGCCAGATTTTTTCAATGAAGCCATTGACGGTCTAGCTAATGCTCCAGGAGTCGGATCATGCGGAGAAGCTGCTTTTACAGGTAAACGTGTTGTCGTTTCTGATATCGCAACCCATCCCAATTGGAAAGCTTGGGCAGACATTGCACAAAAAGCAGGGCTGGCGGCTTGTTGGTCTGAACCGATAATTGGTAACCAAGGAAACGTACTAGGCACTTTTTCCATTTATTTTCGTGAAATATCCACTCCTACAGCCGATGAATTCAAACTCATAGAGCAATTTGTTAATCTCGCACGTATTGCAATTGAACGACAAAAAGCAGATAAAATCATATGGCAGCAGGCACATTATGACAGCTTAACAAACTTACCTAATCGCAATTTATTGCATGAACATTTAAGCAGCGCTATTGCCAACGCGCAACGTGATAAAAAACAATTAGCTATTGCGATGTTGGATCTAGATAACTTTAAAAATGTTAACGATACATTGGGCCATGAAGCTGGCGATACAGTGTTGAGAGAATGTTCAAAACGGATAACAAAATGCATAAGAAACAATGATATAGCGGCTCGCTTAGGTGGCGATGAGTTTATTGTGGTATTTATTGGTACGTCTGCACCTAAAGACATCGAAAGTGCGGGTAAAAAGCTATCTAGCGCACTGGCTGAAGCATACAATATTCAAGGCAAAGATGTTTATTGTACTGCCAGTATTGGGATTGCGTTATTTCCTACTGACGCACAAAGTATTGAGGCATTATTCAGGAATGCTGATCAAGCAATGTATCGAGCTAAAACCCAAGGCCGCAATAAAGTCCATTATTACAGTGCTGACAAATGAGCATGATTTTAATCCTAAATCATGCTCAACATTAAGTCACATGTAGCCCATGTGCTCAATTAGGCGATAACGACAGCGACTGCCTGCTTATTCCCGTATCACTACCAATCCACCAATCCCAGGCTTTCACGGAGTTTTAAGATGTGGTCTGGTGCTCCATCGCGGTCGAAATTGTCGTGCCATCGCCAATAATTTGTGTGCGTAAATAACCGTGGATTTCGCTTAGGATACGCAGCCTCCACGTCAATATCTAAAATAGGCGAAGCCGGTTGTTCTTCAGACACCAAATCTTTGGAAATTTGCGGATTTGAAAAAGCTCTACTCACTGGGCCTGATATAAGGTCACCACAGAAAATGTTGAAGGGCTTTGAATAAATATTAGTCCATCGAACCAAACTAAACACGGCACCATGATGCAAAAACTTGGCGTCTGTAGTTTGATAGTAGTAATGCTCATTTTCCTTCACCGGCGGAGAAGTTGGGTATTCACGATCTAACTTCCTATCAACAAAGTCCATTTTATTATCGAACAATAAAAAATCTGCATAGGTTAAGGGACTGCCCAAGGTTACCAAGTCGGACACCAGCCACTGCGACATCCCAGATGCTTCACCATGGGCTTCGCTGTCTAGCTTTAGTTGCTCAAACAGCTGGTACTGGAGTTTGCGGTACTCTTCAACTTTAGGCTGATGATCCATTTCTTCCATGGCATGAATGAGTTTTAAGGCGTTTTCAGATAATGGAAGAGACTCACCCGCGGCATTTTTAAACTTGTTTTTGCGAGCCCAGTATTGGGTTAAAACATCATATGCAATGATGGAACCTAAGCTATGACCCACTAAAACGATACGATCGTATTTCCCAGTTTGAGCGATACTTTCCAGCAATTTAACACCGCCATCACGGATCTCTTTTCTTACCTTAATATTCGATGGCGTAGCAGTAATGTATCGTGCGACGTCGCCCAAATAACTGACAATTTTAGCCACTGCAATACTCAGCACAAAAAGCAAAATAGGACTAATATAACTTTCATAGATTCCATGCAGACTGGCTCCTCCCTGCCCTTTTTCTGTGGGTTCAAAAAAGCCAATGGAAATCAAAATTAATAAAATCGTAAAGATTAAGCCCCACAATAAATAAATCATGGGTTTTAACGCCGAGGGATAATCACTTGGTTTGCGTCTTAGCATCGAAAAGACCCAACCACGTAAATGTTCCAGCGTAGTGCCGACGGTATGATGCGCCCAATAATATTCGTAGAAATCCACTCTAGATGTGGTTTTTTTCTCGGCATTATTTTTTATAGTGGCATAATCTGTAGTAAGCCGGCGATGTTCAAAAGAACCTGACACCTCACTAGGTTTATTCCAAAACCGAGTATTTTCAATGTTGCTGTCTTTTACCCAAACCGATTTAACAAATTCTCTGACCGTTTCCATTGGCCTTTGCTCACCAATACCATGAACCAGTACTACTGCTTGTTTTTTTGTAGTCGCCATAAGATTCCCTCCTGTTAATTACAATAGTATAAACATTAAGCTATTTTTCGCTATTCAATATTTGATATTCTGAAGCCGTAAAGAGCCACCTATTTCAGTCGAATTAAACATAAAACAGGTACTTTCAGGCTAGCCTTAGCAATGATTCCGTTATGAATCGCGCTCGCCTTAGTTATTCCCTTGTAAATTCCTTTGTTACATAATAGTTTGCTATGTAGAATAATGTTATTCGTAATATCGCTGTATCCATCAAAAATGGCTCGATTTACATTTCACTCGAGTCAAATGAGTCCACAACCTTTAATTATTGTGGCGCGTTTTTAATAAAGATAATCCATTGATAAATTCCAATTCGCAAATTAAAAGAAACTTTGCACTTGCGTGGCCCTTAGCTTTTAATGCCTTGCTCGTTCAATCCATGTTGATGATTGATACCCTGCTCGTTGCTCCCTTGGGCGAATTGCCCGTGGCCGCTATGGGCATTGCAACGACCATAGTGGCGTTTGTGTTGGGCATAGAAATAGCTATTGGTAATGGCATACAGCTGCTGGTTGGCAGAGCATTTGGTTCAAAAAGCCAAGCAGAATTAGCCATTGCCTATTGGTCAGGCTTAGTTATAAATATATCTACATCATTGATTTTTATATTTATTTTGACCTTTTTCAGTTCCGATATAGTGGCTGGAATTACCGACAACCCCGAACTTGCAGAACTCACCGAATCTTATATTTCAATTACTAAGTATATTGTTTTGCTGACCGCATACACTCAAGTGTGTACTGCATTTTGTAATGGCATTGGCAATACTATGGTACCGCTTAAAGGCTTTATGATTGAGTTGCCCGTCAACGCACTATTGAGTTATGTGTTGATTAATGGATTCGCTGATTATAAAGGTCTAGGTGTAGAAGGCGCCGCTTGGGGAAGTTTAATATCGATATTTTTAAGGGCTAGCTTCCTTTATTTAGCCCTGAAACTGGATAACAAAGTCGACCTCACTTACCCCAAAAATAGGCCATTTCTAACAGAAATTGGCCCACAATTTGCCGAAATTTATCCTATCGCCGCGAATTTTTTTGTGCTTTATGTTGGCGCCACCGTTTATCAACTGTTATTTGCTCAATTAGATTTATTTGCATTCGTTGCAATCACTTTGATCTTCCCCTGGGTCCGGTCAGGCACCCAATTTCCTAATGCTTGGGCGCAAGCTTCGGCAATCAGTATAAGTCAGGCACTAGGACAAAGGGGTAGCAAAGAGCACAAAACCTTTATCTCTAAATGTACCAAAGTGGGAATGATCATATCGCTTTTTATCGCTGCCATATTTTTACTACTCAGCCAAAATATTCATTTTATTTACCCAGATATTGAAGCTGAGGTACAAACTGCGTTGATGGTAATAGCTCCTTTATATATCGTGCTGCCGATTATAAGAGCCTACAATACGGTTGCAGGAAACATCTTGCGCGCACTGGGAAACAGTAATCTTGTCCTGAAAATTCACTTTATCACCCAATGGGCTGTTGCTTTGCCAATTTGTGCTTTACTGATTCTATACTTCGAGGTGTCAATTTTTTGGGCATTTGCGATGATCCCAATTGAAGAGTTACTTAAAGTTATCCCCTTTTATCGATACAAAGAATTTTATATAAAACGCTTACATACAACGTAAAAAAGCGCCCGAAGGCGCTTTGGAATTATCAAATTGTAGACTTTAGTGAATACTATTTGCCAATTGTAAGATTAGAAACAACGTTTTTCACGTCGTCTGTATTCTCGGCAATAGTTACCGCTAAATCACGTTCAGCGTTTGAGTCTAGCGTACCTGTTAGGGTCACCACACCGTTTTCAACTTCAACTTCAATGTCAGTACCACTGACTTCAGATTCGAATAGTAAACGGGTTTTAACCACAGACTCCACTTTTGAGTCTTTCAGGGTTTGCATTATTTGGGCGGTGTCAGAATCATCTTCATCTTTGATAACGGTTAATTGATTATCAACCTCTTCTACACCTTCAAGTGACAACATTAACTCTTCTGCTAACGCTTTATCCACATCGGTATCAACTTTACCGGTTAGGACAATCACGCCATCATTTACGTCAGTATTAATGTCGAAAGAATCTAGGTTGCCATTGAATAATAAAGTTGTTTCAGCTTTACCGTCAATCCATGCATCTTTTGCTTTATCTGACCATTCGTTTTCTGCGTTAGCACTCATTGAAGCAGTTGTTAAAGCAGCGGCTATAATTAGTGAACAAGTAGTACGTTTCATATCAGTCTCTCCTTTTTGTTTAGACACTTTAGCTAATGCCAATTCGATGCCAACTTATAACTCATTGTTTTTTATATAAATTAAATAATTCCCATGTTCATAGCGTAAAAGGAGTATGTATTTTCGAAATACTCAAATGTAATTTCTACAGCTTTAAGCGCAAGCAAATTTTTCACTGATTAGAAGTATTCGATATTGGCAATTAGAGATTTTGCGGGGCGGTATTTGCAGGCTTGTAAAATAAACTTCAGCGCTACTTAGCGCTGAAGTTTATGGAAGCTGTAGGTTATTAGTATGTAGCAGATTTAACGACAGTGACCTTGTAGAGCAGTGATACAGATCATCACCTAAGCATTTCACTAAATGGTTTATTCTAGTTGCTCTACAAGATCTAATTCAAAGTTTCAACAGTTAGAAGAGTTTTAACATTTTGTGCTATTTTGACAAAATCCTTTGTGTCTTTTTCAGTGTATTGTGCGCTTTCTTTGCCTTGCTCAATAGCATGCAGTTGACGTTGAATCACCCTATGGACGTCGATCTTATCTGATACCAATGCAATACGTTCTAGACTCTCAAGTAGCCGAATTGTCACCGCCACAGAGCCGACAGCATATTGACGAATCTGATCAAATGCAGAGTTCGCTAACCCCACAAAATCATAAGGTTTGCGAGATAATCTTAATCGGCCACTTTGATCAAAATATTGTCCGGCGTGCAACTTTTGATTGGATAAGTTACATAGCACTAAACACAATTTATCAACGCAGGTTATCGCCGTATAGGGATCATTAACCCCTGGAGATAGCGCGCGTACCGCGATTTCTACCATTTGGTGTATCGCATATTCAGGATCTTGAATCGGTGTTCTATTACTGCCGATGACACAACATTCATTTACCGCGTTATTTAAGTCACTTGTAATGGGCGTCAGACTCTTCACGCTAGCCAGTTCCGTGCTTTGGTTAATCAGATCGCCGGGTCGCCAATTCAACTCGATTAAAACATCATGCTCAGTGGCGACATCAAGTAACTTATCATTACTTAAAAGTTGCAAATAGCCACTTTGCTTCGCTTTCACTGACAAGGTATAAGAAAAGCTGCTGTCCGCCTTATTCTGTAAAACAGAGGTTTGCTCATTACAAAATAACGGTTCTATTGCGTGGTTTATTTCCTCACACAATTCATTAATGACGTTATCAGCTTGAATTGAACGGGCTACATGATGAATAAAATAGATGAGAACAATGACACTAAATAATGTGGCCAGTAGACACCAAATAATAGCCAAGCCCATTTTGATGCCTTGATTTGAATCCAGACTCATGGAGTAAATTAGTACTACGCAGTATGAGAAGATTGAAATGAAAGTTCCTAGTACGACTTGGGTTCCTCTGTCGTCCATAAAATTACGAATCAAGCGCGGACCAAACTGAGAAGATGCTAAGGTTAAGGTAACAATTGTTATTGAAAACGCGATACTAGTAACCGTTATCATTGAAGCGGCGATGGTATTAAGTAATGAAAGAAGCGTGCTCTGATCGGTTTGATAGAGGAAAGGTAACCAATCTAAAGCCCCCCAAGCTTGAGCATGATCAATCCATACCATTAACCAAGCTGAAGTAATCGATGTCACAACCATAAGTAGCGGGACAAACCAGAAACTAGTCTTTATTGAGTCAAACAGTTTATCTAATCTGGCTAGGTTTTTCATTCATACATCCTTATTGTAACCGCCACCGCCAAGCAAACATGAAGTAACCTCACTTTCGTGCATCGAGTGAGGTTACTAAATCAATTTATTTTTTCGATCTTTTCTTGGCAAAAAGTAGCATGCTAACTACCAGTATAATCATAAATAGACCAAAGGAAGCCAAGAATGTGTAGATTGGACTGCCACCTGCTAGTCCGGTAGATGTCACAAAAAATCCTACACTGATGACAATTGCGATAATAATTATTTTAAAGTCCATAAATCACCTCATCTGAAAATAAAAAAGGGCTCATTGAGCCCTTTTATTCTGCGTGAAAGCGCTTCGGGTTGACATTTATTAACAGTCTTTGTCTTCTGCTTTAACGCCTTCTTTAACGTCTTCGCAAGCATCTTCTAGCGCATTACCTGCGTCTGTTACCATTTCATCAACTTTCTCACCAGCGTCCTCTGCAGGACCTTGCTCACAAGCGGCTAGAGCGAATACTGAACCAGCGATTAGTAAGATTTGTAAAGTATGTTTAAAATTTTTCATGTGTATCTCCATTAATTATGAATTTTTATAAAGTTCATTTAGCGTGATGATCGAGTTCTCTATACTTTCGGACCTTTACCGCGTACGGCATTGGCTACGAGTGAAATCACCAGTAAAACTACGAAAACAAAAAAGATGATTTTAGCGATACCAGCTGCAGTACCTGCAATTCCACCAAAACCAAATACAGCTGCAATAATTGCGATAACCAAAAATGTTAGTGCCCAGCTCAACATGATATTCTCCTTTTGTTTGTGTTCGATATTCTTAATGCGCATTACGTGCCAACATCGAACAACAAAGTAAGTCATTGATATATAAATAAAAACAATAACTCTAAATAATCCCTACACCTTCAACGTTGAGTTTAATTTGCAAAAAGTACACTGAATCTAGAAACTTTTTCACATCTACAATGTGATTGTTCTGTATTTGCTTGGTTGAGCTGATATTGCTTGACTATAAACGCTTAAATTTAGGTTGGCTGTCATGCTTAGTTCTTTTGACATAGGTCAAAGCAGTATTTAATTGATAGCGGTGAGCACTAGTCAACGAAGTATTTCGCTGCATAAACGGCTAGCTATCCGAACTAATCTTAGTTTCATATTAAAGTGTGAGCGTCATTGCCCAAAGAGGGGGAAGAGTTTAAGCCAAGCACAATTAAGGTTAACTATGCTTGGCTATGTAACTTCGATATTAGATGCAAACCTTGCCGTATCTGGAATATGGCGCGATTAGCAAACCGGCGAATAATTACCTTGCCAGTATTTGCGCGGCTTGCTTTGCAAAGTAGGTCAAAATGCCGTTTGCTCCAGCACGTTTGAATGCCACCAAAGATTCCATGATTACGGCTTCTTCATTTAACCACCCATTTTCAAATGCAGCTTTGTGCATCGCGTACTCACCACTAACTTGATAAACAAAAGTGGGAACTTGAAAGGTATCTTTGCAACGCCGAACTATATCTAAATACGGCATACCTGGTTTAACCATCACCATATCTGCACCTTCTTTTAAATCAAGTGCGATCTCGTGAAGCGCTTCATCGGAATTAGCAGGATCCATCTGATAACTATGCTTATTTCCCCCTTTAATATTGCCAGCTGAACCGACTGCATCACGAAAAGGGCCATAGTAGTTTGACGCGTATTTAGCGGAATAAGCCATGATACAAGTATTAATATAGCCATGCTGTTCTAGGGCTTGCCTAATCATTCCAATACGTCCATCCATCATATCTGAAGGAGCAACGATATCTGCGCCAGCTTCCGCGTGTGATAAAGCCTGTTTCATCAATACTTCACAGGTTTCATCATTTAAGACATAACCTGACTCATCAATCAAACCATCTTGTCCGTGAGAGGTAAAAGGGTCGAGTGCGACATCGGTAATCACCGCAATATCAGCAACATTCTGTTTTATTGCTCTTACCGCTCGCTGTGCTAAACCTTCAGGGTTAAATGCCTCGCTCGCACAATCCGATTTAATATCGAGGGGAGTCACGGGAAAAATAGCGATAGCGGGTATTCCTAGGTCGACCAATTCTTTAGCTTCTTCCACCAATAAATCAATAGATAGACGCTCTACACCTGGCATAGAGGGGACCGCAACTCGTTGCTGTGTGCCTTCAACAACAAACATGGGGTAAATCAAATCCTTCGCAGTTAGGGTATTTTCTGCCATCATCTCCCGGGTGAAACTGTGTTTGCGCATTCTTCTCATACGGTTGGCAGGAAACTTTTGATCGAACATAGAAATATTTACCTCTTTAGTTATTTATACAATATCGCGGGCGTGTAAATGTATACTTCTCACCCGGTTTCGGCCATCTCGTTTCGCCTGATACAAAGCCTTATCGGCACTCTCTAAAAGATTTTTTTCATCCTCTACACCGCTCACGATAGTAGAAGCAACGCCAGCACTAATGGTGACTTTGAGTTGTAATTCATCAACTTCGGTAACGGTGTTTTCAATGATTTCTCGGAGTCTTTGTGCCAATGCTTTAGCACCTTCAAAATCAGTATTCGGCAATATAAGAGCGAACTCCTCTCCACCGTAGCGACAGGCATCATCAGTTGTGCGTTTTAAATTCTGTTTTAAAATGTTAGCCACATTTTTAATTACTTCGTCACCGGCAACATGACCATAAGTGTCATTAATATTCTTAAAATGATCTATGTCCAGCATGATTAAGGATAGATCAGAGCGCTCGCGGCGACAGCGTCGAGCCTCTGCTTGGAATTTTTTATCAAAGTGTTTACGGTTGCGAATACCGGTCAGACTATCGGTACGGGTTTGCTGTTCTAGCTCATTGTTTGTTTCAGACAACTCCCGCAGTGCTATTTCGAGCTCTAGGGTACGCTCCTGAACGTTATATTCTAAACTCTGCTGGGCTTGCTCTTTTAGTTTAAGTGCTTCCTCTTGCGCTTCTCGGGCCATACGTTCTTCAAGCAAAGCGAGTTCCTGACTCTGATATTGCTCCTCGCGCTGAATGGAGTACGAAATAACTAAAACAAAAGCCAACATAAAGGTTTCAATGGCCGCACCTAACATAACAAAATATTGTGCTGGCACATCTATCTCGAGTAGATTTGCGCTTTCTAGTCCTGCTAAAACGCCAGAAACAAGTAAAACCGACCAAGCAAGCAGATACAAACGTGCGAGTTTAACTCCCCGTAACATCATTAATAGTGAAACCACAAACACCAAAATAGATGCGAAACATAAGATCACAAGGAAATACATAATGTAGTAATAGTAAGGAATGCTTAAGCTCGCAAAAACGGATAACAGAAGCCACCACACTGAATATTTCAATAATTGATCTAAGGTTCTACTATGTTTGTAAACTTCCAGTAACTGTCGTGTACATATGCATGCGAATAAAATGGTGAGGGTGGCGAAAATGCCCACGCTGCGACTTTGTAGCCATACCCAATCTGGCCATATATATTTAAATCCAATACCGTGCAACGTAGCAAGAGTTAGTGCAATCGATACCACGTATAAACTATAACTTAGGAAGCTGGGCTTTTTGGTTGAAACATAAAAGAATAAATTACTCAGGGCCATTGCCAGCATAAAACCGAAAAACAGTCCCAATAGTAAATTTTGCTCACCATTGTAAATCAAATACTCTTTTTCTTCCCAAACACGCAGCGGCAATTTCACAGTGCCACTTGTCTGCACTTTGACAATGGCTGAAATTCGTTTCTCCGAATTTGGTACAGGAAAGAGTAACTTTTCATTTTTTATCTGACGGGAATTAAACGGATAACTGTCACCTTCGTGGTATTCCGAAATCAATTTTCCATTACTAAAAAACCATATATCGACTTTGTCGAGCATGACGTAGTCGATTTCAATTAATTTTGGATTTTCACTAAGGTTGTTGGGCAGAAAAAACTTAAACCAATACGGCGTTTTGCTCATTCCATACACTAAAAAGTCTGAGCTTTCTTGATTCCACTGTGAATTTTGATATTTTCGCAACTTCTCTATAGTAAGAGAGTTCGTGGGGTCCTCAAGATAAAGGGTGCCTTGATTTATATCGAGTAAATAGTTGTTTGTAGAACCTAGTTTTGCGATGGACAAAATACTGATTAATCCAAACAGTATAATTAGGCCAATAAACCAAGTTTTGTGGACGCCCACAGAATTTTTATTAATGTTCAAAACTTGCGCCTACTGCAAATAAATCCATAGTATTTTGCCAACAGTTTTGCTTCAAGTCCTGTAGCTCCTGATTACGTAAATTTGCAATAAATTCAGCAATGTGCGGAATATGAGCGGGTTGATTGTTACGGGACTTTGCCTTTAGCGTTTTAGGAAATAAATAAGGAGAGTCTGTTTCCAAAAGCATTCGTTGTGATGGTAATTTTAATACGGCTTCACGCAAAGATTCACCACGCTTAGGGTCACAAACCCAGCCTGTAACACCAATGTAGAAACCTAACTCTAAATAGGCTTCCATTTGAGCGAGGCTGCCAGTAAAACAATGGACCACAGCCCCCGATAATTTGGGGGAATAGGCTTTTAACAGGGCGATTTGTTCAGCAAATGCGTCTCGTTCGTGCAAATAAACCGGCAACTGTAATTCGCAAGCTAATTCCAACTGTTGCTCAAATACCCGCAATTGTGTCTGTGCTGGCGAGAAATTACGATTGAAATCCAATCCACATTCGCCAATAGCAACAACCTTTTGGTTAGTCGCTAGGTTTTTGAGTTGTTGGATAAAGTCGGGGGCGGCATCTTTTGCATAGTGCGGGTGAATACCCGCACTGGTAACCAAATTGTTTGGAAATTGTTGGGCTATCGAAAGCGCTTCTTGGCTTTGCTGGATATCAGTACCAATGAGTAAAATACCAGTTACGTCATTATTAAGGGCATGGTCAATAGCATCCGGAAACACTAAACGCTTATCCGGTAAGTTTATGCCTATATCAAACCAGTGGGTCAAACTAGTAGGCCTGACTCAGCATTATGCAACCAACAACCTTGATCGGTCTTTCTATACTGCTCATTAAGAGAACACTCCTTGAAACATCTTGTTTATCCCCATAATTCATGGGCTAGGCACAATTTTATAATTTAAATACTATAGCCCATTAATGTATCACAAGGATTTACCCTAGTGTGCATAACCTCAGGGTAACTTGCTTCGCTGTGAGGTTAGTTAATACGCTTCACTCTAATACGGCGATTTTGACTATCTTTTCCTAAATGATAGGAACCTAGTGCACCGCGTTCTATATAAATTACTTCATTGACCTTCACTTTAAAATTAGTGGCTTCCTGTTCACGCCAAATATGTCCATTGTCTAATTTGAAAACAGCCCGTTTAAGGCCATCTTTAGTGACTTCAACCACAGTTGCATAGATTTTATCATCGGTATCTTCAGGCAGCTTTGCTTGCCTACCAAATTCAGCATTACGCTGACTTTTCGTTGCGTTTTCAGGCTTAGCTTCTAGTACAATATTTTGCTCAGAATTTTGCGCTGCTAACTGATTATTTGCAGGTAAAGGTGCCGGCACTTGCATCAAGTCCTGCAACCCGCCGTAACGGTTTAATTGATTGACGATTTTGTCATAACAAACTAGGCGCTTTAAACTATTTTGAACTTGTCCACAGTTTTTAAGAGCCTCACCAACGGTTTCAGCTTGTGCTGACACAGTAGTGACATAAACACAAACTGACAAAAACAATATAATTAATTTCTTCATGATACTTCCTGATTTTTTTCTTTTTCTTGTTGTTCGTCTTCGTCATCTGCTTTTGGTGTATATAACGCCCCAATAATAATTCCTATTTCAAATAGTATCCACATGGGAACAGCTAATAACGATTGCGAGATTATGTCGGGCGGTGTCAACAACATCCCCACAACAAACACACCCACTATGACATACGGCCTTTTCGCCCTTAGCGAGGCTGCATCGGTAATTCCAGCCCAACACATCAGAATCACCGCTACCGGAATTTCGAAGGCGAGTCCAAAGGCAAAAAACAACTTCAATACAAAGGTAAGATAACTACTAATGTCCGTTGTGAATGCAACACCGTTAATTTCTATACCTGCGAAAAACGCAAATATGACCGGGAAGACCACAAAATAGGCAAAGGCAATTCCAGCGTAAAAAAGCAGTGTGCTTGAAAGCAAAAGAGGCGCGATCAATTTTTTCTCGTTGCGATAAAGCCCTGGTGCAATAAATCCCCAAATTTGATAAAGCACAAAGGGTATTGCTAGAAAAAATGACAATACTAACGTCAGTTTAAAAGGCGCAAAAAATGGCGCCCCAACATCAGTTGCAATCATTTGGGAATTATCAGGCATTGCGTTCAACAACGGCGTGGCCAACAAATGATACAAATCTTGAGCAAAAAACGCTAAAGGTACGAATACCACTAGTATGCTCAAAACCGCTTTGAGCAAGCGGCTTCGCAATTCAATTAAATGAGAAATAAAACTATTAGGATCAGACATTTAAGATTTATCTTTATCGTAAGGCTTATTGACAGATGCTGCGGATGCTTTCAGTTCATCAACTGTTTTTTGCAGATCCGGAGATAAATTTTCTAGACCTTGCTGCTCTGCTTTTTTGAGGTTTTCATGCAATTCATGAACCCGTAACTGCTCTTCTACTTCCTGTTTAAAACCCGAAGCCATGGAGCGCACACTGCGAAATGTTTTCGCCACACTGCGCATTGCTCCAGGCAGCCGTTCAGGGCCAAGCACTAATAAAGCGAGCACACCCACAACCAGTATTTCTAAGAACCCGATATCAAACATAAGCTAGCTTTTCTTTTCGACTATTCAGTTTTTTGCGGTTGCTTTTCAGCTTCATTTTGTTGCTGGACATTTTGTTCTTTGGATTCAATCTTTTCTTCAGTTTTTTTCGCTGTGTCTTCTTCGAAATCAGCATCTTTATCTGATATTGCTTTCTTGAAACCTTTAACAGCAGAACCCAAATCACCACCTAAAGAACGTAATTTTTTGGTTCCGAACAACAATAAAACGATAACCAAAACAATCAACAATTGCGCCCAACCAATATTACCCATTTGAAAACTCCTATAAATTTAGTAAGGCTATTATACGTAGCTAAATTGAAACGTCACTGGATTTGATACATAGATAAAAAAAGAGCATGATTTATAGACCCAATTTGGAGCAATAAGTTTGCCTAATTTAAGAATTGTTGCATTATTCTTTCTAATTTTACATTTTAGCAATGCCGCTGTAGCCCAAGAAGAGCAGGACGTGTGGCTTGATTCTATGCATAAAAATATTTCCGAGTCGGTATTAGACACGGCACAATGGTTTGATAATTTTTTTGCAAATGAAAACCTTCAAGAAGACCAAAAAGCACTTGGCGAAGTGCGTCTTCGACTCGGAATAGAGCCTCGGTCTCGAAATTTAGAGGAATTTGAGGCGCGTTTGAAGGTCAGAGTAAAGCTACCTAACCTAAAAAATCGCGTTGATTTGATACTTACTGATTTTGACGAAGAGCAAGACGACCGAGTCGCCAGCAGCGGAAGTGGTGAATTTGCTCGTGAAGATAGTTTTAACTTAGCGCTACGTTACAAGGTGTCACCTGATAGCGGACTTTCCCATCGAATCGGTTTTGGTCGCAGATTTCAATACTACGCGAAGTCTAGATACCGAGATGCCATAGGTCTGAGTGATTCAGTGGAAATGCGCTACGACGCATCAATCTACTATTATAACCGAGATAAATTAGGTACCTCCTTCAGTCTTACCTTCAACTACGACTATTCAAAAAACTTACTACTTAGATATCACAATCGCTTTGAATATAGAGACAAAACTAATGATTGGTTATGGCAGCATAGTTGGCAGGGTTTCAAACAACTTGATGATTCGAGTGCTGTCATCTACGGTTATTACATCGAAGGTATAACTCGGCCAAATTATCGATTAGAAGAATATTTGGTCAGTGTTAAATTACGTAAACAAACCGATAGAAGTTGGTTATTTTACGAAGTTGAACCTTTTGTGTTGTGGCGTAGAGATGAACAGTTTTCAGCATCCTATGGCATCGCTTTGCGAATTGAAGGGTATTTTGGCGAACGTTAACCCTGATTTCGCAACAAAAGTGCGCTACTTTTTTAAATAAATCGTACCTTATATGTTTGATGAAACCGTTCAACATATATAAAAGGGGGATACATGGGATTGTTAGTGGATGGAAAGTGGGTCGACCAGTGGTACGACACTGAATCAAGTGGTGGCAAATTTGAAAGACAAGCTTCTAAATTCAGAAACCAAATATCAATCAAAGCAGATGCAAAGTTTAAACCCGAGTCCGGTCGTTACCACTTATACGTTGCATTAGCTTGTCCATGGGCACACCGAACACTTATTTTCCGAAAATTAAAGGGCTTAGAGCCTCATATTGATGTATCAGTGGTGGCCCCAGACATGTTAGAAAATGGTTGGGAATTTTCTGACTTTCCAGATGCAACAGGGGATAAATTATTTAATTTTGATTTTATGCATCAGGTATATACCAAAGCCCAAGCTGATATCACGAGCCGGGTGACAATTCCGGTGTTGTGGGATAAAAAAAACAATTCAATTGTTAATAACGAATCTGCTGAAATAATTCGAATTTTCAATTCTCAGTTTAATTCACTGACAAATAACCAGATTGATTTTTACCCTGAGAATTTGCGCGTTGAAATTGATGAAGTAAACGAAAGGGTATACAACACTGTAAACAATGGTGTTTACAAAGCTGGCTTTGCCACTAATCAAATGGCCTATGAAGACGCCGTTATTCCATTATTTGAAACCTTAGATTGGCTCGATAAACGACTATCTAAACAACGATATTTAGTAGGTCAGCAAATTACAGAGGCTGATTGGCGCTTGTTTACTACTTTAATTAGATTTGATCCCGTTTATGTTGGGCATTTCAAATGTAATATCCGCCGCATAGCTGATTATCCAAATCTTTCAGGCTATTTGCGTGAGTTATACCAATACCCTCAAGTAGCAGACACAGTCAATTTTGTGCATATTAAACGACATTATTATTTTAGCCACACCCAGTATAATCCAACCCAGATTATTCCCGCGGGTCCGATAATGGAACTAAACAAACCTCACAATCGTGATTTGTTAGTGTAAGTCAATTACATGCAACATCAGAACTCAAGGAAATTGAGCAAATTACAAAGTTGTTTACAGGGAATAAGAGAATAGCGCCGCTATTTAAACTCAGCGCTATTCTCGCAATCAAACCTAAAGAGTTACTACCACTCTTCCACGAACCTTGCCATTCAGCAGTTCTTTCGCGGTCTCTATTACGTCACTTAAGGTTATATTGTTCGCAATATCATCTAATGTCGTTGGATCGAGTAATTCACCTAGGCGTTGCCATGCTTCAATACGATCTTCTAACGGACGCATTACACTATCAATCCCCGCAAGGGTAATCCCGCGTAAGATAAATGGTGCGACTGATGCTGGAAAATCCATACCTTGGGCTAAACCACACGCAGCCACGGTTCCACCATACTTAAGACCGGCACAGATATTTGCTAGGGTATGGCTTCCCACTGAATCAACGGCCCCAGCCCATCTTTCTTTTCCAAGGGGACGGCCTGCTTCAGATAAAGATGCTCGGTCGATGATCTCACTGGCTCCGAGCTTTTTCAAATAATCTGCCTGTTCAGGGCGGCCTGTTGAAGCGACCACCTGATAGCCCAATTTCGCTAGCAAAGTGATTGCAAAACTTCCCACCCCACCATTAGCACCGGTGACCAAAATATCGCCTTTGTCTGGCGTCACACCATTTTTTTCAAGAGCAATAACACAAAGCATCGCCGTGTAACCAGCAGTACCTATAGCCATAGCTTGGCTAGCAGTAAAAGCCTCAGGCAAAGGAATTAGCCATTCACTTTTAAGTCGTGCTTTTTGCGCTAGACCGCCACAATGCACTTCCCCGACTCCGAAGCCGTTTAGCAATACTTTATCGCCAACTTTAAATTTATCGGTCTCAGAGTGCTCAACCGTGCCCGCCAAATCAATTCCTGGTACCATAGGAAACTTACGAACAACTGGACTTTTGCCCGTTATGGCCAAACCATCTTTATAGTTCAAGGTGCTATGAGTCACTTTAATAGTAACGTCACCTTCCGGCAGAATGCTGTCATCAAGCTCTTTCAATTCAACCTGATATCCGTTGTCGTCTTTGTTAATTAATATACCTTGAAACATATAGCCTCCGAATATAGACCAATCGTCTATAAATAGTTAAAACGAATACCTAAATACTATCTAGGTAATCCCGCAATAAATTGTGATAAAAAGTTGTTAAGGGGTTCGGCATCTTGTACTAATCTAGCCCGACTCACGGCACCTTCCCAGCCCACCCAAAAAAACTCGGCTTGAAGCTGACAATTTGCCTTAGCAGAAATCAATTTTTGCTGCTGGGCTTCTAATAAACAAGCTTCTATGCGAGCTTGCCAGTCAGTGAAAATATTGAGTAGCAATTGTCGATAGCTTTCTGGCAAAACATCGACTTCTTGTCCAAGGTTTCCGACTAAACAACCCCGTTTGTACTGATGTTTTTGCATACCTGATTTAGCGTCTTCAACAAAATTGGATATTCGTTGAATAGGATCGATATCGCTATTTAACAGGTGGCTGTCTAACTTCTTGGCAAAGTAACTTGCATAACTTTCTATAACTGCACGCCCAAACACTTCTTTACTAGCAAAATAATGATAAAAAGAACCTTTAGGTACGCCTACTTTTTTTAGTATTTTATCAATACCCGAGGCGAAAAAGCCTTGCTCAGTTAAAAGCTCTACGCCACTGCGGATTAATTCAGCTCGCGTATCCTGATTTTCACGTGCCACCTTAGGTGGTCTTCCGCGCTTGGGAATTGGTATTTTTGATGTGTTCATAGGTATATAATAGACCGACCGTCTAGTAAAATGCAAAAATAGTTTTAAATAAGGCGATCTAATTAAAAATAAGGAGTTAATATCGAGCCGATACTAGTGCCTAAACCACGCATAAATCCAAGCACCCAAACCACTTCCCGCCATTAAAACACTGGGAATAAAGCTATTTATGTAAAGCGGCAAGAGACCGGACAAAATAATCAGTGTGGAGCCAGTGAGCACATAAAATAAGTTTTTTTGAGCCCGACGTTGCTGTAATTGCTGCTGTTCAAAATGTTTTTGTTGTAGCGCAGGAAGTTGTTTAACTTGTTTTAAACTGTCATAGATCAGATCAGGAATTTCAGGTAACTTTTCTGACCAAAATGGTAAGTTAGCATTAATTTTTTTAAACATAGCCACAAAGCCAATCTGGTCTTTCATCCACTGCTCCAAAAAGGGCTTTGCCGTCTGCCAAAGGTCTAACTGGGGATAAAGCAAGCGTCCTAAACCTTCCACATAAAGTAAGGTTTTTTGCAGTAACACCAATTGCGGCTGCACTACCATATTGAACCGCCGAGCAGTGTTAAATAGCTGCAACAACACATTACTAAAAGAAATTTCCGCCAAAGGTTTCTGAAAAATAGGCTCACATACAGTGCGAATAGACACCTCAAAGGCTTCAATATCGGTATCTGCAGGGACCCAGCCAGAATCCACGTGCAATTCTGCAACCTTACGATAATCACGATTGAAAAACGCAATAAAATTCTCAGCTAAATAGCGCTTATCGTCTCTATTTAACGTACCCACGATACCAAAATCAATAGCGATATATTGTGGGTTTTCTGGGTGCATTTTTGAAACAAAAATGTTTCCTGGATGCATATCTGCATGAAAGAAACTATCACGAAACACTTGGGTAAAGAAAACTTCGACACCTCGTTCAGCTAAAAGCTTCATATTGGTATTCTGAGCTTCCAATGCTTCAATATTGGAAATGGGAATACCATAAATGCGCTCCATTACCATCACATTGGTTGAGCAATAATCACTGTATATCTCTGGTATATATAACGAATCAGCGCCATCAAAATTGCGTTTCAATTGAATACCGTTTGCCGCTTCTCTTGCTAGATCCAATTCTTCAACAATGGTTTTTCTATATTCATCTACTACTTCAACCGGTCTTAACCGCTTACCATCGGGCAATAATTTTTGTACTGCAAATGCCAGTGAATGCATTAATTCAATATCAGCATGAATAGTGCCAGCAATATCTGGTCGAATAACCTTAACGATCACTTCTTTGTTGTTACTTTTTAATACTGCGCTATGAACTTGTGCAATGGATGCAGAGGCTAAAGGAGTGATTTCAAACTCTGAAAATAACTCATTCAATTCAGAGATATTTAAAGCACGTTTAATGATTTCAACGGCCACGGCACTATCAAAAGGTTGCACTTTATCTTGCAAGATAGCCAATTCATCAGCAATTTCAGCAGGCAGTAAATCCCGACGAGTCGACAGCATCTGCCCAAACTTAATAAATACCGGACCTAGGGTTTGCAACGCCAGTCTTATTCTCACCCCTAGCGGTTTATCTGGATGCTGGTTACGTAACCAAAATTGACAAGACCTGCCCAGCTTGGCATACCAAGGTAGCCAGTGTTCAGGAATTAATTCATCTAATCCATGTTGCAATAGAACTTTGTTAATCTTATATAGGCGAAGAGTCCGCATTGGTTTAACTGCTCTGCTTGTTTGATGAGGTGCTGGATTGGTTTTCTAAGCGACTTAACTTTGCTGCAAGCCTGTCGGTAGCACTGCGCAGTTCATTCACCTGGTCACAAAAATCTACCACTAAAATAGCTGGCGCAGCGATGCGCTTTTCTTCAATTGCCGCATCTGCCAAGGTAACAGCTAGCCGATTAGCCTGACTTTTTGCAGTTTGAATGAGTTTTTTGCCTGCTCTAAAGGTTTTATGCGCTAGCATGTCACCTGTATATTTTGATAGCTGTTCTTCCCAATCAATATCTAACTCAGTCATTAACTGACTAAACTGTTGAGCAATTGCCACATCACCTTCTAGCACAAGTTCACCGTTTTGAATCAAACGGGTTATTTGGCTGGTGTCCTTTAACTTCTGTAAAGTGGACAACGACAATGCTAAGTGGCAATCAGTATTAATCTCTTCATCAGGCATAGCAACTAATACATCTACTTGATCAGAAAAACTAAAGGTTAACGTCCATGGTAATTCATGAATATCAACGCTGAGCTGTTTTCCTACCATTTTTTTGAGTGCAAAAACGGAACTAGGATCAAGCTTCAGTAGATGATTAAAAATACGTTCAATGCCAGAAGACACTAATTGGGCTGCAGGCATTAAAATTTGAACCCTCTGTGCAGCGCCACTATGCCACCGGTTAGATTGTGAAATGTGGTTTGCTCAAACCCCACAGCTTCCATCATACCTTTTAAGGTCTCTTGGTCAGGATGCATTCGAATTGACTCTGCCAAGTACTGATAACTTTCACTATCATTGGCCACTAACTTTCCCATTTTAGGCAATAAGTGGAACGAATACAGATCATAAGCTTTGCTTAACATGTCACTTTGCGGTTTTGAGAACTCCAGTACCAACAAACGACCACCGGGCTTTAATACACGGTACATAGAAGCCAAGGCTTTGTCTTTGTCGGTGACATTACGCAGTCCAAAAGCAATGGTAATGACGTCAAAATAGTTATCTGGAAACGGCAACATTTCGGCATTAGCTTGAACATAATCTAAATTGCCAACGACCCCTTTGTTTCGCAGTTTATCGCGGCCTACTTTCAACATGGCGTTGTTAATATCGGCTAATACCACCTGCCCAGTTTCGCCAACGATTTTAGAAAACTTTGCGGCTAAATCACCGGTTCCACCAGCTAGATCTAAGACCTTATGTCCTGCTCTAACACCACTACAATCGATGGTGAAGCGTTTCCATAAACGATGAATCCCCATAGACATCATGTCGTTCATAATGTCATATTTGGCCGCCACCGAATGAAATACATCGGCCACCATGGACGCTTTTTCGGTTTTGTCTACTTGTTTAAAACCAAAGTGAGTTTGCGAGTCTTCTTCTCGAGTGACTGGCGAATCTTCAGCAGTCGACACAACACTTACTTGATCCACTTCGTTTGTCTCAATTTCAGACTCAGGGACGTGACTATTGCTCATGGTATTTCCTTTTAAACTAATCTCATCAGTTTACCGAAAATCTTCATGCATGACTATTAAACCTGAACCTAGAATCACTATTCAACTTGAACATGGTTATCACCTACACTATAAGAAATAATTTGACTGATTTCTTGCAGTGAAAGATTGCTCTGCTGATGAAAATCGTTAAATGCGTTTTGCATAGCCGTTAAACTGCGTTTAGATGAAGCAGAGCCGCTGATTACATCTCTTTTGGCAAAATAGCTCACCACATCTTGGCTAAGAATAAACGTATCTTTACCCAAGGCGCGCAATGCGTAAGGTCCGGTATTGCCACCTAAACGTGCGCCATGTTTTTTCAGATATGCCCATAACCCAATAATATCGTGAGTGGGCCATTGGGCCACAAACTTGGCAAAGCTACCTTTGTCCTGTTTAACGGTTTGAATCATTAATGCGTTTTCACGAATGGTTTTTACTTTGTTGTAATTACGAATAATACTGGGATCTTGGGCTTTTTTTTCGAGCATCTCATCTGGCATTAAAACGACCTTTTCAATATCAAAATTGAAAAATGCTCGCTCGAAATTAGGCCACTTATCCCGCACTACTCTCCAAACAAAACCTGATTGGAAAACCTTTTTACTGAACTCTGCTAAAAAACGATCATCACCAATAGCTTCTATCTTCTTAGGTGTCAGTGGCTTCGACAACAATAGAGCTAATTTTTTAGGACCTCCTTTACGCTCACAGGCTCGTTGGTAAAGGTGTTCAAATGTTTCTAAAGTTGCCAAAAGCACACTATCCTTTTTTAATTTGATTAAGCGGCAATACCCGAATGGCGTAATAATGCATCAACGCTGGGCTCTCTTCCGCGGAATGCCACAAATAACGTCATCGGCTCTTTACTGCCGCCCATTTCCAGAACATTGTGTAAAAAGTCTGAACCCACTTGCGGATTGAAAATCCCTTCTTCTTCAAACCGACTAAAGGCGTCAGAACTTAATACTTCTGCCCATTTATAGCTGTAATAACCAGCCGCGTAACCGCCGGCGAAAATATGCCCAAAGCTATTTTGAAAACGATTAAATTCCGGAGCTTTAAGTACCGACACTTTTTCACGCACTTTTTGAATAAATTCTTGCACATTAACCGGATTTTCTTGCTGGTATTGTTCATGTAAGGTGAAGTCGAACAAACTGAATTCTAATTGTCGCATCATTTGCATCGCCGATTGGAAATTACGCGCTGCTAACATCTTGTCTAACAGGTCTTTGGGCAAGGCTTCGCCTGTTTCATAGTGCCCCGATATGAATGCTAGCGCTTCGGGTTGCCAACACCAATTTTCTAAAAACTGACTAGGTAACTCCACTGCATCCCATGGCACACCATTGATTCCTGAAACGCCGGCCACATCTACCTTAGTTAGCATATGATGAATACCGTGACCAAACTCATGGAACAAAGTAATGACTTCGTCATGGGTAAACAGCGCAGGTTTGTCGCCCACGGGTCCATTAAAGTTGCATGTTAAGTAAGCCACAGGATATTGTAATTGCCCGTCGATTCGCGTTCTACGAACCTGACATTCGTCCATCCACGCTCCACCGCGCTTGCGAGGCCGCGCATACAAATCTAAATAGAAACTACCACGCAATTCACCGTCACTGTCGACAATATCGTAAAACTTAACATCTTTATGCCACACATCAACGTTTTGACGCTGCACAATATTAACTTTGTATAAACGTTTAACCACTTCAAACAAGCCAGAGACCACCTGCTTTTCTGGGAAATAGGGGCGCAATTGTTCGTCTGAAATGGAATATTGTTGCTGTTTTAGTTTTTCACTGTAGTAGGCTAAATCCCATGCTTGTAATTCTGTTACCTGATGTTCAGCCTTGGCGAATTGGGTGACTTCTTGAAGATCTTTTAAAGCTTGCGGTTTTGAGCGTTTTGCTAAGTCTTCTAGGAATCCAGTAACCTGCTCAGTAGACTCGGCCATTTTAGTTGCTAGCGAACGTTCAGCGTAACTTGCAAACCCCATAAGATTGGCTAACTCATGACGCAAAGCTAAGGTTTCTTCAATAATCTGGGTATTGTCGAACTCGCCTGCATTAGGACCTAGCTCTGATGCACGGGTGGTGTAAGCGCGATACATTTCTTCTCGCAACGAACGGTTGTCGGCATAGGTCATAACGGGCAAATAACTTGGAATATCTAAGGTGAACAACCAGCCCTCTAGATCTTTGCTTTCAGCCAATTGCTTAGCTGCTTCTAAGGCAGAATCTGGTAACCCCGCCAATTCAGATTTGTCAGTAATATGTTTTTGCCAAGCCAATGTCGCATCCATCACATTATTGCTAAATGTAGAGGATAAATCTGACAGCCGACTTTTAATCTCACCATAACGTTGCTTTTTACTATCTTCCAACGCAACCCCAGACAAGGTGAAGTCGCGGATACCATTATCAATAACTTTCTGCTGCGCAACCGAGAGTGTGGCAAATTCTTCAGAGTGCTTAATCTGAGTATAAGCATCATAAAGACCTTTATGCTGCCCAACCCAAGTGCCATAGGAAGATAATAGTGGTAGACATGCATCGTGGGCTTCACGCAACTCGTCATTACTCACAACAGAGTTCATATGCGATACTGGTGACCACAGCTTACCCAAAATATCATCTATTTCGTCAATTGGTTGAATGATAGTGTCCCAATTCACGGTCTCTTGCTCTAATACCCTATTAATAGTGTTTTTACAGTTCGAAATCGCCTCTTCTATTGAGTCTTTTATTTCGCTAATTTTGATTTGCGTAAACTGAGGCAAAGACTTGATATCTGATTGAGAATGATGAGTGGCGACTTGATTCATAAATGTATCCATTAATATTTTAAGGGTTGGAACTTTGTACGTGAGGCCTTATAAAGGCAATTACAAGAGATAGGCAAATATATTTATTACCTTCATGAACTTTTTGTCTGAAAATTGAATCCACAGGATTTGTGCTTCTTATTCATCTACAATAACCTAATTAATACAACTAACTTCAGGATAAAACATGGCAGATTTTGATTACATATGTATCGGCGGGGGCAGTGGTGGAATTGCTTCAGCAAACCGCGCAGCAAAGTATGGCAAAAAGGTGGCAATAATTGAGGCAACAGCGGTTGGCGGCACTTGTGTAAATGTGGGCTGTGTTCCTAAAAAAGTGATGTGGTTCGGCGCCCATGTCGCTGAAGCCATAAACCTATATGCACCAGACTACGGATTCGATGTCACAATCAATAAATTCGATTGGAAAACCTTGGTTGCAAGCAGAGAAGCCTATATCAAGCGCATTCATGGTAGCTACAGCAGCGGCTTTGAGAAAAATGGCGTTACTTTAATTTCAGGTTTTGCTACTTTTGTAGACAAAAATACCGTTGAAGTGAATGGCAAACAATATACCGCAGAGCACATTCTTATTGCTACTGGCGGTCGCCCTACCATACCAAAGATCCCAGGTGCAGAATTGGGAATCGACTCTAACGGCTTTTTTGAATTAAACCAACAACCTAAACGTGCGGTTGTGGTTGGTGCCGGATATATCGCTGTAGAGCTAGCAGGTGTAATGCACGCTTTAGGTACAAAAACCGATTTAGTCGTGCGTAAACACGCGCCATTAAGAAGTTTTGATACTATGTTATCCGAAACCTTAGTAGAGCTTATGGCTCAAGATGGTCCTACTCTGCACACTCATGCTACTCCCACACAGGTAATTAAAAATACAGATGGTTCGTTAACCATTGAATTTGAAAACGGTACCAGTATTGAAACAGACTGTGTTGTTTGGGCCATTGGACGTGAACCTGCTAATGATAAGATTGGCATCGAAAATACTGGCGTTGAACTCAATGAACGTGGATACATCAAAGTCGACAAATTCCAAAATACCAACGTAGATGGGATCTATGCGGTAGGCGATAACATTGGTTATGTTGAACTCACACCTGTTGCGGTTAAATCAGGACGTTTATTGTCTGAGCGTTTATTTAACGGTCAGACTAATGCACACATGGATTATTCTCTTATCCCAACAGTGGTATTTAGTCATCCTCCAATCGGCACTATAGGTTTAAGTGAAGATGAGGCGATCAAAGAATACGGTGCTGACAACGTTAAAGTATATAGCTCTAGCTTCGCGGCTATGTACACAGCAGTGACGAAACATCGTCAAATGACTCGAATGAAACTAGTTTGTGCAGGTGAGGAAGAAAAAGTCGTCGGCTTACATGGCATAGGTGCCGGTATGGACGAGATTCTGCAAGGATTTGGCGTGGCTATGAAGATGGGCGCTACTAAAGCTGATTTTGATGCTTGCGTAGCCATTCATCCTACTTCTGGAGAAGAATACGTCACTATGTGACCCTAGCCGACTAACAAAGCGAACCGTTTCTCCCTAGTTTTGGCTGTCAATACAGTCGAAACTAGAGGGGTTTACTAAGCCAATACCTTGGGCTAATAATCTAATCTGCAGCTTCGATATGTTTTTCAAGCAGGTTAACTAGAGTGTCATATTGCTGTTCCATGGTCACAAGCAAACTTTCAATCGCGGCAATATTCGGTTTATGAGCTTCAATCTCTATATTACCAAAGGTTTCATGTAGCTGCATTGCACCAATATCTCCACAAACACCTTTAAGTGAATGACTCAATTGGCAAATTTCTTCTAAAGATTGACTCTGGACGCTGCCTCGCAACTTTGCAATTTTGTCTCCAGTGTTTTGCAAAAATATATTACATATTTTGTTCAACAGGTTTTGATTATTCATCAACCGGGTAAGTGCTCCCTGTTTATCCCAAACCACGCAAGAGGTAATAGCTTGGGCAATAGATTGTTCCGTATCTCCACTGTCATTAATAATTTTAACCTTGGGTTTAAACACAGATAACACCCACTTAGTCAGTTTAGTTATCAATTTTTCAGCAGAAATTGGCTTAGTGACATAATCATTCATGCCAGCCTCTAAGCATTTTTGCCTTTCTCCCAGCATAGCATTTGCGGTCATAGCTATGATTGGAACATCAATATATAACTGACCAGCCTCACCGTTACGGATTTGCGCAGTTGCTTCATAACCATTCAAAATCGGCATTTGGCAATCCATTAGTACACAGTGAATAATTTCCCCACTGGCAGCAGATGCGAGCAATTTATCGATTGCTTGTTGTCCGTTGGCAGCTCTCACTGTTTCTACTGAAGTAGGTTTTAAAATGCCTATTGCCACCTCGACATTTATATCATTGTCATCCACAACCAATACTCTAGCACCGGTTAATTTACTGTCTACGGGAAGATCCACGTCAGTTATTTTAGGCTTGTTCTGCTCTGCATTGGCGTCGGCTAACGTTTGCTTTTTGTCGGTATATTTCAATAAAAACTCTGAAATAGACACGGGTTTAGAAATATAGATGGGCTTAAGACGTTTAAACATGGTTTTGGCATCACGAGTATTATACAACATGGCCACTTTAGCAGAGCTGTTGTTGGCATATTCTATAGCGTCCCAGCAATGTTCAAGTAACAGTGCCCGAGGATCAAGTTGATCAACAATAAAAATGTCAGGCAATTTTGCCGGCAGTTCAGTATTCGATTCTAAGTAGCCGGTAATCTCATTATCAGGCATGACCTTAGCGCCGAGTTTGACGACCATATTACATAGACTTTGATGGAGTTGTTGATTCGCGACTAAGATGGTAACGAGTTTGCCACTGAGATGTTTCTCTGGACGTTTGAACGTCACGTTAACATTGGGGATATGTACTTGGAAATGAAACGTACTGCCTTTGCCTTTTTCTGATTTGAAGGTCACTTGGCCATTGAGTAATTTACTCAATTGTTTGCATATCGATAGTCCAAGGCCTGTTCCACCGTACTTAGAAGCGATAGCACTGTCTTCTTGGGAAAAGGCACTGAATAATCGTTTCTGATTTTCTTCTGCGATGCCTATTCCAGTGTCTGTCACCGCGAAATGCAGACTGCAATGATTATCATCGAGTTGTTCTGAATAGGCGTTGACTAAAATATGTCCCTGATTGGTAAATTTAATTGCATTATTTAAAATGTTAGTAAGAATCTGTGAATAGCGATGCGGATCACTGATGATTGATTCACACTTTATATCAATGCTATCAAGTATAAATTCTAGGCCTTTCTCTTGCGCTTTGACTGCCATACTTCCGCACAAGCTTTCAATTAATTTACCAGGTTTAAATGCTTTGTAATCCAGGTCTAATTTACCCGCTTCTATTTTTGATAAATCTAAAATGTCGTTAATCAACACCGAGAGCGAGTTAACACTCACTTCCGTCATATCAAGGTACTGTAACTGTTGTTCACTAAGTGGTTCTTTTTTAATGAGATTTAAAGTGCCAATTATACCGTTAAGTGGGGTGCGCATTTCATGGCTAATGTTAGAAATAAACGCGCTTTTAACATCGCTCGCTTTTTCCAATTGGGCGGTACGTCGAGCGACTTTCACCTCTAATTCAGCGTTTACTTTACGGATTTTTTCATCGGCCTTTTTTAAGCTAGTAATATCCCGTGTAATCACCGCAACTCCACTGAAAGTAACGCCATCTTGAAGAATTGCAGACAGTGAAACCAGCAGCTTAATGTTTTGATCCTGCTGTAAACAGGTTTCTAAAGACTGCTGACTCACGCCACTTGCCAATTTATGAATAAGTTCATCAAAATTGACCTCAGGAAATAACGATAGCTCCACAACACGCCGACCTTCTACTTGCTCGAAATCTAAACCAAATAACGCCTTTGCGGCGCGATTCCAGCTTGATATTCGCCCATCGGTTGTTAACCCGAAAATAGCATCTTGCGAGCCATTAACAATAGCCTCGGATTCCGCCCTTGCTTCAGCTAATTCCTGACTTCTACGCAACCCTCTCTGAAAAACCGCCAAAACGATTACTATTACAATAAATACAACAAATAAAATGGCATAGACATTGGTTCGTCTTTGCATCGCTAAATCACTTATTACTGCCTCTGGGGTTAGAATATGAGAGAGCAGAAAGCCATCATTAAAATCACCACTGATAATTAATTTTTTAGCAGAAGAATAGAACTCTCCTGTTGGGTAGTGTTTCACTCTAGTAATATCGATTTGACTGCCCAAGTCTAGTTTCTGATTGTAATAACTGTCCCAACTTGCTTCTGGGTTTAGATCCTTGCTGTACATTAGTTCTGGATTAGGATGCACCAGAAAAAAGCCGTTACTATCGGTTAAGATTAGTTGGTTCGGTTTATCAACAAGGCCTTGAATCGAATTCAGCAGTTCACTGGCATTGATATTTAGGATTAAGAAACCTAAACGTTCGATTTGATTATTGAATACCGGTATAGATAATCTGAGCATAGGACGATAAGGAAATTCTATTTCGCCAAACTCACGATTTAGTGAAATTTCGGACAGATAAATTTGCCCCGCAGACAGTTTTATACTTTGCTGGTAGTAGTCTCTCTCGCTCTTGTTTTGCAAGTGAGCATCGCCTACCACTTTTATGCCACCGCCACTTCGTTCAACGCGCACTAACTCTTTGCCTTCATTGCCAATGCCGATAAAGCGCATTTGTTCGTACTCTGAATTATTTTCAACAAAAGCTACAAAGATAGTTTCTAACCTTTGTTTCCATTGTTCATGAGTAGAACCATCTACTTCAGAATCTTGCACCATAGTATTGGCAAAACCTTCAATAGGAGGTGTACCAAACAAAAAGCGTAAGTCATTTCGATATTTGGAAAGGGATTGTTGTACCTGAGTGTCAATTCGACTATTTGTTACCCGCTGATTCTCTTCAACTAAAGCCATAATAGTAGTATTAATTTGAGTTTCGAAAATGATAATAGCGATAGAAATTATTGATACAAATAGAAAAAAGGTAGGTATAAATAAGTTTTTCCCGCCATACCAAGATTTTATCTTGGGCAAACGTGGCTTTATTGACATTAAATACTCCGTAGAAAAAACTGCACCCAAAACCCTCTGTGCTTTTCAATAAATTGAAAGTTAACCAGATAGTAACTAATGATATAAAAGATTATGCGTAAATGACTTTAAACTTTAGTAGTTCGCTAAAAACAACGCAAGTTAACCGGTGAATTGATTCCGACCTTTTTGTTTTGCTAAATAAAGTGCTTTATCGGCATTTCGGATAATTTCATTGACTTTGTAAGATTCATTATTGCTTGTGCTATACAAACCAATACTTGCGGTAACGATTCCAAATGGTGACGCTTCGTGAGGCACCTTTAAATTCGCTATTTTTTGTAAAATAGTTTTCGCGATATGCTCAGCTCCAGCCCTATCGGTATCGGGCAAAAGGCATAGAAACTCTTCTCCGCCATAGCGAAATGACATGTCATTTGGACGATGTAAAACGTCTTTTAAAACATTACTGACCGAAATTAGGCATTTGTCTCCACTAATATGCCCATAACTGTCGTTAAAGCGTTTAAACCAGTCGATATCCAGCATAAGGAGTGATAATGGAGACTCGGTGCGACTAGACTGAAGCATATACTTATTCAATACATCTTCGAGTAAATGTCGGTTGTATAGCCCGGTTAAACCGTCGGTAAATGACATTTTTCGCAGAAAGTCAGATTGTGCTTTTAAAGTAAGGTGAGCTTTCACGCGGTTTAACAGTGTAATACCATTAACCGGCTTGGAAACAAAATCGACTCCTCCAGCCTCCCAACATTTATTTTCATCGTTTTGACTTTTAACCGAGGTGATAAAAATAACTGGGATGTGTTGTAGATTTTGATTATTCTTAATTGTCCGACATGTTTCTAACCCCGAAATCCCAGGCATCACCACATCCAATAGAATCAAATCCGGTGTCTGGTGCTGGCAAAACTCTAACGCCTCTTCGCCAGAATGGACAATTTTGGTATTATACAAGTTCGCCAATAAGTCAGCGATAACCATAGCATTGATGGGTTCATCATCGACAATTAAAACAAGTGCCTCTTGCAAGGTACCTTGCTGTACATAATTTTTCCCAATCAACTACTTTGACCTTTTTAGTTATTTAGAAGGTTTATTTTTTACTTTTTGACGTCTTCTTTCGGACTCATTTACTGGAATCAAAAAAAGTAAAAATTACTTTTCCACCAATCAATCGGTAGACGATTGTTCAGCTAGCCATCAGAGTCATGAAAGGACGGAGTTACAACAAAAATTTCGACTTTCTGATGATATCAAAAAATAGATTAAATTCCTTTGGTTTTTCGCCATTTTGAAATGTCTTTAATCGTCCTCAATAAGGAGCTGATAAATAGCCGAAAGAACAAACTAATGTCTGATAAATAATTAACAATTTCAATAACCTAACCCCCTCATCACCAAGACAAATAAACGATAGAGCAGATTTTACTCACAATACATCGGACCAAGGTGAATGCTTCTGACAATTGTTAAAAATGAATAGGAAAGAAGTAATAAAGCAATGCGTCGTGCTGATATAACAACTAGGTGCTTGTTTTTGATTTCTAAAAAGCGGCTTGGGTTAAATCAAAGGGAAAATGAATTACCCACAATATAGAAGCCTATTAATTAATCAAAACTCATTAAACCTTTTGAATACAGCCGAATAAATTGAAATATCAGTCCTCTAGCGGTTGCATCACGTTTAAAATTCCACTAAGTTTTAGCATTCAGGTCTGCTCAGTGAATCAATCGATAGTAGATCAATAATTCGATTGTTCTTTATGCAGTAGGAGTGAACGTTGGAGATGATTACGTCGGAGTATCTGGTGGACAGAATTGCCTCTGGCGAGACTCAAGCTGAGCAACAATTGGTTAATAAATATTGGAAAAGTCTATTTTTTATTTTGAAAAAACAGGCTGACGATGACGAATTAGCCAATGACATAGCCCAAGATACTTTCCTCATAGTTATCGACAACATTCGCAATGGTAAAATTGAAAATAGCTCAGCAGTCGGCGCCTATATTCGTCGGACCGGGCTTAATTTGTTGATAGCCCATTTCCGCAAGGAGTCGCGGCGTAAAACCGAATATTCAGATTCAATCGACTTGGAATACCCAGACACGTCGAAATCCATTTTTAATTCACTCAATTCTGAAAAATTAGTACAAATTGTACAACAGGTTATTGATGAATTACCTGCCCAACGAGATCGAGATTTATTGTATCGTTATTTTGTCTATGGCCAATCCAAACAACTAATTTGCGACGAGTTTGAATTGAGCCCAGCGCACTTCGACAGAGTGTTATACAGAGCGCGCGAAAGACTTAAAGATGTCATTCAACTTAAATTAGGTATAGATCTAAATAAAACAACATTAACATCACTTTTGAGCCTTGCCTTAGCCTGTCAAGTTTCAGTTTCTGCCCAGTCTTCTTCAATTGATAATTTTTTTCACAATCAGGTGAGAGAAATCCAAATCCCGCAACACTTGGTTATTAACACCGACACGGAAGAATAGAACGGCCATTTGGGAAAACTATATAATTATGGTTTGTTGGCTGGAGAAAATAAGAGGTTCTAATGACACCAATGGATCAAGCATATATCGAAAGACGTGATATCGCCAATCGCTATATGCAAGGCAAGCTCTGTGCAGAAGAATGTGAAGAATTTGAAATTTACCTAATGGAAAATCCTGACGTTGTAGACCAATTGCAGCTCGACTCGATGTTTATTAAAGCGTTACCGTTTTTAGCTCAAAGCCCGAAACAAAAACCAACGTTTTGGCAATTGTTGTTTGCGACACCTGCGCGCGCTAGCATAGGTACTCTTTGTGCCGGTGCTCTGCTGTTTTCGTTAGTTGTCAATTTTGAACATTTGGTCACGTCGAATAGTACGTTCTCTTCGCCTTCCATGGTTTACGTGTCTTCAGCAAGAGGCAACACCTCCAATGTTGATCAGACATTTTCTCTTAATGATGTCTCATCATCTGTTTCTCTAGTCCTTCAAGACGAGTTTGATGTTACTAAAACATATCAAATCAACATGTTTATTAACTCCTCATCGAGTCCAATCTATACCGCGTCCTACACCCCTAACACCGAAGGGGAAGTAGTCATATCGGTAGATAAAGAGATGTTGCAAGTTGGTTTGATAGAAATTCAATATTCCCTTGATGAATCAAACAATAGAAATAAGAAATCGTTGGTAGTAGCAGTAAGAGATTAGTTATGTTGGATTTTAGTTTCACCCACAAACTTAAAAAGATGTGGAATCCCGATTATTTGAGTGATCCTGTATTACTGCAAATTGCAGAAAAATTATTGGAAAATAACAATACAGTACCATCAAGTAATCTTGATGCGGGAATGACTTATTTTGGGCAAATGATTGCTCACGATATTGCACCACATACCACCCCACCAGATCACCCAGTCAGAACGGTAAGCAATGAATTGTTACTGGAAAGTCTATATGGTCAAAACAATAGTATTGTGAATGACAGATTTGAGTTGCGTCCAATACAATGGCAAGGGGTAAAAGGTTTCGACGTTGCAAGAGACGACAATGGTAAAGCGCGAATTCCCGAACACCGCAATGACATCAACGATATTATTTGTCAGCTACATGCATTCTGGCAGAATTTTCACAACCAATTAATAGAAGCTCCATATCATTTCGATTTTGAAAATGCTAAATGCCACACCATACTAACTTTTCAGTTTGTGACCATTGAATATTATCTAAAAAATCTTTTAGATCCGCACATTTTTGAGGTGTATTTTAATCAACAGGCAAAGCCTGAATTACCCTTCAAAACCGAGCAGCGCTTAGATTATTTTCACAATAGTGCATTTCGTTTTGGTCACAGTATGGTGAGAAATAGTTACGCACTAAGGCGCTTTCAACCTGAAGTACCGTTGACCTCGTTGTTTGCATCTTCACAAAAAGTACAAGATAAACACGTAATTCAATGGCGTCGTTTTTTTGGAGACAATCAAAAAGCCAATAAAATTGATCTGTCTTTATCAGATGCCATGTCAAAAATACGTTTTCCTTCTGACAATTCAGAAATGATCCGTATTATCTTTAAAAATATATTGGCTGGGCTAAACAAACAAATTCCATCTGGATACAACATTGTTAAAAAAATCAATGCTCAAGCCGAGCTAAACGACATTTTTCAAATGACTCCTCTGGAAAAACTGTCACCGCAATTTGATGGCATTGAAAAGCTCAATATCCAGAACTTGCCACTTTGGACATATATCCTGCAAGAAGCCGCTACCACTCAAAACGGAGAAAGGCTTGGTAAACTAGGGAGTATTCTAATTGCAGATGTATTACATGACGCTATTAATACTAAAGCCCTATCAATTTTCAAAAACGGTACTTATGATAAACGTCATGCATTGATGGTATTAGACGAAGTGAAAGATAAGTTACTCGACGAGAACAACAATGTAGACTTGCATAAACTTTTCAATGTGAACTAAGGAAACTGCATGCCAGACCAAATAATAAGAGAAATTACAGCTTTAGGCATAGAAGCGGTCGAACAATCTGGCGGAACAAAAACGCAGGAAGAAATAGTTTCACAAATTAGTCCTTGGTTTTTTGTTCCACAAAGAAGGTACTTTATTGAGATCAGTAAGAAAAAAATTGCTGATCTACTATATGTACAAGAAACGGCTGTCAATCAAGACGGTTCAAGTGCTAACGAATGGCCTGAGTTATTCAGATTAGCATCAGACAACACCGTATTTGTATTAAATGAAGATAAAACGCAACTGGTCAATATAAACGATGGCATCTCAACCATTATGTTTGATGATTTAGAAGGGTGGCACATCAAAGAATGGACCAACTTTCTACCGGCGGATGACAATCCAGATAGCGATATTATTGCCCATGTGATTTGGCAAGATAAATACGGAAACATAGCTAAATCAAAACACAGTTGGATAGTTTACCTTCTCGATTAACCCGCATCGCTGACTAAAAGTGCCACTTCCTCAAGGTGGCACTAGCTCCAAGTTTCTTATCCCAAACAAAATTTATAGGTTACAATGTGCCATCCATTGTTAACCAAAGACGTGTTTTGCTAAATATGTTCCGTTTTTTGTCCTACAGTCTTATCTTGTTGTGTGCCAGTTTTACCTGTAGTGCAATGGAATCTACCGCATTAACAGTCAATCAAGTTGGCCATGCAGCACTATTGAAGTTGAGTCATGCCGACCAGCCTTTAGAAATTGAAATTTTCGTTAATAATCAATTGATTGAAAAAAAAGATATAGACAGCAAAGATACCGAGTATTTTAGCCTATTTCAGTTCCCACAAACCGTTACTGAAACCAATAAAATTAGGGTGCTGGTAAATTATACTAAAATTTCTCCTAAAATCAGTTTGATAGAATTAGACAATACAGATTATTCTGCGTACCAAAACGTTATCGATATTTTGGCTACTCCTGCACAAACGCAAACTAATCAGCCCTATTCAATTGTTTCGCAAATAACCAATAGTGACGTAAATAGCGACTTCTCCAGATGGACGCTTCGCCGACTAATGGAAAATGCAAAGCAAGTTAAAAATGGCTCTCTTGGCTTTATTACTAGCTTTAATTTAAATCAATTCAGCGCCCAAGACATTATTGCTCAATGCGCAGTTTGGACTTCATCTTTTGAGCCTGAGAGCCAAATAGATGACCCAGTCAAAACTCAAGTTGCCGCACAATTAGCTGCAACTCTGTATGTTTATTCTAAACATCATGGCCAACTTAGTAATGATCAAACCGCGCTTCTAAACCAATCAAAATTTATTCAACATTGTGGAAGCATGTTTGCTGATATCGCCCATTCCCAACAAGCAGGTTTGGATCTGGATGTATACGCTAAAAATTTATATCAACAAGTACTCGAAGCACTATCTAAATCTCCTAATTGGCTGACGGCAGACATACTTCATCACCTTTGGTTCTATTACAATTTTGAAGACAAACATAACTTGGCATTAGAAACCGTTAAAAATGCGATTTCTAAAGCAGAAAATGCCCCTGAATATCGATTTTTAATGGCCGAACTCTATAGTAATGCTTTTTTATCTTCCTACCGAGAAGGCGCGTTTGCTCAAGCTCATAATTATTTAAATAAAGGGTTAAACATTATCAGTGATTCTAACAGCCCAGGTATTGCCCCCTTGTTATTTAGTAAAGGTTTTCTGCTTTTCCAAACAGGTGAATATGACACAGGTTCACGTTACTTTTCCAATACCATAAATCAGGTACAAAACACCTTGCCCAATCAGCAATGGGAACTTGCACGTTGTTTGAATTTAGGTCAGCAAGATTTAATGATTGCAAGAGCCGCGGTTATGATAGGGGCGACAAGTCGAGAGGAAGGTGATTTTGATGGGGCCAATCAATGGTTAGAGTGCGCCGAGCATTTATTGAAGAACCAACAGGATTATTATCAAATTGTATTACAAGTCGAACTCGCAAAAACGGCAATTAAACAAAAAGAATTCACTAAAGCCCAAACACACTTAAACAATGTATTTAACGATCCAAGAACACTTCACACCACTCAAATTGATGCAAAAATCCTGAAATTCAAAATAGACAATGTGTATTTAGCTAAGCCGATTGATAAAAATAAGCTTCAAGAATTAGCAGCACTATTAGATTACGACAGTTTTTATAACGAAGATATTATTGATATTGAAAACAAAACCTACCCCATTAAACAGATCGAAGTATTTACGTTATTAGTCCAAATAAGTCAGCAAGAAAAATCCTTTAAGTGGGTTGATATCTTTGCTGAGAAGGCAATGTCATTAATAGAAAAGAGTCGATTAACCGTAGCCAATCCGCAAGCTTGGAATGCGGCTAGATTTAGTTTTATTAATACCTATATTACCTCGTTATTAGATAATGAGCGCATTAAAAATCAACCTCGTCATCACTACGCCAGACTTTTCGAAGTTTTGGAAAAGTACTATTCAGTTGACCCAAAACAAGAGAGAAACCTGTTTTCTATCGATGAAGTTGCGAGTGAAAATGAGGCGCAAATTCAACTTTTGTACAATATTTGGTTAGCAGAAGAAAAACAGATGTTGTTAAGCGACTCATCAAGCGAAAAACTGCGATTAGTTGAAGCAAGAGATGATTATCTAGCTAGAGTATTGAACGAACAAAATCACGATTCGAAAATTGCTAATATATCCTTAGATGCATTTCAACAATCGTTGCCATCAGATCAAATGTTGGTTAGATATTTTTCTGATGGACACACCATGTTTTCACTTAACGTCACACACAACGATATATCGGTTCAAAAAATAGCAAAAGTGGCAGAGATTGCGGAGATGGTAAAAAACTACGTTCACGGCACATATACTTCTAGTAAACCATGGTTGAACACACAGTTTCGGGATATTTCTTTACTGCCAGTTGATGTCATTGAACAGCAAAAAATAACTAAAATTTTGATTATTCCCGATGAAAGTTTACATAAGATGCCGTTCTCTATGTGGAATATTGCCACAACAGCAGAAAACTACAAACCATTAGTTGAAACCTCACAATCGGTTTTTATTACATCTGCCACTTCATATTTTGAGCAGACATTTTCAACTGACGCTGAGAACTTTGAAATTTCCATTTTTGCAAACCCTGATTTCACTGCACAGGTGAATGACATTACACCTGGATCCATATCTGAACGTTTAACATTAGCGGCTTTACCAGGCACGCTTAAAGAAGCAAAGTACGTAGCTAATTTATTTGCTGGTCACCAAATAAATAAAGGCTTTGCCGAAAATGCGACTAGTCAATTTTTAATGTCTAAAAAAGTTCGTAATTCAAACATTCTGCATATTGGAACACACGGCTATTTCGATAAAAAATTACCGGATATTGTTGGCGTATTAACCGCTGGAGAGAATATTAAAGGTAATTTAACCCCTGGATTTTTAAGCTTAAATCAATTGCTAAGTAAACCTGTATCTGCTGATTTAGTGTTTATTAGCGGCTGCGAAACTATGGTTGGGAAAAATTATAAAGGCTCAGGGATGCGTAGTATTACGCGAGGATTTTTAGCCCAAGGTGCTAAGACGGTGGTGGGTACTATTTGGGCTATTCAAGATCGACCGACTTCAGAATTCGTGAAACAGTTTTACGCAAACTTAGTGGAATCCGAAGGGGACGCCCCCAAAGCGCTACAGTTAACCCAATTTAGATTTCACTCTTCGGGCAAATATCGTCATCCAAAATACTGGGCAGGATTTGTACTCACCTCTTCAAATCAAGGCGACAGTCAGATTTTCGGGCCAGATTTAGCGAATAATTTATTTCCTCAGTAAAACGTGTAAAATTATACCCTTAAAAATCACAAAATCTTCGTGTTGCGACTAATCTATACACAAACATAACGTGAAAAGTACACGGGGCAGCAGGGGCAAAAGTATGAACGATACATTTTTATTCGCTGATGATATGCCGGAAGAAGAGGATTCCTTTGATTATAAATGGAATGTTTTAGTTATTGATGACGAACCTGAAATTCACAACATAACCAAAATCGTACTCAATGATCTAGTCTTTGATGATGGACGACTAGCGTTACATAGCGCCTATACTGCAACCGAAGCTAAAAATATAATTTCAAATAGCCAACACGACTTTGCCGTTGCGATAGTGGATGTTGTGATGGAAACAGTTCATGCCGGTTTAGATTTTGTCAAATGGGTTAGAGAAGATTTAAATAACCATAAGATTCGGCTATTCCTGCGTACAGGACAGCCTGGTGAAGCCCCAGAAGAAAGTGTTATTCGGGAATACGATATCAATGATTACAAAAATAAGACCGAATTAACCGCGTTGAGATTAAAAACCTCTGTTTATTCTGCACTACGTGGTTATAGAGATATCTTAACCATAGAAAAACACCGTATCGGTCTGGAAAAAATCATTGCTGCTTCTTCCGAGTTTATTGAATGTGACACACTTCCTCAGTTTGGTTCGGCAATATTAAAGCAAGTAGCAGTTGTCTTAGGTATCGAGGAAGAGGCGGTAATTTGTTGCGCGGTTGCCAAAGACGCAAATAATAATTTGAGTAATGTTCATATACTTGCGTTGAACCAACCGCAACCGGTTCAGATAGAGACCCCGTTGTCATTGAGTAGCGAAGTTAATGCGCGAATCAAACGGGCATTGGCGCTCAAACATTCGATTTACGAAGAAGATTATTTTATTGGTTACTTTACCACTAAGCGCAACACAGAAAATGTACTTTACGTTGCTCAAAATAAGCAATTAGAACCCATGCAACATCGTTTATTGGAGTTTTTCGCCAACAATATTGCCGTAGCTCATGAAAATCTGAAGCTACGCGATGTCATTAAGGACTCTCAAAAAGAATTGTCTTATATTATTGGCGAAGCGGTTGAAATGCGCAGCAAAGAAACCGGTAGTCACGTTAAACGGGTAGCGCAAACTAGCTACATGCTAGCAAAGCTATATGGTCTAGATGATTTCGACTCAGAGATGATTAAACTTGCCTCCCCACTTCATGATGTGGGGAAAGTAGGGATTCCTGATTATGTGCTAAACAAGCCTGACAAATTAGATAGCCTTGAATGGGAAGTGATGCAAACCCATGCTCAAATCGGGTTTGAAATGTTGGCTAGAACTGATAACCCGATTTTGCAATTAGGGGCTACCATAGCAAGACAGCATCATGAAAAGTGGGATGGCACAGGCTACCCGCAAGGTCTTCAAGGTGAAGAGATTGCTATTGCTGGGCGCATAACTGCACTTATGGATGTATTTGATGCTTTAGGAAGCAAGCGTTGTTATAAAAAACCATGGGCTAATCAGGAAATTATCGATTTCCTAAAGGAGCAAAGAGGCAAAGCATTTGAACCTAAACTAGTCGATTTATTATTGACCAATATTAGTCAGTTTAATCAAGTTAGAGAGCAATACCCTGACAAATTTTAGGCCATATTGCCCACATAAAAAAACGCATTTCAAAGTCAATTTTAAAATGCGTTTAATGGTTCTTGATTATTAAAATGAAGCTACAAGATAAAGCGACTCAAATCTTCATTATCAACAAACTTATCTAGATGTTCATTGACGTATTTAGCGTCTACCAGTACGGATTCGTTTTCCATTTCAGATGCATCAAAAGAAATATCTTCCATTAACCGCTCCATCACAGTATGCAGACGTCGAGCACCAATATTTTCAGTCCGCTCATTCACTTGCCAAGCGGCTTCAGCGATACGTCTTATACCGTCTTCAGTGAAGCTAACTGCAACTCCTTCAGTACCCATTAGCGCAATGTACTGCTCAGTGAGCGAGGCATTTGGTTCTGTTAGTATGCGAACGAAGTCTTCCACACTTAACGCTGAAAGTTCCACTCGAATTGGCAAACGTCCTTGCAATTCAGGTATTAAATCAGAGGGTTTACTCATCTGGAAAGCACCTGAGGCGACAAACAAGATGTGGTCCGTTTTAACCATTCCATGTTTAGTCGATACAGTAGACCCCTCAACTAAAGGCAATAGATCCCGTTGCACACCTTCGCGAGAAACATCGGCGCTGCCAGTGCCTTCTCGTTTACAGATTTTATCGATTTCATCAATAAAAACGATACCGTTTTGCTCAACGTTAAACAGTGCTTTATCTTTCAATTCTTCCTGATTAACTAATCGCGCAGCTTCTTCTTCAACTAAAAGTTTAAATGCTTCTTTAATTTTTAGTTTCTTTTTCTTCTTTTGAGAACCAGATAAATTCTGAAACATGCCCTGAAGTTGATTGGTCATTTCTTCCATTCCAGGAGGCGCCATGATCTCTACCCCTACTTGAGGCAAAGCAACATCAATTTCAATTTCTTTATCGTCTAATTGACCTTCTCGTAATTTTTTACGGAAAGTTTGACGAGTACCTTTATCTTCAACTTTCTCTTTTTCACCCCACGCATTTTCTGGTGGTGGTAAAAGTGTATCAAGAATACGGTCTTCAGCAGCTTCTTCAGCTCGATACTTCACTTTTTCAGTTTCTTGCTCTTTGGTCATCTTAATAGAGATGTCTGCAAGATCTCGAATGATGCTTTCTACTTCTTTACCAACATAGCCCACTTCTGTGAACTTGGTTGCTTCTACTTTAATAAAAGGAGCATTGGCCAATTTAGCTAGGCGACGGGCGATTTCGGTTTTACCAACACCAGTAGGACCAATCATCAAGATATTCTTTGGGGTTACTTCCTGACGTAATTCAGGTTCTAATTGCATACGACGCCAGCGATTACGAAGTGCAATTGACACTGCTCGCTTTGCATCTTGCTGACCAATAATGTGCCTGTCCAACTCGTGGACAATTTCTCTTGGGGTCATCTCAGACATAAAAAACCTTTAAATAGTGTCGCACTGAGCGATTAAATCAGTGCTATTAAAATTAGTAATTCAACGTTTCTATTGTTTGGCTGTGGTTGGTAAACACACATATGTCACCAGCAATCGTCAGACTCTTTTCTGCGATTTCTTGTGCGCTCAACTCTGTATTTGCCAGTAACGCGGTAGCTGCCGCTTGGGCATAGGGACCACCTGAACCAATAGCGATGAGATCTTGCTCTGGCTGCACCACATCACCATTACCGGTAATGATAAAAGAAGCGGTATGATCAGCCACGGCCAATAACGCTTCTAACTTACGTAACATCCTATCGGTTCGCCAATCCTTTGCCAGTTCTACTGCAGCTTTAGTTAAATGCCCTTGATGCATTTCCAATTTACTTTCGAAACGCTCAAAAAGAGTAAAAGCATCGGCAGTGCCACCAGCAAATCCGGCGATTACTTTGTCGTTGTAGAGTCTACGCACTTTTCGTGCATTGCCTTTCATAACAGTGTTTCCTAACGAAACCTGCCCGTCACCTGCGATGACGACTTGATTATTGCGGCGTACGGATACAATGGTAGTCACGTCTGCTCCTTGTTTAGATCAACTTTATCAACCCACGTTAAATGCGAGTCACGATTCATGGAGTATATGTGGGGAGCGGGAAGGAATTTTCAAGCATTAAGGTTTAAGTATCTTAAAAAATGAAGACGATATAGGTGGATCAGCCCCAAATTTCACGTTTTGGCCTGAAGGCCATGCTACAAATGCAAAACAATCTGTAGGCGGGCGCTTTAGCCCCGTGAGAGATTTTAAATCCATGTCCTAAAGGCCATGCTACAAATGCAAAACAATCTGTAGGCGGGCGCTTTAGCCCCGTGGGAGATTTTAAATCCATGGCCTAAAGGC
>NZ_JAHKPT010000025.1:436181-456703 GCF_018860635.1 Aliiglaciecola lipolytica
TAGGCGGGCGCTTTAGACCCATGGGAGATTTTAAATCCATGGCCTGAAGGCCATGCTACAAGGCTTAAAGGTCCCAGTACCAAATTTGGCAGGAACCAATACCGATACGCTGGATAACATGTCGGTCTGTCTCAGCATCTCTTTTATAATCGTACGGACCTAAAATGACACGATACCAAAGACCATTTTTACCTTCACTGGCCTTCACTAACGATTCTAATCCTTGCAGAGCCAATTGGGCGCGCATTTTTTCGGCTTGCTGTTTTTGCCTAAATGAACCACATTGCATCAAATAAGGTCGTGCTGACTTTTCTTGTTCTTTACGATCTATCTCTACGCTACCGTGTTCAAGTTCTTCAGGATAAATATATTCTTCTTCTGGCATTTCAGGTAATGATTCCTGATCATTGGTCTTCCCTTGTACCTTTTGCTTTTGTGGTTTTGGTTCCACTTGCGGCTGTTCTTGTGGAACCTCGTCTGAACTAGATGGGTGGCTTATGGCCCATAAAAAATAAGCAAAACCGCTGACGAGTATTAAGGTAATAAGAAATGGAAACCAAGGACGCTTCGGCTTTTCCACTTTTTTGACTGGTTTCTTTTTAGGTGCCTGACCGCGCTTTACAAAATCTTTGTGTGCCATATTTATTATTTTAATAAGTGAGAGTGATTTCTAGGGTAATGAACTAACGGCAATGCATTTGAAATATATGATTAGTGATTACTCAGACGATGCATCTTATTCCTGAGTTCAAGGCAAATAGTATCGTGAACAGCCACATAAAACCAACAATAAAACCAAGATTTAGATGAAATCTTGCGGATCGATATCAATTGACCATCGGACTTTTCTTGCGCTGGGTAATGCCTCAATTTCAGTTGCGAAATGGCCAATAACGTGATTTAGCAAAGCGCGACTTTGACTTTGCATTAACAGTTGCATGCGATATTTCCCTTGCCGTTTTTCCATAATGGCAGGAATAGGCCCAACAACACGAATCTGCGGATGTTGCGTCATTTGCGCTACCTGAGACAAAAACTCAAAGCCATCTTGAGCCTTCAATGATTCCGTTCTAAACAGTGCGTGAAAACTAAAAGGCGGTAAATTGGCTAACTTTCTTTCCGAAAGTGCAAAGCGTGCAAAATGACCATAGCCGTTATGAATCAAGTCTTGCAACAATGGGTGTCCAGGTTGATGGGTTTGCAACCACATTTCGCCCGGTTTCTGGGCTCTACCCGCTCTGCCAGAAAGCTGAGTGATTAGTTGAGCGAGATGCTCTGAAGCTCTAAAGTCTGCACTGAACAGTGCACCGTCAGCATCTAAAATCACCACCAGAGTGACATTTGGAAAATGATGACCTTTGGATAAAATCTGCGTCCCAATTAAAATCTGATGGGATCCAGCATTAATTTCTGTTAATAAATTGTCTAACTTTGCTTTACCTCGCACACTATCACTGTCGATTCTCACCGCACTGTATTGAGGAAATTGTTGTTCCAAATACATGGTTAATTGTTCAGTACCGACTCCTTGAGTGAGCAACTCATGATGACCACATTCTTTACATTGTTTAGGTAATGCCTTAGCCGCACCACAGTGATGACATTGCATTTTGTGTAACGACTTGTGCACTGTGTACGGTTTATTGCAACGTTTACACTCTTCCACATGCCCACAACTGTGGCAAAGTAAAGCAGGTGCATATCCTCGACGATTAACAAATAACATCACTTGATTACCCGCTTTCAAGTGCTGTTCAATGCGGGTAAGCATGCCGCTCGCTAAACCAGCAGTTAATGGCTGGTTAGTAATATCTAAAACACTTTGTTTAGCCTGCAAGGCGTTACCCGCACGTTGATTAAGCTGCAATAGCCGATAGCGGCCAGATAACGCGTTGTTCAGCGACTCTAAACTAGGTGTTGCTGAACCCAATATAAGTGGAATCTTATGTTCTTTTGCACGTATTACGGCTAAATCACGGGCACTGTATTTAAGACCATCTTGCTGTTTATACGAAGCATCATGCTCTTCATCAACAATTATCATTCCAGGACGCGCCATAGGGGTGAAAATTGACGAACGTGTTCCAATAATGATCCCCAGCTTGCCGGAACGACTTTTTTGCCACACTGCCAAGCGCTCGTTATCGGTTAGATTAGAATGCAAAATCCCCACTTCAATCCCAAAGCGTTTTTCAAAGCGTTTTACAGTTTGCGGTGTTAAACCAATCTCTGGTACCAGGATTAATACTTGTTTGTGGCTTTTTAGAACCTCTTCAATGCTTTGTAAATACACTTCGGTTTTACCACTACCGGTAATCCCTTCCAATAAAAAGCTTGTGTATTGGGCTAACGATTGACTGATTGCAGTTATTGCTAGGGCTTGTTCAACATTGGGTTGGGGCTTTTCAATGGATCCGTCAATAGTAAATTGAGACCTTTCGTTTTGTTCAAAAACTGATTCCACTTTAGCAATCTTTTTTTCCACTAAAGCTTTGATAACACCGTCGGTATAGGTCTGTTTTAGTGTACTCAGTGATATCGGTCGCTGCAAAAGTTCGATATAAAGTTCGCGTTGCTTTTTAGCTCGATTGAGTTGCTCAGGGATCTCGTCTTGATTCGCATCCGTTAAACACAGCATTTGAATTGGTTTAGGCTTGTCAGATTCACCCTTACGCAATGCCACTGGCAATACGGTGTGCATCACTTCACCAATTGGGTGATGGTAATAGCTCGCCAACCAATTACACAGGGACAGTAGCGTTTTATCGATTACAGGCTGCTCGTCGATAACCTGATTGATCGGTTTTAATTTACTTAAAAAAGGAGAGTCCTCGGTGGTTGAAAACACAATACCTATAAGCTCTCTGGGCCCAAATGGCACCCGAACACGACAACCAGGCAACAGGTCGCCATCTGCATGAAGATAATCGAACAATTGTCGTTTGGGTAACGGCAGTGCAATTTGATAAATGGGCATGGGCTAAATTCGATAATCCTAGACGATTTAGTGCTATTAAAGACACGATTTGGTTAACAAACAGTCGAAAAACAACTTGATCAATACAGTCCTTTACATTAATATGCGCGCCTCTTTGCGGCAAGCCGCTATTTAATTTAATTTGCGTATGGTGTGCAACTTCGGGTTGTATAGCGATACGGCCCAGAAATGAGGTAATCCATATGAAACAAGATATTCATCCAGAATACACTGAAATGACAGCTACTTGCTCTTGTGGCAACAAAATTGTTGTTCGTTCAACCCTTGGTAGAGACATGAACCTTGACGTATGTTCAGCATGTCACCCATTCTACACTGGTAAGCAACGTAATGTTGATACTGGTGGTCGTGTTGACAAGTTCAAGAAACGTTTCGGTGCATTGGGCAAAAAATAAGCCTAACTGCTACGAATTGAAAAAGGCGCTTAATGCGCCTTTTTTTGTGCCTGTTTTTTTGGCGTAATGGACGACTTTATTCGGCAATTAAATCATGAATATGTTTAAGTGACGGCAGCTTTCTTTGAGCTTGATAAAATAGGCGGTTTAATCGCCCAAGTAAATTAATCGAGCGACTGGGATCTTTTGGCTTTCGTCGATGAGAACTTGCTGTCTGTAAAAACTCCCATGGTTTTAAATCCATATTAGCAATCTGCTCAGAGCTAATACCTTGCGCTTGAATTGTAGATAAGATACGTTCAGTCTTACTTTCCTGAATTGGAATAATTTGCTTGTCATATACATCGCTAATTGGCTCACCAATTGCCGCCAATGTATTGTTAATGGCCTGCCATACTATGTCATGCTCGAATTGGTAGTTATTCGGTGCATAATACCCCATAATCTCCCATTCCAACTCGACATTACTTACCGCTACTGAACTTTTTAACTCTTCTGAAAAGGATAAATCGGGTCGCGCACCAATGTTATACACATCAACAGAGAAGCCTAAACAAATCACCAAGTCTCCGGTAATTTCAGGATCGTGAAACAGTGCTTCAAACGCAGCTCTTTTTACCCCCATCCAACCATGCACTATAGGAGTTTGAGTTGCAAAATCGCGAACATCGTTAGGTAAATCTTCACCATACTTATCAATAAACAAGGGAAGAGGATCTTGTTGCAGTTGATCATCTGGAACCCATATTTCATATTCTTGTCGATTATCGCCTTTACCACGACTTTTGATCCCATAGGACAGATTCGTTGGCCGACAGATATTGCGATCCTCCCCTACTCGATGGAAGTATTCCGAGCGAAAACGCTTAATAAAGGGCGCATCTAGACCTGCAAGTGCCGCGGTTGGATAGCGAAAACCTAACTCACTTTTAGTTACTAAAGAAAGACCCGGCAGCACCTTACTCAAAATCGTTTTTACGCCCTTGAGCGCAGTAAGATTCGGCAAAACAACACTACGCTCAGGTTCAATACAATGCCTTTGCCCATCAGCGCTAATGAATTTTGGCGTTTTATGATAACCATATTGGACAAAACCAAGTTGCGCCGCATGGGCGTTTCGAATCAGGGCTAAATCAGAAAACAATGCATCATGATTTTTTATGTGCTTGATTAACGGTCGATTATCAGTCATAAGCTAAGAAGAAGAGAATTACCATTATATTAAGGAGATACCCCGTTATAAAATGATATTGGTTCTAACACAAGTGAAAAGTTTTATATGAGTTCAGATGAAAAGTTATATAAAGAGTGAAAACTTTCAAGGCTTTACAGGATAGAATAATAAGGCGTACATCCTTAATTGCTAACTCATATCATATTCGTGAATAGTATTCATAGCCTCATCTGATATGTGGTTTTGTTTAAGCTATGTTACATTCGACCAATTGGTAGCAGCCGCTTTTGTATACATCTGAAGGTGTTTTAAAGCGCGAGAATTAAAATAATAAGCTGATATTAATTAAATAACCCTTAACCGAACACTCTGTTACAAGCTGATAGTTTTCAGTTAATTGATGTGTTTACCCTACAAAGTAAGGAACAGGACAGTTATGTCTGATTTTCGACAAAAAGCATTGGATTATCATTCCAAACCTGTACCGGGGAAGATTAGCGTTGAGCTAACAAAACCGGCAGAAAGTGTTACAGATTTAGCATTAGCATATAGCCCCGGCGTTGCCGAACCAGTTAGAGAGATTGCAGCAGACCCTAATGCCGCATATTTATATACTGGTAAAGGTAACATGGTGGCAGTCATTACCAACGGAACGGCGATATTAGGTTTAGGCAATTTAGGCCCGCTTGCATCAAAGCCGGTAATGGAAGGTAAAGCATTGTTGTTTAAACGCTTTGCCGGCTTAGACTCAATTGATATTGAAGTGACCCATCGTACAACTGAAGAGTTCATCAATACAGTGGCAAGTATCGCCGATACCTTTGGCGGTATTAACTTAGAAGATATTAAAGCCCCCGAATGTTTTGAAATTGAACAAGAGTTGATTAAACGTTGTTCAGTACCCGTATTTCACGATGATCAGCACGGTACAGCAATCGTAACTGCTGCAGGTATGCTCAATGCGTTGGAAATTCAGGGTAAAAATGTCGCTGACGTCAATGTGGTATGTATGGGTGCGGGAGCTGCGGCTGTCGCATGCATGGAACTATTGATTAAATGTGGTGCCCAGCGTGAACGAATTTATATGCTTGATAGAAAAGGCGTCATTCATACTCGTCGTGACGACCTAACCCCTCATAAACAAATGTTTGCTAACAATACTGACAAGCGCACACTTGAAGATGTAATGGATGGCGCAGATGTTTTTGTAGGTGTTTCAGGCCCCGATGTATTGCCAGCATCAGCATTGAAACTGATGGCTGCGAACCCGGTTATTTTTGCCTGTTCAAACCCAGATCCAGAAATTAAACCGGAATTAGCCCATAAAGTTCGTGATGATCTGATTATGGCAACGGGTCGCTCTGATTATCCAAATCAGGTAAACAATGTACTGTGTTTCCCATTTATCTTTAGGGGTGCACTTGATGTTAGAGCTTCTAAAATAAATGACGAAATGAAAATTGCAGCCGTCAATGCCATTCGTAGTATTGCTAAAGAAGCTGTTCCTCAGCAAGTATTAGATGCCAGTGACATTGATAAGTTAGAGTTTGGGCGTCAATACATAATTCCCAAACCTATGGATCCTCGGTTGTGTAAGCGAGTGGCTACTGCCGTTGCCCAGGCAGCTATCGATTCAGGAGTCGCAGCCATTACAGAACTGCCAAAAAACTATTTGGCTGAATAAAGTGAGGCGCTTAGCGCCTTCTTTCTGCAATCCCGGCTAAAAAGGAATTTAGATGCAAATTCGACACAGTGATAAAGCCGACATTCCACAAATTAAACAAATCTATGAACAAACTATAAACTACGCCAATACGCTTCAGTTACCCTACCCTTCGTTGGATAGTTGGGAGGCATTTTTAGGCGACAAGCCGGATAATTTCTATAGTTTAGTTGTCACAGAGCATGCGCAAATCGTTGCTCAGATAGGCATAGAAGTATGTACTAATAATAGACGTAAACACGCAGCAAATATCGGCATGGCGGTGGTACCTAGCAAAAGTAATCAAGGTTACGGTAGTCAATTACTTAAAGCTGCAATTGATTTACTTGAAAATTGGTTGGCCGTCACCCGTATCGAACTAGAAGTATATACAGATAATGATAGTGCCATTGCTCTTTATAAAAAATTTGGCTTTAAAATTGAAGGGACTGCGCAAAATTACGCATTTAGAAACGGAGAATTAACGGATGTGTATTTAATGGCTAGAATTAAAAGTCAATAGCAGAAAATTCATGACCACCCCATCGCGAGGTGATCTGAATACTTGAATATAACCTAGTCTCTGTTGCGACCAAATTTATCGTGACTACTGACCCAATGCCCGCCAATAACCGCACAAGCCAAAGAAATATCTCCAGCTAATACCGTTGCGGCAACGATCTCTGCGAACTTGTTGGCTTTACCTGTGCCATAACAATCCATCAGTTCAAGACACTCTTTTTGAGTCGGTAAGCCCGTTCCGCCACCATAAGTTGCAACAATTAACGACGGCAAGGTAACAGAAAGGTAAAAATCGCCGTTATCCAAAAGTTCATGGGAAAGTAAACCTGCATGAGACTCCACCACATTGGCTTCATCTTGCCCTGTGGCAATAAATATCGATGCAATTCCATTCGCCGAATGTGGACCGTTGTATGCAGCTCCAGCCATCAACGCGCCAGTATTAGCCAACACAGTAGCCCGAGCCAACATTTTGGTATCGACTTTCATGATCTTTTTAAGCACGTCTTTTTTAAGTACGATTTCAGCGATTACTCGTTTACCACGAGAGTGCAACATGTTCAGGTGGGAATGCTTTTTATCAGTATCCATATTACCCGATAATAGGTATTCACACTTTTCAGGATAATTCGCCACTATCCATTCGCAAGCAGCAAGGGTTGCTTTACCCACCATATTTTGTCCAGCTGCATCGCCAGTGGTGTAGTTAAAACGTAAATAACGTGTTTTTGAAACAGACCACTGCATGATGTGTTCTAGCTTACCAATACTAGTCGTTGTTTCAGCTGCCGCTTTAATTTCTAAAAAGTGTTCATCTATCCACTTGCCGAATTCACGAGCTTCTCTAGCATTGGCAAAAATAAACGCGGGGGCTCGTTGCATAAACTGTTCAACAACTGTCGTATTGACGCCACCGCACTCATTTATAACTCGCATGCCTCGGCTGTAACTTGCAACTAAAGTACCTTCAGTTGTCGCTAAGGGTACATGAAATAAGCCATTCGCATATTCACCATTCACCTGAACAGGACCGGCAATTCCGACTGGCATCTGCACGACACCTATGAAATTTTCAATATTTCCAGGGAGCGCTTCTGGGTCGATAGAAAAATGCCCAGTATGTGGCAGTTCCGTGCCTGTTTGTTCGGTAAGGTATTCACGACGCTTCTGAGCCCACTCGAGACTATGATCATTCATTGTATTGCGCGGGATACGCGGTGTTTTTACCATGTTAACTTGTCCTCAATTGGCGATATTTATATGACTATTTATTCACTTAATTAATTTTCAATTAAACAGCTAATGTTCTTAATGCAATCTACCTGCCAAAGCGAGAATAATGCACAAAGATGAATAAATCATGAAACTCACTCGAATCTTGACTATTTTTGCACCAATAATGGGATTTTACAATTGTGGATTGATGCAATTGAAAGCATAACATAGTTAGTGTAGCGCCTAACTCTGATCAGTCGTCAATTTCCTTCACTTCTAGACCCATCGCTTCCATTAACTCTCGAGCCTCTTTGGGAATTCGATTGGGATTGTCTTTGCGAAGATCGTCATCGTCAGGGAGTGGTTGTCCAGTAAAAGCGTGCAAGAATGCCTCACACAACAGTTCTGAATTTGTTGCATGCCTTAAATTATTTACCTGTCGACGAGTTCGCTCATCCGTAAGGACCTTCAAAACCTTTAACGGGATTGAAACTGTTACTTTTTTTACGAGTTCACTTTTTTTACCGTGTTCAGCGTAGGGATGTATGTATTTTCCGTTCCACTTTGCCATACTGTTGCTCTTTTATCTTTCTTATAAGATGAAAGTCTAACCTCAAGTCTATTAGATGTCTAAACATCTTGACGGCTTATCATTCTCAGTTTAGTTTAGACGTCTAAACGGCTAATACCAAATTGTACGTAAAAGTACTAACAGAAAATAGATTGGTATTATTATTATTTTACATATTGGAGTACAGCATGGTCTCTTACGCACAAGGTATTGAGTCGCTAAATCAATCGCTGTCTGAGTTAAGCGATATCAATGTTTCTTTTGAATTTTTCCCGCCTAAAACGGAACAAATGGAACAAACACTTTGGAAATCAGTTGAGCGTCTAGCGCCATTGAAGCCAGCCTATATGTCGGTAACTTATGGTGCCAACAGTGGTGAAAGAGACCGGACTCATGACGTGGTTAAACGGATTCAAAGTGAAACTGGTGTGCCAGCTGTCCCCCATTTAACATGCGTAGACGCAGGTAGAGAAGAGCTAATCCAGATAGCCAAAGATTATTGGCAGTCAGGTATTAGACGAATCGTTGCGCTACGAGGCGATCTACCAGCAGGTACTGAAAAAACCGAAATGTACGCATCAGACTTAGTCGCTTTGCTAAAAGACGTAGCCGATTTTGATATTTCTGTTGCAGCTTATCCTGAGAAACACCCTGAAGCGCCCAATGCACAGTTCGATTTGCTTAACCTGAAACGTAAAGCGGAAGCAGGAGCCACCCAAGCAATTAGTCAATTTTTCTTTGATGCAGAGGTATTTTTACGTTTTCGAGACCGTGCTGCGGCGGCGGGTATAGATTTAGATATTGTACCGGGCATATTACCTGTGACAAATTATCAAACTCTTAAACGCTTTGCCGGATTTACCAACGTGCACGTACCTAACTGGTTACACAAAATGTACGATGGCTTAGATCAAGACGATCAGACAACTCGAAATCTAATGGGTGCAAGCATCGCAATGGATACAGTCAAAGTATTAGCCAAAGAAGGAATACGAGACTTCCATTTTTATACTCTAAACAGAAGTGAATTAAGCTACGCAATTTGTCATTTATTAGGCGTTCGTGCACAAAACGGATAAACTGCTGTTGCTATAAATTAATTTTGAGAGTGGTATGACACAGCAGAACTGGTTCGCACAGAGTAAACGCTTTTTAGGGCACGTATATATTGTGTTGCGGAATGTTGTCCACCACTGCCAAAAAGATAACATTAGTGTTTCTGCTGGCCATCTCGCTTATGTTTCTCTGCTGTCGTTAGTACCCTTTATTGTTGTGTTTTTCAGCATTCTGTCGGCGTTTCCAGCGTTTTCAGAAGTAAGGCAGCACTTAGAGCAGTTTGTATTTAATAACTTCATTCCCACCTCTGGCGATGTGTTGCAAAAACATATGACAGAATTCGTCAATAATGCCTCCAAAATGGGAGCCTTAAGTATTGCGTTTCTGGTGGTGGTTGCATTAACCCTTATTTCTAATGTTGATAAAACCCTTAACAGAATATGGCAAGCTAAAAGCGAACGCCCCCGCATATACACCTTTGCCATTTACTGGATGGTACTTACTTTAGCTCCCCTTTTAATTGGAGTCAGTGTCTTGGTCAGCTCTTACTTGGTCGGTTTGGCTAACTACGCTGACGAATATACGCCAGGCTTTAGCACTGTATTGCTCAAAGTAGTCCCATTTATCACCTCAGTGATTGCCTTCTTCATTTTATACATGGTCGTACCGAACAAACAGATCAGCTATAAACATGCTCTATCAGGCGCAATCTTGGCTGCCGGTCTATTCGAATTATCCAAAAAAATGTTTTCCATGTATGTGGAAAACTTCCCTTCTTATCAAGTGATATATGGGGCAATTGCGGTTGTTCCCATTTTGTTTGTGTGGGTATATTTAAGTTGGATATTGGTTTTGGTGGGCGCTGAATTCACCCGAGCGTTGGAACGTATAATGCCAGAGGAAGACACTGGTGAAGAGCGCAATCTGATACCTGATGATGATGGCGATGAAGAAAATCATGTAAAACTCGATGATTTGCCCGAAGAGCCACACAAATAAGGTTTTAGATATTTAACCGTAAAGAGTTTAAAGGGGCAGTTTGCCCCTTAATTTAAGATTGAATACTTGATATAAACGCATTACTTTGCGAAATAGCTGAATTCATTTCTTTGATCAGAACATCAATATCTTTCTTGATTAGGTTGAATTCACCTTGCAATGCACCTACTGCGTTGGCATTTAGGTTATGTTTTAAATAAAGAACATTGTCTTGCAAAGCTGATAGCACTGGAGGCATTTTTGACTCAGCTTTACGCATAGCTGAAATCAACGAATTATAGCGTCTCTGTGTTTCTCTGAGTTGTTTTTCACTATCACGTTTTAACTTAGCATTTGAATACTTTTCAAGCTCTTCAGTCCACTCGTCAAATAATGCTTCAGCAACACTTTCCACTTTATCAATGCGATTACTAACGTTGTCCGCGGCATCTTTGCTTGCTTCATATTGACTGCTTAGATCTTCGTACACATCCTGTAAATCGCCACCGTCAAAGTTAATTAATTGACTGAATTCATCTAACGCAGAGGCAAATTGCTGTTGGGCATCTTCTTGAGAATCTTTCGCTTCTTCGACACGATCAACCAAGATATCGCGCTTTTCGACACCGAGCTTTTCCCAAGCTGCATAATATGCACTTTGGCAACCGAACATCATAAGACTAAAGATTACGACTATTATTTTTTTCATATCTATGGGCCTTTGTATTTAGCAGCATCAATTATTGCCCAAATATAGGCTATCCCAGCAATAACACCAGGAACAATTAAAAACCACAGAGCTGCACCACCAAAAAAGATGATTGCGAAAATGAGAGCAGCCAAGATTCTGCCCTGTACCAACTGCCCTAACCCTGGAAAAAAGATATTACAAATTGCAGCAATCACATTGCCGCCAGATCCTTGCCCGGCCATTTTTGCCTCCGAAATCGAGTTATTATTGAATAGAAGTCGTAAATTTTACGAATTAAGTGCTAAATTAAAGCAAATGGATTCAATAAACAAACAAAAGCGGAATTTATGAGCCATATATATCCACCGATTAAAACCTATGATAGCGAAATTTTAGATGTAGGTGACGGGCACCAAATTTACCTTGAGCAATCAGGTAACCCAAAAGGCATACCCGTTTTATATCTTCATGGCGGGCCAGGTGCAGGATTATCGCCGATGTACCGAAGTTTTTTTAATCCTGACATATACCGAATAATCGGATTTGACCAACGAGGATGTGGGAAATCGCTTCCGTTTGCTAAGCTAGAACAGAATACAACAGCCCACATACTCAGCGATATTGAAATGATTCGAAAGCATCTAGGAATAAAGAAATGGATGCTTTGTGGAGGCTCTTGGGGAACGACTTTAGCCTTACTCAACGCCATTGATAAGCCTGAAACAGTGACTGCAATTATTTTACGCGGTGTGTTTTTGGGTCGAAAAGAAGATTTTGAATGGTTTATTGAGCGCAGCGGAGGCGCTGCACAACTTTTTCCTGAGTACTATGAAGAATTTGTGGAAATTGTAAAAGAAGGCGCTAAAAACGTTTCGGTAACCGACCGTTTTTATCAGATATTTTTAAATGGTGATGAACTCACCAGAGTGCATGCAGCGAAGTCTTGGTGCATGTGGGAAGAACGCATTTCCGTTTTGAATAGCTCGGTTAAGGAACATGATTTCCATCAAAATTTAAGCCGTGCAGCCAGCTTGGCTTTGTTGGAATGCCATTATATTAAAAATCGCTGCTTCATTGCAGAAAACCAAATTTTAAAGAATATTCATAAAATTGACTCCATTCCAGGCACGATAATCCACGGTCGATTCGATATTGTCTGTAAAATGGAAAATGCTTACACTTTAAGTAAAGTATGGCGTGCGGGACAATTATTAATAGTACCAGAAGCCGGTCATAGCGCATCAGATCCAAGAATAAGCGATGCAATTTGTCACGCAACCGATAGAATGGCTAAATTTCTAAAAGAGAAACAATCTTGATTGCACTGATTCAACGCGTTACCCGAGCCCATGTAGAAATTGACAATGATATTGTTGGAAAAATTGATAAAGGCATGATGTTGCTCTTAGGTGTCGAAAAAACAGATACCCTAGAAACCGTTAAAAAACTTGCCAACAAACTAATCAAATTAAGAATGTTTAGTGATGCTGATGGAAAAATGAACCTCAATATCCAACAGTTTGGCGGTGCTATGTTAATTGTTTCCCAATTTACCCTAGTTGCCGATACTCGTAAGGGAAATAGACCCGGATTTTCAGATGCAGCGCCTCCTGAGCTAGGTAAAGAGCTGTATCAGCAATTCGTTAACTACTGTCAGCAGCAGGGTATTGAATGTCAAACCGGCGAATTCGGTGCAGACATGCAGGTATCCCTTGTAAACGACGGCCCCGTTACATTTCATCTTCAAATAAATTAACCTGTCTATTGTGCGTGGTCTGCGATTGCGCTTTAATGATGAACATTTTTCGCGGGCAAACGTGGATATCAAGATAGGTTTTAGGTTAATTATTGAAAAAACATCCTTCTTGAATTGACCTGTAATAAAAGAGACGACTTATTTTATGTATAGAATAGAAACGCCAAAAACGGAGCAACAACTTGAAGAGTATTTCCATTTCCGTTGGGAAATGTTGAGGGAGCCATGGAACCATCCGTTAGGCTCTGAGAAAGATGAATACGAACAAGTTGGTGAGCATCGAATGGTTGTTGATGGCAACGGTAAAGTCGTTGCTGTAGGGCGTGTACATTTAAATATGTCAGAAGAAGCCCAAATTAGACATATAGCGGTTGCTAAAGAATGCCAAGGTAAGGGAATAGGCAAGTTAATATATTCGGCATTAGAAGAAGTTGCTAGACAGCAAGGTGCGAAACGATTGGTTACCAACAGTCGTCGTATATCCATCGAGTTTTTTGAAGCTTGTGGATTTGTAGTAGAAAAAGAAGCGCCAACTGAAATGGGTAAACTGAAACGTTCACAAATGATTAAAAAACTGTCAGATGTGAACCAAGTAATGCTGCACCCTAAATGGTGCCAAGATCTACAAAATACCTGGCATGAAACCATCCCGATTAGTGAACAAATGGGGATTCAACTCTATCAATACAGTGGCAAGACACTAGAAGTTAGAGCTTCGTTAAACAAGAATATTAATTTACATGGCACTATGTTCGCAGGCAGTATTTTTTCGTTGGCGACATTAACTGGCTGGGGAATGATCCATTTAAAACTGAAAGAAAAAGGATTAGAGGGAGAGATTGTATTGGGAGATGGTGATATTCACTACCATAAACCTATTACCATGCAACCCAGAGCCTTATGTAACATTGAATCCTTGGAAGGTAAGCTTGAGTTGTTAGAAAGAAATAAGAAAGTGGCGATCAAACTACAAGTAGATATTCTAGATGGTGAGTCACCAGTTGCTGAATTCAAAGGTGTGTTCTGGGTATTACCGAGTAAAATTGCAGAACCGGATTAGGTTGTTCTGTAAAAGTAATAAGCATAAAAAAAGCGCGATGAATAATTCGCGCTTTTTTATGAAGTCATTATAGATGTTTGAACTAGCTGATTATGCAACCATCGCTGACTGCAATTTCTTCATTGCATTCTTTTCAATCTGACGTACACGTTCAGCAGACACTTCATATTTGTCAGCCAAATCTTGCAACGTCAACTTGTCATCCGACAACCAACGAGTCTGGATAATATGCTGACTGCGCTCGTCTAAGGTTTTGATCGCCGAGTGCAGACGTTTGGAAGCGTTGCTATCCCAATCAGAATTAATTACTTCGCTTTCTACATCAGTTGTTTTGTCTTCTAGAAACTGTACCGGTGCAAAACTTCCACTTTCGTCATCATCAGCAGACAAATCAAATGCTTGATCTTGGCTGCTCATTCTAGCTTCCATTTGCAGTACTTCTTTGGTACTCACACCTAACTCTTGTGCTACTTTTTGCACTTCATCGTGAGTAAACCAGCCTAGACGCTTTTTGTTTTTACGCAGGTTAAAAAACAACTTACGCTGTGCTTTAGTGGTTGCCACTTTCACAATTCGCCAGTTTTTAAGCACAAATTCATGAATCTCTGCTTTTATCCAATGCACAGCAAAAGACACTAGTCTCACACCGACAGTTGGATCAAATCGCTTCACTGCTTTCATTAGGCCAATATTGCCTTCCTGAATGAGATCAGCTTGGGGTAATCCATAACCTGAGTATGATTTAGCAATATGTACAACAAAACGTAAATGGGACATAACTAGCTTTCGTGCCGCTTCAATGTCTTCATCTCGCTGCAAACGTTCTGCTAGCTGACGTTCTTCTTCCACAGTCAGCATGTTGATGCTGCTAACAGCTTGAATATAAGTTTCAATGCTGCCACTGTGAGGAACGCTTAATACCATAGCTTGCATATTTGTGCTCATGTATACCTCATTATTCGTTACAGCCCAGTATTCTATCAATACAAATGGGCAAAGCCAATTATCTATTACGTATATAGACCGCAAAAGGTCATAAATAATTCACTCAAACTGAAATTAATTGTCTCAAAAAAGACATTCAAGGTATATGGGGGCGCATATTTATATTTAAAGGTTTAATTTTAAATTAAAATAGAACACTATACTCGACTAATATTCAATCAAGTTGAACAGGTATTAGGCAAGGTTAAATGTTTTCTTATATCGCACGACAAGCTATCTTTGACCAACAGATGCAGGTATTTGCTTACGAACTACTTTTTCGAGATGGTGAGGGTAACTGTTTTCCAGAAATTGAGCCGAATCAAGCGACATCAAAAATTATTACAAACAGCCACTTTTCAATAGGCGTTGAAGAAATTTCAGATGGAAAAACGGCCTTCATCAACTTTCAGACAGACACCCTACTCTATCGATTTCCCACTCTATTCGATCCGCAAACGGTTGTTATTGAGTTAATAAAAAGTGTGAAAGTATCTGAAAAGCTTATTGCAGCGTGCAAACACATCAGTGGGCTCGGCTATAAAATAGCCATAGACGATTATGATTTTGATCCCAAATGGGATCGCCTATTTTCAGTTATCAATATAATTAAGGTAGACGTTACCACCACTGACTTTAAGCTTATAGAACAAAACCTATCTCGCATTAAACAAGCTCGCATCAAATTAGTGGCGACAAAAGTTGAAAATCATGACGTGTTTTTGCGTTACTCAGCTGTTGGATTTGATTTTTTCCAAGGCTACTTTTTTGCTAAACCCGAAATCAAGAAACATAAAAACATTCCGAGTTCTAAACTCAATTTGTTGAAGTTAATGCGCGAGAGTGCAAATAGCCAATTTGAATTCGACAAAATTTGTCAGATCGTCGAAAAAGATGTCTCCCTCTCGTATATGTTGATGCGTTTTATCAACAATCCAATTATGAATAAACGCAATAAAATCAATTCATTAAATCATGCATTGAATTATATGGGCGAAATAGAGATCAAAAAGTTTATCGCGTTGGTGGCCATCGCTAATTTAGGAGATGAAAAACCACCTGAGTTAATTCATCTGTCTTTGGTTCGCGCTAAATTTTGTGAACTCATTTCTATGGCTAAGAATGATGCTGATAACCCACCTAAAGGATTTTTAGTTGGTTTATTTTCACTTTTAGATGCATTGTTAGATCAGAATATGTCAAAGTTAATAAAAAAATTACCATTAAACGACGACTTAAAGAATGCGTTATGTGGCATTGAAGGCCAACTTAGAGATTATTTAGTGGTTGCTCGAGCGTTTGAATACGGCGACTGGAACGGTGTGACACACCATTCAACTAAACTTGAACTTGATCAAGACATGTTGCATAGTTTTTACAATGAATCGATTAAATGGGCGTCAGCTATGACCCGTTCAATTCGTTAATTAATAAATCAGAAACGACAAATTAAAATTTGTATAAAATGGAATAATAGGGGCTTTTGATGTTCGCTTTTGTGGCTAGGCAACCAATTTTAGACAAGGAAAAAGAAGTATTTGCGTATGAGCTATTTTTTAGAGACGGTAAAAATAACTGTTTTCCTGACAAATTAGTTGATGCATCTCAACCTCAACCACAGAATCAATCAAATTTGAAGTTGGCGTTAGACGATATTTCTTGCCAAAAAACGTCTTTTATTAATTTCACCAATGAGACCATACTCAAGGGCCTTCCCAATAGCCTAGACCCCAATACTGTTGTGGTCGAAGTATCTGAGAACGTTGAGGGCGAAGAATCGATCATTGAAGCCTGTCAGAATATCCGTGACATGGGATTTCAGATAGCCTTAAACGAACCTAAATTGACCACTAGCAGCGAGTTACTCAGCCTCGTCAATATCGTCAAAATTGACACTTTCCAACATGCTTTTCCTAATATCGCAAAGCAGATGCCACGGTTTTCCAATGCCAAGGTCAAAATGGTTGCCGATAATGTTGATACGCTACAAAATTTCATATCCTTTAATGACTTAGGCTTTGATTACTTCCAAGGTTATTTCTTTTCAAAACCAGTTAACTTCAACCAAGCTCCATTGCCAGTCAACAAGTTATCGCTGGTTGAGTTGATAGGCGAAACAGCGAATGAAAGTTTTGGTATTGATCGTATAAATGAAATTATTGAACGAGATGTTGGCCTGTCGTATATGTTGTTGAGGTTTATTAATAACCCAATGATTAATAAACGTTTTAAAATTACGTCGTTAAAACATGCATTAAATTACATGGGTGAAGTTGAAATTAAGAAATTCATCGCCCTACTTGCACTGGCGAATCTAGCAGATGATAAGCCTATGGAACTGTTACATATGTCTCTAGTGCGAGCCAAATTCTGTGATTTGATTGCAAAACACAGAAAGATTGGCGATAACCCGCCAACCGGGTTTATGGCCGGTTTATTTTCTTTGTTAGATGCATTATTAGATCAAGATATGCAGGAATTGGTGAATAAAATGCCAATTGTAGACGAGGTAAAATATGCATTGTGTGGTGGTAAGAACGATTTTTATCTCTACATTTTGCTGGCAAGAGCCTTTGAAAGCGCAACCTGGATGAAAGTTAGAAAAATCTCAGAAGTACTGGAAATAGAGCAAAAACACTTACACCATATGTTCAATCAAGCGGTGCTATGGGGTAATACAATTCGCCAATCAATCTCTCCACACTATCCTAAAGCGATAGCCTAGATAACGTAATTCATCTCAATATGATTTAGAGCTCGAGTTATTTCGGTTCAATGCTTCTTACATGCTTATGTACAGATATCATTGAGCCGGCTAATCCTAAAAAGATTGAGACTCCCAGCATAACTAGCAGCGAAGTAAGATCTAGACCTGTTAAGTCGAAGTCTTTTGCGTATTGCGCGGTTAAAGCATCAATACTACCGCCCATCCACCAAAGCAATAACATAACCGCAAACCAAGCCATCAAACCGCCTAACAAGCCATACCACATACCGGTGTACATAAATGGTCGATGTATAAATGCATCTGTAGCACCAACCAATTTCATCACCAAAATTTCATCCCGTCGACTTAGAATATTTAAGCGAATGGTGTTGCCAATAATTAACACCACAGCTAGAAATAACAAAAGAGCGACGGCATAGATTAATTCTTTGGCGATAGATAAAAAGCCGTGTAAGCGCTCTAGCCACTTAATGTCGAGTTTCCCCACTTCCACATGACGTTCACGATTAAGCTTATCTAATAGCTGTTTAGCAGCAGAGGGCGATGTATTTTGGGAGGTGGGATTGACTAAAATCACATCCGGTAACGGGTTTTCATCTAAGTAACTCAATGCTTCTCCCAAACCACTTTGTTGCTGAAATTCAAGCAATCCTTGATCGGCAGGAATATAGGTCACAGAATCGATTTCAGGCCAAAGCCCAAGTCTAGTCACTAATTGATTAGCGTCTTTGGATTGTGTCCCTTTACGTAGGAATAAGGTTATTTCAGAGGCCTGCTGCCAGTTTTCCGCAATCGATTCGGCATTTTTAACTAAAATATAGAAGGTGCTGGGTAATGTGATACTCAACCCAAGTACGCCAACGGTCATCAATGACGCTAACGGCGCTCGCCATAGTTCACCTAAGCTCCCTAATGCTTGTCTTACATGACTGACAAAAAACATGGTTATGCGCTGGAACATGCCAATTTTAGAAGAGTAAGCACCTTGAGACCGGCCTTTAAACAGAATACTCATTAAAAATCATACTCCTTAGGCTCTTCACTATCCCACTCTTCACTCAAACCATCGGTGATCATTTGTCCTTGTTTTAAGGTCAGTGATCGGTACTTCATTCGGGCAATTAATCCTAAATCATGGGTCGCAATAAAAACAGATACGCCAGCTTGATTAAAGTCTTCAAACAAACGAATGATTTCCATCGACAATTTAGGATCTAAGTTTCCTGTCGGTTCATCTGCCAACAACAAAGGAGGTTTATTAACAACTGCTCTGGCAATACCCACGCGTTGTTGCTCTCCCCCTGAAAGCATCATTGGAAAGCTTTTTATTTTGTCTCGTAAACCAACCATTTCAAGCGCTGCATGCACTCGTTTAGTGGTTTCTTTATGGGAGTAACCTTCAATAACCAATGGCAGTGCAACGTTATCAAACACGCTTTTATCCATTAATAATTGATGGCTTTGGAAAATCATTCCAATATCTCGTCGAATAAACGCGATTTGTCGACGATGTATGGTATTTAGGTCATGGCCATTGATCAGCACGCGTCCTACAGTAGGACGCTCCATAATACTAATGAGTTTCAACAGGGTACTTTTACCCGCGCCAGAATGGCCGGTTAAAAACGCCATTTCACCGGGCTCAATATGAAAACTTACTTTGCGTAAGGCTTGTTGCCCGCCTGGATAGGTTTTACTTACCTGTTCAAACTTAATCACGTTGTTACCTGCGTCTAACTATCATTGTCTTGAAACAGTGCTTCTACAAACTGCTGATTGTCGAATGGACGAAGATCATCAATCCCTTCACCCACACCAATATAGCGTATGGGAATATCAAACTTGTCTGCGATTGCGAATATGACGCCCCCTTTTGCGGTGCCATCTAATTTGGTCAGGGTGATACCGGTTAAACCCACAGCTTCATCAAACAGTTTAGTCTGACTAATTGCATTTTGTCCTGTACCAGCATCAATAGTAAGCATGATTTCATGGGGGGCTTGCGGGTTGATTTTTTTCATGACCCGAACGACCTTTTTGAGCTCTTCCATCAAATGATCTTTATTTTGCAGACGGCCTGCCGTATCTGCGATGAGAATATCCATGTTTTTCGCTTTAGCTGACTGGAAAGCATCAAAAACAACCGATGCACTGTCTGAGCCTGTTTGCTGGGCAACCACAGGAATATTGTTCCTTTCTCCCCAAACTTGCAACTGTTCAACAGCTGCGGCACGAAATGTATCTCCTGCTGCTAACATGACTTTTTTACCTTGCTGTTGAAATTGTTTGGCTAATTTCCCGATGGTAGTGGTTTTACCAACGCCATTGACACCAACCATCAGAATCACAAATGGCCCGTCAGCTGAGTCGATTTTAAGAGGTTCACTAGATTGACCTAAAATATCCGACATTTGCTGTTTGAGAAGTTGATATAACGCGTCGCCATCTTTCAACTGAGAACGATTGGCACTTTCGGTTAACTCCTTAATAATTTTACTCGTGGTATCCATACCCAAGTCGGCAACTAGCAATTGGGTTTCGAGTTCCTCGAATAACTCGTCATCGATGCTTTTACCTTTAAATAAACTAACAAAACCACTACCTAAATTTTGTTTGGTTCGCGACAACCCGCGTTTAAGTTTGCTGAAAAACCCTTCTGGCTCTGGCTCTGACTCTGGCTCTGGCTCTGGCT
>NZ_JAHKPT010000025.1:456783-486504 GCF_018860635.1 Aliiglaciecola lipolytica
TCTGGCTCTGGCTCTGGCTCAACAGGATTTTGTTGGGTTGCAGCTATTTCGTCAACAACTTGGGGCTGTTCAGAAATAGTAACCGGGGAATCAATATTCTGTTCGACACTCACCGTTGCAGCAGCATTCGATTCTAACGCTTTAGGCTGTTCGTCCGAGGATTCGGATGCAGAAGATTCTTGCTTTCCGGTATCTTCTTCACTGACATTCTGTAACGTCTCATCTTGCTCGACAGATTGATTTGATTTTTCATCTTTATCTTTATTGAACCAGCGGAAAAATTTAGACATGCTTTAGTTAATTCTCTTGATAATGTGAGTCTGGATTTTTGTCTTTATTAATAAACAAAAATCGACTGATATAAAGTTTCTTGATAGCAACCTGACTTTTCAAAAAGTGTGCATGCAGAAAAGCGACTAAAGGTATACACTATCGTCCAATTTTGACAATCATAGCATTTCTTGGATTCATGAAGCGAGGCGTAAAAAAGCAAAATGCCATCACCGGCTCAATCCGGGTGATAAGTGGCAAGTGGCGTGGCAGAAAGCTACCAGTTTTAGCGGCACAAGGTTTACGTCCGACAACCGATCGGACCAAAGAAACCTTGTTCAATTGGTTAATGCCTTATGTAAATGAAAGTCGTTGTTTAGATATGTTTGCTGGCAGCGGCAGCCTTGGCTTTGAGGCACTTTCAAGACATGCTACTAGTGCAACTTTTATTGAGTTAGATAAGGTCGCTGCGCAGTTAATCAGTAGCAATCTAGAAAAACTGCAAGTATCCGAGCAACAAACTAAAGTCATAAATGGGAATAGTCTTGAGGTTTGCGATAGACTAAAAGATACCTTTGATTTAATTTTTATTGATCCGCCGTTTAATGCCGGTTTAGTGCCCAAAGCAATCGATGTAATCCAAGCAAATCACTTAACCGTTACCGAAAGTGTTATTTACATCGAATGTGAAACGCAAAACCAGCACTACCAAGTTCCAGATAATTGGCGCTGTATCAAAGAAAAATCGACTCAGAGTGTGTCTAGTAAATTATTTATTGTGAATTAATCTCAATTCCGATATTCGATACGCCTTCACTGGTCGCCATTTCGCGTAGCACTTTCACACTTTTTGCCCCTTCAGGCATTGCGACTATTTGTTGCACCAATTCATTTTGAAACGCCACTTCCCACTGCATTAATGGGTGCTCTTTTATTTCTTGAGCACTCAACGACTGATCAGATACTAGTTCAACAAATGCTTCGACACTCCCTTGTGATAATTTGGAAACTATCACCGCACCTTGAGGTTCATCATTGGTTATCAGCGACATTATTGCAGCCAAAGAAATTGCCGCATCAATTGCTGGATATACACCGAAGCTATCATGTTCAGCAGCATCGGGAGTCACATCTTCAATTTTTTCCAACTGTAAAGCGAAATTAATTTTCGAGCCCGTACGAGACAACCACTGCCAAATCGATTCCAAAGACTTGTGGAATTGACCTTCATCATCGAATTCAGCTGTTTCGCAGAATAGCTGGAAATTAGGCTTCATACGTTCAGTTAAAGTGGCAGCGTATGCAACGGCATGCCAGCCAGTTAACTCACGAACTTTTTGAAATGTATTTAATTTAGAGGTCAATTGGTCACTCCCAGTGAAAAGTAATTACCTACGCCGTCGAGAAACATTTGTATCGACAACATAATCAAAATCATGCCCATTAAACGCTCAATCGCGATTAAGCCACGCTCTCCAAGAATCTTAAAAAATACACCAGAAAACATGAGAATGCTCGCGGAAACAGCCCAAGCTGAAAAAAGTGCTAACGACCAATCGAACATCCTTAGAGGATCTTGGTTAGCAAGCAATATCAGAGCAGCCAATAACGAGGGACCGGCAATCATTGGAATAGCTAAGGGAACAATAAAAGGTTCCTGCTCAGTTACATCGTCGTCATGGCTCCCTTTATTAGGGAAGATCATGCGAATTGCAATCAAAAATAAGATAATACCACCAGCAATGCTAACCGCTTGTTGTTTCACATTTAGGAAGTCCAACACGGCTTGTCCACTGAATAAAAAGATGAACATGATCAATAATGATAAAACCAACTCTCGCGCTAACACCTTACGACGACGTTTAGGCTCAATTGATTTCAAAATGGACATAAATATTGGTAAGTTTCCTAAAGGATCCATTATTAGAAATAACATTACCGCTGCAGACCAAATATCCATTATACCTCCATCAATTCGAATTTCGCGGCATTGTAAACCTATTTAGGGTATATCCATAATCGAATCCAAAACTATCGTAATTTCATAGGCAACCAAGCTTGAAAATCTAAACAAGCGATAAACTAGCAATATGACAACTTTACGCTTTAATTAAGTAAAAATGCACAATAGTGGAGGCTCCGATGAGTTTAATCAGCGTAACCGAGGTAGCTAATTTTTTAGGAGTAAAAAATCAAAGAGTTGAGCGTTTAGAAAGAGAAAGTCTGTTAACTTCTAAGGCGAAAGATAGTCAAGGTAAACCCTTGTTTGATAGAAACGAAGTGGAAAAATATAAAGAGTTTGCTGAGCGTGTAGGTGGTATTTAAAAGCTAGCTGGTATCTACAAATGATTTAACCAGCAGATGTTAACGGTTCACCAATAAATTAGTGAACCCTAAGTCTAGCTGAAAAAGTCACTTCTAAGCGTCTAATAACGCCTGTGCAATTCCTCTTATTCCGATTCCACTGCCACCAGCAGGCATATGACTAGTACCACTGCCATTATAAGCCGCTGCTAAGTCAACATGAATCCAACCTTTACCTTGGTTACCAACAAAACGCGACAAGAATCCAGCGGCGTTTGAAGCGCCACCGGCACCGCCACCTTTTTGTGCACGACTGTTTGCAGTATCAGCAAAAGGTGATGGACATTTATCTTGGTGCCATAACTCTAAGGGAAGCGGCCACACTGGCTCATTTTGTTTTTCTGATTGAATAATAAATTGTTGTAGTGCAGGTTTATCAAGTGAAAAAACTGCATTGTAATCTCCACCGGTAGCAGCAACAGCTGCACCAGTGAGAGTAGCTGCATCAATAATTAAAGGTGCATTGGTTTCACTGGCTGCCATTAAACCATCCGCCAACACTAAACGTCCTTCAGCATCAGTATTAACAATTTCCACTGTCACACCGTTTTTATAGGTTAAAATATCACCCAATTTATAAGCATGCCCACTGACTAGGTTCTCAGCACAACATAAGAATAATTTAACCCGCTTGTTCAATCCTTGCATGATGGCCAGTCCAAGTGCACCAACTACCGTTGCCGCCCCGCCCATGTCACACTTCATGCTCAACATGCCTTCACTACTTTTCATGCTGTACCCGCCACTATCAAAGGTAATTCCCTTACCCACTAAAGCCGCAGCTACAGCTGCGTTTTCATCACCGCTGGGGTTGTAATCAACTTCTAATAAAACCGGAGGCCGTTCACTGCCTCTGCCAACGTTATATATGCCCACCCAGCCAGCTTTTGCCAACTCTTCACCGACACAGTATTTTACAGACACTTTGTCACCAGATAGCTCTGTTAGCCAGTCTACACTGCGTTTAGCCAATTCTTCCGGTGAAAGTTGTTCAGGCGTTTCATTGACTAAATCGCGGGTAAAACACAGCGCAGCGTAACGTTTTTCTAAGCTTTCTTTGTCACTATTTTCTAACCATTTAATCTCAGCAGCATTGCGTGCTCGACGATAACTAAATGCCAATGCCCATTGTTGTTCTTCACTCCAATCTCCAGATAAAGTGACGCCAGACAGATTCATTCCATCCAGTTTACGGGCAACCACCGCAATTTTGGACAATTGAGTATCCGTAGCATCTTCAGGGTTTAAGTGAATGGTGGCGGTTTCTGCAGCAAAACTAACTAATGCATTATCTCCCCAATGGGCTGAAGCGGGTTGATAACTGAGTTCGACTAAAAGATGTGACATACTGGTTTCCTTTTTCTTTGGCATCCATGATTAATTAGACTAAATCATGGAACAGTGTGCGCAGTCTAAAGCGCATGATATGAGAGGTAATATGCTGTTCCCCACTCCACTTATCAAGGGTAAGTTAATAAAACGCTATAAACGATTCTTAGCTGACGTGGAACTTTCTGATGGTTCAATCGTGACCGCTCATTGCCCAAATACAGGTGCCATGACGGGTTGCGGCGACCCCGGCTTTGAAGTGTGGTTAAGTCCATCGAATAACCCTAAACGGAAACTCGCATACACTTGGGAGCTAAGTAAAAATCACCAAGGCGACTGGATAGGGGTCAATACCCACAATGCGAATAAATTAGTTGCCGAAGCTTTTACCCAATCAAAAATCAAAGAATTAGCTGAATACCAAGGGATTAAACCAGAGGTAAAGTACGGAGAAGAAAATAGCAGAATAGATTTTATGTTAACCTCTGACAATCTGCCCGATTGTTATGTTGAAGTAAAATCAGTTACATTACTGAGGGACGGGATTGGTTATTTTCCTGATGCAAAAACCCAACGGGGTAGTAAACACTTACGTGAACTAATTGTCATTGCTCAAGCTGGGAAACGCGCTGTATTGTTGTTTTGTAGTCAGCATACTGGCATCAAAAATATCCGAGTTGCTACCGACATAGATCCGGAATATTCGGCGACTTTACAAGCAGCAATGGCTGCGGGCGTACAAATTATCGCCTACGGCTGTAAAATCTCTGAAGAAAAACTACAATTAAATCAGCAGCTAAGTTTCGATCTGTAAAAAAAAGGTTGATTTTTTATCTAAGGAGTCTATGTTTGCGAGTCGTAAAAAACAGCTCACCGTTTTTTATTCAAAAAAATTGGTATTTACTAGGCCAATTTTACCGCTGATAAGCGTAACAGTTACATATATTCGACCAAGCCTAATTTGCTAGGATAATAGCAATCTGCTATATATCCTCATTCGCTAAACAACGTTTGTGTCGTAGTGTAGGAGAATTGGCACATGCCAACTGGAAAAGAAAAAAGTTTAGGATTAATAGCACTAGCTGGTCTAACTCCTTATCAGGAGAAAGACGGCGAAGAGTATATGAACGATGCTCAACTCGAGCATTTCCGTAAAATATTGTCAGCATGGCGCTCTCAACTTCGCGAAGAAGTAGATCGTACTGTTCACCATATGCAGGATGAAGCGGCCAATTTCCCAGATCCAGTAGATCGAGCGGCTCAAGAAGAAGAATTCAGCTTAGAACTTCGTACCCGCGACCGTGAACGTAAGTTAATCAAGAAAATTGAAAAAACGTTAAAACGAATTGAAGAAGACGACTTTGGTTTTTGCGATGCATGTGGCATTGAGATTGGTGTAAGGCGATTAGAAGCTCGACCTACCGCTGATTTATGTATCGATTGTAAAACCCTAGCTGAAATTAAAGAAAAACAGCTACAAGGTTAATTTTTTTAAGTCGATTCCAAAGCCGCTAACCTGCGGCTTTTGTTGTTTCTAGAGCGTTAACTTTACGTTGGTGATTATTTATGAACCAAACAAGTTATATCGGTCGATTTGCACCAAGTCCATCTGGGCCACTGCATATGGGCTCATTAGTGACCGCTCTGGGAAGTTTCCTGCAAGCCAAAGTGAATAACGGCAAGTGGCTATTACGCATTGACGATATTGATCCACCAAGAATCATGGCTGGCGCAATAGAAAGCATTCAGGTGACGTTAAAGGCCCATGGTTTGATTTGGGATGACGATGTCATTTTGCAAAGTCAAAACAGCCAATATTACGAACATATTTTATCGCAACTCAGTCGCCAAAATTTACTTTATCCTTGTGAATGCACACGAGCGCAAATTAAGGCTATTGGTGAATTCTATAGCGGCACTTGTCGAGATAAAAAACAGATACAAGCCCCATACTCCCTTCGGATAAAAAACCAATTTAACATATCGCAGATAAACGATGTTCGATTAGGACAACTCGAAGTAAATAGTAACGCAACCCAAGAAGATTTTATTGTTAGGCGCAAAGATGGATTGTACGCCTACCACCTAGCATCTGTGGCTGATGATATAAATTTAGGCGTTACCGAAATAGTTAGGGGAGAAGATTTAATAACGGCCACAGCATGCCAGTGGGCGTTATTTAAGACCTTGGGCAAGGCTCTGCCTCAATGTTTGCATTTACCATTGGTCAGGTCAGCAGACGGGCGCAAATTCAGTAAACAAAATCATGCGCCGGCATTGAATCTTAATAAAACAGAAGAAAACCTCATCATCGCCCTGGATCATCTTAATCTACCTGTCCCTAAACATATTCCACAACAGACTCAGGCTATTTTAGATTGGGCAATTCAAGCTTGGGCTGACTCGACTCCATAAGTTGATAGAAGGCGCTAGTCACCCCGTTAGTCCAACCGAATCCATGCTGTACCTCGTACTCACCACCTTGCGCAACATGGTCAATTTCTTTGACGTTATATTTTTCCATTAAACTTCCATGGGCCTGAAAATAATGTTCTACGTTAGCGAGCCAGTTTTGCATGATCCGTGTCGCCAATTCATTCTGTTGGTATTGCTGTAACCCTTTAACAGCAAACCAATGTAATGGCGCCCAACCGTTTGGTGCGTCCCATTGCTGGCTACTTTGACACAAAGTGGTAAGCAAACCTCCAGCACATAGAAATTCGTTTTCCAATCGACTGGCCACGGCTTCGGCCTGTTCATGATTGGCAAGGTTAACGAATAGAGGCAACACACCGGCAAGAGACATCACCGCAGATTGACTGGTTGTTTTCAGATTAAAATCCCGATAGAAGTTATCTGTAGAATCCCAAAAGTAAGATTGTATGGTTACTTTACGAGTTTCCGATTTTTGCTGGTAAAGCTGACTTTTACTTTTTTGCCCTAACAAGTCCCAATACTGACTCAATAACACTTCAAGCTGATACAGCAAACAATTGAGGTCAACAGGGATAATATCGGTAGTTTGGATACTTTGCAGATCTTCTGGATCCGCCAACCAGCGCGAACTGAAATCCCAACCTGATTCGCATGCAGCACGAATATGCCGATAGAAAGTGGATTTTTCATGGTCTTTTTTATGCTCAGCAGAATCTATATCCTCAGCATAAGATTCTGCTCGAGGACAAGCTTGCTCATCCCAATAGCGATTCAAAATCCCGCCATTTGGCATTCTGACTGAACGACGATGAGTTTGAAAAGGTTCACTCAACTGTTCAGCACCCGCCATCCAAAACGCATATTCAGAATCCATGGCTTCTACGCATTCCTTAAGAAAGTCTAGATCCTTATAGTTGCCCTCAGACTTGAACAGCATGTCTACCATTAAGCCCAATACTGGCGGTTGGGAGCGACTAAAATAATAACTGCGATTACCATTGGGAATACAGCCAATATCTTTCTGCAATTGAATAAAATTTAACACCATCGATTTGACTAATTCTTTGCGTCCAGAACTGAGCAAACCTAAAGAAGTGAAATAACTATCCCAATAATATATTTCCCTAAATCGACCGCCCGGCACCAAATAAGGAAACCGCAGTGGCAAAAGAGAATCTTTGCTATCGACATCTGGCTGCTTTTGTAAAAGTGACCATAAAGCTTCAATGTGTTCAGCAACGGTTTGATAACGAACATTTTCGGCCAGCTTTATCGGTTCGGGAAAGCTAAAATATTGCTCAACAAACTCCGCCAATTTGAAATGACCAGATGCTGATTGCTGTTCATATTGTTGGTAAATTTCATCCCAATCGGTTTTAGGCGTGGCATCTGCAAAGTGTTTACTGTCGGTAAACAGACCCGATGTTTGGACCTGATGAAATAATGCGCTGCTGAAAAAAGCCAAGCTTTGCTCAAAATTACCAGCGGTTTGACGTCCTATTAAAGTGCTCATGCGGCCTCTTCTATGTCGCGGCTTGAAAAAGGTGAAATTCGACCAGTTGAGCGTTTGAATAAAAATAGCGTGATTGCAATCAGTGCCATCGGTATCAAAGATAAATAAAACGCCCGTTGACCACCAAAAGACTCAAATACAATGCCGGTAATTATCGACCCTGTTGTTCCCCCAAGGGCGGAAAAGACCACGATTAATCCGGTCATGGGCGCATGCAGTGCTTTTTCTAGCGAACTTAACATCACTGAATTGATAACCGGATAAATAGGTGCCATCAGTATCCCCACAAGAGGTAATAAGTAGGCAGCGAGTGGTGCATCAAAGACGCTGGAGATAGTGCTGATTTGGCCAGCATTTTGAACTGCATTGGCCATCGGCAGACACAACAACATCAATATGGCCATAAAAATTAAACAGATATTCAAAAACTTGTACCAATTCATGAAACGCAAAACTTGTCCTGCCAATAAACGTCCTATGGCGATAGCAGCGGCAAAAATACTGGTAATCTGAATACTGACATCTAAAGGTAAGTGCAATATTTCGTTGTTAAATGTAGGTAACCAAGTACCTATTCCCTGTTCAATTAAAACGTAAAAGAAAATGGATAACACAAATACCAAAACCAGAGGTCGGTAGGTGAGCTTAATCATCTCAATAAAATCGTCGATCAGGGGTCTAGTAAGTTCAGCTTTTGGCGCTTTTTTTATCGGTGAAAAAAGCACGGCTAATGCGGTTAAAACAGTGAATCCAGCAAGCCAATAATATACTTCCATCCAACGCAAAGAATGGGGAGCTTCTGCATCGATAAATCCGCTAAATAACCAGTAACCTGACAACACCCCCAGCATAAAAATACCTTCAATGGTATTCAGCAGTGATGCATGGCTTTTAGTATCATCTGACAACTGACCGACGATGCTATAAACCGAAACTTTAATTAGCGCGAAAGCCGTTCCGATACAGGCAAATAAAATTTGGATCATCATAAAGTCGGCAAACAACGGAGTGAGCGCACAGACCGCAGCAACCAATATTAAGGCTGCCATCATCGCCAGTTTGTAACCCACTCTAGGCACAAACGCTGCAATGGCAAAAGACACAAAGGCAATAGAAAGATCCTTGAATCCTTCTAAAGAACTGGCGATGGGCTTGCTGATATCGAAACTATTAATCGATTGTAGAATGACCGTCCCTACACTATTGAGCAAGATAGCAAAAATAAAATAACAAGCCGCAATGGCAAATATGGTCATAAATCTGGGCATTGAAATCACCATTAATGGCTATAATTTTGCTCCAAGTTAAGCAATTGATTAACTTCGAGCACTGTTGTGAAATAACGGATATTAGCGATACTCGATTACACCTAAATAACCTCATTAGTCATCTTCTAACATGCTCCATGAAGTGTCATTAACTCAATAAGTGACGCTAATCTTTGTTAAACATATGTAAAAATGCAATCGATTGCAATTATTTTTTATTCGGGTCTATAATCAGCCTAGATAAAAATAAAGTGGTGCGTAGCCGATGTTAAGCCGATTCGGAATGTTGGATGAATTCAGGTAATGATATTTTGCATCATTTAACCTGCAAGCTAACATCAATAGGGTGTACAATAGTGAATAGTATCAAAGCATTAAGAGTTTTCCTCTCTACTGAAATATCTATTTCGATGGAATTGCCATGAACTGCAGTATTTGGAGATAGTCATGACAAAAAAAGTTCGTTCGCTTTCCGATTTAGCAAAACTCGCTGGGGTTTCAGGTTCAACTGCTTCTAGGGCGCTGAATAACAATAAGTTAATTAGTGCAAAAACCCGCGAGAAAATACAAAAGCTCGCGGCAGCTCACGATTTTAAGATTAATACCGCGGCCCGAAACTTCCGATTGAAAACCTCTAACACCATTGCCGTTGTGATTATTAAAAGCTCCGAACATGATCAATCTTTTACTGACCCCTTTGTATTGAATATCGTTGGCATTATTGCCGATGAGCTAAGTCGTCATAAATACGATCTGTTATTGGTGTCCCACAATATTGCTCAAACCAGTTCTCTAGATGATTATTTTACGATGAACCGCGCTGACGGACTGATTGTGTTTGGTCAGGGTGACGATATGGATGCATTTGATAAACTAATAAATCATCAAAAGCCGATAGTGGTTTGGGGTGGTCAATCAAAGAACAGCGACTATGTGACTGTTGGTACTGACAATTTCATGGGTGGGGAATTGGCTACTCAACATTTAGTCAAACAAGGATGTCAGAATATTGTCTTTTGTGGCATGCGTTCCTTTGAAACAGGTTTGCGTTTTGCAGGTTATCAACAGGTTTTGAAAAATGCACAATTGCAACAACCCAATCCGTTAGACATCCACTTTACCTTTGAAGATGCCTACAAAGTAACCTTAGCCTTATTGAAAAATAATCAGTTTAATTACGACGGTATAGTCGCGGCCAGTGATTCAATAGCCTTAGGTATGATGCGAGCATTGAACGAACAAGGAGTTAGTGTCCCCGAGCAAGTGGCAATAGTGGGATATGATGACATTTCAGTGTGTGCATTCACACAACCATCACTAAGTTCGATTCATCAAGACACCCAAAAAGGCGGGGAAGCTTTGGTCTCTGCTTTACTGGATTTACTCAACAAAAAGCCTGTTGACTCTGTGGTGCTAGATACCCAATTAATGATACGAGATTCTAGTTGTCGTAAATTAAACTAGACATAATTTAGATGTATTAGTTGTATTCACAGCCAATTTACTGGCAACTAGCTATATCAACAGATAGAAAATACTCTTCATCCAGTATATCATTGCGCGCCATTAAAATTATTTGTGTTATCAGGAGCCAACGCATCATTTCTCGAGTGATCAAAAAGGTCAAAAATGCTTTGACAAAAAACGCTGACGAATACCATTCGGATTTACTCAATCCGAAGGTTATCACTCGCGGTGAGCATGGCATTTCTAGAAAAGGTATCAGTGATAATGCCCTGAAAGTATTGTACCGCCTAAATGGCGCTGGATTCGATGCATACTTAGTAGGCGGCTGTGTACGTGATCTTATTATGGGACTGCAGCCAAAAGATTTTGATGTCGTTACCAATGCCACTCCTGATGAAGTCAAAGCGCTATTTAGAAACTGTCGTTTAATTGGCCGCCGATTTCGTTTAGCCCATGTCGTTTTTGGTCGTGAAATTATTGAAGTAGCCACATTTAGAGGCCATCACCAAAACTCGGATGACGAAAAAGGCAAAAAACCTACAGAGGTGCTAGGCAAACAAAGTCAAGAAGGTCAAATTCTCAGAGACAACGTTTTTGGCAGTATTGAAGAAGATGCAGAACGTCGCGATTTCACAGTAAACGCGATGTATTACCGCGTCACCGACTTTACGGTGACCGACTTTGCCAATGGCATGCAAGCAATCAAAGACAAACGTTTAGAGCTGATTGGTGACCCTGAAACTCGTTATCGTGAAGATCCGGTTAGAATGTTACGGGCAGTGCGATTTGCAGCCAAACTGAATATGCAAATCAGCCAAGAATCCGCCGCTGCAATTCATCAATTAGGCAGTTTATTAAACAATATTCCGCCTGCTCGCCTGTTCGAAGAAGTTATTAAACTGTTTATTTCCGGACAAGGTTTAAGAACCTTTGAATTAATGCAGGAATATGATCTTATCCAACCGTTATTCCCACAATTGGCGCCCTTGCTAAAAGGCAGCGACAGTCGTGAAAATCAGTTTATTAGAAAAATGCTGATGAATACTGATAACCGGATTAATACCGGTCAAAGAGTAACCCCCGCATTCATGTATGCCGCATTTTTATGGTATCCAATTGAAGAACACTGTCAAAAGCTCATGGACGAAGCAGGTTTGAATCATTTCGATGCATTCAATATCGCGGTCAACGATGTGCTTCACCGACAAATACAACGCATTATGATCCCCAAACGTTTTTCCAGCATGATGCGAGAAATTTGGCTTTTACAATTGCGTTTACCAAAGCGTTTCGGCCGCAGAGCCTATCAAATGTTAGAACATGCCCGTTTCCGTGCAGCCTATGACTTTTTGCTGATTCGTGGACAAATTGAAGGGGGTAAACTGCTTGAGTTAGCTGATTGGTGGACTGAGTTTCAAGAGGTTAGCCCAGATAAACGCAAACAAATGTTAGTTAAACTCCGAGAAGCTGAAGGCGGGCCCGCTCGTCGCACTCGCCGCCGTCCCAAAAGTAAGAAACCCAGCGCCTCCTAATGCAACCCGTAATTAGTTACATAGGTTTGGGTAGCAATTTAGCCGAGCCTGATCAGCAACTGCAACAGGCGTTGCGTGCAATTGACGGTCTCAAAAACACGCACATAAAACAATGCTCAAGTTTTTATGCTAGCAAACCTATGGGCCCGCAAGATCAACCTGATTATGTGAATGCTGTGGTATCAATAGCAACACGATTAGCGCCTTCGGAATTACTCTCCAGCTTACAAACAATTGAACTGACCCATGGCAGACAGCGGAAATCCGAACGCTGGGGACCTAGAACCCTAGATTTAGATATTATTTTGTATGGCAATGAACAAATTCGAAGCGATGATTTAGTCGTGCCCCATTACGGTATGAAAACACGGGAATTTGTACTATACCCGTTACGTGAGATAGCTCCTGAACTCGTGTTACCATGTGGTGACTCTTTAGTTTCTATACTAAAAAGCGTACCTGAAAATGGGCTCGAAGTAATCAGAACAAATGTGACATGGAAATAATCAAAAGTGAGCAACCATCTAATTTTGTTGCACTTTTCAGTTAGCAGAGGTGATTATTATGACTAAGAAAGTAACTACGTCAAGCTTGTTTAAAATGAAACAAGAGAAACAAAAAATCACAGCGCTAACCGCTTATGATGCCAGCTTCGCCAAGCTATTTGACGAGCAAGGTGTTGATGTGATTTTGATCGGTGATTCACTGGGCATGGTGCTGCAAGGCTGCGACGATACCCTATCTGTTACCATAGATGATATCGCTTACCACACGAGATCCGTTCGTAAAGGAACAAGTCGTGCTTTTGTGGTGGCCGACATGCCATTCATGACATATGCAACGCCAGAACAAACCTATGCCAATGCTGCCACTCTAATGGCCGCTGGCGCTAGCATGGTTAAAGTAGAAGGCGGAGACTGGCTGATTGATACCATTAAGGGGCTAAACTTGCGTGGCGTGCCTGTGTGTGGCCATTTAGGCCTTACTCCACAGTCAGTGCACGTTTTTGGTGGATTTAAAGTCCAAGGTCGTGGCGACTTGCAAGCAGAACGATTGTTCGAACAAGCTGAAGCATTGGCACAAGCCGGTGTTCAGATGTTGGTTTTAGAGTGTGTCCCAGCTCCTTTAGCTGAGAAAATTAGCAAGGCAATTAATATTCCTGTAATTGGTATAGGCGCCGGCGCGCATACCGATGGTCAAATCTTAGTAATGCACGACATGTTTGGCATTAGTGCCAATTACATGCCCAAGTTTTCTAAAAACTATTTAGAAATCACCGGGGATATGCGCGAAGCAGTTAAGGCCTATATTGAAGAAGTGCAAAATGGCGTTTTTCCAAGCGCAGAACATAGCTTTAACTAATAGCTAAGAATATACAGGACACATTATGCAGCAAATTAGTGATATAACACCGCTTAGAGAAATACGCAGAAAATGGCAAAACGATGGTAAAACCATTGCGTTTGTCCCCACCATGGGAAATTTACATAAAGGGCACTTACACCTTGTCGAGCAAGCCAAAAAGCATGCAGACATAGTGGTAGTGTCTATTTTTGTCAATCCATTACAATTTGGACCTGATGAAGACTTGGCCGCATACCCACGCACTATGCAACAAGATATGGCCGCATTAGAAGCCTTAGGGGTAGATGTCCTTTTCACCCCAAAAGCAGAAGATATTTACTCTCGAGGTTTGGAAAAGCAGACTTTTGTAGAAGTGCCCGGCTTGTCCTATATGATTTGTGGAGCGAGTCGTCCCGGCCATTTTCGTGGTGTGGCCACCATAGTGTGTAAATTGTTTAATATGGTACAACCAAACATGGCGTTTTTTGGTGAAAAAGACTTTCAGCAATTACAGGTGATTAAAGCCATGGTCACTGACTTATCAATGAACCTACAAATCTACGGTGTACCAACGGTTAGAGAGGATGATGGCTTAGCAATGTCGTCACGCAACAACTATCTAACTGAGTCTGAACGAGCAAAAGCCCCAGCATTATATAGTTGCTTACAGAAATTGAGTGAAAACATTCAACTCGGGCGACGAGATTTCAGTAATTTGATTCAGCAGTACACTGAAGAACTTAACAATGCAGGATTGAAAGTAGATTATATTGATATTCGTTCCGTGGAATCATTATTGAGTCCCGGTCATGAAGAGACCGAGTTGGTTATTTTGGCAGCCGCATTTTTAGGAAAAACCCGCCTGATCGATAATATTCAAGTGACACTTGAGTAAAATAGAACTAACCAACAGATCTTTTTGACTGTAAAAGAGCTTGATTCTCAAGCTCTTTCCAAGTTTCTGTACGCTTCGCAATATCCAACTGTTCTTCTAATATATTTACCAGATCTTGGTCAGTGGTTAACGGGTTAGCTAATACTACGCGAAATACGGTGAGAAGCTTGGTACCGTAATTTTCAACCGTTAAGCGTGTTCGAGAAACAAAGGATTTACCCGCTTCACGCTGTTGCTTTTGAACTGTGACATTTAATCTGTCCAACATTTCACTTTCGATATCACCATGAGCGTTCACCATGGCTGGTTTTACCCGATAAGTTAAAAGTGACAGAGTAGGTGCAGTAATCAACTCAAAATTATCATGTTGGTCAATCAGAGAGGCAAAACGTTGGGCTTTTTCGATACTTTGGTCAATGAGTAACTCATATCCCTCACGACCGAATATATTAAACGCCGAGTAAACCATCATTGCCATGCCGTTACGCGAACCTTCTAATGTGGTCGCACCTAAATCTTTAGAGCCGGCTCGTAAAATATATTGTGCGTGATGTCGCACCGCATTACTGTCTTCAGGATTTTTAAACACCACAACACCTGCCCCCATAGGAACATACATTTGTTTGTGAGCATCAAGGGTGACTGAGTCTGCTTTGTGTATACCTTTGAGTTTCATTTTATTGCGGTTGGAGAATAAGGTTGCGCCTCCCCAGGCGGCATCCACATGGAAGTGACAGTTTAATTCTTTGGCGACATCGGCCAATTCATCTAGGGGATCAACGTGGCCTGTTTCTGTGGTGCCCGCAATCCCAACAATGGCTAATAATTTGTTTCCACGCTGTTCAAACTGTCGTCCTACTTTCAATGCGTCTTCAGGGGATAAACGTTGACTTTGGCTATCGACGGTCAGCATTTGCTCACGTCCTAAACCTAGAATATCTACGGCTTTAGAAAGTGAGTAGTGTCCTCGCTTGGAAGAGAGAATCCCCATATTGGCATAGCCATAATGTTTTAAACCCGCGGCTAAGCCTTGTTTTGCAACGCCTCGAAAATTTCCGTCGGCAGCTAACGCTTTGTTACGAGCGACCCAGAGCGCGGTAATATTGGCAATGGTTCCACCTGAGCAAAATGCGCCAAGGGAATGTTTTGCACTGTGCAAATGGGTTTTATAAAAAGATTCTGACTCGTTATAAACCAATTCATGCAACATGCCGACAACTTGACGCTCCAAAGGCGTAAACGCTTTGGAAGTTTCAATTTTTACTAAGTTTTGATTCAACCCCACCAGCAGCTTTGCTAAAGGTAAGTGGAAGTACGGCAAAGCAGACGTCATATGCCCAATGAACGTTGGAGCATAAGTATTCACTGAATTAGCGACGACTTTTTCTAACAGCACCTCTGCATGTTTAGAGACAAATTCAGGGGATTCAGGCACTTTGTATTCCTGAAAATTTTGCTCAATATCTTCAAGAGATTTCGCGGTAGTTACAACATGTTGGGAAAGAAAATCCGACAGATTATCTGACAAATGCTCTTCTATTTGCGCGAGTTTGGAATCTTTACCTTCAGGCTTGGTAAATACACGGAACATATGCTCCAAACTGGCAGTCGCTTTACCCACTCGTTGTAACCTCATATGAAAACTTTCAGACGCGGACTTTAGCGCAAATCTGCCACTTCGCCAAATATAAAGCATCCTAAGTTAATAAAAAGTACAGTTTTTTAACAAATCTCAGGAAGTTTCATTTTCTGAACGGAAAAAGTGGTGCTATTGTTGTAATTCCGAGCAAGCCTTATTTATTGATTAAAATAAACCGACGCTCAGAAGTCATAATGCTGTAACGAGGACAATTATGCACATACAAGAAGTCACGGATAATTTTAGTCTGGATAGAATAGTTCCTTTTTTCCAACCTATAATGGACATATCTCAGGAAACGGTTTGGCGTTTTGAATGCCTCGCCAGATTAGTCACTCCAAGTGAACAAACCTTTCTGCCAAGTGAGTTCTTACATGTTATTGAACAACAAGAGTCCGTTGTACAATTGACTGAAACGATTTTGAATCGTAGTGCAAACTATTTTAGAGATCTGAACGCGGCATGGAACATCAATATCAACAAACAAGATATGCTCAATCCAGATTTATTCAATACACTATCAGAAGCGCTTCACGACTACCCTAATCCTAAACGGGTTGGCTTGGAGTTAACGGCTGCTGTAGTGCTTGAAAATATAGATGATTTCCAGTCTTTCGCTGCCCAGTGTCGCAGGTTAGATATCGCCATATACATCGATCACTTTGGTGCTACACCAGGCAATATCAACAGCATCTTAAATCTGCCGGTTAACGGTATAAAGATAGCTGGCGGACTGATTTCTCAGTTAATGGAAAATCAACAAACCTATGAATTTGTAGAACACTTTACGGGTCTGGCAAAAGAGAAAGAAATAAGTGTTGTAGCAGTGCATGTGGAAACTTGGGCAACCTTAGAAAAGTTAAAAGAATTAGGCATTCGATATGCCCAAGGCTACTATTTTAGCGTTCCAAAACCGAATTGTTAGACTGAGGTTTATCCGCTTAAAATCAACAAACAGCGCCGCGAACTAAATAACGCGGCAGCCTAATCAATTACAGGTGACTAACAACCTGCCAACTTTGTTGCCCACTGGCCCAGTATTTTCGCTCAAACGGGGTTTGTGGCTCAGCGCTATGATAAGGACTCACAGCGGCCGACTTACCCGCAGTATTTAACGCAACCGCAAACTCTTGGATGTAAATTTGCCAATTACTTCTCACCTCTAATATTCCACCCAGTCCAACTATGTCTTTAAATGCAGCGCAGGCATGCCACCTTCGCTGCACCTGAGATGATTTGGGGTAGGGGTTGGGATACAGTAAAAAATGATGACTCAATTGCCATTGGGCGGAATTAGCCAAGCGCCAAAAGTCATTCACATCCGCACGTACTACTAAATAATTAGGCGCTTTATCGCTGTAATGAACATGTTTATTGGTACGCAATTCAGACTTATCAATTCCCACCACTAACGCATCCGGAAACTGCGCGGCAATGTGCGATGTGCTTTCACCAACACCGCAACAAGAATCAAAAATCAAAGGCTTTCGCAATTCAGGGTCCACTTGCAAACGCCACTTTTTCACATCTTCGAACGCATCCAAAGTATGCTGATTAAAGGGTTTTTGACTAGTGTTGGCTAGATGTCGACGCACCAACTCAGACACTTTTTCATGGGGTCCAAGCTGGTTGCTAGTAATACTTCGCGAATTACCTGTATGCATAATAACTGTATCTTTAACCTTGCTTTAGATTTAACTTCGAATGCCGACACCGCGATTAATTAGTTGATATGCAATGGTGAATAACAACAAGTTAAAACCGACTAACAAGCCTAACGATAACATATAGTCGACATCTGAAACGCCGAGAAAACCGTACCTAAATCCATTAACCATATACACGATTGGGTTGGCTTTACTCACCCACTGCCAAAATTCTGGTAGCAAGGTTAGCGAATAAAAAACACCACCTAAGTAAGTTAATGGGGTAAGAACAAAGGTTGGTACCATACTGATATCGTCGAATGTTTTAGCGTAAACCGCATTAATTAAACCTGCCGTGGCAAACAAAGAGGATGTCAGAATAAGAGTAACGATGATTATCGCTAAATTGTGGATTTGAATATCCACAAAGAACATCGAGACCGTAGTGACAATAATACCAATCAGTATTGCCCGCGCCACACCGCCACCAACAAACCCTAGAACAATAATCCAACTAGGCACCGGCGCTACCAGTAACTCTTCAATATTACGTTGAAATTTGGCACTAAAAAACGAGGAACTCACATTCGCATAAGAGTTGGTGATCACCGACATCATAATTAGACCCGGTACAATAAACTCCATATACGAAAAACCACCCATTTGGCCAATACGCGAGCCAATCAAGCTTCCAAAGATAACGAAGTACAAAGACATTGTAATCGCTGGCGGCACTAGGGTTTGAATCCAGATCCGCAAAAAGCGAGTACATTCTTTAATCCAGATAGTGCGTAAGGCTGTGAAATTGCGATTTGCCATTATGCTGCTCCTGCCTGTTCTTTTCTGCCTTTTTCGACCATTCTGACGAATAACTCTTCTAATCGGTTGGCTTTGTTGCGCATACTCAAAACTGTTACTCCTTGGTCAGTCAACTGACGGAATACATCGTTCAAACCAACATCTTTGTCTACATCCACTTCAAGTGTATGGTCGTCAATATTGCGAAACGCAAAACCTTGTAAAGTGGGTGGTTTTGATTGAACAGGTAAATCCAGTACAAAGGTTTCCATACTCAATTTAGATAAAAGAGCCTTCATACTGGTATTTTCAACAATAATGCCTTTATCAATGATGGCAATATTGCGACATAGCATTTCCGCTTCTTCTAAATAATGAGTGGTTAAAATGATGGTGATACCTTGCTCGTTAATTTCTTTTAGAAAGGTCCACATTGAACGGCGAATCTCAATATCAACGCCGGCTGTGGGTTCATCAAGAATCAACATTTTGGGTTCGTGCATCAATGCCCGCGCAATCATTAAACGACGTTTCATACCGCCAGAAAGCTCTCTTGCCGGCTCATTGCGCTTTTCCCATAGATCCAATTGCGTAAGGTATTTTTCGGCCCGTTGTTTGGCAATACTACGAGGGACACCATAATATCCGGCCTGATTGACCACAATTTGGTAAAGGGTTTCAAATTGATTGAAGTTAAACTCTTGCGGCACTAGACCTATACAGGATTTGGCTTCAACCAACTCAGTATCGACAGAATGACCAAATACGTTTACCGTTCCAGTAGACTTATTGACTAACGAACTGATCACACCAATGGTGGTAGATTTACCTGCGCCATTTGGGCCTAGTAAAGCAAAAAAATCTCCCTCGGAGACTTGTAAATTGATACCCTTTAAAGCCTGTGTACCACCCTTGTAGGTTTTTGTCAGACCAGAAATGTCTAAGGCTTTCATAGCGCTTCCCATTTAACTTTTTATTTTATTTTGGTGAACCTAAACGCCTGCTAATCGCAAACTTAACGGAGGTTCAATCGATCGAATTTGATATAACCTGAAGGAGAGAGAGTCAGGTCAACTTCGAATATGCTGTCATTTTGCCATATTTCAAGTCTGAATAAACAATTAAAGCGTTTTTTAATGACGCTTTATCGTCACTTTGATGCAAAGGTTTACAGCCTGAAACTACAGGTGTTACCTTACCAAAATCTGCAATATTAACGTATGAATAGGAACAACATGAGTTACGAAGAATACGCAATTGGCGTGCCTGGTCAACCTTGGGGCGATGCTGAAAAAGCGCAATGGTTGAATAACCAACAAGTCAAACGGGAATACAAGGTTGAGGTATTGGCAAAACTAGAAGACTTAAAAGGGTCCTTTGAAGTACTTCAATATGGCGCGCTGCCCTATGACCAAGAGCGTTACCCTTTGTTTGCGATCAAAACTAAAGCGTGGAACGACGACAAACCAAGCATTTTAATTACCGGTGGTGTACATGGTTACGAAACTAGCGGTGTACAAGGAGCGATTCGGTTTGTTAAAAGCAAAGCAAAAGCCTATGAAGAGCACTTTAATTTTGTGGTTTTACCTTGTTTAAGCCCTTGGGGTTATGAAACCATTAATCGCTGGGACCCAAAAGCGATTGATCCAAACCGTTCGTTTTATCCTAATTCACCGGCCCCTGAAGCAGCGCTAGCCATGGATTATGTGCAAGGCTTGCAACTAGACCTGTTAGCCCATTTTGATCTGCACGAAACCACTGACACAGACAACTCTGAATTTCGTCCGGCACTGAGTGCAAGAGATGGTATTCATCAGGATGTGTGGGATATTCCTGATGGATTTTATGGGGTTGGAGACAGCAACAATCCGGCTCCTGAATTTCAAAAAGCGGTGATAGATTCGGTAGAAAAAGTCACTCACATTGCGCCCGCTGATGCCGATGGAAAACTCATTGGAACGCCAATGGAACAACGGGGAATAATTAATTATGACAAACGTAAACTATTCTTATGTGGTGGCTTTTCGGGCGCTAAGTATGTCACCACTACAGAGGTTTACCCGGACAGCCCGAAAGTCGACGACGAAAACTGTATTCTCGCCCAAGTAGCCGCAATCACCGGTGGTCTAGACTACTTAATCAAGCAAATGTAATCTAGTTCTAGGCATCAATTTTCAAAGCCCGCACCACGTATCGCAGTTCAGGATTAGGTGCGGCGCTGTTGAACGGATAACAGGTAATCAAAGTTAGTTCATCATCGATACCAGACTCGGTTAAATTAATCTGATTTTGATGAGCAATCCGCACTTCCAAGACTTCATACTGACTAACGTTATTTACCGTTTCTGTGGTTATTACATCGCCAATTTTAATCTCTTGTAACAACGCGAAGTGGGTATCACGGTGCCCCGTAATGACCGCATTACCCGGCTCCCCAGGAAAAGGCGTACTGCTCATATGACCAGGGCCAAATGCCATCACCCGGCCTGTTGCCCCCGCTAAAACATACAAACTTTGGTCAGCAATATTGAGCTTGGCAACAGGCCAAGTATCAGCCCATGCCCAAGGAGCTATTTTTTCACCACTGTGTAGCGACTCAACCCAAGCATCTTCAATTAAATATTGTGCTAACTGTGCTTTGGCATGGATATAGCCGCTGGATGCAAACAAGTATGCACTCAGTACAAAACACAGACTCGCCCATTTATAACGCCAAACGATATTCAGCACTTTTCGTCTTAACGGTGCCTTGTGAAAATGACCATACATAATCCAACCCCCATAAGTAGTAACGCTAACATCCATTGTAATTGGGCCACTGTTGCGGTTTGCGGTAAGGTACCCAGCGTCCTTTTAAGTCCTTTGGGTAAATGCGATTTAAGCTGTGCATCCTTACTTGTATTTTGCGCAGTAGGAGTTACATCCACGGCAACCAAACTGGTCATTTCGCTGACCAAATGATGGGCCATCGCCACTTGTTCAATTTGTTTGTTCATTTCATCGTAATCTTGTCCCAACATTTTATCTCGGCCTAATTGGGCAATCTTGCGCCTCGCCCAAAGCACATTTAAACCGGTTTCGCTGCCGCCATTTTGTAAAGACAAAGCCGTCTGCCAATGTTGATTTTTCAAGGATCCAGTGACAATTAAGTTATCCACAGCTTCAGCCCCACGATAACTCACCATAAGCGGCTCACCTTTATATAAATCGGGTAAGTTACGGGGATAGACCTCAACATTTTGCGAAAAGCTCATCATCAAATCAGTTAACAATGGATGGGTCAATTTCGTAAATAAGTTCTGCATCTGTTGTTGCACTGAATCAGTAGAGCCAATATAGGTAAAGGTACCTTTTCCCATCCGCGCCGCTTCAGTCATAAAAAAGCTATTCGGAGCTGAACCAATCCCAACCGTGAACAACCTGCTTTGTTGCAAATTATCTTGAATGTATTCAAACAAGCTTGCCTCGTTACCCACCGAGCCGTCGGTGATAAAAATAACTTGGCGGATGCGACTTTCAGTTTCTTTAAAAGCAGCGCTTGGACTCTGCTGACCTAACGCTAATTGCAGCGCTGACAACATTTCGGTGCCACCATCGGCGCTCAAATTCGCAACATATTCTACAGCTGCCGATTTACTGTTAGTGTTAGCAACTTTGGGAGTGGCCCACATTTTCCTCGCCGTTGAATCAAACTCAACTAAATTAAAAGTGTCACTTTCTGGCAATTGTTGAATGGCATATATGAGCGCTTGTTTCGCTTGCGGCATTGAGTCTCCTGACATTGAGCCAGATGTATCAATCACAAAGATAACTTCCCTAGGCAAATTCAAGGTTTCAGTATCCCCATCAGGTGGCATCAACATCACCATGCCGTAAATGCCCTCTTCGGTACGCTGCACAAAGTGTGCAGCCTTAGGACTTTGATTAGCTTCTGGCTGCCAACTCAGTACAAAGTCTTGATTGGCTATCATGTTTTGCTGTAAGGATATTTCGTAAACTCCGGCTTTTTTCTCTAATTGATGAATGGGGTGGAATTTGCTTTCAATATTTTGCAACGCAAAGCCTGTATTTAGGGCGATATTGATAGCCACTTTATGCTTCAGCTCAGGCTCTTGTGCCTGGTTATTCGAAGGAGGGTTTTCCTTGTAGACTGGCGGTGTCATGCCCCAACCGCTATCAGCAACCGCTTGAGTCCCTGCATCTAGATTCAATTTAGGTAAGTACCTTGGTGTTACCGTTGTTGGAAATCGCAAACTAAAGGTATTGTTTTCATAAGCTACCGCTTGTTGGTATTCAATAGTCACTTTAATCGACTCACCAGGGCCTATATTTGCCACTGAATTCTTAAATAAATTAAGTCGCTGCTGCACCAACAAACTGGCTTTTTTTCCTTCTCGTTTCGCTTGTTCGTATATGGCTTTGGCTTTCTGTTTAGGATGAATCTGCCCCACAATCCGCCGCTCGCCAATTCGCATTTCCAAATGATCCACTGCGGCGTTCTCGGGTAGCGGGAACACATAAATACCATTCACCCATTCATCACTGATATTAGTAAACGTCTGTGTCACTTTAGCCCGAGCAATTAAGCCGGTAATATTCATGTCTACCCGCGTATCTAAAAGCGGTGACAACAAATACCCTTGCTCTCCCTGTTTTTGTAAAAACAAACTTCCCTGTTCAACTTGTTGATAATCATCTACATACACAGATGAGTTAGCACCATCTACAGATTCATAGGACACATCTATTTTGAACCTAGATTGGCTAGTGGATGGCTCATCGGTACTTTCATCCTTGAAAAAGGGCGTTGCATATTGCACCGCACCTAAGATAAAAAGTAGCGAAAGGACGATGACAAATCTCAGACGCTTAATCACTGTCGCTCTCCTATAGGTTTGATGCAGTCATCGATTGTTGACCTTCAGCAACTCGAATTAGCACTCGACGATCAAAGAAGAAGTCTTCGTTGTTAGCTTCGGCCGAGACTGGCTGCGTTTCACCGAAAGACAAAGTAAGTACTTGCTTATCATCAACCCCCTGAGATAAAAGATAGTCTTTAACACTCACTACGCGCTGTTCAGACAATGCTTGATTGAAAGAGTCATCACCACGGCTGTCAGAAAAGCCCGACAAGCTGACCACTAAATTAGGGTTATTTTTTAATCCTTGTGCAACTAAATCTAACTGCGGTTTAAAGTGCGACTCGAGTACATAGGACGCCGTTCGGAATTGAATATTTGATTCCATTTCTTGCATCACTCGCTCAATCTCATTATCCATGGCAACCAATTGCACTTGGTTTTCTTGTTGCGCCTGTTCATATTGCTGTTGTAACGCGATTAACTGAGCTTCTTGACGAGCAAGTTGTTCTTGTTGTTGCGATAGTTGGGCATAGCTTTTCGTCAATTCGCTTTCACTTGCCTCCAGCGCATTGTCACTGTTTACATCTTCGGCAATCATCACCCCAAAAAGACCACCAACTATTGCACCAACCGGCCCCGCAACCAATGCACCTGCCACCGCACCAGACCCAAAACCAATGGCTCCATTAGTTTGCTCTTCTGTTGTTCTTGATTTGGAAACCCCGTCTGCAGCCAAAACATTTGTCGAAAGACTTAAAGCGATTGCGGTAAGTGGAAATAAAATACGTTTTTTCATAGTTGTTCTCCAAAAGAGTAAGTTGTTTTAGTTTGTGTTGTTTCGATGGAGTCTATTTAAGCGGGACTTTCTGTCATCAAATGCAGGCAAAAATGGCAATGTGGTGAGCAAATGTGGCGAAAAAATGGAAATTGCATTTATTCAGCTAAAAGGCCATGGGCTGAACAAATTTTTGCGATATAGTTGTTATCACTAAACAGAAACAGTTAGAAAAAGCGGTAAATTGATGTCAAAACGTATTGCCATAGTCGAAGATGACCCAGCGATTAGAGATAATTATGCATCGGCGTTGCAAAAACAGGGCTACGAAGTATTTACTTATGCTAGTCGTATTGATGCAGAGCAGGCCTTTATGCAGCGATTACCTGACTTAGCTGTAGTCGATATTGGCTTAAATGAAGAAATAGACGGCGGCTTTATGTTATGTCAGCAACTTCGTTCATTATCGAAAACCCTACCAATCATCTTTTTTACCGCTAGAGACAATGATTACGACACAATTTGTGGTTTACGCATGGGTGCCGACGACTATCTAACCAAAGACATTAGTTTGCCTCATTTACTGGCTCGCATCGCCGCCTTGTTCAGACGCACCGAACTACTCAATCAACCGCAAGTTGCTACTGATTTGATCGAGTCTGGTGCCTTACTCATGGACAGCAATAGAATGACCGTTAGCTGGCACGGTCAATCCATAGAACTAACCGTGACTGAGTTTTGGATGTTACATGCCATTGCCAAATATGCTGGCCATGTGAAAAGTCGCCAACAACTTATGGATGAATCAAAAATGGTCGTTGATGACACTACTATTACTTCGCATATTAAGCGTATACGTAAGAAGTTTATGCAATTAGATGCCGAATTCGATCGCATTGAAACCGTCTACGGCATGGGCTATCGCTGGAAATCTAGTTAGTTTATGAACCGTCTTCGCTTTGGCATCCGCTTAAAACTATTATTACTGTCGTTATTTCTATTTACCATTCCATGGCTGGGGTATCAGTACGTGTGGGAATTGGAAAGCTACCTGCGCACCGGTCAGGAACAGACAATGGAAGGCACCGCCCGAGCAGTTGCTACAGCGCTACATGAACGACCAACATTATTTGATAGCCAGTCATCTTATTTGCAAGATGTAAAACCCGGAACGGATCTTTACGCCCATAAAATTGTTGATCCAATACAATTAGACGGCCAGCTAGATGATTGGGTTGATTATCGCCACTTATCTTTGCACTACGCAGAAATGCAGTTAATCGAACAAAATGTATTTTATGATCCCGAGAGTTTCTATTTCGAGCACATGGTCGGGCAATATAATAAGTATCTGTATGCCATGTTTGAGGTGGTGGATGACCACTTGGTTTATCGCCCCAAAAATAGTCTTAGAGTCGATAGAAATGACTATTTATTAATTGCGGTAACCGATCCCCAAGGAGAATTCAGACGATATATTGTCGCGCCCCAGCAGTCTGGTTGGGTAAACGCCTATTTACTTGATGAAAACCCTGAATCTTTGCGTCCTCTATCATTGGAAACCGCTATCCAAGGTAACTGGCAGGAAACTGAAAATGGTTACAACATAGAACTGCGTTTTCCATTAGAAATTATGTCCAGCAAAATTGCCTTTGCTATAGCAGATGTGGACGATTTACAAAGCCGAGAACGTAAATATATTATTGGCACTGCCAATCCTAACCAGTCCGATTCTTTAGGTACTGTACTTGTTCCCTCCCCTGAAATTGAGAAGATTTTAAAAGGTTTAAAATACTCTAATGCTAGAGTTTGGGTAGTGGATAAACACATGCGTGTGCTCGCCCGCTCGGGTTCGATTCAAGATGCAACTGGCGTGCGTATTGCTCCCAAACCGCGAAAGCGCGATACACTCTGGCATCGAATTGAACAAGATTGGTTATTCCCGCTGTATTATCAAATACTCACAAAACCGCCAGCAGGGTTCGTTGATGAATTGGAAAATGCCTATGCACTGAAAGGCCAAGATTTAGCCAAAGCATTAACGGGTACGGCTAGCTCTCAGTGGCGCTTATCACCGGACAACAAAGCCGTAGTGTTATCTGCAGCCCACCCAATATTTATCGATGAACAAGTGATGGGAGCTGTGGTAGTTGAGCAGACTACCCACGGTATCCGCACCCTAAGAAACCGTGCACTAGAACAGCTATTCCACGTGATAATTGCCGTGGTATTTTTAGGCACCGCAGCGCTGTTTTTATTTGCATCTCGGATCTCGTTTCGGATCAGTAAACTGCGCAACGAGACTGAATCTGCAATTGATGAAAACGGTAAAATCTTGGGGAATATTCCCCGTTCCAATACCCAAGATGAAATCGGTGATTTATCTCGAACCTTTCACAGCGTTTTAGACAAATTACAACAATATAATCATTATTTGGAAAATATGAGTTCCCGCTTATCCCATGAACTACGTACCCCTGTGGCCATTGTTAAGTCGTCATTAGAGAACTTATCCATGGAACAAAATAACGGCAATGACGAACAGGAAAAACAGCAATATATTGAACGTGCACAATCAGGCATTCATCGCCTCAGTAAAATTCTCAGCAACATGAGTGAAGCCACTCGTCTTGAACAAGCGATTCAATACAGTGAAAGAGAAAATTTTGAGTTATCCGAATTACTCATGGGTTGCACAGAAGGTTATCGAATTGCTTATCCGCAAAATAAATTTGCTTTAAATACCCACAATTTGATTAAAAATTTAAATGGCTCGCCAGAATTGTTTGCACAGATGCTAGATAAAATAATAGCCAATGCCGTGGAATTTAGCCCTGTACACAAGACAATAATGTTATCGTTGATGGAAAAAAATGGCTATATGGAGCTGACCATCGCCAATACTGGGCCCAAATTGCCAGAGAATATGCATGAACAGTTACTCAACTCCATGGTTTCGGTAAGAGATCACCAAGTTAATCACGAAACACACTTAGGCTTAGGCCTTTATATTGCCAAAATCATCGCTGAATATCACAAAGCAAAAATCAATATTCAAAACCGTGAAGACGAAAAAGGTGTGGAAGTGGTTATCCGCTTGTAACAACTGTTTTTAGCCTCAAAGGATATTATCGCTTAACCTAAAACCACTGATGATTCTTGCCTTGCTCAATAAACCACGCCAAGGCTTTAGCTGATTTATGCTTCTCCCATGCCATATACACAGGTACCGCAGGACGGTGCAAAGATGTGGCTTTCGCCACCAAGTCTCCGCTATCCAATTGTGATTCAATTAGATGAAGAGGTAAAAATCCAATACCTAAACCTTGCACTTGTGCATCGCGCTTAGCCATCATATTCTGAACCCTGATCACTTGTTTACTTTCAAATAATCCACTTGAACGTTCTGGCAAATTGCGCGAACTGTCGGCTACAACAATTGCGGGATATTGTTTAATATTCTGGCCTTCTAATATTCCGATAAAATCCGCCAACGGATGCTTTTTGGCCACAACAAACACAAATTCAATTTCGCCTATTTGATGCACAGCATAGGGTCCTTTGGGTAATTCCCCGGTGACTCCAATTGCCAAGTCACAACGGTTTGAATATAGCGCATCCCACCCACCAGCTAACGCTTCTTCAATTAGCGTAATTTCAACTTGTTTATCTAAACAACAAAACCCTTTAATCAGCTCAATTACGGGTTTATTCGGCATAATTGTATCTTTGGCAATCGTCAGTTGGGTTTCCCAGCCAGACTCCACTTGTTTCACTTTTTCTTCGAGTCGTGCGGCCGCATCAAGAATCCCTTGACCTTCATTCAGCAATATCAGGCCAGCCTGAGTTAAAGTCGCGCGTTTGCCACTGCGATCAAAGAGTTCCACCCCCAGTTCTGACTCCAACTTTTGCATTGTGTAAGTGAGTGCAGACGGCACTTTGAATAATGCTTTGGCCGCTTCAGAAAAACTGCCTTTACGCTCAATTGCGTGCAACACTCTTAGCGATTCCAATGAAATTGCGTGATGCATAGTGTAGGTTCCTTAAACGCAAAAAAGAGCCTGAGGTATTACCTCAAGCTCTGATGTAATTGTTCACTCTAGCTCGGCAAATCGAATAACAAAGCCACAAGCTGCTGTTCAGTTGAATTTTCTAACTTCAAGCTTAATTCATCTTCGATTTTCAAACCGTCTCCAACATCAAGTACGTCTGAATTAACCGTTAAACTTCCTTCTACCTGATGAATGTAATACTTACGATCTTCATCAATATCCAGTTCGATAATTTGCCCTGGCGCTAGAATTAATTGGCTTAACGACGCATCTTGTTTAATCGATAATGTGCCATTCTCACCTGTTGCCGTAATAATGGGTGTAATGCCTAATTTCGAACCAAAGTCTTTTTGCTGATAACTAGGCTTGCCATCAAATTCGTTGGGTTCAATCCATATCTGTAAAAAGGTCAAGGGTTCAGTAGGCGAAGCGTTATATTCACTATGCTGAACTCCTTTTCCAGCTGACATCAACTGAAATTCACCTTTGGGTAAAGATTGTACATTCCCCATACTATCTTTGTGCTCAATCACTCCGTGGGTAACGAAACTAATAATTTCCATATTGCGGTGACCGTGAGTGCCAAATCCAGCGTCAGGCGAAACCTTGTCATCGTTAATCACTCGTAATTTTGAGAACCCCATGTGTTTCGGATCATGATAGGAACCAAACGAAAATGTATGTTTGCTATCAAGCCAACCAAAGTTAGCTTTGCCTCTATCGGCAGCTTTACGTAGCGTCAACATGGCGTACTCCTACAAAGATAACTTGTTAGTAATTAAAACATCCAAACCCAATTTTCCTGAACCGGAAATGGCTAAGGAAACAGACGCTGCCAACAAAGCTAAACCAAACTCATATCCACCGTTGGACATAAACAGACCATTATCAATATGTACTGTAAATATAGCCACTAGCATAGTAATTGCCGTTACTATTGCTGCTGGACGAGTTAACAAACCCATTAGAAGAAATAATCCACCAAAGAACTCTCCTGCTCCAGCCAACAACGCCATCAAATAACCAGGCTCTAACCCCAGTGACGACATAAACTGAGCGGTACCTTCTAAACCGTAGCCACCGAACAGACCAAACAACTTCTGGCTACCGTGGGCAATAAAAATTATTCCTACTGGAATTCTTAATGCCAATGGTGAAAACCCTTGGTCTGAATTAAAAACTTTCGCTAAAAACGTTCCACTCATAACAATACCCTCAATTTATTTGAAATTAAAATATTTGAAGAATCTCCTTCAAATTCGTTGATAAAGAGTATATAGACGGAAAAAGAAATTAAAATCGGAACATTTTGATAATTTAATTCAAATAATTTGAATTAACGATAAGGGATAATTCACGTTATCAATATCACCCTGAAGACGGGTGCTTTAGTCCTGCGAAAAAACAACCTCCCATGGCCTAAAGGCCATGCTACGGGTTTGAATGTGTAGGCGGGTGCTTTAGCGCCGCGAAAAAACAACCTCCCATGGCCTAAAGGCCATGCTACAGGCTTGAATGTGTAGGTGGGTGC
>NZ_JAHKPT010000025.1:486584-509245 GCF_018860635.1 Aliiglaciecola lipolytica
CGCCGCGAAAAAAACAACCTCCCATGGCCTAAAGGCCATGCTACGGGTTTGAATGTGTAGGTGGGTGCTTTAGCGCCGCGAAAAAAACAACCTCCCATAGCCTAAAGACCATGCTACGGGTTTGAATGTGTAGGCGGATGCTTTAGCGCCGCGAAAAAAACAACCTTCCATGGCCTAAAGGCCATGCTACGGGCAGAAGCCCGTCCTTGGGCTGAAGCTTCCTTGCTCCGTCCATAACCTTTAAGTCAATTTAACGGTTTCCCGCAACAACTGATCAACACCACCATAAACGTTCAAGTTGCTTACTTTTTCTGACACCTTTTCCAGTGACTCTAGCTCTTTCAAGCGCAACAACGTTGGGTTGTTTTCCATCATTTTTGCGGTATTCTGCAAGCTTCTGGTCGCAGCGGTTTCTTCCCGACGCTTGATCACATTGGCCTCAGCGGCTTTTTGTGCTTCCACTACTTGGTTCAAGATTGCCTTGATTTCCCCGGGCAGAATAATATCTTTCACGCCGACTCTTTCAAGTCTTACACCAACCGAATGTAACTCCTGTTCAACCAACGCTTTGACGGTTTGGTTAACGTAAAGCTTGTCTTCAAGCAGTGCGTCCAAGGTTTTAGTTCCAACCACTTCACGCAAGGCTAACTGCAATGATTTGTAGATGTATTCATCCAAATTCTCTACTTGCTCTGCAGCAATAACTGGGTCTAGGGTTTTCACCGTGGCGCATAAATTCACCCGCACTGTAACCCGATCTTTGGTCAAGATATCCTGCCCAGAAACCTCTTGATTGCGTGAACGCAAATCGAAATTTTTTACCGTAACCGTGTTGCTTAGCTGCCAAAAGCCATAAGTTCCCGCACCCAAAGTACGCATGAATTTGCCGTCCACATACAGCAAGCTGGCATGCTGCGGTTTGACTTCAACCATAGCGACTGGTGCCCGCTTAACGGAGCTTTTGGTGGCAATCAACTTGGTACTATCATTTTTACCTCGATGCTTAATTTCCTCCAACACAGATCTAGCCACTTCAAGATCACCGGTTAGAGCAACTTTGTCTAAACGGAATTCGCCCGCAGATTTCCACAGATGTAGGATCTCACCTGGAGCGACAACACCACAAAGCTGGCCATCGATATATAACAATCCCAGCTCGTCGTTACCTAAGCGCCAAACATGAACTAACTCTGCCACCTCTGGGTATGTTTTAATTAAATAAAACGAATCAGCATCTGAGTAGTACATGCTATTTGCTGCAAACTGTTTCATCGTCAGGGTATTGCTAAAATCCCACAAACGATGCTCCCCAGCAGGCAATACCTGCATGAATTGTTGGTTTCTATACAGAAACGCGATTGTGTTTTCTGCAACAATAAATACTTTTATAAATTTCCCTTGTTTAGTCATTAGAGCTTCTCCTTTTTTTAGTGCCTCAACACACCTTAAGGTGTGTGACATAAGGGGTAAGTAACTTGCGTGAATTGACAACAAACAAGGTTGATTTAGCAGGCGTCGTTTTCTGAACATCCTTGCACTGCATCCATACAGTGCCTACTAAATCAATGTTGCTTGTGTGAGTTCACCACAGTGGTCATTCACTAGCCTTATGTCGGGCTATTACAATGGTTATGGGACTCGAACCCACAGGGCTTTCGCCTTTACCTCTCGTCGTTTAATCATCAATCAAACTATGTCGTTTGAGGTGCTTTCACACCAATTTAAGTGGTGTCTTTGCCGAGATATACACCTTTAGCATTGCCACGTGTATCAGGTTGCCGTTTGAAACAACTCCGCTTCGTTAAAAACAATTGATGTAATACAAGTGCTGTGCCACAAAAATAAAAACTTAGAAATAAAATCTATACCATTGATAAATATAAATTTATTACCACTCCACAACACAACACCTCAAAAGACAACTTCACAAAATATATCCAATTAGATAGAGTAATATTTTTTTAGATAGGCTGAAAATCATGAATCGCAAAAATGTGATGTTTACCATTTTGGGAGTGGTAAAAGACCATAAGGGCCGTGGTGCCAAACGCTGGCAAACCTGGCGCCCCACCATCAGTGCTGTGATGCAAGATAATTTTCAGGTCGATAGATTAGAATTATTGTATGAACCCTCGCACCTTAATTTAGCGCGGCGAATCAGCGCCGATGTTGTAGAGGTATCTCCTGCTACCGAGGTGGTATTAGTAGAAACGGCTTGGAATGATCCCTGGGATTTTGCCGATGTGTACAATTGGTTATATCAACATGCCAGCCACTATGATTTTGATACCGACAAAGAAGACTATTACTTGAATATCACCACGGGTACCCACGTCAACCAAATCTGTATGTTCATGTTAAGCGAAGCACAAATATATCCTGCTTCTAAGTTGGTTCAGGTTTCGCCAGACCCTGAAGCAGAAAATCGGGCTAAAGGTGTGATCAGTATTGTCGATTTGGACCTGTCTAAATATGCAGCCTTAGCGGCCCGCTTTTCTGAACAAGCCGCATCCGCAAGAGATTTTCTAAAAGCAGGCATTCAAACCCGCAACATTGCGTTTAACCAATTGATTGAAGAAATTGAGCAGGTAGCAATCAACGCTAAAGACCCAATGTTACTAGAAGGCCCCACAGGCGCGGGCAAAACCCAGTTGGCTAGACGTATATACGAATTAAAGGTTTCTCGAGGCGGTGTTATTGGCAGTTTAGTGGCTGTCAATTGTGCCACCCTAGTTGGTGATGGGGCTATGTCTGCTTTATTTGGACATATCAAAGGTGCATACACTGGCGCGCAAAGTGCCCGTGATGGTTATCTGAAAAATGCCGACCAGGGTATTTTATTTTTAGATGAGATTGGCGAATTAGGGATTGATGAACAAGCCATGTTGCTGCATGCCATTGAAGAAAAACAATTTTATCCAGTAGGCAGTGATAAAGCGGTATACAGCGATTTTCAATTAATTGCAGGTACCAACTTAGATTTGCGTAGTGCTGTGGCGCAAGGTCGGTTTCGGGAAGACTTGCTTGCCAGAATTGACATTTGGAACTGGCGTTTACCCGCACTTAAACAACGTATCGAAGATTTTGAGCCAAATTTAGATTTTGAATTACGTCAGTATGCGCGGCTTAATGATGTGCATATTCGTTTTGGAAGTGAAGCAAAAAAACGTTATTTACAGTTTGCCCGCAGTGAAAAGGCCCTATGGACCGCCAACTTTCGTGATCTCAACGCCAGCGTAAAACGCATGGCGACGTTAAGCAAAGGAGGGAGAATTGATTCAGCGACTGTAGATGCGGAGATTATTCGTTTAAATCAACGATGGCATAGTGGAGCGATCACAAAACAGGTAGAGTTAAGTCGCTATCTTGACGAACATCAACTTGCTGCGATGGATATATTCGACCAGATGCAATTACAAAATGTTATACACGTTTGTTTATCATCAGAAAATTTAGCCGATGCAGGTCGTAAATTGTTTAACGTTAGCAGACAAAACAAAATAAGCAGCAACGACTCCCATAGATTACGGGTTTACTTACAAAAATTTGGATTAAGCTTTACGCAACTCAACGATAATTTGCAAACGAGTGTGTAATAAAACGCAAAAAGCACAGGTCTAGTTTAAAAGGCGCAACAACCAAGAGGTAATTAAAAAGACAATGTCATCTGAAAATACATCAAAATCGAATAATAAATTGGTCAATATAGTTCTGTTTATTATCGTCGCTACCTTTATTTACTTAGCTTATCAATGGTATCAAAGTCATTTAGGTCAGCAAGCGAAAGACAAAATTCAAATCCAGATGCTTGACTTTGATGTGGCGCTGGCGAAAGCCCAAGCCCATGATAAATTGGTGTTGGCTGACATGTCTGCGATTTGGTGCCCCACTTGTCGTAAATTAGACAGCACAATTTTTACCGATGACAGAGTCAAGGACGTAATTGATGAAAACTTCGTGTTTGCCCGGGTCGACTATGACACAGAACAAGGGCAACAATTCGCTGAACGTTACCGCGTAACTGGGTATCCGGTATTGTTAATTCTCGACTCTACGGGCGAAAAACTTACTCGTTTGCCACTCACATTCGATTCAATGGAATTTATTGGCAATTTGAACAAAGTATTGAGCGTTCAATAATAAAGTGTCAATTAAACATGTTGCCATTGCGCGCAAAAATCTTCAGTTAAATTGACATTTGCTAGGCAAATAATCTCGGGACACTGTGGATTGCTCGCAATCCCAGTAAATGTCCCTGTCAGTAGGCTCAGGAATTAAAATCATGTTGCCGTTAACCCCTGAGTCAGGAGAAAACCGCACATAAATGACCCCATTATTCACCTCCACCGCACTCACCTGTGAATTGGATGTACGTCCCGTTATTGGCAAGTCGTAAATATCTTTGGGCCACTGTTCCTCTGATAACGCATACACTTCAACAGCAGTCATAACTGTATTCGCCATCACTTGTGTTTCGGCCATCTTAGCTTTTACTAGATAACCTTGATATGCCGGAATAGCGATAGCCGCTGATATTCCAATAATACAAACAATTGGTATCAAAATGGCAATAATGACTACAACAGTGCCTTTTTCTTTTCCAGCGGAAACACCTTGGTTGTACTTTTTATTCCAATCATGTTGAGTAGTATTTAAGAAGATAATGCCTTCAATGATCCCCACTAACCAAGGAATGTACGTCCAGAAGAATAATAAATAAAATATTCCCCACCACTGGCCTAAGAAAAAGCGATGAAAACCAAACATGCCACCAAAAAATGCAAGGGTCGCCGCAGCGATTCGACTTTTATAATGGAAGGTATCTTGAATTTCCCCACAACTAAGACACTTAGGAAAATCAATTGGATTTAAAATACCACACTGTTTACACCTGCTATCCATGCTAACCCCCTAATTTTGATACAGTATATTCAAATTTACTGGAGGTTAACAAGAAATGGCTTGGTTGGATTTTAATCTACATCGACAAGAGTGATTTTAATACCAATTCGGCGCAGACCATCTAGATAGTCTTGGGGAATATTACTGTCGGTGATGATTTGATTGACTCCCGTTGGTTCAAGAATTTTATGTAGACAAACATGACCAAATTTAGATGAGTCTGTGACCACTATTATTTCACTGGCAACTTTACACATTAACTGATTCAACAAAGACTCAGCTTCAAAATGGGTAGAAATCCCCTTATCCATATGAAAGCCATCTACACCTAAAAAGAGTTTATCTACGTGCAAATCTTTAAGGGTTGCTAACGCACTGCTGCCAAAAAATGACTGACTTTTATGTCTGAGAGTACCGCCTAATAACATCACTTCTATATGCTCTTGAAGTTTCAATTCGTTGACGATGTTTAAGCTGTTAGTCACCACTGTAACATTCTCTCGACCACCTAAATGAGAAGCCAACTTAAGCGTTGTCGAGCCAGAATCCAATATAATAGCATCACCGTCGTTAACTAAATCTGCGGCAATTTTACCAATACTGGATTTCTCCTCGGCATGCAGAGCTTGTTTGCGATCAAAGGTGGTTTCAGTTTCAAACAAACCAATGTCATTTAACATAGCGCCACCATAGCAACGCGTGGCGATGCCTTGGTTTTCTAAAAAGCGTAAATCTTTGCGAATCGTGACACCAGATACGTTAAATTGCTCAATCAAAGGAAGCACTTGAACGCTGCCGTTCTCTTTGAGCATCCGAGCTATATGTTCACGTCTGTGACTGGTGTCGCGCATAGTTTTACCTTTTCCATTTAAGTTTCATTTGTAACTATGTTCATTCTAATCTGAATGAAACCTTTACACAATGTAACTTTCATTATGTAACTTTCACATCGTAATAGTGCATGTTCTTCATTCGCGCTATCCAGCTTTTGAGACGCGGTCTACTCAATCATTTCAGCCAATAATTTTTCCACATGCGCGGTTAAATAGGCTTCGTGACGCACTGAGAACCCTAGATGTACCAGTCGAACTTTGCCAGATGCATCGATTAAAAATCCTGTAGGCAGGGCTCGCACTTGGTAGGCGTCAGCTGACGTACCCTCTGGATCCCAGGCTACAGGGTAGTTAAGAGGGTATTTGGCTAAAAAGTCCAAAGCATCTTGTTTTGAAGCATCAGTATTAACTGCCACTATTTCAAACCCTTGCTGGGCATATTTAGCCTGAAGTTTGTTTAGAAACGGAAAAGACAAGCGGCATGCAAAACATGAAGAAGCCCAAAAATCCACATATACTACTTTGCCTTTATAGTGTTCTAAGTCAATTTCTGCCGTATTATTTAAATTGGCTAATACCAACTCTGGTGCTAACTGATCTTGCATGCTTGATTGGGTATTTGCCAGACACATTGAACTGGCAAATACCGTTAGAAGTAATAAGCAACAGCGAATCATGAGTTTACTCTACTGTACTATTGGCAATTGGGGTTAGCTCTACCAATAGAAATTGGTCAAATTCAGCGTTCAATTTTGCATTACCATTAGCTACCGTCACTACCCCTAGTTCTTTTGAGTGGAAATAGTCTGTTACTCGGTATTGTTTAGCTGTTAAACCGCGCAACTCAAGATTGCCACTAAAACTATCAGCATAAAATGCGAAGTATAGCTTGCCATCTTTGGCAACAACATGGGTTTCAGGGCGATCAAAACCAATGTCATATAGTTCACCTAAGTAAGTGCCTTTAGGAAGCATTTTGCGGTTATATAAATCAAACCATTGCTTCCAGATGGCTTCTTTTTCAGGGTTGAGCAGAAACTGCTGCGCCGCTTCATTGTCTGATGGCATCGTAAACTTAGTCCCAAGAACCGCTCCAATGCCGAAAGATGATGCAAAATCACTGGCATCGTCACTAAGTTCAACATGGTCCCCGTAATAAGGTGCTGATTCCCCCATTAAGCCTTTTAGAGTTTTCCCCTTTAATCTTACTTGCCAAGATGTTAGTGGATCAGAGCTAACGGTTTGATTCATGTAAGGGAGGTTGTGGAATGCATATGAGTCTCCGCAAGGACATATTTCTATTACCGCTTCAGGGTTAATTTCCATGGCAGTGTCATAAAGTAACTTCCAGTAATCAGCTAGGGCTTCAACTGATGCCTCAGGAGTAGCGTGATTGTGTTCTGGGTTATAACAAGGAGGAACTCCGTTTAAGTGATGGCCGTCAATTTTTAAACCTTCATAACCCCATTCACCAAGCATCTTTTTAACTAGCTCAACACTGTGTTGACGGACTTGCTCGTCCGCGGGACATAAATAGTAACTGTCCCACCAGGTCACATCTCGAGTGCTACCATCTTCATTAAGCAGCAACATTTCAGGATGTTGTTCAATCATATCGGTACCAGGATCCACAGCCAATGGCGCCCACCATAACTTAGCTTTCAATCCAGCAGATTTAATATCACCAACAAATGCTTTCATGTCAGCATCACCATTGGGGAATTTTTCTGGATCAAGATACCAATCCCCTTCTGCCGTTTGCCAGCCATCGTCTAAGACGGCCCATTCCAATCCCAACTCTTTAGCTTTTGGTAAAGTTTGCAGTATTTCTTCAAAACTAAAATCACGTTCGTAACCCCAAGCACACCAAATAGGCTCATAAGCCGACTCCGGAACATCCGCCATGGTCAGACCCTTACGCGCCATTACGTTGCGATACATTTTCAGTGTTGCGTAATAATCTTTTTGATGGACAGATACGAAGGTATCCAGGGTGGTCAATTCATCTCCAGGGGCTAACTTCACGGTTTTTTCTAACTCAACCTGTAAATAAGCCGCTTTATCTGTGATGTGTTCATTTGCAGGGTAAGTAACAGGGAGTGACACCAATTTTGGATCCAAATCGATATGACCAATGGCTAATCCTATATCTTTTCGCCAAATATCAGCAACTGCGGTACCACTGCCATAATCGGTGGCATTCATTCCCATATAGTTTTGTTGCTCATAACCGGGAGCTAAAGGCATTACCCAATCTCGGCGATCCTCATAAGATGCGCCCTGATAAGACCAAAAATCTGGCTCAGAATCATTAAGCAGACTAGCTAAATGAGTTTCCCCAGTGTTGTTAGTGGCGTAAAGTTGATAGGCATTTTGTACCCACTTAGTCAGAATCACACTTTGCTCAGCGGTATTTTTGTATGTGACTCGAATAAACAGTGTATTAGGGAAGTCAGGAAAAGCTTGTACCTGTAGTTGTTTTTGTAAGCCATTGGAAGCCAAGCCAACTAAAGTGGTTTGGATGCCCTTACCCAGTTCAGATTCAACTTTTTGCTGAGTACTATTGAGCACCCTAAAATTATCAACTAACTCACCTGATTTAGTAACCAGATACTCACTTGTCTGATAGTCACCAAGCACATTAATTTTATCGCCTAGGGTGGCAGAGACACGAGTGCGCAATTGCCCATCGAACTCAAGGGTGATGCCGCTATTTTCGACTTTGATGACTTCATTTTTCGGCTCTTCCGGAGTGATGCAAGCATGCAGCAAAGGCACGCTCACTAAAATGGCAGCCAATCGAGTGGCGAACTTGAATCTCATTGATATTCTCCATTTACTAGGTTCAGTAGATGGGCCAACAAAGGCCCACCTACCCTTTCTAATTGTAATTAATTGATGCTAAACACTCGGCGAGCATTGTGATAATAAATCTTATCGATTACTTCTTTGGGTAACTTCAAGCCGGTTACGATGCCGTCTACTTCAGGCACCGTGAACTCTGAGTCTGTGTTAAGGTAACGCCAATCTTCCAACCATTTTTGATGGACGCTATTTTTAAATTCTTGATCTGCAGCTTCGGAACTATGGGTAAGATCTGTGGCATACAGGATGCGATCTTGATAGGTTATAAAAAATGCTCTGACTTTGTTAAGATCATTTACTGACTGGGCTTGTACTTGTCCCATGCGAGCAGCTAGATCAATGGTCGCGTCAGGATAGCGCTGCAAAAACTCTGACATGGCATCAACACTCCACTCTAAACTGGCTAGGTGAGCACCAATAAAGCGCATTTTAGGATGTTTATCTAACATATTGTTACGAGCTAGCATTTGCGCTTCATAACTGGGCATTTCTGGGTGCAAATACATATGATACTGAGGGTGCGCAGCAAAATACTGTTTATCATTATTCACGCTCATTTGCTCTATGGGTAACCAGCAGTTATGGGGTTCTCCCTGATGTCCTATTACGGGAACATGTAATTGACTTAAATGATTAAATATAGGATCTAAACCTGCATCATCAATCATCACCAACTGCTGTTCGCTGTCTCGGAACGACATGCCAATGTTCTTCCAAACTTTTACGGCCTTAGCACCATTGGCAAGGGCCTTATCTAAACGTTTTTGCACCGCGGATGCCCACGAAGGATTGTCCCAATTGAGCATTGAAAAAGTGGCAGCAAAATACAGGGTTTTCGGGTAGGCCTGGGTTAATGATAAGGCAATAGCTTGTTGTTCGTCGATAGGCGGAAAATCAGGGTAATCGACGTTAATAGTCAATAGCTCAAAGTTGTCTGCTTGAGCTTGTTCAATAAATGCCGTAGCTTGCTTATTTGCGTGCACATGGGTATCAAATTTTTTAACACTGGCGAAGTCAGACATTGTGTAATGATCTGACATTTCATCTTTGCCAGCTTTAGAGTGGCTGCAAGAGATCAGTGTTGTTGCTATGATTAACAACAGTATTGAATTTAGGGAAGCTGTAAACTTATTCACCTGCACGCCCCTCCAAAGTTGAATTCTGCGGTTTTTCTTCTGGTTCTAACGCCAAAATTAGCGCAGCAATAGTGGCAATAATAATGCCCGCAATTTTTACGTTATTAGGTATCACATCTAAAATCACTATAGTCAGTACGGTAGATAACAGTGGCGCTCCAGCATTAGTTAAAGGTGAAACAACGATGGCTTTGCCGTAACGAAACGCATAAACCAAACACAACGCACCAATGGCATTTAATATTTGTACCGAAGCTGTTTCAAATAGCATAGAAAAACTGTAATCAACCTGTGCGTTACTATCTGTCATTAGGTAAGCAACAGGAATCAATGAAACTGCGGTGACTGTCATATAAAAGAAGATACTTTCAGCGCTCATATGATGGTTTGAAAGCTTCATACAAAATGCTTGAACTCCCCATGCAGCCATGATACCAAGTGCTAACAAGAACCAAAGCACACCGTAACTCTGCTCTTCACCAGCAGGTGAATACTCAAACAAGGGTAACGCCAACATTGCTAGTAGGATACCAATCCCACCTAGTAAACCAGTTCGTTCTTTAAGCAAGCCTAAAGAGAGCGCAATGGTAATCACTGGCGATAAAGAGACAATCGGAAAAATCAAGTAACCAGGACCAACAGATACGGCGTAAAACAGTAACATTTGACCACCGCTGCCTAAGAAACCAATCCAACAACCCAGCCAAATAGAGCGCTTGTCGGTCTCCAATTTCCAACCAATGAGCTTCAAGGCGACAATACAAGGAATAATCATCGTAATGGCCCATATGCTATAAACCACCGTTGATGGAATTGATTGATTAGCAAATACCGCAGTTAATGCGCCCCAAAGTCCCCACGAAATCGTGGTTACCATGGCAAAGATTAACCATTTTTTTGACTGCATTCTTATCTTCCTATCTTGTTTTTATTATTGAGCAACGCAACTGGCGTATTAGTAAATAAATGTAATTCAAAACTTTAACCATTGATTCAAAGCCTAAGGCAAACGCCTTAGGCTCGATTAGTCGTTAATTAAAAATCGTATCTCAAACCCGCTTTAAAGGTTCTACCGTAAAGTTGAATAGATGCCGGTAAATCGGGGCGTCCTTGGAAGCTACGATTAGACTCATCAAGCAAATTTTGACCTTCAACTGACAACTGCAAATAATCAGTTACGTCATACTTTACCGACAACGACATAATCTTGCTTTCTTCCATGGTCGTCTGATAATCATCTCCCAATGGACTAAATGCATCGACAACTAAATCACCAGTGTAATCTAACGCTAGCTGCGCACTTAATCGGTCTTTTTCATAAATTACAGAGAACGAGTAAGAGGTATCAGCAACACCTGGCAATGCGCCTGCATCTTCGCCATTTACAACAGTACTGGTATCGGTATAAGCATAACTAGCCGTAAAACCGAAGCCGTTTTCAAAGAATTTCTGAACCCCAAGTTCCAAACCAAAAACTTCGGCTGAATCACCATTGATTGGCTGGGTAACTTGAAAGCTCTCTCCGGCAATTTCTTCTCTTGTGGTGTTCGATGTAATGAAACCATCTAATTCTTTCCAAAAAACTGTCGCATTTAGCAAGCCACCTTCTTCGAAATACCATTCCAGTGCCATATCAGCTTGGTCGGAAAATACAGGTTCAATATTTGGATTTCCACTGATATCCATAGTAAACAACCCAGATTGCGCATTATCTGTAGTTAATGGGGCCAGTTGATCGAGAGTCGGACGAGATAGGGATTGCGCCGCGGCAGCCCGCAAAAGCAAGTCATCAGTAATATGAAAACCAAAATTGATTGCTGGCAGAATTTTACTGTAACTACCATTTGCGGTTTGTGCCGCGCTATCGGAGTATTCGACGTCCCAAGAAGGGTTCGACGAGTCTGGATTAACAATCTGAATTAATTCGATATTGTTGTAAGAATACATAGCCGTGACTTCGGTTTTTACCCAGCGAAGACCGGCATTGGCAAACCATCGATCACCTTCAAAATTAGCTTGTAAATATAATGCGGTTGTATCTTCTTCAATATCATAAGAATTAACTGGGTTGTAAATAGGCTCCCAGAGCTCAGATTCATTTTCTCCAAACGTACGTTCATTGCCAAGGTAATCAACAATTGTCATTCCATCAGAAGCCGCTAGGCCAGCAGCATAATCTGGGATGCTAAAAATCGGAAAAGAACGGGGAATATTCGCCCCTTCACCAGCAAACAGATTATCGTACGGGAAGTCACGAACCACATCCGCACCCACTTCGCCAAACGTAAACGGATAACCACAGTAGTTACAAGCACCATATTCGTAGTTATCGTAAGCCGTATTGGTTTTATTGCGACTAGTATAAGCAGCCCCAAAGTCCAACGACACAAGTACATCATGGTCAAAGCTCAATTCACTATCCAAGGAAAACCCGGTAACCGTATCTTTGATATCACTTCCATCTCTTGCCGCCCAATGGGGGGAAAAGTCGTCATTCCCAAAATCATTGGAACTACGGCCTTCGGTCCAAGTCGGGATATAATCCGGCAAACCACCATTATTAAGTTCATAATGACCGCTATGTGCACCAGGAGCCCCTGCTACGACAAAGGTATTTTTGCCACCTGAATCACGCTCTGATTGAGAGCGGTATACATCTGCTTCAACAATCAAATCGTCAGTTAATTGATACTTTGCATTTAAACCAAACAAAGATGTATCGACGGTACGGTGTTCGTCTAACGTCACAACCTCCATACTTACATCTGCTACGTCCATGGCAGTGATAACATTGCCATCTAGCACGATATTAGATAAACGATTTTGAGCCTCGCTTTCATCTGCCATGTAGAATGATTGCGTATAACCGGTGGAGTCTGCTTCCAACTTTGTAAGCATGATATCGACACCAACTTGCAACTTATTGTTTGGACGCCATTGCAAGTTTGAAGTAACACCAGTTCGTGAAAAATCAGTAGCATAAGAACCAAGCGCATAGGAGCCAGGAATGACTAAATTTTCTTCATTGGCGCTGATTATACCGTCAGCATTCACATCGTAGGACATTTCATCTTGTACACCAAAGACAAAGTTGTCGAACATATCATCAGCCCGCTCATTTCCGTTTGCGTGAGTTACACCGACAATAAAGCCTAAAGTTTCGTCATCTGTTGTTGTGCTATAAATAGCATTAAACTTTTTTCCCACCTCCTCAGATAAATCATTGTAATCTGCAGTGGCAGAAAACACCCCGTGTTGCCCTGGATTATCGAGTGCTTTAGCTGATTTCAAATTAACAGCTCCACCGATACTTCCTTCAATTCCTTTAGCTTCAACGGTTTTCCAGACATCGGCACCATTGATCATTTCTGAAGGAATAACGTCAAACGCAAAATTACGTCCTCCATCATCGGTGGCAAGAATACGGTTATTAAGGGTTACAATACTAAATTCTGGACCTAATCCGCGAATATTGACATATTGCGCTTCTCCCCCTCGAGTCCGACTAACGGTGATACCTGAAATGTGTGAAAGGGAGTCAGCCACGTTATCATCGGGGAAACGCCCTAACTCTTCAGCCGCAATTGAATCGACTAAAGATTTCGCATTTTGTTTTATGGAAACAGATTTTTCTAAACTACCTCGAACTGCTGTCACAACGATGACTTCAGTACTGTCATCACTTTGCTGAGCGCCAACTTGTGGCGCACTTAGCCCTAAAACTACCGCGCACGCCAAAGTTGATTGTCTAAATATTTTGGTTTTGTGTTTATTCATGAGTATCACCTTGTCACCTGATATATGGAAACGACATAGTTTTTATTTTTTATTTGAACTACACCAAGCCGTCTGTCAGAAACAATATTGGCTATCAATGAAACCATTGTCAATACAAAATGAAACATAAAAAAGCAATTATTTTGTAACCCTTTAGTTTAAAAGCAAATAAACGACACAAAAACAACAAAAACAACCATCAAAATCAGACAAACTGAAATTTAATGTAACTTTTATGTTTACATACCATCCTTTATCCACCATAATTTTGCCAAATATAGGCTATACCCATCGAAAATGGAGGTAAAATGAAAGTATTATTAGATATGGTAAAGCAGCAAAAAAAAGGGGTATGCTCTGGAGTATACGCGGTCTGCACCTCTAACCCGTTAGTAATAGAAGCTGCAATGCAACATGTTTTATTACATAATGAAACCTTATTACTTGAGGCAACGTCTAACCAAGTTAACCAAGATGGCGGATATACCGGCATGACGCCTAAAGACTTTCGTAAAATGGTACTTGCTATGGCCAATCGTGTCGGTCTTAATGAACATAGAATTATACTGGGTGGCGATCATTTAGGTCCCAATTGCTGGCAGCATCTTGACGCTGAAGAGGCAATGCAAAAATCAGAAATACTAATTGATCAATATGTTCGCGCTGGTTTTGGCAAAATTCATTTGGATTGTTCAATGTCTTGCAGTGATGATCCTATTCCTTTGGGTGATCATGACGTTGCTAAAAGGGCTGCAAGACTCTGCTTAGTTGCAGAAAAAGCATGGAAAGATTCAGGTAGCGAAGCGCCAGTTTATGTAATTGGAACGGAAGTACCTGTACCCGGTGGAACTCAAGATGATTCAGAAGAATTGGAATTAACCTCTGTTGAAGATGCCAATACGACGATAGCCATCCATCAGAAAACCTTTGCAGAAGCTGGATTGTCTTATGTTTGGCCGAGAATTATAGGCTTGGTAGTGCAACCTGGTGTTGAATTTGGCTTGCACAAAATTGATGCTTTTGTACCAGAGAAAGCCCATGACTTGAGTGAAATGATTAGCCATCACGAAAATATGGTATTCGAAGCCCACTCCACAGACTATCAAACACAACAACATTTGACGGATTTAGTGTCAGCACATTTTGGAATATTAAAAGTAGGTCCATGGCTGACTTTCGCGTTCCGAGAAGCTTGTTTTGCATTGGAGTGTATTGAGCAAGAATGGATAGCCGCTAATGATTGGAGTAATCTGAAAAACACCCTATTAACAGCGATGCATACAAACGATAGTTACTGGAAAAAATATTACTCGCAAGACAGCCGACAACAGGAATTGGATTGCAAATACAGTTTGAGCGACAGAATAAGATATTACTGGCCAGATAAAAATGTGGATAAAGCGCTTTCACAATTAATAGAAAATCTTGAACAGAACCCGCCGCCACTCACACTTATCAGTCAATATATGCCTGAGCAACACAATGCCCTAATTGCCGGTGAAATTGATAACTCAATTAAAGGGTTTATATTTCACAAAATATCTTTAGTACTAAAACAATACTCTGCCGCCTGTAACCCGCAGCCAGTCAATTGATCAAGGAATTCAGCAAACTATGAATTATCTAAACTTTTCCGAAGAAAAATTAGCACAATTAGACGGCTATTGGACAGCCAAAGAAATCAGTCAACAACCAGAATGCTGGCAAGCAACTTTGAAATTACTGCAGTCTCAGCAACAACAAATAGAAGCTTTTTTGACCCCTATATTAAACAAGCCGAACATTCGCATTATCTTTACCGGTGCAGGAACATCAGCCTTTGTTGGCCAGTGCGTCACTCCCATTGCAATGCACGAGTTGAATAAACGAGTGGAAGCTATTCCAACCACTGACTTAGTGTCAAACCCTTCAGAATATTTTCAGGCTAAGGTGCCGACACTACTTGTTTCTTTCGCACGTTCAGGAAACAGTCCGGAAAGCGTTGCAGCATTGGAATATGCTGACCAACTTGTTGACGAATGTTATCAGTTAGCCATAACTTGCAATAGTGATGGTGAACTTGCGAAGCGCTGTGAAGGTAATAATAAACTCGCGTTATATCTACCTGAACAAACAAATGATCGCAGTTTTGCCATGACTTCTAGTTTCAGTTCTATGTTGCTTAGTGCACTTTATTTATTCTGTCCAACTCACAATTTCGAAACCGGACTTAACGAGGCTGTTGCTGCAACGACAAAACTTTTAAACAACCAAATTTTACCCCTATCGAAATTGGCGGATAAAAAGTTCAGCCGTGTAGTGTATTTGGGTAGTGGTACTTTTAAAGGCTTAGCACAAGAAAGTGCGTTAAAATTGTTAGAATTAACCGACGGTCAGACTATGGCGTGTTTTGACTCCCCCTTAGGATTTCGCCACGGGCCTAAAGCAATGATAGATGCAAATACCTTGGTTATTGTGTATATCTCCAATAATCCACTCACGCGGCAATATGATCTTGATTTAGTGAATGAATTACATACTGATGATGAAGCAGGGCATGTTCTTACCATACGAGCAGATTCAATTCCAATGATCCCTCAAGAAAATGAAATTGTGTTTGATAACATGGCAAGGCTATCGGATCGTTTTTTGCTTTTACCCTTTATTGCTTGCGCCCAAGTGTTTGGTTTTTTCAACGCGCTCAGTGTGGGGAACAAGCCTGATAACCCAAGCGCTTCAGGAACCGTAAATCGAGTAGTAAAAGGTGTGAATATTCACACTCTGTAATCTAGTTAATTGTTTCTCAGGAGATAACCATGTTTTTAGGTGTAGATGGTGGCGGGACAAAGACGGCATTTGTGTTAATCAACGCTCATGGTGACGTTCTAGCCAGTCACCAAGAAGCCACGTGCTACCACGTTGAAGTGGGTATTGAAGGTGCTAAAACCGTCATAGCGAAAGGTATATACGCATTACTTTCAAAGGCTGATAAGACAGTTAATGAACTAGAATATGGTTTCCTGGGATTGCCGGCGTTTGGCGAAGATAGTGAAGTAGATCCAATTTTAGCAACGCTTCCCTCTATCATACTACCGCAACAAAACTATCAGTGCGATAATGACATGGTCAATGCATGGGCTGCAGCCTTTGCAGGCCAAGATGGTATTAACATGATCGCTGGCACAGGCTCCATTGCTTACGGTAAACGTAACGGTAAAAGTGCAAGATGCGGCGGTTGGGGAGAACTATTCAGTGATGAAGGCTCTGCCTACTGGATTGGTCGAAAAGGACTGATGCTGTTTTCACGTATGAGCGATGGACGAGATATAAAAGGTCCACTTTACTATAAGTTAAAAGAAACCTTTAATATTATCAACGATCTGGATATGTCGGCATTAGTGCTAACTAAATGGCAAGGCTCTAGAGGGAAAATAGCACAAATATCGACTCTTGTGTTTGAAGCAGCTTTAGAAGGTGACTTGTTGGCTAAACAGATCTTTAGTGATGCAGGTAAACAGCTAGCTGAAATAGTTGAGGGAACCCGTAAAGCATTACAATTTTCAAGCGATGAAGAGGTCAAAGTTAGCTTCTCCGGCGGTGCATTTAGCGCTAGCGACATTATCACTAAGCCCTTTTCCGAAGCATTACAGGGGTTTTCAGACACATACCATATCCAAAGACCAGAATTTCCACCTGATATAGGTGCCGCAATTTATGCAGCAAAGCTATCGGGAAAAGCACTTTCTGCTGCGGCCCTAGAGCGTTTGAAAAAGAAGTAAATTGAGCTTAGTTGAATGATATAACTTAAACGGGCTAAAGCCCGTTCTACAATTAAAAGGCTTCAAGTACATCGTCGCTTCCGTTAACGAACTAAAGCCCCTTCTACAATTAAAAGGCTTCAAGTATATCGTCGCTTCCGTTAACGAACTAAAGCCCCCTATTACATCGTCGCTTTCGTTGACGGGCTAAAGCCGTTCCATAATTAAAAGGCTTCAATTACATCTTCGCTTCCGTTATCGAACTAAAGCCCGTTCTATAATTTAAATCTAACCTAACTGACACTTAAACATTTAAAAACGCCGGAAGTGAAACTTATTGAAACAAATGAGCAGTTACCAATTTCACTTATCTGCCTCTGAAAATCGATATTATAAAATAATTTTGAGAGTCTTCGTTTAATCTCTCTAACGCATACAGAGTAAGCCCAAAAAACCTACCAACACTTTTATTCACAGGCATTTCAGGCTATATTTCGCTCAAAATAAAAATGTAAAACCTTCAATTTATGCTATTAAAAATGTTGCAATTAAGCCTCAACCACATTTCATTGTGTTACATTTTGTTTAAAAAATGTTGAAAGTTAAATTAAACTTGGTTATCGTTTCGTTAGGTTTGTTTTTGTTTACATCACCATAATACAAAGAGGGCTTCATGAATACTCACTTTAACAAGACATCGTTAGCAATTGCCGTGGCGTTGATTTGTACTAATGTCCACGCACAAGACTCAATTGATAACACAACTGACGAAACTGAAGTCATAACGGTTACATCGGCTCAAGCTAGCTTAATCAAAGCTTTAGATCTTAAGCGCTCTAGTGATTCAATCGTTGATGGTATCACAGCTAAAGAACTGGGGATTTTTCCGGATGCCAATGTTGCAGACTCGCTATCTCATATTACTGGGGTAACAATTGACAGAACAAGCGGTGGTGAAGGCAAAGGCGTTAATATTCGCGGTTTGGGTCCTGAATTTAGTATTGTAACCATTAATGGTCGTATTATGGCAACCGATCAAAGCGGCCGTGAATTCGCTTTTGATGTCTTACCATCAGAAGTCATTTCAGAGGCTTGGGTACATAAGTCTGTTAAGGCTTCAACGCTTGAGGGCAGTATAGGTGGGGCAATTGATTTACGAACGGCCCGTCCTTTTGATAACAAAGGGTTACAAGGATCGTTCTCAGTTGAGGGCAATTATGGTGATAAAGCCGATAAAAACGGCTACAAATTTACCGCGGTAAGCAGCAACACTTTTGCTGACGAAACAATGGGCTTTCTGTTTTCTGCTTTATACAGCAACACACCGACACGAACGGACTCACTCTCAGATTTGAATTATGGGGTCAATTGGGGTTGGGATCATGACAATAGCGATGGTGGTGTGGTTAACTGGCAAGATGCTTCTAACGAATTAATCATTCCTAATGTTGTCGCCTATACCGCACAAATTGAAGAAAAGAAACGTATGGCATTCTCCGGTGCCTTCCAGTATCAACCCAGTTCAAAGGTTGATATTAATGCAGACTTTCTTTGGACTCGCTTAGACGCGCCATCTCAAGGTTATACCGAGTCATATTATTTGGTAGGTCAAGCGTCGAGTTGGCGTGATGCTACCTTTGGCGGAATTGCAACTGAGCTAAACCCAGAGGGAACAATGGTCACTGGCATGACCATGGATAACCTGATTCCAGAATTAGTGACCATAACCGAACATCGTGTTGTAGATACTTATCAAGTCGGTTTAAATGGAAAATTTCAAGTAAACGATAACTTTACTGTAACCGGTGACGTATACCTTTCTAATGCTAAACGCGACGCCGGCGGTAAAGATAAGTTTGTTGTAGCCCACGGCATAGGTGGGGTGCCAAACACGGCTACTTTTAGCTTGACAGAAGGCGGCTTACCTAACGTTATAATAGATTTTGCGGATGATGCAATTAGCTCTGTTGGTGACTTAGTTAACGACAGTCAGTTCGGACCGCATTATTCCCAAACCAATGGAGTGAATATTGAAGATGAAGTTATTGGGGGGTCACTTATAGGCGAGTTGTTTTTAGATATGCCGATTGTTTCAAGTATTGAATTTGGTGCTGTTTATAACAAACGTAGTAAAGATCGTGTGAAAATAGACAATCAACATGCACAAACACTATACAGTAATGCGCCTTTTACTTTCGCAGATACGGGTGTTGATGTTGTGCAAGGCTTTCCGATAGATGATTTTTTGAGTGATGTTTCAGGCGACTTTCCACGACAATTTGTAGGATTTGATATTGATGCTTATCAAGCAGCTTTAGAAGCCTCAGATAACAACCCGGATGTCATCAACCGCTTTACCGGAGAGGTTTACCCCGACGGATATTCAGATGCAGATGAAGGACGTTTCAATCCAAACGAATCTTTCGAAGTTGTCGAAGATACAAAATCCTTTTTCGTTCAAGGTAACCTGTTTGGTGAAATAGCGGGCATGGAATGGTCAGGTAATGCTGGTTTACGCTATGTTAACACTGATACCACGTCAAATGGTTGGCTTTGGGAAATCGAAAAAGTCAGTGCGCCAGCCGCTTGGGTGTGGGTAGTGGAACACTATGATCCGGTTGCGATCTCAGTGGAAAATAGTTATTCCGAATTACTCCCCTCTGTCAATTTCGCTATTGAATTATCGGACAACTTACTTCTGCGTTTATCTTATGCCGAGGTAATGGCCAGAGCTTCGTTAAACCAATTATCAACCCAAGTGGACGATGGCTCAGCAGCATGGGGGGAGTTTACTCTAAATCGAGTGGGAAACCCTAAGCTATCGCCGGTAAAAGCCAAACAATCTGACGTATCCATAGAATGGTACTTTTCAGAGGGATCCGCATTAACGGCTGCAATTTTCCAGAAAGACATCAAGGGATTTGTACAAGATTGGCAAAACGTTTATCCCACTGAGGAAGATCAAGCAAATCGCCCAGTTTACCCAGTAGAAAATCCACAACCTTGGATAGAAACTGGATACGTCGATACTCCATTTAATGTGTTCGAACCCAAAAACTTAGATACCGCTAAAGTCCTTGGTTATGAGTTTTCACTGCAACATTTCTTTGAATCTGGTTTTGGTATTAATGCAAACTACACCTACATAGATACAGAATCGTATCAAGACGGAACAAAAATAGGGGTATTGGCGGGAATTCCAGATACTTCTTATTCACTAAATCTAATGTATAACACCGATAATCTGAGCTTGAGTCTATCGGGCTCGCATACTGAAAGTTTCATTCTGAGTCATTGGTCCCCCCTTAATTTAGTCAGTGAAACTCCATACAAAGGAACGGCTGATCCAATGACTTGGGTATCGGCTTCAGCTACGTATTCATTTAGTAGTAATTTAGAAGCCTATGTGCAACTAGATAACTTATTAAATGACAATTGGCATAGCTATAACGGCACTAGTAGCGTGCCAGGTTCATACTCAGAATGGGGTCGCAAGGTGTTTGTCGGCGTTCGCTACAAATTATAAATAGCAATTAGTTCAAGCTCCGAAATGGCTCATTTGCATTCGTGTAAGTGGGCCTTTTTTTTCGTTTTGTTAAAAAATTAAATTAACGATTTCTCACCTACCCATATAGAAATGTCTGTCGTTTTTACATCAATATTCTAAATATTGATTTCACACCGCATCAGATTGAGTCTCCAATACCTGCTCTTCGAAATTGAGAGTATCTACCCTTTATAAATTGCCATTCTCGCTTACGTTCTTTCCTGTAAACTGCAACACAGCAACCAATACGACTAAGCTAGCTGCTTAATTACCTATGTCAAACTGGTAAATATGTATTGTTAAGAAGCATCTGCCAAACCAATCGATAGTGCAAAAAACACTCAATAAGAATACCCTTGGGTCTCAAACAAAAAAGCTGCTATGTTCAATCTGGACTACAATTTTCAGTTCAATTGATGACTTTTAAAATACGCGCGCGAATAAAACAGGATTTTTTATGATCAAATTAAACACAGTATTGATAACGGGAGCATCAGAAGGGATTGGCAGGAGTTTCGCCGAAACCTTTGCCAAACACGGACACGAGCTGGTTTTAGTGGCTCGTAATCAGCAAAAGTTAAATGAATTATCGATTTATTTAAATGCAAAATATGCTGTGACTTGTCATGTATATCCCACTGACTTAAGCCTTAAACATAGCGCACAAAAGTTATATGAACAGTTAATGACCGATAAAATAGAAGTCGACATTTTGGTCAATAACGCTGGCATGATGCAAATAGACCCCATTCAACAAGCGGATGTAGAAACGCTCAACAACTTAATTCAACTGAACATTCAAAGCCTAGTCAATATGACCCGCGTATTTGTTGGCCCTATGATTGCGAAGGGCGAAGGCCGAATAGTCAATGTAGGCTCTATAGCCAGCTTTATGCCGACCCCAAGTTTTAGTGCATATGGTGCAAGTAAAGCATTTGTTTTGTCGTTCAGTGAAGGGATTTCAGAAGATCTTAAAGGTACCGGCGTAACTGTGACTTGCGTGTGTCCGGGGATTACTGAAACTAAGATGTTGAGTGGCGCCCATGGCGTTGAACAGTACATCCCAAGTTTTCTAAAAGCACAACCAGATTCCCTCACCAACGACGCCTATAAAGCTATGATGAAAGGTGACGTGGTATTTCTAGATAAATTGGCCAATAAAATGTTAGTCCAGTATGCCACTCATTATCCACGCTGGATGGTACGGCGTATCAATGGCTTATTTCGTAGATTTACCCTTTAAATTTAAAGGGTACTAAAAATTTGACCTATACTTCTCGAAGTTTTAGTGAAGTCTTTTGATAGGAGAAAGTTATGCAAAATCCAGTTGGTTGGTTTGAAATTTATGTCGACGACATTAAGCGTGCTAAGGCATTTTATGAAAAAGTATTTGATGTAGAGTTGGAAGCGTTAAACGATCCTAGTGATGGCAGTGTAGAGATGCTCGCTTTCCCATCTGACATGGAAAAATATGGCGCATCAGGCGCACTCGTGAAGATGCCAGATTTTCCTGCTGGCGGAAATAGTACCTTAGTCTATTTTTCCTGTGATGACTGCGCAGTAGAAGGAGCTAAAGTTGAGAGTGCCGGAGGACAGGTTCAACGGCAAAAAATGTCGATCGGTGATTACGGATTTATAGTGCTTGCGATAGATACGGAAGGCAATATGTTCGGGTTGCATTCCATGAGCTAAACCCCATGCCACATGAACTCTCCCTGTAGGCGGCAGCTTTAGCCCCGCGAGAACATACAAGATTCCATGGCCTAAAGGCCATGCTACGATATTTCTATTGTAGGCGGCGGCTTTAGCCACGCGAAAGAAGACAAGCCTCCCATGGGCTAAAACCTGAAGAATCCCCACAGTA
>NZ_JAHKPT010000014.1:0-99853 GCF_018860635.1 Aliiglaciecola lipolytica
CTGTGGGGATCCCTCAGGCTAAGGCCCGTGCTACAGACATTAGTAGCGCGGCGTTTATGCCGTGATTTGTTTGAATCATATATGCCACGAGCTAAAGCCCGTGCTACAGACATTAGTAGCACGGTATTTATGCCGTGATTTGTTTGAATCATATATGCCACGAGCTAAAGCCCGTGCTACAGACATTAGTAGCACGGTATTTATGCCGTGAATTGGTTGAATTGTTTACCGCGAACTAAAGCCCGTGCTACAGACATTAGCAGCACGGCATTTATGCCGTGGATTGGTTGAATTGGTCACCGCGGGCGAAAGCCCGTGCTACAGACATTAGTAGCACGGCATTTATGCCGTGGATTGGTTGAATTGGTCACCACGGGCCAAAAGCCGTGCTACAGACATTAGTAGCACGGTATTTATGCCGTGGATTGGTTGAATTGTTTACCGCGAGCTAAAGCCCATGCTACAGGACATTAGTAGCACGGTATTTATGCCGTGGATTGGTTGAATTGGTCACCGCGGGCGAAAGCCCGTGCTACAGACATTAGTAGCACGGTATTTATACCGTGATTTGTTTGAATCGTATACGCCACGGGCAAAAGCCCATGCTACAGGACATTAGTAGCACGGCATTTATGCCGTGGATAGGTTGAATTGTTTACCGCGAGCTAAAGCCCGTGTTGCAGGATATTGAGAATTAAAATGGGAAAAAGTCTAAGGAGTAATCCAAAATCGTAGCGGTTACTTGATCAGCACCAAAGTTCATCAATCGAATCCGATTAAGTAACTTTTCTTCCAACTCTGGAAAGTCCAATTCACTAGATACCAGTTTTACTTTGGTCACAGAACCATCAGGGGCGATTTCGAGGTTAACCGTAATTTTTCCCTGTAAACTGGGATCATCTCTTAAAGCTCGACGATAAATGGTGTACAAGGCACCTTTGTTGACATCAAAACCTTTACGAATCGATTCAATATCTCGACTGCCTAGCACAGTATCTTCGGTGACTAGCTCTTTAGCAGCAAGAGACGCTAAACCTTCATTGGGGGCATCAAATTCTGTGGTTTTACGGCCAGCTAATTGGCCTCTTGCTCCCACGTCAGTTGATAAATCGCTGGTGTTTAAACCGCCACTTTTATCTGCCACTTTTTTGCCCACAAAAGCACGTTGCTGTTCATTAGTTTTGCCTGCACCTTTGATCATTTCGGTATCCGCCAAATTATTTATATTGGCTTGCTCACGCATACTGTTCAAATCATCGGTAAATTGTAGCAAACCGCTTTGACTGGCTTTTTCCCTAGCTTGGTTGGCTAATTCTGCGTCAGTTGGTTTTTTCACCTCGACTTTAGGTTGCGGTTTTTCTTTCGGTTTTTCTGCCTTTTTTTCTGGCTTTGGTGGCTTGGGCGGTTCTTTTGGCTGCTCTTTTTTAACCTCAGGAATCTCTTCCGGAATGGGTTTAGGCGGCTCTATAGGTTTAGGTGGTTCAACTTTTTGAGCCTCGATAATTCTAGTCAACTGGGGCGGAACCCGCTCCTTTTCTTCTCGGGTTTGCTCTGGTAACTGCTGCAATTTAACGATTAGGGCCAGCATAAAGGTAATCGCTAAAACCCCAATGGTTAATTTGCTGAAAAATTTGTTTTCCTGCTCACTAGAAGACCAGGGCAACTGGCTTCTAAACTGATAATGACTTAGGGAACTCATTTATCCCCCTCAGCTGGTAGATGTTGCTCTACCGCAAGAGATATATTGGTATAGCCCGCTTGCGCGCAAGTTTGCATTATTTTTTTAAGTAAACTGTAAGGAATAGCCTGATCACCCATTATGGTAATCGCTCGAGCAATCTCATTTGGATCTTGTTCTTCACTGCTGTCAACCGCAATAATTTTTGTGCGACTTTTTTGATAGGTTAGCTCTTTTTCGAGTGCAGGAATGATCTCATCAGATTGTGACATCACCTGAGCAACGTCAGCCATTTTTTGACCTTGCAGTAAAATATGCTGGGCATTTACCAGCAAAACTAAGGTTTCTTGGGCTGCCGTATCGGCTGTAGATTCTGGCAATTTAACACTTTTATCAGTTTGTAAAACCTGCACATCTGATGCATTAAACATTAAGAAAAATACCAGAATCGTAAAAATATCCATTAACGATACCAAACTTAGTTTGGACGTTTGTGCCATGCGCTTGTGATGTCTCTCCATGCGAGAGGCGCGTACTGATTTTTTCATCGCTAATCCTCTGCTATGGGGTTTGGTTCGATTGGTTAGAAACGTCTTCTAGTGGCGCATCACCCAATGAAATTTGTGGAAACAATTCAGCTTGAACCACAGATGCCACTACGACGTCTTCATATGAACGGGTGGTATCCATTAATGCCACTATGACCTGATAAGGTATGTCATGTTCTAGCAACAATGTGGCTTGGTTCTTTTCCAATTCTTGATTTTTGAGCGTTTGTTTAATTTGTTTTAACACATATTGCAGCGCTTCATAATCATACTCTTGATCCAAGTTTGGAATCGATTTAACTAAATATCCTTGGGGATAAAAAACTTCGAGACCAGAGTGACGCACGATAATTTCCAACTGTTTGTCTTCTTCATCCAAATCAGTTTGCTCTGAGGCTTCACCAAGTTCTGGTAACGTCAGTTCTAAAACGGTGATTCGAGAAAACACCATCATCATCAGTAACACAGGCACTAAAACTATCATCAAATTCATAAATGAAGTGATATCTAATTCCGCATCCTGCTTTTGCAGACGTTTTTTTCTGCCCAACATATGGAATTAATCCGTGTTACGTGAACGGGTAGAAATTGCCTGGCGTCCCATCAAGGTGTTTAAACACTTCACCCCAGCCATTTCCATACTATCAATAATCTCAGTGGTTTTAGTTTGCAATATAGAATGACAAGCCAACAGCGGAATAGCCGCTATCAAGCCAAATGCAGTTGTATTCATGGCCACAGAGATACTTTGTGAAAGTAAGCTAGCCTTTTCTGATGGATCGGCAGTTGCAACGGCTGAAAACGCAGCGATAAGACCAATAATAGTCCCTAACAAGCCTAACAAAGTAGATATATTCGCCAATGTAGCTAGGTAAGCTGTGCGCTTCTCTAAACGCGGCGTCGTCTCCATCAAGCCCTCTTCCATGGCGTATTCAATATCTTCACGGCGTTGGCTCAACGACATTCTGGCGATACCGGCGCCAATGATGCGACTGATGGGCGCTTTATTCGTTTTGCCAAAATTCAAAATGCCTTCATAGTTGGCAGATTCCAACATAGGTTCGATTAACTTGAATGCTTTTTGATTGGTTTTTTTCGCCTTGCTTAAAAACACGTAGCGCTCAATTGCGATAGCGACTCCTAATGCCAGAACCACAGCAATGGGAAACATAAAGGAACCACCTTCTTGAAAGAAGCGAACTATAATATCCATAAAATTACCTTAATTTTGCAATACCGACAGTCTACGCATTACTGTCTGTTTTTAGCGTATGTGATTATCCACACAGTTAATCATTTTAATAACTTACTACTCGGCTGTTAGCCAGTTATTGTTTTATTTTTTACCCGTAGCGCGTTCAAAGTGTTCCACTTTGCGGGTGAACTCTTCACGATCTAACGGCATAAAGTCTTGTTCTATTCGTTTTACAAAAGGGCTCGGTAGGGATGCCTTATCTCGCGGAGGTTGCCAAGGCACAATTGATAACACTCTTGGCTGTTCCCTATTACCTCGAATTGTATCTTGGATCAGTATTTTTCCGTTTACCTCAGTGACTATTTGATTGGATTTTGTCTCGTCTTGATTAGTATCTAAGGGTTGCTGCTCAGATTGCGCAAACACACTAACAGAACTGAACAAAGTAATGAATGAGAAGCTTAACATTTTGGGTCTAATTTTCATTTGTTAACTCCATTTTGAGATTTTGCAATCTGCCGCTGTAAATCAGCTATCCAGCCCCTAACTTGTCGTTTAGGCTTGTCCTGTAACCCTTGATAAAGCTCGTAGTTTTCAAGTGCTAGTTGCTTTTTACCCAGATACAAATCATACAATATTCCCAAGTTTAAATAGGCATTGTCATAAGCAGGATAACTGCTAATAGCATATTGATAATGCTGTTCAGCTAGCTCAAACTCGCCCATTTCTCGGAATACTTTGGCTAAACGATTATGCGCAAAATAATTATGTTGGTTCAAGCCAAGGGCCGTTTCATAATCCGCCTTAGCAGCAACTAAATAGGCTTTTTTTTGTTCTTCGTGGTTATTCTCGGTGTCTGCAAATTGTTGCATTTTCAGATCACCTAACTGTACCCAAGGACCGGATAATGTGGGTTCTTGGCTAATCAATTTTTGCAATAACTGGTTGGCCTGTTTGAGGTTTCCCGCCTGCTTCGCGGCAAGGGCTTGGTCAAATTGGTATTTAACTGACGCTTTTACCGCAGTAGAGCCTGACAAATATAAATTTGGTTGGGATTTTAATGCTAAAATCTTGACCTGCATGGGATCCAAAGGGGCAACTTCTGGGGTTATAGCATTGCTATTAGTTTGTTGCTCACTCAACGTTTCCTGAGACGCAGATTCAGAGGTCGATGGCGAGCTAAAAAGACTGTCCATACTGGCACAACCAGGTAACAACACAATCAAGCCCAATAGTGCATAAAAACAGCCAACAGAATGCCAAAATTTGTTCGTTACCTGCGCGTTAGAAAATCGCATTGGTGGCCTCCGATAACTGTTCTTGTTTGTTATAACGGCCAGGTAACAGTTTACGCAACGCATCGAAGCTTTCCTTCACCCAGCGATCGTATACCCCTTGCCAAGTGCGCTGAATATTCGCTTCATGGATACCAATAGCCTGCTCTTCAAACGGATAGGCTTGTTCTTCAAGAAGAATATTATATTGCTCCAATTCCAACTCAGACAAGCCTTTAGGTCGCTCAGAGTCCATTAGGTCCCGGGCTAACTGTCCATATATTTCACCAATTTTAAAATTAGCCACTGTACTAAATTCAGCGATTTTGTATTCCAGTGTTGCATTTAAAGAATCGAGCGCTTTATCTAATACTTGGCGTTTTTTAGTTAAACTCTTGTTCAAGGGCAAGGATAACTTGACGCGGTTGAACGCCTGTACGTCATCCTCAGCAAAGACCATAGAAGCCATTGCTGCAAGATAGCGTGAACGGTCTGTGCGGGCTTCACTCGCTTGCCCATCACCTTGAATTAGCTTTTTGAGCCAAAATCGTCGTTTCGCCTGTTCGTTGCTTTGCGCATAAAACTCACTCATTTGAAAACGTGCTTCAGTGACTTGGTTAAATGGCAGCGGATAACGATGAGCATAGGTGCGATAACTATCAAGTGCAGCATCCCGTTGCTCGGCCTTGAGATAATATTGGGCAGCAATATACAGAGCTTCGCGACCTTCTTCTGAATCTGGATTGGCTTGCCACAATTGTTTCAATTCGTTAGCGGCAGGCAACCAGTTTTGGTTTTGTTGATAGGCAAATATCAGTTTATCTTGTATGTTTTCAGCCAACGAATGGGCTGCAAAACGTACTCTGAAGTCTTCTAACAACCCTATTGCTTCTGGCCACTGCTTCAATTCCATCAAATAGGTTGCCGCATCATATTGTGCGTTAACACGTGCGCTACTGGTAGGAGCCTTGGCAATGACTCTCAAAAAGTCTTCGATTGCTAAGGCGACATATTGTTTTGCGAGATTCCCTTCCGCCTGTTTATAAATACTGGCGGCCAATCGTTCAAGCATGTCCTTATAAAGAGGGTCATCTTGGTTTAATTCAGCCAAAATTTGTTCGTAACTCAATTCAGCTCGTTGATATTGTTGCAGCGCAAACTCACTATGGGCAATCACTAATTGACCGGCCATTTTTCGTTCCTCACTGACCTCTGGCTGCCAAGACAAAACAACTTCTGCGCTTTTGATTGCTGGTAAATAACGTTGTAAATCAAATAGCTGCTGCATGGTGTCATACTGCACATCCACGGCTCTAGGATCATCACTAAATCGACTGACAAATTGTTGTTGGCTAGCAAGTTGTTCATCCTGCCAGTGTTGTTGCGCGGCAACATCAGTCAAGGTTTCTCGTAGAGCCCTAAATGATAAAATCGCCGCATAACCTGCTTCTGCAGCTCTGGGTTCATTAAGATATTCGTAAGCATATCTTTCATAGGCGGTGATGGCTTGTTGATAATTTTGAGCTTCAAATAAGCTTTCTGCCAAATTGAAGGTAATTTGCGGAGTTAAGTCATCGTGAGGAAAGGTTTCAATAAACTCGCGGTACAAACTAGCCGCCTGAGCGTAAGCAATTTGTGCTTTTTGACGATTGTCATCTACCTTATCTAACTGCTCTTCCGTTGGTTGATTGGCGGCCTTGGTTAACAATTGCGCTTTACTATGTTCGTACTGCGCAAGTTCTTGAATATAAGCTTTCAAGAAAGGTTTTACTTCTTCTTGAATCAGTTGTCCCCAATCTTGCCAAAATGGTCCGTTAATACCGTATTGGTCAACAAAATCTTGTTTGGCCGGTAATACGAATGTTGGGAATTTACCAATAATGTATGCATCAATTTGTTTTACCGCAAACACCGGCGCTTGATTATGCTCTGGATGAACGTCAGTAAAACCTCGATACACTAAAGCACTATCTCTAAAGCGATCTTCGTTTAAAAATTGTTGACCTAAACGGTCGTAAACTAAATTTTCGTAATGGCGTTCGCCTACTTGCTGATAGAAAGCTTTAATACTTTGCTCAGCGCCTTGATATGAAAACAGCAGCGCCATGATACGAATACTATCGTTGACTAGCCGCTTTTCTCCAACCGGCAATTTTTCTAATTGCTGTTCAGCATTCAATTGTCTCAACATCTGAAAATCTATCACGCTATTGGGTAATTTTTGATCCAGTAGTTGAGTAAAGGCCAATAACGCGTCTTGATAAAGTTCGACTTTAAAATAGCTCCAGCCCAACATATAGGCTGCGGTCATGAAGTAGTCAGTATAAGGGCCTTGTTCGAGCACGGTCTGATAAGCCTGAATAGCCGCACTGTAATCTTTATTGTTGAATAGAATTTCACCGCGTCTGAACTGCAATTCAGCTAAATAAAGGGTGTGAGGGTATTTACTTAAAAGCCTATCTATTACTTGCAAACTCTGCTGCGACTCACCTTGCAAATCATGGGCCTTGGCTAATTGATAAAGAACCTCTGCATTTTCCTTTTGTTCAGGATGACGTTCCAAAATTGATTGATATTGGGCAATTGCAAGGTCATAAACACCCCTATCCATGGGATCGGAACCAACCTCTTGCTGTTGCTCAGCGAGCAATACTTCTAAATCCGCCAGACGATATTGTACGATTTTTATGGTTTCTTGATCCTCGACGATATCCAGTAAACTCACGTACGCATCGCGCAATGTCTTTAGTCCCTGATCGGGCAAGGGGTCATGATTCAAAGTCACAGGCTCAAAGTAGAATTCTCCCAGCGTTTTACGTTTTTCCACAGAATTGACCGCTGGTGGTTCGTCAAACATGCCTGCACACGCGAGCAAATAAAAAGTACTGATAAGCAAGACTAACGAACGAAGCGTACGGACTGAAAATAGTCGTGAAAAATAAACAGGTTGGCTCATTGTTTTGCCCCCTGTTTGTCAGCTTCGGCTTTTCTATAGGCTTTATCGTTAAGTCTTACTACGGCTAACTGGGCCTGTAACTCATAACTTTCCAATTGCGCAATTTGTTGGTTTATTTGTTCCACAAATAACAAATTTAAACTTGCCAACTGTTGGCTTTGTATAGATTGATTGCGTCGCTGCTGCACCTCAAGATTTTCTTGTAGTTGTGCGATCCGTTGTCGCTGCGCAGGGTATTCAGGTGTCTGATTTAGTCGAGCGATGAGTTGTGCTTGCTGTTGTGCGGTTTGCGCAATCAATTCATCCAATTCGTTTAACAATTTCTGTGCTTGCCAACGTCTTTTAGAGTAAGACTCAGAAGCATTCCAAATCATTATTCCTTCTAACCGTTTTAGACGGTCTGCATAGAGAGGTTTCAAAGGTTTTTTATTCAACGTTAACCAAGCATCACTAACATCTTTATGTCGTTGCTGAGCGCGTTCAAGTCGTGCTTGCCAATCCAGCTCTTGCTGCTCGGCTAATATTTTGGGCTCAGTTGAAGATTGTACTAACTTCGCCTGCAGCGAATCTCGTAACATTTGGTATTGTTGCAATTTAGACAATAAATCGTTTTGTTTAAGGGCCTGCTGTCGTGACTGCGCTTCTTGTTGACGCTCATCCAACATTAGACTGAATGTATCAAGCTGCTGTTGCCAGCGTTCAAACCGCGCTTGCAGAGTTAAACTCTCTTCCAGCCAAGCTATTTTATTCCGAAATGCGCTACTGAGCATTATCGATGATAAATGGGCAGGTATTTGCAGTGACCAATCCTTGGTCTTCGCCAATTGAATAAAATATTGGTCGTCAATTTCCTGTTGATGGGCACGTAAAAAATCTTTTTCTAGGGCAAAGCGTTTTAATCCTCGCTGTAAATTATCCAATGCCTGAGTCGGTGCAAATGCCTGTTCAAACGCATAGGCTGAAGCCAAATACGATTCCATTACATATTCGTTGCTGCGCGGTTGTTGTTGTAAACGTTGCCAAGCCGATAAAGCGATTTGATATTCTTCTCTTTGCGCGGCAGCCCAACCATAACCAAGTAATGCTGAGTCAGAATCTAAACTATCAAGTCGAACTCGATTAAAGGCGTCTAATGCATTTAATGCTTGCTGATTTTTAAGATGGGCATAGCCAATTGTTAGATTAGCTCGGTCTCGCAGTGCATCGGTTTCAGTTTGGTCGACTACGGTTAACGGTGACCACCATCCACCTAGCAAGTCGTCCAAAAAACTGCTATCGGATAAGCCAATTTGTTCTAAGGTTTCAATCCCTTGCACATACTGATTAGATTGAAGTTGATGCAAACCTTGATTATAAATCACGTATTGGCGAAAAACCGAATCATCAGATAATTCATTTAACCAATAGCTGTTGTCCCGAGCCACAGTAATAGATTGGCTGGTCTGCCAATTGAACAGCTGACTTTGCATATATAACCATTGGTCTTTGTCTTGTGTTTGTAGATATTGGTCAGCATTATCTATATTGATCTTATTCAAAATAGTCGATGCAGCTTGGTATTGCTGCTTTTCAAACAATGATTTACCTAACAAAAACCAAGCTTGAGTTTGTGTCTCCAAGGTTGCGGCTTTAGTCAATAACTGATTAAAAATCTCAGCCGCTTGGTCATCTAGGCCATAAGCTAAGCTAATGCCACCTTTGAGTAGCTGCGGATCGACTCCTGGCTGGGTAATTTTTGATAACGAGTCGGGACAGGCTTGTTGGAGTATCTCAAATTGGGTTAAGGCTTGATAGAAGTCGTGTTGGAAGTAGAAATACAAAATTTCTTGATATGCTTTATCGACTAAGACGGTGTCACATTTTTGTGCCGACAAAACCGGTCCACTGAGCATCAGCCAGGCGAACACTGACAACATTGAATTTCGTAGGATTAAAAACTTTTTAACCATTGAACAAAATTCCAATCACTAAAGTTCTACCACTGTAAACTCAGGTTGCTGCTTCCCAGTTTGGTCATTAATATTGAGCTCCAACGCTTTGGCATCGGAGTCTTTAGTGAAGGTTAAGCTAGTCGCTCTTTTAAATTCACGCCCTTGTGGACCTAAGCCAATAAAAAACGCACTAATCTGATGTTTCCCTTGTGCTAAATTGCCAATATGTAAGCGTTGCGCACCACCACGGTAGAGCGCATCGACTTGACGGTCTGTGTAGAGGTATTCGGTTACGACTTTGTCGTCAATTTTCAATTCCACCGCATCTAACTTGAAGTAAGTACCTACATCCACGGAAAGGTACACCACAAGTTGAGTGCTTGATGGGAAAAGCAAATCTTCCTCAAGTACAAACAAATCTCGATTAAGCGCAATCACCTCTTTTCTTAATTGTTGTAATTGCTTTGCAACCGTCTGTTGTTCAGTGACATCTGATTGCTGCGCATTGCTTTGAAATACAATCGAGAACAATAAAGTAGTCAGCATAAAAGTGCGTAAAGTCATCAGTTTCATCTCGTTCCCTAATACCAAAACGACACATATAAGCGTGTCACATTGGCAGAAAATTCAAATAAAGGTTCTTCACCAACAGGTGCATCGGCCAAAACATTTCTAAAGTCATCATACTGGAAGCGCAGATGGTCTAATTCGTAATTTATCGTACCTTTTTTTACCCAAGAACTCTGAGAAAATCGGTATTCATAGCTGACACTCAAACCAACAGAGGTATTTTTAAATGAGCTCATTTCCTTGTCACGGGCACGAAAATTAAATTCAGCGCTGCGAGCAAATAAATCTTGATAAAAATCAGCATTACCTTGTTGATATTGCCTAACCCGTAAATCCAAAATCCAATTGTCACCAAAGGTATGGATATAACCAATTTTGTAACTATTGGCATCTATTCCCCAAGTATCTGAAAAGACTCTCGCTTCACCATAAATGCTGGCTCGATAAGGTAAATAGTAATTCAGATTGATTGCGGCGGCGTTACTGGTACGGGTATTTGGATAAACTTCCGTTTCGAAACGATATCCCCGATCGGCGGTCGGATCAACATAACGCACTGCACGATAGGGATTATTTAAGTAACCTTCGTCTGAAATGTTTTCGAAGTTGATACCAACAATCATATTTTTTGTGAGTACTTGGGTTATACCGAATTGAAATTGTTGACGTTCAGCTTCTTCAAGAAAATTGTCATCACCGCGTTTGCCCACTTCATCCCAACCTTTTGAATAACCCATGCTTAAAGTGGTTAAGTCGCCGAAAAAATCTTGAGAAATACCAAAATGCACCGACCGAGCTTCAAAATCGTTTTCGGAACTGCTGGTAAAGTTAAGATTCATTAAGGTTTTATTGTGAAGGAAATCAACCCCCACGCTATGTTCAGTGCGCTCTTCTTCGTAAGGACTGGCTGTGGCTAATACATCGATGGATGCGCCGGAAATCATGTCTACATAGTAGTTTGCTGAAACCGACACTTTATTACCGATTTGTTTGCGCACCAACACCGATGGGCCATCAATGGACATACCATCGCCTTCATAGGAGTGATACATCACATCAGCACGTTCTTGCGGTAAAACTGCTGCGTAACTGGTACTAGAAACCATCAACAACAATGGCATTAGGATGTAAATAACAAGCTTGGGGTTGTTCATATTAGTGTTCACCCTAGTTGCACCCACAACCACCACCAGCACCGCCTTCCGCACCACGAGCACCTTCGCGCGCTTGGAACGCATGCATTGTATAACTAAAAGATACAGGATTGCGATTTGCACTCATAATTGGGTCAGCCAAATTGTCGCGTTCATAGGGCTTCACCCATGGCTCAATGGAAGTTGCACAGCCGCTGACAAACAGCACGCTGGTGAAAATCAAGCCACCCATACTGTATCGAAGCAGTTGTTTTTTCATCATCAATCCTTGTGTATTTTATTTTTTAAAATCTAGCCAATTATAAAAGTAAGTGCTTACTCTCGAAGTAGCGCTTTAACGACCTTCTCATACTTAGCTTCGTCACCGCTTTTATAACCGTAATGGGTTAAACGTTTATTACCATCACGGTCGATTATCACAGTCGTTGGCATTGCTCTTACATCATAAAGCTTGCTCACTTGATCCTGATTATCGAACAAGACCGGAAAGCTAACGGGAATGTCATTGAGCAAGTTATTCGCTTTTTCAGGGTACTCATCAACATTCACGGCTAAAACGGTAAAACCAAGATCTTCATATTCTTTTTGCATAGCATCAAAATGCGGTAACTCTTCACGGCAAGGAGCACACCAAGAAGCCCAAAAATTGACTATGACCACATTGCCCTGCTGCTCTTCAAGTCGCAAATTTTCACCGCTATTACTTTTCAAGGTGAAATCTGGCGCTGATTGCAACTCGGCAGCTCCTGCGGTAAAGGCTGTTAGTATGGTTAAAGACATCACAGCGATAAACAATAAAACAAAGTTAGATAAGGGTTTTGAATTCATGACAATACTCCGTCAAATATTCTGTTATTTATTAGGCTCAAAAGAAAAACGTGGCACCGAGTCCATACTCGATGTTGTGCGTTGTTTTTTCTTCGCCAATGATTTCACTATTAAAAATGTGGTCTTTTAGCCCCACATGTACTGCAAAATAGTCAGTTAATAACAACCGATACCCTGCTCCTACACTGACGGTGAAACGATTATCGCCGCCGAATTCTGTACTACCTGCGCCTAGCGTAAAATAAGTGGCAGAGTTGAACACCCAATCACGGCTTAAAAACACTTCGCCATTGAGGTTATAACCCAGTGACAGGTCGTAATAACTATATTCTCGTTCGTCTTCAGTTAAGAAAGGCGCGCCGCCACTTAATAACTCAAAACTCGTTTCGCCTGCTGTTGCTTGACCATAACTAGCCTCCACAAAAAAATCTTCATTAATGTGGTAAGTTAATCGTGCTCCAACTAATGAGCTAGATGAAAAGTCTTCGATGCTAATCACGCCAGCGAATAAGCCAATTTCGAAATCTTCAGTATCAATATTCGACTCATTTATATCTCTGCGTTTTAGATCAGGCTCAATCACGTTTTGTACCGCAGCTCGATCATCTGCCTGCGCATAAGCAAAATTGCCTGTACTAATTAAAATGACCCCTAGAAAAAAACTGCAAATCCGAGTTTCCACTCTTCAAGCTCCTCATTTTCATCACGCTCAGTCAGCGCAAGTAAGTTTTGATATTCGAATTTCACGACAAAATTCTGCGCTAGGTAATACCGCACCCCAATCCCACCAACCAATAAATCGTTGGTTCGAGTTTCTTCACCTGATTGCACTAAATTAGCTGTAGGCTTGGTTTTAATTTGTCCAAAACCAAGGCGGAAATACGGCGATAAGCGCCACTCTGGAAACGTTGTGTGGGTCACACTTAACAACCCAAATTGGTTTTCAGAAAAGTCACCCAATGCTTGGCTATAACTCAGTTCTGCGGCAATATTCTCGGTGACGACCCAAGCACCAAAAATACTTAACGACGGCACACCTTCTAGTGAGCCACCGCTGGCGCCCAATTCAAAATCACGTTGTTGATAGCTACTAAAACTGCCATCTTCTATCTGTACAGGCTCACCCTGACTGCTCACAGTAAGCTTGAGTTCATCTAACGACACCCAACCTTCTTTGCCTTTTTGAGTGCGTACCTTAAACCAACTAGTGCGACGTTTAAGAATACTGATCCATTCGCCTTTTTCAGCTACGTGAAAAATTGGATAACCTACAGCGGGTCCTGTGCGCATATCGATATAAGGCTCAACAATTTGCACTTCAGGCAACTGTTCTTCGGCATGCGCCGTATTTATTATTAACATTAACCCGATAAGGGCGATCCACTTTGCCATACTTTCCATCAACTAATCTGCCGGAGCTGCAAAGGGATTATTATAGTATTGAGCGCCAATATCCAGCCATTCAGCGATTAGTTTCAGTTCAGATTTAGTTAACCATCCCTGATGACTGCCACCATCCTCGAAGAGCGTGAAGAAGGCTGCGCTGCTGCGAGCTCCATTAGTGCTTAGAGTATTGGCCACAGTTACCGTTCGATAGATTGGAATTGGGTTGCCCTCAGCATCAAGAATTAGTTCTCCATCTTCATCTAGTTCATAAACGGGGTCACCATTGGCATCAAACACCTGTACTAGGCGATCAACAATGGCGCCTTCATTTAATTCTTGCTCAACATCGGCAAACATCAGTTCACGATAGCTAGTGAGATAATCTGGGTTGTCGGTAGAAACCGAACCACTCAAATCTAATTGAGCAACAGGCACTCGAGGCATTTCAGCTTCATCTGTTGGCGAATGACAGCTCACACAGGTGTTATCTTCGACTACCGTGACACCATCATCAGCAAACACCTCACGTGTTACCTCAAAAATGGGATGGATAGATTCGGGATAATTGATTTGAATCCGACACAGGTTTGTCCAATTTGTCGCGCAGGCTGCAGTAATTGGCAACGGTGAGGATAAGTCGGCGTAGGAATAAGTAAATGATTCCGCTGGCGTGGTTATCGCAGGATCAGTCCAGATATCAACAAATTCTAAGTCAGGTTGTGGATAATCGGCACCATTAATCCGGGCTGCAGTTTGCGCCATGGTTTCACCCAAGTCCGCAAATAACGCTGGATTAGTATTCGGGAAAGGAACGCCTGTGGAAGTCGCGCCAAAATTTATGGATTCGGCTTCAGCACTCAAACGACCGTGGGGCAGTGTGCTTTGTTGTGTATGGCAACCGTTACAAGTTTTGACCTCACCTGGAGCAAACTGTAACCAGTTTTGGTGGCGCGCTCCCACCCGCTTGCCATCAATATCGACCAAACTAAGCGCCAGTGGTAAATTTGCCGGTACTTCAAACATGGTTGAACCGTCAGGTTGAACAGGGACATAACCGATAATTTCACGCATCAATTGACTGCGACTGCGACCAAATGCGGAATTACTAAAATCTTTCACCTCGTCATCGGGAATCGAAACCGATTTGACTACCCTTAAAAACTGCACTGGACGCTGTAATACCGGTGTTTGAGTAGGATCGGCCATCGCCGCGATTCCCTGTGCAGAAGAATCCAGACCGGCAAAATCGTAGACACTACGAATATGCACTTTTGCTAGATTTTCATCAGCCAAGGCTTGTTCATATTCATCCGCTATTTGTGCATTGCCAGGAAAAGCACGCTCTTCCATCGCCAGCGCTTCGGTATACATTTCACCTTCAACAGGCACACCAATAGGAAGCTGGGTATTTTCATTGCCGTCATACATCCAAAGACCGAACAACAGCGGCGCTTCTTGGATATCTGGGTTTTCAAGATGGCTATCGTCACAGGGTAAAATTTTACGTTCAACTACTTCACCCTCAGCAATTTCTTGCTCTGGATCATAAACGCGACATTGACTCCAGCTAAAAATAACTCGTCCACTGCCATCCCACAGTGGATAAACTGATGCAAATCGGCCACCCAACGAAAGGCTGCCATCAATAACAATATTATCAAAAAGGGCTGGGGTTTGTGCCGGTCCAGATAAACCTGTTTGCGAAGCGATGCTTTGGTTGTTGTCGATGTAATTCATGTAATCGATACTGACAAAATCACCACCAATAGTGTCACTATCAAACGGACGGATCGCACTTAATATGCTGCCATCTTGTAATTCTCTGACTTTTACAAACTGCAAACTTTGGGTTGTGCGCTCACTAGCATGACTATGACGGCCATACAGAATCTCGAGACCGGAGCCATCGCTGTTCATTTGATAAAGATTGATGCTGTTATTATTGCCAGCCTGATCCCAACGGCTAAACAAAATTTTACCACTCGTTAGTACAACCGGATCCAAATCATGACTTTGATTGAAAGATATTTGCTGAATGTTGGAGCCATCACTCTCCATCACATGAATCACTGACGCATATTCATCTAAGCCTTCGTCTAAACCAAGATACTGAGGTTTGCCTTCATCTAATAATATTGCCTGATTCCCTGCTTGACGGGTTGAGCTAAATACAATTCGACCATCGGGCAAATAGGTAGGCCCGGTATCTTGCCCTTCTTCGGCTTGAATATCAGAGCTGATCACCCGACGCAATTGGTCAGAAATACGGTTATATTCCCAAATATTCCAAGTTGGTTGTTGATCATCATCTAGCCCTTCAATTTCCGGTGCGCGCATAGCAAACACTAATCGTTCAGAATCATAAGACACATCCACATCTTTCACGTCGTAACCAGCTAAGGGATTTTGTTCTGTAGCTTGTTCGATTTGTTCTGCAGTGAAAAAAGCGCGGTCCGTTATGTTAGTTTCCACTGCACTGGCGGACGCACGGGGCTTAATATATAAAGCCGCTCCGGGCAAAAATTCAAAAGGTTGTCTTAAGTCGTCAGTGATTAACACGCCATCTTCATCTAAAGGTAACGGGCGTTTGACATAAGCTATAGGTACATCAATAACCACGGGATCGGGCTCTTGAGATGACGAAATTAACTGATTTTCCCCGCCACAACTCACTAATAAAAAGCAGATAACTACACAAAGTGCAGTGTTGCGAATCAATTCTGTTGCTGTGCGGCTAAAAATACGTGACATAAATATCGCTGAACCTTCATTTGTTGGAAACTAACTGTTTCGCAACTGGATTAGAGTGTTAACTATTTACTCAAGCTCTGTGGAGCTCAAAAGTATTAATTATCCATCGTAAGCATAAAACTTTAAACTGTCTCTGCTTCACGACAACTCGCCGATACCAGTTAATACATCCTTCGTTCAATTTAATTTGAACCACAATTCAACGGTATTCTATGGGCTAAAGTGTTTCATTAAGTGATTAACAAAACAATTTAAGGATTGATGCATAGTGATAGTTTTTAATACCTTAATTGAATCCACTGGGCGAATAAAACAGCGATAAAAAACGAATAAAAACGCTATGCAGCGCTAACGCTATTATGAGTGTAGCGGATTCAACACGCCATCAAACTCCTCATCAATATGCAGTATCTTACTGTTTTTCTGTTATTTTTTCATAGCACTATGTTGATAAAGTAAATACTTTTAATATTTCGTGTAGTGCTATAAAGACTAATTTATTGCTTTTGCTGCCACTGGAGTCTAAACAATAGTCTCAAATGCCGGTAATCACTGGGCTGGCCTAAAAACTGCTACTTAGCTTAAGATCAACAACTTAGGTTCAAGATGTGAAGTTGAGCAACTGAATTCGTAAGGTTATTTAGGAGTGGACCATCTGAAAAACAACCTCATAATTTGTTGAGCTTGTTTAATCCAAAAGTAATTTGGGTATTAAAATTAACACCCAATAGTAGACTGTCATATTTACCCTTGCTGGCAAATTCGACTATTTTTAGATGTATCGTATTGAGGAGCGCCAGCTTGGAAACAGCAATATCAGAAAAGGGAGAGTATAGATTCCTCCTGCAAAAACTAACTAGACACTTTTTTGGTTGGGCTTCATTATCCCTTATGTGCTTCAGCATGAGTGTTTTTGCTGGCCCCACCGAACAAGCTCAGCGCATGCACAATCGCCTAACGGGCGTGCCAGCGACCTCTAATACTCTCGAACAGATGAGCAGTTTGATTGAGCTAGGAAAAAATTCAGAGGCCGCCTATTTAGCCATGGATAATTCGGCTTTTTACAATGTTACCCTGAAAAACTGGGTGACCCCTTGGACGAATGAAGAAGCTGACGTTTTTGCACCTTTGAATGACTACACGGCAACCGTTATAGGCATGGCTAGGGATGATGTAGATTTTCGTTTGTTATTAAGCGGTAATATTCTTTACGTCGGCGACAATACACTCGATATTCCTGCATACGGCATAGATAACAACGCCCATTATCAGGCATTAGAGGATCAAGAGATTGACCTCAAAGACGGCCTAGTTGCTACGACACAAACCGCGGTCACAGGATTACCAGAAGGTGCTACCGCAGGGGTGTTAACCACCAGGGCTGCGGCAAAATCATTCTTCAAAGACGGGACGAATCGGGCCATGTTCCGATTTACCCTGATCAATCATTTATGCACAGATTTGGAAGGCGTGAAAGACACCAGCCGCGTGCCTGATCGCATTCGACAGGATGTGAGTCGAAGCCCCGGTGGTGATAGCCGAATATTTTTAAATTCCTGTATTGGCTGTCACTCTGGAATGGATCCCTTAGCGCAGGCATTTGCGTATTATGAATATAACTACGATAGCGAAACCGACCCTGACGGTTTAAACGGCAGCTTAAGTTACAACACAGAGGGTCAAGTAGATCCAGAAACCGGTTCAAGAGTCACCGCTAAACACCAAATCAATGGCAATAACTTCCCCTATGGATTTATGATTCAAGATGACAAATGGGACAACTATTGGCGAGCAGGTTTAAATAAAAACTTGGGTTGGGATGCGAGTCTTCCAGGTAGTGGATACGGTGCTAAAAGCATGGGCCAAGAACTTGCCCACAGCGCACAATTTTCTCAATGTCAGGTTAAAAAAGTCTTTCAAAATGTATGCTTGCGCGCACCACAAGACAGTGAAGATTGGGCACAAGTAGATGCAATGGTGGATAACTTCGAAGGAAGTGGATATCAGATTAAACGGGTATTTGCCGATGCCGCTAACTACTGTAAAGGGAGCTAAATATGAGGTTATTATTTCCCTCCCGAATACAACAACTTGGATTGACTGCGTTACTAACCCTATTGCTCAGTGCTTGTGGTGGCAGCGCAGCAAAAGTTGAACAAAACCCGACTCCACCGCTAGTTTCTCAACCCGGCGAGACTTATTCAGGGCCACCAGCAAATACTGACGATGTGCAGCGCTACAAACTTAATTTATGGGACAATATTAGTAGCGCAGAGCGCTGCGGTGCTTGTCACGTTGAAAGTGGTCAATCACCGGAATTTGTTAGAGCGGATGATATTAACCTTGCCTATTCCGCCACTAACCCGTTGGTTAATTTAGACGAGCCAGAAACCTCAACCTTGGTCACTAAAGTTGCCGGTGGTCACAATTGTTGGTTGGCAAGTCCGTCTGCCTGTGCAGATATTATGACTACTTGGATAGCGAATTGGGCCGATAATGATGTCAGTGCGAATAAGATTCAACTAGAAGCACCCGCTCAGAAATCTCCAGGAGCAAATAAAAACTTTCCTGAAGATAGTGCCTTATTTGCAGCAACAGTGCACCCATTATTAGAAACCTACTGTGCCAGTTGTCACACCAATTCAGCAACGATTCCTATATCACCTTATTTTGCATCTAGCGATATAGACGAAGCTTACCAAGCCTCGAAAGCCAGAATCAGTTTAGATACTCCTGAGTCTTCGCGTTTTGTCGGCCGACTCAGAGATGAGTTCCATAACTGCTGGAGTAACTGTAGCAGTGATGCCAGTGAGTTAAGTGCGGCTATCCAAGCCATGGCTGATGGCATAGATATAACCGAACTAGCCCCTGAATTAGTAAACAGCCAAGCCCTAACGTTATTCGAAGGTACCTTAGCCACAGGTGGTGGACGATTCGAAAATGACCTAATTGCCAAGTGGGAATTTAAAACCGGCACAGGAACGACGGCTTTTGACACCAGTGGCGTGGAACCGGCGATTGATTTAACCCTCAGTGGCGATGTTTCATGGATTGGCGGATGGGGGCTACAAATGGTAAATGGCAAAGCCCAAGGAAGCACTGCTAGTAGCAAAAAGTTGCACACTCTGCTGACCGCCACAGGTGAAATGTCAATTGAAGCTTGGGTCGTTCCTGCGAACGTAACCCAAGAAGGTCCAGCCCGCATAATCAGTTATTCAGGTGGCTCTCAAACACGTAACTTCACCCTTGGTCAGACTTTATACAATTATGATTATTTACTTAGAACAAGTAATACTGACGCCAATGGTGAAACTGCATTATCCACAGCTGATGCTGACGAATTACTGCAATCTAGTTTGCAACATGTGGTGATTACATATGATCAAATAAATGGTCGCCAAATCTACGTAAATGGCATGCACTCCGGCGTGACAGATAATGTAGAAGTAGGTAATTTTAACGAATGGAACGACACCTATGCCTTTGTTTTAGGTAACGAAGTATCCAGTGATATTCCATGGGCGGGTTCAATACGCATGGTAGCTGTGCACAATCGAACCTTAACATCAGAACAAATTGCGCAAAATTTCGCAGCCGGTATCGGACAAAAGTTTTTCCTCTTATTTAACGTTACTCAGCACACAGGCATAGCACAAAGTTATGTGGTACTCGAAGTTAGTCAATTTGATAGTTACAGTTATTTATTTGCAGAACCGTTTTTCATTAGCTTGGATGACAATGCGACTATTTCAACGGTTCCTATACAAGGTATGCGTATTGGTATTAACGGACGTGAAGCGACTACAGGTCAGGTTTTCCAGAATTTAGATGTGACAATCACCGATGGCGATTACATCACGGGTGAAGGTCAAGCCCTGTCTTCTCTAGGGACCACAGTGGCAATTGAAAAAAGCCCTGAAGCTGATGAGTTTTTCCTGACTTTCGAGCAACTTGGCAGTGCCACAAATGTAGTAATAGAAGCCGATCCGCCTGCAGCGGCATTACCTGCAGATTTAGAGCCTCAATCTGATATAGGCGTGCGTAACTTTGCTGAAATCAATGCCAGCATGTCAGTGGTAACGGGCGTGCCGACAAGTAACGCCGCAGTAAAAGCATCCTTTGAAAAGCTCAAACAGCAGCTTCCTAGCGTCACAAATATTGATAGCTACTTGGCATCAAACCAAATGGCAGTGACACAAATGGCAATTAAGTACTGTGATCAATTAGTCGAAAATAGCAGTTTACGGGCAAGCTATTTTAGCGGTTTTGATTTCACTCAACCTGCAAATACAGCCTTTATCGAGCAAGATCGCAACCTTATTCTAACGCCATTATTAGACAAAACAATTGGTAACAACATTGCTACCCAGCCGCAAAGAGATGAGGTGAGCAACGAATTAAATAATTTAATCGACACTCTTTCCGATTGCAGTGGCGATAAAGTATGTAACGCCACTTACACCCAAACTATTGTAAAAGCGACATGTGCCGCCACCATTGGTAGCGCAGCGATACTCATTCAATAAGCAGAGAGTTTTAGGTAAATAAAATGAAGAAAACTAAGTTTGACAATTTATCCACCGATGCTCCTCTGCTGCACGATGATCACGCTAAGCCGGTTACGCGTCGTGAGTTTATTTCTCAAGGTTTTACTGCAGGTTTAGGCTCGGTAATGGCAGGTTCAGTATTTAGTATGTTTGCCAACCCTAAAAAAGCCAATGCCGCGTTATCCAGTGATTTAGAGGCATTAAAAGCCAGTTGTGGTATAGCAACTCAAGGAGCGGGAAAAATTCCGTTTATTTGTTTCGATCTAGCTGGCGGAGCAAATATCGCAGGCTCCAATGTGCTGGTTGGCGGTCGTGGCGGACAAATGGATTTCCTTAGCACTGGTGGCTACAGTAAATTAGGTTTACCAGGTGATATGGTGCCTTCAATCATGAACCCAACCTCTGGTTTAAGTGATTTTATCAACAATGAACTGGGCTTAGCTTTTCACGCTGATAGTGCCTATTTGCGCGGTATCTTAGAAAAAGTAAATCCGGCAAATCGCGCCAATATTAACGGTGCAGTGATACCGGCACGTTCCGAAAACGATACCGGTAATAATCCACATAATCCTATGTACGGGATTAACCAAGTGGGCGCCGATGGTTCTCTATTGACCTTAATTGGCTCTCGTAATTCTGATTCAGGTGGCAATAGTATGTCACCGGCATCAATGATAGATACTGCAAAGCGTCCAACTAAAGTCGACCGTCCCTCTGATGTAACCGGGTTAGTGGATACTGGAGATTTAGTTGGACTATTGAGCCAGCAAGACTCAGTAGCAGTCATGGAGTCGATTCAACGTATCAGTGACATGAAGTTGGACAGAGTGAATACGCAAATTACCACCGATGATGTGATCAAAGATTTGGTGCGTTGTGGTTACGTGAAAAGTGCAGATATTACCGACCGCTTCGGCGATCCGTCGTCACTTGATCCTGAATTAGATGGCGACATCGTTGGTCCATCTGGGATTTTCACCCAGCAAGAGTTCGACAGTGATAGTGAATTCCGCAAAACTGCGGCCGTAATGAAACTAGTGATCAACGGCTTTGCCGGGGCTGGCACTATTACTATGGGTGGGTTTGATTATCACACTGGCAATCGCATGGTCGGTGAAACACGAGATTTACGAGCGGGACGCTGCATGGGAGCCTGCATGGAGTACGCTGCGCGCGTAGGCGTGCCGCTAATGATGTACGTTTGTAGTGACGGCTCAGTTTCGAGTAACGGAATGATCGACGATTCAGTGGACGGCCGAGGCAAAGGGGTTTGGACTGGTGATAATTCATCAACTGCGGCATCTTTCTTTTTGGTGTACAACCCCAACGGCACGCCACAACTCATAGGCGCAACCACTGAACAACAAGCACAACATCAACAAATTGGTTATATGCGCAGCGATGCGTCTGTGGAAACCGCCGCGACCCCAGCGGCTAACAATGTTAATTTGTTGGTAGAAACCGTCATTTTGAATTACATGGCGTTACACGGTGAACAAGGTAATTTTAGTAGTTTGTTCCCATCTAATGGGTTGGGAAATAGCACACTGATGGATAGCCTGACCGCCTTTGAACCCATTGTTAGCGGTACCATGTCTTGATGTAACCAACCTGTAGCACGGCCTTTAGGCCATGGAAACCGTTCATCTGGCGGCAAAACCTCTCATCGGAATAAAGCCCGACCTACAAATTCTACCCAAATCCCCCTTGTAGCATGGCCTTTAGGCCATGGAAACTTCTCATCGGAATAAAGCCCGACCTACAAATTCTACCCAAATCCCCCCTTGTAGCATGGCCTTCAGGCCATGGAGATCTATCATCGGGCGGTAGCATGGCCTCCAGGCCATGGAAAACACCCACCAAACTAAATCCAAACGACAAATAATAGCCAATAAAAAAGCCGCTAAACGAAGCGGCTTTGTTAGCTTTAAAAAACAACTTAAAATTCGTATTTAAGCGATAAATTAACGCTAGAGCCCTTAGTTTCTGAACGTAACAAGGTATTCTCGAATTCAATGTCTTTTTGTTGGTTTAGCATGTTTTGAACTTTAAACTTCACTGTTGTGTTGAAGTTTGGATAGTAAGTATAAACTAAATCCAAGGAGTGAAACGGCTGCTCATAGCTGTCGTCAAATCCATCTATACCAGGAATTAGAATACGCTCACCAAACACGTTGTAAACCAAAGACGCTGAATGCTCACCGTTATCAGAGTCAAAACCGATTTGGGTATTTACCACGTATTCAGAGTGACCGGTTAAACGACGAGTTAAGTTAGTTACTGAAGTAGAGACACCAGTTTGCTCAACCACATTTTGACCGTCTAATTGGATCTCAGAATCACTTAACGTGAGGTTTCCAGATACAAATAAATTATCCCAAACGCCATCTCCAATAAACCCTAGTCCTTTCAAGAATTCAAATTCGACACCATACAGCTCACCAGACTCTGCATTGGCGATACGCACTAATGGCGGACCATCCTGAGCAGGTGACTGAACCGATTCAATCGGGCTATCCATGTCTTTATAAAATAGCGCCACAGACAAGTTGTCACCCTGATCTAAGTACCACTCCCAACGGAAATCGTAGTTTTTAATTTGCGTTGTACGTAATCCAGGAGTACCACCGATTGGGAAATCAGTAAGCGGATCGATATAGGTTGATGACGCCAGTTCGCGCGTGTCAGGACGAACGACGGTTTCACCGTAACTTGCTCTGAATTGAACTTTCTCGCTCATAATATAAGTGACAGCCAATGCAGGGTAGAAATCACTTTCTTGGAATGCCAATTGAGAACGGTCGTCTTCATCAGACAAATCAATTTGATTGCTTTTGGGATCAAATGGAACCACTGCTTGACGATAGTCTTCCCATCTTACTCCACCACTGATACGCCACGTATTGTCGAAGAAAATGTCAGCTTCGAAATAGTAAGCATCAACCTTTTGCGCTGCCACATAATCATCACCAGCAATGGTGGTATCTGACAACAGCGGAATAGAAGAAAGTTCAGCAGCATCTAAGTTCTCATCGCTAAGAATCTCGTTGAACACGCCACCAGCTAGTACAGAGCTATCAGAAAACCCACGGGTGTTGATATCGAATCTGCGGTTTTCGGCAGTTCTTGCTTTACTGACAAAATCGCCACCCACTTTAAATTCCATATCAAAACGGTCTACGGTATATGGGTAGTTAAGATTCCAGCTCAAGTTTTCAACCCGATCATCAAGTCTTTGAAACTGATAACGTGCAGCTGTAGTTGCGTTTGTTAGTGAACTTTCAGTTTGCTTATCATACACACCGTCTTCATTATCATCGGTTAAGATGAATCGAGTATTGATCGTGCCTGGTGCGTATCGACTTGAACGACTTTTAGTATATTGCCAATCAAAGCCTAAAAAATCCAAATTAGTAAAAGTATGTTTACCACGAATTTGGTTAGACCACATCTGACGCTCTTCGTATACAACTTCGAAATCTCGAACTCGTTGTCCATCACTCAATTGGATGTTGTTGGTATTACCTACTTTTTCACTAATTGCATCATTAGTGTCATTTAACGCGACTGAAGAAAAATCAATACGATGATTCCGGTTATAGTCAATTCCAAAGTTTGCCATACCTGAGAAGCGAACATTATGCTCGGTTACATCCACTTCATCAAAGTAACGAGGAAAGGAAATAATATCCCCACTTCGCTGGGCTTGCTCACCAATAAACTGTTCACTCACATTCCATGAGTTGTCGTAGCCTGCCGTAACCAAGAAACCCACACGCCAATCGTCATCTAAATCAAAGCTATTGCCCAAAGACAAATTGAATCCATAATCAGGGTCAACACTTTGTAAAACCGGATCATAGTCAGTATATAGTTCTTTCAACAGATCACGGGCTTCAGTGGTACTAATATTGTCTAAAAATTGTTTGCTATCCCATAGCGCCACAAAAGAATCCGGTGCAGCACGGGTACCGTCATCCTCGCCCATCCAATCATCACCACCACCGTTGTATTGATATGCATCATCAAAGTTATCGGTGTTAGTTCCTAATTTGCCTGTGATGTTAAACACAAAATCAGTAGGAATGGATTTTAAGCGAATATCAACATTCCCCCCACCAAAGGCAGCAGGCATTGAAGGTGAAAAGGACTTCTGTACCGATAAACTTTCAATAATATCTGCAGGGAATAAATCCAAAGGAATTACTGAACGAGTCGGATCAGGACTGGGAACTGATGCCCCATTCAATTGGGTACTTGAGTAACGTTCACCCAAACCTCGTACATAGATGAATTTTCCATCCACTAGCGTAAGGCCGGTTACACGACGAAGTGCTGCTGCAGCATCACTATCACCAGTACGGGATATTTGCTCAGCGCCGAGAATATCTGCTACGAAAGCTTGGTTTTTACGTTCCTGAAGTACAGCAGAAGCTGTTCCTTTCAAGCGCGTACCGGTAGCAACAACTTCCTCAATCACGTCTTCTTCGGAAGCATCCTGAGCAAATAACGGCGCACTTGGCAGTGTTACAGCAACTAAAATGGCTAAAGAAATTGGCTTGAGAGGAAACCTGTTAAAAGGCGTATTCATTATTAACCTCATTGTCGTACAAACTGGCAGCTAAATGCATTTTAAAAACGATGTTACTGCCTTATACATTGTGTCATTTATCTTAATCGTAAATGCGCTTTTTCGTTTCCAAAAAAGCGCATATCAAATCTAAAAACGAGTTAATAAAGAACCCTATTCTAGACCAACAGTCCAGCCTGACGTCCAATCAGCGTCTTCATCAACAGCACCGATGAAGTCAGCATTATCAAAGAATGTATCACCAGAGAAATCTTTAGGCGTTACTTCAGAGATAGTGAATATTCCGTCTAGAACCGCAGCTTGATTAGCAGCTACGCTGTTACCAGCCTGGTTGTTTAAGAACCAGTCTTCTAGGTCTACGATTGTGTGAGTAGCACCATCCGGTAGTGAACCATCTTTGAAGTTCTCGTCATTTTCACAAGCAATAACAGAGTTAGTGAAAGTGGTAGTTCCATCACCTAAGTTGGTTTGACTTTCCAATACACCTTCTACTTCGAAACATTCACCCATACCAGCAGAACCAGTAATGATGACGTTAGATAATTGTGCACCTGTACCTTCACGTAAGTAGATACCTTCAGCATCATCTTCGCCGTCAAAATCGTTACCGATAATCGTCATATTAGCGATAGTTGGGTTAGATTGAGGCTCACTATCTGGCACTGAACCGTCGTTGTCAGCTTCGATAGCGCGATTCGCATCAGAGTTATCTTGTGCTTGACGCACTAAGACATATTGCATACGACCAACAAAGCCGTTATCCCAATCAACACTGTCGTCTTGGATGTCTGTTAGCACTAAGTATTTAACGTCAACGCTTCCACCAAAGAACTCAACACCGTCATCCGCGTTTTTGTGAACTTGTAAATACTCAACAGTGGTACCTGAACCAACACCGCCGAACGTAACACCATTTAATTCGTTATCAGGTGCAACTTCAAATCCACCGTGCATTACGCGAACATAACGAAGCGTACCAGAGTTATCAGTAGAATCTGTTCCACCAAATACTGCACCTTCCTGAACACCTTCAACTTGAAGAGCACAATCCGCGTCACTTGGACATTTATTCGATGGCGCGTTGCCTAGAATAACCAAACCACCCCATTGACCCGCTTCACCAGCTTCAAGTCCACCAAGAACAGCGGCAGATGATGTAAGGGTAACGGGCTCAGAAGCCGTGCCTTGCGCATCAATTTTAGAACCACGGCTGACCACTAGATAATCGTTACCTGAAGCACCGTAAACAGTTACACCAGCATCGATAGTTAGAGTTGCGCTATCTTCGTTGTCATCACCGACAAAAACTGCACCAGATAAGGCATACAAGTTACCTTCGGTAAGAGTTAAATCAGAAGTAATGCGGCCTGATAATTCACATGTGTTGGTTACACCATCAACAGCGGCGATAGTCGTAGTTCCAGCAGGACAACCTGAGGCTGTTTGGGTAACTTTAACGGTTCCACCGCCAAATCCAAATGCCCAACCTTGACGCCAATCATCATCAGAACTTACCGCTCCAACGAACGTAGTTGCATCAAAGAAACCGTCTATTTCTGAAACATCTGCAGCACCTTCAAGAAGCAAAGAGCCAGTCATTGGTGTGCCATCAGCATTTAGCATCACTGATTCAGATACACGGTTACCGCGAGATTCGTCTAAGAACCAAGCTTCAAGATCAACAATTGTGTGAGTTGCGCCATCTGGTAAGGCACCATCTTTGAAGTTTTCGCCGTTAGTACAAGCCAAAACAGAATTTTCAATAGTAATGGTTCCGTCAGACAAGTTGGTTTGGCTTTCTAATGTGCCTTCAACTTCCAAACATTCACCCATACCATCTGTACCAGTGATAACCATATTATAAATTTGCGCACCAGTACCTTCGCGAAGATACACACCTTCTGAGTCATCTTCACCGTCAAAATCGTTACCGATAATGGTAAGGTTAGCGATAGTAGGGTTTGACTGTGGATCATTGTCAGGAAGCGAACCGTCATTATCAGCTTCAATACCGCGGTTTGCGTCGCCGTTAGCGCTATCTTGTTCAATATAAACGTACTGCAACTTACCTTGATAACCGTTATCCCAATCAACACTGTCGTCTTGGTTAGAAGTCAAAACAAGGTGCTTGGCATTCACGTTACCACCGAAGAATTCAACACCATCATCGGCGTTAGCGTGGACTTGGATATAATCCACTTCAGTAGCAGAACCAACACCACCGAAAGTAATACCATTTAATTCGTTATCTGGAGAAATTTCGAATCCAGCATACTTAACTACCAAGTAATTCAAAATACCTGAGTTGTCGTCTTCAGCGTCACCACCAAAAACAGCACCTTCTTCTACCCCTTCAACTTGCAAGGCACAATCAGCATCGGTTGGACATTTGTTTGAAGGAGCGTTACCAAGAAGTACTAAACCACCCCATTGACCAGCGCCAATTTCATCACCGATAACATCATTATAAGAAGTCATGATGATAGGGTCAGATGAAGTACCCATGGCTTCAATTTGTGAACCACGGCTAATTACCAAGTAATCACTACCAGTGCTTCCGAAAATAATAGTACCTTCTTCAATTTCTAATACCGTGCTATCAGCGTTATCAGAACCAACAAAAACAGCACCGTCTAGTGCCCATACGATGTCGTTGGTTAAGGTGATTTTTCCGCTGCTATCTTCATCAGCATCAGTTAAACGGCCAGATAAGGTACGCACTTCGATGGTTTCACCTAGTGCCGTGGAAACAGCTGTACTTAGAGCAGAATCTAGCTCACCTGGAGCATCTTCAGTAGGAGTAGGCGTTGGTGTAGGTGTAGTAGTAGGTGGATTGTTAACGGTAGAACTGTTATCAATATCGCCTTCGCTAATATTAATGTCACCACCACAACCAGCAAGTACCAAAGCAGTTGCTATAGCGCTTACTTTAAAGATGTTTTTGATTTCCATCGAGCTCTCCAAATGCGAGTGTTAAATAGTTTCAAGTTTTTTCTATTAATGACTTGATAACGAAAGTTGTAAAATCGCGAGAAGGTTACCCAAGCTCAATGACAGTTTTGTTACATTACAGAACTGTCACAAAAGTTTCATAATTGAGGGTGCTGAAGTAAATGTCAGAATAATAAAGGAAATGCCGCAGTTAACTTCTAACTAGGTGGTAGATATAGAAGAGTTACGGCGTCAGGAAAACGCCGCGTTATGACGTTATTAACTTAAGAAGTTAGCTTTTTTTAGTTTTAGGGACAAAAACATCTTCTCTAAACCATTTAGTGATGACCACTTTTTCGCCACTAATAATTGGATGAGCGTGATGAATTGTATCTTCGTTAACTGAACCATCGGGACGCAAATTATTCCAGACTAAAGCCATTCCTTGTGTAGGTTTGAATTTGCGGCCAAGTTTAATAAACTCAGTCTCCCCTCCTTCACATTCATCATTAAGATAAATCATAAACGTCCAAGTACGCTGCCCACCGTCCTTGCTGTAATTTTTAAAGTCATCGGTGCCGGGCGCAAAATAATCGCAATGGGCTTTGAATTCCTGAGCTACAGCATAATGTTGAGCCTGAATCACTTCTTTTTCACCAAGCCCCAAGCCTAAAGCATCAATAATTTTTTGATCTATCTCTTTTGCCAAAGGATCTTTGGTAAAAGGTAAATCACATGTAGAAGAGGTTCTAAAGTTTTGATACAAATCCCCTTCCCTTTCAGGAATTTCCGATGGCCGCAATTTAGATTTAGTCAGCGCAATTAAGGCATTACACTCTTGGGCAGACAAAAAGTTGTTAATTTGTAGCATCTGCACTCGAGGATCATCAATTATCTTCGCATCATAATGGTCGAGATTCTCTAGTAGTTTTGGCTGAGATACTTTTTTATAAAATGCTTCATCTTTATTACAGCTCGTTCCGGCAGGTAAATTATTGCCAAGAACCTTTTTAGCTGACTCAAACGTAAATCCGTTTTGCAGAAGAATCTTCAGAATTTCAATACTGTCGGTTCCTTGCAATAGATTTTGTAAAACCCAAGATTTCCAATTTTGAGGTAATGATGACATTTGAGTGGCCTTTATAAAATGAACTAAACCTGAAACTTAGTTTGAAGATAATACTTCAAGTTGCTGTTTTATGACGTTGGAGGGCATACTTACATACCCATCTTGCTGCACTGCCTGTTGACCTTTATTGGATAACACAAATCGCAAAAATTCTTCTTCCAACAATGGTAACCTTTCATTCGGTGGCTTGTTAACTACGAGATATAAAAACCGCGATAAAGGGTATTCACCACTGCTAATAGTTTGTGTAGTCGCAGGAATAAACTTACCAGTATAATCAGCAATAGCGAGTGCTTTTACCGCAGCGGTCTTTTGGCCGTAGCCTGCGTAACCAATAGCGCCATTCGAATAAGCAACCGATTGAATAACCGATGCAGATCCAGGCAATTCGTTCACAGTGGCTTTAAAATCACCGTCACATAAAGCTAACTGTTTGAACAAACCATAAGTACCGGAAACCGAATTCCGCCCAAAAACCTGTATTTTTCTGTTGGCATAACTTCCCGTTACTCCCAATTCACTCCAATAGCGCGTTTCTTTGCGGGAGCCACAAAACCGTGTAGCCGCAAAAATGCTATCGATCTGCGGGATAGTCAAATTTGAAATAGGATTATTCACATCCACAAACAACGCGATTGCGTCAATAGCCACTTTAATTGCAAGCGGTTGATACCCATGTTGCCCACTAAAATAGCGTAATTCGCTGGATTGCATCTCGCGGCTCATTGGCCCAATATTTGACGTTCCCTCAGTAATTGCTGGTGGTGCCGTCGATGAACCTGATGCTTGAATTTGAAACTTCACTTGAGGATAAAGTTGCTTAAACTCAACCGCCCAGATTGTCATTAAATTCGCCATGGTATCTGAGCCGACAGAGGTAATAGAACCTGCCACTCCGGGTTTTTTTTGATAGGTTTCCGCCGCTTGCGCTGGCAATAATAACGCACAAATAGCGACGCTACTCCACACCCAAACGAGCATTTTCAGCCGCTTAATCAATTTGTTTTTCCAACTTACCTGTAGACGGGTTTTGCACCGACAGTTCACTGGAAAAAGAAAAAGAAAATTCACTTCCGACACCTATTTCACTGGTTATTTCTAATTTCGAATTATGATGGGTTAGAACGTGTTTCACAATAGACAAACCCAATCCAGATCCCCCCGTTTTTCGAGAACGTGCTTTATCCACTCGATAAAAACGTTCGGTCAGCCGATTTAGATGTTTTTCCGGAATTCCTTCACCGTTATCTTTTACAGAAAAATGCGCGTGACCATCCTGTCTATTCCAAGTAACCACTATTTTACCTGGTGATGGAGTATAATTAATTGCATTAAAAATCAGATTGGAAAATGCACTGCGAAGTTCAGTTTCGATGCCATAAACTTTTAAACTTGCATCAATATCGAAATCGATTTGATGGCCTTTATCTTTGTTTAAGGTATTTGCCTCAACCTGAATCGCAGACAGCATTTGCGGCACATTAACTGGTTTTTCAAAGACCCGTTCTGAACTCGCCTCGATTCTCGATAAAACTAATAACTCTTCGACCAAATTCTGCATTCTTTCAGATTGTGAACGCATTTCACCGAAGGCTTTTTTTAGAAACGCAGGGGGCACATTCTCAGTATTGGGTAGCATTTCTAAATAACCGTTCAAAACGGTTAAAGGAGTACGTAACTCATGGGACACATTAGCAACAAAATCTTTGCGCATTTGTTCGAGCTGGGTTAATCGAGTCACATCTCGAGCAATCAGCAATAGGTGATCTTCACCATAAGGCATGATTCTATATTCAAATATTTTTTGAACATTAGACGGTGAAGGTACCTCCACAGGATAATCGTATTTACCGCTATGGAAGTATTCTATAAATTTTGGATGGCGGATTAAATTGTCTACCCGCCGACCAGAATCTTGCGGCCAACGTAGCCCTAATTCGATCCGTGCCAGCCGATTACACCAAACAATACACGCATTTGAATCTACCACCACAGTGGCATCCGGCAAGGCTTCAGATCCTTCACGAAATCGTTTGACCATACGGGTGAGTTCTTTACGTTTACGCCTATTTCGACGTTGAATGTAATAAACTCCCTCGTATACATGTTCCCAAAAGCCTGGCACTTTTGGCGGGGTCATTTTTTTACTATGCCATATCCATCGATTAAATCGGTACATATGCCAAGAGTAAAAGCCTAATAACCAGGTTGAGCCAAATGCAATGGCAATTGCCAATGCATCAAAATATAGCCCAATTAAAATCACGATTACGTAAAACCCACCAATCCTGAGTAAATTTTTTAACCATGAAAATGGATAATACATGTATCAATGGATCCTTTGTTGAACGTCAAATCCAACCGTTTATCGTTAAGCTGATCACACTTTTGCTGAGAACCGATATCCAGCACCGCGCACGGTTTGAATCATGTCATCATGAGAATACTTAGAAATCGCTTTACGCAACCTACGTATGTGAACATCAACCGTTCGGTCTTCCACATAAACATTAGTTCCCCAAACGTTATCTAACAACTGTTCTCGACTATATACTCTTTCAACATGAGTCATGAAAAAGTGTAGTAGCTTGAATTCCGTTGGTCCCATGTCTAGAGGCTCCTCTTCGGCAGTAACACGATGAGAAACGGGATCTAAAACAAGACCGTTTATAGCAATTGGTTCCTCAGCCGACGTTGGTGTCACTCTGCGCATCACGGCTTTAATTCGGGCGACCAATTCTTTCGGTGAAAAAGGTTTAGTGATGTAATCATCCGCTCCGGAGTCAAGACCACGTACTTTATCTTCTTCTTCACCACGGGCGGTTAACATAATGATAGGGATATCCCGGGTAAACTCGTGTTGTTTTAATTTTTTAGCGAGCTGTACACCGCTGCCTCCAGGCAACATCCAATCGAGTAAGATTAAATCTGGATAAGGTTCTTTTACTAAATCCAATGCAACTTGATAATCTTCTGCTTGTTGGGTTTCAAAACCGGATTGTTCTAGAACAAACTCAAGCATCTCTCTGATCGGCGCTTCGTCCTCTACCAGCAAAATTCTTCTGGCCATTAGTTTTTTCCTGCTCATAATAAAGGCGCCATTATTAGTTTAGGTTGTGACACTTTTATTAAACTTATCATATAAATGTCAAATTTCAGTCATGTTAAGCAAAAGAAGCGGGTTTTATCTTAATTATCGGTCTAATTTAACTGCAAACATTCGGTGCACAAGTGTAAAACCAATTTTTAATTTAAAAACTGCTTAGAAAGGTAAACAATTACTCCGTGCTTCTTGTTAATTGAACGTTTTCCGCATATTCTTTATTTTCTTAAAACGTTCTAATTATTAGGTTTCTTAAGGTTCGTGAATGGCTAAAGTCAAAACTAGTTTGTCTAAAAAGTTGTTGACCCGTGTGTTGTCCGTTTACTTCATACTGACGTTAATCGTCACTGTTGGACAAATCCTTACTGAATATTTAAATGCCAAAAATCATATTCAAAGCGAGTTACAAACACTCAAAAACACCTTTAGCGTTAGCTTAACCCGCGCAATTTGGGAGCTTAACAATGAACAAGCTGTCGACATTTCAAACGGATTAATGGCATTACCTATTATTGAAGGGGTGCAAATTCGCGATGAAAACGGTGAATATATTGCCAACAAAGGACGCACCTCTTCGTTACCCGAAGAAATGATTACTTCAGGTATCATGCGAGACCATCCTGGTGGAACCTTTGGTTATTCGTTTCCACTTATCTTTGAATTTTCTGGACGAACCTCGCATGTAGGTGATGTCACATTGTATTCAAGTGCGAATATTATTTTTGGGCGTATTGAAGTTGGGGTATTTTTCTTAATTGGAAACGCCATCATTAAAACCGCATTTTTAGTCTTCCTATTTTTGAATGCCTTTCGGCAAATGCTTACCGATCCCCTTGAAGAGTTAACCCAACAAATAAGCGAGTTTGATGTAAACCGGCCAGAGTCTTCTAAGCTGCATTTGCACATAGAAGACGATAATGAGTTAAAGGTGTTACAAGTCTCCTATAACGAGTTAATAGACGATTTAATCGACTACAAACAAAAACTCAGAGCCACTCGAAACGAACTCACGGATGCGAACCGCAGATTAGACGACCAAAACATAATGCTTGAACAAGAAGTTGCTAAAAAAACGGCATCTTTAAGTAAAATTATGTTGGATTTGGAACAGCAAAAAGACGAACTAATTGTCAACCAACGAGAATTACGACAAGAAAACGAAAATCGTCAATACATTGAAGACGAATTGCGAAAGCGAAATACTGAATTAGCCGAATCAATGGAGACCGTTAAAATAGCCAAAGATCAGTTGATAGAATCTGAACGTATGGCTTCACTTGGCGGATTAGTCGCGGGGATTGCACATGATGTTAATACACCAATAGGTGTTGGTGTTACAGCTGCAAGCTTTCTGCAAGAACGCATTAACAATTTGCAAAATGCTTACGAAGACAAAACCTTGACCGGCAAGACAATGAGCAACTTTTTATCGGAGGCTAATCAAACCACTGAACTGCTATTGGGCAACCTAAATCGCGCCTCAGAACTCATCTCTAGTTTTAAGCAAGTGGCTGTAGACCAAACTAGTGAAGCTGTTCGTGACGTTGATCTTAAACTCTATATCCATGAAGTGATTCAGTCATTAGCACCAAACTTCAAAAAAACTTCCCATTCAATCAGTGTTAACTGCCCTGAAAACTTAGTGGTTAAATGTGCTCCTGGCGCCATCGCGCAAATTTTTACCAATATGATAATGAATTCATTAATTCATGGTTTGGATGAAAAAGAGAATGGCAAAATAACCATTAATGTTTCTCAACAAGACGATGAAGTAGTAGTGGAATATGCGGACGATGGCAAAGGCTTGTCTGAAGAAAATTTAGATCGGCATTTTGATGCGTTCTTTACCACCAAGCGCGGTAAAGGTGGCAGTGGTTTAGGCACTCACATTATGTATAACTTAGTCACTCAAGCGTTAGATGGCAAAATTAGAGCTAGCAGCGTTGAAGGGGAAGGCTTGAAATATGAGATTAGATTCCCATTGCACGCATAATGTTGTCTATAAACGCCTGCAATTAAACTGAATAATGGGCTAAAAAGTGATTAAAACCCATTGAGATATTCCATTATTATACGAGACGCGTTAGCTATAAACATGATAGTCTTCGCGCCCTTCATTGTATTCAACTAATGGTCAGAGGCACACTTAGTGCTGGGCTTGAATACCAATTAAAAAATCCTGATTAAGTAGAGAATATGTGGTTTAAAAATCTAAAACTCTTTGCCATTACGCAAACATTAGACTGGCAAGAAGATGATATAGAACAAAAATTGGCGGAGTTTAAGTTTCGTCCGTGTAATAGCCAAGAATTATCCACCATGGGCTTCTCCTCTCCTTTCGAGTCTGGCAGTAGCTTACTTCACAGCGCCCAAGGGCGAATTTGGATCACCCTTAAAAAGCAAGAACGGATCTTACCTGCCGTTGTAGTGAATGCTGAACTTGCCGAAAAAGTTGCACAAATAGAAACTGAAACAGGCTCTGCCGTAGGTAAAAAAGCCAAACAAGATTTAAAAGAAGAAATAATTCGTCGGCTATTGCCACAAGCGTTTACCAAAAACAGTTTTACCCATGGCTTCATCTCAACCAAAGACAACTTGGTTGTAGTAGACGCCTCAGCCGATGGCAAAGCAGAAGTCTTTTTAGCAATGATCCGCAAAGCTATGACGACTTTGCCGGTAGTGCCTTTGTCCCGTAAAAGTATTCAAGGCGAGCTAACAAGCTGGATACAAGACTCTTCTGCACCTAGTGACGTGGTATTGCTCGAAGAAGCAGAATTCCGCGGGCAAGGGGAAGAAGACAGCATCGTACGGGTCAAAAATCAAGAATTGATGGATGATGAAATTCTGCACCATATCAAAGCCGGTAAATTTGTCCACAAACTGGCTATTGAGTGGGATGAGTGCCTAACAGCTATGCTTGAAGAAGATTTATCAGTTAAGCGTCTTAAATTTACCGATGTGGTAAAAGAACAAAACGATGATATTGCCAAAGAAGACAAATTAGCGCGGTTAGATGCCGACTTTACATTGATGTCTGGTGAAATAGTGCGTTTTTCACAATGGTTAGTTAAAACCTTCGCTTTGGATCAAGAGTAGTCTGTTCCGAATCTTTAGTCATTGATTTAAATAATGCTGTATTAAGGACTCCTTAATACAGCATTAAATTTATAACGTTTAAGTTATTTAATTATCAAGCAAAAACGGCTTTTGCGCTGGTACGGGCCTCGATAAACTCTGGACTTTCCAACAAGCTCACATCTTCAATAATTTTCTTGTCTAAACATATTTTTAAAACCGCATCTTTTTGGCTATCGAACACACCACTTAACGCAGCTCCAAGTCTAACAAAATCAATGAAACTGGCCTCTTCTTCTTGGTAGCTCATATCTCGCCACTTTTCTGCAATCTTGACAAACTGCTCATCAAAATCCCATTGACGCATGATTTTACCACCGATGTGTCCGGACAATTTGATAATCGCAGCATCTAAAAATTTAGGGTTCGCAAACACTTCTTCATGACGTTCTGCTTCGGTCAAAATCGGCAATACACCAATATTGTGAATTAACGATGCCAATGTCAGTGTGTCTAAGCTTAAATGACGTTTTTTACTTTTTGAATAAAACTGTAAAGCAGCCACTGCATAAGACAGACTTTCGATAGTTTGGTCCCACATCTGCGCAATGTAGCTTTTCACCAATTCATTTTTAGAAACAAATAGTTGTTCCATTGCTAAAGCAGTTGAAATGTTTTTGATTTGACTAAGTCCAATGCGCGTTACGGCTTGAGAAACTGAAGTCACTTTAATTGTTCTGCCTAAATAAGCGCTATTGGAAATTTTGATAATTCGAGCACTTAACGAGGGATCCTGAGCAATAATATCCCCCATGGAATTAAGATTAATTTTCGGGTCATCTGCAGCGCGCCTAACTTTCAAGGCGATGGCGGGAAGTGTTGGCAGAACAATCGTATCATTTTTAATTTTTTCAACAAGAATGGTTAGCAACGCGTTCTCTGTGGACATATTTCTTCCTATATAATTGAGCGGAAACCTACTCGACATTTAAAATGACGGCAGTCGTATCAATAATTAGTCTGTTGAGTATCTTCATCTCTATTGTATTGGTAAAATTAAAGATACTATAAGGCTTATAACCTATATTGCTTTTAATAAGCAGCGAAAGCTAATTTATACTGCAATTGATTATTTACAGAGCTTATAAGCTACGCATACCAATTTAAATTTGCAATTCAATTATTTATGCATTCAATAAAAAATACAAATTAGGATGAGCAATGATTAGAAAAAAACTTCTCGTATTAACTATTTCCGCGGTTTTTATGGCCGCCTGTTCAGATTCATCAAATCAGCAAGAAATCACCAAATCTCAGCAACAAACGCCGGCTAAAACTGAAAAAGTTGAATTGCTTGCCGGAGCTGAGGAACGCTTAGATATTTATTACCCAGTGGCACTATCAGCAGATTTATCAGCTTATAGTGATAATCAGAAGCAAATGTTGTCGTTGTTAATCGATGCGTCCAAAATTATGGACGAGCTGTTTTGGATGCAGGCATTTGGTCAACCTAAGCAAGAGTTTTTGGATTCGTTGACTGACCCTAAAGTGCGGGCATTTGCTGACATCAACTATGGGCCTTGGGATAGATTAAACGGTGATAAACCATTTCTAACTCAAACCGAGGAGAAACCTTTAGGAGCTCAATTTTACCCTGAAGATATGAGTAAAGAAGAGTATTTAGCAAGTGATATAAAACAAAAAGACAATCTGTATTCAATGGTTTCCCGGGATCAAAACGGTAAATTAATAGAAATACCTTATGCAGATTATTTTGCTGATGAATTAGAAGCGGCCGCTGATCTATTAATTCAAGCATCAGAATTAGCTGACAATCAAACCTTTGCAAATTATTTAAAAATTCGTGCCGACGCTTTGGTCACCGACAATTATCAGCCATCTGATTTTGCATGGATGCAAATGAAAGATAATCCAATAGAACTAGTTATTGGACCAATCGAAACCTATGAAGATCAACTATTTGGCTACCGAGCTGCCTTTGAAGCCTATGTTTTATTAAAAGATCTCAGTTGGAGCGAACGTTTAGCTAAATATGCGGCGTATCTACCTGAGCTTCAAAAAGGCCTTCCGGTTGCAGATGAATACAAAGCCGAAATGCCTGGCAGCAATGCAGATCTCAATGCTTATGACGTGATCTACTATGCCGGACATTCAAATGCTGGCAGTAAAACCATAGCAATTAATTTGCCTAATGATGAAGAAGTGCAACTTAAAAATGGTACACGTAGGCTACAGCTCAAAAATGCCATGCGCGCAAAGTTTGATCACATACTAATGCCAATATCTGAACTATTGATTACACCAGAACAACGTCAGCACATTACCTTTAATGCGTTCTTTGCCAACACTATGTTCCACGAAGTTGCCCACGGACTCGGTATTAAAAACACCCTTGATGGTGAAGGAACCGTTCGCGGAGCGTTGAAAGAGCATGCTTCAGCTTTAGAAGAAGGCAAAGCCGATATTCTAGGTCTATATATGGTTGAGCAACTTCTTAAGAAAGGTGCAATAACCGAGGGCCAACTTGAAGATTATTACGTCACCTTTATGGCTGGTATTTTCCGTTCTGTGCGATTTGGTGCATCAAGTGCTCATGGAAAAGCGAACATGATTCGATTTAATTTTTTTCAAGAAAAAGGCGCCTTTAGCCGAGACGAAAATGGTCTCTATCAAGTCAATATGGAAAAGATGGGCGATGCTATAGCTGCGCTGTCGGAAGTTATCTTAACCTTGCAAGGTGATGGAGATTATCAAGGTGTTGGCCAATTGGTAGCTGAAAAAGGAATCATTAAAGAAGTCCTTGCCCAAGATTTGCAAAAATTGACCGATGCGAATATTCCAGTGGACGTCATTTTCAAACAAGGTAAAGAAGTTCTTAAACTTTAGTCTAAAATTGAGTCAACAACGCTTTGTAGGTGTTCACAATATCTACAAAGCGTGATTAAATGAGTTGCTTGCAGTTAAATTACGCGCTTAAGGTTAATTAGCGAATCGCATTTAATTAACTAATATTATAAATCACAACAATCTTTAACGTTATTGCAAATTGTGAGGCAAAACGATTAAATCTCACTTAGCACTTCAATCAAAACATCATCAGGATGCTGCTGAGATATTGTACAGCAATGGTTATGCGGGCATTGTTATTAGTCTTGTTGCATCTTCTCTTCTCGTCTTCGGTTTTACCAATGCAGAAATCCAAACCTTTAAAATCTATTGGTGGGTTTCGATGGTTGGATTGTTGCTAATTCGATTAGCTGACACATTCTTTTGGCTTAAAAAAAACAAAACCACAGAAATCGATGGCAAACGATCAATTCTTCGATTTTCGGTTGGTACTATAGCGACTGCAACCATGTGGTGTGTTTACTGCCTCATACTATTCCCCTATATAGATACTATTGAGCTTGCCTTTAATATAATTATTGTCTCAGCAATGGCTGGAGGAGCCAGTACTGTGCTAGCCGGTAGCAAAGCTACAGCGATGTTATACAGTGCTATTTTGTTAATTCCTTTTTCCATTGCATTGCTACTTGAACCGCAATTTCACGAATATATTTTGGGGATATTAGGCTTGTCGTTTGGTTTTATAATGCTGCTTACAGCGAATAAGTCTGCGGATTTCACGACCCTCGCAATACGATTGAAAAATGACAATGCAACCTTAGTTGAACATATGGAAGCCGAAGTCACAGCTCGGACACATCAGATTTACGAGCTGTCGAACATTGACCCACTAACTGGACTGTTTAACCGCAGTGCTTTTTTGAATCACTTGCGTGCAGATTTGAAAAGTAGCATCAAAGCTGAAAAGCCGATGGCATTATTGTTTATTGATTTGGATGGCTTCAAAAAAATCAACGATACTATTGGCCATGAAACTGGCGACATGGTACTTAAACAGACATCAGACCGTCTAAAAGAAAACTACAAAAACCATCAACTTATATGTCGTTGGGGAGGAGATGAGTTTTTAATTGCATTAGAAAATACCAATCAAAGTGAAGCTATCGTTATCGCGGATAACCTGATAAAACATATTTCGGCACCTTATATTTTCTCTAAAAATCGCTTATCAATTAGTGCCACTATCGGTATTGCCATGTATCCAGAGCATGCGACTAATGAACAAGTACTTATCCAGTTAGCCGATACTGCAATGTATTATCAGAAAAAAGCATTTCCCTCTACCGCGGGAGTATTTTCTGCGCACCTTGGTAAACAGCTGGCCCGCGAACAACGCCTCAAAGATGCATTGAGTGAAGCAATTGAGAACCAACAACTCAGACTGGTATTTCAACCCATTGTCGACAGCGAAACATTCCAACCTGTTGCGTTTGAGGCGCTGCTACGGTGGCAACTGGTAAACGAAAACATTCCGCCATATGAGTTTATATCCATTGCTGAACAATATGGTCAAATCAGAAAAATTGGCGCTTGGGTGTTATGTGAAGCCTGCAAAGAAGCTAAATCGTGGCAAACTCAAAAAGCCTTGTCGGTGGCTGTAAATGTCAGCGTGATTCAATTACAAGACAATGATTTTATTGAGATTGTAGATAACGCGTTATCTGAATCTGGCTTACCCGCCAAGTTTCTGCACATTGAAATTACTGAGTCTGTATTTGCTGCAGACAAAGAAACCTTACTAGACAAAATAGCTTGCCTTCAAAACCGAGGAATCAAAGTATCGATTGATGACTTCGGGACTGAATATTCTTCACTTTCTGTCATCCAAGAACTATCCGCTGATAAGGTTAAAATTGACCAAGCTTTTGTTGCCAGTTTAGACACCAATGGTATGCCAATTGTGAATGCAGTACTGCAAATTGCGAAAGCGTTTGGTTACGATGTAGTAGCTGAGGGGGTTGAGACCTTGCAACAAGCAGAGATCCTCAGAAAAGCAGGTGTAAATCATCTCCAAGGGTTTTATTTCGCTAAACCCTTGGAAACATCAATGCTCAAGCAATATTTAAAAGGACGCGCTTTACCGCTAATCGATTAAGGTAATTGCTGCTTTAAGGTATCTTGATAAGGCGGCCACCCCATAGGTTTTCCAGCTAAAACGTGCAAGTGAATATGGTAAACTGTCTGCCCACCATCTGTATTACAATTCATCACAGCGCGATAACCACTTTCAGCAAAACCTTGCTCTTTAGCTATGTGAGCAGCCGCTAAGTAGAGTTGACCAACAATCTCTGCATCTTCAGCTTGAATGTCATTGATAGTGGCTATTGCCTTCTTAGGAATAACAAGAAAATGCACAGGAGCTTGTGGATTAATATCTTTGAAGGCAAGTACCTGATCATTTTCGAAAATAATCTCTGCAGGTATTTCACGGTTAATTATTTTTGTAAAAATAGTTTCAGACACAATCTAGCTCCTCATTAATTACGTTTTAACAATAAACGGATAAACCGAACAACTAGGTTTACCAAAAAACAAAGCCTAACAAAATTACGCCAAGCACTAATCGATATATGACAAACGGCAACATACCAATTTTTGATATCCAAGAAAGGAACAAAAAGATACAAGCATAAGCGCTAATGAAAGACAGACCAATACCGTAAAATAATGCTTCCCAGTCAACCGAAGTATCTGCTTGTAATAGGTCTAAAGTTGCTAACAACCCAGCCCCGAGGATAACCGGTATCGATAGTAAAAAAGAAAAACGTGCAGCGCTTTCTCGATTCATTCCCAACATTAACCCAGCGGTCATTGTAATACCTGAACGGGATGTACCAGGAATTAACGCAATCGCTTGCGCTAAACCGATAAAAAGTGCATTTTTCCATGTTAGTTGATAAATGTTTTTAGTTAGTTTGCCAGTGACGTCGGCATACCAAAGTACCAAACCAAAGACTATGGTTGTGCAGGCAATAACCAATGCTGAGCGGGCATATTCTTCAATAAAATCTTTAGCCAAGAAACCAATAACCACAGCTGGAATTGTCGCCAAAATAACCCACCATGCTAATTTACTATCATCGGTCTGCTGCTTACTAAAACCCGATTGCACCCAAGCTACCAACATCCGTGCAATGTCCGCTCGAAAATAAATCATAACGGCAAGTAAGCTGCCCACATGGACTGCCACGTCGAAGGCCAAGCCTTGATTTTGCCAACCGAGTAATTCAGATGGAAGAATTAAATGTGCAGAACTTGAGATAGGTAGGAATTCGGTAATGCCCTGAATGATGGCTAATATTATAATTTCGAACAAAGTCATAGTGTCGCGGGGCTCCAGTTAAATTCAATCGTCCATAATTTTTGTTGGCTTTGGTCATAGTTAGCCAACATTGCGGCAATACTTATTTGGTGTACTGGATGAATGACATCTCCAGCTATTTCACTTAATGGTATTAGTACAAAGGCATTGTAATCAATTTCGTGGCGCGGCAATACAACGCCATCTTCGGTTACCACATCGTCAAACAAAAGCAAATCCAGATCCAGTGTTCTAGGCGCGAATTTCTTTTCACCACGCACTCGACCATTATCATTTTCTATGGATTTAAGGATTTCGCATACTTGCTGTACTGATTTGCACGTTTTAGCGCCAACCACCATATTATAAAAGTGTGACCCACTAAAACCAACAGCTTCGCTCTCATACACATTAGATAAGGTTAGTTCACCAAACTCAGCAAATAAACCATTTAATCCGGCACGTGTATACTTATCCCGCTCAACATTGCTGCCAATGCTAATATAAATTTGATGTAACATTACTTATGCGTGTTCCCGATAAAGTTGTACTGTCACTGCTTTAGCATTTGGCAATATATTAGGTTTAGTCACCGACACTCTAGCACTTTCAACACCGCGATAACTCAAAGTATGATGAATCACATGCTCAGCTAACGCTTCTAACAACTGGAATTCACTGTTATTGGCGATTTCTTCAACAGCTAATGCTAAAGCGGCATAATCAATAGTGTTTTTAACATCATCCGACTTTGCAGCGGCACTAAGATCTAAACTCAGTTCGATATCAATCAACAGCGCTTGTTTTGCCTCTCTTTCCCAATCGTAAACACCGATTAGTGACTTGACTTCCAAGCCTTGTATAATAATTTTGTCCATGACAGATCCGCGCAGTTATAATATCTAAATGCAGTAAAGTGACAGCGCATATGAGAAGTTAACGCAAAATCACTTTATCCGGTTTACTGGTTCGAGAGTTTAACTTGTTAGGAAGACCAAGTATATGACAGCACTAACAATATTGATGATCACTTCAGCCTATTTAGCCGGATCTATATCCAGTGCAATGCTGGTAAGTAGCTTGTTTTATTTACCTAATCCTAGATTGCACGGCTCAGGCAACCCTGGCGCGACCAATATTTTACGTTTAGGCGGCAGACTACCCGCAATTTTGGTGCTGTTGTTTGATGTTTTAAAAGGAACAATTCCAGTTTGGTTTAGCTATTACCTCGGATTCTCACCTTTAATCCTTGGGTTTGTGGCTATAGCAGCATGCTTAGGGCACATTTTCCCATTATTTTTCAGCTTCAAAGGCGGAAAAGCAGTGGCTACTGCATTTGGCGCAATGTTACCCATTGGCGTAGAATTAGCCGGCGCTCTAATAGCGTGTTGGGGTTTGGTGGTATTCGCCACTGGATACTCTTCGTTAGCCGCCATATCAGCAGTGGCGTTATCGCCAATTATTACCTACTTCGTAAAACCTGAATATACCTTGCCCGTTAGCATGCTTGCAGTACTTATTATCTTGCGTCACAAAGATAACCTAATAAGGTTGTTTCGTGGTCAGGAAAGTAAGATTTGGGAAAAAGGCAAAGCGCGGGGATTTAAAAAGCCATCTAAATAAAAATGGCTTTTGGAAAATTAACTACCTTATTTTTTTCTATAAACTCTTAGCAATCCAACCCTCATCAAAATGAGCATTTAGTCTTAGGTTAAGAACATCAGTAGAATTGTACAAAAACAAATTACTATATTTTCCCAAAAAAAACTGAATATAAAGTTATATTGCAGGCAACGTATCTAAAGACCAGCGAGGTTTGGCTTTACTATTGAGCGATTCTACTTGACCGGCCTTAAGACGCTGTAAACCGGCGTAGGCAATCATAGCGCCGTTATCTGTACAAAATTCTAAGCGCGGGTAATACACCTTACCATTAATCTTTTTCATCAACCCTTCGAGCTGTTCTCTGAGCATAGTGTTGGCACTGACTCCGCCGGCAATCACTAAGCGCTTTAATTTTGTTTGTTTGAGGGCTCGCCTACATTTAATTGCCAGTGTATCCACTACTGCTTCTTGGAATGCATAGGCGATATCGGCTTTAGTTTGCGCATCTAAGGTTTCTGAACGAATCGTGTTGGCGGCTGCAGTTTTTAAGCCGCTAAAGCTAAAATCCAACCCTGGTTTAGAGGTCATGGGTCGCGGGAATTGGAATCGTCCCGGTGTACCGCTTTCAGCCAACTTAGCCAACAAAGGACCTCCGGGGTAATCGAGCCCCATCATTTTTGCGGTTTTATCAAATGCTTCACCTGCAGCATCGTCCACTGATTCTCCCAAGACTTCGTATTGCCCAATACCCTCAACTTTGACCATCATTGTGTGTCCGCCAGACACCAACAAAGCAACAAACGGAAACTCCGGTTTGGGATCATCAAGCATAGGTGCCAACAAATGGCCTTCCATATGATGGACTCCAACAGCCGGTACGTCCCAAGCAAAGGCTAAACTTCTGCCAACAGATGCCCCAACTAGCAAAGCACCAATTAATCCAGGGCCTTGAGTATATGCAATACCATCAATCTGCTGCGCGGTCGTATTTGCATCCGACAACGCCTTTTTAATTAATGGAACGATTTTCCTTATGTGGTCCCGAGATGCCAACTCTGGCACAACACCACCATAATCAGCGTGCAGCTTTACCTGGCTATATAATTCATGGGAAAGCAGCCCTAACTGATCATCCAATATGGCCACGCCAGTTTCATCACAGGAAGTTTCAATTCCTAAAATTCGCATATTCAATTATACTCTGCATCAAAATTGCTCGAAGTTTACCTTTGCACCACCGAAGACGCTATAGTTCTGCTAATTTAAACAATAAAAAGCAAAAAACTTACTGCAAAAGTAAAATAATATTCAATCTTCCCTTTACAAGCGCTCAGCGAATGATTAAAATTCCGCACCATTTTTGACCGCACCGGCTATTTTTTGGGCTGGTAACCAGATTTAATATTTTGAGGTGAGATTTTAATGCCAATCGTTAAAGTAAGAGAGAACGAACCATTTGACGTAGCACTGCGTCGTTTCAAGCGTTCATGTGAAAAAGCAGGTGTTCTTTCAGAAGTTCGTCGTCGCGAATTTTTTGAAAAGCCGACTTGGGAACGTAAGCGTAAGAAAGCAGCTGCTAAAAAGCGTCACTTGAAAAAGTTAGCTCGCGAAAACGCACGTCGCATCAAGTTATACTAATATCTCGCTTCTGTTGCTTGAAATTTAAAGGGTATTTGAATTTTTTTAAATACCTAGTTTCAAGCGCCAAGCTGTCTAAATAGTTTTACGTTTTAGAGTTTTCAGATGACCCTTCTTGAACAACTAAATCAAGCAATGAAAGATGCAATGCGCGCTAAAGACAAACTTCGTCTTGGCACAATACGTATGGCACTTGCAGCGGTTAAGCAGCGTGAAGTAGACGAGAGAATTGAGTTAACTGATACTGATGTTATTGTACTGCTAACCAAGATGGTAAAACAGCGTAAAGATGCTGCTAACCAATTTGAAGATGCGGGTCGTCAAGATTTGGCGGATACCGAAAAAGCAGAAATCGAAGTTATTCAATCATTTTTACCTCAACCGTTAACGGAACAGGAATTAGATGATTTGATTCAACAAGCGATGCAAGACACTCAGGCTGCGGGGATGCAGGATATGGGTAAGGTTATGGGCTGGTTAAAACCAAAAGTCCAAGGCCGTGCTGATATGGGCAAATTAAGTGGTCAAATTAAAGCTAAGCTTGCCTGATTACCTTAAGCCACTCGCAAAACTATTCCCAAGCCGCAATTGCAAAATTGCGGCTTGTTTGTTTCTGCCCCTTACTGATAAAGTAATGATTGTTTAACCCCTTTTTTACAAGTTTGAATCCTATTCATGGCTGGACGAATTCCAAAAGATTTTATCGATGATCTGATTGCTCGTACTGATATAGTCGAATTAGTCGATAGTCGCGTTAAATTAAAAAAAGCAGGTAAAAATTACCAAGCTTGCTGTCCTTTCCATAGTGAGAAAAGTCCTTCATTTACCGTTAGCCAAGACAAACAGTTTTATCACTGTTTTGGTTGTGGCGCTCATGGCAATGCGATTTCGTTTATCATTGAATACGACCGTCTAGAATTTCCAGAAGCAGTAGAAGAGCTAGCCAGATTTCATAGTTTAGAAGTTCCGCGAGAGCAAGGTGCCAAACCCGGGCCCACGCCACAGCAAAAAGCGCAAATTGCTGATGATTACCAATTGATGGAACAAGCCTCTCGATTTTTTGAACATCAACTCAAGCAGCACGAGCAAAAAAACAAGCCGATTGAGTATTTAAAGCAACGTGGACTCAGTGGTGAAATAGTCAAAGCATTTGGCATAGGCTATGCTCCGCCTGAATGGGATGGAATTTATAAGCAGTTTGGCACTACGCCAGAAAAACAACAGCAACTGCTTGATTTAAAATTGATCACAGAAAATGATAATCGCCGTCGTTATGACTTTTTCAGAGATAGGATCATGTTCCCGATCCGCGATAAACGAGGCCGAGTAATTGGCTTTGGTGGTCGCGTACTCGAAGATGGCGGCCCCAAGTATTTAAACTCGCCAGAAACTCGCATTTTTCATAAAGGACATGAGTTATACGGCTTTTACCAAGCCAAGCAAGCTAACCGAAAACTTGAACGTTTAATGATTGTTGAAGGTTACATGGACGTAGTAGCGTTAGCGCAATTTGGTATCGACTACGCGGTAGCTTCATTGGGCACCTCCACGACCCCAGAGCATATACAAATGCTATTTCGCGCTGCGCCAGAGATAATTTGTTGCTACGACGGCGATCGTGCCGGTCGTGAAGCAGCATGGCGTGCTTTAGAAAATGCCCTGCCGCAACTTAAAGATGGCGTGGAAATGAAGTTTTTGTTTCTGCCCGATGGCGAAGATCCAGATACCCTAGTGCGACAAACCGGAAAAGAACAATTCGAAACGCTTTTAAGAGAGAAGTCAGTACCTTTGTCTCAATTCTTTTTTGAAAACCTCATTCAGCAATTCAACGTCGGCAGTAGCGAAGGAAAAGCTGCGTTAACCAAAGCCGCGAATGAATATATTGAGCAAATCAATGCTGAAAATCTTGTGGTTCTATTGAAAGAAGAGTTACGTAAAAAGATCAAAGGTGACAGCTACAAAGCCGATATTTTAGAAGATATTAAACAAGCAAATCGAGTAGGCAAAGCGCAGAAGCTCGACTACCAATTACCCAATAAAAATAACATGTCGCCGGTTAGAAAATTATTGCGGCTGTTATTGTTGCACCCTAATTTAGCCAGACAACACCCAGATATCCAACCGGCTGCATTAAATCCTGACTTTATAAAAGGTTTGCATGTGTTGATAAAAATGCAGGCGTTTTGTGCGTCTCAATCAGCGATCAATACGGGCCATGTATTGGAACACTTCAGAGGTGATCCAGAAGCGAAGTTTTTGCAACAACTACTGCAAATTGACCATGATGCTGACGACAAACGCCCAGACAAGCTTTACATCGACAGTTTTAATCGATTGATTGAACAACAGCTTAAAGCTCGCTATCAACAACTTATGGCCAAAGGTTCAGCGATGACCAAAGAAGAAATGCAAGAAGTAAAATTGCTGACCCAAACAAAAGCGACTTATAGTGCCGAATAAAAATTGTACAACTTTGTCTTATGGTAAATATTTAACACGCTGTTTATGCGCATGTTTTATTCAAATGGCACTTGAATAAAAACTATTCACCCATACATAAGAGAAACTGTGAGGTTTAACGATAAAATACCGGAAAATGGCTTAATTAACTGGCCTGACTAACGGGTTTTCTGCTATACTGGCTAATTCGCAAACGCCTCGGTGCACGCAGATTTTATCTGGATTTGACAATTTAGATTGGGCAGTTCCAGGTACACTTTCAACTGATTTTGAGAAACGTAGGTTATATGGCGCAAAGCAAGCAGTCTCAGATAAAACTCCTTATTGTAAAAGGAAAAGAGCAAGGTTATTTAACTTTTGCTGAAGTAAACGATCACCTTCCCCAAGACATTGTCGACTCTGATCAAATCGAAGACATTATTCGAATGATCAATGATATGGGTATTCAGGTATTCGAATCAGCTCCCGATTCTGACGAATTGTTAATGCAAGAAACGACAGCCGATGAAGAAGTGGCTGAAGCAGCGGCTCAAGCGCTAGCTACGGTTGAGAGTGAAATTGGTCGCACAACTGACCCTGTCCGTATGTACATGCGTGAGATGGGTACGGTTGAACTTCTGACCCGTGAAGGCGAGATCGAAATTGCCAAGCGAATTGAAGATGGCATTAACCAAGTTCAATGCTCAGTTGCAGAATACCCAGAGGCAATTACTTATTTGCTTGACCAATGGGACCAATTCGAAGCTGAAGAAATTCGTCTTAGTGACATTATTATTGGTTTTGTCGATCCTAATGAAACCGATGTTGCTCCTACCGCAACCCACGTTGGTTCTGAGTTATCTGAAGAAGAACTGGATGACGAAGATGACGACGAAGATGATGAGGACGAGGAAGAAGAAGATACTGGTCCTGATCCTGAACTGGCTAGAGAAAAATTTGATGAGTTGCGTAAGCAGTACATTAAAGCCCGCGATGTAATCGCTCTCAAGGGCCGTTCACACAAAGACGCTAGAAAACAAATTAATGAACTAAGTGAAGTCTTTAAAGAGTTCAGATTAATACCAAAACAATTCGATCGCATGGTTAAAAACATGCGCGGCATGATGAATAGAGTACGCGTGCAAGAACGAATTGTAATGAAACACTGCGTTGTAAACGCAAAAATGCCTAAGAAAGACTTTATCAAGGCATTTGCAGGCAATGAAACCACCACTGATTGGTTGGTAACAGTGCTTGAAAGTGGTGCTAGTTATGTTCCTGCACTACTTGAAGTTAAAGAAGAATTAGAACGCGCTATCAGCAAGATGAACCAAGTTGAAGAAGAAACTGGGCTTATCATTGCTGATATCAAAGACATCAACCGTCGTATGTCGATTGGCGAAGCGAAAGCTCGCAGAGCTAAGAAAGAAATGGTTGAAGCTAACTTACGTTTGGTTATCTCCATTGCTAAAAAGTACACAAACCGTGGACTACAATTCTTGGATCTTATCCAAGAAGGTAATATTGGTTTGATGAAAGCGGTTGATAAGTTTGAATACCGTCGTGGTTATAAGTTCTCAACTTATGCGACATGGTGGATTCGACAAGCAATTACACGTTCAATTGCTGACCAAGCTAGAACTATTCGTATTCCGGTACATATGATTGAAACGATCAATAAATTGAATCGTATTTCTCGTCAAATGCTACAAGAAATGGGTAGAGAGCCAACACCTGAAGAGTTGTCAGAACGCATGATCATGCCTGAAGACAAAATTCGTAAGGTACTTAAAATTGCTAAAGAGCCAATCTCCATGGAAACGCCTATCGGTGATGATGAAGATTCGCACTTAGGTGACTTTATTGAAGATAGTACTATTGTACAGCCTCTCGACTCTGCCACTGGCGGCAGTCTTAAAGACGCGACTCAAGAAGTACTTGCAGGGCTAACCGCTAGAGAAGCAAAAGTATTACGTATGCGTTTTGGTATCGATATGAACACTGACCACACTTTGGAAGAAGTAGGTAAGCAGTTTGACGTTACCCGTGAACGTATTCGTCAGATCGAAGCTAAGGCATTACGTAAATTACGTCACCCAAGCCGCTCTGAACAATTACGCAGCTTCTTGGACGAGTAATTGGTTGCATAGATACAAACCTTTAAAAAGCCGCTTAATAGCGGCTTTTTTGTTTGTGTTCACTCTTGGTGTAGCAGGATGATTTAGCCCGCGAAAAGCACAACAAATACCATAGCCTGTAGGCGGGTGCTTTAGCCCCGCAAAAAGCCAACCAATGCCATGCCCTAAAGACCATGCTACAAGGCCAATAAACTGGATTGAATCGAATTTATTTTATCCAAAATAATCCTGCTGACTTTTCGACTGCTGGGCAAAAAGGTATGCACTACAGCAACTTTAATGACTTCATGAATATCTTGGTGGGCACATTCATTTACCGATACTACGCCGTCATTTTCTTCGTCAAGAAAGTACTTTTTGGTCAGTGGAAAACTGCGGGTACCAACAATGGCCGTTGTAGGCACGTCTGGCATACTAATTTTTGACAACCTCGTTGGGCTAGCCAATAGTTGTCCACAATCCCCTGAGACTAATTGAAATCCCAGTTCATGCTGACTCTTTTGAGCTAATCGTGCTGGCGTCACCGGCGAGCCTAACAGAAATAAATGTTTAGGCAATTTGACGGTAAGCGGCATGTTTTGTAACGCTGCTCTTAGCATTAAACCACCCAGAGAATGCCCAATTAAGACATATTCTCCTTTCTCCGCCACTTCTTGAATTTTTAAACCGACCCTATTTACAATCTCAGTGAAAGTTTCAGTGCCTGTAAAATAGCCCACCACATCAACCGAGTGACCATGTCTACGCAATCGCCATAACATAGGAGTTGCCGATATTGGCGTGCGCCCCATGCCGTGAACAAACAAAACCACCATCTTTACCAAGTACCTTTAGTTCGCATCAATTCAATGCTAGTAATATTTTGCTTGCAAATTTCCGAATCCAGTGCAGACATTATGGAAAAAACAGCGTCAGAATGTTGTGTTGCTTTTAGTGCTTGTGAATACAGAATATGGTTAAAAGCAATATTGCATTTAGCGAAAGGATCTTCAATTTTTTGAAGCAAATTTAGAGATTTATCAAAAAAATCTGCCCGTCCAATGATTTCAAATGATTCAATCAGTTCACCTTCATTTTCACTTGTTTGAGCTGATTTAATTATGTTTTTCGCGTGCTCTAGCAATGCAACATTGGGTTTATTATTATCCGTTAACTCATATAGATACTGTTTTAAAAGACTCTGACCTTTGCCACACATATTTGCAATATTAGCTTCGTCATTCTCTTCTAACTGTCGAATCAGCTCGTCAATTTCAGGACTCCAATCCTGCCACTTTTTGTCGTCACTTACTTCTGGAAATAAAAATAATATCTCTCTGGCTATCCTTGCAGAATAAACACCTGCACAATGAAAGCGAGTCCCAGTTAGATAGGTTTGATTATGCCAATAGTATGACTTTTCTATGTCCTGCCGAATTCCGTAACCGCCGGAAAAGTAGTTAAAAGCAAGAATATTCATGCAGCCAGCATGGGCGTGTTTAGCACACAAATGCCAATACTGATAACCTAAACGGGGAGCTTCTAATAGAAATCGTGCAATGTGACCAGACTCAAACAGCAAATCTCCAAAATCCGAAATATTAGGATTGTGTTCAAGCAGTTCGTCCACTTTTTTCAGACCACGTTCTAACTGTTCAATATGAACATTTTGGTCCAATTCAATTCTTGCAAAGTTTAATATTGTGAGAGCTTTAATGAAAACCTGATGAACAAAAAGGTTTCGTTCGAGTGGCAAATCATAATACTCAATTGTTCTGCTGAGTATGTCGGCAGCGTCTTCTAATGCCTGTAAATCGAGATCCTCATACGGTTGCTTCTGAACATCGTCGCCAACAACATAAAGAATTGCTTGTTCAGCACTATCTAACAGGTTTTGTTCGGCGGCCAAAACCGCAGAACAAAACCCGTAAAGCGTTAATAAACATATCCGTATAATCATTTGAGCTCTTAAACACTATCAACAATGTTTTACAGTCTAACCTCAAATGAATTAGTAGACTAATTTCAAACTAAATTGCGTCACCTTTTGTATAAGGTATTTTTTCATCTAGTTCTTCAAGTTCGTGAGCAATTTGCTCTGGAGAGCCTGTGTGTCTAGCTAACCAATAATAAGCAATTGGTACAACGTAAAGCGTCATCAAAGCTGATAACAAAACACCGTAAAAGATGACGATACCAATCACTGCCCTACTCTCAGAACCTGGGCCTGTCGCAACCACTAAAGGAAGTGAGCTGAAAACAGTGGTAAAACCGGTCATCACTATCGGTCGTAGACGTTGAGTTGCGGCTCGTTTTAAGGCCGCTTCAAACTCGATTCCAGCATCACGTAATTGATTGGCAAATTCCACTATCAAAATACCATTTTTGGCCGCCAGCCCAATCAACATCACTAGCCCTATTTGGCTGTAGATATTTAAACTGGCACCTGAAACATAGAGCCCAATGAACGCACCTAACAAGGCCAATGGAACAGTTAACATAATAACCAACGGATGGATCCAGCTTTCAAATTGAGCTGCCAATACTAAATAAGTAATTGCCAGTGCCAAAAGAAACACAAAAATAATCGAACTACCAGTTTCTTTATAAAGTTGAGACTCACCTTTATAGTCTATTGAAACTCCTGTGGGTAACTCAGTTTCAACAATGTTTTCCAAGTAGGCTAACGCTTCTCCTACAGTGTAATCACTGGCTAAATTTGCACTTATGGTCACACTGCGCATACGATTGTAGCGATTTAGTCGAGCCGAAGTGGCTCGTTCTTCGAAAGTCAGTAAGTTATCCATTGGAATAAGTTGATTGGTAGTAGCAGACCTTACGTACAAGTTTTCTATGCTCTGAGGACTCCGGTAATCTTCCTCTTGTCCTTCAAGGATCACGTCATACTCCTGCCCTCGATCCAAATAGGTGGACACACGTCTCTGTCCAAGCATGGTCTCTAAAGTACTACCGATATCTGATATTGAAACGCCAAGATCCGCGGCTCGTTGCCTATCAATGTTAATCAATATTTGCGGCAGAGTTTCTTTGTAATCGGAATCTAAGCGTAGCAATTTTGGATTCTCAGACGCTTTTTCTAATAGTGTATTTCGCCACTTAACTAAATCTTCATATGTATCGCCTTGCAATACAAACTGTACGGGACGACCTAAGCCTCGCCCACCAATACCTGGACGCATTATTGCGAAAGCACGAACATCGGGAATTTGCGATAATTTAACACTCAATTCATCCATTAACTCAAAAGTAGAACGCTCTCTTTCATCGAACGGAACCATACCTATTACAGCACGGCCTGCAGAGCCACCGCCACCTGGTGTACGTACAATAATTCGTTCTATTTCACCTTCACCAAGATATGGCAACAGTAAATCTTCAACCTTCTTTAAGTTGACTGAATTGCTTTCAAAGCTAGCACCTTCAGCACCTTGAAGTGATAGGAAGAAGTTTCCTCGGTCTTCTTTAGGTACAAATTCGCTAGGGATTTTTTGGCTCATTTGCACTAAAGCGACTACGCTAGCGAGCAACATTATTACAATCAAAATTGGCTGATGTAGGGTTCGGTTTAAACTATTATAATAAGCCCCTTCTACTTTCTTAAAAGAATCGTCCATCCATTTCCCGAAACCTGAATTGCGAGACCTTTGTTTCAACAATTTAGAAGATAACATGGGAGATAGCGTTAAGGCTGTAAAGCTAGAAAAAGCCACAGCAGCAGCGATTGCTAAAGCAAACTCGGTAAATAAACGACCTATATTTCCTTCTAAGAAAACAAGTGGCACAAACACAGAAATCAAAACCAATGTGGTTGCTATGACCGCAAATCCTACCTCTTTTGCTCCTCGAAAAGCTGCAAGCAAAGGCGGTTCACCCATTTCTAAGCGACGATAAATATTTTCAATCACCACGATGGCGTCATCTACCACCAACCCGATGGCTAAGACCATAGCCAAAAGCGTCAGTAAGTTAATCGAAAAGCCCAACGCATACATCACGATAAATGCAGCGACTAGGGAAACAGGTACTGTGACCGCCGGAATTAAAGTCGCTCGAATACTGCCTAAAAAGATATAAATAACAAAGACCACTAAGGCCATTGCTACCCCTAAGGTATTGTAAACCTCGTTAATTGACTCATCGATAAATACTGAAGAATCATAGCTTGGAACAATAAAAATATTGTCAGGTAGGCTTTCCGAAATCTCATCAATTGCTTTTCGCGCTTCACGGGCAACTTCCAATGTATTGGCTTTGGATTGTTTGATAATCCCCATACCAATCATGTTGACGCCATCACCACGAAACTCGGATTCATCATCTTCAGCGGCTAGTTCAACAATCGCTATCTCTTTTAATTTGACTAAATAGCCACCAGCACCCACTTTTATGGTTAAATCAGCAAAGTCATCTGGGGTTAGGAAGCTTCTGGCAACACGAACTTCAAAGTCTCGATCATTTGACTCTATTTCACCAGCAGGCAACTCCACATTTTCAGAGCGAATCACTCTTTCTACGTCGGCAACTGTAATCTCTCGAGCAGCCATAGCGTTTCGATCTAACCAAACTTTCATCGCATAGGTGCGGCCACCACCTAATTGAACCCGAGCAATCCCGTTGACCACCGACAAACGATCCACTAAGAATCGATCGGCGTAATCAGTTAACTCCATTACTGACATGTTATCGCTGCGTAAGTTATACCAAACCACAACATCTTCATCAGAATCTGATTTTGACACTTCCGGCGGATCAGCTTGATCAGGTAGATTATTTAGCGCCCGGCTAACTCGCTCACGCACATCATTGGAAGCGGCATCAATATCTCTAGAAAGATCAAACTCAATACTAATGTCTGAACGACCATTACGACTGGTTGAAGTAATATTTTTAATACCTTCAATTCCAGAAATACGGTCTTCCAGCAATTGCGTAATTCGAGTTTCGACAATGGATGCAGATGCGCCAGGATAATTTGTATTTATCGAAACTATGGGTGGATCAATATCCGGAAACTCGCGCAACGATAATAGGCTAATTGCAACTACGCCAAAAATAATTAATAGTAAATTAACAACTGACGCAAAGACCGGACGTTTAACAGAAATATCAGATAAAAGCATGGTAATTCCCCTACAAAGTCGCTTGTTCTAAAAGCGAAACAGAGGAGCCATTAACCAATCGTAATGCACCTTCAGTGACAACTTTCTGACCTTCCTCTAGACCTGATAGAATCTGCACAAGACCAGGACGTCTCATGCCTACTTTTACTTCTTTTAATATGGCTTTATCGCCTTCGATGACAAACACAAACTGTTTATCTTCGTTGGGAATAATCGCTTTTTCAGGCACCACGATAGATTTTAAAACTTGTTTTTGTAAATTTATTTGTAACAACATTCCGGGACGTAACTTTAAGTCTGGATTGTCAATTAGTGCTCTAACTTGAATTGAGCGCGTATTAGCATCAACTCGTGAATTCACACTCCTAATTTCACCAATAAAGACTTCATTTGGATAAGCAACTGAAAGTGCCTTTACCTGTTGTCCTTCAGACAATGACGGTAAATGGCTTTCAGAGATATTAAAGTCTACTTTCACTTTACGTAGATCATCCAAGGTTGTAATAACATCACTGGGTGTAACGTAGGCACCGACACTCACCATACGAATACCTAACTTACCGGCAAAGGGTGCTTTTAAGGTCAATTCAGATAGCTGTGCATTGGCCACTTCAATTTGAGCAATTAGGGTGTTTACTTTGGCCTGCTGTTCATCTAATAATTGTTGCGAAGCCACACTACTTTTGGCCAGGTTCACTATTCGTTTCAACTGTCTTTGAGCTTCTTGTAAATTAATATTTAGCTCATTCAATCTAGCCTGCTCTTCTCTATCATTCATGCGCATTAACAGCTGACCTTTTTTAACAACATCGCCATCATCAAAGTACAGTTCTTGGATAACATCTGACTCCAACGGAGTAAGCGAAACCGCTTCATTTGCTCTGGCCGTACCCAATGCTTCAACGATGACAGGAAAATCTGTTCTTAAAACTTCAAAATAGGCCACGGGTGTTGCCGTTCTTCCTTTACTAGCAGTCTTTTCTTGCTCACTAAAACCTGGATAGTTTAAGAAAACAAGCAGGCCAATAAGGGCAAGCGTGGCTATCAATACTGGTGATAGCATTGTTTTTATTGTCATGAATAGTTCCTGAATAATATAGTGTGTTTAATCTAAGCAGTTATTATTTGGCGTAATAAAGTAGTAAACTGCTGGTAGAGAAATTATTCAACTTAAACTCGGGATAAAAAGTGTTTATGCAAAATAAATTAAATAAACAATTCAATCCGTTATCCACAGTCGCTCGACTTCAAATGAGTGAATAACGATCGATTATGAAATTTTTGCGGATAGCACGGCGTTTTTTTGAAAGTAATAACTGGCTATTACTAAAAAACACAACGACGCTAGGCTCAAAAACAGCGTTATCAAAAAACGCTCCTTATCCTGAGTTCAGGTTAGCCAATATTGTACCCTCTATTGTGAAAAATAAATTAGTCATCTACCTAGCAATATCGTCATTCTGTCTTACATCTTGCAGCGAAACGCCCCCAAGCGATCCAGTTTGTCGAGTAGATGAATCCGAATACCCACAACAAACCGCAAACGCAGCCTGTCTGATAAGGTTAGGTGACAAGTTAGTAACCGTAACTCATCGGCTTAGTGGCAAACTAGATTTACCTGGTGGAACATCTGATAACCTTGAGTCAGCCAAATGCACTGCACATAGAGAAACATGGGAGGAAACCGGCTTTAATGTTGAGGTTCGCCAGTGGCTAGGTACAAGTGCCAATGGAATGCGTTTTTACGAATGTAATTTGGATGCAAATTTTGATGATAGTTTTGTCGAATTTCCAGTACCAGAATGGGCCAGTTTAGAGGTGGTTTCTATCCAATTAGTGGATCCCTATGCAACCGAGTTCAATCAATGGCGTTTCCCAGAGCAGTTGACTGCGGTCCGCGATATGTTTAATAAAGTAGAAGATTCTGCGGTACCACCCCAACCTGCGCACATTAAATAATAATCTATTACTATCTGTAATTTAAATTTTGGCCGCTGAACCTGTATACTTCACCCAACAACTGGTCTGAACAGTTAAATTAACCAAAAGGGTGAAAATATATGCCGCAATACACAGCTCCCATAACAGACATGCAATTTCTTTTGCACGACTGGTTGAAATTAGAAGATCATTATTCGTCTTTAGGTCTTCAAGACTTCGACAAGGACTTAGTAAATGAAATACTTAGCCAAGGCGCTAAATTTGCTGAGCAGGCTATCGCCCCTCTTAACCGTGAAGGTGATGAACAAAGCTGTAAGCTGGAAGACGGCAAAGTAACCACACCTGATGGTTTTGCAGCTGCATATCATGAATATATTGCTAATGGCTGGAATGCCATGCTCGGGAACCCTGAGTACGATGGTCAAGATCTTCCCCATACCATGGCAGTGCCAGTTCAGGAAATGCTTTGCTCAGCGAATATAAGCTGGCGTTTAATCAGCATGTTAACCGAAAGTGCCGTTTTAGCGATTAACAAACACGGTGATCAAGCATTAAAAGATACTTATCTTAGAAAACTTATTTCTGGCGAGTGGACGGGCACTATGTGTTTAACTGAACCACAAGCCGGTACCGATTTAAGTTTATTATCGACTAAAGCCGAACCTCAAGAAGACGGTAGTTATAAAATTACCGGTAATAAAATCTTTATCTCCGGTGGAGATCAAGAGTGGACCGACAATATTATTCACCTTGTACTGGCCAGATTGCCTGATGCTCCTGCGGGTGTAAAAGGTATCAGTTTATTTGCAGTTCCTAAAATCATGGTCTCTAATAACGGCGAACTGGGCGAAGAAAACTCACTTTCTGTGGGTAGTTTAGAAAAGAAAATGGGGATAAAAGGCTGCCCAACCTGTGTAATGAATTTTGACCAAGCAACAGGCTTTATTGTAGGTGCGCCTCATAAAGGGCTAGCATGCATGTTTACCATGATGAATGACGCTCGTTTTCAGGTTGGATTACAAGGTTTAGGTATTGCCGAAGGCTCTTATCAAGGTGCCCTCGCCTACGCCCGTGACCGTTTACAATCAAGAGCCCCTCAAGGAGTGCAGAATCCAGAAGGCAAAGCCGATCCAATCATGGCTCACCCTGATGTACGCAAAATGCTGCTAACCCAAAAATCGCTTACCGAAGGTTGTCGTGCTTTATCCTTCTTGTACGCCAGTCAAATGGATATCGAGAAAAATGCAAGGGATGAACAAAGTAAACGGGACGCCGACAATGTAGTGGCTTTTTTAACCCCAATAGCAAAAGGTTTTATGACTGATGTGGGCCAAGAAGTCAGTAACTTAGGGGTTCAAGTATACGGCGGTCACGGCTTTATCCGCGAATGGGGGATGGAACAATACGTACGAGATAGTCGTATTACCCAGCTATATGAAGGAACTAACGGTATTCAAGCTGCCGATTTAGTCGGTCGAAAATTGTCGCGGGATAACGGCGACATGTTAGCTGCCACCTATAGCGTTTTTGAAAAAATGGTGGATGACATTGCCGATCCTAGTGATCAAGCAAAAGCAAAATCTATTTTGCAAGAATGGCATCAACTGTCATTGCAGGTTAAACAGCAATCGGCTGTAGATTTGGCTGGTGCAGCTTACGACTATATGAACTACAGTGCATATTGTTTGTTAGGCGTTCTTTGGTTAAGTATGGCCGACAGTGCTTCACACAGTCTAAACCAGTCTATTCAACAAGGGAAAAAAGCGACCTGTGATTTTTACTTGAAACGTATTTTACCCCGTAAAGAAGTGTTTAAAGTGAATTTACTTGAAGATGCGAAAGACTTAATCGACGTTGCAGATAATTTATTTGATTATCAATAAACGAGATAACTGTATTTATCTACTGATTTAAGCAGCCCATAAAAAAACCGGTAAAACTGACGTTTTACCGGTTTTTATTTATGTAGGTTTTAATTAACGAGTTGAACAAGCTCTACGTGTACATAAGCTGCGAATGGCAGATACATCACGACTGTCAAGCAAACCGTCATTATTATAATCATGCTCAGCTAATGTAGCTTCGCCGCGTTGAATTAATATCATTAGCGCACGCATGTCATAATAGTCTACGTCCATGTCACCATCCAAGTCACCTTGTACCGCTGGAGACTCAAGCTCAAAGCTGATCATCACTGGATCGTGATCTGATACTCTAAATGCATCATCCGAGTAGAAATCGTTGATTTGAGCATCTGATTTGTATTCAACATTATAATCAAGAGCAAAAGGTTCATCAGCGTTGATATGCCATTCAATGGTATCGACTGCTTGGGCTAACAAACTTTCACTTGCTAAAGCGTGATCTAAATAACCAAATTCACCACTGAAAGTATATGAATAGGCTTCAGCACCTTGGAATGTTTCAACCAAGTTTACAAAACCTTGGCTTTCAAGAGCTGCAATAGGATCTTCTTTTGCGTAAGCATTCAAGTCGCCAATGATTAACACGTTTTCTTTGCTAGACAACGACTCTTCAGTGGCTAACCAGCTGGTTAAGGCTAAAGATTGTTGTGTACGTTTAGCATTGTAACAACCTTGGCCGTCACCTTGGTCTGCATCATCACCAGTTGCGCTACCACATCCTTTAGACTTAAAGTGATTTACCACAACAGTGATATCCGCACCATTTGCAGCAGTAAATGATTGCGCGACAGGAGGACGATTGAAAATACTATCGAAGTTGATTTTCACCTCACCATCTAGCGAGACACTAGCAGGCTTGTACAGCATGGCTACAGCGATAGCATCAGTACCTATTTCACCAGAATAACTGACGAAGTCATAAGTACCTTCACCCATAACAAGGTTTAAACGCTCAGTTAGCTCAGCAATCATACTGAACTCACCAAAACCGTCATTCTCAATTTCCATCAAACCAACGATATCCGCATCCATGGTAGATATAGCTGCAACTGTTTTGGCAATTTGACGCTCATATTCGAACAACGAATCAGCACCGCGCTCCGTAGGGAAGCCGCCGCCTTGACCGTCACCATTAAACAAGTTCAATACGTTTAAGCTAGCCACAGTCACGTTTCCGCGAGTAATAGTGGGCTCAGATTCACGCTCATTTGAATTTACAATTGTAGGTGTTTCAACCGGATGAATTCGGAAGTTACTGAAACTGTAATCCAAAGCCCCCTTAATATTGACTACCGTATCACCAGTACGCAATGTATTTAGCGCCGAAAGGTTACCCTCAGGGTAAATAACCGTTTCTGGATTTTGTACATCTAAACCATCATCCATAACAATGTAGTTAAGTGCATTTTCTTCAGCTAACGCAATAGCTTCTGGTGAAAGTGGTGTATGAACATTAGTTGGGTTATATAGTCTGCCAAAGGACAAACCAACTTCGCCGAAACGGGCCAATGTGTAGGTATCTGTTACCGTCAGCGGAGATTCGTTAACCACCAACATATTTTCTAATGATTCAGCATCAAGAGAACTACTAAACGGCATAGTAAAGGCAGTTGGCGTTACACTACCTGTGCCACATGCCAAATAAGCAGAAGATACATTTAGTTGTGTACGACCAAAGTTTTCAGCTACGGTGCCGATTAGACGAACCACATTTCCCATCTCAGGTAATGCATCAGTATCGTAGTAACTAACGTAAATACCTTCAGATGTAGCTGAGTCAGCGTCTGCGTCAAAATCTTCCTCTTGTACGTAGAAACCACCAAAGTCAGCCGTTACCGAAGTGACTACAGCTTCAACTATATGCTCTTGTCCTTCTAGAGGCGATGCAAAATCATTACCTTGAATTTCGCTAATCAGAGTCGCTGGATCAGTACAAACACCAATTTCAGGTATTTCGTCAACAGGGTCATCTCCGCCACCGCCATAGGTTTTACCATCAGGACCAGAACCTGGTGTTCCATAGTCACCACTACCAAACGTCGCTGTTGATTCGGCAACCCAGTTGTCACCAACGTTGTTATCCAGACTTGCTGAAACTAACGTCATAGAAGCACCATTTGGATCTGGGAATGCTGGTCCGCCATCGTATTCAACAATATCTTCGATATCACCATTAGGGCGCACTAATACGACTTCATCACCACCATTTGCTGCGGTAAACCCACTATATTGATACAGAACATCCATGCCACCATTGGTCTCAGAATCACTATTGATAGCTAAAACCGCATAAGTACCAGCTGGCACATATACGTCGCCAACGATAGTGTGTGAATCAAAGTCATTATCACGTAACACCCAACCATTTAAGTTAGCTGCAATCACACCGGTATTAAGTACTTCAATCCACTCACCGTTTGCATCACTTACCGCACTCGGATTTTGCATAATCTCGGTGATAACTAAACTAAAGCTTGCATCACCTGTACCTGGTGTACCTGAGTCGGAGCTACCATAGAAGTTAGTAGTGTCTTCTGCCCATTTAGTGCCTATGTTGTTGTCTCCATAGAGGTCAACTAGATACATAGACGCGCCATTTGGATCAGGGAAAGTGTCACCATCATCATAAGTGATTTCGTCGATGATATTGCCTTCAGGATCAACCAGAACTATCTCGTCATCACCGTTTGCCAATGCCATAGAACCACCAAAGGCATAAGCCAAAATAATTCCGCCATTTACTGATGTATCTGCATTTTTACCTAATACGGCATATTCACCAACACCAATAAAGACATCTTCATCGACCACAAAAGAGTCTGTATCGTTGTCGCGGATAGTCCAACCATTTAGGTTAATCACTTGCGTACTGGTATTAAGTACTTCAAACCATTCACCGTATGAATCACCTACCGCACTCGGATTTTGCATGATTTCGGTAATCACTAACGCGTTAGCTTCTACTGAACCAGTTTCAACGGGATCTTCGCCGTCGTCACCGCCACCATCATCACCACCACCATCATCGTCTCCACAGACTTCAGCAGTGTATAAGGTTGCAACCCATTCAGGGTGATCAATATAGGGGTTACGGTTGCCTTGGTACTCGTAAATGGTTTCGTTACGTTGTTGCTCTAAAGCGTCAACTGGATCACCATTGTGCCATTCAATCAAACGGCAAAGTCTGCCAAGCTGTGCTTCACCGACACTAGTCAAACCATTACTTAATAATAAATCAGGTGTAAGGTCACCTAACCCTTCATAACGTGTGTCCATATAAAACATCATACGGGCCACATCACCTTTGACTGCATCTCTTGGTTCAAAAGAATCACCGTCAACACTATTACTAGGTGCTTCCGCTAGCGGTGTATCACTATTGTCAAAATCTAGGTTGCCGCGAGAACTATTGACTGAAATATCAGAAGGACGTAAATGATGGATATCTGTATAGGCTTCATAATCACGATCCGGGAAACCATGGCTGTTGGGCCATACATGTTCACGATTCCAATTGTCTGGGTCAGAACTTTGCTCAGCGCTACCGTTAGATAACTTAGGCAGTGAAATGCCTTTATAAATTAATAGCACATTATCAGCGTTTTCTGGATCTTCATCTGACTCCGTTAAAGCGGTCCAGACTTGATCATAAGTAAGCACACGATGATCAGTAGAGATAACATCAGTCAATGCCGATTTAATCATTGTAGAAGTAGAACCATTCTCCACTTCAGTAATAACAGTTGCATAATAACTGGCGTCATTAAACTCTGCGGCATCGGCAACTTTATCTAAATCTGGGCAGTTAAAACAAACGCCTTCTAGGCTGCCTGTATCATCACCGCCGCCGCCATCACCGCCACCGTCATCGCCACTGCCAAACGTTTGCCCAGTGTTAACTGCACCAAAGGTATTTGCCGCTGCACTTTGCCACGCAAAGTCACCGTCATCAGTGCCTGAACCAGACAACTGTAACGAATCACCAACAGCCGTACTGCCGCTTTCGGAAACGCCAATATCGGTAGGGGTCATTCCATCCGCTGCACCACCTACGGCATCAAATGTGCCTTCGTAGCTAATAAATTGAACAACAGTATTACTACTATTTACTAATGCAATTGCGTCAGGGCCGTTTTGAATACCGTTTGAAGGATAAGAAACTGCTACTGTACCAAAACCGTCTTGCTGATTGGGTATGCTGCCATTTAGAGAAGTGGTTTGGTAAACTGAACCATTACTTCCGTTATAAAATACTAAACTCCATCCGCTTAAGTCAGTGTCTGCCGGACCTGCAATTTCTATTGCTTCGCCGGAATCAGTACTGACATTATCGTAATGAAGTTCGTTGATGAATACGCTTTCTGCATGCGCGAAGGATGCACACACAAGCGCCAGCAACGCTGGATACTTAATTTTCATAGCCTCTCCTAACCTGAGTACTTCAAATGCCATTTAATGGCTTATAATTAGTTATTTTTTGGGGCGTAGCCCTTTTTATTAGTGGTCGGATGGTATTGCCATTGTGTGACATTCAAATGACAAACTGTACCTTTTTCCGGCATCGATATTGTCAGAAACAGGTTAGTAATTCAACGAATTAAAAAGGCATGGAGACGCTTGAAGGGTAAATATATTTCACCACGAAAATAATGAAATCATTGTTTCATATTGATTTTAAAGGGTTATTCAAATAATAAACCTGAACAAATGGTCAGAAAAAAACCGCCAATTGGCGGTCTTTTTTTCATTTTTTGGCGATTAAATCCGGAAATTCATCGTTAAACCAATCTTCAATCATTTTTTTCTCATACTTTAAAGAATCGTTTTTAAAGCGAATCGTCGAGTGATCCATAAAACTCATATCTTTAAGGTTAACCTCATCAGCAGAATGCAGAACTTTACCCTTAGTATCTATTAATGAGTACGAAAACGTCATCCGCGGAATGTCGATTTGTTTTACGACTCTAACTTCGCCTCCGGCATTGCCCATTCCTACGAAAGATGAAGGCCATACTTCTCCCGCCAAATCCAAATTAGTAACAGTCATGGTTAATTTTTGGCCGTCCGGCAGATCTTCGGCTAATTCAGTAATAAATTCCTCAAGTTTGCTAAAAGTCTGCTCTCTGAATTTAGTGCGCGATTGCAGAGTGGGTTTAACATCGCGGAACTCTTTCGGGTTTTCCCATGTAATTTCCACATCGGCTTTTGCATAACTGAAACACGAGACCGTTGTTGCGACAGTCGCAATCAATGCTAATGACAGGTTTTTCATTGTTAATCCCCTTTGTTTAAATTAAAAGCCAGCTTAATTACAGTTTAGGCTGACTATTATGAACAGCCACTGAATAGCACTATTGTAACTAAGAAGCCCAGCATAATTCATCGTGTATATTGTAGACAGGTAAACTATCTAAAATGTTCCCGAATAAAAAAGAGCCGTCACAATAGAGACGGCCCCAAAGGCCTAGTGCCCTAATTCTTAGAGCTTTAAATGGACGGCCTTAAAAAGGTCCTGAAACTGCACTTGGATTTGCCCACAGTGCTTGCCAAACTTGATTTCCTCGGAAGTAATATACATATTCCCCTTGAATAACACTGCGATCTTCACCTGAAAAGATATATTCCGCACTGTCATTATCAGCTTTGACATTCCCCAGCCATTCTAATTCTGGTGATACATCCTTCGTTTCAACCGCAAACAACATCAAACTATTCTGTGGCACATCAACCACATTGTCATTGCTGCTTACATCAGTTGAAGATTTAAGCTTTTCCACTGGGAAAGCGAACCGATAGAAACCATCCGCTTCCAATACGCTCAGCGCTTTGTAATTGAATTCCACAGGCGTAAATGCATCCGCAGCAATAATGGATGTCAGCTCAATTGGGTTAGCCGCATCACGAATATCAAATAAGCTCACTTTCATTCCATTTGGCTCCACAGGTGGTGGAGAAAGCATCACCTGCGCACTGTTTTCAACTAGCGTTGCATCACCGTTACTGGGCAAGTCATCAAGCTGGACTTGTTGGCCAACTCCCAGTAATAAACCATTTTTGAGGGGATGCAAATAACTTGAAAAACCAGGAATTTCTAGGCTACCAGCGATGAAAGGTGCGCTATTATCACTTAAATCAATAATATAAAGCGGATCGATTCGTTCAAAGGTAACTATATATGCTTGCTCATCGATAAATCTCACCGCGTATATATCTTCTCCGGGTTTGCCAATCGCTTGCGGTTGATTTTCATTAGGTAAACTTGCAATAGTCGTCAACTCATTGCCACTTTGAGCTAAGACCGTCAGTTGATGAACTGCAGGAGAAACCGAATTATCAGTGGTTATTACTCGTAAGTAGCCATCACTTTCATCAACCTTAAATAAGGGATCACTTCGCCAGCTCAACACACCATCAACAGCGCCCGATGCCTGATAGCTCATATTCTCTAAACTAATTTTATGAAACGCTGTTTGTTGCCCTTCAATACTGCTTGCTAAGTACATAGATTGCTCTGACATATAGAGCATATAAGCTTGTACGCTCATGCAGATAGATTGTTGATCAGTTGGGTCATCTATATTGATTCTAGTCACCGTTAATATCTGAGCAAAACCATCATCCTCTGTAGCGGCTTCAGGAACATAACACTCAGCCATAAGGTTCATTGCCATTGATTGACCATTGATATCAACACGGGGCATTACAGCGTCACTGGAAACACCAATAACGTTCTGATAATTCGCTAGTTTCTCCTCATCTGTAGCGGCATACGGTTGAAGGCCGTCAATATAGGGGACATAACTACTGGCCACATATAATTGGTTATCAATTCGACGGGTTGATAGTAACGAGCCATCAAATGTCAGGAGGTTTTCAGCCAGAGCGTTGTGCGGATCACTAACATTAAAAAATTGCACGCTGAATTTCTGTTCAACGGGTTCCCAAGGAGCAATACTGATGAAATCGATGGGATAGACCGGCATAGTAGAACTTATCGCGACTAAACGTTTTTGATGTAGATATATGCCAATAATGTCGTCACTCTCCTGTGCTAACGGAATGTTTGGGAGACTTGTTAGCGTGTCGTCCTGATTTCGTTGGATAACTCGAATATCGGCTGGACTTTGATTTGCAGATGACCAAATAGGATAGTTTGCCAAATAGAAAGTTTCACCATCGTATTTAATTCTATCGGCCTCATCGACACCACTTTCTACGGTATTAGTTGTGGAATAAGGGCTACTGCCGATACTCGGGCTCGCCACATCCCCCCCAGCGGTGTAATCAGACTCACTTAATGATGCGGCATAAATGCCATTTTTTATATAGCGCTCAGTTTTCCCCGAGTCTTGAACTAAGGCACCGACAAAACCACTGGGTTGATTGACTTCAGGCGGTTTGTTTTCAGTCACTTTTGTGTCTGTCCCACTGCCTCCACCGCACGCCCCTAATAGTAAGGCGGCAAACAAAGAAGACATTGCAGCTTTATTTCCATACATAGCACACACCTTTCTTTCAAACTTTTAATATCTATACCATTACTGATTTAATCCTAGTAACTGGAGATGTTATTTTCTATTAAGAATTGACAATAATTGTGAATATTTGTAACCCTACGATGTAGGTTTGCAAAAGGTCTGTTAACCTTTCAATATTGAGCAAATATTTGCTCAACAATATTGTGCTAGCTGAAGGTCGAGAATGAGGTGTTAAAACACTGTCTAATATGCGTTATCTTTTTCATTGCAACTGGCTATGCGAGCCCGTTATTAGGCTGTGAAACATCCAAAAATTGCATACAAGAAGAAGAATGGGATATAGGTGTCGCCTTTGGTATAGGCGTTCGTTCTAATCCATTAGTTGATGGCGATAACTTCCCTAACGTTATATTGTTCGATGTGGCTTGGTATGGCGAACAGTTTTACTTTGATAACGGAGAAATCGGTTATCAGTGGCAACAAACCGAAAAGACCGGCATTGAAACCTATCTAACCCTTGATCGAGAAAAAACTTTTTTCGAACTCTGGCATCCTGGCAATGTAACTGTGCCCGCCGCATTTCCTTCCTCGCCCTCCATTGAGCCTCCAAACAAAGACACAGATGGTGACCTAACCTCCGAGGACGCTAGACTCTCAGTTGACGAAATCAGCGGTCGAAGTTGGGCAATTAATTTCGGTACTCGATTCCATTTTTATAACGGTAATCACGAAATCAGTTTTTCTATCGAAACCGATGCGAGCAACGTGCATCAAGGTCAAAAGGCCAATCTTTCTTATCAATATTACTGGGTTGGCGATAACTGGCAGTTTATGGTGCGCCCTAGCATAGTTTGGAAAAGTGCTAACTTAGCAAACTATTATTATGGAATTGATAAAAAAGACACTGCGAATCCGAACTATCACTATCAAGTATCTTCTGGGCTGCAACCCGGTATATCACTTTTGTATACTAAAAAACTCGATGAAAATTGGCACTGGATAGCCAATGCCGCCTATCGCAAACTGCATACTTCAATGATTAATAGCCCTATTGTAGAAGAAAACAATGTGACCAATTTGTTTGTTGGTTTGGGGCGGCGTTTTTGATGAATCAGTGCTGCTGCAAATTCAAAACTGGCTATTTACTGATGATGGTGTTGACAATAATTGTCGGCATACCAAAAGTATGGGGGGCGGTACCCAGTTGGAGTGTTCAGCCTAAAGTATGCATTGTGGAAAACTTAGGTGACACCTGCGAAATGGCATTAACACTTAATTTTCAGAATTTACAACCAGGAACCTACTGCTATTATCAAGATCAAACGCGGTTAAGTTGCTGGTCAGGAACGGCGCAACAAAACACCCTTGTAATTCGTTTCAGCGAAGATACTGTATTATATCTCAAGTCTGAAAATGGTACTGTCATTCTGTCCCATGAAATGGATATTAAAGCCAGAGCTAGCAAAAAGCAGGTTAGACGGGTTAGGCAACCTTGGAGTCTATTTTGAACAAACGCATTTTATTGATTGAGGATGACAAACGCTTAAGCCAATTAATGGCTAATTTTCTGAACCAGCAGGATTTTGAAGTCCATTGTTTATACGACTCCTTAAAGTTGGCTCAAAGCATGGCAACATTCGAACCTGACATTATTATTCTCGACATCATGTTGCCTGGCGAAGATGGTTTCGAGTTGTGCAAAAAATTACGCAAAACCTTTAGCGGACCTCTGTTGTTTGTGACCGCGAAGAGCTCCGACTTCGACCAAGTGTTGGGATTAGAACTCGGTGCAGACGATTACGTTATTAAACCAGTAGAACCCCGCGTGCTGTTAGCGCGCATAAATGCATTATTAAGGCGCAGTGACACACACAACAATGAAGCGATGCAACAAACTGACGAATTGCATTTTGGGCAGTTGAGAATCAACCGCAATTCTCGACAAGTATTTTTGTCAGACGAATCGATTCAACTGACCAGTCACGAATTCGATATGCTGTGGAAATTAGCTACCAACCCATCCAAACTCGTGGAACGAGAAACCTTATACAGCGAGTTAATTGGCAGAGAGTATGACGGTTTAGACAGATCCGCTGATGTGCGCATTTCCCGATTACGTAAAAAACTTCGGGATAACCCACAAAACCCCTACAAGATAAAAACAATTTGGGGGAAGGGATTTTTCTTTGTGCCTGATGCATGGGAATAGTGCAAATTTGGAAAATCATCCAGCCATAATATGACCCGTTTATTTTTAAGTTTATATCTATTTATTGCGCTATCCCTTGTAGCACTGAGTGCTTTGCTCAATCATGTATTTTTTAATGACGACGCGTTAAATCAAGGAGACGCAGCCATTGTAGATGCATTGACGGCTTTGCATCAACGTGGTGGTATCTCTGCCAATGATTTAGACAAACAAATATTCTCAGTATCAACTTTGAACACCGCTGATATGGCTTGGAATTCTGAAGAACTTGCTAAATTGCAACAGAAATTACCCGTGGTCTTATTCGACCGCCAAAATGGCACTCAAATTTACTTCCTAACACCACCATCTAAACTGATCGAAATTAGCTTGCTACACAATCAAACAAGCACCAGTAAATACGTCTTATACAGCGGTTTATTTTTCTTTTTACTGGCAGGGTTAATTGCACTGTGGTTATGGCCATTATGGAAAGACCTGCTTCAGTTGAAACAAACGGCGACTCGGATTGGACCCAGTGGTGAATTTCCACCGATAGATGTTGAACGAACCTCGGTTGTTTACCCAATCGCCATTGCATTAAACGATTTAGGCAATCGAGTGCGCGAACTGTTAAATACACAAAGAGAGTTAACAGGTGCGGTCGCTCACGAATTCAGAACACCATTGTCTCGCCTAAAATTCGCAATCGCGGCCCAGGATTATGATCAATCTGGCCCTTGGAGCGAAATGAATAAAGATATTGATGAATTGGAAAAGTTAGTGCAAGAAATGTTGAGTTACACCAGCATGGAAGTGCAAGAGCCAGAGTTGAATATATCCGAGATCCCACTTTTAACATTGTGCAAACAACGCATCGAATATTTACAAAAAAGTAGCCAGCCGCAAGTCAGTATTCAATTTATTGGCTCAGATCTTACCATTTTGGGAGACGAACACTTTATTGAACGAGTAATAGACAACCTATTTAATAATGCCAACAGATACGCTAACTCAATCATAAGAATAGTGGTTTGCAAACACCCACGGGGCGTATTATTGCGCATGGAAGATGACGGATTAGGCGTACCTGAAATCTATCAAAAGCGTATCTTTGAGCCATTTTTCCGTCCTGATAATAGCCGTGATAGGAAACGTGGAGGAGCCGGTTTAGGCTTAGCAATTATTAAACGGATAATGCATTGGCATGATGGTGAATGCTGGGTTGAAAATGCAGATTTAGGCGGTGCTGGTTTCTGTCTTCTATTTAAATCCGCACCGCAGATCAAATAGTTGAGCGATTAAATATCAAGAGTCGCTTAAAACACTAAGATGATTCGCTCACATCTAATAAAGTTGAATTACTAATGGTGTGACAAACCAGCTCTAAATTCGAACCATTAACGTAGGGATTTATTTCCCGTTGTAGACAATATTTAGCGTGGAAATTAACGAGGTTTTCAGAACTATCGGTAATTTGAAGTATGTAATCACGTTGAAAATCGCGCATCTGTTCCGTATAGGGCGCTAGCGCATAACGCACATCATTTAGTTGCGTTTTTTCCATTTTCATCGATATTTCAGTCATTAATTGGGATAAATCATTTTGGATATCAGCCAGCAAATACTGCGCGAACGACGAACGTAGCGTCATCACTAAAATCACAACTTCTGCTAAAACAATTAAATACCTAAACATACTTTCACATCTAAATAAGACAAAATTAAGCCTTAAGTCAAAACCAAGGGCTAACTTAGACTAATAGGTCTATTTAATGAAGCGCTGAGTATTATCTAAGTCTATACAAAAGTCTTGCAACTAATACCAATGCAAACAATCAATTAGCAATCAGCGCTGACAACCCTGATAGAAAAAAGGAAAACTGACAGTTGCTATTAATCTTGTAAATGATGATACCCGCGTTGGTAATACACCAACGCCCCAGCCATCTCATCCCGTTTAACGGCTACCACTTCACAGAAGAAGACATCGTGTGTGGCAACACTTTGAATATGAGTCACTTTACAGTCAAAGCTCACTGCCGCATCAGCGAGCACAGGTGAGCCCGTTTTCAGTGTCTCCCATTTCCCGACTGCAAAACGGTCTGGCATTGTTGCCTTACCACCGAATATATTAGACAGTTGTTCATGGCCTTCGGAGAGTGTATTTATTGCTAAGTAAGGGCTATCAACAAATGCACTATGTACTGATGTACTGCGATTTAAACATACTAATAATGTCGCCGGGCTATCGCTTACACTGCATACAGCAGTTGCGGTAAACCCCACATCTCCACTGACAGTAGATGTCGTTACTACGTTCACAGCACCGGCTAAACTTGCCATACTATCTCTAAAACACTCGGGGCTAATGCAAGATATCCCTTCAGATTGTGAAGATAACTGTTGTGTATCTGGTTCCAATGGACCACTCCTAAGTACATTTGCCTTTAGCTGGAGAGTAAAGCCAAAGGACTATAAAATTTTACAAGCTTCTTCAAACCCCAAACGCGGAAGTCGCTTATGCACTTTTGTGCCATCGCCGTATCCTAAGTTAATCAAGAAATTCACTTTCCACGTACTGTTTTCGAAGAAAATTTGATTCAGTAGTTCAGGATTAAACCCTGACATTGCCCCTGTGTCTAGCCCTAGCGCTCTGGCAGCACTAATTAAATAAGCGCCTTGTAGCGAACTATTGCGCATAGCGGTTTCATAGGCTGCATCAGGGCTGGATGTAAACCAACTGCGAGCATCAGCATAGGGGAATAATCTAGGTAGCTGTTCATAAAATTCACTATCGTATGCAACAATGACGGTACAGGGTGCGCTCATTGTTTGTTCCACATTGCCCTTAGATAAAGCAGGTTTTAGTTTTTCTCTAGCCTCATCAGAGCGAATAAATACAAAACGAGCAGGACTACAATTTGCCGAGGTTGGGCCCAACTTAACTAGGTCATATAACTGCAACAATAATTCTTCAGGTATGTTTTGGTCTTGCCAAGCAGTGTGAGTATGGGCATGAGTAAATAATTGCGCTAACGCGGTGTCATCTAATTGGGTTGTCATGTTTTTAAATTCCAAAAATGGGTTGGGTTAAAGGCACTTCACATTAAGCTTCTATTTAACATCCATTCAAATGGTGATTGAGGGGTTAAAATAAACGCTGACTAAACTCATCAGTTTTATACTCTACACCTATGTTAGGCATAAACAAAAAAACTGTCATTTGGCATCTATCATTCCACCAGCTTGCAGTTTAGAAGCTGCACAAAGTGCTAAACATAAGAACTCCAATTAGGCTAATTATTAAAAATTACAAACTCTTGGGATTGCTTAATTTCTCAATCTTGGTTAAAACATAGTGGACAGGGAATAAACTAAAATGGGATATAAGTAGACATATGAGTTCAACATTAGTGAAAAAAACACAAAAAAAGTCGAAACGTGTCTCAAGCCCCAAAACGCAAAGTAAGCGTACTGAAGCAAAACGCAATAAACGAAAAGTGATAATGCAAGCGGCCCTCGACTTGTTTTCGAGTAACGGTGTGCACGGCACAAGTGTTGAACAGATCGCAGACTTAGCCAAAGTATCGAAAACAAACTTACTCTACTATTTTGCCAGTAAAGAACAGCTTTATGTGGAGGTAATTCAGCAATTATTAGACGTTTGGTTAATGCCGCTACAGGGGTTTAATTCAGAGCAAGATCCCATCGAAGCCATTTCGAATTATATCGAAGTAAAATTAGCTTTATCTCGCGACAACCCCAAGGAATCTCGTTTATTTTGTATGGAAGTAGTGCAAGGTGCTCCGCTTTTGTTCAATCAACTCGAATCACCACTGAGGGCAATTGTTGAAGCCAAAGTTCAAGTTATTTCAGGTTGGATTGAAGCCGGTAAACTGGCGCCAATCGATCCCTATCATTTAATTTTCAGTATTTGGGCAACAACCCAACACTATGCTGATTTCCGTGTGCAAGTGGAGGCTGTAACCGGTCAAAATTTAGACGACCCGGAATTTTTTGCGTCGACCTTAAATAACATTCAGTCTATTGTTCTTAACGGGGTGCGACCTAAATAGGGTTGAATCGATAAAAAAACCAGTTAATTCATTGATCCAGATTAACAACTAGCGAGCAGTCTGTGCGATAATAGGGGGATTAATTACTAACCTATAGAAATTTCGAATTCGCCGGAGTTTCTAGCAGTCCCGTAAAGGAAAGATGAATGAGTGAACGCATTCCAATCAAAGATATATCCGCTGTAAAAGTTCACCAACCAGAAGCCAGTCAACACGAAAACGCGTACACCCCACGAAGTCGAATATATGTCCGCGCTGTTGAAGGCACACTAGAAACCTTTCGACGTTTTTTTGGCTTAATATTTCTTGGCATTTTTGCGCTCATCCCGTGGATTCAATTTAACTCACATCAAGCGGTACTATTTGATATTGGAGCTCAGCGCTTTAATATATTTGGTCTGACTCTTTGGCCACAAGATTTAACCTTATTGGCTTGGATCCTTATTATTGGTGCCTTCGCATTATTCTTTGTAACCACCTTTGCCGGACGAGTTTGGTGTGGCTTTATGTGTCCACAAACCACTTGGACTTTCATTTATATTTGGTTTGAAGAAAAAATAGAAGGTGCTAGAAACAAGCGGATTAAATTAGACCAGCGTGAAATGGATTTCGACAAATTCTGGCGAAAGGCCCTGAAACACTTCGCTTGGGTGTCGGTGGCCTTGTTAACAGCATTGACCTTTGTCGGTTATTTCACGCCGATTAACCAGTTATTTATTGATTTCTTTACCTTTGACGTTAGTTTTTGGGCGGGCTTTTCAGTCATTTTCTTTACGGTTTGCACATACGGTAATGCTGGCTGGATGCGTGAAATTATGTGTACTCACATATGCCCCTACGCCAGATTTCAATCAGCAATGTTTGATAAAGATACCTTTACCGTTGCGTATAATCCAACTCGAGGCGAAAAACGAGGACCTCGTTCCAGAAAAACCAGTCACGAAGAGATTAAACAAAAAGGCATTGGTGACTGTATCGATTGCAACTTGTGTGTTCAAGTGTGCCCAACAGGTATAGATATTCGCAATGGTTTGCAATACGAATGTATTAACTGCGGTGCCTGTGTAGACGCGTGTAATGGGGTAATGGAAAAAATGAATTATCCCAAAGGACTCATTAGCTTTACGTCAGAACATGAATTGGCCGGCGGTAAAACTAAGATATTCCGTCCCAAATTGATTGGTTATGCCATAGTACTGTTTATCATGACCTCTCTTTTGGCCTATGAAATTATTGCTCGGGTACCACTAGAAGTAGACATTATCAGAGACCGAAATTCGTTATTCAGAGAAACAAATGATGGTCTAATTGAAAATGTTTATACCTTAAAAGTACTGAATAAATCCCAAGCTGAGCACACCTATAAAATTGATGTGGTTGGCTTAGAAGGCAATAAATATATCGGACCAACTCAGGTGACTGTTGCTGGCGGGGAAGTGTTGAACTTACCTATTAGCATCGCAATCGATCCCTATGCGTTAAATGAAACCGTGACTGAATTTCAGTTTAAGGTGACCTCAACAGACAGTGACGATCCTGTTCAAATGAGTGAAACTAGTAAGTTCATATATCGATGAGTGACTCAATTGCGACTACCTTTGATTTTGCGCAACTTGGTCCTGATACAATACTGGATGCCATTGAATCCCGAGGATACCTAGTAGATTCGGGATTGTTGGCACTGAACAGTTATGAAAACAGGGTTTATCAATTTATTTGCGATGATAAGCGTCGATATGTGGCTAAGTTTTACCGACCACAGCGCTGGAGTCGCGAGCAAATTCAGGAGGAACATGACTTCGCACAAGAACTGCATGATCATGAAATTCCTGTGGTTGCACCTTTACGCACCAATAATGAATCATTACATAGTTATCAGGGTTTTTACTTTGCCATCTTCCCATCGGTTGGTGGCAGACAATTTGAAGTCGATAATCTAGATCAGCTTGAATGGATGGGACGGTTTATCGGTCGCATCCATCAAGTATCTAAAGGCCAGCCGTTTAGTTTCCGTCCTACTTTTAGTATTCAAGAGCATTTGCTTGATGCAAACGCAACCTTGCATAAAACCGAACTTATCCCCAGCAGTTTGCATACTGCTTTTTTTACGATTTTAGAACAAGTTACTGAATTAGCGGCAAGCTTGTATAAACCGAATTCATCCATTCGTCTGCACGGCGACTGTCATCCAGGCAATATTCTATGGCGAGATGGCCCAACCTTTGTCGACTTAGATGATTGTAGAATGGGACCTGCAATTCAGGATCTTTGGATGATGTTGTCTGGTGATACCTACCAACAACGAATCCAAATGGACACATTGGTAGAAGCCTATGAAGAATTTTCACAATTTGACAGCAGCCAACTCAGTTTAATTGAACCATTGCGAGCTATGCGTATGGTCCATTATATGGCTTGGTTATCCCGCCGTTGGCAAGATCCTGCCTTCCCGCAAGCGTTCCCTTGGTTTGCCGACGCCAAATATTGGGAACAACAAATATTAGCGTTAAAAGAGCAATATTCCGCACTCCAAGAGCCAAGCTTGACCTTATTTTAATTACAAAATTATAAAATCCTATTTTTTTAAGAACAGATAGATATAATGCACACCTCTTAGGTGCCACCACTGGTGGTTAAACGGGAAGACAGTGCAATCAGATACCAATCTGATTAATGCTGACGCTGCCCCCGCAACGGTAAGCAAGTGATACTCAAGGGTATTTTTGATTAATAAGTTACCACTGTTTGAAAAAATGGGAAGGTTATTAATCGAGTCTTTATTAGGACACTTGTGAGCCCGGATACCGGCCTGAGAAGCATAGGTTTGTAGTCAAAACTCCAAACTGTAATTCATATGACATAGTACTCGGGCGGAGTACTTAACAAGGCTAAACAACATGCAAAATAAAACGACTCTTTTAGCGTTAAGCGTTAGCTTGGCACTGGCATCTCCCTCTCTCTATGCGCAAACACAAAAACAGCAAAATCAACAAGACATTGAAAAGATGACCGTTGTGTCTAGCCGTATTCAATTGCCAACCAATCGACTAGCCACCAGTGTTTCAGTATTAGATGAGAGCGATATTGAAATGCAAACAGCTCTCAATGTAACTGAAATTTTACGTCAAACGCCAAGTGTCGGCGTGTCTAATTCTGGCGGTTTGGGTAAAAGTACTGTGGTTAGAATTCGTGGTGAAGAAGGGTTCAGAACCAAACTATATATTGATGGCGTGGAACTCAGTGACACTTCATCTCCTCAAGTTGCGCCGATTTTTGATGATGTTCTGATTGATCAGTTGTCGCGAATAGAAATATTGCGAGGCACCCAAGGTCTTTCCTACGGCGCAGATGCCGGCGGCGTTATAAGTATGTACAGCAAGCAACTAACCAAAGGTTTTGAAGCCAGTGGTACACTTGCAGCAGGGTCTTTTGATACACTAGTATTAAACGCTAATGTTGCTGGCGGCAACAACAGCGGTTCATTTTCGTTGTCAGCATCGAAAGTTAAAAGTGACGGTTTTAACGCGCAAGTTAGCGATGAAAGCGGTGAAAAAGATGGCTACGATAACCAAACTGTTCACTTTAAAGGCCAACTGGAATTAACTGATAAAATTGCAGCTTCTTTGGTATTTCGTAATGTTGATGCAGAAAATCAATACGACGGCTGTTACGACAACACCACCTTTGCACAAATTAATCAGTGCACAACGGAAGCGGATCAGCAAACTTTCCGTGGCGCTTTGAGTTATCAAGACAGTCATAGTCAACACCAAATCGCTTACAACAAAACGGATGTTGAAAGAGATTTTATCAATAATGGTGAGTATGGATTTACCAATTCAGGCACTATCGATAAGTTTGAATACATTGGAAGTGTAAACTGGAAACAGCACGATCTTGTATTTGGTCTTGAAAAAGAAACCCAAGAAATCGAAAGCAGTGATTTAGACAGAAGTCAGAAAAGTCTATTTGTTGAGTGGTTAGGTCAGTTTTCAAATCAATTGGCGTTTAATCTAGGCTACAGATACGACGACAATGACACCTTCGGTAAACACAATAGCGTCCGCTTAGGTGCAGTCAAAGTAGTTTCATTTGATTTTGCGGATGTAAAATTTAAAACGACATACGGAACCGGCTTCCGGGCGCCAAGTTTGTATGAGCAAAGTTATAACGATGGCCCTTATGCATACGGTGAAGCTGCAGGCTTGCAATTGGCCGAAGAAAATAGTGAAGGTTTGGATCTGGGTTTCGTCATCGATACTCATAATGGATTGAGCGCTGAAATGGTATTTTTCAAACAATCCATCGAAAACGAAATCGTATTTGATTTAGCTGCTTACCAAGGATATTTGCAGTCTTTCGGTGAAAGTGAATCTAAAGGGGTTGAAACAAGCGTTGAACAAGTATTCGCTAACGGATTAAAAGTCTGGGCTAATTATACCTACAATGATGCACAAGACAGTGACGGTGAAGTTCGTTTGAGAAGGCCTAAAAATAAATTCAACCTAGGTATTAGACAAGCTTGGTTAGATGACAAACTCAGTGCTGAATTGACCTATAGAAGTGTCAGAAATGCGGTAGATATTGGTGGCGTGGAAATAGATGACTATCAACTTACGAACCTAACTGCCCGTTGGCAAATAGTTGAATCAGTCAGCATCAAAGCGGGTGTAAACAACCTTTTTGATGAGAACTATCAAGAAGTAAATGGCTTCAATACCGCAGGCCAAAACTTTTTTGTCGCAACGACGATTAGCTTGTAGAAATAATGCAAGATACAAAAAACCGCTTCGAGAAGCGGTTTTTTTATGCATTTCATCCACAGATTGTATTCATCTGACTGATTAACTATACCTAATCTTTTACTAGCTATGATAACCTTTGATAAATTTTTGAAGGAATTGATTGATATGAAAAAACTATCAACTGTATTAGCGTTATTTTTACTATTATCTCTGCAAGCCTGCTCCAAAGAGAGCTCATCAGAACAAGCCGAAATTCCATCTAAATGGAAAGAAGGTAAACATTACCTAGTGATTAATGATGAGGTTTCTGAAAAGCCTGAAGTACTAGAGTTCTTTTCTTTCTGGTGTCCTCACTGTTATAACTTCGAACCTATTGTTGAACAGATAAAACTAAAGTTAGATAAAGATGTCACATTTAAAAAGGTGCATGTTAACTTTATGCGTTTTACCAGCACACAAATACAAGATGCCGCAACAAAAGCCTTGTTAATAGGCAGAACTATGGACAAAGAAGAAGAAATGAATAGTGCTATTTTTAGTTATATTCATTTACAGCGTCAACCTATTACAGGCACACCTGAGTTAAGAAATATTTTCCTAGCCAAAGGCGTTGATACTGCCGAGTTTGATAAAGTGGAATCTAGCTTCCAAATTAACAACCTACTCAAGCAGAATAATCAAATTATAGAGGCCTATCGTGAACATTTGAGCGGTGTACCAAATTTCATTGTTAACGGAAAGTATCAAGCCCAAATTGTAGAAGGTATGACAAGGGATGATATTGCGGATTTAGTTGTTTGGTTATCTAAACAACGTTAATAACCTTATTTTTTACAGGATTTTATTTATATGATTTTTAAATTAACGCGCAATCTTTTAATAGCATTTGTATGCGCAGTTCCAACTCTTGCAATGGCCCAATCTAAGTGGGAAGAAGGTGAGCACTACACGGTATTAAAAGAGATACCAAGTGAAACCAAGCAGGTGCGCGAAGTATTTTCATTTTGGTGTCCACACTGTTTCACATTCGAGAGCATTGCCAAAGATTTAAAAAGTAAACTGCCAAGTGACGTGACCTTTACCAAAGCCCACGTGAACTTTATGGGAGGTGCTGAAAAAGATACTCAGAATGCAGCGACCAAAGCTATGTTAGCAGCACGCCAATTAGGTAAAGCTGACGAATTTAACACCGCTTTATTTACAGCTATTCATAAAGATCGCAAAAATATTGCCTCCATGGAAGACATTTTAAAGGTGTATGCAGAAGCTGGCGGTGACAGTGATAAGTTGAAAAAACTGGCCAATAGTTATGGAATCCGCGGTGCCGTGCGCAAAAACGATAAATTGACTTTAGGTGTTCGTAGCGTACCCACCTTTATCGTAAATGATAAATATCAGGCAATTTTCGGTTCAAAAATGACGCCGAATGAATTTGTTGAGTTAATTACCTGGTTAACTACCCAAAAATAAATCAACCTTTGATAGAACCTCAAGTCCATTTGAAAAGCCGGATATCATCCGGCTTTTTTGTACCCGTCTAAATAAACAACCTGAATGATGTGTCAGTCCAGTTTCACTAGCTAGTAATTTAGTTAGATGAAATTCTTGCTCACAACTAAGATTCCTAAATCTTTCGCTGGACTAAAGCCCAGCCTACAAACCAGGGGTATACATCCAAAACTGGACTAAAGCCCAGCCTACAAAATCTGTAGCTCGGGCTTCAGTCCGAGGATATATTTATCCCAATTTATCGGAGGCAATGCGATAACGAGGATCTTCATTTACATTCATTTCCACGTAGCCTTGAGCCTTGGTTAACAGGTTAGTACACTCAGGGCTAATATGCCGAATATGTAGCTTCTTGCCTTGAATTTTGTACTTATCAGCCAAACCATCAATTGCATCTAAGCCTGATGAATCCCAAATACGTGAATCTTTAAAATCAATGACCACGTCCTGTGGGTCATTTTGCGGATCGAATAAATCTCTGAAGTGTAAAACTGAACCAAAAAACAAGGGGCCGTCAAGTTCGTAAACTTTCCAACCGTCTTCATCTGTATGGGTTTTCGCACTAATATGGGTGGCGTGTTTCCATGCGAAAACCAGCGCAGATACAATGACCCCTACTACCACTGCTATCGCTAAATCGGCTGCAACGGTAATCCCCGTGACCAAGAACAACACAAATGCATCTTCTTTGTTTACACCACGCACAATGCGAAACGAAGCCCATTCAAAGGTACCTATGACTACAATAAACATCACCCCCACCAATGCGGCCAATGGAATCATTTCAATCAGCGGTGCAGCGAATAAAATGAATCCTAACAATACCAGTGCAGCGGTAATACCAGAAAGACGACCACGTCCACCGGAGTTGATGTTAATCATGCTCTGACCAATCATGGCACAACCACCCATGCCACCAAAGAAACCATTGACGGTATTAGCAACACCTTGACCTACACATTCTTTGTTACCACGACCGCGAGTGTCAGTCATTTCATCGATTAAAGACAAGGTTAACAATGATTCAATCAAACCAACTAAACAGAGAATGACTGAAGTAGGTAAAATGATATACAAGGTTTCCATGTTCAACGGCACCATAGGTACACTGAAGCTAGGTAATTCACCGGCTAAAGTTGCTGTGGCCTTTTGATCTTCAGGTAACATGCCGCGCACAAAATCAATCACGGTGCGAGCTTCTAAATCTAAGCCATGCACTAACAGCGTTACGGTTACAATAGCCACAAGGGAAGCGGGTACAGCGGTAGTTAGCTTAGGTAAAAAATAGATAATTGCCATAGTCAATGCAACCAGACCAAGCATCCAATAAAGCATGCTGCCTTGCATCCATTCTTGAACACCAAACTCATTTACTATTTTGAACTGCCCTAATTGGGCAAGGAAAATGACGATAGCCAAACCATTTACGAAGCCTAACATTACCGGATAGGGAACAAGCCTGATGAACTTTCCTAGTCGGAATATGCCCGCTAAAATCTGTAATATTCCAGCTAAAATAACCGCGGCAAATAAGTATTGGATACCATGCTGAGCGACCAAGGCAACCATGACCACCGCCATCGCGCCCGTTGCGCCAGAAATCATTCCCGGTCTGCCACCAATTGCAGATGTTATTAGGCCCATCATAAATGCAGCGTATAACCCCACCATAGGTTCAACGCCAGCAACAAAGGCAAATGCAACCGCTTCAGGAACCAATGCCAATGCAACGGTTATTCCTGATAGCACGTCATTTTTGACGTTACTGTCACGGTTGGTTATCAGGTCAATCATTTACTACCCCAAATTTTTATTTTATTAATTAAATTATTCAATCGTTCATTTTAGCAGCTAAGCAGGTTTAGATCTTTTAACGGTTTGTTAAAAGACACAAAAAAAGGCCGGATAAATCCGACCTTTAAATACGATATTTGCAAATACTAAGCAACGATATCTAATAGTTCCACATCGAATACTAGAGTACTGAAAGGACCAATTGCGCCGCCAGCGCCTTGTTCACCGTATGCTAAATCATGTGGAACGTGCAAACGCCATTTAGATCCAACAGGCATCATTTGTAATGCTTCTGTCCATCCTTTGATCACGCCATTTACTGGAAACTCTGCAGGTTCGCCACGCTCATAAGAGCTATCAAATACATTACCGTTAATTAAAGTACCGTGGTAATGTGTACGTACTTTAGAAGTAGCAGTAGGTTTTTCGCCTTCACCAGCAGTCAATACTTCATACTGCAAGCCAGAAGGTGTCACTGTAATTTCAGAACGTTTAGCATTTTCTGCTAAGTAAGCTGCGCCTTCTTCGATTGCACCTTTATGCTGATCTGCTTTTGCAGCTTGCATACGTTGGTGAATTTCGTTAAATGCAGCTCCCAAAGTTTGATTATCAACTTGTGGGGTTTGCTTAGCAAAAGCGTCTGCTAGACCAGCTTTTACTGCTTCAATATCAAGACCTTCAAATGGGTTAGATACTAATTGTTCGCCCATTTGGTAACCAATACCATAGCTTGCTTGAAGCTCAACACTGTTATATTTTTCTGACACGTTATATCCTGTTTTGATTGGGAAAGATAAAAAGTGAATGGTATCATAGTTAACGTGTTGCCTTGTACCCCAAAAGCTAATTGGTTAGATACAAAATTAGTAAAATAATAAAAGTCATAGAATAAGCTGCAAAATAATAATAAAAGCTCATCTAAATGACCTTAAGATTAAGTATGATTTAACTTTGTACCCGAACTAAAACATATTTTATTAACTCAAAAATTCTAATTTGTATATTCAGTTTGGAGGATGTGTGAAAGAGCAACTAGCAGTTCAATTGAAGGAATCTGTACGATTTCTAGGAGCGACTCTCGGAGACACAATTCGTGCTCAGCTTGGTGAAGAGTGGCTTGAACGAATAGAATCAGTGCGTATCGGCGGACGGAAATCCCATTTAGGCGATAAAGACTCAACTCAGCAATTAAAAGATCTATTTGCTGAACTCAATAATGAAGATCTTCTGACCGTTGGCAGAGCGTTTTCACAATTCCTTAATTTAGCCAATATAGCCGAACAGGAATTCAATAGTATTTCGATAACAGATGATCCTGTTGAAAAGTTATTCGAACATTTAGATGAAGCAAAAATCGATCAAAGTGACTTTGCTGATGCATTTGAGCAACTTAAGATCGATTTGGTACTTACCGCACACCCAACAGAAGTTACCCGTCGTACATTAATTCACAAACACGGTGAGCTGGCTCGCTGTTTACGTGAAATGCACCAAAGCATGCTTTCAGACGAAGAACGTAGCGAAATAGAAACGCGCATTGCCGACTTGATTAGTCAAGCTTGGCATACCGAAGAAATACGCTCTGTTCGCCCGACTCCAGTAGATGAAGCGCGTTGGGGATTCTCAGTTATTGAGAACTCATTATGGGATGCGGTTCCTGCGTTTATCCGCTCATTGGATAAAAAGGTTAACAGCAAGTTTGGTATTTCATTACCAATAGACGCTTCACCAGTGCAATTTAGTTCTTGGATGGGTGGTGATCGTGACGGCAACCCAAATGTAACCTCTAAAATTACCCAAGAGGTGTTGTTGCTTGCCAGAAAACGTGCAGCGAAACTGTTTGCCAAAGATATTGATGCTCTGCAAGTAGAACTCTCTATGGGTGACTGCGATCAAGCGCTTAAAGATATAGTCGGTGAAGACCAACTAGAACCCTACCGTGCATTGTTACGCCCCCTTTATCATAGACTTGCAAAGACGCAAGAAGGTATCGACAATTATTTAGCTGGTCATCAAGTTGATGATACTAATTGGGTGACTTGTCAAGATGACATACTGGCACCTTTGTTAACCTGCTATCAGTCATTGCATGCTTGTGGAATGCAAGTTATCGCCGACGGCAAACTATTAGACACCATTAGACGTGTACATTGTTTTGGTGTGCACTTACTTAAATTAGATATTCGACAAGATTCAGAACGCCATGCTCAAGTATTTGGCGAGTTAACACGCTACTTTGGCATGGGTGATTACATGCATTGGAGCGAAGAAGACAAACAAGCGTTCTTGTTAAAAGAATTGGGATCTAAGCGTCCACTTATTCCGGAAAACTGGGAACCTTCGGCAGAAGTCCAAGAGGTTTTAGATACCTGCCGCATTATTGCTAAAAACAGCCAACAAGGTTTTGGGATTTATATTATTTCAATGGCAAGTCTGCCCTCAGATGTGCTTGCTGTGCAGTTACTGCTTAAAGACACAGGTGTTAAATGGCCAATGCCAGTAGCACCACTGTTCGAAACCTTGGATGATTTGAATAACGCTGCAATTGTGATGAAACAATTGCTCAGTATCGATTGGTATCGAGGTTATATTCAAGGTAAACAGTACGTAATGATTGGTTATTCTGACTCAGCAAAAGACGCCGGTGCGTTGGCCGCTGGGTGGGCCCAATACGAGTCTCAAGAAGCATTGGTTAAATTAGCCGATGAATTTGAAACCAAGTTGACCTTGTTTCATGGTCGCGGAGGTACAATCGGACGTGGAGGTCTACCTGCACATGCTGCTATCCATTCACAACCTCCAGGTTCTCTCACCGGTGGTTTTAGGGTTACTGAGCAAGGTGAAACCATACGTTATAAATTTGGTATGCCGGAACTTGCGAAAGGAAGCCTAGGCTTATACGCCAGTGCGATTCTAGAAGCGATATTGTTTCCACCACCTAAGCCAAAACAAGAGTGGCGAGAAGCGATTACCTCTATGGCCAACGAAGGTCGTGATAACTATCGTAAAATAGTACGTCATGATGAAAACTTTGTGCCCTACTTTAGAGTGGCAACTCCCGAACAAGAGCTCGGCAAATTACCCTTAGGTAGTCGTCCAGCAAAACGCAAACCAACAGGTGGTATAGAGAGTCTCAGAGCAATCCCATGGATTTTCGCATGGGCGCAAACGCGGTTGGTTTTACCGTCTTGGTTAGGTTCAATGAAAGCAGTGACCGATTACTACCAATCAGGTCAGCAGCAGATCATTGATGATATGTTGGAAAATTGGCCATTCTTCCATTCCCGCTTATCGATGCTTGATATGGTGTTTAATAAAGCAGACACCAGAATAAGCAAAGAATATGATGATCGTCTTGTACCGGCTGAATTGCAGTATTTTGGTGAAGCATTGAGAACCGAGCTAGATGAAAGCATTGAATCTTTGCTCAAATTATTAGGCCAAGAGACTGTAATGGAAACGGATCCGCGAGGAAAAGAATCCATGAGTATTAGAGCGGGTTACTTGCAACCTTTGCACTTCTTGCAAATTGAATTGTTATCTAGAATAAGAAAATTAGATGACAGTCAACACGATGCGTTATTGGAAAGAGCAATGATGGTAACCATCGCAGGTATTGCTGTGGGCATGCGTAATACAGGTTAATTCTGGCTGAACTAGCCTGCATAAAAAAGCCCCTTGTAGTTAACTACAAGGGGCTTTTTGTTAGGTTCGGTAATAGGTTAAATGCTTAACCTTTTACGAATTTAACACCTAACTCAATATCGCCACGCAAACCGTCAAGCATTGAATCTTTTGCGTTTTGTTCAAATTCACTCAACTCACCGTAGGGTAGAATTTCTTCTACACCGTTAGGACCTAGTCTTACAGGGTGAGAGAAGAATACTGCGTCGTCTGAGTTGGTTTCAACATAAGTATATTCAACCACGTTGTCGCCTTTCATAGCAGCTACTAGAGACAAACAGAATCTTGCCGCAGCTTGACCCATTGACAAAGTAGCAGATCCGCCACCGGCTTTTGCTTCAACAACTTCAGTACCAGCGTTTTGAATGCGAGTAGTTAAACTTGCTATTTCATCATCGCTAAATGTCACACCTTCAACTTGTGAAAGTAGAGGTAAAATAGTTGTACCAGAGTGACCACCAATAACAGGAACGTGCACACTAGTAGAGCTCAAACCTTTCAATTCAGCTACAAAAGTTTCAGAACGGATAACATCAAGAGTAGTTACACCGAACAATTTGTTTTTGTTGTAAACACCCTTAGCTTTTAACGTTTCTGCAGCAATCGCAACAGTAGTGTTAACTGGGTTGGTAATAATACATGTACATGCATCAGGACAGTTATCCGCAATACCTTCAACTAGGTTCTTAACGATACCCGCATTGATATTGAACAAATCAGAACGATCCATACCTGGTTTACGAGGTACCCCTGCTGGGATCAAAACAATATCACAACCTTGTAACGCAGTTGCTAAATCATCTTTACCAAAACCTTCAACTTTTACGTCTGTAGGGATGTGGCTCAAATCAACTGCCACTCCTGGCACAACAGGTGCAACATCATATAAAGCTAACTCGGAACCAGCTGGTAACTGGGTTTTCAATAAAAGAGAAAGGGCCTGACCGATACCGCCTGCAGCACCTAATACCGCTACTTTCATAGTTGTCTCCTGTGGGACTATTAAATTGACGGCAAACCATAGAGTAAGCCGCATGAAAAAACAATTTATTGTGGTGAATGTTCACTATCTGTTTTGCAATATAACTCTTTTAGCCTAACATTCAGTTAGTTTTTAAGGCTTAACAGAATATATGGGTTAGATGCTACGAATTCAATACTTAGTAGTAACTCAAAACAGACACTTTAACTATATGATATTAATGCAAAGTATTTTGCTGCTTGTAAACAAGGCTACCTACCCTGTTTAGATTGTGTCAAACTATAGCAGTTAATAGCGAGGGTGGCATGTCTAATACAAAACAAGAAGAATTGGTCAAAGCATTTAAAGATATTTTAAAAACGGAAAGCTTTGGCTCTCAAGGTGAAATTGTTGATGCACTAACGGAACAAGGCTTTGGCAGTATTAGCCAATCCAAGGTGTCCCGAATGCTGAGTAAATTTGGTGCAGTGCGAACACGCAACGCTCGTGGCGATATGGTGTATTGTTTGCCTCCAGAGATGGGCATGCCCACAGCAAAGAGTCCACTGCGTCAATTAGTATTAGATATTGTCCACAACAATGTCATGGTCATCATTCGCACCAGTCCAGGGGCCGCGCAACTAATTGCCCGCTTACTCGATTCTCTTAGCCAAAAAGACGGCGTACTAGGCACTATTGCGGGCGATGATACGATATTTATTGCTCCTGCCGATATCAGCAATATTGAAGAAACACGTAAAAAAGTCGAAGCGCTATTTGAAAACGTGTAAATTTTAAAAATACACACAAATTATTTCTTGGCAATCTATACCAAATAGAGATTGTTTGGTTGCCGTATTTTAAATTTTGAGTTCTGTAGTAATGATAACAATCAAACACTTTCATCATCCTAAATTGACCGTAAACTCATGGCTTATTCGAGAAAATGCTGCGGTGGCTGTTTTAGGTAAAAATGGGGCCGGAAAACAATATGTTGATAAGCTTTTGTTGGGGCAATTAAAAGATGCCGAATACGCTAGCTTAACTATCCCCGAAAACCAGTTGGTAACATTGGTTTCTTTTGAAACCTTACAAGCAGTTTATGAAAATGAATTAAAGATTGACGAAACTGATCTCACCGATGAAATTGATTTTGGCACCCCTGCCAAAGACTTCTTACCTCAAGACAAACTAGATCACCCATTTATTGCTAGCTTCCATTTAGAACATCGTCTTGATACAGGTTTTCGACAGCTCAGCACCGGAGAATCTCGAAAACTACTGATTCTAAAAGCCATTTTATCCGGTGCTAATTATATAATATTGGATAACCCTTTTGATGATTTAGACGCCTCATCAAGAGCCCAATTAAGTGACGTGTTAAGTCAGCTAAAACACCAAGATATTACTCTGATTTTATTATTGAGTAATCGACAAGACATCCCCAAATGGGTTACAACATTCGCACTCGTTGAAGATAATCATTTGCATGATTTAAGTGGATTATCGGTAAGCGATGCGCAAGCTACTATCGACACTATATTTGCGTTTGACGCACTGGATAAGTCGTTACTTGAGCGAATGATAACGGATAAACATAGCCACAATAAAAAACCGTTAGTACGCATCAAAAACGCGAATGTTATTTATGCCGAAAATCACGCACTCAAATCCGCCGATTTGAGTATTGATACTTTTCAACACACTATTATTACCGGACCAAATGGCTCAGGTAAATCAACGTTGTTGCAATTGGTTACCGGTGACTGTCCACAATGTTTCAGTAATGATGTCACTGTGATGGGGCATAGACGGGGAACCGGTGAAACCATTTGGGACATTAAAAAGCACTTGGGGATAGTCTCCCCCGATATTCACCGCTCCTATCGAGTAGGTTGCAATGCCTTGACAGTAGTTCTTTCAGGATTCATGGATTCTATCGGTTTGTACAAAGACGTGAGTGCTAGTCAAAAACAACAAGCATTAGCATGGTTAGATTTAATTGGCCTTAGGCCACTGGCCAATAACAGCTTTAAACAACTTAGCTTTGGTGAACAGCGATTGTTGCTGATCGCCCGAGCTTTAGTGAAATTCCCGTCACTTTTAGTGTTAGACGAACCCACACAAGGCTTAGATGAAATTAATCGTCGTTTAGTATTGGACGTGATCACCACTATTGCTAAAAAGCAATTGGCCACTATTTTGATGGTAAGCCATCGCGAAGATGAACGCTTGCCAATATTTGCCCAGCACAAAGAATTACAAGCCGGATAGTCGCAAACGTTAACCAATCATGTTTGCGTTACTTCAACTGTACTTCCCGCCACACTAGGCGATGGTCAGATGAAGCTTTTCGCGCTTCAACTAACTCGCTACCTGGCTCATTTTTACTGGGCCAAAACACTCCTGAGTCAATAATTTTAAGACCCGCTTTGGAAGGCAACACATAATCGACGGTTAAGCCCCATTTTGCCGTATGGTACTTGGCATTAGGATTTACAGGGTTGGACTTCGCGCCTCCCTCGCTTTTCGGTAATTCATATTGAGCAACTAATGGATGAGCAAGTAAATCTGCCATCATAGTGCGCTGACCATCACCTTCGCTTTCAGAAGCATTTAAATCACCTAATATAACAAAACGCTCGCCACTAAAGCCGCCTCTGTTGCCCTTATCATCATAGATATAGTCAGCTTTTGAACCGGCGTCTAAATAATCATTCCAAAATTGAATTTCATCATGATTTCGCAAACCATTACGATTTTCCGGCCCATCAAATACCGGAGGAGTTGGATGACTCGCAAGTACATGTAACGTCTTACCTTCTATGTTAATCGGAATATCCCAATGGGATTTAGACGATAAGCGTAAAACTTCCATCGCCTCGGCTGAATACCAAGCACTACCATCGGTGTTCTTAATTTTCCCTAAAGTGTTGTGAGGCATGTCTTTCCACAAGAACTTTTGGAAAGTTCGAGCGCCATGCAAATCAATGGGATAGCGGCTCAATAGCAACATCCCATACTGTCCAGGATAACGACCAAAACCAAAGGCATCACTACCTGAATTTTCTATTTTACCGTCGTTATTTAAGTCAACGCCGCTAGCAACCCCTGTGTTGACCGGAGCATAGTAAAAATATGGGTAATCAATAGCCCGCTGCCCTTGCTGTGAAACCTGCAAATAATTGTTGATAAAAGCGTCAGGACCCAGCGACGGATCGCTGCTGTAATCAAACTCATTTAGCAGAATAATATCAGGTCGAATTCGTTGAATAATCTGTGCAATATTTTTTATCTGTTGGTTATCGCCTGTGGCTAAATGCTTAAACAACAAAGTCGGATCATGCTGGTCTTGCTGCGCTTCTGTCCCTCGATAATTATCCGCTTCCATACTCACATTAAAGGTCGCCACTCGAATTGTTGGTTGAGAATTAGCACAGCTAACTAATTGCATTGCGATTAGCACTCCTAAGATTATCGAAAAGAACTTCATTTTTTATCAACCCGCATATTAAATACCTCGAATCTATTAGTATATCTTACCTTCAAACACAAAAAAGCCGGTCATAAAGACCGGCTTTTACATTGGTTTAACTTACAAATTAGAATTTGTAGCTAATACCTAAACGCATTTCCCATAAAGAAGCATCACCTTGACGACTTTCAGGTGAAGTGTCACCTAAGCGCGCAGTGTTATAGTTAACTTCTTCTAAGATACCCCAATCATCATTTAGCATGTTAGTAAAGTTGTCGATAGTTAAACTTACTGATGCTGAATGATCTTCAGAGAACGCTGGAATTTCTTGTCTAACGGCAATATCTACCTTAGTCCACCAGCCACTTTCTTCGCTGTTACGCTCAACACCGATTGGCAACACACTGTCGCTATCTAGGTAAGGAGTATATCCAAATATGCTATTACCATCTGTACGGGCAAAGCTATAAGGACGACCAGACTGAGTCAATGCATACATATTGAAGCGAGTATCCAATCCTGGGATTATCTCAACAACATAACTAAAGTCTGCAGTAAGACGGTGTTCAATGTTCCAATCTGATAACGAAGAAACGTCTTCATTAGGATTAGTGAACGCTCTGTATTGGTAGTTAGAGAATGCAACCGAGCTAGTCATTGGTTGTACATCTTCAGCATGGTTATAAGAGTAACCCGCTACCAAACGTATACCGTTGTCCCACGACTTTTGAAGTGTGGTAGTTAATGAGTAAGAGGTTGATACTTCACCAGAGTTAGTTAGTTCAAGTGAACCATAACCATTGCGGTCGTAATCAATATACCCTTCATCAGTGAAACCAACTTCTTCAATACCTACGTATTTGATCATTGCTTGATCTTGGGTAAACGACACTAACAAGTCTGCATTTAAAATGTAATCAGATTCAGTTACGTGAGTCACACCAGCAGATAATTTCCACTCACTAGGCATGTCAAAATCAGGGTCTAGGTTGTTAGACTCAAAGTTAGAAGCAACGCCGCTATCCATCAAGGCATCTAGTTCAGACGGAACACCGTAACCAGGACCTACTGGAGCACCATCTTCTACATTTGTCCAAACAACATCGTCGTCGAACAAGCTGCGTGAACCATCGTCATAACCGAAGTCACCGCCGTCAACTTCACCACCAGCTACGTTAGTACCAGAGTAGTTATTTGACATCCATACGTTAGGGTTACCACCAGAGAACAAGCCAATACCACCACGGATTTCAGTGCTGTCATTTAACGTATAGTTAAGACCGATACGAGGTTGAAGCAAGCTAACACCGTCTAGGTTGGCAGAATTACTGTAACCATTTTGCGCAAGAAAATCTGCATTCTCTTCAGGATAATCAGATGAAGTGATCCAGTCGTAGCGTAAACCAGCAACGACTTTCAAATCGTCAGTTAAATAAAACTCGTCTTGGATATAAGTACTGTGAGCCGTATAACCCCAGCTAGCAGCGCGGTCGTCTAAGTTACCAGAGAAAGCACCACCATATTCAACATCACTTGCGAAACCGTTTTCGAAGTCTTCGATGCTATCAAATGAAAGTGACGTTTCAGCATGTTGAATGAAAACGTTAAATACGTCTAGCTTGTCGCTTTCGTAACCGAAGGTTAGTGTATGACCATTATCGAAGTAATAGTTACCGCGGAACATTAGACTTAATGCATCCCAGTCCAAATCATTGGCTTGGCGACTATCATCTGAACCTAGGTAAACAGTTACGTCATCTAAGTAAAGTTTAACTTCACCGAAATCGTTTCCATAAAGGGTTCCATCACCGGTAAGTGAATTTTGACGATTGTCTAAATCTGTGTAAGAAACACGTACTTCAGTGGTGAAGTTATCTGTCCAATCTGAATAAAGCACACCTGAGTAAGATGTCATTTCAGCGCCACGCTCATACAAGTGACTTGAAAGTTCAAATTCATCAGAATCACCATCAGACTCAGAGTAGTTGTTACCATCATTGTAATTGTATGTGAATGAAGCACGGTGCTGCTCGTTAATATTCCAGTCTAGTTTAATAAGAATTTTTTCATCTTCATTTGCAAGACTTGAAGGAGTAGTACCTGGGTCAAATTGATATAACTCGTTAGAAATACGGATAATTTCATCTAACTGAGTTTGTGTCAGCGCAACTTCGTTGATAGCGCCTGAATCAATAACACCACGGTCGAATAAGTTAGCGCCTTCTAATTTCTCATAAGCAGCAAAGATAAATAATTTATCTTTGATTAGAGGAGCACCGATACTGAAACCGTAACGTTTTTCAGAGTAATCACCGATATTAACGTCTTCACCTTCTAAAGAGTCACCTCTAAAGTCATCACTTCCGTAGTCGTAGAAAGCGGTACCGTGAACTTCGTTAGTACCTGTTTTACTTACTGCACTAATGTTACACGCTGAGAAACCACCATAGATTACGTCAAAAGGTGCGATTTCAACTGCAACACCTTCAATGGCGTCGTAAGAGAAAGGCATTCTTTCAGTTGGATAACCATTAGAATTAAGACCAAACAAGTCATTCATGCGAACACCATCAACAGTCAAGCTGTTGAAGCGAGGGCTTTTACCGACACATTGAATTCCACCGCTACCGCCTTCATCTACATATATACGAGGGTCGATACGAACAATGTCAGTAATATCACGGTTTATGGCTGGTGCATTTTCTAAAGTAGAAAGGTCAAAGTTAGCGCCTGGGCCAATTTTACCAAAAGATAAACTGCTAACTTGAGAAGCCGTTACTGCAATACGCTCAACGCTTTCAGTAGAAGCTAACTCACGGTAAATTGATGCTGTTTCACCCAAGTTCAAGTAAACATCATTGATGGTTTGATCAGAGTATGTATCTGAATCAACTTCAATAGTGTAAGGACCACCAACTCGAAGGCCGTCAAGGTTGAAAGTACCGGCTGCGTTAACAGTTGTTGTTTTCACGGCACCTGTAGGTACGTGAGTAACTTTAATGACTGTTCCTTCAGCTGGATTGCCATTTGGCCCGACAATTTGCCCATTCATACCTGAAGAGGTAACTTGAGCCATTGCTGCTGTTGACATGCCAACAGACATAGCCACTGCAATCGCAATACGATTCAGTTTGGTTTTTTTAAACATTGTGTTTTCCTAAGTAGTGTGTGTTCTTTTCTGCCTATCCAGTTTTCATTCACAGTCTTGTAGCGCTGCTTCATGAAACTATGATGCTTAATTTCAAATCGGGCGTATTGTATCAGTTCAATTATTACACTTTTATGACTCTGGTGTCAGCAATAAAATATAATTGCAAAATTAACCCCAAAGCCACATGGTTATAACCTTCCATTTACTTTCTTGACCAACTGGTCAATCCGATTTAAAGTAAAAAACAATAAAATCTAGACTAAACAGTCACATACAAATCAGACCATTTAGTCTAGGGTTAATTTATACTTAATTTTTGAACAAATTAGTATAATTTTTTTTGATTCAGACTGACTTTTTTTGCGATGACTGGTATCTTTTGCCAAGTTTTTATTGATTCAGGGTCGAAATGGCTTCTCCACTTATTATCGCAATTGCTGGTGCTTCTGGTTCTGGTAAATCTTTGTTTACAGAAAATCTTCTCAATGAGTTTGCCCAACAAGGTCGACCTGTTCAAATTTTGCGCGAAGATCATTATTATCGCGCGCAAGATCATTTGCCTATGCATGAACGTGAGAAAAACAACTACGATCATCCCAAAGCATTTGAGCATGAATTGTTGGTTAAGCACTTGATGGACTTGAAAGAAGGTAAATCCATCGAGTACCCGACTTACTGTTACAAAACCCACACTCGACTGCAACAGAGAGAGGTTTTGGATTCTGCACCCGTAATCATTGTTGAAGGTATAATGTTGCTGGCAAGTCCTGCATTGGAACCGCTATATGATGTCAAAATCTTTGTTGATACGCCGTTGGACATCTGCCTTTTACGAAGAATAAAACGAGACATTGCAGAACGGGGAAGGACCTTAGAGTCGGTAGCTCACCAATACGAAAGTACTGTGAAACCTATGTATCATCAGTTTATTGCGCCAAGTAGATTTACCGCAGATGTGATTGTCACCCAAGGTGGTGAAAACTATATCGCTCTGGATGTTATTAAATCGCACATCCAGCAAGCATTACTTAATGAATAAAAATCAACTAAAAAAATAATAATAAAAAGGAAATACCATGATCGGTTTACTTGGAATTGTGGTGTTGATAGCCATAGCATATGGCTTATCGGCCCACCGCAAAAGCATTAACTGGCGAACAGTTGGCGGTGCTTTTTTTATACAAGCAATTGTAGGAGCTTTGATTCTTTATGTTCCTGCAGGCAAAGATGCACTGCTTAAAATGTCTGCCGGGGTGCAGTGGATTTTGGATATGGGTCAAGCAGGTATTGATTTTATATTTGGTCCTTTGGGTAATAAGTCACTAGGATTTATTTTTGCCTTTAACGTATTACCTGCAATTGTGTTCTTTTCTTCGTTGATCGCGGTTCTGTATTACATCGGTGTAATGCAGTGGGTAATTCGCCTAATTGGTGGCTTCTTACAGTTTTTCCTAAAAACTAGTCGGCCAGAGTCCATGTCTGCAGCGGCCAATATTTTTGTTGGTCAGACAGAAGCGCCCCTTGTTGTGAAACCATTTATCCCACAAATGACCCGTTCAGAACTATTTGCAATTATGGTTGGCGGTTTGGCGTCGATTGCCGGTGCAGTGATGGTAGGTTACGCCCAATTGGGTGTGGATATTAAGTTTTTGTTAGCAGCCAGTTTTATGGCCGCACCAGGCGGTTTGCTTATGGCTAAAATTATCATGCCTGAGACAGAAACCTATAAGAACGAATTAGACGAATTGCAAAAAGAAGATGACGGTTATGCAAATGTTTTTGATGCCGCTGCAACGGGTGCCGCATCAGGTCTGCAGTTGGCCTTAAACGTTGGGGCGATGTTGTTGGCCTTCATTGCCTTGATTGCCATCTTAAATGGTTTAATTGGTGGCATCGGCGGCTGGTTTGGACAAGGTGAGCTAAGCTTACAAGTGATATTAGGATATTTATTCCAACCCTTAGCATGGGTATTAGGTGTGCCATGGGACGAAGCCAATTTGGCAGGCAGTTTTATTGGCCAAAAAATGGTCGTAAATGAATTTATTGCTTATTTAGACTTCATTAAATATCAAGAAGAATTATCCCTTAAATCTCAAGCTATTATCACCTTTGCATTATGTGGATTCGCCAATTTTTCTTCCATTGCTATATTAATGGGTGGAATAGGCGCTCTTGCTCCTACACGACGTAAAGAAATCGCTCGTTTAGGTTTAAAAGCAGTCATTGCAGCAACCTTATCTAACCTGATGAGTGCCACGCTAGCAGGTCTTTTTGTCACCTTATAGGTAAGTTTTTTACCGGTGTCATTTACAAAATTTGCAGCAATTTATGGGTATTGCTGCAATTGACAGGAAATATTATGAAATTAGAAGCAGTAGATTATACAAAGCCAGGGGCTGACAAGTTATTTGTTGAGTCCTTGCACAAAACAGGGTTTGGCGTATTAAAGAACCATCCCATATCGCAATCATCCGTAAGCTCCATTTACCAAAACTGGCAGGCTTGGTTTGATTCCGAAGATAAACAAAACTTTTTGTTTGATAAAGAAACCCAAGATGGCTTTTTCCCTATCAGTGTTTCTGAAACAGCTAAAGGTTTTAAGAAAAAAGATATTAAAGAGTATTTTCATTATTACCCTTGGGGTAAATGCCCTGCTCAGCTGAAACAAGAAGCTGCAGCATACTATCAAGGGGCTATGGATTTAGCAGCTGAATTACTTACTTGGGTTGAAAAATACTCTCCTGCTGATGTAGCAAAACTATACAGTCAACCACTTAGCAATATGATAAAAGACAGTGAGCAAACCTTACTTAGAATTTTACATTATCCGCCACTTACAGGTGACGAAGAAGCCGATGCTATCCGCGCAGCTGCCCATGAAGACATTAATCTATTGACCATTTTGCCTGCTGCGAATGAGCCGGGTTTACAAGTGAAAGGCACTGGCGATGAATGGATTGATGTGCCCAGTGATTTTGGCAACCTGATCATCAACATTGGCGATATGTTGCAAGAAGCCTCTGGTGGTTATTTTCCTTCTACTACCCACAGAGTAGTTAACCCTGCGGGCGCAGATATGACTAAATCTCGTATCTCTTTGCCACTATTTTTACACCCTCGTCCCGATGTGGTTTTATCAGAACGTCACACCGCGGATAGCTATTTGAAAGAACGTTTACGTGAGCTTGGCGTAGCCTAAAATAAATTTCATAGTCTGTCGCGAAGCAGCTAAATATCGGCACTTTTTCTTTTCAGGTTAAGTGCCTTTTTTTGCGCCGTTTTCTATTCTGGTAATTTATCCATTAATCTCAAGATGTTAAAACTCGTCTCTACAGCAGCTTGAAAAAATTCAGGATCAACGGTTTCTACCGTGTCTTTTTCAGTATGATAAAAAGCGTGCTCGCTCACACCTACGAACAAATAGGGAATGTCTACTTTACCAAACGAAGCATGGTCGCTGGCTTTGCGCCAATCTGAACCCATTGCCATTGAATAGCCTCGTTGGTTTCTTCTGTGTTGATTAACTAAGCACAACCCTGCCTCATCAATTGCTTGGGCTACAACCTTCTTAAATGGTGAATGATATCGTGCACCAGAAACGTACAATCGATTTTTGCCTTGATTCTGCGAGAGCATATCTAAATTAAGGTTGTACTTAATTTGGCGCAGTTCAACGGGCGGATTTTGTACGAATGCTTTAGAGCCATATAGGCCTTTTTCTTCGGCATCGGTGGCCAGAAAAATGATCGAATATTCAGATCCTTGCTGAGCAATTTTGTCTGCTATCGCCAACATTGCCGAAACGCCAGAAGCGTTGTCATCAGCACCATTAAAAACTTTTGTGCCGCGCGTTCCAATGTGATCATAATGCGCACTTATGACAATGAATTGTTGCGGATGAGTTCTGCCCATAAGGTAGCCGCCGATATTCACACCATCAATGTGTGAGAAAGTTGTTTCATAGCGAAAAGGCAGTCGATATTTTTGATCCTCTGAAAAAGATTTCAATCCTATTTCAGAGAATCGATTGACTAAAAACTGTTGAGCGAGTTTAGAACCAGAGGACTGATTTTTACGTCCTTGCATTTCATCTGATGCTAAGTAGCTAAAGTCCTTCCATAAACGCTCGCCATCGATATTTTGGGTTAACTCAAATTGGTTGCAATCTGCGTAACTAATCAATGGCCACAGCAAGCTCAAGCTTGCAATTAACTTAGTGTTTTTTACTATCATCACGGCTGAGTAAATCCAATTTCCCTTGGTAACGTTCTTGGTCTTGATGACTACGTGCGCGGTCTTTAGCTTTTTTAAAATACAATTGACTGCGACGTACATCTCCTAGTTCATAATAGGCTTTTGCCAATCCGAAATAAATTTCGTGTTTACTTTTATCTAACCTCAAGGCATCTCTATAATGTTTTAAAGCCAACTCAAATTCACCATTTTCAAATGATTGTTCACCTTGAATAAAATGATGAAAAGGATTATCACTTCTCACTCTTTCGATGCGATTCACAATTGCAGACGCTTTTTCCGAGCGGCCGGTAACTTCATATAAAAAGGCTAAATTTTCCCAACCAGTTAGGTTGTCTTCATCTAATTGAAGAGCATACAGGTAAACGCTCTCGGCAGATTCATAATCGCCCACTAGACGATAGAGAATACCAAGGTTTATCCATGTAGATATAAAGTTGGGAGATAAAATAGCGGCTTTTTTGAAATACGCATATGCTTTTGTATAAGATTTGGAAAGCAACGCATCTGCGCCTTTATTGTTGTAAAACATCGAAGTCACGGCTTGTTTAGTGACCATCTGTTTCGGAAAGCTCTTTTGTGGGTTTTGCGGGTCAAAATCCACTTGTAGACCGGTATTAATTAGATGAATTACGCCAGGCTCACGAGGCATGATCATTAAGTTAATGTGGCCATTTAGTAAGCTATACCCAGCTCTTCTGGTCCAATATTCTGGAATTTGAACATCTTGAAAACGTACCGAGAACCCAGCTTCTTTTGCTAATGCATAAGTCATAATAGACATCGAAAGACAATTAGCAGCGCGGCGCTGGAAGGTTTCTTTGGCCACGGTATTGGCACTTCCCATATACAACAAATTAAACTCTGAGCGGTCAAATATCAGGCGCACCAAGGTTTCCATTCTATCAACAGGATCTTTAACAATTGCAACCTGCTTTTGAATGAAATCTTTGGCCTCTTGGTCTAGTGCAAAAATCTCCTCTTCACTTTCAATTTTTATTTCTTGATAATCTGGAAACGCATTATCATTCAATAAATGGCGAGACTCGATAACCATCTGATTGGTGGTAGTTTGACAACCAGTCATAACAATTAATGTGGTACATAATATTAAAAAAAGTTTCATAAATAACTCCAAAAACTTACTTTAACCATAGTACAAAAATCGATTTTAGCCACATTTTTCATCCCCAATAAATGGCCATTCACCCCACCCTAACATGCCCAAAAAACAACTTTTCATAGATATTCTTAACATCCAAAATGTGAACCTATCGATACGCTATTACTACAATTCGATGGCTTTAAACGTCCAAAAAATGCTATCTTATGGTGCTAATCGTTAGTCGCAACTCTCACTAATTAGAAGTAGTTTATTTTGATCGCAAATAACCAACTAACCCCCTTCTTATGTACAAACTAAAAGCCTTGATACCAGGTGTGATGCTGGCCACAATAGTTGGTTTAGCCGCACTATTTTTAAGCGAACATTATGGTGCCCCCTCAATGTTATTTGCGTTGCTGTTAGGGATTGCATTGTCATTCCTATATGAGGAATCTCAATGCAAAGCAGGCATTGAGTTTACTGCCACCCATATATTGCGATTTGGCGTCGCTATGCTTGGGTTTCGCATCGCTTTTGGCGATCTAGTGGCATTAGGCTGGAAAACTGCGTTATTGTTAATTGTCGCGATTGTAACGACCATTTTAATCGGCACGGTTTTAGCCCGATTATTGGGTATGCAAAAACGTTTTGGAGTGTTAACAGGCGGTGCCGTAGGTATTTGTGGTGCGTCAGCAGCCATGGCCATCGCCGCTGTACTACCAGACAGCAAACACAAAGATCGTGATACTTTATTGACCATAATTGGTGTCACTGCGCTGTCTACACTTTCGATGATTCTCTACCCTATTATTGCCTCGCAATTTAATTTAGATCAGATACAAACCGGTATTTTTTTAGGCGCTACCATTCATGATGTGGCCCAGGTAGTTGGAGCGGGATATTCGGTGTCTGAACAAAGCGGTGACCTGGCCACGCTAACAAAACTAGTACGAGTCGCATTTTTGATGCCTGTGGTAATTGCTATTCTGCTGGTTTTAAAATTAAGACTTAAACGTGTTGGTGCCAATAAAGCACCTGGAATTCCCGGTTTTCTGATTATTTTTGTTGTACTGATGATCATCAATAGCGTGTTTTCAATCCCCTCTGCTGTCACAGAATCGGCGTCTCATATTTCACGCTTTGCATTAGTCGTTTCTATCGCTGCAATTGGAATGAAATCCAATTTAAAACAATTAGTTGAAGTAGGAACTAAACCTATCTTATTACTCATAATGGAAACCATTTGGATTGCCAGCTTGATCTTAATTTGCCTACCTATCCTGTAAGCTAAGTTGACTAGTTATGCATTAGTTTTTTTTATCCGAAGAGTACAATAAATGTCCATTGCGTTGGAACTTTGTAGGCTCTACAATTTGCGAATTAGTTAAGCATAGCCTAACAAAAGTTAGTTATAATATTGATTCAATTGAGTATTTTTAGAATACTCGTAACCTAAAGGTTTAAGTGGCAAAGCAGTGGACAAGTCGGAATTTATCCAGATACGCAGATTTATACTCAAATTAGGCAAAATGTTGCATAAATATGGCTCGCCTTCGTTTCGACTTGAAGCGTATTTGAGTGAAGTTGCTGCGCACTTAGGTGTAAACGCTTCGTTTATATCTACCCCGACTTCATTGTCAATAGTGTTGTGGAGCGACCGACACGAAGAAGAATATAACCACGCCGCGCGAATTGATCCCGGTGAATTGGATATGAATTCGTTATCACTGACAGATGAACTAGCTTATCAATTATTAAAAGGTGAAATTAACCTGCAAGATGCGGACAAACGTTTGGATCAAATTGATACTATGCAAAGCCCCTACAACAAAACGCTTACAGGGGTAGCTTTTGGTACTTCAACCAGTGCCTTTGCTATGCTAATGGGGGCTGGTTGGCCGGAAATTTTATGGTCTGGTGTATTGGGTGTGATTGTCTATTTCTGGACACTTTGGGCACTACGCTCAAAACGCGTCAACCTAATGTTAGAGTCAGTGGCGTCTTTTACGGTTGGTTTTTCCGCCTGTGCAATTAATTATTATTTTGAGTCAGGGTTCAATATATGGCTGATAATTTTGTCATCGCTGATTATTTTAGTTCCAGGACTGTCCTTAACTATTGGACTTGCAGAATTATCCTCGCGTAACTTAGTTTCTGGGACCGCAAGAGTGATGGATGCCATTATGCAATTATTCAAATTGTATTTCGGCGCATTTATAGGTATCACCCTTGGTTACCAGCTCTTTGGTCAACAAGAATTGCAAGTTGCCGATACCTTACCCTTTTGGGTTAACTGGTTAGGGGTGCTGCTGCTAAGCATAGGTCTGGTAGCGATATTTCGCACCCGCTTGAAGCATGTACCTTGGGCTATTGTATCGACGTTTATCGCATACGGCGCTTCCACATGGAGCTCTGCCTATTTAGAGAATGGATTAGGTGCATTCGTCGGCGCATTTGCTTTAGGGGTCTTTTCAAACTTATTTTCCAGAGTCATGAATGCGCCTTCGACTATTGTTGCTATGCATGGTTTGATTGTGTTGGTACCTGGTTCAAAAACGTATATAGGTTTGAACTCCTTTATTTCCGGACAGGACTTTATTAAGGCAGATCATATCGGTCAGGAAACATTTTTAATTTTAATGTCGTTAGTGGCAGGATTAATTTTTGCCAACGTCGTCATGCCCACCAAAAAAGCCCTGTAGGCGGCTGCTTTAGCCTCGCAATGTGCTTGAGATATTCCATGGCCTA
>NZ_JAHKPT010000014.1:99869-115785 GCF_018860635.1 Aliiglaciecola lipolytica
CCTAAAGGCAATGCTACGTTATTGGATTTGTAGGCGGCTGTTTTAGCCGCGCAATGTGCTTGAGATATTCCATGGCCTAAAGGCCATGCTACGTTGTTGGATTTGTAGGCGGGTGCTTTAGCCGCGCAATGTGCTTGAGATATTCCATGGCCTAAAGGCCATGCTACGTTATTAGATTTGTAGGCGGGTGCTTTAGCCCCGCAATGTGTTTGAGATATTCCATGGCCTAAAGGCAATGCTACGTTGTTGGATTTGTAGGCGGCGGCTTTAGCCCCGCAATGTGTTTGAGATATTCCATGGCCTAAAGGCCATGCTACGTTGTTGGATTTGTAGGCGGCTGCTTTAGCCCCGCAATGTGCTTGAGATATTCCATGGCCTAAAGGCCATGCTACGTTGTTGGATTTGTAGGCGGGTGCTTTAGCCCCGCAATGTGTTTGAGATATTCCATGGCCTAAAGGCAATGCTACGTTGGTGGATTTGTAGGCGGCTGCTTTAGCCCCACAATGTGTTTGAGATATTCCATGGCCTAAAGGCCATGCTACGTTGTTGGATTTGTAGGCGGGTGCTTTAGCCCCGCGCTGTGGATGAGGTCGCTTTAAACACTTTCAAAGCACCTGTTCCGGTTAGGGCTGATAAGGGTTCTTTGCCTTTACGATCTAGCTGACTTAACTGTGCAAACAACAATTCCATGGTCGCCACTGCATCATCTAACGCATTATGCGCCGGAGCTAAAGGTAAATTATGCCGCTGTCGACATGAGGTCAGTGTCGCAGCATTAGGCGCTGGCACGTGATTGGATTTACGTATTTGATAGAGGGCTATTTGCAATGTATCCAAGGTAACGATTGCCGGTAACGGGATTCCTAGTTTTGCAAAAACCTTGTTCAGCACTGACATATCTAAATTAGTATTATGAAACACCCACACATGGGATTGGGCATAATGTTTTAGTTTCTCAAGTACAACTTTTACTGGCTCACCTTGGGCAATATGTTCATCCAACAAACCATGAATAACAGGACTTTGATTCAAAGAAGCTTTTGTGGCAATCACTTTGTAATAACAACTGCGTAATGCAATGCTACTTTTTTTCCCTTCCACCCAGCCAACCGACAATATATTGGACTCTTTTGCGTCAAGTGAGGTGAGCTCTAAATCAATCGACAAAAATGGAATTTGTTGCCAAGGCACATGTCGAAAATGTTCTGGAATAGTTGATTTGGGTACGAACCAATTTTTCAGTGTTTGCCACATTGATTACTAATCCTATTTTGTCGACTGTTTAGCCATGCTCAACTGTATTTTTTATTATTCAACGCTTTTCTTTAACCTAAACCGCAGCGCGTCCATTAACCACCAGCAAATTTCATTGAAACACCTTGCTGACTTCTCTTAATGGTTTTAAACGCGGCTTTTAATTGGTGACGTTGAATAGATGATAAGTCACTTATGGAGACATAATTATTCGTCACGCTATTTTGTAACTGGTGACGCCATCGCAACCGATTCAGAAACAACCAAATATCTCGTAAGTCATTGCCATCACTTTCAGTGAGTTGCGAACCTTCTTTTAGGTTATCTAGCCTTCCTAAAGTGGATGGCATTTCTAATCCTTTTGCTAACGCATAGATTCGCACTAGGTTATTAATGATAGCAATGGCATGCACTTTTAAGTCTATGCAATCTTCAGGTTGATGACCTTTTTGGAACACAAATTTTTGAAACACGGATAAGGGCACAGCAACTTCTGCTGCATGTCGCGCCAAAGCAGACAGAAATAATGGCTGTTTTAACAAGGGTTTTCGGGCCGCTTGAAGCGCTGCAAACAAGTCTTTATTGCCCGCAACAGCGCGCACATCTAAAAAGATATTAAAATGTAAAATGGCCTCTAAAGTAGGTTGATTCACCCACTTTTCAGATTCTATCACGGCATCTTCGACACTCATCCGCAACTCTGAATTAGATGCCATAATGTTACCATCGCAGAGTTTAATTCCACATTTGCCTAAACCTTCACACACATATTGTGACATCTGCGCAAAGTACTCATCTTCCTGAGGATTAGGTCGTCGCTCCAACAATAACCCATTGTCTTGATCTGACCCCATATTTTGGTCTTCACGAGCTTGAGAGCCATAAACCAGCCAGCAAAAATCAAATGGCGGGTTACCATTTTGTTGTTGGTAAAAGGTCAGTAACTTTCGAGTCATAATATCAGTGGCTTGAGACAGCACTTTGCCAGCCACATCAAAATCACCTAAGCGTTTAGCATGTTTGGCAAAATAATGCGGCAATTGCCAACTAAGACGAGTGAGTTCGTAGAGATTTTTGGCCTTTGCCAATTCATCAATTAAAAATAAGATGTTGCCTCGTTGATGACGAATCATATCGCTGGAAGTTAACATTCCTAACGGAATGTGAGTTATCCTATCAACAACCGGAAGATGATGAATATTGTGCTCAGTCATCATGCATAAAGCATCAAAAAGAGTTCTGTTTTCAGTGATCTTGAAAGGCTCTTTAGTCATAACCTCAGACACTGGTAAGTGAACACTTACCTCCTTTGAAACAACCCTATTCCTAATGTCTCTATCAGTTAAAATGCCAACTAACTTGTCACCCTCGGTGATCAATAATGAAGAAATACTGGCTTCAGACATTTGTTGCGTCGCAATTAAAATAGAGGTATCTGTATCACTACTGATTACGCGCTCAGAGATGACTTCGCTAATAGGTTTATACAACCACATAGATTTAGAATCTGACACGGCATCATTATAAAGTTGGTCTGAATGATAAGTTTCAAAGAACTTAGCCACCGCCGGATTTTCATTACATAAAATGTCAAACTGTTCGGCCGGAAAGCAGTAAAGTAAACCCGCACTATCAACTGTGATATCAATAGCATGGTGCAACTTATTAAGTAAATTCCCAACCCCAAAAAAGTCACCTTCACTTAAATTTTGCTCAACCTCGTTGGAGTCTTTAACGGTAAATTGGCCGCTACTAATTAAAAACAGATTATTATCTCTGTCCGTCAATATTTGCTTGGCATTTTCCTGGGTCAAATAAGCAACGGTAATATGCTTTGCCAATGCAGTGATCTTCTCAGCGGGTAGCTGGTCAAAAGGAGCAGAAGCTTTTAAGAAGTCCAGCGATTGTTGAGGAATGCTAGTCACTTTACTCTCCAATTTTAGGTTTAATTTACTGTTAAATTTAAAATAAAAAAGCCCGATTTCAATCGGGCTTAATTCATCTTGAGTTTTACCCGTCTCACTTAGTGAGCAGAAGCTTCTCCTGATCCTTTCGGATAACGAATATCTTCTACTAGTTGCTGAATCTCTTCTGGCGAATCGCCAGTGAATTTCAATACAACTAATGCCACAGCGAAGTTAACTAACATACCTATAGTACCGATTCCTTCTGGTGAGATTTTAAATAACCAATTCTCAGGTACATTTGCCGCTGGGTTTACAAATTTAAAGTAGATAATGTAAGCAGTAGTGAATGTGATACCTGCCAACATACCTGCAATTGCGCCCTTGTCGTTCATTCGCTTCATGAATATTCCCATAATAATAGCAGGGAAGAAGGACGAAGCTGCAAGACCGAACGCGAAGGCGACCACCTGTGCTACGAATCCGGGTGGGTTAATCCCGAAGTATCCAGCAATACATATGGCTACACCTGCTGCTAAGCGTGCATAAAACAGTTCTTTTCTATCGGTAATATCCGGCATCAAGTTTCGTTTCAATAAATCATGGGAAACTGAGGTCGAGATTACCAAAAGCAGACCTGCTGAAGTCGAAAGTGCTGCGGCTACACCACCTGCGGCAACCAAAGCAATTACCCATGCAGGAAGGTTTGCAATTTCTGGATTGGCCATCACCATGATGTCACGGTCCACGTCCATTTCATTGCGTTCATCACCTGAGTAAAACATTTTACCGTCGTTGTTTTTATCATCCCAAACTATCAAACCCGTTTTTTCCCAGTTAGTAATCCAACTAGGGGCTTCACTATAGTTAGTGCCCATTTGATCAGTACCGTTAATGGTTTCGATCATATTGACTCGACCAAAGGATGCCAAAGAAGGAGCTGTAGTATAAAGAATTGCGATAAAAGCCAATGCCCAACCAGCACTGTAACGAGCATCACGAACTTTAGGAACGGTAAAGAAACGAACAATAACGTGCGGTAATCCAGCTGTACCGACCATTAACGCGGCAGTGATACAGAATACATCAATCATACTTTTGGTACCCGATGTATACTCGTTGAACCCTAACTCTAGGGAGAGTCCATCGAGTTTGTCTAGCATATACACCCCCGAACCATCAGCGAGTGTCGCTCCAAATCCTGTTTGCGGTAAAATGTGACCTGTTACTATCATTGAAATAAAGATGGTAGGGACAAGATATGCAAAGATAAGTACACAATACTGTGCGACTTGAGTATAGGTAATGCCTTTCATACCACCTAATACGGTATAGAAGAATACGATTGCCATTCCAATAATTACACCAGAAACAATATCCACTTCAAGGAAGCGACTGAATACCACCCCAACACCACGCATCTGTCCAGCTACGTAAGTGAAACAAACAAAGATGGCACAGATTACCGCTACCGTTCTAGCCGTTTGAGAGTAGTATCTGTCTCCGATAAAATCTGGCACTGTAAATTTGCCGAACTTACGCAAATAGGGTGCAAGACAAAGGGCAAGTAGTACGTAACCACCAGTCCATCCGAGTAAGTAAACTGCACCGTCATATCCCATAAATGAGATCAAACCGGCCATTGATATAAACGAAGCGGCTGACATCCAATCGGCGGCTGTAGCCATACCGTTAGCAATGGGATGTACCCCGCCTCCAGCAACATAAAACTCTTGTGTTGAGCCAGCTCTAGCCCATACTGCGATGCCGATATAAAGTAAAAATGAAGCACCGACTATGATAAAAGTTAAAATTTGTACGTCCATCTGAGCTCTCCTACTCTTCGTCTACGCCGTAGCGTTTATCTAAAATATTCATTTGACGAACGTAGACAAAAATCAACGCCACAAATACGTAAATTGCACCTTGCTGTGCGAACCAGAACCCAAGTTTGAAGCCGAAAAATCTCACTTCATTTAGTACATCAACTAGCAGAATGCCGAATCCAAACGATACAACAAACCATACAATCAGCAGTTTTAACATTAACGAGAGATTGTCTCGCCAATAGGCTTTTTTATCTTCTTCTGTTTTAAACGCCATGCTCGTTTCCTCATGCTTTTAGTCTGGCAATTAACCTTGGAATGGCACATACGCAAAAACTGGTGCCGACCAAAGCCTTGAATTTTTCAAATCAGAATGACTGCCATTCCGAACGTTTTCTAATCTATCCATGTATTACTAGTAGTGAAATGAGACTATGGTCGTAGTACAACAATTAATTTTTCAAAAGTGTGCTAAATTACTAATATCGATAGTGTTTTAGGTACAGAATTAAATGACATTGGGTTGGGTTTTATTAGCCTTAATTTATCTAACTGGGTTATTTTGGATAGCTCGTTGGGGAGATAGAAACACACCTTTGGCCCGTGCGATCACTTCGCATCCAATAGTGTATTCTTTGGCTTTGGCAATTTATTGTTCAGCTTGGACATTCTTTGGCATGGTGGGAGAAGCATCTCGTAATCAATGGCAATATATTGCGATTTTGCTAGGGCCAATACTGGTTTATCTTTTTGGTTATCGCTTTATTTATAAGTTAATTTTGGTTAGTAAAAGACAAAATATTACGACCATTGCTGACTTTATTTCCTCCCGTTACGGCAAGCGTCAAACTGTCGCCTTGTTAGTCACCTTTATCGCGCTTTTAGCAACCATTCCCTATATGGCTTTACAACTCAAAGCCATTGGCTCTGCGTTTCAATTAATTACCGAACAAGAACACAGTGAAGTGATTGTGTTAATTGCCTCTGTTTTCATTGCATTTTTTGCAATTTATTTTGGAACTCAACACTCTGATGTGACTGAGTATCGACGGGGCTTAATGCTAGCGATTGCTTTCGAATCCAGTGTTAAACTCATCGCATTAATCGTGGTGGCTTCTTTGGCTTATTTCTGGGCGGTCGCCGACAAACCCCAAGAATTTGGTGACGCACTGTCAAAATTCAACTCCACCGCGCAGTTCTATACCCTGCCATTTTTTGCTCAAACACTCATGTCTGCCGCCGCCATTATTTGTTTACCCAGACAATTTCATGTGGCAGTAGTGGACAATTTAAAGTTATCTCACCTTAAAACCGCACGGGTTTTATTCCCACTGTACTTAGCTTTAACCGCAGCTGTTATCCCTATCATTGCAGCAGCAGGACAAACCCTCATAGGAGCACAAGAACCCGATACTTATGTATTAAGTTTAGCCATATTGTCGGACTCTTTATTGGTTAAAATTCTGGTCTTCACAGGTGGATTATCCGCCGCAATGGCAATGATCATTATTGCCACTTTGACGTTAAGTACTATGGTGACCAATGACGTAATTTTGCCTAAAATGCTGTCTCGCCAAAACCACAACGCGCCACAGTTTAATTACGCTAAGACCATCTTATTAGTCAGACGGTTAGTGATCGCAACCTTGATCGGCCTTGCCTACTTTTACCATCAACAAATGACCGGGAGCCGTTCACTCCTCTCAATTGGCTTAGTGGCGTTCTCATTAGTCGTGCAACTATTACCCGCTATTTTAGGTGGACTGTACTGGAAAAAAGGTCACGCCCATGGCGTTTACGCCGGTTTGCTGGCCGGTTTTATAACTTGGGTAATGTGGCTTATGTTCCCCATGTTAAACGAAGTCAACACCACCCAACTGCAATCAGAAGTGATTAGTGTGGCAGCGATGGTCAGTTTGTTAGCCAACACAAGTTGTTATTTGCTGTTTTCTCACTTCGCTCAAGATAGATTGGTCGATCGAATTCAATCGCAAGCCTTTGTTTCCCCCAGAGAAGAAATCATTGAAGAGACCAAAAAACAGCGCAAAACCGCCACTATTGGTGACCTGTCCACTTTATTGTCGACTTTTCTTGGAGAGTCCAGAGTAGAAATCTTGATGGAGGATTTTGAGAATCGTTCCAAAATAAAGCTACAAGACCACCAATCTCCAGATCATGAATTTCTAGAATATTGTGAACGAGCACTTGGTGGTGCGTTAGGTGCATCAAGTGCCAAAGCCCTCATCGATAGTGCCCTGGGCGGTAAAAAGTTAGATTTTGAAGAAGTGGTTAATTTTTTCGATGACACAACCCAAGCAATTCAATTCAACACCACTGCTTTATTCACCTCAATTGAAAGTTTAGATCAAGGCATCAGTGTTATCGATAAAAATCTCAATATGGTTGCTTGGAATCGGCGCTATCTTGAACTATTTAATTACCCCGCGGACCTTGTCAATGTGGGTACCCCCATCGAAGATTTAGTGCGTTATAACGCCCAGCGAGGCGAGTGCGGAGTAGGTGAAGTTGATGCTCTAGTGCAAAAGCGAGTAGCTCACTTAAAAGCTGGTCATCCCCATAAATTTATTCGTCAACGCAGCGACGGTAGAATGATTGAAATGGTGGGAAACCCTCTTCCTGGCGGCGGATTTGTTACCAGTTTCAACGATATTACCGCCCATATTGAGATTCAAAAAGCGTTGGAAGAATCAAAAATAAACTTAGAGCGTCGAATTGAGAAAAGAGGCGAAGAAGTCCAAGCAATTAATGCCGAACTGCGCAGTGAAATAGAACGAAGAGCGCAATTAGAAGAGGATTTAGTACAAGCGCGAAAAGCAGCAGAAGATGCCAATGCTAGTAAAACCCGTTTTCTCGCCTTGGCTAGCCATGATGTATTGCAACCCTTAAACGCCGCGAAGTTATATTTGTCAGCCTTGGGTGAAATTGATGTGGACATTGAAGCCAAAGAAATTTTGCAAAAACTTAGTGATAGTGTGAACTCCAGCGAAACCCTAATTGCTACTTTGTTAGATATAGCTAGGCTCGATCAAGGCGAAATGAAATTAACCCTAGAAGATGTACTACTGCCTAAGTTATTGAGTTCATTGATAGACGAGTTCGCCATGAAGGCCGAGCAAAAAGGGTTGCAACTGCGCACTCAAATTCCACCCTATTGGGTCAATACTGATAAAACTCACCTGTATCGAATTGTACAAAACTTGCTTTCAAATGCAGTGAAATACACTAAAAAAGGCAAAGTACTGTTAAGCGCCAGAAAACGAAATGGACGTATTTCAATTCAAGTTTGGGATACCGGAATTGGCATTTCTGCGTCAGAACAAAATAGAATTTTTAACGACTTTTATCGGGTCGATGGAAGCCCTCAGCACGGCGTTGGCTTAGGTTTAGGGGTGGTATCCAGAATGTCCAGTAAATTGGCCATTGATGTAAGTGTTCGTTCTACACCGAATAAGGGAAGTTGTTTTAGCTTTGATATTCCGCAAGGTCAATCACATTCACAACAACCGGAAAACACGTCGACCAACAATACGGGTTTGAAGGATATGCAAGTCTTGTGCATTGATGATAAAGACGAAAACCTAGATGCCATGCAAACCGTATTGAACAAATGGCAAGTAAATGTCATCACGGCATTAGATCTTACACAAGCGATAACCCACTTAAACTCGCGTATACCAGATGTCATACTGGTTGATTATCACTTAGCAAATAATGCAAATGGTATCGATGTTATTGCCGCACTTCGTAGCCAATACGGTGAGAATTTGCATGCTGTACTAGTGACCGCAAATCAACAGACGGAAATAATAGATTTATGTAAAAAACAAAATATTAGTTATTTAAGTAAACCCGTTAAACCTGCGAAATTACGGGCTTTATTGAATAGCTTTAGGCTTGCCAGAACACCCCAATAAGGCCAAATATTGCAAACATAATTGGCTGATGAATAAGGTAGATAATGAGGCTGTGTTTACTGGCAAATAAGACGATTTTACTGCGCGCAAATCTGTGCGCAGGATCGTTTAAGAACCACTGTTGATAACATAACCAAATACCAATAAACACCACGCCCGTCCAAGGGAACAATCCTACGTAGTCGTTCGTGTAGCCCGGCAGTAAGTGACGTATCGGCTGAAATGGCCAAATACTGCTTACCCAACCTAAGTTGAATGCCGCTATTATGATGACTCCAGCGAAAAGAGCGGCGTAGGGAAACCGAGCAAGAGGTACACAGATTACACTGGCTATGGCGATGAAATGTAACACACCAAAAAAGATCCAATTATTTGGTGCCATTATTAACGATGAGATAGTAACTGCAGCAGAAGCTAGAAGTAGCTGGATAAATCGCTTAATAAAGTGCTTCTGTTTAAAACCAGAACCATGCACAGCCGCTAAAGAAAAGCCCACACATAAGAAAAACAAGGTCAATATGACATAACGAAATTCACGCCAGCCGTGGCCATCAGGGATAGTTGAAGGTACCCAACCAAAGAATTTAAGATCATAGATAAAGTGGAAAATAACCATCAAGACAATGGCAAAAAAGCGCATTAAATCAACAGTATAAATGCGTTTTGAAGCAGGTTTAGCAGACATCATTACACTCAAAAACAGTAAGTCGGTCTATTGTAGTAGCATTTAGCTAAAATTTCGCGATTAATCCTTTTCCATAAAAAGTGTGACGCAATTTTGAATCACTCCGGCACTGAAAAAGAATACTTTATTTATGACACAGATCAGGAGCCGGAGGCGTAAGCTCAAGTTGCGATGCAATTAATACTGCTTGAGTACGATTGTTGATGCCAAGTTTTTTGAATAAAGCGGTCACGTGGGCCTTCACCGTGGCCTCGGCAATATCCAATTCAAAGCCAATTTGTTTATTTAATAAACCGTCTCGCATAAAACACAGTACCTTGTATTGGGCATTGGTTAAACTGGATACCTTGTCGGCTAAAGCGGCAAATTCGCTATCAATTTCATCAATTTCGTTGACCAGTGATTTAGGAATCCAAGTATCACCATCAAGTATGGTTTCAACAGCATTGGCAATATCTTCTGAACCCGTTGTTTTGGGAATGAAGCCCATCGCACCAGTATTAATCACTTTGGATACTATGTTTTTATCTTCAAGTCCGGATACCACAGCAACAGGCAGGTCAGGATATAGTTTGCGAATGTGAATCAAACCAAATAGATCATTACTACCGGGCATATGCAAATCCAATAGCAACAAATCGACATCATTATTTTGGATGATATCAAGGGTCTGAGTTAAGTCACTGGCTTCTAAAATAGTTAATTGATGTTCAGATAGATTTAACGCAATACGCAATGCATCGCGATAGAGAGGATGATCGTCAGCAATCAGCAATGTGAACATAGTGTTATCAGCGTGTCTAAAAAGTGATCCAATTGAATCAGGACAATACGCTTAAATCAACAAAAAATCTCGAACTAACGTAATAAAGGGGCAAATATTGCCCCTTTATTGACTAGTTTAACGATTTAACCTTAGTTCAATTAGGCTATCAACCACACTGGGATCAGCTAATGTTGATGTATCCCCAAGTTGCTCATACTCATTAGCGGCTATTTTACGTAGTATTCTGCGCATAATTTTACCTGAGCGGGTCTTAGGTAATCCATTGGTCCACTGAACCAAATCGGGAACCGCGATAGGACTCAATTCTGTGCGTACCCACTTACGTATTTCAGCCGTTAATTCATCCGTTACTTCTACACCCGCTACCGGTGTAACATACACATAAATTGCCTGACCTTTAATATCGTGAGGATAACCTACTACTGCAGCTTCAGCGATGGCATCGTGAGATACAAGGGCACTTTCAATCTCTGCCGTACCAAGACGGTGTCCTGATACATTTAGTACATCGTCAACACGACCGGTAATCCAATAATAACCATCTTCATCACGGCGACAGCCGTCACCGGTAAAGTACGCATTGTCATAAGTACTAAAATAAGTTTGCACGAAGCGTTGATGATCGCCATAAACCGTTCTTGCTTGGGCAGGCCAACTGTCTTTAATGATCAGATTGCCTTCAGTGGCGCCGCTAAGTTCATTTCCTTCACCATCAACTAAGGCCGGTTGAACGCCAAAGAATGGAATAGAAGCTGCACCAGGCTTAAGGGCAGTAATACTGGGTAAAGGAGTCATCATGATGCCTCCCGTCTCAGTTTGCCACCAAGTGTCGACGATCTGGCAACGACTGCGGCCAATGGTTTCGTAATACCATGTCCAAGCTTCTGGATTAATTGGCTCACCTACTGAGCCTAATAATCGTAAAGAGTCACCGGTAGTGCCTTCAGCAGCAAATTGCCCCTGGGCCATGAGCGCACGTATCGCTGTGGGCGCGGTATACAGAATGTTAACGTCATGCTTATCAACAATTTGACAAATTCGACGCACATCTGGGTAAGTTGGTACGCCTTCAAAAATTAACGTTGTAGCACCATTAGCAAGGGGTCCATAGACAATATAAGTATGTCCAGTAATCCAACCCACATCAGCCGCACACCAATAGACCTCTCCATCTTGGTAGTCAAATACGTATTTGTGGGTCATTGCTGCATACACTAAATAACCACCTGTAGTGTGCACAACGCCTTTAGGAGTGCCAGTAGAGCCTGAGGTATAAAGAATGAATAAAGGGTCCTCTGCATTCATTGCAGTAGGTTCACACTGAGCGTCACATTTAGCGGTTAACTCGTGCCACCAAATGTCTTTCTCGCCTATAGCAACATCGTTACCAGTATTTTTAAATACAATAACGTTCTCGATGCTCGGACAACGATTATCTTTAAGGGCATCGTCTACATTCACTTTAAGTGGTACACAGTTACCACCTCGGCGACCTTCATCAGCGGTAATAACTAATTTGGCATCTGAATCATTAATTCGATCGGCGATTGCGTTAGGTGAGAAACCACCGAATATAATTGAATGGATAGCACCAATGCGGGTACATGCCAGCATGGCAACAGCGGCTTCAGGTACCATTGGCATATAAAGCGCAACACGGTCACCTTTTTGAATGCCTAGCTTTTTCATACCATTGGCAAGACGACACACTTGGTCATGTAATTCTTGATAAGTAACTTTGCTGTCGGTATCTGGCGAATCGCCTTCCCAAACAATAGCAATATCATTAGCCTTTGCTGGTAAATGTCGGTCTATGCAGTTATAGCTGACGTTAAGCTCGCCGTCTTCAAACCACTTGATGCTAACGTCATCTTTGGCAAAAGAAGTATTTTTTATTTTAGTTGGAAAAGTAAACCAATCTAAGTTTGCCGCTTGCTCCTTCCAAAATTGATCCGGAGATTCTATTGATTGCTGATACATCTGCGCATGCAATTCAGGGGTTAAATGGGTATTAAGCTTGGCGGTCTCAGGGACCGGATAAAGTGTATCTGTCATAGGGTTCTCCAACACAATTTTTAGCAACTGCACATACTGTAACGTTAATATTAAAGAGTGGAATGCGACTTTGGTCTTACCGAAGCTGACTTTGGTCTTACTTAATTAAAAACTACCACTTTATTCATTCAAAATTCAGTTTCTAGACTATACGACTATGGTCTGATAGACCATCCGCTTATATGTAAAAAGTGAATCTTAGTGCAAAGTTTACTGAGCATTAAACTGCACTAGGAAAAGTCATGAAAACTAAAATTACAGCAGCAATTACGCTAGCACTTGGCACTTTGTATGGTACTGCAACCAATGCCAACCTATTAGACAAAACAAATGTTCAATTTAGCGGCTATTTAAAAGCCGATGCCATGTTCAGTAGCTATAGTGATGGCACTCTAGCTTCTGGTAGTATTGGTAGAGACTTCTATCTTCCGAGCCTTACACCTGTAGGCGGCGAAGAAGAGTCGACTCAATTTGATGCCCATATTAAACAGTCGCGTTTTAGGTTCACCACTAATACCGATCTGGATAGTGGCGACAAAGTTGTCGGCGTTCTAGAGTTTGACTTCCAAGTAACACCAGATGGAAATGAACGTGTAAGTAATTCTTATGAACCAAGAATACGACACGCTTTTATTAAATATAACGATTGGTTAATTGGGCAGACATGGACCACCTTTATGGATGTCAAAGCACTTCCTGAAACCCTCGATTTCATCGGTTCTACGGACGGTACAATATTTGTTCGACAAGTCATGGTTAAATACTCAACGGGAAACTTTGAAGTTTCGTTGGAAAACCCTGAAACCACAGTTTCACCTTTAGGTGGTGGTACTCGTATTGTCACTGACGATAACCCTGTACCAGATTTGGCAGCACGATATACTTTTAAAGGAGATTGGGGGCACTTTGCAATTGCAGGGCTATTACGCCAGTTATCCTACGTCAACAAACAAGGCGAAAATGATATTGATACCTCAACAACCAGTGCAGGTATTAGTTTGACCGCCAAGTTCAATCTTGGCCAAGACGACATTCGAATCGCAGCCAATTATGGTCAAGGTTTGGGGCGTTATTTAGCACTAAATGCTGTTAATGGTGCAGTTTTGAATGCTGATAATGAATTAGAAGCAATTGATTCAAGCGGTTTTAGTATTGCCTACAGACATATTTGGGATCCGCAGTGGAGAAGTAACTTTACCTATTCCATTTTTAGCGCAGACAATGATACCGCGTTAACAGGGACATCCACCACCAAGCAGACTTATAGCGCTCGTGCAAATATACTCTACTCTCCAAGCAAAGAGCTTACCTTTGGAGCAGAGTACGCCTATGCAAAACGTGAACTTGAAACTGGCGCTGACGGCGATATGAGCCGCTTACAGTTTTCAGCGAAATACGCGTTCTAACGTCTCAAAAAGGGGCGCATGGGTGTGACTTCACCAGTAGTTGTTTAACGCTATCCCCTAAGTGTCAGTCTAAAATAGTGGCTTTTTTAAGCCACTATTACTATTTCCAGCCCAGCATTTCTTCAAAATGCTTATCTAACTTTTTAGCGAAATCTTTACCACTAATAGCGACTTGCTCAAGCAAGATTTCTTCTTCACTTTGCGGCGTGAAATGCGGCACTTCCACTGGGGAGCCAGACTCATCGATGGCCATAAAGGTAATGAAACAACGATTAGTAACTGTGACTTCTTCCTCTTTTGGATCCGAGGCACGAACCACCACATAAAGGTGCATACTGGTTCTTCCCGTGTGAACAATCCGCACACTGACCGTTACCATTTGACCAACCAAAATTGGCTTAATAAAGCGAATAGCATTGGCAGATACTGTCACACAATAATGTTTACTCCATTGCGCCGCACAAGCATAAGAAGCTTGGTCGATCCATTTCATCACCATTCCACCGTGTACTTTCCCACCAAAATTAACGTCTGTCGGTTCTGCTAAAAACCGAAACTCAGTTTGGCTATTCTCACTCATAATCAAAGCCTTATAATTCAGATAGTTAATTTACTATACTTTAGCTGACAAAAAATGTGCAATTTAATTTTTGTCGCCCCAACCCAGCTCGGATTAGGGCTTTTTGTATTGCTCCCTCGAATAACTCCACATATTCCATTAAAGTTATTGGTCGACGCACCTTCATCCATCAGCATTAATCGAATTACAGTCGATAGGATGTTTATTTTTCGGTTTCAGGTAGAATAACCTTAATCAACAAAAATTGGCCTTATTTATGATTCACAACGATATTTTACGCCGTCTTCGCTATGCGCTCAGACTAGATGACACTGCGACTATCGCTATTTTTAGTTTAGCTAACTATGAAATGGAAAAAGACTACTTATCAATGCTCATGAAAAAAGAAGACGAGCCGGGGTTTATGCTCTGTCGAGATAAGATACTCAGTCTGTTTCTAGACGGTTTAATTATTCAAAAACGTGGCAAACAAGAAGGTGTTGAACCTGTTGTTCTAAAAGGCAGTGAACGACTTTCAAACAACGACATTTTACGTAAAATCCGTATTGCCATGAGCTATAGAGACGAAGATATGTTAGCTATATTGAAGTTAGCCAATTTTCGTTTAAGTAAAGGCGAACTTAACGCTATGTTCAGAAAGGCAGATCATCGAAATTATAAAGAAAGTGGTGATCAGGTAGTGCGCAACTTACTTAAAGGAATGGTAGTTAAATACCGTCCAGATGCAGTAAAAACCGCCACAACCCCCGTTGTTAAAACTCATAAACCGCAAAAACCAACTAAACCTCGACAAGCAACTAGTCAAAAAGACAAAGCCAAACCTGCGCCTGAAGAAACCAATTCGGTTTGGGGTAAGGTTGATCCTAAATGAAAATAGCCCAAGTTGGAGAGACAATTTTAAAAACACCAGCTGTTGCAGTTTCGCCGGCTGATTTGTTAACCAATGAATTGACTCAGTTTTTACTAGCTTTGAAACAAACCATGTTAGATGCCAACGGTATTGGTATTGCGGCTCCTCAAGTATTCGATCCCCGAGCGATAATGATCATAGCTTCAAGACCCAATGCTCGATATCCCGATGCCCCGCACATGGAACCTTTAATTCTGATAAATCCAAAAGTATTGGCAAGTAGTGAGACACAAAATAAAGATTGGGAAGGATGCTTGTCAGTTCCTGGACTACGGGGCAACGTAAAACGTTTTACATGGATTGAAATTGAGTACTTAGCGGAAAATGGTGACATCGAGAAGCGACTGTTTGAAGGCTTTCTGGCACGTATATTCCAACACGAATACGATCACCTGATTGGAAAGACTTGGTTAGACCACATCGAATCAGCAGATGATGTCATGGCAAACGAAGTTTGGCAGAATAAATACGCTTAATCTGTAGGCGGGTGTTTTTGCCCGTAGCGTTTTGCAATCATCCCATGGCCTGAAGACCATGCTACAAAGATAATCCCTCCTACCCTGTAGGCGGGTGC
>NZ_JAHKPT010000002.1 GCF_018860635.1 Aliiglaciecola lipolytica
GATTCTTCAGGCTAAAGCCCATGCTACAAGGGGAGAGGGGAACATATATCTTGTAGGCGGGTGCTTTAGCCCCGCAAACGACTCCCATTGGCTTTTTCATGACGCACTTCGTTGATAATAAATAACAACTCTGCGGCTGCTTGAGCATCTGATAAGGCTCTGTGATGTCGAGTCATATCAATACCAAAATGCCGGGTTAAGTTGGCTAATGAATAAGACGGAAGGCCTGGAATCGCTTTGCGCATTTCTCGTACCGTACATAACTTGGGCATGCGAAAACTTTGTTCAAGACGTTCAAATTCGGCGCGGATAAAACCATAATCAAAATTGACATTGTGAGCGACAAAAACACAATCAGATAAGTAACTTCGTAAGCTTTCAGCGATTTCCACAAATAAGGGAGCATCACTCACCATTTCATCATCAATACCCGTTAATTGTGTGATTTTTTGCGGAATGTGCCGTTGAGGATTGATTAGCGTTTGCCACGTATCGATCACTTTCCCGTTTACAACCTTGGCGATACCTATTTCGGTTATACGATGTTGATTTGCACGACCACCTGTGGTTTCGATATCGACGACTGCATAGGGTTGTAAGGGATCTAAAAACCATTCAACTTGAGTGACTGCGACCTTAAAGCCTGATTTTCTTAGTAGCTTTATGGTTAACAATTGGTTTTTACGCAATTGGTCTCCAGGGGCTTTTATTTCTTCAAATCTCAGTCCGGTGTTATCGACTACCATGATATCCGGATAACCGTCAGCGTAGTTTTTAAAGTCCTTTGCCATCATTCTCAAATGCTCTTTGAGACCTTCATTGTCAACATGATCAAAAAATACCGCTAAAACTTCGAGTAAGGATTTGTGCCAACGAAAAATTCCATTGGGGCGACCGTACTTTTCAAGCATAACTTTAGATACTTGTTTGAATGTGATTTGCGCACTGGTCATTCGGTATAGGCGAGTTTCAATATCTTGTTCGTACAGATTATAAAAGTTGTTTTGATTGATAGCCTGGGGTTTGTAATCGAATTCAGTGACTAACGCATTGCTATCCATTTCAAAAAGTTCATGCCAAAAAACTAAACCGAACAATGCTCGCCACAATCGGTTTTCAGTGCGAAAGGCCTGTTTTTTTTGTTTCTGATAAAACAATTTTACGCCATGTTCCACCGAATCCATGTACATTTCATCAATAAGTACTGTTGTTGATTGTTCTCGTAACATGTCGGTGAGCGTACTGGTGCGTTTTTGCTGAAATTTACGGGCCAAAAAGTCTTCGGCAAACGATAATAGTACTTCAGAATCTGGTTCCTCAATAATCATTTCTAAACGGTTTTTCACCCACTCTTTTTCACCTAACTTGTACTTTTCACGGATCACTTTTTCTTGTGCTAAAGGCTCCGAAGATGCGGCTAATAATTTTATGCCAAGAGACTGGTCGTGGGGGAGTATGGCTTTGCCTAATCTTAATAGAAAACGGTCACAATGTTCATTGGCTAAGGTACCTTGTGGAGTTGGAAATGATGGGAACTGTTGGGCAAGTGCAATTTGTTGCTCTGGTAATAAAGACATGACTTCACGCCGTTGATGAGCATAAAAAAATGCACTCTTAGCTTCGTCAATGAAATCGAATCGCGCATTGTCAGTACTGACCCCTCGTTGAGTTGGCATAATCCCCAGATCGCGCATTGAAAACTTGGATAAGTTACTGTTCAGATCACCAAAAAATAAGAATAAAAAATAGTTTATGTGCTGATCTTGCCCTCGGTGCAACACAACAGTGGGATCTAGAAAGGCGCAGAAGTCTTCAAATTGACAAAACTCATTCACTAATTGTAAATAATCAGCTTTACTTTGGGAGCTTTTAAAACTGACATTCGCATTACGCAGCACTTGGGCCAATTCTGGTTTGGTTAGATTATGAGTTAATTCAGCAAGATGCTCTTTTTTTACTTCAGTGTAAAAGCCTTCTGTTATAAGCCTCTCTAGATGCAATTGGTGATCGTTAATCTCATCATAAAACAATGAGTTACGTCTGATTATTGGAGATTTTCTATTTAATCCACGGACATACAAACATTGTGCATCTTCACAAAGAGTATGAAATTTACCGATAAAAGCACTATCTTCAATAGAGAGTAAATGTGCACAGGGTCCGGAAACAAACGCGAGAAATTCATGAAAATGAGTTAAATAGTATTTACTGGGGAGTTCTTTCATCAATAGATTAAAAATTTTGCTGGGACACAAAGCCAGTGTATTTTAAAAACTACTGTATATCCAGTCAGTATTGGTTTGTTTTTCAAACTTTTTCGACGCCTTTTACGTAAACAAATTAATCTTTTACAACTCAAGGAGTAGCCATGAGCCTCACAGTAGCAAGTAAATTTGAGTGTCCATATTGTATGACTTACAACGATCTGGAGATAGATGAAGCCAACGACATCAATCAGCAGCAAATAGTAGATTGCCAAATATGTTGCCAACCCATTGAATTACAAGTAATTGATAATGGTTTCGGCATTGAGGTGATTGCAAAGCGGGATGACGAGTAAAGAGCAAGCGGGATGACGAGTAGAGAGCAAGCGGAATGGCGAGTAAAGAGTAAACCCGATCAAGAGTGAAGAGCGCAGGAGGCAAGAAAAAGAAGTCAGGATAATCAACGAGTAGCCTGAACAGCAGAGAACTTCCATGTCGAGCAATCTGCTGCCAACACACAAATGTACAAAGAGTGAGCAGATTACTTGACACTTAGCTGTAGAAGGATGCGTCCTTTATCGCGATATTATTCTTGTCCAAAGGCTTTTTCTGGTATACTCCGCGAAATTTTGAACCCTTAACTTCTTGGTACAATACATGACTGTTATGCGACAGCCTGTTCAGCGAATGAAATCTGAAAGAGGGCTATTTTCCTATCCTAAATATTGGGCTGAATGTTTTGGCCCCGCTCCATTTTTGCCAATGTCTCGAAAGGAAATGGATCAGTTAGGCTGGGATAGCTGTGACATTATTATTGTGACCGGAGATGCTTACGTAGATCATCCTAGTTTTGGAATGGCTGTAATCGGTCGTGTACTCGAAGCTCAGGGCTTTAGAGTTGGAATTATTTCGCAACCAGACTGGACCAGCAAAAAAGATTTTATGCAGTTAGGTGAACCCAATTTATTTTTTGGGGTAACCGCTGGCAATATGGATTCTATGATCAACCGCTATACAGCGGATCGAAAATTACGCCACGATGACGCTTATACCCCCAATAATGAAGGTGGAAAGCGCCCTGACCGAGCCGTTACCGTTTATACTCAACGCTGTAAAGAAGCCTACAAAAAACCAGTCATCATTGGTGGTATTGAAGCCAGTTTAAGACGAATTGCCCACTACGATTATTGGTCAGACAAAGTAAAACGCTCTGTTTTATTTGACTCAAAAGCAGATATGTTGATGTTTGGTAACGCAGAACGTCCGTTACTGGAAATCGCCCATCGATTCGCCGCAGGTGAGACTATTGCTGACATGCAAGATGTCCGTGGTACTGCAGTAATTCGCAAAGAGCCATTACCTGAATGGCAAGGTGTGGATTCTACACACGTTGATGTAATTGGAAAAATTGATCCTATTCCCAGCCCCTATGAATACATTGAAGATAAGTGTGCGGCAGCTGAAGATGAACAAAACAAAGTTATCGATGACGCGCAAAAAGCGAAACCGATCGTAGTTCAGCCATTTACTTCTAAATCTCAGCGCAGAAAGCCTTGGGAGAAGACGTACGTCATGCTACCTCCCTATGATGTGGTACGTGCAGAGAAAACACATTACGCCCATACATCACGGATCTTGCATCAAGAAACCAATCCAGGTTGTGCTCGTGCACTGGCCCAGCGCCACGGTGATCGCATTATTTGGATTAACCCGCCTGCTTTTCCATTGGAAACTGAAGAGATGGATGCGGTGTTTGATTTACCCTATGCTCGCGTACCTCATCCTAGTTATGGGAAAGCTAAAATTCCTGCTTACGATATGATTAAAACGTCGGTGAATATCATGCGGGGTTGTTTTGGTGGTTGCACTTTCTGTTCGATTACAGAGCATGAAGGCCGGGTTATTCAAAGTCGCTCAGAAGAGTCAATTATCCGTGAAATTGAACAAATTCGCGACAAAGTTCCCGGTTTTACCGGCGTGATCTCTGATCTAGGCGGTCCGACTGCGAATATGTATAAATTGCGATGTAAGAGCGCAAAGGCGGAACAAACATGTCGCCGTCTTTCATGCGTCTGGCCGGATATTTGTGGACATTTGGACACCGATCAAACACCTACCGTTGAGCTTTACAAAAAAGCTCGTAAAGTGGAAGGTGTTAAGAAGGTATTGATTGCTTCAGGTGTACGATATGACTTGGCCATTGAAGATCCTAATTATGTTCGTGAATTAGTCACCCATCATGTGGGCGGCTACTTAAAAATAGCTCCAGAACATACTGAAAAAGCGCCATTGGATAAGATGATGAAGCCTGGTATGGGTACTTATGAGCGTTTTAAAGAAATGTTCGACAAATACACCAAAGAAGCAGGTAAAATTCAGTATCTTATTCCATATTTCATTTCTGCCCATCCTGGCACAGAAGATATGGATATGGTGAGTTTGGCCATGTGGTTAAAAGAGCACAATTTTAAGTTGGATCAGGTGCAAAATTTCTATCCATCACCGATGGCCAACGCCACTACCATGTATCACACGGGTAAAAATCCGATTCATAAAGTCAATCACAAAAGTGAGCAAGTTACAGTGCCCAAAGGTGAGATACACCGCCGTTTGCATCGTGCTTTTTTGCGTTATCACGATCCAGCAAACTGGCCAGTGATCCGCAAAGCATTGAAAGAAATGGGTAAAGCGCATTTGATTGGCAACGGACCCAAGCATCTAGTGCCTCTAGAAAGCAAAGAGGAACTAAGTGGTAAGGCGCACAATGCATATGCAAAACGGTCTCGAAACAAGGCATATGCCAAAGGCAAAGGAAATGCTAAGGCTCAGCAAGGATTGACACGATTCAGTGATAACCAGCCCCACAACAAGGCGGCGGGCAAGTCCAACAAAAAACGTTAATTTAGTCCCCAACGCGGTGCTAAAGCACCCGCCTACAGGGTGTAGCACGGGATTTATCCCGTGGCTGTTTGATACATCGAGGCTAACGCGGGGCTAACTCATCCACCTACAATATGTAGCACGGGATTTATCCCGTGGCTGTTTGATACATCGAAACTAACGCGGTGTTAACGCATCGCCAACAAGGTGTAGCACGGGATTTTTCCCGAGGCTAAGCCACAACTACACACGTTCATTGTTATCTAATGCCTTAAAAAATATATCGCTGTCTTGGCGAATATGTCTTATTTTGTCATCTTTCATCTTATTTAGCGTGGCGTATGGCATGCCTAACCTTGGGTTTGTGGCGAGCTTTTCTCGATTGCGATCTAAAAAATCCCAATAAAGATAATTGAATGGACAGGCCTGGGCACCAGTTTTCAGTTTGACGTTGTAATGGCAATGTTGGCAGTAATTCGACATTTTATTGATATAACTTCCGCTTGCAGCATAGGGTTTACTCGCGAGTAGTCCACCATCAGCATATAAAATCATGCCGCTAACATTGGGCATTTCCACCCATTCATAGGCATCGGCATACACAATCAAATACCACTCATTGACATCATCAGGGTGCACCCCAGCCAATAACAAAAAGTTACCCAATACCATTAAACGTTGAATATGATGGGCATAGGCGTTGTCTCGTGTTTCGCTGATGCATTGCTGCAAACAATTCATATCGGTTTCTGCATTCCAGAAAAAACCTGGTAATTTTCGCTGTGCATGCAACGCATTTTGCTTTTTATAATCGGGCATTTTTAGCCAATAAATACCTCTGACATATTCTCGCCAGCCAATAACCTGACGAATAAAACCTTCGACGGAATTAAGCGGGGCTTCGCCATTACGATATGCATTCTCAGCAAGCTCAACGACCTCTTTGGGCAGCAGTAATCCACAGTTCAAATAAAAGCTGATATGGGAATGAAAAAGCCAAGGTTTACCTTGCACCATGGCATCTTGGTATTGGCCAAAGTTTAGTAACCTTTGGCTGACAAAATCTTTCAACACCACTAAGGCTTGCTGACGTGTGGTGGCAAAGTGAAAATTGTCCAAATTGCCAAAATGCTCAGCAAATTCAGACTCAACCAGTTTCAATACATCTTGAGTGATGTGATCGGGGTCAAACTGAGTGTGCGCAGGAACCTCGACATCTTTATCCATAGCATTGCGGTTAGCGCTGTCATAATTCCATTTACCCCCGCTGGGTTGATCAGCTTCCATCAAGGTCATACTTGACTGACGGATTTGTCGATAAAAAAACTCCATTCGCAGTTGTTTTTTATCTTTTGCCCAATCAGCAAAATCATCTATATGACTTAAAAAGCGGTCATCGTCCAAGATCTCCACGGGAATACCTAGCTTTTGTTGCCAACTTTGAAAATCTTTAAGTACACGGTACTCGCCGGGAAATGTCAGCGCGACTTTATCTATCTCTAGGTTTTGACAGGTCCGCTCCACTTCCTTAAAAAGGCTGCCTTGGTTATCAACATCTTCATATTTTATATAACGGACTTGATACCCTGAGTCCGTTAATTCTTTGGCAAAGTGACGCATGGCAGAAAATAAAAATGCGATTTTCTTTTTGTGATGTTTTACATAGCTGGCTTCTGTTTTTACTTCCGCCATCAAAATTAAATCACTGTTTTTGTCACAATCTCGCAGGCTTGCTACCGACATACTTAGCTGATCGGCGAGAATTAATCTTAAGGTGTTTGCCATGGCTTTCATTTCATCCTGTCATTTAGGCGTTTTTAACCGCTTCATAGGCATCTAAAGCTTGTTGGCGCGACTCTTTTAAATCCACCAATGGGTGAGGGTATTCATCACCAAGACGGATTCCTGCTGTTGCTAAGACTTCTTTAGGTGCGTCCCATGGTTTATGGATGTACTTGTTGGGAAGGTGTTTTAACTCAGGGCAGTAATGACGTACGTATTCACCTTCACTATCAAATTTTTCACCTTGCGTAACAGGGTTGAAAATCCTAAAAAATGGCGATGCATCGGCACCAGAACCTGCTATCCATTGCCAACTTGCACTATTGGCGGCCAAATCAGCATCTAATAAACAGTCCCAAAACCAACTCTCGCCATGATGCCAATGGGTCCGTAAATTTTTCACTAGGTAGGAGCCAACGATCATGCGCACACGGTTGTGCATGTAACCGGTCTGCCACAGTTCACGCATACCCGCATCAACAATGGGCACGCCTGTCTGACCTTGTTGCCACGCTTGCAAGTCATTATTGCGACCACGCCACTGATATTGATTGAATTTGGCATTGTAATTTTCACTGGGTAAGGTCGGAAAGTGATATAACAAGTAATAACTAAATTCACGCCAGCCAATTTCACTTAAAAAACAATCCATGTGCGGGTCTTCCATGCTGCCGTTAAATTTATGTAAGGTGGCATACCATATTTGGTTTGGAGATATCTCTCCAAAATGTAAATGCGGTGAAAGATGAGATGTGCCATTAAGGCTGGGTACGTCACGGGCTTGTTTGTAATCATTTATTGGCTCATTTAAAAACTCACTCAGTGAAACACCGGCTCCCTCTTCGCCAGGCTGCCACTGGTGTTGCATCTGTTTGTACCAGCTAATTTCCGGCAACAACTCAAGGCTATCTATTCCTTGATCCAGCTTATTTTGATAAATAAAATTAGCTTGTTTTGGGGCTGCCTCAACGGAACGAGGAGAAGGCGCTTTTAAACATCCTTTGCGGTAAAAAGGAGTGAACACTTTGTAAGGCGAACCACTCTGGTTCATGATTGTCCAAGGTTCCCATAATAAAGAGCCATTAAAACTATTTACCTGCACGCCATCTTCTTGCAACTGCTGTTTTACTGCTTTATCGCGATGTATCTGCCAGGGTTCATAGCAGCGATTCCAGACAACTTGAGTCGCCCCAGTTTGTTGAATAATCTTTTGTAATACATCAATGGGATTGCCGCTAGCGATATGCAGCTTACCGTCTAGTGATTTGTTCAAGCTGTGTAGCGAGTGATGCAGCCACCATTTACTGGCTGCGCCTGGTGTGAAACTTTCGGCATTGCAATTATCATAAATATAAACGGGGATAACATCGCCGTTGTTACAAGCCTCGAGCAGTGCAGGGTTATCCCGCAGGCGAAGGTCTTGCCGAAACCACATGATGCTAATGGGGGTGCTCAATGCCTTGATCCTTAATAATCAATTTAAACAATAATAGGTTAATACCCCATGTTAATGTATATGGATCTCACAGTTATGAAATTATGTTTTCTAAAGGCTGAATCTCAAAAAAACATTACTTCTAACTAGCTTTTGCTCAAAGCTCATTTGGTGATAGCAACTACTTTTGGGGCAGATGTTTTACATCCCCCCAACTTTAGTTAATTGATGATCAGGATTTCTACTCGTCTATTCTGAGCTCGACCTTCCGGTGTTTCATTGCTGGCGACAGGTTTTTCTTTACCAAATCCTTGGGATTCAATACGACTATCGTCAATATTGCCCACTTTAGTCATAAAGTCAGCCACGGTCTTTGCTCTGTTTTTAGATAAATCTAAGTTTAATTCAGCGCTGCCGGTAGCGTCGGTATGACCGGTTACCAAAATATTTGAGGCAGGGAAACGTCTCACCGCATCAATAATTTTGTTCAACAACGCAAAGTTAGATGATTCAATTTCACTACTTCCAGTCTTAAATGAAAACCCGTGAGCACGAATTAATACATTATCTAACTGACGATAAACCGTCGCTTCTTCCTGATTAAATAAAGATTGCACGCCTGCAAATCTTGCACTGTCTTCGCGTTTAGCTTGTTGCTCATTTTCCAACTGAAGTTGCGCGGATAAAAGAGCTTCGTCTTTGTCTCGGGTTATTTGTGATTCTCTATCTTTCGAAGATGTTTGCAAGGTCATTAACTGGGTATTAAGTTCTTCAATACGTTGGCTATTCATCTGGTTTTCGGCTAATTTTGAACTAACAGTTCGCTGTACATCAGCAATGACCTCTTTGTTGGTCTGATTGAATGCTAAATCACCTGAAAATGGAGACATTGCGGTTTGTAATTGATCTTGGTACCAAAGCACTTTTTGTTCTTCACTGAAATCCGCATTTTTAAAATATTGATTGATCTCGGCAACACCCTTGGCCCGCTCGACCAGCCAAATCGCTTTGTTAGAATGCACATTGGCTTTTTGAGTATTTGCTCTATCCGCTTCCAAAGTACTTAATGCTAGCTGATATTCATCTTTAGCTTGAGAGATAAGGATAGGCGTTACATCGTCCAAGTTCTGCTTTTCAGCATTCTCAATCGCGCGTTGAGCGACACTAAGCATATTGGTTTTAAGAGCTGCTAGTTCGGTCGCTAAATATTGATTCTTTAGTTCATTGATGTCTCGCTTTGCGCGGTCTTCTTCACCTACTTCAAACCACGTAAGCATTTTTTTAAATTGCTTTTCAGAACTATTGAAATTATCTGGCACCAATGTATCAGCGCTGACTCCAAGGGCTTTATTTCTGGCCACAAACACTTCTTCAAAAACGTATTTTGCTTTGCTCGAGTGTGTCTTCGCAGCGTTTATTCTATCAACGACTTCTTTGGCGGACGCATTAGCGGTATTGTTTCCAGATTCAGCTTGTCTTAATGCACTGTCATAAGCTCGTTGAGCCTCTTTCATTTGTTCAGGAGAGTAAAACGCCAAATCATTTATATTGGCCTGCTCTAGCAACTCTGTGGCTTTTTCAAGCACTGGAAATTGTTGCATTATTTCCGTTTCAGATAAGTGAACTTTCGATGCACAGCCTGATAGCAGGGCAACACATATCGCCCCAGCAATTAATTTTCTTTTCATGTTTATTCCCCTAATTGGAGTTAATTTTGTCTTTTTTGTGTGTACGAGTGGCTTTATTAAAAAAGTCACCAGTTGTAGGCTGGAATTGACCGGTTTCACTAACACGCAAACGTAAAAGTTTGTACAACGGTTAGCATTCAATTATCGTATTCTTTAATTGTAGTTAAGTTTTTAAGAGTCGTTAGATGAATCAGTTTTCCAAAGAATATCTCGTGGTTGCGCAAAACGCGTCTGGGCGGAATATGAACGTGCCTTTGTATCGTTTTAAAGGCAGTAAACCAGGTCCCAAGGTGTACCTACAAAGCTCGATTCATGGCGCTGAGGTGCAGGGGAATGTAGTAATTTATCATTTAATTCAGATGCTTAAAAATCTGGATATATGTGGTGAAATTACCCTAGTACCAAATTGTAATCCGGTGGGCACCAACATCAAAGCTGGTGAGTATACCTTGGGCCGATTTGATCCCATCAATGGTACAAATTGGAATCGGGGTTATTATTATGATCAAAACTTGGTGACTGAATTTGTCGATACGGTAGCCAATGATGAACCGCTGCAATCGATTAAATCCCGTTTTCGTCAGGCTATCAAACAGAAAATTGATGATAAGTTAACGGATACTTGGGGATTAGGGCTTGCGCAACAGCTTAACTTAAAATTACAACAATTAGCTTTTGATGCCGATATTGTGATTGATTTGCACAATGGGCCTGTCTCTACAAGGCATATCTATGTGCCTGAATATGCAAAAGCGTCAGCGTCTTTGTTTAATATTCCTCATGTTATTTTGATTCCCAATAAATTTGCTGGTGCTTTAGATGAAGCGACGTTTTGCCATTGGTGGAGTTTACAAGACTTATTAACTGAAAAAAGAGCTAATCCAATCCAGTTCGAAGTTGAAGCCTTTACCTTAGAGATGGGTTCTCAAGAAGTGATTAGTTTCGATGAAGGATTGTACGATGCACAAAGTATTCTGTCTTACTTGAATGCCAAAGGCTGTCTAGTGGATGCCCAATACACCCCAAAAGACATGCAGCGAGTGGCAGTCACACTAAACAATTACAAAATCCTTTATACCCACCAAGGTGGAATAGTCGATTATTTAGCAAAACCCGGTATGGAAATCAAAAAGGGTGAGCCCCTAGCTAAGGTACTTAATGTCGATGAACTAGAAAATGAACGGGGTACAGAAACGATTTGTGCACCATGTGACTTAATTCCGATTTTGCATTTTCCATCCGCTTCGGTGTTGAGCGGTACACAATTGTATAAATGTTTCACCAATTATTTCCAGTTAACCTAAGGTCTAATTAGACCCATTAAAATGCTGGATATCGAGTATGTTTATGGCATACTCAAACGAAGGCGAGTCTGTGCTCAGTTTGTTATGCCGTTAGTACAAGGAAGTTCATGTCGACAAATTATAATAATAATGAGAGTGTGTATAACGCTCCGGCTGCCGATTTGGGTAACTTAGAGCAGCATGATTTAATCGACAAAAACGCCTTTTTTGTGGTTTCCCGCACTAAATTAATTATCTTATCTTTTTGTACACTTAATCTTTATCTCATTTATTGGTTTTACCGTAATTGGAAATTGCAAAAAGACAATGCCGATTTTGATTGCACTCCTATTGTCAGGGCTATTTTTAACATATTCTTTACCCATTCGTTGTTTGCGCAAGTTAACGATGCCTTGCAGTCTAAAGGTATTGCGTGCAGGGCATCAGGCTTAATGGCAACTTTTTATGTAATCACCATTATAGTTTCTGCTTTAACTAATCGCTGGGAACCGAGCGTTGATCAACTCGCCTTATATGTAGTATTTTTTCTGGCAACGATCGCGCTGATATTGTTACCTATTTGGTACGTCCAAGATCGTATAAATCAGGTTTGTGATGATCCCCAAGGCGCACAGAACGCTGCACTGACGTTAACCAATTGGATATTTATCTTACTCGGCTTAATTTATTGGGGTTTTGTATTTATGGGTATATTTATATCTTTTATTGGGTAGTAAACAAGAGTTATACGGTTGAAAATAGATAATCAAATAAATTTAGAAACCCCAGAAGGCATTGATATCCAGCTCACGCCAGCAGGTATTGGCGTGCGCACTTTATCCTTTATTTATGATTTACTTATCCGTTTAGTCATTATGCTCGCAGCTGGTATAGCTTTGTCTTTTGCGGGTAATATGGGAATAGGGTTAATGCTCATAGCGGCTTTTTTGGTGGAATGGTTTTACCCAGTGATATTTGAAATAACAAAAGGTCAAACACCAGGTAAAAAATCCTTTGGCTTAACCGTCGTTTATGACAATGGTTTGCCAGTTACCCTTGCCGGTTCATTAATTCGAAACTTATTTAGAGCGGTTGATTTTTTGCCTTCGTTTTATCTGCTAGGGGGAATTTGCCTACTACTTTCTAAGCACAATAAACGGGTAGGGGATTATATTGGCGGCACTATGGTGGTGTATAACGAAGCACCACTTAGAATGAGTTATTTTAACTTTGAAAAGCAAAAAAATGTAGAGCTACAGCTAGATCCAGAAATGCAGAAATCGATTATAGCGTTTGCTGAGCGCAGTAAAACCTTAAGTGCTCAGCGGCAGCAAGAATTAGCCAATATTTTATCACCCATTCTCAATGTGCAAGGTCCTGAAGCCGTTAGCCAACTTAAGTCTATTGCGGCTAATTTGGTGGGTAAAGCATGAAGCAGCATGATTTTATTCAATCACGTCAAAAACAATGGTCAGATTTTGCTGAAGCGATAAAAGATCCCAATAAACTGCATGAATACGATATTGATCTTCCCCATGCATTTCGGCAGTTAACTCATGACTTGGCCGTGGCAAAAAGTCGCCTTTATAGCCCAGCGTTAATTTCCCGCTTAAACGATCTTTTGCTACAGGGGCAGCAGTGTTTGTACAAACCGAGTAACCGGGTTTGGGCACCATTTTGGCAATTTGTTAAGTACGATTTTCCCGCTCAGTTATTGCTTATTCGCCGCTATGTGATTTGGGCACATATATTATTTTATGGTTTAGCCCTAATTACCTTTTCGGTCACTATGATAGAACCAGAATTTGTGCGAAATGTAATGCCCAATTCGCAAGTTACCCAATTAGAACAAATGTACGATCCGGCATCCCGCATCGATGAAACCACCGGAAACTATCGAAACGAAAGAGATTCTGATAGCGATTTTCTAATGTTTGGATTCTATATAAAAAATAATATATCCATTGCATTTCAGTGTTTTGTGGGAGGTTTTTTATTGGGGTTTGGAACACTCTATTACTTACTGTTTAACGCTATATTTTTTGGTGCGGTGAGTGCTCATATCGTGAATGTCGGATTTTCTAGTACATTTTTTTCTTTTGTTATTACCCATGGTTCATTTGAATTAACGGCCATTGTGTTGTCTGCGGCTGCTGGGGGCGTAGTAGGAATGCATATTATTCGACCGGGGCAATTGTCACGCACGGCGGCTTTGAAACAGGCCGGTAAAATTACATTTCCGATTATTTTTGGCGCATTTTTAATGTTGGTGGTTGCTGCGTTCATTGAAGCTTTTTGGTCGAGTAGCACACTACTTCCCAATGCAGTGAAATATGCAGTGGGCAGCGCCTGTTGGCTGTGGATTTTGCTCTACATTTTTCCTAGAAACCCTCGTTCTGGCGAGAAATCGTCGTGAATATTGATAACCTAACGTTGGAAATTCGTCCTCGTAATAGTTGGCGGTCCTTTGATTTAGGTTGCCGCATGGCCTTGCGTTGGTATCGATCATTAATCAGTTTTTGGCTGGTGGTTACCTTACCCATATTTGTATTGGCCTGTGCCATTGATATTGTTTGGGGTGTAGTCGCTTTTTGGTGGTTGAAGCCTCTGTATGAAAGAGGTTTGCTGCATATCTTGAGTCGTCAGGTGTTTGGCGAGACGGTCACCGCTAAAGATGCGATTAGAGCTTGGCCTCGATTATTGAAAAAACAATGGTTTGCTAGTATTACCTGGCGTCGGTTATCACCTACTCGCGGGTTTGATTTAGCCATTCAACAATTAGAAGGTCTAGATGGTGTTGCTCGCAGCAAGCGTTTATCTATCTTGCATCGAACGATTGATGATAATACCGCTTGGTGGACATTTATCTGTCTCGGCTGGGAGCTGATCATTATCTTTGGTTTAGTGGCCCTTATTAGTTATGTGGTGCCGGCGGGAGTGGAGTTTGATTATTGGCTGGTGATCACGAGCGATAATTGGGGTACCGAACTGACATTTAACCTATTTACTTACCTCGCTTATTTACTTATTGCGCCTATTTATATTGCAGGTAGTTTCGCAGCCTATCTAAACCGGCGAGTTATCTTAGAAGCGTGGGACATAGAAATTGGCTTCAAACGAGCCATTAATAAAGTTACCAAACCAGCATTAGGGGCGGTGGCAAGTTGCATTTTAGCAGTGATGTTATGTTTTTCACCGGTATCTGAAAGTTGGGCAGAAGATAGCTCAGCAAAAATTGAATTACCGCAGTTTGAAGATAATCAATATTCAGAGCTTAAAGATACAGATCCCGCAAACCAACAAAATATTGAGTTTGAAAGTGAAGCAAAGATTCAAGCAATACTTGATGTGCCGCCTTTCAATGGTCAGCAAACTGAAACTGATTATCGCTGGGTGGGCTGGGGGTCAGACGACGAAGCTGAAAGTGACAGTGAGAAAACAAGCTCTGATTTACCGTCTTGGTTAGTCAATGGCTTGATGTTTTTTGCAAATTTTTCTGAAGTACTAATGTGGCTGGCGTTTGGCGTTACCTTGTTATTGTTGGTTTATCTGTCAAAAGACAATATTAAAGGTTTTTTTAATCAATCGCCTAAGCAACCCGCAACAGATGAATTAGAAATGCCTTTGTTTAGTCAGGCTTATCAAGGCGATGCCATGCCTGATGATGTCGTGTCAGAAATAGATTTACTGTTCGACGCTAAAGCCTATCGCAAATTGATGTCATTAATGTTGATAACCAGCTTACTGGAAATCAGTAAAGAGCAGGCTCTACCTTTGACCAAATCAATGACCGAACGGGAATGCCTTGAAGTGATTAAAACCTCGGTTGTCGGTGAACGAAGTGAGTTTATGCAACGCCTAGTCGACACTTGGGTGCACTTAGCCTGGGCACATAAATGGCCAGAAAAAACAACTATGCAACTGTTATGTGAACAGTGGAAAACCCTGTTTGCAGATGCAGAGGTTGGAAGATGAGAAACGCAACATGAGTACCTCAAATTTACAGCCTGTGGAAGCAAAGCAAACCTGGACAGTACGGGTATTAATGGCGCTGATAATATTGGTTGCTGGCGTGTTTTTGTATAATGGATTTGAGTCTTATGAAAAAGTAACCGACATAGGTTTTAATGACGAAGCCCGCGAACAACCGTTTTTAGCGGCTAAATTGTTCCTTGAGGCGGAAGGTACTGAAGTACAATTACTGGAAGATTACCGTTTGTTGTATGCCAACAATGAATCTGCCATTTTTCCCACCACAGACGACACCATCGTTTTATCCGAAGGCGAAATTGCGTTATCTAAGGCTATAGCGAAGCAACTGATTGACTGGGTAAAATCTGGTGGTCACCTGATTATGGCCCTTAATGCTAGCCAAGACGCTGATGTTTTTCGCGCCAATGCACTTATTCAAGAATTAAACCTCGCTGTTAATTGGTTGCCAGAAGACACCGAGAACGTGTTTACTCCAACTGAAATAATCAACCCAGATGACCAGCCCCTAATGGTTAATTTAGAAAACCGTTATCGTTTAGTTTTACCTGCAGATCCAAGTGTTTTTTATACTGCAGGGGATTTATACGGGCCCACATTTGCGCAAATGGAGATGGGCGATGGATTGGTTACTATGTTAACCGATGTTTATATTTGGAATAATTATCAAATAGCTTACGAAGATAATGTGGAGCTATTAGATCAATTAGTGGGCAACTCATCGAAAGTGTACGTTTTTTCGACCCAGGAACTGCCTCATTGGTTTAGTTTATTGTACGATTTTGCGCCTTATTTTATCTGGTTCGGTAGCGTATTGCTTGCCCTGAGTATGTGGCACTGGGCGATGCGTTTTGGTCCTATTTTGCGTATCGATGAACATAATTACACGCCTTTTTCATTGCATATTAAAGCCGCTGGTGAGTTTTATTGGCGGCAAAAACAGCAGCGGGAATTAATCGACGAAATTCGTCATTCTATTATTGTCGCTTTACACAAAAAGCGCCCCGCCACTAAGAGTGCAGACAGACAACAAATGCTTGAACAATTGTCACAGATAAGTCATTGGCCAATCGAAACCATCAACACACTTATGTTTAGTCAAGCTCAAGTTAATGAAACCCAATTTACCCAAAGTATAGCGAGTCTCCAGACTCTCAGGAAAATGTTATGAATGACGCTGAATTAGATCCCAATCCAACGCCCGAGATACCTGTGCAAGAAGACAGTGTTGAAGGCCAAGTAGAATCGTTAATTGATGGTCAAACCCTTGAAAAAGCATGTGCGCAAATTAACGCTCTGAAAAGCAATGTTCAGCGCCTGTTAATTGGTCAAAATGATGTTGTAGAACAAGTGATTATTGCTTTCTTAGCTGGCGGCCATGTGTTACTTGAAGGGGTGCCAGGTTTAGGCAAAACCTTGTTAATACGCGCGTTGGCAAAGAGCATCGACTTAGATTATAAACGGGTGCAATTTACACCTGATTTGATGCCTGCCGATGTAACAGGTCACTCGATGTTAGACATGGCAACTGGTAAATTCGCGTTGCGCAAGGGGCCGGCTTTTACGCATTTATTACTGGCAGATGAGATTAACCGAGCGCCGGCAAAAACTCAGGCTGCGTTATTAGAAGTGATGCAGGAATATCAAATCACCATTGATGGGCAGAGTATGCCGCTAGAAACCCCATTTATGGTGTTGGCAACCCAAAACCCCATCGACAATGAAGGCACTTACCCGTTACCAGAGGCTGAACTCGACCGCTTTATGTTGAAGGTGCTCGTGAGTTACCCAGAGCATCAGGATGAAATCACCTTAACCAAACTGAATACTGAAAATCAAACAGGTATAGTCAATGCCTCGATTCAAAGTGTACTGAGCAAGCAAGATGCATTATCACTTAAAGCCTTGGTAAGTAAGGTGCTTATAGACGATAAGGTTGTGGACTATGCGGTAGGCTTAGTGCGTGCAACCCGTGAGTGGGATGGGATTGTGCATGGTGCAGGGATCCGCGCAAGTATAGCGCTAGTGCAAGCGGCGAAAGTGAAAGCCCTATGTGAAGGTCAAGGCTTTGTGACTCCTGACCACATTAAAGCCATGCTCTTACCTGTTTTGCGACATCGTATTATTTTGTCTGCAGAGCGGGAAATATCCGGTTCTTCGGCAGAGCAAGTGCTATCAGAAATAATTCAACAGGCGGCTTCTCCAAGGCAATGAAACGTATTAGGTTAGCTCCTTCAAAGCGATTACTTAAATGCTTTGCTGTGCTGTGCATAGTGGGTTTGGCATTGCCAATTGTTATTCATTTTAATGGCTTAACGCAATTGTCTGGTTTACCCATGGGACTGGCGCTAATTGCTATTGCATTGGCTGGGTACGATTTAATTATCAGTCGCCACCCACCGCAAGTGGCAGTTAAAAGAGAAGTGCCGAGCAATTTATCCGTGCATGTGGAACAAAAGGTTAGCATTGCTATGGCTAATCGTGGGTATTATACCTTGAGCCTCCAGTGCAGTGAGATAATCCCTGAGCACTGGCATTGTTCTAACAACTTTCACGGTTGTCGATTAGAACCCGGACAAATCGCAGAGTTTGACTATCAAGTTACGCCAAGTCGAAGGGGGCCTTCGCAAATTTCGGCTACTGAAATTAAAGTCGAATCGAAGTTTGGCTTTTGGGATTATGTGTATTGGATTGAACACGTTAGCGAACATAAAGTATTCCCTAATTTTACTGCCATTTCAGATTTAGCTGGTTTGCAAGGTAGCGTTAACTTAACCCAAGCAGGCTTAAAAAAGTTTAATAAACGTGGCAGTGGCATGGATTTTCTGCAGTTACGTGACTATCGTGAAGGCGAAAGTATTAAACAAATTGACTGGCGAGCAACTAGCCGGTTTAACAAACTCATTTCAAGAGAGTATCAGGAAGAAAAAAATCAGCATGTCATCATAATGTTAGACTCAGGCCGACGTATGCGTGTGCAGGACGACGATCTGAGCTATTTTGATCACGCACTTAACTCATTGATCATGCTGTCTTACACCGCTTTGAAAAATGGCGACAACCTTAGTTTGCAAAGCTTTGGAAGTGAGTCTCGCTGGTTAAGTCATGTTCGAGGGGCCCAAAATGTCAGTAAAGTCATGCAGCATTTTTATGATCTGTATCCGCAAAAAATAGCCAGTGATTATTTAAGTGCAGCCCAAGAGTTGTTGGTCAAGCAACCGAAACGAGCGTTAATTTTGCTAGTCACTTGTCTTCGTGATGAAGATTTTGAAGATTTGCTCAAAGCGGTACAATTACTTAAAGCTAAGCATTTGGTGGCCGTAATTAGTATCGAAGAGCCTATTTACAAGCGTATTGACGACGAGCCAGTAGAAACGTTCGAACAAGCAATTATGTATGCCTCAGCCCATAAAATTAAAAAATCCATAGATCGTAATGTACAACGCTTAAAACAAAAGGGCGTAATTTGCATCAATGCGCCAGCTTCTCACCTCACTCCAAATGTATTAAATACCTATTTGAGTATTAAAAAGGCTGGCTTACTGTAGCGTTCAAATGTGAGTCTAAGCTGTTTAAATGACGGTTGAGTATCTATGTATATGTTGATTTTTAATATACCCGTCAAAGCTCATACAAATATTTCTTATCAGCAATCTAGCTTTGTTTTTGACCTTAATTTGCAATGCATCCACTTCCACAAGATTGTCGTCTACAAAAGGTTGTAACGAACGCAGACTTTGCTGGAAATAGCTGTCGAAATGAATGTCGTATAGGTTTTCAACTTGGGATTTGTCGACTTGAAAATTACACATTAATTGGCTAATGACAAAGCCCCTTATTTGGTCATCGAGATTTAATTTAACCCCCTTGTGAACCGCGTTATCTGATTCATTTAAAGCTTGGTAATAGTCGGCTAACTGTTTGTAATTCTGACTATAACAGTCACCAATATTACTAATAGCCGATACGCCAAACCCTAATAAATCACAGTTTGCATGGGTGGTGTAGCCTTGGAAGTTTCGGTGTAATTGGTGGCGCTTTTGAGCCAAGGCAAGTTCGTCATTAGGTTTGGCAAAATGATCCATACCGATCATCATGTAGCCTGCATCTAGGAATCGTTCAATTGCCAATTTCATCAATGCCAGTTTTTGCGCAGCATTGGGGAGCCATTCATCACGCAATTTGCGCTGCGCTGGAAAGCGTTCAGGTAAATGCGCATAGCTAAACAGCGATATCCGTTGCACACCCATTTGAATCACTTTGTCCAAAGTGCGTTCAAATCGTTCGGGTGTCTGATGGGGCAAACCATAGATAAGATCTAAATTAACGGATCTGAATCCAATCTTATTCGCTTGGTTAACGATTTGCTCGATCAATTCAGTGGACTGAACTCTATTTATCGCTTTTTGCACCTGCGGATCGATATCTTGAACGCCGATACTGAGTCGATTAAAACCGATGTTAGCAAGGTGATCGATATAGTCTAAAGTTAAGTTTCTGGGATCTATCTCTATGCCAATTTCAACATCTTGGCTGAGAACGAAATGGCTTTTTAACACGGCCATTAAATTCGAAAGTTGTTGTTTACTGAGAAAACTGGGCGTACCTCCGCCTAAGTGAATTTGCCGAACAACATGCTTTTTAAAGAGCTTTTGGCGCTGGGTAATTTCACCTATTAAATAGAACATATAGTCGTCCGATTTTTCAGGGTGACGAGTAACTATTTTGTTGCAGCCACAGTAATAACAAAGGCTATGACAGAACGGAATATGTATATAAAGAGACAGATCTGTATTAGGTGAGGTTTTTACTGCTTTGATCAAATCATCATTGTAGAAAGACTCGTTAAAGGATAATGCCGTAGGGTAGGAGGTATAACGTGGCCCATTAGTATTATACTTTTCAAGTAATTGAGGATCGAAAAAGCGTTTTGAGTTCATGTTGTTTTCGCAATAATCATTTAGTCATTGCAGTTTAATTGGTTAGCGAAATCCTTTATTGATCTTGCGCAATATTTTGCTGATTTTAGAAATGTATTAATAAAAGCTGAATTGGAAGTAAAAAAAATGGCAGATAATCTGCCATTTTTTAGGTGTGAATACGTACTGCCGTCGTTAGCGTTCTCGATAACCAAAAAACTTATTTGCTATGATTTCTTCAGCAACACTTTGTGGAACCGCATTTTCCCATTCTCCGCGACCTGAGGAGAGTTGTTTCAATAAGTCTCGGGAGTAAATCGAAAATAATTCGTTATCACTGCACTCAATACCAGCAAGGTAGCCATTTTCCAATAAATGTCGATATAAGAAGCGTAGATGTTCTGGCACTTTAACTAGGGTGAAATCGTTAAGTTGGCCATTCTCGTCTATCTCAGGGTAAATATACATTCGGGTATTGTCTGGAAATAGTTTACCAAAACCTTCCATTATTCCGCCTTCAACCCCTTTATAGCTGTCTTCATCAAAAATCTGCTTGATGTTAACCATGCCCACTACAATGCCAATTTGCATTTTGGTGTATTGGCGGAAGTAAGCCCGCAACGAGAAATAACGGGTATAGTCTGAAACCATTACGTTATAACCCAACGAATTAAGCAATTGCACTCGCGCTACTATGTCTTTTTCGGGCATTTGCGCGTCATTCCCTTTCATATCATTTAATGATATTTCAGCAATAACCGCGGTATTCGATTTACTCACATCTTTTAGTTCATAAAACGAGGTTTGCCCTTGTTCTATCATATCTACATTGAGTTTAGTGACTGGTCTGAACGAGCCGCGAATGGTTAGGATATTCTTTTTGTACAACAATTCAGCCGGGATCGCCACGCTGCCATCGGGTTTGAACATAACTGCACGGGTCTTCCAACTGCGGATTAAGTGCAGATTCTTCGCGCGATTATCTACATCAAGGAAGTAGGGACCTTTGAAGTCGATAAAATCAATTTCAACACGGTTAGGTTTTATATTATCGGTTAATGAATCGATAATCATTTTAGGATCTTCAAAATAGAAATAAGCAGCGTATATTAAGTTCACACCAATTACGCCTAATGCTTGCTGCTGAGCTTCAGCATTGTCGTCAAACATGCGCACATGTACTTTGATATCAGAAGGCTCTGCACCAGGGTACATTTGAATACGAATACCAATCCAAGCGTGACATTCGTTTTTGCGGCCAAAGCTCTTAGCAGCTACTGTTGCGGCATAGGCAAAATAACGAGAACTTTTAGAGCGAATATTGCCAACTCGATCTACGACTAAATCGAATTCTTGTTCCATCATTGCTTGAACGCGAGCTTGGCTCACATAACGTCCGTCTTGTTGCACGCCATAGATAGCATCTGAAAAAACCATGTCATAGGCAGACATTGTTTTAGCTATGGTTCCGGCTGCCGCGCCGGCTATGAAAAATTGTCTGGCAACCTCTTGTCCTGCGCCTATTTCAACAATAGTCCCGTATTTTTTTTCGTCGAGATTGATTCGTAATGCTTTTTGACTTGTTGATCTAGAACTGACTTGTTTATCCATTAATTTCCCCAACTGATGTGCCACGGTGGAATAGTAGAATATCCTAAAAAAGAGTTACAGAGAAAATTTGTATTAAATAACTGAAACTTACGTGACTACATCAGATGGAATGCTGTTAAAGCTAGTTTAAAAATAGCAAATTTAGAATTCTGACTTAAACTTAGGGTGGTTTATTTATGGAGGCCACCATTATGAAAATGCTTAAAATGCTATTAGTAATGAGTTTGTCTTTTGCCTTAATTGCATGCAGTCCACAACAGGCAACGTTGTCAAGTCAAACATCTGAAGAACAGCCCTTGAAAGACTCTCAACTGTCAACTGATAACGAAGTTGAATCCCCTCCTTGCTCATATAGTTTAGGTTTTGATATCTGGGAACCTTACCAATACATCAACGTTGATGGTGAGGTGAGTGGCGTCGATATTCAAATTATCACTGGTGTTATTAATGAAATGGGATGCACGGTTTCTTATGTGCAAGGTACCTGGGTTTCGCTTTTAGAAGACTTACGCTTAGGTAACGTCGATATGCTCATTGGCGCATCAAAAACCCCAGCGCGAGAAGAGTTCGCGTATTTTAGTGCACCTTACCGCACTGAGCAGTTTTCATTGTACATACGCAATGATGATAAAAAGCGTGCCGCCTATAATGATATAGATGAGTTTATCGCTAATGGTAGCAAAATAGGCGTCGTAGGTGACTACTATTACGGGCCTCAAATTACCATTTTGCAAGATAGCAAAGCGTCCTCTAGTAACTTTGTGAGTGGTATTATGGGGGAATTAAATATTGCCCGATTATTAGATATGGATATTGACGGTTTTTTAGAAGATAGTTTTGTGGGAGCGTCAATACTGCGCAGAAAAGGATTAGATAACTACATTGTTGAACATGGCTTTACAGTTACTACTGGAGATATTTACGTCATGTTCAGCCAGTCAAGTGTAGCTGAAGCGGATGTTCAAAAATTTAATTCGGCGTTAGATGACTACATGCAAATGGATAGCTACAAACATACGCTGCAAAAATACAGTAGATAATGTCAAAGATGTTTGCATTGACTAAGCGTTGCGCGGTTTTTTAGGTGTCATTGTCAAGAGTTCTGTACATTTCCACTATTCATTTGGTATAAGAGCATCACAAATCAAATGATGGGGAAGTAATGGAACTTAATTTAAATGAATCTGCTGTTGAACTGATTCAATTGTCACTGGCACCGGTGTTTTTAATTGTTGGTATGGGTCAAATGATGAACGTCATGACCGGCCGTTTAGCGAGGATCATTGATCGGGCTCGTTACTTTGAACGAATTGGTGATGTTGACCCATCTAAGATTACCGAAAAAGCTAAAAATGAATTAAAAGCCCTACGCCGCAGAATGCGCTTTGCCAACTGGGCTGTTACGTTTTTAACAGCAGCAGCTGTGACCGTGTGTCTGGATGTTATTTTATTGCTGATGAATGGATTGACTGTGGTGAATTTGGATACGACTATTATTTCGATGTTTATTCTGGGAATGGTGCTTATCACCGGTGGATTGATTTCGTTTTTCTTAGAAGTCAGTGTTGCTAACGCTTCCCTTAAAATTCCATCATATAAAGACTATTAAAAAAGCCATGTTAACATCAGTTAACATGGACAATGAGCTAAAAACAGATATATTAGGTTAATGTCCTTGTGGCGTTTCCTCAAAAGATTCTAGCCCCTCTGCACGTACTACCGGATAACCTAAATTCATCCAGCCAAAAATCCCTTCATACAACACAGCCGTATTGGCATAACCTGCTTGGTTAAACTTATCCATAACGTACTCAGCCGCCGCTCGAGGGCAAGAGCAATAACCGACGATCAATACATCTTTCGGCATTTCTCCAACGCGCTTTTCGATATCAGAATAGTAAGGAAATGGTACTGAGCCAGCTAAATGGGCCCGTTGCCATACTGACGTCACTCGGGTATCTATCAGTACCATACGTTTTTTCGCTTGCATGGCGGCATGTAAGTCTTTAGAGGATACATATTTGCCCTGGTCCAATTTAAAATTAGGATCTTCACCTTGCGGATTAATAACGTACTGATCAGGTGAAGGGATTTCTTTTAGTGGCACTTTAGTGATTTTTGCATCACTGGCTTTACTGCGAATAAAGGCAGTGAGATTATCAATATCAGTTTCTGATAATTTGTCGGAAAAGCCTCGCATAGGCGTATCTTCGCGACCTTTTTCGATGGCGTAACGAATAAATTCATCTTTATTGTGAGCTAAAAAAGAGGGGTTAAAAAGCGCCGGAGCGGTAACACCTTCGCCGTTTTCACCGTGGCAAGTGGTACAATTTTGCTGATAAATAGTCTCTCCTTTGACTATATCGCCATTCACAGGGTTTTCACTTAGTTTTACTCTCTGCGCCCCAGACTGCCAGAATAACCAATACGTTAGATCCCAAGTTTCATCCAACGTCATGGGGCCGCCCACTTCATCTAAGTAACCCCCCATGGCAGTGCCGTGGCGACCATAAGACATAGGACGTAATATTGAGTGTGGAACGCCCGATTCAAATAAACTTTTGCTACGTAACGAAGGTGCGTGGTCGTTTTTATGACCTTCGCGATCATCACCATGACACAATGAACAGTACTTCTTATAATTACTGGCGGCCAATGTTGCTTGCTCGGCCGTCAGCTCACGGGGAGGTTCTTGCTTTTCATAAACACGTTCAGCGTTTGCCGAAAAAGAAATACTAAAGCTAACTAACAATATCCATATTAATCCAGTCACTCTTTTCACGACAACGTCTCTATGTTTAGGTTTGAAAGATTATTTAACGCTTAAATTGGCTTTTTATCAATCAAATATCTGCCTTGAACACAATCAATACTTTCTAGATAAGAGGCAATAGCATCCTAGGCCATTAATTTAGGTTGTCATGCTTGTTCTAACGCTGCCATCAGTCGTGATTGTCTATTTTCCTTTTATTTTGATTGTGGTTTGGTTTTTTTACCCAATTCGTTGTTATCGTGTTGTTAATTAAGTAACTGATTGACTTAATCTTTATCGATAAGAGACAATCAGGTTTAAGACATTCTAAAAACGATAAATATAGGTCACTAGGGAAAAATGATGTGGGAATTCACTAAAACGCTTGTTGTACTAATCTGTCTAACATTATGTGCTTGTTCGTCACCTTATACTGTCATCACCACCGAGCAGGTCATTGATAAAGACGACGAGGTTATGCTTTTGAAGGGGTATAAAACAGCCTACTTAATAGCATCAGCCGAAAATGCACTTAATGATTTTTCCGGCACTAATAGTCGGTACATAGATAATAGTACCACCCTTGAAATCGTTAAGAATGAAGGCGTAACTATCTTTGATGCTCCACTAAACATTACGGAAGTTCGTGATTGTTATAAAATCGACTATGCTCCATCAAGCAACTCAAATCAGAACTCTGGTAAAGATGAAACCTATTTTATTAAAATTAGCAAAAGCAGTGTAGCCAACTTATACATATTGAACCTGCTTGAATCTTGCACTTTAAATGATATGCAGATGGACAAATTTACTTATATGCCGGTGATTTTAGAAAATAACATTGCCACGTTTTTTACCTTTTCCGATAAAGAGCTAAAGAAGTTAACTTGGGATTGGTATAATGACTTAAATTTTGTGAAACGTTATTGGTTAGGTGTCAGTGAAAACGATTCAAATGATGAAGACGAAAAAAAGAGTATGCCTATCATATTTGAAAATGCCCGTGGACTCGTCGCCGTAATGGAATATGTTTATTATCATAAGCATTCAAGCACGCCGGTGCGGGTGCAATTAGGTGAAAGCACTGATGAGCAAAGAGCATTGTTTAACCAATATTCTCGTGCCACGGCAAGGAAGGCGGCAAATCAATAATTTAAGTTAAAATACCGATAACAAAAAAATGCCTCAAGAGAGGCATTTTTTATGCTGATTTGGATTGCTTAATTGCATCAAATAATGATCGTTTGATCACCTACATTATTGATCGCTTCACTACCATCAGCCGTTATTAAGGTTAGATCTTCTAAGTGCGCAGACCCACCAATTCCAGCCTCTAGTAATGGACAATCGACACTAAGAATCATGCCTTTTTCTAACACAAGATTCTCATACTTTGCGCCTGGCATTTTACCCACATGATCTGTGTGATAAAGACCAACACTGTGCGGTGAAAATGACACTCTGTAATCGCCACCTAACTTTTTCAACGTAGATTGGCCTAAGGCAGTGATATCTGAGAATTTCATCCCAGGTTTCATTGCATGCCTTACTTCGTCCCACGCCATGCCAATCGTCTTAGTGATTTTGGCCAGTTCTTTATTCGGTTCACCAATAAATACAGTGCGTCCATAATCACCATGATAACCATCTGCATGACTAACCGCGTCAATTAAGAACGACTGACCATCTCTAAACGGTGCGTCAAATAAATCTGCACTCACACGGTCTATCACCATAAACTCGCCGGTGTTGCCGCGTTTAGCAGCCTCAGCATAGTAAATGCGCCTGAGGTCACGATAAGTAGCACCAGCTCGTATTGATTTAACCGCCGCAATAGCTGCTTCAGCGTTAGCTGGCGCTGCACGACGCATCAATTCAATTTCTACATCTGATTTATAGGGACGAATACGTCGCAATGCGTCATCTGCATCAACAATCGAAACATTGGGTAAAGCTGTTGATATTAATTCCCAAGATGCAGCGTTATCTGTCGCTATTCTCGCATTGGTTAGACCTAAATCGCTAAATGCCTTTTTAAATGCAGCTCGAGAACCAACAAAAGCGCCATACTCTTTGGCTGTCTCCCGGGTACGATTCTCACGACTACTTTCAATCTCATCTAAACTGGTTAAATGCCGATCTGGGAATATCATCAAATTGGCAGTTTGATTTGCAGATGGATCATTCTTATCTGTGCCTCGATGCCCACTATACATATAAGTCGAGAAGTCATCTGGAGCAATTACATCTGCTAACTGGTAGTAGTATGTAAACGACGGCATAACTAAACCATTTGGCATATTGTCTTGACGGGTAATAATCGAAAATGAATTAGGACCATGTCCCATCGTTAAGGTAATTGGTCGATGCCCAGTTGAATAGTAAAAATTGACGCCTTGTCCGAGTACTAGGGCGTCAATATTCAACATATCCATGACTTTATAAGCTCTGGCTAAGTTGATTCGCGCGCCTGATAACGGTGGAGCAACAATAAAGTCATCAGTAAATGAACTGCTTTTTGCGCTGTCTGCGCTGCTAGCAGAGCTAGCAGCACATCCAACTAATGGTAGAGCGGTAGCCATACCGACACCGGCCATAAACTCACGTCTATTTAACTTCATTTTTCCCTCTGATTTAGAGTTTTTGAACATTCTTTAGCCTCATTCAAAGTTAATGTTTAAAACGCTAGTGATAACCTAACGCCTAGCTCTCTTGGCTGCATAGCAGTAACGTGCACAGCTCGGAGCGTATTTAATGTTGAAATTTTAACAGGTACTTCACCGAAGAATGCTAAACCTGCGCCTGTTACCCAACCATCTTCGTCTAGTAAATTATCGGCATATAGCTCAATTGAAAGATCATCACGTGTGAAACCAACTTTTAAGTTCACATTTTGGTATGCGTCTACCCACGTTAGGTTATATGAATCAGTATAAGTTTTACCGTTATATAAAATATCTACACGTGTATACCAATCCCAGTCTGTTGCTAACTCTAAAGTATTGGTATAAGTACCAGATAGGCTACCACTCCATTTTGGGAAACGAGGAAGGGTATTACCATCCACTTTAAATCCATCTGCTGTGGTTAAATTAAATAAAGGTGTAAGACCGGTTAATGAATAGTCTTCATATTTTGCATCGGTATAATTCGCGGTTAGCGAGATATCAAAGTTGTTGCTGACTACATAGCCACCTTCAAACTCTACCCCTTTAATTTTTGATTCTCCAGATACAAAACCACTTTGAAAGCCAGTAGCGCCAGGTGGCAAAAATGAGATACTTGATTTCATGTTTTCCCAGGTCATCGAATACAAAGCGGTTGAATAGCTTACTTTGCCATCCATTAACGCTTGTTTGACGCCAATTTCGTAACTATCTAGATATTCAGGCGGTACCTCATCTTGTAAACCAGGATTCTCTGCTTGCACTATGGCTTTATCTTCAGGATCTAAGGCAACAAAGGAACTGTTGAACTGACCCGGTAAGGTTCCTTTTGAATAACTTGCATACGTCATCATATTGTCAGTTGGGTTCCATTTGAAAATCGCACGAGGTAGGAACTCTGTTGATTCAAGCTCTCCGGTTGCAATTGGTTCGCCAAATGTGCCACCGAATCGTGTCACTGAATCGTTCTGCCAACGACCTTCAAGGGTTAATCCTAAATTTTCTGTAAAGTAGTAATCTACGGAACCAAATATTCCGATGGTATTGATTTCATCATCATTTGGAGTTGAGTTTTGTGCACCAACTATTCGCACCTCAAATGGCGTTTCAGCAGTATCGAACAAAATTGAATTGGTCGCTTCTACACCATTAGAAAATGCAGCATGGATTTTTTGTTTATAGTAATTGACACCCATTAAAGCTCTAAACTTTCCGCCAGCATCGTAGCTTAAGCGTATTTCACTTGAAAAGTCTTCAAAGAATGATGGCGTACCAACATACACAGATTCTCCGTCAGAATTATCACCGTCACGAATACCCATCAAATCTTGGTCGTTATAGGAAATGTTACCATCCAAATCAAACTCGTCATTTATGACATATTCGAAACTAGCGGCAAGTCTAATCATTTGGCGACGTAATCCAAAATGGTCAAGGTAAGGGGCATCTTCGATATCCTGAACACCACGACTATTTCCTACCATTAAGTCTCGAACGTCTACCTCTGGCAAAAAGGCTCCACCATCTTCGAATATCGGAAAGGTGGTGTTACGAGAAACAACTACACCGTCAGAAATCTCAGGTAAAGCTCCACACCACAAGTTTCCACCCAAAGTTGTTTCAGTGGCAACACCATCTCCGTTAAGAACAGTTACAGGAGTACCGGCTTCACAGTTACTAAATTCACTAAATTGAATCGCTGTGGCGGCAGGGGCGGTATCTTCATCTTCAACATAGGAAGCACGAAATTTAATTTTTAAATCTTCTGTTGGAGTATATAAAAGAGATAAATGCGCAGCGTTAGTGGTTTGTTCCCCTAAAGTTCCGCCGTCATTTGCTGTGTAAGCGGATCCATTTTTAAAACCTGACCCGGTCAGACTTGCCGCTAATACATCTTCTATTATCGAACCGTTTATAGAAAATGAGATATTACTAGTACCGAAGTTCGGGCTATATGCCGCATTAAACTTACCACCAAATTCGCCTGACGGGTCTTTGGTAATATAGTTAATTGCACCACCAAATGTTGAACGACCAAAATATGCTGATTGTGGGCCACGAATAACCTCCACTCGCTCAATATCTTCAAAGCCTATGGATTGTGCGCCACCTAGTACATATACACCGTCGATAAAGAGTGAACCAACTTGATTAGATGGTAATGTGCTTTCAGAGGTAAGGCCTCGAAAGCGTATTGCCGGTAATAATCGTCCAGCAAATTGTCCGCCTTGATCTTTGAAATCTAATCCTGGCGCGAACAAGGTTAAATCTTCTAAGTTACCAATACCGGCCTTTTCAATATCTTCTGCAGAAAAAGATTGGACAGCTAATGGTACGTCGAGGATCCACTCATCGCGTTTTCGAGAAGATACGACGTCGATCCGTTCTATATCTGCATTCTCGTTTGCATCAGTTTTGTCTTGGGCATAGGCAGCAGAAAAAAAGTTATTATCTGATATGCTTGTCCCGCTCATATTCATCAAAACAAAGACACTTAATAGTTTTTTGTTCATGGTTATCCTTTGATGTAATTAGTCTATTGATTGGCTGTGATGTTTCCACAAACAATATGTAGGATAAGCTGAATTTAGGTCTACTATGTTTTCGTAAAAGGTGGCTTTATTTCGTGAATACCATTCGCGCTTCGCGAATTGCAGACCAACTTTTTGTGTTAGTTGTGTGAAAAATGCAAACAATAATGTTATAAAGATATGATGATGGGTTTTATATTGCAAGGCTATTGTGCGTGATTGAGAAATCTGTGGTATTGCATCAAGGGATAAAATAGTTTCAGTAATAGGTAGTTATCAGTTAATCAAACTCGCATGAAACTAGGGAATTTACACTAGGGAATTAACAACATATTATTTTTCAAAGTGAACATAAATTGTTCACTATGAAATATTGAGACTGAGCGGATATCGAATATTATTATTAACTTTTTGATTTTTAATTGATTTAAATAATTTTGGATTTTGGCATGAACAGTGCTTTGTTTGTTGTAGTAAATAAATTTACGAGATATTTGCGACAACTTACCTTCCTCTTGAAAAATGTAAATAGGGAAATTTTAGGCAATTGATCTTTAAACACGGATGTCCATATTGTCGATATTTTTCAGTTAGATAATAGTTTTACATTGAAAACAAAATGAGAAAAAGTGGCATTAGATTGTGCCAATTAATCAGCACTTATTCCGTGAGTGCTATTCGCGCAGCGCAAGTTGTTGCATTCAATTGTTTGTTTTATACATATTATAAAACGATGAATCTAGCTGTTTTATAATGATAAGGGCGCTGGGTACTAATGATGTTTAAAAAAGTATGGCAATCTATTTCCTTGGCAATACAAGATCGAACAATTCTTTCGTTTTATATTGGTATTCCTTTGGGGTTAGGTTTGTTTTTTGCACTATCTCAATCTGGTACTGAACCCCTTGTTGGCATTGAAGGCCACTTAGTTTACTGGCTAGTTTCAACCCTTTTGTCATGGCAGTTTTTAGCGATAGGTAGCAAATTGGTGGCTTTATTTTTAAAACCATTAGGAGCTCCCTTCTTAGCTGTTCTCACACTTGGATTTGCCATTGGTATTGCTCTTTGGATTCCAGCTAGTCATTTTAGAGATTTTCTAGTGGGCGATTTTGTTCAAGAAGGACATGTTCTAAAAAGCACTTCTCGATATTTGGATATAGTCGTCACGATCTCCAATTGGTTACTTGGAGTTAGCTTATGGGTTGCTGCTAATTATTTTTATTTATTTGTACTGGGTGTCAGCAGATTTAATTATTCCGCGGACAGCTCGAAGGTAAAACGCTTTCGAAATTGGCTACTGAACACTGTTAATGATGAGCAAACTGATTTCATTATGGTCGATCAATTGCCCCGACTGCAAAGTCGACTGCCAGCCCCCCATCAGCAAAGAATTTTAGCCTTGATAGCAGAGGATCACTACACACGGGTGGTTCTGGGTTCAAAAGAAGAGCTAATTTATATTCGTTTTAAAGACGCAATTGGCGAAATGTTTGGGCAAGACGGATTTCAAACTCATCGCTCGTATTGGATTAGTTCTGACGCAGCAAGTAGCTATCGAGAACAAGGGCACAGCGCTTCGATAAAACTGTCTAACGGCAGAGTTATACCCGTTAGTCGATCATTCAGACATGCAGTTAAAGCAAGATTTGATACATCAGGGCACGCGCAATTTATTTGATAGACAATATTTTACTCAACGCTGCTTGCTTATAGCCGCTAATCAGGAGAGTACATTTTGATCACTCATATTCATCATATAAATTTTGTTGTCGCAGATTTAGACAAATCGGTTAGCTACTTCCAAACATTGTTAACTCAATCAGCGACGATTGAAGAATTACCTCAAAGGCTGGTTAAAACAGCTCGCTTTAAGGTCGGTGAAAGCCTGTTGGTTTTGGTACAGCCTTTGAGCAACGAAGGGGTAGTGGCGGATATATTGGCAAACAAAGGTGAAGGTATTTTTTTGCTTTCATTTGCCACAGAATCAATTGATGAGTCACTACAAAAACTCGAATTGAACAATCTGGAAAAAAGAACGGGTCTGCAACAATGGTCAATCTGCGATCTTGCAGATCATGATAAATTCGGGGCTATTTTACAATTGACTGAAACACCGAAAAGTTGAATTTCAAAATGAATGATTTTATTTCAAAGTGATATTTTTTATTTCAATTTGAAATTTTCAACCTGAAAGTGAAATTGGGTTTTAAATTAAAGTGTTGATATTTAAGGTTTTTTAAATTTCATTGTTTTTGGCATGAACCGTGCTATGTTAATTTGCTAACAATTTTTACTTTCAGGTTGCAACAAATTGATAAAGCAAAGTCAAAAAATTCGCATTCTAATCTTTGGCCATAAAGAATTTAGCCAGTTGGTTAGTAGTGTATTAGAAGAGTTTGAAGAGCATGCCGAATGCAAAGTCGTAGATGCGATTATTGGCACTATTCATGAAGCTAACACTCATATTCATGTTTTCAAACCTGACTTAGTTATAAGTGCAGGCAGCAATTCGGCTTACTTAAAAACAACCTTAGATGTACCTGTCTTGTCTATCCCCGTGACAGAGTCAGATATCGTTAGTGCTGTTTTAAAAGCATCAAAGGTGAGTAAAGATATCCATCTTATTACCTACGATGACTACAGCAGTTTAGTTAGCCTGTTAAACACAAGCACTTCAATAAACATCACTCGTCATCAATACGAAACAGCTGAAGATGCTAAACAAATGTATCAATTGGCACATTTAACCTCCGATAATGTGGTGGTGGGTGCCAGTTTGGTATGTGGTTTGGCGTTATTAGACAACATTAAGTCATTCTTAATTTATTCTAAAGAATCCTGTCGTGCAGTCTTGAAAGAGGCGGTTATCCTTGGCCGCAAGCAACGGGATTCAATGCATGCAAAAGTTATTTATAAATGGTTAAGTGAAGACTCCAAAACCCCGATTTTAGTGGTGGATAACTATACTGATGTTTTGACGTCCAATGCCATTGCAAAAACAGAATTTGCAATTGACTCGAATAACAAACAAGAGATTTCAGATTTGTTGCATAGCAGTCAATTTGCTGATGTGTCGGACGGTAAGTGTCGGTTAAATGAAACTGATTGGTGGTTTCATAAAGACACCATCATGATGACCAATAGTCAGTTTGATATCTACCAATTTTATGCCCAAACACCGCAAATACTGTCACCTAAGAAAAACCAATCCCTTGAGCAACCGCTGATTTACAAATCCAAAGTGATGACGGATTTGATTGAACGAACTGACCTGTATGCGAATTCTCCCAGTCATGTGTTGATTATTGGAGAGTCCGGTACTGGTAAGGAAATGATAGCTAAGCGTATTCACCAGAAAAGTCAGTTTGCCGATGGACGTTTTGTCGCAATTAACTGCGCAGCAATGCCCAGTGAGTTGTTTGAAGGTGAGCTTTTTGGCTACGTGGAAGGCGCATTTACCGGTTCTAAGCGCGGCGGCAAACACGGTTTGCTATATGAAGCGGAAAATGGCGTGTTATTTTTAGATGAGGTGGGTGAGTTAACCTTACCTCAACAAGCCAAATTACTGCGCGTTATTCAAGAAAAAACCTATCGGCCCATTGGCTCTCAAAAAGAATTTAAAGTTAACCTCAAAGTCATTGCTGCCACCAACCGACCTTTGGCCACACAAGTGAAACAAGGCTTATTCAGAGACGATTTATATTATCGCCTAAATGTTTTAAGCATCAATGTTCCCTCTTTAAAAGAACGTCGGGATGATATTGAAAATATCACCAAAAATAAACTGACAACTCTTAATTTTGGTAGCTTGAGCGATGATGTTATTCAGCGCTTAACCCAGCAATTAACGCCCATCTTTACCACTTATGATTGGCCAGGAAATATCCGAGAACTGGAAAATATTGTTGAGCGCTTATTAGTTTATTGCTCAGCATTTCAAGATGTGACCAGTAAGCGAGTGTCGCAATTATTGATTGAGCTAGCTCCCGAGCTATTTGAGCTAAGTGGGACCGAACAAACTGGCGCAATCGCAAAAAATGAGCAGGAATTGCTAAACCAGGCAATGATGAAATTTAACGGGAATAAGGAACTGGTTGCTCAGTACTTAGGAATTAGCCAAACCACCTTATGGCGAAGATTGAAACGCAATAATAAAAATAACCAAGAGGGAACACAACATGCTTAGATTTACCCGAAATAAGTTAGGTAATGCTATAGCGATATCAATGTTAGCAAGTTCAACTACTTTTGCCGGTGGTGCCCTTGCGCAAGATAGCCAAGCTGAAGAAGAGACTATTGAGTTAATCAGTATCTCGCGAAAACGTCCAGAGAGCTTACAACAAGTACCTATCGCTGTGAGTGCATTATCCGCCAGAGATATCGAAACTGCGGGGATCGAGCGTCCCGGTGATTTTATCTCGCTTGTGCCCAACGTGAATATTGTCGACACGGCAAACGTAGGTGACACACAGGTTAATATCCGCGGTATTGTCTCCACTCGAGATGCTGAATCAACCTTTGCTTACGTGGTAGATGGGGTGTTGATGACCAATCCAAACGGCTTTAACGGAGAGCTGCTTGATATTGCCCAAATCGAAATTTTGAAAGGCCCACAAGGGGCATTGTATGGACGTAATGCGGTTGCTGGTGCGATTCTAGTCACCACCACTTTGCCTAGCGATGAGCTTGAAGGTAGCGTTAAAGTGGCGGTTGGTAATGCTGGCGCCCAGCGTATAAATGGTATTATTAGCGGTGGTCTAAGTGAAACAGTCAGAGGACGAATTACCGCCAGTTATAATACCATTGATGGCCATTACGAGAACATCTTCACCGGTGAAGACTCGGTAGATTTTCTAGAAGATACCACCCTTAAAGGGCGCTTAATGTGGGATGTGAGTGAAGATCTTACGCTTGATATGAGAGCCGGCGTTTCTAGTGTTAAAGGTGGTGCTATTAACTTTAATGCTGTGTTCGCTTTACCTTCATTTGTTGAGGCATTTAATCAGCCCGCCTACAATGCCGACGTTAATGATCATGACTTCATTTTTGCCTTCAACGTACCAGGTGAAAACGAGCAAGACAGCACTGAACTTTCGATTAAAGCTGATTGGGATTTAGACGGTTACGATGTTACCGGTGTGTTGTCGTATAACGATCTTGAAGAAACATTATTATCAGATGGCACCAGCGCTTCCTTTTATGGCTATGAGTTAACACCTCAGTGTCAAACTGATCGTGCCACCCTGAATAACACGCCAACTGCGTTAGGTGGTGCTGATAGAACCGATTTGTTTGGTGAATTTTTCGCACCCTTCGGCATCTTTCCTCCCGGCGTGGAATTCACTGGCGTGTATGGACCATACACACCTAGTTCGTGTGATGGATACCAATATCAAGAACGCAGTCAATCCGATTTCAGTGGTGAGTTAAGAGTTACCTCTGATGACGACAGTGCTGATTTACGCTGGATTGCCGGTCTGTATTTCGCTGAAATTGACCGTGATGTAGTGGTCGCCTATGGTGCTGATCAAGGCCAAGGGTTCTTGCGTCAATCCTATGTGCCTGCATCTGGGCCTAATCCGACCGATTTATTGTTCGATGATACTTATGACACATCGGTCTTGTCTGCGTTTGGTCAAGTGGAATATGATGTTTCCGAAAAACTAGAAGTATCTGTTGCCTTGCGTTACGACCATGAAGACAGAACAGTATCTAACAACGTGCCATATGTGACCGCGTCTGGCCTTAACATTAATACTATTGTTGATGGCGAAGTTGGACTAATTAACCCTGGACTTGCTGGTAACCCAGATGGTATTCCAGACCGCAGTCGCTCATTTGCCCAATTCCAACCCAAAGTTACTTTAAGTTATGAATTATCCGATAACGTTAATTCGTATGCCAGTTACGGGGTCGGCTTCAGAAGTGGTGGTTTTAATTCACTGGGTACCCAAGCCACTTTAGATTTTTGGTTCAACAGCTCAGGTACTGGTAATCCTGGTGATGCAGTGGATGCACAATTATTGGTAACGGATGATTACGATAAAGAAGTTACCACTAATATAGAGTTGGGCATCAAATCTAAATTGCTGGATAACAAGGTTCGCTTGAATGCAGCGGTGTTCAAAACCAACGTTGAAGACAATCAGTTTTTCGAGTTTTTCGCCGGACCTTTTGGTTTGTTGCGTGCTGTGAGTACTATTGATGAGCTTGAAATTCAAGGTTTTGAACTTGATGTAACCGCGGATATTACCGAGAGCTTTAAAGTGTTTGCAGGGCTTGGTTTACTTGATTCAGAAATCAAAGAAAACCGCAGTCGTCCAATCACTGTTGGCAACAAAGCGCCGCAGTCACCTGATACAACCTACACATTAGGCTTTAGCTATGAGAAGCCTATCAACGATGAGTTTTGGGTAACCACTCGAGTGGATTATCAATACACGGGTGAAACCTATTTCCACACCTTACAAGGTGAAGAGACGCCTACAATTTGGGACTTTTTCGGCACCTTAGGTGGCGGTGTTCCACCGGGCCCTCATTCACAAAACTTCAATAATGCTAAACGTGATTCATTTTTCACTGTAAATGCGCGCATTGCTCTAGAAGCGGATAACTGGACACTAGCGATTTACGGCAAAAACATCACCGACGAAGAATATTTACAAGAAGTCATTCCAGCACCTGAATTTGGCGGATCTTTTATCCACCCTTCAGCGCTTGCTGAGTATGGCGTTGAATTCGCTTATAACTTTTAAGCACATTTCAAGTGACGGGTGATGGCACCCTACAGTGCCGTGACTCGTCTACTTTCAGGACACAAAAATAAATTGGAGAAAAGAATGAACAAGCCGCTTTCTGGTATACGTGTAATCGATCTAACACATATGTTATCAGGGCCGTATTGCGCTATGTTATTGGCTGATTTAGGTGCAGAAACGATTAAGGTCGAACCTCTACAAGGGGAAGGAACTCGCAAGCTATTAGCCAGCGATCCGAAAAATTCGTTAGATGGAATGGGGGCTTACTACATTACATTAAATCGCAATAAACAAAGTATTTGTATCGATTTGAAAAGTGAAGAAGGCAAACAAGTCTTTTATGAATTAGTGAAAGAGTCAGATGTTGTGGTGAACAACTTTGGCGCTGGCGTTCCTGACCGCCTGGGAATTGATTACAACACACTAAGTAAAATTAATCCTCGCATTATCACTTGTAGCATTACTGGCTTTGGTAGCAGCGGCCCTAAATTTAAACGTCCTGCTTTTGACCAAGTTGCTCAAGCTATGGGTGGCGGTATGTCAATCACTGGCACCGATCAGACAAACCCGGTAAGAGCTGGTATACCCATTGGCGACTTAGGCGGTGGCATGTTTGCGGTAATGGGAATTCAATCAGCCATTATTGAACGGGCAACTAGCGGCAAAGGGCAAGATGTGGATATTTCCATGCTGGATTGCCAAATTTCAATGCTTAATTACATGGCCACCATGCACTTTTTATCTGGTGAGAACCCATACCCAATTGGAAATTCGCATTTTGTTCATGTTCCTTACAATACCTTTCAAACCTCTGATGGTTTCGTGGTTATTGCAGTGATCACTGACAATTTCTGGAAAAACCTAAATGAAGTGGTTAAGTGCCCTGAGTTTGACGACAGCAAATATGACGGACAGCCAGGTCGATGGGCAGACAGAGACTTCATCAATGCAAAATTAAACGAGATTTTAAGTCAAAATACCTCGGCTTATTGGATTGAACAGTTGGAAGCCAAGCGTATTCCTTGTGCGCCAGTGAATAACTTGTCGCAAGCATTAAGCGATGAGCAAGTATTGCATCGCAACATGGTCGTTGAGTTAAAACATCCTGATGGAAAAAGTACTAAAGGGCCGGGTAACCCTATCAAATTCTCACGTACTGATGAGGAGTCTTTTTCGCCTGCCCCTGTTCTTGGTCAAGATACCCAGTCGGTTTTGACAGAGTTGCTGCATATGTCTCAAGAACGCATCGATTCACTTGTTCAAAGTGGTGCAATTAAAGGGGCTGGTAATGAGTAATCGAGTCTACATTAACGATGTTGGCCCTCGTGATGGCATTCAAAACCAAGCCAAGGTGCTAACTCCGCAACAACGCTTGCAACTTATACAGGTTCTTACAGATGCGCGCCTAGATGGTGTTGAAGTGGGGGCGTTTGTATCGCCAAAAGCCGTACCAGCTATGGCTGGAACCGATGAAATCTGTCAACAACTGCCAAAAGCAGATTGTCACTTTTCTGCGCTAATTCCCAATATGAAAGGGTTTGAGCTGGCGCAAAAAAATCAGATCAAATTGGCGTCCTTAGTAATGGCTGCTTCGAACACCATGAACGAAAAAAATATTCGTATGGATAACCAGCAAACTCTGAGCATGATTGAGCAAGTTATCGAAGCAGGTAAAGGCACTGATGTTGAATTACAGGTTTATTTAGCAACTGCTTGGGAATGTCCTTTTGAAGGCATTATTCCTGTTGAGCAAGTTATCGACTTAGCTGAAAAGTTAATCAATATGGGCGCGTCGCGCTTGGTTATTGCTGACACTATAGGTGCAGCGGATCCTCAAGGCGTTGTTGAATTGATGCTGCCACTTATTGAAAAGTTTGGTGAGGACAAAATAGCTTGCCATTTTCATGATACTCGCGCGATGGGCTTAGCTAATGTATACGCCGCTTTAACCGCAGGCGTAAGAAGATTTGACGCTTCAATTGCTGGTTTAGGTGGTTGTCCATTCGCCCCCGGCGCCAGTGGTAATGTGGCAACAGAAGATGTGGTAATGATGTGTGAGCAAATGGGCTATGAGACAGGTATTGATATGCCAACCTTATTAGCTGCTTCAGATCTAGCCGTAGAGTTAACGGAAACCGCCAAAGGCGGTAATGCAAAGACGTGGTTGCGTAAAAAGCATCCTGCATAAAAATAATAATAAAACCTTAAATAAAAATATTTAAAACAAGAATTTGAAAAAGGAAAACGTTATGAGTTATCGATTAGGTGTTGATGTAGGAGGTACTTTTACAGACCTTTTGCTAATCAACGAAAGCAACGGTGAAACTCACACTGCGAAAGTTCCCTCTACACCACATGATTCATCAGTTGGCGTATTAAACGGTATCGCTCGAATTTGTGAAGAATCCGGTATTGATCCTAAACAAATAAACCGTGTTATGCACGGTACTACGGTTGCAACCAATGCCGTTCTTACCGGTAAAGGTGCCAAAGTAGGTCTAGTCACAACCCGCGGATACAAGCAGGTATTGCAAGTTGCTCGATCTTTTTGTCCTGGCGGATTAGGTGGTTGGGTAAGCTTTGTTAAAAAACCATTATTAGCACCGTTAGAGCTGACTATTGAAGCAAATGAACGGATGGATGCTGATGGTTCAACTTCTGTTGAGTTGGATGAAAATGCATTACTTGAAGATTTACGTAAACTAAAAGCTACTGGTGAAGTTGAAGCGCTTACCATTTGTTTTATTAACGCATACGTAAATGGTGACCACGAAAAACGCGCTAAAGAAATAGCCGCTACCGTGTTTACTGATGTTCCTATTAGTATTTCCAGTGATATCGTGCCAGAAATGCAAGAATATGAGCGTACAGAAACCACGGTCGTGAATTCTTACGTTAGACCTGAAGTGGCTCGATATGTTGATAATTTGCAAGCTTCATTGCATAAAACCATGGGTGAAGATCTGCATTTATCGATTCTTCGTTCAGATGGTGGATTGGCCTCGGCTAATGCTGCTGCGGATAACCCAGTAAATCTATTGATGAGTGGCCCCGCTGGTGGTGTTTCAGGTGCTATTCACTTTGCCTCTGCAGCAGGTTACGACAACATTCTGACCTTTGATATGGGCGGAACTTCAACGGATGTCGCGCTAATTCAAAACTCCAAAGCTCGAATTAGACGGGAAACACGAGTAGGTGATGTGGTTGTAAGAGCTCCTTCGGTTGATGTGCGTACGGTTGGTGCTGGGGGCGGCTCTTTAGCCTTTGTTCCTGAATTAACCAAAGCATTACGTGTAGGTCCAGAGTCTGCCGGTGCTAAACCAGGCCCTGCTGCTTATATGAAAGGCGGTGTGGAGCCAACAGTGTGTGATGCCAACGTAGTGCTGGGGTATTTGCCTTCTGACGTGCAACTTGGTGGAAAAATGGCAATTGATAAGTCCGCGGCTGTTGCAGCGGTTAAAAAAGTGGCTGATGCAATGGAGATATCTGTTGAAGAAGCCGCTGAAGGTATCATCCGCATTGCCAACGAAGCCATGTTCGGTGCGTTACGTTTAGTTTCGGTCGAGCAAGGTTTTGATCCAAGAGATTTCGCGCTAGTTGGCTTTGGTGGTGCCGGTCCCCTTCATGCTAACGCATTGGGCATTCTAACCGATTCTTGGCCAACCATTATTCCTCCTGGTCCAGGCGTATTATGTGCTTACGGTGATGCCACTACAGTGGTAAAAGATGAAGCGTCAAAAACCTTTGTTACGCTTATTAAAGATACCGATAAGGCGTCATTAACAAAACTATTTGAAGAGTTAACCGATAAAGCCGCATCAACTCTGATTGCTGATGGTATTAGTAAAGACGAGTTAGACGTTACGTTGCAGGCTGATGTGCGCTATACCGGTCAAGCTTTCCAATTATCTATTGAATGTTCAAAAGCTGATTTCGAAGCTCAGGGTTTGAATCTATTAATCGACCGCTTTGACGAAGAACATACTCAATTGTTTACCTTTGCTCTTGATGATGGCCATGAAATTGTAATGGTAAGAGCTATAGTCTCGGCTTCTTCTACGGCGTTGCCTGAAAGTAAGCAGATTACAGGTACTACAGCATTGGTGGATTGCAAAATTGCAGACACTAAGATTTATCATGATGGTCAATATCATGATGCGGCCATTTATGAACGTGCAAAGATGGGCGTAGGCCTAAAAGTGCCAGGACCTTGCATTGTAGGTGAAATGGATTCGACAACCGTGATTTTGCCTGGTTACGTTGCCACAGTAGATTCAGTTGGTAACTTGTTAATTAACCCTGTTAACACCAAGAATAAGTAGTAGGAGTTTATCATGAATAAAATTATTGAAACCAATAGCGCTCCTCTTAAACGTGTTGAAGCAGATACGGTTACCGTTGATATTATTGAAAATGCATTGAAAAATGCCCGCGAAGAAATGGATGCAGTTTTATTTAGAACGGCAATGAGTCCAGGGATCCGCGAGCAAGGTGATTGCTTCCCTATGATCGCTAATAGAGATGGCAAGATGGTAGTAGGTCAGTTTGGCTCATTTATCCATGGATTTATGGAAGCCTTCACCGGTCAAATGGAAGAAGGAGATGTGTTACTCACCAATGATCCTTACATGTGTAACGCTGCCGTATCTCACTTACCTGATTGGTTAGTACTTGTGCCTATTTTCCGTGAAGGACGCCACATAGCATGGTCTGCCATGTTTGGGCATATGTCCGATAACGGCGGTATGGTACCGGGTTCAATTCCAATTAAAGCCGAATCCATCTTCCAAGAAGGGATACGTATACCACCTACAAAACTGTATAAAAAAGGTGTGTTGCAAACCGATATACTTGAACTTATTTTGCATAATGTGCGTACCCCGCAATGGAACCGATTTGATTTAAACGCGTTAGTAGCTGCCTGTAACACGGCATCAAAACGAGTGATTGAAATTGCCGACCGTTTTGGCGATGACGTGTTTTATTCCACTATGGAAGTGATGTTAGAGCGCAACCATACTGCTATGTCTGCCATCATTAATATGTTGGTACCTGAAGAACCTCGTGTGTTTGAAGATTATTTATGTGATGACGGCGTGGGTAAAGGACCATATAAAATTCGTTGTAAAATGTGGCGTGAAGGTGACAAGGCTATATTTGATTTTGACGGTACTGATCCGCAAGCAAAAAGTTCGATTAACTTCTATCTCAATGAAGATATGTTCAAAATGTTTTTCGGCTCATTCACCATTAACTTAGTGGATCCGCAAATATTGTTCAACGATGGTTTCTACGATCTTGTGGATGTGCGTATTCCTCAAGGTAGCTTGTTGAAACCTAATTATCCGGCAGCATTGTCGGGCAGAACCCATGCATTGGGCAGAATTTTTGATGTCATGGGCGGCTTGTTAGGACAGGGTGCACCTGAAGCGATGAATGCGGCGGGCTTTTCAGATTCTCCCCATTTATTTTATTCTGGTTACGATGATAAAGGCGAGTGGTTCCAACTGTTTCAAATTGGTTTTGGTGGTATTCCTGGACGCCCTGCCGGTGATGGCCCTGACGGTCATTCTTTATGGCCAGGCTTTACCAACGTGCCGAATGAGTTCATTGAAGCGTATTTCCCATTGCGGGTAGAAGCATACGAAACCATACCTGATTCAGGTGGTGTAGGTCTGCATCGCGGTGGTAATGGATTATCAGTGGGTTATCGTTTCCTAAATGATGGCCAAATTGCAATTCATGATGATCGTTGGTTAACCTACCCTTGGGGTGTAAATGGCGGAGCGCCAGGTTTGCGCTCGACTAAGTTACTAAAACGCGCTGATGGTACAGAAGAAACCTTGCCAGCAAAATGTGAAGGTATTGAAGTGAAAAAAGGCGATATCCTTTACTTTAATACATGGGGCGGCGGCGGTTGGGGAGACCCACTTCTTCGTGAACCACAGTTAGTGTTAGATGACATTAAGCGTTCACTGGCAACAGTACAAGGTGCTCTGGCTTATGGTGTTGTAATTAGTGATGATCTGACCATTGATGTTCAGGCTACAGCTGATTTACGCGCTAAAATGGCCGCAGAGCGTGGCGATGTGAATCTGTTTGATTTCGGTGGCGATATTGCCGATATTAAAGCTCGTAGTATGCAAGAAACCAACTTGCCTGCACCACAAACCCCTGAGTTTTAAGCAGACTCAAACTAACCCATAACAGCGAGTTATGGGTTCTCTGAAATTGCCTAAATGTGGTCGGAATACTAACCGACCACATTTATTTTTTTAGATTCCAACTGACGTGAAATTTAACTTTGTATTGTTAACAAAGCTAACAAGCATAACCGCTTTTAACCTTCATTTATCGTCCAAAAATCACAGCATAGCTAATATTAAAATGTTCGTAATTCACAGCGGAATTTATGTTGTTATGGGTTTATAATACGGCCTCATTTTTAAGGGTAGTAAATATATTATGTCTTTTTTAGTCAATTTCGTTCGCAATTTTCTGGGCTGTATCATTGCCCTAGTTGACATCATCACTCGACCACGAAAACAAAAGCGCAGCGCGCAAGCTCAGCAACAAGTAGAACAAGAAATTCAGTCTATGGCTTTGTACCAGTTTTTTGCTTGTCCTTTTTGCATTAAAACCCGCCGAGCATTGCATCGCTTGAATTTGCCCATGGAAACGCGCAATGCCAGCAAAGGGAGTGAATTTCGAACTGAACTTGAACAACAAGGTGGTAAAACCAAAGTGCCATGTTTGCGTATTTCACAAGACGGCAAAGATACTTGGATGTATGAAAGCAACGATATTATTGGTTACTTAGAGCAACGCTTTGGTTCGGTTAGTTAACCTTAACGATTAAGGCTTTCACAAATTGAAAGCCTTGTTCTAACGTATTCCTCGTTCGGTTTCTAAGTAAGTCGCGAAACTCCCTAGCCAGTGACTCCCCATGTAATGCATGTCGTGTATGACTGAGTCGATACCTGATTTTTTATGGGCTTTTGCTGCATTTAGAATAGACGCTCTGCGAGGATCATCAACATTTAAAGCAGATGCTATACCTTCTAACATCCATGCTCTGCTTAAATTCAAACCATCTAGGTGAGCGAGTTTGCCATCACTTTTATCCACCACTGTGGCTACATCTAACCATTTCGCATTGCCATTGTTGGGGATGATGGGCAAAAACGTCGATAACCATTTTGCATATTGCTCAGTGGGTAACACCCGTCGCATTAAGTCTGCCTCAGCAATGCATGGGGAGAGAAAATCTTGTCCTGATGGTTCATACGCTAGGGGACAATTGACATCATTGATGTATAAACGGGTAATGTTCGCCTTCAATAACTCACTAAACTCATTATTTTTGGCCGTCGCGCTCCAGTCCAACATGAGCCCGAACGCAAATGCAGTTTGGCTATGCTCGCCAACACGGATAGGAAATGAGAGCTTAGGCAACCAATCGCTTACGTTGGCCACTATTTTGTTTTCTAGAGGAGTTAATATATTTAACCAGTGTTTGGCTTTTGGATTATCCCATTCACGCAATTCGGTGGTTAGCTGCAAAAACCAAGCAAGTCCATAGGGGCGCTCAAAACTGGTGCCCGTATCCGCACGATTGAAATACGCCAACTCTGCTGCTAAATTTTGTTGGGTGAAACTTTGATTCAGGCTTGCCATTATACTTTGGTAATGAGTTGAGTCTGGGTATTGGCTAGCAATACGGGTCAGTAACCAGTGCCCATGTACTGAGGAATGCCAATCAAAACAACCATAAAATGCCGGATAAAGTCGCTTGGGTGTCTTTACATCTTCATCACTGGTCATCATATGTTTGATGATATTAGGATATTCTTTATGTACACACTCGAGGGCAAGTTCGGCAAACCGGTCAATAACTTCGGCTTTGCTTGGCTCGATGGTATTTGTACTCGGTGCGCTTACCGCAGCACAGCAATAAATGCCAAACAAAAAATATATCGCTTTGATTTTCATAGGTAATTTTCATTAATTGAAATGGTAGCAGGAAGCTTGAGTCTAACTGCTATGAGTATTCTCTGCAACGGGATAGCGTTGTATTGTTTTTTTGACCTTATTTGCGGAAGTTGCGCCGTCCAACTCTATTTATTCCCTATCTTAGACTACACTTAATGCTGCAAGAAATTGCAAACGCAACTTTAGTCAATGCTGATGTCGGCTTACTTCAAACCAAGGAGGTTTTTTCATTTTCGTAAGTGCGTACTACTTTTTATTCATGGAGCAGAAAAGTTATGATTACAGATGACGTAAATAAATTAGTATCCAACAATATTTTCAATCAAACCGCAATTAAATTAAAACCTAAGCAGTGCAATAAACACAGGATTGTGAATCTGTCAGTCACATCAGATAGTGTTGTCGGCAGAGCCGTTATCGTAACTGATCGGCAAACTCATCATATAGAAGTTGAATGGGGTGATGGACAGACAAGTCGTCTTAACGTAGGTTACGCTAGCCATTTCGAAATCTCTGCATTTGATGGAGATAATGGCTTGCAAGCAGGAACTTACGAGTTTTTTCATAGATATGATGTTACCTATGTGGAACATATGTACGCTGAGGGGCTCTTGGTGCCAGCGCCCACGGACTATGTAGTGGTTGTTAAAACCATTGATTTCAACGGTCTGCTCGATTCCACAGCGGCAGATATAAGAATTGAACCGAGTTATCGACTCAATTATTACCAACTCACTGTAGGTCTTAAAAATAAATGCGACGGCGGTGGGTTTAATGAATTTACCATCAGCCAGTTCGAAGGTGGTGAGCTTTTAAAAGAGTGGGAATGGCATCCGTCCGATGATTTCATCTTCGCGATACCAACCTATCGAGTTCCCGATAGTCAAATAAGCCAAGTGTTTACCGTAACTGAACCTGAAAACCCGCATAGAACAACGACTCCGCAAATTCGCTTTTATTTTGTTGAGTTCGACCGATGGTACAATGATAGAGGAAGTTTGGGTTATCGGAATGGTCTCACATACTATTTAAGTGGTGAACAGGAAAAAGCTTCAGGTACGTTGGAGGGGGAGATTATTATCGAAGATGAAAATCCACTATGGGACAGCAGTTGTGATTTGATGTTTACGGTTGATTGGGAAATAAATTTGTTAGTTCCAATGCCGGATAGTCAGCCATTATCATTTTCGCCCAACTGATTATAAAGACTCTGTTCAAAAATGACTTTCATGCCAACTTAATTAGGTTGGCTTTTTACTTGTTTATAGCATCTAATCGAAAGAAAATAATAACCTCAACCTTTACTCTTCTATAATTCCTCTTCTGATAGATTGAAATTACCGAAAACGGCCTCACTTTTAGGACTCGCAAGTAGAATAATTATGGAGTAACCGATGTCGAATTTGGTAGAAAAGTTAAATTGGCGCTATGCAACAAAAAAGATGGACGCAAGCAAAGCGGTCGCCGAAGATAAAGTAGAACGGATTCTTGAAGCTATACGTTTAACGGCTACCTCAAGTGGTCTGCAACCCTATGAAGTCATTGTCGTAAAAAATCAAGATTTGCGTGATCAAATTGTACCCCACGCGTTTAATCAGACACAAATCTCTGACTGTTCACACCTTTTAGTATTTGCGGCCTGGGACAATTATACCGAAGAGCGCATTAATCATATGTTCGATTTAGTCAATGAAGAACGTGGCATTATCAATGAAGGCTGGGAAAACTACCGTAAAATGATTTTGGCTACTTATCCGCCAAGAGATCCAGAGATCAATTTTCAACACGCAGCTCGCCAAGCATATATCGGTCTTGGTACAGCTTTAGTTGCTGCCGCTGAAGAGGGAGTTGATAGTACTCCTATGGAAGGTTTTGTACCTGAAAAAGTGGATGAAATTTTAGGTTTGACTGAACGCGGATTGCGCTCGGTAGTATTATTGCCTTTGGGTTATCGTGCAGAAGAGGGCGACTGGCTTAAAAACCTGAAGAAAATTCGTCGGCCTAAGCAGGATTTCGTCACTGAAATTGACTAATTACCTTAAACTTTTTTAAGTGCTACAAAGTGCAGAGTTATTTAATAGATAATTCTGCATTTTTTTTGATTATCTGAAAGTCGTTCGCGTAGCGCGAATCGTTTTCACGAAAAAGATAACTGTTGGCGAAAATACGATAGACTTTTTCTCTCTTAAAAGATGATATAACCTCGGGTAAGTTGTTATATCAAGTGCAATTTAAGTTGCACGTCAAACCAATGAAGCCCTTTTAATACTTCACGTAATGAGCAACAAATCAATAATTGCGAATTTCATTTTATTTTTATAGAGGCTTAACATGTTACAAAATACAATAACGTCATGGGGGAGCGTTTCAAAATCATTACATTGGGTAGTGTTGCTGCTAATCATTGTTGAAGTTGCTTCAGGTTTTTTGATGTCAGCAACTTATGGGTTTGCTTTGAAATACCCAGACGTGAATTCTTTTCATGACGTCATCGCACAAATTCATCATACCAATGGTTTTGTTTTATTGTTATTGGTCTTTTTTAGATTAGCTTGGCGGTTGATGGGGGTTGTTCCACAGCTTCCTTCCGGTTTTAGTCGTTTCAAACAGTGCTCAGCAAAACTAACACACGGACTACTTTATGCGCTTTTGTTATTATTGCCGCTATCTGGATGGGCAGCGCTATCAGTATTAGCGGATTCTGCTGAATACGGTGTAACACATATATGGTTCTTTACAACGGATGGGGTAATTCCTCCTATTCTTCCTATCCAAGACATAAACAGTATGTTCGGTTACTCCTTTTTTGGAAAAACCCACCGTTATTTGCTTGTTGCAGGCGGCGTGATTCTGGTCATTCATGTCTTTGCGAGCCTATGGCACCACTTGGTTGAAAAGGATCAAATCTTACTTCGAATGTGGCCGGGTGGCCGCTGAAATGAAAAGAGTTAGAGTCACTTAATTTTATCGCTTTTAATAGAATAATTGATTCTGGCTGTTTATTGCTTTTTGAGTAAAATAGTGTCTAAGTCTATTGTCAAAAGCCAAGTTCAAATTCTCGCTGAGTTTCAGCCAGAAACCGTCTCGCCTCTTTACATTTAACCGAGTAACGATTCCACCTTATCTCACATGTTTGGCCTGCATTACTGCTACCTGTAGCCACTTTAGATAGGTGCGTATCTCTTAACTTGTCTAACTGTTTACTAAAAAATAAGTGTAAATCTTGGGTAGAACCGACGATAAGTTAAATATCTTCTTTACTGCCTTGAAAGCTTTTTTTTTAAATCCTAAATTTTAAACAAGGATTAGACGATCTTGCTGGAAGATTGAAGGCTTTTAAGTAACAGCTTTAATGTTCCAGCATCTAATTCATTATTGAGTTTATTAACATCCAGATGTAACAAAATCGTAAGTTGGGAGTTCGTTTGCGCCCGCTGGTGGAATATAGGTGAGGTAACAATTCGGGCTTCTAAGGGGGATGTTATTATTAGTAATCCCACTGAACCCAACAATTCTTGAAGGGGAAACGAAGAATTGTCCACCGCCAAAGGTGTCACCATAAGCCCATTCATCATTTAACTGAAGTGCGTTAGCAATGCCGGTTGTTCGGTTTGCACTTGGAAATCCATAAACTGTAGAAATATCGTCCACGCCGTCACCGTCAAGATCAACATTGCCCTCGGCGTCGTTAACAACACCTTGGATTATTGCTTTAGCATAAACCAAGTTTACCGCTCCGCTTGCTGTTCCTGCCATACCTTCTAAAACAGCTTTGTTCGCATCCGAACTCAAATTGATAAATTTGGGAGCTGCAACCACTGACAAAATTCCAAGAATTACTATTACAATAATCAACTCTATTAGGGTAAACCCCTTAGCTTTTTCTAATTTCACTACAACTTAACCTTTCCAGTACAACAATGGGGGGTATTTTAACCCACCAAATATTGACTATCTATTATACTTTGGATTATTCACTTTTGTTTTAACTGTGTGCCGTTGCTACTTGGATCAAGTAGGTTGCTAGCATGGTGAGAAGAATTGATCCGTTTCCAATGGACTTGCTTACAAACGAATAAAGGAAAATAGATGAATTTGCTAATTACAGGTGGCAGCGGACTGATAGGTTCAAAGCTCGTAAAACATATCAAGGCTGAAAATCAGCTTACGATATTAACAAGAAATCCCAAGATTGCTGAAGAAAAACTTGGAAGTGGGCTAACGTATATTTCGAGTTTAGAGCACTTGTCTAATTTGAACGACTTCGATGGCGTGATTAACTTAGCTGGCGAACCTATTGTAAATAAACGTTGGAGCTGCGAACAAAAAACGATTTTAGAAAACAGTCGCTGGGAAATGACTAAAAAGTTAGGGTCATTGTGTGTGGCAAGTCAATCTCCTCCTAAATTCTTTATTAGTGGATCAGCCATTGGTTTTTATGGTCGTCAAGACGTACAAATTATTGACGAAAATTTTGATAAACCCAATAAGGAATATAGTCATAGTTTGTGTGCTACTTGGGAGAAACTTGCCTTAGACATTGAAACTGAAGAAACTCGGGTATGTGTGCTGCGAACAGGTATTGTTTTGGCTAGAGATGGCGGCGCTTTAGAAAAAATGCAGCTACCATTCAAATTAGGTTTAGGTGGACCAATAGGGGCAGGGGACCATTACATGTCATGGATTCATATCGACGATATGGTAAGGGGCATAGTGCACCTAATTGATAATGCCGGCTGCACAGGAATTTACAATTTTACTGCCCCTGAGCCCGTTACCAACAAACACTTCTCAAAGGCATTCGCCAGTGCATTGCATCGCCCTTGCATATTATTTACTCCAAAGCTTGCACTTAAACTCGCAATGGGCGAAATGGCTGATTTGTTAATCTACGGGCAACGAGTTGTCCCAATGAGGTTGTTGGAAAGTGATTTTCAATTTAACTTTCCTAATATTGAACAAGCGTTTTCAGATTTGTATGGAGGTTAACTGATACATAATCAGTTTATTGGCTTTTGCAGATAGTTCTTACTAACGCGCAATGCAGCTTTAAATACTAAACGTCTCTGTTGTGACAAGTGATATTTTCGAGCCCATATACCACTTTCTAGCTTAGGGAGATTTCTAGTTTAAATGGCAAGGCTTCACTAATTACGCTGCTGTTTTTTAAAAATACATTACCGTTTGCAGAAACCTCAGCTTCGATAATAGACAAATTATTCCCATGATACATTGTGGCTTCGCAGGTGAAGGCGTCAGCTTTTGATTCAATTATTTTTAATGGTTTGAATTTTGAAAGAAGACCAAGCTGTTTATTATCATGGATGTAATTTTTAGCCCACATGAAATCGGGAAGTGAAGGGGCGTTTTTGCTAGCAATAATGTAAAAAGAATGGCCTTCTGATTGAATGAAAAAACAAAAAAAACACAAATACTCTAATACATTATCTTGAGTTAAATGAATGGAATGTACGCCGTTACAGTCATGGATAGGCGCGCTTAAGCCGTTCAAAGTATAATAATAGGTATTGCCATTCTCGAGATTAGCCTCTAGAAAATATAGCCACTTATGCGGGTTTTCAAAGTGTGATGAATGGAAGGCAATCAACCTAGCTTTAGGGTAAAAACTTAACGGAGCGCTTAAAAAGCGAATTTCATCTTCAGATTTTTTTTCACCTAGAAAATGTCGAAATGTATTGATTAGTTTAGTGGATTCTATGTTGGTTATGGGGTGCCAACTTAAACCTGGGAGCGAAAAAAAAGGCCGCGTGCATTTTAAATCGCTAACGAAAGGTGGACTAAGCATATTAATATTAGCAATTTCAAAATTAATAAATGCATCAATACTCTCTTTTTTATTCGACTTGAGTGAATAACTCTCTTTAAAGTGCGCTAGCGAGATGTGAAATTCGTACACGCGCCAATCAGGTTGTAAAAACACAAATCCCTTGTAGACCTCGGCACTTATTTTACTGGTAAATTTGGCTACACTAGGGAGTTGCTCAATAGCTTTGGTAAACCTTGCATCAACTTGTGCGTCAAATAACTCAGTAATATTAAAATCAAATTGCTTAATTTCGCAGTTGACCTGGTGTTTATTGAGACATGACTGGCAAAGATGGGGACCGCAATTACAACCTGATACTTTCTCAATCAAGATGTTTTTGTGGCAACTCTCACAATTGACTTTCATTCTGCTTTACTGCTATCTATATCACTATTTGTGCTATTGACTAATGTTTGCATTTTAACCAGATAGGATTTGTAGATCTCGTCTAAAGTAATTTGATTTCGTGTTGTTTTGAGGGAGGTTTGCATTCCATTTATATTCTCTCGTAATAGCTCTGAAGCTTGCTTAAGGTTGTATTTATTTTGTTTAATTTGCTCACTCAACTGTTCAACCTGTCTATTTAATAAAAAATGACAATCGAGATCCAATTTGTTTCTAGCACCGAACAGGCTTCCACCGCAGACCTGACAAAAATTGTAAATACTTTTATTGGGTTGTTGACATTGGTGACATATTTCATATTGAGCATTTATTTGCCGCATAGATTGAGATATTAAGTCGATTACAATGGGAATGACAGTTAGCAATATTATGGCCGGTGTAAACAAGGAATTTTCACTGCTATCAAAGAATTCTAGCGAGACATATTGGTTGTATGCCACTATGCAAGCGAATGACGTCAAAGTTACGATTTGTGCGATAGCGCGCTTGAACTTTTTAGTTTTTATAGCGGCTAAAAAATACACTATTTGAATTAGCAAAATAAAAGCATAAAATACTCCCTCTAACTGAGCATACAAAATATCTTTAGTGATTGGATTGTTGAAAGCTAGCAAAAAATTGGGTATCAAATTGTTACTGGCAAAGGAAGAATCCCAATACCATTGCGTGATGACACAATATAAGTAGAAAGATAATTGCAAAAATACGGCCCAAATAACTAAAGACCAGAATAAGAAGTGAAATGTTACTGTGAGTATTAAGAAGTATTTGGTACTCGCTAACTGTGACACATAGCGACTACACTTTAGACATATTGGAAAAAACGACGCTACTAGCCATATCACTGTAATTCGTCTAATGTCCACATGAGCGGAAAGCGCAAAGTAGAGTGGTGCAATAAGCACTGCAATATAAACACGCTGATTAAGCATGTATAAAAAGTAAAGTTTTAAATCATATAATGCGTTTTTTTCAGCATTGGAACCGTTTTTTATTAATGTATATTCATAGGAAAAGCGTCTGAATAATAACCATATTTTATTAAAAGCAAAACCTGCAGAGTCACTTAAATACACGATAATAAGAAAGGTGCATAGGCCGAATAAAACGATTAGTAAAAATTGAGGAAAACTTCTGTCGGAATTAGCAAAGCTCATTTCTATGTTGTGGATAATAAACAAAAACAGTAGTAATACTAAAATGCATACGATTAGCGACGATAATGAGTTTAGCTTTGATGATACAAATTTGTTTATTATTCTTACCAACAGCAAAGCAATCGAAAGCCCGAACAGCATTGATATGCCTTGTTGCCATATCCCTTTAGCGTTTAAATAAAGTACAAAATACACTCCGGACAGCATCAGCATTATGTTAAAACTAACACGCCAAAATTGACTGCTTTGGGTTATCGTTGCATGATTAAAGGTACTTTCTTTTAAGTTTTGGTGAGTTGTAAACGTCTTTTCAGTGGTTGTTAAATAATATATATATGCCAATAAACCTGGGATAATTAACAATAAAATCGAATATTCGGTACTGATATTTAGGTGCTTTGCAATAACTGCATAATAGATAACACCTAGCATCAAATAACCAGTGCTCAACATCCAAATGCAAAGGTATTTAATAGCCCCTTTGTTCACTTTTTTGGTCCTCTTGCTTTCATATCTTGTGCGACCGCTGCCTTTCGAACCTGCTTCAACAAGCCTAGGCACTCTATGATTTGTCTGAGACCCGCATGTCGATACCTAATATGCTCTAACTTTTTTTCATCCCCTTCAGTTTCAGTCGACTCTAATGATAAAGGTGATTGGTGAAATGCTTTGACTAAACCTAAAACCATGGTTTTAGAAATATGTAAATAGCTACCGCAACTAGGACAGTATTTGGCAAGTTTTGGAGCTTTATAACTGCATGCATGGCACGTGCTGTTAACGCGGTAAGGGCCAGCCAAAACATTGATAATAAAATGCACTAAAAATGGTAGAGCAGAGAAGATGAATACTTTCGGTGGTAAAGTCCAAGGAACTAAAGCCGCCACTTTGCTTTGACCTACATAATTATCGTAATACACAGTCAAACTAAAAATACTAACGGTTAGCAAAAACCATAAAAAGCGATATTGCTCTTTGCGTATGAAAATTGCGTACAGCCATACAATAATAGTGGAAGATACTATTGCGTAAATTATACCTTCAATGTAAGCCAGCAAAAAGTCCAACTGAATAGGTTGTCGAACAAAATAAAACCAGTAGTTTGGAAACACACCGTCTTGTAAATTCCAACCGAGGGAATTGAGTAAATTTCCCAATTCAAAGTAGGCTATATAGGCTAATAAGTAGATAACATGAGAAGCAAACGTCACAACGAGCAAGGTTGAGATGACACTTTTAAATAATACAAAGAAAAACTCTTTCGAAAGGGGTTCTAATAACCTAGCTGTTTTAATCAAAAATGGTAAATTTAACGCGATGATAAGAATTACTAGAGTTGATTGGGTATTGAAGGTTAGTAGGCAGTAGAAGTATAGGGGGATAAACAAAAAGTGAATGTTAAACGTAGAGTTACTGAACATAAGCAACAAGAAGTGTTGTCCTTTAACAATTTTTTCGTTGCGTTTGTTGCTTCGTAAAATATGCAACACATCGCTATTGTGTTTGATAAAACGGTTAACAAAATACCAAATTCCCGAAAAGCCGATGGTTATGCCTGAAGCTATTAAAAGCAAGCACAAAAAAACGGAGAATATGCCAATTAAAAATTGCCGCGGCTGAATTTGCGATGAGATAGCAAATACAAATTCAAGTATTTCAAGAGATACAAAATAAGCGATTACAACCGCGACTAGGGCCGTCCAAGTAAGCCATTTGTAATTCGCAGAAAGGGATTTGATCAAGGTAATTAAACCGAATGTATACAGACTAAATAACAGCAACGAACAGAGGAAAAACAGTGAACCCTGTAAAAATGAAATCTCAGCTCGGATTGTGATGAATAGAATATAGGTCAGAATAAATGCCTGTATTGCAATTGTGCCAAGGTGATAGCCAATAAGATGAAACATCCCATTATAGGCACCTTTGTTCAACAGCTGTCCTTGATTGATGATGTCATTAACAGTTGAAATATTTCGTATTGAATCGGTTAAATCAATAAAGATGTTGTATATGCAAAATAGTGCGATGCATAAGGCAAAATATGCACTGTGAGTGATGGGGTAAATATATTCAAAAACTAATGGGTAGCTATAAAAACACGTGAGTACATAGGTCAGTGCGACGCAAGTATGAAAGACTAGCGCTATATTCGTGTTTTTGTTGTGTTCATTACTCGATGGCATTTTGCGCAAGTCCGTTTACATTTGAATATAACATGCAATAAAGTTTTTAGAGATTATCTAAAAATTAACATGTTTATAACTGTGCGACAAACATTCAACACAAAGTCAACTTTTTACAATTGGACAGGCATAATTTTTCAAAAGGACTTCAAATAAAGGAAAAAGCGGACAGGAAAATAAATACGAAAAAAATAGACAAAAAAATAAATAAACAGTCATCAACAAAAAATAAAATAAATAGACAGTCAAAATAAATAGAAAAAAATAAATAGACAGTCATTACTAGTCATCTACCGATTTGACGAGATTAATTAACGCTTAGGAGCAATTTAATGGGTGCGAAAATTAGAATTTTTGATAAAAATAGATAAAAACTGGTTTTTACGCTGCTATACCCGATTGAAATTCAGCCGTCGTACCGCATTTCATCTGCGGGGACCTTTAAGCCATAAATTTAGGTTTTTTGAGCTCTTTAAAGCTTCATCCTAACCGTATTTCTGTCGACGTCGGCGTTTATATTTGTTGAGGGTATTGATTTGACCTGCGGCCACACTAAACGATGTTTCAAAACTTGAGAATAAACATTGCCAGGATTTTTCATTCAAACCAAGTCGTTGTAAAA
>NZ_JAHKPT010000017.1:0-89036 GCF_018860635.1 Aliiglaciecola lipolytica
GGGATAACAAAGGCCAAAGCATTATTACAACAAGCCTAAACAATTTAGCAGCCAAATTTGTTTTAATCCTCATACCCGATGGACGATTCTTGCTGTCTGTAATATGAATTAAATCAGAGATATAGCTACATAAAGCCACAACAATTCCAAACTTCCCCCCACTTTCTTATCAAAGCCCCAAAAGCGCCATATTCACATCACTTTTTCGCTCTGAATTGGTTTGAATTAAAGGGACTTAATAATTTGGATGTCTTAATCGGCATTAGGCACTTTGTTTTGGGTGTCTTAATAGACACTCTTTGTTTTGGGTGTCTTAATAGACACTTCTTAATAGTTACTTGAGGTTGGGGCATTGACGCAATTTTGATGCTTCAAACTGCCAATAAATCGATAAAGTAATACGTCACTCTTGCACATTAGCAAAGGTTTAATGCACGTGTTTTCACTGTGTTACCCATTAAAGTCGCTATGTCAAAAATGGACTATACTTAATTTCCCTTAATATGAGATTTTTAACGATATTAGTTGTCATTGCACTTAACCCAACTAGTTGCTTTCGTTTATTTAAATTCAGGATCGAAAATATTATCTAAATTAAAAAGGAGATAGAGATGCAACGACGGGAATTTTTGAATAGTTTAGGTTTTGGGATTGGAGCGAGTATGTTGGCCCCTGGAGCTGTGCTAGCACATTCTTCAAGCACTGATATGGGGGTTTCAACAGTTCGAACCGGTGATTGGCGTGCATTGCGAAAATTGTTTCCACTGACTCACGACTACATACAGTTATCGACTTTTTTGTTGGCTTCGCACCCAAAGCCTGTAGCTGATGCTATCGAAAAACATCGACGATCTTTTGATGAAAACCCTTCTGATTACTGGCACGAAAACTTCCTAACTATCGATAGTGAAATTTCAAATAGTGCGGCTCAATATATGGGCGGTAAAGGGGAGAATATCGCCCTAACCGACAGTACCACTATGGGGCTTGCCATGGTTTACAGTGGATTAAAGTTACAAGCCGGTGAAGAAATTTTGCAAACAGTTCATGATCATTATTCAACGGATATGTCATTGGTTCATAGGGCGAATCGAAGCGGTATTAAAATCCAGCGTATTGCTCTTTATGATAATCCAGCAAAAGTGAATGTTAAGGAAGTTGTTGCCCGCTTAAAAGAAGCAATAAATGTTAACACCCGAGTTTTTGCCGCCACATGGGTTCATTCGTCGACCGGCGTTAAACTCCCTATACGAGAAATGGCCGATGAGATTGCTCGAATTAATAAAACGCGTAAGTCAGCTCAACAAATCTTATTTTGTGTGGACGGAGTTCATGGATTTGGGGTTGAAAATCAAGATGTGAGCGAACTTGGCTGTGATTTTTTCATTGCTGGTACGCATAAATGGATTTTTGGTCCTAGAGGAACTGGTGTTATTTGGGGTAACGATAAAGCTTGGGATCAGGCTGAAGCGGTTATTCCTAGCTTTAGTGCATCGTACGATGTTTGGATGGGATTGGTGAAACCAGGAAATGTGCCAGTGGGCGAACACATGTCACCGGGTGGTTTCCACTCGTTTGAGCACCGCTGGGCGTTACCCGAGGCCTTTAAATTGCATTTGCAATTAGGCAAAGAAAATGTACAAAACCGCATCCATCAATTAAACCAGCAAACCAAAGTCGGACTAGCAAAAATGCCTCATGTTACCTTATATACACCTGAGAGTAGCGCGCTTTCATCGGGTTTAGTCTGCTTTGACGTAGATGGAATAGATCCTGAAACAGTAGTAAAAAGAATGCATAAAAAAGGCATAATCATGAGTAGTACTCCTTATCGAAAAAGCTACGCCCGATTTGCACCTTCATTACTTAATAATGAACAAGAAATTGAAACAGCTTTAGCTGAAATTAGTGCTATGGGATGAAAAACTTCTTTTAAAAATAAAGAAAATAAAGAAGACACCCATCTTTAGAAAGAAAAAATAAAGAAGACACCCATCTTTAGTAATTTTTATTACGCAGTAGATTTATATAAAAATTAACAAAGTGCTTTACCTCTATATCACCTCTGAAGGCGCTTTATTTTCAAAGTGTACATATTGTTTTTTATTTTGGTAATAATGGGTGTCTTAATAAGTACTATCCAAATAGTCCTGCAAGGTGGGCAGTTCTTGCTGCCAATAATATGCGTTAAATCTGATATATATCTTAATAAAGACATAGCAATTCAAAAACCTCCGAAAATTTTAAATTCAAAACCCAAATTAACAATATTCACATGATTCTACCGTTCTGAATAAACCAGAGAATGAGGGCTTATTACTATGGGTGTCATAGTAAGAAAATATTAAATTCAAACCCCAAATTAGCAACATTCACATTATTCTACCGTTCTGAATAAACCAAAGAATGAGGGCTTATTACTATGGGTGTCTCAGTAAGAAAATGATGGGTGTCATGGTAAAAGAATGGGTGTCTCAAAAATTAGTGACATTTGTCATCGTTAATGAATGACAAAACACACTGACCTAATTTTTGCGATAGGGATAAAGTTAAACCTCAAACAAATTTGGGGAACAACAATGAAAATATCGAAAATTTTGGCTTTATCACTATGTTTAATTAGCTCAGTTAGTTCAGGCTATGTCAGCGCACAAAGCAGCAAACCGTCAGTTAAAATTACTCATCAATATGAAGCATTTAATGCAGTGGTATCCGGAGCGGGTAAGCCTATCATTTTGATTCCTGGGGTCTCTTCTTCCGCTGCTGTATGGACAGATACCATTGAGCACTTTTCTGATCGTTATCAACTTCATGCCCTTACTTTAGCTGGATTTGCCGGGGTAAAAGCCGCCGTACCAGAAACCGTTGGCGCTAACTATCTTGAATTTCAAAAGAATGCGATTTTAGACTATATCCGCACAAATAAATTAGAAGACGTTGTGATTGTCGGTCACTCTCTTGGCGGAACTTTAGCTTTGTGGTTGGCAACAGAAAAACATCCTCAAATATCAGCAATTGTGAATGTTGATGGACTACCAGCACTTGGGGCTTTATTTGCTAATCAGCAAGCACCAAGTGGCGAAACACCACGTTCATTTGATCCTAAAATCATGGTCAAATCGATGGCGAATAATGAAGCTTGGCACTCACAAATGCTAAATGAGATGATGACTTCAGACCCAATGACATCGGGACGGGCATTCGGTGAATTGATGCAATTAGATCTCAGAGATAAGCTCAATGAAATTGAGCGCCCCGTGCTTACAATTGGCGCACCGGCACAAGCAGCGCCTTATGTAAGTTATGCAGCTACAAAAAACAATTACGTCACGCAACTGGCTAATATTCCGGAAGAATTTAAGCACATGGCCTATGCCCCAACCGCTAAGCACTTCGTGATGGCTGACGAACCTGAGTGGATGCTCAGTCAAATTGAGTTGTTTCTTAAATCGAATTTATGATTTTAACCCGCAACACCAACACACTAAGTTAAGTCCTTAGTGTGTTGTTTTGAATTGTAAATCACTTCACTTACGAGGCGCTCGTGCTCAAATCAACAAGTTTTCTGTGCATTTCGAGACCGATAAAAAGTATGTTATGTTTATTCTCACAGCGCTCTTTTTAGGTGTTATTGATAAACCATCGGGTGTAGGCATATAGCGCAACCAAGTAAATTAGATATCAACACCTAAAAAAGTAGGCTCAAGGGAAGTTACAATATTTATAAGGAGATTCGATGAAACATATTTTTTGTGCTGTACTCATTATTATTGTTAGCGGCTGCGCAAGCATAAAAAGAGATTATGTATTTGATGGCTCAACAATTGAATCAACGAAGCAGGGAATTTTGTACGTAAGCAAACGTCTAAAACGTGCAGAGGAAGTTGAGTTTCTAATGGCTTTGATGGCGATACAGTTTTCAGATGTCAAAAGTTTTTATGACATAGAGGGAGACCCTACAATGACTAACGAAATCAACTATTTCATTATTGGTAAAAAAATTGACGGGTTAAATTACAACGAAGTATTAGAGTTGGCAAAATCCTCACCAACAAAAGTTAGTTTGTTTTCAAAATAACTATAATAAGGCAAAACATTGGTTGCCTCCGCCGCTTAGATACCAATCTTTTTGTGTTTTAAAACATTAGGTGCTCAAGGGAAAATGGAATTTTCGATAGATTCATCAGTTTCAGCTAACTCGCTCAGGTTCACTCATCCTGAGCATGATTATTTTATCGTCCATTCATCTGGAGTTGCTTGTGCATCCGTTCGCGTTTGCACATATACAGATGAAAAGGGGCTGCTAAATTTTTTAAATGAGTTGGCTGCATTTAACAAACCATGGAAATCAGCTCGTAAATGGGAGTCCATAGAAAGTCAGTTTAGTCTCTCTGCAATTTGCTCATCTGTTGGAGAGGTTTGTTTTTCTTTCCAGCTAAAAGGTATGCTTGGACATCCAGAAGAGTGGCAATTAAGGTCAAGTATCTTAGTTGATTTCGGACAATTGCCACATTTAGCGACCCAAGCTGATCGTTTTTTCAATCATGTTCCGACTCAATAAAAGTATCAAATATGCTTTGCTTATCAGCGGGAAACGCATGCGGTTTTACCCGTCATTGTGAGGGTTAGGGGTAGCATGAAATATCTTTTTCCATTAGCAACAATTCTACCATTTCCTGCATTTGCCGAAGTTTCGGATAAAATGCCAAGTCTTATAGAGATACTTTTCACTGGCGTTGGAATTTTTATAGTCGCTATTGCAGTTAGTTTTATTCGATGGTGGCTGAGTGCAATATTCATTTTTGTTGGTGCTTTGTACTCGATAGGTCTTATATCCTTGTGGCAAGATATACAAATGCGCAATGCCTTACTTGATGAGCAAGGTTGGTACTATTTTGCTGTTTTAGGTATAGAGCAATTTTTAATTTATGCAGGTGGATTAGGTGGTATTTATTTTGGGCATAAAGGCAAAATCAATAAACTTGTTCCCTAGGCCTAATATTGGCGGCATGCAGCCTATTTCCAATAAATACTGCCAGCAAGCTTATCTTAAAATTGTGGGGCCCTATGTGGCAAAGATATAATGAAGTCTGAGAAACCAACCATCATGGGAATGGCAGAGTTTTCACCTTCTGCAAAATGTCCAAAATGTCAGTTAATTATGTATCTTGGGAATAGGTGTCCTCACTGTGAACATTTGTTAAGTCATGCTGAGCAAAAAGCACAAAAAGAGTTTTGGATAAAAGTAAGAAATCGCGGTTATAAAAAAGGTTTTATTTTCTTTACTCTATTTTTTCTGATTTTTTGCTTAGTTTATAATTTTTAAACCAAAAGACATTACTCTTTTTGCTTCTACTATTTGTTTCGGCAATTTATTAAATCTTGAGATGATTTTGAAAACAACGTTTCTTATCTCTATATTATTTTTACTCTTGACGAGTATAGTGAATACTACCCTTGTACCGTCGATACTTATCCAATTTATCCAATTATTAAAGTCAAAACGTCAAGCAAGCTTTGGATGTATCTCATCCTGCGGTATCTATGCTTCATGAAAGTACCCAAATTATTGTTTCTGTTTCATATGTAATTGAAATTGCGACTAAAAATCCTAATCTCCACATTCCATACATCGACGAAACGTTTATTTTAAAACCCAATTGCGAGGTGTCGGTTCGCCATTAACAAACATAGGGTTTTTACAAAAAGATTTGGCAGAACTTGACGACAAGGAACTCCAGATAGCGATAAACCTTTATGGGGTGATTTATTATGCTTTCCAGGAGACTTTATTCATTATCTAAAGCGATAGTTATAATGAATGATGAAATAATCTCCAAAAGTACAGTTACGTTACAAATAGGTGTAGAACCTCAACCTAAGGACGATTATAGTAAAGTGCATAAACTTAAATTCATCAGTAATGGAATACTTGTATATGAGTTGTGTTGGTTGGATAAATAGGTCATCTAACAATTGCATCGGCTTGCACCCGTCACTTCGTTCAGTCTTATAGCTAGCATGTATTAGTCTACACTTAGTGATTTTGTGACAAGTCTTTAGCAGTCCTGCATAAATTGACGTCAGCGCAGACACACTAACTATCAGTATCAATTTCTAAGGCCGAGCTATGTCAGTCGGCCAATTTGAGAGCGATCTTCATAGAAAATTATACTTTTTCGCAAACGAATTGAAATTTAAGCCTTTTAACAACGAATTACTTTGGAGACAAGCGGTCTTGGAGAGCACTATATATACCGAAATAAATCGGCAAAACCTGATCGGTAGTCTTTGGATGGTTGCGGCTATGGGCGCATTCGCTATTGAGGACGCATTTGTTAAAGTGGCGACCAAAACGCTTCCAATTGGCGAGGTGCTTATCCTGTTCGGTCTGGGTGGCATGTTGATTTATATGGGGATGCTATACGTTAAACGTGAGCCTCTTTTTATCCCAGACGTTTTATCGCGCTCAATGTTAATACGCGTAGGCTTCGAGATAACCGGACGTATTTTTTACGTACTTGCCATCGTTTTAATTCCACTATCTACGGCTACGGTAATCTTACAAGCAACACCTCTTGTTGTGGTTGCCGGTGCTGCAATGATCTTTGGTGAAAAAGTGGGGTGGCACCGTTGGTTAGCCATTATTATGGGGCTTCTAGGGGTGATAATAATCGTTCAACCCGGTACTGATGGATTCTCTGAGTTATCTTTGCTTGCGATAATCGGAATGATCGGTTTTGCTGGTCGTGATCTCGCTAGTAGGGCTGCCCCTGTGACTATTGGAACATCACTGCTTGGTCTCTATGGATTCTTGTCGGTAGCCGTGTCTGGGTTGCTATACTCCGTTTGGGCCGATGCACCTTTTGTTGTTCCTCAAAGCGAAGCATCACTGGCTCTTGTGGGCTGCATCGTGGTCGGTGCGCTAGCTTATTCTTGTTTGATGAAAGCCATGAAAACAGGGGAAGTATCCGCTGTGACCCCTTTTAGGTACGTCCGACTTCTGTTTGGTATAGCCATGGGCATTTTGCTGTTTGGTGAAGTACTGACACCTGCGATACTGCTCGGCTCTATATTAATTGTTATGTCCGGTCTTTTTATTATCTGGCGAGGTAAGCGTCGCACACACGCTATCCACGAAAGCAATTAACCCTAGTGTGCAACCGCTATTCGCGATGCGCAGTAGTAAAGATAATTTCAATATTGGATAACGTTATAGTATTCCAGATGATTTAAACTCATGGGCTAACGACAAATAATATGATGCATAACAAGGACATTCTGTTGATTTCTTTCGCGCGTTGGGACGCATATTCTTGGGCTGATTATGACTAAAGATCAATATGTAAGCCCTGAAAATTGCCCGTTATGTAATAAACCGAATTATTGCGCTAATTTATCAAATAGCAATAAGCCCTGTTGGTGCATGGAGGAGGATATTCGCTTTCCAGAAAAGCTATTCACCCAGCTGGTAGATGCTGCTATAAATAAAGCCTGTATCTGCAAAGCCTGTGCACTTAAGCATAAAGACGAGCACTAGCAAGACAAGTTGTATTTTGAAATCTCCGAATGTTGAAAAGCGACGAATTAACTGTTGTTAACAAAGTGAAAGTAATAAAGAGCCATATCGTGTTTGCAGAGAAAACTTGCTGGCAGCACTCATCCAGAAAGTCTAAAGTAAATTAAGCTTTGTAAGGCATGCTAACAGCTGCTTTTTATTACTGAGTACTGTGTTATCGAAAATAAGGAGGTATTGATGAGCAACAAACATAACGGCTCTTGTCTTTGCGGTAGCGTAAAGTATGAGCTTAGCGGTGAATTCCAGTCGTTCTTTTTATGTTATTGCAGCCGCTGTCAGAAGGATACAGGTTCTGCTCATGCAGCCAACCTGTTTGCTAAATCCAGCACGCTAACTTGGCTACAAGGTGAAAACGAAGTTGTCAGTTATCAACACCCAAATACATTACATCAGAAGAGTTTCTGTAAAATTTGTGGTTCGGCGGTCCCAACGATTAGTCAAGAAATTGATAGCATAGTCGTTCCTGCAGGTAGTCTTGATGGCCCTGTTGCAATTTTTCCTACCGCTAAAATATTTGTGGGTAGTTGCGCAAATTGGGTAACAAATTTGAGTAATGTTACGAGCTTCGAAAAATTGCCGGGGCAATCTGACAATTAAAGACATAACAATTTGCGTAGCTGTTACCTCACCATGTTAAGCAAGTTTAGGAAACTCTGCGTAAGTTTTAGCAAAAGCTTGCTTTGCTTCGATGTGCTTTTTGCGTAACTATAGCTTTGCATGCTAATAGATCGCGTTTTATATCTGGGAGACTTTAGTGAAAACTTCATTTTTTTTACTTTTATTTGTGGCTTTATTTTCCAGCGCAACAGAGTTAAACATTGATATCGATAAAGGATTCTTAGGTGCAAAATGGCTTTCGTCTAAAGATAAGGTCATTGAAGTTTTAGGGGAGCCCAATGGTTCTTTTAGAATAAATAAACATAGGGAATTTTTGTTCTACGGTAAAAACATTGGACTTTTGATTTCTCGAAATCAATTGCGGGAAATTGTGATTGGGCAGATATTCTCCCATCATTACTACGACATGCCAGTGATTATAAATAATAAATTTAACGCTTCAGAGCTGACCATAAATAATGAAATATTTATCGAACAACCTTTCAAACAAGTTGAGAAAGCTTTGAATATTTCGTTAGGAAACCCAGGTTACAACGTTATAACGGGTACGGATGATGTCACTATTAAATTAAGTTTTAGTGGAACAAATTTTAATGGCATTGAGTCGTCCTTTAAATTGAATGAAATGAGAGTGACCTATCAATTGTGATATACCAAATCAATCAAGTGCAGCCAAACGGAAAATGGCGCATTGGGCCTGATTCGTGGTCACGTTTAGGCAATAAGTTTGTATCGATAAACCCAGTATTATGCTCAACAGAATTTACTTAAATGGCTGAACCAGACGCATTGAAAATCATGTCATTTGCTAGCCCGCAAGAACTCCGCCAGTGGCTACACTTGAAGCATGCAACTGAAAGTGAGTTGTGGGTAAATATATTCAAGAAAAACAGCGGAATTCAGAGTGTTACTTGGAACGATGTGGTCATGGAAATTTTATGTTGGGGTTGGATTGACGGTGTCAAAAAATCAATTGATGGGCAATCTTACCTTCAGCGAATCACGCCCAGAACCCCTCGAAGCAATTGGTCTAAAAGGAACACTGAGCATGTTGAACGACTGATAAACGAAGGTCGAATGATGGAACCTGGGCTGGTCCATGTTCGTGCTGCCAAAGCTGATGGGCGTTGGGAGAATGCGTATGTGGCAAGTGAAATGGAAGTGCCGGAAGATTTTATAGCTGCACTAGAACATCAGCCTATCGCCAAAGCGTTTTTTGAAACCCTTAATAAATCAAATCGTTATGTTATCGCCTATGGCCTAACAAGTGCGAAGAAAGCCGAAACTAGACAAAGACGATTTCACAAATACATGACGATGCTTGCCCAGAAGGAAAAGCCTCTTTTAGTTGCATTGGGCAGCTGAAACAGACACAAAACAAATAACTGCGTTCGCTTCGCCGATGATTTTAAGCAACTATAATTAGCCGTTTAACATGGCTTTATACACTAAGGGAAAAGCTTTGAGTAAATTCGTAATCTTTGGTAATTCAGGCTCTGGTAAGTCAACTTTAGCAAAACAATTAGCGTTGAGTAATCATTTAGCCCATTTAGATCTTGATACCGTGGCGTGGAAACCTATTATGCCACCAGAGCGACAGCCTATTTTAGAATCCAGTAAATTGATAAATGAATTTTTAGTTGCGAATAGTGGTTGGGTTATTGAAGGTTGTTATTCGGATTTGCTAGCACTGGTAACTCAACAAGCGGATGAAGTGATTTTTCTCAATTTACCCGTCTCTGCTTGCATCGAAAATGCAAAAAACCGTCCATGGGAGCCGCATAAATATGAGTCCAAAGAAGCGCAAGATAAGAATTTAGAAATGCTAATCAATTGGATTTCGCAATATACTGTTCGTACAGATAGCTTTTCGAAAGCGGCCCATGAAAAGTTATTTACAGACTTCCAAGGGAAAAAAACAATGTATGTGTCGAACGACCAACGCCGCGAAAAGTAACAGCTAACACATTGCCTTTAATAAGATTTAATCATGGTTTTCATTTTGATTATGACAGTACTATGATAATAACTCGCCTTGCTAAAAGTGCTTCATGAGGATATTTCCTTTGGCACAGAAGAGAGCGTCTCGCTATCTATTAATATTGCATTGCCAGAAGTTAGAACCGTAGATTCTCAACCGGTAATTACTTATGCCACGGTGGCTGAGTTGTGTTTTAGTACATGTTTTAACTATCCATACCTAAACTTAAACTGTTTAGCTTCGAGGCATATGCAAAAAGGATTTCAAATGCAAAGAAATAACTTACTCATTATTGCAGGCTGCTTAAGCTTTTTCGCAGCGCTGTTGCATCTTGCTTGTATCTTTGGCGGGCCTGATTGGTATCGTTTTTTTGGTGCAGGTGAAAGAATGGCCCAAATGGCAGCTGCGGGAGACACGTATCCCACAATTGCTACCTTAGTTATTGCTTCCATTCTTTTCGTTTGGGGGCTTTACGCTTTCTCTGGCGCTGGTTTAGTCTTTAAATTACCGCTTTTAAAAACATCCTTAGTGTTAATCACTGCTGTATATTTGATTCGTGGTATTGCTGGTTTGCTACTGCCTTTTGTGACATCAGATCCAGTGGTTCATCAAAACTCAATCGCTTTTTGGTTAGTTAGTTCAAGCGTTTGCTGTGTCTATGGTGTTTATTATTTGCTGGGTACAAAGCGATTGTGGCGGTAGTGCGTAGTTTTGTGCCGATTCTGCAATTCAGTGAATTAACGAATACTTTTTCGCTTTGTTATTAGCGTGCCGCTTTTTCAAATTTACTTCGCTTATATACATTCATATCAGATGAGTTCATCAACAGCTGTTCAAACAGATATTTAACAATAGTTGCACTTTTCTGCCAGTTTGGCTTAGTCTGTCGGTTGATTTTTGTACAGTGCTATTGTGCTGCCAGTTATAGCTGAAAAATCGTGATAATGAGGTCAAGTGGCCGATTGTCAAATAAGTGCTGCGAACATCAGCCCTTAGCTTTGCTGCATTGGGCGCTAGTTTTAGCCTACTGGATTGTGAAGCAAATACGGATGTAAATACGTGAATAAGGAAAGTTGAAATATGACAATAAAAATAATTGGTGCTGGTATGGGCAGAACTGGTACTGCGTCGTTAAAAGTGGCACTTGAAACCTTGGGTCTTGGGCAGTGCTACCATATGACTGAAGTACTAAAGAATCCTAAAACTGCAACAGATTGGATCAATGCGGCTGAAGGAAATGCCGACTGGGACAAAATTTTCAATGGATATACTGCAACCGTTGATAATCCGGGATGTAATTATTGGAAAGAACTTGCTGACTATTACCCTCAAGGGAAAGTTATCTTGACCGTTCGTGACGCAGACAAATGGTTTGAATCTACCAGTGAGACTATTCATTCTAGTGCCTTTGCCGGTTTCATTAAAAATAGTCCGTTTGGGGAAATGGTACAAAAAACGGTTTGGGATATCATGGAAAACCGCATGGATGATAGAAAATACATGATCGATTTTTTCAATAATCGCACAGCTGAAATTATTGACTATATTGCTCCAGAACGGTTGCTTGTATACAAGGTAAGTGAAGGCTGGGAACCACTTTGTAATTTCCTCGATATTCCAGTACCAGACACTGAGTTTCCTCGTATAAACAGTCGAGATGAGACTAAACAGGTATTAGAAAATTTGCTTGCCAGCACTGGGGATGAAGAGGCAATGGTTGCGGCCGGCCATGCAGTGCATAAAGATTGATCTTGAAGTGACAAACAATTCCACCTACTTAATCTGCTAAAAACAGTAATAGGCTGTTATGTTACTTTTAGTAAATACAGGTAACCAATGTTTGATTGGTTACCTGATTATCTTAGTTTTGCCCTGCTATCACTCCGCCATCAACATCCCAAATTGCACCAGTAACCCAACTGGTTTCATCACTTAGTAAAAAGTTAACTGTTTTGGCGATTGTTTAGTGCAAACATACATCAAGTTGCTTTACTGCTTATCTATTGTGAATTCGCCGTTATCCACTGCATTCGTCGCTGAACACTGCGCGATCACGACCTTCACTTTTAGCTATATAAAGGGCTTCATCTGCGCGCTGCAACCAAGTGTCTTCCGTGGAATCAGGTAGCCAAGACGCGACACCAAAGGACACTGTTATTTCTTTGCCATCTGGGGTTTTTAACGCATTCTTAATTGCCTGTCTGAGGTTGTTAATAAAAGTATGATGTTGATCATTTATTTGTGAAATTAGTAACACAAACTCTTCTCCGCCGAACCGATAAAGCCGATCATATTGACGAATGTGGGTTCTGGTAATAGCAACAAAACTTTTTAAAACTTCGTCGCCAACTGCATGACCGTATTTATCGTTCACCGTCTTGAAGTAATCTAAATCTAGGATCACCAATAATGGCTTGGCACCAGTGCGCTCTGAATTTGAAATGGCTGCTTTTATATCTGTGCTCATGGCTCTGCGATTAAATGCACCGGTTAGCGCATCAACCGTATTCAGGGTTTCGAGTAAACGAAATTGTTTCGCACTATGACTGGCATACACAAAGGTACTTAGTGACAGCATCAAAATGGTGACAATATAAGAGTCGAGTGAAACAGTGGCTAAAATGTCAGATAGTGCCACGATAGATGCGCCTGCAACTAAATTAACGCCAAAGGCTTCAACAGGTTTTAGCAGCATAAACGTACTTGCGAACACAGGGTAAACCCATAAAAAGCTATCAATCCCATTTGCTCTCACAATGGCTACAACACCGGCATTAATAAATACGGCTAACACCGCGCTTACCATGCGGATTTTTTTAGAGTAAAACGCATAGGCAACAAAGGCGATCATACCCAGTACCAGAGCCATATCTATGACTGCAGCGGTAACATTGCCTTCAAAATAACGAATCACCGCAAATGGAAAAACCCCCAATATTGCTACAGTAGCCAGTAACAACAATAATGACAGTTGATATTTTTGCTGTAGCTGATTAATCATAAGCTTACTCGCAGTAAAACCACAGATTATGCCTATCAGTTTGCTGGGTTTACAAGCATGAAAATTTTAATATTTGTTATTTTGGATATAATCAACCTAGTTTGATTTTAAAAGAAATCGTGAGTGGGGTAAGGGTTAAAATTCTTGCTGGGAAAGTATCAGTTATAATATCTCGAACAATTTAATCGGACTGAAAAGAGCGACCAACACCCTCGGCATTAAGATATTTACCCTCGCTAATTGATCTATCCAACTAATTTTTCGCCGCATTTTTGCATTTAGCAAAGCTTCATCCCAAATGTCCCGTTTTCACATAAATTAATGCACCGTCTTGTTTAGTAAATGGAGTATGGCGGCTGAAGTGAGGACTTCGTATCCAAGAGCCTTTAGGATAGCTGCCATGTTCGTCATGGAAGGTGCCGTCTAAAACGAAAATTTCTTCACCTCCCCAATGTTGATGACTGTTAAATTGGGTATTCGGTGCCCACTTAACTAAAGCAACTTGTTCAGTTCCAAATTGATGTAAAGGCATGACAGTCAGTCCATCGACAAGCCCTTGATGCCATGGTTGGTAAGGAGTATGAATCACCTTTTGTGCGTCATCGGTTTGCTCAAATTGATGCAGTTTGACAAAGATAACCGCGCCTTCTTTTCCAATTTTAGGTGTATGTGAGGTTCCTATCGGGTTACGCACATAAGAGCCTTGGGGATAATCTTGATGTTCATCTGCAAAAACGCCGTCGAGCACAAAAAACTCTTCTCCACCAGAGTGAGTGTGTGCTGAAAACTCACTAAATGGAGAATACCTTACAATAGAGGTGGCCCTAGCCACCTCATCGCCAATTCGGTCTAACATCATACGCTCGACACCTCGCATCGGCGATTCAACCCATTGATAATCTTCCGGACGAATCACAATACGTTGTTCAAAATCTGCGTTAATACGAGTCGTCATATTGACTTCCTACTTTGGCTCTCAGTTTATTTTCTGTCGATGTTTAGATTGCTATCTACACCCTCAATAGCAACTATCTAACTCAGGCTAATGGTTGAAACAACTCAGCTAAAGGCGAGATTATACAAGTTCTTGTTGAATGTGTGTGATTTGCTTTAATGGATTTGCGCTGTCGCTGTGGATTTCGGCGTTACTGAAGTCCACAGATAACGTCAATAACGGCTATCTCAGTAACCCCGGTAATCGCCAGTTATTTCGTGGTTTTCATGTTCGATGAAATAATTTCGACTACACTATTAATAGCTCGGATTCTGCCGCTACTACTAGTCACAATTTACTTCTGGCGGAACTGATTGGATTTAATGCTGTTATTGATAAACGCTAGATTGGTCGTTAAGGCTTTAATTTGGAGGGCGCTAGCCACTTGTTTGATTTAAGAGTCATTCTCTCACTTTTAAGTGCCTTACTGCTTTGGAGCTGTACGGTTGCACAAACCACTGCATCGCCAGTTATTGACGTTCATCTTCACGCTGCTCCCAGCAGTACTGCATCGCGATGGTATTCACTTACAACAAACGAGACAGCCGATGCGGCTCAAACGCGCTACCTGCTCGATACCTTGAATGTTCATTCCATCGTTCGAGCCGTTATCGGCGGTTCTCCTGCTGACGTTGAGCGAATTCGTAGTGCTGACCCTACTCGTTTGATAGGCAGTGTGGCATTTCCTTGTTCAGATGGGGTAGATCCAAATCTATCCCCTTGTTTTGAAAATGGTGGCGATTGGCCGGATCTAGATTGGCTGCGTCAAGAGGCTGAGGCGGGCAGAATCGGCGCAATTGGAGAGCTGTATAACGTGTATGCAGGCATTGCCCCGAATGATCCCCGCATGTGGCCATATTATGCTCTTGCGGCTGAATATAATCTGATGGTACTGGTGCACGCCGATGCAGGACCACCTCCAGAAGGGCGTGTTGCCGGATGTTGCGCGGACTTTAATGAAAGCTTAGCGTTTCCAGCACTTTACGAGCCAATTCTTGCTCGGCACCCTCAACTTCGTTTAGTTTTGTATCACGTATTTCGCCCTGATTTTGTTCAGCAAGCGTTGGTGTTGTTAGATAAGTACCCAAATGTGATGGTAGAGACATCACCAATGACCTTGGTTCCCACTCCTCTAATTCATAGCGCCATCAAGACTTTTGTTCAAGCAGGCCATGAAGACAGGATCGTTTTTGGCTCTGATTATTGGGGCGCGATTTCGGGGAGTATTGAGGTGATTGAGTCCGCTCCTTTTTTGTCTGAAAAGCAGAAACGCGCGATTCTTCACGATAACGCTGCTAGATTCTTGTCTATCGACAAAAAGCACTAAGGCTTGGAACAAACCGCTTAGGCTGAGATGCTGCTGAACTATCTAACAAAGGTTCAAATCAACGATAAAAGCTGTCATTCCTATTACTTTGGTAAAGGCTGCACTCGTTAAGTATGCAACTTAGGATAGAGTTAGGGTGTAAACTTAGTAATCAATAATTAAGTTGAAATACTGACATTCTAGAAAGTGGAAGTTAAGCAATGAAGACTGCAATTGTGATAGGGGCGACAGGATTAGTCGGCAAAAATTTGGTTGACCGATTAGCGGCAGATAAGCGCGTTGAACGGGTTGTTGCTGTTACGCGGCGTCCCATTGAATATCAATCTAACAAAATTGTTAATCAAGTCGTCAACTTTGACGAGCTAGAAAAATACGCTGATGTTTTTACCGGTGATGTTCTGTTTTCATGTCTTGGTACAACCGCGAAGCAAGCCGGTTCTGTCCAGGAACAACGGAAAGTTGATTTTGAATATCAGTATCAAGCCGCAAAAATATCCGCTGAAAATGGTGTCAGTCACTATATTCTTGTTTCATCTAGTGGTGCTAACGGGAAAAGCATCAGTCCTTATCTAAAGATGAAAGGTGAACTAGAAGACGCTGTTTGTTTATTACCTTTCAAACGAGTAAGTATATTGCAACCGTCACTGCTCATTGGCGAGCGAGAAAGTTTTCGTTTAGGTGAAACCTTGGCAAGTTGGATTCTTCCCCCTTTATGCATGCTGCCATTCTTTAAACGGTATCGTCCCATTTCTGGTGATGAGGTGGCTAAAAAAATGCTTTCAATTAGTCTGTCTTCAGGAAATGCTAAACAGATATATCGACTTGATGCGCTTTTTAGTTGATTATTTAGACGCAACTAACGCTCAAACAAGTCACATTCTAAAGAAAGAGTAATCCGTCATAAATCTGGAGAGCATAATGAAAGTTATTTTATTACTGATCGTGTTTTTAAGTGGTTGTGTCGCGACTCCCCAAAAAACCGAAGCAAAGGTTGAACCTGCCATGCAATTGGGGAATTTTTCTGTCAGTCTTGCTGTTAAAGATATATCGGTATCCCGAGCGTTTTACGAAAAACTAGGGTTCACAGTGCGTGGTGGGGATCAAGCGCAAAACTGGCTGGTCCTTCAGAATGAAAGCACAATCATCGGTTTATTTCAGGGCATGTTCGAACAGAATATTCTGACTTTTAATCCCGGTTGGGATAATGATGGAAAAGAGTTAGCGCAATTTACCGATGTTCGTACGCTACAAAAAACAATCAAAGCAAAGGGCATTAAACTCCTTGCAGAAGCTGACGAATCAACATCTGGGCCAGCCTATTTTATGCTAGAAGATCCGGATGGAAATCAAATTCTTATAGATCAGCATGTGCCGGCATTAGACTAGGCAATTAGGCTCTACAGACGCTTCATTATCGAGATGATGAGGAAAATAAGGTAAACACAAGTTAGTTCGGGCTTCTTCTTGAGTTATGGCTGGAATAACATTTACAGGTTAGCTTTTAGCGACTTAGCCTAATATTTGAATAATTTTAATTGTGTTAGCGAAGAAGTTGCTACCTATTTTGAGCTATCAATCATGCTTCAATAATTGGGAGGGAAAGGAACTTGGATTCTACGCTACTGATCATTTTGGTTTTCGGATTTATAATGAGTCTGATTGCCATCATTGGTGGGCTTTTCATTCTTTTGCCCGAGAAAATTTTGAAGATTTTGCTGAAACCAATTGTTGCTTTTGCAGCTGGTTCTTTGCTTGGGGGCGCTTTCTTTCATATGCTTCCTCATGCGCTGAAAGCCCCTCAACCTCAGAGCTTAGTATTGCTTTGGGTGGTAGTTGGGTTTACCGCTTTCTTCGCCCTTGATCAACTACTTGAGTGGCACCATTGCCATCGTTTACCTTCTGAACATGTGCAGCCATTAGGGCCCTTGTTGTTGTTCGCAGACGGGGTTCACAATCTTCTTGGAGGGCTTGCAATTGGTGCTATCTTTGTTGTGGACATCCGTGCTGGTATCGCAGCTTGGGTCGCCGCTGCATTACACGAAATTCCCCAGGAAATCGGTGACTTTGGAGCGATGGTTCATGCCGGTTTTTCAACTCGAAAAGCACTAATTTATAATTTTATATCCGCGCTAACTTTCCCTCTTGGTGGGGTTATTGCTTATAGTGTGGGACAGAGTATGAATGTGTTTTTTCTTGTGGCGTTGGGGGCCGGTAATTTTCTTTATATCGCAGGCGCAGATCTCATTCCTGAGGTTAAACGAGCCAAAGAACTTCGGGAAACGGGTGTTCGGTTCGTATTTTTTGTATTAGGTGTTTCTATCTTATATGCGGTGGCCCCGTAATGGGATATGACAACGAGGGGAGTTTGACACCCAAAATATGTACCGGCTTTTTTGGGTTTCTAGGTATATATCCTTTCGTAGCTCTATGACTGTATAAAGCACTGAATTAACTATTTAGCTTAATTCGAGGTGTAAATCACCTGCTTTGTACTTCAATTTGAAAATTAGGAATAATAATGAACAAAGTTACTAAAAAGCGTTTGTTGATAGTGGTTGGTATCATTTTTCTATGGTGGTTCTTTTTCTTTGATTTGCGGGTGTATCAATTAAATAATGTGTTGGCAGACAATAGCGAAATTGATAATTATCCATATCCCTTTAGTGTCGTCTCTTTTGATGCTGGGGTAGCTACCATATCTAGTCCACGTTCGGGGAAAGTATCAGCAGTAACCGTTTTAAAACAGCTGTTTCCTGAGCTTCGCAATGAAAGCGAAAGCTCCTTAAAAATGGTGGAAGCACAACAGATACTAGCCGCTACTCAGTCGAAAGTTGCCGAATTAATAAAGCAACAAGAGGACGTTAAACGCGTCACTTGGGAGTTAGATGAATATTGGTTGAGTAGTCACGGAATTGAAGTCTTTTAAAGCATGGAATCAAACCTAGTTGTGGCGACAACTAACGGTAAATGAGACGGCAAGTCTTACATATTAAGGAGCTCAAAGGGTTGTTAAATTTTGCAGAAAAAAATGAATATTGGTCTGATAAATTTAAAGATTTAGATTTATCAGATGAAGAAATATGCTCGAAAGAGTTTGAAGGCTGTACCTTTGACCGTTGTAACTTCAGCAACACGGCTTTTGTTAGGTGCGTTTTTACAGATTGTGAGTTTACTGATTGTAATTTAAGTAATAGCAAAATTGAATACAGTCAATTTTCAGATGTTTGTTTTCGAGATTCAAAATTAATCGGTATTGATTGGACTAAAGCGGCTTGGTCAGAGTTAATATATAACTCGCCAATTAAGTTCTACAAATCGATTCTTAACGATAGTTCGTTTTACGGACTCTGTTTACAAGATTTAGTGCTGCAGGAGTGCAAGGCGCTTAACGTCGACTTTCGAGAAGGTGATCTTAGTCATTCAAACTTTACCTATACCGAACTGCAAGGCAGCTTTTTTGATAATACAAACTTGTCGGGTGTAGATTTTTCAGAAGCCACTGACTACAACATTGATATTTATCGTAACAAACTCAAAAACGCCAAATTTAGTCGCTTTGAGGCGGTTAGATTACTTGAAAGCCTTGATATTCAACTCGTTGATTGAATAAACGTTTTCAAAATAGATTACATTAGATTTTGTTGTACATTTGCACTTTAGTTAGGCGTAAATTAGGAGCGCTATGAAGATTACGAATTTTTTCATTTTGGTTTTATGTTTGGTTGGTAGCCATAATCTACTTGCCGAGACTAAACTTGAAATAATTGCTAAAAGTAAGTTTACGATTGGTGACACTATCGAGTTTCATTCCCTTGTTTTAGATGAAAATCGAATCCTTAACATTTATCTTCCTAGCAGCTATGACGCGGCTATTGATAAACATTATCCGGTGATTTATCTGCTTGATGGATCTGCCTCTGAAGATTTTATTCATTTAGCCGGTTTAGTCCAATTTGGCTCATTTTCTTGGATAAATCAGCTCCCAGAAAGCATTGTTGTAGGTATTGAAAATGTTGATAGAAAGCGCGATTTTACCTACCCCTCTAATAACCTTTTAGATCAAAAAGACTTTCCAACAAGTGGAGGCTCTGAACAATTTATTCAGTTTATCGGTACAGAAATCCAACCATTGATTGCGAAAAATTATCGAGCAAATGCCAGTAAAACCATTATTGGTCAATCATTAGGAGGATTGCTGGCCACTGAAATTTTGTTCAAAAAGCCTAATCTATTTGATAACTATATTATTATCAGCCCGAGTTTATGGTGGGATGATGAGTCACTATTAAAATTCACAGCATTAACCTCAAGTTCGCCTAAATCCATTTATATAGGCGTAGGGAAAGAGGGTGAAATAATGGAGCGAGTAGCAAAAGCGCTATTTGAAAAAGTTATAGCAAATAAACCTTCGCACGATGCCGTTTTTTTTAATTATTTTGAGCAACTAAGTCATGGCGACACTTTGCATTTAGCAGTTTATGACGCATTTGATAAGATATTTAGAAGCAAAAAAGAGTAAGCATAGTTGTTTAATCAGCAGGTCAGAAATCCAAATTTTGGCTTAAATTACGTTGAGAATTCCCGATGAAAAAGAAAATTATCGCAGCTTTACAGATTGGCTCTTCCTCCCAAGGAACGGCGCAAACGTTACAGCTGATCTTAGGTTATAAAGAGCGTATTTTAGATTCCAAATGTGATTTGTTAGTGATGCCAGAAGCGCTTTTGGGTGGCTACCCCAAGGGAGCTGACTTTGGCACTAAAGTGGGATATCGAACGGAGCAAGGGCGTGAAGACTTTTTACATTACTGGCAGCAAGCAATTGATATTGATGGTCCGGAAGTGCAAGAGTTGGTTGAACTGGCAAAAAGTTGTAATACGTCAATCGTGATAGGGATTATCGAGCGCGGTGGTTCAACTCTTTATTGCACGGCGTTATTCATTACCGAAAAAGGTGAAATTAGTAAGCATCGTAAATTGATGCCCACCGCCAGTGAACGGTTAATCTGGGGGCAAGGTGATGGTTCGACATTACCCGTGTTAGAGGTATCTGCAGGGCGTATTGGTGCGGCCATATGCTGGGAGAATTACATGCCGTTGTTACGCTCAGCAATGTATGCCAAAGGTATTGAAATTTGGTGTGCACCAACGGTTGACGATCGCGATATATGGCAGGCAAGCATGCAACACATCGCTTATGAAGGACGCTGCTTTTTAGTCAGTGCTTGTCAATATCAATCCTCACCGACTGCAGAAAACAGCCTAGATCCATCTTGGCCAAAGGATAAACCTCTAATTAGAGGCGGTAGCGTGATTATTTCACCTATGGGTGAGATACTAGCGGGCCCTTTATACAATGAAGAGGGATTAATATGTGCTGAGATTGATTTAGACGAGATTGTTAAAGCTCGATATGATTTAGATCCCGCTGGGCACTATTCCCGTCCAGATATCTTTCAACTAACCGTTAACGAGCAAGCTCGCCCAGCGGCAACAATTGTGAAGACTGAAAATAACAATTAGTGATGTTTTGCTTGGCTAAAAATGGCAAAATAATAGACCTTCATCTTTGCTTCAATTGGCAAATTATTTTCATCAATAAGTCGAGTTTTATCAATTGCAATATTCACAACGTGCGCAAGCCATTTCCCCTTTCTTCGCTATGGCTTTTGGCGCTAAAGCTGCCGAGTTAGAAGCCCAAGGCCATCATATCGTTAAGTTAAACATTGGGGAGCCAGATTTTGGTGCGCCACCTGATGTATTACGCTCCATGCAAACTTTAGCAACCACTGCTCCACTGCCTTATACCTCAGCTTTAGGTTTGCCTGAATTGCGCGCGGCCATAGCGGGTTTTTATAAGACCGCCCACAATGTTGATTTAAATCCTAATCGTGTTGTGGTTACTGCAGGAGCTTCTGCGGCCTTGTTACTGTTATCTGCGGCATTTGTTGATCCCGGTGATAACGTCATTATGGGTGACCCCTGCTATCCCTGTAATCGTCAGTTTATCAAGAGCTTTGGCGGCAGTGTGCAACTGGTGCCAACTCAAGCACAGTCGCGTTTTCAATTGAACATGGCGTTACTTGAAAAGCATTGGCAAGCGGGCACTCGTGGTTTAATGCTCGCTACGCCGTCTAATCCTACAGGTACGGCTGTCGCGCCTGATGAACTGGCGGCAATGTGTGAATTTGCGAAAAGCCGTGGAGCGTGGCGCATTATTGATGAAATCTATCTAAATTTGCATCATGGAAACGTTGGCACACAACCTGTCACGGCTCTGTCATTTGATGATGAGGCGTTAGTCATCAACAGTTTTTCGAAGTATTTCGGTATGACAGGTTGGCGATTAGGCTGGTGCGTGGTGCCTGAACGTGCGATACCAGTGATGGAGCGTATGGCGCAAAACTATTATATCTGTCCATCGACTTTAGCGCAAAAAGCAGCGCTAGCCTGTTTTACTCCAGCGTCTATTGCGGTCTGTGAGTCACGTCGAGAAACGCTTAAATCCCGCAAAGAATTGGTGCTGGCGGGGTTGAAAAAATGTAATTTGCAGGTGCCCGTTCAGCCTGACGGTGCTTTTTATGTTTATATTGATGTCAGCCGCACCGGGTTCACCGCGATGGATTTTTGTGAACGTGTATTGCAAGATGCGCACGTGGCGTTAACGCCAGGCAATGATTTTGGTGAGTATCAAGGGGATCATTTTGTGCGCCTATCATTTGCTTCTGCTGAATCAGAGTTAGAGGAAGGCTTGCAAAGGCTCGCAGGCTTTATGAAAAAACTGATGGTTTGAAACTAAGGGTCTCAACGGGCAATTATGAATTGCAGTTCAAGTGAAAAGTTTTTAATTGTTGAGTTTCTCGTTTTGTTGATTTTTTCGTTTAACAGGCTCTGAAGCCGCTGTTTTAGTTCGTAACATGGGTAAATAAAGGTCTTTTATGAGTTTAAAAAATCGTGAGTACGGGGTAGGAAACAATTCTTACCTTATGGCGGGTGAATTACCTGGCATAACTAAACTGGTCGATGCGTTCTACGAGAATATGACTGTGCTCGGTGAAGCCCAAAAGATTAGAAATATGCACTCAAATGATTTAACGGAGTCTCGTAAAAAGTTGACTTATTTTTTATCCGGTTGGCTTGGTGGTCCTAAATTGTATGCCGAGCATTACGGGGCTATTAACATTCCTTTTGCACACAGACACTTGTCTGTTGGCGTTGAGGAAAGAGATGCTTGGCTTTTATGTATGCAAAAAGCCGTAGATGAACAACCTTATGAAGCCTCGTTTAAAGTGTATTTGATGGAGCAACTAAGGGTTCCAGCTGAACGAATTAGAGTGGTTTCTAAAGGTTAACCATCCTTCGAAAAAAGCTATGGGGTAAATCTATCACTTTGACTTCTTAGCTATGATATCTATGCTCGCGATAGCTATATCCGTAGCTAAACATGCGATGTGTAAAGCAAAGTTAAAGCGCTATTCGGGGGAGTTACCCTATTTCCGCAGGCTTTCCTGTGATGCTTCAATGGTTAGAATTTTGCTATAAATCTCCTCAGCTTCGTAGGTCAGTTGAGAGTAACTTCGAATATCACCTTTTCGCTGGGCATGCATGGCCTGCTCTAATTTTAAAGCATGTTCCTTTCTGAGTTTCTTGGTTGGGTCGCTCTTAAATATTGAAAACATAAACTAGTTCCTTTTTGTCTTGGATTTTATACGTGAGAATATGCAAATAGTTCATAAATTAGAGTGTGAAAAATGGCTAAGTTCCGATAAATTGATGAAAAACAATATAACCTGAATTTACATTCGATTGATGATTATGCCGCTACAATAGTTAAACGGGCTGTAATTGCACAGGGTAATAGTTTGAATTTAATAAAATTGTTGGTCGTTTTCAGCGTCACATTGCTAGCAGCATGCACAACGGGGCAGCTTTCTTATGTGGACGCTAAAGGCAATCAAAAACTCGCTTGTGAGGTTGAATTTGTCGGTTTACCAAGTGTTGATAAGTATGCGGTGGAGTACGCACTTAGTCTGTGTGCAAAGAATATTGTTAAAAACGGGCATAGCATAAGCGAAACACATCTTCTTGAGATAGATACTAGCATTCCAGATCCACCATGTGGAGAAATCTGGACTCATGCATTCGCCAAACAAGAATATAAAAAAGCAGCGCTTTCTAAAAAACAGTACGGTTATTTAGTCGCGCATATTGATTTACGGTTAGCTGTTATCAATCAATGTCGTTAAGCCATTATTTTAAGGGTTCACACTCGAGTCTCTCAGGATTTTTGTAATTACAGTGCCACTAAATTTAGTGGCTTACTTTGCTGCTGTATTTTCGATTAGTTGCAGCGTTATAAAGGATTTAGCATGAATGTAGATAAAGCGAAAAAGCGCATTGCGAAACAGGTAAAAAAGGGGTTTAAAGGTTATCCAACAATTACCTTGGAATATTTTGGTCAAAGTACCGATAAAGCTACCGAAGTTGCCGTTCAATTTTTATTAGAAGAGGGTGCAGAGGTGCAAGAAGAGCGCTTTTCAAGCAAAACCGATGCGAGGGTTGATGAGGTTATTCAATCCGCATTAGTCAAAATCATCGAACGCGCTAATGCCAACTCTGTTATGGAAATTGAAACGGTTTCCATTCTTTGAATTTAATATTAAATGTATGAGTGCAGTGTCAGTAACTAAATAGTTAAAAGTGGCTATAAACAGACAAGGTGATTGTACAGAGCTTTTGCGCTATTCCTCTACCCCCGCTTTAGTACTTCGTTGGGTTTGTGGCTAGCTAATATTTAAAACGCAGAAACGTAGAATATTCTATAGAATTTGGTATCTTATGGTCAGTTATATACATCGCTATTTTTGCCATTCGACCTGCATATCATTATCGTTAAAACATAATTTGTGCTTTGTATAATGACATATCTGACAATAGTAAAACAGTTAACCAAAAGACTTTAACAATTAATCCAATGGGGCTCTGCCGCCCCCCGAAATACTCAATACAAGGAGAGTGATATGAATGATAATAAAGAAGAATATTGGGGAATGCCGTTAAACACTTACTGTATGTTAATTCATTTAAGTCAGTTAACTAGTATTATCATACCAGGCTTGGGTTTTATCTTACCCATCGTCATGTGGGCTACCAATAAAGATAAAAATGAACTTATTGACGTACATGGAAAGATAACCGTTAATTGGCTGATTAGTGTTTTTATTTATTCGATAGTGTGCGCTATTTTAGTGTTTGTATTTATCGGTGTTTTAGGGCTTATTGTGTTGGCCGTACTTAATTTAGTGTTTGCCATTATTGCTGCAATCAAAGCCAATAATGGAGAGGTTTGGGTGTACCCTCTTAGTATCAAATTTATTAAATAAGCGGATCGCGCAGGCCACAGAAAAGACTTAGAGAGCTTCTCTATTCTGTCTGTGGCTATATCGTCATTACAGCTGATGTCTTTGAGTTTTTAGCGCTAATAACCTAACTAAAATATTATCCCTACTCAAAAGTTAAAGTTGAGAATTTATCGCATACCGCAAGGAGGTTGTATCCCATGGTAAATATTAATCCGATAGCCAATCGTGCTTTTACCCAAAGACATGGAGTTACTCTTAGGGGCGTCATTGTTGGTTTTATCACGCTGCAGCTGAGTGTATTAGCTGGATGTACTACAACGACGAATCAGAATATATCAACGCCTGACTATGACGTGGCCTTCAGTTGTGTCAACGGTGAGAACTTACGAGTGCGTTTTTACACTGAGCAAGAAGTGGCAGTGTTGTTGCGAAATTCAGATGAAATTAAGTTGTTTCAGCAAAAAAGTGGTTCGGGATTCATTTACAGCAATGGCCCTAATACTATTCGTGGAAAAGGCGATAATCTGACTGTTGAAATTGGTAGGATGATGCCCATTGAGTGCGTCAAACAGTAGACTGTTTTTTAGGCATTAGCACAGCAATCATTAACCTAAATTGAATGATTTTTCTTTATACAGCAAATAGTTAATCTTGCTCTACTTGAATTAAAACCGCACGAAACCCATATTAACTTAAACCCTGCACTTTCAATGTTTGAAGGTAATAATGTAGGTTTTCATTGAGGTTTAAGATGACAGATTCAGTTATTCAAATTGTGTGTTCACATTGTAATGCGAAAAACCGCCTTCCCAAAGCCAAGCTTGATGATAAACCTCTATGTGGGAAGTGCAAAAAACCGGTGCTTTCTAACCATCCTGTTATCGCTACCGACCAGAATTTTAACCGTTTTATTACCGATAACGGTTTACCCGTAGTGGTTGATTTCTGGGCATCATGGTGTGGCCCATGCAAACAATTTGCACCCACTTTTGAACAAGTGGCGAGTGAAATGTCTACTCAAGCCTGTTTTCTAAAATTAGATACAGAGCATAATCAGCACACGGCTGGTGGCTATCAAATTCGTTCTATTCCAACGTTAATGATATTCCATCATGGCAAGGAGGTTGCGCGTTTGTCAGGGGCGTTACCAAAACCTCAATTTAAACAGTGGTTAGCGCAAAACTTACCCGCAGTGTAACAATGGAAACGTTAATTTCCATTGTTCATTTTCCATAGGCGATTGCCAGAGGCTACGCCAAACCAATTCTCAGCTGCAATGTTTACCTTAATAACCTAACTTTGCAGCTTTGTTATGGCTGATGGTCTATTCCAATCGATGGTTATGGGCTTGAATAGGATTAGGAAGTGTTTTTTCGCCTAGAATATCCAACAGGTTTATTTCAATTGTTCTCGACATCGCATGTAATGGCAGGTCATTGGCTGATACCCCAAACGGCTCCTCTAATTCTTCGCTTAATGCATCTAATCCAAAAAATGTGTACGCAATTATTGCGCTAAATAGAGGCGTTACTAAGCCTTGTGAGGCAACGATGGCGAAGGGTAAAATAAAACAGTACAAATAAGCAGTACGCTGAACAAGCAGCATGTAAGCAAAGGGTAATGGAGTATTTTGAATGCGTTCGCATGAGGCCTGCACATCTGCCATTGCCGTCATATGCTCGTCCATTTTCAGCATTAAAAAGTCTGATATTAAATTTTGGCGTCGACACTCCCCTAGTTTTGCACCAATTAAACGTAAAATTCCATCGGTTAAGCTCTGAGCATCCCGCAGAAACTGGATGTCATTTTGTGCCATGTAAGGAGTAATGTCAGGCCATGGATCTGTGCTACGTAATTGGTGACGCAGCGCGTGGCTAAACGCAATAATTAAGTTTATTACGTACCTTTGCATTTCAGCACCTTGTTTTTGCGTACCGTCAACATAAGAGACCATCTTTCGCGAAAGGCTTCGAGATGCCACTATAAGTTTGCCCCATTGTTTACGCCCTTCCCACCAGCGGTCATAACTTGCGTTATTTCTAAAACCAAGAAACAACGACAACGCGACACCAAATAGCGCCACTGGAGCGAGGGTGAAGCTGGGAAAAGTTGCAGGGTAAAAATGTTGCACAAGCGCGACTCCAGCGCCTAATAGCGTGATAAAAATTATTCTAAGGTAGACAAGAGGTAAAACAGAGCCCCTTATAATAAAAAACAAGCGCAGTGAATGGGGATTATCGCGTATAATCATAGAAGCCTCTAACTGAACAATTGTGCGACATTATAAAGACATAACGAATAAATTTCAGCGAACCTTAATATTAGGAGCCAACATGAAAACCGCGTCACCGGCTAATGGAAAACCGCCTTCATTTGATCCAGCAGATAGTCAACGTATTGAAATCAGTTCGCCCAAAGAGTGGGCCGCAGGCATCCCTGCCGTCATTTCTGCATACAAGAACGTCACTTCCAAAGCTGGGCCCTTTAAAGGTACGCGGCTGCTGTCTGATTTGAATCAAATCGAAGGGTTCGATTGTCCTGGTTGCGCTTGGCCTGATCCATTAAATAAACGGGCTACATTTGAGTTTTGTGAAAACGGTGCAAAAGCGGTAGCAGATGAGGCGACCACTAAACGAGCCGATGGGGCGTTTTTTGCCAAGCATAGTATTCGTCAGTTATGTGAAAAATCCGACCGATGGTTAAACGATCAAGGGCGCTTAGTTGAGCCAATGTGGTTGCCCGAGGGCGCAGAACACTATCAACCAATTGCTTGGGACAGTGCGTTTGAATTAATTGCCAAGCAATTAAATTTATTGGATAACCCTAATCAAGCTGCCTTTTATACCTCTGGACGCACCGGCAACGAAGCTGCGTTTTTATATCAACTATTTGTGCGTAAATTTGGTACTAATAATTTGCCCGATTGTTCGAACATGTGTCATGAATCAAGTGGCGTGGGCTTAGGTGAAACCATTGGAGTGGGCAAGGGTACAGTAAGCCTTGAAGACTTAGAGCAGGCCGAGGCAATTTTTGTGTTTGGCCAAAATCCAGGTACAAACCACCCGCGAATGCTGGGAACACTGCAAGATGCAAAACGTAATGGCGCTAAAATCGTAGCCATTAACCCACTGGATGAAACAGGTCTAAAACGCTTTAAAAACCCACAAGAAGTCTCGGGTGTTATTGGCAACGGCACCGCCCTTCGAGATTTGTATTTGCCGGTGAAAATAAATGGCGATGTAGCCTTATTAAAAGGTTTGTGTAAGGCATTAATTGAGCGTGATAACAAACATCAGCCGGTATTGGATCACGATTTTATTGAGCAGTATTGCCACGGTTTTGATGAGTTCAAAGCCGATATCGAGCAAACGAGCTGGAAAGACATCCAGCAAGGTAGTGGTTTAAGCCAAGCCCTTATTGAACAGGCCGCAGATATTGCCTGTGGATCGAAAAAAACCATTTGTTGTTGGGCAATGGGTATGACACAGCATAAAAATGCGGTGGCCAATATTCAGCTAATGACCAACTTTTTAATGTTACAAGGCAACTTAGGTAAGCCCGGAGCCGGTGTGTGTCCAGTGCGAGGTCATAGCAACGTGCAGGGTGACCGTACCATGGGTATTTGGGAAAAACCGAATCCTGAATTTCTAGATGCACTTGAACAAGAGTTTGGCTTTAACCCTCCACGAGACAACGGTGTTGATGCAGTTGAGACTGTGCATGGTATGCAGCAAGGCCAAATTAAAGTTCTGTTTGCCCTCGGTGGAAATTTTTTTAGGGCCATGCCTGATCATCAAGCCAATGAACAAGGGCTAAGTCAATGCGAATTAACGGTGCAGGTGTCAACTAAGCTCAACCGCTCGCATCTTTATACTGGCAAGCAAGCACTGATTTTACCTGCGTTAGGGCGCACAGAAATCGATACTCAAGTGGGCGGTGTTCAAACCATCACCGTTGAGAATTCGATGGGCGTTATTCAAACCTCTCACGGTAAAATACCGCCTGCGTCAGATTTGCTGAAAAGTGAAGTGGATATTATCGCCCAACTCGCGCACCACACCCTTAAAAACGATAGCGTTAACTGGATAGCCTTGCGTGATGATTACCGTCTTATTCGTGATCATATTGCTAATGTGATCCCCGGTTTTGAAAACTTTAACCAACGAATTGATGCGTTAGGTGAATTTGTACTTCCCAATGGTGTGCGAGATGCTCGTGTCTTCCTCACTGCTACTGGGAAGGCAAACTTTATGGTGCACAGTATTGATAATGTTGAGGTGCCAGAAGGGGGTTTATTGATGATGACCATTCGCAGTCACGACCAATTTAACACCACTGTATACACTAATAATGATCGCTATCGTGGCGTACGTGGTACGCGTAAGGTGTTGTTCATTAATAAACAGGACATTGCTGAATTAGGGTTGCACAGCGGTCAAAAAGTAACTATTCGTAGCCATTGGCCAAATGATAAGGCGAGCGTTAGAGAAGTGACTGATTTTGCGCTAGTAGAATATGCAATTCCTAGAGGGTGTGCAGCGGCTTATTACCCTGAAACCAACGATTTGATACCCATTGGCAGTGTTGCAGATAAAAGTAACACACCAGCCTATAAGTCGATTGTGATCAGCTTGCACGCGTCTGGTTAATCATCAAAGTAAAATACGGCAAGCGCTCTAATTGCGCTTGCCGTGTTACAAATAGTTAGTGTCTAAAGCTAGGCATTAATGCTGGAATGCCCGGTAACATGCCAACCATAGCCATTACGCTGGTTAATATAACAAACATGACAAGCGGAATAATCCAACGGCTCATGTGAGTTAACTCTGAGCTTCTCTCTTTACAGCCGATTAATCCTAAATTATCAAGCAACATAGTCAGAGACCAACCAAACGCAGGGTTCACCAATGTTGAAGCGAATACCACTATCGCCGCAGATTGTGTGGTTTTGCCTTCACGTGTCATTTCCATGCCAGCTTCTAGAAGCGGAATAAAAACCCCTACTATTAATGCTACACACAGTACTGGTTGCCAGATGGCGAGATCCATTGGATATCCCCAAACTCCGGCAATTACGCAGAATAACGCGGTTAAAATCGCACCAGCAGGTATTGGACGTTTAGCAATGGCGGCTGGGACGATATAAGTACCCCAAGACGAAGCGAAGTTAGCGCCACCTAAAATAGAACCAAAGGTTTGTCGAGCTGAGGCGCTGAGCATAGTGTCATCAATATTCATTTGCACTTTTTCAGTACGCTCTGGGTAGCTTATTTTTTGAAACACTTGATGCCCCAAAAAGTCGGGAGACCACATTGCTACAGCAAGAATTGCAAAAGGTAACACGACAATAAAACTTTCGGCGGTCGGTAAGCCCAACATCCACCCCGTGTTTTCTCCCCACCAATACATTGGGTTCATATTCGGTAGCCCAGGTGCAGTGTGAAACTCAAATGGTGCACCTAAAGCAAAGGCTGTAAAGCCGCCTAAAACACAACTTAAGGGCACGGCTAACCAACGCTTTTTATAATGCTCTAAGAACGCGTAAAGTAAAATTGTGGCCAGAATAACGATAAAAGCAATGTGCGTTTTATCAATACCTTCAGCCCAAACAAACAGCTTTTTAACCTGCGAAATCGTGCCAATAAAGCCTAAATAAAGTAGTAGGCCGCCACATACTCCTTTACTCGTGAGTCGGGCGAGCAGACTTCCGCCTTTGCTGAATGCCAATATCAATCCAAAGGCACCAATAAGTAGTCCAAATGCCATCGGGTGTCCGCCAGTGGCGACAACAATGGGGATTAACGGAATTAACGGGCCATGGGTTCCGGCTAAATTAGCGGTAGGCAAAATAAAACCCGAAAACAAAATAATGAAAAAGGACACTATGAGTAACTCGTAGCGCACATTTTCTAAAACAAACTCATCGCCCAACCCTAGCGCGCCAGCAAAGGTAGCTGCAATGGCCGCAACCATTACTACTTTTCCAATTGTGGCTGCCATCGCGGGAATGGTGTCTTCGAATTCAAAACGGTAATCCCTAAACGGTAGATTAGGTCGCCAGCGTTTTGGCTGCATAATTTGCAGTTCGTGCTCTAGGTATTCGTCTCTCGTTGCGAATTCAGAGCTCGGTTTGTGAAGTTTTTCATAGCTATCGGAAACGGCTTGATTCTCCGTCACCTTTTCAGCTCCAGATGTAATCTCATCTTGCGGCGTGGTATTCATGATTTCCCCGGCAACATAGTTGCTCTTAAAAAATAAAAAATAGCTTTATTTAAAGCAAATGAATGTTGAGGGCGTAGAATAGATCAGCTTTTAAAAAATTACGATAAGCCTAAGGTCTTACATATTTTCGTTGAAATTTGTGAATGTAAATTGTAGTAAATTAGAAAATATCAGTTAATTTAAACATACAAATCAAATGATTAGCCTATTTTTCGGTCTAGATGCCCGCTAAATTGAATAACCACATGGGTATCAACTAACTTCCTGCTTTTTAAAACTGATTAGAGTTTACTCTTTAATGCTTGCTTAGAATTTGTGACTTACAATGCTGAGCACCGCCAATTATTCAAAAAAGATATAGATAACAGTCAGTTTATTTATTTTATGTCTAAAATTTTTTGTAAAAATACCCTTGATTCGTAGGCATAAATACAAGAGTCATTTTTTGCTAATAAATGGTGGTTGTAGCTGAGAGGATTAAAAATTATGTGATTTTTCACTTTTTTTTAATGGTTTTTAGCCAATTTTTTTTGCTCCAGCATTGGGTTTTAGAGTATAATTTAGCCAGACTACAGGTTTGTTGTCTGAGTCTACTTAGTTCAAAACTAAATAGACTAAAAAACACTTAAACAGCTCAAATGAGCAGAAAAAGTTGGTTTCACGTTCAACGTACGATATTGATATCAGCGTAAAAGCGCTTTTAGGAATTGGACAGAAAACTAAAGTAGTGGTAAATCGAGCATAAAATTGTATGGTGAATATTCCACAGAGTATTGCTGTACAAGCATGGTTCAGCTCGAGTGCTCTTCAAACTGGGTCATAGTCATATCCCTCCAGCATTAAAAGAGACTAAATTAATTCAATGTGACCTTTAATGTGTCCTTACTGAGTTGATCGGGCATCTATTTTCTCGAACTTATTGCCACCAAAGTCCTGCCCTCAACAGGCTCGCTGATTTTGTATCAAATTAATTACGTGAATGCGTGATATGACTGTAATTTAACGACTTTTTCTAGAGTCTCGTTAGAGCACAACTTAAATCAGGTCCCAAATGCTATCTGCACTTAGAAAATCGATACAAAGTAAACCGTCTTACCATGAGATTCAGGCTAACGTTCTGGCCGGCTTAACCGTTGGTGTTATTGCTCTTCCCCTTTCTATGGCGTTGGCCATCGCCAGTGGCGTACCACCACAGCACGGTCTGTATACCGCAATAGTGGCAGGTGTCATTATTGCCTTAATGGGTGGCTCTAAAGTTAATATTTCTGGTCCAACAGCCGCTTTCGTGGTTATTTTGTTGCCGATAGTGCAACAGTTTGGCTTAGGCGGGTTGCTGGTTAGTGGGTTTATGGCAGGCTTCATCCTTGTTCTGATGGGGGTAGGGAAGTTTGGAAAACTCATTGAAATCGTGCCCTATCCAGTGATCGTTGGCTTCACTTCAGGCATTAGCGTGGTGATTGCCACCTTTCAAATTGGTGACTTTTTGGGGCTCAGGATTGAATCTCTCGACGGTCACTATCTTGATAAGTTAACCACTATCTTTATGGCATTGCCTACTCTTGCATGGCAAGAAACCCTAATTGGCATTTTAACTTTAACGGTGTTGTTAGTATGGCCAAAGTTTCGTTCTAAAATTCCAGGGCACTTGGTTGCCTTACTGATAGCCAGTTTTACCGCTTGGTTACTCAGTTTGTATGTAGCTGACTTTTCTGTTGCCACTATTGGTAGTCGCTTCTCGTTTGATATCAATGGCATTGTAGGAAACGGTATTCCTCCTATTCTACCGTCCTTCGATTGGCCTTGGAATTTACCTGGAGCGAATGGTGCGCCTATCGGGATCAGTTTTGAATTGGTTAGATTGTTGCTCCCATCAGCGATAACTATCGCTATATTGGGTGCACTTGAATCCTTATTATGTGCCGTTGTTGCCGACGGAATGTCGGGCAAAAAACACAATTCAAATGATGAACTTATCGGTCAAGGTATTGGTAATATTATCGCTCCATTATTTGGTGGGTTACCTGCTACAGCAGCTATTGCCCGTACCGCAGCGAACGTTAAAACTGGAGGAAGCTTGCCGCTATCTTCAGTTGTCCATGGCTTGTTCATCTTACTTAGCATCCTACTTTTAACTCCTTTGTTGTCGTATATTCCTATGGCATCCATGGCCGCATTGTTATTGATGGTTGCGTGGAATATGAGTGAGGCTAAATATTTTATTCGGACCTTAAAAATTGCTCCTAGAGATGATGTAGTTGTTTTGGTTTTGTGTTTTCTGCTTACTGTATTGTTTGATATGACGATTGCTGTGGGCGTAGGTATTGGATTAGCGGCAATGCTGTTCATAAGAAGAAGCATAAGTCTTACGCAAACTTCTCAGATTGAGGCCGACCACGGGGACTATGACATGCCCGACAATACGGTCGTATATGATATTAACGGTGCATTGTTTTTTGGTTCGGCACATAAAGCACTGAAAACCATTGCTTCCGTTCGGCCTGATGTGCGGGTTGTGATCCTCGATATGTCTGAAGTTACGCTGCTGGATATGAGTGCGATTGTGGCCATGGAGTCCATCGCCAATGATTTACAGCAAAAAAATATTGGATTAATCATTAATAGTTTGCAGCCACGCATGATTTTAAAACTTAGACGTGCAGGGATTAGGAAAAAAATCGGCAAGGTGGCATTTTCAAGAACCCTCAACGACAGTTTTGAATTAGCCCGCAAAATGCCTGCCTAACCTCAGGTTATTATTCCCTTCAAATGGGCTCAAAATGGACAAAAGATGTTAGTACATTTTGAGCCTTGGTATTCTAAAAATACTATAGGTAAGGCGTAGTTAAACAAAAGCATGGCGCGAATTAAAAAGGTCATACTTTAGTATGATTATTTGGAATATTTTTATCCCATATTTTTTCTTGTGCTATTCTGAATGTATAGGTTTGTTGAGTTAAAGGATAGTAACGAGATTTTATACATGCTTGCATTGTTAAAACCATATTCACCTAACATTTGTCTGATTGCCTTTTGTCAGAAAAATCCACTCATAAATATAATCATCGGTTTGAAGAGTTTTTCTGTCGAGAGAGCGTTTTGATGTTCAGATTTAAATTTTATAAATATTTAGTACTACGTTCTTTATGTTTAGTTACGTTGTGTTTGTCTACCACTAGTGTAATCGCACAATCTAATCAAGGAACGGGTTCTGCTCTGCGGATCAGTGGTTTTGGAACTTTGGGAGTTACCAACGTCGATGGACCTGGCGACTGGGGTTTTAGGCGAGATATTTCTCAACCAGCCAACGATGGTGACTTTCGTGGAGATATTGATTCTCGATTGGGCCTGCAGTTTAACTATGCGCCAAATGCGCAGTTTGAGTTGGTCGGTCAATTTGTTTTGAAGCGACGCTCTAGTAATGCTCCAGCAAGTGATGCCATTGAATGGGCGTTTGCGGCGTACCGACCTTTAGCCGATTTAACCATGCGAGTCGGACGGGTCAATATAGACGCATTTTTATCGGCAGATTATCGCAACGTTGGTTTTGCTTATCCGTTTGCACGCCCGCCAGTGGAATTTTATGGTTCTTTACCACACTCACTAGACGGTATTGATATCAACAAAGATATGCAATTCGACGATAGTTTTTGGCGTTTTAAGGCCTATGCTGGGCGTTCACATAGTGGAGACTTGGCCTTTGACGGCCGGACTTCAGTGAAGCCGATTTACGGACTCACGGTGTCTCGCGAATCCAATGGATTAACGTTACGTCTTGGACTTGCCTATGCGGGTCTAGACGATAACCCTGCGCCCTTGGTGCCTTTACTCGACGGGCTCAACTCATTGACAGCCCTGCCAATTCCTCAAATTGTAAGCCAAGTGGAAAGTTTTCAATCTAGGTTAGACAGCAGCGATTCCCATGGGATTTATCATTCTTTTGCGATGAATTATGACTCATTGGATTGGTTGTGGACCTTTGAATTGACGAAGGTTACAGGCCATCCATCTACTCGTCTTACTGCTGGATATGTAGGTTTTGGAAGACGAATTGGTGCAGTGACCTTTTTTGCAGGCTATAGCCGTATTTCTACGCCAAAATTACCCGTTTCTACTCCTGATTGGGCAACACCTCTGACGCCTATTATCGGTGAGACAGGTGCATTTCAAGCTCAAGCTTTAGCCTCTGCATCAGCAATTGCGGTAAATAGTTCTGGCGCTAATCAGCACACATTTTCGTTGGGCGGTCGCTGGGATTTCCGTCATGACATGGCGTTAAAAATACAATGGGATCAGGTTAGTATCGATGAATACGGGGCCAGATTGTGGACAAATGGTACATTCGAATCAGCTAACGCAGACGTCTACAGTGTGCTATTGGATTTTGTATTTTGAACGGGTTAATTAAAACAACATTACGCTATTCGTTGTTCATGCTGCTCATTTTGTTTGGCAAACTGGCGCATGCAGACTTCTATATTGTAGTGAACGCTAATAATCCTCAACAAAACATGACAAAAAAAGAGGTGGTAAACCTTTTCATGGGACGCAGTCGAGGCTTTTCAAACGGCGATTTTGCATTGGTTTTTGATTTACCTCGAGACGATCCTAATAGTGCGGCTTTTTATAAAGCGCTAACAGGGTGGAGCATGGCACAAGTTAACAGTTACTGGTCTCGTTTGATGTTTTCAGGTCAGAGTATGCCGCCACAACCTTTGCCTAACGAAAAAGCAATGATTGATATACTCAAGCGTAATCCAAGTGGAATCGGTTGGTTAAGCGAAGCGCCAGAAGATGATTCATTGCGAGCAATATTGGTCCTTAAGGAGCTTCCTTGAATGATACTAAACGCGGATTTGGCGTTTTCGCAGGTCTACAAACTCGCCTTCTGCTAATCATCATTTTGGGCGCTGTAATTTTTTCGATTGCAGCAGGTTTATTTGCTTATCATTTAGGTGAAAAGCGCGGAATTTCGACCAGTCAAGCTACCCTTACGGATCTTGCTCAAGCTGTTGAAAAAACCGTTGCTATTGGCGCGTTTGCATCAGATTCTGTGTTATTGGCTGAAGTGGTTAATGGGTTAGCCCGTAATTCTTTGGTTGCTTTGGTGCAGGTTGAGTCTGCCGATGGCGATATATTGGCGCAAAATCCGCAGGCCGAACCCCGCGCTTTAAATAATCTGGATACCACTCGAAATACCTATGTAAAACAAGTCTTATACTCTCCTTTTGATGAAAAGGAAATCGTTGGATTTTTGCTTATTTATGCCCACCAAGACCAAATCGCTAAGGTTGCGAAACAAGAAGCATTAACCTTGGCTTGGATGATGGTTGGGCAAACAGCATTAGTGGCTATTCTTATCTACGCGGTTGTAGCCGCTTTGGTTTCACGCCCTATTACACGCTTGGCTGAGCAATTACGAATAATGTCGCCTGGCACTAGTGAGCGTTTAGAGACTCCTTCGCTGCATCGTGGAGATGAGATCGGCATATTGATTAATAGTGCTAATGAGTTGCTAGACTCGAATACAGTTGCATTGACTCGGGAGCGAGAATTACGCCACGAAATAGAATTAATGGAATCACAATATCGTCAAATATTCGATTCCAGTAGTGCGGGGATTTTTGTTTTAGACCAAAATGGTTTGTTGATCAATAGCAATCCAACGGTGTCAAAAGTTGTCGGTATGTCATTATCAGGGATGCAGCAGCTCAAACATGATAACTTTATTGAGCGGGTTTTTGGTCAACCAGACAAAGTTCGTGCAATGGTGCAAGAATCTATTCGCACTGGTGAAACGGTGTCAGGCGATCTTGAATTGGTGCAAAAAGGCGATGTGCGCCGTTGGGTACATTGTTTGATATCGGTTCATGCTGGTCCTTCGGTAACGGATACCCTAAGGGCAATAACGACCGAAGGTGTTATGTATGATATCACCGAGCGTAAGAGTGTCGAAACCGCGGTGCGTTATCAAGCTGATCATGATGCTCTGACCGGGCTGAATAATCGCGCCTCAAGTCATGCTATTATCGAGCGGTTTTTGGAAGAATGCCGGACTAATGCTACCGCTGTGAGTGTTATGTGTATCGACCTTGATGGCTTTAAGCAGATCAATGATCGATACGGTCATGAAGCGGGTGATAAAGTATTAATTGAATGTGCTTTGCGAATGAAAAACGCGGTGCGTCGATCAACTGATTTGGTTGGAAGGCTAGGCGGTGACGAATTTGTTGTTGCCTTGCGTGATATAGGTCCAAGTGATGACGCTTTAACGATAGTAGCAGACAGCATCATGGCTTCCGTATGTGCTCCAATTGTTTTAAAAGATGGCACCAAAGTGCATGTGGGAGCAAGTATTGGTATCGCTTGTGCTCCAATACATTCACTTGACCGCGTAACGTTGCTCGATATGGCCGACGCTAGTATGTATAAAGTTAAACGCACAGGCAAAAACACTTATGCTATGGCCTACCCCAAAATTCTTTAAAAAGTATTCGCTTGTTAAGCCGCTATTTCCTTCCAAGCTGATGATTTCCCTTTCAATCTAATCTGTGCTCGCTATTTTTGGATTTTTCCTAATTTGGACTAAGCTTTAAAAATGATCTACGCATATCTGCAGGCGTTAAGTGTAAATGCGAAAGTGAACAATGTCAGATGGTCGTAGGGAAAGTAATGACAAATTGCGGGAGGGATGTTTATGCTCAGACGAGCAAAATCGATCATGATTCTTACGGTTGCACTTTGGGGGTTTGTTGGGTCTTTTCACAACCTAATAGATTGGGACGGTACATTGGCCGCTGTCGGGGCTGCGACTTCGATGGTAACTGTTACTGGTGGCACTGAAAGCTGGCAAGCCACCTCAAATACCTTGGTTATTTGGATTGGCGCACTGTTAATTTTGGGGGCAAAATTGACTACTGGCGTTATGTGTACGCTGGGTTCAATTCGCATGTGGAGAGCGCATAATGCCAACAGTACGGTGTTCAACGCAGCAAAACAAATTGCGCTCACAGGGTGTGCTGTGGCTATTATTATGTTGTTCGGTGGCTTCATTATTATTGCTGAAAGCTGGTTTGAATTGTGGCGTTCAGAGTCGATGTTGGTGCCGGTATTAGGCTCGGCTTTTCGTTATGCTGGGATGATCTCTTTAATCGCTATTTTTGTCGCTTTAAAGGATTAACGTTAGCTTCGGCGGAGTATAAAAAAGGCGATATGAAATGTCATATCGCCTTGTTAATGATGCACCTAAATCAGCAGTTGATTTTGGTATCCATGGTGTTTTTTAGAAATGCATTAACATGTTCACACCAAAGGTACGAGGAGCACCCTTTAAGAAGGTATCTGGAGATAATCCTGTGGTCGGAAAGAAGCCAACATTGTAGTCTTCATCGGCCAGGTTTCTTACCCACAATGCCACTTCCCAATCTTCTGTTTCCAACGCTATGCGCGCATTTGTTACAGTGTAAGAGTCGACCTGATCATTGTTGTTGATGGTTTGGTAGTGCTCACCAGTATTGCTCGCGTCAATTTGTGTACGCAGAGTAAAGTTATCGTCGATGGCTGTCGCATAAACTACAGCTATATTCCAAGACACATCTGGAGAAAACGGTAAGTCATTGCCTTCAATAGTTGCATCTTCACCTTGGAAGTTATCGATTTCCGATTCAACAAACGCTGCACCTGCACGAATATCTAATCCATCAATTGGCGATAAAGTAAGAGCAAATTCAGCGCCTTTGATTGTGGCATCTGATACATTAGCGCGAACATTGGTACTGGCTCCTGCTACGAATAACGTTGCCGTAGACTGGTAATCAGAAAAGTCATAATAGAACAGGTTGGCTTCTGCAGAGAGCAAGCCGTCAGTTGAACGATACTTCGAACCTAGCTCATAGGCAATCAAGGTTTCAGAATCAATCGGCAGAGCTTCTTCGGGTGTCAATATGGTTGAACCGTCAAAGCCACCTGCTTTGTAACCAGTGCTAATTGTTGCATATAGTCGCCATTGCTGTGCCGGCGTAAATATACTGCTAATTTTCCACGTTACTTCACTGTCATCCAAAGATTCATCAAACATCAGTGGAGATAGTGGATCAATTGGCACACCAATATACACGTCACCTGCAGGGAAAAATGTCGGTGCAGTACCGTAAACACCATAAGGGTCTAGGTTTTGAGTCTGTCCTTCGAATGTGACTTCATCTGATGAATAACGAATGCCCGTTTCTAACGTAAACCAATCTACTGGGGTCCAGTCTGATGAGGCAAACAGGCCAAAAGAATCACGTTCTTGAATATAATCTGTCTGCACGTCGGTTTGCCACAATCCAGAGTTTAAGAACAATAAGTTAGTGCCAAAGTCGACTTCATCTTGCAAGGCGAAAGCGCCAAGCAACCAGTTAAGGTTTTCTGAATAGCTCCCAGCTAGTCGAGCTTCAATCGTAAATTGTGAAAATTCATTTCTGAATAAATAATCAGCAACTGCAAATGGTAGGTTGTCAGAGGTTGTGTAATCACGGTCAAGTGACTCATAGCCAATTAAAACAGTTCCCGTCATATCCGTTGAAAACTCGTGTTCAATTTGCAGGTTTGCGCCAAACTGATCTGAATCTAATTTAGGTAGCATATTGGAATAGACAGTGAAAGGGTCGTTGTCTAAGGCATTGGCAAATTCAATAAGTGCAGGATCTTGTGGGTTTAAAAAGAACGCTGATGTGCTTGCATACTCCGCCCAGTTATCCACGGTGACATCCGGGATAGCTAATTCAGAGTTATCTTCTCCCATAGTGACTTTAGCTGTCACCAATGTGCTGTCTGAAACCGTCCATTCAGCAGTTACACGAGCTGAAATACGATCGGCCCCGCCCCAGTCGCCTTGAGCCGCTACACTTTCTTGCGGCGCAATTGTGCCTTCTGCGTAGGTATATCCAGTTCCTGGGCCGGTACCTAAGTGCTCATAAAAACCGTCAGATGATTCATACAGACCAGCGATACGAACTAGGAAGTCTTCAGAAATAGGAATATCCACAGCGCCTTCACCGCGAAATAGGCCGTAATTACCAACATCTAAATCAACGTAGCCACCAAAATCAACATCGGGACGATTAGTTAAAATGTTCACTGCACCAGCGGTCGCGTTACGTCCGTATAGGGTACCCTGTGGGCCTTTTAATACTTCTACTCTATCAATATCGAAGTACTGACCGTTTAACAAGCCATTGGTACCTTGGTAAACACCATTTACATGAATAGCGGCAGATGATGAGCCGTTTGGATTAAAGTCATCATCACCTACACCACGAATGGTGATTCTAGGAGATGACGCCCCAGCGTAGGTTTCACTGTATATTAGTCCTGGAGTATTTAGGGCTAACGCTTGGGCATCAGCTGTACCATTAGCTCTAAGTTGTTTGCCATCAAGTACATTAACAACCCCTGGGATATCTTGTATTGATTCGACTTTTTTACGAGCCGTGACGGTAATGACTTCCAAAGCATCTGCTTGTGCATTTGTTGTTTGTGCATAGGCATGAGATGAGAGTAGTGCTGATCCTGAAGTGGCAATAAAGGTACTGGCCACTGCTAGGGTAATTGCTTTTTTGCGAAAGTGAGTGTTTGTTGCTTTGTGCGTTGTCATAAGGTTTCCAAGATTGACGTTTATCTTAAGTTGGTCATCCAATTAGAAGACGGCTAATTATATCACTTGCATTAAAAAAGGCTATAATGGTATGTCTTAAACTGTTGAATTTAATATAAAATTCATAAATTCATCTTGTCGCAGTGGTTGCGGTCAATTCGCGCAAATAAAGCGTGATTTTATTTAGATAAGCGCTGAAATAAGCTGCTTTGTGATACTCTATGTAGGCTACTAATCTCGCTACTTGAATATTGATTTTAAGCCTATGAGTTTTCTAATTATTTAATCGTGAAAACTTTAGAGGCGTTAGAAAAAAACACTTATTATCAGCGAAAACCTAGCAGTAAAAATGAAAGCGCAATTATCAATAACCCTTGGAGTAGAGAGTGGAAAATTCATTTGAATTTTTAAGCTTAGTTCTTGATACAATCACTGAACATATTGTTGTTATTGATGACGCAGGTGAGATTAAATACGTCAATAAAAGCTGGTCTGCGTTTGGCAACAATAATGCGTGTTCGGTTGGCAATGATTGGCGTGGAGTTAATTATTTAGATGTTTGCGATAAAGCGTCGGCGGTTGGAGATGAATTTGGGACTAATGCTGGCAACGGTATTAGAAGCGTTATCGAGCAACGTTCATCTCTTTTTTATTTAGAATATCCTTGCCATAGTCCTGATGAGCCACGCTGGTTTATGATGCGAGTATCTCCTTTTAACATATCTGGAGTTTCCTACTTTGTTATCACCCATCAAAATATTACAGAACGAAAGTTAGCTGAAGAAGAGGTGTTAAACCTTTCGCGTATTGATGAATTAACTGGTATCGCTAATCGTCGTTATTTTAATGAATTTATAGAAAATGAATGGGAGCGATGTCATCGACATGGCATGCCAATTTGTCTTGCGATAATCGATCTAGATTATTTCAAATTATTAAATGATAGCTATGGACATCAAGTTGGAGATAGCTGTTTAAAATCAATTGGTAAGATACTTCAAAAGTTTGCTAAAAGACCAAGCGATATGTGCGCTCGTTATGGCGGAGAAGAGTTTGCACTCGTATATGGAGATACAAATTTGCAGCAAGCTAAGCCATTAGTTAACGAGTTACTGGAGCAAATTCGTTCGCTCAACATAGCTAACGAAAATTCACCTATATGTTCGATGTTAACGGCCAGTATTGGATTGCACTCAATTTATCCCAATGATGATAATAATGTGAGCGAGTTTATTCGTCGAACCGATCAATTACTGTATTTGGCCAAAGAGAATGGAAGAAACCAAATTTCTTTTTAACCCCCTGTTTTTCATTATAAGTGTTATAATTTATCGACTTTTTGCCTAATTAGCCTAGCTGAATATAGAGTTTTGCTATTCTGCAAAGTATTACGCTTTAAAATCGAGATATTAAAGCGAATCCTCAATCAACAGCGCTTTTAGGAAATATACATGAAAATATTAGTACGTAATCTAGTCCGTAGTACCTCAGAAAATGAATTAAAAGAATTATTTCAAGAATTTGGAACAGTTGGTTCTTGTACTTTGGTGATCGACAAAGTGAGCGGCGAATCAAAAGGGTTTGGTTTTGTGGAAATGGCTAACGCTAGAGAGGCTAAGGCTGCGATTCAAAACCTAAATTATAAAAATCTGGGTGGCAATAAAATACGGGTCAAAAAAGCCGAAGATAAAAGCGTTGCCGATCCATCCGAATAAGTAATTTGAGCTGTTATCTAGCTTTCCTCAGCGGTTATTTTTTAAAACAAACTGGATGTAATGAATGAGTCAGTCAGTTAAACAGCATATTAGCAGCGTGGCTTTATTGGTAGATAGTTACGCGAATGCTATTGATTTTTATACTGATAAATTAGAATTTGACGTTATTCAAAATGTCGATATTGGTGACGGTAAACGATTTGTTCAGATATCGCCAAGAGATTCAACCAGCTCAAGTTTGTTGTTGCTCAAAGCAGAGTCAGAGCAACAGCTTGCTGCTATGGGAAATCAAGCTGGCGACAGCGTTTTTTTGATTATACAAACCAATGATTTTTGGCGAGATTATCAAAAAATGCAATCCAAAGGCGTTGTCTTTGATGAACAGCCGCGCGAAGAACCTTATGGCACTGTTGTGGTGTTTCAAGATTTGTATGGAAATAAATTCGATCTTATTCAGGTTAAAACAGATTGAGATAATCGATGATGTAAAGCCGACAAATGCGGTGATTTGTTTAACTCGATAATGAGCACAGGATGCATTTCATTTGTTTTTGATGGTTAAAATCTTTTTACTGCTTGCTGCGTTATCGTTACATGATGTCGTAGCAAAACCCGTTCCTCCCACTTTATTATTCGTTGTGCCGCTATCTATTATTAGTTTTATTTCCACTGCTGCTATTTGGCATGCGCTTTTTTTAAGCCTAATTTTGAGTTTGGCTGCTTTTGTGTATTTCTGGTTATTGTCTTATTTTCCTTCTGGGGCAAATACTATGCAATTATGTTGCTAGGCGGGATTGGTTTAATGGCGATTTAACTGCTTTACTTAACAGATTATTACTAAATTACATAAAACCATGAAACAGGCTATCAAGGGTTATCATAAAGACGAACAAAAGCATTGGGTTGCCGAACTTGATTGTGGTCACAATCAGCACGTCAGACACACCCCGCCTTGGGCCAATAGACCTTGGGTAGAAACAGCGTCAGGAAGGAATGCCAAACTGGGTTTTATGTTGGATTGCAAAAAATGTGATCGAGGTGAACCTAAAGACAACTAAAAAATACTGCTATCATAGTTTCATCTTAGTTGCTGGGTGGGAATTTAATGTCTGAAATACTAACAATCATCTTACTTACCGGTTTATCGGGGAGTTGTATTCTCATCGGTGGAATTTTGGCTAGCTTTGACCATATTCGCCCGCTTTGGATTGAGCGCGAAGTACGCCATGGTGTGATTGCTTTTGGCGGTGGCATTTTACTCGGTGCGGTGTCAGTTGTATTAGTGCCTGAAGGCATTGCCAGTATGGGCCATTCTATGTTCTCTATCCCGATTGTGTTACTCGGCGGAGTGGCTTTTTTTATTGTTGAAAAGCAACTCGGCTTGAAAAAGCATGATTCACCGCAGTTACTGGGAATGATGTTGGATTATATTCCCGAAGCAATTGCACTAGGCGGTTTAGTTGCGCTGGGTTCCCCAGTGGCACCTTTGTTAGCATTGTTCATTGGTTTACAAAATTTGCCTGAAGGTTTTAATAGCTACCGAGAAATTAACCATAACAACGGCAACAAATCTTTTAAAACCCTTTTAACCATGAGTGCATTAATTCCATTGGGGCCTATTGCTGGGATTATCGGTTACGTTTTTTTATCAGATTATGAAGCAATTTTAGGCGCAATTATGTTGTTTGCCTCAGGTGGAATTTTGTATATTATTTTTCAAGATATTGGACCACAATCACGTTTGGCTAAACACTGGGCACCGCCACTAGGAGCTGTAGTTGGTTTCTGCTTGGCACTTTTTAGTGACATGTTGGTGACTAGTAGCTAACTGTCACTCTGGTATTCTGAGATCATCTAATATTCATTTTAAAAGAAGTCGTGCATGAAAATTAAAAGACTAGCCACATGTGTATTGTTATTATGTTTGGCAGCTTGTCAGCCAACCTCTCCAACCCAAACCGTGAATTATGAAACGCAAGGTAATTTGCAATCATCCACTGCGCTAGGTTGCGTGGGCATTGATGATGTAAATTCGTCGCACACGCCTGCCGATCTATTTTTAGGTTTAACAGAGTGCATTGAAGAGGATGAATTTGATAAGGCGTCAGATCTATATTTAGTGGCTATGAGCTATGGTTATTTTGATACTCGTAGAGTTGCAGATCGTTCTGGCCACCAAGCAATTATGGTATTGAGAATGAATTCCTTTGGCGACCATGAACAACAAACCTTGAATGAACTATTAACTTACATAATGCAGAAAACATCGAATAATTCTGCTACTTGTAAACATCTGAAAAAACTAGGGAAGCCTACCTATATACCCACTTACATGATCCAACATGGCATAGGCTCGTTTACAGAACAAAAACACAGCAATGGTCTTATTGAAGATTTTGATGCCGACACTGCTTGGCAAGAGGCGCGCTCGGTAGTGGCTAATTGTTCTTAAAGACCTACTCTAAACCCTATAAAAAAACGCGCTACTGCTATGTCGTTACAGGCTTATAATTGGTGCGTAAGCGGTAATTACGTTTTAGATAAATAATAAACTTAGTAAAATGTTCAAATGGTCGTATACTCGCCACCCTGGCGAGTATTGCACAGATTTTAAGCGTTAATTGGCGTTTTTTTGCATTTTGCATCTCCAGATAATCATCCATTTTCTTTCAATTTAAATTAATTAGGCTTTTGTAAGGTAACAAACGTGAGCGCCATCCAATCTTTGGTTCTGAAAAGTGATAACAGTGGTTTTGACGAAACCTTGTTTGCGGCTATTGCCGATGATTTATATCACCAAGGGTACAGCATTAAACCTGTTGCGTTACCAAGTGCGCTTTGCACTTCCATGAGCCAATATCAGCTGAAAATGGACGAGCAACGTTTTAAGGCTGCTGGCATTGGCCGAGGAAATGATTACCTGAAAAATGAATTTGTCAGAACCGACGAAATTTGTTGGATCACCGGAAAATCACCAGAGGAAGTTGAGTGGTTAAATTGGACCGCCCAGCTACAACGCTATTTAAATAGCCGATTGTTTCTTGGTTTGTTTTCGTTTGAAAGTCACTTTGCGCATTATGCCCCCGGAATGTATTACAAACGTCATTATGATGCGTTTAAAGGCGAAGCCCAGCGTGTGTTATCAATAGTGACATACCTTAATTCTGGTTGGGCAATCGATGACGGTGGTGAGTTAGTCCTGTTTACCGACGATAACGACATTGAAGGGATTAAAGTTGTTCCGTTGATGGGAACCATAGTGGTTTTCTTAAGTGAAGATTTTCCCCATGAAGTTTTGCCAGCGCAACGTGATCGCTATTCAATTGCCGGATGGTATCGAGTCAACACTTCTGTTTCTGAGCGAGTGGATCCTCCTTTATAAGTTTTTTGTGCAATCCAGATTTTGCTCTGGCTAGCATCGTCAATCCAATCACAAGAAGGTTAATTTTGAGCTTACAGTAGCACTGACTCGATGAATCTAAAAAGTTGACGAAAATTAAATTCGTTTCTTTTGATTTCAATCAAGTTATGGGTTTGAAAACGTCCATGAAAGCCTAAATGTATTCCTCATAGCGAGTATAATTTGATAATGCAGTCAGCAATACGAGACTGCATTTGAATTTAATCTGGGCATAAGGAATTAGTATGATGAAAGTTAAAAAACACGGCTTATCTATTGGTATTGAACGAGTAGAACAGAATTTTTTCCTATCCATGCAAATTGTTGGAAAGTTAACTCACGAAGATTACGAAATTATCACACCACTTATTGACTCTGCGCTAACCCAAGTGAAAGATCCGAAAGTTAACGCCTTCATAGATGCAACTGAACTAGAAGGCTGGGATTTAAGGGCGGCTTGGGATGATTTCAAAATTGGTTTAAAGTACAACAATGAATTCAACAAAATCGCTATTTATGGCAGTAAAAAATGGCAACAGTATGCGGCGAAGATTGGCACTTGGTTTATTTCCGGTGAAGTAAAGTACTTTGACAATCCTGAAGACGCAATGGAATGGTTAAAACCTTAAGTATAGGTGACAAAAACAGTCACCTTTAGTTTTACCATAAGTGGCGAAATTGATTTGCATTTTTGTGGGTAATTAACCTGAGTACAGGAGCAATATGGTCTTTACGCAAGGGCAGTCGGTGCTAAACCGAATCAATAGTTACCCACAAAAACCACGCAACCAGTTGTTATGTTTACGCGACCTAATTTTACGTGTGGCAACTAATACCCCCGAAGTAAAATACCTCGAAGAGACGTTGAAGTGGGGAGAACCGAGCTACCTTAGCAAAACCGGTAGTACCCTAAGAATGGATTGGAAGCCTAAAGATCCAAACAATATCTTCATTTATGTTAACTGCCAAACTAAGTTAATAGAAACCTTTAAAGAACTGTACTGCAGACGCTTGCAGTTTGTTGGCAATCGAGCAATTTTGTTGCCATTGGCTCTCGAATTGCCTGAAACTGAGCTATACCATTGCATAGCACTCACTCTTAAATACCATAAAATTAAACATCTGCCTTTGTTAGGGTGTTAAAAACACAGTATTTGCGTGTTAGTATTTTATTCAGATGAAATTGATGAACGAGTCTCAGTCAAGGTGAAAAAAGCCAAGAAAAACCTATTTTTGCTCGAATCTCTTTGTGGTTTTTGCGCGGTTGTTGCGCTATGGATCGCAGTGATAGATTCTGGCTTTATCGTTGGCATGGAAATGATCAGTCGTGGTTTTGAGATTGGTTATTTAATTGTTTTTGGTATTATTTTGAGTTCAGTTGGCATTTGGGGGCTATTCCAATTACTGTTAAAGTTAGTGTTTCCTGATGCCTACGAAGAGAGTATTTCTTTTTATCGTTTTCACCTGATTTGTGGTGGCATTGGCTGCGTGTTGTGTACGTTATTTTTCATCGATTACAATCCTCTTTTCGCCTTCATTTGTCCTTTTCCTTTGCTGGTTTCTAGCTACCTTTATCGTAAAAAATTACGCTTTGAACAGTTTGAATGTTGTTAACTGTGTCGGTTGTGCAACTAGCTAGGTTTACCATAGGCTTGGCTTGGATTTATCACGGCTTAGTGCCTAAGCTGTTGCATGTTGCGCCGTTGGAAATGTTGATGACAGCCAGCCTTGGGTTTTCCCCCAGCAAAGTTTAATAATTACGCGATGTGCCGGTGTGGCTGAGATAATTTTGGGGGTTGCTTTGATTTTGTTTTACAAAAATAGGTTACTCATTTACTTTAGCGCTCTTAATTTGGCAGCTTTGTTGATATTCACGTTAATTTTCATTCCGCAAATTTTAGTGGAAGCATTTAATCCAGTGACAACAAACATTCCACTAATCGTGTTGAGTTTTGTGTTGCTACAACAGACTCCGCGGCAACAGACGAGATTAACCGGAAGTGGAGAATGTAATGTGCACAGAAGTAGTATGGAATAGTAAATGGTAAAACGCATAATGACGTTCTTGGGCTCAATACTGATTTTGCTGGTGGCAATTTATGTTGTACTCCTTATCCTTTTTCAGCAACCCGATAAAACCGTTGCTGAACTTGCGCCTCTATGGGCGCCAGCACCTTCAGAGTTTATTGAGCTAGATGGAATGCAAATTCATCTTCGCGATGAAGGGCCAAAAGATGATCCTCTTCCAATAGTGCTGCTACATGGTACTAGTGCATCATTGCATACTTGGGAGGGGTGGACGCAGGCATTAAAGTCTCAGCGCAGAGTCATACGGTTTGACTTGCCTGGATTTGGTTTAACTGGTCCAAACCCAGAAAATGATTATTCCATTGAGCGTTATAGCAAGACAGTGATTGATGTGATGGATAGCCTTGGGGTTGATCGTTTTGTATTGGCGGGAAATTCCTTAGGTGGTTACATTTCATGGGCAACCGCAGTGTTTTACCCGCAACGTGTTGAAAAGCTTGTTTTAGTCGATGCCAGTGGTTATCCATACCAATCTACGTCGGTACCCTTAGCGTTTACAATAACCCAGCAACCGTTACTTAAATTACTTATAGGCGACATGTTGCCTCGTAGTTTAGTGGTGAAAAGTGTTAAAAACGTTTATGGTGACCCAAGCAAGGTCACACCTGAGTTGGTAGACCGTTATTACCAATTGACCACTCGTACTGGAAATAGGCAAGCGTTAGAAGCGCGCTTTGAGCAAACTCAACCTAGTGAGTTAAGTAAACGAATACCAGAGATTAAGCAGCCTACGCTGATTATGTGGGGGCAAGAAGATCGCCTTATTCCGGTCGAATTAGGAAGACGTTTTCAAGAGGAAATTGAAAACAGTGAGCTGGTTATTTTTGCTACACTTGGACATGTTCCCCACGAAGAAGATCCTGAATCTACAGTCAAAAGTGTGATTGATTTTCTGCAACAGTGAATGATTACAGAAGGTAAAACATGACACAAAATTCGCCATCAGCTAAAGCGTCAACAAGTTCGAATGTGGAAACTCAAAAGGCGGTGAAAATACCGGCGAACGTGCGCGTCATGATCGCTCTTGTGGCCTCACCTACGCTGATGGTTATTGCTTTTTCTGTCTATTCACTTTTTACCGAAAATTGGCGGGAACCCGGTGTCAGTGGAATCATTTTTTCCGCTTTAGGGATATTTGCATACTATGTTGTTATTGTCGGTAGGTTGCCCAACTGGTTTCATTTTAAACGTCAAAAATAAATCCCAATTTCCTTAGCTCTTTGTGGTTGTTCACACCCCTAAATTTGGTATATGCCGTTCTTGTTTCCTTTGCATGGCGTCGAACAAGGTTAACAAAGGTTGAGTATCTGTATCGCACAATATGCTCAACGCTTGGGCCGTGGCTTCTAATGAAGATAAACTATGCTCAAGTGTAGATTTGCGAATACGGTATTGATTGTCAGGTAGGGTATTAAAATGCCAACTTGGCAAAGCATGTAACCAAGGATTCAACTGCCACATCTTAGTCGCTTTACGCCAAGTCGCATCTATCACTATTAACCTATCGGGTAATACGTTCTGAAAGTGTTTTGAGTGCTCTTCCAACGGTTGACTAAAGGCATGGGGATACAACACCCAAGTATTTTGAGAAGCAGCCATGACTTGAGTTTTTACATCAATAAAATCCTGCTGGTTTTCGCCTACGAATATTTCGCTATTTTCAATACACAAGGGAATGAGTCTTGCTGTGTTTTTGCCATGTTTCGATTCTAACGGATGCTGCAATATTGTTAATTGCAGGGGGATTTTCACCTCACTAATAAACGCGCAAATACACACTGTTTGCGGGTACTTACAGCGTCGACAAATGACTCGTTTTTTGATTGCTGGTTTTACGTAAGAGTTTGTCATGAAATATGTTAAGGTTTTTGTATCTCGAAAATGAATCCAAATTTATTATTTTTGGAACTTAATATCAGTCGCAGAGCCTTACTATAGCTGATAATCTATTAGGTATAAAAATCTTCGTGTGTTTGTCTTAATGTCAGACGCTCGTTTAAGGAATATGGATATAAAACATGTCATTTAGCGAAAACGTGGAAGTGATCCCGCCACAATTTGGAACAGACAGCATGGATAGACGCTCTGAGGAAGAAAGTAAAAAACTTCAGAAGCAAAAGTGGTGGGTATTGAGTATCAGTTTTATGCTGGTATTTGTGGTCGCTATGATTTGGATTTGGACCCGCTCACCAATCTACCAAAGCCAAGCGATAATTCACTTTAGTTATGCTCAGCAGCTGAATAATCAACAAACCGCTGTGCCTGAAGAGCAAATAACCCTCAACAATAAGCGTCTTACCAGCAACCGAATTTTAGATAGTCTAAGCACACAACTGGCTGAGCAGTATTCGTTAAATTTAACCACCGAAGAGCTAGCCAATATGGTGTCTACTGAAGAGCACCTTGATAGCCGGATTATTAATCTATTTACCACTGGCGAAAACAAAAACCATTTACAACCTGTGCTTGAACAATGGTTGGCTTTGTATTTGGCGAGGTTAGAAGAAGAAACTCAGGAAAATACGGTAGAAGATTTATCACTAGGACAAGAAAAGCTCATTGCGCTGGAACAGAAGATTATCGAGCAGCGCGAATTAGTGGAGCAGTATAGTGAAGAAAATAACATTATTTCAATGGAGCGCGATGAAAACCGCGCGTTGTCAAAGATTAAAAGTATGGGGGCCGCGTTAGACACGGCTGAGACCCAGCAAGCAGAAGCTGCGGCAACCTTAGAAAGTGTGAAACAGAGTATCGCCCAAGGAGATTCGGTTATTCACCCTGGCGACAAAAATAGACTGGACGATATTCGCAGTACAATACGAGATACTGAAGCTGAACTCTACGAGTTATCGCAGCGATATACCGCTGAATACATGCGCTTAGATCCAAGCATCGTCAACAAAAGACGCAGATTAGAAGAGTTGAAGTCCCGTTATGCTATTGTCGCCGCTGAAAGCCAGCAGAAATTTGTGGAAGATCTACAACGCACAGTGGTGGCCTCTGAACAGAAGCAAAAACAATTAGAAATTCAGCTTGATGATTTGGGTAAAGAGGCACAGGTATTTAATCAAAAGCTAGAAGAATACGGCCGATTAATGCGTTCACTAAGTCAGTTGCAAGAACAAGCTCAGCAATTGAAGGATCAACTGGTAGAAACTGAAGTACAAAAGCCGTTCCAAGCAAAAATCAACGTATTGGAGCAACCCTTTGTTCCAACTTACCCAATATCCCCTAATTATTGGCGAGATTCGGCGATTGCTTTAGCTGCAGCTACGCTGGTGAGTTTGTTTGCGCTGCTGCTATTCAGTTTCATTCATCGCCAAAAAACGCCAGCCCCAACGATGACAAGCTACAATGTTGTTCCTTCTTCTTCAGGGCTGACATTAGAGCAAAAATTGGCGGCACAGCACGCATTAGAGCAACAAAAAAATGCACAATTAGGACATCAACAAACACCCTTACAATTAGCCCAAAACAATGCGCCAAGTGCAGCTCGTTTATTGTCAGAATCTGAATGTGGAAGTTTGTACAAGGTGGCTAATCGTGACGGAAAATTGGCAATTTCATTGATTTTAAATGGTGTCAGTCCTAGCGAATTACTCAATGTGACGATTCAGGATGTTGACCCAGAAACCCAGTCTTTAGAGATCTCTGGAGAGTATGCTCGAAGCGTTCCAATGACCGCCGATTGTATGGAAATTGTTGATAATTTGCGGGCCAATCAAGCTGCCGAAAGTCAATTGTTAGGTGGGCGACACGATGCTCAACAACTCGACCAGATGATGATAAACATCGCCCATGATGCCGGTTTAGCGTTTGCTGAGCAGTTTTCGGTGGCGGCGTTGCGACATACCTATTTGACCTATTTGGTTGTGCAGGGAGCTAGACTTAACGATCTAGAGCGAGTGGCAGGCTTTGTTAGCCCCACAGATCTGAGTTTGTATCGTCAGGTAAATCGTCGTGGCGAGCCGGTTGATGTTGAGCAACTTAATTTGCAGTTTCCATTAGCATAGTAACGTGAATCAGCAGCACTATGAGCGAATTTGGAATACGGTTTTACAGATTCCAATTGGCAAGGTTGCCAGTTATGGGCAAATCGCTGATTTAGCGGGTTTACCGGGACGGGCTCGCTTAGTTGGTAAAGCGTTAGGTTATGCCCCTGATTCGCTGCAAGTACCTTGGCATCGAGTACTTCGAGCAGACGGTAAAATTGCTTTTCCGGCGCAAAGTGAGCAATCCAATTTGCAAACAGGGTTATTACAACAAGAGAATGTTGCAGTATTTAATAACAGAGTGAAACTGAAGGTATTTCAATGGCAACCTGACTTAGCAGAAATGCTATTTAAATTGAACTACTAAATACTTGATAAATTTAAAGATTATGTAAATGTTCTTGTACCAAACAGCAGTGTGGTTTATGTTTAAGCGTATCTATTTTAAGCAACGAGTTTTCGGCCGGTGTTAAAAGAAATTTCAATTGATGAATTGAAGCCAGGCATGTACGTTCAAGCTATTGTTGAGCAGCGTGGCAATATGAAAATCAAAAGCCAAGGAAAGGTGACTAAACGCGCTATTGTCAGCCAGTTGAAAAAAAAAGGCATCATCCGACTTCTTATTGATCCTAGTAAAGAGTTTACTCCAGAGCCTGAACCAGACGTAGATAATCAACCCTCAGAAGAACAAAAACAGCCCACTAAACGCAGGGGACATATTACTTTTGACAGTGAAATTGCAGTTGCTAAGCAATTACACGACAAAGGTAAAGTAATTCAAAATAGGATGTTTAAGTTGGTAGCCAAAGGCTTACCAATTGATTTAAAACTGCCTAGAGAATTTACTGAACAACTTGTTGGCTCTATCGATCGTAACCCCAACGCGCTGATGTGTTTAACTAAAATACGTGAAAAAGACAGTTATCTGTTGGAGCATTCCCTTAACGTGGCGATATTGCTTGCGAATTTTGCGCAATTTATTGGCTTACAAGAAATTGAAGTGCAAGAACTCGCGTTAGCCGGCTTTTTACACGATATTGGTAAAATTAAAATACCAGATAGTATTCTGCACAAGCCCGGCCGACTTACCGATCAAGAAATGAATATTATGCGCGATCACGTCTTTCTTGGGATTCAAACCTTAGAAGAAATGGGATTACCTGAACACATTATAAAAATCATGTCAGAGCATCACGAACGTCTGGATGGTTATGGGTATCCAGAAGGTTTACGAGGGGATGAAATTAGCTTATATGGCCGCATGATAGCCATAGTCGACACTTATGATGCGATAACAGCCGATCGCTGTTACAAATCAGGCATGTCTTCTCAAAAAGCCCTCAAAATATTACTGGCTGACTCACCTGTGATGTACGATCAGCCCTTAGTGCAAAAGTTTATTAAATGTGTTGGCGTCTACCCTGTAGGCAGCCTAGTGAAGCTAAACAACGAACAAGTGGGTATGGTGGTCAGTTGCAATGAATTGGCACCATTGAAACCTGTTGTGAAGATCTTTTATTCTGCCCGCACTGGAAATTATTTACCAATCAAAGAGATCGACTTGACCCAAAGCCAAATGAAGGTTGAAAAGGGGGTCAAGCCCAGCCAATTCGACATCGACTTTAATCGTTACTTTGAAGAAAATATAGCCATCTAGCATTTAGTGCAAAATACATATTGTATTAGCACTTAGATGCCTTTTGCGATTGGCTGGCTACTGGCTATTTACCCGACTGATAAGCGCAACGCAATATTTCGCGCATTTGGTCGTCGGTGATGTGTGACGGACACAGGCCCTTATCTACTAACTCTTCTTTTACACATTCCACTGGCTTATCGGCAATGTTAGCGCTGTGCTTTTTGACATAACGTGTTAAATTTTGCTGCAACTTACGAGTTAAACAAGACATACTTCACCTGATACTTCTGGGGTTACCAATCAAAAAAACTGTACTATTCTTATACAGCATAAATCGAACCATGTTTGATATGTTATTTAAAAACAAAAGGTTAAGTGTTTTTGGTGGGGGAGGTGTTTTAGACGCTTGTCAAAAAGTCTGACAGAAAGTGTCAAATATACATCTGATTCAATGAAAGTTATGCACTGAGGTTCGGGTCACTCTGTTAGAGTTACCCACAGAAGAATCAAACAACCTGGCTAACCTCAATGCAGGTTTTTTTAATCATTAATTAAATTATTAGGTTTTAATTTGAAGCCAATTTTAGGCAGACGCAAACATTTAATCTGGACTCCATTACAAATTAAAATATTTGTGCTGGTGGTTAGTTTGTTTAGCATGGTGTTCGCGTTAACTCTGCTGAGTATATACAACGCTGCCTATAATCAGGCTGAACGTCAATTTTTGTCTCGTTTGAACGTGGGCCGCAATGTATTTTTAAACGAGTTGGCGAATGCCAAATCGCAACTTGATCTAAATGTAGAAACGGTTTCCAAAGACTGGGCACTGCGCAGTGCCATTGGACAAGGAGAAGATGAGGAATCTATCCGTACTATTTTATTTAACTTTGGGAGCCGCATAGACGCAGATATTGCCCTAGTGTTAGATAAAAAGTTTAAGCTTATTTCCCAGTATGGTGGGCAGGACAGTCAAGTTGCCCAAGCCTTAGGCCGAGAACTGAGTGACGAACAAAAACACCAAGCTTGGATCACTATGATGGGAGAACAGCCGTTTTTGGTTTCCGCTGAGCCTATTCGTGCTCCCGGCGTGATTGGCTGGTTAATCATGGGTAAAAAGCTCAACTTAAGCCTGTTCGAGCGAATTAAAAGTTTAATTTCTCTTGATATCAACCTTACTGTTGTCAGCGATAATCAAGCACTGCTTCCGCTATCGACTATTGATAACGACGAATTGTTAAATGATGCTATAAGAAACGCCAGTCTAATGTTGCCAGACGAAAATCGCGCTATCGAGTTTCAAACGGTAGACACCCATGACACCGTATTATTGCCATTTGTGCTGTTTGAAGATAATCGTCGACAGTTTGTCGTGGTATTGCAAGACTCCATTCAGACTTGGTTGAATACCTTACGACAATTTATGCTCGAGTTACTGCCATTCTTCGCGGTGGGTTTATTGTTAGCGGTGATTGGTTCCTACTATATTGCGCGCAGTATCACTCGACCCGTAGGTCGACTGCTGGATGCGGCTAAATTGGTCGCCAGCGGCAAATACAGTGATGCAATTCAGGTATCCGAAAAAAGTGAACTTGGCGAATTGGCGCTGGAGTTTGGCAACATGCAGCAAGCTGTTATGCAGCGTGAACAAAAGATAAAAGATCAGGCCGAAGAAATCAGGCAAACCAATAAAGCCAAATATCAAATTGAAATTGTGCAAAAAGAGCAGGAGTTGGCGAAGTCTGCCAATGAAGCTAAAAATCGGTTCTTAGCCAATGTCAGCCACGAAATACGCACACCGTTGAACTCCATTATTGGATATACCCAAGTACTAGATGATAGCCAAGCAAGCGTTCAGGAAAAACAGCAAGCAACGCGAGCGATAAACAGTAGCGGCCAATATCTGTTAAATATTATTAATGATGTTTTGGATTTATCTAAGATTGAGGCAGGCAAAATCCACCTGCAAAATATCGATACGTGCACCGTCAGTTTATTAAATGAAGTGCAGTCCTACATGCGCCGTTTTGCTGAAGAAAAAAGCTTGCAGTTCAATTTGCAACTGCACTTCCCGTTGCCCCATTATATCAATACAGATCCCACTCGATTGAAGCAAATATTGCTTAATTTGTGCAACAACGCCATTAAATTCACCGACCAAGGCCAGGTGGAGTTGCAGGTTTATTTTGATAGTTATAAACGACGTTTAATTTTTGTCGTGTCTGACAGTGGCGTGGGCATGAGTGAAGAGCAACAGTTGCGCCTGTTCACCGCCTTTTCTCAAGGAAGTTCTGCGATTAATCGTAAATATGGAGGCACAGGACTCGGTTTATATATCAGCAAACAACTGATTGAAATTATGGGGGGGCATATTAAAGTCACCTCTCAAGAGGGCGAAGGTAGCCAGTTCGCTGTTTATTTACCTTGGTCTGAAGCCCGCAATAAGGCAATGCTAACATCCCAAAAAGAAGCCGATGATATTGCCCAGCAGTACCAACACAACGACCTAAAAATACCACGCCTATCGGGACATATTCTGTGTGTGGATGATAACCAAGACAATTTACAGTTAGTCGCCTATTTACTCAGAAAAACCGGTGTGAAAATTAGTTTAGCAAGCAGCGGCATTGAGGCACTAGAGCTTGCGAAACGACATAACTTCGAATTGGTATTAATGGACATGCAAATGCCCGATATGGACGGTTTAGAAACAACTCGCAGATTGTTAAGTTCGGGTATTCAATGTCCTATTTTGATGCTCACCGCCAATGTTGATAGCGAAAGTATTAAACAAGTGATGCAGGCAGGGGCAACAGGGCACTTTGGTAAACCCATTAAGACCGAGGCATTTTACGCTAAATTAAGTGAGTTGATGGATTTGCGTACGCATAATCCAATAGAGCACCAAACCTCTCAGCCTAGCAGCGAGTTTGAGCGATTAATTGAAGACTACAAAGCTAGCTTTGGGACCAAAATTAGCGATATCCAAAGCGCTGTTGAACAGCAAAATTGGAATGAAGTGCAGCAACTTATGCATAAATTAAAAGGCTCTGCGGGTAGCTACGGATTCGACCGTATAAGTGAATTAGCGAAACAAGTGGAAGATAATTTAACTCAGCAACAATCTGAAGATGCCACCGCAAGCCTAACGCAATTAATTGAATTGATGAGAGATACACGCGCCGAAAAAAGGTAAGGATAGTTTCGCTAATCTCACAGAGTTGACGCATTAGTGTTAATCTTTGCGTTTAGATAGACTCTAATTCAGTCGCGTTTTTAGCCAACAAGCGCAAATCTAAAGACAAGGAAGTAACTTGAAAGTACTCGTTTTCTTACTGCTAGCCACTATTCTGCTGACCGCATGCAGCAAACAACTAAGCGTTGATACGCTTTATGCAAGTTGTCGAGATAAAACCGAACACTCCATCGTAATCTACATGGCGCAATTTCAGGTACTAAACGATATTAGCGGTGAAGAGCTCATCGGCTTGTTTGATTCAAAAGTGAGTAAAACTGAAAGTGTCGATCTATGCCAATGTTTTGTCAGCAAGTTTAAAAAACAAAGCGTCGAGGTACAAAATAAAACCCTAGCGGACATCCAATCGATTAATGAGCAGCTAAAGCCAGAACTAAAACTATTTGCTAAAAAAGGCATACTCGGCAGAATAAGCTATCGAGATGAATATCAAAAAATTGAGAGCTTTATGCCAAAAATAGCCAATATTAAACGCTTAATTAGGCAGGCAAGCGAGAACAAATACAAGCAGCAAAGGTGTTTGTTGTAATCCATTTTTTTCGCAACTAAACAGATTAATATTTATATAATAAACCCACATAAAACGTACGACCGCTGGTAGTTGAGTTGTACGCTCGATCGGTCGAATCACTGTATTGCTCTTCTCGTTGATTAGTAAGGTTTTGTGCTTCTAAGCTGAATTGCCACTGCTGATTCAACTGCAAGCTAAAACTCGCATCAATATATAAGGTGGAATGAAAACCAGTTTCATCTTCGTCTTGTAAAGTCATTGGATTGACTTGATGGATATAATTGTCTCGATAGGACGCTGAAATCCGCCCACTAAGGGTTTTGTCGTCGTAATATAATGTTACCGCAGCGGTTTTTTTCGATAAATAAGGTAACGCCTTTTGAAACAAAAACTCAGCGTCGTTATTGTAGTAATTCTTCGTTCCATCCGTATAGTTAAAGTGGCCAATTAGGCCGACGTGTTGCCATCTAGATGTTAAATACGACCACTCGTAGCGCAGCATTGTTTCAAAACCCAATAGAGAAACTGACTCAGCATTTTGATTAGTGACCAGAGTAATGACAGAGCTGTCAGATAGATTGTTAGATTGCCATTTGTTTTCTAGTCCCGTTTCAGCGAGTGTTAATGATCTTGCGTGTGGTGCAATAAAATCATCAATCGATTTGTAGAAAGGCGTTACTGAAAATGATACGTGATCTCTTGCTTCCCATTCTAACGAGACGTCAATATTCGTCGAGGCATAGGGTTTCAAGTCTGGATTTGAGGCATACATAACTTGGTCGGTAGGGTCATATTCAGCATAGCCCTTCAAATCGCTAAGTGAAGGACTGGCTAAATTACGAGACAAACTGAATCTAACCGCATAGCTTAACGATGGTCGCCAAACCACATTCACACTGGGCAACCAATTTACATGTTTGTTGCTATGCTCAAGACGGGAAAATTCATTCACAACATCTGTTGTTTCTTGTTGGTAACGACTGCCTGCCACCACTGTAAACTGCTTGTATTGCCACTTTAATGTAAAAAAAGCAGATGATTTTTGTTCTGTTAAGTCGTCATCAAACTGTTCAATCAAAGCAACATTATTCGTTAGTGAATAGGGATCAATTCCAAAGTGCTGAATGGCATCGTGGGTTTGCAAGCCTAACCAACTAACGTTAGGATGAGAATCAACTAGCTGGGTATATTCCATGGGTAAGGATTGTGCTGTTGTTGACCATGCATCTAACAATAAATTAGTTTGATATATAGATAATGTTTGGGTGTCAAAGGTCGTGTGTTCAGCTCCAAATTGCCATAACAGGTTAGGTGTGAATTGATATTTTAAGGCTATTCTGCCGTGTTGGTAGCGGGTCGTCGCAAAATACTCTTCTAGATCAATTTCTCGCATTTCCCAAAGATCTCGCTGAGTTAGATCACTTGCATATTGAATATCCGCAAAAAATCGGTCAGCGCGGTAATCGATACTAATATCTGACATGCCTTGGGTATAAATCTTATTGCTGGTGGGAATTTCAAAGTCAGATTTCTCTAATCCTATCAGTAACGCCAATGACCATTTTTCCGATAGGTTAAATGCGCTGTTAAATACCGCTTGTTTATAGGTTGTTTTGGTATCTTGGGATCGGCTTTCCGTTGCTACTCTGGCATTGTTAAAAGCACTGTAGACTAGCTCGTTATTGGCGTTCAACTGGGCATCAACGAATTCGGTTATGCCAGGTATTATAGGTGTTGATTGATCGCCTCGTGGATATAGGTGAAACTCATTTCTAGTTGCCCCTAACGCTGCGTGTAAAATGTCTAAACGTGCTGAAGACTTCTCATCTTGGTATTCCAAGGCCAAGTTTAGCCCTCGCCGTTGTTGTTCGCTTCGCCATAACGAATAACGATTGCCTCGCGGCATAATAACTTCATTGTTGGCGAAGCTTTGTTGTACCTCGGGAGCTAAGGCGTCTAGTGAAATTCCGGTAGGTGTGATTGCCCGCCATCTAATCGTATTTGCACCGCGTTCCTCTACGAACCTTTTTCCATAAGAGGCGGACAATAATGCCCCCCAATTACCCCATGTATTGGAGATTAAACCTGTTATACGGGGCGCGGTGTTATCAGAATATTCGTTCTTTCCAAGTTGTGGAGCGAGCACAAATTGAAATCCTTTTTGCGCAAATGGACGATTAGTTTGCAGTGCTAACGTACCCGCTAGCCCGCCAGTAGTTTGTTCTGCACTATAGGATTTTAGCACTTGCGCTTGACTGAATAGTTCAGATGAAAACACGTTGAAATCTAATGACCGATCATGTTGTTTTTGCACACGACTGTCCATCGGCGAATCGTTGTTTGCCAGCACGGGCATGCCATTTATGGTAACTAAGGTAAAATCAGGAGAAGTTCCTCGAAGCGAGACTTGGCGACCTTCCCCTGCTTCTCTGGTGATCACCACCCCTGGAATTCTTTGCAATGACTCGGCCATATTAATATCGGGATAATTCGCCATATCGTCAGATACTAAAGCATCTGACACCGCCACTGTGTGGGTTTTTATCTGTTTCGCTTTATCTAATGAAGCTCGCAGACCCGTTACTATGATTTCATCGATGTTGCTTTTTGCTGTGTTGGGGAGGTTTTTTACGGCTCGGGATAATTCAATGCCATGGGGGGTGATAGCGTACTTCCATGGGCTTTGGCGGGTCATTTTCTCTAGAGCGGCTGAAAGACTATATAAGCCTTCGATATTTACTTTATTTTCGCTGTTATTGCCGACGCCATTGATCACAAATGGGACTTGATAAACTAAGGAGATGCGTTTTATCGCCGCCTCAATCGAGCTGTTTTGGATCTGAATAAATTGTTTTTTTTCAGTGTTTGTCTGCAAATACTGGGTGTTTTTAGCCATGGCCGAGGGCAAACAAAAAAACACACTGAGTATTAACCCGTTTACCGGGGCATAACGGCGGTATTGCCGATTATTGTATCTACTTTTAATGGCGAAACTAAATCCTAGCATTAACAATAAAGCATTTAGAAAACCGAATGCATATTGAATAAAGGTGTTTTTACTAATTGCTAAGCAGGATTTTGTCGGCTTCATAGATCACAGTGAATTGGTGCGCGCTGGCAATTAGGGCTAACGACTGTTCGGCCTTATCAAGTGGGAAACGTCCACTAATTTTGCGATCAAGCAGTTCTTGAGAAGCAATTTCTACAGGCTGTTCAATGTAACGTTGCATATGCGCTACTACGTCTTGCAGCGGTTGTTGTTCGACTTCCAGCCAACCGCCGCGCCAAGCCGGTAGCATAGGTAGCTGTTTGGATGGCAATCTACTGGCTTGTCCATTTTCGAGCAGAAGTTGTTCGCCTTTGGTTAGAGTGAACACGTCATCTGCGTTTATTTGCACTCGCCCCTCATAAACGGTAACCAAGGTGCGAGCATTGGTATGGTCTACATCAAATGAGGTGCCTAACACACGTATTTGCATGTCCCCCACATCAATGACAAACGGACGATTTTTATCTTTGGCAACATCAAAATATATTTGCCCTTGCTCCATTAGCGCATATCGAGACGTACTGGTTTGCTGCACATTTAGTTGGCTATTCGCATTCAAGTGAACTTGTGTACCATCTTGCAAAACTTGAGAGGAGCGAGCACCTACAGGGGCTTGAATTTGCTGTTGATAAACTGCGTGGGGTGCAGCGACTAATGGCGACGAATCATCGGGCTTATTTTGCAAAAACAATAAAAAAGCGCTAATAAGCGCGATACAGAACAGGCTCGCGGCTATGTTGGTTGGATTGAATTGATAGAAACTAAAAGTATGGGCTTTGTGGTTATTCTGGGACTTATTCCTGACCGCGTTTTTATCATCTGTGCTAGGTTTTTGACTAACATTCATTGCCGCAGTCAGTTCTGCTGATTGCATTAGTTGACTGATTTTGCGGTAAGCCTCTGCATTTTTGGGCGTGGTTAACCAGCGCTCAAATTCTACAGTTTGTTCAGCGTTAAGAGAGTCCTGTTGATCAAACCAATCTGCGGCTTGCTCTATTGTATGTTTATTCATGTACTGTTCTCAATGTACCAGATGATTTTGCATCAATTTCTTTATTAAACGTCTAAACATAAGGAAAGGTGACAATTTTTATGCTCATTTCCAATCATTTTTTTCCGCGCATAAAGCAATATCTACCATGGCACGATTAATGTGTTTTTTTACAGCCTCTAACGACAACCCCAGCTCCGTTGCAATTGCTTCTCTGCTCATCCCCTCTAGGCGGCGCATTCTAAATACTTGTTGTCTTAAGGGCGGCATCTCATCCATTACCTTTGACAGTATTTTTACTTGCTCGAGTTTAATGAAATCATCTTCTAATCGCTGACCTTGTGTATACTCGTCGACCATATCAGATTGGCTTAGATGTTTTTTTTCCGTACGCCAATGATCAAATAAAGCCGATTTAGCAACTGTAATTAAGTAAGCCAGTGGATTATTCAACCTTTGTTCTGAATCTTGTTTTAGGTTATTTCGAATCGTTCGCAACATGGTTTCTTGCAGCACGTCATTGGTCACATCAGCGTTTTGTGTTCGCGCGTGTACAAAGGTTCTGATTTTCGGCATCAGCTTAATGAAAGGATCGTTTTTTTTCATAACAGTATTCGCTCGAACTTATAAAGTCGAAATACGAGGCAATCCTAACCCTATATTTGGTGACACCAATAACACTTTGAAATTTATCTAAAAGTAAGACAAAACTGCTCAGTGAAAATTTGCTAGTCAGGCCAATCAATAGTCAGCATTACAACCACGCGGGAGCGCGATAATACGGTTTTATTGTGACAATTTAGTGACAAATTGGCGTTGAAAAAATATATAAAAAAACCTGTCCCCTTATTAATTTTAGCGCCGTCTTATGCGCAGAGAACCTTGATGGATATCGCCAACTTGAAGCCTGATATTCGCCATGAAAATTACTTTTATTAATGAGGAAACAGCCATGAAATTGAAACATTTCACTCTAACGTTAGCCGCGGTAAGTGTGCTTAGCGCCTGTAACATTGGCGACGACAATGACGCTGAAGTAAGTGCACTGCAAGCGCAAGTCGCACAACTGCAAACCGAACTCAACAACATAGACACAGCGAATGAAGCGGAAGTTGCCACTTTGAACGCGACTGTTGTTGCGATGCAAGCACAAATAGATGCTATGACTGCAGAGTTAGTGACCTTACAAGAAGCATCTAACAGTGCCTCAACAGATGAAGATATTGCTGCTTTGCAGGCTGAAATTGAAGCCCTGCAAACAACGTTAGATGCGTTAACTGCACAAGCCCCGGTATTAGGCAGCAATGCCACAACAGGTGCAAACATCCTACCTGAAGATGCAGATAAGGTTTTACGCTTTGCTATCTTTCCAGATACCCAAGGCCGAGATGATGACAACATGTCTTTGTATGTTGACGTTGATAAAGACGGTAATACCTTGTCGATTAAAGAATACGTTGGTGTCGATTACAATGGTGATGGTTATTATGATGCTGGAACTGAAAGTCAGAATGACGCGGTTAAAGCCAATGATTGGGATGAAGATGGTATTAGCTACTTAGTTAACGTTGAAGACCCTTTTCACCCGTATATCGAAGTAGATAGTGACGGCGAGCCCATAGTTGTTGCACCTGAAGATCGTAAAGATTTTGGTCCTGACTGGAAAGTGCTACCTTTACCTTTAGTAGAAGCGGTTACCGATAAAATGATTGAGCTAAATGTCGATTTGGTTCTAGCCACAGGCGACATTACCGAATACCGTGCTGAATCTGACTATGTGCAGTGGATGGAAAAAGTGGCAGGGCCACTAAGAGAAGCTGGAGTAAGTGTTTTCCCGGCACGTGGAAATCACGAAATCGTAAATGGTAGAAACTGGCCTGCATGGTTTACTAACGAACAAGAGTGGGAACGTCAGTCAGTCAATAATGTTTACAACGATATTAACCCTTATGAAGGTTACGAGCAGGTTGATTTTGACCAAGGTTATAAGCTGTATCAAGCATACACAGGTTCGTTAGTTCGTGAACATTTAGATAACGGTAAAGCAGTAGGTTTTCCTGGTGCAGAAGATTTGGTTTATTATTTTATTGAAGATAAAACCATGTTTATTGCTTTAGATTTCTACTTTGCAGAGCTGTATAGCAGCGCCTACAGAGGTACGTGGACAATTTTAAGAGAATGGTTAAAAGAAGTCATTACGGCCAATGCCGCAGAGGTTGATCATATTGTCGCTTTCGGACATGAACCGTTATCAACTAAAAAACGCCCACAAACTTATCAAGTCGAAATTTACGATGCCTATGTAGCAGATCGAATTGCTTTGCAAGAAGCTAAAGATGCGGCACAAGCAACGTTAGATAATGCCATTGCAAACAATGTGTCTGCTGAAGAAATTGCGGTTTATAGCAATGCTTTAGAAACGGTAACCAGCGCATACGAAGAACTAGAAGAGCCAAGTTTGAATGGTTACGATATAGGTCAATTAGGCTACTTGCAATTGCAGGATGAAGCCGAACCTGGATTGGCTGCGGACATATTAAACTTGTTCAACAATTACCAAGTTACTTATATTGCAGGGCATGATCACCAATATGCTCGTAGTTTAATTCATCCTACATCAGAAGATAAAGATACCGCCAATGGATTCACCCAAATTATTGGTGGTAACGCATCATGGAAGGCCTATGAAGATCTCTATGGTATGCACGATGATCACGAAACAGGCTTATTCATTAATAACTTCTACGACACTATTACAGGTGGGAATTTAACCAACAGTGAAGGTACCAAATACGCAAGTGTCAGTTCTGATCTTGGCAATGGTATTTCATTTGTACTTGTTGAAGTGAATGGCCGTCAAATTACCACTAAGGCCTATTACGCAGACCATAGCTTAACTGAAGTGGATATGAATTTGGGCGCGCATTATGATTACGATAGTAACGCTTGGTGCACCTATTCTGGCGATTACATGGTAGCAGGCGCGAGCACTACACAAACATGTGACCAAGTTGAGTGGCAAGTGTTAGATGAAAATACGCGCACCACAGATGCGACCGTACGAGTTGTAGCACCAGATCAAAACTACTACGCTCACTCTGAAGCGAAAACAGAAGATGGCTATGTTGGTTCTCAAGCAACCATCATTGATGGCTACAACCTTACGTATAACAGCTCATATGCCGCAACTGTTGGTGAAGTTGAGCGTCTTCGTGAATTGTTCTCCATGAGTTGGTTTGTCGATGAAGATGCCACTACTCTATCGGATGTGTTATTCCTAAGCGGAAATCAAACCCAGGAAGGTTCGTACTTTAACCAATATGGTGACCTAGTTACGCCTATCATCGATGTAGACGCAGGTGTTTTAGCGCAAGGTGAGTCTGCGTCGTTAACCTATGTTAACCAAAACGGTGAGCAAGTGAATAATCCAACCCACACAACGCGTGATGGAATATTTGTCAAAGGTACTGATATTGAAGCATCGTTAAATCCATCGCTTGCTAATGGTAACCCGAGTGGTAATGATGCTAATTGGAATGGCCGCTACCTAGCTGATGGTTTAGATTTTGCCGACGCCATGACATTAGTAATGACCGCGCCTGAAGGATATACTTTGACTGATTTAACCATCGGCCGTTTCGATGAAGCAACTCAATCATGGGTACCCGCGTTTAGTGATGAATGTTATATCGAGAGTGGTTATTCTGACCATTACTCTACCTATTACAGAATCACAGACCAACACCCAGAAGGTGGTTTCCAAGTGTCCAATTGCCAACAACGCTACTGGGGCTATGTTAAAGATAGCAACACAATCTGGGGATTTGTGCACACCGACGGTAAATTTGCAGTCATAGAAAAGTAAGATTGAATATAAAATCTATTCACCCAATGAAGGCATAAACAAGCTTACATTGGGTTATTTAAAAAGCCTATCGTGACGATAGGCTTTTTTTGTAGCGCTTATACGGACTTTATAAAATCGATAATATAAATAGCAAAGGTTCAATATCCAGGGTATTTATTCCATATGGCATTATCAAAACTCTGGTTTGACGCATAAGGACCAATGCCCCAAGTTGGAAATTCAAACAAATCTTTGGCTATCTCTGCGATGGTTTCGAATAATTCCAGCTGTTGAACAAGTTGCTGATCAATACTTGTCACGCCATAAAGCGCTCCCCATAAATTGCCAGAGATAGCTCCAGTAGAGTCAGAATCGCCATCATGGCTTACGGATATGCTCATCAGATGATTAAAATCATTGGCGACTATTGCACAATATAATGAAATGGCGAGTGCCTCTTCGGCTATCCATCCTTCACCCATTTGTTGAATCGCTTTTGCATAATCGCTTTGTGTTTTCGATAGACTTAAAGCTTGCTCGATGGCACTAATGGTTTCTTCAGCGCTGCGTTGTTCTTTAAGTATTGGGATAACGGAAAGTGCGGCGTCGACTAAGGTGTAACCGTCTAATATCTGATAAATGATGGCGGAAAATGCCCCCGCGGCCAAATAGCCAGTAGGATGACCATGAGTAAGTTGTGCGGCATCACAGCCAAGCTTAAAACATTCCTCAAGGGTAAAACTGTCTTTTAAGCGCCAGCAAAATAAACCGATAGGCGCAACACGCATCACACCCCCACAACCTTTACTGTCATTGAATGCTAACTCTTCAAATCCCCCTGCTGTGCTGAGTGCATTTAGGCAAGTGTTACCGGGGGCGCGCTGCTCGTGGAGCTCTCGGTATTGCCAAAGAAATCCGTCATTGCTTATGGTTAAATTACTCGGCGAGGAGTGGGACTGGGTTTGTAACCAGCGCTGATAAGCATGACCAATACAGCCTAACCACGAAGTCGCGCCTTTATGCTTCCCCCGCACATAAGCCCTCAACAAACCTTCTGCGGTAAAAAGCGTCATCTGGGTATCGTCTGTAATCGCCCCAACTTTGCCATAAGCTGGTAACAATGATGTGACGCCTTCTTTGCCATGCAAGGCAATAATGCGTTCTCGTGATATGAATTCTACAGGCGCGCCAAACGCATCACCTATAGCCCCGCCAAGCATACAGCCAATGAATTTATCATGTATTTCAGAATTGATTGATTCAGACACGGTATTCCCTATTTATTAACCACTGGCAACTCTAAACCTCCCTTGTCGAATTCAAAGCGGTTTGAGAGCCTAAATTTTGTGTTTTAGAAAGTATACTATCTTTCATTTTATCTAAGTATATTAGTCCGTTACATCGAATTCATTTAACTCTATCAAATCTCGCATAAATGATTTATCCGCTAAAGAATTAGAAACAAGGGTTGAAAATTCTTTTGGGGTTAGCTGAATTCCAAAACCTTATAAGACAGAAAATACTGCAGACGGTGTGCAATGGGCATTCGCAATGGTGTCCACGCCTGATAAAGCTGAATATCGAAAGTTAGATCTCGAGATTATAGGCAAAGCGCTTTTACCATCTCTGTGGTAAATACTGGGTGAAATACAAGGGCATCACGATATTGGTTCGTTCTGAAGTTGATGAGCCTTGTGTGCCAGTTAACTTAAAGGTTTTACTTGGTGCACATTTTTCAACGTAGGATGCCAGCGATTTTGCTCTTGTACGTTTGCCACTTTTTACTTCTACAGGGATGATATCTCCTTTATCTGTTGCCAAAATAAATTCGATTTCGGCGCGGGCGTCATTCCATGAATAACTTGGTTCAACGCCAATGGCAGTGAGCTCTTGCTGCACAAAGTTTTCTGCCACATATCCCCTGTAATTATAAACAGATAGCTCATAGTTTTGTTGCTTGATCTCTTTATAACTGCTACCCAGCATATGATTGAGCAGGCCCACATCAAACATAAACAGCTTAACCATATTCTCTTTTTTATAGGCCGCAAGAGGTGATTTCGGCAATCCTTCAATAGGATAGTTTGGCAAGGCTAAGCGGCAACTATTAAGCCAATGGATTGCGGTTTCAAAATCGCTATAACGAGATTTACGCTCAAGAACATGTTTAAATTTGAAGCGTTTAACGGACTCATCGCTCACAAGTGATAACTGCGCTGGAATGCTATTAAACACCGATTCAATTATTGTGGCATCGACCTTGCCCGCGTATTTACCAAAATCGCGACGATAACCTTCAACTAAATCGGCATGAATCTTACTGACTCTTTCAACACGCTCTAGAATGCTTGAATCCTTAAACTGATACCAAGCAGAAACTGCTTCCGGCATACCACCCGTAAAAAAGTAGTCCGTCAGTTTATCCATCAATTTAGTGTGCACCGCCGGTGTGCTTGCTTGACTATCAAACGCTTTGATCAGTGCCTGCTCGTTGGATGCGTAAATAAATTCTTGGAAGGTCAGTGGTCGTAAATTGTATTGTTCTACCTTGCCCACAGGGAAGGTGTTGAGCAAACCAATGTTCGAACCGCTGGCTGCGACAAAATAGGACGGTGCTTTTTCGGCAAAATACTTAAGCGAAGTAACGGCACGTTCACATTCGCCAATTTCATCTAAAATCAGCAGGTCCGTTTCTGGGTTAAACGCCTGATTGGTCAACAGCTCAATGTTCATTAGTAGCTCGTCAGGTGACAGTGAGCCATCGAACGCTTCTTTGTAGGCAGGATTTTCAAGAAAGTCGATACGAAGGATGTTGGTAAAGGTGTTTCCAAACAACTCCTGCAGCAGATAGGTTTTACCTGTTTGTCTTGCACCATCGATCAATAATGGCTTGCGCACCGGTTGATTTTTCCATGCTATTAGGGCGTTTAGTAAGTTGCGCTGCATTGTCATTTCCCGCCAATTAAGACTGTTAACTGCCTGTAGTATAACTCAGTCCACACTTTTACGCGCAGAAAAGTGTGAGATTTTACATTTTTATGCGCATAAAAGTGTTGTTGAATTTGTTTTATTCTTGAACAGGTAGCATTCATAGTGAAACTATATTTTCAATATCATTATAAAAATGAAGTTTTAGTTTCGCTTTTTCTCCGGTTTTAAGCTGTCAACCATCAAATGGCTAAAAATTCGAGGTAGAGCGAGCCTAGATCTGAGCAGTTCATGTCGATCCGATCGACATATCAATTTCATGTGTCGATGCCATCACATATAAAGACTTAATCTCGTTATCCTCTTGAGAGTAGAGAAAAAATAAAGCATCGTTTGATTCAATGTAGTTCAAGTAATTAACGATTCTATCCAACGGCCAATTTAGCTGTCTCATGCCACATATAAGCTGGCATGGGGTGCCTTAATTGCCATGTAATATTCATAGGTTGAGAACCTTCATACTTTACAAAATCAACAGGACCGAAGTTCACGAACCCCATTGTTTTTCCGTGCTCGTCTTTAGCTTGTTCTCTTACAAACAGAATAAACGTTTTTTTATTACGCTTTTGCTGAATATAACTAAGGCCTTTACCTGATGTAGGCTTTGAGCTGTTTTGCGTTTGCCAGTGAAATAATGTTGGGCTGATAGCATAGTCATGATACATGGTGGTTGCAGAAAACTGTTTTTCACATTTATCAAGAGTCACAAATAGCAGTTCTGTATTTGCGTCTGCAATGTTTAAAATTCCCTCACGACTTGAAGACTTTCTATCAATTGTTGTGTCACCAAATGCAACCAAAATATGCTCTTTGGGATATCTTACGTGCATTTGAAGAGGTGAATTATCAACTATTTCGCTTTCCACTGTCGGCATTGAAAATTCTTGTGTTTCGAGACGTTCAATTAACAAAGCGATGACTTCTAGTAATTCGTTTTTAAGAGGAGTGATGTTTAACGCCTCGATACTAGACGATAACGAGCTAAACCCTGCTTGTTTAGTTGTTTTATCCCAAAAGTCATAGTGGCACATAACAGTAAATAGCTCTTTGTGCCTTGCAGGCACGGATTCAATATTCACTAGGTTAGTTAGGGAAAAATTTAACTCGCATAGGTTTTTAACAAACCTTAAATATGAGATAGAGGTATTGCCTAGATATCTATTATTGATTGCCCTGTAATAAGCAGCGTATATGGGATACTCTGCTGCATTTATATTGTCCTGATTGCTTGCAGCAATTAAAGTGTTCCATCCTCCAAACTTGCCAACTTTTACCTTATAAATATCTTCTAAAGTTATATCTGGATAAATACGTATGAAGTTTGTCAGGGTAAGCGGTAAATCTGTAACATGAGGATAATTACAAATAAGGTTTAGTAATTTGTTTTTATTTAACGTTGCTTGAGAGATATTCCTCAAGATCATTTGTTGGGTTTTCTCGTGTAATTCAATACGACAGCCAAGAGGAAGATGCGGGAAACCTTGCTTCACCTCTTTCGAAATTGCTTGGTTGGTCTTGCCAACTAACGCCCTAAACTTGTGAGAAAAATCATATTCAGGCCTTGAGTTGCCAACAAAGTCTAAAATGGTGCAGCATTCCTTGTCTTCGATTAATCGGAGTCCTCGACCTAATTGTTGTAAGAAAATAGTTAAACTCTCTGTTGGTCTCAAAAATAGTAGGGTATCGAGTTCGGGGATATCGACACCTTCATTAACTATATCCACAACAAAAAGGACATTAATTTCTTTAGATTTCAAGCGCTGCTGCTGAATATCCCGATCTTTAGAATTGTCACTAGTAAGCACTCCACAAGGAATATTGCTCAAAGTAAATTTTTTAGCCATATAATTCGCATGCTCTTTGCTCACGCAAAATGCTAATGCTCGCATTTGTAATATGTCAGTAACAATTTCCTTGAGGCTTTGAATAATTCTAACTATCCGTTGATCATTCAAAGTATACAAATTGGTAAGCTCAGCAACATCATATCTGCCTTTAGACCATGATATTTTCGTAAGATCTGTTTCATCATCAATTGCAAAATACTGAAATGGCGATAAATGACGTTGATTTATTGCTTCTGGTAATCGAATTTCCGCAGCAATAACGTTGCAAAAATCTTTGAGGATGTCTGCACCATCATGGCGTTCCGGTGTTGCCGTTAATCCAATAAGTATTGTTGGCTCAAAATGCTCTAAAATTGGGCGATAGCTATTAGCTGCGACATGGTGAACCTCATCAATGACAATATAGTCAAAGTAATCGTTAGTTAAGCTCAAGTTTGAAAATTGATTATTGAAACTCTGGATAGAAGCAAATAGGTGATTAAACTTTTGAGGCTTATGTTGACCTACCAATAGCTCCCCAAATTGGCTGTTTTTAAGAACTCCTCGATATGCGCTTCTTGCTTGCTTAAGTATTTCCTCTCTGTGCGCTAAAAATAAAAATTTAGCTTCAGGATTTTCGTTGTAAAACCTTGCAAAGTCAAAAGCTGAAATAATTGTCTTCCCCGTTCCTGTTGCTGCGACGACAAGGTTTCTATACCTCCCATGCAGCTCTCTTTCGACCTTTAATTTCTCCAGTATACTTTTTTGATGAGAGTGCGGTTTAATATCAAAATAAAAACTAGGTACATTATCATCAAACGAACCTCTAGCTGTTTGTAATGCAATATTAAGCCTCTCCTTGCTTTGTGTGTTGCCATCAAAATATTCAAAATCTTGCGATTCCCAGTAAGTTTCAAAGGTACTGAGAGACTTCTCGATAATGTGAGGAATTTCTTGAGAGGTAATTTTTAAATTCCACTCTAAGCCATTGGTTAAGGCTGAGTGAGATAAATTGGATGAGCCAATGTAACCAGTATGAAAGCTGGTATCACGCATAAACAGATATGACTTAGCGTGCAGTCGTTCCCTATTTGTATTGTAACTGAGCTTCACTTCTGTATTTGGTAGTGAAGCTAAAAACTCTACGGCCTTAGCATCAGTGGCTCCCATATAGGATGTTGTAATAACTTTTAGTTGTTTACCACTGCGAGTGAATTCCTCAAGCTCCTTCTTAAAAATCCTAATTCCAGACCACTTAATAAATGACACTAACCAATAAATTTTGTCCGACGACTGAATTTCTCTTTTAATCTCAGTTTCAAGCGAAATACCAACGTTACTACCACAAAATAATTCACTTTGAGTTAGTCCAGTCAGGGGCATGATTGATTCGATATATTTAGGAAGATCAGAAGCAACAGGATTTTGCTTATCTAGGAGTGCAGTAAGTATCTTGCCTTGTGTATCGATTAAGTTTTCGGTGACAATTTCACTGTCACCTATATTATCGCTTAACCATCCTATGACCTTATTGGCTAAGTTTATTTGCTCAAGAACTCTGCTTTCACCGTTAGGTACAGAATCCATTGCTATTTCAATGATTCGTGTTAAAAATCGAGACAACCAAGATGCAGCTTCTCCATTTTCTAATGAGCGCTCACCAACATAAAAAATTTCACGATCTAACTTTTGCGCAACCAATTGGGTGATCAGTTGTTCATATATGCCAACTTGATTCATAAAGATCCTTTTTAATCATTGGTTTATCGAGCATACCTGAAAAGGGAATTGGGGTAAAAGCTTAGTGGCAGTGAGCTAACTTCTGTGAGGGCATGCAAATTAACTTTTTTAATTATTAGCCCCATGCTTTTGTTGAAAATATGAGTTTTTAAGCTGGTTTAAGGTATTTTACGCCACAACTTCAATAGGAACTTTTAAGGTAAAAAGGACACTTCCAAATTATAAAAAAAACAGCTTTTGAAATTGAAGGGAGCTGAAGGTTAATAAAGGTTCTAGAAGGTTTGGGGTTACCGTCATGACCCTATTTATTAGTTCCATAACGGTAAATGAGGGCTTATAACCCTATGTAAAGATTAATAAATACCTATTCGATATTCTGGATCTGAATACATATAAGGAATTTAAATACTTGATATATATGTCTATTATTATTATTAGTGGTATGTATGTAATACTTTATGTAATACCTTTGTTTTTGTATTCTTTCAATAATATCGATATTCGCTGTTCAGATAATCCGAACTCAATAGCAAGCTGTTTTTGTTTGCCTTTGCTACCCACTTCTTTTAGGTGTTGAAACCTACTATAAAGCTTATCTCTCAATTCATTCTTTTTAAACTTGCTTGAGTCCGGCCCTGGATGAAAGTCGTGTTCGTTTACAATCTCAACGGCTTCATGTCGGGCTACAACCCTCATCAAATTTGGAAACCATATCTTAGGTTTCTGATCACTTTCAACCATTGCGAATTGCAATGAGAGGCCACGAATAAATGCGCTATTTTCTAGAGTAATAAGAATGGAAGTGAAAAATTCTTCATCTGTCTGCGGGGTGATATGTCTAATGTTTTTTAGCTTTTTATATGTGATCGGATAAAACCGACTTGTCACAGAAACAAAGCGCTTAAATAGATAAGAGGTTTCCTTTCTGAAATCAATTTGGTCTTTCATTGCGATCTTTGGATCTGAGGTAAGGCTCTCTAAGCCTTGTGATATTTTTTGGTAAAAAGCCGACTGAGATAACGATGTATCTATGTGATGCCCGCGCTTTTCTAACACTCGCAGTATTCGTCTTTTTTGTAATAAATGGTCATTTTGAGTTTCTTGCGAGGCTTTATGTGCAATGCAGAAGTATCGTGATTTCCCGTATCCACTTCTTGCGGACACCACTGGTCGCCAACAGAGCGCACAAAAATTCACATATTTTTCCTATAAAAAACAAATGTTAACACGATAATACCACCAGGTTTTCAGAAAAATCAACACAGTTATGAAATTTTGTGATGGATACATTTTGTGACGAGATAATATTTTTTAGCGTGATGAAAAATGACGCAGACATTTATTAACCAAAAAAGAATGGAGTTCTTATGAATTTTGAAAAACGGATAGTTAGACCCGCAGAATTGGCAGCAGCACTAGGCGTAAGTACTGTGACACTTTGGAATTGGAGACGTAGAGGAATACTTCCTGAACCTAACACCTACGGCCCAAGATTCGTTGGATGGCCTCATAGCACTATTGAAGCTTGGTTCGTATCGCAGGAAGGAGGCGTCAAATGAATACTAATAAATCAAACGTCAGTCAAATGCAGAATGACAAATTGGAACAAGATAAGAAATGTTCTTACACGCCACGCACCTGCGGTGCCTTGACGGTACAACTTGAATTCGACTTCGGGTCTGATTTTACAAAGGCTGCAAGTAAAACCCAAGCTGAAACCAATGCGCACGAAACAAAGCCTGAACATCGCAATAATGATGCGGTTTCTAAGAAAACAAGGAAGTAACTAATGGCAGCTAAAGTAAGACATGAAAAGACGGCTCAAGTTAGCATCAGGTTAGGCCTAAGCGAGCACAGAGATCTAATGCATGCGGCTGAGCAGGCTGGTACAACGCTGAGCGATATAGCTCGCGAGCGTATTCGTTTGTCTGCTAAACAGATTGAATTATCTTCACAGTTGTTACAGCTTGAAAAACGACTGTTGCAGAAAGTATTTGATATTTGCTGTGCCGTTGCAAATCTTGATGAGGCCGAAAAAAGGGACGCGGCTAAGACTGTGAATCAAATGCGAACACAGAGAGGCAATTCAAAATGAATGAGTTGCGACCAAAGAATTGGTCGCGCCTTTTTGGCGTGACCTGCTGTTTGTCTCTATTAATTAGTATCGTGGCATTACCAATATTGATTTTTGGATTTGGTAATCAGGCTCAGATATCCGAGCTGTTAACTTATGCGATTGATCACACAACCTGTATTGCTTTTTATCAAAATTGCAGTAGATTTGCTTTTGAGCTTTCCGCGTTATCTATCGTTACAATTAGCGTACCGTTGATTGCGTTGATAATTAGCCTGAGCATTTCTACTTTTTTACTTAAGAGTTACAAACCTATACCGCAATATAGGCACTTGTCAGGCCCTATAGTACTTAGAGGACGAAGCGCCATTCAGCATGCTAAAAAGTGGCGGAAGAAAGAGTCTGGGTTTGGCGGAATAAAACTCCATCCAAAGATTGCCATGGGGATAATGCGGGAGTTAGGAAATATTTTCCTTTTTGGACAGCAAGGAGCAGGTAAATCTACGATTATCAAATTTCTATTAGAGCAGCTACTTAAGCGCAACGATTCGTTATTCATTTATGACGAGAAAAGGGAATATACCGAGCAGTTCTATACTGGTGCCGAAGTATTGGTCAGCCCCAACGACAAACGCGGGGCATGCTGGGACTTAGCTAAAGACATCACGGATGAAGCTTCCGCAAAAACCGTAGCAAATGTCTTAATCCAAAGCTCTACTCAAGACAAATTTTGGACTGACGCAGCCCAAATAGTGTTAACCGGTGTGCTTATCACTTTAATGAAAAAAGGAAAAAGTTGGAGCTGGATTGACCTAAATAACCTGGTTTTTAGCGATGCTCAAACCTTACATGATGTTTTTAGTATTCATTACAAAACAGGGCTAAACCTTGTTGAACCTGACAGTAAAACAAGCCTTTCTATACTGACTACGTTGACAATTCAGCTTGGTTGGCTTCCTGGTTTAGCCAATCAATGGAAAGATTGCTCAGAATCATTTTGCCTGAATGATTGGCATATGTATGGTAGTTGTAAGCGTCTAATCGTTGCCGGCGACCCAATGGCCTATGAGATGTCTTCAGCTTTATGTTCAGCCCTCCTTTCTTTATTAGCTAGCAAAATAATTGCGTCTCCAGATTCCGGTACGCAAAGGTTTTGGTTTGTCTTGGATGAGCTTGGCAATATGCCAAAAACCGAATCGCTAAAAAAGTTACTTACACTTGGAAGATCAAAAGGGGTTAGGACAATTGCTGGAACTCAAGCTGTCTCTCAGCTTCGGTCGATCTATGGCAATGATGATGCTGAAACAATATTGAGTCTTTTTAGCAATGTTATTGCCTTACGAACAGGGCCGATAGGTGATTCTGCAAAAGTAGCAAGTGAAAGTTTTGGTTCAAAACGGGTTGAGCAACGCGTTAAATCATACGATAGCAGCGGTAAAGAATCGATTAGTTTTCAGCATTCTGATATGCCTGCCGTCAACATGGAGGAAATCGTTCATTTGCCTCGCTCAAGTCGCACAGTTTCGGGCTACCTGTTAATCAATGGTTATGAGTCTGTCTACCGTTTAGATTGGCCAATCCAAAAACGGAAAAAAATTGCTGAAGCGTTCATTTCTAAGAGTCAGAATCAGAAAAATCCAGAAGAATCCGTACCTGTAAAAACAGAATCAAAAAATCGCCTTAGAAGAGGGAGGGGCGTCTCATGATGACAATTGCTGGAATAAAAAGCATTGGTTATTACCAAGATTTAGCAACCGAAGACTATTACGTAAAGGGAGGTGAGCCTCCTGGAATTTGGGCTGGCATTGGCGCAACGGAACTAAAGCTACAAGGGGTTATTGAAGACAAGAACTTTGCAAATGTTATGGCGGGTTATTCACCTAACAAAAAAGTTGCACTATGCCAGAATCCGGGTGAAAAGCATCGACCGGGATGGGATCTCACTTTCAATGCGCCTAAAAGCGTTTCAGTGCTTTGGGCGCGAGCTGGCGAGCAAACTAGAGCAATGATACAAGAAGTCCAAAAACAGGCGGTACTCAGTGCGTTAAAACTGCTAGAAGATAACGCAGCCTTTACCCGTAGAGGTTCTGCTGGCAGCGAATTTGAGGCTGTCGAAGGCTTAGTTGCTAGCTTGTTTGAACATAGCACGAGTCGAACTCAAGACCCCCACCTGCATACACATTTAGTGATTGCTAATGTAGCGCCAAGGTTAGACTGCACGTGGGGTACAATCGAGTCTAGGAGCTTAATGCTTTGGCAAAAGGCTGCTAGCTCGATGTACAGAGCTTCATTAGCAGAGGGATTGCGAAACTTAGGTTATCAAATTGAAAAAGACAAAGAAGCTTTTCGAGTTGTTGGAATACCAGATTCAATATGTAAACACTTTTCAAAGCGCTCTGAGCTAATTAAGTCAGAGTTGGCGAAGCAACCAAAAGTAAATCGAAGATCCAAATCAGCTGATATTATTGCGCTTTCTACTCGTCAAAGAAAAACTGAAATAGACAGACCTTCTTTGTTTTTATCTTGGGCTAAAGAGATGAATGAAATGGGCTTTACCAAAGCTGATTTAGACAAAGCTGATTCGTTAAACCATGATTTAGCATTTAGCGATATTGAAAGTCCTATTCTTGATGAATCAACTATTAAGAGCATTTTAACTGAGAGCAAGTCTGTTTTTCGTGCGCAAGATGTGTACGAATTAGCAGGAAAATTAGCTATTGAAAATGCTCAGTCGGAGCAAACTGCAAGTGCCATTGCGCAAAATACCCTACAATCTAAGCACTCTGTATTTCTCTGTAGGGATTGGAAGAATAACGCTTTGTTTACAACAAACAAAGTGATTGAAACCGAACTGTCATTGAAAAACTTAGCAGTTCAACTTTCATCAAGTAACTCACACGAATTACCCCAATCAGCTATTGAGTCAGCCGTTGAAAATATGGGTATTGTACTCTCAGATGAGCAATTGGAGGCAGTCTATTCAGCTTGCGGTGCGAGTCAGTTAACTATTATTCAAGGCTCAGCTGGTGCAGGTAAGTCTGTATCTATGGGTTGTGTTGCGAATGCTTATAGAAATACTGGAAGTAAAGTCATTGGAACAACCATTGCACGTGCTGCTGCTAATAGTTTACAAAGCGAAGCTAAAATTCAGAGTCATACAATCGCTCGCCTTTTACATGCATTAGATTCTAAAACAAAGCCTCTCACAAGAGGTGATGTACTTATAGTTGATGAAGCAGGACAAGTTGGAACTATGTACCTGGAGCAGATTTTATCGCATGCTGCTGAGATTGGCTTTAAAGTAGTATTAGTTGGAGAAGATAAGCAGCTAGATGCCATAGAGCATGGCGGAATTTTACGTTACTTGTCGCAACCTGAAATCGTCGGTACTACCCGTGTTGAAACAATACGACGACAAACTAACAGCTGGGATAGGCAAGCGGTGGCAGACTTTCGAGATGGTTATGCTAGCCAAGCTCTTACTCAATATGCAAAACGCAAGCAACTCACTTTTTCAAAAGACGAAGATTCGAGTAAACAGGATTTGATTTCTGCTTGGCAAAATTATCGACTACAAAACCCAGATAAAAAATCGATGGTTATTGCGCAAAGTTGGAATGATGTTCTTCAGTTAAATAGTCGTATGCGCCACGAGTTGCAAACGGAAGGTGTCGTAGGACAAGAAAATATCGACGTTAAAGGTACAGTAAGCGACCGTGACATAGACTTTCAAGTATCAGTTGGTGAACGTATCAGGTTCACCAAAAATGACTATAAACGCAGCTATACGAATGGTGATATCGGAACAGTAACTAAAGTCCAACTTATGGATGATGGCGATGTGTGGATTAGAGTTGCACTGGACTCAGGTAGGCAGACACAGTTCATGTTATCAGACTACTGCAATGATGAAGGCCGTGTCTATTTAACTCAAGCCTACGCTCAAACTGTCTACTCAAGCCAAGGGCTTACGATTGATGGCGATGTGTTTGTCTATTACACCGAAAATATGGATCGTGCTCATAGCTATGTTGCTTGCTCTAGGCATAAAGACAAAGCCCATATTTTTGCTAACGCAGAAGAGCTAAGGGATTTAATTCCGTCTGACTTTGAGCATGCTCCTGTAGCGGTCGGTCTACGTGAAGCGCTAGCAGCTCAAATATCTCGGAATAACAGGCCTAAGCTCGCAATTGAATATTTAACAAATGACCAAATATCATCACTTAATTTAGAAAAGCAAAAACAGTATGAACTTGCATTTTATTAGCTACATAAGATAATAACGAGGAATGTCTTGAAGCTGGGACAATCTTGTTATCGTAGCATCGACCCACTAGTGACGGTACGATACCAAACCTGATACCATCTACACGAGAATAATTAGAGTTTTTGAGTATAAACGTTGAATGTAATTGATTTTTTTAGTGGCTGCGGCGGGGCAAGCAAAGGATTAGAACAGGCTGGTTGTAATATCTCATTAGGGATAGATTTCGAACCGAATGCTGCTTCGACTTATAAAGCCAATTTCCCAAACGCTCAGTTTATTTTAGATGACGTTAGAAATATAACAGTTGAAGATATTGTGACTAAAGTTCCCAATATAACCGAAGAGCCTTTGTTAATATGTACATGTGCTCCTTGCCAGCCATTTTCCAATCAAAACAATAAAAAGTCTGATGCTGATATTAGAAGAACTCTTTTAGATGAAACACATCGGTTTATATTAGCTTTAAACCCTGAATATATATTGCTTGAAAATGTACCAGGAATGCAAAATGTTAACCCTAATGTTGAAGGGCCATTTTGTCGCTTTCTATCTTTCTTGTCAAAAAACGGCTACCAACACTTAAAATTTATCGCAAAGTCAGAAGAATACGGCGTACCACAAAAAAGAAAAAGGTTGGTTCTATTAGCTAGTAGACTAGGAAGAATAGAGGAACCAGCGAAAACACACGGTGTAAATGGTATTCCATACGTTACAGTTAGAGATGCAATTTTTATGCTACCAGCACTTCGCGCGGGAGAAGTATCTGAGGAAGATCCAGTCCATAGATGCTCGAATTTAGATTCTATCAATCTTGAGCGAATTAGTTTGACACCTGAAGGGGGAGATCGAAGGAATTGGCCAACCAGATTGATAAATAAAGCTCATAAAGATTATGACGGGCACTACGACACATATGGGAGGATGAGTTGGGACAAACCATCACCCACGTTAACAACAAGATGTAATGGTTACTCTAATGGTAGATTTGGTCATCCAGATGTAAATCAAAATAGGCCAATAAGTATGAGGGAAGCTGCAAATATTCAAACATTTCCAAGCGACTATATTTTTTCAGGTACACTTACTTCTATGGCCAAGCAAATAGGAAATGCCGTACCCTGCGAGTTGGCTAGAAATTTTGGTTTAGCAATTTTAAATCATTTTGATCGCGTTCAGGAAGGACATGAGTAATGGCTCAGATTAAAACAAAAGCAAGAGCTTTGGATATGTTAGGTAGGCAGCAAATAGCAGGTATCCCAACAGCTTTAAGTGAGTTATTTAAGAATGCACATGATGCATATGCAGACAACGTAGAAGTCGATTACATACGTAAAAGGAACCTTTTAATTCTTCGAGACGATGGTCTCGGAATGACTCGTGATGAATTTGAAGAGCGATGGCTAACAATAGGCACAGACAGCAAATTTGTTGATGAAAATAGCATTGCTTTACCTGCAACAAATATATCGAAAGCCCTTCGCCCTGTTATGGGCGAAAAGGGTATAGGCCGGCTATCCATTGCAGCTATAGGACCTCAGGTATTAGTTTTGACTAGGGCAAAAAGAGAGGATGGTTTATCGACCCTAGTTGCGGGCTTTATAAATTGGACTTTATTTTCGCTTCCTGCTTTAGATTTAAGCGATATAGATATCCCACTGATTGAAATTAGAAATAATCAAATGATAACAAATGACCAGTTTTTAAATTTGTTATCGCAAGCGAAAGAAAATGTAAAATCATTAAATAATAAAATATCCCAAGATAAAATTGACACCGTTATTCATCAGATCGACTCTTTTGAGTTCAATCCTGAAGTCTGGTATCGAAACTTGAAAAATTTTGATGCTAAAGTCGATGACCAATTAGAAAGTGATGGTATTACATCGAATCGAAAGCTCTATTTAGATGAAGACGGTTTTGGAACTCACTTTGTTATATCCCCAGTAGATGAGATCTTAAATGAAGAGGTTGAAGGCGACTTAACTTCAAAGGCTGCGACAGACCAGGCATCTCGTTTAGAAAAAGCTTTGCTTGGTTTTACCAATACAATGGACAAAGATAATAAACCACCCATTTTGGCTCGTTTTAGAGACCACACAGCAGATGGCTCAATCGTCGATAGGATAAGTGAATCAATCTTTTTTACTCCACAGGAATTTGAGCAATCTGATCATCATATCAAAGGCTCATTCAACGAATTTGGACAGTTTACAGGTACAGTAACCATCTATGGTGAAGAAGAAAAAGAATATGTCTTGTCTTGGCCTGAAGGACTTAACAAGCCTGTATTTTGTGGACATTTTAAGATTAAATTGGCTGTCATTATGGGAACGGCCAGAGAATCAAAATTACCAAATGCTTTGTGGCAAGAAATTTACCATAAAACCAACAAAATCGGTGGGTTGTACATTTATAGAGATGGGATTCGTGTTTTGCCATATGGTGATTCAGATGTTGATTTTTTGCACATTGAGCAAAGGCGGAGTAAAAGTGCTAGCCAAGCTTTCTTTTCATACCGTAGGATGCTCGGAAGTATTGAACTTACTAAAAAAAACAATTATGCATTGCACGAGAAAGCTGGCCGGGAAGGGTTTATAGAAAATAAAGCTTATAAACAATTTAAGTCAATTTTAGAGAATTTCTTTATACAAGTAGCACGTGATTTTTTTAATGAAAAAGGTGACCTTTCAGAACAATTTGTACAAATAAGGTCAAGACATCAAGAAGCATATGACTTACTTAAAAAGCGAGAAAACCTTACAAGCACCAAGAAAAAAAGGCTGCAAGAGCAACTAGAAGTGTTTTTCAAACGTTACGATAACGACTATTGGAGCAGTCGACTAACAAGTATATCTGAGAAAATTAATTATAAATTTAAAGATTTTGATGGGCAATTTGAGTCTGTCGATGATTTTATTTTTGAAGTTCAAGAAATCTTATCAAATGGACTAAAACCATTAGTAAATAATCTAAATATTACGTTTCCAGCAGGAGTAGGGTTTGGTAAAGCGCTTACAGATCTGTGCGATATGTATAAAGTTAAAAAAGATAAAATCCAAAGCAATATTAATGAGTTAAAGGCAAAAACTGAAAAGCGTTTGGTAGAGTTTGAAGATAAATTTGGAAACCGAACAGGGATGCGTAGGCGTTTCAGTGACTCAATCGACTCGCAAACTGAATATCAACAAAAACAACTTAATGCAGTTTATAACAAAGCTAATAAAGTATTAGAAGAATTAGAAGGCTGGGCTAAGAGTGAAATATCTAAGAATAGAGCGATAGCCAAAGAAAACTTAGAACAGGTGAAGCATGATTTTTCTTCTGTAAGCTTTAACGAAAAATCAACAGATGAGTTATATGAGCTGAAAGCCTCTCTTGAAGGGAAAATAACTGAAACTGCAAATATGGTTCTTGAAAAAGTAGAGCATATAGCTGATCAAATACAAACAATCAGAGAAGGTAATGAGCAAAATTCAATATCAGGAAATAAACTTACTGAAGTTATTGAGTCGGAATATGAACATCTAAAAGAAGTAAATGATCAAAATTCTGAAATGGTACATTTAGGTATGGCGATTGGAATTATACACCATGAGTTTAGCGGGAATGTGTTAGGGATAAGGCGAGCATTGAAAGAAATGCAACCTTGGGCAAGTAAAAATGAAAAGCTCAATTTGATATACCAAGATATTCGGAGCGGTTTTGAGCACCTTGAAGGTTACCTAAAAGTGTTCACACCACTCACTAGAAGATTAACTAGAAAGAAAGTAACGATTACAGGTAAAGCGGTATCAGATTTTGTTAATAGTGTTTTCTGGGATCGTTTAGCCAATGAAAAAATTCAATTGAAGGTAACCGATAAGTTTCTAGAGCAAAGCATTATAGGATTTACCTCTACCATATACCCCGCAATCATAAACCTAATCGATAACTCTATTTTTTGGCTCGGCAAAGCTAGTGGAGAAAAAGTAATAACGTTAGATGCTACTAATACTGGTTTTATTATTAAAGATTCAGGGCCTGGTATTCCTACCATAGATAAAGAAAATGTGTTCGAATTTGCTTTTTCTCGAAAGGCTGGCGGACGAGGAATGGGTTTATACGTGGTAAGAAAGACACTAGAAGATGAGGGATTTGAAATATCTTTAGCACCATATAACCCCAATGAAGGTGCTAGCTTTACTATAACACCCAAACTAGAACAAGATTCAATCAATGCAGAGGCGTAAGGGATGACACCAGTGTTAAGTTTTAAAGAAAACTCAAAAATGATTGCACAGCACTTTTTACAATCGGTAGTTGCCGTTGATGACAACATTAGATTTAAAGCAAGACCTGCTTTTGATGATGAAAAATTAGCTGAGCCTGATGATACTGGTTTTGGTGAGTTTGAAGCTGATGATGATAAACAGCAAGCAACCACAGCTCTTTCTCATGAGCTATATTATCAAGATTTATCTCACGAATTTGCAAGTAAAGGAATTATATGTGGTGGTTTTTCCCCTGAAGGTGACGTCGATTCTTCATTGCAAGCAGTCGTAAATACCTCTAAGAATGCAGATATCACTATATTAGATTGGCAAATGGAAAAAGCTGGCCCTGATGGAAAATTTGCAATAGATACAACACTTAAAATATCTGAGATTGATATTTCTGAAGGTGGAAGAACTCGATTGATTTGCATATATACAGCTGAAAATGCTGAAGATGTTGCTGATATACTTGTAAAATCACTTGTTGGCTTACACTCAAAATTAGAAGAAAGGACTATTACGTTTGAGTTACCCGAACTAACTCATTGGAAAATAGAGGTGGTTAATAAGGCTGATAAACTAGAGGTTGAGTTATGTGATTTTTTGATTAACTCTTTTGCTAATCTTACGACTGGATTATTGTCGAACGCTGTCGTGTCTTCGATAGCATCAATTCGAGATAATACACATAATCTTTTACATAAGTTTAATAGCACTCTTGATCCTGCATATGTATCCCATATTTTAGGTTTGATCTCATCACCTAAAATGAGAGAGCAAGCTCATGACGTTGCGTTCGACTACGCTGTTGAATTAATTTCTGAAGAGCTTAAATCAAGTTTACAGATAAATGAAAAAGTTAAAGGTAGTCTATCTAAAAAGATCATAAATGCTTGGCCTGATTTTATTGAAGTAGATGACCTTAAAAAATCATTTTTCTTGGAGTTATCTGATGAGGAGAAACTAACCTTCAATAGAACGCAGATGAAGCGGCTTTTATTAGCCGATGATTTAAAAGAGACCCTAAAAGAAATAGGTATGGAAGCCAGTCAAAAAAACATCGTAGCTAGTCAAAAAGCTAAAAGATTGTTGGCTAGTGAATCAAACCAAGAAAAGATTGACCCTATTCTAAATAGTAATAATGCAATACAAGTTAAACATCAAACGCTTAAACCTATAGAGCGTTTTGAAAGAGAAGCAATTCAATTATCAATAAATGAACCCTCGGAAAAGCCTTTGCTGGACTTATGTTCAATTGAAAATACGAGACGTTCCCAGGAAATTTCGTTATGTAGAGCACCCTCATTGAAGCAGGGGACAATATTAAAAAATGAAAAGACAAGTGAATATTATATATGTATCCAGCCTTTATGTGACAGTGTTCGCTTACAAAGGACTACAAGCTTTACATTTTTGCAAATTTCTGAGGTTACGGAGAAGAAAGGAAAGTTTACACATGTAATAAAGAAAGCAAACAATGAGCACTTAAAGCTTTTTATTTCTTGTAAAGCAACTACTGTACGAACGTTAGATTTTTTACCAGATACTGATAGTAAGGTTGTTTTATCATTTTTAGAAGATCGTCAATATTTCTTCGAAAATTCCACTAACATTCGCTTTGAATGGTATGGCGAGCTTAAACAACTTATTACTCAAGACATTGTTAATAATTTGGCAGCTCAAATATCTAGAGTGGGGAGTGATTCATTTGAATGGTTAAGACAAAAGCAACTTTAGGGTAATGTCATGTCTCATGATCAATATTTCAAATTGGATTACGAATACTCTAAGAAAGATATATATAAGTTGTTATGTGTACCAATCGAAAAGCAAAGAGGTAACTGGGACACTGGCTATACTCAGTATAATAATATATGGTATTTGTTTGTGAATATTGGTGCTTCTGGCCGCACTGGACATAATTACAAAAATGAAAAAGTAGGTAATAAGTTTAAGTGGTATGGTAAAGGAGGTTCAAAGCTCTTACACCCCAGTATACAAAGCTTATTATCTCATAATGCTAACGTTTGTATTTTTTACCGTAATGACTCAAGAAAAGAGTTTACATACGGTGGGCAAGTCTTGGCTGAAACATATAAAGATAGCTCTCCTGTCGAAATCATATGGAAGCCAATAATATCCAAAAGTGAAAATTTCTATTACCCTGATGAAATTCAAGAACCTTTGAAATACTTTGAAGGCACTAAGGCTACTATCTCAGTCAACGTATATGAAAGAAATAGAAAAGCTAGAGACAAATGTCTGGAAATATACGGGTTAAGCTGCACAGTGTGTAATTTTAATTTTGGAAAAGAATACGGTGAAATTGGCAAAGGATATATTCAAGTACATCATTTAGTCCCTCTGGCTAGCATAGATAAATTATATGAGCTGGATCCAATAAGAGATTTAAGGCCGGTATGTCCTAATTGCCACGCAATGTTACATAAACTTTCTCCACCTTTATCTATTTCTGAACTTGGTAACATTCTAAAACAGAAGAGTAGGTAACATAAGGATATGTAATGAGAGAAATATTCGAAAAGCAATTTAAAGCATTTTGCTATGCTAGTCAGCCTCTAATACGTACCATCAGTAATGGAATTAATTTCATCGAAAACTGAGAGCCTGTAACAGATTCTGTGTAACTGCCATTTAGTTAATATGCTTTTCGAGGCGTTCCTCGAACTCAATAATAAAACGACTCATCGCCTGACGCCAGTTTTGAATCGGCATCGACCATTTCTTATTGGCGTCTTTAATGGCTAAGTACACCATTTTTCTCGCAGAATCGTCGCTAGGGAAGATTTTCCGTTTCTTGATGGCCTTGCGGATAACGCTGTACAATGACTCAATGGCGTTGGTCGTGTAAATTGCCCTGTGGATATCCTCAGGGTAGTTGAACAAGGTGTTGAGGTTATGCCAGTGCGTACGCCATGATTTAGCGATTTGAGGGTACTGGCAATCTCATGTTTCAGCAAACCGTTCAAGCTCAAGCGGCGCCTCATCTTCGGTTTTAACGCGTTTGCTGCTCTTACCGTTGCGACTGTACGTAGAGATGGACTTTTTATGCTTCTCATAGCCAAGTTGCTCATCCATTTCTGCGTTCACTGCCGCTTCAACAGTGATTTTCTTCAACATCTGACTGAATTCGTTTAAGTCCTCAGGTGTTTTAATTCCCTTGGCCGCTTCCTTTACGAAAGCTTCAAGCTCTTTCTTGTTCATATTCATCTGCCTATCCTTAACTCTCTATAGAGTAAATTGTCAGATAGGCAGTTACACAAAAATAGTTACAGTCTCAAAACTGACCCACTGAGACCCGGGTGAAATCTTTACCAATTTGCTAGTCGACTATACCCTTCCTTTATCCATATCACTTTTTCGTACAGAAAACGTTTTCAGACGAATATTCGCACTCCTCACAAATTTCGCTGGCAGAAAGGTCACTTGATTACTGATTTACAAATATAATCCACCATTCTTCCCGGTTGCGGCGTTTTCTACGCATAATTCCCTAGAGTGAAAGTCAAAATGACATTGGTCGTTATTAAGCATTCATTGAAGGCGCAGCCTTTGCTAGATGCTTACGAAAATTAGACCTGAAGAACTAGTAGTTATCCATTTTTCAATTAGTGCTGTCGACTGAGCCCAAGGTGTTTCTTAAAATCATCACTTTCGGACTTGTTGATTTGCACTGGTATAAACTGGGCTCCTAACTTTTCGGCTATCCTCACTCTGTGTCTTCCACCAACAAACCCCACTGCCCATACAGTTTCTGGTTTTCTTCTTAATAGAATTTGTAATAGATTACGCTTCAAGTCTCTCTCGCTGAAACCGATTCTAGGCATATCCATATTGTATTTTTCGCAGTTTTGTATATCAACATAGCGAGATAATTTCTCTTTAGCCCATGTGTCAGCGTGAGGAACCATAGGTATGGCTGGATCAACACACAATGCAATAAATTTTACTAAGGGTACTTCAACCACATCTATTGACTTAGCAAATTGTTGCATTGTGAGATCAGTTTTCCACTCTAAATATGGATATTTCGCATCATTGGGTAGAGGTATTCGATACAAATCATCCGACAGTTTGATGATTTTCATGTTGTTAAGCTTAGACATTTTTCTTCCTTGATAAATTTAAGTTCACAATCAACTTATCACATTTTAAAAAAAACACCCTTGTAGATAATTAAATATTCACGAGGGGAGTTAATTGGTCTGCTAACTGTTGATGAGCTATTTTACGTTCATTAAAAAAAGCATCTCGGTTGTAGATTCCCTCAACTCCTTTTTTCACATGATTAATGCATTTTTCTGCAACTTCTGAACGAACTTTATTCTTTGACATCAATGTTCTCGTTGTTCGCCGTAAATCGTGAATAACAAAGTACTCTATGCCCGCAGTACCTAAAACATTACCGGTACTACTTTTTAATTTACCTGTCTTTTTACCAAATAGATTTGTTAATGCATGGTTTAAAGTATCATCTGAAATATATCCTCGCCGCTTGCTTTTCCGACGAGATGGAAATACATAGGGTGAGCCATTGGATCTATGTTTCAGCTCGTTGAGCCATTCACCAGCTTGCTTTGGAATTGGTATATCTATAGCTACATTATTTTTAGAGCGTTCTTCCGTAAGCCGCCAAATAGTATTATTGTCAAGCAGTTCATCCCACCTTAAAGCAATCAACTCCCCTTTTCTTACCCCTAAAACAACTAATAATGCGACAGCTAAGTAATTCTCTCGACTAAAGTGTGCATGATTCTTTCTCATAGTGTGAAAAACAATTTTCAATTCACCCAAGGAAAGCGCTCGCTCTCTAGATTTTTCAGTACCTCCAGCATGCTTAGTTTTGAATGCCATTGCTGGATTGTGATGTATTAGCCCAAGAGTAACTCCATGATCAAAAAGTTGCTTAAGATAGGTAAGCGTATCATTGACTATTGTTGGCCTGGTGGTTTTCTTGCGCCCTTTCACAAATTTCAAAACACTTCGGATATCTAAACCAGTAATCTCATTGAGAGAGATGCCACCTATTTGGGGTTTTATCTCTTGTTGATATATTCGGACAGGTATCTTTGGATGTTCTAATCGGCTAGCTATGTCATCCAACCAATCTAATGCGAGGTCATTGACAGTGTTATATATACTTTGTTTTGCTCGTTTTTTCTCTGCTAACGGATCTGATCCTTGATTAACAATAGCTCTCGCTTTTGCTAACTCATCTCTTGCATCCGAAAAAGGTAATTTATCTGGTCTTTTGCCATAAGTTCCCAGCGTCATACGCTTAGGTTTATTGTGAGTTTTGTATTGATAAACCCAGGTGCCAGTTCCCTGAGCACTGATCCTAAAGTACAGATTTTTCTCTATGCGGGTGAAGCTCTCAATGCCAGTATTTAATAACGCCCTTATAGTCGCATCATTAATTTTACCTGATTTGATTTTACTTACTATTTCGAAATGTTTATTTGATGAATTCAATATGATTGACCAAAAGTATGACAGATTTCGAAACCCTACATCCAAGAGTAATACCTGTCAAACCTTCTGTCATACTTTAATTTTAATTTAACTAGATTAAATCAGATTGTCTTAAAGCAATAACGCGCCACTAATCATTGATTAATAATGAAAAAATAAGCTACTTTAATCTTGTTTAATAATCATTCTATATTCTGGATCTGCTCGCGCATTTGCTCAATCAACACTTTCAATTCCACGGCTGATTGGGTGATGTCAGCGTGGATGGATTTTGAGCCTAGGGTGTTTGATTCGCGATTGAATTCTTGCATCATGAAGTCGAGTCTTCGGCCGCATGCGCCGCCTTTATTGAGGATGTTGTGAGTTTCGCCAATATGGGAGTTGAGTCGGTCGAGTTCTTCGGCGACGTCGACCTTTTGTGCAAGCATGATCATCTCTTGTTCTACTCTGCCCGCTTCAAGTTCGATTTTTGCTTCTTCGAAGCGGCTTAATAGTCGCTCTTTTTGCCATGTGATGATTTCTGGCATTCTGGCGCTCACGATTTTGACTTGTTCTTGTATTCCTTCAAGGCGTTGTTCAATCATTTCTTTTAAGTTAACACCTTCTGCCGCGCGAGCTTGGATGAAGTCGTTGAGAGTGTCGTCAAAGCCTTTCATTATGTCGGTTTGAATGCTGTCCATATCGGTTTCCACCGTGGCAATAACGCCAGGCCAGCGCAGGATATCGACGGGGTTTACGCCGCTTGATTGGCCGTGAGATTGTACCCAGTCGGCGGCTTTTAGTAGCTGTTTGGCAAGATCTTCATTAAGACTTAGCTCGCCTGCTGCTGCATCGTTGGGAATATAGCGTAATGCACATTCTACTTTGCCCCGTTGAAGACGTTTTCTAAAACGTTCTCTTAACATTGGCTCGAGTGAGCGAAACTGCTCTGGAAGGCGGAAAAAGGTTTCTAGGTAGCGTTGATTAACCGAGCGAATTTCCCATATTGCGGTGCCCCATTCTGCTTTTATTTCGTTGCGGGCAAATGCTGTCATGCTATATATCATGGGTATTCCTCAATAATTTAAATTTGAATGCTGGCATAGTTTACGCGTTATTAACAAAATTCGCAGTGGTTTTTGTTATTCGCAGCTAAGCCTTTAGGCCACGGGATTTGCGCTGAAATCTTGAGGGGCTAAAGCCGCCTCCTACAGGG
>NZ_JAHKPT010000017.1:89204-91105 GCF_018860635.1 Aliiglaciecola lipolytica
TCTTTAGGCCATGGGATTTGACCTAGCATATCGGCGGGTTAAAGCCGCTTTGTACAAGTTTGGGATTTATTTCATTGCTCACTGCAACATTTGGTTGAGTTAGGCTATAATCCTGCGCCATATCAATTAGGAGTTTAAAAATGCGTCCAAGTGGAAGAACTGCCAGTCAAATCCGTCCTGTTACTATAACTCGCCAGTTTACCTGTCATGCTGAAGGTTCGGTGTTGGTTGAATTTGGTAATACCAAAGTTATCTGTAACGCTACCGTTGAAGAAGGTGTGCCGCGCTTTATGAAAGGCCAAGGTAAAGGTTGGATCACTGCTGAGTACAGCATGCTTCCGCGCTCTACCCATACTCGCTCAGGTCGTGAAGCGGCTCGTGGCAAGCAAGGTGGACGTACTTTAGAGATTCAACGTTTAATTGCTCGCTCTTTACGCGCAGCGGTTGATTTAAAATTATTGGGTGAGAATACGATTACCCTAGATTGCGACGTTATTCAGGCTGATGGTGGCACTCGTACCGCGTCTATTACCGGTGCATGTGTTGCTCTAGTTGATGCTTTAACTTATATGCGCAGCAAAGGTATTTTAAAAGCGAATCCGCTTAAGTTTATGATTGCCGCATTATCAGTGGGTGTTTATAAAGGTAACGCTATCGCTGATTTAGAGTACTTGGAAGACTCTGACGCTGAAACAGACATGAACGTGGTGATGACTGAAACTGGCAAATTAATTGAAGTTCAAGGCACTGCCGAAGGCGAACCGTTTAGCTTTGACGAAATGAGCGAGATGCTTGAATTAGCTAAACATGGTCTGCGTGAGTTGTTCGATGTTCAAAAAAGTTCGTTAAACTAGAACGGGTTTATAAAAAGATATGCAAGATTATCAAAAAGCATTTATTGAATTTGCCTTAGCTCGCAATGTATTGAAATTTGGTGAATTTACATTGAAATCAGGGCGATTGAGCCCTTATTTTTTCAATGCTGGTTTATTCAATACCGGCAATGACTTGGCTAAACTTGGGCAATTTTATGCACAGGCCTTAATTGATTCTGGCATTGAATTCGATGTGTTGTTTGGTCCAGCTTATAAAGGCATTCCTATTGCGACCACTACGGCGGTTGCATTAGCTGACAAACATAACATCGATACACCTTATTGCTTTAATCGTAAAGAAGCCAAAGCTCATGGTGAAGGTGGTACTTTGGTGGGCAGTCCTCTTAACGGCAAAATCATGCTGGTGGATGATGTGATCACCGCAGGTACGGCTATCCGTGAATCAATGCAACTTATTAATGCCCACGGCGCAACGCTTGCTGGTGTGTTAATCGCTTTGGATCGCCAAGAAAAAGGCAAAGGTGAGCTGTCAGCTATTCAAGAAGTCGAGCGTGATTTTGGTACGCAAGTTGTGTCTATTATTAATCTCGGTGATTTAGTTGAGTACTTAAAACTGAAACCTGAAATGGCGGAACATTTGGCTAACATCGAACAATATCGGCAGGACTATGGGATCTGATTTTACGATTCCGGAGCAGTTTGCCGCTGATTATCATCTTGATGCGCTGGGGCTTAGATGTCCAGAGCCGGTAATGATGGTTCGTATGAAGGTCCGCAATATGCAAGACGGTGAGTCATTAAGTGTGATAGCTGATGACCATTCGACAACTCGCGACATGCCGAGTTTTTGTCGATTCATGGGGCATACCTTAGTGTGTTCCCATACCGAATCCGCCCCCTATATTTATCTCATCCGTAAAGGCGTGTAACTCCCGTAGCACGGCCTTTAGACCATGGAATATCGCACAATGGCACGGGGTTAAAACACCCGCCTACAAGAGACATTGCTCCCCTAGCACGGCCTTTAGGCCATGGAGTATCGCACAATTGCACGGGGTTAAAACA
>NZ_JAHKPT010000017.1:91225-290114 GCF_018860635.1 Aliiglaciecola lipolytica
AATATCGCACAATGGCACGGCGCTAAAACACCCACCTACAAGAGACATTGCTCCCGTAGCATGGCCTTTAGGCCATGGGAGATCGCACAATTGCACGGGGTTAAAACACCCGCCTACAAGAGACATTCCCCGTAGCACGGCCTTAAGGCCATGGAATATCGCACAATTGCGCGGGGTTAAAACACCCGCCTACAACAGATATTGCATTTTTGAGATTGGTACTGAAATTATTCCGGTTTGCGGAATTTAATCGTCCAGCGGTCGGTATTACCGGTTACTGATTTTGCACCTACTTCATATTCTAGTTCATCGTCTTCGCGGTAGTGAAGGTCGCTGTAATCAACAAATTCAAACCCAGCTTCGATAATTTCTTTGATGGCTAAAACTGGGTCAACACGTCTACCATTTGAACTGTTTGCTGGCTCCATGTGTCGTGCAGTATGATCGACAACCGCATAAATACCACCTGGCTTCAGTGCTTCAAATGCGGCAACGTTCATAGCTTTACGGCCTTCTTCAGAGAAGTTGTGGTAGTTTCTGAAGGTTAATACCATATCGAGATCTTTCACGCCGAACGAATCTAAATCTAATGAATAGAACCGTGCCCCGTCTTTACGATACAGTTTTGCTTCTTCAGCGACAATGTTCATTTTGTCGAAACCAGGCTGATTACTAAGGGACTCTTTAATATTGCCAGTCCCAATCGCAGCATAATATTCGCCTTTGTCACGCACTACTGGCGCAAGTATTTTTGTATACCAACCGCCGCCAGGCAACAATTCAAGAATACGCATATCAGCTTCAAGACCGAAAAATTCCAATGTTTCAACAGGCTTTCTGTTGCGGTCCCGTTCCTTCTCTGCCTCAGTTCTGACATCTGATGCCATAGCTGACTTAATTAAATCACCAACTTCGTGATGCGCTGCCATAGAAGGTAGGCTTGCAGTTAACCCAAGGGTGGTAAGCAAAGCAATAGCTGTTGAACGTAATTTCATTCTTTTCTCCATGTATATGTTTGATTACTTAGTGGTTTACGGTTTTATTGTTACTTATAATTAGAGACCCGAGCATAACCAAATTTCATTCCAGAAGATTGAAAAAGATGCCCGAGATTACTGTTTATGTACAAAAACTTCCCCGTTTTTCATAACAAAATCGATATCTTGCATCTCTTTTATGTCATTTAACGGATCACCATGTACGGCAACCATATCAGCAAACTTACCTGCTTCTATCGTGCCTAAGGTGTCTAATTCATTGAGCAACTTCGCGCCATGATAGGTCGCGCTTCGAATTACTTCTATGGGCTTCATTCCAGCATCGACCATAAGCACAAACTCAAGTCCATTATCACCATGGGCCGAAACCCCAGAGTCTGTTCCAAAAGCAATGTTGACCCCTGATTTATATGCGTTTGCAAGGGTTGCCTTAATTAGTGGACCTATTTTAGCGGCTTTAGGACGCACTAAATCAGGAAAGAAACCGTCAATTTTGGCTTTTTCTGCCACCCAATTTCCAGCCATAATAGTAGGTACATAATAAATATCGTGTTTCTTCATCAGTTTGAAGATTTCTTTATCCATGTAAGTACCGTGCTCGATGGACGAAACACCGGCCAAAATAGCGCGGCGCATACCTTCTTTGCCGTGGGCATGCACGGCGACTGTCATGCCATAGTCTTTTGCGGTGTCGACAATTGCTTGTAGTTCATCATCCATAAATTGTGGGTTTTGGCCACTTTTAGCCACTGATAAAACGCCACCGGTGGCAGTAATCTTAATCAAGTCTGCACCGTCTTTATAGCGCTGTCTAACCGCTTTTCTGGCTTCTGCTACACCATTGATAACACCTTCTTCTGGGCCTAGATCGCGGCGAATTATTTTTGCTTGCCCATTGGTCGAATCGGCGTGTCCACCAGTAGTGGCAATCGACTGACCTGCGGTGAATATTCTTGGACCGGGGACTTTGCCACTATCGATAGCTTTACGCAGTGCTATGGTTTCATTGTAGCCGTCTCCTAAATTACGCACGGTAGTAAAACCTGCATCTAGGGTTTTCTTGGCATTGACCACGGCTTTAATCGCAAAATCTGCTTCATTTAAAACAAAGGGTTCCATGTAGGTACTAGGGCCTTCAAATTGACTGCTGATATGGGTATGCATGTCCATCAAGCCGGGCATTAGCGTGTACTCTGAAAGATCTATGATTTCATCATTATCACCTGCTGGGGTGAAGCCTTTTTCGATGCGGCTAATTTTATTGCCCTCAACAATCACTGATACTTTGTTTTGAACGTCGTTATTATCCGCAGCAATCAGCTTGCCAGCATGAATAATGGTTGCGGCATGGCTAACGTTCACTATCGCGGTGGTAATAAGTAGAAAAGATGTTTTTAAAAATAAAGATTTACGGCTAATCATCAAGGAGTCCCTGCCAATATTGTAAGAGTTATCAACATTAGGTTAATTTGTTTAGCAGGTCAAAAATAGCGTCTTAAACAACTGTAAACTTTTGTTTAAAATGTGCCTAAAGTAAAGGTGTATTCGCCGCTGCTAAGTTGCAATTGTTGCTTGCCATCTATGGCCACTTCTTCGGCTATTTCGATAAGTTGGTAATATACGTTTTGATGTAGGCGAGCCCAAAGGTTACGTCTTACTTTGACATAAGGAAGCATTGCTTGAGTCGTTGCGTCTTGGCGTATTTCAACTGGGTTGTCGGTGCTGACCACAAAACTATCGTCAGTTTGTGTGCTAAAGGTGAGTAAATCGTCTTGTTTGTCCCACTGAGTGATAATGAAGGGCACGTCATCGACTTTAATGCGTACTTTTTCCACGGGCGTGACCAAGAAATATTCGTCTTGGTCTTTGCGTAAAACACTAGCAAACAATTTCACTAGTGGTTTACGTCCAATGGGCGTGCCCATATAAAACCAGCTTCCATCATGCTTGATGTGAATATCAATATCACCACAAAAATCTGGATTCCACTTTTCTACTGGCGGTATTTTGCCCTGCTGCTGAGCAAGTTGGCTTTGTAGCTTAGATAAGTCCATTAGATACTAGCCTTAATCATCCTAGTGGAATTGCTGTTATTGCAACGCATCTCTGACTTCGCGCAATTTTGCTTTGATGCGACGCATGTTTTCTGGCCCTGTGCGCAGCAGTTGCTTCTGCACGGCGGTTAAACTTTCTAAACGGTCATCGGCAAACTTGTACATCACACTATCAGTATAAACTTCGATGGGCACAGGAACTTCTGGGGTATCCAGCAGATGATTGATTGCATCCATTAATACAAAGGTAAAGTCGTCATCAGGATCGCCAATTTCAGCGTAAATATCTGTAATTGACGGTTTATAGGTTTCGTATAGTGATATCAACGAATCTGTATCCATAGAATCTAAGGTTTCTACATAGGGCGTGTACCGTTTGAAACTGGCTGCATCGATAAAACTTTTATCAGATTGCTCATACACCCGAAACTTTTGTTCCGGCGGCACTATTACTTGATGATTAGTCGCAATATTATGATTGGCAGCGTTTTCGGTCATAACCACAAAACGTCTAAGCAAGTCATCATTTACCAGTAAACTCGCCGCAGCTTCATAATTGGCTAAACTAATAATCGATGTTTTAACCGCTGCATCGCTGGTATCGAGTGGCTCTGGAATCGGTTCAGGTGGCGGTAAATCCACAAGCACAGGTTCTTCTTCGATCATTTCAGCTTCGTCTTCTACAGCGTACTCGTCGAATTGCTGTTGCTCATTTTCGTCAATGATTGGATCTGGAATGGGAGCTTCAATTATCGGCTCAGGGACTTCTTCGGTTTCATTACTGCCGCTTAAAGCAAAATAACCTATGACTGCAACACAGATCACAATCACAGCTAGAATAATGTGCGGCTTAATGGATTTGGGGTTTGATTCGTCAGTCATTTTCTTTCCTAAATTACACGCAACTAGATAATATTATGACAAGCTAGGAAGCAAATCGTTGAATTTTTTTAATAATAGTCTGTAAATTGTTTATCTATTTCAGCCAATTTGTTCAGCGGCTAAAGTAATTGCCTTCCTTTTAAGTGGCAGACATTTACTAAAAAATACAGATAAAGATAAACACTTCTTAGATACTACTACTTCCAAATCTCATGTCACTATTTGTTTCTACTATTTTGATTGGGATATAACAATCAAAAACAAGGGCTTGTTGTTCAATCAATTGTAGAGTCGACTGAGCGTTATTCGCGACTATGAACTAAATCTGCTGATTAAACGTAAATATCCTAAACCACGCTAGAGTTGTCATTAGTCGAGAAGTGCAGATGAAATTCGAATATCAACAATTGATAAGCCAAAACCAAAGTATAGATGAACTTGAATTACAATCGTTTGAAATGAGTATTTATTTACTTAAATTACGGATTGGTAATGAGCAAGGCATGTTATACAACGGCAACGAATTAATGCGTTTTAATAGCACTCAACAAGTTCGCGAGGCTTTTGCAGATATTGATGTGTTGCAGGCAGTTATGGTGCATGACTCGCCTTATGACGAAATGATCGGTAATCCAGCTAAAACAGGCGCGAGTTTAAAACTGCCATTTTCTTTGCAACAACCCCTCTAAAGGATTGAATAATTAAAATCACCCACCATACTAGAGGTGCCGGTTAATAATGACAATATTGTCTAGATTGGTGTTATTAAACACAAGCTTAACGTTACCCAAGAGGCAAGTTTTTCATGCAATTTCTACATACTATGGTGCGAGTCGCAGACTTAGATGCATCTTTAAAATTCTATTGTGAGCAATTAGGTTTGCAAGAAAGCAAGCGAATCGAAAATGAGAAAGGTCGGTTTACTTTGGTTTATTTAGCCGCTCCCGAAGACGCAGAGCGTGCAGAGAAAGATGACGCTCCTTTAGTGGAACTGACTTATAATTGGGATCCAGAAACTTACACTGGTGGCAGAAACTTTGGACACCTAGCGTTTTTGGTTGATGACATTTATGGTTTATGTCAGAAACTAAGTGATGCCGGTGTGGTTATCAATCGTCCGCCTAGAGACGGTCATATGGCCTTTGTGCGTTCACCGGATAATATTTCCATTGAATTACTGCAACGAGGTAAGGCTCTTGCCCCTCAAGAGCCTTGGGCATCGATGGAAAATACCGGCGAGTGGTAATTATTCGTTAACAAAGCGTTCCCTGTAGGCGGGTGCTTTAGGCCCGCTTGCACAATGAACCTTTCCATGGCCTAAAGGCCAGGTTACAAAACCAAGGGGGCTTACGATCCGGTAAAATGTCTAGTAATTCTATGGCTGAGATAAACTATCGCTTATAGCTAGTGTATAATCCGATTTTTACGATTTAGCCCTAAAACACCAGTTTTAGGCATCAACACTTTATTTGGAGATCGGGTTGAACAAGCAGTCATTAATTCTACTGAAAAATGCCAACCTTTTTGCCCCCCAAGCCCTTGGAATTCGGCATCTTTTAGTTGGTGGTGGACGGATTTTACAGATTTTCGATAGTCTGCCTAAGCTTGATTCTCAACTTGATGTTCAGCAGCTCGATTTGCAAGGAGCGACTGTCATTCCAGGCTTAATAGATGCGCACACTCACATTACCGGTGGTGGCGGTGAAGCTGGATTTGCCACCCGTGTGCCACCGGTTCCTCTGAGCCAATTTACCCGCGCAGGTGTTACTACGGCCGTTGGACTCTTAGGTACTGATGATACAACGCGCAGCACTGAGTCTTTGGTTGCTCAGGTGTACGGTCTGCGTGAGGAAGGTTTATCTGCTTATTGTTACACTGGGGGCTATCATTTACCGCCCACTACCTTAACCGGTTCCATTAAAACCGATATCGTGTTTGTTGATCCCATAGTGGCGGTGGGTGAATTAGCCATCAGCGACCATCGCTCTAGTCAACCAACCCTTAATGAACTGTTAAAAGTCGCTTCTGAAGCCCATGTGGCAAGATTAATGACTGGTAAGGCCGGTACTGTGCATTTGCATTTAGGTGACGGCGAACGTGGCTTGAGTTTGGTACGAGAAGCGTTATCAGGCTCAGAAATACCGGCCAGAACATTTAATCCAACCCATGTAAATCGACAGCGGTTTTTGTTTGAAGAGGCTTGTGAGCTAACCAAACAAGGTTGTTGGATTGACGTAACTGCATTTGAAACCGATGGTGAGGGTTATGAACCTGCGGACGCGCTAAGTCGATATCTCGCCAGTGACTTTCCAAACGACAAACTCACCATTAGTTCTGACGGCGGTGGCTGTTTACCGTGTTTTGATAAACAAGGACATTTAACCAAAATGGACTTCGCCAACTCAGAATCGATGACCCAAGTGCTATATGAACTGCTCGATAATGGTGTGCCGCTGCAAGACTGCCTGCCATTTTTCAGCTCAAATGTGGCTTCTTTGATGAATTTTCATAAAAAAGGCAAGATACACGCTGGGTTTGACGCAGATCTTGTTATACTTGACGATTCGTCCCGCATCAGCCATGTCATGGCACTTGGTGTGTGGCACATTTTTGATAAATCTTTTGTAAAAAAAGGTACGTTTGAGGATTGAATATGCCGTCTCCTAATATTGAAGGGCAGCAACGTGGTTATGTAATCCCCATCGGCGGCGCCGAAGAGAAAATAGATAACCCTGAAATACTGACAAAATTTGTTGAGCTCGCTGGGGGTGCAGATGCAGTGATCTGCGTGATTCCAACGGCTTCTCAACTAGATGATACCGGCGAACGATATGAAAACTTATTTCACCAACTAGGTGCGGGTAAAACTATTTCATTACCTATTCGCGAGCGCGCTGATGCGCAAAACCCTGATTATGTTGAACAACTTTTAAAATGCACGGCTGTGTTTATCACCGGCGGCAATCAATTGCGTTTGTCGACCATATTAGGTGGTACTCCCATTGCTAAGACGATTCGTCAAATTAATGCCAAAGGTGTGCATGTAGCTGGCACCTCTGCGGGTGCGGCAATAGTGTCACAACACATGATTACCGGTGGCAGTACTGGTATTGTGCCCACTGAAGATGGGGTGAATTTAGCGCCTGGTATGGGCTTGATCAACACGGTAGTGGTGGATCAACACTTTAATGAACGCAATCGTTTATCGCGTTTGCTAAGTGCTGTTTCCTATAATCCGTTTTTAGTGGGTATTGGATTAGACGAAGATACCGCCGCATTTATTGATGAGAATAATGAATTTACAGTGGTAGGCAGTGGTGCAATAACCGTTGTTGACCCTGCGGATATCGAATATTCGTCAATGGCTGAAGCACGCAGAGGTGATGCTTTGACCTTACTTAATTTAAAGGTGCATATCCTCGCATCGGGCAGTCGTTACAATATCAGTACGCGCCAAGCATTCGCTTAATCCTCCATTTATGCTGAATATAAAAACAGTGGCGAATACCACTGTTTTTATATAGCCTAGTTACTACAATTCTATAAGCTAAAACATCCTTATCTTAAGTCCGTTACTTGTAGTATTGTTTTCACTCTCCTTTCATCAATGTGATTCACGTTTAGCGTGTTGTTAATAGTTTTAGAGCAACTTACACAAGGAAGCCCAAATATATGAAGATCCTCAGTAGAAACGTTTATGTCGGCCCAAATGTTTACGCTAATTTTCCTGTTATTCGATATCAAATCGATTTAGGCGAGTTGGAGAATTGGCCTTCAGTAAAATTAGGTGAGGATTTCATCAATGGCTTAATCAATGCGATTCCAAGTTTGCACAGCCACGGTTGTTCTTACCAGGAAGAAGGTGGTTTTATCCGTCGTTTGCGCGATGACGAAGGCACTTGGATGGGACATATTTGGGAACACGTCGCCCTTGAGTTACAAAACTTAGCGGGATCTCCTGTGGGCTTTGGTCGCACTCGTAGTTTAGATAAACCCGGTTGCTACAACGTTGTGTATCAATACAAACAACAAGACGTTGGTTTAGAGGCTGGCTCTTTGGGTATGCGACTACTTACTCACCTTTTACCTAAAAATGTACAGTCTGCGATTGATGCCGATATTGATGATGATTTTGATTTCAGCCAAGAGCTTCAAGATTTCGTGCGTATGGCACAGAAGAAAGAATTTGGTCCTAGTACCGGTAGTTTGGTTAAAGCTGCCGAAGAGCGTGATATTCCTTGGTTACGTTTAAACAATTACAGCTTAGTGCAATTTGGTCACGGCAAATATCAAAAGCGTATTCAAGCTACTATCACCAGTGAAACAAAACATATCGCCGTTGAAATTTCTTGCGACAAAGAAGACACCCACAATCTTTTAAATGACTTAGGTCTGCCTGTACCTCAACAGTTGATGATTTATAGTGAACGACAAGCGGTGCGTGCGGCCAACCGAATTGGTTTCCCTGTGGTGATTAAGCCGCTTAATGCTAATCATGGCAGAGGCGTCAGCATCAACCTCACTAGCGATGAGGAAGTGGTAACCGCATTTAATGAAGCCCAGAAATTTGGTACTAGCCGAGCAGTGCTGGTGGAAAGTTATTTAACTGGTTTTGATCACCGTATGTTGGTGGTGAATGACGAGTTAGTGGCGGTGGCTAAACGGGTTCCAGGTCATGTGGTGGGAGATGGCAGCAGCACGATTGAAGAGCTGGTGGATATTGTGAACAAAGATCCCCGTCGCGGTATAGGTCATGAAAAAGTTTTGACCCGATTAGAATTGGATAATCAAGCTGAACGTTTATTAGCGGAAGCCGGATATGACAAAAATACGGTGTTGCAAGAAGGGCAGGAATTTTACTTACGCTCAACGGCAAATCTATCTACCGGCGGCACAGCCATCGATGTCACAGATTCTGTGCACCCAGACAACCGAGATATGGCAGTACGGGCGATAAAAGCCATCGGCTTAGATATTGGTGGTGTTGATTTCCTTACTGATGATATCAGTAAATCATATAAAGAAATTGGCGGCGGCATTTGTGAATGTAACGCCGCGCCTGGCTTCAGAATGCATGTTGCTCCTAGTGAAGGCACGCCTAGGGATGTGTCTGGTAAAGTGATGGATATGTTGTTTCCTCCTGGTGCCCATTCAAGCATACCAATTGCCGCAATTACCGGAACTAACGGTAAAACCACCACTTCTCGCATGTTAGCTAGCATAATGAAGAGTGTTGGTTATACCACAGGAATGACCTCGACAGATGGGGTGTATATTGACGGTCATTTAACCGTAAAAGGGGATATGACAGGTCCCACCTCAGCACAAATTGTGTTGCGCGACCCTAGTGTTGATTTCGCGATAATGGAAACCGCGCGAGGGGGCATACTCAAACGTGGTCTTGGTTACAGCGAATGTGATGTGGGTGCTTGTTTGAATATCAGCGCCGACCACTTAGGTCAGCGGGGTATAGACACATTAGAGCAGCTTGCCCAGATTAAGCGTGTGGTTGTGGAAGTGGCAAAAGACTGTGTGGTACTTAACGCAGATGATAGACACTGTTTAGAAATGGCAGACTTTTGTACCGCGAAGCGCATTTGTTATGTGACCACTGATTCTGGCCATGGTTTGGTGCGGGAGCATATCCGCAGTGGTGGTTTGGCTGTGGTTTTGGAAAAAGGTATTAATGGTGACATGATCACCATTTACGATAAGGGCTCACATATCCCGCTGTTATGGACTCACCTTATTCCTGCGACCATTGAAGGCAAAGCAATGCATAACGTGCAAAATGCTATGTTCGCGACTGCAATGGCATATTGTTTTAACACTTCACTGGAAGATATTCGCCAAGGGTTACGTATCTTCAATACCTCATTCTATCAAGCGCCTGGCCGTCTCAATATTTATGACGAACATCCGTTTAAAGTGATTTTGGACTACGCGCACAATCCTGCGGCGATTCAAACTATCACCGATTTAGCGATGCGCTTAGATGTCACCGGAAAACGTCGATTGGTTATTGCAATGCCGGGTGATAGACGGGATGAAGACGTGATTGAAGCGGCCACTATTACAGCCAAAGGTTTCGATGCTATCGTTTGTAAAGCGGACGATGATCGTCGTGGCCGAGGTCATGATGAAATACCAGAGTTGTTGCGCAAAACCTATTTAGAACAGGGATTGTCTGACGACGATATACAAGTGATTCCGTCTGAAAAAGACGCTATCGATAAGGCTTTAGCTGATTGTCAAAAAGGCGATTTGTTGATTATTCTTGGCGACAACATTACCCGTTGCTGGAAACAAATTGTGCATTTCCAAGCGGATCGTGACTTGACCCAAAAAGATGAAGTGCCCTCTCGTGACTATCCGGAAAAACTGTTTGAACCTGTCGAACACAAATTTGAACTCGATGCTGGTCAAACCCTCGTTCAAGATGAAAGAGGTGTGCGCTTAGTCGTTGAACGTGATGAAGATTCAGATTAATGCGTTTAGAGCTAGATGAAGTCAGACGACTGACCGGTCCCAACTTATTGTGGGATAAACCTGGGGCTATCTTAGACGTTTTTATCGACGACATTGATAGTCATCTTGTTATCAACACTTGGCAGAGTTGGGTCGATAAGTTGTTGCCGCAAATAAACTGGCAGCAGACCTATACATTTCGGCTTTACACCGGCGGTGCGAGTATGGCACTTAGCGCCCCTATGGATGCACTTTATACTGCATGTGACCTAGCTGAGCTTGCTTGGGAGTTAACCGTTTCACAACTTTGTCAGCAACCAGAAATTGATTTGCCTAGTCGAGTTAAACAATTGCAAATTACGCTTAATCAGGAGCAAAATTCTGAGTTGTTAAATCTCATGGCTCAAGCCCATGCTCATAATGTTACTGCTATTAGTGATGACGACGAATTTAGTCTAGGCACTGGGCCAACGGTTGACGTTTGGCCGATTGCTGAACTGCCGCAAAGCGCAACGTTGGATTGGCAACAATACAAAGATATTCCCCGTGCATTTATCACCGGCACCAATGGCAAATCAACGAGTGTACGATTGGCTAGCGAGATCGCTAAAGCGGCGGGAATTTGTGCCGGTGTGACTTCCACTGACTTTATCAAAGTGGGTGATGAAATTATTGATAAAGGTGATTATTCGGGCCCTGGTGGAGCAAGAATGCTGTTGCGAGACAAACGCACTGAGATGGCCTTTTTAGAAGTAGCTAGGGGCGGTATTTTACGCCGCGGGATCCCAATCGATAATGTGGATGCCGCGCTTATTACCAATGTTGCCAGTGACCATCTTGGACAATACGGTATTAATACGGTTGAAGAATTGGCCGAAGTAAAGTTTGTGGTGGCGAAAGGCTTAGATAATTCTGGGACTTTAGTTCTCAATGCTGATAATAAATTGGTGGTTGAGCAAGCTAAGCAGGTTAGTTGTCGAATTTGTTGGTTCAGTGAAGATGCAAAACACCCTCTGATTCTGCAAAGTCAGCAGGCTGGTTTGCCTTGTGTATTTGTCGATAATGAGCAATTTGTGTATATGCAAGCCGATGGAACGCCTGTCCCTATTGCAGAGGTAAAGTCAATTCCAATGACTATGCAAGGGGCTGCTCAGCACAATATCCAAAACGCCTTGGGGGTGATTGGTCTGAGTATGGCTTTACACATTCCACTGCAAGCCATCAAGCAAGGTTTAATGCGCTTTGGTAGCTCAGCCAAGGATAATCCTGGACGGGGCAATTTATATACATATAACGGCTCAACAGTAATGGTCGATTTTGCGCATAATGCGCATAGTGTTAAAGCCATGATTAACACGGCAAAACACATCCCTGCAAAGCGCTATATTGTTATGTTCAGTAACGCTGGCGATAGAGCTGATGCGGATATTAAAGAGCTTAGCGATGAAATTTATAAATTGCAGGCCGACCGTTACATAGTCGCAGAATTAGAGCGATATTTACGGGGCAGGCAACCAAAAGAGCTGCTCGATCTCGTTGCTAAACATTTGCAGCAAAAAGGTGTTGATGAATCAATAATTGACTGCGTTGATTCACCTTTGGCTGGGGCTAAACTGGCACTGCAGATATCATCACCTGGTGATGTGGTTGTGTTGTTTTGTCTTGACCAACGTGAACAGATAGATCAATTACTGCAGAAAAATACTAGTTAACAGTTTTCAACTGAATTGGAAAAACAGATTTAGTCCCCATTTCATCTTCTACTCATAAGTGCACTCCCCTTAATAGTGCAGATTAAACTCTTATTATGAATTGGAGTAAAAGTTGAAATGGAACAGTCTTTCAATGAAGCGTTATTAAAGTTGTGTATGTTGCTCTATCGTATAGATGGCAAAATCACCCTATCTGAACAAGATTATTACGACTCTATATTTCACCACATTAACTGGCAAGGTGAGGAGGATATGGAAGAGTTCCAGCGCCAATCCATTCATCAAGTCAGAGAGGTCGTAGAAAATGGCGAAGCAAAACAATTTGTTATGTCATTGAAGGACCCCTTATCCTTTAATGCTAAAAAGGCCTTAGCGCTCGCTCAAGGTATATGCCTTATCGATGGTGAAATTGCAGATCAGGAACAAGAGATTCTTGATTATCTTAAACTGAGAGTATTAGCCAAATTTTTGGATAAAAACGATATTAATTAAAGGTCAGAGTAGTTAATCGAGATATTAGGTATATCCTTAAAATGTTGGCATCAATGGTAAAAAATAAATATACTCGACTAACGGGTATAAAATTAACCGCATAGGCGTAATTGTGCATAGAATGTTTGAGGCCCACGGTACGTTAGATTTGTTCGTCAAAGATCGAATCTTACGACTAGAGGGAACTGGTCCTTGGAATCTTGAATCACTAGATGAATCTGGTGAGGAAGCTGATCCAATGATCGAACTGCTTGCTCAGGAACCTTGGGCGGTTCTTGTCATTATGCACGGCGAATGTATCTATGTGCACGCCGCAGGGCAACGCTTATCGGAGATTGTACGAGCTGAAAAGCAGCGGAATAGAATCGCCACTGCAATTTTAGTTAATGATTGTGATTCACCCAATTTCGCCAAACAACATATTGGTGAGATTTATCAAAACGCTGGGGAACATTATGAGTTTTTTGATGATGTTGATACCGCAGAAATTTGGTTAAAACAACAGTTAGCTAAGGCTGCTAAAGATTAACCCTCCTATTTTTCCATAACTTATAACCCCAATGCCTTGTTTAGTTTGTGAATTGTCGTAATCTACGAATAATTATTTAAGTAGAGAAAACTGATGCATGAGTTTGAGTGGCAGCGTGCTGTTATAAAAGTCGGTAGCGCATTGATTGCGCCTGATGGTCAGCATTGCAGTGGACGTTATTTATTGGCAATCGCGCGTTTTATTACCGCAAGCCGAGAACAGGGCAAAGAAGTTATTTTGGTTTCTTCTGGCAGTGTTGCTGCTGGTCGCGGCAGTATTCCTATTCATCATCCCCCGTCTATTGCTGAAAAACAGGCAATGGCATCCATCGGGCAAATGCAGATGATGTCTAACTGGTCGCGCTTTTTTGATTTTCCCTGTGCCCAGTTATTGTTAACTTACGACGACTTACATAGCCGAACTCGCTATGTAAATATAAAAAATACATTACGCGAGTTGTTGAATCATCAAGCTTTGCCGATTGTGAACGAAAATGACACAGTGGCAGTGAATGAGCTCAAAGTAGGTGATAACGATAATTTAGGGGCTTATACAGCACTTATCGCCCAAGCGGACACTTTGATTATCTGTTCAGACGTTGACGGCCTATATGATCAAGATCCCCGTGCAAACCCTGATGCTAAATTGATATCAGAAGTACCTTGTATCGATGATAATACGTTTGCTTTAGCTGGTGGCGCGGGCACAAAAATGGGCACAGGTGGAATGATAACCAAACTCCAGGCTGCTCAAAAGTGCACACAAAGTGGTATTCAAACCCTAATAGTTAACGGTCAAAAAGGCGAAGTGTTTGATCAACTATTAGACGGAAAGATCCAAGGTACACGTTTTATTCCTGTTGCAAGTCGGGAAAATGCGCGGCGTCAATGGTTAAAACATACCTTAAAAAGTGGTGGCAAAATTGTCATTGACTCGGGCGCTAAAACGGCCATTCTTAACAAAGGAGCTTCCTTGTTGCCTAGTGGCATCGTCGACGTGATTGGTCAGTTCAGTTCCGGCGATGCAGTAACCATCGAGTATCAAAATAACGCACTTGCCAAGGGTTTGGCATTGTATAATTCATCTGATTTGAACAGTATAAAAGGGATGCGAAGCAGCAAAATCGAAAGTGTTCTAGGTTATACTTTTGGCGAAGCTGTGGTGCACAGAGATGATATGGTTCTGTTATAAAAAGTGAGTAAATTTATATGACATTTTCAATCGCTGCAGCAGCAGTGGCAGCAAAAAAAGCAGCACGAGCTTATTCGTCTTTAGGAAGTCAGGCAAAAAATGCCCTGCTGACAGAAATAGCCGATCAACTGATTGTGCAAAAAGAGCAGATTTTAAGTGCTAACCAAAAAGATCTGGATGCAGCCCAGGAAAATCAAATCGATGCATCTATGCAAGATCGCTTACGCTTAACCGAAGAGCGGCTGGAAGCCATTCGCAGCGCGGTACTTGAAATCGTTCAACAAGCTGATCCTGTGGGGGAAATTAGCCATGTCCAACAACGTCCAAGTGGAATTCGCGTCGGTAAAATGCGTATCCCTTTGGGTGTAATAGCAATGATTTATGAGTCTCGTCCGAATGTGACAATTGATGCCGCGGCATTGTGTCTTAAGGCCGGTAATGGGGTGATATTACGTGGTGGTAAAGAAGCGATTCATTCAAATCTGGCATTGGCAAAATGCATTCAGGTGGCGTTAGAAAAACATCAATTAGACCCGAATGTGGTGGTGGTTGTCCCCAATACCGACCGCAGTGTAATGAATGAATTGATGACGTTAAATGATTCTATCGATTTGATTATTCCCCGAGGCGGAGAAGGTTTAATCCGTTTTGTTACTGAAAATAGTCGTATTCCGGTTATTCAACACTTTAAAGGTGTTTGTCATTTATATATTGATAAACAAGCAGATTTAAACAAAGGTTTATCGCTTCTCGAAAATGGCAAAACCCAGCGCACTAGCGTGTGCAATTCCCTAGAAACCTTACTGGTGCACCAATCTGTCGCCGACACCTTTTTACCAATGGCCGCCAAAATGTTGTCTGAGCATAAAGTGAAAGTGCATGCCTGTGAAAATAGCATCGGTTATTTTAAAGATGCCGAAGCAGCCACTGTGGATGATTGGCATGCCGAGTATTTAGCGCTGGAGATTGCAGTGCGCGTAGTGGAAGATTTTGATAAAGCGATTGAGCATATAGGTTTATACGGTTCTGGGCACACTGAAGTGATAGTGACCCAAGATTATTCTGCGGCCAATGAGTTTATTCGGATTGTCGACTCAGCTGTTGTTATGGCCAATGCGTCTTCACGCTTTTCAGATGGTGGTGAATTAGGTTTAGGCGCGGAAATTGGTATTTCTACCAGTAAATTGCATGCTTATGGACCAATGGGGGCCGAATCCTTAACCACTGAAAAGTTTGTGGTTTATGGTGACGGTGAAATCCGCGGTTAATATAGCGTTTTTGAGTATCTAGCATGCACAGGAACTCACCTGAAACTTGGATGTTTGTGCTATTCATTATTGCCATTGTAGTAGTCCCAATCCTAGTAGGATTGGGATTCTTCAAACTCTATCGACTGCTAAAACCTTTTCCTGAAACGCGGCAACAACCTACATCTTTTACCTTTGATGCGCCGTGTGATGGCTTTTTCAAATGCACTTTTGTAGGGTGGTTAATTTGCGCGCCGCTTTTCTATTTAGTCTATTCCTATTTATAGCCTTGGCTTACTCTTAATGGCTACTTTGCGGCATTTCGATGCCACTGGTTTCTTGCAGCATTGCATGGAAAAAACTAATCGCATTGAGATAATCTTGCACTGGTAGTTGTTCATTTATGCCGTGAAAGCGTGTTAAACCTTCTGGATTTAAGCGCACCATCATAAAACGATAAACGTTATCTGACAGACTTGTGAAATAGCGTGAGTCTGTACCGCCAACGACTAAATAGGGCGCCACTAGTACATCGTTATCGAGCTGACGTATATGCTTTTCGATTAACTTAAAACCAACGCTATCTGTGGGTGAAACCCCTGAAGGGTTAATGCCCATAAAGTCGCTAATCAATACGCGTTCGTCATCAATGGCACTGATAACATGTTGTTTAACACTTTCAATGCTATCTCCAGGCAGTATTCGAAAATTAATCACTGCTGACGCTTGAGAGGGCAGAATATTAGATTTGGAGCTGCCGCTGGCCATGGTTGCTGCAATAGTTGTGCGGATGCTTGCGGCACTTGATGGTGTTTTTAGCATTACATTGCTTACAACAGGTTCTAATAACCACAAATTAGCCATAGGTAAACGACTGCTCAGTGGTGCGTGCGTAGCAACCGCATCAAAGGTCATTTTGCTAAATGTTAAATCGGTATCAAATTGGGCATTTTCGACTTTGACAATGGCTTCACTCAATATACCTAATGCTGTGTGTTCTGGTGGTTGCGAAGAATGCCCACCTTCGGAATTGACGGTTAGTCTGAGGTTTACAAATCCCTTTTCGGCAACGCCAACAATTGCTACAGGTTGTTCTATGCCCGGCATGATACCGTCGGTAATGGCGCCCCCTTCATCTAACACAAATTCAAACTCTACACCTTGTTGTTGTAAATATTCTGCAATTTTTACAGCGCCTTGACTGCCACCTATTTCTTCATCATGACCAAATGCTAAATAGATCCCTCGTTTAAAAGGCTTATTTTGTTGCAATAACAGTTCAATTGATTCCAGCAACGCAAATACCGTTACTTTGTCGTCTATGGTGCCTCTTCCCCATATAATATCGTCCACTACTGCGCCGCTAAAAGGCGGTTGTTGCCATTTATCTAGGGTTGCATCGTCTACTGGAACTACATCCATATGGCCCATAAATAGAGCTGGTTTGAGAGAGTTGTCTGTGCCAGGAAAATAATATAACAGGCTATGTTCACTAAATGTTTTTTGTTGGGAAGCTTGATGCACAAGTGGGTAACTTTGTTTGATGTGCTGCCTAAATTCAATGAAAGGCTGAGGATTAAATTGTGCTGGATCGTCGTGGGATATTGTTTTTATTTGGATGCCTTTGGCAAATCTCGCAACAGCGGCATCTGTATCTAAGGGTAACTCTTGTTTCGATTGTTTAATTTGTAGTTGGTTATCTTCAAATACAGTTTCTGAACGAATCCATAAAGTCACAGCGAGGATTACTAAAAGTAATACTAACAAACCTAACAACTTTTTCATTTTTTCAATTCCCTTTGTCAATTTAAACAATATTTCTAAACAGAATACTCTTTATTAGTCGCTTTGAAAACGTTTTGCTACTATGCCTACCTAGTCATTTTGCATGAGAGCCTTTGAGTGTCAAATATTCAACTTTTTATTAGCTGCACTTTAATTTGGGGCTCAACTTGGATAGCAATTACCTTTCAATTAGGTGAAGTAGACCCTGTATTGTCGGTCGCGTATCGATTTACTATCGCTTCTATTTTACTTGGGTGTGTGTGTTGGTTTAAAAAGCTGTCACTGAAATTACCCATGCATATCCATATAAAGATGGCCGCAGTGGGATTAAGCCTTTACACCCTCGACTACAGCTTTTTATATGAAAGTCAGAAATATTTAGTGAGCGCAGTGGTTGCGCTTATGAGTTCATGCATTATTTATATTAATGTCATTATGCGTCGTCTATTTTTAAAAAAGCCAATACGTTTAGAGGTAGTGCTTGGCGCAACTTTTGGCTTGCTGGGAATGGCGATGATTTTTGTGCCGCAATTTGAACATGCACAGACTCATATGTTTTTATCCCTTGGGATTACGCTGGCTTGTATTGCCTTTGTTTGCGCTGCATTTGGTAACGTGATTTCGGAACGCATACTTGACCATGGCACCCCAGTACTGCAAATGAATTTTTGGGCAATGACTTATGCGTTGGTGTTTTTGTATGGCTACGCTTTTTTAAATGGCGCTGAATTAGTCTTTCCTAGCTCAGTTGATTATTACCTTTCGCTTTTATTTCTAGCGGTGTTCGGCTCAGTCTTAGCATTTGGAGCATATATGAAGCTGGTACAGCAAATTGGCTCAGATAAGGCCGCTTATGTGGTGTTAATGTATCCTTTGGTCGCGTTGTTTATTTCCACTTTATTTGAAGGCTATCAGTGGCGATTGCCTGCTTTGATTGGTGTACTTGTGGTGTTACTGGGGAACGCTATAGCCATGGGGAAAGTGCCGCTGAGCATAGCCGCATTTAAGGCTCGTCAGATTAAAGATTAGGCATAAACAAACATAGCGCAGCCACTAACAAGATGAACTGCGCAGGTATTTGTGTTTTCAAAGGGAATTAATCTTTTTATTGAGCTCATAGGCGGGCTCTGTGACGATTTTTTCGAGCACTTGTATACGTTCTTTTAAGTCTTTAATTTCTTGATCTTTATGGTTGATAGTTGTTTTAAATTGCTGTTCTTTTGAGGTTTTAAATGGATTTTGTGTATCTCCATTGAACCAATCAATGAGTTTCCAGTTATGTTTGGTATCTAACCAAGCCGCAGCTAAATATAAGGTTATACTGCCTAAGACCAGCAATGTGATTGTTAATCCGCTCATGTTCTTTTCCTATTGTTAGTGGGTAATGATTTGTTCAGTTTGACCGTTGCGATATGTAAACTTCCATCGCTTTGGCTAACATTTTAACGCTGTTTTATTCACCGTTTAATGCTTTAGTCTTGGGCTTTTAAAAAACATTACAGATATTTGTAATATTTTTTGAAAGCGACACACTAATACATTAGTTTTTAAATATTTAGGTTGCAGGAATTACCGTTGAGCAAGGATTTTAATGCCATTGTTGCTGAATATGGGCCGCTACTGAGCCGAGTCGCATCAAGCTATGAGGCCAACCAACACTTGCAACAAGAGTTATTGCAAGAAATCAGCTTAGCGGTGTGGCAATCCTTGAAAGCCTTTAAGGGAAATAGCAGCCTTAAAACCTACATATTACGTGTTGCTCACAATAAAGCGGTAACCCACGTTGCTTATCACGCTAAACAACCTTTTAGTGAAAGTTATTGTGAGATCGAAAGCCCCCATTCTACCAATAACACCTCTCCTGAATCCCAATTAGCCGAGCAATCCAAAGTCACTCTATTGCTCAAGGCCGTACGCAAATTACCCATGCAATCAAGACAAATAGTCACAATGTCAATGGAGGGGTTGGGGTACCAAGAAATTGCTGAGGTATGTGGCATAAGTCCAGTCAATGTGGGGGTTATTCTCAATCGCGCCAAAAAATCCTTAATGGAGACAATCAATCATGAATAATGACGACTTTGATTTAGACAAAATCTGGCAGCAACAAGATGTGGTTAAAGTCGACACGCAATCACTAAAACGACAGTGGTGGTTGATGAGAATGAAGCAATATCTGTATATTTTAATGGATGCGCTGGCGACAATCGCTGTGCCAATCGCGTTCTTCTTTTTTCCCAGAAAAATGTCTACCTTCGAAACAATTTGGATTTGGAGTATCTTTCTATTTATTTTTGTTTGGTTCTTTTATCTTGTATGGCTGCGACGCTTCTCTCTGGGCTTTAAATCTGAATCTGCAACAACCTCAGAGTTTATTGAGCGGGTAAAACTGCAATATCGGCAAAATATTAAAATTGCTTATGTCAACAAAGTACTTTGTTACTTCACGCCATTGTTCTTTATAAGTTATTTGCTAATCGCGTATTTTGGCGATTTCGTTGATCAACAAGAATTACTGCGAAAAGCAAAGTTAATGCTGATTCTGAACCTTGTTTGTATGCCATTGATATGGGTATGGATGCACAAAAGAGAGCTTAAGTTTAAACGTCTGTTGGTTGAGTTTGAATCTCAATGGACGAATCATTGAGGGAATTGATTTAATCTTACTCTTCCTTGGTTAACCTTGAGATCAATATGCTAAAAGTGATTCATTGATGCAATTGTCTAGTCGAACGGCGCTGACAAGAGCCCCTTTGCTAATCATCTGTTAAATCCTTTGATTACCTATAAGTTGTGAAAAATCATAAACTTTAGAACGTCATTATCGGATTATTTTCCTAGGCGATCTGCGTTGCTTTTTGTATCATGGCGTAACCTTGAGTTATAGGTAAATTCCCATGAATGAAATCGAACAGCTGTTAGAAAATAATCGCAAGTGGTCGGAAAGGACCACAAAGGTCACGCCGCATTTTTTTGAGTCATTGGCGCAACAACAAAATCCCAAATTTTTATGGATTGGCTGTTCTGATAGTCGAGTCCCTGCAAATCAGATAGTCGACTTACCCCCAGGCGAAGTTTTTGTGCATCGCAATGTGGCTAACCTAGTTGTGCACACTGATTTTAACTGTCTTTCGGTTTTGCAGTTCGCCATTGATGTGTTGAAAGTTGAACACGTCATTGTGTGTGGTCATTACGGTTGTGGCGGTATTGATGCGGCAATTCAAAAAGAGCCTCTAAATTTAAGCTTGGTAGACAACTGGTTGGGACACATTCGGGATATCGCCAGCAAACATGAAAAAGAGTTAAGTAAACTAAGTGGTGCTGCCAAATCGGCGCGACTCTGTGAAATCAATGTGCTTGAACAGACTGAAAATGTTAAGCGTAACTCAATTATAAGAGATGCCCTTGCCCGGGGACAGAAATTAAAGATTCACAGTTGGGTTTATAGCCTTAAAAATGGTTTGGTAACGGATTTGAGCGTAGATTAATCGTTGCTTCACAAATGAATTATTTTATCCATGACTTTTAGCAAGTACCAATTGGAAATGTGAACGCTATAATACGATTTTAATCTGGGTTATAGCGTTTGCCTTCAAATTGAAACTACTATTCCTATATAATTTCACTCATAACTCTATCTGTAACTGTCTATCTACAATTTTGTATGTAGCTTCTTTACAAAAAGGATTTAATTGTACTAATGACCACTGAAGAGATTGTCGAACACTCTAAACCTAAACTTGGATTGTTTGAGTTTGTTACCCTAATGGCATTTATGACATCGATTGTTGCTTTGAGTATCGATGCCATGCTGCCAGCACTCAATCAAATTGGCAGTGATTTAGGCAGTGAAAGTCCGCAATACACTCACATGATTATTTCCATCTTCTTTTTGGGAATGGCGTTTGGGCAACTCTATTATGGTCCCTACTCCGATACCAAGGGTCGAAGAGCGGCGATTCTTTCCGGTTTGATCGTTTTTGCTTTGGGTACGGTAATTTGTTTGTTTTCGCAATCAATGGAAATGTTGTTGCTTGGCCGAGTGATTCAAGCATTTGGTGTTTCTGGGCCCAGAATCGCCAGTATTGCACTGATTCGAGATCAATTTGAAGGCGAAGCCATGGCCAGAGTGATGTCGTTTATCATGATGGTATTTATCTTGGTTCCAATGATTGCACCGGCATTCGGTAAAGCAATATTGATTTTCGCATCTTGGCGCGAAATATTTATTTCATTCTTGATTATCGGTTTTGGTTTGGCGATATGGTTTTTCAGTCGTCAACCTGAAACCTTACCTAAATCAAAACGAAAGCCGTTTGCATTTTCCGACTTATGGGCATCAAGTAAGTATGTTCTGACTCACCGAGCTGTGATGATGTACACCTTGTCTATGGGCTGTATTTTTGGATCGTTCCTAGCTTATCTGAGTGCGTCTCAGACCATCTTTGAAGATTTTTACTCACAAGGGGATATGTTCCCCCTGATTTTCGCTGTACTGGCTTTCTCAATCGGCATTGCATCATTTATTAACGGTACTTTAGTGATGACAATGGGAATGCGTAAACTTTGCACCCTAGCGATTTACGGGACGATTGTAATGTCGACGATTTTTGTGCTTGCCACTTTACACTATCAAGGTCTGCCACCTTTGTTGGTCACTATCGTAATTATGTTTATTAATTTCTTCTTTATTGGTGTTCTGTTTGGCAATCTTAATTCACTGGCGATGATGCCATTAGGACATGTGGCGGGCTTAGGAGCAGCGATTACAGGTTCACTTAGCAGTGCATTTGCCGTTCCCGTTGCTATGTTTATTGGCAGTTTTGTCAAAACTGACATTACGCCCATAGCAATTGGCTTTATGGTGTTTGGTTTGATTACGTTGATTTGCTTCCGATTTGCCGGAAATGGTGCTGAGCAAGCACCAGTTTGTAATACCCGTAAAATAACAAAATAGATAATGCTACATTCAATCTAACTGTTTTCTATTTTGTTACTTTTGATAGGTTGGAATTATTTGACTAGACGCACTATTGGAGAGGGTTTGACGTTTTCGACTATATCTACGACTCGAGGATGTCTTACGCCGTTTTTGACTTTATCATAAATTACATTTTTCATTTCTAAGGCTTGGCAGAATTTATAAAATGTTAGAAAGTCTTTTCGGGAAAAGTCATCATTCTCTCGGGTAAGTTGACTATCTATGTACATTGACTCCCCATTCGCTGTCAATGTCGCTAAAGCAGTGTAAGGCTCTCCATACTTTTTTACGCGAAGTGCTCTAACCATTTTCACTTCGAAGATCCAGTCGCCCATTTGAGTGAATCTTGATATTGATGAATTCATAGTGCTCTCCACTTAGAACATGTTTTATTATTATGATACCGCTATTTTCCTGCATCAAATGCAAAAAAAAGGCCAATGATTAAAAGCCCGATATATAACGCCTCGGGAAAATTCAATTAAATATTTTGTTTCTGATCAGAGACTAAAAAGTGTCTTCGAATCAATTTATGATTCAACTTAAGGTTACAAATTACGGCTTATTTTATGTAAATCAATAAATTAAATATTTTAACTTTAGTTTTTATTATTGTATCGCTTTAGCGACTATTTATTATTATCTGCTTTTATTGCTAAAAGAAGTTCGATCTTTTTGATCAAGATGTAGAGTTAATACGACTTTTAGTTACTTTTCCAGCCTAATTTCACTATTTTTGCCAAAAAAACTGGATTTTTTATTGTTCAAAACAATTCTTAAATATTTAAGGATAATAATTTTCTCACATTATTACGATAGATTAAAATATCATCAAGTATAAAACAAAGAAATCACATATTTTTAAATTATATACATTCTTAATCAGTAGTAGGTAATTACTCACACTAAGCTTATCGACTCTTCAAAATAGAAAAAGCCCGGTCAAATGACCGGGCAAAAAGGGCTTAGTTTTAAGCACCTAACGACAGAAACTGGTACTGTCTATGACACTATGAATTAGGCAACATCAACAATTGCTTTCATATCTGTCATATATCCACGTAAAGTCTCACCTATGGCTTCAACTCCACTTGAACGAATAGCTTTGTTTGCTTCAACTAATGCTTTGTTGTCGACACTATTTGAAGTGTTACTTAGACCTTTACCGACTAACTCTGATGAGATAGTTGACATCAATTTTTCACGCAATAGTGGAACTGCAGCATTGGCGAACAAATAGTTGCCGTATTCAGCTGTATCGGAAATAACTACGTTCATTTCATACAAGCGCTTACGAGCAATTGTATTTGAGATAAGTGGTGTTTCATGTAACGACTCATAATAAGCTGATTCAGGTAGTATTCCTGCTTCGACCATTACATCAAATGCTAGTTCAACGCCTGATTTGATCATGGCAACTATAAAGATGCCTTTATCAAAGAAAGTTTGCTCATCAATCTTTCCTGAGTACTCAGGTGCATTCTCGAACGCACTCTGGCCCGTTTCTTCGCGCCATTTAAGAAGATTTGCGTCTCCATTTGCCCAATCTTCCATCATCGTTTTGGAGAACTCTCCACTGATGATGTCATCTTGGTGCTTCTCGAAAAGTGGACGTAACATTGCAGTTAATTGATTTGATAACTCAAATGCTTTCAACTTAGCTGGATTGCTTAAGCGATCCATCATATTGGTTACACCACCAATCTTAAGTGCTTCGGTAATGGTTTCTAATCCGAATTGAATTAGTGCACCAGCGTAGGCTGGATCCATACCGTCGGCAGTCATTTTTTCATAGGCAAGAATCGCGGCTGTTTGCTGCATTCCGCACAAAATTGTTTGCTCACCCATTAGGTCAGATTTAACTTCGGCAACAAAAGATGATTCTAGAACACCGGCACGATCTCCACCTGTAGCAGAAGCTAATGCTTTGGCGATATCCCAGCCTTTGTTTTGAGGGTCGTTCTCAGGATGCACAGCAATCAGTGTTGGTACACCAAAACCACGCTTATATTCTTCACGTACCTCAGTACCCGGACATTTAGGTGCACACATTACCACTGTAATATCAGAGCGGATTTGTTGACCTTCTTCAACAATGTTGAATCCGTGAGAGTAACCGAGTGTTGCGCCATCCTTCATAAGTGGCATAACAGCTTCAACAACACTTGAATGCTGTTTATCAGGTGTTAGGTTGTAAACAACATCTGCTTCTGGGATCAATTGCTGATAAGTACCCACTTCAAAACCATTACTGGTAGCGCGTTGGTATGAATCACGTTTTTCATCAATTGCAGCCTGACGCAATGCATAAGATATGTTCAAACCAGAATCACGCATGTTCAAACCTTGGTTTAAACCTTGAGCACCACATCCAACGATGACAATTTTTTGTCCTTTAAGCGCGTCGCAACCTGAAGCAAACTCACTTTTTTGCATGAATCTACAACGACCTAATTGGTCTAACTGCTGACGCAGAGATAATGTATTGAAGTAATTTGCCATTGTGTACCTACTGTCTTTTCAACTTATAAAAATATTCATTACCGTTGATAATTAGTGAACGGAAATATGTGTTTAATTCTTCTATCGAGTCAGTGACGACTTGTGATGAACAGAGTCTACTGCTTACGCTCTGTTGAATAAAATGATATATTCGCAATACAGTGTTGCAAAAAATGAAACGTTATGGATTTTCGCTCTTTACAATTATTCCAGCATCTCGCTCAGAGTTTACATTTTGGTAAAACCGCTAATGCGCTATTCGTCAGTCCATCGACCCTGAGCAGGGCAATCCAGCGCTTAGAAGAAGAGTGTGGCGCGGAACTGTTTTTACGGGATAACCGAAAGGTAAAAATGACTCTGGCTGGAGAGAAAATGTTGGCATTTAGTCAGGAGGTGTTATCGAATTGGCATAGTTTGAAAGCCGATCTTGATATGCTCAACCCTATGTTAACCGGTGAAATCAAACTATATTGCTCAGTCACGGCTAGCCAAAGTCATTTGCCCACTATTTTAAATGTTTTTAGACAGAAACATCCGCAAGTCGAAGTACAGCTGACTACTGGGGATCCATGGTTATCCGTTTCAAAAGTCGCCAATAAAGAAGTGGATGTAGCCATTGCGATTTTTGCACCTGACATGCCTAAAGATATCAAGTTTCAACCTATAGATACGATTCCGCTGCTGTTAATTTCCCCTAAAGATTCGCAAATCACCAGTCTTGAACAGGTGGACTGGCGTGATCACAAAGTTGTTTTACCTGAAGGTGGACCTTCAAAGCGTATTGTTCATCATTGGTTTTCGGAAATGGGTATTCGACCTAAAGTGTATGGTACTGTCGGTGGCAATGAAGCGATAGTTAGTATGGTTGGGCTGGGTTGTGGGTTGGGCATTGTACCGCAAGTGGTCCTTGATAATTCCTTAGCGAGTCGGCGTGTTAATCGCATAAAAATTAACAATATCGAACCCTATCAACTTGGACTATGTTGTTTAAAGTCACGGCAATCGGAAACCTTAATTGAAGAGTTCTTTAATCAACCAGAGTTTCAGTAGCGCAATTCGTTGATAATATTGTCTAGCGCTCTATAACCAAGGGCTTCTGCTAAATGAGTTCGAGTAATTTGCGGCTCTAAAGCTAAATCTGCAATAGTGCGTGCAACTTTAATAACTCGGTGAAACGCGCGCATCGATAAACCTAATTGTTCCACTGCAGATTGCAAAAATAAACGGTCTTCATGATGTAGTGAGCAGTGAATGTCCATTTCATTATTCGTTAACTGAGCATTACACTTGCCAGCTCGTTCCATTTGCTGTTGCCTGGCATGAAGTACACGGGTTTTGATTTCAGCGCTGCTCTCAGCGGTGTTTTGAGCGCAAGAATACAACTCATTGTTGGCTAATTTTGGTACATCAACTTGCAAATCAATACGGTCTAAAAACGGACCAGAAATTCGATTAATGTACTTCAATACTTGTTCTGAAGTGCTTCTTCCATCCCGTAAACTGCCAGTTGGACTGGGATTCATCGCTGCTACCAGTTGAAATTGAGCTGGATACTTTACTTGTTTTGACGCGCGAGAAATGGAAACAAACCCAGATTCTATCGGTTGGCGAAGCACATCTAATACGCGGCGCTCGTACTCAGGCAGCTCATCTAAGAACAGCACACCATTATGGGCTAGGCTAATTTCACCGGGCTTAGGGTTGCCGCCTCCACCTACAAGGGCAATTGCCGAAGACGTATGGTGAGGCTGTCGAAATTTACGCAATCGCCAAGTTTTAGGGTCAACTTCGTGACCACTTATGGAATAGACGGTGGCAGTTTCTAAAGCTTGTTGTTGTGACATTTCCGGTAAAATTGTCAGTAAACGTTGGGCTAGCATGGTTTTGCCAGTGCCTGGCGGCCCTACGAACAAAATATTATGACTTCCAGCTGCGGCAATTTCTAATCCGCGCTTAGCCAACTGTTGGCCCTTAATATCTGCCATATCAAAATCATACTGCTGCGTGTTAGCGGTGGTTTGTGGTTGTTGTAAGGACACGGTTTGGCGACCAGATAAATGCAGATACAGTTGCGATAAGGTGTTAAAAGCTAAAACTTTACTATGTTGAATTAAGCATGCTTCTGATGCATTTTCGGTGGGTAAAATAGCTGTTCGTTTAGCATTATGGCAGGCATAGTTAAACGGCAGTGCGCCTGAGATAGGGCGAATGTCTCCTGTCAGCGCTAGCTCCCCTGCAAACTCAAAATGTTCTAAGTGTTCAATTGCAATTAAGCCGCTGGCAGCGATAATGCCGATCGCGATGGGGATATCGAAACGCCCGCCGTCCTTGGGTAAATCGGCTGGCGCTAAGTTTATTGTTATTCGTTTAGCAGGAAATTCAAAACCTGAATTGAGTAACGCACTTCTTACCCGCTCTTTAGATTCCCGTACCGCAGCATCTGCTAATCCTACCAAGTTAAATGCTGGCAAACCATTGGCTAGATGCACCTCAATACTTACCAGTGGCGCGTCTATGCCCACTGATGCCCGAGAGTATACAACGGCTAATGACATTTACATTTCCCTACGTACTGCCTAACTTATGTTATTAAACTAGAGAAAGTTTTTACTAAGTGCCAGAAAGCGAGGTCCAGTTTATAGTCTAGTTTTGAAATGCTTGGCTGGTTTAATCACAATATTTTCATTTACAACGATTAATCGACGCCTAAAGAATAATATATACCCTTTGAAAACTTGATTCTGCGGGGGGTTACATGATATTTCTATACAACAGTGACGATCTTATTAATATGAATACCATGTTTTATACAACTATCGAGCAAGTGTTGATTGTGATTATTGACGCGTGGGGGTTGCCCCAGCGAGGGTAGGTGTATTCTTAGTTTTGCCAAAACCCTCGCAATCAAACGCGGGGGTTTTTGTTTTTAAAGGCTTAAACAAAAACATATTTAATTAGTCGAAATGATTTCAATTTAGAGGGTTTTACCATGCCAAAGTTACGTTCATCCACAACCACTCAAGGTCGCAATATGGCCGGAGCCAGAGCTTTGTGGCGTGCCACTGGCATGAAAGATGGCGATTTTCACAAACCCATTATTGCCGTTTCTAACTCATTTACTCAGTTCGTTCCGGGACATGTGCATTTAAAAGATATGGGCCAATTGGTTGCTCGTAGCATCGAAGAAGCCGGTGGTGTTGCTAAAGAATTTAATACTATCGCCGTAGATGACGGTATCGCCATGGGTCATAGCGGGATGCTATACAGCTTGCCGTCGCGAGAAATCATCGCTGATTCGGTAGAGTATATGGTCAATGCCCATTGTGCCGATGCCATAGTGTGTATTTCTAATTGTGACAAAATCACCCCAGGAATGTTGATGGCGTCGATGCGCTTAAATATACCGGTAATCTTTGTCTCAGGCGGACCGATGGAAGCCGGCAAAACCAAGCTTTCAGATCAACTTATCAAATTGGACTTGGTAGACGCCATGGTCGCCGGTGTGGATGACAATGTAACTGATGACGAAAGTGACGAAGTGGAGCGTTCAGCTTGTCCTACTTGTGGCTCATGTTCAGGTATGTTCACGGCGAATTCGATGAACTGTTTGACCGAAGCCTTAGGTTTGTCGTTGCCAGGCAATGGCTCTATGTTAGCAACGCACGCGGACCGAGAAGGTTTATTCAAACAAGCTGGAAGACAAATTGTTGAGCTTTGTCGTCGTTACTACAAAGAAGATGACGAGTCTGTTTTGCCTCGCAATATTGCTAATTTTAAAGCGTTTGAAAACGCCATGAGTTTGGATATCGCCATGGGCGGTTCAACCAATACCATTTTGCATTTGTTGGCAGCCGCGGTAGAAGGTGAGATTCCATTTACCCTAGATGACATCGATCGCCTATCTCGTAAAGTTCCACATTTATGTAAAGTGGCACCATCTACACCTAAATACCATATGGAAGATGTTCACCGTGCCGGTGGCGTATTGGGAATTTTAGCTGAAATAAACCGCGCTGGTTTATTGCATGATGACTGTCCTCATGTGTTGGGCAAATCTATTGGTGAAGTTATCGCTGAGTGGGATATTACAAATCCGGCCAACGAAAAGGCGATCGAGTTTTATAAAGCAGGCCCTGCTGGTATCCGCACAACAAAAGCTTTTAGCCAAGATTGTCGTTGGCCTACCGCCGACACAGATCGCGAAGACGGCTGTATTCGTAATCGTGAGCATGCTTTCAGTGAGGAAGGTGGCTTAGCGGTTTTATTCGGCAATATTGCAGAAGATGGTTGTATTGTAAAAACCGCAGGTGTCGATGAGTCGATTCATAAATTTACTGGTCGTGCGCGTATTTTTGAAAGCCAAGATGATGCGGTTGCTGCTATTTTGGGTGATAAGGTAGTTGCCGGTGACGTTGTGATTATTCGTTACGAAGGTCCTAAAGGTGGTCCAGGAATGCAAGAAATGTTGTACCCAACCACTTATCTTAAAGCTAAAGGCCTAGGTAAATCTTGTGCACTAATCACTGATGGCCGATTCTCTGGTGGTACTTCAGGTTTATCTATTGGTCACTGTGCTCCAGAAGCAGCAAGTGGCGGTGGTATAGGGTTGGTTGAAGAAGGTGACACTATCATCATTGATATCCCTGCACGCAAAATTGGCGTAGATATCAGTGACGCTGAATTGCAAACTCGCCGTGACAACATGAATAACAGTGCTAAACCATGGAAGCCGGCAACCCGTCAACGCAAGGTTTCATTGGCACTTAAAGCATATGCCTTGTTAGCCACCAGTGCCGATAAAGGCGGAGTACGTGATGCTTCAAAATTGGAAGATTAAATGAGTTTATCTGCTAATGATTATTTGAAGCGTATTCTACTGTCACCGGTGTATGATGTGGCAGTGAATAGCGAACTGAATCGGTTAACCAGTTTATCTACTGCTTTAGGTAATGAAATTTACTTGAAGCGTGAAGATCAACAACCGGTGAAGTCGTTTAAGCTGCGCGGTGCTTACAATAAATTATCTTGTTTGACTCAGCAGCAATTGCAGGCCGGCGTAGTGGCTGCGTCTGCAGGAAATCATGCTCAAGGTGTGGCTTATTCTGCCAAGATCAAAAAAATACAAGCCACAATAGTGATGCCGGAAACTACACCAGATATTAAAGTGGATGCGGTTAGACGTTTTGGTGGTGAATATGCACACGTTGTGCTGCATGGCACCAGCTTCGATGAGGCAAAAGCCGAAGCGCTGCGCCTATCTGAAGTCAATGGTTACACTATGGTTGCGCCTTTTGATGATGAAGACGTGATTGTTGGTCAAGGAACCATTGGTAGAGAACTACTTGAGCAGTTACCTGACTTGGATATGCTATTCATTGCTGTCGGTGGTGGAGGTTTGGCTGCGGGTATCAGTGTTTACCTCAAGCAGTTACGACCTGATTTGAAAATCATTGCGGTAGAATCTGATGAATCTGCATGTTTACAGGCTGCTTTGCAAGCTGGTGAACCTGTGGCGTTGCCATCGGTGGGTATATTTGCTGATGGCGTGGCAGTGAAGACCATAGGTACAGAACCGTTCCGATTATGCCAACAATTTGTTGATGAAGTTATCACTGTCAATACGGATGAAATTTGTGCCGCAATCAAAGACATTTTTGATGATACTCGGGTAATAGCTGAACCAGCAGGTGCGTTATCTGTGGCTGGTATTCGAAAGTATCTCTCTCAACATTCAATTTCCGGTAAAAAAATTGGTGGCATATTGTGTGGCGCCAATATCAATTTTCATACCTTGCGATATGTGTCTGAGCGATGTGAACTGGGCGAACAAAAAGAAGCTGTTTTTGCGGTTAGAATCCCTGAACAAAAAGGTGAGTTCAAACGTTTTTGTGAGTTGCTAGGTGGCAGAACTATTACCGAGTTTAACTACCGTTATTCCAGTGATGGAGAAGCACATATCTTCGTTGGGATAAAATTGCGTTTTGGACGGGAAGAGTATCATCAATTAGAAAAGCTGCTTACAGATAGTGGTTATCAATGTTTTGATTTGTCTGAAAATGAAATGGCAAAGTTACATGTGCGTTACATGGTAGGCGGCCGTCCTCCCACGTTACTCAATGAGCATATTTTCTCATTTGAGTTTCCAGAATATCCAGGGGCGTTGATGAAATTTTTGAATACCCTTGGGGAGTCATGGAATATTACCTTGTTTCATTATCGTAATCATGGTGCAGCGGAAGGTTTAGTGCTTGCGGGCTTTGATTTACCCGAAGGCGCCAGAGCGGACTTTGACCAGCATTTAGATAAACTTGGCTACCAATATAATGAACAGACAAGTAATCCCGCTTATCAGTTCTTTTTATCCGATTTAGGTAAGTAATTGCGTTTGGTATAAAATAAAGGCTCCTAAGTAGCGGGCTACTGAATGAACTTGGAGGCCACTGTCTTTTTTACAGTGGCTTTTTTATATATTAATTATTATAAAACAATAGGTTATATCAACGAAAACCAGTATTTTTTCTTGACTAACTTTGGTTTTTGCTACAATTAGCACTTAAATTTCAACAAGATATTATAAAAACCATTCAAATTACCTATAATTTCTCAGTAACGGGGGGAATTATGACGAGATATGTCTTCTTAGACACAGAGACAACGGGCTTAGACCCGCATAAAGGTGGTCATAGGATCATCGACCTAGCCTGCATAGAATATAGAGATGGCAAACAAACAGGGCATGTGTTTAATACGCAAATTAATCCTGAAGGCAAAAAATCTACAAAAGGCGCTTTTAGAGTTCACAAAATCTCTGGTGAAGAATTAGTAGGTAAACCGACCTTTAAAGAGGTGTCAGAAGACTTCATAAATTTCATAAAGGATGCTCACCTTGTTATTTACAATGCTTCATTCGATATCCAGTTCATAAATAGTGAGCTAAATCGAATTAACTACCCGTCTTCAATTAATGACATTTGCTCTCAAATTACTTGTGCGATGGAGTTGACTAAACTCAAATTCAATTCTGAAAAAAATATTAGTCAAGACAATGCATGTAAAAGATACGGTATTGATATAAGCCATCGAAAAACTCACGGTGCTCTAATAGATGCTAGTTTATGTGCAGAGCTATTTTTCAAGTTAACAGATGAAACAATAACCCCTTTAGAACGTACACCTCACTCAAAACCTCATCGAGATCCCAAGCTATTAACTATTCCTAGGGCATATAAAAGTAAATTGGGTGAAGTATTTATCCAACAAAATTTTTGTAAGAATAGTGAGTGTGCAAACTTTGGCGTTGTGGCCTTAAACCCAGAAAAATATCAAAATGGAAAGCCTAAAAAGGGACTCAGAAATGGATATAAGCTAACCACGAATAAAAATGAGTACCTGCTGACTTGTAAGCTATGCGGTCAAAGCTGTGTAATTATCAATAATCAAAGCTTTGGCAAAGAATTAGAGCGATTGGCTGCTATTAATAGACAAGAGGAACCATCCTGCCCAAATACTGGTGATAGCGGCACTCCTTATGGTCAGCGTCATTACTATATACCTGAGTCATACGAAGTAAGAAAAGGAACGGCAGTATTAAAGCCACGATGTATAAATGTTGGTCAAGGCATTTTCAGTAACCCTGAACTATATACTTTATCAGGTAAAACAAGGCCAACAGAAGTTATCAAAAAACAAGTGAGCAAGTCAGTTGCTAGAGGTCGTAAGCCAACGGTTCAAGAACTTGAAGAGCAGCGCTTGGGATCGCAAAGAGTTAAGTGCGAATCTTGTAATACAAGGTTTTCTGTCAAGCTCGACCCTCAGCAGCGTCATTATATGAGAGATAGGAATTTACCTCTCTTTCTTAACCTCATGAACAAAGGAATCATAAATCGTGAGCAAGAAAAATTAGATATGTCAGCCAAAGTAATTTACGGAAAAATTGATTTTTTCTATGAACAAGCTTTGGCCTTCGATGCTTATCATTCACAGCTTATTGATCATGCTGTAGCTACAAAAACCTTAAATCTAAGTACAGATCGATTGCACCATACAACAAATTGGGGAGATCATGATATACCTCGTCCAACGCCTCTAGTTGTAACTTCGACAGTTGATAACCATTCAGGGTATGTGTTTGCTTCAACGTTAAACTTTGATTTCACGACCGACTCTGATTATATTAAAAAAGAGCATAAAGAGAAAAAAGATAGTGACAAAGAGAGTTATTATCGTAGGTATGCTCAGTATGTTTTAAACGATGCCGAAGTAGAAGAAATGGCTCGTCAAACAAATGCTGATGTGGCAATGCAAATGCCAACGCAAGGACTCTTGGTAAATCAAACGTATAGTATGTTGACACATTTCGCTGTCATAAAAGAGATGCTTCGCACCGCTTGGCATATTAACTTGTATGCTGATAACGACTCTGGGTTCAAAACTGCTATTTCTGGTGTATTTCAGGACTGGCTTGCTGATGGAACAATGAGGGCTTTTCAAGTCTTTACGGAGCGTTCAGGTAATAATCAATTGTTAGATAAATCTACTGCTGAACTGATAAAAAAGAGAGACTTAGAATTACAGCAAGACTTTCCTAAGATGTCTAAAGAAGAACGTCTTAATTTGCTTTGGAGTCAGCAGTTAAGTAGCCGCGTCACGCTCAAAGGAAGTAAATCAGAATGGATTGTGAGTCCGAATATGTTATCAAGGTTCGCTGGTTTTCTACCGCTAACAAATATTAAGAATTTTGAGCCTGAAAAGGTTGCGTCACTACTAAACTCAGCATCACTAAATGGTGTTGATAATTGGTTCCAGATTTTAAGAAGACACATTAATTACTATGAACGGCCCGTTACTAGCGGAACCAATTCAAAGCGCTGGAATGCATATTCAGGATACAATCCAAAATGGATGGCAAAGCTAATGGAAGTTAAAAGGATATACCACAATTATTGCTCTACCAATGAACGTAGCTTGAGAGAAGAATACAAGGGTAAACGCCAGTTAATGCCAAAACCAACTAGCCCAGGAATGAGGTTAAATTTAGCAAACAAAATATTTACTGCGAATGACATACTCAACTTTAGCCTTAATCGTGAAAAGATACACTTGTTAAACAAAAAAGCTAAATAGTAATTTTAGTTAACCAACAATTGGAGAGCGAGAAAATACGGTTATAGACTTAACGCCTCTAGATAAAGCCACATATAAATTTTGGCTATTCATATCATCAGCATTTTGAATTAAAACATGATCTGATTCTAAGCCCTTCAGCAACAGTGTACTTCCTATTGCCCTATAGGGAACTCTGTTTTCACCATTATGCCTTCTCGATTCACGAACTACTTCTGCCGATTGAATATAAGTATAGGCTGGGTTAGAAACTTTTAGTTGCAACACTTCTTTGACAGCACTGAAAGCTGATGTTCGAAAGACTCTGGTATTTTCCGATTCTTCTAGCGCAAGGACTAATGAATTAGCTACTTCTGGGCAGAACGAATCAAGCATTTGGATATACGCTAATTCGATGGCAGAGGCTGGAGTTCGATTTCGACCATTACTGATTGATTCTGCTCTTTGTTTTAATTTAGCCTTCTCTGTACCTGACATCATTGTTGTAATAACAGTCAAAAACTGTTCTAAACAAGTTTCTCCTTTGAAATTATCCAAAATATTTGCCAATAAGATTACATCCTTCAAGTCAACAGTTTCAACAACATCAACACCATTAACTGAGCTAGCGAAGCTATGGCGAGACTCAGCTCGATATGGATTTCCAATAATCAAAAGAGAGTCATTATTGTTCTTTCTAATTTCATACTGTGAATCGACCTGCTGCTGGTGATCCGCTCGGTGGTCACCTGTTAGCGATTTCCAATATATATAATTTGGACAGGTAGTTAGATCTATTTTGTTTCCTTTTGCCAATTGGCTACGACTTTCCAGTAACCAACTTCCTAAGTCGCTAGTACCAGCATTTTCCCACCGCCAAGGCGTGTTTAACTCACAGATAAGTGGAAAGTTGACTAAAACCTCAGTTTCCCAATTGGGAAGCTTCACTCCTCTAAAGTTAAATATCCTTTGCATTGGATCGCCAAACACTGTTGTTCGCAATATGTTCGACAAATTACAAATAATATTGTGCTGATCAAAATCACAATCTTGATACTCGTCAACTAATAGTCTTGAGTATGTAGAAATAATGATTTCATTGACTGCACCAGAGGCTAAATAACTTAAAACCGATTTTCTTAATTCAGGATAGAACTTTCCCGGTACATCGACACTAGATTGAATCGGGCAAGAGTTATTGAAGGAATTAGCAAACTTAATGCACCAACCATCAATTGTAGTAATAACACAATTTTTAGTAGGAATTTTAAGTTTTGTTAGCCGCTTTTTTAGCGCTGCTACACCTGCGGTGGTGTGAGTAAGAACCAGATATGGTGCAGGTAGAGCTTGCCCTAAAATCTCTGTTAAAAGGTGAGTTTTACCACAACCCGCTGGCGCTATTACCGCTCCATTACCGCTATCGAGTACAGTTTTAATCATATACTAGCCTTGCGAATTACGAACATTGTGAAAGAGTTGGTTTATTGGTGCAGTAAATTGAGCTAGAAATTGGTCATAGTGTGGGCCAATAATACTTCGAGAAATATATTCTGCTGGTTCTATATCTTTAAACCAGCCCTTCTTCTTTGCGGCATTCCCTAAAATTACTCTTAAATCAGGAGTGTCAGTAATCAGTGCAGTCTGCAAGTTATAACTATTTTGAGACAAGTCAGAAATGTGCTGATTTATTGATTGCTCACCTTTCAGTGAAACAGCATAATTCAGTAATAGAGGAATACACGTTGATGGACAACAAGAGAACAACGCATTTTCAGTAGCGAAATTATTGCCCCATGAAAAAATTCCTATACCATTATTTATGCATGTTTGAACATGTTGTTGATGTTCAGCATCCTTGTCCGAATCTTTTAGTATCACGGTGTGATATCCTAGTTTTTTGAATACTAAAGCCCTAGTAAACATTGAGTCACCACCACCGTCAGTACAAAAGACACCTTGCGCTTGAATGCTATCTCTACCTAACGATTGGCTATATAAGTCAATACCTTTAACTAAGCCGATTTCAGTTTTTCCTTCACACACAATAACAACTTTACTAAAGAAAGCTTCCGCACAAACCCTAAGCGTTGACTGATCTTCATAGCTGTTCGTTAAGCTGTAAATAATATGCGAATAAGATGGATTCGGTGGAGGCAACGGAGCTTGCAGTTTTCTGACTACAAATAATTGCTGTGCTTGTAACTCTCTCAGAACATATGGTGAATGAGTAGTAATGAATACTTGTTGCTGAGGTTCTGCATCTTTTGAACCTAATTCATTCAACAGTCTTGTTATTCTGAATGGTTCAAGACCATATTCAGCTTCGTCAATAATCAGTATATTAGAGCTACTAGATTCTTTCTGAAGACCACTAATCAACAATCTAGATGAGCCTGTGCCTAATTGCTTCAGTGGAGTGTTATTGTCTCCATGTAAACTGATAGCACCATTTGAAAAAGAAATACTCCCTACATCTAATTGAGCTTCTAATTGCTCAACGGAAACTCCCAACTTATTTGCGATAGTCTTAACTTTAGTAAGTATTTCATCAATACCATCTATTTTCTGCTCACGAAACGAGTCACGAGTAGCTCTACCTAGTCGAGTCAAGGTATCTGAAACGTCTATGCTATCTTCTGAAAGCTTATTTAGTACAGATCTATTGCTCCAACCTAAGTGGTGAGAAGATATTGTGCCAAGACGAGCTGGAGATATTAGCTCTCTGTGCTTCCAAGGAAGTCTCCTTTCAATATCTTCTGCAAGTGCTCTATCAGAATATAACAGCCAGTCAGGATTGAGATCTTTGTCTACTACTAACCTAATTGTTATAACAGTTTCACAACCATTAGCTGGCTCATCATGTAGTAATTTATTTTGTAAGTCGAATGCTCTTAGAAATTTCCCATACTTTTCGTAATTTAGTAAATCTGGAGCTAGTAGTCCTATGGTGACAAATATTTCGATAGGAGTATCTGTGTTTAATCCATTAAAATCAGCATCAGAAAACGAATAAGAGCGTCTAGCGCCTAAGGCTAAATCTATAGCCTCCAGAATTGTCGATTTGCCAGAATCACCAGCTCCAATTAAACAGTTTAATCCGGGGTTTGGTGTCCAAACCAAATGTTTAACCACTCTAAAATTCTTTATTTCAACATGCCTAATTTGAGACATCACTAATCCTTGTAAGAAAGCTACTACAGATAATTGATAAATTTAGACTAATTGTAAAATAGTCCTCTTAGAGTATGCCAACCTGAAGAAAATAAAGCATTATATTTATTGAGGTTAAAGGTGATTAGAGATAAAAAAGCTACCACTGAAAACAGTAGTAGCTCCAAGTTCATTCAATAGCCCGCCTAAGTAGGAGCCTTTATTATTTGTTGCCTAGCATATTAGTTTTGCAATGCGTAGAGCTTCTCTAGACGTTGAGCGATCTCTGGCGCAATCAAAGCAATGATATCTTGACGCAATTTTTCACTGGTTTCTGAATGTTGCAATTGCCCGTCTTCGCTATCTGCTAAAAGTTGATTTTCCTTAAGTGCATTAACAAAGGTTGCTAACACGTTTTTATCGAAAAATTCAGGTGAACTAATACCATGGAGTGCGGCTAATCGTTCTGCAAATTTAGCACTTTGACGTTCTAATGCGGCACGACTCATTTTCTTTTCTTTGGCTAACAAAGATAACACTAGCGCATAACGCTGCAAGGTTTCTTGAACGCAGCGATTTAGCAACCACAGCGAATAAAAAGACTGCGCTGTTGGATGTGCAGGCGCTAAATTACCTCCGACGGTGACTATCATGCCCATTTCCAACATGCTTTCAATCAGACCTTCCACGTATTCCTGTGCTTGCTCAGGAGACATGTAAAGAAACCATTCACGTTGTAGCATTGGATACAAACGCATAATCAGATCAAGCAGCTTAGTTTTTTCGATTCCATTGTGCGCAAAAACGATAGCGGCAATTAATCCAGGAATGGCGAACAGGTGCAAAATATTATTGCGATAGTAAGTTAAGGTAACGGCATTGCGCTGCTCTAACGAAATAATCTTGCCAAAACTATCTTCAGATACATTCATTTTCCCTAGTTTCAGGGTTTGCTCTACAATTTCATGGCCGTTTTTGTCTGGTAAGCTAACCAGTTCACTGTAGGGCGATAACTTTAAGAGGTGAAGATAATCGTCGACTGCCTGCTCTAACTCTTTTTGGCCCATCGCGTTTTTCTTGGCAGAGAGCAAACACAATGCACACAGTGACATACCACTAATGGCTGCCGTTTGGTTGATTCGTACCATCACTTGGTTAGCAAGAATATTGACAGTGGGAGTAAGCCAACTGGGTTTTTTATCTACTTCACTATTTTGGGCATCACGCCAATTAGGTACTTGTTCATCAAGGAAGTTATTGAGCTGTATGGGTTCGCCAAAATTAAGAAATCCGTGGCCGTAATTCTTTAACTTTCTAACCACTGAAAACAGTCCAAAAACAGATTCTTTTTTCTTGGTATTGCCCTTTAGCTCACTTAGATAACTGCCTACTTCCATGACGTGTTCATATCCAATGTAAACCGGAACTATACTCACTGGACGATTCACTCCTTTGATCATCGCTTGTAACGTCATGGCCAACATACCCGTTTTCGGTGGTAACAACCTTCCTGTGCGGCTGCGTCCGCCTTCGGCATAATATTTAACTGAATACCCTTTGTTGAATAATAGCTCTAGATATTCACGGAACACGCTAGTATAGAGTTTATTACCGGCAAAACTGCGGCGTAGAAAGAAAGCCCCACCCTTTCGGAAAATCCCGCCCACAGGCCAAAAGTTTAGATTAATGCCTGCAGCGATATGCGGTGTCACTAACCCTTGATGGTAAATTGCGTAGGTTAACAGCAGATAATCCATGTGGCTGCGGTGGCAGGGAACGTAAATAATTTCATGACCATTTTGAGCCAATTTTCTCACTTTGTCGGCGTGGCCAACTTCGATCCCATCGTATATTTTGTTCCAAATACGGGTTAATACCCTGTCTCCAAAGCGGATCAAACCTTCACGATAATCTGCAGCAATTTCGTTTATATAAGATTTAGCGTTTGCTTTGGCTTTAGACAAAGGAATTTTCTTTTGTCTAGATTCTTCGTTGATTGCATTGATAACTGACACAGAACCAAGAATCGAATTGTATAACTCTTGCTTTTCTAACAGCATTGGGCCGTTAAATGCTTGTCTTTTGCGATGAAAGTGGGTGCCTGCTAGGCGAATTAATTTGTGCGCGATTTCAGACTCTGTACCAGGTAATTTGGTCATGTCTTTAGACGATACAGCTTTACTATAAGACACAAAATTATCGCGACCTAAAAATAACACGATAAAAAATTTGCGTAACCAACTCGGTGAAGCCTTGTCGGCTAACAGATCTGCTAATCCGTTGGATTTTCTGCCTGGCGCGCGACCCCAAAAAACAGTAACCGGCACAATTTGTAAATCGAGATCTGCGTTGTCTTTGTGAAGTTGGAATAAATGGGTTAAATCTGCTGCTATTTTGGTTCCTTTGATCTTCCTACCAATAACAGATTGAGGTTGCTCAAGAAATACACTGGCGCTGTGCTCTTCTCCACCTATGAGAATTTTCTTGGTAGGGCTGGGTAAGTCCACTTTCTTAGTCGACATTTTAAGCGCAAGTTGGTCAGTAATAGAGTGAGTTCTGAGCAAATAAACTATAGGTTTACTTTTATCTATACCCAGCTCACTTTCAATGTCTGTTGGAATACTATTGACTTTGACCAGCCATTTTACGGGAAAAGCAAAAATCGAAAGCAGCAAATTATGCAGCCAATCCATATTATATAACACCTTGAGGTTTCGAAATCGTTAAAAGCATAGCATGAAGAACGGAATTCTGTTCATGTTTGCACACCAAAACACGCAGACTAACGACTCTTGAGTCGTACTGCTATTTTATATTGTTAGCGCATGTAAAGTCACCCTAATTAGGTGAATAACCTGCTGTCAGACAAATGTTGAAGTTCGCGACTCGTATTTTCTGATAGTAATTGGAGGCGGATTCTCCTAGCTAGTTCAAAAGCAGATTAAATTGGTTTCCAATAAACGCAAAATAATCTCAACAAAAAAGCTTTGCAGACTTGCTTCATTTGGCTGTAATACGCAAGCCGACAAATCAAAAGGCACACATTCAGCTGGAATATTAGACTGCTTTGAAAATTACTTAGTAAATGAAAAACAAAGTTTGTTTTATCTTTGTAACTGTATATACTGACAGTTAAACTGTATAGAAAAACAGGCTGTTTATGCGTCCACTAACTCCACGACAAAGCGAAATTCTCGAATTAATTAAAGCCACTATGTTGGCTACAGGTATGCCACCTACCCGTGCTGAAATTGCGCGACAATTAGGTTTTAAATCAGCTAATGCGGCAGAAGAGCACTTAAAAGCTCTGGCGCGTAAGGGGGTCATTGAAATTCTACCTGGCACATCTAGAGGGATTAAACTTAATGTTCCCCTAGAAGATGATTTGGAAGAAGTTGGCTTACCTTTGATTGGCCGTGTTGCTGCGGGTGAACCTATATTGGCGGAAGAGCATGTTGAATGTCATTACAAAGTCGATCCTGATCTATTTAAACCCAGTGCCGATTTTTTGCTTAGAGTAAGCGGTATGAGTATGAAGGATATCGGCATTTTGGATGGTGACCTGCTGGCAGTTCATCGTACAACCGATGTTCACAATGGTCAGGTAGTTGTGGCAAGAGTCGATGAAGACGTTACTGTTAAACGTCTTGAAAAGCGTGGTAGAGAAGTGATTCTGCATGCTGAAAACGATGAATTTAACCCTATTAAAGTGGATCTAGCGTCGCAACCTTTTAATATTGAAGGTATTGCTGTGGGCGTTATTCGCAACGCTGATTGGATGTAATTACGCGGTTGATTGCAAAGTTCTTTAAAAAAGGTGACCTATTTGGTCACCTTTTTTATTATTTTGAATGTTAGTTTTCTAAAACTGCGAACCACGATTTCTCTATTTTGTATTCTGCCAGTGAATACATTTTCTGTTCAAAAAATATCCTAAAAAATCCATTTCAGAATGTCTAGTTATTCTCCGAGCGAGCATTTTTGTTTTTTGCGGATGGAAAATTACCGATTTTAATATCTTTAGTAACCAAAGCTATTTGCAATTGATATAAAAAATAACTTTTTTGCCTATTTTGATTGAAAATCAACCGGTTGTTTATAATTTTAACAAAAAACACTAGACGTTAGACTTTAGTTGAGTAATTCTTATACTGGTTTTTACAGCTTCATAACATTTAGATCCCAAGTCATTTACCATAGCTGAGTTTTTTGCGGTTGTTTACTCTGCTTTGCTCCTTTGGGAACGGCTTAAATCAACAGGAGGTGTTGAGTGAAAAAGATATGGTCCGGCATATTGGTAATACTGACCAGTCTAATTGCATTTACAGTATCTGCAGATTCGACTTCGACTGCTGATCAGTATCAATTGAATTTGCGCAAAGGCGCGACTGAAATCAGTGGACAAGTTTATGATCTGCACATGCTCATGTTTTTCATATGTGTAGTCATTGCAGTATTAGTGTTTGGTGTCATGTTTTGGAGCATGATTTTCCACCGTAAATCTCGCGGTGCTAAACCTGCTAACTTTCATGAGAGTGTGAAAGTTGAAATCGCTTGGACAATAATTCCTTTTATCATTCTTGTCGTAATGGCATTCCCAGCGGCTAAAACATTGATTGCAATGGAAGATCCCGAAAACTCAGAAGTAACTGTTCTTGTTACTGGATCTCAATGGAAATGGCATTACAAGTACATGGAAAACGACGTTGAATATTATTCTGTGATGGCAACTCAGCAAGAACAGATAAACAACAAGTTTGAAAAAGGCCATAACTACCTCTTAGAAGTTGATCGTCCTTTGGTTATTCCAACAGGCAAAAAGGTGCGTTTCTTGGTTACGTCGGATGATGTGATTCATTCTTGGTGGGTTCCTGACTTTGCCGTTAAAAAAGATGCTAATCCCGGTTTTATCAATGAAGCCTGGGCAAATGTGATTGAACCTGGTGTATACCGCGGTCAATGTGCAGAGCTTTGCGGGAAAGATCATGGATTCATGCCAATAGTTGTGGTCGCCAAAGAACCCGCTGAATATGAAGAATGGATAAACACGCAAGAAGAAATACAGCGCAAAGCGAAAGAAGAAGAGCAAAGATTGTTGGCCATGAATATGAGCATGGAAGAGCTAATGAGCACTGGTGAGCAAGTATATATGCGCGCTTGTGCAGCTTGTCACCAGCCAAATGGTCAAGGTTTGCCAGGGGTCTTCCCCGCATTGGCTGGAAGCCAAATGGTTCTGGCTGATATGCCTGCGCACATTGAAATCGTTGTAAACGGTAAGACGGGTACTGCCATGCAAGCTTTTGCAAAACAATTAACTATGAGTGAGCTGGCAGCAGTTATCACTTATGAACGTAATGCTTGGGGTAACAATACCGGTGACATGGTCCAAGCTAAAGATGTTAACGCCGTAATTACAGGTCAATAGGAGGAGCGGTTATGAGCACAGCGACGACAGAACTAGATCACGATGACCATCACCATCATGCTCCCAGCGGCATAAAACGTTGGTTATTTACTACGAACCATAAAGACATAGGTACGCTGTATCTGTGGTTTGCATTCATCATGTTTTTAACTGGTGGTGCCATGGCTATGGTAATTCGTGCTGAATTATTTCAGCCTGGATTACAAATAGTTGAACCGAATTTCTTTAATCAGATGACGACAGTCCATGGACTTATCATGGTATTTGGGGCTGTTATGCCTGCATTTACCGGATTAGCCAACTGGCTGGTTCCGATGATGATTGGTGCGCCGGATATGGCTCTACCAAGAATGAATAACTGGAGCTTCTGGATTTTGCCAATGGCATTTACCATTTTGTTAGCTTCGTTGTTTATGGAAGGTGGCGGTCCAGCATTTGGTTGGACTTTCTATGCGCCCTTGTCTACAACATACAGTAATGACACCACAGCGTTATTCGTTTTCTCGGTCCATATTATGGGGATTTCATCCATCATGGGAGCGATTAACGTCATTGTAACTATCTTCAACATGCGAGCCCCTGGCATGACTTGGATGAAGATGCCGTTGTTCGTGTGGACATGGTTAATTACTGCATTCTTGCTGATCGCCGTTATGCCTGTTTTAGCGGGTGCGGTGACCATGGTACTAACCGATAAGTTCTTCGGCACTAGTTTCTTTAATGCTGCTGGTGGCGGTGATCCGGTTATGTTCCAACACATATTTTGGTTCTTCGGACACCCTGAAGTTTATATTATGATTCTTCCGGCATTCGGTATTATTTCCGCAATTGTGCCGACCTTCTCCCGTAAAAAACTGTTTGGTTACGCGTCTATGGTATATGCAACTACGTCAATTGCGTTGTTGTCTTTTATCGTTTGGGCGCACCACATGTTTACCACGGGGATGCCAGTGGGGGCCGAGCTGTTCTTTATGTTCGCCACTATGCTGATATCGGTGCCCACAGGGGTGAAGGTCTTCAACTGGGTAGCCACTATGTGGCGGGGTTCCTTGTCATTTGAGGTGCCAATGTTGTTTGCCTTAGCCTTTATTGTGTTATTTACCATTGGTGGTCTTTCGGGCTTGATGTTGGCGATAACGCCTGTGGATTTCCAATATCACGATACCTATTTTGTCGTCGCTCACTTCCATTATGTATTAGTAACAGGCGCAATATTTTCGATTATGGCAGCGGTCTACTATTGGCTGCCTAAATGGACTGGGAAGATGTTCGATATCACATTGGCTAAATGGCATTTCTGGTGTTCATTGATTTCCGTTAATGTTCTGTTTTTCCCCATGCACTTTGTTGGTTTAGCTGGCATGCCTCGTCGTATTCCGGATTATGCACTTCAGTTTGCTGACTTCAATAAGTGGATAAGCTTAGGTGGTTTTGCATTCGGTTTATCGCAACTGATATTCCTAGCACTTCTTATTAAAGCCTGTCGCAAACAAGGTGAGCCTGTATCTGACCAGGTGTGGGAAGGTGCAGAGGGTTTGGAATGGGAAATCCCGTCTCCAGCTCCTTATCATACATTTGATACGCCTCCTGTTATTAAGTAAGCGTGATTTGACATGACTGAGCGTTCAAACGACAACCAATCTAACAACGGCAAACTGGCTTTAAAGCTGGTTGTTGTTGTGATTGGTATGTTTGGTTTCGCATTTGCATTAGTCCCTCTTTATGAGGTTTTTTGTCAGGTGACGGGAATTAACGGTAAAACCAGTGATACAGCTGCTGTATACGAATCAATCGAGATAGATCGTTCTCGCACGATTAGCATTGAGTTTATTACCCGAACCAATACTGGAATGCCTTGGGAATTCAGGGCTCAAACTCGTAAAGTGGAAGTATATCCAGGTGAAATGAATCAGGTGGATTTTTACGTTAAAAATACCACCAACAAAGACTATGTGGCACAAGCTGTTCCCTCTGTTTCACCGGGCACTGCCGCTCTGTATATGAATAAAACCGAGTGTTTTTGCTTTAATAATCAGCCTCTTGGTGCTGGCGAAGAAGCAATAATGCCGATGAAGTTTTATGTTGATCCGCAGCTTCCAAAAGATATTAAGTTTTTTACCCTTCAGTATACCTTGTATGACGTAACGGCAAGTGCCGAAGGCGTTGCAATGAATCAAGGATAAAAGGAATCAAAATGGCACAACAACAGCAACAACAAGTGTACGAAAAATATTATGTTCCAGACCAAAGCCCTTGGCCGATTGTCGGCGCGGTAGCATTATTTCTGATTGCCTTTGGCGCAGGAAATTTTGTGGTTGAACAAACCAAAGGTGAAAGTGGCTATGGTGGCTGGATTCTGGCTGCCGGAATTGTAACTTTGCTGGTCATGTTAGTGGGATGGTTCAGAAACCAGATTCACGAATCTATGTCAGGAATGTACAGTGCTCAGTTGGGACGCTCTTATCGACAAGGTATGGCGTGGTTTATTTTTTCTGAAGTCATGTTCTTTGCGGCTTTTTTTGGCGCACTATTTTATGCTCGCGTAATCGCTATGCCTTGGCTTGATGGGGCTGGCAACAATGCCATGACTGCCGAGGTTCTTTGGCCTAATTTTGAAGCAGTTTGGCCGTTGACTAAAACCCCTGGTGGCGTTGAGACAACCGCGATGGGCTGGATGGGCTTACCTCTGTACAACACTATTATTTTGTTGATTTCCTCAGTCACCTGTCACTTTGCTCATGTGGCGCTAGAGAAGGAACAGCGCGGCAAGCTAATTGCGTTTTTAGGAGGGACTATCTTACTGGGTTGTTTCTTCTTAACCCTGCAGGTTGAAGAATATGTGCACGCATATCGTGAAATGAACCTGACACTGCAATCAGGCGTTTACGGCAATACATTCTTCTTATTAACTGGCTTCCATGGAATGCACGTTACTTTGGGTACGATCATTTTAATTGTCTTGTTTTTAAGGGTATTAAAAGGTCACTTTACGCCAGAGAATCATTTTGCATTCCAAGCCGGCAGTTGGTATTGGCACTTCGTTGATGTAGTCTGGGTTATGTTATTTTTCTTTGTATACATTCTGTAGATTTACGCTCACGGTTCTGCGTCCCTTAATAGGGGCGCGGATTCGGTGTTATCAATCCAGTTGCCACAGCCAATAATAACAAAATCACTATAATTGCAGAGGTCATCACCCTGCGGCCAATAAATTTACTCATAGGAGGCTGGTTAGGGTCGTTTTTTAACATTATTATCATCGCGCGAAAAAGATTGTAGAGCATAAACAGTAATAAACCGCCGACTAATAATTTTACTATCAAAATCGATCACTCCTCAAAGTTATGGCCAATAGACCGGATAATCCCAAGCATCCTTACTTTGCCACATTTTTCATTCTGTTGGCAGTTATAATCTTATGCTCTCTGGGAGTATGGCAACTACAACGAGCTCACTATAAAGAGGCACGTATACAACAAATTGAGCAACGTAAAACCTCTAATCCATTAAATATTGAAGATCTTTTAGCGCGTCAAGATAAGCGAGATTTACCCCTTCAATTTAAAGGTAAAATGTTAGTCAACAAGGTTTTTTTGCTTGATAATCGAATCGAGAATGGACAGGTTGGCTACCAAGTTTTAATACCTGTCAGAACCGAGTTTGGCGATGTAATGGTTAATTTGGGCTGGGTTAAAGCTGGTCAATATCGCGATCAATTGCCACGCTTTGATTTACCTGCCTATGAACAAGTATTTTATGGTACTAGCTCTGTGCCTACAGTGAACCCAATGGTCACAGAAACCGCACAAATGGATGATAAATGGCCAATGTTGTTGCAAAGTATTGATTTAACCTTGATCGCAAAATTTACCGGAACACAGGTTTTACCCGTGGTTTTGCAGTTAGATCCTGAGTTTCCCATTGGATTTACCCGAAATTGGGTTGCTGTGGTAATGGCGCCCGAAAAACATTATGCCTATGCAATGCAGTGGTTTGGTTTAGCTATAGCTTGCGCAGTTATTTATATTGTTGCATTACGAAAAAGGAAGGTCATAAAAGATGTCTGAAGCAGCCGTTAAAAAGAAGTCTAAAACGCCATTAATTATGTTTATTGTGTTTGTTCTTCCTGTGGTTTTAGCTTACTTAGCGTTAACTTTCGATTGGTTCAACAAAGGTTCCACAAATAAGGGTGAGCTGCTCACGCCGCCCCTTGATTTGAGCTCTGTTGTTAGCGATAGAGAACCACTGTGGCGACTGTTATTTGTTATGCCGCAAGAATGCGCCCAGGGATGTGAAAATGCCCTTTATAGCCTAAACCAGATATGGGTTGCTTTAGGTAAGGAATCTGACCGGGTGGAGCCCTTGGTTTTGGCCCATCAGACAAGTGAAAAAATTGAATTAACTGATATGCAGCGTCATCCGAACATTAAAGTGTTAAGTACAGATGAGCAAAATGTAAATAATGTGTTTAAAGATGCATCGACAGATGGTATTTTCATTGCTGATACATTAGGAAATGTCATTTTAAAGTATCCAATAAAATTACAACAAGAAGATGCTATTCAACAAAGTCGCGATATTTTGGCCGATTTACGCAAGTTGTTAAAGCTGTCTCGCATTGGTTAAGGAATGATAGCAATGAGAAAATTAGTGCTGGCTTCAGTGGTGCTAGCAATTGTGGTTATTGTGTTAGGGGCTTATACCCGTTTAACTGATGCCGGATTGGGATGTCCAGATTGGCCTGGCTGCTACGGACATTTAAGCGTACCTGCTACCGAGTCTCATATTAGCGCTGCACAGGATGCTTTTCCTGAACGAACATTTGAAGCCCATAAAGCGTGGAACGAAATGATTCACCGCTATGCCGCTGGTACCTTGGGTCTATTTATACTGCTTATATTTCTAATTAGTTTGGTAAAACGGTCGTTTCACAGTCCGGTAAAATTACCCTTCTTTTTGCTGTGTTTAGTTTGTTTTCAAGCTGCCTTAGGGATGTGGACAGTCACACTCAACTTGATGCCTTTAGTTGTTATGGGCCATTTGCTCGGTGGTTTTGCGGTGTTGTCCTGCCTGTATTTATTGTATCTGCGCGTTACGCCTTATCGGATACCAGGTGGCGATTCGGACATGAAACGATTTGCTAAATTCTGCGCATTGGGGATTGTGATCTTAGTTGCTCAAATCGCCTTAGGTGGATGGACTTCCGCCAATTATGCTGCCCTCGCATGTACAGAGCTACCCTTTTGCGAAAGTGACTGGGTGAGCCGTATCGATTTTGCCGGAGCGTATAGCATTCCTCATGCAGATAACTATGAGTTCGGAGTACACGACTGGGCAGAAAGAATGACTATGCATGTGACCCATAGGTTCGGTGCGATAGTTACTTTTATTTATTTATGTTGGTTGGCAATCCGTTTATATAGCTCGGCAGCTTCACAGTTGATCAAGAAATTGTCAGTCAGCATGGTATTGATTTTAGGGTTACAAGTAATACTTGGGGTGAGTAACGTGGTATTTAGCCTGCCATTATTTGTCGCTGTTTTGCACAATGCAGTCGCGGCATGTTTGCTGTTAGTTATGGTGAAACTTTGCTACACCCTGTACAGAAAGACTTAGGAGACCAAAGTGAGTAAAACACTTCAGGCAAATTATTCAAAATCATCTTCACAATTAGCTAGTTGGCGTGATTATTACGAGTTGACTAAGCCCAAAGTGGTGATGTTGTTATTACTCACCGCACTGGTTGGTATGTGTTTAGCAACTGAAACATGGGTGAATTGGCAAGTGCTAATTGCTGGTCTAGGAGGCATAGGCTTGCTGTCGTCATCTGCTGCAGTGATCAACCATGTTGTTGACCGTAAGATAGACGGCAAGATGGCGAGAACCTTTAATCGCCCCGTAACGAAAGGAAAAATTAGTCCGCTGCGTGCAACTATATTTGCAATTGTTCTCGGTGTAGCCGGATTTGTCTGCCTTGAGCTTTGGGTTAATCGATTAACCGCTGTGTTGACCTTAGCTAGTTTGGTGGGATACGCGGTTATTTATACTATGTATCTTAAACGTGCTACCCCTCAAAATATTGTGATTGGAGGATTGGCTGGAGCTGCTCCACCATTATTAGGGTGGACGGCTGTAACCGGCGAAATTCATTCTCACGCGCTGCTACTGGTGCTTATTGTTTTCACTTGGACGCCACCGCACTTTTGGGCGTTAGCCATACATCGAGTGAAAGATTATGCGAAGGCTGAAATTCCAATGTTACCGGTTACCCATGGTGTTGAGTTCACTAAAACCTCGGTTTTACTGTATACCCTTTTATTAACCATTGTTTGTTTACTTCCGTATCTAACGGGTATGTCTGGGGTCATCTACTTATTAGGTTCAGGCCTGTTGAATGTTGGTTTCATGTACTATGCGTGGAAATTGAAATATGCTTGTAATGAAAACACTGCGATGAAAACCTTTGGTTTTTCAATTGTTCACTTAATGGTACTCTTTGTAGTATTACTGGTTGACCATTATTTAAAATTCACACTATGAAACAAAACCTATTAATTGGCATAGTCGCGGTAGTAGCTTTGGCTGCTGGCCTGTACTTTTCGGTGGTTATTGCGCCACCGGAAGTGGAAGAAGTGAAGTATCTTCAAAAATATCCGGTGGAGCGAGCGCTGCCAGAGTTTGAACTTTACGACCAAAATGGTGAGGTATTTAATAATCAACAACTCAAGGGTTATTGGACCTTGGCGTTTGTTGGATACACTTTTTGCCCCGATATTTGCCCGACTACACTGGCAGAACTGAAAGGGATTTATCCGCAATTACAGGCGATCAAAACTGAAAATCCGGTCAAAATTTGGTTTTTATCAGTTGATCCAAAACGTGATAGCGCTGAGCGTTTACAAGAATACGTTAACTTCTTTAATCCTGATTTTTTGGCCACATCTGGCGAGCATAAACAATTATTTCCATTGGTTAGAGCGATGGGCATGATGTACGCTATGAGTGATAACACCGACGATCCCAATTATTTAGTCGACCATAGTGCTTCAATCACCGTTATCAATCCCCGTGGCGAGGTTGTTGGCCGTTTCAAACCTAAAATGGAACCTGGTTCAATACCTGTGAGTGAAGGTTCACAGATATTAGAAGATATGCCCAAAATCGTTACTATGATGTAATTCTAAAAACATGCTAATTACGCGGGCCCAAGCAAGTCATTATCAAACTCTTGCCAAATTGCTTTTTTTGTCTGGTCCGGACAACCTAATGAGTTTACTCACCGGCCATCACACAGCGTTAAGCTTGTCTGAAAAACAAAAAATTTGTTTGGATTTTTTAGAAACCGCGTTACAAATTCCTGAGGGGCAGTTTGGTTTTTTAAATCAAACTGTTGCGATACAAGATGGATTGTTATGTGGATGCGTGAGCTACTGGCAAGCACCGATAACCGATTTGTTTAAACAACAAACTTTAGCAAGTTTAATTGTACATTTTGGACCTTTAGAAACTGCCGCCATTCTAAATAATAGTGAAGATCTATCTTATCTAGTGAAAGCGCCAACTTTTCACGATCTTTGTATAGGACACTTGGCTGTTGAGCCCTCAAGCCGCAGACAAGGAATTGCAACCAGTCTTTTGGAACATTGCTCGGAAACGGCAACAAAGTTAGGCAAGACAAAGCTAGTTTTAGATGTAATGGCAGAAAATCAAGCTGCGATTCAGGCATACGTTAAATTTGGCTTTGTACAAAAATCCACATCTCATCCAAGTGAGAAAGGAACAAACTTGGGTTTTTTACCCCACGTTCACATGCAAAAAACTTTAGTGTAAAGTGACCCTAAATTATATAAGCAGCCCAAATATAGAGGTTAAACTGATGAGTGATAATACGGTTAAAATTCCCCAGCAAGCCTTCGATTGGTACGATGAATACGCCCATGGTGATATAGATAGACGGACTTTTTTAACGCGAATATCAAGTTTGGCCGTTACAGGCTTGGCGATATCGACAATTGCTGCTTCTTTAACTCCTAATTATGCAAAAGCCGAGCAAGTTTCATTTAATGATCCTGATATTACAGCTTCATATTTAGAATTTGATTCCCCCCAAGGGCATGGAAAAGGCCGTGGTTATTTGGCTGTGCCCAAAGAGCTCAATGAAAAGACCGGAACCGTATTGGTGGTGCACGAAAACCGTGGTCTTAACCCTTATATCAAAGATGTTGCTCGTCGCTTGGCAAAGTCAGGGTATATCGCATTTGCGCCCGATGCGCTATTTCCCCTCGGCGGTTATCCTGGCAATGATGACGAAGGGCGTAAAATGCAACGTTCCTTGGATAAAGGAAAGGTTGAGCAGGATTTTATTGCGGCCGCTAGATTCTTAAAGATCCATGCGAAAAGCAATGGTAAATTGGGCATAGTTGGTTTTTGTTTTGGCGGATATATTTGCAACATGTTAGCTGGTACTTTGCCTCACTTAGTTGATGCGGCTGTTCCTTTCTACGGGACACCAGCGAAAGACGAGATCGCAGCCAAGGTGAAAGGACCTATAATGATACAATTTGCTGGCTTGGATAAACGGGTCAACAGTAGTTGGCCAGAGTATAAAAAAATACTAGAGTCGAACAATGCAAATTATGTTGCTCATACCTATCAAGGGGTTAACCATGGCTTCCATAATGACTCAACGAGCCGTTATGACCAAGAGGCTGCAGAGTTAGCTTGGCAGCGCACATTGGCTTTTTTTAAGGACTTTTTAGCCTAACTTTTGTGTGGTTCGCTGTCTACTCTGCGAATATCTAGGGTCATGCAAACACTGTGGGGGTCTTCAACGTAATCGGCAAACGGCGAACATTCTATGAATCCGTTTTTCGCGTATAAGGCTCTGGCAGGTGCAAAAAATTCCATGCTACCAGTCTCTAAACTCAAGCGATGATAACCTCGTTGTTTTGCTTCGCGTATCAGATGAGTGAGAATTTTTGCTGCGATCCCTTGGCGTAAAAATGCCTTAGATGTGCGCATTGATTTTATCTCTGCGTGCTTGGCGGATAAGACTTTTAATGCGCCACATCCGGCTAGTTCGTCTTGCTGCCATAATCCCCAGAATGTCAGATCATCGGCATTGAATTTAGATTCATCCAAAGCGTGCACACTCTCTGGCGGTGAATGTTCAAACATTTCTTGATGATGTGCTTTTAAAAGCGCAATCAGCTGAGCAGAAATTGGCTTTTCTAATTTAATTTCCATCCACAAACATTCCCATCAATAGCGAGTTTAATCGAGCCAGTTACCATTTTCATCAGGAACAAACCAAGGTTGAGAAAACCAGTAATATTTACCTGAATAAGTGATACTTGGTGCCGTGCAGTTTACCCGTGAGCGTCCCTTTGGCAGCGGTTTTTCGATTGCATAAGTAAACGAATTGTCTTGCCACTTTACATCTATTGGTTGCCCGCCAAAATAACAGGATAGTTGGCTTGTATGCATGTCGTCCAATTTGACTTTAATGGTTTGTGAAGGTGTTCGTTCGCTAAGACTGAGTTGCGGTTCTGCTCGACTCTTACTGATTATCGGCATATCTAAGCTGTTCATTTTGACTTTCAGTGTTTCGAGGTTTGCGTATATCCCCGCAGCTGGGAAACGCGGCAATGCGCCAAAATCACTGTTTTTAGAAATAGCCCCTGATTGCTGCCCAAATCCGATAAACTCCTTTTTGACAAGCGCTTGACTAAGTGCTTGATTGTATTCGCCGTATGGGTAAGCAACATACTTCAAATCGAAGCCTGCATGATGCTTGATACTCTGCTCGGCCTGTTCAATATTTTCTATGGTTTTATCCAACCAGTCCGGTTGTTGGTTATCAATCAGCAAGTGTTTGTGGATGCGGGTATGGTTAGCGAAGCTGACACCTTGTTTACTCATTTTAGCTATCTGTGGCCAATCAAGTTGGTGATTTTGCTTACCGATTAAGTCGGGGCTAATAAAAATGGTATAGGGAAAACCATATTTCAGCAGAATCGGATGTGCGTTGTCAGCAATATTTTGATAACCATCGTCAAACGTAATAGCAACGGCATTTTCGGGCAATGGCAAGTCATTTTGAATGCTTTCAATCAATGTTTGCAGGGCGATTACATTGTGATTTTTTTGCAGATAAGCCATGTGCTCAGAGAATTTCTCAGGGCTAATTGAGGTGCTCGCTGGCGTGTCTGTACTGACATGGTGATATAGTAGAACAACGCCATGAGACGGCGTTGCGTTAACTGCTTTACTGAAGGCAGAAAATAAAACCCCTCCCAGTACTAAAAAAATGAAATAATACTGTAAATTTATTTGTTTACTTGCTCTGGACCCAATCATTGTCTGATCTTCCAACGTCATCTGCTTCAAAGCCTCTATTCTGGCAAAAATCAGCGCATCTAGAAATGATTGCTTTAATTTTCCCGATGTTATTGGCCAATATTACCGCGCCTTTGATGGGATTTGTAGATATTGCGGTACTTGGGCATATGAATGGAACCCATGTTTTGGCTGGCGCATCCGTTGCTTCACTTATACTAACGCAAATTTATTGGATTTGCGGTTTTATACGCATGTCTGCCACTGGCTTAAGTGCGCAAGCGAAAGGACAAAAGTCGACCCAGGCCAGTTTCAAAGTGTTTTATCAAAGCATGTTCAGTGCTGGCATCATTGCTGTTTTATTGTTGCTACTTCAGCAACCAATTTTAGCTATCGGTTTACACTTTTCAGATGCCAATGAATTGGTTTCTCAAGTCATCGTTGAGTATTTTAATGTGCGTATTTGGGGTGCACCAGCGGCATTAGCTAATTTGGCGTTGATTGGTTGGTTACTTGGCCAACAACGAAATAAATTGGTGATGTACAGCCAAGTATTTGCCAATTTACTGAATATCGGTTTGAACTTACTCTTTGTTTTTGTGTTTGATTGGCACGTTGCTGGAGTCGCAGCGGCTACGGTGATTGCCGAATATTGTATTACTATCATGGGTTTGTTCTTTGTGTTTAGAGCCGACCGTGTTTTACCTAAACGAGAATGGCTAGGATTAAAAAGTTTAGCTATTTTGACCCGTCTTAATAGTGCAATGTTGATTCGAAACTTAGCTTTGCAAGCCTGTTTAGTTTTTATGACCTTTCAAGGTATTCGTTTAGGGGTTCAAACGGCTGCGATTAATGCGCTGTTAATGCAGTTTTTTGTGCTCATCGCTTTAGGGTTGGATGCTGTGGCATTTGCTGTTGAAGCTAGAGTGGGTGAAGCCAAAGGTGCGTCAAACGATAAACTGCTGAAAGCAAATGTCACTTTAGGACTTTTTTGGTCGAGTGCTTTTGCAATACTTTACACCTTAGTGTTTGTTATCTGGGGTAATAATATTATTCAACTGCTCACTGACTTAGAATCCTTGCAAAAGGCGGCGGGAGCGTTTTTGCCTATTATCTGGTTATTGCCATTAGTGGCACATTGGTGCTTTTTAATGGATGGAGTATTTGTCGGGTTGACCCGTGCCAATGCCATGCGTGATAGCATGTTGATTAGTGCGCTATTGGTGTATTTTCCAGTGTGGTGGTTGTGGCAAGATCTAGGGAATTGGGCGTTATGGATAGCCATGCTTGCTTTTCTAGGAGCCAGAGGTATTAGTCTTTCTGGGTATTTCGTTTGGCTTTATCGCTCGCCTTCTCAAACTGACTAAGGGTTTGCGAGAAACGGTTGGCGAATATGCCTAGGTAACCTTTGGCTGCGAAAATCAGACCCAACGCCAATAATAAAACGCCGGGTATCTGTAACCAAATCCACAGTTTTAAGCCGCCGAAAATGCAAATAACCCCAGCAATAAAAACAGTTAGGCCGATTTTAAAATCAGCCCAACTTTTGTGGGGATTACTGCCCATTTTATACAGCCAGTTTTTAAGCATTATCCAGCGTTAAAAATGTGAAGTGCTATTTTTAGTAATATGAGTGTTCGCCGGCAGTATGCTCAGTCGCATCTTTGACAGCAGTTATCTCACCGGAAAAAGCTTCTAACATTTGCTTTTCAATGCCATCTTTGAGAGTAACATCAACCATTGAACAGCCATTACAGCCACCACCAAATTGCAATATGGCTTCACCTTTATCAGTGATCTCCATCAACATAACTTTGCCGCCGTGGCTGGCTAATTGTGGATTTATTTCCGCTTCAATCATATAACTGATGCGTTCAGCTAAGGGCGCATCACTGTCAACTTTGCGGGCTTTTGCATTTGGTGCTTTCAAGGTAAGTTGAGAGCCCATCTGGTCTGTTACAAAGTCAATTTCAGCTTCTTCTAAAAATGGTGCACTTTCTTGATCAACGACTGCGTCAAAACCATTAAATGTAAGCAATATATCGGTTTTTTCGACGGCATCCGGTGGACAATAAGAAACACCACATTCCGCACTTGGCGTGCCTGGATTGACTACGAATACACGAATATTTGAATCAGGTTCTTGTTTTTCAAGCAGTTTAGTGAAGTGAGCTTGTGCACTTTCAGAAATATTAATCATCAATCATTCCTGATGCTTATAAAATTAGGCGAACAGTTTAACAGAAATACCTGAGTAAAACACTCAAGTAATGTGATTCTGTTATGAAATTTTTAACTATCAAAGAATTGAGGCATACTGTACACCAAACAAGGTGTTCTACTACTTTAGTAGAAGCTGAGTGAGTTTTAAACCTTACTGGTTAGTCAAAATAATAATTAAATCTACTTTAAAGAGTTTTATATGAATTTAAAGCGTTATTGCGCCACTGTACTTTTTTTGTTTTTATCGTTTTCAGCTTCCGCTTTGACTGACTTAGATTATCTTCCAAAAGCCGTTAGTTATGACACGAATATTCCCAAACCAGCTGATATCTTAGGTACTCCTGTAGGAACTTGGCATGCAAGACATGATCAAATAGTTCGCTATATGGAAGTGTTGGCTGAAACGTCCGATCGGGTTAGTTTAACTGACACCGGTAGAACCCATGAAAATCGCCGTCTGCTGTTAATGACTATCACCTCTGCTGATAACCAAAAAAATATAAAAGACATCCAGAAACGTCATTTACAAGTGATTGAGCAAGGGGCCAAATCAAACAGTAGCGACCCGCTGGTACTTTGGATGGGTTACAGTGTTCACGGTGACGAATCGTCAGGTTCCAATGCATCTTTACTAGTCGCTTACTACTTGGCGGCAGCACAAGGGCCTGAAGTAGATAAATTATTAGAAAATAATGTGGTGTTGCTAGACCCATCTATTAACCCTGATGGTTTAGCGCGATTTGCTCATTGGGCGAATATGCATAAAAGTCAAAACCTTGTATCTGATCCAAATAGTCGAGAGCTAAGTCAACGATGGCCTAGAGGCAGGGTAAATCACTATTGGTTTGATTTGAATCGTGATTGGTTATTGCTGACCCATCCTGAATCTCGTGCGCGTATCAAGCAGTTTCAACAATGGCGTCCCCATGTATTAACTGACTTTCATGAAATGGGATCTAACAGCACTTTCTTTTTCCAACCAGGTATTTCGTCGCGCAAAAACCCTTGGACACCAGAACAAAACGTCAAGCTCACCGAGGCCTTGGCCAATTTCCATGCGGCTGCGTTAGATGACAGCAAACAGTTGTATTTCACTCAAGAAGCCTATGATGACTTCTACTACGGGAAAGGTTCAACTTATCCCGATGCGCTAGGATCTATAGGTATTTTATTTGAGCAAGCCAGTAGTCGTGGGCATTTACAAGATACCGTAAATGGACCTCTTGCATTCTCAGATACGATTCAAAACCAGGTCACTACTTCGTTATCTACCTTCAAAGGCGCACTTGCGAATAAACAAGCGCTTATTGAGTATCAGTCTAGTTTCAATCAAGAAACCAAAGAATTGATTAAAGATGATCGAGTAAAAGGCTATTTAATCAGCGAAAGTCATGACAAAAGTCGCTTTAATGAGCTGATGAAGATACTACAGCAACATAAAATTGAACATTATCCATTAAACAAAAATGCTGAAATAGATGATCTGACTTATCACTCAGTGGACAGCATATTTGTGCCAACGGATCAGCCGAGATACCGTTTGGTTAAATCGATATTCTCCACTCGTAAACGTTTTGTCGATAATACCTTTTACGATGTTTCCAATTGGAATTTACCCTTAGCTTTTAACCTTCAATACACTGAAGTAGACAAAGGCGACTTCCGAAAACTCTCTTATGCTGATAAGCAAGCTGAATTGAGAGTAGATAAATTACCAGCCTTGAAATCGGGGGCTTATGCATATGGCTTCAGTTGGCAAGATTACAAGGCGCCTAAATTACTGCAGCGGTTATTGCAAAGTGGCATAAAAGTCCGTGCCGCAGAAACGGCATTTTCGGCGAAAACCAGTAGTGGAACCATTAGCTTTTCATCAGGTTCAATCGTCATACCTACAGGGCTTAATCAGCCAGACGATATGTTTGCAAAAATTCAATCCTTATCTACCGAGCTGAATATACCTGTTTGGTCAATTGAAAGTGGTTTAACAGGCCAAGGTATTGATTTAGGAAGTTCTAAAATGGCCCCGGTTACCTTGCCTAAAGTGATGATTGTTGGCGGTTTAGGTGTCAATCAATATGAAGCAGGTGAAACTTGGCATTATTTAGATACTCGAGTGGGAATGCCTGTATCTATTATTGATATGGACCGTCTATCTGGATTAGATATGTCTAGTTACACTCACATGATATGGGTCAGTGGAAAATACTCAAAATTGCCAGACGATGTCATTGAGAAAGTCGCCGAATGGGTTGATCAAGGCGGAGTGTTAATTGGTCAACAATCTGGAACTAAATTTTTAAGTGATAATGGCTGGTTAAAAGCCAATTTCATGAAAAAATCGGAAATACAGGATGCCTTCAATGCTAGTAATCTTAGTTTTGCTGACAGAGAAGCATTTGCTGCAAAACAACGTATTGCAGGGGCTGTATTCGAAACTAAACTAGATATTAGTCATCCCCTTGGGTTTGGTTATAGCCGAGCGTTATTACCGGTGTTTCGCAATACTACTGACATACTCATGATGCCCGACAAACCCTTTATTACCGTCGCTCAGTACGCCGAAAAGCCATTAATGGCTGGATATGCCTCTGATGAGATGCAAGATCTTATATCCGATTCAGCTGCCATCGTTGCTCATCGATTTGGCAAGGGGCGAGTCATTGGATTTGTGAATAATCCCAATTTCCGTGGTGTTTGGTACGGGACTAGCCGACTAATGGGGAACGCAATTTTCATGTCCGGATTTATTGATTAATTTAAGATTAGTCAGGTTTATTATTTTTCGGAGTAATGCAAATTGACCACGCGTCAATTTGCATTTGCGGATATTCGCTGCGAATAGCTTCGGCAGCAGAACTCAAGGTTGCTCCCGTTGTTACAACATCATCAAACAAAGCAATATGATTAACCTGCTTCGTTAATGGCTGATTAATCGCAAATGCATCTTTAATGTTTTTTTGTCGTTGCTGCGCTGTCAATTCGGTTTGTGCTAAGGTTTTTTTCGGTCGCGCTAGGGTATCGGTTAAACAGGGGATGCCGCTTTGTTTAGCTATTTCTAACGCAATTATGGCGGCTTGATTATACTTTCTTTGCGCTAACCTAGATGTGTGCAGTGGAATAGGAATAATTGCTTGTGGTAACTGGGATTGTGGTGGCCTAGCGTGCGCACAGAATAATTGTGCTAAGCCTCTGGCATGGATGCTTTTGTTGTGAAATTTTAACTGGGTTATTAAGTTTGAGAGCGGCCATTGGTATTCGGCAAGTGCAGTTAAACTGTCGAAATTTGCAGAAGATAATCCTAAACACACTGCAACATTGTTTAGTAGGTCGAATTGGTATTTTTCAAGCTCGAAATATGTAATATCACTATCGCAATAATCGCAGATTAAATATCCACTAGGTTGGTGACATAAAACACAGTGCTGATTTAGTTCCAACCAAGTTGTTACTTTTTTACTAAAATTGCGCCATTTGCTAATATTTGCTGACGTAAAGTAAAAGTGACTTAGTCCCATAAAATTCCTTATTAAATGAGAGCCCAATGAGCAACTCCCTTTTTTTTGAAACTCGTGGACAAGGTCCCAATCTAGTCTTACTACATGGTTGGGGGCTCAACAGCGGTGTGTGGGAACCTATTAGCCACATTTTGGAACAATATTTTCGTATCACTCTGCTTGATTTGCCTGGTTTTGGGCGCAATGCAGATGTATTACCGGCTCAATATGACTTAGATTCAGTTTGCAGTATGGTTGCTGATTGCATCCCGGACAAGTCTAGTTTTATCGGTTGGTCTCTTGGCGGTTTAGTCGCTCAACAACTTGCCATTAGCCGACCTGAACAATGCGAAAATTTAGTGCTAGTGGCTAGTTCGCCAAAATTTTCCGAAGCACAGGGGTGGCCCGGAATAAAAGCAAATGTTCTACAGGCATTTACACGTCAACTGGAACAAGACTTCAGTAAAACACTCGACCGATTCATGGCGATTCAAGCGATGGGAAGTGAATCTGCTAAACAGGATATAAAATTAATCAAATCACATATTCAGCAATATCCGATTCCAGATGATATTGCGTTACGGGCAGGGCTAAGTATTCTAGCTAACACAGATTTAAGAGCACAAGTAGGTGGTATTAAGTGTCCTACGTTTCGCCTGTATGGACGCCTCGATAGTTTAGTGCCAGCCAAAGCGATCCCTCTCATTGAGAATTCGCAATTGTCTGATTTTACGCATGTTTTCCCCCATGCTTCCCATGCGCCTTTCATTTCCCATCCGGATGAGTTTATTGCTATTTTGTTTAAATGCTTAAACATAACGAGCTAGGTTTCCAATTTAATTGGAATAGGCTATAATTTGCACAGGTAATGGGGGTTATCTATGGCATTTGATGTAAGCAATAATGTGAATTCAGCGATCATATCTGGGACGCTTGGGTTGAACCGTGCGCAGCAAGGTATCACTGAGGCTTCGCTGAGTATTGCGCAAAGCAATAGTCAAGCTCAAACGCCGCAAGACGTGTTAGCTAATGCTGCAACTCAGCAGTTAGGCCAAGTTAGTCAACTACTGCCTACTGGCGGCGACTCCTTGACTGATAACTTACTTTCCCTTCAAATTAATAGTCGCAATGCTTTGGCATCTGGCAAAGTATTGGAAGTGGCCAATGATACGGTCGGTCGTATCATTGATGAGTTGGCTTAGGGCTCAAGGCCGTTTCTGATGAATATTGTCACCCCAACTCCAACAGCAATATTATTCCCCACGAATAATGTCAGTACTGATGCTGCTCGGCGCGACAATCAACAACGAGAAACCATCCCGCAAACTAGTAATGCAGAAAATTCTGCGGCTGAAAGTGGATTGGGCTCGGAGTCAGACCGTGTTAAAACCCCCAGTCAGCAAGTTCAGGTCACCTATGAGCGACCTCAAGCACAACAAAATAATCAAACACAAAATGACCGCACACAAGAAAATTTAGCTGACAAAGATAATGCTGAAGATCCTAGTGCGGGCAAAGAAGATGCTGAAAGCAAACAGCAACAACAACAATTAGCAGATCAACAAGAGATAGAAGAACTTAAAAGCCGTGATGCCGAAGTACGTTCACATGAACAAGCACATGCGGCAGTGGGTGGGCAATATGCTGCATCACCTACCTATGAATATGAAAATGGACCTGATGGCAATCAATATGCTGTTGGGGGGGAAGTGTCTATCGACATTTCTGAGGAAGATACCCCAGAAGAAACCATCCGCAAAATGCAGCAAGTACGGGCTGCTGCGCTGGCTCCAGCTGATCCTTCCGCACAAGATTTACGAGTTGCTAGTGAAGCAACTAAGATAGCGACGGAAGCACGTTCTGATATTGCGCGAGAAAAAGCAGAGAGTGCTAAACAAGCCGTCACTAACAATATAGAACAACAGCTAGGCGACTCGTTAAATTCACAGGGTATTGAGTCTGCGGAAAACCCTATTGCCGCAAACACCCCAAATTTAGATGAAATTGTGGATGGGTTTGCAGCTGAACCACCCACTCGCTCGCTGGACCAAAGTGCCGATGTTGCTAGCTTAGAGCAAAACCGTGAACGTCTTGAAAATAGAGATAGCGGAATTTTACAGCGGGTATCGGTTATTGAAAATTTTTATCAGAAAGTATCTGAACCTCGATCTTCACAATTGCAATTTAGCGCCTAGTCTTTTTGAAAAAGTAAGTGTTCACTTACTTTTATATTCTTTGTTTATCTAACCTCACAATATCCGGCTACTGATCCATACAATACTTTTGTTGTCAGTTTCCTCGCACACAAGTATCACCCTATGTGTGAGGACAACCTTAACAATTAGCAATTAAGATCAAAAACCTTACTTTTGTTTCGCTTTAGCAAACGCATCCGCAAAGGCGTTACCCATGGCAGCATTACCTTGGGCGGGGGATTTTTTGCGATGATTATCTCGGCCTTGGTTTTTAATCGGCTTGGCGTGTTTATGGGTGCCTCTATTGTCGGCTTTTGAATGATTGTCTCTAGCCCCTTGAGGTTTGGCAGTGTTGTCATCTAACTTCATGGTGAAAGCAATTCGCTTACGCTGCTCATCCACTTCAATGACTTTGACCTTAACGATGTCACCAGCTTTTACCACTTCTCTGGGATCAGAAATAAACTTGTTAGTCATAGCGGAGATGTGTACCAAACCATCTTGATGCACACCTACATCGACAAATGCACCGAAATTAGCAACATTGCTGACTACACCCTCTAAAATCATGCCTTCTTTCAAGTCAGATATTTTTTCAACACCCTCTTTGAATGCAGCGGTTTTAAACTCAGGACGGGGATCGCGACCGGGCTTCTCAAGTTCGGCGATTATATCGGTGACTGTGGGTAAACCGAAATTCTCGTTGGTATAGGTCTCGGGAGATAACGCTTTAAGAACTTCTTTGTTGCCAATCAGGTCGTTCACTGCGCAAGCTGTTCTATCCACGATTTCATTCACCACAGGGTAAGCTTCAGGGTGCACCGCTGAGGCATCTAATGGATTGCTGCCGTTAACGATTCTTAAGAATCCAGCTGCCTGCTCATAGGCCTTTGGGCCCAATCTTTCAACATTCAATAAATCTTTTCGTTGGGTAAACGCGCCATGTTGATCACGAAACATCACTATATTTTGCGCTAACGTCCGGTTCAAACCAGATACATGAGATAAAAGTGCGGGAGATGCGGTGTTCACATCGACGCCTACCGCATTTACACAATCTTCAATAACATGCTCTAGAGATTTACCAAGATTACTCTGGCTAACGTCATGCTGGTACTGACCTACTCCGATCGCTTTAGGCTCAATTTTCACAAGCTCAGCCAATGGATCTTGTAGTCTGCGAGCGATGGACACTGCCCCACGCAAGGATACGTCCATCCCAGGTAGCTCCTGAGACGCCAACTCAGATGCAGAATAAACCGAGGCGCCAGCTTCGCTGACAACAATTTTACGTAGGTTTAATTCTGGCGCTGATTTAATCAGCTCCGCCACAAGTTTGTCGGTTTCCCTTGAGCCTGTGCCGTTGCCAATACTGATTAGCTGGACTTTATACTGTTTGCATAAGTTGGCTAGTGTACGTAACGATTTGTCCCACTGATTTTGCGGTACATGTGGAAATATTGTGTTTGTCGCTACAACTTTACCTGTGGTATCTACTACAGCGACTTTTACACCCGTTCGTAAACCTGGATCTAAACCCATAGTGACTTTAGCGCCCGCCGGAGCGGCCATTAATAAGTCATTTAAATTACGAGCAAAAACACCAATAGCTTCTTCTTCAGCTTGTTCTCTGATGGCACCAAACAATTCAGATTCCATATGCAATTGGATTTTTACTTTCCACGTCCATTGCACAACAGTCGCTAACCATGCATCGGCAGGCTTACCATTAAATTGCAAATTCAAATGCTCGCGTATGATACTTTCGCAATAAGCACTGCGGTCGTTTTCTTCCCGTTGCGGATCTGCATCAAGGTTGACTTGAAGTAACCCTTCATTGCGCCCACGAAACATGGCTAGAGCTCGATGTGAGGGGACTTTACTGATTTTTTCGCTATGTGCAAAATAATCAGAATATTTAGCTGCTTCTTTTTCTTTACCACTGACCACAGTACTTCGGATATGTGCATTTTGCTGTAAATAGCGACGCACTTTTTGCAGTAACGCAGCATCTTCAGAGAAGCGTTCCATTAAAATATATTTGGCACCGTCTAATGCACTTTTTACATCCGCGACACCGGCCTCTGGATTGACGAAACTCTCAGCTTCTGTTTCTGGACTGAGTTGTTGATTAGCAAACAGCTTGTCGGCTAATGGTTCTAAACCTGCCTCTATGGCAATCTGCCCTTTGGTGCGTCGTTTCGGTTTGAATGGTAAATATAAATCTTCCAATTCGGTTTTATTTTCAGACGCCCGTATCTTTTGACTCAACTCTGGCGTTAATTTGCCCTGCTCATCAATAGATTTCAGGATCACCACCATACGCTCCTGCATTTCGCGTAAGTAGCCTAAACGTTGCTCTAACGCTCTTAACTGCGCGTCATCAAGGCCAAAGGTGGCTTCTTTTCTATAACGAGCTATAAACGGTACTGTTGCACCGCCGTCTAATAATTCAACAGCAGCGTTAACTTGTTTCTGCTCAACGCTGAGTTCGCTAGCAATTTTTTCGATGATCATACAAGACCCTTGATAAGGCGTTATCGCCTTGGAAAACTGAAAATAGGCTAATTAGAGCCCAAAAATAAACAGCCGCAACTTTAACAGTGCAGCTGAAGATAAAAAACACTTAACCGTGGTTATTTTTCATATTCAATACTTTTTATTAACCAATTGAACTCACCGGCCTCGGTGCGCACGGTTGCTTCCTCGTCAACTTCCTTCTTCAATAATGCTCGCGCCATGGGAGAGTCGATGGAAATACAATCTTTACGGGAAAAGATTTCGTCGTAGCCGACAATTTGTAAGCGTAAGGTTTTGTCGTCTTCATTTTCTATTTCCACCCAGGCACCAAAAAATACTTTGCCTTCTTGCTGTGGTGAATAGTCGACTACTTTTAAATGTTTGAGACTTTTTGTGAGATAGCGAATGCGTCTGTCAATTTCTCGCAAACGTTTCTTATTGTACTGATAATCGGCGTTTTCACTGCGATCACCTAAGCTTGCGGCCCAAGTTACCTTTTTCGTTGTTTCAGGACGCTCTACTCGCCATAAGTGTTCGAGTTCATTCTGTAATTGTTGGTAACCCTTGCGGGTAATTAACGGGGTTCTCAAGCAAAAAACCTCTTTTTTATTAAACACTGTTGTGGATACAAAGACTTAGCCAATAGTTGCCAAGTAGTGATCTAACTATAAATTATAACTGCTGTTTTATTAGTCAAAAACGTTCCAAGAAACAGCTAAATTTTGCATGAAAAAAAACAAAATTGGACTATCATTAAACATAGTTAAGCGACGCACTGAAGCGTAAAGTAAATCGTAAAAAAATGTCGTCTTAACCTGCGCTGTAGCTGGCTTTTCTACCGAGTATGTTACAGTGTTTTGTTATATAACGTAAATAAATCGAAGGTGACTTTTTAAGGAGGCCTATCGGTAATAAAAACGTCGGCAATGAACATCAATCCTGTTCAGCCGTGTATACAATTAGGTAGTACAATTTAATTACAAACCCGGGTTTATTTCGGGCCTTAAGGTCGACTAGAAAGACCAATAAAAAACGTGGAACTAGGTACAGCAAGGATCACGCTGATAGCAAAAAATAAAGCCGGAAGTCAAAATGACTTCCGGCTTTTTTATGTATTTAACCTAATAGGAATATTCTATTATTCAACGGCTTCTTTATTTAAGATATCCAGCAACTCAACTTCGAAAATAAGTGTTGAGTTTGGTGTGATTTTACCTGTAGCACGTTCGCCATAAGCAAGTTCTGATGGAATATAAAATTTATATTTAGAACCAACAGTCATTAACTGCACACCTTCAGTCCAACCAGAAATCACACGGTTAAGTGGGAAAGTAGCAGGTTCACCTCGGCTATAAGACGAATCAAATTCAGTACCATCTAATAAAGTACCACGGTAATGTACTTGAACAGTATCTTCAGCTGAAGGGCTATCGCCTTCTGAGGAAATCAGAACTTCATATTGTAAGCCTGACTCAGTCTCAGTGACGTTTTCTTTCTTGGCATTTTCAGCTAACCACTGTTTGCCTTTTTCGATATTTTTCTCTGCTAGTAGCAATTGACCTGCTTGCATTGCTTTATCAATGTCTGCATTCAATTTTTGAATTTCGCCTTGTTCCAATTGAGATTGTGCTTGCATGGCTGCTGCAAAGCCTTTCAAAATTAGTGCTCTATCAAGTTCAACGCCCATACTTTCTTGAGCGGCTAAACGTTGCTCAACAAAACCACCTACGCTTGCGCCAAACGCATAAGCCTGTTCTTCTTCTGCGGATGTGAATTTAACTTCTTCAATCTGTAACGGGTCGGCTTTTTGTTGACAAGCAGTTATGCCGAAAACAGAAGCGACGACAAATGCAATAGCTGCCTTTTTCATTCAATTTCTCCAAAATTTCTAAAAATCAATTTGCTTATTTCCACAAGCAAAAAGTCCAAATGCGTCTTTTAAAAGTTGGGCAGAAGTCCAACGTCCTCAAAAATATTTGCGGGGCAGTTTAAATCTATCTGGATAAACTTGCTAGCAACAAACGACAGGAAAACAGATGCAATAACCACTATATTGTAAGCTATTAACCTTACCTATCGTTGTGAAACGCGCATTTTAAGGTGACTTGGGTATATACTAAACGAACTGACCTAATACACAAACTTGAATAGACAGTATGCACAAAACTGTGGACCGAATAATTTTGCAAAACCGATTTAAATTAATTTGGATAGTCTGTATTTTTGCACTGAGCGCATGCAGTGGCGTGATCAGTGAGCCTGATAAATCTATTCGACATGCTATTGAAGGCACTTATGCGGCAGATATTTCTGCGGATAGTAAGTTGGCGGTAGTCTCTACAGCACAACAGGGAATTCTAGTTTGGGATTTAGTTGAACAAACAGAAAAATATAAGTGGAGTCACCAAGAAGAAGGCCATGTTAATAATACCGTTGGCATAGTGCATATAGCTGCTGATAGCAGTTATGTGGTGACCGCCGATAGAGAAGCTTTTGCACTTTGGAATCTATCCACTGGTGAACCTGAAGGTTTTTGGCGAATAGATGAAGCAAGTGTTCGCGATATTGCTGTGAGCAACAATGGCCGTGGTGTTTTAGTCGGTCGAGGTAACGGAAAAGCCATGTTTTTCGAACCTGCCACAGGACGCCGCCTCGAGTTTCTAGGACACCAAGAAAAAATAAATAGTGTTGATATTTCGCCAAATGGGTTTTACGCACTGACCGGTGGCAACGACTATGTTGCCTACCTGTGGGATACTCGCAGCGGGCAAGTGATACACCGTTTCACTCATTCAAGTCGCGTCACTAAGGTCGCGTTAGATGATTTAGGTCGTTATGCATTCACCGCAGACAGCAAGCGCGGGGCAAGAATTTGGAACGTGCAAACAGGTGAAGAGATAAGTCAATTATCTTATATACAGCGCCAAAAAATATTCAGTGTCGCCACGTTTTCCGAAGACGGAAAATATTTAGCCACAGGATCACCAGGCAGAGCGTTAAACCTTTGGTCAGTGGAGACCGGCAGTGAAGTACAAGAGTGGCGTGTCACCCCTAAGGAGGGTACACAACCACAAAGTGCAGTAGTGTATGCTGTGAGCTTCAATCAAAATAATCAGCTATTATCTGAAAGTAGCAGTGGGCTGGCCGAGTATTGGCCATTTGAACAGGAAGATTAGTAAAACAATGAGTACCGATTTACACAGTGAAATAGCGCATCTGCAAACGCAGTTAGCGTTTCAAGAAGACACCATAGAACAACTTAATAAAGCGCTCGCAGATCAGCAGATTCAAATTGATAGAATGGCATTTCAATTGAAACACATGACCGAAAGAATGAAGCAGATTGAGCCGTCAAATATTGCTGATTCCAGTGAAGAAGCACCGCCACCTCATTATTAGAGTTGCCTATCAACAAGGTTCGTTGTTGCGCTGATTATCGAATCTTGTTTACCTCACTTTCTAACTAATTCTCGATTTCCCTCAAGCCAGTTTGCTGAACAACATTGGCTTGTTAGGTGATTTACTTAAGTACGTAAATGCACCAGACCATGTTACTAACTTCACATGCCGCGAAGTTAACTTGTTTATGCTCTTACCCGTAAGATGTAGAGCCGCATAATCAGGGATTGAGTTGAATGTTGTGGATGAGGAGCTTCGAATTTAGTGTGCTGCGACGATTGCCACTGCTGCTTTCAAGTCTCTACACCCTCGACCTTTTGGTTTGACCTTCCAAACCTATCTCGTGGAATTCGCAATTTTCCATAGGTAGCTAATCGCGAATATGCGTTTAAGGTTTGAAAACACCAATCACGCTTTCATTTTGCCGTTTGGCTGAGTCAACTTGCTTTTCAGTTTGTGATTCTGTGTAGTCACATTCCACACAGGCGAGCTTTTCGACATTGTTTTCGAAAAACAGCATTATTGTATCTTGCGCTTTACACTTTGGACATATAGCACCGGCGACAAAGCGTTTCTTAGTTTTGTTAGTCATTGATATCTGCTACTTGAATGGAATAATTAGCTTTTCAGTTGTGCACAAACGCGCAATTTCAAGCGGTATAAGTATATAATACGCCAATTCAACTAATTTGATTAGTATTCTTCGTAAATGATTCAAATTTCAGATCTGATTTTATTGCGAGGCAGTAAAGTCCTCCTCGAACACGCATCTGCGACTATTTATCCAGGCCACAAAGTGGGGCTTATTGGTTCTAATGGCTGTGGTAAGTCTAGCTTATTTGCCTTGCTGCGACAGGAGTTACATCCTGATGCGGGGGATTGTCAATTACCCAAAAATTGGCAAATTGTGTCAGTGGCCCAGGAAACTCCAGCGTCAAATCGCAGTGCGATAGATTACGTAATTGATGGTGATTTGCTATATCGACAATTACAACAGAAGTTGGCAACGGCTGAAGAAAATCATGATGGTGAAAAAATTGCCTTGCTACATGGTCAATTGGAACACGCTGGGGCTTATGATATCGAATCTCGAGCCGCGACCATTCTGGCTGGCCTAGGTTTTAGTCACCAACAAATTACAAAACCAGTCACTGACTTTTCAGGTGGCTGGAGAATGCGTCTTAACCTTGCTCAAGCATTGCTATGTCATTCTGATTTGCTGCTACTTGATGAACCTACCAACCACTTGGATTTAGATGCGGTTATTTGGCTAGAAAGATGGCTAACAAGATATACAGGAACATTGATTCTTATATCACATGATAAATCTTTTCTTGATAATACGGTGAACGAAATACTCAGTGTGGAAAGCCAAAAGCTGATTAGTTACACCGGAAACTATGCGTCTTTCGAGCGTCAGCGTGCAGAACGATTACGCCTACAAGATTTGGAATATCAAAAGCAACAAGCGAAAGTCGCTCATCTTGAATCATTCATTAATCGCTTCAAAGCTAAAGCTAGTAAAGCAAAGCAGGCGCAAAGTCGGATTAAACAATTAGAGAAAATGGAAGATTTGCTGCCAGCCCACGCGCAATCGCAGTTTTCATTTGAGTTTTTTGCCCCTCCTAAATTACCTAATCCATTGGTAAAAATGGAACAAGTGCAAGTGGGTTACGATGACACTGTGATTATTGATAGTTTACATCTGAATTTGGTCCCAGGCAGTCGAATTGGATTGTTAGGACGAAATGGCGCAGGTAAATCGACCTTAATTAAATTGTTGGCAAACGAAAAAACGCCAATGAGCGGTGAATATATGACATCTGCGGGGCTGAGCATTGGCTATTTTGCACAGCATCAGCTTGAATTTTTGCGACCTCAAGATAGTGCGTTAGATCATCTTTATCGACTCGATAAACTTGCCCCTGAACAGGCATTACGGGATTTTTTAGGCGGCTTTGGATTTCATGGTGATCAGGCATTAGGAAAAGTTGAGCCTATGTCTGGTGGCGAAAAAGCGCGTTTGGTTCTCGCCTTATTGGTGTATCAAAAACCGAATCTTTTGTTATTGGATGAGCCTACCAACCACTTGGATCTTGAAATGCGCCATGCTCTTAATATCGCGTTGCAGAGCTTTGAAGGGGCAATGGTGTTAGTTTCTCATGATCGTTTCCTACTCACTTCAGTTTGCGATGATTTTTATTTAGTGGATAGCGGCAAGGTGCAGCCCTTTGATGGTGATCTAGAAGACTATCGTGATTGGTTATTAAAGGATGCTAGCCAGAAAAGCGCGAATAAGAATATAGATTCTTCAACGGTTAAACCTGTAGAGAACAAATTTGATCGGAAGAACACAAAGCGACTAGAAGCTGAGTTTAGGCAAGCTACACAAGGATTGCGTAAAGCAATTCAAAGCGCCGAAAAGAAGATGAATCAGTGTTCTGAGAAGCTTGCAAAAGTCGAGTCGGAACTCACTGATGTTGATCTCTATCTTGATGAAAACAAGGCTAAATTGAAACAGTTGTTACTTGAGCAGGGCAATATAAAAGGAGACTTAGAAGAGGCCGAAATACTGTGGATGGAGGCTCAAGAAGAGCTCGAATTAAAACAACAGGAATTTGATGAACAACAACTGGTTAGCTGAGGATTTTTGGCAGTTTTCTTTACGTCATTATGCTAAATCGGAAGTAAAACGTTTAACTCTGCATCTGCAGAATGAATATTCTATGAACGTAAATCTGCTGCTAATATGTGCATATCTCGATACCCATAATCGACAGGTAAGCTCATCTCAATTTGTTGAGTTATCAGAATTTATTGCCCCTTCAGTCGCACAAGTGGAAACCATTAGGCGTTTACGAATAGATGCCAAAACGAACAAGCCAAATACTTACGCAAAACTGTTAGAGCAGGAGTTGGAAGCTGAAAAACAACAACAAACACTGATTATCAGTTTTTGCAATCAGCATAATCTAGATGCCAAAAGAAAATCTAATTTTTACCATTATTTAGACTCCCTTGAATCCCTAGATACTGCTGATTTAAAGTGTATAGTGGAACAACTGGCCGCCACAATTTCTAGTAATCAAACTAATCTTGAGATATGAACGATAAATATAAATTTGCCACCGAAGCGAATAAAAATAGAATAAAACGAAGTGATTTCAAAGCGCCGTTTTGGGCTAAAAACCGTCATGTTCAAACGTTATGGCCAAGGTTTATTCAGCGTCGTCGTCCTTTAGCTTTACGGGTAGAAAAACTGAAACTGCCTGACAGCGATAGCGTAAAAGTGGTTTGGGGGCAGCCAGAATCACAGGAAAATAACAAAGGGATTGCGGTGCTATTTCATGGTTTAGAAGGCTCTGTGAAATCTCATTATGCCAATGATCTTATGGCTGAATTGCAGTCTCAAGGTTGGCAAACCGTGTTAATGCATTTTCGTGGTTGTGGAGGTGAGCTGAATACCACGCCTCGCGCTTATCACTCAGGTGAAACTGAAGATGCTAGTTACTTTATGGCTTGGTTGGATAAAAAATTTCCTGATTTACCTAAAGTGGCAATCGGATTTTCATTGGGTGCCAATATGCTACTCAAGTTCTTAGGGGAAACGCCGGCGCAAAAATTTTTAAAAGCAGCGGTAGCCGTTTCTACACCATTTAAATTGGCTGAATGTGCTGACAGTATTAACCATGGCTTTTCTAAAGTGTATCAACGCTATTTGCTAAAAAGTATGGTGAAAACCCTACGTTCAAAAATGCGACTTATTGACTATAAAGGTTTGATTCCCATTGATGATAAAAAAGTTGCCAAATTGGCAAACTTTAGAGATTTTGATCAAAATGTTACCGCGCCATTACACGGCTTTGCTGATGCCGAAGATTATTACCAAAAGTGCAGTGCAATTAGTTTTCTCAAGCATATTGAAACCCCCACCTTGGTTCTCCATTCTATTGATGACCCCTTTATGAATGAGGCGGTTTTACCTAAAGAACACGAGCTTTCTGACGCGGTTCAATTGGAGTTGAGTGACACCGGCGGGCATGTGGGATTTTTACAAGGTACTCCTTGGAAGCCCAACATATGGTTCCATAAACGTATTTCTGATTTTATTGCGCCCTTTTCAATACACAAAGGTGTTAAAGAATGATTATTCCTTTAAGTGACATTGCTCCAGAAACCTTGAACAATTTAGTTGAAGCCTTTGTTCTTCAAGAAGGAACCGATTACGGCGAAATGGAATATGATCTTGAACAAAAAGTTAATCACGTCATGATGCAACTTAAGTCGGGGCAAGCTTTTGTACAGTATTCTGAATTACACGAAAGCGTGAATATTGTGACCAAGGAGCAGATCCAAAATTAGATTGTAGGCGGGAGCGTTTGCCCCGCGCTTGGGATTGTTTTTGTCTTATCTTTTCACGGGATAAATCCGGTGCTACAGGTTTTTAGGCGGGAGCGTTTGTCCCGCGTTACAGGTGACTATTGATTGAATGTCACAGAAAACGTCATTGGAACGGTTAACCCGATACTCTTTAGGCCCGCAAGTTCTTGTAGCTTAGCAATGCCAGGATCTAAATCATGGTTTGCTGCTTTAATTAGAACCGGCTTAACCGTTGTAGCGTGGAAGCTATCATCATCATCTTTGCTAATGTTTATTTCAACGCTATAAGGAGCAGACTTGCCTTTGATCGTAATATTCGTATCAAGGGTCACCATTGCTGATGTTCCTGCACTCATGCCCATCACTGATTCGGGTAGTTGAGCTGTGATCGTTGCCTCTGGAGTATTTTTCACATCAAAAAGATATGTCTGCATACGCTCGTTACGAATGGCTATATTGGTTTCTACTGAACTCAATTGCACCGCTGCTTGAAGCTGGCCGGAATCACTTAGTTTGCCAGATAGTTTGGTAAAATTATGAATTTCGCTGATGTGCTCATTCTTTGTGGAGATAAAGTTCACTGTTGATGAATCATTATCAAGGGTCCAACTTGCGTGGGAAAATGACCCAAATGCCGCACAGCATATGGCAAAACTTATAAGACTATGTGTTCTCATTTGCTATTCCTTATTTATATTCGACTATTTCTTGCCAATTTACCTGATGATCCCCTAAAACAACGAAGTCTGGATTATCAGTCGTATCTCGTCGGTTATAAGTAAGTGGTAGGAAGTTAGCTGAAAGTATACAGCCACCGGCTTCTTCTACAATACATTGTGAAGCACCGGTATCCCATTCACCAGTCACTCCAATTCGTAAAAATACGTCTGCTTTCCCCTCTGCAATAAAGCAGGCTTTAAGGGAACAACTACCTAAGGGTAGTGTTTGATATGAACGCATATCGCTCATATGGTTCATTATTCTTTCCCGCGGCTGACGTCGGCTAATGGCGATCATTACTACGTCTGTCTTAGGCTCTTCAAATTTACGTACATGGATCTGTTTATTGTTTTCTAGTGAGCAAGATTTATAAGCGCCATGTCCTTTGCTGGCGAAATACAGTGTTTCTCCAGCCGGCCAATAGATAACTCCTAACACAGGTTCATTGTCTTCAATTAACGCTATATTGACTGCAAAATCGCCACTGCGTGCTATGAATTCTTGAGTGCCGTCAATAGGATCAATTAACCAGTAGCGCTGCCAATGTTTGCGCTGTGCCAAGTCACCGTTATTGGTTTCTTCTGACATTATTGGAATGTCGGGGGTTTCTTTTAACAAAATATCCATGATAATTTCATTGGCTTTGTAATCTGCAGAAGTAACTGGAGATTCGTCTTCTTTTTCATATGCTTTGAAGTCGCCACTATCATAGATTTTTAAAACTTCTTCGCCCGCGGTTTTAGCCGCAAATTTAGCTATTTCTAACAAATTTTTTCGAGGGTCTACAGCCATTATTTTTCCCCTGATGAATTTTTTGCCAAATATTTTTGTACTAAAAATAAAGCCGCGATACAGCGAGCCTCGATAAAATCGTCACGTGCCAGTAAAGCGTCTAGCTCGTGTATAGACCATGGAATGACCTCTAAAGGTTCTGGTTCATCCCCTTCTAAACGGCATTCATATAGATCTTGAGCTAATAAAATATTCATTTTCGCATCAAAAAATGTCGGAGCCATACTGACAGTATGCACCTCTTTTAACACGTTCGCGCCATATCCAGCTTCTTCTTTTAACTCTCTATTACCAGCTTCAAGAGCTGACTCGCCAGGATCAATTAAGCCTTTAGGGAAGCCTAATTGATAAGAGTGGGTACCAGCAGCGTACTCTCTGATAAGCAAAAGGGTTTCAGAATCGATGAAAGGGACTATCATTACTGCACCACTGCCTGAACCAGCCATCCTTTCAAATTGACGGGTTGCGCCATTCGAAAATTCAAGATCTATGCGTTCGACACGAAATAAACCGCTTTTGGCGACGATTTCTCGTTGATGAATTTGGGGCAGTGTTTTATTCGGGTCTATTTTATTCATTTACCTATCACGTTAAACTACGGCAGTTCCATTATTCAGGAACTGCACTTTATACTACATTTTGCCTTACTTTAACTCATGGATCACTGACTTGCCAATGTTGCCCTGGAACCAAATTAGAACTGTTTTACTCGATATGGATGGAACCCTGCTCGACTTGCACTTCGACAACCATTTTTGGATGGAAGTTGTACCGCAAAAGATAGCACAAAAAAAAGCCATCAGTCTCGAAAAAGCAAAAGAATATATTCACCTTGAATACCAAAAGGTGATGGGAACGATAAACTGGTATTGTCTTGATTATTGGGCGGAAAAGCTCGATATGGATATTATTGAGGCAAAACGACAAATTAAACATTTGATCAGTATGCGTGAAGACACTTTGCCATTTCTCGACGCTTTGCATAACAGTGGCAGACAAGTTGTGCTAGTAACTAATGCGCACCCGGGAAGCTTGTCACTAAAAATCGAGCAGACTCAATTGGATAGTCATATCGACACCTTGATTTCTACCCATGAATTTGGGGTAACAAAAGAATCTCAGCTGTTGTGGCAAAAATTACAGAAACGCTTGGGGTTTGATGTGCAAAGTACTTTGTTCGTCGATGATAGTGTACCGATTTTACATGCAGCTAAAGAATTCGGGATTGCTCACTTGTTAGCTGTTGAGAATCCAGATAGCCAAGGTGAAATCCGCAATATTGATGAGTTTACGAGTATTCAAGATTACCGATTCTTAATCGATGATATTAACAACAACCCGATAAAATAAATCGCGAAAGGAAGGTCGATAGAGGGAACTTATGCTCCCTCTGTTCCTAAAATTTTATTTTATAAAACCCTTGTTTGTCGGGACGGCCAAAGAACTGAGCGGCATCCCTAACTTGTTTGGGTAAACTATCGTCGGGTTTGAACTGACCATTTAATTTTACTTTTAATGTGCTTGGAATCCGAGCATCAGCGGTTAAATTAAATACATTGGGTGGGGTGATTTTGACTAGAATATCATCCTCAATGCAACTTAGATTTGCTTGAAAGTTACCTAAACTCAAAGGTTCACTAAGCCCTACCAAGCCTTCTAACCCCGCATTCAACCATTGGCCTTTGCCGGATAAACCAATACATTTTCCAGCATAATCTAGTTCGGTTAAAGAGACTTTAAAGCGGCCTCCTGCGTTTACTGCTATTGGTAAGGGGGCTTGGGCAATAGCCATATCTGCCGGTAAATACACAGTTAAATCGGAAGATTGAACATGGCTTGGGTCGAACATATCAATGCTAACGATGCCTTGTAATGAGACTTTGTCACTTGAGCGTAAATCCCCGCCATCTATGTCTAGCGTCATTTGGCCAAATAACAAATCCCAAAATGACACCTGCCAGCTAACATCTTCAATGGTAATGTTATTAACACTGATAATACTAGCTGAGGCATTCCATATCGTTCCTTGCACACCTTCAATGCTCAGATCATTGGATTGGTTAGCGCGGTAAATAACTTGGCTAGCGGGTAACTTAATAATGAGTAAAATCAAAAAGGCTAAAATGCCTAGAAGACTCCACTTAACAACTTGCTTCATGATTTTCCTAACTGCAAACTTCTGACTTTTACCATTCCTGACACGTTGGCTTCCGCTAAATCAACATTGATGATGCGGATCCCAAGATTTTCCATACTTTGTAACCAACTCACCACATCGTTAAAGGGGGCTTGGTCTACCCATACCTTTAACTCTTCGCCTTGAGGCTGCATTCTAGAAATTGCTATTTTCACCCGCCCAGCAGTTTGATTGACTGCTTGGGGTAACGAGCCTGAAAACACAGATGCATTACCATTTCCGCTGCGCATTTGGATTGCACGATTTGCATTTTGCTTAAACCATATTAGGTCAGCTTGTTTAGTCGCGACTAACTTGCTTTGAGTTTGCAAAGAATTGTCAATAGGGGCCCACACCAAGTAGTAAAATAGGGCGATTATTAATAACAAACCCGACACTACGACTAAAATTCTTTCGCGCTCTGATAGCTGATTAAATTTATCCAACAAATCTTTCATATCAGCTCCTTATCGATAACGAACCAATCACTTGGTTGTCTTTGTTGTTAATTGCACCTTGTTGTACCTCAAAGCCTTTTTCTTGGGCTAAACGTTTAAATCGTTCCAATGCTTCGAAGTTTGCCGCAACGGCCTGTAGTCGCAATTCTGAACGCGCACTATCAAAACGTATAGTTTGTGGTTTAACGTCGCTATTTTGAAAGGCTTCGGTGAGTTGTGACATCATTGCTAGCATTGATGTTTGTCCGCCCCCGTTGGCTAATTTAGCCAGTTCTCTTTCCATCGCTAAACGGATTCTTGTGGGTTTTGGTTGATTAGGAAAGGCTTTGGCAAATTGCTCGTGCATTTGCTTAGTTAGATCCGCACCTTGTTGTTTAAGTTGATTAACTTGCACGCCTTTATCAACCAATGTAACCACAAGGGCGAGAATAGCTAAAACCGCTGCAACTCGCCATTGACGCCACTGACTACGACTTTGTTGTTTAGCTTTAAACTCGCCTTGTAACAGATTAAATGTGGTTTTTAAGGCACCTGTTGCAAGCAATTGCATGGGTAAGTCTAACTGCTGTTCGATTTGTTCAACGTTGGCTAAGTTAGAAATATCTAAGTCACTGTGATTCGCTACTTTTAGCGGTGTTGTTTGCTGTTTTGCAAAATGCTCAGTGGCTTGCAATAACCAAGTTGCATCACCTTGCAGACCTTGCCATTGATCTTGACGAATAATAGCTTGCTGTCCAAGGGTTACTAAGCTCCACGCATCTTCAATGTAGGGAAGGGCAAGTATATCGGGGAGCATTTTATTGCAGTACAAACCGGCTTGTTTGATAACCTCTAGCCAGTTTGCCATCTTATCTCTGCTAACTACTGCAACCGCTTGCATGTTGCCATTTTTTTCCCCTAAGGCAAAAAACTGTTCGCTAATATCCATGCTTAAATCTTCCTCAAGCATGTATGGTATCGCCGTTAGCGCTTTTCGCGATGCCTTCGCTGGCATGGCGACCCATTTCAACAAAAAGTCACAACCTGGGACTAAGGCGGTAATAGGACGTTTGCCTGCACGTTCAGATAAAGAATTAAGCTGTTCCGCATTATCTAGTACGCCAGAGGCAATAATTTCCTGCTCTTGACCAGACCATACTAACCAATTGACTGGGTCACTAGTGGTTGAGCCTAGGCGGATAACCAGATGTTCCATTAAAGTACTCCTCCAAATTCTCGTCGTATGACAATCACTTGGTCGTTATTTTCTACTTTCAGTAGGGAAGACATAGCAAATGTGGCGTTATTGTAACGGGTCTTGGTATGTAATAGAAAGTATTCTGTTTTTACATCAAACCAACGTTGTTGTTGTTCGGTTAATGTGTGATTGGTAAACAGTGTTTCCGCTAAGAAATCCTGTACATTTTGGTAGCCATCAGGTGCACGATTACTGATGAGGCTTTGAATTTCCGATACTGGTGCACCTGTTAATGCTGCTAATACAGGAGCTTGGTCTTCTTTTACAGTATTCACATTAATTTTCATTTCTGACACATTTGGAATAACACAGACCATCGGCAGCAGGTCATTAATCCATTGGGCTTTAACGCCGTTAACTAGACGTATTTCAGACTTACTGACCATTAAGTTGTTTGCGGCTAAGTAAGGGTTTACTAACGCGGCATAGTCGGCATCTTCGGCCCCGCTTTGTGACATGTTGTCATCTTGGTCCAGCCAATCAATTAACGAGTCTCTGACAACTTCAATTGAATAGTTATCTAACTCTGGCACAACGTTGGTCAATAAGCGTTCAAACGCTAGGGCCTCTTCAGGGACGGAATTGATATCACCGCTGCTATTTCCACGTAGCGCCTTTTTAACCTCGCTGTCGCCGTTAGTGTTATCGCCATCATTGCCATTTTGACTGCTACCTTGTTGTACTCGATTTACCGAGTCGATGGCATTGAGATTTAGGCAGGTTTGCATATCGGTCAACTGAGCTTGAATACCGCCACCTTCTAAAGGAAAGGTAAATTGTTCAGACCAGCCAGCTTCTAATGAAATCACATCAGGATTTGACTCTAATAGTTCACCGATGGATTTAATCGCAAATTGCTCAGCCCCCATTGCATACCAAAATGCTTGATTGTTATCTTTAATGTTGGTTGCGCGAGTCACTTGAAGTTGCAATCTTGACCCCATTTCAGTGGCAATAATCGCAACCAGCGCGACAATCATCAAAACAATGATTAAAGCGACCCCCTGCTGCTTTGAATAATTTGCCAAGCTAGTATTCACGAATCTGCGCTGCTCATTAAAAACTTACGCTCAATGACGCCGAATTCTTGACTGGTGATGGTAATCTTCACGGCTACTGGCAGGGTATCTTGAGCATAAGAATCATCCCAGCTTTGTGAGTCGGCAGAATCTTCGCCAGAGTTTAATAAAAAATGTACTTGAAAATCATCTACCTTAGTTAATAAAACCCGTACTTTGGGTTCATAACCAACTACATTATCAACGTAATTACCGTACAAACGCTCTAACCTACCTTCTTGCATACGGTAGCCAACACTTTGTAAGGTGCTGCGTTGTAACATTAGTTGCGGGTTTTGCCATCCAGCTCGCACAAAGGCAAAACCATCAGCTTCGCTTTCTAAGAAGTTCTTTTCTGCGTGCATAACTTGCGTGTTCTCTTCACCGTCTAGGCGCACTGCTCTGGGCACCGCTTGAAGCATATCTCGTTCAATGGTGAGCATCGCTCTTTGCAAAGTTTGTAGTTTTTCGAAACGATTTTCAGATAATTCATCACTGTCGATAACGGCGGTCATTACGCTGGTGGAAGCGATACCGATAAGAGTGAAGATTGCCACAGCAATCATAATTTCAATCAGTGTGAAGCCGCGTTGCTTTTGACCAATCATCTTATTGTGCTCTTGGGTTTAGCCATATAGGAGGTCACACTGGTTATCGTGCGGTCGAAATTTTCGTCGGTCCCCACTACGATTTCAATCCCGATCAAAGATTCATCCGGGGTGGACAATAATTTTTGTTGCCAGTACCAAGTAGTACCAGCCATCTTTTCTTCGCCCTTCAAATTGTCTTTTAGGGGCCAGCTATTTTCGATGTTGATTTGGGTAAGGCGATTATTGGCTACCCAAGTGGCAAAGGTAATATTTTCGATTTGGCTGACACCGTTTAAATGGTCAGTGGCCGATTTCATGATAGCGGTGCCGGTTATCGCAAAGATCAGTAGCGCCAGCATGACTTCTAACAAGGTGAAACCTTTGTTGTGAGTGTTAGTGTTCATAAGTCACTATCCAAAGGACCCAACCTTTCAAGGGGCACACTATCAATGGCATTCAGCTTAAAATACACGGGATCATCATTAGAAAAATCAGGCTCATACATCATAGTTAAACTAAATGGTGTCACGTCACCACTGGATAACAACATGATTTGTGGTGGCGGTAGTTTTTTCTCTTCTTCTTCACTGCCAATGTCAACGCGGTCCTCATCAAAGGATAAAGATTCATCGAATATACCGTCGCTAAACAAATTGTCTTCTTCAATCCAAGGTAATTCGTCGAGCTCTAACGCCAAAGAGTAGGGTTCTGGTAATTGATAACGACCGAACGCTTGTTGGCCTTCCAGTAGTTGCCAATTTTGTTCTTCATCTAACTGCATAAATATATATTCAGCGGTTTCAGGTTCAATACGAATACCTAACTCTTGCTGGTTTAACACCGCAAAATCAGATGCCATATCCACTACTATCTGGAATCGTTTCGCTTGTTTTTCTAATTCTTCAGAAGGGGTCGGTGAGAAGTTATTAAATGAAATTACACTTATAACAATTCCCATAATTGCTAGCACCGCCATGATCTCGATGAGAGTAAATCCTGAATGGTACTTTAATGACCGTGCTCGCATTATGGGCAACTCAATGTTTAGTTTAGGTAATCGCCAAGATTCCAGTTACCAATATCGTCTTCCGTTCCTGGTTCACCATCTGGGCCATTAGAAAAAATATCTATCACGCCTATTTCACCTGGGCTAACCAATTGATAAGGATTGTCCCAAGGGTCATTAGGCAAACGATTAATATAGCCGCCGGTTGGGTAATTGCGTGGAATAGGGTCTATTGTCGGTTCGTTAACCAAAGAATCTAACCCTTGCTCGGTGGTTGGGAAACGGTTGTTACTTAACTTGTAGCGGGTCAATGCACTTTCCAATGATTGAATATCAATAGCAGCAGCTTTTCGCTGAGCTTCTTCTTGGTTACCGAGTATTTGCGGTGCCACTAGGCCCGCCATGATACCAATAATCAATAACACCACCATTACCTCTATTAAGGTAAAACCAGCTTGTCGAGGATTGTTAATTTTCATTACATATTCACCATATTATTAAGCGCTAAAATTGGTTGTAGAATTGCCAGTACGATAAACAAAACAATTGCTGCCATACTAACAATCAAAATTGGTTCAAAAACTTTTAATGAGACACCAACTAGGGCTTCGAATTCCCTATCTTGGTTGTCTGCTGCTCGTTTTAACATTTGCTGAAGCTCACCGCTTCTTTCACCCGATGCAATCATATGCATCATCATAGGCGGAAACATTTTGGTCTTTTCTAAGGCTCCACGCAGACTAGAGCCCTCTTTCACTTTAATTGCCGCATCGGCTACAGCTTCTCTAATGTGCAAATTTTCAAGTACATCACCGGCTATGCGCATCGCCTCTAACAACGGCACTGCACTCGCGGTTAGTATACTTAATGTGCTGGCGAAACGCGCCGTATTCAAGCCCTTGGATACTTTACCAATCAAAGGTAATTCCAAAATAAACTTGTGATAACGTTTTTTCATAAGCGGTTGTTTGAGAATTCTGCGAATCAAGATTATCAATATAACAATTAACACTATTGCAATCAGACCGTAGCTTTGTAACCAAGTGCTTACAGAGATTAAGATGCTGGTAATTGCAGGAAGTTCCTGACCCATGTTGTCGAATTGTCCTACAATTTTAGGCACTACTACGGTCAACAGTAAGAAAATAATACCAAATGCAAAAAATAGCATGATGGCAGGGTAAACCAGTGCTTGGGTAATTTGGCTGCGAGTGCGTTGACTTTTTTCTGTGTAATCGGCCAGTCGATTAAGTACTGTGTCTAAATGCCCTGACTTTTCACCTGCTGCAACCATTGCTCGAAATAGCTCATCGAATACTTGCGGAAACTCTCCCATTGCATCGGCAAGAGAATGACCTTCTACTACCTTACTGCGAACGGCCATCATCATATTTTTATGACGGGGCTTTTCACATTGTTCTGCTACCGCTAAAAGTGCTTCCTCGATTGGCAAAGCAGATTCAACCAAGGTGGCAATTTGCCGTGTTAAAAGGGCTAAATCGCTGGCGGATATGCCGCGCGTGAACAAGGTGAATCGATTTTTGTTGTCGCGCTGTTGCTGTTCCGTTACCTGCTCAACTTCTAGCGGAATAAGCTCTAATTCTCGCAACTGTTGTCGAATATGCCGAGCGTTATCGCCTTCTAAAACACCACTTTTATTGCGACCAGATTGGGTAATCGCTTTGTAAGCATAAGCGGCCACGGTTAATCCTCCCGGGTAACGCGCAGTACTTCTTCTAAGGATGTATACCCAAGAAGTACTTTGTTACAGCCGTCTTCGCGAATACTCGGTGTATTTTTCCTAACATGTTTTTCTATGGCTTGCTCACCATGACCATTATGAATTATTTCACGGGTTGGTTCGTCAACTACCAGTAATTCGTGGATCCCGGTCCGACCGCGATAACCTGTTTGATTACAAGCGGCACAGCCTTTGGGACTATAAATATTTTGGCTATTGGAAGCATGCTCTAAGCCTAAAATTTGACACTCGGCTTCGCTTGGAAGGTGAGGCGTTTTACAATCAGGGCAAAGGGTTCTTACTAGTCTTTGCGACAAAACAGCCAGTAAACTGGAAGATAACAAAAAGGGTTCAATTCCCATATCTTCAAGTCGAGTTATGGCTCCTGCGGCGGTATTGGTGTGTAACGTAGATAATACTAAGTGACCGGTTAAACTGGCCTGCACACCAATTTGTGCTGTTTCGAGATCGCGAATTTCACCAATCATGACCACGTCTGGATCTTGCCGTAATATTGCTCTCAAGCCTCGCGCAAACGTCATGTCTACACGGGGATTAACTTGGGTTTGGCCGATGCCTTGTAAATCAAATTCGATGGGATCTTCAACGGTTAAAATATTCCGGTCTTTCGAATTTATTTCTGAAAGGCCAGCGTATAGGGTTGTACTTTTACCTGAGCCAGTAGGACCTGTAACCAAAATAATCCCGTGAGGTTTGCGAATTAAAACGGAAAAAATTTCACGGTTTTTTGCGGTCATACCTAAATCAGTTAAATTTAAGCGGGCGTTATTTTTATCTAATAAACGCAGAACCACACGTTCACCATGACTCGAAGGCATGGTTGAAACCCTAACATCCACAGCGCGTCCGGCTATTCTTAAGGTAATGCGGCCATCTTGAGGAACGCGCTTTTCGGCAATATCTAACTTCGCCATGACTTTAATACGGGACACTAGCATGGAAGATAATTTACGGTTTGGCCGTAATATTTCCCGTAACACTCCGTCTACACGAAATCGCACTATTAATTGATTTTCGAAGGTTTCAATATGAATGTCAGAAGCACCTTCTTTAATTGCTTCACTTAACATTGCATTGATTAACTTGATGATAGGCGCATCATCTTCATTTTCTAATAAATCTTCGGTATCAGGCAGTTCTTCAGCTAACGCGAATAAGTCACTTTCATTGCCGATATCTTCCATCAGCTGTTTAGCCGCTGACGAGTCGCGCTGAAACGCCTTGGTAAGCAGGTTTTCAAATTGCTCGTCGGCAATTTCTTTTAATTGAAAGTCAGCCTGCAGAAATCGACGTACCTCAATGAAAATTGAAAAATCTGTGCTTGCTGTGTGATACAAAATAGCGGGTTCTTCACCGGTATCCAACAACACTTTATGACGCTTCGCAAAACTAAATGCTAACTGCTTGTGTTGAACCACATCTTCATCAGCCATTTCCGTAGAATTAACTTCAGCGTCTAACAGATTTGGATTGAGTTCAGCATTTTCAGCTGTTTCAATACTCATTAATTCTTGCTTTCCTGCTCTTTATTCAACATGTATTCTTCGAAAGAAGGCGGTAAAGATAGTTCATCTTCCCACTCCGGTAATACAGGTGTATCAGTATTAGGCATCAAAGGGATACCTTCAGATTGACGCTGTAGTTGCTGCGCTCGAATGTAGTTGTATTTTTTATGGCTAATAGAATTCATAGTCGCGCCATCTCGCACGATGGTCGGACGAATAAATACCATTAAGTTACGTTTGCGCTTGCTGGTAGTGGTGGATTTAAACAAGTTACCTAGGTAAGGAATATCACCTAATATAGGCACCTTGGAAACACTTTCCTGCACTTCTTCGTCGATTAAGCCACCCAGTACAATTGTACCGCCGTCATCCACAATTACTGTGGTTTTAATTTCCCGTTTGTTAATCGCAATATCAACAGATGTCGCACCACTGACGCTAGAGACTTCTTGTTCAATTAATAGTTGAACCGCATCACCTTCGTTGATTTGAGGTGTCACTTTTAGTTTTATACCTACTTCTTGTCGTTCCACAGTTTGGAATGGGTTGGCATTGTTTGAACCCGTTGAAGAACCGGTAATAATAGGTACTTCTTGACCAACGATGAAGAACGCTTCTTCATTATCCATGGTGGTTAAGTGTGGAGTAGAGAGAACGTTAGAATTGGTATCAGTGCTTACTGCTTGTAGTACTGCCCCCCAACCATCTTTCACTACACCAACTAAGAATCCGTTAACGCCGCCTAGCAAGGATGCTAGTGAAGTGAAATCACCAGATGTGACAGAGTCATATGAATACGGGTCACCATCGTCATCGAACCCTGTGGTCGTGGTTGTTTGATCTTCTGCTTCATCGGCTGCAACTGCTAACGAGCCAATCCCCACAACACCATTTGTAAATTGCTGACCACCACCATCTTCACTGGCCCACTGAACACCTACCGTTGTGCCGTCACCTTCAAATACTTCAACAATAATGGCTTCAACGGTTACTTGTGCTCGACGTATATCCAACTGACGAATGACTTCTTCTAGCGAACGCATCATGTCAGGCTCTGCGGTGATTACAAGTGCATTGGAATCTGAGTGAAAATCGATACTTACTTCACGGTTGTTAGATGTTCTACTTTTTGTATTGCTGCTTTGTCCGCCTTGTTCTTCGGCTTGAATGCTAGCACTTACTCCTTGCAGAACTTTAACTAGCTCTTCTGCTTTAGCGTAATTCACAAAAATAACCCGAGTATTACCGCTGGTTTCTAATTCTTTATCCATTTTGGTAATTAGGTTAATTAAGCGTTTGCGACCTTTGTTATCGCCAGACACTATTACACTATTGGTTCGGTCGTCAGCTACCAGACGAGGCTCCGATTTACCGGTTGTTTGGGTTTTGGATGCATTTTTATTGATGTTTTCAATAATTCTCACCATCTCTGATGCAGATGCATATTTAAGTTCTACTATTTCAACTTCTTCATCACCAGCTTGATCCACACGCTCAATGATCTCTACCAAGCGATTTACCACAGCCGCTCGGCCGGTCAGCATCATGACGTTGGATGGGTCATGGCTCACTACGTTGCCACCACCTGCTTGATCGTTCAACTGGCGAAGAATCGGGGCAAGCTCTCGCACTGGCACGTTGTATACCGGAACCACACGGGTGATCATTTCATCACCATCAAAAGGGGTACCTTGAATAACCGGAATATTAGATGTTTTTGCGTCTTTAGCTCGAACTACTTTCAATATGCCATTTGGCATTTCTACTACTGCAAAATCGTATACTTGTAATACGTTGAGGAAAAATTGGTAATATTGCTCTTCATTAAGCAAGTCATAACTACGTACGCTGATTTTGCCGCGTACGTCTGGGCTGACGATTATGGTTTTTTGCAGGTTCTTGCCTACAATATTTATGAATTCGGAAATCTCAGCATTTTTAAAATTGGGGGAATATTCTTTAGCGGATGTCATCGTCGACATCGTCAAAAGCATTGCACATGCTGCCAAACATAAGCCTCTAAATCTACTACGGCTTGTTTGCGTCATAGGGGTAATCCTCATAAATCTTCTCCCCCTTCAGGGAAATCCAAATACAAAGTGAGAAGTTCCTCACTTCGACTAATTGTTAGTTGTAACGAATCCGATTGATTTAATGCTGCTAAGGCTTCTATAGCTTGTTCAGGATCAGTCAAATCTAAGCCGTTAATTTCGGTAATGACATCGCCGACTAAAAATCCAGCACCTTTAAATAAACTTGGATTTTTACCAGGGGCTATTTTATAGCCGGCAATTAAACCATCTTGGCCTTGAACCGGAGAGACCATAATGTAATCGGTAAATCCGGCAGGGTTGCGCCGTATCTCTCTGGTCGTTTCCACCATTTCAGGGGTCAATTCGGTATATTGTTCTTTGTCATCTATTCTATTATCAGCGGTCGTATCAACAGCTGGTTGGTATGCTTGGCTTTCTTTTGAGTATTCTAACCCGTCTAGCATTAAGGTTTCGCGACGAGGACCATTTTTTATGATTACCCTATCTGCGAACACTTCAACTAAGCTTGCATTGGTACCATCAATTTCATCATCGATGCCATAGGTATTCTGTGAACCGCGATTCTCAATTATCGCCGCACCAACACCGGGCTCATCAGTCTCGACCACACCTGTTAAGGTTAAGTTCAAGCGGGTTTCAGGTGCTTCCGTTACTTCTTGTTTAACCGTGGTGACTTCTTTTGCGGTTAAATCGCCAAATAGGTTTAAACTTTTCAACTGTGACAAACTCACTCGTGAGCCAGAGTTGCTTGAAGTATTGCCAGTTTGGTTAGTTTGAAAACTTTGATTTGAAGTGTTTTGTGGCTCTGGAATTAGCCGCCAAGTCATCTCAGCTAAAAAAGCCAAAAGATACAGAACCAACAAAATAACAACCAACAGATTAATCTGTGATTGATATTTGCTAATTTGCAGCCATATTTGACTTAAGTTTGTACTACTAAGGCTCATCTTTTACCACTTTTTGGTCGATTATCGTCGCTAAACGGGGACAATGATAACCAGTAGATTAAAGGGCCACAACTATTAAAGATTAACATTACCATATAATTACAATTCTAAGGTTTTTAAGCTTAAGCCCAATAGGTTCTATATATGAAGAATAAGACAGACAACAAAAACACTGAAATAGTTCGCTTAGATAAGTGGCTTTGGGCTGCTCGATTTTTTAAAACCCGATCTTTAGCTCGAGACATGGTGCAATCTGGCAAGGTGCAATATAATGGACAAAGAGCAAAAGCCAGTCGAAGTGTCGAATTGGGTGCGACAATTGTGCTCCCTGCCGGATTCGATAGCAAGGAAGTAATTGTTGAAGGGTTAAGTGATAAACGAGTAAGTGCACCACAAGCTCAATTACTCTACGCGGAAACAGAAAAAAGCATCGCGCAACGTGAAAAAAATGCAGAGGCGCGCAAGTTAAGCGCATTCCATAGTCCGAGACCAGAGACACGACCGGATAAAAAGCAGCGTCGCAAAATAATTCAATTTAAACAGCAGTAAGAGAATCTTATGTCCCATTTTGATCAGTTACATCGTTATGTCTTTAACAACGCCAACGTACGCGGTGAACTTGTGCAACTAGAAAATAGTTATCAAGAAATTCTAAATTCACAGCAATATCCCCCTGTCCTTCAACAATTACTGGGTGAATTAATGGCTGCTGCATCTTTGCTGACTGCAACGTTAAAGTTCAAAGGTGATATTGCTTTGCAATTGCAAAGTGAAGGTTTGGTTAAGTACGCAGTAATAAATGGTACTCATGATCAAAAATTGCGTGGTGTGGCACGGTGGGACTCAGAAGCGGCTGAACTTCCAACATCGTTAACCGAACTCATGCCTAAGGGAGTGTTAGTTATTACCATTACTCCTGAAGTGGGAGAGCGATATCAAGGCATGGTGGCGATCGACAAGCCGACTTTATCAGAGTGTCTTGAAGGGTATTTCAGCCAATCTGAACAACTGCCTACCAAAGTCATTTTAAAAACCTCTCACAAAGGTGAAATAAATAGAGCTGGTGGTTTATTTTTGCAAGTTTTGCCCACCAGTAGCGAAATGACAGATGCGTCTGAACACACTGACTTCATTCACTTAACTACGATTAGCCAGACTATTACTGCTGAGGAATTGTTAGGGCTGCCAGCCACTGAAGTATTGCACCGACTTTATCATCAAGAAGAAGTCCAACTTTACCCACCTCAAGACATTAAGTTCTCTTGTACCTGCAGTAAAGAACGCAGTGCTGCGGCGATCGCAAATGTTGATAAACAAGAGTTACTTAATATTGTGGCCGAAGATGGTGCCGTAAGGTTGAATTGCCAATACTGCCACAAGGAATACAGTTTCGATGCGATAGATATCGAAGCAATTCATAACGAAGGCCATGCTCAGCCTACGCAGACACAATAGTTCGCTACTGCTATATTTGAATGCTGTTGGTTAAACCAACAGCAATGCAGATAAAGTCCAAAGCATAGCTGCGCATGTTGCGGCTATGCTAGCAGGTATTATTTGTGACTTAACATGGTCCATCAAGTCACAACCTGTGGTCATCGCACTTAAAATGGTTGTATCCGAAATGGGAGAGCATTGATCACCGTATACGCTGCCATTCAAAACCGTCGCAAAACAAATCGCCATGAAAATTTCTGGGTGAGCAACTTCTTGATTGATGCCAATTGCCCAAGCTAACGGCATGGCTAAAGGGAATGCAATTGCGTATGTACCCCAACTTGTTCCGGTTGAAAATGCAATGATCATGGTTAGAATCTGGAGAATGACAGGTAACATCCAAAATGCTATTTGATGGTCTAGTAAATCTATCAAAAATAAACCACCACCAATTTCCTTATTGATACCGCCAATTGTGATCGCCAATACCAACAGCACAGAAGCAACGACCACTGATTTTAGACCATTACCAATGCCGCCAAGCAATTCGTCTAAGGTCATCCCTCGTGATAAGGCCATTACACAAGACAAGCAAAGTGCTGTAGCGAATGCCCAATTTACTTTCGGCGAACCTAGCGTAATAAAGGTTCCTACTGCGATAGCAATTAAGGTGACCAAAGGCACTGCAAATTCATAAACACTCGGCGAATAATGGTTAGGCACTTCCGATTTTTGTAATTCATCAGTATGTATCGGGTTTGCATCTTTTGCGTCTAAGCGGCCAGTATTGAGCGCCCGTAAACGGGCTGTACGGATTCGACTACCGCAATGCCATGTGACGTTAAAGCACAACAAGAGCGTACCCAATACCGCGAGAATTCCATAAAAGCTAAAAGGGATACTGGTGAAGAAAAAACGGATTCGATCAGACTCGGTTGCCAGAAAAGCCACGCCAGGCACAAATATCAATGATTGCACATAGACTGGCCAAGCATTGAAGGCTAAGACTGACGCGATGGGCGATGCCGTTGAATCTACAATGTAACTCATTTCTTCGTGGCTGACTTTTGCTTCATCTGCAAAGGGCTTAACCGTTGTCCCCACCAATACTGTGCTTATTGTTCCTCCTTGAAAAAAGAATACGCCTAATATCCATGTAATCAGCTTCGCTGAGCGCGGCCCCTTAACAAAATGACGGGTCATCGCCTGAGCGAATGCTTGTGCTGCTCCAGTGCGAGTCCAGACTCCCATCAAGCCGCCAAGCAGCCAAAGGTACAATAAAACAATGGTTGCAGCGCTGTCTGAGGCGATGCTTGGAAGCAGCACTTTATCGGTAATATCATACCGACCTAACATGAGTGCGCCGATAATTGTGCCACCTAATAGGGCAGGAATCGGCTGTTTGGTAAGCAAACATAATGAAATAGCAATGACGGCCGGTAATAACGACCAAATACCAAAATGGAAAGCGGTCTTGAGTAACACCAGTTGTTGGTCAGGCATCCTTACCCATTGCTCAGATAACGCAGGTTTACCATACTGATCTAAAGCGCTTTGTCGCAATGGGGAGAGTTGATAATCAACGATGTTTTTGACTTCAAACTGGTGATTATTGATGGTGTAAACAAGTTCGCCTGATGCATTGTTATAAGTGGGGTAAGAATGCTGCTGTTCTACCCAGTTTGGTGTGACAGAAGTATTAATATAAAACGCGGAGAACAAAGCCAGAACAAATAGGTAAAGCGCTAATTTATTATAATGCATGATGAATAAAACAACGGATACGTCTAGTTATCGATTAATTAAAGCCTAACACGGCAGGATAATATCAAGGCCTCACAAAAAGCCTCCTAATCATAACTACAGGTTATAACTTGGAGGCTTTTATATTAGATTGCCTGATCTGTGATTTGCCTGTTTTTACCGATTAAGGCGCCGTAAATAGGGTTGAGAAAAATAGACTGTTTAGAAACAGCTTCTCTGTGCCATAAAAGTATCCGCGGAAATTAGGATCATCAGTAAATAATATAACACTGCCTTTGCCTTTTCTTTCAGCTACCAAGCTGGTTTTGCCTGCTAATTGCTGTTGGTTTTCAGCAGAAGCGTAGCCACTTAATAGTGAATTCTGGGCAATTTTTATTACACTGGCGTAGGGATTTTTAGGCGGTTCAAATGCTAAAAGACCGCTACGTTGGCTGGCAATCTCGCGGCGGGTATATCCGTAACCTAGTGGGTGACTAATATCTAAATCACCGGCCACAACCGCACCACCAATAATATCTTGTGCCTTAACCATTGCCTTATTTGAATAATCAATTCGCGATTGTGAGGCTAATTTTCCTTTGCCAATGTCAGCCACTTTAATATCCAGTAATTTTGTTCCTGCCCAGCGCGCACCATCACCGATACCAACCAGAGATCCGCCCTTCCTTACCCAAGTTGAAATCTTCTCTTGTAGCGAATTACTGATATCTGAATATTTTCCATCCGTCATGACTAGGTGGGTATAGGCTGACAAATCCGCACTAGAAAGTTTACTTTTATCTAGTAAAACAACAGGCATATGCATACGTTTATCTAACAGGTGCCACACCTCACCAGCCTGATAGGGAGACATTCCAGGCCCAATAACCAGTGCGACTTTTGGTAAAGTGACAGCGTCAATACTATTGCTGCCCAAATCCATACCTATGCTGGTGGTATGGGAGCTGTTTAATGCGTAGGCTTTTACCCCATCATGAATTGCTGCCTGCTGGATTATGTTATATAAATTTTCGCCGTTTACGTTTGCATTAGCACCTATCTGCTTGAGCACCGGCACTATGACACTGCCCCGTCCAAATGCTTGGATACCTTTATCAGTTTGTGCCTTAAAAGGTTCAGTGGCAATACGCGGTAGATATCCCTGCTGCAGTAGCGTATTTAGTACTTTCGGCGCGTTGTAGTGGCTCCAATCAAAAACATAGGCGACATTTGCCCTGCTTGGTGGTTGCTGTGTTGGGAACTCGACTGTTATAGCTGAACCAGCTTTATATCTAGTGCGAGTTAGAGGCTCGAAGTCAATCCCAAAAGCAAGGGGCAATGTCCATCCAGACACATCATAAAAGGTATTATTTTCAAAGGTGGTTATCTTGGAAAACAGACCTTTAAGCATGCGATAATTGGCCTGCTTTGACTCCACGATAAAGGCTTCGTTTTTACGAAATGTTTTACCGTTCACAGCAAAATCTTTTGTCAGTGGTTTGATCTGGATTTTGTTGCGAGTTAATAGTTGATTGAAATGGAACAACCTTACTGGATCTTCAGGGGCGCTGTAGATGTATGCTTTTATGTCATCTTGTGCGGCCATTTTAGCCGAGTTGCTGGCAAAATCCTGTTGAAATGAAAGCAGTGCTTGGCGCTTTTCAGCGGCATTTTCCAGAAGCGCTAAGGCCACATGGTAATAAGTTCGAATATTATCCTCAAATGACAACACACCTCGGGGCGTGTCGAGCAAACCTGCCGAGCTAGCCTGTTCAAACAATATTCCCAAGCTGCCAAACAAATGAGGATATGTCGCGCCTTTGCCTAAATAAAAATTGTCGTAAGACTCTTGATTAAAATATAGCTGAGCTTCGCTGTCCAAGAAGTCTCGCGGTCCTTGCACTACATCGCTGAGTAATTGCATGGCCCGATCATTAATCAGAGGATGCACTCTATCCGGTGCGCCAGGATGAAAATAAAACGACTTATATGAGCGCATTTCATGGAAGTCTGCGACTATGTTTGGTCGCCATTGATGAAACTTACTGACCCAACCCACAGGTTCAGGTTGTTGCTGTAACATCCATTGTCTATTCAGATCAAACCAGTAATGATTAGTTCTACCTGAGGGCCAAGGAGAACCATGTAAAGCGTGATTAGGATCGGTAATCGTGACATTCGATGAATATTGCCAATTCCACGTCGCTTCACGGTTGTTGCCATCTGGATTAAAACTGGCAGTGAGCAGAATGACACTGTTTTTAAGTAAGTTATCGATCTCTTCCCCTTGGGCCGCAGCTAAATGATAAGCAATCGGCAAGGCTGAATCGGTTGAGCTCACTTCGCCACCGTGTACACCAAAATTAATCCAACTAATTACTGGCATATCTGCGCTGACTGTACTTTTACCTCTAGGGGTTTGTATGGCCATGTGGTTCGCTTGAATTTGCGCTAAATTGGCCATGTTTTGCGGGGAGGTTATGGTTAAAGTAACTATTGGTCGATTTTCATTACTGTAGGCAATTACTTCATATTTGACTCGCTCAGATTGCGCCGCTAGCTGACGAAAATAAGCTGTCAGCATATTGTTCTGGACCATCTTTTGACCTAACCCATGACCTAAAAAGTCTTCAGGGGTAGTGACGCTAGGATCGAAAACCGTCGACGGCGAATAAAAGCTGTCAGCCTGAGGGGCAGCATTGGCCCTGGGACTAACGGAAGCGGTAAATAAAAGCGCAACACTCACGAGCGCTAGAAAATAGTTCTGCATGGTTATTTTACCTTGATGCTGAAGATTGACGGATGGGTTGTCCTGCTAAGGTCTGATTAACGACGCTTTGTTCAATGACAGGTTGGCCATTAACGATTAACCATTCTACTCCCTCACTAAGTTCGGTAGGCTGTAAGTAGCTCGCTTTTTGCTGATAAGTCTCAGGATTAAATATTACGATATCGGCAACGTAACCCGCTTTCAATTCGCCTCTGCCTGTCAATCCAAAGGTTTTAGCAGGTAAATAACTACTGCGTTGAATAAACTCTTGGGTGCTTAACCAACCTTTCTGTTTAACATATTCACGAAACTTTTTGGGGAAAGTGCCATATTTTCGAGGATGGCCAGTGCTGCCATCGGAAGAGGTCATTACCCAAGATTGCGTCATATAAGCTTTCATATCTTGATCGGACATATTGAAACTGGCGACCCGCGCATTACCTTCTAGAATAATTTGACGAGCTGCATCAATTGGCTCAATCTCCCACAAACTTGCAACCTCGGCTAGGGTTTTTCCACGTATGTCGGGGCGTTTGGGATCACTAATGAGTAACGACTCTGCGCCGCCTCTGCGTCTTAAATTTTCAGCCATTTCTAATTTCAAGGTTGGCCATAGTGCGTCATCTTCCATTCGAGCATGATACGCTTCTTTGCTACCTGCCATGATATATCTTGGTACCAAACTACCTGCTACGCTGGTTCCTGATGCGCGCCAAGGATATTGATCTGCAGTAACGTCGATACCTTGTTGCCGAGCTTCGTCTATTAACTTGATCACCTCTGCGCTTTTACCCCAAACGTCAACGCCTAATGATTTGATATGCGCAACGTGCACGGGAATGTCTGCTTGTTGACCAATTTGAATGACTTCTTTAATTGCGTTAACCAGCCCTATGCTGTAGCTGCTTTCGTCGCGAATATGACTGTCATAGGCACCATTATACTGGGCTGCGACTTTTGCTAGTTCAACCACTTCACTGGTCATCGCGTAATTACCGGGTACATAATACAAGCCTGTTGAAAGTCCTAAGGCTCCGGCTTTCATTGCTTGTTCTACTAGGCTTTTCATTTGCTCAAGCTCAGCATCGGTTGGAGCCCGATCTTCTATGCCCATGACCGCTTTACGAATTGAGCCATGACCAACGTAGAGGGCGACATTTGTGCCTATTCCTTGTTGCTCATATTGATTAAGTTTTGCCGCGACATCAACGCTACCGCCACCATCGACATTGCAAAAAACAGTGGTTACACCTTGGGTGGTGTAGTTCACATTTGTATTCGGGGAGTCTTTACCAAAATCATTGCAGGCATGGGTATGGGTATCAATAAAACCTGGCGCTATGATGTTGTCACCTGCATCTATGGTTTGTGTGGCAGTAATATGCGCAGGAAGCGTATCGCTAATAAAAGAAATATTGCCTTTATCAATGCCGATATAACCTGAAAATGCTGGTTGCTCATTACCAGTATAAATATTTTTACCTGTGATAATCATATCGATTGATTCAGATTTTTGAGTGCAAGCGGCACAGGATGTGATTGCTACAAATAATATTGAAAAGAACCGCAGTCGGCAATTGTTATACATTTTAGGGATTACTCTATAGTGAAAAAGGGCGACTAAGTCGCCCGATTAAAGTGTAAAAAAACGCTGCTTAATCGAAGCTCATGCTTAAATTAAGGTACAAATAACGTCCTTCAGCGCTGTGCAGACTGGCGTCGTAACCGTATGTTTCATCGGCCAATGGTGGCGCTTTGTCGAATAGATTACGTACACCTAAACGCATTTTTGTACCTTCTAATGAACCTTGGTCGAAAGTATATTGACCGTAGATACTAAAGGTTGTCCAGCTATCGACTGTCCAGAACTCGCCTGAGTTATCATTAACGGCGCTGGTATCGTAGAAATCACCTACATATTTACCGTAGATCCCAGCTCCCCAATTATTATAGCGCCAAGTAATAGTAGTACTTGCTTGCCATTCAGGACGGCCATCTAATTGAATTAAATCACCCACATCGTCTAATGTTAGACCCAGTTCTTGTAATTTTGCGGATTCAGAATCGATTGATTGATACGCTTTTAACAACTTAGCCGCGTTAAACTTAAATGAGAAGTCACCGATGCTGGTATTGTTTAACTTATAGTAAGCACCAATATCGAGACCTTCAGTGGTGCGCGAATCAAGGTTTTCAAATAAACCAATAATCTCACTCATATCACCCACAGCTTCTAATCCAGAACCTTCATAAAAAGCGATGTCATCAGCGTTCACTTCTTCACGAATAACGTTAGGGTTAGAACTACCATTTAAGCGCTGATAATAATCTAGATCAGCAATATTTTGGTAAGAGCGAATGCCAATTAAGTCTTCTTGCTCTATGCGCCAGTAATCCGTGGTCAATGTTAAGTTATCGATAAATTCAGGTGTAAAAACCAATCCTAAGCCGTAGTTGTAGTCTTTTTCTGGATCAAGTTCGGTGTTACCCAAACGAATGTTCTCAGCGCTATCACCACTGCTGCATTGACTGATACTGTCTAACTCACCTTTGTTGATCTGTGCTTGGCAACGATAGTAATCAACCGGGTAGTTAACTCGGGTGGTACTTGCTGTGTGCAATTGCTCTAAGTTAGGAGCGCGAAATCCTTCAGCATATGAACCGCGAATCTGTAGTGATTCAACAGGATACCAGCTAAGAACGGCTTTAGGTTTGAATACATCCCCAACATCATTGTAGCGCTCATAACGACCAGCTACTTGGAAGTCTAGTTTATGGACTAACGGAATTTCCATTTCTGGACTAATTAACGGACCTGCAAATTCAACGAAGGCAGATAAAACATTACGTGATCCATCCGCATTAGGTTGTCCACTGGAGCCCATTACGTCTGATTCATATGCTAAACCAGTCACATCATCAGTATAGACAGTGGTGCCGTTTAATCGGTCATCATAAATATTTTCGAAGCTTTCATAGCGCCATTCTGTGCCAAAAGCTGCTCCAACATTACCTGCTGGCAAACTAAATAGATTCGCATTGGAAAATTTGAAATCAACTAAACCCAGCGCTGTTTCGCCAGAACGACTTACATCGATAAGAAAACTATCGATAGTCTCTTGTGAGTTACAGGTTGCGCCACAGAAAGTGTTATATGCACTTTCATCGAGACGATTCACGGCATCTTGAAACAAACTTAGACTAATACGATTATGGGTTGTATCAACGGTTTTTGCTTTTGAATACAAAGCCGCGGAATCCCACTCCCAATCCTTGTATGAACCTGTGGCACCACCTAGTACACGATAAGATGTATTTTCGACATTGATATTACGGGTACCCGCATCGACTACGCGGTAGGCATTAATTGATATGTCTAAACCTTCAGCGGGGGTGTCATAGCCAGAAATTCTATTTGGACCACTACCAAGAGGGTTCCAATAAGCTGTGCTGGCAATGGTGACCGGAGCTGAGGTAAGTGTTGCAGTTTCTGCACGTTGAGAGTTTGATTCAGCCCAGTAGTAACCTAACTCACCGTATAAACTAACGTCATCGTTCAGTTCATGATTTAGGTAAACAAAGGTGTTTAAACGCTCAGTTTCTGGGATCATGGTGCGAACACTGTTGGTATTATAGGCTTGCGTATTGGTAGTAATACTGCCGCTATCTAAACATAAACCATTAGCTAGAACACATTGTTGGTTACTATCGGTTGCATCTACAGGTTCAACATGAAAACGTCCTGCGGATGAGGTTAGGCCTGTAACTGACTGACTTGCATCAAATCTTCCCCAAGGCGTTGTGGTAGATGTATTTCGGAAATTGGTATCACCTTCCCAGTCCGTTCCTACTAAGAAGCTACGTTTATCTGCATCGGCGGCATAGTCGATTTCGGAAGCCATCACTTCTGAACCATGATAATAGTTGATTGCAGTGGTGATGTTGGTCATGCCATCGTTAATGTCCCAACCAGCTAAGGTATTTATATTTAACTTTTCTCTACTGGTATTTTCAGCCTGACCATATTGAACGTCAAATTTATAGCCGGCGAAATCTTTACGCATCTCAGTGTTAACCACACCCGCGACGGCATCAGATCCATATATCGCGGCTGCACCGTCATGCAAAATCTCCACTCGGTCAATGCCCAGTACAGGGATTGAGTTCATATTTACGGTTGTAACAGGTACTGAATTTTCAGTTTGGGTACCAGGGTGTTGTACCATTCTTCGGCCGTTGAACAGCACCAAGGTATTACCAGTACCTATACTGCGTAGGTTGATTGACGCTACATCACCGCGAGATTGGTATACGCCGCTAACCACGTCATTACCGTTAAAATTAACGCTGCCGTTACTTGGAATAGATGCAAATAATTCGATTCCAGAAGTCGCGCCAATCGCTTCTATATCGCTGGCATCAATTAATGTGACGGGCAAAGCGCCTGTTATATTTGCGCCCTTGATGCTGGAACCTACAACAATGATTTTTTCTACATCTTTAGATTTTTCATTGCCATCTACGGTTGAGTCAACTTGTTCTAGAGTAGTTTGTTGGGACTGCTTTTCGATGGATAAATTATCTTGACTGTTTTGCTGATTCGCTGCAGCTATTCCGGAAATTGAAAGTGACCCGATAGCGGCAAGTATCGCTATATTTAGCTTACTTTTACGATAGTGTGATGTGTTGGTCTTTGGCATTATCTGTTTTCCTAGGTTCTTTCCTAATTTGCTTAGAAAGTTATTATTTTTGCGAGTACTACACTCTACAATTATGTTTATGAACACAATTAATAAAAAATCTGCTAGTTATAGCCTATGGTTATGGGCTGACACACAAAGGCTTCCAATAATTGACTTGGTGAGTATTGCTGTCCGCGGTACGCTTATGATTATTTTTGAGTGTTATCGCTGGCTATTTTTCAATTTTTTAAAGTTTAAAATAGGGGTTGGGGCACGCTAAAATTTATGCTGCCAGATTATCCCCTATGGTATCCTAAAATTTATTCAACTTGGAAAAATTAATGCGTTTACGTCATATCGAAGTCTTTCATGCTATTTACACTACAGGCTCAATTACTAACGCGGCTAAATTACTTTATGTATCTCAGCCTTCGGTTTCTAAAGTGCTATCTCATGCAGAACAACAATTGGGGTTCGATTTATTCCAACGTAATAAAGGTAAGCTTATTCCAACGAGTGAAGCGAAAACACTTTTTCCGGAAATCGATAAATTATACAAACAGCTTCGTTCGATAAACGCATTAGCAGAAAATATTAATCGCCGTGATAGTGGCGTCATCGATATTGCATTAACCCCTGGCCTTGGTTTTGGTGTTATCCCTCGTTCGATTGCTAAATTCAGGGAAGTGCACCCCCATGTTCAGTTTAAATTACAAACTATGCACAATGATGACGCACTGCAAACTTTGTTAGAACATAAGTGTGACCTCGCGCTACTTTATTCATCACCTCCTCTACCAGGAATTGAAGAAGTTGAATTAGGCAGCAGTGAAGTGGTTATTTTATATCCCAAACAATCGTTTCCTGCAGACACTAAAATTGTTAGCGTTGAGTCTCTGGCGGAACAGGAATTAATTAGCATCTGGGATAGTGGCCCACTCGGTGATTTAGTCTTAGGTCGCTTCGAGTCTCTGGGCATGGAAACTCACAGTAATATGCAGGTTGATACCTACTACATCGCTGCAAGTTTGGTCGATAAAGGAATGGGCTGCTGTACTATTGATAAACTCACAGCAATCAGCAATATCACTGATAATGTCGGTGTCTCGCCGTTTAATCCCCCTTTGGATTTCAAAATAAAAGGGCTACATTTAGAAACGCGACCGCTATCTCGGATTTGTGAACACTTTTTGGATTTTGTCAGGGCCGAATTGAACCTCGTCTATAACCAGCAATAACCTGGAGTTATGACTCACCTAAATCATACTAATTTAGTTCGCATAAAATATCTTTAATATGGAGTGATATCTATTTTAAAGGAATCTTGATGAATATTAACTATCCGTATTTGCTATTTGTAGGAGACGCTACGGATTCGCTTAGCATTAAAATGGCTCGAAGTGCTGCTGATTGGAGTCCTGAAAAATGCTTAGCTGAATACCGCTTGCCAGGTTGCAGTGTTACTACAGGCTGCCCATCAATGAATATTCAAGAGGCGGCTAAAGCAGGGGCCAAAAGCTTTGTGTTAGGCTTCGCTAATAGCGGAGGATTCCTTGACTCAAGTTGGATACCTACAATACTCGAAGCAATGGATGCTGGTATGGATATTGTGAGCGGTTTACACGATAAGTTAACCGATATTCCAGTATTGCAGCAAAAGGCTGACGAGCTTAATCTTCAACTGATTGATATTCGTCATCCCGTCACTCGGTTTAGAACGGGAACAGGTAAAAAACGTCTTGGTAATCGCCTTTTGACCGTTGGCACAGATTGTTCGGTTGGCAAAATGTACACTTCTCTTAGTCTCACTAAAGAGATTCAGGGAAGGCAACTTCCAGCCACCTTCAGAGCAACTGGACAAAGTGGAATTTTGGTGTCGGGAACAGGTGTGGCCATTGATTGTGTTATTGCCGATTTCATTTCTGGCGCTGCAGAAACGATTAGTCCAGAAAATAGCGCTGATCACTGGGACATCATAGAAGGGCAAGGTTCCTTGTCTCATCCAGCTTTTGCTGGCGTAAGCTTAGGCTTGTTACATGGTTCACAGCCAGATGCGCTGGTGGTTTGTCATGCTCTAGGTCGACAACATATGCGCGGGCTTACTCATCAAGCATTGCCTTCTATTGAACAAACCATTGCACTTAATTTAGCCGCTGCTCAACTTACCAATCCGCAAGCGCAGGTTGTCGGTATTGCAGTGAATACATCTTCTGTTGATGCTGATTCAGCATTACAAATATGCAAAGAGATCAGTCAGCAAACCGGTTTACCCTGTAGTGATCCAATTCGTCACGGAGTGACTTCTATCGTAGATAATTTGCTATGAGTTTAGATATTCGCGTTGTTACTGAAAGTTTTCCACTGATTACTCCTTTTCGGATTTCCCGTGGCGAAAAAACCGCCGCCGACGTAGTGGTTGTCTCTATAACTGATGGCAAATATCGAGGTTGGGCGGAAGCTGTACCTTATACTCATTATGGCGAAACAATACAGGCTGTATGTAGGCAGTTAGAAAGTATCAAAGATCAGATTGTCAGCACACAACAGCTGCACCAATTGAGCAGCTTGTTACCCGCAGGTTCGGCAAGAAATGCCTTAGATTGCGCGCTGTGGGATCTGCACAGCAAACAACAGCACCGCAGTGTCGCTGAGTTAGCTGGTATGCCGCAATTATCGTCTTGTCACAGTGCGCAAACCATTAGCATTGATAGTGTTGATGATATGGCGAAAGCGGCCGCTAAGTTAGCGGCAAATAAAGTAATCAAAGTGAAGCTTGATGAGCAAGATGTGGTTGCAAGGATGCAAGCAATCCATGCAGTATGCCCAAACAGTGAGTTTATTGTTGATGCCAATGAAGCTTGGGGCATCGAGTTGTTAGAGAAGGTGGTTGAACCTTTAAGGGAATGCAATGTGGCCCTAATTGAACAACCTTTACCCAGTGGTGATGATCAGGCTTTGGCTGATTTTAAGTCGAGTATTCCAATTTGTGCCGATGAGTCTTGCCACACCAGCGATGACTTAGAGCGATTACTTCCTCTATATCAAGCGGTGAACATCAAACTCGACAAAACCGGCGGATTGACTGAAGCATTGAGGCTACTGCGCTTAGCAAAGCAACACAATCTTAAAATCATGGTGGGCTGTATGGTTGGCTCATCTCTGGCAATGGCGCCTGCTTATTTGTTGGCCGCCGAAGCTGACTTTGTGGATTTAGATGGCCCGGCTTTAATTGCTAAGGATCGTCCCGGTGGGTTTGGATTTGTTGATGGCAAGATGTGCATAAACTCGCAATCGTTGTGGGGGCAAGCTGAATAAAACCACGCAAATTCTGCTCTTGGGCCTAACCTAAGCGCGTCTAGCAAAGCAACAATAATCAATCTAAGCTAATCTACATCAGACAAGACCTCTGCTTTCAAAAGAGGTCTTATGCCAACTAAACACAGAACAATACCAACATCTATTGGATGGGCTATAGCCAACCTGACTTATTCGTTAACGTCTTTTGTGTGCTGTGCGCATTTTATTTCTCTGGGCGATCTGCTCGTCGTGTTAATTCCTTAACCCCCTAACTACTCGAATATTGACATTCTGTAATTTTATGTTAATTTAATTCAATAAACCGGTTTAGTAAACCGGTTTTGTTGTCATCTATACTCAATCAGATTGGTGACTTAGTATGAGGCCAAAATTGCTATGTATAACGAATACACAGTGCTCACTCAGCATACGCAGACGACAAACTGGTTGGCTCCGCCGTTACAACAATTTATTTACAAATAGCTAAGACATACACAATAAATATGACACTACCAAGTAAATGGAGACCACATGAAAGCGAAACTTAATAAAATAAGTTCTGTATTAAAGAGTCGTAGAACAAATACAGGAATATACAGTGCAGCGTTAGTTGCGATGCTGACAGCACCAACCATTTTGGCGCAAGAAGCGCAAGTTGATGAAGAGCTTGAAGTTATACAGGTAAGCGGAATACGCAGTGCGCTTACAAGTGCACTTTTAGAAAAACGCGAATCAAATAATCTGGTTGAAGTTATCGAAGCGGTAGATATTGGTAAATTGCCTGACCAAAACCTTGCTGAGGTTTTAGAAAATGTCACAGGTATACAAATTACGCGTTCTGCGGGTGTGGGCACAGGCGTGCAGATCCGTGGCACCAACGCAAACCGAACGGAAATTAATGGTGTTTCTACGGTTGGCTCAGGGGCTGGTCGAAGCGGCATTAACTTTGAAGATGTTTCTGCTTCAATAATTGCAGGTGTTGAAGTCACCAAAGCACCTGATGCAAAAACCATCGAAGGTTCTGTGGGTGGCACTATTAACTTACGCACCATTCGTCCCTTGCAATTAAATGAGACATTAGCCTCAGTAAGAGTGCAAGGTGAATCCAGTAGTCTTTCTACTGATGGTGTGAAGCCTCGATTGTCAGGAACCTACGGCGACAATTGGGAAACCGACATCGGTGAATTTGGTATTGTTTTTAGCGCTAGTTATGCTGAGCAAGACGTGACTGCATTCCGTCCTCGAGTTGACCGAGACAACGTTGTTACTTCAGACGGAGGTACTGTAAATGCGCAAGAGTTTGATTTTTTAGGAATTCAATTTCTTAACCAAGATTACGATAACCATGAATACGAAACAAAGAATTTTGCTGGCTCCTTAGAATGGGCTCCCAATGCGGATATGAAATTTTACTTTGATGCCGTTATCAATGATCAACAGCGCTACGCAGAAAGTATATCTGCACAGGCATCTGGGGTCAGTGACCTGATTGGTATTTCCGTGCCTAGTGAATTTGAAACCGTTAACTTTGGTAATTTAGATGGCCAAAATCTCGGCAGTATCCAAGCGGCATTAAAAGGTGTTATTCCGGTAGAAGATGGCGGTGCCGATCCCAACTTGCGCTTTGCAGGCGATACTAGTTCACGTGTAACCAAGAGTGAAATATTTAGGCTTGGCGGTGAATGGCAAGGTGAAAACTTAAAAGTCACTGTAGAGGTGGCATCCTCTAATTCTGAATCCACCAATCCAAGAATTAACACCACTCTTAACTTTATCAACCCTAATGCAGCGGTTAATTCATCTAATGAAAATGGAACCCCATTCGAATATGACTTAACCGGTGGCTCACTCGCTTTTGGTATTGCATTTGATGCGGCAAACGCACCAAGTGTAGCAGACATGATGGACCCAGCTAACTATATGTTACGGTCAGTAGACACAGCGCGAGATCTTACCGAAAACACTGAAGACGCTTTTCGAGCTGATTTTGTCTATGACTTAGATTGGTCTGTGTTTACCACACTTGACCTTGGTTATCGTCATAGTAAAGCCACTAGTATGACTGACCAAATTCGTGCCAACGTTAGTTTAAGAAATTATTCAGATAGCCCGAGAGGTGATTTGTTCGCAGAGCTTCTTACTGCAGGCCCTGATAACTTTGGTGATGCAGATGGCAGAGAGTTATTTGTTAAAGATTTCCTTATGGTAAATCCTGAAATGATAACGGCCGATCAAGACAAGGTGTTACGCATACTCAATGAAGCGGTTACTGCACATGGTGGTTCCATTCCCATTACTGCACCCACTTCAGAAGTTAACGCATTCTTTGATATTGAAGAAACTACTGACGCTATTTACGCGCAGGCAAACTTCTCAACCGAATACATACGCGGTAATTTTGGTGTTCGTTATTTAGAAACCGAAGTGGCTTCAACAGGTAACTCAATTACCACAGATGCTAATGGCGACCCTACTATTTCACAGGTCACAACCGTTGGTGACTATGATTTCCTACTACCCAGAATCAACATTGTTGCTGATGTAACAGACGACATCGTTCTGCGCGCGGGGTGGGGAAAAGATATTCGCCGACCTGACTTTAACGACCTTTCAACTTCAGTTACCTATTCAACAAGCCCTAACCCAGCCGTTTCAGTGGGTAATCCTGGCTTAGTCCCTGAAGAAGTAACCTCATTTGATATCTCTGCTGAGTGGTATTTTGCAGAAGCAAGTGTTGTGAGCATAGGTTACTTCCATAAAACACGTAAAGACTTACACGTTGGTCAACAAAACGACCCGTATGAAGATCCTGAGACTGGTTTTCGTGACATTATCGGTCCTGAGTGTGAGCAAGGCGGCATCTGGAATCCCATTGCTGATATCAATGTATTCGGTCCTGTTGGTGTAGGTGTTTGTGTGCCTTGGTCGACTACCATCAATGACACCGGGAAAACTACTCAAAAAGGGATTGAAATGGCTGTCCAGTATGATCTATCTGGCTTTGAAGATGAGTTAGGTTGGGCATCGGGTTTTGGTATTCTAGCTAACTACACCATCCAAAAGTTCGATGGTGGTGAAGCAATTGATAATGCCACAAATCGCGCGAATGCGGTCTTTGCAGCTTCAACAGGGATAGATGATATCGATGTTTCTGCTTTGCATGGATTACCGGATCTTTCTGAAAATGCGTATAACTTCACCTTGTATTACGAAAAGTACGGTCTTTCAGCACGTATGCGTTATACATGGCGTGAAGCTTATCGTTCAGAAGATTTTGGTAGTACATCTAGTTACCCTTGGGGATTCATGGTTGTACAAGAAGACAGAGGGCAACTTAATGCCAGCGTTAGTTATGATGTAACTGAGCAATTGAACATTGGCATTGAAGCGGTGAACTTAACGGAATCAGAAGTCGAGCAATCCTGTGTTACTGAGGGTTCTTTATTGTGTTTCCAAGGACTGACAGACCGTCGTATTACATTTGGTGCTAGCTACCACTGGTAAAATGTCAGTTCAATAGCCTTAACTATTTGATATTTAATTGAGAATAATCGGGGTCATATGAAAATGTGACCCGATTATATAGTCATTTCATGAAGTTGAAATCGCACTTTATGTTCTCGAATAAATTGATATGGCCTAGAGGCGATACCTTCCCAACACTTCAAATACAGCTTACTAGGAGATCATAGAATATGAAGATGAGTAGAATGATATTCAGTGCAATCGTTTTGTTTGCACTCAGTTTTGTAGCCAATTCACAAACACCTTATACCCTCAAAACAACAGATGTGACGGTAGTCGATGGACTAATTACCTCATCTATTCTTACTGACATTAATGGCAATAATCATCAACCGGATATTATTATTCCTGACATGCTCGACGGACAAAAGATAAAGGGGATTGGCGGTAATGCCTTTCAAGCAAATGGCTTAACCAGTGTGGTTTTTCCTGCCGGGCTTAAATCCATCGGCGAATTCGCTTTTCAGAATAACCGCATAAGCAAAATAGAATTACCCGCTGGGCTGACATCCATTGGCGATGCTGCTTTTGAGTTCAACAATATAACCAGTGTGGATTTGCCTGAAGGGCTGACCACTATCGAACAAAGCGCGTTTGCCACCAATAGCATAATCAGCGTGACATGGCCTGCTGGGCTGACGTCGGTTCAGAGCAGCGCATTTCGAGATAACAGCCTCATCACCGTGGATTTGCCCGCTGGGGTTACATCCATTGGTGATTTTGCGTTCCAAAATAACCGCATAGTCAATTTAACGTTGCCTGCTGGAATAACGACCATCGAGGAGAGTGCGTTTAATGTAAACTTCTTAATCAGCGTAGACTTGCCTGCGGGGCTTACGTCGATTGCGGATAGTGCGTTTAGAGATAACCGCTTAACCAGTGTGGATCTACCTGCTGGGCTTACGTCCATTGGGCACAAAGCGTTTCTTGCTAACCGCCTAAGCCATGTGGATTTGCCTGCTGGCTTGAGGTTCATTGGGGAAGATATTTTTAAAATTAACAGTGATTTGAACAGCTTTGTTTTACCAAAGGGTTCCAGCACCGGTAAAGCACTAAAATGGCAAGCCAGCGATGGAACTGTTTTCGATGCGGGAGACGTTATTTTACCTGCAAATTTTGCTCATAGTTATCGCGCTATTGTTGGCGATTAGGGCAAGCTAGAAGCACCCAATAAAACACCGAGATTGGCGGTCATACCAAGGAGTAGGGTTGTCGTAAACATGACAACAAACCTACTGCCTTGAATTATTAGAGCAAAGCATTGAAAGCTTGCGTCATCCATCAATTTGCCAATGGCTTAATCGGTTAGTCTGTGGGTAGGGTGACTCTTGCCCGTAGCCCACCTTCAGAATGATTACTGAGTTCGATTTTACCTTTATGCAGCCCTACAATACGTTTGATAATTGCCAATCCCAGTCCAGAACCGCCACTACCTCTGGCTTTATCCCCTTGAGAAAAAGGCTGAAATAAGTCTTCAATATTTTCTTCAGGGATACCTGGACCGTAATCTCGCACCTCAAAAAATACTTGTCTGTTGCGTTTGTCATGTCCGCTGGTAATCAGTATATTTTGACTGCCATAACGAAACGCATTTTCAATCAGGTTATCTAGCACGCGTTTGATTGCGACTCGTCGAATCATCAGCATTGGTAATTCAGATAAGTGGGTATCGATATGGTGATTTTCTTGAATATTACGGGCTTGAACCACATCTTCAATCAATTCGTTTAACGACAATTTTTCACGACGCTCCCGCGTATCTTGTCGAACATAATCAATAAATTGATCGATAATGTCGTTCATGTCTTCGATGTCGTGAACAATGCCTTCTTTTATCCATAATTGTTCATCAGGTAGCATTTCACTGGCTAAACGTATTCGTGTCAACGGCGTGCGCAGATCATGTGAAATACCCGCGGTTAATAACGCTCTGTCATCCTCTAACTGCTTAATTCCCTTAGACATTTGATTAAATGCACTGGTTACCGCAATCAGTTCGCTTGCACCTTGCTCTTTTAATGGCGCTGGCACGTTACCTTTTGCCACCTCTAATGCGGCAACCTGTAAGGCGTGAATCGGTTTATTCAAGCGGCGAACAAAAATCCAACCACCTGCCACACTCAAAATACCGATTACTATCAAATAAATAGTTAAGGGGGATATATCGCCTTCAGTGAAGCTAGCCATGGGAATGGATATCCACACGTTAGCGTCTTGTGGAGGATTGACCCAAATTAAGAACGGCTCTGAGGCTGAGATCCTAACGTCTGCTTCTCCACCGAGTAAATCAGAAATTTGTCGAGAGAAAAATTGATAATAAATGGCCTGTTGAAGTCCACTTTCAATGGCTTGTTTTTCTGTGTAGATTCGAATGTTTGTGGCATTAAAGATATTGTCTTGGGTTTTCGGATTGAGATAATCAACCTCTTCCAAAAATACCATGTTAATTTGTTTGGCGATTAACGAGTTTATCTGTTGATAATTTGGACGAATAAAATAATAGGTCACTGACAGATAAGAGACTACCTGATTAATCAGTAACAATACGCCAATTAATAAAACGGTTTGGCCAAATGCGCTTTTAGGAAAGATTCTCACCAGTGACTATTCAACCCAGATATTAATGAGTTGGGGCAATTACTGTGCTTCGCCATCGGGAACAAACACATATCCTAACCCCCAAACGGTTTGAATGTAGCGAGGGTTAGCCGGATCTATTTCCAACATGCGGCGTAAACGAGAAACTTGCACATCAATACTGCGCTCCAATGCGCTGTAATCACGGCCTCTGGCCAAATTCATTAGCTTGTCTCTAGACAAAGGTTCTCTGGGATGAGTAACCAAGGATTTTAACACTGCAAATTCGCCACTTGTTAGGGTGATCGCTTCGCCATCTGAAAACATTTCACGGGTAGCTAGGTTTAATTTGTATTTACCAAACTCCACCACCTGCATTTCCATCGAGGGCGCGCCAGGCGCTTCATTGGTTTTACGACGCAATACGGCTTTTGCTCGGGCTAATAATTCCCGTGGATTAAATGGTTTAGGTAGGTAGTCGTCAGCGCCCATCTCCAACCCAATTATACGGTCTACTTCGTCACCTTTTGCAGTTAGCATAATAATCGGTATTTCGTTTTCTTTTTGACGTAAACGACGACAGATCGATAGGCCATCTTCACCGGGTAACATTAAATCGAGTACCAACAAATGAAAGTTTTCACGTTCCAGAAGACGATCCATCTGCTCAGAGTTGGCGGCTGAACGCACTTGATATCCCTGCTCTACTAAATAGCGTTCTAGTAAGCTTCGCAGGCGCATATCATCATCAACAACCAATACTTTTTGTGTTTCTTGTCCCATGTCGAGCCTCAAAAGGAAATAAACCGAATATCACACCACTATAAATGAATAGTAGGGAATTCAAAAGATTAGCTAAGTAACAATGTTAAGTGGAGTGTTACAAATTGTTTGTGGAAGGGATATCAGCGCGGTAAATTACTGAATCGCTGTGATTGTTAAAGTCACTTTTTTACAATACACCCAAAATTTTGTCCATTATCCAATTGGTGTGGCTGGCGCTTGCAGCTTGACTAGGATGTTTGCTTACGCCTCGTAAATGGTCGGCCATGGCTTGAACAAACGGACCTTGAATTGGAGCGGGCGTCGGCATTGCTAGGGTTTCATTGCCATCCTTGGTATATATGTTAGCCGGCTGATTACCAAAAATGGCGAATTCTATGCTGCCCTTATCAGCTAAAACCTGCACCTTATCCTGATAAAGGTGACTAGCAAAATTCCAACTGGCGTTGCCTGTCACACCGTTTTCAAACAGCAAGTTAGCCACAATAGCGTCATGGGCAGTGTATAGCCCCTGTTGATTCGTACAAATCCCTTGTGCGTGTTGAACCCTTCCAAGAAGAAAGCTAAGGATATCTAAACCGTGACTGGCAAGATCTTCGAAGTACCCACCAATGGCAACATTTTTGTCTGTGCGCCAGTTTGGTTTTTGGCGTAGATCATTATCTGATGGCGGTCTACTGTAATGCCATGAAACTTGTCTAATTTGACCGATTTTGCCGCTACTTATTGCTTGTTTAATTTGCACAAAACCAGGTAATGAACGGCGATAATAAGCAACAAAAAGCGCCAGCTTTTGAGTTTCAAAGGTGCGCTCTATTTGTTGGCATTGACGGAAGTTTAATGCCATCGGTTTTTCTATACAGCAAATTTTATTTGCGCTGGCGACTTTTAATGCTAACTCACAGTGACTGTCAGGTGGAGTTGCTATGTAAACGGCGTCTATATTGGGATCATTTATGAGTGCTTGTGCAGATGTATAATGATTGGGTACATTATGTCGTGTTGCGAAATCTAATGCTTTTCCAGGTGTGCGAGCACTTACTCCTTGCAGCCTAAAGCCGTCGACCTGTTGGTAAGCCGGAGCACTTTTCTTTTCACAGACATTGCCACATCCAATTATTCCCCAACGGAGCGAATTGGTTGAATCGTCCACTACTTATTCGTCACCCAATCCATTTGGAAACCGGCTTTACGTTTACGTTCCAATAATTCTTCAATAAGTGGCGACAAGATCAATTCCATTGCCAGACCCATTTTTCCGCCAGGTACCACGAATGTGTTAATTCTCGACATGAAAGAGCCATCGATCATTTTTAACAAATACGGGAAGTCTACATTTTTCATTTCGCGGCGGAATCTAACCACTACAAAACTTTCGTCTTGGGTCGGAATTTCTCGCGCACTGAATGGATTGCTGGTATCAACTGTAGGAACCCGCTGAAAATTCACATGGGTATTAGAAAACTGTGGGGTTATATAGTGAAAGTAGTCTTCTAAACTTCGCACAATACTGCTCATCACAGCTTCACGGGTATGACCTCGGTCAGTGGTATCCCTAATAATTTTTTGGATCCACTCTAGGTTCACAATGGGTACCATGCCTACCAGCAAATCAACGTGTTTAGCCACGTCGGCTTCGGGAGTGGTAACGCCTCCGTGTAACCCTTCATAAAATAATAAGTCGGTGTTTGCGGGTAAATCTTGCCACGGCGTAAATGTTCCAGGCATTTGATTGAACGGCACCGCTTCGTCAAATGTGTGCAAATATTGGCGATGCTGACCCGAGCCTGTTTCTCCATATTGAGCGAACAGTTTTTCGAGCATAATGAAGTCATTGGCTTTTGGACCAAAATAACTAATATGCCGACCCTGTTCTTGCGCTTTACGTATTTCAACTTCCATTTCAGGACGAGTGAAACGGTGAAAACTATCGCCCGCCACAGAGGCCGCATTGACAGCTAAATTACGAAAAATATGCCTGATGGCATTGGTCGTCGTAGTTGTACCTGCTCCAGAGGAACCTGTTATTGCAATAATTGGATGTTTTACAGACATAGTGAACGTTTTGAGGAGTAAGGACCACTATTTATAAGCAAGCTAAGGCCAATGGTCAAGTCATTTACTTAGACAAAATTTAATTCAATTCGAATTTTGTCTTAAAAAGGTGTTGTCGTATTTTGCGTTCCTTGCCCTGGAGTGATAAACAATATGCGAGTGGGAGTAGATATCCGCGCCGTATGCCAATGATTTTTTGGAATCACGACATAGTCACCTTGTTGGCTCAAAACACGCTGTTGCTGTTTTTTATCAAAGCGGATGATTAATTCACATTGACCAGATAAAAGTATGACTATTTCATCCCCTGCTGGGTGCTTTTCCCAAGATTGCCAGTTTTCATTAAACTCATGAGCAGAGACTAATGAATGACCTTTAAAAGAGGAAAACTCATCGTCTAATTCTTGGTAAATTGAATCGCTAAGATTTTTTGTGGTGACGCTGAGATCTGGTTTTATAACAGCAAAGGTTTCAAATAGTGTTTTTGTTTGCACTTCAATTTCCCCTAGTGTCTTTATTTCTATTTACGTCTGGACTTACCCCAGGTTATGCCCATCAGCTCCACTAGAAATGCGGCGTTCAGTCCGAACACAAGAAGCCCATTTACGGCGCTGAGTGCGCCCATAATTCGCCATTGTTGGCTTAAAATCACATCTCCAAATCCTAGGGTTGTGAAGGACGCGATGGCAAAATAAAGGGATTCTTCCAATTCACTAAATTCGCCAACTAACAGAAATGCAAAAGCCCAAATCCACATGTCTATGGTCAGCCCCAGCACTATCCATAGGACCGACAGTATAATGATAATAGGGCTTTTAATATGTCTATAATCTTTGGAATCCATTTTACGTATTTGATCAAAACGAGATGATAAAATACCTAAAAAAATCACTTGAACGATAATCGTCAAAATGATGATGACAGAACCTATTACAATCTGGTTTAACATAATAATTTGACTTTGTGCATTTGTACTACATTATAAGTTTATAGACTAATTTAACTATATGCTCTGTGGAGATTGATGCAAGTTTTTGAATGTGTACTTTTTGATACTGAATTTACCGCTTGGGTTGGGTCGAAACAGCGCAACTGGTCAAAAAGCTGGGAGCAACGGGAGTTGATTCAGCTGGCCGCAGTAAAACTCTCTGTATCCGCATCTTCAGTTTCCATATTAGCTAGCTTCAATGAGTTGATAAAGCCAACTATCAATCCGCAACTCAGTGATTACATTACAGACCTAACTGGTATTGAACAGAACATGATTGACGAACTGGGCGTAGACTTCACATCTGCATTGACGCAGTTCCATCACTTTTGTGGGCAGGGGAAACTCCCAGTGTATTCTTGGGGCAATGATCTGTCTGTGTTGCAACAAAATTGCAAATTGTATGCTGTTGAGCTGCCAGAGTTTCAGCAAGGTTTTCATAATTTACAATTTATCGCGCGTAAATTAGGTTTGGCGGGTTTCGAGCAATCCAGCGGTGCGCTGGCTAATTTTCATGGATTATCATTACAGGGCCACATTCACAACGCACTCTATGACGTGCGAAGCGTAGCGGCGACCCTTAATATGTGGATTAATAAGCGGGCACTTACTATCGAAAATTTGTTATTTGCAGAAGGTCGATAAGTATAGCTCTTCGACTTTCTTACGAGCCCAAGGCGTTCTTCGTAAAAACTTCAAACTTGAGCTCATGCTCGGATTTTCAATAAAGCATTTCACTTTTATGCGCCAGCCTAAGCCTTCAAATCCATATTCTTTCTGCAGTTCTTCAAGCATTTTTTTCAGGGTGATGCCATGGAGAGGATCACCCTGTTTGCCTGGTTTGTTATCTTTAGTGTCCAATTTAACTTTGTTCTCTGGCAATGGCTCGGTAGGCAATATCATCACGATAAAACATACCGTCCCAGTTTATTTTATGGACTAAATTATAGGCATTCTTTTGCGCTTCCGTCACTGAATTTCCTAAGGCGGTGGCGCACAATACTCGTCCACCATTAGTGGTAACTTTACCATCTACTAGCTGAGTACCGGCATGAAACACTTTGCCTTCAGTTTGTGACGCTAGATCCAACCCCTGAATTTCATCACCTTTTGCGTAACTTCCAGGATACCCACCTGCAGCGAGTACCACGCCTACTGCAGCTCTATGATCAAAATCGATGCTTGCTTGATCAAGTTTGCCAGCTGTAGCCTGCAAACAAAGTGCAACTATGTCTGATTGCAAACGTAACATAATGGGCTGAGTTTCTGGGTCTCCAAAGCGGCAGTTGTATTCAATTACCTTAGGCGTACCGTCAGCCATAATCATCAGTCCGGCATATAAAAAACCTGAATAAGGATTTCCTTCACTTGCCATTCCATTGACCGTTGGATAGATAACTTCTTGCATAATTCTTTGGTGAATTTCAGGCGTGACTACTGGCGCTGGTGAGTAAGCACCCATGCCACCAGTGTTAGGACCTGTATCGCCGTTGCCAACTCGCTTGTGGTCTTGGCTGGTGGCGAATGATAGGACGTTTTTACCATCTACCATAACAATAAAGCTGGCTTCTTCTCCGTCTAGAAATTCTTCTATGACCACACGGCTACCGGCATCTCCAAAGGCATTTCCAGCTAACATGTCGCGAATCGCATCTTCAGCTTCTTGCTCGGTCATAGCAACGATAACGCCTTTACCAGCAGCCAAGCCGTCGGCTTTGATGACAATAGGTGCACCTTTTTGTTTCAAATATGCCAGTGCAGGTTCAATTTCAGTAAAATTTTGATAATCACCAGTAGGGATCTTGTGGCGTGCTAAAAAATCTTTCGTAAAGGCTTTAGAGCCTTCCAATTGTGCCGCAGCCTTCGATGGTCCAAATATGGTTAACCCTTTAGCTTGAAATGCATCCACTACGCCAAGAACTAGAGGTGCTTCAGGTCCTACTATGGTTAAATCGATGGCATTTTGCACGGCGAATTCGAGTAAACCGTTCACATCATCTGCTTGGATATCGATATTGACCAATTTGTCTTCTATAGCGGTACCAGCGTTACCTGGTGCCACATAAACAGTATCTACATAGTCATTTTGAGCTGATTTGAATGCTAAAGCGTGTTCGCGACCACCGCCGCCGATGATAAGTATTTTCATGAATAGATTATCTTATTAACTGATTGAGTAAGGAGTAGAGCTTAATATTGCGATGAATTGTACAGAATAAAAGCGTAAAAAGCGTGTCTAACTGCACGCTTTTTATCTTCAATTGGCTTCGAGGATACTAATTAGCACTTTTTAATTTGGAAAATTCTTGATTGAGTTGATATTTGTCATCGGTAACTATTGCTTCAAGGGTATTGAGGCGCTCTTTTACTGATTTAAGTTCAGCCTCTAAAGCGGCTAGGTTGCCAGAGCCTGACTCTAATTTCACTTTAGCGTCCATCATTTTTTGTCTATGCCCAAATATCATTCCTAAAATGACGATCGGTAAAACAAATACTAGTAAAATGTCCATATATATTCCTCTTTAAAACTGTTGTTGTGTGCTTTAATGTCTACAAAAGCAAATTGAATACCAATTAAAATTCATAATAAAAACAGTTGGTTAAATATTACCGATGTTAATTTATTGGTTTCTAGTACGATTTATTAGTCAAAAATACTACTTAGCTGTGTAATTTGCAAAATTCTTCATTTTGTTAGCCAACAGCAATGTTCCACGGACCAGAAGATTTCATTCTTGTCGCATGGCCTTCAGGCCATGGAAGGGAATACGAAATGTCGGTGTAAATCTGCGGCGCTAAAGCATCCGCCTACAGAGTGTTTCATTCTTGTAGCATGGCCTTCAGGCCATGGAAGGGAATACGACATGTCGGCGTAAATCTGCGGCGCTAAAGCATCCGCCTACAGACAAAAAAAATCCGGCTAATGCCGGATTTTTCGATTATTCGCGCTTAATGTCTAAAGTGACGCATACCGGTAAATACCATGGCAATATCGTGTTCATCTGCAGCAGCGATAACTTCATTATCACGCATAGAACCGCCAGGCTGAATGACAGCGACAATACCTGCTGCCGCAGCCGCATCGATACCGTCTCTGAATGGGAAGAATGCATCTGATGCCATTACTGAACCTTTTACTTCTAGGTTCTCATCAGCAGCTTTAATGCCGGCAATCTTAGCTGAATAGACACGACTCATCTGTCCTGCGCCCACGCCTATTGTCATGCTATCTTTGCAATAAACGATGGCATTTGATTTAACATACTTAGCCACTTTCCAAGTGAACATCAAATCTTTTAGCTGTTGTGCAGTTGGTTGGCGTTTACTGACAACGGTCAAATCCTGCTCTTCAACCATTCCAAAGTCGCGCTCTTGTACTAGCAAACCACCGTTTACACGTTTAAAGTCATAACCATCGGTTAACTGACCTAACCAATCACCACACTCTAATAAACGTACGTTTTTCTTCGTTGCGACAATCTCGATAGCTTCTTTACTCACCACTGGAGCTATAATCACCTCAACGAACTGGCGATCAACGATAGCTTGCGCGGTTTTAGCATCCAACTCACGGTTAAATGCAATAATACCGCCGAAGGCTGAAGTAGGGTCGGTTTTGTATGCTCTATCATAAGCCGTGTACAAATCATCACCTAGTGCAACGCCACAAGGATTCGCATGTTTGACAATGACACACGCGGGTTCTGAAAATTCTTTGACACATTCAAGGGCAGAATCAGTATCGGCAATGTTATTAAACGACAATTCTTTACCTTGAAGTTGTTTTGCTGTGGCAACGGATGCTTCTTGAATCTGATTTTCTACATAAAACGCCGCCGATTGATGGCTGTTCTCGCCATAACGAAGATCTTGTTTTTTGCTTAGTTGCATATTGAACGTACGAGGAAATTCACTGTGTTGATGTTCACAATCATCACCACATTCATTGGAATCGATACGCGCACCAAAATAGTTAGCAATCATGCCGTCGTATTCTGCAGTGTGCTCGAATGCTGCAATGGCTAAATCAAAACGTGTTTTGTAGGTCAGTGAACCTTCATTTTCAGCCATTTCAGATAACACACGCTGATAATCTTTAGCATTTACCACTATAGTAACGTCTTTGTGATTTTTTGCCGCTGCGCGAACCATTGTAGGGCCGCCGATATCGATGTTTTCGATGGCATCTTCTAAAGAGCATCCTTCATTGGCTACAGTTGCTGCAAAGGGATATAAATTGACGACAACTAAATCAATCGCTTGAATGTCATTTTCTTGCATAACCGCTTCATCAATACCACGACGGGCTAAAATGCCGCCATGTACTTTTGGATGTAGTGTTTTAACCCTGCCGGCCATAATTTCTGGATGACCTGTGTAATCAGATACTTCTGTTACGTTTAAACCTGCATCAGCAAGTAATTTGGCTGTACCACCAGTGGATAGTAGTTCAACTCCTTGTTCAACTAGAGAGGTGGCAAATTCAACTATGCCGGTTTTATCTGAAACACTTAATAGTGCGCGGCGGATGGGTTTAGCAGATGTCATTCTTTTACTCTTGATTGTGTGAAGATTAAATTGACCAAATAGTCAGGTATAGCGAAAACAAAAAGAGCACCCTGAGGTGCTCTTTAGATTAAATTGTTACTTGAAACATGATGTGGGTAAACCCAATCATTAGTTCATTCCGTATTGCTTTAACTTTTTACGAAGCGTACCACGGTTGATACCCATCATGATAGCTGCGCGAGTTTGGTTACCGCGAGTGAAAGTCATTATTTCTTCCAATAAAGGCGCTTCCACCTCAGCTAAAACTAATTCATAAACATTTTCGACGTCAGTGTTATCTAACTGTCTTAAATACTTATTAACAGCTTGTTTAACAGAATCTCTCAAAGGCTTTTGAGCTTGAGTTTGAGATGGAGTTGTCACTGTAGTAGTGAAAGGTGAAGTCACATTTTGATCGAACATAAACATCGTGCTCTTTAGTTGATAAAAAATTAAGCAGCAGGTGACATTGAATGACACTCTGCCAGTTTTTCAAAATACGTATTCAATTGGTCGAGTTGCTCTTGAGCATCTTCGATTACATTGAATTTAGCTCGAAATACGCGTTCCTTGTCGTGATCTGCTAAATACCACCCCACATGCTTGCGGGCTATTCTGGCTCCCATAAAATCACCATAAAACTGGTGAACATTACTGACGTGTTCAAGCATGACGCTACGAACCTCATCAATAGTTGGCGCGGGAAGCTCTGCGCCGGTGTTCAGATAATGTAATATTTCGCGAAATATCCAAGGGTTACCTTGGGCTCCACGACCTATCATCAATGCATCCGCATTGGTCATATCCAGTACTTCTTTTGCTTTCAAAGCACTGGTGATATCACCGTTTGCAACAACAGGTATTGAAACTGATTGTTTTATTTTAGCAATCGTTTCGAATTCCGCATTGCCTTTGTACATGCAGGCTTTAGTACGTCCATGCACTGCCAAAGATTGGATACCATTGTTTTCGGCAATCTTCGCGATTTCTACACCGTTCCGATTATCTTGGTTCCAACCCGTTCTAATTTTCAGCGTAACAGGCACATCGACAGCATTAACCACTGATTGAATAATTTCTTCAACCAATTTGGGGTATTGCAATAAAGCAGACCCAGCCATCTTTTTATTCACTTTTTTAGCAGGGCACCCCATATTGATATCAATAATCTGAGCGCCATTACTAACATTTAGTTGTGCCGCTTGAGCCATAAGCTGTGGATCTGCGCCGGCGATCTGTACAGAGCGAATGCCTGATTCACCCGTATGATCCATCCGTTGCTTTGATTTGTCTGTATTCCAAACCTTAGGATTGGATGACAGCATTTCTGACACCACAAGCCCAGCACCCAAATGTTTACACATTTGTCTGAAGGGTCTATCAGTAACACCTGCCATAGGTGCTAACATGAGATTATTGTCTAATACATATTGACCAATCTGCATGAGTTAATAGGCCCTTTTGTTGAACAATAAATGTTCGGCTAGTCAAAACGGGCGCTATGTTACGGTTTTTTGAACGTTTTGAAAAGGCTAAATTTTAAACAAAAGTATAATTTATTTGCGTTCAAGGCCTTGACAGACATAGCTTTCCATGGCCTGACCAGTCTTTGAGTTATTTTTTAAACTATTGATTTGGAGAAATATTATTTGTTAAACAAAACCTTATGTTATTTCATATCAATTTGTGAAGTTTTGTTACAAATCCTTCGGATGGACTAATCGGTCTGATTTTATTTTTAAAAAATTTTTGAAAAAGTCGTTTTTGAAACCCGAGGGGGGATTAAAAGGGATTGCTGAGGCTCAAATTTAGCTAAAAACCAACTTGAACCTCAATTGATCTAAATAAATTATTTTTTCTTACCTGATACTCTGGCCCAGTCACCTTCGATGGCGATAGGTTCCATATCAAAGTCTGCCGAATAAAGTTGGTCTATTTCTTCAGCTTGGTTGGCCAATATACCGGATAAAACTAACAGGCCACCTGATTTGCAATAGTTAGTAATCACTTCGCGCAATTCTCTCAACGGACCCGCTAAGATATTGGCAAGTACGATATCTGCCTGCAAATCTGGTTGATCCTTAGGTAAGAATACGCTTATTTTATCTGCCACATCATTGCGCCCAGCGTTATCTTTGCTGGCTAAAAGAGCTTGAGGGTCGATATCTATACCAACTACAGATTCTGCACCTAATTTCAATGCGGCAATACCCAGAATGCCCGAACCGCAGCCAAAATCGACCACGGTTTTACCTTCCAAAGTGAGGGCGTCTAACCATTGTAGACACAAAGAGGTAGTAGGGTGAGTACCGGTTCCAAACGCAAGTCCAGGGTCAAGCATCACGTTTACGGCTGTTGGGTCGGGGATGTCTCGCCAACTTGGGCATATCCAAAGCCGCTTGCCAAATTGGATTGGGTGGAAATTATCCATCCATTCCCGCTCCCAGTCTTTGTCTTCAAGTTGATCTAATTTGTGGGAAAATCCTTTTCCTAAAATCTTAGACTTCTCAAGTTGCGATACAACACGCTGCATATCGAACTCTGCGTCATATAAGCCTATCACTTGAGTGTCTGGCCATAACATGACCTCTCCAGGTTTAGGTTCGTACATTGGTGTATCTTTGGCGTCAGTAAAGGTTACAGCTTGCGCACCATTGGCCGATAACATGTCGCCAATCTGTTCCGCATTTTCAGCGTGGGTGTCTATTATTAGTTGAATCCAAGGCATCGGGGTTTCCTATAAAGTCATTTTACAATAGTATCAAGGTAGACAAAGATCGGCTTGTTAATTTTCAACTAAATCGGAATCTAATGCTTTTAATGGTTAACCATAGAATTTTTATAGCGCTGTTTTGTCTGACGAATTTAATAGTGTCGAACTTTGTCGCAGCCCAGCAAAACTTATTCGTAGCAGTAGGGTGGGATAAGCCTCCTTATGTGATGAATAATGCTAGAACTGGGTTTGAAATAGAGTTGATACGAGATGTTATTAAAAGCATAGGCTATGACGCTCAATTTATTCAAATTCCTTACGGTCGTTCATACGACACCCTTAATATGCCCAATATTGATGCCGTAGCAACTTTGAGTAGTAAACGTCAAGCCAAGCAAATGACACTTTCCAAAGCCTATATTCAATATCAGAACGTCGTTGTTACATTGGCCGCTTCCCAAATCGAATTAACTGATGTGCAAGACATGTCTAATTTATCAATCGTTGGATTTCAGTCGGCATTTAGGCTTTTAGGTAATGGCTTTTTGAAAATGGCCTCGGCTAATCCTAACTACAGAGAAGTACCGGATCAGGCGCGCCAACTGAAATTATTATTTAGCAAAAAAGCCCAAGCGATTGTACTGGATGTAAATATCTTCAATCATTTAAATAGGACATTATTAGGTAAAGTTGATGAACAACCTGTGGTCATTCATCAGCTTTTTTCACCTAGTCTCTATCGTGTTGGTTTTATCGAGCCAAAAATTCAAGAACAATTCGATAAAGCGTTGGTAGTGTATTTTTCTTCTGAAAGATATGCGCATCTAATTCAAAAATATCAATTCTACAACGCTGCCGTTTCAACTGGGTATCCGTCGATTGGTTCTTCTAAGGAAGAATAAAAGCTCGAATATCATTCACTAAGGTTTTCAGCGATGGTTCATGTATATACATCATGTGACCAGCCTCATAATATTTCATAGTGACACGGTTAAGATCTATTCCGTGATGGTTCATCGAGTGTTCAGTGGCAAAAAATGGTGTAGCCAAATCATAATAGCCATTGGCAACGAATACTCTAAAGTCCTTATTCTGACGCATACCTTTGGATATAAACGGCGTGACGTTAATAAATCCCTGACTGCGCGCTGAATTACCATATAGCCAATTCCAATTAACAAATACTTCGCCGCTCAATACGTGATAAGGCTCAGAACGCTTAACGTTAATATCGTTGGCAAAATAATGTTGTATCGCCGCTGTGTAGGCTCCATCAATGGCATAAGATGCTGGGTCAGCCTCAAACTGGTCGACGACAATGTTCGCGTCTTCGCCTAGATAACGGCTGTCCAATCGACCTACAACCTTACCTTCATCTCGCATCAATTCTTTCATAAACAAAAATTCATTAATGCGCAGTTTAGATTGTGTAATGTACTGCTTTTTGAGCCCCGTATAGGCATGCAGTTTGTTTACAACATTATCAATTTCTGCGGGTTTAGCCAGAGCACCTTTGAGTAACACTGTTGCGTATTCATTTAGCGCAAAATCTCGTGTCTCAGCAACGAATTCCTGCAAACTATTCCAGTTAGATTTATTCGGGACTTTATTGTGATACCAAGCCGTAGCAGCGTAGGTTGGTAAAAACGTGACGTAAGGTAGATCGTTGCCTTCGGTGAAGTCACCAGTTTGAAAATCGATTATCGAAGATATCAGTAAGATTCCGTTTAAATCAATCGACCCCCAACCTTCTTGGAGTTCCTTAACCATAGCCCCAGCACGAGTGGTACCGTAACTTTCCCCGGCCAAATATTTAGGTGAATTCCATCGATTGTTTTCAGTAATGTACACGCGCACAAACTCAGCGAGTATTTCAGCATCTTGTTTAACGCCCCAAAACGCTTTACCTTCATACTCACCAAGAGGCGTTGAGAATCCAGTGCCGACGGGATCGATAAATACCATGTCTGCAATATCTAACAGACTTAGAGGATTGTCTTTGAGATTAAATGGTGCAGCGCCTACTTGTTCTGCATCACTAGGTAATACCACACGTTTTGGGCCAAACAAGCCCATGTGCATCCATACAGATGACGAGCCTGGTCCACCATTGAATACAAATAATAGCGGTCTAGATTCGGAATTTTTCACGTCTGTGCGCGTGTAAGCGATATGAAAAATATTGGCTTTAGGTTTGCCCTTGGCATCTAAAAGATGACTATCACCAGCGCTAACCTTATATTTAATGCTGGTGCCATTAAATTTACCTTTATGCTCGGTTACGCTCATCTGTGCTTCAGGAATTTGCTTGATTTCTTTGTCGGATTCTTCTTTCGCATCCGCATTCAAGGTTAAAAACAACGTTGTGGTGAGGATCAGTATTATTTTTTTCATATCGTTCTACTTGCCATCTTTTTTTATTGAAAAATGTTATTTGATAAACATTTTACCCAACCAAATCAGATTTGGATATGGTTAATACTCGCTTACCTTAAGAATCGCTATGCTAATGGTAAATCGATGCCAATAACTCAAAATTAGCGATTTCAAATAGAACGTTAATTGTACGATTTCAGTGTGAAAATCGAATTCGAGAATGCTAATGATTCTGTACTAAAACTGTACAATAACAAATTAAATGCCAGATTTTATTGGATTAATTTACATATTTAATTTGACAGAATCTCAAAGTAGGGTATGCTTCGCCTAGCTAAGAAAACCTCGTTAAATATCTACATGTTCGTTGTTATATCGTTGTTCTTCGTCCTGTTGTTTTTAAGTTCGGTCTCTTTTTATGCTAAACCTGCCAATTTTGGCACCCAATTTAATTTTTACAGGAAGATATAATATGTCTGATAAAGTAGTAGGAACTGTTAAGTGGTTCAACGAAGATAAAGGTTTTGGTTTCATCGAGCAGCAAGGCGGCCCTGATGTTTTCGCTCATTTCCGTTCAATCGTTGGTGACGGCTTCAAGACTCTTAAAGAAGGTCAAAAAGTTGAATTCACTATCGGCCAAGGCCAAAAAGGTCCTCAAGCTGAGAACATTCAAGTTATCTAATTCAATTTATCGTTAGACTAGTCTAACGAATTGATAGAAAACTCAAAAAAGGCAATCACATGATTGCCTTTTTTATTGCCTTTTTATGCCATTCTTGACTGTTATTACGATTTAACTGGCACAAATGGACTAATCCGTTGCCAGACTTCTTCTGGTTCTAATCGAGATTTACTGCCAACTACACAGAAAAGCCCTGGGCAATCTGATGAAAAGCTTTTCGCCGTATCCCAATCTTCATATGGATGAGAATCATGGATTAGTAATAACTGTGGGTGGGTCTGACTTCCTGCGGTGATATGAAACTTATCTAGGTTTTTATTTTTCATCGAACACAGATAATACAGCGAATACTCTGTCCATTTCAGCATCAAAAATCGTGATATCCGCCAATTCCCAGGATGTTTAGGGTTGTGTAATGAACATAATGCCTTTACCCAATCTTTTTTCCAAAGTGTGGTTAATTCTTCGGTCAGTTGCTTGGCTAACTTAGTCGATAATATTGCCGGGGTTACGTGCATACCTTTTGAAGTATCACCTACCTCTGGAGACATTTTTAATAGGCGGGCAGACGACTTCCACCATTTAGGGTGAAAACTGCGGGGTTCGTATTGCAGTAGTGCTTTGCCTTGAACAATCAACTTTTCTATAGACAGGGGTTTCAAACAAATAACATCAGCGTCGAAGGTAATGTAAAATTCGTCAGTGAATTGTGTGTATGCAGCTATTTTGACAATTTGTTGTTTTCGCCAGCCGCGCATATGTTGATGTTTACCCAATTCTGGTACGAGATCCTCTTCAGACATCACCACGGGATTAAATTGTGCCCAGCGTCTTACTTTTTCAGTGACTATTTGTACTTCGTCTGGCGGGGTAACAATCAAAAACTTTGAGAATAAACCGGGTTCACAGAATGCGTCTAGAGTTTTGAAAAGGATTTCAGTTCTACCCAAGTCATCCACATCGTAACTTCCCCTAACACTCAATGGTAAAATTGCACCAATTGTCATTCTATTATCCTATTAAATTCTCTGATGTATTGATTAAACAACGACAAACATTGCTCAACAGTGGCAGTGACTATTCATCTACGCTACTTTACTTGAGTTTTGAATAAAAAGGCAATCCATTGAATTGCCTTAAATTTACCTTATAGCCTTTATGTGATTATCTAGTTTATAGCTCAACTTGTTTGGTTGATGCTTCTTTGTGCAAGTAGGCCATCGCCATTTGCTGAGCTGCTTCTTTTAATTCAAGTTGCTCGATGTGCACTTGCCTTAGCGAAACATAAATTTCGGCTAATCTTTCCAAGGCAATAAATAATGACTTTCTATCATTTTGTGCAACTGTTTTGACTAACTCCTGAGATAACTTTGGTAGTTTGAACTCAATTTTACGTAGACCATTGGGTTCAAATCCATGATTAAACATACCTAAAGGTCCAATCACGGTTTGTCGTATAAACGACACGAAGTCTAGGGCTTCGTATAGTTCGCCGCGAGCTACTTTTGTTACACCATAGTGCATCCAAATCCAAAACCGATCTTCGAACCATTGAGGCGGTTGGATGGGATAATGTCCTTCGCCGCCTTGATATATTTGGCTTAAACAATTATCTACCTCCCATAATACGACAGGCGTATCTACCCGCTGATGGGCGTCTTCTATAGACACAAACTTCAAATCAACATGCAATGGCTCTTCGCTATCGAACAGACAAATTAACAGTCTAGGTTCGCCTACATGCTCTCCCGTTGCACAAGCGACTAGCCTTCCCATGTTTGCAGCTATTGCCTGACGTTGCTGCATTACCTGCTCAAGGTGGGATGGCAAAACGGCAATGACTAAATCCAGATCACTGAATCTATCGACTTTATTTTCTGCAGCAGATCCCGATAGGGCGAGACCCACAAATCGTTCATCTTTCGATATTTGAGAGGTCAGTTTAGTTAAAAAACTTCGTTGGTGCTCAAGTAAAGTAGTTGGAATATTTGACATGAAACCATGCTCCTTTGCTGGCTTGAATTCACTGAATCCAAGCCTAATTTTACAATCCCTTCGGCTTCTCCTTTCTACTTCGCAAAGCAGCATTTCAGAATCGCATTAATTTTCAAAGGAGTAAATAGATTGAAGGATAAAAAGGGGGCTACCAAAAACACCAATGTTTGCAGTTTTGTTGCTGGAGAAAGGTTTCTGCGTTTTGGCCTTGCAAGAGTGCCAAAGTTGCTAGCAAACCACTTTGAATGCAATGTTGAGCAGCGACGGTTACAGAGCGCGGTGCTTGTTGGATCGGGTAACCGGTTTTCGGATTTAGAACGTGACTATATCGAACTCCATTTTTAAGCAGGTAGCGGTTTGCATCGCCACTTGTTGCCAGTCCACCACTGGCAATATTAACCATGGCAATGCCCCCAGAAGCATTACTTGGGTCTTCGATACCCACCTGCCAATATGGCTGTGATTTGCGCGCTTGGGTAACTTGTATATCACCGCCGAAGTTAACTAAAACAGATACATTTGGCGCTACTTGCTGGCATGCTTTAGCAACGCAATCAACCGCATATTCTTTTCCTATACCGCCAAAATCTAATTCAAAACCTACTGGTAAGGTGATTGAATCGGAGGTATAAGTAACATGTTGCCAACCTAAATAAGGTAACAATTCAGTTACTTGTGCATGCTCAGGGATTTTATCTGAACCATCAAATTGCCAGGCCTTTCTTAGCACTCCTGAAGTGATATCAAATAACCCCTCACTAATTTGGTAACAGGTATTGGCAAAGGCAAGCAGTTTGGCTGTTTCCGAATCAATTTTTACGGCCTGATTGTTACTCTGATTTAGCCTATGCATCACATTGTTATTTTGATAACGGCTATATTTATTTTCGATTCGTTTGCTTTCTGTGTAAGCAATTTTAGTGAGTGTTTTAGCGAGGTTTGTATCCTCACTGTCCAGCAATATCTCACAAGGACTGGCCATAGCAGAAAAGCGACCACAAATATGGTCGCCTCGTTGCTCTATAGTGAAAGGCATTTCAGTGTTTCGCATATCTTGTTCTCAAACAAGCCGCTAAAAACTGTAGCTTACCTGTGCTATCACTGCTTTTAAAGCGGGATACAGATCTTCATCGGCTAAAGAACCTGGTTGCTCAAATCCAGCATTTTCTGGGGTCTGTTGATAATACTCCAAACGAAACGCTAGTTCGTTACCATTTTCTAATTGCATACCGTACTTTAGTCCCAGCGTAATAGCTGTCATCTTACCTAAGCGATAATCTGCACTGGCATGCTCAGGAAGAGGCGTTGCTTGCGACAAAAATGGGTTGTAAAACTCCGCCTCATTTTGTTGATAATAACGAATATGCGGCTGGATATAGCTGGTTTCCGATAGGTTATATCGAAAACGAGTGTCAATCGTATGAGAGTCTATTTCCCAATCGTCAGTTGCGAAACGATAAGAAAAATCTAACACACCTTGATCAAGGGCATATTTGGTTTGCCAGTACACACTGTGCTTGGTTCGCTCTGTCGGACGAGACTCATGCACTATGTCTTGGGTTACTCCTTGCTGGTCAACTATGCTGAGCACTTTGTAGGGGTCATTGTGATAACCATCAGACATCGACAAGCTGTAGTTAAACTGCATCAACATACGGCGATTAATCACTTGAGTGACACCAAACAGCAAATCTATGGTGTCTTTTTCTTCACTACCTTGTATTCGAGTTGCATCAAATGCTTGTTGATAGGCTTCGGCGCTATCGAATTGTCCGTTATCTACGACCATGCTGGCAAAATCCACAGGACGGCCACCTACCGGATCTATGCTGTCAAAAGCATAGGACATTCCTGCTGACAGTGTCGTGTTTCTTTGATTTAGATCCATATCCAGCGAACCGTTTCCAACAATGGATAAATAATCATATTCTTTGGAAACTTGTAACCCGCCACTAACCCGATAGTTTTCACCTAAAGGTTGTGTCCATTGTCCACTTGCCTGTACCCGAGTATCTCTAAATGTATCATCTAGAGGTGTTTCACCCCCTTCTACAGTATAAGAATCGTTACCAGAAGGACGGGTAAATGTTTGTACGCCAGATTGCGCCACCGCGCCTGATGCCGAAGCTCCGGTTAGTGTATCGATTACCAACTTACCATTAAAATAGTGTTCATTGCCGAAGTCTTTATTGGCGTTGAATACACCTTCTACAAGTTGCACTCTGTCCGTTTCACCGTAGTACAAAATGGCAGTATCGAACTTCCATTCCTCGGCATTGTCTTCAGCTTGGACGCTTGTGCCTAATAAAGCGCAAGACGCCGCAGCAAGCAGGGCACTGACGTTTATGCTTTGTTTTAGTTGCATCCACAACCTCCGCCTGCAAATGAACGTCCACCACTGGTCGCTTCCTTACTAAAATAAATATGATCATCTAGACCAATATCTACACCTTCGGAATCCAGTGCCATTTCATCTTTAGCTAATAGATCGCGCTCCCAAGGTTGGACACCTAAATTTGCACAACCAGCTAGTTGCAACACTGCGATCACGGCAATAAAAATCGTATATTTTCGTTTCATTTTTTACGCTCTCCTATTGGTTAAGTAGCGTGACAATTTCTTGTTCATAAGATGCGGATTTATCTACATGAAATCCCTTGTGAGCGACCACAAGTTCACCTTGCCTGTTAATTAAGTAACTAGTTGGCATACCTGGAATTTGATATTGGCTGGCTAAACTGCCTTGGGGGTCGAAGGCAATTTTGAATTGAGCCGGATATTTAGTTAAGAATTTTTGCGCAAGTTTGCCGTCTTTATCTAAATTTACTGCTAACACGACCAAGCCTTCAGACTCGTATTTGCGGGTCATTTCATTCATCCAAGGAAAGGATTTTCGGCAAGGTTTGCACCATGATGCCCAGAAATCCAAATAGACTACTTTGCCCTTGTAGTCACTTAACTTGATATCTTGCAATTGAAAGTCGGGTGCCGGTAAAGCACTCGATTGGAAGTGTATTAATATAAACAGGGTTAACAGCAAAAGACGCATAAATTACTTAATCTAAACCACAATGGAGATAGAGTAAGTTATCAACCTTAAGCGAACCTTAAGCTTTGAGAATACAGATTAAGTTTTTGGATGGGGAATAGGGGTTTGCGTCCGAACTTTAAAATTCGTACTCGAGCACAAAGCGTAAAGTATGGTCTTTGCTATCGCCATTGAAACCGGAGATAAAACCTAATTCCCATTTTAATTGTTTTTGCCCTTGGTAGCGTTGGATACCCATAAATGCAGGGCCGATACCGACAAAGTTTTCTCCTGTATAGATTTCTACTGAGGGTTGAAGCCATGGGTGCCAACGATATCTGTATTTAAGCCTGAATTGGGGAATGACTTCGCTTTCGGTATCGATACCTCTATCGTTACCCCATACATAACTGAGTAAAAAGTTAGTGGTTAAACTAGTAGAACCAAATTCTTTTTCGATCAAAATACCAGACGTTGCTTCCCATAGGTCTCTGTCATGGGCTTTTTCAATTTCAAACAGCGCGCCCCAGTCAGCCCAATACTGTCCTTGTTCTGTCAGCATCCAGCGAGCTTCTACTTCATAAGATGCTAAGCCAAAGTCGTCGTTTTCGTCTCTGGCTGCGACTAAATAGAATTCTAGAGTCATGTATTCTGAAACTGCAGTTCCAAAGGCAAAACGTTGGGTTAGCAAGTTACCGTCATCATTCTGGCGCGAGGCAAATCGCCATTCTACTTCTCGCTCATTTGGTAGAACATAGGGGTGGTATACCTTGTCGACAGAGCCTTCATCGGCGAAGACCAGCGGGCAAAATATCAAGTTTATGAGTACACATAAAAAGCTGAAAAGCTTCATATTTTTTGCTCCATAAATACGCTTCTTGTTGTGTTCAGGAAACAGCCCATCAAAATCGGCACTATCAAAGCTGCTAAATAAATCAAAATATATAATCCTGTTGGCGATGACTCGTAACCTATCAATGTGGTAAGAAATTGGCCGATCTCATTTTCATCTGAAATGAATTGCTCAGTGCTCCAAATTTTTTGTGAGGTGACCAAGTCTGTCTGTTGCAATAAATTGGCGATGTGAGAGAACTGACCGACAGCAAATATTAAAAACAGATAGCGGGCCACTTTGACTTTTTGTAATGGTTTTAATAGCAGTACAAGTAACGTGGCAATGCTTGTACAGATTCCAATACCTAAAATTAACCCTAAAAATAACGAATTACTCTGTTCGTTGACTTGCCAGAAACTGACATAAAACAGCAATAGGTTGCTGGCATTTAGAATGATGATACAAGTAACAAAAGATGTGGCTAAAACACGGGCGGTCAAACTGAGTCTAAGGGGACGATTAACAAAAAAGCACAGCGCAAAGATGTAACACAGAATAAGCAAAATGATTTTTAAAAATTCAAATCCCAAGCCATCTGCTAATTCAGAGATGTAACCGATATTTTTGAATACGCTCAAGCAAACAATAATGCCGCAAGCAATACCAAGAGGTAGCCAGTGCCGCCAGTTCGGTATCAAGACGATTAAAATGGCTATCGCCCAAAAGATCGGTAACGCATCTTTTAAGAAAAGCACCACTGTATTACTTAACATCTTGATTCTCCTCAGTGGACACGACGTTAACAAAGCCAATTGCTGTATTGGGGTGATATTCTCCAAAGTAACGATACCTACCGGCATCTAAAGGACCGACGTAAATACTTGAGCGACTATTTGCAAACACTACTTTTTCTCTGTTGAGGTCGAAACTATCAATTTCTTCAGGAGTATCATCCTGATTGATAAAGGTGATTTTTACTTTTTTGTGCTGCGGAATATCAATTTCTGGCGGGTAAAATAGATGATTTCGAATCGTGATAGTAATTTCGTCGATGGCAAAGGCGTTAAATGATAGCGCAACAAACCCTATCATCAATTTCTGCAAGACGTTTTGAATCCTTCTGGTGAGCAAGTTTTTCATGCAGAATAAAGCTCAACAAGCACACTCAAACCACCTAAGTCGGATTTACCTAGTGTAAGCTTGCCATTGTGCATAGCGACTATTTGTTCGACTATGGATAAGCCTAATCCACTTCCTTCGATTTTACTTTTTTGATGATTCTGACCACGATAAAAACGTAAGGTAGATTTAGCTTGCTCATGTTCGGGAATACCGGCCCCTGAATCGTCAACGTTAATGTGTAAACATTTATCATCCAGACTTAAGTTTATCCGTATATCACTATTCTCTGGTGTGTATTTATTGGCATTACTAATCAGGTTTTGCAGCAAGGTGTAAAGCGCAAATTCATTTCCCCGAAATTCACAAGACTCACCATTGAGTTCAATATTTTGGTTTTTTTTATCGATATTTACATAAATATCGGAAATGACTTTCTGCGCTATTTTATAAGGATCAAAAGTGTCAAAGTTGGCTGAAATTATTTCAGGGTTGGTACGACTTAATAGCAAAATTTGATTTACAACATGAATCATTCGATCAGTATCTTGTTGTAAATGTTTAATATCTTCGTAGTCTGAGCATTGACTCTGCTGTAAATTGTGCAAATTTATTTTCAGTACGCTCAGTGGCGTTCTTAACTCGTGTGCGGCATGACTGGCAAATTGCTTTTCCCGCTCAAATGCGGAATTCAACCTGGTTAACAAACTATTAAGAGTGTTCACCGTTGGCAATAACTCTTCTGGCGTTCGAGACAGCTCAATAGCCGAAAAGTCGTTTTCTCGTCGAGTAGACAACTGACTGGTTAGTTCCCGCAGCGGTGCTAAACCATAGGTAACGAGCAAGAAAATCGCTAACGCTAAAACTGGGATAGCAACAAAAAATGGTGTCATCGCTGAAATCATCATTTCTTCGGTAAGCTCAAACCGAGTTTTTAAAGGCTGAGCAACAAAAACCCAAGTAAAGGTTTGTTGATTGAAGCTAGCGTAAACCCGCCATCGTTGGGCATTGAAGTTCTGGTCGGAATAACCGATTTCAAACGGCGCTATTGGGGTTAATGGCACATTACTTGTGCGCAAAACTAAGTTGTTAGCTGACCAACTTTGAATCGCTAGATCTTCATTTGACGCGGGAATCGTATCGTTAATTTGATTAGGTAGGTTAGTAATACTCTGAGCGAGTGTTTTCAATTCAGCGTCGAATAAAACCGACGACATTTGCATTCCTGAACGATACCCTTGCAGTGCGGCAATGAAACTAATCAGCGCGATGGCACTGATAAGAAGTAAAGTCAGATATTTACGAATTGAATCCATTTAAGCAGGGTAGGCTCGCTGATTTATACTGTAGCCTACACCACGAACGGTCTTAATAAAATCTTCAGGTAATTTTTTGCGCAGATTGTGAATGTGAACTTCGATTGTATTACTTGCCACTTCATCGCCCCATTCATATAGCTTAGATTCCAGTTGTTGTTTGGATTGAATACGCCCAAGATTTTCCATTAAGGATTTCAGCAGGGTAAATTCACGACGGGAGGTTTCTATTGGTTGATTATCAATTATCAATAAGTGATGAGTAATATCTAGGCTGACTGGTCCGCAGGTTACTAAGGACTGTTGAGAGGTGCCTAACCGCCTTTCCATCACACGTAAACGGGCCAATAATTCTGACATTTCAAAAGGTTTTGGCAGATAGTCATCTGCGCCCTTATCTAAGCCTTGGATTTTATCCGAGGTAGAGTCACGGGCGGTTAATATCAGTGTTGGAATCGGGTTTTTTTGTTTGCGGATTTTATCAAGTAAGGTTAACCCATCCATATCCGGCAATCCAAGGTCAAGAATCATTAAATTGCAATCGTCTGAGTTTAGCGCGGCTATCGCGTCTTTGCCGTTGAACACACAATTAACGGCATAGCCTTGGGTTCGCAATGATTTGCTTAAGGCTTCCGATAACGCGTGGTCGTCTTCTACTAATAAAATACGCATAATAATTGATTCTTTTTCATTTACAGCAATCGGTTGGGAAATTGACAATAGGTTAAGTCAGTTACAAATTGCATATTGATCTTCCCTATCATTATAGAAAGTTTACCTTAAAATAGTATTAACGCAGATAAATAGACGACAGAATTTTTAGCCAAAAAAAAACGGGCACTTCAGTGCCCGTTTTGATCGTCGTTTGGGGTTGGTTTAAAATTTATAACCAACAGTCAGTGAATAAACAAATGGGTCAATATCCACATCCACTGTTCCAGCAGTCCCATTATTAGTAAATGTTGCTTCAGTGCTGATATCTATATAGCGCGCTGAAGCGTTAACAAACCAATTGTCGTCCAACATGTAATCAAAGCCGATTTGTGCAGACAAACCAACAGAGTCATCTAACTCTAAGTCACTAAAGCCCGCTTCTTGATTGGCTGCGGTGAAATCTTCACTGAAGAAAATAGTGTAGTTAACACCTAAACCAACATAAGGCTGAAATGCACTATCGGCATCTAAGAAGTGGTAATTAGCTGAGATAGTTGGCGGTAAGTGTTTTGTTGAGCCTAATGCGCCCACTGTGTCTAAACCAATATCATGTTCAAAAGGCGTTGCTGCTAGTACTTCAATCGCCCAATTGGGTGACAAGAAATACGCAAAATTTAATCCTAACTGAGTGTTGTTATCTACATTCACGCCAACACCAACATCCGTGCTACCGATAAAAACATTACTGCTTGATTCATCTGGTGCAACAGTGGTTACACCGGCACGTAAAATCATATCACCGGTTGTGTAGGCTTGTGCATTAGTAGCGCCAAGAGCGATAGCTACAGCAAGATAGACTGCTAGTTTTTTCATGTGTTTCTCCATCGAAATATGTGTTTAAGTTTGATGGGGAAAGCTTACGGCATTGAATTTTTCTGATATTGATCTGGCTCAACCAAAAACGCTCGAAACATTGATGTAAATCAAAGTTTTATAATACATGACTCAAGAATAGCTGAATTGCACAATGGGAATGTATTTTGCGCCTTTTAGTTTTGATATTCGCTGCTTTTTTTAATCTGCCAAATTACACCTGCTCCAAAAGCATAATTATTTTTATCCACTAATAAGGGGCTGTCGAGGTTGGCGGCTGCATTATGGAAATGATAGGTCGTACTCATAAACATGCGAACAGTAGGGGTCACATTGAACATGTAGCCGGTAGAGAGTTCCAGACCCAAATAGCCTTGTTTTGCATCGTATGCAGGCCGCTGTTGGGTGGCGAATTGGCTATCAACTTGGTAAAAATAGTCGTGCAGTTTTTCTGTGCCCCAACTAGGCGATACACTAATTCTAAAGCGATCTTCGGATTGCAATGTGCCAATGTATTGGTAGGTCAATTCTGGGTTCAACACATATCCTCGGTGGGATAATGATGAAAAATCAGTTGAGAATACCGCGCGACTTTGTACTTTTAATTGGATTTGCTGAAGACCAGTGGCTTTTTTACCGCTTTCGAAAAGCTTAAGACGAATTTGTGGGCCTACCTCGAAGACAAAATCCAGATCGGGCATACCGGCGCGCACTGAGTCGTCACTGGAGTCTGCGCTAAAAGCAGCATCAATAGACAAATCTATTTCTATCCAATCCTTTTCCACCGCAACCGCACGTATAACGCTATTTTCGCCTATTCTGAAAATATCGCCGCGATAAATAAAAAAAGGGACTACAAACCCATTGTTGTGATTCTTAGCTGCGCCTGGATATTCTGGGGTGCTAAATCCAGCACCGACGATACCTGCCTCCCAAAGTGGTTTTTTGGTGTGTTCATCGTCCATAGTGGTATCGATTTGAGCTAGGCAAGGAAGGCAAATAAGCGCCAGAAAAGGCAATAAGAGGCTTGGTGTTAGATTCACAAAAATACCGTTCGAATACATATAGTATCGAAAACTTACTACAGTAAATGGAATGAGCTCAAGTTTAATATTTTAAAAGTCGTTGAAGCAGTACAGAGATAGCAATACGGACACGAAAAATTATTGAATAGCAGGGAGAGGAATAATCAGGGCCTACCTAATTTAGACTAGATAGGCCCTTTACGTCATAGATTATGCGAGTTTAAGCTTTTTCTCTAAATAGTGGATGTTTGTACCACCGTTAAAGAAGTTTTCATCTGCCATAATGCTTTGCTGTAGGGAAATGTTGGTTTTAATTCCTTCTACAACTAATTCATCAAGGGCATGTCGCATTCTCGCAATTGCCACGTCACGATTTTCTCCATAAGCGATTAACTTACCGATCATAGAGTCATAGTGAGGAGGTACACTGTACCCGGCATATATATGAGATTCCCAACGAATACCGAAACCACCTGGCGAATGGAACATATTAATTTTTCCAGGGCTAGGCATAAAGGTCGCTGGATCTTCTGCATTGATTCGACATTCAATGGCATGACCGCGAATCTGAACATCTTTTTGTTCAATGGATAAAGGTTGACCAGCAGCAATACGAAGTTGCTCTTTAATCAAATCCACACCAGTGATCATTTCTGTGACAGGATGTTCAACCTGAATACGTGTATTCATTTCGATGAAATAGAAGTCGCCGTTTTCATAAAGAAACTCAAAGGTTCCCGCGCCACGATAGCCAATTTCGATACAGGCTCTACGGCAACGCTCACCAATTCGCTCACGGGTTTCTGAATTAATGCCCGGTGCAGGTGCTTCTTCCACTACTTTTTGATGACGTCGTTGCATTGAGCAATCACGTTCACCTAAATGAACTGCATTACCTTGACCATCAGACAGCACTTGAATTTCAACGTGACGTGGGTTTTCTAAGAATTTTTCCATGTACACAGTAGCATTACCAAAGGCCGCACCGGCTTCGCTTTGAGTCATGGAAATCGCATTGATTAGTTCTGACTCTTCACGCACAACGCGCATGCCTCGTCCGCCACCACCGCCAGCTGCTTTAACGATAATTGGGTAACCGATTCGTTTAGCAATGGCTTTGTTGCGCTCTGGATCGTCATTAAGAGGACCATCAGAACCTGGCACACATGGAACACCCGCTGCTTTCATAGATTTGATTGCCGACACTTTGTCGCCCATCAATGTGATAGTTTCAGGTTTAGGACCAATAAAAATAAAACCACTTTTTTCAACTGCTTCTGCAAATTCTGCATTTTCAGCTAAAAAACCGTATCCTGGATGGATAGCAACTGAATTAGATACTTCAGCAGCGGCAATGATTCGGGGGATATTTAAATAGCTTTCTGTGGCTGAAGCTTTGCCAATACAGATTGATTCATCTGCAAGCAAAACGTGTTTCAGATCCTTATCTGCGGTGGAATGTACAGCGACGGTTTTAATTCCCATCTCTTTACATGCACGCAAAATTCGAAGTGCTATTTCACCCCGGTTCGCAATTAAGACTTTATCAAGCATGATAATTGGCTCGCTTATTCGATTACGAACATGGGTTGATCAAATTCAACAGGCTCTTGGTTTTCTACCAAAATTTGTTTTATGACACCTGCTTTATCTGCCTCGATTTGGTTCATCATTTTCATTGCTTCAACGATACACAAAGTATCTCCAACATTCACTTTTTGACCCACTTCTACAAAAGCAGGTGAACTTGGTGAAGCTGAACGATAGAAAGTTCCAACCATAGGAGATTTAAGCACATGACCAGACACTTCTGGAGTTGCGGCTGGTGCTGCGGCAACTGGGGCTGGAGCAGCCGCGCCTACAGGTGCTGGAGCTGGTGCGTATTGCACGGGAGCTTGTGAAGAAGCGCTAGCCCTATGAATGCGTACTGACTCTTCACCTTCGGTAATTTCAAGTTCCGAAATACCAGACTCTTCAACTAGTTCTATCAATTTCTTTATTTTACGAATATCCATTTAAGCTCTCTTTAGTTACTCATTAAATTAATTTGGCAATGTTGTTTGGCAGCAATTAAAGCTGCTTTATAACCGTAATCTCCTAATCCACAAATTACCCCTTTGGCAATATCGGATAAATAGGAATGTTTTCTAAATTCTTCTCGTGCGTGCACATTTGAAAGGTGCACTTCAATAAACGGAATGCTAACACTTAATAAAGCGTCTCTAATAGCCACGCTAGTATGGGTAAATGCACCGGGGTTAATAATAATAAAATCTACTTCCCCCATAGCATCATGAATTCTATCTATCAGTTCATGTTCCGCATTGGACTGCAGATGCTGCAATTCAACACCTTCCTGATTTGCTAGAATTTTCAATTCATCTACAATATCTTGTAGAGTCTTCGACCCGTATATCGTGGGTTCACGCTTTCCCAGCATATTAAGGTTTGGACCGTTTAATAATAAAAATTTCACGAATTTGTCGCTATCTTCTTTTAAATTTCATTGTTGCGATACTCTTAACGTAAATCTGGTTAAAGTCAAATAAGAATCGCCTGAAAAACAATCAATTAAAAGTTGTTTGTAGTAATTATAGAGAATAGTGGTTAATTAGCAGCAAAATACTGGTCTTATCAGCGAAGTTTCCTGCATCTTTTTTAGGTTTTAGCGCAAAAGGTAATATTTATTGAATTATTTAGCCCATATTCATCTAGCTCATGTATCCCAAACGAGCTTAATGGGTAATTTTTTAGGGGACTTTGTAAAAGGAAGTAATTTACAACATCTTCCTGGCGCAGTGCAGCATGGTGTGCGTTTACATAGAAAAATTGACTCTTACACAGATCATCACCCAGTTGTTAGTGCGATGAGAAAAAAGTTTCCAGCCGATTTACGGCGTATTTCTGGTGTTATTATTGATATTTATTTCGATCATTTATTATCTGTACATTGGCAAAATTTTACCGCTCAACCGAAACAACAGGTGCTGACTGAATTTTATCAGCAATTGAAAGCAGAACCGCTTAAGCACAGTCAACACTTTGCGTCTGTTCGTGCAGGTTTATTAAAACATCGATGGTTACAAAATTATGATGACCGGGAAAATTGTTTTGGCGCTTATCAACAGATTGAAAAACGTCTAAATATGCGCATTAAATTCGCACAAGACGGTTATCAATTTATGAATTTGTATCATGATGAGATAGAACAAGATTTTTTGGAGTTCTATCCCGAACTCATACATTATGTGCAAACAGTTCAATTAGATTAAAGGATCACTTATGGCAGTACATGAAATTAAACACCCGTTGATTTTGCACAAAATTGGTTTGATGCGAGCTAAAGGGATTAGTAGCAAAGATTTTCGCGAGCTAGCCAGTGAAGTTGGCAACCTTTTAACTTATGAAGCGACACGGGATTTGAAAACCGAAAAAGTCAATATTCCTGGTTGGACAGGAGAATCAATCGAAGTGTCCAAAATTAAAGGTAAGAAAATCACTGTGGTACCAATCCTCCGGGCTGGGTTAGGAATGTTGGATGGTGTGTTGCAGTTGATTCCGAATGCTAAAATAAGTGTTGTTGGGTTATATCGTGATGAAGAAACACTAGAGCCGGTAGCCTATTTTGATAAAGTGGTGAAAGATGTCGATTTGCGTACCGCGTTAATTGTTGATCCCATGTTAGCCACGGGTGGAACATTAATCGCCACCATAGATCTGTTAAAAAAGAAAAAGTGTAAAAAGATACTCGGGCTTTTTTTGGTGGCCGCGCCTGAAGGAATCAAAGAGGTGGTTAAAAAACATCCTGATGTTGACATATATGTGGCAGCGATAGATAAAAAATTAGATCACCGAGGTTACATATTGCCAGGATTAGGAGACGCCGGTGATAAGATATTTGGCACTCGTTGATTGTATAACTGATTTTTAAAACAATGTAGATGGTTTAATTAGAATCGTTGATTATTAACTGATGTTGAGTATTAATCGCATATAGAACTTTAGTTTAGTTTGGCCTTTGATAGCCGGTTTTTTCTATTGTTCTTGGGCTAACCTGTGTAAACTCAGATTTTGTTCATTAATTTTACATTCTAAATCTATAACAGATTGAACTGTGGGGTACTTTTAAGTTTGTTTAAAAAGCTTAAAAATCGTGTTGTTGTTTGCGGATTAACTCACTTCTGTCAGTTTCTTAGACTCGTGTTGTGTGCAAGTTTTGCATTTTTTAGCGTATCTCAGGTTTCAGCCGCACCGTTAATCAACGAACCCAAATTTACTCAGTTATCAACTTCCCAAGGGTTGTCTCAAGACACCGTCAATGACTTACTAATTGATTCAAGTGGTTTTTTATGGGTAGCAACCCAAGCCGGGCTGAATCGATTTGATGGTTATCGAGTTAAGCATTTTGATGGTAATCAAATGCAACTTGCCGATATTTCTATCGACACAATCTTCGAAGATAACAATCAAAATATTTGGGTTGGTACTCGACGGTCCGGCTTATTTAAAATCGACACAAAAACCGGGGAGACTACCCTCATCGAGGACTTTTCTGAGGGTGAAAGTACTTGGTCTGATAGGGTCACTAGTATCAACCAATTGGCAAATAACCAAATTATCGTGTCCACAGAGCGCAGTGTTTATATCGTTAGCCCTGATTTGGGAAGAGCATCGCTGTTATATAAATTGCCCGAATATAAACAAGTCGCTAAATACCAAATCAATGCCACGCTGTTTTTAGAGGATAGACTTTTGTTGGGGCGCAGCGATGGTTTGTTCGAGATTGAGCTCAATACAGGTAACGAACGTCAGATAAAATTAAAGGACAAGACGAGTGATGAACCTATCACTAAATTGTTTTTAGCCAGTGATAACAAAATATGGATCGGCAGTGAAATAGGCCTATTTTGCTTAATGTTCGATGAGAATAATCAATTTGGTCTCATCGATCATGCTTTGAGCATTCCTATTTTAGAAATTTATGAAACAAGTTACGGTAGTTTATACATAGGTTCAGAGCAAGGCTTGTTCAGTTATGATCCGCCATCTGCTCAACTGCAGCATTATTTTAGTCCTTCCGATAGTCGCTACTACTTATCATCCGATAACGTTACTGCCGTCGATATGGATAACAAAGGGAACCTGTGGATTGGATCTTCCTTCGATGGTGCGCTGTACTGGTCGACGCAAAGTGTTAAATTCGAAAACGTGAGTCAAAACAAAGATGAAACCATTCAGTTAAGCAGTAACAGTGTGAAGTCTTTTGCGCAGTTTAATGATGACGGTTTATGGATTGGTACCAGTAATGGCCTGAATTATTATGATCTCAAAGAACATGAATTGCGCGGACATTGGTTTACAGAAGATATTGTAGGGCTCAAAAGGGCCAGAATCAGAGACATAGAAACTTTTGGTGATACAACATTATTGTTGAATACTGACGGTGGGCTATGGTCTTTCGATACTATTACCAATACCTTTTCTCCACCGAAGAGTGTTAACTCAGACGTTGCTAAGCTTTTAAATAGCAGAATGGATAGCTTTGCCAAAGATAATAATGGTTTTTATTGGTTAAGCAATTTAGAAAAATTCTATAAATATGATGCGGTCACTGGTGTGGTAACAGAAGTCGATACTTTGAATGAGCAAATTGATGCTAGCGCGTCTTACGGCTTCTTGAGTGTTAGCAAACTGTTCAAAGACATATTATGGATAGCTCAAAGAGAACAGTTGTGGGCTTATAATACGCAAAGTGACTCGCTGCAAAGTGTGCACAAATTAGAACGAGCAAGTATGGGGCAACCTGTATATCCAGAAAGTATCGTTGAAGATAATAATGGGACGCTTTGGATCGCTTACCCAGGAGCTGGTCTGGTGGGGTTAGATTCGACGATCTATACACCTAAGTATGGCTTCGACAAAAAAGATCTATTGCCCAGTAATATGATTTATGGCATCCACCAAGATAAGAGCGGTTCGATTTGGATGAGTTCCCATGCTGGTTTGCTTAAGTTTGATCCCTCAGGCCCCTATCTCCAGCAGTACGGAATTTCCCAAGGACTAGACGGAAAAGAATTTAATGGCTTGTCGCATATAGTGTTGCAGGATGGACGCTTGGTATACGGCTCTCAGAAAGGGTTAACCATTTTTGATCCTTTAGCGTTTGAAGCACATGATGGAAACCCACCCCAAGTCAGCATTACGTCTATCAAGCTAAGCTCTAACTCATTAAAAATGCCTTTGGTGAATTTGGATAAACGGGTGGTGCTTCTTGATCATAAAGATGCAGGCTTAACCATTGAGTTTTCTACGCTGTCGTTTGAACATCAAAACACCACTCAATACCAATATAGACTTGATGGCACCGACAGTTATATTTATCCGGCAACGACAGACTCTCAAGTTACCTTCCCTAAATTAGATCCAGGCGAATACATTTTTTCTGCGATTGCTTTTGATCCTACCACTGGTGTTGAGAGCTCACCTGCTTCTGTGCATATTTTCGTAAAATATTCGCCTTGGTTGTCTCCCGCAGCGTACGCCATTTACATTTTTATTTTCGTGTCTTTGGTGTTGTTCTGGTGGTATCGACGGGATCTTCAAAATAAACAGGTAATGGCAGCTCACGGACAAGCTCTGCAGAGCAAAAACCGACTAACTTTGGCGTTAAGTGCGAGTAACAGTAATGTTTGGGAGTGGCGCTCAGATACCAACCAGTTTTATGCGCCGAGAATCTCTGATGAGTTAGATTACAAATCTGATGATAATTTAATGAGTTTTGATGCACATCTTGATTTGATTCACGAAGATGACCGAGCATTATTTGAATCTAACTGGCAGGCATTTATTGATAAAAATAGTCACGGTTTAGATGTCACTTATCGATTGCGGGCCAGAAACGGTGAATGGTTTTGGTATCGTGATGTGGGTAATGAAGTTGTTGACCATAGCGGATTAAGAAGTGTTGTCGCGGGAACCTATAGCAATGTGACAGAAACAGTCGCGGATCGAGAAAAGGTTAGATTATTTGGTGAGGCATTTAAACATACTCGGGATTGGGTTGTTATTTTTAATACCGAGATGGTGCCGGTAGCCGTTAACACTGCGTTTTGTGAAGCCTTTGGTATTGATGAAAATGGCGACCTAAAAACACAATTAAACCGCTTATTTAAGCTGAACGCTGAATATCCTCCTCGATTCTGGAAAAAACTATCCGAGCTTGGAGTGACAGGGCATTGGAAAGGGGAGGAGCAACTAGTAATCGACAACGACAAAGTGTCTAACGTGCTGATTAATATGACTTCCATTGCCAGTATGCGTGCGCAGGGTGAAATTGATTATTATTTGATGATCATGTCGGATATTAGCGAGCAAAAAGAGGCTGAAAATGAACTTCGCCGCCTAGCTAATTTTGATGGCCTGACTAACCTTCCCAATCGAACGTTACTGTTAGATAGAATTAAGCATGGTATTGATCACGCAGCCAGACACAAATCTAAAATGGGTATATTTTTTATCGATTTAGACCGCTTTAAACAGGTTAACGATAGTTTAGGGCATAAAGCCGGTGATGAACTACTCAAGGTTGTTGCTCAGCGTTTAACTAATTTATTGCGACAAGATGACACCGTGGCTAGGTTAGGTGGTGATGAATTTGTTGTCATGGTTGAAGAAGTTAAACACCCTGATCGCCTGAGTATTTTGGCTCAGCAGCTTATTGAGATTCTTGAAGCGCCAATACAATTGGGTAATCAAACTGTTAGTGTGTCCTCTAGCGTGGGTATCGCGATTTACCCTGGCGATGCAGACACGCCTGAAGAACTGTTGAGAAACGCAGACTTAGCGATGTACCACGCAAAAGAGCAAGGGCGCAGTGATTTTCAGTATTTCACGCAACATATGAATGAAAAAGCGCAAGACCGATTATTAATGGAAAATCGCTTGAAAAAGGCCCATCAAAGTAAGGCCTTTATCAATTATTACCAACCAATCGTTAATATCAATACCGGTGTGGTAGGTGGATTTGAGTTATTAATGCGCTGGCCTGACACTAATGGCATGGTTCCGCCGGATCAATTCATTCCTGTGGCTGAAGAGTTAGGACTGATTGAGAATATGACATGGGATGCGTTAGAGCGCGCTATGCCGGTGTTGAGCGAATGGCAGAGTAAAGGGCGAGAGGTGTATTTATCCGTTAACCTTTCAGCGCGACATTTTGAACGACAAATCTCCATTGACCATATTGTATTGTTATTAGAGCAGTATGGGTTACCGGTTTCGACGTTACGATTTGAAATTACCGAAAGTGCATTGATGAGAGACTATGAGCGCGCATTGCATTATATGGAGTCTATGCGCGAACATGGATTTATTATTGCGCTCGATGATTTTGGTACCGGCTATTCATCGCTCAAATATTTAAAAGAGTTTCCTATTCAAGTACTCAAAGTGGATAAAAGCTTTGTTGATGATATTGGTAAGAACAAGAGTAACGAAGCCTTAGTCTTAACTACGCTGCGCATGGCTGAGAGCCTTGATATGTATTGTGTAGCTGAAGGTATTGAACAACAAGAACAAATTGATTTCTTTAAATTACATGGTTGTAATCACCTACAAGGTTATTTTTATTCTAAACCAGTGCCTGAAGATGAAACCGCTGCATTGCTTGCGAAAAGCTGGTTGCAGTAAACAAAATTAAATCCCTTTAATATTTCGCAGCTTAGATAAATAGCCTCTGCTAGTCGCCTACCCAAAACATGAAGATCCTTATTTGCCTTCATTTTAACAAGCATAGGAAAACGCTATAGCGGCGGACTAATAGTCAAAATTCAGCTCATCTCAGCATTTAACGATGCAGCGCTAAACTGACCCTTTGCTTCTCAGCAACCGTTAGTTTAATACCTGATTTACATGCTTTGCGAAGGGGCCGGCTTTCATAAATCCGGTTACCCTTGCAGAGGACAATTCATTGCCTTGTAAATCAAAAAATAGAATAGTGGGTAATCCCAATACGTCAAAGGCTTGTTGAAATTCAATATTAGTGGCAGTGTTATCCGTGAGATCGATTTGCATCCAAACTGAATCGGATAGGGCATCCACTACTTCAGGAGCTGGGAAGGTGTACTTTTCGAACTCTTTACAAGCCACACACCAATCGGCATAAAGGTCGACCATCACTGATTTTCCTTGTGCGTTGGCTGCAGTTAACTTTTCTTCAAAGTCCTGTAAGTTTTTCACCAGTATAAATTTAGGGTGATTACTGCCGTCAATATTTGTTGAAGATGTTGCCGCTGTTATTGCGGTCGAGTGGCTTTGGTTGAACTGGTGATAAGCATATAATACTGAGCCAATTAACCCCGCAAAAATAACTAGGCTGCGGATCCCCTTCCAAAGGGTCGTAGCAGTATTGAGGTTCATCACATAAAAGTACGTAAAAGCAGAAAGCCCTAACACAGACCACACATATTCGATCCAAATATTACTGACTAAGCGCTCTAAAAAGGTCAGAGCAACAACGAGCATCATAAAGCCAAATGCAACTTTCACTACGTTCATCCAATTGCCTGCTTTAGGAAGTAATTTACCGCCAGTTACCCCAAACAAGATCAGTGGTATGCCCATTCCTAAACTCAATGCATACAATGCAAAGAAGCCTAGCAACTGATCACCCTGTTCGGCTATATATAATAAAATGCCAGTTAACGGTGCCGTGGTGCAAGGAGAGGCAACTAATCCCGAAATCACGCCCATCACAAAAGCACCAATAAAGCTGCCGCTCTTTTGTTTATTGCTCAATCCATTAAGTTTTTCTTGCCATTTAGACGGCAATTGCAATTCGTACGCACCAAACATCACGAATGCAAGAGACACAAAAATAACGATTAACCCCCCTAAAATATAAGGGTTCTGTAAATACGCGGTAAATTGAGCACCTGCGGATGCAATGACTAATCCCAATATTGAATAGGTGATTGCCATGCCCTGCACAAACATAAAAGATAAACTAAATGCTTTTGAGGTACTGATTGATTTACCCTGACCAATCACAATACTGGATAGGATTGGGTACATAGGGAAAACACAAGGCGTAAAGGCTAAGCCAATCCCCAACAATAAAAAAGCAGCTAATTTGAGGATAAGTAATTGTTCACCTTTGAGTAAGTCTGCTAACTCAAATTGTTGAGAAACTGGCACTGAATCATTGTTTGGTTTGGCCCCACTACTTTGATTCATTTGGGTGTTTAGTGTTGTACTTGCTGCTTCAAGCACCTCGTCCAAATAAACCACTTGAACCGTTGGTGGATAACATAAACCCGCATCAGCACAGCCTTGATACTGAAGTTTTACTACCGCATCTTTTTCCGACCTGAGTACGCTATAGTTGATCTCTACTTGGTCGTAAAAAACAGGCTGAGGCTCTTCGAAGAACTCGTCTTCTTTGATAAGTGCTTCAGGGTAAATTGGCTGACTAATTTCAGCGTTTTTTACCACTGTCTTAAATTGGTTTTTGTATAAGTAATATCCCGGTGCAATATTAAAACGCAAAAAAAGCTGGTCGTTTTTCTGGTCAAAATCAAACTGAAATGCTTGCTCTACAGGCAAAAATGTCGGTTCGTCTGCGAATAAATCATCAAAAGCTTGGTTGCTTTGAGCTAAGCTCATCCAAGGTAATAATACAAATACGGTTAACAATATAAGACGTCTAAAGTTCATTTAAGGCTACTTTCAATCCAATTTAAATATGCTTCACTGGCGGAGGCATTATCAAGAATAATCCACTGAGGAATATCATAGGGATGCAAGCTTAAAGTCAACTTAAGTGCATCATCTAATTTATTCGACATTGTTTTTATTATTAAGTGCATTTCTGCGTCAGTAACGACTTCATCTTCCCAATGATAAAACGATGTTATCGGCTGAGATATCTGCACGCAAGCAGCGAGCTTAAGGTTTACCAACTCACTAGCAATTTTTTCAGCTTGTTTCTTCGTTGGGCAAGTGGTTAAAACTATACAAAATTGCGAACTCATTATTACACCTTTTATACTCTGTCCATAGGAGACATTAATAATAAGTCATGTATTTCAAAAAAAAGTGTTTTGATCTTTTAGCACTGTATAGAATTCAATACTTGCTTGCTTGTAAAAGGTTCTTGTGAATTGACAAAACGACCCCAGATCAAATGTTTAATCAAGGAGCGTATTGTGTTTGCTAAATTGTTTATTTTGTTCGCTATCTTACCCATAGCCGAAATTGCGTTGTTAATTAATGTCGGCGAGCAAATTGGTGGTTGGAATACAGTCGCTATTGTTGTGGTTACTGCCTTTATTGGTGCTTATTTTGTACGACAGCAGGGGATTGCGACCCTAATGCAGGCTCAATCAAAGATGCAGTCAGGCGCTATGCCTGGGCAGGAGATGGCCGAAGGTTTATTGTTAGTGGTAGCCGGAATTCTATTAGTTACCCCAGGTTTTATAACAGATGCTTTAGGTTTTTTATTGGCACTACCTATTACTCGTCCATTTATTGCCAAAAGTTTACTTAAGCAAATTTCCGTTAACGTTGTAGCTGGCCAACCAGGTCAGGGGCAACACAGTTATTCTCACACCAGTTACACGCAAACCAGCTACTCAAATCGTGGTAATCAAGCAGATGGTGATATTATTGAAGGGGAATATGTTGACAAAGATGAGGCTGAGAACCGACCGAAAATCGATTCTCCATCAGACCGTTAACAGCTTAAAATTGGCGTTTTATTTTTGTTTCGCTTTGACGCCACCGGTTAACGCAATTCGCATGGCCTCTTCAACACCAATATCTAACTTAGTTATTTGCTGGCGTTTTACGTACAGGGTATAGCCACCTATTTGGTAACTAAGCGGAATATACACTCCGATTTTATCGTCGTCTTGGAAAATCTCTACTGCAACTTGGTCGGCAGTCACGAAGCCGATTAAATGCATGTCTGGTTTAATTTCTACTGAAACGACAGCTTTGGAATTTTCTTTATCGCTAATTTGAAATACTGTTAGGGTATCTCTTATGGCTCCATATACCGATTTGACTAGCGGTATTTTTTCAACCTGTCGGTTTGCAGTTGATACCATCCATTGCACAAAAAACAGATTAACCACAAGTCCAGTGAGTAAAATAACTGCGCAGGTTGTTAAAATTCCCATTCCGGGAAAATAGTATTCTTGTGGGACGTAGGGAAATAACAGTGCTTCAGCGCCCGACATAAACCAGTATATAAAATACAGGGTTAATGATAACGGTAAAATGGCGGCCAAGCCCTGAAAGGATAAAGACAACAGCTTTTTCATTAATTAACAACTCATAGTAGTAACGAAATACGGGGTATAATGACAGAGCTTCATCCAACTGGCGAGAACATAAGGATTAAAACAAATGAAAGCAGGTGTATGCCATATATTGGTCAAAGATAAACAGCAAGCGGAAGAACTAAAACACCAACTTGCGAAAGGTGCCAATTTCCAACAACTGGCGAAAAAATACTCACAATGTCCTTCCGCTAAAAAAGGCGGCGATTTAGGTGAGGTGAAACCGGGGCAAATGGTTAAAGCGTTCGATAATGTGGTATTTAAAAAACCAGTTTTGACAATTCATGGCCCGGTAAAAACCCAATTCGGTTTTCATTTAATAAAAACACTTTATCGCTCGTAAACGCCTCAAATCCTTCAATTTGCAAAAAAATCGCAAAAAACACCACAAAAATAGATTTTTTTTAACATAAACCCTTGAAGTCAGTAAGGCTATCCCCATCTTTGCTCGCAGATACTCATTCGAGTTGAGGTGAAAGCCGCAACTCACCCCCCGACGTTCGGGAATTTTAACTTTAAAATTGGAATTTTCAGGAGATTTGAAAATGGCAATCCGTCCTTTACACGATCGCGTTATCGTTAAGCGCCAAGAGCAAGAAAGTAAATCTGCTGGTGGCATCGTACTAACTGGCTCTGCGGCCGAAAAATCAACTCGTGGCGAAATCGTTGCTGTTGGTAATGGTCGAGTTTTAGATAATGGTGAAGTGAAAGCGCTTGACGTTAAAGTTGGCGACGTAGTGATTTTTAGTGATGGCTATGGTGTTAAAACCGAAAAACTAGATGGCGAAGAAGTGCTTATCATGAGCGAAGGCGACATCCTAGCGGTTGTTGAATAACAGCATAATCAATTAGACAGAATTAAGAGGAAATTAAACATGGCAGCTAAAGAAGTACGTTTTTCTGATGACGCTCGCAACAAAATGCTTGCAGGCGTTAACATTCTTGCTAACGCGGTAAAAGTTACTTTAGGACCTAAAGGTCGTAACGTTGTTCTAGACAAATCTTTTGGCTCTCCTACCATCACTAAAGATGGTGTATCTGTTGCTAAAGAAATCGAGCTTGAAGATAAGTTTGAAAACATGGGCGCACAGATGGTTAAAGAAGTTGCGTCTAAAGCAAATGACGAAGCCGGTGACGGAACAACGACTGCAACTGTACTAGCGCAAGCGATTGTAACTGAAGGTTTGAAATCAGTTGCTGCGGGTATGAACCCAATGGATCTTAAGCGCGGTATCGACAAAGCTGTTTTGTCTGCGGTTGAAGAACTTAAAAATCTTTCTACTAAATGTGCTGACAGCAAAGCAATTGCTCAGGTTGGTACTATCTCTGCAAACTCTGATTCAGAAGTGGGTAACCTTATCGCTGAAGCAATGGACAAAGTAGGTAAAGAAGGTGTTATCACTGTAGAAGAAGGCCAAGCACTTCAGAACGAACTAGAAGTGGTTGAAGGTATGCAGTTTGATCGTGGTTACCTATCTCCTTACTTCATGAACAACCAAGAAAATGGCACTGTTGAATTAGACAGCCCATACATCCTTTTGGTTGACAAAAAAGTCACTAACATCCGTGAATTGCTACCAACTCTAGAAAGTGTTGCTAAAGCATCTAAGCCGCTATTAATTATTGCTGAAGATGTTGAAGGCGAAGCTCTAGCTACATTGGTTGTTAACAACATGCGCGGTATCGTTAAAGTTGCAGCTGTTAAAGCGCCTGGCTTTGGTGACCGTCGTAAAGCAATGCTACAAGACATCGCTACACTAACTGGCGGTACTGTTATCTCTGAAGAGATTGGTCTTGAGCTAGAAAAAGTTCAACTAGAAGATTTAGGTACTGCAAAACGTGTTGTTATCAATAAAGACAACACTGTAGTAGTTGATGGCGCTGGTGACGAAGAAGCGATTAAAGGTCGTTGTGCTCAAATCCGTGGTCAAATCGAAGAATCTTCTTCTGACTATGACAAAGAAAAACTTCAAGAGCGTCTAGCTAAATTAGCTGGCGGTGTAGCAGTCATTAAAGTTGGTGCTGCAACTGAAGTTGAAATGAAAGAGAAAAAAGCACGTGTTGAAGATGCACTTCACGCTACTCGCGCAGCGGTAGAAGAAGGCGTTGTAGCTGGTGGTGGTGTTGCGCTAGTTCGTGCAGCAGCTAAATTCGCTGACCTAAAAGGTGACAACGAAGACCAAACTCACGGTATTAAACTAGCACTACGTGCTATGGAAGCTCCTCTACGTCAAATCGCATCTAATGCTGGCGCAGAAGCATCTGTAGTAACTAACGCAGTTAAAAACGGTACTGGTAACTTCGGTTACAATGCAGGTAACGACACATACGGCGACATGCTAGAGATGGGTATTCTTGACCCAACTAAAGTAACTCGTTCTGCACTTCAATTTGCAGCGTCAATTGCGAGTCTTATGATCACCACTGAAGCGATGATCGCAGATGCTCCAGCTGATGACGCTCCTGCTATGCCTGATATGGGCGGCATGGGCGGCGGTATGGGTGGAATGGGCGGCATGATGTAATAGCAAAATGCCTCTATTAGCCCTTATAAATCAATGGTTTACGGTAACTGTATACAGTAAAGTAGACACAAGTGTAGACAGTGATGTGGTCATTGATTAAGGTCTCAAAGAAGTCTTAAAGAAGGCGTTGGGTTAATCCTCAGCGCCTTTTTTGTTTATCTTAGTACAAACTATAAAACCTCTTATAAGCTTCTATCAGTTCCCCTGAGTAAGCCAAGTCACCATTAAGACCACCTGTTAACGCTTGCTGGTACAACTGCATTACCTTTGTATCTTTATTAGCAGCGTATGACACCCATTCAGATAAGTGGTTTATGTCGATACCTTGGTGTTGTTCTTCAAGGTAGTCTTCAAAACTCCCCATTAAGTTCTCAGCCAAAGACTCAATCTCCCTTTGTGCTCTATCAGGTGATACACCATAGGATTCACTGAGTTCTTCTAGTACTTCTGGACTTAGTTCATTGCCAGCTAATATGTCTGAGATTGTATCGTTGGTTGTTGCTGTGCCTAAGACCTCTTCAATCTGTGAGACTGTCTCAGTCAGCTCAGGGTTATCTATACGATAAGCTTCAGTGTCTTCAGGTTCTTCTTCAGTCTCCATGCAAGCTTCAGCATCATTGAGATAGTCTTCGAAGTTACCAGCGTATACTGATTTACTGACTATTCCAGCCTCAATCATGTCATCTACCTTACCTGTAATACCATTGACTGTAATCAGTGTGTCAGGTTGGATGTCCTCTAGTTGTACTGGTAGACCCTGAACTGTCCTTAAGTCTGTTATAGCGAAGTCTTCACTAGCTTCTTCAAGGTGTTGTTCATGGTCTAATAGTGCTCTTAGTTGTTGCTGTGTGGTCTCACAGAAGTCACCATTAGTTAAACCTAATGAATCATTGAGGTCTTGCTGGTGGTCTTCTAGGTCGCCTTGTTTCATTAAGGCTTGGACTTGTTGTTGTGTTACTGGACACAGTTCTTCAAAGTTGATTGTCATATGTTGTTACCTCCGTTATCGACTAATGTATTTGTCGTTATGGACTAATGGTTTAGTCGTTATGGACTAATGTATTTGTTAATATTGTTAGGGACTTAGAGTCAGGCTTAGAGTTGGTCTCAAGGGCTTCTTCAGGTTCACCACGAGTTAACGCAGCGAATGCCTCAACGACAACCATATAGAACTCAACGTCTACCCACATAGCGTAGGCATAGAGAGCTTCAAGTGTTGCTAAGGTCTTTGCGTTGCGTCCTCTTATGAACTGCAAATTTGCAGTACTAGCCAAATGCTCTTTCGTCTTGCCACGCCACTGACTAGGAGATTGACTAGCTTTTAAGTCAAACGCTCTCCAGATGTCATTAAGGTCTAACATTCCTTCATCATCAGAAGTGATTGTTGCTGTGGTATTGTTGAAGGTTAAAGTTACTTCTTGTTTCATAAGTTTAATTCTCCTTTTAATTTTTCCCGAGCCAACAAGTTAATTGTCTATAGAACTAGGACGATCTGTAAGACCCTACAAGATCGACTTTAAGCTAACTAATACAATCAGTTAGGTCAGGTCTTGAAGTCTTCTCAGGGGCGCATACAGATCGTCTCACGGATGTCTTACAGTGACTTTTTGATTAGCTCGTTGACTTGGCTTAGTTGGTGGGTAAGTCTCTCGTGACACTTCAAGGAAGCCTTAGCGGAATCTATACGTCTCTTCTCCTGACTCACACCTCTCTTGATAACCGTCTCCTTTTCAGTGATTAAGCTAGTTACTTGAGACTCTCTGTCAGCCTCAGTTATCTTGTCCTTTCTCTTGGCTTCACCTATGGCCTTGTCATACTTAGCCTCTGTGTACTTCACAATCTCCTTAATCCTCTTCTCTGAATGGTTAATACAATCGTTTAAGTAGGTGGTATTGATGTGGTCTAGTTGGCCTTGCACCTCAGCCTTACGCTTAACCAAGTCTTCAAAGGTTGGTTGTGGAATGGTGATACTAGGTTGCTTAGTTCCCTTGGGTAACTCGAAGTCAGTCTTACACTCATTCCAGAGTTTCTTAAGGCAGTCTTTACGTTTATCTTCATCCATCAATACAAGCTCCCAATGCATTGAGTTAGCTCTTTCTCTGTAGTCACTCATGACAGTATTAAGGTTGTCTCTGAGTTCCTGTAAGGCTTCCTGTTTGGCTCTCTCAGCGATTGCATCTTGCTTGTAGAAGTCTAGATATTCTCCGTACTTCTTAGCTCCCTCGTAAGCGCCTAGGCGCTCGATTAAGTAGTGCTGGCATATAGCATTCAATGCGTTCACTGTGTCTTGTAGTTTGTTTACTTGGTCTTGTAGGTCTATCTGGTTTGTCATAATTAAACTCTCCATTAATGTTATGGACTAATGTATTAGTCGTTATGGACTAATGGTTATGGATTAGTCTCTATAAATATTTATCGTAGATACAGCTCAAGGCTTTCTTGTGGGCGGCCTCAAGGTAGTGTTTAGGGTTCTTATCAAGGTTGGCCTTAACAACTCTGTAAGCATGTTCTGAGCGTCTTACTCTCGCCTCAAAACATTCTTGCCAGCTATCAAGGTTGTACACGGCCTTCTCTAAGATTGGCTCCATGATTGCTAACATCTCAGCACAGCGTTTAGCGTTGAGTCTGTAGTCTCTCGTGTTACCAGTCTTGGTGATGTGTCGAGGCAAGCTTGTTCTCCTGATAAAACTCTTACGCACAATGAATACGGCATAGGTGGTTTTGTCAGGGAATAAGTAACGACAATGATTAGCAGCGATATAGATTGATACCCACTGTCTTAAGGTTTCCTCTGCGCCACTACGCTTAACTGATAGTTTGAGCAGATGAAGTAACTGAGTACTTATCTCTAAGTCTCCTAGTCTCCTGTACGGTGATAGTTCTTCCAATGCACAAGCTCGGTCTAAGAGGTTCTCAAAGGCTAACTTGTAGTGAGGTATTCTGGCTTTATCGAACCACTCTCTCGATGCCTTGTAAGCGTCCTCTAGCGGTTTATGATACCCAGCGTACTTCTTATTGAGTGAGGGAGGCTTGAAGGTTGGATGTCCATTGTGCTGAACAATCTCCCTGTGTCTCTTACAGTAATCTGAGTACTTCTCGTTGTTCTTTGGTCTGTAACATCCCCACACTTTACAACTAGGTGAGGTCATTTAGTTTCTCCTAATAATTTAGTTGCTGATAACTAATAACTTAGTTGCTGATAACTAATAACTTAGTTGCTGGTGGATACACTCATTAATCAAAGTACTAGCGCTAATCTTACGGCCTCTCTTCTCTTGCTGTTCCATTTGTAGTTGGTTCAGTAGTAAGAGGTTCATAGGTGTAAGCGTGATACGTAACTCAGTGTTTGTAATTGCTTTATACGGTTTGGTTCTTAGCTCTTTACGAGGCATGTTATTTCTCCTATTTGTTAATGATTTAGTCGTGATGAAGGTTGTCCTGAAGACCGTCTTAACGGTGTTAAAGGAAAACTAAAGGGTAAGCACAAGAGGCATAAAGAAGTCTTAAAGTCTGTCGCTAACTGATACAAATACCAGATAAATACAGAACACAGGAAAGAGTCATAGTCTGGAGGAACGCTAAGCCTCTAACCTGTGTAAGTATCTGGAGATTATGAACAATAGACTAATGTAATAGTCCCAAATCAGTTAACTAACCTTTTAGACCTTCATTAAGCCTTCTAGATATCCTGCTCCCGCTTAAGACAGAACACTAGAAAGCTTAAGGAAAGACTAAGAGACCTGTTAGTCATGGTCTTTGATGGGTTAACTTGGTTGGTTATATGTAAATGGAAGACTCGTAGTTAACTGAGTAATACAAGTAATCTAAGTGACCATCTTGAGCAGCCCTTAAGGATGACTTTAAGTCTATCAACTACTAATTCAATCCATGACTAATACTAGATACGTGATAGTAGACAGTCTTAGAGTTAGTCTTAAAGACAGTCTTAGAGTTAGTCTTATAGATATAGTGTTTATCTTTTTCTTTTTCTTTTTGTTTTCTTTTCCTCCTTAGGTCAGGGAGTGCTTAAGTGTATGATTTTATTGGTTTTATTTCGATGTTTTTAGAGTCGTGTTTTTGGGTTGTTTTTGGATTATTTTCTGACCAAATCGCCAACGAATAAAACCTTAGTCCAAAGCCAATTCAAACAAGGAAAACCCTAGCCTTATTTAGCTCTATAACGATCTGTATGGCTCTCTGAGAGGACTTTCACCCACCAGTAATACGATGATATTCCTAAGGATTTACTCGATCTTATAGACGCGCTGAGAAGCTAAAATGATTGGGGAAGAAGTTGGTTAGGCCACCGTGATAGTACTGAAGACAACACAATGGCCTTTAGGTGAATGACTAATGAGGATACGAGAGGACTACAGCATTATCTTCAGCTAACCTCACAGCTTTCTCAAGCTCAACCATGTGATACTTGAGGTCAACAAGATGTTCAATCTCAGAGGCCAAGCACTTTGATAATGCTTCAGGGTCATGCTCGAAATAAGCCAATACATTCTCAATGCTGTCATTAAGTTGCTCTACTGGATTCATATTGATTCTCCTTTAGTCTGTTTATTGAGCAATAACAGTTAATCACAAAGTCATTATTTTTGTCAATAACTTATTTAATATCAATAACTTAGTATCACAAGTGAGAATATTTCACTACTGATATTGAGACAACTCAGCGACTAATCCATTAGTCCTCAGCGACACCTTTAAGTATCCCTAAGCCTTCTCTACTTCCTTCTTAATGACCTGAACAGTTGAAGTAGCAATACCAAGTTCCTTAGCAGTCTTACGGATACTAAGACCATCTTTAAGACACTTTAGCACCTTCTCCCTATCCACTGATTTCTGTCTCCCCTTAAACTTACCAGCCTTCTTCGCTATCGCTATGCCTTCTCTCTGTCTCTCTAGAATCATTGACCTCTCGAACTCGTAGACAGCACCAAGCATATGAAGCATAAGAGTCTGCATGTGGTCTGAATGGTCTCCAGTGAATTTCAAGTTCTCCTTGTGGAAGATAATCGTACAGTCTTTGCCGTTGATGGTCTCAATGAGGTCTTTAAGGTCTTTCAAGTTCCTCGCCATACGACTAATATCATGCACATGAATAGTGTCTCCCTCTCTCATATAGTCAAGCATATAATGGAGTTGAGGTCTGTCTTTATCCTTCCCTGAGCATTTATCAGTGAACACCTTGTCCAACTCGATACCTTCAAGTTGTCTTGCGGTATTCTGCTCAACCGTGCTGACTCTAACGTAACCTAGTTGTTTACCTTGACCATGAGACTTACTACTTACTAATTTATTATCCATGTTTAACTCCTCAACTGTACCGATATAACTCTAAGACTTACTATTAGTACCGTACCGATAACTCAATGTCAACCTATAACGATACGAAATGGTAAGGAAAGTGTACTGATGGAATCGTGTTGATGTAGTGTACTTGAAGCGGTACGCTGTCTTTAAGGTTCTCAAGGATGGTCTTCAGGTTTGTCTTCAGGTTATCTACATGAACTCTTGGGACATCTACATGTAATCCTGAGCCATTCACGTTCACATCTGAGCTATTTACTTATACAGATGGGACAAGGATGGTTGAAGATTGTCTTAGTGGCGTAGAGTTGTCTTAAGGAGGGGCTAAGGGGGGGAAAGAGGTCTTCATCATTATCGAATTGGCCTCTTAGATTTTTGTGGTAAAACTTGTCTGCTTTTAATCCAAAAATAAAAAGGCTAAACTCTCCTAAGATGTTATTCATGGAAGAGAAAAGTCATGCTAGTACACCACTATACAACTATTGATACTTTAGAGTTAATATTAACGAATCGCACGTTAAGATTTAACCGTCTTGACAATGTAGATGACAGGCAAGAAAGTGAACTTATATCAAAGGAGCATTGGTCCAAGTTCATCTTTGTTAGTAGCTGGAGTGCTAACGAATATGAGAGTCACGCCATGTGGGGGTATTCCGGTTTGAATGGAGTGAAGATAGGCCTCCCAAAGTTTCCTTTTAAAAAGTATAAACTAACAACGCAAGAGTCTTTAAATTTCTTCGTGGAAAGTGAGGTATATTGCCCATTACCATTTGAACAGATTTATAACGAAAAATGGATGTTTCTTTGCCCTCCTTTCCAACAAGAAGTGTTTGGTAATGCGGTTGAGTACTTTCCTAATCCTGTGAGCCAAATTAAACCTTTTACTAAAGATGAAAATGGCGACTACAATTTTTATTTAGGAAAGGAATTATCAAGAATTAAAGATATTGTTTGGGATTACCAAAAAGAGTTTCGCTATGTGCTTGTTATAGTTCCTTCTTCTCCGAACGAGTTCAATTCATGGAAGGATACAGGACAGATTGACCATTTTCTTAGAGGGGGACTTAGAAATTTTGTTTATGGTGCTGATATGCCTTTACAATATTTTGATTTGGAATTAGGTGATGACTTGGATTCTATTGAAGTTACATTAGGCCCAGACTGCAATGACAGTGAGACCAAACGAGTAAAAGAACTATTACATAAGTACACTTCTAATGGTATAGTTTTACCAAGCAGGCTTGAAGGCAAGCTACAAAAACCCAAAAGGTAGCTAGTTTTAATTGACTAACCCAAACTCTCAACGACCACTCTAAGACTATCCTCTTCGTGTATCTTCAGGACAACCTATTGATTCAAGTATTGTTCTGCCTTATCTACAGCCTCTTTCAACTGTCTCAACTCATGGCCTAGCGAGTAGTATGCATAAGACATCGTTTTGCCTCTCTCGTGACCAACTATTTGAGCCGTAATGTTTTCATCGACACCAACACGTTGCATGGCTGTGATGTACATGCCTCTGAATGAGTGAAACCCTTTGGACTTGTTAGTGCTTACATGGCGAGTCTTGAAGTTCGAGAAGGTTCTACTAGCTGCTTTACCTGTAATACCAATCACAAGCATGTCATCGTCCTTGTCTTTGATATGCTCCAATACTTTATCAGCTAACCAATCAGGTAAGGGAACATGACGAGTAGCAGCCTTAGTCTGTAATGGTCAACTTTTCTTGGACTCTTTGTTAGGCACTTTTCATTAATTTCATCTCATATTCGACTGGTGAGATGTTACCCAGTTTATGATGTCGTCGTTTTTGGTTATAAAACGGTTCGATGTAATCGATAATATCTACCTTGGCTTCTTGTCTCGTTTTATATCTTCTGTAATTTACTCGTTCAGACTTTAGACTTCTAAAGACACGCTCTGTCACTGCGTTATCTAGGCAATTTCCTGCTCGACTCATACTAGGTTGAATGCCTAATTCACGCAAACATTGCTGAAACGACTCACTGGTATATTGAGCACCTTGGTCTGAATGAAATATAATCCCAGTTAACGGCTCCCGTTTATTCACGGCTAGGCGTATTGCTCGCATTGTTAATTCTGTATTTGGTTTATCTGAGAACGCCCAACTAATTATTTTTCTGGAACATAGATCAACGATGACCGCAAGGTACAACCAACCTTGACCTGTTCGTATGTACGTTATGTCTCCTGACCAATGGGTGTTCAGTTGCTCAGGGTTAAATTGTCGATTTAAATGATTTGGCACAATGATTGATGCTTTTCCTGCCCACGGATACTTATGTAATCGAGGGCGTTTAGCTATCAGTTTACACTTTCGCATTAATCGTCGTATTTTATAACGACCCACTCGGTAACCTTGATGATTAAGCTCTATCATCATTCTGCGACTACCATAAGTCGCATCCATTTCGTTGTGAAGATGCTTTACCGCGGCTTCTAAACGAATTTCATCTGGTTTTAACGGTTTAGGTTTTGCGTTAAAGTAAAACGAGCTACGCGCCAATTTAAAACAACGACAAATATGTTGAACACTAAACCCAGCCTTCTTCAACTTTAGCGCGACTTGCTGCCTTTGTTCATTTCGATAGCGAAGAAGGCTGACGCCTTTTTTAATAAGTTGTTATCACTTTCTAGCTGTTTAACTTGTTTCTCTAACTCTTGAATTCGTTTTTGCTCAGCTGTAATTGCTGAGGCTTTTGGAGTGATACCACGTTGCTCTTCTTTATATTGTCGTAACCATTTCTGTAATGTTGAATAACCAACATTCATAGATTCAGCAGCTTGCTTAACTGGATACCCTTGAATGGTGATCAGCTCTACACATTCCAATTTAAATTCAGTTGTAAACTTTTTCATTTTTACCTCGTTGGTTTTGGTTATGATACCTCCAACAAAGTGTCTTGAAAAATTAGACCATTACAGTCTTACCCTTCTCTATGTATAGAGCTGTAACACCACCTTCTTGAATCACGTGTTTCTTCTTGATGTTGCATAGTTCACTGATACGACAACCAGTAAATATACCAAGCTCCACCAGCAAACTATATACAGGCTTCTCCCAAGTGTGACTACGAATAAGACTAATCTCTTCATTAGTAAATGGGATACGTTTATCTGTTTGGTCTTCTTCAGCATCTGAGTACTTGTGACCAACAAACGGATTATTACCTTCGACTTCTTCCATAGTCTCAGCGTACTCCCAGACCATCTTCAACCTACTTATAGTTGCCTGTATGGTTGCCTTCTTGTACGACTTACCCATGTGCTTAATGAAAGAGTAAACGACCTTCCTAGTGATGTCCTCAAGCGCGATGTCTGCTTGGTCTAAGTAGTCGAATGTCTTGAAGCAATACTTGCTGAACTCTGAGGCTGACTTCTCGACCTTCTTCAAGGTTTCTTCAGTCTTATTGCTCCCCCAATCTTCTTTCCACATCTGGACAGCTTCAGAAAGTCTGAGTCTGTATTGAAGGCTGTAATCTCGTTTACCATTTACAGTCATGTATGCTTGTAGTTCTAAATTAGCACCTCTAGCTTCTAGCGCTTCTGGATAGATGCCATTGTCCCAATCTGAAGGGTGGAACTTACGGTCTCTCTGCATCTCCTTCACTAGCTCTCTGAAGCGTTGCCCTTCCGTGTAAGTGGTTGAACGTAGAGATTTGTCTTCAAGTTGACCGTTAAGAACGTCTCGTTTCTTCTTGGCCTCCCTGATATCACCTGTATCTAAACTCGTATTTATCATTGTTTGATTTGGGTATTGGTGAGCCAGATGTTTAGGAACTCTACGTTGATACCACCAGATATTGCCTCTGAGTTTAAGGTGCTTTAAGTCTGTCTTTTTGTTCATCTTTAAGTGAGTTTGTAGCCATAAATGTAGACAGTAATGTAATCATAACTCATTGAATGTCAATAGGAATAATGGCTGCGTGAGAGTTTTCTTGGCATGATGTAATAGATTTTTCTATTACCGCTTAATCTACTGAGTTTTTTGAAAGCCCGAATAGCAATATTTGGGCTTTTTTATTATTTGTTAATCAATATCTAATACCATTGTTGTTATGTATTAATTCGGACAAAGCGAAAACTATCTTCCAAACAAACCTACTGACTTCTTCGATACGAAACCGGACGCTAACATCAATGGATTTATGAGCTGTTTTTAGTGTTCATAAAGCCTCCATGAAGATGGTTGTACTCCTCTTTAAAATGCAGTGATTGCAGTTAAATTGTCATTTATAACACTTTTCATACTAAAACAGTTGTCCTTACTACCGTGGTAAGCTTTAACCTCAGCTTAGTTCTACAATTCAATTAAGATGAGAAGCTTATGAATACAACTACACAATTCAAAATTGACGGTATGACCTGTGCTTCATGTGTAGGTCGTGTTGAAAACGCGTTACTTAAAGTGGTGGGCGTGACTAATGCTACCGTCAACCTAGCTACAGATACGGCAACGGTTCAAGGTACCGCCAGTCATAGTGAATTAATTACCGCTGTTATTGAGGCCGGTTATCAAGTGCCAGTAAAGGTAAAGCAATTTGGTATTGGAAAGATGAGCTGCTCCTCTTGTGTGAAGCGGGTCGAACAGGCATTGCTAAAAGTAACCGGTATGGTCAGTGCATCGGTAAATTTAGCCACCGAGCAAGTACAAGTAAGGACTTTATCCTTTGTAACCGATGAACAATTAGCCCAAGCCGTGACACAAGCCGGTTACCTTTTTATCCCGTTAAACAATGACAGCGTGATACAAAAAACCAATAAACATCAGCCTTTTTATACTAAAGCTTGGTGGCCCGTATTGGGAGCAGGCTTACTTACCTTGCCATTGGTGTTGCCGATGTTCGGCATGTTATTTGCGCAACAGTGGATGTTACCGCCTGTTTGGCAATGGTTGTTAGCTACGCCAGTTCAGTTCTATTTTGGCGCTCGTTTTTATCGTGCAGGCTGGGGGGCATTAAAAGCTGGCATGGGCAACATGGATCTTCTTGTTTCCATCGGTACCAGTGCAGCCTTCGGATTATCTTTATATTTGTGGTGGAGCTTTGATAGCGCTCATGGCATGCCCCATTTGTATTTTGAAAGTAGTAGCGCAGTAATCACCTTGGTTCTGCTGGGTAAATATTTAGAACACAAGGCAAAGCGCCGAACAACTGATGCACTTAGAGCATTGGAAAATTTGAAACCTGTTGAGGCGACAGTGCAACGTTTAGGTAAATGGCAAAAAGTGGCCGCTTCATCAGTGCAATCTGGTGAAAAAGTAAAAGTAATACCGGGCGAAAGTGTGCCTGTTGACGGTGAGGTTTTACAGGGGCAGAGTCATCTGGATGAAGCGTTAATTAGTGGCGAATCGATTCCGTTAAGTAAAAAAGAAGGTGATATTGTCACGGGGGGCTCACTTAACTTGGACGGTATTTTGGAGATCCGTGCCACTAATGTTGGTACCGAATCTACCTTATCTAAAATCATTGAACTAGTCGAGCAAGCCCAAGGAGCAAAAGCTCCCGTCCAAGCAATAGTGGATAAAGTCAGCAGTATCTTCATTCCTGTGGTGTTATTGGTCGCACTTACCACTTTATTGGTGACAGGTTTAGCGTTTGATGACTGGACCAATGGCATTCTCAATGCGGTAGCCGTTTTAGTTATCGCTTGTCCATGCGCACTTGGTTTGGCAACTCCGGCAGCTATCATGGCAGGCACTGGAACTGCTGCCAGATTAGGCGTATTGGTTAAAGATGCAGTGGCGTTAGAGCAAGCAAAAGAAATCAATTTAGTCGTATTTGATAAAACAGGCACCTTGACTCAAGGCAAACCTGTTGTAAATAAGATGACAGTCATCAGTGGCAGTGAAGAAGCTGTATTGCAGTTGGCCTATTCCTTACAAATAAATAGTGAGCACCCATTGGGCAAGGCAGTGGTTGAAAAGGCATTAACCAAAGGGACACAACCAATACCTGTCGATGAATTTCAGGTTGTCGCAGGTTATGGTGTCAAAGGCAATATTGCTGACAAGTTAGTATTGATGGGCAGTAGTCATTGGATGCAAGAATTAGGTGTAAAACTACCAACTGATCAAATAGAAATACTGGGTGCTTCTGTTTCTTGGTTGGCTAGTCAGCAACAAGATCAAATAACATTACTTGGCCTGTTTTGTTTTAGTGATAAATTGAAGTCTGATGCGCTGCAAGCTGTGAAGCTATTGCAACAACAAGGTATAAAGGTGGCTATGCTTACCGGTGACAATCAAGCGAGTGCAACATCGGTGGCGACAGAATTACAGTTAGACGATTTTAAAGCTGAGGTGCTGCCAGCAGATAAAGCAAAATATATTATGGAATATCAAGCGCAAGGTTATCAGGTTGCCATGGTTGGTGATGGCATTAATGATGCCCCAGCGCTAGCCCAAGCAGATTTGGGTATGGCAATGGCGTCTGGTACTGATGTTGCCGTTAGCGCAGCTTCTTTCACGTTAATGCGGAGTAAACCAAGCCTAGTACCCACGGCATTAATCATTGCAAGGATGACTTATCGTAAAATACAGCAAAATCTTTTTTGGGCCTTTATCTTTAATGCTGTGGGAATTCCACTAGCAGCCTTTGGTTATCTTGACCCCATTATCGCCGGTGCTGCAATGGCATTTAGTAGCTTATTTGTCGTCAGTAATGCATTGTTATTGCAACGTTGGACTCTGAAGGAGAAATAACATGGATAAACTTGTCACAATTGGCAAAGCCGCTAGTTTAACGGGGGTGTCAGCCAAAATGATTCGATATTATGAAGAAATTGGCGTATTGAAAAAAACGAGTCGCACAGATGCCGGCTACCGACTATATAATCAAGCACACATTCAACAATTGGGGTTTATCCGTCGTGCGAGAAAGTTAGACTTCTCCATGGCTGAAATTCAGTCACTACTCAAGTTCTGGCTCGATACTGACAGAGAAAGTCGTAACGTGAAACAACTTGCACTGAATCATTTACACGAGATTAATGAAAAGATACGTGAGCTTGAGAAAATGAAAGAAGTGCTACAGAAACTAGCGGATAAATGTGATGGTAATGATAACTCTGACTGCCCTATTTTAGAAGGCTTAGCTCAACTTTCATCCGAATAACGAAGGTGAATTGCAGTCAATATCTATAGTGAGAAAAGTTGGTCAATTGAATTGGATGTTACAAACCGATACTGTAATTTTACCCATTAAACTTGTACTTAGATAACGACCTCTTCAGGTATATATTTATCTCGATCCTTAAACAAAAAAACGCTGTTTTTGCCTGTGACTGAATATTGAATTTCACAACTGCTAACTTGCGCATTGCGCATCAAATAAGGATTAAAGAACTTTGCATTGATCAGTTGAACTCACAGCTTAAACCAGCCCCACAAACGAGCAATAAATGTCGGTTAGTATTACACTAAATATCATCATGGTATTGCAAAGAGTAATCTCAGCTATTGGCTAAAAGCCGTCCATTGAGAAGGCTTTTAGTATCTAACGTATGTCTGCCATGGTGGCTAAAGCTAACTAATTATTAGGAAAAATATACTTCTGAACTAGAATTGCGTTGAAAACTGAAATAACGCTGTGAATATTAAATGAAACAAGAAGTAGCGAAAGGTTTTGAACAGCTAGCTGCGGGCGAATCGTCAAATCATAATGTCATGGATATATTTGAACAAGCTTCTCTTTCAGTAAATAAACAATCTGAAAGTAAGGGCGATAATGCCAACCTATAGGCTTTCTCCTATAGTAGAAGAAGATTTATATAAAATAATCGCTACGACAATTAGTTCATGGGTAATGAGCAAGCAAAGTCAGAGAGTCGCGAAGTCAATGTTATAGCACTGGGACATCTGGATGTAATCCTGAGCCATTCACATACACATCTGGGCCATATACTTATACAAGTGGGACATAGGGCAGAAGATGGTCGAATTGGGCGCACAGATTTTTGTGGTTTTCATTCTCACTTTTTACTTGAAGAGCAATAACCCTTTTATATGATTGGGTGCCCCATGTTTTTTATGATTCTAATAGACCTTAGTAGTCAACTATTGAAAAACCAAAGCCGTAGGTTTTCTCTCGAACACATACTTCAAAAAGTGGTATTTTTATCATTTTCTTTGAAAGTTTGCTTATGACATCGCTTTTAAGTTGAGGGCAGTTAGCTGCTACAAATACTCTCTTTATTGCAGCTTCATCGAATGACACTAACCCGTGTTGAGAGCCAATAAATCTCAATTCATTTTCGTATGCCCAGCTTATGTTCTTAGTGCAGAATGCTTCAATCATTTCAGTTCCTGCTTCTCCATTGTCGTCCATGTGTGAATTCATAACTGTGGTTGCATTAACAACTGGAAGTTTCTCGCTTGAGTAAGCTACTTTCCTTGTACTTACTTGTACTTACTTGTATTTCGTTATTCAGTCTTTCGATACTCCTAAGAAGTAAGTCATAATCGTACTCAACGCATAAACCTCTCATTCCGTTAGCATAATGTGACCACATCATCATGTTATTGAGAGGTGAGGGAAACTCATTTACTTCTGCTTGTAAAGACAATGAAAGAACATACCTTTCTTCTAAGTGGTATTTTAGGTAGCCATCAAAAAATGCTCTCGTCCACCGAGTTACTAGGCTTCTCATTGCACCTTCCCCCTGTTTTTTTACTAAACGCTCCGCTTTTTTCCTTCCTTGAGAAAGGCTCAAAGAGAACTGCTCAGCTAGTCCGTTGGCAAGAAGAGCCATTCTGAGTTCATCTGTTACATCTTCCTCATTAAAATGTAATAGCCCTTCATAAGGATCATTAAGTTCCCGGAACTTTGAGAAGTATACTTGATTGTAGGCCAGAGCGTCTAAGTGGTATGACTCGCCAGCCATAAATTTATAAAGACTTCCTTTCACCCTGAATGCTCCTAGCTTTTGATGAGACCAAACTACTTACTGTTAATTGAAAAGTAAATATAAGTGTTAAAAACTCATTACCTTGATCGCAACCCTCTAATTCTTCAAAACACTTTGTTGTGGATTTTTGATCAACAACCGACGAGGCAATGCGACCGGCCAAGATAATTGATTTTTACTAGCTAAGGTCTAAGGTCAATAAAAGTAAGACTGATTGCTTGGGCTAGGACGGTGTATTACTCTCTATCTTCCTATGCCAAACGCAGTCACAGTTTGGATCAGCAAAATTTTTAAGTCTAAATGATTTTAGGTCAGTGTTGTGAATGTTGGGCGCTAGGCAGAGATGCTTTTCGCCAGATAAGGAAAGACAACTTATGAAAAAGGTATGGCCACAGATAGGTTTAATTTGAGTAAACCCTACACAGAAGAGCTACTTTCCCTAACTACCGAAATGTTAGGGCTTGAGCATCAAGATACTCACCGAGCACAATTCTTAAACGCAAAGATACTTAGCTCAGAAGGGTACTTTGCTGAAACACTCGAGATTCTCAATCATTCTTTACAGACATTGCCCGCGATTGTCGGTGCTAATCACATTGACATTATTAATACTAAATCATTTAAAGCCGAAACCTTGTCAAATCTGTCGATGCACCAAGAGGCGATATTATTGGCGCAAGAGGCTATTGATGGCATGGCTGATAAGTACGGTGAACTCAGTCCAAATACCTTATATGAATATCATAAATTAGCCCTGCGCTATCTTGCCGCTGATGCCCAAGACGAAGCGCAACATATCTACCGGTTAGTGCTAACTAAATGGCACAATTTTGATGCTAAGACGCCATATGATGTAACCGCAAAAAACAGCTCGCTGTATTTTCTGTATACCCAATTTTCAGACTTTGAGCGAAGCAATAATCTACCAATGGATGCTATCAACTCACTGAAACGCGCTATAGATGTGACGCAACGTCATCCAGAGCAAGACTATCCTGACTTGAGCCAAAATATTCGCTTGTTGATAAGCTTAATGCAAACTCAAATGCCAAACGATAGCGTACAAGAGTACGTTGAATATTTGCACAAGGTAGAATCTACAGCGTCCGACACCTAACCGAGTATTCAGGGTATAAAGGATAATCAGGGAGCAAACAAAGCAAATTGAAGATGATTCAATTACTAATGCAATTCTTTCACAGTTTCCAGCTGCAATATTCCGCTCATGTATGGATTAATCTATGTTTTTAGTGTTAAAACAGCCACTTAGTTTAGCTGGTAAGAAGTTTGCTACATACAAACCGTAAACAAATCATTATTTAGGTTAGGTTGGTTAAACAGAATAATAATACAGGACACTGTTGAGCTAACCGTTTTTATGGAGGTATAGAATGAAGAATACTAAACTTTTAGCAGGCGAAAAATTTCCAACAATACAAATCACAGATACTAACGGCAATTTAGCAAGTCTTTCGGATGCAGCACACCTTGGTGAGGATAAAGACAAGTGGTCTTTGGTTGTTGTTTACCGCGGGTATCATTGTCCGATTTGCCTCAAATATCTAAATTCACTTACCGATTATACAGAAAAACTAAAATCTTTGAACATCGACGTAGTTGCCGTTTCTGCTGATACACCAGAGCAATTAGACAAGATGAAAGATAAAGGATTAGATGTTAACTTTCCGGTTGTTACTGGTTTAACCTTAACTCAAATGCATGCACTGGGGTTATACATTTCAGATCCTATGAGTGACTCTGAAACCGACCATGCTTTTCCAGAGCCTGGCTTGTTTGTAGTCAATCCAAAAGGTGAAACCGTGATGATTGAGATTGCAAATGCACCTTTCATTCGTCCAGATCTGGAACAGTTCGTTAGTGGACTTGAGTTCGCACTCAACAAAAATTATCCAGTGCGCGGTACTCACCAAAATTAATGTTTAAATAATCGTTCAGATTAGGTCGGCATTGGCTTCTATTGCTATCCAATTTGGAAAAGGCAATTGCCAATGTCGACCACACTTAACTTCAGCTTAGCGTCCCTCATCAGCCTAATTTTGATTCCTACCTGCGAGTTTTCGCTTGGTTTTAATCGATAAAACCGCTAATCATCAGTCACCTTTGTTTTACCTTCTTTGCAAGACGAAGGGCGTCTCACCTTTAATATCCTACGATTGCCTTTCTTTGTCTTAACAATCTAGTTGCATAAAAAAAGAGCCGATAAAATACCGACTCTTTTGGATTTCAATGGATTTTACATTCAATCCGCAGTTTAGGTGACTAGGTTCTATTGTTGATTGATTACGACCGATTTAATATTCACGAATTCTGCTATGCCAAACCCACCATGTTCTCTGCCATAGCCACTGGATTTCACGCCACCAAAAGGCAGGTTGGGCTGAGCTAATCCATAGCCATTAATATTGACCATGCCGGTATCAAATTCTTCAATGGCCATTTTCACCGCCTTATCTTCATCTGCTGAAAAGATACCACCACCTAAACCGTACCTTGAATCGTTAGCGACCTTCATTGCTTCTTCGTTGTCTTTAACTTTAATCAGAGCGGCAACTGGACCAAATAACTCATCGTCATAAGCGGGCATACCTGATTGCACATTTTCAAGAACTGACGGTGGGTAAAAATAACCCGTCATATCTGGGATTTCGCAACCTATCAAAACTTTTGCCCCTTTATCAATGGACGTTTTAACTTGCTCATGTAATTCGTCTCGCAAATCTTCTCGTGCCATAGGGCCTAAATCTGTTTCTTTATCGTTAGGATCACCCATTTTCATATTTTTAAGTTGGTCAACGAAGGCTTGTTTGAATTCGTCATATTTCGCTTCAGTAACAACGAAACGTTTGGCGGCTACACAGGTTTCCCCATTGTTGATCATTCGCCCCTGAACACAGGCTTGCACCGCGGTTTCAATATTGGCATCATCAAGTATCACATATGCATCGTTACTACCTAATTCCAAGACGGTTTTCTTTGAATGTTTACCTGCTGTTTCAGCTACTTTTTTACCTACACCGTCACTGCCTGTAAAAGTAACACCACGTACTTTGCTGTGTTCAATAAGCTGGGTTGCCATAGACCCTTTGATGATGAGAGATTGATAAACGTTTTTTGGAAAGCCTGCCTTTTTGTACATCTTTTGAATTTCAACAGCCATGCCAAATACATTGGAAGCATGTTTCATCACTGTGGTGTTGCCGGCCATAATGTTGCTGATGCTGTATCTAATGACCTGATATAGAGGAAAATTCCATGGCTGAATACCTAAAATAACACCTATAGGTTGGTAGCTGATTATCGCCTTGCCACCTTCAATTTCCCGCTCTTCGTCTTCCAGAGCTTTTATCGCTTCGGTGGCAGTGTATTCACAAATGCCTGCACAAAGTTCAATTTCTTGTTCACCCTGGGCGCGCACTTTGCCCATTTCTGCGGTCATTAATCTGAGCAATTCACTTTTATTTTCGCGAATTGTGCTGGCCAAGCTTAATACCAGTTCCGCACGTTGATCTTTAGGTGTGTTTCGCCAAGATAAAAATGCCTCATGACTTTTATCTACGGCTGCATTTGCTTCTTCTAAGCTCAAAAGTTGGAACTCGTCTAGTACCTGCTCAGTAAAGGGATTAATTGTTTTTACTGTGTTCGACATGATATTTCCTCTTTTTAATTCAACGAAGCTGTAGGTGCAAAACCTTTACCAACTTGTAACCTAATGAATTTAAGATGAAATTTGATTTTTCGAATTTAATTTTGTGAACTTGATTCAATACCTTTGCAAAATATTCACAGTCAACATGCAAGGTGATTGGTCTTGAAGAAGTAAATAAAAAGCCCGTAAAATTGATATTTACGGGCTTGTTAATAGAGCAATTTCAGCTTAGTGTTTTGTGAACTCTAAAAAACGTCTATTACTGCTGATTGAAAAGTTTAATGGAAGCTGACTTTTAATAATTCCACTGAGTCTGCAAAGGTCAGAGTTTGCAGTTCGCCTTTACCTTCAACATTAATCGTGTTGACTTGTTGTGGCCATAAATCGCGTAAGGCATCATGACGTATACTCAGATTCTCTAACTTAGCAGGCTGTGTGGTTTCCTGATAAACCCAGAAAAACTTCCCCTCTATTTCATGACCAACCACTTTTAGAGGCAAGGCTTTTTGCTGACTATCAAACAAGTAAAAGCGTTTGCTTACATAGTCGCTAAACTCATTTTGAGTCTTTTCTGAATCGAGTATATCCGCGTCTTTACCAAATATTTCTTTTACCGCATGCTCGGCATCATGAACCCTAAAGCGGTGCATGATTTCAATATTCTCAGTGCGCGGATTAAACAACACTGTGCTTATCGCGGTCTTTTGTTGATGTGCACTTAGGGAAAACGCTGTTAACAACAGCGCCCCTAAAGCTAGTTTGATGAAATTATTCATGCTCAATTATTGTCGTCTTCTTCAATATCGTCTTCATCATAGGTTTTTAGTTCGGTTTTTATATCTTGCATAATGTCCCGATAAACCTTGCCGCTACGCTTTTTGGTTTTGTAAGCTTCAATCCGCGACGGAATAATTTTAGGTGGATAATGGTTGTTGCTTATATCCACGTCAGCTGTTTCCCAGTGGGGGTCAACAGTCACACTAACTAGCTCTTTGTCTTTGTCAGTGATAATCAGTTTGCTAACCGCTTTAGGGGTACGACGCCAGATTTCTGCTGGAATATACTGGTTTTCAACACTGCCGTCAGCAAAGGTTAGCTCCAGTATAATTGGCATGACTAGACCACCTTTATTGGAAAAGTCCAATACATAGTAGTTTTTGTCTTCTTTCACAGCGCGTTCTAAGGCTGTTTTTTCCCATGGTTTGAGTTTGCTTAAGAACTTCTGATAAGCATTGCGTTCTTTGTTGGTTACCGTGAAACGATCATTCTCGTCATAAAAATCGGTAATATCAGGGAAACGCTCAATCCAAAGTTTGCGTCCTTCCGCTTTGTTACGGATGTCCGTTAACGATTCAGGTTTATCCAACTCTTCTTGGCGCTGACGAGCAAAATCGATATCTGGATCATGGGTGTCTAAACGTAGTTTATAGATTTTATCTATGGAGATATCAACATGGTCTGTACTGTAAAACCAACCACGCCAGAACCAATCTAGATCAACCCCAGAGGCTTCTTCCATAGTGCGGAAAAAGTCTGATGGTGTAGGGCGCTTATACTTCCAACGTTGCGCATACTCTTTAAATGCAAAGTCGAATAATTCACGGCCTAGGATAGTTTCGCGCAGAATATTGAGGGCTGCGGCAGGCTTTGTATAAGCATTAGGACCTAATCGTAAAACGCTGTCTGATTGAGTCATAATGGGTACTTGATTTGATGACTTCATGTAATCCACAACATCTCTTGGTTCAACACCCCAAGGAATACTAGGATCCCATTCACGACCGGCTACACCGTCTAAAAAGCTATTTAATCCTTCGTCCATCCAAGTCCACTGACGTTCGTCTGAATTGACTACCATTGGAAAATAAATATGACCAATTTCATGGATAACTACGCCTATTAAGAAACGCTTTTCAGCTTGCGAATAAGTGCGGCTACCATCTTTTTGCAATTCAGTACGAGGACCGTTAAAGGTGATCATCGGATATTCCATTCCACCTACAGGGCCATTCACTGATTGTGCAACGGGGTAGGGATAATCAAAGGAAAAACGAGAATATACTTCTAAGGTTTGGATGATTGATTCGGTGGAATACTTTTCCCATAATTTGCCGCCTTCTTTAGGGTAAAACGACATCGCCATGACTAACGGTTGATCATCTCCACCTTGCTGGTGGCCACGGGCATCCCACATGAATTTGCGTGACGAAGCCCATGCGAAATCACGTACATTGTTAGCACTGAATTTCCATGTTTTTGTTGCGTCTGTGCCTTCTTTCTCGTTTTCTAGCGCTTCTTCAGCCGTCACCACGAAAACGATACGCTCTGCATCTTCAGCTTGCTTTAATCGTTTGCGTTGGGTAGAAGTGAGTACATTTTTGGGGTTTTGTAACTCGCCAGTGGCGCTGACAATATGATCCGCAGGTACAGTAAGTTCCACCTCGTAGTTACCAAACTCCAAGGTAAATTCACCTCGACCAATGAACTCTCGGTTAGTCCATGCTTCGTAATCAGTATAAGCATGTAAACGCGGGAACCATTGGGCTAATAAGAAAATATCATTTCCGCCTTCTCGTTCATCATCAGGGAAATGTTCATAACCTGAACGTGCTGTTACGGCATCTTCTTCGACAATATTAAACGCGTAATCAATATTGAATACGGTTTTTTTACCCGGCTTCAGGTGACGAGGTAAGTCGATACGCATGTTGGTACCCACTATTGTGAATTTGAGCTTGTTACCGTTGCTGTCGGTCACTGACTGAATATCAAAGCCTAATTCGTGGTCATCGGTAAATTGCTGGCGACGCAGTGCACCTAAGCTAAGCTGTGCGGGTTTATCAGATGATGCAGATGCCGTTGCTGGACCACGGTTACCAATACCACCAAAGGTGGTGGTCATGGCCGACATTGAGTCGTTGCGAAATTTATTCTGCTCTAATTGCATCCACAAATACTTTAACGTATCCGGTGAATTGTTGTGGTAAGTGATTTGTTCACTGGCTTCAATTCGACGCTTTTGTTCATCTAATTTTGCCTTGATTTGGTAATCTACTTGCTGCTGCCAATATTCATGACCGGGTTCACCTGCGGCGTTGCGATACACATTGGGAGTAGGAAGAGATTCATCTAGCTGACGAAATTTATCTTCAAAATCGCCTTTTGTTTGATTAATTGCTGCGTTTGCAAAGCCAATGGCAAAACATGATAGCAAAGCTACCATAGAGAGTGGTTTAAACATTGTGTTACCTGATTGTTGTATAGAAAATTTGCAATGTGAGCAGAGTTTTAATCGACACCTTCAACGACATGCAGTTATTATTATTTAAAGAATGCTTCGTTGAGTAACAAATGAGGGGCTGTAAAAGCTACAAAGTTACTTGAAACATCATTTAAATCTTACAACAATGAGCTGAAAAACTGAATGTTATAACTTAGTGATTGTTTTTTTGATTTAGCGAAATTTGTATCAATATGCTTACATAGTTTGCTAAATTTGTTTAATTAAAACACGAAGATAATGGCTATATGGTAAAAATAGCGAAGGTGACTAGCTAAGTTTGGTTTCACCGATGAGCAATCAAAATGGCTGAGATGTTGTCTTTACCACAATCTAAGAAGCGTAAAGCAGCGCAAAAAACCATCAAAAAAATTAAAGAAATAAAAATTTACCCAGAGATTGGTCTGTATGTGTTTTAATTTTTAAAAAGTCAGGAATTGCTTTCTAAATTTGTAGTTGCTAGGATCAAACTTCAAAACTGGATGTGGGGACGACCTCACCGCTCTATTTTATTTTTTGGGGACGACCTCAACTTAATAAGAGCGTTATTATGTCTTGGTTTATTCTCATTATTGCAGGGTTTTTGGAAGCTGGTTGGTTAGTCGGTATTCAAAAATCTGAATCATTTACTCATATTCCCTACGTTATACTTGCTGTGTTATCTATGGCACTGAGTTTACTGTTGTTTTCAATTGCAACAAAAGACATTCCCATTAGCCATGCATATCTTGTTTGGTTGGCTGTTGGTGCGTCTAGTATTTCAATTATTAATCATTACTTCTTCGATCAAAGCCTTTCTATTAAACAACTTATTTGTTTAATTATCATTGCGTTGGGAGTTATTGGTTTGAAGTTGAGTAGTTAATTTCAAGAAGATTTACGATTATAAAAAGAGTGAGATATTTATGTCTGGTGAAAAAGATTTAGCCAAACTTATTGCTTCAATGGAACCCGTTTTGTTGCCACAAGAGTATGTGTTTGCGACTTTTGAAACTTATGATTACCAAATGCTGCAACAGTTGAAACCGATAAGCACGTTTTTAGAAAAAGAAGGTATGTCGGTGATTATTGAAAAACACCTCGCCGATAAGCAAAAAATTGCTTATTCAGGGGTATTTAAGTGTATTACCCTAAATGTGCACTCAAGCCTTGATGCCGTTGGTTTAACCGCCGCTATCTCTAAAAAACTTACCCAATCAAATATCAGTGCAAACGTGGTTGCTGGTTATTATCACGATCATATTTTTGTCAGTACCAAGGACGCCGCTCAAGCTGTTAAAGATTTAAAGGATTTGGCAAAGAACGGTTTAGTCAACTGACAAGGCTGTTAATTGTAATGAGCCTGTTTAGTTGGAGCTGTGTTCATATTCAGCTTCAGCTTTGACCTCAGACTCATCTTTTCCACTATTCTCCACGGGGAGGCGGATGATCATTTGGCGGACCACCTGCGCCATTAGGTCCGCCAGGAGGGCCGCCAGCGGGGCGAACGGATTCGCCGTGCAAGCAGCCTATGAACATATTCTCACTGGGACTGGCAGCGTGGTAATGATAACCTCGTGTTTGGTCGGTAATTCCCCGACACTGATCAAGTCCTTCTGTTTCTTTACCTTGGGCATCTTTCATTGCGTAAATACCGTATCCATCAGACGCGTAACCAATTAAAGGAGCATGACCATCATCGGTGTCTTCGAGGGTATCAGTGCAGCCGGTGGTCGAATGGTAGTGATAGCCTTGATGGACGTTAATATGTCCACCACAATCGTCAAAAGCTGCGATGGTATAGGCTCCTAGAATGGCATTAATTGGTGCTGGACCAGATAGTTCAGTGCCGTCTAAGGCAATGCCTACCGTATGAACTCGTCCGGTTTCAGCTGCAGGAATAGGTTGGGTAGGAATTAGATAAGTCAGTGAAAAATCGTCATCAAGGTATTCTAATTCGCATTCAATGCAGTTTTGCATATATTGTTCTTCAACGTCAGGCCGTGCCGCCCCTAAACAGGCTGCTTTGGTCGCGGTGTAGCGCACATTTCCAGTGTTGGCTTCATACACCATCCACTTTTCGTCACCGTAATATTCACCTAGCTTTAAAATAAACTCACCGGTGATATCTACCAAATCGCCAGTTCCCTCTTTACTAAACCAAGTTCCGCCTTTATCTGCCCCATCGGTGATTTTTCTCGGGCAAAAAGGACCAGGTTCACGTCCTGCTGGCGCCCCAGAGGTAACTAATTTATAGCAGGTGGTTTTTGTGCCTTCAGCTGTTTCACAGTCAACGATTGTCGGCGTTTCGAGAAACGCTCCTTCGGCAAACATGGAAAGGTCTATGCCCTTGGCACTGGCTGATTGCGTAACATTCTTGACCGAAGCGTCGTTGCATCCTGTTAATGCAATCGCAGCAGACACAGCCACCATCATTAATGGCCATTGATATGATAATCCCATGCTTTAACCTCTGAATTCTGATTTTACTAAGCTAACTTTTCATTAAGTATACTCATTAGTCTACAGAATAAATGTGCAGATATTATGAAGTGAGGCGGTTTAAAGTCTAAAAACAGTAACACTAATTATAGAGAATGTGCGCTGTTAGAAATAACTAGTTACTCCTACTTAATCCCACTGACAACCAATATAAACAATAATCGTAAAGATTTATGAACATTTTTTAAAACAGCATAGATACGTTAACCCTACCTTAACCATCAGCTTGTTAAGCTTTGCTTCAATTATAGGCCAATACAATTTATCGATAGTGCATTGCACAATCATAAAGTGGCTTTCGCCTCATCTTATTTTGTGTATTTAATTAGGAATGCTTAATTATGAAATCTTCAATCAGCATCGTGGGACTGCTTACGGTAGTAACTTTGCTAAGTGGTTGCCAGCAAGAAAGCGCACCCCCGAAAACCGCCTCTGTGCCAGTCGTATCTTATGTTGCAGTAACAACGGGTGAGCATAAAATTGATACTAAAATGCAAGGTCGTGTTGTTGCTTCCTCAATTGCAGAAGTACGCCCACAGGTAGGTGGCATTGTGCAACAGCGTTTATTCAATGAGGGCAATACCGTAGAAAAAGGTGAATTGCTCTATCAAATTGATCCGGCTACGTATCAGGCAGCTTACAATGAAGCAAAAGCAAATTTGAACAGTGCTAAGGCTTCGCTAGAAACGGCTAAGTTGAAGGATGAGCGTTATGCGAACTTGTTGAAGTTTGAAGGTGTTTCACAACAAGATGCTGACGATGTTCATGCGACTTATTTAGAAGCGAAAGCCAATATTGAAAAGTATGAAGCCGCATTAGCTTCTGCGTCTATCAATCTTGAATTTACTAAGGTTACCGCTCCTATTTCTGGGCATATTGGCATTTCCAATGTGACTCAAGGGGCATTAGTTACTGCGCAGCAAACTACCGCCTTAGCGACTATCCGCAAACTTGACCCTATCTATGTGGATATGACAAAAAGCAGTAAAGAATTGCTTAAATTGCGTCAAATGTTGGGTTCCAAGGGGATTTCCGAAGGCACAACTGAAGTTTCACTTACCTTGGAAGACGGCTCTGAGTATGACCACAAAGGCCAGTTGAAAATGCAGGAAGTGTCAGTAGATGCGTCAACAGGTACTGTCACCCTTCGCGCTGAATTTCCGAATCCAAATGGTTTGTTATTACCTGGAATGTTCGTAAGAACTCAAGTAAATGAAGCGGTTAATCAACACGCAATACTCGTTCCACAACAAGGTATTTATCACTCAGCCACAGGCGAAGCTTATGCCTATGTTATTGGTGAGAATAACTTAGTCGAAAAACGCACTGTTGAAACCGTTAATGCCGTTGAAAACAAATGGTTGATCTCAAGCGGATTGTCAGAGAACGATAAGCTCTTAGTTGAAGGGGCTGGTAAAGTCCGTCCGGGTAGTGAAGTTAAACCTGTATTGGTTGAAATGACCGAGCAAGGCACCATGATTACCGTGGTTAAACAAGACCAAAATAGCTCCTCTGTACAAGTGGGAGTGTAGTTGATGTTTGCTCGCTTTTTTATTGATCGCCCAGTATTTGCTTGGGTTATCTCAATCATCATTATGCTTACGGGTATTGCCTCTATTTTATCGTTGCCTGTAGCGCAGTACCCAAGTGTGGCACCGCCTGTAATCAGTGTAAGTACTAGCTATACAGGGGCAGATGCGGCCACAGTTGAAAACAGTGTTACGCAAATACTAGAACAACAGTTAACAGGGTTAGATGGGCTTCTGTATTTTTCGTCTTCTAGCACGTCTGATGGTGCAGCTTCGGTTAAAATCACCTTTGAAGAAGGGACTGATCCTGATTACGCGCAAGTACAGGTACAAAATAAAGTTGAGCAAGTTAGTACTCGATTTCCTGAGTCGGTGCAAGCACAAGGTGTCACAGTTACTAAATCCAATTCAGATTTTTTATTGGTAGTTGCACTGTATGATAAAACCGATCAGGCGACAGCCTTTGATGTAGCAGACTATATATCTTCCAACCTACAAGACTCTCTAGCACGAATTGAAGGTGTTGGTGACGTCAGAGTATTCGGTTCGCAATATGCCATGCGTATTTGGTTAGACCCGAATAAATTAGCGGCTTATGAGCTTATGCCGTCAGACATTAGCAGTGCATTAAGCGCACAAAATGTTCAGGTTCCTGCTGGTAAAATAGGTGCCGTACCTACGCTGGCTAATCAAGAATTGAATGCTACTGTGACTGCCCAATCGATGATGTCTACGCCGGAAGAATTTCGCAATATTATTGTTAAATACAATTCAACGGGGGCGAATGTACGCTTAAATGATGTCGCTCGAGTGGAAATTGGCAGTGAAAGTTATAGCGCTATTCCACGTTTGAACGGCCATCCAGCCTCAGGTATTGCAATAATGTTGTCACCTGGAGCAAACGCCCTTGATACGGCCACGCGGGTTAAAGATAAAGTGGCTGAACTGTCGGTCAACTTACCTGACGGTTACGAAGTGACCTTCCCCCGTGACAGCACAGCGTTTATTAAAATATCCATAAGTGAAGTGGTACAAACCCTGATTGAAGCGGTTATTTTAGTTGTGCTGGTTATGTGGTTGTTTTTGCAAAATTGGCGGGCCACATTGATCCCTGCTATTGCTGTGCCGGTAGTTTTATTGGGGACATTTGGCGTGCTGGCGGCGTTTGGGTTCTCAATCAACACACTGACTATGTTCGGTATTGTCTTGTCCATTGGTTTGTTGGTAGATGATGCCATTGTTGTGGTAGAAAACGTCGAACGTTTGATGCGCGAAAAGAACCTATCGCCACGTGATGCGACCATAGAGTCTATGTCGGAAATTAGTACGGCACTGGTGGGAATCGCGGTTGTGTTATCTGCTGTATTTTTACCTATGGCGTTTTTTGGTGGCTCCACAGGTGTAATCTATAAACAGTTCTCTATTGCTATTGTCTCTTCTATGACGCTATCGGTTATTGTCGCGTTAACCCTGAGTCCTACGTTATGTGCCAGTATGCTTAAACAAAGCAACCATAGCAGTGAAGGTAAGGGCTTTTTTGCTCGTTTTAATCGCGGTTTTGAGCGCATGACGAAGTCTTATACTGGCCATGTCGAAAGCATTATTGCGCGTAAAGTTCGCTGGGTTTTGGTGTACGGTGGCATAGTTGTTGTTTTAGGTTTGCTAATTGTTCGTCTACCTACTGGTTTCTTACCTCAAGAAGATCAGGGCAGCACTATGTTTCAAATTAATTTGCCCCCAGGTGCATCCATCAAGCGTACACGGGCCGTGGCAGAGCAAGTCGAGCAATACCTGCAGGAAAAAGAGTCTGACATTGTTATTCGTTCCTTTTCTATTTCCGGTTTTAATTTCGCCGGTAGTGGCCAAAATGCGGGTATGGGATTTGTTGCATTGACGCCTTGGGATGAGCGACCTAACGAAGAGCAAAGTGCAGATGCGCTAATTAATCGAATGAATAAAAACCTGTCTAGTATTCGTGATGCCAGCGTATATTCTATGTCGCAGCCGGTGATTCAAGGGCTAGGGCAAAGCAATGGTTTCACCTTTGAATTGCAAGCCGCAGCGGGCACAACTCGTGATGAGCTTACCCAATTGAAAAATGAGTTGCTCGAAAAAGCACGACAAAGCAGTTTGCTTGTTGGGGTCAGAGAAGGGGCGTTAAGTGATACTCCTCAACTGAAAATTGATATTGATAATGGCAAAGCCACCGCACTTGGATTGTCATTATCAGATGTATCTAGCACCTTAACCTCAGCTTGGGCCGGAACTTATGTAAATGACTTTATTGATAATGGTCGGGTGAAAAAGGTCTATTTAGAAAGTGATGCGCAGTTCCGTTCGAAACCTGAAGACCTGGGTGAATGGCATGTTCGTGGCACCAACGCTGATGGTGAAACGAGTATGACGCCTTTCTCCGCTTTCAGTACTATTTCTTGGTCAAGCGCACCACAAAGTTTGTCGCGTTTTAATGGAATTGCGTCTTATCAGCTTCAAGGTGCGGCAGCCAGTGGCGTCAGTTCGGGTCAAGCTATGGCTGAAATGGAGCGCTTAACCCAAGAAGTGGGGCAGGGAAAATTAAATTTCTCATGGAGTGGATTATCTTACCAAGAGAAATTATCTAGTGGACAGTCCTCCACCCTCTACGCTATTTCCATTTTAGTGGTTTTCTTAGCGCTAGCGGCGTTATATGAAAGTTGGTCGGTGCCGTTATCGGTGATTTTAGTTATCCCGCTTGGTGTTGTAGGTGCAGCATTGGCAGCCAGTTTAAGAGGTTTGGAAAATGACATTTATTTCCAAGTAGCTCTGGTTACTACCATTGGATTGGCTTCAAAAAATGCGATTTTGATTGTGGAATTTGCAGAGTCTTCTTATCAGCGCGGTATGTCGTTGATTGATTCTGCTGTGCACGCTGCCAAGTTGCGTTTAAGGCCAATCATTATGACGTCTCTTGCGTTCATTTTCGGAACCATACCATTGGCTATCTCATCCGGTGCAGGAGCTAATAGTCGAATTTCCATAGGTACAGGAATCGTTGGTGGAACCTTCACCGCAACTGTTTTGGGAATTTTCTTTGTACCTTTATTCTTTGTCATCATCCGTGGCTTATTCCCAAAAAGGCGTCCGGTTTATGATGATGCTGTTAATACAGGGGAGAAAGCTGATGCGTAAATTCTCTTTACCTAACAAGGGTGTCGCTCGTTTATTACCTATTGCTGGTGCTTTGATATTGGCAGGTTGTAGTACTTTAGCGCCTGAATATACACGTTCAGAACTGCCTGTTGCACAGACATGGGAAAATGCTCCCCAAGCGCAGACTCCGGGTTTATCAGACCAACAGGCCGCGCAGGTGCCGTGGAAAAGCTTTATTAAAGATCCACGCTTAACTCAGGTTATTGAACTTGCCCTGAAAAGTAATAGAAGCTTGCGCCAAACTTTAGCCGATGTAGAAGCTGCCCGTGCAACTTATCGAATCCAAGATGCCGAACTGTATCCGCAGATAAATGCAGGATTAAGCGGTAATCGTACTAAGGCCTCGTCAGGAAATATTAGTACGACCTACCAAGCTGAAGTTGGTTTAAGTAGTTACGAAATAGATCTGTTTGGCAAAAACCGCAGTTTAAGTGCGGTGCAAATGGAAGCTTATTTGTCGAGTCAAGAAACGGCAAAGGCGGCAAAAATTTCACTGATTGGTGAAATTACCAGTGCTTGGTTAACCTTGGCCGCTGATAAAAACCAGCTCAAATTGGCTCAGGAAACGGCCACTAACGCGCAAAAAACCATGGATATAACCAATAAAAGGTTAGAAATGGGAATCGATTCTAGAATCGATGTGGCCAGCGCTGAAACCATTTATTATAACGCCCGTTCTGATATTGCTAGTTATACAACCCAAGTGGCGCAAGATCTGAATGCACTGCGTTTGCTTGTGGGCGAGCAACTAGACGACAGTTTATTGCCAGAACTATTACCAAGTAGCGAAAGTTTAGTCACAGATGTACCTGTTGGCTTGTCATCATCTGTATTGTTGCAGCGTCCCGATGTATTGGCAGCTGAGCATACTTTGAAATCGGCCAATGCCAATATTGGTGTAGCTAGGGCAGCCTATTTCCCAACGTTATCTTTAACCGCAACCGGTGGTTTGGCTAGCTCGGTACTCGCAGATATATTCAGCGGCGGTGCAAGTTCAATCTGGACCCTTGCACCTAGTATCAGCTTGCCAATATTTGACGGTGGATCTAATGATGCCAACTTAGCGTACACAGAAGCTCAGCAACAGAAGTACTTAGCCGCATATGAATACACTATTCAAAGCGCGTTCTCAGAGGTCGCCGATGCGTTAGCACGCAGAGCAACTATTCAAGAGCAGCTAAATAGTCAAAAATCCTTGGTGTTGGCTGCAACTCGCAGTTACGTTTTATCCCTTGCCCGCTATAAAGGTGGTATCGATAACTTTCAAAGCGTTTTAGAAGCACAGCGAACAATGTATCAAGCCAATCAATCGCTGATTCTGACCAAACAAGCCGACTTGGAAAATCGTATCACTTTGTATCGAGTTTTGGGTGGCGGACTAGCTGAAGAGAAAACTGCGTAACACAAATGTCTATACTCACGGGTAAGACAACTGGCGGTTATTAAAGCAAATTAGGAATAGTTAAATTAATCATGAACGTATTGTTAGTTGAAGATGATATCGACCTTGCCACAACCATAGTTGATTATCTTGAGATCGAGTCTATCGAGTGCGATCACGCAAGTAATGGTTTAATGGGATTAAGTTTAATCGAAAGTAATCATTACCAAATGATAATACTTGATATTAACATGCCTAAAATGGATGGTTTAACGCTATGCAGCACCCTACGGGAAAGAGGCATGGATATTCCTATTTTGATGTTAACCGCCCGAGATAGCCTTGATAACAAATTACAGGGTTTCGAGGCGGGTAGTGATGATTATTTGGTTAAACCCTTTGCCATGAAAGAGCTGGTGGCACGGGTACAAGTGCTTGCAAAACGGCGAAGCGGAGAAGTTAAAAAGTTAGCCGTTGGTGATTTAAGTTTAGATTTAAGCCAACACACTGCACATTTAAAGCAGAATACGCTAAAACTTTCGCCAATCGCATTTAAGATACTCGAGGTCTTGGTGCGGACCAGTCCGCAAGCTGTGAGTCGGCAACAACTTATGCAACAGGTTTGGGGCGACGAACAACCAGACAGTAACAGCCTAAAAGTACATATCCATCATCTACGAAAGCAGTTGGATGTTGAGCAGAGTAATGTAAAACTTGAAACTGTGTCAGGTGTTGGTTTTGCCATTAAAGTGGATAGTGAAGGAAATTAATCGTGAAAATCAGGCCAAGTCTTAAGCTACACTTTTTTTTTAGCGTCGTATTGCTTGGCTCCTCTATGGTCATTGGTTTTTCGTTTTTAAGTGTTAACTACTTTGTGGATGGGCTCGACAGGAGTCTAAATGGCATAATGTTCGAAATCGCCAAAACCACTGAAGTTGAAGATCAACATCCTAAAATTATCGCCGGCATTCATGTTGCTAGTCGTTGGCAAGATACCCCTGAACTCATACGGCAACATTTCCCCAATCCACCGTCGGAAGTAGGACAGTTACTCAAGATAAAAGACCAAGCCACTATTTTATCCATGCCTAAAAATCTGTACTTTGTGGTTTTGTACCATGGCCCTAATGGTGAAGAAAGATTCATATCTAAGGTCATGCTAGAAAAAGACTTTGTGCCAAATTACTCCGATCTGCATCCTACTAACCGCTTAATATGGACGGCTATAGTCGCTATTATCGCCATATTATTATTTGCTCTTTTACTGGTAATGATAATGCTAAAAGTCACTAAGCCTCTTGAATCATTAAAAAGTTGGGCTAAGTCTTTAGATAAATATAATCTTCATTCGCCGCCCCCTGATTTTACCTTTAACGAACTCAATGTATTGGCTTCGTTGGTGCAGAGTAGTCTGGTGTCAGCACATCAAAGTTTAGAACGAGAACAGCGTTTTCTCAGCTATGCCAGTCATGAATTGAGAACACCTATTGCAGTTATTCGAAGTAATGTTGACTTATTGCAGCGCATAAACGAGAAAGTTCCCACCAGTGAAAAGCAGAAGCTTACGTTAGAACGAATACAGCGGGCTGGTCTTACTATGACGAATCTGACGGATACATTTCTTTGGTTGAGTCGGAATGAAGAATTAAACGTAGCGCCAGAAACGGTCAAGCTGGATGAAAAAATTAGACAGGCCTGTTGTGACCTAAACTATTTGCTCAGCGGCAAAGATGTAGAGGTCAAAGTGGAAACGGAAGAGTGCGAGGTAAATACCGTCGCCGTTGCCTGCCACATTGTTATCAACAATTTAATTCGAAATGCCTATCAGCATACTCAACACGGTGAAGTGAAAATTGAACAACAAGGCAGTCGAGTGATAATCATTAACACCAATACCAGTAATGATAATACTTCACCTATGGTTGATTCGAATGATAGCAAAGTAGCTTTTGGTTACGGTTATGGATTGGGGTTACAATTAAGCGAAAAAATTATTAATCACCATGAATGGCATTATGAAAAGACCAGCACTCCTGGGTTTTATCAAGTTACAATAGACTTTAACGGTCACAATTAGTTGCCCTAGGTTAAGGTGATTAATTTACAATACTTAATTCCGCCCTTTTTTGCCTAAAGCTTTGGCGTTTCTAATGTCTCAATTGGACTAATATGCAGTACAAACAGAAAAGATGGATCAAGATGTTCATCGGCATCATTCTGATATGTTCAGGATGTGCAACTATCGCAAACCTTGATTTAAACCGACTTTACGGTGAAGAAAATACCGATAACCGGATCAATGCAACAACTGAACAATCTTCGCCAGACAGCGCCGCCACAGTTTTTTATGAGACCGAAGTTGCACCTGTTATAAATGCGCGTTGTGTGGTTTGTCATGCTTGTTATGATGCCCCTTGTCAGTTAAAAATGACACACCCTGAAGGCATCGAGCGAGGTGCAAATAAAGAGAAGGTCTATCACGGCTCACGTATTATTGCCGCCACGCCTAATCGACTTTTTATTGATGCGCAAAGCTCAAGTGAATGGCGAGAGCGGGGATTCTATCCAGTATTAAATGAGCGCGAACAGTCAGCTGTGGCTAACACTCAAGCTTCGGTGTTAGCAAAAATGCTCACCTTGAAAAAGCAAAACCCGTTACCAGCCGATAAATTGTTAGATGAGCGCTTTGATGTCAGTATCGACCGCAGCCAACAATGTCCCACAGTGCAAGAGTTCGAAGGTTATGCCCAAAGCCAAGCATTTGGAGGGATGCCTTATGCGCTGCCTGAATTGAGTGATGATGAACATAACACCTTAATCAATTGGATTGAACGAGGTGCTTACATGCCAGCGCCAGCGCCTATTTCGGTTGCAGAACAACAGGCGGTGCAGCAACTAGAAGATTTTTTAAACGCTGAGAGTTTGAAAGAGCAATTGACCGCTCGTTACATTTACGAGCATTTGTTTAGCTCTCATCTGTATTTCAGTGAGCTAAGTGATGACGATGTTCAACCGCAGTTTTTCAATATGGTACGTTCTCGAACGCCCTCTGGGCAGCCGATAGAAGTTATTGCTAGTCGTCGTCCGTTTGATGATCCTAAGGTAGAGCGGGTTTATTACCGCTTGTTCCCAGTGCACTCAACAATAGTCAATAAAACCCATCAACCTTATGCCATCAACAAAATTCTGACCGACAAATGGCAAAAATGGTTTATTGAAGCGGATTATACAGTCACAAAAATGCCTAGCTACGAGCCGCAAATCGCAGCCAATCCGTTAACCGCGTTTAATCAATTACCGGTCAACGCTCGTTATCGTTTTATGTTAGAGCGTGCACAAAATACTATTATGGGGTACATCAAAGGTCCCGTTTGTCGCGGACAAGTCGCGTTGAATGTGATTAACGACAGGTTTTGGGTGTATTTTGTAAAGCCAGAAGTAGCCGCTTCCCCTCAGATCAATCGATTTTATGAAACACAAAAAGACAACCTGCGTTTACCTGCTGAAAAACAAAGTACCGCTTTTGCTGTAACTTGGATCGAATACGCTTCTCGTCAAGGTGATTACATGCGGGCCAGGCAAAACTTCATGAACACTGAACTGGAAAAAGACTACCACTTTAGCCCTGACGATATTTGGGATGGTGATGGTGAAAATCAAAATGCCACATTGACGGTATTTCGTCACTTTGACAATGCTACCGTGATCAAAGGTTTAGTAGGTGAACCGCCTAAAACAGCGTGGGTTATTGACTATGCCCTGCTGGAACGTATTCATTACTTGTTGGTCGCAGGCTTTGATGTGTATGGTAACTATGGTCATCAACTGATGACTCGTTTATACATGGATTTTTTACGTATGGAAGGGGAAACTAATTTCTTAGCATTTTTACCACCAGATAGTCGGCGTGAAGAGTTGGCTTCTTGGTATCAAAAATCTGGTCCCGAATTGACGTCATTTTTTGAAGGTAATGTGCATATTTTTGATCAACCAAGTGGCATTGAATTTAAGACCAAGAATCATAAACAAGAGCTATTTGATATTTTTGCGGAACACTTAAAAAAGGTGCAACCTGTTCGTTACCAATTGAAAGAGAGTGAGCTAACAGGCAAAAGCAAGGCGCTGCTGGCTCAGTTAGCCAATATTAAAGGAAAAAGTGCGTCTGTATTGCCGGAATTAAGCATGATTATGGTTGAACCAAACGATGGCAAACAACCAGAAATTTTTACTCTTGTACGTAACAGTGCGCATTTTAATGTGAATAGCTTATTTTCTGAAAGTGCCAATCGAGATCCAAAAAATGATGACGTAACCTTAGTGCATGGATTGCTCGGTAGTTACCCAGATGCGTTCTGGCGAGTCAAAGAAACTGAGCTTGCTCCCATGGTCGCATTGGCGCAAAAAATTGAAACAGAACAAGATTATGCCGCATTTTTAGACTCATTTGCAGTGCGTCGAACCGCTGCAGACTTCTGGCAATTTAGTGATAAGCTAAACCAAATTTTCAAGCAGCAGAACCCTATCGAAGCAGGCTGGTTAGATTACAACAGGTTGGAAAATCGTTGAGCCAATCGTGGTCATAACTCCAGTTATTCAATACAGTAGCGCACACAACAATATCTGAATAGGTCAAAAGTCATCATTAAAAAGGTGACTTTCTTCACCTGTGCGCTTCACTGTCTGTCGCTATATTAAGCTCTCTTACTTAATATCTTTCTAAAGGATTAATCATGAGCTTATCAATAACTGCACATACTAAAACAATCAATGCGTTTATCGTCTGTGCGCTTGGGGCCCTATTCTGGCTTGCCGCTCCCAGTGCTTTTGGCCAAAACCAACAACCCAATGGTCCTGCTTTTACGGCTCAAATGAGCAAGGTGGACTTGTTTGATAAGTCTCGGCAACGACCGATTAAGGTCACGGTGTGGTTTCCTTCTGAACAAATCGCTGTATGTGAAAAAGCACCCATTTGTATTGATAAGCGAGGGCATAAAAATAAAGTGTTTGTCTTTTCACATGGTGCGATGGGCGATCCCATGGGGTATAACTGGATAGGGTATGCATTAGCATCTCAAGGGTTTACCGTTTTAGCTCCCTCGCATTTTGGTGAATCTTGGATATATGGCCCAGATAATATCGATCCTCAAGCGGCTTTGCGTATGTGGGATCGTTCCTTGGATATATCCTATGTTCTCAATCAGTTTTCCTCTGCCGAGTATTTAAGTGAACAATTAAACTTCAATAACGTCACTGCCATAGGCCATTCTTCAGGTGGCTTTACAAGCCTAGCGTTGGCGGGTGCGACCTTGGGTAAAGACATGACTCAGTACTGTCAATCAACTGCTGCGCAAAAAGATTTAAGTTGTCAGTATGCAAAGCTATCAGAAGCAAAAAATGATAAGGAAACACTGTTATCTGCAAGCTACAAAGATGAGCGGATTACTGCCGTCATTGCTTTCGATCCTGCTCTGGGTCCATCAGCGGATGTCGAAAGTGTCAGTGAAATTTCTGTCCCCGTGCTACTGATTGCTCCACTTAATAACGACTTTTTAGACTTTGCAGGGCACGCTGGTTTTTATCATCAGCAATTGCAAAATAGCCGCTTGGTGAGCTTACAAAATAATGAAGGTCATTTTGTTTTTTTAGACAGTTGCAAGCATACGCACAAAGCGATGGGAGTTTCCCTGTGTAAAGATAGAGTTGGTGTTGATAGAGAGGCGGTACACAGACAACTGTATGCTGACATCTTTGGATTTATTTTTAGGTCGTAATTGACTTGTATGTTGCGACAAAATAGAGCTGAAATTAATTTGCGGGTTTTCCTGTCTAATACTGAAGATAACAATGGAAAATTGAGGGAGATTGAAATGTGCAGTTCACCCAAAAGCAGCGGTTCAAGCCGCCCGCGCCGTGCTCCGATTAAAAGTATAGCCGAACGTTTAACCTCAGAACAAAGAGCACGATTTACTCTAGTAGCGAATCGTGCACAAGAACGACGTGATCAGCGACAGGCTATCAATAAGCGCTGGGAGCAGAGGAATTTAGATAATTGCCAACAAAAGGCTAGGGCAATTAACAGTACCTCCAACTCTTCGCCTATCATAGCGTGGTTTACTAAATTGTATTTTGCTATTCGGTAAATTCAAACCCCTAGCATGGCCTTCAGGTCATGGAAATAACCAAAACCTCACAAAGTTGTAGCACGGGCTTTAGGCCGTGGAAACGGTTGCCGTATCCTCGCGGGGCTAAAGCACCCGCCTACACATTCAAACCCCTAGCATGGCCTTTAGGTCATGGAAATAACCAAAACCTCACAAAGTTGTAGCACGGGCTTTAGGCCGTGGAAACGGTTGCCCTATCCTCGCGGGGCTAAAGCACCCGCCTACACATTCCTACCGTAGCATGGCCTTCAGGCCATGGGAAACCACAACAACCGCGGCGCTAAAGCACTCCAATAATTATATTTCTTCAATTATGGCGTTTACTTTCTCCAAATAAACTTGCTCTGGAATCTGCCCATTTAAATACAACTGTTTGAGTTTTTCTAAGCGCACTTCAATTTCTGATTTTTGTTGTTGATTAGATGGCTGTGAAACTCTTTGTTGCTGAGTTTCTTTAAAGGTTAAATTACTTTCATGCTGATTAGCTGTTGCCCGAATTTCCCTTGATTGATTTGGCTGTTGGTTATTTTGCTTAGATTGTGCTGCTTGCATAGGTCCATCTAATGCTATTTTAATCCAATCTTTTCGCTGCTTTACCTGAGTTACACCATCGGACAACTGGAGTTGCCATGAGTGATCCGTCTCTGAACTGTAATCACCAGTTGATAATTTAAATCCCTTTAATTCCGAATTGGTGGCAAAGCGTGAATTATTGACACTATTTCCAGCTCTAATGTACTTTTTTTGAATATCGACCTGAGCTTCTGCCAACAACAAATACAGGTCATTTCCACTAACATACACAGAACCGCTGGAATACAATGTCTCTGCGCCTATACCAAGAAATGAGGAATGTCTGTCAGACACCGAAAATATCAATAGTTGATTATTGGCAAGGGATTGTAAGGTGCTAAAAATACCCTCAGATAAAACCTTTACCTCTCGTTCTGTAAAAATTGTTTTTACCTCGTCGTTGCTTACCAAAGAAGACAACAGGCTATCTGAAGATTTAGGCTCGATGCTAATTTTAGCTAAAGCTGAAGCTAAAATGGGTTGAGAAATCTGTGCTGCAGGTTGGTTTTTTGTCGGTATATTTTCAACTTCTTGAATGGCGATATAATCGAGCTTATGCTGCCAAATGGTTTTTTCAAAGCCATGCAGATTGGATGTGTAACCGATCAACATTAAAATTGCTGTAAAACACTGTAAGTTGCTCATAATTATTCGCCGCCAAGTCAGGTTTAGTTGTTTTATTAGTAGCATTAGATACAGCAATATACATACCATAGCCCTAATTACAGAGCGTTATATTCCATTGAAAAGCTAAGGTCATTCTGGATGTGTTGATGGCATTGAGTCTACCGACGCTTTAGGGCGAAATCGGCTTTTAAGATGGGCGACACGGCAACTGTCTTAAAAATCACCAAACTGTATCATCTGCGACACTTGGACATGCAACACTTGATGCTTTTTCTCCTTTACGAAGTTTGTTTTTGACTAAATAGCTTTTGTCATTTTTCTCCCATCTAAATAAAAAAACACTTTCATAACATTGGCTTAACAATAAAGTGAGGATAGTTATAACAGCTGGTGTGACGCTTGCACTAAGTCTTAGGTATTGTTTTTTACCCAACCATATTACAAAGCTAAGGGGTTGCTTGGTATTAGACAATCATTCTGTTTAAACGGATTAGATTATTCCGAGCCGGTGCAGTCCTTGAAAGGAGTCTCATAGAGACACGGCGTAATGATTTATAAACGACTTGAAATTAAAACGTGGGAGTAATTCAAGCATGTCTGATATACCAGTTTATCGTAATTATATTAATGGTGAGTTTAGCGCTGAGCCAACATCCACCATTGAGGTGTTCAACCCTGCAAATGGCCGTTTGTTGTCTAAGGTTCCTAACTCTTCAGCTGAAGAAGTTGAACAAGCTATTCATGCTGCTCGAAAAGCGCAGTCTTCATGGGCCCAAAAGCCGGCTATCGAACGCGCAGGTTTTTTAAAGAAAATCGCCGATAAAGTAAGACAGAATGCTGAAAGACTAGCTACTGTCATCGTAAAAGAGCAGGGAAAAACAAAAGAGTTAGCGAACGTAGAAGTTAACTTTACGGCCGACTACATTGATTATATGGCTGAGTGGGCACGTCGCATTGAAGGTGAAGTTGTTACTAGTGATCGACAAGGAGAAAACATCTTTGTCTTTAGGAAGCCCCTTGGCGTAGTCGCGGGAATCTTGCCGTGGAACTTTCCATTCTTTTTGATTGCAAGAAAAATGGCTCCTGCACTTATCACCGGCAATACCATTGTTGTTAAGCCAAGTGAGGAGACGCCAAACAACTGCTTCGAGTTTGCTAAACTTGTGGCTGAAACCGATCTGCCTGCTGGCGTATTCAATGTTGTTTGTGGGACAGGGCACGAGGTGGGTAATGCACTGTCTACCAGCCCTAAAATAGATATGATCAGCTTTACTGGCAGTGCAGGTACAGGTTCAAGAATAATGGCCGCTGCAGCGCCAAATATCACCAAACTTAATTTGGAGTTAGGTGGTAAAGCACCTGCAATAGTATTGGCGGATGCAAATGTTGACTTAGCTGTGGAGGCAATAAAGAACTCGCGAGTGATCAATACTGGGCAAGTTTGTAATTGTGCTGAGCGAGTCTATGTTCAGGCTTCTGTGGCTGATGAATTTACTGCCAAATTGAGCGCTGCAATGTCTGCCACACGTTACGGCGATCCCTTAGCACAACCCGATATTGATATGGGACCATTGGTAAATAAAATTGGATTAGATAAAGTTGCTAAAATGGTCGAGTTTGCCAAACAGCAAGGTGCTGAAGTGGTGACTGGCGGAAATTTAGCAGATCTAGGTCAAGGTTTCCATTATCAACCAACAGTCTTGACAGGATGTAATAGCGATATGGAAATTATGCAAAAAGAGATTTTTGGCCCGGTCTTGCCTGTTCAAATTGTCGCAGATTTAGATGAAGCGATTGCTTGTGCAAATGCATCAGAATATGGACTAACATCTTCTGTTTATACTCAGAATTTAAGTCTTGCCATGAACGCGATTAGCGGCTTAGATTATGGAGAGACCTATATCAACCGGGAAAACTTTGAAGCTATGCAAGGTTTCCATGCTGGTGCTCGTAAATCAGGCATCGGAGGTGCTGATGGTAAGCACGGTTTATACGAGTATATGAGAACTCATGTGGCCTATATTCAGTCTTAATCTTATTCGCTGGGTCTCGTTAGTCGAGGCCCTTTGCCATTAAGATCAAAGTTGTATGGAATATCATGGAAAGATTAAAGCGAAAACTCAAAAATCGAGGCGTGAAAGTTGTTGAACTCAGCAGGGAAGAATACGCTAATAAGGGCGTAGCGCTCAACAATACTACAACCTCTTTGACTAGCAACTGCACTGAAGAGTGTGGCGAGATTGCAAACTTTAGTGCTATCTTAGCCGTTGACGAAGGTGGTATCTTTTATTTTGTTGAAAGCACCCTGAACGATTACTTGTTGTTACCTAAAGGTTATCCCTCCAGCATAACCGTTTATGAAAAAAATATATTTGAAAGTGTCGAAGTTGCGACATTTTTTATACAGAACATTATCCCCAAAAATCAATTACCGCTGCACATCATCAATCCCGCTGAATTGTCCAATCTGCGTCGCGTTTATATTATAAAAAACTAGCTTAATTCAGATGCTTTTTTAGGCTTATTTTGGTGATTAAAAAGGGCATATCGAGTATGCCCTTTTACCTACTTCAGTTAATAATTGCAGTGAGTAAGTCCTATTTAGAAGGTCACTGATGCTTCAGCAATTATGCCGTCCCATTCTGCTCCGCCTGCAGCACCAAACTCAGTAGCACCACCGCCAGAGAATTGTTCTTCTTCTTGTTTCACATATTCAATTTTAAATAAGGTTGAATCATTCATCCACCAACCGGCACCAACCTGCAATCTTGTTGCATCATTTTCCGTCTCGATTCCTTCACTATCGTTTGTCGATTCTTGATAGCGCACCGCTAAATAGGCACTAGCGGTAAGATCGTATTTACCTTCAATTGACCAAAATGCCATTTCTGATTCTTGTTCGATATAGTTGGTCTGCAAGCTACCCTGACCATCTGCCCAACTAAAATCGTCGTTGGCTTTGCCGTATAAAGCATGGATCATGAAGTTATCGGTTTTGTATTGCACGTCGGCTTGCCAGATAAAGGCATCAACGCCGGGTATGATCAACGTATGAGTGCCTCTAGCACTTACCGCCGTACTAGCGAACTGATAGTTGTCACCATCACCTAAGCCTATTGCAGAACCAAATGCTTTGCCTGTTACGGCATCCATATCATGATTGGTTTTGAAGGTACCTGCACCGAAAGAAAGTCCGCTCTTGAAATTCAACGTCCCTCTTAAACCATAGTTATAACCACGACCGTCACTGAAATCAGCAAAGAAGTCAGGTGTAGAAACAACTGCATCCCAGGTGATGTTTGTGTCGTTTGAGACATCATGAACACCGTAAACCCAAACACCTTCTTCAGCGGTGATCATGTCAACTAAGCCATTTCCTACAAATGGATTGGCTTGAACCGCGGCACCATCTGAATAACGTAAGAATGTCTGAGTGGTGGAAATGAGATTACCTAAACGCAAGCCCATGGTATCGGTCATATCAAATTGAATCCAAGCCAAATCTTGCGAGATAGCAGCACTGCCGTTATTCCAATCATTTGGTTCTTCCGCAAGCTCTGCAAATATCGACACTTTTTCGGAAACCTGTGCATTAATGTTCAATGCAAAGCGCAAACGATGGAAGCCTGAGTCAGATTCTGCATCCGCCGGATTTACCGCAGCTCCGTCAACTTCCATTCCTGTCTGCCAAGACTGCATGACGGCACCGCTAAATTGAATTTTACTTGTATCAGCAGCGAAGGCTTGGCTAGCTAATAAAGAGGTCAGAATCGCTGATGCGACTTTTAATTTTTTAAATTTAATTTTCATGATTATTTTCCCATTGTATTGTGGCCTGTGAATGGTTAGCCATCGACTATTTCGCAATTCGCATGCCATGGTTTTTACATTTCGATAACAAAATAAAACCAGTTAAAACAATGGGTTGTGCTTTTTGTTGAAAATTGTGAGTGACGCTTATGTTGCAATGTTGCATTAGTGATGCGACAAGTGAATGATACCTGTGATAAACATGCTACGAGCGGATTTGAGGTATCAAAAAAAGCCAACGCAAGGCGCGTTAGCTATTTTTAATCGAGGCTAATTTAGGTTAGTTAAGTGGCGCAATAAGACTGTGGTTTTTTTAGTCGTTTGCTAGTAAATTTCGTTAGGTTGAACGATGTTATATTTGCGCATTTTTCGATATACAGTGGAGCGGCAAATATTCAACTCTTCTGACACTTGAGTGATATTCCAACGATACTTTTTAAGGGTTTCTAGTAAATGCTGTCCTTCCTGATTTCCCACATAATTTGAAAGTGTTTTATTTTGCTCAACAGAGTCTTCAATTGGCGCTTTGTTTTCTAATTGTATGTTGGCACTTACTATGTCTTTGGGGAGGCAGTCTACTTCAATTTTATTGTCTTCGGATAACGCTTCTGCAAACTTTAGAGCGCTGACTAACTGGCGGATATTGCCAGGCCAATGATAACTGTGCAAAATACTCCGTGCCTGCTCGGAGACTTGGATTTGTTGCTCAGAATTTAGATTGTTCAACAGATAATTAATTATAAAATCTTTGTCTTTTCTATCTCTTAAGTTTGGTAATTCGATAGACATACCGTTTAAACGATAATAAAAATCTTCCCGAAACAATTTTTGGCCAATTAATTCGTGCAAATTTTGGTGGGTAGCTGAGATAACTTGAATATCGATATGCGTCGGCTCAGAAGCGCCTAGTGGGATGGTCTCCCTCTCAGCTAAAACCCGTAACAAACGGGTTTGCAGTTGGATCGGCATATCACCTATTTCGTCCAGAAATATAGTGCCTCCGTGGGCCAACTCCAATTTACCTTTCATTCCCTTTTTATTCGCACCAGTAAAAGTACCGCTGCGGTAACCGAATAATTCGCTCTCGATCAAAGATTCTGGAATAGCTGCACAATTGAGGGCGATGAAAGGTCCATCAGAACGGTCGCTTGCACGATGAATTGCGCGTGCAAACGCTTCTTTTCCTGTACCCGTTTCACCGGTAATCAGGAATGGAATATCTTTATTAATGACCCGCATGATTTGTTTAATTTGCGACTGTGCAACGGGGTCTTCCCCCGCGAGCTGTTGCAAAGTCGGGTGCGCTTTCATTGCTAAGCTTTCTGTGGGTTTTCGTTCTGCAACAGTGTGTACACTGCTTAACTTGCCAGATGGAACCCGTAAGCCAATCTCAATTTCCTCTAGCATCTTAGGCGAGAAGGATCGCACGACGACGCCGCCACCTTTACTTTTGGTAAGCAACTCATCAATTGATTGACCAACGATATCTTCTATTTGACTGCCCGGAAGTTGTTGATCTGCAGGCAATAATGAATCGTATTCAGCGAAAGCAGAACGATTTGCACCTACGATGATACCTCGTTCATTCACCGCTAAGAGTTGTTCTTGAATGAGATCTGCAAAGCTTTCTGTTGGTTTAATACTCATGGTGATTTGATTGCGATATGCTTGTCGAAAATAACTATTTTCGATCATTCGTCCGTACATCATTACCATTTGTAAGGTCAAAAATTGGTTTTCTTTGTTTTTCGAAGCACCTAAACAAGAGGCATTTAAGCAACCCCTTAATTCCCCCATTGGATCGAAAATAGGTGTGACTGAGCAACTCAATTGGCTTTGTTCCGCAAAAAAATGTTCGTGTTGATGAACGATAATTGACTCTTTTTCAGCTAAACAAGTACCAATTCCATTTGTTCCAACTTGTTTTTCTGACCATCCAGCTCCAACTCGTAATCCAGATTTCTGACATTTTTCACGAATACTATTAGGTATTTTAGCGTCTAAAGTTAAGCCTGTTTCATCGGTTAAAACAACAGAAAAACCGGCATTTGAAATTCGTTTTGCAAGGCCAGTAACACCATGCTTTGCAATATTTAAAAAGTCTTCTTGTCGCTGCAACTGTTGTTGCATTTCACTACTAGATAAAATCTCTACTTCGCTTTGTTTATGCGGGTCAAGGCCATATTTCAAAATACTTCGCTGCCAAGAATTGACGATCATTTCATTCGGTTTTACATCTCGTTTTTGAAAATTTCCGGTCATAAAAGCGATAACGTCGTTTGTCGATTTGAGCTGAGGTGCTTGTCTCATTTTATCCATTCTCCAACACAATTAAATTCCTAGCGTAAACAGCAAATTTTTCACTATTTTCGTTCTATTCATTTAGACCTTCCTTTTCACCATAACACTGAATTTTTAAATGTTTAACATTTATTTGACATATGTTGGCAATGTTCAATATATCCAAAATTTAGGTGTCTCATTTTCGCATTTATGCTGCAACACCTGTGTACTATTTAAAAATCATGTTTTCAAAAGGTTAAAGGCTAAAAATAATAATTCGTTAAAAATCAGCTGGTTATAAAATTATTTAAAGGGAAATGTTATTGGCATGTTAATTGATTCATAAGTTCGCCAATCAAAAAATCAAACAGGGGCACGGATAATAATGAAATCTTTAGTATTTAAAATGAAATATCTTAGTTGTTGCATAGGCGCTGTAGGGCTGATATCCGCTTATTCGGTATCAGCAGCAAACCTGACAACCCTTAACAAAAAAATTGAAAACTATAAAACGGTTACCCACAAACGATTAGTTGAAGCAGCACCCCAAGACTGGTTGTTGCCTAAAGGTAATTACGAAGGCTGGATGTACAGTAAGCTAAAAGAAATCAACTCTAAAAACGTTAGTAAGCTTAAACCGGTTTGGACTTACTCTACGAATTTGGACTCAGGTCATGAAGCACCTGCACAAATTAACAATGGCGTTATGTTTGTATCTACACCTTACAACAACGTACTTGCATTAAATGCCAAAACTGGACAACTGTATTGGCGTTATAAGCATGATAATCCGTATGATTTGAGTGTTATGCACAATACTAGTCGTGGTGTAGCCTTGTGGGGTGACAAAGTTTATGTTGCTGGCCTAGATGGCACACTTAACGCGTTAGATGCAGCAACGGGTGAACGTTTGTGTCAAAGCCAAATCGGTGATTGGAGCATAGGTGCATACATCACGTCAGCGCCTACTCCAGTGAAAGGCAAAATTCTAGTCGGTCCTTCAGGCGGCGAATATGGTGTACGTGGTTTCCTTGAAGCTATGGATGCAGAAACCTGCGAAACTGCTTGGAAAACCTATAGCGTACCTGGCCCTGGTGAGCCTGGCCATGAAACCTGGAAAAAAGAAGGAAAACGTCCTGACGCTTGGAAATATGGTGGCGGCAGTATGTGGATGCCTGGCAATTATGACGCCGATGAAGATATCCTTTATTGGGGCGTAGGTAACGGTTCGCCTTGGTTAGGTGACCAACGTCCAGGTGATAACTTGTATGTTGCATCTTCTATCGCGATGGATCCTGACACCGGCAAAATTAAGGGGCACTATCAGTACCACTATAACGACTCTTGGGATTGGGCTGCGATGAACGCACCTATGCTGATTGATGGCCTCAAAGACGGTAGAAAAAAGGTTAAAGGTTTAGTTTCTCCACAACGTAACGGTTACATGTATTGGTTAGAAAGAGATGGTAAAGGCAAGATTGAATATCTCGAAGGCAAACCTTTCGTAGCGAACAATGCGTTTAAATCTTTGGATCCTAAAACGGGTCGTCCTACCTATGATTACGACCACGTTCCAGTCACTGGCAAACGTGTCTCTTACTGCCCAAGTCTTTGGGGTGGGAAAAACTGGCCTTACGAATCATATAACCCAGATACAGGGATGATGTATGTACCAGCAAACGACAACATTTGTAATTCCTTCGAAGGTAAATTCCAAGATGATGTTGAACCTGCTTCAGGTCAATTCTGGGCTGGTATCGATATTCCTGACTTAGACGTGTATTTAGCTGATAAGAATAAAGGTGTTGGCCAGATGCAGGCGTGGGATGTGAACAAGCGCGAAAAAGTATGGCAGCACGATTACGGCAAAACCATGAACTGGGGACCTGTTCTATCTACAGCTGGCAACATTGTATTTAGCGCCGGTACCAATGATCGCATGTTGCGAGCATTTGATGCCAAAACTGGCGAAGTACTTTGGGAGTTCCCTTTGAACTCAACCGCTATTGCACCACCTGTCGCTTATGAAGTGGACGGTAAGCAATACATAGCTATAACCGCTGGCTACGGTGTTGATCCTCATTGGACCAATGGTGTTTTGGCAGCAAAAGACGAAACCGGTGAATGGATATCAGATGTGCCTGAAGGTGGCGTAATCTGGGTATTCGCTTTACCTGACGCTTAAAAAGCTTGAAGGGGAGGCGAGTGTCTCCCCTGACTTTCATAAACCAATAAAATAAAAAGTCTATTTAGCCTGCTGAAGTTCGAGGTGTAGCAATGAAAGAAAAAATAAATAACAAGCATGATGATATCGAGCAAGCAGCATGCTGTGGTTGTGCCCAAACCAATCAAAATCACGGTACCGATAGCAAGAGACGCAATTTGCTGAAATATCTTGCTTTAGCAATACCGGCAGTGAACTGTTTCACTGGAAATACAGCATTAGCTGCAATCAAGAAAAAATCGCCAGAAAGTAAATTGCCCCCACAAGTAGGTGATCGTTTTACCTATTTTAGCAAGCGTTTACAGGGACCTTTAATCAAAATATCTGATCTCGCAGAATCAGATAAACAATTGCTAGTGGTACCTGTGGATCCAAAAACCGGGGAAGTGCGAGATGGCTCTCGTTACAACCAAATTCTGATTCAAAAGCTGTCTAAAGAATCGCTATCGACAGAAACACAGCAAATGTCTGCCGACGGCATAGTTGCTTACTCCGCCATATGTACTCACGCAGGCTGCCCAGTCACCGGTTGGGTAAAAGAGGAAGAAAACTATATGTGTCCTTGCCATCAGTCGGTTTTTAATCCTAAAGAAGGCGGCGGAGTGGTGTCTGGTCCTGCGCCAAGAAAATTACCTGCCTTGGCATTAGCCGCTGAAAACGATGAACTCGTGGTTGCCGCAGAGTTTAATAGTTGGATTGGGTTTGGAAAGCCACCACGGTGAACACGTTAATTCAAATTAATTGGTAGTGCGTCAAATGCTACTTAATAGATAACCAAAGAGAGTTAATTATGAAAAAAGTCAGTATTAATTTAATTGTTATTTCACAAATGCTTTTGGGACTTGCTGTATCAACAACTGTGTCAGCCGCGGCGAAACCGATTACAGGAGTGAGTTGTAATGGTGGTTTTTTCGTAAGAACACCTGACAAACATATTCATTGGATTGATGAAGAAACCGAAGAGCATGTTCAGGTTTATGACAAAAGTGATGACATTTATGCCATGGCACAATGTGGTACGGGCGTGGTGACGGTTTTTGAAAAGCAAATCGATGGTGAGCAACAATACAATGCGACCTATAGCCCAAATTGCATGAACATTGGCAGTGAAAAAGGCTTGTCGTCACATATTTATGAAGGTAAAGAAAAGATAAATAAGATCGATGCAAAGGACGGAAAACTCGAGATTCGCTTTGTTAATAACACTTACCTGCGTGGTGAGACCTGTGCGTCAGTTAGTGCAGGAAAATAAAGTGTTAGCGCGCGCTTTTGGGCACGTTGCAGTGGTTAAGCAGTTAATCTGCTTTGCCACTGCTTTTTTGTTTTTAATCAGCTGTATCGGCACAAAAAGTCCGACTCACGCAACAGTAGACGCTGATCGAGTGATGCTCAGAGCAGTACTTGATAAGCTAGAACAATCTTATCCTCTTTTACCTAGCGTCGATGAAAAACCAACATCATCACCGCTTTTTAGGTTGGGCAAAGAATTATTTTTTAGCCGCTCGTTAAGTGGCAACAAAGACGTTGCTTGCGCTAGTTGTCATCATCCGTACCTTGCAGGCGGAGATAAACTTAGTTTGCCAGTTGGCGAGTCAGCTTATGATCCCGAGTTGCTTGGTCCCGGCCGTTGGCATGACTGGCAGTCTTCTGCTGATCCTAATGCGGATGGCGCGCCAAACGTTCCACGTCACGCACAAAGCACTTTTAATTCTTCATTATATAATCGAGCAATGTTTTACGACGGTCGTGTTTTTGTTTTAGATGACGAGTCTAAGAATGGCGGTCAGGGCCAAAACCATCGCACACCTGATAGTAATTTATGGTTAGGAGATATTGCTGCAGGCAATGATCTTTTGGCCAGTCAAACCCGTTTTCCAGTGGTCTCAAATGACGAAATGCGCGGCTATAGTTTCGCCACTGCACAAACTCATGAAGGCATACGTGACGCACTTGTAGCAAGAATGAAACAGCATGATAAAAATCAGTCATGGTTAAAATTGTTTCGTGCCGCATTTGGTGAACCTGATGCTAATGCCGATACGTTGATAAATTTTAGCAATATTGAAAAAGCCATTTCGTACTACCAATCTACCCAAGTGTTAATTGATAATGATTGGTATGCCTATATCAAAGGCGACGAAGATGCACTAACAGATTTACAAGTTGAAGGTGCATTATTATTCTTCAACCAATCGCAACAAGGCGGTGCTGATTGTGTTGCTTGCCACACTCCGCCAATTTTTTCCGATGAACAGTTCCACAATATTGCTGTTCCCCAATTTGGTAGAGGCAAGCAGCCCAATGGTGAAGATTTTGGACGTCGAGGGGTCACGCAAAAAGACCAAGATAGATTCGCGTTTCGGACACCCACTTTACTGAACGTGACCGCGACTGCTCCTTACACACACTCGGGGGCATTTACCCAATTGTCGGATGTTATTGCTCATCATATCGATCCTGTGAACTCCATTGAAAATTACGATTTTAGTTTCGCCAATAATCCGCAAATGCAGTATGTCAGTGAGTTTAATCCGCAGGCCAAAGCGCATTCTCAAAAGCCGCTTAAATTTTTATTAGAACAACAACAGCAAGGTTTGAGTAAACTACCCAGTGATGTGCATATTAATACCCATCAAAGGGATGCCATTGTAGCTTTTCTCAGTGCGTTGACTGACCCCTGTTTGAATAATCAAGAATGCCTTGCGGTTTGGGTGCCAAATGAAAATGAAGACGCACCCGACTCACTGCGCTTACATGCAAAAATAGGTGATTTTGCTCCTCCTCCTAAACCTTTGGCTAGTCTGAGCAAAACCTTAATCACTGATAACCGCAGTACGCTAAAATCTTCAGGTCGGATAAAAGCCATCGTACTTGAATCCCACTTATTTGGTTGCGAAGTCGCAAAGGTGGACGAGATTGACAATAAGCCCCATCAATTCAAAGAAGTGGCTTTAAGATCGGGGTTAACTAAGCGACATCACATTTCTTGGCCACTTTATAATCTACAATCTGCACAACGCCTAATTTTTAGTGGCGGTGTTGCCGCTGGCGATGTTGACGGCGATTGTTGGCCAGATATTTTTCAACCTACCGGAGATGGCTCGGCAGACGTTTTATACCGAAACAACCGAGATGGCAGTTACACCGACATATCTAAACAATGGGGAATTACCTCTAAAGAATTATCGAATGGCGTTGCCATTGTAGACATCGATGGCGACAACGATTTGGATATTATTACCTCTAATTTGGTTCACCCTAATTTGTCTTCTATAGCAGGTGAGTTAAATGGTGATCAACATAGCCAGAATCCCACGTTATACATTAATCATAACAATCAAAAATTTATACCGATTAAAAACTCAGGTATTGCAGCACAGTTAACCAGTTGGTCATTTGCGTTTGCCGATTATGATTTGGATGGTGATTTAGATGCATTAACGACCCACTGGCGAGGTCCTGGATTGGGAGGTCAACAGCCCAACCATTTGTGGGAAAATGTTAGCTCTGGTACTACTTTGGAATTTGTCGCAGCGGATAAAAAAGCGCATTTAATGGAAATGATCGGCAGCACTGACTTTACCTTTACCGGTACCTTCTCTGACATTGATGACGATGGCTACCCAGATCTGTTGATGGCCGCCGATTTTGAAACTAGTCAGGTGTATAAAAATAGCGGTAATGGTCGCTTTGAAAATACCACCCACTTATCACAGATTACCGATAAAAACGGTATGGGCAGTGCTGTGGCTGATTATGATAATGATGGCGATCTGGATTGGTTTGTCAGCAGTGTATCTGACCCCAATGGTAAAGCTGAAGGAAACTGGGGAGTAGAAGGAAACCGTCTATACAACAATATTGATGGACAATTTATTGATGTGACGGACGAGGCTGGAGTTGCCGAAGGGTTGTGGGCTTGGGGAGCGTGTTTCGCCGATTTCAATAATGACCAATGGCCCGATATCTTTCACGTGAATGGCTTTGATTTGGATAGTGAGTTACGCAAACACTTGGGTAGCCCCTATGCCTATATGAAGTTAAAACGTTCAATGCGAGAATTTGAAAACACCCCAAGTCGTTTATTTATGTCTAATCAAGATGGCACTTTTAGCGAACAGAGCAGTGAGCTTGGGATTACCGATACGTTATCAGGACGCGGTGTTGCCTGTTTAGATTATGACCGAGATGGTGATGTTGATATTTTAGTTAGCAATCATCAAGACCGATTGTTGTTATATAAAAACAACGCATCTTCGTCTGCAGACAAAAGGTTCATTCATTTGACCTTACAAGGGCTGGGTAAAAATACCCAAGCTATAGGTGCAAAAGTATACGTCACCGCCAATGGCATAACGCAATTGCAAGAGGTTCGGTCTGGCGGAAGTTTTATATCTAGCTCTCCATCTGAATTACATTTTGGTTTAGCAGATGCCGATGTTGTCGATGAAATTCGTATTGTGTGGCCTGGCTCGGAACAGTTTGAAAGCGTTCATCGGAATGTTGCGGTGAATAAGTTTTATACCATTAAACAAACCCAAAAGCTGGATGATGAGTTAGGTAACTCGGCTCTTCGAGCAATGACAATATCTTCTAAAAATGCAGATAACATCAGTGAGTAAATCATTTCAAAACTCAACCATTTGTTATTTAAATCTTAGTTTCAAAATAGGAAAAAAGTGAATGAGATTAAGTCAGTGTCATAATTTTCACGACTTTAGAAAACTTGCAAAAAAACGCCTACCTAGCCCCATTTTTGATTATATCGATGGTGGTGCTGATGATGAGGTTACTATGCAACGTAATACTCAAGCGTTTAATCAATGTGACCTTATTCCGAGTGTTTTGTCAGGGGTACAAAATATCGATATGTCAGTTGAAGTGATGGGCACCAAATTACCTATGCCTGTCTATTGTTCGCCAACGGCATTGCAACGTCTGTTTCATCATCAAGGTGAACGAGCAGTTGCTGCCGCAGCTGATAAATTTGGAACCCTTTTTGGTGTTTCTTCCCTTGGTACTGTCAGCATGGAAGAGATTGCTGAAAAATTCAGTGCGCCGCAAGTCTATCAATTCTATTTTCACAAAGACCGAGGCTTGAATCGGGTAATGATGGAGCGTGCTAAACAGGCCAATATCAAAATAATGATGTTAACCGTAGACTCAATCACTGGCGGAAACAGAGAAAGAGATTTGCGTACCGGTTTTTCGATTCCCTTTAGATTGAATTTAAAAGGGCTTTGGGAGTTCGCATCGAAACCTATGTGGGGGATTAATTACGTCACCCACGAAAAGTTTTCATTACCGCAATTAGACGCGCATATCGATATGAAAGGTGGTGCCAGTTCTATTGGGGGGTATTTTACTGAGATGCTTGATCCTTCAATGAATTGGCAAGACGTTGAAGACATGGTGGCGTTTTGGGGAGGCGAGTTTTGTCTTAAAGGTATCATGAATGTCGAAGATGCTAAAAAAGCCGTGGAAATCGGTTGTACCGGCATAGTGGTGTCGAATCACGGTGGTCGGCAACTAGACGGTTCTCGAAGTTCTTTTGATCATCTAGCGGAAATTGTAGAAGCGGTTGGCGATAAAATTGATGTGCTGTTTGATAGTGGGGTGCAACGTGGAACCCATGTGTTAAAAGCACTTTCATTGGGCGCTAAGGCGGTTGGTATAGGACGGATGTATCTATATGGATTGGCCGCAGCGGGACAGCCTGGCGTCGAACGCGCCCTCGGTTTGATGCGCACTGAAATTGAAAGAGATATGCGTTTAATGGGCTGTAAAAACATTCAGCAATTAAGCACCAAGAATTTGCGTTTCAGATAAGGTTTTGGTTTTTACAGCGGGTGGAAGTTTTGCCCACGATGGACATTTAAGCACAATAGAAACAAGGTGAGAAAATGAATTGTCAGAAGTTTAAGATTATTTGGTGCAGTATTTTCACTATTGCTGGGAGTAGTGTATCCGCTGTCAGTTTGGCTGAGTCATTAGCGATAGATGAACGAATTACAGTAACTGCAACTCGTCAACCTCTTGCAATTATGCGAGCCGATAGTAGCGTAAGTATTATCGACTCAAGTGAGATTGAAGAAGTTGGGCATCAGCATATCAATCAGTTATTTCATACTGTACCCGGTGGTTGGATAAGCCGTGGCAATGGTCAAGAACACTTAACTGCTATTCGTTCTCCTGTTTTTACCGGAGCTGGTGGTTGTGGCGCATTTTTATTTGCCCAAGACGGTATTTCCTTGAGAGCTCCTGGGTTTTGTAACGCTAATCAACTGTTCGATGTGAACTCTGAACAAGCTAGTAGAGTGGAGGTGGTTCGAGGCCCCAACAGTGTTTTTTACGGCTCTAATGCAGTTCATGGACTGATTAACGTTATTAGTGCCGATGTTGAAGGTGTGCAAAATACAGTTTCTGCTGACGTAGGCGGATACGGTTTCCATCGACTCAAAGGCACTTTTAGTCAAGGCACTGCAGAGGCGGGTTTTGCCTTATTAGCGAATATCACTGACGATGACGGTTATCAAAACGACAGTGGTTTCAATCAGCAGAAAATTGACCTTATTCATCAGCAATCTGTAGGTCGGTGGGAAGTTAAAAATGTGCTTAGTTATGCCAACTTAAACCAAGAAACCGCTGGTTTCATTGAAGGCGAATTGAGTTACAAAGATGAAGCTATGCGGCGTATAAACTTGAATCCAGAAGCCTTTAGGGAGTCTAAGAGTTTTCGTGCTCATAGTCAGTGGCAAACAGAACTAGAACAGGGCGTTTTTAAACTAACCCCTTACGTCCGTTGGACTGATATGCGTTTTCTACAGCATTATTTACCTTGGCAAGCACTTGAAGAAAACAGTCAACAAAGTGTTGGTATTCAGGGCCAATATGAAAAGCACTTTACCGATGTTGAATTCATTTCAGGAATTGACGTTGATCTTACTAATGGTGAGTTAACAGAGTCCCAAGGGGAAGACTTTTCGCCGACTATTCCCCAAGGTGTTCACTATGATTATGATGTGGACGCTACGCTTATCTCGCCTTTTGTGCATACAAAATGGAGTATTACAGAAAATACGCAGCTAAGTGTAGGCGCGCGTTTTGATATGACGAAGTACGACTACGATAATCATTTAACCGATGGTGATGTATGTGCAGCAGAGGTGGAAAATTGTCGTTTTACCCGTCCCTCTGATCAAACTGTCGACTTTGAACAGTGGTCTTGGCGTGTAGGCTTATTGCATTCAATCACTCCTAATCAAACTATCTTTTCTAATTTAAGCAGTGGTTTTAGAGCACCTCAAAGCACAGAACTTTTTCGCTTACAAAGCGGCCAACAAATTGCGAATTTAGAAGCTGAAGAAGTGCTATCTGTTGAGTTAGGATGGAAAGCATCGTGGCAAGGATTTCAGGCAGAAGCCGTTGCTTATCAAATGGAAAAAGAAAACGTAATTTTCCAAGATACTCAGAGACAAAATATTAGCGAAGGCAAAACAATGCATACGGGATTGGAATTCAATTTTCGTACAGCATTAGCTGATAATATTCAGCTTGATGCCAATTTGGGTTGGGGACGACATACTTATAAATCCGATTTAACCCTGTCTAATATTAACATCGAAGGGAATTATATTGATACGGCACCTAAAGTTTTGGCCGGAGCCAGATTACATTGGCAAGCTATGGAGACATTGAACTTCCGTCTGGAATGGACTCATATGGATGAATATTATCTAGATCCAGAAAATACAGCCACTTACGCGGGACATGACTTGTTTAACCTGCATTCAAGTTGGCAAATGAACGACAACATAAGTTTGTCACTACGATTAAATAACCTTACCAATAGAGATTATGCAGAGCGCGCAGATATCGCATTTGGCAATTATCGATATTTTGTCGGTTTACCTAGAACCTTGTTCGCTAGCATTAACTTCACCCTGTAAAAATCTGCGGGGCTAAAACCCCCGCCTACACATTCCTACCGTAGCATGGCCTTTAGGCCATGGGGAAACCCTTACAACCGCGGGGCTAAAGCACCCGCCTACACATTCCAACCGTAGCATGGCCTTTAGGCCATGGGGGAACCCTAACAACCGTGGGGCTAAAGCCTCCGCCTACACATTCTTGTTATGTTTCTTTGTTCTTGTAGCACGGGCTTTAGCCTGAAGAATC
>NZ_JAHKPT010000032.1 GCF_018860635.1 Aliiglaciecola lipolytica
GCTCTTAACATCACAAAGTTGTAGTTGTACACCGTTGACCAGTCAATATGAATTAACGGATGTTTTTCCGTGATAAACAAGTTTTGTATGATTTGATAATAGCGAGGAATAACCCGGTGTAGTCGAGGATTTCCCAACAGTCGGTCAATCCGTTTAATACTGTGCTTTTCAATGCCACCAGTGTCACAAGCCGCATTTCTTCCCATCGCTGTTAAGGTTAATTCAGAGCCATTTATGAGGCTTTTAGCAGCGGCAAACAGTGAGGTGGTAATACGCGGATCTAAAACGTTTGAATCTAAGGTAAATAAATCTGATAATAGCTTCATAGTGCTTGAGTTTGGTTATTTTTGTTTTGTGGTGAAATATATAATACCAAATTTCAAGCACTTACTTCTTTTTACTGTGGGGATTCTTCAGGCTTTAGCCCGTGGAATAAGCCATGTCTGTCCACGTTAAAGAGGCTGTCGTGCGGCTGGGCGGAACTGCGTTCCTAAAGATACCAGCCTTACCCCTGTGGCTATCTCCAGTGCAGCATCCATGCTGCCCGTTCCGTCGCTTAACGCTTCTGCGAAGCTAAAAACAACCGACTCCACCCCCATGTGAGAGCCAAAAGATGCTCAACTCTGTAGCACGGGCTTCAGCCCGTGGCATCTTGATATGAAATCTGGGTTCTTTTAACCCAAATAACTGCTTCTATCTTGCTCAAAACTTATGACAATGGTTGTTACACTTTTCATGGGGGCATTTGTCACCTGAAGTGAAATTTTGTTTCCATAAAAATAATTACTTTGTCATAGTTGGAGTGGGAAATAAAAAATAACAAATGGAAAAATAATGAAAAAGTTTTTTAAATGGACTGGTCTGCTGCTTCTGACTGTTACTTTGTTTGGAGGGGCGTTAGGAGCCCATGAGTGGTATGCGAAAAAGCCTTTGTTCTTTCGCGCTTTTTTAGATCGTACTTTAATTAAGTTTGCCTTAGATAACCCAGAAATATTAACCAGTATTGGTGTTCTAGATGGTATGGGCTTTAAAGGTCACAATGCTGAATTAAATGATGACAGCTTGGAAAAGGCTGATGAAATGTTCGTACTTATGAAAGAGGTACGTGAAGGTTTGTTAGCTTATTCAGATAATTCTTTGGATGAATCACAACGATTATCAAAAGAAATTGCTCTTTACCTGATAGATGGGCAGATAGAGTCTGAACCATATCGTTTTCACAATTATCCTGTAAACCAATTGTTTGGGCTACAAAGTCAGTTTCCAAGCTTCATGGATTCAACACATCAAGTAAACGAGCTTGAAGATGCTCAAAATTATATATCTAGACTAAAAAAGGCAGACGTTAAATTTGCGCAAAATATGGAGGGTTTAATTGTTCGAGAGCAAAATAATATTATACCGCCTAGTTTTGTGATCGACCGAGTGCTCTCTGAAATGCAAGCTTTTGTGGATTCACCCGCTGAAGAAAACATATTATATACTTCCTTACAGGGCAAAATTGATAAAGCTGCAAATTTTTCCAATGCAGATAAATCACAAGTACTAAAAGATGCGGCAGAAGCTATTAACCAACATGTCTATCCCGCCTATCAATCATATATTGATTATTTTGAAAAGCTACAAAACAAAGCTGGTACAGACGATGGTTTATGGCGTTTAGAAGGCGGTGATATTGCATACAAACAAGCTTTAGAGTTTTTTACCACTACTAACTATAGTGCTGACTACATACATGAGACCGGCTTGTCTGAGGTGGAACGCATTCAGCAACAAATACTAACGATCTTAGGATCAGAAGGGTTTGACGTTACCGATGGTTTCACTACTGCAATTGAATCATTAAAAAATGATGAACGTTTCTACTATCCTGATACTGATGAAGGTCGTGCTCAGATACTAGCCGACTACCAGACTATCCTTGATGAAATTAACCAGTCAATGGGAGAAGTATTCAATGTTCTGCCTAAAGCTGGCATGGAAGTTAAGCGCATACCAGAATTTAAAGAAAAAACAGCACCAGGTGCATATTACCAACGGCCATCTATGGATGGGTCTAGACCGGGCGTCTTCTACGCTAATTTGTATGATATTAAAGCTACGCCTAAATACGGTATGCGCACTTTAGCTTATCATGAAGGTATTCCAGGCCATCACTTTCAGGTAAGTATTTCTATGGAGCTAAAGGGGTTACCTATTTTCAGAACCTTATCGCCATTTACCGCTTATGCTGAAGGTTGGGCATTATATGCCGAGCGTCTAGCTTGGGAATTAGGATTTGAAGATGACCCGTACGATAATATTGGTCGTTTACAAGCTGAGTTATTTAGAGCTGTTCGTTTAGTGGTAGATACCGGAATTCATGCTAAAAGATGGACGCGAGAAGAAGCGATAGAGTATATGGCGAACAATACTGGGATCGCACAAAGTGATGTTGTCTCAGAAATAGAAAGATATATAGTCATGCCAGGTCAGGCAACCTCTTATAAAGTGGGCATGATGAAAATCCTAGAGTTACGAGAAAAGGCTAAATTGGAGTTAGGTGATAAGTTTAAGTTAGCGGATTATCATGACGTCGTACTTAAAAATGGCGCAGTTCCATTGGATATATTAGAACGTCTAGTTAACGACTATATCCAAAGTAAAGCGAACTAATTTACATCGAACTACATAGCTAGATAGAAAATACTTTGTGAAGAAGTAAAGCAGCTCCTAAACAAAGTGTTTTCTAATTCAAAGTCAGTGTCGGACTTAAGATTTTTATTATTCTGAGATCTTTTTGCAGTCTAATAAATTGAAAATCGAAAGCGAAACTTGAAATAAACCTGTTTATTGTGACAAGGTAGCGCATGACACAATGGTTGGTTTTTTGGTATATGGATATATTAGCGCCCGCTCAATCCTCAGTTTATTTGCTAACAGTCGCAGTCCTTTCAGTTCTAACGCTATTAATTCTCATTGTTAAATTTCGAATTCACGCTTTCATAGCGTTGATTCTAGTAAGCATAGTTACAGCAATCGCCGCCGGTATACCATCTGAAAAACTACTTTCAACACTAACCCAAGGTTTTGGTGGGACATTAGCGTCTATCGCGTTATTGGTTGGTTTGGGGGCCATGATTGGGAAAATCCTTGAGCATAGTGGTGGTGCAACGATTTTGGCGGACACATTAATAACTCGGTTCGGCGAGAAAAGAGCGCCTTTAGCTTTAGGTATTGCATCTCTTTTGTTTGGTTTTCCGATCTTTTTTGATGCCGGTCTAATAGTGTTAATGCCGATTATCTTTAGTGTGGCAAAACGTTTCTCTGGATCTCTATTAGTCTACGCGCTGCCCTGCGCTGGCGCATTTGCAGTAATGCATGCTTTTGTACCGCCTCATCCAGGACCTGTAGCTGCATCCGGATTTTTAGGAGCTGATATTGGGCTTCTTCTCATTGTAGGTTTAGTAATTGCGATACCAACCTGGTATTTAGGCGCATATCTGTTTGCTTTGTATTGTGGAAAAAAGTTTCATATTCCTGTTGATAACGACTTATTTGGACAAAACACGCCAGCAGACAATAGTTCATACCCAAGATTTAGCACAGTACTGTTCATATTATTGTTGCCGGTTGTTTTAATTTCGTTTAATACCGTTTTAAGTACTTTAATAGTCGCAGGCTTAATAAATAGTGAGCACCAACTTTCTCATGTGTTTATCATTATAGGGCAGACACCTATTGCTTTACTTATCACCCTGCTTAGTTGCTTAATTATATTTTCAAAGCAGTACGGTGCAGAAAAATTAGAGCAATTATGCGCAGAGTCATTAGCACCTATATGCGCAATAATCTTAGTAACAGGTGCAGGAGGAATGTTTGGTGGTGTGCTAAGAGCCAGTGGGATTGGAGATTCACTCGCCTCCATATTAGCTGATACGGGTATGCCATTAATAGTCGCTGCTTTTTTAATTGCAGCCAGTTTGAGAGTGGCCCAAGGATCGGCAACTGTCGCCCTAACTACCACCGCTGCATTAGTTGCGCCTATTGTCACTGTAGCCCCTGATTTAAGCTCCTTAGATTTATGCTTTATTGTTATTTCAATCGCCGGTGGTTCAACAGTGCTTTCGCATTTTAATGACTCAGGTTTTTGGCTAGTGAGTCGTCTTTTAAACATGGATGTGAAAACAACACTTAAAACCTGGACCGTGATGGAAACGCTGCTAGGGACTATCGCATTTCTTTTCGCTTGGATATTGAGTTTGATTTTTTAGCCCAAGAATTATCATGGCTTTAATTATCAGGGCGATCTTCACGCAATAGACCGTACATATTCATATCGTGGAAATCGTCGTTCCAATAACATTTTCCGCGCAATGTACCCTCTAATTTAAACCCTAGTTTGGTTAGCAATGAGCCTGAAGGAATGTTTGAAGGCAAAGCCAAAGCTTCTATTCGATGCACGTAGAAATGGAAATCAGGGGAAAATACAAAGTCAACAACTCGTTTTACGGCTTCACTAGCAAACCCTTTTCCCCAATTTCTCTGACTAATTTCGTATCCGATAACGGCACTATGGTCATACTTATTCCAATGGGTAAAGCCACAAGAACCAATATATTCACCACTTTGCTTACTGCGAATCGCCCAGCGAATACCACTGTCGCTAGTGAATCTTGAATCAAAATACTCTACTAACCTATCGGCTTCTTGAATGTTTTTAAACAATTCAACGTCATAATGTTCCACAACTTTAGGGTCTGAAAAGACCTCAAAAATAGATTGCCTGTCCAATTTAGTTAATTGATCTAATCTAAGTCGTTGTGTTTCAAATACTGGGAAGGTTCTATTTTGCATTCATTATGTCTAAGTGGTTAGAAAATCTGGTAGTTATTATTAACTATATACAGGAATATGCAACGCAGTCGGCCTAGTACTTAAAACGTTTGATACAAAAAAGCCGACATAATCAGCCGGCTTTTTTAAGTATTAACTAACTACTATGATTCTTTACTGCGACCAGCGCGTTTTCTTTCATTTTCAGTTAGTAATTTTTTACGGATACGGATGCTAACAGGAGTCACTTCTACCAATTCATCGTTATCGATAAACTCAAGAGCTTGCTCTAGAGACATTTTAATTGGCGGAACTAGTGTTTGTGCTTCATCAGTACCAGATGCACGAACGTTAGTTAATTGCTTACCTTTAAGTGCGTTTACCGTCAGGTCGTTATCACGACTGTGAATACCGATAACCATACCTTCATAAACTTCTACACCGTGACCGATAAATAAACGACCACGTTCTTGAAGGTTAAATAAAGCATTGGTTAATGCTTTACCTGTTGCATTGGCAATCAATACGCCATTCTTACGTTGACCAATTGAGCCACCTTTATGCGGTCCGTAATGATCGAATGTGTGATAAATCAAACCTGAGCCCGAAGTCATCGTCATAAAGTCAGTTTGGAATCCAATTAATCCGCGGCTAGGGATCATAAAGTCCATACGAATACGTCCTTTTCCATCAGGAGACATATTAGTAAGTTCACCTTTACGAAGTCCAATTTGTTCCATCACTGAACCTTGATGCTCTTCTTCAGCATCAATAGTTAATGTTTCAAATGGTTCGTGAATTTCGCCATCAATTTCTCTCAAAATTACTTCAGGGCGAGAAACCGCTAATTCGTAACCTTCACGACGCATATTTTCAATCAATATACCCAAATGTAGCTCACCACGTCCTGAAACACGGAATTTATCCGGATCTTCAGTTTCTTCTACTTTTAACGCTACGTTATGAATTAACTCATTTTGTAAACGCTCAAGAATATTACGAGAAGTAACGTACTTACCTTCTTTACCCGCAAATGGAGAAGTATTAACTTGGAAAGTCATGGTTACTGTAGGTTCATCTACAGATAACTGCGGTAAAGCTTCTACAGCATTTGGATCACAAATGGTGTCAGAGATTTTCAACTCGCCTAAACCGGTAATTGCAATGATGTCACCAGCTTGTGCTGAATCAACTTCATGTCTTTGTAAACCAAGGTAACCTTGTACCTGGCCTACTTTACCGTTGCGCTTAGTGCCATCAGCCATAACAATAGTGACTTGCTGATTTGGTTTAACTGCACCGCGAGTTACGCGACCAACCCCGATAACACCTACATATGAGTTGTAATCAAGTTGAGAAATCTGCATTTGGAACGGGCCTTCAGGATCTGCATCAGGCGCTTCTACTACATCAACGATTGTTTGGAACAAATCCGTCATGTCTTCAGCTTGCTTGTCTGCTTCTCTTGTTGCCCAACCATTAAGTGCTGATGCATAAACTACTTGGAAGTCTAACTGATCATCAGTTGCGCCAAGGTTATCGAACAAGTCAAATACTTGATCCATTACCCAATCAGGACGAGCACCTGGTTTGTCAATTTTATTGATTACTACGATTGGCTTCAAACCTTGAGCGAAAGCTTTTTGTGTCACAAAACGAGTTTGCGGCATTGGACCTTCTTGGGCATCTACTAATAGAAGTACAGAATCAGCCATCGACATAACACGCTCTACTTCACCACCGAAGTCGGCGTGTCCAGGAGTGTCAACGATATTAATACGGTAATCATTCCAGTTAATTGCTGTGTTTTTTGCAAGTATGGTAATTCCACGTTCTTTTTCAATATCGTTAGAATCCATAACGCGCTCTTCAGCTTCGCCTCGGCTTTCCAAGGTGCCTGACTGTTGCAACAACTTGTCAACCAAGGTTGTTTTTCCATGGTCAACGTGCGCAATAATTGCAATGTTTCTTAATTTACTAATATCTTTCATTTTGTTCGGTAAGCCTGTACTTTTAAATATGCTCTCGGATTGCCATTAATACCCAATTCTATTCACTGGGATTGCCGAGGGTTACGTTTGGGCGCGGATTATACAGGTAAATAATGAGCAGCGCCCTATTTATTTGTGATATTGAGCAAGTAACTGCCCCTTCCCCCTACTTATCTTAGGTATTTGTAAATTCGCTGTGGCTTAATCTTAGAAATCCACCTGTCGATACAAGCATTTAAAATCACCTAAACCGTGCGCTGTTGCACCAAAACGAATAGTAAGCTCTCTTTTGATATAACTTGTTTTACAATTAAGTATTTGAATTTATGAGATTAAATTTGTTTTTCATTGTTGGATTGATTATTGCTTGGTTAACTAAAACGCAAAAATACAGATCTATTGCGAAACCAACAAATTAACGTCATCTACAAAGTTGTCTGATGAACGTTAGGCAATGAAGCCCGCACAATTTTCCGATAATTGGAAAGTTGAGTGGGTTTTTTTTTGTTCAATGAAAGGTTAAACCTGTTAGGCGAAATAAAAATGAATGCGGAAAAATTTAATCTAGTGTCTTTTACCGGCAAAATGAAAACCTTGCATCTATCTTGGATGGCTTTTTTTATCACCTTTGTAGTTTGGTTTAACATGGCGCCACTCAAAGAAGCTATCGTCGACGGCGTAGGATTAACATTAAGTGAATGGAAAACACTGTTAATCATCAACGTTGCCTTAACCATACCTGCTAGAGTGTTAATTGGTTCATTAACCGACAAGTTTGGGCCAAGGCTGGTGTATTCTGCATTGCTGGCTATTTGTGCTATCCCCTGTTTTGCGTTTGCCCTAGCCAATAGCTTCGAACAATTGTTAATTGCCCGGTTTGCCATGGGATGTATTGGTGCTGGTTTCGTTGTTGGTATTCGCATGGTGAGTGAGTGGTTTCCTCCGAAAGAGTTGGGTACCGCAGAAGGCGTATATGGTGGTTGGGGGAACTTCGGTTCAGCCGCAGCGGCTTTTTCATTACCCACCATTGCATTGCTGTTCGGAGGCGAGGATGGATGGCGTTATGCCATTGGTATTACTGGTGTTTTGAGTTTGATTTTTAGTGTTATTTATTACAAAAACACCACAGACACACCCAAAGGTTCAACTTATTTTCGTCCCAAAAACCTTGGCGGATTAGAAGTCACTAGTGTCAAAGATTTCTATTTTTTATTAGTTATGAAAACGCCAATGTATTTGGCCTTAGCTTTACTTAACTGGAAGCTTTCACCAAATGGCGTTTCTTTATTAAGCCACGACGTGGTAACCCTGTTGTATTTGAGTCTTGTCGCACTCTATATATTTGACGTATATAAAACCTATCAAGTAAATAAAGATATTTTTGTTACTCCTGTACCTGATATTCACAAGTATGAATTTAAACAAGTTGCAGTGCTGAATATATTGTACTTTGCCACTTTTGGTTCTGAATTAGCTGTGGTTTCGATGTTACCGGCATTTTTTGCCGATACATTCACATTAAATATGGCGACTGCCGGACTATTAGCAGGTATGTATGCATTTATGAATTTAATGTCTCGGCCTGGCGGTGGGTTAATTTCTGACAAATTTGGTCGTAAACCAACATTGTTGATTCTTACCGCAGGCTTAGCTCTGGGATATTTTGCAATGAGTTTTATTGATGCTACGTGGCCAATCTGGTTAGCTGTTGTGGTCGTCATGGCATGTTCCTTCTTTGTGCAATCTGGTGAAGGCGCGGTTTTTGCTGTGGTTCCTCTGATTAAACGTCGCCTAACTGGACAAATTGCGGGTATGACAGGGGCCTATGGTAACGTTGGTGCCGTTGTATATTTAACGGTTTACTCTCTTGTCGACACGTCAACCTTCTTCATTGTGATTGCTTCTACGGCTGTGTTGGGCTTCGTAGCATTACTGTTTATGAAAGAGCCTAGCGGCACAATTACTGAAGTCAGAGAAGATGGTAGTGTCGAACTGATAAACGTCACATAATATGAATCGTTCTATTTAATTCAGGTATTTTAGCTTGGAAAAACTTCACCTTGAATTTGGTGGTTATTCAACGGCTGGTGTGAAAACGGAAAATCAGGATGCGTTTGCAGCCTGGTTGCCAGTGGGTGCTGAATTAACGAGTAAAGGAGCTGTCGCAACCATCGCTGACGGTGTTAGCTCGTGCAGCAGGGCAAAAGAAGCCGCTATAACCTGCGCTACTAATTTCATACAGGATTACCGTCAAACCCCAGAAACGTGGACGGTAAAAAGGGCCGCTACGCAAGTTTTACAAGGTTTGAATCGTTGGTGCGCAGGCCAACATGAGTATGCTTTAGGTGACCATAGTCAAATGGTCACTACTTTTAGCGCATTAATCTTCAAGTCTACCACTGGTTTCCTATTTCATGCTGGCGATAGTCGAATTTGTCGACTGCAGCAGGGGGATTTTGAGCAACTTTCTACCGATCATCATGCTCGGTTTGGCAACAAAAAAGTATTAAGTCGTGCCATTGGTATTGAAGCTAATCTCGATGTGGATTTTTGTACTTTTGAGCTCAACAAAGATGACCTTTTTATCTTGTCAACCGACGGTGTGCATGAGTTTATTAGTTCAAAACAAATACAGCTGCTACTCAATCAATGGTTGGCAGAACCAAAAATTGATTTAGAAAACCTCGCCAGAAGCATCGTTGAATTAGCGATTGAAGCCGGTAGTGACGACAATCTAAGTTGTTTGTTGGTTAAAGTTGCTGAACTGCCTCATGCCGACATCAACGAATATCATCGTCAACTTACTCGATTAGCGATGCCGCCTGCGCTAAAAGAGGGGATGAAGCTTGAGGGATATCGGGTACTGGAACAGGTTTTCAATGGCACACGAAGTAGCTTGTATAAAGTTATTAAGGAAGACACGCAAGAACTGTTTTGTTTAAAAACCCCTTCTCAATATTTTGTTGATGATCCCAACTATTTAAGCGGTTTTTTACGAGAAGAGTGGATAGGTCAAAAACTCCAACACGTAAATATTATGCGCATAAACCCGCGTCCAGATAACGCTAAATTTATGTATCACATTTGTGAGTTTATTGAAGGGCAAACTTTGCGCCAATGGCTGCTAGATAATCCGTCTGCATCCATTGTTGAAGTCAGAAGTATAATGAAGCAGCTAATAGCAGCACTTCGCATTTTTCAACGACAAGATATGGTTCATCGTGATATTAAACCGGAAAATGTGATGATTACCAAAACGGGCGAGGTTAAGTTAATCGATTTCGGTACGGTTTATGTTGGTGCAATGGCGGAAACTCAAGCTTTGCAAGAAGAGAGTGTACCTGTGGGGTCGGTGAACTATATCGCTCCAGAATATCTACTCAATAATCAATTCGATTTTCGCTCTGACTTATTTTCTGTGGCTGTCGTGTGTTTCGAAATGTTGACCGGACATTTGCCCTTTAAAGCATTTACCCCTCAATCAACAACAAAGTTAAGTGTTGATAATTGGCAGTATATTTCATTAAGGAAGTTTAGACCTGACTTGCCACAATGGTTAGATATCGCATTGGCAAAAGGTTTGGCAATTAATCCAGAGCAGCGTTATCAGGCGTTTTCGGAATTTTTTACGGATTTGTCCAAACCAAATACCACTATGCTGAGTCAAATTCAGCATCAGCCGCTAATTCAACGAAACCCACTGCGTTTATTTAAATTTATTGCCTTGGTTGAGTTCATTATCATTCTGCTCTTACTAAGTTATTTTACCTAAAAATAATATAAATTCCTTTGATGGTTATGCCCTATTTTAGTTAAAAGTTGCACCAAGAAACGGCACTAGCTGACATTAATCTGGGCTTTAAATAAACTATATTATTGATAATTATAGAATTAATTTTTTGGCCTAATAAATGCTTATCTATGTTCAGAGGTAGATTGCTGCATTTTGATTCGCTCAATCTATTACACAAAATTCAATAGCTAGCCATGGCGGTTAGTTATACCCGGCAACGAAGCCCGCAGTATCTGTTTAGCAGATACTGCGGGCTTTTTTCGTTTCTGGGGTTAATAAATTAGAGGCATATTATGACCACAAATGAACATTTAACTCGCATTGTCGTAGTCGGAAACGGAATGGTAGGACACCATTTTGTTGAGCAGCTTATTCAACAAAGTGAAGAGGTATACGGCAAAAATCGTTTTCATATTACGGTGTTATCTGCTGAACCTCGATTGGCATACGACCGTGTTCATTTATCAGAGTATTTTTCTGGCAAAACAGCGGATGAACTCTCTTTAACGAGTGCAGAACATTATCAGCAACTTGGAGTTAATTTTCAGGTTAACGCACGAGTTAATAACATCGACAAACAAGCCAAAACAGTGACTACTGAAAACGCTGAAGTCTTAACTTATGACAAGTTGATTTTAGCCACTGGCTCTTTTCCATTTGTGCCGCCAATTCCTGGCAATGATCAACCTCATTGCCTTGTTTACAGAACCATTGAAGACTTGGAAGCCATTAGTGCTTCTGCTCAAGTAAGCAAAGTTGGTGTAGTTGTTGGTGGCGGTTTGTTGGGGTTAGAAGCGGCTAATGCCCTTAAACAAGCTGGATTGAAAACCCATGTTGTGGAGTTTGCCCCACAATTAATGGCTGTCCAAGTAGACACTGGCGGTGGCCGTGTACTGAAGGACAAAATTGAAGATCTAGGGGTTGAAGTACATACTCAAAAAGCTACGCAAAGTATTGAAGCTGGCGATAGCTGTCGCTACAGAATGGTATTCGCAGACGGTGAAATCCTCGAAACCGATATGATCCTATTTTCTGCCGGAATTCGTCCCCAAGACAAGTTAGCTCGAGAATTTGGCATCGAGATCGGTGAGCGCGGCGGAATTGTAGTTAACGATCACTGTTTGACCAGCGACCCGGATATTTATGCCATTGGCGAATGTGCCCTTTGGAACAATTTTATTTTTGGTTTAGTCGCACCCGGTTACACCATGGCCAGAGCCGCAGCCAGTAATATTGTTGGTGGGGATGTGTTATTTGAAGGTGCTGACATGAGCACTAAATTAAAACTGATGGGGGTCGAAGTTGGCTCTATCGGTGATGCTCACGCCAGAGAGCATGGCGCATTAACCTACACTTATGAAGATCAAGTTACAGGCGTTTACAAAAAAATCGTTGTCAATGCTGACACCAACAAGTTAACTGGTTCTGTATTAGTAGGTGATACCAGTGATTACGATACTTTATTGCAATATGCGTTAAATGAAATTGATTTACCTGAATTCCCAGAAAGCTTAATTTTACCCTCATTCGGTGAAGGCGCTCCCACTTTAGGAGCTGATGCGCTTCCTGATACGGCAACAATTTGTTCATGTCACAACGTTACTAAAGGTGACATTGTCGCCAGCCTTGATGCTGGGGCTTGCGATTTAGCCGCTGTTAAAAGCTGCACTAAAGCCAGTACCGGATGCGGAGGTTGTGCAGCATTGCTTAAGTCGGTTACAGACAATGAGCTTGAAAAACGAGGCGTGGAAGTTAAGAAGGATATTTGTGAGCATTTTGCTTATTCACGTCAAGAGTTGTTCCATATGGTTCAAGTGGGCCAAATCAAAACCTTCGATGAATTATTGGAAAAACACGGTACCGGCTTAGGTTGTGAAATTTGTAAACCAGCAGCAGCTTCTATTTTGGCGTCTATCTGGAATGACTTTATTCTGGAAACGCCCCATGTCACTTTGCAAGATACCAACGACACTTATTTGGCCAACATGCAAAAGAACGGCACTTATTCGGTGGTTCCGCGTATCGCTGGTGGAGAAATAACCCCTGATAAACTCATTGTGCTTGGCCAAGTAGCGAAAAAATATAATTTGTACACTAAGGTGACCGGCGGACAACGAATTGACTTATTCGGTGCCAGAGTTGAACAACTTCCTCTTATTTGGGAAGAACTAATTGATGCAGGTTTTGAAACCGGTCACGCTTACGCCAAATCTCTTCGAACCGTTAAGTCATGTGTTGGCAGCACTTGGTGTCGCTACGGAGTACAAGATTCAGTTGGTCAGGCTATTGATATCGAAAACCGCTACAAAGGCCTACGCTCACCCCATAAATTGAAAATCGGCGTATCTGGCTGTACCCGCGAATGTGCCGAAGCGCAAAGTAAAGATATCGGTATTATCGCCACAGAAAACGGTTGGAATCTATATGTTTGCGGTAATGGTGGAATGAAACCACGACACGCCGACCTATTCGCTACTGATTTGGATACCGAAACGTTAATTAAATACATCGACAGGGTCTTGATGTTTTATGTGCGCACTGCAGACAGATTGCAGCGAACCTCTGTATGGATGGAAAATATGGAAGGTGGGCTTGATTATCTTAAAGAGGTAGTGATTAACGACTCACTGGGACTCGGTGCTGAACTCGAACAGCAAATGCAACACGTCGTCGATAGTTATCAATGTGAATGGAAGACGGCCATAACAGCAGAAAACTCTCGCAAACGCTTCCGTCAATTTGTGAATAGCGAAAAAACTGATAGCAACATTATCTTTGTGGAAGAGCGTGAGCAGATTCGTCCAGCAACAGAAACTGAAGTTGATAAAATTTTAGGCACAGTGAAGCCGGTTGTTGAAACTGCTTCATCTATCAATATCGTAGAAGTGGAGTAAGGAATTATGAGCATGAGTGATAATTGGATTAACGTGTGTGAACCTAACGACTTGGTTGATAATTCCGGTGTATGTGCCCTAGTCAACGACGTACAAGTGGCAATATTCAAAATTTGTCAGGGCGATAAACTAAGTCTTTATGCCGTGAGTAATTGGGATCCTATCGGTAAAGCTAATGTCATGTACCGAGGTTTAGTGGGCTCTGTATCCAATGAACCTTTTGTCGCGTCACCATTGTATAAGCAGCGTTTTAAACTTATCTCTGGAGAGTGTATAGATGACGAAAGCGTAAAAATTGCGGTTTATCCAGCACGTATTGTTGATCAACAAGTCCAGCTTCAATTAGTGAATTAAATGAGTGCTCATATTCCGCGTAGTTCAATAGTTGCGACCGAAAACGATCGAGCTTTTGATTGTCAACCATCGCCAACACTGGCAAAAACCACATGTCCTTATTGTGGTGTCGGTTGTGGTGTCGACGTTCAGGTCGAGAAACCTGCCGACGGCGGGGAGTATCGATTAAACCAAGTGAATGGCTCCTCTGATCATCCGGCTAATTTTGGACGGTTATGTGTTAAAGGCAGTAAACTTCTAGAAACTAATGGCCTTGAAGGACGTTTATTGAGTCCTAAAATCCAAGGTCAAGATGTCGATTGGCAACAAGCTACACAGCATGTCGCTAACAAATTTAGGCAAATTATTGCTGAGCACGGACCCGGTGCTGTTGCCTTCTACGTCTCAGGTCAATTATTGACAGAAGATTACTATGTCGCCAACAAATTAATGAAAGGCTACATTGGTACCGCAAATATCGATACCAATTCACGTTTGTGCATGTCATCAGCCGTATCTGCATATAAGCGTGCGTTTGGCGCAGATGCAGTACCGTGCAATTATGAAGATTTAGAGCTTGCTGATCTTATTGTTTTTATTGGCTCTAATGCTGCTTGGACGCACCCCGTTCTATTTCAACGAATAGAACGTGCCAAAAAGCTAAATCCAGCAATGAAGATTGTCACTATTGATCCTCGCCAAACTGGCACTGGCGAGATTGCTGATCTCCACTTGGCAATAAAATCAGGTACAGACACCGCGTTATTTAATGGTTTATTACATTACTTAAAGCAGCATAACAAGCTAGATCAAAATTATATCGATGCTAATACAGAAGGTTTTGATGCAGCTTTAGACTGTGCAAAACAATGGACATTAGAAAAGGTCGCGCAAGTTTGTGATATCCCTTTAATCGACGTTGCCAAGTTTTATACTTTATTCGCAGATTCAGATAAAGCTGTATCGGCCTATACTATGGGAGTAAATCAGTCCAGCTCTGGCACCGATAAAGCTAACAGCATCATTAATTGTCATCTAGCCAGTGGCAAGTTGGGACGAGAAGGTTGTGGTCCGTTTTCCCTCACAGGACAGCCAAACGCAATGGGCGGCAGGGAAGTGGGCGGCTTGGCCAATATGCTCGCCGCGCATATGGACATCGATAATCCGCAGCATCAACAAATCGTACAATCTTATTGGCAATCGCCAGCTATTCCAAAAACTATTGGCTTGAAAGCTGTAGATATGTTCGACGAGGTGCATAAAGGCAATATTAAGGCGATTTGGATCATGGCAACAAATCCCATGGTGAGCATGCCAAATCGAGGAAAAATAGCTAGCGCTTTGCAAAAATGTGAGTTTGTAGTGGTGTCTGATTGTGTGGCAAAAAATGACACACTAGCGATGGCCGATGTCGTGCTACCTGCTACAGGTTGGTCAGAAAAAAATGGCACAGTCACCAATTCAGAGCGGCGTATTTCTCGACAGCGGGGCATTTTATCTGCGCCAGGACTTGCCAAGCATGATTGGCAGATTATTTGTGACGTTGCTAAAGCTATGGGATTCGAACAAGGTTTTAACTATCTCAACCCATCCGAAATATTTCGTGAACACGCAGGTTTAACCGCTTATAAAAATCATGGACTCAGGGCCCTCGACTTGTCGGCTTTGAAGCACATAAGTGAAAAAGAATATGACAGATTAAAGCCGGTTCAATGGCCGATTAATGCAAACAATCGCTCTGGCACTCAACGACTATTTACCGATGGGCAGTTCTATACTGCGTCTAAAAAGGCACAATTTATTGCACTGCAACCTAAAGCCCCCGAAGTAGCTACCAGTGCGGACTTTCCATTTGTTTTAAATAGTGGTCGTATTAGAGATCAATGGCATACCATGACTCGTACTGGAAAAACAGCCGAATTGACTGGCCACATTGACCGCGCTTTTGTGCATATGCACCCCCTTGATGCCAAACAAAATGGAATATGTGATGGAGATTTCCTAGAAATAACCTCTGCCATTTCGCAAAAGCACGCACAAACTGAGCAACATAAAAAAGTCATAATGCCGGTTAAACTGCAGCCACAACAACGAACAGGGGAGTTGTTTGCGCCTATTCATTGGAGTGGCACTAATTCATCCTCTTCCGCTATCGCAGCTCTCTACTCTGATGCTTCAGATGCGGTTTCTGGCCAGCCCGAATTAAAACATTCTGCGGTGAATGTGAAGTTGTGTAACTATCCACTGCATGGTCAACTATTTACTCGAAAAAAGCTAGACCATAGGTTGTTGAATCAAGTCGCCGAATATTGGAGCGAAATTGCTATCGATCAGGGGTATTTAGTTTATTTTGCTTCAGATAATGCTGAAATGGTCTCTGAATTGCAGGTTAACTTACCATTATGCACAGAGTGGTTTTCTTCCCGGCAAAAAACGGAGCTGGGCGACAAAAGAAATATTTTCGCACTCCGCGATGGTGGTTTAGATTTAGCTCTATTTTGGGACTCCAATGCCCCGCAAATGGATGTTAATTGGATAAATAGTTTGTTGCAGCAAACGGCGTTACTAGATGAACAGAAATCGGCGTTATTGAGGGCTACACCGGATCCAGCGTTCGCTCAAGGTCGATTGATATGTAGCTGCTTCAAAGTCGGAGAAAACACCATTGTAGAGGCAATAAAGCAGGGCTGTAATTCGGTAGATAAATTAGGTGATGAACTAAAATGTGGTACTAACTGTGGTTCCTGTAAAACAGAGCTTAAGCAATTAGTTAAAAGCCATACTTATGAGGGAAATATAACTATTCTCGATGCTGAACTTAAACCTTTGCAAACCGGAACATAAAATGTATTTTATGCATCTAAATTTTAGCTCCTTGCTATCCCAGCTCGCAACGCAATAGTCGACTAAGGTACATTACTCGAATGAACGAAAATCAGGAATTTAAACATTTTATCCGGATCATTGGCAGAGGCCAGAGAGCAGGGCGTACCTTAACTCAACAAGAAGCATTTGATGCTATGACGATGGTAATCGAAGAACGTGTGACGCCTGAGCAAAAAGGGGCTTTTCTTATGTTACTGCGAGTGAGAGAGGAGACGCCAGAGGAGTTAGCTGGTTTTACCCAAGCATTTCGACAACATACTATTGCTGGCTTAGATTCACTACATGTAGATTTAGACATGGGTTGTTACGCTGGGAAAAGACGACAGTTACCTTGGTTTTTATTGGCGGTTTTAGTATTGGCTCAACAAGGGAAACGAATTTTTCTACACGGCACTAATGAGCCGGACTCTAAACGATTATATTTGAATGAAGTGATGCCACATTTAGGTTTCAGTGTCGCAACTTCAACTCAAATGGTTGCCGAACAACTTGCCACCCTTGGATTTAGTTATATGGAATTGGAACAAGTGAATCCGCAGTTGGATAAAATAATTCAGTTACGGGCTCAATTTGGACTTCGTTCCTGCGCTAACACCTTAGCGAGAATTCTTAATCCGTCGAAAGCTAACTTTAGTTTACAAGGGGTGTTTCATCGTCAAGTAGATGAAAAACATCGTCTAACCGCGGCGTTATTAGAAGATCCAAATATGTTGTGTTTTAGAGGCGAAGGAGGCGAAATTGAATTTAATCCCGAGCGCGACGTTGCCTTACATATTTGCCGAAATACCGAACATAAAGTGATTAACGTTGAGGCATTTAACGAAAGCAGAATGACGAAACCACGACAACTCATTGCTAGTGAATTAATTGAGTTCTGGGAAGGTAAAGAAAATACTTATGCCCATGATGCAGTGATTGGAACGCTCAGTATTATGCTGGTGCTTATGGAAGACCTTGATTGGTCAGAGGCCTTGAATCAAGCGAAAGCTTTGTGGTCAATGCGCAATAAAGTATGGTCAGCAACGAGCCTGCAAAAAACAGTTGAAAATCCGTTATTTGATACAACCGGTAAACACTACGCTCATTAGTTTTGCACTCAGTTGGTGCGGTTGCACGGTTATTACATAAGTTTATGTGATTTAATTAGATGAATAATTGTAAGTAATTGAATATCTTGGTTATATATTTATGGTGTGGAGATTGCTCTTCCTTCGCTTACCGATAGTAACCTCTTCAATTCAGAGCTGGAAATGAGTTTTGGTGAGTAATAAAGACAAAAAAAATGTAGCTCACAGCGCGAAGAACTTACGGATTCTGCTAATCGACGAAAATACACATCGAGCAGACTTGGTAACCGCAGCGCTGGGAAATTCTCGCTATGAAATTAGTCATTTAGCTAGTCCATCCGGCACTTTATTAAAGCAAGTAGACCAGTTGCAGCCGGATATTATCGTTATTGATATTGAGTCACCTAGTCGTGATATTCTGGAAAGCCTGCACACTATTAAAAATATTGATCCCAAACCTGTTGTGATGTTTTCTAGTGAAGAAGACACAGACACCATCAACCAGAGCATTGAATCTGGTGTTAGTGCATATGTGGTGGGGGATCTCGAACCCCATCGAGTGAAACCTATCTTAGATGCCGCTGTGGCTAGATTTCGAGAATTCCAAAAATTAAAAACCGAATTAATCGACACCAAACAGCAACTTACCTCTCGAAAGAATATTGACCAGGCTAAACGTATACTAATGAAAAATAAAAATATCAGTGAAGATCAAGCGTTCCATACCATGCGAAAAACGGCTATGGATACCGGTCAAAAGCTAGATGATGTGGCCAAGACCATCATTTCGATGTTTAACTCGTTGTAAAGCAAATCATGATTAAACCTGAAAAAACAAAATTAACCCTCGGATTTAGCCCCCTTACCGATTGCGCTCCTTTTGTAGTGGCAAAAAATCTCGGTTACTTCGAAAATTGGGGATTAGACGTTACTCTGCAAAAACAAAATTCTTGGGCGACGTTACGGGATAAATTACATGCAGGGATCTTGGATGCGGCACAAATGCTCGCCCCAATGCCCATTGCCAGCACTTTAGGTTTGGGAGTCTCACCCATTCATGTGGTGACACCCATGGTGTTAAGTCAAAATGGGAATGGCATTACATTGTCTGAAGCCTTGATTGAAGAAGTATTGGCGGTTAACAAAATCTTTCAATTGGCATTTCCCCTGGACGCTAAATTACTAAAAAACGTGATTGATTATCGCGTTCAAGAAAACAAAGACAAACTGTCTTTTGCGACTGTGTTTCCGTATAGCTGTCATCATTATCAACTTAAAGACTGGTTGCTCAGTGGCGGGATCAGCTTTGACGATGTGAACATCAGCGTGGTCCCACCAATTAATATGGTCGATTCCATGTTAAATGGCGACATCGATGGTTTTTGTGTTGGCGGCCCATGGAACGCAAAAGCTGTGCGTGGTAATTGCGGGGTGACAGTAGTTACTTCATCCGATATATGGCAAGACTCTCCAGAAAAAGTCCTCGGATTTCTGTCTTCTTTTGTCGAAAGCAAACCGAATACTGTTCTTGCAATTTGTGCAGCCCTAAAACAAGCCTGCAATTGGTTAGACTCTGTACCTAATCGTTTTGAAACCGCAGTGATGATGAGTCAAGAAGGATTCTTAGGGGAACCTTTGGAGATAATTACCCCATCTCTTTTAGGCAGTTGTTTAACCCAAGCTAAGCTTTCTCCACGCTCAGTGCCTTCTTATAATCAATTTTCAACTACAGTCGATGGGAATGATGTGAACAACCCTGATGTTGAGTATGGACAATGGTTATTGCAGAAAATGAAAAGTAGCGGTCAAATTGCTGACAATATAAACACTAAAGGGTGTATTGAAGGTATTTATCGTAGTGATATTTATCGCCAAATCGCGCCTCTTTTAAATGCTCTTGGTTAGTGCCAATACTAAAAAAGTGCGAGGAAAGCACTTTTATGAGGCAATTTCATAGTGCAATTTGCACTACTATGGCTTTTGAGCAGTGATACACAAACCATAGTATTTCATAAGTTATTGATAAATATAAAAAATTAAAGTTGGCATCAGTAATGCTTAGTAACGCTCGTGACAATAGCTTAAAGCAATAATAATAACCTAAGCGTTGTCCATCTAATATAATGTCACCTGACTGCAGAGTTGCAGTTATTTGATACGGCAAAGTAGCCCACGTGAACTTCAAGTTTTTGGAGTTGACGTGGGTTTTTTTTTGGAAAAAATTCGGAGTAGATTATGTCTTTAACAAAATGGTCGGGTGCAGTTATCAAGTTGGTATCATCGATTCGAAAAACCATGATTTTGGCCCCTATCGCCGTGGTGATTGGCAGCACAAGTTTGCATGCTCAGGAAGTGGGTTACCCAGAAAAAGAAGAACTGAAATTTGGATTCATTAAGTTAACTGATATGGCGCCGCTCGCCATAGCCTACGAAAAGCGATTTTTCGAGGATGAAGGGTTATATGTCACTTTAGAAGCGCAAGCAAATTGGAAAGTTTTGCTCGACAGAGTCATTGATGGACAATTGGACGGCGCGCATATGTTAGCGGGTCAGCCATTAGGGGCGACTATCGGCTTTGGTACTCAAGCCGATATTATTACTGCTTTCAGTATGGATTTAAATGGCAACGCCATTACTGTTTCCAATGACATTTGGAAACAAATGAAACCCCATATTCCCCATGAAAATGGTAAACCTGTGCATCCGATTAAAGCCGATGCTTTGAAGCCGGTAATTGATGGTTTTAAAAATGCCGGTAAACCTTTCAACATGGGGATGGTATTCCCCGTATCCACGCACAACTATGAGCTTCGTTATTGGTTAGCTGCCGGTAATATTCACCCTGGTTATTATGCGCCCCATAAAGGCGACACCAGTGGGCAGATTAACGCAGACGCTTTACTTTCGGTAACGCCTCCACCACAAATGCCTGCCACAATGGAAGCTGGAACAATTGAAGGATATTGCGTTGGCGAACCTTGGAATCAACAGGCTGTTTTTAAAGGTATTGGTGTTCCGGTAGTAACTGATTATGAGATTTGGAAAAACAATCCTGAGAAAGTCTTTGGTGTAAGTAAAAAATGGGCTGAGGAAAATCCGAATACTCATATCCGCGTGGTTAAAGCGATGATTCGCGCAGCCATATGGTTAGATGAAAACAATAATGCGAACCGCCCTGAAGCTGTCAAAATTCTAGCCAAGAGTGCTTATGTTGGTGCCGACGCTGAAGTAATTGCAAACAGTATGGTAGGTACTTTTGAATATGAAAAAGGCGACAAGCGAGAGGTGCCTGATTTCAATGTTTTCTTCCGTTACAACGCGACTTATCCATTCTACAGTGATGCCATATGGTACTTAACTCAAATGCGTCGTTGGGGCCAAATTAGCGAGCAAAAACCTGACTCTTGGTACAAAGATATTGCTAAGCAAGTGTATCGCCCAGACATTTACGCGCAAGCTGCAAAAGCCCTAATCGCTGAAGGCAAAGCATCAGCGAAAGACTTCCCTGAGTTTGCCACTGAAACAGGCTACAAACCGGCTCAGAAACACTTTATCGACAATATTGTGTATGACGGAACTCAGCCAAATGCTTATTTGGATAAATTCAACATTGGATTAAAAGGCAGCACTAAGCTCTAGGGCTTAAGTGATTTGACCTGACGGAGAAAGAAAATGTCGAAACAAGCAGCTATTCCTATGCTAACTGAGAAGCAAACTAGCGTTGATTTAGCAAAGCTAACAGGGTTATTAAAAACGATTATGTTGCCATTAATCGGATTGGTGTTGTTTATTGGCTTATGGAACGCTATGGCGAAAAATATTGATACCTCACTGGGGCAGTTTCCTGGCACCGCAGCTGTTTGGGAGCAAGCTACTGTGTTAGTCGATGAGCATTATGCGCAGAAAAATAAAGCCACTGAATTTTATGAACGACAACAAAAGCGCAATGCTGAACGGGTAGCGAAGGATCCCACCTATCAACCAAAAATCCGTGCTTTTACTGGCGCTCCAACGTTCTTTCAACAAATTTGGACTAGCCTTTATACGGTCATGGTTGGCTTTATTATGGCGTCGTTAATTGCGGTTCCATTAGGCATACTGTGCGGTTTAAGCAAATCTTCTTATGCGGCAATAAACCCTTTAATACAGCTATTCAAGCCGATTTCCCCCCTTGCGTGGCTGCCGCTAGTTACTATGGTGGTAAGTGCCGCATATGTGTCGGATGACCCTATGTTCTCAAAGTCTTTTATTACCTCTGCTGCAACAGTGGCGCTGTGTTGTTTATGGCCGACCTTGATTAATACTGCAGTAGGCGTGTCGAGTATTGATAAGGACTTAATCAATGTAAGTAAAGTACTGAGATTAAATCCCATACAGCATGTCTTGAAAATTGTTATGCCTTCCTCTATCCCTGCTATTTTTACTGGCTTGCGTCTTTCTCTGGGAATTGGCTGGATGGTTTTGATTGCCGCAGAGATGTTGGCGCAAAATCCGGGACTTGGAAAGTTTGTTTGGGATGAATTTCAAAATGGTAGTTCTGAATCTTTGGCTCGTATTATGGTTGCGGTACTCACTATTGGAATCATAGGTTTCATACTCGATCGATTAATGTTGCAGCTTCAGAAATGGGTAAGTTGGGACAAGTCAGCGACCTTACGCTAAAGAGGAAATTAACATGACGTTTAAACATCAACTTGAATTAACGCAAGTAGCTATAGATTTTCCTACTCCCAAAGGGCCTTTTACTGCTTTGCAAGATGTCAATCTTAAAATTCAGAAAGGTGAGTTTATATCCTTGATTGGTCATTCGGGATGCGGCAAATCGACAGTACTGAACCTCATTGCCGGACTGTATCAAGCCACAACTGGTGGAGTGATACTTGAAGGTCAGGAAGTGAATGAACCTGGTCCTGAACGGGCCGTTGTATTTCAAAATCATTCTCTTCTACCTTGGTTGTCTGCTTATAAAAATGTTGAGTTAGCGGTTAAACAAACGCGTTCTGGGCGCTCTAAAAAAGAGATTAAGGAATGGGTAGAGCACAATCTTGAATTAGTTCACATGAGTCACGCCGTTGACAAATTACCTTCTGAGATATCTGGCGGTATGAAACAGCGTGTGGGGATTGCTCGAGCTTTGGCTATGCAACCAAAAGTATTGTTAATGGATGAGCCTTTCGGAGCACTCGATGCGTTAACCCGTGCTCACCTGCAAGACTCAGTGATGGAAATTCACAACAAACTGGGAAATACCGTGATCATGATTACTCATGATGTGGACGAAGCGGTTTTACTCTCCGATCGCATCGTGATGATGACTAATGGTCCAGCTGCAACTATTGGTGAAATTTTGCAGGTTGAATTAGAGCGACCGCGAAATCGAATTGAGTTGGCTGATAATCCTCAGTACAACCACTATCGACATGAAGTACTCAAATTTTTGTATGAAAAGCAGCGAAAAGTGGAATCGGTGGACTCTCATCGAAAAAACAAAGTTAGCAGTGAACGCACTGAAAATTTGAAAACGGGTTCTGACAAAATTTAATCACATTAACCTTTAAATACCATGTAAACCAAGACCTCGATTTTAGCTATTAAATTTAATAGCGAGTCGAAGGTCTCGGCGAAGTCATGTCTGGAATAAGAGAGAAGATGATGAAAACTATGACTAAAAAAACACTTAACGTTGCTGTAGCAGTCGCTTTATTGAGCGTTTCTAGTGCTTCTGTAAATGCTGAAGAATCTATCGCTAAAGCCATGACAAGCGGCACCGCTGGGGTTAATTTTAACCTGCGTTATGAATCGGTTGATCAAGACAATGCAGTTGAAGATGCAAGTGCGTTAACCTTACGCACATTATTAAGCTACAAATCGGCTAGCTATAAGAATTTTTCCGCAATGATTGAAGTGGAAGATACTCGCATTGTGTTGGGGCAAGGGGACTATACTGTTGGACCAACAGGTTACAACTCCGGTATGTATTCTGTGATTGCAGACCCTGAGCACACAGAATTGGATCAAGGATATATTCAGTACTCCAAAGACAATTTCACAGCCAAACTCGGTCGCCAAGTTATTACCATGGATAATCACCGATTTATCGGACACGTAGGTTGGCGTCAGGATCGCCAAACCTTTGATGGTATTAGCGTGAACTATAGCCCAGCAAAAGCGGTCTCTTTAAAATATGCTTATCTAACCCAGCGAAATAGAATTTTTGCTGAGGCGGCTGATTTTGATGCTAAAGATCACCTACTAAATGCCTCATATAATTCTTCTTTGGGGAAAATAACGGCCTATGGATATTTATTAGAGATAGATAATAATGTGGAAAATTCTCTAGATACTTTTGGTATTCGCTTTTCCGGCGACAGTTCAGTTGCCGATACCAAGATTATTTATACAGCTGAATACGCCACACAAAGCAGTGATTCAGCCACCACTAGTTTTGATGCAGATTATTTGATGTTAGAAGTCGGTGGTGTATTTTCAGGAGTGACTGCAAAAGTTGGTTATGAAGTGTTAGGCTCTGATGACGGCAATTACGGATTTTCTACACCTCTTGCGACCCTTCATAAGTTTAACGGTTGGGCTGATGTTTTTTTAGGCACACCAGCAGAGGGATTAGTGGATTTATCCGTGACTTTATCTGGTCAAGTGGCTGGTGGAAGCTTGACCGCGACTTATCACGACTTTGAGGCCGATGATGCTAGTGAGTCTGTTGATGACCTTGGAAGTGAAATTGATCTACAGTATGCCTATAAAATATCAGCCAACTATTCTATGGGAATTAAGTACGCAGCCTACTCTGGTGAGAGCGGCCGGGTTGATACCGATAAACTTTGGCTGTGGCTTGGTGCGAAATTTTAATAAAGGTGCACAATTTTGATAATTAGTTAGTAATAGCAAATATCAAAATAATACATCTATCTAATTGTTATTAGGTTAATCTGAGCATACTAGTTGTTGTAGGTAATAACTAATGCACCACATTGGACGGAGATGCTTCATGGTGGTGCAGGAAGTGGTGGGTTATGAGTCTATAATTCACCATTTCAACGATAGAATAGGCATTTTAGGGGCATCATGCATATGGCATGAAAATCGCTTAGTTCAGCAACTAGTATTGCAAGTTTGAAAAACACCATAATCTTTGATTATATTCAGGAGGACACAATGTCAGTAGAAAAGGCTTTAGACCTTATCAAAGAAACCGAAGCGAAATTTGTTGACCTACGCTTTACCGACACTAAAGGTAAAGAGCAACACGTTTCTATCCCAACTCATCAAGTAACTGAAGACTTCTTTGAAGAAGGTAAGATGTTTGATGGTTCTTCTATCGCTGGATGGAAAGGCATTAATGAATCTGACATGGTGCTTATGCCTGATCCAGAATCTGCAGTCCTAGACCCTTTTGCAGAAGAAACTCAAATTAACATTCGTTGTGACATACTTGAGCCTTCAACTATGCAAGGTTACGACCGAGATCCTCGTTCTGTAGCTCGTCGCGCGGAAGAATATTTAAAATCTACTGGAATTGGTGACGAAGTTTATATCGGTCCAGAGCCAGAGTTTTTCTTGTTTGACGACGTGAAATATAGCACTACTATGTCAGGTTCTTTCTTCAAAATTGATGCTGAAGAAGCTTCTTGGAATTCAGGTGCCGAGTTTGAAGGCGGCAACATGGGTCACCGTCCAGGTATCAAAGGCGGATACTTCCCAGTACCTCCAGTTGATTCATCAAATGATACTCGTGCTGCTATGTGTCTTGTTATGGAAGAAATGGGACTAACTGTTGAAGCTCATCACCACGAAGTGGCAACAGCAGGTCAAAACGAAATCGCTTGTTTGTTTAACACTCTAGTTAAAAAAGCTGATGAAGTTCAAATCTATAAGTATGTAGTACATAACGTAGCTCATGCATATGGCCAAACAGCGACCTTTATGCCTAAGCCTCTAGTAGGCGATAATGGTTCAGGTATGCATGTTCACCAATCAATTAGCAAAGGCGGTAAAAACGTATTTGCTGGTGACAAATATGCTGGTATGTCTGAAGACGCCTTGTTCTACATTGGTGGTATTATTAAGCATGCTCGTGCTATTAACGCATTCACTAATGCTTCGACTAACTCTTACAAGCGTTTGGTTCCAGGGTTTGAAGCACCGGTAATGCTAGCATATTCTGCTTGTAACCGTTCTGCATCTATCCGTATTCCTCACGTGAACAGTGAACGAGCTCGTCGTATCGAAGTACGTTTCCCTGATCCAACTGGTAACCCATACTTGTCATTCACTGCAATGTTAATGGCTGGTCTTGATGGAATCAAAAACAAGATCCACCCTGGCGATTCTATGGATAAAGATCTATATGACCTTCCTCCAGAAGAAGCGGCTGAAATTCCAACTGTTGCAAGTTCATTAGAACAAGCGCTAGAAGCTTTGGATAGTGATCGTGAATTCTTAACTGCTGGTGGCGTTATGACTGATGACATGATTGATGCTTATATTGAGCTTAAATCTGCAGAAGTTGAGTTACTTAACTCTTCTACTCACCCAGTAGAATTTGGCATGTACTACAGCTGCTAAATTGCTATAGTTATTGTTTTTTATACGAGCCCGCATTATTGCGGGCTTTTTTTTGTTCTAGAAAAGGCTACACTTTACAGTATGAAAAAAACCATTGTTGTTTCTCTGTTATTGTTTGCTGTCACCGCCAATGGTGAGAAGCTATACAAAGTGATTAATGCGGACGGCTCAGTTACTTATACTGACACTCCGCAAAGTGGTGCTGTGCAACTCGATCTAGAGGATGCTAATAGTGCTGTTATGCCTTCTTTGCTAAACGGTGTAGCCAATAAGCAGGTTAAAAAAAGTCGTTTAGAATTTCCTGATTATCAACTTGAGATAATATCTCCTGCTGAGGAAGAAACAATTCGTCACAATTCAGGTAAGGTTCTAGTCTCAGCAAGGCTCGAACCTGTGGGCAATGGTAAGTTCGAAATTTATTTAGATAGTGAGTTAGTACAGACAAGTCCAGCCCCTTCTTTTCAGCTACAGAATGTAGTGCGGGGAGAACATTCAATTCAAGTAAAATTTATTCACCATACAGGCAAGATCCTTGCATTGTCTAAGCCTAGAGTGTTTTACATGCATCAGGCCTCGACGTTGATCAATCCAAATTAAACGTTTTAGAAGCCTGTAGCATGCTTCTTAATTGACATTGACTTTAACAAGTTAATGTTGTGCACTGATGTGGTGCAACAATGTTATTGGATGAAATTCTTTGAGTGAACAATTTAAATACCTTTTGGAAAGCTTAGCCACCGCTGTATTGGTGTTGGATGAGAACCTCTCAATCCGCTACGTCAATTTGGCTGCGCAGTCGATACTTGAGTTTGGCGAAAATCAATTACTTGGTTTTCCATTGACTCAGTTTGTGTCTCATTCCAGCGTGACCTTTGCGCGGTTAGAGGATGCAATGGACCGAGATCAAGGATTTTCTGATGGCGAAGTTTTATTTGCTTTTTCCGACGGTCGACATGTATTAACAGATGTAACTGTTACGACATTTGAGTTTGAACAAAAACCAGCACTTCTGCTGGAAATGAAAGTGATAGATCAGCAGAAGAGAATCAGTCAAGAGAGTCAACAATGGGCTCAACTTCAAGCTGCTAGAGAGTTAATTCGCGGCTTAGCCCATGAAATCAAAAATCCACTTGGTGGTGTACGTGGGGCTGCTCAATTGCTCGAAAAAGAATTACATAGCCCTGAGTTAAAAGAGTTTACTCAAGTTATTATTGGCCAATCAGATAGATTGCGAAATTTGGTCGATAGATTGTTAGGTCCTAATTCTTTGCCCAATTTTGCATGGGTGAACATACATAAAGTACTAGAGAAAATTCGCACCTTAGTGAAGCTGGATGCCACTCATAATATCGTTATTGAACGGGATTATGACCCCAGTATCCCTGACTTGTTTTTAGACCAAGATATGTTGCAGCAAGCGGTGTTAAATATTGTCACTAATAGTATTCAGGCTTTAGACGGAAGCAATGATGAGCCTGAAATTATTATTCGTAGCAGAATTAAACGCCGATTTACCATACACGGCGTGAAATACCCGCTAGTTGCACAAATCAAGATTATCGACAATGGTCCCGGGATCCCAGTAGAGCTTAAAGACACCTTGTTTTATCCAATGGTAACAGGGAAATCAAACGGAACAGGCTTAGGTCTGTCCATCGCACAATCTTTGGTGGATCATCATAAAGGCAAGATCGATGTTGAAAGTTGGCCAGGTCACACCGCATTTAAAATTTATTTACCGATAGAGAAAAAGGACGTAAATCAATGAACGCTGAACCAGTATGGGTCGTAGATGATGATAGCTCGATTCGTTGGGTGTTACAAAAAGCGTTGCAGTCGGCGCAAATTCCCTGTTTTAGTTTTGAGAATCCAGAAGATTTACTTTTGCAGTTACACTCAGGACAACAACCAGAAGTAATCGTTTCTGACATTAAAATGCCACAAATGGATGGCATGACGTTATTGCAAGAAGTGCATCGTCACTTTCCTGATATTCCAGTCATTATTATGACCGCGCATTCAGATCTAGACAGCGCTGTTAATGCTTATCAAAGTGGGGCGTTTGAATATTTACCAAAGCCATTTGATATCGATGAAGCGGTGAATTTAGTCCAGCGCGCATTGGCTCATTCGCGAGAACAAAACTCACAACGTCAAGTAGAACCAGAAGTTAAAGACACCGAAATTATTGGTGAAGCGCCAGCAATGCAAGAGGTCTTTCGTGCCATTGGAAGGCTATCAAGATCTAGTATTAGTGTTTTGATCAACGGTCAATCAGGAACAGGTAAAGAACTAGTTGCTCAAGCATTGCATCGCCACAGCCCTCGAAAAGCCAACACCTTTATCGCGTTGAATATGGCTGCTATTCCCGCAGATCTAATCGAATCTGAATTGTTTGGCCATGAAAAAGGGGCTTTTACAGGCGCGCAATCTGCACGCCAAGGAAGGTTTGAGCAAGCGGATGGTGGGACTCTATTTTTAGATGAAATTGGTGATATGCCGTTGGATGTGCAAACCCGATTATTGCGCGTATTGGCCGATGGTCAATTTTACCGAGTAGGCGGGCATAATCCAGTTAGCGTTAATGTAAGAATCATTGCCGCTACTCATCAAAATCTTGAACAACGTGTTGTAGATGGAAAGTTTCGCGAAGACCTCTACCACCGTCTTAACGTGATTAAAATTCATATTCCGACCTTGGCTCAACGTCGAGAAGATATACCTTTGTTAGCAAGGCATTTCCTGAGTCGTGCCGCGAAAGAGTTAGAAGTGGATGCGAAGTCGCTTAGTAAAGAAGCCGCCAATGTGCTTTCACAGTTATCATGGCCGGGAAATGTGCGCCAATTGGAGAACATGTGCCGTTGGTTAACGGTAATGGCCAGTGGTCAAGAAATCTTAATTAATGACTTACCGCCAGAAATTAGCACTCAACCTGCCAGTACGCAATCTGCTAATCAGGAAGGAGATTGGAAAACGCTACTGGCGAGCTGGGCTGATAAACAACTTCACTCTGGTCGTCAGAATATTTTAGATGAAGCCACCCATGACTTTGAAAAAATCATGTTGGAAAGAGCTTTACAATATACTAACGGTCATAAACAAGATGCAGCTAAAAAGCTTGGTTGGGGCAGAAATACGTTAACCCGTAAACTAAAAGAACTCGATATGTAAATCAAAGCAATTGGCAAAGCACTAAAAAGGCGCTTAAAAAGCGCCTTAATTTTAGCTCAAGTAATGCTGGTTACTTGTTATTTGCCGATTAAGCGTAAAAATTCATTTCGAGTTGCTTGAGAAGTTCTAAATGAACCAAGCATCACCGAGGTGATCATTGACGAATTTTGTTTTTGCACTCCACGCATCATCATACACATATGTTTACCTTCCATGACAACGCCAACGCCTTTAGCACCAGTGACTTCCAAAACCGCATCAGCAATTTGCTTGGTCAGTCCTTCTTGTATCTGCAATCTGCGAGCAAACATGTCGACTATTCGTGCGAATTTAGACAAGCCAAGCACTTTACCATCTGGTAAGTATGCAATATGGCAACGTCCAATGAAGGGCAGCACATGATGTTCGCACAAAGAGTAATACTCGATATCTTGGATGATAACCATTTCGTCTGTATCAGCTTCGAAAATGGCTCCGTTCACAACGCCTTGAATGTCTTTTTCATACCCATCCGTTAAGAACTGCATTGCTTTCGCTGCTCTTTTTGGAGTATCAACCAAACCTTCTCTAGTGGTATCTTCTCCTAAAAGTTGGAGAATGCTTGCATAATGATCTTGTAGTTCTTGTGACATTTATTAGTGGTCTCGTTTGCATTATTCTGATTTTTCAGAATGCCAAATTTCGTTAAGTAGCCCAACATCATAACATTATGTGGAAGTTAGAAAAACCAAATACACCAAGTAAACTTAACTGGTGTATCTGGCTTAGGCTATTCATACGCTAAATTGATGAAAATGGATCTTTATGTGGCTCACTCGCTTTGGAGTTCTGGTTCCGGCAGATCAGGGTGAGGGAGTTGTTGATTGGGTTTCGACTTATTTTGTTGAATAACAAAATGATCCATCCAGCGCATCAAACGCATACTGTAATCTAGTTTTGCTGGCGCTAACGCCAAGCCATGGGCTTCATTCGGGTACAGTATTAACCTAACTGGCGCATCTGCATTGGATTTAAAATAGCGATAAAGCTCTTTAGATTGGTTAGCAGATACTCGGGTATCACGGCTTCCGTGTAACAACAAAAGTGGCGTTGTGGCATTTTGAGTGTGATAAATTGGGCTTCGTTCTAAATACCAAGTCCAGTCTTGCCAAGGTGCTATTAAGGCATGCTGTTTGAGCATTTCTGATGGAATATCAGTTGTCCCAAATTTGGAAATTTGATTGGATACACCCATACCTGCCACACTCGCAGCAAAATAATTATGTTGTTTGGTTGCTGCCCATGCAGCAGCATAGCCGCCGTATGAAGTACCTGTAATACCTACTCTTTGCGGATCCACACCGTAATTTTCGATTAAAAAGGTGCGGGCATCTAACAGATCATTAAACTCAGCACCGGCATAATCTTTTTGACCCAACTTTGAAAAGGCGACACCTTTGCCAGTTGATCCTCTGTAGTTTGGTAAGAAACTATAAAAACCTTTGCTAGCAGCATATGCAACGGGATACGAGTAACGGTTATTCCAACCCAGAGAAAAATGGTCTTCTGGACCTCCATGTACAAAAATAATCGCTGATGAAGTGGGGGCTGAATCGTCAATTGGTTCAACCAAAATCCCATCGATAACAGTCCCATCTCTGGCAGTATAAGAAACCTCAATTTGTTTAGGCAAAATTCTATCTTTCAGCCAAACATTGGAGTTGGTCATTCTTTTGTTACTGTGTTTAGTTTTTAAAAACAGCTCGGCAGGATGCTCAGGGGAATCGGCTATGTATGCAATGTTGTAACCTTTGCTATCAACACTCAGTGCACTAATCTTTCCATCATGTTTGACTCGAACTCGATATGAACCGGCTAGATCTTCTATGTCCTTATTGCCAATGAAAGTAGTCAGGTTTTGAGCGCCAATAAAACCAACAGTTGAAGAATTAAACCAATTAACAGCGCTAACATGTCCATCAAAGTCAGGTAATATATCAATAGGGGTTTCAGATACTACTTGGCTCAGATAAAGCCTACCTTCAGCGGGATCAGACTGATCTTCTCCACCTATGAAAGCGTAATGACTTCCGTCAGGAGAAACACTCATTTCTCCGACCTTTCCCCGATGAGAATTGGTTATCAGCATTTGCCCATTTGGCTTTAATACCGATATTGAACTTTCCATTACCACATCATCGGTAAGTGAAGAAGGTGAGTGATGTAGCAATATTTGTTCTGAGCGCGGAATCCATTTGGCACTCAACACGTGGCTATCATTGTAAAGTAGGCGTGCCTTCTTACTCGGGTTCTCTAAACTTAGCCGCCATAAAGACGCGTTTCTAGCAGACTCATCAAATACGGTTGCGTTGAATCCAACATCATTTAATAACTGTTGTTGATGATCAGGAGTTGAGTAACCCCAAATGATCACAGCATCATTTTGTTCATTAACATCAAAGCCCTTGATATCAGTATCAGCGCTGTAAATTTTTATGGGGTCAGTGTCTCCAATTTCGATATGGTAAAGGGAAACTGTTTGGTCATCTTGCATTTTGGCTAAAAAATATAGCGCGTCGCTCTGGGGGCTCCATCTTACATGTCCCATTGGTCTTCCGCCGGAAATCACAGGCGATATTTTTCCTCTCTTGGAAACCACGTACAGCTCTCTCAAACTCACTAAATCGATACCATCATAGCTATCATCCGGTAAATTCAGGGTGACAGCCGTCAGCCTTCCATCCGGTGAAAATGTGACTGTTTTAACTTTTCGAATTTGGTTTAAATCTTCTAACGACAATGGCGTTTTTGCGAAAACAGATAGTGCGCAAGACCAAATTACGAATAAAATAACTAACCGTTTCAAATCGACTCCAATTATTATTTCAAGCTTAGAACCTAAAATTATATGTAAACAATGTTAACATTATATTAACTTGGTTAACATTGTAGGAGTTGATAGTGGATTTTGTAAATTAAAAATGCATAGTATTTTGTTATAGGTATATATTCGTATGCAGCATGACAGGCAGAGAGAGATGAAATGCGGTGGTATGTTCGATGGTGTGCTCGAATCTATCTACGAGCCTAAAAATCTTTGTACTTTTTTTTCAGTGAGTCGCGGATATTGTCTAGATAGCAGTCCAGCTCTTGCTTCGCTTCTTCGTAAGCGTTGCTATATTCAACTGAACTTGGGTTATCACGAAGTAGTTTGAATGTGGAATCCGTTTTATCTAAAAGTAAGGCGAGTTGCCGATTGCTGACATCCATATTGTCTTATTCCCGATTAAAAAATTTCCCTACCTATATATTGGCTAATGATACAACTGAAAGCAAATCTAATCTTAAATTTAAACTTATTTAATGGTTAAAACGCCTTCAACACGGCTAGAGCAACGATTGCAAAAAGCACTATAACAGGGGCTTCATTTAAGAAACGATAAAAGCGCGAAGAATGAGGAATGATATCCTTGGCGAATTTTTTCATCTGCAAATAAAGATAACCGTGATAAGCGTAAACTAAGATTACTAAGCTTAATTTAACGTGCAGCCACATTGATACTGCAAACCATTCCCTACCGTGCATATAAATTAAGATAACGCCAAAAATTAGGGTAAGGAGCGCAAATGGGGTCACGAAAAACCATAGTTTTCGTTCCATTACTTTAAACTGATCCCGTACGTCTTGGTTGTTTGTTTGCGCGTGATAAACAAATAATCTAGGTAAATAGAAAATGCCTGCCATCCAAGCAATCATAAAAAATATGTGGAGCGCTTTTATCCAAAAAAACAACATTGTTTACCTTCTTAAATTGATTAGAACTTTTCTTGATGTAAATAATTACGTAACGTATTCCACGTAATCACGCCGACAATACTTGAGGGGGTTGTCTCGTATACGTAGACAGCGCCATCTCTATTCACTTGCAATATTTCGTATACCTCCGCCAACGTAGATTGGCTGGGCACACCTTCCATATCGAAATATGCCAATGGTGCACTATTGTGATTTAAACTTAATTCGTACTGTACCAGTGAATACTGCACGTCAATTTCAAAAGAAGACCGCAGCACAACAGGATGATTCGGTGATGTGTCTAAAAATTCCATTATGTGCTTATCTGGCGCATCAATAAATAGTTTGTATTCGGTATCCATGACCGCCAACACACCGGTTTTCTGCAATGCTTCACGAATTGGAGATATCGTGAAAGACAGTTTTTGATATTCCAGCTGACGGATAAATATAGAACGATTTCCGAATAGCTGTGTAGATGTGACATAAGCGGGCACTATGACCAGCATAGCGGGTAAAATTACGTCGGCGTTGTAAGCCAATTCCATAATTGAAGATAAGGCCGCAAGTGGTGCATGTAATACTGCGGTGAGCATGCCTGCGATACCCAGTAAAGCAAAACTATTATTGTAATCAATACTTTCAGATAAAACGAAACCCAAAGGAATAGCTAACACCGCGCCAGCCAGCATACCAATAACATATACCGGACCAATAAGCCCGCCGGGAACACCTAAGCCTATTGCCACCAAAGCTAATATAAATTTGGCAACTAATATGGCGATTAACATACCTGTAGTCTCACCACTTACGAACGAGTGTGTGGTATCTAAACTTGCACTTAGAGATTCAGGTAAAAAATAGCCGAATATTGCAGTTATCAGTGCAGCTATTAAAATTCGCCAAATCATTTTTACCGGTCTAAATAGGCGAATGACATTCATTAATTGATTATTGAATAGGGTGGCAAGGCAGCCTAATGAAATGCCTAAAATGACTAAATACGGATAATGCCAATGGTTGATATATTGAAATGATAAAAAGGATAATTCGTGGACTTGGCCAAACACCACCCTCGTCATTAATGAACCGCAAGCCGCGGCTAACATCACTGGAATAAATAAATGTATACGGTATTCTCGAAGTACCACTTCCATAACAAAAATAACGGCTGCAAAAGGGGTGTTGAAGGATGCAGATATCCCCGCAGCGATTCCGCAACCGGATAAAATACGAATGCTGTTATAGGGTAATTTTAAACCGTGTCCAATGAAACTGCTGCCAGCCGCTCCTAAATGCACAGAAGGACCTTCTCGACCAACAACAAATCCACTGGCCAACGCTATCATGCCACCAAAAAATTGATTAATTGTGGTGCGAAAAGGAATATGTCCGTATCGTTGTTTAAGTCTGTGAATAACGAATGGAATCCCCATTCGATAGTGTTTAAAACCAGTTAGAAAGGCAAACAAGATAATCAGCAGGGCGCCAGCTATAGGGAATGCAAAACGTGCGATTGGCGTTAAGTCAGAATAGCGGTTTAATTCTTCTAAAAAAGATAACTGTATCCACTCAACACATAGTCGAAATACAATAATTAAAGATGCAGCACTCATCCCACCCACTATGCCTAATATACATAGTTGAATTGATGTGCGAGGATTCGCTAATTCCTGTCTGAAAGATTTTAATGTCATTATCTGTTGGGCTTATACTTTCAATGGGTAATAATGGTGTTCTGTATTGATTTTCCGTTGCACCCTTAGGCCAAATTTAGCTTACCACAAGTGCTTGTAAACAATGATAAAATTATTTTAGGAAAAATACGTAGTGATACCTGATGAAATTCGTAAAACGTGGAGTGCATTTAAATTTTATACAGTTTTGCTGATTTTGTTTATTTGCACGGCATATTTTGCATTTATGTACGGCAATTCGCACTTTGAAAGCCAAAATGCAAAAATCAGCACCCTTGAACATACAATGGAAAACCTATCACTTGATAATCAACGTTTAACTAAACAGTTAAATATTCTTGGCGTAGAGTTGGAAGTACAAAGATTGGCGGTTAAAAAATCCCAGCAGATGCTTGAGCAAGGGTTAGCTAATGAAGCTAAACTTAAAGAAGAAATCCAATTTTATCAAAGAGTCATGGCCCCTGAATTGGAGCAAGATGGTTTTGTGATTGAGGCATTCGAAATTAAAAAGTCCCTCAGTGACCGAGCATATTGGTTTGAACTGGTGTTAATGCAGCAAGACAAAATTAAAAATGTCGTAAAAGGTTCAATCGAGGTAAGTATAATTGGCAGTGAAGCGGGTAAACCTAAACAATATAGTTTATCCGAACTTGTCACCCAAGAATCATCTGAATTAAGCTTTAGTTTCAAGTACTTCCAAACTATTCAAGGGGAAATGATCTTGCCACAAAACTTTTCACCTGAGAAAATATTGGTGAAAACTAAAATTTTTCAATTCAAGCGTAAACGCGGCGAATTGGAAAGAACCTTTGATTGGAATATAGAAACTTTACAAACCAGCACAGAATAGTTGATTAGATTACTCAGGTATTAGATAATTAGCATATAAATAGGGTATTTCCCCTGTTAGCAAAGGTAGAGGTAATATATGTCGGTAGAAATGGCGGTGCCAATTGAATTTTCTGAAGCCGCCTCCGCAAAGGTTCGTACGTTAATAGAAGAGGAAGAGAATCCAAATCTGAAACTACGGGTCTATGTCACTGGAGGAGGTTGCTCTGGGTTTCAATACGGTTTTACGTTCGATGAAAAAGTAAATGAAGGCGATATGACTATCGATAAAAACGAAGTCACCTTGGTCGTTGATCCTATGAGCCTACAGTATTTGGTTGGTGGGACTGTGGATTACGTTGAAGGGCTGGAAGGGTCTCGATTTTTAGTCAACAACCCTAACGCCACAACTACCTGCGGCTGTGGTTCTTCTTTTAGCGTTTAATCAAGCAACTAATAACTACAATAAGCCGGCGTTCAAGCTGGCTTTTTTGTGTCTGTTCAAAAACTTTTGTTGCTTATTTAACGTATTCATAAGTGATTTTATTCGTTCATAAACTGAGTATTAGAATGTCACTCCTAGTCGTTCACATTTCGATACGATTTAAAGTTGGCAGTATCAGTTTAGCAGTAGTAACGTTGGTTCTATCGGACTAGGAGATAAAATGTCAAATGTTCTAACTAAAATTCGACGCCAACCGGCTTGGATAGCGCTGTTTATTTTCATACTTTTATCTTTATGGGTTGCCTCTGGACATCTTCTAAATGAGCAAGTCGAAAGCAAACAAGAGTCAGCCGAAGAGTCATTGACCAAAGTTAAGGTCGACACATTCTATGCCCAGCAAGTCAGTCGCGAAGTGAGCGTCTACGGTCGCACTGAACCGGACCGAATTGCTACTTTGCGCTCGGAAATTAAGGGCCAAGTCATTGACATTTTTGTGCAGGAAGGAGAGGCGGTAAAGCAGGGGCAGAAGATTCTGAGCATTGATGGAAATGATCTTAATGCACTCTTGCGCTCGGCGAAATCGATTTTAAAACAGCGAGAAATTGAACTTGATGCCGCGCAGTCTTTGGGTAAAAAAGGATTCCAATCGCAATCTGCTTTGGCTCAAGCTGACGCCAATGTAGAGCTGGCAAAAGCAGAAATAGAGCGCCTAGAATTGGCGATAACTAAAACCACTATTGTTGCGCCTTTCGATGGAATACTGAATACCCGTGAAGTTGAAATTGGCGATTTACTCAGAGATGGCGATACCATCGCTACTGTGGTTGATTTAGATCCTTTGGTTATTTCCGCAGATGTGACTGAAAACTGGATTCAAAAAATTCACCTTGGCCAGCAGGCAAGTGGCAGACTTACTACAGGGCAGACTGCTTCAGGGAAAATTCGTTATATCTCCAGTATTTCAAATACCGGTACCAATACATTTAACTTAGAAGTTGAAGTGGCTAATCCAACCGGTGCATTGTTGGCAGGAATGAGCACAGAATTAAAAATACCACTGCAACAAGATTGGGCAATTAAGATTACGCCAGCGGTGATGGCTTTGGACGAACAAGGTAATTTAGGTGTTAAAACCGTTGAAGGTGACATTGTTAAGTTTGTGCCAATCGATATTGTTAAGAGTGACAGTGAAGGTGTCTGGTTATCAGGATTAGGTGAAAAAGCGCGCATTATTACCCGAGGGCAAGGATTTGTTCGTGATGGCGATAAAGTAGAAATTGTTGACGACTCAATGTCTGAAAAATAGCAGTATTATTTCCTATGAAAAATATTATATCCGCTTCCATCGACCACACGCGCACAGTATTAATGATTTTTGTACTCTTGCTGGTCTCTGGTGCAGTAACCTATTTAAATATTCCCAAAGAATCAAATCCTGATGTACCTATTCCCTTCATCTATGTTTCGATTGTCCATGATGGCATTGCGCCGGAAGACGCTGAGCGAATGCTCGTCAAACCAATGGAAAGGGAATTACGCTCCATTGACGGCTTAAAAGAAATGAAAGCAACAGCAGGCGAGGGCTTCGCCAGTATTACTATGGAATTTGTTGCTGGTTTTGATTCCAAAGAAGCGTTAGCAGATGTGCGCGATAAAGTTACAGTGGCTCGCGCGAAACTCCCAGAAGAGACAGAAGAGCCAACGATTCACGAAATTACAATGGCGGGGCAGCAGGCCGTTTTGACGGTGGTGCTGTCTGGCCCTGTTTCTGAAAGAGCACTGATAACCACCGCCCGAGAACTACAAAATGGACTTGAAGGACTGTCTGAAGTGCTTGAGGTGGACATTGGTGGTGACCGTGAAGACTTAGTGGAAATTATTGTCGATCCCTTGTTGTTGGAGTCTTACAGGCTTGATCAAAGTGAAATTTTAACCCTCTTATCTCGCAACAACCGATTGGTACCTGCGGGTACTATGGATACCGGAGTTGGTAGCTTCGCGGTTAAAGTTCCGTCGGTTTTTGAAACGGTTAAAGACGTATTGGAACAGCCAATAAAAGTTGATGGTGACAGAGTGATCACCTTTGAAGATGTAGCTCAGGTGCGCCGTTCTTATAAAGATCCGGCAGGCTTTGCTCGTTTAGATTCTCATCCCTCAGTGTCGCTTGAAATAAAAAAACGTCCGGGTGAGAACTTGCTGATTACCGTGGAAAAAGTCAAAGCCTTTGTGGAGCAAGCCAAAGGGTCTTCAATTTGGCCGAATAGTGTGAATGTTACATACACAGGCGACCAGTCAATAAACATAAATACGATGCTCGGTGACCTACAGAATAATGTCACCAGTGCAGTAGTCTTAGTGGCTATAGTAATAGTTGCTATATTAGGCGTGCGCACCGCGTTTTTGGTGGGCGTGTCTATACCAGGTTCTTTTCTAACCGGTATTTTGGTTATTTCCTTGTTTGGCTATACCTTGAACATGGTGGTTTTGTTTTCTCTAATTATGGCTGTTGGTATGTTGGTCGATGGTGCCATAGTGGTGACAGAATATGCCGATAGGTGCATGAGCGAAGGTCAAGACAAGAAAAGTGCTTACAAAAACGCAGCTCTGCGCATGGCATGGCCAATAATCGCCTCTACCGCTACGACGTTAGCCGCGTTTGCTCCGTTAATGTTCTGGCCGGGTATTATGGGTGAGTTCATGAAGTACTTACCTTTTACCCTGATAGCAGTATTAACCGCATCACTGTTAATGGCATTGGTATTTGTACCAACTTTAGGAGCCGCTTTTGGTAAACCTCGATATATCAGTGAGAAAACCAGACAACAACTTGAACAAGCTGAACACGGCGATCTGCTTGCACTTGATGGATACACCGGTGGTTACATTCGATTTTTATCAAAGGCCATTGCTCACCCTTTAAAAAGTTTATCAATTGCTGTTGTTTTTGGTCTAGTGATTTTTACTTTATATATTTCATCAGGCTTAGGCGTGGAGTTTTTTCCAAAGGCCGATAGTCAAGGCGTGAACATCACAGTGAGATCTACCGGTGATTATTCGGTTTACGAAAAAGACAATATCATCAAAGAAGTGGAAGCAAAGTTAATTGATATGCCTGAAATCGATACTTTGTATTCTCGTTCTGGTGGTCAAGATCAAATTGGAACGCTGCGGTTGAACCTTCTCGACTGGCATTTACGAGCCCACTCAGATGAGGTTTTAATTGACGTAGAAAAACGAATTGGAGATATGCCTGGGCTCGACATAGAAGTCGCACCTGACCAAGAAGGGCCTCAGTCTGGTAAAGATTTACAAATTGAAATATCTTCTCGATACCCTGAATTATTGAATGATGCAGCATTAAAAATTCGTAAGGCGTTAGATGCGAACTCGAAATTTACGTCTATCGGTGACACTGCGTCAAAGCCCGGTATTGAGTGGCAGTTGAAAGTTAATAGAAGTGATGCTGCAAGGTTTGGCGCTGATGCTACCTTAGTGGGTAACACGGTACAATTTGTGACGACAGGCTTACGAATCGGGGAATATCGACCAGATGACGTGGATGATGAATTAGATATTCGGGTTAGATTTCCGCGCACTGACAGGTACATTGGTAAGCTTGATGAATTGAGATTAAAAACAGCAAATGGTCTGGTACCCATAAGTAATTTTGTAGAACGCACTGCCCAATTGAAAACCGATTTAATTCGTCATGTGGATAGCAAACGTGTGTTGCAAGTTGAAGCGAATATGGTACCTGGCGAGTTATTAAGCATTGCTCTGCCTGAGCTAAGGGAGCAGCTACCTAAGTTGAATATAGATCCCAGAGTAGAGATCACAATTAAAGGCCAAAATGAGCAACAAGAAGAGTCCCAAGCATTCTTGCTCAATGCATTTTTGATAGCTTTGTTTGTTATGGCTATTATTTTAGTGACGCAGTTTAATAGTTTCTACCAGGCTTTCTTAATTTTGAGTGCGGTATTATTTTCAATTGTAGGTGTGGTACTCGGTCTGCTTATATTCCAGAAACCCTTCGGCATAGTCATGTCTGGAGTGGGTGTTATCGCCCTAGCCGGGATCGTGGTGAATAATAATATTGTGTTGATTGATACCTACAACATATTAAAAAGTGAAGGGCTTAAAACGACCGAGGCAATATTGCGCACAGGAGCACAACGTTTAAGACCCGTAATGATGACTACGGTGACGACCATTCTCGGGTTATTACCAATGGTAATGGGTGTTAATATCGACTTCATGGGGCGCAATGTTGATATTGGTGGTCCATCAACTGAATATTGGTCTCAGTTAGCTACGGCAGTGGCTGGTGGATTAGCCTTTGCGACTGTGTTAACACTAGTATTAACACCATGCATGTTGGCGTTTAAAGATAATTTACGAGCATATTTACCCAAACCACGGACTGCAATTGAATAATCATTATTTGGGAATCGCGAATTTGCTGAGATAGATTATCTAGAGTGAGGCCTTGCGCCTCACTCTAATGATAGGTTTTATCAAAGTTAACTTTAGTTTAATTTAGACTGACTTCTTTGTTTTAATTCAGAATCAAAAACATCTGGAAAAACAACAATTCCCTCTTCATCAGGGTTTGGAAAAACTGCAATATTTACCCCGTCTTCCTCTAGACCGCCAGTCCAGCGCTCGAACCAATCTTGCAATGGAATCGCTTTAGGTGTGCATTGTGCCCAATCACCCGTTGCCCAATATTCAGCAAATTCTTCAGAAGGCCATACTGGCACGCAGTCCTCATCTTCACTATTAAGCATAACGCAGCCATGCTCGTCAGTGAGGATCCAAATTTTTTGGTTGATTGTTACCTGAGTTAACAAGTAGGCATGCCGTTTTTCTGGGGACATTTGAATAACATCGTTAAGTTGCGAAGGCATAAATGTTTCCTTATAAGAAGCAGAAGTTAGGTACAAGATAAATCCAATATTGGTGTTAAAAAAATCAAAACACCTGGTTGAGAAACTATGGATTAAATAGCGCATATGAATATGCACAGACTTATATCACTAAAACCCATGGTGATACTAGTATTTAGCAATGGAATTCTGATTCTGCATTATTAATAGTCTAGAACAAAGTAGCGATTATTTTCTTTGTCATTCTGGAGTGTACAAATTTAAGCACAACTGATATTTAATCAATGCTTGAATAATTTGTGTATATGTAGGTAGTAAGTACTAACTCTAAACTGGCTGGTGCTGCTTACTTTCTTTTGTGTTTTTGGCCCGCCCCCCAGCCAATGATGCCAGCACCAAGAATTGCGCCTATCCAAGCAAATGGCAGTATTTGCGGATTGAGTTCTTTAGCAAATACTATGGTCAACATTGAGGATGCACACAATAACCAGCCAAATAATTCCATCTTATTTAGATACTTTGTGATGAAGTTGGGTTTACTTTCCGGTGGAGGTGCCATGAAATTATCTTTATTAATCGTAAATGAGAAGATGTGACATTTTGATCTTATTGAGTGCCATGTGCAATAACTAAAGGTTAATTAGATGAGGTAAACGAGTGGGAGAAAAATCTATTTCAAAATATCCCACAAACTAATCTCAATCGATTGTTTTTATGCGACACAGCAATTATTTCGGCCCAAATCCTTTGCTTGGTACATCGCCCGATCAGCACGACCCAACCATTCAAAAGCAGTTTCGTGGGGCTCGTATTTGGCTGTGCCTACTGAAATTGTAATATTGTGTTTAGCTAACCAACCTTCATTTTCAATAGCAAAGCGAAACTGTTCCGCTAGTTTGATTGCATCTTTGAGAGGGGTGTTTTCGGCAATAATCACAAACTCTTCGCCACCAAACCGATACAGTTTATCAGTAGAGCGAATGCGCTTTTCTATGGTTTCCACAAATGCCTTTAAAATATCATCGCCTTTAGCATGACCATAAGCATCATTGACCTTTTTGAAGTTATCTAGATCCATCAATATAAGGGAAACAGGTAAGCTTTGTTCTCTTCTTTGAAACGCAATCACATCTAATAATTTTTCTTCCATTGCTCGTCTATTGCCGGCTCCGGTTAACGGATCGCTAGTGGCCAGCTCGGTCAATTGTTGTTGCTGTTTGCGCATGCGATCTGCAAATGCATAACTAAATAGTAAAGTCGCTATTGCTGTTACGTAGAACTCTAAAGCCAAAAATACAGTGAGTTGTTCGCGCAGCACATATCCGATAGAGAGTAAAATCACCAAGCTGTATATCGCAGCCATGTTTGCAGGTAATAAGAAAAATATGGCGGTCAATGCTGGAAAAATCCACATCAATTGACTTATACCTTTGAGCAATATAGTTACAAACACAACAAACATGGCAACAAAAGCTAGTATGCGGCCAGGTATCAGGGTCTGATGAGTTCGGTAAACATAAACAAAAAGAGAACCTATTGCGAATACCGCAAATAGATCTAAGCAAGCGACAGCCCAATCTTGTTCCATGATTCGATAGATAGCAAAAGGCAATACGCCGATCGTACTTGCGCCGCTGAGAGTAAGGATAATGCTTTCTTCAGCACTACGCTTTTTTATGGGGGCAGAATGAGTAATCATAATTTCTGCATCCTCCGTGATGCTTAAACCACTTAATAATTCTCTGTATAGGTTTAATACAGCATATCAAAGTATAAGGACGCCACTTATGATTATTTACACTAATATAGTCATCTTTAATAACCATAGTCAGTTGTAATTTTACCGGAAACAATTGAGTTATTAGTAGCCTTTTTCCCAATCGATTAAATTTATTAGTTTTTCGTTTCGATTAAATAAGCGCAAATTTTGCAGAAAGATTTTAGATATTTCGTCTGGTTTAGAAATCGCCGCAGTATGCTGGGTGATATAGAGGTTGTCTAAACCCCAAAACGGATGATCTTCAGCTAATGGTTCTTTAATAAAAACGTCTAAAACCGCGGCCTGTAATTGATTATGTGAAAGAGCATGAAGCAGCGCATTCTCATCAATAACTTGGCCTCTACCTGCGTTTATTAATATGCATTGGTGGTTTAATAATGACAGAACCCCTTTGTCTATTAACTTTTCAGTTTTATCTGTATGTGGCAATAGTACAACGAGGTAGTCTAATGAATGGGCAAATTCTTGAAGCTGATTAAGTTGATAAAACTCATCTACAAAATCCAATTGTCGTATGTTTTGTGCAATACCTATGACTTGCATTCCAAAGTGTTTAGCAGTTTTCGCTATTTCTGTACCGATTGAACCCATACCCAGAATACCAATGGTTTTTCCCTGTAAAGGAGCGCAAAGGGGTTGCGTCCAATTTCGATTTGTCTGCAAGTCTTTAAAAGTTTGAATTCTTCTTGCGAAATACAGCAAATAACTGAACACATATTCACGCATTTGCGGCCCAAAAATATCTTTTACACCAGTCAATTTAAAATCGTGGGGAGCCGAATCAAAAAACGGTTTTATGCCTGCCCAAGTCGATTGAACCCACTTCACATTTGGGCAATGGGGTAAAACATCAATACACAGATTAGGCTCGCCTAGCACTACATCAATAGTGTGAGCGTCGGAAATTAAGGCCGGATCTTTGGGGCAAATTTGAATACTGAGATCAGCTATTTTAGCCCGTTCAATATGCTCTACATAGTCAATTGCATCTTTGCTACTAATCAATAAATTAATCATTTAGTTCTCTCATAGTAAACTTAACTTTCCTATTTTTGCCGAATTTATCAAAATTATATTCGTAACATTGTTTAAATTTGCTTATTTAATTGCTTAATATTGTTTTTAACAAAATATTATACATTTTAGTAACAACTGAATGCAGAGTAACCTTATGGAAAATGAGCAACAAGTAAACCAAGCTAAATTACTTTCTCCAAGACGTAATACTACAGAGGCTGTTAGTATTGATGAACTTGCACAAGAGCAGTTGGCACATTTCGGAATTGAGCCTCACTCTGAGTATGGTAAAGCATTGTTTGCTACAGCCAAACATCTTTACTTAGCCCAACTTGATGTTAATAGACTTTGGACAATAACCAATGAGACTTTGGATGGTTTAAGCAAAGAAAACAAGTTGGCTTATTTTAATGCGAAGAAGTTTCTTTCATTCCAAATTGCGAAAATACTCGACACTCTGCAGAATCCTTTTAGGGCAACTTATCAGAGCATGACTCAACAATCTGGCTCACAGGTGTCTAAAAGTCACTACCCATTGTTTGACAATATTCCAGCATTATTTTCTGCTACACCAGTGATCGTGCGCACTGCAACTTACGTTTACGCGTGCACTGAATGGGTCGATGATGCTTTTCACGGTAAGGAATTTACTCACCAAATATACTCAAGATTACTCAATCCTACCAATATCTCTTTAGCTAATGCGATTGTTGATTTAGAAGCAGGCCCTTATTCAGCTGATTACTTGGCATGGAATTTCAACTCTGGCATGGCTGCGATTGACGCTTTACTTTCAAATGTACTTTCCCACTCGGATATATTAATTGTTTCGCGCAATGTATATGGCGGTGTTTACCAGCTTTTACACGACTATTTTGCCCGTGAAAATAGAATGAATATTCAGTTAGAGTGGTTTGATGGTTACAGTGCAGAAGAGTTTTCTGATTTTATTAAGCAGGTTAAAAGCAAACATAAAATTAGCTTAAAAACACAAAACCTACATGTGTATTTGGAATCACCATGTAACCCTCATGGTTACGTATTGGATGTGGCAGGCATCTGCGAAATTGCCCATAGAGAAAATCATTTAGTAATGCTAGATGCAACCTTGGCTACGCCCATTTTACATCAGCCATTGCAGCAAAAAGATAAATCTAAAAGACCAGATTATGTAGTACACAGTTATACCAAAGACATATGTGGAACGGGAGCAACTACAGCAGGTGTAGTTATAGGCGAAGGATTTCGAATGTTTCAACCTAAGGGAAGCTGTGTCAATGGAGTTGATTGGTCGCGTACAATGTTTTGGGATGTATATTACATTAAAGGGGCTTTTCTTGATTCGGAAAAAGCTTTTGATGTCTTAAGTGGTATGAAAACACTTGAGCAACGAATAATGAATAAGGTGATAAATACCCAAGTATTTAGTCGATTCTTAGAGGCCCATCCTTTATTTAATGTAAATAGTCACGCATTACCAAACCACCCCAATGCTGAATTACGAAAGAACCAAATGCGGCATGGTTGGCCCTGTGCATTATTCACCATCGATCTTGAAAAGGCGGGGTTAACCCGAGAGGCATTTGTTCGCTTCTTTGACGCATTGGAACCGGCTTTTAGTCATCAGGTAAGTATTGGACAAAATAATACGATTATCTTATGTCCAGCTTTAACCTCACACTCTGAGCTATCAACTGCAGAACAACAAAAAGGTGGGATTCACCCTACTACCATGCGTATTGCAATGGGAACCGATAACGTTAAACAGTTAATGGCTCATTTAATCAATAGCGCAAAATTGCATATTGATCCCTGTATTGCGAATTTTAGCCAGCAATTTATGAGCCTAGAAGAAATTGATAAATTGTATATGGAAATATGTATGCAAGTTTGTCAGCAACATTATGGTTCAGGACCTAAAATGCATGGATTAGTACATCAAGAAATGGCCAAATAAGCATACACTAAGGTGAGTTTTAAAGCGCAAATAGTAACCCTATAAACGGCGTTACTTTTCGCTATTTGAAGTTAGGTAGGGTGTGGCTTATTTGATGCTCGTATACCAGCGCAGTTTCCACATGGCTAACTTCTTTTCGGGCAGTAATTGCATTGAACACAAAGTCTCTGAGATGAATGGAATCAGTTACCGCCACATGTACAAAAAAGTCATTTTCACCGCCCATATGAAATATATTTAACACTTCGGCCATTGGTAATAGTGATGTTTGAAAGTTGTCTACTGTTGCGCGATTGTGATCCTTTAAGCGTACCGAAATCATTGCTTGAATATGCCCTCCTAGAGCGTTCAAGTTAACTTGCATACTCAAGTTTTCGATAATGCCATCAGACTGTAATTTTTTAACTCTTTCCAGACTTGAAGATGGCGCTAACTTAACTTTCGCGGCGATGTCCTTATTACTTAAACTGGGATCTGCATACATGGTTGCTAAGATCTCTAAGTCTATTTTATCTAGCGCTCGCTGTGGATTTTTCACGTTATAATTTCAATTTAGTTAAGGGTTGTTTATGCATTTTTACTAACCTAATGGGCGGGAAAATAAGCGCCTAACACCGCTGGACGACTAGCACCGGTTACTGAAGGTAAATTCCCTGGCATGTCTAGATTAAATGCATAGGCTAACCAAGCAAACGCAATCGCTTCTACGCTGTCGGGGGAAACCCCAAGGTCATCGGTTGTACGCAAGTCGCACTCAACAAGTTCGTTTTCTAAACATTCCATCAAAAAATCATTGCTCGCACCACCACCACAGACAAAAACTTCTTCAACACCCTCAAGTTGGTTGATTTGTTGTGCTATTGAGCATGCGGTCAACATGGCAAGTGTGGTTTGCACACATTCTTTGGAAACGCTTTTGGGATAATCCGCAAGGTGTTGCTCTAACCAAGCTAAATGGAATAATTCCCTGCCAGTGCTTTTGGGTGCCGGTAAAGTGAAAAAAGGTTCATTAAGTAGCTTCTTTAAAAGTTGCGCGTCGTGACTTCCTTTGGCCGCCCAAGCGCCATTTGCATCGTAAGGTAGACTGAGATGTTTTTGACACCAAGCATCCATTAGCGTGTTTCCTGGACCGGTATCAAAACCTAAGACTGATTGTTGTGCATCACTAGGAATATGAGTGATATTAGCAATACCACCAATATTTAGGATCACTCTTGAATGATGTGAGTGACGGAATATCGCTTGGTGAAATGCCGGTGTTAATGGAGCTCCTTGGCCGCCTAAGGCGATGTCTTTACGCCTAAAATCTGCAATTACATCAATACCCGTCAATACTGCTATGGTATTCGGATCGCCAATTTGTAGGGTAAATCCATTGTTGCCACATGGGTGATGTCGAATTGTTTGCCCGTGGGAACCAATTGCGGCGATTTTGGATGCTGATATTTCATTCTTCAATAGAATGTCATTAACAGCATGGGCGAAGACCTCAGCAACTTCACGATCAGCATGTCCCATAGCCACTAACTCATTGCCCGAGGAAGCGCACAATGAATTCAAAGTGCGCACTAATGCAGGAGGATAGTCATAGGTTTTACAATCTATGATAGAGGGTTTAATTTTCGAAAAATCTACAATCGCTACATCAACACCATCCATACTGGTGCCAGACATCAAGCCTAAATAAAGGTTTGACATAATGCTCCTAATGCTAACGGTTCATTGCAAGCATAATTCGTTTTGTATTGTTAAGTTGATTCACTCGTTGTTCTGCAATTTTTGCAAATAGAGGTGCTTCAGATTTTGCTATCGGCTGAGCTTTAGGCAAAGTCACTGTACGTGGGTTTCTATGAACTCCGTCGACTAAAAATTCATAATGCAAATGCGGACCTGAGGCTAATCCTGTTGAACCTACATAACCAATAACCTGTCCTTGTTTAACAGTTTGGCCATTTTTCACAGCTCGTTTAGAAAAATGTAAGTATTTAGTCACATATTTTTCGCCGTGCTGGATAAACACATGGTTGCCGTTGTATTTATCATAGGTTGATCGAATAACTTTACCATCACCCGCTGCAATGACTGGCGTTCCCGTGTTTGCTGCGTAATCAACGCCTCTATGGGCCTTCCAGCGTTTTTGAACCGGATGAAAACGTCTTTTCTTAAAGCTTGAACTGATGTATTTGAAGTTCACTGGAGCACGCAAAAAGCTCTTGCGCATGCTGCGTCCTTCCGGTGTGTAATAATTGCCGTCATCATATAGTATTGCGGTAAATGATTGACCTTGATTAATAAACTCAGCTGCAACTATTTTACCACTTTCAACAAATTCACCGTCGATAAAGTGTTCTTCAAATACCACATTAAAACTATCACCTTCACGCAATCCTAACGCGAAGTCGATATCCCAACCAAAAATGCCAGCTAAGCTCATAATGTGCTTTTCTGATAAATTAGCTTTTACGGCAGCATTCCAGAAATTATTTTCTATTTCGCCTTGGGCGTAGTTGAAACGAGTATCCAACTGTTTAGTTTCGATATTACTTGCAAAACTATTCTGTTCTTGACGTTTGATATATAAGGTTTGAGTTGAAGATAGCTCATAACTTAACGATTCAAGTTTTCCTTGCTCATCAATTAATAATTGTAAGCTTTGACCAGGTCGAATTTTGAGTAATTTTTTTGCGTCATCGCCGGCATTACTAACATAGTAGGTTTCCTGCGGAGTAAGCTTGGCGCGCTTAAATATCTTGGCTAAGTTATCACCTTTAGCAACAGTGAAAGATTGCCACTGCAAAGGTTCTTCATCCAAAGCTTCTGTTAACTGTTGTTGAGAGTTGATAGTAAGCGGTACTTCGTACCTTTTGCCAACTTCTAATATTTGACTGTTTTTGGATGCTTTAGCGGATTCAGTCGGGATGAACAACAAGAGTAAGAAAAATAACGCAAAGCCAGATAATAAGGCTTTGTGTTTGGTTGGTAAGCGTTTTAAAGTTCTTTGTACCACTGTAACGAAAATCTCTGAATTAGTTAGCTAAGTTGAGAATATAACGATTTAAGTTAATTTTCTAGTTTCAGGTTAAATAATAACCAGTTAAGTGAGCATGTTACAGGATACATGATTATATAAAAATATACAGAATTCCTTTCACAATCGACTCTGCATGGGTAAAATGCGCGGCTGATAAAAAACTAATGTGTGAAAATTGAGGTAGCAAAATGACAAATTGGCAGGACGCAATTCGTGAGATTAAGCGCGGCGCGGACGAAATTTTGATCGAAGAAGAACTCATTGCCAAGTTAAAAGAGGGTAAACCTTTAAAAATCAAAGCTGGCTTTGATCCCACAGCACCGGATTTGCACCTAGGGCACACAGTATTACTTAACAAACTGCGCACTTTTCAGTCTCTTGGACACGAAATCATATTTTTGATTGGTGACTTTACAGGCATGATTGGAGACCCTACGGGAAAAAATGTAACCAGAAAACCGTTGAGCCGTGAAGATATTATTGCGAACGCCGAAACCTATAAAGAGCAAGTCTTTAAAATTCTTGATCCTGAAAAGACTAAGGTTCGCTTTAATTCAGAGTGGATGGATAATCTTGGCGCAGCAGGTTTGATCAAACTAGCCGCTAGACAAACCGTAGCTCGTATGTTGGAAAGAGACGATTTTAAAAAGCGTTATAATAATGGCCAAGCTATCGCAATCCATGAATTTCTATATCCATTGGTTCAAGGTTGGGACTCAGTGGCGTTGGAAGCGGATGTGGAACTAGGTGGTACAGATCAACGATTTAATTTGTTGATGGGGCGGGAACTACAAAAAGCCGAAGGTCAGTCACAACAAACTGTGCTGATGATGCCGCTTTTAGAAGGTCTCGATGGTGTTCAGAAAATGTCTAAGTCTTTGGGTAATTACATTGGTATAACCGATGCACCGAATGAAATGTTCGGTAAGATAATGTCTATTTCTGATGAACTGATGTGGCGCTATTTTGATTTACTTAGCTTCAGACCGATCGAGGAAATAACGCAACTTAAACAAACAGTGGAAAGTGGCGCAAATCCTCGAGATATTAAAATTGAATTAGCAAAAGAAATTATTGCGCGTTTTCATTCAGAGCAAGCTGCTGAAGGAGCTCATCAGGATTTCATCCAGCGTTTCCAAAAAAATGCGATTCCCGATGATATTCCTGAAATTGAAGTGGTTCCAGAAGGTGAAGGAATGCCTATTGCTAATCTATTAAAAGAAGCAAACTTGGTTGGCTCAACTTCAGAAGCTATGCGCATGATAAAACAAGGCGCGGTAAAAATAGACGGTGAAAAGGTCGAGGATACACGTTTGTTAATCGCCAATAGTAGCGAAGCGGTTTATCAAGTTGGTAAACGTAAATTTGCAAAGATAAAACTAGGCTAATCCTAGTCAAGTTTAACAACTATGCTAGGTTTCGAATAATGCGCATACAGCAATGTTTGCGCATTATTTTTTTAGAGACAACAGCATATTTGAAAGGCGAGGGTAGCCTTGCAAGAGGTCGGCGATGTGACAAGGCGAACGCCTTATCACTAGGGGGTTAATCTCGTAGTGAAGCTAACGCGTAATAAGCGCTAAGCCCAACACGCCGAAATTGAGAAAATGGAAACTTGGGTAATTGCGACTGCCAAAATGGTAAGTTTGGTAAGCTTTCAGGCTCACAGATGTTTTGCGCAAGACGTTTGCCTGCCAGCGTCGAAAAAGCCAATCCCGAACCGCAGTATCCCATCGAGTAATGGATGCTCTTATCCTCACTATGATTAATTCTTGGGTAATTGTCGTAACTCGCACTGACCCAACCACTCCAAAAATGATCGATATCTATTTTATCTAACACTGGGAAAGTATTTTTAAGGCCTTGGGCGAGCCGCTTTTTATTGATTGGGTTGTTGGCTTTTTTGCCATTTATCGCGCCTCTACCGCCGAATAAGATTCGATTATCCGGTAGCAATCGATAATAGTATTTCATACGGCGTGTATCCATTGCCATTAAACCTGCCTTGAGCTGGATGGTCGCCAATTCGGAAATTTTAAGAGGCCGTGTCACAATGATGCTAGAGAGCACTGGGAAGTGACGGTTTGCGATTAACGGATGCATCTTTGAGCCCGTATAACCATTAGTGGCAATAATAACTTTTTCCGCGGTTACTCGGCCGTTTTGAGTATATAGGCAATGATGATTGGTTTTTTGCTGCCAATTAATCACCGGTGAATTAGAAAAAACCTTAACTCCAGCTTCTGTTGCCATTTGATAATAGCCGAGCACCAATTTCATTGGATTGACTGCAAAACTCTTATCAAAATAGATACCACCGAACATATTGGCACTTTTTAAAAACGCGTTATTTACTTCCTGACTGCAAACGAACTTGACTGATTCACCGTAGCGCTCACTTAATTTTTCAGCTTGCTTTCTTAACCCTTCTACTTTTGCGCGTTTATGGGCAAGTTTAAGGTAACCGCCAGGAGTTTTATCACAATCAATATTACCTTGCTCGATAAAGTCGTTAACAGTGTCAATCGACTCCATATATTCTTGGAAAACACTTTGAGCTGTCTCTCTGCCCCATTTTTGTTCCATATCAAGCAGTGATAATCGGCCAGTTCCTGGCAGCACGAAACCGGCATTACGCCCGCTGCAACCCCAACCAGGATCGTTGGCTTCAATTACGACCACAGACTTGCCATACTTTTTAGCTAGATGGTAAGCAGAGGAAAGGCCTGTATATCCGGCGCCTATGATGGCGATATCAGCTTGTATATCATTAACTAATGACGTTGTTTCTGGAAATTTTTCGATACTTTTAGCCCAATATGAATCGGGATATTGTTGATGAGATTTTGGATATGGCTCAACGATAGGATCATACATATTCTATTAAGTGCCTATTGTATATGTCGTTTATAAAGATTGAGTTTCATTTTAATTAGGGAGCTCGTGCATTCTAAGACCGATAAATTTAATTGCCTTTATGCGTTAGAAACTTCAAGGGATAAATATTAGAACTTCAAAAGCATTTCAGCGGCGACGCATTCACAGAGGTCTTTGCAAACGGGACAAACATAGTCGTCTTCAATACTGGAAGATTGCCATTTCCCTGGATGCTGCTTTACCAGCTTTCCTCCGCATTTGGAAAAATACCGAAATGCGCTATTCCCAGGGCTTGCTAGCCAGATATGTGCCAGACCAGCCAATGCACCTTGTTGTTGTGCTTTTTTAATCGACAATGAAAGTAATTTAGAGCCGATACCTGCTCCGCGGTACTTGTCGTTAACGGTATTACACTTAAAATAACAAACTTGCTCTACAGGCACTCCCCATCGCTCTGGCGTACACCATTTATCTGGAATCCAGTTGTTGGCCGCTATTGTCAGTCTAAAACCGATTAATTCGTCTCCAATTAGTGACACAAAGCTCGCATTTATATTATTTGCGAAAGACTGCTTGTATAAAGTTTCTATCGCGTTTTGATTAAGATAATTAGCTCCATGAACATGATTGGCCAAATTTAGAACGCGCTCGAAATGTGAAGGGTCTAAAGGACAAAATTGAATTTGTTGATTATGCATTAGGTTCAATGGAGGACTCTATTTGTTGTAAAACTGAGTGAACAAAACTGACGCATTGTTGGTAATTTTCATAAACCCTTTCATCTAATGATGCTGGATTTTTCGCCGCGCTGCGAATGCGACGAAGCTGCTCGGTAGATAATGCTGTGCCTACGCAGTAGGCGTCAACCACGCAGCCTGCTTGTTCAGTCTTTTGATGAGTTATATGAACGACGCTCGTTGCATCGTCGGTATATGCTTGACAAGCTGAGAAATCACCGACATATCCAAAGTATTTATCTGGGATAGTTTGTAATATTTTAGTCAAATCTCGATCGTATTGAGTGGCCAATTGGAATCCTATTGGTCCGGTAACTACACCCGTAAGAATTTTGTCACTATAAGACAATGTGTAACTGGCAAACCTATCTCTTCCTGAGTATTCAGTCATCATTTCACTTCTGGTTCTAAGTTCAGATTATACTAGGTTAATAATAGCACTTAGCGCGAATTTTCAAACAGAGTATCTATGCAATTAGACTAAAGTAGGTTAATAACCGACCATTATTTGGTGTCGCAAATGACAGTCAGTTATCTAGGAACCGATAAAAATCGTATTTAATAAGGTTTAATAGCGATAGGCATCGGTTTTGAAAGGACCATGCAGAGGTACATTGATATAATCTGCTTGTTGCCGGGTTAATTTGGTGATCACGCCACCGAAACCTTCCACCATATAACGAGCAACTTCTTCATCAAGATGTTTTGGCAGCACTTCTACTCGCAGCAATTCGGCCTTTTTCACATCATCAAGATTGGCATAACCTTGCTCAAACAACAGGATTTGGGCTAAAACTTGGTTCGCAAAAGAGCCGTCCATAATACGTGAGGGATGCCCAGTCGCATTACCTAAATTGACTAATCTGCCTTCGGATAGTAATAACAAATGATCTTGTTCATCATCACTTCTAAAGACTTTATGAACCTGAGGTTTAATTTCGTCCCAGCGCCAATTTTTACGCATAAAAGCGGTATCGATTTCATTGTCAAAATGACCAATATTACATACCACAGCGCCGGATTTTAAAGATTTAAGAATATTTGAATCACATACGTTGACGTTGCCAGTGGTAGTTACCACTAAATCTATATTACTCAATAAGGCTGTGTTGATGTCTTCGATCTTGCCACTATTATTGCCATCAATATAGGGTGAGACTAACTCAAAACCGTCCATGCAGGCTTGCATTGCACAAATCGGGTCAATTTCCGCAACGCGCACTATCATACCCTCTTGACGGAGTGACTGGGCAGAGCCTTTTCCAACGTCACCATAGCCGATTACCAGTGCTTTTTTACCGGCCATCAAATGGTCGATTGCACGTTTTATGGCATCATTGAGACTATGACGACAGCCGTATTTATTATCATTTTTGGATTTGGTTACTGAATCATTTACGTTTATAGCAGGCACTTTGAGCGTGCCAGCTTCTAACATTTCTAATAGACGGTGCACACCTGTAGTGGTTTCTTCAGTGATGCCGTGCACATTGTTTAGCACCTGAGGGTATTTGTCATGCAGCATTTGTGTGAGATCGCCGCCGTCATCTAGAACCATATTAGCATCCCATGGCTGACCATCTTTTAATATGGTTTGCTCAAGACACCATTCGTATTCTTCTTCGGTTTCACCTTTCCAAGCATAAACTGGCACTCCAGCAGCTACAATTGCTGCGGCAGCTTGATCTTGAGTAGAAAATATATTGCATGAAGACCAACGGACATTCGCGCCTAAATCTACTAAGGTTTCGATTAATACACCGGTTTGAATCGTCATGTGAATACAACCTAGAATATTGGCTCCTTTCAACGGTTGTGAAGCACGATACTTTTCACGAATCTTCATCAGTGCAGGCATTTCACTTTCTGCAATAGTGAGTTCTTTACGTCCCCAATCAGCTAGATTGATGTCGGCGACTTTATAATCGCCGGTGACCATGACATGATTTTCTTGATTCATATAAACTTCCGATTTTACAAAGGTGAAAGATATATCGTTTCTAGAATACGATAACTACAGTGTATGCTTTAACTACAGTGTATGCTTTTTTGTTAACTGTTCAATTAAACTACAACTTATTAATTTGTGCTAGTTAACATTATAGAAAAGGAAGTATAGAAAAGATCACTTAAAATAATTTATAAGTGACTGCCAAGACTAACGCTATTAATGTTAAAAATATAAATAACGTCTGATACATGGATTGCCAACTTCGTTGCAAATCGGCATAGCGAACTTCTCGGCTGGCGCCTACGCGTTGTGAACGCATTTTGATATTTTGATAAATTGCAGGGCCCCCTAGTTGAACCCCCAAACCACCACCAATGATGGCTTTAATATAACTATTAAAAAATTGTTTTTGCGACACCCCCTTAAACCCTTTGTAAGCGCCTACAAAGCCAGTGCCAATCGAAAAAATCAAAGCAAAAATAACTTGTGGTACAAACAACAATAATTGGGTTAGCAAAGCGATGGGCAAACCAAACTGGCGGTTTTTAACAAGTTTCATGTTCCAAATTTGGTTTAACTCATACAACATGCGAATGACCAACGCTGCTAATCCTCCTGCCAATAAATACCAAAAGATAATAGCGAATTGTTGGTAGATGAATCGTTGATTTAGGGATTCAATTGCCGCTTTAGCAATACCCATTGGTGTTAGTGTGTTGGTTTCTCGAAGCACAAGCCCATTTAAATGGTGCCTTGCGAGATTTTTCTTTTCCGATTTCAACGCTTTTTGCACGCCTTTAAAATGGCGTCGTACAGGTTGAAATTGAATCGCCACAATTAACATTAGGGTATCGAAAAATAATGGGTATTCGGCAAGAAATAACGGGATAGAAATGATCACTAATATCGGAGCTAACAGCACTATGATCGCCAGACTCCCAGAAATACGTTGCTGGGCAGCACTTCTTGGGGCATTGGGGTTCACTCTTGCGGCCAGGTTTAGTGCCATTAGCCGCAATAGTGTCAAAGGATGAGCTTTTTCGGGCCAGGGTATGAGCCACTCCAGTATCAATGCGGTTATTATTACCAATAAAGGTAAAAAACCGGATTGCTGTAGGGCTTCATAAATAGCCATCATAATGGGTTATATCTGCTGTTGAGCCATTTCTGCAATCATACTCATTACCAGTTCTGCAGAATTCTTAGCGGCTTGGTCAATATATGATTTAAACGAAACGGAGGACGTCTGTCCTGCGATGTCTGATAGCGATCGTATCACTACAAAAGGCGTATCTAGCATATAGCACGTCTGGCCTATCGCAGCTCCTTCCATTTCAACTGCACGCATGTCAGGAAATAAACCTCGAAGTCGCGTCGCTGCGTCATCACAACCAATGAAGGAGTCACCGGTACAAATTAACCCGCGCTTACTTTTAACATGCACCACGTCTTTAGCCGCATGTTCTGCTGCTTCGATTAAACGTTGGTCACAGGGGAAGATGGCTGGCATACCGTATACTTGCCCACGTTCATAACCAAAGTGAGTGAGATCTACATCGTGATGCTGAACACTAGTACCTATTACCAGATCACCAATACTAAGATCTGTGTCAAAACCGCCTGCAGAACCGGTATTTACCACAAAATCAGGAGCGAACCTATCAATTAATATTGTCGTGGCTACGGATGCAGCGACTTTACCAATTCCGCATTTTACGACTACTACATCGACGCCGTGTAACTTACCTGCATAAAAATTAAGGTGAGCGTATTCAGATACTTCTACGTTTTCAAGCGTCTCTTTTAGTAACGCTACTTCTTGATCCATAGCGCCTAAGATTGCTATTTTCATGATATTTTTAGTTGGATGAATTTGCGCGGATTTTAATATTTACGGGCTCAAATTGCGAGGTTTGCGGCAACATTATGTGAAAAGATGATGATTTTTTGCTTAGAAAAAAGCCCTTTGTCGATTTTTCAAACAAAGGGCGTTTAAATTAACTGTTCAGCGCGTTGATATTCACTAGGCCGCCACTGGACGAGTGGAACGCATTGGTCTTTTCGGTTTATCTGCACGGGGATTATCTGGATTGTTAGTTCCAGGCATTACAGGCTTTGGTGTTTTGCGTTGCAGTGGGGCAAGTTTTGCATCGATACATTCTTTTATTTCTGCCTTGCTGTAACCTGCTTTTACTTTAATGCGTAAGTGAGGAATTCGGGCGGCATCCAAAGCACTAGTGACATACCAATCACGCTGGGTTTTGTAGCCATCTTTGCCACCGTCACGCACTAAGTCAATTGCCATGACGGGACTCATGTCGGATTTGTTACAAAGTACAAAATCTAATTGACGACTGGATGCTTTGAGCAGTGCGTTTTTGGCTGCTCGTTTGTCAGTATTTTGACGCAACGAAACAATTTCAGACAACCTTGTTCTACACAGCACCCGATATCGCTGACCCATGGCACTTTCAATTAAATCTAAAAAACTGAGTTCAGTTTGCGTGAGTAAAGATGTTTTTCGTTTAAACGGAAATGATAAACCACCGTCACTCAATTTAAGCGCAGCTATTGCTACAATGATCAACATCATCATTAAAATAATGGCTAGTTCCATAAGACCTTTCCTCAAAAAAGAGACAAAAATTTGACGCTTTCGTCGAATAATCATCAAACCTGTAGATTTCAATTGGAAATAGCAAAGACAGTGCCATAAGGTAGCGTGCGGGTGTATAAATTATCTAGAAAACCAATATGTTGACGTTCAAGTGGACGAATTGTGGTTGTGGACAAGTGCTGGGTACTAGGATTTCACTAGCACATCGACTTGTGTTCCGGCTCCATCTTTGGAAAGGATTATGATTTTTTTGGCGCTATCATACTGCATTAGAATGCGGCCTTTGAGTGTTTTAACTTGTTCAGCTTTTCCCAATTTTTGAATATAAAAGTTTTGTGCACTTTGTTGATCCGTTGCGGCATGATAGGTCAGACTAGCGGGGAGTTCAGGTGCGAACACTTGACACATTTTTGGGTTTGGAAATAAGGGCAATGAGTAAAATTCTTGCGGACAAGATTGTGATGTCATTTCTGCCGTTGCATTGTCCTGAGCTTGACTCTCTATTGAGAATAACGCCAGAGCAGAGAAAACTGCAACCATTGGGAGCCTTTTTAAGGTTAAACTAAACTTCACTGCTTTTTACCTGTCATATATAAACATCTTGTCACACTATAGAAGTTGGCGGGGATGGGAGCAAGACGATTGACTTTTTTTAACGTATACAATTGAGTAAGTCAGTATGATCAGATGGTTAGTACGACAATTTGCAGATTACCTACGGCTCTTTCTGTTCGCTAGTGGTGTGCTGCTCGGTGTTCAAACTCCCGGTTTTATGCAGCAATATCAACAGCGCGTTGAAGCCCATTTACTCGAAGCTAAACATAACCTTGCGGGCTTTCAATTCACTGCTGATAGGTATTTTAGTGGCAATATAAAAAAACTCATCGCCTATTATAATGAAAGTAACGATCCTGTATTTAAGCAGGATGCTATTAGTATCAGCTCTATTTACCAGCGCGTTGAACTATTAGAGGCCGAGTATACCGCAATGTCTCAACATCCCCTTAAACAGGCATGGCATCTAGTGCAAGATGCAGACGAACAACTCAGGCTAGAAGCTTTCCAAAGCTTTAATTTTACAGTACCGCTAAGCCCATTAGCGATTATTTGGGGATTAGGCTTTGCGGTGATTTTGTTGTTAAGCATTGACACGACGGCCTTCACCTGCCGCAAATGTGCAGCCAAACTTCGTGGTCACCATCATAGTCATTCCTAAATCTCACCCAGCAATTTATTTTATTAAGGATCAAAAATTTGAAAAATATGCAGATAGACATAGTCTCAGACGTATCATGCCCTTGGTGCATTATAGGTTATAAAGCACTTTCCCAAGCGATTGAAAATCTAGCAACAGAGATAACCGTTAATATTGATTGGCAGCCATTTGAACTTAATCCGCAAATGCCGCCAGAAGGTCAGGAAATTGGTGAGCATATCACCCAAAAATATGGCATCAGTATGGAGCAGGCAGAGCAAAATCGAGAAGCCATTAAACAACGAGGTCTCGATGTGGGTTATGAGTTCGGCAATCGGGGAGGGGGACGTATCTTCAATACCTTTGACGCTCATCGTTTACTCCATTGGGCGCAAGAGTACGGAAAACAAACAGAATTAAAACTAGCGCTGTTCGATCTATACTTCAAACAATCAGGTAATCCAAGTGACCATCAACAATTGTTAGAGGTGGCTGAACAAGTTGGTTTAGATCGTGAAAAAGCATCGGCAATTTTAAATAGCGATAAGTTCGAACAAGATGTTAGAACGGCTCAAGCCCACTACCAGCAAGCCGGTATACATTCGGTGCCCGCCGTCATCGTTAATAATAAACACCTTATTAGTGGCGGCCAACCAGTGGATGTGTTTGAACAAGCACTGAGACAAATTGCTAAGGAAGAATAGGCTTAACTAATAATCACTAGTGTTAATATTATTATTGATTTACTATTTTGATGGATTTTAATCAGCGTAAATGTAAGGGAATGCGTGCTGCATCTTCACCGTTTAATGCTGTGTGAAGTGTTTTTAAGGAAAAATTATGCTGCTATCGTGTCGCTCGTCTTTTTTGTTGATTAGCTTTTTAGCTCTGTCCGCCTGTGGTGGTGGCGGAGGTGGAGATGGGGGCAATTCTTCCAACTCTGGAGGAGGAGGTGGACCCACTAATAATACGCCCACACCTACCCAAGTTATTGCTAATGCGACAGATTATTCAGCAACTGAATTAAAAAGTGCTGCTACCGAGTTAATGGGCTCTCGATATACCGGCCAAAAAAACGTTGCAAGTATCAACCTTGACGTTGCCCAACGGGCTTTTAAGTACTTATTTGATGATGATGCCACTGAAACTCCGTTCATTGCTGATGATAATTTCACGGATCAAATGGATGGCAACGGCAATATTGATATTACATTTGCCTGTGATTACCAAGGTACAGCTAAGTATAAAGGAAAATTGAATAGTGCTTATCAAGGGAACTTGGCCATTACCTATACTAATTGTAATGACGTTGATAATGGTTTTCCAATTACCGGTAGTATTGCTTTAAGTATTCAAACATTGACCGAAACAGAGGTCGATATAACCTATTACTTCGATAATTTAGGTTGGACTTTTGATGAGCAATCTATCAAGTTAACCGGGTATTCAGATTTTTACTCTTCGCAATATGATAATGACCAAAATTACAGCCTAGAAAATCATCAACATGTCCTGTTTATTATCGATGACCAGCAATTATTAATGGATGCTCAATTAGAAGTTGTCACTGTCGACTACCAAGATTCATTTGATTTAACCGGGGAGTTATTCATAGGTGAAGAAGGTAAAATAGCATTTAGTTTGGAAGACGCTGTCGGCACCCCACCTTTTCTTAGTTCTGGTAGCGTATTGCTAGAAGCCGACAAGTTGGTTGCCTTCGACTTTGGTTCAGACCTGAGCAGCAATTTTATTCGTTATTTGGAAGATACTGATTCTGACGGTACTTACGATATTGGTACTTATTTTAGTAATGTCAGCGAATTGTTGTACGGGTCAGTCACTGCTAAAACATTAGTCTCAGTGGAGATGATGTCAATTCCTCCCACTGTAGATAGACCTTATCTGAATAATTACGACGAAATAACCACAACTACTGCAATTAACCTTTCTCCGGGATTTTACAATGATCCAGACAATAGCAGCGAGGATTTAACGCTTAGTTACCGTTGGTACATCAATAACATTCTCGTCAGTGAGCAAACCGCTGACACCTTCCCTCCATATCTAGCTGTTTATGGTGATATCGTTAAAGCTGCGATGGTTGTCTCGGACGGAGTCAATAGCATCGAAGGCGTGGGAATAGAAATTTACATTCAAGATGCTCCAGCTGAATTGCGCGTAAGTGACGTGCCGGAAAATATTCGAGCAGGTGATGTGGTGAAATTTAACGTTACCGCATATGACCCTGATCTAGGTGTTGATGAAGCTGCGGCTAACCTACTTGTTGGTCCTGAAGGTGCGGTTATTGATACCGCTGGACAGGTCACTTGGCATGTCCCTAGCGATTTCTCATTCTCACAACAATTTTATGATTTTACTTTCTCACTGCCGAATGATGACGAGACAACGCCCGAAAGGATAGTTGTGCCAATTGAAGTGTCGGCCGAGGAAGATATGCCGTTAGCTCGTTCAGGCATAACCGTCCCCACTAATAGTAAATCCATACAAATAGCCGACTTTGATGGCGACACCAAAAATGAAATTCTATCAACTGATAATCTTTATAGCCTTTTCTTGCTTGAATTTAATGAACAAAAATATCAACAAAAATGGGTATACCCCTATAAGTTGCCTACTGATGGACGAATTGTCCAGGTGCTTAAAGCAAATTTGGATGATGATGCCCAACAAGAAATTGTTGTTATTACTGAACGAGGGGTGAGTGTCATTAACGAGCTCGATCAGCAGGCTAGCATTTTGTTTGAAACAACTGACTACCTGCATTTTGCCTCGGTAATTGATATCGATGGTGACGGAACGCTAGAAATCGCATTTCTTAGTGCACAAAGTACTTATTCAGATACAGTTCAATTGCATGTGGTGTCGTTAAATAATCCTGATGTCACACTTTTCACTACTAATTTGGACTCTGCAAAACAAATTGAATTTGCCAACGTCGACGCTGACAGTAACTTGGAGTTAGTGACAAATAACGGCCGTGTTTATGATGCAATTACTTGGCAAAATCAGTGGCTAAACGGCACTGAATTCGGAGATAGTCATCTTACCACCGGTGATTTTGACGGCGATGGTATTGCTGAAATTGCTGGCGCGGATAACTGGGGGAATATAAGTCTGTATTCGGCGGTAGATAAATCTCAGTTGTATAGCTTTGACAACTTTAATACCTGCACTTTATTAAGTGAAGATTTAAACAATGATGGGATAGATGAGCTTGTTGTTGGTGATTGCCAATGGGGCAATATTACGGTTTACAATTTGATCGATAATGACCTCTCTAAATTGTGGGAAGTTGATTCCCAAGATCATGGCTCTAGCTCTCTTGTCAGTGGTGATTCTGACAACGATGGACAGCTAGAACTGCACTGGGGAACAGGTATTACCCACTCAGGACAGAACATCTTTGTAGTAGCGGATATTGATGGAGACAGCCTTACCGTTAAAGACACTTCCGGTGCAGTGCAGTTGGATTACTTTAGCAGTGCTGGCTGGTCGAAGATTGAAGATAATGATGAAAAAGCGGTGTTTTTCGTACCATCAACGTTGAATGGTTATGGTGGAGGACGTGTTTTGTCTTTGCATGAAAGCGGCGAGTTTTTGTTGAGTGACGAGATTTCTTCCAATTGGAGTAATAATCGTTATGCGGTTACTACTGACTTTAATAACGATGGTTTTGGTGATATATTTTTACCAAGCACCGAGTTATACGATGGCGCACTCTCTGTTATTCAACTTTCTGATTACAGCACTATCTGGCAGATAGCCGGTGATTACAATTCTGATATTGGTATCATTCGCGCTAAAGATCTAAATGACGATGGGTTTGACGATGCTGTGTATGTCGATGGGCAAGCTTTGAAAGCGGTAGATGTGCAAAATCAATCGATAATAGCGAATTATACATTTGATCATTCTATTCGGGACTTCGTTGCTACTAGCATTAATGATACAGGGGTAGTCCTAGTTTCATTTGGTGACAAGATGTCGTTTCTAACAACCAATGGTAGCTTCTTTTCAGAGCAGTCTTTCATTGACGAATCTTGTATGAGAATAGAATTGTTCAATTTTGATAGTGATGCAGAATTGGAACTGGCATGTTTGCAAGCAGAACAATATTCATCCTATTCTCAAACTTTAGTGGTGTATGAGTTAAACGATAATAGGTTTACAGAAGTTGCCCGTAATAAAGTCGATAGTGAAGTTTATGATCTTGCGATAGACCCAACCTCAGAGACAAACCAGGATATATTTGTCACAACATCTAAACGAATAAATAATAATATTTTTCCGGAGGAATATCTGTATCAGATTAAAAAGCTATCGTCACAAGGAAAAATTCGGTGGAGTAGTCCTGGGTTAATCGGACAACCTAGTTCACATGGTTTAAAGGTGCGCTTAGGCACAGATCAGAAACTAGAGTTTATGCTGTCCACTTCGCAAATGATGTATTGGATAAAATAAACGCTATTTCTAAAATCAATAAAAAAGGGCCTTTTGGCCCTTTTTTGTTTTGCTTCATTTAGATGTTAATTAAAACAAATTACACACCTAGATAATCCATGATGCCATCGGCTGCTTTACGGCCTTCATCAATGGCGGTAACCACCAAATCAGAACCACGTACCATATCACCACCAGAGAATATCTTTGGATTTGATGTTTGGAACGGGTAGCGACCTTTAGCGGGCGCACGAACACGGCCTTTTTCATCCAATATTATGCCGTAATCGGCAAACCAATTGGCAGGACTAGGTTGGAAACCAAAGGCAATAATAACCGCATCGGCTTCTAATACGTGTTCAGAACCTTCAACTACAACAGGACGTCTACGCCCTTGTGCGTCGGGTTCACCCATTTCTGTTTTCACCAGCTTCACACCACAGGCTTTGCCTGATTCGTCTACTGCGATATCCAAAGGTTGTAGATTGAACTGGAACTGCACGCCTTCTTCTTTGGCGTTAACCACTTCACGGCGAGAGCCTGGCATGCTTTCTTCATCACGGCGATATGCACAAGTAACAGAGCTAGCGCCTTGACGAATAGATGTGCGTACGCAGTCCATGGTGGTGTCTCCACCCCCTAACACTACAACCTTCTTACCTTTCATGTCGATGAAGTCTGATGCTTGTTTTTCAATCCCCATCACTCGATTAATATTGGCAATTAGGAACGGAAGAGCTTCGTACACACCCGCAACACCTTCGTTCTCAAATCCACCTTTCATGGAGTTATAAGTTCCCATTCCTAGGAATACCGCGTCGTAGTCGTCCATTAACTGTTGAAATTCAATATCTTTGCCAATTTCAGTGTTTAAAATGAATTCAACACCCATATTGGTAAATATTTCACGACGTAATTTAATCACGTCTTTTTCCAGCTTGAATGAAGGAATTCCGAAGGTTAATAGTCCACCGATTTCTTCATATTTGTCATAAACAACCGGTGTTACACCGTTACGAACAAGTACGTCTGCACAGGCAAGTCCGGCGGGGCCGGCACCGACTATGGCAACTTTTTTGTCAGTTTTAATCACACCTGACATATCTGGTCGCCAACCCATTTTAAACGCAGTGTCGGTGATATATTTTTCAATACTTCCGATAGTTACCGCGCCAAAATCGTCGTTTAACGTACATGCACCTTCACAAAGTCTGTCTTGTGGACAAACTCGACCACAGACTTCCGGTAAACTGTTAGTCTGATGAGAAAGCTCTGCTGCTTCTAAAATTTTTCCTTCGTTGGCTAGTTTTAGCCATTGAGGGATATAGTTATGAACTGGACATTTCCATTCACAATAAGGGTTACCGCAGTCCAAGCATCTATCTGCTTGTCCTTCAGTTTGAGATTGAGAAAGTGGTTGATAGATTTCACCGAAGTCCTCTTTGCGCATAATAATGGGCTTCTTCGGAGGATCAATTCTTTCTACATCTACAAATTGGTATACATTTTTAGCCATTTTTTAACCCTACCTCTACTGAGCCTGAATACGTAATTCTGCTGTTGACCGACTTATGTGGCCTAGCAGATTTTTCACGTCGCTAGTCTTAGGTTTTACTAATCTAAATTTCTGCAATTGCTCGGCAAAATTAGTTAATAACATAAGCGCATGCTCGCTACCCGTTTCTTCGTAGTGTTGGTTAATCAAACCACGTAAATGCTCAGATAATATGCCCTTTTCTTCAATTGACATTATATCTACAAGTTCACCATTAACGCGGTGTTCGATGTCGTTGAATTCATCGTATAAATACGCGAAACCACCGGTCATACCTGCGCCAAAGTTCACGCCTACACTTCCTAGAACCGCTACTATGCCGCCGGTCATATATTCACAACCGTTGTCACCCGCGCCTTCTATTACTGCAATGGCACCCGAATTACGCACACCAAAACGCTCACCGGCTTTACCTGCTGCAAACAACTTGCCGCCTGTAGCGCCGTATAGACAGGTGTTGCCCATGATAGTGCTGACATGAGGGTCAAAAGTAATGTTGCGAGGTGGGAAAATAACCAATTTACCACCCGTCATGCCTTTACCCACATAATCGTTAGCGTCACCGCAAAGAGTCATTTCTAAGCCGCCTGCGTTCCACACTCCGAAACTTTGGCCAGCGGTACCCGTGAGGTGCACTTTGATTGGGTCATCATGCATCCCTTGGTTTCCATGCTGTTTAGCAATCTCACCAGAGACAAGTGCGCCCACTGAACGATCTGTGTTGCGAATTGAAAACGACAAGTTCGCGCCAGACATCTTGCTAATCGCAGTTTGTGATGCGGCTAAAATTTGTTTGTTTAATAAACCTTCATCCAAGGGGGCATTAGCGTCCTCTGAACAAAACAGCTTAGTATGTGAGCCTTCTTTGGGCTTCACTAATAATGGACTCAAATCGAGTTTTCTTTGCCGTGCAGTAATACCATCAATCACTTTTAATAGCTCTGTGCGGCCAACTAAATCTTCGAACTTAGTCACTCCCATAGAGGCCATGATTTCACGTACTTCTTGCGCAATAAACTTGAAGTAGTTCATCACCATTTCAGGCAAACCAATAAAGTAGTTATCCCGCAGTTTTTCATCTTGAGTTGCAACACCTGTTGCACAATTATTCAGATGACAAATACGTAAATATTTACAGCCTAAAGCAACCATAGGACCCGTTCCGAAACCGAAACTTTCGGCACCTAAAATACCCGCTTTAACTACATCTAATCCGGTTTTAAGACCGCCATCAGTTTGCACTCGAACTTTATGACGCAAACCATTTTCTACTAATGCTTGCTGAGTTTCTGCAAGACCAAGTTCAAATGGGCTACCTGCATATTTTACTGAGGTTAACGGACTCGCACCTGTACCGCCGTCGTAACCTGATACTGTAATTAAATCGGCATAAGCTTTAGCAACACCCGTTGCAATAGTTCCAACCCCTGGCTCGGAAACCAATTTCACAGAGATAAGCGCTTTAGGATTAACTTGTTTTAAGTCAAATATAAGCTGCGCTAAATCTTCAATTGAATAGATATCGTGGTGCGGAGGTGGTGATATTAGTGTTACACCTGGTACTGAGAATCTCAGCTCTGCAATGTAATTATTTACTTTATCACCAGGAAGCTGACCACCTTCACCGGGCTTAGCACCTTGTGCAACTTTGATTTGGATAACATTAGCGTTGACCAAATAATGTGGTGTTACACCAAAGCGACCTGAAGCCACTTGTTTGATTTTCGAATTTTTCTCGGTGTTAAAACGTGCTGGATCTTCACCACCCTCACCAGAGTTGGACTGTCCGCCTAGACGGTTCATGGCGATAGCCAGTGCTTCATGTGCTTCAGGGCTAAGTGCACCAATCGACATCGCTGCCGTATCGAAACGCGGGAATAACTTATCCGCCGACTCCACTTCACTGATGTCAATAGGATCCGTATCTGGATTCAGTTCAAGTAAGTCACGAAAATGTGACGGTGAACGTCCATTTACTAACGCAGAATAAGCTTGGTAATCTTCATAACGGCCTGACTTAACCGCTACCTGCAAAGTGGTAACTACATCTGGGTTATAGGCATGGTATTCGCCACCGTGTACGTATTTTAATAGTCCACCGTGAGACATTGGCTTGCGCTTCAACCAAGCAATTCGATTCAAATTAATTTGATCTTGTTCAAAGTCTTCAAATCCAGTGCCCTGTATTCGGCTTGGGATTCCTTTGAAACATAGCTCAGTGACTTCTTTGTTAATACCGATAGCTTCAAATAATTTTGAGCTACGGTAACTAGCGATAGTACTGATACCCATTTTAGACATGATTTTATACAGACCTTTATTGATACCCTTACGGTAATTCAATGTGGCTTGCATTGCGGTCAGTTCAATTTCACCTTCTTCTACCATTTGTTCAATGGTTTCATAGGCTAAGAATGGGTAAACAGCCGTTGCGCCAAGACCAATCAACACTGCGAAGTGGTGAGGGTCACGAGCTGAAGCGGTTTCTACTATTATGTTGGCATCACAACGAAGTGATTTTTCAATCAAACGGCGCTGCACTGCTCCAACAGCCATAGCTGCAGGTATAGGCAATCTGTTTTGCTTAATATTACGGTCTGATAATATTACAAACGCAGCACGTTTCTGTTTAACTAGGTATTCGACTTCATTACAAATGCGCTCAATTGCCTTTTTGAGTCCTTCTTCAGGAAGGTAATTCAAATCGATAATCTCGGAATAATAATATTCAGAATCGTATTCGCGCAGCTGTTTCAGATCGGTATACATTAATACCGGTGAGTTAAATAATACTCGATTCGCATATCCCGATGTTTCACTAAAGACGTTCTGTTCACGACCGACACAGGTCGCCAACGACATTACGTGATTTTCCCGTAATGAATCAATTGGTGGATTAGTTACTTGAGCAAATTGCTGACGGAAGTAGTCATATACAGTGCGCTGTTTCGATGACATAACAGCCATAGGCGTATCGTCACCCATAGAGCCAACCGCTTCTTGTCCATCATTGGCAAGCACTTTAATGATTTGCTGATTTTCTTCGTAGCTGTAATTGAACAGCTTGTGATAGGTGCTCATCATGTCGTCATCAAAGGCACGTTTACCAATTTGGCTGGCGTCACACTCTTCAATCGGCTTGAGGTGTTTGATGTGTTGATCAATCCACTCTTTATAAGGATGGCGAGTTTTTAATTCTTCATCAATTTCGTTGGAGCGCCAAATCTTACCTGTGTATGTGTCAACAGCAAGCATTTCGCCCGGTCCAACACGACCTTTTTCAACCACATCTTCAGGCTTGTAATCCCAAATACCAATTTCTGAGGCAAGGGTAATAAAGCCGTCTTTGGTTAATACATAACGGGCAGGACGTAAACCATTTCTATCGAGGTTACAGGCCACATGGCGACCATTGGTCATAACGATACCAGCAGGGCCGTCCCAAGGTTCCATGTGCATTGAGTTAAACTCATAGAACGCACGAAGATCGTCGTCCATGGTGCTGTTATTTTGATATGCTGGTGGAACAAGCAAACGCATGGCTCTAAACAAATCCATACCACCGGCTAAAAACAATTCCAGCATATTGTCTAACGAAGATGAGTCTGACCCTTCAGTGTTTACAAAAGGAGCTGCATCTTGGAGATCAGGCAATAACGGTGTTACAAACTTTTTCGAACGGGCTTGTGCCCAGTCTCTATTACCACGAATGGTATTGATTTCACCGTTATGTGCTAAAAATCTGAAAGGTTGCGCTAACGGCCATTTAGGTAATGTATTCGTAGAAAAACGTTGATGGAATACACAAATGGCGGACTTTAAGCGTTCATCGGCAAGATCCAAATAAAAGTTTGGCAAATCTTTCGGCATTACCAAGCCTTTATATATAGTTACTAGTGCAGATAAACAGGCAATGTAAAAATCGCTGTCTTCGACTAATCTTTTTTCAACCCGTCTTCGAACCATGAATAAGCGGCGTTCTAAATCTCTTTTACGCCATCCTGGAGGAGCATTGACGAATACTTGCTCCATTTTTGGTACACCTTGGGCTGCAAGGTCACCTAAAACCGAATGGTCAACTGGCACTTCTCGCCAACCTACCACTGCTAAGGTTTCTTTGGACAATTCTTCTTCTATTGTTTGGCGAGCAATCTGTGCTTTTTCTGTATCTTGGTTTAGGAAGATCATTCCTACGCCATACTTTTTGCCTAATTTCCAACCATTTTCTGCTGCAATCAGATTGAAAAATTCATCTGGTTTTTGCAACAACAATCCACAACCATCTCCGGTTTTACCATCCGCAGCAATACCACCACGATGCTGCATGCGATCGAGGCCTTCAATTGCGGTAGTAACCAGTCTATGACTAGCTTCACCTTCAGTGTGGGCGATTAATCCAAAACCACAGTTGTCTTTTGAATCATTTGGGTTATACAAACTCATTAACGTAACTCCTTCAACCTTTGGCTGAGAAAGGTTGTACATGCCAACTAGAATGTTGGTATTTAGCTGCACTGAGCCTGACTTCTGTGGTCAGTTTTGCTCGTTGCTGGTTTATGTTGTTTTCTTGTCGTTTGTTTGAGGGTACCAGCCGGTTATCGAATTTTTATGAATTTTTAGCCAAGCGGTCTGACAAAATACCGACATTAAAGGGAGAAATCAATCCGCGCAACGAGCGAATCATTCAATTTTTCCATTGTTTAACAATTCATGATAATAAAATCAATATAAATCAAATACTTACAGAATTCATTTTGATCAAGTAAATCACTTCAAAAAGGCTGAAAATAGATGAACATTTGTTAACAATACGTTTATTATTTGGTGGTTTTTGTAACAACCCACTTTATTGGTCCTTTCTAACCGCATAATTATTTAATTAAACTGCATAACTGTAAAGAACTAGCTAAGAATAATTTATATCATATTGTTTCGATTGGTAATTCAGTTGCAGTATAAATATTAAACACATTGATGTTTCTGGATAATTCAGAATTCACTCAATCATGGCTGTGTAAACCAATTCAAGGGCCTAGGAATGTCAAACTTACTCGTTTGCTTGGGTACAGATTAGTTTGCTTAAAACCCAGTTAATAAGTCTTTTGACATCTGCGCGGGTTACAAATTCAGTTTATTTAACATTAATTTAATTGAAACATTCACCTACGGTAGTGTTTCTTGATAGCATTGGTCTTCTACTCACACAGAGATTTTAGAAATGCATTCAAAAGCTCCAATTGAATCTTGGGCCATCGGCGTAGCGCGATTCGTTATCCGTTTCGGTACACTCAAAATAAGCATATTTTTTGTTTTACTAACATTGGCTTTCACCATTTGCGGTTCATATGTAATACGCATAATTATGAGTGGTGAAGTGGAAATAAAGGATTTCATTAGTGCGATCATCTTGACCATGTTAAGTGCGCCTTGGGTACTAATTGTTTTTACTGAGTTGGTAAAACAATTGGAGCAATCAAGAGATAGTTTGTCAGAAGCCGTGCAACAACTTGAATTAATGCGCGAAGAAGATGTGCTGCGAAATCATGAATTGCAGTTATCGGTACAAAAACTTAATTACGAAATTGAACAACGTAAAAATGCGCAATTGGAACGAGAGATTGTATTTCACGATTTAGAAAGAGAAATTAATAAAAAATCTGAGCAAGAAGACCAGGCTAAACGTCTGTCTACATTACTTCGTTCTATAATCGATGCCTCTCCCGATTTAATTTATTATCGTAATGAAGAAGGTCGATTTGCTGGCTGTAACCGGGTCGCAGAACAAATGACCGGAAAGACCGAAGAAGAGCTAATTGGTCTAACTCCCCATCAAGTGTATGACGAAGATCTTGCTCGTCAAGTAGTGGCTAGTGACCATGAAGTTTTAGAAACCAATGCCAGTATTACCGAAGAAGTGTGGTTAAGATTTGCAGATGGTCGTCGTCGTTATTATGAAATGCGTAAGGTTCCTTTTTACGATAAAGAAGGTAAGCGTCTGGGTTTACTTGCTTTCGGCCGCGATATTACGGAACGTAAACAAGCCGAAAACGTTGTTACTAAAGCGAACAAAGATAAAACGGCCTTCATTGCCACTATTAGCCATGAATTGCGTACTCCCTTAAATGGTATTGTCGGTCTTAGCCGAATGCTGCGTGACACAAACTTATCGGATGAGCAGTTTGCTTGGGTAAGTACTATTTATGCTAGCGGTATCACCTTAGGGAATATCTTCAATGATATAGTTGATCTAGACAAACTTGATCGCGATAGGTTAGAGCTATCCCTTAAAACGGTTTCATTGAAAGAGTTTACCAACGAATTAGGTAGCATCATTCAATTGCTAGCGGCTGATAAAGGTTTGCGTTTTGAAACGCAAATTATTGAGCCTCTGCCTTTCCAAGTGGAAGCAGACGGTACGCGCTTACGTCAGGTTTTGTGGAATTTACTATTTAACGCGGTTAAGTTTACGCAAAAAGGTAAGGTCAACTTAACGGTTGAAGCGACAGAAGAAAAACCGGGTATCAGTTCGGTCAAATTTACGATTAAAGATACTGGTGTTGGTATTCCAAAAACAGAATTAGATAAGATTTTCGCTATGTATTATCAGGTTAATCATCCTGATCATCAATCGGCAACGGGAACCGGTATTGGTTTGGCCATCTGTAAAGAAATGGTCAGTCTGATGAAAGGCCAAATTAAAGTGAATAGTGTAGTAGGTGAGGGTACCTGCTTTACAGTCGAGTTGCCCCTTACTATTAATAATAAACCTTTGCAGTTACAAGAGCTTTTGGTTCATGGCTTGCAGATTCTGTTGGTAGAAGATATAGAACTCAATGTTATGGTGGCTAAAGCTTTATTAGAGAAGCTAGGGCAAACTGTGGAAGTTGCTATGAACGGCCAAGACGCATTAAAAATGGCCCGTGAAAAGCAATACGATTTAATATTGTTAGATATTCAACTACCTGATATGACGGGATTCAATGTTGCATCAATATTACATGAAGAAGGTTTAGTGGAACAAACTCCAATAGTGGCATTGACCGCAAATGTGATTAAAACCCGTCAAGAATATTTAAATAACGGCATGGATGATGTTATTGCCAAACCGATTAAAAAGAGTCGGGTAATTGAAGTCTTTAACAACTTGTTTGTTGATCAAAAAGATATCCCGCAGTTCTCCGTAGAAGAAGCAAAACCCAGTGAATTAGAATCTATTCTAGATTTAGATTTGTTACAAATGCTGGTGGATACTATCGGTCATGAAATGGTGCGCACAAGTGTCGGAGTGTTCCAAGAAAACATGCCTGATTATATGGAAATACTCAATATAAACTTGAGTGCAAATGACAAAGAAGAAGTGTGTTCTCAAGCTCACAAAATTAAAGGTGCAGCCGGTTCTGTTGGCCTTGCTCGAGTGCAAAAAATCGCAAATCGTATTCAGCAAGGTGACCATCCAACCTGGTGGGAAAACGTGCATGATTGGGTAGAAGAGCTCGAAATGGCAGAAAAGCAGGACACTGCGAAGTTAAACGATTGGCTAAGCTCACAAAATATAGATGATTAACTTATTGGGTAAATCATCTATAGTCAATTGCGGCTGTTAACTTACTAAGCTGCGCTTTGTTAGGCATAAAGCGCAGGATTATATTGCGAAAACATAGAAGATTAGATTAATTGAACCTTGTTTGAATGACTAATTAGCTTGTTTGCTGTTGTTTGCCGTAAATCACCAGCGCTATACCACCGAGTATAGCGCCACTTGAAATTAACATTTTCATCGTGAGTAGCTCTTCTAATAACAACAATCCACCTAGGGCTGCTATTGCGGGTACGCTGAGTTGCAACACCGCAGCCACACTTGAGCGAATGTGTGGGAGCACTTTGTACCAGATGGCATAACCAACTCCTGATGTGATCATGCCTGATGCTAAGGCGTAAACCACGCCCATTGTTTGTAATTGATTTGATTCAATAAATAACACTGGAGTTAGCACTAAACTAATAACCGATGCTCTTATAAAGTTAGAGCTTGTGTCTATTAATGGCGTTGCAGAGCGACTACCAATAATTGAATAACATCCCCAAGCTATGCCTGCCAATGCCATTAGTGTAACGCCAAAAATCGAAGGAGAGTTTGCTCCAGGCGAAACAAGATAAATAAAACCGGCAAATGCGACTAACACACCCAAGGATTCAACTAAGGTTAATCGCGCACCATAATACCAACTGATGACTAACATGGTTATTTGTACACAAGCGAATAAAATTAACGCCCCTACCCCCGTATCAAGCTCAATGTATGCGTAGGAAAACCCTGCCGCATATATAAAAAGCGCTAAGCTAGCCGGCCAACTGCCTTTGTTGTTAATTTGATTGACGTTTCCTTTTATCAGCAAAATTAAGATAAGCATAATTGCGCCAGATATTAAGCGGATTAAGGTAAAAGAAGTGGCATCTATACTTGAGTCTGCTAACGCCAAACGACATAGAATTGAATTCCCCGCAAAAGCAAGCAAGGCTATGCCAATGTATACGACGAGCTGTGCAATCGATTTAATCGTTTTATTTCCTAAAACTAAACAAGCATTAAAGTGGCAGTACCTAAAAAGGCAAAAATACCTACGACGTCAGTAATGGTGGTTAAAATTACACTTCCTGCTAGGGCAGGATCTATTTTCAACTTTTTCATTACCAATGGTAAGGTTGCTCCGGCTAAACCAGCGGCAACCATATTGATCATCATGGCAAAGGCAATGACTCCTCCTAACATCCAATCTTGTTTCCAAATGGCAATGACCGATGCAATTAACACCGCCCAAATCGCACCATTAAAAAATCCAATGGCTAATTCTTTGCTCACCAACCATCTTGAGTTATCAGCACTTACGTGGCCTAGCGCCATACCACGAATAACCAAGGTTAGTGTTTGATTGCCTGCTACTCCGCCCATACTTGGGACAATTGTATTGAGAATAGCTAACACTGCCATTTGGCTTAGTGTTGCTTCAAAAAGATCACTTACGGCTGCGGCAAGAAGTGCCGTTACTAGATTTACGGCCAACCATACTGAACGCCGCTGCGTACTTTGCAATACCGGGGCGAAGGTATCTTCTTCATCATCCAAACCGGCCATACTCATCATCGAGTGTTCGGCGTCTTCGCGAATAATATCCACTACATCATCTATGGTGATACGACCCAATAGTTGTCGGCTAGAATCGACTACCGGTGCTGACAGCCAGTTATAGCGTTCGAATAATTTTGCCACTTCTGTTTCTGGCATATCAACGGGGATGGCTTCAGCTTCCTCATCCATAATATCTTCTATACTGGAGTCTGGCAGAGCCGTTAGAAGCTTAGTGACTGGTACAGTTCCAATTAAGGTGTCATTTCGACTCACAACATAAAATGTGTCAGTGCTTTCTGGAATTTCACCTTTGAGTCGCAAGTAACGCAGAATTACATCAATGTTTACATCGCTGCGTAGGGTGATGGTATCGGTATTCATAATGAACCCGGCGGTATCCTCACCATAAGAAAGGGCTTTTTCTGCGCGCTGACGGTCTTGCTCATCCATCGATTTCAGCACGTCTTTTGAGACCGATTGCGGTAAACTGCTTAACGTTTCCGCTAAGTTATCAATCTCCATGTCTTCTAGGGCATCAACAACTTTGTCTGGAAGCATTTGTCCGATGATGCCATTACGTACATCTTCGGACAGTTCTTCTAATACATCGCCATAAAAATCGGAGTCCAACATTTCCCACAGTTCAGTTCTTGATTTGCTTGGGGAAGACTCTAGAAGAAGGGCGATGTCGCAAGCTGGCATGTCGTGAATTGTTTTGCGGACATGCATAAAGCGACCACTGGCCAAGGCTTGATTGATAGCCTTCAGTTGTCGTTGGGCGTGTTTAACCTCTAATGCTTCTGCCATGAATATGCAGCTCAATGAAAAAACTACTAATACTAATAGTTTAGAGGACTAAGGGCAGCAGGTCAGCAATTATTTGCACATTGCTTAACTATTCGTTTTCGTGAAATTTCTCAACGATGAGTTTTTCAATCGCGGCAAGGGCGTGTTCAGCATCGACTCCTTCGCTAATGACGTTAACTTCTTTGCCTTGGGAGCTTTCTAACATCATCAAGCCCAATACACTATTTGCGGAAGCCGATTTCTCCCCTTGAACTAGGGTAACAACGGCATCAAATTGATTGGCTACTTTGACTAATTCAGTAGCCGCTCTTGCGTGTAATCCAAGTTTGTTAACGATGACTATTTGCTTTTCAAATCGATTCATCGATTTAACTCTCGGTGCCTTATTTGAACATCTGGGTGAGACGCTGAAAATGTTTTAGCGAGTGACTCAGCAACATAAACTGAGCGATGTTGGCCTCCAGTACAACCGATTGCTACTGTCACGTAACTACGATTGTTTCTTTCTAGATGAGGAAGCCAAGTTGAAATGAGATTTTGAATTTGCCAGATAAATTTCGTCACTATTGGCTGTGAGCCTAAAAATATCTCGACCGGAGAGTCTAATCCACTGAGGTGCTTTAAGTCTGGCTCCCAATGTGGGTTAGGTAAAAATCGCGCATCGAATACATAATCGGCGTCTTTAGGAATGCCGTATTTAAAACCGAAGGATTCAAATACCAAAACTAGCCTAGAGCTTTTCTTGCCTAGAATTCGCTCTCGAACCAATTCAGCTAATTGATGCACCGAAAGTTTGTCTGTATCTAGATATAAGTCGGCGCGTTCCGCAATAGGGGCTAACAGTTGACCCTCTGCCTGAATCGCATCCGAAAGAGATTTGTTTTGACGAGATAACGGATGCAGTCGACGAGTTTCGCTGAAGCGTTTTATCAGCATGTCATCACTGGCATCTAAATAGACTATGGTCATGTCCCAAGTGGCAGGCAAATAATCAAGAATTTCGACTAATTCACCAGGTACCTTGGGAAGGTTTCTAACATCGATACTCACGGCCACTTGGTCATATTCATCCATAACCGTATGGGTTAGAGTCGGTAATAGGTTAACTGGGATATTGTCGACACAATAGTAACCTAAGTCTTCTAAAGACCTCAGTGCAATAGACTTTCCTGAACCAGAGCGGCCACTAATAATTATCAGTTTCATGCAACGATTGCCTCGTATAACTGAGCATTATCTTCTGCACGACGAATACGTTTCAGAATTTCCTTATCACTTAATTTTGTCGCGATGGTTGCTAAGGTTTGCAGGTGTCCGGCGGCTTTATCTTCAGGTACTAAAATTGCGAAAAATATGTCCACAGGACAATTATCCACAGCGTCAAAGTTGATAGAAGGATCACTGGTGATTAGAACTGCGACCACATCCTTTAAACCCGACAGTCTACCGTGTGGCAATGCAATACCATTCCCGATTCCTGTGCTGCCCATCTTTTCGCGGCTAACCAGACTATTTAAAATCGTTGTCTGATCAATGTCATCGATTTTTTCTGCCGCTATCAGGCTGATAGTTTCAAGAATTCGTTTTTTACTTGTCCCCTGGACTGCACAACTTGTGCAGTCAGGGGAAAGGATGTCTTTAATTTCCATTAATTAATCTAATATATGTTAATGACGCTTAATTTTTTCCTTGTGCTTGATTACCTGTCGATCAAGCTTATCTATCAATCCGTCAATTGCTGCGTACATATCGTTGTGCTCTGAGGTTGCAAATACTTCGCCTCCGCTAAGATGAACTGTCGCTTCAGCTTTTTGATTAAGCTTCTCGACATTAAGAATGACATGGACATTGTTGATATGATCAAAATGCCTTTCTAGCTTTGTAAATTTATTGTCTACATAATCTCGCAAAGAATCTGTAATTTCTACATGATGGCCAGTAAGGTTAATTTGCATATTAGCGTATTCCTTCTGTTGTTGAGCCTACAGCAGGCTCTTGCGTTGGTTAGACGGTGGGATCGATAAAGACTCCCGGTATTTTGCTATTGTCCTACGGGCGACCTGAATACCTTGGTCTGCCAGTAGATCAGCAATCTTACTGTCGCTAAGAGGCTTGGTAGGAAGCTCTGCTGCGACGAGTTTTTTAATTAATGCGCGAATTGCCGTTGAGGAACACTCTCCTCCAGAATCAGTTGCTACATGGCTGGAGAAAAAGTATTTAAGTTCATAAATTCCTCTAGGCGTATGCATATATTTCTGTGTGGTAACACGGGAAATAGTTGATTCATGCATATCTACCATTTCTGCGACATCATTTAACACCATTGGTTTCATCATTTCAGGTCCATGCTCAAAAAAACCAACCTGCTGCTGAACAATGCAGTTTGCGACTTTGAGTAAAGTGTCATTACGACTCTCTAGACTTTTTATAAACCACTTGGCTTCTTGCATATGCGACCGAATAAATTGACTATCACTGGTGTTTTTAGCGTTCCGGCTCATTGCCGCATATTGCTGATTTACATTCAGCTTAGGCAAACTATCGGGATTTAGCTCAACTTGCCAACGACCATTTTTCTTCATCACTGAAACATCTGGAATGACGTATTCAGATTCACCGATTAACAATGAACTACCAGGGCGTGGATTGAGTGTTTGCAATAACCGCATAGCTTCTCGTAATTCGTCTTCTTTTAGACGAGTTTTACGCATTAAAGTTCGGTAATCTTTACTGCCTAATAAGTCAGCATATTCGCTGATCAATAACTTAGCTTCATTTAACCAAGGGGTGTCAGGTGCAAATTGATTCATTTGTACCATTAAACATTCTTGCGGATTTCTTGAGCCTGAACCAATAGGGTCGAACATTTGAATACGTTTTAAAACGCATTCCACCTCATCAAGTTCAACCTCTTCATGGTCGAGACTAGCAAGAACATCTTCGGTGCTGATAGTGAGGTAACCAGACTCATCAATAGAGTCGATAATTGCGATTGCTATGGCAGTATCAACTTCAGAAAAAGGCGTTAAGCGCATCTGCCACAATAGGTGATCTTGAATATTTTCGGTTGTTTCACCTTGGAAAATTTGGTCGTCATCGCCGCCACTACCACCGCTTATTGAGGCGGGGGCTGAGGAGGCACTGATATATTCGTCCCATGTGCTATCTATGGGTAATTCGTCTGGGATATCTGCTTTTTCTAATGCCTCGTTTGTATCCATGGAATCAGAACTTGCGGATACCGTCTCCTCTGAGAACTTGTCATTACTGTCTGCTAAAGCGGAATCCCCAGTAGGGATATCTGAACCGTCTTCTACTTCTAAAAGTGGATTCGATTCTAACGCTTCCTGTATTTCCTGTTGTAAATCCAGCGTTGATAATTGCAATAGACGTATAGCCTGTTGCAATTGAGGCGTCATTGTTAGTTGCTGGCTGAATTTTAATTGTAACGAGGGTTTCATTTAGTTTTTTTATTCTTACTTGTTTAGCCACAAAGCTTTGGTTAAAAACAACATACCTCTACTATAGCTTGAATTGCTCGCCAAGGTATACATCTCTGACTTGTTGATTATTTAAAACTTCTTCTGCGGTTCCAGAAGCTATCAATTCACCATGACTCACAATATACGCTTTTTCACACACGTCTAGCGTTTCACGCACATTATGATCAGTTATTAATACACCAATACCTCTATCGCGTAGGTGTTGAATTATTTTTTTTATATCGTTTACTGAAATCGGGTCAACACCAGCAAAGGGTTCATCCAATAGAATAAACTCAGGGGCGGCCGCTAATGCACGAGCGATCTCGACTCTTCTGCGCTCCCCGCCTGATAAACTCATGCCAAGGCTGTTACGAATATGGTTAATATTGAATTCATCCAATAATGCATCCGCTTGCTCTTCTCGCTGATCAGAACTTAATTCTTTTCGGGTTTGCAAAATTGCCATGATATTTTGGTAAACGGTTAATTTACGAAATATAGATGATTCTTGAGGAAGATACCCAATACCTTTTCGTGCACGGATGTGCATGGGTTGTAAGGTTAACTCGGTCTGATCAATATAAATCTCGCCTTTATCGAGTGGCACTAACCCAACAATCATATAGAAGGTGGTCGTTTTACCTGCACCATTGGGACCTAACAGGCCAACAATCTGTCCAGTAGAAACTTCAATGCTTACATCTCGCACCACTTGCCGAGATTTATAAGACTTCGCTAAATTGGTCGCTTTTAACGTTGCCATTAAGGTTTTTCATCCTGCAACTTGTCTTGCTCTTCTTCAGTTTTTTTAGTGTCGTCAGTTTGCCGATTGCGAATGCTTTCTGGTTGGAAAATGGCAGTGACACCGCCTTCTGCGTTGCCGTCACTTTCTGCTATCAATTGCTCTAATTCCATATTAAATTGAATCGATTCACCTTTAACAAGGCTACTATCCTGATTTAATTCGGCTGCACCATTGAGTGTCAGAGTACGATTCGATACTTCATATTTAATTTCATTGGCCGCGGCACTAATATTACTGCCATCATCGAGGGTTTGGCTGTATTTTGCTGGTTTACCACGAGCAATAAAAACTTCTTTACCTTCCCCTAAACCCGCAATAACCTCGACTTCGTCAGCCAAAATTTCAAGGCTACCTTGGGTGATTTTGACGTCTTTTCTAAATATCGACGTTTTGGTTTTGCCATCAAAAAAATTCGACTTTGAGTCAACTTTGATTGGCAAGCTAAAATCGTTCTCACCGGCAATAATAGCGGCGCTGAACATTAAGCTAATAAATAAAGCGCTAACGCGGCGCATATTGAGTTTGCACATGATTTTTAAGTTCATATTCCTGTGTAGTTAAATTTGCTACAAAACCGTTACTTTTAACAATGAAATCTTTCCCGTTTATCTCAACCGGTTCGTCAGACATCATTGTTTTATCGACTAAATTAATTTCTAAAAACTGGGTTCTGATTGTTTGCACAAATCCCGATTCATCGAGGCTTCTAATCTCTACATCAGTTTCTAATTGAATTCGATTATCTTCATACAGCGTGCCTTCCTCAGCTTCTACATGCCAAGGCGTTTGCTCATCGGAAACATAGATGGTGTATTTAGGTTGGCTGAATAAAGTGAAGCCTAGGATTTGATAATGTTCCATTTTAAGCGCGAATACCTGATGATTCACTTCGCCGTTTTCATTGTAAAGAGTGCTGCGCATATTCCTCGCCTGATAATTAGGCTGCCAGGAATCTTCATTACTAGAATCTGTCTGTTCTGGATCTGAACCCATCCACCCTGGCACATATACCATCAAGACTAGCACAAACAAGATGCCAATGCTTAGGGTGATACGATTCATACACTACTACCGTAAATACGATTTAATTTGTTGTTGGCAAACAAAATTAGATCACAGATTTCTCTCACTGCGCCAGCACCACCAGTTGTTTTAGTGACATATTCTGCCACTGATTTCACATATGGGTGGCCATTAGGAACACTGATCGACACACTGCTTTGTTCAAACATACCTACATCAGGCATATCATCACCCATTGACGCGATATTCTCTTTTTTCAGGTTTAATCCCGTTTTGAGTTTATGTACTGCGGTCTTTTTGTCTTCGACACCTTGAATGATCAGAGACACGCCTAGGGCTGACATTCTATTTTCCACAATGGCGGACTGGCGACCAGTGACTATTGCCACATCAATGCCAATTTCCAACATTGACTTTACGCCATAGCCATCAAGTGTATGAAACGCTTTAAGTTCTTCACCATTGTTTCCCATAAAAATGCTGCCATCAGAGAAGATGCCATCTACGTCACACACCAGTAATTTAATTTTACTAAGCTTATTAATGAAATGGTTATTAACTGGACCATAAAGGGTTTCAATAATTGACACTAAACAACTCCGGCTTTTAGTAACATATGCATATTTAATGCGCCAACTGGCTTATTTTCATGATCTACTGCAAACATTGAATTGATACTGTATTTCTCCATCAAATTAAGTCCTTCAACTGCTAACATTTCCGGTCGACCCGTTTTGCTGTTAGCTGTCATTACCTCAGAAACTGGGGTTGAGTGTATATCAATCCTATCGTCAAGGATGCGGCGCAAGTCACCATCTGTAAAAATCCCAACCAACTTGCCAGTCTCGTCTATTATTCCTGTCATTCCTAGCCCTTTTCGAGAAATTTCGAACAAAGCATTGCGCACGGTTTGATCTAATTTCACTAAGGGTAACTCATCACCTGTATGCATGATATCTGCAATTGTTAATAACAGCCTACGACCTAAACTTCCACCTGGATGAGACAGCGCAAAATCGGCAGAGGTAAACCCACTGGCGTTTAATAATGCTACAGCTAATGCATCACCCATTGCCAAAGTCGCAGTCGTACTGGCGGTTGGTGCTAACCCTAACGAACAGGCTTCTTGTTCTACCTTAATACACAGTACTTCATCAGAGTGTTTACCTAACGAGCTGGTAGTACTGTTTGTCATTGAAATGATGGGGACTTCCATTCGTTTAACCACGGGGATTAAATTCAGTAACTCCGCCGTTTCACCAGAGTTAGAAATAGCCAACAACACATCCTGGTTGGTTATCATCCCTAAATCACCATGGTTAGCTTCCCCAGGATGCATGAAAAAGGCGGGGGTGCCAGTGCTGGCTAGCGTGGCGGCAATTTTATGGCCGATATGACCTGATTTTCCCATGCCACAAACAACCACTTTTCCTTTACAGTTTTGAATGATTTGACAACTTCTTTCAAAACTTTCATCAATATATTCTCGCAACTGTAGAATCGCTTTAGACTCTATTTCCAAAACCTTAAGTGCCGATGCGATATAATCTGAAGACATAGTTAATTCGCTTTATTTAAATAAACAAGAATGCGCAATAGGCTAGATAACAAACGACGAAGGCTACACCTTCCCAACGGTTTATTTGCCTTGTGCCTCGGATATTAAAACTAAATAAAATAAGTAAGACGGTCACGAATAACATGGCGTACATATCTCGATTGGCGACATTTTCGTCTATTATTCCTGGGGATATAAGTCCAGGCATAGCCAATACGGCAAGAATATTGAAAATGTTTGAACCAATGATATTGCCTAATACGAGATCGTCTTCGCCTTTCAATACTCCGGCTATACAGGCTGCCAATTCCGGTAAACTAGTACCGAGCGCTATAATGGTTAACCCAATAAGTAATTCACTCATTCCCAAGTATCTTGCGATATGAACAGCAGAGTCAACCATGAAGTGCGCGCTCAAGGGGAGGAAGATAAGCCCTAAAACAACCCAAAAAATAGCTTTTGATGGCGGTACATCGCGGGGAATTTCATCGGCGGTTTCTGTGTGCAATGGATCATTTTTTTCAGCACTTAGAGATATCCAGGTTAACCCCCCAATAGTAAACACAAATAAAGCGATTAACACTAAACCTTCAATAAAGCTTAAATGACCATCTGCTAAAAAGTAAACGGCCAACAAAGTCACAGATAACAGAACAGGAAGTTCGCGCTTAATCGTACTGCTTGAAACCATCAATGGCTTTAATATCGCGGTTATACCCAGTACCAAGGCAATATTAGTAATATTAGAACCAATGGCATTTCCGACAGCGGTATCAGGGTTATTATTTAAAGATGCTGTCGCTGAGACAACTATTTCAGGCGCAGATGAGCCCATGGCAACTATTGTTAACCCAATAACCATGGGCGAAACGCCAATGTTGGTGGCGAGTGCTGAGGCTCCATAAACAAATTTGTCGGCGCTCCAGCTAAGAACAGCTAGACCGGCTATAAAAATAAGGATTTCTAATATCACTTGACTATTTCTTTAAAAAACAATGATATGATTATCGCAAAATACATATGTAATTCCTAATGACTTTACAATAATAATTTATCGTCTCAGATAAGCCATAATTTTACTTATCTAAACGGACCTTTACTTTGTATTTACAATCTTTGATCAAGATATTGTGACCTATCAATTTATATCAAGGCTGAATAGGTGTTATCTAAAATATTATAGCCACAACAACAGATACAATTCGTTTTGCGTTACGCTTTGTTACAAATCGAAGCAGTTAGTCAATAACGCCCCATAATCTATACTGTTATCATTCATTTAAATAGCGTGATTAATTTTGGTCATTTTGAGTGGAATAATTGTTTATTAACCTTGAAAAACGATAAAATGGCCTCAAATCGTCGCATCGGTTGAAACATTTTAGGTGTTTGTCGTGTCTACTCAGCCAGGCCACTCGGAGTTTCGGTGAAAAATTTAATAGAAATAGATAGTTTGACCTTTAAACGTGGTAACCGTGTAATTTACGACAATATTTCGTTACACATACCAGAAGGGAAAACCACGGCAATAATGGGTCCTAGTGGGATCGGTAAAACAACGCTTTTAAAACTGATTGGTGGGCAGTTGCGCCCCAACAGTGGTGATATTCAATTTCGTGGTGAATCCATTCCAGGAATGAGCCGTAAACGATTATTTCATGTTCGCCGTCAGATGAGTATGTTGTTCCAAAGTGGTGCTTTATTTACAGATATCAGTGTTTTCGACAACATTGCATATCCTTTGCGTGAACACAGTAACTTGTCTGAGGATTTAATTAAAACCATTGTTTTATTAAAACTTCAAGCGGTAGGGCTGCGCGGTGCAGTCAATTTAATGCCCAGTGAATTATCTGGCGGAATGGCGCGTCGAGCAGCGCTTGCTCGGGCTATTGCATTAGATCCTGAGTTGATTTTGTACGATGAACCCTTTGCCGGACAAGATCCGATATCTATGGGTGTACTGGTTAAACTGATTAAAGAATTAAATAACGCGTTGAATTTGACCAGTGTGGTGGTAACCCACGATGTAAAAGAAGTGATGAGTATCGCCGATCATGTTTACATTCTGGCCGAAAAGAAAATTATTGGCTCAGGGACTCCTGAGGAAATTAAGCAAAGCGACTCAGCGTTAGTGCAACAATTTTTACGTGGTGAAGCAGATGGACCTGTGCCATTCCACTATCCAGCGAAATCGCTGGAGCAAGAATTTTTAGGAGTGAGTTAGTGGATTGGTTAGCAAAACTTGGACAATCAACACTTGATCGATTTGCAGCCATTGGGCGAGCGACCGGTATGCTTATGGGAGCAGTGTTAGCTGCCCCTCAAATTAAAAATATCTCATTGACGATAAAACAAGTTTACGTGGTTGGTGTGCAGTCACTTTCCATTATTATCGTTTCTGGTTTGTTTATTGGCATGGTTATGGCGCTGCAAGGCTATACTATTTTAGTTGATTATGGTGCTGAAGGTAGCTTAGGCCCTATGGTTGCCTTGTCTATTTTACGAGAGCTAGGACCTGTTGTTACAGCATTGCTGTTTGCTGGCCGCGCTGGTTCGGCGTTAACCGCTGAAATCGGTTTGATGAAAGCCACAGAACAACTGAGTAGTTTAGAAATGATGGCCGTTGATCCGCTACGTCGAGTAGTCGCTCCTAGGCTCTGGGCTGGTTTAATATCAATGCCGATGTTGACTATGATTTTTAGTGCGGTAGGTATTTTAGGTGGACACTTAGTTGGTGTTGAATGGCTTGGTGTTGACGTGGGAAGTTACTGGTCAATCATGCAGTCTACCGTTGAATGGAACGAAGACGTGATGAATGGTGTCATTAAAAGTGTTTTCTTTGCGTTTGTGATCACCTGGATCGCTATCTTCAAAGGATACGACTCAGTGCCTACTTCGGAAGGAATAAGTGCAGCGACAACACAAACCGTAGTGTATTCATCATTGGCTGTACTTGGATTAGATTTCGTTTTAACCGCAATTATGTTTGGAATAGAGTGAGGAATTGAGCATGACATCAAGGAAAGTTGAAGTATTAGTTGGATTGTTTGTTGCAATGGCGATTGCAGCCTCACTAATGTTAGCACTAAACGTAGCCAGTCGAGGTTCTGTGGGGCAGGGAGATACTTATACCCTGTATGCCAAGTTTGACAACATTGGTGGTTTAAAAGAGCGTTCTTCGGTAAAAGTGGGCGGCGTTGTGATTGGTCGAGTCGAGAAAATTAAATTGGATCCAAAAGACTTTACACCCGTAGTTACCTTGAGTATTTCTACTACCTATAACCAATTTCCAGAAACCAGTTCAGCATCGATTTTAACCTCTGGTTTATTGGGCGAGCAGTATGTGGGATTTCAACCGGGGTTCACTATCGATGATATCGAAAATCTAGCTGATGGTGACTATATTGCCGACACCAAATCAGCGCTCGTTTTAGAAGATCTAATAGGTCAATTTTTATTTAGTAAAGGCAGTGACTAAGCTGCCAATCTCGTTGGGAAAAATTATGAGAAACAGGTTTTTAATAAAGATAGCGTCAATCGCATTGTTGACGATTGGTTTAAATGCTCACGGGCAAACCATTGATGAGACTAACCCATACAGCATGGTAAAAGATGTTGCGTCTCAGACTTTTGACCGCATCAAACGTGAAAAGCAAAAAATTTCTGAAGATCCGGAAGTATTGCGGGTGATCATGAAAGAAGAATTGTTACCCCATGTTGACTATAAGTTTTCTGCGTTCAAGGTATTAGGTAAATACGTTACTAAAGCTGAAAAGGCGCAACTACAAGAATTCGTTGCTGTTTTTAGAGAATACCTGGTCACCACTTATGCAGTGGCTATGGGCTATTACGACGACCAAACTGTAGAGTTCGAGCCTGAGTCTGATTTTGAAGATGAGCGCAGCGTGACAGTTCGAGCCATAGTAAAAGACGGAAAACGTCCAGACATTAAGATTGCGTTTAAAGTTAGAAAAGACAGAAAAACCAACGAATGGAAAGCTTACGATATGGTTGCTGAGGGAATCAGTATGTTGTCTTCGAAACAAAGTGAATTCGAAAGCATTTTACGTCAACAAGGCATCGACAAAGTCATTGAGTTAATGCGTGAGAAAATAGAACAACCTATTTCGCTTGAAAAGAAAGAGGCTTAAGTGGCTGAGCAATCAAACGCGATTAAAGTTACAACAAGTAATAGCGGCGCCTTTTATTTAAAAGGTGATTTAAATCGCGATACGGTAATGAAGTGTTGGCCGCAACAACAAAGTGACATTCAAACCTGTAAGACAAACGCATCAACACTACAGGTCGATTTTGCCGGAGTGAATCAGGTTGATACAGCTGGATTGGCCTGGGTTATGCGGCTATCGAAAAACTGTAAATCGGAAAATGTGCCTCTAGAATTGCTTAACTTGCCTGAAGGATTAATAAAACTTGCCAATTTAAGCAACGTTAGCACTATTTTGTCGATACAATAGCCGAAATTTATCAATCGAAAGAGTACAAATGGATAATCAACAAATAGCAGATCTGCTAAAAGAGCAGTTGGAATTAGCCGAAGTTCATGTAACTAGTGAAGGCTCCCATTTTCAAATTATTGCTGTAAGCGATAAATTTGAAAGCATGAGTCGAGTTAAAAAGCAGCAATTTATTTATGGCCCGTTAAAAGAGCAAATTGCCGATGGCACTATGCACGCTATTTCCATAAAAACCTTTTCCGAAAAGCAATGGCAACGTGAACGTATGTTCAATGTGCCCCAATAACTTCGCGCATCATGGATAAACTTAGTATAAATACCAGCCCTGCGTTGCATGGGGATGTGGTGATATCCGGTGCGAAAAACGCCGCGCTACCAATATTAATGTCGTGTATTTTGGCGGACTCTTCTTGTTTTTTTGACAATGTTCCGCACCTTAGGGACATCAACACTAGCATCAAATTGCTGGGTGGTTTGGGCGTAAAAGCGCAACGTCATGATAACCAAGAGTTAGAATTGGACCCGAGTAAGATTAACAATATGACCGCCTCTTATGAGTTGGTAAAAACCATGCGCGCATCAATTCTTGTGCTTGGCCCTTTGTTAGCCAAGTATGGTAAAGCCAACGTATCTTTACCTGGAGGTTGCGCCATAGGTGCTCGTCCTGTGAATTTGCATCTTGAAGGCTTAAAACAGATGGGCGCTAAGATCAGCGTCGATGCGGGATATGTGCGTGCTGAAGTCGATGGGCGTCTCAAAGGAGCGCATATCTTCATGGATATTGTCAGCGTTGGCGCGACTGAAAATTTGATGATGGCGGCGACATTGGCTGATGGTCAAACCGTGTTGGAAAATGCCGCACGAGAACCTGAGATTGTAGATTTAGCCAATTGTTTAAATCGCATGGGAGCGAAAATCACAGGAGCGGGTACCGACAGTATTAAAATTGTCGGCGTTAAACGTCTTCAAGGCTGTCACTATCGGGTTTTACCAGACCGAATAGAGACTGGGACCTTTTTAGTTGCTGCGGCAGTAACAGGGGGAAATATCCGCTGTACGAATGCTGCACCACATACCCTAGATGCTGTGCTGACTAAATTAACTCAGGCCGGAGCTGATATTGAAACTGGTGAAGACTGGGTGTCATTGAATATGCATGGTAAACGCCCTAAAAGTGTCAATATTAAAACCGCTCCTCATCCTGGATTTCCAACGGATATGCAAGCGCAATTTATGGCGTTAAATTGTGTGGCCGACGGTACTGGTGTAGTGACTGAAACTATATTTGAAAACCGATTCATGCATGTACCAGAGTTACAGCGGATGGGCGCTAAAATATCCCTAGAAACCAATAACGCGGTTTGTGAAGGAGTAGAGCAGCTTACTGGGGCACAAGTAATGGCAACTGATTTGCGGGCTTCTGCCAGCTTGATTATTGCCGGCTTAGTCGCTAAAGGCGAAACCATAGTCGATCGAATTTATCATTTAGATCGTGGTTACGAGCATATCGAGACTAAATTGACCAAATTGGGCGCCAACATACAACGTATCAGTTAACCACGTTAGGCGCTGAACATTTCAAACGCGAAAATCACCGGTATGACCAATACCATTAACAGTATTAGTGCAGTAACAGTAATAACCAAAACTCGCCAATTGGATTGAAATCTAAACAAATCACTTTCGATTATTTGTTGTTTACTGCACTGGTGTTTTTCAGCTATCTGACGGGCAACAATACAATAGACAATAGGAATAACTGTATTTGGGAAGTTCTCAGGAATAATCGGCAATAAGCAGATAAAAACCAAGCACAAAGATAACCCCCATCGTAGGGTTTGTTGAGCTTTATCGAACTGATTCAAAGCAGAAAAATTCTGATATAAAAAGTATACTGCGGCCAGAGGACCACCGATAAAAGCGCCTAAGGTTATCTGATTCGGTGAAAAGATTGAGGTGCTGTCAGTGGATAACGATTGGCCCATGTCGCTTTTCGGTGCGCTATAGGGATTTTCCATAGTTTAAAACTTCCTTACTAACTTCAATAACTGAATTTCTGTTAAGTGCTAGCTTCGCCAACCGTCACTTTAATATTGATAACTTTACCATTGCGAGATATCGACAAATCTAATTGCTCACCAGGGCGGCTTTTCGCAATCATGTCGAAAGTTTGATCCAATGTTTCTAACTCAACTTGATTCATCGATAAAATGATATCGTATTGTTGTAAACCTGCCAATTCAGCAGGGCCTCCAGGGGCAACGTTGGTAACAACTATGCCGGCTAGATTAGGATCGATACCACCAGTAAAACCAAGTTGTCCATGAGTTGCCTTACCATTTTCGATGATTTCATCCATGACTCGACGAGCCAATGTGTAAGGTACCGCGAAAAAGATGCCGTTCACATCAATCACTCTGCGTTGACTATCCAAAGTTTTGAAGTTGGCGTTATTAATACCAATTAAAACGCCGTTGCTATCGACCAAAGCGCCGCCAGAGTTACCTTCATGCATTACCGCATCGGTTTGAATAAACTCTCTGAAATTTTGGGTAATGGTGTGGCCCGAACGACTAATGATGCCTTGGGTAATGGTCTGGCCAATATTCAATGGGTTACCTATGGCTAAAACCACATCACCGACGCGAATTTGCGGATCTTCAATTTGCGGAATAACTTGTAAATTATCGGCTGTAATTTTTAACACTGCTAGGTCGGTAAGTTCATCATATCCCGCAAGTTCAGCAGTAACACGGCGTCCGTCTGGAAGTCCTACAATAGTGCTTTCAGCATTTTGGATAACATGCCAGCAGGTGAGGATGTAGCCGCTTTGGGTCATTATCACACCTGAGCCTAGACTAGTGCGATTTACTTGCCGACGTCGAACAATATCAATACTACTGCTGTATATATTAACCACTGCGGGGGCTGAGCGACTTATTGCGTCGTAATAACTTTGTTTTTCAGGCTCTGCTTCGCTGCGATTAAACACATCAAAGCTCAAGCCACTGCCACGTCTTAGTTCTGGCACTAATGCTAATATAAGCGCTGAGATAATTAATCCCAAAGCGACGGATTTTGTTAAAAACTGGAGCCAGACTGGTATTTTCACGTGGTAGATCAAGTTAAACGACTGATTATTAAGAGTAACACTGAATAATCATTGATGGTAGGTATCTAAGGTGGATAAAAGCATAACAGCCGCAGATTTGTTGGCTGTTATGCTTAAAACGGTTAATAAACTATCGAATTACTAAATACAACGAGGTCTTACCACGTTGAACATTTAATGCTATTACACCCTGTGCTTCGTCCATTTGTCTGCGTAAGTCAGCTACTGTAGTTACTCTGGCTCTATTAACACCGACTATCACATCGCCATCTTGCAAACCAATACTGGCTGCAGGTGAGCGGTTTTGTATTTCGGAGATAACCACACCATCGTTACCGCGCACGGTTTTACCATTAGTTAAGGTTGCTCCTTCCAAAGCCGGGTGGATTTCTCGGGCAGCAACCACTGCGCCAGTAGCATCACCAAGAGTGACGTCAATGTTACGAGATTTGCCTTTACGCATAATCGTTAATTCAACTTCAGAACCAGCACCCATAGTGCCTATTTTGGCGCGTAATTCCTGGAAGCTGCTAACCGCCAAACCGTTGATATGAGTGATAATATCGCCTGATTCTATGCCACCTTTTTCGGCTGCTGAATCTGGGCTAACTTCACTCACGAAGGCACCTTTATTGACGTCAAGGTTCATCGCATCTGCCAATCCAGCATCTACATCTTGACCAATAACACCCAGTAAGCCACGACGAACCTCACCAAACTCAATAATTTGATCTACTAGGCTTTTCATCATGTTGCTCGGAATCGCAAAACCGATACCTACGTTGCCACCGTTTGGTCCGAAAATAGCGGTATTGATACCAATTAACTCACCACGAAGGTTAACTAATGCACCACCAGAATTACCTCGGTTAATGGCCGCATCAGTTTGAATGAAGTCCTCGTAACCACCAATATTTAAACCAGAACGCCCTAATGCACTGACGATACCTGAGGTCACTGTTTGATTTAGACCAAAAGGGTTACCAATGGCTACAACAAAATCGCCAACTCGCAATTTATCAGAGTTTGCCAATGGAACGGCTTGTAAATCTTCAGCTTCAATTTGAAGCAAGGCGATATCACTTTGCTCATCAGCACCGAGTTTTTTGGCCTTTAACTCTCTACCATCTGTTAGTTTGACAGTAATTTCGTTGGCGTTGTCGACTACATGATTATTAGTCACTACGTAGCCTTTTTTGGCATCAATGATGACCCCAGAGCCTAATCCTTTAAAAGGTCGTTCTTGAACTTGTTCATCTGAACCACCAAAAAAATGACGAAACATTTCAGGCACACGTTGCCTTGAAACTTGCGTGCCTTCTACTGCGATACTGACGATAGCTGGAGTGGTTTCCTCTAGCATCGGAGCCAAGGTCGGCACTTCATTTTTGTCGGAAGAAAAAAATGGTAACGCGGCGTTGGCCGACATAGCGATGGACGCTGCTCCAACAACAATAGCGGTGGTAAGTATGAAACGATTAACAACTTTTTTCATCGTAGATTTGTCTCCAAAGTATTCTACTAAAAATCAAATTAATGTAGTTAACCTAAACTCGGGATAAGAAGCGTTTATCAATCACACATTGTGCTTAACAATCTGCGCTATTGCTTAATAACTCGAAAAGTGGATATGCGCTCGATGATGAATTTGATGTATAAAGCGAAGTCAGTTTTCTTAGTTAATAGTGAACTATTACTGGAAGACACAACGACGCTAGACACAAAATACCATTATCGAGTTACCCTGCTTATCCCTAGTTCAGGTTCTTGAATCAAATGACCGTACAATGGTGCGCAAAGTTCAGATTTAATTACTTCTCGTCGACGACTTGCTTATTTTTTGCGTCAGTAAACAGTCCAGTCCTTTCACCTGAAAAGTCTTTGGGTTGAAATTCAGTATTTTCAGATTTGCGTTTATGCTTAGATTGTTGATGACCGATATATACCGATGCCTGTTCACCAAAGTAAGTTAACTTTTCACCATCATCTGCCTGTGTTCTCTCAATCGCACTTTCAAATGCATCAAGTTGTTCTGATAAACTCTCACACTGATTTTGTAAAGCCGTTACGATATCGCGAGTTTGACCAATGTGATCAGTGGCGTTTTGCGCCATCACTTCCCTAACTGTATTTTCGTTTTGTTTCGAATTTTGATCCGCTAATTTTCGATCAGCAAAGAATTTTGAGATAAAAAATCCTAAAATCATGCCTACAACCAATAGCAATAACCCTACTATCCAGTCCATAATGTCTCCAAATTGTATAAATGCTTTACTTAATCATACTCGCTTAGCAAACTATGCGGACAATTTTTTTTTGTTCAAGATGATTTAGTAACAATTTTTAATATTAGCGGATGTATATGAAAACGCCTTGGGAAAAATACCAACAGGACCTTAAAGAGCCTGAATTTCATTTCGATGCCGCTCAAGAGAACGCGGTAAAAGAATTACAACGACTATTTGATGAGCTAACACAGCCCCAAAAGAAACGCACTTGGAGAGTAAAGCTTGCCAGTAAATTTGGTAAAGGGATGCATAAGCCGAGTATCCAAGGGCTATATTTCTGGGGTGGTGTAGGGCGCGGCAAAACATACTTAGTGGACACGTTTTACGAGTGTTTACCGTTCAAAAATAAAATGCGTATTCACTTTCATCGATTTATGCATCGTGTACACGAAGAACTAAAATCCCTTGGTGGAGAAAGCGACCCGTTAAAGATTGTTGCGAATATTTTTGCAAAAGAAACCAAAGTCATCTGTTTTGATGAATTTTTTGTGTCAGATATCACTGATGCGATGATTTTAGGTACTTTGATGCAAGAACTCTTTGCTCGCGGAATTTGTTTAGTGGCCACTTCCAATATCATTCCTGATGAGCTTTATCGTAATGGCTTACAACGGGCTAGATTCTTACCTGCGATTGAATTGATAAACCAAAATTGTCGAATAGTGAATGTAGACTCCGGTGTGGATTATCGAATGCGCACCTTGGAACAGGCCGAGATATTTCACTATCCATTAGATAAAGCTGCTAATCAAAACTTAGATAAGTACTTCGCACAACTAGCACCTGAAATAGGGGGTATTAAACGGGATATTGAAATTGAAGGACGCAAAATCCCTTCGATTAAAGACGCGGATGGAATAGTGATGTTTGAATTTCGCGCCCTATGTGACGGTCCCCGTAGCCAAAATGATTACATGGAATTAAGTCAATGTTACCACACAGTGCTGTTGGCTAATGTTGAACAAATGGGCAAGGAAATTGATGACGTTGCGCGACGATTCATTGCAATGGTTGATGAATTTTACGAACGAAATGTTAAGTTAATTATTTCTGCAGCTGTTCCAATGGAGCAATTATACAGTCAGGGACAATTAAATTTTGAGTTTAAACGCTGTTTAAGTCGGCTTAAAGAAATGCAGTCTCATGACTATTTAGCGACACAACATTTGCCCTAGACCCTCGATTTTAGGTAGAATTCGTTTAAATAGAAATTAAATCGATACAAGAAGAGCTGAATTACAATGGGAAGAAAGTTCGAAGTTCGTAAAGTCGCTATGGCGAAAACAGCCGGAGCAAAAACTAAAGTTTATTCTAAATACGGTAAAGAAATTTATGTGGTAGCTAAAAACGGTGGGACCGATCCACAGGCCAATTTATCGCTACGTAGATTAATTGATAAAGCTAAAAAAGACCAAGTTCCTAGTCATGTAATTGATAAAGCAATTGATAAAGCCGCCGGTGGTGCAGGTGAAGATTACGTGCCTGCAAGATATGAAGGTTTTGGTCCTGGTGGCTGCATGGTGATAGTTGATTGTCTAACCGATAATCATAATCGCACGATCACCGATGTACGTAATTGTTTTACAAAAACAGGTTCAAAATTGGGAGTTGAAGGAACAGTCGGCCACATGTTTGATCATCAAGCTGTGTTTGCGTTTCCAGGCGACGATGAAGATGCCGTTTTAGAAGTGTTAATGGAAGCAGATGTGGATGTAACAGAAGTTGAGTGTGAAGATGGTATTATTACTGTTTACGCTCCCCATACTGAATTCAACAGTACTCGCACAGCATTGACCGAAGACAATCCTGAAATTCAATTCGAGGCTGAAGAAATTACCTTTATCCCACAAACAGAATCAACCGTCAGTGGTGAGGATGTTGCTGTGTTTGATAAATTTATGGATATGCTAGAAGACTGCGACGATGTTCAACATGTTTATCACAATGCGGTTGTTGAACGTGAATGATGTTCATAGTAAATAAGGTGTGTAAGGGAATTAGATAAGGCCATTACACTGAAATTTTACGATTAAAAGTGCCCTCGAAATATGAGGGCATTTTTGTTTGCAATCTAACATTTTTCTTCACTTATTCACTCCAATGTAGCCGTTAAATCGAATAAATTTTTAGTGTGCTAGACAACCCGCCAAGATGCTTTGACGCCCTAGGGCGAAATCCCCTAACAGCTATGAATAACTGACCATGAATAACCCCGTGCCATGGGTTGGTATCCGTAAGAAGGGAGATTGACTCGCTACACAAATAAAAAAGACCGACGGTTGGGCCGTCGGTCTCTTAAATGTTTAAAGTTTGGGTGGAGGTTATCCACCCTTATAACTTATCTTTCTCCCACTACCACTTCAAATGAGTTGCTATCATAGGGTGTATTGGCTTCAACGATTGCACCTGCGATTGGTGCAGTGTCAGCAGTATCTGCATTAGGATCCAATGAATTACCTACTGTATAGGTTTCAAAACTATCGCTAAACACTTCAACTTCCGAACCTGAGTCTGATGAATACACTTTGAAATCATCAACCATCAAACCAAAAGCGGTTACATCACTGGTGCCGCCGATTCTAAAGAAGATTGTTTCAACCCCGCCTTGCACGCTACCTAAATCAGCGCTGGGTGAAGAGAACTCACCTTCAAAGGCGACTTGACCGTCAATGGTTACGGTAACCAATGGGGCAACTGTATCGCTTGCAGCTGAAGCATCCCAAGAGATTTCGAAATCAATATCTTGACCTTCTTGGAAACCAGCAGTAGAACCGCCACCACTAGAAGAACCATCAGCGCGTAGGTCGTAATCATCACCACTAATATCTAACGAGATATATGCCATAGCATTACTGGTACTGGTACTAGAGCCAAATATCGCTATTTGTGCGTCTTCAGATGGGTCTTCAGCCTTAGCGCCGGCTTCTCTTTGTACCGTCGCGGTGAATCTGCCTTTTACAATGGCATCATCAGGCTTAAATCTTAACTCACCTGCATCTTCAGACGAGGAGTCAGTAATAATTGCAAACTGACTATTTTCCTCTGTACTACCCGTTTCCACCACAAAAGCTTCAAATGAGTTGCTATCGTATGGCGTACTGGCTTCAACGATTGCATCTGCGATTGGTGCAGTGTCAGCAGTATCTGCATTAGGATCTAACGAGTTACCAACTGTATAGCTTTCAAAATCGTCAGTAAATACTTCAACTTCTGAACCTGAGTCTGATGAGTAAACCGTAAAGTCATCAACAAGCAAACCAAAAGCGGTTACATCACTGGTGCCGCCGATTCTAAAGAAGATAGTTTCAACTCCGCCTTGCACGCTACCTAGATCTGCGCTGGGTGAAGAGAACTCACCTTCAAAGGCGACTTGACCGTCAATGGTAACAGTAACCAGTGGCGCAACAGTGTCACTTGCCGATGTTGCATCCCAAGAGATTTCGAAATCAATATCTTGACCTTCTTGGAAACCAGCAGTAGAACCGCCACCACTAGAAGAACCATCAGCGCGTAGGTCGTAATCATCACCACTAATATCTAGTGAGATATATGCCATTGCGTTACTAGTACTGGTACTAGAGCCAAATATCGCTATTTGTGCATCTTCAGATGGGTCTTCAGCCTTAGCGCCCGCTTCTCTTTGTATCGTTGCGGTCATTCTACCTTTCAAAATAGCTTCATCAGGCTTATAGCGCAGTTCGCCCGCATCTTCAGTTGAAGAGTCGGTGATTCTAACAGCCTTGTCTGAGCCGGTGTCGACCACTATGGTACCGTTTATAGTGATGACTAGTTCCGCGGTAGTGCCATCGACAGATTCAATGGTAATGGTATCGGTTTCACGTTGGCCTACTTCAAGGGCTGCGATTGTTGGATCGGCAGTATCAAGGGTATAAGTCCATGAACCATCTTCTAGTATTGTCAGCACGCCGTAAGTGCCTGTAATCGTGGATTCAATGATAAAGGCTTCACCTGCATCTGGATCGATCACGCTCACAGTACCTGTTAAGGGCACAGTGGTATCGCTTGCAACAGTAGCTGTCAAATCGAAGAAAGCTGCAGGAGTAGGCTCTGCAGAGCCATCGCCTACATCAAATACTACAACTTCAGAGTAGATAGCTAAACCGTAAAGGCTGCTGTCACCATTTAATGTATCGCCTTCATCATAATTTTCAAAATCATCTTCAAATACACTTACAGTGCCATCTGTGTCGGAATACACTTCAATGTTATCAACATAGAAAGAACCAAAAGGAATCGTTCTGCTGTTATCACCAAATCTGAATTGGATAACTTGCACACCATCTGCAAACCATTGGTCTAAATCTGTGAAATCTGAATCAACAACGGCCGCTGTTGAGAAAGAACCACCACCGATAACTTCACCGTCGATAGTGACTGTTAATTGTTCAGCAGCGTCCAAATCCCAAGCAATTTCAACATTATAAAACTGCTCTTCCACGAATGGGGCAGTAATCATGATGCCGGGGTAATCGTCACTATCGGTGTTACGCACTAAGAAGCGTGGGTCGATAGGATTGCCGTCAGCGTCAGTTTGGCTTCCTTGAATACGTAAATCAATGAGCGACTCACTAGAACTTCCAGATGAGCCATAAAGTGAGATATACGCATCTTTATTATTGCCATCGCTACCAAGTGCCGCTTCTTTAGAGAACGACGCGCTAAGCTTACCTTGACGTAAATTATTCACGGCAAATCTAATCTCACCTGTGTCATCACCGGTATCGGAAATTTTAACCACTTGAGTAAGCGCTGCAATACGAACGTCGATATCGGCAGTGGTACCATCAATGGTTGATATAGTGATGATATCGTTGACTGAGCTGCCTACTTCAAGGCTAGCCACTGTGTCATTTGTGGTATCAACTGTATAAGACCATTCACCATCTTCGGTAATACTGAAAGTTCCATAATCAAGTACGACGTCTGTTTGCGCAATGAAAGCGTCTTCTTCAAAATTGGGATCTGTGACTGTTGCCGACGCTGTATAAGTGTCAGTTTCAGTATTTTGTACAGTAGCACTCAATACACCACCGATGATTGCTACAACAGGATCGTTATTGTAACCAACTGCTGCACCGATTGCGTCTAGTAGACTTACGTCAACATCACTCGCAACTTCGGAGGTAGTTTGCAGGTTGGTTTGCGCCATTTCAAATGCATCTAAGGTAGCTTCGGAATAGGTACCGTCAGCGATGTCAGCAACAAGGTCAGCTAAAATCGCAGCCAAATCTTTATCGGCATCGTCAGCATCTAACTGTGACAAAAGGGCTAATACTGAACCATATCTGTCGGCATTATCTGCTCCATCTGCACCAAGGGCATCGACCCCCACTGTTGTAGGCGCAACTTCTGTTACATCAAAACGAATGCCAAAACGGGCATTAATCGCATCAATCACAGTAGCAAAACTATTTAAATCAGCGCCTGCTGATTGCACCGCCATTTCAGTCAAAGGAGAGACAACATAGGTAGGTGGTGGCTGTACCACGCCATTCTCATCAATTATATTTTCAACAACATCCACCACAGCTCTTAGCATTGGTGCATCTAAAATTTCACCTGTTGATTCGTCGGTATAAGTACCACCAGTACAGGAAACAAGACCGTAGCCTTCAAAATGAACGTCGCTAAAGGTTACTTCACCTGTATCTGCTGTCGTTGCGGTGGCTTGTGCAGGGGAGACTGCCGCACCATCATCATCTATTGCAAATATGTCGCAGCTTGCGCCACTTACAGGGCCCTTCACTACGTTAGCAGTGACATTTAAAGTCGGGTTTATCATCGGAGTGGATGCACCCACGCCTTCAGTGAAACCTGCGTTATCGGTATAATTAGCAGACACAGAGACAACCGTACCTTCGTCTGCTTCGGTAATAGTATAAGTATCGCCAGTTACGCCTGTAGACCAGGCATAAGTGATCTCGCCATCAATTCCATCTGCATCAGTCACCGTTGCTGATAGTGTGGCACCGGCAAAAAAATCACTACCGGAGATTGCGACACTTCCGCGAGTATTGCCATCCAACTCAGCCTTATCATCACCGGTACAACCAACCAAGGCTGTGGCGACAACAAGGGGTATAAGTTTTTTCTTAAACATGCTTTCTACTCCTGAAAATTATTCTTTTATATTGCATAGTTAGGTAACAAAATTGATTAATTGTTAGGTATGTCCTAACTATGCATTGTGCGTGATTAATATTTAAAGCTAATACCTGCGAATAAGCGCGGACCGTAGTCGTTCACTTCACCTGTGTTGCCTATCGTGAAGAAGTCCTGAGACTTAGGTTCACTGAACAAGTTAATTGCAGAAACTTTTACACGGAAATGTTTATTGATTTTGTATGACGCGCGGGCTTCCCAAACTCCAGCTTCATCAACGAAACGAAGTCTAGTACCGTTACTTGTGTACGGCTGAAAGTACTCGCTACGATACTTGTAGATTAGCGCGGTATCGAAGTCTCCGATTTGGTAATACACTTGACCACTGAATACATGCTCAGAGAATCCAGGTACGTTTCCTGGCTCAACGATACCTTCTGTAAGCTGAGTCGTTACTCCATCTAGATCTGTGACGAAGGTGTCTCCATATAGACCATCTTCAAACTCATAATCTGAGTCTGCGTAGTTATAGCCAATCTTCACACCAAAGCCGTTATCCCAACGGTAAGCTAACGACATCTCTATACCAAACAGGTCACTACTTTCATCTGTTGTGACAGAGTTAGTGATCGGTAATCCAACTTCTACACCGTCAATTACGAAGTTTTCTAATACGGTTTGTTGTTGGAAACCACCGTTAAATTGTTTGTAATAGAAACCAAACGCGAAAATTGAATCGTCGTTAGGATACCACTCTACCGCCACATCATAGTTCCATGACATTAGAGGTTTAGTGCTTGGGTTACCAGAGCCATCCACGCCCGTTAGCAATTCTTCTCGTGTTGCTGCTTCAGCTTCATCATCGGTTTCAATCGTGCGATCATAACTCAGATCTGCTGGGTCTACGCGAGACATACCACGATATACGCCGGCTCTGAATAGAATGTCTTCACTGTAATCAATCACTAAGTTGAAGCTAGGTAATACTTCGGTGTAATCACTTTCTGCCACAGTACGGGTAATATCTCCCGCTTCTGAAGAGCTCCATAAGTCTGTTAATGGGTCTTGTGTGAAGACGTAACCTTGTCTAAAACCAACGGAACTGACTTCTGTTTTGACTACACGCACACCGAAGTTACCACGAATGAATTTACCCATCATTTCAGTGTCGTAGTTAGCCATCATGTAGGCCGCAGTGGTTTTTTCAGTTACATCGATAGTGCCCTGATTTTCGTACTCTACATCAGGGTATCCAAATTCTACACCGCCAGCGGAGGTGAGTGCTTGTGAGAAACATACGTTGTCATATGTTGCCCATGAATTGCCCGTGCCACTGCTAATAACATTACCGTCACTATCTACATTAGTAACAATATCACCGTCAGAAACTCCCGATAAGAAGCCGGACTCTGGAAAGTTAATTTGGCAGCTTTCGAGGACGTCGATTGCGTTAGCTGCGGTTTCATCTAATTCAACCTCAGTTCTTGAACCGTTTCCATTGCTACCACCGTATTGGATAAAAGACAGTTCAGAAACACGCAAACCACCTTGTATGCTAGTGAAGGCACCATCATTTAATGCATAATCGAAATCAACACGGGCAGAGGTGATTTCATTTTCGCGCACGTTTTCACGGTCAAGACGAGTACGTAGACTGTCAGTAAAGTTTGAAATATCGGTCACGTCAAAATCGGAGAGAGTAAAGTTAGGAATTTGCTCACCCATGTCCCAAGAAAAAGACTGGTATGCAGCGGTTCTACCTCGGTTAGATATTTGTAATTCTTCACGTTTTGTTTGCGAGTAAGAAATATCGCCACGAATGGTTAATTGATCATTCACATAATGTTCAACGTTTAAACCGTAGCCACGATAGTTTTCTTCACGAGAGAATTGCTCACCAGCAGATTCAATACGATCTTCACCTTCCCAATGTAAAATACTACCTACACTGTTAGTAATTAGGTTTTCACCAGTTACTCCAGGGGTAACACGTTTTTGTAGGAAGATTAGATCGTGACGCGCTTCGGCTTGGTTACGATCTGAAATTTGCGCGTCAAAGTTGATGTCCCACGCTTCTGTTGGTTGAAATTGTACTGCAAAAAACAACGCATCTCTTTCATCTGAGGTTTCATTTTGACGGAAGCTACGGCTGGACCCAGTCCAAGCATAAGGCGTATCGGCATCGATTGCTCGGCCAGTTTCTGGATCAATTTCTGTGTTGTAACCTTGGTTACTGCTGCCGCTAACTTGGTCTTCACAATCACCAGCTGCGCCACGGAAAAACCCTTCATTCATGTTAGTTGGATCATTTAAACAAGCCCACAAAGAGGTACCTGAAGGACTGGAACTACGGTATTCAGCTTCTGGCTGACTGATATCTTGACGTTGCCAACCCACCGATATACCTACGGCTGCACCGTTATCAAAATCAAACTGGTCAACATAACTTATAGTCCCACGGTAGCCTAAGTCGCCTTGTAGAGAATTTTCGATGTCTGCTTCGTCAGGGTTGTAGTTAAGTTTAGCTTCTGCCTGAAAACTTTGTTTTCCGTAATCTAGCGGTTTCAGAGTTTCTAATGTAATGACACCAGCAACACCACCTTCAATCATAGAGGCGTCTTGGGTTTTATATATCGCTACTTTCTTCATTAATTCTGACGGGAACTGAGAGAAGTTAACTGAACGGTCACCACTACCGTTTGTCGCTTCACGACCATTAATATGGGTCGCACTTAAGAAGGGGCCTAATCCGCGAATCGTGATTTCAGTCGCTCCGCCGTTTTCACGGTGAGATGCAGCACCGGTAATTGATTCCAATGCCTCACCAATTGAAAGTGCAGGTAAGTCACCTATGTCTTCAGCAGATAAACCGTCAACAACAGTCGTTGCCTCACGTTTGATGGCGATTTGGTCTTGAATTGTTTTTCGAGTACCAACGACATTAATAACTTCGACGTCGTCTGCATTGTTTTCATTTTCAGTAGGTGCATTTTGTGCTGTTGCTGAAAACGCAAATGAGCCAGCTACAGAAGCAAAAACTGCAGCTTTTACCCATTTTGCAATAGGTGTAAGTGTAAAAAGCTCTTTTTGATAAATTAATTTTGTGTTGTGCCCTGATATCAACGACATATCGAGTTCTCCGATGGTTTTTGTGAGGTCATATGGTTGCGGATCGCTTGTTATAATGATGTTGCCTTATTGTTACAAAGCAATATACTCAATGAAAACCAATATATCAACCAATTGTTAACAATTATATTACCAAACGCGCAAGTGATTGTATTACCAATTCAATTACCAATTTATCGGAGATGTTATAAAGAATATAAAATGGACATCCATGATTATTTGGTAATTTTTTCTAGATGTTCTAGGCTTACAGTTACTCAACAACCATGGATGGTTAGTTATGCCTCAGTCACGAAAATCTCAAATTAGTCTTATTGATACGTCCTATTATCATTGCGTCTCCCGTTGTGTTCGTCGCTCGTTTTTGTGCGGTGAAGATGAATTTACGGGGCAAAGTTATGAACATAGACGAGGCTGGGTCGAGCAACG
>NZ_JAHKPT010000011.1 GCF_018860635.1 Aliiglaciecola lipolytica
TACCCATTTTTGTAAGGTGGTATATCCAACTTCCATTGCATCGGCAGCTTGCCTAACTGGATAACCTTGAACAGTGATCAACTCAATACATTCTAATTTAAATTCGGCTGTGTACTTCTTCATTCTTACCTCATTGGTTTTTGATATCATACCTCCAACAAAGTGTTTTGAATAATTAGACCATTACAGTGACAAAAATCCTGAAGCTCGTTTTCTCTTATTGTTCTGATTGTGACTAATTTGCCTTTGAGCATGGAGGATTCTAACTCGGTAATTTGTATGGTGTGTCAAGATTATCAGGCTGCGACATATAGTCCATGTCGGAGACAAATAATTGGTCTTTTTTCACCCTTATTTTACTGCCAATATAAGAGCTTGAGTTCAGTTTTTTTACGTGGGAAATCAACATGAATATTCTTCATTGGCTCTATATTGCGGTATTACTTGTGCCCGCAATAATTAGGCTTGTGGATAAAGTGGCGTCTGATACTGGCGGTGTAGTTAGTCGTTACAGTCCTTTGTTTGTTGCACTGATTTTGTGTCTCGGAGTTGTTGGATATGTCACAAGAACACCAATATTTAGACGCGGGTTTTGGCTACTTTGGTTTTGGCTTTTAAATATTATGTTGTTGAGTGTGCTTATCTATTTTATTTTTACTTTGTTGAGTAACACAGTTGAGATTTATGTCGCGTTATGCTGGTTCTTGTTGTTGATTGTCTGGATTGCGCCGGCACAACGCTGTATATATTTGTATGTCTATAAACAAAAGAAACTTTGGCGTTAAATGAGTATCGTTTCTCACGTAGCTATTACTATTATGAAACTGATTTTTTAGTCGTGAACCAGAAGCTTTGCTAGCTTGAGAATCAAGTAAATTGTGCTACTGGCTGAATTTTAGATGGGCAAAAAAGTCGTTATCTTTAAATCGTTTACATCCTTTTCGATACAGATATTCAACATACTGTTTCTTAACGCTCACTGGACTATACCGGCTTTTCAACTGCGTAATACTGCATTACTTTGCGGCGCTCGACGCTTTCAACGATTTGTTCATTGTATGATTAGAGAAAGGTGTACCAATAGTTAGAAACAACTATGCATAAATTTTACCTTTAATTCACTTGCTATGAACGATAGTACCCATAATAAAAGGGGGAAAGCATGCGACGGTTAGCAATTTTTGGTGCAAGTGGTTACTTGGGGGCGCATTTGATTGATGCGGCGTTAAGCGCAGGAATGAGAGTGACTGCTTTTGTGAGGAACATCCCTAAAGAGGGCAGAGCACGGGATCCGCGAATCGAGTATCGGAAAGTAAATATTACTTGTCCACAATCACTCAATACTCAGCTTTTGGATTGCGATATGGTTGTGACTACTGTGGGGATTACTCGTCAAAAAGAGGGGTTTTCATATGAAGATATAGATTATGGAGCAAACCTTAACATTCTCCGTGAGGCCCAAAAAAGCGCTATTAAAAAGTTTGTTTACATTGGCGTTTATAAGGGAACTCTGTTCACTCAAACAGAATTATGTAAGGCCAAAGAGCGGTTTGTCGATGAACTGGAAAATTCAGGGCTGCAGCATTGCACAGTCAGACCAACTGGCTTTTTTTCGGATATGACCGAAATTTTTAATATGGCTAGAAAAGGTCGAGTGTACTTGTTTGGTGAAGGGCATCTATTACTCAACCCCATCCATGGTAGAGACTTGGCCGACGCAATTATTTACGAGCTGTTATTGAAGCCAGAACCGCTACCGCAGAATTTCGAAGTGGGGGGGCCAATCGTATATAGCCAAAACGAAATTGCTGAACTCGCCTTTCAGGTACTCGGTAAAAAACCAATAATTACACGACTACCTAATTGGTGCAGATTAGTCATGTTATATCTCGGGAAAATGCTTCTTTCTCCGAAAGTATTCGGGCCTTATGAGTTTTTTCTTACAACAATCGCGACCAATATGAATGCCCCTCAATATGGAAATATTTCACTCAAAACGTTTTTTCAAAACCTTGAGCATGAGCGAAAAGGGAGCAAAGTAAAGTAGGGAAATACATGCCTATTTTGAGCGTACATGTGGCAAGTCTACGCATTGTAAAGGGGCGTCAGTGCGATTGAACGTTTCGCCAACTAATCTCTTTAGCTAGATAAAAAAGGTAGGTGTTTCGGTTGGTAAGACTATTGGACAATGTTTAGCTAATTCACACTGTAATAAAGAAGAAGTTATTTATTTCAAAACAAGTATTTAAAGGTAAATATATGAAAAATATCACCGGAAGTTGTGTTTGTGGAAAAGTAGCGTTTAGCGTTGCGGACCAATTTGTTTATGCAGGTTATTGCCATTGCTCAATGTGCAGGAAGTCATCTGGGGCAGCGGGTACGGCAATTGGCGGCATTCCTAAAAATCTCTTCTCAATAACAAAAGGGCAGGATCATATTAAACGTTTTAATCGCTCTGCAGAAAGTATTTCTTATTTTTGTGAAAACTGTGGATCTACTCTTTATGGAGAAAAACCATCAATACATATGGTGCACGTAAGGTATGGTGCGCTAAATGATAGTCCTACGCTATTGCCCCAAGCGCACATGCATGTATCGTCAAAGGCTGATTGGTACGAGATTTCAGATGAGCTACCACAATTTAGTGAGTTTCCTACCGCTTAACTGTTAATACGTCGTGCTATTCGATATTCAAAGCAGGTGCATCATCGTTGCACCTGGAGCTATTCATTGGGGCAATGAAGTGGTCAATAAAATCCGGACACCTTTTTTAGCCAATTCTTCTGCTCTGTCCGGTGGTAGGCCATTGCTATATTGATGTGGCCTTTCCCAGTTGTAATAGTTCATCAGGTATTACTCCACATCTCATTTTTTTTCATGAATTGAATGGTAGCCAGTTGATGGCATCCATTCGGGTTTCAGACTTCTGTAGACGCGCTCCATCGAACTATTGTCCTAGCAGTTACCCCGGCGAGTCATGCTCTGGTTCATCTTATAACGCCACAGCCTCTGTCTGAATTTACGAGCACCGTATTGGGAACCTTGGTCGCTATGGAACATCACACCTTTGGGCTTACCTCTGAGTTCATATGCCATATCCAAGGCTCTTGCGGCAAGCTCCGCATCCGGTCGATGCGACATACTCCAGCCGATAACTCGTCGAGTGTGCAGGTCAATCACGACCGCCGCATAATGCTATGCCGAGCCGGTGCTGATGTAAGTGATATCACCGCACCAGACCTGATTGAGCCGCGCCACATTGAACTGTCTACCCGGTAAGTTTGGTATGTCTGGCCGTTCAACCTGCATATTCTCTTAGGCGTGCTTACATGGATGCTTACTCATTAGGCCTTGCTCTTTCATCAGCCGGCCGACTTTGAATCGGCCCATGACGATGCCTTCATCGCGAAGCATATCAGCAAGCGTGCGTGTGCCAGCAGACTGACGGCTCTTATCGAACATGCGCTTCACACTGGCTCGCTTTATGCGTCGCTTAGCACGAACTAGACGATGGCGCTTTCGCCGTTCGCATTAGCTGCTGACGCCAATCCCAATCGCTGAACAGACCAACTCTCTTGATTCATGCACCCTCAACCGGTCTATCATCGCGTGGATTTCAGGTCGTCGGACATTAAGAGTGCCTTAGTCTTTTTTAATATGGCCTTTCTCGTTCCAGCCTATTGACGCGAGCTTCAAACTCCTAAATAGGTTGCTGCTCTGGCGTCAGGGCTTTGGATTTCGGCGTGCTACCACCGCGTTAAGACTCAAGTTGCTGAACCCACTTGCGCAGAGTATTTTCATGAACATCCACGGCGCGTCCTGCTTCAGCCATACTGTAGCCCTGATCGAGCACCAAGCTGGCTGCATCATGTTTAAATTCCAGACTGAATGACCGTCTTTGTCTTCTAATTGAACACCTCGTTACTAAGTGTAATGCTCTTTAAACGGTGTTCGGGTTTAGTCTGCCACTACATCGTATAGATAAATTTGCAAGTTGTGAGCTAAGTGCAAACGCTTATAAGCGCAATCAACGTCCCTGTTTGATTGTGATATGTTGTTCGAAGAAATAATTACATTGTGAGTGAAGATGGATACGTTGACTAAATTCAACGTCTGGTGTGCTTTGCTGAAGCCTGTTATTTTTTTGTTTGAGACTAAAACGGATATGCCCGCACTGGTTTGGATCTCGGTAGATTAAGAGATCGTCTGATTGAGACGATCTCTATTGTTGAGTGGGGTTATTGATCGAAAAGACTGATTGCCGCTTCGATACCGGCATCATATCCTTCTTCACGCTCTTGTTGACTGAAAAAAGGTACCTCAATATCCACTGGTACGCCTTCACCCTCAAGCCAGTTTCCATCCACGTCGTAATAGAATTCACTTGATAGTGCAATGTCAAAACCATTAGGTAAAGTCCAGTCCATGATGTCTGAAAAAGCGCCTTGTGTGGTTTCTCCAATCAGCGTTACGTTATCTAATACGGACATAGACATAGCAAAGGTTTCTGCTGCAGATACTGTCGTAGCGCTTACCAACAAAGCAATCGGGCCAGTGAAAGTATGCTCACCTCTAGGCTCGATAAAAATCTCTTGTGTAGGCGATGTTTTTCCATGCTTTTTGGTATATGCCAACACCCGTGAATCTGCAAATCTGCTGGCGATTGCTAGACTGACAAATTCATGTCCGCCATTGTTGGTTCTCACATCAACAATCAACCCTTCTACATTTGCCAGATCAGACAGCGCTTCATCTAAGATCGCATCGATTGCTGCGATTTCGTCAGTATCATTTTGGAGCGTGTCAGCTTCGTCATTATCCTCATGAAAGCCTAACATTTTGCCAATATGCAAATAACCAATACCTTCATTCTCAAACCAAAAAACAGCGCCGTCTGCACGCTCCTTAATCGCATCTTCATCTACCGCATAGTTTGCGATTATAGCTTGTTGAGTGGCTAATCCCTGTTCAACATAAACTTGAAGTTGCTGGAGTTGAGTTTCAGTAATGATTTGCGCAGGTATCGGGAAAGGCATCCCGTTAGCTTCTGCAAATTCCTTCACTAAACGCTCTGCTAGAACAAGCTTATTATTGTAACTTACGGTTATGCCATCTGGTGTGCTCACTGAAGTATGAGCGTCTGCTAAAGGTTGAATCATATTGTCCATTGCAATAAGCAGATCTAAGTCACTCGAATCAGCGTTTATCGCTGCCGCCTGAGCTTGAGCGAGACCGAGCCAATCAACATTTTGAAGCTCGAAATCCATATAATACTCCTCGAATATTTGCGAGAAGATGGCGAATGTTTGTTCTGGATTACGGGTATGTCCTGCCTGACCTAGTAACGGCACCAAGTTAGTCTGACATGATAGTGGTAAATTTGACATCTTAAACAGCTCAAAACTGGAAGCTCTCATGTTCTGAGGACCATACCCTGCGAACCAGTCGAGAGTTCCATCATCGGTCAAATTGACTACACGGGTGATATCGTTGGTTGTTACATTATCTAGCTCGTCGACCTTAAAGCAGTAGTCACTGGTAAACTTATAATTAACTACGCGATCAATGCCAACGTCAACTGCAAGGCCTTTATCTTCGGAAATCCAAATACCTTGATAGTCTTGATCAATATCGTTCAGTCCAACCGTTTTGTCCGTATTGGATGATCCACAAGCTGCTAAAGTAATAGCGGCTGTAATTATGCTCAGTTGTTTAATCAATTTCATAATCATTCTCTCAGTAGTGGTTAATCGTTACTGAGCAAAAAATATTCGATGAAAGGTGAAATAGAGGTGAATAACGACTTTTTCTTTAAACAGGCTCTGTTGATTTAGCGTGCAAAACTAATCCACTCTAGTGGTTATTGGCAAGTAAAATTGACCCACCAATATTGTTTCAGTCCGAGCTTCGGTCTGTTTTGAGATTTTAGAAGTAAAACCTATCAATGGCTCAGGAATTCAGGCTAAGACGATATCGGAAATAGCAGATGTTTGTAATCGCTTCAAGGGAGAAGAAAAAGATGAACTTAGAAAACACATTGATCGTGTTAATTGGTCCACCGATAACTTAATAGCTCTATTGAAGAGAATAAACTATAAGGACGAAGTGCTGTCCATTCAAAGTGCGATCCTTAGTAGCACCGAAATGCCTATGAAATATAAAAAGGGATTTACCCATTACTAGCGAAGATGTCATCTCTTTTAGAGAACTTAATACTTGGTTAACAACAATAAGATCCCGGAGTTCGTCAATATACGTTGGAGACTTTGCAACGTAGGTGGTCGGTCGATATCAAAACCGAGCTCGCTGAGTGTCTCTTGATACAGGTTATTCAGTAACGTTTCATCAAATGAGCAGTAATAAAATGCTGATGAAGGAGAAAACTCGTCAGAGTTGATAACGCATGACGACAAAATTTCATCTGATGTTTTCCTTATCAAATTTGTGAAAAGCATTGAACGTAGCTTCAGGGGAGAGCAGCGTGCTGAAGCGATCCGACTAATGTTTGAACAAAACTTCGTAAGTGCTTGCTCCAAATGATGTGCGGAGCGGAATCCGAGTTGTGGGCCCAGCATGCCGAGTGAATATTTCTTTAGCAGTTTAATAATGACTTCAGGCAATGGCGCAGTTCTTTTTAGATTATTTGGGGCAAGAAGTTTCTCTGATGACTGGTTTATAAGGTACCGTCCAGGTAGAGCTGGGAAGGGTGATGACCATGTTCTTTCATCCGTATTTAAGCAGAGTATTTGACATAGTTCGGCGTCTTCAGTGTTAACAGATGCTGCAAAAACTGCCTCTACCTCCATAGACGTAACAATGGTTAATAAAGATGCAAGTTTTAGCTCACTATCCTGACTGGTCAGAATCGCATCAATAATTCTCTTGGTTTCTAGTGGATTGTTTCTGACCCAGTCTAAAGGTAAGTATTGATTGTCCATCGCACATCGATATTGAGTGCTTGAAAGCCTGGATATCCGCTCTTCAAATGTAAAATCGCTGTCTGACAAAGAGGGATCTTCACTGAAGATCGTTTCGACCTGAGATTCATCATCTTGTTTTTTTTCATATGCACGAACATATGAATTGAAATCGTTAGTGTCTGATATGCCGTCATCTATTGTGAAGCGAGCATCACTAACCCTGTTACGAGGTATCTGTTCTTTGCTCGGGGGACAATTAAGGTAGTAAGAGTCCCTTTGATTCAGCGTTTCATTGAAGGCGTTCTTTAGAGTAATGAAAGCCGGTTTTACGTTGCTGAAGAGGGTATGAATGGGGCCATGGCCACTGTGCAGTAGTTCTAGAATTTGATTAACGTCAGTCCCTTCCGGTGGCCAATCAATATCACGTTGTTTTTCTACACAAAGCTTTCTAATTTTGGCGCACAAAGCGTTAATTGATTGAGGTGTAGAGCGAGAGACAGTCGGCACGAAGCATGGATTCTGACAACGCCATATTACCAAAAGCGACATCAAACACTTTACGACGTAAGTTTGTTCAACCGAATCAATGGCAATACGTTGCGTTAAACACGCGAGTATTTCGTTATCTGCATACCGGCCAAAGAACACATTATTTTTATTTCGGCTTGAGCTCTTTGCTTCGAGCCGATTATGAACATGTTGAAAATCGACGAGGACAGATACGGTTTGAGTGGGCAATTTTCTGGACAGGAAATCGACGTCATCCAAAAGTGCTGACAATCTTTCAATCGACTCGTACAAGCCATCAACGCTATTTCTCAAACCTAATATTTGAGTAGCAAATTTTATGTGTGGCTCGGTATCACTAACCTTACCAGAGAGTCTTTGCTCAACGTGCTTGATAACTGGGGTCACTTCTTCCATGTGACATTGTCCGAAGGTCTGTTGTCGATACGATTAAAAAATAGTAAAAACGTGACAGTTTGTCACTAATTAATATTCTAAGGGTTGTGATATTTTAAAAAATGTCACACTATAAAATCTATAAGTGCATGATAAATAATAAAAATAAATATTTATAAAGATATTAAGGTAAAATTAAGTGCAATTAAATGATAGATAAAAATGAGGCTCATAACCCGAAGGTCGTAGGTTCAAATCCTGCTCCCGCAACCATACGAATAGACTCGCTATTTATAGCGGGTCTTTTTTTTGCTAAGCCAAAAGGGTTTAGCACCAAATCAACGTCACCATTAGCCTTTAACTCTAGCTTTTCCACTAAAGAGCGTATTGCAATTTTAGCCTCGTTTGACAAATCATCAGTAGTAAGCTCATCAATATAGCGTCGAAATTTATCCGCTATACCGTTGTTATTAACTTCCTTTAATGAGGGCGCAACTTGCTTGAGTTTGGCTTCTTCTAACCTGACCGAGACCTCTGCCAATGAATCTGCAACTAACTTGGGATCTATGCCGGCTTTAATTGAGTTAATTAGGTTTACTTTTTCTGCCTCTAGCTTAGCGACAACACTTTTAGTGTTAATTGAGGACTTTTGACTGTCTCTAACTAACTCTCGCATCGATTTATTGTATTCTTGAATAACAACATCAACTACGTCAGTTTTGAGAAGCTCTGATTTAATCGCACTCAATGCTGCGGATTCGACGGTTATTCTTTTAACTAACTTTTTGTTATCGCAAGTACCCTTATTCCTCGCTGTGCTACAACCGTATGATATGCTATTAGACATAGAAGCCCCTCCACCACAAACATTGCATTTAAATAAGTCACTAAATAAATACTTAGCCCGCATTTTTGGTTTTTTTACTCCGTTTGGTGAACTAACCAAGTTTTGTTTTGATTTGACTGCTTTCCACAGCTCTTGTGATACGATTCTAAGGTTTGGAACGTTTTTCATTACCCAATCACTTTCATCGTTGAGCCTAGAGACTCTGCGCCCGGTTTCTGGATGTTTCACATATCTCAATCGATTCCATATTCTCACCCCAATGTATAACTCATTGTTTAAAATTCCAGTGCCACGCTTTTTGTTACCGTTGATAGTTGAGCAACCCCAGTCAGCGCCATTTGGTGCACTAATACCCTTTGCGTTAAGCTCTTTCGCTATTGTTTTGGCTGACTTGTCATTGTATGCATAGTCTTCAAAAATTTTTCGAATGACTTTACTTTCATCGTCGTTAATTTCGAGTTCACCTTTGATTAGATTGCCCGCGCAGTCGAATTCTCTGACCGGATTATATCCATAGCTTTTACCACCTGCCGACTTTCCATTCTCGACTTTACCTCGCAAGCCTCTCTTGGTTTTGTCCCTTATAACGTCTAGTTGCATTGCATTCATAGTGCCTTTTAAACCGATATGCATCGATCCAATCTCACCGTCTTCTATTGTAAAGATTTTTACATTACTGAACGCTAAGCGTTTACGGATGTTAGCAATGTCACCTTGATCTCGACTCAACCGATCGAGGGATTCACATAAGACAGCATCGAACTGATGCATGTTTTCCATCAGGGACGCTAATCCTCCTCGATTCATGGATGAACCTGAAGCAGCTTTATCAGAAAAAAAACTGGTTATTTTAAAATTGTGCCTCTTTGCGTAGGCCTCACACTCTCTATATTGATCTTCGATAGAGGCTGCACTCTGTAAATCTGTTGAATATCTTGCGTAAATAACTGTCTTCATTTTTTAATTCCTTTCTCAAAATCTCGCTTTGCCACTTCTTTCGACAGTACCCTAGCAATAGAGATAATTCCTCGTTTTGTGTCACCTAACTCTGTCATATCGATTTTTACATTCATAACAGAATCCCCCTTGGTCTGAACCTTCTACATGAAGTCATGTTCTTATCATCGCCCACGACAGCCCTTCTATTCTTAACCAAACAGTCTAAAACTCCTGTTTCAGAGGTGTTCACAGCTATTCCCTTTGTTATCCCTAACATTTATATCATCCTACTTTAAATAAATTCAGACGTATCATAGCTCAGCAAGTTGGCTATTCCATTCAGGGTACTTAAATCGTAAAATCGGTTGGTATTTTTGAATATGTGATATAATGCGATGTTTGTATTTTGGCTCATTATTCAGTTGTTAATATCGATAACTAGGGTTTATTATCATATTGATCAATAATACTTTCAAAATGATAAAATGACGTTGCACAGACAGCTTAGTGTAAAGTACCGTTATAAACATTATTTTTGAAATCATGCCAAGTGGTGGTTAGCACTACCAGTAATGCCACATATCGCGTTATAAGTATGTTGGAGTCCCTCTATATTCTTGCAGGCGAGGTCTATCGGTCGAGACCCATTAAAGGGGGAATTGTGGTTAATCATTCTCATATAACCATAAATGTTCTCAGGATTTTCAAAAATCATTCGTAACTCTTCGTGGATATTCAATAATAGCGAAAGTCTCATATGTAACTCACTTGGAGTTGACTCATTAATCAAAGCTGTTTTTTGATTTTCATTTAATTCCCATTTTTCGAAAAGACGGCTTACTATTCCCACAATTTCAGTAACTTCAGGGTTCTGGGCTTTCATATAGCTTCACTCCTTATTTCAACTATTGTTTGATAAGAATTAATACTGTTTTCAAAGAAAGAACTATTAATTAATGCTAACTCTTTTAACTATATTCACCTAATTATTTTTATCTAAGTTGTTGAAAAATAATAAATGATTGACAAAATTTCAAGGTCGCAGAAGTAGAAGAGTTTTGCTTTAAAGTAACAAGGAAGAAACTAAGCACCATTAGAAAAGGAAATGTCAATTCATTCACTGGTGAGACTAAAGTTTATTATCTAACTAAAGTAATTGATGATTTTAAAGATAGCGACAAAATTGTAGCAGTGTCATTACTAAGGGAAACTGTTGGTCTAATTACCAAGCGACTATGACGCTAGGACTTTATCAGTTGGAATTTATTTTGACCACTACTATTGAAGCGGCATTGAACGCTGAAATGGATGAGCATCTTGGCTATGAGAAGCACAAAAAGTCCACCTCAGTGAACAGTCGTAACGGTAAGAGCAGCAAACGCGTTAAAACCGAAGATGGTGAGTTTGAACTCGACACGCCTCGCGACCGTGACGGCTCCTTTGAACCCAAGCTGGTCAAAAAGCATCAATCCCGCTTTACGTCCATGGACGATAAAATCCTCTGGCTTTACGCACAAGGCATGAGCACTCGTGAAATAGTCAACGCATTCGATGAATGGTACGGTGCGGAAATATCGCCGACACTGGTTTCTCGCGTCACTAATGCGGTTATTGAGCAAGTCGTGGAATGGCAGTCGCGTCCATTAGACTCTATTTACCCGATTGTGTATCTCGACTGCATCGTGGTCAAAGTACGCCAAGATAAACGCATCATCAACAAATCTATTTTCCTGGCATTGGGTATCAATACTGAAGGTCACAAAGAGCTGATGGGCATGTGGATTGCTGAGAACGAAGGGGCTAAGTTCTGGCTGAACGTCCTAACGGAACTTCAGCAGCGAGGTGTGCAAGACATCCTCATCGCCTGTGTTGATAGTCTTAAAGGCTTCCCTGACGCCATCAATGCTGTATTCCCACAAACGCATATTCAACTGTGCATCGTACATATGGTACCTAATTCGTTGAAATACGTGTCATGAAAGGACTACAAAGCCGTTACAACAGACTTAAAGCGCGTGTACCGTTCTTCAACCGCCGATGAGGCGCTGGCGGGAATTAAATTTTCGAATTAAGTTTATGATATTTATGGGTAAATGTTTTTGTTTTTGTTTTTAATATGCCTATTTGTATGCCTAAATGTTAAAGTACCTTACTTAAAATATTGAAGTATGTTCTACTGATCAAGTTTATTAGCATTAATATTAAATAAAGAGCATGCATAAAATACAGGTCACAAATCCAATCGCTTTATTAACAAATAAAGCTAGTAGATGTTACAAATGGCTTGATACGTTAGTTTCAGTCCTTCAATATTTTGGCATGCTAGATCAATTGGCCGAGTGCCGTTAAATGGTTCATTATGATTTATCATGGTCATAAAGCCATAGACGTTTAACGGGTTATTAAACATCAATCGTAGTTCTGCGTGGATGTTTAATAAAAGCGAAAGTCTCAGATGTATCTCGGGTGAAGTAGTTTCGCCAATTAAGACCGTTTTTTGCTTTTCATTCAGTCCCCACTTTTTAAGTAGCTCTATCACTATAGTAGTAACCTTGCTCAACTCAGCGTCTGTTACTTTCATATCGTTTGATTCAGTAGGAGAAATATCTGTCATTTTTTAGCTACTATAACACTTTATCTATCTACAAATATTATCTTAGCTTACTATTATAAGCTACTTTTACATTGCTAACTCATTGAAAAATAATAAATGATTGACAAAAAACTAGTCGTCCAATTTAAGTTGTTTGTTCATGAATTGCAGAAGGTGCTATATGATTTATACGGAAGCGATAGTTAATACTTATCTGCTCAATAAGTTTAAGCGCCCCAAATACAGTTTGTGTAAAGAACAATTGTCTATGACCATCATACCACGCCCCAAGAGAGTTGATTAAGTTGCTAAATGTAACTTAGTTCAATGTAAAAACACTCAAAAAGCCTCTGCTGCGGTAAAAAAAGAACTGCACTTACTTTGTCAGGGTAGAGTTATTGAGATGGTTGTAATATGGGGTTGTAGATAATATAAGCTCGAATACTAAACCTGATTTTGCGATGCAACCTTTTCACAACGTTAGAACGAAAATTCACTGAACTGTAATTGATTAGGTGTGGTAGCTTAGACTCGATCTAACATTTAGTTCAAATGCCTGCGATTTAATCTGAACGTCAGAAATGTACGTATACCTGCCGTTCGGGATTGTTAGGTATGAATGGGTGCAATGAGCGATAAGCGGACCTTGAACAGAAAAACGAATTCTAATAAGGTCGTTTAAATCTAGATTGGATGAGTGATATCCTGTTTATCTCAAATATATCACCTCCCTAAGTTCTTTAGGGAAAAATATAAATTGTTTAGGAGTTTACATGGAAGGGCAAGCTGATTTAGAGGTGTTATTTAAAGGCTATTATCGAGCCAAGGATGCAACAGTTAAAGAAATCTGGAAGTGCGGTAAAATTATTCCAGATGCTAATATCCTTCTCAATCTATATCGCTATTCCGACGAAGCTCGCGAGGCACTTCTTAACTTACTAAGCAAGCATAGTGAGCGTGTATGGCTGCCCCATCAAGCCGCTCATGAATACTTTCAGAATCGAGCTGTTGTAATTAACGAACAATCTATAAGCTACGATGCAACCTTTGACAATATTAATAATTTGTATAAGTCGTTCAACCAAAAAAATCGCCATCCTTTTTTGCCGTCGGAGTTATTGGGTGAGGTTGAAGTGTTATTCGGCAAGCTAAACAAGCATCTCGAAGCTGCCAAACAATCCCATATAAGTCGTCTTAATAACGATGAAATACAAGGAAGAGTAACCGAAATTTTTGGTAAAAGAGTCGGACTGCCTCTTTCCGACGATAATTTGAAAGCGCTTTTTGAGGAAGGTAAAGTCCGGTATCTAAGCAAAATACCACCCGGTTATGAAGACGCTGAAAAGTGTAATGATGAAAAAGACGAAGTTGGTCAGAAACGTCGGTATGGTGACCTTATCATGTGGAAGCAAATCATTGCTTATGCAAAAGAGAATCAAACTCCTGTTATTCTGATAACCGAAGACAACAAGGAAGATTGGTGGTTAAAGAAAGCTGGAAAAACGTTATCAGCTCGACCGGAATTACTCAAAGAGTTTTATGATGAAACCGGACAGGAGATACAAATTTATCGTACAGAAAGCTTTCTTTATAACGCCACCAATTATTTATCTGAAGAAGTCAGTACTGAGGTTATTGAAGAAATAAAGCTCTTGCAGAGCGAACCTGTTTTTTATGACGTTGTTCAACGCTCGCCTTCCTTCTATGATTTAGCAGACTATATTTCTACAAATTTCGAGAAAGGAGATGTGCTGCCGGGAGAAAGAACAATTGCGGAAGCTATTGACTGGAATAGGTCTGGTGTCAGAGAGAACCTAGTTAGACTAGATACAATGGGCTATGTGGCAATAGAGCATGGAAAGAAAACTAAATTAATTGAAAATTTACCGCCTGTATCATTGGAGATGCGCGGAAAGCACAAAAAACAAAACAAATAACGCTTTAATCAAATGGTTATAATACCTTATAACAAAGGTCAGCTATTGGCACTTTTCTGCCATTGAATTTAATTCTCGCAATATATAACCCCACCACAGGCAGCAAAAAAACTCTGCTATAACCGCCTCAAGTAAACGAAAGTGTTTACTCGTTTATTTTTTTTGCTTCAAAAGCAGCCAAAAATAAAGCCCCTTGATGCCCTTAAACAAAAAGCTACGCGAGGGCGAGGCGATTTGTTTGGATTCAATTCGCTATTTGCCCTTTTGACTAATAAAGGAAAGGATACATAGCCCACAAAAGAAAATAATACCGATTACTTCTATTACCACAGCCTGCCTGAGATCAAATGTATCATTTTCCAAGAAGTACCAAATCGGCGGGACGCTAATAGCAACACCGACTGCAAGACGATAGATGCTTAGTAGTCCTGCTCCTACTCCTTCAAAAACTTCTTCTGCAAACTGCATGTGACTTTTTATGCTATATACAGAAACACCAAAGTTCTTTCTGATAGCCCTAATTAACACGGAAAGCCCCAAAAATATAAACAGAGGATATACAACGTAAGGGTCTGTTTCTACAGAATGTACAATATCACCAACCGTTTTAGACCCTCCGCCAGCCAGCTTAATAAAAACGAGTGCTACACCTGTTATTAAAACTAATATACCTTCTATGATTACAAATTTTTCACAAAAACTCCTATTTCAAAACTTATTAATGCCTTGTGGCAAGAGGTATGGTATCGAACTAGCGAATTTTTTAAAAAATCGTGATTATGCTTACCGGCTTGGTTTTACCAAAAAGCAGATAAAAAATCTTTAAGCATAAACAAAAAGCCCCGCAAGCGCTTAGGTCAGCGAAGACGAGGCTTTGAATTCACTGTGGGAGTGTTTAAACGATTTTTTGGCAAGCTACTTTGTGCCAATTGCAGACGTAGCGGCGGCTCGAATAAACTGGTTTTAACGATCTCGTTTGCCACCTAAGGCGACAGTCACAGGATGTTAATTTTTACCAGCCTGCGACTAAAGCGGCCAGTCGATACAATACTCATTAAGACAGCAGGTGCGACAAACCTGACCTTAGCTTACGCTGATTTTTAGCTTTGTTGTTCGGCGAGGAAGTGCCAAATATAATCATACAAAATTCATGTATTCGGATTTTTGTAGGGCAAATTTGCCACCGTAGGAGCCAGTCGTGGGTTTTGAGTTTTCACATAGCCAGACGCCATAGCGAACAGTCGAGGGTACTGTTAAATTAAGCTGAATCAACGGAGATATCTCGCAAATTTTGACCAACCAGAACTATAGCTCAATAACGTAGACGTTCATTTGAGCAAATGATTAGGAAGTTCATCATCACAAACAAAAGCAATTTTCAGAGCTGGTTTGCACAACAGCTTGAGGCGCTTGTTTCCATTTTGAATTTTGTGAAAACAGTTGAGTAACAGGTGAGAAGTGTCTGACTATCGCTCTTTCATTGATATGAAAAAGAAGTGAAATTGAAAACTTGAGCTAAAGTATATTTTAAAGCTTATGAGAAATGGCGCTATATTCCACCTATACTACCATGAGTTCTGCTGAACTGGCCAGTAAGTCTGTATTATCGTCAATGCCCGCGGGGTGACATACATTGATAAATTACTTTGTTACAGTGGGAAAACAAGACAGATTGCCCAATAAAGGTTTGATATGGATAGAGAAAATTCCCCAACTGAGGAACAATCAGTAATTGGTGCTCGCTTTTCCCTTCGGCTGCTGATTACTGTTTCCGCGGCTGCATTACTCTTTGTTTTGTCACCTGAGAAAGACAATGTGTATAGTTCAGCAGTCGAAGAGCTAAATCTCCTTATGAGTCTAGATCTTCCCGAGCTACTTTCAGAGACGCGCGATGATGCTTTAGACAACGACCCTTCCACATCTCAGTACCTAACACACATCGAATCGACGCTTGAAAGACATGGCCTTTTTATGGATAAGGAAGAAATTGGTGAATATTTTTTAGAAGTTCGGGACGACGCTGCCCCGATTATCGACGAGATGTTAATCGAAGATATCAATGGTTACGTTGTTTCAAAAAATGCAATCAATGTTAAAAAGGTAAAGATCGACGAAGTGTTCGAACAAGGACTTGCGTTAGGAGCTGCGGACGGCTCACCTACTATCAATAAACGAGGAGAAACTACGCCTTTGAAGCGGCAAGATGGCGCTCCACTAAAAATAGAAAGATTCTATATATTCGACTACAATCAGCCGTCAAACTTTATCATCGGAACGCAAAACGGGAAGCTTAGTAGGCATGGTACCCCTACCAGCAAATTTGAGTTATTTGAATTCTACTTCTCCGACGGTGAAATCCCAAGTAAGGTCCAAGTGTCTGGGGAAAAACAGATTGAGTTTGAGCGAGACACGGTTTCGATTGATCTTATTAAGCAAATACAAAATAAGCCTGAATACAACGTCCTAGTCCGTCAGAACGGACAAGATTTACTGTTTCTCCCGAAGTTAAAGGAAGTCTGGAACCAAATCAGAACTGAATATCCAACCCAAGCACGGACTATACTGGCTAGGAAAGCCGATCTGAAAGAACGCGTACTTCAGGTATTTGGGCTATCAATTCCACAGGTTCTTATTTCGTGGGCGATACCCAGCATAACGTTTACAGTTAGCTTGTACTTGTACGCTCATATTCAATTCTTGCAGAGCGTAATCGCTCGAAATCCGAAAGTTAGTGAATCCCCTTGGATTGTGTTAATGCCTGGTCGCATTCCCTTTGCGATAACTACTGTAGTCGTGTTGATTATTCCAGGTCTGTCCGTCATTAGCACGGTGGTAAATACATGGGGGACTGGAGGGAACATTGTACAGATTGTATCAATTATCGCCGGAATCGGATCGATAGTGACGCTTGCGAGTGCTTTAATCTTGATTATAAGTATTCGATCAAGATATTGATTATATTGCCCCTCAAAACAAAAAAATAAGCCCGTTAACTGTTGTTTTACGCCACATTGACCGAAACGAAAAAGGTTCTTAGCCGCCTATATATTGCTCAAAATTTGATGTGTCCCACGCAGCAGTAAGTCGTTCTGCATATGTTTTGCTGTATCGTGGAGCAAGCTCTTTAATGCAATCGGCTTTAACTGGCGATAATCCTCCACTTCCATCTCGTATTGTTCTCAAGAGGTCCGTTGTCACACCCGTGGTCGGACCGACGCAAGCAGCTGATATAGAATATTTTTATTGATAAATGACCAATATTAGGGCTCAAACAGCGTTTTATACCATATAAATCGATATTGTAAGCGAAGTTAGGCCCGCAGTAGGGTAGTGATCATTTGCCGTTCGATGGGAAAACTCGAAACGTCCGCTTCACGCCCTGACTGTCGCCTTACTGCCCAAAGCGTTAGTTCACAGCTACAGTCGCCAACGACTGAAAATGGCACATTCTTCCCGTACAATTTTGAACGGCGTACGACCGCAATTGCCGTAATCTTTCCCTTGAGTATACGAAAGCGCAATGTCGGCTTTTCGCTCATAGCTGCCTGTCAGGTGAAGTCTAACCAGTAAAGATGACACCCATCTTTAAAAAGTAGCAAAACCGATACTTTGTCCTAAGCTTTAAGGCAGTAAAGATGACACCCATCTTTAAAAAGTAGCAAAACAAACAGTAAAGATGACACCCATCTTTAAAAAGTAGCAAAACCGATACTTTGTCCTAAGCTTTAAGGCAGTAAAGATGACACCCACAGTTAAAGATGACACCCATCTTTAAAAAGTAGCAAAACCGATACTTTGTCCTAAGCTTTAAGGTACTTAAACAACCAAGGATGGTCTGTGATGCCTCAGCCACGTAAAACCCAAATCAGTTTAATCGATACCCCTTATTACCATTGCGTTTCCCGCTGTGTTCGTCGTTCCTTTTTGTGCGGCGAAGATAAATTCACCGGGCAAAGTTACGAGCATCGTCGTGGTTGGGTAGAAGAGCGGTTGTTGTTTCTAGGGACGGTGTTTGCTATCGATATTTGTGCTTATGCGGTAATGAGTAATCACACGCACGTAGTGGTGTGTGTAGATAAAGACATGGCAGATAGCTGGTCGATGAAAGAAGTGATAAGGCGTTGGCATCAACTGCACCAAGGTACGCTGTTGAGTCAAAAGTTTCAAAAAGGCGACGCACTTAGCACTAGCGAAATGATTAGCCTAAAAGAAACAGCCCTAATTTACCGCCAACGGTTATACGACATCAGTTGGCTTATGCGTAACCTGAATGAATACATCGCCCGTGAAGCGAATAAAGAGGACGGGTGTACAGGTAGGTTTTGGGAAGGACGATTTAAATCCCAAGCGCTGTTAGATGAAAGTGCGGTGTTAGCTTGTATGGCCTATGTGGATTTAAACCCAATACGCGCCAAAATGGACATCACACCAGAGACATCAAAACACACCAGTATTCAAACTCGTATTCACTCCCTTATCAAAGGTGAGCAACCCAGAAAACTCATTCGTTTTGTGGGCAATCATAGAAAAAATAAACCCAAAGGTATCGCCTACAACCTGATTGACTATTGTGAATTAGTGGATTGCACTGGACGTTGCATTAGAAATGATAAAGCGGGCTATATAGAACAACATCATAGCCCTATTCTAACGCGGCTTGGCCTAGAAACTGAGCAATGGTTAACGCTTACCACAGAGTTCGAACAACACTTCAGCACAGCGGTAGGCAGTGAGCATATGCTTCAACAATTCAAACAACACACAAACCATCAACGAATACGAGGGATGGCAAAAGCGAGAATTTTACTGCAACACACCTGAAAATTTTAGCATTACACATCATCAAACCACCCAGCATTGCCTGCTCGAAACATGCTGCCCGCTAATTGAGCTTGGCCCTAAATTTAACTATTTTCTTCATTTTCCCTCGTTGATTAATTCTAATTCTTTACTTTAAGAACAAAAAATGAAAATTACAGCATCAGTTTGAGTTTGTTGATCCAGCTGTGATTGGGCACTTTACAATTTTGGGTGTCTTTTTTTGTTTTTTTGTTAGCTTCGAATTACAGCAGGCCAACAAAGATATACGCCAGACTGCCGCAGAATCACTGCACAACAGCCAAAGCCTTCTCCTTCTTAAGGAGGACAGGCTAGATATTTGCGAAGATTTCAGTCTTGTTGCGCCCCCAGAGGGCACTGAAGAGTACCTAGGTACAGCAATCATAACACAAAGCAATCACAATCAAGCTTGTGACTCTAATTTGGAAGATAAAAATCCAGAAACAATCCTTACCGCAAACAATGTGCGCGCTTCAGCAACGATCGTAAATGACTTTACTTAAGAGCAGCGACAAAGCCTGGTGCATTCTTATCTTCATAATTTATATACTCACCATGCGTGCTTACTTTTGTAAGAACAGTCGCGTTATTATTCGTGTTGGTCGTTAGCACATAAGTTTTATTATTTCCACTTAGCAAGGTCTTGATATTACCGTCGCTATCAAGACCTTGCCATTGCAGGTCAAACCCATTAGCAGTAAGTTTTGCACTTAAGCTGTTAAAGCTCCCACAGACTCCCTCAAACCTGTACGGTGTTTGGTCACAATGGCTTTTTGTGATTTCCCCGTCAAATACAACGTGATTGAACGTACCTGCAGTGCCAAAAGATAAATTAGTGACTTTATCGATAACACATAATTTACCATCCTGTTTGTCACTCAACAAATACCCCTCATCTAAAAGGTAGTTATAATAAAAAACTTCATTATATTTGCCATCTTTAGGGGACTGCATTACAAGTTGCGTCCCCTTGAGGAATGCACCCGAGTTTATAGAGACAGCTGTAATATAGTCGCTATCATCTGGAACGCAACCCTTTTGCCCCCGATACTCCGCGACTTCAAAATTTGCCGGGAATGATGGCAGTGGTAAATCATTTTGTGCCTGCGCGTTAAATGACAGGCCAAGTGCCAACAGCCCCACAGTTAAGAAAGTCCCAACTCGTTTCGCCGCTTTCATGAATTCTTTACGCATAGTATATTCCTCAAATCTTCAGAGTATAAGACGGATTAAAGCTATTTGCTAATCCCTGTGACAGCTGTCTTTTTGACTAGATTGGTTTGTGTAAATATCGAATTGTGGGAGTGTTTTATGGCGTGTTAGTTTTGCATTTCATGCGTATACAGTCCTTTGGTACAGGAAATGGGGAATTAAAGCGCGAATGCCTCCACCATGTAATAGCGTTTTAATTTCATTCTTGCCTTGAATGTAGACTATGCCCCAAAGTTGAAGTCACGTTGAATAGTAACATCGTTTGCGTATTGTTCTTTAGGTGGTGCACACGTGGCAACAGTGTTGTTTGTACAGAGTTTGGGGACTTTTTATCTAAATACTTCAGTATTTTATGAATCACGTGGATATCTATAATGCCAACACAGTGAAAAACACTATTCTTAATAGTGTATTTCAAAACGGGTAAACAAACAAGTTTTGGTATCCAGCGCCTTATGGCTATCATCCTGATTTAGCTATTAAACATTCTGGCAAAATACTTGATATATCTACAGAGGGCCGAATCAATTCTAACGGTCTATTGTGTACGTATTTCGGACATTAGGCATTGACCAACACTAAGAAAAATAATGCTTTATAAACCAGCGGTAGATTCAATCAATGTCAATTGAATCCAGAAACTAGCGCTATTAGCAGAGCGGGCAGTAGTAAAAATATTAAAATAACGAACTCAAGTGCTATTTAGTTAATGCTTAGGACATAATACAGAGATGTTTTTTCCTTTTTCGAACATTTCTGAAAAAACCTCTTCGCTTTCGATTTTTTGATGCTCATACCATTCTCCTGTAGAAGGAACAGCCGCTGTTATGACTAAGTTGTTTGCATTTTCTACTACGGGATTTTCCGTAAATACCCAAGCACGAATCGCATATGGTTGGGCAGATTCTAAAATCCACATCTCTTCTTCACCTTTTACACCAAACAAGTCGACCGCTATTTGCTCCACATTAACATCTGGTTGATATTGAATGCTGACAGAATAAAGCGGTTGGTCTTCAAGTATGCCAAAATAATACGTAATTTTAGCTATTTCCACAGAATCAGGGGCACTATCTATCGCCGAAACCCTGAAGTTCATTTCCTTTTCAAAAGAGGACATGTGGCGCTGAGTTGATACTGAATGGCAAGACATACCAAACTGTAAATTTGATAACTCTTGTGGGAAGTAGCTGTTTTTCCCAAAGCTATTATGTGCATAAAACAATATACAAATCACTAAGCAAAAATGTTTCATTTCTTGAACTCCATTCTAGGTCTTTTTCTCTTAGTATTAAGCTGGCTTAGTCTTAATTGCGGTTATTATTTTAAATGGACTTTTACTAAAATACTAGACACATTGCAGTCAGGTTGGGCCATTGAAATAATAATCATACGAATATCCGTTGAATGTCTGCCCCTTGTCTAATGCCGCCTACCAGCTTAAGTCGAATCTTTATTTAAAAAACACCAAATTAAGTTGGTAATCACACTAATTCAAATTAGGTTGTTAACACCAAGCGACTTTGTCTAATCTTCCTCTAAGATCAGTATTTCTTGAATTGAGCAATTAAAATATAGGCACAGCTTATTAATAATGTCAGTGCTCGTTGAACGGTAAGGATCATTCTTTATTCTTGATAAAGTATTTCTTCCAAGGCCAGTCTGTTTTGATATCTCATCAATAGTGACTACCGCGCCTTTTTTGGCGGCATGATCAAGCATCATCTGTTGTAAGTTTATTTTTATCATTTGAATTCCATTTTTGCTTTGTATTGTAACAAACAAAACGGCTAGTTACCTTATGGTTGACAATGCACCAATTGTGGTGCATGATGCACCTATATTGAAAGGGGTGAGTATGGCAACATTAAATGTTAGAAAAGAAACCGGCAAGCTTTATATCGATTTTAGGTATAGAGGAGTTAGATGTCGTGAGCAAACCAGAATGCTTGACACACCTCGAAACAGAAGACTGCTGAGAAGACTTGTTAATAGGATTGATGCAGAGATTACGTTAAACATATTCAATTACTCTGATACGTTTCCAGGCAGCCAAAAAGCTAAATTATTTTCTGATCCCAACTCATTAACGACGTCCATTATTACCTTTAAAGATTTCGCTTATACATGGCTCAACGAAATGAGACCAACCTGGCGCTCAAGTTACTTCAAAACTATCTCATATCTGTTAGAGACCAAACTCATCAAAGCATTCGGTGCTAAGGTTATTGATAACATTAGCAAGGCAGATGTTCTTCAATATAGAAGTGAACTGTGTCAGTGCAATAATGACAGTAACAGGAGACTTTCGGCGAGATATGTAAACCGCATTGTATCGCTAATGTTGAGCATAATTGCAGAAGCTAGTGAGAGGTTCAACTTCCCGAATCATTGTTCAGACATTAGACCATTAAGAATACGTAAATGTCGGCCAAGTCCGTTCATGATTCAAGAGGTTGAATCGATAATCAATGCCTGTTCAACCGAATTTAAAGACTATTTCATAGTGAGATTTTTTTCTGGATTAAGGACAGGGGAGCTTCACGGTCTTCGCTGGAAAAATGTGTGCTTTAAGAGACGTACTATCAACGTAAATGAGTCTATTGTTGATGGTGTAATAGGGAATACAAAAAGCACTTATTCAGATCGGTTTGTCGAGATGTCAGACCAAGTTCATGGCTCATTATTGAGAATCTTTAAGGATGCTGAAAATAGCGAATATGTATTTAGTAGAAATGGTAAACCGCTAACACAAAGTTACATCACGCAATGTGTTTGGTATCCATTACTCAAACAACTAAATATACCCAAACGCCGGCCATATACAAGCCGCCATACAGCTGCATCGATTTGGCTGGCATCTGGCGAAAACCCAGAATGGATTGCTCGTCAACTAGGGCATAAAAACAGTGAGTTATTGTTTAATTACTACAGCAACTACATTCCTAACTTAACCCGCTCAGATGGTGAGCAAGCAAATACGTACATTAATAAAATTGAGGTGAATCTATGAAGTATTACTCTAACCAACTACCCATTAAAACGTTTCAAAAATACAGTTGTATTAAGGGCGTATATCGAATTTTGGATGCAGTTCACTATGACCTTTTAAGTGGCTTTTTTTATGAATTAACACTTAACGATGGGCAAAGCAAGATCAAGATGTGTACTGCTTGTGAAAGCATAGAAAGATTAGATTTTTCTGTTGGTGCTTTCGCTTTTATAGAGGCTGTGAGAGGAGCCGGTGGGCATTGGAAAATAAGGGAGTGTCGACTTGTGACTAGTGAAGTTGCGTTAAAGTCACTCGGGTTTGTTTTTGATAGTCAACGATACACTAGAGCACGAATGCAAAACAGCAGTGAGCTATTGACTGAAGTGAGTTCTGAGCAACTTACTGAGTTAATATTGGTTGCGAAGAATCGTCTGTTGGCGCGAGTAGAGCAGGGCGTTTTATTCGATGCATGGTTAAAATCTTCATTAAAACGATTTCTGTCAAACATAGTTTGCATTGACTTTAGGTCACAAATAGAGCGCGATTATGCAATCGTTTTTGGCTTGGTTTACTCTCTTTTCATTAACTGTGTAGGTCCGTCAAAGCGTTTCGATATGCGAATAAAGGAGGACCTGACATTTCTTGAATTGGGAGAAGAAGTAGAGTTATTTTTAGATCGCCATCTACCAGATTTAAGCTCTGTTTTCAAAGAGGTTATATACAAAACAGATCCACTTTGTTCTGTTATAGGCGACCTCAAAGAAGTTGAATATATTAAAGCTATACAAGTTGTTGCATGTCAGGAAGTGCAGTGTTTTGGGAAAAAGCTTTTGGGAAATTTAGAAGCTGCTTAAGCATTGATTATTAGCCAATTTTGAATGGATATGAGATGTATTAGAACAAAACAAGTCACTATAGTTTAGGTGGCTTTATGAATGTATATCGTTATTCTATAGTGATGTTAATTTCATTGAGATTTTTGGATTCGTTTCATGGTAAAAATGAATCCAAAAGTGGCTTGGTTACTGTTTTTTGACGTTGTTAACTTAGCTTGGTACCAGCGAAAATAGAGCAAGTTAATGGCATTTACAGTGCTCATTTATACTTATGAAAGTAAACGATTAGGTGACTAGATGACAAAGCTTAATATAGAAATAATCGCGACTGACGACGAGCCTTTTGGTCTGCTAACAAAACTGGCGAAAGCTAAGTTTAGAGCGAACAATGTATATACTTTGAGCGGAACTGAAACTCTTGCCATTGACGATGGCATGAATGATATTCGGGCATTAATCAATGCCAACGTAATCGAGTTTTATTATCGATACGACAAAGACCGAAATCAATATGAGTCCTTGATACTTGATTTTTGTCGCCAAAATAATTTAACACTACGCTTCTGCAACACAGAGAAAAAGTAACGCGTTTGAGGTAGAAAAGTATCTGAATGGGTGCCCAGTAAAAAGTTTTGTCTTGAAGTAAATCTTGTTTCAAACGGTAGTTTTAATTACGGGTTTTTAATTACTGAAACTACGATTTTTTGATAGTGAAATGTTGCTAGAATAGGGTTTTAAATCTGTAGTTATATCACTCAAAATCGGATATTTTATTGCATTCTAAACGGTGAGTTTTATCTATCAGAAAGTGCTAGAAACTTTCTCAAAAATGTCGTGAAAATGGATGATTACATACGATTTAAATGAGCTAAAAAATGAGATTTTATGCAGATTAGATTGCGTTTGAAGCGCTTAATATAAGAGTAACTGAATCAATATTAGGTAGCTTTGAGCATTCAATTGAATTCAGTTTGTAACGAATGAAATTTCGATAGCAATAGTTTAGCAAGACTTTTAATAGACCGAGCTCTTACAAACGTTAGGTTCAAAACAAAAGTAATCACTGTTTTAATAGACAGACTATTGTAATAGCTATTTTTACTCCTTGTTTGTGTATTTTGGCAATATTGCACCTCATTTTACTAAAAGCGTTACCACTGAATTGGCTAGATAGTTCACTTTATACCGTACTCCCCCCGTTACCACTTAAATTATTTTTTCAGTGGTAACGCATTTCAAAATTTCAGTGGTAACGCATTAAGCTTTAAGTGGTAACGCTTTTTGCGAGTTCAGTGGTAACGCACGGTAAAATTAAGTGGTAACGCAGTATTCGACATTGAGTTAGACTTTAATTTGGATTGTGGGCGAAAGTAATTAGTTAATGAAGGCTTATGTTGGTATTGATATTTCATGTGCAAAACAGTACGAGATCAGTATCATTTTTAATAAGGGGGAATTCAAACTTTATAAATGGAGAAATAATTACTGTTAAATAATATCGAAATTGATCACAAATCATCTAGCTTGGTAGATACAAATTCTTCAAACAAAAAACATCTCTGCTTAGTTGTAAATCAATCTAATGAAGTTGAAGATTTACTCTTTGCATGTTTCGGTCGAAATCGATCGACCATTTCCCCGCTATGCCAGGATTGTTGTCGCCTCATTTTTATAATAAATGGAGGCTATAATGCCAGCACATGCAGTAGACTTAGAAACGAAACAACAAGCTCAAACGTGGTTGCTACCGCCATACTCTTATACCCTAAGACAAATAGCTAGCGAGTTAGAGGTGGGTATAGCAACGGTGCAGAAATGGAGGCAACAATTGGTTGATAGTGGGCAAGAAATTGAGAGCAATAAGGTTGAAGACAATAGTTTTTCTGCCGAACAAAAGTTTGCAGCAGTGATTGAAACTGCACTTTTATCTGAACATGAATTAGCTGCTTATTGCCGAGAGCATGGTATGTATGTTGATCATGTAAAACAATGGAAGGTATTGTCTATTGCTGCTCATACTACGAAGCAAGAAAGTCAATACAAGCTAGATAGTGTGCGACGAGCTGATAAGAAGAAGATTAAGTCTTTAGAAAAGGAGCTTAGTAGAAAAGATAAAGCACTTGCTTAAACCGCCGCTTTGTTGGTATTGCGGGAAAAGTACAATGCCCTCTGGGACAACAGCGAGGAAGATTAACTCCTCTTCCAGAGCGGCATAAAATCGTGAGCCTAATTAACTCTGCTATTTCCAGTGGTGCACGCAAAGCGATAGCTTGCAAAACAATTGGCGTGTCAGTTCGCACCATTCAGCGTTGGTATAATGATAAAAGTAAGCAGGTGTTTGAAGATGAGAGGCCAACAGCAAAACGACCAACGCCTTCAAATAAGCTCTCGGTGGAAGAACGTTCAGCCATATTAGAAACGTGTAATTCAAGTGAGTATGCTAGTTATCCACCTGGCTATATCGTCCCAACGCTAGCTGATAATGGTCTATATATTGGCTCTGAATCAACGTTTTATCGTGTGTTAAATGAGTACGGCCAATTGGCGCAAAGGGCACCTACTAAATTGCGCGTAAATAATAGTAAACCTAAGGAAAAGATAGCGACAAAACCCAATCAGATATGGACTTGGGATATTAGTTATCTAGCTACATTGACACGGGGACAACATTATTACCTCTACATGATTGTGGATATATTTAGTCGAAAAATAGTCGGTGCCGAAGTTTACGCTCAAGAACTAGGTGAATTGGCCGGTGACGTTCTTCAGCGAGCGGTCTGGAGTGAGAAATGCTTAAACGGCGGCACAACATTGCATTCTGATAACGGTGCGCCTATGCGCAGCTTCACTATGCAGGCAAAAATGAGAGACCTAGGTGTCGCCAGCTCTTATTCAAGGCCACGGGTAAGTAATGATAACCCTTATTCTGAATCACTATTTAGAACAACAAAGTACCATCACTCATGGCTGAAAGATGGCTTTAAGAATATCGCGGAAGCTCGCGAATGGGTAAACAACTTTACTTATTGGTACAACAATGTTCATAAGCACAGCGGCATTAAATACGTTACGCCAGAACAACGTCATAACGGCTTGGATGGTGAATTACTTAAAAAGAGGAGAGAAACTTATTTAGCGGCACAACTTAAAAACCCTAATAGATGGCGCAATGATATACGCAATTGGGATTATATTGACGAAGTGTCACTAAACCCTGAAAGTAAATACGTTGCTTAATTACAAAATGCGACAACTGTCTTGAAAAATAGCGGAAATGACTGACTGTTTTTACCGAAACACGCACTCTTTAATGGCGAGCTAAAATTTGCCTCGCAAACCGCCAAGCGTTTGCGTGCTTTATCCAATTCAGATGGTGCAAAATTTGACATTTTCCAAGCCACACACGAACGAATTTTGCGGGAGGCAGATTCAGTCATAACAATGAGCAACGAAGTACTGCGATTCAAAGGGGTTTATTCTTGTTGAAGTTGCTACGTGGGTATTGACTCATTCGGTTTTACCTTCACAAAACTATCGCCTGTTCCCACAAATGTAGGTTTCAAAGCAAAGATGCGACCGGCGTTAGTCAAGGTTTGACCAAGCGATGCTTTGAAGGTACAAGACAAAGTACAAATAGCATCTAAAGATGAGTTGGTGCAAGAGGATAAAGTCAACCTACTATTTATATAGGCAAAAGGGTTTGCTGAGCTCCAAGCGTAACAAATAGCAGGAAACAGTTATCGTTTAAAATGTAAAAAAACAGCTGGCGTCGAGCCAGTGATTACAACTAATAAATAAACCAAAACGTTACAGGTGGGGCAATTTTACTTTACCATTATTAGCAGAAAACGGGGGCAGTTTTAGTTTGCCGTTGACAATGTGCTAAGGAGTGTGTCTGACAAAAATGACTTTGTGAAGTTTGAGAATAAAAATCAACCATTTTAATGGCGTGTCACTTCTTTAAACTTTAACTAACATATAAATCGGGAAAATTCGTCAAAAATGTACATATCGCAATACATATGTTGCTCAGAGACTGTTATTACAAGTGACTTAATTATCAAAATGAAAAGTCTAAGCCAGCTTTACAGCTGGCTCTTTTATTATTAGGTTAGTTATTCATAAAAAGATGTACAAAATTTTTCATTATGATAATAAGTTATTGAAATACATAGTAAAGTTGATTTTTTATATGATTGTGATAAGCTTGATAAGTTGGTTACACAATGGCATTCATAAATCATAAATGGAGTAATTAAATATGAAATACGATCATCTTTCACATGAACACCGTAGGTTTGCGATCTGGTTAAGCACATCAGCACCGCAATTGTTGCCGCTTTTTGATTTTGATAGGCGTTGCATGTTGCTCGAAAAGGCCAACAAGTATCTAAGGGGAAAAAGCGAGTCTGAAAAACTTATGGCTAGCTTTTTTATGTCTGTTTTTGGAGGTGCTGATAATTTTGGCTTTGATTTGTTTACTGCCTGTAAAATCCTCGATGTAAAAAATATCGAGATAATCCGAGGCTGGCTAGCTGACCCGATATGGCCTTAATATCGGAAAGTTGCTTATCTAATGAAAACAAAAAGCAACCTAAGTTCTTAAGCATTCTTGGCTTTGCTCACAATCAACAAAACAATTGAAGTGAGATAAGGGGGGGTAATATGATGTCTAAACGCATTTCGAAAGCATTTCAGATGGCTTCAATTGCACATGTGAAGCAAGTTAGAAAAGGTGATTGCTCGCCATATTTTAATCATTTACTTGAAGTGAAATGTTTACTAGTTGAGCATGGTTTTGATGATGAGTGCCTGTTGATTTCTGCGTTGTTACATGATGCTTTAGAGGATACTTCGATGACCTACGAAGATGTGCAAGAGACGTTTGGGAGAGATGTTGCTGAGCTCGTTAAATCATTGTCGGATGATAAAGAAAGTAGTCTTAATAGTAGACGCCAAGCTCGTATTGATAAAGCTAAAAATGTTGGTGACTCCCATAAACTCATCAAGTTGGCAGATGCAATAAGTAACGCAAGATTAATACCGCTAGACTGGTCGATTGAGCGTGCTAACGACTCTATGGAACATTTGCTTGAAATAGCTAAGGTGTGCAGCGGAGCATCACTGCACTTGAGTCGGTTGTTAGTAGAAACGGTAGAGAAAAGTCTTCAAACTCATGCGACCTTTTTGCAACAAACGGCAATGAAGATTCAAAAATGGATGGCGCAAGGAAAGGTATTTTACAGCCCAAACAAAGATACATTTTATTTCGCAGAAATAAATGTTACCGGCGCAGGTAATGGAGCGGTACTTACCGACAAAATCGATACTTATTTAAGAACGTTACGCAGCAAGAACCTTCATTTTTCGTGTGAGATTTGTTCTTATGTAAGACAAGTTACTGTTTGGACAGAAGTAGCAGATTCTGTGCTTGAAGCGCCCATTACGGATATTCAAAGTGAGCTCAAAAATGAGCCCGTTTTAGTTGAATGCTTGGCGGTGGAGTTACGAGACTGGTGATTTTGTAGGCAATCGCAATTTACCAATAATACTTATAGAAAAAAGTAAACCTCGACCCTAATATCCGTAGCCGTCTAAAGTAATTTACGCAATACGCAATCAAGCTATTCTTACCAATACTAAAATACCAAAATATAGAGATAGATATTGCTATATCGATATCTAACCAATGCGGTTCTTGTTTATTCCCGAATTTTCCCATATTCTCTTAATTGGTCATCAGAGATGAAAATTATGAATGAACAGATTTTGACCCTGAAAGAAGTTGCAGAGTACTTAAAGCTTACTGAGAAAACAGCCTACCGGCTCGCAGCGGATAAGAAACTGCCAGGTTTCAAAGTAGGGGGGAGTTGGCGTTTTAAAAAAGAAGATCTTGAAAAATGGATTGAGGCACAAAAGGACATATGATGCATTTACCAGAACCTAAAAACTTACCTTATAAAACACTTTTAGCAGATATTGAAAAAGGGCGCATTAAAATACCTCAATTTCAGCGTGATTACGTCTGGAGCAAAGAGCGAGCTGCTGGGCTTATCGATAGTATCTTGAAAGGATATCCAATAGGTACCTTCATCACTTGGAAAACAAAGGAAACGCTGCGTGTAGTCAAAGACTTAGGTGGTGTTAAATTGCCATCAATACCTGAAGATGATTTTGCTGAATATGTACTAGATGGCCAACAGCGTATGACAAGCCTTTTTTGTGCGCTCAAAGGTGTACAGATTAACAGAGGCAAAAAAACGGATGACTTTGCAGAAATCTTTGTCGACTTAAATGCATCAGAACATGATCAGATTGTTATTGTCGATACCGCAGATCTAGAACAAGGTACCTATATATCCTTAACCAACCTAATTAATGCTGGGCTCACCGTTTTAGCTAGCTTTGATGCGAAATATCACGTTAAGTTAGAAGAGTACAAACAAACATTACAAAGCTATAACTTTTCGCTTATTGAAGTGAAAGAAGTACCTTTAGACGTCGCAACAGAAATCTTTACTCGTATCAATGTTGGCGGTAAACCGCTTTCATTGTTTGAAATTATGGTTGCTAAGACATTCGATGCAAAAGAAGAATTTGACCTTTCAGAAAAGTTTGAAGCGCTGGTTAACAGACTTCGCGAGGTCGGGTACGACACCATATCTGACGCTACAGTTCTTCAAATTATTGCACTTGTAATAGGCAAAGAATGTAAACGACAGAACATATTACGTTTAGACAAAAAGCGTTTTATTGAAGAATGGCCAAAAGTAGCCAGCGCAATTGAATCAGCTGTAGATTATTTCAGAGGGTACTACCGTATCCCGGTTTCTAAGCTATTACCCTACAACTCACTACTCGCGCCCTTTGCTTATTTCTTTTATCACCACAACGATAAACCGTTAAACAATAAACAAATTTGCTTAGAGGATTTCTTTTGGCGAGTGAGTTTAGGTGGCCGCTACTCAAGCTCAGTCGAAGGTAAGTTAGCGCAAGATATAAAACGTATAGATCAAATATTGGGTAATTCTAAACCAAGCTATGATTGGTCAATAGATACTTCTGCACAGTTCATCAAAGACAATGGTTGGTTCAATGCAGGTCGCAGCTATATTAAAGCAATACTTTGCATCATGGCGTATCAGCAACCTAAGTCGTTTATTGATGGCTCTATAGTGCACATTAGCAATGATTGGTTAAAACAAGCCAATAGCCGCAACTATCATCATTACTTCCCCAGGGCATTTTTACGCAAGCAAGGCTTGGGAGATGAGCATAGTAACCACATCAGTAATATAACAATCGTTGATGACTTCCTAAATAAGCGAAAAATAGGGGCTCAAGCTCCATCGATATATATGAGTCAATTTGCTGAGCAAAACCCTGACTTAGAGACTCATATGAAAACCCATCTAATTGATCTAAATGAATGGGGAATTTGGGAAGATAACTACGATGCTTTTTTAACTAAGCGTTGTGAAAAACTATCAGAAGAAATTAAGAAGCGTCTCGTTCTTCGTGATCAAGACAAAAATGTCCATCAAAGCATAAACATTGCAGACATTGATGAATTAGCAATAGAAGCTGATTTATAACCACAGTGTTAATTTGCAGGTAAAACTGAACCACGGTGGGGACACATTGACAGCGGTTTAAAGTGAGGGTTTTTTGCTGTTCAAATTAAAACTATGCTAAGGCAAATGTATACGTAGCAATAGTTTTGCTGAATTTATTTTTTTGGGTGACGTTAGTGATAGAGAAATATCAAGCTGGTGATTTATATGCATGGATTCCTGTGGCAAAAGAGACCAAAGGGAATGGGGTAAGAGCTTTCCTACCATTCAATGGACTAGATGGGACTTATCTTCACGGGTATAAAGCAAGGATATCAGAGTCGAAATACTTAGACGCACTTAGTGATATACAAAGTGCATATATTGAGAATGAGAACGAGGTTTTCTCGGTTAACAAAGGCGCAAAAGACGAAAGGCAATATAAAGCTAAGTGGCGTCATGGAAGGGAACAAAATGCACCGCTTTTAGGGCCCACTAAAGGGTGGGTCAAAGTAAAATTGAGCCGTATTCAATATCTAAATGATAGCGAGCTTGGGTTGGCTTTAGACAAATCTAGTGATAGATATTGTCAACTTGAGGATGCCACTTTTAAACCTGTATTATGTAACTCTGCCGAAGAGCTAATTGAAAAAGCCGAAAATCTTAAAGAAAAAATTGGAGACAGAATTCCTGATGGGCAAAGGGTACCGAATAAATGCACCACTAGCCAAGAGGCTTTTATCAGAGATGCAGCGGTAGTCGCTTATGTATTGGACATAGCAAATGGAAGTTGTGAATGTTGCGGTGAAAAGTCTCCATTTATTAAATCGAATGGTGAGCCCTATCTTGAGGTTCACCATGTCAGACATTTGGCAAAAGACGGTAGTGACACCATTTCCAATGCGATTGCGATATGTCCAAACTGCCACCGGGAATTACACTTTGGCATTAATAGGGAGGCACTTATTGAGGAGCTGTACTCAAGAGTTGATAGGCTAATTCGTGAATGATACATAAAAGAAACATTTTGCCTATTAATAGGAACACAGGTGGAGACGCAAATAACCACGAATATTCATCTTTAGTAAAACAAGAATAGCGTATGAATAGATATGTAAGAGGGGCAATGACAGTGGTGACTGTGATGACTTGTCATTTAAATTGTCACCATAGTCACCTGTGTCATTGCATTTAAAAGCACAATTCGATGAACATTTTACACATTCAGAACTTAATAGGTTTGAGGAGATCTGGGTGCCGATAAAACATTGTTTTCTCTTTGTTGTTAGCCGATTTCTGTGTAACAGATTGTAGATAACCTCGATTTACGAGCTCTTGAGCACCTTGGTTAGCATGTTCAGCGGTTTTCATGCCAGTCATTCCTCCTCTGTAAACGTCTCGCAGTGAAAACGGTTCGTTTTTAATCATTTTGAGTCGCTTCAAAAATAGGCTTGCTTTGTCTGAGTGCGAGTGATTTTGACTAAAATGGTGAATCCGGCGGTTGTGGCTCCACAAAATATCCAACCATTTTAAAGCCATATTTATAGACTCTTTTGAAACTTCTAATTTAGGTATAAAACCTACTGATTCAGGGTGTTTTTCAGCTTCATTGACAAGATGAAAAAGCATAGAGAGCTTTGCGCACAACGCTGGATATTTTCCTAGAACAGATTGTTCCTCTTCATCACAGTTATTTGAATTATCCTTGAATTTTGATGCCCATTCGTCCCAGATCTTTTGAGCAGGTTCATCAAACTTTAGCTCTAACGGTTTCTCTGCGTTACCAATTTTAGAGAGTAGAATAAAAATCCGCTCTACTTTTTTAGCAACATCTAGATCGGGAGCTATATCTCTATATTTTCCAGCAGTATCAGGAAAAACAAGCAGTTGAAAGCGCTCAAAAAGTCCATCGTCATTTTTGCCGTTGGCTCGTGAACGAAGAATCTGTAATAGCTTAGTAGGTTGAATGCCTCCAAGAATTGAGACCGTTAGCTTTTTTAACAAAACTGGATCTCTTGTTACTCTATCCTGTAGATACGGATTCACGCTATAGCCCTCAAGGTAAAATGCTCGCTCAAAAGCTTTCTCTGGCCTTTCTAGTGAATTAAGCCATGCCGAGATTTCGTCTCGAAATAATAGTATTCCTTTCGGATTAGCTTGGGCTTTGAGACAAGCAGCTTCGTAGGTCGCATCATTCAGATCAAAATTAAACTCTCCGTTTTCGCTAGTCTTTTGAAGATATTTAAGTGGAGCACTAGCAGCTTTTAAACACGGTGTCTTCATATCTGATGGGCGACCTGTAATGATAGCCCACAGATTGCAATACTCAATCCAAATCAAGTCATAGCGTTTCGGTCTAATACCTACTCCGCACCCTAAAAGCGCTCCTAAACTTACTAGAAGGCCAATAGTAACGTACTCAATAGGTGACTGATCAATGCGACTTGAGTTGTTTTCTGCGTAGTCATAGAGCGAGCGGGGTAAACAATCTGGCTCTATCGGCTTAACCGGAAGCAGATCGAAATTCAGTGGTTTAAGAGGTAGCCACTTTAAGTTCTGTGTGTCTACTTGCGAATTAGAGACAGCTATAGAAGAAAGCCCTTTCTCCAATTCAGGTTGAACTGCTTTATCAACGTTTGCCTGTACTTTCTTGCGTTTACCTAAAATTTTGAACAATGCATGAAACATAATATGAAACTCCTTTTTCAATAAATCATATTTGCTAGGTCAACTTAACTTAGCTGGACTTATAGTTAACGATTAATTGAAAAAGTCATCAGCGTGAATTCGCTCTGTTGTGAGATAAATATCTTGATTCCTATTTTTAAAGGGCTGCATTGAAATTTAGTATATATTTTTTTACTGACAGGGAGTCTTTGATGATGTGTGCTAAAATGCGCTGCTTTTCATATTCGCGACACAGTTATATATTTGCTTTGGTAGAGCAAGTGTAAAAAGTGGGTAGGGCGCTGTAGGGTATATATCTAGAGGTCTGTAGTTTTTATAGTGCCATTATTTGTATTTCTGTGACCTATTTGTGACCATGTAAATCTTTAAGAGCCCACTACAGCCAACGAATATTATTTCAAAATGATAATAAAGCTTTATGTAATCCTTAGGGCGCGGTTGAAAAACAATCAAATCTCCATCACAAGCTATCAGAAATACAACATTTGTACATAAAAAAACAGCAAATCAACTTTAAATACTTATTAGTGCAATGTTATTCGGGCTAATTGGAGCAACACTGTCGACGCGGACAGCACACTACTTTTCAATGAAAAGGCGACTCCCTTTATTCCGTTTTTTTAAAGGGAAATTTTAAGCAATTGTTTTAACGTTTTAAATTAATAGGGGGCTAAAATTGATGTTTAATATTTTTATTACCCATAGCTATTATAGTGGGCGGAGTGATTTTTGTGGCGAAATCCAAGGGAAATGATTTTCCGTTATTGTTAGTGAAGGCTTTTATTAACTATTAACTTTTTTGCTCCATTGAGCCTATCCACTTTTCAATTATATTCTGGATTACTGGGTAGCTTCCTTGAGAGACACTTTTTAAGCGAGCAAGTTCTTTCTGACACAAAGCTTGATAATTAGTTTTTGTAATCTGATTCTTTCCATTGTGTTTTTCTACTTTAATACACTGCTTGTATGTCTCAAATGCACTTTCTATTAGATCTGGAGAACCGTTAAGGTTTTGTGCGGCAGAGGAAAAGCAAATTAAAAAGGTGGTGCTTAAAATAGATATTCTGAACATCGACAAGTCCTTTTGTGAAAATTATTGACCATTCTTGATAGTTTGTTTATCGTATGTTTAAAAGTTGTTACTGTCAATGGAGTGATAGATGTTGTTCCGCACTGGATTATTTTTACTATTAACTGCCCTTTCTGGTTTTGCTTCAGCTGGCTATTTTTCTAGCTTACCACCTTCACCAAATGGAACAGGCAATTACACGTTGTCATGGACATCGGAGTCTAGTGATTCTGGCGCTTATTTCCTATATGAAACCGTCGGTGGTTCTACCACTCAAGTGCATAGCGGTTACGGAACTTCAAAGTCCTTTTCTGGCCAAGCTAATGGCAATTACAGTTATGAGCTTAGAGGTCTCCAAGAGACCTGGGTTGGCGGAGAGCCAATGGTGCGCAATGTATCGATGGATACTTTTAGTTTAACTGTAAATATTCTATCAATACCTCCTAAAATGGGCACTCCTAGTGCGCCTTCTACTGATAATGATTACTCTATCGCTATATCTTGGCCAGCAAGCTCTGGTCAATCAATCACACAGTACCAATTGCAGGTTAAAAAAGATTCCGGTAGCTATTCAACAAAATATACCGGCTCAGCCAGAAATTATACTTATACCGCCACTTCCGATGGTACCTACTATTTTCGAGTTAGAGCATATAATGAAACGGGTTGGGGGGCCTATAGCAGCACGGATTCGACTATTTCATCTAAAACTCCAGGGGTGCCTAGTTCTATTGGCGGAGTACCAAGTACATCGAGTTCTGGTAGTTTTACAGTTTCGTGGGGGGTCTCATCGGGCACGATTGATACATACCGACTATACCAACAAACAAACGGAGGGAGCTGGTCACAAATTTATTCTGGTACTAGTCGCTCAAAGGCAGTAAGTTTAGGCGACGGGACATATAAGTATCGCGTCAAAGCGTGCAATACGACCAGTACCTATGAAGCGTGCAGCGGTTATCGCACCTCCAGTGAATCAAAAGTCGCTAAAACACCAGGAGTGCCTAGTTCAATCAGTGGTGTGCCTAGTACCAGCAACTCTGGCTCGTTCACTGTTTCCTGGGGGACTGCATCAGGCTCCGTTGACCGTTACAGACTGTATCAACAAACCAACAATGGCAGTTGGACTCAAATATACTCTGGTACCAGTCGCTCAAAAGCGGTTAGTTTAGGCGATGGTACATATAAATTTAGAGTTAGAGCCTGTAATAGTACCAGTACCTATGAAGCATGCAGTGGGTACAGAACGTCGAATGAATCCTTGGTCGCAAAAACGCCAGGTGTTCCTAGTTCTATATCTGGGGTACCTGGAACAACAAGTTCTGGTTCATTTACAATTTCATGGGGCACATCTTCAGGTACAGTTGATACCTACAAATTATATCAAAAAATAAATGGCGGTGGCTGGTCTCAGATTTATAGTGGGACCACACGCAGTAAGGCCGTTAGTATCGGCGATGGTACGTATCAATTTACCGTAAAAGCCTGTAACAGCACCGGCAGCTACGAAACATGTAGCGGTCTGCGCACATCAAACGAATCTTTAGTGGCAAAAACACCTGGTGTACCCAGTTCAATATCTGGTGTGCCAGGCTCATCCGGCAGCGGCTCATTTACTATCACGTGGGGGGCATCTTCTGGAACGGTTGATACCTATAAGCTCTACCAAAAGTTAAATGGTGGCGGCTGGTCACAGATATATAGCGGAACAACCCGCAGCAAAGCTGTCAGCTTAACAGACGGCACCTATGAATTTACCGTAAAAGCCTGTAATAGCACCGGCTCTTATGAAACATGCAGCGGACTACGCACCTCAAGTGAATCAAACGTTGCTATCACACCAGGTGTACCGAGTTCAATATCGGGCGTGCCAAGCATGGCAGCCAGTGGACAATTCACGGTTTCTTGGGGAACAGCGACAGGGAATGTGGATCACTATCGTTTAGAGCAGCGAGTCAATAATGGCAGTTATTCACAAATCTATTCCGGAACATCGCGCTCTAAGTCGATTAGCTTAACCAGCGACGGCATTTATCAATATCGCGTGCGGGCTTGTAATGTCACTGGCTCTTACAATGCATGCAGCGGTTTTAAAACCTCTAGCTCAGTGAATGCCGAACTTGACCCTATTCCAGCGCCACTGAATACCATTTCGGAACAATCTGTCTCATCTTTAAATGGCGATGCAATGCAAAGTGATTTAGTAGGTGAAATTAAAGGCAATTTCAAAGTTGATGGCGGCGCATTTAGTTATAGCGTGCCGATTGCCATTCCTCCTGGTCGTAAAGGCATGCAACCGTCGGTGTCATTAAACTATAGCAGCCAAAATGGTGCAGGTTTAGCGGGTTATGGCTGGAATTTGTCTGCTGGCGGTCAAATACATCGTTGTTCTAATATATACGACTTAGACGACAGTACATTGTCAGTTCTATACGATAGCGCTGATAAGTTGTGTTTTAACGGCTCTCGTTTAATTGCTACTAATGAAGCTGATTACGGCAATGTCAATACTGAGTATCGCACGGAAAGGGACCCTAGCTTTACCATTAAACAGCTAGGTGGAACACTTGCACAAACTAATGCTTATTTCATTGTTTATTACCCTGACGGAAAAACATCGACCTATGGAATGTCGGGTAATACGAAAGTAACCCGAAGTGGTCATTCAGTTCCAGAAAGGTGGCTACTCGAACTGGAATCGGATACTTACGAAAATGAAGTTAAATATTCTTATAGTAGTGAAACGGGAAATAAATACCTTGCCAATATTTATTACACTGGACATAACGGTACTTTGGGAACACGCAGAGCTAAATTTATCTACGATACAATTAATAGTGTTGAGAATTATTCGTTCGGTGGTAAGTCAGTTTCAAATAAGTTGTTGAGTAGAATTGAAATTTGGATAGACAATGAAATAAAATCTAACTGGCGAATCAATCACTCCCAGCCAAACAATGATAATGTTCATAACTATTATCGAGTGGATAGTCTTCAATATTGTGAAGATAACGCAGCCTCTAATTGTTTAACAACAAATTTTGATTGGTTGCAAATGGATTATAATTATACTGATTTAGCGCCCGATCCGAATTATGATGACGCCCGTCAAATCCTGCAAATTCAAGATCAGTTTAAGGTAGGTGAGCCTATTGAAAAAGCCAGCGACTTTGATGGCGACGGTGTGTTAGATGTTACATCCGGTGAGGGAATATATTTGTCTGGTGGTGGTTTTGTGCCAGGTTCCGATTTTCCTACTTGGCCAGATGAAGTGCCGACAGAGTCCTCAGGTAATGCCTCCTTTAAGCCACACTTACCGATTTTAGGTCACATGGACTATAATTTAGACGGTAAGACAGACATCGTATACAAAGACACAGATGATAAATTGCTCATTGCCACCATTGTAAATGGTAATAAGCAATTCTTATACAATACGCAAATCGACGCGACCTGTTATTTAAGTTATGCCAATCTTAACGCCATGACTTTTTGCCCCAGTTTTGTCATTGATTTTAATGGGGATGGCCGGCAAGATTTACTTGTAGCAACAAAAGCTCAAACATCAAATCAGTTTGATTCAATTATTACTTACAAAGCTTATCTTCGAAATGAAAGTGGTGCAGGTTTTAGCTTCGCTGGTGAATTTCCTTATAATTTAAATAGTGCGCAGTCGTCTTCGCTAGCTCCGATTGACGTTAATGGCGATGGGTTAATTGATATTGCGCATGCCAATGTGCGTGACACGGCCATTTGGTTGCAAACCTCGTTTAATGCAAATAACCAAACCGTCAGTTTTACGCCAAAATCCGTTAATTTGAACACAACTTACGATACAGCCAAGCGCAAAAATCCTGGGCGCTGGATAGATTTAAATGGAGATGGTTTACAAGATATTCTTACTTTGGGGTTAGCTAATGCTTCCGATGGCCTTTATTCTTTTTACGCTATTTTTAACAAAGGTAATGGGCAATTTACTGCACCGAATTATACTGGGAAAGAAGAACTCGCAACATTGACATATAACGATATTGTTAGTGATCAAGATGAAGGTCAAGTACGCAATAGCTTCATCAAAACTCTAGATTTTAATGGAGATGGTAGACAGGACTTATTAGTTCCAACGACTAAGGGACCTTATACCTATCAATGTTACGATCATGCAACAAACCAATATTGTGGAGCAGTAGATGGAGCAGAGTTCCCACGATTCCATTCATACGATGTATATCACTGGGAAGTGTGGCTAACGGATGAAAGTGGCAGTACATTCACGACTTATGAATTGGATGATGAAATAATTGGTGCCTTAGCAACAATGAGCATTGTCGATGTAAACGGTGATGGGCTAGACGATTTTGTAAGCGGCATCGGATTTGAGTCGGGTGCTCAAAAACGTCGCTGGTACTATGGTTCAAAAACCAGCGGTGCTGGAAATAATCCTCGGGGCTTCTTCATTTTTGAGCGTGACGTTACTGATGAGAATGTTATTCATCGTGTCAGCACAGGGATGGGGACTAAAGCTGAGATCGGGTATAGCCAATTGAAATATGTCTTAACCAGTGATAGCGGGTTAGCGGCTGGAGTAGGTTACCCTTATGTTAATTTCAGTAATACGATGCGCGTGGTTGAACGCTTCGAAACAGACAACGGCTTAGGCTCACTTAACCCTACCACTTATGAATATAGTACCCCTGCTGCTCATATCGCTGGGCGTGGGTTTCAAGGTTTCAAAAAGATTATTGAAACCAGTACCGATGTGAATACCGAACATACCATCGAAACGGAAATTGAGTTTTATCAGGCTTTTCCTTGGTCTGGCATGGTGAAGTCAAAAACACAACGGAATGCATATAATCAACAATTGATGTCAACCTATGATGTTAATTCTTATTTTCCCAACATCAACGAATATGTGTCGGGTGAAAGCTTCTGTTTTTACCCTTCAGAAACGGAGAGTCATAGTTACAAAGAAGGAGATGTAAAAACCGTTGTAACTGCGACGCAAAATGACTTGTGTCAGACAACGTTAAATACAAAGACTGTGGACGATGATTCAACTGTGCTGTCTACAACAAACGCTGTTGTCTACGTGGACTTGGGTAATAGCTATATTAGCGTGCCTGATACATCTACTAATACTAAGCAAGTTACTTATAGCCTGTCAGGGTTACCAACTGGTGCGCGTCAAAGTAAAAGTACGACAACCAAGAATCGCTATAATGCTGATTATGTGGTTTATGACGTTGAAGTGAAAAACAGTAGTGGGCAAATCGAGCGTAAAACCACGCTGTCGAATTTTGATATCTACGGTAATCCGCTCAAAGTCAGCATAAGTAACCGCTGGACTACGTCAACCATGACCGACGATGGTTATTTTGTGCAAGCCACTCAGAATCGTCAATGGGGAACGAATGTTGATGTTAGCTTCGCCACATATGATCGATTAACTGGTGCGATGCTAACTCAAGAAGATGCTCAAGGTGTAATCACCACGAATACCATTAATTTCTTGGGTACGGTGTCTAAAACCCAAATAACTAAAAATGGTCAAAATATAGCACCAGCGGTTTATACCCAGTTAACGTGGGAGTCAGGAGACTATGCGGTAAGAGTGAAAACGGTGCAAGACGGCGCACCTATCACAATGGAATACAAAGATTCGTTGGGTAGAACCATCAAACAGATGAGTACCGCTTTCAATGGCACTTGGGTAACCAGTGAAACCTTTTATGATGCACGGGGCAATGTGGAAAAACAAAGCACCCCAACTACTTACTTTTCCCAACAAGACAGCGTGAAATATGAAAATTATGATATTTGGGGGCGTCCTGAATATAAGGTGCAATCTGATGGCTTGGTGGGTTACACATCTTGGTATACCTATAATGGTCAAACCACCACTATTGATGTGGGAAGTACGTCACTCGCCTTAGGAGAGAGTGTTAGCGACATAGGGAATAGCAGCTCAACGGTAGGTACCATGTCACGCACTTACAATAGTCTTGGGCAACTGCTAAAAACCGTTGATGTGAAAGGCAGCGCAACCTATTATGCTTATGACAGTGCGGGCAACCCAGATTATATCAAAGATGCCAAAGGCAGTATTATCACCGCCCAATATAATGATATTGGGGAAAAACTCAGTTTTGACGATCCGAATATGGGAATCTGGAACTTTACCTATAACGAATTTGGCGAGCTAGCAACACAGACAGATGCAAACGGCAATGTATCAACGCCGAGTTATGATTTTATGGGTCGAGTAATAAGTGTCAATGGTCGTACATGGCATTACGACACCAACAGTGGTAGAGGGTTACTCGATTCTACTAACTCTGGCGATGGTGAGGTGAAAACCTTTAGCTACGACAGTCTAAGCAGAATAAAAACTGTGGCCACGCAAATCGACGGACTGACGTTTAATCAGGAATTTGCTTATCACAGTATCTTAGGCACCATGAAAGGGGAAAAAACACCCAGTGGCGAAGTGCTAGGCTATATCTACAATGATTATGGTTACCTCACCAGTGAATTCCGCCATTTAGAAACAGGTGATGAAATACTGCGCCAGATTGACTCTATGGATGCCTTAGGTAATGTTAAAGTTCAGAAGTTTGGTACCAACATTTATCAAAAATTCACCCGAACCGCCACAGGCGCGGTGCAATCTGTCTGTGCAGGTACTAACTCTAGTTGTAACAACGCCTATCAAAATATTGATTATGACTTTGATGGCATGGGGAACTTAACTAAACAGCATAATCTCATCACTGGCTTTCAAGAAGAATATGTTTATGACGAACTAATGCGTGTGCAAGCTGCTCAGGTGAAAATGGGCTCAATGGTCGTCGCCAATTACGATTATGATTACGATGTTGTGGGCAATATCTTAAATAAAAGCGATTATGCTAGCAGTTTTGTTTACAATACAAGTCGTGGTCAGGGTGGAAATGCAGGGCCTAATGCGGTAAGGCGTATTACCAGAGGTGGCAGCAATTACTACTTCACCTACGATGATAATGGCAATATGCTTACCGGAAATGGGTTAACACAGACTATTTACAACAAAGACAATAAACCGACAAAAATAGTCAAAAACGGCACCACCACCTATTTCAAATACGGTGCCGATGGCATGCGTTACAAACAAACCAAAACCACCGGTGGTCAAACTTATGTAACTTACTACGTCGGCAAAGGGTTTGAGCGAGAAGTCCAGCCTGGCAACAAAGTGTTAGAGAAAACCTTTGTGGGTAATCACACTACGTTATATAAAACAGTTTCTGGTGCACCTGATTATCCAGCAGGTGTGGTACACAGCTTAGTTGACAGATTGGGCAGCCCCAGCACCTTGTTAAAAGGCAGAACCAGTTCACCGGTCGTTCTGCGCTATCGCGCCCATGGAATATTTGGAAAACCAATAGATGCGGGAACCGGCTCTATTTTGGATTCTTTAAGCTCATGGGACGGCCAATATCGCGGATATACCGGACACGAACAGTTAGTCGAACAGCAGCTTATTCATATGAACGGGCGCATCTATGACTATAACCTTGGTCGCTTTATGTCGGTAGACCCCTTCATCCAGATGCCAGAAAGTAGCCAGAGTATCAACCCGTATTCGTATATTATGAATAATCCGATGGCGGGGACGGATCCGACGGGGTATTTGGCCGCGATGTCAGATGCCGAGCAACCACAAATGGCAACGGATACTCAGAAAGCAGAAGAAGCAAATGTAACTGAAGAGCGAGAGGTAAATCACTTTGGTGGGCGAGTAAAATCGAAAGTATCAGTAGTAATTGGCAAAGCTACAATCACGAATGGCGCGGTTACCAGTGTTCAGGATTTAAAGGGTAATACTGTTGCGACAACTAAGGATACTTCTGGCATTGGTAAGCCTAGTGGAAATAACAATGGTACCAGTGGAGCTAGAATTGGTGGTGAAAGCTCAGCAGGAAGTGTGGGCACTCTCGACACCCCAAACTTAATGTACGCAGAATTAGCCGAAGGTGTGGCTTGGGGTGGCCTTTCTGCCGAGCAACAAGAGTACGTAATCAATCAAGATAAAATGATTAGCAAGGCGACCGCTGATATTCTGGCAATCCCTCCCGGGTCAGTATTAGAGACCGACAATACAAGAGGGTTTCGTGATACCTACAGCAATATAAAGTATATATTTCACTCAGAAAGGCTGAGTGGCAACACAGGAAGTGCTCACGCCTTAGTACCTCACCAAGCATTCGGTAAGAATGGCAAGATAACTAAAGTTATGTTTAGCTCCGAGATTCATTACTCCTCATCAAAAATGTCAAACTTTAGAAATGGACAAGCGGTAACGAGAAGTGAGGGGAAGCTAGGTTACCATGCAAACCTTAGGTCTGGCATGAATGGCCTTTATGACTTGACACTTCATGAGATGGGGCACACCTTTAATCAGAGTAATCCGATAGGGCTGACCGGGGCGCAATTTCAAAAACAGGAAGAGTTCAGGGCTGATTCATTCCTAAAAGAGATTAGAGGTTTTTAATAATGCAGTTAAGTAGATTCTTTTTTATGTTGATAGTGAGTATTTGTGCAGCTTTCACGGCAAGCTGTGCAACCAATAAACAACCAAAAGAGACTTTGAGTACTATGGATTCAGCTAAAGTTAATTTTCATTACGTAAAGGTGAATACAGACAACCTTAAGGTAGGGCACTCTAGCAAGAGTCACTATACGCTATCTGTGTTTATGGATGTTAAAAACGGAAAAATTCACTTTGATAGCGAAAGCGTTAACTCGGTTGGAGTTGGATGGAGCGGAAGCTATGAGTTATACCAAGAACTGGCATGTCAGGAGTATTCCCACGCTTACTTATGCATCCCTTCTATTGGGTTGGCAATACCAATCAGTACATTTCAGACAGAAAATACATGGACGCATAATTCGCTGAGCTATACCAATAAAGGTATGCAACGTATCGCTGAACTAGACAGCTATGGGGAAGTTTTTGTGATTAACGCCACCCAAAGTGGTGGCAACAAATCAATTTACACTTATTACTTATCATTAAAAAAGGGCCTAGTCGCATTCTCAAAGGGAGATTCTCATGACCTTTGGGTGCTAAGTGAAAAGAATTCATTTGGCGTTGGGGCGTTATCGCTAGGAAAATCCCTTAATACAAATTCTTTATCAATATCAGACATTAAAAACTACTCAGTAGTTAAAATGATAAATTAACCACACCGTGATGGTGCAGAATAGAATAAAGGGGTCGGAACGAATTAATCGACGAATTAGTCGTGATAGATCACAAAATTTGCCATGAAGCCTCGCATTAAAGGGGGCTTTGCTTTCAAGACTTATACAGCAAGATAAATCCAGCATCGAACTCCCCATCCCGCCATTGGCCTAATGTTCTTCGACCATCTGGGGTTATTCGCTCAAGATATTCAGGATAGTCGGGGTTTATGCCATAGAGCGTTTGCCCCTCGGCCAGCAACTGCTTGCTTAACTTGCCAGACTGACTATCTCGCGCTACCTCTTCGGAAAGCGCCATCACATCTAACACTTTATGTATCATGGCTCTCCTCGTGCTTTAGCTTCCTTACCTCTTCAATATCAACCAGTTTGCACTCAAAAGTATGGGCTTTGGGAAAAGCAAAAAGTACGTCACTAGCCATTGCTGTTGCTTCAATTTTTATCGCAGATTTACAATATGGCATGGGAATCACCTAAAGTCGTAATACAAAAAGTATAGCGCAGCATCACCAAATCGTCATGGCTGTAGAGAAAATATAAAAATGAGGTAGTACGCCCAATTATTACAACAGTGGTTCGTTTGTTTGCATTGGGTGGTTCACCTTATCGAGTACCGCGCTCCTAGTTGGTAGTTGATGTGGTTCATTTTGAAGATAATATGCAATTGCATATTCTCAATAAATGCACCACTTGTTCTTTTTCTGTGAACCAGTGTTCTCGCTAAGGTGGAACACTATGCGCAAATGGATGAACCATTTATAGATTGCCATCTTCGGAGAATTTCATTTTTTGTATCTATATTGAGACTAAGAATATCTGTTGGATGGAAGGTCACTAATGTGCAAATTGAATACTGTGGGGAGATGGTTTGATGTACTTGTTTACACAACCAATCAGCCGCATTTTGATAGGCCACTATAAAATGGTTTAGGTCTTCATTGCTAAAAATGTCAGAGAAATACATTGGACTTGGTTTTTCCAAATAGGCTCTTTTCTCAGGTGTGTAGGCAAAGTTTTTTGGATAGTGTTTTCGACTGACATGAGTTGCATTTATTGCTGATTCAATCACTTTGAGAAATGCCCAATGATCCAATAATGGGTATTGAAATGCTAAAAATACCAGTGTGAATTTGAATATGTGATGTAAGTCATGCAGCGGAGGATGGAGGTTACTTTTTGATGACTCGAACATATATAAAAGTAGGTGTGCAGTCATATGGTCTATATCACTGCATTTTTTGAGATCGCTACAGTAGTTTTTTACGCACGTTTTGACGCTAGTCTTATTGTTACCATTGTATTTTTGATGTTGCTTAAAAAAGAAATGAGTTCGTTTTTATCCTTAGTTGGATTTGCCAGTAAGCACCATAAAGGATGGTTGAGTGTTTGAATTGCTAGGCTCGACACCTCTCCGATAGTAATACATGGACAGGCATATTTTAAGGTAGTGAAAATTGAGGTCTATAATTTTTACTCTAGGCTGATAAAAAATATTAATGCGTTCTTAATCTAGATAAATACCCATGCATTCATGAGTTTCTAGCGGAGTAGCCACATTGCTCACGTAATTAAGCTGAATGGCAATTTAGCGCTTGTTAAGGTAAAATTAACGGAAATATAGGAGGCTTTATGGCTACCACAGTTTCTAAAACTAGCAATGACCGCAAGACCAAGTTTACGCCTAATATGGATAACTTTAAGGTCAGTTTAAGCTATGAAGGTTTGTCACTGAAAAAGAGCAGTGAAGGCAAAAGCATTTCAGAGTTAAAACGCAAATATGCGAGATAAATACGGGGTAGCCTATGATAAATATTGCTACCCCGGCTCTGACGTTTTAATTAACCTTCTTGATATTAGGGATTCAGAAAAGCTTGAAGAAGCTGAAGCTGAATTTACCGCTGAACGGTATCGAACCTACGAACCCACCAAACAATCACTTGCTGATTTTTCATTCGAACATTTAGAGTACCTTCATCACCACATGTTCCAAGATTTATATGCGTGGGCGGGTAAGCCAAGAGATGTTGATATTTCCAAAGGTGGCACGCGTTTTTGTACTTGGACACGCATTGAGCCTGAAGCTATTAAATTATTTAAAACGATTCCTGCGTTAGCTGATTATCAGGACAATGAAGACCTCGTTGAAAAGGTCGCAGATTTGTTTTGTGAGTTAAATTTACTTCACCCATTTCGTGAAGGGAATGGCAGAGTTCTGCGCTTCTTTTTCGAGGAGCTGTTGTTTACTCTCGGCTTCCATGTAACGTGGCCAAAGATTTCTCAGAAAGATTGGATTGACGCTAACATTGCTGGTGTGCATCTGAACCTAGAACTGCTCAAGGTGATATTCACTCAAGCCATTTCAGAGCTGGAATGAAGAGTTTAAAAAACTGGCAATCATGTTGTGAAGAAATACATAAATACATGGGCAGGCATCTTTTCAGTAGTTGCGATTGGGTAAAAAATCATGATTAAAGGTCAACAAAATATTTTAATGTGCTCGTAGTTTAACTAAATACCTATACAATCATCAGTTTCTGGGAAGTGAGAGTTATTGAGGTGAGTTTAGTACAGGGGGAGGTATATCTCATTGTGCAATGAAACAATTGAAATTAAAAAGTGACTTTAGGGGAAACGTTAGCCTAATGAATTCTTTTGCCTACGCAATCGCTGGTATCGTTTTAAGATGTCTATTTGTTCACCAATTACGCTAAAAATAGTTACAATCTTGACCAATAGTTCTAAACTAATTTTGAATCATGTTTTTTGCTGTCGTTCGATAATGTTCTCAATAATGAACGGTATATTCCTAGTGTTGCACGCTCCCGCAACCACATTCAAGGCCTCGATTATTCGAGGCCTTTTTTGTTTGTGTTATTTGAATATCAAAATATATGCCTGCCACTAATTCGTTTTAAACAAATAACTTCAAACCAACACCACTGGTACTTCAATTTAGGCGTTGTGATTTAATCCATTTTCCTAACTTGCAGCAATGTTGTGCCCATTAACTTACGACTTTATAAAACACTGCGCTAGAAATAAAACCTTTGGAAATAAATTTTCACATTGATTAGACGTTGTCGTTGGCAATCAATACAATGGATTGGAGTTCAGCGCACTTTAGTGCCTGTGTATTCGGATAATCGAATCAACAATATTGCTATGGCAGTTCCCGTTGGGGGTAATAACCGCTTGCGCAAGGAAGCATGTTTACTCAAGTAAATTGTCTAATTTCAAAGGGGTTTATAGTGTCTACTCAATACGATATTGTTATTTTTGGTGCGACAAGTTTTGTTGGCCAAATTCTCTGCCAATATATGGTCGCTCAATACCCAGAAGGCGAAATCGCCTGGGCTGCTGCAGGGCGTTCTCAATCAAAGCTTAATTCAGTTGTTAAATCTCTTAAGCAAAATATTCCGACGATTATTGCCGACTCTGACGATGAAATGTTACTGCGATATATGGCGGAACAAAGCAAAGTCATTATTTCTACTGTTGGACCTTACGCACTGTATGGCTCAAGCTTGGTAAAAGTGTGCGCAGAATCTGGCACCGACTACGTAGATTTAACAGGTGAGCCACAATGGATCCGCAAAATGATTAATCTACACGAAGCTACTGCCAAAGCCAGTGGTGCACGGATTGTTCATTGCTGCGGTTTTGACTCTATTCCTTTAGATCTGGGTAACTTTTACCTTCAACAGCAAGCTCAAAAAGTTTATTGCGCACCTTGTACCACCGTAAAAATGGCGGTATATCAAATGAAGGGGGCAGGCTCCGGTGGCACTTTTGCAAGTGGTATCAATATGTTTAAAGAAGCATCAACGGACGCTGAGTTAAGCAAAGGATTGAAAGATCCGTATTTTTTATGTTCAAAAGAGCATGGCTTCAGTGCTGTACAGCGTGACGTGCAAACGGCGGTATACGATGAAGATTTTGATGCTTGGGTTGCCCCGTTTGTAATGGCTGTGATTAATACCAAAATTGTTCACCGCTCAAATGAACTCAACGGCAAAGCTTTTGGGGAGAAGTTTAAATATGACGAAGTCATACGCATAGGTAAGGGCTTTGGGTCGCACATAACAGCATCGGCAATTGGCCTAGGCATGCGCATTTTTCCTTTAGCCATTACTTTGCCACCTAGCGGGTACCTAATTGAAAAAATATTGCCAAAACCAGGTGAAGGTCCAAGTGTGAAACAGCAAAACAGCGGCTTTTTCGATCTGCGCTTTATAGGAAAAACTGATGCTGGCCAGAGGCTAACAGTGAAAGTGACGGGTGATAAAGATCCCGGTTATGGATCAACGGCCAAGATGTTGGTGCAAGCCGGTTTATGCTTGGCTCAAGACATCAGCAAAGCAGAAAAGGCGGGTGGATTTTGGACCACTGCAACGGTTATGGGAGAACCCTTGATAAAGCGATTAACTGAGCGGGCAGGTTTAACTTTCACACTTTTGGATTAGCCGAGTTGTTTAATTGCATGTCGTATTTGATAAAGCGTTAAGTTTTATGAGGGCGAGAATAGCATCAACCTCCTCGATTGGTTGGGAAGTTTGCTTGAAAGCTGGAAAGAATGACAACGGTGTTTGGCAAACTTCACTGAGTGAAAGTAATCGTCTTACAGATGTGCCTGAAGCGGTTACTTGAGTGTTGATGTTGTTGGGGGAGCGGGGTAGCAGAGTCGCTTTGGACAAAATCAAAGGATGAAAAGTGTTTTTTACTATTAATTTGTGAACAGTTCGTTTAACAAGTAGGGGAAAAGCAGACAAAAATCATTTCTCACAAAATTTAGAATAGCGTTCTCGCCTCAACATTCAAGGACTCAATTATTTGAGATCTTTTTTAGTGAAATTACGCATACATATCAGGTACTTGATAAAATAAAAAACTGATACAGTTTGGAAGATTAAATTTTATGTAAATTTAACGCGTCTTTTTCATCCGCATCGTTACAATGCAATCATTATTTAAAATTGGCACGTAGCGAATGTTCGAAAAATTAATTAAAAATAAAATGTTTGCCTATGCTTTTTCTCTAGGCATAGTGTGTATTTTTTCCATCCTCGCTTTATTATTGCCTGCTGCCATTTTACCGAAAAGTGGTGTATTACTTCTTTTGCAATTGGCGGTGGTTTTAGTTTCGGTTACATCTAGTCGAAGCGCTACCGCTATCGCGGGCATATTATGTGCGCTGATTTATAACTACTTTTTTACCTCTCCTTTGTATTCACTGCATATGTTTGAATTGGAGGATATTATGAACTCCATCATCTTCATTTCTGTCGCCGTATTGACTAGTGAATTTTCGATTCGTTATCGTAAAAAAAGTGAAGCTCTTAAGCAGGCCGAAATCCGCTCCAATATTTTGTTGTCAGTGTCGCACGACTTAAGGACGCCACTTGCCAGTATTATTGGCTCACTCAGTACCTTTCAAGAATATCAACACAAGATTAGTCAACAAGAGCAAAACACCCTTATCAACAGTGCCATTGATGAGAGTCATCGTTTACACAATTACGTTGAAAACTTATTGCAGTTAACACGTTTAAAAAACAACGCCTTTAATTGGGTATTCGTTCGCCAGTCAATTTGGCCTGTGATTAAACGCCTTGAACAGCGGTTCTCCGATAAGCGTTTGTTGATCAGCAAAAAAAACGAATTGAAAATGGTGGACATTCAGGATGCCCTTATCGAACAAGCCGTTTATAACGTCGTAGATAACGCTCTAAAATACTCACCCAAAGCGCAAAATGTTGAAATCGAAGTAAATAGTGTCCAACAATTTACTCGTATTCTAGTAAAGGATAAAGGCCAAGGGATAGAGCCTGAACAGCGTTTTAAGATATTTGATGCATTTTACTCAAGTCGCATTGGTGATGCAGGTAAAGGAGGCAGTGGTATTGGCTTGAGTGTGTCTAAAGGCATAATGGAAGCACATGGTGGTCATATTGCTGTTGTCGACTGTGAACAGGGTTGTACCATCGAATTACTGTTGCCAAATGGAGACGATAATGCTTAAGCCTAAGATTTTATTAATAGATGATGAGGATAAAATCCATGATTTCATCTCGATTTCATTGGCTGCTGAGAATCTTGAATATATTGGTTCATATACCGCAACCTCGGGCTTGAGTCTATTTAATCAAGAAAAACCTAGTCTTATTATTTTAGATTTAGGTTTACCAGATCTGGATGGGCGAGCCGTTTTGAAAAAAGTCCGAGAAACCAGTGATATCCCTGTATTGGTGTTAACAGCCAGAGATCAGGAAGCCGAAAAAGTAAGGTTATTAGACGCAGGTGCCAATGATTATTTAAGTAAACCTTTCGGCATTAGAGAGTTAATTTCACGCATTAAAGTATTGTTACGTGATATTAAGTATGAAGCCATGCCATCAGAACTGCGATTCGATAAATTGATCATAAAAACTGGGGAGCCTCTTGTTCTTAAAGGCCAGAAAGCGGTACAACTTACCAAAAAAGAGCACCAATTGTTAGTTAAGTTGGCCATCCATCCCAATGTACTCGTCAATCAAAAGAAATTATTAGTCGACATTTGGGGAGCGTCACATGCAGACGATGTCCATTACTTAAGAGTGCTCATCACCCAGTTACGAAAAAAACTGGGCGATGATGCTGAAGATCCCTACTTTATAAAAACCGAGCCTGGACTAGGTTACCGCTTTATTGGTGATTAAATTCTTTTGGCAGGTCAATAGGTTTAATTCTTGTACTTTGCTAGATTTTTGGAGTAAGCAACATGGCGCATTTTACTGTTATAGGCTTAGGCCGTTTTGGTATTTCGGCTTGTCAGGAACTGATCCATTTAGGACACACTGTCACAGGCGTAGATAGTGACGTTAAAGTTGCTGAAATGTATTCAGATTATCTAACCCAAGTTGTTATCTGTGATTGTACAGATGAAAATGCCTTATCAGAGCTAGATCTAAAAAACAGTGATACAGTATTAGTTGCCATTGGTGAAGATATGCAATCGAGTGTTTTGTGTACCTTAAGCTTAAAGAATATAGGGGTTAAAAACCTTTGGGTTAAAGCTGGCACAAAAGCCCATCACACTATCATATCTAAATTAGGGGTATCTAGAATCGTACATCCCGAGGAGGAAATGGGAGTGCGGGTCGCACAAGCCTTGAACTATCCAATGGTCAACGACTATATTGCGTTAGGTGATGGTCTCTATGTGGTTGAAATTAATATCAAACCACAATTACATGGTTCTCCACTGAGTAAATTATTAGTAGATACTAAAGGCGCAATAGATACATTATTAATAAAAAGACAAGGTAAAACTTTTACACGTATTGCTTGTGACTTTACGGTTAAAGCGGAAGATACTCTACTGCTTTGTGGTAAACGTGCTGCCCTTAAACATATAGCACCAAAGTTGGGGTAACTTGCATGCTACTTTGGCATCCCTCGCAGGCTCCAATTGAGCGAAAAACTAAATCCGCAAAACAAATTAATGCAGCACCACCTTTTGTGTTAGCCGGTAGTTTTGCGTTATTGATTGTTCTTGGTTCGTTATTATTAAAGTTACCCATAGCCACCGTCTCTTCTATTAGTTGGGAGCAGAGTTTGTTTACTGCGACTTCAGCAGTAACCGTAACCGGCTTAGTCGTAGTGGATACTGGCAGTGTTTTTACATTATTTGGTCAAACCGTTATTGCTTTATTAATTCAATGCGGAGGCATCGGATTGATGACATTCGCTGTTGTCACGCTTATTGCCCTTGGAGGAAAAATTGGTTTTATGCAGCGGGTGGTCGCTAAAGAAGCATTCAATCAAACCAATACTTCAACTTTGTTCAGTGTGGCTAAATCAGTGTTGTTTTTTTCACTGCTTGTTGAACTCATAGGTTTTGTCATTTTATCTGTGTATTGGTATGAAGACTTAGGGTTGCAGGCAAGCTTATTTCACGGCTTTTTTTATACCATTAGTGCTTTTAATAATGCGGGTTTTGCTCTGGCATCCAATAGTTTGATGCATTACGTGGAAGATCCAACTATTAACTTAACCATTACTGGTCTATTTATCGCTGGTGGTCTAGGTTTTACCGTTTGGATGGATGCACTCAAGTCAAAGTCGTGGAGCGCGATGACCCCTTACAGTAAAACAATGATTTTGGGGACAGTCATTATTAATGGCTTCGCACTGTTTGCTATATATGTCATTGAATATAATAACCCACAAACATTACAGCCATTGAGCGATGGCGGTAAGTGGTTAGCAGCCTGGTTTCAAGCTGTGTCACCTAGAACTGCAGGCTTTAATACACTTTCGATAGAGAATTTGGAAGAAAGTACAAGCGCTTTAATGCTGCTTCTTATGTTTATTGGCGGAGGCTCTTTAAGTACCGCAAGTGGTATTAAAGTTGTCACTTTTATTGTACTAATTATGGCTACATATAGTTATCTTCGAAGAGACAAAGGGATCACTTTATATAATCGAGAAGTCGCGAAAGAAACCGTCTATAAGGCGCTTGCCTTAACCATGATTTCCGTTGGTACAACATGGATCGCTATCTTTATTTTAACACTCAGTGAAGATGCCCCATTTTTAGATGTGGTGTTCGAAGCGGTATCTGCACTTGGCACGGTAGGGTTATCCAGAGGGTTAACGGGTTCGTTATCAGGCGTAGGCGAGCTAATCATTATTTTATTGATGTTTATGGGGCGGTTAGGACCATTAACATTAGCGTATTTTCTCGCTAGTCCAAGAACAAAGCGTCTCAGGTTTCCAGAAACACAGCTTGCGATCGGTTAATATTTTATGTCAACAAAGTCGTGGTTGTTAGATGACTATCGATTTTAGGCGGGGTAAACTTGTCAATCTTTGCTTTACGAATGCGGTGCTGTGTCGTCTCTTAAATATTTATCGGCTTATTCTCTTGACTTACAACAGCAAATTACCGAATTGTTAGACTCAAATCGTTTAACTGACTATCTGCTGAAAAAATATCCGCTAGTGCATAGCATACCTAACGATAATGCTTTGCGTGAATATGTCATCGCATTAAAAAATCAATATCTTAAGAAATCACAACCTCTGAGTAAGGTAGTGTTTGATAAGAAGATTCATGTGGTTGATAACGCCCTAGGTTTGCACAGTTTTGTTTCCCGTGTACAAGGGGGAAAGCTTAAAAGTAAAAATGAAATTCGAATCAGTACGTTATTTAAGCATACCCCGACTGAATTTCTCAACATGATAGTGGTACATGAATTAGCGCATTTGAAGCAAAAAGAACATAACAAAGCTTTTTATCAACTTTGTTGCCATATGTTGCCCAATTACCACCAAATCGAATTTGATGTGCGAGTTTATTTGACGCATCTTGAACAAAAAGGTGAGGTTTATGTTAACCCGCCGCAAAACCTTCCATAAGGTATCCATGAACTATCAATTTATACGTAATCTGCAAGGTATTCCAGTGGCCCAATTTGAAATGGGACATGAAGCATTTTCCCGGTGGTTTTCTGAAGAACTGGGAACAAGCCAGCATAAAATAGAGGACATTTTTGTTGCAATCGACAGATTAGAAAAGCGTCAGATTAAGGAGTATGTGCTAGCCGGTAAAGAGATCAATCTGCGAATCGATTATTACGAAGTAGAAGTTAGATCAAAAGATTTGGATATGGATGGACCTGATGAGCTGCCGGAGGGAACTGAGTTATATGATCAAGAATCCATATCTGGTTGTGGATTAGAAGATTTCACCCAAGTATTGCGTTCGTGGCGTGACTTTGTTGATGAAAAGTAAATCATCTTTAGTCAAGGTATAGGCTGTGAATAATATCATTGTCGATACTTTTGTGGCACCAAAATGCCTAGAAAAGATAAACATACTTTATCAAGATGCGTCTATTTTGTTGATTAATAAACCCAGTGGTTTGCTTTCGTTATCGGGTAAAAACCCGCTGAATTACGATTCGGTCCATTTTCGTTTAGTTCAAGAGTTTAGTTGGGCCACTATGGTTCACCGCTTGGATCTAGGTACATCCGGTATTATGGTAGTTGCTTTGAATAAACAAGCTAATTCCCATCTGGCTAAGCAATTTCAAATGCGTACTGTGCAAAAATCCTATATTAGTTTACTCCAAGGCCACCTTAATCAGAATACTGGCCAAATTAGTCAACCTATAGCCAAGGATCCAAACCTGTTTCCTAAAGTCAAAATCTGTTCTATTCACGGTAAAGAAGCGGTGACTAATTACAGTGTTCTGGAACGACTAAACAGTCCTTACGCAACTCGTGTTCGTTATCGTCCTCAAACGGGCAGAACCCATCAACTACGGATTCACAGTGAATATCTTGCGCACCCCATTTTAGGTTGTGATTTATACGGTACTTGTGACAGTTACAAAGCTGCTAACAGACTAATGTTACATGCTGAAAGCATAGAGTTTGAACATCCGACAACAGGTAAAAAAGTGCAGGGGATATGCCCAGCACCATTTTAAATCCAACCATGTTTTCTAATTTTTCGTAGTCAGGGTTTGTCCTTTACTTATTTCGTTGAAGCGAATTCCGCTACCCTATTATCGAATACGCAGACTTGGTTTTTGCCTAGTGCCTTTGCTCGATAAAGAGCCTGGTCAGCACTTTTAATTAAAATTGTTGGTTTATCGTTTCTATTCGGTATTAAGCAGTGCATACCGATACTGACTGTGGTTTTTACGGCTATTTTTTTATCTTCATCTTTGCGTAACGACATGGCCGTTTTTTCAACAAGCTTGCGAATATCTTCGGCCACTTTTAATGCACCAGCATGATCTGTATTGGGAAGAATACAAGCGAACTCCTCTCCGCCATATCGCGCGACTAAGTCATCGGGACGATGTGCACAAGAGGTTATTTTTTGCGCCAATATTTTCAAAAATTTGTCTCCGGCCTGGTGTCCATAGCTGTCATTCAAATGTTTGAAGTTATCTGCATCTATCATCAGCAGTGCTAGTGGCGTTTGCTCCCGAGCACAAGATAACCAGTCAGTTGTTAACTGCTCATCGAATTGATAACGATTACTTACCCCAGTTAAACCGTCTATTAAAGCCAGTCTGCGTAACAGATCCGATTGACGTTTTAGCTGCGCGTGACTCTGTACTCTGGCCCAAGTAATGGTGGTATTTATGGGTTTGCGGATAAAGTCTACTCCGCCTACCTCAAAACCTCTGACTTCGTCGGCTTCATCAATATTAGAGGTGATAAAAATGACCGGAATGTGTGAAGTTAGCACATTTTCCTTAATTTTTTCACAGGCCTGAAAGCCATCCAAGTGCGGCATATTGATATCAAGCAAAATTATATCTGGGAGCAATTCATTTGCCATTTCAACGCACTTAACCCCATCACTTGCCATAAAAATATGGAAGTCATTTTGAAATACTTCGTAAATCTGTCTGACCACAAGAGGCTGATCATCGGCTATCAGCATTATCGGTGTTCGATTTGAAATGTTGCCAAAACCTACCTGTTTATTTGTCATTAGTTTTACTCTGTTGACCATGGCCTGATTGATTTAGTAAGAAGTTTAATGCGGGTTCAAATTTTAACTGGTCTATATATTTCTTGACTGTTATTAACTCATTTTCGTTAGGGTACTGCTGTTGCAATTTATCGACATATTGAATGATAGTGAGATCATTTTGCTGCAAAAACTGAATGATCTTTTTACGTTGCTGAGGTTGCAATTTGGACTCGCGAGTTTCTTGTGAAGGCAGATTGTTTTCAGTGGGTACGAACAAATTCTGCAATCGCTGTAGATTGGAAGCATGGAGTTTAGGAAGCGTTTCTATCATCTTCGCTAGTTGAGCGTCGTGCAGTTGATTCTTTTTCACTGACTCATGAAATGTATTTACGTAATTGTAAACATCATTTGCTCCAATTGTGCCGGATATTCCTTTCAAGGCATGCAGCGCTGTACCTATTTGGTTAATATCTTTAGTGCTTTTTAGCACATCGAATTGTTGAATAAATTCTTGCGCGTACAGTGGTATTAAATTTACCACTAACTCTTGATTATGACCAAAGCGCTCGAGCACTTGCTGTTTTAGTTCAATGTCAGACAAAGAACCAGGGCAAGTCACAGCTTTATCCAGATCAGTAGGTTGCTTATCCAAAACCGCCAGAATAGCCTCACATAACTTGTGCAAACTAATGGGCTTAGCTAGGTGCCCGTTCATACCTATTTGGTAATAATTCAATTGATCTTCAGGTAAGTGATCGGCGGTCGCGGCAATAATCGGTAGCTCATCGAATCGACGGTCTTGTCGAATTTTTTTGGTGGCGGTTAAACCGTCAATCACAGGCATATTGATATCAATTAAAAGCACGTCAAACCTATTGGGACTGATGTGCAGTTGTGTTAGCACTTGTTCTCCATTTTCAACCGCCAATACGGTTGCACCTGACAGCTCGAGTAGACGTTTTAAAGCTTCCAACGTCAGCGCATTATCGTCTGCTATCAGAATGGATATGCCAGCTAATCTTTTCACCTATAAATACACCTTATCTTTATGTGTCAAGAGACGGTTGTACGAAATTTTAATCGTAAGTGGCTAGTGAGCCTGTCGACTGCAATCTACATGTGATTGACCTAATCAACGTGATAGACTGAAACTTCGGATTATTTTCGCAATGGGTTTAATTTGGCTGTGGAATGCTAGAAATCGAAACCATCATTTTTATGCGCTTTACAAATTGAGCATTGCAACTTGCGCACCAAGACGGATAGGCTAAGCCAGTTAGTGTTAATAGTTCGGTGGTGTCTAAAGTCTAATATCCTAGGGGCGTGTTAATTTGACTGAGATTACTTATTCAAAGTGAATCTGTCATGAGTAAAATTTTCAATAGTGTGAAAAATTTGCACGAATTATTTGGCTTAGTGAGCTTTGAGTGGACACTTATTCGTCGATAAAACGTTACTAAAACAATGATGTCGTTTAATTTTTTGATGATAGGTTGGTACTAAAAAATGCAAGGTTAATGGTCAATCCGGCTATTATGAACTAAAAATGGAAGCATATTCTGAAGATTGAAAAAACGAGTTCAGGAACAATAAGAATAAGAATTGCAAATAGTTAAGTGATGTTTCTCAACTTCGTAACAAATTTATGTTGTTTCAACATACTGATTTTTAAAGGACGATGACGTGTTAAAAGTATTATTGGTTGATGATGATAGCGAGTTTACAGATGTTGCCTATCAAATTATTGAATTTCTGGGCCATGAAGTATCTGTAGCTGGCTCTTTAAAAGAAGCCAGACAATGGCTTGAGCATCAACATTTTGATCATATTTTACTAGACTTTATGTTGCCTGACGGCAGCGGACTACACTTAATTGACGAATTGAACTTAAACAGCACAAAGCAAACCTTTATCACTTTAATTACTGGACACCCTTCGGTAAAAGGTATGTTGGCAGGCTTATGCGGCCCTAATGTTAATTATCTAGTTAAGCCATTACAGCGTGAAGACATCGAACAAGTGTTGAATCGCAAAACTAAAAAAACAGCTAAAAAACAAAACAATTCTTTGCACTTCGGTTGCTTGATCGGTGAATCAGCAATAATGAAAGAGCTGTATTTAATGATTGAGAGAGTGGCTAAAACTAATGCCAACGTTATGTTGATGGGAGAAAGTGGTGTAGGTAAAGAAGTAGTCGCTCAAGCCATCCATTCAGCTAGTGATTGCGAGGGGCCCTTAGTGGCTACCAACTGTGGGGCTTTATCTAAAGAACTGATCGGTAGTGAATTATTTGGTCACGAAAAAGGTGCGTTTACCGGCGCCGTTGGACGTAAAGAGGGGGTGTTTGAACGAGCGGAAAATGGCACCCTTTTTCTAGATGAAGTCACTGAAATGCCTATTGATATGCAACCCAACTTATTGCGGGTTTTAGAATCTAAACGAGTAACGCGATTGGGAGGCACTAAAGAAATCGACGTCAATTGTCGAGTGGTTTCCGCGACCAATAGAAATATTAGTGAATTGGCTGAAAGCAAAGTATTACGGGAAGACATCTATTTCCGTTTAGCTGTGTTCCCAATTGATATTCCCACCCTACGAGAGCGAAAAGAAGACATCCCTTTGTTAGCGCAAGCGTTTCTTGAAGAGCTTAATGCGGAAAATGGAACATCTTTTGCTTGGAATGAAGCTCAATTAAAACGATTATCAGAATATGATTGGCCAGGTAATGTAAGAGAACTTCGCCACGCCGTGCATCGGGCTTTCATTATGAGTGATCCTGAGTCATCAAATATTGATTTACCGAGCAGCTTTGCTTCACCGTTCGCTTCTAATAAAAAAGCGTCGAATCAAATTTCAGCTGGGCAAACTATCGAAAATGTTGAAAAAGAATTGATACGGGCGACCCTTGAAAAGGTTAATGGTAGTAAAACCCTTGCTGCCGAAATGCTCGGAATCAGCACAAAAACGCTTTATAACCGTCTTCACGCCTACGGTGATTTTGAAGAGTAATAGTAATAGGAATTTCAATGACGATAACAAGTAATGAAAATCTCGATATCCGAACCATGATTCATGACGCGAGAGGTCCTTTAAACCGGATTTCAATGAATGCCGAGTTAGTCAAATTAGTACTAGAGAATGATTTACCGCGTGATAAAGCGCTTGATGCATTGAATAAAATTATTACTGCTTGTCAAGACTGTAGCGACAAGCTCCAAGCAATAAGTAATTCCCATAAAAACATTGGCGAATAACGTCGTTGTTTCACCTTAGTTTAGTCATAGAGTGAGAATATATGAAACAACGACGTTTATTTGGCAATACTGTTTTTACCTGGTTTACCGTCACTATCATTGTATTGGGGGTAATCAGTGTTAACGCTTATTTAGCGGTGAAAACTACCAAAGACCTGGCTAAAGTCCAAGAAAGTTTGACTAATACAGGTAATGTTATTTTAGTGCTTGATGAGTTACATCTGATGATACTTGCCGCTGAAAGCAGTCAACGGGGATATCTATTAACCGAAATTGAAGAATACCTTGCACCTTATATTAATTCAGTAAAACAACTGTCTGATCAGATTGAAAAAGTTCGTGTAGTTGAAGTTGAAATTGTGGGTCAAAGAGCCTTGATCGACGAAATAATTAGGCTTACTGAAATGAAAATGGAAGAAATGGAGAAGACCGTTTTGCTTGCCCAAGCGGATAAAGAGCGTTCGGCAATTCGGCTGGTCAAGGGAGGTGAGGGTAACGAATTGACCAAAGATCTAGACCAGTTGTTTTCGCAAATAATTGACAATGAACTGACCTATCGGAATTTTTTGTACAGCAAATTAAATCGCTCTGAAAAAGAATCTGTGTTTACTTTCTTTACTTCCGCTATCACCAGCGCATTATTGCTACTCGGTTTAATTGTGTTAGCTAGATTAAATTTGGTAAGTGAAGAAAAATTCAGAAATTCATTGGAAAAACAAAATCAAAACCTCGCGCTGAAAGTGGATGAGCGAACAGAAAAGTTAACGGTTTATTCAGAAGAGCTTGCTCGCAGCAATAGAGAGCTGGAAGATTTCGCTTTTGTCGCTTCTCATGATTTACAAGAGCCATTACGTAAAATTCGTGCCTTTGGCGATAGGCTGCATTCCGATTATTCTGAGCAACTCGGAGAAAAAGGGGCGGACTATCTAAATCGCATGAAGAATGCGGCTGAGCGTATGTCTAATTTAATTAGCGATTTACTCGAGTTTTCTCGGGTATCCACCCGAGGTAAAGATTTTACTGATGTCGAAATGTCGACTGTAATTTCGGCGATTGAAAGTGATTTGGAAATCGCTATTGAAGAAAGCAAAACCAAGCTTATCGTCTCTGAATTACCTGTAATAAAAGGTGATCCCAGTCAGATGAACCAATTGTTTTTAAATTTATTGTCAAATGCGATTAAATTTAGAAAACCAGATGTTGCTCCGGTGATTGAGTTGCAATACCAACTTGAACAGAGTGCAGGCGTTGATGGTAAATCCAGTGGCGATATGCATGTCTTTATTTTAAGCGACAACGGTGTGGGTTTTGAAAACGAATTTGCAGAAAAAATATTTGTTCCATTTCAGCGATTACATGGGCGAAATGAATATAAAGGAACAGGGATAGGTCTAGCGGTATGTCGACGCATTGTTGAGCGACATGGCGGGACTATCTCTGCGACCAGTGAATTGGGTAAAGGGTCGACTTTTGTGATTAAATTACCTACTGATGCTGTACTTAACAAAATTTAATTTAAGAAATAAATAAGAAAGGAAGTAAATGCCTTATTCAAATAAAAAGTCATTAATAATCTTAATGGCAGATGACGATGATGATGACCGATTGTTAGCACAAGATGCTTTGAACGAAAGTCGAGTGTTGAATAGTCTTAAGTGTGTGGAAGACGGCGTAGAGTTAATGCACTACTTAAAGCGCGTGGGGAAATATGCTGATAAGGAGATGTACCCTCGACCCGGTTTAATTCTGCTCGACTTGAACATGCCTCGCAAAGATGGTCGCGAGGCGCTGGCAGAAATCAAAGCTGATCCAGATTTAAGAAGTATTCCTGTGGTTATTTTAACGACTTCTAAAGAAGAAGAAGACAAAATCAAAGGATATGGTTTAGGGGCTGCTTCTTACATCACTAAACCGGTTAATTTTGAAGGTCTAGTGGAAGTAATGAAGGCACTCGGAAAATATTGGGTCGAAATTGTAGAATTACCCGAGAACAAAGAGTAATTGACCAAGGTGATTGATTAATATGGATGTGAAATCAGCGCGAATTTTGATCGTGGAAGATGACGAAGATGATTATATTCTAACGCACGATCAATTGGAAAAACTCGACCGTCATCGATTCGAGATCGATTGGGTGACAAACTTAGAAGATGCATTAGAGCAATTAAAACGTAATGATCATGAGATTTGTTTACTCGACTATCATCTTGGTGCCTATACAGGTATCGACGTTTTAGATAAGGCCCAAGCACTAGGATCTCATGTTCCGATTATCATGCTAACTGGACAGTCGGATGACGATCTCGACAGATTAGCATTGAAAGCGGGGGCCGCTGATTTTTTAGTTAAGGGAGATATAACCAACGCTAGATTTACTCGAGCGATCCGCTATGCGATTTCTCGAGGTGAGATTGAAAAAGCACGGCAGCAAAGTTTAGACGCGGAGATTGAAAGTCGTTCTAAAGACAGGTTTATAGCCCATTTGAGCCATGAATTGCGAACCCCACTGACTTCTATTTTGGGCTATACCGAACTGTTATTAAACGGTGACAAAGCCAAAGATGCACAAAAAGAATTATCAACAATTCTAAATAATGGGCAGCACTTACTTAGTCTACTTAATGACATTCTTGATTTATCGAAAATCGCGGCAGGAAAACTGCAACTAAAACCTGCAGATGTGATGCTAAGCAGTTTTGTTGGTGACATATTGACGCTAATGCAAATGCCAGCCAATGAAAAAGGGTTGAGTCTTAAATTTTATTCGTCACCTCAAGTGCCTGAATTCATAAATGCTGATCCGACTCGTCTTCGCCAAGTCATCATCAATTTATTGTTCAATGGGATTAAATTTACTGATTCTGGAGAGGTATCCCTTACCGTTGATTTTGATCCTGAGCATCCTGAACAAATTCGATTCATAGTGTGTGATACCGGTATTGGTATTGCTGAGAGTGAAATCGACGTTATTTTTATTCCTTTTCAGCAACTCGAAGATGTAACGCTAAAAAGAGAGCAGGGAGCTGGGCTGGGTCTCGCGATTGCCACCGAATTAATTAGACGGATGGAAGGCGAGATAAATGTTACTTCAGAATTGGGTAAGGGCAGTGAATTTACCGTTAGTCTAAAGCTTCCTAAACAGTTTAGGGAAAACCTTAAGCCTTTAAACGTGAAAGTCTCTGATTTAGTGGCCACTGAACAATATGCACCACTGCGCGGGAAAATACTCATTGTCGATGATTTGCTTGATATAAGACAGTTAGTCGGTGAAATGTGTCGCTCATTTGGCTTAGAAGTGTTTTTCGCAGCAGATGGAAGTCAGGCTTTAGAGGCTATTAAACAGCCTGACAGCGCGTTTGATTTAGTGGTAATGGACATTCATATGCCAGTCATGGATGGACGTAAAGCGATTGTTGAAATACGAAATTACGGTTTTTCCAAGCCTGTATTAGCATTAACTGCGGCCAATATGAAAGGCGTAGACATCGAACTTACCGCGTTGGGCTTTGACAACATTATTGGTAAGCCGATCGATCAAAGTTTACTGTATCAATCGATTGCTAAATATTTGAAGCACAATGCGCAAGGGACTAAATTAAAAACTGAAATCGCTAATCTAACATCAAGTTCAAAGCAGACGTTATCAACAGTATTAGTGGTAGAAGATGATGCAGATTCTGCTGAATTAATCGTGCTTTTGCTTGATAGTCTTGGCATCAATGCGCAGAGTGCCAGTTCCTGTGAAACCTGTTTAAAACTGATCGCGCAGAATGAGTTATACAGTCATATTCTACTGGATAAAAATCTGCCTGATGGCAATGGCCTAAATTTAGCGACAGAAATTAGTCGAATTCAGCCTAATTGTGATCTCATTATTATCAGTGGCGAAGAAGTCAGTGCTGAAGAGTTAAGGAGTCACGGTATAAGCAATTCATTGCTCAAGCCAATTAGTCTACAACAGCTGCAAAGTGTATTTTCTTAGCTTTTTGTAACTGATTGATTTGCTCAATAAGTGAGTAGAATTGATATATTTAGGAAAACTTATCGCTATTTAGCTCGTGCTTTTACTGACAACAACAATTAGTGCTTTTTAAAACCATGGCTTATCGGTATTGAATATGTTGTTCATACACACGAGAAGGACGTAGTGTAGAGTCCTATTTGAGTTCATTTTTTAATGGGGTGTGAATTTTTTATGCTAAAAATATGGGCTTACAGGGCTTTATTCTTATTCGCTGTAGTGTGTCCACAGCTCCACGCGCAAAGCGATCTTGGTCCACCTCCAACAATCGTAGAAGAATCAAATGTTATCTGGGATGAAATTCAGTCCTATTGGCTAGAATTCCTGCAAGGATTGCCCTCGGTGATTTTTGGTTTGGCAATTTTTATCGTTTTCTATCTCTCGTCTCGTTATATCTCAGAGTTAATGCTCAAGCCTCTTTCATACATGAGTTCTAGTTTACTTATCAGAGTAGTCATTCGTCGAATTTTTCAATTACTTATTATTCTGTTGGGAACTTATATCTTTCTGCGTTTCGCAGGTTTGAGTGAATTCGCTGTGGCAATTTTAAGTGGCACAGGAGTGGTTGGTTTAATCATCGGTTTTGCATTTAAAGATATCGCTGAAAACTTTATTTCTAGTTTGTTATTGAGTATTCAAAAGCCATTTAAAATAGGCGATATTATTGAAGTTGATAACCGAATTGGAGTGGTAAAACAGGTAACCGCTAGAGCAACCACACTATTAGATTTTGACGGAGATCATATTCAAATACCCAATTCGACAGTTTATAAAAATGTCATAAGAAATGTGAGTGCTAACCCTAATTCACGAGGCAACTTTGTTATTGGTGTTGGTTATGATTCAAGTGTTGTAGATGCGCAAAAGTTAGCAATGACGGTGTTGCAAATCACCGAAGCAGTGTTAGATGATCCCGAACCCCAAGTTTTAGTGGATAATCTTGCCTCTTCAACAATCAACCTTAAAGTGTATTTTTGGATTAACACGCATCAACACAGTTTGTTAAAAGTATCGTCGTTATTGATGAGAACCATATTAAGTGAGTTTGAAAAAGCGGGTATTAGTATGCCCGATGATGCACGAGAAGTAATTTTTCCTGAAGGTGTTAAATTAATCGGCGCAGAGCAGGTGATTTCCGAATCTCAAGAAAGCCAGCAGAGTGGCCAAAAAACCAATAAGCGTTTGAAAAAACAGGAAAGTAAATTGGATAATCAATCTCTATCAACTAGAATAGAAAGCGAAGAGCAAGGGACAGAACATATAGATGATTTGAGTAGTGATGCAGATACTATTCGTGAACAGGCTAATTCGGCAAGGGACCCGGAACAGGGACAAAATATACTTTAAATTGAATATTAAATTTTGTGTTGATGGATAAAAGGAGTCATCCTAATTGAAGAGCATGCAACGTACATATCTTTCCTTTTTGTATCTTAAGATTTTTAAGGTCAGCTGTGTGTTGTGTCTATTCTTTATGAGCGTGGCAGGAGCTAAAGAACTATTATTGCTAGCTGCACAAGAACACGAACCTTACCTTGGAATAAACTTACCCAATCAAGGCTACGTGCATCAAATTGTTACTGAAGCATTCGCAAGAAAAGACGTTCATGTTGAGTTTGTTTATTATCCTGCAGCGAGGGCTCAGAAACTTGCTGCTGAAGGCAAGGTCGATGGAATTTTGCCGGTTTATTTCAGTGATACTCTTTCTCAGACTTTTTTATATTCTGCTCCTTTCCCAGGGGATGTCATTGGCCTTTTAAAACGCAAAGATACTGCAACTTCTGTTGTGATTGATAAAAATAATAGTGTCAATGAAACATTGCAAGGCTTGAGTAAATACCATTTTGGTTTGGTTCGCGGAAGCGCTTCTGAACACTTGGTTGACCAAACTCATTTTCTAAGTAAGCAATACGTCTCAAATAATTTAATCAATATTGATAAGTTGTTCGCCCGACGCATTGATTTTGCGCTAATCGATAAATACAGCGCTGGTCATCTAATCGTGTCGCACCGTCCTCATATGATTGGAAAATTAGAATTTGTTTACCCTCCACTTGTAGACAAAGAGTTTCATATAGCCTTTACAAAAAGTAATTCAAATGCACAGAGGTGGGTGAATTTATTTAATCAAGGTTTAGCATCGATGATTGCTGATGGCCGATTTGCCAATATTTTGGCCAGGCATGGTTTTTCGTCTTCACCTAAAGAGATAGATAAGGATCTTCAAAATCAAAAATTAGTGATAGGTACGGTGAATAATGCTGACATGCTGATTTTAAAAGACCTTTCTTCTCATTTCGAGTTGGATAATCCTGATGTGCAACTTGAATGGAAAGTGTTAGGTGAAGGTGTGTTACGCAAGAGGTTGTTAACTGATCTAGCTATTTCTGCAGGGCAGTTTGATGTTATGACCATTGGTTCTTATGAAATACCCATCTGGGCAAAAAATGGCTGGATTGCGCCGATCGATTCATTGCCTGAAGAATATGGTTTAGACGACATAGTTGATAGTGTGAAAAACGATGTCTCTGTAGACAAACAACTTTTTGCCCTGCCTTTTTATGCTGAGTCCTCGGTAACCTATTACCGTTTAGACTTATTTAAACAAGCTGATATTGTTATGCCAAAACAGCCTACGTTTAATCAAATATATGAATTTGCCAATAAACTAAATGCACCTGAAAAAGGTATTTACGGTATTTGTCTGCGAGGTAAAGGTGGTTGGGGTTCAAATCTGGCAATGATCACTACTATGGTAAATAGCTATGGAGGTAGTTGGTTTGACTTAAATTGGCGTCCTCAAATTGAATCGAAAGAGTGGCACAACGCAGTTTCTATGTATGTGGATTTGCTTACCAAATTTGGTCCCCCCAATGCTGTGGAAAATAATTATATTGAAAACCTAGATTTATTCCTAAAAGGAAAATGTGCTATTTGGGTTGATGCCTCAATTGCCGCGAGTTCTTTGGTTAATTCGACTCAGTCGACGTTTAGCCAAAATATCCAAATGGCCAATGCTCCCATAGCTAAATATAAGAATGGTTCTAATTGGTTATGGACGTGGTCGTTAGCAATACCAAGTTCTTCGTCAAATAAGGATGCGGCCCTTAAGTTTGCACAGTGGGCCACTTCGGCCGAATACATTCAGTTAGTCGCTGCAAAATATGGTTGGCAATCCATCCCCCAAGGGACTCGCAAGTCAATATATAAAAAACCTGAATATTTGCAAGCTGCACCCTTTGCGCCTGTCGTAATTGACACCATCAATAACATCGATTTGTATCATTCTACGTTCCAGCCCAGTCCTTATTTGGGAGTACAATTTGTACCTATTGCTGAATTTACATCAATGGGAGATCAAGTTGGTATGTTGCTAGAAAAAGCGTTGAAAAAAGAACTTACAGTAGAGTCTGCGTTAAAACAAAGTCAAGACTTGGTTGATAAACAAATGCGGATATCGGGTTACTATTAATCCTAAATACAACTTAGATGAGATTCCTTCACTAAAATTTCCTGCTTAAATCGCCTATTCGGCAGCTAAAAGTTTATCAGCTACTGTTGCGACGTATCCGGAACGTGTACAATCGGTTTCTTGTATTAAGAACAAGATGTTATGAAAAAAATAGCGACTTTAGGCCCTCCAGGCACATTCTGTGACATGGCCACAGGTATTTATACCGCCAATCAATCTGATATCTATCAAGTGGAGTATTTTCCAACGATTGTGGGTACGCTCGCAGAAATCGGTAATAGCTGTGATATTGGTATTATTCCCATCGAAAACTTTTCGGAAGGCTTTATCGCACTTGTTCTTGATGAACTCATTGCTGCTGACTTACATGTGGTCAGCGAGATTATACTGCCCATCAAGTTTTCTATGATCAGTAATGCTAATGCGTTATCTGACATTCAACAATTGTACGTGCAGTTTGTTGCTCGTGGACAATGTTTTGAGTTTTTAGATGGGCTTAGCAATGCAAAAATTGTCACCACAGATAGTAATATTGAATCGTTAAATCGATTTAAAGACTCAGAAATACCGAGTGCGGCTATTGTTCCATCAACCTCTTACCGCAAAAGTGATTTTCCATTGGTGGTTGAGGAAGTTAACGACTATAAAAATAATCAAACCCGATTTTTAGTCATGTCAAAAACGGTACAACCTACACCAGAAGAAGCCGATAAAACCAGCCTGATCGTCCTTGATGACCATGATCATCCCGGATATTTGGGGGAAGTTTTACTTTCGTTTTCTAAACGAAATATCAATCTAACCTCAATAATTTCTCGTCCCACACGGAAAACATTTGGTAAGTACCATTTTTTTATTGATTTCGACGGTAATATTGATGATCCGATTGTTGCCGAGGCACTATCTGAAATCGGTAAAACCAACAATCTCAAATTGCTTGGTTCTTACAAAAAGGCGAAAAGTCTGAGTTGACGCTTTGTTATAGACCTGGTTTTGAGGGGTTACCAAGCAGTTTAGATTATAGGTATGTTTAGTCATGTTTTATTGCCAAGAGGCTGGTAAATATCTATTACATACACAGCTATTTCACAATAACAGCGGGGCAATTAAATGCGTGTAATTATCATCATCTGATAATTGCAATTCTAAGTCTGATTAACATAGGTAATATATGTCTGAGATAACGTTATTTGCGATGCCAGGAAGTTGCTCGAGAGTGTCTTTGATTTTGTTAGAAGAGGCGAAGGCAAAATACGATATTCATTGGGTGAACTTAATGAAAGCAGAGCACAAATCAGCGGGATTTAAGCAAATCAATCCAAAATCAAAAGTCCCAGCTCTGGCCGTTGAAAGTCAGGTTTTGACTGAAAATCCAATGATTATAAAATATATTAGCGAACGATTCCCTGAAGCTAATCTGTTGCCTAAGGTGGATTCTGGCTTAGCAGAATATCAGCAAATATCCGATCTATGTTTTTGTTCATCCACTATACATCCGTTGGTCACTCGATTTTGTATCCCCGCATTTTTTGCAGATGAAAACGGCATGCCGAGCGTGAAAGCAAAAGCGCTTGAGGCGCTAATGGATTCATTGGCTTGGGTAGAGCAAAGATTAGCGGCAGGAAATTGGTGGTATGGAGAACAATGGAGTGCGGTGGATGCCTATATCTTTTGGATTATTTCAAGGTTGCAGCGCTGCGAGTTTAGCTTAGCAACTTTACCCAATTTAGCCTATCACACCGAAAAAATGCTTAAACGCGACTCTGTTATAAATGCCTTAAACAAAGAGAAGCTTGCTAATTTTTAAAGCAAACTAGACTGGGATATTTTACATTTAATCACTACTGGCAAACGTTTAAGAGTTGCTCAAATTCAACATCATTTCGTCTATCTGTTGATATCGTATGAAGTTTGATGCATCAAGGTATTCTTGGTTTGGTGGTGAGTCGAAATTATCTGTTGTTTAATTGAGGAAATCGACTAAATACAGAAATTATATGGAGTTAAAACGGGTATATGAAACAACGAAGTATAGTAGGGACTTGGGTATCTGAAATTGGTTTAGGGTGCATGAATTTAAGTCATGCATATGGTACTCCGCCAGCGGAAACTGAAGCTATAGGATTATTAGAAAAAGCCCTAGAGCTAGGAGTTACTCATTTTGATACCGCAGCTCTCTACGGTTTTGGCAATAATGAAAAGCTGGTAGGTAAGGTGCTTAAACCTCATCGTGAACGAATTTTCTTGGCCAGTAAATGTGGTATGCGGGGAATCAATGGCAAGCGAATAATTGATGGTAGCCCTAAAGCAATAAGGGAAACTATTGAGCAGTCTCTTTTAAGTCTGCAAACTGATGTGTTGGATTTATACTATTTGCACCGCTGGGATAAAAGTATTCCCATTGAAGAAAGTGTTGGAGAACTTTCTCGTTTAGTTACCGAAGGTAAAATAAAAGGGATTGGTTTGTCTGAAGTATCAGCCGTCACCCTAAGAAAAGCCCATGCAGAACATCCTATTTCAGCGCTACAAGCCGAATACTCATTGTGGACCCGCAACCCTGAAATAGCCTGTTTAGAAACCTGTTTAGAATTAGGAACGGCCTTTGTGGCATTTTCACCTTTAGCGCGAGGATTTTTAAGTGGTGATATTACCGATTCGAGTGGTTTTTTAGACAATGATATTCGAAAAAACATGCCTCGTTTTCAATCAGAAAACTTATCGAAAAATTTGAATCTACTTGAGCAATTACGGACTATCGCTGAAGAACATGAATGCACTCTATCGCAATTAAGTCTCGCCTGGTTATTGCACCAAGGACCACATGTGTTGCCCATTCCAGGCACTACACAAATAGCTCATTTAAAGGAAAATATGCGAGCCTCTAAAATCGTCCTAACACCAGAAGAGCTAATTAAACTAGAGAAGATTTTTGAACCAAGTAAGATTGCTGGTGGCCGTTATCCGGTTGCGACGCAATTAGAAATTGATACTGAAGAGTTTTAACATTAATTCATGCAGCGCAGATTAATTAGTTTAGTAATCCATCTTCATGGTATTCATTGTGGTGAAATAACATATGGATTTTATTGCTAACGATTTTTTAACGCCCACACTTTGCGTACTACTAATAATAGTCGCGGGTTTTACTTCGTTTGTCACCGCCGGTTTTGGTGCGGGTGGGGGGCTTTTTTTGTTAGTAGTGATGGCGGCTATTATGCCGATGTCTGCCGTCATACCGGTTCATGGTTTAGTGCAACTCGGCTCAAATGCTAATAGAGCAATATTAACCTACCGACATCTTGACCGAAAAATGCTGCTTTATTTTTCGTTAGGTGCAGTTATAGGCGCTTTTTCAGCTTCATTTGTGGTCACCCAATTACCGCTAACATTAATGAAGTTATTGTTAGGGGTATTTGTCATATATTTATTGTGGGCAACCACTCCGACGATCAAAGAGACTTCAACATTAGGAAGAATAATTGCCGGGATTGTAACAACGTTTTTGTCGATGTCTGTTGGCGCAAGTGGTCCACTAGTCGGCAGTTACATGTACATGAATAATTATGACAAACTGCGTTTTACAGCAACATTTTCAACCTGTATGACATTTCAACACTGTCTTAAAGCGTTGGTGTTTGGAGCGATAGGGTTCGCTTTTTGGGATTGGCTTCCATTAATTATTGCCATGGTCTTGAGTGGAACAATTGGGACTTGGCTTGGTATCAAACTGCTTAAAAGGCTCCCAGCAGAACGCTTCAAGTTCATTTTTAAAATAGTCCTCACGCTTATGTCTGTCCAGCTAATTTGGCAAGCTGGGATGAGTATACTTCAGGACCTTTAGGTTTGTTAAGGTGGGTAAATTACCCTGCTTTATTAATCTACATATGTAAAAAAGCCCCGAAAACGGGGCTTATAGTTGACTTAATTAATGGTTAAAACGAAACCGTGACCTCTTCAGAACATGCCGTGGTTTCATCACAGATCATGTAAACAAAGGTAGTGCCTGAGACTCTACGTTCTCTGTCACGATACACACCGGTATTCTCTACCGTTTCTAATAGCACACCATTTCGATAGACATCTACCATATCTGCGCTAGAACCAGTGTAAGACAGGTCGATACGCAAATTCCCGAAGCGTGACATATAAGATCTATCTACTTCTAACTCGATATCAACACTGGAAACAGCTACAGATTGCACTACCGTATCGGATTGACCTTCTGAGTCAGTAGTCGTCAACGAAACCTCATAACTGCCCGTTGCTGGGAATATGTGGACAGGATTTACATCTACCGATGTGCTGCCATCACCAAAGTCCCAAAGGTAGCTTACGATGTCATTATTTACATCAGTACTTTCATTTGTAAAGGTCGCTTGTAAACCATCGGATTCATAACTGAAGGCTGCAACTGGTGGCGCTATTGCAACTTCTCCGACACCAGTAATGGTTAATTCCCAACTGTTAAGTGTGCCGTTGTCGCCGTTATAAATGTCTAAGACATTCAAGGTCCAGTCACCAGTAGCTACTTCACCATCAAATGCACTAGATTCGAAGCTCTCTACAATGTCATCTTCACTGCCGCCGGTATTGGCAGTCAATACAGTAGATGTTCCTGCAGGCGAGGTGAGTGTTAGGACTAAATCTCCTCTATAGGTGTGGCTGATATTCACAAACGTACTGGTGCCAAACACTGTCAATGGATCTGCAATAGTTATAACAGAATCAATACCAATATCATCTGGATCTTCTTCGTTAGGAAGAGTTGGTATGGAAGTGTTATTACTGTATACGAAATCGTTTAGGCCTTGAGGGAATACAAATAAACCTAAGGTTTTCTCTTTAACAATGTCGCCACTGGTACCAGTTACCGTAAATTCATAATCGCCATAAGGAGTATCGTCTAAGGTGTCAACTGTGAGGGTGAAGGTGTCACCTGGTTCAACAGTGGTAGCCGATAACACACCTAAACCGGAAGTATCAGTAAGAGATAGGCTAACTTCGCCTTCCCAATCAGAAATACTACCGACTTCGAAAGTATATATTGCACTTTCGCCTGCGGTGATTTCTAGATTCACTGGGCTGACACTAAATTTAAAGCCTGGAGTAGGATCTGCATCTAATAGTGCTTGGTGAACATTGAGGCGCTTGCCTGTTACGGTTCGTCCTTGCATGACTGCATTATCGTCACCAGTGGTCATTAACAACTCTTTCATTTCAAGGGCCGTCAAATCAGGATTTAAAGACCACACTAGTGCAGCAGCTCCGGCAACATGTGGCGTGGCCATTGATGTGCCTGAATAACTGGAATATCCATTACCTGGTGTAGTGGATAAAATTGCACTGCCTGGCGCGGCCATATCAACGGAAGTTAAACCATAAGAATAGCCAGAATCGCCATCTGTACGGTTAACACTTGCCACTGCTAGAATATTATCGTTATCATAATTCGAAGGGTAGTGTGGGGTGATATCATTGTCTGTACCATCGTTACCCGCCGCGGCCACAAATAAAATGTCGGCATCACCTGCGGCTGTAATTGAATCTTTTAATGCTTGGCTGAAAGGACCGCCGCCCCAACTATTGTTAAGTGCACGTACGTTTACACCTGCATCTTTAAGAGAAACAAAATAATCGATACACTCAATCGCACCTGCGGTTTCACCAAATCCGTCTGCAGCAAGGAATTTACATCCAGCAATTGACACTTCGTGGTTAACACCAACTACACCAACACCATTATTACCGGTTGCACCAATGGTTCCTGATACGTGTGAACCATGTCCTTGATCATCCATAGGATCAGAATCGCCATTAACCGTATCAATACCATATATATCGTCGACATAGCCATTGCCGTCGTTATCGATACCATCATCGGCGATTTCGCCCGGATTCATCCACATATTATCGGTTAGATCTTCATGTAAATAATCAACACCAGTATCAATAACACCGATTACGATACTGCTATCTCCGGTGGTAATATCCCAAGCCTCAGGGGCATCAATATCAGCATCTTCTATGCCGCCGCTTTGTCCGGTATTATTTAATCCCCACAATGAACCAAAGTCGGGATCGTCTGGAATAAGTGCGGCTTTACTTATAATGTAGTTTGGTTCAGCGTATAAAACGGCTGGGTTAGCCCTAAGTGTTTCGAGTGCGGATTTAACTGATTTACCGGCTAGTTTTAATTTCGCTATTCGACCATTCATTAGATGAGAAAAACGGTCGTCAATTTCATCTCTGTTTAAATCTGTTATACGTGCAGCAACTCCGGCTCTTGCCGATTTCTTTTGGCTCGCAGAAACGCCGTCTTTATAGACAACAATTACTGAATCTGATTTATATGCATGGCTATTTGCAGCATGCACATTTGTAGCAGCCAGCGCTGGTAGCAGCGCCAGTGTGATCGCAGAAAGTTTGGCTTTCATAATTAAAGAATCCTAAATAAACACAAACAAACTTAGCTATTGGCTAAGCGACGGTTACAGATTCTCCAAACAACAAAACAATGAGTCTTACATTTACACAACTCAGTCACATTAACGCTATTCAATATGGCTTTTCCATCAAAAACGGTAAAAATACAACTTTTTTGGTAAGAATATTGGGCGATTTTATAATACTAGTACTAAAGGGTTAGTTTCAAAAAGGTAACTGTCACCTGCCAATTTAAAGCTTATGCATTTTACTAGCACTAAAGTGCTAACAGGCCGATTTGGTCAAGTTTGGAATGCACCTAACTATCTGAATTTTAAAGTAAATATAAATACAACTTTAGGGCTATAGCACTGAGTAGTGAGTTGGGTTTAAAGTCATTCGCAGGTTTCAGAGCCGAAATTGTAGTGTTAAAGGAGTAGTAATAGATGATTGGAAGCCCTATCAATAAGAATCACAGACAATGGAGTGTTCACTCCCTCAAAAATTTGCGATCTGTGTTTTTAGGAAGCGCTTTATTCATTTCATCCTTTGCGTGCTTTTCACAACAAGACTCTCTAGACCTAATAGACTCTCCTCTGACTTTAAGTCTTGCTCGTACCGTCAATTCTAACGCATCGCAAAGCGTGTTAGTGATTGATCAATACGGCGTACACAACACAACACATATAATTCAGGCTGCCAATTCTTCAAATCTCATAAATGTTACACAACATGGTAATGGCAATTATGCTGACATCACACAAATAGGCGTTGGAAACTACGTTGATTTAGTGCAAAGCGGTGATGAAAACTTGCTAGAAGTTGTGCAACAAGGTGATTTTAATTTGGCAAATATAAACCAATTAGGTGAGCAAAGTTTCATTGTTCATCAAATTGGTAACGATATGGTTGTAAACATTACCCAATATAAGAAGTAAAGGTGTTTGCAATTACTCATGGAGAATAAAATGAAGTTTAGAAAAACGACAGTAGCCAGTTCTATTATTTTAGCAGTACTAGCTGGGCAAGTTAGCATTGCTAATGCACAAACCGCAATTAAAGATGATAACCCTTCCGTGCAATCTGATTTCATGATTGCGGCCGTCGGTAATGTCATTAATTTAACCCAATCAGCCCCAGTTGGTAATGCAGTGGGTAATGAAGCTTTGTTAATGCAAGAAGGCGACTTTAATGGCCTTGATGTCACCATAGTGGGTGATGCAAACATGGTCGACGCTGAACAATTTGGTGACGGTAATATCATTTACGGTGTAATCACCGGAGATGAAAATGCTGTAGAACTCTATCAAAATGGCATTGAGAATGACGCTGAAATCGTTATCGAAGGAAGTTTCAATGAAGTAGAAATTTCGCAAATGGGCGATGGTGGTCCATTTGGTTTTATTTTCAATCGTTCAATTAATGATATTACAGGTGATGGTAACCTTTTAGTTGTTGACCAAGGCGATGGTGGTAACTGGGCGAATAACTCTATAACAGGTTTTGATAACGAAGTTGAAATTACTCAAACTGAAGATTGGCAAGAATCATATATTAGAACCCTTGTAGGGGACGGAAACGAAGTTGAGGTATATCAAGGCGGTTATTATAACGTTGCCGATATCGCTGAAATCACAGGTAATGACAATGACGTTAGACTAGAATCTGATGGTGATTATAACCGTATCTACGGCTATGTTTATGGTGACGACAATACTATAGATTTTGAACAATCAGGTGATGATAACTATGCTGAATTGGGTATATTTGAAGGTGATGGTTCAAGTGCAGAAATCACTCAAATGGGTACCCTTAATGAAGCGAATATAGATAATCTTGGAGACAGCAGCGATTACGAGATTACTCAAATTGGTTATGGAAATATTGGTTACACAGGTTCTATAGGCGGATCTAATGACTTTTCGGTCTTCCAAAATGGTGATCTTAACCTTGCCAGCACAGTTAACTTCGACGGTTTCGACAATGAAGTTTCTATTTCGCAGCAAGGTGATGAAAATACGCTGTTAGCCGAAGCTGGTGTTGGCGAAGATGGAGTGAGTGGTTATTACGCAGACGCAAACACAATCAATGCTGAACAAATGGGTAATCAAAATGATGCGGTAATTCGTCTCGGTGGCAGCAATGATAGTCATTTAAATACATTAGATGTTGCCCAATCTGGTGATCTAAACGTGTTGGATTTACTGATTGATGGTTCTGACAATTCTATTGATATATTACAAGAGGGTAATGACAACTGGATCGTTGGTGAGGAAGCATTGGCTATGACAATTACTGGTGACGGTATGAGTCTGTCTATTTCTCAAGTCGGTAATGATAACCTGGTAACTGGCAGTATGAGTGGTACGGGAGGTAGTATTTCCGTCAGTCAAGTAGGTGATTATAATGTTGCCTCAATTACTCAGCTGTAATAGTTAGACTAACAATAGGGGGAATTATCCCCCTATTGTTATGCGCTAAATTACGCTGGTTTTTCTATACAAATACAGTTGATAAATAAAAACGTGGTAACACTTCTGTCAAAAAAAATTGTCACCTTAATAAGCCGAACCTTGTTAATTGTTAGTCTAACAATTTCCAAATCTGGTTACGTCATGGCCGATGACTTCGCCCTAAGTGGTCTATTACTAGACAATACAATCAGTCGCCAAGGTCATGAGTTTGCTAATGAGTTTGGTAAATATTGGCGTGATATCCCCAATACATTTGGCCAAAATGTTCAAATTAAAGAAATTATTGTTCCACAGGCAGGGACAAAATTAACAGTGCAGTTTGATAACAAAACAATTTATCAAACTTATATGGGGCGCAGACAAACCCCAATCAAGCAACGAGTTGAAGTTGCGGTTGTTTTATTAGTCGATGCTTTATCTCGAGCAGGCACGACTCAAGATAACCCTGACCTTGCTGATGATGAATGGTGAAAATATGAAAAAAAATAAAATACTTAATATTACTTTTCTCGTGGGGTTATTCTCCTCACCAATATTAGCGACCGAATTAGTTTACGAACCAATTAATCCAAGTTTCGGCGGCAGTCCATTAAATGGCAGTTACCTGCTAAGTAAAGCAAATGCACAAAATACCCATACCGCATCAAGTAGTGAACGGACATACGCTGAAAGTTTGCAAGATTCGTTAGAACGCGCATATATCAATAGGATCGTGCGGGAAGTTACCGATTTGGCATTCGGTGAGGTGAGTTATGACGAGAATGGTGATCCCATCGAAAGTATTTTTTCTGATGACTCCATTTTTATGAGCGGTGAATTTCAAGTTGAATTAATAACCAGCAATCCCGACAGTATTGTTGTAGAAATTACCAATATAATAACTGATGAGATAACAATCGTCGAAATTCCAAGGTTCGGATAATATGAAGTATTATGTTGTATTAATCGCACTATTATTAACTGGTTGTAGCTCCTTCAAAAATATCATTCCGCCTGGCACTGAACAGGCAATAGTAATCGAAGATTCAGCCACCTTGAAAGAGCTTAAAGGCTTACCTAAACCTTTTGGTTCTATACCCGTTTCCGTTTACGCGTTCAGAGACCAAACAGGGCAATATAAACCAAGCACTGGCGCCAGCTCATTTAGTACCGCTGTTACTCAAGGTGCAACCTCTATTTTAATGCAGGCACTAAGTGAAACGGATTGGTTTTTACCGGTGGAGCGGGAAGGCTTGCAGAATATTTTAACCGAAAGGAAAATCGTAAGGGCGGCGATACAAGGGGATAACAACACAAATGAAAGTACCGAATTACCACCATTAACCACGGCTAAAATTATCATTGAGGGAGGAATAATTAGTTATGACTCTAACATTAAGACTGGTGGGTTTGGCGCGGAGTATTTTGGGATTAATGCGTCTGAATTATTTAGAGAGGATCAAATCTCCGTTTACATGAGGGCGATTGATGTTCGCACAGGACAAGTTTTAGTTTCAGTATCAACAAGTAAAAAAGTACTCAGCAAAGAGATTCGAGCTGGTCTATTCCGTTATATCAGTTATAAACGTTTAGCGGAAATTGAAGCAGGTTATACTACCAATGAACCTATGTTTACCTGTGTTCAACAAAGCATTGAAAAGGCAATTTCTGAGTTGGTGTTAAAAGGCATTGATAAAGGGGTTTGGAAAGCGCGAGCCTAGTTATTCATATCTTAAATTTGCGGGCCGCCGCCCGTTAAAGTTAAATGAACAAATGAAACAGCCTAGCAGGCTGTTTCTGTTGTTTGCCTAGACCAAGTAATTAGCTCCACTCTGTTTCTGCAATTAGTTTTTCTAAAAATACTATAAATGTGAGTTTTCACTGTATTGACGCTTATGTGAAGTTGGTCAGCTATTTCTTGGTTTTGAGCACCTTGGCTTATGTATTTGACAATAGTTTGTTCGCGTTTGGTTAATGACTGCTGCCAGAAACCTGTTTGACTTCTATCGACTATTTCATTGGAAAAATTGGCATCATTTAACATTTCGTTAATTAACAACTCTAGCGCATTTCTGCGAAACCATTTCCTGTCTTGTTTAATGGTGTTAATGCCTTTTATGACATTTTCTAATTTGTCGTCAGCGTAAAATATACCGGTGACCCCTTGCTTGATGGCAGCAATTTCGAAGTCCAAATTATTCGTTGAATTAAAGAAAATAATTTTGATTAGGTTTTTATATTTTAGAACCGGAACTTGCTGAATTGAACTTTTGTTAATTGACTTACAATCAACAAATATAACGTCGAAGGACGCAATATAATCAGATTTGGGGCAAAAGCTACCAACCTGCAAGTCAAAACCACATGCATCAACGAGGTCTAAAAAATGGTTTAATTTACAATGCCGTTTTTTGCTAATATCGTCTTTTTGTGGAGAAATTACAAACGCTCTATTTCCTTGCATAACCCAGAGTCCTTTTTGAGAGTTTACTCTCTTTTTATTATGACACTTTACGGTAGTGTAACGATTAGAATACATACAAGGGCTCAGAAGCGCAAGAATTCTCGGTAAAAAATATATACCTACGTTTGTTTGAATTTTGTACAAAACGGAATTGTTAAAATAAAGTAAATTAAATTAGTTACTTAGCTACTCGTTCGCTTTCTATTCGTTTTCATTAGTAAAAAATTAGACTAATCCAAGGGCTATTTACAAGCCCTTAAATTTGCGCATTTTGTCGAATAAGATTGTGGTAAACGTTGTGTAAACTATCTAATTCTGCACGATTGATAGTGTCATTTTGCATTAATACTTGGATGGTCCTATCTAGCTGATAAAGAGACTGGCGTAAGCTCACGTCAGCTACCATACTTTGTATCCAAGTGATTGCTGCTAGCCTCACACCTTTCGTTACCTGCGTCACTTTATGTAAACTGCTTGAGGGATATAACACCGCATCACCAGCTTGTAATTTCACTGCTTGTTCACCGAACTCGGTTGTAATGATTAATTCGCCACCTTCATATTCTTTGGGGTCACTTAAGAATAACGTCATCGACAAATCACTGCGCATCACTGTTTGACTGTTTGGGATCCGCATAATGGCAGCATCAACATGAAAACCGTATTGTTGTTGCCTCTCATAACGATTAAAACAAGGCGGGAAAATATGTTGGGGAAGGGCAGCAGAAACCAATTCTGGGGTTTCGCCCATGCGCGCTAAGAGGCTATTAACCAATTGGCGCACATTTGCATCTTCGGGATCTGCTTGGGTGTTGTGTTTTACTGAACTTGCCATTCCTTTAGCTGTAGTTCCGCCGTCTTGCCATTGCAATTCATTTAGCACTTGACGGTAAACATTCACCTCACCTTGAGATAGAAGTTGTTCAATCACAACCATTGTTATTTCCTTCTTAATTAAAATTCGTAGGTTAAACCAGCACGAACGCTTCTGCCGTCACCAATATACATGAAAGAACCTGAGCGGTATGCTGCTGTCCAGTACTCTTCATCCAGTAGATTACCCACATTTAAACGTAACGTCAGATCTTCAGAAACGTAGTAGTTAGCAAACAAATTAACCACACTGTAGGATGGCACTACTATTGAGTAAGCTCCTATGTCATCATCGTAGCCAGCTGCTGTGTCTGGTTGTCCACCATACATTTCACTTTTGTAGGTGTAATCTCCACCCACTACGAAACTCTCTGTAGGCTGATAACGCAATTGCACGTAATAACTGTTATCCGCAAAGTTACTCAAAGCGCGACCAATATTCTCGTCATTAAATGATTCCAAGACTTCTGAATCCATAAATGCCGCACTAAATTGAACGCTAAGTTGCTCAGTAATCTCACCCGTTAAGCCAAACTCTATCCCTTTTACTCGGTTTTTCCCTGTATTTAACGAACCTAGACTGGAATAAGCATCGCCTACACTTTCCATTACGTCACTTTTGGTTATCTGAAAAATGGCGGCTGTAGCTAACAATTCATCATCCATAAATTGCCATTTTGTACCCACTTCAATATTTTCAATTCGTTCAGGGTCGGATTGTTGCGCTTGATCTGGTGTGCCGCAAAGGCCACCATATCCGCAGTTGGCCCCTAAATCGGATTCACCACCGTTAATATTGGTAGCAGTGCTGTATGTAGAATAAAAATTAATGTCTTCATCCAGTTGATAAACCAAACCGATATGTCCGTTAGTTAGATCATCCGAATAGGCAAATAGTTGTTCTCCGCTGCGGCTGTTTGTATCGTTACTATAGTCAAAGCTATCTTGGCGTAGACCTATAAACAGTTCCCATTGTTTATTAAGTTCAATGTTATCCATTACGTAAAACGCTGTGGTTTGTATGTCGAACACTGCATCTGAGTCACCTTCAACATAGCTACGATTCATTAAGTTACTTACATCGCTGACCACGTTTCCATTTCCGTCCAGCGCGCAATATCCGCTGCTGACGCCATTTCGACCATTCACTAAGCAATTACCTTCGTTACCGTAGGTAATATTATAAACACCGTTGTCCACTGACTCATCTGAATACTCAAATCCGAACACGACTTTGTGATTTACGCCTAATAATTTAGTGTTCCAAAATAGATTAAATTGACTGGCAACATAATCGACTTCTTGATTACCTTGGTGCGTACTTAAGGTAATAGTGTCTGCATTAGGCGCTTCAGGATCTGTTTCGTCTCGTGTGCTGCCGCTAGCGCCAGTCGTTAGGTAGCCATTCTCGGTTTTACCTACACGAGTGGCATTATAAATACGCCATTGGTCATTAATTTCGTAGTTTGTGAATAATGTTAGCGCGTATACTTCACTATCTAAAAAGTCTTCTGATTGAGCGTAAACTGGAATATCGGAAACTGGCTCTCTAGCCACTCTATCAAAATAACTGCCGAGATCAGGTACGTCTTCCGCCTGCATATAATAGGCGTCTGCACTGAAAGACAATTTGTCAGTAGGCAAGTAAGTCGTTGAAAGTAATAAACCTTCGCGATTTCTCACGATACCTTCGCGGCCAGGTGCATCTTCATAAGCATCTAAACCGTTAATCCGAAACGCTAAATTCTCAGAAACAGCCATATTAGTATCGATAGTAATTCGATGATATTCATCCGTTCCTATTGCAGCATCTACACGGCCAAAATTATATGAAGGATCTGCTTTTTTAGTAATACTATTAACCGCACCACCTGAAGAACCGCGTCCAGCAAACGTAGCGCTGGGGCCTTTAGTGATTTCAATTTGGTCGGTAGCAAAACTTTCACGGGTGGTCATTCCAGGATCGCGTAATCCGTCAACGAATATATCACTGCGAGCTTCATGTCCACGAATTACATACCTATCCCCAAAGGCATTACCATTTTCGCCTGTACCTAAGGTAACTCCTGATTGGGTTGACAGTATTTGTTCTAGATCAGTGCGACCGGATTCTAAAATTTGGTCTTTTGTTAATACCGTTATGGTTTGTGGGGTATCGGCGAGATCAATGACTCTTCGTACGTCACCTGACTTTTTCACATTATAAATAGAGTGACGAACACCGTGTACTTTAATTTTTTCTAAAGATTCAGCTTCTTTTGCACATTCAACTTCACTTTTCCCTTCAATTTTACAAGTGTCAGTGTCTTCAGCATAAACGAGAGTTGAACCGAATGTTAACGCGGCCATTAGAGCACTTGATCCCAAGCGTCTTTTGTCTATTGCAGCTAATGGTTTTATCTTCGATTTAAGTTGGGATGTGTCGCGCATTAATATTCCTTAGTTGTTTTGAGAAAATGATGTGTTTTTTTATTCTAAAACAAATAAACATGCTAATGCAAATGATATCTATTATCATTTAGATTTATGTGGGTTGGGGAGGAATGATAATTCATCAGCTGAAATTAGTGTTGTAGTAATCACAATAAAGTAGGGCTTTTATCAATCGAACAGAGATGTCAACGGCCAATAGTTTATAATTAATTTAGGCAACAATTCGCTGGTTTATTTTACGGTTGGAATACCTGTATTTCCAAGTGGTTGGTCCTGCTTGATGGTTTCAACATATCGTAGAAGTTATGTTAGGATTCACACACCAAGTGATTAAATCTGCTTTTTTCTTCAATCCCCTGGAGTTTAATGACGATGCACGGGCCTTTCCATCGGAAACTGCGAGACATGATGTCCCGCGAAGAATCGATTGCCGTTATCTAACAACCTTGGTTTCATAACACCATTTAAGTAAAGATGATGCTGCGTAATTGGCAGTAGATTTAACATACAACCTAGCTACAAAGCTTACACATTATAAGGCTAATTTGATGTCAGGATTAGATCGACAAGTATTACGTTCTTTACCTAAAGAGATTCGTCAACCAGAATATGACCTGGAAACAACTGCGCGCGGTATTGTGCATTTAGGCCCAGGAGCATTTCATCGAGCTCATCAAGCTGTTTACACTGATTTAGCTATGTCTGCGCAAGGCGGAAACTGGAAAATTGATGGGGTATCGTTACGTAGTAAAGATCTACGAGATAAGTTGAAATATCAAGATAACCTATATTCACTGATGGTGTTGGACGACTCACCTTATGTCCAGATTATAGGGGCCTTTAATCAAATTTTTGTTTTGGGTGAGCAGCGTAAGCAAGTGATGGATGCTATGACCGATCCCAATACGCATATTATTTCGTTAACCGTTACAGAAAAAGGCTATTGCCTGAGCAATAAGGGCGAACTTGATTGGCAGAATACCGATATCAAACATGATTTGGCTAACCCCGAAGCGCCTATTTCAGCGATCGGTTTGTTAGTCGCAGCATTAAAGGTACGTTTTGCCCAACAAAATGCACAACTGACCATTATAAGTTGCGACAATGTATCTGATAATGGTGATAAGCTGGCCAAAGCGGTGATGACTTTTGCTGCAGAGGTTTCAACACCATTAGCTAACTGGATAGCGCAAAATATTTGTTTTCCCAACACTATGGTAGACAGTATTACACCTGCCACAAATGACGAACTAAGAGCAACAACCAAAGGTAAAATCGGCGTTGAGGACGCATGGCCAATACAGCGTGAGTCCTTTAGCCAATGGGTAGTTGAAGATAAGTTCAGTGGACCTCGACCAGCTTGGGACAAGGTGGGTGTGACATTTACTGACGATGTTCACAAGTACGAAAGAGCAAAGCTACGGGTATTAAACGGTACGCATTCGACTCTAGCTTACCTTGGAACTCTGTGCGGACTGGAAACCGTTTATTCGGCGATTTGTATAGCGCCAATAGAACAGTTTATTAGAAAATTACTTTCCCAAGAGATATTACCTTCAATAGGTAACTCTGATGCTATGGATTTAGATCAGTATGCAGACGATATTATCAATCGTTATCATAATAAACATATTCGTCATCTGCTGGCACAGATAGCGTGGGATGGTTCGCAAAAACTACCTTTTCGAATTCTCAATGCAATTCGAGACAACATCAAAGAAGAAAGAAGCATATCATTACTATGTGTTCCTATCGCAGCTTGGTGTTTATTTGTTGGAAAACGTTACAAAGAGCAACAAGAGTTAGTTGATCCAATCGCTGAGACTTTACTTGCATTAGTACAGAAGCACGCTGACTCTCCGCTACAACTAGCCGATGCAATTATGGATTTGACCTCGGTATTTGATGATCTTACAACTAATGAGGAGTTTAGAAGCATAGTCAAACGTCACGTTTTGTTGCTGTCCTCAATTAATCAACATAACTTAAATGTTTGTTTAAGTGACTTGGCATGATGAGATTAGGTTTATGTAGTGAGATAATGGTTATTGAATAATAACCGTGCAAAATTTAAATAGCCTAGGGTTGCAGATATCTAATTTTTATCGCCGATTAGAATGATGTTTAAGTAACCCATTATATTCTTTACCTTGCATGTCAAGGCGTACGTCCGTATACTATGCCCATCTTTTGAGACGGGCTCCCTCTGAATTGGATAGTAACGTCTCGATTAGTTGGTTTAACTAGCTAAGAAACTGCAAGAAAAGACACTGATTTTTCTAAGATTACCTTATTGGTGAGTCGATTCTTGCGACCACTTATTCGACGGTCCGCACAACTTCTGTTTAGCGTCTCGCGCTCAGTTTGTTAAGCAGTCCATTAAAGTTGGATAGTGGGTTAGGGTCCAGAAACAAAAAGCCCCGCTTGTACGGGGCTTTTTGTTGTTATTATTGGTTTACTTTATCTGGGCTTTTCGCCCTTTTTTCGTATTTGGAGCTTTATTTTTGTCACAACTTGAACAAAAACTGACGGACATGTTAGTTGCACCAGTGGAAGCCATTGGCTTTGAGCTCGTGGGAATTGAATTTGTTCGTGCAGGAAAACACTCAACATTGCGTGTTTATATCGACCATCCAGATGGTATTACAGTAGATAATTGTGCTGACGTAAGTTTACAAGTTAGCGCAGTGTTAGATGTGGAAGATCCCATCACTACTGAATACAATTTGGAAGTGTCGTCTCCTGGCATGGATAGACCGCTTTTTAAAGAAGCACATTATCAGCAGTGTATTGGAGAGGTTGTGACAGTACGCTTACGTATGCCAATGAACGATAGAAGAAACTTTAAAGGTACATTGTTGAGTGTCGACAATGGAAATTTAACGGTAGAAGTTGATGGTCAAGAATACGTTTTAGCCGTGGCAAATATCGAAAAAGGTAATTTGGTTCCAACATTTTAAGAAAGATTCATATTAGCGCTTTCTTAGGGAAGCAATCAGTGAGGCAACGATGAATAAAGAAATTTTGTTAGTGGCGGAAGCCGTTTCAAATGAAAAGCAGGTTCCCAAAGAGAAGATCTTTGAGGCATTAGAATATGCTATTGCCAGCGCTACTAAAAAGAAAAATGAAGGCGAAATTGAAGTACGAGTTAACATCGACCGTGAAACTGGTGATTTTGATACTTTTCGTCGCTGGTTAGTTATTCCTGATGATCAGGTACAAGAAAACCCGTATGCAGAAATTACGTTCTCTGCAGCCCAAGTAGATGAACCTGAAATTCAATTGGGTGAGTTTATAGAAGACCAAATTGAGTCTATTAAATTTGACCGTATCACTACTCAAACCGCCAAACAGGTAATCGTGCAAAAAGTACGGGAAGCCGAACGTGCACAAATGATCGCTGAATACGAAGACCGTGTGGGTGATTTGGTTACTGGTACAGTGAAAAAAGTCAATCGCGACAATGTAATTGTCGATTTAGGTAATAACGCTGAAGGCGTTATTTATCGTGACGATATGTTACCTCGTGAAACTTTCCGTCCGGGTGACCGAGTACGTGGATTGTTATACGTAATTCGTCCTGAAGCTCGTGGAGCACAGTTGTTTATTAGCCGAACTCACCCAGATATGTTGGTTGAGTTGTTCCGTATAGAAGTACCTGAGATCGCAGAAGAGACTTTAGAAATTAAAGCTGCTGCTCGTGATCCAGGTTCACGGGCTAAAATTGCGGTGAAAACCAACGACAAACGTTTAGACCCTGTTGGTGCTTGCGTAGGAATGCGTGGATCTCGGGTTCAAGCGGTTTCTGGTGAACTTGGTGGTGAACGTGTTGACATCGTATTATGGGATGAAAATCCAGCTCAATTCGTAATCAACGCAATGGCACCTGCTGAAGTGGCTTCAATCGTTGTTGACGAAGATGCGGGCTCGATGGATGTGGCTGTTGAAGCCGACAACCTAGCGCAGGCAATTGGTCGTAGCGGTCAAAATGTACGTTTAGCCAGTCAGTTAACGGGATGGACATTAAATGTCATGACCGTTGAAGACCTGAACTCTAAGCACGAAGAAGAGAACTCAAAAGTATTAGGGGTATTTATTAATAGCCTTGATATTGATGAAGATTTCGCCGCTGTTTTAGTGGATGAAGGCTTCACAACTGTAGAAGAAATTGCGTATGTTCCTGCTAATGAATTACTAGCCATCGAAGGTTTCGATGAAGATATGGTTGAGGAACTTCGTGGTAGAGCGAGAGCTGCACTGACTACCCAAGCATTGGCAAATGAAGAGTCATTAGAAGCTTCTGAGCCAAAAGAAGAATTGCTAAACCTCGAAGGTATGGAGCGCCATGTGGCCTACGTACTAGCAAGTCGAGGAATTACAGACCTTGAAGGCCTAGCCGAACAAGGTACTGATGAAATAAGTGATATAGAAGAACTAGACGAAGAAAAAGCCGGACAGCTAATAATGGCTGCACGTAACATCGTTTGGTTTAGTGAAGAATAAGTAAGATCAACAAGAGGAATACAGCTATATGGCAGAAGTCTCCATCGAAAAACTAGCCACCGACATAGGAACTCAAGTTGATCGCTTAGTTCAGCAGTTTGCAGACGCAGGTTTGACTAAAAAAGTAGGTGATATGATCACTGAAGATGAAAAGCGTCAATTGCTTGATCATTTGAGCAAATCTCACGGTGGCAATGGTTCTGAAGGACCAAAGCGCATGACCTTGCAACGCAAGACTACCAGTACGTTAAGTGTAGGTAAGTCGAAAGCTGTTAAAGTTGAAGTGCGTAAAAAGCGCACATACGTTAAACGTACTGATGTTGAAGAAGCGCGTTTAGCCGAAGAAGAAGCTAAGCGTAAAGCGCAAGAAGCGCAGGAAAAACTTGAAGCAGAGCGTAAAGCTGCAGAAGAAGCGAAAAAAGCCGCTGAAGAAAAAGCAATCAAAGCCGCAGAAGCTAAAGCTAAAGCGGAAGCTGAGAAAGCGGCAAGAATAGAACAAGCGAAAAAGGATGCTGCTGCTCGTCAAAAAGAAGAAGTGCAGTTATCACCGGAAGAAAAAGCAGCGCAAGAAGAAGCAAGACTTGAAGCTGAACGCATTCGTAAACTTCAGGAAGACGAAGCTCAGCGCAAACTTGAAGAAGATGCGAAAAAAGCGGCTGAAGAAGCAAAACGCTTAGCAGAAGAAAATGAGCGTCGTTGGAAAGAAGAAGAAGAGCGTCGTAAAAAGCAGGAAGCTGAAGAAGTGCATTTGCACTCTAACCGTTACGCTCAAGAAGCTGAAGATGAAGAAGATGCACAAGTCGAGCGCGGTTCTCGTCGTCGTAAAAAATCGAAAAAGAATGCTGGTGCCGATCTTAAGCACGGCTTTAATAAACCAGCGCAACCTGTAGAACGTATTGTTCGTATTGGTGAAACTATCAATGTTGGCGAACTTGCCAGCAAGATGGCCGTTAAAGCCACAGAAGTTATCAAAGCGATGATGAAAATGGGTGAGATGGTTACCATCAACCAAGTATTAGACCAAGACACTGCTGTACTAGTAGTTGAAGAAATGGGTCATAAATACGAGTTGGTGAATGACAACGCATTAGAAGATGAATTGTTAGCTGGTAAGGCTTCTGGCGATAAAGAAAACAGAGCGCCAGTGGTGACTATTATGGGCCACGTTGATCACGGTAAAACGTCTTTGTTGGATTATATCCGCAGAGCTAAAGTAGCCGATGGTGAAGCGGGTGGAATTACCCAGCACATTGGTGCCTACAGTGTTGAAACAGATAATGGTCGTATTGCATTTTTAGATACTCCTGGTCACGCCGCGTTTACCGCAATGCGTGCTCGTGGAGCAGTCGCAACAGATATCGTTATCTTGGTTGTTGCCGCAGACGATGGCGTAATGCCACAAACAAAAGAAGCTGTTCAGCATGCCAAAGCTGCTGGCGTACCTTTGATTGTTGCGGTTAACAAAATGGATAAAGAAGCAGCCGACCCAGATCGTGTTAAGACTGAATTATCGCAACTTGAAGTTATTTCAGAAGAATGGGGTGGTGAACACCAATTCGTAAACGTATCTGCGAAAACAGGTATGGGCATCGATGAGCTTCTAGAAGCGATTTCGTTGCAAGCTGAACTACTAGATTTACAAGCCGTACCAACAGGCCCAGCAAAGGGTATCGTGATTGAATCTCGCCTTGATAAAGGTCGTGGACCAGTTGCCTCTGTGCTTGTACAAGAAGGTGAGTTAAAAGCGGGTGATATCTTGCTTTGTGGTATTGAATACGGTCGAGTTCGTGCGATGCGCGACGAAAATGGTCATGAAGTAACGGTTGCCGGTCCTTCAACTCCAGTAGAAGTGCTAGGTTTGTCTGGTGTTCCTATTGCAGGTGAAGATGCCTTAGTTGTGCAAGATGAGCGTAAAGCTCGTGAAGTTGCAAGTAAGCGTCACACTAAGCAACGTGATTTGAAATTAGCTAAACAACAAAAAGCTAAACTTGAAAACATGTTTGCCAATATGGAAGCTGGTGATGTTAGCGAACTTAATGTTGTATTAAAAGCTGACGTTCAGGGTTCTGTAGAAGCAATTTCAGAATCGTTAACTAAACTATCTACTGATGAAGTAAAAGTCATTATTGTAGGTAGCGGTGTTGGTGGTATTACTGAAACTGATGCTAGTTTAGCTGCAGCCTCAAGCGCCATTGTGGTTGGCTTTAACGTTCGTGCCGATGCTACTGCAAGACGTATTATTGAAGCTGAAGAAATCGACTTACGCTACTACAGTGTTATTTATGACCTGATAGATGAAGTTAAACAAGCAATGAGCGGTATGCTTGCGCCTGAGTTCAAACAACAAATTATTGGTTTGGCTGAAGTACGTGATGTATTTAAATCACCGAAAATTGGTGCAATCGCTGGTTGTATGGTAACTGAAGGTAACATTAAACGTAGTGCGCCTATCCGTGTGCTTCGTGAAAACGTGGTTATCTATGAAGGTGAACTTGAATCACTTCGCCGCTTCAAAGACGACGTACAAGAAGTACGTAACGGTATGGAATGCGGTATCGGCGTGAAGAACTACAACGATGTTAAGGTCGGTGACCAAATCGAAGTATTCGAAACCGTAGAAGTAAAACGCGAAATTTAACCCTCGCGTTTCAATTTAATTTAAAACGGGGGCTTAAGCCTCCGTTTTTGACTGGAATTTAGGAGTGTCAGTATGGCTAGAGAATTTTCCCGCACTGAACGAGTTGGACAGCAAATCCACAAAGAAGTGGCCAGCATTTTCCAAAACGAATTTAAAAATCGTGACCCACGTTTAGGCATGGTGACTGTGTCTGGCGTTGATGTCTCTCGAGATTTAGCCCATGCAAAAGTCTATGTGACATTTTTTGAGACTGATGAAGAAAAACTGAAGTTATTCAATCAAATAATGGAAGATAACAAAGGCTTTATTCGTACTTTGTTAGCCAAGCGTATGCGTATGCGTGCGGTACCTGCATTGAAGTTTTATCAAGATACTTCAATTACTGAAGGTATTCGTATTTCGACTTTAGTGTCACAAACATTAAATGACGATAAAGAGCGCGCGTTGAAAGCAGGTCGTGACTTAGATAAAGAAGATCAGGAAACGGACGAAAATAATTAATGGCTAGAAAGCGTAAAGGTCGTGGGATTGACGGCATGTTATTGCTCGATAAACCCTTGGGATTATCTTCCAATGATGCTCTTCAGAAGGTTAAACGGTGTTTCAATGCTGCAAAAGCTGGGCATACCGGCGCGTTAGATCCCTTGGCAACAGGCATGTTGCCTATTTGTTTGGGGGAGGCTACTAAGTTTTCTCAGTTTCTACTTGATGCCGATAAAACCTATTCAGTAACGGCAACATTAGGAGTACGTACTACAACTTCTGATGCAGATGGTGAGGTTGTTGAAAGTAAACCTGTAGAGGTCACTAATGGGCAAATTGAAGAGGCCTGTTTGAGCTTTGTTGGTACATCTGATCAAGTACCTTCGATGTTTTCTGCTTTAAAGTATCAAGGTAAACCCCTTTACTCTTATGCAAGACAGGGTATTGAAGTACCCAGAGAAGCACGCAAAATCACTATCTATTCTTTGCAAATCGAAAAGATTGAAGACAATAAAGTCGATATGATAGTGCACTGTAGTAAAGGCACTTATATTCGATCTTTGGTGGACGATATTGGGCAACTATTAGGTTGTGGCGCATTTGTAAGCCGTTTACACCGCTCTAATGTGGCCGATTACCCGGCAGATAAAGTTATTACTTTAGATGAGCTGTTAGCGATACGTCAGAGCATTGATGATAATGAATTAGATATAATGGATGACAGCAGTTTTGTAGCGTTAGATGCATTGTTATTGGCAATGGATTCGCCGGTTAAGGCGTTGCCAGAAGTTGAATTAGAAGCCGAACGAGCAAGTTACTTTTGTAATGGCAATCCAGTTAACGCTAAACAAGCTGTATCTTTTCCACTTGACTCTCAAGTTAGAGTTTATTCAAATGATTTGTTTCTAGGGGTTGGTTTCATTGATGATAATCAACAGATTGCACCTAAACGCTTAGTCGTAAGATAGTTTCCTCTTCGTTAGAATTAAACGTTTATATAAATTAAGACTCAGGAGAGACTGCAAATTTACCGCAGTTTAACCTGAGTTTTTTGTTTTCAGTGGACAATTATTTTTGCTTGATGGGCTGGCTAATCATAACCGCATCGGTAATTCTAAAAGGCGATGGCATTATATTTTCGGCTCTCGGTGTAAATTGCGCCAATTGTTTTGGTAAATCTCGACTGGTTTCCACTAATCGTAATGTTGCTGGAAGCGTTTGTGGGCGATAATCGATCGTTATTTCAATCGGTTGCTGATCCGTCACAACGTAATACATCACAAAATTGTCTCGTTTTCTGCTGTTCTTTATTTCGAATGCTTTATGGTTAATTGCTAAACCAAAAATATCTATAGGTTCATCGCTTATTATTTCAATTGAGTTAATCGGACGATTCGGTTCGACTGTCAATACTAAGTGGATTACATCATTTTCATCTACTGAGCTACTTACGGTTACATTCGAGGGAGGAATATCAAGTGCTGTTGTGGCAGTTACATAATGAGCAGAACGACTCGCTCTAAAGGAGATTAAATCATTTAAAAGGCTTGTGTTGGTGTCGTTTTCGGCGAAGAATTGTTGCACAAAACTGTCTAAATGCAGGTTATAGGAATATAACATGGCGTGTTTTGATTCGGTATCATAAACGTAATTGACACTGCTTGGTTTTTTTCGTTCAACTGAATAGTCTGCGTTCAAATATATACCTACAAAACTAATGAATGCCCCAGCCAAGCAAAACAACTGAACGCTTCGAATACCTTTTACGACAAATAATATTGGCAATAACGTCATCAGTAATAGAGTACTCATAACTGTCGCAATAGCTAAATTCGAAAGCCCTAGACCCACTACAAAAACGGGTATCAAAGGCGATATTATGACTAATCCAGGTAAACTGAAAAGTGTGTAGGTTATTGCTTTTCTATTTGCAGTGGTTCTGTAGCGCAGAATGTTGCCAAAGATTGCAAGAGGAGTAACCGCTAAAATTATAAAAAAACCTGCACCGGTTAGAAAAATGGCTATCAAAATATTGATGCCAATCCACATTGCAATAATCGGTATATACCACTCAACTACCTTTATGCTAAGAAACTTCTTGGTCAATATTTGGTATGTCCAAATATTTAAAGCCATTGTAAGCAAGATTGCGGTAGCTAAAATGTAGTGGCCGCCGTAAGGAAAACCCTGTGGGATGTCATTGAATTGCGGATAAATCCATAACAAACCATGCCAACCGGCTACTCCAATGCAAACGGCAATTAGAAGACTTAAAATGAGTGGAATAGTAGCAATCAATATAGATTTAGCTTTAAGTTGTTTTTTCTTAATTGCAGTTATGGTCATCATCAAAAACACCAAAGCTACTAGAATACTCATGGGCAGTACCCACGAAAATGGATAATCATAAAGTGCAATGTTGGCAAAATTAAAGTACACCACATCTTTTTCTGACTTGAGTTTTTCTAAATCCGCGTTGGAAAAGTAAGGCAGTAGAGCAGATAGATAACTAATTTGGTGATTTAAACTAGACGTATCTAATCGGTCGGGGGTATCTTGGGCTGAATGGTAATCGAAGTGATCATCAATAAACGCAAAATTTACGCCGTTGATGTCTGCTCGTTGTCTAAATACAGTGAGATCTGTGTCATTTGGCAGCATTTTATAGATGCTATACATTAAAGAGTTGGCCGTTGGATAAAAAAGCTTTGCAGCAGCTAATTCTTTAACTAATTTTTTATTTCCCTGATTGGTTTCTAGTAACGTAAAGCTTGCGCCACCGGAGCCTCGCGCTTCAAAGTTTAGGATTAAGCCAATTTTATCTGCTATTGGGTGTTCAGTTACAAAACCTAGTGCGCCAAGTAAACCTTGTTCTTCTGCATCGGTAAAAATAATATAAATATCATTACTGTGGGGTAATCCACTTTCTAAAAAAGCTCGGATTGACTCAAGAATAGTCGACACACCACTACCAGCATCACTTGCACCAGGAGAATATCCATTAGCGGAATCGTAATGGGACATTAATGCTAAACCTTTATTTCCCCCAGGCTGGGTTGTGGCCGGAATCTTCGCGATAATGTTTGCCACGTTTGATGCAACGAAATATTTTGACGACAGTGCTAACGTAGTTTGCACTTCGACCTCTAAATCAAGCTCTTCTAACTCATTAACAATATATTCTCGTACGTTGGTGTGCTCAATTGAACCTGTGAAATGGGGATATTCCGCTATTTTTGATAGGTGGGTCCGTATATTGGATGCGGATATATCCACACTGCCCATTTTGTATTGGGCATCATCGGAAGGCATCTGAGCTTTCCATGTAAGAACTACAGTGAATACAATTGCCATAATCACTAGGAAACTTATCAGTCTTGAAGCGTTCTTTTCGTAATTTGGCATGACATTCCTTTGTAGTGTTTGCCGCACAACTTGTAAGACTTATGCAGAACTCATAATCCTTAGCTTAATGTAAAACAAAAAAGATACAAACTTCCATGTAACAATTAAAAATACCGGAAGATATTCCTGCAATCCGTATTTATACGTAATTTACCTTGATAAAAATGCCGGCATCGCTATAATACGCGCTCTTTCGACTCCGCTGAATTAGTGATCGGCGAGTCTTTATTTAATTTGGAGAAAAATATGTCACTAACTACTCAAGAAACTGCACAAATCATTGCTGACTTTGGTGTTAAAGAAGGCGATACAGGTTCACCTGAAGTACAAGTTGCTTTATTGACAAACAACATCAATAAATTGCAAGGTCACTTTGCTGATCATAAGAAAGACCACCACTCTCGTCGTGGTTTGTTACGTATGGTTAGTCAACGTCGTAAGTTACTTGATTACCTTAAAGGTAAAAACGTAGAGCGTTATCAAGATCTTATCAAACGTTTAGGTCTACGTCGTTAATTCGATTAGATACTACAGAAAGGCGCTTGAAAGCGCCTTTTTTGATCCAGCTTGAAAAATTAGCTATTGTTTTTTGCTTTCCAATTGACTGAAAAATTCCTCTCGCTCGCTTTCCGACAAAATACCTACAAAAGGGGAGTGGCGTCGTAATTTATTCATTTGTTCATTTACAGTACAAAGCTGCGAAACCAAACTGGGCATGTTATTTTTAAGTTCCAGTATTGACCACCAATCTAAATATACTCCGCGATAAATTAATCCTGCCTTAAATCGTGATTCTAGCTTTTCTTCAACCAATTGAATCAACTCGGGGAATTGCAATAGTTTTTCGCCAATACGCTGGTGAATGGCCAATAAATTATCATCAATGGCGCTAGGTTGTTTGCTACCACTTCTGCCTGTTCTCATGGGAAACTCTCGAATCGAATTGATTTCAACTACTGGTTTTCATCTAATAAAGGTGCAAGCATAGACTCTAATCCGTTGAGTTTTATTTCATACATCAAAGCCAATTGCTCCCCCAGTTTTCCTTCTGGAAATCCTTTTTGGTGAAACCACACCAAATAAGGCTCAGGTAAGTGCAGCAGTTTTCGTCCTGCGTATTTACCAAATGGCATTGTTTGGTTTACTGCTTGTTTTATAACTGTTGGATCAAACATTAGGGCGCTTCATTCTAATCGTGGTGTTCTGAGTTTTGCTGAGTATCCCAAAGCTTCTTATATAAGCCATTTTGGTTTAAAAGCTCGGAATGTGTACCTTGTTCTACTACAGCTCCATTATCAACCACTACAATTTTATCTGCGTCAATAATGGTTGAAAGACGATGGGCAATCACGACACTTGTGTGTCCCTGAGAGACTTCTTTGATGGCGTCTAAGATTGCTTTTTCTGACTGACTGTCTAATGATGAAGTGGCTTCGTCAAAGACTAGAATAGGTGGTTTTTTAAGTATAGTTCTAGCAATTGCTACCCGCTGTTTTTCGCCACCAGATAGTTTAAGTCCACGCTCACCTACTTGGGTCTCAGCACCTTTGGGTAAGCTGTCTACAAATTTTCTTAAATGGGCTAAATCAATGGCTTGTTGAACTTCGTCATCTGAGGCTGTCGGTCGACCGTATCGCACGTTTTCAAATATGCTGTCGTTAAATAAAACGGTATCTTGCGGCACTATACCAATGGCTTTTCTCAAGGACTGTTGTGACACTTGACTGATATCTTGATTATCAATCAGTATTTTTCCTGTTGTTACATCGTAGAAACGAAACAATAGCTTAACTATCGTTGATTTTCCTGCACCGCTTTCACCCACAACGGCGATTTTTTTCCCTGCATCTATACTGAATGATAAATTATTCAGTATAGGACGATCATTGTTATAACAAAACCCAACGTTGGAAAAGGTTATTTGTGCTCCTGATACCTTTAAATCATTGTCTTTATGATTATTTTTAACTTCGGGGGACTTTCCAAGCAGAGCAAATAAATTTTCGATATTTGCCAGTGAGCCTCTAATTTCACGGTACACAAATCCCAAAAAATTTAACGGCATAAATATCTGCATAGTGAATGCGTTTATTAGAACAAAGTCACCAATTGTCATAACGCCATCTGCAACACCATATGCAGCCATTGCCATCATGGCTGTCATTGCGATGGCAATGATCAATGCCTGTCCACCATTTAATGCAAACAGTGATAATCTATTTTTACGTCTGGCACTTTCCCAACCAGCTAAGTCCTTATCATATCGCTCAGCTTCATATGCTTCGTTGTTGAAATATTTTACCGTTTCATAATTCAGCAGGCTATCAATGGCTCGTGTATTGGTGCTGGAATCAGCAAGGTTCACTTCACGAACATATTTGGTGCGCCAGTCAGTGGCTTTCATGGAAAATATCACGTAGAACACTACTGACAATAGAATGACTATGGCGAAGTTAAAGCCGTAATTATAGAACAACAAACCTACCACCATGGCTATTTCTATTAGCGTTGGCCCAATATTGAATACCATAAAGCGCATTAGGAAACTTATTCCGCTAGTGCCTCTTTCTATGTCTCTGGTGAGTCCGCCTGTTTGCCTATTGAGGTGAAAATCTAAGTCGAGGCTATGCAGATGCTCAAACACACGTAAACCGACTCTGCGCATCGCTCTTTCTGTAACTCTGCCAAAAAGGGTATCTCTTATTTCACCAAACAAAACGTTGGCAAGGCGCAATGTGCCATAGGCGATGATCAGTGCAATAGGCGCTAGAATTAATTGCTCGGTTTTTGAGTTTAGACTATCCACAGTGTGTTTCAGTACGAAGGGAAGCCCAACACTGGCTACTTTAGCTGCAACTAAACAAAGAAACGCGAGTAAAACTCGTTGTTTAAACTCTAATAAATAAGGCCAAAGTTGTTTGAGGACCAGCCAGTTGACTGGGGTATCGGGATCAATTGGTATTCTTCGTGAACGCATATTGCTGCTGCACAGATAAAATGTGCAGGTAGTTTATCAGAAAAGCTGGTTAACTTAATCCTGGTTTTCTAGCAAACGGCATGAATTTATAGCTTGTTGGTGGTAAATAGAATGCTGGATTAGGCACTCTCGTGCAGCATCTCTCTTACCTTTTGATAACGCTCAAACTGTTCATCATTTAGTTCGCCGTTTTCTATCACCCTAATACAATTATCGATAAGTTTTTGAATCGAAAGGTCAGCTTTATTGGTATTTTCATTCATGGTAATGGCTTGTAGTAAATTTAATGCAATAGCGATATTTTTTGGCATAACCGTAAAGGCTTGTCTGAAAACTCGTAAGGCATCTTCAAGATCCCCCCGTCTGTAGAAAGCGACTGCTGAATTGTTAAGCTCTTTGGGAGTTTGTTTAATAGTGGATCGTTCCAGTTTCTCTTGTCTAACATAGTGTAAAAATAAACTGCCTTGCTTTTCGTCCTTCTTACAACGTTGTTCGATCACATCCATGATGTTGCTTGATTTTTCGTAAAGTCCTAACTCATGAAACGCTTTGGCTTTGTCTAACAGGGCATCCATACTTTCTAATTCCCAGTTTTCTTCTGCAAGCTGATCAAGCAGGGCTTTAGCATTTTCTTTTTCATCTTGTAAATAAAGTAATCGGGCATCAATCACTTTAATTTGGTCATGTAGTTCCGCTTTGGGGAATGCAGACTTGAATTGTTTTACATATTCATTAGCTTGTTTAAGTAAGTTGTAGGTTTCACTTTCATCTGCTGTCATGGCAAAGTCAATACCGGCTCGCGCTACGTTTAGATAGTTTTCTGGCTTATCGTGAATGGAATCTTTAGCAAAACGTACAATCTTTTTGGCGGCATCAAATTGGGTTTCGTAGTCATGGGTAATGCGCGATAAATCCAAGGCGGTTTTGTGGCGTCTGATGTTTCGAGGTGAGATTTCAGTTGCCATCACAACGCACTCGAGAGCGACATCAAAATCTTTTTGTTTGATATGCAGAGCTGATAATAAATCGTATGCGGCTAATTGCGAATCGGATTTAAAGGCTAATTCCAGGACTAACTTTTCCGCATCATCATCTTCATTGAGTCGAATATGGGCGTTTACTAAGCCTAACTGCGCCCACGTGAACGATTGCACATTGATTATTGCTTGATAAAACTCTTTTGCTTGCTCAAAGTGACCGCAGGCTAATAGTAACTCTCCTTTGGTTTTAAGGGCCAGAGGAAAAAACTCAGCGTTTTTGGGCTCGGATAAAAATAATTCAACTTCAGCCAGTGCTTTGGAAAGCTGACCTTTACCCATAAAACGATAGACTTTTTTTAACGCTCGCTTTCTCACTAACACTTTTGTTAAGCGTCTATCCAAATCATTTACTGTAAAGGGCTTGGCCAGAAAGTCATCGGGTTGCAACTCGACAATGCTGTGAACTAAATCAGAGGTGGTGTCAGCACTGATAAAAATAAATGCGGTGCTTGGTTCTAGCTCGCCATTATGTTTTAGCTGATCGTAAAGGTGATAACCATCGTGATCTTTCTTTAAGTTGTATGAGCAAATTATAAGATCGTAGTGCTCATGCCTGATTTTATTCAATGCATGTTGAGCTCTATCCACATAAGTAATGTTATTAAAGCCGAGTTCTTCTAAGGAATATTTCATATATCCTTTTGCTAAAACTTGATCATCAACGACTAGTACTTTTGTCTCTTTCGATATTTGGGGATTCATAAGCGAGTAAATTTGCAAACAGATGCTTAGGTTATCGTACTTTACGGCAATTTAATAAGGGCTTTTTGTTTTCTTAAGCGAAATCTTTGGAGGTGAATCAAGGAAATAACATGATTTGTTGCAAAAGGATTTAATCACAGAGCAGGGGAGGCAATGCCAATAGATTCCCCAAAGGAGTAATTCAGCAGCTGAACGGCTATGTAAAGCTTGAACTAAGGTACTGTTGATTTAAATTTGTAAATAGAGAAATAGAGAAATAGAGAAATAGAGAAATAGAGAAATAGAGAAATAGAGAAATAGAGAAATAGAGAAATAGAGAAATAGAGAAAGGGTGGTGGACGCTACTGGGCTT
>NZ_JAHKPT010000007.1:0-115590 GCF_018860635.1 Aliiglaciecola lipolytica
TACCCATTTTTGTAAGGTGGAATATCCAACTTCCATTGCATCGGCAGCTTGCCTAACTGGATAACCTTGAACAGTGATCAACTCAATACATTCTAATTTAAATTCGGCTGTGTACTTCTTCATTCTTACCTCATTGGTTTTTGATATCATACCTCCAACAAAGTGTTTTGAATAATTAGACCATTACAAGTGCAGCGTGATATGGAAAACAGTTATCTGAATTTACCGATAGATGACGAAGATAGTTTACTCCAGTTACAAGGCGCATCAGTTAGCTACCGCATCGCAATAGGCCCACGACAAGGTCAAAAGGTGTTTACCTTGCAAACCTTACCTGCAAGCACCGAGGGTGAATATGGTCAGTTGGCCAATACCTGCCGTTTGAGGGAGCCGATAATACTAAGGTGTTAGCTGAACAGCTAAATAGCATGAAAAATGAGTTCTTAGAGGCTGGTAAGTTAGCGTCTACAGATCGGCGGCTAATTAAGGTCAACCAACACTTGTATGTGATTGATGAGGATAACAACATACTTCTGGAGCGTTACGAGATCATGCTGTATTTGTTAGCTCAGAATAAACTTGATGGCCAACTATTTATACACACAGTCATCAAATTCCGAGCATTACACGATGATCTCGTTTGCGATGTCTCATGGGCACAGAAAAACAAACTCCTTAAAGATTCTATGCTAGACAGCATGAATACAGAGCCTGCCAAGTTTGTTAGGTCGATGGAGCAGAAGATGAACGAAAAGTTGCAACGGGTTTGTCAGCGTATTGATGATGGTGACAATCGAAATGTAATACTGCGCAATCGCTCGGGCAAAACGCAGTGGAGATTGCCGTATTCAGGCACGAAATCGGCTTTAAACAATCCCTTTTTTGCGCGCATGAAACCAATTAATATTACCGATGTACTGCGCTTCGTTCATCAGGAAACAGGGTTTTTACAGTACTTCGAACACGTCCGTCAATTACAGTCTGGACAGACCGGCCATTTAAATGATTTGCTGGCAGCCATTATTGGCAATGGCACTTATTACGGCTTGCATGGCATGGCCAGTATCTCCGATCGCTCATATGATCATCTTCGCACAGTACAAGCAAATTATCTGCGACCTGAAACGCTAAACCTCGGTAATGATGCAATTAACGATGCGACTGCGAAATTATCCATCTTCAAACATTACAATATTCAAGAAGGACTCATCCATGCCAGCGCCGATGGGCAGAAATTTGAATCACGGTTAGAGACGTTTAAAACCCGTTATTCATCCAAATATTTTGGTACCAACAAAGGGCTGACATCGATGAACCTGATAGCCAACCATGTAGCCTTGAATGCACAAATTATCGGTGCCAACGAACATGAATCACACTTTATTTTAGACCTGCTTCATAACAATACCTCTGAAATTAAGCCGGACATATTATCCACCGATACACATGGTGTTAATCATGTGAACTTTGCCTTGCTGGACTTGTTTGGGTACACATTTGCACCCCGTTATGCCCAGTTTGGAACAGTAATATCAGATCTTTTTGATGTGAGTGAGGGGGAAGAAAACAAGGCGACACTCTCGTTGAAAAAGCCTATCAATACCACGTTAATTGTCGATGAGTGGGATAGTATTCAACGGATCATAATATCGTTACCGCAAAAGACGATAACGCAGGCAATGCTTGTGAGAAAGCTTTCTGGCTACAGTCAAAACCACCCTTTACTGAAAGCGTTAACTGAGTACAACCGAATGCTCAAGGCCACGTACTTATTAGACTATATTGATGACGCCAGCCTAAGAACTTATGTCCAACGAGCTTTGAATCGCGGGGAAGCCTATCATCAATTACGTCGCGCTATTGCTCATGTAAATGGAAATCGTTTTCAAGGAAAGTCAGACGATGAAATCGTCTTATGGAACGAATGTGCAAGGCTTTTAACGAACGCTATTATCTATTTTAATTCGCTGATCTTGAGCCGATTACTAGAGCACTTTAAGGCAGAGGGTGACGACCAAAAATTGGAAATCATTAAGCAAGTTTCACCAGTGGCATGGCATAATATAAACTTGAACGGAACTTACAGCTTTAGCTTTGAGCAAAACTTACTTGATTTAGATGAAATTATGCAATCAATAGTGCAGAATGAAAATTAAGAGGCCTGTGAATGTCATGTTAGCTGTGGGTTGTAGCGATAAGTGTTACATTAGGCGGGGATGTCCCCAGAACCCCAAAGTCGTTTGTTAAGGTAAAACATTTTACCGCGCTCATGAGCTATAACCGTTTGGATTAGTTGATTGCCAACGCCACGTATCGGCCATCATCATGTCTAAGTCTCGCTTTGCATGCCAATTCAGGACGCTTGCTGCTTTTTCTGCATTTGCCCAGAAAGCGGGTAAATCCCCTGCTCGTCTATCTGCAATAACATATGGAATAGCGGTGTTTGTCACTTTTTCAAAAGCACTAATAATTTCAAGTACTGAAACCGCGCTTCCAGTGCCTAAATTAAACGTTTCAAGGCCCGTAAAAGACTGATTTTTTTGCAACCATTGGAGCGCCGCAACATGCCCCTCAGCTAAGTCCATAACATGCAAATAGTCCCTTTCGCAGGTACCGTCTTTCGTTGCATAGTCATTACCAAACACGTTCAAGTTGGCTAGTTTGCCCACTGCCACTTGTGCAAGGTATGGGAGTAAATTATTGGGGATTCCCTTAGGGTCTTCACCAATTATACCGCTAGGATGTGCGCCTATTGGATTAAAATAACGCAACGATACTCCTCTAAAATTGGTATTGGCAATCGCATTATCACCTAGGATGCGTTCCACCATTACTTTGCTTGCACCATATGGACTTGTAGGATTCCCTAATGGCATAGTTTCGATGTAGGGAACACTATTGTCTTCTCCATACACAGTAGCGGAAGAACTAAAAATAAAATCATTCACACTATGCTTTGCCATCGCTTGCAATAAGTTAAGCGTTCCGTACACATTGTTTTGGTAGTATTCTAGGGGAATTTGGCTGGATTCACCCACCGCTTTTAACGCTGCAAAATGAATAAGCGCTCGAATATTATGCTGTTCAAAAATATCATCGAGTATTTTTGTGTCTTTTATTTCGCCATGAACAAAATCGATATTTTTTCCGGTAAGTTGCTTTACTCGGTTTAATGACTCAACATTTGAATTCGTCAGGTTATCCAACACAACAACGTCAAAGTTATTTTTTAATAAGGCCAGCGTAGTGTGAGAACCGATATAACCGGCCCCGCCTGTGACGAGTACTTTCATTCTTCAGCTTCCTGTAAACTTACACTAATATTTTGGTTCACGTGATTACTTTGTGTTGCGTTATTTTCTATTACATAGCTAGTAGATTCACGTTTTACTAAATACGGCAAGTATTTAAACGTTTCAGCACCGCTATTTTGTGGCTCATTGGCAGAGTTAAAAGCCAGCAGCGCAGCCTTCTGCGCCATTTCATCTATAGGGTAATGCAGGGTTGTTAATCGCGGTTTTGCATAACGAGCTATTAGTCCATCATCAAACCCTAATACTGAAACGTCGTGAGGCACCCGAAAACCATTATCTTCTAGTGCCGTAATTACCCCAATCGCCATTGCGTCGTTGTACGCAAAAATAGCAGTAAATGGTTTGCCAGATGCAAGTAAATACTGCGTTGCCTTTTCCCCGCCTTGTTGATTTGGTTCGGCATATTGAATTAATTCGTCGTTTAAGATAATCCCCGACTTGTTTAATTCGTCTTGGAATCCCGTTAGCCTAAGAAGTGGATCTTCAATAGTGTATTTACTACTAACGCACGCCATTGCGCGATGATTTAAAGACATTAAATGGCGCGCAGCAATTTTTCCGCCTTCTCTATTATCGAGCCATATGCACTTATGCTTTATACGTTCAACGAACCTATCAATTAGCACTAGTTGTGGCATCTTGTTACACAGTGAAATTAGCGCGTCGTCTGACAATTGCTTGCTATGCAAGACTATTATTTGACAACGTTGCTCTACCAAAAGATTTATCGCCTCTTGCTCAGACTCAGCGCTTTGCAAGGCTGTACTTAGCAACAATTGCATACTGTTCTGACGTGCGATTACATCAACGTTATGCGCTAAATTTGCAAAGAAAGGATCTGTTAGTTCGGGGATAACTACACCAATAGTCATACTTTTTCGTTTAACCAAAGCCCTAGCATTCGCGTTAGGTGTGTACCCAAGATCGCGCATAATTTTGCTGACTTTATCTCGGGTTTGCTGACTAACTTTTGGCCCGTTGTTTATTACCCTAGAAACTGAAGCAACTGACACACCAGCAATTCGGGCTACATCTTTAATTGTTGTCATTTAAGGAAATCGTTTACCCTCAATTATTGTCATACAATATACATCAAAATCACTATTTTGTACATTGTAAATTTTACGTTGCATTTTTAAGGGTAAACGATTACCCTCTTGGCATTAGAAATCATTTAAGTTTAATTGAGAAATTTATGAACACCATTTTTGATCCAACTGAACATCCACATAGACGTTTTAATCCACTGTTAGATGAATGGATTTTGGTCTCTCCTCATCGCGCTAAGCGTCCTTGGCAAGGTCAAGTTGAAACCGTTGATGAAGACGAACGTCCGCAATACGATAAAGATTGTTTTCTATGTTCAGGCAACACGCGCATAAATGGTGAAATAAACGATAAATATGAAAATACCTTTGTCTTTACAAATGACTTTGCGGCACTAAAAACTGATACGCCACAATTTGAACAAAACGACCCTTTATTTCGGATGACGACCGAACAAGGCGAAAGTCGCGTCATTTGCTTTTCACCCGACCATAGCAAAACGTTACCGCAGTTAAGCACTGGAGAAATTACGCAGGTTATTAAAACCTGGAAAGAACAGTGCGCAGAGTTAGGTGAAAAATACAATTGGGTGCAAGTGTTCGAGAATAAAGGGTCAATGATGGGCTGCTCTAATCCGCATCCTCACGGTCAAATTTGGTCACAACAGCACTTACCGTCGCTTGTGAGTAAAAAGCAAGTCAATTTGTCGGATTACTTCGCTACCCATGGTAAAAACCTATTGCTAGATTATGTGGAAAAAGAAGTTTCCTTAAAAGAACGCATTGTTGTCAAAAACGACGATTGGGTAGTACTAGTGCCCTATTGGGCAGGTTGGCCCTTTGAAACGATGTTATTACCGCGATTCCCCGTTACAAGAATGACTGAGTTAAGCACAAAGCAGGAAGAGTCGCTCGCTCATGCGCTAAAAAGCATCACGATTAAGTACGATAATTTATTTAATTGTTCTTTCCCTTACTCAATGGGTTGGCATGGAGCGCCATATGACAAAGAAGAACATCCTGAATGGCTACTTCATGCTAGTTTCTTCCCGCCACTGTTGCGTTCTTCTACTGTACGTAAATTTATGGTGGGTTATGAAATGATGGCCGAATCGCAGCGTGATCTTACCCCCGAACAAGCAGCACAAAGACTTCGAGACGCATCTGACATTCATTATAAGGAGGCTTAGTAATGTTAAATAGCCAATCAATTACCGAGCATTTCAAAGAGCATTTTAAAAGTGCTCCTGAGCACACCTTTCATGCCCCCGGTCGCGTTAATTTAATAGGTGAGCATACCGATTATAACGACGGATTTGTTTTGCCTGCAGCCATTAATTTTGGCACAACTATCGCGGTAAAAAAACGCAACGATAGGACGGTCAATGTACTAGCTCTCGATATAGATAATGAAACTGATTCATTTAGCCTAGACGCCATCGAATTCAATCAGCAAAATATGTGGAGTAATTATGTGCGTGGAACGCTCAAAATTTTACTAGACACTTATCCTGATATAAAAGGCGCTGATATTTTGGTAAGTGGTAATGTGCCACAAGGCACAGGGTTAAGTTCCTCAGCAAGTTTTGAGAACGTGATTTTAAAAACGTTTTCTACAATCAATAATATTGAACTAGACGGCGTTGCTGCCGCATTGATGTCGCAAAAAGCCGAAAATACATTTGTTGGGTGCAACTGCGGCATTATGGATCAACTCGTTTCCGCTATGGGCAAAGAAGGCACCGCAATGTTACTCGATTGCAGAAGCTTAGAATTTCAATACGCTGATATTCCAAAAGGGGTTTCCTTAGTTATTATTAATTCCAATGTAAAACGAACATTGGTAGGCAGCGAATATAATACCCGCAGACAACAGTGTGAAGCCGGTGCAAAACACTTCAACAAGCCCGCATTGCGTGACGTTACTATTGAAGAATTAGAAAGCGAACGAGACAACTTAGAGCCCTTAATATATCAACGCGCAAAACATATTGTTACCGAAAATGCGCGAACCATGAAAGCACTCACTGCCTTAAACAAGAATGACATGAGCACCATGAGTGTGCTTATGGCTCAGTCACATGAGTCAATGAAGAATGATTTTGACATTACTACACCTGAGTTAGATACACTGGTAGATATTGTCGCGAAAGTATTAAGGAGCCGCGGTGGCGCGAGAATGACAGGCGGTGGATTTGGCGGCTGCGTAATTGCGCTAACGCCCGACGAGCTGGTTGATCAGGTAAATGACGCGATTAAAGACCAATATTCAGCAAGTACTGGACTCACTGCCGATATATATGTATGTACCGCTTCAGACGGTGCTTTCTTCGAGTAAAAATTTAGTTTTTTAGTGCGAACAATTGCATTGAAGAATTAAAGGCGTACCCTAAAAGGATATAGCTATTTGAAATAGCAGATTAGTGCCAAGTTCAAAATATTCTTTTAGGGTCTCGCTGATATCGAATTATTCAATTTCACAATCCCATGATTGCCATCAATCGAATGATTTACACCATTCATTTGCAGAAGAACAAGTCGTTGTAGTGCAGAACTCGTTCAAAAAACACGCGCTCTCGGTATTTCTATCTTGGCTAGTTTTGCTTCGCCAAGCACTCTGGCACTAAAGTTAGCACAAAGTTACAAAATGACTTTAGTTCATATCCCAAAACAAGATCTGCCTAATGTATATTTCCCGCGTCCCCAAAACGCCCAACAACAGTTAGCGAACGAGCCAATCAATGACTAAAGCCAATAAACCACAAAAAGCAGGCGGTATGGATTCGGTTACCTCTACAATTAAACAATTACTACAAAGTAAGCGAAGCAAAGGCAATTGCATGGGAATCGACAGAACGAAAAGTCGGCAGCGATTTTTTTGCAAAGTATTCGGTGAGTGATTTATGAAAACAGAGTGATTACTGGCTTGAATACCAAGGACGCCTAACGCAGCCAATGCGCCATAACGCAAATAGCGACCACTATGAAGTGGTTTAATGGGAAGATGCCTTTGAGCTAATAGCGCAGCACCTACATAAACTAACATCACCAAATCAAGCAGAGTTTTATACTTCTGGCAGAGCCAGCAACGAAGCGTCCTATTTATATCAGTTAATGGGCCAAACTTACGGCACAAATAATTTTCCTGACTGTTCTAATATGTGTCATGAAGCAAGCGGAGGTGCCCTAAGCTCCTCTATTGGCGTAGCCAAGGGTACCGTTGTATTAAAAGATTTCAATCACGCCGAAGCTATTTTTGTATTCGGACAAAACCCTGGTACAAACCACCCCAGAATGATGAATGCGCTGAGGAAAGCAGCGAAAGCCGGCTGCAAAATTGTATCGATTAATAATTTGAAAGAAGTCGCCTTAGAAAAATTTGCAAGCCCTCAAAAACCTTTAGAATTATTAACCAGTAAAAGCGTCAGTATTAGCCATTTATATCTAACTCCGAAACTTGGCACTGACATGGCACTAATACGCGGGATGGCTAAAGCGATATTTGAAGATTTCCCCGAGCACATTAATAAAGATTTTATTGCGCAACCTACTACTAATATGAGTGCATATCGGAACATCGTGAGCGATACGCCTTGGTCAACAATTATAGAACAAACCGGCCTTAGTAAAGATTTAATCCAGCAAGCATCTGCTGTTTTTGCTACCAGTAAAACGGTTATTAGCACGTGGGCGATGGGCTTAACACAGCATAAGCACTCGGTCGAAACAATACATGAATTAAGTAATTTGCATCTCTTACTTGGACATATTGGTAAAACTGGAGCGGGCCTAAGTCCGGTGCGCGGGCACAGCAATGTGCAAGGGAATCGCACAATGGGCATCAATGAACAGCCTAGCGCGAGCTTTGTTAATAGGCTTCAAAGCCATTTTGACTTACCTATGCCTAAGTCACATGGTCATAACGTACATGCAGCCATAAAAGCGCGATACGCTAAGCGAAGTAGAGTCTTAATATGTTTAGGCGGTAATTTAGCCGCTGCTGCACCCGATACACACGACACAGCACAGGCTATGCAAAATGCCGACTTAAATGTACAAATAAGTACAAAACTCAACCGAAGTCACTTAATGGTTGCTCATGATGGTCTCATACTGCCATGCATAGGGCGAACTGAGGAATACGTACAATTGGGTGGTTCACAAAAGGTGACTGTGGAAGATACGTTTAGTATGGTGCACGCCTCTGGTGGTACAACCGAACCCCCATCGAAACTATGTTTGTCTGTAACGGCTATTATCGCACAGATAGCCCATCATCTATTTACAGAGAAACGCGCAAATAATACTGATTGGCTAGGGCTAAAAGATGATTATGCAAAAATTCGCGACTTAATTTCGCATATCGTCGATGGCTTTGAAAATTTCAATCAAAAAATTCAAACCCCATTTGGTTTTCACTTAACAAATAGTGCAGCACAACTCACCTGGCAAACTAAAACAGGCAAAGCAACTTTTAGTGCTACAGCCTTACCAACCTTTTTATATCCTCGTTTGGTGACAAGTGCAGTAGTAAAACACAAAGAACGAGTGTTTACCTTGCAAAGCATGCGCTCACACGACCAATATAACACTACCATATACGGCATGGACGACCGTTATCGTGGCGTAAAGAATGCACGCAAAGTTGTGTTCATTAATAGTCAAGACGCACACAAGCTATCGCTCGAGGAAGGACAACCAGTTGATATAGAATCAATTTGGGATGACGGCATAACACGAAAAATAGAGGGCTTCACGCTACATTTTTATGACATACCGCGAGGCAACTTAGCGGCTTATTATCCTGAAACAAATGCCTTAATTGCCATAGACAGTGTTGGAGATAAATCTGCCACACCCACATCTAAGTCGGTTCCGGTATTTTTAAGGCCTAGTGCACAGCAGCCCCCTATATTCAAGCAGCGCCAATAACGTAAGCGCTACTTTATAAAGTTAAAGTCTCGCTTCTATTACATTCAAGGCATCGGTGAGAATATCGTGCACCGCCTGATGAGCCGTGTCGGCATCGCCGTTTTTAATGGCCTCAAACACCTTGCTGTGAAACGTTACATCAGTGTTTGAAACACCCTTTACGTCATTAACATAACGAATACTTACGCGCAGCGCTGCATTTACAAACTGTGTTAATTGAATAAAGAATCGATTGCCGCTGGCCAATAACATTGTATTTAGAAAATTAAGGTGGGCATCGAGTTGATCTTCGATTATATCATCGGTTTGTGAAATACGAATTAATGCTTGTTCCATGTTTTTGATTTGTATTGGTGTTGCATTTTCTGCCGCTAATTTAGCCGCCACAGGTTCAATTGCAAAACGAACTTGCGTGAATTCTCTTAGTAAATTTAGCGAGGGCTTGCTTTTTAGTATCCACTCGAGCACGTCTGTATCAAAAAGGTTCCATTTCTTTTCTGGGTTTACTCTAATCCCTTGACGCGGTCTTGATGAAATCAAGCCCTTAGCAGATAGCATTTTCACTGCTTCTCTGGTTGCACTGCGACTTATATTAAATTGTTCACATAGGACAGCTTCAGAAGGCATACTCAAACCAACCCCGTAAACGCCGGCTACTATTGCTTCTCCCAATGTATGCGTGAGTTGTTGTGTCAAATTGCTGGTCATTTAAACTTCTTATCCAAGGCATTTATCATATAAATTACCTTATTATGATGAATATACGCACCATAGTAAATAAACATTCATTATATTTATATATATATTCCCTCAATTCAACTTTGTACTTTCGTCAACTTAAAAATAAGGCTCGTTTGTGGATTCGTAATAGGAAGTTGCATGCCAAATTGCATGAGTGACTCACCTGTAAAGCTTTGCGATTCAATAGTCCTTAATAATGATGGACTATACTCCTGCAACGCTTGGGGCCACACAAGGTTAAACCTGTATGTCGCATCCGGTGACAGCCCTTCAAACCGATATTTTTTAGGGAAAGAACGGCGAGACTCAATCACACTATTGTAAGAAAACAAAGCGCTCGATTGGTCTTGCGCTACAATGCCAAAATCAATGGAGTTACCGTTCTTATTTGAACGGTATAATCTACCAGAATGAATTAGTTCTCGGTGCGACTTGTATAATTCAATACCGGCGCGCAGTTGTGTTTTGTCTGCTTCAGTTAACTCACGAGGATCCATTTCCATTCCGAAACTACCGAACATTGCTACGGCAATGCGTGTTTCCATGCTAATTCGTCGACCTGTTATATGGCAATCACGAGGTCCGACATGCGAACCCATTATTTCTGCTGGAAAGAAAAATGAGCAGCCTCGTTGTATATCTAGCCGTTCTAGCGCGTCGTTAGAATCTGATGTCCAAACTCGATCTGTGTGCGCTAGTACACCATAATCTATTCGTGCTCCACCTGAAGAACAACTTTCGATATCAACATGAGGATGATGTGATTTTACTTTTTCTATTAATTTATAAACGTTTTTGGTTTGTTCGTGAATAGCGCTAATACCATATTGGTCACCAGTATGATTAATATCACGATTCATGTCCCATTTTATGTATTTAATTGATGGGTAGTCACAAAGTACTTTGTTGATTTTTGAAAACAAGTAGTCAGTCACTTCACGTCGAGTTAAGTCCAATACGAATTGGTGTCTAAATGCAATTTGTGGATTACCTTCAGTGCTCAACACCCAATCTGGGTGAGCCTTGTACAAGTCACTGTCAGGGTTGACCATTTCTGGTTCAAACCAAATACCAAATTCCATACCTAATGATTCGACATGATCTATAATGGGCTGCAAACCGTCGGGATAAATGCCTTCATCAACCGACCAATCGCCCAGTCCTGCACGATCATGTCTGCGATGCTTAAACCAACCATCGTCTAACACGAAACGTTCCGTCCCTAGCTCACCTACAATAGAAGCCAGTTCCATTAGTGTAGAGGTTTTGTGTTCAAAGTAGATGCCTTCCCACGTGTTATACATTACGGGTCTTGGTGTTGAGGTAATTTTAGCGCGCAGCAGATGTTGCCTAACGTACTGATGAAAATTGTGCGATAACTCACCAAAGCCATTTGCAGAGAAACTTACATACAAATTGGGGCTATTATAAGAGGCCCCTTTTGCTAATACTATTTCATTGTTGCCAAGTAGTTCACCCATTTGTACATAAGTGCGTTGTTCAGGCAACAACTCTACTCGTGTACGATGATTACCGCTCCACCCTAGGTGAAATGCATATGCGTCACCTTGAGATTCGTTTGCATGTTTTTCGTGCACGATAACGCCGGGAAAATTGTCGTGCGATGTTTTGCCTTTACGATTTTCGCGAACAAACGCGCCTAAAAATAAATCTATCGACGCTTGTTGAAACTCCATTGACCAGCGCCCTTCAAACGATAGAATCTTATCAATATGGTCAGGTAAATTAAACGTTGGCGCTGCACAATAATTAATATGCAAAGGAACTGCACTATTGTTCGTAACAGCTGTTGATGCCGTTAATACATTAGTATCTTGGTCTAGCACAAGTCTATGTGAAATTTGAATCTTACGAATGGAATCTTCAGATATAAAAAGTACTTCTTGTTCAGACAGCTGCTCAACTGAAACGAGTCGGGCGCCAACCGACCAAGCATTACTACTATTGAAAACATCTATACCCGGTGACCCGGTAAATCCATTGCCCAAGCATGGCGATAAACTTAATGGCACCTCTTGCACGAGTCCACACTTCGGTTCTTGACGAGTAGCCAACAATGCAATCATCTGCTCACTTTGAGTTGAATGTATTTTTTCACCATAATAAAGTACAACAGGGGTTTTTCGCTGACAATCAATAATAATGCTAGTGGCTTTACTTGATAAACGTACAAAATTTGGTAACTGATGCATAGTGAAGTCTCAAAAATAAAAAATACCTATTTATATTATCATACAAATGAAAGCAAGATGCACGTAAATGTTAATTTTTATCATATAAATATGTTATAAGTATTATTTATTGATTACACACTTAGCTTCAAAAACAAGAAGGATTACGCTTTATGATTGGAGTTTGTTATTACCCTGAACATTGGCCCGAACGCATGTGGCAAAAAGATGCTGAGGAAATGCGGGAGTTGGGCATTAAGTTCGTACGTTTGGCTGAGTTTAGCTGGTCTAAACTTGAACCTATAGAGAATGAATTTAACTTTGATTGGTTAGATAAAGCCATAAGGATACTGGCGCAACAAGATATTAAAATTATACTTTGCACACCTACAGCAACACCTCCCAAGTGGCTCATCGATAAACACCCTTCTATCTTGCCAGTCGATATCAATACTGGTGTCACTCGTGGCTTTGGCTCGCGCAGACATTATGATTTTTCATCGCATGAGTACTTTGATGCATCCATGAAAATCACTCGGATTATGGCGCAGCGATATGTTAATAACCCTGCGGTTGTAGGCTGGCAGACTGACAATGAACTAGCGTGCCACGATACCACGCACAGCGGGTCACAAAATGCCCTAATTGCGTTTCAAGCGTGGTGTAAGAATCAATATGGCGATATCGATACTTTAAACAAAAAATGGGGGACTATTTTTTGGTCTATGGAATATCAAGACTTCTCGCAAATAGAGCTCCCTTTTTTAGCAGTGACAGAAACACATCCTTCACATCAATTAGCTTACCGGCGATTTAGCTCTGATCAGGTAATTCGTTATCACAATGCCATGATAAGTGAGATTCGACAACACTGTCCCAACCAATTTATCACTCATAATTTTATTCCCATGGTCGACACCCAGTGTGATAATTTTGCATTGGCAGACAAACTAGACTTTGCCAGCTACGATAATTACCCTTTGGGAAGAACTGACTTGTTTTTTGCAAATAGCGAACCTAAGGCATTTGCGAAATATATGCGCACCGGCCACCCAGATTTTTCTAGTTTTTCATTTGATCAAATTCGCGGTATTTCGCACGACCACTTTTGGGTAATGGAACAACAACCTGGTCCTGTAAATTGGGGAAGTCATAATCCTAGACCGCACCCGGGAATGGTGTATTTGTGGTCATGGGAAGCGGTAGCCCATGGTGCATCAACGGTGTGTTACTTTAGATGGCGGCAAGCCGCATTTGCTCAAGAACAAATGCATGCAGGCATTAAACGTGTTGATAATTCTAAATCAATAGCATGGCACGAAGCAAAGCAGTTTAATCTAGACCTCCAAAAAACAGAATTTGATTTGTCTGCCAAAGTATCAGCTGACATTGCCATTTTAATGGATGTGCATAATCAATGGGTAACAGAAATCGAACGCCAAGGTGATAGCTATCAGCACCAGCAGGTTGAATTTTCCTACTACAGTGCTTTCAGAAAATTAGGCCTAAACGTCGACTTTATTGACCAAAATAGCGACTTAAGTTCATACAAACTAGTGGTAGCACCGTGCTTACCCATTATTAACGCTAGTTTTATTGAGCGCGCTAAATTAGCGCAAGTGCATTTAGTTGTTGGGCCACGAACGGGCAGTAAAACTGACGAACTATGCTTTGCACCTAATTTAGCTCCTGGCGCATTACAGCAATTAATAGATATAAAAGTGTTGAGTGTCGAAACACTTCGTGACAGTTGCGCAACTGAATTCATTTATAACAACAATGCTTACCAGTCGGAACGTTGGAACGAAGAGTTACTCGTGGGCGATGACGTTGCCGTAGCAGTATCATTGCCAAATGGACAGGCTGTAGTCGCACAAAACGAGAAAGTAACTTACATAGCAAGCTTAACGAATGACGCATTCTTATTAGCCTTATTTACCGATATTGCTAATAAACATAATCTTGGTCCAGTGCAATTACCACAAGACATTCGTTTATCATGGCGAGGAGACTACGGGGTGTTATTAAACTATGGTGATACTCACGAAACTGTGGAATTGCCCTTTGAACACAAATGTATTCTAGGCTCTTTGAAAATTGCGCCGTATTCAGTAAGTATAATTAAACAGGTTTAAGGTACTTTTAATAGGACGCTTGGCGCTCTAATTATCTTATAATTGGAGCGCCAAGTTATTTTTTCACGACTAAATTAAGTTCTATGCAAGTCTCTTCTCATTTCCAACCCATTGGATCGCTGGTCTTTGTCCGTAAACCGCCCAGTTCAGTAGCAACGACAAAGTCAAACAACTTACTAATGTAATAAACATTAAGTGTATGTAGTGCAAATCAAATGGCGCATAGATGGGTGAGAATTCAAACGAAACGCTCGCATATAATATAACCCCGAATACAACGGAAAATATACCCGCACCAGCATGTACGTTTTTAAAGGCTAATCCCAATATAAACACCGATAAAATAGGCATGCTCAACAAGCCATACAGCTGTTGAATAAGATTAATAATACTATCAGCCTCTTTATAAACGAGTACTAATAATAACGACAAAACGGTCATCAAAATAGTTACTATACCTGACAGTTTCTGTACATTAGGCGTTTTATTAAAATATGCTTCATGAATATCACATACATAAAGTGCAGTCGCCGAATTTAAGTTACTGTTAAATGTTGTTAGCACGGCCGCTGCCATAGCCGCAGCAAAAACACCGCTTAACCAACTTGGCAACAAGTCAGAAACGATAGTCCCGTAGGCCGTATCACCTATGTCACCATATAGTTTATAGGACACTATTCCTGGAATAACAATAATTGAAGGCACTATTAATAAACGAATTGCAGCCGCGGCAAAAACACCTTTTTGGGCTTCTTTAATATTCGGAGCAGCCATGGCGCGTTGGGTAATAACCTGATTGGTACCCCAATAGAATATTTGGATAAAAATCATACCTGTCAACAATGTATGCCATGGAATAGGCGAATCATCACCGCCAATTAGCGTTAATCTTTCAGCTGGAATACCTTCAAAATTATAGTCAACGGCATTAAGCGCCAAAACAACGATAAGTACCGCCATAAACAGCAGTATCACACCTGAGTATGTATCAGATACCGCAACAGCGCGTAAGCCACCGAATATAGCGTATAAAGCCCCTACAATGGCGAAAATAGCTGCGATGTAAATAATGGGTAGTTCAACGTTAAACATATTTTGCATGAACAAAGAGCCAGTATAAATTACAGCGGGACAAAAAATTAAAGCGGAGCCTAGAAAAAACAAGCAGCTAATGACAGCACGTATATGCTTATTATTGTAGCGTTTTTCAAGTAGTTCGGTGGTGGTCGTGCAGTTGTACTGATAATAAACAGGTAGAAACACCTTGGCTAATACAAATAAACCCGCTACGGCTGAAAACTCCCATAACGCAAGTAGCGCCATTTGGTTTCCATTCATGCCAACAAGTTGATCAGTACTCAAATTGGTTAAAGTAATAGAGCCTGCTACAAAATACCAGGCAAGTCCCCCGCCAGCCAGAAAGTATTCTTTACTTTGGTCAGCGGTGGTATGGCCTTTACCGCGACACTGAAGATAAGTAAGGAATGCGATCAACAATGTTACAAATAAAAACACGCCGATTTGAATTAAGTTAACTGTCATAGTGATCTTCTTATGTTAAGTCTAGTGGTGGGCGACATCTTTTGCGACTTCCATTTTTATGGCTTTCACGACTAAATTATCAGGGCGCGCATTATGTTTATTTATTAATACATTAAGTTGGTAAATAGACATTAATAAAGCATGAATCGGCATTAAGTATCCTGCTGAATTTAGTTCTGCAAGTGTGCTCGCGGGTAACATTTTGAATTGGTCTTCGTCTATAGTAAACAAGCCTTTGATGGTGTTAACGTGCCCGTTCTCGAACATTACTTTCAAATCAATCTGCTTAAGTAAATCAAGCTCTTCTAGCTTAGTTACAAGATGGAAGCTATGTCGCATGTTATCTAATTCCGTTTGCAGTAACTTAGTAACCACTGTCAAGTGGTCACTTGCTACTCCTTCTGCCGAAAATAGTGGTTTACCTTCGGTTTCTGAGAAAGCTGTGTTTTGGGGGTCAAAGCCAACGGTAAATTGAGCGTCTGCTTTGTTAGACTGCATCAAATACAGTGGGTATGTCCGTAATGCACTGGGCTGAAAAACAGGGAGCCACTGATTACTTTCAACAAATAAATTTTGTTCCGTTAAAAAACTCGTCATTGCCGAAAAGTTTAAGTTTCCATTAATGTTGTTACGTGACAAAAATATAGGAAAACAAGTAGCTGCTTGTGCAATTTCAACCGCATTTAATGAAAACACATGTTGTTTACTCGCAAATTCATTAATAGCGCTAGGCACTACTTTAAGATTCTGGTGTATGCGGCTACTTAACTCTATCAATTGCGTCATCGTTTATATTCCTTTTTGTAATTGTTGTTTGGCTTGAGCAGCTGCTAACCATGTTTGAATAAACGCTCTATGTTGAGGTAAAGACGCAAGCATTTGTTGCGTCAATTGTTGGTTTTTGCGCGCAACCAATGAAGCTTGTTGTTGTTCATTATAAAGATGTTGATGCTTGCTGAAGTCGGGTTTAAACCCCATTCCGTATAACACATATTGGTAACTCGCTGCAGGAAATAACTCAATAGCGCTTTCAAAATCGGCTTGTGTCGGACCTCTGTAAGCCCAAACAGCTAAATCTTCTTTCAATCTTTCAGGAATTGAATCTGCTTGGGTATGGGCTTGCCAATAGGGCTCTTGACGCTTAGTCAACATATAGTGGAGCTTAAGAAAATCAATAATTCGAGACCATTTGTAGTCCATTTGTTGATTGAAGCGTTTCGCAATCGTAGGCATAACGCCGTGATGTGGGGGAAGATTTTCAGCCACATAGCGAGCTGATATTTCTATCAACATAATCGCAGTCGCTTCAAGGGGTTCAACAAATCCAGCCGACATGCCAATGGCAACGCAGTTTTTATGCCAAAATTTCTCCCGGTGACCTGATTGAAAGGCTATTTTTCTGGGGCTTATGTCTTCTGGTTTTTGACCAAGATAGTTAGCAAGATTCAAATGCGCTTCGTCATCTGTTAAATATTCACTTGCATAAACATGACCAACGCCGCGTCTAGAAGATAAGCCAATATCCCAAATCCATCCCGCATTTTGGCCTGTTGCCACGGTATGTGTGGGAATAGGATCGTTGGCATCTTTATACGGTACATGCAACGCTAAAGCAGTATCGTTAAATAAATATTTGTCTGTTGATTTAAAACCAACACCCAATGCTTTTCCAAGTAATAGCGATTGAAACCCTGTGCAATCTATAAATAAATCGGCTGAACATTGCTGACCATCCTTAAGTTGGACGCTAGCAATATTTCCGTCATCAGATAATACGACATTGTCTACTGTTCCAATAACGTGCTTAACGCCTAAATTTTCGCGGGCATGCTGTTTGAGCAAATCAGCAAACGCACCCGCATCTAAATGATAGGCATAATTGCACTGTCCTGAGTACTCGCCTTCAGAAATGGATCGGGGAGCTAGGTTTGCTTCACATACACTTTGTTGGTAATTTGCCTCAAGTGCATATTCTTGAATATTTGACACGTACGGCGCCAAATCAATTCGACCATACCCTAGCGGGACGGTAAAGGGATGATAATAAGAGTCACCTTCACTTTTCACCCAATTGACAAATTTGCCACCTTGTTTGAATGCCGCATGGCAACGAGAAAACACATCGCTTTCTTTAATCCCTATAGATTTTAGAGTGTTTTTCATTGTTGGCCAAGTACCTTCACCTACCCCAACCGTTGGAATATCTGACGACTCGATTAGGATAATTTCTAGTGATGCTTTAGCAGATGTCGTTGCTTTCTTATGATGAGCTGCTATAACCGAAGCTGCTAGCCATCCCGCAGTTCCGCCCCCTACAACTGTAATTTTTCTTATATCTTTGGCCATAATATCCTCAATAAATGGATAAAACGCTAAGGATTTAACTTAAACACAAATATTGTAATAAGACCAATCTTTAGAATTTTATGACTAAAAAAGAAAAGCGACGGTAGCGTTTACCGCCGCCCTTCTGTTCACACAAAGCTTTTAGAATTTAGTTCTAATACCTATCGCATAACGAGAACCGTTGTCTTCTACAGAATATGTTTGATTAGCAAAACGTCCTGTTTGAACCAATTCTTCTTCAGTAATGTTAATTCCTTCAAAGAATACAGTGGTTGATTCGCTAATATCATAACTTGCGCTAATATCTATTTGACCAAACGTATCCGTATTTATGGGTTCGCCTGTAGAGCCATTGTCGATACTACGTAAGAAACCTTCGCGATTGTTATAAGCAACTCGCGCTTGCCAATCTTCTGCTTCATAGAAAATTACCAAGTTTTGAGAATCGCCTAGACCTTCTAAAGCAAACGTAGTAGAGGTGTCAGAGCCAATTTCTACTGAGCTATCTACTACCGTAGCATTAGCCGTTACGCCGAAACCGTTGTCAAATACATGTGTCCAAGCCAGTTCGAAACCAGTGACACGAGCAGACTCACCGTTTTGAGGACGGCTAACTGTGTAGTCTTCCTGCAAACCGTATAACTCTTGGGCTGTTGTTTCGTCGGTAATATCTAGCGTTGCACAAGCTGCGTCAGCACATGTAAAGTCAACTTGATCGCTTCGATTTGCCAGAGTAAACGTCTCTATGCCCGTTAATGTAGTAATAAAATCTTCTACTTCTTTGCTAAAGAAAGCAAAGGTTAAAATACTTGTGTCAGCATAATACCATTCGTACGAAATATCCCAGTTTGACGAACGGAACGGTTTCAACGCAGGGTTACCGCCGCTAGCTGTCAAGTTTTGACGACGTGGCTCGCCATAATTGGTTGCTGGCGATAAATCACTCATAGTTGGACGAGTTAACGAGTCATAAACAGCAAAACGCAATATCATGTCATCTTGAAGTTGTAACTTTAAATTAACGCTTGGCAATAGTGTTGCATAAGAGCCGCTTTCTACTATGTCAGTTGCCGGACCAAATACATTTGAAAATAACGTTTGATCAGTTGTTGGAATAACGTCAGCAATAAAACTTTGTACAGCGTTTACATCAACAGACGTTTTTGAGTAACGAGCGCCCACATTTAAGAATACAGGCATGTCTCCAATGTCAGTTTCAAAATTAAAGTCAGCATATACCGAAGTGATTTTTTCATTAACCGTATAGCGATTGTTTTGCAATGTAGGCGTAATTGGATTACCTGTCTGTGCTAAATAATCAACATACGCGTCGCCATCGTAAGTATAGTATGTATCTATTAAACCTGAGAAATAGTTGTTTGCGGTAAACGGTCTAAAATTAAGAGTATCAAGTGGTGCAGGCTCTGCATAACCACAAAATGCACACTGGCTAGCAAATATTTGGAATACTTTCTTTTCGCGATCTTGACTATATATACCAAAATTAGCACCGGTAAAAACATCGCCGTCTGCACGGTAATGAAAATCAGCTTTTACTTCAGTAATTGAATCTTCAAAGCTTGGTTGATTGCCTTTTTCGTTATAGTGTAAACGCGCTAAGTTTGCATCTGGAAGGCTTCCGTTACCAAATCCATCATGAATAACTGTTGGTGTGCCACCGGTACCATCAAATTGATAACTATTAATAATTCCAACCACGTTAAATCGGTCTTTGCCAGCACGATCGTTTTCGGCAGTTGATGATGAAACATCAAATTCTGCAGTAAGTGAATCCGAAATTTCCCAATCAACATTCAAACCAAATGCTGCATTTGAAATATCACGAGAGTTACGTGTATGCGATACAAAATCTGTCGCGGGATTACCAGAGCTTACGAATAAATCAGTATCTTGTGAGAATGAGGTTAGTGTACCCGTAGCTTCATCAATGGTGGCAGAACCGACGCGATCAGGTTCAAACCATGACGCTAAATCGGTCACTTGAGAATCAACTTCGAATGTAGATACTGAACCGTCTAAGGTAATAGTTACATCATCTGATGGTGCGTATTGAAAAACAAGGTTCGCATTTGTTCTTGTGCGTTCTTGGTTATCTACAATTTGATCCCAGTTACGAGGAATATATGCATTCGAATACAATACCCCATCGCGTGAATTCGATATAGTTTGACCCGGACGCCAACCCGCTGTTTCGATGCGGTTAATTTGAACATCACGTTTCTCATGACTCAAAGAAAATAAGATGCCCATCGTGTCATCATTAAATGTATTTGAAACTAAAGCAGAAATTGTGGGAGATAATTCTTCTGACAAACTTTCATACATACCTTTCGCTGAAACTACAGCAGTGAAGCCGCTATAGTCAAAAGGACGCGCTGTAATAAGACTTACGGTGCCACCTATACCACCTTCCTGCATTGTAGCCGTTCCGGTTTTGAAAATGTCTGCACCAACAATTTGGTTCGCGGAAACTGAGTCAAAAGCAAATTCTCTACCTCCTGTTTCGGAAGCCATTTGGCGACCGTTTACTAACACAGTATTAAATTGTGGACCGAAACCACGAATTGTAACCGCCTGGCCTTCTCCGCCGTTTCGGTCTATTGAAACGCCCGTAATCCGTTGTAATGATTCGGCAACATTGAGGTCTGGAAATTTACCTAGATCTTCAGCTTTTATGCCGTCAGACACTACATTCGCGTTTTTCTTATCATCCATTGACGCTTTTAAGCTGCTGCGATAACCAGTTACAGCAATTATCTCTACGCCACTAGCATCTGTTGCTTGTGCAATAACAGTAGTAGGTGCGAATAACGCAACAGCAATAGCCGCTGCGATTGATGTATATGTGCCAAATTGTTTTATTTTTTTGGTTTTCATAGTGTGTGCCCTTTTACAGATTTACCCTGTTTAAATTAATGTGCGTGTAAAACCAGCCAATAAGCTATTAACTTATTTATCATACAATATAACTAAAACTAGGAAGTTATCAACAAAAATGTACAAAAAATTAACATATAAGATACTTAGAAGAATTGATTTAAGCGGAAATAAATATTGTGATGTTTAAAGATCGTTATAATTAGCTAATTAATCAATGACTTACAGTTTACCCGTAGTTTAAGTAAAAAACATGATATTATTATGAATGAGATTATTTATAATACAAATTCGACTAATAGGTATCTAATGAACAGAGTGACGCAGGTCCTGGGGCCACTAATGCTCATTTTGTAGAGGTTCACACGAGGGGCGAAAATCAACATATGAGGCTGAGTATGTTGACGAAAACACTCACACTAGTCCTATCAAAGTTTGGAGCTTGTTCCCCTACCGTTATTCTGCAAACGCTAGCGTAGCTTCAACCGCCAAATTCCATTTATTCAGCAGTCTAGTGCGGGTGTGGTCACCTAATTCAGGCGTAAAGGTGCGGTCGACGGTTTTGCATGAGGCTATGTCGTCTAAATCTTTGTACAATCCATATTGCAAACCAGCTAGATACGCAGCTCCTAAAGCAGTTGACTCCATAATTTTAGGCCGTTTAACCTCTACTTGAATAATGTCAGCTAAGAACTGACATAGCCAATCATTGGCCACCATTCCACCATCTACCCACACTGCAGAAGAAGGCATGCCGTCTTTATTCATTGCACATAGTAATTCGTGAGTTTGATAACACACTGCTTCTAAAGCCGCTCTTGCAAAATGCGCGGGTCCAGTCCCTCTGGTCATTCCAAATAGACTCGCTCTCGCGTGTGGATGCCAGTGTGGCGCGCCTAAGCCAGCAAAGCCTGGCACTAAAAAAACACCATGGTCATAATCTAAGGACTCAGCCAAAACTTGGCTTTGTTTAGCATGTTTTAACACCTTAATACCATCTCGAAGCCATTGAATATTAGCGCCCGCAGTAAAAATGGCGCCTTCCAACGCGTAGGTCGTTTCACCTTTCAGACGGTAACCAACTGTAGTCAGTAGTTTATACTCAGACAAGACAGGTTTATTTCCCGTGTTCATAAGCGCAAAACACCCTGTGCCATAAGTACTTTTTAGGTCACCAGGATTAAAGCAAGATTGACCAATTAGCGCTGCTTGTTGGTCGCCTACAACACCGCATATTGGAATAGCTTCACCCAAGACCCTTTTGTCGCTTATGCCAAAGTTGTCGGCACAATCTAATACTTCAGGTAGCATGCTTTTAGGGATGGTAAACAATTCTAGTAATTCAGGGTCCCATTGCTGTGTATGAATATTGAATAGATTGGTTCTAGATGCATTAGTAGCGTCAGTAACATGAGATTTACCGTTGGTGAGGCGCCAAATCAAAAAACTATCTACAGTGCCAAAAGCAAGCTTACCTTGATTAGCTAAATGCCGCGCGCCCTCAACTTCGTCGAGAATCCACTTAATCTTACTTGCAGAAAAATACGGGTCTAATAATAATCCCGTTTTACTGCGCACCAAATCTTGATGTTCAGAAATTGATTCGCAATAGCTAGCGGTGCGACGGTCTTGCCATACAATTGCAGGGTATATCGTTTTACCGGTTTCCTTATTCCATACCAGCGTTGTTTCACGTTGATTAGTAATCGCTATACAAGCAATTTCGACACACTTCTCTTGAGCTTGAGCAATCGCATTTTTACAACTGTCTAAGGTTGTTTGCCAAAGGTCTTCAGATTTGTGCTCAACCCACCCGTTCGCAGGATAGTGTTGGTTAAACTCTTGTTGCACATTCGCAACTTGATGACCATCAAGCTCAAACACAATAGCTCTGCTAGAAGTTGTACCTTGGTCTATAGATAGGATGCCTAGTTTCTTCATCTTTTTCTCTTGTATAGTTTGTTTTACTTATAAACAAGGACAGTAAATAATATCAGCCGCTCTGGTAAACATTCACTGACGAAAATATATCAACAAGGGAGTTTGCGTTTTATGTCAATATATTGTTAATATATTATTTATCATACAATAATGTAAAGTGGAAAGGAAATGTAAAAATGTTGTTGCGAGAAACCAATCTAATTAAACTAAATCAAGGTAAATATGATGTTCTTATTATTGGTTCGGGTATCAATGGAGCCGTTTCAGCGGCGTCATTGGCCAGAAAAGGATTATCAGTCGCGATGATAGATAAAGGTGATTTTGCAGGAAAGACTTCTTCTAATTCATCAAACCTCGCTTGGGGAGGCATTAAATATTTAGAAAACCATGAGTATCTTTTGGTGAATAAATTATGTAAAAGTCGCAATCATTTAATGCGCAGCTACCCTTCAACGGTTCAAGAAATCCGTTTTTTAACCACTTTGCAAAAAGGGTTTAGGTTTCCGGCATGGTTTGTATACCTAGGTACATTAACATATTGGTTAATGGGACGATTTTTTACGCAACGTCCTAATTTTTTGAGTTCAAAATCCATTAAAGAACTCGAACCCGCTATTGATGTAAGCAACGCGCAAGGCGGTTTTGAATATTCTGATGCATTTTTACATGATAACGACGCCCGTTTTGTATTTAATTTTATTCGAACATCAATGGATAATGGCGCTATTGTCACCAACTATGTTGGTGCTTCATCTAGTAAGCGGGACGGCGATTGGTGGACAACTGAAGCCGTTGACCAAATTAGTGGGCAAACATTAAATATTCAATCGAAAGTCATAATAAATGCCTGTGGACCAAAGGTAGACGCCTATAATAAACAAGTTGACCAATATACAGATCACAGGCATTTGTTTTCGAAAGGGGTGCACTTGGTTGTAGATAAAATAACCAAAGTAGATAAAGTCTTGGCATTTTTCGCTTCCGACGGCCGCTTGTTCTTTGTCATCCCAATGGGGCAAAAAACATGCATCGGAACGACAGATGATAAAGTAGAAGACCCTGATATTAGCGTTACCGAAAGCGACCGTAAATTTATACTCGATAATGTAAATGCCTTACTTGACCTAGACCAACCGCTCACCGCAGCGGATATAATTTCTGAACGTTGTGGTGTTAGACCTCTTGCAATTAAAGGAAAAGGTGGCAAGGCTGATTGGGTAGCGTTATCTCGCAAACATGCCATTGATGTGAATAAAGAAGAAAAGTTCTTAAGTATATTTGGCGGCAAACTGACTGACTGTATCAACGTAGGAGAAGAAGTCAGTCAAATAATAAAGTCATTGGGTATAACACTCCCCTTTGAGAAAGCTATTTGGTATGGTGAATCTAACGAAAAAATAAAATCAGAGTTTGAATTTAGAGCTAGGCTCATAAATCTAGATTCAATGACGCCTGACTATTCTTCTGAAAAACTTACCACTCGTTTATGGCGCAGATATGATATCCACGCATTACAAATATTAGACGAGATACAACGTGATCCAAGCCAAGCTGAACAATTAATGGAAAATGCTGAATATATTCGTGCAGAATTACATTATGCTGCACGCCGCGAAATGATCACAAAACTAGAGGATTTTCTTCGCAGACGATCAAAAATTGAAATGGTCTTAAGAAAATCTGATATCGTAAAAACACAAGGAATTATAGAAGCTTGTGAAATATTGTTTGGCGAGCATGCCCAGATGAAGCTAGATGAGTACATTGGTAAAGTGTAAGTATTTAATGACTTTATATCAATTAGGAGGGCATATGTTGACATTTTTAAGCAATCGCGGCGCTAACAGTATAATAAAGTTAAGGACCTACTTCGTGTTGTTTGCGCTCAGTAATATAGGGCTTAATTGTGCTTATGCAGATACAATCAAGCCTCAAGAATTATATACTGTGCAACCAACAATAATGCCTGAACTGTCTAAAAATGGTGAATATAAAGTTGGCGTAAAGACCATCAAGGTCATCAATAAAAATCAACTTGAACTGACAAACTTCACTGCAACAAAAGACCGCTCCTTAACGTTAGAGGTTTGGTATCCTGCGCAATTAGATTCTAAGCAAACTTTAGCCTCTTATAACGATGTGACTCGCGCCCACAACGCGTTTAGCTTGCAAGGCGAAGCCTACCGAGATGCGCCGGCGTTGAGCAAAGGTAAGTTTCCTATTGTAATACTCTCTCATGGGTATACTGGTTATCGTTCTATTATGTTTTATATGGGAGAACACTTGGCAAGTCATGGCTACGTAGTAGCGGCCATTGACCACACAGATTCGACTAATGCAGATATTGATTTTGAGAACAACCCAGGCGGCGGTTTTTTAAGTACTCTATTTAATCGTTCCCGCGACCAACAATTTGTATTAGATTACTTTTCCAAGGACAATTCGTCACTTTGGCAAATAATTGATACAAATCAGGCGTCTGTTATTGGTTATTCTATGGGCGGTTATGGCGCGATTAATACAGTAGGTGGTTGTTACAACTTCACTTCAAACGGACTACAGAATATTGGTTTCCCCGAAAATTTGACGAAGTCGTTATTGCCATTACTAAACTTCTGCAATGCAGGACGCTCGCTCGTCGATCCTAAATGGAAAGCCATGGTAGCGCTCGCACCTTGGGGTCAGGAACATAATGTGCATCACGCAAATTCTCTTGCCAGCATAGACGTACCCAGTTTGTATATTGTAGGCGATGAAGACGATATTGTGGGGTACGAACATGGCGTGAAAAAGCTATTCGAACAATCCAGTATGCACAACAATTATTTAATGGTTTTTGAAAATGCCCGGCATAACGTAGCCCCTCATCCTGCACCTAAAATATCTTATCTCAGCGAATTTGAAATTGGACAATATATAGAACCGGTTTGGAGTAATGAGCGACTAAATAGAGTTAATGAACATATGGTTTTAGCCTTTCTTGATTGCCACGTCAAAGAGGATTCAAAGCGATGTGCTTATCTCCCGACTAGGGAAGATATCACTCAAACGAAACAAGACAATGGTAAACTAAGTGAAGCTTGGCCCGGTTTTGCTGACCGATGGGGAGCTGGAGTGTTGTTTTATCGCCGTGATGCCACCAACAAAGCGAGTCAATGATATTGTGGACAATTTACTTTGCTCATTTTACAAAATACTAATAGGGTCAAGATCTCGTCTATGCTTTGCTAAGGTTTAGACTTAGATTTATAGGAGAGCAAGCATTCTCTCGTTAACTCAATCACAAAGCGCGTGTTGCCTTGTTACTTCGGCTAGGGCGGCTATTTTTGTTACTGACAGGCAAGTTAACGGCAAAACCGGACTGTCAGCCAGTCGTAAATTGAGCCTGTTTTTGCCACACTTGTCAGTATTAAATTCAAGGATGAATGGATGTGCCGGCAACGCAACAAGGCCGAACCTATAAGCGCCATCGACCAGAAACAACGCTACTCTATCAATTGGTTGAACGTTACTACCCAGATTTTACCGCAAACTTAGCTGACCAAGGCAAGTATTTACCCAAGTATGTTGAGCGTGAGTTTGATGAGTTCTTGCGTTGTGGACGACTAGAGCACGGTTTTTTGCGCGTGGTGTGTGGCGACTGCAAGCATGAGAAGTTGGTTGCATTTAGCTGTCATTCCGCACCCTAATTTGGAATTAAATTTGCTTAATATTTAAGCGGTTGATCTAAGTTTGTTAAAAATAGCTTGACGCCGATCCCCAGTTTAGATCTATTACTCTCTTTTGAGAGCGTAATATTATGCCTGTACCTTCTTCCAAAATACTCGACCACCACGGACTCGTTGCAGGGTTTTGCAATAGCCTTGGTTTTGCCGACATAATTGATAACGCAGTAAATGGCGATGCGCCTGAGCGTAAAATTAGTTGTGGTCAATTGGTGACCGCAATGGTCCTAAATGGACTTGGCTTTACCGGCCGAACGCTACATATGTACAGCGAGTACTTTAGAAACAAGCCCGTCGACAGGCTGATTGGGGAAGGCGTGCTGGCTGAGCACATTAACGATGATGCGCTTGGACGCTGTTTAGATACATTATATGAATATGGCGTATCTAAACTATATCAACAGTTGGGTGAGGCTGTCGTAGCAAAGCTAGGCCTAGCGACTGAAGCACTACATCTTGATTCGACAAGCTTTCATTATGATGGTCAAGCCACTGAAGATGGTGAGCCTAGTCACATCCGCATTGCCAAGGGATATTCGCGTGACCATCGGCCTGAGCTCAACCAAGTCATCCTCAACCTTATTTGCGAGAATCAGTCGGGTATCCCGGTATATATGAAGCCCGCCAGTGGCAACAGCAACGACATGGAAGGTTTTAAACAGATTGTAAAAGCACATATTAGCAGTTTAAAGGCCGCCCAAACGAGTCGCTATTTAGTGGCCGATGCAGCGCTTTATGTGAAAGAAACCATTATAGATTTAGACGCGCAAGGGCAATTATTTATTACGCGTGTACCACAAACGCTCATAGAAGCTAAGGCGCTGGTGAAGCAAGCTCCCAGCTTAACGTTTACGCCTATTTCCCAAGGGTATGAAGGCGTCAGCTATGACAGTGAATACGGCGGTGTGAAACAAAATTGGTTGCTTATTCGCAGTGAGCAAGCCTACAAGCGTGAGCAACACAGCCTAAACAAACGCATGCCTAAGCCACGTTACTACTACCCTGGTGAAAAGCCATACCGGATGATCTACATGGAAGACCCGTTCGGAAATATTCTAGAAATTTACAGCCACAGCTACGAATTAATTTACTCTAGCGGCGCATATAACTAGAGCTCCTATTTCACTAAAACGCAAATAAACAGTAGCCTAGTAAAAACGGCAACCGTATTGGTTGCCGTTACTTTATGCTAGTTTGTTAATCGCCTATTGGATGTCAAAGCGATCGGCAGTCATCACCTTTGACCAAGCCTTAACAAAATCGTCTACAAATTGCTGTTTAGCATCATCAGAAGCATAGGCTTCAGACACGGCACGTAACTCTGAATTAGAACCAAACACCAGATCAACAGGTGTTGCCGTCCACTTTAGTTCACCTGACGCCCAATCTCTGCCTTCATACAATCCCGCTTGGTCTTTAGACTTCGCCCACTTGGTAGACATATCTAATAGATTCACGAAAAAGTCATTATTCAGGCTATCAGTATTGTCAGTAAGCACACCGTGTTTACTTAGGTCGGCATTGGCACCTAAGGTTCGCATGCCCCCCACCAACACTGTCATTTCAGGCACCGTTAGATTTAATGTATTGGCTCTATCTACTAACATCACTGCCGGTGAATAAGCTGCACCTTTTGCGTAATAGTTTCTAAAGCCGTCTGCAGTTGACTCAAGAACCGCAAAGGATTCTACGTCTGTTTGAGCTTGAGTCGCATCGACTCTACCTGCGTAAAATGGCACTTCGACTTTAAAACCTGCATTTTCGGCCGCTTTTTCAATTGCCGCCCCACCACCTAAAACAATGACATCAGCCAAGGATACTTTCTTACCTCGTTTCAATTTTTTATTGAACTCTGTTTGGACTGACTCTAAAGTGGCTAAAACCCGTGCCAATTCCTGTGGATTATTAACATCCCAGTCTTTTTGCGGTGCAAGTCGAACACGTGAACCGTTTGCCCCACCGCGCATATCAGTTGCTCGATAACTCGCAGCGGAGGCCCAAGCAGTTCTCACTAAATCAGCAATGGATAAATCAGTATCGAGTATTGCCGCTTTGAGTTTTCTAACATCCCTATCACTAATTACTTTGTAATCCATTTCTGGCAATGGATCTTGCCAAATTAAATCGACTTTGGGCGCATCTTCACCAACATATCGTGACCTCGGTCCCATATCACGGTGGGTCAATTTGAACCAAGCTTTAGAAAATGCCAATTCAAATTCTTTAGGATCTTCATGAAAACGCTTCGCAATTTTCCGATAAATAGGGTCAAATTTTAACGACAAGTCGGTGGTAAACATGATGGGTGCATGACGTTTAGAAGCATCATGAGCATCCGGCACTAAGTTTGCGCCAGCATTATCTTTAGGGATCCACTGAGTCGCACCTGCGGGACTTTTGGTTTTTACCCACTCGAAAGCAAATAAATTATCTAAATATTGACTTGTCCAAGCTGTTGGATTGACCGACCATGCCCCTTCCAAACCGCTGGTGATAGTGTCTTCAGAATGGCCTTTGCCACATTTGTTTTTCCAACCAAAGCCTTGTTCTTCGACGCCCGCAGCAGCCGGCTCTGCATCCAAACATTCTTCTGGTTTGTGCGCTCCATGGGCTTTACCAAATGTATGTCCACCAGCAATAAGCGCCACTGTCTCCTCGTCATTCATTGCCATGCGACCAAAGGTTTCTCTGATATCTTTTGCTGCAAGTAAGGGATCAGGATTACCATTAGGTCCTTCTGGATTGACATAAATAAGTCCCATCTGTACTGCTGCAAGGGGCTTTTGAAGCTCTCTATCACCACTATAACGCTCGTCTGCTAACCAGCTTTTTTCTGGTCCCCAGAACACCATATCAGGCTCCCAATCATCTTCGCGACCGCCCGCAAAACCGTAAATTGTGAAACCCATTGATTCCATCGCAACATTGCCGGTTAATACCATAAGATCAGCCCAAGAAATTTTACGTCCGTATTTTTGTTTAATTGGCCATAATAAGCGCCTCGCTTTGTCTAAACTTACATTGTCCGGCCAACTATTCAGCGGTTCGAATCGTTGTTGTCCACCTGCGCCGCCCCCTCTGCCATCAGACAATCGATAGGTCCCAGTGCTATGCCAAGCCATGCGCACGAAAAAAGGCCCATAATGTCCATAGTCTGCTGGCCACCAAGGTTGGGAGTCTGTTAAAACAGCTTTAATGTCTTTTCTTACAGCATCAAGATCTAATGTTTCGAATGCTTCTGCATAATTAAAATCATTCCCATAAGGGTTTGATCGCGGATCTTGTTGGCGTAATGGTTGCAAATTGAGTTTATCGGGCCACCAAAAATGCATATTTTTTTGAGTTTCAGCGGCAGTTACTGAATGAATTGCCACCGCCGGTAAAAAGGCAAGTGAAATAGCAGCAAAAAGAGGAACAGTACGTTTAAACATTGTTAAGTCCTGTAATAGGTTTGTATGAGTTCACACAAACTATAGACCTAAAATGAAAACATCAGCTGCGTTTAGCTATTGGAAAATTAGATTACCCTAATCTAATTTAACAATTAATTAACGCAGGCATTAAATCGCAACATAATCAAACAATTAGATATCAACACATTGAAATTATTTAAATCAACGACAGACTTGCAGTAGGCTACTTTTATCAATTAGATTAGCAGTATCTTGAGGATAAAAGGATTTATCCATTTCACACTATGAAACGAAGAAATAAGGGCGTTTTTACTCGGCTAAAATTTCATAGGTATCTAGCATGGGTAATTGCAATACATCAGCTTTTGCCTTTACAAACAAACTTGGATGCATGGCTGAATATTCAGCTTAAAATCTATTTTCTTTTAGTCGAGTAGAAACCGATTAATTAGACCTTAAAGTGCCTCATCATTCTCTTCACCGGTGCGAATACGAATGGCTTGGGCAACTGGGGTGACAAAAATTTTACCGTCGCCAATTTTACCGGTAGCAGCCACTTCCATAATCGCTTCGATACAACGCTCTACATCAGAGTCAGTTACCACTAGTTCAATTTTAACCTTAGGTAAAAAATCCACACTGTACTCAGCGCCGCGATAGGTTTCTTTGTGACCTTTTTGTCTTCCATAACCTTTTACCTCTGTGACTGTAAGGCCAGTGACACCAACCTCCGTCAGTGCAGCTCTAACATCATCAATTTTAAAAGGTTTAATTATAGCTTCAATTTTTTTCATTCAATTTCCCAAATTGTTAAACAAAGGCTCACGTTTAAAAATGGTATACGATTTCCATCAGTTTATACATCTAGTTTTTTCAATACACCGCATTCACCAATAGAATGTCCCGCCGAACAAGAGGAGGCAATTTCAGTTAATACGACTTTTAAATTTGTTAATTCGTCAATGCGTACTGAAACTTCATTGATGTGGTGGTTAACCATTTGATTGACTGATTCACAGCTTCTGTCTGGCTCTTCCCGTAAAGCAATTAATTGCTGGATTTCATTTATAGAGATACCTAACGAACGACATTGACGAATAAATGTTAACTGTTTTAGTGCAGAGGTATCATAGTCGCGATAGTTACTGGCACTGCGCAACGGTTGCTTCAGTAAACCTTGTTTTTCGTAAAAGCGAATTGTCTGAACAGAACAACCAGACTTGGTAGCGAGCATACCTATTTTCATTTTTAGCATCGAAACCTTGACTCTATAGTAGATATAGACTTTACACTGCAATCCTTCAGTCATCAATATGGAAATAAATTGTTATGGGATACACTGATCACGCAAAACCATTTGTTCTTGAAAAAATTGCGCTAGCTGAACAGGCGAGAAAAAACGGAAATGAACAAAAAGCATTTGGCTTTTTGGAAGACGCGCACGTCATTGGACAAAAATCCACGTACTTACATTGTCTAGTTCATTACTTAATGCTAAAACAAGGTTTTAGTAAGCTAAATTTAATGGAAATCGTTGGCCAAGCATTCCGATTAATCGGCGCTTTTACAAAAACACGTATTGGCTTATTACCGACGGGCAATACTGGTGGTGTGAATGTCAGTCCATTCAAAGCTATGCCGATATCCGCTGACAATCAAAAAATAATAAAAGCAATTGAACGACAAATACAACATTAGGAAACAGAGAATTCCCCATGGGTAAGAGCGAGCAGCACGTAAACAGTCATCAGCATGCACATAGCCATCATCACGGGCATTCTCATATGCATGCTCACCAACATACGGCATCCAATCGTATTGGCTGGGCATTCTTTTTAAATGTCACTTTTACCATTATAGAGTTTATTGGTGGATGGTTAACCAATAGCACCGCGATCATGGCAGACGCGGTCCATGATCTAGGTGACAGTTTAGCGATTGGCACAGCCTGGTGGTTGAATAAATTAGGTGAGAAAGATGCAAATCAGGTTTTCACCTATGGCTTCAAACGCTTTTCGTTATTAGGTGCATTGATCAATAGTTTGATACTGATTGTCGGTTCAGTGTGGATAATGTTTGAAGCAATTCCAAGACTGAGTAACCCCGAAATGCCGCAGGCAGAAGGTATGTTTGCTTTAGCCATTTTCGGTATTTTAGTGAATGGTTATGCTGCTTATAAATTAAGTGACGGCGAGACTTTAAACGAACGCGTGTTGAACTGGCATTTAATCGAAGACGTTTTAGGCTGGGTAGCCGTGCTAATTGTGTCTGTGGTGTTGATGTTTAAACCTTGGCCAATTTTAGATCCCATTTTATCCATTGCATTTACGCTATTTATTCTCATCAATGTATTAAAAAATTTAAAAATCACCTTAGTACTTTTTCTGCAGGCAACACCAGACAATACAACCAGGGATGCTGTGAAAAGTATTCTATTATCTCCCAGTAGTGTTGATGATGTTCACCACCTGCACATTTGGTCCTTAGATGGCGAGCAACATGTCATGACAGCACATTTAGTGTTAAATGAACAAATTGGCATTCAATTAATGAAAGATTTAAAAGCCGATCTTAATGCTCAATTAGCCCCCTTTAACCTCGCGCACACCACAATAGAGTTTGAGTTTTCAGATGAAAGCTGTCGTGATAGTAAAACCTAACATAGAACCATTTATCAACAACAGTTGCCGAAATTCCATTAGTCTATTTACCTTCTAGGGAACAATTTCGTTATCACCAATACCAGAGGTAGAATAAATTCCTTTTGATGGAATGCCTCCTTTGGTATTTGCATAAAATACTTCTTGACGTTTTTCTATTGCATCGAGGATATTTTCTACGGTTTTCCCCTCTAAAATACCGGAAAGCATATCGATAATCTCGTGGGGATTAACCTTAGCAGCGTCCGTGGTAAAATAGGTGGGTACTCGAGAACCAATCACATCTGTATTTTCAGTATTTCCGATTTCGCTGCGGACTTCATCCAAATAAGCCATTGATGTACACGCCTGGAAAAACAATACACGATATTTATCAGGGTCAAACTGATCACTTGCTACCATCTCTTTTAAATCATGTTCAGTATCCATTTCAACACCATGTTTTTTGGCTTCTTGATAGCGAGTGCCTCTTCCTGCAGCAGCCATAGCCGCATCAATTCCGATTCTAAAATTTTCTAAAGGAGATGCTTTTTCATCAAAATCTGGACCGCTCCCGTATCGAGCATGACCGTTATAAAGGGTAATTTCCGATGATGAAAGTCCAGCTCCAAACGCACTAGCGGCTCCTACTCCAGGTTCAATTAGGTGTACCCAGACACGAATATCTCTTGTTTCAAAACTGCCATCACTTTTAGGGAAGCGAATAGGCGTGCGTAGTGCCCAAAACTCATCTGAATTTATTCCTAACAAAGCCAGAGCAAATCCACGAGCTGTCAGCCAGTCACGAAATATACGAGCAGAGGCTGTACCACTATCTTCGCCGCTATCCTTGCGTTTATTATCAATATCGACAAATGAGGTATTAACACCTGCATGACCAAAGGCAACCGTCACGTCTAAGCGGTTGTCGGCTAACAATCTGCTGTAATCAAACACATGCTCATGACGCTGATCAACAGCTGGCGCGACCTGATCTAAAAGAATAATTGCATCCTTATCGCACTTATCCAAATCATCACTTAAATATCTCGAACGGAATTGGCTGATAGCTAAACGAGTTTCATCTCCATAGCTACCATCTACGCGATGTAAAGGTAGATCGAATCCCATATCATCCAACGCTCTTTGCACCTTAGATACTGCACCATGAATACCGTTTTGTTGGCTACTTAATGCCTCAATCTGACCATTAGCAATTTTTGTGAGTTGCGGGTCATTTGCAAAGCGCGGGTTATTCAATACAACTAGCGGCGAGTTTTGTTCACTTGGTTTACGTTGTACAGAATGGCTATATCCACTGCTCCCCCCTTTACTTTGTTGAACCACATGAGTCAATTCATGGGCTAACAAATGCATACTATTAGGTTGATTGGCTTGGTAAGCCCCTTGATTAAAAACAATATGATTGGCATAGGTAAACGCTTTAGCTTTTATACCTTTGGCCGCTTGATTGGCCTCACTATTAGTATGTATCCTCACTCCATCAAACGAGCGATTAAAGCGGCTAGAGAAAAATCGGTTCTCTGCTGTAGACAACGGATTACCTCTGCCATTCAAGCCATTAACATAGAAACTTAAGTGACTGGGTTGCGGGTTACCATTATGAGCCGTGTTTGAATTTAAAGTTGAATTTTCAGTCTTGGCAGAGGCTCGCGGAGATTGAAACCTTGAAATATAACTAACCTTACCACGATTGCCGCTCATCACTTGATTGGCAATCGCATCTGCCTCTTGTTCATAGGCATCATTGGCCGGCCCCACGGTTAACTTTGTTTGTAGTGTTAATGTCTCTTCTTGCTGTTGTTCACAGTGTTCGCATTTTCGCTGTATCGGGCTGCTTGGCAAGGGAGAACTGACCAACCTTCCCCATAAGGGATTCATTGGCGTTATCCCTGCGCGTTCAGTAGCGTCTTGTTTCGCTGATGTATGCTCAGCCGAATTGGCAGCATGAAAAGCCTCAGCAGGCTTTTTTGCTGCTCGTCTTGCGGATATTTCACACTGATTAGCAACACTTGACTGAGCTTTCAGCATAGCTTTCACCTAATTTTGACTAATTAAGATTTAACAACAATTTTTTATCCATGTTCTTTTCCGCTAACGTTGGCGTGCGGGCTTTAATTGTCGCCATTCGTGTTGCTAGCCCTGCTTCTTGCAATACTTTTTTTAACGCCCTAGCTTGCTTATCTGCGGTTTTTACCGATGCCGCTGAATCATCTTTACTGACTAATTCGATGGTTTTTATTTGGGTTGAGCTTTCAGTTAAATTTTTTATTTCCTTCTCTAATGCTGCATCGCGAATTACCTCGTTATTATCGTCAAACCTAACCACGCGGGCTAAATCTCCCGGTACCACACCAATGATTAGACTCGGCGTTATTATAACGAAGGTGATCACCGGACAATTGCTCGGAAATGAAGTGCGTTGACTCGCCATTATAGAATGATTTGGCGAGTCACTTAGGTTAAGCAACTCAGCTATAACTTCATTCTGACGTTTAGTTTGATCCACATTCGGTTTATATTCGAAATTGCCGTGGGCAACAGCAATAGGTTTAATGCTGGAATAAAATGAAATTGCACTACCATTATTTAGAAGTTCCCGTAAGGCAATATTTGTGCTCAAGTGTGACTGCCAATTGTTCATAAACAATTGACGAGAACTCGCTTCAGGCTGATTAGTGTCCCAGTAAAATTGCATTGAATTAAGCTCATAATAAGCGGCTTGGTTACTTCCAACCCCAGTATCAAAATCAATTAGAATTTGATCTAATGCAGTTCTTTGCGCTTCATCGACTTGTTGGCCGGGAATGATTTCAATATCAAAGTCCGAGGATGTGACTAGATACACTTGATGGCACTGCGTAGCACTTAACAGTACAGAGGCTTTTTGACACTCACCAAACATGCCTCTAGGTATGGTTAACGTGTCCATATTTTCATCAGGCTCATCCGTCGCTATTCCCAACGTGTTAACAATAGTGTTGGTTTGCTCACGGGTAATTTGCGCGTTATCCTTATCTTCTGAGGGGTGAATGGCACCAGCATGAGTAATGATATAATTCCCAGCTTCCAGCCAAATATCTTTTAAGTTAGCAACTTGATGCTCTGAAATGAAATCACCTGTGCCCTTTTTAAACAGTGGCTGCACATTTAATTTTTTATCATTGTTACTATCAAATACACTGTCTAAGGTGATATTTGAACCCGGCACATATTTCGATACAAATTGGTTAATCCTAATCAGTACTTCTTCAGGATTAGACGTCAGAACGTGGTATACAGTATGACAATCAGTTGCTATTTGTTGCTGCTGTTGCTGAACAAAATACACTATAGCGCCATCTCTTTCGCCGGCATTTAGAGACGACGGTAGTGTTTGTTTCACCACGACTGGAATTCCTGTGGCAAAATTGCTCACATCATCAAGTACCGCGTTAGTACTATTGACTCGAGAAGTAGCAATCGCATCCCCTTCACTCACCACGTCACCAGCACTTGCAATAGCGGCTATTAACACTTGCGCCTGACTGGTTACTGCACTTTTCCATGCTTCTTGTAAGGCTTTATGAGCAGTATTTATCACCGCTGAACTGGCTGAGAACTGCACATCAACGACAGGTTTTGCATTGGCGATTGTCCTTTCGAACGTCCGTTCCATTGACGCTAGTAGCTTTTCTGTATCCGCATCGGCGGCAACTTCCACAAGATAGATCTGGTATAGTCGCGTTTCCTGAAACACCTCTGGAATAGATCCTCCTTCACATGCTTTAGTCCGTCTTCGATGGAATAAAACCCACGGATATTGTCCCTTAACCACAAGTTCGTTGGGTACTTTTTCCGGTGGCGGGAATAAGAGATGACTGGCAGTTTCGACAAATCCTTGATTATTCAGAGCGCCTGCGATTTGGTTTAATGCAAGCAATGACTTGTTGTAAAAAAGATTACCTGGGATTAACACCCTTTCATCAGGTACAAATTTACCTGACAAAAAGTTACCTTGTGTCGGCGTTCCATTTACAACCGTGCTGATTTGACCGACTACTTCACATTCACCTGCAGCATTCCATATTTGCGAATAGGTCATATCAACTAAATCAGAGTTACCAAAAAGTGAGGGGCTAGGTATGTTAATCACAATATTTGAACCGAACTCAGTGGTTTCTCGACTTAATATAATATCGTCATTGAGGTTAGCGCCCGTCACTTGATTTATAGGTGTTCCGTCAAGTGTTGTGGTGTATTGCAATGTGCTGTTGCCCACAAACCGGCCATTTAATTTTTTGGTTTCATTGCGCTGGGAAATAGTTTCGATAATCACCTGCCCAGTGATGTTCAGCTCAATAATGATATCCAGAGCAACATCGCGATCGTTGCCTGTGTAGCGCAAGCTCATCTCCATTATAAAGCGCGCAGACACTTGCGCCCTAGCACCTGAGTTTAGGGAAAATACATCTTTATCAGATTGCATCTGTCCCCATAAATTCATATCTGCATTTACTTTTTGACCTTCAAATGTGGTCGAAGCAGAATTTTCGGTTGCCAAATAAAAAGCTAATTTGTTGTCACTATTTTCGGCTCTAGCAGCACCGGTCATGTCTTTACCAAAATCAAATTGCTGAGCAGATAAGATAGTGTCGCTGGCATTAAGGTTAGACCTCTTTGAAGCAGAATGTAAAACCATTTCATCACGGATACTATTTTTGTCCAAAGTGCCTTTAAAGGCATCCGCAACTAAGTGCAACATCATGCCAAGACCAGCATCGGATGAGTCAATGTGCGCTTGAAATCCAGGTTGAATTTGCGCTTGTTCTAAGAGGTTAATCTGCCCCTCAGGAACCAATATATCGACCTCTTGAATATTTGCAGCATTATCCAGACCAGAGAGCAGACATATGCGCTGCATATGTTGTGCTTCCTCTAAAGCATGATGAACAAAGTCTTCGCGAACTGCGCAAAAGCGCAAATCTACGCCCTTGCCCATTAATTGATAAACTTGCTGATTAATCGATAAGTCAGAGTCTGCTACCACTGGCAAATAACCAGCACTGGGTAATTCAACAATGCCGCAATCAATTAATAATTGTTGGCTTATTTGACTACTTCCTACCGCTTGCAACCTGTCGATGCTAACCCGCAATGCATCCACATCTAAAGTGGCAATACTGACTTGCGATTCTATACTGGCTTTGGGTAATTTTTCAATTTGGGTAAGCTTTGCAGACATGTCCGTGTAGTAAGACAACAAACGTTGCATGTCTGCTGCTGCGCTTTTAAGTAAGGCTTTTTCATCCGCACAGGGATCATGGGTAACGGGGGGATCAAGGGGATCAAAACTGCCTAGACAATCCCTCAATTGACATTGGAATTGTAATATCTGTGCCAGATAAATTTGCCAGTTGCGCATGCCCATTCTAGCCGCCCAATATTGCTGAGCCGGAGGTACTATGCGCTCACGGCGAACGCTCCAAGCATCTAAGAACACCACTGTTTCACCAATTTTTGATAACATACCAATGGCGATACCTTCGCCACTTAATCCTTCGGCTCCCAAACACCAAGTCGCGGCGTTGAGTCCTTGTTGGCTGATAAGTGATGAAATGGCATTCTTTTCTTGCTCAAAATAAGCACTCACAGTACGTGAGCGAAGATGTTTTTGGGCCAAGCTAACATGAGTGGAACTTTTAAGTGCTTCAGTTAATGTAAGGGGCACAGCTCGAATACTTAAGCCTTCAACGATATGAGTGCGCTGGGTACTGCTTATGCACGCCTCCGAGCATAATTTACCGTAAACGTCTTCTTCACCGCAGTAGGCTTCTAAGTGATACAAAACAATCAAATACAATTCTTGATTGGCAAGTACGTTGTTTGAACCTGTATCGGATTTGCGCAACTCACAGGCTATAAAGTCACTGCTAATGAACTCGCTGGATTTAGGCTTTGCCGTGGATGTATTTTGAGTTTGAACCAGCAATTGGCCTAACCCAACTTCGATATCCTGACTTAACACCAACGCTCTGCCTTGCCAGTCATATCCGAGCCCAGCGCTGATCGCTATCTGTTGGCCAGAAGCAAGGGTACAGTCAAAGCCATTTACAATACCACCACCGGCTGCCTGATTGGACAAACGTATTTGGTTCAACAATGCAGCTTGTTCTAATTGCAGATCAGGAGCACGTAGAAACTTACCATCAAAATAATTTAAACGAGTGAGTGAACTAGAACTGTCAATAACATTGTGTCCGCTAGCGTTGGCCTGTCCAGCGGCATTACTCGATATTTTACTACTCACATTGGAAGGTTTAAGACTACTCATGATCCGCTCCTTGTTTTAAACATGTAGATAAAATCATTGCCCTGATAAGCGCTACCTGCAGGGCTGTCGATGCCTCCTGCTAAAGGGATGCGATTACGCCCTAAAATCGGCGTCTCTCCCGTCCCTTTAACAATCAATCTCACAAGCACACCAGCTGGGGCATCACGCAGTTCTATCTGCAAACGATTTTCCGCACTTTGGTAAGAAACACGTTTGATATCGCAGTTCACCCAACCATCTCGAGTATCAAAAGCCGTCACACTAATTCCTTTAACGTCGACACTGGCTTTCATTAAGGGGGAACCAACAACTGTCATATTGATAAACTCGCTGTCTTGCATAGCAACGCTTTGTGAATCAATTCGAGGGCCACCAGCATCATCTTCTGGCGTCACAGAAATATTAGCGACTGACTCCTGTGTTGGATGGCAACTACCGCACAATAAGTCTTGAATAGTTGTGGTGGGCAATAAATAGGGCCGCACAAATGGATCGACTTCCCCCTCTATCAGTTGCCACCCTTGTTCGTCTTTATGCAACCTTAAACCATGTAAATTTGCTAACAGCACTTTGCAAGGTGGTGGCTGAGGAAAACTGCCAAATTGGCTACTGCCAACGCTACTTTGTGGTCTGATATCAATGCCATCTAACACCGCAAAATGATTAAACCAATGTTGGCACAGCGCAGCTTTATCGCTGGGTTCAGCTGCCAGTATCTGTGCTTTGGCTTGCAAAACATCCGCGTCACTTTCTAAAATGATTCCGTCATCATCTTCTCTGGCCTCAACCAAACCAAATAGTAAATTCAAGCGATAATAGTCAGTGCTTGCAGACTGCTGATACCCACCTGGTGACAAATACACTTTGACAGTCTCGACAACCCGAGAATAAGCCGTTGAGGTGCTGCTTGCATCACAGCTTTCGCTCAGTGCTGGCACTTGGCGACTTAAACAACCATGAAATTCCAAGGTCACATGGGCGTCAAATATCACGTCACCGCTTTCTTCATCCACAGTGACGACCTGTTGCAGTGCAACCTCGTCTTGATTGGCTTGATACCAGGCAGCTAAATTTAAGCACGCAGCCTGTTCTAAAAGTAATTCTCGGCCTGCGGCATCCATGGCCAAACCAGAGGTAACTTTTACTTCTCCCAAGAACCGGGTTTGCTCAGAATCTTCACTATCCGCTTGCGGCAAACTCACATCTAGGCCCCACACAACGCCCTGCCCGTGCAACCAAGCATTGTGATACCACATTTTGCCACGATGGTAGGCATCTAAAGTTTGAAAATCGTCGACCCCTAGGAGCATGCCAAAATGCACATACAGAGATCGAAACGGATCCACTGGCAACATTTGGTTAGATAAACCAGCAGTGCCAGATGTTTGATTCACTAATGCTTCTGCGCTCACAATATTTCTCCAATAATCCTTATGATGGGTTCACTTCTCTGAAGGCCTTGCCGGTTTTTTCAAACTCTTTGCGAACAGCCATAATGAAGTGCTCTTGTTGTATATCTTGTTGCTGTTGCGCTGCAGAAAAAGCAGCAGCAACGGCAGCATTTCTAATTTCTCCACCGACCAACGGAAATAAAGAGGCCAGTTGAGTAAAATTCACATCTGCGTTTAAGGGCGCAGTTTGTGGAACATGACAACGCCATAAGTGTTCCCTATCGGTCACATTGGGCTCACGAAAATCCACGATAAAATCAAGTCGACGAATGAACGCCACATCGATGTTATTTCTAAAATTCGTGGCTAAAATTGTCATCCCGTCATACGCCTCTAAACGGGTTAACAAATAAGCCGTTTCAAGATTTGCATATCGGTCGTGGGAATCTGTTACCTCTGTTCGTCTGCCAAAAATGGCATCCGCCTCATCAAACAATAAAACCGCCTGAGACTGCTCGGCAAAACTAAAGACTTTTGCCAAGTTTTTTTCGGTTTCTCCAATCCACTTAGAGACCACGGCTGCCAAATCGACAACCAGCAAATCAACCTGCAGTTCATTTGCCAATACTTCAGCAGATAGGGTTTTTCCAGTACCGGGGACACCAGAAAAAAGCATCCGTACTCCTTTAGCTCCTCTTCGGTTTTGCAAAAACTGCCATTCATCTAACACCTTGTATTGTAATTTCAAACGACCAATGGCTTCTCGAAGCTGCTGTAATTTAGTCTCTGGTAACACTAAATCTGACCATCCTAACCTCGGCGTCACTCGTTTAATTCCTTGCGGTAACAGCGCGCCAGAATACTGCTTAAATGCATGACTAATGTCGCTCAGTGAGTGTTTTTTTTGTGTTGATTGATGTAATGAACGCCAACTTTTGACCCGCTGCATTGCGTGATAAGGATCAAGTGGAAACCAAGAGGCAAGCTGTCCAGCGTCAGATGCAAACTCGGGTAACAACGTCTGCCACATAAGCAAAAGTTCGTTGTGTTCAAGGCGTTGCACGGGAAGATCTAGTTTAATACAGCCAGATTCGATGATATTGATATTGCTAGTTGCGCAAATGATCACACAAGGACAAAATTGATTGAGCACACCTAAATGCAATGCGGTGGTGCTGCGTTGACTGTCGTAAAGTAAAATAGGGACAGCAGCAGACAATACACAATGACATGCCAATTGTTTATATTCTTGCTGGCTAAATTGGTCGTTAAGTTGCACCACTACGGATTTACGCTTTGTTTCTTCTAGTAATGCTAATGCGCGGTTCAAACTGACTAAATTATCCATATCTTGAATCATAATATGGGATTCAAGTGAGTTCGAAATACACAGCTTTGCATCTTCAACAATCGCCGTTTGTAACCACTTAGACAATCCCAGGAAACAACTCTGGATATTCAAAGCAGGCGTCTGTAAAAAGCAAGACTTTCCGGTATTTATTGCATACCAAGTATTGGCGTTAACCATAATTGATTGGGTGAAAATTGGCGCTTGATCTGCTATTTCCACAATCCCAAGGTCGAACAAAACCGACTCATTTAAACAATTACACAAAGATTCTCGGAGTGGCTGATCAGTGCACACCAATTTTGCTAACAGTGCAGCTGTGGGATAAGGCTGTTGCCGCGGGTGTAAAGAACAAAACAGATTTGCAAAACCTTCATGTTCTTGTGCCATTCCACCTAGTACTAACAACTGTATTTCCAATTGCGAAAGATTCAAGCCAAGGACTAGACGAGACAAAGCACTTTGTGCGGAAGTTGTTTCAGATGCATTTGAGTGAGCTTGTTGCACGCTTTTTTTGTAATCGTCGATGGACTGCAAATAGCTATGCAAAAAGTCCACTCCAGATTGAATGTAGGTATCATCTTTACTAAAATTCACCTCTAACAACTGAATTAAGTTATTGGTGAGAAATACTACTTGTTCTAGCACAGGACCTCTGCACTCGGCCGATGGCTCAGTACCAAGAACAGAATCAAATAAAGGAACAGGTTGCTTAGCGGCGCCCGCTAAATAATGTAATGAGTCATTCATAATAAAACTTCACTACGTAACCTAACCATGGCACATAATCAGGATTCAAATCTAAACCTGCAGTACGGATTTGCGTATCAATCGCATCCATTTCAAATACAATGTTTACCCAACCGGCTTGATACTCTATCCGTGCATTACGCTGACATAACCAGTCAAATGTCTTGCTCACGTTGTTGTTCAAAGGTTTAGCTAAGCTTGTGTATATTGCTAATTTAATTTTCTCGGCAAAGATTTGATAGTCAGCCTTATCCTCAGTGCTGATAGCACAATCATCATCTTGAGTTGGCTCAAACACCATTAATTCACCACTGAATACGTTAAGCGCAGGATCGAATGTCCCTTGTGGCTGTAGATATTGGCCCAATAGGTTTAATTGCTGAATAAGTGGGTAAGGTTTATCCACTAAAGTTGCTAATTGTTGTTGCCATTTTGGCTGTTTAAGAATATTCAATACATACAAAATTCCAGCAAAGCTGCTTAACAGCGCCACTTTTTCTGCACTTAGCACGGAAATAGGTTCTGTCTGACGAAAAACAGTGAAGTTATTGTCATTCTGCTGTTTAGTCGCTTGCAGGCTATTTGGTTGGTTATGTTGGTGGTTGAAAGGAAATGCGGTGGAAACGACTCCAGCCACCGTTTTAATTTCCTCAACTAATTGCATCACGTAGGCAGTTAAACTCTGATTATTGGAAATAACCTTACGAACACCACTACCCGACCATTCCGATAAAACGCCGGAAAATAGTAAACACTTAATATCATCCACATTCAGTTTTGTTATTTTATTAAGGTCAATTCCTGAATGTCCGTTATTTAACTGCATGCTTAAGTAACCTTTGATCCATTCAGGCAACAGTGTAATTTCATCAATACGACGATTACTCTGTGACGCTAAATAGCGGCGAAAGGTAACAACAAGGCCTGACCAATTAATCTCTACATGGGTGTTGATATGCGCTGTAATAGACACCCAATTTGGCGTAAATTCTAACAATCCACCAATCAGTTTCAGGGCATCATCAAACTCAATAATTCTTCGTGCAATTAAAATCTCTAGTCGGCCCTCAACAGCGAGTCCAATTAACACCGCTTTGAGCAGAGTTGGTTGCCTAATTAGATAGGCCAGCCATTGTGATTTCGCTTCTTGCAGGTTTAGGCTAGATTGAGAGACAATCCCCATTTGATGCCATGCCCAAACATGACTAAGTTGTTGCGCTGCCAAATCAATAGCAACGGATTTAAGGGCTTCAACTTTTGAGCGATAATGAATCCATTTTTTAGCGTCAGCAGTTGCAAATAACTTCTGTAAAGATGATTCAAGCTCGATTAGCCAACATTCAAATATCTCAACATCAGTTTTGCTGTTATCAAAATCGATGGGCAGATACCAATTGCGAATACAGATTATATCTCTTTGTGAATATCCACTGTGCAATAACGCCAAATCAACGTACTCACGTAATAATTGTTCGGTGAGGTAATCTAATCTCGCCTTGTAAGTGCGTTGAGAGGCGCTTAACTGATAACGACGCAATACTTGATTGATTTGAATGTCCATCAGCCAACCCTCGAGTCAAAACCCACTTGACTATTACCGACTATGGTTCCATATTTGGCCTGCCCCAATACATCAGTTGTACCCAGAATCGATTTGCCAATTTGCAATTGTCCAAATCCTGAACTTTGACCAACCACCGAAGACATACCTAAATGCAAGCCAGTTCCCACCCTCATACCTGAGTCAACGGAACATATATCGAAAACCGTATGCGCTGGACGATGAACCTCTAAAATATGTTCAATTACAGCACGCTTTTCTTCATCTAGAATTAGCGGCACTATGACGCTGAATTTATGGGCGTGCAGTGCTATTGCATCAGAATAGCTAAAGGACGATTGTACATCTGCTGCATTCGAATCTTGCTCATTGATAACACTGGTAGTATCAGCCTCCCCTAATTTTCCGCCAATCCGAAAGCCCGCGCCAAGAATCGAGTTTGCCGCTAGGGAATCATCTTCACCGACAAATGCACCACCTAAACCGCGCACCTGATAATGCTCAATAATGGTGATATCACGCTGTAAATAAATTTCGATAAAACGCTTTAATCCAGCGACAGTACCGCGATATTTAAATAGCCACATTGCGTGTTTAATGATCTGTCTTTGGGTTGTTTCAGGCCAACGATTGTCAAGCTCTATTCCAAGTAAACTGCTAAGCCAAGGCAATACAGATATTGGTGAGCAAAGTGGATCGAGTAAACAATGGCGCGTATCCGAACGTTGTTCAAGTTCATCAAAATTAGTGTTTAATAAGGTTAAATATCGATGTAAAAAGTCACTTGCAGCCCCTTGCTCTGAAAAAACACGGGGTAAACGTCGTAATAAATCCAGCGCAGGATATTCCACCCGAATATTTTTGATCTTAGGTGATGCATGTGATTTTCCAAAGAGATCGATGACTAACCAAAGATAGCGCCCTGGCGGCGCATTAACCGGTGCTTCATAGGTCCGCCAAGGTTCGTCGCTAAACGACCAAGGTAATTCTCGGTTTTGACTACGTCTATGCAATTTTTGACTAACTAACACTTCATTTACCGCTAATTTAGATGGCAGCGGCGGCGTTAGATCAGGTCTGGTTAATTCATACTCTCCAATATTTTGTGGTGCAGTGGCGTCTACTTGGGGACCATTTAAATGTTCATCACTAACAATGTAACCCAGTTTCATAGAGGTCCCAACCGGCAAACAGGCATCAATGAATATCCTACCCCAGCGACGTTGCATTTCATTATTATCGAGCCTAAAACACACTATGCGACCTTGGCTGCTATATTGAATTTTGGCCACAGTTGCATACATCAATCCTTTAGCAGACCAATAAACCACTTTGCCAAAGGGGTCTAATGCCATGCCCCGTCCGTCATAATAAGGAGCTTGCAGGTGAGGCATTTGCGCAATACTGTTGGGAGTGATTCTAAACCGCTGAAAATCTGCATTTGGCGCGCCAGACACAACAATCATATTATCGTCAGTAGCTAAAATATCACTGGCAAATGGGACGTCAATTAATTCATTTTCGCCATCTATCGCCCATAGCACCGCAGACTCCTCGCCTGCGCCTAATAATACGAAGATGCGGCCATCTGTATTGACTGTCACACTATTGATAGCTAAATCACTGACATCATTGGGAAACTTAAGATCCATTTCAATTGGCATACTAGTGGCGTCAAATCTGACTAAGCTAGTAGATTGATTGAGCTGATTGCCCATATCCGGGGGTGTCACCGGCGACACAACAACAAATACTTGTTGGCCGTCACCACGAATGACACTGGGGGTGCCGTCGAGATGAACACTGCGCAATAATGTATTGTCAATTAGATCAAATATTAAGATCCGCTGATTGCCGCTATCAGCAATAAATAGTCGTCCTTTTTTATCCACAGCAAGACCGATAGGAAGACTTAAATCAGATTGCACTTGTTGACCAACAAATTCACCATAAACCTGTTGCGATCTATGAAACAGAGATTTAGCCAAACTTGGCTGGCGCTTTTCAGTCCATAATAATTTATTAATCCCATTGTCTTCAGGAACCGAATGATAAAGACGACACCAAGGGTCAAACGTCAGACCTGCGGGTTTCACTTTAAAAGCATGGGAATCGTGCAAGTGTTGATGATGCCAGGCCAACTGAACGATTTGTTGTTGTATATCCACACTGGTATTTTCGTGAGCGACACGCATCCACTGATCAACACCGGCAATCATGGCAAACTGAGACATCAGCACACTTCCTTAATCACTGGCACAGGCACAGCTATGGCATCAGATTCAGTGGGCGATATAATCTCTCCAGGGCTGAGGGTAATGGGGCCGTTTTCAACAGTGATAGCAATTAATTCCGGTACCTCATTCTTTTGCAGCGTAACAGTATTCGGAATTTCATTGCCTGCAGAATCCCACCCGACCAATTCCAAACCTTCTAAATATTCGACCCCTTCGACTTGATGGGCTGCGGCTTCCAATTCAGCGTTATGCACTCGACGTCCCAGCGGCCAACCATGCCCGCCTGGTCCATAAGGGGGTAAGGGCGCTAGAAATTGACGCAATGCCAGTTCCACCCAATGGCGAACTGCATCAATACCGAAGCCATTTTTCACTTTGACTCCCACAGCAATGGCAACCGGCACATACTTAGGCGGCAACACATATATTTCCGTGGTGATTAAACGTCTCGCATCTAAAAATCGACAGACACTACGAAGCTGATTCTTGTTAGGAAGTGGCGCATTAGGATTGTGTTTATCTTCTTTTGGCCACACCACCACACTAACAACACCGGCAGATTCTAATTGTGGTAGTTGAGGATGATAACGGGGTAAAACTTCAGCACGAGCCAAATCCGCACCAGGTGCCTGCAGCGCTAATTCTTTAAAATCTGAACGGGTGACAGCTCGATTGCGTCTGCGCAGCTCACTGGGGATCCGCTCTAAAGCGGCTTCCAAGGTTTCTGCATCTGTACCGCCATAAGCATTAAGGGGATTACTCACTTTGACTAGCGGATTAGCAACAAGTTTGTTAATTGCTGCGGCCGCCACATTACCTACTCTGCCACCTCCGTAACGATATTGAATCACTCTTACCCGTTGACCTATTTGCACAACGGCTCCGTTAATACCTGTGCCAAAACGGATTTGTCCACCTTGCTTATCCAGCATAAAATGCCGATCACTTTCAGTGCTTGCATAAAAGCCTTCAACTTCGTGCCAGTCGGTCCAGCCTTGGGGCTCTTCAACTTGCAATCTAACTGAGTTGGCCAATACCTGTTGATGATTTAGTGCATAAACTTGATTAGGTTGGCCGTTTCCGGTGCCAATAAATTCAGACTTCCCTTGAACCGCTTGTTCAGCCAATGTGGTATTAGCGCCAATAAAGGTAATTTTACCAATGGCAGTGTCATCATTGCGAAAAGCACGCAACCAACAAATAACCCGAGATTGTGTATCGTCATCCAAAATGGGGGGGAAATCGCCAACGCCCTGCATGTTGACATCATCGAGTTGATACACCGACATATTTTGCTGTTCAGTGGGCATTTGCAAACGAACGACGCCTTCTTTTTCTAATCCGTTGGTGGTATCTCCTTGTATCTGCAACGGATAATAGATAGGTTTATTTTGACTATTAATTCGTCCCGTAGATATTTGCCAACTAACCGGACTCCCCGTAGCTTGCATCCCTTCGCCAGGACAACGAAAACGTAGTGCAAAATCGGCACTATGGTGATCAAGATCGTCCTCTAATCTAATCTCAGGAATGAAACCGATATTGAGTAAAAGAGGCGCTTTGGGATGCGCCAATAAATTTTGTTTAATCAATTCTGTTTCTATGGCTTTTTCTGCCAATATGGCCACCCACAAAATCCCATCAACTGAGCTATTCATATCCCTGGAAAGTCCAGGCTCATCCTGCCAAATCGTTTCGGTGTGATAGGGCTGGGTTGCACTTGCATCAACACTTGCCGCTGCCTGTTGATAGAAAATACCTTCTTCGCTATCTTCATCAGGAACTTGATCGATTACCTTGAGCACACCTAGGGCAGATACCGGTAAAACATGTACTTCTTGCAAGGTGGTAAATTTCAGATCACCAGCGCTAGCTTGACTCGCTAGCTTGGCAGCAACACCTTGCGGTTCTTTTGTTGATAAAGACAGCATTGCGGTGGCTGGATACGCACTTTTTAATGGAATTTGTAACAGCCGCAAAAATTCTATTTTGGTGGAATCGGGTATTTGATTAAAACGATAGAGCAGATTTTCAGTCAAATAAGAGAATAATTCGATCAGAGCAATCCCTGGATCGCTAGGGTTATGATCCGTCCATTCGGGCGCGTAGACCGGGATACGTGCTATCAATTCATCACGGATTTGCTGATATGATCGGTCGTCTAAAATCGGTTTATTTAGGCTCATCCTTAGCTACTCCAGATAAAAGGGAAATACAAGATTTTCACGACTTCCGTCCTGAACATGAGAATATCGAATGCTGATCATTGCGACAGAGGGATCTTCGCCACCATTCACTTTGACTTCTTCGAGCTTTATTCTTGGTTCCCAACGGCTAAGCGCGCGTTCAATATCCCGCTGTATCCCAGACCAAGTAGCAGAATTATTCGGTTGCATTAAGTAACGTCGTAAACCACAGCCAAAATTAGGTCGCATAATTCGCTCCATAGGCTCAGTCTGCAAAATCATCCAAATTGACTGTCGCACTTTTTCAGCACCTTCAACATAAGCGATAGTTTTATCTGCTTGGCTAGGTTGGACTGGAAATGCCCAGCCCTTGCCTAAAAATGCCTTCAGTGGGGACGACTGGGTCATGCAGCCTCCTTGTTCAATTCAACTTTTTCAAAGTACACTAAGCCACTATCAGGAGTGGGCAGTATCCCCGCTAATTCAGGGTGTTTTACGTCTTGATACTCCGTTTGCATAGCGATAAAAATGCCCGCCAGTTCATTCAAACTGAGACTGCTTAAACCTGGGCTATCGCCACCATTTTTGATGTCAGCTCGCATGTCGTCACTAGCATTGATGCCGTTGGCTATCATTAATCCTAAGTCGTTAGCCAAAACCCCTTCATCCACGTAGGTTTTTTCGTTATCTTTTCCTTTATTTACAGTGATACTGAAATTCGGTTGATTAAATTTAGCTTCCAAATCGGGACCTTCAATGGCCACCTGAACCGCTAAATCAGCCGTAAATTCGGTCATCAGTTCGACATGAGCATCAATCGAGGCATTAAAATCTGCGCCAAAAGAACCGTCAAAATTCAAGCTGCCCACCAAGCCCGCATCAAACTGAAATGAGGGTGGAATACAAAATTTTAGTTTTAGCAAAAACCATAAATTGAAAATGAATAGCAAAATAGGTAAAAACAGACGGAATAAAAACATCGCAACAATGAAAAAAAGAAAAATCGAGAAGAAACAGATTTGCTGACCCGCACGAGTTAACGGCTCTCCGCCTTGGGGCATATCCATACTATCAGTGGCAAAGTTAAGGGACGACTCCGCTGGAGCTATAATCCGAGCACTTGCTCCTCGCCCTGCAGGGGCATTATTGACTTGATTACGAATAGCCGGTAAGTCAGGTAATTTGATATTTACCGGTCGATGGCTAGTGCCATCTAGATCAAAATGAGCAGCAATTTGATAACCTTCGGTTGCTTCACTCCAAATTACATCACCGCAACAGTCAGCGTGGTTTTTCTGAATGGGGAATTGACTATGGTGTCGACGCACAAAACAACGTATTTCATATAGATCAGCGTCATCAAACCTTGGATTATTGTTGCTATCAACATCAGCTAAACTAGTTGGTATAACGCCAAACCAAAGGGTTTTGCCATTGGCAGAGTGATTAGGATTAGTTGGATCAGCGATAAGCGGATACATGGGAATTACCTGTTCTGTAATCTGCTCAGGTGTTTCTTCAATTGGGAGCCAGTTTCCCACGCCTTTTAAATCACTGGACTTCCAACCTTGTAGTTCAATTTTAATGTCGCCGCTTTGGCTCAATTGGTCTAACTGTCCATTGGTGTCTTGCAGCTTTTCAGTGAGTTTTTCAGCCGTACCAGATTGCAAACCAGAAAATAATCGCGCGCTTTTGGTTTTTAACAGTCCACTAATATCGCTGCTCCGTTGAGATTCTTGCAACTGTGCTGTTTTTACTTGCATATTGACTTTATTGAGGTCATTTTGCAGTTGGCTGCGTTGCTGTAATAAGGTCTCAACTTTGCCTTTTAGTTCCGGTGTGATAACTGGCACACGACGACGAACCACAAATCCTGCTTCACACACTTTGTTACGCTCGACTTGCGGGAACCCAGCCACATCACAATGCAATTCACACACCACAACATAAAAACGGCTATGGGTATCTAGGTAAAGTTTCAAAGGAGTGTGAGACTGCGCGCGCTCTATGGGAGTAATCACCTGATTAGGATCACCGCTAAAGGGCTGAACAAAATCTTCACTATTAAAGCGCAATGAGTGCTGCGGTTCATTGACAAGATTGTTCGCAAAATTAGCATCCGCATATTTCTGAATAATAGGAGCAGAAAAGCGGTTTAAAGCCGTCTTGGTGACCGCGTAACCACCTAAAGAAGAAGGCCGATACCACGGACCAACCAATTTCCAAGGATGCTCTGATGTATTTAACATGGCAGAGTTACCATAAGTTACCTACCCCAGGAGTATAAGAAGGTGACACTACAGCGGCACTGGCGATGAGCGTTGTACAATTGATAATACCGTCAAAATTAGCCACTGGTGCGTGCACGTTAAACGCCGCAGCGTTCAATTCAACCGTAGAATTAGCGGTAATTTCGATGGCACCAGACGCTGAAAATTCGATTTTATGCCCACCTGAATGTGTCAACGTTATGGCACTCGATGCCTCATCCAATATCAGTTCATGCCCACCTGCGGTTTTTAATGTAATTTTGGCCGCTCCTTGACTATCATCAAATTTAAGTTCACTTCCCGAGCGGGTTTTTAAGGTACGAATGTTGTTTGCATCTTCAGCTTGTTCCGGTGGCACAGCCGCACCGTTCCAACAAGAACCGATAATATAAGGTCGACGCAAATTACCTGCCTCAAACGCAACGACCACTTGAGAATCTACTTCAGGCATAATTTGTAAACCTTGATCATCATCCGCATAAGGTGTAGTCAACGTACTCCAAGCTTCAACATTTGAATCACTCAACCAAGGAAAACTGACTAACACTCTTCCCAAATTTTGAGGATCAACAAGATTTACCACTATCGCCGGATAAACACCGAAATAGCGTTGTCTGCCGCCATCAGGCGCATATTGATTTGTCATCTGCCACTCCTTAAATGCATGTTGTATCCTCAATTGAAAATTGTATAAATAAATCCATCTCGCTAATTAATATATGCTCGTTGAGCTTCAAAATGAGTTTGATGCCCCTCCGCCAAGGTGAATAATTGCTCCAGCTTAGTTACGTAATAACCATCTCCAGAAAACGGTGTTCCAATTTGCTCTAAAGTAATAGAGCTACCGACTACTAAATCTGCAACACCTACCGATATGGCATTGACAGTTACAAATTGCCGCGCCCTGCGTTGCATCTCAGCTATCGCCCAAACTGAAGCCTCTTCAGCTTGCAAGGGCACTTCCATTACGCGTTTGCTAATCCGTTCACCAAAGGCATTTTTCAAGATACTGACACCTGAACGCCCTGCTCCGATTTCGCTGCTAATGGCATCTTCATCTACCCACTCATCGATGGGTTGTTTTTGCATAGCGTCATATCCAGCAACGTGCACTTTTGTTTTTTGATGGGCTAAATCTGCACTTACCCGTACCTGCATCAAATCTGTGCCTCGAATTAACGTTAAACTAGTGCCACTGCGCTTATCTCGCGTTTTAAAATGTAAGGTTTCAGCATCTACCCATACTTCTGCTTGCAATAAACGGGCGCGCTCCCGCAAAAATGCAAGATCGCTCATATTGCACTGCTGAATTTGGTTATAAGTAGGTCCATCCGCATCCACCTCAATTTGTAAACCATGTTGGTTGGCGATTTCCTCGACAATTTGTTGATCACTCATTTCTTCGTAGGTTTTTGAGATACGAGTCATACGCAAATCCATCAATCTATCTTCCGCGCAAAAACTAAATTCTGGCTCTTGTCCTTCTTCAAAATGGATTTCCAACGCACTGATATAGCCATTAAAAATCAATCGCTGCCGGCTACCTGCACCAATGGCTACTTTCACCTGTTTGCCGAAATCCAAATAACGTCCATCTAAATACAACAAACTCTCTGCTCTTTGCCCTGCCATTGGTCCAATTGCGGTAAACCTTGCTTCAAGGGTTTTGAGTCCGTCTAGCCCCTCTTTTACACTCATGTACACCACATCTCGAATCAGTTCATTGATGTCTTCACCATCCACGTTAAATGCTGGTTTGGCGTTAAAAAATAGCGAGTCAGTCATCCAAACCTTCTGCTTTAGTTCGTTGTGATTTACTAAATTGACGTTTAATCGCTGCTTCTATTTTTTGTTGTTCTAGATAGCGCATATCCGTTTCTTGTTTACCTTGCTCACGCTCAGGTTGAACAACCACTTCAGTTACAATGCGCTCAATATAGGCGGTCATTTCATTACTCCATTACATAGACATGCACTCGATTGGCCCGAACTTGAACTCCCCTTTGACCCAGAATCAATTGCTTGTCGCTGAGTATCTTTGTGAGGTAAAGCCACCCAAGCCGGAGTCGAGGCGTTAGAACTAAAAGGGACATCTCGCGTATTGCGAGCAATGGAACTATCACGGTCTGTGTACACTTTCATAAGGCTTTGAGTTTGCGACACGCCAAATAAAGGCTCTAATGGAATGCCTTGACCATAGGTGATCGCTCTTTGATCGATAACTTCTGAGAGAACAGCAGATTCATCTGATGCTTTTGTAACACCTGTATTGTGTGCTCGAACCAGAGGGGTACGGGTAATAGACGCATTGTTATCAGTTGCAATGGCGAGATCTCGATCGGCCAAACTAACAGAACTGAACAAATCGCTATTGATGCCAAATGCAGACACACTCATTTGGGTTTGCTGTTGATTCTTTTGAAATTTAACGGCATTAATCGTTGCACCAATACCACCGAGACTAGACATTGCTTTGCCCGCAGAATCAGCATCGCCTTTGTTATTTGCGGAAACCATAGAGCCGGCAATATCTGACTCTGAGGAATTGGACAAATTTAAAGCCGAAGATGCTTTTTGGTTAACATCTGAATCGGCATTTACACCACTACTAACACCTATACCAGGACTACTATCTGAGGCTGAATTAAACGCAACCTGACTGCCGGCGGCAAGATTTCCCCCTCTATTTGAGCCAGTATCCAAGCCTCGCCATGCGGCTGGGTCTACTCCCATTCTGGCAGCGAACTCAGCGCCCATTTCCCCCTCTAACGCTAAACCCACTTTTGCTCCAGCGGATAAGTCGATACCGGCACTAACACCTATACCAGCGCTAATACCTATGCCTGCAGAGACACCTAATCCCGCCCCCATACTCACACCTGCAGAGAAGCCTAAATTAGTTCCAGCTCCTGGTAATGCAAGCTTCGCTCCTGGACTTTTTGCATTGCCAGTACCGCGATTTGCAGGCTTAAAAACGATTGTCGGGTCTTGCTCTTTTATACTTAAATTAACCTTTGCTCTTAACGGATACCCGTTAGCTGCAAAGTGCTCCAGACTGACATCAATACTGTCAGCAATACCAACGACGGTAAGGTCTCCCCAGCTGAATTTAAGTTTAGGAGGCGGATCAGGATTGTTTTCTGGTGTGGATATAAATTGTTCTAATTGTTTGGTTTTTTGGCGCACCGAAACAGGCGCATTTTGACTGCCTTCATCGGCAGTATCAAAAACAAGTTCCATGCTAAGGACACGAGAGCTATTCCCCGTTTGTTGGCGTACCTGTTTGGCAGCTGAACGACCACCTTCAATTTGATTGGTGATGCGAATTTTTAAAGAGGACGGATTAAACTGCACAGGAAAAGCTTCACCATCTTCGGTTTCCGCTTCATCAGCCAAGACCTTTTGTAATGTTGCTTTTACTAAATTACTCACTAATACAATCCTTATATTGTTATCACAATGCTTAAAACACTAGTCAATTAACATCCGTAAACCTTCATGGGCTAAGTGCAGTTCCTCTAATGCAACATCACCGCTTTTTGCATTGAGACTGGGGCCACTGACTTTAGTGGGCAATGCCCGGTCAAAAGCCCAAGTGGCAATAATTGGCGCATCTTTGGACGTGTTTTTTCGATGACCATAGACCTTAATAATGCCGTCATACCGAGAAACCGGTAGGCTTCCTCCCACCACCGATTGAATCCATTCCCAAACATCTGTGGCAAGTTTGTTATCGCTGTTATAAAACATGCCTCTTTTGAGCACTATATTTTGATATTTGGCGTAACCAACTTGCTGGATTACACCATCATTTCGTCCACCTTCTTGAATCTGTTGCACGTCCATTTGTATTTCTAAACCGCTGCATTCAGCGAAGCCTCCATCTCCCAACACATCTTTACCGCTGCTATTTGCACTTGGCGAAAGATTGCTCCCAGATTCAATATTTGCAGCTTTAATTAAGCTAATTTCAAAATTGAAATTTGACAGTAGAAATCGTGTTTCCATTATTTGCTCACCATTTTCAAAGACCCATCGGCTTCGCGGCTAAACTGTAAAACGATGTATTCCAAGGGCTCTGCTGGAGCAACTCCAATATGCGCAACTAACCTCCCCGAATCGATAATTTGAGCGTTATTTAAGGTTTCATCACAACGTACAAAATAGGCCTGCTCAGGAGCTGCCCCCTGAAAGGCGCCGGCAATAAACAGTTGTTTCAAAAAACTCTCAAGTTTGAACTTCACATCTAGCCATAACGCTGGGGTATTGGGTTCGAATACCACCCACTGCATCTGTTGTAACAGCACCCTTTTCAACATCACCATTAGTCTGACCACACTGAGTTGCCTCCATTGGCGCTGCTGACTAATGGTTCTTGCGCCACTTAGCCAAATGCCGTCGCGCTGCTGCACAAAGACGTTGATACCTATTGGATGCAACTGATTATGAAAATCTTCGGAGACGTTAATTTGTAAAGAAAATACCGATTTAGCTAGTCGATTCGCAGGACCATGGGTCAATCCATGCTGTAATTCACTTGCCGCGATAACGCCAGCTGCCACCGCAGAAGGATTAATAATCTTAGGTGTGCCGCCAACTTGGCCATCGGGATTGTATTGATTCACTTTTAACCAAGGATGATATGCGGCGCAATATTCACTGTTGAACTTAGACCGCCACTGCAATATTTGTTGCGGTGTCTGCTCTGGTGGTACGTCTAGCAACACCACAAACTCTTTCAATTGACTGGCGAAATAAACGAGCTGTTGTTGCAGCGCTATTATGAGTTCTCGGTCTTGATGGTCTTGCGGATCTAAGCGTAATTTAGGTAATGAAGGGAGCGCTTTGTCAACTTCCAGCAACTCAGTTTCCACTTCAAAACAAGGAGCGAAATCTGCGCCAGACAACAATTCAGGCTGAAGATTATGATCTACCTTGTCAAAAGACTCAGGCGCATATAAATCTGGTACTGCCAATAGTGAGCAATCAACTAGGTTCGCTAAACAATGTACTCCGCTGCCAAAACGCTCATCGCCTGGCACCCAACTCGTATCAAAGAAATCTGCGTGATCTATATCCTGATAACGATCTTCTCCACCACTAAACAAACAAGGATTGACGCTTAGTTGCTGCGCACTGCTTAGCGAGTCTAAGTTTTGACTAAAGGGATCCAAGGTCACTGGAACAAGCTCAGTTAACAACCAGTCAAGTTGCGGATCGACTAAATTCGACTCAGTCAATAAAACCCGTCCTAGAAAACGCGGATGACTAGGGCTGAATGCTAGTTTTATAAATTCTTCGGTTATTCCTGTTGCACTATCAATAATACTAAATTGACCTTCTACCCATTCAATTTTCGTGGGTTTACTAGGTAACGGAGCAGTACTGAAATCCAGTTTCCAAAATTCCGATGCAGCGAGGGTATTGCCTTGCCATTTGATTTGGTTGATAAAGCGATATTCTGAGAATTGCTCCTCAGGATGATGAGCATCATCATTAAGCAAGCGTAATAAACATCCACTTTCCAACCCCTGAGTTGCCGCAAAACACACTGAAGTGGTGTCACTGATGTCCCTTAAAAACTCAATAGGAGTAAAAGAAATGCCTGCCGCGGCCTTGAGTTGATTTCCCCAAATACCTTCGTTCTTTGCACTTAAACCTATGGCTAAACCATCAGCGCTCAGGTTATGAATTTGGCAAGATGCCACTGCATCAGCATTCACGATGTTGTCTGCATATTCATGGACAATCCGGCAGATGTAGGCCTCTTGACCACCCTGTTCGAAGAAATTTGCAACTGCGTAAACCAATCTTGCTGGGGATTCAAAGCCGCCATAAAGACGTCTGAACTGCTCCCAACTACTCACTTTTACAGCGACGGTTCTATCTCTAACTAACCAATTATTGGCAATTTTTTGCAAATCGAGTTCTTCATCAGAAGTAATTTGATGACGCCTTGACGGCCCCTTAGGAGCAACGCCCACAAAAGCGCACACATCCATTTTTACCTGACCCAGTTGACGCTGAGTTCGATCTGCTATGGAGATGATATTAGGTGCACCAAGTACCATGCCTAACGCCATTGAATTGCTCCTAAATTACCAACCAATTAACTGTATTTACAGCCTTCACAGACTAAGCTAAGTTCTTCCATCGCCACTTCTCCGCCCCCTTTAGCGGCCAACGAGGGTCCAGTCCATTTTTTCGGTTGAGCTTTGCGAAGCTCCCAACTGGCTACAGCTTCTCTTGCTTCATCCAATAAGGTAATCACCACTAATCGCGGTTCATGGGCTCCTGCGCTGACATTACTCAACCATTCCCATAAGGAAGTAGAACCAATTAAGCCTCGTTTTAAAGTGACGTCATCCACTTTGAAAGTATTGGCAATTTTGCGCACAGTATTGACTTTTTCATTACCATTTCGGTACTCGGCATAACTCACCTCTACCCCTAAACCACTGACATCAGAAAAACCACCGACTAACTCGGATTCCTGTCCATCATTGAGTGATACTAGAAAATTAAAGGCGCTGTAGGGATCTTCTCTAAATGTCGCCATAACAATAGTCCTCTTGTAAATTAGTTAGCTTGCATCAGCTGTATATTGTCCAATCCGGAAAATCACAAACTCCGCAGGTTTTACTGGTGCAATCCCAATTAAACAAACCAAACGACCGTTATCTAAATCGTTTTGAGTCATAGTGGTGCGGTCACAGCGAACAAAAAATGCATCTTCTGGTTTTGCTCCTAGTAGCGCGCCATCGCGCCATAAAACCAGCAGAAAATCTTCCACCATGCGCCGAATGTTGTCCCAAAGAATCCGGTTATTTGGCTCAAACACAGCCCATTGACTGCTTTGATCAATTGAGTTTTCAATGAAGATAAATAAGCGACGTACATTGACGTACTTCCACTCAGGGTCAGAGCTCATGGTGCGCGCGCCCCACACTCTGAAGCCACGCCCTTCGAAATAACGTAAAGCGTTGATGCCTTCAGGATTAATTACTTCGTTACGGGGTTTGTTAATATTCAACTCGAACCGAGTCAAACCACGAATCACTTCATTAGCAGGTGCTTTATGCACTCCTCGTTCAATATCATTGCGGGCATAAATGCCAGTTATAAATCCGCAGGGAGGCAATGCAATCTGTCTAGGGGGGGTACCTTGTGAAAAACGTTCATTGGGATCAAAGATATTGATCCACGGGTAATATAAAGCGGCATATTTACTGTCAAATTGCGCACGAAAATCACGTATTTCGTTTAACGAACTATTGATGGGTCCATCAACAACTGCAATTCGATAACGCTCTCGTTCTGCGTGAGACACTAAACTTTGCGCGGCAACCCGACTCAATAAAGGTGAGCCCATATCCCCAGAGTCAGGCAAGGCAACAATGGCAATATCTTCCACTTCGGCTAACGCTTCTAAACCGGTTGCCTTAAGACTAGCATCATCAGGATCCGCTGCACTTCCGGTTAAATCGTCAGGACTGACCATCACGCCATCATTACCACCTTCGAATCGATAGCCGTAAATATCATCAGCGCCATCAGGACCGCGAAGATCAGCGGCTAATTGGGCCGCTGCAATCTCATTACCAGCGGTAGGCTCCCAATTAAACCAAAATGGGCAATTGGGATCTTCAGGATTTGTAATATCAAAAATTCGCCCTAAGTATCGTTTTTGCGCCGGGTCAGTGGCAAGCTCAGCATACTCACTAATCTGACTTCCAATGGTCACTTGAATACGTAATTGGATCAGTTGCACTACGTCAGTATCGACAAGTGCCGTAGTGCTACCATCAGCAGCAGAAATAAAAGTTTGTTGACCGTCAGAATCAATACTGACTACCCTTAGAGTATCTATATCCAGCGGTTGATTACCCACAGGCGCGGGTAAATCTGCCTCAGCGGTTACCTCGACGACCGCCCCATTTTGTACACCTCGCACTTGTACTAAACCTAAATCATCATTTTCATAGGCGATATTTTTACTTCGGGTAACCAATACTTTGACAAACATATTGCCCATTTCACCTGGCCATCTGGCCTGTAAAATCGCATCAGAATTGCCGCTAATAGGAACAGCCGCGCGGCCAATCCCCCAAGCATCTGCTGCAGTATCAAAATCGCTTGAATCGGCCCCTGTATTTGCTGCAAAAACACGAGAAACGTACAAACGCTTCCCGCCGTTCTCAAAAAATGCTCTGGCACTGTGGGCAAGATAAGACAATCGTGGCGCAATTGTACCGCCGTCATCTATTTGAATGTTTTCTAACGCGCCATAGACTCGTTCAAATTCAGTAAAGCTAGTTATCAGTCTTGGTTCGCAACTTGTTGGTCCTTGTATCCCTTGCTCTCGATAACAAACCGGCCCCCATTTCGCCATTCCGGCAAAACCTGTGGTGCTGGTTGGTACACCTTCGATTGATTTTGATCGAAAGCTAACTTCCTCTACAAAGACGCCTGGGGCTAGATATTCTGGCATGGCTCTTGTGCTCCTTTACTATCGGCTAATCCGATGATTAATTCGTTTATACAATTTAGAATTTCGCTTAAATGAACATGTAGGCGTTCTTTAAGGTGGATTGAAAACAATGTCGCTGACGTCATGACTAGACAACATCTGACTCAATTGAAAAGATATAGACACTGAACTTTGTGACGCCACGTAGTCAGTAGGAATGACTTCTCCCGAACTAACAGGATCACTTGCTTGTGGATCGGTGACGACTTCAATAGGCAAATCCCAATAAGGGTCTAGGTTGTTGGCAGGCAGCTGCGCAATAGGGGTAACTCTGGCGTAAACCATTAATTCAAATGAAACCCTTTGATTAAGGCTTTCATCAGGCACCGCATTGGGCGGAATAAGTATTAAAAACTCTCCGCGATCATCTCCCCTAGCTCGCGCTAAAACCGTGTTTGAATCTAACGGCGAACGCAACTCAATAATACTCCAACGCAGGGGCGAATCATTAAACATGACTTTGCCCCGTAAACCAGTAGTACGACCATTGATTGGATATCCAGCGCCAGGGTACATTACCGGTCGTCGCTGCCGTGACTGCAAATAATCTTCTGGCTGCGCCGACTCTATGCCCAAAATTTGTTGCAGGGTTAACACTGATATTGATAATCTGCGGGGCACATAGCGACGATATGCATCAAAAATTCGAATTTGAATTGCGCTGCTCAAATCAGCGCGGTAGGCCAATGAAAATCGTCCAGATGGATGCCTTAATAATTGAATATCTGAGGGTTGCTCCACATCGATATTCACCGCAAAGGGTAAATCATCGCGGGTTAGCGCATCGACCGGCAAAATACCGAGTAACAGCCGTTTATTGACAGCAATTGCTGAATTAAATAATGCGATTGTCATGGCTGCACCACTTCACTGGTGAGCTTTTGAGTCGCAAGTCCAACTTCTCGAAGCGGCTCTTGTCGGCGGCCGTGCATAACTAGCATTTTGGCCATATATGGCACACATAGTTTATAGTCCACAGGAAGTGAATCAAAAATTCGCATTAAGTCTTCGGTAGACAAATCCTCTAAACTAATTTGTATACTATCGTTGGGCGCCCAATTCGTGACGGGGTCAAGCATGGGCCCAGTTAGCAAAGGATTATCTTCTAAACACTGCATGGTTCTGCCAAGAATTCGATATTCTTGATCCGCTGTAATTCCCCATGGAATCATCAAAAAGTGAAACTCAAGAGGCAAGTAGGCCCTGCCTTTAGCCATTGCTTTCCCTGAATATGCAGCCCTACTGGTACTATTGAAATCAACTCGATATAAGAACAGCGCGAGACAAGGTGGTGTGATAAGCGGGTTATCTTCTAGATTTAAATCTTCGGTTCGAGCAAGCACAACAGTGGTGTCAGTAGAACTCGATCCACCGGGTATGGGTTGCTGTTGATCAAAGCAGTGGCTTAAAAACCGTACCAAACTACTTCCGACCGCGGCTACAGATGCAAAGTCAGCCATTTCTGTACACTCATAAACATTGTCTCATCCATTGAACAATTAACCTGTTTAAAAATAAGAGCTTTATCTGAGGAGCATCGACACGTACTTTAATTAAATGCCACGATCAATGAGCTCACCCAATTCACACGAGGCTCCATATGCTCTCGACTTGAACAGATTTGCTAGACTGCTATTTAAAAAATATTGATCACAATACCCTTGGGTATTTTTTCTTAATGCTCGCTATTAACTACGAGATAAATTCAGGAAGGAAATGCAAAATCCTATATCTAAAGCGGTAAAACCTAAAACTGCCAACGATTAAATATTAGGCGATTTATCACTTATTGCAACCTAATAACGACCAAAAAGATCACATTTTGAGCAAATGTATACTTCAAAAACAATCCCCATAAGTTGGCAAGCCTTACTACTGCTGGTTCTAAACTACGTTCTCGTTAACCGAACAAATCGAAAAATTTTTAGGATAAATATGAAGTGTTGTAGCGTTCTCATTTAACCAGTGAAAAATGGTTATTTTAAAACGACTACGAGTGTTGCTTATAGGCTACAAAACAATTTTATTATGGGGCTATTTGATATCAATAAAATCCATTTATTCCGTTTTAAATTTTTCTTTAACATCTCTTTATTAAAAAAATGCACATATTTTGACCTTAAATTCTCAAAATTACGCCTACTTAAAATAGCGGTTTTTTCGATCGCTAATATATCTGTTACTAAAACGAAGTTTGCAGGTTTGTGTTGTTTAACACTGGAGTACTGCAAGGAAACTAAGTAGGCAAATTTATTTACATTAGGAAAGAAAATGGAACTTAGAAAACACATTATAAGAACAAGCAGTGCAGTACTGTTTAGTGTCTGTGCTATTCAACCGGCAATATCTGCTGTCATAATCGATGATCCGTCTTACTTTGTTAGACCTGCCCTTAGAGTAAGCGCAGGGGAAATAATAGATGGGATTAGGGTAAATAGTGAAACTGAAGCCACCCTTAGCCAAGGTGTTTCGGGATATTCAGAATCCACTGTTAACCTAAGTGAAGGTACCGTAAAGATGTACTCCTCTGAATATGGGTCAACTTTAGATGGACTGCAAACTTTTGGTAGTTTTGGTGAAAGAGTGACCATTAAAAATGGAGCAGGAAGTAGCTGGGATGTGGGCTTTGATATCGAAGGCTTCTTAGAGGTGTATGCGGGCGCACCATTGATTCCAGGCGTAGATACATCACCTGGTATTTTTTATGATGTAGGCATTGCGGTCTATAATGCAGGTGAAGTATCGTGGAATAACTTTGTGCCTGGTTTTAACGATTCTTCGCCCGTTTTGTACGAGTATAGTTCAGCCTATGATTCTATTGACGCTGAGGCAGAAAGTAGTTTCTACGATCTATTTACCAGTGCGTTGGGGTCAGTGGAGATTGCATCAGATTACGAGGTTTACGATATTTTTGCTTTTACCAATGTAATTGTTAATTCAGATTACGGAGACGGATTAGAGGCCTACGATGCAGATTTCTTACACACAGCGTCATTCAACATGAATTTTGCCGATGGAGTGGATGCTTATTCTAGTTCAGGTGATTTTATGGGATTAGCTAAACTGCCTGTAGATGACGGCGATCCTAGTCAGATCCCAGAACCTGAGTCCTTGTTGTTATTTGCATCAGGAATTGCGCTGTTCTTCACCAGGCGTAAGCTTATAGTCAGCTAAGCCGATGAAATTACGTTTCGGCATCGGGTATCTGATCTTGCATATCAAGCTCGTTCAACAACCAAGCACGAGATGCACGCCAGTTACGCTTGATTGTTGAAGGGGATGTGCCTATTACGGCGGCGATTTCATCAATGGACACGCCGCCAAAATAACGCATTTCAACTATTTGCGCCCGTGACTTGTCGATATTGGCCAATTTGTTGAGGGCATCATCGAGCAAGCACAAACTAAAAGTATCATCACGATCATGGTCTGCAGAATGGTTAGTGAGTAAAGTCACTTTTTGGTGAGAGCGTTTATCTGCGTATTTTTTACGGGCATGGTCGACTAAAACGCGACGCATAATTTGCGCAGAAAATGCTAAAAAGTGGGCTTTATCTTGCCATTTTATTTGTTCGAGATTAACTAGACGAATAGCAGCTTCATGCACCAGATCGCCGGCAGATAAAGAAACACCACCTTCACGTTCTAGGCAAAAGGCAGAAAGGCGGGTTAATTCGTTGTATAACACATCAAAAAGCCTGTTGCGCGCGCTGATATCTCCCTCTCGCCAGGCAGCTAGCATTTGCTCAACAGAGCCAGTATTAGAGCTAGAATGAGAGCTAGAAGATGACATGTTTATTCCGAAAGACGGTTGCTTAAATAGCAATTGCAACTAAACCCAAATAGCATATATTTCATAGATGCTCAGTTTAGAATAATAAAATCAGTAATATATGTCGAATATTTAAATTGTATATACGATTTAAACTGAAAACCATTGCAACCCGAATGATCGTTATCTGGGATAAAACCATGACCACTGAATCAACACAATTTGAATTACAAGCCATGCAACTATTTGAAGCTTCTTTAGATATCCCTAAAGAACAACGCAGTGATTGGCTAACAGAGCAAACAGGGAAAAATACTAAATTGCGAAATCGGGTCTTGCAGCTGTTAGAAAAAGATGAGATTTCCGAAAATGTAATGCATACCGGAAAGGTCGATGTGGATTCCGATACGATTGATATGCCCGAAAAAATTGGTGCTTACAAAATAATCAAATTAATTGGCCAAGGTGGTATGGGAGCAGTTTACAAAGGAAAACGTGACAGCGGTGACTTTGAACATGATGTCGCCATTAAAGTGATACGCACTAAGGCGTTACCTGAGAAACTGATCGAACGATTTGAACGGGAAAGACAAACCCTAGCGCAACTCAACCATCCCAATATAGCCAGACTTTACGACGGTGGACAAACACCGCAAAAAATGCCGTATTTTATGATGGAATATATTGACGGGTTGCCGCTAACCAAGTGGTGCGAACAACAAAACTTAAGCGATTCGAGACGCATTCAACTATTGATAAAAGCTTGTGAAGCAGTTCGTTATGCGCACCAAAACCTGATCATTCATCGAGATATTACTCCCTCTAACGTACTGGTTGATAAAGCTGGTGAAGTAAAATTAATTGATTTTGGTATCGCCAAACCTACATCGACTCGAAGTGACAATGTTGACGCTTCAAGTTCGTTAGCAAGTATGAGTTTTACCCCAGGCTTTGCCGCTCCTGAACGTGCAACAGGTGACGGTAATAACACCTTAGTTGATATCTATTCTTTAGGTAAATTGCTGGAAGCTATTTTTAAACAACGCAGCATCCCAAAAGAACTGCAAGCAATCATTAATCAAGCAACAGCCGCACTACCACAGCACCGTTTTCAAACAGTAAATGCGTTAATAGTCGAACTAGAAAACTACTTACAGCAATTCCCAGTAACCGCCTACTCCACTTCGAACACCTATAAATTTAGCAAGTTTATTAAGCGTCATACTAAAGCGTCAATGATTGCAGGACTGGCACTGGTGGCAATTTTATCAGCGTTGGGAACCTCAATATATCAATATCAACGTGCCGAACAAAATTTAGTGCAGGCGCAAGCTCGATTCGATGACGTTAGAGCATTGGCAAAGTACCAAATTTTTGATTTGTACGATAATTTAAAACGCGTGGCTGGAAACACCAGCATTCGTGCTGATTTGGCCCATAGAGGACAACAATATCTGGCTAACCTGAGTAAACAGGCAAATGCATCAGCTGAGCTCAAACTTGAAACGGCGCAAGGATATATTCGTTTAGCGCGTATTTTTGGCGTGCCTGCCGAACCTAACTTGGGTGATGTGACTATTTCTCGCGTTAACTTATCTACAGCCCAAGTGATGTTGGATGAACTGCTGTCGTCGGCGCCCAACTTACCCGATGTAAAAGCCACGAAAGTAGAGTTGATGGCAGCACAAGGGATGATTTTAGTTCACGATGATAGTGATTTAGTAGCTGCACAGAAGACTATTGCCCAAGGCCGAAAAATACTTGAATCAGTCCCCCATCCCAAAAGAAGTGAACTTTGGTATCTGGCCCAACGAAATTTGTTATATACCGATTTAGAAAGGGCAGATCAGGCTGGTGATTCTCAATACTTACGGGAAAATGCCAATCGATTAAGGGAAGATACCCAAGAATGGCCTAAGGCGATGCAAAAACGTGCAATTGCAAAGCAAGACCAAGCCTACAGCTTCTATTGGTTGGCCATGGCCGATTTTATTGACAGGAATAATGTTGAAGCAATTCAATATTTTCGTGAAGCGGACCGTCGGCTAAGCGCACTGGAAGCTAATCAGCCCAACGACCCTATGTTGCTCTATTTATTGTCTTGGACAAATTACATCGCCTATGGAGCAGCAGCAAATTTACATGACCAAAAGCAGTCGGTAGAATTTTTGGATAAAGCCACAGCAACCACAGAAAAGCTGAAAACCTTGCAAGAAGGTGATGCTTCTATTACCCGTCTTGCCATGCAAATGCGCGAAGCAAAATCACAATTGTTGGCGGAAATGGGTGACTTTGAACAAGCGATTTCCCAACAAATTGATATAGTTGCAGAGCAAAAGCGCTTGGCAGAAGCTAAACCCGAACCTTCCCAATATTCTACCTGGGCATTTTCCCATTTGATTCTAGCCTACATGTATCGAGATGTAGATAGATTAACCGATGCTTGCATCAGCCTCGAAACTGCCGAGCAACTTTTGCGCCCATTTGTCGCAAACAAACAACTCAGTGGTTACATGTACAATGCAGCAACTCGCTTACCCTCTGCCATCGAAAAGTGTCGAAATGGAGAAGATTTACCCACCATGAAATGGTTATTGGATTAGTTAGGAAGCTTCATTTTCAGCAGTTTGCTGTTACCTAAAAGTAATTAAATGGCGCAATATACGACCTAGATTGTGTTTGCTTTTTACTCACCTTGATTAATAGTCTTTTGTGAATCTTTGATTTAAAACAGGGAGTGATTGCACCAATAACACTCAAGCCTCAGGGTCTCAGAAAACTAAAATATTGATTTACATAGATTTATTTCTTGGCGTATTTTTTGCTTTTAGTAAAATGTAACTCAACGAAGAGTCTACGGTCACAATATTCGAACAAAGGCGTTCAACTTCCTATGCACTGTATAGGAATTTGAACGTTTTTTTTTGCCTGTAGAAAACGACAAGCCAGATGTATTGGCATGAGAAACAACAATTAAATTTGAACACTAATTTTACGAGGGTACTTATGGCTTATTTACTTCCAGCAGAATTCGTCACTAAAATGGTCGATGCAGGCGAATCAAAAATATTTATGTCCACTCGCGATACGCTTATTCGCGGTTATATGGCTGGCGCAATACTCGCATTAGCAGCGGTATTTGCAATAACTATTGCAGTGCAAACAGGTATGTTTCTTTTAGGCGCGATTTTATTCCCAGTAGGCTTCTGCATGCTGTATCTAATGGGGTTTGATTTGTTAACTGGCGTGTTTGTTTTATGTCCATTAGCATGGCTCGATAAACGTCCTGGCGTCACCATAAAAGGCATATTACGTAATTGGGGATTGGTATTTTTAGGTAACTTTGGTGGTGCTTTAACCGTTGCATTTATGATGGCATTTATTTTTACCTACGGTTTTAATGTTGACCCAGGGGCCATCGGTAAAAAAGTAGCGTCAATTGGTGAAGCTAGAACGCTAGGCTATGCTGAATATGGTACTGCGGGTTGGTTCACTATATTTATTCGCGGTATGTTGTGTAACTGGATGGTATCTCTAGGCGTAGTGGGCGCAATGATTTCGACCCATGTAAGCGGTAAGGTAATCGCCATGTGGATGCCTATCTTTTTGTTCTTCTTTATGGGATTCGAGCATTCAGTAGTGAACATGTTTTTGTTCCCATTCAGCCTGATTTTAGGTGGTGAATTTTCAGTTGTTGATTACTTTATTTGGAATGAAATTCCAACCGCATTAGGAAATCTTGTCGGTGGTTTAGCCTTCACTGGATTAACACTATATACCACTCATGTTCGCACTGGCTCGAAACGAAAAGTAGCTCAAGTTTCTCCAGAAACTATTGCGTCTGGCACTGTTGCGCCAAATGCAAGCAACTAAAATTGTTACCGGCCAGTACTCAAGTGCTGGCCGAAAAGTTAACAATCAGGATTTTTGTGGCTTTGCTTCACCCACGCCAATGCAAGCCCAATTAAATGGATTTGCTGCGGCTTTGGCTGATGGTATAAGTAGCAGTCAAGTAAGCCATATCGCCAGCCAGGCAGCGGTGAATAGTTTTCTTCACGATTACTATTCGACCTCGGATGCGTGGTCAGTAGAAACCTCTGCTAAGCGTGTTATCACTTCCATAAATGCGTGGTTGTTTGCCCATAGTAAACAAAGTGAATACCGATACGATCCCGACAAAGGTTATGTGTGTACTTTTGCTGCAGTGGTAATTAAAGGCACTTACGCGCACCTGTTCCATGTGGGAGATTCACGGATTTACCTATGCCGTCAAGGTGCAATAGAACAACTCACTAATGACCACCAGCAAATTGCCGCTGAAGGACAGCGCTATCTCAGCCGCGCCTTAGGCATGGCCGATAGCATCGAAATTGATCATCAACAGATTGGCTTGATAGCCGGTGATATTTTGCTGCTGTGCACTGATGGTTTCCATGACTTTATTGATGCCAGCGTTGTATTAGCGCAATTAGCAAGCCATGGGTTAGTAAACGATGGGTTAGCTGAACGTTTAGTCAATACTGCACTAGAAAACGGTAGTAACGACAATATCACCGTGCAGTTGCTGCAAATACAAGAACTTAGCAATGAAACAAGCAGTCCAGTCAGCAATTTAGTGGAACAAATGCCACTTCCTCCGCCATTGCATCCAGGTTGCCAATTTGATGGGTTTAATGTTGTTCGGCAATTACATTATTCCGCCCGCAGTCACGTTTATCTCGTTAATGATATCGATACTGGGCAGCCCCTTGTTTTGAAAACCCCTTCTGTTGATTTACAGGATGATGATGGCTATTTGGAACGTTTTTGTTTGGAAGAGTGGATATCTCGTCGTATTCACAATGTACACGTGTTAAAAGCCCCTAGCATTGACCGCCCAAAAAACTATCTATATACACTATCAGAATTTGTTGAAGGTCAATCTCTACAACAATGGTTAACCGACAACCCTACCCCTGATTTGGTCACGGTCAGAGATATAATTGAACAGGTAGGACGGGGCTTACAAGCTTTCCATCGCTTAGAGATGCTACACCAAGATATACGTCCTGAAAATATTATGATTGATCAAAATGGTACAGTTAAAATCATCGATTTTGGCTCTACCATGGTGGCAGGCATTGAAGAGCTTGACCACAAACAACTCAAACTCGCTTTTCCTGGCACCGCACTGTATATGGCCCCAGAATATTTTTTAGGTGAGGTGGGAACCCAACGCTCTGATTTATTTTCATTAGCGGTATTAACCTATTACATGCTAAGTGGCCGCTATCCATATGAGACTCACGTCGCCAAAACACGTACTTTTGCTCAACAGCGTAAGTTAAATTATCAATCGGTTTTAGATGCTCATAGACATATACCTAGCTGGGTAGATGCAAGCTTACGTAAGGCATTGCAAGTAGACCCATACAAACGCTACGACGCGCTGTCTGAGTTTATCCACGATTTACGGCACCCTAACCCACAGTTTTTACAACAAAATAAAGCGCCGCTATTGGAACGTAGTCCGCTGCTTTTTTGGCAATGGTTAAGTGCGCTACTTGCAATATTAAACATCTATTTATTCTATCTGTTAAATAATTGAGGGCATTACAATGAAAAGTCGCGAAGAAGTCACAACCGCAATATTAGTAAACAAAGTGAAAAACGGCATATCTTGGCAACAAGTAGCCGATGCAATAGGTAAATCTAAAGAATGGACAACAGCAGGTTGTTTAGGGCAAATGACATTCACAGCTGAACAAGCGCAAATAATAGGCAGTCTGTTTGATCTAGATGAGAATGCCGTCGCTTGGCTACAAGTAGTGCCATACAAAGGTTCTTTGCCTGAAACCGTGCCAACTGACCCATTAATTTATCGTTTTTATGAGCTAGTAAATGTTTATGGCACTACAATTAAGTCATTGATACACGAGGAATTTGGTGACGGAATTATGAGCGCCATAGACTTTTCAATGGATATACAACGGGAAAACAATCCTGCAGGAGATAGAGTTAATATCGTTCTGTCAGGAAAGTTCTTACCCTACAAATCTTACTAACACGCTTGCTTAGTTCAGGGTGGCTAAGTTAGTCGCTAGTTGCTGTGCGTCGAACACCTTGTTTGGATTGCTCGGTTTTTCATTGCCCATTTTGATGACGAGGGTGGCACTGATTTTATCAGCTACCCGTTCTGAGATTATAGTGCCTCCCTGATAATTAGATGCGTTTGTAATCGTACAGCCTAAAACCCCACAGCTAGAGGTCGCTGTTGGGTTTGCTGTCATATCGGGCACCACTGTCTTTACTTCTTTGGTTTCAACATCAGTATCGCTTTGAATGATTTCAAACCAGACAAAACCCTTAGCCATGGTCAGGTTCGCTGCATGCAGCAAAGCGTAGTCTTTGGCGGTAACGCTATCAGTCTTTGCGTTGCCACTAAAGATGATTTGATATTGATCGTCACTGAGTTTTTTGTCGCTGAAACCTAATTCACCGTATGCTTCGGCCGCCACAAATGGTGTTGACTGAACCGTTGCACACCCTGCTGACAGGAGACTACAAAACGTCAGTAACAGCGCTGCACTGGTGGTTAATTTAGAGGAAATGGTTTTTGTGTTCATAAGCAATCCTTATCGGTATTTTCACAACGTCACCTTGAATTCATCTTCAAAACAAGGTATTTAAGTTTGTATACTTTAAGGATGCTAAATCCAATTAACGTGCCATTTTTAATATGAGCTTTACTCTCCTCACAGCCCTTGTATTCCGGTTTATGTTAAATGCAGGTGAAGTGTATTTAGGTGTTTTTTACACATACACCGGTAAATAATGCTCTATTTGTATTTATGCCAAACAGATGTAACTCGCCAACATTTGAATAGTCCAGATACTTTCGCTCTTAGAATTTAAATATAATCAATGAAAGGCTGGCGATACAGTCGTTTACCTAGCGACTGATAAAGTGCATTTGCCAGTGCTGGAAAAATAGGTGGAAATGGCGGTTCTCCAAGCCCTGTGGGATCAATCAAACTATCGACAAAGTGCACGTCAATTTTAGCCGGTGTTTCATCCATACGAATGATCCGATAGCGGTCAAAGTTTTGTTTATCGGGTTTACCATCGGTAAAGGTCATTTCACCATACATGGCATTTCCGATCCCATCGATTACTGCGCCCTCAACCATATTCTTTGCGCTATCTAGATTGACAACAATGCCACAATCAATCGCGCTGGTGATACTCTCTACCCTCGCCTTGTCAGTGGATTGCGCCATCGTAATAACGTGTGCGGCATAGGAGTTGTGGCAAAAATATGCTGCTACCCCTTTGTTAATATTGTTGCTTAATGTGTCCCACCCTGACTTTGCTCTAACTAAATTCAACACACCTGCGTAACGAACTGGATCGTAATCGTTATTTTCTCCCACAGGGTTAGATTTTGCTTTTTCCAACAAGGCCAAACGGAAATCAATGGGATCTGTATTAGCTGCTTCAGCGACTTCATCTAGAAAAGATTGTTCCGCACTGGCCATAAAATTAGAGCCTGGCGCTCTGAATGCACCTACTGTTATATTCGAATCAACGGCTGTACCTTGCGCTAAATAATTAGGCACTGCACCTGCAGGAAAACGGTTGGGATGAACACAGTGCTCAGGCACACCAGAACCTTGTACGTGATAAGCGACCAGTTGCTCACTTTCGTCCAAAGCAGCACGTAACTTAATCGTATACGTGGGACGGTAAATGCCCATTGTCATGTCATCTTCACGTGCATAGATTAACTTTATAGGCGCTTTGACTTGTTTGGAAATTAACGCCGCTTCAACCACATAATGACAATATGCACGCCGTCCAAAGCCGCCGCCCATTCTTGTCATTTCTATTTCAATTTTTTCAGCTGGAACTTGCAACCTTTGCTGTAAGGTCTTCTTGATAAAAACGGGCCCTTGCAATGGGCCTGCGACTTTGACCTTTTGATCTGTCACATGTGCAAAAAAATTCATCGGTTCTAAGGTGTTATGAGCTAAATAAGGAGCAAAGTATTCCCTTTCAATCACCTTAAAGGCTGAGGAAAATGCAGCATCCGGATCGCCATCTTGACGCAAAATCTGCATATTCTTAGTGAAACTCGCGTTCACCGCTTTTTCATGTAAAGAAGTACTTTCAAGGCCACCTGGCACTTTTATATCCATGATATTGCCGAAATTATCTACCTTTTCAGTTTTGTCAGATAAGTTTCGCCATTGGGTTTGTAATGCTTTTTTGGCATTCATAACCTGCCATGTGCTTCGACCGACAATGGCTACGAGCTTTGGAAACGCCGTGCCATCAAAATAATTTTTGACGTAATCTGCAGGTAACGAGGTTATTGCAAAGACGTTTACAATTCCTGGCATGTTAACAATACTTGATTCATCAAAGGATTCGAGTTCTTGGCCAAAAGCAGGTGGATGCACAATCATCGCAATCAGCATATTGTCAGCGCAATAATCGATACCGAACAGAGGCTTACCTGAAACAATTTGTTCACCTACGAGATTTTTTTGAGACCCGCCTATCAGTGAGAAGTCCTTGTTTTTTTTGAGTTCAACATTTTTCGGCACTGCAAGTTGTGCCGCACTCGATGCCACTTCAGCATAAGTTAGCTCTCGCCCACTGGATTGATGTATTAAGCGACCTTTATCCGTATTTATGGAATTAACCGGCACTTGCCAATGATTTGCCGCGGCTTGTTTTAACATTTCCCGAGCACTGGCTCCTGCCATTCGTAAACTCTGCCAAGCCCCTCGTATGGATTGACTCCCCCCGGAAAATTGTTTTTCATATCTAGATTCATTATACGGCGCTTGAACCGCTGACACTGAACGCCAATCCACGTCCAACTCGTCGGCTAAAATCATCGGCATCGAGGTCATCAGATTTTGTCCAAACTCGGGATTAGGTACTGAAGCGGTAACGCTACCATCGGTATTGATGGTTAAATAGGCATTTAATTCAAATTCATGATTGCCTTCACCTTGGGAGGTTGTTTCGCTGGCAAAGCTTGCGCCGAACCAACTAAAATTCAGCATCAAACCGCCTCCCACCGCCAAGCTGGCCTTCAAAAATGTGCGGCGTTCTGAGCCTTTGCCTAATTCCGCAGTCTGTGTTTTGCTTTGTTCACTCATCACGATTCCCTTTGCGCTTTGGCCGCAGTTTTAATTGCCGCTTTAATACGATAGTAAGTGGCGCATCGGCACACATTGCCCTTCATACCTGCTTCAATCGCTGCATCATCGGGATTTGGGTTACTATTGAGTAATGCTGTTGCCGACATAATTTGTCCTGGCTGACAATAACCACATTGGGCAACATCGTGTTCAATCCATGCTTTTTGTACCGGATGATCTGCATGTTCAGATAAACCCTCAATTGTGGTAATCAAATTATCCCCCACAGCAGAGACGGGCAACTGACATGATTTCACTGCATTGCCATTTAAATGCACAGTACAAGCACCGCACATAGCAATCCCACAACCATATTTAGTACCAACAAGCTGCAAATTATCACGTAATACCCACAATAAGGGGGTAGTTGGATCTATATCTAGCTGATGTTGTTGATTATTAATATTGAGCGTTAGGCTTGCCATACCAACGATTCCTTAATTATTTGTAAATACTAAAGCCAAATTAACAAAATGTTTGTTTACTCTTTCCAGCTTAGACGTAAAAACGCCCCCTTGCATGATAAGCATAGCTGAATAACCGTTTAATCAGTCAGCTAGGATGCTAGGCTGCTAAAAGATAGGGTAAAAACAAACAAAATAAGGTTAAACCAGCGCTTAAACCTATTAACATCAAAACATTAGACAATGATAGTAATCTTACACTGGGCTGATGAGACTCAGTTGGCTTAGTGATAAAAGTCATCAAATAGCCGACCAAGATGGTGGTCAAAAAACCGGTTAAATTCCACCAAAACCAAAATATAGGACTTTCAAATAGCCATAACCCCATGTTCACCAATACCCCTGCGGCTAGCCCCGTATTAGCTGCATAAGAGGCTATTTTTTTACTGTAAATACCAAGTAAGAAAATGGCTAAAACTGGGCCATAAAATACCGAACCAATTTTATTTATGGCTTCAATAATTGTCGGTGCAATATCGCCGGCAATGAACGACAGAAATAGGGTCACTAACCCCCAACCGATCCCAGCTAAGCGGGCGTATTGAACATAGCTTTCATTGCTTGGTTGATGTTTAAACAAACGACACAAGTCTTCGACAGATACCGCGGCTAAGCTATTTACAGCAGAACTGAGGGAAGACATGGCAGCAGCCATAATAGCCACGACTAACAATCCGATAATGCCACTAGGCAAATAGTTAATAATAAAAATTGGCATCATCCAATCCGGATTGTCTGCTGGAATTTGCGCTTGCAAAGAAGGTGTTGTCATAACCAGAGCACCAATAACCAAGCCAGCAGCGCAATACACTAGGGTAATTGGAAAACGACAAACCGCCACTGTTAACATCATTTTACGCAGATCGCCCAAATTATGCGCTGACAACGAACGTTGTGCTTCAGATTGATCACAACCATAGTAAGATGCATAAAGCACTAAACCACCGAACAGCATAGGCAACAAACCAAAGTCGTTACCCGCTAGACCAAATTGATCTGGTTTTACTGCGACTAATCGCTCAGGCTCTATAATAGCCAACGCTTGCGTCATCCCACCAACGTGATCGACAGCGACCCAAAGACAAGTAATTGCACCACCAAAAATCAATATCATTTGCAGCGCATCACCATAAACAACAGCCTTCATCCCCCCCATGGACGAATAAACTAAGGTAATCACACCAATTAGCACAATACTATGCCACTGCTCCATCCCCATTGTGCCTTGCAAAATAAGTGAAATTGCGTAGATCATAATGGCCGTTGCCACTGAGCGACTTAGTTGGAAAACCAAACTGATGAGCAATCGGGTGGAACGAGAAAAGCGTCTTTCAAGGTATTCGTATACACTCACAACACCCGACTTATGTAATGAGGGTAACAATCGCCATAGCATTAACGCGACCGCAGCGGGCAGCGCCAATTCATAAGACAACCAAATTAAGCCACCTCCTTCTCGCAAGCCGACAAAAGCCGGAGCTGAGATAAAGCTAACCGCTGAAAGTTGCGTTGCCATAACCGATAACGACAAAGCCGGCCATGGAATGCTTCGTCCGCCTAAAAAGTAATCATCTCTACTTTTCTGTTGACGGAAAAATAACCCCATCAACAACAAGCCTAGCAAATACATCCCCACAATCGAGTAATCGAGCAACGCCAAAATATTTCTCCCTAAAGTTTTTTAGTTAGCACTAGCTAGGACAGTTTTATCTACCATATCAAGGATTTGGCGAATATTGAAATACACCAGAGTGCGCGTTTGCTAGATTGCCGATTAGTTAAGGTGTAATCTAACTGAATTGGCAAAATATTTTTTTAAAAGCCAAATGTCCACACACGAGTTGTTGGAGTACTCGTCATAAATTTCAACGATACACTCATTTTAATGATGAGCTTAACCGCTTGCAGGGATAACAAATGCACACTTTGCAACTTCCGTTAATCACAGTGGCAAACAAAAAGTCACTGCTAAACTCGATATTAGTCACCACAATATTATTGTTTTCAATTTTTCTCGGTGGATGCCAAGACCATAAAACTGGTCTTGCGTTAGGTACCTTAGAGCGAAACAGGATTGCTCACACAGCCACTGTTAATGAGGTGGTCACTCGATTACCTATTGCTCAAGGAACTTTGGTAAAAAAAGGCGATGTACTGGTGCAATTAGATGATCGTCAACAACGAGCCTCAGTGGCTAAAGCAGAGGCGTCTGTAGCAGAAGCTCAAGCAAATTTAGACAAACTTAGAAATGGAGCACGCCCAGAAGAAGTTGCCTCTGCCAGTGCAAAATTAGAAGGTGCACAAGCGGCATTAACCGAAAGTGAATCAGCTTACCTTAGAGCTAAAAACCTGATTTCCCAAAAGTTAGTCAGTCAGGCAAACGTCGATCAGGCCCGCGCCACTAGGGATGCAAATGTTGCGGCTGTGCACGAAGCAGAAGAAGCCTTACTTTTGCTTACCAATGGTACACGTCCAGAAGATTTAGAAATGGGCAAAGCTAACTTGGCCATAATGCAAGCCGCACTGGCCAGTGAAATCAAAAAACTAGAAGATTTAACCATTGTTGCCACTCGGGATGGTCGACTCGATAACCTGCCTTGGAATTTAGGTGAGAGAGTCACCATGGGCAGTCCCGTTGCTATTGTGCTGGCGGGTGAAGCGCCCTATGCGCGCATTTATGTGCCAGAACCCTATCGCGTAAAAATAAAAGCTGGCGATACTTTACCAATTCACGTGGATGGCCTATCAGAGACGATCAATGGCACAGTGCGCTGGATTTCGATAGAAGCGGCATTCACGCCCTATTATGCATTAAATCAAGAAGAACGAGCACGTTTGATGTATTTAGCAGAAGTACAATTACCCGTTGAATACGCAGATCTTCCCAATGGTATTGCAGTACAAGTTGAACTTCCATGACGATGAAAGCGTCTCCTGAGTGGGTTATACAGGCGAAACAATTAAGTCGTCATTTTGGCGATTTAAAAGCGATTGATCAGCTCGATCTTAATGTGGAAAAAAGCACTATTTACGGTTTTTTAGGGCCAAATGGTTGTGGCAAAACCACCGCAATTAGAATGCTAACAGGATTATTAAAACCGACCTCAGGAGAAGTAAGAGTATTGGGCTTGGAGCTGCCACATAATGCCGAAAAACTGCGCTTAAAAATGGGCTACATGACGCAAAAGTTTTCTTTATATAACAATCTAACCGTTAAAGAAAATCTGCAGTTTATTGCCAAAATATACGGCATTTCTGGTTTGCCGCAAAAACAACGGATTAGTGAATTGTTATCTGTTTATGGTTTGGATCAAAAGCAACAACAGTTAGCAGGAAATTTAAGTGGTGGACAGCGTCAACGCCTAGCGTTGGCGGCTGCAACATTACATAAACCGCAATTACTCTTTTTAGATGAGCCAACGTCTGCAGTTGATCCTCAGAACCGTCGTGAATTTTGGGAGCAGTTGTTTGATTTGTGTGAACAAGGCACCAGTATTTTAGTTTCAACCCATTATATGGATGAAGCAGAACGCTGCCATAAACTGGCCATATTAGAAAATGGTCTGAAGCGCGCAGATGGTAGCCCTGAAGCGTTAATGAACGACATGGCAGCGCATGTGGTAGAAATAGAAGCAGCAGGTATCCGTCAATTAAAACAACAAATCATAGCACTCCCCAATGTTATCACCGCCGCTCAATTAGGCGCGAGACTGCGTGTATTGGTAAGTGATTCAGTAAATGATGCCCGCGGTTATTTACAGCAACACACGGGAATTGCGAATGACAAACTCAACTTGGTACGCCCAAGTTTGGAAGATGTATTTATTACCTGCACGGGTGGTGGCAGACAATGATTACTAGCCTGTATCGCATCCAAGCTATTTTCTTTAAAGAGTTGACGCAATTAAAACGCGACAAAATGACCTTTGGGATGGTGATAATGATTCCATTGGTGCAGTTGTTGTTATTTGGTTACGCCATTAATACCAATGTTAGACATATTCCAGTGGCGCTAGTTGACCATAGTCAGACAGCCTTGAGCAGAGCTTTAGTACAAACCGTTTCAGCAACTCAAGTGGTCGAATTTACCGAGCAGTACGATGACATTGACAGTGCGCAAAAGGCCATGGAACGCACAGAGGTACGGGCTATTTTATTTATTCCTCATGACGTTAGTCAGCGTTTAGCCCGTAGTGCTAGTATTGGTTTTGGGTTACCCGCCTCAAGTGATGAGGAAACGAGCCGCCCAGTCGCGCAATGGGTGGTAGACGGTTCAGACACCATGATTGCCAGTTCAATCAAAAGTTTACGTTCCATGCCCTTGGTTGAATTGCTGCGCCGGCCGGTCAATCGTTCAACGCCAACCTTTGAAGTAACCTTGTTTTATAACCCTGAACAACGGACAGCGGTCAATATAGTGCCAGGCTTGCTAGGGATTATCCTCACCATGACCATGATTATGTTCACCTCTGCAGCCATTGTTAGAGAGAGTGAGCATGGCAATATGGAAATGTTAATCACCACGCCAATTAAACCCATCGAATTAATGCTAGGTAAAATTATTCCCTACATTTTTATCGGTTTGGTGCAAGTGGTGATCATTTTAGGCTTAGGATATTATGTTTTTGACGTGCCAGTAAACGGCGGATTACTGCCTTTATTTGGTGTCACTCTTTTGTTTATTGCAGCAAGTCTAGTGCTTGGGCTGGTCATCTCAACCATTGCCGTCAATCAATTGCAATCAATGCAAATGACCATATTCATCTTACTGCCTTCCATATTGCTATCAGGGTTCATGTTTCCTTATGAAGGCATGCCAGAAACGGCGCAATACATTGCCGAAGCGTTACCCGCCACGCATTTTATGCGACTAATTCGTGGGGTTATCCTCAAAGATGTGGAATTTACTGACATGACCTTTGATGTTTATTGGTTATTACTTTTTACCTTATTGGGGCTGCTAATTGCGTCATTACGGTTTAAGAAAAACTTAGACTAACCGCCTTTGCAAAATGACTTAGACCTAACAAGACCCGCTATTTAAAAACGAAATTAACCTTATTTGCTGTCTGATTTGGACGGGCTTTGCGGCGCTGAACGCTCACCCTCCCCCTCATTTTGTGATAAGGAAACCGGAATCGGCTTGCTCGCTTCCCCCGAATACAAACTCAAATGAGGGAATGGAATTTCTATGCCGTTTGCATCGAATACTTGCTTGATTTGTTGATACATTTGGTTTTTTAACAGCAAGAAGTTTTCTCTTTTAGTCCAAACTGAAAATTGAATATCAATTGAGGAAGAACCAAAACCTAGCAGAATAAATAGTGGAGCAGGCTCACTCAAGCATAGCGGATTTTTGTCCGCTAGCTCGGCCAATATTATTTTCACCTGTTCAATGTCTTCTTTGTACGCAATACCCACTTTGAGATCAGCTCGACGAATTGGAAATCGGGTTAACGTGGTCACTTGAGCTTTGATCATGGACTCATTTGGCACTCGAACAAACAGGTTATCGTAGGTGCGGATTTTGACGGAAAGCAAATCAATCGATATGACCTCTCCGGTTGTTTCATCCACGCGAATAACATCACCAATAGAAAACGGCCGCTCCATCATCAAAAAGAGTCCGCTAATCAGGTTAGACGCAGATGTTTGAGAAGCAAAACCAATCGCCACACTCAAAATACCGGCTGCCCCTAACACCACACTGAGATCAAAGCCGAGCTCTCTCAAAGCAGAAATAAACATTAACACCATGACACCGTAAAAAATACCACGGCGTAATAGCACTTGACCGTGTTTTGTCATGTTTGCGACGTTAAAACGAGCAACTAAATTACTCAAAGACTTGGCTAATAAATACCCCAAGACTAATATAATTATGGCTTTTACCACGTCAAATGCGGGCAACATATCTGAAAAAATCGTGCTTTCACTTAGTTCTTTCATCGGATTCAATTCTCGGGTTTAAGCTAATTAATTAAGCTTGCAATAGAAGACAAAAAAGACGACTTTTTACTCAACTCACGGGATTCAGACACCAATTCCATTAACTGGATCTTATCTGGAGGGGAATGACGAACATGTGAAACTGATTTGGTATGCTCTAAACGCTGCATAATAGAAACTTGGTCTGTCCAAAACTCGCCGTCCTGATTAACATATAATTTAAGTGCTGGAACTGGCAAATTTAATTTATCAATAGTTAAAGGTTTTTCTTGGGCATTTTTAATTGTCACCATGGTTGTCGCACGATGAGAACGTTTTTCCAAGCGTTTAATATCCATTTTTGCATCTGTATATTTTGAATAACACAGGTCCCCTTCCATTGTAGAAGGCCCAAACCAGGAATCAGATGGTCGCCAAAAGGGAATATCAGCCATTGGTAACGGATGGTTTGGTATTAAGATAGTCATCCACAATGGCGTACTGACAAAAACGTTGATCTGTTCTTCTGGTAAAACCACCAGCGGTCGGCTCGGCCTTACCACCATTGCCCTATCGGCCAGTGAGGGTTCAATTAACAGCGTTTCGCTGGTATTTTCCAGCAAATAACGCGAAAACTCGACATCCTCAAAGCTTTCATTTGAAATTGATTTATCTGTAGAAATAGGTAAATCAATTTCAGCGGTCGTTTCGTGGTTCCATATTGTCCACTCACCTTGACCACGCTTTATGGCAATTAAACGTTCTCTAATTCGCCAACATTTTGTCTCTGAAAGTGCGAATGTAAACTCTCCCCACCAAGGTAATTGTTTTTTCATAATAGCTACTTTACGTTACCCTTTATTTTCGTGGGGCTGAATTAATCCAAGATAATTCAGTTTACTGCTAAAAACGATTTACTCAAAATTGTATTGTTTGATTTAGTGTCGGAATCGTTGCCTGCCAACCGACTTTTTTGAACGCCGCTTGCAATGTTTGTTTCGCTTTATCCTCACCATGAACTAGAAATAGTTGTGGTTTTTTAGTGGTGAACCCTTGCGCCCATTGGATTAACTGAGTTTGACTCGCATGGGCTGAAAAGCCTCCCATAGTATGAATTTGTGCTTTGACGGCAATATTTTCTCCCGCTATTTTATAGGTTTTAGCACCATCAACCAACGCCCGGCCTGGCGTGCCAATCGCTTGAAACCCAACAAAGATTACATGGGACTGATTACGCCATAAGTTATGTTTAAGGTGGTGACGTATTCTGCCGCCATTACACATGCCACTGCCAGCAATAAAAATCGCACCTCTGTCAATTTGATTCAACGCCATAGACTCTTCAGTGCTGCTTGAGTAGCGCAGCACAGGCAGAAATTTATGTAAACTTTGTTGATTGTTTTCCCCTCCCATAGCTGAACGATCTTGTTCATTGAAAATGTTCTGATAACGGTGATAAATTTCCGTTACCGCAATAGCCATTGGACTGTCTAAAAATACCGCTTGTTGCCTTAACTTGCCTTTTTGATACAACTCGCCGAGTCGAAATATAATTTCTTGAGTCCTGCCAACAGCAAACGAGGGAATTAAAATATTGCCACCATTTTCAGAAGCCTCTTCAATCACGTCTTCAAACTCTTGCAACGTCTCTTCCATAGAGCGATGGTCTCGGTCACCATAAGTGGATTCCAGCAACAAAATATCAGCCGAATCAACTAATTCGGGATCGTTTAACAAAGCAGCTTGTGAGTTTCCAAGATCACCGGAAAATACTAATTTTTTAGGACCTCCCTGCTCGTCTATAAATACTTCGACAATAGCAGATCCGAGAATGTGACCGGCATCTAGAAAATGAACAGTCACATTCTCTGCTACATCTCGTTTTTGGTGGTAACTAATGCCAATACAGACGTCTAAAGTGGTTTCCACATCTTGCAAATTATAGAGTGGCTCAATTTCCTCTTTACCGGCACGGCGTCGACGTTTGTTTTCCCATTCAACATCGCGCTGCTGTAATGATGCCGCATCTTTGAGCAACACTTCGATCAACTCTTTAGTTGCCGAAGTCATATAAATTGGACAGCTTAAACCTTGAGAAACGAGCAATGGCAAACGACCAGAATGGTCTAAATGGGCATGGGAAAGCACCACTGCATCCAACTGACTGACATCAAAAGGTAAAGGTTTTAAGTTAGCCTCTTCCTCTTCGCGTCTACCCTGAAATAAACCGCAATCCAGTAAAACCTTGCTATTGCCGGTTTGTAGCAAATACATAGATCCTGTTACGCCTTCGATAGCACCATAAAAAGTCAGTTTAGCCATGATTCTCTCCGTTATTATTGTGCAGCTAGGTCATCCACCTCAGATGTCGCAGGCGCAGCAGAGCTTGCTAGTTTAAGTTGTAACCCGTGAATTCGAGTCAAAGCTTTAAACCACTGTTGGACAAATCGTAATATTTCAGCCAAACAATCGATTGATTCAGACATTTGCGCGACAGAAATGTGCGCCCGCGTGCCCTCAACGATTAGCTCAGCCTTAAACTTGTCATGTTCAATTTGAAGTTGATTGAAATGTGTTGCCAATGATTCAGCATTTTGTGATTCACCTGAACGGCTAATATTAATTAACGTCTGTACCCGCTCAGCGTACTGTATGAAATGTTGATCCGTTGATTTACTGGCTGAATAGTCCCGCGTTTGCATTTGCTGAGCTAATCGTTCAATGGATACTGCGCAACTCAAAAAATATTGATCGATACGCATTAAAGTGGCGAGATCTTCGATAGTATCCTGGCCTAACGCTTCAGTCTGAATATTCACAATAAAACGCGACACTTCCGATGAAAGGGATTTTATAACGTTAAGTTCATGGATTAATTCGTGACTATGAGCGGAGTTTGGCGTGATTGATTTACCATAAAGGACAGCGATTTTGTCGGCAACTGAGAGATTCTCCAATAGTAGTGCATTCACTGCTAATACTGGTGTTTGTGCAATGGTTTTATCTAGATACTGAGGATGGGAAGCTTTTTCTTCCCAGCTAAGAAAACGTGCTTCTAAAAACTTGGCTAAGCGATCGTTAAAGGGATATACCAACAATACGCCGAGTATATTAAACACACTATGAAATAGCGCTAATGAAATGGCCGGATCAGCGCTAAGTTCTAAACTATTGGTGATAACCTCGATTAAATAGAACAAAACAGGTAACAGTAACAGCGCTACGATCGCCGTTGCGCCATTAAAAATGACCTGTGCAGCCGCCACCCTTTTAGCATTCGATGTAGCGCCAATCGCAGCCAACAACGCAGTAGATGTAGTGCCAATATTAGCGCCAATAACCATTGCTCCGGCGGCATAAATCCCTACCATTCCGCTTGATGCTGCGGTGATAGTCAGTGCAATTGATGCACTTGAGCTCTGGGTCAAAACGGTCATCACTATGCCGACCAACAAAAAGAGCAAAATACCGCTAATACCCTCAGCTGAAATTTTACTAATGTCTAAAGTCAGAACAATGCCTTCAAACGCACCTTTTAGCGTATCGATACCAATAAAAAACAATCCAAAGCCAACTAATGCAATACCAAATGAGGCGGCCTTTCCTTGCTGTTTAATCAGCTTCAATAACATTCCAAAACCAATCATAGGTAATGCAAATGCATTAATATTAAGATTAAAACCAATTAGCGCGACTAACCAGCCAGTCATCGTTGTACCGATATTAGCGCCGTATATAATCCCTAACGCCTGTCGCATGGTAATAAGACCGGCATTAACGAATCCTAAAGATGCTACTGTTACAGCACTAGAGGATTGCACTACTGCAGTCATAAAACAGCCAGAGTAGATCCCCCGTAAGGGTGTACTGCTCCAATGTGAAAGCAGCTTTCTTAATGACGTTCCCGCCGCAAGTTTTAACCCATCAGTCATCATGCCAATGGCTAACAAAAACAGACCTAAGCCGCCAAAAATTGTCCCTGCCAACACTACTGATTCCACTAAACACCTATCCTTTCGCTAAGCTTTTCAAGCAATTAAAGACTATTTAAAGCATAGTCACTGATTTAAAAAACTCTGCAAATAATCAGTTTATTTTTGCTTTCATTGACGTTATTTGGCTTCATTAACTAACGCTTTTTCAGCGCCGGTAAAATATTGAACAGTTGTGCAAGCCACGACATCACCAAGTACATTTACTGAGGTTCTACACATATCTAAGATACGGTCGACCCCAAGTATCAATGCTATTCCTGCTGCGGGTATGCCAACACCTTCAAGTACCATACTTAAGATGATGATTCCGGCACCTGGGGTTGCTGGTGATCCAATTGATGCTGCAACTGACATTGTTACTATGTAAAGATAACTGGAAAGGCTCAAATCGACTTGGAAAACCTGCGCCAAAAACACGGTCGCGACGCCTTGATACATAGCAGTCCCAGTCATATTGATTGTTGCGCCTAATGGAATGAGGAAACGAGCTATTTCTGGATTAACATGCAGCTTATCTTCAGTAACTTGTAAACTAATTGGCATCACGGCAGCCGAACTACTGGTTGAAAAAGCCAGCAATAATAATTCTTTGACGTTACTAAAAAATTCACGAAACGACTGTGTCATCGTTAACTTAGCTACCATGAAATACATTACAGCTACAATTATCAGGCCCAGTACCACAGTAGCTACATACACCGCCATGCCGGCCAACACATCAATTCCTAAATTAGCCACTAATCGAGTAATTAAACCAAAGACCGCAATAGGCGCTAATAACATCGCCCAAGATACAATCCGTAAGCTCACTTCTTGCAATGCCCCCATTAAATCAAACAGAGGTTTTGATTGTTGTGCAGGGATCGACAGCATGGCAGCCCCTAACAAAGCGGCAAATAAAATTACCTGCAACATTTCCCCAGAGGCCATAGATGCTAGCGGATTTTTAGGAATCAACGCAGACACTTTTTCGGGTAACTCAGACATAGCAGGAAAACCTTGCACGTTAGAGTTAGCGGCTGTTGAACCAACGTCCACTAACATTCTTGCGTCAACAAACTGTCCGGGTTGAATATTTAGTGCCAAAGTGATGCCAACTGTCGCCGCCACGGCGGTGGAAATCACAATAAAGATAAGGGCAATAAGACCATTCTTTTTAATCGCCGCGGGATTATTATTAGCCGCTAACCCACGCACAATCGATGCAACCACGAGAGGCACAACGATCATTTGAATAACGGCCAAAAACACTTGGCCCGGTAACGCTAGCCAAGCAGTAATGGTTTTCACTGTATTGGGTGCGATTAAATCTAAATCTGGTCCTAGGAGCACGCCAAAAATCACTCCCAAGAACAGAGCAATCAGAACTTTTAGCCATAATCTGCCATTGATCAAGCGGTCAAAGTGATCTGCCAAATTTTTAAGTGAACCGCTAAATATCTGAGTCATATTTACTGTCGAACGATGAGCACATCAACAGTCAATCGAGTTAGAATTTTCTCTGCTGTATTACCGATTAATAAACCTTTAATCCCCTTACGTCCTACGTTGCCTAACACCACCAGATTTGCTTTCATTTTGCTGGCAACTGAGGGTATCAACACATGTGGCGAACCGGCCTCAATTTTCACTGAATATTCTGTGAAAACATCCATTTCCTCGGCAATTTTTTCTAGTTTGGCTTTTGATAATTTACCTTTCTTAAGCATAACTTCACCCGGTTCAGTAATATCAAATTCCTGTTTAATCCGTGGGATTGGAATCACGCCTAAAAGCGACACATCTGCAGATAACTGGTTTGCAAGTTGAGCAGAAGTAGTAAGCACTTTATCATTCAATTCTTTTTGAGCGGGGGTTCTGGTGAAAATATCAACGGTTCCTAACAATTTAAGTTGTCCGCGCCAGCGATTATCACCACATAGTAGGACGCTTGATTTAATTGGACCTTTAAGCGCGGCTTTGATCAGTGAAAAGTCCAATAATTCACGACCTAATTGGGGTCTGTGCAGGAATGTAGTATCGAATTTATTGCTGCTTAGGGTTTTGAAAAGTACTTCTTCTCGCTCAGATGCCGACTTAACTATTTCAAGGAGGATCGTCGATTTGCAAGCATCTTTCACTTCGTTGTTTATTAGGGTAGTTAACGCTTCTGCATTAGAATCTAGCACATTGCTTACGATATAAAGCACAGTGATACTTTCAGGTGCAAATTTTAATGCTTTATCCAACATTGGCTTGACGCTTTCTTCCCTTTCAACAACAACTAAAATGTGTTTCATAAACATTCCTCGATTTAAAATTTATTGATTAGCCTTCATAGAGTTATAGTACAAATACTATCTAATCTAAACCTAAGCATAGTTTAAATCTGCGCCAATTAACTGATCCACATCAAGGACCATTGAATTAAAGGAAGGAAATTTGGACTCTCTGTGATCAGAAGATCAGGTTTACGGATGAATGGTCAAAAAAGGGGAATCTAAATACCTTAGTATTCGATCCTAAGTAACTTTCGAGCACTCTTCTCCATTTCGAAAAAATTAGCTCTATAGTAAACGCAAAAATGCATTAAAGTAATGATTGCACATTGCTGAATCAGCAAGAGCGTCTAATTAAATAAAGCTGTTCTACAGATCAATGCTCTTGTGCGGTTAGAGCTTACTTTGCTGCCAGTTTTCAATATAAGTCTGTTCTTTTTTGGTCTTTTCGAGAATCACAACAATAACATTCTCACCAATAATTTTTACCGCATCAGAGTGTGGCCATGAATGCGACTTAATAATGTATTCCATCGCCATCTCCACGTCTTTCTTTGCATTTTCTGTATTATAGGATTCCAAATGATAAAAAGAGTAATTCTGATTTATTTTTAATAGTGGCTCTAGCTTCACGTACATTGACGCGGCATTCCAAGTAGCATTTGTAGAATATTGATGAAAAGGTGACCAGTAGCCTCTCATGTCATCACCATCATAATCACCATGAAATTTTTTAAGATTTTGTAGATCACCAACCTGAATTAGCTTATAGCTTCGTTCGTATGAAAAGTCTTCACTTTGCTCAAGACGAGCAATGATTCTATTCACAAAACTGAAGTCATAGTGGTTTTGTTTAACCATATCTTTCTGCTGGCTTAAATCATAAACCCAAAAGCTATAAAACAATACTGCGCAAGCGATTAAAATAGGAATTCTGCACTTCGGACTGCAGTCAATAGGGAGCATCATGAAGAAAAACAAATAGAAGTATGAGATTCCAAAAGAAGCAAACCTATAATAATAAAAACCCTCGTCCGCTGAGAGAAGAAATTGGGTCTTTGTTGCAAATAACATCAGAAAACATATAACTCCTAAAATAAATGAACGGACTAGAAAGATGTTTAATCTCTGCCTTATACCTAGCTTGATGAGCAAGGTTATCCCACCGACAATGGATATGGTTAATGCCAATAATTTCAGATAGAACGGAAAATAAGGCTGAGAAATGACAAGTTGTCGAATGGAAGACTCAACTACTTCTTCTAATCGTTCAGGTATATCGGCAATTTGCAAACTCTCCAACTGATAAGCACCTGTTTCTAACCACTCGAGCTGATCGCACAAGACTAAAGAAACCTTATAAAAAATCGCACCGAAAACGAAAATTGAAGATAAAGAAGCAATAGCTATGAGATTTTCCCTTAGTTTTTTTCTTCATAAAAATTGACTAATCTGACGATCACTACCCCACAGAATAATACTGCATATGTGTTGATTGAAGCTTGATAAGTCGCCATCGACAACATGAACAAAATAGCCCCTGAAGCTATCGAGACAAAAGACACTCTTAACGAACCAACCAGCATGGAAGCAATAACAAGAAGTTATGCAGCAGGGAAAACGTGGCTCATGAATGTGTAATAATGATGGGCACTAACAAAAGGAATTATACTCACCAATAACCCAGCTACTAGGTAGCGACTGCGACTGAATCGAGTTTTGCTATTTATTTCTAATAAATATGCTGCTAAAAGGCCACTAGAAACTTGAAATAAAATAGAAATTAACAGAATTAAAACGGGAATTTGCTTGAAAAAATTTAACGATAATATTGCAGTAACAAACCATCTGCCAAACCGTAATTGATCAAAAGGAGAAATGCCACTCATACGACCCCAGTCGTGATTTCCTATTGGAAACTGGGCGAAAGAGAATGAAAACACGAGTAGGTTAATTAGAACACAAGCCAAGAAAATCCATCTTAGTTCACATAACCTTGTATAAACCGTCACTAACGACATACTCAACTATCCCTAATTTATTAATAGCTCAGATTTTATTTGAACGCTAAACAATGTCCTTCTTGTGTTCTTTGTATTTTCGCTAGTAGGTATAAATTGACCTCTTATTTTCTCCCGACATAGCATCGCTCATACTTATATAGTTACTCTAAGTAGCATATTGAAATGTAAAAATAAGCACAATTCTTTCAATGAGGTTTTTCGTATCGACAAAAGGCTCATTATTGCCCTGCTATCTAACCGAAATGACAGTTTAACCACATTTCTGATTTGAAGGGTATTGTTATTATTGTTAATTCTAGAGCTTGAAAAAAGTAAAAGAAAAAAAACAATTAGTTGAATGATCACTTATGATTATAGAACGCTGCGTAGTTTTTAACAGGGTTTAACGAAAAAATAGGCTTCTAGATCTAGCAACTTAACATGAGATCTAATCCAATAAATGGAGTTGTATTAGCATGAACTACCGAAGGCTTTCTTTTCGATTAAGCAATAGTTTATCAAAAGTAAGTTTAATGGGCTTGTTCAAACATCCCAGCCTTTAATGAAAACAGTGTTATGTATTTACGGGCATTTAAGTTCGTATCTGGAAAACATTAATTATCATCGACTTATTTAACATGAATTAAAGAGCAGTTTAGCGTGTCAAAATCTAATGAAGGGATAACGAATTAATCGTCTTCCAGATACCGTTCGAACTCAGGCAAAGGTTATGTACTATTAAACCGTTGATATCTCAATAATCAGTGAAGATTAGGACGAATTATATGAATAAGATATCTCCAGCCTCACCAATGGTTTCATTACTGGCACCAATGTACAACGAGATCGAAGTTATAGATATTTTTTTCAAAGAAGTACACCGCTGTCTTGAAAATGTAAATGTGGATTATGAAATCATTTGTATAAATGATGGTAGTTCCGACGGAACATTTGAATGTTTAAAGCAACATTCGAAAACTAATCATCATATTAAAATAATAGATTTGTCTCGTAATTATGGCAAGGAAATAGCGCTTACAGCGGGGCTCGATTATGCGACTGGAGATGCTGTCATTCCAATAGATTGTGATTTGCAAGACCCCCCAGAAGTTATTTTAGAAATGATTGTGAAATGGCAGGAAGGATTTCAAGTTGTTTTGGCTAAACGCATTGACAGAAGTTCAGATTCTTGGCTTAAACGTTGGACTTCCCTAATTTTTTATAAACTGATTGATACTATGTCCGATATACACATTCCGCAAAACGTTGGTGACTTTCGTTTATTAGACAGAGTAGTTGTCGATGCACTTTGCAAGTTTAGAGAACGATCAAGATTTATGAAAGGCTTATTTGCGTCTCTAGGATTTAGAGAAGCCGTTGTTGAATATTCCAGAGCCCCAAGAGTTGCAGGCTCTACGAAACTGCATTATTGGAAACTTTATAAGCTCGCTTTAGACGGGATAATTTCGTTTACTTCATTGCCACTCAAAATTTGGTCCTACTTTGGTGCGTGTGTGGCATTGAGCGCTTTTTTTTAAGGAATATACCTAATTATTAAAAATATAACTTATGGTACTGATACCCCTGGATATGCTTCTTTAATGGTAGTTTTACTATTCATGAGTGGTTTAACGTTGTTATGTTTGGGTGTGATCGGAGAGTACTTGTCACGCATATTTATAGAAATTAAAAGACGGCCTCTATATATCGTAAACGAAACGGTTGGAATCCAAGTGACAAAAATTGATCGCTAAACAACTTACCCAACTACTTGTTAAATTTTTTAGCGTTGGATTAATTGCAACCTTAATACATAGTGGGATATTCACACTATGTATCGCGCTGCAATTAATGTCACCTCAATTGTCAAACTTCATTGCATACTGGGTTGCCCTAACTGTCTCATATATTGGACATCAATATTGGACTTTTTCAGGTAATCAACAGCACAGTCAAAAGCACACCATTCTACGTTTTATCAGTGTGAGTTTCCTTGGTTATGCTCTCAATTCCCTTTGGGTATTAATAACAACTGATTCATTAAATTTGTCTGCTTATTATGCGTTAATTGGCATAGGTTTTTTGACCCCACTAATAACTTTTTCATTATTAAAATTATGGGTGTTTACTAATAGCCCCTCATAATTTTTAAACGATTTAATGATTCTAATGTTAAAGCTCTTTTCAACGCCGCTAAACCTTTAGGCAATTCTAGTACGAGGCTTAGAGCCAACAAACGCGATGATAGTCGCAATGCTAAACGGCACTACCCTTTCCAAGAAATCCCCTGGTGTACTGGGTAACATGTAAAAGGTAACCGCGAATACAAACCCCGTTATCATCGCCAATAATGTTGCTTTAGGATTAATATCTCGATTACATAAACGCACAATAATTATTGGTCCAAAAGACGCGCCTAGCGCTACCCATGCAAAAATGGCTCTGCTAAATATCGCCTCAGGCATATACAAAGTCACTAACACTGAAAAAACAACGACCAACAAAATACTTAATCGTGAAATGGTCAATGAAGAAAAGCGAGAGCGTTTTTCTAACCCCAAATCATGAGCTACCACAGATGCACTAACTAATAACTGACTGTCAGCAGTAGACATGATGGCAGACAGCACTGCGGCGGTAATAACACCTGCAACTATAGGATGGAACAATTCGGTTGTTAGTACAAAAAACAGGTTTTCTGGATTATCTAATTGCATTTGTAATGCAAGTCCTGCAAGTCCAACGATCACCACTCCCAAATCGACGATAAGAAACCAGGCTGCGGCAATACGTCGCCCTGTCTTAATTGATTTTTCATCGCGCAATGCCATAAAGCGCAATAACATATGGGGTTGCCCCATAGAGGATACTGAAACGCTGAGATTACCAATAATGACACCTGCGGCTAATAAGGCAACATTCCCTCCAGTTAAACTGAGTTGTTCTGGCGTAGCAACCTCAATTAAGGTGGTGACAAAATCGATAGGGCCACCTAGTGCGACAACCGCGGCAATTGGCAGCGCTAATGTGGCGATTGCCATAATCGAGCCTTGCAGTGCATCGGTCATACTTACCGCCCAAAAACCGCCCAGCACAGTGTAAATAAAGATAATCAATGCACCAATTAATACGCTTTCGGTCATTGGCATATCAAAAGTCGCAGAAAACATATTACCCGCACCTTGGAATTGAGCTGCAACATACAAAGTAAAAGAAACGAGTATGATTATCGATGCGGTCACCACGATTAGCTTTTTAATCAGGCCGTTACTGCCAAAACTTAAGAAGTCGGTTACAGTTAAATCTTTTTGTTCAAGACTAGTGCGATAAAGCCTAGGAGCGAACCAATACCAGGATATGAACATCCCTAAAATACTTCCCAAGGCTAGCCAAATACCAGATATGCCTAGCACCATTACTACGCCACTAAAGCCAAGCAGTTTCCAAGCTGAAGAAGAACTAGCTGAGTAACTCACGGCGGCAACAAAAGGGCCTAATCCCCGTCCACCTAAGAAAAAATCATCACTGTTCTTAACACGTCGCTGTGCCCAAAAACCGATACCCAACAAGACTAATTTATATACAACTAGTACGACTAAAATATAACTTTGATTAGACACTGTTTACTGCTCCAGTATGCTTCGTATAATTGTATTGGGAATATAACTGTTATCCCATTCTTTACCCGGTGCCCAACTAAACCCACCGGTACGTAAAATAACCAAGTCCATGGATGGAATGATATACATCACTTGATTGCCGCTGCCGTCAAACATAAAGAGGTCATCAGCCAAATAGGGTTCGCTGTGGATAACACCAAAACCTGTGGCAGCGCCTACTTGTGCCCATGAACGTTTAGGAAAGTAGGGTTTCCCCAACCAAATATGTAATCCCATGGCAGGATTAGCAGGTGACGGCTCTAAATAGTCTTCCATCCAGTTTTCTGAAAACAACGATTGGCCATCTATTTCCCCACCGTTTAAAAGTAGTATCCCCATTCGCAACCAAGACTCTGAAGGCAATAACAAACAACAGCCACTGTGAGCGACACCTTGAGGGCGGTTGAGCATCACCTCTCCACCTTGCGCGTGAATAGGTTTAATCAGTGACTCAGACAAGTATTGGCCATAGGGTTTCCCCGTTGCCCGCTTGATTATTATCGCAATTAAATCAGACACCGCTTGGCTATAGTCATACTTGGTACCGGGTTCAGCAACCACTTCATAATCATTGATTATCACATCATCTGAATATCCTGAAATATAGGAACGCGTAAAATTGCTAAATGGGCTCATATCCAAGGTGTAGTACTTTTCAAATCCAGCCGCCATATGCAGTAAATTACGGATGCTGATGGTGGCTTTTTCTGTGCCTTGCCACTCAGTTATATAGGTTGATGCAGGTTCATCTAAACCAGCAATAAAACCATCTTTAATCGCTCTTGAAACCACTAAAGAGGCGACCATTTTTGCCATACTTTTGCCAACGATTAATGAGTTTTCATCCAGTCCCTGATAGTGCTCACGAAAACGTAATTTACCTTTATGCCAAATTAGCAAAGAAGTGCTGCGGCGCTCAGCAGCATATTCGCTCACTTGAGCAAGGGCTTCAGCGGGAATACTGCCCTCTCCTTCATTGACCACATCAAATAACTGTTGTGCATCACCAGCAACCATATATTCTGAGCCAGCCCAACCGGATTGAGGTAAAACCCCGTTACCAGTAGCAATCAGGTAATAACGCTTCCAAAAAAGAGGGTCTTTTAAATATAAAACACCGCCAACCAACATCACCAATGCTAAAAAGCCAATGAAAATCTTACCTATTGTCTTGCCCATATACTTTCTCCTGTCATCTATTTAGATGATATATATTCAAGATAATCAATTACTTGGTTTCGTTTTACTGGGTCCGATAAATCCGTTTGCTGATTCATTAAATTATCAGGGACAAAGTCTTTACCGTGAGATAAGAATTCAGATAAGTTGGCTCTGGACCAAAATAATCCGCCTTCCCCAGCACTGACCATGGCTTTTGAATAACGACCATATCCCTGCACGGTACCAGCTTGACGGTTAAACACTCCAACCAGATTTGGCCCTAATAAATGCTCTTTACTTTCAACGGCGTTATGACATTGAGTACACCATGACGCTGAACTCTTAGCTGCGGTTAAACTTTCTGTTGTAGGGAAAATCTCGGTACGAGGACGAGCAGGTATTAGCACTTCTTTTGATTCGACTAACACTGTCTCAGTTGCTTTAGCAACATGCCAAGGTGGCAGCACTTTAAACGCAAAGTAAGGTAGGTACATAAAGAACAAAATGAAGATGCTCAATACCGGGATATAAACCAAGCGTTTATGCTTAGCCCAACAAAACAATGCCAACGCAATAAGGTAATACATGGGTACAAGCACATAGGTACCAAAAGCGGCAATAGGATGGATAGAAGGTGGCTTAGGTAAATTAACCAATAAGTGCACTATGATAAGGATGGCAACTGCCACACCAGGTTTGACATGTTTACGTAAATGAGTGAACAAATACACAAATACAATGCCAGAAAATAACGCGGATGCCACATTACTAAATGCAGAATGCATGTAACCTGAGGTACTCCATGACCAATCTAAAAAATGCGGTAAGGGAAACACGCCTAACACTTTAGTCACTTCATCTTTAGCCCACGCTTGGCCTAAACCATACAACATGGCAAAAAACATAAAAATGAAGAACAGCGAAATGGCCGTTGTTGAAACCGAAGAAAAGGCATTTTTCAAACGCGTTGTGATCGATGCGCCAGGTCGTAAAAGCCAAATTAAAAACAGCACTAGGACCAATACGAACAAAGTAGCACCAATGCTAAGGTGAGCATGATGAATCGCATCCCGTTCAGCACTGCCACGAATGAGTCGCGGAGATACGCCTGACCACCACTGATGCCAAGCAAATAATACGTAAAACAACACTGAACAACACAAGCCTAGTTGTTCTAAAAAACCACCGAGTTTACTTTTATTATTCATAACTCACCCTGCTGATAAAATTTATTATTTTTATTCATATCTTTTACAATCACTATCGGTTGATATTTATTCTAAGACCTACACTTGGGTAATGCCCTAAAGAATTTAAACATTTACTTCCTTGTTATTGACGTACAACAAGGGCGTTTTTATTGCTTTTTTCTATGTTAGGAAATCCTGCTTCCTCTACTCTACTTGAGTAATCGCTTTGATGACTGAATTGGGTATAAAGGCATCATCAAAGTCAAATCGGACTGCGCCTACTCGAACAATTACTAACTGTTTTGACGGCACGATATAAACCCGTTGCCCACCAAATCCATCAAAAAAGACTAGGTCATCGGTTAAATAAGGAGCTGAGTGGATGACGCCAAACTTATCAGTAGGACGATAAGTACGCATAGGTTTGAACGGACTGCCTAACCAAGTTAAATAGCCATAATTAGGATTACTATTAGAAGCTTGGGTAGTTTTGTTGATCCATTCTTTTGAGATAACTTGCTGATCGTTAACCATACCTTGGTTGAGTAACAACAAACCAACAGCAAGTAAATCCACAGGTTTGGCAATTAAACAACAAAAGCCATGGACGCTACCATTTTCTCGATCTAGCCAAAGATCGGCAGAACTATTGGCTACTTTCGACCAGAGGTGCTGCTCAAGGTAAGATGCATACTTTTCTCCAGTGGCAGCTTCAATCACATCAATTAATAATTGCGGATTAGAGTTGTTATATTCAAACATTGTACCCGGCGCTCTAATTTGTTCTAACGAGCGAGCTACGGCAGAAATATCTTCACTGTACATTAATTTAGTACTGTGGGCGAAAATGCTATTGTCGATTGATAATGGCGGCAATGCCAAGCCTGAGTCCATGGTTAATAGATGTTCAATGGTAATTTGGCCATATGGCATATCAATCCATTGTCCAATGTATTTTGAAACAGGATCTTGAACCGATTCAATATCGCCCCGCTCTACTGCAATGCCCACCGCCAATGCCACAATTGACTTGTGGATTGAAAAGGTTTGCATATAACTATCTTCACTTTCACCTTGCCAAAACTTTTGCGCAACTAACTCACCGTTATGCCACACCAAAAACGCGCTACTGCCCATTTTTTCGGCGTAACTTAAGGATTCGGTAAAGCGAGTTTGTTGTTCACTTAGAGCCAAAGGTGAAATGCTAAGAGGATCTGGATTAGCTTTAGCTGCCATCGTTACCACAGGACTGAACCAATCAGTATCATGGATAGTATCAACACCTTCTAAGCTATTAACACGGCTGATATAAGTGTAATTCAGGCCAAATAATACGAGCAAAATTAGCAACAGGAAAGCAACTACATAAGCTAATTTTTTAATAACATTCTGCATACAAAAACCATCTCCAACAGATTTTTTAAATGGTCACTCTAGTTATCAACAAACCGGCTTTTGATGACCGGCTTGCGATAACTATACAGCGAGTTTCGCTATTTATCGTCAGAGATTAAAAACGGTATTCTGCAGAAACACCGATTCGACGTTGGTTACCCCAAGTTGGGACGATAGACACGAAATATGCGCTAGGAATGTAGAATGCGTTTGATACATATTCTTCATCTGTTGCATTTTTAACCCACAACTCTGCAGACCAATTCTCACCGGTCACACCACCACGTAGATTAAGTAATGTTCTAGAAGGCAAAGTGGCAATATTCGCTTCTGACATGTATTGCTCAGATTGACCAGTAAGGTCAGCACGTACGAAATATTCTAGATTGTCGTTAAACTCACCATCATACTGGGCACCGATATTCCATTGTGTATCAGAACTTCTTGGTAATGAATTTCCTCCTATATCACCATTGGCCGCACACACGATGTCATCACAAATTGCAGCTCGTGCTAAACGCTGAGAGATAGTTCCATCATCGTATTTAGCATTATTAAGTGCTAATCCGGCATTAACCGTAATGGCGTCAGTTAGTGCATATGTAACATCCATTTCTAAACCTTTGGATGTTGCAGAGCCTAAATTACCGACAATAGAGGTTGTGAAAAAGCCGCCATTAATTGCCGCCTGACTCACTTGTAGTTCAGTCCAATCAATATAATAAACGGCAGCGTTGATTCGAAGATCGCCATCTAAAATAGTATTTTTTGAACCAATTTCGTAAGTGGTGTTTTCATCTGCTTGATACACTTTTTCGGAGTCTTCTAGGCCACCGCTAATTTCAGGGTTCAAGCCACCAGATTTAACACCTTGTGCAGCTGAAAAGTAAACGAGTTGGTTCTTGTTAATACTATAATCTGCTGTGAAACGAGGTGTAAAATAACTGTCTTCATAATCATCAGCTGTAGACTCATCGATATATGTGATGTTCTGCTTTTTAGTTTCGTCGGTATAACGACCTTCTACTGCTAACACTAATTTATCATCCATCAATGGTACGGCAACTCGTCCAAATAATGCGGTTGCTTCAGTAATGGTGATATTATTGTTGCGGCTGTCCGGATCCAAAGAATCTTCGGTAATTGGGTCTAAATTATCAGTATAAAGAGGAGCATAATAACCTGTTTGTCCTGTGTCTCTATCTTCACCATCGGAAGAATACACACCGAACATAGCATACACACCATTGTCAGCAGTGTATTCAGCTCTCAACTCATGAGAATCATAGTCAAAGCCACCTACAGGTAAAACGGTAAATGCATTCAGGAATGCTGGAATACCAAAAGGTGTCAAATCGGTGCCGGTAAGGGGCGATCTATCAGAAATACCCGCACTCATGGTTTCACCTTGAATATTGGCAAATTGATATGAAACGCTAAAGTTATTGGTCAGCTCGGCTGAAATCGAAGCTCTAAAAATTTCAGTTTCGGAGTCTAAAGCATAGGTTCTAGGGTCAATCAAAAAACCGGTTTCGGTATCAGTACCAAATTCAAGGGGTGTATCAGGCAACTCGCCACAATAACCTCGAACTGGACCACCAAATAAACTACCACCACAATTGTAATCACCAATTTCTAAACGAGATTGTGCTTTACCCTCAGTAAAAGAGTCAAAAGAATGATAGGCCATTTCAATATCAACAGTTTCGGTAGGTTTTGCCACTAAAGAAATGCTGTAGGTCTTTTTATCCCAACCACCCAAGCTATCATCAGTACCTGGACTGACACCGGCTTGTGCTGCTGGATGTGAATTTGTCCAATCACCATCATAGTCACTGTTGGTGAAATTGAATTTAACGGCTAGCTTGTCTTCAATGATTGGCACGCTAATGTTACCGGTAATATCACGACGACCGCCATCACCTACCACCAAACCGACTTCACCAGTCAGGCCGCCTAAATCAGCTTTAGAAGTAATGTAATTAATAGCCCCCATGAATGAGTTTGCACCATATAATGCGCCTTGGGGTCCTTTTACGACTTCGATACGTTCCATGTCCATTGCACCTAAATCAAGTGCATAATTTCTAGGGATATACACGCCGTCAACAAAGGTGGAAACGTTTTGTTCAAGTTGGTCTACGGAAAATTGGCTTGCACCACGAATAATGGGAGTACCGTAACCGCCATTGGAATAATCTTCAAAAGACAAACCAGGTGTAGACATGGCGACATCTTCTAGTTCTTCGATGCTTCGTTTGGCAATGTCTTCGGCACTAAACGCACTGATTGCCAAAGGCACATCTTGAATAGATTCGACAGCTTTTCGTGAAGTAACCATGATGACTTCAAGACCGCTCTCATCGTTTGTAACTTCTTGTGCGTTTGCTTGTGAAACAACTGATGAGCTCATTACGGACGCAATGGCCATAGATAAGGCTGTAACTTTGAACGTTATTCTCATAATAGATTCCCGGTGCAAGTATTTTTATTATAATTAAATTAATTTTAACTGCGCTTCTATTTATGAAGCACTAGCGTTTACACAGCTTCGTCAAAATGCTCAATAATGACCCAACCACAGAATGACATTAACATATAACATTATAACCTACAAACATTTGTTTTAGCCTAATAATACCCCCTGCAATTTGATATTTATCAATCAGTTACGAGTTCAAAATGAAATATTTTGTGGAAACTGAAAACCTCATAAAACGAGTAAAAAACACTTTTAATAATAATCCTAGAATAATTTAAAAAGTAAGCAATTGATAAGACAGGAAAATAAAAGGTGATATTATCAACAAATAAGTTTAATCAATCCCTCCCCTTAAATTGTTTCCCCAACAACATCTAATAACAAGAAGTTTGATTCAGTGGATTGGTAATTGATTTTAGTAATATAGAGGTGCCGAACAGCAAACAACAAAAATTTATAAAAACACTTTTTATAGCATTTAAAAGACAATAAAAACCGCGGGGCTAAAGCCTCCACCTACAAGAATGACCGAATAAAATGCATCACCGCTTTTTTGTAGCATGGCCTTTAGGCCATAGAAGGTATCTAAACCGCCACCTGTAGCATGGTCTTTAGGCCATGGACACCGAACAACAAACGCGGGGCTAAAGCCACCACCTACAAGAATGACCAAATAAAATGCATCACCGCTTTTTTGTAGCATGGCCTTTAGGCCATAGAAGGTATCTAACCGCCACCTGTAGCATGGCCTTTAGGCCATGGACACCGAACAACAACCGCGGGACTAAAGCCACCGCCTACACGAATGACCGAATAAAATGCATCACCGCTTTTTTGTAGCATGGCCTTTAGGCCATAGAAGGTATCTAAACCGCCACCTGTAGCATGGCCTTTAGACCATGGACACCGAACAACAACCGCGGGACTAAAGCCACCGCCTACACGAATGACCAAATAAAATGCATCACCGCTTTTTTGTAGCATGGTCTTTAGGCCATGGACACCGAACACCAAACGCGGGGGCTAAACTCGGTAACATAGTATTTGGAATGATTTTGAACTAAAAGGTGACCCAAAAGGTGACCCAACGGTGTCTTTCAGTTCAATAAAGTAAGGATATTTTTAGATGGAAAATGCCTGAGAGTCAAGCAGGATAAGGGGAGCAGATTAATTGGTCGGTGTGAGAGGATTTGAACCTCCGACCCCTGACACCCCATGACAGTGCGCTACCAAGCTGCGCTACACACCGACCGAGCTGCGCAGTTTACTTATTTTTCGACACTTTGCAACGGCAAATATCGTTTGAGTGGCCAACTGGTAGGTGTTTGAGCGTTTTTTTTGGATTTTTGTTGCTGGAATGAGAGCTATTTGTAAGTGGTGTTTAAAAAACGTTCAAAAAACCCCGTTCGAAAACGGGGTCTTTGATCTTAATATTTTGCAAAAGACTAAGTCATTAGTTCTTTAGCCACTGCTTTATAAGCTGCTTAATTAACACTCCGTCCACCAGCTTAAAATTCTGTGGAGCATTGGGCAGTCTATTTCGACCATCCTGCACGACCAATAACCCGTCGGGTAAATTCGCTCCTAAGCTTAATGATGTAATTTCTAAACCGTCAGTTTCAGAGACACCGTCTATTCCAGCAGTTAAATCCATATCAATCCGAAAACTGCCTAAATAACGATTATTCTGATCCAGTGCAAATACGCCGAAGCTGTTGTTTCCTTGACTAGATGCGACTAAATAACGTTTCCCACCCATGTTGTAAATGCCCATTCCCTCAACATCAGCAACAAAGTTACTAGAGGTGGTAGCGATTAACCTAGCTCCTGCTTTAGTTGGACGTGCGCTAATCTGCCAAACCCCAGTGGATTCTTCACCATAGTAGAGTTGCTGATTAGTATCATCGGCAACACAGCCTTCAGGTTGACTTGGTACTCGAAATTCCCTGATTAATTTGGCTCCAACCTCATCGTTGTTTGGCTTTAATAAATACTGCTGAAAACGTCCATCGGTGTCATTTATAAAAACATGGTATTGGTCTTCTTGCTGATACATACACAGGCCATAAACATCCGCTAAATCCGTTTTAATATCAGACAAAAATGACATTTCACCGCTATCTTGTTGCAATGCAAACAAGCTAATGCTGTTAGTGGTGCGATTACTGGCCGCGGCTAAATCGAAAGTTCGGTTACCTAATTTAAAACCATACCGAATATCCACATTATTCACTCTGCCTACATTGAGTTCCTGGAGTAAATTACCTTGCAAGTCATATAACATCATGCCCTGCTTTTTATTGGTACCTAGTATGCGACTTTGTTCTGGCGCGGCGGAGTTTATCCAAATTGCCGGATCATCAGCGGCATCACCAAATACCTGCATAGGTTCTGTTTGTGCAAATGGAGTAACGCTGCCAAATTCAGATGCTTGGATTTCTCTGTTTGTAGTTGAGATATTCAGTTGTGCTCGAGAATACGCTGAACTTTGATCATCAAAAATCCCTAATACCAAGTTCGATGATTGCAATACACCATTGCTTGTTTCTGGCTTATCGGCACCGGTTAACGGAATAAAATGAGCATTTGCGTTATTCCCAGCCTCGACATGCCAGACTCCTTGTTGATCCGGAGCGCTAACCAAAACATCGCCATTATCTAATACATCAACATGGCTTACTTCCCCTTCCATTGGCCCAAAAGGACTCACCGCAATCACAAGTTCACGAACCAATTCAGCTTCAGGATCTGCTGGGTAGCGCCAAAGACCAATATTCTCTTCAGCCAAATATACAATACCGGCTTCGTCATCAGCTGCACAACTTTTGGTTTGTAGCGTGCCGATAAATTCATGGACAGGCACATCAACCAAGGTTTGATTTTTGGCATCAACCACTATTCGTTGTTCCACTACTCCTTTGGCATCAGCTATGAAAACTGACAAATGCCCTTGCGGCATTTGATACCAGCAAAGAGCTTCTACTTGTCCTTCGGGTTGCGATAACCTAGACATCAATGATAGTTGCTGAGTTTGCCAGTCCAAACCTAACACTAGGATTTGTTGCAAGTTATTATCTGTAGTGGTAATTAATCCGTATTCTTTATTGTCTATCTGGATATTGTCACGCCAGTCAAGCATTTCCATGTTACCGGAAAAAGTACTAAGCAACTGACCTTGGTCATCAAGTAATAGAATGCCTTTAGTCTCACTGGTCAATAACCAATATCGCTTTTCATCATGCATAATGGGCAGCGCAGATTTACCCGCAAGATTATTAACTGAATCGCTAAATAAAGGGGTAATCTGATTTATCGAGGCACTTGATTGTGACGTCGTTTGACAGGCACTTAGAATGCAACACGCGGCAATCCACAGGTAAATTGATTTCATCTTTATTCCTTATCCATGCTGTAGTGATAGAGACGCTCGCCAGCGGCACTGATGAATTGAATTAGCATGTTACTGTCTCCAACCGAAACAGTTAAAAATCCGGCTTCGCTTTTTGCGTACTGTGTGAACACTCGCTGTTGAACCGGGCGCAGTTCAGAACCCGCGCCAGATACAAAATGTTCAACCAGTTTTCCCGCTGGGCGATTATGTTGTAAATCATGTTCGTGACCAGCGAAATAAGCATCTACTTTATATTTTTCAAATATAGGTTCTAAAACCTGCTGAATCCCTTCTGTTTTGCCAAATCGTTTACCGCTGGAATATAGAGGATGATGACCAATCACAATATTCCATTTGGCTGTTGAGTTAGCTAATTGTTGTTCAATCCAACGTAATTGTTTTGCACCATCTGGTTTTTGTGTTTCGGCATATTTAGCGCGATTTTTGTATTCCGGATTAAGTGGATTGGTATCAATAAATAACACTAACATTTCAGTGTTTTTACCTACCTTAAAGGTTTTAGCATAATACGCAGATGGAAACTCCCAACGTCGACTGCGTTTTGAGTAATCAATTTGCGCTTGCCAATTTCCACGGTAATCATGATTGCCTAACGTAGGATACCAATCTTCAAATAAATTAGGTCCATGGTATATCTGTTCAAATGAGGTTTGCCAATATGGATCATCAACCGAAGCCACACCATTTGAGTAAAAGTTATCACCGGTGGTGGCAATAAATTCGCCGTCGATTTGCTGCATGACCACATCCATCATATCAGCCACAGGTTGCTGCTGATAATGCCCATTGCGGCCCCAATCACCTAACACCAAAAAGCTAAAGCTATCTTTTGGCGTTGCTAAGGCTTGCACATGGTGTTTCTTATAAAAGTTTTGATCGTGAACCTGCTTACTGAAGGCCGCAATCGAGGTGACACTTAAAACGACTAATATTACATATCTAATAAACATTGTTATTCCAAACTACGAGATGAGATAAACCAGCACAAAATACTAAGGCTCGTTTAACTTAGGTCGTGATACGACGGTATAAAAGCTCAGTAGCGAACATTTAACAAATGTTCGCTACCTTAAGGCTATAACATCCAACTAAATCCAAGTTCAAAGGTACGACCGTACTCTTCGTATTGTGCATTAACACTGCGTTGGTCAAAATAGTTGTAGAAACCTTCGTCAGTAATATTTATCGCGTTAAAATACAGATACATATTTTGCTCAATAAAGTACTTACTAGTGAAGTCTAATTGCTGATGATTGTCTTCCATGCGAATCAGATCACCGTCAATTTCTTCTAAGTTTTCACTTTTGTATGTCATGGTTAAACGCAAACTAACCAAGTTGCTTTCATAACCTACGGTGAAATTACCAATTTTGTCAGACTGATTAGGCAATGATGTTTCAAAGCGTTCACCGTCTAATAAGGTTATTGCTTCGGAGCTTGAGAACGTCCCATTGGCGGATAGCAAGAGGCCATTATCGAAGGCTTTTACCCAAGAAAGTTCGACACCGCTGACCTTAGCAGACTCACCATTAATGGGTTGCATGACTTCGTCAAACCCATCCCATTCAGGTAAATCAGCAACGTCGGCAACGATCACAAAATTATCGATATTTTTATAAAAATACCCTGCTGACAGCACCCCAATATCACCAGGGTAATACTCTAAGGTTAAATCAAAGTTATCCGATTCAAACGGATTAAGTTCTGGATTACCAACTTCAGCTTCACGCTCAGTAATGAACACGCCTTCATCTTCTTCTGTTTTAGATTCAATGATTTGGTACGCAGCTGCATCTTCAAATTTAGGCCGAGAAATGGTTTGTGTAAAAGCCGCTCGAGCAATTAGTTTTTCGGTGAATTCATAACGCATATTCAAACTTGGCAAAAGATGATCGTAACTTCTTTCACTATTCCAAGGTGTATTAACGACTTCTTCAACGTCAGTTTGCTCATTTTCGATTAACTCTACGCGCATACCTGATGTATTGAAATCCGTATCCTCGTATCTGACCCCAGCCACTAGGGTCAATTTTTGCCATTCATAACGACCCATAATATAAGCCGCAAAAATATCTTCGTTACTCACATATGACGCCCCATTGGACTCAACTTCTGAATCAAGTTCCGCTAATTCGAAGCCCGCACCATTTTGGTTGAAGTAGTTACGTAGCCCTGCACGGTCTAAACCTGGTCCAAAACTGCCTAATCCCCAATCAGGCTGCGCGGCTGCGAACATAGTGGGATCTATGCCATCAAAATCACCGTCATAGATGAAAATATCAGCTTCTGTGGTTTTTTCACGAGCACGATATTTTGCGCCAAACTTCAATTCAAATGACCCCTCTTGCAAGTCAAACATGCGGGTGAAATCCGCTTTGAGCATAGTTTCAGTGTCTTCAGCCAGGCTCTTTTCCAAACTCACTTCATCTAGCTCATAATTAGCCAAATCCATCGCCGCAGCATCTTGAGTTATTTGCGGGATCTGTCCTTGCATATCCGAATCGATTGCCATATTTTCACCCACGAAGGTGTAATACAACGCTTGCGGATCATCCTCATCTGCTTTTGAATAACCCAGTTGATATTCAACCAACCAATCATCTAAATGATGTTCTGCACCGGCTGAAATAGATAAAATCGTTTGGGTTTCTTCACGGTCTTTGCTCCCTCGTTCTATCTCGGAGTCTTCTCCATCGAACGTAAAGGTATTCGCCATCCGGTATTCGTCATCAGCGAAACGGCTATAAAGAGTGCGTAAATAGTAACGATTGTTGAAATCAGGACGGAAATCCAAGTTGACAGCAGCACCGATGCGCTCCCTTGAAATGCTGTAGTAACGTTGTTCTATCTCATCATCACCGTTGGATTCAATGTTGTCAGAGCCAAAATCACGCTTTGCATATGACAGTGCCGCAGCAACACCAAATACGTCATCAAATACATTGGTCACACTGCCTGATATTTTTGGACTTGTTTCGTCTCGCAACTGGTTTTGACTGGCCTGTACATTAATACTGGCGCTCGTGCCTTGGCGGTCAAAAGCGCTTAAGCTTTTCACTTCAATTGACCCACCGATAGCGTCTGCATCCATATCAGAGGTAACTGATTTTGACACCTCTAATCCTTGAATAAGCTCAGAGGGGATCACATCCAACGCAACAGAGCGCACACCACCTTCAGGAGAAGGCACATTGACACCATTGATGGTCACATTATTAAGATTGGGATCAATACCTCGAATACCGACAAAACGTCCCTCCCCTTGATCACGTTCAATGGATAAACCTGGTAAACGTTGCAATGCTTCAGCGGCGTTCTGGTCTGGGAATTGGCCAATCGCATCTGCCGATACAATCGACTTAATGCTGTCAGCGACGCGCTGCAAATTGATCGCGCTTGCCTGCCCTGCTCGCTGTCCATAGACAATCACGTTTTCTAACTCTTTAGCTGGCGCAGCCAAGCTAATATCTTGCTGAAGAATTTTTCCACCACTGATAATCACTGGCACTTCAATTGTTGGAGTACCTAGGTATTTCACAACTAAGGTGTAGTTACCTTCAGGCAAATTTGCGAAACGAAAACTTCCGTCTCGCTTGGAAACGGTGCTTTGTCCCAATTCTTTGATATTGACTTCAGCCCCTTGAATATAGCTAGTCTGGCTTTTGTCAGTGAGTAAACCTTGAATTCCGCCTTCATCAGCTAAAGCAGATTGACAGGAAAGTGCCACGAAGCACGCCAAGGCTAAAGTGGTTTTTATCATTTTCATTGTAAGTTCTCTGGTTGCAAACTAAGGTTTAAATGTGTTGGCGCGACAACCTAATGAGCAGCAATGACATTTTTATGACAGGCAACCAAATAGTTTCTGCGGTTGCTTGCTAAAACCACCAATTTACCTAGCACTTTTAAGCTCCATGAGCTTATTTGACCTCCCAGCGACCTCAGGTTTTAAACGGTCTGTTTTGAAATTAACTTAAAACAAAGCTAACCACCTTCATTAATTTGTCATTTTACTGAGCCAATATGACCCCTATGCTGGTTTAAAACTATGTCAGCATAAAAACCAACAGCATCAACCGAGTATTACCATGAACTTTTCTTTACTAGCCCGCCATCAACGATTGTTCTCTGTCACATGTGCATCATTGACACTTTCGTTAACCTTGAGCATTGGTTTAGGGCAAGCCAAACCCATTGCCGATATTTCATGGCTAGATATTATTGGCGAAGGCAGTGTCGCGCTGCTTTCCTTGTTATGGATTTTTTTCCTGTTAGTCAGTCGCCCGCCAGGTAGAGTCACTTCGGCATTGGTATTAGGACTGAGCTGTTTTCTATTTTCTGCCAACTTGGACTTAATAGACGAGTTTATGTCCTATCACAATGCCGCAAGCATATTAAGTATGGTGGAATCGGTTCCAGCTGGAATTGGCATGTTTATTATGAGTTACGCGTTATTCCAATGGCATAAAGAACAGTTAGTCCTCAATAAACAATTGCAAAAACGCGAATCAGCGTTACGTCAACATCACCAAGTGGATTTCATTACAGCGCTGTATAGCGCAGACTATATGCGCACGCAAATCGACTCACAATTGCAAAACAATCACAATCCTGAGTTTTCAGTTGTGATGCTAGATATCGACAACTTCGATGTATTTAATCGCCAATTTGGCCATATTCAAGGTGATCAACTTCTGCGTGAGCTAGCAGATTTAATCTTAATGAACTTGCGTGCTACTGACCTAGCCTGTCGCTATGCAGGTGACCGATTTATATTATTGTTGCCTAACACTAATTTGCAGAGTGCAGAAAAAATAGCCGGCCAAATCAAAAAAGCCATAGCGAGTATCGCGTTTAAGCCATGTCAGTCAGGGGAGTCAGTTTACCACCAACTCAGTTTTGTTGCAGAGTCGGCAATTTTAGGCGACGTGACAGAAAGCCTACTGCGGCGCCTTAACCAACGGTTGGAAAGGTTCAAGCAAGATCAAAGGAGTACACCGAAACAAAGCGGGCTGAATCAGGGTGGACAGGCACATGGATGAAAACCGCTTTTTTTATGTTGATGATAAAGTTATACCTGCCCACCAATTGGCAGCTAGCATTTTGGACTTCAGTCGTTCCAGAGACGTTAATAAACACAAGCTGTTGCGTGGCACAGGCATATTTAATCAAGATTTAGTGTCAGATAGAAAGCTCAGTGCGCTACAATTGCTGCAACTTATGGGCAATGCGCAATCATTAACTCCAGGACACGATTGTGGTTTTTTATTAGGCAAACGTATGTTTCCGGGCAATTATGGGGCGATTTCCAATGCATTGATGCACAGTCGTAATTTAGCTGATGCATTCACTGTGTTGGCCGTACTTAGAAGTCAGATTTGCCCTTTTTTAGACACTAAACACTATGCTTCGCAGCAACGTCACTACGTATTGATTACCGATGCGATTGGATGTGGAGAGCGCTTTCAATTTATCGCAGAGCTGTATTGCACGGCACTGGTTTCAGCCGTTAAATTAATTCTCGGTCAGCGCATCCCATTTCAGTTTAACTTTCCATTTCCACGGCCTAAATATATTCAAGAGTACGAGGTTCATTTAGGCCATAGACTGAACTTTTCTCAACCCGCGATGAGTATTAGCTTCGATAAAAAATGGCTGGCGAGCTTGTGTATAAATCGCAGCGATAGCTTAAAACGCCATGCTTTGCGTCAGTGCAAGATGGTTTCGATGCCAAGCAAAGGATTTATAGAAGCGGTGCGTACCACAATATCAAAACATTCTGATTGTGGCTTACAAAAAGCAGCCGAGAAATTTTGTATGAGTCCTGCAACGTTTAAACGCAAGCTCAAACAGCATGGTTACACCTTTCAGCAAATTCATGATGAAGTAGGCAAACAAGAAGCAATCTACCTACTCCAAGTTCAACAACTCAGTAACGAAGAAACGGCTCACTTGATGCAGTTTAGTGATATTCCTAATTTCCGGCGTTCAGTCAAACGTTGGACGGGGTTAACGCCTAGCCAACTCAGAACGACGACTGAAAATCCACTCTACTGAGTTTAGTAACCCCAACCTCTAAGACTTGTCGTCTGCACTAATGCGACTAGCAATAGCTCCATCTTGATTACGATATTTCGCATCAGCTCTACTGCTGTAGGGTTTTTCTGCAAAATCAGACAACACTTCAAAACTGATGGCACCAATTTTCATTTTTGGTTTTAACGCCAATGGTAGTTTACCGCTATTGAAAAACTCCAATACGATATTGCCTGACCAGCCCGGATCTATGCGATGTGCGGTAACGTGAACCATCAATCCCAAGCGTGCAAGGGAAGAACGTCCATCTAACCAGCCAACAATATTGGCCGGTAGCGTCACAGATTCATACGTCACCGCTAATGCCAATTCACCCGGGTGCAGGAAAAAGGACTTATCATCAGGGACAATAATTTCATCGCTCATAACTGTGTTCATGGCTTCTTGAACTTCAGCTTTAGGACCACTGAGATCAATAAAAGGTGCTGTGTGATCTTCAAAAACCCGAAATTTATTACCTAATCGGATATCCACGGTTACACCACTGATTTCAGAATAATCAGGTTCAGGAGAAATCGAAATTTTGCCTTCTTTTATGTATTGAAAAATATCTTTATCACATAACCGCATGAAATTTTCTCTGTAAGTGTACCGCTTGATCCGCGGCTTTTAATTTAAAGCTCAATTCGCGCACATTATGATCGCCTAGGTGCGGTTGTTCAATGTTTTTCAACAATTGGGATTGAATCATCACTTTTTAAAATTTGGCTGTAGGCTAATTGTTGTGACATTTTTTTAGCGGCATGCAAATACGCCTGTGCCAAATCACCATTAGGTTGTTCAAGTATTAACGGTAAACCGTTGTCAGCATGCTCTCGGATTTGAATATCTAATGGTAACTGACCAAGTAATTCCAAGCTTTGCTGTTCAGCTAATTTTTGCCCGCCACCACTGGCGAACACAAACTCTTTATTGCCGCATTTACGGCATTGGTAATAGCTCATATTCTCAATAATACCTAAAACAGGAATACTCACTTTGTTAAACATCGCGATACCTTTTTTGGCGTCAGCCAAGGCTATGTCCTGTGGTGTCGTAACCACTATTGCAGCAGTTAAAGGCACCATTTGCGCCATAGTCAACTGAATATCGCCGGTGCCTGGAGGCATATCAACAATCAAATAATCCAGTTCAGGCCATAGGGTTTCGTTAAGGATTTGCTGTAACGCTTTACTTGCCATAGGACCACGCCAAACAGTCGCATCATCACTGGGCACTAGATAACCAATCGAATTGGCCACCACCCCGTTACAGTTGATTGGGATCATATGTTTATTATCTTCGCTTTGCGGTCTTTGCTCAGGATTACCCAACATAATCGGCACAGATGGACCATAAATATCGGCATCTAATATGCCAACCGTTGCACCTTGCGCTTGTAACGCAAAGGCCAGGTTCACTGCCGTTGTAGACTTACCAACGCCACCTTTACCAGAGGCCACTGCAATAATATTTTTAATCTTTTGTAGGCGTTTGACTTTGGTTTTTTTGGCCGCAATATCGCAGCTTAATCGCACGTGATTGGAATCTAACCCAAGTTCGTCGATAGCGCCGATAATGAGTGAAAAATCCTGTTCACAGGCAAATGGGAAACAAAATTGCAATTTTTGTCCTTGCTGAGACAAACAATCCGTTATTTGCGATTCAGACAAGCTCAACATTTGGCCAATAAGCTGACAAATTTGCGTTATCTGGGGTTGATTAAACAGGGTATTCGACAAAGGTGACTCCTTTTGATGCAATTTATGTGATTTTATGCTGTTTTACTAATGCAATAACGCTGCATTTTCGTTACCATTTGCGTCCTTTTTTCAACTAATCAAGACTCGTAATCAAACATGCCAAATCAGCCACGTAAAATACTCGTCACCAGTGCCTTACCTTATGCCAATGGTTCTATCCATCTAGGCCATTTACTGGAACACATTCAAACTGATATATGGACACGTTATCAACGAATGCGAGGCAACCAATGCTACAGTGTTTGTGCGGATGATGCACACGGTACGCCGGTAATGTTAAAAGCTCAGGAGTTAGGGATTACCCCTGAACAAATGGTCGCGCAAACTCGAGCAGAACATCACCAAGATCTGCTTGATTTTCATATCGAATACGATAATTACTATGTGACCCACTCTGAAGAAAACAAAGAATTATGTGAAGAAATCTATAATCGCTTGAATTCTGCCGGCTACATCAGCAAACGTACTATCAGCCAATTGTATGATCCGGAAAAGAAAATGTTCTTGCCAGATCGTTTCATCAAAGGTACTTGCCCTTCGTGTAAAGCCGAAAATCAAAATGGCGATAGCTGCGACGTATGCAGTGCGACCTACAGCCCCACGGAAGTTATCAATCCGCGCTCTGTAGTATCCGGTGCAACTCCTATCTTGAAAGATTCAGAACATTATTTTTTCGATTTGCCAAAATTTGAAGATATGCTCAAAGAGTGGCTCGTCAGTGGTGCGCTGCAAGAAGAAATCGCCAATAAACTCAAAGAGTGGTTTGACGAAGGATTGCAACAGTGGGATATCAGTCGAGACGCGCCTTATTTCGGTTTTGAGATACCTGGCGCACCGAACAAGTTTTTCTATGTTTGGGTTGATGCTCCAGTAGGTTACATGGCGAGCTTCAAAAATTATTGTAATCAACATGATATTGATTTTGATAGTTTCTGGAATGCAGACTCAGATGCTGAGCTATATCATTTCATCGGCAAAGACATTACATATTTCCATTGTTTGTTCTGGCCCGCCATGCTTGAAGGTGCAGGTCTACGCAAACCAACGGGTGTTAACGTCCACGGTTTTGTCACGGTAAATGGCGCAAAAATGTCTAAATCCACGGGTACCTTTATTAAAGGACGCACCTATTTAGATCATTTGAATCCAGAGTATTTACGTTATTACTACGCCTCTAAATTAAGTGACGGCGTCACTGATATCGATTTAAATTTGGAAGATTTTGCGCAGAAAGTAAATTCTGACTTAGTCGGTAAAGTAGTGAATATTGCCAGTCGTTGCGCCGGATTCATCACCAAACGTTTTGACGCTACATTATCGGATAACGTCATTGAGCCTGAATTGCTTGCACAATTTAAACAAGCCTCTGATGACATTGCCAACATGTATGAAAAGCGCCAATACAACAGAGCTATCCGTGAAATCATGGCTTTGGCAGATAAAGCCAATCAATTCATTGATGCGCAAGCTCCTTGGGTGACCATCAAAGAAGAAGGTAAAGAGCAATATACTCACGATGTTTGTTCATTGGGAATCAACTTGTTCCGTATATTGGTTGTTTATCTTAAACCTGTATTACCAAAACTGGCTGAGCAAGCTGAAGCCTTCCTAAACGATGAACTTGATTGGGACAGTGCGCAACGTGACTTGGGTAAACATAAAATAAACAAGTTTAAAGCCTTGATGCAACGTGTTGATATGGACAAGGTTAACGCGATTATAGAAGACTCAAAAGAAAACCTTGAGCCTAAGAAGGTCGCAGCTCCCGCGGCGGAATCGGCCACCGATGGCCCACTTAGCAAAGATCCAATTGGTGAAACGATTAGCTTTGATGACTTTGCAAAAGTCGACCTACGTATAGCTAAAATAGCCAAAGCTGAACACGTTGAAGGTGCAGATAAATTACTGCGTCTGCAATTGGATCTAGGCGGAGAAACTAAACAGGTGTTTGCCGGCATTAAATCAGCCTATCAACCAGAAGACCTTGAAGGTAAGTTAACCGTAATGGTGGCAAATTTAGCCCCCCGCAAAATGCGTTTTGGTTTGTCAGAGGGAATGGTTTTAGCGGCTGGACCGGGTGGAAAAGATCTGTGGATCATGGAACCCCATGAAGGAGCACAACCTGGTATGAAAGTTAAATAATAGCTTCACTAACCTTATAACTGATCCACTATTAGGCGTTCATATTATGAACGCCTTTTTATTTGCCTAAAACAGACTTAACAACAGTACTTCACCTATTGCAGTTAACGACTATTTTTTTGCATTGAGGTGCGAACGCTAGCACCTACCGTTGAGAACTTTGGTGAGGGTTTCCATTTTGGTTTAATTAAGGAAAGTGGAATCACACGCTTTTTGGCGACTATCACGTAAATACTCGAAAATATTGGCAAATATTTACGACAGAACGATTCTATTCCTGAAAAAAGCCGTGATTTACGCTTAAACATCAAACTCGAAAATACCAGCTGATGTTGCTCAATGGTTTCAAAACCAAGCAAATGCAGCCAGTCATTTATTCGCATACTGCTAAAAAAGCGAGCTTCCCGTAAAATCTTATTTGATTTAAACGGAAGATAACGCAAAATTCCAGCCAAACTAAATGGATTGAAGCCCACTATCACCACGTGGCCATTGGGAATTAATGTTCGATCAATTTCTCTTAAAATTTGATGGGGATCTCTGGAAAAGTCCAGTTCATGGGCTAGCAAAAAAGCGTCGACGCTGTTTTCGCTAAAAGGCAGCTCATGGCTATCTGCGATAACTTGGTTACCTTTTATAGGTTGATGTTGCTCTACGCATTTTCGATTCACCACATTAACAATATGTTTGATTGCACATTCTGATAAATCGATTTGGCTGCTCAAACAGCCCACCTTAACTAAATGATAGCCAAAAAAACGCCTGCTACATGCTTCTAAGCTGGTTTCCACATGTTCTTTCATGGGCTCCCCAACAGGCAAAGCTTGCCAGGAAGTGGGATAAATCGGTTTTTTAGAGATTAAAGCAGGCTTCATATTGTCCAAACAATTGCGCAGCTACCAACAACTACATATAGTACAACACTAGCGAAGTGACACAAGCAAGGTAATTATGTCTCAAACAAAACAAACTCAGTCAATCCTATCGGTATTTCCTATCCCGGCGTTCACAGATAATTATATTTGGTGTGTACACAATGGCGTGAATTGCTGGGTGGTTGATCCTGGAGATGCATCACCAGTTTTAGATTATATTCAATCGACAAATTTAACCCTAAAAGGGATATTGGTGACCCACCATCACAATGATCATACCGGTGGCATTTTGGCCCTTTTAAAACACGCACCAGAGATTCCCGTGTTGGGACCAGACTATGGTAATATTCAAGGCTTGACCAAAAGATTGAAGGAAGGCGATTCAGTAGTGCTCGATTCCTTGGATCTTGAATTGGCGGTTTTAGAGGTACCAGGGCACACCTTGGACCATATCGCGTTTTATGGTCAAAATATGCTGTTTTGTGGAGATACCTTATTTTCAGCGGGTTGCGGCAGACTTTTCGAAGGCACTCCACAACAAATGCATGAATCTTTAGAGAAATTAATGAAACTCCCAGCACAAACTAAGGTCTATTGTACCCACGAATATACTTTAGCTAATGTGAATTTTGCGCTAAATGTAGAACCTGAAAACCAAGCTCTACACGCCTATTCAGATTGGGCAAAACATCAAAGAAGTCAGGGGCTACCTACTCTGCCTTCAAATATCGAACAACAAAAAGCGATAAATCCGTTTTTACGTGCGCAACAGGATGAAATAAAACATAATGCAGAACAATTTGTTGGCAAGAAGTTATCCAACGAAACAGACGTTTTCGCTGCAATCAGGCAGTGGAAAGACAATTTTTAGTGGAGCCAATGATAAGGGTCAAACAGGTTTTTTCAACACCGCAATGAAAATCACCTCTTTTTCGTTGCTAATGGTATTAACGGGTTGCCAAACATATATGGCGGACTCCCATGCCCAAAGCGAAACTCATCAAGAACAACTGATTGCCGAACAAATCAATAACAGCTGTGAACAGAAACACGCTTTAGCTGATGAGCTTTTTGATTGCACCTCCGCATCTCAGGGCACTATTCCTGTTACTCACCCTACAGAAATAGTAGAAATTACAGTTGAGCCAGACAATTACGTTGAATTACCTGATGATGAAATTGCTGATATCAACGAGTCAACTCAGAGCCCTGAAAACCTTTGGCTTAGAATTAAACAACAGTTAACTTTCCCGATCCCAGATAATGATCGTTTAAAGGCACAAAAAAATTGGTATCTGAAGCACCCTGAATATATGCAGCGAGTCGCAACTCGAGCCAAGCCTTTCATGCACTACATTGTTGAGCAAATTGAAAAGAACCAACTTCCCCTTGAGTTAGCTTTTTTGCCCATAGTAGAAAGCGCATTTGATCCTTTTGCCTATTCCCACGGACGAGCTGCAGGCATGTGGCAGTTTATTCCAGGTACTGGAAAACGTTTTGGCATGAAACAAACTTGGTGGTATGACGGAAGACGCGATGTAGTTGCATCAACTGAGGGCGCAATTGCCTATCTGACCTACTTAAATAATATGTTTGATGGCGACTGGCTACATGCGTTGGCAGCATACAATTCAGGTGAAGGTAGAGTCAGAAGTGCGATTAGACGGAATAAAAAAGCCGGAAAACCTACTGACTTCTGGTCGTTAGATTTACCTCGCGAAACCCGAGCATATGTGCCTAAATTATTAGCTCTTAGCAGCATTTTAAAAGATGCAGATGATGACAATATTGCGTGGACAGCCATTCCAAATAAACCTTTTGTTGAAGTGGTAGACGTGGAGTCACAAATCGATCTTGCGTTAGCGGCAGACCTTGCGGGATTAACCCTCAAAGAACTTCATTCCCTGAATGCTGGCTTCAATCGTTGGGCAACGGATCCTGATGGCCCTCACAGATTATTATTGCCTGTTGAAAGCGTTGACAATTTTGAGATTGCGCTAAATAAAATAGAAGAAAATGAACGTCTTAACTGGGTTCGGCATAAAATCAAAAGTGGTGACAGTTTATTAAAATTAGCCAAACAATATCATACCACCGTTGGCGTGATCCAAGGTGTGAATGATATGCAAGGCAACCTGATCCGGGTCGGAGATTATATTTTGGTGCCGGTTTCACTAAAATCTCTGGATTCATATTCCCTTTCACAAGAGCAGCGGCTGGCAACTACTCAATCTAAACCTCGCGGAAGTTACTCTTTAAATCACAAAGTAAAAAGTGGTGATACCTTTTGGGATTTAAGCCGCGAATATAAGGTCGACATGCGTAGTTTGGCCAAATGGAACGGTATGGCTCCCACCGATCCCTTAATGCCAGGTAAAAACTTGGTTATTTGGGTTAAACAAGCGTCTGAATCTCAACGTAAAGATGCGGTAATGCGCACGTTAACCTACACCGTTAAAAAAGGTGATTCATTAGCTCGAATTGCGAATAAATTTAAAGTGAATCTGGTGGATTTAAAACGTTGGAATCAAGATAAACTGCGTAAATATTTGCAGCCTGGACAGAAGATAAAAGTCTATGTTGACGTTACTCGTACCTAACAAGTCAAAGTTAACTAAGGTAAAGGAATGATCGATGCTGGGGTTTAATCGCAAAAATCTAAGCAAAAGCCATGAGGGTCCTTGGCTTTTGCTCGATTTATTTATGCTAGGATTATTATTCATTAATCTTATCTGGATTATTTTTGACTCCTTATACAGCACCGAAATCGTCAAACAATCATTAGCTTATGTATCGGAATCCTTAGTCACTGGCTATGCCCCTGTGCACAATAACTTCCTGTTGATAGATTTAGCCTTTGTCGCGGTATTCCTTAGTGAATTTTGCTTACGCTGGATAGTTGCAGTGGTAAAAAAGACCTACTTGAGATGGTATTTTTTCCCATTTATTCACTTTTACGATTTGGTTGGCTGTATCCCACTTGGTGCTGCTCGAATATTCCGTTTTTTACGGATATTTTCAATTCTTCATCGCCTGCATAAATATGAAATTATTGACCTTAGGCGCACAGCTTTGTTTCGCTTTATCGCATTTTATTATGAAGTTTTTGTAGAAGAGCTGTCTGATCGCATTGTTGTCAAAGTATTATCGGATGCGCAAAAAGATATCGCTGCAGGTTCTCCCCTAGTAGAAGATATTACTCAAAATGTAATCGCATCTCGACTGCCGGTGATATCCAGATGGACAGCATCAGTATTGAGTCATATTGGTGAGTCTATTGAACATAACGAACATGGCCAGTCCGTAAGACAACATGTGAACAAAAGTGTAGGTAAAGCAGTTAGAGGCAATCCGCATATTTCAACCTTAAAACTGGTTCCAGTGTTAGGTTCAACCATTGAGCGCACCTTAGAGTCCGCGGTGACAGACATTGTCACCCAATCAATCGTTAATCTGCTCAAAGACATGACCCCAGAAAAAATCGACGATTTTGTAAAGCATGGGATTGGTCGATTTTCAAGTGAAGATGAAGCGTTAGATGATGAGGTATTAGCCGTGGTAAATGAATGTATCGAGCTGATAAAAAGTCATGTTTCGCAGCAGCGCTGGAAAACCGAATTTGAGCAAGAATCAACTGTCACAGCTGTAGTTGTTGAACAAAACAATCCACAAAATCCTCCGCAAATCTAGCGGGGAGGTTTATCCTGCGCTTTTTTGATATTTTTCATGGCCTAAAGGCCATGCTACAGATTAATTGCACCCTGTAGGTGGGGGATTTATCCCCTGCAACGCTAGCAACAGCATTCATGGCCTAAGGGCCATGCTACAGATTAATCAAACCCTGTAGGTGGGGGATTTATCCCCTACAATGCTAGCAACATCATCCATGGCCTAAAGGCCATGCTACAGATTAATTGCACCCTGTAGGTGGGAGATTTATTCCTTACAACGCTAGCATCAGCATCCATGGCCTAAAGGCCATGCTACAAAAAAGCGGTGATGCATTTTATTCGGTGATTCGTGTAGGCGGTGGCTTTAGCCCCGCGGTTGTTGTTCGGTGCTCATGGCCTAAAGGCCATGCTACAAATTCCCCTCCTGTAGGTGGGGGATTTATCCCCTACAACACTGGCAACATCATCCATGGCCTAAAGGCCATGCTACAGATTAATTGCACCCTGTAGGTGGGGGATTTATTCCTTACAACGCTAGCATCAGCATCCATGGCCTAAAGGCCATGCTACAAAAAAGCGGTGATGCATTTTATTCGGTGATTCGTGTAGGCGGTGGCTTTAATCCCGCGGTTGTTGTTCGGTGCTCATGGCCTGAAGGCCATACTACAAATTCCCCTCCTGTA
>NZ_JAHKPT010000007.1:115667-118711 GCF_018860635.1 Aliiglaciecola lipolytica
TATCCCCTACAACGCTGGCAACATTATTCATGGCCTAAAAGGCCATGCTAGGGATTAGATTTTTCGCCAAATGGTGCCGTTGGCGCTGTCTTCTAACACCACCCCCATCGCCGTCAGCGCATCACGAGCAGTATCGGCCGCTGCCCAATCTTTTTCGGTTCTGGCATCGTTACGGGCTTTAATTAATCCTTCGATTACCGAAACCTCATCGCCTTGAGCGGCGCCACCTTGCAAATAGGCCACAGGATCCATTTGTAAAAATCCTAAGATGTCTCCTAATTTCAACAAAATACCGGCTAGATCTGATTTTTCTTGGCCCTTGCTTTTGTTGATATCTTTGACCAAGTCAAACATCACAGCGAAGGCTTCTGGTGTATTGAAATCATCATCCATGGCCGCTTCAAAACGCTGTAAATAAGTACCTTTTTGCATATCCACGTCATGGTTAGGCTGACTATCACGCAAAGCAGTATATAGACGTTCCAACGCCGATTTAGCTTGCTTGATGTTGTCCTCAGAATAACTTAGCTGACTGCGATAATGGGCAGACATCAAGAAATAACGCAGGGTTTCAGCATCATAATCTTTTAAAACATCTCGCAAGGTGAAAAAGTTGCCTAGGGATTTAGACATTTTTTCTGAATCCACCTGTACCATTCCTGTATGCATCCAGTAATTCACATAAGGAGTGTCAAATGCACAGCAAGATTGTGCCACTTCATTTTCATGGTGAGGGAAGATCAAATCAGAACCACCACCGTGAATATCAAAGTGCGTGCCTAAATGTTTGCTATTCATGGCCGAACATTCAATGTGCCAACCAGGACGACCTTGCCCCCAAGGAGAATCCCAATAAGGTTCACCGGGTTTAACTGTTTTCCACAATACGAAGTCTAGAGGGTCAGTTTTATCAGCTGACACCTCTACTCGCTCACCGGCATTAAGCTGATCTAAATCTTGTCGACTCAATTTGCCATATTGCTCGTAGGTACTCACATCAAACAACACATCACCACTAGGCGCTTGATATGCATGTCCTTTAGCAATTAATCGTTCAATTACATCGATAATTTCAGGAATATGAGTGGTAACACGCGGCTCGACATCAGGCTCTAGCAAATTAATTGCAGCAAAATCTTCATGCATCAAAGCAATGGTGCGCTGAGTTAACTGCTCAGGGGTTTCGCCGTTTTGATTGGCTCTTTGGATAATTTTGTCATCCACATCTGTAATGTTTCGAACATAATTCACCTCGTAGCCTTTGTGGCGCAGGTAGCGCACCATTAGATCGAAACTCAGATAAGTACGAGCATGTCCCATATGGCAAACGTCATAAACCGTAATCCCACAGACATACAAACCCACTTTGCCAGCCACTAATGGCTTAAAAGTCTCTTTTTGTCGAGTGAGGGTATTGTATATTTGTTGCATTATATTGGTTCCATTGGTTATCTTAATAAATAATTGCGCGATTCTAGCACCGTCTCATGTCGACATAAACCAGCGTGTTAGCAAAAATTAACACAAATTATTATTCCAAAGTGACAGCAACAGCTGAAATATTTTTATGATTGCGATACACTACTTAGCTGAACAAATTTAAATTCACTACTTTATCCACAGGAACCCTTGATGGTAAAACTACATACAAACTATGGCGTAATCGTACTTAACCTTTTTGAAGATAAAGCACCGAAGACGGTTGAGAACTTTTTAAGCTATGTAAAAGATGGATTTTACGACAACACAATATTTCATCGCGTCATAGATGGATTTATGATCCAAGGCGGTGGATTTGAGCCAGGAATGGACCAAAAAGATCCAAACGAGCCTATACAAAATGAAGCGAATAACGGTGTAGCAAATAACACTGGTACTATTGCTATGGCTCGCACCAATGATCCACATTCAGCGACTGCGCAATTCTTCATAAACCTTAAAGACAATAGCTTCCTAAACTTTCGCAGTGAATCAATGGAAGGTTGGGGATACTGTGCATTTGGTGAAGTAGTTGAAGGCATGGATATCGTGAACAAAATTAAAGGGGTTAAAACATCCCGTCACGGAATGCATGATGACGTACCTGTTGAAGACGTCGTTATTCAAAAAGCTGAGATAACCGATTAATAACATTAAAAAGGCTGATTTTAATCAGCCTTTTTTGTTTTCCTTATGAAACCATATACTTACTTTATTTCAGACTTGCATTTAAGTGCTCAGCGTCCTGACATTACCGCGTGTTTGGCGTCTTTTTTGAGTGACCAAGCCTTAGGGGCTGATGCTTTATATGTCCTTGGGGATTTGTTCGAATATTGGATTGGCGACGACGATCGCAATGAATTTAGCGAACATGTAGCAAGCTTATTTAAGCAGTTTTCACAAACCGGCGTACCCATCTATTTTATACACGGAAACCGTGATTTCTTAATTCGAGAGAAGTTTGCGCGCAGAGCAGGCATGACAATTTTAAACCAACAACATGTCATCGATCTGTATGGAACCCCGACTCTGTTGATGCATGGTGACGAACTCTGCACGTTAGATCTCGCCTACCAAAAATTTCGGAAAAAGGCCCGTGGTTGGTGGTGGCCAAGAATGATTTTAAGCTTGCCGTTATGGGTTCGCAGAAAAATTGCCGAAAAAGGACGAAAAACCAGCCAACAAAATCAGCAAAAACTTAGCATGGAAATTATGGATGTGACTTCCGCAGAGGTGGTTAATTATATGCAGGAATATAATGTCCAGCAATTGATCCACGGTCATACCCATCGTCCTGCCATTCATCAATTGGAAGTCAATAGTAAGCCAGCTCTTCGAATTGTGTTAGGTGATTGGTACGATCAAGGTAGTATGCTAAAAATCACTCCTAAATCCATTGATTTGATCAGCGCACATTTAACAACTCCACCGTAGGTGGGGGATTTATCCCCTACAACGCTGGCATCGGCATTTATGGCCTGAAGGCCATGCTACAAATTCCCCTCCTGTAGGTGGGGGATTTATCCCCTACAACGCTGGCAACAGCATTTATGGCCTGAAGGCCA
>NZ_JAHKPT010000022.1:0-157573 GCF_018860635.1 Aliiglaciecola lipolytica
GATCCCTCAGGCTTTAGCCCGTGGAAAATATATATCGATCACTAGGTTAGGTGCATAAAAGTTGTATTCATCAGCATTCTAATGATAATTTCACGTCTACTAAAAAAATCATTAGAAAAATTCTTAGTTCTAATGATGTTGGGAATTTACATAGGAATAAAAAATGGATAATAACGAAAATAGCCCGTATCAAGCTCCCGAGTCTGATCTTACTTCAACAGAGGCACCTACTGGATCTTGGGTTTATACCGGCCCATCAAATAAAGCTGTCGGCGATGGAATGACATGGATATCAGAAGGTTTTAGTTTATTTAAGCAAGATATTGGTATGTGGATAGTGACCATGATTGTTGGCTTCGTTGTCGCAATTGTGATCAATATTATTCCTTTCATCGGCTCAATCATTAGCATGTTTTTGACCTATATTTGGGTAGGTGGATTGATGTTAGGTTGTCAGGCTGCAGCAGAGGGTAAGCCCTTTGACATCAAATATTTGTTTGCTGGATTCTCATATCGCGCAGGCAGGCTAGTGGGCTTATCTGCAATTGGTGCTGTTATCAGTATTGTCGTTATGTTTGTAGCTATGGGTTCGGTATACATGGACATCCTCGCAGGAGAGAGCAGTCCTGAAATGATGGGTGCGCAATTTTGGTTATCATTTTTAGTCGCAATGGCGTTAATGTTGCCAATGGTAATGGCAGTATGGTTCGCTCCAGCATTAATCGTATTACAAGATATGCCGGTTTTTGCTGCGATGAAGGAGAGCTTTATCGGTTGCTTTAAAAACGTGATGCCATTCTTAATCTACGGCATAGTGATGTTGGTGCTATACATTGTAGGCGCTTTACCATTAATGTTAGGTTTGTTAGTGGTTGTACCTTTGCTGTTCACATCAATGTACGCATCTTATCGTTCAATTTATTTGACCGAAGCTGCATAAGCTAGCAACAATAGCTGGAGTCATTCGTGACTCCAGCGTTCAAATCTAGGATATGTAAGTGCCCATAAGTGCGATCAAAATGATTAGTAAATGAGGAACTAAAACAGTTGGAGTTAAAGCGTTTGTCGCATAACTCACAATCAATTTCATGCTACTAGGACGGTTAAACTCCCATTGGCTATTGTATTGCATACCAGTGTCTTGCATCGGATTTAGTAATGCTTTTTCAACTGCCAAAAGTCGCTGACTAATTCTCCCCTGAAAGGTTTTCCAAATTCCATCGAGCATCCAAAACACGATACACAGTGAAGGTACGATAAAATCAAGCTGTACATGAAACACTAAAAAGCTGCATAAGATCACACTGAAAACTTTAATCAACAATGAAAATTTCTCATAACTGTCGTATTGGTACTGTAATGTTGTCCATTCTTGTTGCAGGGAGCTAGGGTTAACTATGTCCAAAATTTATTCCTATTTATACCGGCGCTAGGTTCAAAAGTATTTGTAATTCAACCTCAGTATTACAGACAAAAAAACGGCTCGCAATGGAGCCGTCAAATTTTGTTGTTGGTATTGCTTAGCTAATATTTATCTCATCATGTTGATGAATAATTAAATACGTTCGTTCAAAACGCTGGCAATTGCAGAATCCATCAAACCTTGTTCAGAAACCCAAGCTCGCAAGGTTTTACCGTCAGATTCAGGCGCATTCAACTGACTTTTTGGCATTTTTTTAACTAACAAAGTCCCAGTTTCAATTGCGCCGGCTTTAAATGCAGTGCGAATTAGGCTTTCTCCATTACAACTTACAGAAGCGTAATAGTCTTGAAGTTTAAGTCTGTAGTCGGTTTGAACGACTTTCATTTTTTTACGTAACTCGGTTTTATCATCCGCTTGAACAATAGTGCAGATATTTTTCAATGCTTCATTCACGTCAGCTTGAGCTTGCCCAGCGAACACAAATGATAAGGCAACAATAGACAGCGAAGTTTTAACTATTTTCAACATGGTTATTTCCTCAATAAATTAAAGTTTAAATTTTAAGCGTGTTTCGATGGCGCGCATTAAACGTGAAAACCCTAGTTGCCGATAGCATTGGGAGAATACATTCGTATGTCAGTGGATACCTTAAAAATACTATCTAGTCCTTTAATCCATTTGGTATTACTGAGTATGATAGACAGCATTTTTTTAACATGTTGATTTGTATGAATATTGAACCGGTGTAAAAGGTGATGATTAGCGCATAATGGTGAAATAAAGCTCATCAGCAACCACGAGAATTAAAATTATTTCTTCTGAATTTAGGCTAAAGCATCAATTTTCGTTAAGCGTTTAGGTCGTTGTTTGTTCAAATAGATAAAGCGTCCCCATGTCCCAGCTAGCACTAGGGTTTGTAAAATTACTTGCGTCAGCCAAAGACTCTCGCCACCTTGCTTGATAAAAGATAACCCTGCAAATCCAACCAAGCCTAACCACAGAGCAGTTAAAATCACTGCGCTGACTTTCCAGTAGTACACTTGGTTGCTTAGTTTTTTACGTTTGAATTCTAATAGCTGATTGATATCCAGACTGTGCTCGAAAGGTTGCGATTGACGTAAACGAAACGCCCAAAGGCTAAATGCCAAGGGAATAGGACTTAACGCCGCGAACAATAGCTTGCCAAGAGTTGTATCAGCATAAACTAATAAAAAGTACACGCAAAAAACGCTAACGCCGCAACCTGTAATTAAATCAATCCAGGCTTTTAGCTTTTCCCGTTGGTTGTTTCTGGCAACTTGCAGAGCTAATTTGTGTACGTCTATTTTAGGCGTATTTTGTTGAAAGGCTTGCTGCCATTGTTCAAATTTCGGATCCATGATTGTTCCTCTACAACAATTGTTCTAGTTGTTGCCGAGCTCTACTGGCGCGCTTGGCAATAGCGGCTTCAGACAAACCTAAAACACTAGCAATCTCTAATTGGGTAAAACCTTCCAATTGCATAGTAATAATTTGTCGATGGCCAAGGGTTAGTTGACGCAGCGCTGACATTAGGTCTAATTGTTTATCTTGATGGGTGGCATTTGACGACATTGTTTGCAAATCATCAATATTCTCATCTGACAGGTTGTTATTGCGTCGGCTTTCGCGCAGTACATGATCAACTGAACGATTGTGAGCAACTCGTGCAATAAAGGTTTTTATGCTGCTGTCACCCCTAAAAGTCTCCAGAGCTCGCCAAACCGCCAAACTAATATCTTGAATCAAGTCTTCTCTTAGCCCCAAATCGGCTTCATAAGTTGCTGCAATACGTGCCAATAACGGCGCGTATTGCGACAAAATATCTTCAATCCTTGCAGTTTGAGTCACGCACCTTCCTATTGATCGTTGGTGAGATCTTTAAATGCCACATAGTTTATACAAAGCAACCATGGACCGAGTAATAATGCGCTAAGTAAAAACGTAAATGGCACAGCCATTATTGCCAGTAGATTGATAGCGAAAACTACTGTTAGGGGTTTCCATGCGCGAAGTGCTAAGCGAATTCCGTTGTTAATTGAAGTCGGTATATTTTTGTTTTCTAACAAAAGGTATGCAGGTACAAACATCAACAATATGCTAACCGGGGTAGCTGAGGCAAATATAATGGATAACTGCGCAGGCGTCACATCTACCATTTGAGCATAAAACAATAATTCGAGGCCACTGCTCCCCAACATAGCAACAGCTGTGAGCACTTGCGCCGCAGTCGGGAGTAACAATAACAAACTCAACAATGGTAGTTTCGACCAACCTGTATAGAGTCTTAAACTTTTGAATGTAAAAGATTTATGCAGTGATATTTGATCTAATACTGGCCACAACGAAGCGATTAGTATGGCCATCACTAATTTAGATGTGATGACACCAAAAGGAGCGGGTAATAATTGAAATAGACCTTCAATAATGATTGTTGCCAACATTAAAAAGAATATCTTAAACGGTGCTTTTAAGCATAAATTTAGCCCTTGTTTTAACCAAATAAAACTTTGTGATGGTGTGGTTTTTTCATGCATTTTTAACGTTGCAGTGTTCATATCAAATCTCTCGTTTTAGTGAATTACTTAAATAGTCGAGACAAATGAAAATAACCTGACATTTTTTTCAATTTTTTTAAAAAGTATTTTCCACGACATTAAAAACTGTTTTTATATACAGCTTGTAGATTGGTGTTATACTTATTTTTGGAATCTAAAAGAGACATGGAAATGCACAATCTTAAAACCATTTTAGTGATAGCTTGTTTCTGTATTTTAGGGTTGGTTGTTGTTCCTTATGCCCAAGTTGTTTATTCAGGAGATCCAAATTTGAATACTGAAAATGTAACAGGCGAGTTCGAAGTAATCATGCAACCGCAAACGGATGCCGAATTTTCAGTTGCAAGAATGACCTTGGATAAAACTTATCATGGTGAACTTGACGGCCAATCGAAAGGACAAATGCTAAGTCATATGACCGAGGTTAAAGGTTCTGCCGGTTATGTGGCATTAGAATCGTTCACAGGTACTTTAGACAGCAAACACGGCAGTTTTGTGTTAATCCATCAAGGCATTATGAACAAAGGCGAACCGTCTTTAGCGATTACCGTGGTACCTGATTCCGGCAGCGGCGAATTGACCGGTATTGTGGGTACTATGAACATTGAGATTAAGGACACAAAGCACTTCTATATTTTTGATTACAAGCTACCTTAGTTGATTTACTTGGTGTTGAATGAACCACCTTCAACACTTCTATCCTTAAGCTAAACGCCCTTTATATCTAATCCCTGCAAATACACCTATGTTTAATCGTCGTCTTTCTACTTGCATTTATATATAAGTGATTATATAAATGCTTATATAGAGGTGCGTATGAACAAAGATTTTCTAAATGAATTAGGTGAACTGGCGTTAGGCAGTCGCTTAAAACGAGTCAGTGAACGAATGATGGCAGATGCTGCCGCGGTGTATCAGCATTTTGATATGAACATTCAGCCCAAATGGTTTACTTTGCTGGCTTTATTAGATCGAAAAAAGCAAGTAAGCGTAGTAGAAGCTGCTAATTTGCTGGGATTAACTCAACCAGCCCTGAGTCAATTCAGTCGACAGTTAGAATCTAAAAAATTAATTGAGATTCAGTTAGACACTGAAGACTCAAGAAAAAGAGTACTGAGCTTATCAACGCTAGGGCATCAAAAAGTCGCGGAAATGCGACCTGTATGGGCGGCCGTTGATAAAGCGGCCAAAGATTTATGCAGTGAGTTTGAAAATCACTTTTACGCTTCATTGCAGACTTTCGAAAAAGCCCTTGATAAACGCTCGTTACTTGAGCGCAGCAAAGATCATTTTGAGCCATTAAATACCTCCCAAAACACCAATATCGTGGATACAACTATGTTAGAAAACAGCCTCACTTTTTTAGATTTTGAACCGGATTTAGCGCCATTTTTTGAGCAAATTAACAGCCAATGGATAAAAAGCATGTTTGTGCTTGAAGATGTCGACAAACAAGTATTGGGTCAACCTCAGGAAAACATTATCGATAAGGGAGGCAAAATTTGGTTTGCTAAGCATTCCCAATTAGGTGTCGTTGGCGCTTGCGCATTATTAAATAAAGGAGATGGCGCATTCGAACTGACTAAGATGGGCGTGTTGGAGAACGCCCGCGGTTTAAAAGTAGGTGAAAAATTGCTTCAGCATGTCATCGCCCAAGCGAAACTATTGCCTATCGACTGCCTATTTTTATTAACCAATGCCAAATGCGAAGCCGCCATTCATTTGTATGAAAAAAATGGCTTCACACATGATGCGTTGATTATGGATAAATACGGTAAGAGTTATCAAAGGTGTGATGTGGCTATGCGTTGGAGCGACGCATAGCTTAGGGATACTTGCTGCTAGTTAGAGATTTGCGCACCACTGAGACAACTCGTCGGCTACTGGGCGTTTATGTTCGGCTAAAAAAGCCAAATAGGTTTTTGCATCACGATTTACAATTCGTTCAATGGGAAAATTAATTGATTGCGCATGACCAATACTCTTTTCGTAATTACCTAAATCAAAAGCGATATGCGCATCACTTGAAAATACAACTTTCCAATCATGCTTATCTATTAGTTCCAGAATGCGAACGCAATTAGGTTCGCTGCCTTGCCGTGAATGAGTGAAGGAGCTGTTATTTATCTCCAGTACAACATTATGTTCCTTGGCCGCAATAATTACTTCTTCGTAGTTTATCGGAAAGTTTGGGTTGCCCGGATGACCGATTATCTGGCAGTCTCCACCGGCAATAGTGTTTATTAGTGCTTTGGTGTTGATGGTTTTACTCGCTGGTGCGAATACCGGTTCATGGAAACTCGCAATAACAAAGTCTAAGTAAGGTTTCATACCATTTGGCACATCTAACCCCCCTTCAGGTGGCAATATATTTGCCTCAATGCCTTTAAGACAGGCTATTCCATCGACAATTCGTGGTATCACATTACGATTTCCAAAGTGCCAAGGGTGAGGCGAGTCAGGCATTTCAGGTCCATGATCGGTTAATGAAAACATTTGTAACCCTTTCACTTTAGCTTGCACAAAATAATCATGAACGGTGCTATATGCATGTGTGCTGGCGATGGTGTGTGAGTGGGTGTCTACAAGAATTTTCATTGCTTTTGTTATCCTTTTGGCGTTTAACTGCAGATAAATAACAACATCACTTTAGATGGATCTTGTTATTGTTCAGTAATTTATATAGCGAATTTATTGCGCATCAATGACAGGGATATTGGAAACTTAAAATACATGGAAATTGAGCGTTGATACGACGTTAAATGAATGCTTCAAAACTATACACTAGCAGTGTATCAATTTATGCTAGATTGGTGAAATAAAGCAGGGAGACAGATTAATTGTAAGGCTAAACAGCTAACCTCCTTGCTAACATTAAGTGCGCGAAACTAACCATAATGGGAGAGCAAATTGGACATATTCATGCGAGCAGCCATTGATGAAGCTATCAAAGGCAAACAGGAAGGCGGTATCCCTATTGGTTCAGTTATTGTTTATCAAAACCAAATCATTGGTCGTGGACATAATCGCAGAGTGCAATCTGGTAGTCCCATTTTACACGGTGAGATGGATGCCTTCGAAAATGCTGGGCGACAACCTGCAAGTGTATACCGTGAGTGCATTTTGTATACAACATTGTCACCCTGTTCAATGTGTTCAGGGGCAATTCTGTTGTATGAAATTCCTAAAATTATCATTGGTGAAAATCAAACCTTTATTGGTGAAGAGCAATTGCTTAAACGCAGAGGTGTTGAGCTAGAAGTTCTGCAGGATCCAGAATGCATTCAACTGATGGAGCAATTTATTACTGAATCTCCCGAATTATGGAATGAAGATATTGGTACTGAATAGCTAGAAAAAGTAACTTTAGGTCTTTGAATGTTTACTCTATGTTAATAATTTTTGACATTGAGTTTGTTTAGGTATACATTTCTTCCAGCTTAGTTGGGAGGAACTTGCATGGACATGTCATTTAAAGAGAAAAGTCATTGGATTTCATTAGTCAGCACAATTTGTATATTTGGTTACTACTTTTATAGCATTGTGATGCTCACTGGTATCCCGATTGAAGAGGCTAAAGAAAGTGCCAAAGATTTACTGATTCAAGCTATTGGTCTTAGTGTATTGGTAGAAATAGTGCTGCACAGCATGTTGGCAGCCACCAATCATAAAGCAGCTGAAATGGGCGCTGACGAAAGAGACAAACTGTTTGAATATCGCGGTAATCAAGTTGGCTATACCATTTTGGTGGTCGGCGTAGTTTTTACCCTTGGACGAATAATTACAGTTGAATATAATCCTGAATTTGCCGACCACTATAGTTCTATGCAAATTCCACTGTTAACTGCGCATATATTGATGTTGAGTTTCATTTTGTCTGAAGTCGCTCGATTTTCTGTCACCTTGTTTAATTATCGTAGAGGATATTAGGGTGGCAGACATACCTATTACTAATCGCATACGTGAAAAGCGCTTTTTTGCTAACGAAATGACGCAACAAGCGCTAGCGGACAAAGTTGGGGTGACCAGACAAACCATTATGGCGATCGAAAAAGGCAAGTATTCCCCTTCTTTGGAAGTTGCCTTTAAAATGGCTGAAGTGTTTGAATGTCACCTAGATGATATTTTTCAATATCAACCCAAATAAATAGTACACTTTTAGATCATCAGCAAAGTATAATGCTGGCAATTAACAATGAATTTAAGTTGTTTGAGCAATATTAGAATGGGGCAATTCCTTTTGAATTGCCCCTTTTTACAAATATTGGCAAACCTCGGAGCAAATAAATGAGCAAACCCGATAACTGGACAATTGAAGACGCAGAGAAGTTGTACGGCGTTAAGCGCTGGAGTAGCGGCTATTTTGAGATTGGTCCTAACGGAAATTTGCATGTTACCCCTGATGTAACGAATGCTGAAATGCGCATCGATTTCAAAGATGTTATTGAAGAGATCAAAGAAGAAGGAATTCAGTTTCCTGTTGTTCTTAGATTTCACGACATTCTGCGGTCACAAGTTGCGTTGTTAAATGAAACTTTCATCAAAACCATCAAAGATTTTGGTTATCGCGGAGAGTATCGCGGTGTTTATCCTGTGAAAGTTAACCAAATGCGCGAAGTGGTGGAAGAGATTGTCGATGCGGGTAATAAATATGCTTACGGCTTAGAAGCAGGTTCTAAAGCTGAACTACTGACGGTTCTAGCCTACAACACCAACCAAGACTCACTAACCATTTTAAATGGTTATAAAGATGAGGAGTTTATGCGTTTGTCATTAATGGCGCGTAAACTTGGACGCAAAATAATTGTCGTCATTGAAAAGTATTCTGAGCTTTTGTTGTTAGTCAAACTGGCCAAAGAATTAGACATTGAGCCGATTATTGGCCTGCGCTCGAAAATGACCGTGAAAGGTCAAGGCAAGTGGGAAGGTTCTGGTGGTGATCGGGCTAAATTTGGCCTCACCAATACCGAGATTATTCAAGCGGCTCGTTATCTTGAAGCTCAAGGCATGGGGCAGTGTTTTAAACTACTGCATTTCCATATTGGTAGTCAGTTGACGGATATTCGCGCCGTTAAAGACGCCATCAGCGAAGGTGCGATGATCTACTCCGAATTACACCATATGGGCTTTCAGCTCGATTATGTTGATGTTGGTGGTGGACTTGGTATTGATTACGACGGCAGTAAATCTACCAATGATTCATCTCGCAACTACACCATTGCTGAATATGTAGCAGACGTTGTGTTTGGTATGAAGGAAGTTTGTGATCTTGAACAAGTGCCTCACCCAACTTTAGTAACCGAGAGTGGTAGAGCTATCACCGCTCATCACAGTTGTGTTGTGGCAGAAATTGTTGGTGAAATTCGCTCTAACAGTGCGGAAATGGAAACTGATTTCGAAGAGCACGAGCATATTTTAGTTACCAATATGCGAGACCAAATTCGTTTATTGTCAACCCAAGATAACTTACAAGAAATTTTCAACGATGCTTCTCAATACAAAGAGCAAGCGGTATCTGCGTTTAAACTGAGAGTTATTAGCTTTGAAGAGTTAGCGAAAATCGAAACCCTTTATTGGCAAATTATGGTTAATTTGCAAGAGCGTTTGCAAAATGCTGATTTTATTCCTGAAGAGATGCAAGAGCTTGATTACAACTTATCATCGCAATATTTGTGTAACTTCTCGGTATTCCAATCAGCTGCTGATACATGGGCGATTGATCAAGTATTACCGATTGTGCCGCTTTCTAGAATGAATGAGCGACCAAATGTAAACTGTTCGCTGGTGGATATAACCTGTGACAGTGACGGTAAAATTGACCAATTTGTATTGGGTAAAGGTATTTCAGATGTATTGCCTATGCACAAACTGAACAAAAACGAAGACTACTATTTAGGTATGTTCCTCACCGGAGCGTACCAAGATGTAATGGGTGACATGCACAATTTGTTTGGTCGTTTGAATGAAGTGCATATCTTCAGTCATGATGATGACCCTCTCGATTTTTATATCGAAGAAGTTGTCACCGGATCGTCTGTAGATAATGTGTTATCTATCATGCAATACAACCCAAGCTTTATGGCGCAATCCGTTAAAAAATTGATTGATGCTAAAATTGCCGAAGGTGAAATTAAGCCTAGAGAAGGCGTTAAGTGGACGGATTTTTACGAAAATTGTTTGAAAGGTTATACCTACCTAAAAACCTCGTAATTGAAATCTAGGTGGTGTATTTGCATCACCTAGATGATCCCATTTCTGAAATGCTTTTACTGCAGATAGTGATTTACTCAATTCACTGCATTAAAGGTTTTTGCAATTGTCAGCGCATGTCAGTAAAGCGCTAAGCTGCGGTTAGCCCCCAGTTTGTTTTGCCAATTGCAGTTTTTGAGTTTCTTCATAAGATTCAAAATAAGCCTGCCAGAATTTTGCAGTAAAACTATTGATAAGATTTGATTCGGCATTCATCAGCATCGCGTAACCTACTTTCTGATCTGGTGCAAAAGACACGTCCGCGCGATAGCCCTTCACCCAACCACCATGATAGTTTAATTTGTGGCCTTTAAAGTCGTAAATCCGCCAACCTAAGCCATAATGGGCATCTTTCAAGAACCGTCGCCAATCTCGTCTGCGTAACTCTCGTGTTGTTTTGATTTTTTCTGAGGTGACCGTATCAACTATTTCTGGGGGAATAACCTCTGGATATTCTCCTAACATTGCGCGCACCCAAATCGCCATGTCTTCAATACTGGCGTTTACTCCCGCTGCTGGACCATAACGATAATAATCATCTTGAACTTTGGTTTCTCGCCATTTCGAGCGGGTGATTGCCACATGGGGTTTTGCCCATTTTGGTGAGCTTTGTAAACCTTGTCTTCCTGTACTGGCGTGCGGCATTTTTAATGGTTTAAAAATGCTCTCGCTTAATTCTTTACCATAACTACTTTTATGGTTGATGTAATAATCTTCAAGTACGCCAAATAATGCATTTTGATAGGTGTAACATTTGCCTGGAGAACACAAGGGCTCTAATTTCGCTAACTGTCCTAGAACACGTTTTAACGAGTAATTCGCTTCAATTAAATTGTCGTAAGCATTGGGGATATATCCACTGGACTGGCTTAACAAATGTCCAAGGGTTATCGGATTGGGATCTAACCGATTAAAGCCGTATTCGGGCACAATCTCTAGTATCGGTGTTTGCCACGTAAACTGTTTTTCTGCGACTTTTTTGGCCATTAACACACCGGCGAATGTTTTCGACACAGAGGCCAATCTAAACACAGTATCGGTATCAATTTTTTGACCAAAATTTTCAGTCAAACCATAACTAATCACCTTAGCCGGTTCGCCTTTACGAATAAAAACAAGAATATAACCAGGCACATTGTGCTTCATAGCTTGTGCTTGGGTTTTGGAGGCAAAGTCGTAAAGCCAGCTATCTTCTTCAGCGAAGGCCGGCGGGCAGACAATTATTGTCAACCAGAAAAGGACAATTAACGTTAAACATCTCATCATGACAAGGATACTAGTTGAAGGTGGCTGAAACAACAGGGAAATGAATTCACTCTAATAAGGGACTAATTTCATATCACTTCCGTTTTCAGCGCGTTTTATTGATCTTTTGCGGTTAAACTTGCTCTAAGTTGGCTAAAAGTAACCTTTATGAATACCAAGCAAATATACCAACAGGCGCGCAAATCCCGTGACCCTCGATTTGACGGACAGTTTTATGTGGCAGTGAAAAGCACGGGCATATTTTGTCGGCCAATTTGTCCTGCGCCTTCACCAAAAGAACAAAATGTCGAATATTATGAACTGGCACCTTTGGCAATTCAGGCGGGCTTTCGTCCGTGTTTACGTTGCCGCCCTGATAGTGCACCGGGTTCTTTTGCTTGGAAGGGCACCACTACTACACTCGAGCGGGGCATCAAATTACTGCGTGCTCACCCCGAGTTAAATGTTGAGGATATTTGTGAAAAATTGGGTGTCAGCGATCGCTATCTGCGTGATTTGTTTCAAAAGAAGCTGGGAATATCACCTAAAAAGTTTCGTTTGTTTGACCAGCTATTGATGGCTAAAAATTTATTACACAACAGCACATTATCGATTGACGATATAGCTATCGCCAGCGGCTTCACTAGTGCCCGTCGGTTACAAGCTAACCTGCAATCCAACTTGCAACTCACGCCGACTCAGATTCGTAAGAGCGCAGCCAGAAAAATCACCTCGCCCCACGGTAGTGAGCAGGGAATGAAGTCAGCCTCATTACACATTCAGTTGGCGTATCGAGCCCCTTACAACTGGCCGCATTTACGTGACTTTTTAAAACTACGGGCGATTGCTGAGATAGAAACCGTGACTGAAAATAGTTATAGCAAAGGATTCACCTATGGCAATGCGCTAGGGCATTTTACTGCTACTTTAAACGCTACCAAGAATTGTTTTGACGTGTCGCTCAGCATCAATGATTTGAGTTGTTTTCAAGCTGTGGTAATGCAAATCCGGCGTTTATTGGATTTGGATTGCGATCCGCATATCATTCACACGAGTTTGCAGGCCACCGGGCTACCCCATGACATTATTGTTCCAGGAATTCGAATTCCTGGTGTATGGAGTGGTTTTGAGGCTGCTTGTCGAGCCATTTTAGGGCAACAAATTTCAGTTAAAGCCGCGGTCAATCTGGTTTCTCAATTAGCTCATGAACTTGGCGGAAGTTATCAGCAGCAACGACTTTTTCCTTCCCCTGAGGCTATTGCCGAGTCAGATTTGAGCTTTCTTAAAATCCCTGACAAACGCCGACAGTGTTTACGGGATCTTGCCAAGTTCCAGGTTCAAAATGGGCTGTTAAGTGACTGGCAAAGTATCAAAGGAATTGGCCCTTGGACGGTGGCTTATGCCAATATGCGCGGGCTTTCCAATCCGGATATCTGGTTAGATTCTGATTTGGTGATCAAAAAGCAAATTCAACAACACCTTTTAAATCCCGATGCAGCGGCTCCATGGAGGAGCTATCTTACTTTTCAATTGTGGAGCATGGCATGACGCATAGCAGTGATTTATTTTATAGTTATCTCGAAACGCCCATAGGGCAAATAGAAGTTTGTGCAAATAGTCAGTGTATTGTTTCTATATTTTTTTCAGAATCTCAACAAGACATTTATCAAGGCAACCCCATAACGGAAGAGGCTGTAACTCAATTGAATGCCTATTTCGAAGGTAAGTTAACCCGTTTTCAATTACCTTTGGGTGCTGTAGGTACTGACTTTCAGCGCCAAGTTTGGCAGGCATTAGCAAATATTCCTTTTGGTGCGACATGCAGTTATGCTGATATAGCCAATCAATTACACAACCCCAAAGCCGTTAGAGCTGTAGGGGCGGCAAATGGCAAAAACCCACTTTCTATCGTTGTTCCTTGTCATCGAGTGATTGGCAAAAATGGCACACTTACCGGTTACGCCGGCGGATTAGAACGTAAGTCATGGCTATTAGAATTTGAACAAAAAGGTCAATAACTCCTACTTGTTATTAAATCGGAGTGAGCAAAGGTAAATGATGTAATGAGATTAAAAGACGTATTCGAATTGGTGATGTTAGGTGCAATTTGGGGATCATCCTTTTTGTACATGCGTTCTGCCACACCAGAGTTTGGTGCTTTTGCCCTTGTCGCAGTGCGCACAGGAATTGCCGCCTTGTGTTTATTACCACTGCTATTTCTTCGTAAAAAGGTCTCAGTTGTTAGGCAGTATTGGCGTCCCATTTTATTTGTAGGATTAGTTAACACTGCCATCCCTTTTGTTATGTTTAGTTACAGTACCGTGTTATTGGGGGCTGGCATGGCCTCTATTCTGAATGCTACCGCCCCAATGTTTGGCGCTATTGTTGCCTTTTTGTGGTTGAAGGAACGACTAACAGGCTTGTCGGTTTTTGGCCTATTTATTGGCTTTAGTGGCGTGGTTGTGATCAGTTTGGTTCGTACTGGAATTGACTTACATTTGTCTGTGTTACCTATTTTGGCGGCGCTAGGCTCAACATTCGCTTACGGAATTGCTGCTTGTTACACCAAAAAACATCTTACCGGAATCAACACTCTTGCCATAGCAACTGGCAGTCAAGTCTTTGCTACGCTTGCTTTAATTCCCTTTGCCGTAATGCTTTGGCCGCAACAAATGCCATCATTTGATGCGTGGGTGCAAGTGATAGTGCTAGGTGTCGTTTGCACCGGTTTTGCCTATATTTTGTATTTCCGGTTAATTGCTAATGTGGGTGCATCCAAAGCCATTACCGTTGCGTATTTGGTGCCAGTATTTGGGGTGTTATGGGGCGTGTTATTTTTACAAGAAATGCTAACTCTAGGCATGTTGTTGGGCGCAGGATTAATTCTATTCGGAGTGAGCCTCACAACAGGTGTGATTAAGTTTAGACTCAAACTCGCCTAGCAATATACAAGCAGGTAGCAAGTGGAACTACTTACTACTCTGATTTTGATAATTGCATTCTGACAATGTTACGACCGTCTCGTTTGGCCTGATACAAAGCATCGTCTGCATAACCTAACACTTCGGTTAGAGGGCGCAGCGTGTCGGTGTGTGATACGCCAAAGCTAGCCGTTACTTGAACTGCAGCTGAGCCGGTGGAAGCGGTCATATTCGACATGCTTTCACGTAACTTTTGTGCCACTTCGTAGGCTTGCTCAGGACTTGTGTCTGGCAACAACAGTACAAACTCTTCACCACCCCAGCGACCTACAACATCACCGTGTCGTAACTGATTACTTAACATATTTGAGATTTGACGAAGTACATTGTCACCCGCGTTGTGGCCGTGGGTGTCATTTACCGCTTTGAAGTGATCAATGTCAATCAGAATCACCCCTACTTGCAGTCCTTTATCCATCATTTCAGCAAAGCGTAATTCGACTTTATTACGATTCGGCAAACGTGTAAGAGGATCGGTCTGGAAGTTTTTCTGCATGTCTTGCTTAAAATAATACAGCAGGTGATAAATCAGCATAAATAATACAAATATAATCACCAACAACGTGACAACACTAATGATAAAACTACGGCTAATTTCAGTTTGTCTTGCTTCCAAAGGCGTCAGCAAATACATAGTCCAGCCGAAAGGCTCAACTTTCACTTCCGCAATGAGCGCATCTACACCGGAGGTTTTAACTAACAAATTATTCAGTGAACCATCGGGTAATTTGCTGATGTCTAGCGTTTTATACCAATCTAAACTTTCAAGGGTTTTAAATGTGGCATTCTCAACGATTAAATTAGGATCTGAAGAAAGTGCGATATTATTGTCTTGGTCCACAAAAATAAAATCGTAGCCATATTCGCGTTTGTACTGATCAAAAATTTCCACGAAACTGTCGAGGCTTTTACTGATCCCAAAAAAGCCGAGAAAGTTATCATCACCGTCATACACTTTTAAATCGATATAAAAATGTGGATCTTGCCATTGACCAATATCAGCTATAGCGTCATTAGGAGCAGCTTTGTAGCGAAAATACCAATCCACTTTGTCTTCGACTAATGCCAGTTTTGTCTTGTCTGAGTTGTATTGCATACGGCTGCTTTCACTGGCAATAAAAAACTCCATATCAAACTCGCTTTCGAGTCTTGTGAGCATAGAAAACATTGCTTCTTCATCAATGTCTTTGTCTTTCATTAAATCTTTGAGTTCTTTGGCTTTGGCTAATGTTTCGGATACATGAAGGGGTTCAAGAAGCTGATCAATAATTAAAGTAATGGCAGGAGAAATGGATTGCTGTTGAGCTCGGCTTTGCTCAGCAACAATTTTTGACGCTGTAAAATGAACAAGGGTTACTATTGAAATAACCACTACGGCAAACAAAATTAAAATACTACGATGTAAAGTTCGAAAGGCGTTCAAAGAAATCCAATTTCCATTCATTAATTTCAAGACATCATCTTAACGATAAGCGTCCAATACTTCTACGGATAAAATCCGCACAGGTTTTAGCCAAACAAATAATATATGCTTTGTGTGATATTACTAGACCTTTTAGTGAGCTTAGTTAGAATAAATAGAATTTTATGATTTAAGGATACTCAATGACGTTTTCAGTAGTTGTACTTGCAGCGGGCAAAGGCACGCGCATGAAGTCTAAATTACCCAAAGTACTTCACCCCATTGCCGATAAACCTATGGTGCAACATATTATCGATACTGTGAACACGCTGGGCGCTGAAAGCATTCATTTAATTTATGGCCATGGTGGCGAGCAACTGCAATCGGCATTGGCGCATAATCAACTCAATTGGTGTTTACAATCAGAGCAATTGGGTACTGGCCATGCGGTTCAGCAAGCGGTTCCTCATATTAAAGATGACGAAGACGTTTTGATCTTGGTGGGTGATGCGCCTTTAATTAAAGCGCAGACATTGCAGCAACTAATTGATGTTAAACAACAATCAGATCTAGCACTGTTGACCGTTGAATTGGATGACCCCACAGGAATGGGACGTATTATTCGAGATGGTGAAAATGTGACCGCCATCGTAGAACATAAAGATGCCACAGATGCTCAACGTCAAATAAAAGAAATTAATACCGGCATGATGATCATGGGCGGCGCTGACCTGAAACGTTGGTTATCAGCGCTAAACAGTGATAACGCACAAGGTGAGTTTTATCTCACAGACGTCATCGAGATGGCTGCAAACGAAGGTAAAGTGATTAAAGCATCACACCCCACGAGTTCGGTGGAAGTTGAAGGGATTAATAATCGCAAGCAATTAGCGATGATAGAACGTGCTTATCAGCTAGAAAATGCCGAAAACTTGCTGATGGAAGGTTTGTATATTTTAGATCCTCATCGTTTTGATCTGCGTGGTAAATTATCATTTGGCATAGATTGCAGCATTGACGTTAATGTTATCGTTAAAGGCAAAGTGGAGTTAGGCAATAATGTAAAAATTGGTCCTAATTGCATTTTGATTGACTGCCAAATCGGCGATGATTCGGTAATAGAAGCGAACTCTATAATTGAGCAAGCTGAATTGCATAGTGGCTGCAGTGTTGGTCCATATGCTCGACTCAGACCAGGGGCTGTAATGCATGATAAGTCTAAGGTTGGTAATTTCGTAGAAATGAAAAAAACCGTATTAGGCAAAGGTTCTAAAGCCAACCACCTAACCTATTTAGGCGATACGCTGGTTGGAGAAGGAGCCAATATTGGTGCGGGCACCATTACTTGTAATTATGACGGTGTGAATAAATCCAAAACTATTATTGGAGACGGCGCGTTTATTGGCTCTAATAGTGCGCTAGTCGCGCCAGTGACGATCGGGAAAATGGCCACAGTAGGCGCTGGTTCAACGGTAAATACTAATGTCGATGATCACGAATTGGCGGTTGCTCGGAGCAAACAGCGAAATATACAAGGTTGGAAACGACCGACCAAAAAGACTTGAAAGAATAGGTAACAGGATTCTAGCGACAATTTTTATCTTTAAGTTTTTGCTAACTAATATTAGATAGAAATTGATTCAGGTTGTTATCGTGTATTTCAATAGGCCTTAAACAAAATTACTGGTTTGCAAATTCGAATATGTTTGAAAAATTGATCTCTCGCTTGTTTAAGCGCTCAACACCCAAACCAGCGGTTAAAACTCCGTTAATCAAGACGTCTGCGGTTATAGATTCGGCAAAAAGTGGCTTACCGGAAGTAACAAAACAAGCGAGCCCTGCTGAATCTAATTTACCTGATATTCCAGTACCTGCAAAAAGTATCACTCTTAGCGTTGCTTCATTTAACCGCTTGGAGTTTCTGTTCTACGATTATTTGTTAGGGCCATCTGAAACCAGTACCACCTTAAATCCACTAGAACAATATATCTTAACTCGGGTGAATCACGCCCTTAAAAATCCGCAAGACGTGTTAACCCATTTCCCAGTTCTGCCGCAGTCTGTGCTGACCTTAACTAATTTATTGAACGATCCCGACTTTAACTTGACTGAATTCATCAAAGTGATTGAACAAGAGCCGAGTATTGCAAGCGAGCTGATGAAAAAAGCCAACAGCCCTGCTTATAAACGTGGAAATAATGAAATCACCGATCTGCAAAAAGCGTTTATGTTGATGGGGGCAAAAGATATAAAAGAATTTGTTTTAAATGGTTTTGTAAAAAACTTATGTCATCAAAAACCGATTTATTTTAAAGCATTTGGAGAAAAAGTTTGGTTGCATAGCCAAGAGGTAGCGGTGCTTGCCAAAACCCTAGCCCAAGCGCGCAATTTGAATGCTGATGCTGCCTATATTATTGGCTTGATGCATGATTTAGGCAAAATCGTTATTTTCCAATTTATGGTTGAAGCGTTTCAAAAAAGTCATCCAGACTTCAAACAAGATTCATTGGTGTTTAAGAAATTTCTCAGTCAGCGCTCTATGTTGCTCAGTGTTGAGCTAATGAAAATATGGGAAATGCCTTCTTTAATAATCGAAGTGGTAAAAGACCAAACTATATCCATATCTAAGATCTCAGAGCTCTCGCCACTCTCGGCGACACTTTTTGAAGCTAACTTAATGAGTGAGATCAGTCTTACCTTCCAAGCAGGTGATTACGACGAGTTGGCGTTAGAAGAAATGCTTGCAGAAGCATTATTGAGTGACCAAGCCAAAGACCTGCTAAAACAAAACCTTGGAATATTGCCGCCTACCGAGAATTAATCTTGATTGGTGGCAAATTGTTTATCTCAGCTTTTCTCCTTTTGATCGAAAAATACACAGGTATGAAACTAAATACTTGCAATTCGTAAATTATTGTCTATTATTTCTTTCGTTTCGAAACTTAAGTGCTTTCATCGGTGGATACAATAGTGCAAAAACGCAATACCCAACAACGTCGTAGAGCTATCATTGAGCGTTTAAACGAACGTGGAGAAGTCGCTGTAGACGCTTTATCTAAGCTGTTTTCAACCTCTGAAGTAACGATTCGAAAAGATTTATCAGAACTCGAAAGTAACGGGTTATTGCTCAGAAAATTTGGTGGCGCTGTCTTATTGCCGTCAGAATCTTCTGAATTAACCAATGAAAAGCTTTCGAGTCGAAAGAAAGCTATTGCCATTGCCGCAGCTACTCTTATTCAAGATCATAATCGCATTATTATTGATAGTGGCAGCACTACTGCTGCATTAATACCGCATTTACCTGCCAAGCGGGGCTTAGTTATCATGACTAATTCGCTGCATGTGGCGAATGATTTATTAGAACGTGAAAACGAACCTCAAGTTTTGATGACTGGTGGAACTTGGGATCAGCAGTCCCATTCTTTCCAAGGTCAAATGGCTGAACAAATGCTCAAGGCTTACAATTTCGATCAGGCATTTTTAGGTGCTGCAGGTTTAGATACACAGCGCGGTTCTACAACTTTCAATGAGTTAACCTCATTGAGCCGCACCATGGCAGAAGTATCAAAACAAGTGATTGTGATGGCGGAATCAGAAAAATTACAGCGCAAAATACCCAATGTGGAATTGCCCTGGTCAAAAATCTCAATATTGGTGACTGATGATGGCATTGATGAACAAGCCAAACATCAAATTGAACAACACGGCGTAAATGTGATTTGCGCTCCAACCCTTGAAACACATTAGGAGAAGATTATGTGTGGGATAGTAGGCGCAATTGCCGAACGCAACGTAGTTGAAATATTGTTAGAAGGACTGAGACGACTCGAGTATCGCGGATACGATTCAGCTGGAGTGGCAGTGTTGGATGGCAACGGCAACTTGACCCGTGAACGTCAGATTGGAAAAGTAAAAGCACTAAGTGATGCGATTGAAGCGAATCCAGTGAAAGGTTCTACCGGTATAGCGCATACTCGCTGGGCCACCCATGGCGGTGTTACTCAGAAAAATGCACACCCACACTTTTCAAATGACCGGATTGCCGTGGTGCATAACGGCATCATCGAAAACTATGAAGATCTGCGTGCCGATTTACAAGCCAAAGGTTATACCTTTGGTTCAGATACCGACACTGAAACCATTGCTCACACGGTTCATGAAGAGCTTAAAAATGGCAAAGATCTGCTACAAGCAGTGCAAGATTCTGTGAGCCAATTTCATGGTGCTTACGGTACCGTGATTATGGACAAAATGGACGCAAATCGCGTTATTGTTGCTCGTTCAGGCAGTCCATTGGTAATAGGTTTAGGGATTGGCGAGAATTTTATCGCATCAGACCAAATGGCTTTATTGCCGGTTACTCGTCGTTTTATGTTCTTAGAAGAAGGCGACGTCGCAGAGATAACTCGTACAAGCATCAAAGTATACGATGCTACAGGTACGTTGGTAGAGCGCGATGTATTCGATTCAGATATTGAACATGATGCTGGCGACAAAGGCGGATATCGTCATTATATGCTCAAGGAAATCCATGAGCAGCCCATAGTTGTGCGCAATACTCTGCAAGACCGCTTAGGTGAGACTGACTTAGTTGAAGGGATATTTGGGGCAGGTTCTGAGGCCATCTTAAAAGATATTAAACATGTGCAAATCATCGCATGTGGTACTAGTTATCATGCCGGTATGACGGCGCGCTATTGGCTGGAACAATATGCCAACGTATCTTGTAACGTTGAAATTGCTTCTGAGTTTCGTTATCGCAAATCAGTGGTACACCCCAACAGCTTGTTGGTGACTATTTCTCAATCTGGTGAAACTGCCGATACCTTAGCCGCGCTAAGATTAGCCAAAAACGTCGGTTATATGTCGAGTTTGGCGATATGTAATGTGCCAGGTTCATCGTTAGTGCGCGAATCTGACATGGCGTTTATGACCTTAGCAGGTGCAGAAATAGGCGTTGCTTCTACCAAAGCGTTCACCACTCAGTTGACTGGTTTCTTGATGCTGACATTGGCCCTAGGTAAGTACAATGGCATATCTGAAATAGATAAGAAGTCGATTGTTAGCGGTTTACACAGCTTGCCAGCTAAACTTGAAGAAACCTTAAGTTTAACCGCTGGAATTGAAGATTTAGCCGAAGAGTTTGCCGATAAACAACACAGCCTTTTCTTAGGCCGTGGTGACCAATACCCGATTGCTATGGAGGGTGCGTTAAAGCTCAAAGAAATTTCATACATCCACGCTGAAGCTTACGCATCTGGAGAATTAAAACACGGACCTCTGGCGTTAATCGATGACGAAATGCCAGTAATAGTCGTTGCTCCTAATAACGAACTTTTAGAAAAGTTAAAATCCAATGTAGAAGAAGTGCGCGCCCGAGGCGGTATTATGTATGTGTTCGCCGATAGGCAAGCAAAATTCGCCAGTGACGACACCATGCGAGTTATTAATGTGCCTCATTGTGAGCCAGCTATCGCACCAATCGTGTACACACTGCCCTTACAATTACTTTCCTACTACGTAGCCGTAATTAAAGGTACAGATGTTGACCAACCGCGAAACTTGGCCAAGTCAGTTACTGTTGAATAGAAACTAAAAGGGCCGAAAGGCCCTTGTGCGAGCATATTAAAGTTTGAAACTAGACATTAAAGTTTGAAACTCGCACAGCCACGTCACTAGGTTTTGGTTGGGTTTGTGCCAATTGCCGACATTTAGGCTTAAATATTATTTGTATTGTTGAAGAAAGCGGCCGTTTCAAATCAGTCACCAGATGAAATGCAAAAGGTTGTTTACCGATAATTGATTAAACTAATTGTAGGACGGCTTAGAGCGATTAGGAGTCATTTAAAAACCTGGCTTTTGGGGTTAAATTCTAGCCCTAAACCGGTCATTTGGAACTGAAAGGCTAATTAGTTCTAGGTCAAAAGTATGTTCAACTCGCTAAAAATGCAGCATAAGGGATTGCAAATAAGCGGTCACCAAAAGAGAGTATTGTATCTCCGTCGTAAAATACAACACCATTTGCAAAACAGTCGTTAACCGCATCACGTAACTTAATGAGTCCCTTGAAATCACTTAATTGGATGGTCGCAGACGCTTTCACTTCTATACCAGTAATATACTTGCCGTCTTGTATAACGAAATCGACCTCTACTTTGTCTTTGTTCCTGAAATGGTAAATATCTATATTGTTGTCTTGCCAACTGGCATATTTTTGTAATTCTTGATACACGTAAGTTTCAAGAAGCTGTCCTAACAAACTTCTATCTTTCTCCAAGTCATCACTTTTTACGTTAAGTAAGGCACACGCTAATCCCGTGTCTGCTAAATGTATTTTGGGGGTCTTGATTAAACGACTCAAGCGGTTAGTGTGCCATGGCTGAATTTGCTCAACTAAGAATATTTGTTCAAGTAATGTAATGTATTCTTTTATAGTGGGGCGGCTTACTGAAAAGGGGGACGCTAAGTCAGATACGTTGAACAATCTAGCAGTCTGACTGGCGCAGAGCTGAAGTAATTTCGGGAGTATGCTTATATTCTGAATACTGGCAATATCCTGAATATCTCGTTGAATAATAGTGTTAGTAAAATCTCGATACCATGCCATTTTCCTGTTTTCACTAGTTCGGCTAAGTGCAGAAGGGTAGCCGCCAGCAGTGATTAACGTGTTAATCTTTTTCCCAAGTTTTACATATCCAGTTGTTTTGACATTTTGATCTAAGGTGCGTGTAAATATGCTTAGCATGACGCTGGATTGGCGACCAATAATTTCAGCTTTCGATAACGCTCTTAGATGAATAATTTCTACCCTACCCGCGAGCGAATCCGATAACTTTGGAAGGAGTAAAACGTTTGCCGAGCCAGTTAGTATAAAACGTCCAGGTTTTCTATTTTTATCAACGCTAGCCTTAATACTTGTAAATATTTCTGGAGCACGCTGGACTTCGTCGATAATGACTTTTTCTGGTAAATTATCGATAAAACCCACAGGGTCGTTTTTTGCAGAGTTGAGTTGGTTAGTATCATCAAAGGTCAGATAGTAATAGCCCTGCTTTTCACCTACAAGTTGTGCGAGCGTTGTTTTACCACATTGACGAGAACCATGAATTAGCACAACAGGTGTGTCACTAAGCGCATCTAATAAATTTTTTTTAGCGAAACGTTCAAACATTATGCGACTCAATTGGGTTAAGTATGATTCTGACTAATAGTAGAATTTATTTCGTCCAATTGAAAGTTTAATGTCGTCCAATTGAAAGTTTAATGTCGTCCAATTGAAAGTGCGCGAGTACGAATACTTATTTAATAGCTTACTCAAACCAGTTTTTGTCGGCATTATCACTGCAAATTAATGTCGTTCAATAAAATATTTTGAACGGCAGATAAGCTTATCGAGGAACGGTCATTTCATTTTCTTCTGTGCTATTTTCTAAAGCAGTCATTTAGCCTTGGGAACCTGTTCGACGCATGCACTGCTTGAACGGATAGTTTTACGTTAATTCTGACTGAGAACTTTGTGCCATTTGCAGTCACTGAGTTTGACGTAACTCACTGACTGCTGTGTACGTGAAGCGGACGGCCGCTTTCGCTTTTTAGTGGCCAAAAACGAGCTAACGTTGGAATTAGCTTTGGATCATAAAGCACCCTGTTTGTATGGATACAGCGGATTTACGATCCTTAAATTATGTTACTGGAAAGAATCCATATCGACCAATTTCCTTATTTTTTGAAAAGTGGTAGTAAGTCATTTTTGGTTTTAAAGCTTCTTCAGGCTCTTGGTTCTCAAACACGATTATTTGTTTATCATTAAATGAATCACAAAGATCGATGTAGAAAGCAAAAATCATATCTTTCTGTAGTTGAACCTCATCATCATTCTCATCATTATCACCCGCACGATAAGTGGTCAAAGGCGAGTCCAAAATTACAAACTTTGGATGGCGCTCAAACTTAGACAAATACTCCATTAAGCCTAGTGAGAAAGCTGCATACGAAATTGCTCGATATCCTTTACCAAAATGAGATCTTGGCTTACCACCAATTATCAAATCCCTAGCTTTCATATCAAAAGTAACATTTTCATGCCCGGGAAATGACCAACGCTTTAAGATTTCACTTATATTCTTGCAAAGTGTGGTTAACTCAACACTAAAATCAGGGAATACATATTTTTCAGTTCTGTCTTCAAGCTGAACCCGCAACTCACCAATTTCTTTCAATAGGCTTTCACGAGAGTCGACTTTGGCTCTTTGCTTTAAAAATTCATTCTTTTTACTATTTAATAATCGAATAGCTACGTTATAGTCTTTGAACTTCGAAGATATATTCCCTTCGATTAACTCCGATAGCTCTTTAACTGTTGCTTCTTTTTGAACTATTTCTTTTGCAAGCAATTGGTACTCTTGTTTTAGGTCTTCAATTGAATCCGTTAACCCTGTAACTTGAAATTTATTTTTATTGATTTCCGCTTCAGTGCTTTGCATTAATTGCTTTAGCTCTTCTACATCTTTTTCTTTTTCAAACTCTTGGCCGCATGTAGGACAATTTGCCATCTCGTATAGTTCTACAAAAGAAGCCGCTTCAGCTCCTGCTTCTAACCTTTCCAAATCTGAATTATATTTATCAATTAAAAGACTAAATCTTCCCTGAAGTAGAAGGTTTTCTTTTTCTGTTTCACGTAATTTGCTTAGCTCACCCCTAAATTTATTCCGTCTAGAATCAAGTTCACTATTGGCTTCAACCAGAGCACTTAGTTCGTCTTGAGCCTTAGATAGAGATTTCTCTAACTCATTCAATTCTGAGTCTAACTTTTCCGCTGTAGACTTTACTTCTTCATGGTTAGAAAATTTCTTGGCGACATACTCCTCCAAAGCTTTGACACGCGACTCTACAGCTCCTTCTGTATCTTGTTGTTGTTTTAACTCTTTCACCGCTGAGTCATCTGCGCCAGTAAGCAAAGTCTTAAGTAATGACGTTTCTTGTGTATGTTCTCGCTGACCTTCACCCAAAGGTGAAGATTCGGTAATTATTCGTCCCTCGTCGACCAAAAATAGTTTACTCAGAACGCGCAAAGTCAAAGAAGAGGTTTTTAAACTCTGTACACCATTTACTAATACCTTGTCATTTAGGCCCAATTTTCCGAGCACATGTGCCGATAGGTTATTTTTTCCTTTGTGGCTTGGGTTTAAAACAATAGTTTCTGATGCTGTACCATCTGGCTCAAGCTCAATTAGAGTAACCTTAGGCTTGGTAGCCGATATCTCCCTTCGAAGAATAAAGCTTTCTTTTTCGTCTACTTGAATCTCTGTTTCAACAGTATTATAACCTTTAGCTTCATCAATATTTTTAGGAGGTTCTTCGCCACCAAAAATGTATTGAAAACACTTAATGACATATGACTTGCCCGTATCTGATGCACCAGCGACAACATTTAATCCTTTATCAAAGCAAAGTTCAGCCTTTGGTTTTCCTTTTCCTGTTACGGATATTCTTTTGATAATCATGCCGAACTCGATACTCCTTTTCTTAACTCCATTATTGGTATCTGGATAATCCGATTGTAATGCTCAGACAACCAACTTAATCGTTCCCAAATTTTGATGAAATAATTCGAATTTAAGCAGCTAACAAAGCTATTTGTATTTTCATTCGCACAAAAAGACTTTCCATTTTCATCATAGTGAACATCAATAAGCCCTTTTTTAATAAAAAACAAAAGCGACTTAGGAAGAAGCTCTCTTCGTTGCGCAATTTCAGCCAAATGATTTGGTACAGCCGGATGCAAATTTGATGGCCCATTGAATTCACTTGAATACAATAGTGCGTAGTCTAGTAAGACCAATGCATCTATGTCGAATTTCTTACCTTCCATACTCGATAGTATTAGTGCAACTCTAGTCGCCAATTCGACATCACTATTGAATATTTGAGGGACTTTAAGTTTTACTTGTTCCATTTTAAAGCTCCTTTATTCACCAGTTGGTGGCAAGCGCCTTTCTTATCCCGAATACTCATGTATAGATTTAATGGATGCGATGAAAATGAAACTTGTGTTACGTGACTTGAGATCGCCAAATATTTATCCCAACCATTGTTGTGAACCATCAAAACAAGGCTAGACATTGCTTCATAACAATCTTCAAGCAAATTTTCGTATGTATCAGGAGGCATTGAGTCTCTGGAAAATTTCTCTAAACTTTCTGCTGAATAGAAGTTTTTACGCGCACTTTTTAGTTCCATCAAAAACTCAGGAAATGCTTTCAAATCATCAACAGAACTCACCTGAGATTCTATAGACTCTATTGCCTTTAATAACTCTGCAATATATTTCAATTCATTATTTTGAATATCGCTTGGAGGTGTTGCAGGGGCTGGTCGATCAAACTCTAATGCTCCAAATCTTCTTATGTAATAAGGAGTATGATTTTTATGTAATTCGATAAGCTTCAACTGTGGGATTTGATCAAATATTGTAAAATCAACATCATGCTCAACAAATTTAAGAAAATCACCTTCTAGGCTTACACTCTTTTTCTTGGTGATTTTGTCTTTGCACTTTTTATCCCAACCAGAAATGAGTTCTGCTTTCAGCTTATTAGAATCTTTAAGGGCATTAAGGCTAACGCCATTTAAGCCACTCTTAGCAACAAAGTAGTATTTTGCAGGCATAGAAAAATGCCCTTGATGTGAGTGATAACAAAGCTTACCAATTTCTAAAAGAATATCTGTCAAATTCAATGGTGAGCTATAATATTTACACTGAAAGTTTTCCCAACTCTCATCTGGGGTGTAAGCAATAACATCACGCCCCATATCACCAGCGCCACCAACTCTGTTTACTCTTAAATATTGCGTCTTCCAGCAAGTCGCTAATTCGGCGGTAAAGTCTTCCCAGTCACCCTCATTCATCTGCTGTAGTCGCTTTAAGGGCGGAATAATTTCTCCAGCCAATGCTGATACAGCTGATAGAGGAGCACTATCTGCTTTCGGGGAAGGCATTTCACTTTCTAATTCCATCTACTTCATCTGTTCCATATTATTATTTTTACTAAATAATTTTCATATAGCAGGCTAACGTTTTTGCTCTATGTAATCCAACACTTCATTAGCCAACTTTAGAAAAACAGCTAGTGCATCGAACCATTGAGTGGGATCGTCGGCATACACCATAGGGCTGACATAGCTATTGTAGCGTTCGATAAACTTTTCCTCTTCCACCAATAGTTTCAGTCCATAGCGGAGTTCATCAATAGGAGAGTCAACCATCTGTGGGTGCTGGTTACCGTAACGTCCGACATCAGATTGAATGGCTTTCGCGACTAATGGGCCAAGTATTTCAATTTTGGAAGGTTGAGCAAGTTGAATGTGGTAAGTATCATAGATATGCCTGATGAGCGTTTCATCATCACCCCGCTCAGCGTTTCTTGCAGCACTGGCTGTTCTGCGCATCATCGAAAGTAATTTCTCTGCTTGGGTATCTATGATTGCCGCACATCCCAACTTTTCCACTTCGATGTTAGTTTTTACAACCTCAGAATAAATCGACTGGATACTTCTTGTTTGTGGCTCACTTAAAAGGTCTGACTCAATGAACTCCAATTTTATAAACGGCCTCAAGCAAGGCGCTTGTTGGTGCTCTTGTGGATAACGAATGTTAAAAACGAAATAACGGTACTCATCCCTAACTATCGCCTTTTCCTCAATGACGAAAAGCGAATGTTGTTCGAGCAATGATGCAATAAATTGCTTCACAGCCTTTCTAACTTGCTTCCTGCTATTTCGTGAGGTCAACTCAGAATAGTTTTCCTTAGGAATGAGCTTAATATCAATGTCTTCTGACATTCGGTACGTTTTGATTGCAGACTTAGCAAGTGCGGTTCCACCAGAAAACACGATCTGGTGATATTCGAGGTCAAGAGATGAGATAAGCTGAAGCAGTTGAACAACGTAATAGTCCTTCTCAACAATTGCCGGGTTGCCTAAGCCTATGGCATCGGCAACATCGACAAATAAGGAACTATCGAGCTTCGTTGACACACTGTTTCCCTACAGCAATTTTACGGGTAAAGCGCGGATCTTTTGGAATGATCTTCACGTTTGCAGGAATTTGCGTGCTCTCGCCTGAAAAGTTCATACTCGACAAGTCATCGAACTTGTAATCAACACCTAGCCTTTCCATCGCCTCTATAAGCACGCCATCAGCACCAGCAGTATTATCAGGCATCAACTTACCCGTAATACGATTCACCCTAGCTCGCGCATAAAGACCATAACCAATTTTAATCAGCAAGCCCTCACGAACAAGGCTTCTAATCCCTCGCCCTACTTGGTCATAGTCAGCGATATCTTTAAAATCAGAACGCAAGAAAACAGAACGCTTACAGCGTTTCACTCGTTTCTGTATTCTATCTTGTATCGTCATCTGAGACCCCCTATACATACTGTATATATAATACGCAAAAATACGACATTTATCAATCTCTAAAATACGACAATAGAAAGCTACAAAAATACGACATAATATATATTGCAAAAATGACATAATTTTTTGAATTTAAATCATATTTTATCTTATTCTAGCAGCAGGGTGCGACTTCTCGTAAGCGCGTTCAAGCTCAGGGTTGGTTACGTGGGTATAGACCATTGTGGTCAATACTCCTTATTAACTCATTCTGGGGCAATGATGAGTTAGCGGCAAGGTCAGCTTTTTGTCTTAAGCAGACCACCACCATCGCGGTGGTCACGGTCCGCTTTTCGCTCAAACCCGCCTGTCAGTTTATTTAGTAAGTCTGAGTTTCAAACATTAATCAGTCGAATTTTTATAAAGTTTTAGCTTTGGTTTTTCCTAGTTACAAACATTGGGTAATTTAGGCAAAATCTAAGTACACAAAATTGCGGGTTTGAAACTGACTCAAGTTTTTGATGTGTGGTTGCATTGACAAAAGATGGGTATTTTCATGCCTATCGAGACGTCCTACAGGGCGCACCAACAAACAAGAATTAGCTGTGCTTATAGAGAAGTCGTCGGCATTTACATGGACAGCCACAAACTTGATTCTTAAGAAAAGCGAAGCAACTAAGTTTGTGTCATCTTTTCAAAGTGTGAATCTGGCCGCTTGAGGCTATCGAGTTCAATCAGGTTTAAACTCATCGTAAATCTTATGCATTTAAACGACTGCAGAGGAATCTAAAGGGAGTTCGAAATTCATTTTACGGTTAAGTGAGTCAACGTCTTTTAAAACAACCGTGACTTCATTCCCTATTTCAAATTCATGATGGTTGTTGGTTAATTTTTGCTTATTTGCGTCAAAGTTAAATCCTTGACCGGGCAAACTTGCAATGTGCACTAGGCCTTCGGCACCAGATTGCGCTAACGTAACAAATAAACCTGAGCTGTTCATTCCCGATATACATGCTTCAAAAGAATTGCCGATAAAAGGTTGCATATACTTGCACATCATTGCGTTTTCAACTTCGCGACTAACGATGTCTGCTAAGCGCGATTGGTTAGAGCAATGCACTGATAAAAGCTCAATCTCTTCGGGGTTATAGGGATATGCCGTTTTAGGCAGTGTCTTATTTTGCAATTTATCCAACTTCAATTGGCGTAATACCCATTGCAACCCCGTTCTTTTTTGTTGTTTTCGAATCTTTGCGCGAATTGCTCGGTGAGTTAATAAATCAGGGTAGCGCCTAATTGGCGAAGTGAAATGGGCATAGGCGTCGTAAGCTAAACCAAAGTGTCCTTGATTATTTGGCGAATATTCCGCCTGACTTTGTGAGCGAAGTAACAAGGTTTGAATCACCTTTGCATCCGCTCTTTTACTCACCTTTTTTAATAAATTATTATAGTGATGAGGTGTTGGCTTATCTCCGCCGCCGAGGTGTAAACCTTTGTCTGACAAAAATGCGCGAAGTGCCGTTAACTTTTTCTGTTGCGGACCGGCATGTACTCTAAATAAACTCGGAATTTTGTTACGTTCTAAAAACTGCGCAGTGGCGACATTGGCGCAAAGCATGAACTCTTCTATCATTCGATGCGCGTCGTTGCGCTTCAGCGGTGATATGTTGGCGATGTTTTTATTTTTGTTGAGTTTAAGCGCGAGTTCTTGTGTTTCGAATTCAATTGCACCTCGTTGTTTGCGTTGTTTGCCTAAAACTCTATACAAAGAGTGTAAGTTTGCAACATGTGGCACTATTTCTGGATTGGAATCGGAAATTGTCTTACCCAGCTTACTACCTGGTTTAGTAACAAGTGCATTAGCTTGATTGTATGTTAATCGAGCATGAGACTTAATCAAGCCCTCAGAAAACTGAGCGTTGCTAACTAGCCCTTTTTGATTAATTGTCATTTCGCAAACCATCACTAAGCGATCTTCATCTGGGTTTAGCGAGCAAAGTCCGTTGGACAAGGCTTCAGGTAACATAGGAACAACCTGATCTGGAAGATAAATTGATGTCGCTCGTTGTTGCGCCTCAATATCTAAATCATCGTTTGGCAGAACGTAGTGAGAAACATCTGCTATTGCAACCAATAGACGCCATTCGCCAGTTTCTAACTTTTCACAATAAACCGCATCATCAAAGTCTTTCGCATCGGCACCATCAATGGTCACAAATGGCAGAGAGCGATAATCTACGCGCTGGGTTTTATCTTTTTCAGACACTTGCGTACCCAAAGCGCTTGCTGCTTCAAGTAGGGTGTTATCCCATTGAGCTGAAATACCGTGTCGATAAAGGGCAAGTTTGCTGTCTATTCCGGCATCGCTAACGTTACCTAGTACGTCAGTAATTTCAACTTGTGTGTGTTGGCGAAAATTAGGGTAATTTAGGATTTTTGCATTCACATACTGACCGACGCGTGCTTGATTGAGTTTACTCTTATCAACCTGGATAATGTGTGAAATCTTGCTGTTATCTGACTGCAAGACGTAACCTTTACTCTCACGTTGGAGCAAACCAACAATGTGAGTGGTGTTGCGTTCGAGCACTTTAATCAGCGTATTGAAAGCACGTTTTGCGTTTTTTGTGGGTTCAATAAGTACCTGAACAATATCACCGTCAAATACGTGATTTAATTGGTTTTTGGGTAGAAATAAGTCTTTTTCAGACTCGCTATAAGTGACGAATCCGAAGCCATCCGGGTGAATATTGATGACGCCACTTACCAGTGATTCTGGATCGATGAGTTGATAGCCCTTGCGCTGAAATGATAGCTGACCATCACGTTCCATGGCGCGCAAACGTCTTCTTAGTGCTTCTTTATCTTGTGAGGAGTGCAATGCCAATGCATCGGCGATTTGTTCGCGGTTTAGGTGTTTTTTGACGTTGCTAAACAGGCTTAATATAAATTCACGACCAGGAATAGGGTTGTCATAGGTTCTAACATTTGCAGGGTGAGTTGCTGAAATTGATGCGGTTTGATTCAAATTAATAAAATTCTCTTTGAGCCGCCTTGCGTTTTACGTGTTTTTTCAAAAATGGGGATGTAAACCAGTATGTTGGAAATAGAACTTATGAAAAACAGGGCGGTGTGACTCTGAAAATGAGTCGAAATAATAAAACGAGTAAAAGTATTGATAACTCGTTGGACTTAATTGTATGTCAGTCTTCTGCTCACATTTACATATGAGCAAAATCTGACATTAGCTTTATCTGTTTAGTTAAAGCGGTTTAGATACAAACAATGTTTTCTGCTTGTGGGCCTTTTTGACCTTGAGTAACAGAGAATTGTACGCGCTGTCCTTCAGCTAACGTTTTAAAGCCATCGCTAACGATTGCGCTGAAGTGAGCGAAAACGTCAGGGCCAGATTCTTGTTCGATAAAACCAAAACCTTTACCTTCGTTAAACCATTTTACTGAACCAGTAGTTGTATTAGACATAATAGATATCCTAGAAATAATTAAAATTGTGCCAAAAAAATTGGCAATTTAGCGTGAAAAATGGAGATTGTACTGAGGATAACGCGAAGTATTACAAATAAACTATTATGACTAGATTACTACAAATGGAAAACAACGAGGGATTCACAAAAACAGGCCTTTTCTCAAACCTTGGGACTAAAGTACTCTCAATATGCAGGGTAGTCAAGGTGTATTTTTATACCGAACACCAACAAAATTCCTAAGGTCGAATAAGTTTGTTATATTTTGCTCCCTTGGTTATTACCTTTGTATCGGCCTTGTAAATTCCCGAACAAGCGAAAAAAGGAATAAATATGGTGTTTCACGTAGAGGACAATGTGCCGTTTTTATTTCGCTGTTAGTGCTTTTGCTATCTGCTTGTTCTTCCAGTCCCAAATTAATGCCGACACCGAATGGTTTTATCAATACGCCTTTTTTAGAAAGCGATATTCCCGAAGCACTGCGTGAAACCAGTATGGAACTGATATATGTGACAGACCGAGGTAGCTCTGAGCAAAAAGGGGTTATATACGATGCGAGTCGTTTGCCATCAATTGCTTATGGTTTACTCATTGTCATTTGAAGCGTGATCCGTAAGCGGCTAGACCAATCAGGGATTTTCTGCTATTCCTTAAATACCAATTGAAGTCTTTATTCTTCATGGAGGCTAACCCATGACAAGGTCACAAAAAAGTCTACAAAAGTATGCTCTGGGAAGACATAGCGTTTTCAGGAATCTAAAGTTCATTATGGCCTCGGTCATTTCACTTTTTTTGCTGTCATCTCCTTCATTCGTTGCTGCCCAGAGCAAAGCTATTGAACACATTCTGCTTCAGACTGATAAATTAAAACTTATGCCTTACGATAATGGTTCGTTGTCTGGTTGGTGTAAGTTGGAATATAAAAGAAGTTTTCCCAAAACGATCCCTGTGCGGGTAGAGCATAAGCTCAGCCCCCAACAACGAACACAGTTGTTCAAACCAAATCTCGAACAATTTGTGCTTCAACAGGTTATCCCTGCTATCGAAAAAACCTGCTCTGGAGCGGAAGGTTTTCGGACAAACTATAACATTCGCCTGTCTATGCAAGATTGGTCAGATTCTTATGGATATTACGACTTTGATAACTTTGTATTTCGCTATCGTGATGGCATCGTCACTCGCACTCAGTATAACCCATCAAGTGCAGCTCGTACCGCGCTCGGGGAGGACGGTATAAACGCATTAACACCCCCAAAACAGCTAGACCGCGTAGATAAAGTCATTGGCCAAATCGGTCCTTTCTTGCTCTATCCTCGCAATGATCCGTTTTGTTACGGCTCTATAGCTCACGTCGATGCAGAGTTCGATAGCACCATAGATGAGCGTGATGAATGGGTTAAGGCCAATTATAAAGGGAATGATAAAATCGGATTTGAGGGATTTGTTAGTGAAGAGGTGTTGCCAAGGGTGCGTGAGCACTGCAAACGTTTTATGGCTATAGAGCTACATTTTTATGAACGAGGTTCAGTTAACCGGTGGGAGTCCATGAGGTTTAATCTTAGTTATCAAGGTTCAGTATCCATCGCCCAACATAATATGAGCGAAAAAGCTAAATCATTTGCACGCATGAAGATTAATCAGCGAGTATTTGGCACCTGTGATTCCTCCCCTTATTGTTCAATGCTCGGTGGTGTGTATCTAGATGCTATCTACCGCTACGACACTCAAAAGATTGCTCAAATAAATCAACAATTGGAAGCTGAGTATGCCAAACAGGCGGGAACTGCCGATCTTCAACGATTTTTTAACCTAGCCGCTGAAGCAGGACTTAATGGTGCCCAAAATGTTGATGTAAAGATGAAGTTCCCAACACTTTTGATCAGCAAATACATTTATGACTTTAGTCGCTTCGCGGTAAGTAAGGCTAAACTCACAGGCAATCGTCAGGATGCTTGTTTTCGTGAAGGAACTAAAGTAGTCGATACCCGCACCACCACTCGCGTGATCGACTATCAAGACCAAATGGGCAACTACGCGGGTAGTGCTGGCGGCATTAAAATAGGCAAGGTGTATCGTGTAAACCCTGAATTTGTTGAACTATGTGAAAGGTTCTGCGGCCCCGCGAGCGGCGAATTTGCCGACTTTTTAGATAGCTTCTTCACACTGGAAAAAAGCGGGCATATCCTTGCTGGTCTTGACCAGTCAATTAAAACCATGGACTGCAAAAGCAAAGAAGTTTTGCAATTCGAAAAGAACTTAATAAGGCTTACAAATAGCGTAATTCAGTAATGTATTACTTTATTAATCGGCCAATTCGAGTCCACAGTATAAGAAGGCGGGTAAAGTAAGATGGAAAGTAAGATAGACAGGCATTGTTATGAATTCTTTTGTCGACGTTTTTGTCTTTGCTTTTTCCGCAATTCGCGTTTTTTCTGTTGTTTTATTTTGTCTCGCCATACCGAGATAATGATTGCTGCTATTATGCTGATAAATAAAACCGCGATGCCCACGCCAGACCAGAAACATAGCTGTTCATACACGCAAGGTAAACCAATTCTAATTTCCATATTGTTCACGCTGCCTCTTTATCTGTAAGTGATATATAAGACCTGAATCTCCAACAAAAAATTTCCGACAAACCTGTTGGGGCACAGATTTGAAATCTGTTATATTTTGCTCCCTTGGTTATTACTTTTTGTATTGGCCTCCTAAACTCCCGAATAAGTGTAAAAAGGAATAACTATGTTTTACCACAGAGCTCAACGCTCAGTTTTTATTTCCTTTTTCGTTCTGCTGATATCTGCCTGTGCTTCCGCTCCAAAATTAATGCCCACACCGAATGTGTTTATCAATACGCCTTATTCAGAAAGTGATGTCCCCGAAGATCTGCGTGAAACCAGTATGGAGCTGATATATGTCACGGACCGTGGTACTTCTGTCAATAAAGAGGTTATTTACGATGCGAGTCGTTCGCCATCCATTGCCTATGGTGTTGCCAAAGTAAATTTTGGAGATAAGTTATTACCCTGGGATGAATTATTGGCGCAAAGTAATATACAAAAGCGGTCGGCTGATTTAACTTATGTGCTAGAAAATGTAGATGAACAGGGGCGCTTTCCTTTATCACCGTATAAATTTAGACGAGTAGGCGATCGACTTCAAATTGATGAGGAAATCCTAGAGCAAAAGTCTTTTCATGAAAACCAACTCAACAACCACATCAACCAGCGTTTAAAACAAAGTAAAAATAAAGACGTTATTTTATTTGTTCACGGGTTTAATAATACCTTTAACGAGTCTGTCTTCACCCTAGCGGGTATTTGGCATTTTCTGAAACGACAAGGTGTACCTATTGTGTATTCTTGGCCAGCGGCAGCAAAAGGGGTAACTGCCTATTTTGCAGATAAAGAGTCGGGTCAATTTACGATATTCCATTTAAAAGAAACCTTACGGCTACTGTTTAAAAACCCTGAAATCGAAAATATTCATATTGTTGCCCACAGTCGAGGCACCGATGTGGTCACCACAACTCTGCGGGAATTGATCATCGAAAACAGAGCCAGTGGTGGCAACCCAAGGAAAGACTTACGTATTGAAAACCTCATTCTAGCTGCGCCAGATCTGGATTTTGGGATTATTAAACAACGCTTAATGGCTGAACAATTTGGGCCAGCCTTTGGGAAAATTACTATTTACACATCTCAAGAAGATAGCGCCTTGGGTATCTCTCAATGGTTAACAAACAGCTTGAGTTTTGGTCGATTAAATACCAAAGATGTGAATATAAATGAGCGTAATATCTTTAATTCCGTGGGAAATGTGAGCTTAATCAAAGTACCTAAGTCAGTAAACTTTATAGGGCATGATTACTTTCATAGCAATCCTGCAGTAAGTTCAGACCTTATCAATCTGATTTTATTCAATGCCGAACCTGGTTCGAAAGAACGACCATTGAAAAGACTTGAAAACAACTTTTGGTCACTGGATTCTGATTATCTAATTGGAAAATAAGTCTTTTAACTACAAATGATTCTAAGCAGAATCTTTTCGTTAGTCTTAACGCCTAGCTTTCAATAGACCTGATAATCTCAGGTATCTAGGCTAGTGCTCAATACATATCGACTTCATACTTTCAAACTAATGTGACCGGATTTATCATAATCTGTATCGTTTTTTTCACGCTATTTTGTCTTATCGTTACTATCAATTCGTATTATTTCCATGAAAAGTTGTATAGTAAAAATACAATAACATTAATAAAAGGTATCTAAACTATGAAAGGATTTCAGCTTATTCGCTGCATGTTATTTTCTGTTTTTGGCGTATTCACGGTAAATACTCTGGCTATAGCAGACACTCAGTTCGTTTATGCAGATGCCTTTGTGAATGTTAAAAACGGTAAATTAATAACACGTCCCTTATTAGAAATTCAAGACGGTAAAATTGTCAAGATTACCGCCAATAATCGTGCACCATTACCTCAAAATACCGTCGATTTGAGCGGTCATACACTTTTACCCGGTCTGACCGATATGCACGTTCATCTTACTGCCGATTCACAACAACATGGTTATAGTGGCTTAGCTGACTCTTTACCTAGAGTGACATTAACGGGCGCAAAACATGCGAAAGTAACTTTAATGGCTGGCTTTACTACCGTGCGGGATGTAGGCGCTCCAGGTTTTTCCGATGTGGCACTACGTGATGCGATTAACGATGGTGACATTGAAGGGCCACGAATGTTTGTATCTGGTCACGCTTTAGGGGTGACAGGTGGGCACTGTGATAACAATCTGTTGCCTGCTGAATATAAAGTGACAGCCGATGGCGTAGCAGATGGTCCTTGGGGAGTGCGCAAAAAAGTACGTGAGAATATTAAATATGGTGCAACGGTGATTAAGTTTTGCGCTACAGGTGGTGTGTTATCTAAAGGCACCAAAGTAGGCGTTCAGCAATATACGCTAGAAGAAATGCAAGCCATAGTCGACGAAGCTCATATGCGCGGATTAATAGTGGCGGCTCACGCACACGGAACCGACGGCATTGTCAGTGCGATAAAGGCGGGTGTAGATTCAATAGAACATGCTTCATTTCTTAATGACGAGGCGATTTCTTTAGCTAAGAAAAACGGAACTTACTTTTCTATGGATGTTTACGTGACAGAATTTATTCTAAGTGAGGGTGAAAACGCCGGCATTTTAGAAGAGAGTTTAGCTAAAGAACGTACGGTAGGTAAAAAGCAGCGTGATAACTTTAGAAAAGCCGTAAAAGCTGGAGTGAATATGGTATTTGGCAGCGACGCAGGGGTTTACCCCCATGGTGACAACGCCAAACAGTTTTCGCGAATGGTAGAGTTTGGTATGACACCACTGCAAGCCCTACAAGCAGCTACTATCAACTCGGCGAAGCTTCTCCAGCAAGAACAGCTATTTGGCAGCATTGAAGAAGGGAAAATGGCCGACATAGTCGCGATCAAAGGCAACCCATTAGATGACATCAGTTTACTTGAGAACGTTGTTTTTGTGATGAAAGAAGGTACTGTGTATTTACAACCAGCGCTTAAGTAACCTGAAAAACCGCGGCACAAAACTCGTTGATCAGAAAAACGCACTGTTAACTATTGCAACTTGCTTTTTCGTTGCCTTAGCCGCTTTTCGCGCTTTTTCCGCTGTTTTATTTTGTCTCGCCAAACAGAAACAACGATTGCCGCTAGTATGCCAACAAATAAGGCAGCGATTCCTACTCCAGACCAAAAACACAATTGCTCATATACGCATGGTATGCCAATTTGAATCTCCGTATTGTTCACAATATTTGGTTACTCCATGCATATAGGACAGTGTCAATTGGTTAGCTATGAGTGAGTTGTCACCCTAATAGCTTTTGTACTATCGATATATTAGACCTGTTGTTTGTAGATAAAATTTCCGGCACTGCGCAGTGGCGGTCAAATTCAGTTGTAACCAGCACTATTCTATAATTCGACTACAATTAATTAAATCAAATGCCATTGCCACAAACAGGTTGCATACTTAGGAAATTAGCAGCGCTATAAGTTCAGCGTTTTATCACCCTAAACCTGACCTAGATCAATATGTAAGACTACCTAATCAGTACACTGAAGTTAATCCAATTAGAGCGATAAACATAAGGTAAATTTCAGCATGCAAATAGAAAAACATACACTAACTAATGACTTTCCAGAACATCATCATACTATTCGTCATCTTAAAATGAACGATAGACATTTTGCTAAACAATTTGATCAGTATCATGATGTAAATAAAGAAATTCATCATATTGAAGAACAGAATGAAGCTGTTTCAGACGATTATTTAGAGTCGTTAAAAAAACAACGTGTGGTACTTAAAGATCAATTATTCGCGCAAATAACCGAGACTGAGAAAGCGCTGTAATTTTTCGCTAACTTTTTGATAATGATAAGGCGGCTATAAGATGAAAATGCACAAAAGTTTATTTGTATTCTCCGTTTCCCTGCTGTTTTTCAGTATTACGTTAATTCAGGGATGCTCAAGTCAGATGGCCGCTAATCTCAGAAAAGTAACCTACCCACCTGATTTCAAATACGTGGAGCCGTCACAGCTACGTTCGGATATGGATCGTCTCGCGCAACAAATGCGGGTATTGGAGTTTGCGTTAAGCCAGCAACATGAGCCGCAAAGTGTCGGTTTTGCTAAGCAACAACAGCAAGTATTATCTACTTTGCAGAATATTGAAAAGATAGCTTCTGGATTGCGCGCAGGAGATGCGGGGGCCAGTCACCCTTTTCTTCAAGACTATATGCGTGACTTTGTAAGTAAAGTAGACAATGCACGCATTGCCGCGTCTTTGGAAAAACCGAGTTATTACTTGGCTGGGAAAGTGTCTGGTGCCTGTACTAACTGTCATAGCGTAAATCGCTAAGCTCGTTCAAAAATAGCAAAAACCTGCGGGGCAGATCCCGCAGGTTTTGTTGGTCTTATTGTTTTGCAGTGTTTGTCTTTTTTAAGCTTTCAATGTCGGCTATTAGATAGGCCACAGAGGCTTTGTTAAGACCATTGTATATGCCACGAACATGTCGGTTTTGATCAATCAATAACAGACTTTCGGTATGTAAAAAATCATCTGTGTTTTGAATGTTACCCAAATCTTCACTGGCAAAATAGGCCGACTTGGCAAGTGAATATATCGCGTCCCTATCTCCGGTGGCTAAATGCCATTTGCCACTAACGATGCCATTGGTATCCGCATAATCTTTCAACAAAGCAACTGAATCAGAGGTTGGTCTAATAGAGTGTTGAAGAATTTTCACTTCAGGATCATCAATGAACCTTTCTTGAACCGCAATCAATTTCGATCTAATCGATGGGCAAATTCCTGGGCAAGTACTAAAGAAGAATCCGGCAACATAGATTTTATTTTCAAAGGTTTTTTCGCTTACTTCTTTGCCATCTTGATCAATAAAACTAAACGGCGGAATTTGATGAAAGTTTTCAAGCTCTTTACTATCTGGCTCTAGCCAGATAGGCGTAAATTCTTCACTATTATAGTAAGGTAAAGTATCGGATGCGTGAGCAAACGCACTTAATACTAATCCGCTAAAGAGAATTGTTTGCTTGATTTTGGTAGTAATCTGGTGAAACGACTTCATCTTCAACCCCAACACAGTTATTTGCTTTTCTAAGACCATAAATCCGTCCATTTTTGTATTCAAAATTGGAAAATAGTTTTCCGTTTAATCGCCAGGCTTGTTGTAACCCTATGGGTTTGCCCGCGAGATAGTTAAATTTCTTAAACTTGGCACCGTTCCTATACCAGCGCCAAGCGGTGCCTTCTGCTTTGCCATTGACATACACAAAGTGAGACCGTGGATTACCATTGATCCACCATGTTTTGGTGTCACCGTCACGTTTACCTGAAACATAGTGGGACTCATAACCTAAAGTCCCATTTTCAAACCATTTCCTTGCATGGCCCTGACGCCTACCATTCACGAATTGGTCGCTGGTCGCGATACTTCCCGATGGGTGATAACTCACCATGTCACCATTAAAGGGTTCGTCTTGGTATACCCGCTGCCCTTGGCTGTTTATCGAAATTTCTGATTTTTCAATAACAAGCGGCGTAACAGGTGCTAATGTCGTAGCCGCCGTTATAGCGCCCACCATCAGCACTGCCAGTACACATATTGAGCGCAGGCCTAAGCAAAAAAACCTTTGCTTATCAGTTGATATCACTCGGTGTACCCTGAAAGTTACCTGGGAAGATTAAATAGTAGTCACCGTTCAAGTATTGTTCGGTTGAAACATGATAATGATATTCAGCATCTTCTTCTGATCCGCCAGTGTACAGAGTGACCGACGTATGGCCATTGGACTCATCTAGATCCGTTGGGTAGCCAGCTGTTGAATAGCAGCGTCTTCCAAATATAAAAAATCCATCGGCCATAATCCCAACCAGTGAATCATCATCATATGAAACTGCCCTAGGCTCTAAATGATAATGGTAGGTTTCGGGCCCTGTGTGAGCACCATTGCGGTCGAATCCTTGAATAACTCCTAAAGATACGTCACCGTTACCTTCTGAATCATTGAATATGGGAGCGCCGCTTATGGCAATACCAATAGCGCCAAGAGGTGTGGCAGACGAAGTTGCGGCAAGCTCAGGATTTACCGGAACGGTTAAATCATAGTCGTTAATATAATCTTCAATATCACCCGGTGAGCGTTGCTGATCAAATAATTCAGCATCTTCAGGTTCAACATATAAACCACTTTCGTTGCCTGAATCCCAATAGGACGATGTGTGGTCGGGTTTACCTGCTGATTCAAGCGCGACTGTGCAGCCATCTTCAGACAGCACAACGGTAACATTTGGTGCAGCTACGAATTCAAGAAAAGCGCTGGATAGCTCTGTCATCGGAGTGTCGCAGGTGCTGGTATCTGAACCTGTATCTGTTCCTGAACCTGTATCAGTGTCACTATCATCTTGGGCAAGCGCAGTATCTGATGAACTGCCTCCGCAAGCGACCAACAATGACAAAACACTGGCAATGCATAGTTCTCTTATTCGATATTTTTTTTCAAACATAATTCACTCACTTTTCTTCACAAAGCTACTTGTTATTCGCATTCATGCGTTTAATTCGTGTGCAATTTAGCATTAAATAAAACGCGGAAATGTGCATTTTTGGAGGAGATTTAGCGCACAATGCTGCAAACTTTATTCGACTATCCCTATATTTTGACTCATAAGAATTCTGGCTATACCGGTTTACAGGGCGTTGTATGCTGGGTAATCTTGAAAGGGTGAGAAACGAGTTTTTATACAGTTGGCAACAAAAGAGAGTGAATAGATGATACCCATTGAGACCTTATTCATGTTTTTGGCAGCTTCGGCGGCACTTTCTGTTGCACCTGGACCGGATAATATCTTTGTTTTAACCCAGTCGGCATTGAATGGTCGTAAAGCTGGGATTTTAGTGACACTAGGACTCTGCACTGGGCTCTTAGTGCATACTGCTGCTGTGTCACTAGGTGTCGCTGTCATTTTTCAAACCTCCGAACTGGCGTTCAATATTCTTAAAGTCGTGGGCGCAGTGTATTTGCTTTACTTAGCTTTTCAGGCTTTTCGCGCAGGTGCCACTCGATTAGAAGCAGCAGGAAACGCAAAGTTAGCTTGGCAGCAGCTCTATTCACGGGGCATTATTATGAATATTACCAATCCTAAGGTAGCGATATTTTTCCTTGCTTTTCTTCCTCAATTTGCCGATCCCAGTAAAGGCTCAGTTACCCTACAAATGTTAGTTTTTGGCGCTGTTTTTATTATTACCGCGCTTGTTATCTTTAGCTTGATTGCATGGTTTGCGGGCTATCTAGGAGATTGGTTAAAAGGATCGACAAAAGCACAGGTGATTATGAATAGAATTGCTGGAACCGTGTTTACCGCGCTCGCATTGAGACTTGTTTTAAGCGAACGTTGATCAGTTCCATTCGACGACTCATGGGGTAAAGTTACCCCATGCAACCCATAGCAACTGATAATTCCCGCAAACGCAATACCCAAAACATCGTTTAACGATTTTATATAAATAATGGCGTGCAAAATTCTTGTTGGTTTTCCGAAACAAAATATTCGCAGCACACATTAATGAAAGCAGAAAGCGACTTTCCTGTTCTTTATCTTAGAGTGCCACATTTTGGTGGGTCTACGATTGTTGTTTGAAGGATGTTTATGAAAACTATTTTGTCTGCGCTGATATTCAGTGTGTCGATTTTTACGGCGAATGTGCAAGCTGATGAGACTATCCTAGCGGGTGGTTGTTTTTGGTGTATGGAGTCTGATTTTGAGAAATTAAATGGCGTATCTGATGTGGTATCAGGTTTTACCGGTGGTGATACGCCTAATCCCACATACAACGGCAATCATCGTGGACATTATGAAGCGGTTAAAATTACTTATGATGCTAATGTGGTGAGTTATCAGCAAATTTTAGATCACTACTGGGTTAATATTGACCCTTTCGATGCTAAAGGACAATTTTGCGATAAAGGTCACAGCTACTTAAGTGCAATTTTTGTTGCTAATGATGAAGAGAGAGCGATTGCTGAAAAATCAAAAGCTGCTGTACAGACTCAATTTCCCGCACAAAAACTGGTAACTCCTGTATTAGTGGCAAGCCGTTTTTACCCAATTAAAGGCGAAGAGATTGGCCATCAAGATTTTTATAAAAAAAGCCCCGTTCGCTACAAAATATACCGTTGGAACTGTGGTCGTGATCAGCGTTTAGAAGAAATTTGGGGCGAAAATGCTAGCCATTAAAAAACACAAAAATCGCCACCTTTGTGTCATGCAGTGAAAACAATAGACGCCAGGAAACCGCAAAACTTAGCTATTTATGTGGCAAGGTTTTGCTTTACTCGTTGTTTGTTGTTTAAAATCACCGAGGTTGCGGGCTAGGTTCACTTTCCCTTATCATTCATCAAATGGCACTTGTCGGCATTTTAAATCCTTGAAATTTGTGCTGACCCCTTCACTGATATTAAGGAATATAGATTGAAAAAATCACCGATTCTGGTCGTTCTCATCGCCAGTTTATTTGGCTGCAATACTACCACTGAAAGTAACCAAGCCGTCGCCAATCAAGATGTTAAAAGTAAGATTGTGCAACGGGATTTAAATAGTATCGCCACAGACTATGTAAAACTGGTATTACAGGTAGGGCAGTTTGACGGTGATATTGTTGATGCCTATTACGGACCAGAGGAGCTCAAGCCGGATGACTTAGAGCAGGGGGCTGCTTTTCCTGCCGATGAGTTAAGCGCAACTGTCGAAATATTAATTCGTGAGATTAAAGAGCTGGCAGACGATGCTATTCCAACAGACCAGCAAGCCCGGCGAGAAATGCTAGAAAAACAGCTAATTGCGATCAAAACAAAAGTAAATATGTTAGCTGGGAAAGAGTATAGCTTTGACCAAGAAGCGAACTTGTTATATGACGCCGCACCACCCAAATTTGAGCTTGAATACTTTGACGCTCTGCTTGCTCAGCTAAACGGCTTATTGCCAGGAGAAGGGGCTTTATCGCAACGCTATGTTGATTTTACCAGCCAATTTGAAATTCCAAAAGATAAGATAGATATAGTATTTAAAACCGCAATTGCAGAGGCGCGCAAACGCACCTTAGCTAAAATTTCTCTGCCTGAAAACGAAAACTTTTTATTGGAATATGTTACCGATAAGGCGTGGAGCGGATATAACTATTATCAAGGTAACGCGCAAAGTCTTATTCAAATTAATATTGATTTTCCTATTTATATCACCCGCGCAATAGACCTTGCTGCCCACGAAGGATACCCAGGACATCACGTATACAATGCTTTGTTAGAACAGAAATTGGTGAAGGAAAATCAATGGATAGAATTTTCCGTTTATCAATTATTTTCGCCCCAGTCTTTAATTGCTGAAGGCAGTGCTAATTACGGGATCGACGTTGCCTTCCCTGGCGAATCACGACTTAACTATGAAAAAGAAGTATTGTTTCCCTTAGCTGGTTTAGATGTAAGTAAGGCCGATTTGTATTACCAAGTACATGAGCTAATCGGAAAATTAACTTATGCTGGAAATGAAGCTGCAAGACAATATTTGAACGGGATGATCACAAGAGATGAAGCGGCTGAAATAATGCAAAAATACCAGCTGTATAGCCAAGAAAAAGCTTATCAAAGAACACGTTTTATCGATAAATATCGCAGTTATGTTATCAATTACAATCTTGGCAAAGACTTGGTAGCCGAGTATGTAACATCAAATGGAGGCACTGCAAATAACGTCGATACACGTTGGCAAGTATTTGAAGAGTTATTAAGTAACCCCAAAACCGCTAGTATGATCGCGAAATAAACTGATTTGACCCTGCAGGTTTCAACGGCTTTGACCCTGCAGTTTTCAACGGCTGACTTATGGGGGACCCCGCAGGTTATCACCAGCATTTAGCTGGGCTAATTTGCTGATCTGATAGGGTTAAGATATATTGTCTTGCATATCAAATATATTGAAAAGTGACTTCCTGTAGTATTGAATTTTGGAGGAGTTTTCCTCTAAGGCTCGTTCAAGTATAGCAGTTTTAAGCTAACCAATTGGTTTTAAAGGGCTTTTATGTCTAAACGTTTGCCACCGCTAAACACTCTTTGGGTATTCCTCACCGCATCTCGTTTATTAAGTTTTACCAAAGCCGCCGATGAACTCTTCATTACTCGATCTGCAGTAAGTCGGCAGATTAAAAATTTGGAAGAGTATTTTGGATTTAAATTATTTGAACGCCATAAAGTGGGCTTAGAGTTGACTGAGCAAGGAGTCATTTACGCGAACTCCATATCGAATGTTTTTGCAGATTTAAAGGTTGCCACCGATACAGTGCATCATGGTAGCGAAAACCGAAAACTAAAGTTGGGGATCTCGGCTACTGTTAATTCAACGTGGTTAATGAGTCGGCTTTGTAGGCTTGAGCAACACCACCCTGAACTTACTTTGTCATTTTTTACCAACAGTTTCGATACCGGTAAAGATTCAATTGATTTTTCTGGTGAAAATATGAATGCGGCTATTCGTCTTGGAACAGAAGATCAATGGCAAGGTTGTCACTACGACAAGCTAATCGACGTATATGTGCAACCTGTGTGCTCCCCATCTTTGCTCGACGAATCTCATGATCCTGAAGATATCACCGCGTTAGCTAACTACAATTGGTTGCACTATGGTCATTTGTCGAAGTTATGGGCTCAATGGTTGTCAATGAGTCGCTATCCCGCGCTACAAACGGATAAAAAAAATATTGTCTTAGATAATGTTGCTGTGGCTACTCAAGCCGCTGTTGATGGTTTAGGGATTATCCCCATGTATCGACCACTAGCTGATCCTCTTTTAAAAGAAGGCAAATTAGTGGTCGCCCATAATTATATGATGCTGAAAAAAGAGTCTTACTATTTTGTTTGCCCTGAAAATTATGAAAATAATCAGACCCTCAAGATTTTTCGAGACTGGTTAGTTAACGAGTCTCAGCAAGCACAACAACAGTGGGATAAAGACTTTTTAGACTAATGCTAATGGTAGTTGTGGTAGGTTAACTACCGTCAACCTAATTTATATGCCACCCATACAGAGATATTTTATCTCGATGTAATCGTCGATACCGTATTTAGAACCTTCTCTACCGTTACCCGATTGTTTTATTCCACCAAAAGGTGCTACTTCTGAAGAAATAATGCCTTCGTTTATACCGACTATGCCATTTTCTAAGTTTTCAGAAAATCGCCAAATTCTTGCATAATTTTGGGTGTATACATAAGAAGCCAATCCTGCTTCAGTGGCATTGGCTAATTCAAGGGCCTGTTCTTCAGTATCAAATGGAATTATAGGGGCAACAGGGCCAAAAATTTCTTCTTTGAATATGCGCATTTGAGGGGTGACATTGGTTAAAATTGTTGGCAGATAATAATTAGCACCCAAGTGGGTTGCTGCTCCGCCTAGTACCTTAGTTGCGCCATTTTTTTCAGCATCTGTCACCAATGCGTGTACATTTTGTGCCGCCGCAGCATTAATCAATGGCCCGATAGTAATACCCTCATCATTGCCATTTCCCACTTTTAGTTTCTTGGCTTCGGCAACAAACTTATCGGTAAATTCTTGATAAATACTCCTTTGCACAAGAAACCGGTTTGCGCAGACGCAAGTTTGACCTGCATTGCGAAATTTGGAAGCGATAGCACCTTGCACTGCTTTATCAATATCTGCATCTTCGAACACCACAAAAGGAGCATTACCGCCCAGTTCCATTGAGGTTTTTTTAACCGTATCGGCACATTGTTTAATTAACAGCTTTCCTACCTTAGTAGAGCCAGTAAAGGATAGTTTTCTGACCAGTGAACTATCGGTTAACGCCTTGCCTATTTCTATGGCATCAGCACCCACAACAATGGAAAGTAACCCTTTGGGTAAACCGGCCCTTTTTGCTAATTCGGCCAGCGCCAGAGCACTTAACGGCGTGGCTTCTGCTGGCTTCAGTACAACCGCGCAACCAGCTGCCAATGCTGGTGCTACTTTGCGTGTGATCATCGCATTTGGGAAATTCCAAGGAGTTATAGCTGCAACCACACCAATGGCTTGTTTGATGGTTAATAGTCTTTGGCTAGCGTTATTACTTGGAATAACATCGCCGTAAATACGTTTGGCTTCCTCTGCAAACCATTCGATATAAGCAGCGCCATAGAGTATCTCGCCTTTGGCTTCTGCTAAGGGCTTTCCTTGCTCTGCACAAAGAATTGATGCCAAATCGTCTATGTTTTCTATAATCAGGGCATGCCACTTTTGCAATATTTTTGCTCTATGTTTTGCTGTGGTTTGACGCCATTTTTGCATGGCACTTTGAGCGCCCTGTATAGCAATATTGGTATCATTTTTATTGCCGCTAGCCAGCTTACATATTTCTGCACCAGTGGCTGGATTGAGTATTGGAAAGGTGCTTCCTGAGTCACTTTTCACCCATTCTCCATTAATAAAAAGTTGTGTTTTTAACAACAACGGATCGTTTAGCGATAGCATTTTAACCCCATTTGATATTGGCAAAGAACATCGATGATTAACCTTTATGGGTTAACCGCGATGAACAAATAAACGTTTATTTGGTTGACGATTGTTACTTAGTTGACGACTCTTCTAGCGAAACTAAAGTTGCGCGATAATGAGGTAAACATTTTCCTAGCAATAGAGCTGAGCCTGCCATGGCAAAAAATGAGACTAACAACAACGAATATCCCACCATCTCCGGTGAACCGAAAATGTAATCTGTAGATAAAGCAACCAAAGTTGGACCTAGCCCTAAGCCGATTAAATTTACGATGAATAGATACAAAGCACTAAATTGTCCTCGCATATTACTCGGAACAACTTCTTGAATTGCTGCAGGCCCTAATCCCATCATGAAGTTTGCGAAAAACGTTGAAATTGCCAGGATGAGCAGAACCACTGTGAGATCAGAAATAAGGGGGTAAATTAAGGTTGGAACAATACCAATGATCATTGCCCACATCGCCACTCTTATTTTTGCATCACTTTGGCCTTTCTTGAAACGTCTATCAGCGGCTATTCCGCCAGCAATGACACCGCCAGCACCACAAATTAAAACGATTAAACCAAAAGCTAAACCAACTTCACCACTTTCCATTCCATGTACCCGAATTAAGTAGCTGGGTACCCAAGCCAACGCACCATAACCGGCAACCGAAGCTAGGGCTGCGCCAAAATTATGTAATAAAATTGTCTTTTTATTATTTTTAAAAAACTGAACAACTTCGGCTACTGGTACCGCCTTTTCTTGTTTTTCACTTCGTGCAGGTTCTTTTAGGGTAAACAGAAAGGGTACTAGCAGCAGCCCTGGCAGACCGACGGCTAAAAATACCGCTTGCCATGCATAAACTTCACCTATAATCGGTAAGGAGATGGACGAAAATGTAGAAGCCCATTGGATAACCATGCCGCCAACAATTAACGCCATACCACCACCAAGATAGATACCCATGGTGTAAACTCCAATGGCTTTGGCTAAGTGTTTTTTCGGTACGCTATCGGCGATAAGTGAATACGCTGCTGGAGATAGTCCGGCTTCACCAACACCTACTCCCATGCGTGCAAAAAACAACGACCAATAACTTTTTGCTAAACCACAAGCTGCGGTCATTAAACTCCAGATGAAAATGGACCAAGCAATTATGCCTCTGCGACTTTTACTATCAGCGAGGCGACCTAAAGGCAGTCCCATGAGAGTGTAAAATAACGCAAACGACAAGCCTTGTAACAAACTCATTTGCGTATCGCTTATGTCCAAATCGCGCTTCATAGGTTCAACTAATAAGCTTAAAATTTGTCTATCGATAAACGAAAATGTATAGGCTAATAATAAAATAAAAATTAAATAGGCAGCATAAATACTCTGCTTCGGAGATTCGCTTAGTATTGCACTTGATTCTACTTTGCTCAGTGTTTTTTCAGTCATTTCACTATCTCATCTAACAATTAGAAGGAACTAATAAGCGGCTTGATAAATGGCTAGAATATCTGCTTCATTCATCGGTCTGGGGTTATTAATCAACAATCGTTCTTGTTTCATTGCATCTTTGGCCAGTGTGACTAAAGAGTCTTGGGTAACCGCCACACTCTCCAAGCGAGTGGGAAGTCCTATATCTGTAATTAGGTATTCTAAATGTTGGATAAAGGCTTCTGCTTTTTCGGTATCTGAATCAAGCGTGGAGCAGGTATCAGGAATGATGGCTTCGGCTAACTCAGCATACAAGTGCGCTGCAGAGGGCATATTAAACTTCAGTACGTGGGGTAATACTAGGGAATTACTCAAACCGTGGGGAATATGGTAATGACCACCTAATGGATAAGCCAGAGCATGAACAGCGGCTACGGGCGCATTGGCAAATGCCTGACCAGCCAAAGTTGCACCTAGCATCATATTAGAGCGTGCAGCTAAATTCTCTCCTTGATGCACAGCAGTTTGAATATTTTTCGACATCAACGTTAAGGCTTGCAGCGCGAGCATATCTGAATAAATGTTTTTCTTAATCTTACTGGTGTACGCTTCAATGGCATGCACCATGGCATCGATGCCTGTGGCAGCAGTGATATGCGGAGGGAGTTTGATTGTCAGAGTGGCATCCAGCAGCGCTATATCGGGTAGTAGTACACTCGACACTATTCCCATTTTCATTGCTTCACCTGTGGTGACAATAGAAATTGGCGTCACTTCAGATCCTGTGCCAGCAGTGGTTGGAATTTGAATTAATGGCAGTCTTGAGTTTTCAAGTTTGTCGATACCAAAGACGTCGTTTAGGGATTGCTTAGAATCAGTAAGTGCCGCGATTAATTTTGCCGTATCTAATGAGCTACCTCCACCTAGACCAATTACGCCATCGATATTGTTGTTTCTGGCAAATGATATTGCGTTTTCAATGACTTCTGTTGGAGGATCTACCTCGACCTCACTGAACACCACAAAGTTTATTGCGTTGTCTTGTAAACTGGTCGTTATTTTTTGATGTAGCCCAAGGCTGACAATACCTGGATCTGTCACTAGCAAGACATTTTTAATGTTGAGCTTGTAACAATATTCAGCTATCTCGGATGCAGCGTTAGGTGCATTAACAATTGATTTGGTGGTATTGAAAACAAATGACATATTTTTTAACTTATTGTTGGAAAGAGGGGGAAGCCCCCTCTTTGATTTCTGCAACCATGGGATCGAATTTAGAATGCTAATTTCACTTTCGCATAGAGTACACGGCCTAGTGGGTTATGTTGTTTAGGATCATAACTTAAGCTGCCTTCAGCAATATAAGCACGTGGTGGCATTTTATTGAGTAGGTTTTTAATACCTAAGGTTAATACAGCTTCACTGTCATCGGTAATATAAAAATTAGCCGAATATTGCATATCTACAGTTGTAAATGCGTCTACTGTTGAACTTTCGTTTGGTAAAGCGGACACATCTACTCCAGTGTCATAGCTTGATACATAGTTAACATTAATTGAAGCTCTTTGGCTTTCACCCAACCAATTAAAGTTTACAGAGCCTTTGGTTTCAGGCATTGAGCGAGCAAAGTTATCAATATTAAACGAGCCAGCTGCTTCAACTACTTCACCGTTATCTTTAGTCAGTTCGTACGAATTAAAATGCGATGCATTTAAACTAATATTAAACTGATCTGATAAAGTCCATGTCGATTCGAAGTCAATACCTTCAACACTTACCGACGATGAATTAAAGTAGTTAACTTTGACAGAAGATAAGAAACCAGCATCAGTACGAATAATATCTACACCATTTGGATCATCAATCAACTTCCCCTGAGCATTTTCAACAGTGATCAAATTGGTATAATCAACACGCCAGAAGTCTACTTTAAAATCCAAGTTATCAGTTGGTTTAAAAATCAAACCTATATTGTAGTTGTCAGATTCTTCAGGCTTTAAATCCTCGTTACCAGTAGCGATAACACCAACAAAGGCACTGGATTTTGCGGTACCGTCATCATTGTAATCGGTAATACTGGTAATAACTGCCGAAGAAGCATTTTTCTGTGATAACGATGCGTCTCTAAAGGCGGTACTTGCAGATGCGCGCATAATCCATTGATCAGATATTTGCCAGCGAACGGCTATTTTCGGATCGACACTTGAATCATTTTCTAATTTTTCGTAACGCAGTGCCGCTTTTATTTCAATGTCTTCTGTAACAGGGATAACACTTTCAGCAAACAGGGCAAAGGTGTTTTTATCAGCATCAACTTCTGACAAACCTTGTAGAAAGATTAAATCAACTGGGATAGGGTTGCCTTGGTCATCAAATTTGATTTCATTGACATCATCGGTTTCAACTTTAAAGCTTTCAGTTCGCGCTTGAATACCAGCCGCAAAACCAATTGTTCCGGCTGAAACTTCATATAAATCACCGCTAACAACCGCATCGAGTACCAACAAATCGGTGGTTTTCTCTGATTCTGTCATATAGGTAAAGTCATCGATAACTGATTGGCTAAGGCTAGAGCGATCAAAAGGGTTAAACAGCTCATCGTTATTCGGACCACCAACCCCTGCTAATGCTGCTACTAGTCTTGATTTCAATTGGTCTTGCTGATACTGCTTATAGTTATTTTTACTGTAAGTTAATGCTGTGTCCCAACTCCAACCATTATCAAAGTCACCTACTAAACTTAACGAGGTGCGGAAGGTATCATTTTCACGGGGTGATAAAGCGGGTTCATAATCAGCTCCTAATGGTCGACCTAACCAAACGACACCGACACCAAATGGGTTACCTGAGTCTGTAGGACCAATGTATGGAAACGTTAAGTCTGGGTAACTGGGTGATTGAGGGTTATCTTTTACCTCATTTGAGCTCCAACTAAGATCCGCAGATAAGGCAATTCCGTTGTCAAAATCATGAGATATATTGCTATACAGTTGTGCACGGGTTTCAGTATTCACTAAGTTATATAAAGGCCCATAGTTAAAACCGCAGCGTGAACCATATGCTTGGGGAATGATCATGCCTAAGGTATCATCTAAGCAGGTGGGGTCAGGTACGTTTTCATAGGCACCATAGCTCCCAGCGTAGGGTCCATCGGCTACCTCAGCATCAGCCAAAAGTAAGAATGAATTACCCAAAGAGCTAAATGCTACATCACCCAACTCAGGTCTATCAGCAATGGTTAGCGGTGTTCTGTCTAAGTAATGACCCGATACTACAATCGAGGTGTTGTCAAATTCAGCTCCCCATAAAAAGCCTATGTCAGTGTCTTTTTGACTACTATCGTCGGCTTTGCTGATTGAAGCGTTAATTTCAAACCCTTCAAAATCTTTACGTAATATAAAGTTAACTACACCGGCAATGGCATCCGAACCATAAGTAGAAGCGGCACCTTCTTTTAACACTTCAACTTGCTCAATAGCATCAATAGGAATATGACTGGTATCCACAAATACACTGCCATCATTGGTCAGTGCTCCTGAAATTGTTTGACGACGACCATTGATGAGCACCAATGTTGAACTTAAGCCTAAGCCGCGTAAATTCACATTACCTGTTCCTTGGCTAGCGGCTTGTGAAAAAGAGTCAGCTTGGTTTTCAGCACCAGAAGAAATCGCTAATTTTCCGATCAGCTCTGAAACCGTGGTGGCACCGGTAGATTGAATGTAATTGTAATCTAGTACTTGTACTGGCTCGGCGGCATCCACTGAGGTACGTTTAATGTATGAACCTGTAACTTGAATTTTTTCAGGTTCGTCTTCACTACTTGTGTTTTGTTGAGCACTTGCTGAGAAAGCTAGTGCAGCCGTGATAGAAATAGCGAGTAACTTTTTTGTAGTTAATATTTTAGTTGTTTTCATAAATTGTGTCCCGAAAGTGTGTGTCCTGAAAATTCGTTTTAAAACAAAACGCGTCTTACTAATTTTTTGGCCTATTAGCTCTGGTACATCACTGAATTGAGCACCATCGCGCACTCAGTGACAGCGTCTTTTGATTGTTGCAATACGCCAAAGTTGATAAACCCATGAAACATGTCGGTATAACAAGAGTGTTTCACTGCTACACCATTTTCGGTGAGTTTATCTACAAACATTTGCCCTTCATCCCTAAGGGGATCAAAGCCACAAGTTAAAATAAATGCAGGAGGAAGGTGTGCAAACTCCTCGGCATTTAATACGTTAAAACGGGGATCGTTTTCATCTTCTTTACTGATGTAATGTTGGTGAAACCATTTTAATAAATTTTCAGTTAACAGAAGATCTTTAGAGAATGCCTCTCGACTTGGAGTGGAATTGTTACCGACAATACTGGGATAGATTAATAACTGAAAATAAGGTTTAAATTTGTTTTTATTGAGTAAGCAATAAACGATAGCTAAATTAGCACCTGCACTATCCCCCCCTAACCCAATGCGTGTTGAATCAAGCTTTAGAGATAGTGCATTTTCCACAATCCAATCTGTAGATTCTTGGGTGTCTTCAATGGCTCCAGGAAAGACCGTTTCTGGAGCGAGTCGATAGGCAACGGAAATAATCACAACATTTGATTGCACACATAGTTGTGCAAGGAATTTGTCATAAGAATGAATGTCACCAAGGACAAAACCTCCCCCATGAAAATAAATAAGTGTAGGGTACAGATTTTCATGTGAGGAGGCTGGCCTATAAACTCGCGCTTCTAATTCATGGTTTGCACACGGAATGCTTATATCTTCTCTGGTGATATCGGTAACATCCTCATGTTCGTAGGGATTCTTCCGAAATTGCCTAACATATTTAGGTTCGAATTCGTATGCTGGAGGTAAAGAATGAATATAGTTAAGCACTTCTTGAGCATGGTCATCAAGACCAGTACTTGATGCTTCGGCTTTGTCTGAGACATTTTCTTTTGCCGTATTTTGACTTCCAAAAAATGTTTCTTTTTCAGTCTGACCTATTTGTTTATTTGCATCTTTTGACAACATTATTCCTAGCCACTGTTATTTTTTTGTTATTTTTTTGTTTTTTGGAAGTGGTAGTTTTTACATCTTAAAAATTGCGCGCTCAAGTAACATATATGAAACACGCTGTTGACATATACTCAACAGTGATGAAAAGTGCATTTGAAACAGTGGGTTATATTATGTTTTTGTATGGTTGCAAGCTAGTTTAGGTAAATAAATTGTTTGATTTATTTTGTGGTAAGTGACAAGGCCAATAACAAATAGAGGGATTATTCTTAATGCTTGTTGAATAAAATACCCAGCAAAGCCAGTTAAATTAAATGGATGGCTAGGGTCTGTAGAAAGCCGATAAAAACAAATTAGCAAAGATAAACGCAGGTTTACCTTTGCTGTGGTATTTAATCGTGAATGGCACGCTAATTTTGTTACGTCTTAAGGTGATTATCACCCTAGTTCCCAGGCATTGAAATGTAACCTGGTAACTGTTCTATTCGATCCATCCATGCGGTGATATTGGTGTACTTAATCATTGTGATATTTCCCTCATGGGCGAGGGACACATAGGGGTATACAGCACAGTCTGCTATTGTTGGTCGACCCGCCGCCAACCAGTCATTGTTTAAAAGGTGGTTATTGATTAACTCTAGAATTCGCTCGGAGCGCTGCGCGCACAGGGCCATATCACTTTGTATGTTGAATTTCTCAATGAGTCTTGCAGTGTTGGGGCCGTGTTGAATTTCATTTGCCGCAACTGACAGCCACTGCATCACATCCGCTTTTAGGTGGGGTTCACTTGGCCACCATGCCTCACCGCCAAATTTACTGGCTAAATAGACTAGTATGGCTTGAGCATCTCGCAGAACCACTTTGCCATCCTCTAAAATTGGAATTTCCCCCCATGGATTTAAGTCAAGTATGTGTTTTTCCTTATGTTCACCTTGCATAAAATCCACAGGAACTATGGTCAGAGGTATCTCTGCTAATGAAGCAAATAACCTTACTTTGTAACAGTTTCCTGAAAGTTCTAAATCATATAGTTTCATTGTTTCCTTCCTCAGGTAGTAATTGATTAAATTCAAGAACGTTTCCATCTGGATCGCGAATAAACAGTGATATTCTCCGTGGTCCTAGTCTTTTCGGTCCTTCAGTAATCATAATTCCCTCTTTTGCTAACCATGCTTGGAATTCACTCATGTCGTTAATAATGAATGCTGGATGGGTAACACCGGGTCGTTTAATTGGTTCGTCTAATAAGACATTCTTTTGCTCTTTTGATTTTGCGCCGTTAAATATCAGATTAATTCTGACGCCAGCGGAGGTGACCATTTCATTGGCTTCACCTTCTGGGATCCGATAGGTTTCTTTAAATCCAAGGCGTTCATAAAAATGGATTGCAGTTTGTCTGTTGCTAACCCTAATTCCAACATGATCATAAGCAAGGGCTGCCTGAGGATTGATAGGAGGCACAAAGCTCATTTTTTTGTCCTTCTGTGTTTAAACTTAAACTATGACACTTTGTGATTTAAAAGATAATACGGTAAATTTGGTAAAGATATTTTCATAAAGTGAAATAATAATGGATCGATTAGAAGCGATGTCAATGTTGATAAAAATCTTGGAAGCGGGCAACTTCTCCAAAGCGAGCAAAGAGTTGAATGTGCCTTTACCAACATTAAGCCGGAAAATATCGGAACTAGAGGCTCAACTGGATGTTCGCCTGATACATCGAACCACGCGAAAACTGTCATTCACTGAGTCTGGGCTTGAATATATCAAGGCTTGTAAACGCATTCTGGAACAAGTAGAAGAAGCTGAAAGTGATTTAAAAGGCGAGTATTCAGAGCCTAAAGGGGATTTAGTGATTACGGCTCCGGTCATGTTTGGTCGCTTATATGTTTTGCCAATAGTGACGGAGTTTTTATCTTTGTATGCCAATATAAATGTGCAACTTGTGTTGGCTGATGGAAATGTCAATTTGTTTGAAGATGAGGTGGATATGGCGATTCGCATTGGTAAGTTACCGGATAGTTCCTTAATCGCAACACCAGTCGGAAAGATGCGTATCGTTACTTGCGTCAACCCTAGCCTGTTAGAGGAGTATCCGCCGTTAGCTTCCCCAGAGGATTTAGCTGGTTTTCCTTGTGTGACGTTAAAAACGAATATGACAATTCCCCATTGGAGTTTTCGACTTGCTAAGTCTACTTCCCCCGTAAGTATGAATATTGCCTCTCGTTTAACGGTTACCGACAGTGAATCAGCCGTGTATGCGGCAATAAATAAAGTGGGGGCGACACAGCAACTTCATTACCAAGTGATGCAGGGGGTGCAAGCAGGTACTCTAAAAATCGTCTTGCCTGAATTCGAACCAGAATCTGTGCCTGTGCATTTACTCCATAAAACCAGAAAATACATGCCGCAAAAAATGAAAAGCTTCCTTAATTTCGCAGCTCCCAAACTAAAAGATCGTGTTCAGGCGCTTTGTTCTTAAATGAAAGACCATTACATTTTCTACCCTTACAGGTAAAACTCTATTCGCTTCATTTTTCAATTTAACATTGGCAATGGGACTAAGTATTGTCCGTCCACTGTACGTTACTATCGTTTTTTATTGCAGCCTTTAGTAAATCGATTAAAGGTAAAGCACGGTGAGAAAGGCTAACATCAGGCGTTTCTTCGTTATCGTCAGTAAGCTCTTCTGATTCGGCGTGTTGCGTTGCTACTCCGAGCGCAGCCTCCAGGTTCGCAAGAGCTGCAGGGACATCTTTTGCTAGAATTGCACTGGGTACCGTGCCGCTATGCCCCATCATTTTTAGTAATTGCACTGCGATATCTCCGAACATAGTAATGTTGGCACCTGCTTGACTGGAAAAAATTATTAACATGATGATTTAACTCTTCGGGTTGTTCGAAAATGTAAGATAAGTGTACACCATACAACACCCTATACTTCAACTAACGAGTTTCACTGCATTGGGTTAAATACCTTCCTATCTGAAGTCTAAACATCGAGGTTATGAAAGGAATTATAAAGACACCCATGTTTAGGAGTTACCAAGACACCCAGGAGGAGATACCAAGACACCCATGTTTAGGAGATACCAAGACACCGAGATACCAAGACACCCATGTTAAGGGGGGGAGCTTCGATTAGCTTTAGTTGATAATCGCGCAGCGTGAGGCCGCAGGTTATAAGGAGTTCGTCCAAGTAGATTGAGTTATAAAAATTCGTGAGCAACCACAAAATTAAGAAGTGTGCTTTAACCTAATGGCTATGCATCTTGTATGATTGCTACCTTGTGCTATACCTTAATTTACTTTTAGTATCGGTTAACTCAAACGCTCATATAAATTTTATTCAGTAAGGGAATACATAATGAATCACTTTATCTCTTTAGCCGTTTTAGTCACTTTGTCTGCGCCATTCAATCTTAGTGCTAAAGATACGCATGTTCTACAACGACTCCAAAGCGTGAAAAAAGAATTAAAAGAAGGGGAGTCGCATAATTACTTTATCAAGGCGGCAGAAAATCACTTTATTTTTGGAGAAGTTGAGCAAGACACAATCGATGTGAAAATTCAGTTATTTGACCCTAAAGGGACAGAAATTAAGGCCTACAATAGCACTGAAATTGGTAGTGAGCCTTTTACATTAGATACTAAAAAGGCTGGCGATTATAAAGTCGTTGTCAGATCGTTTGATGAAAGTACCGCTGGCCGTTACTCAATACAATTAGTTCGTAATGAGGCCATCCCTGAGGACCCTGATAAACGCCTCGAACAATTACTCAGCCCATACGATAAGGAAGCGACTCCTGGTGGGGTCATTGGTGTGTTTGAAAAGGGGCAGACTACCCACGTTCATTCTGCAGGTATGGCAAATATTGCCCATGGCGTTGCATTTACCCCCGACATGCCAACCAATATTGGTTCTGTTTCAAAGCAGTTTACTGGGATGGCGATGCTACTACTTGAACAGCAAGGAAAGTTAAGCTTAGACGATAATCTTCGGCAGTATTTTCCGGAACTGCCAGATTTTAGCGCAGACATTACCATCAGAAACCTTCTTACACATACCTCGGGTTTACGTGAAATATTTGATTTTTTAGGGATGCGGGGGTGGACGGGCGAAGAATTCATAGACAAGCATCAAGCTATCGAAATAGTGAAAAAGCAAGCAAAGTTACAATCCGCGCCTGGCGAGAAAATGAATTATAACAACACAGGCTTTATTTTAATGGCACTGCTTGTTGAACGCGTTAGTGGACAGCCATTTTCAGACTGGATGCAGGCAAATATTTTTGAGCCACTCCACATGAAAAACACTTATGTAAGACGGGATCCTGGCCATATTATCCCAAATGGGGTTCAAGGATACGATAATGATAAAAATGGCTTTCGAGAAGCTGGAGATTTGTATTCCGCACCGGGAGCCGGTGGTATTTATACTACTGTTGCTGATATGGCAAAGTGGTCGCAGAATTACATCACTGGCGAGTTGGGTGGAAAGGAGCTGATCACTAAATTAACGACGCCTGGCGTACTTAATAACGGTGAACCGCAAACTTATGCATTAGGTTTGGGCGTCGAAGATTATAAGGGATTATTACGCTACGAACACGGTGGTGCTGATATGGCGCATTATACTAACTATGCATTCTTTCCCAAACTTGAAAAAGGGGTGTTTTTAAACACCAATAATACAGCTTTTAACATGGCTATGTGGAATCAAGTCGTTGACTTGTTTTTTGGCAAGGATTTTACCGAGTCATCGAAAGAAATTGATAATCAAGAAGATATAAGCAGTCTTAGTTTATCCCCAGAATATTTAGCGCAGTTAGCAGGGAAGTTCAAATCAGAATTGCTCGGAATGACTGTGGAGATAATGGCTTCAGACTTACAGCTTAAAATGGTCTTTGACGATAGTAACGCCATGCCCATGATAGCGCTCTCTGAAACGGAGTTTGCGGTGAGCGATGGACAATTCAATGTGCGCTATTCGATGAAAAATGAAAAAATAAGTGGCATCTCCATTAAACCCGGTCTCAGTTCGGATCGTTACGAGTTCACAAAACTCGACATATTTGAACCTACAAAAAAGCAATTGGCTGACTATACAGGTAAGTACTTTTCGAATGAGTTAGAGGTACTTTACACCATCGGCATGAATGAAGAGGATAGCCTCACGCTAAAACTGTACAATCTCCCTGAATTGACCTTAGTTCCGTCGGAACCAGATGTGTTCAGCGAAACGACTACTATATACAGTGATTTGAGTTTCATTCGAGATGCAAGTGGCAAGGTAACTGGAATAAGCCTCAGTAATGGCCGTACCCAGGACGTGATGTTTGAGCGTATGTCCTTGTAAGTTTTTAGAGCGGTTGTATGGGAAGCTCAGCATGCACAGTTATTGGCAAATAACTTGGGGTGAATGAGTACTTTTCCCTACAAGCAGCTTGGCAGACGAGGTCGAAACCTATTCAACCATCAAGTTAGCTCTGGATCAGAGGGACTAAATTACCTATTTAATCGCTCTAGTCGATTTAATCTGGTTAGAGCGATTTTAGCCTTGGCATAGCCTCTTTCTGCCGATTCTTGATACCAGCGTTTTGCTGTAGCGCGATCTTGAGCCACGCCTTTTCCGGCCTCATAGCTGAGCCCTAATTGGTACTGGGGAATGGCATCGCCTTGCTCTGCTGCCTTGAGCCACCACTTTACCGCTAACTCATGGTTTTGTTCAATTCCCGCTGCGAAAGCATAAGCGTTTCCTAAATTATGTTGTGCCAATGTGTTACCCAGTTTGGCTGCTCGTCGATACCATTCAACGGCTTCTTGTGAGTTCTCATTTTTCCCTAGCCCTTCGGCATAAGCGGTTCCCATCAAAAATATGGCCTCGGGAACCTGTTGCTCAGCTAATTCTTCTACTTTAGAAATCACACTCTTAGCAATTTCCTTTGCCTTGTCTTTATCTGCTGGATATCCCATTCTGCCGGTTGAATATACCCTTGCTATCCACATAACCGCTAGTGGATCTTTGGTCAAAGCTGCGGTCTCTAGCAGTGTTTTAGCCTTGCCATCATCCACTTTTCCCGTGGCACCTATGTACCATTTAATTGACTCATCTAAATTAGGGTCAATTTCATATTGCTGTGCAGCATGAGTGCGGAATGAAACAGCAATGAAAAGCACAATGAGTAATGAAAGTGATCGAAGAATAGATAATTGAAAGTAGTTTTTCATTTTACTCCTAAGGCTTATGCTTTAATGATTGAATTGTGATGGTTGAGTTGAAAATTAAACTCTGACGAATTGTGGATTGGCAGATTGTTCAACTTATTTTTAGAGTACAAGTTAATAAAGCGCGGCTCAATATACTTTTTAAAATTGAGACGGTTTGTGACCAGAAAAGAAAGAGTACGAAGGTTAGTGTTAGATAATTACCGCCCTTGTTGCGCTATGTAAACAAAGGCGGCAATGGTAAACCTTTAGCTGATTGGCTCAGCCAAAGGTTGATTCGGATTTAGAATGAGGCTTTTACTGCAAGTCTTGCAGTTGCACCATCACCAATAGTAACGTTATTCGTGCCGCCACCAGCTAAGTAATCTTTATCCAAAAGGTTTTCAATGTTCAAACGAAAATCAACATCTTTACCCATTAGGTTTGCGCGGTATGTAGCACCTACATCGACTCTGGCATATGAATCTTTAGTGACCGTATTCGCATTGTCGGCGAAACGCTCACCTTGATAGAAAATACCCGCATTAAGCGCTAGTTTTTCAGATAATTCGTAACGTGACCATATGGAAGCCGACCATTTAGGGGCATCTGCAGGAGTGTTACCTTGATAGGTTTCATCTACTTCATACTCTGCATGCAAGTACATCGCTGATGTCATTACAAACCACTTGTCGGTAACGGCACCTTGTGCGGATATTTCAAACCCTTTATGGGTTTGTAAACCAGACTGAGTGGTAACAGTCTCATAATCTGGATCGTCATTTAATTGTTCAGAAATGAGTGTTCCCGATTTTTCAATGTTGAAAATGGCAGTATTTAATAATAGACGATCTGATACTTCCCATTTAGCACCTATCTCAATTTGTTTAGAGGTAGTTGCATCGATTTCCATACCGAAGTTTCTATCTAATTCATCTTCAATAGTTTCACTTGATTGTGGTTCAAAACCTTCAGAATAGTTCACATAAATAGTGCTGTTTTCTGCAGGGTGATAAAGCACACCAACTTTAGGTAATAATGATTCGTTGTCTGCACCTTCACGATTTTGCTTGTCGTAACGACCACCAATAGCTACTTGCCATTGTTCATTTAAGGTCATTAAGTCTTGGAAATAAACGCCATAATAATCATATTCAGTGGTGCTTAACGTTGTATCTCTGTGATAATCAAGGTCTGGAACCGTTGGTTCAACTTCACCTGGAGTAAAAGTGATTGAATCACCTCTTTCGATTAATTGACCGTAATAATAATCAAGACCGTTAGCACCAAACAATAGGTTATGTTCAATACCACCGAAGGTGAATTCACCATTTAAATCTATAAAGGCGGTTTTAAACTGCCAATCATCAAAACGATCATAAGGATTGGAAGTATAGCTATCACCCTGTTGATAACCAGAAGGTAAGGAAGGTGAAGATTCAAAACGCTGACGTTCAAATGTCTGTTCGTTATAACCAAGTTTCACTTGCCATTCCGGGGTAAAGAAATAAGTTACTTTAGCGCCGATATTTTCTACAGTTATATCAGTAAATGCCCATGAAAAGTCATTAATGGTGTGCTTCTCACTGACGATATCACCATTGCTATCTAGCCAAGCGCCTGTATCTAAACCAGCTTTATCATTAGTGCGGTCATAATAAGCACTTATCACTAAGTCGTCGCTGAACTTGTGCTCTAGGGCAAGAGAGCCCAAAAAGCGATCTCGTTCACGGGTTTCACCGTTTTGATATTCGCGATCAAAATTAACGTCTTGTTTAACCACAACTGCACGGTAAGTTGTGTCAGCCGTGATTTCGCCACCGGCATCAAGCATAAAGCGAGTTGAACCCTGTTGATCGGTATCCGCGCTTATTTCTAACAAGCGTGTATTGGTGGGCTTTTTGGTAACCATGTTAATTAAGCCGCCCGGTGCAGATTGGCCATATAGAATACTTGAAGGCCCTTTGATAACTTCGACACGGGATAAGGTTTCAATGGGTTGTTGGTAATGGGACCAATGCTGATGGCCGTCACGTAAATAACCGGTAGATGAACTTAATTCAAAACCTCTGGAGCTAAAGACTTCACGATTTCTTTGTTTAGTTCCTGGTGACAAACTTGCGTCATTGTGCAGTACTTCACCGAGTGTCGTGGCTAACTGTTCATTGATAATCGTATCAGGAATTACGGTTACTGCTTGGGCTGTTTCTAGTAACGGAATGTTGCTACGCATGGCACCAGATGCATCTTGCACCTGATAATCATTAAAATATGTTCCATTTACACTAATGACCTCAAGGTCTTTTTCACTATCGCTGGAATCTGGTGTTTGAGCGGCACTTGAAAGAGACATTAGTCCTAAACTAACACCAACAAAAATCTGGTTAAACTGCATGGAAAGCCCTGAAATTATTTAAACTAAATTACGTGGAAGAGGATGTTAACACAAACGCGAATGATATCAATTCCTATTTGGAGGTTTTAAATAAATATAAAGGAATGAAAAAATATAAGGAAAATACACAGAAACAGTGGCGTTGGAGACAAAGGATTCAAAAAATCACTATCATTGCGTTGGGTTTGACAAAGTTAGATTCTTCATACGTTGAATAATCAAACTGCTAATAACGGCTTAATACCTTGAATTTGGAAAAGCACAATAATCATTTATATGTATAGGGAGATTTAAGTTTGAGCAATTGTGTGATTCATTGCTCAGCGTGAATTTTTATTAACGACAAGGCGGGGCTATTCTCTTTTATGATAGAGATTTAGGCCGATTAACTAGGCGTAATACATTATCAGTTGAATCACTACCATTACCACTAATAAGGGTAATATCCAGCGACTCATTTTAGACATTTGTTCACTAGACAATCTAAAGTTGGAACGTTCAAGTAACGGAATGACAACCAAAAGACTAATAAACAAAACACCCAATATAATTAAAACTGTCAATTTTCACTCCTGTTTGTGCCAACTTAAATTGCAATGCATAAGCAATTTTCAAGCGACTGTTGTTGACTTTAGCTCAAGGCGTCAATTCATACATACAAATATGGGGGGAGCGCTGCTAAATTCAAGCTAAATGAAACCGCAGGCTACAGCTTCTTCAGTCAACCGTCATTGGCAATCTACATTAACAACTTTTGGATTAGCTAATTTACTTTTTTTTCTTTGGGGCATACGACATACTTGCGCCAACTTAATTTTAGGTACAACAACGATGTCATGGTAAAACGAAGTATTTTGACACTGGTTAGCGTCTCGATAGTCATTGCAGCAATATTAATTGGCTCATCTATTCATACTCTTTACAGTAAAAAACACATTAATATTGACCCAAAGTTGCATGAAATTTCAGGGATAGAAATTGATAAAAGAAATCGTTTGTGGGCGATCAATGATAGTGGCGACGATCCTAAGCTCTATCAAATAAACACAGACGGTTCTATTGCCAAAGAAATATTAGTGACTAACGCTAAAAATATAGATTGGGAAGACATGACTCAAAATAGTTTTGGGCATTTTTTTCTTGGTGATTTTGGTAATAACGACAATTCACGCAGATGGCTAACTATCTATAAAATAGAAAATCCCATTGATATTAAAGGCAATACCACTGAAGCGGAAATTATTAAGTTTACCTATCCTGAGTTAGATGAAAATCCTGTCACGCCAGATAAGAGGAACTACGATTTAGAAGCTTTTGTTGAATTTGATAGGCATCTGTATTTGTTCACTAAGAATAGAACCGAACCTTTTGATGGTATTACAAATGTTTACAAGGTCGGTGATCATGCAGCTAACTTTGATGCTGAATTAATTGGTTCATTTAAAACCTGTACCACAATGGGCAAGTTATGTTGGATTACATCTGCCGCGTTAAGCCCTAACCGCAAACAGTTAGCCCTATTAGATTCAACTAGCATTTGGCTATTTGAAAACTTCGAGGGTGATAAGTTTTTTGACGGTGATGTGTCGCGCATCGACTTAGGTATTGTGACCCAAAAAGAAGCTATCACATTCTTGGATGACAATAGCATAGTGTTCACAGATGAATCATTTCGTGGTATCGGCGGAAATGCTTACGTTATTAAATTGGATGAAGTCTCAAAAATATCAATTCGTCACCGCATTAAAAAAGTCGCTAGTGACGTAAACGATTAAATTGCTTAGCAATATAAAACCTAGCCAAGCCAAACTATCAAAGTTGGTTTAGCTAGGCTCGCAATTACTATTTGGTCACTAACTTGTTTTAAAGAAACCGACTTCTTTATTTAGTTTTTCCGCGAGTTTATCTAAAGCAATGGTTGCTGCGTTATTCTGCTCTAACGAATAAACGGTTTTTTTGTTGATTTCATCAATTTGAGCGACAACCTCATTTATTGTGCCAATTATGACAACTTGGTCAGAAGCCGTATCTGCCACTATGGTCGCATTATTAAATGAATTGTTCGCATTTTCTTCAATTTCTTGCAGTAAATCCATGGCATTGTGCGTCTTGGTTTGACCATCTTGTACCTTGGGCAACGTATTTTGCATGACAGTTACTGCTGTGGACGTTTCTTGTTGCACTTCTTCAATGGTCGATTGAATTTCACTGGTTGCTTCTCCTGTGCGCAAGGCTAACTGTCTTACTTCATCTGCAACCACTGCGAAACCGCGTCCAGATTCACCAGCTCGAGCCGCTTCTATGGCTGCGTTGAGCGCTAAAAGGTTAGTCTGATCTGAAATACTGTTAATCACATTGGTAATGCCACCAATCTGATTGGTTAACGCCTCTAATTTACTAATTTGTTCCACCGCTTGGGCGACTGTGGTTGCGACGTTTTGCATGGCATCGACACTCAATGCCATGGAATCGATTCCATTGCTCGCACGTTCCACCATACGTTTCGCATTAACTTTGTTTTTAGATGCGGTTTCAGACACAAAAACGATATTTTCTTTAATGTCACTCAAACGAGTACGAGTGCTCACGGTGAGTTGATCTTGTTCTTGGGCGAGTAACACTATCTCTTTCGAGCCTTGGGTAACCAATGTGGATTGTTGTTTTAAATCGTGAGATGCCTCCGCAATTTCAAGTACTGTATTGCGCAGTCTTTCCTGCATTTTTGACATCGTTGCCAACATGCTATGGTCATGATTAGTACTGAATGATTGAGCCAAATTCCCTTGCGCAATTTGAGACAGGGATTCTGCTGCAACCGCAGGTTCTGCGCCAAGTGACGCTTTAAAGCTATTGGCGATAACATAGGCGACTAAAATGGAAAGTATTAACGCACTAAAGGTTAACACCAACATGGTAGTTTTAAAGCTAGCGGCGTTTTCTAAAATCTGATTGGTAGCAGCAACGTTTTTGCTTTCTTGCAAATCGATAAACGAATTAATCGTATCGAGCCATTGAACGAAGAGTTGGCTACCACCATTTCTTAGCAGCGACAAACCATCGTCGCTCGACTGACCTGTTTTGGCCTTTATCACTTGTTGTATCAGGCGTTCTGTTTGTTGTTGGAGATTATCGAGTTGTTGCAAAATCGATGTTTCTTGGCTGCTAAAAATAGTTCCCGCTGCTTGCATTGCTTGCATTTTATCACTGGATGAGCGGTAAAATTCGGTTAACCTATTAATATCGTCTATATGAACCTTAACATTCGCAGGGCTTTGAGCTGTGGCTAAATCGCGAATCGCAATGGCACGATCATGGACACTTCCGCGAAAGTTAATTGCGTGCCTTTGTTTTACCACATTAATGTTTGTCATTGTGGTGAGCGTGCTACCGATCATATTGACTCGATAAATGCCTACCATGGTAAGTATCACCATAAGTAAAGTGACAATACTAAAACCAATAAGCAAACGTTTATTTATACTAAAGTTATTCAACATATCCATTATCTTTCCAGTTCAAAGTTGGGCGACTTAGCCATCCAAAGGTTTTGTTTTTTCTATTGGCTTTGTATCTAATCGTGCCACGCTACTTGAGTACATCGATACACAAAATGGCACAATATAAGTAAGGATTACCTTGAACCAAATTATTTCTGCTTCGCCTAAAAACGCCTCTCCTTGATTGATTAACGTTAGTATTGTTCCTACCACTATACTAATAAAAATTGCTGTCTTAAGTTGTTTTGCCGTAAACACCGTTGTCACCTTCTGTAGTAAACTGTGTTGTAGAGTTGCCGCCTTCAATTTTTTGAAAACTCCTATGCAATGGGTTCTTAAAAACCAAGTGTATAGGGCGATATCGATGATATTGTTAAACAACTTGTTGAATCGCATCTCGTTGTGTTTTATCAATCGCTAGTTTAAGAACAATGTTATCGGCGAAAACTTTCACTTTGTTATGTTTAAAATTTTCCGCAACTCGGGAATTTAAGCCTGACAAATACTCATTGTAGTTTAAATCAGGCGTTATTCTATTAGACTAAAGCAGTGAGTATTGCTCAACACAGTTCGAATTGAACAAGTAAGGATGATTAAAAGCCATAATCATAAGCAATTTAGAAAGTTATATTTGCTTGGAACCTATGGTTGAGGTTTAGGTCAGAATCTGCGGTTATTAAAATCTGTTACTTGGAAATCGTCTTATGTCTTACCGTTTAAGTTTTGTGATTCTACTTTTTTCGTTTGCTTTGTCAGCCTGTGCAGGCAAACCTGAGCGCCATCAAGAAGCAGAAGAAATATTCACTACCAAAATTCACGCTGATGGCTCGAAGCGCTTTGTTCTGGCGATATTGTATGAACAGGGTAAAGGCGAAGGTCGTGGCGGCGAAGGTAAGCCTGAGGGCAAAAGAGGGGGCGGCGAAGGTGGCCGTTCACGGCAAGGTAGAGGTGGCCGAGGTCAATCTGAGTCAACCCAAGATACTTCGCAAGTCAGTTCGATTCAGCGCAGTGAAGGCGGTTCTGATGAAGATAAACGAGAGGCCATCTTGGAATTGTTAGACGAAAAATTAACCGAAACAGGTTATTGTCGACATGGTTTCATTGAACTGGACTTTTCACAAATGCGCAGCAAAACTGAAATAGTCGGTGAGTGTCAGGAAAGTGCCTCACAGGAAGATAAACAACGTTGGTAATAGTGCCCTGATATGCCTGTCATTGGGCATATCAACGTTTATCGATTTGCTTGTATGCTAAGTTAATATGCCTGATAGTATGAAACTTATTATATGCAACCAATTACATACAACCAAGCAGTTGACTAAGCCTAGGAGGCATTATGAAGTATTTGCTCGTGACCCTTATTGTGATGTTTAGTGGTATTGTGAATGCAGAAGATACCAGCATCGACAGTGATAGCATCTTAGTTACGGTGATCTTAAAACATCAACAAGACAAGAGTTTGACTGAACTGCAGGCCATCCAAGATAAAAACGAGTTTTGGCAATCATTTCCGCCCGAAGGTATGCAGATTGAATCTTGGTATGTGGCTATGGGCTTAGGCCAGGTTATTACTTTGCGCGTGTCGCCCAAAGATTTGAGAACTTTAAATTTAGCAGTAGAAAAATCTGCGTGGGGCTCGTTTACCACTGAGTTTTATCCGACCTACGAGTTTCAAGGGATAGCGAAAAAAATAAAAGCGAGTAAAGCCGAGCCGAAATGATGCATTAACTTTTTACATCGTTAAGCAAACTTTTCTATCATGCTAAACAGCTTTGCCTGCTCTATTGGTTTGGATAAATATTCATTCATTCCAGATGCAAAACACTTTTCACGTTCATCAGACATTGCGTTAGCAGTAAGCGCAATGATTGGAATTGAATTAACCGGTGCTGGTAGTTGTCGAATATGCTGTGTGGCTTGGTAGCCATCCATATTGGGCATCTGACAATCCATTAAAATGATTGAATACTCGTGCCCAAATTTGATGCCATGTTTGAGAATAGCAAGTGCTTCGATACCATCTTTCACAATGTCGAAAACGATGTGTCGTTGTTTTAACATTTCGCCGATCACCACTTGATTAATTTCGTTGTCTTCAACGATGAGTATTCGTAAGTGGCTTAGATCCATTTCTGTGGTCTGAACAGCAGAAGTGGTTGAGGTTAATTCACTGGCTTCAACTATCCCAAGGTTAATGCTTGCTTTGAATTTGCTACCTGCATCAGGGGTGCTTTCTACGCTAACGTCCCCTCCCATTAGTTGACATAATTTTCGGGTAATAGAAAGCCCTAAACCCGTCCCCCCAAACTTACGCGTGGTTGATGCATCCGCTTGATTAAAAGGTGAGAACAATTGCGCTAACTGTTCTTCATTTATACCCACACCTGAGTCTTCCACAAGAATCGTCAACATAGCGCGATTGTTGTCTTTCCGTGTTATTTGGGTCGTTATATCAACCTGCCCTTGATGAGTAAATTTTATAGCATTCGAGAGCAAATTAGAGCAAATTTGACGTAATCGCGTCGGGTCAGATACGGCAAAAACTTTATCGGTTAATTCAAACTTTCTTACTAACTTGATGGATTTGTCTTGCGCCCGTGGATTAAAGATTTCGACGCAATTATTGAGCAATTGATTGAGATCTATTGGCACTTCTTCGAGGGTTAACTTATCTGAGTCAATCTTGGTGAAATCCAAAATATCACTGATAATCCCCAGTAAAGAGGTTGCGCTATCCTTGGCCAATCCTAGAAATCGTTGTTGTTGAGAGTTAAGCGGAGAGCTCTCCAATATTTGTAACATGCCTAGAACACCATTAATCGGTGTGCGAATTTCGTGGCTCATATTGGCTAAAAATAAACTACGAGCTTCAAGTGCTAGTGAGAGTTCTTTATGCCTACTTTCCAATTCAACCCTATTGTTAACTTGCGCAGTAATATCTTGAAAAGCGCCGACTAATCTTACGCATTTGCCATTATCTAACTCTGCTTTACCCTTTACTGCTACCCATTTTTCAGTGCCTCTTTGGGTAATAATCTCAAACTCGCCAGAAAAGTGGCCACCCTTTTCTACGATGCCGTTGAGCAAAGAAGTTATTCGTCGCTGATTTTCACCAGGTTTATAAAAATCTAATCCGGATTCAATAGTTGGTTCAAAACCATCGTCTACTTCATGAATTTTTTTCGTTTCTGTAGACCAAAAAAGTTTTTCGCTTGCTAAATCCAGTTCCCACGCGCCGACATTTGCTACTTGGCCCATTTGCTCTAAGATATCTTGTTGACGCGCCATGGCTTTTTGCTGTGCTTGTAACAATTCGATCTTCTCATGACGAGCAATTTCATTCCCTATCCAATGTGAAAGTAATTCGATAAAGTCATGTTCTTCGTCGCTAAAAGGTTTTGAGCGAGGTGCGCTTGCTGAAAAATTAATGGTACCGAAACGTCTGCCTTCCACTATCAAAGGTGCACCTATATAACTTTCCAAACCAAAATTTGTATAACAAGGGTGCTGAGCAATACGGCTTTTTCCTGCATGATAGAATGACAGTGCTTGATTGGTTGCTAAAGTGTGCAAACAATAAGTTTCAGCTACATTGAAAGTGGTACCCTCAAGGAGTGAGTTATCTGGGGAAATCGCATATCGAACCGTATAAATATCATCGTTTATTTCACTGATAATACCTAGTTCCAACTGAAAATAATCGGCACCCATTTTCAGCAGGGAAACCATTTTTTCAGAATCTGACAGCCTGTTATCTGAGGTGATTTGATACAACTGTTTTAGATTATGCACCGCAATTTGTTTCCTTCTAAATTTAAACCAATAGTAGGCTTAAATTGAGCATTTAGCACTATGGAGTTTAGCTGAATTGAAAATCAATTTTCCTGATTTCCTGCACCCTACCGTTTTGATAAATAAGTTTCAAACTTTAATATACTCTAAACGGATTTTGTCCGGTTTTAGACCACTTTAAGTTTCAACCAGTTTAAAAAAGGGGGAGGAGTCTAGGATTCCAAAACAAGTTATAAAATTGGTTAATATAACAATCGTAAGTGTTGGTGTGCCAATAAATAACGGATGTATTTAAGACCCATCACTTATTGGCATTAAATTGGCACTTTTGCGGCTTTCTCACAGGATTGGCGGAATTACGCCAATTAGGCGTGTTGACTATCTTTCTACTTATTTAAATCAGCTATTAATAGCCGTTATTAAACTCTATGTAGACGAAAGATTGAGTCGTTTTTCAACTATGATGGGCATATCTTTGCGCACAGCAGAAATACGAACTCGGACCTTTTGAGTATCATCAGATAGAGCTTGATATTTAAACGATTGATTCCCTTTAATACGAGTCAAATACATCGTTGAGTTATCTAATAATTTAACGCCTTTACTGCTTACCACTTCTGCTTTCACATTGTGGTAATCAGGATGGATATCATAACTAATAGTGAATACTCCGCCTTTAGCTGAGGCTTGGCTATCAGTTGAAAGGGTTACGTTCAGCGGCGCGTTTTGTGGCGGCCTAAAATGCTGCAACATCACAGGGTGCAATTCTGGTGACAAAGGCGGAAATTGGGGGATCTTACTTGTTCCATAATCGTGGTACTGACAGCTAAAGCTATATGCTGAGAATAGTACGCAACAGTACCCAAGAAAAAGCGATAATTTTTTCATCTTTATGCCTATATTGTTAGTTAAGTGAGGTTTTTACAATAATTTGTCTGGCAAAAACGCGATGACTGTCTATTAGTTAGAAAAAACGACAGTGTTTCAACGTTTGTATTGGAAAAAACTGGCTAAATATCAACCCGTACTCCCATGCTGGTTGAATAATAAACTAGCAAGATGTTCGCTTATCGGTCAAGTTATATCGACGAAGTGACCAACAACAGAGACTGTTGGACAAAATATCCCGCCCAATCATTTATCCTCAAGTTGGTAATCTAGTCTTTGATAAAAACCCTAAAACACATCATCGGCTATGTTAGTTATCGTTCTTTTGAGCTAAAGCAACGCTTCCAAATTTACAACTAAGGTGTTGATAGGCACTATCTTAGAAAACTGGTATTACGATATGACAAAATTTATATTTGGGTTGTAAATTCTGCTAACTATAATTTTAGAGTGATAAAAAATTGAACAGAAAAATTGCTTTGGGTCGTTGCTACAGTATTGGATTCCTTTCATTAATATTACTCTTATGCACTTCTGCACAGGCGGAAAGTAATCCGATTTATGATGAAATTGAATGGATAGAGTTAATGCCACAGAGCGATCTCGACGCATTACTTGATCCACCTGACTTTCTGAACGAAATAAAAGACGGTAGTGAGCTAGACTCTGTTCAAGCTCTATCTGGTATGAGCGAAAAGAGTGAAAATGTAGAACGCTTTCAACAAGCGTTAACGTCAACTCGTATTATTCAGAGTTTCGACAAAAAATCGATAAGAATTCCTGGGTTTATTGTTCCTCTGAGCTCTGATGATCAGAAACGTGTAGTGGAGTTTTTCATCGTTCCGTATTTTGGTGCATGTTTGCATATGCCGCCACCGCCACCAAATCAAATCATTTACGGTAAATTTAGTAAGGGAATTAAGCTTACTCAGTTAGATGTGGCGTTTTGGTTTGAAGGTGTCATTAATATTGAAACCAATAGCAACGAAACAGGGACATCTGCTTATGCAATGACCTTGGATAATATTGAAATATATGACTGATAATTCAATCGCCAAAATAACTCTGGTTGAAAACTAAAGTATCTTGTATGTGATATCGCAGTTAAAACAGTCTTGAAAATGTCAGTATTTGCACATCGTAAATTTGCAATTAGCATATTGTTTTGTGCCGGTTTGGGACTATTGGTTGGGCGTTTGGGTGCTGATTCTTGGCCATCCGTGAAGAATGTATTTTTTACAACGCCCCAACTGTATTTCACATCTAATAAACTGCTTCAAGAACATTACCAAAAAGCTAAGGTGATGCCCTTAGATTGGGTATCACTTTTGCCTGAAAATGAACTGGATGTGATTGCCCGGTATCAGGCAAATAAACTAGATAAAAATATTGATATGAAGTCGCAAATATTACTTTCAATCGAAGCTGCGACGGATCCTGAATACAAAGCAGCTCTGCAATCGATTAACACGGTAAATACTTTCGAAAATCACATGGTCGCTATATCGGGTTTCATCGTTCCGATCGATTTTCATCCTGACAAAACGGTGAAGAACATGTTTCTAGTTCCATACTTTGGGGCTTGTTTGCATTACCCCGCACCACCACCAAACCAGATTATTTTTGCCCGATTAGATGCAGGCTTTGCGCACTTAGAACTGAATCGAGCTTATACCTTGACGGGGCAAATTAAAATTGGATTATTTGAGGATCCTATGGGAACTTCAGCATACACACTAAATGTCATTTCTATTGTCGCTTTTAACGGTCAACCTGATGATTTTCGTAATCACTAATTTGCTAAGTTGAGTCAAGGTAAAAAATCTAAAGTCATAAGTAAACGTTTTTGGCCTCCGTTATACGGCGGGGAGCGATGGACTATTCCCGCTGACTGATTGCCAATCCATGCTTCACCTTTGAGAAGGGCAACATCACCAGTTTCGATGGTTTGTATATCTGCTTGATGACGGAAAAGACCTGAAACTTCATCCTCTAAGCCTTTACTACCATGGCCTAATTTATCCCTTTCTACCTTGTTATGCTCTAACCATTGAGTGCCAGGCCCTGCAAAGGTGGTTACTAATCTGCAAGGAACGCGATCAACGTGAAAGCGAGGGCACATAGGCGAATCAATTAAACGTAAACGCAAACCTACTTCATCAAGTTCAAATAATGTGCAGAATATATCTACTAATTCAGTTGTACAGTCTAAAAATGCATTGCCAATTTCTGTAGATTTTAATCCGTCACAAATATCGCCTTTAATATCTTTAGCTCGGATGAATGCAGATGTATTTAAGGATGTCGCTGTATCTAATAGATTTTCCACATCTGTGATTACCGCCTCGGATAAACACCGTTTCCAGATTGCAATGTTGACATCTTGAGCATAAATGTCGGTCAAAGTGTTGATGTCTTGTGAGGACACTGAACGCCGAATTAAGGGATTTATTAGTTCTGGTTCTAAGGCTCTCGCTGTTGACATAGAAAGTTCTACCTTTACTTATTTTAGGATAATCAATCGAGTTGATAATTCATTTAAGAGGTTGCGTGGTAAGGTTGATAATTCGACCTCCTAAGGCGTAAATTCTTAATGTGACCAAAACCGATTAACGCTGCGCCAGTAACAGAAGCAATCACTTCGCCGGTTTCACCGAAAACATCGTGTCCAAACACAGCTGCAAGGACTAATATGATTATTCCTATTAATGCTGTGACTAGAACAGACAAACTACGTTGGTGCACATAACCAAATGCAATGGCAAATACACTGATGGGAACCACTGCATAAAGTAGCCAAATGTGAAAGTGTTCATCATCAACAATCGCGAAACTCGTCAAAGTCGGTAGCGCAATTAAAATTATCGGTGACAGTAGGCAATGAACAACACATAAAGTCGATATTGTAATTGCAGAGCGGTCAGCAAAAGTTAACAGTTTTTTTAACATCATATTAGTACCTGATTTTATTTTTAAAGGTGTTTGTTATCGAACTCTAATACTAAGTAAAAATAGATGTATTCGAGTTTAAGCTGGATGGCTTTAAAAGGTTCATGTTTAACGCCATTGCAATTGAGGTGCACTTGCAGTTATCAGCTTCGAACCCTGACCCAATTGCGTGCTCCATTGAACGTGTAAACTTTTTAGATTGTGGTATTGCTGTAGAATCGGAAAAGTCATTTCTGATATGGCTTGCTCGCATTCGAGTAAGTAAATAAATTCTAGATCGTGATGTTGCTTAGTTGGACTCTCATCCTGTCCAGTGGATGCCAAAGCGCTTTGTGAATCGTTACGCTGAACACACGTTGAATCAAACTGAACAAGATTGTTAAAGTCTGTTCGTTTTTTCTCAAACTGGTCAACTAAATACTGCTGATGTTTATTTTCAGGGCTATGTTCAAAACCCAATATGTCTGAGGCGGGTAGTAAAAACTGTACTTGCCAGAGCTCATTTTCCTGAACAATAAAAACGCTGCCTTGTCCATGGACATGGTGTTGAGATTGCACATTACAAGCCCAGCTAGCTAGTATAAGGACTCCTAAAATGGATAATTTCATCTCTCCCCCCATCTCGATTAAAGGTTGTTAGTTTGGTTATTGTTGAGATAATATAACATCACTTTATTAATTGATATAGTATAACGTATCAACATTTTGCTTTGTTGTTTAGTGCTCTTCGGGGCTTTTTGTCAATAAATATTATGACTGATGCTGAGATAACAATCTGTCAGCAAAGTGAAACACACTTTATGCTGCACAATAGCTAGACTTAGCACAATTAAGGTTGTGTACATGTTTATGCAATATTTTGGTGTTTGAATAAACCCAATACAGAATAATACTCACCAATATAATAGGAATTTTTATGCTTACCCGAAGACAGTTTAATCAAGGTTTTGTAGCCATGGCATTTGGTGGTCTTGCTACTCATTTACACGGTGGTGAGTTAACTCGTTATTTAACTGATGTGGCTAGCTGTAGCAATTCTCTAGGCGGTTTGGTTCCAGATCCTAAAGGCATAATTGATTTGCCGCCGGGATTTAGTTATCGAGCGATTTCACAATTGGGCGAGGTTATGAATGACGGCTTAACTGTGCCTGATCGTGCCGATGGCATGGGGTGTTTTATGGTGGATGAGGAACGTGTAGTGTTAGTTCGCAATCATGAACTCTCTCCTTCTAACGGCACAACCGGGCAGGCTCGTACAAGCGTAGATTCGGCAGCCGTTTATGATACCGATTCATCGGGCAATCCGTTGCCAGGTGGCACCAGTAATATTGTATACAACCTTAAAACACACCAAGTTGAATACCAGTGTATGTCGTTGCTTGGAACTATCCGAAATTGTTCTGGTGGTATTACTCCTTGGGGAAGCTGGTTAACCTGTGAAGAATCCGTTGCCACTGCATCTGCTAAAATTAACAAAAATCATGGTTACGTGTTTGAAGTGCCGTCTCAAGCAAGACAATTGGTTAAACCAGATCCGATAAAAGCCATGGGGAGGTTTAATCATGAAGCAGCATGTGTGGATCCTATAAGTGGAATTGTTTATTTAACAGAAGACCGCCCAGATAGTCTTTTCTATCGATATATACCAAATCAAAAAGGAGATTTAAAAGCGGGAGGTCAATTACAAGCTTTGGTAGTTCGAGGAGAGTCTAAATTTGATACCCGTAACTGGCAAGAATCGCGCATGCAGGTTAATCAACCTTATGCTTGTGAATGGATAGATCTGGATAATGTGGATAGCCCAGATGATGATTTACGGATACGCGGGTTTGCAAAAGGCGCTGCTCTATTTGCTCGCGGTGAAGGTATTCATTTTGGAACAGATGAAATGTACTTTTGTTGCACCAGTGGCGGCAAGGCAAAGCTTGGACAAATTATGCGTTATAAACCTTCACCTAAACAAGACCAGCAAACAGGCACTTTGACATTGTTTGTGGAAAGTTTAGACAAAGTCACTTTTAATTTTGGAGACAATATAACAGTCGCACCTAGCGGCCATTTAATTGTGTGTGAAGATCAATACTCAGACACGGTTAATAATCATCTAAAAGGGGTTACTCCCTCAGGTAAAGTCTACGACGTTGCTAAGGTGCGTTGGCAGACCGAGCCCGCTGGAGCTTGTTTTTCAGATGATGGTTCAGTGTTATTTGTAAATTTATATTCTCCTACTACCACGTTGGCTATAAGTGGTCCTTGGGCGTCACTTAATGCATAAAATCGAATACCTACCCACTAACATAATAACAGGCGCTTTAGGTGTTGGAAAAACCACACTTATTCAGTCTTTACTAAAACAAAAACCTAAAGAGCAACGATGGGCGGTGTTAGTTAATGAATTTGGTGAAGTGGGTGTCGACGGGGCACTTTTAACCAGTCCTGAAAAAAATGGTGTATTTATCAAAGAAGTACCTGGTGGCTGCATGTGTTGCACGTCAGGAGTGCCGATGAAAATAGCGTTGAATGTATTGCTGGCCAAAGCCAAACCACATCGTTTACTGATTGAGCCTACGGGCCTCGGTCATCCAAAAGAAGTGTTAGCCACGCTTACTTGTGCAGATTATCGAGACGTGCTGGACGTACATGCAACTCTAGGTTTAATCGATGCGCGCCGAATTCTGGATCAGCGTTGGCGTGCACACAAGACGTTCCAAGAGCAACTACAGACTGCTGATTATATAGTGGCAACCAAGTCGGATCTTTATGATCACGAATCTCAATCTTTATTGGCTAGTTATTTATCAGAAATTGGTGTTTCCACCACTCCAATTGTATATTCTGACAATGGCATTATTGACCCTATACTACTGCACAATAGGTCTCGAAATGTAGAGAACATCTACGTTCATCAGCATAATCATCCTGCACATTCTATTTTGACTCCCTCGTTTGACACACCTAAAGTAGGCTCAATTAAAGTTGAAAATAGTGGTGAAGGATATTTTTCGTGTGGTTGGATTTGTGCCCATTCAGTCGTCTTCGATTATCAACAAATTATGGATACGTTAAGCGGCTTAGACGTGGAACGTTTAAAAGCCGTTTTTATTACCCAACAAGGTGCTTTGGGGTGTAACTATAGTGACGGTGTTTTACGGATCACCGAAATCGACAGTGCCAAAGATTCGCGCATTGAATTTTTAACCCAAGATAAGCAACTCGCCGAGCAAACTAGCAAAATATTAGAAACCTCGTTAGGTTTAAATTCGGTTTGTTCTAACACTTTTAGTTAATGCTGTATCTTAAGTTTCACTGTTTGATTGCTTTTTAATTAATTCGCCTTGTCTTCCGATGTATGAGGTTCTGGTTGTTTATTCATTCTCTGCAACTGATAGTTTCTTATATGGGCAAAGGCGATAATGCTCGAACCCAATACGGTTAAAGCAACTTCAGCATAGTTACCGAGTAAGTCATGGCCCAGCAGTGCTGTCACAATTAATAGTGTTAGCCCTAATGAAGCGAGCAAAAAGACTCTTCCGCTGCGATGATGGAAATAACCCATAATCAAAGCGATGACACTAATTGGCACTACCGCAAAGAGCAACCAACGGTGGAATAGCGCGTCATTGATGGCAAATAAGCCAGAAAGCGGAGGCATGATAATGAGTAAAATAGGGAAAAAAAGACAGTGAACTACACATAGGAGAGATAACCCCACCGCTACTTTATCGCTTATTTGTTGAATCTTAGTCATATAGATAGACCCCCAGATGAATTCTTTTTGTGCTTCTGTGAAGAGCAATCGTTGCAAATGCTATTTAGTTCAATTTGTGAACCTAAAATCGGAAAGCCAGCACTTTTCGCTTGTTCAGACAATGTTTTAATCAGGTCATTCGCCAATTCGATTTTTTTTATGCTCTGACAAGATTTACAAATCAAAAAAAGTGGAGGTTGGTGCTTCCACGGACCAAAAGTAGGGGCACAAATGATGTATTTGTTAATCGAATTAAGGCGATGAACTAGCTTCGCAGCTTCTAAAAATTCCAATATACGATAAACCGACATTGCGGTAATCGGTGCGCCGATTATAGAGTTATAGTGATCTGTTAATTCGTAAGCTGATACCGGCGTGTTTAGTTGGAATAACACTTCTAATACATGCTGGCGTTTTTCCGTTAGCTTACTACCAGATTCTTCACAAATTAACCTAGCTATTGAAATCAAATTTTTTGTTTCACTAGACTTCATAGTCTTTTTCCCTACCGACTTTTCGCAGTTTGAGACAGTTATTTCTAAATTAGCCACAAGGGCAGGTTTAGTTGAAATACGCTCGTTTGCGTCTGTCTATGCAAATTTCCGCACTAATATTTTTTCCAATTTATAGGATTGCCTTTGCTTTTGATACATTATAACATAACCGAATTGATTGAAACAGTATAACATAACATTGGAGAGTGAGATGTATAAAATATCGAGAATTGTGGCACTTGTTAGTGCGCTCATACCTGCGAGCGTCATGGCGCAATCTATCGAAGGGGTGGTTAAAAATAGTGATGGGAAGGCCGTTTCTGGTGCCCTTGTTAAGGTTGAAGGAACAAACGCCAAAACCCATACCGATAGCGACGGATATTTTGTAATTAACGATTTGAGAGCAGGAGTTAATGAATTTCATATCTCAGCTTCCGGTTTTGCTCACCTTCATCAAGACATCGTTTTGAATGCAGATGAAGTTACAGAATTGGCGTTAACTTTAATTCGTTCACCTATTGAGGTTATTGACGTAGTTGCGACTCCCATCCATATGTCGGTGATGGAATCAGCCTCTCCGATAAGCGTGCTTTCAGGTGAAACATTGCGTCGTCAACAAGCTTCCACCTTAGGTGATACCTTAGAGAAACTGCCAGGTGTTCAATCGAACTTTCACGGCAATGTTGCCAGTACCCCGATTATTCGAGGCTTGAGTGGGCCTCGGGTACTAATTGCACAAAATGGTTTAGACGTAAGTGATGTATCCAGAGTGGGTCCTGACCATTCAGTGGCCACTGAAGCTTCTACTTCGCAACAAATTGAAGTCCTGCGTGGACCTGCCACCTTATTTTACGGTAGTGGTGCAATTGGAGGTGTCGTCAATGTGGTTGATGGACGTGTTCCCACTGACAATTCCACGCAGGGTGAATGGTTGCTTGAAAGCAATTCCGCTGATGATAAAAAGCTCGCGAGCTTTAATCTCACCACAGGGTATGAGTCGTTTGGTTTTTACGCCGATGGTTATTGGCATGAATCTAATGATTACGAAGTGCCTGTAGAAGCTGAGATCGAAGAAGATGATCATGAAGAAGAAGAGGGTGGTGATTATGTTGTGGAAAACAGCGCTGAAAAATCAAATGGTTTCACTCTAGGCGCGAGTTATCTCTTAGATGATGGTTATGTAGGCGTTGCGGTTGAGCAATTTAACCGTGAATACGGTGTGCCCGGCCATTCACATGATGGTGACGTCAGTGTGTTTGCCGATCTAGAACAAACACGGGTGCAATTGCTCGGCGAATTAAATGTGCAATCACAGTGGATCAATAAAGTTAACCTTAGAGGTGCATTTACTGACTACGAGCATGCCGAGATAGAAAATGGCGAGGTGGGTACCTTATTCGAAAATGATACACATGAGCTCAAAGTAGACGTGATGCATAACCCATTCGTTGATTGGAATGGTGGTATCAGCTTTCATTATAAAAATAGCGAAGTTTCAGCTGTCGGTGAAGAGGCTTTCACTCCCCCTTCGAAGTCTGAGACCATTGCATTAGCTGTTATGGAAGAAAAACACTTCGCAGATGTGTTATTACAATTTGGTGCTCGAATAGAGCGTGTCACCATTGATGCCGATAACGTTTTACTTCCTGTTCTTGAAGCTCACGGGCACGACGAAGAAGAAGATGAACATGATCACGATCATGGCGATGAAGAAACCGCCACACGGGTTTTCGATGTTGCTCATAAGTTTACGCCAGTTAGTGTGTCTGCTGGTTTAGTTTGGGACTTCACCCCTGGTTATAATATTGGCCTTTCTGTTTCACGTTCAGAGCGTGCACCTTCAGCTGCAGAGCTGCTGTCTTTTGGCGCACATATAGGCACCAATAGCTATGAAGTGGGCGCTTTATTTGCGCTAGACGATGAAGAAATTGGGCTCTCTGGTGAAACCATTGACCTTGAAACTGCCAATAACATTGATTTGACACTGCGTAAGACTCAAGGTGATGTGGCATTCGTATTCAATGCTTTTTATAACCAAGTAGACAATTACTATTATCAAACCAATACCGGTCTTTATGTTGAAAGTAGTCATGACCATGATGAAGAAGAACACGATCATGATGCGGAAGAAGAAGAGCATACTGACGAGTTACCAGTGTATATATTTGAAACCGATGACGTAGTCTTAAATGGTTTTGAAGTGCAAATAGCATGGCAGGCAACCGATACGTTTAAAGCCACTGTGTTCTCTGACTTTGTTCGCGCGCGATTAAAAGACGGTGGCAATTTACCCCGTACTTCCCCACTTCGTTACGGCACGCAATTCGCCTACGTCGATGACAGCCTAACTGCCCACTTAGATGTGACCCGCTATCAAAGCCAAAACCATGTTTCAACGGATGAAACCACTACCGATGGTTACACCATGGTTGATGCAAGTGTTGCTTACGATATACCTGTGTCGAATCAAGACGTCACTGTGTATCTGAAAGGCACAAATTTGACCGATACCGAAGCGCGAGTACATACCTCATTTATTAAAGATATCGCCCCTCGCCCAGGACGTAGTTTCGCCGTGGGCATAAAAGGCAATTTCTAATTCGATAATCACTTTTCACACAATAAGGAATAAACAATGACAACCACACGCAAACTTTCTTTACTCGCTGCGACAATCAGCGCGCTACTGTTAACCGGCTGCGGTGATGCAGAAACGACCATTATTGAAAAAGAGTCGATTGAAGAAGTTGATGATTCAACGGAAGATGAGCATGATCACAGTGATGACGAATACCTAATTGAATCAATGGGCCGATTGGCAGTGTTATCTTCTGATAGCAATGCTGCCATATACGATTTAGATGATGGGGATGAGTTAGATTCGTTTTCATTAACCTATTCGTCGAGCACTCTAACTTCCTCTGCTGACTATCGTTATGCCGTAATTGCTAGTCGTTCTGATGATTATGTCGGTTTTATCGATAGCGGTATGTGGCGTGAGGATCATGGCGAGCATTTACATGATTACCAACAAGGTCCGGCGATGAGTGACTATCAAATCATTGGCAGTCGACCTACCCATATTATTAATCATGATGGCCAGATGGCAATTTTCTTTGATGGCGATGCAGACTCCAATACACCAGCTTCTATACAGGTTGCAACGGATACCGATATCAGTGGTGAGACAAGCCTACTGCCGACTCTGAGCTATGATATAAACATGCATGGTGCAGTTGAACCTAAAGGAGAGTATTTATTGGCAACTGTGCGTCGTGATGACGCAGAAAGTACCTCGGCGGCTAAAATATTACCTGACCAAGTTGCTTTGTATCATTTGCATGATGATGAATATGAACAAGAGCAGGTGCTTGATGTACTTTGTCCAGATTTGCATGGCAGCGCTATAAATGAAAGCTACGCTGTGTTTGGATGCAGTGACGGTATATTGGCCGCGCACGCACATGATGATGAATACGAAGCTGAAAAAATTGCCAATATTGATGTGTTGGACGGTTTGAGAATCGGCACTATTTATGGTCATGAAGAGAATGATACTTTTATCGGTATCGCTTCAGGCCACGATGCTGGTGAGGCAATTTTAATTAAAATTGCCCCTGCAGACAGTGAAATGGAAGCCCTTGAATGGCAACCAGAAAGCGATGCCAGTCCGGTTGCTTACGGGTTTTCCTATGAAGGGGATATGTTTTTGGTGTTGGACAGCCAAGGTTATTTGAATATCCTTAGTGCTCACGACCATGATGGCGAAACCCATTGGGAGCTTGAGCAAAGCCTTGATATCTCGGATGAAGATATTGCCGATATGCCTGATGGCATCAATTTCAGTATGACAATGGCACAAAATGGAAACTATGTGTATGTATCTGACCCCATTGCTCAACACGTTTTGCAAATTGATTTGGAAACTATCGAAGTTGTGAGTGATATTGAACTAGGCTTTGCCGCTTCCAGTATTGAATGGTTGGGTATCGCCGAAGAAGCGCACGATCACTAGTTATTGATTGTTGTCGACTTAGTTAGCCATGGAGAGGACTTTGATCCTCCCATGGCTATGTTTATTGGCTAAAAATCATTCGTATTATATCCACAGTTCGAGCTATTACTGATTCGATGATAAGTGTCCTTTCATTCTTAAAAAGCGTGTTACCACTAGTGTCAACAGCGCCCAGCCAACCCCCATCAACCAACCCGCGACTACATCAGTAGGCCAATGCACGCCTAGGTAAACTCGGCTCACACCAATTGATAAGGTTAATATAATCGCGATCACATAGAAGTAGGTTTTGACCCGTTTGCGCACCGGCAAATACGACAGCATTCCGGCTAAGGTAAAATAAACTAAGGCTGATAGCATGGCATGCCCGCTAGGAAAACTGCTGGTATACACATAACTGCCATGAGGGACTAAATCTGGGCGAGGGCGAGTAATGCCAAACTTCAATGAAAAGCTAACCAACATTCCTGAAACAATGGTTAACACTAATAGCGCTGCAATTTTGGGTTTATTTTCGATGAGTAAGAAAAGAGTGACAAACAAGGTGAAACTGGTTAGCACTGCTACCCCACCTAAGGCAGTAATGTCCCTCATCATCTCTTCTACCCACTTAGGACCAATGGGGTCTGAAAGGTCATTAGCATCACGAAATGCTAGAATAATATTCTGATCTATCTGCGGTGTACCACCTAACACCGCAAACCCAGCTAATTCGTAAAACGCCCAAATAATCACGGCAAATAAAAAAAGCAACATAAACTGCTTAATATAGGGTTTTTCTACCACTGTTTTTAGCACTAATTGTCTCCCTAAATAGCGTAATTTTTATCATTCTATATTAGATGGCAATGAACAAACTCACCAGCCTAATCATCACTACAAACATCACGTTAACTTTTGGTTAACTTAAGTGGTGACAGTATTAACAAATTTATAAAAACGACTTTCGTATATAAACTTCACTAGGCTATTGCTCTGTTCATTTCAATTATATTAAGTTGTTGTTTTTATTTATCTTTTTTGTCCCGTAAGACTAAAGTCGTAGATCCGTTTTAATCTCGGACGAGTTAATTTGAGGCGTTTTATTGGTATTCTGATATGCACATTAACCGATATAATTTACTGCAAGAGAGAAGCAATAATGTCAGCAACTTCTAGAATTCTTTGTCCGACACTTAAAGAGCGAGTTATGAGTGCAGAACAAGCCGCTGAATTGATACCCGCAGGTGCTAATATCGGCATGAGTGGGTTTACAGGGGCAGGTTATCCAAAAGCAGTACCGAAGGCGTTAGCCGAACGTATCAAACGCTTAAATGCAGAGGGCAATGATCCATTCCGTATTAGCCTTTGGACAGGCGCATCGACAGCTCCTGAGCTTGATGGTGTTTTAGCCGAAGTCGATGGTATCGAAATGAGACTGCCATTCCAAAGTGATCCTATTTGTCGCGATAGAATTAACAACGGCACTATGGACTATGTCGATTTGCATCTTTCAGAAGTGTCACAATATGCTTGGTCTGGCTTTTTAGGCAAAATGAATATTGCCCTTATTGAAGTTGCTGGAATACGCGAAGACGGTAAGCTAATTCCATCCTCGTCCATTGGTAACAATAAAACCTGGATAGAACAGGCCGATAAAATCATTCTGGAAGTGAATAGCAAACAAAATATTAAGCTTGAGGGCATGCATGATATTTATTATGGCACGGCATTACCGCCTAACCGCAAACCTATTATGCTTACCGATCCTGCTGACCGTATTGGCGAGTTCTACTTTGAATGCCCTCCTGATAAAGTGATTGCGGTAGTTGAAACCCATGCGGAAGATCGAAATTCTCCGTTTAAACAACCTGATGAGGTTTCGCAGAAAATTGCTCAGCATATTCTTGATTTTTTCCAACGGGAAATTGAAGTAGGTCGTTTGCCAAAAGAACTGTTACCTATTCAATCTGGTGTAGGAAACATCCCTAATGCTGTTTTAGAAGGTTTAGATGCGGGTCCGTTTAAAAACCTATCGGCATTCACTGAAGTGATTCAAGATGGTATGTTGAAAATGCTCAAATCCGGCACTTTGAGTGTTGCCTCAGCAACGGCATTCTCGTTGAGTCCAGAGGGCCTTAAAGAGTTTGATGACAATATCGATTTGTACCACGACAAGATTATTCTGCGTCAACAGGATATTAGTAACAATCCAGAATTGGCGCGACGTTTAGGTATAATTGCAATGAACGGCATGATCGAAGCGGATATTTACGGTAACGTGAATTCTACCCACATCATGGGCACTCGAATGATGAACGGTATCGGTGGCTCCGGAGATTTTGCTCGTAACGGTTATCTATCTATTTTCGTGTCTCCATCTATTGCAAAAGATGGTGCTATTTCATCTATCGTGCCTATGGTATCTCATGTGGATCACACTGAACATGATGTGAAAGTAATAGTGACAGAGCACGGTTTAGCAGATTTACGTGGGCTATCGCCGCGTCAACGGGCCAGAGAGATAATCAACAATTGTGCTGATCCTAGTTATCGTCCTGCGCTGCAAGATTATTATGAAAGAGCATTACATTCAGGCAGAGGCATGCATACTCCGCATTTACTAAGCGAAGCCCTTAGCTGGCACGAACGTTTTGAAAATGAAGGTCACATGTAACAACTAGTTTGTGACGTTAACCTAAAAACCTCTTTATTGAGGTTTTTTAGGTTTTAGCTCGGCGTAATCTCAGCCATTGAAAAACACCTATTCCAATGGCTAATATTATAAGGTTAATAATGCCGTTTTCAGGCCCGCCAGCGCCACCATTTAACCACACTTCAGAGGTTGGAATTAAGCGAATAATTAACGCTGCAGCATCCACATCTACGCCTGTAATTGGGATCTCAAAACCACATCCGAAAAACCAATTCCAACCAGCATGCCAACCCATTGCCGACCATATATTGTTTGTATAGAGGACCAATGAGCAGGCAAATACGGAAAACAGGAAGGAGCCCACCGCGACATACCAAGCAACACTTGAATCAAAGTGCAGTAAGGTAAATAGCAATGATGACAATGTAATGCCGATCAGAAGGTTAGACTTGCGGGTAATAGCAGAGAGTAACCAGCCCCTAAATAACAGCTCTTCAGCACTTGATTGTATACAAAAGCCAATCAGCAATAGGAATATCATCCCTAGTTCGGATGTTGAAGACCACGCCGGGAAAATCGCATCTAACTGATAACCGCCTGCCAGCGCGATTAAAAAAACGATTATGCCGCTCATGGCAATCCCAAAAAATAGGTATCGAGGGAAGGTAGTGGTTGCCTCTTGGATAGATAAGCCAATACTAACTAGCGGACGTTTCTCAACATAACACGTCCACAGGCTAACAATCGCGATCATAAGGGCGAAGGGTAAAAGTAGAAAAAGTAACAGTCCATATGTGCCAGCGAAGTCACCTTCATCGGTCATAAAGCCCAAGCTGGTAAGAAGTAGGTGGAAAGGCAATACTGAGCCAATCACAAATACTGCACCAATAATTGGACAAAGTGCTGCCCATGGGATCCATCCGTTGGCCTCGACATCAGAATAAAGCTTGTTTGTGTGCAATTTAAATCCCTTCAGAGTATATGGAGCTAGGTTAAGTTGAAACTAACGAATAAAACTCTTTTATCTCTTTTACGGTAACTGTGACGAGTTCCATCTCGTCCTACTTTATTCTAAAATTGCCGGCAATATCGTTTTATTATTTAGTTATCCTTTAACAGCTTTGTATTTATTGTGCATAAACACCAATAGAACAAAGCCAACTAGCACCACTCCAGCGCCTATTGGGCGTCCCAAATCAGCAGACAAATTAAACCCAATTGCAGCTGTCATGATGTAAGAAATAGTGACTCCGGTGGTGATCACAGCAGGAATACTGGCGATCCAATGAAATGTGCCTCTGTCGAACAAATATTTCGTGGCCAGCCACAACACGCTGGTAGACAACAACATATTTGAGAACGCAAAATAACGCCAAATTACGGTGAAATCGAGTTTCGTCATAAAGTAAGCAATAGCCAAAATAGGCACAGCAAGTAACAGACGATTGCGAATGCTCTGAGGAATATTAAACGCATCAACAATAGTTAGGCGCAACGAGCGAAACGCTGTATCACCCGATGTGATCGGGAACACCGCTACTGCAACAATGGCCATAATACCGCCAAATACGCCTAAGTAGCTATTTGCAATGTGGTTAACCACCAATCCTGGACCACCCGCATCCAGCATAGCTTTGAGACCCGCATAGCCTTCCGGGAAAGCGGCAATACCTGCTAACGCCCATACACAAGCAACAATGCCTTCACACATCATAGCGCCGTAATAGACAGGTCTTACGTATTTTTCATTGGTTAAACAGCGGGCCATAATGGGTGCTTGTGTCGAGTGAAAGCCACTGATAGCACCACAAGTTATAGTCACAAACAATAATGGCCAAGTGGGCAAACCTTCGGGGTTAGGGGCTAAAAAGTCGTGAGCATGGTCAGCTTCAAAATAAGCTAAGAAGTCGCCAGCGATAGGTAGATGGGGAGCATCGATTAACAACGCAATGGCAATCATAGACGTCATAACGATCATTAATAATCCAAATATGGGGTAAAACTTGGTAATGATCTTATCAATAGGCAAAAGTGTGGCGAGAAAGTAATAGCCTAGGATTACTAGTACCCAAAAGGTATTATTGGCCAAAAAGGTATCTTGGAAAGCGTCTAGGTTACTCAATAAACCTGCTGGGCTCATGATAAAAACCACGCCAACAAAAAACAGTAACATAGCGGTGAAAATAAGCATTAAACCTTTAAATACTATGTTGAAGTAGTGCCCCGCGATTTCCGGTAAGCTTTTGCCATCTTCCTTTATGCTCATCACTCCAGAGAAATAGTCGTGAACGGCACCACCTAAAACATTACCTAACACAATCCAAACCAGTGCGACTGGACCGTATAGCGCACCAAGGATGGGGCCAAAAATTGGACCTACACCGGCAATATTCAAAAACTGAATTAAAAACGCCCGAACAGGGTGAACAGGAACATAGTCGACCCCTTCGCTAAAACGCGTTTGCGGAGTGGCAATATTGGGATCTATGCCGGCCTGTTTTTCAACAAATGGGCTATAGAATTTGTAGCCGAGGAGCAATATAGAAATACAAATAAAAAAGATGATCATTGCTGTGAATATCTCAGTTTAGGTTTTTTGAAAAAGAGCACAGTGATCGCACTCCGCCTTCATTTTTTAATAATTTATAATAGGTTGAATGTAGTGGGAGATAATAACAAAGTCGAACATAACAGAAAACGGAAAACACGCTTAATAGAATTTAATCAACAAAAAAAGGCTAACCATGTTAGCCCTTACAATGCATAACTTACAACGAAATTAGAAGGTGTAAGTATAACCAAGGGTTGCTGATTGAGGTTTGCCTGCAAATACAGAGCCATGCACTCGTGTGGTTATGTACGTTTCGTCGAGTAGGTTATCCACGGTTAAGTAAAGTTCAGATGCATCATTAATAAAGTAACGAGCCGATAAATCAATAATAGTTCTAGCGTCAATTAACTCATTTGCAGGAATAGCACCTTGTCCTGCTTTAGTACGCATTTTTGACGTGTAGCGACCCGCTAGTGTTACTTGCCAAGAATCGGCTAGTACACCAACAGAAAGATATAACTGATCATCAGGTAAGTAGGTTAACGAGTCACCCTTTTGAACGTCATCCCAACTTTCAAAGTCTGATGAGAAGTCTGAACCAAACTCTGCACTGGTGTAGGTATAAGCTAGTCTTACCGGGAAGCTTATACTGTTATTTTGGTTAAACTCATAACCTAAACTCAACTCTAAACCACTAACTTCAACTTCCCCGGCATTGTACTGGCTACCTATGTTGTCATCGTCACAACCCTGAGCTGCAGTGCAGTTACCGTGCATGTTGCTGTAATCTCCAATAAATACAATCGCCTCAGAGTTAAATGCATTTTGGTTGTAACGAAAACCCGCTTCGTAGTTCCAACTTTCTTCTTCTTGACCATCGGCATTTCCAGGTGCCGCGGGTGAAAACCCTTTTTGCATGCCCGCCAATGCAATCAGAGAGGGGGTTACTTGATAAGTTGCCGATAAAGAAGGCAATATCGAGCTAAAGCTGTTTTCTATATCTGTATCAGCCATCCCGCTGCGACCCGGATTAGTTTTTCCCCAATCTAAGCGTTTAGTGGTGACATCTTCAAAGCGAAGACCAGCGGTTATTGCAAAATCACCTAAAGTGATACGGTCTTGTATAAATATTGCCCACGCTTCAGCACTGTCAATACGGTTTGAATCTGTTCCTGGTACGCCACTAGAAATACGAGTCATGATTTGGGTTGTATCTAATTGGTATGTGTCAGCCCACTGGTAACGATCCATCTCATCTTCATGGTAGCGCACGCCAAACGCAAGCTCATGATTTTCAGTGTAATAATTGAGTTCAGACTGAATGCCTTGTGATAAATAATCACGATTGTTAGCTTTGACGCCAACTTCAATTGGTGCGGTATTGAGACCCTGATCAAAATCAGCGGCAGCTTGAATGCCACCACTGCTTAGACTTTTACCATCAATACTATACGCTTTGTACCAATTACGGTGAAAATCATTGAAGTAAGCGGTTGTACTTAATACTGCATCTGGATTGAATTCAATCATGTGACTCAACTGAATCTGTTTGTGCTCAGTGTTCATCTGATCTTTTTGTGATGCTGAATAACGCACAAATGGTGTAGTTGCATAGTCTTCGTCAGTTAATCCCATGTAGGTTTCATCTGATACTTCATCTGCATATTTCAGTTTTAGCTCAAAAATTTGTTGATACTTAGCCGACTTGTTGGATTTGAAACGAATTTTTGTCATAACATCGTTTTTTACAAAACCGGTGTCGCCGCCAACACCATTGATATCGCGGAAACCGTCCGCTTGGTAACGGTAAACTTCGCCTACTGCATCAACACGTTCACCTTGACCACCTGCATACGCATGTATTTTACCGAAGCCATCTTGACCGGCGGCAATATCAACTTTACCGGCTAAAGCTGCCTCAGGAATTTCACGAGAGAGCATATTGATTACACCACCAGTGGTACGTGGGCCATATTTAACCGTAGAACTACCTTTTAATATTTCAACACTTTGCATACGACCGGAAGTCGGGAAGTAATAAGCCGCCGGAGATGCATAAGGTGCGGGGGCAGCTAATATGCCGTCTTCCATGATAGTGATTTTTTCAGAACGGTTTTGGCCGGTGCCACGCATTCCTAAATTAGGACGTAGGCCATAACCATCTTCTTCTTGAACATACACTCCAGGGACTGTGGCTAAAGACCGCATAATATCTGTGTACTTAAACTTATCGATTTCAATTTGGCTAATTACGTGAGCGCTACCTGGTACCGTGTTAATGGGATTCTTACTACCAAAAATATGCATTTGCTCGATTTCGGTGTCTACAGCGTTATCGTCTGCAACCGAATCAAATGTAATTAATAAAGCACTTGCGATTATGCTTAAGCACAAAGTGTTTGGCTGGTTCATTAAAAGCTCCGAGACAATGAATATATTAATGTAAATAGAAATTATTCTTATTTACATTGTAGTGGCGAGCATTTTACTTAAGCAAATCTCAAAAGCAAGATTACGCAAAGAGCTATTTGTAATTTAATATTCTAATGATTGTAATTAATAATAGGATTGAGTGAAAAGTAGGGCTTGCATCAATTTTAATGATGATTTTTAGTGTTTTTTCAACGACTCACGAATAGTGATTCGCGGCATTATTGTTTAGCTCAGTGGTTATTTTCCAAAGACAGACCAGCCGGTTTTATTGGCCAGCAGTTCCAATGCCATAGTACCGAGTTTACTATTACCGATATCATCGAGTCCGGGTGACCAAACGGCAATCGAGGCATTTCCAGGGGCAACAGCAAGAATACCACCGCCTACACCACTCTTGCCTGGTAGTCCGACTCGAAAAGCAAATTCACCTGAGCCATCATAATGGCCGCACATCAGCATCAAAGCGTTGATACGTTTGGCTCGTTGTGCAGAAACCACCGTGTAGCCGGTTATTGGATTAATGCCATTGTTGGCTAAAAATAAGCCGGATTTTGCCAGCTGAGTGGTGTTCATAGCAATTGAACAGTGATGGAAATAGGTGCCTAGCACTTGTTCAACAGGGTTTTCAAAGTGCCCAAATGAAGCCATGAAATAGGCCAGAGATGCATTTCTGGCTCCTGTTTCTAATTCAGATTTTGCCACTTTTTCATCAATAGCGATGCTGTCATCATCTGCAACATAGCGCATAAAATGTAAAATTTCGGCTAACACTTCCTTAGGTTCATGGCCTTGCATAATCAGATCTGCAATAGTGATTGCACCGGCATTGATAAAAGGGTTTCGGGGTTTACCGTGTTCATGTTCAAGTTGTACGATTGAATTAAAGGGATCACCTGAGGGTTCTCTACCCACTCTATGCCAAATATTATCCCCTAACTTACCTAGTGCCAGTGTTAAGGTGAAAACTTTGGATACGCTTTGAATCGAAAATAACGTATCGGCGCAGCCTGCTCGGTAAATTTCACCGTTGGTTAAGGCCACGCTGATGGCAAATTGATTAGGGTCGACTTTAGCTAATTGAGGAATGTAGCTGGCGACTTTACCTTTATCTTCAATGGCCATCATTTGTTCGGCAATTTCGTCGACAATACTTTGCAAAGATATCTCCAATTATTTGCGGTTGGCGTTTTCTGCTTGCTTTACATACTATCTCGCAATTCTGCCATTAACCTAAGGCTTTTTAACCGAGCGTCGGAATCATGAATCGGAAATGACACTATCAATTCGTCGATGCCTGTTTTTTCAATAAAGTCAGTCAACTTTGCTTTTATCGATTCTTTTGTTCCAACTAATGCGTATTGTAGAACGTGCTCGACATTGTACATGTCAGCAATACTCCAATGAATTTTGTCTACAGGTTTAGGGAACGGAGTGTTGGCACTTGTACGCATCTGCAGAAATTTTTGTTGGACCGAAGTATATAAATAAGTTGCTTCTTCTTCTGTATCCGCCAGCACAGCCATTACCCCTGCCATTGCATAGGGTTTAGGGTTGTCAGTGGTTGCTTTGAAGTTACCTCGGTAGCTCTCTAAAGCTTGAATTAACTGATCAGGAGCAAAATGAGAGGCGAATGCGTAAGGCAATCCAAACTCTGCGGCTAGCTGTGCACTGTATAAGCTGGATCCCAGCAACCATAAAGGAATATTGGTATCTTGGCCTGGTACTGCCAATACAGGTTGAGCTTGCGGACCTAAATAGCTTTGTAACTCACGAATATTTTGTGGGTACTGATCAGCTCCAGAACCACCTTGGCGTCGCAATGCCATAAGGGTTTGCATGTCGGTTCCCGGCGCACGTCCTAAACCTAAATCAATACGATCGCCATAGAGCTCTGCCAAAGTACCAAATTGTTCCGCAATGATTAACGGTGCATGGTTAGGGAGCATAACTCCGCCACTTCCAATTCGAATTGATTTTGTGGCTGCACCAATATTGGCAAGTAATACTGCAGTAGCCGAGCTGGCAACACTTTTCATTCCGTGGTGCTCTGCTAACCAATATCGTTTGTAGTTATGCTTTTCTGCTTCTACCGCCGTTGTACGAGCCATATTTAATGCGTCAGAAACGGTTCTGTCTTCGCCGATGGTGGCCAAATCTAATATCGAAATCGGAATCATGTTAATTATCTAGTCATTGAATCGGTACTAGGATTATTGCGGCGCAAGAAGACGTTTACAAGGGGGCGAATGGTAATATCAGCGCAGAACTAAGCCGTTGTCTATAATATTCAAAATAAGCAAAATCAATAGAGCTAGATGGAAGCCTGTGGCGTTGATAAAATTAGCAAGTAATCTGTTGGGAGGAATCGCTATCGTTTCGTTGGCTTTCAGTCGTTTTCACAGTTGATCCATATTTGAATGGTGATATTGTGGTTGTTTAGAGGGCGAATAACCCGTAACCAAATATACATGAGAAGAAACTAATGAAAAAAGGACTAATCGTTTTTGCAATTATTATCCTGCTTATAGCAGGCGGCGCTTGGTATTTGTTAAGTGGTGCGGGGGACTTTATACGTGTTCAGATTGAACAGCAAGGCTCCAAATATCTTGGCACACCGGTATCGGTTTTCAAAGTCGATTTAGCCTTGGGCGAAGGTCGTTTGACGATTAGCGATATAGATGTTGAAAATCCAGACGGTTTTAGTGATGAGGATGCGTTTAGTGTTGAGAACATTACTTTAGATTTAGGCGAAGTGCTAAGTGAACCTTATGTCGTTCAAACTGTAAGCATAAACGCACCAGAAGTACTGTACGAAGTAGATGAAAAAGGCCAAGGAAATTTACTGGTCATTAAAAATAATTTGACTGCCAACCTACCTAAATCAGAAGGTCAAGCGTCTACTGAACCAGGTGCCAATCCGTTAATAATTGTGGAAAATGTGACGGTTAGCAATGTGCGTTTAAAACTCGATTTTGAAAAACTCTCCACGGGAGATTTTAAAATTGAGCAAAAAACTTATGAGATTACTTTACCTACCTTTAACGCGGGTCCTATTGGTCAACCCAATGGCATACCTGCCGACCAAGCTGGTGTTGCGATAGTAAATGCAATGCTTGATAACATCATTGCTAAAGCGAAATCTGAAGCAAAGAATAAGTTAGCAGAAGAAGCCAAAAAACTAGCGCAAGAAAAACTTGATGAAGAGAAAGACAAACTTACCGAGAAAGCCAAAGATAAACTTAAAGGTTTGTTTAATTAAGCTTGGTAAAACACTCTTTAAATAGTCTAAAAGGGTCAGATTGAATTTAAATCTGACCCTTTTTTTATCGCTATAAATCGATATTTGATTATGTGACAACCCCTCACTTTTAGCCATTTACTGATGCAGCTAAATACCAATTTTCAGTCTCAAATAACTAGAGGAAGTGAATGCTAACTTCGGTATAAGTATCAGAAAAAAAAGAAGATTATATAAAACCTAGATGTAAATAGTTGGTGAATGCCTTATAGTGACGCTCGCATTTTCAACGATTCTTAAAATCAGGCATCCAACAAAAATGCATTCGTTGTTAGATTATTAGTGTCAATTTTTGTCACTTACCACAGGCACTCTTTTTATAAGGATCGTTATGCAATTCGCATGTATTGGACTAGGTAATGTTGGTCGTTCATGGGCTGTTACTTTTGCACGGGCAGGTTATCAAGTTCGTTTATGGGATAAAGATCCAGAATCTTTAGCAAAAGCCTATTCGCTTATACGCAAAGCACTAGAAGACTTAACCACAGTGGATCCAGATTTTGATGTGCAAAAGGCTTTTGCTAATGTGCACCTTGCTGAAACTATGGCGTTGGCGGTTGAAGATGCCGATTATGTACAAGAAAGTACGGCTGAAAACGTTAACGTGAAGGTGCAAGTGTTTAATGCGTTGGGGGATTTGGCTCCGGAAAAATGCCTATTAGCTAGCTCCACATCAGCGATTCCGGCCTCTGAATTTTTAGCATCGGTAAGTTATCCGCAACGCTGCCTTATTGTTCATCCTGTTAACCCTCCACATATTATTCCCTTGGTGGAGTTATGCGCATCGCCTTGGACCAGTCCTGAAGTTGTCCAGCAAGCTAAGTCTATGATGGAGCAATTGGGCCAATCGCCGATTGTATTAAACAAAGAAATCGATGGTTTTGTGCTTAATCGACTGCAGTGGGCCTTACTTGGTGAAGCAATGCATTTGGTTGGTGAAGGATACTGTTCAGTTGAAGATATCGATAAAGTGTTAACTAAAGGTCTGGCTTTACGCTGGGCACTTATGGGACCTTTTGAAGTGGGGCATCTTAACGCGACTAAGGGTTTAGAAGGTTACTTTGATGTACTCCAAGACGCGCTAAAACGTGTGCAAGGTAGTCTTAAAACAGATTATCCACCGAATAGTGACTTAGTCTCACAGGCCCATGATGTTATGGCTAAACGAATACCGGTAAACGAAATCGAAAACTATCAATCAGCAAGAGACCAACGTTTATTGAAACTGCGCCAGCATATTGATGGGACGGGTTGCAAAAATACCTAAATGAACCTAACAGCAAGCATTGAATACATGGTCTTCACGACTGTATTCAATGCGACTTATTGAGCTTAATCACTACTTGGGTTTAACTACGCGAGGTTCTTAGACAAAAAGTCGACCGTTCTGGTAAATGCTAACTCCGCACTTTTTTGATGATAACTAGCGCGGTCAACACAGGAAAATCCATGATTGGCTTCGGCATAAACATAAATAGGTTGTTGTGGATTAGCTGCACGAATCAATTCAATATCTTGTTGGCAAACATAAGGGTCAACTTCCCCAAAATGAAACAGCATAGGACAGCTAGGTTGCTTGCTTAAATGATCTGTAATTGCCGTTCCGTAATAACTCACCGCGCAGGTTGGTGATAATTCGTTAGCACTTACGTACGCCAAAGTACCTCCCATGCAATATCCTAGCACCGCAATTTTACCATCTACTTTAACGGCTTCCATCGCAGACTTAATATCAATTAGCATATCTTGTTGTTTGGATTTGCTCATCAGCTCGACACCTTTTTCGACATTAGCATAATCGAGAACAATGCCTGGCTCTAGTCTGTCAAACAATGAAGGCACTATGGTTTTATAGCCCAATTCAGCAAATTCCCGTGCTACCGATTTTAGATGTTCAGTGATGCCGAAAATTTCCTGAATGATTACCAAACCCGCTTTCGGATTTTCAGGCTCGGCAAGATAGGCGGTAAATTTATGGCCATCTTCAGCGGTTAAATTTATATTTTTGTTCACAGCGTTCACCTTTTATAACGTTAGATACTTTTAGCTCAATTTATCCAATGTGCATACTATTAAGCCGCATTGAAAAGCGGCGCAATTATGGATTTCAGTTAAGCAAAATCCTTAGTTCCATAACCAAGGTTGCGTTTGGCTTTGTTTATTCTCGAATGCGCTTATATCGTCTATGTCCATTGTCAGTTGTCTGGATATTTCATCTAAACCTGAGATCAACATTTGCTTATGTGCAGCTCCGATTTCAAAGGTTATGTTACTCTTCCCCTCAACTTCGATGCTCTGGGTCGCAAGGTCGATAGTGATAGGTTTTGTTTGGGCTGCGTTATCTAACAATATTTTAATCTGTGATTCTGATAACACTATGGGTAATAACATATTGTTAAAACAATTCGAATAAAAAATCTCACCGAAACTTTGTGCGATAACGCACTTTATTCCATAGTCTGTAAGCGCCCAAACAGCGGTTTCTCTGCTTGAGCCACAACCAAAATTATTGCCGGCAATGAGAATCTTTGTTTTAGCAAATTTTTGCTGATTTAATACGAAGTCGGCTTTTGGTTGGCCCTGACTATCAAATCTTCGATCATAAAATAAACATTCATGCATCCCTTGTTTGCTCAGACGAGTTAAGAAGCGTCCAGGGTAAATAACGTCAGTGTCTATGTTGTCTTCAGGCAACGCCGCAGCGATTCCCGATATTTGTTTAAAGCCTGTCATATTTGAGTTCTACTATGCTATTAAATAAGTTCACGGACGTCTGTTATTTCACCCGTAATTGCCGCGGCTGCTGCCATGGCTGGGCTCATTAAATGGGTACGTCCGCCGACGCCTTGGCGTCCTTCAAAATTTCTATTTGAGGTTGAAGCGCATCGCTCGCCCGGCTTTAGTCGGTCATTGTTCATCGCCACGCACATGGAACAGCCTGCAGCTCTCCATTCAAAACCTGCGCCCATGAAAATTTGGTCGAGGCCTTCAGCTTCCGCGTGAGCTTTTACTTCACCTGAGCCTGGGACTACAATTGCCAACACATTTTCGGCAACGCTTTTTCCGATGATAACCTTGGCCGCTGCGCGCAAGTCTTCAATCCGACTATTAGTACAAGAACCAATAAAGACTTTGTTTATCTTCAATCCTTTAATTTCAGCATTGGCTTTGATATCCATATAATCTAGGGCTTTTCTCCAATTTGCCTCAGTGGAGTCGTCTTAAGCATCAGCAAGTTGTGGAATTTTATGGCTAATTGAGATGGTGTGTTCAGGGCTGGTCCCCCAACTGACATAAGGTTCAAGGTTATCAATGTCGATCTCAATTTCAGCGTCGAATATTGCATCGCTATCACTTGGTAAGGTGCGCCAATAGTTAACTGCTTGATCCCACAAGTCGTCTTTGGGGGCCATAGGACGATTTTGCAAATAGTTAAAAGTCACTTCATCAGGTGCGACCATACCAACACGTGCGCCGGCTTCGATTGTCATATTGCAAAGCGTCATGCGCGCTTCCATGCTCATTTTTCGGATCACATCACCAGCGTATTCAATGGCATAACCTGTTCCACCGGAAACTCCTAACTTAGCGATAGTCGCAAGCGCCATATCCTTAGCGGTAACATGCAATGGTAATTCACCGCTGAAGGTAATACGCATGGTCTTTGCTTTCACTTGGTTTAGGCATTGAGTAGCGAACACTTTTTCACATTCACTTGCGCCTATTCCAAATGCTAGGCTACCAAATGCACCATGAGTTGCGGTATGAGAGTCACCGCATACCAAAGTAGTGCCAGGCAATGTAAAGCCTTGCTCAGGACCCACGATATGCAAAATCCCCTGACGCTTATCGTTTACTGAAATGTAGGGCATTCCTGTATCTTCGACGTTATTTTCCAACGCAATTAACATCGCTTTTGCTTGTGGATCTGCTATGTGCTGTCTGTTGTTGCTGCTGGGTATTGTGGTTGGTAAAACGTGATCTACCATCGCCAATGCTTTTGCTGGTTGGCGTAATTTAGCACCTCGTTGCTTTAATGATGCAAAAGAAACTGGCGTGCTAACTTCTTGAACAAGATGACGATCGATGTAAATTAGGCAAGTATCATCCTCATTTTGCTTAACGACGTGGCTATCCCAAATTTTGTCATACAGTGTTTTACTACTCACTTTTAATCACCGGTTAAAGAATGTACTGAGGTTAAGGAACTATGCAAACTGGCGACATTCGACTAGAGACCCTGTTTAATTTGCAGAGCGGGTCGTTGAGCTATGTCTATGGTTAATTGCTGACTTTTTATTGCTTCTTTTATCGATTTATCTGGATTGAGTACATCACCGTAACTTGGCAAGATTGCGCTAAATTGGTGTTCATTAGTACGGCTGAAAATAGGCAAATGGAGCTGTAGATGATCGCCCTAGTTATCGGAAACCGTTGTTATGTAAACAATTTTGTGGATGGAGTCTACCTGAAACTTAGCGCTTTAAGTAGCAATGCGTACCATCTGGCTATGTCCATTTCGTATAATATATTTAATTCACGTTAAGCTGAGTAGAGTAGCAGTTACTTTCATTGGCGTGCTGGCATGTATGCCAAATCAACCAATTTGAATTTTGAAATGGCATACAATGAAGTTGCTAAAGCACTTTATAACGCTAAAATTAATGGACTGCACAAATTAGAGGTTTGTCATTCATCGGGTACTTTTTCGATGTCCATTTTTGCCAAGGAGAATCGCGGTGCAAAACTATATTCTGGCTATCGATCAGGGAACTACCAGTTCAAGGGCGATTTTATTTTCATTGGATGGCAAACCTTGCTTTATTGCGCAACAGGAGTTTAGTCAATCCTATCCTGATGATGGATGGGTAGAGCATGATCCTGAAGAAATTTGGCAAAGCGTCCTGAAAACCTGTAAAGACGTTATTGTTGAAGCACAGATTGACGTTTCTCAAGTCGTTTCTATTGGTATAACCAATCAACGAGAAACGACAATAGTGTGGGATAAAAAAACCGGAAAAACCCTGTATCCTGCAATAGTGTGGCAAGACCGGCGAACTTCCTCGATCTGCAAGCAGTTCAGTGAAGATTCCCAGCTAGTAGAGCATATCACCGACACTACGGGATTATTATTAGACCCTTATTTCTGCGCAACTAAAATTAAATGGATATTGGACAATGTAGAAGGAGCGCGCGAAAAAGCTGAATCTGGTTTACTTGCTTTTGGCACCGTTGATACATTCTTAATTTGGCGGTTGACCAAAGGACGCTGCCACTACACAGACGCAACCAATGCCTCTCGCACTATGTTGTTCGATATTCATAAGCAACAATGGGATCCACAACTTTTAAAAACATTCGATATCCCGCAATCAATCTTGCCAACAGTATTAGACAGCGCTGACGAGTTTGGTAAAACGAATCCTACATTGCTGGGCAAAGCTATCCCTATTCAAGGAGTTGCAGGGGATCAACAGGCAGCGCTGTTTGGACAAACTTGTTTTAAAAAGGGCATGGCAAAAACAACCTATGGCACTGGTTGTTTCATGGTGTTGAATACCGGTTTAACACCGCTTAAATCTCATAATCGACTATTAACAACGGTCGCTTATCGGTTAAACGGTGAAACAACTTACGCTTTAGAAGGCAGTATCTTCATGGCTGGCGCTACGATTCAGTGGTTGCGCGATGGCTTGCAACTAATCAAAGAGGCGTCTGAAACTGAATCGCTGGCGAAGATGGCCAGTCCGAACAATAGTGTATTTTTGGTGCCGGCGTTTACTGGCTTGGGTGCGCCTTATTGGGACCCTGATGCGCGCGGAGCTATTTTAGGTTTAACCCGTGATACAGGTATTAATGAAATAGTCGCAGCAGGTTTACAGTCAGTGTGTTATCAATCAAAAGATCTGCAAAAAGCCATGGAAAGTGATGGTGCCCGCGCAACCAACCTTCGAGTTGACGGCGGAATGGTTAAGAATGATTGGTTGATGGGTTTTTTAGCTGACATCTTAGGAGCAGAGGTGGATAGACCTGAAATTACTGAAACCACTGCGTTAGGAGCAGCCTATTTGGCCGGATTACAAGCGGGTATCTACAAATCTTTAGATGAACTGAGTGCACAGTGGCGATGCGAACACACATTTACGCCAAGGTTCTCTAAACAAGAAAGGGACCATGCTTATTCTTTATGGCAACAAGCGGTGAATCGAATTCGCTGTGATTGAATGCTAAACCCTTGCACACAGATCCATCTTAATGCTGTTAGACAGGCAATAAATTGCCCATGCTCATCGCTTTTTATCCTTAAGTGGGCGTGATTTTGCCACTTAATTTCATGTGTTTTTGGCCTATTACCTACTAATAGTTTCTAGAAACAAAGCTATACGCTTTATTCGCTTGTTCAATTGTATTGGTCACCTGAGAAACCGTTGATTCTATCGTTTCCTTGTCGGCATCTTCAAACATGTAGTCTGTTACATTGTTATAGATGGATTTGCCGGAGAATGATTCAATCGCCATATCGGCAGCGGCAAAAGCCATTCCTATCGGTCCCCCATAAACAAATCCACCCAATAATTCAGATACCGGATCCACACTGGTATGGGATGTATTTTGGTAAATATCAGAGACAATAGGAATGTGATTTAGAATGTTAATAGTGTCAAAAAAATCATCCATGCCTAAGCCATCTTCACCTATTACATAATTTGAAATATCTTGAATTGAACCCAACAAGGTAGTGTCAGAATTTAACGCGCTTAAGTCAGTGGTGCTTACTTCCGGCTCGGCAGAAATAGCGGCAGTCGCACTACTGAAAAGGTTGGCGCTGAGACTACTCAATAAAGAGGTTTGTAGGTTCGCAATTGAATCTAGTGACGTCAGTTGAGATAAAGAGTCTTCAGTAAATTGATCTAACCCAATAGCTGAAAAAAGACTTTTCTGAATGCTGTCAATTGCTGAATCCATGTTGGCGTTTTCTTCAGCGGAGTTATCACTGTCGTTTTGCTGCATCAGTGACATTAAACCACCAAACACCTGATTGATTCCTTCTGAGCTTGCTGAGGATTCACTTGCAGAAGGTGTTTCAACGGCGGTGCCTAAACCTAAGTTATTTTGTAATGTATCTATGACATTCATGGGTAATGACTACTCTTAATTTACGCATTTTGGATGGAGTTGTGTAGATGCTGATAGGCTAAAATCGTGCCAAAAATTTAGCCAAGTATCATATACTTAAACAACTTGGCTGAAATTCTATTTACATTAAAAGCGCTAGTGTAAAGTTTTAGTAAAGGTCCTAAAGTGATTTATTTTTTCGGTAAAATAACCTCAGAATTTGGCATGTGAGAGGCAATTCTAATCATAAATATGTTGTTATCTTTAGATAGCAATTGAGGTTATATTTGAGTATGAAAAAGTATCACTTTATCTCTTTTTTCTGTTTTGTTGTTTGCTCATGTTCACAAACACCTAGCGTAGAAGAAGAAGTTGTCGAAAACCTGCCAACCAATCCAAAAGTTAGTCAAAGAGCCATTAGTCAAAAAGACAAAGAGATCATGCCCAATGATCCCAGTTACAGACCTATCCGCATGGAAGGGGTCGAATCTATAGCAGTCCCCACAGGATCACTTTTTCAACTAGACGATGACGCTAGCCTGTATCAGTTGCACCGCAAATACCAAGTGGGTGACATGATTTTAGTTCGACTAAGTGAGTCAACTACGTCAAAAAAATCCATCGATTTTCAAAGGGATAAAAGTAGTCGATTTGAGTTAGGACCTGTGAATGTTACTGCTGGACCTATCCAGATTGATGAAACAGACTTAAATATAGAACACAATGAAGAAAATGAGTTCGATACATCATCAGAAGCCAATCAATCTAATTCTTTGAAAGGTGATATTACCGTATATGTAAAAGAAGTCTTACCCAATAATAATCTTGTGGTTGCCGGCGAGAAGTGGATTACGCTGAACACTGGGCAAGAATACGTCAGATTTTCCGGTGAAATACGAACCGCCGATATTGATGCTTCAAATACTATTATTTCCTCTAAAGTGGGGAATTCACGCATTGAGTACAGTGGCAAAGGCGAATTGCACTCCAATCAAGAAGAGTCAGTAATCAATAAATTATTTGGCATTTTCAATTAACTGAAAAATGAATATAACTATGATGAAAATGTTGAATTGCACAACCTTGTTGGTGCTTTTGCTGCTCTGTCCTAGGGCCTTTGCTGTTTGGCAACAAGGTGAGGCGACGGTCAAATTAGACGGTGCTGACGTTAGCGACGTAAGAGTGACAGCTATCAAAAATGCAGTTGCAGACGCATCTTTTAAAAACGGCAGTTTTGTTTCTGCAGAAGATGTGGTGTTAGATGGACTACTAGTGAGCAGTAAATCGGTGATTACCACCCAAGGCCAAATTCAGCGAGTAGAAGTGCTTAGTGAATCTGTGAATGAAGATGTATTTAATGTTATCGTCAGAGTCGAATTCTCACCTATGTTCAATTGTCCCCATGATGGATACAACCGCTCGGTGTTGCTTACCCAGTTTCAAGTGTTAAAACCCCAGCAAGCTAGCCATGGTGGTATTTTTGATATCGGTAAGCAAATAAGTAAACGCATTGAGCAACAATTGCGTGCTGAACAAACCAGTCCTAAGGTACGACTGATTGACAAGGCGTTCACTGGGGTTAACTCCTATGACCAAATCCATCTTAACGAATTAACCAACAAAGCCATTTATATGTCCAAAGAATATGGACGGCAGTTTGTCATGTTTGGGTTTATTCGCGATATCAGTTTATTTGAACAAGTCAAAGAAGAATTGCTTTCAGACGATGTATCTTTAAGACGCAATTTCACGATTCAAGTATATGTACTGGATGTTTATCGGCATACGATTATATTCCAAGAGTCTTACCATAGTGAAGCGGATTGGGAGTACAGTGATGACTACAATGTAGATACCAATAACAGTTTGTTTTGGCGCAGTGACTATGGCCGTACAGTACTTAACACTGTCAATGGCGCGGTGTCGGATGTTGCTAATAAACTTCAGTGTGAGCAGAGCTTTGCGCAAATTGTAGGAACAAATAACCATAAATTGATCATCAATATGGGCTTAGACAATGGACTAAAGTTAGGCGATAAATTCCTACTCTATAAAAAACGCTTACCTGTTAGCGCAAATGGATTGAGTCATGCGGCATTGACTGCGGTTAACCAAGGTGTATATAAAGTCGTGCAATTAGACAGTTTGACCGCTGAATTGAGTAATGATGATCCTGCCCAAGTGATAAACGGCGACTTACTCGATCTGGTCAGCCCAACTCGCTAAGATCAAAGCATAAAGTCACTTAGTGTTGGCGCGGTAATATTCAAAGACGCATATCTATTCTTACCACTGGGCTAGTTGCCCTTAACGAACACAGATACGCCAGTCATAGCTATACCTGAAACTACTCGTTTTGCATTATTAGGAATTGGTTTTGCGGCGAAATTCAACACTTCCCCCCGACTATCAAATTAGCAAGTGCATTTTTATTCCAGCTTATAGCGCATCATTTTAGTGCAATCATTTATGCTTGGGATAAGTCCAATTAGCCTAATCTGGCTGCTAGGCCTTTAAAATTAACAATCCTTAAAACTTGACCTTTTGGTCATTTTCTTGCATCGCAACCCCATTCGTTTTGGCTATGACAAATCAAACTCAATGACATCGAGTTCTAACTCTCATTTACGGGCAGACCTAAGGCAAATTAATGAAATCCAATTCTGAACTGCTCTATGGGCTTAACGATATTCCCTCTAAAAAGCAAAGTATCACCGCTGCAACCCAGCATATTCTGGCCTGTTTTGTGGGGATCATCACGCCAACCTTAATAATAGGTGGAACTCTAGGGTTGCAGGCTGAGTTGCCATATTTATTGAGTATGGCGTTATTTGTATCAGGAGTGGCTACCTTTATCCAAGCTAAAACTATAGGCCCTATTGGTAGTGGCTTGATTGCTGTACAAGGTACAAGCTTTTCCTTTGTTAGTGCCATTTTAGTAGCCGGCTTTGCAATCAAAGCCAAAGGGGGAAGCAACGAGGAGGTATTATCGACTATTTTTGGGGTGTGTTTGCTCGGAGCCTTTATCGAAGTTGTTATTAGTCAATTTATTACCAAAGTGAGGCGTATTGTTACCCCTCTCACCACCGGTATTGTGATCACAACCATTGGCTTTAGTTTAATTAAAGTCGGCATGACAGACCTTGCAGGTGGTTTTGGTAGTGACACTTTTGGCGATACGCAAAATTTATATATTGGAATTTTTGTGCTGGTGACTATCATTGTACTCAATGTCTCGTCAAACCCATGGGTTAGGTTATCAGCCATCATGGTTGGTATGGGATTAGGAACATTGCTGGCCTACTGGTTAGGTATCGTTTCGGTGGAACATATTGGTGAACAACCTTTGTTTAGCATACCCGTGCCTTTCAAATACGGTTTAAATTTTGATTGGGAGGTGTTTTTACCCGTTGCGCTGATTTATCTGATGACGGCGCTGGAAAGCTCTGGTGACTTGACGGCTAACAGCTTGTTTTGTGGTTTGCCCATCAAAGGTGAACAATACTTAAAGCGCATTAAAGGCGGTATTCTGGCCGATGGGGTTAATTCTGCATTGGCATCGGTGTTCAATACCTTTCCAAATACCACTTTTGGGCAAAACAATGCGGTAATCCAACTAACCGGAGTGGCGAGTCGACACGTCGGGTTTTATATCGCCGGTATTTTGGTGTTGTTAGGTTTGTTTCCGGTAATTGGAGGTGTATTGCAATCAATTCCTAAACCTGTTTTGGGCGGCGCGACTTTAGTGATGTTTGCCACTATTGCGGTGGCCGGTATTAAAATTCTGGCAAGTGAACCTATCGACAGACGCAAAACACTGATTATGGCCACTTCATTTGGCGCTGGCTTTGGGGTGTTAATGGAGCCAAATGCGCTTCAAGGACTACCTGAAGCGCTGCGAAATATATTTTCTTCTGCGATTACCACAGCCGGCGTTATCGCCATTGTGATGAGTTTATTGATCCCAGATCCTGTTCACGAGGAGGAGAGAGTCTCCTCGCAATCTTAACCGCTCTGTACAAGTGCGGTTCAATACGCATCAGTTTGCAGATACCACTTTGGCTTTTCCTCTGCCACTTTTTTCTGAGGCAGCACTAAGTTCGCCGTCTTTTTGCAAAATCAAATGTACATCGCCAAAGCGACCTTCGCTTATGATGTAACCCATTTCTTGCAGCGAGTTTAACGTAGCATCACTGATACCTGGATGCACTCTGATGGTGTCCTTGGGCCATAATTGGTGATGAAAACGCGGGCTATTTGCAGCTTCTTCGGCGCTCATATTAAATAACAATGTGTTGAGTATTGATTGGGTAACTGAGGATATGATGGTGGTACCGCCAGGTGAGCCTGTTACCAGTTTCACCGTTTCGTCCTCAAGCACAATAGTCGGAGACATTGACGATAACATACGTTTGAAAGGGGCAATTGCATTGGCTTCACCGCCAATTGCGCCAAAGAAGTTTGGAACGCCTGGCTTAGCACTGAAATCATCCATTTCATCATTTAATAAAAAGCCTGCACCTTCCGCTACTACACCCGCCCCAAAACTCAAATTGATAGTGGTTGTATTGGCAACGGCATTACCCCAACCATCAACAATGGAAAAGTGTGTGGTGTCCTCACTCTCATGTAAGCCTGGTTTGATGTCGCTGGTGGCTGAGATAGCGGTTAAGTTAATGTCGTTTGCACGGGATTGAATATATTCAGGGAGCATTAACTCAGTTTGCGGAACATCGATAAAATCTGGATCACCTAAGTATTCGGCGCGATCGGCAAAAACTCGTTTACCTGCCTCTGAGACTAAGTGCAAATAGGCCGTAGAGTTTTGTTTAGGCAATGGATTGGTTTGAATAACAGCATCAATCATGCCTAACCACTGAGCAACGGCAATACCACCTGAACTCGGTGGTGGAGCGGTGATCAAAGTATAACCACGCCATGGAAAGCTTATCGGTGTGCGCCACTTAGCTTGATAAGAAGCTAAGTCTTCCAATGTAATTAAACCGCCATCTTTTTGCATAAAGGAAACAATGTGTTCGGCAGTTTCACCTTTATAAAATCCATCTACACCAAGATCGCGGATACGCTCAAGGGTTGCAGCTAACTCGGGCTGTTTGAACAACATACCTGACTTAGTGGCATCCGCGAAGTAGTCTTCAAAATTACTTTCAATGCCATTTTCCTTTTTACGAGCGATATAACGAGTCACTTTTTCAGCCAATTTCTCAGGCACAATAAAACCGTCTTTGGCCAGGCTAACAGCTGGCTGAACTAAACGAGTCCAAGGTAACTTGCCATACTTTTTATGCGCTTCCCACATGCCCGCTACTGTACCAGGAATTCCGGATGCTTTTGCACCAAATAATGACTGGACCGAGACCACATTGCCTTGTTCATCAAGGTACATATCTCGAGACGCTGCAGCAGGAGCCATTTCACGATAATCTAAAAAGTCAGTTTGACGATTAAAATAGATTGTCATAAATCCACCACCGCCAATATTTCCAGCTTCTGGAAAGGTAACTGCTAGGGCAAACTGGGCAGCAATAGCAGCATCTATCGCGTTACCGCCTTCGTCTAAAACGGCCAGCGCAACATCAGCACCAAATTTATCAGGCATTGCCACAGCATAGTCGCCCTTGGCTTTGTCGATACCTGTCTGAGTACAGGCACTGAGGAAAATAACAAAAGATAAAACAAATAATGTACGCATAAGTATCTATCCAATCATAAGTAAACTAGCAATAAAATAAGCAACCAGAGTTAATCCACCGGCAACCAGCGCGTAGGGTAATTGAGTGCGAACGTGCTCGAGTAAATCACACCCCGAAGCTAATGAAGACACCGCTGTACTGTCTGATATTGGTGAACAGTGATCACCAAATATTCCACCACCCAAAATCGCAGCGATGACCAACGAAGGAGGTAAACCCAGTTGTTGAATCAGTGGCACGCCTATGGGGATTAGAATAGCGAATGTGCCCCACGATGTCCCTGTAGTAAATGACATAATCGCCCCAGCAATAAACAACATTGGTACAACAAATACTAATGGTAAGTACTCACCAACCATGCCTGCTACAAATGTGCCCGTGCCTAATATTTTTAAGCTAGCGCCTAAGGTCAGAGAAAGCAGTACTATGGTTACCAAGGGTAAGAGTTCTCCCATGCCTTTAAAACCAATCTCCACCGCTTGATGATGATTAAATTGTTTGCCAGTCAACAATAAGAAATAAGCAACAACAGTAGCTAAGACCGTGGCATACAATACGGATTTACTGCCACTGCCGTCAGATAAAACGCCGTTGCCAGTCCAAAACATAAAACCTACCATGCTTAGTACCATGGTTAATATAGGGACTACCATGTAACGGGCTTTGGTGGCTGGCGCGGCAGAAAGTTTACTTTTAGTGGCATCGAGTTGCTGCTCAGCCTTTGCCATTGGACCGTGAACTTTATCCGCAAACACAGTGTAAGCAGCAATGACCAAGGTAATAATTGCATAGAAGTTGAATGCAACTGTGCCCCACAAAATACTGGCTGAAGATTCTTCTAATTCATAACCATCGAGTAAACCAAGTACAAAGGCGCCCCAACCATTCAGTAAAATTAAAATACAAACGGGCGCGCTGGTGCTGTCAATAAGGTAGGCAAGTCGCGCCCGGCTCATACCAAATTTATCAAACAAACCGCGAGCAAATATTCCAGCAGTAAGCACACTTAGATTCGATTCAATGAAGATCACTATGCCGGTTAACATCGTCAAGCCGCCTACTTGTCGGCGATTGTTGGCAATACCACGATGGGTTAACCAGTTTACGGTGGCTGTAACACCGCCTGAATCTCTGATATAGGCTAATAATGCACCCACTAGTATACTGAACAATAGAATGCGCGTATTTCCTGCGCTGGTGGCTACCGCTACCACTCGTTCAACCGAAGATATTGGTGCTAAAATCACACTTTCAGAAGCTGAAGTGAGTAATATAAGTGTCTCGGAACTTAGTACAGCCATCAATAATGCCATGATGACTTCTTTCTTCCAAAACACGATAAATATCGCAATCAATGGCGGTATGATGGAAACCCAGTCCATAAATTAGTCCCTACAGTCTTATTTTTATTAATTTGAGTACATGGAAGTATTCGTGATCTGAATGACGTTAAACCAATAGTGTATTCTTTTACTGGTGGTAATTACATGCTCTTATTCAGTCGGTCACCTTAAACCAGACAGGTTTAAAAGGGAATATGTACAATTAAGCTAATAACATAAAAATATAAAAAACATGACGTTTGTCTAGTCCTAAGATGTGACATGGACTCTATTAGCAAACCAATTTTATATGGTTAAAAAGCTAACTAAAAAGCATCAAACCTAATTTACGTACTGGGATTTTCCCTATTAGGTTTGATGACTTATGTGGGGAAGGGGTTGTTAACAATCAAAACATCCCTTAATTAGGCAGTCGTATTTATGGGGGGAGCGACCTTATTCATCAATTCCACCGATTTTTGGACGCCCTCTTTTGAATAACCTTCAGATTCTAATTCGGTTAGAAGATCTTTCAAGCGTGAAGCCGTAGTCTGGTCTTTTGTATCATCAGCAATCGAAGACAACATGCTTTTGAACGAGTCAAAATTTACCGCTTTTTCTGAGTCTTTTTCACCGTACAGACCAATTTCCCCGTCCATTTGGGCCATCATTTGCGTCATTTTTTGTTCACGCTCTTGAACGGCTTTGTCATGTTCTTGTTGGCTCAAATTACCATCGCTATTTGAGTCCATGTTACTGAACATGTCAGCTGATTTGGTGCTCTCTACGCCTTCAGCTGTTAACGCTGCCATAAACTCAGTAGCGCTGACAACTCCGTCTTCATTAGTGTCAGCGATATCAAATTGTTGCTGAGCTTTTTCTTTCTCACGGGCAGCAGGATCTGGGCCACCTCCACCTATCGACATAATATTCATATTTTGCTCCGGTTGGTTAACTTCAACTAGCTACAAAGCAGATTTGATTCCAATTTGTGTAAAGATTATGTAAAGGTCAAAGGTTCAAGGTAAGTAATTGAATTTTAAAATATTAAAAGTTATTGGTGGTGCTTTTTGAGTCACCTGTTAAGCACTCATTTTTTTAATTTTATAGCTAACACGGCATGATTTTGCCTACTTACCAAATTTGTATAAATACAACAGGAAATGTGCTGCCAGCATTGGAGGTGCTGCAATTGCCGCGATAGTAACTTTAAAACTAAGGGAAATACGAAGATTGAGGGCTAATTAGTTTGTACCTCTCTTGGTGCCACTACTACTAAAGTACCCCTTTGGTTAACCCTTTAGCCAATAGGCGTTTGGCACTCTTCTGAATTAGGATTGTTAACCAAAAGTTAATAACAAATACAAGGTCAATAGACATGAAGCGACGGAGCGTATCATTTTCGATGCTGATAATGAGTTTTTCTACGATGGCTCAGCATCCCGGACCTGAAATTATTGAAAAGCTAGTTATTACCGGAGTATCCCCACTTGGTGTGCAAAGTGTTGGGAGTATATATTCTGTCAATCAGGTACTAGACAGCTCTGATTTGGCGCCTCAATATGGTCCGTCTTTGGCTCGTTTACTCGATAGCCAGTTATTTAGTGTGTCGATCAATGATGTGACTAATAATCCATTTCAACCAGATGTACAATATCGTGGTTTTACCGCATCGCCTTTATTAGGTCTTCCTCAAGGATTATCAGTATATTTAAACGGTACACGCTTCAACGAACCATTTGGTGACACCGTGAATTGGGATTTGTTGCCAACATCGGCATTAGAGCAAGTTTCCCTAGTCGCTGGCGCGAATCCATTGTTTGGTCAAAACACCCTTGGTGGCGCATTGGTTTTGCGTTCTAAAAACGGTTTTAACTTTGAACAGAATAAAATAAGTCTGCAAGCAGGAGATTTTGGTCAGCAGGGGATTAATTTTGAATCCGGTGGTAACAATGAAGAGTGGGCTTACTATGTGAACGTCAACTCTTACCAAGAAGATGGCTGGCGAGATTATTCTGATAGCGAAATAAAACAGCTATTTTCAACAATTAGCTACCAAGGCGATAACCACTTTTCAGAGTTGACCCTAGCTGCGAGCGATAATAGGTTAATTGGTAATGGCGCTATTCCTGTTGAGTTAATTCCATTTGAAGGACGCGACGCAATCTTTACTCGGCCTGATCAAACTGAAACTGCGCTACGCTTTATTAGTTTGAAAAATCAATGGACGCTCTCTGAAGACACCAATTTAGTGGTAAACGCTTATTATCGGAAAAATGAAATTGTCACTTACAACGGTGACGATAGTGATTATGAAGAGTGTGATATTGGTTTTGGTGAAACCCTTTGTGTCGAAGATGAAGATGCCGAAATTGCAGAATTAGATGACGATTTAGAGGGCGATGATGAGGCGGAAGAAGATGACGAATTTGAAGCCGATGATGCTGTACACTTTGTGGATTATGCCGCGCTAACCCCCCTTGAAGATATCTCATCATTTGATGCCGACGACATAGATGGCACAGCCAATACAAGTTTAACGAAAAATCAATCTTCAGGTATCAGCGCAGAGCTAAGCGGCAAGGTCGAAGCCGCCAGCCTAGTGCATCATTGGACTGCAGGACTAGGGATTGATGTGGCTTCAATTGATTTCAGTAGTGATACTGAATTCGCCATACTAAATAACGATAGCGCCGAAGATAGTCGCGATGTGATGGGCATTGGAGTATATGACCTAGATTCTATGGTTAGATTAACAACTGATGTACGCCATCTGCATCTGTTTTTCAGTGATAACATCGTTTTAAACCAACAATGGTCGTTGCAACTATCGGGTCGCTACAATCGCTCAGATATTGACATGGTAGACGGTGTAGAGACTGGTCCAGGCTCGCTAAATGGAGAACATCAATTTAATCATTTCAATCCGTCGTTTGCTGTCCATTATCAGACTGGTGATCTATCGGTTTATAGTAGTTATAGTCAATCCTCTCGAACGCCTAGCCCTGCTGAGTTAAGTTGCGCTGATGAGGATGATCCGTGTAAATTACCCAATGGTTTTGTTGCCGATCCTCCGTTAGAGCAAGTGGTGACTAATACCATTGAATTGGGTGCTCAATGGCAATATCAGAATGGCCAACTTAGCGCTGCTATTTATAGCAGTGACAGTAAGGACGATATTATCTTCCAACAAGCCGGTGATCGTCCCTCAGTTGGCTACTTCGTGAATGTGGATAAAACCCGTCGCCAAGGTATCGAGTTGGGCTTAGCCCATAGTATCGACAAGTTGGATATAGACGCGCAATTTAGTTATCTACAGGCTACTTTTGAATCGTCATTTATGTCGTTTAGCCCGCAAAATCCTTTGGGGCCAAATCGACAAGTTAATCCGCGAGACAAAATTCCTGGTCAGCCAACCACTCAAGCAAGCATATCTTTTGATTACGCGGTTAGCGAAGCGTTCGCTCTTAACGCAGATATTAACTATTCTTCAAGCCAATATTTCCGCGGAGATGAAGCTAACGAGAACCGCCAACTATCTGGTTATACAATTGTAAACCTAGCCGCGAGTTATGGGTTTGAAAATGGTATTAATTTAGCTATCCGCCTAGAAAATGCCTTCGATGAGGAGTTTGAGACCTTTGGAACCTATGGTGAAGCTGACGAAGTATTAGGAGACCTATACCCTGATATAGAATCACCTGAATTTATTGGCCCTGGGCAGCCTCGAACATTACGTTTGTATGCCTCTTATGCCTTCTAGATTAGTGTAAAGTCCTCAATAATCTTCAGTTTAGGGGATACTTAACTGAACGAACTATGGAATCGAATTCACTTAATCGATTTGCGCACAAAAATCGGTTAAGTGAATGAGATTACGTGTGATATTATTCTTTGTTCGAGCCCCGCATCAGGGACAATTTTCACACACTCTAGTTTAAAGGTATTTAATCACTGTGCGTTGTTATTATTCCACCAGACCCTCTCTTATACTCATCCTTACCCTAAGTTTGCTCGGTTCATTTAAATCACAGGGTAACCCGCTCGAATCTGAAAATGTCTCATCTAAGGTTCAGCAATCTTCGCAACAGGAAACAAATAGACAGTTTGCTGGAAATCAACTTAATGATGCTGACGAGCACGACGAGCACGACGAGCACGACGAGCATGACGACGAGGTTGAAACTATCACTGTTTCCTCTACGCGAGTTGGTCGCAACGTTACCGATGAACCTGTTCGAATAGAAGTGATTAACCAAGAAGAGCTCGAAGAAAAAGCCATGATGCGCCCGGGTAATATTTCTATGCTAGTGGCCGAAACAGGGGGCGTAAGAGTTCAAACCACATCTCCGGCATTAGGCAGTGCTAATATTCGTTTGCAGGGGCTTTATGGTCGTTATACGCAGTTGCTAAATGATGGTTTAGCCCTTTATGGTGGGCAAGCTGCTTCTATTGGTTTGTTACAAATTCCGCCAACTGATTTAGCCCGTGTTGAAATCATCAAAGGCTCAGCTTCTTCGCTTTATGGTGGTTCAGCAATGGGCGGCGTGATCAATCTCGTCTCTCGCAGACCTTCAGATGAAGCCGAAGGAGAAGTGTTATTTAATTTTACTTCCCGAGATGGACAAGACGTCACCACTTATTTAGCTACTCCGGTAAATGATTCTTTAGGCGTATCATTGACCGCTGGTGGCCATCATCAAAGCACACAAGATTTTGATGATGACGGTTGGATTGATATGGCTGGCTATGAACGCTATACCGCTCGACCTCGCTTATTTTGGGAAGGAGAAAATGGCGCGACTGTTTATGCTACCGCAGGCTACATGACTGAAAATCGTCTAGGTGGCACCCTCGAAGGTTATACCTTGCCCGATGGAAGTTTTTTCGAACAAACTCAAGACAGTGAGCGAATCGATAGTGGCATCATTGCTACCGGACCTTTAGGGGATGTCTTAACCTGGAATGTGCGCGGTTCTGCGATGCTGCAGAAACACGATAAACAATTTGGTGAAGACCTAGATGAAGATAGCCATGAGAGTTATTTATTGGAAAGTACTCTGTCTGGTTATACCGATAAATCGCAATGGGTAGTTGGCCTAGCCATGCAGTCAGATAGTTTTGAGTCAGAATATTATCCTGAGTTTGATTACACCTTTGATGTCCCAGGATTATTTGCCCAAGCTGATTATGAATTCAGCGAGCAGGTATCAACTTCATTAAGTATGCGTTTAGATGATCACAGCGAGTATGGCAGCCAGTTGAGCCCTCGAGTATCAGTGTTATACCGTCCGCAAGATTGGACCGTTAGAGCATCTTATGGCCGTGGCTATTTTGCACCAACGCCCTTTGTGGAAGAAATCGAAGCTGCTGGCCTATCACGCTTGGCACCGCTTCAAAACATTCAAGAAGAAACGGCGGTTACCTCTTCATTGGATATTGGGCGTCAATTTGATCAGTTAGAAGCAAACGTTACTTTTTTCGCATCAAATGTTGAGCATGTCACAGAATTAGAAGCTTATGCATCTGAAATCGATGGTCCCCTAGACCGCGTGCGTTTAGTAAATGCGCAAGGTGAATCAAGGATTTACGGTTCAGAATTAATGCTGCGTTATAAATGGCAGGATTTTAAAGTCACCGCCAGCTATCTCTTTTTAGATGCCACCGAGGTTGATCAAACAACTAAGCAGCGTCAACGTATCAAGCTCACTCCTAAACATTCTGCGGGTTTGGTAGCAATGTGGGAACAGCACGGGAAAGGCCGGATTGGTTTTGAAGCCTATTACACTGGAAAACAGCGATTAAGCGGTAATCCCTATCGTTCTGAAAGTAAACCTTATTGGCATCTTGGTTTGTTGGGCGAAATAACCTTAGGTCAATTTAGTTGGTTTGTGAATGCGGAAAACCTTCTGGGTATCCGCCAGACCAAAGAAGATCCATTGGTATTACTAATCAGAGCGCCTGATGGTCAATGGACTACCGATATATGGTCGCGTAATGACGGTTTCATTGTGAATGCCGGCCTAAGAATGCGTTTTTAATATATGCATTCATATTGCTAATTGTTTTGGCAATTACTTAGTGCTGAGTAGAAATCTGAGGTGCCAAATAGGGATGCTAAATTTAATTAGCATCCTGTGGTAACAGAACCCGCCCGCGCAGTGTTGTCTGTTCTATCAAAAATATGATAGGCGAAGCAATCGTCTGCGACACTCTTCGATTTTGGATAGATGATACTTGCCACACCGGGAGAAAAAGATAAATCTAAAGTCGCTGGGGCTGAACTAGTGTTGAAATACATAAAACAAAAATCCCCACTGTACTCGCAGATTTCAGTATGTTCATTGTAACCTTGGTCAAGTATATCAATGTCCATGAAATTGGTTAGCGCAGTACCAGAGTATATCCATGGAGTACCATAGACGGTAGCGATAAATACACCGTTCACAGTTACACCTGTTTCACCATCTTCAGGATCAGAATCTCTATCTTTGTTGTGTTGCTGCTTAATCACCGACTTTGCGTAGACTAAATCATTGGCTGATTGCAGTTGTCCACCAATATTCTTCAGCACAGATGCGTTTGCATCCGATGACAAATCAATGAATCGCGGGGCAGCCGTGACGGCCAAAATGCCGAGGATGACGATGACTATTATTAGTTCTATTAGGGTAAACCCTTTACTACGCTGCACTAGCATTCCTTCAAAAATCGATTTTCATAATCCTAATAGATTTCCGAAATAATTAAAAGTGACCGTAAAATAAAGCGTAGTGGAACGCAGGCATTGGGAATCAAATATTATACGGATGTATTCTATGTTATTGATAAATATATAAGTAATCATTTCACTTTGATCTTTTTTCAGCATAATATTATTTAACAGAAGATCGTTAATGAGTTAATTGGTTAAAAAGTTATTTACAAGGAGCATTGTTGTGCACAACAAAAATCATGGATTTACTCTTATTGAGCTAATAGTAGTCATCGTTATTCTTGGCATTTTAGCGGTTGTGGCTGCTCCTCGATTTATTGATCTGAGTACCGATGCTCGATTGGCCACATTAGATGGCTTGGAAGGAACATTGCGCTCAGCGTCTGATTTAGTCCACTTTAAAGCCACAATCGAGAAAAAAACCGATTGCGATACTGACCCTACTATTGAGTTGGGCAGTGAATCTATTACTTTGCGATGTGGTTATGCCTGCCCTCATCCTAGCGGGATTGCCAATGCTGTTGAAATTGATGACAGTTTTACTTGGGTCGGCGGAAATTGCAGCGGCCAGCTAGGTTCTATTGATGTGCAAATTAGCGATGCTCCTGACCCTAGTAACTGCAAGATTCGTTATGTGTCAGCACGATCGACTAGGGAGCCTACTTTCACGCAAACAATCACAGGTTGTTAATTTAAACAAACTCATACTTTGTTAGATACGACATTAAGCTGTGCTAGAAAAGCCCGACAAAATCGGGCTTTTTTGTGTCGGCGCAAGTGGCGCTTAGTGAAGTTTCAACTTGGGACCCACAATGTTCCTGACTTTGCGGAAAAACAAAATAAATATCCCTTTAAACCAGCCGTGAATAGCGAATAGGTGCATATTATAAAGGGAGACATAAACCAATTTGGCTAACCGCCCTTCTATAAACATACTGCTATTTGACAGTGCACCCATCAAATTTCCCACGGTGCTGTATTTGCTCAAATGCACCAATGAGCCATAGTCTTTGTATTGATATTTTTGTGCCGGTTTATGCTTAAATTCATTGATTATATTGGTTGCTGCAGTACTGGCCATTTGGTGAGCTGATTGCGCCCGTGGAGGCACCCAGCGGCCATCTTCTTGTTGGAACCCACAGCAATCACCAATGGCATATATATTTTCATCTAAGGTGCTTTTTAAATAAGGCGTGACCAAAATTTGATTCGCGCGATTGGTTTCAAAGATCCCCAGTTGAGTAATAAAATCAGGTGCTTTTACACCCGCTGACCAGACCATTAAATCGGCTTCAATCAACTCATTATCGCTTGTCATGAACCCCTCTTTTTGCGCCGAAATAACTTTTGTACCTTCTAAAACCTTAATCCCCAACTTGGTTAAAGCCTGGCGAGCTGAGTTGGTGATTTTTTCGGGTAATGCTGGAAGAATGCGCTCCCCAGCTTCAATAATAGTTACCGTTAATTTAGCGGCAGACATTTCCGGCATGCCATAGGCTCTGGCGAGATTGGCGACGTGGTGCAGTTGAGCGGCTAATTCCGTACCGGTAGCGCCACCACCTACTATTGCGACATGTAATGGTTTACTTTCTACACCTTTTTGGTTAATCCGCAGAAGTTGATTAAGCAAAGCTTTATGGAAGCTTTCTGCTTGCGCGAGTGAATCGAGGAAATAGCAGTGTTCGGCTACTCCTGGTGTACCAAAGTCATTGCAAACACTGCCAATAGCAAGAACTAGGGTGTCATACTGTAAAGTGCGTTTAGGTAAGATTAACTGCGCATTTTCATCATACAAAGGCGCAAGTTCTATTTGTTGATTTTGTTTGTCGATGTGGCACATATTGCCCAGTTGAAATTGATATTTGTTGGCAACTGCATGAATTCGATAGTTGATGCCATCTGAATTTTTATCAATAACACCTGCCGCGACTTCATGTAAAAGCGGTTTCCAGACATGATTCTGGCTTTTATCAACCAAAATGATTTCTGCTTTGTTTTTTTTCCCTAGCTTTTGACTAAGGCGTTTGACTATTTCAAGGCCGCCAGCGCCTCCTCCTACAACTATAATTTTCTTCATATATGTTCTCCAATCATTCCAGATAGGACATTTATGTTGTAAAAGGCTTATCTTGAAAGACTAGTTCGGGTTAAATAAATGCGGCAGTGAAACACTGCCGCAAAAATGATGATATTGAGCATTAACAATTCATTGTCACTGCTCTTATTTCTATGTCTACCATTTGTAATCTAGTGACATCATCAGGTTTCTAGGTCTACCAGGGAAATAACGATCTCCACCAAAACTGGTGTAATCCGCTCTTTCTGCATAACTGGTATCGGTTAAATTGTTGATTCTGGCAAATAACGTGAGCGCGTCAGTAACTTGCATTGAGGCTCTTAAATTTAATACATCATGGCCATCATAACGGTGAAGGTTCTCAGGATCAGTGTAATAGTTGCCCATGTGCTCCCATTCTAATTCGGCTCTGGCTGATGCATTAATATCCCACCCTAGGCGCGTATTAGCGATGGTTTTTGGCGCGGTATCAATGTAGTTGCCATTGATATCAATGTCACTGAGAATTTGGCTATAGGAGTAGGTATGTTTAGCGTAGCTTGCAGCTACCATCAAATCCCAGTTTTCGGCTAATTGATATTGTAACTCTAACTCAATTCCCCGGTGTCTTGATTCACCATCGTTCACATTGTAGTAGTCACTATCCCTAAAGATGAAGTTGTCTTTATTCATGTTATAGATGGATACTACATAACTCAGTCCATCAAATTGTCCTTTTACCCCAACTTCGGCATTTGTCACTGTTTCAGAGTCTAAATCGGCGACTTCTTGTTCCCGTTGCAGGCGATAGAGTTCTGTTGCTTGTGGTGCGCGATAGCCTCGGGATAAGTTGGCGTAAAATTGTGTGTGCTGAGAAAACTGATAACGGATACCGAGCTTTGGGGAAGTATTGCTATAGCTGTTTTCAGAAGAAGGTGGACGACTGTAGCGGCAACCACCGAAACTACATTCAGTACCATCGTCTTTTGTGCGGCCACTTAACATATTATTGGTGTAGTCGTAATTCATATTTTCGTAGCGTAAACCGAATGACACTAACCAATTATCTTGCTGCCAATCCACTGATATAAAAGGTGCATATAAGGTGGCTTCGACATCATAATCATAATGCATTCCAATGGGTACCGTTGCTGTTAAAAACGCAGAACCTTCGGTTTCAGCATCTTGATATTGGCGCATACTTCCATCGGTTTGTTCTGCATCTAAACCTAGGCTAACGGTGAGGTTGTCAGAAGCGCTGTGTTTCCACATTGACTGCACACCAAAGCCGTCTTGTTCATTTTCTTCCATCGGTGTGCCAGGTAAAAAATGCATTAAGAACGACATGTTTTGGTTACGCATATAAGGTGTTATGGAGAGCACATCTTGGTCGCTTAAATTCCAAAGTGCGTTTGACCATAATCTAAAAGACTTGGCTTTTCTAAAGGCTTCTGGGTTTTCGTTGGCCTGTGCTAAGTCTTCGTCTTTGTAACTTTCGAAACCAGTAATATAGCCGGCGGTTTCTTGGTCTAAATTGGTATAAGTGAGTCCAGTGGTGAGGGTCAAGTTATCTGCTTCAAAACGATGGCGTAGGTTAACTTTTTCTTGGTCGACACTTTCTTCATCTCGATATCCTGAATCGCGGGTGACACTGGCATTGATACCGATCCCCGAGTTACCGAAGTCTGCACCTTGTCGAAATTTGTATCGATTATATCCGTAAGAACCGTAATCTATACCGAATAACCCTGCATCTACTGTGGTGTCCGGTGTGATTACGTTTATGACTCCGTGTACGGCATTTGAACCGTAAAATGCAGAGCCCGGCCCTTTGATAACATCTATGCTTTGAGCCATTTCACTGTGGGCTTCAAAAAGCTCGTTGATATTACAAAATCCCGCGGCCCGCAAAGGTATGCCATCTTCTGCGGTGAGAATGCCACCACAAGCACCTGAACCAGCCATTACTTGCGAACGCAGGGCGGGTAGATATTCTTGGCCATTTCCTCGTTGCACCCCAGCGCCGGCAATGAAGCTAAGGGCTTCTTCGATATGAGTGGGAGCTAGCAACCCTAATGTTTGCTCGTCTACTGTACTTACTACATATGGCAAGTTGGAAGTGTTGGTTGCAACTCTAGTGGCTGTAGTTGTAATTCTTTCTATTCCATCGGGCGATTCCTGCGCGATCCCGGAGAATGGCAATAAACAGGCGACTAAACCTAAGTGTGAAAGTCGAATTGATTCACTTAAGCGAGTAAGTGGTGATACTTGCTGAAGGGTTTTAGTTAGAAAAATCATATGAATACAGCCTTCTTAAACATAATTTGGGAGCGCAGTTTGACACTTACGATGCCACAATTCTAGGGTGACATTAGTTACTGAATCATATGTTTATTTTGTGTTAATTAGTAGTTAACAAGCCTGCACTTTACGCACTGTTTTTCTAATACTTTCCAGCCCTAATCGAACTACTTCCATTGGCTACTACTTTAGAACTAGATCTTTAGTCGCTTTCTTTTTGAGGACTAAAGTGCAACACAAAGAGCCCAATCGACGAGTTTCTAATTTGCCGTTAGCAAACAATACTAAATCAACAAAAAAAGTGCGTCGGCAACGTATCGATGCATAGGGTTGGAGTAACCCGGGATAGATAGTTCATGTTGCTCAACCAATAATACTAACAATCAAACAGGGTACACATGAACATGAATAAATTTACATTTACTAAAGTTAGTTTGGCAGTTTTAGGCTTAGTTAGCGGCGCAGCTTCTGCAGCAATAACAATCTATGACGATCCAGAGGTGGCAAGTGTCACAGTTGATGCGTCTTTCAATACATTTTACGTGTCTAGCAGCACAGACAACGACATATCAGGAATAGATCGCGACCAGTCTAGAGTCAAAATGGGCTTTCTACCTAACTATGTGGGTATGAATTTTAGCAAAGAAATTGACGGCGTTAAGGTTGGTGGGCGCTCTTCTTTTTGGGTCACAATAAATGACAGTAATTCAGGCGTAACCTCAACAGGAATCGATGTCCGTCAGTTTTATGCCACTTTGGATTTTGATTGGGGGCAGGTATTAATAGGCAAAGATTTTACCTTATTTAACCGTTCTAATATTTTTCTAGACGAAATATTACAAGGTTACGGCAACGTTAACGACACCCTCGGTTTGATTGATGGACAAGGTGTTTCCTTTGGAAATATTGGTACAGGTTACACATATCCAATGCCAACGGCTCAAATTACGTATCGTTCACCTGAATTTGCCGGCGGTTTTAAATTAGCCATTGGTTTGATCGACCCTGCTAATACTTCTACTGACACAGGCCCTGGTCGATCGAGTGAAGAGAGCACGCCAAGAATTGAGGGAGAATTAACTTACACCAGCAAGTTTGAAGACGGAATGTTCAATGCCTTTGTCGGTTTTCTTTCGCAAAGCACTGAGAGCGACATTCAAGGTGACGTTGATTCCACAGGCTATTCTTATGGTGCAAAACTCAATATGGGTGGCTTCGCGCTAAACGCCTCTGGTTTTACTGGGGAAGCCATCGGTTTGTTGCTCGGTCCCACAGATAACGCATTAGGTTTACAAAACTTGTTATATGAAGACGGAAATGAAGTGGATAGCAGTGGCTATCTAGTGCAAGGCTCGTATAAAACTGGCGCTAATCGATTTGTCTTGTCGTATGGCAATACTGAAGTTGAAACTCAAACCCCTTGGGAAATGGATGGCGCTCAAGTCGCGTGGTTCCATAGTTATAACAGCGCAGTGACCTTTGTTGTCGAATACGACATGAATGAAATATCCATTGGTGATGCGAGCGAAGAGGTTAAGTCCATCGCCCTTGGAGCCATTGTGAACTTTTAACCAATAGCTTTCAATTTTTGCCCCTAGGTAGGGGCAAAAATTATTTTCCGGCAGCCGGTGCCGGTGTGACTGCCAACTCAATTCTGAGTTGAAGGTGCAAAGTCCGGCAAACTGGTAACGCTTTTACTAAATATGAACACCGGAGTTAACAAAATGATATATGCACAACCTGGACAAGAAAATTCACTCGTAACTTTTAAACAACAGTATGGCAACTACATTGGTGGCGAATGGGTCGCACCGGTCAAAGGACAATACTTTGATAACGTATCGCCTGTTAACAATGAGGTCTTTTGTTCAATTCCTCGTTCAACTGAGGAAGACATTAACTTAGCCCTAGATGCAGCACATAGAGCAAAAGATGCTTGGGGCAAAACGTCTGCAACTGACCGCTCTAATACGCTTTTGAAAATTGCTGACCGTATTGAGCAAAATCTTGAAATGCTGGCGGTTGCTGAAACTTGGGATAACGGTAAAGCTGTGCGTGAAACTTTAAACGCAGATATTCCGTTATGTGTCGACCACTTTCGCTATTTTGCAGGATGTTTGCGTGCTCAAGAAGGCAATATGAGTGAAATTGATGAGAACACCATCGCTTATCACTTCCATGAACCGCTAGGCGTTGTTGGCCAAATTATCCCTTGGAACTTCCCACTTCTGATGGCTGCTTGGAAATTGAGCCCAGCATTGGCGGCGGGTAACTGTGTGGTCATGAAACCAGCAGAACAAACTCCAGCGTCGATTCTGGTACTGATGGAACTGATTGGTGATTTATTGCCACCAGGGGTGCTAAATATTGTAAATGGTTTTGGTAAAGAAGCGGGTGAAGCTTTAGCAACCAGCAAACGTATTGCAAAAATTGCATTCACCGGTTCTACACCAATTGGTTCTCATATTCTTAAATGTGCGGCTGAAAACATCATACCTTCTACCGTTGAGTTAGGTGGTAAGTCTCCAAATATCTACTTTGAAGACGTAATGAATCATGAAGATGAATATCTAAGCAAATGTGTTGAAGGAACTGTGTTGGCATTCTTCAACCAAGGTGAAGTATGTACCTGTCCTTCTAGAGCATTGATTCAAGAATCCATTTACGATGATTTCATTTCACTGGTAGTTGCGCGTACGCAGCAAATTAAACGTGGCAACCCATTGGATACAGAAACCCAAGTGGGTGCGCAGGCTTCAGAACAGCAATATGACAAAATTCTAAGTTACCTAGATATTGGTAAAAAAGAGGGTGCTGAAGTACTTATCGGCGGTGGCCCTGCTATGATTGAAGGTTTCAGCAAAGGTTTTTATGTTGAACCTACTTTGCTAAAAGGTCGCAATGATATGCGCGTGTTCCAAGAAGAAATTTTTGGTCCAGTGGTCGGTGTGACTACCTTTAAAGACGAAGCAGAAGCTTTGGCAATTGCTAACCATTCTGAATTTGGTCTAGGCGCAGGTTTATGGACTCGTGACATGAACCGTTCATACAGAATGGGACGCGCAATTCAAGCGGGTCGAGTATGGACTAACTGCTACCACGCTTACCCTGCCCACGCTGCATTTGGTGGCTATAAAAAATCAGGCGTAGGCCGTGAAAATCATAAGATGGCGTTAGGTCATTATCAACAAACCAAGAACTTATTGGTTAGCTATGACATTAACCCATTGGGCTTTTTCTAAAAGCGTTGCCTTGAAAAAGGCGTAAGTGGGGGTTTCCGCACCCAGTGCGGAAACCTTTTTCGCTTAGCGAATAACAACTTAGGTTGATGATTAACACTCATCCCGTTTAAAACAACCGGAGTATATATGCGAGTTCCAACCGCTTTAGTTTTGTTCTTGGTGTTGTTGCTTAGTGCAACGGCTCAGGCTAGTAACACTATCCGTGTTGGGGTTTTAAAATATGGCACCCTTAATTGGGAAATGGATGTTTTAGAAAAATTACAATTAGCAAAACAATATAACCTTGAGGTTGAACGAATTCCGTTAGGTTCACCGCAAGCGCTGTTAGTTGCCTTACAAGGCGGTTCAATCGATGTCATTCTTAATGATTGGTTATGGGTGGCACGGCAAAAAGAAGCAAACCGCGACTTTTATTTTTACCCCTATTCCACCGCGGCTGGTGCGCTTGTTACTCATCCCCAATCAAATATTCATGAACTTGCTGATTTACGTGGTAAAACCATTGGCATTGCGGGGGGCAATACCAATAAAAATTGGGTGCTGTACCGAGCATTCTTAAAGCAGCAAGCCAATTTAGATCTCGCTCGCGATGTGACGGTAAAGTTCGCCGCCCCGCCTATGCTCAACGCGCTAATCGCGAAAGGCGATTTAGATGCGGTTATTAATTTCTGGCATTACGCTGCGCAATTGAACGCACAGGGGATGCCGTCTTTAGTGACCATGCCCGAAGTATTGAATGCCCTAAACGTTGAAGGTCAAGTGCCTGTTTTAGGTTGGGTATTCAAACAACAATGGGCGGATAAAAATAGTGAAACCATCAATCTTTTTTTGAGCATGTCCGCGCAAGCTCGCCAACTTATGAAACATGACGACGATATTTGGCGGCAAATCCCCACGTTTAGCAAAAAGTACTCCGCGCAAGTGCAACCCTTTTTAATGGATGGATATCGACAAGGTATTCCCGATACATTTGTGCAATCGCAAAAAGTACAAATAGACGCTCTATTTCAACTCATCAAGGCAAATGACAGTCAACATGCTTTGACGGGCAACTTGGGAGGGCTTCCAGATGATATCTTCTGGCGTCACACCAGTGTTAGATAAAGCTACAAAGCCAATTCAAGTTAAATCTAAGGGTTTCCAAGGAAATACGTTTATTCGTATTGCCTCGTTATTACTATTGTTGGGTCTTTGGCAATTAAGTGTATGGTTTTTTGCAGTACAAATGTTGCCGTCGCCAACAGCGGTCTTTAACGCGCTTATTGAACATATTGCATCAAATGAACTGCCCTATCATTTGGGAGTAACTCTACAACGAGTGATGTTCAGTTTCGTCATTGCTATGTTGCTGGGTTCGATTATTGGTCTGCTCATGGGCTATTTCAAAAAGGTTGATATTTGGCTGGATAGCCTACTCACTTTGGCCCTAAATATACCTGCACTGGTCACCATCATTTTGTGCTTTATGTGGTTCGGGCTAAATGAATTTTCTGCAGTGTTAGCAGTTATTTTGAACAAAGCGCCCAATGTTGCTGTCACTTTACGTGAGGGAGCAAAAGCCATCGATAAAAGTCTGATGGAGGTAGCGAAAGTCTATCAATTACCCTGGCAGCGAACGTTAACAAAAGTATATCTACCACAGCTCTATCCATATTTTTTAGCAGCAGCGAGAACGGGGCTAGCGTTAGTTTGGAAAATTGTATTAGTTGTGGAGTTGGTTGGCTGCAGTAACGGTGTTGGTTTTCAACTGGGTAACTTTTTTCAGTTTTTCGATATCACCAGTATTTTGGCATATACCTTTGCTTTTGCTGCAATTATTTACACCGTTGAAGGGCTGATTTTAAGACCCTGGGAACGCAAAGTAACGAGGTGGCGAAAATGTTAACTGTAGATATTCATAACAAAGTTTTTGAAGCTGATGTCAGCATAATTAAAAACCTGAATTTTTCGGTGGACGAAAACGAAATTGTAGCCTTAATTGGTCCATCGGGTGCGGGTAAAAGTACCTTGCTCAATCTTATTGCTGGTCTTGATGAGCAATTTGAAGGCACTATCACTAGTCCAAATTGTGCAATGCATAATATCGGTTTAATGTTTCAAGAGGCGCGATTGATGCCTTGGTTGACCGTATTGGAAAATGTCGTATTGGTTGCTGAAGGCCGAAAGGATAAACAAAGGGTTGAGCAAGATGCGTTGGAAATCCTTAAACTGGTTGGTATGGAAGGTCATGAGAATGCCTATCCGAAACAATTATCCGGTGGCATGACCAAGCGGGTCGCCTTAGCCAGAGCATTTATGTTTAACCCAGAGGTGTTACTCATGGATGAACCCTTTGCGTCTTTAGATGCACCTTCGGCAGAGCAGTTACGCCAGAAGTTGTTGATTCTTCAACAACAAATGCATTCAAGCATATTATATGTTACCCATGACTTAACTGAAGCTGTCGCTATTGCAGATAGAATCATATTTTTAAGTGAAAAACCGATGACAGTGATCGAAGAAAGAAAAGTGACGCTTCCTCGACCGCGATATTTACATGATCCTGAGGTAGGTGACATTTGCCAATTTTTTTACCGTCAATTTCCAGATTTACTTTGCACACATGAAAATAGTGCTAAATGTATGTGAAACATGATGGCTTTTGTTGTTAAGCAATTGTGAAAGAGATAGTATTCCTCCATACATCAGGAGGAAACATGGGCAATCAAAATCTGCATTTAAATGTGGTGGAAAAATCTATCCCAGGCGTGGCGATGGCTGGTTCGGAGCATACTGACCCTGTGCTTGCTGCCGAAGAAATTTATGCTGCGATTGCGCCTTGTCAGCCAACATGTGTAGTGTTTTATTGTGGGGTTAATTATCCTCAAGCAGAACTATCAAAAGAGTTGACTAAGTATTTTTCAGATACGGTGGTAATAGGTTGTACTTCTGCTGGTGAAATTACCCCGTTGGGCTATCGTAAACACAGCATTAGCGCATTTGCATTAAGTAGCAGTGAATTTGCTGTTGAGTCTATATTAATTGAAGATTTAGCCACCTTTAATGTAGCTGAATCTGATGTTTTAGTCGGTGGAATGATGGATAAATTGCGTGAAAAAGCAGTGTCTCCTCATCCCATTGAAAAGCAGTGTTTTGCTTTGTCGTTATTAGATGGTTTGTCTGTACGTGAAGAGTTGGTGATAAATGCACTAAGTTTGAGTCTGCAAGATATCCCCATCGTTGGTGGTTCTGCAGGCGATGACCAGAACTTCCTCAACACACAAGTTTATTACGATGGCCAATTTTACACTAATGCTGCGGTTATCATGTTAGTGAATACAATTTGTGAGTTCGAAGTGTTTAGCCAGCATCACTTATCACCAGAAGACGAAAAGCTAGTGGTAACACAGGTAGCACCTAATTCCCGTGTGGTGCATGAATTTAATGCCGAACCTGCGGCGCTTGAGTACTGTAGAATTAATGGTTTGAAGTTAGAGGATTTGAACTCTAAAACTTTTGCAATGTACCCACTGGCGGTACAATTTGGTGAACAATTGTATATTCGCAGTATTCAAAAAGTGAATGACGATCTGAGTTTAACTTTTTTCTGTGCCATCGACTCAGGCGTGGTGTTAACTAAAATGATTTCGCCCGGATTGTTGCCACATACATCGCTTATTTTTAATTTATTGAAAGAATCCGTGGGTGAGATGCAGTTGGTTATTGGATTTGATTGTATTCACCGACGAATAGAAATAGAACACCATGATATTGCCGAAGAAATGTCTGTAATGTATCGAAAGAACAATGTAATCGGCTTTAGTACCTATGGCGAACAAATTAACGGATTGCACCTGAATCATACCTTTACGGGTGTTGCTATTGGATATCCATATGACCCAAACCAACGTTCCCTTACCAGAAAGTAGTGAGCTAACTGTCAAAGTAGATCATGAGAGAACTGAACTAGAACAACTGCGCTATGAAAATCAAAAACTTAGCAAAATAAACAATGTTTTGATGCGTCGCGTTGAAATGGGGTGGGGAAATCACAGTGACGCATATCAATCCTTCGAAGATGCAGCGCTACTGGCTGATAAAGTAAAAGAACGAACTCAAAAACTGCAGCAAACCCTTCATCGACTTGAAGAGTCGAACCAAAAATTAGAACAAGCACGTTTGGATGCTGAACGTAACCGGCAGGCATCAGATCAGGCACGACAAAGACTCAATGATGCAATTGAAAGTATCTCTGAATCCTTTGCTTTATTTGATGATGAACGAAAAATGGTGATGGTAAATAGCCGTTGCAGCGAGTTCTGGCGCAAACACAATATTGATTTTGAAATTGGCAAAACAACCTTTCAGGAAATCACTGCCGCGTCTTTACCTTATGTTGATAAGCAGGCAAAAGCACAAAAGACGGTGGGAATGTATCCTGATCCTATCACCCATACTATTTTTAAACTCAAAGATGGTACCTGGATTCAAATGTCCGAAAGAAAGTCCTCTGAAGGGGACTTAGTTGTAGTTTATACCGACATTACTAACATTAAACAAAGTGATGAGCTGCGCTATGAAAAAGCCATGGCTGAACAAGCTCAGGTACTAAAGTCGACCTTAGAAAACATGTCTCAGGGAATTGCCTTAGTGAATGCAAATGGCAATATTGAAACGTGGAATCAACGGTTTTTACAATTAGCAGGTATTCGCAAAAACAAAGTTCATCGTGGTGATAACTATCTTGGACTACTGCGAGGTAGTGAGTTAGATGAGTCACTTACCGAGAACCAATTGTCAGGTATTCTAACTCAAAAGGATGATTTTGAGACTGAAAAAACCTTACAAAGCGGCAAGGTTATTCTTATCAAACGGCATTCAATAAGTGGCGGTGGATATCTGAATAGTTACACTGATATAACCGAACGCAGCCTAAACCAACAGGCTCTGCAAGAAAGTGAGCAGCGTATTCGATTAATAACCGATGCGATGCCTGCGTTGATTTCATATGTAAACAAAGATATGTGTTATGAATTCGTCAACCGCGAATTCGAAAAATGGTTCCAGCGGTCTCGCTCAGAAATCATTAGCCACCATTTGAATGATGTACTAGGTGAAGAAGAATTCAACAAACTTTATCTGTACATTGAAAGGGCGATGCAAGGGCAATCAGTCAACTTTGAGGTTGAGCACAGGCACGATGGTGGTAATCCGCGTATCTCCAACAAGACTTTCATTCCTCACTTTGACCAAGATCGTAATGTCATTGGATTTTTCACGTTAGAACAAGACGTAACTGAGCAGCGCAGAACGGCCAAAGCGTTACGCCATGCCTATGACTACATGGAGCAGCGAGTTAATCAACGCACCCAAAAAATATCTGAAATTAATCTGCAGTTGCGCCAGGAAATAGAAGATCGCCAATTGGCCGAAAAAAGTTTAATTGATGCGAAAAGCGAGGCAGACCGCGCCAATGAATCTAAAAGTAAGTTCCTAGCGGCGACTAGCCATGATTTATTGCAGCCGATGAATTCTTCGCGGCTATTTGTCGCTGCGCTGAATGAACTTAGTTTGAGTGCCGATGCTGAAAAACTGTTGAGTTCGTTAAGTTACTCATTGGAAAACCTCGAATCACTAATCAGTGCTTTAGTGGATATTTCAAAACTTGAAGCTGGCTTGATCGAACCCGTATTAGAAGACTTTTCGATTAATGACTTATTGAATAATTTGGCCAGTGAATTTGGTCCGCAAACCGAAGCGAAAAATTTACGTTTTCGATTTAGCGGCTCTACCCGAGTGGTGCATTCTGATGCTTATTTATTGGCTCGTATTTTACGTAACTTACTCAGTAATGCCGTGCGTTACACCAATGAAGGCTCAATACTCTTAGGGGTTCGCAGACGCAAATCGGCACTGGAAATTCAAGTCTGTGATACTGGTATCGGCATTCCAGATGATAAGTTAGTGGAGATATTCCACGAATTTAACCGTATTGATGCGAAAAAGCGACGTCACGATCAGGGGTTGGGTTTAGGTCTGGCTATCGTTGAAAAGCTGGCCAGTGTTATGAATCATCGTATCTCTGTAACTTCGGTAGAAGGCCAAGGTTCTAAGTTTAGTATCTTCATTCCTTATGGCACAAAAAGCAGCCAAGAATTGTCCTTGAACCAAGCAACGGCTCAAGATAGATTCAATAGTCACCTTGAAGATGCGAATATTCTAATCATTGATAATGATATTGAAATTTGTTCCGGGATGGAGACTTTATTGCAAGGCTGGGGATGTCAGGTAACCAGTGTTCAAACTCTAGAACAACTGCAAGACCGCAACTGGTTAAGGTCATTGGCGCCACAATTGATAGTTGCCGATTTCCATCTTGATAACGGAGAAACCGGTTTTGATGCACTGAAAATTACCGAAAGTGTGTTAGGAAAGTCAGTGCCTGTGATTATGATTACGGCCAACTATACCAATGAGCTTCGCCAACAAGTGCGAGAAAAAGGTTATTCTTTACTCAATAAACCGGTGAAGCCCCATAAGATGAAGCTGGCAATTTCTAACTTACTATCTAACAACTAATCCCAATTGGCCTTATTCAGCGCTGACTGATTAAGAGCAGTTGGGATAACCGATTAAACTAAATCTTTAGCGAATTAAGTATTGGTTAAAATCAATATTAGCCGCACACAAAGCTGCTTGAATTCGATTGTGTACATTTAATTTATTTAATATCGCAGAGACATGGGCTTTAACAGTGGTTTCTGCAATATTGAGTTCGTAAGCGATTTGCTTATTCGATTTGCCTTTGGTGATACACTCGAAAACCAGTAACTGTCTTCTTGTTAGCGCACCAATTAATTTCGGGTCTATTTGTTGTGCGGCCAAATCTTTTTTCGGTTCACTAACGGAACCCTTACGAATAATATCCGGTGGCAAATAGACTTGCCCAGAAAGCACTTGCTGAATGGCCGCGACAATTTGCTCACAACTCGAAGATTTAGTTATGAAACCAACGGCGCCATAAGTAAATGATTGAAGAACAACACTCTTATCTTCTTCTGCTGAAACGATCACAATCGGCACTTCAGGATATAAATTGCGAAATCGGACTATCCCATTCAAACCATCCATACCGGGCATGTTGAGATCAAGTAAAACTAGGTCGATATTCGGATTCTCTTCTGCTTGAGCAAGAGCTTCTTCCAAATCAGTACAAGTGATCGTTTGCGTGTCAGGGATATTTCGCTCTACAAAATCGGTAATTGCATAGCGGAACAATGGATGATCATCAGCTACTAATATTTCTATCATAATGAACAACCTAATTTGAGTTTAACAATTATTTTACAAGATTTGGGCGTGTACTGTCGAGTCATATCTTGGTTCTCACTTTTTGCATACTACGTTTGGGGTCGTAGCCCCAGATGGCTAAGGCGCTTAGTATTACCGTTGTTACCAAGGTTATTATCATGGCATTAAAATTCGCTGATTCATATAAGGCGAATCGAATAAGTTCTACTCCATGAGTAAAGGGGTTGTATTGAGATATCCAATATAACACTTCGTTTGACTCGCGCATTTTCCAAAGTGGGTAAAGAGCTGAGGATAAGAAAAACATCGGAAATACGACAAAATTCATTACTCCTGCAAAGTTCTCAAGCTGTTTAATTCGAGAGGACAAAAACAATCCTAGCGCTCCTAACATCAGGGCCGTGAGCAGCAGTGCAGGAAAGGCCAGCAAGTAACCCATTAGTGTCATTTTAATCCCCAACAGCCATGCTATCGCAAAAAATACATATACTTGAATAATGGAGATACTGGCACCCGCAAGCAGTTTTGCAATGAGTAAAAATGGCCTAGGCATAGGGCTGGTGAGCAGTACTTTCATACTGCCCATCTCGCGGTCATAAACCATAGATAACGAACTTTGTAAGCCGTTAAATAGCAATATAATGCCTGCCAGTCCCGGCACTATATAGACGTCATAGGTTATGTAGGTTTGATAAGGGGGGATGATCGCAATCCCTAAGGCTGCACGAAATCCGGCGGCAAATACCACTAACCATAAAAGCGGTCTGACGATAGCGCTTACTAACCTAGCTTTTTGTTGTAGAAAGCGCAGCATCTCTCGTTTAATAATACCGTTAAAGCAATACCAGTATTGAATCATGAGGCTTCCTCTATAGTCATTTTCTGATACAAAGTTGCCACATCGCTGCAACCCTGGTCAGACAGTGCTTTTTGACAAGGAGCGTCTAGACATACCTTTCCTTGATGTAAAATAAACAGATGATCCTGTAAGGTGATTTCATCAATTTGATGGGTGGAAGACAAAACGGTAATTCCGTCTTTGGCACACAGTTGTCTGATATGTTGATTGATACTTTGTCTGGTTTCTACGTCCAAACCCACGCTTGCTTCATCGAGTAATAGCAATGTCGGTTGGTGCAGCAGAGCCCTGGCTATTTCTACACGGCGACGATGACCGCCGTTGAGATTTCTGACTTTTTCATGTTGTCTATCTTGTAAATTAAAACGACTTAATTCTGCTTGCATGCGTTGGCTGGCGATACTGCGTTTTATGCCATGCAAACTGGCGTGATACAGCAGATTTTGGGCAATGCTCAAATCTAAATCTAAGGTACTTTGCTGAAACACTATGCCCATAGATTGCATCGCACTGCGCGGCGACTTTTGTATATTTTCACCTTGCACTCTTATCTCACCATGTTCGGTATTCAATAACCGACAAATAAGTGAAAATAATGTGCTTTTACCCGCGCCATTAGGGCCCAGCAAAGCGTAAAACTTGCCCGCTTCGAGAGACAAATTGACCTGTTCTAGTACTTTCTTCTGCTGATAACGATAATTCAGATCTGTTATCTCTAGTACTCTTGATTCGGTGTGAGTGATTGCTTGATTTTGCTTCACGGTTTCACCGCTATACCCCAAGGATAACGACCGACTCTAATGGTCTTTATCACTTCTAGATCCTCGACATCAATGATGGATACATCACCACTTACCCCATTGGTCGTTAAAAGTAACGATTGGTCTTTTGCAAAGGCCAGTTGCCACACTCGTCGTCCTACTAATAAGTAATCAAGCACCTCAAAGGTTTTTGCATCAACCACTGCAACGTGGTTTGAGGGTCCTAAAGCCACAAAAGCATATTTGCCATCATCGGTTAGTTTTATTCCGACCGGTTGCACCCGATCTTTGTGTACCCCTTTCACATTAAAGCGAATGGTATGTAGTATTTTTCGCGTATCAACATCAACAATTGTGACTGTGCCACCGATTTCCGATGATGACCACAATTGTTTCCCATCTAAACTAAATTCCACATGACGGGGGCGCTGATCAACCAAGGTGTTATCGACCAATTGAAAATTGCTGGTATCAATCCAATGCAACATATTGGTAGTTTCAGTGGTATTTATTGCCCACTTTCCATCTGGGCTAATCGCCATGCCCTCAGGCTCTACACCGACATCGATTTGGGCGAGGACGGTGCGGGTTTGTGTATCGACTACCGTAACCACAGCGTCGTCCTCATTGGCGATGTATAGATGACGATCATTTTTGTGCAACGCAAATTGTTCGGGATCTTCACCAGATGGTAGGTTGTGAATAATTCTATTGGTCGCCACATCCATTACTTGCACCGCATCAGATTCACTAGCGCAAATATACAAGTAAGCAAAATCTTTACTAAAAATGATGCCCCTAGGGCGCATTCCCACATCAATGGTATCGATCACTTCTAAACTATCTAGGTCAATGATTGAGATGGTGTCATCTTTCTCGTTAGACACATAGGCGGTTTCTGCGTAGGCCAAATTTAAATTTGCGAGTAAGAATGAGATTAACAACAGGTTTTTCATGATTTATACCTTGTCCATATTGCATTTAACTTCAGGTTTGTCGTATCCGAGCGTATCGAGATCAGTCGAAGGATGCAGAAAACCTTGTTGTGGTGATTGACTAACTAACGCATTGGGCTGAACTAACGGAATGGGTTGGCGCAGTTGGCCGTTATAGTCCCGAAAAGTTAGCTTTCTACCTTTAAATGCGGCCAACTCAAATTTATCGCTTAGCAAATACTGATATAACACTTGTACATCATTTGATTTGGTTCGAGTAACTGCTTCAGCTATCGCCCTTACTGCTAACCAAGCGGCATAATCTTCGTTTTGCATATCTCTAGCAGTGAACTGATTAAATCGGTTTTGCAACTGCACCGCTCCCCACTGTTCAATACTATGATGCCAAGCGACCGGAGTGAGGCCATGAGTACCTGCTACCGGCCGGGGGAGCCAAGTGTTATATGGCAGATAAAAACCGTATTGGTTGTGCGCATCGGTGACAATAACCACATCGTAATCTTTCGACTGGGTGAGCGCTGGGACTTCTTGTTGTGCAACTCGTCTTAAGTCAGTAGTGAACGTCCATTTACGTTGACCAATGATTTTACTTCCAAAGCGTTTCGCTGAACGTTGATAGGAGGCCGCAATAGTCTGATCTTGCTGATCAGATGAACTCACGATTAACCACTTTTGCCAGCGTTTAAACACCATGAATTGGGCCAGTGCATCACTTAGCATAGCTTGACTTGGAATGGTGTGCAATAACCCGCTTTGACATTGATTAGTGCGCCAAGTATCACTTTTATTGCCAGCATTTATGACTAAGCGGCGGGCTGAATTATGGCTTAATAAATTGGCCAAAAGCGCGTCGCTACCTACCGCTATTATTGGTCCTTGGTGATGTTGTTCCCATTTGGAAACTTGTTGCTGTAATGCACTAATGTTGGCATCTTGAAAGACTGTTAGTGCGAAATGCTGTTGTAAAAATCGACCAGTCGTATTGCTATCATTAATACCTAGTTGCGCGCCTGAGACGGCCAGATTGTCTGCCCGTAACTTACTCGCAAGGACGCTATTAGGCTTGGCTGGTTGCTCTACTACAATCGCGATTGGAATCGTTAAGTTTGCTGCACTTTGTTGTGCTTTAACCTTGGTAACCGAGCCTACACACAGCAAAGTCAGTAAACTTAAGCAGATTGTTTGATAATCAATTCGTCGCCATTGTCGCAAACCCAATAAAGTACTTGGCATTTTTGGTTGGGCATCATCGTCCGTACTGTTCAGCATAAACATGAGCGCGATTCCTTCTTTATCACTAAGTCTGACTCATACTAATGGAAGATTTAGGCTTTATGTATGAGCAAAAAGGATGAAAGGTTTACTACCTAAGTACAATTGGAAGCTTTTTTTGAATCACCTAACGTTACCCTATTGGCTGGGATGAGATGCTCAAACGACAAACAACACGACTAAAGTTGTCTGCTTCTAGAGACCAGCTAAGACTTTTAGATGACTTTAAGACAACTTTTGGAGAACGATAATGAATAAATTAGCTACAGCTGTATGTGCAAGTTCGCTGGCGATGATGTCTGTGTTTACTTATCAAGTGTACGCCCATGGTGATGTTACGCCGCAAGCAGTTGATGTAAGTAGTTTGCCTGAATTAGGTGAGGAGTGGCGTGAGACAAATCCATTTACTGGTAATGAGCAAGCAATAAAAGTAGGTGACTCCGCCTACAACCAGAACTGCGCTCGTTGTCATGGCCTTGCGGTGATCTCTGGTGGAATAACCCCGGATTTACGTAAACTGAATGATCCTAATGAATTTTTTAGCAGTGAAGAAGCGGATGCTTGGTTCATGAGCCGTATTCGTCATGGCGCAGTAGTGGATGGCCGAGTTTATATGCCTCCGTTTGAAGGTATTTTAAGCCAAGAAGCAATGTGGGCAATTAAAGCATACATTGAAACTCGTGACGTGCCAGAGTAAGCCATGAGTAGTCAACTTGGGTGTCGCTACCTGATTGCAGGAATTGTACTCTTTATGAGTATGTTTCCTGCTGCTTCGATGGCGCGTAGTTTTGATGACATCATGGAGTCTGGTTACATCTCGGTGGCTGTCTATAACGACTTTCCACCCTATTCGTTCAAACAAGGGGACGAACCAAAGGGCATTGATGTAGATGTTGCCAAAGAAGTAGCCAAGCAGCTTGAGCTAGATATTCGCTGGATGTGGATTACCGCAGATGAGAACCTCGAAGATGATATGCGCAATGCTATCTGGAAAGGCCACATCATCACTCGGGAAAAAGCCGATTTGATGATGCGAGTGCCATACGATCGAAAGTTCAGCTACGCAATTGACGGCTATGGATTACCTAAAAACGAAATGGTGGTGATGTTTGGTCCCTATCATCGAGAGAGTTGGGCAATCCTCAAAGATACCAAAAAAACCAATAACATCGACACCTTAGCTATCTTTCAGTATGAAAAAATTGCGGTTGAAATCGATTCTTTACCGAGTTTTTTTCTAGGCGCAACAATAGGTGGACGTTTACGCGATAACATTATTCATAGCAAAGATATTTTCGAAGCAATCGACCTGCTGAAAAAACAAGAAGTTGCGGCCGTCTCTGGTATGCGTTCGCAATTAGAGTGGGGAATGCCTGATATTGAACCGCGCTTCACGATAAATGCCGCTGGTTTGGCAGCTATCAGCATTAAATCTTGGGACATTGGAATGGCGGTACAACAAGATTTTCGTCAGCTGGCGTATGCTATTGAAGATCAAATCACCCTGATGGTCGACGACAAGCGAATGCAATCTATCTTTGACAGTTACGGCATCACTTTTGAACCAGCCAGCCTGTATCAACAAAGTAAATAACACCCTTGGTTAGAGCCGCAGTGCTCTAATCAATTTTCAATCTGTAATTTCCCCTCCTCATTTGTGCAATTAGTTTTTTGAATTTGCCTAATAATCCGCAAACGCTGTTGAAAGTGAATTAACAAGCAAATAGTGAAAAAAAGTATTTACGTTGTTTGGGACTTTAGAATGCGTAATTTTTTGCTAAGTACTACTACTAACGGACTAAGAATGATAATCCAAGGTTCAATGGTTGTTAACAAGTTGTTGTTCGATACTAATTCACGACGGCTAAGGTGGTGAAAGCAGTTTAATACGTTTTACCGCAAGAGACGGACAATTACATTAAATCCCGGGGATACCAGTCAGTACGTAGGACCGCCTCGGAAAAACAATAAAGGCGGTGTAACGCCTTAAAGTACCTGTTGAACTACTGGAGAATTCTAATGAAAAGCCGAAAAATTTCAGGCCAATTGCTTAGTACGACACTTGGCCTATCCCTCGCGTTTGGGGTGTTAAGTGCAAGTGCGCATGCCGCAGTCACAGATAAAGATATTATCAACGACCAGCAAACCACAGATGATGTGGTTAGTTATGGTCTTGGTCCTCGTGGTCAGCGATACAGTCCACTTGATACTCTGAATACCAAAAATGTCAAAAAAATGCATCCTGTTTGGGCTTTCTCCTTAGGGGGCGAGAAACAACGTGGTCAAGAATCACAGCCAATAGTGAAAGATGGTGTGATGTACGTGACGGGGTCCTATTCTCGAGTGTATGCAATTGATGTGGACACTGGTGATGAACTTTGGCAGTACGAAGCTCGACTACCTGATGGCATCATGCCTTGTTGTGATGTGATTAACCGTGGTGTGGCAATCTATGATGACTTGGTTATCTTCGGTACGCTAGATGCAATATTGGTCGCCTTGGATCAGAAAACCGGTAAGGTTCGCTGGCGTAAAAAGATGGGTGATTACAAAGCAGGTTACTCATCTACTGCAGCACCTATGATCGTTAAAGGTATGGTCGTGACGGGGATATCTGGTGGTGAGTTTGGGGTAGTGGGTAAAGTTGAAGCCCGAGATGCTAAAACCGGTGAGTTAATTTGGTTGCGTCCCACTGTAGAAGGCCACATGGGATACCTCAATGGTAAAGAGAACGGTATTACTGGCGGCGAAGCAAACAAAACCTGGACCGGCGACCTGTGGAAAACTGGTGGCGCAGCTACTTGGTTAGGAGGCACCTATGATCCAGATACAGATTTGATATTTATGGGTACTGGTAACCCAGCACCATGGAACTCCCACCTACGTCCAGGTGACAACTTATACAGTTCATCCCGTTTAGCCATCGATCCTGATACTGGAAAAATTGTTTGGCATTTTCAAACCACGCCACATGATGGTTGGGATTTTGATGGTGTGAATGAAGTTATTGCGTTTGACTATAAAGATGGCCGCAAAACGGTAAAAGCAGCAGCAACCGCAGATAGAAATGGTTACTTTTATGTTCTTAACCGTGAAGATGGTAAGTTCATTCGCGGATTTCCATTTGTTAACGGGATTACTTGGGCTACGGGCTTAGATGAAAACGGACGCCCAATTTTTAGTGAAACAGGTCGTCCAGGAAATCCAGCCGACTCTGAGTCAGGTGAGAAGGGTAAATCAATCTTTTCTGTACCTGCATTCTTAGGTGGTAAAAACTGGATGCCTATGGCTTACAGTCAAGATACTGGATTGTTCTATGTACCTTCTAATGAATGGGGCATGGACATTTGGAATGAGCCGGTAAATTACAAAAAAGGTGCGGCTTATTTAGGTTCTGGCTTTACCATTAAACCTATTTTCGACCACATAGGTTCATTAAAAGCGGTTGATCCTAAAACCGGCGAATTGGTCTGGGAATTCAAAAATAAATCGCCTTTATGGGGTGGTGTATTGGCCACTGCTGGTAACTTAGTTTTCACTGGAACACCTGAAGGTTATTTATATGGCTTTAATGCCAAGACTGGTGAAGTCGTTTATAAGTTTAATACTGGATCAGGCATTGTTGGCTCGCCTGTGACTTGGGAAAAAGACGGTGAACAATACCTGAGCGTGTTATCTGGATGGGGGGGCGCTGTTCCATTGTGGGGCGGTGAAGTTGCTAAGACCATCAAAGATATCAACCAAGGAGGAACCGTTTGGACCTTTAAATTGCCACGCAGTTAATGTTGGCGCCGTGACAAGGGGGGGTCCCACCATCTTGTCACGTTTTTTATTTAAGTGGTCTGGCAGCTGTATTTGTCAGACCGTTTTTAATTTGATTACGTCAGCTTGTTTATCAACTGAGGCAAATTAGGAAGCCAATTGCCATGATGCTTGTTCGCAATTGTTTAATCATATTCGCAATCACCTTCTTGCATAGCGTAGCGCAGGCGTCTGCCATACCTGAAGAACAAATCAAACAAATATTTCCTAAAGCCACGTTAATCGGTGAAACCCTAGCGGAGTATCCGGTACAACCGGTATATCAACTTCAAGAATTACTTGGTTACGTATTTCAAACAAATGACTTAGTCGAACTTCCGGGTTTTTCAGGCGACAAAATTAACCTTTTGATTGGACTCGACACTTTAGGCAACATCAAAGGGATTCAAATTTTAGCGCATCATGAGCCAATATTTCTGCATGGTTTAGGTCCTGAGCCATTAAATGCATTCATTGCCCAATACATTGGTAAAAACGTATCCAATCGAATCATAGTAGACAAAGCCGCTAACGATACCAATCCCGATGACAACACTGTACATGTTGATGGCGTTACCAAAGCCACGGTCTCTGTGATTGTGGTCAATGACACTGTTTTGTTGTCTTCTTTGCAAGTGGCTAGAAATATGTTGGAGGGTTTTACAGTTGCGCCTTTAGCTACCCCTAACGACGATTTTCAGCCACTCACATGGCAACAACTTTTAGACAAAAACTATGTGCAAAAATGGACGCTAACCCGAGAACAATTTGAACAACAATTACATGCCGCATTAGAAGACTTTCCAACAGATACATTCACCACCGAACAAGGTGATGAATTTACTATTTACTACGCCTATTTGAATGCTCCTAGTATTGGCATTAATTTGCTTGGTGAGGGTGAGTACCAACGATTAATGGACGGATTAAAGCCTAACGAACAAGCGTTTGCGGTTATGTCAGAAGGTTTTTATCACTATCTGGAAGATGATTTCAAGCCAGGTACAGTGGCAAACCAGATTAGTTTGGAGCAAGGCAGTTTACCGCTGGCGATGCGGGATTTAAATTTTTATAGCTTTACTGAGCCTAGCCTAGCGCAACAAGCGCCAATCGCCGATGATTTACAACTGTTTGTGGTTAATACGCAGTCGGGATTTAATCCTAGTTTACCGATGCAGTTTTCCCTCAATATAACAGTGGCTAAAAACCACCTCGTACAACAACAAGCTAGTTTTCAGAATGAATATAAGTTGCCATTGTCTCTTTTTGATATTGCGGAGGCTGTTGAAGTTGAGGCCGCTACACCGCCATGGGTAAGAATATGGGAATCTCGGATTGCTGTGATAAGCGTTTTAGTTATTAGCTTAATCGCCGTCACTTTTATTTTCGTCTATCAGCATCGGTTGTCTGCTAATCAAAAACTTTTCCGTGTGGTACGTTGGGGGTTCATGTTTTTCACCCTGTTTTTCATCGGTTGGTATGCGCAAGGGCAACTATCGGTAGTTAATATATTTCCAATTATTCAAAGTCTATTCAAAGGCTTTGAAATTCAAATGTATTTAATGGATCCGGTGTTGTTTATTTTGTGGATCTACGTTTTTATCAGCTTGTTTATAGTCGGCCGTGGAATATTTTGTGGGTGGTTATGTCCTTTTGGCGCATTGCAGGAAATGCTTGGTTGGGTGGCTAAAAAGTTACGTATTCGCCAAAAGAAAGTGCCGTATTGGTTACACAGCAAGTTGTGGTGGATTAAATATGCAATATTGATAGGGCTGGTATTTACCTCAATTTATTCGCTGGGCACTGCGGAAGTGTTGTCAGAAGTTGAACCTTTTAAAACGACGATTACCTTGCAGTTTTATCGTTATTGGCCATTTGTTGTGTATTCCTTGGTACTACTTGGCGCGGGTTTATTTATTAATAAGTTCTACTGTCGGTATGTATGCCCATTGGGGGCTGGATTAGCTATTTTAGGCTATTTCCATATGGGGGAATGGCTAACCCGCAGGAAAGACTGTGGCTCTCCGTGCACCTTATGCCACCATAAATGTGATATCAAAGCTATCACCCCAAAAGGTGAGATTAATTACAATGAATGCGTTCAGTGTTTGGAATGTATTGTGTATTACAACAATGATGATTTATGCCCCCCGCTTAAAAAGAATAAGCGCAAAAAAATGGGTAAAGCCATCGACGTTTCTCAGCAAGCAGTTTAAACACTGTATCTTTTATTTGGTGTTTAGTTTCCGTTCCTGAATCTATATAGATTCAGGCTTTCGTGCTTTATCTTCCGCGCTGCATTGACTAAAGATGCACTATGTTTCAATTATTTAACCCACTGAATTGCTAATAGGGTGCGACAATATGTCGCATTGTTGATAGCACTTAAGTTTCTATAATGGTCGCCAATCATCGTTATTGTTTATATTGGAATAGGCCATGCGTATTTTGCTCTGGCAACTCACATTTGTATTTTCTTTGTGTTCTTTTAGCGTGCTTGCACACGACTTTAATGCTGGCAAATTACAGATTGAGCATCCATGGGCTCGACCGACTGCGCCTGTTGTAACAACGGGGGCCGTGTACCTAAACATCCACAATCCCAGTGCTGAATCGGAAAAGTTAATTGCCGTAAAAGTACCTGAAAATATTGCTTCATCGGTTCAAATACATCAAACCACCTTCAATCAGGATATGGCCAGAATGCGTGAAGCCCGCGATGGTTTAATTATTCCAGCTAAAGGAGAATTAGCGCTACTCCCCAAAGGCGCGCACATCATGTTGCTTGGCCTTAAAAAGCAATTACAAAAAGGCGATAAATTTATCGCGACTTTGCAATTCGAACACAGTGGAGAGCTACCCGTCGAGGTTTGGGTAGAAGATAAACCTAATCAGTCTGCCACTGAAGGCTCGCATCACTAGTAATTCATCATTAACCACTCATTATTAGAGAACTATTATGCAAATGAATGCACGTTTTATATCTACCAGTATCGCCGGATTATTTGGTCTTAGTGTTTTAACAGGGTGCGGTGGAAGCAGTTCCAGCGACGATACTTTAGTGGCTCCTGTAGCCACAGCTTTTAAACTTAACTTTAAAGCTATGAGCGGTTCTGAAGAAATCAATTGTGACACCATGCTAACAGGATACGGCAGTGATCAGAGTTACAGTGTTGGTTTGAGTGATCTGCGTTTTTATGTGAGCAATATTAAATTTTATGACCAGTATGATGTAGAGATTGAGATCACATTAGATGAAAACGAATTCCAGTATCAAAACGCTGAAGGTTTTGTTGGACTAGTAGATATGACCAGCAATTCAAGTGGTTCTTGCCAATCTGATGCAATCGCGTTTAGTGAAGGTACCGCTCGGACAAATACCTCAATAACTGGGACGTTGTTTGATACTGGCGTCACTAAAGTGACCTTTGATGTTGGTGTTCCCCAAGGCGTAATGAAAGATGTAATTGCGACCAACTCAGCTGAAGACGCTCCTTCTCCATTAAATGAAATGTATTGGTCTTGGGCAGATGGTTATCGCCATTTCGTGATGAACTTTGCCATTGAAGATACCAATGGGATTGCTGGTGAAGGTTACTTACACATAGGTAGTCGCGGATGTGGTGGAGATGGATTGCTTGCACTTGAAGGTAAAGATGAGTGTGACTTTGTAAATACCCCCAAAGTCGAACTCATTGATTTTGATCCGGCGGTAAATACTGTGGTGATTGATGTGCAAAAGGTGTTGAACGATGTGGCGTTTGCATCAACAAATGGAACCGATGCACCTGCTGTAAGTTGCCACTCCGCGCCTAGTTCTACACAAGTGGACTGCGGCCCTATATTCGTTAACTTTGGGATTGACGGGGACACTGGAGAAGCGACTGCCAGCAGCAATCTAACCGTGAGTATGGAATGATTTTCAACGTTTTTGTTGAATCTTCGTTTTGCCTTATTAGATATTTATTTTAGTGCAATTAAAGTGATGATATGAAGTACATTTTTGCAGTCGTGATAGTGGCAATGTTAAGTGCCTGTAATCAATCGTCCACTACGACGGTGGAAGAAAGTGTGCAACAAGAAACCCTAAGGGAATTGTTGGATCTACCTGAGCATATGGCGGTGCCAGCAATTCCTGATTTTAACCCGCTCACACGGGAAAAAATTGAACTGGGTCGTTTTTTGTTTTACGACAAACGCTTGTCTGCTAATCAAACTCAATCTTGTGAATCATGTCACGACCAGCAATTGGCTTTTTCTGATGGTTTAGAAGTGCCAACAGGCTCCACCGGCCATCAATTAACCCGCAACAGTCAAGGTTTGGCAAATGTGGTTTATCATTCGACATTCACTTGGAGCAACGATACGTTTCTGGAACTTGAAGATCAGCTAAATGTGCCTATTCGTGCCGATAATCCTATTGAATTAGGCGTTACTGACTCGGAACTTGAAGAAGTGTTAGCACGCTTTGATGCTGATCCCGTTTATGTTGAAATGTTTGCAAATGCTTTTCCTGAGAGTGATACAGGCGCCACAATCAATAAAATCATTTTTTCTTTAGCCAGCTTTGTGCGCACCATGATAAGTGCCGGTAGCGCTTATGATCAGTACTTACTGGGCGATAAAACCGCACTGACAGAACAGCAAAAATTGGGATTTCAATTATTTAATGGTGAAAGGTTCGAGTGTTTCCATTGCCATACTGGTGCAAACTTTTCTGTTTCCTATCGAGACTCCAATACAAATTCAGGCAACATCCAATTCCCATTTTTCAATAACGGTTTGTACAACGTTGATGGCGAGGGCAGTTACCCCGCAAGCGATCAAGGTTTATACGATTTAACCTTAAATGAAGCTGATAAAGGGTTGTTCAGGCCACAAAGTCTTCGCAATATCGAATTAACTGCGCCTTACATGCACGATGGCAGTATTGCCACATTGCGGGAAGTCATCGAGCACTATGCCCGTGGTGGGCGTTTAATCGAATATGGTGAAAACGCCGGTGACGGTAATTTAAGTCCGTTGAAGTCTGGACTCATCTTGGGATTTGTCGCAAGTGATGAAGAGATAGATGCTGTGATCGCTTTTTTAGAGTCACTTACCGATTACGAATTTATTAATAACCCTAAATTTTCAAACCCTTTTGAAGAGCAATAATGAAACTCAAAGCATGCTTAATTTTTGGATTTTTTGTCCCTTTTACATCGCAAGCTCACGAAGTTGAGGGCATAGCCGCGCGTCCAGACTCAGTTGAAGTGCGAACCGCAATCACTTATCGAAGCGAAGATGCGTTCTCGGATACTGAAATTTGGCAGTTCCCTGGTGTACTACTTGGCGGCGAAGCGCTTCCTGTAGAAAAAGGTGTAACTTTGGATGATGTGCAATTGTTGGGGCACTTAAACATTAAAGATGATTACTTCATTAGCACCAAAGTAGGGGCTCACAGTCACAGTGGTGAAAGCGAGTTAGAATTAGAAAACCTTTGGTTTGGGACGCGCTCTTCTATCGCAGGACAGCCATTGTTATTTGAAGTAGGTAAAATGGCAACTGAAGTGACACTGACGGCTAATTTTCACGCATCTGACGATGTATTTAGTGAAGCTCCTTTGCTCGCTGATGTCTTTTTTGGACGGCATTCCAGAGACTTAGGAGCGCGCGCTAGAATCCGTTTGATGGGAATTGATTTTGGTGCTGAGCTTTGGAATGGCGACAATTGGCCAGCGACCTCCGGAGAAGGTGCCGCAGCATTGTTCGCCCATTATCAATATGAACACGACGGGATAAATGCCACTTTAGGTAGTTGGCTAATGCATAGCCGAGCGGAGAATCGAGTTGATGAACGTTATAGCGATGGTCACAGCCATGGCGACCAAGATCTTACCGCATCAGATCTCTCATTCTCTGGTGATACCACTATGGTCGGGGCATTTGCTAATCTTGAATGGCAACTTAACCCTATCACTTTACATGCTGACGTTGAATGGATTCGAGCTGACTTCGATGCTGACCTAGCTGACACAACGCAGACAGCGGTTTTAGACGCCACTCAAGATGGTTACAAGTTTCAAGTTGGCGTGTCACTTGATAATCATACCTTACAAGCTAAGTATGAGCGTTTAGTGGTAGACAATCGATTTACTGAGACATCACAAACCTTTATCCAACAGTCAGGCTTATTTAATAATGACCATGAACCGGCAAAAGCTGCTGTGGCTTGGATTTGGCAGTTTCACCAAGACTTCAGGTTTCGTACTGAATGGTATCAAGATGATACCCAAGAAGAAGGGGTTAGTAGATGGTCTGTGGGTTTAGTTTGGCACTATAAGCTGCTATAAATAATGAAAAATAGACTAAAGTGATTTAATCTCGATGCCACACCTACAAACTAACCGACAACTATTAAAACTCATCAAACTGCGATATGGATTCATATTTGCGCAGTTGTTGGTCGTTTTACTTGCCGAATATTGGTTTGAATACACACTTCCTTATTTAACTTTAAAGTTAATTATTGCACTAGAGTTGGCGATTAATATGTTGCTATTCTATTGTTATCGAGGCAATCGAAACGCCCACTCAGGTGAATATCTGTTCCAAGTTTTGCTCGATATTGTACTTTTGACAGTATTGTTATTCTTTGCCAAAGGTGCAACCAACCCCTTTGTTTCGTTATTGTTGATACCCGTCGCGATTGCCGCAGTTACTCTTTCTCGTCGCTTGTTGCTGTTGGTCAGCTTTGCCGCTTTAGTGGCTTATTCTGTATTATTCTTTAGCATTGACCCTCATCAGATGCATATGGTCGATATGCAGCAACACTTCTTAGGAATGTGGGTGAATTTTGTTGTATCTGCATTGGTGGTGGTGCTGGTGGTGGCATCTTTAGCCCAAGCTATGCGAAACCAAGAGCGTTTTGTAAGCAAGTTGCGGGAAGAACAATTACGGCAAGAACAATTGGTAGCATTAGGCACTACTGCAGCTCAATTTGCTCATCAACTGGCAACCCCCTTGGCGACGGCAAATTTGCTAACCGAAGAGCTTGAGTTTGAATTAAATGATGACAATCCTCTGCTCAAACAATTGAGCGAACAATTAAGTTTATGTAGCCGTCGTTTGGAAGATTTTCGCGAGATGTCGGAAGAGGTAAAGTTAAACACCAAAAGACTGATTCCAATACCTCAATTGTTTGTCAAATTGCAACAAGAGGTACAGCTAAATTTTGCTGATATAGAAGTCCAATACAAAATAGCGAGCTTAGAGAAATTTGCTGTTCGTGCAGATACCACTTTGTTACCCGCGTTATTAAATTTAATTCAAAATGCTGTGCAATCTAGTAAACGTAATAACTGCCAACAGATTCAAATTCAGTGTCAAGTCAATAATCATGCTAAAACAAGTCAACTGGTGCTCAGTATCCGTGATTTTGGTACCGGACTACCCGAACAGAGCTTGCTCGAGTTGGGGTCGACCTTAGTAGAAAGTCAACAAGGATTTGGTATGGGAGTATTACTTAGTCACGCTACATTAGAGCGTTTGGGAGCGCAACTGCGCTTGTATAACCATTCAGAGTCAGGGGCGGTGGCCGAAGTTTTATTAGAATTGGTAACCCTACAATGAAACTTTTGTTAGTGGAAGATGAGCAGAGTTTTGCCGATATTTTATTGCGACGACTGACACACCAAGGATATCAATGTTTGCACGCAGATACTGTGGAAAAAGGCCTAGAATTGGCACAGCAATCATTTCCAACACACCTAATTTTAGATTTAAAAGTGGGCAGCCAAAATAGTTTGTCCATCTTGCCGCAATTAAGGCAGTTATTACCCACTTCTCGAATCATTCTGTTAACTGGATATGCCAGTATTGCGACCGCAGTTGAAGCTATTAAAGCTGGTGCAGATGATTATTTGTCGAAGCCTGTAGACAGTAAAACCTTGTTAGCAATGTTAGCCGGTGACACCCCAAAAGAGGTCACACAGAATACTAATATCATGTCGCCTGCAAGGTTGGAATGGGAACACATTCAGCAAGTTCTGAAAGCTAATCAGGGAAATATTTCAGCAACTGCTCGGCAACTGGGAATGCATCGCAGAACCTTACAACGTAAATTAATCAAAAAACCGAGAAGCGATTAAGTAAAAACTAGTGCTGCTCTATCTCATTTGGCTTACCTCATTTTAAGCGTACCTAAACCCGCAAATATGGTTAACTGTTCAGCGCTAAAATAGACAAAATTATATTTACTGCAGAGGTGATTTAATCAAGCTGCAAAAATATCATGTTAGAATGCAATTTGATTGCTATGAGGACATAAAATTGCTTAATCCTTCCTATTTTTTGGGTATTGATGGTGGTGGTAGTAAGTGCAAAGCGCGCTTAGAAGATGCACAAGGAAATCTTTTAGCTGAAAGTGTCGCCGGCCCTGCGAATCCTGCACGGGATCAGCAATTGGCAATGGCATCCATCCAACAGGTCAGTGAACAGGTTGTAAAGCTTGCGGGTTTACCTAATTCCGCCTTGGCAAAAACCCACACAGCTATGGGGCTTGCTGGCTTGAATTTACCTTTTTATAAAGCGCAAATGCAAGCGTGGCAACATCCATACGCTCAGTTGACCCTGAGTACTGATTTATACATTGCGTGCTTAGGTGCTCATAATAGTGATTCAGGCGCAATTGTTATAGTTGGAACCGGTAGTTCTGCGCTTGCCTGTAATCAGAGGCTGCAGTTTGAGTACGGAGGCCATGGATTTTTGTTAGGCGATAAAGGCAGCGGTGCTTGGATGGGACTGCAAACTGTGCGTTGGGCATTAGAAAGTTTCGATGGCATTGCACCATCAAGTCCATTTGTTGAGGCGGTTTTTCAGTTTTTTAATTGTTCAGACCCCGCCCAAATAGTCGAAAAATATTTAACCTCCAGTACCGCAGATTTTGCTAAATTAGCGCCATTAGTGTTCGAATATGCAGATCAAAACGATTTTGTTGCAACAGGAATTGTTAAACAAGGAGCAACTTATTTGAGCTCTTTGGCGAGAAAATTACAGACTCATGGGCCTCAACGTACCGCCTTTATAGGTGGGTTAGCCTCACGCATCCAACCTTGGTTGGATGAAGATATTCAAGGCTCTATTCAGCCACCAATTGCCGCACCAGAGTATGGCGCAATTATGTTGGCGAAAAGAGAATTTGACCTATTACATAACAGCAAGTAGCGCTCGCTGTTGTGTTTTAGCGAGAATGTAACGACCCTTTTAATCCAAGTTAACTCCAATTGAGATAATTAGGCTAATCACACAGGAATCAAATATGACTTTTTACCACGCCAGTCGATTGTTCGATGGGCAATGTATTCGAGATAATGTCAGGTTGAGTGTTGAAAATGGGGTTATACGCGGATTAGATACGAATCCCCAATCCACAGATTTACCTTTAAAGGGGTTGGTGACAGCTGGTTTTATTGATACTCAAGTGAATGGTGGTGGCGGGCTCATGTTTAATCAACAACCGAGTCTGACTACGATCAGAAAAATCAGACAAGCACACAGTTTGTTTGGCACAACAGCAATGTTACCAACACTGATTACCGACAATTTGGCCATTATACAGCAAGCGGCAGACGCTATCGCAGAAGCGATTGCGTTAAAAGAGCCGGGAATTTTGGGCGTACACTTTGAAGGGCCTCATCTGAGTATTCCTAAGCGCGGAATTCACTCAAGTCATGAAATAAGACCGCTAAGCGAAGAGGAAATGGCGATTTTTTGTCGTCAAGATTTGGGTAAAGTTGTGGTCACTGTGGCCCCCGAAAATGTCTCAGCTGCACAGATATCGGAATTGGTAAGCTGCGGTGTGATTGTTTCTTTGGGTCACTCAAATGCTGACATTGATACTGTTCTGCAAGCCATCGATGCTGGCGCTAGTGGGTTTACGCATTTATTCAATGCCATGTCAGGCTTGGCGGCGCGAAATCCAGGAATGGTGGCTGCAGCATTGCACGATCCCCGAGTTACTTGTGGACTGATTGCCGATGAATTACATGTACACCCTTACAATTGCCGTTTAGCGTTCCAGTGCAAAGGCTGGCAGAATTTAATGTTGGTGACGGATGCCATGGCACATGTTGGGGCCGATGTTGAATCCTTACCTTGGCTGGATACGCATATTATACGTACCGGTAACAAACTCACCTTACCCGATGGCACCTTAGCTGGCTCCGCTCTGGATATGGCATCAGCAGTGAGTAATATTCATCAAAATATGGGAATAGCCTTAGAGTCAGCGCTAAATATGGCAAGTTTAACTCCCGCTCGTTTTTTAGATTGCTCAGATAGAGGTAAAATAAGTGTGGGGATGCAAGCGGATTTTGTGCTGCTAGATGATCAACTGCAATCTTTAGGGTGCTGGATTGGTGGTGTTCAGGTTACCCATGAAGGGGCTCAAATATAATCTATGCACCACCCGCGGTTATGCTTTAGTAATTTCCACATCGGTTTGAGGGACACAACTGCATGCAAGTATGTAACCTTGGTTTGCTTGTTGCTCTGTTAAGCCAGTAAGTTCGTTTATGTTCTTGACCTGACCACTATTGAGTTTGACTTTGCATCTGCCGCAAATCCCCGCTCGACAAGAGTAAGGTAAGTTTAAGCCGGCGGCTTCCCCTTGCTCTAAAATGGAGGTTTGATTGTCACCTTGGTGATTCACATTCCAGCTAGAAAAAGCGATTTCCACAGATTTTATTGCGCTCTGCTCAGTGCTCTCTGCTTGAATTGGTGATCTTCCGGCTTTTCTTGCTGGCTTCGAGCCTAGGTCAAAATGAATAGTGCGAGTTTGCCGTTCAGTGACAACCACTTCATCGTTTAGGCTTAAGTTTCCGCTATTAAGGGCAATGAGATTTTGCCCAAAAAGCACATCGCCTTTTTTATCTTTACGGTACTTTTGTAGCGTTGAAAGGGGTTCTAATTGAGGGTTTTTTTCGCCAGTAATTGGATCAACTGTTGTGAAAATACATCGCGAACATGACTTCATGATCTCAAATTCAACTTCACCTATGCGAATTTTTTTCCAATTATCTTCCTCAAATGGCGCACAATTATCGATGACTAAATTAGGCCGAAATTGACTCATTGTCACTGGTGTAGCTAAACGTGAATTTAGATCATTTAAACTTTGCTGTGAAATTACTAAAAATGGATAGCCATCAGCAAAAGATACCTCACTGTCACTGTTTTTAACCCGACGCTTTGATTGTTCGCCAAAGAACACCAATTTACATGGTTTGCCAAGAAACTGACTAAACCAGTGATCATAAATAGGATCGCAATATTGTCCATTTATGTCATCTTCCCAAACTTTCACCGTCTGATATTTTTCAGAAAACTCTGCATATTTGATAATTAATTCTGGCATTCCTGGCGCATTTAATCGCAAACCTGTTGCCGTGACCTCCGTTTGAACAAGGCACAAGGTGCTGTCGGTTCTCGCAGTGATAAAGGTGCCATTGGTTTGGGTTAATACAAATCTGCGATCAAATTCCAAACCCATTTGCTCTACTTTGCTACTGGATAAGGAAATACCTGCACAGGATTTAATAGGATAAATATTGATTTGACTAAGAGTTAATTGGGGCACAGTAGTTGTCTTATTAGGTTATGTGTTAAACATTTCGCAATTTGCATGCACTTTGAAAAATGTATTAGCACCGCTATTTGAATAACGGTGCTTAATTGTTTGTGGTTTAGTGAATATTATTCGGATGCACTATTTAAATAGTCTACAGCCAAGGATGACATCACTTTTACACCGGTCTTTAAGGCCTTTTCATTGACGTAAAAATCAGGACTGTGATTGGTTTTCATGTCTTCTTCTGGCACACCATCAGCCCCAATACCCAACATAAAATACAATCCTGGAATTTTGTCTTGGAAATAGGAAAAGTCTTCCCCAGCCATAATCACAGCATTTTGGCGCACATGTTCCTCACCAACCACTTTTTTAATTGTAGGTAGCATTTGTGCGGTCAATGCTTCGTCGTTGTAGGTGACTAAAGTTGCTGATATGACTTTAAAATCGGCTTTAGCACCAGTCAAAGAAGCAGCGGTTTCAACCGTAGATTTTAAGCGTTTTAGTAACTCTTCACGAACACCTTTATCAAAGGTACGAATAGTACCGCTCATGGAGACTTTTTCGGAGATTATATTATGTCTCAAACCACCTTCAATAGTGCCCACTGTGATCACCGAAGGTGCCGCAGTGATGTCAAGTTGTCTGCTTGGAATAGTTTGTATTGCGGTCACAATTTGGCTGGCAGCTAAAATGGGATCTACACCTAACCAAGGCGATGAACCATGGGTTTGCTTGCCGGTTACTTCGATGAAAAAGGTGTCCACTGCTGCCATGGCTCCTTTAGGACGATATAGAATATCACCGGATTTATATGGCCATACATGCAAACCAAATATTGCTTCGGGTGCATATTTACCCTCTAACACACCTTCCTTAATCATCATTGCTGCACCACCGTCTTCATCTAGTGGCGCTCCCTCTTCAGCGGGCTGGAATATAAATTTAACAGTGCCTGGAATTTGTTCTCTTATGCTCGCCAGTACTTTGGCAGTACCCAACATAATCGCCATATGAGCGTCGTGTCCACAAGCGTGCATCACGCCAACCTCTTTACCATTGTATTGAGTTCGTTGTTTTGAAGCGAATGGTAAACCAGTTTGTTCAGTAACAGGTAACGCATCCATATCCGCTCTTAGAGCTAGTATTTTACCCGGCTTGCCACCTTTGAGAACACCTACAACGCCGGTAAAGGCAACCCCAGTTTCTACTTCCATACCAAGATCCTGTAAATAGGCAGCAACTGTTTTTGCGGTTTCAAATTCGCGATTAGACAGCTCCGGATTTTCATGGAAATGACGTCTTAACTTAATCACTTCAGCCTCAATCTCGTCACTTTTTTGGGCAATCAGAGTTTCTAAATCAGCGCTGAAAGCCTTGCTAGAAATCACTAAACTTAATAATAAAGTTATTAAATATGTTGAAAGTTTCACCCTTGTTGATCCTCTAAGTCCAATCTGTAATTCATGAGTCTACTAAATTTGGAGCGCATAATCTTGATGTTATCCAGGATTTAGTTAATAAGGGGAAACGAAACAAATTCCCAGTATTTGAGTTATCTGTGCAAGCACATGATGGGCGCGAGTATGCCTATTCAAAAAATCTTTGCTTGCTTAACGGGTCTGTAAAAACTATGAATTTTTCAGTTTGCGACGAACTAGGGGGTCTGCTGAGACAAAGTGGATAGAAGACGTTAATAAATTGTTATTCGCTGAAATTGTTATAGCTTCAACCGATTTTCTTATACGGCTAATAGCACACATGCTTATATGATTTCGGCTATTCTAAAATTAACCAATCGACAACGGAAGTAACTCATGAAAACGATGAAACGACTTGTAAGTGGCGCAGCAATGAGTATTTGTTTGCTTACTAGTGCCCAATTGGCTGCCCATGAATTGGGACTGCAATTATTTAGTTTACGTCATCAGTTTGCTGAAGACCCAGCCAAAACCCTTGACCAAATCCAGCAGTGGGGTTTACATGCAGTGGAAGGTAGCCGTGATCTATATGGTTACACCGTTGAAGAGTTTCGAGCAGAATTGGATAAACGCGGTATTGATGTGGTGAGCTCAGATACCAGTTTTGAGGAACTTCGAGATAATCCTATGGCGGCGGTATATCGAGCCAAATTCTATGGTGCAAGCTATACCACTTTCTATTGGGTTCCTCATGGTGAAAATTTCCTATTTGAAGATGCGCAAAAAACCGTAGATGTAATGAACCAAGCCGGTGCGTTGCTCAAGAAGCATGGTGTGACCTTGCAATATCATGCGCATGGATACGAATATTTACCTTATAAAAATGAAACCCTGTTCGATTACATTATCCAAAATGTCGACCAAGCTAAATTTCAAATGGATGTATTCTGGACGAAACACGGTGGCATGGATCCTACCGCGTTACTTAAAAAATACCCTGGAAAATTCACTTCATTGCATTTAAAAGATCGTAAAAAAGGTACTGAAAATTCATCTAAAGGATCTGCTGACGGTGATACTAATGTCGTGTTAGGGCAGGGAGACGTGGGCATAGCTGCAGTTGTGGCGGAAGCTAAAAAGCAAGGTATCCGATACTTCTTTTTAGAAGATGAGTCGTCTCGGGTGGTTCAACAAATACCAGCGAGTTTGTCTTATTTGCAGTCTTTAGAAAAGTATTAGTAACTCGTCAGTCAACTCAAAGGCGAGTTTTGAGCGTCTCAAAACTCGTTAGTTGTATCTACTCCAGCGAATCAGCATCGTCTAACATGGTCGCTTTAATCGCCGCGTTTTGTATTTTCTCTGCCTGCATTTGTTCGCGCATTTGGGAGGGATGAAATCCAAAAAATTGTTTAAATTGCTTCGTGAAATAGCTGTGATCACTATAGCCACATTTGAACGCGATTTCAGAAATCGGAGTATCTGTTTCCACCAACATTAATCTCGCATTTTCCAGACGTACTTCGCTAATAATTCGAGTGGGTGTCTTGGATAATTGCTTTTTGAAACGTCTTTCAAGGGCGCTGACAGACAAATGGGATAACTCCGCTAACTCCTTTAATGAAATGGCCCGGTGATAATTCTTGCGAATGAAATCTAAGGGGATACGAATGCTTTCAAAATTTGCTAGTGCTTGAGAGGATTTATGAAAGTGCCGAGTGATGCCGTAAGAACCGATGATATTGTCATTTTTATCGCGCAGTGGCCGCTTTGATGTTGAAAACCAACCTAATTCTCCATCTTTAGATATATTCATTTCCAAGCGAGACGTAATTAATTCTCCTTCTAGCAGTTTTCGATCGTCCGTTATGTATTGCAGTGCTAGATGGGGATCGAAAAGCTCGGTATCGCTTTTTCCGTAAACTTGGCTTCTATGCTGAAATCCAGAGTGTTCAAGATAAGCATTGTTGGCATAAACAACACGACTTTCCCGATCTTTAATCCAAAACAGAATATCTGGAGTAAGTTCAAACACATCGACTAATTGTTTGATTTCCAGCTCTCCCATAGATTCAATCCAGAATTGTGACATAAATCCCTCAGGTGACGTCGTTAGATAAGTTCATATTATAGTATGCGCCGAAATAATTGCACTAATGACCGAATAAATTATATCGAGAAGCTTGCCTGATTGCCTATACTTGATAACGAAATGTTAATGCTTATGCGAGGGTGAGGAATTCATGGAGAACACAAGGTCATCGAGTAAAATTCGAATGGGTATGGTTGGCGGAGGTAAGGGCGCATTTATTGGTGCTATCCACCGTGCTGCCGCAAATCTAGACGGAGAGATCGAGTTGGTCTGTGGGGCGTTTAGTTCCGATTATCAAAATGCTTTAAATACTGCTGAAATGTTGAATATTCCTGCCACTCGTTGTTATGCGGATTTTAACACTATGTTTACAGAGGAGGCGAGACTGCCAGAATCCCAGAGGATGCAGTTTGTTTCTATAGTTACGCCGAATCACTTGCATTTTCCAGTAGCTAAAGCTGCATTTGAGGCAGGTTTTCACGTACTCAGTGATAAACCCGCAACCTTCACCCTGAATGAAGCAATTGAATTGAAAGGCATTATTGAAAAGTCAGGTTGTCTGTATGGATTGACCCACACCTACACCGGTTATCCAATGGTTAAAGAAGCAACTGCACGGGTAGCTAATGGCGAGCTTGGCGACATTACTAAAATAGTGGTTGAGTACACTCAGGGTTGGTTAGCCAACAAAGATGATGAAGATAGCAAACAAGCCAGTTGGCGTTTAGATCCTAAGCGCGCTGGGGTGAGTTGTTGTATGGGCGACATCGGTGTACACGCGGCAAATTTAGCAGAAACTATTAGCGGTTTAGAAATTGTCAAATTATGTGCGGATTTGGAGCCTGTTGTCGACGGCAGACAACTCGATGATGACGGTACCGTGTTATTGCGTTTCAACAATGGCGCAAAGGGAGTTTTACTATCAAGCCAAATATCAGTAGGTGAAGAAAATAATTTGAATATTCGTATCTACGGAACAAAAGCTAGCCTGCAGTGGCAACAGATGGAACCCAATACCCTTTGGATGAAGTTTAACGATAAACCTAGTCAGATGATTCGTGCCGGAGTTGGTGAGTGTGCTCCTGCAACTGCGCAAAGTCTGCGTACTCCTGCGGGGCACCCTGAAGGGTATATTGAAGCTTTCGCCAATCTATATGGTCAATTTGCACAACAGATTCGCGACTTTGATGTATCAAAGCAGACGGATATTTCGGTTCAAGCGCCAGGCATAAATGAAGCAATTCGAGGAATGGCATTTATTGAAAATACCGTTGCAGCCAGCAAGTCTTCGCAAAAGTGGCATCCCTTTTTACTTGCCGATATCCAACTTTAAGGAAACAGACAATGAAACAGATTAAAGGCCCCGGTATTTTTTTAGCGCAGTTTGCCGCCGATGAGTCGCCGTTTAATAATTTAGATGATATTTGTCAATGGGCATCATCGTTAGGTTTTAAAGCGATTCAGATACCCACTTGGGATGGGCGCATTTTTGATTTACAGCAAGCAGCGATGAATCAGACTTACTGTGCAGATATTGAAGCGACCGTTGCCAAACATGGCATGGTAATTAGTGAGTTATCAACTCATTTACAAGGTCAGTTGGTTGCCGTTAATCCTGCTTACGATGAAATGTTTGATGGCTTTGCCCCGGATGAGGTGAAAAACAATCCAGCCGCACGTCAAAAGTGGGCGGTACAGCAGATGCTTTGGGCAGCGAAAGCAAGTGCTAACTTAGGGTTGACGTCTCACGCTAGTTTTTCCGGTGCTTTATTATGGCACACTATGTATCCATGGCCGCAACGACCTGCAGGATTAGTCGAACGTGGATTTGCAGAGTTGGCGAGTCGATGGTTGCCGATTCTGGATGCCTTTGATGAGGCCGGCGTGGATCTGTGTTACGAGTTGCATCCTGGTGAAGATCTGCATGATGGCGCTTCTTTCGAAATGTTTTTAGAGGCCACTAATCATCATCCTCGGGCTAATATCTTATACGATCCAAGCCACTTTATTCTGCAACAACTAGATTATTTAGCATTTATCGATTTGTATCACGAGCGAATCAAAGCATTTCATGTCAAAGACGCAGAGTTTAGACCATCTGGCCGCTCTGGCGTGTATGGCGGCTATCAAGGCTGGCTGGATAGACCCGGGCGATTTCGTTCATTGGGCGATGGTCAAATTGATTTTAAAGCAATATTTAGCAAATTGACGCAATACGGTTTTGATGGTTGGGCAGTCATGGAATGGGAATGTTGTATTAAGCATCCAGAAGACGGCGCGGCAGAAGGTGCAAAATTTATTGCTGAACATCTTATTCGTCCCACTGAAAAAGCATTTGATGACTTTGCGGGTAGCGGCAAAGACGATGAATTGAATCGCCGTATTTTGGGGCTCTAAAGTAAAATTGAAATAGTGGTCAACGAATCGTTGTTGGTTTGATCATAGGAGTAATAAGAAAAATGAATAATGTAACTCTGCGCCTAAGTTTAATGATGTTTTTACAGTTTTTCATCTGGGGAGGCTGGTTTGTCACTTTAGGGACGTTTTTGGCCAATAACTTGTCTGCCTCGGGTAGTGAGATTGGTATGGCCTTTTCGACGCAATCATGGGGAGCCATTATCGCCCCATTTATCATAGGTCTGATTGCTGATCGTTATTTCAATGCCGAAAGAATTCTAGGGGTGCTGCATTTAATCGGTGCTGTGCTGATGTATTGCCTTTATCAAGCCCCTGATTTTGCAGCTTTTTATCCATTTGTTTTAGGTTACATGATTGTTTATATGCCGACCTTAGCCTTAGTTAATTCGGTGGCGTTTTCGCAAATGCGTGACCCGTCAAAACAGTTTGGCAAAATTAGGGTGTGGGGCACTATAGGGTGGATTGTGGCTGGTTTATCGATTAGTTATTTATTTGCTTGGGATGGAAAAGAAGCAATTCAACAAGGAATGCTCGGCAATACATTTTTATTGTGCGCAGCGGCATCTCTAGTGTTGGGGCTGTTTAGTTTCATGCTACCGAAAACGCCACCGAAAAGTGCTGGTGAACGAATGGGATTGAAAGAGATCTTGGGACTTGATGCCCTCGCATTATTGAAAGATAAAAACTTTTTAGTGTTCTTTATATCTTCTATTTTAATTTGCATACCTTTGGCTTTTTATTATCAAAATGCCAACCCATTTTTGACTGAAATTGGGGTCGCGAATGCGACCGGGAAAATGACGCTAGGACAGGTTTCCGAAGTCGTATTTATGCTAATACTACCGGTCTTTTTAAACCGCTTCGGTATTAAAATTACTTTATTGATCGGTATGCTGGCATGGGTTTTACGCTATGTGTTATTTGCCTATGGAGATGCCGACAGTGGAATTGCCTTACTCTTAGTCGGTATTGCGTTACACGGTGTTTGTTATGATTTTTTCTTTGTTTCTGGACAAATATACACAGACTCCAAAGCCGGAGCTAAAGTGAAAAATGCGGCACAAGGTCTAATTACCTTAGCAACCTATGGGATTGGTATGTTAGTTGGCTTCTGGATAGCTGGCAAAATAGCCGATTCGTATGCTACTGACATTGGCCACGACTGGTTCAATATTTGGTTATTCCCAGCGGTATTCGCATTAGCGGTATTTTTACTATTTATGCTGGCATTCAAAAACGAAAAAATCGCAATCAATAACGAAGCGGGAGCCTCCGATGAAACCAACTAAACTAAGCCAACCACAAAGACGCAAGTTTGTGCAGCACCTTGTCCGTGCAATGGGACTGACCACGGCCACTGCTCTGGTATATGGCTCGAATCTTAACGTGGCAATGGGATTTCAGATTAGAACTGGGGATTTAGACGCTGCAGGAGTGTTGTTTGATAAACCCACCATGCTGACATTAAAGCATATCGCTAACACGATTTTACCGCGAACTGACACTCCTAGCGGTGCAGATTTAGATTGCCACGGATTTGTCGACCACCAACTATTTCGCTGTCACAGTGAAAAAGAGCAGCAAGTGTGCTTGAATATTATTACCCAAATAGACCAATATTCAATGGCAAATTTTAAGCAATCATTCAGTCAAATTGATGCTCAAAAGCAAGCTGAATTATTACAAGCTATTGAAGCCATGCAAGGCTTTTCCCTACCACAAAAAAATCAGTTTAAGTTTCTTAAGTCACTGATTATATTTGGCTATTTCACATCAGAAGAAGGTGCAAGCAAAATTCTTCGATACGACCCTGTGCCAGGCGGTTTTAGTGTTATTCCTTTAAAAGAGGATGACAAATCGTGGGGCAGTTTTGCTTATTATTGAGCTAGTTTGGTACTGACATAGTTTTTTGTTCGAACAAAAAAATCGCTAGGAAATGACGTGAATAAAGATATTTATATAAAACAACAAGATGAAAAATTTGATGTATTGGTTGTGGGTTCTGGGATTACCGGTGGTTGGGCAGCGAAAGAGTTTTGTGAACGGGGTTTCAAAACTTTGATGATCGAACGTGGCCGAGTGGTTGAACACCGCAAAGATTATGTCGCTGAAGGTAAGCCGGTTTGGGATTATGAAAATCGTAGCAAAGTAGATAATCTGCTAATTGAACAACAATACAAAATTCAAAAAGATTGTTATGCATTTCACGATGGTACTAAACAATTTTTTGGCAATGACCGCGATCTCCCCTATGAAACAGCTGATGGTACTGATTTTCGCTGGATACGGGCAAATCAATTAGGCGGTAAATCTTTGTTGTGGCATCGGCAAAGTTATCGCATGTGTGAAGACGATTTTTTAGCTAACAAACGTGATGGGGTTGGTAATGATTGGCCGATTCGATATCAAGATATTGCAGATTGGTATTCTTATGTTGAAACCTTTGCTGGCATCAGTGGTAGCAAAGAGAATTTGTCTAACCTACCCGATGGTGAATTTTTACCGCCCTTTGCTATGACGGGCCCAGAAAAAGCGTTGAAAGCAGCAATAGAGAAGGCCTTTCCCGGACGTAATTTAATAATGGGACGAACGGCTCACCTGACCAAACCCACTACTTTGCATCTATCTCAGGGGCGAGTGCAATGTCAGACCCGTAATGAATGCCAAAAAGGCTGTTCGTTTGGGGCCTATTTCTCGACACAAAGCTCAACTTTGCCAGCAGCAGCAAAAACCAATAATTTGAGTATTGCCGCAAATAGTGTTGTACATAGCTTAATATATGATGAAAAACGCAATCGTGTTGTTGGGGTTAGAGTGATCGACAACGATGATCTGTCTACCCGTGAGTACTTCGCCGATGTGGTGTTTTTGTGTGCAAGTACCATTGGTAGTACCCAAATTATGCTCAATTCTACTTCTAAGAAATTTCCTAATGGTATTGCTAATTCGTCAGGTGTGTTAGGCCACTACTTAATGGATCATAACTATAATGCCCGCGCCACTGGGGATATTGAAGGTTTTGAGGACGAGTATTATAAAGGCCGACGGCCTTCATCTTGTTATATGCCAAATTTCCAAACCAGACCTGAGTTATACCGTAAGGGCTATTTGCGCGGGTTCGCCTATGGCATTAATACCTATCGCGCTGATTGGCGTGGCAAAAGCCAACAAGATGGCATTGGCAGTGAGTTTAAAGATCAGTTAACTCAACCGGGTAAATGGGGCGTTGATTTTTCTGCGCAAGGGGAAATGTTGCCACATTTTGATAATCAAATGTCATTACACCCAAGTAAAAAAGATAAGTGGGGGATGCCACTAATTAACTTTAACGTGCAATATCGAGAAAATGAAAAAGCTATGATGGATGACGCCGCCGAAATGGGCGCTGAAATGTTACGGGCTGGTGGATGTACTAATGTCAAAAGCGGCACTAGCTATGATTTACCCCACCGTGCTCCAGGTATTGCTATTCATGAAGTTGGCACCGCGAGAATGGGACGAGATCCGAAAACCTCTGTATTAAATCAATATTGCCAAAGCCATGACATTCCTAATTTATTTGTCACCGATGGTTCGGCATATTGCTCTTCAGGTGTGGTTAATCCATCACTCACCTTTATGGCGTTAACTGCTAGGGCTGTGGATTATTGTGCTAAGGAAATTAAAGCACAGCGTTTGTAGTTTAAGACGCTAACGGCTATTTGGGGTTGCTTGATAGCGCCATGTCCCTCAAAATAGCCGACCTAGCATCTAATAAACTGACAGGGAATAGAATGGCCAATTGCTGCAGTGAAAAATCCTGTGAAATAGAAGCGCTCAGGGATAAACAAGGTAAGACGTTAAAGATAGTGCTGGCTATCAATGCGATCATGTTTGTTGTGGAATTGACTGCTGGGTTGATGGCAAATTCAGTGTCGTTAATTGCAGATTCTTTAGATATGCTGGGCGATGCAATGGTTTACATTTTTAGCATTTATGTGATTGCTCGCGGGGCAAAAATGAAAGCCATATCCGCCATGTTTAAAGGCTCGATTATGGCTGTATTTGGTTTATTTGTTTTAGCCCAAGCAATTTACAGTATCATAGTTCCTCACTCACCCACATATGAAGCGATAAGCCTGTTTGGTTTCATCGCCTTATTAGCCAATGGTGTATGTTTGGCATTGCTTTGGAAACACCGCGCGGAAGACATTAATATGAGTTCGGTATGGTTATGTTCACGCAATGACATTATCGCCAATATTTCAGTTATTTTTGCTGGTGTTGGGGTTTGGTTAACTAGCTCCGGTTGGCCAGATATCATGATCGGTCTAGCTTTAGCCTGCTTATTCTTACAATCCGCTGCACAAGTCTTAAAAGAATCAATTAGCGAGTATCGCACCGCCCAATCCTGAATATTGTGCCGACGTCTGTGTAGCATGGCCTTTAGGC
>NZ_JAHKPT010000022.1:157658-165365 GCF_018860635.1 Aliiglaciecola lipolytica
TAAAGCCGCCGCCTACAATACAAATCCCTGTAGCATGGCCTTTAGGCCATGGAATGAACGTATATTCGGGCCGATGAACAACGCAATAAAAACGATAAATAAAGGTGATTGCGTCAGTAAAAGCATTTAGAATCGCCTCCCTTAAATTAATTTCTTCTATCAATATCAAGGATAATTCAAGTGAATCTGAAGTACGGATTTTGTTGCATTGCGGCGCTGTTTTCCCTGTCAGTGTCTTCAATATCGGTTTTGGCCCAACAAAATGTGGAAACACTGCAGGTTACGGGTACGCGACTAGCTGATAATACAGCGGGCAGTTTTTCCAGCTTATCTAGAGAGCAAATTGATGCTATCAACCCTGCATCCACACTCGACCTTCTGAATCGCATTCCCAATATCGTTATTGCTGAGAACGGTGTTGCTGGTGGTGTTTCCTTTGTATCTGTGCGTGGAGGCGAATCTAATTTCACTTTGGTTCTAATTGATGGTGTTGCGGTTAATGACTCAACAAATAGTCGTGGGGGCGGTTTCGATTTTAGCCAAATAAACCCGCAAAGTATCGAGCGAGTTGAGGTTTATCACGGTGGCATCAGTGCCATCTACGGTGGTGAGGCCATCAGCGGAGTGATTCATATTATTACTCGAGAGCAAGCTGCGCCAGCGATTAATTTGGAAGTTGGCAGCGATAAACAGGTTAACGGGAGTTTAAATCTTTCCCATGCTTACGCGAATGGTGTTTCGGTGTTGGCGAGTCTATCTTCTAGGCAAAGGGAAGCTTCTGATTTTGCCACGGCTAACAGTCAGCAAGGTCTGTTTAAAGTCGCTTTTGCCAACACTAAACAAAATCACCGACTGTTAGTCACTTACAGTGACAATGAAAACCTGAGTTTTGCTGAAGATTCCGGTGGAGAGCTTTATGCAATGCCTCAGGTAGCCGAACAACGCAACAGCGAGCAGTGGCTGGTGGGCTTAAACAATACGCTTCAGTTAGAACCATCGTTGGCTGTTAATCTTAACCTGTCTTGGTTGGATCGTCAGGAGTCATCAGATCACCCAGGTATCGCCGAAGGAGTGCAATCAGGTGTGCCTGCTAGTGTTATTGATTCACAGTTCACTCGTTCTGAAATTGAATTGTTTGTGAATCATCAGCTAAATCAACAAACTACCATTGTGGTTGGGGTTAGTGCACGCGATGCTGAAGGCAGCAATACTGGCTTTCTTGATTATGGATTTCAACTACCTGTAGATTTTGTATTAGAACAGAATTCGCAAAGTGCCTTTATTGAAGGGAAATATGCGCAAAATAACTATGCTATAGATTTAGGATTGCGATATGACGATGCTGACAACTTCGATAGTGAAACATCGGTTCGATTCGCTGGACATTATGATCTTTCTGATGATGTAAATGTGTTTGCGGTGTACAACGAAGGTTATAAATTGCCGAGCTTTTTTGCCTTGGCACATCCGCTGGTGGGCAATCCGGAGTTGCAACCAGAGCGCAGTGTCAATAAAGAACTCGGCGTGGAATGGGTCTTTGAATTGGGGCAAATTACATTGGTGTTATTTGAAAATGATTTCACTGATTTGGTAGATTTTGACGCTGAACTATTTACCTCGGTTAATCGAAGTAGTGTGGAAACTTCAGGGGTAGAGCTAAACAGTAATATTGAATTAACAAAGTGGCTGCAACTGTCAATTGACGTAAGCTATGTAGATATCACGGTTGACGGCCAGCAAAGCCAGTTGCGCAGACGCCCAGAATGGTCTGGTGGTGCAAGTTTAGATGCCCAGTGGCACGACGTGACTATCTCAATTTTTGCAGATGTGAGGGATGCGTATTTAGATAGTTCAATTCCCACAGGATTAGTTGAATTGGGTGGATATGCTAAATACGGTGTATCAGCAAATTGGCAGTTATCGGATAATTTGCAGACTCACTTAAATATCGATAACGCCCTTGCTCATGACATTCAAGATTCCGTTGGGTTTGAGAATAATGATGCCAATTTTCGGGTTGGTATGACCTATCAATTTTAAACTAAAAATATCTTTAAACGGCCAAATACAGTTAGGTATTTGGCCTTTATGATTAACCGCTAACCTGCGGTTAATGAACGAAAAAAAGCACTATTTCCACCGCAATCAAGATGATGATTATCCATTCCAAAAATGAAGAATGTTTATGGTTTTGCTCCGCCGCCAGCATTTCAAAGAGTTCATGAATAGTTTCTAGCTTGAGGTTGAGCAATTCAATTCTTTGAGTCAGTTCAAGATATTTGGTTGCGGCCAAATAATCTTCTTGGGTCGCAGGGTAATCCCAAAAATACTCTGGTATATCCAATAAACTAAAACGCAACATAATGTCGTTTTTAGTTTGAAATAGCGCTCCTCGTCGCATCGCCAGCTTTTTTCGGCTTAATTTGATATTACCTGTGGTAGCAAGTTCTTTTGCCAGATGTCGATTATGGGTAATCGTACTTTCCGCTTGAGATTCAAATACTTCCAATTTACGTGACTGCGCAAACGCATGGCTTATGGCCAATAAAGTGTGAGTTTTCGCCGCGCCTAAAGTAAAGATGTCATTGCAAATGGATAGCTTGGCATCATCGACCAAATTAAACTGGTAAACTTCCCAGTGCTCAGTTGGACCTGTGGTATTAAACGCCTTCAAGTCTTCCATTAAATCAGTCTTTTTAGCGGCACTGATTCCCCAAGTCACAACCACCCCATAGTCAAATATAAATACATGACCTTTAGGAAGATCTATATGTAACGCATCTCTGTAACGATTAACCACAAAGTGTTTAGCAAACTGACTTTGAATCGCCTTGAGTTCAAGGGTGTCTGCGATGCAGATAACTTCAATCAGTTGAGATGAAAAATTGCTTGTCATGTTTTTTCCTTATTTACTTACACGACTAATAACAACGGCTGTACGTAATTTGGACTTACCAAATACCGACAAATTATTAAAGTCTTCTTTCGCCAACGGAATATGTTGGCAATCTGCCATTTGCTGATTATCAACTTCCTCTGTGGTGTCATCTGGATCAGGGTCATGGAAATATAAGCAGTCATCATCTACATGGGTAATAGTCACCCAATGCGGTGACTTTTTACCGTCTAGTTGATAGGTACTTATCAGGCTCAGCACTACCGAACCTGCTGCTAATTCTGATTGGATCATTGCTACACTGGGTGCGCTATATTGGATCGGTAATCCAATTTCCTTTGCTCGTTGTTTAAAGCGTTTTTCAACAGCATGCATGATGTTTTTTTTATGCTCACTGCGCACGCCATCAAGAAACAAAGTGTCTTTTGTATTTACATATACCTTGGCATCAAAACCCCGTTCCATTGCCGCTATGCCTAAACCAATAGGATGACAACCACCGTGACCAGATGTCATGAAAATGGTGGTAGCTTGTCGCCAAATATCTAACTCTAAAGATTGGTTCATGTTCATCTCAGAATCGAGATTATTCATCGCCATCATCAAAGCTGCAGGTCCACAAGTAAACTCCGTGGTTTGTCGATACCAAGGGTAACTTGCCCAGCGTTGTTGAGTTAAACGTTGGTGAATCGGCTTTTGCATACGCAAAGCGTCTACACTGTTATGATAATAGTTGCGATAAACACCAAAAGATCGGTAACCGAAAGATTTATAAAGGTTTATCGCCGTTTCATTGTCACAGGCTACTTCTAAACGCATAAACAATTTTCCGCGCTCAACAGATTCTTTTTCTAATTCACTCAATATACGTTTGCCCAAACCGCTTCCTTTGGCTTGTTTCGATACGGCAATCGAATATAGCCTGCACAAGCGAGTACCTTTGCGCATCAACACAAGTCCATAACCCAATATCGCTGCTTGAGATTTTTCCGACGCGTTTTCTTGTACCGCCACAATAAATACACATGTAGGAGATTTCAGCCAATGCCTGAAACTCCGGCGGCTTAAACGATCAGAATCGAAACTCTGTTTTTCCAATTCGAGCAGTTGCTGCAAATCTTCATTTGCTGCTGCTCTTATTAAAATTGGCATCGTTTGTTGTTTAGATACCATAATGTTCACTTAGCGACCTCTCGCTTCAAGACGATTCGCAAATTCTTGCATAATGATCATGTACAGCTCTTTACCTAAATAAAGGTCTTCCACTTTCGACTCCAAACTGGGGTTGTCATTCACTTCAATCACATATACCTGGTTATTAACCTGTTTGATGTCTACTCCGTATAAACCTTTACCAACGATAGCACTGGCTTTCACCGCCGCATCTAACACGGGCTTGGGTACTTCGAAAGTTGGCAAAGTCTCAAAATCACCAGAGAAATGTGCTTTGGAGCCGTGGTTGTATATTTGCCAGTGATTGCGAGCCATAAAATAACGGCAAGCATAAATAGCACGGCCATTAAGCACACCAATACGCCAATCGAAATCGGTATAAACGTACTCTTGGACTAAAACCAATGCTGATTTAGTCAACATTTCGGTTAATTTCAATTTTAGCTCAGCAAAGTTCTCAACTTTAAACACACCCATTGAAAACGAACTTTCTGGTAACTTAAGTACGATTGGATAGCCAAATTCTGCGGCTAGCTTTTCGCAGGTTTCATCAAGTGCGTTTGAAACAAAACTGCTTTTTGGAGCTGGTACTTTGTTATAGCTAAATGCATCGTGCAAAAACACTTTATTGCAACAGCGCAGAATAGACTGTGCGTCATCAATGACTACCAGACCATCTTGTTCAGCTTTGCGCGCTAAACGATAGGTGTGGTGATCGATCGCAGTGGTTTCCCTGATAAATAGAGCATCATACTGACCAATATTGGTTGCTTGTTTTGCGTTAATTAGCTCCGCGTGAATACCCACTTGTTCAGCAGCCTTTATAAAGCTTTTCAACGCCTTACTGTCACTTGGAGGTGTTTTTTCCTGTTCATTAACTAAAATCGCCATGTCCCAACGGAATTTTTTCTTGTTGTAATGATTACGCCAAGTTGATTGGGTGTAATGTTCCAAACGCTGAATAAACACCGGCCAAGTTTTCGCATCCAACTCGTTACAGCCCATAACCGATACCTGCACCCAAATAGAGTTATCAGATGGCTTTATTTTTAGGCGTAATATTGGCGCTGGATAACGCTCAAACACATGTTTTGATAACTTTTTGAAACTTTCATTTTCGGTCCAACCAAAAAATACCAAGATTTCCACTTCTTCCTTATCAAATTGCATAGGAAGGAAAGACTTAGCTAGTGTTAGTCCAGATTTTTCTACTGATTCGTGCCGATTTAATGCGGTTAAATCGTTAATACAGTTAACGCTGGGTAACACCTTATGTTGACGGGCTTCAGCCAGTAACGAACAGTAGTAACCCTCGCTCAAATAAAGCGATGTATTACATAAGTTGATTACTCTGGTTTTGGGTTCACCAGCTTTAGGATAATCCGCCAAATACTGAGCGAAATCGATTATATTTGCATCAATTTGTGGTAACCCATCTAACGTGTCAACGACGACTAACGATTTATACATTTGTTAATTTCAGCCTTAAATGTGAATTTTTTAAACGCTGAAAAAGTCATTTTAACAGCCTTAAAAAAGTGAGCGAAATATAGACGTTCCATAGCCAAATACAACAATAAAAGCCTAGTACATTGACGAAAAATTATTGTCTTCACGAGCAAATTAATTTGCTGGCAAAGATTGATTAATGGGATAAAAATCCAGCCACTTTATAAACCGATCAAATTCCCTAATTATATTGGAGAAAACAATGAATAAATGGCTATTAGGCGCAGCAGTAACAGCAATCTACGCTAGTGTTTCTTATGCGCAAGAAGCAGCAGACCCAGACACCGTTGCTGATATGCTGCAATACTGTCTTGAAGTCGCCGCGGAAGATGGTACTGGCGATTTGAGCAAGCAAGAGTTTGTTTTAAATTGTGTTAACGAAGAGCTTGAATCTGAAGGTTTCACAAAAATAACGGCATTACCTAAAAAAGTATAATCACACCCGCCTACACATTCAAACCCGTAGCATGGCCTTTAGGCCATGGGAGGCTTGTATTTTTCGCGGGGCTAAAGCACCCGCCTACAATAAAAATTCCGTAGCATGGCCTTTAGGCCATGGAATTTTGTATGTTCTCGCAGGGCTAAAGCCGCCGCCTACAATAGAAACCCTGTAGCATGGCCTTTAGGAGCTTATTGCAGAAACTGAGTTTGTGATAAATTTAACTACTGCAATGAGTTCTTCAATATTGTTATTTTCAATCACATTCAAATAAATACGCACGTTAAAATCACAAGGAATATCCAATTTTACCAATCCGGGGTAGCTTCCTGTTTCAGGTAATAATGTACAGCCTTTTTCACTACTATTTAATTGCCCAAGTCCTATTTGATAAGAGCTGGTTTTTAAACGTGCATTTCGGCATTGGGGGAATTGTTGATAAACATTGTCTGTGACTTTATGGCTCCACTCAATGTGAACATATTCTTCCAACTCTTGGCTATTGGGTTTGGCAAAAAAACGCAGGGGGATTTCTGCTATTTGACTGGTTTCAACGTTATCCAGTTTAAGCGGTTCTGTGGTGAAGGCCATGTCTATGGTGCGCTCATGTAGTTGCCTAGACAACAATTCAGTGTTTCCTAAATCTGTTCGAAGCGATATCTCAGGAAATTGATGAGCGACCTCGCAGAGGATCTTATCAAGACTTAAATAGAATGCATTCGGAGTGGTTGCCACACTCAAAAATCTGACGCTTTTATGATTTAATGCTTGTTTTGCCTCTAGCAGTTTTGCCGACAGTTGTTTCGCGTAAGGAATGAGTTGTTCACCAGCTGGAGTAAGTTGAATACTATTTCGATTACGAATAAACAAGGCTGTATTAAAATACTCTTCGAGCAATTTAATCCTGGCACTAACGGCAGATTGAGTGAGGTATAAGTTGTCAGCTGCTTTACCAAAATGGCGTGTATTAGCAACTTCCAAAAAAGTACTAAGGAAACGGATATCCACAACAAATTCACGAATTTGACTAGGTTACCCGTTTAATACTTTAAATATGCCGATTAAGCAAGCACTATGGCCTGCTTAATCTTTCTAGCTTAATGATATTGAGATTGTCTATCTCGCTCTCGACTCAACTTTTTACTGTCTCGTTTACGCCTTTCAATATCATTCATACGCTTACTTTTGTGCGGCGCGTCAGAATTACTATACATCCAGTCTGAATTATCAAAGTCTTCTTTTTCGCGTCTGTAATCTTTGCTCATTTTAGCTCACCAGTTAAATATTCATTACTCATTGCATGACAGAATAGAACTCGCTCCATCCTGACTCTGTTTGAGTGGAGTTATCATTGCAACTTCCTAACGGGCTGTGAAACAAAAAAAATTTATCTTTAAGATAAATATATTTTTTGCTGAATTGGTATTAGTTTTGCTGAATTGGTATTAGTTTTGATGAGTGGGTTTTCTGCCCATGGGTTTTACAATGTTATGGGCAGAGCGAAAGCTCCGCCTACGGGGAGGGCGTTCATCCAGCTTTTGTAGCATGGGTTTTAGCCTGAGGGATCCCCACAGCGGCATCAACATTTTGCATCCTCCACTAGGGCTTCGATGGATGCTTTGAGCATGTTCTCATTTAGATAAAACCGAGAATGCTTGAGCAGTCTCAGGGCTAAATACCCGTAAGATAG
>NZ_JAHKPT010000028.1:0-183 GCF_018860635.1 Aliiglaciecola lipolytica
CCTATGATATTCCATGGCCTGAAGGCCATGCTACGGGTTTCTGTTGTAGGCGGTTGTTTTAGCCCCGCGCTATCCTATGATATTTCATGGCCTAAATACCATGCTACGGGATTTCTGTTGTAGGCGGTTGCTTTAACCCCGCGCTATCCTATGATATTCCATGGCCTGAAGACCATGCTGCGG
>NZ_JAHKPT010000028.1:312-47646 GCF_018860635.1 Aliiglaciecola lipolytica
GTTTCTCTTGTAGGCGGTTGCTTTAGCCCCGCGCTATCATCCGACCTAAATATTTCCATGGGATAAATCCCATGCTACATTGTTATGTTTGCGAACATACTTTAAAAGGAAACCTACTATGCGATCCGCTTACCTAATCGGCTTGTTTCTTACGCTTTTTGCAACACAGCTGTTTGCCTTAGACCGAACTTTAATCGCGGAATCCCCTGAAGATGTAACTCCCTTATTAAATGGCCAAACTATTCCCAATGTGACACTGCGCACTGCGACTGGTGCGCCGGTTAGTTTGCAGGCGATGATTATGCAAAAACCGACGATTATATTGTTCTATCGTGGGGGATGGTGTCCCTATTGCAGCCGTCAATTAGCAGAGCTCAAAGATATCGAGCAACCTTTGGTTGATTTAGGTTATCAAATATTAGCAATATCGCCCGAATCACCAACACGTTTACAAGAGCAAAAACTAGAAACTGAATTTGCCGTGCAGTTGTTATCAGACGAAAGTTTACAGGCCATCAAAGGGGTTGGAATTGGTTTTTATGTACCTGCGGAAACAAAATCTAGATACAAAGAGAAAAACAACATAGTGTTAACCGAAGATGCGGACAGTGAACGGGCGGTATTGCCGGCTCCTTCAGTGTTTATTACCGACAAAACAGGCTTAATCAAATTCAACTATGTTAATCCAAACTTTAAAGTAAGACCTTCTGCAGAGCTGCTTTTACAAGCAGCCAAACTAAGTTTGTAATTACTTACTTAAGTTGTGAGCCCTTTCAAACAATTAAAATTGAACAGGGCTCAGTTATTCTCTAATTTGAACTTTTGACACTGAATGTCTCTTCGTTGAGGATCCGAACTTCACGTTGAGGGAATGGTATTTCAATGCCATTTTCTCTAAGGGTTTCAAAGATTATTAACATCAAATCCCCGCCAACGCGATTTTTGCCATCATCAATGCCCTCCATCCAGAATTCCACAAACATGTTTACCCCAGAGTCCCCGAAACTATCAATTTCACAATCTGGGCGTTCTTCAAATGGTACGTCCGGGCCGCTGATGACAGAAGGGTGTTCGGCCACCGCCACTTTAATAAACTCTACCATCGAGCGTATGTCTGTTGCGTATGGCACTGAAAAATCTACTCGATAACGCTGCTTAGGATCTTTATGAGTCCAATTGACCATTAAATTGGAAATGAATTTTTCATTGGGTACCAGAATGTCTTTGCCGTCGTAGGTTTCTAGAACCGTGTATCGCATTCTGAACTCACGGACGAATCCTTTACTGCCGTCATCCATTTCCACAAAATCGCCAACGGTTAACGAGCGATCTAGCAAAATGATAATGCCTGAAATAAAGTTCGAAGCGATGGATTGTAAACCTAAACCCAACCCTACACCGACGGCGCCACCAAACACGGCAAGCGCAGTTAGATTAATGCCCATCACATTTAACAATAACAGTGCAATAATGCAAAATACCGCGACCTCAAAGAGTTTCGAAAAAACTTCTCTAGTACGAATATCTATCGATTCTTGTTTACGAATGATGTCTTTGCCAAAGCTATTAGATGCGCGTCCAAGCCAAAATAGCACTGCACCGAAAATCAGCACTCTTACCACGCCGTATGCGGTGATATTAACGTTACCTAAGGTAAGAGATATGTCTTCCAGTGCAACAATAACAGTGCTAAGTGAGCCGGTTAAATGCAGCAGTAAAATCGGTAATCCCACCCACTTGAATAGTTTCGCGGCGATAGTATTTACAACCAACACGCGAATCATTGAGTAATAGAAAAGTAAAACCGCAATGGTCAAGGCTGTATCCAAAAGCCATGTTGAAAAGCCTGCATTGTGGACTGTTTCGATAATCACTTTTAAGGTAATCAATGCAATCAATGGATAAACCAAATAACCCACTCGATAGGCGAGTTTACGCATAGGGTGAGCGCTTGAGTCTGGTTCGTAGTGAGTTAGTCCTACCGCATTTCGTATTTTGCGAGCCAACCAAAAAGCCAATAAGTAGACAAACAGCACTATGGAAACTTGAGCATAAGTATTTGGGTTGGTTAAAGTGCTAAGAATAACTAACCATAATTGATCAGCTTGGGTGGAAATGGTTTCTAGGTTCATATCAATTCACATTTTCAAATTTCTAAACTTACTATGAACCAATACCGTCAATTCGTATAGTTGGTTCGGAATAATTGCACTAAGTATAGACTTGGTTTTTATCCAATTTCAGGTCGGTGTTCATGTTAAAAGCAATCTTAAGCGTGAAACTTCGTGTATTTTAGATAGGTTAAAAGCCTTTAAATATCAGCGGGCAGGGGCTTTGTCCAAGGTTTTGTATTTTTAGCCTTCAGAATAGTTGTATTCTGCTGGCTGTAAGGCAAAATAACAGGTTGTTTCGTTCTGAATAAAAAGGCTCAGATGCAATCTCTGGCAATAACAAAATTAACCGAATTAAAAGGTGTAGGCAGCAAAGTTGCTGAAAAGCTCGAAAAAATTGGGTTAGTTACCATTCAGGACATGCTGTTCCATTTGCCCCTTCGTTACGAAGATCGCACGCGTATCTACCCCATTGGCGATTTGCAGCCCTTTTTGCACACAAGCATTGAAGGGGAAGTAATGTCTTGTGATGTGCAATTTGGCCGAAAACGGATGTTGGTGGTGCGAGTAAGTGACAATACTGGCACCCTTACCTTACGCTTTTTCCATTTCTCGGCAGCACAAAAAAACAGTTTAGAAAAAGGCACCACGATTCGTGCTTTCGGCGAAGTGCGGGCAGGCAAATTCGGCTTAGAAATGATGCATCCTGAATATCGCGTTAAACGTGATGAATCCGTCAGCGAGTTGGAAGAATCACTTACTCCAGTGTATCCCACCACCGAAGGCGTAAAGCAAATCACTCTACGCAATCTTAGTGAGCAAGCTTTAACTAAACTGAAACAGGGTGGTCTAGCGGAACTGTTGCCTGATAATCTTTACGTGGCACAAATTAGCCTAGTCGATGCGCTATCGCTCGTCCATAGGCCGCCTCCCGATGTCGCCTTGTCGCTATTAGAGGAAGGCAAACATCCAGCTCAGCAACGCTTGATCATCGAAGAACTACTAGCTCACCATTTAAGCGTTTTAAAGGTTCGCCAACAAAGTAAGCGCCAACAAACTTTTTCGATTCCGATTTCTACAGCGTTAATCGACCAGTTTTTAGGAAACTTACCCTTTACTCCAACCAACGCACAATCCCGTGTGGTAGATGAAATTCAGCATGATATGCAACAAGACTCGCCAATGATGCGGTTAGTCCAGGGAGATGTGGGCTCTGGTAAAACATTGGTGGCGGCAATGGCAGCTTTGTCTGCTATAGGTGCAGGTTTCCAAGTGGTAATGATGGCACCCACTGAGCTGCTGGCAGAACAACATGCCAATAACTTTAGTGATTGGCTTTCACCGCTTAATATTCGAATTGGTTGGCTGGCCGGTAAGTTAAAAGGTAAAGCCAGAGAATCGGTATTAACTGAACTGAAAAATGGTCAGATTGATATGCTCATAGGTACTCATGCGGTTTTCCAAGAAGCGGTTGAGTATCATAAACTTGCCTTAGTTATTGTCGATGAACAACATAGATTTGGTGTGCACCAGCGTTTGGCGTTACGAGAGAAAGGCGAGCTACAGGGGGCGTTTCCCCATCAACTGATTATGACCGCAACCCCTATTCCACGAACCTTAGCGATGACAGCGTATGCGGATCTTGATACCTCGATAATTGATGAGCTACCCCCAGGGCGCACGCCAATCACCACAGTTGTGTTACCCGATACGCGGCGAGGTGAAGTGATTGAAAGAGTGCGCAACGCTGCAGTTAACCAGAAGCGTCAAACTTATTGGGTCTGTACTCTTATTGATGAGTCAGAAGTGTTGCAGTGTCAGGCCGCAGAAGACACAGCTATTGCCCTGCATACCGCTTTACCCGAATTAAAGGTAGGACTGGTTCATGGCCGCCTGAAATCGCAAGAAAAACAGCAAATCATGGAGCAATTTAAGCAAGGTGAATTGGACTTATTAGTGGCCACAACCGTAATAGAAGTGGGGGTCGATGTACCTAATGCTAGTTTAATGATTATTGAAAACCCCGAGCGGCTTGGCTTAGCACAATTACACCAGTTGCGAGGGCGAGTAGGGCGGGGCTCAGTGGAAAGTCATTGTGTGTTGATGTATCAAAGTCCATTGTCGAAAACCGCGAGCAAACGGTTAAAAGTGTTGCGTGAATCCCATGATGGTTTTTATATTGCGCAACAAGACCTTGAAATACGAGGGCCGGGGGAGTTGCTTGGTACTAAGCAAACTGGATTGGCGGATCTCAGAATTGCTGATTTAATTAGAGATGCCGAACTCATCCCTCAAGTTCAAAATATTGCTTCTCATATGTGGCAACATTATCCGTCAAAATCTCAAGCCATCATTAATCGCTGGCTAGGACATAAAGAGCGTTATGGCCATGCTTAAGCTAATATTAACTGAACCGGAAAATCCACAATTACAGGAACAAGCTGTTATTTGGCAAACAAACTGGGGATTGGAAATTGATAATCAGCAAACTCAGGGATTAGCGCTAGTATTAGATCAACACTATTTGGCCCTTAAACAGTTGGATGAACCCAAATTGGGCGCGGTGTTTGTAGACTTTGCATCTGATGTATTGACCTTCAGACGACAACAAACCAGTGTTAAAAAAGAATCCATAGCAAAGGCTGTGGGCATCAAAGGAAATGTTTTTCCGCGGATTTTAGATGCAACCGCTGGTTTAGGCCGAGATGCATTTATATTGGCAAGCTTTGGTTGCCACGTAGATATGATTGAACGATCCAAAGAAGTAGCTGCCTTATTAGAAGATGGTTTGCAGCGAGCTAAATCTCAACCACTGGTGAGTGATTGGCTACCGCAACGAATGACTCTTTTGCGCGGCACAGCGACGGAAATTATGGCGAGTTGGCAAAATACACAACCGGATGTGGTGTATTTGGACCCTATGTTTCCCCATCGCAAAAAATCGGCGCTAGTGAAAAAAGAAATGCGCTTGTTCCAAACGTTGCTGGGAGTCGATGAAGATGCGGATGACTTACTCGAACCTGCGCTAAAATTAGCAAAACAACGAGTTGTGGTAAAAAGGCCAGATACGGCTCCTTACCTAAATGATAAACAACCTAATATGTCGATTAAAGGCAAAAAGCTTCGCTTTGATGTCTATTTGACCAACCTATAGAATTAATTGGAGAACATTATGATTAGTAAAGGCAGTGAGTTACCAGAAGCAAATGTCACAGCAAGAATTAATGGTGAAATGAAAACATTCACAACCACAGACCTTTTCGCTGACAAAAAGGTTGTTTTGTTTGCTGTGCCTGGTGCATTCACACCAACTTGTTCACAAGCACATTTACCTGGTTATGTGACACTAGCCGATAAAATCAAAGCCAAAGGCGTCGACACTATTATTTGTTTATCAGTAAACGATGCCTTCGTGATGGAAGCTTGGGGTAAACAACACAATGCCGACGAGATTTTAATGTTAGCCGATGGCGATGGTAATTTTACCAGTGCAATCGGTATGAACATCGACACCGGCACATTTGGTGGCGTCCGTTCGTGTCGTTATAGCATGTTGGTCGAAGATGGCGTTATCAAAGTAGCAAATATTGAAGAACCAGGCACATTCGAAGTTAGTGATGCCGAGACAATGTTGAAGTCTCTGTAGGCCGGTGCTTTAACCCCGCGGTTCGGTATTTTTCCACGGCCTAAAGGCCGTGCAACAGGTGGACGTTCTTGCAGGCGGGTGCTTTAGCCCCGCGGTTCGGTATTTTTCCACGGCCTAAAGGCCGTGCTACGAGAATGTTTTTTGTAGGCGGGTGTTTTAACCCCGCGGTAGGTGGACGTTCTTGTAGGCGGGTGCTTTAACCCCGCGGTTCGGTATTTTTCCATGGCCTGAAGGCCATGCTACGGGAATGTTCTTGTAGGCGGGTGCTTTAGCCCCACGGTAGGTGGACGTTTTTGTAGGCGGGTGCTTTAGCGCCGCGCTCTAGCATTAAGCTTTCATGGCCTGAAGGCCATGCTACAGGTGGTTGTTCTTGTAGGCGGGTGTTTTAACCCCGCGCTCTAGCATTAAGCTTTCATGGCCTAAAGACCATGCTACGGGGGTATTGTCCTCTGCCGGATAAATCCCGTGCCACACCTTCTTGGAAACGATATAATGCCCCTCAACAATTTGCGTAGATATTTCTAATCGCTCAAATTTCATCACACACAAAAACAGAGTATATATTGAAACAACTTGATGTCATTGTCATCGGCGCGGGTGCTGCCGGTTTATTTTGTGCAGCTGAGGCCGCTAAGCGCGGTCGGAAGGTACAGGTACTGGATCACGCTAAACGTATTGGTGGCAAAATATTGATGTCAGGGGGGGGGCGTTGTAACTTCACAAACATGTATGCCAGCCCCGAAAACTTTCTTTCAGACAATCCCCATTATTGTAAATCAGCCCTAAGTCGTTACACCCAATGGGACTTCATTGGGTTGGTCGCTGAATACGGAATCGCTTATCACGAGAAAACTCTCGGGCAATTATTTTGTGATGATTCTGCCAAAGATATCCTCAATATGCTATTGCAAGAATGCGATAAGGCAGGGGCTGGGGTGACTAATCAATGTGAAATTCTCGATATTGATAAAACATCCGATGGATTTACTTTGCAAACCAGCAAAGGTGAATATAGGTGCGAGTCGCTGGTGGTGGCCACCGGTGGCTTATCTATGCCGAAATTAGGCGCATCACCATTCGGCTTCAAAATAGCTGAACAGTTTGGTTTAAGCGTAAAACCAACGCGGGCTGGACTGGTTCCTTTCACGTTACACGAGCAAGACAAAAGCGTATTAGCCGAGTTAAGTGGCATTTCTTTAGACGCGCGAGCAAGCTGCAATAATACTAGTTTTAACGAAAATATCTTATTCACCCATCGCGGTTTAAGCGGCCCAGCGGTGTTACAAATTTCATCGTTTTGGCATCCAGGTCAAGAGGTTGAGTTTGATTTGTTTCCCAACGGCGATTTACTCGAAGAATTGAACCAAAGCCAGCAACAGTCACCAGATAGTTTGTTAGCGACCGCGTTATCTAAGCACTTTCCAAAACGCTACGTACAGACGGCGTTACCCTATTTGGGATTACAAAATAAACCCCTTAAACAATTCCAAGGTAAGCAGCTTGAGCAAGTTTCCGCAGCCTTCCATCAATGGCAATTAAAACCCAATGGCACAGAGGGCTATCGAACAGCAGAAGTCACTTTGGGCGGCGTCGATACTAATCAACTATCGTCGAAAACCATGATGGCAAACGACATCGATGGCCTATTTTTTATCGGTGAAGTGGTCGATGTCACCGGTTGGCTTGGCGGCTATAATTTCCAATGGGCCTGGAGCAGCGCTTGGGTTGCTGGGCAAAATGTTTAAATTGTGGGCAGACAATAAAGTTTGTCCATAGACAATAAAGTTTGTCCACACTACTTAATATATACAATAAAGTTTGTCCTTTCATCTGGCTTACTCTATTCTACGATTAGTCATTAATTATTTAGCCGTGGCTTTTTTATGGCAAGACGCAAGTTAGAAACATTTCCTGACTACAATCGAGCATTGAAAAACAAATATGGGATTGGTGAGGGTGAATTTTATAAACCGTGGCTAAGAGTTCAAGATGTAACATCTAAAGGTGTGCGTTCTCAGATTCCAGGTATTAAATCGAAGCGAAAGCATCATTTCATGTCGTTGATCGAAACTGAGTTGTTTTATTTAGCTGAATTTAGTGATTCGGTTGTCGATATTAGGGAGCAATTCCCTCTTCTCCCCATTAATTTATCAATAAAAATTGCTAAATCATTAGATATTAAACATCCGGCACATCCTGTAAGTAAAGAACCCATAGTAATCACTACCGATTTATTACTGACTCGAAAAATTAATAACGCAATCGTTTATGAAGCATTTTCAGTTAAACCTGAGGGTGACTCAGGTGATCTTCGGGTTATTGAAAAAATTGAAATAGAGCGCCTTTGGTGGGAACTATTGGGTGTTAAGTTCCACTATTACACTGGTAGCCAAGATACTGCTATTCAAAGTAAAAACATCAAATGGGCGACTCACAGTATACGTTCAGATATACCAACCTTTTCAGATAACTATATATCGGCAGGTTTACAGCTTATTCCGATAGGCAAGGTGTTTATTAAAGATATTTGCAATGACTTTATGAAGCATTTGGAGATTAAACCTGAAAATGCGTTAGAGCTATTAAGAAGCTTAATTGGTTATAAATATATAAGCGTCAATTTATCTAACCAATTAGAGCGTGATGATATTATTGAAATTTATTCGAAAGCTGATTTTAATCAAGGTGTCGCGCTTGGAAATTCTTAGGAATAGCATTTGGGACATAAAAAGCTTTGATGGTGTCGAGTCTGGCTTATGGCGAATATTGTTAGCAGACGAAGCCCATAATTTTACTATCATGTATCCTATTAATGATTCTAAAAAGGAAAAACGGCCTATTTTGGTCGATTTCGATGCCTTCAAACATGCCATAAGTGAGCATTACATTTTCAAAGGCAGTTTCAAATTACCTGTATATATGTTGAAGGATGACTCAGAAATTAGTGAGCAACATATTAAAATCAGGGATGAAAACTATGCGTTAATCAAAGAGTTAGTTGATGATCAAGATCTTCTTATTAAGCTGTCTACGGTTAGGCGAGTAAATAGTGTTGGTCGCCACGCTGACAAGGTGGGTGCAGGTGTGAGAAAGATCCACCGATTACTCAAACAATTTTACAAGTATGGGCAAACCCGAAATGCTCTTCTACCTGCGTATAGTGCCTGTGGAGGACTTGGTAAAACAAAGATTGTGAAGACTACACCTTTAGGTTCGCCCAAAAAAGCAAGAACGCTAACGGTAGAGAGAACAAATAATTTCATCGTAACAGATGTTGATAAGAGTAAGTTCCGTAAGATTCTCAAAAAACATTATTTCAAAGCCCATGGCAAACCTCTTTCAGATACTTACAAAGAGATGCTACGAACTTACTATTCAGATGAAATAAAAATGGCAAATGCACTAGGAAGCGTTCCTTACGTGCCTAGTTTGAGGCAGTTAAGTTATTGGAAGCGGAAACTCTTTAGTGACGCAGAATCAATTAGATTGACAACCACTGAGCGAGATTATTTGCTTAATCGAAGGGGGGTGATGGGAAGCGCAAGCACGAAGTGGTCAGTACCTGGAGATTGTTTTGAAATTGACGCAACAGTTGCTGATGCTCATATCGTCTCAGAATGGTCACCAAATCTGATTCTCGGTCGCCCTACTATTTACTCAATTGTAGATAGAGCAAGCGGGGCAATATGTGGAATAAACGTATCTTTGTTCTATGCGTCATGGAGAGCAGCCCGTCAAGCACTTGCTAACGCTTTCCTACCTAAAGTGTCTTACTGCAAAGAGTTTGGCATTGATATTCAAGATAGCGATTGGCCGATTCATCATATTCCACTCACACTAATGTGTGACAATGGAGAAATGATAGGCCTCCAGCCGCAAAAGCTTGTTGTCCCCTTAACTGAACTGCAATTATCACCACCCTATCGACCTGATTTTAAGTCATTTGTAGAGAATCGCTTCGGGCTTCTCAACAAGGAATTGATTCATGATCTATTAGGAACAACGCGTGGTGGCAAAGTGGTACGCGGAGATAAAGATCCTCGAAAGGATGCGATTTATACCCTTAAAGATTTCACTAAACTACTTATAAACGCTGTCCTTGAGCTTAATAGATCAAAATACGATAGATTGGCTGAATCGAGTCCTCTACTTATAAAACATAATCTAACACCGAACCCAATTAATTTTTGGAAAATAAATGTTCTAAATCATAAACATTCATTACAAATTGCGAATGAGAGTGAGGTCATTAGTCGGATGTATCCGCCGGCGAAGTCAACAATGACCGAGCGAGGCATTGAATTTAATGGACTTTATTACTCTTGTGAACGAGTAATTAAGGACAATTTGGCCGCAATTGCTAGGACAAACGGGAGTTGGAAGCTTGATGCCCGTATCAATGAAAATACGACAAATTATATGTATGTCAGGTTCAACAAAAATGATGACTTTGTTAAGTGTAATCTCCTCCCACGAAGCAATATGTTCGAGAGCAAGCCAATGTATGAAGTGGAAGTATTCCAAGATTGGCGTGAGCAGAAAGATGCTGAAACACCGATAACTGTAGAATCTATTGATAGCAGCACGATGCGTAAAGAAAAGGAAAAATCAGCAAAAGCTACGACTCCCGAAAAACCAGCGCCCTTTTCCCAACGCGTTAAAAATATCCGCGAAAATAGAAAAAATGAAATTAATAGCACGAGTAATGTGATTGATGACAGCAGACCTACAGAACCATTATCGCCTGAATCTGTAGCAATTGATTCGGCGAAAAAGAAAACAGTGTTTTTACCTCGCAGACCAAAAGGGAAGTAAACAGTGCGTACAGAACAAGCAACTTACCACGAAGCAATTCTTCCTGAATACAGGGGTAATCCATGGATAGAGGCACTACCTAGAAAAGTAAGTGCCGATGAGATAATGGATAAATTTAGTAATTACCCCGATCTTGATATTCATATTCGAGAAAACCCCGATCCATTGATTAGAGCTGAATATACAATCCGTTTAAAGGCGCTTCGCCAACCGCTTCCACTTTATGCTGAGGTTTTCAGAGCTATGGAAACTGCGCTAAAAGATGGCTATTCGGCTAAAAATCCATTTACACCAACAACTGCACAATATCTTCATTTTGCATCCGATGAGCGACCCAAAATTGAACCTAAAACAGGTTATTTTGAACCGAAAGCAGAAGGGTTGACCTTAGTTGGCGATAGCGGTGTGGGCAAATCTAGCATGCTTGAGCAAGTGCTCAACTATTTCCCAAATGTAATAATGCATAACGATTACAATGGCAAAAAAATGGAGTATCAACGCCAGATTGTGTGGATTAAAGTTGATTGCCCTCACAATTCAAGTGTACGCGACCTATGTGAAGAAATACTTTCTTGCATTGACGATATTGTCCAAGAGGGAAAAACAAAACCTGCAACAACTATAGGAGCATTAACCAGACAAATAGAGCAAAAAATTAAGGTGAACTTCTTAGGCATGCTTGTTATCGATGAAATGCAAAGGCTTACTTTAAAAAGAACAGGGGGAGAGAACAATCTTCTTAATTTTATACATACCCTTGTAAACAAGTTGGGTATACCGATGTTCTTCTGCGCAAATCCGCCATTTGACGATACTTTAGCGCGAACACTCAAAGCTGCTAGACGAGCAGAAGGTGGCGGTTATTTTATAATGAAGCAACTTACTAGGAACAGTCAGGAATGGGAATATTTTATACAAGAACTATGGGATTTGCATTGGACTGATATTACAACTGAGCTGACTGAGGAGTTAGACAATACAATTTTTGAGCTTTCTGTTGGTAACCTTGACATGGCTCATCGTATATACAGAGATGCGCAAAGGCTGGTCATAGGCTCGGGTGACGAGCGTATTACAGTAGGAGTTCTGCAACAAGCGGCGCTTAGTGCTCTTGGCTTATCGTCTAAAACAAAAGAAGTGATAAATTTGCGCGATGAAATCACAATGCCTCGCCGTAACCGCCGTGTTGCCAATCAAACAATTGTCACTGAGGTTAAAGATACCTCAATTACATCTGCTCCTATTGCAGACGTAACAAGGCCGCAGCATCCTGAATTCTCAGCGAAGCTATTAGAATTAACTGCCTGTATCGATCTTCTATCTCGCATTGAGGATCCAGACTTATTAAGACGGGGAGTGGACGAGGAGGATGCCAATGAATATTTTCGTGGTATTGGCATCCTTTGCGACGATCCACTAAAGCAACTTGCATGATGCGTGGTTTAAGAGCCTTGATCAATGTGGGTGCCAATTGCCTTACCAGATGAATCTTTTTATAGCAGGATAGTACGAAGTCTTACGCTAACTGGCATGCCAGTAGATAAATTTTTGAATACTTACTTCAATAGGAAGCGGGTTTCTATTCACCCGTATCTAACCGTTGGGATAGGTTCCATTGCAAGCCTATCGCGAAATGAGGTTGAATGTGTAATCAATCAACAAACCTTGATAAAGCTTTTTAAGTACTACCAACCAAAACGATCACAGGAGATTAATAATGCATTGATGGCTGGCAATTGTAATGCTGTACTTCGAGCTTGCAACTTGGCTAGTTTTAAGGAAACAGAAATTTTAACGGTTAAGTATTGTCCATTATGCGCTAAAAAAGATATGTATGAACATGGTGTAAGTTATTGGCATATTTCTCATCAGATACCAGGGGTTGAGTCATGCAGTGAGCATCCTGTCAGGTTAAACAGACTAGTGTTACCAGCAAGAATATATGTCGCGCCATCCTTCCTACCACCTCATAACATGCCTGCTGACAGCTCAAATAAAATAACCTCAGATTTTGCAAGGTTTGCCAATACATTTATTTTCAATGAGTTAGCATATTCAGACTTTTTTGATTTAACAGAACTCAGGGAATCACTATATAAATCTGGCTATTTACTTACGTCTGGAACGATTAAAAATAAAAAATTAACGACTGACTTAAAAAGTTTAGCTGCTAAATTGGCGTTACCGAATGACATGCTCATACCTCTTCAAACAGCGAAAACAAATTATGTTTATCATCTGGTGAATGGAAAGTTCGCTCAACACCCTTTCAAGCACCTACTTATCTCGTTCATGTTGTCAGCGAACTCAGAGAAAAATGATAGAGCTACGTTAAATATAAAAGCAAAAGAGAGCTACCAAACAGAGTGTCTTGAATTGCTAAAAAAGGGAATGCCTATACTGCAAATTCATCGTAAAACTGGTAAGAGTAGGTGTTATATCAAACAACTAGCATTGTTGAATAACATAGAGATAAAAAAAATCCCGCGCACCATTGACGAATTTGCTATCAAAAAAGTTTTGGATTTGGCATATAAAGGTTTTCATCGTGAGTATATTGCAAATAGCTTAGGTATTTCCGTTGGGAGTGTTGAGCAGATTATTTCTTGTGATCCTGGCTTGGTTGAAAAGAGAAAATGTTATAAATTTGAGTCTAAGCGCAGACGATGCAGGCTAGAAATTAGACGTTGTATAGGTCGCTACCCCACTGCAATCAAACAAGAAATAAAAAACCAGTGTTATACAGCGTTTCATTGGTTGTATCGTAATGACAAATATTGGCTTAATAATTCGTTGCCACCCCCTCAAAAAAATAAGTTTCATCGGATAATTGATTGGGCTGAACGAGATATTACCTTAGCTAAGAGAGTTGCCGACATATTAGTTAAAACTGATGACAACATATCTCTAAGCAAGCTTGATAAGCAAATCGGCGGACATGGGTGGCTACTGAAGAGTAAAGGAAAGTTGCCTTTAACAATGAATATGATCAACAAATTCATGACTAATAACTGAGAATATAATTACATGAAGCAATTGCAAGGAGACGAATCGGTACAGAGTTTCATTTTCAGGGTGTTAATGTTAAACGGCGAAAGTGACTTCGCTGGTGTGTTAAATAGAATGGGAGAGTGGCGAGCCTTCCCTTTTGTTGCGACGATGCATTCTCATCTGTTCAGGCATTATGATCCAGAATATCTACTTAGTGTTTTACAAAGGTCAGCCATAGCAAACCCTGTCGCGGGAATGTTTTCGAACCCTTTATCACACTTTGAGTTAGTGCCAACTGTATTTAGAAATGGTGTTGAAAATTACAGTCAACAAACTCAAAATAATTTTCTCAAAGTTAACTTCTGTGTTGATTGCATCGCAGATGACCTCAAGAATTGTGGGTTTGGTTTCTTCCGAGCAGAGTGGTTAAACCAAAAATATTGCCACCATCATAAAAAAGCTCTTTTCAACTTAACAGGCAAAAGTCAAAGCGTTGCCGCATCTAATATCCAAAAAGCTCTGCGTGGTGAAATTCCGACTAAATGTGAGCAGTATGATTGTTATGGTGATCAAACTTCGTTGGGTACTGATGTTGTTGAAAATGATGTCAAGTTCGCTCCATGTCTTCAAAAAAGGCTACTTCATTGGTTGAGAAAAAATTGTATGCAATTAGAAGGAGAAACGAATGACACAGAAAGAATAACCTCGATCTTGATGAAAAAGACCGGCATGTATGCTCAAGTTGATGAAGTCCAATTAGAAAACGTTTGTAATATCGTTAAAGATAATCATCCTAATGTATTTAAAGCCTTTGTTAATGAGCAATCTGAAGAGATATATACTTCATTTAAATTTGATAGCCATTTATTTAAGAATAAGTTAAAGGTTATAAAAGAACGAAATTGTTCAATCTGCAAGCTGCATCGAGAAGGTTATCAATGTTCAGAAAGTAAGATCATCAGTGTGGCAATGAAAGAGACAAACTATAAGCTTCTTCATGAAAATCCTTGTGATTATTACTTAACAAACAAGAGACCATACTGGAATGATTACCCATTAGGTGGAAGCAACGCTATAAAAGACGATGTATGGAGTGTATTTAACAAGATAAAAGAAGTTAATTAGACGCTATCACTTTTTCGAGTCGTTTGAGTATGGTTCAGTTCGATCATTGTAGCTAACTGCGACACTCGATGGACTGCGTACTCCTGCCACACTTTGTGCAACGTTAACATCATATGTTTGAAGAACGTGTGTAATTAGCCCCCTGCGGCCACTATTTGATGTCGCACTTGAAACACCAGCCCAATCTCGAAGTATCAGAGCCATATGCTCTTGAAGCGTATTTGGTGAATAAGAACCGCCTTTTTGGGTCACGAAAAGTGGATCTGTTGACTTTAAAAATGGCTGATTAATTAGTCTCATCTCAACGTATGTCTTTAATGCGTTTACGAGAGGTTCTTCAATAAGAGGAAGCAGCCTTGGTGTCGTAGAATTTTGATTCTTTGTTGGATAGAAATCGATAGGGTTGATCTTTTTATCTGCCTTGACCAATGATACAACTTTTTCTAATGCATTTTCGAACTCACTAACGGTGAAGGTCAAATTCTTTTTAACATATTTACTTCGCGATCGATTTTTTGGCGTTTCTCTGGGAGCAATATAAACCTCTTTTCGCAAAGTGAACGATTGCCTAGCCTCCCTGTCATTTCCCTCTAGCATAGAAACATCATCTATTGTTAATGCAGCCAGTTCCTGAGCTTTTAAACCTAAATGCCTACTCATCTTCATAATTGCTGTATTTTTTTCAGCATGCCTATTGTTCATGATCACACTAAAAACCTTCTCCCACTCTTTAGATGTGAGGATACTTGCTCTGCCTTTTATAGCCATTTAATAAATTTCATCCATCACGGGCAAGCCATTTTATTAGTGATAATTTTTAATATGATAAGAAACAACTCATTTATCATAATAAAGCTGCTTCGGTAACTCAAGTATGCATGTCGTGCCTCAAAAAAAGATGGGTATTTGATCATTCAGCAATACTTTGCTAAAGGTGCTGCTATCTCTAACTTCAAAGCACGAACCTATTCAATTTGGTACTTATAGACGTACTAAAAAGCGCCATGCTTTAAAAACTAACAGGTCGTTCTAGGCAGTAAACTGCCGTTGTGGTTTTTACTAACGACTTCGATTATGACCGTTAAAGATACAGTCGGAAACGATGACTTCTACAACAAATTTATAAAAAAGTGCACATACGATCACCAATCTTGACTGACACGTTTTGTCATTTTCATATCGTCCTTCAAACTTAATCTAACTGGCAAAAATTCCGTATTACGGCCATACCCTTCCTTATTGATAAATAAAAAAATCAGTTGCGTAGGCCTTCAAATTTTAATTTTGTTGTACAAAAAATAGGAATAATAGCGGCTTCCACTTGTCTGCTGTGAACCTGATACACTGAATTTTCTAATCACTGCTCTAAACAAAAATTATGTTTAAGTTGAGAGTCAAAAAGGTTTTTTCTTCGTTTCACTTATTGTCTCAATAATATACTCGACACCTACTTCTGCGTCTTCGGGGATAGATTCAAAGCCAACAAAGAACAGAGCAACGCCAAATTGATGTCTTCTAGGTCGTCCTGCATTGCCTATCACCCTTCTGTAGTTTGCTATCTTCTGGTCAATTATCGCTCCATCTTCAGTTAGAATAGAAACGAGTATATGCCCGTCCGGTAAGCCAAAAATATTGGGCGCGTTCAACCGGCCAGAAACACGCCATCCATTCTCAGTCGCGGATACCCAAACGCTGGTGATCCGCCATTTTTCATTCGGCACATTCTTCACCTCTATCAGTCTTGCTGGCGAAGCGCATCCCGTTATAAAAGGGTCAGTAGAGCCAAAATGGCTAGTCGTAATATAGTGTATTTGGTAAACATAAAGTCTATACCTCATGTTGAATTGCGTTGTGTTTTTTAAAGATAAAGAGCACCGTATCTTCTGCGATACGGTGCCTAACAATCACACTTTGGTTGATTTCGAATGCATCATCCGATACAAAATAGGCAAAACGACCAATGTTAGAATGGTGGACGAGATGATCCCGCCAATCACCACCGTTGCAAGCGGTCTTTGCACTTCAGCGCCAGTTCCGACATTCAGTGCCATGGGGATGAAACCTAAGCTTGCTACCAGTGCTGTCATCAAAACCGGACGCAATCTTGTGATAGCTCCGTCAACGATTGAGTTAATCAAGTCACCTGTTTCTAGTACTCGCTGTTTAATAAATGACAACATCACTAAGCCGTTTAGTACCGCAATACCAGAGAGCGCAATAAACCCGACTCCGGCAGATATCGACAGTGGCATATCACGCATCCAGAGCGCAAAAACACCTCCTGTTAAGGCCAATGGCACACCGGTGAAGATGATCAAGGCATCACGAAATGAGCCAAACACAACCACTAGTAACACAAGTATCAGAAAAAGCGTGGCAGGCACCACGATAGACAGTCGCTGACTGGCACTTTCAAGCTGCTCAAACGTGCCGCCATAATCCAGCCAGTAGCCTGCTGGCAGTGAAACCTGTTCGGTTATTTTGATTTTGGCTTCGTCAACAAAACTCCCTAAGTCGCGTTCTCTGACATTGGCGGTAACCACGACTCTGCGCTTACCGTTTTCTCGACTGATTTGATTGGGAACAGACGAGTAACCCAGCGTAGCGACTTCTGATAACGGCACAAATTCCCCATCGGATGTAATGATAGGAGTGCTGCCAATGGCATCTAAATCTGTGCGGATACCTTCATCAAATCGCACAAGTAACTCGAATCGTCTATCTCCCTCAAAAATTAAGCCAGCGGTATTACCCCCGATAGCTGACGCCAACCACTCCTGCAAATCGGCGACGTCCAATCCATAACGTGCCAACTCGACAGGCTTAGGGTTGATAGTGAAGATAGGGATATCATCGACCTGCTCAAGTCGTGCATCCGCCACGCCGTCTATTGATTGCAAAACCGTTAAGATGTCGTTTGCAGAGGCAACAAGCGTGGTTAAATCATCTCCGAAGACTTTTATACCAAGGTCAGCCCTTACTCCACTTATCAACTCGTTAAAGCGCATTTGGATAGGTTGGGTAAACTCATAGTTATTGCCTGTCACCGCTTGTAAGTCTCGCTCAAGGGTTTCCACGAATTCAGCTTTTGATAGGTCAGGATCAGGCCATTGCGCTCGTGGTTTTAGCATCACAAAGGTATCGGTTACGTTGGGCGGCATCGCATCGGTAGCTACTTCTGCGGTACCGGTTTTCGCAAATACTGTGAGTACCTGTTCGTATTCCATCAAGGTAGATTCAAGGTTTTTTTGCATTGCGACGGCTTGTTCGATACCTGTGCCCGGTATTCGCATGGCGTGCAGTGCGATGTCTCCTTCGTCAAGCTGGGGAACAAACTCAGAGCCTAGTCGCGTTGCTAACCATAAGCTGCCTACTACTAGCACGACTGAGCCGACAAGCACTATCCAGCGTAATTTCAGTGCAAGGTGAATGATGGGGCGATAGGCGGATTTGGCTGCAACAATAATGAAGCTTTCTTTTTCACTGACTTTACCGCCCATAAACATCGCGACTGCCGCTGGTACAATAGTAATAGAGAACAGCATCGCTGCTATGAGCGCCATGATGACCGTTGCCGCCATTGGCTGAAACATCTTGCCCTCAACGCCTGTCAATGAGAACAGCGGGATATACACCACAGTGATAATCAATACACCAAACAAGCTAGGACGAATGACTTCGTTGGTCGCTTGAAAAACCAGTTCTAGCCGCTCTTTTAGTGGCAAGACTCCACCTGTGCGTTTCTGAGACTCGGCTAACCGCCTGATACAGTTCTCTACGATGATCACCGCACCATCGACAATTAATCCAAAATCCAAAGCCCCAAGGCTCATCAGATTGGCAGACACACCGGTATTAACCATCCCTGTGATGGTCGCCAACATCGCTAGCGGAATAACTGCCGCAGTGATGAGCGCGGCGCGAATATTGCCAAGCAATATAAACAAGATCACTATGACTAATAACGCCCCTTCTACTAAATTCTTCTGAACCGTGTCGATAGCTTTATCGACCAGTAGGGTACGGTCGTAGACTGGCTCAATGACAATACCATCAGGTAAGCTGGATTGAATGTCCTTCACCTTTTTGGCAACGGATTGGGCAACGGCTCGTGAGTTTTCGCCGACTAACATCATTGCGGTACCTAAAACGGTCTCTTCACCCTCCTGTGTTGCTGCACCCGTTCTCAGCTCTTTACCAATAGCTACACTGCCAATGTCTTTCACAGCAATGGGAACAGTATTAATGCGTTTTATTACCACATTTTCTATATCGCTAAGTGTCTGTAGTTGACCTTGTGAGCGCACCAGTATTTGTTGCCCATTTCGCTCAACAAACCCCGCCCCCTGATTCGTGTTGTTTCGCTCCAGCGCACGATGGATATCACTTAGACTAATGTCAAAATTCAACATCTTCTGTGGTTCAGGATTCACATGATATTGTTTTACGTACCCACCAATGGCGTTGACTTCAGTGATCCCCTTAACCAGTGCGAGCTGCGGTTTTACGATCCAGTCGTGTATCTCGCGAAGCGCCATTGCATCGTACGGCTCACCGTTTTTTTGCATGGCATTTTGCTTGGCTCGCAAGGTATACATATAGATTTCGCCCAACCCAGTAGCGATAGGTCCCATTTCAGGCTCTAACCCTTCAGGTAGCTGACTTTTGATTGCACCTAATCGGGTATTGATAAGATTACGCGCAAAATACAGATCAGTACCTTCATCAAATACCGCTGTTACCTGAGATAGCCCGTAGCGAGATAAAGAGCGGGTGTAGGACAGATCAGGCAATCCCGCCAGTGCTGTTTCTACTACGAATGTGATCCGCTGCTCGGTTTCCAAAGGCGAATAGCCCGATGCTTGTGTATTGATTTGCACTTGCACGTTGGTGATATCGGGTACTGCATCAATAGGTAATTTTTGATAACTGAATATCCCCATGCCCAACACAAGGAAGATCAACATCAGCATTAAACCTCGTCGCTCTATGGACAAACGTAAAATGGATTCAATCATGTGTTCGTCCCCCAATAACAGAGACGCCTGACCAAGTAGATAGCATTGAGTTATTAATGATCATGACCGGCCTCCGACTTTTCTAAATCGGCTTTAAACAAGTAGCTGTTCTGACTGACAATCACATCTGCAATGTGCAGACCTGATAACACTTCAATATTGTGGTTATCTTGTTGACCTAAGGTAACGGGCACGGGACGGTATTCGTCACCTTCTTTGACAAACACAACAGAAGCCCCCTCAAACTCTTGAATCGACGTTTTAGGCACCATCATGGCGACATCAAGGGTGTTGATTGTGACAAGGCCTTTGATAGCTGCGCCAACCGGCCACTGACCTGAGGTGTTAGCTATTTTGGCATACGCCAAGACATAAGGCTTTTCATCGGGTGAGGGTAAGATATGTTGGATAGTGGTGTCTAACGCTGCCCCTGACAGGCTAAGCTGAGCGGGTTGCTGCTCTGCTATATCTGATAGCTGTTGTGGGAAAATTTTAAGCTGTGCCCACACGTCATCATAGTTTGCGATTGAAAATAACACTTGGCCATTTGATAACTCACCTTCATTGGCATGTCTGGCAATCACGGTGCCTGAAAACGGCGCGGCAACAGGATAGCTTTTCAGGCTTTCATTAGATTCAACGACTGCCAGTGTCTCGCCTTTTTTAACTTTGTTACCTAAATTTGCATTGACCTTGGTCACCATACCGTCGAATCGTGCACGCACATGACTCAGTGAAGCAGGGTCGGTCACGATATTTCCGTAGACAGTGGTGGTGATATTGAGACTACCCGTTTGCACACTTTGCGTCATTACGCCCATTTTTTGCGCCATGCTATCTGCCATGAATACGCGTTCATCCTTATGGGCTTCCTCTTTACCATGTTCGCCTTCTGATGCTTGAATTGTGGTGCTTGAAAACAATCCCAACGCACTGCAAACAATGAAAACTAACAGAGTGTTTTGCTTCTTAATTAATATATTTTTGTTCATTTTGTTTTTCTCGAAAAAGAGCTGTTGATCGTATCCACAAGAGGCTGTGCAGTCAGTGATTCGATATCTGCACCACGCTGATGAGCTTGCTTCGCTGATTGAATTAAGGCTTGTTTGGCATTGAGTAGTTCTTGACGTGTACTCACCCATTCAAGGTAGCTGAATCGACCGTTGATATAGGCTTGTTCTACTAATTCCAGCGCTTGAACTAAGGGTGGGATAATAGAGTTTTGCAGTGTCTGTACATTGAGCAGCGCATTGTTTCTGACCATCAAGGCCATATTTAGCTGATGGTATAGGCTTTGCGTCGCTGACTCTTTTTGTTGTTCCAGTTGTGTCTGAATTGCCCGCTGCTTTTCGTACTCGCCAAGATTTCGGTCACCGGCAAACAGTGGCATACTCACGCCTGCTACAAAGGCTGTTTCATCTATGCCATTCATGCGCCTGATACCGGCCGTCCAGCTTAAATCCGATTGATTAGCTGCTTGAGTAAGACGGACTTGGGATGCCTGCAATCTCGATGCTTGTGCATAGATCTCAAGATTGGGACTGTCCATTAAGGTGGTAAAAAGCGCGGTTAACGAAGGAGACGATTGCAGCACAAATAAGTCACCCTCCACATCAGTAAAAGAGGGATCTTTTTCCCCCCACATAATAGCCAGACTATTTATCATGGCTTGCTTAGTTTGCTGTGCCGTAACCACATCCAGTCTAGCTCTTGCTAAAGCTGCTTCAGCGCGTTTCTGTTCAAATGCAGGGGAAGCACCTGCATCCACGCGTTTTGTGACTGCTTGATAGGTATATCGAGCAAGTGTTTCTGCATCTTTTTGCGCGTCAATTAACGCTTGTTGCGCCAGTACATCGATGTAGCGACGTGTCACTTCAGCCAGTACATCTAAGGTGTGCACTTGTTTTTGCGCTTCGACTAAGGTGGATTGCGCCTTAGCAAACGCCTTACGTGAGTGGAGTTTATTGCCCAATTCAATGACCGACGACAATGTGAGAGTCAGCTCGGTGTCCTTAATGCCAGAGACCTCGCCTGTTCCTAAGAAGTTTTCCACTTCAATGCCTACGTTGAGGGCTGGTTTGAGAGAAGCAGTTTTAATTTCTCCCTCAATTGCTTGTTGCTTGTAAGTGAACTCATGCAATTCGGGCGAATTTGCTAATGTTCGCTGTATGGCGCTTTGCAAGGTCATTTCGCGATTGGTGATACTGTTTGTTTGTGCTACTACCACGGTGTGTGTTGTCAAAAGGACAAGCATCGTGGAAATCACCCAGGCGTGCACACGCACAGGGCGACTCAATGAAAAATGCATCATTGTTTTATTCCTAAATTATCAAAAATATATATCGCCAAGCAGTTGGCGAACGGTGTTTGATTAGTTCAGGGTTATGCTTTAGGTGGGCGTAGTAATTGCGTGACCGGTGCATCTATTACTTTTGATAAGTAATAGAAACCGTGATGGGTGGCAACAGAAGCAAGTTCAATTGCGGTGTTATTTCCAAGCCATTGGGCATGGGTTCCATGACAGTGACCACAATGGTGGCAATCAGCAGGATTGTGAGAAACATCTACGGGGGCGTTATCAGTATCGGGATGTTCGATAGATTTTAGTTGCACCTGCGGCTTTTCAGAAGCGATATTATCGCCTAACTGATGCTCGTGTATTTCGTTGAGATGTTGCGAGTCGATAGCATGAAAATCCAAGGACTTGGCGACAGCAGAAAACGACTGAAACAAAATCAGCGAAATCAACAGGTAGCTTGTCACCCTTACGCTAAACATATCTATCTACTCTCATCTTTTTCATATTAACAGGTAATCGAACTAAGACCAATCGACCAACCGAAACAAAGTATTTCAATCATTACATTACTCATCACGACAATCTTCATTGGCAAATTCAATTTCAATGGTAGTGTGCACAAAATCAAACTCATCAAGACCTTGGCGAAGTTCGCCTTTAAGTGATCTCAATTGAGAAACCGAAACATCTTGTTTCAACTCCACATGTGCCGTCATGACGCTATGTTCACCGTCCAAAGACCAGATATGAAAATGATGTATATCTGCCACATCATCGTTTGACATGAGCACTTTACGCACTTCCTCCATCTGCTTAGCATCGGGCGTGGCTTGCAAGAATAACAATAAGGTTTCTTTTAGATTTCTGACAACATTGAATAAAATGAATAATGTGAAGCCAATAGATAAAATGGGATCTAAAATTGGCCATGGCTTAAACATCAGCACAATCGATACGATCAGCACTGCCACCCAACCCAATACATCTTCAAGTAAATGCCAGTTTAAGATACGCTCGTTTAAGGAACTCCCTTCGCTAAGTTTATACGCAGCAAATCCATTAACGGCGATGCCAAAAATTGACAGGAGTAACATGCCTTCGACTTGCGGCATTTCGGGTGCAGAAAGTCTTGGGATAGCTTCGAATAAGATCCATATTGAGCCAGTCGTTAACACTAACCCGTTGATCAATGCACCAAGAAGTGAAAAGCGTTTATAGCCATAGGAAAATGTATTGGTTGCTTCTTTATCACTGAGTTTATTTAAGCCCCACGCGGTGCCAATGGATAAACTATCGCCCAAATCATGCACTGCGTCGGCCATAATAGCCGTGCTGTTTGTCAGCCACCCGCCGATAAATTCAATGATAGTGAACACGACATTCAAGAAAAATGCCCAGCCAATACGTTTTGATGCGCTGTTATCACTGTGACTGTGGTTATGATTATGCATGGTTGATTTTGTCCAATATCGCTTGATTTTCAGCACTGATTGGCAGTCGCTTAAAGGGGCTAATGTCAGTGCCACCTGTATTCCCTTTGGGTACAAGGCCGATAGCTGTTTTGGTTGCAGCACCAACTATTCTTATTACTTGTCCAAAAACGGCTCTCCAATCTTTATTTAGAAGACCATGTCGCAGCATTTTACAATGAATTAAACAATGATAATAAGTAGAGTGCTGCCCAATTACATGCGCATCCTCCAGCGCTGCAAATGCCTGCCTCTCATTATTGTTAGACATTGCATCTGAGTAATCTGTTAATTTGGAATCGATATGTGGCTTAACGGCTTTATTGAATGTCATAGTGAATCATCCCCTTTACCTTTAGCTAGTTTATTATTAAGTACTTCCTGCTTGGCGTCTTTCAGGATCATCCACGCTCCGCGCAGCACGACAATCGACACAATACATCCGATAACCAAATCCGGTACTCTGCTATCAAGCCATACCACTAAAACTCCGGCGATGATGACACCCATGTTGGCGATGACATCGTTGGCCGAAAAAATCCAGCTGGCTCGCATATGTACTTCGTCGTTTTTATGATTACGAATAATCATCAAGCAAGCGACGTTTGCAATTAGTGCAATGAACCCCATCCCTATCATTAATGATGAGATAGGCTCACTGCCCAAGAATAACCTTCTGGTAATATCAATGAGAATAATTACGCCCAACAATAGCTGAAAGTAACCACTGATTTGCGCAGCTTTGGCTTTGTGAAGTATAGATTTGCCCACAGCATAAATACCTATGCCGTATACAACCGCATCCGCTAGCATGTCCATAGAGTCTGCGATTAAAGCAGTAGAGTCAGCCAAAATACCCACGGTCATCTCAACGAAAAACATCGTCGCATTGATGCCGAGCAGCCAATACAGCACCCGTTTTTGTGATGCATCTTTGATTTCCACTTCACAGCCGCAACCACTCATTGTTCAACTCTTATTCCCAAAACTATAGGTACAGTGTAAAGTCTATACCTAGTATAGAGTCAACAACACAAAGGCACGTTTATGAAAATAGGTGAGCTATCAAAAAAAAGTGGGTGTTCTATTCAGACGATCCGTTTTTATGAAAAACAGGGTTTGTTTGAGGCTTGCAATCGCAGTGAAGGTAACTACAGAATTTACGACGCCTCATCGTTGAGAGCACTGCGATTCATTAAACAATGTCGCTCATTAGATTTGACCATAATAGAAATTAAACAGCTGTTGGATACAAAAAATAATCCCGATAAAAGTTGTTCTAGTGTGAACAATTTGATCCTTCAACATATGGTTGACGTTACACATCGCATTGCAGAGCTTGAGGAGCTAAAGCTTACCCTATCTGAGATGGCCTCGGCATGCACAGATGATAGAAAAGTTAAAGAATGTGGAGTATTGCAGTTGCTTGAAGAGTGAAACTCATATCTGCAAGTCTTGTAGTTTTACGTTTGCCTACGTTTTCATAAGGATATAGATTTGATAACTCGAAAGGCCGTCTCTATTCAGATTTTAGAGGATTCAACAATTGAAAATAGAAAAGGTAACCGCTACTTCGTTTTCTGCCTTAATTCTACATATGGCAAGTACCCATCAACATCGCACCATCATTTGAGTGTTAACTTACTCAGCATTTCCGATTGCCAGAAGTAATTAAGCGACGACCCATTCGCTCAATCGATATTGAGTTAACGAAAATAGCTATGACTGACGGTAATTGCCACAAACTCTCCATGCAATTTGAAGGTGTATGGCTCATTCTGCCGTAAACTTGTCATTCTCAAATTGGGTACTTTAACTCTCGTTAGGATTATACTTTTTTGAAGCTCTGAAGCAGTATTTATTAAAACAGGTTAACATTGGCTTTGGAAGTCTTTGAAATATCAATGGAGGATTCATGAAGAAAGAAATTCCAGCACCAATAATTGCTGTGCTTTCGGATAATTTGCACAATATCGAATCTCACGCGAGTTTAAACAATCTGTTCATGCATGCGGACGCGCCTGGCGACCCACCAGAAGGCTCAAAGCCTGTTAAGGTGCAGCAGTGGTTGCGACGTATAAATAAAGAGTCTAACTATCCTTTGATCATTCTGGGTAAGCTGATTGAACCGTACATTGAGTTGCTAGACGACGAAGATACGGATCAAGTATCTTGGGGTGTAAATGTTAGCGACCAAAAACAAGATCTCAAGGTAAAGCTTCGCAATACACTTGAGCGTTGTAACTTAACTTACCTTAGCGGCGGCATTATTTCTGATGGAAGCTCGGCACCAAGTCGATCATTATCAGATTTAATAAAAGGGAGAGATCTTCCTTCAATAGAGGCAGAGTTTGATCGAGCATTGTCAAAAGTAAATTCAGAACCAAGGGAAGCGGTTTCTGCGGCATGCAATATTCTTGAGTCCATTTTTAAAGTGTATATTACTGATGAAGGTCTACCTAAACCGCAAAAGCAAGATCTTCAAAACGTCTGGAAGGTCGTCAGGGCTGACTTGGGCTTCGATACAAAACTTGTCCAAGATGATGATCTCAAAAGAGTACTTTCCGGCATTTTATCTATCGTGGATGGCATTGGAGCTTTTAGAACTCATGCCAGTTCAGCCCATGGAGAAGGTAGAAGAGTTTATAAACTGAAACCTCGCCATGCACGTCTTGCAATACATTCTGCTCACACCATTGCCTTGTTCGTTCTTGAATCCTGGGATGATAAGCGTGAGCGTTAAATGTCAATTAACCACATTGTGGCGCAATCTTCCTATTAAATATGGCAGTTAGAATTATTCTTTGATATTTTGTCAATCATTTATTTTAAATTGCATAAAATACAATGGTTTACGTTATTTTATTGTTGACCGTTTAGCTACGATAAATTAATATTTGGCTACAAAACGCTCTTTGAAAAAACGTGGACTTACATTGCTAACTTTCTAATGTATGCATCAAGTCTGGCTACTTAAGTTCGATTCAGCTTAGTGGAAGAAAGTTAGACGGGAGAAGTCATGAGGCACAATGTAAGTCTTAAAATGGCATTAAAAAATATCAGTAACTGGATAGCAGATAAATCTCTTTACTACAGCCCAGAACACAGGAAATATTTATACGGATTCTATGCCGGTCTAGGGAATTTTGACTTATTTGAGTTGCCAAGCGAATATCAATGCTTGATTTCGAATAGCAATCTTAGGGATGGTAACTTACACGCTGTTGTCTTATCAATATTACCTATTAAACACACCACTACAGATGAGATAAAGCCTTATGAAACGTATATCCGTTGCGTTGTTAGCGCAAAACTATATGGATATCAGCATACCCCCTCTTTACTGTCTGCAATCCGATTTGCCTCTTTGCATCATGCAAGCCAGAAACGCAAGAGTACTGGCGAACCTTATCTAAACCACTTAATTGAAGTGACGCAAATCCTTCAGTTTTACGAATCAAGTAGCAATGAAAATACGCTAATAGCAGCAGTTTTACATGACATCTTGGAAGACACTGAGGTTACCAGTATTGGTGTTAACTATTTATTTGGGGATGAAGTTTCAAAGATAGTGTTAGAACTGACGTGTGATTCAGCAACCAATTCTGATGATAAAAAAATAGCACTACTAAATCAGGTTGCAACAGGTAGTAATGAAGCGCGAATAATCAAATTAGCAGACATAATATCCAATGTATCCTCGATTCCTACCTTATGGGCGCTTGACCGCAAGATAGGTTATATAGACTGGTGCAATAAAGTTGCCAAGGTATGTGCCTCATCATCTGAACGGTTATATGAATATTTTAAGTTGCAATTACAATCAGTAGAACAAAGTCCCGCAATACAAACGTTTCGTGATAATTAAATCATGTAGGCTGGAATTCCCCGACTTACATTGTCCGTTCCACATAAAATTTTTGTAAGTTTTTTGTCATGCTAGTTTATCTACCAATCTTACCCATTGCTTTCATGTAATCGTCTAATCCACCAATAGAGTCAATTATCCTGAATGGGTTACTTTGAGCAGCAACTTCTTCATGAGCTTCAGTTATACTGCACCAAGGGCAGAGGGGGGTGTCATTGATTAATGGTTCTGAACAAGACTGACAAGTTTGGTTAGTCGCGACAATTCGGTTATTTTCAAAAATGAAAGTATCGTTGCATTCATTATTCATATACGGTTTAGGATAACTTTTTCCTTTGAATAGTTGGTACCAGTCAAAACCATTTTCATCAGCTAGACTGAGACTGGACTCAATAGACTCTTGAGGAAAATTTGTACCAACGATGATTGAAGTAACAAATTCGGTGGGTATGAAAAGAATACTATTGCCAGCCACATTTTCAGTGATTTTCTTCATATCTACAAAACGACATTCACGCTCATAACTCCATTCATCATATTTGGAAAAATATGATTCTGTAAAAACAAACTGCTGAAGATCATATGAATATCTAGGCTTCAACAGAACCGCAGCTCTTTGAAGAATATTTTTTAAGTTTTCATGAGGGGCTTTGCGGTAACTAACATCCCAAATTGGGTTTCCCTCAAAGTGCTTTATCAGACCATCTAAATCAAATTCGAGAACAAAGCCTGAATGGTTGTTTGCATAATGTGCCCACATTGGTGAGACGACCGGTGATTTAGAAAAACATGTCGTCGGGTTTTGTGGGATCCCTCCAACAATATCTTTATAGAAAGCTAACTGTTCAGAGGGAGTGTTTAAATCCATTCCCAAAAATAGTTCGAATGGGTCGTTGTAGTCGCATGGTAAAGAGCACTTTACCCCACAGTATTCTTCTCTGCTGAAAACTAAATTAATGACATCATGACTGAAGTACTTGTATATTTTCCCCATAAACCGACTACCTTAAATAAAATTAGCTTTTTTTGAATATTATTTATCTAGTGCAAAGCATCAGTTAACTTACGTAACAATAATGTACGCACCGTTTGTCAACCCTAGACTAATTTCTAATGTGTTCAAACCTATTTGTCAGTTTACTGAGTAATGCAGAGTTAAAAACATTATCATGCTCGTACAGGAAAGAATTTAAAATAAAGAAGATGATTGAAACAGCATTCTAAGTAAATATAGCGGACAAACTTTGTTATTACAAAAAGCACTTAAGCGTTAAACTTTTTTATTACAATATTAATTTAAACGCCAAACTTTATTATAATATTATGGGCATTAAGAGTCAGACTTTTTTATAACAACACAAAATCATATTCCAAGATCCACTGAATGCGTTTGTGCAAATCTAATTGGCTTTATCTGCAACCTTAAATGGTTGGTTAATTAGGGTTTTTTCAAATTCAGGTTTGGCGACAGGTTTACTGTATACATAGCCTTGAATGTAGTCACAGTCAAAATCTCTTAATATTTTAACTTGGCGTTCATCTTCAACCCCTTCAGCGACGACCTCAATTTGCATCTTTTTACATAGCTCTATAACACTTTGAACCATCTCACTTACGTCTGAATTTATCCCCAAATCGTCAATTAGAATTTTGTCTAGTTTGAGCACATCAACAGGTAATTTTGTTAAGTAGGCAAACGAAGTATAGCCAGAGCCAAAATCGTCAATTGCGATATTTACCCCTAGTTTTTTTAATTTCCAAAGTATTTCGCTGGTTTGCGTTAAATCATCGATAATACATCCTTCAGTGATTTCAAGTTCCAAGCTAGCAGGGTTCAATCCGGTCTTGCCTAGCAAATATGTTAACTCTTCTACTAATCTATTGTTCTGAAGTTGGCGGGGAGATACATTGATCGCTAATTTGATATTATTGCCATATTGTTTTTGCAGGCCAATCAACTGATTGATGCTGTTTTTTAATAGCCAACTTCCGATTTTTTCAATTTGACCATCTAGCTCGCTAAGGCTAATAAACTCAACCGGAGACACCCAGCCTAAAGATGAGTGCTGCCAGCGCATTAATACTTCAGCCGTTTCGACCATGCCATCAGATAACCGTACTTTCGGCTGAAAATACAAACTGAACTGGTCACTATTTATTGCTTGTTGGATACTATTTTGAATGGTTTTTTTACGCTTCTTTTTCGCCACATAAATGGCATCTAATTTCACTACACATGGTTTTTGACCGTGATGTTTGCTCTCGTGGAAGTCTTGCTCCGGAAGATTTCTGATGGAGTGCAATAACTGTTGCGTATCCATATCAGAGAAGGGGGCTAAAGCATAAGATAAATTGCACTGTAGTTTAGGAATATTAAGGTCATTTTGAGAACAAGCCGACAAAGCTCCACTCAATAAAGTTATTTTGTTATGCAGTTCAGTATCGCACTCGGACTCGGGAATAATAATCAGCACTTGGTCGACATCTACTTCAAATATCTCACAGTTATTTGGTAAACAGGCCTGTATATTATTAATTACCGACTCTAAGCCTAAAAGTTGTTGTTCTCCTCTTTTAGCCCAATATTGGTCATGCAAGGAAATATCAGAAATAATCACCGAAGCTAGCGCAAATTGGGCTTCTTGATCGAGTAAAAACTTAATGGTGCTATCTAATCTTATACGATCTGGTTTGATGTATTGTGCGTTTAGTTTCTCTTTAGACATTTTAAGCAAACGCTGATGGTATTCTTTAAACGCTTGTTCAACATTCTCTATTAGCAACTGATTATTCCAAGGTTTGGTTAGGAATTTATAAGCCGCTCCAGAGTTCATTACATCTACAGCAGCATCAAAGTCTGCATAGCCAGTTAAAATCATCGAAATGATGTTGGGAAAACATTGTTTGATATTTTTAACCAAGGTACCGCCATCAATATCCGGCATCCGAAAGTCAGACAAAACCACTTGAAAATCATGTTGAGTGAGTAACTCTAAACCTTCTTTGGCGCTGGTGGCGGTGAAGACCTGGTACTTTGTGCGTCTAAACGTGCGGCTAATGGCTTTTAGGTTACTCTCTTCGTCGTCTATAACAAGAAGATTGCAAAGCTCCGCAGGCGTTTCTGAAAGGTATCTTTGAAGTGCTGTAGACATAATAGTTGGCCCTAAATAACGGTTAAAAGGTATATTTTGTTTCTAATCTGAATCGCACACTTTGCTCGGGTGTCCCCACTAAGCGTTGCGTCCGAGATATACGACCACCTACCCATAAATTTTTACTTACCTTATGGCGTATACGTAAATCCCAACCCTTAAAGTTGCTTGTAGCAAAACGACTTGACGCGTTTTGTGCAAACTCTGTTACCACTGAAAACCGTTCAACGTGTAAATATCTTAGTTGGGTTAAATAGTTTCCATTAGTTTTCAAATCACCCTGTTTTAACTCAATGGCATAACTCAATTTTTGCTTAGAAAACGCGTCTCCAAGTTCTATTGGCGTGTCTTTAATCGACCAGCCAATATCGGTTCCTAACTGCCAATTCCCTTGTTTTATTTTCATCGATAAACGTACAAATTGATTATCGAATAGTGTGTCTTTTTTGGCATACAACGCACCTGTCTGGCCACGATAATCGACAAACCATGGAGATACAGTTAATTTCCCTAAATCAGTTGAAAATACGCTCTGATATTGAAAAATAGACATGTGGCCAACGGTGCCACTTGCGCCATCGAGAGGTTTGAAGCTAGTGAATTTCAAATTCTGCCCAGCTCCAAGGTCATAATCTAAATGAACACCAATAGGATTTAAGTGCCTGTCCCAAAACAGATCGGTAACTTGATTGGTTTTCCAAGGAATTTTCCCTGCAAACATGGTTAGACTGTCAAACTTTGCCTTCGCAAAAGCGCGTGATATGTAAATGTCTTTGTCGCCAGCGGGTTGGTCGGTGATTTGATATAACGTAAAGGCCGGAACATTCTGCTTGTTTTTTAATCCTGTGCGCGCTTGTGCCGTAAATGACCACACATCATTCAATTGACTAGTGACGCCAATCGCAGCAATTACTCTTACTCTTTTACGTGGTGTTAAATTAATTTGGTCCGTTTCATTTTCGTATCTGAGCAATACGCTGCCATCAAGCTCTGTTTCTGTTGCTTGCACGCTTTGTATGCTCAGCACACAGACAGCGATTAGTACATGCAATTTATTCATTATATACGTTACCTCTGAGGACCTAAATTCTCTGCGTTGTGCAAAGCTAAATTAACTATATTCATATCAGTGACGTAAATGTAGCAAATGTCACAAATGTCGTGTATTATACTTTAGTCATGTATGTCTTGTTTGTCTTATGTGATATAACTATAAAACTAATTCAGGAAAAGCGTTTATGACGAAAGTTAAATCTCTTACTACAGGTGACATTGCTGAATATTGCGATGTCAATTTACGTACGGTGATACGTTGGATAGATAAGGGAAGTTTGAAAGGTTATAAGTTACCGGGAAGAGGCAACAATAGGGTGACAGTGGATAATTTTGTACTCTTTTTAAGAGAAAACAATATGCCAGTGCCACCAGGACTTTTACCCAATAACAAAACCGTTCTGATTGTTGACGATGATAAAGATATGGGCAATGCGATAAAACGCGTACTCAAAAAAGCGGGTTTTGAGTGTGATACCGCCACTAATGGTTTTTTAGCGGGCAGTAAACTGATGCAACACAAACCTAGCATGATGACGCTTGATCTGACCATGCCTGGTTTAAATGGTTTCGAGCTTTTGAAGCATTTACGCGCAGAAGAACAGTTTCGTGATTTGAAAATATTGGTGATATCAGCATTGAATCAAGACAGCCTTGATGAAGCCCTTGCATTAGGTGCTAACGCAGTACTTTCCAAGCCATTCGAAAACGATGAATTATTGAAATTAGTAAACGAAATGACCCAGTAGTGATATTCAAAAGTGAGGTGTTCTAATGTATAAGTTATTATTTTTTATAGGTTTTTTTATTGGTTTTCCAAGTGCTGTAATTGCACAACAGAGCACCCTAACCTTCGCCGTGGTACCGCAGCAGTCGGCCAAACGCTTAGCAACTTTATGGACTCCTATACTGCAACATATTAACGACCAAACCGATCTCAATATTGTATTCACTACGGCAAAAGATATTCCTACCTTTGAAAAACGTCTTGAATCCGGTGAATACGATATCGCCTATATGAATCCTTATCACTATGTTGTTTATAACCAAAGCTCTGGTTACAACGCCTTAGCGAAACAAAGCAATAAAACCATCCAAGGCGTCCTAGTTGCTCATGCTGATGGTAAGGTTAAGAATATCCAAGATCTGGCAGGTAGCCAATTAGCTTTCCCGGCTCCAGCAGCATTCGCCGCAAGTTTATTGCCGCAAGCAGAGCTTAATAATCTAGGTTTGGAATATACTCCCAAGTACGTGGGCTCCCATGACTCAGTTTATCTGAATGTGTCTAGAGGTTTTTTTCCAGCTGGCGGCGGGATTCAACGCACACTTAACAACATGGACGAAAATACTCAATCTACCCTAGTAACTATCTGGAAGAGTGCTAGATACACTTGCCATGCTATTGCCACCCATCCAAACGTGGATGCAGCCACAAGAGATAAGATTCTAGCCGTTCTCTTGAACATGAATAACAGTGAACAGGGAAAGGCGTTACTAAAAAGTATTAATTTCAATGGTTTTGATGGCGCACAAAATAGTGATTGGGATGATGTAAGAGCACTTAATATCGATGCGCTAATGACTAGCAAACCAGCAACAGCTTTGGCTAATTAATGAATCTTTCCTTACGCAATAAAACGATAGTAAGCATTGCGGCCATCGAGGCTGTGTTATTGATTGCTTTGATATTTACTGCCGTCAATTTTATGCGTAATACTTTAAATGATAATTTAGCGACCCGTTCATCAACTGTTACCTCGCTGTTCGCAAGTACTATAAAACACGCAGTGTTAACCTATGACCTCGCATCTTTAGAGACCTATAGCGCCGAATTATTGGAAAATCCAGATATCCTTTATGTAAGGGTCATAAACAGTGAAAACCAAGTTTTGGCCCAAGCTGGTGATACACAGTTGCTATCTCGTGAGTTTGTCGAAGATGCACAAGTCAAAGACGTAAATGATGGTGTGTTTGATAGTTTTGCCGCAATCACTGAATCTGAGCACATTTATGGTCGCGTCGAGCTTGGCTTAGATAATTCTAATATTCGCACCTCAGTAGACATGATTAAAAATTGGACTACTGGTATCGCCATCGTAGAAATGGCGCTAGTGGCTTTGTTTTCCTTTGTATTGGGAAACTATTTAACCAAACAATTGGCAACTCTACGAACTGCTGCACGAGAAATTTCAACCAATATAGAAAGTGGCTCTTTTAATCAGGCTCAATTACCAGTGAATGGCAATGACGAATTAGCCGAAGTCACTCGCGCTTTCAATAAACTCGCGACTACCTTGGAATATGAGAATGCACGCACTGAAGCTTACCAGCAGGAGCTTGAACTGCTTAATAGCACATTGGAGCAAAAAGTAGAGCAACGCACTACCTTATTAAACCAACGAAATCATCAACTGGAACAGATAAATCAGGAGCTACATGCCACGCAGAAACAGCTGACGCAATCTGCAAAAATGGCTTCCATCGGACAACTTGCTGCAGGCGTAGCCCATGAAATTAATAATCCCATTGGTTTTGTTAAAAGTAATTTAAGTTCCCTTCAACAATATGTTGATGTCTATCGTCAAATCAGTACACAAGTGGCAACTGTTTTTGCGAACGATACATCCCAATCTGTAGAGCCCTCTAAACAAAAATTAATTGATATTGTAAATAATGAAGATTTAGATTTTATCAATGAAGATGCGAAAGACATTCTTAGCGAGTCTGTTGATGGTTTAGATAGGATCACCAATATCGTCAAAGATCTAAAACAATTTTCTCGGGCAGACACAGAGGAAAAGAGTTGGTTAGATATTAACGATTGTATCGAGACCACCCTTAAAATGGTCGGCAATGAGCTTAAATATCATTGTGAAATTCATAAAGATCTCGGCGAGTTACCCAAGATAAAGATGAATTTTGGAAAAATTAGCCAGGTACTCACCAATTTATTAATCAATGCAGGGCAGGCGATAGGTGAGAAAGGACAAATCACTATTTCCACTAAAGTACAAAACCAAGATGTTGTTATATCGGTTAAAGACAATGGATCTGGTATCGCGCCTGATAACTTAAGTAAGTTGTTTGATCCGTTTTTCAGTACTAAAGATGTGGGCAAGGGAACAGGTTTAGGTTTGTCTATTTCCTACGGCATTATTCAAGAACACGGTGGTGAAATTAGCGTAACCAGTAAACTGAACAAAGGCAGTTGTTTTACCGTAACCCTGCCGATTCAAAACGATAGCGAAGATCTCAAGAGCAACCATAATGAGTGAAAAAAATGTTGAAACAGAAATACCAATGACAGTCCTTTGCGTTGATGATGAAGTAAATATTCTTAAGTCAATGAAGCGCTTGCTGCATAGACAAAACTATCAGTTGCTACTTGCTGAAAGTGGCACTCAAGCACTAGAGATAATGGAACAAAATAAGATCGACCTCGTTATATCAGATATGAAAATGCCGGGCATGTCTGGTGCACAGTTATTGGAAAAAGTAGCAATAACAGAACCGGATTGTCATCGCATTCTACTAACCGGTTATTCCGATATGGAATCAACCATAGATGCGGTAAACAAAGGCAAGATCCACCGCTATTTACAAAAACCTTGGAATAACGAAGAGGTTATTCAAACTATCGAAGAAGGCTTGGAAAAAGTCAGATTAAAGAATGAAAATAGTCATTTACAGAAGTTAGTAAAAAAACAAAACTCGCTGCTTAAAAAGCTCAATCAAAACTTAGAAGACAAAGTTAAGTTGCGTACTAAACAAATACACGTAGCGATGCAGCGAATTGAGCATAACAACAGTGCCACCCAAAAAGTACTATACAATTTAATCAGTATTAACCCTAACTTAAACGGTGGTTTTGCGAATAGTGTTAGCTTACTTGCCAAACGCATAGCGGAAAAATTATCATTACCCAAACAACAGATTAATACCATATCTTATGCCGCATTGCTGTGTGAAATTGGCTTATTAGGGCTAGATACAGCCCTATATAGCAAACCCTTCAAAGAGCTCAATTACAACCAGCAGCAGGAATACCTAGAACAAATTAAAGTGGCTCAGTTGGTACTTGCTCCTGCAACCCATCTACAAGATGTAGCAGATATAATTACCTGCCAATTTGAAACATTGAACGGTTCTGGTCCCAAGAAATTAGTGGATGCACAAATCCCTTTAGGCGCAAAAATCTTGGCGGTAGCCAGAGACTATTGGCGTTATAAGATGGGCCGCATCAATCCAGTAAAATTGGACGATACTACTTTTCCGATCGAAATGACTAAACTGAAAGGGACTCATTACGATCCGCAAATACTGGATATTTTGTTGGATAACGAAGATATTGTTTCAGATGAGTTTGTCGAAAACGTTATTACTACTCAGGAGCTCGAGCCTGGGATGACATTGAAGTACAACATTTTGAATGACAAACATATTCTGGTGTTGCCAGAAGGACATGTTTTTAATCAAGCGACGATTTTGAAGCTAACCCAATTTGAAAAAAGCCAAGCCAAACCGATCTCATTGATTGTAGAAGATGATAGGGTTGAGGCTTAGTTAATCACTGGAAACGTGATATTGAAGGTGGTGCCCACATTTAACTCAGAATCAACAGTAACCTGTGCGCCGTGAGCTTCTAAAATTGCATAAGATACGGATAGCCCTAAGCCGGTGCCCACACCTACAGGTTTAGTGGTGAAAAAAGGCGTAAATAGTTGATTTACCGTTTCCTCATCCATACCGCTGCCAGTGTCTTTGATGCGGATTACCACAGCGTCGTTGATTTTGGTGTAGTCAATTGTGAGTAAACCGCCGTCCTCCATTGCGTGAGCAGCGTTGACAAATAAATTCACAAAAACTTGCTGCAATTGGCCGGAGTTACCTAAAATCAAAGGGCAATCAGTAGACATGTGATTATCAATTTTGTGCTGGTATTTAAACATATTTCCAGCAATTTTAAGAGCGGATTGAATACAGTCGTTTAACGATGTCTCAACTAAAGCTTCATCTCCTGAGTGAGAAAACCCTTTCAAGTTATCGACGATTTCTTTCACTCTGTCTAAGCCTTCAATATTTGATTGTAGTAGATCTTCGGAGTCTTCTTCGATGTAGTCTAGGTCAACCTTTTTACATATGTCTTCAAACCGAGAAATATCCAATGTTTTGTTTTTTTCGAAGCTGGCTTGCATCTGCGTATTGAGTTGTTTGTAATCATTTAAGTAATCTTGCAGCACTTCTAAATTTGAGCGTATAAAAGCGATAGGGTTATTAATTTCGTGGGCTACGCCAGCGGCTAACTGCCCTAAAGATGCCATTTTTTCTGACTGAATAAGTTGACGGCGAGCTTTTTCGAGCTTACTTAAGGAATCTTGCAACTGCACGTTACGTTTCAATATCCGAATATCCGTTAAGCGTCTTCGAATACCGCTGACTAAGTGCTCTTTTGAGGTGTTTAATACCGGTAGAAAATCTTCCGCAATGCCTTCATCTTCGCTTAAAAACGCTAACCACCCCACTTTAGAGCCAGACCAAGCAAAGTTCGTATAGAAAATTGAATTGATAGGTCGGTTTTGGTCAAGCTCGCTGTTGTCAACTAGTGAAACCAACCATGAGTCCATAATTGTTGACTCACAAAGGGGTAATAAAGAAACTGCTAATTCTTTAGCTTTGCTGTTTTCCTGCCAACCTTGTTCTAACGACCATACTTTTTTGTTCTTGTCAGATAGGTCTTGGCCATTTTCGCTAATAATTAAAAGTCCATAACTTGCGGAACAAAATTCACCTGTCAACATCACGATATTGGATATCATGTCGTTGAGCGGTATTTCAGATGCTACATCGCTGGAGGTGCGCGCTAGATACTCCAATTCCAGTTGCTTTTGTTTAGAGTCGGCCAGAGCGCCCTTCAACGACTGATTGGCTTCGTATATGTCCAAAGAGTATTTTTCTAGCTGGTTCTCAGCTAATTGCCGTGCCTTTTTTTCTCTCAAGGCCTTGCGTTCAAGAACGGAAACTCTTTTTTCCAATTCTTCTTTGGATAGTGTCAAACTTTCACCACCTCTAACACGCAGCGTTGATCACCTTGATGTTCACATTCTGTTTGTGAGACCGCAATTTTTTGTCCAGTGTGTTCCGCTAGGCCGTACACAATGCCTTCACAGAAATAACATAACTTGCGCGGAGACTGGTAGTGAAAGGATAGGGTAGTCGGTGTTTCAGATAGAAATTCAAACTCAGGTAATAAGGCATCTGGATTGAGTTTTTTGACTTCTACGTGGATAAAGTCTTGCACCGCGTGTAAAAATTCAAAAACGTCTTTAAAATCATGAGCACCAGCTGGCGCGGCGTTAAATAATTCCTTGAAAACCCATTTTCCGAATGCGAATTGAGCGTCTTTAGCTGAGATGTTTTGTTTTTCTACCACAAGTCCAACTAGGGTAAATAACTCCTGATCGTCATAAGTGCCTACTGTTGTATAAATGCCTTCACTTGGTAAATTCGCTTCATCCAGTAAGGTGTCCCAAAACTCCTCACCCCACAGCTCTTCGATAAACTCATTAAACTTTACAAAAACAATACCTTTCACGGCCATTCCTTCTATCTATCAAATTTAAGCATGTCTTTATTAAACATAGGCGTATCAAAGCTAGATTGAAAACCTTTTCCACTTTTATATCAATGCTGCTTTAGTCGCACTGACTAGTCTTTCTTCCGTTACAGGGCGCATTTCGATTAACATATTGTGGCACTTTACTCTGCATATATTAAATAATAGTCATTAATTTAATGAATAGACTATAGTCATTATTACGACCAAATAGTAATTTTGGTTAGCATTTTTGGTAATGATCAATTTAATTTCTTGGTTGACAATGAAATTCGGGTTAGTTACTTTAATTTAACATATACACCAGCAGTTGCGCGTGCATGTTGACGTTAATTGGATTGTTAAGATCTCTGGTTATCAGCTACACAACGTAATAATTGCAAGATTTCATTCTGGTATAAACAAACATTTACTCTTGGAGAACAACTTATGTCAATGACAGGTAAAGTAGCTATTGTAGCTGGTGGTGGTCGAGATATTGGCGCTGCCTGTGCAGTAGAATTAGCATCGAGAGGTGCGAGCGTTTTGTTAACCTATCATGCCAGTGCCACAACAGCACAAGAAACGGTGGCTAAAATTACTGCCGCTGGTGGCAAAGCGGTCGCTGTGCAAGCCGATTTAACCGAGCAAAGCAGTGTTGATGCGACCGTAAAAGCTGCATTATCAGAATTTGGCGCTATCGACTGCTTAGTCCACGTTTCTGGTGGCTTGGTTGAGCGCAAAAAAATAACCGAAATGGATTTAGCTCACTGGAAAAAAGTACTAGATGTGAACCTAACTTCGCTGTTTTTAATGTCGCAAGCTGTAATCCCGCATATGAAACCGGGCAGCTCTATCGTCACTTTCTCTTCTCAAGCTGCTCGTGACGGTGGTGGCGGTGGTGCTATCCCTTATGCAACGTCTAAGGGCGCTGTATCAACCTTTACCCGTGGTTTAGCCAAAGAGCTAGGTCCTAATATTCGGGTTAATTCGGTTTGCCCTGGGATGATTTCAACTGGCTTCCATGACACTTTCACTCCAGATGCAGTGCGAACTAATGTGGCTGGGGCGACTTGTATCAAACGTGAGGGAACTTCAGAAGAAGTGGCTAAATTAGTTGGATTTTTAGCTGATGATGACTCTTCGTATATGACGGGAAATAATGTTGACATAAACGGCGGGTTACTTTTCTCATAATAAAACAATAGCTTATCAAACTAGTTTGAAAAGTCTGGGTTAAGTGACAGGGCTATTTTGATAAGTTAGGTAGTGAATTTCAGGGTCTCTTTTAATGGGGCCCTTTTTTTGTAATTAAACTCTTTTAAAAACAACGGGCTACCATTTGGTATTACCAATAATGGCGCTATTGGTAATAATAAATGTTAATGTGTGGTTGACACAATGTTGTTGAATTGGTTACATTGTCTATTCGATATTCATTACTTTAATTATTGCAATTCAAAGCCTAAGCTTAGTTGACGCACAAGTAATAGTGTCAGTAACAAATAAATCATGTATGGTTTCCACTACATACAATGCCAACCAGAGCTCATCGTATTAATAATACTGAAAGGGTTCTACTTATTTTTAAAAATGGAATTAGGTCGTGTTGAATGTTTGCTAAAAAATTCTCTTTTCCTCGTATCGTCGCTCTTACCATGGTTGTTTCAGTTGTGGGTTGTAGCGCATCTTCTCAAAATGCTGACACTAGCAAAAACTCAACTAGCCAATCAGCTTCTGCTGAAATGCTCAAAACCGCAGATGGTATTTTGATTAACAACCAACAGCAGTTTTTAGAAGCAGCGGCGTCATTACAACCTGGCGATACCTTAATTCTCGCTGACAAAGAATGGAAAGATTTTGAAATTCTTTTAAAAGGTAAAGGCACAGCTGAAAAACCAATTACCCTAAAAGCCCAAACCAAAGGCAAAGTCATTTTAACCGGACTTTCTAACTTACGTTTATCTGGTGAATATTTGGTTGTTGAAGGACTCGTATTTAAAGACGGATACAGCCCCACTGGTGAAGTGATTTCGTTCAGAGAAGACGCTAACACCTTAGCTTATAATTCACGGGTAACCGAAGTCGTTATTGATGGATTTAGCAACACGGACAAATTTAATGCGGATAAATGGGTTGTTTTATACGGCAAGAATAACCGTTTTGACCACAGCCATTTAGAAGGTAAAAACAATGCTGGTGTGACCATGGCGGTTAGACTGAATACAGAAGATAGCCAACAGAACCATCACCGCATAGATCATAACTACTTCGGTCCACGTCCAATCCTTGGCTCTAACGGTGGCGAAACACTGCGTATTGGTACCAGTAAGTACTCTTTAACAGACTCTTTCACAGTGGTTGAAAATAATTACTTTGAACGTTGTAACGGTGAAGTGGAAATCATTTCTAATAAATCTGGTAAAAACCAATTCCTTAATAACGTATTTTTAGAAAGCCGCGGAACCTTAACTCTACGTCATGGTAACGGTAACGTAGTCGAAGGCAACGTATTCTTCGGTAATGGCAAAGACCATACTGGTGGTATTCGTGTCATCAACGCTGACCAAACCATTCGCAACAACTATATGGAAGGGTTAACAGGAATTCGTTTTGGTGGTGGCTTTACTATTCTAAACGGCGTGCCTAATTCAACTATTAACCGCTATCATCAAGTTAAAAACGCGACAATCGAAAACAACACTATTGTTAACGTCGACAACATTAACTTGGCTGGCGGCAGTGACAGTGAGCGTACTGCAACACCAATTGACAGCAGCTTTTCAAATAATTTGATCATCAATGCTGACGGCAGTAATCCTTTTAAAATATTTGATGATGTTTCAGGTATTACCTTTGCCAACAACATTGCCAGCCAGTCTCCACAAGAAGAGATTGCTTCAGGTTTCACAATACACAAAAGTGATTTGGTCAGAGGCGATAATGGTCTTCTTCAAAGTGCCAGCGCACAGCAAGCCAATGTTGGTGCTGCAGCGTCACTTAAGCCTATTGCTAAAGATGAAACCGGTGTAAGTTGGTATCCTAAAGCCGACGCACCTGTTGAGTTTGATTCTGCAGGTGTGGTGAATGTTTCTTCAGCCGAAGAGCTTATGAAAACAATCGGTGAAGTAGCAGACGGCAGCGTCATAATGCTTGCGCCAGGTAACTATGATCTAAACAAACAACTACAAGTGAAGTCTGTGGTAACCCTTAAAGCCGCTACTCCACGTTCCGTTACTCTTTATCCAATGCGCTCTTTGACTTTTGAAATAGAAGATGGCGGCAGCTTGAAATTAGATGGACTGAATATTTCAGGCGTTAAAACTCCAGACAATGCAGGTAATGTGTTAATTAGAAATACCAAATTACCCACCCTGCATAATTACAAATTGACCATCAACAATACGCATATCACCGATTTAAATGTGAACCACTCGGCCCATGTGTTTGACTCTGGTTATCGCAGCATGGCCGAAAATATTGAGATTACTGATAGTGTTTTCAAAAATATCACGGGTGATGTTCTACGCTTAGACAAAGAACAAGATGATTTGGGCATTTATAATGCGGAATACGTCACTATCAAAAATTCTAGTTTTGTGAACATTGAAGGTGCGGTTGCGAAAGTCTATCGTGGCGGTACAGATGAAAGTACTTTTGGTCCACATTTTAGAATGACCAACAGCACAGTTGAAAATGTTGGTGGCGGCAAACGTAATAAATCTGCTTCTGCTATCTTCCTTTTAGGTGTTCAACAGACTCTATTAGAGGGAAATCAGTTTACGCAAAGCAAGGTCATCACTATCGATCATACTGTTGGCGAGCCGCGTACCCAGATATTGAACAATACATTTACTAAAACACTTTTACCGGTAGTGACAGAAACCTTTGCTAAGGGTCCTTCTACTGCGGTTATGAAAGGTAATGTTTCTAAGTGAAGCAATAAAACCAAGACAGCGAAACCGTGCTCACCTAGTCTTATAAAGAATATGTGAGCACGGCATTATGCAAGGGTTTCGAGATTAATGAAGGTTCTAAAAGTTAACCAACAAACGTAATCATAAACGTAAAGAATAATATTATTAGCATCAGGTATAGGTAAACATAAACATGAAGAATTTAAGATGGTGGGTTATTGCTCTCGTTGCTCTGGCAACGGTAGTGAACTATATCGACAGACAATCCTTGAGCGTACTCTGGCCATTCATGGGTAAGGAAATTTATCCTGAAAAAACTGATGCAGAGTTGAAAGAAGTCTACGGTATTATCAGTATTGTTTTCTTATTCTCGTACGCGTTTGGACAAGCGTTATTTGGTAAGATTTTCGATTGGGTCGGAACCCGAATGGGTTTCGTACTGTCCATCGGAATCTGGTCTTTGGCGACGATTATGCACGCCTTTGCCCAAGGTATCTTAACCTTTAGTATCTTTAGATCGATTTTAGGTATTTCTGAGGCAGGTAACTGGCCCGGCGCTGCTAAAGCGAATGCGGAATGGTTTCCAACCCGTGAAAGAGCGCTAGCTCAAGGGATATTCAACTCAGGCGCAGCAATCGGCGGGATAGTTTCAATTCCGTTAATCGCCTACCTTGCATTGTTTTTCAGTTGGAAAGCAATATTTGTGATTGTAGGTTGTACCGGACTACTTTGGCTTATTCCTTGGTTGATTGTTGTTAAATCTCCTCCTGGATCTCACCCTTGGATCACTGAAGAAGAGCGCGAATACATACTGACTGGTCAGAAAAATGAAGTGAAATGTGAAAATGGCATCAGCGCGCCAGAGTACACACCAACTACAGGTCAACTGTTATCTCATAAACAAAGTTGGGGCGTAATTATTGCTACCGCAGCAATCGACCCAATCTGGTGGTTGTTTATTGTTTGGATTCCTACCTATTTGGTTGAAGTCTATCAAATGGATGTTAAGGGCTTGGCGATTTACGGTTGGGTTCCTTATGTTGGTGCGATGCTAGGCGCATGGTTTGGTGGCCTACTTGCTCAAAATCGTCTTAAAGCCGGCTGGACAGTAAATAAAACCAGAAAACTGGTTATCACTATGGGTTGCTTAATCATGCTGCCTGCATTGTTAATGCTGTCTGACCCAGGTGGAGAAGTTGCTGCTGTACTTATTATGGCGACCATCTTGTTCGGTTTCCAAACCTCTATTGGTAATGTTCAAACACTGCCAAGTGATTTGTTTGGCGGAAAATCTGTTGGTACTTTATCGGGCTTTGCTGGGATGGCCGCTAAGTTGGCTGCCGGTGTGTTGATTTATCTAGTGCCCTCATTAACTGCCGACGGTAACTACACAGTGGTATTTGTGATTGGTGCTGCGTTAGCGATACTAGCAATGGCAAGTATTTGGATATTGTGTCCTAAAATAGAGCCTGTAGAAGCCAAATAGTGCTGTGGGTTTGTTAAAGATGTGGGGGAGTTCAATGTTAAGTTTACGCAGTATTTGTTGTAGTTCTCTGATCGGCCTAGCTGTTTCAGCTGCGCCTTTCGGTTATGCAAATCAAGCAACTCAAGCAAACAACCAAAGCTATATACCTGAGTCTCACCGGGCCCTTGCTGACGGTGTTTTGCTAGGTAACTTTGACTCTCTCGATCCAACTAAAAAGCCAAGTGAAAACTTTGATTTGTTAGATTGGACACTGACACTACCTACCGACCTTAATAAAGATAAAAAAGCCGATATCATATACGAAAGACCATTAAGCGGCGGCTTTGAGCTAAAACCGCTTTTTTATACAGCAGATGATGGTGGGATGGTTTTTGCCTGTCCCAATGTAGGCGCTAAAACCTCCAAAAACACCAAGTACGCTCGAACTGAACTTCGTGAAATGTTAAGGCGTGGAAATACTCGTATTAAAACCCAAGGCATAACTGAAAATAACTGGGTATTCGATGCAGCTCATGGCTCGGTCAAAAGGAAAGCGGGTGCCATTGAGGGGAGCTTAGAAGCGACCTTAGCGGTGAACCGCGTGTCAACCACCGGCGATGAGAAAAAGCTAGGGCGGGTTATCATTGGCCAAATCCATGCCACTGATGATGAACCTATTCGACTCTATTATCGCAAGCTGCCTAATAATTCTAAAGGTTCGGTGTACTTTGCTCATGAAATTAATGGTGGAGATGATGAGTGGATAAACCTAATTGGTACGCGCTCACACACCCTAGCTAATCCGGAAGATGGCATCGAATTAAACGAAAAGTTTAGTTATAAGATCACGGTCGAAAACAATATTCTTTTCGTCACTTTGATTCGCCAAGGCAAACCCAATATCACCAAATCATTTGATATGAGTGACAGCGGCTACCACAAAAATAACCAATACATGTATTTTAAAGCCGGTGTTTATAATCAAAACAACGGCGGCGAACCCAAAGATTACGTGCAAGCCACTTTTTATCATCTAGACAATCAGCACTAGTAGCATGGCCTTCAGGCCGTGGAATCCATCACATCACCCACGGGGTTAAAACACCCGCCTACAGGTGGAATCTGTACATCATGGTAAACGCGGGTTGTAGCATGGCCATTAGGCCATGGAATCTATCTAATCCCCCGCGGGGCTAAAACACCCGCCTACAGGGGGGAATGGGACGCATCATGGTAAACGCGGGTTGTAGCATGGCCTTCAGGCCATGGAATCCATCGAACCACACGCGCGGGGTTAAAACACCCGCCTACAGGGTGGAATCCGATACATCATGGTAAACGCGGGTTGTAGCATGGCCTTTAGGCCATGGAATCCATCGAACCACACGCGCGGGGTTAAAACACCCGCCTACAGGTTGGAATCCGATACATCATGGTAAACGCAGGGTGTAGCGTGGCCTTTAGGCCATGGAACCCATCAAATCACCCGCGGGGTTAAAACACCCGCCTACAGGTGGAATCCGATACATCATGGTAAACGCAGGGTGTAGCATGGCCTTTAGGCCATGGAATCCATCGAACCACCCGCGGGGCTAAAACACCCGCCTACAGGGGGGAATGGGACGCATCATGGTAAACGCGGGTTGTAGCATGGCCTTTAGGCCATGGAATCCATCAAATCATCCACGGGGTTAAAACACCCGCCTACAGGTGAAATCCGATACATCATGGTAAACGCGGGTTGTAGCACGGGCTTCAGGCCATGGAATCCATCAAATCATCCACGGGGTTAAAACACCCCCACTATTTTACGCTTTACTCGCTGGCGCTATAACCTGTGTGACTATTCTTAATTTCGTAAAAGGTGGCCTGGGCGTATTCATCAGGATCACTTGAATTATTCAGGTGATAAACCCCGACTTTGAAATAATGATACTGGCCGTCTTGGTCGTACAAGCTTTCGCTCATATCGTAATTGGCAACCACATCACTTTTTCCTTCACGGCTTATTGTCACCGTCAGCAAATTAACGTTAACACTAATCTGATAACTAAACTTCTCGTCCAATGCGATCCCATCTGAAGGATTACTCGCTGAATTGCTTCTCGAACCTATCATCTCAACATAGGTTTCAATATTATCACCGTCGCTGTCTTTAACACGACTCTCGTGAGCAAAGTAGACAGAACCGAGATTATTGCCCGGCAGTTTTCGATAATATAAACGCACAGGCTCATCATCGTTAGCATGGATCTGACCAATCACTACCCGTCCAATTTGATAATCTTCGCCTGTGGTTGTGACTTTATTAACCGCTAACGAAACTCGCAGGTCTCCGTCTACGCCGCCAGCATTAGCTTGACCTTGTGAGGAAGCACTGGCAAAAACCCAGTTATTTTTGTTTACACCTTGAGTGCTAATTGATGTGTTACCGCGGCGTAACATTTCTCGCAATTCTACCCGCACATAACTTGTGTTTTGCGAGGTTTTAAAGCCGTAACTTGGTGAACGCATGACTATGCCATTGTCAGCAGAAGCATAAAAATACTCGGAATTGGTGTAACCCGCAGCTAGTTCAGTCTCAAAAATGGAGTCTGAAGTTCCGCTGTTATCCTCATCAGTTGGTACACTTAAATACCAATCTAATAAGTCGATACCCACTTCATTGGGGAAAATATCTGCAAACTCGCCATTTGCCTCTTTGCAGCTATGGACTTGTATCTCGACAATACTGTTGAATGTGTTTTCACTGTTTCCATCAGCAATAATCTTGATGTAGCGAGCATCAGACTCGACCAAGTTGACCAACTCAAAGCCGCTGTGCTTGCCACTTGATTCTGCGTCGTTAAGCACACTAGTCCAACTGGCATTTTGAAGTGAAGTATCCGCCGAGGTTTCTACCGAAAAGTAGGCATTACGTTCATTGCCTTTGTACCACTTAATCGTTAAAGCCCCGACTACTTTGCTACTACCAAGATCTAGTATTAACTCTTTATTTGAGCCATTACTTGTCCATCTTGATTCAGGAGTGGTCAATCCATCAACCGCATTTGCAGGTGGATATCCACTTTCAAAACTACCATCATCACTAGCAGCAGTAATAGCGTATATCTCGTTTACACAGACCTCTGGTGTAGGCTCAACAACCACTGGAGGAATGACTGGTGGCGTTGCGGTACTTCCACTACTTCCGCCACAAGCACTGATCCCAATCGACAACATCATGACTATCAAGGCATGGACCTTTTGGCTTTGATTGTGGCTATGTAACCGCTTTCGAAACATACGTTTCCCCTACAAAATGTAAAATTAATGTTACTTCAATAAAAGGATTATATGCGTAAAAATTAGTTACTCCAAGAATAATGTAAGACCAATTTGAGTTTTTGGTTATATTTGTTTGGTTAACCAGAATCCGACGTCTCTAAGGGGATTTATCGCCTTTGTAGCATGGCCTTCAGGCCATGGAATCTATCTAATCACTTGCGGGGCTAAAGCACCCGCCTACAGGGTTGAATCCATCAAATCACACGCGCGGGATTAAAACACCCGCCTACGGGGGGAATGCAATACATCATGGTAAACGCGGGGTTGTAGCATGGCCTTTAGGTCATGGAACCCATCTAATCACTCGCGGGGTTAAAGCACCCGCCTACAGGGTTGAATCCATCAAATCACACGCGCGGGATTAAAACACCCGCCTACGGGGGGAATGCAATACATCATGGTAAACGCGGGGTTGTAGCATGGCCTTTAGGCCATGGAATCTATCTAATCACGCGCGGGGTTAAAACACCCGCCTACAGGGTTGAA
>NZ_JAHKPT010000006.1 GCF_018860635.1 Aliiglaciecola lipolytica
TTTTACAACGACTTGGTTTGGATGAAAAATCCTGGCAATGTTTATTCTCAAGTTTTGAAACATCGTTTAGTGTGGCCGCAGGTCAAATCAATACCCTCAACAAATATAAACGCCGACGTCGACAAGCAAGTATTAGTTAGGTTGTTAAATTTAAAACCGGCTTAAGTAAACCTAAATTCATGTTATAAGAACCCACGATAGTAATGGGTTATTTCAACTTTCCGCTGTATCTACTTTTTAACTTGAAACTTAATCTCCACTTATATTTAACGCGATTGAACCTCCGAATAGTTGTATAACTCACATTGCTTGATTAAAAATATAGCTACAACTGTTTCTGAAACTAACATATGCCTGTCCAAGTTGTTTTCCTGTCCAAGTTGTTTTTATGCCTGTCCAAGTTGTTCCATTTATGCCTGTCCAAGTTGTTCCTTTATGCCTGTCCAAGTTGTTCCTTGCCAAGTTGTTCCAAGTTGTTATTTTGTAAAGAAGGAAACATTAAATTAACTTAATTTACAGCAAAAAAACATACCATTAAAAAGATAAAAAACCTCATCAATTTCATCGACTTAACCAACATTAACCATTGCAAAAAAGAACAGTAGGATTTAATCTAAAATCCCAGTAACTTTTAGACAGAGTGGCAAATGAAACAAGGTATAACAAACAATAATATAATTGATTCTTCACGCCGCAAATGGCTAAAATCCGTTGGATTAGGTACGGGAGCGGTAGCACTTTCTGCGTGTGTAGATTCAAGCGTAAAAGAACTAAATGCAGCAGGCATGAAAACGGATCACTTTCCATCCGCAACGCCTAATGTGAGTGATGGCCTAATTAGATTATCCTCAAATGAAAACGCATTTGGACCTTCAGCTAAAGCAGTGGAAGCCATGCAATCTGAGTTGTTCAATCTAGGCAGATACGCTGATGCGACAGTCGACGTCCTGAAAAAGAAGATTGCAGCCCAAGAGGGTGTATCCGAAGAACAGATCGTTGTTACCAATGGCTCATCCCCTATCCTATTTGGATACGCAGACTGGATCACCAAAAACGGGAACAAGTTAGTTACTTCCATGGCGACATATGAAGGTGTGCCTCGTGGCGCAGAGTTTATGGGCGCAGAGGTTACTTACGTGCCGTTAGACTCTGATATGAATTTCGATTTAGACGCAATTGAAGCAGCAGTCACTGATGACACCACAGCGGTTTATATCTGTAACCCAAATAACCCAACTGGGTGTGTCGTAGATTCTGTTAAGCTTACCGAATTCGCAAAACGTGTGTCACAAAAGGCTCAGGTTTTCATCGATGAAGCCTACATTGAAATGTCAGATGCATATCCAGCAAACGTTCAATCAAAGTTAGCAGCAGACGGATACAACGTGGTTATTTGTCGCACATTCTCAAAAATACATGCGATGGCCGGTCAACGTTTAGGTTACGCCATCATGCCTGCGGAACAAGCTAAAGTAATTGGCCGCATGTTAAGAATGGGCGGCGTGAACTATCTCGGACTTGTTGCCGGTATGGCGAGTATGGATGACCACGCAAATTTAAATACCATGCGAAAACGTGTTCAAACAGAACGCGCTAAGCTAACAGCTGCCGCACAAGAACTAGGACGTCCATATGCTAAAAATCCCCAAGGGAATTTCATCTATATGGATACAGGTATGCCCCATGATCAGTTTTCAGAAAAAATGAAGGCTGCCGGTATAAAAGTGGTTGGTAGAACATGGCCTGGTTATGACACTTGGTCTCGTATCAGTATCGGAACACCTGCAGAGACAGATGCTTGTGTTGACGCCTTGAAACTAGTTTTAGCATAATCAAAGTTTGAACACAGACACTCAACACCGTAAAACATTAAGAGTCTTAACTCATATTAATTCGGTGACGTTTCAAGCTCTAGCCCAACGAGTTTTCAGTCGGCTAGAGCAATGCTCATCTAACGCTAGCTATAATGTTTAGCCGCATTAACACATTAAAAAACCCCATTATTGGTGTTATCCAAATAATGGGGTTACTTTAAACCCGCAACTTTTTGATTAACTGAAAACAGTTTATCTGAGATTAAGATTTCATCATTTTATACATTTCATCTAATGCTTTAGGCATAGCATCAGCATACATTTGTACGTCTTTGATAATGCCAGTGCTGACTCGCGACCAAGGCTTATAGGTACGGTATTGACCTCGAATTAACACGTTCTGTTTTTCCATCGCTTTGCGAAATGCATTCGCATCGCCATTTTCACCCAAGTTAACAAATACGAAGTTTGTACTTGAGGGTAAAGCTGTTAGACCATTGGCTTTTACCGCTGACTGGATAATACCTTTAGCTTCCATCACTTTATCTCTGGAAAATGTTTTGAAGCCTTCATCATGATAACTGGCAATGGCTGCGGCTAAACCAGCCTGATTGATAGAGTAGCCACCCAATCCATATCTATTGATAAATTCAATGTTCTCTTCTGAGCCTAACATGTAACCAACGCGCATACCTGCAAGTCCGTAAATTTTAGAAAAAGTACGGGCGACAATAATATTGTGGCCTTGGTTAATAAGTGGAATCATCGAATGTTTAGGACCATCTTCAATGAGTTCATTATAGGCTTCATCAACTAACACCAAGGTTTTCTTAGATGCTTTAATACAAAACTCTTTGAGTTTCATAGGATCAAGAATTCGCCCAGTGGGGTTATTGGGATTACATACATGTACCATAGCGACGTTATCATCGATAGCATCGTAAAGGGCATCTAGGTCAATCTCCAAGTCAGCTGTATTTGCAACGCGACGAATATCAGGACCACCTTGGCTGATTGGCGCTTTAGAGGTTGTGTCCCAAAATAAATCTGGCCCCAAAATAACCCCTTTTGTGGTTGCTGCCAAAGCGGCGAAGGCCAGAATCAAGGATGACCCAGCAGTAATCGAAATATTACCTGGTTTCAAATTGTAATTTTCGGCAATCATGTCACGTAAATACATGCCGGCATTGTAGGCGTAATATGCCCCCCCTTGACTACTCGCTTGAGAAATAGCTTTCAGAGCTTCAGGGCTAGGGCCATAGGGATTTTCGTTAGCATTCAACTTGGCAATACCAGCGGCAGGTCCGTAACTCACTTTTGGTGCAGGACTTGTGGCAGCAGATGCCAAACCAGCAGGCACAATTAAACCAGAAGCTCCGGCGGCAGAAGCAGCAATACTGCCTCCTAAAAATAAGCGTCTAGATGGATTATAAGTCATTATTGTTTTCCTTTTTTCTTAATACGTGTCTACGACAAAACTTTGATAAACATGGCTGTTGATACAATCACTAAATAAATACCAAACAGACGTTTAAGCTTTTTCTCACTAAAACTATGGGCCATTGAAGCGCCAAATGGTGCGGTTAGAATAGAACCGACACTGATGGCAATAAGCGCAGGTAAATTGATATAACCTACGGTTCCAATTGGCATACTTTCAGGGCTTGTGTTTTCCATAAATAAAAATCCGATGGCCCCAGGTAACCCAATTAAACATCCCACACCTGCAGCGGTCGCCACTGCTTGTTGAATAGTGCGTTTACACATCACCATAGTGATAACAGTAGGTGTTCCACCACCAATTCCTAAAAGCGCTGAAAATCCTCCCAACACGAATGCCAGAGTGGCTTTGCCAATACCTGAAGGCATGGAAAACGAAACACCTGGACGAACTACAAAATCAGGGAACAGAAAATAAATTGAATACAACAAAACACCCGCAGCGAAAACGATGGTTAATCCAACGCTGCTTGTGTGGTTAGCAATAGCTAAACCTCCTAGCACACCCAATACAATCCATATTGACCATGACTTAAGCACTTCAAAATCAACGGCGCCTCTTCGACGGTGTGCCATCACTGAACGAGCGCTAGAGACAACAATAGAAGCTAACGACGTACCGATAGCGACCTTGACCAATTCTTCAGAATTGGGTGTAAAAAACGGAAAAACCGCCAATAGAGCGGGCACCACAACAAAACCACCACCGTTTCCAAATAAACCGGCGGTAATACCAGCAACAGCGCCGGCACAACATAACGTTAGAACGAACCAGAGTAACTCTATCTCCATCACAACATCGCTCCACTAAAAATTGTTATCAAAATATGTACTCAACTCAATAAAAAATAAACCCGTAAAACAAGCAGGGGGCTTTCGCCCCTTCTGCCATTTCTGTTATGTTCTAAACGTTTTACGTTTTAGAAATTAGCAATAAACTTGGCGTAGTAGTAACCTCCCTGCCAATCAACCACTGAATCTGAGCGATAAACGCGTCCACAACACGAATCTCCCATTGTTGCAGCATCAGGATAGTTGTCGAAAATGTTACGAACCCCCAAGGAAACCGTATACATATCATTGATATGATAGGTACCTTCCAGATCAACCATTAACTCTGAACCAAAAGTCTGGATTTCAGTATCATCAGAGCTATCGTTCGCATTTTCATATTCACCGTAATAACTGAAACGCGTGGTTAAACTCCAATCCTCGTAACTATGATTAATCGAGAACACTCCGCGCATTTCGGGTACACCATTCTCAAAATCGAACTGATCTTCAGCGTTTAAGTAATCACTTGGATCTGAATCAAACTCCTGAGAGTTATAATTAATCGAAGCGGTAAACATAGTTTCGCCGAAATCAGATTTCAAAGCGTAGGTACCAACTACGTCTAGACCTTCGGTTATTGTATCGAAGGCATTCTGGAAGAAGAAAACGCCACCAATGGATTCAGCACCCACCACGCCGGCTTCAGCCAGATTTAAATAGTTAGTATAATCATCACCAGTTGACGGATCGGTAGACACATCCATGGTAGAAACAGCATACACTCTGTCTTCCAATAATATATGGTAGTAGTCAACAGTTAAGCTGAAATCACCAATTGCTGCGGTCAAACCCAATGTAAAGTTAGTCGATAACTCGGGACGAAGCTCTTCAGCACCAAGTGCTTGGGCAACCGAACCACCTGCTGGAAACAAACCTGTCGCAACCGGAAACCCATTGGGTAAGCGTGTAGACACATTGGTTGTACCTTGCTGACCTGGAGTTGGTGCTCTGAAACCAGTTCCGTATGAACTACGAACTGCAAACTCGTCGGTAAATTGGTAAATAGCAGCGACTTTATAAACTAGCTCGGAATCAAAATCAGAATAATCTTCATAACGCAGTGCAGCTTGTGCAAATAGTTTGTCAGTTAGATCACCTGAAATATCCACATAAGCAGCATAAGAATCACGAGAGTATTTGCCTGAGAACTCAGGGGAGTAACCTGGGAAACCATTAGAACCTACACCAACAACACGGTAAACCGGATCTAATCCTTCAATACCGTCGTCTTCAAAACCGTCACCATCTACATCATTGGTCGTATAGTTAGCACAATCTAATGTCGAACCATTGTCAATAACAGCTTCACCAGCTTCAGTTGGTACATAATCATCTGTACAGAAATCCCATGGATCTGCGGAGGCGTAAGGACCCGCAAAATAGGAGTCTTCTTCTCCACCGGAGATTTCATATGACTCATCCATATAACTCAAACCAAAAGCAAGAACGTATTCAGCCAGGTCATAGGTAAAGTCAGCTTGAATTTGCGTCTCTTCATTACTTAAATCACCCGGTTTAAATGACGTAGGTGATAAGTTACCCATTGATGGGTTAATAGTATTGCTTAACGTATACGAAATTTCATTGTAACCATAGCGGGCACTTATATCGTAAGTAAAAGCATCGTTCACACCTTTAATACCACCAAGCAGTGAGTAGTCAGTTACGTCTCCGAAGAAACGTGGTGTGAATCCACCAGGAAATATTTCGATTGGGCTCCATATTGAACCATCTTCTAAACGAAGATCTTCAATGGTGCCATTACCTGGATAACGATAAAAGAATGCACCGTCTCCCTCACTTTCGGAATAATTTCCGAATCCGTAGAGTTCAACGTCATCTGAAAGTGAATAACCTGTGTTAACAAATATACGAGTGCCACTTGAATTAGGCTGTCCCCAAGGTTGAACTTGAGATGAACCATGGACTGTTTGACCTTGCAATTCTGCAGCGGCAATATACTCGGCAGATTGATCGTCTACACAGAACCAAGATTCGCAATATTGTGTTCCTCTAAACGTAGCTTCTGAATCGGAGTACTCAGCAGAGATACTTAGAAAACCGTCATCACCAAGAGCAAAACCTTTGTTACCAGCGATAACTAATTGATCGCCATCACCTTCAAAATATTGTCCTATTTCGGCTGAAAACATCCCACCTTCGGTGTTATTTTTTAGCTGAAAATTGATTACACCAGCGATGGCGTCAGAACCGTATTGCGCAGCAGCACCATCACGGAGTACCTCTACACTGGCAATGGCAGCAGTTGGAATAGTAGCCAAATCCGGCCCTTGCGTACCTGAACCACCAATAGAGACTAAAGAAGCACGGTGGCGTCGTTTAGAATTCACCAGTACTAAGGTTTTGTCGGTAGGCAAACCACGCAATTGAGCTGGGCGGATAAAGGTTCCACCATCTGAAATAGGTTGGCGAGAGACCGAATAGGATGGCACTAAGGTTTTTAGTACATCATTCATATCCGAAAATGCTACTGCATTTAAGTCATCTGCACTTAATACATCCACTGGTACTGGAGAACTAGTCACAGTTCTTGGCGCTCCTCGAGCACCTACTATCGCAATTTTCTCAAGATTATCGTCTTCTGCTGCGGCTTCTTGCGCAAATGCTAAAGGTGCACTCAGCAGAGAAATAGCGCAACCAGATAAACCAGCTAATATGGCAGTATTGATTTTGGTTAATTTCATTGAGTGTTCCCTTATTATTATGTGTTCTCAGTATTACGTCCGTGACTTGTTGTCCGTGTTCTTATGTTTTTATTTTTGTTTTGATAAAAAATACCTAAACTTGTTATTACCTAAGGGTTTGCCCTTAAAGTGATCAACTAAGCACCAACTGCAGGCAAGAGAGTATTTTGTTTATCCTGTTAGCCGTATCAACTAACCCACAAGAGACTAAGAAAAGCACTGGCGACGCGGAAGAAAAAAGATTATTGAGGGTTATAGGGAAAATATTGAGCCTCTACATTTACATATAAGTATCAATAAGATACGAATTCATTTGTGCGTAAAAAAATATTCCCAAAAGTTCAAAAAAACATATTATTTACAATTTCAAGCTTTAATAATTATAAGAATGGTATAAAAAATGCTTAATTTACAAGCAATTACAGTAGATAGTGCAAAAGATGAGTTTCGAAATGGAATGTAACTAAATTAGTGCAATGGAGAATAAGAAATTCAATCAATTGAGTAATAGTGTTAGGAGCAATGTGCTGAATGAATACTAAACAGTTGGAGTATTTTTTAATAACAGTGCAAAAAGGTAGTATTGCCGCAGCAGCCAGAGAATTAGACATTGCTCAACCAGCTATCAGTCAGCAATTAGCAAACTTGGAAAGAGAAATGGGCGCCGCTTTGCTTGAACGCAGCTTTCGAGGAGTAACCCTAACGCAAGCCGGGCAAATATTTGTTAATCATGCTCAAACCATCACAAAAACAATCAATGACGCCAAAATTGAACTACAACAGTTAATAAGTAATCGCTCAGGTACAGTTCGGGTGGGCATGCTACCCTCTATCGGTAACGTGTTGTCCATGCCGCTGATCGCTGAAATTAATCGTTTCCATCCGCATATAAAATTAGAAATCAGCACGGGGCCCTCATACGCTGTAAAAGAATGGCTCAAAACCAATCAACTCGATATTGCTTTAACCTATGAGCAAGAAATTGATCAGAATTTCATGACCACCTATCCTCTTATTGAAGAATATATGTATCTTGTTGTGGGCAGTAATGACAGTGCTGCCAATTATCAACAATTGCTTAACCGAGATACAGTGAATTTTTGGGAGTTGAGCCAATTTGAACTATTAACCCCTGGTTTAAAAGACGCACTGGGACAATTAATAAACACTTATGAACTCACCACAGGCGTTGCCTTAAAACATAATAAAGCCTATTCAGGGCAACTGATGACAGGTTTAAGGCAAGTAATTCAAGGTGAAGGTTTAATGATTTTACCTTCCTCAGCAATGTACCATTTAGAAGAAAGCAAGGTAGTCAAAACGTTAAAAATTGAACAACCGGAGATGACGCGTCTGGTACTAGCAACTACCAATAAGGGTATGCGTATCTCTGATGCCTCGATACAAATGTTGAATGTGATTAAAGCCGTAACAGCAAGCGAACAATCCTTAGCTCATTGGCGAGGTCGATTAGCAATGGCATCTGCAACGCCCGTAAATAGTCTATCAACGCTAAGCGCCGCCGCTATCTAACCTGGTAACCTTTTTACCTATATTTTGGCTGATGCAGCTTCTGATTGCGGTGTGAATGATCCAGAGCTAAGCAAAGCTGAACCAGTTGAAGAAGTTTGAATATTACCTTCTCTTAAATCTAATAATCGTAGGCCTCTTTGCGCATGATCCAAAGCTTGGGCTTGCCAATTTGATTGATGAAAGCGTTTTGAAGAGTAATAATAATATTCAGCACGCTGGAGACGCAGTCGACTATTGCGGTCTTGTTTCGTTTTATCCACTCTCTGTAACCTTTGCTCAAAATTTTTCAATAAATGAATCACAGGATCAGGTTTAGTTTCAGGTACAGGTTCGGTTTGCCCAATCACCATTGCCGAACTTAAAATTGCCACAATAATTACCGAAAATAACGTTAACTTTTTCATTGCGATATCCTATTCTCTGCACTTTTAACTTATAGACTGTTTTGCAGTTTTGATACCAAAATGAAAGGACAATTAATAGATCTCATAAAAAAGATATTATCAATATAAACAATAACTTAAGTCAATTAAAACAGATTTAAACAACACCTGATAAAATTGCGTTCGCGTAGATAAGAAAAAATTGCTTATTGGCTTGTAATTTATACTTAGATTTTAAATGCGGGGGTTGACGAGCTAAATTAATAGTAAAAAAAGCGAAAGGCTAAATAGCTCGTAACAATAGACTGATTATAGTTCTAGTGGAGTTTGAGTCTGAACTGGATTGCAATTCATAAATAGAACCAGCCACAAAAGATGCCAACAGACCTCGAGGTGAGCTAATCCACTGTTTAGATTGATCCTGTGCCTTATCTAAAGCGTGACGTTTGATGTCTTTCGACACTTTATACAGCTCAGCTTTGTTTTCAACGATGGCTTTTTGATTAGCTAATAAATCTAACATGTTAATCGCCTTATTTTTCTCGTCTTAGTGGATAGTTTTGCGCGGATGAATTTTCACTTCTAGGCTCAAATAAAGTCTTGATCGTGGTTGATAAACCAATTGAACGAATCGCATTTTTGAAAATTCGATGTATGACCCAGAACATTAATACATTGATGACAATTAACGACAAGGCAACTATCAGCCAATGCACGCCAAAGGCATGTGCTCCATATCCAAGTGTCAGTAGCAGTGTCGTCCAAATGATTAAACTGATCCCCACCAGCAACAAAACACAAACTGCGCTAAGCAATAGTGCTTTACCTGATAGCGTTAACTCCTGAACAGCCAACGACTTGGCTTTGCTAATTTGCTCTTTTTGCGCATCCCATACTCTAGACCAATAGGCCTGCAGGTCCGAAAAATCTACAGCGTCATCTTTAGGCGCTGTAGACTCTTCATTATGGTGAGCGTTACCATCAACCATCGTCAGTTTACTTTCTTTTCAAAAATGCAGTGAGAGCCATACCTGCGGCAAATGCAATACCGGCGGTGGCAAGTGGATTTTCTTTAGTGAATTTGCCCACTGCAGATGAATTCCAGTAATCCTGCGCTTGTTGCTGTTTTTCCGATAGAGTTTCAGCTGAGGCGCTTGCTGAGTGTCTCACTTTTTCTTCAGTTTTAGCAGCTTGTTTTGCTAAGGAATCAACTGAATGATGAAGCGCATCAGTCATTTTATCTGCGATTGGAGTCTCCGACTTAGCAGTTGTTTCGTTAGCCATCTTTGCTGCCGATTGCGTTTGGTTCGTCATCTTGTTCTCCTTTTAAAGTTAGAATGCTATCGCCCCATAAATGGCGTATAGTACTTTTAAAAGTGCAACGACTATGCCATCGAGAATTAAAGAACTAAGTCATTAAAAAACAGATAGTTAGAATAAGCATCTAACATGCTCTATTGAAAAATAGGGTTAACCTTGTAAATAGTTCTGATATCCTTTGCAACAATTACATCCATCTTTGAGAGCACTATCTTGGAAATAGGTCTTATCTGTTCAAGCTGCTTTTTAGTAGCGATAACCTTGCTACCCTTGTTGCCGAGTAATCATTGGTTATGTCGCAGCTGGGAATTTCCTAGGGTTCAGATCGTTTGCTTGATAATCATCAACGTACTAATGGTTTTATACTTAACCGAAGACTACCTAATGTACACTCTGCTGATAGTTAATTTAGCGAGCTTAATTTATCAGTCAATTTGGATTCTGCCTTACACATTTTTATATCCAAAAGAAGTGGAGCACGCTGATAGCTCATCAACTGAATCCAAGGTATCTATTAAAGTCATTACTGCAAACGTTTTAATGCCCAACAGATCGGCACAAAAACTAATTGATTTAATCCGTCAATACGAGCCAGATATTGTTGTTACGTTAGAGACCAACAAATGGTGGCAAGACGCAATGGAACCCATTCATGCCGACTTTCCCTTCAGAGTAAATAAACCATTAGATAACCTCTACGGAATGCACGTTTACAGCAAACACGTAATATCGGATTTAGAGGTACTGGAATTAATTGAAAAAGATATTCCCTCTGTTCATTGCCATATTAAATTTACCGAAAGCGTCAAAGTTAAATTCCATTTTTTACATCCAGCGCCGCCTTCACCTACTGAAAATGACACGGCAAAACCCAGAGATAAAGAGCTCATTTTAATAGCCAATAAAGTCGAGCCGTCCAAACAACCAATAATAGTCACCGGAGATCTAAATGACGTAGCTTGGTCACCTACCACAAGAGCTTTTCGGAAACTAAGTGGATTAAAAGATCCAAGGATTGGTCGCGGCTTCTTTAACACTTTTCATGCAGATTACCCGATAATCAGATGGCCATTAGATCACCTCTTTCATTCTCAACATTTTATGTTGGCTGACATTAAAAGGCTGCCATCGATTGATTCTGATCATTTCCCTCTCTATACAGAGTTAGTGATAAAAGATAAATGGGATTAACACATTGGGGGAATTCTGGGAGAGGAATAGGAGCAGTCCGCTAGCAAGATTATATTTTGCAACACGGACTTAACTCTATTGCAGATTCAATCTATCGTTTAGCGATAATCCAAACAGCGTGAATTATGCCTGGCAAATAGCCGAGGATTGTAAGCAATATATTTAAGAAAAATGCGCCACTAAAGCCCACCTGTAAAAACACCCCAACTGGGGGTAAAAGAATAGCCAATATTAGCCTAATGATATCCATAATTTACCTCTTGATTCATTTGTTGTTAGTTGATAATAATATTAGAAGCCGCTCAATGAGCGGCTAGCTATCATTAAGTTATCGGTTAAGCAGTGAGTTCCTGCAGGGCTTTCATCTCGTCATGACAAGCTTGCATAGTGCCTCGAATTTCTCTAAGGGCTAACGTACATGTATCAGGCTGCTTTTCTGCAAGTGCCTCGTCGATTACTTCGAGTGTCTTGTCCTCAACCTCTTCAAGTTGACTAATATAGGTATGCTCTTTATCAAAAGATAAAAAACCTACCAATTTTGTGTACATGTTGCGTACATTGACGGCGATGGACTCACCAGTTTCTTTCTCACCTTGCTCTGCAATCGCAAAAGGCTGAAGTGCTTCGATTGCTGCTTTTTTCTCAAACATCATTCTCGCAAACACTTGCTTTACAGACTCATGGGTTGCTTTATCAATACTTTCTTCATAAAAATCTGCGCCTGCTTTTAGCACTTCAATCACGTCTGCTACTTTGTTCACTTGTTTTACTTCATTACTCATAAAAATCTCCTATTAATGACTTAAAGAAATAACCAAAGTTAATCATTGGTTGTTGAGTTACGCACTAAGGTAAATGCAGAAACCACACCATTTCTTAAAAACAGTTAGTAGAAGTTAAAACAGCACCATAAAAAATCGATTTTATTAATAAATATCAAATAGATATAAAAATAATAAAAAACAAAATGATTGAGACAAGAAGCCAGAAATATAAAAATTAAGTAGGCTTTATTTTACTAATGTAAAAAATTTACTCGAAAATTGGAAAGATTACATTGTTGGGATATTGAAAGGGAGGAAAATTAAAAAACCCCGCTAAATAAATTAGCGGGGAACTCACGCTTAGGGGATGTGTATAAGGTTAGGGTTACAACACATCCTCAGAAGCTACAGGATCTTCTGGTTTGACTGTTTTAGACAGCAACAACTCTGCTCTCAGACGCTTCTCGATATCGTCAGCCATATCAGTATGCTCTTTCAAATACTTAACCACGTTGGCTTTTCCTTGACCGATACGCTCGCCATTGTAGCTATACCAAGCTCCAGCCTTCTCAACAAACTTTTGCTTAACACCCAAATCAATAAGTTCGGCTTCTTTACAAATACCTTGGCCATATAGAATTTGGAATTCAGCCTGTTTAAATGGAGGTGCGACTTTGTTTTTAACAACTTTCACACGGGTTTCATTACCAACCACTTCATCACCGTCTTTAATCGCACCGATACGTCTAATATCTAGTCTTACAGAGGCATAGAACTTAAGTGCATTACCACCAGTTGTGGTTTCGGGCGAACCAAACATAACGCCAATTTTCATACGAATTTGGTTAATGAAGATTACCAAAGTATTTGAACGTTTAATGTTACCCGTTAATTTACGTAGCGCTTGTGACATCAGACGTGCTTGTAAACCAACATGAGAATCACCCATATCACCTTCGATCTCAGCTTTAGGCGTTAACGCTGCCACTGAGTCAACGACTACAACATCTACTGCGCCAGAACGAACTAACATATCGCAGATTTCCAATGCTTGTTCACCGGTATCTGGCTGCGAAACCAAAAGATCATCGATGTTTACCCCTAACTTTCCTGCATAGACAGGATCCAAGGCATGCTCTGCATCAACAAACGCACAGGTTTTACCCATTTTTTGCGCTTCAGCAATAGCTTGCAAAGTTAGCGTTGTTTTACCTGATGATTCAGGACCATATATCTCAACGACTCGTCCACAAGGAAGACCGCCTATTCCCAACGCGATATCAATCGTCAAAGAACCTGTTGAAATAGCTTCAATATCTAAAGCTTGGTTGTCTCCGAGGCGCATAATTGCACCTTTACCAAATTGTTTTTCAATCTGCCCTAGAGCAGCTGATAATGCGCGAGATTTATTATCGTCCATCGGAATGTCCTTCGAAAATAGCGTGATAAATTAAACAAGGGTTCAACGAACTTACTTATTAGTAACTTGACGTTAAGTTTATGCCCAGAAGTATACTGTATGATTATACAGTTACAAGTACAGTTTTACTTTTTTTACGAATTTCTGCTTTTGAAAGTTAAAAATACTATCCAAAGTTATTCAGCGTAACTATCTAAATACATGTTTAGACTTAGCTAATTCGTTGGCTAGTCTGTTGCAATGCAAATTCAATGGCCTGAAGTCTTACTTGATGCCGATCCCCAGAAAAAATCTGCTTTTCAGTAGAAATATCACCGTTGATAAAAAAACCAAACCAAACTAAACCAACGGGTTTATCTTCAGTTCCCCCATCCGGTCCTGCAATTCCACTAATAGAAACCCCAATTTCTGCTTGCGATTTTAGTGCGCATCCAGAGGCCATCTGCTCAACCGTTTGTTGAGACACTGCGCCAAATGACATCAAGATTTCTTGTCTCACTCCTAATAAAGATTGTTTAGCGTCATTAGAATAGGTAACAAAAGACTGTTTAAACCACTCAGAGCTTCCCGCAACACTGGTGATTGCAAAGGCGACACCGCCCCCTGTACAAGACTCTGCGCTACTAATCGTCCAACCTTTGCTTTTTAGCTGTTGTCCAAGTTGTTGGGAAACCCGCTCTATAGATTCGGTTAACATAATGCAAATATGCTCCATTTCAATGTTTATCTGGCAGATTGTACTAACAACTGCTAGAAAAAAAACCCATACTTCTTATAATGCCCAATTGTTTTTAATTGCCTTAATTCGATTAAGTTATTTATTCCGAACATAACCTCAACCTGCAAAGAGATCGCAACCTCAATGAGTAATAGCGTTAAACAGTCTGATCTAGATAGTCACACCCCTATGATGCGTCAATATTTAACAATAAAGGCGGAGCATCCAGACATTCTTTTGTTTTATCGAATGGGGGATTTTTATGAGCTGTTTTTTGACGACGCTAAAAAAGCATCCGAGTTATTGGATATTTCTCTTACTGCCAGAGGCAAATCTGGTGGTAATGCTATTCCTATGGCTGGCGTGCCTTATCATGCAGTTGAAAATTACCTTGCCCGTTTAGTAAAAATGGGACAGTCAGTGGCCATTGTTGAACAAGTTGGAGATCCGGCGACCAGCAAAGGCCCAGTGGAAAGACAAGTACAGCGTATTGTGACCCCTGGAACCGTGACTGATGAAGCCTTGTTAGAAGATAAACAAGACAATTTACTAGCCGCCGTTTTTGCCCGTAAAGAGGTGTTTGGTGTGGCTATTCTAGATATAACAAGTGGCCGTTTTAGTATTTCTGAATTGTCTGGAGAAGAAGCGCTTTTAGCCGAATTACAGCGCTGTAACCCGGCAGAATTACTTTACCCTGAAGGGTTTAGTCACCTGCACTTAATTGACAACCGAGCTGGACTGCGTCGCCGTCCAGTTTGGGAATTTGATTTTCAAACCGCCAGCAATCAACTGAATCAGCAATTTGGTACCACTGAACTAAATGGCTTTGGAATTCAAGACGCAAAAATTGCCATATGCGCTGCAGGTTGTATTGTTCAATATGTTAAAGATACGCAACGTTCTGCCCTGCCCCACATACGCAAAATACAATTACAAAACCATAACGATACCGTGTTGATGGATGCTGCCACTCGTCGCAATCTAGAATTAACCTTGAATTTGTCTGGCGGCGTTGAGCATACTTTAGCGAGCATCTTAGATTTTACTGTCACGCCAATGGGCAGTCGCTTGTTGAAACGCTGGATTCAAACCCCGATTCGCGACTTGCAGGTAATAAATAGCCGTCAACAACAAATACAAGCCTTACACCAAAGCGAATACGAAGACTTACGCGACATGCTGAAGTCGGTTGGCGATATGGAACGCTGCTTAGCAAGGTTGGCGTTACGTTCAGCGCGACCAAGAGATTTCTCTCGGTTGAGCAACGCATTTGACATGCTGCCAGAAATTCAAAACAAGTTAGCCGATTTAGGTTCAAATTTTCAGACGTTGAGTACAAATATCAACAACTTCCCTGAATTTAGTGACTTATTGAATAAAGCCATTATTGTTAACCCTCCGGTATTAATCCGTGATGGAGGTGTAATCGCTCCTGGTTACAATGAAGAGTTAGATGATTTACGAAACTTAGCAAAAGGTGCAACAGACTACCTTGAGCAATTGGAAATCAGAGAAAAAGAACGCACCGGCATTCACTCGCTAAAAGTCAATTATAACAAGGTTCATGGATACTATATTGAAGTCAGTCGCAGTTACGCGGATCAAGTACCTGCAGATTATGTGCGCCGCCAAACCCTCAAGAATAATGAGCGTTATATCATTCCTGAGCTCAAGGAACACGAAGATAAAGTCCTTACCAGTCAAGGACGCGCATTAGCCTTAGAAAAACAATTGTATGAACAGTTGTTTGATTTATTGCTACCGCAACTCAATGAACTCATGGCATGCGCTATGGGATTAGCTGAACTCGACGTAATTTGTAATTTAGCACAAAGAGCTGATGCCTTAGACTTACATTGTCCTGAAATGAGTGAAGAGACGGGAATATTTTACGAACAAGGTCGCCACCCTGTAGTAGAAAATGTTATGAAAACCCCTTTTATCGCCAACCCGTTAGCCATGACACCAACAAGACGGATGTTAATTATTACGGGGCCTAATATGGGTGGTAAATCAACCTATATGAGGCAAACAGCTTTAATAGTGCTTATGGCTTATATAGGCTCATTTGTACCGGCACAGCAAGCAGTAATCGGCCCGATAGATAGAATTTTCACCCGTATTGGTGCTTCAGATGATCTCGCTTCCGGCCGTTCGACCTTCATGGTTGAGATGACCGAAACCGCTAATATTTTAAACAATGCAACGGCTAACAGTTTAGTGTTGATGGACGAAATTGGTCGCGGTACCAGCACTTATGATGGCCTGTCGTTAGCTTGGGCATGCGCCGAATACCTCGCCTCACAAATTAACGCCTACACACTTTTTGCCACCCATTACTTTGAGTTAACAAAATTAGCTGCAGAACTCGATTCCCTGGCCAATGTGCATCTTGATGCTGTTGAACACAACGACGAAATTCGTTTTATGCATGCAGTACAAGAAGGACCTGCCAACCGCAGTTACGGTTTGCAAGTAGCGCAATTAGCAGGTGTGCCCAAAAGTGTTATTCGCTCAGCCAAAGCGAAACTCGCAATTTTGGAGAAACAACCAAATATAGAAGTTGATGAACTAACAGTAAGTAATCACTCACAGCAATTAGACTTATTGGATTCTGTAGATGAGTTACGGATTAAATTAAAGCAAATTGACCCCGATGAATTGACGCCTAAAGAAGCATTGGCACTACTTTATTCATTGAAAGAAATCAGTAACCAATCCTAAGTATTTGATAGTTATTCGCGGCTTATAGATTTAGATTATTTCATATCAAAATTTGTCGCGCTTAAATGAAAAAGTTCGTTGTATGGACAGGCAGCTTTCCGTATACTGTTGAGCCGTCCATACGCCGAAAATTTATCGGTCCCTTGGTCAAGTATTCTTATTCAACTCCAAACGTCTTAGGTTACACATGACACATTATATTTTCGTCACAGGTGGTGTCGTTTCATCACTTGGAAAAGGTATTGCCGCAGCTTCGTTAGCTGCAATCCTCGAAGCTAGAGGATTGAAAGTTACGATGCTCAAATTGGACCCATATATTAACGTGGATCCGGGCACCATGAGCCCCATCCAACACGGCGAAGTATTTGTTACCGATGACGGTGCAGAAACAGATTTAGATTTAGGTCATTACGAGCGCTTTATTCGCACCCGCATGACTAAGCGCAATAACTTCACTACAGGTCGCGTTTACGAAGAAGTGTTAAAACGTGAAAGACGCGGTGATTATCTTGGTGCAACTATTCAGGTTATTCCACATATTACTAATGAAATAAAGCGCCGCGTAATCGAAGGTGCCGAAGGGGTAGATGTCGCGATTGTTGAAATTGGTGGCACTGTTGGTGATATTGAATCACAACCGTTTCTCGAAGCAATTCGTCAATTGGGAGCAGAGCTTGGTCGCGAGCGCGCAATGTACATGCACCTAACACTAGTTCCTTATATGGCCGCTTCTGGAGAGGTGAAAACGAAACCCACTCAGCATTCAGTTAAAGAATTACGTTCTATCGGTATCCAACCGGATATTCTGGTTTGCCGTTCAGAAAGCGCCCTTCCCTCAAACGAACGTCAAAAGATCGCATTGTTCACGAACGTCCCCGATAAAGCAGTTATTGGCCTTAAAGATGTTGATAGTATTTATCGAATTCCAGCGGGATTAAAAGCCCAAGGAATGGATGAGTTAGTGGTTAAACGTTTTGGTTTGGACTGCCCTGAAGCTGATTTAACTGAATGGGAACAGGTTTTATACGCAGAATCAAATCCAACTGGCGAAGTAAACATTGGAATGATTGGTAAATACGTAGAATTACCCGATGCTTATAAATCAGTTAACGAAGCGTTAAAACATGCCGGCCTTAAAAACCGCTTATCAGTTAATATCCGTTATATCGATTCGCAAGACATTGAAAGCAAGGGCGAAGCTGTGTTACAAGATCTTGACGCTATTCTGGTCCCTGGCGGGTTTGGTGAACGAGGAATTGAAGGTAAAATTGCCGCGGCGAAATATGCACGCGAAAACAAAATACCTTATTTAGGCATATGTTTAGGTATGCAGGTGGCGTTAATCGAATATGCTAGAAATGTGACTGGCATGGCCGATGCTAACAGCACCGAATTTAATCCAGAAACGCCTTTCCCAGTGGTGGGTTTGATCACTGAGTGGCAGGAAACTGACGGTAGCACAGAGGTCAGAGATGAAAGTTCTGATCTTGGTGGTACAATGCGTCTGGGTAGTCAATTGTGTCATTTGATTCCAGATACAAAGGTTCAGCAGACCTATGGTAATACAGAAATTTATGAGCGCCATAGACACCGTTATGAAGTGAACAACAACCTACGTAGCGAAATCGAAGCGTCAGGATTGGTTGTATCTGGTTTATCAACTGATAAACGTTTGGTGGAGGTAATTGAATTGCCTAACCACCCATGGTTTATAGCTGGCCAATTTCACCCTGAATTTAACTCTACACCCCGTGACGGCCACCCATTATTTACTGGGTTTGTGCACGCCGCTGGTGAATACCATAAAAATAATAATTAAAGAAAAATCAAGCGCCTATTCGCATAATCATAAAATATAGCCCCATTGGGGGTTATATTGTGCGTGTGCTTAGAACGTAAATTAAACATTTTTATAAGGCAACAAAAATGGCAAAAATCAGCAAGATTATTGGCCGTGAGGTAATGGACTCGCGTGGTAACCCAACTGTAGAGGCAGACGTATATTTAGAAAGTGGTGCCTGGGGCAGAGCATGCGCTCCATCTGGTGCATCTACTGGTTCTCGCGAAGCTTTGGAATTGCGCGATGGTGACAAATCTAGATATCTAGGAAAAGGCGTTTTAAAAGCCGTAGCAGCAGTAAACGGTGATATTCAAACATCTTTGCTAGGCAAAGATGCGCTAGACCAACGTGCAGTTGATCAAATCATGATCGATTTAGACGGCACCGAAAATAAAGAACAATTTGGTGCTAACGCCATTTTGGCGGTTTCTCTAGCAGTGGCAAAAGCTGCGGCTATGGAGAAGAAAATACCGTTATATCAACATATTTCAGAACTTAACGGTACACCAGGACAATATTCAATGCCGGTTCCAATGATGAATATCATCAACGGTGGTGAACATGCTGATAACAACGTCGATATTCAAGAATTTATGGTTCAGCCTGTAGGCGCACCTAACTTCCGTGAAGCGCTACGCATGGGTGCTGAAATCTTCCACAGCTTGAAAAAAGTATTGTCTGCAAAAGGTTTAAGTACTGCAGTTGGCGACGAAGGTGGCTTTGCTCCGAATTTGAGCTCTAACGAAGAAGCTCTTAAAGTTATCATTCAAGCCGTTGAAAGTGCTGGTTATGTGATGGATAAGGACGTTACTCTTGCCCTTGATTGTGCATCATCTGAGTTTTACGTAGATGGTCAGTACAATATGAAAGGTGAAGGTAAAATCTTTAACTCAGAAGAGTTCAGTGATTACCTAGCGGACCTATCAGCTAAATATCCAATTATCTCAATTGAAGATGGTTTGGATGAAAGCGATTGGGATGGTTGGGCTTACCTAACTGGTAAAATTGGCGATAAAATTCAACTAGTTGGTGATGACTTGTTCGTAACCAATACTAAAATTTTAAAACGCGGTATCGACAATGGTGTAGGTAACTCTATCCTCATTAAGTTTAACCAAATTGGTTCACTTTCCGAGACATTAGATGCAATTAAGATGGCAAAAGATGCAGGTTTCACTGCTGTTATCTCTCACCGTAGTGGCGAGACTGAAGATGCAACTATCGCTGATTTAGCGGTGGGTACAGCTGCTGGTCAAATCAAAACGGGTTCACTATGCCGCTCTGATCGTGTGGCTAAGTACAACCAATTGCTTCGCATTGAAGAAGCTTTAGGTGACTCAGTTAGTTACGGCGGTCGCGCTGAAATTAAAGGTCAATAAAGCCTAATGAGCATGTACCAGCCTAAGTTTTATCTGGTACATGCTTACAACTACCCTAATTGTCTGATATAAGTCAGATAATGTCCGATACCAATCATCAACAACAAGTTGATATATTCGCCTCCGATCAAAGACAGCGCCATTTTGCCGAGCTGTGCAATGCCCTGTATGAAAGAGAATTGCTGTCATTAAGCAAGAGTACTGTCAACAATATACGGTTATTACAGCGTAGGTTGTCAGGATTGCCTTATCATATTAAAAATGCAGCTGAATACTTACTAGCTCAAAGTTACCCCATCGAAGTAGACGTCCACAACGGCAGTTGGCAAGCTAAACAAGCGGCTAAATGTGTGAGCGCCAAATACGATCCGCAAAAATTATTGGCATGGTTTCAAAGCCATGTTCGTATGGGTTTGCCATCGCCTATTTGCATCAGTGATATGGGCATAGAAACAGTAGAATTAGACTCTGTTGATAGAATAGACAAAGAAAACCATAAATTACATTTCAACAAACACGGCTGGTTTGATTTCAACGGAACATTTCTTGGTGAGTATGACCATTCATTGCAAAGTAAAACCTTATTGATTCCAAATAAAGGCAATATTACAGCTGCTTGTTGCGGCCATAGTTGGAACCACAAAGGCAAAACCATTCCCAGAACACTCAGCCTTAGAGAATTACTTTTATCCACCACAATTAACTGGAAAACCTACAAGTAGTTAATAACCGAACAGCAAATAAATGAATCCTCAAAGATAGTTCAAGGATATACCTTTTTGTTAAGCAAAGTGGCTGCAAAAATGAGACCAATAAAGCACTGCTTATCCCGAGAACAGGTTAGTTATTCCAAAGCGATATATAAGGATTTATTATCTAAGGTTGACGCATAGGCCGATAAAGGATACAAATACACCACTAGAGAATTTACTCAAAATTTGATTAATTGAGAGCAATGTGACATTACGTAAAGCAACTTTACTCAACATCCTACTACTTCTGGCAGCGAGACTGCACGGGTAGGTTGTAAATGTCACAACTGATTTTAAAACCCGTGCAACGCACGGGTTTTTTTATATGGGCAATATACTTAACAGGAGAAAAAATATGTCTAATCAAGTGAAAATATTTGATACAACCTTGCGTGATGGCGAACAAGCGCTGCCAGCAAGTCTCACTGTTAAAGAAAAACTGCAAATAGCATTTGCCATTGAAAGATTAGGCGTAGACATTATAGAAGCAGGATTTCCAGTTTCGTCACCGGGTGATTTCGCTTCTGTACAAAGTATTGCAAGAGAAATCAAAAACGCCACTGTATGTGGATTATCTAGAGCCCTAGAAAAAGATATTGATGCCTGCGGTGAAGCGTTAAAGGTCGCAGATCAATTTCGTATCCATACTTTTATTGCCACCTCTGATATTCATGTTGGTGCAAAGCTTAAAAAATCCCAACATGAAATTGTTGAAATGGCAGTGCATGCCATAAAACATGCGCGCCGCTATACCGATGATGTGGAATTTTCCTGTGAAGATGCTGGACGCACGCATATCGATTATTTGTGTCGTATGGTTGAAGCTGCCATAACCGCTGGCGCAACAACAGTGAATATCCCTGATACTGTGGGCTACACGACGCCAACAGAATTTGGCGGCATCATCAAAAACCTATTTAACCGCGTTCCAAACATCGACAAAGCAACAATTTCTGTACACTGTCACAATGATTTAGGTTTGGCTGTTGCCAACTCATTGGCGGCGGTTGAAAACGGCGCTCGACAAGTTGAAGCAACAATTAATGGTATTGGTGAGCGAGCAGGTAACTGCTCTTTAGAAGAAATTGCAATGATTTTGCAAACCCGTCAAGCCATGTTGGGATTACAAACCAACATCAACTCCCACGAAATTTCACGCACCTCTAAATTAGTAAGTCAGCTGTGTAATATGCCAGTTCAGGCCAATAAAGCCATTGTCGGTACTAATGCGTTTAGTCACTCTTCCGGTATTCACCAAGATGGCGTATTGAAAGCGCAAAATACCTACGAAATCATGACACCGGAAAGCGTGGGCATAAACAAAAACAACTTGAATCTTACATCACGTTCAGGTCGCCACGTTATTAAACATCGATTAACCGAATTAGGTTACAAAGAGAGTGATTACGATTTAGAAGCAATCTACGCTGCATTTTTGAAATTGGCCGACAAAAAAGGTCAGGTGTTTGATTACGATTTAGAAGCACTGTTGTTTTTTGATCAACAAAAACAAGAGCAAGCTCATTTCGAATTGCTTTATTTACAGGCAAACTCGGGGCGAGAAATCATTCCTAGTGCCACCGTCAAAATGCGTATCGGTGAAATTGAAATCACTGAGTCAGCGGTTGGTAATGGCCCTGTAGACGCAGCATTTAACGCCATTACGAAAGCCATTGGGCACAGCCGCGTAGATGTGGTTGACTTCAAACTCGACTCTAAAGGTGAAGGCGCCGATGCATTAGCTCAAGTAAGCTTGATTGCTGAATATAATGGCCGCCGCTTTAACGGTATTGGCCTAGCCACTGACATCGTAGAGTCCGGTGTAAAGGCACTGATTTACGTTTTAAACAATACACATTTAGCCGACCAAATTGATCAACAGAAGAAACAACAAATAAAAATTGCAGGGGTTTAATAAGTACATGTCTAATTATGAAATTGCCGTATTACCAGGAGACGGTATAGGTCCGGAAATAATGGCTGAGGCTAGAAAAGTACTCAGTGCAGTTGAAAAAACCTGTGGGTTGTCATTCACTCTGAACGAATATGATGTAGGTGGCTTAGCCATCGATAATCACGGGCAGGCGCTACCAGAATACACGCTAAAAGGATGCGAACAAGCAGATGCTATTTTGTTTGGTTCGATTGGTGGCCCTAAGTGGGACAGTTTACCTCTAGAGCAACGCCCAGAAAGAGCCGCGCTGCTGGCGTTACGTGGTCATTTTGATTTATTTAGTAATTTACGACCTGCAAAAATTTACCCTGGTTTAGAAGCCTTATCTCCACTTCGCGCTGATATTGCGGCAAGCGGCTTTGATGTTTTAGTTATCAGAGAACTTACTAGTGGCATTTATTTTGGCCAACCTAAAGGCTTAGAAGGCGAAGGTGAAGAACAGTTTGCGTACGACACCATGCGTTATTCAAAACGAGAAATTCGTCGTATTGCCAAAAGCGCCTTTGAAGCTGCAATGAAACGCGGTAAAAAAGTCACCTCAGTTGATAAAGCAAATGTATTAGTGTGCTCACGATTATGGCGTGAAGTTACTGAGGAAGTCGCAAAAGATTATCCAGAAGTAACCTTAGAACATATATATATCGATAACGCGACTATGCAGTTGCTTCGTTACCCCAACGAGTTCGACGTAATGCTTTGCTCTAACTTGTTTGGCGACATTATATCTGATGAATGCGCAATGATTACGGGCTCTATGGGTTTATTACCATCGGCAAGTGTGAATGAAAGCGGATTTGGTATGTTCGAACCAGCCGGGGGCTCAGCGCCGGATATAGCGGGCAAAGGCATCGCCAATCCAATTGCCCAAATCTTATCTGCTTCAATGATGCTACGTTACAGCTTAAATCAAACAAAAGCAGCAGACCAAATTGATGATGCGGTACGTAAAGCATTAGCTGAAGGTGTATTGACTGGGGAACTACTTCCACCAGAAAAACGTCATCTTGCTAACACTACGTCGCAAGTGGGTGATGTAATTTGTCAGCACATATTATCTTCCGTACAAATTAACTAGAATTAGCCAGTAGGCTCAGATTTAAATTTAGGAATTAAAAATGGCAAAATCATTATACGACAAAATCTGGGAATCCCATGTTGTCGACCAATTGGGTGACGATACTCTTATTTATATCGATCGTCACTTAATCCATGAAGTGACCTCACCTCAGGCATTTGCAGGATTAAATGACAAGGGACGTAAAGTTAGATGTCCCCATAAAACCTTCGCGACTATGGATCACAGTATTTCTACTCGCTCATTAGCCATTGATGCTTGTGGACCAGAAAATCAATTACAGCTACAAACCTTAGCCAATAACTGTAAAGAACATGGCATTGAATTATTCCCTGTAGGCCATCAAAAACAAGGTATAGTCCATGTTATTGGACCTGAGCTTGGCTTAATTCTACCCGGAATGACGGTGGTTTGTGGTGATTCACATACTGCAACTCATGGCGCTTTCGGGGCCCTTGCTTTTGGTATTGGTACCTCGCAAGTTGAACACGTATTTGCAACCCAAACATTAAAACAAACCAAAGCTAAAAGTATGTTAATTAATGTTGATGGCAAACTTCCCCTTGGCATCACAGCAAAAGATATCATCTTAGCGATTATTGGTACTATTAGTCATGCAGGCGCAACCGGTTACGTTATTGAATATGCAGGTGAAGCAATTCGTGGTTTGACCATGGAAGAGCGCATGACAGTATGTAACATGACCATTGAAGCGGGTGCAAAAGCAGGCTTTATCGCGCCTGATGAAACCACCTTTGAATATATTAAAGGTCGCGAATATGCGCCATCTGGCGAAGCTTGGGATAATGCAGTCGCATATTGGAAAACCCTGCATTCTGATGATGGTGCGCATTTTGACAAAGTAGTTGAATTGCAAGCCAAAGACATTGCACCACAAATTACTTGGGGAACGAACCCTGGCCAAGTAACGGGTGTAACCAACACGATTCCAACACCGCAAGATTTCAGCGATCCTATTGAGCGTGAATCAGCCATTAAAGCACTTGCTTATATGGACTTAAAAGCAGGTACAAAACTAACTGATGTTTCGGTTAATAATGTCTTTATTGGCTCTTGTACTAATAGCCGAATCGAAGATTTAAGAGCTGCGGCGGCAATTGCTCAAAAAGGTAAGGTAGTAGACGGTGTTACAGCCATTGTGGTGCCTGGTTCAGTGACCGTAAAACAGCAAGCTGAAGAAGAAAAACTCGATCAGATTTTCATTGATGCTGGTTTTGAATGGCGGTTACCAGGTTGTTCAATGTGTTTGGGTATGAATGACGATATTCTGAAAGCCGGTGATAGATGTGCATCAACGAGTAATCGAAATTTCGAAGGTCGCCAAGGCCGAGGTGCCAGAACCCACCTAGTTTCTCCAGCAATGGCAGCAGCGGCTGCGATCACTGGCCACTTCATTGATGTACGAGATTTGTAGGAGCAGATGATGACAGGATTCACAACCCATTTGGGTACAGCAGCACCACTTGACCAAGCCAATGTGGATACAGACCAGATCATTCCAAAGCAATTCTTAACCGGAGTGACTCGCACAGGTTACGGTAAACACCTATTCCACGATTGGCGCTATTTAGATTTGCACGAACAAGAAGTTAACCCTGACTTTGCTCTCACTAAACCTGAGTATCAGGGTGCTAGCATTCTTTTAGCTCGTGAAAACTTTGGCTGCGGTTCAAGTCGCGAACATGCACCTTGGGCACTTGCCGATTTTGGTTATAGCGTAATTATTGCCACCAGTTTTGCAGATATTTTTTATGGCAACTGTATTAATAATCAACTATTACCAATCACCCTTAGCAGCTCAGAAATGGATAATTTGTTCAGCATTGTAAAAGATAACCCTGAAACACAAATTTTCATTGATTTACCCAATCAAACTGTAAAAGTTGCTGAACAGGAGTATCACTTTGATATACCTGAGCATCATAAAAACAACTTGATTAAAGGGCTTGATGCGATTGGTCAAACGCTGGAATTAGATGACAAAATATTGGATTACGAAAACAACGCATTTGCTTGGTTAAGATAATTCTCCAATCAAAACAGCATCCAGGTTCAATGGAGTAAAATCCTTGCCTGGATGTATGTTTTAAGCAGTAAACCACCATTTAAATAGAGATTTGAAATTATTATTGGGCTAAAATGCCCGTCAATTTTAAATACTAAAAAAGTGTGTTGGGAGTGCTGGGTAGTAATGCTTGAAGCGATCAAAATCGAAGATTTAAAGCCAGGCATGTTTGTTAATGATGTTATCGAACAAAACGGCAAACTTAGAATAAAAACCAAAGGCCTTGTTAAATCAGTCAAATCAATTGATATCTTAAAGTCCAAAGGTGTAACCAAAGTCGAAATTGATATTTCGCGCAGCAACCTTCCTCCTCCACCGGTAAATTCGGAACCCAAAGAAAGCACAACACAAGAAAATACTGCCCCAGTAAGTCCTAAGAAGACATCTTTTAGCGATAGTGAACAACTTGAAGCTGCGACTAAACTATATGACGAAGCGTTGACGATCCAAAGCCGTTTCTTTAAACGTTTAGCCGCCAACGATACTCCCTCACTTTCTGATGTAAAAGATTTAAGTGCAAATATAATTGAGTCAGTATTCAACATGCCAAACGGCCTGAGTTGTTTAACTTTGCTGAATAAGTCAGGAAAATACTTGCTGGAACATTCTTTGAATTGTTCGATTTTGTTGACAATGTTCGCAAAGTACAGAGATATGGGTCGGCAAGCAATTGAAGAGTTAAGTTTAGCCGGTTTGTTAATGGACGTTGGTATGACAAATATGCCAAAAGACATTACCCAATCTGCTGGAAAGCTCACACCGCAACAAAAAGAAATTATTACGACTCATGTAGACATTGGTCTCGACTTAGTGGACCGCTGTGGTGATGTTGCAGCATCAGTACAAGATATTATCTTTAACCATCACGAACGAATTGATGGTTCCGGCTATCCCGATGCACAAACTGATCATGATGTCAGCGAATATGCCAGAATGGCGGGGATTGTTGATAGCTACGACGCAATGATTAATGATCGGCCGTTCAGAAAAGCGGTAACCCCTTCCAGAGCACTGGTTAAACTGCTAAGCGATGAAAGCTACGATCAAGTATTGGTTGCTCAATTCATTAAGTGTTTGGGCGTACACCCTGTAGGCTCACTTGTAAAACTCGACAATGATAGATTGGCAATAATAATGCGGGGCAATAAAGAAACCCCAATGAAGCCTATAGTCGCGGCTTTTTATAACTTAAAAACAGCTAGCTATTCAGAAGTAAAAAAAATCGATTTAAGTCAAGTCAATGTAAAAATTATCAGTGCCGTTCGCCCCGAAGAGTTTGGACTAAATTTGACCAAGTTTTTAAAAGAAATTTTAATCACCGCACTTTAGAAAGACATATTGGGCATTTAAGCTTAAATTTGAATGCCCATTGCAAAGCAACAATGATTACCAGTCAGACAGCGCATCCATACTAAACTCTTGTCCTTTAAACGTCATAATCACGTGTTGTGGCTCGATTCCTATTAAAACCAGCCCATCCTCAATTTCCTGCCCTTCTACTACCCTTTTGCCGTTCACCCTAACCCATCGTTCTTCTGGGGCAGAAACATACATGTGAGCAGAGAATGCCATACTGGGCAGTTCTGTTAGTACCCACGCAGGAAGTTCATTGACTGCCGGAACATCTCTTATCGGTTGTGCATCATCCGTTGGATCAACCGGTGTTTCATCGCCAATGGAAGCCAACGCATTTCGGAAGCGCTGTAATAATTCTGGTGGAATATTATTTTGTTCGTCTGCTTTTGTTTGTTCTTGTTCAGCTTGTTGCTCTGCTAATAATTGCGCCGTTTCGTCAACCGAGACATTTTCATTGCTATCTTGCTTTTGATTTGACGGTGGTGTTTTAGGCTGCTCGATAATAGGCTGTTCCGGTTTAACGTCAACCATATCACTTGGTTCAATATTGGTTTGTTTTTCAGTAACTTGTGAGTCTTGTTGCTCTTCAAGTTCGTCTTCGGTGATGCTACTGTTAGGAAGCGGTGCTGCCGTTTGCACGGTGTCAGTCGACTGATGAATTAACTGCGTAACTGTCGTCAAATTTGCTAACACTAAACCCACGCAAAATCCGCCTGCTACTACCACTGATGCGATTAACGATTTTTTACCATAGTATTGCCATGCTTCTGGTAACTCTTGCACTGAAGGCAAAAATAAACTGCGATTAAACTGCTCTGATATGCCTTGGTCAATATTCTGGGTAACCGTGCTGGTATCTTCAACCAATTGCTGGGTTTTTGATTTGGCAATTTTCGGCTTTTTAACCTCCACTGTCATGTCAGGATCAATTTCAACTTCCTGCACGCCCATTTCAGCTAGCGCCTTTACCATATCAGAGCTGCTCACAAGCCCTGATTTTTTTATCTTAACTGGTCCGTTTTGGGCGGTAACTTTGATGATTACCATACCGGCTTTGAGTTGGTCTACACTGATCTTTTGGGTCATGTTAGCCTCCTACCATATAGCCGACAGACGCAGCGGCAAGGAAGCATGCGGCCAATATCAAGGTCCATTGTTTTCCTTGCCGCTGTTTTACCACATCATCGCCAAGTATTTGTCTCGCTGCTGCAATAAAAATATGGCGACGAACAATTGCATGTTGTTTTGTAAAAGACAACGTTAAAGCGCGGTCGCAAAGCAAGTTAATCACCCGTGGAATGCCGCCGGTTATCTGATAAATGGCTTGCAAAGTGGGTTTGCTGAAAATACGTTCGTGTCCGCCAGCCACAGACAGACGATGGGAAATGTAATTTTTGACTTCTATTGAGGATAAAGGCAGTAAATGGTATCTGGCCGTTATACGTTGTGCTAACTGTCTCAGTTCATTACGTTTTAATAATTGCTGTAATTCAGGTTGACCTATCAATACCACTTTTAAAAGTTTTTCCCGATTTGTTTCTAAATTGGTTAACAGCCGCAGTTGCTCTAATACTTCAGGTAAAAGATGTTGCGCCTCATCAACAATAAGCACTGTATTAATGCCGTGTGAATGATTTGTTGTGAGTTTAGTTAGTATTTTATCGGTGAAGTATTTAAGGCTTGCTTGCTTTTTAAGGTAACGAATTTTTAATTCATCACAAATACTTGCCAATAACTCGATTGCAGAGAGCGTTGGATTGAGAATCATTGCCACTTGGGTATTGTCGGGTAATTGTTGCAATAATTTTCGCGAGACAGTGGTTTTCCCTGTACCTACCTCACCGGTGAGCATCACAAAGCCGCCACTTTCACGTAAACCAAAAATTAAATGAGCGAGCGCCTCTTTATGGCGAGGACTCATATAAAGATAATCAGGGTTAGGCGCTATTGAAAAAGGGTTATCGGATAATCCAAAATAATTCAGGTACATATGTGCTTATAAAAACCAATCCAAATTTGCGACGAATAAGGTAACACTATTTGAGGTTAACTCAAAGACTGCTTACTATAGGATTTATAGTCCGACGATAAAGTGAGTTGTTAACTGATGAATTGTTTTTTAGTAGGTGGCGCTGTACGCGATAAATTACTAGACCGCAAAGTAAGCGACCGAGATTGGGTAGTAGTGGGAGAAACAGTAGATTCAATGTTAGCGGCTGGATATGAGCAGGTCGGCAGTGATTTCCCGGTATTTTTGCATCCCAAAACCAAAGAAGAATATGCCTTAGCGCGTACTGAACGAAAAAGCGGGAAAGGCTATACAGGCTTTGAAGTAAACAGTGAAAGTAGCGTTACTCTTGAAGAAGATCTAAAACGCAGAGACTTAACCATCAATGCCATGGCGTTAGATAAAAATCAGCAATTGATCGACCCCTTTAATGGTCAAAATGATTTGCATAACCGCCTATTACGACATGTGTCACCTGCTTTTGTTGAAGATCCGTTACGCGTACTACGCGTTGCTAGATTCGCCGCACGTTATCATCAATACGGCTTTGAAATTGCGCCTGAAACGGCATCCTTGATGAAGCAAATGGTGGATCAAGGTGAGTTAGATCATTTGGTACCTGAACGGGTCTGGAAAGAAACTTCTCGAGCTTTATTGGAAAAAGACCCTGACATTTTTTTTGAAGTTCTCAGAGCATGCGGTGCCCTTAAAGTATGGTTTCCTGAATTGGATGTTTTGTGGGGAATTCCAAACCCAGTGCAATGGCACCCAGAAGTAGATACCGGTATTCATACGATGATGGTGATTCAACAAGCGGCTAAACTTAGTGATAATTTGGCGATCCGCTACGCGGCTTTAGTTCATGACCTTGGTAAAGGTCTCACCGATCCGGCTCAGTGGCCCTCGCACCGAGAACATGAAGAGTTAGGTGTCGCACCAATACGCGCATTAAGTGAACGTTTGAAAGTACCAAATGAATGTAAAGAATTAGCGATTATGACCAGTGAGTATCACACTCACATTCATCGTGCATTGGAGCTTCGACCTGCCACTATATTAAAAGTATTAAACCATTGTGATGCTTGGCGTAAGCCGGAGCGTTTCAACAATTTACTGACAACATGTATTGCCGATGCAAAGGGACGTACCGGGCTTGAAAACAGAGATTACCCACAGGCTGAATTCATCTGGAATGCTTATCAAGCGGCGATGAAAGTTGAAGTAAAATCGATTATAGAGGCCGGCGCAACCGGTAAAAACATTAAATTACGGCTAGATGAGAAGCGAATAAACGCAATTCGCGAGTTTAAACAAGCATATCAGCCGGATTAGGGTCGAATTATTCCTGATGAAAACGACAGAATCTAATTAAGGCTGCCCTAAACTGGATAAGTCCTCTATAATTGCGACAATTATGTAAATGGTACTAACCTCCACGGAAAAATATGTTTGAAGAATTAGATCTTGACGAAAAATTATGTCAAGCAGTTGCCGATATGGGGTACACATCCCCAACCAGTATTCAATCTTTGGTGATACCTCCCGCCATGGAAGGACAAGACATTTTAGCCAATGCACCAACAGGTACAGGTAAGACAGCAGCATTTTTGTTGCCCGCATGTCAGTTCCTACTGGACTTTCCGCGCCAACAACCAGGCTCATGCCGAATTCTAATATTGACTCCTACCCGTGAGCTGGCGTTGCAAGTTTATGAGCAAGCGCTGCAAATCACAAAATATACGGATTTAGAGTGTGGGGTGATTACGGGTGGTATTAATTATGGAACAGATCGTGAAACCCTAGAGAAAAACCTAGACATTTTAGTGGCGACACCAGGTCGATTGTTCGAACATATTGAAAAAGAAAGCTTCGATTGTCGAGATATTGAAAGCTTAGTGTTAGATGAAGCAGATCGCATGTTAGATATGGGCTTTTCTGCGATAGTGAATCAGATTGCATCTGAGGCCCGCTGGCGCAAGCAATCAATGTTGTTTTCGGCAACCCTTGAAGGCGCTGGAATTGAACGATTCGCCAAAGATCTGTTAACCAACCCAGTATCGCTAGAAGCCACGCCAAGTCGCAAGGAACACGCAAAGATCCTGCAATGGATTCATTTAGCAGACGATCCCGCGCATAAATATAACCTGCTTAAAAGTATTCTTGCTAACCAAATTCAGTCTGCGGTGGTATTTGTAAAAACTCGAGATAGACTCAACCAGCTTAAACAAATGCTCGAAAGAGATGGATTTACAATCTCTTGGTTACAAGGTGAGATGCCACAGGACAAACGCAATAGCGCATTACAACGTTTCAAAGACGGTGAGATAAACATATTGCTGGCCACCGACGTTGCTTCACGAGGTATTGATGTAGATAACATAAGCCATGTGATTAATTACGATTTACCCAGAACCGCTGATATTTATGTACATCGAATTGGTAGGACAGGCAGAGCTGGCAAAAAAGGGACTGCGATATCGATTGCTGAAGCCCACGAAATGGGAATCATTGCAAAAATCGAACGCTACACTCAACAACGTTTTAAACGTCGTGTTATTGAAGAATTGCGACCTAAAAATAAAGAAGCCAAAGCGCCAGTCAAAAAGAAGAAACCTAAATCTGAGAAAAAGAAAATTAAGCGGCCTAAGAAAAAGAAATAAAATACGATAATGAGAGTCATAAATTGTTTTAAAATAATAATTTAGCTCTTAACCTGAGTCAATCTGTACGCTAGGTACACAGGACCATCGTAGTTGTTTGTTTTTTAACTAACCTAAAAGTTGTATGATGTTGAAATATATAATGTGCGCTGTTTGAGCAATTTGGCTGGTTTTTATAAGGGGTTCTGCCATTAACAACGTTTTTGAAATTGCTCGGGCAAATTTGCGGGACAAAACTAACGGTATATACGAAAATGTTCTTTTCGGTTTGATCGGCAGTTTAGTTGCTGCTTTTTTTCTGGTTTTTGCTCTAGACCCCCCTAACACCCACAGTCTAAAAGTTATTTGGCTCGTTATTGTAGCTATCATTACAAGTCTAAGGTTCGCCGATTGGCTGTATTGGTTTATCAAATTACGACGCAAGAAATACGAGCCATCCCGCGCAAGAAATCGAGTAGTGCTTGGTGTTATATCATTGGCTTTGATGTGGTGTATCTATGCTGTGGTGTTTTATGACAGTATGGACCTAACCGAATTAGCATTGACGTTTGCCATGCTTTGTACACTTTCAAGTGGCGCTAATTCAGCACTTTCTGGACATAAAAGAGCCGCGATACTTTACACCGTCTTACTTCTAACGCCAGTTTCTTGCATGGCATTATTTTCCGGTATCAGTATTCATTTCTATTTAGGATGCTTGGGCATTTTGTACAACCTTTCGGTCGCCTTTTCCGCAGCACGAGCGGCAGATTTAACCGAAGAATCGGTTAAAATTCGCAATGAAAATGCGTATATCTTAGAAAAAATGCATAAAGAAGCAGCCCAAGTAGATGAAGTCAATGGCAAGCTTTCTGAAGCATATAAGCAACTCAACGTTACCAACGAGTCGTTAGAAAAAGAAGTGGAGCGACGTACCGACGAAATTAGAGTGCTATCTAGTTTGGATCCGTTAACCCAACTTTATAACCGCTCAGCCTTCATCCAGCAATTATCTGAAACAGCAGCTAAAAGCATAAAAAGTGGGCATTCGGTAGCCTTGTTATTCATCGATTTAAACGGTTTTAAAAAGATTAATGACACCTTGGGTCACAAGGTTGGTGATGCTGTTTTAGTCGAAGTTGCCGGTCGAATAGGCGCGTTTGCTAACGATTACCAAGCTGGACGTTGGGGCGGTGACGAATTCTTGATGCTACTGCCGTATGCCGACCATGAAACGGCTATTTCTGTAGCTAATGCGTTGTTAGCCCGTATTTCACAGCCTTTAGATGTTATGTCTAATCAATTGTACTTAAGTGCCACCATAGGTATTGCGATGTTGCCTGAACATACCTCTAGTGAGACAGAATTAATACAATTGGCTGATTTTGCCATGTTCGAACAAAAGAAATTGCATTTGTCTGCACCAAGAATGTTTTCACAAGATTTATTTGAGAATCTTAAACAAATTGAAAATCTGCGAGATGGACTGCAAGAAGCCATTAACAATAAACAGATGTACCTTTGCTACCAACCTATAGTGAAATGTAAAACCAAACAACCATGGTCGTTTGAGGCATTATTACGCTGGAATTTTAATGGCAACTTAGTTGGACCAGACACCTTTATCCCCCTTGCAGAACAATCAGGTCTAATCCATGAAATTGGAGCTTGGGTACTCAATAGAGCCTGTATTGATGCAAGCCAATGGCAGCATAGTCCAAACGCCTCTGTTTCAGTAAATGTATCAATAATTCAATTATTAGACTCTGATTTTATCGATATATTAGACAGAGCACTGAAAACCAGTAAATTACAACCAGAGCGACTTCACTTGGAAATAACTGAGTCTATGTTCGCCGATAACAAAGTCAAAGTGAAAGCCAAACTCAATGCAATTAAGGCAAGAAATGTACAGGTTTCAATTGACGATTTTGGCACTGGCTATTCTTCCTTGAGTCAATTACAAACACTCAATTTTGACACCATAAAAATTGATCGTTCTTTTGTGCTAAACATGCATCAAGGCGGAGAAGCAATAATCAGAGCAACTCTATTTATAGCCAAACAATTTGGTTGTAAAACCGTCGCTGAAGGCATTGAGACAGAACAAGAAGCTCTCACACTTTCAGAAATGGGCGTCGATTATTTACAAGGTTTCTTATTTGCTAAACCTATGGTAAACGATGATTTACGCCGATGGGTGGAGAATATCGAAACCTAGTTTATAGAACCATTAATTCGAACTTAAACTAGATCACTATTTTAACTTTTAAAAACCACTGTGTTTCATTGCATAGTCATTAGAGCAGCTTTATGGCCCAACTATATTTTTATTATTCTGCAATGAATGCAGGTAAATCCACTTCACTACTACAATCAGCATACAATTATCAAGAACGTGGAATGCGAGCGGAAATTTTTACCGCTGCGCTAGATGATCGTTACGGCATTGGCAAAGTCGCATCGCGAATTGGCTTAAAAGCGGATGCACACCTTTTTAATCGAGAAAGTGATTTATTTGAAAGTATCCAAGGCTTACATGAAAAAGGAAAAATTGACTGTATATTTATCGATGAAGCGCAATTTTTAAGTCAACAGCAAGTGAAACAGTTAACCGGGATTGTCGATCAACTAAAAATTCCCGTATTGGCCTACGGATTGCGAACTGATTTCCTCGGTGAGACCTTTGAGGGAAGTCACTATCTGTTGGCATGGGCCGATAAAATGATTGAATTAAAAACAGTCTGTCATTGTGGTAAAAAAGCCAACTTCGTGGTGCGCTGGGATGAGAATGGTAACCCAGTAAAACATGGAGCTCAGGTGCAAGTTGGGGGTAACGACACATACGAATCAATGTGTCGCAAGCATTTTACGCAGTTGGTTTGGTAATAAAAAGTGAATTGAAATGCTAAAACCAATTCACTAAAAAAATCCCTCAGTATTTATATCCTGAGGGATTTTTTAATTCACAACCAATTAAACCTATTATGCACCGGTCTTTATATCATCCAAATGGTACTTATCAATTAATGAGTATAATGTTGGTCGTGTCACACCTAGCAATTCAGCAGTTCTCGACATATTTTTCTCAGACTGGTGATAAGCTCGACGTATTGCCCGACTCTCGGCTAATTCTCTGACTTCTCGTAGATTAAGACTATCAACGGCATCGTCACCATCTTCACGCACAACTAACCCAAGATCATCGGCTTGAATGGTACTGCCTTCGGCCAAAATAACTGCTGATTTTAGTTTATTTTGTAATTCCCGAATATTACCGTTCCACTTGTGTTGTAGCATCGCTTTCACGGCACCATCGCTGAGACCTTTAACCTTTGTTCCAAATTCTTCGTTGTATTGGTTCAAGAAGGTCTTAGCTAATAAAATAACGTCATTCTCACGCTCTCTTAGCGGCGGAATGCTGATAATAATTTCGCCAACACGGTAGAACAGATCTTCACGGAACGTCTGTTCAGCGACCATGTCTTGCAAATTTCTGTGGGTTGCACAGATAACTCGAATATCCACAGGAATTTCACTTCGGCCACCTACTCGCTCAATCACTCGTTCTTGTAAGAAGCGCAGCATTTTGGCTTGTAAACCTAACGGCATGTCACCAATTTCATCTAAAAATACGGTTCCACCTTGGGCGGTTTCAATTTTTCCTAAAGTGGTTTTATTCGCGCCAGTAAATGCGCCTTTTTCGTAACCAAAAAGTTCACTTTCTAAAAGGTTTTCAGGTATGGATGCACAGTTAATCGCGACAAAAGGATTGTCTTTACGCAGACTGTGGTCGTGAATACTGCGGGCAAACACCTCTTTACCAGTACCACTTTCCCCTAACAACAAGGTGCTAATATCAGTCTGAGCAATTTTTTCAGCTTTACGACTAACCATCTGAATACATTCACTATTACCAATAATTTTGCTCATTGATGGTGAAGTTTTGGCTAGTTGTCGATTTTCAAGTTCGAGGTTATATAGGTTGGCTGCGCGATTAATCAAAATCTGAATCGTGTCAGAATCTATGGGCTTTTGATAAAAATCGTAGGCACCTAAGGCAACGGCTTTAAGCGCATTTTCTTTATCATTGTTACCCGTTACCACAATAACTTTTGTTTGTGGTGATAAAGCCAAAATTTCCTCTAATGCAGCCAGTCCCTCAGAAGCATTAGCAGGGTCAGGAGGTAAACCTAAATCTAGTGTAACAACTTTAGGTTCATATCGACGTAATTGGTTGATCGCAGACTGACGATCTTCTGCGAAAACAACTTCGTAATCACTCAAACTCCATTTAAGTTGTTTTTGGATACCTAGATCATCATCAACTACTAATATTCTATCCACTTCTTCCGGGTCCCTCTATAAAGATTATTATTCTGCAGGAAAACTCAGTGTGAACACTGATCCTTTTTGTTCTTCACTTTGGACTTTGATACTGCCGCCCAACCTTTCAACGAAATTTTTGGCATCGTAAGCGCCAATTCCCATTCCGGCGTTACCTTTTGTGGTATCGAATGGTTTAAATAGGCGATTTTCAATAAAATCTTGACTCATCCCTTCACCAGAATCTTTGATGGTAACCACAAGAAAACGTTGGTCAACGCTCATATCAATGCTAATTTCCACTGTTCCATTATCATCAGTAGCTTGTTGTGCATTACTGATGAGGTGATACATAACATTACAGAATTTTTCTTCATCTATCACCAGTTGTTTTTCATCTATTACAATTAAACTGGGATTGGGTAAATTTCCTGCGCATTTTTTAGCGATCACTGAGCGAATACTTTCGGAAACATTACATAGTTTTACACTGCTTATTTGCGCTTCTTTTTTATCTGTAAGCTGACGTAACATTTTGTCCATACGAGCTTTTGTATGCGTCAGTGTTTCGAAAGTATCGTCAATAAACTCGGGGTTGTCTTTATGTTGCTCCGCATTTGCCAAAATCAAATCTATTTGTGCCAAAACATTCTTTAAATCATGTAGTACAAAAGCTGACATACGATTGAAGGCCGCAAATTGCGCATTTTCCGCGACTTCTTTACCCGCTTCATGATGAAACACATAACTCGATATTTGTGCGGTAACCGCAGTCAGGTAATCCCGTAACTCCCAATTCAGCTTACGCACTGAACGATCACCATTCATAATGGCTAAGCCCCACAACGCTTCCGCTTTATAGATGGGTAGCACAATTTGAAATGAACATTCGTTTAATAATGCATGATTTATTTTTAAGCCTTCGTAAATAAAGGGTTGGTAACGCAACTCTTCGATGTCGATGACCCAATCTTTTTGTTGACAGTAAATTGCCAATTCATTGAGTAGCTGACATTCTCGAGAAGTTAGATCTGGATGGTTTATCTGTGCTTTTGGGTTGAGGCTATGCCCTTCTTTTTTTAATAAAACGCCGGAATCATATTCAATTGCTTGAATCCAGCTATTGAGGGCATTTTCATACACTTGGGAAATATTCGATTCATTGGAAGATAACGCATCGGTTAATTTTAACCATTCAATTCGATAGTCAAATTGATTAACAAAAAAGTGTTTTGTGATAAAGACGCGAATTTTAACCCGTAAGCTATTTGACAGAAACAATGTCATCAACAGTGCCGTAGACAAAACGATGAGCAATATCTGTATTGTTCCTCCCCACTCTCCGCCTACGTATTTCACGAAATAGCCTAACATCGCCATGATAAACAGATAAATACCTGCAACCATCAATAACGAGCTGTGTAACACTATATCTCGGGAAATGAATATATCCACTCCCCAATGTTTGATACGACGAATCGCCAACACTAAAAATGGCAATAATCCGGTATATACATACCCTCTAGCAGCAATATAGTGGACTTCAAGACCACCAACCATAGTGGCATTGGCGAAGGTAACAAATTCAAATAAGTTAGTAGCGCCCAGGTATAACACTAATGGTTTGTAAGCCCACTTATTTTCCCCTGCTTGCCTGTAGAGCAGTTCTAAAATGACCAAAACTTCTAAGGATATTATGGTTTGTGCGAGAAAACGCCAGCTAACGTCGATGCTGAAAAAATAAGGTAATAATATCGAAGCCACAGGTACAGATAACATCACAATCGAAAAAGGACGCACTAATACGTCCTTTAAATTGCGAAAGTCATCTTTAATGCAAGCCAGCAAAAACACCAGCCAGATACTTTGTTTAGCTGCATCCCATAGAAACAGGTTTTCAATTTCTACAGGACCAAATAAAAAGTTAATGTGGAGCAAACACCAGACAGCAGTCCCTGCAGTGGCCAAAATCAATAAGTACTTGACTAATCCAGCCTTTCTGACCGTGAACAGCAATAATAGCAATAGGCTGTAACTCACTACACCTAATCCAAACCCAAGATCGGCTACCATGATTTATTGACTTCCTTGAACGAAACTAACTTTTGTATGCACCCTGTAGCACTTCAATTATCGGTAAAGACTTAACTCTACGTGTTGTAATTCATAGCTTCAATTTTACTTCTTTTTCAACACCAAGCTACCAATAGAATACCCAGCACCAAAGGAACAAATCAGACCAAAATCTCCCGATTGTAAATCTTGATGATGTAAATGAAATGCAATGATGGAGCCCGCCGAAGCAGTATTTGCATAACGATCTAAAACAATAGGTGCTTCGTCACCTTCCGCCACTCGACCAAGTAATTTTTTGGTAATTAAAGTATTCATATTAATATTCGCTTGATGCAACCACCAGCGCTTAACATCAGCTGAAGTCAAACTGTGCTTTGCCAAATGATCGACAATATGAGCAGCAGCCATAGGACAGACTTCTTTGAAAACTTTACGTCCTTCTTGATGAAATAACTTATCAGGCCCATATGGTTCGGTATCAAATACTCGACTCAAGTAGCCAAAGTTAGAACGAATATTGTTGGAAAAATCAGTGACCGCTTTGGTACTGAGAATCTCAAATTGGTGTTCACTGGTTGCAGTATCTTGATGTTCGATAACCATCGCCGTAGCCACGTCACCAAAAATAAAATGACTATCGCGATCCTTATAATTAATTTGCGGTGAAACCAATTCAGGATTAATGACTAGTACACATTTAGCCGTTTCAGCGGCAACCATCTCGTAGGCTCTATGCACACCAAATGTAGCTGCTGAACATGCAACCAACATGTCAAATGCAAAACCTTTAATTCCCAACGCACCTTGAACTTCAATCGCTATAGCCGGGTATGAGCGTTGCGTGTATGCACAAGAAACAATTACAGCATCAATATCTGCCGCGGTTTTATTCGCCGCTTTTAGCGCCTTTTTCGCTGCATCTAGAGCAACTTCAGCTTGATGAGATATTTCATCATCACTTCGCTCTGGAATATCAGGGCGCATACGGTCGATGTCTAAAATACCGTCTTTGCAGTACACATAACGACTTTTAATACCAGACGCTTTTTCTACAAATTCAGCACTAGATAATGGCTTAGCTTTAACTTCATCAGCCGCTATTGCTTCGGCGTTTTCTTGGTTAAACTTTTCTGCATAAGCATTATAGCTATCAACCAATTCACTGTTAGAAATACTATTTGGTGGTGTCCATAATCCCGAACCACTGATCACAATCTGTTTAGTCATGTATTAAAATCCAATCACTTGTCACTGCATAAATTAAACTGCCTAAGCTTAGCGTTTTCACAGTCAAAAGTCATGGAACATGCAAAAGCAATTTAATTGTATTGCTAAGTTAACTAAAAATACCGTGGGGTGCACGGTATTTTCAAAGGGTTAATATTGTTTAATAGCAGATTAGAATAGATAGGCATCAGCATTAGATAGTAACTGCTTAGGCGTTATTTTATCTTTTACACAAGATTGAATATCTTTGTTTTTAAACACATAGATACGGTCTTCAGATCCGCTCTTCACAGCTGAACCCAAATTCGACAAAACGAAAGTTACGTTTTCATCGCTTGGCAATGCCTTAAAGCCGTTTCCATATTTACACAAAGTAGAGGTGACATTATCTTCAAACCGAGTTAAAAATGCCGAGTATTGCTGCTTCCTTTGCATAAGTCGTTGTTCAGCTTGTTGTTTTTGATCTGCTTCCAATTGTTCGGCATATTTGTCAACACTGGATTGACGTTTTTTCAACTCAGCTAACTCAGCATCTAACTCTGCTTTTTGCTCTTGTAAATTGGCCTTGCGCTGGCTATCAGCAGTGCGCATTTCAAACTCTATATCCCGCAAGCGACGCTTATATTCGCGCTGCTCCCAAGCTATTTCACGCTCTTGTTGATTTAATTCCCGTAGTTTTTCTCTTGCTTTATTCATCGCCCCGCTCGCCAATCGTAAAGACTCTTCAACTTCTTCACTCCAGTGTTCATCATCAAATTCGATGAATACCTCATGCTCTTCGTCTCCAACGACAGGCAATGGAGGAATAGGCGGTAGTTCTGGAGCTAGTACAAACTCATTGTTGGTATCAAAAGAAAATGAAAAGTGTCTATTATGAGCACTGCTGTTTAATTCAAATACCACCCCTTGAGCCGATAAATATGTAACTTCCAATCCCCGTAAGCGAATACCGTTTTTGTTTTCCCCTTGCGCCATGGCAGTTTTCATAATACCACTCATTATCTGCAGTTCACTGCGCAATTCTGACAGGTTGGTTTTTGCCCAAACTGCACTTGAAGCGAGTCCAAACATCACTGCTACTGTGGTAGTTGCCAATGATAATTTCTTAAATTTTTGATAGGTTTTCATTTTTACCTCTTTATTCTTGCAAATTAGATACACAATATTTCTGGTTCTAAGGATTACCACTTGGACTGTCGTAAATCGCTTTTTCGAGCTGATTTAACTGCCGAGCGTAAAACAATTGGTCGTCGTTTCGCTGTTCATTGATGAACTTTATGAGTTCTCCGAAATCCTCTTTACGTTCTTGCCTACTAGAGGCTAGTAAGTACTGAGTCAATTGGGTGCTTGCATCTAATTGCTGTTCACGTAACGACATAACATAGCTATTTAAAGCTTCATTTTGTTGTACTTTAAATTCATTTAATTGTTGGGCGACTTTTTGCTCGATACTCTGGTTAGAATCAGCAAACCCGAATGTCACCTTGCCATTTTCGACACTTGCTTCAAAACCACTAAAAACCAAAACAATAGCAACAATCGAAAGCGCGCTCGAAAATACCGGTAAACCTTGCCATTGCCACCATTTAGGTGGTTGCTGATAATCAAAACTATTCGCCTTGTTCCACTTAGGCACTATTTCTGAGCGATAATCTTGCGCTAGCAAGGAAGCTTGGTTTGCCATTTCAACCTGCTCAGAAAAGCGCTCATTTTCAGTGCACAATTTCTCAAACTGTTTTTGTTGTTGCGGGCTCAATTCCCCTTGCATCCAAGCTGCGAGTAACTCAGATTCATTTAAATCAGGCATATTCAACCTCCAATAAAATTTTTAACTTAGATAGCGCACTGTACATTCGGGATTTCGCGGTATTGGCTGAAATACCCAGTTGTTCAGCTATTTCTTCAAATGTAAATTGTCCGAAAAATTTCAGTTCAATAACGGCTTTTTGAGATAGCGGTAACTGTTGCATTGCACTAACCAGTTGATTAGCATCTTGTGAAGAAACCATTGACGCTTCCAGGCATGGCTCAGCGCTTTCTATCTCAGGACTATCATCAAGGGCTTGATTTGGTTTTTTGCGCCGATAAAACTCAATGCATCTATAGTGAGCAATTTTAAAAAGCCAGCCCCTAAAGCTGCCATCTCCGCGGTAATTACTTAAATTACGGAAGACTGAAATAAACACTTCTTGCATCAGATCTAAGGCATCTTCGCGAGTGCCTGTCATCCGAATACCATAGTTATACACTTGAGTTTCATAGCGTTTTATCAGATTCAGCCAAGCTCGTTTGTTTCCATTCAACGCTTTGGCTATTAACTGTTCTTCGCTTTTTTCAAACACTTAGATGGTTCCATTAGTCTGCTTGTGAATATAGTCGAGACCAGGTTTCAAATAGTTTGAAACTTGTAAAATTATTTTTTCAATGTAGGAATGGGCATCAATGGTGACAGAAGTTCTGCTAATAATCGGAATAACCGCACTCGGGTGGTCCCCGAACGCCAGACTAAACCAATCTCTCGATAAGCATTATCTTCAGCAGGCATAGATACTAATTGCGAGGTACTCAATATATGATGTTCAATAGCGAGCTCAGGCATAAATGTAAAGCCAAGTTTGCTATTCGCCAGTTCAACTAGAGTATGCAAGCTCGATGCAGCCAGTGAACTAACTTGCTCGGAGTGCTGAAGTCGACAAGCGCTAACTGCATGGCCTGTCATGCAATGCTCTCGCTGTAGCAAGAATACGCTCTCTTTTGGCAGTGCAGACATATCCATTGGCTCAGGTAGGGAACTAACTAAGTCGCTATGGGCAATTAAATGGAAGGGATCATGGCCAATCACCAATTGTTTGCAACCTGGGGTTTCCATAGGTAAAGCTAAAATCAGAAGATCTAAAATACCATCATTTAATTGTCGTAAAAGGTTTTCCGTGGTGTCTTCTTGCAGTTTTAACTGCAACTCAGGGAAGTTCGATTTGACCACTCCCAACACGCCTTCAAAGATAAAAGGAGCGATAGTAGGAATGACGCCTAGCTTTAAATTACCCGCCAACCAATTTCCCGCAGACTGCGCAAAATCGACCAATTCAGTCGCATCGTTTAACAATTTTTTACTGCGCTCAACTAACTCCAGTCCAAACGGCGTAAAAACAAAGGTTTTATGATCCCGTTCTAAGAGTTGACAAGCAAATTGTTCTTCGAGATTTTGAATCGCGGTACTGAGGGTAGATTGACTCACACAACATAGCTGAGCAGCTTTATTAAAATGCTGTACTTCATGGAGAACAACGAGGTAATGCAGATGCTTTAAATTAGGCCATTTCATTATTTATCTTCTAAAAAACTGATTACATAAGCTAGTTTAAATCAGATTTTTAAATATTCAAATCAAATAAAAACGGCACCAAAAGGTGCCGCTTTGAGAAAAAATAAAAATCGCTTTTGGGAATTTAGATTAAGGTGCAAAAATACCTTTAAGCATAAAGAAGAAAACAATAGATAATGCTGCGCCAGCTGGCAAGGTGACAACCCAAGAGATAACAATATTACGTACTACACCTAGATTTAATGCCGCGATACCACGGGCCATACCTACTCCTAACACAGCTCCCACGAGAGTTTGTGTTGTAGATATTGGCAACCCAGTACCAGAAGCAATAACCACTGTAGAAGCGGCAGCAAGTTCTGCGGCAAAACCCCGACTTGGTGTCAAATGGGTAATACCGTTACCAATAGTTCGAATAACGCGATGACCGAATAACGCTAGGCCAGAAACAATACCCAAAGCACCAAGTGGCAATATCCACCAATCCAAAGTTGCTTTTGCGGTAATTTCACCATGATTATTGACCACGGACACCACTGCAGCCAATGGCCCAATCGCATTCGCCACATCATTTGAACCGTGAGCAAACGCCATACAACAAGCGGTAACAATCATTAAAATAGCAAAGACTTTCTCAACGTTAGCAAAATGCATCGATCTGTCTAGACTCTCGTCAAATTTGATTCGATTTATATATAAACGTCCGACAATTGAAACAAGTATCGCGATAATGACCGAAAACACACAAGCTTCAACATACGTAAAGTGTAACCCTACGTGCTTCAAACCTTTAGTGATGGTCACCAAAGACATCACAAAGCCAGCGAACGCCATGTAAAAAGGCACATAACGTTTGGCATTTCTAAACGGATTATCAGTATCGAAGATGAGACGTTGAGCGCTCATAAAGATGAGAAACGCAATAAAGCCTGAAATTGCGGGTGTCACAACCCAACTACCAACAATGCCACCAACTTTGGCCCACTCGACGGCTTCAGAGCCTATGCCTACGGCGGCGAATCCAACAATGGCACCAATAATGGAGTGAGTGGTGGAAACTGGCCACCCCAAATAGGAAGCAACAGCTAGCCATATACCAGCTGAGAACAACGCGGCTATCATTCCGAACACGAGTAGCTCGGGAGTATCAATAAAATAGGCTGTATCTATAATGCCTTTTCTTATTGTTGAGGTAACCTCGCCACCAGCCAGATAAGCACCGGCAAATTCAAACACCATTGCAATAAATACAGCTTGTTTAATGGTTAACGCTTTAGACCCAACGGATGTACCCATCGCATTAGCCACATCATTAGCGCCAACCCCCCAAGCCATTAAAAACCCAACAACAGCTGCAACAACAATCAGGATAAACCCGTAGTCATTAATAATTTCCATAGAGGTACGCCTTTTATCCCGCTAACATCAATTCAAGTCGAGCACCTATTCGCTCTGCCGTGTCGGCTAAACCGCCGACTAATTCAATGATGTTGTATAAAAACATAACATCTACAGGATTCATTCCAGATTCCATTTTCATTAAGGAGCTGCGCATAATTATTTGCAGGCTATCTGTTTCATCTTCTATTTCATCAAGTTGAGCTATCATTCTTTCAACTAGATCAACTTCTCTGCCTTTAAAACCAGCTTCTAACAATTCATCCAATTCATTGATGACGTTTTTAGCTTGGGTTGAGGCATCAAGACACCTAAGCAAATAGGTATTGAATGACTCCTGCAATGATTCGGGAATCTGTAACTGACGACCAATAATACGACCAGAAATATCTTTCGCTTTGTTGGCCAACTTATCTTGCTGTGTAATCAGGGCAAGTATGTCTTGACGTTGAATAGGCATAAACAAACCTGTTGGTAAGTTAGTCCTTAATTCACGTTTAACCTTATCTGCCTGTTTTTCCAGTTGAGATATTTGTTGTTGTACAGCCTCTGCACTAATCCAATCACATTGGTAAACATGTTGGAAAAATACAGCAAGTAATTGAGTACACTGATCGACCAGATCAATATGATCTTCAATCGGCTTCAGCGGTGATTTTGCAAATACACCAAGAAATGAATTTGTTGACATTATATATCTCTAAAATAATCGATTAGCCAATCCAGAAGCCTGAATCATACGCGAAAGACTAGCCTGTTTATATGACATTTTTATGACACACCTGAAACCCTTTAAACAAAAGGGGTCTAGCGAAAAATCATAAAACCCAAAGTGCTTTAAAAAAGCACAAATTAGAATAAAAAATCAGCCTAACAAATGCTGGGTTAAATTTCACGGTTGTCAGAACCGTTAACTAAAAATATGACGTACTCACAAACATTCTTACATCGGTCACCAATACGTTCGAATGAGCGTAATGCCCAGAGTACTTCTAACCAATTTTCTAACTCATCAGAATGCTGCTGCATCTCTAAAATAGTAATACTCAACAAATCCTTATATTGAGCATCGATTGATTCGTCATTTTGATAGGTTTTCTCAGCCGCCTCTAAATCAAGTCTAGCAAATGCATCTAAAGTATCTTTGAGCATCTCCAAAACATGTTCACCTATTACCAACATACTAGACTTAAGGGAATCGGAATCTGGAACATTGGAATGAGAAATGAGTTTTGCTACCCGTTCTATTTCATCTCCCATGCGCTCGATATCGGCTGTCGCTTTGGCGATTGTCATGATTAAACGAAGATCACTAGCAGTTGGATGACGTCGAGCAATGATCCGCATGCACTCTTCATCAATCTGAATCTCCATGGAATTAATTTCTTTATCATTAATTACCACTTTTTCAGCTAAACCCGCATTATTGGTTTTCAATGCCTGCAAGGTATCGTTGAGCTGCTGCTCTAACAAGCCTCCCATGGTCAACACTGAATTTTTGAGATCTTCTAATTCTTTGTTAAAACCGACGGAGATGTGGGTGTTGATTTCAATGTAAGCCATAGATTTTCTGTTCCTACCCGTACCGTCCAGTTATATACGCTTCGGTCTGCTTTTGTTTAGGCATTGTAAACACACTATCACTATCAGAATATTCTATAAGCTTACCTTGATGAATAAAGGCAGTGTAATCTGATACACGAGCAGCTTGCTGCATATTATGAGTAACTATGATGACAGTGTGCTGCTTTTTCAGTTGATTCAGCAGTTCTTCGATATGCAACGTAGCCAAAGGGTCTAATGCTGATGTAGGTTCGTCAAGCAATAGTATCTCTGGTTTTAGCGCCAAAGCGCGAGCAATTACCATCCGTTGTTGCTGGCCCCCTGATAGGGTTAACGCTGAATCGAATAAACGGTCTCTGACTTCTTTCCAAAGTCCGGTTTCACGTAACGCCTGCTCTACCGCATCATCAAGCTTTCGTCTCTCATGGACACCTTGTAATTTCAATCCATAAGACACGTTCTCGAAAACTGACATGGGGAATGGATTAGGTTTTTGAAAAACCATCCCCACACGAGTGCGCAAAGTCGCTACGTTTTGTTTACGATGATAGATATCACTACCAGAAATAATCACCTGCCCTGTAACTTCACATCCATGAATTAAATCATTCATGCGATTAAAGCAGCTAATTAAACTGGATTTACCGCAACCACTTTGACCGATCAATGCCGTAACCTGATTTTTAGGGATCTGCATATTGATGTCTTCAAGTACTTTTTTCTCACCGAAGCGCAAATTAAGCTGTTTCACTTCAACCGCAATTTGCTCTGGTTTTAAATTATTGACATCTAATTTGTCATGTTCAAACAGTTTTAACATGAATTCTCATACCCTAATTTTGTGCATATTGTTTGCGAAGTCGATTACGGATAAAAATAGCGATTAAGTTTAAGCTCAACACAATCAACAGCAGCAACAGACAACAAGCAAAGATAAATGAAGAGCCATTACCAATATTTTGACTATGGAATGCACCATCATAAATTAGTACACCAAGATGCATAAACTGACGCTGTAAATGAACGAATGGGAATTCACCGTCTACAGGCAACGCTGGCGCAAATTTCACTGCCCCCACTAACATTAAAGGCGCAACTTCCCCTGCTCCCCTAGCAATAGCTAATATTACACCTGTCATAATACCTGGGCTAGCAATGGGTAAAATCATTTTAAAGATAGTTTCGGCTTGTGTAGCTCCTAGCGCGTAACTACCATCTCGGAGAGATTGGGGTACTCGTCGCAAGCCTTCTTCTGTCGCGACAATGACAACCGGCAGGGTCAAAATTGCCATGGTTAATGAAGCCCAAAAAATACCGGGCGCGCCAAATGTGGCAGCAGGAAGATCATCGGAGAATAGAACTTCATCAATACTTGCTCCTACTACATACACGAAAAAGCCAAGTCCAAAAACACCGTATACAACCGAGGGAACACCAGCCAAGTTATTCACCGAAATTCGAATTAATGCAGTCATCTTGTTTTGCGGAGCATATTCATACAAATAAACCGCTGCCAATACGCCAAATGGGGTGACTAAAATGGTCATTAATAACACCATCACAATAGTCCCAAACAACGCAGGAAAAACCCCTCCCGAGGTATTGTTTAATTTCGGTGAGTCGCTAATAAATGACGCAAAAGAAGATATTGCAGAGATGAGTTTGTCACCCAGATTCATTGAATTTGGAAAGCTAACATTACTAATTTCTTGCATATTTATGGGATAGGTTGTGCCATTTGCAAATGCAACCGTCAATACAAAGCCTTGCAGAGTTTGTTCGACATCCGCCAGCACATCCTGTAACTCATAAAAACGTTTTGACAGTTTAACCCGAGCTGGTGCATCTGCTTTAACCCCTCTGCGATCCAAACTAGCAAGTGCACGGTGAATTTCAGCAAGCTCTCCTTTACGAATAAACTCAGTGGAGGCTACTAGCTGGTTAATTCGGCCTTGAATTAATTCAAACTCTTGCATACCTAATGTATTGCCATCGGAGTCGCGTATTGACTCGACTTTAGCGATTACCATCCCGCCATTTTTCAACTCAATAACAGCTAGATCAGGAATCGTTTCAGAGCTGATTAAACTGGATTTTCTGAGCGTTATCTGACCACTAAAGAGTTGTTCTGCCGATGAAAAGCGGTAATGTAAGATTTCTTCACCGACACGCATGGTTTTTGCGTCTAGCTTCACAAAGTGGCTCTGATAAGTGCCGTCTTGTTCCTGATACACAATAGCCTGGATGCTTTGCGGCCAAAAAAAGGTGCCACCACGAACGAAAATAAATAACGAAAGAGCAATCAATACCAACACTAAAAAACCCGCCACTGCCGCGGTCAAACTGGTCGCCATGGATTGCTTTTGTTCGAGATTAAACTTCCAATTAGCCATGTTGATAGTTTTTCCTTAGCCACTGACGTAGTAACTCAGCAAAAGTATTTAGCACAAACGTAAACAAAAATAGCACAAGCCCCGTTAAGAACAGGATTTGATAATGGCTACTACCAACTTCTGCTTCCGGCATTTCTATGGCTAAGTTAGCAGTTAGCGTGCGTAAGCCTGACAATAAATTCCAATCCGCCACTGGTGTATTGCCGGTCACCATTAACACAATCATTGTTTCCCCAAAAGCTCTGCCTAGCCCTAAGGCAATGGCACTTAAAATACCTGGATAGGCTAAAATCAACACCACTTTTCGCAGCGTTTGCAAACGAGTTGCGCCCAGTGCCGAAGAAGCTTGTTTTAGGGTATTTGGCACTTCATAAATTGCATCTTCAGCCAGAGAATAAATACTCGGTACAATAGCTATTCCTAGCGCCAAGGCTACTACAAGGGTATTTTTATTAATGTTTTCCAGTGTATCTATGGGCAACAACCAGTGCCCTTGAAGATTGGCGCTTGCCAACGACATAACATCGGTAATGGAATACACAAAAATGCCCAAGCCAATCAGTAAAATGCTTGCAAGGGGTAATTCCCATCCCTGTTTAAAACGTTGGGGTAAGCGTTGCACCAAAGGATGATGTAAAAGCGCAAACAAAAATAAAACCAGAGGCAGCAGCAAGACAAATAATAATAATGACAAGATAAATTGCTCGGCTAACGGAGCTAACCAAATAGCCGCAATGAAACCTAACACCACAGAGGGTATTGCTTCGAGCACTTCGATGCTTGGTTTAATCCAATTGCGCAATCGCTCTGGCGCGAAAAATCCAGTATAAATTGCAGCGCACACAGCTAGCGGAACCGCAATTAAAAGCGCTAAAAAGGATGCTTTTAAACTACCTATAACCAGAGGAACTAAACTAAATTTGGTTTCGTGATAATCAGCAGCTGACGTAGTTTGCCAAACGTAATCTGCTTGCGGGTAACCTTCATAACTATTTTTTCCCCACAAAGATTGAATCGAGTTCACAGCGGAGATCGAGTTTACATCGAAAACATTCAAAGTGTTATTCGTGACTGTGTATAAAAGGTTCTGGCTCAATAATATTTGATTACTTATATGCTCAGTGAAACTGTCGCTTACTTGCTCTCCGGTCACATAATTAATGATCTTAAGCTGATTTTTTTGGTCAGTTATAAATGCTGCATTTTCAGATTGGTGAATAAGAATATTTTTCGGTTGATACTCTGTAACCATTGAATACATGGGTTGAAAGACTAATTGCCCTTGGGCATTCACGATACTCCATTTTTGCAGCGTTTTATCCTGCAAACCTATGAACAGGGAGCGTTGACTTGGAAAGACATTCAATGTGCTGATGGCTTGATCAAAAGCAATGTGGTTTAACCTGCCAGAGGTGATGTCATGTGTAGTAAGTTTGCTATCAGCAACATACACAAATTGTCCAATTCTCGGCAGTAGTAATAGATGTTCAGGGTTGTTCACCTCAACAACATCGATTTCATTTTTACTGCGCCGGTCAATGCTATATACTTTCCACATTTGACCTTGTTGCACCGATAGCATGATCGTGTTTGCAGACAGTTGGAAGTCAAACTTATCCGTTTTTATCACAGGTTCGACGTCGGTTACCGCCAGTGTCATTTCTAGCTCAGGAAATAAATGTTTATCAACTTGATTTAGTTTTTCAATGCGTAATATCCCTGAATGACTCAATATCGCCAAGTACAGTTGACCATCATAGGCTTTAACTTTTACTTGGTCGGTGCAAAGCGCAGGGATAATTTTACTTTTTACTAAACTTGAATTGGACTTACTTGCCGATTGAGAGTAAAAATTCACCCGACAATCTTTATCCATGGTAACAAGTGGCACCGAATTGATAACATCGCCAAGATATAAAATTGATTCATTTGGGGTGATAGCAAACTGATATTTTGGTGAAATACTCACATCACGAGCCAAGGGCAAAACTTGGATGACCAATTGCCAGAGTAATAATCCCAGGGTCAGCAAAACTAACCATCCTGATGTTGCAATGGCTGCTGCAACTAGACGGTTTTTTACTTTCCTTAAACGCGCGACTTTCACCGTTTGGGTATTGCTAGACGATGATTCATCAATTGATGACTGACCCACAAAACTAACCCTGATTTTGAAATTGTGCCTAGTGTAATGGATATAGACAAACTGGCAAGTGACAATCTTTTCGGTCACCTCATCTCATATTGATGAATCGGCATATATAATGACGCAAATCAAAACAATGATTAATTTACGAATTATCATACGATTAGGCTATGATACTAATTAGTCAATCAATCTTATCTATCCAGCACGACTCGATAGGTATAACTTTAAAATAGTTAAGTTGAGGGGTGTTTCAATGAAACCAATAATATTAACTTTAATCGGAAAAGATAAACCTGGACTCGTAGAGTCACTTGCGCAAAAAGTTTATTCCTTAGGAGGCAACTGGTTAGCAAGTAACTTTTCCTACATGGCGGGTCATTTCGCTGGGTTTGTCGAAGTTGATATTCCTGTCGAAAACCATGACACCCTAATCGAATTTTTGCAAAAGCATCCCAACTTAACTATCCACTCGGTGAGCGCTGATAACGACTCAAATAACAAATCCGATATCGTAGAAATTGATATTACGGGCAACGACAAACCAGGTATTGTGCAAGAACTCACAACTACCTTGAGTCGTTTTAATATAAACATTATTAAATTTGAATCTAGTTGCCAAAGCGCGCCGAATTGGGGCAGTTTATTGTTTAAAGCCCATGCGGTTGTTGCTATCCCCGAAGGTTTCCAACTTGATGAACTTTCCGACGCACTAGAAGATATTGCCAACGATTTGATTGTCGATGTAGATTTAAGGTAGTTATTTAGGTTGAAATCATCGAATTTAACAAAACTGTCATACAAACAATGGAACATTCCATCCTATTGAAAAAGCTCGGGAAAAATCAGGTAACTAATGTATCCAGAACAAATCTATTATCCAAAAGAACTAAGCTGGCTTTCTTTTAATGAACGTGTATTGCAAGAAGCAGCGGATAAACACAATCCAATCGTTGAAAGAATTCGATTTTTAGGCATTTTTTCCAGCAATATGGATGAGTTTTACCGAGTCAGAGTGGCGGAAGTAAAACGCTTAATTTATATTCACTTAGAAGAAGGTAACGAGCAAGCAGCAGAAAACACCAAGTTGTTGATGGAAAAAATTCAACACAAAGTGGTGGTGCTAACGGATAACTTTGAAAAAGTTTACGATGATGTTATCGCCGGACTGAAGCGCTACAACATCTACATAGTAGACAAAAACCAACTATCCCCGTATCAACAAGAATGGTTAACAAACTATTTTAAAAACAAAATATTACGCCATATTGCACCTATATTACTGCATAAAAAAGTCAACCTTGTCGATCGCCTGAATGACTTTGGCACCTATTTATATGTGGCTATTTATAAAAAAGACCGAGCAACTAAATACGCAACGATTGAGTTGCCCACCGAAGCCATGTCGCGTTTTATTCAAATTCCGCCTGAAAAAAGCCGTAAAAAGAAACACATCATATTAATTGATGACGTTATTCAACTTTGCTTAAGCATTGTGTTTAAAGGCTTTATTGAATTTGATGAAATGGAAGCTTACTCATTTAAAGTGACCAGAGATTCAGAATATTCTATCAATGATGAGATTGATGAAAGTTTCGTAGAAAAAATGTCTGAAAGCATGAAGCAACGTTTGATAGCTGAGCCTGTAAGGGTTATCTATGATGCTGATATGCCAGAAGAAATGTTAAAAAATCTCAAGAAACGTTTAAAAATCAGTTCTTTTGATAGTTTGATAGCGGGCGGTGCCTATCGAAACTTCAAAGACTTTATTGGTTTCCCAAATGTCGGCAGAAGTTATTTAGAAAATCCACCTCTACCAGCAATAAATACGCACTTATTTACTGATTTCGACACGGTATTTGATGCTATTAAACATAAAGATATTTTACTTTATTATCCCTATCATCGATTTTTACATTTTACCGAGTTTGTGCGCCAAGCGGCATTTGACCCCAGCGTCAAACATATCCGTCTGAATATTTATCGCGTAGCGAATAAATCGCGAATCGTCAATTCACTTATCGACGCCGTAGACAATGGTAAAACAGTAACCGTAGTGGTCGAACTGCGTGCGCGTTTTGATGAAGAAGCCAACATTGAATGGTCAAAAACCATGACCGATGCCGGGATCCGAGTTGTGTTAGGTTCTCCTTCATTCAAAATCCATAGTAAATTATGCGTGGTCAGTCGTGAAGAAAAAGGGGAGCTAGTACATTATTCTCATTTCGGTACGGGTAACTTCAATGAAAAAACAGCTAAAATTTATACTGACTTTAGCCTGTTTACCCGTAACCAAGAATTAGCTCAAGAAGCAATTTGGGTATTTGATTTGATTCAATTGCCTTACCGTCGCAATAAATTTCAACATCTGCAAGTATCGCCACTAAATGCGCGCACCAAAATTCAGATTTTAGTGCGCCAAGAAATCCAAAATGCCAATGAAGGCTTACCATCAGGCATCACTTTAAAAGTGAATAACCTAGTTGACCAACAATTAATTGACGATTTATATCGAGCCGGTCAGGCTGGTGTCAAAGTAAGAGCCATAGTCCGTGGCATGTGTTCACTTATACCGAATATTCCCGGAGTAAGTGAAAACATCACTATTATTAGTATTGTAGATCGCTTTTTAGAACACCCAAGAGTGATGTCTTTTACAAATGCGGGAAATCCTAAAGTGTTTATTTCTTCGGCCGATTGGATGGGAAGAAATATGGATAATCGCATTGAAGTGGGTTGTCCTATTTATGATGAAGACTTAAAAAAACGCATTATTCATATTCTGGAACTGCAATTGAAAGACACCATCAAAGCACGAATCATTGATGCGGAACAAACCAATAAATATGTGAAGCGTGGAAATCGTAAAAAACTACGTTCTCAAGTGGAAATTTATCACTATCTAAAATCACTAGAATAATACACTATATCGAGATGTAAGCCGCCTTAAGGAATGATGTCATAAATGTCACAATTCAGTGAAGCCTTCAGTAATATTGAAGCTAGACCCACAACTCAAGTTGCGGCGCTTGATATCGGCTCGAATAGCTTTCATCTAGTGATCGCGCGAATTGTTGCCGGTAGTGTGCAAATCCTGCACCGTGTTAAGCAGAAGGTTCGTTTAGCTGATGGTTTAGATAAACATCATCGCTTATCCGACGAAGCCATGCAAAGAGGCTTAGATACCCTACAAATAATTGCTGAGAGTCTCAAAGGCTTTGAACCTGACACGGTAAGAATTGTGGCTACTTACACGCTGCGTAAAGCCAAAAACGCAAAAGATTTTATTCAAGCGGCTAAGCAAATTTTACCTTACCCTATCGAAGTAATATCCGGTATTGAAGAAGCTCGTTTAATCTACTCAGGGGTCGCCCACACAGTTCAAAATAATGGCCAAAGGCTAGTAGTCGATATTGGTGGAGGTTCAACTGAATTTATCATTGGCGAAGGTTTTGATAGTAAAATAATGCGCAGCTTACAAATGGGCTGTGTGAGTTATACAAAGCGTTTTTTTGCGGAGGGGGCTCTCACGGCTGGCGCCTTTAAAAAGGCGATTACCGCAGCCCAACAAGAACTTGAATTGATAGACGCTAAATACCTAAAACTGGGTTGGCGACACTGTATCGGCACCTCTGGCACCATCAAGGCAATAGTGCTGTTAGCCCAATCATTAGATGATGCTAATCCAGAGGGTTTTGTATCACTGGACAACCTAAAAACGTTGCGCGACAAGTGTATATCCGCAGGCCATATCAAAGACTTAAAGTTAGCCGTCACAGAAGACCGAATTCCAGTCTTAGCTGCTGGTATTTCAATCTTAATTGGAATCTTTAAAAGCCTCAAAATAGATTCAGTAGAATATTCTGCCGCAGCTTTACGGGAAGGTGTGATATACGAAATGGAAGAACACCTGGCGCATCACGATATTCGTGAACGCACAGCACAAAGTCTGGCGACCCGCTATGATGTCGATGTAGACCAAGCAAAACGCGTTCATGTGACGACTCTAGAGGTATATAACCAGTGTAAGAAAGTGTGGAAAATCGGCGGTCAAGAATATCGTAACTTATTGAGTTGGGCGGCGCTGTTACATGAGGTTGGACTGCAAATAAACTCCCGTGGCGTGCAGCGCCACTCAGGATACATTTTGCATAATGTGGACTTGCACGGTTTTAACCAAGAGCAACAAATATTACTTTCGATTTTAGCTCGATTTCACCGCAAAAAAATACGTCCTGACGAACTTCCGGAATTTTGGCAATTTGATTCAGAGGCGGTAAAAAAACTGATTATAATTTTACGCTTAGGTGTACTACTTAATATCAAACGGCAAGATGACTTTTTGCCTGAGTTTAAGATTGTAATAGAAGATAAATCATTACAAATCACCTTCCCTGAACAGTGGTTAATGCACAAGCCGATTATCAGTGCAGATTTGGCTAGAGAAGCCGAATACTTAGGTGTTTTAGATTATAAACTGTCTTACTCTTAACCGTTGTTAAACAGCAAATAGAGCATTCATTGAGATCCACTGCGAGTTGACTTAACGGCCTAGATAACTATCAATTAAATGGGTTAATTGCTCATCAAGATGAGCCTCAAAATCGTCTAGGTTTTTATTAAAGGCACTAAGATACAATGCAGCTTGCTGCTGATTTAAACGCTTCCCATTCGTTTTATATTCGGTTTCTGGCAAAGATTTATCATACCTTGGGATAATCACCCAACGAATAAAATCGGAATCTAAAGCCACCACCATTTTTTTTGCGTGTTTACAAAACCCCTTTATGTGGGCTGCGCCCTCTGGCCCTAGACATCCGGGCTCAACTCGGAATGTTACCGTAAGCTTTTTATACAACGGCAATGGCAATTCGAATTTCATAATTATCCTAATGTCGGTAACCGGAATTTTTCAGTGCTCAGTCAGCCGTTATATTTTAGTCGTGATAATCAAAAAATGTTAAACCTAACAGCAGAAAACAAAAAAGCCGGACAAAAGTCCGGCTGTTTAGTCATTTACACTATTACTAGGTAATTGAAGCTTGATAGATACTTTCAATAGAAGCATCTAGGGTTTCTTCAAATTCTTTATCAGAAAGTTGCGCAAATAACCCTTCTGATAGAGCTCGTGAGAAACTTGCAATAATACCTTTATTTGCCTTTAAACGGTTGTTGGCTTCTTCTCTTGAATAACCACCAGACAAAGCAACCACTTTGAGTACACGAGGGTGCTCAATTAGCTCAGAATAAAAACCATTCACTTCAGGCAAAGTCAGTTTTAACATCACTTGCTGGGTGTCTGGTAATGCATCCAATTGAGCTAAAATTTCAGCTTTAAGAATTGCTTCAGCGGCTTCTTTATCAGGCGCATGAATATCAACTTCTGGTTCTATAATAGGAACTAGTCCCTTAGCCAATATTTGTTGCCCTACTAAAAACTGCTGTTCAATTACGGCTTTAATGCCAGCCGGATTGGCAGATTTCACCACTGAGCGCATCTTGGTACCAAATACATCTTTCGCATTGGCTTTATCAAGAACGTCATCTAAGCCAGGCATTGCTTTCATTAGCTGAACGCCATTCTCTTCTGCTTCTAACCCTTTATCCACTTTAAGAAATGGGACAACTTGCTTTTCTTGCCACAAATAGTGAGAACTGGCTTTACCTTCAATATCCCTATCTAAGGTATTTTCAAACAAAATAGCGCCTAGTACTCGCTTACCATTAAACGCTTTGTTGGTGATGATTCGAGTGCGCATTTCGTGCACTTTACCGAACATCTCTTCGTCACCGTTATATTCATCTTCGGTCACGCCATACAGTTTTAATGCTTTTGGGGTACTACCACCACTTTGATCCAAGGCCGCGATAAATCCATTATCGGACTCTATTTTTTTAAGCATGTCTAGTTGTGCTTGTGATGCCATCCGCAACACTCCTTTTTATTTGAGTAGAATACAAAACTTAACTTGAGTGTTTCACTACACTTCTTCTTCTTGGAGTAATCAATCTGACGACTGTCACTCTTTTGCCCTTGCTTCCAACATTGCTACAGCAGGTAACGTTTTGCCTTCTAAGAACTCCAAGAAAGCACCACCACCTGTTGATATATACGAAACTTTGTCAGATATACCATATTTGTCTACTGCTGCCAAAGTATCACCACCACCAGCAATTGAAAAAGCACTGCTTTGTGCAATTGCCAACGAAATTGCTTTGGTTCCTTCACCAAATTGATCGAATTCAAAAACCCCTACTGGCCCGTTCCATACGATAGTTCCCGCCTGTCGAATTAACGCGGCAAGTTGATTTGATGTTTGTGGTCCAACATCAAAAATCATATCTTCGTCTGCGACTTGTGTAACAGCCTTCAAACTGGCTGATGCGGTTTCTGAAAACTCAGTGCCAGTCACCACATCCACGGGTACTGGAATATTGCCACCGTTGTCACTTGCCGTCTGCATTAATCGTTTTGCTTCAGGAATCAAATCTGCTTCATATAAAGATTTGCCCACATTATGCCCTTGTGCAGCAATAAATGTATTGGCAATCCCGCCACCAACGATTAATTGATCAACTTTACTAGAAAGTGACTCTAACACGGTTAATTTAGTAGAAACTTTAGAACCACCCACAATAGCCAACAAAGGTCGGGCTGGATTGTCTAAAGCTTTACCAAGTGCATCTAATTCATTGACTAACAAAGGTCCCGCACAAGCTATTGGAGCAAACTTACCCACGCCATGGGTGGAAGCCTGCGCTCTGTGCGCGGTGCCAAAAGCATCCATTACATACACATCACATAAGCCAGCATACTGCTTTGCAAGCCCTTCGTCGTCTTTTTTCTCACCTACATTGAAACGTACGTTTTCTAAAACGACAACTTCACCTGTTGCCACTTCCACACCATCAAGATAATCAGAGGCTAAACTAACCGGACAATCGAGGTGATCATTCAAATAGTTGACGACAGGTTGCATGGAGTACTGAGCGTCAAACTCGCCTTCAGTGGGTCTGCCTAGGTGCGACATCACCATTACCTTGGCACCTTTTTCAAGCGCTAGTTTAATCGTTGGTAAGGCTGCTTTAATTCTCGCATCTGATGTCACTTTGCCATCTTTGACTGGCACGTTGAGATCTTCGCGTATTAACACTCGTTTATCTGCGAGGGTCAAATCTGCCATACTGAGTATCGACATATAGGTTCCTTTAATCTTGCTATTATTGATTGTTAATCTATAACATCATTAAGTATATTTATTTTTAATTACATTTATAGTTCAAATACGAAACATAGCTTGCGCAGTGTCTAACATTCGATTCGCAAAACCCCACTCGTTATCACACCATACCAGTGTTTTCACAAGTTGTTTGTGACTCACTCTGGTTTGTGTGCCATCCACGATACAAGAATGTGGATCATGATTGAAGTCTATTGATACCAAAGGCTCTTCAGTGTAACTCAATATTCCGTTTAATCTGCCCTGACCTGCTTGTTTCAACACCTGATTAATGTCATTTATTGACACTTTTTTATCTACTGTCACACTCAAGTCCATCGCTGTGACATTAATTGTAGGCACTCTGACAGCGATCGCTTCAAATTTTCCTGCAAATTTTGGCAACACCCGTTCAATACCAGCAGCTAATCGGGTATCTACGGGAATAATCGATTGGCTAGCAGCTCGTGTTCGGCGCAAATCTGGATGATACGCATCAATCACTTGTTGATCATGCATAGAAGAATGAATGGTTGTGACTGTGCCGCTTAACACATCAAATGCTTTATCAAGAACTTGAATTACCGGCACTATGCAATTTGTAGTACAAGAGCCATTGGAAACAATGCGATCATCACTTTGCAACAAGTCATCATTGATACCGTAAATAACAGTAGCATCCATGTCTGGTGTCGATGGGTGGGAAAAAAGTACTTTTTTAGCGCCTTGGGCAATATGAATTTCCGCATCCGCTCTATCGTTGTGAACGCCTGTGCACTCTAAGACTAAATCCACATCGAGCTCGGCCCAGGGTAGCTTGTCTAAAGTAGCGAACTGTAGCAATTGAATCGTATCACCGGCCACATTCAAACAATCCCCATTCAGGGAAACCGGAAATCCAAAACGACCGTGAGCTGTGTCGTATTTTAATAAATGAGCGATGCCTTCAGGATTAGCAATCTCATTAATTGCAACAATTTTGATTTGTTCGTGTCGAGCTGTTTCGTACAAAGCCCGCAATACGTTTCGACCTATGCGACCAAAGCCATTTATTGCAATTCGTATCATGTCACTCTTAATACATAAATGGGCACGCTCTGTTACAAGTGTACCCTTTTCTAGTAATTAGGTTACCAACACTAAAAACCTTAGGTTAGTAACGCTAGTTTATTTTGCGCTCGATTATAATGAATTCGCCGCCTCTACGATAGCATCTGCGGTAAAACCAAAGTATTTCAGCAACGCGCCACCAGGGGCAGACTCACCAAAGGTAGTCATACCAACGATTTTGCCATCGAATCCAACATATTTGTGCCAAAAATCCACATGAGCCGCTTCAACAGCAACACGTTTTGTCACGCTGCGAGGTAATACAGACTCACGATAATCAGCATCTTGGGCATCAAAGACATTGGTGCTAGGCATAGATACTACACGTACAGCCTTACCTTGCGCAGTTAATTTTTGCGCAGCTTCAACCGTGATAGCGATTTCAGAGCCTGTGGCAATCAAGATGATTTCAGGTGTCGTATCACAATCCAGCAAAACATATCCACCTTTGGCGATATCAGCAAGTTGCTGCTCATTGCGAGATTGTGCAGGTAAACCCTGACGGCTGAATACCAGTGCTGATGGTCCATCTTTACGCTCAATTGCCGCTTTCCAAGCCACAGCTGTTTCAGCTCCATCACAAGGTCTCCACGTCGTTAGATTTGGAGTTAGACGCAAATTCGCTACTTGCTCAATAGGTTGATGAGTTGGACCATCTTCCCCTTGTCCAATGGAATCATGGGTATAAACGAAAATATTAGGAATTCCCATCAACGCAGACATACGCACAGCATTACGAGCGTATTCCATGAACATTAAGAAGGTTGCACCATAAGTTCTGAAGCCGCCATGCAGCCCAATACCATTCATGATCGCGCTCATACCAAATTCACGTACGCCGTAGAAAATATAGTTGCCACTGGCATCATCGGCGGTAATACCTTTTGAACCAGACCACAATGTTAGGTTAGATCCGGCTAAATCGGCTGAACCACCAACCACTTCAGGTAGTAAACTGGCAAAGGCTTCAATTGCATTTTGCGAAGACTTACGACTCGCAACGTTTTCAGCTTTTTCTTGGGTTTGTTTAATATATGCGGCGGCTTTATCGCTGAAATCAGCAGGTAAGTCACCATTTAAACGACGGGTAAACTCACTGGCTAACTCTGGATATGCTTCTGCGTATTTAGCAAACTTTCCATTCCACTGTTGCTCAAGCTCTAAACCTGTTTGTTTCGCATCCCATTGTGCGTAGATATCTTCAGGAATAACGAAAGGGGCATGGTTCCAGTTAAGTTCTTTGCGGGTTGCTTCAACTTCATCAAGACCTAAAGGTGAACCATGACTATCGTGGCTACCTGATTTATTAGGTGAACCAAATCCGATGACTGTTTTACAACAAATCATGGTGGGTTTAGAAGTTTCTGCTTTAGCCGCTTTGATTGCAGCATTGATGGCTTCAGGATCGTGTCCATCCACGTCAGCAATAACGTGCCAACCATAAGACTCAAAACGAGCAGGAGTATCGTCAGTAAACCAACCTTCTACTTCACCATCAATGGAAATACCGTTGTCATCCCAAAAGGCGATCAACTTACCTAAACCTAAAGTTCCAGCAAGTGAACAAGTTTCATGAGAAACCCCTTCCATCAAACAACCATCACCTAAAAAGCAATAGGTGAAATGATCAACAATATCAAACTCAGGTTGATTAAATTGTGCTGCTAACATTTTTTCAGCGATTGCCATACCAACAGCGTTACTAATACCTTGTCCTAAAGGACCGGTAGTGGTTTCAACTCCAGGTGCGTAGCCATACTCTGGGTGACCTGGAGTTCTTGAATGCAATTGACGAAAGTTTTTTAATTCTTCAATTGGCAAGTCGTAACCGGTTAGATGCAACAAAGAATAGATCAACATCGAGCCATGACCATTAGACAACACGAAGCGGTCACGGTTAGCCCATTTCGGGTTAGCTGGATTGTGGTGCATAAAATCACTCCACAATACTTGTGCAATATCAGCCATTCCCATTGGTGCTCCGGGGTGACCTGAATTAGCTTGTTGTACCGCATCCATTGATAAAGCGCGAATGGCATTGGCTAGTTCTCGACGTGAAGGCATGGTGTCTCCTGCTATAAATAATTGCCTAAAAGCATGCTCAACGCCTAACTAAATTGGCTATGACATTGATTAATTTGCTTGTATTCATTTTGGGGTTGAACATTTTCCACCAGCCATCGCCGAACTGCAACGCTTATTCATTATTGATTATGCTTTTTTTGGTTATGTTCTATTCCTTTTCTGGTAATTCACGTACATACAAGTGGAAACCATTCTGAACATATAGCCATTTGGACGTCTAGACGGAAAGACTGGTATTTTAGAAAATAATGATTAGAATGCAACTATTGCCGATAAGAAATCACTTTTGGCGTGAATCTATTAAGCGAATTCAAGAAAGGAAAAACACATGACATCACATCTTTTTACTTCAGAGTCTGTTTCTGAGGGGCACCCAGACAAAATTGCAGATCAAATCTCTGATGCAGTGTTAGATGCCATTTTAACCCAAGACCCTAAAGCCCGTGTGGCTTGTGAGACGTTTGTCAAAACCGGAATGGTACTTGTGGGTGGTGAAGTGACCACCTCGGCTTGGGTAGACATTGAAGAATTGACACGCAAAACCGTTCGCGAAATTGGCTATACCCACTCAGATATGGGTTTTGACGCAGATTCATGTGCAGTGCTCAACGCCATAGGTAAACAGTCACCAGATATTAATCAAGGTGTTGATCGTAGTCGTCCAGAAGAGCAAGGTGCGGGAGATCAAGGCTTGATGTTTGGCTATGCCAGTGATGAAACCGATGTTTTAATGCCTGCGCCAATTACTTATTCCCATCGTCTGGTAAAACGTCAGGCAGAAGTCAGAAAAAACAACTCGTTGCCTTGGTTGCGCCCTGATGCCAAAAGCCAAGTCACTTTTATCTATGAAAATAATCAACCTGTCGGCATAGACGCAGTTGTATTGTCAACTCAACATTGTGACTCAATCAGCACTGCTGATTTGCAAGAAGCCGTTATGGAAGAAATTATCAAACCCGTGCTGCCTGAAAAGTGGTTGTCAGCCAAAACAAAATTTTTGATTAACCCAACAGGCCGATTTGTTATTGGTGGTCCAATGGGTGACTGTGGATTGACTGGTCGTAAAATAATAGTCGACACTTATGGCGGCATGGCCCGTCATGGTGGTGGCTGTTTCTCAGGAAAAGATCCCTCTAAAGTTGATCGTTCAGCGGCTTACGCCGGGCGTTATGTAGCTAAGAATATAGTTGCAGCAGGGTTAGCTAAACGTTGTGAAATCCAAGTTTCTTATGCAATTGGCGTAGCCGAACCAACATCAATTAGCATTGAAACTTTTGGTACTGGTGTTATCTCAGATCAAAAACTCACCGATTTAGTAAGAGCTAATTTTGACCTTCGTCCTTATGGCCTAATAAAAATGCTCGATCTTGAACGTCCTATCTATCAAGCGACAGCTGCTTACGGTCACTTTGGCCGCGAAGAGTTTCCTTGGGAAGCGACAGATAAAGCTGAGCAATTGAAGGCTGCACTATAAATTAATTAGACATCATATGATGATTAGTTAAACTCAAAATAGCGTCTTTTAGACGCTATTTTTGTTTTAACAGATATTGTTAATCAATAATTTGACAATAATCAGAATTCACCAAAATCATATGCACTTTATTGGCCATCCGAACTCGTACGCATTCCCCCTCATCAGCTGGGAAGTAATCTAAAACCACAACTAAATACTCACCGTCAGTTGCGGTGAGATGGTACTCGAACCCTCTACTAGGGCCCTCTTCAATACTGGTGAGCAATCCACCGAAGAAAGCACCAATTAGTGCACCTGCAAGAATCTGCCTGTCGCTTCCGTAAACATTATTCAATGCGCCCCAAAGCCCCCAACTCGCAGCGGCCTCGCCAGCATGAGATTCAAATTTAACATCGTATATTTGATCGACATTGGCATATAGCTCAGTGACAAATTGGTTACGTTCAGAATTTCGCGTATGATGAGATGCGCAAGATGATACTAAAAATGGCAAACTCAGTGCCGCTAATTTTATGAATGTCATTTTCATAGATACACATCTTGTTAATTAATTATTACCAGCATACTGATCTAAAACTGAATTGAAGCTTAACAATTAAGAATTAGTGCAGTTAACGGGAAATCGGAAATCATTTATGTTTAAACACATCTCCAAAACATGTCTAGCAGCTACCATTAGCGCAGTATTACTAACGGCTTGTTCTACCTCTCCCACAGGCAGGTCCCAATTAAAGCTCTACTCTAAAGATCAATTAGCGGATATGGGAGCGCAAGCTTTCGATGGTATGAAAATAGAACAGAAAGTCTCGCAACAAGGAGTAGATAATCAATATGTTTCTTGTGTTGCAGGCTTCATAACCAAACATGTGCCTAGCAGTGTCTTTGATGGCCAATGGGAGCTGGTAGTTTTTGAAGACGATCAAGTTAACGCCTTCGCGTTGCCAGGGGGAAAGATTGGTGTTTACACTGGGCTGCTTAAAGTAGCTCAAAATCAAGATCAATTGGCCGCTGTTATCGGTCATGAAGTTGGCCATGTTATTGCTGAACATGGAAATGAAAGAATGTCCAATTCGGCGCTAATCGGCATAGGTTTAGAGGCGACCAATCAAATCTTAAATGCTAAACAAGTGGCAAATAGCAACATGATTATGGCTGGTATTGGTTTAGGGGTTCAAGTCGGTGTACAACTGCCATTTAGCCGCACTCACGAGACTGAAGCCGATCTAATAGGCTTAGAGTTGATGGCAAGAGCTGGGTTTGACCCTACTCAGTCGGTTGAATTATGGAAGAATATGGACAAGGCAAGTGATGGACAACGGACTTCTGAATTTATGTCTACTCACCCCTCCCCCACAACGCGGATTGAAACCCTTACGGCCAATATGTCGGCAGCACAAGCATTGGCGAATCAAGCAACCGATAAACCGAACTGTAAAATGTAATTTCCCGTAAATGTAACTATCCGTATCGAGTTAATTTTAGTTAAAAAAAATACCCCTAATTAGGGGCATTTTTTATATTTAACGGAAGATTACTCTTCTGTTTTATGTAAATGCACATCCATTTGTGGGAATGGAATGCTAATGCCTTCTTGGTCAAAGCGAAGTTTAACCGCTTCAGTGAAGTCAAATTTAACAGCCCAGTAGTCAGCAGAAGCTACCCAAGGACGAACGATAAAGTTAACACTGCTATCTGCCAATTCTGAAACAGCAACTGTAGGCGCAGGATCTTTTAGGATACGCTCATCAGCATTAACCATTTCAATAAGCACTTCTTTAGCTTTCTTAAGATCAGCGTCGTAACCGATACCAACAACCATATCCACTCGACGAGTTTCTTTTGCTGATACGTTTACAATGTTACCGCTATAGATAGCACCGTTTGGAACAATAATTTCTTTGTTATCAGGCGTTGTCATTACTGTAGTGAAGATAGTGATATCTTTAACTACACCAGCAGTACCAGCTGCTTCGATGAAATTTCCGCGAGTAAATGGGCGGAAAACAAGCAACATCACACCTGCAGCAAAATTCTGTAAAGAACCTTGTAGTGACAAACCAATTGCCAAACCTGCAGCACCTAAAATTGCAACTAAGGACGTAGTATCTACACCTAGTTGGTCTAATGAGGCAACAATAACAAACAACATTAAAATAGCGTTAACTATGGCCTTTAAAAAGTCGACAAGCATGTCGTCATATTTAGAGCGAGCCATAACTTTGCCAAACACATTGACAAGAATTCCAACAACCATTTTACCGATAATGTAAATGATGACGGCGAACAATATGTTCAGCCCCCAAGGAATTACATAAGTTTCAACTAACTCTGATACATTTATATCTTCAAGCATTTTTTGTTTCTCCCGAACATTTTTTAATTCTTTGAATAGCGATAGTCCTACACCAAAAGAAAGCCTTTTCATTTATTTGGCTAACATCACTACTTGGTAATTAGTGGGACGACGAAATAATAAAGGAAACAACAAGATATGCACCCTTTTTTTGTCAAATTAGACTAATGTATATGTCGCAATTTAGCGTCATAGACTAAAGTTTAATTCGCTTAATTCTTTTAATCATTTAGAGTGTTGTCATTGAATTGTCAAAAATCAAAGTTACTTTATCCCTCGGATTTGAAGGCTTCGACATTCAATATCTTGGATTTTATTTCAGAATTTGTTCAACATATTTTTGTATTAAAACAAAATTTTTATCACTGTTTAATATTAAGAACAGGTAGCTGAACTCCTTTTAAAAATGTTGGTTATTTACAAATACCTGAATTTGTTAGGGTTTTACTAATGTTTATTTTTTAAGCATTTTAAACTCTACTTTAGTTAATAGAAGTGCTATGCTATTCGCCCCTTAATTAAGGGTTCTTAGTAATATTTTTAAAGGAATTGAAAATGTTAATTCTCTCTCTTATCTTCGTTAGTTTGATAATTCTATTGGTCTTTTGCCTTGCTAAAGATACGGGTGAACACACTGCGTTTGCGCGCAAGAATGCTTCTATTAATAATCAGCAGGAATCTACTGATAGCTCGCACAATAGAATGACTTCAACTAAAACGTTAAATGCCAACTAACAATAGCCAAGATTTATTCTTCTCTATGATTGATTAATTCAAATGCGGTGACAAAATCACCGCATTTGATTTGAAAATCACTGGCTTTGCTTATTAATTAAATAGACTTACTTGGTTGTTTGCCAATGGTCGGTAATTCTTTAGTTGAGATACCTTCTACTTGATATACCATATAGTGCATTGTTAACTGCTGTTGTAATCCCATGCGAATTCCAAGAATTTATCACCCCGACTTACTCATTGTTGATCAGATTATTGATCTCACCCCTGATGCTGCAAACCATATAGTCAGTGTTCTGCGTCTAAACGAAGGTCACCCATTAGTGCTGTTTAATGGCGATGGCAACGAATATAGCGCTGAACTAGTGACTGCCAAAAAACGTCAAGCAAAGGTGTTAATTGACGCAAAACTGTCTATCAACGTCGAATCCACATTAAATATTCATTTAGGTCAAGGTGTCTCACGAGGCGACAGAATGGATATGGCAATTCAAAAAGCAGTTGAACTCGGTGTCACTGAAATTACGCCATTGATCACCGAAAGATGTGGCGTGAAATTATCAGCTGAACGCTGGGAAAAAAAATGCCAGCAATGGCAAAAGTTAATTATTTCAGCCTGTGAACAATGTGGTAGAAATCAAATTCCCACATTACATCCATGCACATCGATTCATGAATGGACAAAACAATCCACCACACAGCTTCGATTAACCTTACATCCCAGAGCTGAAAAGAGTATTAAACACTTATCAATCCCCTCCAGTGGAGTTAAATTATTGATAGGACCAGAAGGTGGATTTACCGAGTCTGAAATCTATGCCACTGAGCAAGTTGGCTTTCAAACAGTGCAAATGGGTCCTCGAGTGTTAAGAACGGAAACCGCAGCGATTGCCGCTATAGCGGCCTTGCAAGCTATTCACGGTGACCTTTAACGAGCAAATTTAGCGTAGACAGCAGCGGCTTTTATGCTACATTGTTTAAAATTGCTACTAACGGATTAAGAATAAAGCAATCATTAATATGAAATCTCACAAGGTTATCAACATTCGCGGTGCAAGCAATTACACGCATTTGAAGCGACATAATGCGATTGAGTCCGGTCGCATAAATGCGTTAGACATGTTGGTTAATGGTAATCCCCTCGAAGAAGTCCTAAGCGAATTAGTATCAAGTCTAGAATCTGCAACGACAGGGCTTAAATGTTTGATTAGCTTGTTAGATAGCTCACGCACTGTGCTAAACCCATTCGTTGGGCCAAGTTTACCACTGCCGCTTCTGGAGGCTTTAAAAAATCAAAAGGTATTTCCTGCTGCAACAACTTGCGCTGTAGCAATAGGCAAAAGAGAATTAGCCGTAAGTGAAGATATTATTCAAGATCCCCACTGGCATAAATTACAAAATGTCGCCATTGCTTGCGGTATACGCTGCTGTTGGTCACAACCGATCATTTCCCCTAATGGCGAAGTGTTTGGCACATTTTCTATGTTTTTTCCGACCTCCGGAGTCCCTGAACAAGACGATATAGACTCCTTGACCTACGAGGCTCAAATTGTCTCAATTATTCTTGAACGAGCTAACAACATTCAACAACTGAAAGAAACCAATGCCGAATTAGAAAGACGAGTTGAAGAACGAACACAAGAATTAACCAATACCAATCATATGTTGAAAAAGGCGTTAGATCAGCGCAACGAGGTACAAAACCAATTAGTCGAATTAGAAAATATGGCGGCTTTGGGAACCATGATGTCGAGTCTAACGCATGAGATCAATACACCAACAGGTGTTGCTATCACAGCGATTTCCTACTTACGCAGTATTCTGAGCAAGACGACACAAGCCTTTCAACAAGAACAACTGAAACGGTCCGAGTTAAAACAATTTTTTGCCGCTACCGAAGAGAGTGTTGATATTGTTGAACGCAATTTGATTCGCTCTACTCAGTTAATTAAAACCTTCAAACAACTTTCCTTAGACCAGCACAGTCAAGAAGCTCGTAAAATTAATCTTATTAGTTACGTAAATGAAATTTTATTGACCCTGAAACCACGCTTAAAGCGCTCCAATCAAAAATTTTGTTTTGACATAGATCCTGAATTGGAAGTCTATAGTAATCCCGGTGCGATTAGCCAATTACTGATAAATCTGATTATGAACTCTGTGCAACACGGTTTTGACGCAAAGCAAATTGGTCATATTTTCTTTAAAATAAGGGTTATCGAGCAAGCGATAGGTCAACCGATGTTAGAGCTAATATACAAAGATAACGGTTGTGGGATGTCAGAATATACGATTGAAAACTTATACAAACCATTTTTTACCAGCGCTCGGCACAATGGCGGTTCTGGTTTGGGTATGCACATATGTTACGACATTGTGGTTAAAGTATTAGCTGGGCACATTGATTGTAAATCTAAAATTGGAAAAGGCGTCGAATTCACGGTTACCTTTCCGGTTAGTTTAGATAAACCCGAGCTCGATAGCTTTTAAAACAGCACGAGTGCGATCGCGCACGCCTAATTTATCTAATACATTCGAAACCTGATTTTTAACCGTACCTTCAGATTTAAACATCAACTCGGAGATTTCACGATTACTGCAACCAGCAGCAATTAATCGCAATATTTCAACTTCTTTAGCACTAAGAGGAATCGGGGCGATAGAGCTTTCAAACGCAGTTTCTTTACCTTGCAGACTTTTTAATACACGCTGCGTAAGGCCAGGTTGAATTAATGTTTCTCCGCTATGTACTTTAACAATAGCCTCGACCAAGGTTTCTAACGATACATCCTTCAGTAAATACCCTTTCGCCCCCGCTTGAATAGCTTGGATAACAAGCTGATGTTCATCAAAAGTTGTGAGCATAATCACTGGTGGAATTTCTGCTGGTGCCTTCAGATTTAAGGCTTCAACCGTTTCAATTCCATTCATGATTGGCATCCGAATATCCATGAGTACGACATCGGGCTTATGTGTTGCAATGATATTCAATGCACTTTTGCCATCGGCTGCTTCTGCAACAATGTTGATCTCCGGCGCTAGCGACAAAAGGCTTTTAATCCCTTCACGGACCAAGGTTTGGTCGTCTACAACCATCACATTAATACTCATGTTAGCTCCGGTAATTCTATTTTTGTGCGAAACCCTGTTGCCGTTAGTGCAGTATCGATAGTTCCTCCAAGGTTAACGATTCTTTCGCGCATCCCAATCAAACCATTACCCTCTTGTATTTTATTTTGCTGTTTTTGCCTACCGTCGTCATACATTGTCAGCTGGACAGTATTATTTTTGTGGGCTAATTGAATATTGAAATGCTTAGCATTACTGTGACGCAACGTATTAGTAACAGACTCTTGCACACTGCGTAAAATGGCTTCTGCTACATTAACATCGGATATATTCAAATTAACTTCAATATCTAGTGTAATTCGCAGGTTAGGTACATCATCTAATAGCGCATGAAGGGCCTGACTTAATTCGATATGCGACTTTTCACGAATTTCAGAAACGGCTTCGCGAACATCACTTAATAATAGTTTAGCTAAACCGTGGCATTGTTGAATTTTAGCCTGAGCTTCACCATCTGAAATCCGAGAAGCCACCTGTAAATTAATCGTCAATGCAGTCAAATGGTGTCCTAGTAAATCATGAATATTACGAGCAATACGTACTCGCTCCGCTTGTTTTGATGCCTCTCCTAACAACCTTTGAGTTGCCATTAATTCACGATTAAGCTCCATCGCCTGTTCGGTTGCGCGTTTCTCTTTAATATTTGCATTTACCATGACAAGGGCAAAAATATTAAACGTCCAGAATAGCAACGCAGATAGCATTGCCGAATCCACGTGCCAATAAAAATACATTATTACCCAAAAGGGTGCCGACCAAATGGGCGACGTAACCAAGGTTTGTTTGAATGGCATAAAATAGGGTAATTGAGCACTCCAAATGGTAACCAAAATCGCCACAAAGGTGAAAGGAGTCAAAAATGCAAGAGATACAATAGCGATATATTGAACTGCTATTAAAATCAGGCGATAAGCCATGTCATTGCGATATTTGTTATCGGATATCGCAACCATGAAAGACACTATGTAAATAATTAATGCGACACCGGTAACAAGCATTATTTGAGCGGAATAATTTCCTGAACTCAGCATTAAAAACATCACAATGCCACTTACCACAGCCCATGGAAAAACGGCTGAGAGATTTTCAATATTAAAAAATTGTTTAAAGTTTTGCATTTAGTAACCACGATAGGGTTGTGATAACCCAGATACTGACGCCATTCGATACCTTGAGTATGAACAATCTTTGAGTTGAACACTATAGGCCAAAAGTCATGTTTTAGATTGTGACTTTTGGCACTAAACAAAAAATCAAGAATACCTAAACTGGATTCAAATTAAATCAGATAGTTTATCGATTATTTGAATTTAGCATATTGTCTTATTGGAGATTGAAATGGCAACTTTACACAGTATTTTATTTTCAGCGCATATCATTTTAGGAACTATGGCTCTCATTGTATTTTGGATTCCTCTAGTCTCGTTAAAAGGAAGTCTTAATCACAAAAAATTTGGTCGCTACTATAGTTGGACGATGTATGCCGTTGCTTGTTCAGGTGCACTCATGGCAATACTGGTGATCTATGATCCACTTGCAATAAAAGGCCATTTAATGACAGAAGAAACTGATCCGCAAAACTTCACGGCCAGTTTACGTATTTTTTGGGGGTTTCTGTTGTACTTGAGTTTAATTACTTATAGCAGTATTCGCCAAGGCGAAGCGGTTTTAAAACACAAAAACAACCCTGAAGCGCTGCGCAGGTTCAGTCATATTATGCCACTTGTATTACTTATAATAGGTGGTGGTATAACAACCGTTAACGGTTTGTTGAATCACACAACCTTGCATATTACTTTTGGAATATTGGGCTGTGGAATAGGTTTTAGCATGCTGCGTTTTTGCCTAAAGCAACAACATTCTCAAAAGCAATGGATAATCGAGCATTTAAGCGCCATGATCGGCTCAGGAATTGGTGCCTATACTGCGTTTATTGCATTTGGCGGTCGACATATTTTTAGCCATTTAGGAGATGCGCAAATCATCTTTTGGGTTGCTCCAGGGGTAATCGGCGGTCTTGCAATATTTTTACTATCAAAAAATTATGGCAATACCGCTTCCCTACAGGATTAAATTGCGCTTTGCTGGGCGTGTTGCTCCCTGTATTCTTTTGGAGTTTGATCAAAGTGTTTGCGGAACACAGCGTACATATATTGTAGAGACGGATAGCCGCACATAGCCGCGATTTCTGAGGTTTGATTTTCTCCAGATTTTAACATAGAGCACGCTTTTTCCAGTTTCTCATTATGGATTTCATTGTGAATACTATGACCACGTTCTTCATAAAAACGAGTTTCTAAATTTGAGCGAGAAATACCAACATAATCAAGTACTTGATCAACTTTGATACCTCTACAAGCATTTTGTCGAATAAAATGCATCGCTTGGATCACATGGGGGTCTTTTAACGCTTTAAAGTCGGTAGATTGTCTTTGCGCAACACCGACAGGAGGAACCATCACAATCTTATTTTTAAGATTCGGATTATCTAAACGACGATGCAATAATTTGGCAGCTTGAAAGCCCATTTCGAAGCAGCCTTGGGTCACCGAACTCAAACTAATTCGACTCAAATTACGAGCAATATCGTCATCATCTATGCCGACAATCGAAATCTGGTCTGGTACCAACTTACCCGTATGATCACAAGCTTGGAGTAAATGTCGAGCGCGTGCATCAGTTACCGAAATAACACCGACTGGATTAGGCAAGCTTTGCAACCAATCAGATAATCTATTCATAGAATATTGCCAAGTTTCTGGACGAGTAGGATGTCCACGATAAATAGCGCAATCGAAGCCATCTTCTTTACACAGTTTAACCACCGCTTTTTCTCGCTCGGTGGCCCAACGATGGTTATCATCAGGTGGAAAACCGTAAAATGCGAAACGCTCTAAGCCCTTTTGTTTTAAATGTTCATAGGCACATTTCACCACAGCCAAATTATCGGTAGCAACATAAGGAACATTGGGATAATCATTCTCATTTTCGTAAGAACCGCCCACACCAATAATCGGAATATTGATACCTTCAACGGCTTTTTGAATTGTTGGCGCATCAAAATCAGCGATAATCCCATCACCAACCCAATCATTAATATTGTCAATTCTGGCCAAAAAATCTTCTTCTAGATAAACATCCCAATCGACTTTAGATGACTGTAAATAATGGCCTATGCCTTCAATTACCTGACGGTCATATACTTTGTTCGCATTGAAAAGTAATGAAATACTGTGCTTTGCCTTAAACATCAAACACCTCTTTACACAAAAAGTTTTATTACGTTTTTGTTGATTGAGCTTATATTAATAGCAAATTTGGTAAAAAGAACCTAGACAACAGATTACGAAATTTAATAATTAAATAACATAATTGTTACAAATTGGGCTGTCGTAAAAGATGCACAGACATTTTTTAAACATACTGAGATCAATATGTACCTTGGCGTTGATTTAGGCACTTCGGGCATTAAAATTATTTTAATGGACGAAATCGGCAATATTATAGATAGTGAATCAGAAGCTCTTCAGGTTTCTCGTCCTAAACATTTATGGTCAGAGCAGGACCCGCAACATTGGTGGTCAGCCTGTGACGCTGCTATGCAAAAATTAGCTAAGCGTAACCAGATGCAGCAAATTAAAAGTATTGGCTTATCTGGACAAATGCATGGTGCGACCTTTTTAGATAGCGAAAATAATATCATTCGTCCAGCCATTTTATGGAATGACGGGCGCTGCCAAGCCCAATGCGAAGAACTGGAAAGTAAAATCCCAAATTGCCACCAAATTACCGGTAATTTGATGATGCCCGGCTTTACTGCCCCCAAACTATTGTGGGTTCAGCAAAATGAACCTGAGCAGTTCGCCAAGATTGCAAAAGTACTATTACCTAAAGACTATTTACGCTTCCTGTTAACCGGAGATTTTGCCTCTGATATGTCTGATGCAGCAGGAACTATGTGGCTAGATGTTGAGGCTCGTGACTGGCATCAAGATATGTTAGCGGCCTGTGGTTTAAGCATCGAACAAATGCCCAAATTATATGAAGGTAACGGGATTACTGGACACTTAAGTGCGCATTTAGCAGAGCGTTGGAATATGCAATCTGTACCTGTAATCGCAGGCGGTGGTGATAATGCTGCCGGCGCAGTGGGAGTGGGTTTGGTAAAACCTGGCCAAGCAATGATTTCTCTAGGTACATCTGGAGTGTACTTTTTAGTATCAGAAGGATTTAAAGCCAACCCTCAAATGGCGGTGCATAGTTTTTGTCATGCCATACCAAATACCTGGCACTTAATGTCAGTAATGTTAAGTGCCGCTAGCTGCTTACAATGGTTTGCCGAGGACGTTGTAAAATCAAATGTGATCGACCTACTAGCTGAATTGGAGTCTGACTCAAGTGCATTTGATGTAACACAAGCCCCCATTTTTCTGCCCTATTTGAGCGGAGAAAGAACACCTCACAATAATCCCCATGCACAAGGTACTTTTTTTGGTTTAACCAATGAAAGTAATCAAGCTAGTTTCACTCACGCCATTTTAGAAGGTGTGAGTTTCGCTTTTGCAGATGGAGTGGAGGCAGTGCATGCTTCTGGTGCTCAGGCGACTGAAATCACCTTAATTGGCGGTGGCGCAAAAAGCCCGTATTGGCGTCAACTATTGGCCGATGTATTAAATACAAAGATTACATTTCGTAAAGGCGGTGACGTCGGTCCAGCATTAGGTGCGGCAAGACTAGCAAAAATGGCCGTCCACCCTGAACTGACATTAGAAGATGTATGTCCTGAACCTGAGATTGTCGAAATCCACCAGCCGAATCCAGACATGGTAGCCATTTATAAACCCCGACGAGATAAGTTTAAGAAACTTTACCCAGTTCTTAAGGAACTATTTTAAATGTTTGCGCGCATCTAGCTTGTTAAGACAACTTTGAGCAAAAAGCACAAAAGTCTAAGCACAATTCGTAATTGTTAGATGCGTAATAAACATCCACTATTCACTCTATATTCGCAGCAGTAATTATTTAATTTTTAGCAGGAGACCCTAATGTCCCAATATTTCGAAAACATTGAAAAGATAAAATATGAAGGAGTGGACTCAGACAATCCACTGGCGTTTCATCACTATAACCCTGACCAGATCATTCTAGGTAAAAGCATGAAAGATCATCTGCGTTTTGCAGCGTGTTACTGGCATAATTTCTGTTGGGATGGTGCTGATGTTTTTGGTCAAGGTACCTTTGGTCGTCCTTGGTTAAAACCTGGTGACCCCATGGCGCGCGCGAAACAAAAAGCTGACGTTGCATTTGAGTTTTTTAACAAACTGAATGTTCCTTTCTATTGCTTTCACGATATAGACGTTTCCCCAGAAGGTAACTCTATCAAAGAATATACTGAAAACTTTGCGCAAATGGTGGATGTGTTAGAAGCCAAGCAAGAAGAATCAGGCGTCAAGTTATTATGGGGCACAGCTAACTTGTTCAGTAACCCGAGGTACGCAGCTGGTGGGGCAACAAACCCGAATCCAGAAGTGTTCACCTACGGTGCAACTCAAGTCTTTCATGCCATGAATGCAACCAAGCGACTTGGCGGTGAAAACTACGTTTTATGGGGCGGCCGTGAAGGTTATGAAACCCTATTAAACACCGATTTACGTCAAGAGCGCGCCCAACTCGGTCGATTTATGCAAATGGTAGTTGAGCATAAACATAAAATCGGATTTAAAGGGGCCTTGTTAATTGAACCTAAACCACAAGAGCCAACGAAGCATCAGTATGATTATGACAGTGCAACGGTTTACGGCTTCTTAAAACAGTATGGTTTAGAGCAAGAGTTCAAGATGAATATCGAAGCGAACCACGCAACCTTAGCCGGTCACTCTTTCCATCATGAAATTGCCACAGCTGTATCCTTAGGTATCTTTGGAAGCATAGACGCAAACCGTGGTGACGCTCAAAATGGTTGGGATACAGATCAATTCCCTAATGCAGTAGAAGAATTGTCACTGATTATGTATGAAGTGCTTAAAGCCGGAGGTTTTACCACAGGCGGTTTGAATTTCGATACAAAATTGCGTAGACAAAGTTCTGATCCTATAGATTTATTCCACGGACATATTGGCGGCATGGATCACATGGCGTTGGGTTTGAAAAAAGCTGCTGAAATTATAAATAATGATTTCTTGTCCGCTAAAGTCAAAGAACGTTATGCAGGCTGGAACAAGAACTTAGGTAAAGAAATTATCGGTGGAGAGCACTCGTTGGAGTCATTAGCCAAGTTTGCGGTTGATAACTCGTTGGATCCAAAACATCAAAGTGGACAGCAAGAATTACTAGAAAATAAAGTGAATCGTGTGCTTTATGGTTAATCAGTAATGTTCTACTGATTACACCTCAATGATCAACAAGGCCTCTTAATTCGAGGCCTTTTTTATGTGCGCAGAATGCTTAACTCATCATTTCATTTATCGACCATGGGCTTAGCAGCCAACTTATTGACGAATACCTTTACCAGTAGATGCCCAGTAAATCCCGCCAAATAAGTGCTCCAGAAACGCACTATTTTCATAGACTGCTGGCAAATGTCCTAAGCTGGTATAAAAAGCACGACCACCATCCATTTCCTGATACCAAGCAATGGGATGAAACTCTCCCATTCCATCGCCTTTAACTCTTCCCCAATCGGCTTGTGGAGAGTAAGTTGATTCGTCTACCTGCAAAATATAATTCAAGTTGCTACTTAACTCTGGACCAAACTGATACCACTCATCTGTCCATAATGACACATCAGGCATCATCTCCAAGCCTGGAAAAGTGCGATCAATCACCGCCAACTCAGCGGTCTGAATAAGCGGATGAATCACAAACTGTCGGCCAACTAACTTCCCATACCATGGCCAATCGTATTCAGTGTCACTGGCGCTATGCACACCCACATATCCCTTGCCAGATTGGATAAATTGTTCAAATGCTTGCTGTTGTGACGAATTTAGAATGTCACCGGTGGTAAGTAAAAACATGACAACATCATACTGAGCAAGATCTTTTTGATTAAATACATTAGCATCTTCGTGCCAATCCATATCAAAATGATGCTTTTCAGACATTTTAGTTAGCGCATTTATTGCTTGATTCACTGAAGTATGATGAAAACCAGCCGTTTTGCTAAACACTAAAAGTTTAAATTGTTTGGCTTGTGCAGACATGCAAAACACAAATGTCACAACCAATACGGCAACTATGTTTACGCAATTTTTAACGCGCATAATATCTATCCTCTTTGAAGTCTCTAAAAACAAAAAGGGTGCAAACTAATTGCACCCTACAAAATCAAAAGTCAGTTCTTATCCAACCATGTCTTCCAATTCAGTACCTTTGGTTTCATGTACTAATTTAATCACAAACAGTACAGATATCAGCGCACATACGGCGTAAAAACCATAAGCGCCCGCTAAGCCAATACTAGTCAACATAATTGGGAAGGTCATGGTAATGGCAAAGTTAGCGCCCCACTGAAATAGTCCAGCAACCGCCAAACCAGAACCGCGAATTTGATTAGGGAACATTTCTCCCAACATTACCCACATTACCGGTCCCCATGAGAGGTTAAAGAAGAACACATATGCATTAGCAGACACCAACGCCAAGGTTCCTAAGCTGCCTAAATCTAAATTGCCGTTAGCATCGAAATCTGCAGTTGCGAAACAAAAAACCATTAACCCTAAAGTCAATGTCATGCCCATAGACCCTAAAGTTAATAAAGGTTTGCGTCCAATTTTATCAATTAACAACATGGTAATAACACAAGCTGCAATACTTACTGCCCCACTGATAATATTAATCAGTAACGCGTCTGACTCGGAAAAGCCAACGGCTTGCCACAGTACCGCACCATAATAGAAAACCACATTGATGCCGACCAGCTGTTGAAATACAGCTAAACCAATACCTACCCATACAATTTTTCTTACTTTTCCTGAGCTCTTATCCATTAAGTCAGCTAATTTAGGTTGATGGTCATCTGCTAAGGACGCCTCAATTTCAATTAACTTTTGCTCTCCTGCGCCTGCACCATATAAGCGGATAAGTACCTCTTTGGCTTTAGGTAATTGCTTTTTTATCACTAAAAAACGTGGGCTTTCTGGAATCAGTAACAAACTTCCTAAAAATAAAAATGCGGGCACTAACTCAATCCAAAACATCCAACGCCAAGCACTAAATCCCATCCATAAATCGGCTGTGGATACACCGGCCAAATCTGCAAGTAAGTAGTTACTAACGAATGCAGCAAACAAACCACTGATGATAGCAACCTGTTGAATGGTTGTGAGCATGCCGCGGAATCTTGCTGGTGCAATTTCACTGATGTAGGCGGGAGCCATAACCGACGCTGCGCCCACAGCCAAACCGCCTAAAATGCGATAAACAATGAACTCACCAGAAGTATCTGCGATTCCAGAACCCCAAGCACTGATAATGAAAAATATGGCTGCCAAAATTAAAATTGTTTTTCGCCCAAACAAATCCGCTAATCGTCCAGCAGAAAATGCGCCTATTGCACAACCCAGCAACATACTGGCGACGTTAAAACCAGTGCCAACGCTGTCTGAATTGAATGCGCTTTGTAATCCATCAACGGTACCGTTTATCACCCCGCTGTCGAAACCAAATAAAAAGCCGCCTATAGTCGCCACACAACTCACCATAATGATGAACAACATATTTTCTTTTTCTTGTACCAACGGAAGCTCCTGATTGTTTTAGTTGATTTTTACTCGGCAGCCGAAAATTATCCTATTGCCTTTCAATCACATAACACTGTTAAAGAGTTGTTAATCGATAGAGTATAGATAAGGCTCTAATTTTGGAAATAAAAAATAATTAAGATAAAACCATTACTAGATTAATTAATCGGATAAGGTTCAATGGTCTCGATACTGCCGTCGGCTAAATGCGTTAGCTTAGTCATTTTTACGCTACGCAAATGGGTTTGTCCTTTCGATAATTTGCTATCGTGATAAAACAAATACCATTGACCCGCATATTCCACAATCGAGTGATGATTGGTCCAACCCACAACTGGATTTAAAACAACTCCTTGGTAAACAAAGGGTCCCATAGGATTGTCGCCCACCGCATAGGCTATTTTATGAGTATCACCGGTTGAATAAGAAAAGTAATATTTGCCTTGGTATTTATGCACCCACGCCGCCTCAAAGAATCGTTTCTGGTTATCTCCTGCTTTGAGCGGACTGCCATCTTTATTCAGTAATACAACATCTTGCAATTGGCCTTCGATACTCAGCATATCGTTGGATAGCATAGCCACTTTAGGCATTAGCGCTGGCTCATCATCGTTTGGATATGTGTCGTGGGGCGAATAATGGCCCATTTGCCATCGTTGCAGTTGGCCTCCCCAAATACCTCCCACGTAAAGGTAATAGCTGCCATCAGTATCAGCAAATACCGCAGGATCAATACTGTAAACATCTTTGATTGGCTCGGCTTGAGCAATAAAAGGGCCGCTGGGAGTATCACTCATGGCTACGCCCACTCTAAATATATCCTGCTCATCCTTAGCCGGAAAATAAAGATAATACTTTCCATTTTTATAGGCTGCATCTGGTGCCCATAGCTGCTTTTTCGCCCAAGCAATGGAGTCTAATGACAATGCTTCCTCGTGTAGGGTTACCTCGCCTTTGGGGTTAATAGAGATAACTCTATAATCTCGCATAGCAAACCTAGCACCATCAGCGCTTCTTTCAATTCCTGATTCGATATCGTGGGAGGGGTAAACATAGATAGCGTCTTCAAACACATGTGCTGAAGGATCTGCTGTGTATATTTGTGTTAGTAGTTCGGTGTCAAATTGCACGCGAAAATCAGGAAATTTATCGTCGGCATGAGTGGCTGAGGAGCTGTTACCTTCGCAACCATTCATTGTCATCATCAGTATGACTAGCGAAGCAAAAATGCTCGGGCTCGCGCGGTTTAAAAAACGATTCATAATTGCATCCATGTGCGTTTAATCTAAGCGCGTCAATGCTCATTTAAACGAACATTTAGAGCGACTAACTTGCTGCTAGATTACCACTCATTTGCTCGATTCTGGTTTACATAAATTTCATAATGCTATTACAAATCATCACAATCTGGATGATTTAAGCTGATTAAGCTTTTCACTAAGGCATGCTTGAACAACAAAACATGAGTTACAAACAAAGTAACTCGATGCTTAAACAATAGGTAAGGTAGTCGTATATTTAATTTGTTCCATTGCAAAACTTGAAGTGACGTCAGATAAATCGATACCAGAGACCAACTTTTTGTAAAAAACATCAAATGCTTTTAGATCCTTAACCATCACTTTGAGCATATAATCGTATTCCCCACTCATACGATAAAACTCAACCACCTCTTCTAAATTACTAGCATGTACAGCAAACATTTTGAGCCATTTATCATCATGTTTTCCGGCTTTTACTTGCACAAATGCGGTGACGTTTAACCCAACTTTTTCACTGTTCAACAAGGCCACACGTCGGTTGATTACACCTTGTTTTTCAAGTAACTGAATACGTCTCCAACAGGGTGTATTGCTCAAACCGACCTGTTCAGCTATATGACTTACTGAAAGAGTTACGTCTTGTTGCATTAATCGCAAAATGCGCTTATCTATAGCATCCACAATGTTAATTACCTTACAAATTAGAATTAAATTCTAATATAAAGTAAATAAGTGAAATATTTTAGAATTTTTTACTTTTTTTGCATGTCAAACTAATTAAAAATCACAATGGATACAACGATTATGTTGGCAAGACAAAACATCATTCAACCGCAAGCGACTTTAACCGAAAACATACATGGCGATATTACCCAAACAATTGGCAATACGCCGTTAGTTAGATTGTCACGCATTATTGAAAATGCCGGGCTCGAATGTGATCTGGTTGCCAAGGTGGAATATTTTAATCCTGCTGGCTCTGTCAAAGATCGTCCAGCTTTGGCGATGATAGATGCGTTAATGGCCTCGGATGAGTTCACAGCAGATACCCACATCATTGAAGCAACATCGGGTAATAACGGGGTGGCATGTGCGTGGATTTGCGCAATCCGACAAATTCCATTAACTATTGTTATTCCAGAACACATGTCGATCGAACGTAGAAAGTTAATCCGTTTATATGGCGCAGAAGTTATTACCACACCTAAAGCGCTAGGTACTAAAGGTGCCATTGACCATGCGGCATTATTGGTTAGCCAGCAGCCAAACGCGGTTTCGTTAAATCAATTTTCAAATCAAGCCAATGTGGACACCCACTTTAATACCACTGCTCAGGAAATTTGGCGAGACAGCGGCGGAAATATTGATATATTTGTTGCCGGTGTAGGCACAGGAGGCACTATTACTGGTATTGCCAAAGCCCTCAAACAACTTAATTCGAACATCCAAATTGTTGCAGTGGAACCCAGCGCTTGTCCGGTGTTAAGTGAAGGGAAAAGTGGCGTGCATAAAATTCAAGGACTTAGCTCTGGTCATATCCCGGATATTTTAGATGTAAGCGTAATTGATGACATACAGACTATCAGTGACGATGATGCCGTTGAATACGCCAGAATGTTAGCCAGAGTTGAAGGAATTCCAGTAGGCATTTCATCAGGTGCCGCAGTATGTGCAGCCATGAGATTAGCTGCACTAGCAGAAAATAAAGGCAAAAGAATTGTGACCTTGTTCGCCGATACTGCAGAGCGTTATTTTAGTACTGATTTGTTTGCCCACTGCCAATAAAGCAAAAATAAATACAGCCAACTATTAACATCATTAACAGCACTTATTTTTGCAGGTTAGTGAACTGCGATTGTAAATATATTGGCAATTCTAAAAGATCTGTATTTTTTAGGTTGCCTTTCTCTTGAAATTTTTAGTCGTAGCACAAGATCTTAGGTATGATGAAATATTAACAATCAGCAAGGATCAATATTGGCTATTAAACTCGGGATCGTAATGGATCCGATTGAAAGCATAAATATCAAAAAAGACACCAGTTTTGCGATGCTTTTGGATGCCCAAAAACGCGGGTATGAGATTATCTATATGGAAATGTCTGACCTGTACATTGATAACGGTGTTCCCATGGCACAAATGCGGCCTTTGAAAGTCATCAAAGACCCACAAAAGTGGTTTGAATTAGGTGAATCAAAGAATCTCAACTTGGCAGAGCTTGATGTTATTTTAATGCGCAAAGATCCGCCTTTTGATAGTGAATTTCTGTACTCAACACATATATTTTCTTTAGCTGAACAAGCTGGCACTTTAGTCGTTAATCGCTCCTCCAGTTTACGTGACTTTAATGAGAAGTTGTTTACTTCATGGTTCCCAGATTTAATTCCAGATACATTGGTCACCCGCAATTCAGCGTTGATCCGTGAATTCCATAAAAAGCATCAGGACATCATTTGTAAACCATTAGATGGTATGGGTGGTACATCTATTTTTCGCGTCACCCCAGATGGCACGAACTTGGGTGTGATCATGGAAACCTTGACTAACAATGGTTCCACTTATGCGATGTTTCAGCGCTACATGCCAGAAATAAAAGACGGTGACAAACGAATACTGATTATTGATGGACAGGTTGTTCCCTATTGTCTTGCTCGCTTACCGACTAAGGGCGAAACCCGCGGAAATTTAGCCGCTGGCGGAACAGGAAGACCACAACCCTTGTCTGAATCGGATAAACAAATAGCCGAAAAGATAGCTCCGTTGCTGGTTGAAAAAGGCTTAATCTTTGTAGGCCTTGATGTCATAGGCGATCGAATTACCGAAATTAATGTCACCAGTCCCACTTGTGTTCAAGAAATTGAAGCCGCATATGATGTCAACATTACAGGTATGTTATTCGATGCTATTGAAAAACGTTTAGGTGAAAGTAATGCAAAGCTTTGAACATCATTTATTGGTCGCAATGCCAAGTTTAGATGATCCGTATTTTGCCCGTTCTCTAACTTACATTTGTGAACACAATGACAAAGGCGCTATGGGTTTGGTGATTAATCAGCCGATCGGTATGAGCTTACAAGAATTAATCACCCAAGCAGATAAAGACGCCATAGTATTGGCAGAAAAAGCAGATGAAATTGTTTTGGCTGGCGGTCCTGTGAGTCAAGACCGTGGTTTTATCTTGCACACAACCCAACCAGGTTGGAGTTCAAGTTTACAACTCACATCGGAAATCATGATCACCACCTCCAAAGATATACTATCGGCGCTTGGTAATGAAAAAGCCCCAGCTAAATCCTTAGTGACCCTAGGTTACGCCGGTTGGACTGCGGGGCAACTTGAAGAAGAAGTGCAAAACAATTCATGGTTGATAGTGGAAGCGGATGAGGAATTATTATTCGACGTCCCTATCCACAAAAAATGGGAAGAAGCTGTTCGCAAACTTGGCATAGACGTTTGGCAACTGGGTCCGGATGCGGGTCATGCTTAAAAGGCGTTTAAAATTATGACAAGCACCTCTAAAACCTTATTGGGTTTTGATTTTGGAACCAAAAGTATTGGTGTTGCTATTGGCCAAGAAATTACCGGTACAGCTTCGCCGTTAGAGGCAATTCATGCCCGTGATGGTATTCCTGATTGGGAGCTGGTAAATAAAGTCTATGAACAATGGCAACCCCATTTAGTGGTCGTTGGGCTGCCTTTAAATATGGACGGTAGCAAACAAGAGATGACGTTTAGGGCGCAAAAGTTTGCGAACAGGCTACACGCAAAATTTAAAGTCCCAGTGCAAACTCTTGACGAGCGTCTAACCACTGTAGATGCAAAAGCACGATTGTTTGAAATGGGAGGGTTTAAAAAGCTCACTAAAGGCAAGGTAGATAGCGCTTCTGCATGCTTAATCTTAGAAAGTTTTATGTCACAGTAAAATTATAATGTGTTTGCCGTGGCAGTGATACTATTGCCACAATTCCAACACAGTGAAAAGCTTCCTTCATTTTCTTCATTGCATTTCTCACATACCCAATTTTTTGCCTCTGCAGGTTGTACGTCGAATTCCTCAATTAATTTATTCGCCTTGTGTTGCCATGCATCATCAGTTAACCAAACTTCAGGCATAGCATCTAATGGCGATAATTCCCCGATTGCGCCAATTGCAAACTCATTCTTAATAAAATTGGGAATGTGATTATCATCTAATAGCTGCTTAATCTGGTAGATACGAAAACGATCATTGTGCCAATAAATTTTTTTCATTCAGGCTAATCCATATCAATGGAAACATTAGACAGTGAACCTAAACCTGTCCCCTCTTCCGTATCCAGTTTAATCATTAAACGCAGGTCATTTGGTGAATCAGCATGATGGATAGCCTGTTCCATGCTAATGCGTTCTTGTTTATATAATTCATACAAAGCCATATCAAAGCTTTGCATCCCCATTTCTTTGCCTTTTTTCATTGCTTCTTTGAGCGAACCAATTTCATTGCGCTGAATTAAATCTGTCACTAATGGCGAGTTAAGTAAAATTTCGATGGCCGCAACCCGCCCTTTACCGTCAATCGTAGGAACAAGCTGTTGTGCAACAATGGCTCGCAAATTCAAACTCAAATCGAAACGTAATTTTTCATGCTGCTCTGGTGGTGCTAAGTGCATAATCCGTTCAATCGCCTGATTGGCATTGTTGGCGTGTAAAGTCGCCACACATAAGTGCCCGGTATCGGCAAATGACATGGCATATTCCATGGTTTCCATAGATCGAATTTCGCCAATCAAAATCACATCCGGCGCTTGTCGCAATGAACTTTTAAGCGCATCGTCGAACGAACGAGTGTCTATGCCCACTTCCCGTTGTGTCACCACACATCCTGCATGTTCGTGGACAAATTCGATAGGGTCCTCAATGGTCAGTATGTGGCCTCTTGAGTTTTGATTACGATGTCCCATCAATGCAGCTAAGGATGTTGATTTACCGGTACCTGTAGCCCCAACAAACAACAACAGTCCTCGCTTGGACATTATGACGTCTTTAAGTATCTCTGGTAGGCCCAGCTCATCGGCTTTGGGAATTTGCGTAACGATGCGGCGAACCACCATGCCGGCCATATCCCGCTGCCAAAAGGCACTGCAACGAAAACGTCCAATGCCATCTCTAGCAATCGCAAAGTTACACTCTTTACTGTTATTAAATTCGTCCTGCTGTTTCTCGCTCATAACGTTATGAACCAGTGCAAGTGCGGCTTCTTCACTTAAACGCTCATCATTGATCGGCGTCATTTGCCCATTTATTTTTGCACTAATGGGAAAGCCAACTGTAATAAACAAGTCTGATGCACCTTGTTCTGCCATTTTTCTCAGATAAGGATTTAAGTCCATTGGATACTCCTAGAAACCAATTTTTGGTTGTTTATCAACAGATTTAGACGCCGCATCTTGGGCGGTTATCACGCCTTGAGCAACGAGACGTTGTAAACATTGATCCATGGTTTGCATTCCATGGGCCTGACCGGTTTGAATTACCGAATACATTTGCGGAACCTTATCTTCACGGATCAAATTACGAATTGCTGGAATCCCTATCATAATCTCATGAGCTGCAATTCGGCCGCCGCCCACCTTCTTCAACAATGTTTGAGAAATTACCGCTCGCAAAGACTCTGAGAGCATGGAGCGTACCATCGACTTTTCTTCAGCCGGAAATACGTCAATGATTCTATCTATGGTCTTAGGTGCTGAGTTGGTATGTAAAGTTGCAAATACCAAATGGCCTGTTTCGGCAGCGGAGATCGCCAAGCGAATGGTTTCTAAGTCCCGCAATTCACCCACCAGTATCACATCGGGATCTTCCCGTAATGCAGATCGCAGCGCATTATTAAAACTGTGAGTATCCCGATGCACTTCACGTTGGTTGAGTACACAAAGTTTGTTTTGATGGACAAATTCAATGGGATCTTCAATGGTTAGAATGTGCTCTCTTTTACTCGTATTGATGTGATCTATCATCGCCGCCAAGGTCGTACTTTTCCCCGAACCTGTTGCCCCGGTAACCAACACTATACCTGTAGGCTGATTAATAATATCTTTGAAAATAGCCGGAGCGCCCAAATCATCCAAAGTGAGTACTTTACTCGGGATAGTCCTTAGTACCGCCGCTGCGCCTCGGTTTTGCACAAAGGCATTGACACGAAATCGAGATAAATCTTTTACTTCAAAAGAAAAATCCACTTCCAAATTTTCTTCGTATTCTTTACGTTGTTTATCGTTCATGATTTCGTAAACCAACGCATGTACCTGTTTATGATCCAATTCCGGCACATTTAAACGGCGAATTTCACCGTCTACACGTATTATCGGTGGCAACCCCGCTGATAGATGTAAATCTGATGCATTATTCTTAACACTAAAAGCTAAAAGTTCGGTAATATCCAAAATACGATTCTCCGTCTAAATAGTGGCTCATGGAAACAATAGCAGAACGTCTCAAAAGCGCACATAAAAGCCTAACTATGGCATTAAATAAAGCTAATCGTGCGCCAAATTCAGTGCAAATACTAGCAGTGAGTAAAACAAAACCGGTATCTGATATCGTCCTTGCGTATGAAGCAGGACACCGATCATTCGGCGAAAACTATGTGCAAGAGGGTGTCGAAAAAGTTCAGGAATTGCAAGAGCTTAAAGATATCGAATGGCACTTTATTGGCCCCATTCAATCAAATAAAAGTAAACCCGTAGCAGAGAATTTCGACTGGGTGCAAAGTGTCGATCGAGAAAAAATCGCGAAACGCTTAAATAATCACCGTAGTGCGCACAAAAAATTAAATGTGTTAATTCAGGTAAATATCAACGCTGAAGAAAGTAAAGCTGGGGTTTTACCTAATGAAATTGAGACACTAGCCGCGCTAATTGATACACTACCCAACTTAACGCTTAGAGGATTAATGACAATTCCCAAAGCTTCACAATCTGCACAAGAACTGGTTAACACCTATCAACACATGCACCAACTTTTCGTCGACTTACAACACTCTTATGAATCAGTTGACACATTATCCATGGGCATGAGTGCAGATATAGAACCAGCAGTGCTAAATGGAAGTACTATGGTACGGGTAGGAACAGCCATATTTGGTGCCCGCAATTACACAACCTAAGAGACAATAATTTATGAGTGAAAAAACCATTGCGTTTATTGGCGCAGGTAACATGACACGTTCGATTATCTCCGGTCTGGTAAAATCGGGATATGATCCAAAGAAAATCATTGCCAGTAATCCATCTATCGGCAAATTAGAAAGTTTACAGTCTGAATTAGGGGTGAATATCACCCAAGACAACCAAGATGCCGTTAAACAAGCCAATGTCATAGTGCTTGCGGTTAAACCTCAACTGATGGAAACAGTTTGCCAAGATTTAGCCAGCAAACTAGATTTAAACGGCAAGCTATTTGTGTCCATTGCTGCGGGAATAAGTCACGCACGTTTGCTGGAAATGCTTGGCGGTAATTACGATTTGGTTAGAACGATGCCAAATACACCTAGCCTATTAAGTAAAGGCATGACAGGTTTGTATGCACCCGATACCCTTGCCGCTGATTTAAAAGAGTTTGTAGATCAGATGATGGGCAGTGTTGGTGAAACATTGTGGGTATCCACAGAATCCGACATAGATATCGTTATTGCCACAGCAGGCAGCAGCCCAGCCTATTTTTTCTTATTCTTAGAATCAATGCAGAATCATGCTGTGTCGTTGGGAATGAGCCAACAAGACAGCAGAAAACTAGTCCAACAAGCAATGTTGGGCGCAGCTGAAATGGTTTGTCACAATGAACACCTTGAAATTGGCGAGCTTAGAGCCCAAGTTACTTCAAAAGGTGGTACAACTAATCAAGCTATCGAGAGCTTTCAAACTAGTGATTTGCCGTCAATTGTCGCAACAGCGATGGATGCTGCAATTAGTCGTGCCCAACAAATGTCTAAACAATTTTAAAGGTATCAATATTTATGGAAGCCGTGGCTTTTTTGGTTGAAACAATTTTTAAGCTCTACTTGATGGTCGTCATGTTAAGACTTTGGCTACAATTAGCCCAAGCTGACTTTTATAACCCTTTGAGTCAATTCATAGTCAAAGTGACACATCCAATAATAGGTCCATTACGCAGAGTTATTCCATCTATTGGCAGATTCGATACCGCGACTTTTGTATTTGCGCTGGTCATTGCGTTGGCCAACATATGGGTGATTGCTGCGATTAATGGATTCATGTTAACCAATGTTTTTTGGATATTGAAAAACGCCTTGGTAATGCTGCTTGTTGAAGGGGTTCAATTAATTATATATGTGTTAATTATTCGCGCGATCTTAAGTTGGGTAAGTCAAGGCAACAACCCTCTTGAATTCTTATTCCAGCAATTAACTGAACCTATGATTGCCCCCATAAGACGCATCATACCGCCTATCGGTGGGCTTGATTTATCACCTATGATATTAATCATCTTTTTGCTTTTTATCATGCGACTATTTTAGGAAGATAAAATGTTTTATCGGGTTATTTGTATTTCACTAATAGTGTTTGCTAGTTTTGCATCGGCTGAACAGAAAAAGGTTTTGGGTGATTGGGATGTGCATTACATCGCCTTTAATACAACTTTTTTGACGCCCGAAATCGCTCGGGCGAATGGGATTGTTCGTAGCCCAAATAATACGCTAATTAATATTTCTGTTATTAATAGACAAAACGACCAGGCTCAAAAAGTAGATATTAGCGGCACCGCAAGAAACCTGCTGGGCACCACTATAGAACTTACTTTTAAACCGGTAGTCGAGGGAGAAGCCATATATTATTTGGCTTCGATGCCCTTCGAGCATGAAGATCATTACCGCTTCAATATTTCTTTACAACAGAATAAAGTACAGCAAACACTAAAATTTGAACAAAAGCTTTATCGTGAAGAACAGTAATAAATAAACGAATTTAGTTGTATTTTTATACCATTGTTTAATGGTAAAACCTGCCAAATTACTCTAACGTTTAGGTATTAAAACTAAACGACTAGTTTCCATGGAAAAGAATCCCAAGCTTTTGGATAAAACCAAACGCAATACCCTAAAAACGTTAGCTAAAAGTGGTGCTAGCGCCGTGCTTCTTAGCAAGGCGCCTTATGTGTTTGCCCGAACGAAAACCGTATTAAAGGTGCTTGGTACCCATGTAACTTTGCAAAACGAGTTGCGCGAGCAAGCCATGCAGGATCTAGGTATCGATTTAGTGTTTGAAGCTAGGGGCAGCGCAGCAGTCATGCAAAAAGCCTCAATGGACCCTAGTTCTTTTGATTTATACGAGCAATGGTCAAATAGTATCAATGTGCTTTGGGCAGCGGGAGCTATCCAAGCCATAGATAAAAACAGAATTACGCACTGGAATGAGATCAACTCATTAACCAAAACGGGCAAAATCACTGATAGCGCTAAAATTGGTGCAGGGGATGCCCCGTTTAAAATTCTACACGTACAAGACGACGGCAGTTTAGGTACAGATCACACCGACAAGATTAGTTTTTTACCATACGTACACAATGTCGATTCTTTTGGTTACAACACCAACAAAATACCTCAAGGAGTTCCATACGAAACCGAAAGCTGGGGTTGGTTGTTGGACGCCAAAAATAGAGGAAAGGTAGGCATTGTCAATGCGCCAACTATTGGCATCTTTGACTTAGCCTTAGCGGCCCAAGCCCAAGGTGTTCTGACGTTCAACGACATAGGTGCAATGTCTAAGCGCGAATTAGACATATTGTTTGATTACCTAATTGACCTAAAGCACCAAAATCACTTTAGCGGCTTTTGGACGTCTGTTCCCGAGTCAGTTGATTTTATGCGCTCTGACCGAGTTCACATTGAAAGTATGTTCTCACCTGCAGTATCTGCATTGAACGGACAAAATGTACCTGTCTCATTTGCCGCTCCTAAAGAAGGTTATAGGGGCTGGCACGGTGTCATGTGCATGTCATCTGCGATTTCCGCGAGTAAGAAAGATGCGGCCTATGATTATATGAATTGGTGGTTATCTGGTTGGCCTGGGGCTTTTATCGCCAAACAAGGTTACTATATTTCTAACCCACAACGTTCAGCTAAGTTTTTAAGTCAGGCAGAATGGGATTATTGGTATCGCGGTTTAGCCGCGATTCACGACTTGCAAGGGACTGATGGCAATATATCAGTGAAAAAAGGCGATATTCGTTCCGGTGGGAATTACGAAACGCGATTCTCAAATGTAGCAGTTTGGAATACGGTTATGCCCACTTACGATTATAGTCTGCAAAAATGGTACGAATTTATTAGCTCATAAGACATTTGGAGGTCTAAAGTAATTGTTTAATTCGTTAAAAATTCAAATAACGATAGTGTTAACTGCGCTGATACTTTTCTTAATTGCACAATCGTATTTGTCCACTAAAAATCAGGAAGTGTTTTTTTCTGGTATAACGTTGTCCCAACAAACAATGGAAAAGGTTGGACTTGTTCGAGATCTTGAAAAAGATGTTCTTGATATCCAGCGTTATGTACTGATTTTTAAACAAACTGCAAGTGACTCTGTGATCGGGCGTTTTGACTCCATTCACGAAAAAATCAATAACAACCTATCATTGTTAAATTCATCAATCCAATCTGATGGACAGGCAGAAGCCTATACCGATAGAATTAACAGAATGCGCGCCCACCTTGAAGAGTATAGAAGTAACTTCGAAACTGTTGTGCAAGGACGAAGTCGCAGAGAACGACTATTTGAAGATGACATTAAAACGCGATTTATTACTATCCAAACGCAGTTGCAAGAATATCAAACAAACACAAACCTTTCCGCAGAGCAATACAAAGACGTGTTAACAGCTAACCAGCTATTGTCTGAGGCACATACAAAATCATTAGAATATTTGTTAACACCAGATCCTGTCATTATTAAAGAATTTGATGATTTGCTGTCTCAAGCAAAAGATATTTTGAACAGTTCAATTCAAGACCCAAAAATGTTTATAGCCGTGGAAAGCGATCTGGGCAAGTTAAGCACTGATTTTAAACAACTTTCGCAAATTACTCGTGGCTATTTGTTTTTAATTAACGTTGTAATGGCAGGTTCCGCAAACGAATTTTTATACTTAACCCGTGAACTCAATCAACTTGTCACCGACAACCAACAACGAATCAATTCAGAAATTATTCAAAGCGGAAAAGATGCACAAAGCAGAAATAGTCTTTTTGCCGCCATAAGTGTAGCGCTTGCTGTGATAGCTGCGTTGTTTTTTACCTATCGGGTGATGATGCCAATATCTGAAATGACTGAGCTATTTAAACAGCTTGCCAGCGGCAAAGGTATCAATAAAAAAATACAAAGACGGCGAAATAACGAGATTGGCGATTTAGCCTCGGCAGCTCAAGTATTCCAAGAAAAGAACATACAGACCCAAGAGCTTTTAGAGCAATCAAAACAATTGAATGCCCAACAAGAAAAATTAAACAAAGAGTTGGCAATATCAACTAAGAAAGCTGAGCGGGCGTTGGCAACCAAAAGCATCTTTCTTGCTAATATGAGTCATGAAATCCGAACTCCTATGAATGGTATCATTGGCTTAGTCGATATAGTGTTAAAATCGAAACTGGATGAAGAGCAGAGAGCGAACTTAGAAAAAGTAGCTTATTCAACCCATATTTTATTGAATTTAATTAATGATATTCTCGATTTTTCTAAGATTGAAGCAGGCAAACTGGATATAGAAAAAGTTAAATTTTCACCCAAATCAATGTTCGAAAATTTACTCGCAAATATTTCTGCAAAAGGCAATGAAAAGAACCTCAATATTCATTTCATCGTGAACCCTCTTTTGCCTCGGGAGCTTATCGGTGACCCGATGAGAATAAGCCAAGTATTGCTTAACTTATGCACTAATGCGGTCAAATTTACCCGCAATGGTTCAGTCATTATCAACATAGACTTTGCGTCTTTAGGTAATAATAAAATTTGTTTGAAAATATCGGTAAAAGACACCGGTATTGGCATGGAAGAAAAACAGCTTAACAATATTTTTAATCCATTCACTCAAGCGGACGAATCTACCAGCAGAAGGTTTGGTGGCACAGGTTTGGGTTTATCTATTGTCAAACAGCTTGTTGAATTGATGGACGGAAAGATAACCGTTGAGTCCGAAGTAAATCGCGGAAGTCACTTTAAAGTTGACTTAGTATTAGATACCGAAAATCAGAATAAATGCATTATGGATTTAGGGCTTGCGGTTAGCATCGCGCACGTTTCTGTCCACGATTCAGGCTTAACTCCCCTTTCATATCTGCAAAAATTAGACAACGACTATGTATCCTTATCATTAACTGAAATTGATAGTTTTGATTTTCAAACCAAAGAAAATTCATTGTTGTTAATGGATATTGACGACATTAAAACCCATAAAGTCTTAAATCAACACATTGCAAACGCAAAAGAAAAAGGTGTCAAAATTGGTTTAGTCACTAATACACAACCAAGTACACTACCTTCATTATTACAACAAAAGTGGGATCTACCAGTACTTTCTCATCCATTTACGCCAAGGCATTTTAGCTTATTTGTATTGCAAGCTTTAGGGGTTGAAGTGCAGTACAACAAAGATGAATTGGGAGAAATAAGCCTTGTTCCAGCGCAACTCAGTGGCCATGTTTTATTAGTGGAAGATAATCATATCAACCAAATTGTTGCTTGTGAGATGTTATCAAACTTAGGCCTGACGTATGACGTGGCTGAAGATGGTCATCAAGCTGTTACAAAGATCGTCAATTCACCTCAATACGATATTGTTTTAATGGATATCCAAATGCCAGTAATGGACGGTTATGAAGCGACCAAACTGTTAAGGCAGCGGGGATTTGATGATCTAGTGATATGCGGACTATCGGCAAATGCGATGAGCTCAGATTATGATATGGCATATGCTGCTGGCATGAATGATTATATAACTAAACCAATTAAGCCTCAGATGTTAAATAAAATACTGAGTAAGTACCTTACCTCAGACGAAAAAACAGTCATGTAGTTGACTGTTTTTCGACTTGCATGCAAGTGATTACGCTATCAATTAATAAATATATAATAGGCTTAACAAGCAATGGTTGTTTAACCTTATTAGATTCTATCTTTTAAAACCGCTGAGATTGGTGACGAATCTAAGCCGTTTTCAGCGATCCAAGATTGCAGAGTTTTGCCATCATTTTCTGGTGAGGTTAAGTCACTTTTTGGCATTTTCTTAACTAAAAGTGTTCCTGTTTCAATGGCTTCATTAAACACAGCTGTTCTAATCAGACTATTTCCACCGCAGGTAACGCCTGAATAATAATCTTTTAATTTAAGACGAAAATCAGATTGTACCTTTTTCATCTTTTTGCGTAATTCACCTTTGTCATCCGTCTTAACAATAGTACAAATATTCTGTAATGCGTCGTTGATATCTGCTTGAGCTGGTCCGCTATAGAGAAAGGATGCAGTAACTACAAGAAGAGAAGTTTTAACAATTTTCAACATGGCTAATTCCTCAATTAATTAAATGTTTTCGAAATAATTTCAGCTGCGTTCGCTGTTGAGGTCATTAGACTAAAGTTCTATAACGGTTGAAATATGTACAGCAATACTCCGGTATATTGATTAATACAACTAAGGTTAAACACCATCTAGTTTTTGACTTTTATTTACCGCTTCTTGCACACTGATGAAAACACTTTGGTCTGGGTATCCGTCGGCTAACATATTGTTTGCCAATTGAAATTGACGAATTCCTTTGCGAGTGGCTGGCCCCATGATCCCATCAGCTTTACCTACATCAAAGCCTAATTCGTTTAATCCATCCTGTAATTCGATCATTTGACTAATAGGATAATTCGGTAAATCAGGCAACGACTTCGCCCACTCAGGCTTACCAATGATTCGGTCTGCTAGATAACCTACGGCAAGAGCATAAGACTCAGAATTGTTCCAGCGCATAATCACATCAAAGTTGCTGTAAACAAGGAAGGCTGGCCCTTTCGCTCCGGTAGGCAAGATCAAAGAAGCATCTATTTCACTTTTAGGGATCTTGTCATCATTGACCTTTCGAACGCCAAATTCCGACCACTGGGTTAATTGTTTACGACTATCTTTACCAGCGTGACTGTAATCGAAGTTAGCAGGGAGATTCACTTCTCTTCCCCATATAAACCCTTTTTTCCAGCCCAGTTTATTTAAGAAGTTAGCTGCCGATGACAAGGCATCAGGTTCACTATCCCATAAGTCTACTAAACCATCATTATCGCCATCTACCGCATAATTAATATAGGCTGAAGGCATAAATTGAGTGTGCCCCATGGCGCCTGCCCAAGATCCCAACATCTTGTCTTTTTTTAAGTTTTCTCTTTGCATTAACTTCAGAGCCGTTAGTAACTCCTGAGTGAAAAATCGACTACGGCGCTCATCGCAGGCTAATGTAGCCAATGAATCGATTATCGGCATTTTGCCTTTATAACTACCAAAATTAGTTTCTAATCCCCAAAATGATATTAAATAGTGTGCAGGCACCCCGTATTCTTGAGTTAATTGGTTTAATAAGTCTTTATGCTTACGCAGCATTTCTCGACCTTTATCAATTCGCCATTGGGTGACACGTTTATTTAAATAAGTAGGGAAAGTTTGTACAAACTCTGGTTGATTGCGGTCGTATTCGAGCACTTTATCAATCTGTTTCACATCATCTAACGCGTAAGAGATGACTGTTTTATCAATTCCCGCTGTCTCCGCTTTTTGCTGTATATCAGAGATACAGGCTGAAAAAACCTGCTGCGCTGAATCTTGTGCAGCCTCAATGGTGGCAGATTGTGCCATTAAGCTGGCAGAATAAAGCAAGTTGGCAGCGATCAAGGCGCTTTTGCTAATAACAGAAATCATATAGTTCCTTGGCGTTAGTGTTTCAAACAGTAGCTTACACTCGTTATATGGGCTTGTAATCATTTTCCCATTGGGATTTTAACGACTCGAGTATTACTGCTCTTCTCTGGTAAAGACCCATTGTTTATCATTACTTAACGATGCACTAAATTGATATCCGGCACTATCGAACTGTTTAATTTGTGCAGGGTCAGATAAGCGCTTTTCGATAATATAACGGGCCATCAATCCACGTGCTTTTTTGGCATAAAAACTAATCACTTTATATTCACCGTTCTTTTTATCTTTAAAAACGGGGGTAATGAGTTTTCCATTTAAGCTCTTGACCTTAACTGACTTAAAATATTCATTTGAGGCCAAATTAACCAGTACTTCATCACCTTGTTGGCGTAACGCTTGATTAATTCCAGCGGTTATTTTCTCACCCCAAAATTCATACAGATCTTTTCCTCGTTTGTTGTTGAGTTTCGTCCCCATTTCCAAACGGTATGGTTGCATAAGATCTAAAGGTCTAAGTAAGCCATACAAACCAGACAAAATTCGCATATGTTGTTGTGCATATTGAAGATCCTCTTCACTAAATTGCTCAGCTTGAATGCCGGTGTAGACATCACCGTTAAACGCCAAAATTGCCTGTTTAGCGTTGTCTTGGTTAAATGGCAAAGACCAACTACTAAACCGTGCAGCATTTAAGCCTGCTAATTTGTCACTGATATGCATTAGGCTAGATAAATCTGCCGGTGTTAATTTGACACACTCTTTGATTAACAGTTCAGAATCGGCCAAATATTCAGGCTGTGAGAAAAGTTGAGTAGTAGAGGGGGTTTCGTAGTCTAAATTCTTTGCAGGTGATACAACAACTAGCATCAAATATCCTTTCTTTTTATAGGCGTTAATTATGAAGTTCTGAGCAACTATCACTATACCATTAATTGTATTTACTAAACATTTTGACAAGCACAAATTTCACAGTTCAATTTTTATTTAATCGCAACTCTCTGAGTCAGAATCTAGGAGTTCATACAACTATTTTGAGTAATTACTCACAACTCATATAAATGCCCACTTTTATTTATTATAATATGACCATTATTTTTTAATAGTTCAATGTCCGATAGTGTAGAAACCAAACCTCAACAGTTATACCCTGTGAGTGATTCTAAAGGTTTACTATATTTCATGACGTAATCTTGATAACAACTGACTATCGATGATTGCAAAATTAATCATTTCTAAAGAGGTTTATATGACAAATCAATTAGCAGCTTTACGGGAAATCACCACAGTCGTGGCAGATACTGGTGACATCGAAGCAATTAAAAAGTATCAACCTGTTGATGCCACTACAAACCCATCTTTGTTACTTAAAGCTGCTGAATTACCGCAATATCGTTCATTAATTGAAGACTCCGTTGCATGGGCAAAAACCCAATCAGATGATGTCACACAGCAAATAGAAGATGCTGGCGATATGTTGGCGGTTAAAATTGGTAAAGAGATTGTCAATATCGTACCAGGTCGTATATCAACAGAAGTAGATGCACGCTTATCTTTCGATACACAAGGCAGTATTGCCAAAGCGAAAAAATTAATCGGACTTTATGAACAAGCTGGCGTGAGTAAAGAGCGGGTATTAATTAAACTTGCTTCTACTTGGGAAGGAATTCGCGCTGCTGAAATTCTGGAAAAAGAAAGTATTAACTGTAACCTAACGTTGTTATTCAGCTTTGCTCAAGCCAGAGCATGTGCTGAAGCTGGGGTTTTCCTGATTTCACCTTTTGTTGGACGAATTCTTGATTGGTACAAAGCAAGCACTGGTAAAGATAGCTACGCTGCGAATGAAGATCCAGGAGTAGTATCTGTCAGCAACATTTATCAGTACTACAAAGAACACGGTTATAAAACTGTTGTTATGGGTGCCAGTTTCCGTAATACCGGCGAAATAATTGAGCTTGCAGGCTGTGACCGATTAACCATTAGCCCAAATCTACTTGAAGAACTTTCACAAACTGAAGGTGGCTTAGAAACCAAATTAGTAGACAAAGGCGCCACTAAAACCCCTGGCGAAAAGCTAACTGAAAGTCAATTTAGATGGGAACATAACCAAGATCCAATGGCGACGGAAAAGCTTGCTGAAGGTATTCGCAACTTTGCCAAAGACCAAGACAAACTAGAAGTTATGTTGAAAGAGCTTTTGTAATTTCATTTATCCTGAGCTATAGAACACTTGTGTTTCTTATGGTCAATATAAAATTGAAATGATATAGCAACCTTTAATCGCCGATATAAAAGAGAATTGATAAATGTCTTTAGTAAATCAAAGTGAACAATGGAAAACCCTTGAGAATTTGGCTAGCTCAATAGCTGGTCAACACATGCGTGATTGGTTCGATGCTGATCACTCCAGAGCGGCTAAATACTACCTCGAAGGCTGTGGCATCAAGCTAGATTATTCTAAAAACTTAATAAACCAAGAAATACTTGAAGCATTGTTTAGTTTAGCTGAAAGTCAACAAGTGACGGCCAAGCGCGACGCCATGTTCGAAGGCAAGATTGTTAACCACACTGAAAAAAGAGCTGTGCTGCATACGGCTTTGAGAAACTTTTCCGGTGAAGCAGTTTTAGTCGATGGCGAAGATGTAATGCCAGAAGTTCTAGCAACACAAGAAAAGATTAAAGACTTTGTCCATTCAATCCACTCTGGTGCGCACCTAGGCTATACAGGTAAAACAATTAAACATATTGTTGCTATAGGTATTGGTGGTTCATTTTTAGGCCCTAAAATCATGTCTGAGGCCTTGAAGCCTTATTGGCATAAAGGTATTTCGGTACATTACGTTGCCAATGTGGATGGCTGTCATATTCAAGATGTGTTGTCTGAGCTTGATCATACTGACACCTTGATTGTGATGTCCTCTAAATCCTTTACGACCCAAGAGACATTGCAAAATACCCTGACGGCTAAACAATGGTTCCTTGACCAAGGCGGCAGTCAGAGCGATATTGCTAAGCACTTTGTAGCAGTCTCATCTAACGTCAAGGCTGCTGTAGATTTTGGGATGGACGAAAATAACATATTTCCGATGTGGGATTGGGTTGGTGGCCGCTATTCACTTTGGTCAGCCATAGGTTTACCGATTGCGTTAACCATCGGCTACCAAAATTATCGTGAGTTACTTGAGGGTGCTTACGAGATGGATTGCCACTTCAAAGAAGCTCCTCCAGAACAAAACCTACCAATGTTATTAGGCTTGCTTGGAATTTGGTATACCAACTTCCACGGCGCTCAAAGTCATGTTTTGCTGCCTTACTATCACTATTTACGTGGTTTCCCAGCTTACGTTCAACAATTGGATATGGAAAGTAATGGTAAATGTGTGGCAGGTTTGAATGAGCAAATCGATTATGCCACAGGACCTGTCATTTGGGGCAGCGAGGGAACCAATGGCCAGCACTCGTTCCATCAATTAATTCATCAAGGGAAAGTGCTTATCCCTGCTGATTTTATGTTTCCTTTAAACGTACATAATCAAGATGACACTCATCACGCTATGTTGGCTTCAAATTGTTTTGGTCAAACCCAAGCTCTGATGCAAGGCAAAACATATGAAGAGTGTTATGCCGATTTAGAAAGTGCAAATTTAGATGAACAAACCCGTCAGTCATTAGCCACCCATAAAACTATGCCTGGTAACAAACCGAGCAATACTTTGTTGTTTGACCAACTAGATCCCAAGACCCTTGGTGCTCTAGTGTGTATGTATGAACACAAAGTATTTGTGCAAGGAGCGATTTGGGGTGTGAACTCATTTGACCAATGGGGTGTTGAGCTTGGAAAAGTGCTGGGTAACCAAGTTTTAGATAAACTGGTTAATAGCGACGCCAGTTTGGATTTTGATAGTTCAACAAATCAATTAATTTCTGCGTTTAGGGCTGCCAATAAAAGTTAATCGCCAACCCTGTTGAAAATACGGTTTGCTGCTCGCCATTTATCATCAATGAAAGGCAGCAAACCGCTATTAACACAAGTTCTATTTTTAAACATAAACACTGCAATTCGCTCACTTTACCAGTAACTTCCACTTTTTTGTCATCAAATATTCATGTTTTATTAACAAAAACTAAAAGTAATAGTTTTATTTTTATAGCGCCTGTGGTAAATAATTACTCGGACAGGAAAACTAGAGTAGGAAATGCTAGTTGACTGTCTAGCCTTATTTGCGCCAAAAACAATAAATGGAGACGTAAAGTGGATACAAAAGAATTATTGTCAATGATTGACACCGAATCCCGCCCTTCTAAAACTAAAAGCAAAAAGCGTAAGTGGAGAGAAATAGAAGCGATTCAAGATCGCTATAAACTAAGAAAAGAGCTCGAAGATATGGATATGTCGTTAGAAGCTGAATTAGCTAACCTATAATTAATAAACGAAAGCCCCACATTGTTGGGGCTTTTCTTTTGCAGCTATAGATATCTAACCAATTTGCCAATTTATTGGTGAGTGGCCTTGGCGTATCAGAATTTGATTCACTTGGGAGAAGTGTTTGCATCCTAAGAAGCCCCTATGTGCTGACAAAGGCGATGGATGAGGTGCACTAAGAACATGCTGTCGATCATGCTCAACTAGCAGACCTTTTTTTTGTGCATGACTTCCCCACAATAAGAACACTAAGCCTTGCCGATTCTGATTCAGTTGTTTTATCACTTTATCAGTGAAGATCTCCCAGCCGATTTTTGCGTGAGAGTGGGCTTTGCCCTGCTCTACCGTTAATACCGTATTAAGCAGTAACACACCCTGCTGTGCCCATTGTTTCAAGTTGCCATGGGTTGGGATTCTAAAACCTTCAATATCTTGCGCTAACTCTTTGTAAATATTCTTTAATGACGGCGGGATTTTAAGGGTTGATTCTACGGAAAAACTTAGGCCATGTGCTTGTCCAGGACCATGATAGGGATCTTGACCTAATATAACGACTTTAACATCCGCAAAAGGGGTAATATTGAATGCGCTGAAAACATTCTCAGCAGGCGGATAAATGATTTTACCCGCCTTACGTTCAGCCGCAATAAATTGCTGCATCTGTTGAAAGTAAGGCTGTTTTTTTTCAGCCTTAATTATTTCATCCCAAGTAAGCATTTACGCTTGCAATGTTTTAAACAAATGCGCCTTGAGTTGCTCGTAATCGTTAGCCAGCTCTACCGAGAAGCTTTCTTTACCAGCACATTCTGCCAATGGCTGTGGCAAGCTAATAGGTTGTCCTAGCACATTCTCTACACTTTCTCTGAATTTCGCTGGGTGGGCAGTTCCTAAGAATATACCGGTCTCACCTGGCTCGATAAAACGAGTTAACGATTTGTATGCTATCGCGGCATGAGGCTCACTCACATAACCAAGTTGCGCCAACTGTTTCATCGCTACTTGAGTGTAATCTTCATCAACCGCATCGCCTTGCAACATTTCTTTGTCGATTAAACCACGTTCAATTAAGGCTTCGATTCTTGGCCAGTTATTAGGCTGACTAACATCCATTGCATTTGATAATGTGGCTACGGTAGCTTTCGGATCCCATTCTCCCGTTTTAAGATAACGAGGAACAGTATCATTAGAATTGGTCGCGGCAATAAAGCGTTTAATTGGAAGCCCCATCACTTTAGCAATCATACCAGCGGTTAAATTACCAAAATTACCGCTTGGCACAGAAATTACCACGTTTTCACGTTCTTCTTCTGACAACTGCGAAATGGCTTCAAAGTAGTAACAAACTTGCGCAAGCAAGCGGCTAATGTTGATTGAGTTTGCCGAATTTAAGTGCAAACCTTGGCGTACATCTAAATCATCAAATGATGTTTTCACCAACTGCTGACAAGCATCAAAATCATCTTCGATTGCAACTGTGTGAATATTATCACCCAGTGTCGTGAATAGTTTTTCCTGCAATAGGCTAATTTTGCCTTTAGGGTACAAAATCACGACATTAATATTATCTAAACCATGAAAGGCATGTGCCACAGCAGCTCCGGTATCACCTGAGGTAGCAGTAAGGATAGTAATAGGTTCACCTTTTGCAATCACAGACAGCACTTGGGCCATAAAGCGGCCACCAAAATCTTTAAACGCTAGTGTCGGACCATGGAACAATTCGAGGCTATAGATACCGTCGGTTACTTTTGCCAACGGCGCTTCAAAGTAAAAAGCTTTCTCTACAATGCTTTGAATTTCGTGTTTGGGAAGCTCATCGCCAATCAATTGTGACAATATTTCCACTGAACGGGGAACGAATGGCATATCCAAGATTGCTTGGATATTTTCGAATTTAGGAAAAACCTTTGGAAAGTAAAGTCCTTGGTTTTTACCTAACCCTTTTTTTACCGCTTCAGCGAAACTTACTTTGTCGCTGTCATCTTTTAAATTAAACAATTCCACTTGATTACTACCTTCATTTTATCGGTTTACCAGCATCTTAGGGCTGGTTTATGAGACAACCGCACCTTGCGTATCAATCTGGCAAATATGACTAAAACCAGTGTCATTCTGAATATAGTTTTCAGATAACCAATGTTGAATACCTTGTGCTTGCTCTAAATTATTACAAACTGCAAATACAGTTGGGCCTGAACCTGAAATACCGAAGGCTAAGCCTCCATTGCTCATTACGAAATCTCTGCTTTCATCGAACTTCGGCAGTAAAGACTTACGATAAGGTTCTGCTAAAACATCTTTCATTACCGCTGCTGCCAGCGCTTCATCTTTTCGATAGCTTGCGTCTACAAATACAGCTAGTTGCTGACCAAAGGTGATAGTTTCGGCCATGGCAATTTGCTTAGGCAAAATATCTCGCGCTGCGGCGGTCGAAACACTGATCCCTGAATAACAGACCACCCAATACCAGTTTTCAAATACCGGTAAAGACAAGGCAATTTGATCGGATTGACTGTTCATCAAGGTTAATCCACCGACAAAACATGGTGCTACATTGTCGTAATGTACGCTGCCGCTGATTTGGCCTTCCAACTCACCCATCAACAATAATAACTCGTTTGCATCAAAGGGTTCATCAAAAAATTGATTTAGGCCGTGTAGCGCCGCCACTATCGAACTAGCACTTGAACCTAAACCACTACCAATGGGTAGATTCTTACGCAGTACCATTGCCACTTCGGCAGTCGGTAAACCACGTTCACGCAATTTTTCAGTGAATAAAGTGTAGCAGTCAAAAACAATATTTGATTTGGGGTCTGCAGGTAATTTATCTGCAAAACGCCCTTCTACTTTTAAACTAAACGTATCAGCAGAGCTTACGTCTACCTGATCACCCAATGGACTGCCATCAATAGGGGTTAATGCCGCCCCGAGCAAGTCAAAACCAAGACTAACATTGCCAATAGATGCTGGCGCGTAAGCTGTAATGCTTTTATTCATCGATTAGATATCCTGTTTCCATGGCATGGTGCGCAATACATCAGCAAAAACCCCTGCTGCAGTCACGGTAGCACCAGCGCCATATCCGCGAATTACATAAGGAATAGGCTGATAATAATGACTATGTATGGCAAGGGCATTTTCACCTTCTTTAATCGAATACAACGGGTGGGTGCTATCAACGGCTTTTAATGCAACCTTGCACTGACCTTTTTCAATTGAGCCCACATAACGTAAAACTTGCCCTTGTGCTTTAGCATCTTCAACCAATTTTTGATAATGCCCATCCAAACTAGGCAAGTTTGCCATAAACTCATCAATAGTACCGCTGGCATCAAAGCTGTCTGGTAATACTGATTCAATTTCAATATCCGTTAACTCTAATTCTAAATCTGCTTCACGGGCCATGATCAATAGTTTTCTGGCAACATCCATACCCGACAAATCATCACGAGGGTCAGGTTCAGTAAAGCCATTCTGCTTAGCAATTTGGGTTGCCTCCGAAAGGCTGTGGCCTTCATCTAACTTTCCAAACACGAACGACAATGAACCAGAAAGGATACCTTCAAAGCGTTTTAATTCATCACCTGCATAAATTAGTTTTTGCAAATTGTCGATGACCGGTAGTCCAGCACCTACAGTGGTTTCATATAAAAACTGGCGGTTGGTTTCCTGCGCCATAGAACGTAGCTTTTTATAGTAAGCGATGTCACGGGTATTGGCTTTTTTGTTGGGAGTGACCACGTGGAAACCGGCAGACATGAAATCTGCGTACTGACCGGCAATGTGTTCATTGCTAGTACAGTCGATAATCACAGGGTTAATTAAGCTATTTTGTTGTACAAAGTCACTTAAATTTTCAATAGACAGTGACTTGTCTGCACTATCTAGTTGAGCTTGCCAACTACTGTGTAAATCAATACCGCCAGCTTGCAATAGTAACTTGCGACTATTGGCGATACCGTACACTTTTAAACTAATTCCGCGTTCAAACAAGGGTTGTTGTTGACGGGCCATTTGCTGCAATAACTCTTTTCCTACATTGCCGCACCCCACAAGGAAAATATCAATGGAGTGGGAATTTGAGAAAAAATTCTGATGCACAACTTTTACTGCCTCTTTAGCTCGATTTTTTTCAATTACTGTAGAGATTGATCGCTCAGAAGAGCCTTGAGCAATAGCGACATTGTTCACTCTAGCCTGAGCCAATGAACTGAAAAACTTAGCTGCTAAACCTTTAGAATGGCGCATGCCGTCACCCACAAGGGTAACAATCGCAAGTTCATGTCTTACTTCAATTGGATCCAACAAATTATTCGCCAGTTCCAATGCAAAAGCATCTTCCAATAAATTTTGTGCCTTTTCAGCGTCTTTACTGTGAATACAGAAGCTAATGCTGTACTCGGACGAAGACTGGGTAATCAGGCTGATGGAAATATTCGCGTTAGACATTACTTCAAAAACACGACTAGCCATACCAACCATGCCTTTCATACCGGGGCCGGCGACATTGAACATTGTCATATCATCAAGATGAGAAATACCTTTGACGCTTGTCCAAATTTCGCTGGACTCTTTACCAATTAATGTCCCAGGAGCAGCAGGGTTTAAGGTGTTACGAATTAAACAAGGAATGTGATGTTGAGCAATAGGACCAATGGTTTTTGGATGCAAAACTTTTGCGCCAAAGTAAGACAATTCCATGGCTTCTTGATAGGTTAGTTTGTCTAGTAACACGGCACCATCTACTTGATTAGGATCCGCATTGTAAACCCCATCAACATCGGTCCATATTTCACAACATTCCGCGTCTAAGCAGGCCGCAAGAATGGCGGCGGAATAGTCTGAACCATTGCGTCCAAGTGTCACTTTCTCGCCTTCGGCGTTTACCGCTACAAAACCTGGCATAATCAAGATTTCAGATTTATCGTAAACAAAATCCGAGAAGCGCGCTTTGCTCACTGCAACATCGGCGATACTATCTAAATATTCACCTTCGGCAACAATGTAATCTACAGGATCAATAATGTGGTTTTTCTGGCCAAGGGAGTTCAATATTTCACTGAAAATATTCACACTCACATATTCGCCCATACTTAAAATTTTGGCGGTAATTTGGTCTGGAGCACAACGCAATAACTGAATGCCATCTAAATGCTGTTTCAACTCGACTAAAATCGTGTCAATAAAGCCGCTCAAACGAGCTTTACGAAAAGCAGGCAATTGGGCTGCTAAATCGCTGGCAATACCATTTAATGTCATTTCTAATTTGGCATACAATTCGCCAAAGTCGCTTCCCGCACTTGCTTGTTCACACAACAACGACAATGCATTTGTCACCCCTTTGGGAGCTGATAGAACCACTGCTGCACCGTTTTCTTCATGGCTCGCTAAGCTGATGTCTTTAACTGACAAATACCGTTTAGCGTCAGCCATTGAAGAGCCACCAAATTTCAACACCTTCATTTATTGCTCCTGTTTACTTCTGTTCCGCTGCTTTAGATTCGCATTTTAATTTCGCACTTCAACCATGTGAATGTGGCATATAATTTTGCTGTAAATAACAAAAAGCCCGCTTGAGTCGCGGGCTTTTTTAAATTTCTTTACGCACTAGCCAGCGACCAACTCATTTGAGGTGGTAATCATAATCATGCCGATGGTGCTTATTATTGTTTTCATGGGGTTCAATTTGCCGTATAGACGTCTATATGTCAACCGTCAATGGGAGATTTGTTATTGTTTTATACTGATCTATTTACTCTAAGGTAGAATTAAATGGATTGAATAGGGCTTTTCTCCCATATTTGGTCAAATAAATAACCCACCCTAATATTTAATCCAGATTTGAAACAATCACAGCATTCATATTAGCCTTGCACAGTCCGCTATAGATTAGAAGCGTTATGGCTCTCTTCTCCAGCAATGGGTATTTATCGTTGAACGAATTTTAGTTGTATTCTAAGCACTGCCCCAAATACTAGCTAATATTGATTTACATCATATATTTACAGTTATATTGTGAGTAATATAAGGAACTAGAAAGACTTCACATTGATAACAAATAAGGAGCAATTATGTATAAAACTATCCTATGTGCTATCGAAGCATCCACAGAAGGAAAACTCGTATTAGCCAAAGCAGCTGAGATGGCAGGTCTTTACGGCAGCAAATTAATTGTTATGCATGTATTACCTTACAAGTTATTGCCCAAGGATTACCAGAAAGAATTGAAGGACAAAATATCGCCAAAAATTGAAGAATTATGTGCAGACTTCAATATTCCTAAAAAGAATCGCATTATTAAGGTAGGTAAACCTTATGAATTGATATGCAATGAAGCCATCAAAAGAAAAGCAGACTTGATTATGCTAGGAACTCATTCTAAAAAAGGCATTCAAGCATTAATCGGTTCTACCGCTAATGGCGTCGCTAACTATGCCGATTGCGATGTTTCTTTAGTAAGAATCGCAAAATCCATCAAATAAGCGCGAATTTACATTCTAGCCATTGTTACCTGCGAGTTCGCAGGTAACAATAAATGTATAATCTGATAAATGATTACCATCACTTTGCTTTATTCGTTTGGCAATCTTGTTAATAACAAGGAAGCTGGTTTAGGGAGGCATGGTATCCATTATTATATTAGGTAACCGAATAGCACTTCAGCTTCGAACAATGCCGCACTGCCGAGCATTTGCCTAACACTCAAATAGACTTGCAGGTATAGGTGCAAGCCGTCGTCGTTTGAAAAGTTAATCTAACGACACCTTTGCTAATTTGAAACGCCTTAGTCCGATACAATATCGAAATCAGGCCTTGATTGCCGCTTAGAAATGAGTCCAACTTAATGGGGTCACTTCAAATTTGCTGGCCTTTTGCATTCTGGCAATTATCTTTGCATTCCTGCGTCTTGTTCTATGCGGACTTGGCTAGATATCATTTATTTCAAGTTACTTTTAAACTTTTTAGCCAGCTCAATGAAGTTCGCTACTTCTTGAGGTTCAATATCTTTGAGCATAGTCTCAAACACTTGTTTTTCGATTTTATTAAATTTGTCGATGAATTTTTTACCACGGCTAGATAACGATAAAATTTGACTACGACCATCATTTTCATTGCAGCTTTTGATCACCAATTCCTGATTCACGAGTTCTTTAATCAAACGATTTATCTGTGCTTTATCGCGGACCATAAAGGTGGCCAACTTTTGTCCCGTGCAGTCATCAATCTTTGAAATCACCTTTAATGACTTCAAATGCATGGGGGATAAGTCTGAATCTAATTGTTTAACCTGCTCAATAATAGTATTGCGCACAGTATGTAAAAGGCTAAAAAGCGCTTCATTTAATTCCATTAGTTTTCCACCTGAATGTCATTGCCAACAACATAGTTGACAATATCAACCAAAATCAATATAGTAGACTTTATCAACTTTATTTTATTAGGTATAGAAATGCAAATTAAGTTAAAAAATGTATTGGTGATTTTAACTATTGTCAGCACTTTAGTTGCTTCAATTACCGCTATTATGACATACGCAAATTTACAGCCAACACAAAATTTTTTAGTCACATGGATTAATTCATTTATGTTTGCCATTGCAGTGATGCTACCTGCCGGTGGCGTTATTTTTTTAGCAATGAACAAATTGGTGGAGCAGTTTTTTTCAGCTCTTACGAATATACAAAAAAAGCTGTTACACGGGATTTTGATGGCCATAACAATGGAGTCATTAATGGCTGTTATCACAACATTGCTCCATCATGATTATGTGACTTTCGCTCAGTACAGCAGCCTTATCATCACAAGCTTCTTATACGCACTGCCAGTAGGGCTAGCTTTCGCTTGCTTAATGGTATTTGTGATTCGTCCTAAACTTCAGCGTTTTTTAGCTGAATCATCTATTTAATTTTCAATTTATAAAGGAGCAAACCATGGGTCCAAGAATGCGTATGACAACAGTGAAATCGGTGATTGATTTGTCTCCCCACATGAGACGCATCGTGTTAGCTGGAGACGAACTTGTAGATTTTCCTAACGATAAAAAAAGCGCGCATGTGAAAGCAATCTTTCCGAATCCCAATTCACCGCAAAAGATGCCTAAACTAGGTATGTATATCGGTTTTAAAAAATGGATGCGTTCCTATACTGTGCGTGACTTTGATAGCGTAAATTCTCAATTAACATTAGATTTTGCAGTCCATGATCACCAAGGTTTAGCCAGCAATTGGGCGGCTAATGCCAAGCCTGGTGATTATCTAGGGATTGCAGGGCCGGGAGACACAAAACATCCAGATTTAAATGCCGCTAATCATCTATTCTTTGGTGATATAACCGCCCTGCCCGCTATCGCTGGCACATTAGAACAATTGCCTAAGAACGCGCAAGGCAAGGCATGGATTCAAGTACCTGAATTATCAGATAAACAGGCGTTAGACGCCCCCGAAGGCATTAAAATTAACTGGTTTATTACCCCTGATAAGTTAACTAAAGACTTTTTATCAGCATTATCATCACAGCCTAGAGAGCTGCGCGACACTGCTATTTTTATCGCAGCAGAGGCTAGCATTGTCAGGCAATTGAAGGCTCATCTAAATGAACACTGTCAGTATGATAAAAATAAGTTGTACGCTAGCGCCTATTGGAATCAGAAAAAATAGTACGGTCTAGATTGGATTCTTTTACTAAAAATCTGGTGTAAAGTGTGGGGTAATTTCGAGATTACAGTAACAGAATAGTATTTTTAGATGGCTTTCGATACCCAAGCAATTAACAAACAACGTCAGAATCTAGCTGACTATGATGAAATCTGGCTATTCGGCTATGGCTCTCTCATATACAAGGTAGACTTTGATTATATAGCCAGTGAATATGCGTATATTAATGGATATGCGCGGCGTTTTTGGCAAGGAAGTCATGATCACCGTGGCACACCTGAAAGCCCTGGAAGAGTACTCACACTAACTCCCGTTCAAGGGGAGCGATGTTTTGGTAGGGCCTTTAAAGTAAACCATGAAGTTTTTGAACATTTAGATCATCGCGAGAAAAATGGCTACCTGCGCCATGAAATCCCTATTCATTTATCAAATAACCGGATCGTAAATGGATTAATTTACATTGCTAGCCCTGATAATGCAGCCTATTTAGGTGAAGCGAGTATTGAATACATTGCAAAACAAATATTCAATTCATCTGGGCCCAGCGGATTAAATCGTGATTATGTGTATGAACTCGAAGCCGCGCTAAAAGAGCATGATGAAGTTGACGAGCATGTATTCCAAATCAAATCTTTACTTAAAAGTTTGGAAAAATCATAGAATAAATCGAAGTTTAATAACCAAGACAATTTAGTAACGCCTACACGTATAAAGCACATCTTGAGGTTTGTTTTTATCCGGCGGGTTTTCGATAAACTCAATGGAGCCGAGTTTTGCTACTTTCGCCTACATTTCAGGTTGAATATCACCAGATAAAACAATAACGAAAACTCCGTTGCACTATTTGCGTCCTATAGTTGAATTATCACAAATTAACACAGCAAAGTTCAGCACCTCACTTTTTTACTTATTATTAGATAGTTTTGTGTTTCAATAACACTTTAATCAAATTTATACTGTGACAGAAGCTATGCCAAGCATTCAAGAAAAAGTGGCCTATCAGATACTTTATGGTTTTGAAAAAAACTACCGTTGGTTTTGTAGAATCACCTCTGGGGCAAAACAACGTTTCGAGCAAGCTCAATGGCAAGCCACCCAGCTTGCGGTAAAAGAACGCATATCTATTTATGAACAAAGTTTAGCTGATACTATTTCTGAGCTTTATGCATTGATTAACCCACGCCAACAGACCCATCTATTCTGGCATCAAGTTAAAAACCTTTTCGCCCTTCAATTAGAGCAACATCCCCAATATGAATTGGCCGAAACCTTTTATAATTCGGTGATCGGTAGACTGTATAAACACAATAAAATTGATGAAGAGATTATGTTCGTCTTGCCTAGTCGATGTTATATCCCTGGGCAAGATAAACATAAAGTAGTCAATAGCTTTGATACTAGCGGCACTGTCGGCTCGATGATGGAAGCGATTTTAGCCATGTACCGATTTTCTATTCCCTATGAAAATAAACAAAGTGATATCGAGCAACTTGATCAAGCACTTAGAGCACGGTTAGACAAAGCTCAACTGGCCTCGGTACATACGGTAGAGATATTAAAGCCGGTGTTTTTTCGCGGAAAGGCCGCTTATTTGATCGGTCGAATTTGTATGCCCGATGAAACCCTTCCCTTCGTTATCGCTTTATTGATCAATGAGAAAAATGAACTTCAGATAGATGCTTTGCTAACCAGTAATAAAGACTTGAGCGTCATCTTTGGTTTTGCCCGCGCCTACTTTATGGCAGATACCTTGTATCCAGCTGAAATAGTAGCTTTTCTACAAGAGTTAATGCCTAACAAAAAGAATTTCGAACTGTATATGTCAATTGGTCATTATAAACACGGTAAAACCGTCTTTTATCGCAATTTTCTACAGCACTTAGAGAATACCGACGACCAATTTAGCATTGCCCCTGGGATTCGCGGATTAGTAATGGCAGTGTTCCATTTACCGTCTTACGGAGTAGTCTTTAAAATTATAAAAGATGAATTTCCAGAGAGTAAGAGAGTCACTCGCGAGCAAGTCAGAGAATGCTATCGTTTGGTCAAAACCACAGATCGTGTAGGACGCATGGCAGATACCCATGAATACGTTAACTTCCGACTGCCGAAACACCGAATGGAGCCAGCTTTACTAGAAGAGTTGCAAGCCGTTGCAGGTAAAAATATAGAAATTAAGGAAGACGAAGTTATCATCAAACACGTCTACATAGAACGTAAGATGACTCCTTTAAATATTTTTTTGCAAACTGAAACCGATGAAACAAAAATTTACAATGCTATCAATGATTTGGGATTGTGCATTAAACAAATCGCCGCCGCCAATATATTTCCTGGCGATATGTTGCATAAGAACTTTGGGGTTACCCGTCATGGCCGCGTGATTTTCTATGATTACGATGAAATTTGTTTGATGAATCAACGTACGTTTAGAGAACTTCCTAAATCAGACGACCCTTTTGCGATGGACACACTGTCAGTTTCTCCAGAAGATGTTTTTCCAGAACAATTTGAACATTTCATTGTCGGAAAACGCCACTTAAAAGATCTCCTTAAAAAATTACATCCAGACTTGATGACTGCAAAATATTGGATTGAAGCACAAAACAAAGCTGCAACAGGGACAGTGCAACATTTTACGCCCTATAGCTCAGAATTGCGTTTCAAACGCCAGTAAACCGCAAGGGAATATAGCCTCAGTGATTGCTAGCAAATTAACTCAAGAGCTTGGAATCCAGCTCCCCTCTGCAGAACAGCAGCTTAGGTTAAACTGGAAAAATGATCATGGAGTCGAAGTTTGGATTAAACGGGATGATTTAATCCACCCAATTATTTCGGGTAATAAATGGCGCAAGCTCAGCCAAACATTGTTCAGTGCTGCGCATTCACCACCAGCTAAAATTATCAGTTTTGGAGGTGGCCATTCTAATCATTTACATGCTTTAGGTTTTTGCTGCCAAAAGTTAAATATCCCTTTGTTAGCCGTTATCAGAGGGGATTATTCACAAAATATGACGCCCATGCTCAACGACCTTGAACGCTGGGGTGCACAATTGGAGTGGGTCAACAAAATCACCTATGCGAAGCGCACCGACAATACTTACCTTGAAGTCCTGCGCCAAAACCATCCCAATTCATTGATAATTCCAGAAGGTGGTTCACAACACCAAGCCTTGAGCGGCGTTGCGTCTATCGTTACAGAATTGACACAAGAATTTGATCTGATAGTTGCGCCGGTTGCCAGTGGTGGCACTATGGCAGGGTTAATCCAAGCAACTCAAAACAGCAAAACCAGGGTGTTAGGCATAGGTGTGTTAAAAGGACATGACTATTTACACGAATTAGTGAACCAGTTTTTGCCGAATGAGAGTAAGAAACAATTGAATGGCCAAAAAGCATCGACAGATTGGCAACTTAATTCCGATTTTCACTTTGGTGGCTATGCCAAAAAGACGCCAGAACTAATCGCTTTTTGTGAGCAATTTGAACAAGATAATAATATCCCAATCGAACCCATTTATTCAGGTAAGTTATTTTGGGGATTACGCCAATTGGTAGAGAGCAACCATTTTCCTGCAGGATCTAAAATCCTCGCTCTGCACACCGGCGGACTTCAAGGGAAACGAGCTCTACCGAATATTATGACAAAAAGGAATAAGCATGCAGTGGACTGAATGGCTAGCGGGTTTTGCAGGCGCGTCACCGATTGAGTGGATAGCGACCGTCAGCGGTTTTTTATGCGTCTTTCTGATCATAAAACGCAGTATTTGGTGTTTTTTCTTCGGCCTGATTCAGGTTAGTTTGTACAGTTATATTTTTTACGATGTAAAACTGTACTCCGACATGATCCTGCATCTCATCTATGTTGGCTTTCAAATATATGGATATTGGATTTGGTCTAAAAATTTAGATGACGGCGGTCATGTGATTGTCGATCATGGAAGCCAAAGATACTATTTGCAAATCGCGACATTGGCGATTATTGCAACGCTGTTATGGGGATGGGTTATGGCCAACAATACCGATGCGAGCCTACCTTACTTTGATGCATTTACCACCTGTGTAAGTTTAGTTGCTCAATGGTTGATGTCCCATAAAAAGCTGTATAACTGGAGTTTTTGGATTGTGGTTGATGTGGTTGCCATTTGGGTTTATTGGCAGAAAGATTTGTATCCAACATCCGTACTTTATTTATGTTTCTTAGTGATGGCTTGTATCGGCCAATATCAATGGTGGCGGATTTACCACAAAAATACCTCACAGGTTGCATAAGCTACTTGGATTACATCAATAAAGTGTCTATATTTTTGCATTCGCCTATTGCGTCTTTAGCTAGCAATGTTAGCATGCGCAAAATTTTCAGCTTGGATAAAAGGAAGCTAATATGTCTCGTGTTTTGATCATCGGTGCTGGCGGCGTTGCTGCAGTAACCATAAAAAAATGTGCCCGTATGCCAGAGCATTTCGATGAAATCTATTTGGCCAGCAGAACCGTGTCCAAATGCGAAGCTTTACAAGCTGAAGTGGGCGCAGACCGTGTGAAAGCAGTTTATGCTGTTGATGCTGATAATGCCGCAGAAGTTGAAGCTTTGATCAACAAAGTTAAACCTGATTTGCTTATCAACCTAGCCCTACCTTATCAAGACCTGCCGATTATGGATGCCTGTCTTGCTACCGGAACAAACTACTTAGATACTGCCAACTACGAGCCTAAAGATGAAGCTAAATTTGAGTATTCATGGCAGTGGGCGTATCAAGATCGATTTAAAGATAAAGGCATCATGGCGCTTTTAGGTAGTGGCTTCGATCCTGGTGTGACTAACGTTTATACCGCTTACGCTGCTAAACATTATTTTGATGAAATTCATTATCTGGATATTGTCGATTGTAATGGCGGCGACCATGGTCAAGCCTTTGCAACTAACTTCAACCCAGAAATCAATATTCGCGAAATAACTCAACGAGGACGTTTTTGGGAAAATGGCCAATGGAAAGAAACAGATCCATTAAGTGTCAGAGAAGACCTTGATTACCAAAATATTGGGGTTAGAGCCTCTTATTTAATGTTCCACGAAGAATTGGAATCTATTGTAAAACATTTTCCAACCTTGAAACGTGCACGTTTCTGGATGACATTTGGTGATGCTTACTTAAACCACTTGAACGTGCTTGAAGGTATAGGCATGACAAGCATTGAGCCAATTGACTTCCAAGGCCAAAAAATTGTGCCTCTTGAATTCTTAAAAGCTGTATTGCCAAACCCAGGTTCACTTGCCGAAGGTTATACCGGTATGACCTGCATAGGCACATACATCACAGGTATTAAAGACGGTAAAGAAAAAACCATCTTTATCTACAACAACTGTGACCACGCAGCCTGTTTTGAAGAGGTTGGCGCACAAGCCGTTTCTTACACAACAGGTGTGCCAGCGATGATTGGTGCAGCGCTTATGTTAAACGGTACTTGGAAAGGTGAAGGTGTTTGGAATATGGAACAATTTGATCCAGACCCGTTCATGGACATGCTTAATCAACATGGGCTACCTTGGCACGTGATTGAGTGCGAACAAAGTCCTTTTAAACGCTAATTGGGAGCAAAACCTTGAGCGATATAATGTTAAACCCAGCGATTCCTTCTCCTTGTTATGTGTGTGAAGAGTCTAAACTCGAACGCAATTTGCAGATAATGGAACGAGTACAGCGAGAAGCTGAGGTCGATATTATTCTCGCTCTTAAAGGTTTTGCTATGTGGTCAACCTTTGATCTTGTAGGTAAATATTTAAAAGGTTGTACCGCCAGTTCAGTTTGGGAAGCCAAGCTTGCCAAGTTTGAAATGGGTAAAGAAGTCCATGCGTTCTCGCCGGCTTATAAACCGGCAGACATGGATGAATTATTGAATTTAGTGAATCACATTTCATTCAATAGTTTAACTCAGTGGCAACGCTATAAAGAGCAAGTTTTGGCTAAAGGTATTTCAGCAGGAATACGGGTAAATCCAGAACACCGCGAAGCTGAAACAGAATTGTACGACCCTAGCGCACCAGGCTCCCGTTTAGGGATTCGTGTAGCCGACTTGGAAGGTGCAGACTTAACTGGCATCGACGGGTTTCACGTTCACAATTTGTGTGAATGCGACTCTTATGCCACCGAGCGGACGTTGCTAGCAGTGGAAAAACGTTTTGCAAAATGGCTACCTGATATTCAATGGTTAAACCTCGGTGGGGGTCACTTGATGACCAAACAAGGTTATAACCTTGAGCATCTCATTGACACCTTGGTGCAGTTTAAACATCGACATCCACATATTCATATAATTCTTGAACCAGGTTCGGCTGTAGCTTGGCAAACCGGTAGTTTGGTTTCCGAAGTTGTGGATATTGTCGAAAATGAAGGACAAATTGCGATTTTGGATATTTCCGCAACGGGTCATATGCCAGATGTATTAGAGATGCCTTATCGCCCTGCTGTAACTGGCGCTGGCGAGCCAGGAGAAAAAGCCTTCGATTATAAACTAGGTGGCAACTCATGTTTAGCAGGTGATGTTATCGACACCTATAGCTTCGACCACAAGTTAGCGGTAGGCGAGCGCGTTATTTTTGAAGATATGATCCATTACACCATGGTGAAAACAACATTCTTTAATGGCGTCGAGCACCCAGCAATTGGCATTATTCGTAACACAGGGGAATTCGAGCTGATTCGCCAATTTAACTACGAAGATTTTAGAAACCGTCTATCTTGATCGTTATTCGGTTTTAACACGGGAATTACCAGCGGCAATTAGGTTTTGAGTTGCCGCATTCCTAATATTACCAACACCAAACCGGTGATATGCAAAAAGGTGACAGGTTCATCCAAAAGCTGGTTAGATAATATAATCGTAAATAAAGGCCCCACTGCGCCAACGATAGACGCTTTACTTGCCCCTATTCTTTTAACCCCAGCACTGATCATAAAAGATGGAATCAAGGTCATAAAGATCGCCACAATTACCCCCCCCATATAGAGCTCAGTTGAGTAGTGCAACAAATCTCCCACACCTGCGGCATAAGAATGTATGAGCAGTGTAATACAAGCAGATATCATAGCCAGGCAAACAAAGCGCTGACTACCAATCTGTCGAGAAAAACGCTGGGTAGCCACTAAGTACCAAGCAGTTAAAATGCTCGCAAGAAAAACCAGAAAGCTACCCCAGTAAATGTTTTCTCCACCAAACGAGAGGTCGGCATAGAAAAACACCAAAATTCCAGCGTAAGATAAGATTAATGCTAACCAAATTTTAGTGACCGGCTTTTCATTTAAAAACCACCAACCAAATAAGATGGCCACTGCGGGATAACAAAATAGAATGATTCTTTCTAACCCGGCGGTAATATATTGCAATCCCAGCAAATCAAAATAACTGCCTAAATGATAACAAGCAACGCCCGCGGCACAGCAAGCCAATAATTCCTTAGCACTGAGTGTTCCCCACCCCGTTTGTTTTAACGACCACATTAGGATAAGTAAATAAAACGGTAAGACAAACAACATGCGCAGTGTTTGCAGCTCCAATGGACCTATACCCAGCTGATAGAGGTATTTGATCATAATTGCTTTGCTGGAGAATAAAATAGTACCTAGTACGACTAGAAAAACCCCAGAATCAATGCGCAACATTAACGGCTTCAAATGATTGGGAATAATGTAGACGTCGCTGATTATCTAAAATAATCGCTTCATAGCCGCGAGTGTGATTGATTAAATCTATGCCTTTTTTGACGCCTAATACAAACACAGCGGTGGATAAACCATCGTTCAACGTGCTTCTGGGACCTATGATAGTCACACTCTGCACTTCATAGATGGATTCCCCACTTTGCGGAGAAAGAATGTGATGATAGCGTTTCCCATCCTCTTCAAAATATCTTTCATAATCACCAGAGGTGGACATTGCGATATTTTCAAGAGGCAAAACCACTGCTTGTTTTTGCCGATTTCGAGGGTCACGAATACCCACTTTCCAAGGACGGCCATTGCGATCGCCTAGCAGCCCCGTATCGCCGCCGGCTGTTACTAAAGCATGCTCAATACCCATATTTTTTAAAATAGATAATGCATTATCAACTGCGTGGCCCTTGGCAATCCCCCCCAAATCTATTTTGACTTTAGGGTGCGCAAACTTAACAGTTTGTTTATGTGGGTCTAGCTGCAAGTGACGAAAATTAATAGCATCCAACAAGGTTTTTATTGTCTGCGCATCGGGCCGTTGTTTTTGCCGATAGTTATACAAATAACCCACGCTGGCGAAAGTAATGTCAAACGCCCCATCAGTTTCCTCTGAAAGCCCATAAGATAACTGCAATAATTCAAACATTTCTTTAGAAACAGTTACTGGGGTGTTCGCCGCTAAGCGGTTCACTTTCGACAATTCGCTGCTGTCGATATAAGGGCTCATTAATTGATTTATACGCTGCATTTCTTGCATTACCGCATCCACAGCTGCATGTCCTAGCTCTGGGGAGGCGGCCCAAATTTCGGTATGGATGTTGGTGCCCATAATCCCGCGGCTATCTGCGTACCAAGCGCCCTGCTCGTTTCCAGCAGGTTTTTCTAACTGGGTCGCTGACTGTCCATAGACACTATTAGATAAGGATAAATTAGTCCCAAGGAAAATGATTATTAGCGTTGAAAAAAACGCCTTCACTTTACTCATTCAAGGTTAAACCGTACTGATAAAGTGCATTCTTTTTAACACCGAAATGCTGAGCTGTAAGCGCTGCTGCCTTTTTTAAGGGTAAATCTTGCAATAAGATTTTGAGCAGTTGCAAACTTTCAGCTGGCAATTCGTTATCGTTTTTCGGTGCGCCTGCAACCATCAACACAAATTCTCCGCGCTGATGGTTAGCATCTTCTAAAAGCCACGCCAAGACCTCAACGGCACTTGCAGAATAAAATGTTTCGAAGGTTTTAGTTATTTCTTTGGCGATGGATAATTTACGGTCCTCACCCAAGACTTCAATTATAGCTTTTACTGTATCTGCAATACGACGGGGAGATTCGTAAAAAACAGTGGTTGCTGTTTCGCTATTGAGACGTTCTAGTACGCTATGTTTAGCGACCTGCTTTACAGGCAAAAATCCGTAAAATAGAAACTGATCTGTGGGAAGCCCAGATGCACTTAAGGCAGCAATAGCCGCACAAACGCCTGGGATAGGCACTACTGTCACCTCTTGCTCTCTACAGCGATTGACTAAGTTATATCCAGGATCACTAATTAAAGGTGTGCCTGCATCTGAAATCAACGCGACATTCAGTCCTTCTTTCAACTGTTCTATCAAGCGATTAGAAATTTGTTTTTCGTTATGATCATGAACTGCAGTCATTCGGGTCTTCACTCCCCAATGCTGCAACAGCTTTTGACTATGTCGAGTATCTTCGGCGGCAATCAAATCCACTTCATTTAATACTTTGATTGCGCGGTGCGTAATATCATCCAAATTTCCAATTGGTGTTGAAACAATGAACAATGTGCCAGTTTTTACCACTTATAATCAGCCTTTGATTGTTTTACGTCATTAGGCATTTTAAACTACCTAAAGGTAAATGGGTTGGAAAATTTTGAGAGTATCGATGGGTAAGTTAAAATGGCTAGTTGCTTGCAGTGCGATCACGGCATTAATTGGTTGTGGTTCAACACCTGTGAAGAACGATACGGCGAGCAATAATCAGTCAACAGATCTGGTTAAACAAGATGAACAAAACACGCTACCGCAAGATCCTATCTTTTATTTAGATGAAGCTAAACGTGTTTATGCCAATACCGGAGACCAACATCGGCGTAATCAATGGATAATCCGTGCCGCAGAATCTTATAAACAGCAAGGCGCATGTCTGCAAAGTGAAAAAATTGTACATTTATCTATCCGTGAATTTACTGACCCAGCCCTACGCAATCAAAGTCAAATAATTTTAGCGGAATGTGAGTTATCTAAGCCCGCTACTGACTGGCAAAAAATCGCAAAACTGCAAGGCCAAATAAATCAAGATATTAGTCATAAGAACCGCGCTCTTCGTATCCAATATGCGCAGTTTGTGCATTTAAAACAATGGCTAAATGCGGCACTATCCTTGAATCAAATTGAACCGACAGAACAACAGCAAAGTGAAGATATATGGTATCTGCTGCAAAGACTGAATGAACAAGAGTTAGAGAATGCACTGCGCAAACATGCAGATTTGTCTGCTTGGTTACAACTGAGTTTGATTGTTAAACGTTTTGGTCTGCAACAAGGGCAATTACAAACTGCCGTAGCCGAATGGCAAACACGTTTTCAAGCTCACCCGTTAAGCCTTAATTTGCCTGGTGAAATACAGCAAGCCATGCAGATCAGTCAATTACAAATGCAAAAAATTGCAGTCTTACTGCCGCTTTCAGGCAGGTTATCGCAACAAGGAGAAGCCATAAAACAAGGCCTCTTAGCCGCCTACTATTTAAAACAGAAATCTGTTTCAAGTGATTCTCAGGATGCTTTTCCAGCGCTACACTTTTTCGATATAGAAAGTAAACCAATGTCAGAATTAGTGGCAGAAGTTTCTGATTATGATGTGGTTATCGGTCCTCTAGTAAAAGATAAATTGGCTGAGTTCAGTCAGCTTGCTCCTCCAGAACTGAATATAATTGGCTTGAACCGATTAGACGAAACAAACTTAGTCGCAGAACCTGGAATAATAGATACACAGCCCATCGATGAAAATCAGAAATTAGCGCTAGCTGAGCAAGCAGCCCCTCCTGGGATTCGAATTTACTTTGCATTATCACCAGAAGATGAGGCGGTGCAACTGGCCAACAAAGTATTCAAAACTGGAGCGGTAAGTCCAATAGTGGTAACCCAGCAAAGCGGTGCCCCTATGCGAATGGCCAATACGTTTCTGCAAACTTGGCAAATTTTAACCGAAGACAATGATGTGTCACCGGGATTAGCGACTTTTACCGATAATAAAAGTATGCGAACCAGCTTAACCTCTTTGCTGGATGTATCCCAAAGTAAAACCCGCATTGATCAGTTGGAAAGTATCACAAGCGAGAAGATATATTCGGTACCACGAAACCGTCGAGATGTTGATGCCATAGTATTATTTGCATCTCCAGAACAAACCGAATTACTCAACCCTATTGTTGAAACAAGTTTAAGTCCATTTAATGATAAAGCTGTGCCCGTATATGCTTCATCACGGAGTTATAGTCAGAACTTCAGTAATAATACCTTACGAGATCTGCGCAATATCACATTTACTGACATGCCTTGGATGTTGCCTGATGGCGAGCACCAGTCACTTAAAAATGAAGTTGCTGAAATTTGGCCTAAACAAGACGACACGTTAAAACGTTTATTTGCATTAGGTTATGATGCGTATACTCTGGTACCTTTCTTACCCGGTTTAAAAGCATTACCACAAGTTTCTATTAAAGGCCTGACAGGAACCCTTTCAGTAGACCAAAATGGCAATATTATTCGTGTACTGCCATTTGGAAAGATTACCGAAAACGAGGTTATTTTGCTTGCAATGGATTAAGCAGCGCTTTTCCAGAACAACAGGGCTGCTGTCTGAAAATCGAGCTCGCCAATACTTGGAAGAAAACGGACTCCGATTTTTCCAAAGCAATTATCACTGCCGCACAGGTGAAATAGATTTGGTGATGCAAGATGACCAAGAATGGGTATTTGTTGAAGTGAAATTTCGGAGTCGATCTGACTACGGTACGGCAGCGGAATATTTTCATGCTGCTAAACGAAAAAAATTTACGCAGGCAGTGAAACATTTTATGCACTTTCACCGTCTAAACCCCGCAATGGTAGCGCATCGAATCGATTTAGTTGCGATTGACGGGGATCAAATCCAATGGTTTAAGTCGGTCTGAAAGAAACGCCATTGAAATTCTATTTAAAACACTATTGAGATTGTCATGATTGAACAAATAAAAGCTAATTTCACTGAAAGTATCCAGACTAAAATCGCTGCAGGAGAAGTACTTCCAGAGTCTATTTTTAAAGCGTCGCAAATGATGGTTGATGCATTAATTCACGGCAATAAAATATTATCCTGTGGTAATGGTGGTTCAGCAGGAGACGCACAGCACTTTTCATCAGAACTTCTCAACCGCTATGAACGCGACCGCCCAAGTTTACCTGCAATGGCTTTAACCACAGATTCTTCAACCATCACTTCTATCGCCAATGATTACAGTTATGACGAAGTCTTCTCCAAGCAAGTTCGCGCCCTTGGTCAAGCCGGTGATATTTTACTAGCAATTTCCACCAGTGGTAATTCAAGAAATGTCATCAATGCGATGGAAGCTGCGTTGAGTCGAGATATGACCATAGTAGCCCTAACCGGTAAAGACGGTGGTGAAATGGCCGGATTACTTGGCCCAAATGATGTCGAAATTCGAGTTCCATCTAGTCGTACCGCTCGCATCCAAGAAGTACACTTATTGGTGATACACAATCTATGTGAGTGTATTGATGACAGTTTGTTTCCTGAGCAAGGCGCGGAGTAACTAAATGTTTACTAAGTCTTCCCGTTTACTGATTCTAATGGTTGTGGCCTCATTGTTTATGCAGGGCTGTGCAGCGCTGGTAGTCGGTGCAGGTGTGGGCGCAGCTTCAGCAGCCCATGACAGACGCACTTTGGGCACGCAAATAGATGACAAAACCGCCACGGCACGGTTAGCATCCAAGTTTTCTAATAATTCGAATTTAGATTCTGCCAAAATCGACATAACAGTATTCAATGGCATCGCTTTATTGGTAGGACAAGCACCAACAGAATCAATCAAAGCAGAGATTTCTACAACCGCACAAACTGTTGAGAATTTGCGTAAAATTCATAATCAAATGCGCGTTGCTGAGCCTATACCCGCCACAGTGATAGCAAATGACACTTGGTTAGCCAGCAAGGTGAAAACCGCCCTGATTGGCGATAAACGTGTGGATGGATTAAATATCATTGTCGAAGTTGAAGACTCTGAAGTGTTTTTAATGGGCTTAGTCGATAGCAACGAAGCGGATATCGCGGTTGAAGTGGCCAGAAACGTAAATGGTGTCGCCCGAGTCATCAAAGCATTTGAATACAAATAGGTATCTTTTTAGATTGGACTCGGGAACCGCTGTGTAAGGTTACTCACTGTAAGTTTTTGGGAAACGAGTCCATATCTTTATATAACCATTTAGCGTCGAATAATAAATCATTCACTTTGCTCTGAGCAACGCGTATTTGAGACGGTGACATTTTTTCAAATAATTTAAAATAATGCGCGTTCACTTCAGCTTTACTTTTGTCTAAAGCACTGTATAGACCTTGCCAAATAGCGGCCTTCTCTAGTTCATTTTTATCCAGATAGTAGCCAACATAAAATTCATATACTGACGGCTGAATATCTTTAATTACGTCTGCCTTTTTGAGTGCTTGACGAGCATACTCTAGACCTTGTTCTTTGTTGTATTTAGCGTATCGGGTCATCAACGCAACATAAACATCTACGTGAACGTCTTTAGCTGTCTCAAAGCCATTTACCATAGACTCCCAGTTGTCGTCATTCTGAGAGTTTGTCCATAACCATAGATTGACTTCAGGACGAGCTATAGCGCGAGTACTGGCAATTAATTCCTTCTGTATTTCGGGAATCTTTCTGATGGTTATGATTTGTGATTGTTTGTCATCTTTATTTCTCACCGCTTCAGAAACAAAAGCATCCTCCAGACAACTGCGATACGCATCTAAGGTTTTGAGGGCAACATAAGTATTGATAGAGCTAAGTTGCTCACGTTGACGCGCTAGATCTCGAATGACTTCACTGCGAGGTATTGAACACAAGGCTCCGGAATGAGTGTTATCACAGATATCTTTATAGGTATCACAAATTTGCCACATGGAGTCATCTGCTACTCCACCATTTTCACAACCGGTAATCAAAATAGTTACCAAAATGAGCCAATAACGCATGTATACCTTTCCTAGAAATGTTGAACTGATTAATTTTACTAGATGACAAAAAAGGCGCTAAACAGCGCCTCTTATTGATTATTTAACAACCGTTAAATTGGGTGGTCCTTTTCTCTCAGGCTTAGGTGTCGCTTTAGGTTTAGAAGCGACTCCGCCTTTATCTCCATCAGTTAAATTTTCTTCAGGAGTAAATACTGTACCAGCACCATTTTCTTTAGCATATATAGCCAAAACAGCATGAGTGGGCACGACTAATTGCCGTGCAACACCACCAAAGCGAGCTTCAAAACTAACATCTGCATCACCGAGATTTAATTTAACACATGCACCTGGTGATACATTAAGAACAATTTGTCCATCATGCACATGCTCCTGTGGCACGTTAGTACCAGGAACAGTTGCATCAACAACTAAATAAGGTGTTAAGTCGTTGTCTACGATCCATTCGTAAAATGCTCTTAACAAATACGGTTGATTTGAAGTCATCATAATATGCTACCTAAACCACTTATAGTGGATCGTGTATCTCTCTTTCTTGATCAGTCAACGAAGCTTTAAAGGAGCTACGAGCAAATATGCGATTCATATAGGCTAATACTTCTTTACTGCCAGTACCGGTTAATTCGATACCAAGTGCAGGCAACCTCCACAATAGCGGAGCTAAGTAACAGTCAACCAAACTAAACTCTTCGCTCATAAAGAATGGAGTTTCAGCAAATAATGGAGCTAGGCTAAGTAACGCTTCGCGCAATTCGTTGCGTGCTGCATCCAAATCACCTTTACCAGAAAGAATCTTTTCAGCAACTGAATACCAATCTTGTTCTATACGGTGCATCATCAAACGACTTTGGCCGCGAGAAACAGGATAAACTGGCATAAGAGGAGGATGTGGGAAACGCTCATCCAAGTATTCCATAATAATATGGGACTTGTACAAAACAAGTTCTCTATCGACCAGCGTAGGCACTGTGCCATAGGGATTTAAATCAAGTAAATCTTCAGGAAGGTTGGTTGGATCAGTATAGCTGATTTCAACACCCACTCCTTTTTCCGCAAGTACAATACGCACTTGGTGACTGTAAATATCACTTGTGTCTGAGAACAACGTCATGATTGAACGTTTATTCGCGGCTACAGCCATTAACTATCCTCCAGAATCAACAAAACAGGTCAACCAATTCTTTGTTTTAAACCACAAAATTGATTGGCTGCCTAACACCGCCAAGGTATTAGACTCATTAAAAAAAGGGGCAGACTCGCCCCTTTTCGGATTATACCTTAATTTTGGGTGAATTAGTGAACATCACGCCAATATTCTTTCTTAAGTAAGTAAACAAAGATAAACAACACAACGATGAAGGCAAGAACCCATCTACCAGTCGCTTCAAGATTCAAACGACCAGGCTCACCAACATAGACAAGGTAATGGACTAAGTCACCCACAGCCTTATCGTATTCTTCAGCGTTAAGCTCGCCATTACCATCAGTTTTAATGCCAACGTAAACTTCTTTCATTTCACCGTCGATCATTCGTTCTTCATGGGTTTCACGCGGTGTACCTTGCAATTCTTGCAATACGTGAGGCATACCTACATCAGGGAAACGCTTATTGTTAACCCCAAAGGTTTTGCTTTCGTCTACGTAGAAAGTACGCAAATAAGTATACAACCAGTCGGCACCTCTCACCCGCGCTACTAACGTCAGGTCAGGTGGTGGAGCGCCAAACCATTTAGCGGCATTCTCAGCAGGAATAGCACTTTTTATATGGTCAGATACTTTTTCACCGGTGAACTGCAAATATTCCTGTCCCAATTCATTAGGAATCCCTAAATCTTTGAAACTGCGCTCATAACGTTGGTACTGCATGTTATGACAACCTAAGCAGTAGTTATTGAACAACTTAGCACCATTTTGTAATGCTGCTTTGTCGTTCAAATCAATATCTATATGGTCGTTTTCGATTCCACCACCGGCTGCACCAGCAAGTCCCGAAAACAATAAAGTTAACACTAATACAAACTTTTTCATTTCGTGATCCTCTCTGGTACCGGCTTAGTATTCTCATTTCTGCTGTAAATAAACATTAAAACGAAGAATCCAAAGTACATGATAGTTGCGATTCGAGACGCAATTATTTTCCAATTTTCTTGTGGTGTACCACCTAAGTAACCTAAGAAGATAAACACGGCTGCAAATACCAATAGATTCCAGCGATGTAAACCACAACGATAACGCCAAGATTTCACTTTACCGCGGTCAATCCAAGGTAGTAAGAACAAAGCAATGATTGCAGCGAACATACCGATAACACCACCGAGCTTATCTGGAACGGCTTTTAAGATTGCGTAGAAGGGTGTGAAATACCAAACAGGGAAAATATGTTCAGGAGTTTTCAACGGGTTAGCAATTTCAAAGTTAGGATGTTCTAGGAAGTACCCACCCATTCCAGGTGCGAAGAACATGATGTAACAGAAGATAAATAAGAATGCAGCAAATGCAACCATGTCTTTCAACACAATATGTGGGAAGAAAGGTACTACGTCATCAATGATGTCGTATTTTTTAGTGTAGTATTCGTGCATTTCAAATTTGGTTTTTTGATCTTCAGTCAATGAACCTTTTTTGCGCTTAACTTCAACGCCATCAGGGTTATTTGAACCTACTTCATGCAACGCAACTATGTGTAAGAACACTAGAATGACGATGACCAGTGGCAATGCAATAACATGCAAGGCGAAGAATCTATTGAGGGTAGCACCAGAGATAACGTAGTCCCCTTGAATCCATTCAACTAAGTCTGGACCAATCACAGGGATTGCACTAAACAAGGATACAATTACCTGCGCACCCCAGTAGGACATTTGTCCCCAAGGAAGTACGTAACCCATGAAGGCTTCAGCCATTAGCGCAAGGTAAATGAACATACCAAACAACCACAGTAGTTCACGAGGCTTTTGGTAAGAGCCGTACATCATTCCGCGGAACATGTGCAAATACACCACGATAAAGAAAGCCGAAGCCCCTGTAGAGTGCATGTATCTAAGTACGTCTCCGTAAGGCACATCACGCATGATGTATTCTACAGAAGCAAAAGCACCTTCAGATGAAGGTACAAAATTCATGGTTAGCCACACACCGGTGACAATTTGGTTTATCAGTACAATTGTGGCCAAGAAGCCAAATATATACCAAAAATTCATATTTTTTGGTGCAGGGTATTGAATCGCGTGCATGTTAGCAACGCGCATCATCGGAATACGATATTCAATCCAATCTAAAAGACTTTTAAACATCTTATGCTGCCCCCTCGGCTTCTGAACCGATAATAACGGTATTGTCATCAACATACTGATAAGGCGGAACAACCAAATTCAGTGGTGCAGGTACTCCATCAAACACGCGGCCAGCCATATCAAATTTGGAACCATGACAAGGGCAGAAGAATCCCTCGTCTACGCCTTCAACGTATTCGGCAAATGCGCCGTCAGCCAAATGCTGTGGAGAGCATCCAAGATGCGTACAAATGCCCACGAGTATTAGGTATTCTTCCTTCAGAGAACGGTAACGATTTTTAGCAAAAGCAGGTTGTTGCTCTTGCTCAGAATCTGGATCTTTGAGTATATCTTCGTGTTTTGCCAGTGAAGCTAGCAGTTCTGGCGTCCGCCTTACAACCCAAACTGGTTTACTTCTCCAGATAACACGGATCATTTGCCCCGGCTGAATTTTACCAATGTCAATTTGCACATCAGCTCCAGCGGCTTTCGCCCTTTCACTCGGGTTCCAAGAACCAATAAAAGGTACTGCGACACCTGCAACGCCTGCTGCACCCACCACTGATGTAGCTACAGTGAGGAATCGGCGTCTAGGGTTGTCTTGGGGCTGATTGTCATTCTTTGACGAATCATTTGTATCGACAGACACATTGCTCATCCACTCTTCTCCAAGTTCGGATTTAGTGATACTTCTTGAACATAACTAGTTGGTTCCGATAGCGATTTGCTAGCAGCTAACTGTCACAAGAAATTACGGTTTTGTTGAATTTATCTATTAACATGAAATGATAAAAGAAAACCCCTAATAAAGACAAGGAATTAAGTAAATAAACCTATGTTTTGTGGGATTAATTTGTCTTAGGACAACTCAATCAAATTTAATAGACATAAAAACATCAAATTTTTAACAATAAAAAACCCAGCGTTGCTGGGTTTTTTGAAATATTCGTAACGTAAAAATTAACGTTTTGAGTATTGAGGACGCTTACGCGCTTTATGAAGACCCACTTTCTTACGTTCAACTTTACGTGCATCACGAGTTACGAACCCGGCTTTACGAAGAGCTGGACGAAGTGTTTCGTCATATTCCATCAAAGCACGAGTAATACCGTGACGGATTGCGCCAGCTTGACCACTAATACCACCACCGGCTACGGTGACGTATAGGTCAAATTTATCAGTCATTTCAACTAGCTCAAGTGGCTGACGAACAACCATGCGTGCTGTTTCACGACCAAAGAAAACATCCAAAGGACGTTTGTTAACTACAATGTTGCCACTACCTGGACGTAGAAAAACACGAGCGGTAGAGCTTTTGCGACGGCCAGTGCCGTAGTATTGAGTATCTGCCATTTTTCTCGCTCCTTAAATGTCTAGAACTTGAGGCTGTTGAGCAGCATGTGAATGCTCAGTACCAGCGTACACTTTCATTTTGCGGAACATAGCACGTCCAAGAGGACCTTTAGGCAACATACCTTTTACCGCTTTCTCAATGATCATTTCAGGCTTGTGAGCTTGAAGTTTCTCAAATGTTGTATCTTTCAATCCACCTGGGTAACCAGTGTAGGAATAATAGATTTTGTTCTGTGCCTTACGGCCAGTAACAGTTACTTTTTCAGCATTGATTACGATAATGTAATCACCAGTGTCAACATGAGGTGTGTACTCTGGCTTATGCTTACCGCGTAAACGTATCGCGATCTCTGTGGCCAAACGGCCTAGTGTTTTGTCTGCGGCGTCAACCACATACCAGTCGCGTTTTACCGTCTCTGGTTTTGCAACAAAAGTTTTCATTTTAAAATACCCGAAATATATAAATTGTTACTGGTTAATTTTCTGCTCTAGCCAAATATCCGATGTTTAACATCTTATATTCAACAATCCAGAAAACCTCTTAAATCAACATATTGACCCCTTCGAGTCGATTGATTCTTCCACTTTCCCAAAGTGGGCGTAACTGGGCAGGGCGCGAATTATACAGAAGTTTTCATAAAACGCGAGAGTATATTGCAAGTTTTTTAGGCAATTAAGTCAATCAATTCATATTCTATTCATCTAACTTGATCCATTGTAAAGGCAAGTTGCAGCGAAAATATTGGTATTTATTACAGCCGTATCAAGTTGAGATACCTGAAAACACTAAATTAGTTAATTAACCTTGTTTGAGATATATTGCCCAACAATGTAAACCATAGGTCATTTTTATGGTCATAACGCGCACTGTCTGGGATATCATTTGTCTGTTATGCGCGAATACAATTTTCTATTGGAGTCAGTTAGATGAAGTATATTAAGTGGTTTTTGTTGGTTGTTACAGCCATACAATTTAACTTAGCCTCTGCTACCAGTTTACGTTCAGAGCAAATAGCGTTGAGCAAACAGCAAAGTAGCGAAAAAAAAGACTCGGCTATTACCCCTCTGATTGTTGGAGGCTCATCTGCTGATGAGGGAGAGTATCCCTTTATGTCGGCATTAGTGGTAGTGGGTACAGAAGTGGAAACTACGGTTACGGTAAATAATACTGCTTATCAATCTGATCCATTCGGATTTGGACCAGACGGCGAAGCGACAGGTATTATAGTCGACTGTGGTATCGGCGATGCACAATGCCAAGGCGTAACAAATAATATTTGTTTAATCGAACGTGGTGAAATTAATTTTTCCGAAAAAGCGCTCAATTGTGAATCCGGTGGTGGAATTGGCGCGATTATCTATAACAACGTCGATGGGCCCTTAGAATCAGGAACACTGGGCGACGACTTCAATGGCAGCATCCCAATTGTGGGTATTACTCAAGAAGATGGACAAGCACTCATCCAATTAGAAAATGCCACCGCCAGCATTACTGTTACGACTTTGCAAGGTTCGGTTCAAGATGTCGTTTGCGGAGCAACATTTTTAGGTGAGCAATGGGTATTAACCGCAGCCCATTGTGTAGACTCTGAATTTGCAGATCAATACAGAGTTAACGTTGGTGAATACGATCTCAGAGATGGTGCAGATCAAGCATTAGCCATTAAGCGGATTTATTCCCATCCTAATTATGATTCAGAAACCTTCGATAACGATGTGGCGCTGATAGAATTAGAGCAGAGTCTTGAAAACACGGCTATTCAACTTGCAGATTCAAGCACCACAGACCAACTCGCTATCGAGAATACGATTGCGACATCTATTGGTTGGGGTGGCCGCACCGGTTACCTGCCGAACGAGGGACCTACTGGCAACTTCCCAGATATACTGCAAGAAGTGGAACTTCCCCTGCTCACCAATACCCAATGTCGCAGTGAATTAGCTAATTCACAAGGGGTAAGTCAATCGGCTACTGGTATTACCGAGCAAATGATATGTGCGGCACTGGATTCAGGTGGAGCAAGTGCCTGTCAAGGCGATAGTGGCGGGCCTTTGTTTGTTGAAACGAGTTCAGGCCCCATGCAAGTGGGTATCACCAGCTGGGGCATAGGCTGTGCAGCTGAAGGTTATCCTGGTGTATATGCCAGAGTCGGCGCTTTGCTCGGCTTCATTAACGCCACTCGCTATGGCGTTGGTATTACAGGAGAAGCGAAGATCACCAACACACCAGTCAACGTAAATTTTGTACAGCAATATACAGTGACTAATAATTCGAACAGTACGATTATGCCAACTATTAGCCTGTCTAATAGCAACGACTTTAGTATCGATAGCAGTCAATGCACGAGCTTAACGGCACAACAGAGCTGTCAGCTTTTGCTCACCTTTAATGCACAATCTCAAGGGCTTAAGTCAGCTACAATTTCGATTACATCTGATGTACAAGATATTCCCACTAGCAATATTAATATTCAAGGTTATGCGGTTGACCAAGCTACTAATTTGGCTAGTTCAATAGGCACAGCAAACGCAGCAGTGACGATATACAGTGGTGGCGACGCGGCTTGGCGAAGTAGCTCTTTGGGAGGTATTGTAAGTGGCAATATTTCAAGTAATCAAGAGAGTATTTTGATCGCCCTGATTGAAGGCGAAGGCACATTGAATTTTGAGTGGGCAGTTTCATCAGAAGAAAACGAAGATGAACCAACAGAGCCATTTGACGCTCTTTATCTGCTGGTAAATGGTGAAGAACAAGAATTTATTTCCGGTGAAGTGGATTTTACGACTCAGAGCATATCGCTTGCTGACGGTAATCACTTAATAGAAATATCCTATCGCAAAGACTTGAGTGTTTCAGAAGGCGACGACCAAGGGAAAGTGCGTAACTTTGTATTCACTCCGACAACGCCAGTTAGCAACCCAACGACTCCAACTGATAGTAGTTCTGGAGGGGGTGGTTCTATGACTTGGTTGCTACTGCTATTACTTGCTGGTTTAGGCGCGCGAAAACTAACCTTCTAAATGTTTAACCTTTTGCCAGATGGCTTCCATCTGGCTTAGGGTAGCATCACTGAGCTCGGTTTTTTGTGCAGCAAAATGTTGCTCTACTTTGGCAAAGCGCCCAGCAAATTTTCGATTGGCTTTTCTAAGTGCTGTTTCAGGGTTCACCTTTAAATGTCTAGATAGATTCACCACCCCAAACAACAAATCGCCCATTTCTTCTTCAATACGTTGATGATCCTGGGGATCTTGCTTCACCTCTTCCATTACCTCAGCGATCTCTTCTTCCACTTTATCAACCACAGGAGCAACATCAGGCCAATCAAATCCCACTTTGGCACACTCTTTTTGGATTTTTTGCGCTCGCATCAATGGCGACATTCCGATTGGAATATTATCCAAAATACTGGCTTGTGGATGAATCCCCTTTTGTACTCGTTCCTGCTGTTTGATCGCATCCCAAGTCAGGCTTACTTGTTCTACTGAAGTCTGTTTTTGCTCGGCAAATACATGGGGATGACGACGTATAAGCTTATCGCAGATTGTTTGCGCTATCCCTTCAAAATCAAACGCTTGCTGCTCTTTCCCCAATTGTGCATAAAACACAACTTGAAATAACAAATCACCTAGTTCATCTTGAACATCCTGCATGCTGCCATGTTCTATTGCATCAGCAACTTCATAGGCTTCTTCGATGGTAAAAGGCACTATAGTTTCAAAACTTTGCTGTTTGTCCCACGGACAACCATTTTCAGGATCACGCAGGCGTGCCATGATGCTAAGCAAGCGCTCTACTTGTGGATAATGGCTCAGTCCACCTGACTCACTTGTCGAGCCTGACGACATCAGTGACTCCTTTAACTTGTTGCAATCTGGCAATGGTTCTAGACAAACTAGCAAGATCTTTAACTTCCAGAGATATCTTGATTTTAGCTGTTTGGTCTTTAGTGTTACTTAAGCTGTTAACCCCCAACAAAGTGACCTTGTCGTTCGCCAACACAGTAGTAATATCTCGTAAAATGCCATCGCGGTCGGAAGTGTGAACATCTAAGTCGGTTAGGAAGCTGCCTCTTAAATCATTCGCCCAGTTTACTTCTATTTCCCGTTCTGGATGTTGGTCCAATAAGTGGCTTAGCTGATCACAATTTTCTCGATGCACGCTAATACCTCGTCCCATAGTGATATAGCCTTGTATTGAATCACCCGGTAAAGGCTGACAACACTTAGCAATTTGACTCATGAGATTCCCAACCCCCTCCACGACTATGGTATCCGTGGTACCTTTTGCAGGTTTACTTTGGGTGGTTTTAACGCGAGGATCGATTTCCGGTGGCGGCGCATCTAATTGTTGTAAATAATTAACCACCTGCATAATGCGCAGATCACCACCACCAATGGCAGCGTATAAATCCTCAACCTGATTCACATTGAATCGTTCACACGCCTTAGCGGCATCTTTCAAAACCAAATTAGCTTTGGAGAGTTCACGGTCTAGCAGTTCTTTTCCAGCTAGTAGGTTTTTCTCTTTGTCTTGTTTTTTAAACCAAGTATGAATTTTTGCTCGTGCCCTTGAGGAATGCACGTAACCCAAACTAGGGTGCATCCAGTCGCGACTAGGATTTAAATTCTTACCCGTCAATACTTCAACCTGATCGCCAGTTTGCAATTGATAAGTAAAGGTAACAATACGGCCATTTACTTTGGCACCATTACAGCGGTGACCTACATTACTATGGATGTAATAAGCAAAATCTAATGGAGTTGAACCCAGCGGCAAATCAATAACATCGCCCTTAGGGGTAAAGACATAAACCCTGTCGTCGAAAACCTGACTGCGTAACTCCTCCACCAAATCGCCTGATTCTGCGACTTCTTCTTGCCACAGCAGAATTTTACGCAACCAATTAATTTTATCTTCGTAAGCTGAGCGCTCTGAACTGACCCCTTCTTTATACTTCCAATGGGCGGCAATCCCTAGCTCCGCATCCTGATGCATTTGCTCAGTACGAATCTGTATTTCAACCGGACGTCCTTCAGGACCATTAACAACGGTATGTATCGATTGATATCCATTAGGTTTGGGAGTGGCAATATAATCATCGAATTCATTCGGAATATGTTTAAAAAGTGAATGGACGATACCCAAAGCGCTATAACAATCTTGCAGTCTTTCAGCGATGATTCGGACCGCTCGAATGTCATACAGTTGCTCAAAAGACAAATGCTTTTTCTGCATTTTCTTCCATATACTGTAAATGTGTTTTGGTCGGCCGTAGACTTTAACTTTTATATTGGCATTATCCATTTCAGTTTGTAAATTGGTAACAAACTCTTCGATATATTGCTGTCTGTCGGTACGCTTTTCATCTAATAATTTAGCAATTTGTTTGTATGTTTCTGGGTGTAAATAACGAAACGATAGATCCTCTATCTCCCACTTCAGTTGACCAATTCCTAACCGATTAGCAAGGGGAGCGTAGATAGTTGAACATTCACGCGCAACGATAACACGGGTTTCTTCATCCGCTTTTTTCATTTTCTGTAGCGTACAAATTCGCTCAGCTAATTTGATTAATACCGTGCGAACATCTTCGACCATGGCTAACAACATGCGCCGAATATTGTCTATTTGCGCTTCATCAGCTTTTTTACTGCTACGGCTATGCAAGGTTTTAATCGCATCCATACGACGTACACCACTGATTAGATGACGCACGCCCTTGCCAAACTCTTCTTCGATTTGATCATCATCTAAACCATGCACTTCACAATATGGATACACTAAAGACGCTTGAAGCGTTTCATCATCCATATTTAATTCATGCAGAATTTCCACCATTTCTTGGCCGACAAGCAAGATTTCCGGTGATTCAGATGTGTCTCGTAGTTTTTGTTTGGTGCTCTCCGACAGGTTCAGGCAATCAAGCCATTTATCAAATGTAGGTCGTTCTGGTTGATGAACTGTTCGGATAGAAACCATAATAATAGCCCAGTAGAGTTACTTTCGTTTATTCAGAGGCACAAATAATGCCATCAATTCAGTGTGTGCAGTTTGTGGAAACATATCCATTACACATAATTTATCGAGTCTATAATTTTTTTCAATTAATTGTGCTGCATCACGGGCGAAAGTGGCAGGATTGCAGGACACATAAAGAATATGAGATGGCTTTAAAGTAGCTAGCTGTTTAACAACAGCCAGTGCACCTTCTCGGGCAGGATCAAGTAACACTTTATTGCAGGTTTCAATTTGCTCATGCTCAGATAATTTTGTGCTATTCAAATCAGAATGAATGAAATGACAATTATTGAGTTTGTTGATAGTTGCATTATGTTGGGCTCTTTGCACCATTTTAGGTACACCTTCGACACCAACTAAACGGTCGCATTGAGCCGCAATGGGCAGGCTAAAATTACCAATTCCGCAAAATAAATCCAAAACAGCGTCAGATTTGTCTAACTCTAGCCAATCCATTGCTTGCTTGATCATGTTCTGATTAACCTGCGGATTTACCTGCACAAAATCATCATTGTGGATCTGCAGACTCAACTTAGGATTAATTTCATAAGCCAACTGCTTATCGCGCTGGGTAACAAACTCTTGTCTGTTTTGCTTATCTTCTAAAATTAACTGTAGACCATATTTTTCAGCAAACTCAGCACATAACGCACAATCTTGGTGACTCAAGGAGTGAATCGTGCGGATACAAACTTGTACACCATTATCAGCGTTTAGCAGACTAACATGACCTATATTTGAAGGTGTTTGCAACTTAGCGAACATTTGTTGTAATGGCTCAATCAACTGCTCAAGTTGTTGGTTAAGCACAGGACATTGTTGCAAGCTAAATATTTTATTACTGCCTTTGGTTCGAAAACCAAGCTTCAACGCATCTGGATTTCTCGCATCGACAGACAACCGTGTTTTACGTCGATACCCCGTTGGACTAGAGTGAAGTGCAGCTTGCCAATCTAAATTGGATTGTTTATCGCTGAACTTGCGCATCTTTTTATTTTTGCCTCCGCGAGTGGCTTTGCTAAGCACCCTTTTCGCCGGTGGCGCAGATTGATTAGTATCCAAGGCGGTGTGTAAGATTAGGTTTTGTATCGCGGCTTGCTTAAATTGCAACATCGCATCGGTTTGGCAATGTTGGGTTTGGCATCCACCACAGACATCAACATGTTCACAAAAAGGAAGCTGTCTAAATTCCGATGGCTGAAGAATGTTGAGTAAACGAGCATTACAGACTTTGCCACGATCTTCTGTTATTTCAACTTCGACGGTTTCGCCAGGTAAAACACCTTCGATAAAAATAAGCGGGTCGTGATCTGCACTAACACCTTGGGCCAAATGATCTAAGTGAGAAATCGTCACGGTAACCCGCCGACCAATCAACTGACTCTTGGAAGCATCACTACTTTTGTTCTTTTTCGGTGAATAGAAGTTAACCATGATTATTTACTCTGCTCCAAAATCACTGTGGCCATTGCATAGTGCTGCTCATCTGAAATAGACACCAAGGCATTATCAATACCACGCTGCTCACACAATTTTGCAAAGTGTCCACTAAAGCGAATTATAGGTTCACCCAACTCACCACTGGTAATTTCGATTTGTTGCCAACCCACACCATTCCCAATCCCCGTACCTAAGGCTTTAACTGCCGCTTCTTTAGCGGCAAATCGCTTCGCTAAATATCGTGAAGGATAAGGGTGTTCACGATAAATCTGCATTTCAGTGGACGTTAAAATACGTAAAGGCAATCGATCTGATTTTTCAAGTTGTTTCTCTAATCGCACTATTTCTATAATGTCTGTACCCAGACCTAAAACGGCCAACTTATGCCCTCGCCTCTAACATCAGTCGTTTCATATCGGCAACCGCAGTGGCTAATCCATCAAACGCAGCACGGGCAATAATCGCATGGCCTATATTCAATTCAATAATTTCATCCAATGCAGCAATCGGTTTGACGTTGTGATAATGCAAACCGTGACCGGCGTTAACCTTTAATCCCAAAGAATGGGCGTAACTTATCCCAGTTTTAAGCTTTTCCAACTCTACTAACATTTGAGCTTCGGTAGTCGCCTCGGCATATTGACCTGTATGTATTTCAATGTACGGCGCGCCCGCTTTTAGCGCAGCATCGATTTGATTCTTTTGCGCATCGATAAATAGCGACACTTGGATATTTTGTTCGCCCAATCGCGAACAAGCCTCTGTTAATTTACTGAGATTACCCGCAACATCTAAACCACCTTCAGTGGTAAGCTCCTGTCTTTTTTCAGGCACCAAGCAACAAAACTCAGGTTTAGTCTGGATAGCTATCGCGAGCATTTCTTCGGTCACTGCCATCTCTAAATTTAAGCGAGTATTGATGGTTTCTCGAAGCAGTCTCACATCGCGATCTTTAATGTGCCGGCGGTCTTCACGCAAGTGAACTGTGATCCCATCAGCGCCTGCGCGCTCTGCAATATCGGCGGCATGCACAGGATCAGGGTATTGGGTTCCTCGCGCATTTCGCAATGTGGCGATGTGATCAATATTCACACCCAAGAAGATATCACTCATTCAGTTCGCTCCAATTTAATAAATAACTCTCTGCTTTTTAACGGTTTATCACCGATAATAGGTTTAAAAGCCATCCGTGTAACACGCTTGGCAACTAGTAAACTTTGTTTGTCCCACTGAAAACTAGCAACATTTTCTAAATCTGTTCCTAGAAAACAATTAGCGGTTTGCTCCACCTGATTAAGACGATAAAAACCGCGATCACTAATGAAACTATAATAGCCATTGGGTTCTAATTTGTCGCCAGAATGACAATCAGATTGCCAATCGAATCCGTAACCAATATTGTGAATCAGACTGATTTCAAATTCCCGTAATACAACTTCAATTGATTCATTGTTAGCAAGGCGAAGCAGGCTGGCCATATAAAGGTCAAACACTTCAGGATATGACACTTCTTTTGGCAATACTCGATTAAGCAGTTCATTCAAATACATTGCGGAAAATAATACTGCACCTTGCAACAAAAAAGCTCTGCCATTTCCTTCAATTTGTGCAAGGTTTTTCAATTCATGCCTTCCACTGAACGTTAGGCTCAGGGGTTGGAATGGCTGTAGAAGACTCTTTTTTTCATTCGACTTGGCGCTTTTACCGCCTCTGACTCCGCGGCACACGGCAGAGATACGCCCCTGTTGCTTAGTGAAAAAATCTACAAGAAAACTGGTTTCCCGATATTGTCGTCGATGAAGAACTAACCCATTGAGCATTGCATTGTGCTCAGCCATCGCCAAAATTCCTAAGCTATTTTGATTCTAACCACTTTCATCGCTTCAAATTCTATTCCCGCAACAGTTTCAACTATTGGGTAATAAGTAAGATTCACCTGACAACCATTGAGGTTTTTGTATTGTTTCTTACGACGAAATTTAAAAGGCACGTCTTGTCCTTCAACCATCACTGTATTCATGATCCAGTCTTCATCTTTGCGTTGTACATGAGAAACTACTTTCATCATCTCGGAATGAATCAAGTTGTCATGTTTATCCAGTAATTTGGAAATGTTGGATTTGGCCATAATCTTCTTAGTCTAAATGTTTAAGGTAAATTTAAGGTAACCAAAGCTAAGTAAATATACTTAAAGACGAAATATTACCTCTTTATTCATCTCTTCTATGGTTGCAGCTTCTGTATAATAACATTTACCGTGTGAAAATGGACAATAAAGCACAATCCTCCTTCCTAGTTACGGATTAAGCCCCTGAGTCTAAATTAAATTGTCCGATAACAAGCCCCTGATTTAGCACGACCTTTAGCCACTAAACGTAACCGCAAAGAGATTTCTTAGTATTTTTTCCGCCTAATTTTTATACTAAAGTTGAATGGTGTTTATTGGCTGGTTTGTTAAAGTCCTACGCTCAGTAAATATAGGTTTAAGTAATGGTCCAAAAATGGCGAAGATACTTCAAGAATAAAGTTATAGTTGCCATAGTTGCATTCATTTTTGCAGTGGCCTTAAGCGCAATTATTTCACTTTTGAAGTCAGTAGAAACACAAAGTCTATTGGAGCAAGAGAGCCTTACCCCTGCCTTCAATTTAGTCTCAGAAGAAATCGTAAAACCTTTGTTTATCGCTGAAACAATAGCGCGGGCATCAAGCCTGAAAACGTTGATGAATGACACAGTTATCGATCAAATCGCAATTGAACAGAAGCTCAAAGATTTATCGGAAGAATTCAAAATGGAGTTTTTTGTTGCCAACGAAAGCAACCGAACTCAATATAATTCCGATGGTCCATCATTGGCTTTGGATGAAAATAAAGTTGAATGGTATTTTCGCGCCAAAAAAACCAAGCATAAAATCGTCGGCATATTAGGCAATCGCCAAGATATACGCATTTATTATGATGTAAAAGTACATAATGACGAAGGTGAGTTTCTTGGGTTCATAGGGCTAAACAAAAAATTAACTACTTTCATAAATGCCTTCGACGATTTTAAAAGACAATATGGTTACGATTTTGTTTTCGTTGATCACAATGACAACATTGTACTGTCTTCTGACACAAACTTGGTAGCTGATGGCAAGCGCATCTTGCAGCTAAATCAACTGCCTTGGTATGCCCCATTTATTTCTAAACGAAATAATATCAACCACTATAACAATTATCTTGTTGAAGTAGCAGGAGATGACTTGCTCATTGCAGAGGCAGATTTCGAGTCATTAAATTGGAAAATGTTTTTAATCAACCCTTTGAAAGTTCGTCAGATTGCTGCAACTGAAGACTTTATAATTCAAACCGTTTACATCATTATCGCAATCTTTACTGCAATTTTGATTATTTGGTTAATCGGCAAGTCGTTACAAGGTGAATTTGCAAAACGCCATCAAAGAGATCCATTAACTCAACTTCCCAATAGAGCACATTTAGCTTGGCACTATGAAAAAGTAGCCAGAATGAATAAATCCATTGCTGTGATAATGGTGGATTTAGATCACTTTAAGGATATAAACGATACTTACGGTCATAGCGTTGGTGATAAGGCATTGTGTGAAGTCGCCACTTTACTTCAGTCTTTTCTAAGGGATATTGATATTGTCGCTAGATGGGGCGGAGAAGAGTTCGTTATTCTGCTCCCTGCAGCGGATATTACGATTGCTAATCACATCGCAGACAGGGCGCGAACAGTTATCGCCAAACATATCTTTGTTGCAGATAAAAAAGTGATTCAAATTACCGCTAGTTTTGGGATAAGCGCAGATACGGGTAAATCTAATTTGACACAACTTATCGACAGTGCAGATGCAGCTTTGTATGAGGCCAAAAATAGCGGGCGTAACAAAGTATGCTCGGTGAAACAGCCCGTACGTAGTAATCCACAAAAGACCTATGCCCACGGATAACCCTTGACTTAGGCTGCCTGCAGTTCACCTGATCACTTCATTTGAGTTGTATTAGTTGCCTAGGCCTTTTGCTATACTCCCTTGCAATTAAAACTGTTCATTTTTTAAGGCTGTAGAGTGGTTAAAACGATCTGGTGTAATGTGGTTTTGCTGTGTTGTTTGCAAATATTAGTGGGCTGCCAGCAAGAGCCAGCCAAAACGGATGCAATGTTGTACCGAGAAGCAACTGTTACGCAAGCACAAATCCCCCTCGATAAAGCCTTGTTGTTATTAACCCCTGAAGTCAGAAATGCCCCTATGGCAAATCTAGATACCTTAATTATTGCCAACCAAGGGTTGCGCGATGCTCGCCAGGTTTATGCAAAAAATAATATTACCCATTATCAAGATGAAAAATTAACTGAGCTCGAAGGGGTAATTCAAGCGTTGGAACCAAACCTGGTAGACAGAGCCAAATCTCTACTCAATCAAGTGGTTGATCGCACATCTGAATTACGTAAACAGATTGAAGAAGCCAAAAACCAACCGTTCAGCGCCAGAGGGAATGACACGGCGCAATTAGTCGAATTCCTTGGCAAACAATATAACGAGGATGTGAAAGACTGTTGCTTGAATCAACTTTCGCAAATTGATCAGTTGCTCAAAAGCAAATCCAAGGAACACAGAGAATTAATCATTTTAATTCGCTCAATCAACCAAGAATTAGCAACTGTTATAAAACAAAAAGACTATGCAGATAAGCTTAAAAGTCGGATTCAAGCTTCGCTATAATGGCTTGATTCGCTGCCGGAAAGGTCAAGCTAGCAAGGCTATCGATAGCCACCCACTGAGTTAGTTGACCTTCTTTTCCGCAGGGCTCATTGCTAAATTGTTCAACTAATTGAATATGTAAACGAACTTGTTTATCTCCGTAATCATGTTCAATTAACATAAATTCAGACTGCGAAACAACATCGATACCAACCTCTTCATGTAACTCGCGCGCTGTGGCTTGGGCAACGGTTTCGTTTGCTTCAATCTTGCCGCCAGGAAACTCCCATAACCCTCCTTGATGCAAATCGTCAGCTCGCTTACTAATAAAGATTAGATTATCCCGTTTAATGACGCCAACCGCCACGTCTACAATTTTCATTCGTTAATTTCCACAAAAAAAGGGCAAAAATGCCCTTTTTATATATTCAAATAAGGTTAACTTAGTTTACCGTGACACTGCTTGTATTTTTTACCTGAACCACAAGGACAGGGATCATTACGGCCAACTTTAGCGCCTTCACGCACTGTTGTTGTAGGTCCAGCGTTAGCACTTTGCTCTGGCTCATTTGGCGATTCATGTTCGTAACTCTTTTGAACTTCATCGGCTTGCCTACGTTGCTCTTCAACTGCTTCAACATCAGATTCGGCTTTAACCCGTACCTTGCTAAGAATGTTGATCACTTCGACTTTAAGATTCTCTAGCATCTCAGAAAATAGTTGGAAAGATTCACGTTTGTATTCTTGTTTTGGATTTTTCTGAGCATAGCCTCGTAAATGAATACCTTGGCGTAAATGATCCATCGCAGCCAAATGTTCTTTCCACGAACTATCCAGATTTTGCAACATGACTGCTTTTTCAAATTGACGCATAACATCTGCACCAACCGCCTCTTCTTTTTCTTTGTAGGCGTCATTTACACCAGCATGGATACGTTCACGTAGCTTTTCTTCGAATAATTTGTCGTCTTCATCTAGCCACTTCTGGATGGGTAATTCCAATAAGAAGTCACCTTGAATACGCTCTTCTAAACCGGCAACATCCCACATCTCTTCAAGAGATTGAGGCGGTATGTAGTCGTCAATAACACTATTGACTACATCTTCTCTGATTGCCTGAATGGTTTCACTGATTTCACCTTCATCTAACAACTCATTACGTTGTTCGTAAATTACTTTACGTTGATCATTGGCTACATCATCATATTCTAAAAGCTGTTTACGCATATCGAAGTTGCGTCCTTCAACTTTACGTTGCGCATTTTCGATGGCACGTGTCACCCAAGGGTGTTCAATAGCTTCACCGTGTTCCATGCCTAAGCGTTTCATCATATTGCCCATTTTTTCAGAAGCAAAAATACGCATTAGTGCATCTTCTAATGATAGATAGAAACGTGAAGAACCTGGGTCACCTTGACGACCAGAACGACCACGTAATTGATTATCAATACGTCTTGATTCGTGACGCTCAGTACCAATGATATGTAGTCCACCAGCTTCAATAACTTTCTTGTGATCTTCTTCCCACTGCGCTTTGATTTTGGCTACTTTTTCAGGTTTAGGGTCATGTATTTTTGCAACTTCAGATTGCCAGTTACCACCCAACACTATATCTGTACCACGACCAGCCATGTTAGTCGCTATTGTCACCGCACCAGGACGACCTGCCTGTGCGACAATATCGGCTTCACGCAAATGTTGTTTGGCGTTCAATACTTCATGGGGAATCTTAGCTTTTTTCAAGACTCGCGAAAGCAACTCTGAATTTTCAATGGAAACTGTACCCACCAAAGTTGGTTGACCACGTTTAACACATTCTTTTATGTCTTCAACTATCGCTTCGTATTTCTCTTCGGCAGTTAGGTAAATTAAGTCTGCTTTATCGTCACGAAGCATAGGTTTGTTGGTTGGAATAACCACAGTTTCCAAACCATAAATATGGTTAAACTCAAATGCTTCAGTATCAGCTGTCCCCGTCATACCTGCCAGTTTTTCATAAAGTCGGAAGTAGTTCTGGAACGTTATTGAGGCAAGTGTTTGGTTTTCGTTTTGAATTTTCACACCTTCTTTAGCTTCAACAGCCTGATGTAAACCTTCTGACCAACGGCGTCCTTCCATAGTACGGCCGGTATGTTCATCAACAATGACTATCTCGTCGCCATTGACTATGTAGTCAACGTCTTTATTAAATAATTTATGGGCTCTCAAAGCAGCATTAACGTGATGCAGTAAAGAAATATTTGAAGCTGCGAATAATGATTCATCCTGCGGCAAGATACCGTTTTCTTTGAGTATTTCTTCAACGTGAATCTGACCACGTTCAGTTAAGTGAATTTGCTTACCTTTTTCATCGATGGTGAAATCACCTTCACCTTCACGGCCCGCTTCATCGCCTTCTTTATCTTCGTCAGCTTGTTGCACTAAATGTGGAATAATTAAGTTAATTTGGCGATATAACTCTGAACTGTCTTCCGCCTGACCAGATATAATAAGTGGTGTTCTGGCTTCATCAATCAGAATGGAATCAACTTCATCTATTACTGCAAAATACAGTTTCTTTTGAACACGGTCATTGGGACTAAACGCCATATTGTCGCGAAGATAATCGAAACCAAATTCGTTGTTGGTACCGTAAGTAATATCCGCTGCGTAGGCTTCTTTTTTCTCAGCATGGGACATACCAGGAACATTACAACCCACTGTCAAACCCAGGAATTCAAATAATGGACGACTCCAATCAGCATCACGTTTAGCCAAGTAATCGTTTACGGTTATAACATGCACGCCCTTACCAGATAAACCATTCAAATAAGCAGGCAACGTAGAAGTAAGGGTTTTACCCTCACCGGTACGCATCTCAGCAATTTTACCTTCATGCAGCACTTGGCCACCGACCATTTGCACATCAAAATGACGCATCGAGAAAACCCGTTTACTGGCTTCTCTTACAACAGCAAAAGCTTCAACCATGATGTCATCTAGACTAACGCCATCTTGAATGCGTTGCTTAAACTCAACCGTTTTAGCTTTAAGCTGCTCATCGTCCAAGGCTTCGAACTCAGGCTCTAAGGCGTTAATTTCGACAACACGTTTGTTAAGTTTTTTTAGCAGGCGGTCATTACGACTACCGAAAATTTTTCTGAATATACTCGAAAACATCGATTTACAGCTTCCAATCTAATAGAGAGATAAAACAATCGGCTCCCAATGGAGCCGATTTTCAAATTTACGTGGTTAAATCACTTATCACTTTCGATAAACAAACGGCAGCGGATCTTGCTGCTTGCCATTTTTAATCACTTCGTAATGCACATGAACGCCTGTTGACCGTCCGGTACTTCCCATAAGGGCTATTTCTTGGCCTTTGGTGACCACATCCCCAATCTTAACACTTATGCCTTGATTGTGACCATAACGTGTGACAAGACCATTGCCATGATCAATCTCAACTAATTGACCATAACCATATCGCTCCCCCGCCCATGTTACTAGGCCAGCTCCGGTAGACACAACAGCGTCACCTTGTTTGCCAGCAAAATCGAGACCTTTATGCATTGTCGGCAAGCCACTAAATGGGTCTTTCCGCACACCATAGTATGAAGATAACCACCCTGAGGTGATTGGACGCCCTTCTAAATGAGTCTGATCGTCTATATGGTGATTCATCATGATGGATTCAAGGGCTGCAAGTTGTTGAGTTTTACTATCTAAGCTTTCAAGCATCGAATCAATGCGCTCCAGCAACTCATTACTGCCTTGAATAGTAATAACTGAATCGGTGATTGGACCACCAACACTACTCAACTCTTGGAAGCCAAACTCATCTTGATTTAAACCAGCTTGTTCTACCAACCTTGCCCCTAACGCATTGACACGTTGAATCTGGCTTTGCACGTCTGCCAAATTAAGCATAATGCCAGCTAATTGTTGTTCTGTTGCTGATTTTAGCTCTGATACGTCTCGTTTTTGCTCAATAAAGCCGCTTTTTGCATACTCTATACGAGCATGAGACTCATCAATCTTATGATTAGTGCGACTTGAAAGCATAACCAGCCCGCATACCAAAACAAAGCCGACAACCAATCGCCGCTTTCCTATGTGATAGGAAAACTCCGTTGATTTGCCTTTATAATGTAGTGTTAAACTCATGTAAGGTATTCTCGTGATTATTTAGCTGGAATGGATACTAAACCTGTTAGCCCTAGGTTAATAGCTCTAATAGGTATCTGGAAACAATCCAACCGATTACTTTTCATACAGTTTCATTGGCTTTTTGTTCGTTATTTTTCGCCAAGCTGCATTTCGTTTTTTTCTAACCCCAAACAATACCTTGTAGAACATTAGGTTATCAAGGTATTTATATGAAGTGTTTTGTTCTTTTAGCCAGATGCTAAACTAAAAAATGCCGCAGATGCGGCATTTTGATGTTCAATAGCTAATTTGCTAAAACTGCAGATGCAAAATGAATGGGGACTTCATCTTGATTTTCGTACGTTACATATTCCCAGCAAGTCTGGTCATTTAACATCGCATTGAGTAGCTTGTTATTTAGACCATGACCTGATTTGTATGCTTTCAACTCACCAACAATACTGTGAGCTCCCAGGTATAAATCGCCTACCGCATCAAGAATTTTATGTTTCAAAAACTCATCTTGATAACGTAAACCTTCAGGATTCAACACTCGGTATTCATCCAGAGCAACTGCATTTTCCATGCTGCCACCCAAGGCCAAATTATTGGCATTCATGTATTCGAAGTCGCGCATAAAACCAAAAGTTCTGGCTCGACTTACCTGATCAACGTAAGAGGATGCATCAAAATCCATCACAATGTGTTGACGAGTTTGACTAATAACTGGGTGTTCAAAATCAATTTTGAAATCCACTCTGAAGCCATCGTAAGGATGAAACTCCGCCCACTTATCGCCGTCTTCAACACGTATGTGTTTAATAATACGAATGAACTTTTTGGGTGCATTTAGCTCTTCAATACCCGCTGATTGCAGCAAGAAAATGAACGGACTCGCGCTGCCGTCCATAATCGGAAGTTCATTACTGTCTACTTCAACAATAATGTTATCGATGCCTAAACCAGCCAGGGCTGAGGATAAATGCTCAACAGTATAGATTGATACCCCGTTTTCATTACTCAAACAGGTACACAGCACTGTGTCGCCTACAGCATTCGCTTTGGCAGGAATATCCACATGGGGCTCAAGATCTATGCGGCGAAATACAATACCAGTATTCGCCGGCGCAGGCCGGAGAGTCATGGAGACCTTTTCACCTTTGTGCAGACCTATCCCTGTTTCTTGCACAGCATGTTTGATTGTGCGTTGCTTTATCATCTAACTGTTGCCTAATCCAAAAACATTATATCAGCTAAAAACCGGCGCGTATTATACTGACCAACTGGTCTAATGTCAAAAATCTGTCATATTTGTTAAACCGCACTTTCACATCTAGTCAGTAATATTGTCAATTTCACATTCGACATCTATCACCTTATGACCAAGCACAGTATAACCCTTCGCGTTTTTAAGCTTTCAAAAATTCGTAATTATCTATCTAGCTATGACCACTAATTCGCCAAAAAATTCAAATTCGGCGAAAAATCAGTCTGCCTGCTTGCGTAAAAATGCAGGAATATCCAAATACTCATAATCAGTATTGGCTTCCGTTTTTTCTTCGGTTGCGACAGCTTTATTCATATCAGTGGCTGTATTACCAATTCGATCACCGCCATCAGGCTGTAATTTGAATTGTTTTGCTTCCGCTGATACCCGTGAGCCTTGACTGCTAACCAATGAGATATCTGGTTTACGTTCTGCACCAATGCCTGTAGCCACAACGGTTACTCGTAATTCATCACTCATATCCATATCAATAACGGTACCTACAACGACGGTTGCATTTTCAGAGGCAAAGGCTTTAACCGCATTACCAACTGTTTCAAACTCATCAATCGCAAAGTCAGGACCAGCAGTGATATTAACCAAAATACCGCGGGCACCAGATAGATCGATATCTTCCAACAATGGACAAGCAATAGCCGCTTCAGACGCTTCTTCTGCACGGTCTTCACCTTTAGCAGAGCCACTTCCCATCATCGCTGTACCCATTTCAGACATCACAGTTTTCACGTCTGCAAAGTCAACGTTTATCAAACCTGGACGCGTGATTAGCTCGGCAATACCCTGAACCGCACCACGTAACACATCATTGGCTTCGCTAAATGCTTTAAGCAATGGCGTACCACGCCCCATTACTTTCAATAACTTTTCGTTAGGAATAGTAATTAATGAATCAACGTATTTTGATAACTCTTCAATACCTTGATCAGCGAATTCTGTACGTTTTTTACCTTCAAACGGAAACGGTTTGGTCACAACAGCAACTGTCAAAATGCCTAATTCTTTAGCCACTTTAGCCACTTCTGGTGCAGCACCTGTTCCTGTTCCACCGCCCATTCCAGCGGTAATAAATACCATGTCAGCACCTTCAAGGGCTTGACGAATATTTTCACGGTCTTCTTCTGCAGCTTGGCGACCTATATTTGGGTTAGCGCCAGCTCCTAGCCCCTTAGTGACACCTGAGCCGATTTGTAAAGTTAGGTTGGCAGATGAACTACGCAAAACTTGGGCGTCAGTGTTTACCGCAATAAACTCTACACCTTCAATACTTTGCGAAACCATGTGCTCAATTGCATTGCCACCGCCGCCGCCGACGCCGATAACCTTGATGACAGCTTCTTCGCTGTGACTATCCATTAATTCAAACATTATTTTTCTCCGATTTTTGCGCGATAAAACATGAGTCGTTAACACCCACGTTCAATTTTTTAAGATCCCGAGATATTTCCATCCTCAGAATTCCCCCTTAAACCAACTTTGAACACGATGCCATAATCCTTCACTGGAGCCGGCTTTTTGCGCCGATTTCGATTGCATGGATTCTTTGCCATATTGCAATAATCCCACTGCAGTTGCGAAACTCGCATCTTCAACGTATTCAGATAATCCTTTCATGCCAATGGGTTCTCCAACTCGAACTGGCATTTGAAACAATTCTTCAGCAAATTCAACGGCACCTTCCATTTTGGCCGAGCCGCCAGTTAACACTATTCCAGCGGCAATTTGCTCTTCCAACCCACTGGCTTTGATCTCTTCATGGATCAATTCAAACAATTCTTGATAACGAGGCTCAATCACCTCAGCCAAAGTGTGTCTAGACATCATTCTTGATGGACGCCCACCGACACTTGGCACTTGTATTTGTTCTTCCATACTCACCATGTCGCGCAGCGCGCAGGCATAGTTAATTTTTATCTCTTCAGCATGATTAATCGGGGTTCTAAATATCTTAGCGATATCACTAGTGATTTGATTTCCTGCCACCGGTATAACCGCGGTATGACGAATAGCACCATCGGTGTACACCACCATGTCTATGGTTCCACCACCGATATCAACAACACAAACACCCAATTCTTTTTCATCATCAGTTAAAACTGCGTAACTCGAGGCCAATGCTGAAAATATCATTTGATCTGCATTGAGTTCACAGCGCTCAACACATTTCACTAAATTCTTCGCCATATCATCAGCGCAAGTAATAATGTGTGCTCTGGCTTCCATTCGAACACCAGACATACCAATAGGGTTTTTTATCCCTTCTTGCACATCGATGGTGTACTCCTGAGGGAGCACATGTAACAAACGACGCTCTAATGCAATAGGCACTGAACGAGCCGCATGTACGACGTTGTCAACATCATCTTGGGTCACTTCCTGATTATTAATCGGTACCATGCCGCTTTCGTTTTGACACTTCACATGACGACCAGATATCGACATAAACACAGAAGATACGCGACAATCAGCCATCAACTCCATTTCGCCTACAGCTCGTTGCACAGACTGTACAAGCAAGTTCAAGTCGTTGACGCCACCTTTATCCATACCTTTGGCTGAATGAGTGCCAACACCGACAATGCTGATATCGCCGTCGTCAAGAATCTCTCCGACCACAGCTTTCACTTTACTTGTGCCCATGTCTAAGCCAACGATTAGATTTCTTTCTGCCACCTTAGACATATTATTTGCTACCCACTTTAACTAACTCTCTTGTTCATTTGTTGATGCGCTTTTCCATCCCACGGCTAACCCCGTGTCGTAGCGCAAGTCAATGTAATCTACTTGTTTATCTTGCTTTTTAAGCAGTGGATAAACGTCGACAAAACGTTGCAATCTATCTACATATTCTGAGCGTCCGAGGTTAAGTCGAATGCCATTTTTTAGACGTAAGTTCCATGCAAAACGCTCACTTAGATATAATTCATCAATACTCAAACTGGCTGAGTTAAGTAAAGTTTGCATATCACGATAACCATCCAATGCTGTTTGCTCACTGCCACCGGGACCGAACAAAGCAGGCAACATTGCATCTGGTAACTGCGCATCAAACATTTCACCGTATTGATTCAATAGCGAATCGCGATTCCATCTTGCACTGGCGATCTCTTCCACTACATGAATATTCAAGCTATTCGGCCAACGCTTGCGAACGGATGCGCGATGAACCCAAGGTAAAGCTTCAATTTCCCGATGAAGTCGATCCACATCTACTTCGAAAAAACTTTCAGGATGTTTTGAACGAATGGTATTTTCGATCAGCTCATCTTTAATATTTACTCTTTTTCCACTAACAATAACCTGGTTTATTGGTGCTCTTTGGGCATCTTCCAACCAATTGTCTAACCACCAAATGGCATAAACTAGACTGAGCAAAACAACAGCCAAAAAGACCATGCCAGCTAATTGATAGCGGCGATTAGTCTGGCTATTGTCGGCTAATTGTTGCACTAGTGCTGATCCGCCGTTTGCAATATTGCCAACACTAATTGCTCAAAGGTCATTCCTGCCTGTTTCGCTGCCATTGGCACTAAACTTTTTTCAGTCATGCCTGGTACAGTATTGGCCTCCAATAAATAAAACTGCCCACTTTGGTCACGCATAAAATCAATCCGTCCCCAACCGATACCTGACACAGCATCGAAGGCTTGGAGAGCTAGCTCACCAAGCCTATTTTCATCTTCAATAGATAACCCACTAGGACAAAAATATTCTGTAGAATCAGAATGATACTTTGCGTCATAATCATAAAAAGTATGTGGGGTAGACATACGAATTGATGGCAAAGCTTTACCATTTAAAATAGTAACTGTGTATTCTGGACCATGAATGAAGCGCTCTAGCAAGACGCTATTATCGTATTTAAATGCGTCTTGAATGGCAGCGTCTAATTGTGCAGCATTCGTCACTTTGGTCATACCTATGCTGGAACCTTCCTGCGCAGGCTTAACCATGACTGTGTCCCCCAACTCTTGCATTATAACCCTGCAAGATCCTGCATCAAAGCTACTTTTCTCAGCAATCTGATAATTTGCGGTTGGTAAGCCCAATGTTTGCCAAATTTGTTTAGTTTTAATTTTGTCCATTGCTAGGGCAGAACCTAACACCCCACTGCCAGTGTAAGGCAATTGCAGAACTTGTAACGCCCCTTGCATGCTGCCATCTTCGCCGCCACGACCGTGCAGCATAATTAACACACGCTTAAATCCTTGTTCCACAAGCTCTGTTATCAAATGTTCAGCAGGATCAAATTTATGGGCATCGACGCCAGCACTTTGCAGCGCTTTAAGAACAGCATTTCCGGAACGCAAAGAAACTTCGCGTTCTGCAGAATGACCACCAAATAAGACGGCCACTTTACCAAACTGTTTTACATCAATGTTTAATCCAAGTGTCATTCGGCAAACCCTGTATTCATTCGTTCTTTGCTTAATTCAATCGACTGCAAATATTTGGCAATCTGGCCAATATTTCCAGCTCCTTGCGTCATCAAAACATCTTGATCTCTTAACGCTTCTGAAAGTAATTTGGGCAACTCATCTTTGTTCGCCACATAAATTGGCTCGATTTGCCCACGTTGTCTTATAGAGCGACATAAAGCCTTGCTATCAGCACCTTCAATCGCCGCTTCTCCAGCAGAATACACTTCGAGTAATAACAAACAGTCAACTTGTGATAGCACCCGCACGAAGTCTTCATATAAGTCACGAGTACGAGTAAATCGATGGGGCTGATAGGCCATCACTAATCGCTTATCTGGCCAGTTATTGCGAGCAACTGCAATGGTCGCAGCCACTTCCGTAGGATGATGACCGTAATCATCAACCAAAATCACTTCGCCCTCCCCGGTGTCGAAACAACCTAGTTGTTCGAAACGACGACCAATTCCTTCAAAAGCACCTAACGCATCGACAATAGCCTGATCGTCAACGCCTTCATCTGTGGCGACAGCAATGGCCGATAACGCATTTAAAATATTATGTTTGCCGGCAATATTTAAGGTCACCTGCAAATCCGAACGTCCTGAGCGCTGCGCGGTAAAACGACTTTGATTAAAGCCCATCTCAATATTGACCGCGCGCACATCAGCTTGCTCGTCAATACCGTAGGTCATTACTTTACGTCCCACACGTGGCAATAGTGCTTGAACTACAGGATCATCTATACACATTACTGCCAAACCATAGAAGGGTAAGTTGTGCAAAAAATCCAAATAGGTGTCTTGCATCCGCTGGAAATCACCGTCATAAGTTTCCATATGATCAGGTTCAATATTGGTCACTATGGATACCATTGGCTGCAGATGCACAAAAGACGCGTCGCTTTCATCCGCTTCAGCAATCAAATACCGGCTGCTACCTAATTTGGCATTTGTGCCAGCACTGTTTAATAGACCACCTATCACAAATGTAGGATCTAATTCGGCTTGAGCAAAGATTGTCGCCAGTAAACTGGTAGTTGTGGTCTTCCCATGGGTTCCCGCAACCGCGATGCCATGTCTAAAGCGCATTAGTTCCGCTAACATTTCAGCTCGACGAATAACAGGTACTCTTGCTTCTTTAGCAGCGATAATTTCCGGATTGGTATGATCAATCGCACTGGACACTACCACCACATTGGCATTTTTAATGTTTTCTTCACGGTGACCAATAAAGACCTTGGCACCTTTGCTTTGCAAACGCTGGGTCATACCATTATTTTGTTGGTCCGAACCTGAAATTGCGTAACCTTCATTTAACAAAACTTCGGCTATACCGCCCATACCCGCTCCGCCAATTCCGATAAAATGAATTTGTTTAATGCGACGCATTTCCGGTACGTGGTAGTTAGCTTTATCAGGCTTAATCATGACGCCACTCCTGCCAACGATTCACAGATGTCACTAACCGTTTTGGTGGCTAGAGGTTTAGCTAAAGATTTGGCTTTTTGGCCCATATTAATTCGACTTTGTGCGTCGTTAACAAGTTGTTGAATAATAACTTTCAAACCACCTTCTTCTAATTGAGGTTGAGGTAATAAAACGGCTGCATGATGATCCACTAATGCCCTTGCATTCATTGTTTGATGGTCATCTACAGCATGTGGAAGAGGAACAAATATAGCTGCCACGCCAACCATTGCGACTTCAGCAACGGTTAACGCCCCTGCTCGACAGATGACCACATCTGCCCATGCATAGGCCTGAGCCATATCATCGATAAACTCCATGACTTGCCAATTCGTGCTGTCAGGCCATAACTTTTGATAGGTATCAGCAACTATCTGTTGCTGTCCTTTGCCCGTTTGATGACGTACTTGTGCGTTGGCAATACCAGATAAAGCGGGCGGAACATGGCTATTAAGGGCACTGGCGCCCAACGAACCGCCAACAATAAGAATATTGCATTTATCATCACTGAACTGCTTAGCAGGTAGGTCGGCAAAATCACTTCTCACCGGATTACCCACCCAGCTATATTTGTTTTCAGACTGCTTTCCAAATGCCTGATTAAAGCCGGTCAATACGCGGGCAGCGAACTTAGCCAATACTTTATTGGTTAAACCTGGCAACGCATTTTGTTCATGAACAACCAAAGGCACTCCACGAATCCACGCCGCAATACCGCCAGGGCCGCTAGCAAAACCACCCATGCCCAATACCACATCAGGTTTAACTTGTTTGATCACAGCTAAAGCTTGCCACACCGAATGAATCACTTGAAACGGAGCTTTTAACAAACGTACGATTCCATTACCGCGAACACCCGCCACATCAATAAAACTGATGTCGAAACCAGCTTTAGGAACAATATCAGCTTCCATACGAGCAGCTGTGCCTAACCAATGGATTTGCCAATTACGTTGTTGTAATTCTTTTGCCACCGCTATGCCTGGGAAAACATGTCCTCCCGTGCCGCCAGCCATAATCAAAATAGTTCTGCTCATGTCATTCATTCTGCCACGGCCTCACTATTTTTCTGGGCTGCTTCAGCAAGCATTTTTTTCACTTTAGACTTACCCTTACTGGCTTTTTTCTTTGTCCCCTTGCTCATGGCTTGAACACCATCAACCCGGATTTCAAAATCAATTCGAATTAAAATGGCTACCGCGACAGCCATTACAATTAAGCTTGAACCGCCGTAACTGACCAGTGGTAGAGTCAAACCTTTGGTAGGAAGTATGCCAGCACTAGCACCAACATTGACCGCCGTTTGAAAACTAAACCAAATGCCGATGGCATAGGCTAAATAACCTTCAAATGGACGTTCTGCAAGCAACGCTAAATTACCTAATTTTAGGGCTTTGAAGACCAAAACAAATAACAAACCTAAAACACATGCGACGCCCAAAAAGCCGAACTCCTCGGCGAGTATCGCCACAATAAAATCGGTATGAGCTTCCGGCAAAAATTCGAGCTTTTGAAGACTATTTCCTAATCCTTGACCAAACCAGTCACCTCTTCCGTAAGCCATTAATGACTGGGTTAATTGATAACCAGCACCAAAGGGATCATCCCAAGGTTTCAAGAACGAACTCATTCGCTCCATTCGATAATCTGCGGTCAAAATCAAGGCCGTAATCGCTGATAATCCAGTGAATACCAAGCCGAAAAACTGCCAAAGTTTTGCACCCGCTAAAAACAATAATCCAAGAGTGGTGGCAAACATCACCACAACGGTGCCTAAATCCGGTTGCAATAGAATTAATAAAGCCAACACAAAAAACACCGCTAGCGGCTTAATAAAGCCTTTGAGATTTTCGGTTACTTCTTCGTATCTGCGCACCATGTAGCCAGCCAAATAACAGAAGAAGAATAACTTTGCTAACTCAGCCACTTGAATAGTGATGGGGCCTATCGCCAACCAGCGACGACTGCCGTTTACTGTGCGGCCAACAAAGAGCACCGAAATCAACAACACTACGGCTAATAAAAGAAGCCAAGGATTGCTTACTCGCCACCATTGCATTGGAATTTGCATCACAATACATGCTGCAACACAGGCCAAGCACAAATAGATACCGTGACGAATCGCAAAATGAAATGGATTATCAAATAGTCGCGCTGCCACCGGCATAGAAGCAGAGGTAACAATCACTAAACCAATCGCCATTAACGCGATGCTGATCAAAATAAAGTTAACATCAAACACACTGCCACTGACTTGCTTTCCATCATGGCGTTGAGAAAACATGCTGCGCAATAGCGAATCACTTTGCGTGCTCATAGTGGTTGTCCTGCTTTGAGTCATTGAGCGACCTCCAAAACAGCTTGTTTGAATACATCACCGCGATGTTGATAGTTGTCAAACATATCCAAACTTGCACAAGCTGGGGACAATAAAACGATATCCCCACTTTCTACGATACCGTTTGCAAAGGTAACCGCTTCCATCAAATCGGCCACTTCAATACTGCCCGGTTTTAACGATGCTATTTCCCTACCGTCTTTACCTAAGGTTATTAATAAATCTACATCATCTAACAACATCGGTTGTAGCTGTGTGAAATCGGCTTTTTTACCATCGCCACCAGCAATCAATATAAGTTTACTCGCGCCTCTATTTTTAAGGCTTTGTAAAGCAGCAATAGTGGCCCCAATATTGGTGGCTTTTGAATCATTTATCCAACGTACATTGTGCTGTTCGCTGACCACTTCAAATCTGTGTGCCAAACCAGTAAATAAGCTTACCGCTTTAGCAATTGCAGGCTGTTCAACACCAAGTGGCATAACACAGGCGATAGCGGCTTGAATATTTAAAATATTATGCAGCCCCTGCAAAGCGCACTGTTGTGCAGAAATAAATCCTTCACCATCGACTAAAATCATTTCCGATGTCGCGTCCCAGCTAACTCCTAGCGGAGAGTGACTCAAGCCGAAACTGGTTTTGGTCACATAATTTTTTGGCCAAGTTTTAACATCATCACGGTTGGCGATAGTATATTCAGCGTTGCGATAAACACGCTGTTTGGCGTCGGTATAAGCCAAAAATGTTTGATGACGATCAATGTGATCTTCACTCACATTCAAAATGGTTGCGCAAACTGGGGTTAATGATTGCAATAATTCAAGCTGAAAACTGGACAATTCGAGTACTAAATAATCGGCATCAGTATTGAGTAAGTCCAACACCGGAGTGCCTATATTTCCGCCCATTTGCGCTTTCATACCCGCACAGTTAAGCATTTCATTGACCAAACAAGTTACTGTCGATTTTCCATTAGAACCGGTAATAGCAATGACTGGAGTAGTATTAAAGCGAGCGAATAATTCCACATCACCTATCACCTCCACTCCCGCTTTTTGCACGTTTTGGAAGACACTACCATTTGGATTAACCCCTGGACTCAATACGACCAAATCAGCATTGAGTAAGACGTCTTGACTGAAATCACCGCTGAGTGTTTTTACCCCAACTGGCATTTCAACAGGATTACGATCCATACCGATTACGTTCGCCCCGTGCTCCTGTAAAAATTTCACGCAAGACTTGCCGGTCAGTCCTAAACCAACCACAACAACCTGCATGTTTTTTAAATCAGGGGTTTGCATAACGTCTATTTATCTCAACTTCAATGTGGCTAAACCGATTAGCACTAAAATCAATGAAATAATCCAAAACCTAACGATGACTCTTGGTTCTGGCCAACCTTTAAGTTCAAAATGATGATGTATAGGTGCCATTCTAAATATGCGTTTGCCACGTAATTTAAAGGACCCCACTTGCAATATCACCGACAAGGTTTCAACGACAAATACACCACCCATAATAATCAACACTATTTCTTGGCGAACAAGTACCGCCATAATTCCCAAAGTACCGCCTAACGCCAATGAGCCTACATCTCCCATAAACACCTGGGCTGGGTAGGTGTTAAACCATAAAAACCCTAATCCAGCACCAACAATCGCGGTACAAACGATCACTAATTCACTGGTTTCTGGAATATAGGGAATATTTAAGTACGCTGAAAAGTTAATATTGCCGGTGGTATAAGCAAAAATAGCGAGCGCGCCTGCAACCAAAATAGTGGGTACTATTGCTAATCCATCTAGGCCGTCGGTAAGATTCACTGCATTACTGGTGCCTACCACAGTGAAATACACCACTACCATAAAAAACATACCAAGCTGCGGCATGACTTCTTTGAAAAAAGGCACTAGCAGAGCTGTCTCGGCAGGATCTTGACTATTTGCGTATAAGTAAACCGCTACCGCGATGGCAATAATTGACTGCCAAAAGTACTTCCATTTGGCAATCAGACCTTTGGGATCTTTACGCACGACTTTGCGGTAATCATCGACAAATCCAATTAGCCCGTAACCGACAACAATCGACAATACAACCCAAACATAGCGGTTGCTCAAGTCTGCCCATAACAACGCACTCGTTAGAATTGCAGCTAAAATTAACAAACCACCCATAGTAGGTGTGCCGGATTTAGACAAATGGCTTTGCGGCCCATCATCACGCACCGTTTGACCTATTTGCATCGTTTGCAACCAGCGAATCATGCTTGGTCCAATTAATACGGCCATCAATAACGCGGTAAGTGTGCTAAGGATTGCGCGCAACGTAAGGTATGAGAATACGTTGAACCCAGAATCATATTGCTGCAACCACTCAGCCAACCAAATTAGCATGCAATTCGCTCCCTAACTCTTTCAAACTTTCCCACAGGAGATTCCTCCAATGCTTTAACGACTCTTTCCATTCGGGCACTTCTGGAGCCTTTTACTAAAATGGTAATATCTCGCTGCTCAGACGCTAAAGAAGCACTAATATGTTCAACTAACAAATTAATATCACTGAAATGTTTACCGCCAAATACGTCACTCGCAGCCTGACTCAAAACCCCTAAGGTAACTAAATTATCGATGCCTTTTTGATTAGCATATTCGCCAACAAGTTCGTGGTAATAACGAGCTTTTTCACCTAATTCGCCCATGTCACCCAAGATCAAAATACGGTAACCGCTGAAACTACTAAGTAAATCAATTGCTGCATTTACCGATGCCACATTTGCGTTGTAGGTATCATCTAGAATTTTAACTTGGTTAGTTAATTGTTTGACTTGCAGTCGACCACTGACTTGCTGCATATTTTGCAAACCAAATTTAATATCTTCTAAATTGGCGCCAACATTCATGGCCAATCCAGCTGCCACTAGCGCATTGCCAACATTGTGAATTCCGGGTAATACTAAGGTAAGATGAATCTTGCCTTTAGGTGTACACAACATAAATTGCGCGCAACCATCGATGCCCAAAGTGACATCCTGTGCATAAAAGTCGGTTTCTTGGCTTACTGAAAAACCTTGAATATGGCACTCTTTCAACTTACCAGTCCAAAAATCGCTAAATTGGCTATCTCGATTAATGATTGCTGTACCTTTACTACTCAACCCTCTAAAAATTTCACTTTTAGCACGGGCAACGCCCAGTAAACTACCAAAACCCTCTAGGTGAGCCGCAGCTGCATTGACGATTGTCGCCACGTCGGGCTTCACTAAATTAGTGGTATAGGCAATCTCACCTAAGTGATTAGCACCCATTTCGATTACTGCAAAATCGTGATTCTGTTGCAATCTTAATAATGTCAGAGGCACGCCAATATCGTTGTTGAAGTTTCCGTTGGTGGCCAATACGTTTCCGATCCGAGACAAAATTCCGGCAACCATTTCTTTCACGGTTGTTTTGCCGCTACTACCGGTAATTCCCACAGTTTTGGGTGCAACTTTTTGTTTTACCGCAGCGCCCAATGCGCCTAAAGCAAGTTTGCTGTCTTCGACTAAAATATAGGGTAAATGGGTGTCGATATTTTGTGACACGATAAACGCTGCCGCACCATTTTTGGCTGCTTCATCAATAAATTTGTGACCATCAAAATTAGGGCCGACCAAAGCAATGAAAACATCCCCTTGCACTAAACTTCTTGTGTCTGTGCTTACGCCAGACACATTTGCATTATCTCCAACCAGCTGTCCGCTTGTTTGTTGCGCTATCCAATCAAGAGATACTTCAATCATTACATTTCCCCCACACACAGAGTGTTAACGTAGTTTCGTTCATCGTATGGCAGACTCTGTTGGCCGATGACTTGTTCTGTTTCATGTCCTTTGCCAGCAACCACAATCAGATCGCCTTTCTGACTCTGCGCTATAGCTAATTGAATCGCTTTTTTACGATCCGTTTCTACTTTGACTTTGCTTTGGTCCGTTATTCCGGCAAGTATATCGGCAAAAATTGAGGAAGAAGGTTCAGAGCGACTATTGTCTGAGGTGATAATAATTTGATCACTATATTGCTCGGCTGCCGCTGCCATTAATGGGCGTTTACCTTTATCTCTGTCGCCACCACATCCAAACACACAAATAAGTTGCTTTTGACTATGTACTCTCGCTGATTTCAAGGCCTGCTCTAACGCATCTGGAGTATGTGCGAAGTCGACGATGAGATTGCCAGCCTTAGGGTGTTCAAATAACTCCATCCGTCCAGCGACGGGTTTTAATTTTTTACACAACTTCGCTAATTTTGGCAGCGATAAGCCGAAGACTAGAAGGCTAGCGATTGCGGCCAGTAAATTGGCTACATTGAACTTACCTAATAGACCACAATGGATGTCCGCATTTCCCCATGATGAATTCAATTGAAAAGACAATCCGCGTTGATCGTATTGAATATTACTGGCGAAACAATATTGCTGTGTATCGGCCACATTTTCGGCACTCAATTGGGTCGAAAACAACGTGATTTTTTGTTGTTTTGAAGCAGCACTAATCCAATTAGCGGTTTCTGGATCATCAGCATTTAACACCAGATTTTTCAGTTCTGGCTGATTAAGTAATTGGCGTTTTGCCTTGGCATATTCGGTCATGTCCCCGTGATAGTCCAAGTGGTCACGAGTCAAATTAGTAAATACCGCCACGTCCATTTTAAGCCCTTGAATGCGATCTTGAACTAATGCATGAGAGGACGCTTCTAAGGCAACTTGTTTGGCACCCAACCCCACATACTTAGCCAATGATTTTTGTACCTGGCAGGCATCTGGCGTGGTGTTAAGGGTTTTTTCTAATTGATAGTTGTCTACGCTGTACAATCCCGCGCCCAAAGTACCAATCGAAGCTGATACGTCGCCACATAAGAAACGCAATTGACTGATTAATTGCACAACCGAAGTTTTACCGTTTGTGCCCGTTACGCCAATCACATCTAAGTATTGAGCCGGTGAACCATAAAATGCGGCGGCTAGCAAAGATAGCTTTTGACCTAACTGATAAAACGAAATCAAAATACTTTGCTCGCGCATTTCAATTTCGCCATGAAGTTGCGGTTGCTCAACTTCTTGCAGTATCAGTTTTGCACCAAGGCTAATTGCCTGCGGGATAAAATCTCGTCCGTCTAATTGATGTCCCTTTATTGCCACAAAAACACTGTGAACCGCCACTTCACGACTGTCTAATACTAGCTCGCTGACTTGTACATCGGGTGCATCAATCTGAAATTTAGCGAGTACCGCTTTAATATTATTAATTGCCTGAAACTGCTGCATTATTGCTCTCCTCGTTTAGCGATTGAGGAGACGTTTTTGGCATCGGGCGGCACATTCAACAATTGCAATGTATTGGCCATAATAGTGCTAAAAACAGGGGCAGCAGTATCGCCGCCATAATACAAATCACCTTTTGGCTCGTTAATTAGCACAACCACGGCCAGTTGTGGATCCGATACAGGCGCTACACCAGCAAAAATATTCACATATTGCTCACCGTATCCGCCTTTAATGGCTTTGCGGCTTGTGCCTGTTTTACCTGCAACGCGATATCCAGGTACTCGAGCCTTGCGACCAGAGCCGCCGTCTTCAAGTACACTCTCCATCATGATTAATACACGATGGGCATTCTCTTCACTAATGACTCTTTCTGTCATTTTCTGTTCATCTGACATGACAATACTTAGTGGCTGCTTAATGCCGCCGTTACCTAAGATGGAGTACATCCGGGCTAATTGCATAGTGGTAACAGATAATCCATAACCGAACGACAACGTAGACAATTCAAATTTTGACCATCTTCGCTGTTCGTTGAAAAGACCACCCTGTTCACCAATTAAATTAGTTCCCGTTTCACTCATCAATCCCATGTTGTAATAAGTATCTAGCAGGAACTCTTTAGGCACCGATAAAGCCAGCTTGGATGTACCGATATTGCTGGATTTTTGAATGATTTGCTGCAACGTCAATTTGCCATAATTACGGGAATCACGAACAATACTTCCGCCAAGACGTCGCCAGCCTGGAGAGGTATCTATAATCGTCTCAGTATCAGCAGAACCAAACTCTAAGGCGCTCACTACAGCCAAAGGTTTAACTGAGGAACCTGGCTCAAAGGTATCGGTAATGGCTCTGTTTCGAATTTTTCGAGGGGATACACCTTGGCGATTATTAGGATTGAAAGATGGACTATTTACCATCGCTAATATTTCACCGGTGTTTACATCCGCAACTACCACAGAGCCAGATGTAGCGCGATAAAAATGCACTGCTGATTTTAATTCACGATATGCAAGCGCTTGAATCCGTTGATCAATAGTAAGTTGGATATCTTGGGGATCTTTTCCTTCTTCTTGTTCAAGAATTTCAACTTGACGGCCTTTAGCATCGCGACGGATCGTTCTGGAGTCTGGGGTTGCCGAAAGGTATTCATCATATAACTTCTCAATCCCCTCAATTCCCTGATCATCCACATTGGTGAAACCGACCACATGAGCAGAAGCTTCGCCCGCTGGATAATAACGGCGAGATTCGTTGACAAGGTATACGCCGGGAATATTTAGCTTCTTCACAAACGTTGCCATTGCCGGAGACACTTGGCGTTGCAAATAAACAAATTTGCTATTTTCGTTGCTGGCTTTTTTAATCAACTTATCCACATCCTGACCCAACACCTCTGCAAGTGCTTGCCATCTGCGAGTGTCAGCTAGTGCGCCTTTTTCTGGATCTGTGACTGTAGGTGGATGTGCCCATACCGCTTTTGCAGGCACACTTACCGCTAATTGCTCACCGTTTCTGTCAGTGATCAAGCCACGATAAACTTCATTATTCCGTACTCGAAGCGTACGGTTATCGCCTTCTTCAATTAGTTGATCAGGATTAATTACCTGAATATAAGCGGCTCTGACAGTTAACACTGCAAACACGGCTAATATGGCACCAACAACCACTATGAAACGCCATTGCACCATACTTGGAGCAATGTTTTTCTTAGCTTGTTTAGTCCTAGCCTTCGTCATTTCAAGCGCACCACAATTTCATTTTCTGGACTTGGTCTGTGCATATTAAGTTGCTTTTTCATCGCCACTTCAATGCGGTTATGATCCGTTAGTGCACCCTGTTCTAAAATAAGATGACGCCACTGGATATCTAATTGATCTTGTTCTTGCATCAACTGCTCTAAAGCAATCGACATCTGCCGATTATGGTGCGCACTCATGATCACTGCGAACGCACTTATCAATACCATTAAAAACAACAAAACCCGTATCGGATGACGGGCTAGTTCGGTGAAGATTAAGTTGACCAAATTGAAGTTGGTCCTAGTCTCTGTCACAGCTTCTGAGCCACCCTTAACACCGAACTTCGCGACCTCGCATTCACTTTAATTTCATACTCGCTGGGCTTAGTCGCCTTGCCTATTAATTTCATTGCCCGTGTTGCATCTATTTGTGCCTGCGTAATTGCCATACGAGCTGGAACCTGCATGCCGCGACTTTGTTCGCGCATAAAGCGTTTTACCAATCGATCTTCTAACGAATGAAAACTGATCACTGCCAGTCGTCCTCCAGAAGAAAGGCACGCTAATGCACCTTTAAGCCCGTCCCGAACTTCATCTAATTCGCTATTAATATAAATACGAATTGCCTGAAAAGTACGGGTCGCAGGATGTTTATATTTATCTTTAACCGGCACCGCTTCATCGACTAACTTTGCTAATTGCAATGTTGTCGTTAACGGAAATTCATCACGGCTATTGACAATTGCATGAGCAATTCGTTTACCAAATTTTTCTTCACCAAACTCTTTGATAACCTGAGTAATGTCATCTTCTTCGGCTTTTGCCAGCCATTGAGCTGCACTAATACCTTTGCTGGTGTCCATGCGCATATCTAATGGACCTTCGCGCATAAAACTAAAACCTCGTTGCGCGTCATCTAACTGCGGCGAAGACACCCCAAGATCCATCAATATACCGTCGACTTTGCCCAATACCTGATGTTTGAGTGCCACCTCTTCGATATTCGAAAATGCCACATGTTCAATACAAAAACGGCTGTCATCGGCAAAACGTTTTGCCGCTTCAATCGCGTAAGGGTCACGGTCAAGTGCAATCAAGCGTCCATTGGCCGACAACTTCTGCAACACTTTTTCAGTGTGACCACCACGTCCAAAAGTGGCATCCATATAAATGCCATCGGGCTTGATATCCAACCCCTCAATGGATTCATCCAGCAACACTGAGCGGTGCAAAGTTTGTGACGATTGGTTTTCAGTAATCAAAGTGAGAAGTCCTGTAAACGCTCAGTCAATTCAAATTCGCCACCTTTTTCAGTTTCAATATCCTGATGAACCTGTTGCTGCCATATTTGCGCATCCCAAATTTCGAAGCGATTAAGTTGTCCTACTAGCATAATTTCTTTGCCCAAGTTGGCGTGTTGACGAAGTGGAGCCGACAAGAGAAAGCGACCATTCTTGTCCATTTCGCCTTCCATCGCGTAACCCAAAAGAAGTCGCTGTAAGCGGCGTTCTTGAGGTATCATGCTAGAAAGTTTACTAAGTTTAAGCTCAATCTCTTCCCATTCAGGAAGTGGGTAAAGTAGCAGACAGCTTTGCTGTGTATCGATTGTGCAAACCAGTTGTCCCTGACAATCATCTAGCAACAACTGCCGATACCGTGTAGGTATCGCCACCCTGCCTTTTACGTCTAGATTGATTGCGTTAGCGCCGCGGAACATATCCCCTAGCCTTTGTTATTAGTTTGCTTTTATTATTTTTTTAGCATCAGTTTGCAACACATTAAGATCACTTTGATCCACTTTCTGCCACAATTACCCACAAATGAGAGTTTAGGTTTCCACTAACCCCATTGTCAAGGACAAAAAACGGGTTAAAGAGAAGCCGCGAATACCAATTAAACTAAGGGCTAGACGAAAGCGGCTGATATATATAAAGAAAGCCTTCAAAGCTGTTTTTATGTACAGTGAAAATCGAGGATCCATTAGATTTAAAATAAGCTAAAAAATCTTACTTGAAATTTCCTTCTTATTCTAAAAAACGCAAAATAATCATGAGGATAGTTTTTTTTATAATAAGCTCGGCGTCAACTTATATTAAGATACTCAGTATTACGCAGTTTATTGAGAATTTCGTGTCCCAATAGAATAGTGATTGGCTAACTATGGCAAGCCGTTGATCTACCAACCTAAGCAGGGAGAGATGAAGTATGATCGATACAAATCAATTTGGAAAAATGCCCGATGGCCAAGTAGTAGATAGTTACATTTTGACCAACAAAAACGGTATGTCAGTTGAAATATTGACCTTAGGAGCAATTATTCGATCGTGGACATTAGCTACCGATCCCAACGTAGATATTGTTTTAGGCTTTGATAGTGTGGATGACTATTTATCTGATCAAAGTTATTTAGGCAGAACAGTAGGTCGCTATGCAAATCGAATCGAAAAAGGGCTATTTAAAATAGCTGAAAAGCAATACTCGGTCAGCACAAATTTACAAGGTAATTGCCTACACGGTGGGGTTGACGGATTCCATAATCGAATTTGGTCAGTTAGTAATTTGCTTGAGCGTCCAGATCCAAGTATTACCTTGAGTTTAATAAGTGAAGATGGTGATCAAGGCTTTCCTGGAACCCTCACTGTAGATGTTATTTTCACACTCGATCAAGAAGACCGATTAACCATTGAATACCGTGGGCTTTGCAATCAAGATACTGTATTCAACCCCACTCAACATAGTTATTTTAATTTAGCTGGGCATGACTCAGGCGGTATTTTTGATCAACAAATTACCCTATCTGCCAATTTTTACACGCCAGCAGATGAAAATGCGATTCCAACCGGAGAAATTAGATCAGTCGATAATACGGCTTTTGATTTACGTCAGCCAACTCCTTTTGGTAAAGCGATTAAACAGCAAGATGAAGAAATCAAAGCGGCCAGTGGTCTTGACCACAATTGGTGTGTGGATGGATTCTCACAAGATCAACAAAAACTGCAATTGGTCGCACAAGTGACTGAGCCAAAATCTGGCCGAACATTAGTGACGGAAACGACCATGCCGGGGGCACAAATTTATACTGGCAATTTTTTAGGTGAGAATACCCTAGGAAAAAATAACACTAAATACGCTGCCTATCATGGCTTTTGTATTGAATCCCAATTCTATCCGAACAGCCCCAATCAAGCGGCTTTTCCAAGTGCGACTTTGCTAGCCAATACACCTTTCGTCTCGCGGACAAGTTACCAAGTTAAACAAAAAAGCCAACAGTAATGTACTGTTGGCTTTTGTTTAGCTATATCAAAAACGTGATAACGTTTTACGCGCTTGGCGCTTCTTCTTTAGCTGTCTCTTTTTTAGCATCGTCAACTAAACTTATTTGAATTGCGCGAATTGGCTTGTCGGTGTTCACTGACAATTGGGCTAAACGGTTTAGTTGAGTGAGTGATAACATTGCCGTGTAGATAGCACCAAGAAAACCGCTGTTTTTCAATTCAATAATAATTTCGTCAGATAACTCATTCAGACGTTTTTCATTGATCGTGAAAATACCGGTAACAGCACGCTTTTCGCCACTAGCATATTGAACATTTAATTGCACAGCATCAAGCAAATCTAATTCAACGATCTTTTTAACAAAACGCTGAGTTGCCAATTCACTATTGGTAATTTCACCCAGAAGGTCTTGACGATTTTTCAAATAATCTGTTGGTTCGCCTTCTGCTGTGAACAAGCTTTCGCCTTCTTCTTCACCAACCAGAACACTGTTTTCGTCGATGTAAACGCCTAATTTGTCACCGTCAGGGCGCACATCGAAAGGATAGCGTTGAATATTCAAAGGCATAACATGGCCTAACCATTTGTCATCTTTGAAATATAAATTAGTACCTTGCTCCAAACCTAACATAGCAATTGAATGGAAATTACCTGAAGGTTGATCCTTAATAAAGGCAATAGGCATACAACTGGCAATTTGAGCGAACTCACGTAAGGAAGCTGATGCTAAATGAGTCTCTTTGGCAAATTCAAAGTTATGCTGCGTCTTTACTTTTAGCGCGCTATGTTTATTTTTATCCAGTGGAATATAATTCGTTTTCATTACTTCTTGTTCTCTTTTAAATGATGCTCCGTGGGGAAAACACGACGGAGATTAAAATCACTTTCAAACACTTTACTTGCTCTTTGCACTGCCTGAGCGCTGTAAAATATAAGTCAGCTTGTGCCAGAAAGTGTGCAAGTATGTTTTATTTGGGCTGGGAAGTCACCACCCAAAAAGCTTAAATTAGAAATAGTTTGTTAAAAATTGTGCATACCAGCAAAATTATGCAGAATTAACGACTGTGGCAATATATTCTGCCAATTTAGCCTCAGCCTCATCGCCAAACAGAATTTCACATGCTTCTTTTAGCCCTGGGGCTTGCAAGATATCTTGCTGGGAGACAACTAAGGCTATTTTTGAGCGCCGCCGCAAAAAATCATCTAAGGTTGTTATCATTTCTCGATTAGCGGCATGTTCAACTTCAACCCGCAGATACTCGCTGTTTTCAATTAATAGCTTACCCATAGCAGGATTTTCACGAATGCTTTCCAGCATATTAATCGCGTTACGTCCGTACCTCCTCCAAAAACGTTGAGACAGAGGCTCGGAGGAACTTGCAGGTGTAAGCTCATCGAACCCCATCAGTTTAGCCCGATGGAAAAACTCGCGTTTTACGGCCTCTCCAGGTTCGCCGTACCATTTATAATCTTTGTAAGCTAATGGAATATTAAAGGACTCTATCAACTCACAGACTTCATCACCGACGTTAAGGCAATCTGTCAACTTACCACCAAATATAGATAAATAGTGATTGTCTTTATCAACATCAATTGCGTGTTTACGGGACAATTTAACCCAATCGGCTTTCCCTCCGCTTCCTTTGATAGCCAAAGGTCTTACTCCACATCGTTCTGCGATGATGTCATTTTTAGTCAGCGGTTTAGCTAGGGCCAATAGTTTATTAACGTTCGACAAGATAAATGCTCTATCTTGCTCAGAGACTTGCGTATTCGGACTGGGAACTTGTGTATCAGTGGTGCCAATACAGGTTTTGGGTCCCATGGGGATCACAAAAAACAATCGGCCATCATCAGCAAAAAACGTCAGCACTTTATGACTGTCAGTGATTTTGTCGACGATTAGGTGCACACCTTTGGAAAATACATGGTGGTGCTCCGTTGTTTGTTTATTCATTTGATTTATTTGGTCAACAAAAGGGCCTGTTGCGTTAATAATAGCCTTCGAGCGAATTTCTATCTTTTCGCCACTGATCTGTTCGGTCACTTCACTTAACCATAATCCGTCGACTTTGCGGGAATGTTCTAGCCCTACATAGTTGGCGGCAATGCACCCATAACTCATGCTAGAGCGAACGAAATTGAACACAAACCTCGCATCATTATCATGTAAATAAGCATCTGAGTATTCAAATCCGCCAGATATATGCTCGGTATTGATAATACTTTCCATTTGTTTGATCTTTTCACAGGACAAATATTTAGGCATTTTTGTGAAAAAGCGCCCCATCAGCCAATATAAAAGGGTTCCCATATAAATGAATGCAGGTGAGAAACGAAATCCCCGTTGAATGCTGGTGAAAAAACGGATCTCTTGAACTGTGGATGGATAATGCCTCATTAAATGATTGCGGCTTTTACATAGTTTATTAACCAATCCAAATTCAAAGCTCTCAAGATACTTAATCCCCCCCCAAGCAAGATTGGATGAATTTGAACTCGTGGAACCAGCAAAGTCACCTTTATCGATTAACGCAACTTTGGCTCCTTTGGCCGACAACGCCGCTGCTGACACTGCGCCATTGATCCCGCCTCCCACAATAAGCACGTCGAAAGTATCTTGCGGAAGTTTTGCAATATTACTTTTACGTAAGTTCATGGTTTCGAGCCATATCAATAATATTCATTAATTCAATTTTCCCCCGCGGACAGGTTTATGAGTAAACCGTTGAGCATATTCAGTACAATGGTAGGCGATAAAAGACCAAAGTTGGAAACTATATTTAACAATCCTCAGGTCTTGCTTAGCCTATCACCTTGTTTTCAACTAAAAAATACGGGATAGTTTGTCGCAGCTTTAGATACCTCGGTGAGGCTTAAGTTAATCAGGCTTTAACACTCAACTTTTCCATCACTTTGTTAGTCACACTGATACATTGCGTACAGTTAACGTGATTTGCTGTATTGATAAGGTAAATCAAGCATTGAAGTTGCTTGGGGTTTAACTAGCCTTGGACGGAAACAACTAAAGCTGCAGACATTTAAGTAAATCCAAATAACCGTGCTACAGCGTTAAAAGAAGCACAAAAATTTATAACCACACGCTTTTGAAACAGCGCGTCTTTAGAACAATCGTCTAATCGTAAAATAATAAGGAACAGATAGTATGAAAAAGAGTTTATGGATTTGTATAGCGTTGGCATTGAGCGGTTGTGTCACTGCGTCTGATAGTGAATTTCATGCTTCAAAAAAAGCCACTGAACTGACTCAAAAATATATTTTAGTCGATGGTCACATTGATGTACCTTATCGTCTACAGCAAAAATGGGAAGATGTGACTGTCGCCACTGATTCTGGGGATTTCGATTACCCTAGAGCTAAAGCAGGCGGACTAAACGCTCCTTTTATGTCAATTTATATTCCAGCATCTTTAGATGACTCCCCAAAATCCACGGCCTTAGCTCACAAATTAATTGATTACGTTGAAGCCATCGTAGGTAGAGCCCCAGATAAGTTTGCCATAGCAAAATCACCAGCTGATGTTGAAAAACAATTTGCTCAAGGCTTAATCTCTTTGCCTATGGGTATGGAGAATGGTTCACCGCTGCAAGGAGACATGGAAAACCTGAAAACCTTCTATGACCGCGGTATCCGATATATCACCTTAGCCCATTCATTAGCCAATCACATTTCCGATTCTTCATACGATCTTCGCAAAAAATGGAAAGGCCTGAGCCCATTTGGTAAAGAACTGGTTGGCGAAATGAACAACATCGGAATTATGATAGATATTTCCCATGTCTCAGATGATGCCTTTTACCAAGTAATAGAGTTGAGTAAAGCGCCAGTTATTGCTTCCCATTCATCCTTGCGCCGCTTTACTCCGGGTTTTGAACGTAATATGACCGACGAAATGTTAGTGGCCTTGGCCGAAAACGGCGGTGTAGTCATGATCAATTTCGGTTCTACCTTTGTCGACCAAGTGTCCAGAGGTTGGCGCATCACTATGGGTGAAAAGCGTAAAGCCATTGAAGAGGAGTTTGGTGCAGACAGTGCTGAGTTAGAGAATTTTGAAGAACAGTATTTCAAAAACAATCCTTTCCCCTATGCCAATGTTGATACGGTCGTGGAGCACGTCGACCATGTTGTGAAATTGGTTGGCATTGATCATGTTGGTATTGGTTCAGATTACGATGGTGTTGGCGATTCATTGCCCATAGGTTTGAAAGATGTATCTGCTTATCCAAACTTAGTTCAAGGCCTATTGGATAAGGGTTATAGCGAATCTGATATTGCTAAAATACTCGGAACAAATTTACTTCGCGTTTGGCGTGAAGTAGAAGAGTACGCAGCTAAACATTAAAAATGAAATGAAGTAGAGTTAGTCAGTTCAGTATCGTGCTGAGTTTGCATATATACGTTCTGAACTAACTCTGCGTCACAACTGGCCCTGTGACGTCGACAATCCATGCTTTTAACTAAGTTCTCTTGGGTATCATGCCAAAGTTCCATTTGTTTTTCAGACAGAATATTTTCTAACGGACTAAATTTGAATTTCATGTGCTGTTTACCAGCACTAAAAAGTTTGATCAGCCAAGGGTAGTCCACCACCCAACCATCAGAATAAACGGTTTGACCTCTCAAAAGGTTATTCAAATCTTCGCATACTTGGGATGCAGCAGTACCTTTTTGCAGTAATACATCTCGAGAAATACCGTGTAGGTCCTCAGCTTCCTGTGTCCAATGATGCCAATCAGCTTCTGGTTGTATCAATCGACAATAGCGCTGAGACAAATAAGTCACAACGCCCACCTCAATTGGATAACTATGGCTCCCAAAACCACTGGCCTCTATATCGAGTATTGTCGGGATAATGGTCTTGTTGATATCAACCTCTGAATGAATTTCGGATAACCAATATGAATAAAGGTATATATTTTAACCAATCTACCCTACTTCTTTATTGATTAACAATTAGACTAAAGACTAAACAGCATTTTATTCGAATAAAATGTCGCAAACATTAATATAAATCAAAAATGCCCGCATCGACATAAATTCAATGACAAAGATAACGAAAAGCGGATTAATGAATATCAGTGCTGGTTTTTAAAAGTATTTAGTTTTCAGAGGTAGAATACTTTTTAGTTAGTATATCGGTATGACCGTGAGAGGCAAAATCCCCACCTGTGGCAGTCACAGTGAGTTCATTTACATTGTTGACAACGTCTCTGGCTTCTTTTAAATAATCAATAAGTGTCTCTTCTGGCATATTTTCCTGCTGATAAACTGCCGCTTGCTCTTTAGCTTTACCCCATTCAACAAATTGCGATAATTTTGAAGTTTGTTGTACTAAGTCGTTTAGTCGACTATCGCGATCAAGATAACCTTGTAATGATTCAGCGGATGGGCTGTCACCAATGACGGTTAGCTTTTCGTTCTCGACACTAATTTTAAGGCTGTCTATGCCGTCATACTGGGCAAATAATTGTTCGATTTCCTTGTTCAATTTATTCTGATTAAATTGATAGTAATTTTCGACAGTATTCAAGTCTAAGTCGATTTCACCTTTTTCAAGTAACTTTAAGGTTTCTTCAAATTCTTGATTAGCTAAGCCAGTGTTTAAAACAGCTAAACCACCTTTAATATCTTGTTTATTAGCTTGGGCAATATTTTCAAGATCTTGATTCGATTGGGTTTGATTACCGATATAATCAAATAAAGAAAGTGGTTGGGAATATATTTGCATATCAATTGTCAATTCAAAACAGATGATTATGCGAATGAATTAGCAGATTGTGTGCCAACAGCGATAACGATCACAGGCACTACAAGTATCTGTTCGGACGTTTTGAGCACATTAAGAAGCAACTAAACAACCGTTAATTTAGCTAATAAATTCAGATAGTTAATCAAGAATCATAAAAACACAATTAGATTAAATGATAGTGACTGTTTAACAGCAATTTGGATGGCTCAATTATGTATCCTGATAAAACGGCAACAATAGGGCAGTATGGCGAAATATTGCCTTTTTCAATATCCACTACCTGATTGTGCGGCAAGGATAATAAAGAAAATAATATTAATAATGATACCGATATATCCTAACCATAACCCCCACAGAGCCATTTTGTTACCTATCAATTTACCATGACTGTGACGTATTTTAGAGCGAGCTATGTGACCAAAGATCACCGCCAATAAAGAGCTAAAGAAAAATAGACTAAGGATACCAAACAGTAAAGACGCCACGGCACATTTTGATCGTTTAACTGCATTTTCGGCGTCTGATGCTAGTACGATTGCATTTGGTGCTTTATAAAGTGCCTTGATTTCTTTCGCTTTTCCCAAGTGCGCACTAAATTCAACATGTTGTCCAGGACGAGCCGACTGACTGTATTTCCATTCATCCATACTAAAGGTAAAACGTTTATTTTCGGCGCAGATCACACCTTGTTTAGAGTCTGGCTGAAAATCGAGAATAGTTCCTTTCATTTACGTTCCTAATATAAAGCGAATTAATAATACAGGTGCCGACATAAACCCATTTAACTGAATTTACCCCATTCACTTTAATAACTCTATAATTTTTATGTACTTAGAAGGTTTATTTAAGGAAAAACAAATAAAGCGGGAAAAGTTAGAGCTGGTCATTAAGCCGGGTTCTGTATTTCTCAAAGAGATTAACAATCATTCATCTAGGCCAGCAATCGCTCACTGGCTCAAGCAACCTACCCGGTTCCGATGCGGGCCGCACCATAAGGAACCCTATTTGGTCTTGCTCCGGGTGGAGTTTACCTTGCAACCAACTGTTACCAGTGGCCCGGTGCGCTCTTACCGCACCCTTTCACCCTTACCGGCGCTTACGCGCTTAGGCGGTATCCTCTCTGCTGCACTTGTCGTCGGCTCACGCCGCCCAGACGTTATCTGGCACCCTGCCCGTTGGAGCCCGGACTTTCCTCCCCTTTGAAAACCTAAAAGGTAACAAAGCGGCGATTGTCTTGACCAGCTCTGGCGTGCAGTTTACGTTGATTGCTGATTAGATACAATATTTTGTCGCCGGTAAAAAAAGCGTTGTGGAACTTGATGTTCGCCACGGGCTAAGGCCTGAAGAATCCCCACAGT
>NZ_JAHKPT010000027.1 GCF_018860635.1 Aliiglaciecola lipolytica
CCGCTTATTTGAAACGTTAGGCACCAAGGAGGAAATATGGATATCTTAGCTTTAACAACTGGTTTTGTAGTCGGGGCGTTTACAGGTGCTGCTGGTTCTTATCTTGGAAACAAATATACAGATAAAAGAAGAAATTCGGAGGAAATGGCTAGCGCAGCGAAAGACTTCTCAAATCTTGAAAGTAAATTTCCCAGAATCATTCAAGAAATGAGGGAGGATGTTAAAAATCCAAAGCTTTCCGGAGTGCGAATATTCTTTGTTAAAGAAAAATCCACTATGCTTAATTTTAATGAGCCTCATTTTGTGTATTACACCGACGATCATCCAGAACTGTCGGCTGCTTTATCGGCAATGGAGGATTTAGGCTATATTAGAGATATCACTCCTGGAAATTGCCCCCAATATCGTTTCGTTGAAAAATTTTATGATGTATTAAAAAATGGTGCCTAACAAACACATTATGTTCATTCGCTGCGCTCATTGGGACGCATACTCGCTGGCTCGGCTCATTCTTCGCAAGTTTAGCCAGCAAGCCTGCGCCCCATATGTGAAGCGTTATATGCAAAAGGAGAATTGTGCATGAATATCAATGCAACATTACTTGGAGAGATAATATTTATCTCTGTAATAGTTATTGGCATCCTAAGTTATTACTTAGGCAAACGTAAAACAAACACACCTAAAATGGCCACCTTAATTGGTGTTCTATTATCATTTATTCCGCCACTCGGTTTAATTTATCTTGCCATATTGGTACTAAAAAATGATATTAATCAAAATAATACTAGTACGGCTGTTGGGTAATTTGCATATAACAAAAAGCTCAATCGGAAAATTACTCGCTGGCCTTCGGCCAAAACGCATCGTATTTTCCGTTTAGCTTAAGCGTTATGTTTCTCTGGTTATTTATAACAAGGAAGTATTAATCATAAATGTTTGATGGATTTTTTAATCGAAACTATATCAAGTTTCTCTTTATAGTTGGCTGGCTTATTTTGCTATGCAGCTTTTGGCTTGATTTGTATTTCACAAATAACATTGGTTTTTTTCCGCGCTCAGGAGCGATTTTATGTGTAGCAGCTTTACTAGCTGAGTTTAGGTTGGCAAAAATGGATCGCGGCTTCCTTATTAAAGATTTAAAAAGCGCACTTCAGCATGCTACATTTATTGAAACTGGTCTGTACCAAGAGACAAAATACGACAAATTAGTCAAACTCTTCGCTCATGTATCACTAGTCGCAGGTACAGTAGTTTGGGCGTATGGTGACTTACTCACCTAGAAGAGAAAAAACATAACAAACAAATGTTGCTGACCCAAACTCGCGGCCATTGTTCGTGCCTCACAAAGTTTAGGCCACTAGTTTGTGCAGCAAATTCGGACGTTAAGTGCCAAGGAGACTTTATGTTCAGGGATTTTAAAACGATTGCGTTTGCAGTTATGCTTTTTGTGCCAATCTTGTCAGTAGCAGCTCAAAATAAGGAAACTAGAATGTCAGGACCTGCCCAAAATGGTGTGCTTATCTACTCAAAAAACCTAACTAATTTAGCAGAGTTCTATGAAAAACTATTTGGCATGACCATCACCAGAGAAACCCAAGATTTTATTAGCTTGGATAAGGATGGTTTCAATCTCATTGTCCATGTGCCGCCGTTCGAAATACCTCAAGAATCATTCAGCCCTGTTAAGCTTTTCTTATCTGTCCAGAATATGGAAGCAACCAGAAAAGAAGCAATTAAATTAGGAGGACTGGCATTTGACGGTGAGTGGTCAAACCCAATATTCAAAGTGTCCAATATTGCAGACAGAGAAGGAAATCATATTCAGATCAGGGAGTTCAAAAATGCCAATAATGGTTCGTAGGCAATTTCATGATCAAGGCACATAACAAACAAATCAAAATCGGACACAAACTCGTTGGCTCTGCTCGTGCCTCGCAATTTTAGCCAACAAGTCTGAGCCGTTTATTTGAGGCGTTAGCACTACAAGGAAATTAATGAGTTACTATTTATCTCTCTTTACTGAAATGGAAAAGTTCTTGCTATTATTCTGCCCCATAGCAGGAATGATTGGTGGCTTTATTCATATGTTAATCCTCGATTTCGATTGGAATAAGGTTCCCGAATTAACTCTCACTAACACTCCAAAGAAAGAGCAGCCAAAATTAGTCATTACGAACGAATCGTCGACAAAGAGAGGCGGATGGTACTTTGCTAGAATCTGCTTAGGGGTTGTTGCTGGTCTAATAGTCTTTCTTTTTGTTCATGGTAGTATCACCGATACCGCCGCAGCCGCTTCCAAAGTTTTAATTTTAGCCTTCTTTGGCGGACTCACTGCGCCCTCTTTATTTAAAGAGCTAGAACAAAAATACAAATTAAAATTAAAAGACGAAATTGGTGGAAAGTAGTGCTAACAAACGCATTAAATCGCTCGCAAGCTCGCTGGGACGCTAACACATGGGCTGCGTCACTTCGTTCCTAATTTTAGCCCATGTGTTATCGCCCTTTATGCGGGTGTTAGGTACTTAAATGGACTTTTTAAAAATATTTGCCGCTTCAATGTTGTGGTACCCACTTTTTTTAATTCCTTCTGTTTTCGGTTTCGTGACTTACTACTTTGTTATTAAAGGTGCTTCAAAGTTAACTAAAATAAACTGGGCAACGATTATCGCTCCTTGGCTTATCTGGTTGATACTGATGTCATTTTTTTCTACTGGCAAAAAGTCACTTGCAAACTTAATTGAGCCAGTAATATTAGGTGGTATTGTAAGTGTGCTTTTCATCATCTGGGCATTGATGAAAAAATATTCTAATGTAAGTGGAGTAATTGGCTCAACAACAGTGTTTGTAGCAAGTTGTGCATCAGCATTTTTGTTGTTTTTTCTTGTCCCTGGGCTGCCCGAATGAAAACAGTACCTAACAAACACATCATGTTCATTCGCTTCGCTCATTGGGACGCAAACTCACTGGCTGGCGCTTCGCGCAAGTATAGCCAGCAAGTCTGCGCCCCATATGTGAAGCGTTATGTACCTATGAGGTGAAATGGAAACCTTTAAGTTATTTTATTCAATATATAAATCACTTATCCTAAAAATGATTTTGTTTTTGATACCTTGTTGTGTAATTTTTTCCTATGCATATGGTTTTTGGAGCGGTGTATTTTTTGGCTTTTGGGTATTAGTTTTGTTGGTATTCTCATTGTTCTGGACTTTCCGAAAAGCAATAAAAGCAAATGGTAATAGTCCGTTTAAGTAACCACATCAAATTAAGGATTTAAGGGTATTTAGTGTCGGTACATAACAAAAACATCAACGGGAAAACTGCTCGCTGTAAAGCGCTCGTATTTTCCCGTTATATTAAGCGTTATGTTTCTAAACTATGATTAAAGAAATCGCGATCTTTTACATTGCAGTATTTTCCATTTATTTACTTCTTTCGATTTTTTGGCGTAGTAAAATTAGTCAAATAGCATTTATTTGGTTCGGCCCAATACCTTTAGAATATGAATACTTAGCTGAGTTCAAGCTGCGTAAGTTCAAGTATGCTTTTGGCTGGCTGTTACAATTTGTATATGCAATATCGGTAGTGTTCTTGTTAGCAAGCTATTTTTCGTGGCTACAAAAGGAAACCTATTTCTTGGTTGTGACATTCGCACTTCCTATTGGTTTTGGGATGGCACTACTTGCTTCAATTGGTTTCTTATTGTCGTATCTAAAGACCGCTCTATTTGGGCCTAATCCATATTTTGAATTTGTAAAAGAGGACGATTTAGATGACGAAACATAACAAGCCAAGTCAGCGGGAATTTTACTCGCTGAAAAGCGCTCATAAAATCCCCTGCTTGGGGCGTTAACTGCCAAGGAGTATTCAGTGCGTACTGAGATATTGGAAAATCTTAAAGCTCTAGAAATTAAAGAGAATATTAAAATATTGTATGCATGTGAATCAGGCAGTCGAGCATGGGGGTTCCCATCAGCTGACAGTGACTATGATGTTCGTTTTGTATATGTTCGAAATAAGGATTGGTATCTTAGAGTTGATCATGAATATTGTAGAGATGTAGTTGAAAAACCTATTAATGACTTATTAGATATAAGTGGTTGGGACTTGAAAAAAGCACTTAAACTTCTTAGAAAATCAAACCCAGCTCTAATTGAATGGTTCAATTCGCCAATCGTCTATCAGCAAAATGATAAATTTACAGAGGCTTTTAAAGAGTTAATACCTATTCACTATTCACCACGTTCTTGTTTTTACCACTATTCACATATGGCGAGTGGAAATTTCCGAGAATACCTACAGGGTGAAACAGTAAGAATTAAGAAGTACTTCTATGTTCTTAGACCTATTCTAGCGATGCAATGGATCGAACAAGATCGCGGTGTTGTACCAATGGAGTTTGAAGTGCTAGTAAATGAATTGGTGCATGATGAGACCCTAAAGTCTGCAATTCAAAAGTTACTGGAAGATAAGCGTAAAGGTTTTGAAAGTGCATACCTTCCTCGAATTGATGTAATTAGTGACTTTATTAGCTCAGAATTAGAAAGGTTTAAGGACAAAGCGCAAGAGCAACAAAAATCTGAAACAGATTTTAGTAAATTAAACCCATTCTTCATTGATGTACTAAATGGCGAATATGGCAGTTAACAAGTTGCTTAAACGGAATAAAAACAGTTGGTTATCGCTGCGCGATTTTAACCAACCATTTTTATCCGCTTAGCAAGGCGTTATGCGTCGAGAGAAACCACCACTTATGTAGCTTTTTTGGAGTGAGTTATGATAAACCGTACCGATAAATTGGTATTTCTTGTTGGGTTAAGTATATTTTCGATTGGCCAATTTTGGATTTACCAATTTGGAGCAACGACTAAAGGGCTATCTTCAGTCGACGTAAGTCACTGGGTTATGTTGATAGGGGTAGTATTGTACTTACCGTATATCATGAGACTTCCGCGACACGGAGTAGGTTTAATCGCGAGCATTTTTATGACGATTGGCGTCGTTTGTATGATAGGAATGTGTATTATCGATTTGGTCTTTTGGGGAATCGCTGATGATGGTTTGCGGACAGCCGTCGCGAAAGAATTAATTAATACACCAATGATTTGGCAGCCATTTATGCTGTGGGGAAACGAGGAAGTCTTGATGACTGGGTTTATACTTGCATGCTCACTTTACATGAAGCAATCAAAGGTTGGCCCCCTACTAGTTGTGTTTGGATCTATATTGGCGATTGCAGGTGCGTCTTGGTTCAATTTTATCGCGTACATTCTAATCAGTATTGGCTTTCTCGTTTGTTTTGATTTTCTTCGACGTGACAACCAACAAGAAAGCTAGTGTTAGTTTCCTTTCTCTCAAAGTTACGAAACATAGTCAGTGTTTCCGCATAACAAGTCAAAACACAGTCACTCGCTACGCTCATTCGGACGCGCATAAAGCGCGCCCGTGTTTGAAGCGTTATGCGCTACTCGGCTTGTAGTTTTAATTTATAGATGGAGAAGTATAGGGATGTTTGAATGGAATGGAGATAGAAAGCAGCTCCTGTCAGTGTTATGGATATTTCTTACAGTTAACTACATTTACTGTGATATTTTTTCACTTCACCACGCACAGACCTTACAGGCGTTTCTAACAGGTAAGGTTGGTGGAATGGTGTTAACAGAGGAATTCCTCTTGTCATTCGCATTTATTATGCAAATTCCAATGTTAATGATCCTTCTCTCTAGGTTTTTAGTGTTTAAATTAAACAAGTACGTGAATATAGCAGCAGCTCTCATAACAGGTTCAATACAAAGCTACACGTTGTATATGGGAGGCACTCTTCACTATGTCTTTTTTAGTATCTTTGAAATTAGCACTGCTGTGATTATTCTTTACTTCGCAAGCACTTGGAAACAGTGTGATGCTCAACCAACACGTAGCGCATAACAAACAAATTATGCCACTCGCTGCCGCTCACTGGGACGCAAACACGTGCGCGGCTTCGCCATTATTGTACACGTGTTTGCGCCCCATATTTGGAAGTTATATGCAAGGAGTTTTGTGGAAACCTTCCCTGAAAATCACGAATTAATTGGCTTATTTGAATGTGAGCCTATTTTGACTGATCCTGAGCAAGAGCACTGGTTTTACAATCAACTTATATTTCACACTGTTAGATGTGATGATGCTTTAACAGTCAAAATTAATGGGTGTTATGGTGATTTATCAATTTTATGGAAGCAAGGTTCACGTGAGTTAATGAGCTTTAAGTTTGAGAAACTTAGTAGTCTGGAGGTTGAGATGCAGACTAATGATGAATTTCTAACTGCAATTGGTTCATTCTATGATTTTGAAATGTTAGTTAAATTGCGCCTAAAACCCCAAGTTGCCATTGAATTAAAGCAGTTGAGTAATTGCATATAACAAGGCCATTAAAAAGCGGACACGTAACAGTTGGCTCGGTTCCGCTCCGCTGCACATTATAGCCAACTGCTACTTAGCCGTTTATGGCGGTGTTGGTATGACTCCCTTTGTCAATAAAAACCGAGTGTCTCCCTGACATTTTTTCGGTCCATAATTAATTATTCTTTCACTCAAATAAATTGAGCTAACGCACCGGATGAGGCAGTAATGTCGTCGGTTGTCATGCTGGTATTCGTGGATTATTCATCTTTAGATGAACAGCGCCTACCTTACTTATTCCGTACCTAGTCGGCCACCATGACACCTGTCTTCAGTCTATGTTCGTGGTTCAATAATGGGTTAGCATTATTGCCATCCTAACGCCCTCGGTGATTGTGCCGCAGCCGATGCTTGACCCAATGCACTAACTCAAACTCTGTTCTCATGCAGGTACCCTAGATAAGCGTAATTTTGGGTTAACCTGCGGTAATGCGACTTCCCGTGAGATAGCCCAGATATAGGTAATCATTTCTCTGGCGATAGCAGTAACTACTACATTGTAGTGTTTACCTTTGTGCATCAGTCGTTGATATCGACGACACAATCTCAGTTGTGCTTTCCACGCAATATCGGTGATAGGCTTGGGTAACCCCTCTTGTCGCTTTTGTAATTCTGTAGAAACGTTAGCTGTGTATCTATAGCTGTGAGCGCCTTCAATTAGTAGGCGTCTTGCTCGGCCATTACCACATTTAGTGATGGCACCTAAACGACGTTTTCCACCACTTGAATGTTCACTGGGAACCAGACCGAGGTAAGCCATTAGTTTTCTGGGATGGTCAAAGCGATTTAAATCCCCTAATTCGGCTACTACACCGGTGGCAACTAATAATCTAACACCTCGCATGGCTTGTACTGCCTTGACGACAGGATAATATCGCCAGTTTTATACACAAAGTGCAAGGTTGCATCAGGATATTTAGACTCAAGCTGACGAGCTAATTTTTTGATAGCGAGTTTACTGTTTGACTGCCTACCTAAGTGAACGGGTTTAGCGCCACGTTGGTCTTCAATATAAGCAACTTCGTTGAATTCTTTATGCGTATCTAAGCCAATAAAAAATATGCTATGTTTATTCATGCTGATCTCCTTTTTTTAGTTTCTTTGCAAAACTATTATGGCTCTGGTTTTTAACTAACCCACGAATAATTGGAGATCAGCACTATTTCAAACTGGCTCAAGGGGAGTCATTATGTCTATGCGCCAAAGCGTAAAGGATTTACATCCATACTTTTATGAAGAATTCTTATGATCAGAATTTCCTGGCTACCTGTTTGTTTGTAGAACACAACATGACTACCTTGCGGAAACTTTCTGTATTCGTCTCTTATTTCGTCGCAGCTTTTACCGATATCAGGATTTTCAGACAACATCCAAAATGAATCGTCGAACTGCTTTAGGTATACATTACGCTGTTCTCGTCCCCATTTCCGTTGTGTAAACAACGCAATGTCTTTCAAATCAGATTTTGCCAGTACTGTTAACTTAAATGGTTTCACTCTATTAGTTCACCATCTAGTTCTGATATCAGGTGCTCAAGGTCGTATTCAGCCTCGCCGCTTTCTTCACCTGCTACAAGTAATTGACGCAAAGTGTTTAATTTGGTCTCCTGTGTTTCTAGCAAGCGAAGAGCTGAACGAATCACTTCGCTCGCTGAACCATATCGACCAGTTTGAATTTGTCTAGCAATAAAGCCATCAAAATGGTCCCCAAGGGTAATGCTGGTATTTTTAGCCATTTGCTTTCTCCGAGTACCAATATATACCTAATTATGGTATTTGTATGTTGTAAGTCAATAGCGCATAACAAACAACTGTAGTCGTTCGCTGGCGCTCACTGGGGCAATAACACGTAGGCTCAGTCGCTTCGCTTCCATTTTAGCCTACGTGTTATTGTCCCTAAGTTGGGCGGTTATATGCCTGTTGTAGCTTGTTGACAAAGTCCGGCATTGCCGTATGATTATGTTATGATATTTATTGAAACAAGTATATTCACGAAAGTTTTACCAAATTACTTATCGGACGATGACTATCGAGGCCTGCAATCTTACTTGCTACAAAAGCCTGACGCTGGTGATATTGTTAGATGATCTGGGGGAGTACGGAAAGTTAGATGGGCTCCTTCCGGAAAAGGAAAAAGTGGTGGTGTACGTGCAATATATTACTGGAAAAAGTCAGAACATGAGATTTGGATGCTTACTATGTATAGTAAATCTGAGCGTTCAACAATTGCATCTCATATTCTTAAGCAAATAGCGGAGGCAATAGATCATGAGTAATCGAGATATAGGTCTAGAAATCTTAGAAGGCTTAAATGAAATTAAGCGTTTTAAACACGGTAAGTTATTGTCAAAAACTACTGAGTTATCGGAACCATCGGAGCCAAAGGTAATCCGTTCAAAACTAAATTTATCCCAATCAGCTTTTGCTGGTTTACTGGGAGTCAGTATGCGTACTCTTCAAGATTGGGAGCAAGGTCGAAGACATCCTCAGGGTCCTGCCATTGCATTATTACGTATTGCTGAACAACATCCAGAAGTGTTTGCAGACCTTCATTAAATCGGTATATAACAAAAACATAAACTGGAAAACTACTCGCTGAAAAGCGCTCGTATTTTCCAGTTATATTAAGCGTTAGTTTACCAATTAAAATCATCACCCTAACTCCAAATATACGGTGTAATCATAGTTATAAATGGTTCGGTGGTAGTTGTGAACGACTGAGCATAGCAACAATCAAAATGAGACCGTCTTCTTTTGTAAAGTATGTCGTGTGTTTGCCTACAGGAAAGTAAAACTCATTTGGGTAGATTTCATCACAACTCCGACCTACGGCAGGGTTATCCGCAAGCATTTGAAATCCAGTTAGTAATGTATCTTTGTAATTGTGCCACTGAATTTCAGAGTAGTTGTTGACGGCATAGCTTTTGATTTTTCGTAAATGAGCCTGTGCTAGTTTACTTAATTTGTATCTATTCTTTTGCATAACTGGTTACAAGGCGTTTAAAAAATCTTCACCATCAACTACATTGCCTTGCGCCAAGTCTTGCTTGGCTGACTCGAAGCAATGTTTAAGGTAGTTAGTTTTCATTGCTTCTAGCTCTTCATAATCTCTAATAGACATTACAACTACAGCATCTTTGCTGTTTTTGCTAATCTTTACTGGCTCTCGTTGGGCACTAAGAAGTAACTCACCAAAATTACGTTTAGCGTCATTTGCTGTTAATGTGCGCATGAACATTCTCCAAATCTACAGTAACATTAAGATTATAGTTATTCGCATGAAATGGTTAATGTAATTAAATCGTGCGATTTGTGCGGATAGTAAACTATCAAGAGCTTAAACTCAGACAATGTAAAGTTGTCATGGTTTTGGCAAATAACGCAAATAACGCAAAAAGCCATGCCAACCATTCCGTGTTAGGCGGGCGTTATTCGTTAATCACAAATACATGGAGTAATTCACTTGGTCACTTGTTATCTCAATTACGTAATTGCCCCCTATAAAGCTAAAGAATTTGAGCATTACGCTAAACTTTGGATACCGTTAGTAAATAAATTTGGTGGAACTCATCACGGATATTTTCTTCCTTCAGAGGGGGCTAACAACAAAGCCTTAGCCTTATTTTCTTTTCCTAGCTTGGCTGAGTACGAAGAATACCGAGTTAAATCACTTGCGGATGAAGAATGTATCAGTGCATTTAAATATGCAGAAGATACCAGGTGTATTTTAAGTTACGATAGAAGCTTCTTTCGTCCTATTTTCGAGTAAACGTTTAACAACTCAATAAACGTACTCACTGCGCTCATTGGGACGCATACACGCGGGGCGGTTTCGCCATTATACCCCACGTGCCTGCGCCCGTTATTGAAAAGTTGGTATGACTCTGGAGAGAGTAATGGATAAATATCTAGTTACTAAGGAAGAAATAGAAGAGCTTGAAGGTATTTCGAAAACCCATTTCCTTAATGAGAACGCCAAAAGAATTAATAAGTCACTGGGCGATCTTACAGGCCTAACTGGATTCGGCTTTCACATTATCGAAATTCAACCCGGCCACGAATCTACAGAGTTTCATAAACACTACCATGAAGATGAATGCGTTTATGTACTCGAAGGTACAGCCGAAGCGCAAATAGGCCATGAAAAATATACAGTAAAACCTGGTGATTTTATCGGTTATCGTGCGGGTGGTGAGGCTCACGCTCTGCGCAATAACGGCAATTGTCTTTTAAAATGTATCGTAATTGGTCAGCGTTTGGAGCATGATGTTGGTGACTATCCAAAGCTGAATAAACGGATTTATCGTCAAAAGAATATGCCATGGAACCTTGTAGACATTGGGAATATCAGTGAGCCAAATGCGGGTAAAAAGTCATAATAAAGCCATCAATATGACCGCTTTACGCTGGGCTTCAATCGGCAAATTATGGCGGCGATATGCCTATCTTGCATTGGTGTGACCTATAAATGAATCGAACCTTTAAATACGAAACACCATCATGGGGCGCTAAGTTAATATGCTCAGTTTACGCTCTAATATCCGGAGCACTTTTAATAGCTTATGTTACTTATGAAGGCTGGTCGGATAATTCCCTATGGGTATTAAAGTATACTTTCGTGTTTTTAGGCTTGGCTTTTTTATTTGTATCGCTCAAGCCATCAAATTGGAAAGGCTGGGTATATTTCACAGCTGATGATAACGGAATACATTTCCCTTCATCCCCTTCAAGTGAAGAATCTGCATCCCTTGATGTAAGTTGGGAAAATGTCGGCAATATCAAACGAGAAAAGCTTTACGGTGGTGTTTATGGTATTTCAATTGAATTAAAGATTTCTCAATTAGACGTTGAGACTCATTTTCGTAATGTAGCCAACTCAAATAAAATATTAGGCTTTAATCAAATGAGAGGTGAATATTTCGTGATTGCGTATGCTAATAATGCATTCCAAAAATTACCTGATGTAATCCAACAACTTATTGATATAAAGGGTGCAAATATATCACAAGCTAATTAACGCATTCACTGCGTTCGCTGTGACGCAAACACACAGGGCGGCTTCGCCATTATGCCTCAGGCAACTTTACTGCTTAGCTTAAAGTTATAGCGCGTAAGATTTTAATTATATTGTTTAGCACAAAGGCTGGGCCTTTCCGTAATTCTGCGAGTCAACAACCGTTTTTTTCCGTAATTGGTTAACCGTTTTATCAACTTCAAATACTTACATCTAAAATGGTTGTCTCCAAACTGGTTCAATATACCTTCATCAATAGTTGCAATATTCTGGCAATTTGGTTTAGTCTAGGGTGCTTATTTTTACCAACGTTGTTGTGCTAATTGCTTGTGGCGGCAAAGCCGCGATAGTGAAACGCAATAACAAACGTATGTTGCAGACACCAATTCGCTAGCTGAGGTTCGTACCTCGCCAAGTATAGCCAGCAAGCTTGCGCCGCTTATCTGGAACGTTATGCACGAAAAGGAATTCGGTATGAAATGGTTATTTTGGACTTTATTGTTTCTGTCTTTTCTCTTGATAAATGAGACAACAGTTGAATGGCTACTAGCTGTTATTGTCGGCGGGTACGATCTTCAACTAGGCTTTGAACGTGCCACCCAATATTTCACTTTAGATAGTTTTTTGTTTTCAACTGTCTTCAGAATTGTTCCCTATATAGTGCTTTCTTTAGTTGCTCTTTTTTCTAGCCTTAGAAGTTCTACAATCGGAAAAATCGCGCTTTACTGCTCACTTGCCACTATCTCTCTTTTCCATTTTTGGGGTTACTGGGATATGCAGCATTCGCATTTTACGTCTGAACACACCTCATCTACTTCGGCATTAGCTATTATCTTTATTCCTATTCATGCCATTTGGCTTAGTGCCGTTGCTGGCGCATTAGGTTATGGTTTAGCTAAAGTCACTAGGTTAGTTAAATCGTGAACAACAAACCATTCAAGGCTCTCGCTGGGAGGCTATCACATCTATCACATGGGGTGCGTCACTTAGTTCCTAATTTTCGCCCATGTATTATTGCCCCTTAGTGGGAAGTTAGGTGTACAAGGTAGTCATGAATTGTAGTGAATTTAAAAAATGTTGGATCGAGGGTGATATCAAGGGTCTAGATTGTGATCAGAGAGAAGGCTCTAGATCACTTTTATTCATGCAATGCATGTAGTGATGCAGCATTAACTGCGACATTGAAATCGCGGGGAATCGATGTAGACCATTATCCTTGTGTGCATATGGCTCAGTATGCTGAGTTTCATTGTGTTCAACACCCAGATTCAAAAGACTGTCATGACGCCACTATAAAGTACAACGAAATATTTGATGAGTACTCAATTCCTCACGGAGACGGCAACAGTCAATTAACAATAAATAATTGTCCATGGTGTGCATCGAAACTTTCAGAAAGCAAGAGAGATTTATGGTTTGATATCCTTGAGTCAATTGGATATGACAATCCATGGCAGCAAGAAATACCCGAAAAATATAAATCAAAATTATGGCGTATACACAGCTAACACATATGAGCCTAAAGTTAGTCAATAGGTACTAGTGTGCTTTTGATCTATTTTCCAGTTCCATCTAAATCTTTGGGCTAAGCCGTTTATTTCATCTGTTATTGTGACTGTTAGGATATCGCTTACGGCAAACACATATAGAGTTGTACCAGTCTCCGGCTCTCTTATGCGATCTCATCTCAGCCTGCTTTTTCAATAAACGTATTGATAGCAGGGGCACTACGACTAACCGGATTTAGGAGGTAGAGCGAAGCAGGATGCCAGAGCCGAGACATTCATCGGTTACCCAGCACAGGCACTATTCAAGAGTATGGCTAGATCATGAATGGCTTTCATATACAAGGCATGTCCTAATACGAAATCTATATTATGTTGTCGACAGAAGTCAGTTACCCAATACCAACAGTGCATACATCAACCCCCACGACGATATTGCCTAAATAAGGCTTAGTAAAGCCAGCAATTGTTTGGGTGAGTCCTTTACTTTTTTATGTACAAGCACCTCACTTTTATTATCAATAACGCAAACGTAAAGTAAGCGTGCGTGTAAATCTATTCCGCAATAGTAAGGATGTGTATTAGTATAAAAGTTCATTGAGCTTCTCCGTTTGGTTTTGTCATCTATCAGAGTAGTTGAAAAGTTACGCTGATTGAGGAGGCTCAATGAGTATCAAAGGCCTTGCACTGCACTAGTCGGTGAACGCGGCGTTAAGTTTTTGATAGCTTCTACAAATTACAACTTTAAAAAGGAAATTTTTAATAAAATGAAAGTAGTTAAATTTACATCATTAACTTTGATAGCCGTAATTATTGCATTAGCACTTTCTTATGAAAAAATTATCACAGGTGTCCTGTTGCCTCAGTACATTGACTGGGCATATGAAATAGATCGAAAAGGACTGGATATAGGCGTCCCCCTAGATAAAAAAGAGTTACTACTGGCATCTGAAATAGGGATTGTGCACCCAGAAAAAGTAAGGATTGTTTATGTTGACGAAGTTCCTTACCCTTATGAAAACTTCGCATTAAAGCTTTTTGGAGAAGCTGTTGGGCTTATTGGTGATGGAATAATTAACAATGCACAAGTTTTCGGGTATTCAATTTACACTCGCAAAGACTTTGAGTTAAATAGACCCAAATTAGCTCATGAATTGGTGCATGTGTTGCAGATAGAAAGAGCAAGCTTGGATAAAGTCGTAACCCAACATTTTTCTGATATGGCGGAGTTCGGATACGATAAAGCACCGTTAGAAGTTGAAGCTTCTGAAGCTAACAAAAAATACAGTGGCAACTGGTAGCCAAAATGATATTTGGCAAAATAAAAACATAACAAACACAATGTGTTCATTCGCTGCGCTCATCGGGACGCAAACTCGCAGGGCGGCTTCGTCATTATGCCCCACGTGCCCACGCTCGTTATTGGGAAGTTAAATGACAATGAAAAAAATCATGGTCGTCTTAATATACCTTTTCCTTTTCAGTAGCGAGGCCAAAAGTGATTACGACCCTTGCTCACTTGATATTTATCCCATAATTGAAAAAAGAGACATCGAACATTCACTGTCTGTTGAACACCCTGCAGTGTTTTTGGCTAATGAAAACTCGAGAGTTTACTTGTCGGTGTCGGATTTAATTGAATTCTCTACATCAAATCCTAACCCGTATATTCCATACCTCGACGAAACCATAGAATACTTTACGAGTAGCCTCAAAGGTATATCAGAACCAACCAAGAACATTGGCTTCTTGCAGTCAGATTTAAGCTCTCTGGAAGGAAAAGAACAACAAATAGCTGTAAATGTTTATGGTTTTATAATCAATGGCTTTCAAGCAGGTCTTCTTAATTCAAAAGCAATGGTTACAATTAACGGAGACGTAGTTACTTCGAGTACGTTCACTCTCCAAAAAGGCGAAGAACCGAACCCAATTGACGAATACAACAAAGTACATAAAATTAAATTCATCAGTAATGGAACGCTTATTTATGACTCGTGTTGGATGGATAAATAAGTCATCTAACAAAAAATTAAGTCGCATACTGGTGCAGGCTGGGACGCGAAAGTATGGGCGGCTTGGTCATTATGCCCCACGAGCCTGCGCCCGTTAATTAAAAGTTAAACAGCAAGGAAGTATGGGCGAAATATTTAAACAAAATAGTATTAATTTAGTCGTTTCAAGTTCGGCTATTTTATGTGCTTATCACATCGGACTAGGTAGTATTCTATTTTGGTTTGGTGGGCTTTTAGTCGTTCCAGCAATTGCTATTTGGTTTCAGTTTAAGTATGCCCTCGGTAATTTTATAGTACGCCTCAATATCGCTGTCTTACCTTGGTTAGTTCTTTGCTTTGTAAGTTTATTTTGGGTATCAAAAACAGAACATGTCGGTCAGCGAATCATGAATATGTTTTTTTTTTGAAATGCCAATATATTCTGTTGTCGTTGGTGCAGTTGTAGTCACAGGATGGTTTTTCTTTCAAAAAGCAAACACTCAGAGTTAGTTGCTGAACAACAAACGCATTAACTCACTCCCTTCGGTTACTGGGACAATAACACCTAGGTTCCCTGCGCTTCGCTTGGTATTATAGCCTACATATTACTGCTCGTTATGCGGGTGTTAGAATTCCAAGTCAGTACGCCATTCATTGTAGTAAATGCTACCAATAGTATTTCTTTAGAAACGTAAAATTGACATAAGCTATGTCAAGCAAAAATATTGTCTGATTTTTGATTAAAGGACAAATTATGAAAAAAAATTCGCTTATCTTTGCGGCTGTATTTTTAACCGCAACGGTTATGGCAGAACAACCAACTTTTACCATGGGTCCTGCAACTCAAACGCATGCGGGCTTGATTGATTGTGGTGGAAAATCTCGTCTTAGCGCTGTTGGAGAAATCAAATCAGAAGATGGAATAGTGTGGATTGTACCTGCAGAAAATAACTATGAAAAAGCTCCTAAAGCAGCAGATCTGTTTAACCAATGTGGGGGCAAGGAATTAAAATCACTCGATGAATTAGAGTTAAACGATGTGCCAGTTATTGATGCGGGAGGTACAGAGGAATTCACGGCTTATATATTTCCCGACAATTATTTTGAGCTATACATAAACGGAATTCTAATTGCTGTCGATCCCGTTGTTTTCACCCCATTTAACTCTAGTGTTGTGCGTTTTAAAGCGGATCGTCCGTTAACTATCGCTATAAAGATGGTGGACTGGGAAGAAACACTTGGCTTAGGAATGGAATACAATCGTGGCTCTATATTTCATGCTGGCGATGGCGGCTTAGTAGCCCATTTTCAAGACGCAAAAGGCCAGACTGTAGCTATTACAGACAATAGTTGGAAAGCTCAAACTTTTTATACCTCCCCCATTGTTAATCGAGATTGCTTGGTAATAGAAAACTCTGTGCGCGATAGTTCAGCTTGTGACAAGCAGAAAGTAACTGATGCAAATAAAACGTCTGCAGCCCATTGGGCAGTTGATAAAAACTGGATGAAACCTGAGTTTGATGACAGTTCATGGCCTGCAGCTTTAACTTATACTAATGATACCGTTGGTGTAAAAAACAAAAAATCATTCATGAATTTCTTGGATGTATTTGATACAAAAGGTGCAGATGCTGAGTTTATTTGGTCGTCTAATCTGGTATTAGATAATTTAGTTTTACTGCGAAAAACAATTAAATAAGTCTAACAAAGCGCTCCAAGAAGACCGCTAATGGGGCGCTTGAGCTTAGCGTTAGACGCTAGGAGGGTTGGAAATGCTGCTCACAGTTGCTGTAAAGGCTTTCGTCATTTGGGTTGGTATCTTGGTGCTAGCCGTTGCTAATGGGGTGCTTCGTGAATCGGTATTCGTGCCGAATTTCGGCTCCTGGTCCGCACTTGTGCTTAGCGGTTTGCTGCTCTCGGCTCTAATCGTCGGCGTGGCGTATTTTTCCCTTCCATGGCTAAATACTCGTAGCCCTCGGGTGTTGTGTATTATCGGTATTGGATGGTTGCTTCTAACACTTGGTTTTGAGTTTTCGTTCGGGTTTTGGCAAGGCAAGTCATTAAACGATTTATTTGCAGCCTATACATTCAAGGATGGCAATATATGGCCCGTTGTTCTCACAGTAACGGCCGCTGCACCCTACATCGCAGGGAAGCTCAGAGGATGGGTATAGCGTTCCCACAAATGCAGGAACGCTGTTCAACAGACAGTTTAGTTCAAAAATTCTTTTAAGAACTTAAGGTAGCGCTCAGAGGCAACAATGCGGTTTTCTTTCTTACTAAAACCATGTCCTTCGTCTTCAAACAATACGTATTCCACGTGATTGCCTGCCTCACGAATGGCCGCGACCATATCGTCACTCTCAACTTGCAACACGCGAGGGTCGTTGGCACCCTGTACCACTAAAACTGGCTTGGTCACTTGGTGACCGAAGAATACCGGCGAAATACTATGTAAGCGTTTTTTATCGGTCGCCGGGTCCCCCATCTCGTCATACAAAGCTTGTTTAAATGCTTCCCAATATGGCGGTATACTTTCAAGTGTGCGCACCCAGTTAGTGACCCCCACTATATTTATGCCAACATCAAACTCTTGGGTAAAGGTCATTGCCGCCATTGTTAAAAAGCCGCCATAAGAGCCCCCCATAACCCCTATTTTGTTTTCGTCTACCCAATCCAAGCTTTGTAAATATTTCTTGTTGTAAACGACATCTTGTAAGTCATCTTCACCATGGCGCTTATCATCTAGGTGAAAAAATGTCTTTCCATAACCGCTAGAGCCGCGATTATTGATCATAAAAATGGCGTAGCCGTTATTTACTAGATGCTGGATCATCGCGGAATAACCAAACCGTGATTGTCCGCCTGGGCCGCCGTGTATCCACACTATTGCGGGCACTTTTTCGGTTTCTGCTTGTTTGGGTTTGTATAAAATTCCCGGAATTTCTAAACCATCAAAGCTTTTGAAACGCCGGGTTTCGCCCGCGACCAAGTGCGCTTGTTTAATCTTTGGGTTGCCGTTATTACTTAATTGCACCACCTTATCTGAACCAATTTTGTGATGATAAAGATTCGATGGCGACGTGTCTGAGTTTAGGTAAAACACCATTTCTGTTTCATCTGCAGTAAAGTTAACACCTCTGAGATCGCCAGGGGGAAGCGTTGGCATAGTCACCTCTTTGCCAGTGGCGACTTCAGTGATGCTCAATACCGTTTGTGCGTCTTGGTTGATGCCATTAACTTGGTATTTTCCGTTTTTCGAAAAGTAGCTAAATATCACATCCCAATCAGCTTCAAAATCAACACTATGCGAACCATCGGTTAGGCTGTAATTCATAACATGGGTGAACTCGCTACCTTTGTTTGAGCCATATAATAAACGCTCGTTGTCCGCTGAAAAGGTATAAATAGAATAAGCAATTGACTCTTCTTCATCACCTGCGATCAGCTTAGGAGTTGCAGTTTCTTGACTCAAATCGACGAGGAAAATATCAGAGTCTGCACTTGAATTAGCTTTGGTGAGCGCGAGCCAGTTTGCATCTTTACTCACATCACTTAAGTCAAAACCGTCGTCATTCTGAAAAATCATTTCACGGCTATAGTCTTTTGTTGAGTACAAATACAAGTCAAAGAAACGCGGGTCCCGCTCCGTGGTTAGCACATAAAAATGGTCTTGGTTTTCGTGCCAGCCAAAGAACTCAGCTCGTAATGCTTCACCTGGTGTTAAGTCGACGAGTTTACCATCAAGCTCACGTACGTAAACGTGATTAAGCTCGTTACCACCTAAATCAGCGGATACAATAATGCGGTCGTCTTTTGGAAACCAACTCTCAGCATAGGTAGAATCCGTTGTAGATTTTGTCAGTGCTTGTTTTTCAGAGCCATCTAGTGGTATTCGATAGGCATTGTAAATACCAGACTCATCACTGCTAACTAATACTGCGCTTCCATCATGACTGATAGACGATCCATACATTGACGTAGTCGCAAAAAATGAAGCTGCGTCATAGGTTTTAAAATCATCGGTTTTATTTGTGGCAGTTTCTGGCGTGATTCCTGAGTTTTCTGGTGTCTGCTGGCACGCACTCAATGCGAATACTAAACTGGCCATTGCTAGTGAAGTGTTTATACGTTTTAAAAACATGTAAGCATCCTTGATATTATTTGTTGAGAGCGCTTAATTTCTCTTCCAGTACTGAATTAATCGAATGATGCAAGCGCGTTATACATTACCTTGTTCACTCTGAGGGGATAAGTCAAGAAAACTGAAACAAATTAGTGTTTATTAGCACGCCTTTTCAGTGCAAATGTTTTTGATATTCCCCAGTAAAAATCGACACTATCCACTTTAGCCTGGGACTATCAACATCACTCACAGGCGCTGCACCAAAGCGTTCGGTGTTTTTCCGTAGTTTGGAAGCTTTGCAGTCATAGCTCGTTTGTGCACAGCATTGTGTGCATGATTGTTAATTGTGCTCCATTTGGGCAATATAATGTGTAAGTGGAACGAATTATGAAAATTTTCGTTTTCACAGGCCCTCAAAATGGGCTTAAAGCTGGTCTAGACGTTGTTTTATGCGTTGCTGAAATAGCTGTAATTACTTGCCGTGACTCTAAATATGCTGTGGTTAAGCGAGTGTTACGTTTCAAAACAGAACTTCTTAGGCGTTCTTTTTATAAAGGATCTCATATGACTATTGTTCCATTGATAGCCGGTGTTTTTTTGGGAGGACTAGGTGGATTTATTTTGTTTGATTATTACCGCTTTAATAACAAAGCCCTAAAAACCTACGGCAAAATACTCCGATATGATGAACTCCAATACAAAGAAAATGCTAACCGTAAACGAACAATGTACAGGCCCTGCTTTGAATATAGAGTTAGCGGTAAAACCTATGAAGTTACATCTAAAACAACATTTAGCACTCAGGTAATACCGATAGGACAAAATACGAAAGTGTTGTATGAAATAGGAGATGAGAGCAATGCTCGGTTAACTCAGGGGAACGGATATGGTTTAGGTATTCTGTTTATCGCTCTTTCCCTACCTGCATTTTATATTGCTTTGCAGGCATAAATAGCATTTTTTGAACAAGGGTTCTTAACAAGACACCCATGTTTAAAACGGGTTCTTAACAAGACACCCATGTTTAAAAAGTAGCTGCTTTAACCCAGAACGATGATTAGCCTTAGCTACTGCTCTGAGTTTGAACAATATTTTTATCCCTAAAAATTTCAAATATCATACTTTTAAAGCAAATAATGAGAATGCCAGCCTCAGGTTGTGCGGGTTGATTCTGCTGCATTGGCTATTTTCATGTTATGGGTGTCTAAATAAAAAATACATTCAAGTGCATCATGGTAAAGCGTTTTTAAATCCGAATATGTTGAGCCTTATGTCTCAATCTCCCCGAGCGTCTAAAATATCTCAGTTTATTTTGTAATAAATCCCTTAGAAAGAAGACTAGTAACTTTGAATTTCAGATATTGATGTCAATTTCATAAATCTAGAAAAGGTAATTTTAGGGGGAGAGTAAGAATGGAATATATTGATAATATTTTGGCAAGTGACAACTATGTATTTATGGGATTAATATTGATTGGAGTCTTTATTCTCTGGTTTCTTCCTGCAATGCTTGCTCTAGCTTTCAACCGAAAGCATTTTAAATACATATTGCTTGCCTGTATTCCTGCCGGTTTTTCTGTCATAGCATGGGGCGGCGTAATGGTTTGGGCAACAACGGGTAAAGTTTTTGGTAAGTACGCGAATAAAGTGAATGCTGAGAATTAGTGAAGAGGATACAAACTGCTGACCTCGTAGTTCGCAGCGCGAACCGCTTGGACCGAAAATACTGTGGGGTGTCGAAATTCTAACAGAGAATTTTTACCCGTTAGCTTAGTGTTAATTGCACAAGGAAGTCCCGTGAATCTTAATCAAGTTACATTGCCAGTTAAACACATGGATGAAGCCACCGAGTTTTATTTAAAACTAGGGTTTACTCAAATTGTAGATACTCCCCATTATGCCCGGTTCGAATGCACCGACGGAAATTCAACTTTTTCACTTTCATTAGAAACAGGTGATTTTTTAAATGGTGCAGTAATTTATTTTGAACATGAAGATTTAGATCAATGGGTATCAGATTTAAAAGCTGTTGGTATCAAGTTTGATCAACAACCAACAGATCAAAGTTATTTATGGCGTGAAGCAATACTGCACGATCCATCAGGTAATAAAATCAAACTATACTGGGCTGGTGAGAATAGAGTCAATCCACCATGGAGAGTTGATAAGCGCGGCTAACTAGCACTTCAAACCGAAATAAAGTTGGTTGTTTTCACTTCGTTCAACATTATAACCAGCTATATTTGTGCACTTATCGCGGCGTTATTGCGCACAGGCTTTTAAAGCCTGTCTTTAGCGTAAACATAGAAATTTTCCTTAGTTCTACGATTTAACCACTGCTTTTTCCCACAATTGAGTAACGACTTTATTAATTTCAAATATTTATATATCTAATTTTTCTATCAAAACCAGTTAAGTGTAGCCCTCATCAAAAATTGTTATTTTCTGGCGGTTTGGTTTAGTCTAGGGTAATAATTTTAATCAATGATACAGTACTAATGGCTTGTTACAGTAAGGCCTCGATAGTCAAGTTGATGCAGTAATTTCGGACGTTAGTTTGAAGGGAGTCGTAATAATGTTCAGTCGAATAATCTTACTATTAATCGTTGTTTTTTCTCTAAATATTAATGCTAAAACAGTATTAGAGTTGGGGGATATCCCACCAGATTTTTTGGGTAAAGATAACAATGGTGACATTGTTAGCTTGAAGGATCATAAAGGTAAAATTGTGGTTATATCTTTTTGGGCATCTTGGTGTTCACCTTGTATCAAGGAGCTTCCAATCTTAGAAAATATTCAAAATAAAGTGGGTATAGATAAAGTCAAAGTGATAGCCGTTAATTTTAAGGAAGATCGTAAAAAATATAACAAGGTTAAAAAGTTACTTTCTTCACTAAACTTAACGTTAACTCATGATAAACGAGGTGCCATAGGTAAGAAATTTGGTGTTGAAGCAATTCCTAACTTATTTATCGTAGGCAAAAATGGAGAGCTTGTTTTTCATGAAATAGGTTATGGTGATGCGTCTATAGATAAAATTGTTGAAGTGCTAAACCAGCAACTTTCAAGCTCGCTAGCGGTTTAAAATTGCCACCAAAAACAGAAACAGCTTTTTTACCCCATTTAAGAAGGGATTAGGCGCCAATACCGGAATATGAATGACTGATAAATTCGCAACAAAACAGTTTATTGCCGAGATAGCAAAGCTAGGTCACCAGCAATCAACTAGTGTGCTCCAACTAAGGGGCCTGTTCTCATCTTTGTCCTTATGGAACGCTTGGCGATTGATGGCCCTCCGAGCTCAAGGTGAGCTAGCTTGGCTAGTTAGCTTCCTTCAGTACCGTATTCAGCAGACTACCAGTAAAGGGTGTTGTTCTGTGCTTTTGGTTCAGAGATTACAATGAAGCTTACAGGCAGGCGAACTGCTTACCTCATTTTGCTTGTTGTCATCGTTGTATTGGGCGCATGGATGATGGTGCACAAACTACAGGGGCCTGAGTTGGCTGTATATCGTATCCAAAGTCAGCCATTGGTGCAGACTGTCGTTGCTACCGGGCGGGTTACGTCGGGATCGCGGGCGCAAGTGGGGGCACAAATCTCAGGCGTGATCGCTGAGCGTTTTGTTCGTGAAGGTGACGAGGTCCTAGCTGGCGACGTACTGGCGGTGTTACAAGACAATGAACAACTTGCTCGCGTCGGTGAAGCAAAAGCCGCCCTTGCTGAACTGCGTGAATCGAGTAAACCACAGGCCGATGTCACTTTGAAACGGGCTGAGGCGCGGTACGAGCAGTTCAGGCGCGAAGCGCAGCGTCGAAGGGATTTACTAGAGCGTAAGCTAATTGCCCATGAAGCCGTTGAACAGGCGGTTGAACAGGAAACTGAGGCACGTGCAGCACTTGAACAAGCCAAGCTTGCTGCAGAAATGCTGACTGCTGGTTATCCTAGCGATGTTGCTGCTGCCGAGCGCCTAGCGGCTGCACGCGCAGCACTGGAAAAAACAATAGTGCGTGCCCAAGTGAGCGGTACTGTGTTAACTCGTAATGCTGAACCTGGCGACGTAGTGCAGCCAGGTCGCGTGCTGTTTGAGATTGCCCGTGCTGGCCAAACCGAACTGCTGGTGCCGGTGGATGAAAGGAATCTCTCGGCTTTGCGTCTGGGACAACCTGCCCTGTGTGTAACGGATGCCTATCCGGATAGTCCGTTTTCGGCTACCTTGAGTTTTATCTCGCCAGCGGTGGATCCACAGCGTGGCAGTGTTGATATCCGTTTACAATTGGCAGCGATTCCTGACTTTCTGCGTCAAGACATGACTGTCACAGCCAATATTGAAACCGGCCGTCGCGAGAGCGCCCTTGTCGTGCCTAACGATGTGCTTGATGACATTAATGGCAGTTCGGCATACGTTTGGAAAGTCACAAACGGTCGCTTGCAACGCACAAAAGTGACGCTTGGTTTGCGCGGAATGGGGCGAACCGAGATTACCAGTGGATTGGCAAACGACGATCTGATTGTTGCAAATATAGACCCGTCGCTGGTGGATGGCAGTCGGGTGCGTGCTCGTGAAGATGATGTAATGCCGCTTACCAAGGAAACCGATGCATCTACCGCTCGCGAAACACCGGTTAAGTTCGAATGACAGGCATATGGACCGAATCGACAATCGCTATTAGGTTTTTGCGAGAAGGTCGTTCACAAAGTGCTTTAATTCTCATCGGCATTGGGGTTGGCGTTGCGGTTATCGTGTTTATCAACGCACTGATCACCGGGTTGCAAGACAACATCATTGATCGCACCTTGGGTACACAGTCGCATATCAGATTGTCGGCTCCCGATGAGGTAAACCAGATTCTGCCACTATCTGATGACAGCGTGCAATTGGTATTGGAAAGCAAGCGAGCGCAACGACTGCGTTCGATAAACAACTGGTTGCAATTGCGTGATGTATTGGACACATTGCCAGAGGTAACGGCAGTGTCTCCGATTATTTCCGGGCCAGCATTTGCTCGTCGCGGTGAAGCCCTTGAATCGGTGGCACTGGTCGGCATAGACAGCGAGCGCTACCAGCGGATTCTGCCCATCAGCGAAGACATCATTGAAGGGGTTTTCGAAGTGGGTGCTGGCAAAACAGTGATTGGCAAGCAACTGGCCATCGAACTAGGTGTTAGTGCCGGCGACAAGTTAAGGTTGCAGACTGGGCAAGGCGGCGACAGCGTGTTGAGTATCGCCGGAATTTTTGAGTTGGGTGTTCGTGACCTTGATGCGCGGTATGTTTACCTAGATATGAGTCAGGCGCAGTCGCTGCTAAATCTGCCCGGAGCGGCAACCGTAATCGATATGACTGTCATAGATATTTTTCGTGCAGACATTACGGCGACGCGCATAAGCCGACTGACCGGTCAGAAAGTTGAAAGCTGGATGGAGACCAATGCGCAGTTGCTGAATGCACTGCAGAGTCAAAGCTTGTCGACAAATATGATCAGTATGTTTGTGGCGTTGAGCGTGGCGCTGGGAATTGCTAGCGTGCTCTCGGTAAGCGTTGTTCAGCGTACTCGCGAGATTGGCATCTTGCGCGCCATTGGTATCACACGTACACAAATGTTGCTTGTGTTCCTTATTCAGGGCGCACTGTTCGGGCTGTTTGGCTCACTACTGGGCGGCATTAGCGGTTATCTGTTGGTCTGGATTTTTAACACGTTCGGGCCGCGATTGTTTTTCATTCCGGTCGATCTCAGCCTGCTGGTGGCCGCGAGCATGCTGGCAACCTTAACCGGAGTCATTTCAGCCTCCATTCCGGCGCACCGTGCCGCGCACCTCGATCCGGTGGAGGCTATTCGTCATGTCTGACGTCGGCACCTTTAATCAGCGCCAAGAGGTGTTGCGTCTAAAAGGGTTGAGGAAGAGTTACAACTTAGGTTTGCCGACTGAGGTAGAAGTGTTGCACGGGCTTGATCTTAGTCTTCAGCGCAGCGACTTCGCCGCGCTGATTGGAACTTCCGGTTCAGGTAAAAGTACCTTGCTCAATTTGATTGGTCTATTGGATACCCCAACCGCTGGCGAGATCGAGGTGTTGGGCGAAGCCACCCGCACCAGTGATGACAGTCGTCGCACCACTTTGCGCAGCAGCAGGATCGGATTTGTATTTCAGTTCCACCATCTCATTCAGGCTTTCACGGCGCTCGAGAACGTCCTCATGCCGCTGATGGTCACCCATGGAAAGCCTAGCGCCGAGCAGCGCGAGCTTGGTCATAGTCTCCTCGCCGAAGTGGGCCTAGCCGCTTACGCCGAACGCAAACCTGATCAGCTATCTGGCGGTCAGCAACAGCGTGTAGCTGTAGCTAGGGCACTGGTGACCCAACCTGCCCTGTTACTGGCAGACGAACCCACAGGTAATCTCGACAGCAAAAGCGCAGACGAGGTCTTCGCCTTATTTCGCATGTTCAATCAGAAATTTGGCTGCGCGGTGCTTTTGGTAACACATGATGCGAAACTGTCTGCTCAATGCGACCGCATAATAACCCTCGAAGACGGCAGGATCGCTAGTGACACCGGTGGCCGTGTTTGAGCTAATAAGTTGAAATAAATTATATATTTGAATTGCAAACCGCAATTGCGCTTCACAATGTCACTTATCAACTGTATGTATTCGGACTAACAATTCGCCAAACATTTGATGAACGGTTAGTGTAAGGCACTAGTTTTAAAGGAGTAAAGATTGAAGTATTTAATAACCTTGCTAATTATCGTAAGTTGTAACGCTCTAGCAAATGATGAACTCAAATCTATTTATTTTGCGTTTGAGTCAGATTTTATGAGCAATGATGCTGAGAAATATTCTGATTGGATAACTGAGCAATATGAAATTGTTCAAACTATGCATATTCCGGGTATGGGTAAAGACAGTCGTAAAGTTACAGGAAAGCAGATGATTGGGTTGATGAAAAAAATGAATAAACCGAATTCTACCCCTCGCTCTACATTTGAGAATACCAGTATTCGTCTAATTGATAATACGGGGTTCTGCGCGACTTCTAGTGCGCTCACAACAACAAAAGTTTCAGGCAAAGACTACGAAGAAAAAGAAACCAGAGAAGTATGTTTTCGTAAGTTAGAGAGTGACTTTAAAGCGATTGAGCACAAAATTGACGTTTACTACAAAAAACTATAAATCCATACAAGCGCTTTAAACTTGATTCTAAAGTAGTCATGTTTTTTGCGGAACAAAAGCCAGAGCGAGCTTTCTACACAATTTAACCGGCGGCAATGAGTCATGGGGGATTATGCATTGAATGTTGGAATCTACATTTACGATGATGCTGAAGTACTAGATTTTTCTGGTCCTTTTGAAGTGTTTTCAACTGCCAACAGGTTATCTAATCCTGCAGGGTTGTTTAACGTGTTTTTAGTAGCCGAGGAAAGTCGCACTGTTAAGGCTAGAGGCGGATTTAAGGTTAATCCGCATTATTGTTTTAGCCATCATCCTGAAATTGACGTACTGATAGTTGTTGGCGGCATTCACACCCAGGAGTTGCTAAAATCAAAGGTTATTGATTGGGTTTCTACTACGTCAAAGAGCGCGAAAACGGTAGCGTCTGTTTGTACCGGAGCCTTTATTCTTGCGGAGGCCGGATTGTTATCCAATCTCAAAGTAACCACTCACTGGGAAGATATTGAAGATCTTCGGAGCTCATATTCAGACCTAACCGTTATCGAAAATCAACGGTGGGTAGATGAAGGCAAGGTGGTAACATCTGGTGGTATTTCCGCTGGCATTGATATGACCCTTCACTTAGTTTCAAAATTTGCTAGTTTAGATTTGGCAGAGAAAACCGCGAGGCAAATGGAATTTGACTGGCGTAAAATTATTTAGACACCCATGGAATTATCAAGACACCCATGATTGTTTAGGGGAACAACTCAGGCTGCAGATTCTTTCAGATTAACTTGGGACGGATATTCCACAAGAGCTGTTAGCGGGCGCTTAAGTTGGCGTTAGCAAACAAGAAGTTACTTAATGATTTTTATAAAAATGAGAATTTGATGCTAAACAAAATATTCATGTTATTTCTTGCTCTTATTCTAACCAGTTGTGTAGTTATGCCTGAAATAGGCTATTCAGAAAAGTATCAATGTGCGCTATCAACAGATAGAAAAATATTAAAATTAGTGAACTTGACTGATGGTGATACTAGCTTTTACCAATGGAATGATGAAATATTTGCAATACTATCTATTCCAACATCAGCAATTATTTCAGGTACATATGTCCTCGTTAATAACGTTTATCATATTGGCGAAAAGAAAATTAAATGTGGTTAACAAAATTAACATGACATCCATGATTATTTGGTAATTTTTTCTAGATGTTCTAGGCTTACAGTTACTCAACAACCATGGATGGTTAGTTATGCCTCAGTCACGAAAATCTCAAATTAGTCTTATTGATACGTCCTATTATCATTGCGTCTCCCGTTGTGTTCGTCGCTCGTTTTTGTGCGGTGAAGATGAATTTACGGGGCAAAGTTATGAACATAGGCGAGGCTGGGTCGAGCAACG
>NZ_JAHKPT010000012.1 GCF_018860635.1 Aliiglaciecola lipolytica
GAGGCTCATATGTGTTAGGTTTTTTTGCGATAGCGATACAGCCTATACTTAACAAAGTATGATATTAAAACAACAGGTAAAGAAAGGATAAATACATAAAGAACGTATATCCCAAAAGTTTCCCAGCCAATAGAAAAGACTAACAACCCCATTTCAATAAAAAAAACATAAGCAAATATTAAAAGAAAGATCAGACAAAAATGCTTATAAAATGGAAGTTCGCCTTGATGCTTAAAAGACATAAACTGTAAAATTGCGCATATTAAAGCGAATTTAGTGCCTGAAATAGCGTAACTGTAACTATATGATTCTGTGAATAATGTAAACCCTATTGCCGCAATTGTATTAACACATGCAATCCAGTAAATAAGGCCCCATAAGAGTATATTTTTCTCAGACTTATCCATGAGGAAACCTAACTTTTAAATAAGGGGCGCAGGCACGTAGGGCATAATGGCGAAGCCGGCCTGCGTGTTTGCGTCCCAGCCCGCGAAGCGGGCGAACTTAATTTTTTTGTTATGCGGTGCGGTTCTTAACTGCATCCGCTTCGTGCCACGTGACCGCTAGATAAAGTATGAGTATAGCGGTACTTATTTCTATGATACTAAAAAACACATAGTGAAGGGTGCCGCCCATATAAAGGGTGTAGCTTTGTATTGAGCCAGTTATTAAAGCTGCAACAATATTGAGATACTTGTTAATACGAAACACCAAAACCCGTGACAAAACTATCATTGCCATGGGGATTTGCATGATAAACGCAAAGGAAAGCAAAAACTCTTCCGTAAGCTTCATACCTCCGATTTCGCCGGCAATAAACCCTTTGAGCGTCTCTGCGTGGTGAAGAGAAAATATGTCGCAGTAGATATAGTTAACTGAGAGAAAAATCCATAACACTGATAGAAACTGTTTTCTATCGCCATTCCATTCGAACATATAATTTCCTAAAAGTATGACTTCAACACACGCAAATAGAAAACAAAAAAGGAATTATTTCAAGACAATACAAATACCTTGTTACAATTGAGGATAAACCCAGCCAAATGACTTTGGGTTTATACAAGTGTAAGCCCCGCATAACGCCCCAAATAAACGGCAAATACTTGTTGGCTATACTGGGAGCGAAGCGACCCAAGCCAGCGAGTATTTGTCCGTTTGATTGGTTTGTTAGAGTTCATGTGGCTTAATTACCTGAAAGTCAGTCACTTCTCTAAAACACTCATCATCCCATATTTCTTTACTCCAATTTACTTCTATTTCAGAGGGAAAGCCTGTTTCGTGGTAAGTGACATTATATTCATCTGCATTCTTTTCGGCGCGGTCAGCATATTCAAAAAGATCATCTATAGAATAAACGTCTATGCTCCTTGGGGTAATCTTCACTCCATTTTTTACGACAACTCGATACTCCAAAACCCCCATACATCCAAACCTAAGTGTATAGCGGTAATTTTCAATTCCAGATTCAATCCACTGCCTATGGTAGCTGTTCAAAGGATTTACTTTATCAATGGGAATAATCAAATGATTAAAGGCAAACAAGACAACCAACACGAAACCAATGAAAGCAGAAATAAAAATATTTGCGGAGTTGCTACCAAGTCTGAATATCATACTAATGAACTCCTAACGCCCCAATATGCCGACGTAATGAGCGCAGCGAGTTGAGGTCGGAATAATTGGCTTGTTAAGTGCCGTCATTAGAAAATCTCACCAGCTTCCGCTTGAATATCACCACATTCTGAGATGAGGCTTCCACTTTCATCGTATATTTTATAAGTTTCCTGTTTGCCACCAATTTGTGCACAACCATCAAGCCCAAGCAGCAGAGTATAGAAAGCATCGTTGAGCATTGCATCTGCGACAGCCCAAAACTCCTTTTCTTGTACGTCACTCAAATTCATTTTTTCAATCAGTGAAGAAACTAATGTATCTTGAGATGAATCCTTGAATAGTTCTAGCAAGGATTCCTTCTCACTCTTCCATAAAGCCACAAACTCTTTCGCGTCCACAGATATTCCTTTAGGCATTTAACGTCCGAATTTGCTGCACAAACTTGTGGCCTACACTTTGTGAGGCACGAACAATGGCCACGAGTTTGGGTCAGCAACATACGTTTGTTAGGTGTCATGTTACTTATCATTAGGCTTTAATGGTGCAATTAGCAAAAATAATATTAAACAAAACCAGCTAATAAACAAACTTCCTATTATCCATGCTAGCTTTTCTTGGCGTCCAACATTTTGTGATCTAGAAATTATTATGATTGGAATTACCTATGCAATTAATAAAACAAGAAGCAAGGGAAACCAAGATATTAAGATTTGAGTTGTATTATCCATAATGAAATCCTTTTTTGACACCTAACTTTTAAATAAGGGGCACAGGCACGTAGGGCATAATGGCGAAGCCGCCCTGCGTGTTTGCGTCCCAGCCCGCGTAGCGGGCGAACTTAATTTTTTTGTTATGTTTCAAACCTATGAAGCATAAACGAATAATTCTTTTTTAATGTAATTCGTTTTATCGCATAGCGAGCTTTAGGTTGATACTCGCGCCAATTCCAATGATTGTCTATGAGAATAATTTTCGATATACCAAATCGCTCTAAATCATCTAAGCTGTAATCCCACCCTATTAAATCATTGCCAAAAAGAGATCTTAATTTATCCCACATGGTCATTTCATTATGTCCGTACACAGTAATAAGATTATCGACTCCTATTCTACGATAAAAGGCGGCTTCTCTTTTTCTCATTTTGGGTAGATAGCTAGAATAAAATGATTCGTCAGAATTTGTGGTATCCCACTGTTTCTGCCAAGCACTTCCGTGCCACATTAAAATTGTGTCTTTATGTAAGTATTTAATATTAGCTGCGGGTAAAACATAGTTTGCACACGACGATAAGCAGAGATTTTTTATTTCTATATTTAGCTTATTGCTGTGTATCCACTCACCGAGATCCATCCCTGCACCAATTTCTCCGCCTGGACTTGAAATAATAAGTCTATTTGGCTTTTCCTTCGATTTTTTTAATGCTTGAAAAATCGCTAAGTTCGAAGACTTGGTTATCGACCCTTCATATACTAAAACGTCATTTTGGATGCCTACAAAGAAATTGCTTTCTACATCATTTTTTTCAGCATCCAACGACGTGCAGGCTACACTCCCTAAAAGAACAAATATAAAGAGAAATTTCATCTGGCATCCACTCGAAACATAACACCCGCATAACGGGCAATAACACGTAGGCTAAAATTGGAGCGAAGCGACTGAGCCTACGTGTTATTGTCCCAGCGAGCCTGCAAGTGAGTTTATGCGTTTGTTAGCTACCGTTAGTCTTAAAATGTACTCTTACAAAGTCAATTCCCCAACTTTGGTTTTTAAACCCAAGCATTTCATCAAATTCAAATTCTGATATTAGAAATTCTCTATCGTTTAACCAAGATATCTGGTAATTCGTATCCTTAGGGTGACCATTTAAACGAATTAAATTATCAGTTTTTCTGCTTCCATCGACTTTTTCAACATACACTTGGGTTTGCCAATTTGTGGTTGCTCCGCAGTCTGCGTTTATAACTACCGCTCTCATACTTTTATCCGGGGAATATAGTTCTTCATATTCATCAAATGAGCAACCACTTGCCATTAAAAATCCGAGCAACCAAATAGGGGTAAGGATAATTAGCCCTCCCCAAAATATAGTGGCACCAGCGTTCCAAAAAAATCTAAAAAACTTTCTCAATGTTGACCATTCCTTAGGTTGCTAACGTTTCAAATAAGCGGCGCAGGCTTGCTGGCTATACTTGGCGAAGAATGAGCCCCAGCCAGCGAGTTTGCGTCCGGCGACGAAGGAGCGTACTTGATTTGCTTTGTTAGACGGCGCAATAAACATGCTGTAAACATCCTTTGTCTGTTGAATAACACTATTACCTAATATAACCACCAGATAATAACCCCTGTAATTTCCTTGTTTAAAGATAGCCTGAAACAACTAAACAGTTCAAACAACCTTTACTGATTAACTACCTATTGTGTTTAAAACCACCTAGAAGAAAAAAGAAATGATGTTGGCATTTCACGCGATTTCAAAACAACTATGCACCTTAAACTAGCGCCTTCTAACGTTTCAAATAAGCGGCGCAGACTTGCTGGCTATGCTTGGCGAAGAATGAGCTCCAGCCAGCGAGTATGCGTCCGGCGACGAAGGAGCGTACTTGATTTGCTTTGTTAGGTGCCATAGTACCAACGAACTTTATTGGACGTAAAAAGATAAACCGTAATAGCTGAAGGAATAATTGCAAAAAATGCTAGTGAGTAATAGTTACCAGCTAAAAGTGTAGGAGTTAAGACAGTAAGCGCTACTGTACAACAATAAAAGTGACGAGAAAACTTCAGTCGCAAAAGAAGTGACATTCCTGCCATTGGCATAAAACACCCCACCAAAATCAGTGGTACACCAAACCCTCTCTCCCATATTTGAGAGTATTCCAGTACCTCTCCATTATAAGAAAAGGTCCCAAACATTCCTGGAATTAGAGCTTTGAAGAGCAGTAATATACAAAACAACGCCATACCAGTTAGGAATTTTAAAGCTAATGGCATTTTCTTAAATGAATTGAACATACCTGCACCTAACGCTTCAAATAAGCGGCGCAGGCTTGCTGGCTATACTTGGCGAAGAATGAGCCCCAGCCAGCGAGTATGCGTCCGGCGACGAAGGAGCGTACTTGATTTGCTTTGTTAGACGGCGCAATAAACATGCTGTAAACATCCTTTGTCTGTTGAATAACACTATTACCTAATACAACCACCAGATAATAACCCCTGTAATTTCCTTGTTTAAAGATAGCCTGAAACAACTAAACAGTTCAAACAACCATTACTGCCAAATGGTTTATTGTTTTAAAAACCACCTAGAAGAAAAAAGAAATGATGTTGGCATTTCTCGCGATTTTAAAACAACTATGCACCTTAAACTAGCGCCTTCTAACAATATTCTTAGTTAGAAAAATTCCTTGAAATAACACCGAAATTTTCCTTAATTATTTATTGTTACTTTTTTAGCATAGTAGGTAACTCCCTGTACAGTATAAAAATATAGGCAAACTAAATAATGATATTTGATTGGAATCTGGAAATTTTCTTGAAATCCGCTGTTATCTGGAAAAAAGCACTATTTTGTAATTAATCCATTATTGAGATTGATTGTTTTCCAGTTGAGGATGATTTTTAACGTTGTTTTCACTTAATAAGTAAAATTGATGCTTCGGCAAAGCAATACAATGATTTTTCTTCGCAGTGAAAAATAATTCCCTTTATACTTTCTCAAATTAAACGCTTATGTCATATTTAGATCAGGTGATAGTGAGTCCCCTCTAAAAACGAGTCATATTAATTAATTGGGTGGTGAACGGCTTCAATGAAAACGCCTCTTGGATCTTATCAATTTCGTGTTGAAGGCAACGTTGTTTATCAAACGTTTACCGGTATGTTTAGTGGCAGTACAGCTCAGGCATATTTGAGTGAAACGAGAAAAATGATTAGCCAATTTGATGGTAAACCCTTTTGTAATCTTATCGATATTCGCGCTATGGAGGGCCTTACTCCTGAGGGATATGAAATGATCGATAAATTTAATCAATGGGTGAATACCCAAAATTTGGCAGCCAAAGCGATCGTAGTTTCAAACGACGTTGTGGGAAAAATAGTGTCTGAAAGAGTACCTGAATTAAAAAAACAGAACTTAAGATATTTCCATGATTTTAACGAAGCTGTGAAGTGGATTAAACAGATAAAATAGACTTTCCAAATTAGATAATTACAAACCTAAGCAACCTCTATCTATCAAAAAACACGCTTATAAACACTAAACCGATTTATTTCAGATTCAGCTTACTTTCAAGCGCACCAAACCAGCAAAAACAGCATTTTATGCGCCTTATACTTTAGGCTAAATTGGCATTATTTATGTTTATTTTGTCGTCAACTTGACTATTATTCACCTATTCAAGGAATAATTTAACCCGTTTGCAACCTGGGCTATGCAAACTTAATCAAGAGGAAAATGATTATGAAAACGCCTTATGGTTCTTACAACCTGTATATCGACGGCAATATTGCATTTATGCGTTTCGTGGGAATGTTTAATGCTGCAACTACAACCCATCTTGCACAGGAGGCGCGAGAGTTGCTTGAACAGTTTGGCAATAAAGATTTTCTAATCTTTGCAGATATGCTGCAGTTAGAAGGTGCAACTCCTGAGGCTTACACTATTATTGATGAGTTTAATCAGTGGTTAAACACCCGTAATATGATAGGCAAAGCCTTACTCATAGAAAACAAGATTATCGCACAAATCGCTAGGCACAGAGTCAAATCTTTCAAACATCAAAATATTCAATATTTCAGCAATAAAGATGAAGCGTTAATGTGGTTTGAGGAAATCCAAAAACAACAAATAGCGAGTTAGCATTTTATTCGAATGAGTTATTTAGGTCTTAACATTTCAAATTTTTGTGCTTCATCTACTGAAAAATAGTCTCCTACCCCACCGCCGCGCATAATGGGTTGATTAAAGGCGGTTTGGTAAACACCATCGACAATTGCCGACTTTTCAATATGCACCGCAACGACTTCACCTAAAACTAAAAAGGTCTCACAGAGGCTGTTATCTGCGGTTTTTAATTGAATAACCTGTGTCGTTTTACATTCCATAACCACTGGTGATTTGGCTACGTGTGGGGGGCTGATAATAGTTGATTTTCGCTTTTGTAAACCTGCCAATTCAAACTCATCGCCATCAACCATAGCACTCGTTTGGTTCATTTCTTCGGCTAACGTAGCGCTAACCAAATTCCAACAAAATTCACCGCTGCGTTGCGCATTTCTTGCACTGTCTTTATAACCGATGCTAGAAAAACCGATAATCGGTGGTGTGTAATTAAATGCGTTAAAAAAGCTATATGGCGCTAGGTTAGCAGAACCATCTTGATTGACTGTAGATATCCAACCAATTGGTCTTGGAGCGATAATGGCATTGAATGGATCATGTTTTAACGGATGACCATCTTTGGGCTGATAAAAATGATAGTTATTCGACATATTCCCCCCTGCAAAAGCCTAAACTTGACTCACGTTAATGCTTGTTTTGCGCTACTACCTTTTTTTGAGTTGAGCTATCGGACTGGTTAAATTAATCAACCAACCCGTAGTTGTCTTTGAGCACGTCAATAATTTCTTGTTTAGGATTATCGCTAAGGTGTAATTGCTTACCGGTAATTTTTTCAGCTATATTCACGTAGGTTTGAGATAAATCCATAAGCGCTTGTTGCGGAAGTAGATTATTTTGCGCTAACGCGAACCGCTCGGTCATTCTGTCTTTGTTAAGCAAAATGTCAGGCTCAGGAAAATACTGCAATAGCATTTGTCTAAAGCCCTCTTTAGAATTCTCAATTACCTGTGAATTGCGATATGCAGGACCATCCCAAATACGTGACGAATCGGGAGTCCCCACTTCATCCATGTATATTAGCTTGTCGTTACCTTGTCTGTCTTTGACATAACCAAACTCGAATTTTGTATCAACAAATATTTGATCAATTTCAGCCAACGCCGAAGAGATAACATCAAAACCTTGCTTTAACAGCTTTTCGTACAAATCCACATCGCTTAATTGTTTAAAATTAAAACGTGTAAAATGCTCAACAATAGACTGCCTTGTTATGTTGGCATCATCTGCTTCTTGTACACCTGGTATCCCTTTCAGAACACCTTTCGTTGACGGCGTGATAAGCAATTCAGGTAATTTACTATCTTTTTCAAGACCTTCAGGTAATTTGATACCACAAAAGTCACGGTCACCTTTACTATATGCTCGCCACATAGAGCCGGTGATGTACTGTCGTCCAATTGCTTCAATTAGAACTGGTTTGGCTTTCTGTACTATCCAAACTAGTGGATGAGGAACATCAAGAATGTGGCTGTCTGCTAAACCCTGTTGTTTAAATAAATCAAACCAATGATTAGATATCGCATTTAACGCTGCACCTTTGCCAGATACCCCGTCTAAACCACCTTCAGCGCGCCAGACACAATCAAACGCAGAAATACGGTCACTGATAACCATCACTGCTAAAGGCGTGTCTTCTGCCACATCATAATTGTGTTGCTGAATCAGCCGACGACTGTCTTGTTCAGTTAACCAATATACCGAGCGAACCTTTCCGCTATGAACGGGAGCATGGGTTCGAATCGGTAAGTCATCATTTACCGCTAAAACCGTGTTGGCTAAACTCATTTGTTGCAAATTCCAATTAAATGCTAGTTGTTTCGATTAAATATCTAAGTTCTCTGTGCCCATCGCTTCTTTAAACGCGGGGAACAAATCAGTCACTTTTTTGACTTCAAAGGGTTCGCTTTCTTCACTCAATAAGGTAAATGACGTTTTCGGACCTTGTTTCTTAACTTGGATACGGTAGTCGGTTTTTTCTAAATCAAGCTGACCATCACTCTTAGAGAATAAGTTATCCCACCAAGAACTCTCAGCTCCGCCGTAATTTACAAACAGCAACCCAGTCGATTTATCTAAATCTTTCACGTTAAAGCCCAGTTTACGAAGCACTAACAATAGACGGGGCCAAACCAAATCATATTGACCATCAACTACATAAGCAGGATTGCCATCTGGGTTGAATCCCATTTCCAGACCAAACCCACTACGAATTTGACGAATTCTCTTTACATCTTCCAAGCGCACTTGCTTTTCGTAATGACTAATAACTTGGTTTAATATTTCTACTTCGTTACGGCGAGATTGTTCGAAGTTGATATCGGCAATAACATCATCACCAATGGTTTCTAGGTAATCACGTAATTGTACTTTCAGTTTTGCCGTTCGACCATGAGGTTTAATCTCAAGGTTGAATTCAAAGCGTCGACCAATACTCCGCTCTGTCGTCGTCCAATTAAACCAGCCATTATCTTTATCAGGCTCAATAATCATCCAATCGGTTACTAATATTTGTGCTTCTTTGTCAAAATTCACGACACCGATATCCCGATCATCTAAAAAGCTGATAACCGAATTCCAAATCGTAGTATCTAAGGCTTCTGAATCATCAATTTGATCAAACCAAACCGTCGCTTCTTTTAAACCTTCTTCTACATGTGAGCCAGACACTAAAGGCAGGACTAAAGAAGGTGATGTCACCGTAACTTTATCTCCAACCAACTCTTTAGGGGCATTTTCTCCTATTGGAGGTATGTCATAATCACTCTTTAAATAGGGTGTATCTACGTCACTGGGTACTTTATACGGTACTTTTTCTTCAGCTTCTACGTAATCATAATTACCATTGGCACGTTGCCTTTCTTCAAGGCTAGTGCAACCGCTTAACGCGCCTACACCTAGACATACTGCTAACATTGTCAATCGAGCCATGCTTTTTTCCTTAGTGTATTTTCTAACCATTAATGTGAATGCCTGTTGCACGCATGACTTCTTCGATATCTTTTTTGGATTGGAGTTCCGGAAGAATTAATGGTAATCGTAAAAAAGCACTGTCTATCAAGCCCATTTTGTATAAAGCCCACTTAGGCAACACTGGGTTGGGCTCTATGAATAACGCCTCGTGTAAGGCTGCAATCGATTGATTAATTCTTTTTGCTTGTTCAAAATCTTGAGCTGCCGCAGATTCACACATTTTAGCCATTTCCGCCGGCACTATATTGGCCGTTACTGAAATCACACCGTGACCACCGTTGCATAAAAATTCACAACTACTTAAGTCGTCACCGCTAAGTAACAAAAAGTCTTCAGGTACTACAGCTTGGGTTTCTTTTAAACGTTGCATATCGCCAGTCGCATCTTTTAAACCTACGATATTTTTGTGTTTTGCTAATATCGCAACCGTTTCAGGAAGCATATCCGCGACCGTCCTGCCCGGCACATTATATAGCAGAACCGGTAAATCGGTGGCATCCGCTATAGCTTCGAAATGCGCAACCATGCCTTTTTGTTGTGGTTTATTGTAATAAGGCACCACACTCAAAAAACCGGCGATACCGGTATTGGCCAACTGTTTACTTAAGAAAATAGCCTCAGAGGTAGAATTCGCACCACTGCCCGCAATTACTGGGATAGCATTATTTGCATATTCAACCGTCTTTTTCACCACTTCGATGTGTTCTTCAAAGGGTAAAGTTGCTGATTCGCCAGTTGTGCCTACAGACACTAAACCATGAGTACCATTTTCAATATGAAACTCAACTAGCTTTTTAAGGCCAACATAATCTACGTCCCCGTTTTGGTCCATCGGGGTCACAAGCGCTACAAAACTACCTTTAAACATGTTTTCTCCACAAAAATGAGCGCCTAATGGTAATGATCAAGCCCGCTAAAAACAAGCACATAATCAATAAAATAGTAATGCCCTATTTTGTTTACCGACAAGATTCGCAGGGTTGGATTTTCTGCTGCTAAATTAGTTCCTTATCAATAAACTTAAATAGTTGTTTTTTAATAGCTTAAAAATTCCTTTATAATGCGCCCATCGTTTTTACTTTGAATTAATTTTAATTAATGAAACAACAACTCATCGTTACCATTATGGGCGGCAATAATGTGGGAATTTTAAGTGAAATTTCCAATACCGTTAGCGCCACAGGTTGCAATATATTGGATAGTCGGCAAGCTATTTATGGCGAAGACTTTTCCCTAACTATGATTCTGGAAGGTTCGCAATTAGAAATCACCAAGGCTGAGCTGAAAATACCACAAACCTGCCAGAGCCATGATCTCCTGTCTATGATGAAACGTACAAAGCGCCACAGTAAGCAAAACTTGGAGCATCTCATCGACGTGCAAATCAGCGGCGACGATATACCTGGCGTGATTCATAAGGTTTCAACCCTGTTAACCAGTTTCGATGCTGCTATTAGTGCATTGCGTCAACACACTTTTACCGACCAAGATAGCCAAAAAGAAAAGATGAAAGTTAAATTTGTAGCTAGTATGCCTCTTGAAGGTGATATGGTCGGGCTCACTAAACAATTCAATGAGCTACTGGATAGCTTAAATTTGCAAGGCAAAATCAGCGAAAACCATTAATTTGGACAAATTGATAAATTCGTAGATGCCAATAGATTGTTAAACATAACTCAACTGATTAGGATTTTTCCATGAATCGACTTAAAGCTGGCGACAAAGCCCCGCTATTTACCTTACAAGACCAAAATGATAATCCCGTCTCATTAGCCGATTTTAAAGGTAAAAATGTTTTAGTGTATTTTTACCCGAAAGCAATGACCCCAGGCTGCACTGTGCAAGCACAAGGTTTACGAGATTCAAAAGCACAATTAGACAAACTTAATGTGGTTACCTTAGGCATTAGCCCAGATGCACAAAAACGTTTGCCGAAATTTGCCGACAAAGAACAACTAAACTTCACATTATTGTCAGACGAAGATCATGCTGTGGCAGATCAGTTTGGCGTGTGGGGACCAAAAAAGTTTATGGGTAAAGAATACGACGGTATCCACCGCATCTCGTTTTTGATCGACCCCCAAGGTGTTGTCTCCCATGTATTTGATAAATTCAAAACCAAAGACCACCACCAAGTCGTATTAGACTATTTAAGCAACAACTAATACGCACAAACGCTAAACACGAAAAAGGGAGCATATTAGCTCCCTTTTGTGTGTTTAAAGCCTACCTTAAGTTCCGCTTTCAGGGGTATAAGTTACACTGGGTGACCACGCATTTATCACCGCTTTAACCAGTGTTGCCAAGGGAATCGCAAAAAACACGCCCCAAAAGCCCCACAGACCACCGAAAAACAGTACGGCAACGATAATATATATAGGATGTAAACTGACCGCTTCTGAAAATAAGATCGGCACTAACACATTGCCATCTAACGCTTGGATGATGCCATAGGCAATCATTAGATACCAAAAGTCGGGAGTAATACCCCATTGAAATAACGCCACTATGGCGATGGGCAAAGTAACCACTGCCGCACCTATGTATGGGATTAACACAGAAAATCCAACTAACACCCCTAACAGCACAGCATAGCGCAAATCCATAAACGCAAATGTCACCGATGAAACCGCACCAACAATGATAATTTCAATTACTTTTCCACGAATATAATTGGCAATTTGCAAGTTCATTTCTGAGCTCACTTGTTTGATCAAGCGTCGCTCGTTTGGCAATATCCGCAACAGATTCGCAATCAATACGTCCTTATCTTTGAGCATAAAGAACAACATCAACGGCACCAAAATCAAATAGATTAAAATTGCGCCTAAATCTGCCAACGAGCTAAATGAAGCTGAAATAAGTGTTTCACCAACTTGTACAATCTTTTGATTGATCTCCTGCAACACATTTTGAATATGGTAAATTTGGATGAAATTGGGGTACAGATCCGGCAAAGTTAACAGCCACTCTTGACCTTTATTCCAGATTTGCGGGGTTTCCTTAATCAAATTCACACTTTGTTGAGTAATAACGGGCACTAAACCAATAAAGGTTAAAATACAAACCGCAATAAACACCAACACAATAATCACGGTGGCATAGACCCGGCTTAATCCCAACTTCATTAACTGCATCAAAGGCCAATCAAGTAAATATGCAATAACAGCTGCAACAATGACTGGCATCAAAATATCGCCCCAAATTGCGAACAATACCGATACAAAGATCAATAGCATTAACAGCATAAGAGAATCTGGATCCGAAAACTTACGCTTATACCAGCGATCTAACATCTCAAACATGTGATTTCCTGCCTATTTTTACTTCTGTGGGGTTGTTTCCTGAACACTACAATGACTGTAATGCAACTTGCTGTGAGGTTCGTTTTATAACTGCATAATAATTTACACTATATTTGCACGATTAATAATTAAATTTAAGTGAAATTAGAATTTAAGATATCTGCTCCTATATACATAGTGTAATGATATATTACCGATAGATTTACACAATATTGACGTAAAAAACTGAACTTATTTGCCTATAGCTGTTTCAAACAGACGCATTAACCCATACATTTAGAGTGGATAGAAAAATTTGAGAGAAGTTAGTTTGAAAAATATGACCAAGAGTCTTTTTATAGCAGTAGCTTCTGCAGTCTTCGCTTTTTCATCAACTTCAGCGATAGCGCAGGTAAGCGATCAGCACCAACGTAACGCCTTACCTGAAATAGGTGTGGTGGCGTCGGATGCCATCAGCATTGACAAAGAAATCCAAATTGGTGACATATTAATGCGCCAACTTCGAGGTCAAGCTCCGCTGTTGAGCGATCCCTTATTAGACGAATACCTGCAAGATTTGGGAAACCGTTTGGTTGTGCAAGCTGATAACGTAAAATTTCCGTTCAAATTTTTTCTAATTAATAGTGCCGATATCAATGCATTTGCATTTTTTGGTGGTCACATAGGTGTGCACACTGGGTTAATTTTCAATTCAGACAACGAAAGTGAATTGGCATCAGTACTAGCCCACGAAATTGCCCACGTTACCCAACGTCATATTGCTCGTAAGATGCAGTCTCAACAAAAATCCTCGCCCCTTCAGTTAGCCTCAATATTTGGTAGTGTATTGTTGGCCTTAGCAAACCCTGAAGCGGGCATGGCAGCATTAAGTGCAACCAACGCCGCTGCCCAACAAGCGTCGATTAACTATACACGTTCTAACGAGCGCGAAGCTGACCGAATTGGCATTCAAGTGCTCGCACAAAGTGGTTACGATCCCAATGCGGCAGCCACATTTTTTGGAAAGTTAGCGGAAAAGTATCGCCTTCAATCCACTCCATTCGCTTATTTGATGACTCACCCATTGCCTCAATCTCGTATTGCAGATGCCCGCAGTAGAGCCAGTTCATATAACGTTAGACAGGTTCCCGAAAGACTCAGTTTTCATTTAGCCAAAGCCAGAATCGTGGCTCGCTATTATGGAAATCCGAAAGACAATATTACTGGTTTCAAAGACATCATTGATAAGCAAAAGTATGTGTTCAAACAATCCGCCTTGTATGGATTAGCATTGTCGTATTTTGAAAATGAACAATATGCCGAAGCGCAGAATATCGTGCAGCAACTGATTCAGAGCGATCCAGATAATCTTTTCTACTTGGATATTGCCGCCGACTTATCTATCGCGCAAAAGGATTATGAACCTGCTATTGCGATGCTATCAGAACAGGCAAAACACACCCCTCATAACAGTGTGATTGCATTGAATTTAGCCAATATACTGGTTAAAAAAGGTGATATCAAACGAGCTACTAGCTTATTAAAAGACTTCTTATTGGTTAATCCGAATAATCTGTTGGCCCTGCAGTTACTCACAGATGCTTACCTTGAAAATCGTCAGATGCTAGAGATGCATCAAAGTAAAGCGGAAGTATTTGCATTAGTTGGAGCTTATCCTAGAGCCATAGATGAGCTGCACAGTGCATATAATTTTGCCGGTGACCGACAATTAGAGAAACAACGAATTAGAGCCAGAATCGATCAAATTAGAGAGCAAATAGACAAGATTAAAGCCCTTTAACTTGACGCTAAGCTGTGTCGCTGACGCAGTTGAGTGATAATATTCTGTAAACTAGCATTATTTTGTTCACCTTGTAGCTGCTTAATTAGTGCACCGTCAGGGCCAATAATAAAGGTAGTAGGTAGGGAATTCGGCTTATGAAAAACGGCATTTTCTGGCAATCCGGATATAACCCTAAAATCAATTTGATACTTCTGTTTTAACTCTTGTAACTCAGGATCACCTAAATTATCAAAGTTAACCGCCAGCAACGACACATCGGGTTGCTCCTTCGCAAAAGATTCAAACTGATTTAATTCAGGGAGCTCTTTCAGGCAAGGGGCGCACCATTCTGCAAAATAATTCACGACTAAATACTGTCCTTTAAAATCTTGCCATTGGTAACTTTGCCCTTCCACAGTAGTAAAATCAGATTTGAGGCTCAACGACAAGTAAAAACCAGCTATAGCCGCAGCTAAACCGCAACTCACGAAGATTAACTTTTTAAACATAAACTTTGCGCTACCCTATACTTCTAATTCGTCTCAACATGAAATTATTCGAACAAATCCAAATAACATTTGTTGCCGTTGTGCATTAACCTTTAGAATACTGCAATTTAATTGGCAATGAAAAGTAATCATATTATGCAAAACTTACGAATTTATCATAATCCTCGCTGTAGCAAGAGTCGTCAAACATTAGAGTTGTTAACCGAAAAAGGTTATCAGCCGGAAATAATTGAATATTTAAAGACGCCATTAACGGTTTCGCAAATCGAACAACTCATGGAGCAATTGAATATCGATGATCCACGAAAAATGATGCGCGTGAAAGAAAAAGACTACACGGATAATAATCTCGGTGAAGACAGTGTTACCAAAGCCCAGTTAATCGCGGCAATGGCCACCTACCCTAAGCTTATTGAGCGTCCTATTGTGGTGAATAACACACAAGCTAAAATCGGACGACCACCAGAAGCTGTGCTGGAAATTCTCTAGTGGGTCCCATTTTAGTTTTGTATTATAGCCTACATGGCGCTACCCGAAATTTAGCCAATAAAATAGCCTTAGGTGCTCAGATGCAAGGCGCTGATGTGATAGTGCGCACTGTGCCTAAGGTAGCCACAGGCATAGATTTTAGCCAGCAGGCCGTCCCTGAATCAGGTGATCCTTATGTGAGCTTGGACGAACTTGCGAACTGCAGTGGTTTAGCTCTCGGCAGCCCGACTCGTTTTGGCAATATGAGTAGTGCTATGAAACACTTTTGGGACTCAACCTCTTCATTGTGGTTGTCAGCCAATCTAAATGGTAAGCCAGGATGTGTGTTTACCTCCTCTAGCAGTATGCACGGTGGGCAAGAGTCTACATTATTAACCATGATGATCCCGTTATTGCATCACGGCATGCTAATAAGTGGTCTGCCCTATTCTGAACCCGAGTTACATTCCACCGTAACCGGCGGAACTCCCTATGGCGTGACCCACGTTAGTTTGCAAAACAAATCGATATTAAGTCAAGACGAACAATCACTGTGCATTGCACAGGGAAAACGACTTGCCATGTTAGCGCAAAAACTAGGACAAAAATGAAAATTCCAACCAGTATTTATCGAAAATTAGCCTTAGTAAGTTACCTATTGTTGTTAATATGGGTTCCAATCTGGCATCTCCTGTTGGCGAACCCCACAGGCAGAAGTGAACAATTTGAAATTTTTCTAACCTTTGTTTGGACCATCCCATTGTTGTTACCAATGTCGGGGATTTTAAGGGGCAAACCTTATACCCATGCGTGGGCCAATTTTATTGTCATGTTTTATATCATGCATGGCCTCACCAGCTTTTACGCGGTAGAAAATGAACGTTATTATGCGTTAATCGAGATTGTTTTAAGTGTTGGAATGTTTATTGGTTGCAGCTTTTATGCACGTCTTAGAGGTAAAGAATTAGGATTAAGCATTCCAAAATTGAAAGATGAAATGGCTAAAGAAAAAGCCACATTCGGAAAATAAACCGCTTAGCATTTGATGTTTACAGAGAAATGGTTAGTGGTTTAAAAGTGATTAATGATTTAGTTGCTAATTGGCCAAGATAAACTGAACAATTAAAGTTCAAGCACTTGTTTAATGAAGGGAATACTAATTTTACGTTTTTCTTGAATGCCTTGAAACTGCAATTCATCTAGGGCAGCGACAAGGCTATGCATATCTCGTTTAGCATGACTGATCAGAAATTGCAGTGATTCACGGGAGATACTGATACCGCGCTGCTTGGCCTTAATATTTAAGGCTTCGCACGCATCTTGATCATCTAGTGGCGCTAAACTAAAGCTAATTCCCCAAGCCAAACGTGAGACCAAATCAGCTAACTCAAATTGCAGTTGTTTAGGTCCACGATCACAGCTCACCACAAGTTTACAGTGTTGGGTTTCACGAATACGATTAATTAAATCGAACAACGCTCTTTGCCAATCTTCACTGTGCTGAATATGTTGAATGTTATCTATGCACAACAACTGAATGTTTTCCATTCCATCTAAAATAGTATGGGGATAGCGAAGAGAGGCATCTAATGCCAAATAAAAGTGGGATTTTTGTTGTTGTGCTGCATTGTGTGACATCGCCACTAACAAATGACTTTTCCCCGTACCCGCAGCCCCTGAAATATAGGTCAGAAAAGGCAATTCAGTGGAGTCGTTTTGTTCAACAAGCAAACCGCAATGTTGATAAATTAACGAATTACTGCCAACGACCAAAGAGTCGAATGTCTGTTCGTCAGGCAAATCAACATCTAAAGAAATTTGTTTTGGTAACTGATCGCCAACCAAATTAAGGTCTCCAAAAATAGGGTTTATTGACTACATGTTGGCTAAAATCATCCATTGGACTTTGCATTCTGTTGTCTAACCTAAACGCTTCGTCAAGATTTTCTTTGGCACCAAATAACTCTAACTCAAAAGTAGAGAAACTACCTTGCTGTTCAATCAATCTAACGTCGATAACCACTGATAAGTTGTTTAAAAAGTTGAGAACTTCCATATAAGTAGTTAGAGATGAAATATTGCCGATTACAATTTCCGTTTTGTTTTCAACTGAGTTCCCAGCCACAGCTTCAATAGCATATTTAGCAGCTAGCTCATCGGCCACCATATCAATCGCTTTTTGCATTGCAAGTTCAGGGGAACTAGCTTCCACTTCACCAGAATCAAATGCTCCCCGTCGAGTTATTATCCATTCGAGAACCCAAACGTCGAGTTTTTTAGGTTCTGGTTGTATTTCAGGATCACCTTCAAACTGATTAACAACGGGCTGCTCATCGCGATAGAATAAACGCCCTGACATCACATATTCGGTGTCATAACGCTCACTGGCTTGGACTAAATTTTGGGTATAGCTCGACCAAACATCGTAAACACTTACCTGTTGGATATCCGTTAAATCCATCACCGGAAAAGCAACTTCTATTCCCCGACGTTGAGCTGTTTCTTTTGCCATCTCTATCAAGTTTTGATGAATGCTGTCTGTCAATAATTTACGGGAATTTGTGCCTTTTTCTTCAATCGCTATCCATGCAAGTGTTTGCGGTCGATGCTTACCCCAAATGGAAAATCCTGTTGAACGTAGAACACTTTCCACTTTATTGACATCAAATTCAGCTTTATAAAGTAAGCCTTCAGGTGTTGATTCATAAGCGTACGACAACAAAATATTTTGTGCATTGTTTAAATACGATTTAATTTCTTGATCATTTAATAACGCGCGATTGCCGCTAACTTTAACCAATACTTCTGCTAGGGCCTGCTTAACCGCCTTTTTCTGCGCATTCGTAGATTGGTCTGAAACCACAACAGACGCATTGTACAAACCCTCGACAACAGCGGCGTTTACCCAATTAAGTTGGGCGACCATTAACAATGTTAAAAACAGCAGACAACGCATTAGTATTAAACACTCTTGAAAATTCAAAGCGGTATTGTCATAGATCTAAATTAAAATTTCACCATTTGTTTAAAGCTTGTTTGCCTTTACCGTACGTTTTTCAAGCGATTTGGCAATATTTATCAGATAAAAATAACCTCTTGATTGACGATGTTTACTGTCTAGATAGAAAATACCTCGATTTACAGTACCTTTTCTTTTGTCATACTGATAAAATCCGCAAAAATTTTTTACTGAGGAATATTGTGAGCGATTCTAACCCATCTCTGAGCTATAAAGACGCAGGCGTCGATATTGATGCAGGAAATCAACTGGTAGAACGAATCAAGTCCGTGACCAAAAAAACTCACCGCCCAGAAGTGAAAGGCGGCTTGGGAGGTTTCGGTGCATTGTGCTCAATTCCTCAAAAGTATCGTTCTCCTTTACTCGTATCAGGCACCGATGGTGTAGGTACCAAATTAAGACTAGCGATGGATCTTAAACGTCATTTTGGTATCGGCATCGATTTGGTTGCTATGTGCGTTAACGATTTGATTGTTCAAGGTGCAGAGCCATTATTCTTTTTAGACTATTACGCAACCGGTAAGCTTGATGTAGATACGGCTACCGAAGTGGTCAGCGGCATAGGTGCAGGTTGCGAATTATCTGGCTGTGCACTGATTGGTGGCGAAACCGCTGAAATGCCTGGCATGTACCACGGTAACGATTACGATGTGGCTGGTTTTTGTGTAGGTGTTGTTGAAGCCGATCAAGTAATCGACGGTAGTAAAGTTGCTCCTGGCGATGCAATCATTGCCCTTGCCTCTTCAGGTCCTCATTCAAATGGCTATTCTTTAGTCAGAAAAGTACTGGAAGTCAGTGGTACAGATCCAGAAACCCCCTTTGCAGACAGTACTATTGCTGATCACTTGCTCGAACCCACACGGATTTACGTTAAATCTGTCTTAGCTTTGTTAGAAAAGCACAGTGTTCATGCTATTTCTCATATCACCGGTGGTGGTTTCTGGGAAAACATTCCTCGGGTATTACCTGACAATGCAAAAGCAGTAGTTCAGCGCAACAGTTGGACAAGACCTGCCATTTTTGATTGGCTTCAAGAAAATGGAAATATCACCGACCACGAAATGTTCCGAACTTTTAACTGTGGTGTTGGTCTGATGATTGTATTACCACAAGCAGAAGCGCAAGCAGCGGTAAATTACCTAAATGAACTGGGCGAAAATGCTTGGGTACTAGGTGAAATCGCTGAATGCGGTGAGCAACAAGAACAAGTTGAGATTGTTTAATTGAGTCGTTCAGCAAAATCAATCGTTGTATTAGTCTCCGGTAATGGTTCTAATTTACAGGCCATTATCGACTATTTCAGTGACAAAACTGATTTAGCAAAAGTCACAGCGGTTATTTCCAATGAACCCTCTGCGTTTGGCTTACAACGAGCAGAAAATGCCGGAATCGATGCACTTTGTGTTAATCACCGAGAGTTTGACAGCCGTGTTGAATATGACCAAGCTTTAAAAGCAGCAATAGATAAATACTCACCTGACTTAGTGGTACTCGCTGGCTTTATGCGTATTTTAACCGAACAATTTGTAACTAGCTTCAGTGGCAGGATGATCAATATCCACCCTTCTTTGTTACCTAAATACAAAGGTTTAAATACCCATCAAAAAGCCATTGATGCAAAAGACTTGGAACATGGTGCATCCGTGCACTTCGTGACACCAGAACTTGATGGTGGTCCTGTGATTATTCAATCCAAAGTACCAGTTTTTGAGCATGATACAGCTGCTGAATTAGCCGAAAGGGTCCAGCAACAAGAGCGAAATATATATCCACTTGTTGTAGACTGGTTTTGTAAGCAGCGATTAATGATGATCAACAATAAGGCAGTATTAGATGGACAGGAACTTCCACAAAACGGATATGCGACTGATTAAATGCTTGTTATGGGGAATAGTATTATTCTGCCTCAACTTGGGTGCTAGCGTACACGCTGCCGAATTAACCGAATTTGATGCCCATTACAAAGCATTTCGTTTTGGTAAAGAACTAGGTACCGCGAACTTAAAACTTGAGTCTCTTGGTCGTCAACGTTTTCGCTTATCTTATCAGTCTAAGGTTTCAATGTTCTTTTTATCCGATAAACGCACAGAAGTGAGTTTATTTAGCTTTAATGACGATAACATTATTCCCTTCAAATACAGTTACGAACGCACCGGTTTCGGTTCTGACAAAAGTTTAGTCGCTCAATTTGATCGGCAAAAAAACTCCATCAAAATCAATAATGAATCCAGCGTACAGTGGCATGATGAATTCGATAACCAACTTTACCGGTTAGACATACAACTGCAGCTTGCTGCCGGTAAAAAAGAATTACAGTACAATCTGCTGAACTATCGCGGCGAATTAAAACAATACAATTTAGTTGTGATGTCAACTGAGCAGCTTTCTCTTCCTTATGGTTTACTAGAAGGTGTTAAAGTTAAAATAGTCCGTCCTAATTCCACTCGCGAAACCTACGCATGGTTTGCCCCATCACTCGGCTATCAATTAGTGAGATTGAAGCAATTTAAGGATGGCGAAGAACAAGGCGACATCCAGCTTTCTGCTTTTACAACAGCTGCGGCAAGTAACTAACATCCATTTCGTTAGCAATAACGTACAAGAAACGTGATAAATAGCATTCAATTACTTTTGAATGCTTATTTTTCACTCAAGGAAACCCTCTAAATAGCAAATTAGCCTTGAAAACATCAGTAATATAGCCATGCTTATAATTAGCTATAAGATGAATGCATTTGATCTCCATCAAAAACAGGCATATTTTTACTTCTTGGTCAGAAAAAGGTCTTTAGAATGAATATTATATTGTGGTTAGTCACCGTTATCGGTGCTGTAGGCGTAGTCAGTTTTCTCCGATTGAGGTTACTTAACGCCTGTGTAATTGTTGGCTTAGTGTTGCTACTTGCAACTACCTTTGGATATGTTGGCTTTTTCACTTGGTTAGTGTTTTTAGGCATTGCGATTCCGTTGAATATGGAATCTGTTAGAAAGCAATACATGACACAGCCAATGCTCGATATGTATCGTAAAATCATGCCTGAAATGTCCACTACTGAAAAAGAAGCAATTGATGCCGGTACTGTTTGGTGGGACGGTGAAATCTTCAGTGGTAATCCTGATTGGAGAAAATTGCATGCCATTCCAAAAGCAGTTTTAAGTGCGGAAGAGCAAGCATTTTTAGATGGGCCTGTTGAAGAAGCCTGTCGTATGGTTGATGACTGGGAAGTGCACCACACTCGGGCCGATTTATCGCCTGAAACTTGGCAGTTTCTTAAAGACAACAAATTCTTCGCCATGATCATCAAAAAGAAATACGGTGGTTTGGAATTTTCCGCCTATGCGCAATCCAGAATATTACAAAAGTTATCAGGTTGTAATGCGGTTTTGGCTACTACCGTTGGTGTACCCAACTCTTTAGGTCCTGGCGAACTGTTACAACACTATGGTACCACTGAACAACAAGATCACTACTTACCGCGTCTCGCTACTGGGGAAGAAATACCTTGTTTTGCGTTAACCGGTAGAGAAGCAGGCTCAGATGCAGGCGCTATTCCAGATACTGGTGTAGTGTGCAAAGGCACTTGGCAAGGCGAAGAAATCATTGGTATGAAGCTTACCTTTGATAAACGCTATATTACCTTAGCTCCCGTCGCCACCGTAATTGGCTTAGCTTTCAAGATGACAGATCCAGAAGGTCTGTTGGGTGGTGAGTCAGATTTAGGAATTACCTGTGCCTTAATCCCGCGCGATACAAAGGGGTTAGAAATTGGTAATCGACACTTTCCTTTAAATATCCCATTCCAAAATGGGCCTTTGAAAGGCACCGACATCTTCGTTCCACTAGACTACATAATTGGTGGTGCAGAAATGGCTGGCCAAGGCTGGCGTATGTTGGTTGAGTGTTTATCGGTGGGACGTTGTATCACCCTGCCCTCAACAGCTGCCGGTGCTACAAAATCAATTGCCCTAGCAACGGGCGCTTACGCGCGAATTCGTCGCCAATTCAAAATTCCTGTGGGTAAAATGGAGGGCATCGAAGAAATGCTTGGTCGTATCGGCTCAAACGCATATATGATGGATGCTGTAACAAGTCTATCCACAAAAGGTGTCGATTTAGGCGAAAAACCCTCTGTCATTTCAGCGATTTGTAAGTATCACTTAACCGAAAATATCCGTTCAGTAGTAAACGATTCCATGGATGTTCACGGCGGCAAAGGCATAATGCTTGGTCCAAATAATTATTTGGGTAGAGCTTATCAAGGAACACCTATTTCAATTACCGTTGAAGGTGCAAACATTTTGACCCGTAACATGATGATTTATGGGCAAGGCGCAATACGCTGCCATCCATTTGTGTTAAAAGAAATGTATGCCGCAGGTAAAGAAGATGAAAGTGAAGCCTTAGCAGAATTTGATCATGCAGTGTTTGGTCATATTGGTTTTGCAATGAGTAACTTCTTCAGAAGTTGGTGGTATTCGTTAACAGGAGCAATCACGGCCGATGCGCCTTTTGATGATGAAACCAGTAAATACTACAAAGCAATGAAGCGCTACAGTGCCAATATGGCATTATTATCAGATGTTGCAATGGCTGTTCTTGGCGGTGAGTTAAAACGCAAAGAAAGACTTTCAGCGCGCTTAGGGGATATTTTAAGCTATCTTTACTTAGCATCAGCTACCCTTAAAAAGTTTGATGACCAAGGTCGTCAAAAAGAAGACTTAGTGCTGTTACACCGGGCAATGCAAGACAGTCTTTATTCATTGGAAACGGCTATTGATGAGTTATTGCATAACTTCCCCAATAAAGTTTTAGGTTATTTCTTGCGGGCGATTATTATGCCGTTTGGTAAGAGTTTCACCAAACCTGGTGATGAATTGGATCATAAAATTGCCACCCTTTTACAAACCCCAGGTGAGGCCCGTAATCGTCTAGCTGAAGGTCAATACCTAGGTCGTGACGAAGGCAATCCTATGGGTAAATTGGAGCAAATTTTAGATGACATTTTAGCCGCTGAACCACTGTATGACAAAGTGTGTAAAGCTGCAGATGAGCGCTATCCATTTACGCAGCTAAATGAAGTAGGCAAAAAAGGATTGGAATTGGGCGTGCTAACCGAAGAAGAGTCTGAATTAATGGCACGGGCTGAACAAGGCAGATTAGATACTATCAACGTTGACGATTTTGCACCTGAAGAGCTAATGGCTGATAAAACCCTACTCAAACCTAAAAGAAAGCCCCGCAGCAAGGCAAGCTAAAGCACTTTTTAGCAACTAGAAAAACTGTCTAGAACTGAAAATATGCCTAGAACTAAAAATCCCACTTACTAAGTGGGATTTTTTTGTCAGCTTAAAACCTACAAACCTGCGTTCATCCTCGCGCTAACAAATTAACCAGATTAAAACTCCCCCATTGCTAATGGTTAATAGCGGAGGCCGAATTCTAGCGTGCAACCAGCAGGAACAACTTTAGACTCAATAGCCGTTAAACGGATAAAATCAATTTTACTGATCTGATCCTGCTCTGAGATTTTAGAAATCTGAAAATACCCTGAACTATAAGGTTCCTTATCAGGACGAAGTTCTAAATATGGATATTGCCGATAAAGCCAATCGCCCTGTAAATATTTGTTAAGCTGTGTAGCGGGATTATCGATAATAAAACGGTATTTGCCATTGGGCTTCAATTCTAAATCAGCCTTCAATTGGCAATCTTCGTTTACTTCAAGCTGATAAGTTTGTGCAAGATCTTGCTTAAATACACCGCTATGAAGATTTGTTTCAGCTGGAAATACAAATAAAGCTAGCGAGTTTTTCGTGTACCAATGGTTCCCTTTCGTCAAACCTTGCACATTATCGACAGCTATATCTAATTGTTCAAATATGTTTTGTGCAACCGTTAATGTTTCAGCATCCTCTAATAATAATGAATACAAGATGGTATTTTGGGTAATCGAGGTGGGAAAATCGAAATCATTAAACTCAACTAAAAAATTGCGTGCCGTTAACGCTTCATTGAGTTCATTAGTTTGTTGTTTATCGAGGTATTTGCCGTAAATATAAACCTTTGGTTGCGACGCGCACCCGCTGATTAACCCAATAAAAACGAGGATGTTTAACAATAGAATTGATTTCATAGAAGGCTTGGACCTGTCATATTTTACATGCAAATTTTCATGGGCAACCTATCATTAGTTGCCATAAAACTAGGATTGTTTTAGCAGATGCCAAACCTTAGGGATTTTACTACTGTTGAATTGTATTATTCGCAACCTTGGGTTTAAGCTAACGCTAAGCGGAATGCTCTGACCCTTATACGCCTTTATTTAACAATGCTTTTTTCTCATCGTCACTTAAAAAAGCAGCTTTAACCCCATTCAGTTGGATGGTTTTTAATTGCTGCTCTGATATCCCTAAAACTTCATGCGCAATCTGGTATTCATGGGCAATATCAATATTTGAAACGGCAGGATCATCAGTGTTTAAAGTGACTAAAACATTGTGCTTTAAAAATGTCGCCATCGGATGTTTTTTTAAATTTTTTACAGTAGCGGTTTGATAGTTCGATGTTGGGCAAGACTCAATCGCAATTTTATTATCTGCCATATACGCCAACAGCTTTTCATCTTGCACAGCAGTAACACCATGACCAATCCGAGAAGCGCCTAGCTTGTATATCGCATTCCAAATACTTTGTGGACCATCTGCTTCTCCGGCGTGGACGGTAATGTGCCAGTCTGCATCTCTGGCCTTTACAAAATGATCCATAAATAATTCAGCAGGATAACCCAATTCATCGCCAGCTAAATCTAGTGCAACTAGGTCGTCTTGGTAAGCCAATAAAGCATCAAGTTCTTGCATACAAGTTTGTGCACCAAAGGTGCGACTCAATATGCCAATTAAATTGGCTTTCACAGCAAAGTCTTTTTCGCCGGCTCTGACCCCATCAATAACAGCGGCAATCAGATCAACCATATTCAAATCGTGAGATTTAGCCATGTAGTAAGGAGAAAAGCGCAATTCAACGTAATCTAAGCGACTATTCTTAGCATCTCGCATATTCTCATATGCCACTTTATAACAAGCGTCATAGTCAGCCAAAACTGACACACCCACATCAAGTTTTGCCAGAAAAGCCAACAGATCACTGGTTTTATCATTAATCTGGGTTAACTGTTCCACTTCTTGCAACGTGTTAGCAAGTAATTGAATATGATGTTTTTGGGCAAGTTCCCATATTGTATGGGGTTGAATATTACCATCTAAATGCCGATGCAAATCAACTAATGGCAAAGCATAATCTATCATCAAAAAGACCTTGAAAAATTAGTTAAATTTGAGTTTTCGGAATATCTAAATATTAGACTGCAACTTTTCAACTAACAATACAGCTTGCGTTCTGGTGTTAACTTTCAACTTCTTAAATATGGCACTAGTGTGCGCTTTAACAGTTGCTTCAGTCACATCCATATCATAAGCGATTTGTTTGTTAAGCAAGCCTTCTTGCAAATAATTCAGCACCTGAAACTGCTTTGGGGTTAACTCGGCAACCATCAATGCAATCTCTTGCTGCTCACCAGATATGCTATCGATACTACTTTTCAAATCTTCAGGTACCCAAGTACCACCTTCAAGAACGGTATCTATTGCCTCTGCAATGGATGCAACAGCAGCTGATTTTGAAACAAAGCCCTTTGCGCCGTAACCAAGGGCCTGAGAGATTATCTTGGGATGATCGCTAGCAGAAATAACAATCACAGGGATGTCAGGGAAATCTCCACAAACACGAATAACCCCATAAAATTTTTCACAGCCTGGCATGCTTAAATCAAGCAGTATGATATCAATATCCGAACAAGCTTGGATTGACTCTAACGTTGTTTCAAGCCCATCTGATTCAACGAATTGCACTTCCTCATATAAAGGAGTCAAAGCACCTTTTAATGCTTCTCTGAATAACGGATGGTCATCCGCTATTAGAAATTTTGGCATGAAACTTCCCTTGTATTTTTAATTATTAATATATCGTCAAAATTACGCTTAGACTTTAGTCTATATTTTGATAAGTTTAAACTAAGTTTTTACAGTTGTATTCAAATATTCAAAGTTTTAGCTCGATTTGCTTACACCGATCGCCACAGGTAGAATTGCCGAAAATTTTCTTTAATCGTGTTTGTGAGTTAAAAACGATGAGCCAAAAAGACGCGATATACTCGCAACCAAAATCAAAAGTAAACGATTTCTGTTTTGATGAAGCAGTTGCGCAAGTATTTCCAGATATGATCCAACGTTCGGTACCGGGTTACAGCACCATTATCGATAATATAGGTTTAATTGCCAATCGCTTTGCTCAGCAAGACAGTAATCTATACGACTTAGGCTGTTCGTTAGGTGCTGCGAGTTTAGCCATGCGTCGCAGTGTTAAACAATCGGACTGTAAAATCATAGCCGTTGATAACTCTCAGGCAATGGTAGATAAATGCCTACTGCACCTTAACGCATTTAAATCTGACATACCGGTAAATGTATACTGTGATGATATTCTTGATTTTGAGATTAGCAACGCCTCGGTAGTTGTGCTGAATTTCACTATGCAGTTTATCCCTCCGAATCAACGAGATTTTCTAATCCAAAAAATCTACTCTGGGATGAAACCTGGCGGGGTTCTTGTGCTGTCTGAAAAAATTAGTCATGAAAACAGCTTAGCCAATGAACTAGTGATTGATTTACATCACGAATTTAAACGAAATAACGGATACAGCGAATTGGAAATAAGTCAAAAACGCTCTGCAATTGAAAACGTCATGCTAATTGATTCCATACCTACCCATCAAAATAGGTTGGCCAATGCGGGCTTTAAGAATTTTGTGATGTGGTTTTGTTGCTTCAATTTCACTTCAATGTTGGTGGTTAAATAAGTATGGCTCATGACTGGTTTAAACAATTTTATGCGCTTATTGCACAGACTCAATTAAGTGATTGGCTAGAAGTATTGCCCGCGCAAATTTCGGCTTGGGAAAAGCAGCAGTTACATGGTGATTATGCCAAATGGCAAAAATTGCTAAGCAAACTTCCGCAAACTAATGTGTCACAGACCGATTTGAAAGAAGCGGTTAGAATGGGTACTGCAGACGATATTGATGAATACACCAAACGCCAAATAACCGGTTTGTTAAAACAGTTTAAACCTTGGCGCAAAGGTCCATTTTATATTCATGATATTTTTATTGATACAGAATGGCGTTCAGACTGGAAGTGGGACCGTGTGCTGCCCCATATTGCCCCCCTCGCAGGCAGGACAGTATTAGATATTGGTTGCGGCAGTGGATACCATATGTGGCGGATGCTTGGGGAAGATGCAAACTTTGTTGTAGGCATAGACCCAACGCAATTGTTTTTAATGCAATTTCAGGTCATTAAACATTTTAATCCTAACCCTAACATTCATTTGTTACCCATTGGCGTAGAACAACTCCCTGATTTAAAAGCCTTCGATACGGTTTTCTCTATGGGTGTTTTATATCATAGACGTAGCCCCATTGATTTTTTACAACAACTTAAACAGCAACTGCGACCTGGTGGACAATTGGTCCTAGAAACGCTGGTAGTTGAGGGGGATGAGCACAGCGTATTAATGGCCGGTGAACGTTATGCGCAAATGCGTAATGTGTGGTTTTTGCCCAGTACAAAGGCGCTAACTGTGTGGTTGCAACGAGTTGGCTTTAAACATGTAAAAGTGGTTGATGTAGGACCTACAAGTTTAGATGAACAACGCAAAACAGAGTGGATGGACAGTCAATCATTAGCTGATTTTCTCGACCCCAACGATCATACAAAAACGATTGAGGGCTACCCTGCCCCCATTCGAGCAGTGCTCACGGCAACGGTTTAAGTATGTAATTAGGGATAACTGCAGATACAAACGCTAGGCTTAACGCCACTTCAACACATGTTCTGCGCAAACTTAGCGAGTGAAATCATTAAGCGCAATCACCTATTTGTGATTGCCAGCTTATTAACCGTTTGCAGGGCGACTATCTTGCATCAGAACATCAAGTTTCTTTTGCGCCTGCTTTTGATTAGTTAAATCTTTAACTTCAATCATTTCACATTCATCCCTTATCATTTCTGAAATAAGACTGGGATAATGGCGACAATCTTCTGGTCTATTTTGGTAAATGCTACAGCTATACTTTTCGCTGGAAAGCGGGTTTTGTTGAGGCTCGATTTCCAAGAATGGGCAGGTTTTCAATCTGTTTCCCGACTCAGGATCGAACCATATTTGATTATTCTTAACGTATTCAAATATCTCGGGGTTAAATATTTCCCACAAATCAATTTCTTCTTTACTCGCGCTAAGATCGCCACCGCCGTATTTAATACAGCACTTTCCGCATTGATTACAATCTTTCATTATTTACTAATTTATAATCGATATAGCGCGCTAGTCTAACAAAAATATAGATTACGCGCGGCGTAAAACTTGTGCTTAACTTTTTTCTGCTGCAACCACTGATATTTCGACCAACAGCGCTTCTCTTGCCATTTTTGCAGCAACACAGGCACGAGCCGGTGCGTGGCCTTCTGGAACCCATGCATCCCATACGGCATTCATCGCAGAAAAGTAACTCATATCTTTGACATAAATGGTTGCTGACAATATGTGATTTTTATCGCTTCCTGCTTTATGTAAAAGCTCGTCGACTTTTTCCAACATAGTAGTTGTTTGTTCAGTAATATCTTTTTCAGCGTCTTTGCAGACTTGCCCACATAAGTAAATGGTGCCGTTATGTTTAACAATGCGGCTCATCCGCGGGGTGCTTTCGATTCTTTCTATCATAGTGTATGTTTGTTTGGCAGGTTTGAATGCGGGCGAGAATAACACAACGACTGGCTAAACTTAAATGTCAAATAACCAGCCGCCGGTTCCGATTTTTATGCGTCTGCGGCCAAAGCCATACATTCAATTTCAACCCTACCGCCTAAACCTAGACCGCTACCAGCAACGGCACTGCGAGCAGGTAGAGACTCTTTGAAATACTCAATATAGACTTTGTTGACATCCCCCCATTCGTTAATATCAGCTAAGAACAAGGTGCATTTGATCACTTTGTCCATGCCTGAACCAAATCTCTCTAAGGTTGCCTTAATATTTTGCAGAGCTTGATGTGTTTCGGCTACCACGCCCCCTTCCACTAGTTTAAGTTGGCCGGGGATCACACCTAACTCGCCTGATAAATATAAGATCCCATTCGCTTCTACTGCTTGGGAAAAGGGCAAATTTAACTGTTTAAATTGCTCAGAACTAAGACGTTTTATGCTGTTGCTAGATTGTGGATTGGCGTGACTGCTAATTGGAAACAACAATAGCAAACTACATAAAACAAAGATTACAGTCGAAAACGATTTCATAGCAACTCCATTGTGCTGAGATTAATTTAATAAATAGGCTGAGGTATATTGGGAAAGTAGCAAATTAGATAATCCATGGGTTTGTTTATCTTGTCCCATGATATATCCCTCAGACATACAAGACTGTTTCATTTGTCCTAATAAGCCGAGTCGGAAAAGATACTTTTCTTGGCGACTTAGTTCATCAGGCACAGTAATTGTTTTACCGTCTATTTGCCAATCACCGTTTTCCAACAAAACTTGATTACAGGGTGCTGGATTTAAGGTGGCGATGAATTGTCTTGGTGTAGCCATTTCCCAGCCATGTCCAGCACTTGGAAAGATAGTACTGCCAATTGCGGAACCTGCGTCTCTTAAACGATTCTCAAGACGTGCACAGGCCTCCAAGTCATTTGATTTGTCTTCTGCCCCACGTAAGCTAAATAATGGCGCCCCCGTAGTTTTAGCGGTTTGTAAATCAAAATGACATGGGCCGTAATAATCTAGATGTAAGGCGAAAGGCAAAACCTTCGCGGCCATATTTTGATGAATTCGACTGTCCAAAGCGGCACGGGTCGCCATTCCGCCATAGGAAAAGCCCATTAAGCCAATTTTTTCGGGATTAATTGCCGGATGTTGGTTTAGAAATTTTAGCGCACCGTATGCGTCAGCAGTTTCATCTGCATCGCTGACAATGGCCACTCGCAGCCCATAGGGCGTTTCGTCAGTTACGCCCCGAGCTCCATAGGAATTAACCACTAAACCAGCAATACCGTGATCAGCCATCCATTGACCATAGGCAATTTCACGGCTAGGCAGAATTCCCCCACTGCCGTGAATAATTACCATTGCAGGAACTGGATTGCTGGCACTTGCCCCTTCGGGCAAGAACAATTGCGCTTTTACGGTAGTTTCAGCGAGATTTTGTTCCGCTAAGACAAGCCATTTGTAATCTCCAGGGGTAACTGAAGAAAAGTAAACATCGCCATTGGTCTGCGCCGTTACTTCACTTACTGGCGGATAATCTGGAAAATCAGGCAACGCTGGTGGCTGCCTCTTTTCCTGAGATAAACTAGCAAATGTGACAAATGCTAAACACAACAAAAATACTCGCATTGTTTTCTCCTTAGAAGCTATAAACCACTTCTACACCGTAAGTGCGAGGCTCTTGATAATTTGAAGTAACTGTACCGAAAAAGTCTTTACGATTATCAGTCGGATCACGAACGTCAGCTAAGTTACGGCCCCAAAGGTACGCTTCCCAACCATTGTTAGTGCCGAGTAGACCTATGCGCGCGTTAACTAGAGTGATGCTGTTCACATGGCCAAAATCGACAACAGTGCCATCGGCCAACGTTGCAGTTTTGACATTATCAACTGTGGTAAAAAATCCACTACTGTGAGTAACATCAAAGCGCAACGTTAAATCAGCGTTAAGTGAACTAATTTCAGTTATATACTGAGCACCAATCGAAAAATTACTGTCTGGTGCATTGATTAGATCTTTTCCTTCGGCATTACCGCCACCAGTTAGGCCACCGGGAAAGCTATCAAATTCAGTGTCCAGTAATCCCATACTTGCTTGAATTTCTAGGTTGCTAATAGGTCTATAAGTCATTTCAAGCTCTATACCTTGGGTATTCGCCTTGGCAGCATTACGGATTGAAATTGAGGATGCACCATTACCCAAGTCTATAAATTGATTAACTTGATAGTTTTTAAATTCAGAACTAAATGCTGCGAAGTTTAAAATTAAGCTGTTACGGTAAAAGTTACCTTTTAAACCCAACTCTGCACTACCAACGGTTTCTTTATCAAATTGAATACCCGCTGCGAGGTCGGCATTGGTGATGAAGTCGAGATTATAACCGCCGCTTTTAAAACCAGTTGAATATTTAGCATAACCGTTTAGGTTTTTATTAAAAGCATGGTTAAAGCTCAGTGCATAAGATACATAGTTGTCGCTACGTGAGTCGACCAGTTGACCGTCAGTACTACCAATACCAAAAATCCCTGAAGCAGAACCGTCTAGCAACCAATCAAGATCTTTTGTCTCATCCGTATAGCGCAATCCCAAAGCTAGCGAGCTGTCTTCGCTCAGGTCATAACCACCGTTAAAATAAGCGGCATAACTGTCGGTTGTCACAAAGCCAGTATTGGTTACTACTGAACCTGGTACGTTCCCAAACAAGAATGAATGGACACCATTGATTGCATCTCGTCGAGTATCTGCGTCTTGACGGTATAAATACAATCCAGCGACGTAATCAAGGCCGGAATCATTTTGTGGAGAGATGAATTGAAATTCTTGAGACCACTGCTCATATTGATCAGAATATTCAATCACCAATAAATCAGCCGCTGCATAATCCGAATCATTACGATAAAAAATATCGGTATCACGATATGCTGTAATTGATTTTATGTCGTAGCCATTGTCCATAGAATAAGACAAGTCTAATGATCCGCCGACTATATCGCGCTTCTCAAAGGTATCTATAGTGGTGGCGACTTCATCTTTCTCTGGAGCAGCCAAATCCAGCATAGTGCTTAGGGTATCGGAAATCGCTTCCCCTAAAAATGATAGGCGTTCGGTGTTCAGTCCATCTACGCTAAAGTTAAGCTCTAACTTGTCAGATAGTTGTGAGCGAAACTGACCGCGATAAGCTAAGGCATCACGCTCGTTTAAATCGTTGCCTGTCGTAAGGTTTTTGATATACCCATCACGATCCAACTTAGTAACCGAAAATTTAGCCGCACTGGTATCCGAAATGGGTACGTTAATCTGGCCCTGAATTTCCCGAGCGCCCATGTTACCTATAGAAGCACTCAATTTTCCTTCGAGCTCGTCAGACGGCTTTTTGGATATTAAATTAATTGCACCAGCTACCGTGTTTTTACCAAACAGGGTACCTTGTGGTCCGCGTAATACTTCTACTCGTTCTAAATCAAGTAACTCTTGGTTTAGAGCTGGAGACTGACCAAGATATACGCCGTCCAAATAAACCCCTACTCGCGTGTCAAAACCGATATTTCGGCTGTTCGCCCCTACCCCACGAATCGTAATGGCCGAGGTAAAGTCAGTGGTGCGAGTAATGGATAAATTAGGAATGAAATCAGCAAGTTCAGTTAATTGGGTAATCCCAGTTTGCTCAATACTGGACGCACTGAAAGACGAAATTGCGATGGGGACTTCAGATAATTGTTGGGTTCTTTTTTGGGCGGTAACAACAACGACTTCATATTCTTCTTCATTGTCAGTATCCGCTTGCGGTGTTTGTTGAGCGATACTGTTGGAAGACAAAGCTAATGCGATACTGGTAATCAGGCCTTTTTGACAAATGGAAAATTTGCTGGGTAAATCAGTAACTAGACTTTTCATTAGAGGTTCCTTTTACTCTTTTTTATAAAACAAATCATTTAATTAGATTAACTATTTTGTTCAGTTGTACCATGTTGATAGTATTTTCTTAACTTGGCAAGCTAAGTTGTTAATGAAATTAGAAAATTTGTTAATTTACACATGATTTGTTGCGGATAAAACGCGCCTATAAACGGCAATATAAATAGCCAATGAGGCTACAATTAAGGCCAAATTATCGGTTATTTAGGTCTAGGAAGAGTTTATGGGATAGTGAAAGTCGAAGCCTATCACTTGCTCCATTTTTGTACAGCAAGATCATCAGATTGTCTTTTTTCAATCCAATACTCAGCATCGTCCCTAAGTTCCTTTTTCCAAAAGGGAGCTTGGGTTTTTAAAAAATCCATTAAAAACTGGCAAGCCTCAAACGCCTCTTTTCTATGTTTAGCACTCACTCCGACAAACACAATCTGTTGATTGACATCTAACTGCCCAATTCGATGAATGATAGTGATTGCACCTAATGACCACTTTTGGGTCGCTTGTAGAACCAAATCTTCGAGTACTTTCTCCGTCATTCCAGGATAATGTTCGAGGAATAATCCCTTAACATTTGCACCTAAATTCATATCCCGAACTAAACCAGTGAAGGTAACAATGGCACCATATTGAGTACCATGATTTTTTAGTCGTTGATATTCTTCAGCATGCTCAAAATCTTGCGGCTGTACGAGAATGTTAATTAACTGGCTTGCTTTAAACATTATTAGCCTCCAGTGACCGGAGGGAAAAACGCCACTTCGTCATCTGCTTGTAAAACAGTATCAAAGTCACTTATGGTCTGGTTAACCGCAACCAAAATATTACCGCTTGATAGATACTGTTGCCAAAGTTCACCCTTAGAAGCCAAAACATCACGCAAAGCATGCACAGTATCGGGGGTTTCGCTTAACAATAATTCTGCAACACCCAGTTGTTCTCTCAGTTGACCAAAAAACAGTATTTTCATCAAACCCTCTTTAACACGATTGAGATTCGCTGCGGTGCCAATTGCCTGTCTTTCCACCACTTTTTTGCTCAACTTTAATATCGCCAATTAACATATGCGGATCAACCGCTTTGCACATATCAAAAAGCGTCAATGCAGCGACAGAAACAGCCGTCAGCGCTTCCATTTCAACGCCAGTTTGCCCCGCCAGTTTGCAGGTAGCCAAAATATTTACGCGATTTGTTGTTGTATCAACATTAAAATCCACTTGTACTTTAGATAGCATTAATGGGTGGCACAGCGGAATTAGATCAGCGCATTTTTTCGCGGCTTGTATACCTGCAATGCGAGCCACCGCAAAAACATCACCTTTTGCGTGTTGTCCATTTGCGATCATACTTAATGTATCAGCCTGCATTTGCACAAATCCAGACGCACTGGCTGTTCTTTGTGTGACGGCTTTGTCGGTTACATCCACCATATTTGCCCGACCTTTGTGATCGATATGGCTTAGGCTTTTTCCACTTTCTGTTGACTGATTACTCACCTTATCCCCTACTTTCGCATTGCTCAATATTGAGGTTTTTTAGGTGAACCACAAAATTACAAGGTTTATGACGACTATCTAATTGTTCCAGTAATATATCTTGCCAGCCGGTTTTACATGCACCAGTTGAACCAGGTAAACAAAATATAGCTGTGCCGTTTGCCATTCCTGCCAGCGCTCTGGATTGCACAGTAGAAGTACCAATTTGTTGATAAGAAATATGTCGAAATAGCTCGCCGAACCCTTCGATTTGCTTATCAAATAGTACTTCTAATGCTTCTGGAGTCATATCCCTTGGTGTAAAGCCTGTGCCGCCAGTGGTGATCACTACCTGAACATTTTCCGCTAAGATCCAATTAGAAACGATACTACGCAGTTGATATTTATCATCTTTACAAATTCGCTTCTCCACCACTTGATGCCCAGCATTGCTTGCCGCCTCAACTAGGTAACGTCCCGATGTGTCAGTTTCCTCATCTCGGGTATCCGACACAGTTAACACTGCGATATTCAGTGCTATAAACTTACTGGTAGCAGGCATTTGTCCTCCATAAAACTGTTCTAAACCCCATCTAGCATGGAAACATTTGTTTCACTTGTTGCATTTGTTCGGGCGTATTTACATTATAAAAAGCATGTTGTGAAATTTGGTCTTCAGACAATTCAATTTCAGTTGCGGCGAGTTTTTTCAGCAACGAAAATATAGATCGATCATTGGATTGAATTTGCCCATTGAGTGTTTGCTTAAAATTATCATCTAAGATGATAAAAAACGGCATAGGATGAGATTGGAAATAACAAGCTGAATGCTGTTCTCGCCCCTGTAAAGCAAGTTGCTTTAGACTATCTGCTGGGAATACCGGCATATCAATGGGAACAACTAAAAAGCTGTCGACATTGGCTAATCGATGTTCAGGAAGACTTAATACCGCATCCAGTGCAGCTAAAGGCCCCTTATCAATCAATCTGTCGGTAAGCGCACCTTTTAAGGTGTTAGAACTAATCACCTGATTTTTGATCCCGATGGATTCAAAACGATTGATGGCAAGTTGTAAAAAAGACACGCCAGCCAGATTCAATGTGGACTTATCAACCCCCATTCGACTAGACCGCCCTCCGGCTAAAATCAGTCCCAAGGTTTTGCTTAAGCAGTCTGGTTCAGCCAACATCTTTAACCGCCTAACATTGCCAAGTGTTTAGTGGCACCCGTGAAACCTTGATCTAACCAATGCGTTGCATCTTTATCACCTAACAATTTTTGCAATTGTCGCTGTAATTGCTGTGTATCTTGTTGTTGTAAATATTCTCGAATATCCAAACCTTTATCAGCAAAAAGACATAGGTGTAACTTACCAGTTGCACTTATTCTAAGTCGATTACAGGTCGCGCAAAAGTCTTTACTGTAAGGCATGATAAGGCCAATTTTACCCTGATAATCAGGGTGCCAAAATTCTTGAGCGGGCCCGGCGGTGTTATTTTGGATCACTGGGCTCCAACCGTTTTCAGTTAGATACTGCTGAATTGGCTCACCAGACAAATGATTTAATTTGAAAAAATCTTTGTTTTCACCCGTCTCCATCAATTCAATAAGTCTAAAGGTAATAGGTGTATGTTTTAACCAGTTTAAAAATACACTGAGTTCGTTACCGTTATATTGGCGCATTAGCACGCCATTTACTTTGACTTTTAAGCCACGTTCAATACCACGACTGATACCTGCCAAAATCGTTTCGAGTTTATCGTGTCCGGTGATACTTTCGAACATGCGAGGATCAAGGCTATCTATGCTGACATTCAGCGAATTCAGACCCGCATCTACCCAAGAGTCGATTTGCTGTTCTAAACGATAACCATTGGTGGTAATTGCAACCTGTTCAATACCAGGTGTTGAGGCGGCAATTTGTATAATCTCAGGGAGATCTTTGCGTAATGAGGGCTCACCTCCGGTTATCCTAATTTTCTTAGTTCCTAGCTCTGCAAAACCAGCACATATTTGGCGAATTTCAGACAAACTTAAAAAATTACGATCGGAGTCGCATTGGTAACCATCAGGAAGGCAATAGTCGCAACTGAAGTTACAAACATCTGTGACGGACAGCCGCAAGTAATGGAAGCGACGTCCATATTTATCTTTTAACACGTTAAACACCTTTCCAAAGTCACGAACAACCAAATTGTTGAACATGTAGCGGGAGGCAAACTAGTTTCCCAATTTACCCTGGCAACCCATTATAGTTGCGGCCAAAACTACCTATATTGTATTTCAATACTTAGTAATAGAGGCTCGGAGTTTCATTTTTACTATCACTTACTATATTAAGATCTTACTGAGCGTTAGTATAGCATTGTTGATAATGGCATTTAACCTCACTATTGAGGTGCAACGCAAATTGTTTATTGTTGATGAAGATAATCGAGCTTATTTGAAATCAATGAATCTTATTTTGCACAATTGTATAAATAAAATTAGCACCATATTGGCACGTTTGTTGTAAGTTCTATTTGATGATAATGAAAATTCCAATTAATTATTTACTCTATAAAGGCTAATTTTGAAGGTAACCCCAGAATCTAAAAGGCTACTTGAAGCCTTTATCGAAAAACACCAACTCGATGCGAACTTTGGCGACGTTGCGCTAACATGGTTCATCCCTTTAGCTGAAAAACTAAAAATGCACCATGACGGTGCAGAAGGACCGATTTTTGTTGGTATTAATGGTTGCCAAGGTTCCGGTAAATCCACCCTAACAGAACTGATACTCACCTATTTAGTAGAAATAAAACAACTGCGCGTGATAAACCTTTCACTCGATGACTTTTATTTTTCAAAAGATTATCGACAACAGTTAGCGCAAAATATACATCCTTTATTAGCGACCCGTGGCGTACCAGGGACCCACGATACAGCGTTATTAAAACAAGTATTGCTCAGTTTAAAGGAACGCAAAACAGGGTTTGCCATTCCACGGTTTAATAAAGCAACAGACGACCCTTTCCCAACGGAAGATTGGCCTATCATCGAAGAGCCTGTGGATATTATATTGATGGAAGGTTGGTGCTGGGGAGTCACTGCGCAAACCAACGAGCAGCTGTCAGTGCCGGTAAACACCTTAGAGTCTGAAGAAGACAGCAATAGCGTTTGGCGCACTTTTGTTAATCAACAACTGCAAACTGAATATCAAAACTTATATCAATTAATGGATTTTTGGGTAATGTTAAAAGCACCTTCTTTTGAATGTGTATTTGATTGGCGCTTGCAGCAAGAACAAAAACTTATCCAAAAATTGGCAACTGCTTCGAATTCTGAAGCTAACAGTGGGATTATGTCAGCAAACGAAATTAAACGATTTATTCAGCACTATCAAAGACTAACGGATCAGAGTTTGGCTACTCTTAGTGAAACCTGTGATGTCGTATTTGAATTAGATAAACATCGAAAAATTATCAACGTAAAGGGGATAAAATGAGCGACCAGTTTGTCATTTTTACCGATATGGATGGCACATTACTGGATCATCATTCTTACAGCCACGAAGCCGCAAAAAAGATGCTCGCTTTTTTGAAAAAAAATAATATTCCAGTAATTCCGAATACCAGTAAAACCTATGATGAAATGCAGGAATTGACCGAGCAATTAGATTTACAAGGTCCGTTCATTGTGGAAAATGGCGCGGCAATCCATATCCCACATGGTTTCTTCAAGAAAAAACCCGCACATACCCAATGGGTTGGTAAAAATTGGGTTCGCAATTTCACCTCCAAGAAAAGTTATTGGTTAAGTTTACTAAAGAAAATTGAAAGTGATTTTGCCGGTCAATTTACCCACTTTTCAAAAATGACACTTTCCGAGATATGTGATGCTACTGGATTAGAACCGGAACAAGCAAAACGGGCTGCAAATAGGTTATACGGTGAACCAGTATTATGGCTTGGAAGCGAACAACAAAAGAAAGAATTTATCAAGTGCGTCACGCAATTGGGGGCTAAAACCCTGATAGGCGGACGCTTTATTCATATTTCAGGAGAAACAGATAAAGGTGCTGCGTTAAATTGGTTTGTCGGTGAATTACAACGCCAATATCCAGAGATAAACTGGGTTTCAATTGCATTAGGAGACGGTCAAAATGATGCTGCTATGCTTGATGCTGCAGACATTGCAGTGCGCATCAAGTCTCCCGTTAACGACTACCCGCAATTACAACGTACAGAAAATGTGTTTGATAGCCAACTCGAAGGACCTGAGGGTTGGACTGAATGTCTTCAAAAAATATTAAATTTAACGTTAAAGGAGCCAGAAAATGGCTGATTTTTACCAAAACGGAATAACCACAACATTACACCAACTTTCAAAACGTCCCATTGATGAAATGGAATCTGAATTGTTGGCCTTTTCTAAAAAACGTCCTTTAGGGCTGCTATTGCCAAGTTTGTTTTCTGAACTTGAGGGCGAAGCAATGCCTGAAATCATCAATCATATTTGCAAAGTTCCTTATTTAAATGAAATTGTAATTGGTTTGGACAGAGCTTCAAAAGAGCAATATCAGCACGCCATTAAGTTTTTTGACAAACTTCCGCAACACCATCGTATTTTGTGGAATGATGGCCCGCGTTTAAAAGCCATTGATAAAGAATTAGCCGACATGGGCTTAGCGCCAAAAGAAATGGGTAAAGGCCGCAATGTTTGGTATTGCATGGGCTATATTCTTGCCACAGGACGGGCAGAATCCATCGCGCTGCACGATTGTGACATTTTAACCTATGATCGAAGCTTACTTGCCAAATTGATTTATCCGGTTGCTCATCCACAGTTCAATTATGAATTTTGTAAAGGTTATTATGCCCGTGTAGCAGATGGGAAAATTAACGGTCGTGTTTCCCGCTTATTAGTGACTCCGTTGTTACGAGCGTTAAAACGCACCGTAGGTAATAACGAATACTTAGAATTCATGGACAGTTTTAGATATCCATTGGCGGGCGAATTTTCATTCAGACGTGATGTGTTAAATGATATTCGTATTCCTAGCGATTGGGGATTAGAAATAGGCGTGTTGTCCGAAATGCACCGAAACTACTCCCATAATCGTTTGTGTCAGGTAGACATTGCTGAAACTTATGACCACAAACACCAAGATCTATCCTTACATAACGATCAAGGTGGCTTGTCTAAAATGTCCATAGACATTACCAAAGCACTATTTCGTAAGTTGGCAACGCAAGGGTTTACATTCACCAATGAGTCCTTCCGTACACTCAAAGCGACCTATTTTCGTATTGCATTAGATTTTGTTGAAACATACCACAACGATGCGGTAATGAATGGTTTAGAACTAGACATCCATAGAGAAGAAAAAGCGGTAGAAATGTTTGCTGAAAACATTATGAAAGCAGGTCAAAGTTTCCTTGAAAACCCAATGGAAACACCCTTCATACCTAGTTGGAACCGAGTAATGAGTGCGGTTCCAGATATACTCGAACGCATCAAAGATGCTGTTGAATTAGATTACGAAGAGTTTCGATATTAACAGTAAGGGGATACATAAATGTCTGAAGCTTATACCTGGCTGTGTGAAAAAGTACAACATCACTTAGATGTCATTTATCAAGGGGTTGATATTCCTCAAAGTAGTGAGGAAATCGCAAAGTCTCTTATCACTACAATGAGATTAGATGAGGTAAGCGATAGACAGGTTCCAGTGCCTCATCAAAATCATTGGAACGAACAGGACATTATATTAATTACCTATGGGGATAGCCTAGAGTCAGAAACGCAGAATCCATTGGTAACGTTACACCAGTTTTTGAACAAATATGTGAAAGATACAATTAATGCGGTGCATATATTGCCATTTTTTCCTTATAGTTCAGATGATGGCTTCGCGGTGATTGACTACTCGAGTGTGAATGAATCTCTGGGTAATTGGTTAGACGTTAAGTCAATTTCCAGCAATTATCGCTTAATGTCCGACTTGGTCATTAATCACTGCTCTTCGCGCAGCGTATGGTTTGATAATTTTATTAAATGTGAAGGCACTGGCAGTGATTTTTTCTTCACTGTTGATGACGATTACGATATCTCTAACGTGGTAAGACCGCGCACATCGGAATTGTTACGGGAAACCAAAACCGAGAACGGAATTAAAAAAGTGTGGTGCACTTTTAGTCATGATCAGGTGGACTTTGACTTTCAAAATCCTAAGGTTTTGGCGGCCTTTGTTTCAATAATCCGTCAATACTTGGATCATGGTGTCAGAATTTTCAGGTTAGATGCGGTTGCTTTTCTTTGGAAGAAATCAGGCACTACCTGCATCAATTTGGAAAAAACCCATGAAGTTATTCGCTTACTTCGAACATTAATCGAATATGCGCAAAACGACAGTATTATTATTACCGAAACTAACATTCCTAATCGTGAAAACCTCACATATTTTGGTAATGCTAACGAAGCCCATGCGGTGTACAACTTTTCATTGCCACCGCTGTTGGTCAACACATTGGTTACCGGAGACTGTACTTATTTAAAGAACTGGCAAATGAGCATGCCCCCTGCACAAAACGGGACGACCTATTTTAACTTTATTGCCTCCCATGACGGCATAGGTCTGCGCCCAGCAGAGGGTTTACTCGATGAAAAAGAAATCAATACCTTGGTTAACACTATGCAGAGTTTTGGCGGGATGGTGTCTTGGCGTACCCTACCCGGTGGCAAGCAAAAACCCTACGAAATTAATATCGCTTTATTCGATGCGTTAAAAGGAACCACTAAAGGACCTGATAATTTAGGTATGGAAAGATTCATTTGTGCTCACGAAATTATGTTTGCACTTGAAGGCATACCTGGGTTGTATGTGCATAGTTTACTGGCCACCGGGAATGATTATGAAAGGGTCACTAATACCAGCCAGAATCGCTCCATTAACCGTAGGCGCTGGGATATGTCGGAACTTGAAGATCAACTGAGTAATAAAGACAGCCAGCATGCCATAGCACTTCAACGGATGAATCATTTACTGTCAATTCGAATTAATCAAAAGGCATTTCATCCCAACGCCACACAATTTACCTTGCAGTTAGGGAATAAATTATTTGGCTTTTGGCGACAAAGTATCGATAGAAGACAAAGCATATTCTGTATAAGCAATATCACTGATACACAGCAAACTGTTGTTATGTCGGATATTAACTTAATTGGAACAGACTGTTGGTGGGATCTCATCACTGGAAATGAAATCATTTTAGATCATTCTGATTTTATTTTATCGCCGTATCAAACGGTTTGGATAAGTAACACTCGCAGTATGTAAAGTCTATGTTATAAGTCATGGGGATAGTTTGCTGTCACTTTTTTGCACCACCCTATCTCCATGATTTATTTGATAAATATTTTACCCCTTCGATTAGTGTGACCGAACATACACACATTAACATGTTATTTACATGCTTTTCTCGCAGCATTTCAACCCTCCCCACACAAATTAATCATAACCATATGATATTAAAAGACATCTCCATTCTGGCACGGTAAGTGTAATACCCCACTTATACAACAAACGTTATTGTTGTTTTGTTAAGAGGCAATTTGAGTAGTGCCTGTATTAATCCGAAACACGAAAATCTAAATCAAGTGGAGATATGAAGATGAAAAAAGCTATCCTTATCAGCGCGTTCGTTTTAGCCAGTAGTTCTGTTTATGCACAAGAAGACAAAATATCAATTTTAGATACAGATGCAGATGGTCGTATAAGTGTAGAAGAAGCGGCAAGCGATCCAGCTTTGTCAGCCGTTTTTGCAGAATTAGATATGAACAAAGATGGTTACCTAACCCCTAGTGAGTTAGCCGAACACTAAGGTTTCGAATAGTCATTCAACATTCAAACAACACCCACCTTGAGTGGGTGTTGTTTTTTGTTTTTCCCGCTAACGCAATTGCCTATATTATTTCCCCAGCCATAACCTAATTAGGCATATTTTTAATAATTAAAATATGTTATCAATAGGTTCAGACATCATATAAAAGTATTATCGACGTTTAATTGAACGAAATGGTCAAGTAAACAACATCACTTGTTCTGTCACGATTAACCTAAAGTACTCCCTCTTTTATTTGGATAATTAGTAAGCAATACGTCAAGGAATTTACAGCATGTACAAAATTTTATTCATTTCATTATTTATGGTTTTGCAATCTTTTTATGCGCAAGCAGCACCCTTATGGAAAATAAGTAAAGGAGATGACTTTGTAATTATCGGTGGCACAATCCATGTATTAAGTGCAACAGATTATCCTTTGCCTGAAGAGTTTGAAAAAGCTTATCAAGCTTCAGATACGCTAGTATTTGAATCCGATATCGTCAGAATGAATAGTCCCGAATTCCAACAGCAATCATTACAGTATATTTTATTGCAAGATGGTAAGACCATTAAAGACTTTTTGTCAGAGCAAACCTACCAAGATCTTGAAACTCATTTACAACAACGTAATCTCTCTTTGCAACAATTTTCTATGCTAAAACCGAGCTTTTTATCCGTCACCTTGTCGATGATTGAACTGCAAATGATGGGGGTAAGCAGTGCTGGCGTAGATGTATATTACTCTACCAAGGGTATGGGCGATCAAAAGCAAGCAAAATGGTTTGAAGAGCCTGAAGAACAAATGGCTATGCTGGCAGACATGGGTAAAGGGGAAGAAGACGCCATGATTGCCTATAGCCTTAAAGATGTAGCAAAAATAAAAGAAATGATGCCAAAACTGATTAATGCCTGGCGTGCCGGTGATTTAGACAAATTAGCAGAAATAGGTATTGATGAAATGCAGCGTGATTATCCAGAGATATATGATCAATTATTAGTTCAGCGTAATAAAAACTGGCTACCTAAGATTGAACAACTTTTTGACAACCAACAAAACGAATTAATTTTAGTTGGGGCATTACATTTAGCGGGTGAGCAAAGCGTACTTAAATTAATGCAAGAAAAAGGCTACAGCATCGAAAAATACTAATTTCGTTTCTAGGTAGTTAGTATAATCACAATGCGCTAACTACCTCTTTTCTATATACAATCATAGTCAAAGTTTTGATTATTTTGATTTGGTAACCCATTAAAATCACGTTATATTAGCGCCCTCCTTTACTTCCAGCTTTAGTGTTAATTTGAATGAAAAATAGTGACTCCACCATGCCGAACTTAATGCCAATTGAAAATGCACTAGATAAAATGTTGCAGCAATGCGAAACCTTAGTAGAGCAGGAAACTATTTCAATCATAGATGCATTGAACCGAATCACCGCAGAGGCTGCTTTTGCAAAACTGCAAGTGCCGCCAAAAAATAACTCAGCAATGGATGGTTTTGCGTTTCAAGTTGACCACGAATTACCCCAAGGCACCACATTAACCATTCAAGGACAAGCTTTAGCTGGGCAGCCCTTTGATGATGAGGTAAAAGCGGGACACTGCATCAGAATAACCACAGGCGCAATCCTGCCCGCCGGTACGAATACCGTCATGATGCAAGAAAACGTAGCGATACACGAAAATAACATCGTTTTGAATCAAGCTACAAAGGCAGGTAACAGTGTTCGCCTTGCCGGTGAAGACATCCAATTAGGACAGCAAGTTATCGCAGCGGGAGAAAAACTCACGCCTGCACATATGGCATTATTAGCCTCGATTGGAGAACCTTCAGTAACTGTATTGCGCAAACCTAGAGTGGCAATTATCGCAACGGGGGATGAATTAGTGGTGCCTGGCGATAAGTTGAAAAATGGTCAAATATACGAAAGTAATAGATTCGCATTACAGGGTTTATTGCAGCAAATGAATGTAGATATCATTCATTATGGCATCATAGAAGATGATCCCGATAAAATTGCAGACGTTTTATTAGATGCCAGTCGTAAGGCGGATCTAATTTTATCCTGTGGCGGGGTTTCCGTAGGCGATGCTGATTATGTTAAGCAAGTATTAGAAAAAGTAGGACGCATCGATTTTTGGAAAGTCGCGATTAAACCAGGAAAACCTTTTGCGTTTGGTATGGTTAATGATGCCATATTTTGTGGTTTACCTGGAAATCCCGTTTCCTCTTATGTCACCTTTGAAAAACTAGTAACGCCCCTATTACATAAACTTATGGGACGCAAAAGCGTTAACCAGTTTACGATTAACGCTACCTGCGCTGCTCCTATTTTTAAGCGAGCTGGGCGTGCTGATTTTCAAAGAGGCATAGCATACCAAGACGAACACGGAGAATATTGGGTAAAACCTAATGGTAGTCAAGGCTCTGGCATCATGTCATCCATAGCATCCGCAAATTGTTATATTCTCCTGGAAAAAGAACAGACTAACTTGCCGACAGGCGCAAAAATTAAGATTGAATTATTTTGACTAATTTAAAAACCGAATTAAAGCAGCTAGTAAACCTTGCTTGGCCGCTGCTTATTGCTCAAATTACCCAAACCTTAATGGGTGTGTCCGATACCATCATGGCAGGCCGCTATTCAGCAACCGATATGGCAGCAGTGGCAATTGGGTTCAGCATTACCATTCCCATCTTGTGCTTTGTACAAGGTCTAGCGATGGCCATTCCGCCAATCGTCTCGAAACTGCACGGAGCTGGCGAATCGGAAAAAGCAGCGCAAAAGGTTCACCAAGCGTTTTATTTGATTATTCCAGTATCGATCTGTATTGCTCTTTCAGTATTCTTTATAGAGTACTGGTTTTCGTTGATGGACATCGAAGACAAATTACGCGATATCACTACTGATTACATGAAGTACATTGTTGTATCAGCCCCAGCGTTTGCTGGATATCAAATTTTGCGTAATTATTGCGAAGGTTTGTCATTTACTAAACCGACTATGTTAATCATGGGATTAGGGTTAATCATCAATATTCCAGCAAACTATATATTGATATACGGTAAATTTGGTTTGCCGGCTATGGGTGGTGTTGGATGTGGTTTGGCAACAAGCTTAGTATTTTTTGCGATGTTTATTGGCACGGCACTCTATATCCATTTGTCTAAGCGTATTAACAGCAATTTATTTCAGAACTGGTCAAAACCCGATATTAGACAAATTTACATTACTTTAAAGTTGGGACTTCCGATTGCGTTGACCTTACTTTTTGAAGTGACCTTATTTGGTGTGGTTGCACTGCTATTGTCACCACTTGGACCATTAACCGTTGCATCGCACCAGATCGCCCTCAACTTTTCAGCGACCATGTTTATGTTTCCACTGAGTTTAGGGATGGCAACAACTATACGTGTAGGTCATTTTTGGGGTAAACAAGATCAGGTTGGCGCAGCATTGGCAACCAAAACGGCAATCCTTTTAGGCCTTTTTATTGCGTGTTTTACAGCAATCATAACCATAGTCGCTAAACAACAAATATCCATGCTTTACACTGAAAATCGGCAAGTGATTGAGCTGGCCATGAGCCTAATGACCCTAGCTGCAATGTTTCAGCTTTCCGATTCTGTTCAAGCAATATCCGCAGGTGCATTACGGGGATACAAAGATACAACTGCGATGTTCATTATTTGCTTTTTTGCATATTGGGGCGTGGGTTTGCCAACCGGAATAATTCTAGCGCTAACCGATTTTATTGTACCTGCTTTAGGTGCATCTGGATTCTGGATCGGTTTTATTTGCGGGTTAACAAGTGCCGCTATTATGTTGGGGTTCAGATTGAGTGTTATTCAAAAACGATTGAGATTACACCCTGAAATATTTGACAATGCTTAAGGTTTTTTAGACTAAACCGGTGACAATAGAGCTTTCAAAAAAAGGTTTAAACACATCTGTCTCACCAACAAAAAAAGCTTGCAATAAATACAAGCTTTTTTCATTTCAGTGGCTAAAAAACACTACTTAGAAAGTGTTTTAGCACCTTCAACCGCCGCTTTAGCAAGCTCAGTGATACGATCCCAATCACCCGCTTCAACCGCATCGTCTGGCACCAACCAAGAACCGCCAGCACACTGAACGTTTGGCAAAGCCAAGTAATCTAAATAATTATTCGGACCGATTCCACCTGTTGGACAAAACGTGATATCAGGGAAAGGACCGCCAATAGATTTCAGCGCTTTTATACCACCTGAAGCTTCTGCAGGGAAAAACTTAAAGTGTGTGTAACCGATATCCAATCCAGTCATCAGCTCAGATATTGAAGCTATACCTGGGATTAGAGATATTGAACAACGTTTGCCTGCTTCCAATAAGCTGGTAGTCATCCCTGGGCTAATTGCAAAAATAGCGCCTGCTTCTTCAACTTGCTTTAACTGCGCTTCGTTAGTCACTGTACCAGCACCAATAATGGCTTCAGGAACTTCAGTGGCGATTTTTTTGATCACATCAAGAGCGATTTCAGTGCGTAATGTCACTTCAAGTACTTTAATGCCGCCTTTTATTAAAGCTTTTGCAACAGGTACTGCATGTTCAATATTTTTGATAACTAATACAGGTACGACTGGCCCCTGACTAAAAATTTCTTGCGAACTCATTTTCCAATTAAATGACATATTGCTTACTCCTTATGATTCTGTTGTAAATAGGCAGCTGCGCCCAGTAAACCATGATCAGGTTCTGTAATGATGTAGGTTGGGATGTTAGAGACATAATGTCTAAATCGTCCCTTGTCTTCAAAACGAGCACGAAACTTACTACTTTTAATAAAGTCAACAAAACGTGAAGCAATACCACCACCGATATATACGCCGCCATAGGTTGCTAAATTAAGCGCTAAGTTACCTGCAAAACTACCCATAATTTTGCAAAACTGCTGCAATGTTTCTACGCAGATTTCACATTCTTCAGATAGCGCTTTTTCAGTAATTTGGGCTGGATCAGCAAAAATAGCTGCTTGCTGATGTTTCTCTGCCAACCCTTCATAGATATGTACGATGCCACGGCCTGATAAAACCTCTTCAGCAGACACATGCCCTAATTTCTTTTTAAGGTAGCGCCAAATAGCGAATTCATTCTCGTCATTTGCGGCAAAATCAACATGTCCGCCTTCGCCATCTAGAGCTTTCCAACCTTTATCCGTAAAAGTGAGGTGTTCTACACCTAAACCCGTACCTGGTCCAAAAACAGCAATATTGGCATTCAATTTTGGCGCACCAGCGCCAATTTGAACTTTTTGATCATCCTTTAACACTGGCAATGAATGCGCCACAGAAGTGAAGTCATTAATAACCCCCAGCCAATCCAAAGATAAACCTTTGGTTAGCTGGTCAATGGAAAACTCCCATGTGTGATTGGTCATTTTTACCCAATCACCGATTACCGGGCACGCTATTGCGATACACCCAAAACTAAACTTAACCTCTGGAAATTCGCTAAAGTAATGTTTAATCGCATCTTCAATCGTAGGAAAATCAACACATAAATATTTTTTGATATTGATTAAGTTATGTCCTTCAACTTGGCAAATACGAATATTTGTCCCACCGACATCGGCTACGAATTTAGAGGTCATGTTGATTACCTGATCCAGCAAATAGAGAACATGCGCCCTGCTCTGCACCCGTTAGAGAGTTGCGCATAGAAGCAAACATTTCACGGCCCATACCAATTTGGTGTTTGTCAGTTTGTGCCACTTTAGTTTTTCGTTTCGCCAATTCTTCAGTGCTAACCAATAAACACATCTCACCGGTTTCAGTGTTGAGCTCGATTAAATCGCCACTTTCGACTTTGGCTAACAAACCACCGTGATAGGCTTCAGGGGTCACATGGATAGCAGCTGGTACTTTTCCAGATGCACCAGACATACGACCATCGGTGATTAAAGCAACTTTAAAGCCTTTGTCCTGCAACACACCAAGAGGCGGCGTTAAACTATGCAGTTCAGGCATACCAATCGCTGCCGGACCTTGGAAACGAACGACAACAATACAATCTTTATCTAAATCACCGGCCTTGAAGGCATCGGCCAATTCGAACTGATCTTCAAATACCACTGCCGGAGCTTTAATTTTGCAATGAGGTTCACGTAATGCCGAAGTTTTCATCACCGCACGGCCCAAATTGCCATGCAAAACAGATAAACCGCCATCGGGTTTAAATGGTTTAGCAACAGATGAGATCACTTCAGGATCAAATGACTCAGCCGGACCATCTTGCCAAGTCAACTCGCCATCTTTCAATGTAGGTTCTTTGGTATATTGTTCTAACCCTTCGCCACAAATGGTTTTCACATCGTTATGCAATAAACCGGCGCTTAGCAATTCTTTAAACAAAACTGCCATACCGCCAGCGGCAGTAAAGTGGTTAATATCAGCAGAACCGTTCGGATAAATCCGTGTTAACAAAGGTACTGCATTGGAAATGTCAGAAAAGTCATCCCAATTTATCTCATAACCCGCAGAGCGTGCGACTGCAACTAAATGCATGGTGTGGTTAGTTGAGCCACCTGTTGCAAGTAATGCGACTAAGCCATTGACTAATGCTTTGGCATCCACAATATGACCAATAGGCGTATAATTATCACCTAAATCGGTTAATCGAGTCACTTGACGGGCAGCGGCTTTAGTTAATTCATCCCGTAAATCCGTACCTGGATTAACAAAAGAAGAGCCTGGCAAATGCAGTCCCATCACCTCAACCACTAATTGGTTACTGTTAGCGGTACCATAAAAGGTACACGTACCCGCTGAGTGATAACTTTTCGATTCTGATTCAAGTAACTCTTTGCGGCCTACTTTACCTTGAGCGAACATTTGGCGTACGCGCGCTTTTTCTTTATTAGGTAAACCAGAAGGCATTGGACCCGCAGGTACAAAAACTGTTGGTAAATGTCCAAAACTCAAAGCGCCCATTAATAATCCTGGGACGATTTTGTCACAAATGCCCAGCATCAATGCGCCATCGAACATATTATGCGACAGCCCTACTGCGGTAGAAAGAGCAATGACATCACGACTCATCAAGCTCAGATCCATGCCAGGATTACCTTGAGTAACCCCATCACACATAGCCGGAACACCACCGGCAAACTGGGCAACACTACCGATATCACGAATAGCATCTTTTAGTATTTGCGGATAAGCTTCATAAGGTTGGTGTGCAGAAAGCATGTCATTGTATGACGATACAATGGCAATATTTGATTTAGTTAAGCTAGTTAAATCAGCTTTATCTTCTGTATTACAGGCAGCAAAACCATGGGCTAAGTTGCCACAAGATAAAACACCACGATGTGGCCCTTGCAAGCGTGCGCTTTCAATTTTGTCTAGATAATTTTGTCTGGATTGTCGACTTCGTTCGATAATCCGCTCGGTTACTTCTTGAATCACAGAATTCATATGTTCTCCTAAGCAGCCCAAATAAGTTTTACATCGGTATTATTAAAGACGGCTCGAATAGGCATTTCCAAGGCGTCATCACTTTGCTGAGCAATGTCGATAATACGTTTTTTAGATTCACCCACTAAATGTAAAAAGATATTTTCACTGTTGAGTATACTTTTTAATGTTAGTGACATTCTTTGATTTGGCGCAGTGGTAGGAGTAACCGCAATATAATCGCTATCTAAATTGGTATTTAAGCCTTGTTCCAATTGTTCAGAACAGGGAAACAATGAAGCGGTGTGACCATCTTCACCCATGCCAAGAATTAACGCATCGAAAGGCGTTTTTATCTTGCTTAAATTCGTATTCAAAGAAGACACGGCATCACAGGCATCGGCCTCTGATGTTTTTAATCCAAAAAAATTCGCCACTGCGGCTTTATTGATCAATAGTTCACGCTTCACCATTGCAGCATTGCTCGCCGGATCGCTTTCGTCCACCCAGCGTTCATCAACTAAGGTTACGTCTACCTTTTCCCATTCTAAGTCTTGCTTAGAAAGCTGATTAAACATCGCAGCCGGAGTACGTCCACCTGAAACGGCTAAACTAGCTCGACCGTTTTTTGCTATTCCTTGTTTCAAGATATCTGCGATTTGACTTGAAAAATCTTGATTCAAAAGCTCAACTGAAGAATATTTAGTTTCAATTAGCGCCATATTACTTTTTCTTCCCAATTCGCGATTCATACCATGCACGATTATCTCGAGCTAGCAGCGCTATTGATGCTACTGGACCCCAAGTACCAGCCTGATAAGGTTCTGGTAAATCATTGTTGGCACCCCAAGCGCGGAATATTCCGTCAACCCAAGTCCAAGCTTGTTCAACTTCATCACGACGCACGAACAATGCCTGATTACCGATCATCACTTCTAACAGTAATTTTTCGTAAGCATCGGCAATACGGTCATCTTTGAACTCTTCAGAAAAACTTAGGTTCAAGCGCGATTTTTGCAAGTCCATGGAACCACTACTAGTTAGCCCAGGTACTTTGTTCATTACGGTAATTTCAACACCTTCATCAGGTTGCAGACGAATGGTTAATTTATTAGGTGGTAATTGCGCAAAACTTTCCCCAAATAAATTGTGAGGTTGGCGTTTAAAGTAAATAACGACTTCACTGGTTTTGCTTGGCAAACGTTTACCAGTACGCAGGTAAAATGGAACCCCTGCCCAACGCCAGTTATCTAGATGAACTTTGAGTGATACAAAGGTTTCTGTCTCAGACTTGGTATTAGCGCCTTCTTCATCCAAATAGCCAGGTACTTCTTTGCCTTTTACAAAACCACCTACATACTGACCACGTACAGTATCTGTTTGTACATTGGCAGCGGTAATAGGTCTAAGCGCTTTCAACACTTTTAACTTTTCGTCACGAATACTGTCTGCATCTAAAACTGCGGGCGGTTCCATGGCAATCAACGTTAGGATTTGCAACAAGTGGTTTTGCACCATATCGCGCATTTGACCAGCTTCATCAAAATATCCCCAACGGCCTTCAATCCCAACTGATTCAGCCACAGAAATTTGCACATGGTCGATACAGTTATGATCCCAATTGGTTGCAAAAATTGAATTGGCAAAGCGTAATGAAACAAGGTTTAAAACAGTTTCTTTACCTAAATAGTGATCAATTCGATAAATTTGTTTTTCGTCGAAGAACTCAGCAACTTGATCGTTGATGACTTTTGACGACTTCAAATCATGACCAAGTGGTTTTTCAAGTACAACACGTACACTCGAATCGATAACACCTGCATTGTGCAAGCCTTTACAAATGTCACCAAAGATAGAAGGTGGCGTTGCTAAGTAGCAAACCATAGTCCGCGATCTATCTACATGCTGTTTAAACGATGGGTAACTATTTATGTCTTTCATGTCGACACAAACATAATCTAATTTTTCTGAAAAACGATTCCAAGTATCTTCACATAGGGCTTCGCCACTAAATTCAACGATACTATCTTTAACATCCTCAACATATTCTTCGTTGCTGATATCTTGACGAGCCGCACCGATGATACGTGAATCGGCGTGGACTAAATTTGCTTTTTCTAACTGATATAAAGCCGGCAATAATTTACGGCGGGCCAGATCCCCTTTAGTACCAAAAAGGACAAAGTCGCACGGTTCAATAGAATTTTCCAACACCATTTTAATGACCTATATATAGAAGAATGAACACTAATAAAATGTAATTACAACAAATGAATTACGTTTTATTATGACAATTGAGCTAAAATTTAACATTATATGTTGTAATATTACAACATATTACGTCTCTTGTTTAATTACAAATAATATGGTTATTTTAACAAAACTTATAAAAAATGCTGGCTAATTTGGTAAAAACTTACAACAATTACTGTAACAAACCGACAAAAGTAGTGTTAAATGTCGTTTAAACTAAGTCGCAACAAAACAATAAGATTTATGCACCGATGAATATTCTTGAAAAAATAACACAAAATAAATCCGTTTTTAGTAAATCTGAAAGAAAAGTAGCGGATATAATTTTAGATAATCCTCAAACAGCAATACATTCAAGTATAGCTACACTTGCTAAAATGTCAGATGTCAGCGAACCAACCGTTAATCGGTTTTGTCGTCGCCTAGACACTAAGGGATTTCCAGATTTCAAACTGCATCTTGCCCAAAGTCTTGCCAACGGAACGCCCTATGTCAATCGACATGTCGAGGAAAATGACGGGCCTGAGGAATATACTAAAAAAATATTCGAATCAACCATGGCGTCATTAGAAGTTGCAAGGCAATCAGTCGATATCAATACAATCAATCGTGCCGTTGATTTGCTTACTCAAGCTCAAAAAATATCGTTTTTTGGTTTAGGGGCAAGTGCTTCTGTTGCCCACGATGCCCTTAATAAATTTTTTAGATTCAACGTTCCCGTTGTCTATTTTGAAGATATTTTGATGCAACGTATGAGTTGCATGAACAGCACTGAAGATGACGTCGTCGTATTGATCTCACACACTGGCAGAACAAAAAGCCTAGTGGAGATCGCACATATTGCCAGAGCAAACGATGCAACTGTAGTTGGGATAACATCTAAAAATAGCCCGTTAGCCAAAGAGTGTAATTTAGTTTTATCACTCGAGGTGCCTGAAGATACTGACATGTACATGCCAATGGCATCCAGAATCGCGCAATTAATTCTAATTGATATTCTCGCTACCGGCTTTACTTTAAGACGCGGTGGTAAGTTTAGAGAAAACCTAAAACGTGTAAAAGATACACTCAGAGGGTCTAGATTTGAAAAGCGAGACGAGTAGCTTACAGTGACTGTCATTTAATATTCATCAAAGTATTTACTTAAATTAATTCACATTTACGCAACTTTGCACTACTATTTTGTAATAAAATTACAAAAACCTGAGTTTGCTGTCAGATTATTTGCCGAAAAAGCACAAATCGGCTTTTTATTCGCCAATTCAGGTTATTTTTTAACAAACCAAGTCGGACACTAAACTCTATGTTAAGACGTACTAAAATTCTCGCTACTCTTGGACCCGCAACAGACACCCCTGAAATGATAGAAGGTATTATCAAGGCAGGCGCAAATGTCGTGCGTATGAATTTCTCTCACGGAACTGCAGAAGACCATATTAATAGAGCCAAAATTGTAAGAGATGTGGCCAAAAAATTGGGGAAATACATTGCTATCCTTGGTGATCTTCAAGGTCCAAAAATTCGAGTGTCTCGGTTCAAAGATGGTCCAATTAAATTAAACATCGGTGATGAATTCATTCTTGACGCTGAAATGGGCAAAGAAGATGGCGACCAAAAATCTGTAGGAATTGACTACAAAGCCCTACCAGATGATGTGCACCCTGATGATTTGTTGTTATTAGACGATGGCAGAATTCAACTGCTAGTTGAAAAAGTAGTAGGTAGAAAAGTATTCACCAAAGTAACTGTAGGTGGAAAGCTGTCTAACAATAAAGGCATCAACCGTCTCGGCGGCGGGTTATCTGCAGAAGCGTTAACAGAGAAAGACAAACAAGACATTAAAACGGCCGCACAAATGGACGTTGATTATCTTGCCGTGTCGTTTCCTAGATGTGGAGCTGATTTAGATTATGCTCGTAAACTTGCGGTAGAAGCAGGTTGTAGAGCGCTTATTTGCGCCAAAGTCGAAAGAGCTGAGACAGTCGCCAGTGATGAAGCAATAGATGACATTATCCAAGCATCAGATGCGGTAATGGTTGCCCGTGGTGATTTAGGTGTTGAAATTGGTGATGCAGAGTTAGTTGGTGTACAGAAAAAATTGATTTCCCGCTCCAGACAAATGAACAAGGTAGTGATCACTGCTACGCAAATGATGGAGTCGATGATCAGCAGCCCTATGCCAACTCGAGCCGAAGTAATGGACGTGGCAAATGCGGTATTAGATGGCACAGATGCAGTGATGCTTTCTGCCGAAACCGCAGCCGGTGAATTCCCCATTGAAACCGTTGCAGCTATGGCGCGAGTATGTGAAGGTGCAGAAACTCACCCAAGCGTTAAAATATCTAAACACCGCGTCGATGAAAAATTCACATCAGTGAGTGAGACTGTTGCGCTTTCAGCAGTGTATGCAGCCAACCACTTGGCGAGCATCAAAGCTTTGATAGCGTTAACCGAAAGTGGTAACACATCTAAAATCATGTCTCGCATTACTACTTCGTTGCCTATCTATGCCTTATCAAGACACGAATCAACGTTAAATACTATGGCCCTGTTCAGAGGCGTCAAACAGGTTTATTTCGATTCTCGAGGCAGTGAGCCGGGTAAATTGAAACAAGACGTTATTGATGTTTTAAAAAGCAAAGGTATCGTTGAAAGTGGTGATTGTTTTGTTATGACTTATGGTGATGAAATGGAAACCATAGGCTCTACTAACGCATTTAAGATTGTTACTGTTCCTTAAATAAAGTTTCAATTTCAGTTTTAATTTAATGAGCACCATTGCTAGCCTTAGCAATGGTGCTTTTTTAATTCCTAAATCTGCCCTTCCCCAATCTTTTGTTTCTGCTTTTTCTAGCCGCAAGGCTTTTTCAATCAGCCCTTATTTAAATCAACTATTCTCCATATCAATAGTCGCTAATAAATCTTATCAACTCTTAATTTGTATCTATTTTGTTTACTATCATGCTTCCTATAATTAGAAAATGATTAGTAGCTATTATGATGTCGAAACCAACTTATGATGTGATTGTATATGGCGCAACAGGTTTTACCGGTCAACTCGTTGCAGAATATTTAGCAAAAACTTACCCAAGCAAACAAGATCTAAACTGGGCTATCGCGGGCAGAAACCTCAACAAACTAAACGAAATAAAATCGAACTTAAACCTAAGTTCCGATGTAGATTGCATAATCGCTGATTCAAACGACGTAGACAGCCTGAAATCTCTTGTACAAAGCACCAAAGTAGTGTTGACGACTGTCGGCCCATATCAGTTATATGGCAATGATTTAGTCGCATTGTGTGCACAAACTGGTACCGACTATGTGGATCTATGTGGTGAGCCTACATGGATGCATGACATGATAGCCGCACACCAAGATAGCGCGGAAAAAAGTGGCGCTAGAATCGTATTTTCATGCGGTTTCGATTCAATCCCCTTTGACTTGGGTGTGTATTTTCTTCAGCAAAAAGCAAAAGAAAAATTCTCACATACCTTTAGCCGAGTTAAAGGTCGCGTAAGAGGTATGAAAGGTACGTTTTCTGGTGGCACTAAAGCCAGTCTACAAGCTACCATGGCGGCCGCGAGAAAAGATAAATCGGTAATGCAGGTATTATTAAATCCATTTGCACTAACGCCGACGTTTAACGGCCCTGAACAGCCTTTGGGTAATAAACCTATATATGAAGAAGAGTTTAATAGTTGGTCTGCTCCTTTTATTATGGCGGCAATCAATACTCGGAATATACATCGTTCAAATTATTTATTATCCCATCAGTATGGCGAGGATTTTGTATACGACGAAATGATGTTTACCGGCCCTGGTGAAAAAGGCAAAGCAATTGCAGACCACGTTGCTGCAGACAAAAGCATGGCCAGTGACGAGGGACCAAAACCTGGTGAAGGGCCAAGTAAAGAGGAACGTGAAGCAGGCTTTTTTGATGTTATTTTCTCAGCTCAAGAAAACCAAAATCAGTTAACTGTTTCAGTAAAAGGCAACATGGACCCGGGCTATGGCACAACCTCTAAAATGATTTCGGAGTCTGCCGTTTGCCTTGCTAAGGATGAGCTAACGGTGAAAGGTGGTATTTGGACTACGGCGCCAGCAATGGGAGATAAATTGATCAGCCGATTAATTGACAAAGCAGGCATGACATTTAATGTCGAATAAATAGCTTTTTATCTAGCCATCTAAAACGCCCCAAATCTAACGAGGCCTCAATAGTTGGACAATCCAATTACTGAGGGCCACCTCAAAATGGGGCGTTTTTTCTTTCAGTCGTTTAGCGCTTAGGCAAAATTATGGTCTGAGTAACTAATTCCAAAACTCAAAATAATCATTGCTGCTGCGCTGCGGGGCTGGCATCGCTTCTGTTGTAGGCGTACCTAAATAGAGAAAACCGACAATTTCATCTTTTTCTTCTAAGAAAAATGCACATTTAACATCTTCATTTTGAGCGAATGTTCCTGTTCTCCATACACCGCCAAAACCTTGTGCTACCGCAGCCATTTGCATTGCATGGACGGCACACGAAGCGGAAGCAACTTGTTCAATCCATGGCACCTTCTCATGCTCTGAGTATTTGGCGATAGCGACAATAACCATAGGAGCTCGAAGCGGCATTTGTGGTGCCCGTTTAATCTGGTTTTCATCTAGATCTTCATTAATTGCCGCTTCTTCGAAAATCTCACCTAACTTAATTAGTCCCCTTCCCTGACAAACAACAAACTTCCACGGTGTTAAACCGGCATGATCAGGCGCGCGCAATGCTGCCTGCATAATTATTTCAAGCTGCTGACCTTGAGGGGCTGGCCCTTTCAATCTTGGTTGAGAGCGTCTGTTTAACAATAATTCAATAGCTTGCATATTAACCCAGTGACTAAATCAGAATTGATATATTAGTATGCAAACTTCACTGTTTTACTGCAACTGCAATCTGAATTTCCTTGTGAATTTAATTGTCGTTAAAGCTTTAGCGCCCGAGGTTTCGAATCTTTTGCCGTTTAATTGAGCACAATTACCACAAAAGTCATTTCATTCATAAAAAATTACATTTGTATTGTCGCTTAATTATTAAAATTCGTTAGGATAAGCAAATTGTACAATTTCAGGTGAATTTCTATATGGCAAATGGTAGTAGTTGGACTAAATCTTTTTTTGTTGGAATCTGGACAGTTTTAAATTTCTGTCGAAAAGCATTTTTTAATATTATCTTTATTATTTTGGCTATCGGTTTCATTGCGATGCTAATGAAAGATGATGGCAAAGTGTTGGTTCCTAAAAGTACAGCATTAGTTCTCAATATTGAAGGCGATATTGTGATTGAGAAACGCTATGTTGATCCAATGAACAAATTTTTGGAAGAAGCTTTTGGTCAAGAGCCAGAAAATCCAGAAGTGTTATTAAAGGATGTGCTGTTCGCGTTAGAAAATGCCAAACATGATAATCGCGTTAAAACCTTGATTCTGCAACTTCAAGGTATGGGCAATGTAGGCATGGATAAAATGAAGCAAGTGGCAATGGCCATTGACGACTTTAAAGAAAGTGGAAAGCCTGTTTATGCCATAGCAGACTACTATACTCAAAGTCAGTACTACCTGGCCAGTAAAGCCGACAAAGTTTACATGAACCCTATGGGCGCGATGATGTTTGAAGGTTATGGACGTTACCCAACCTATTACAAAGCAGCCTTAGAAAAGTTAAAAGTGACAACTCATGTGTTTAAAGTAGGCACATATAAATCGGCTGTGGAGCCTTACATTCGCGATGACATGTCTGAGCCTGCAAAAGAGGCAAATAAAGCTTGGTTGACAGTACTTTGGAATCAATACAAAGCAGATGTTGCTGCAGCACGTAATCTATCAACTAGCGCTTTTGATGAAGATCTAGATCAATTTTTACTCAAATTTGAACAAGTTGATGGTGATTTTGCAGCCTACGCAATGGAAAACGGTTGGGTAGATGGATTGCCTACTCGTGAAGCTATAAGACAAGAAATAATTGATATTGTCGGCGAAGACAAAAACCATAAGAGTTTTAGTCAAATAAGCCTAAATAATTACTTAAAAGTAATTAAACCCATTTATCATCTTCCACAAGTTGATGTTGATCATGTTGCAATCGTGGTCGCCAAAGGGACGATTTTAAACGGCACTCAAAAAGCCGGAGACATCGGCGGTGACAGTACTGCTGAGTTGCTTCGTAAAGCCCGATTAGATGACTCGGTCAAAGCAGTAGTATTGTATGTAGACTCCCCTGGGGGCAGCGCATTTGCCTCTGAAATTATCCGCCAAGAAGTTGAAAACCTAAAAACTGCAAATAAACCTGTCGTTGCTTTGATGAGTACTTATGGTGCCTCAGGTGGCTATTGGATTTCAGCTGCTGCGGATGAGATTTGGGCAGCGCCTAGCACTGTTACTGGCTCTATTGGTATCTTTGGCATGTTTATGACCTTTGAAAATACCCTTGATTATTTAGGCATTCACTCTGATGGTGTGGGTACCACGGACTTCTCTGGATTGAACGTGACAAGAGCGCTTGACCCAAGAGTTGGCCGAGTTATTCAAATGAGCATAAATCATGGTTATCAAGATTTTCTTAACTTAGTTGCCAAGGAAAGAAACATGACGGTGGAAGCTGTCGACAAAATTGCCCAAGGTAGAGTTTGGATTGGGGAAACGGCGAAAGAATTGGGTTTAGTCGATAACCTAGGGTTTTTAGATGATGCCGTTTCCGCTGCGGCAGATTTAGCGAAACTGGAAAACTACGAAACCAAATATGTCGAACGAGATTTAAGCCCTAGTGAAAAATTCTGGAAAGAATTCTTAGGGCAAGCTTCTCAAACAATTGGACATGGCAGCTTCGCCAAAAAAGATTCTGCGCTAGCTGGCTTTGTTAAACAACTAGTTGAAGAGGTAGATGCCGTCACAAAATTGAATGATCCTAATGGTGTTTATGCTCATTGTTTAGCTTGTGAAATAAACTAACCTCTATTATCCTCTCGATGATTAATGGTCTAGTTAGGCCATTAATCATCACCTCTACACTCAAATAAGCACCTAAAAACAATTTCAATTAAATGATCAGTTTTGCACAACAAAAAATAATTCAGCAGCGAGTATTAGACTGTATTCAAATGGCTGAAGTTTATTTTCATCGAAAGTTTGTAGCCCCTACTCTGATGTTTAATCAACGGGGAAATATAGCAGGAACGGCTCACTTACAAAAAAACCTGATAAAGCTCAATAGCACTTTATTGATGGATAATTTTGACGAGTTTCTTGTTACTGTGATTCCTCACGAAGTTGCTCACATCATTACATTCCAGTTATTCAAACGTGTGAAACCCCATGGTATTGAATGGCAATCAATTATGAATAATGTGTTCAACTTACCCGCAACGGTAAGACATAAAATGGACACAACCAAGACCCAAGGTAAAATGTTTGACTATAAGTGTCAGTGCGGGACAGTTAAGCTGACGTTGAGAAGGCATAACAAGGTGGTTAACAAACAACAGATTTATTGTTGCCGGAAGTGCCAACAAGAGTTGCTAGAAATAACCTGATTTTCAATTAAATTAATAATCCAAAAGCTACTAAAACCACTGCTTTGTAAACACTTTATCAAGCTCTTTAAAGGCAGTTTTTAATAATTTCGCCAGTTCTTTATAACGAGGTTTAGCCCGTTGTTGGCTAACGGTCACCCCTTGTAATTGCATCTTATGATGAATTTCTTGATACCACGCCCGTAAGGCAGGAGGAAGAGTTTGGTTAGAACGATGACCAAGCCACATTAATCCTTGCAGAGGAAGACTAAGAAAAAATGCACCAATGGCGATTCCCTGAGGTATGAAAATATCACCATAAAAATTAATAATAGAAAACGCACTCAATACAGCGATGGGGGGCATAATTGTAATCGACAATTTAGTAGCGCTAATCACACGATACTCTGGAAAAAGTGCATTCAGCTGCTTTTCCATCGGCCAAGTTTTCATATACTCTTGACCATCTTTGAAAATTCCGGTCATGCTCTGGGACATTTGAATCCTTGCAGATTGATTAACTACTGGTAACTATAAGAATAATCTTTAATCGCTAATTTTACCAAAATAAATTAACGAAATAGTAGAATTCAGGATAAAACAACGGGCAAAACCACGTAAAATAGATAAATAATATAAAAACGATGATTATTTATTTGCCCATTAAGTGAATATTAATCAGAACTTTTTATTAAGGTTTGCTTAAAACTTAAAATATTTGATCTAAATAATTTTTTGACCGTTGAATCTAGTTAAAAAATCCATATGTTTAGAAACACTTTTTATTTAATTTTTTGGTCAGATGGATTGGTTCAATCCTGACTACTTTTGGAGAACTAAATATGTCTGATGTTAGACACGTACGTCTTTTGATTTTGGGATCTGGACCAGCAGGTTATTCTGCTGCGGTTTATGCTGCACGAGCAAACTTAAATCCGGTACTACTTACAGGGATTCAGCAAGGCGGACAACTTACCACTACAACAGAAGTTGAAAACTGGCCCGGCGATCCTGAGGGATTAACCGGTCCTGACCTTATGGTTAGAATGCAAAAACATGCTGAAAAATTTGATACTGAAATCATTTTCGATCACATTAATAAAACTGACCTGTCTAAACGCCCTTACACACTTCAAGGTGATAACGGCACTTATACTTGTGACGCTCTGATTATTGCAACTGGCGCATCAGCCAAATATTTGGGTATGGAATCTGAGACGGCATTTATGGGTAAAGGGGTTTCAGCCTGTGCTACTTGTGATGGTTTCTTTTATCGTAACCAGAAAGTAGCGGTTATCGGCGGTGGTAATACTGCCGTTGAAGAAGCTTTATATTTATCTAATATTGCGTCAGAAGTTCATGTTATTCACAGACGTGATTCATTTAGAAGTGAAAAAATATTGTCTGATCGTTTGTTTGAAAAAGCGAAAAACGGCAACGTAGTAATGCATCTCGACAAAACCCTTGATGAAGTGCTAGGTGATGAAATGGGCGTAACCGGCGTGCGTATCAAAGATGTCAATTCTGGTGCGACTGAAGAAATTGATATTATGGGCTTGTTCGTTGCCATTGGACACAAACCTAACACCGACATATTCGAAGGTGAATTGGATATGAAAGATGGCTACATTAAGATTAAGAGCGGTCTTGATGGTAATGCAACGCAGACTAGCGTTGAAGGTGTATTTGCCGCTGGAGACGTATGCGACCATGTTTACCGTCAAGCAATTACATCTGCCGGTACAGGATGTATGGCCGCGTTAGATGCAGAAAAATTCTTGGATGCATTAGAAAATTAAGGAAAACACGTCAAGCTTGTGTATGAGAATATATAGTAAATGATTTCGCTGCATAAGCTTGACGCTTGCGTCACCTTTCCTTCCCCTCACGAGGCACTAGCTGATCCTAATGGATTACTGGCATTTGGAGGGGATCTGAGTGTTGCACGTTTAGTCAGCGCATATCAGCACGGAATTTTCCCGTGGTTCTCTGAAGGAGAACCTATTCTTTGGTGGAGCCCAGATCCTAGAGGGGTTGTTTTCACTGAAAAATACAAAAGCAGCAAAAGCTTACTCAAACATATCCGCAAGACCAATCCAAAGGTAACAGTTAATGAACGCTTCAATGATGTTATCGATGCTTGCTCCAATGCGCCTCGTAAAGACAGTGGTACGTGGATAACAGCGCATATGATAAACGCATACAAAGCGCTGCATAAGGCCGGTTACGCCCACTCTATTGAGGTGTGGAATGATAAACAACTCATTGGTGGTTTATATGGTGTTTTCGTCAATAATGTTTTTTGCGGGGAATCCATGTTTAGCCTACAAACCAATGCTTCTAAAGTCGCATTTCACTATTTAGTTAATCTGATGAGAACGAATAGTGTAGAACTTATAGATTGCCAAATGCAAAACCCCCACTTAGCCACTTTAGGTTGTGAAGAGATACCCAGAGCGACTTTTTTAAGATTATTATCCTCTGCGGCAGAAAAACAAACATCTAACTCGTGGACTCCTCGGATGTTGTCGGTATGAACATGAAATTTGGACTAACTCAACAATTTCCATGCAGTTATTTAGCCGAGCAGAAAGAACAGTTGCTAGTGCTAGTGACAGACACTGATGATGAACTGGATAACCAATACAATTATTTACTTGGGCAGGGTTTTCGCCGTAGCGGTGATCAAATTTACCGCCCTCATTGTCGCCAATGTAACGCATGCCAATCAATTAGAATTCCAGCTAATAACTTTTTACCGTCGAAAAGCCAACGGCGAATTATAAATAAGAATTCCGGTATTCAAGTGTTTACCAGCTCGAAAAATAAACCTGAGTATTATCCAATTTACGCCCAATATATTAATCAACGCCATAACGACGGTAGCATGTTTCCTGCAAGCAAAAATCAATATGATGGATTCATCGACTGTGATTGGTTAGACACTCTTTTTATTGAATTCCACTTAGATGACACTTTAATAGGTGTTGCTGTTACCGATGTTTTGAGTGACGGTTTTTCCGCTCTTTATACATTTTTCAAACCTGAATTCACCAATCGGTCCATTGGAACTTACGCAATTATCAAACAAATTGAACAAGCCAAGCTCAATAATAAAACATTTTTGTATTTGGGATATCAGATAGATGCCTGTCAAAAAATGAGCTACAAGGCTAATTTTTACCCTCACCAGCGCTTTATTGACAATAAATGGCAATTAATCACAAAAAAAAGCACTTAGGTCCTTTACTCTTGCTCTTATATTGGGCAAAATCTGCGCGGCATTTTTGACACTTATTAATTGAGGTAAACAACTTACATGGCGAAAGAAGACTGTATTGAAATGGAAGGTACCGTATTGGACACACTTCCTAATACTATGTTCCGGGTTGAATTAGAAAACGGACACGTCGTCACTGCGCACATCTCAGGAAAGATGCGCAAAAACTATATACGTATATTAACTGGCGACAAAGTAACAGTTGAGATGACTCCTTACGACCTAACAAAAGGCCGTATCATTTATCGCGCCAGATAAGAGACGTTCCTTTTGCTAATTGAGCATAAAAAAACCCAGCCTAGCTGGGTTTTTGTTTATCTGGACTAGCAACAACTAGTAACTTAAACGATTACACTTTACTGGCTTGTTTAGAGCTTTGATTAGAATAATCAAACTTAAGCTTATCGTCTTTCATGGTGATTTTAACACTACCACCATTCACCAACTCACCAAATAGCAATTCGTTAGCTAGATTTTTCTTCACATACTCTTGCATAGTTCTGGCCATTGGACGCGCGCCCATTGCTCTGTCGTAACCTTTTTCTGCAATCCAATTACGAGCTGCATCGTCAATCTCCATAGACACACCTTTGTTATCCAGCTGTACTTGCAGCTCAATAATAAATTTATCCACCACTTGAAGAATGACATCTGACTCAAGGTGATTAAACCAAATGATCCCATCTAAACGGTTTCTAAATTCCGGCGTAAATATTTTATTAATTTCACTGATTGCATCAAAGCTGTGATCTTGCTGTTTGAAACCAATCGACGTTCTAATGGTTTCTTGCACACCAGCATTCGTGGTCATAACTAAAACCACGTTACGGAAATCAACTTTGCGTCCGTTGTTATCGGTCAAGGTTCCGTGATCCATCACTTGTAGCAAAATGTTGTAAATATCACTGTGGGCTTTTTCAATTTCATCAAGCAACACAACACAGTAAGGATTTTTAATCACGGCATCCGTTAACAAGCCCCCCTGATCGAAGCCTACATAGCCTGGGGGAGCACCAATCAATCGACTGACCGCATGGCGTTCCATATATTCAGACATGTCAAAGCGGACCAACTCTACACCCATAATTTTGGCTAATTGTTGAGTAACTTCTGTTTTACCGACACCTGTAGGACCAGCGAACATGAAATTACCAATAGGTTTAGTTTCAATTCCCAAACCTGAACGAGACAAACGAATCGCATCAGATAAGGTTTCAATGGCTTGGTCTTGTCCAAACACGACTAATTTCAAATCCCGTGTCAGATTTTTCAGTGTTTCTTTGTCAGAAGCTGATACTGACTTTTCAGGAATACGGGCCATTTTGGCAATAATGTGCTCTATTTCACCTACACCAATAGTTTTACGTCGCTTAGAAACGGGTAATAAGCGCTGTGAAGCCCCTGCTTCATCGATCACGTCAATAGCCTTATCAGGCAAGTGACGCTCGTTTATATACTTAGCAGAGAGCTCTGAGGCCGCTTTAATCGCTTGATTAGTAAAGCGCACACTATGGTGTTTCTCATAGCGACTTTTTAACCCCATAAGAATTTTCGTGGTATCAGCCACACTGGGTTCTGCCACATCAATTTTTTGGAAACGTCGTGCAAGCGCCCTGTCCTTTTCAAAAATACCCTGGTATTCCTGATAAGTAGTAGAGCCGATGCAGCGCAGCTCGCCACTGCTAAGCTTAGGTTTCAACAAATTAGATGCATCCATAACACCACCTGATGCGGCACCTGCACCTATGATGGTATGAATTTCATCGATAAATAATATCGCATCGTCATCTTTACTCAGCTCTTTAAGAATACCTTTCAAGCGTTTTTCGAAGTCACCACGGTATTTAGTTCCCGCTAATAATCCACCTAAATCTAATGAGTAGACTGTTGATGAAGCTATTACTTCAGGTACTTCGTTATTCACTATGCGATACGCTAAACCTTCTGCAATGGCGGTTTTACCGACGCCAGCTTCGCCCACTAGTAGTGGATTATTCTTGCGTCGTCTGCATAGAATTTGAATGGTTCTTTCTAATTCAGCATCTCGACCGATAAGAGGATCAATTTTACCCGCTTTGGCCAGAACATTTAAATTGGAAGAATATTTTTCAAGCACCGAGGTATTTTCTTCACCTTCGACAGTCTCTTCTTGGTTTTCAATACTGGATTCTTCATCATTTTTACTCACACCATGGGATATGAAATTAACCACATCCAAGCGTGTGACATCGGTTTTTTTCAAAATATAAACCGCTTGAGATTCTTGTTCACTGAAAATCGCTACCAGAACATTGGCACCTGTCACTTCTTCTTTGCCAGATGACTGCACATGAAAAACCGCGCGCTGAAGCACTCGCTGAAACCCTAAAGTGGGCTGCGTTTCACGGTCGCTAGTGTCATCTTCTAAGATTAGCGGAGTCGTGTCTTTGACAAAATCGACCAACTCAGCTTTTATTGACTCAATATTTGCTCCACAAGCTTTGAGAGCTTCTCTGGCGGCTTTGTTATCTAAAAGCGCTAGTAACAGATGTTCCACCGTCATAAACTCATGACGATGCTCTCTGGCAAATATAAACGCTTCGTTAAGGGTCTGCTCTAAATCTTTATTCAACATACTTATACCCTCCTAAAATCGGGTTGGTTAGTTAACCCTGAAGTAAACTGACGCTGATTTTTATCTGGAATACGGATAAAACCTTATTGATCAGTTTATTAGCCACAAAAACGCTGTTTAGAAACTAACATTTCAGTGGTTAAAGCCTCCATTTTCACATCTTTCTTCGTAATCAGACTCTCTGATTCAAAGGTTAAAATCAAATGTTTTGTGCGATCAGCGGCATAAAAACTTTAGCTAAAGACATTTAACCGTAGTTAAGTTCGTTTATGCTTGTTCCATACTGCACATCAATGGATGCTGATGCTTTCTGGCATACTGATTGACCTGCATCACCTTGGTTTCGGCGATCTGAGCTGTATAAACACCGCAAACAGCGCGACCACGGTAATGGACAGTTAACATTAGCTGACTGGCCTTTTCTGAGTCCATATTAAAAAAGCGCATCAACACTTCGATAACAAAATCCATCGGTGTGTAATCATCGTTATTGATCAAAACTTTGTACATCGGAGGCGGTTCAACTTTCTTTTTAACCGCTTCTAAGTGCTTGTTGTGATCTATGCTTATCGTATTATCTTTGCTCATATTCAAATAATAGTGCCGTTTTGACTTAAATTGTGCTGTTTTTTACAATTTTTGTCGATTAAATTAATTTGACCTTGACATTTGTAGGTTAAAATATCTACATTTTAAATAGGGTAAAACGTTATGCAGTCGATTTGCCCTATCTTTACTATACTTATAGTGGGGATTAAGCAGTGTCAGTTCAAGGGATTAAAAGGAAGCAGATGTATGGCGGTCGGAAAAGTCAAATGGTTTAACAATGCAAAGGGGTTCGGTTTTATTGTCCCTGATGATGGTGGAGAAGATATTTTCGCACATTACTCCACGATTAAGATGGACGGTTATCGTTCTTTAAAAGCAGGTCAAGAAGTGACCTATGAAGTTCAGCAAGGCCCAAAAGGCTTACATGCAGAGAACATAGGCATAAGCGACGAACCTGAAAGATAGTTAAGCTAGACTTAATACTACTTTTCAAATAAAAAAGCAGGCATACATTGCCTGCTTTTTTGTGTGTCTTGTTTATCGACCGCCCCTAATGGATGCGATCGATAAAGTCCAAATACAATTAAGAAATAATTGAATTTAGTGTAGAGCTTGGACACATTGCTTTAGTAATTAAGCTTTCATTTGGATAATAATATCCACCAATATCTGCTGGTTTAGCTTGAGTTGCATCAATTTCCGCAACAATACTTTCTTCATTGTCACTTAATGCTTTTGCAATTGGTGCAAAATACTCTGCCAATTCAGCATCTTCAGTTTGGCTAGCAAGCCCTTGTGCCCAATACATAGCCAAGTAGAAATGGCTACCACGGTTATCAAGTTGTCCCGCTTTACGTAATGGTGACTTACCATTATTCAGCAGGGTTTCAGTAGCTTTATCTAACTCTGCTGCCAATACCTTAGCTTTACCATTGTCATTTTTAATCGCTAAATCTTCAAGAGATACGGCGATAGCAAGAAACTCACCTAACGAATCCCAACGCAAATGCCCTTCTTCAACAAATTGTTGAACGTGTTTTGGCGCAGAACCGCCAGCCCCCGTTTCAAACAATCCGCCACCGGCCATTAGTGGCACGATAGACAACATTTTTGCACTGGTACCTAGTTCCAAAATTGGGAATAAGTCAGTTAGGTAGTCACGCAATACGTTGCCGGTAACAGAAATCGTATCCAAACCACGAATAGCGCGCTCCATGGTGTAACGAATAGCACGAACTGGCGCCATTATTTCAATGTGTAAACCTTCAGTATCATGCTCTTTTAAGTACTCAGTTACTTTGTTGATTAGTTGAACATCATGAGCACGTTCATCATCTAACCAAAAAATTGCTGGCATACCTGAAAGTCTTGCACGAGTAACCGCAAGTTTCACCCAATCGCGAATAGGCGCATCTTTGGCCTGACACATACGCCAGATATCACCCTCTTCAACAGCGTGCTCGATAAGTACATTGTCATCTTGATCGATTATTTGTACTTTACCGTCACCGGTCATTTCAAATGTTTTATCGTGAGAACCGTATTCTTCAGCTTTTTGCGCCATCAAACCGACGTTTGGAACTGTACCCATAGTAGTTGGATCAAATGCACCATGAGTTTTACAGAAGTTAATCACTTCTTGATAAATCGTTGCATAAGTACTTTCTGGGATAACAGCCTTAGTATCCTGAGGTTTTCCATCTGGACCCCACATTTGACCAGAGCTACGAATCATTGCAGGCATAGACGCATCAACAATAACATCGCTTGGTACGTGCAAGTTAGAAATACCTTTGTCTGAATTAACCATCGCTAGCGGCGGACGGTCTTGATAACAACGGTTAATATCTTTTTCAATTTCGGCACGCTGAGAAGCAGGTAAGGTTGCGATTTTATCGTAAACACTGCCCAGACCATTGTTAGGATTAACACCTAGCTCATCAAACAAGTCTTGGTACTTATCGAACAATTCTTTGTAGAAAACCTTAACACAGTGTCCAAATACAATTGGGTGAGACACTTTCATCATGGTTGCTTTAACGTGTAAAGAAAACAAAATACCCGTTTCTTTGGCATCTTGAATTTGTTCTTCAAAGAATTTACACAATGCTTTTTTGCTCATGCACATGCCGTCAATCACTTCACCAGCAAGTAAATCAACACGCGGCTTTAGCGTCGTTTTATTACCAGCAGTGTCGGTGAATTCGATACGAACATGACCCGCCTTCTCTACCGTGACTGACTTCTCACCTGAGTAGAAATCACCACCATGCATGTGGGCAACGTGGGTGCGAGAAGCTTGGCTCCATGGCCCCATTGAATGAGGATGTTTTTTCGCATAGTTTTTAACCGCTGTAGGTGCTCTACGATCAGAGTTCCCTTCACGAAGTACTGGGTTTACTGAACTACCTAGCACTTTACCGTATTGGTTTCTAATTTCTTTTTCTTCGTCTGTTTGCGGATTTTCTGGAAATTCAGGTAACGCGAAACCATTATCTTGTAGCTCTTTAATCGCAGCTTTTAATTGAGGGATTGAAGCACTGATGTTCGGCAGTTTAATAATATTTGTTTCTGGTGACTGGGTAAGATCCCCTAAGATAGATAATGCATCAGGGACTTTTTGCTCATCGGTTAGGTAGTCAGGGAAGATAGCCAAAATCCTGGCAGCTAACGATATATCACTCACTTCAACTTCTATATCCGCTGCAGTAGCAAATTTACGTACAATGGGTAAAAGTGAGTATGTAGCCAACGCAGGGGCTTCATCAGTTTTTGTGTAAATAATCTTAGACTTTGATGTAGTCATTATATACCTCAGTGGTGGCGGCGTAACCGCCTGGTTAATCCAAATTACTCAGACGAAAGCGCTGATAATTAAAAAATTTATCAAAAAACTTAAAAATTTGAGCACAGATTCTAATCAATATAGCTATTATAACCAGTATTTTATTACATTATTTATGCATAAATTAGATTGAGTCTTCGTGTACAACGACAATAAATAGTTCATCACGAAAGGTTATAGATGCTAACAAACAATGATATATGGGCTAAACTCCGTTTACTAGATCCAAGCACACGAAAACCATAAAAAAGTGAATAGTTATTCAAAATGAATCAAAAAAAACACATAAAAAAGAAACCAACTGCTCAAAAAAGAACCGTACTTTTATTTAATAAACCCTTTGATGTGCTTACCCAATTTACCGATGAGCAAAATCGTAAAACTCTTAAACACTTTATAAATGTACCTGATGTTTATGCTGCTGGGCGATTAGATCGGGATAGTGAAGGTTTATTGGTATTAACCAATGACGGTAGACTGCAACATCAAATTGCCAACCCAAAACAGAAGACTGCCAAAACTTATTGGGCACAGGTAGATGGTGATATTACGCCGGAAGCTATTAGTAAATTAAGTAAAGGCATCGAATTGAAAGATGGTCCAACGATGCCCGCCCTAGTTAAAAAAATCCCACCTCCAGATGTATGGGAACGTGTACCGCCGGTAAGATTTAGAGCCAATATTCCAACCAGTTGGATATCGTTAACCATTTCTGAAGGGCGTAATCGACAAGTTCGAAGAATGACTGCAGCCGTCGGCTTCCCCACTCTACGCCTTATTCGTTATCAAATTGGGCAGTGGACAATTGACGGCATAGAGAACGGAAAATATCGGATTTTATAGGGAGTTCAGAAAACCATTATGGTTTAATTATTTGGTTATAAATTAGTTCTTTTTTGTAATCCTGCGTATTTATCTAAAGGCTTTATTTTGCTAGACTTGCCGCCCAATTTAGCAGCCAAGAATTCGCCAGCAAATATGTCAAATACGAACACGACCACAAATTTACAAAACGCTAACATAAAAGTCATCGTTGGAATGTCTGGTGGTGTGGATTCGTCTGTGGCCGCTTATCTTCTTCAGCAACAGGGTTATCAAGTTGAAGGCCTGTTTATGAAAAACTGGGAGGAAGATGACAGTGATGAATATTGTTTAGCTGCTGAAGATTTAGCAGATGCGCAAGCAGTAGCTGACAAACTTGGCATCGAGTTACATACAATCAATTTTGCTGCCGAATACTGGGACAACGTTTTTGAATATTTTCTTGAAGAATATCGGGCTGGGCGTACCCCGAACCCAGATATTATGTGTAACAAGGAAATCAAATTTAAAGCTTTTTTAGAGTTTGCAGCTGAAGATTTAGGTGCTGACTATATTGCCACAGGGCACTACGTGCGTCGTGAAATGAGAAATGGTCACTGGAAAATGTTGCGTGGTTTGGACTCAAATAAAGACCAAAGTTACTTCCTGTACACATTAGGGGAAGAACATATTGCCAAAACCCTCTTTCCTGTTGGCAATATCGAAAAACCTGAAGTACGCAGAATTGCTGAGCAGCAAGATCTTATTACTCACGATAAAAAAGACAGTACGGGTATTTGTTTTATTGGTGAACGAAAGTTCAAAGACTTTTTAGGACAGTATTTACCTGCTCAACCTGGCGTGATTGAAACCGCTGAAGGTATTGAAATAGGTCAACATGATGGACTGATGTTCCATACTCTTGGTCAGCGTAAAGGCTTGCACATTGGTGGTAAAAAAGAATTTGGTGATGAACCTTGGTATGTCGTCGACAAAGACGTCAAACGTAATGTGTTAATTGTTGGCCAAGGCGCAGATCACCCCGCCCTCTACTCTGTAGGCTTAATCGCAAACCAACTGCATTGGGTTGACCGCTTAGGTCCGCAACAAGAAATACGTTGTGCAGTAAAAACACGTTATCGTCAGGAAGATATTCCCTGTACTATTACGCCTCAGCCTAACGGCCACATTAAAGTGCTTTTTGATGATCCGCAAAAAGCAGTGACACCTGGGCAATCCGCGGTATTTTATCAACAAGATGAATGTCTAGGTGGCGGAATTATAGAGAGTTATTTGCGTTGAACATAGACAATGAAAAAGAAAAAACCTTAGCCTTAGCCGGTGTATGTCAGGCCGCATCCTTAGTGCAGTCAGTAGCCCGAAAAGGCGAAGCCGACATCGATGCATTCAAGGCAAGTATCAATAGCATAGTTCTTACTGATGCCCAAAGCACAATTGAAGTGTATGGTAGTATCGAAAACTTAAAGCTTGGACTGGGTACGTTAATTGGTCAGTTAGGTAATACACCTATGCAAAAAGACGCTGAAATCACCCGTTATATCGCCAGCATCTTAGGCTTAGAGCGCAAACTCAAAAAATCATCGAAAAAGTTAGATGAGCTATCAAAACGCATAGAGCAAATTCAACGTCAAACTTTACATTTAGATTTATTCGATGAACAAATGATCAGTAATTTAGCCAGTGTTTATTCAGATGTAATAAGCCCTTTGGGCGCAAAAATCCAAATAGCCGGCACCCCTAATCAATTAAAGAAAGACGCTAACCAACATAGAGTCCGAGCGCTTTTATTAAGTGGTCTACGTTCTGCCGTTTTATGGCGCCAATTAGGCGGTAAAAGACGACAAATTTTATTTAACCGAAAAAGCATTGTGGCAAACGCATTGACGTTACAACACAGTATTCACCAATCTCAATAGGAGTAATTCATGGAATTGTCTGCACTAACTGCAGTTTCCCCCGTTGATGGCCGTTACGGCTCGAAAAGTTCAGCCTTACGACACTATTTCAGTGAATACGGTTTGCTAAAATATCGTGTTCTAGTCGAGGTACGCTGGTTACAAAAATTGTCTACCACCGCCGAAATTACCGAAGTACCGGCATTTTCAGCGGAAGCGATGACTTTACTCAATAATATCGTTGATAATTTTTGTGAACAAGATGCCCTGCGTATCAAAGCCATTGAAAAAACAACCAATCATGATGTCAAAGCCGTTGAGTATTTTTTAAAAGAAAAAGTTGAAAATAACCAAGAGCTAAATAGTGTCAGTGAATTTATTCATTTTGCCTGTACCTCTGAAGACATCAATAACTTGTCTCATGGACTAATGTTAAGTGAAGCAAGAGAACAAGTTATATTGCCTTACTGTGACAAATTAATTGCTGAGACTAAACGCTTAGCCATTGATTATAAAAGTATCCCTATGATGGCAAGAACCCATGGGCAACCAGCTTCTCCTACCACTATGGGTAAAGAGATGGCTAACGTCATGCATCGTTTACAACGTCAGCGCGAGCAAATTAAAGACGTCACTATTTTGGGTAAAATAAATGGAGCAGTGGGTAACTATAATGCTCACATAAGTGCTTATCCAGATATAGACTGGAATGCTTTTTCACAGTCTTTTGTGGAAAGTCTAGGGTTAAATTGGAACCAATACACAACTCAAATTGAACCCCATGACTATATTGCTGAGCTTTATGATGCAATGGCCCGTTTCAACACTATTTTGATCGACTTCGATCGAGATATTTGGGGATATATTGCCCTAGGTCACTTTAAACAAAAAACCATTGCCGGCGAAATTGGTTCTTCAACCATGCCCCATAAAGTCAACCCTATTGATTTTGAAAACTCTGAAGGTAATCTGGGTTTAGCCAATGCAATGTTTAATCATTTAGCCACTAAGTTACCTATCTCAAGATGGCAACGTGATTTAACTGACTCTACTGTCTTGAGAAATCTCGGTGTGGGTATGGGCTACTCTGTAATTGCATATGAATCGACCTTAAAAGGTATTAGTAAGTTACAGGTTAACGAGCAAAGTCTAAGAAACGAACTTGATAGCAATTGGGAATTGTTGGCTGAGCCCATTCAAACAGTAATGCGACGTTATGGTATTGAAAAACCTTATGAGAAGTTAAAAGAGCTTACTCGAGGTAAAAAAGTCGATCAGGCTGCGATAGCTGAATTTATTGATAATTTAGATTTACCCAATAATGTGAAAACTGAATTGAAGCAAATTTCACCCGCAAATTATATTGGCGATGCAATTGCTTTGGTTGAAAAAATCACAGCATAACCCTCATCTACACCATGTTTATCGTTCCAAGTTGGTTAAATAGCCGCTTGGAGCGATAATATCTGATTAATTTCTTGCGTAAAAATTAGCTCAGCGTCTTTATTGTATCCCCTTGATGCCAAGTTCATAAAACCATGCTCGAATTCCGTCTTTTGGCACTTCACATTGTCATGTATAGCTAATTCGTCAATCACAGTATCTATGTTGAAATTCGGTTCTTTATGGGGAAAATAAAGTTGGGTTGGTAGAGAAGGCTTGAGTTTAGTAAAAAAACGTATTTGGCCTGGATAAAAACCATAAAAATTATCGATACTTTGCGAATAGTCTTTTTCACTCAACAACTTATATAGTGAAGCTGCCCCAGCACTAAAGCCTATGACGGTTTTGTCCGCGAGGCTAGCAGCCAAAGCTGCCGCAATTCGTAAAGTATAACGTTGTATTCCGCCAGCCTGTTGAAATGCGGAATAAGCCAAGGCTTCATCAGTAAAGTTCACCGAAGAGATATACGGACTGACAATGGTAAGTTGCCAGTCCGCAGGTAAAATCTGTTTGCACCACGATTTAAATGACTCGGTTTGTCCAAAAATATCGGAGCAAACAACTAACTGATGTTGCATGGTATTTCCTGTAATAACGGCTGTGTTTAAGCCATCATACCACCATCAACGACAACCGTTGTGCCGGTTGTGTAACTTGATGCATCAGAGACTAAATACAACACAGTCCCCGCCATTTCATCAGGATCAGCTACTCGGCCTAATGGAATAATTTGCAGAGCTTGTTTTAGGATCTTATCGTTAGTAGTTAACGCCGACGCAAATTTGGTGTCTGTCAATCCTGGCAATAATGCATTTACTCGAATGTTCAAACTGCCACATTCCTTGGCGAAAGCTTTGGTCATGCTCACTACGGCAGCTTTTGATATAGAGTAAATACCTTGCATATCGCCTGGTGACAATGCATTCACAGAAGCGGTATTTAAGATCACGCCACCGCCCTGCTCTTTCATCATTTTACCGGCAGCCACTGACATAAAGAAATAACCGCGAATATTCACATCTACAGTTTTATCGTAGGCGGCAAGATCAGTATCTAAAATGTGTCCGAAAAAGGGATTGGCCGCAGCGTTATTCACCAAAATATCTAGTTGACCAAACTGTTCTTTGATTTGCGCAAAGGTAGCATCTATTTGTGCTATTTCGCCAACGTGGCAAGCCATAGCATGGGCTTTACCGCCATTGTCTCGAATACTTTGCGCAATAACTTCACAGCCATCAATTTTGCGGCTTGAAACAATCACCTCAGCGCCATAAGCAGCGAGTAATCGTGCAATCGACTCTCCGATGCCTCTACTAGCACCTGTTACTAATGCCACTTTCCCAGTTAAATCGAATAAATTTTTGTTCATTTTTTGTTCCTGTAAATAAAGAGCTTTGCATTTAAGCGCTCTGGAAATTAATTGCCCTTACGACTAAGAGCCTAAGGATAATTTAATTAAGCAGTTAATCCGCCATCTAACACCATTGAATGGCCTGTCATGAAGCTTGATTCATCACTGCACAGCCATGCTATTGCATAGGCAATTTCTTCTGCTTCACCAAGGCGTTTCATTGGGTTAGCACCAATCAGAGAGTTCTGTTGCTTTTCATTAAAATTCGCCAACACAGTTTCAACCATGGGAGTTTTAACAAAACTAGGACATACCGCATTAACCCGAATATTGGCCCGAGCATACTCAATAGCGACTGATTTAGTCAGTCCAATCACACCATGTTTCGATGCGCCATAAGCGGATATAGTCGGTGCCCCCGATACTCCAGCGACTGAGGCCAAATTAATTACATGGCCACCACCCACTTCCAGCATATGCTGAATAGCTTGTTTCATGCAGTACCAGACGCCTGTCAAATTGATTGCAATATTGCGATGAAACTCTTCATCTGGAACATCCAACATGCGTGCCGGTGTATGGTCGACACCAGCGTTATTGAGGGCCACATTAATTTGTCCAAATTTAGCGATGGCTGCTGCGTAAAAGGCTTTAACAGAATCATTTTGAGTAACATCTAATGCAAAAAACTCTACAGCGTATCCCTGCGCTTGTAGCGCTTCACTCAGGGCCTTTCCACCCTCGACATTACGATCGCCAAAAAACACTTTAGCTCCCCGAGACGCCAATAACTCGGTAGTTTTAGCGCCAATCCCTGATGCCCCGCCTGTAACCACTATATGTTTATTTTCTACGTCTGCAGCTTTCATGATGTATGGTCCACTTTAATCACCAACTTACCAAAATTTTCCCCTCTGAAAAGCATCAGTAAGGTATCAGGAAAAGTTTCTAATCCTTCTACTACGTGTTCTTTGGCAATCAGTTTACCTTCAGCGATCCAACCTGACATTTCAGCTGCTGCTTTGCCGTAATTTTCAATATTATCAAACACCACAATGCCTTCCATACGAGCTCGATTGACTAATAATGTTAAGTAATTTGAAGGGCCTTTAACTGCTGTAGTGTTGTTGTATTGACTGATTGCGCCACAAATAACAATTCTGGCTTTCATGTTTATCTGAGTTAATACGTCATCGAGAATGTCGCCACCGACGTTATCAAAAAACACATCAACACCATCTGGGCACTGCTCTTTTAAGGCTTTTTTAACGTCTGAATTTTTATAATCAACGACACCGTCAAATCCGAGCTCATCAACTAAGTAGCGACACTTGTCTTCGCCACCGGCAATACCCACTACGCGACAACCTTTGATTTTTGCGATTTGTCCAACAACAGTGCCTACAGCGCCAGCAGCACCTGAAACCACAACAGTTTCGCCAGCTTTAGGCTGACCGGTGTCCAAAATACCAAAATATGCAGTCATACCCGGCATGCCTAGTACACCTAAATAGCGCTCTAACGGTGCTAAATTGGGATCAACTTTATACACGCCCTGAGTTGAAATAACGGCGAAATCGGTCACACCAAAACCGCCGTATACAAAGTCTCCAGCGCTAAAATTAGGATCAGTTGATTCGAGCACTTCACCGACACCACCGGCTCGCATGACTTCGCCAATACCAACTGGAGGAATGTAGGATTTACCTTCATTCATCCAACCACGCATGGCGGGATCGAGAGAAATATACAGGACTTTTACCTTTATCTGATTGTCTCCAAGTGTGGGTAATTCTGTTTTCACAAAATCCCAGTTTGCTGCCGTTGGCGTCCCTACCGGACGTGAAGCTAAAAGAAATTGTCTGCTTTTCATAATTGTTGTTTCCATTTCTTTGTGATTAAAACCATTCGGGTTGCATATCGCTGCAACTACTGTCGAATGCTTGAAGTAGTTTTAAGTCTCTATCTATCAAAGGGAGTTCCCAATTGATGTAATATTTTGCCGCTTGAATTTTGCCAAGGTAATATGACTTATCTTCAGCTTTGCACTCTGCCAATGCTTTTTCCGCCACGTTTGCTTGACGGATCCAAATCCAGCTCATCACAATGCTCGAAAATACATTCATGAAACATTGGGCATTAGCCAATAAATTAGGCAGCTTTTCATTTCGCAATGCTTCTCCAAGCACCGGAATTAGCGGTTGCATTTTTGCCATATAGTCCAAAGTGGATTTCACTAGAGGAGCACAGCTCTCTCCCGTCGCAGTGTTAAAATCTGCCAGTATGCGGGTTTGCAATGTGTTTAAACCTGCGCCATTTGCTTGCCACAACTTGCGTGTGAGCAGATCTAAGGCTTGAATACCATTGGTCCCTTCATGGATAGGGTTAAGGCGATTGTCACGCCAGCACTGTTCGACTGGGTATTCTCGTGTATAGCCTGCTCCTCCTAAGACTTGAATAGCTAAATCATTTGCCTTCACGCCAAACTCAGATGGCCATGCTTTAACCACAGGCGTGAGCAGATCCAACAGCTCTTCAGTCACTTTTCTTTGTTCTGAAGATTCCAACGTTTTCACATCATCCACTAACCTAGCGGCATATAAACAAAGGGACATTGCACCTTCAACGTAGGCTTTTTGGGCCAATAACATACGTTTGACGTCACCATGATTAATAATTTCGGTCGCCGGATCTGTAGGTGCATTATTTGGAGGAATACGGCCTTGAGTGCGATCTTTTGCGTAAGCTAAAGAATATTGATAGCCACTATAACCAATCATAGCGGCCCCAAAACCAACACCGATTCGCGCCTCGTTCATCATCAAGAACATGTACTTAAGCCCTTGATGAGCTTCCCCTAACAAATACCCATGACAATCCCCATTTTCACCGAAACTCAATGCGGTAGAGGTTGTGCCGCGATAGCCCATTTTGTGAATCAATCCGGCCAATGCAACGTCATTTTTAGTACTTGGCTCGCCCGCTTCATCTAAGCGATATTTAGGTACAACAAACAGTGAAATACCTTTAACGCCAGGAGGAGCGCCCTGAATTTTGGCTAACACTAAATGTACAATATTGTTAGATAACTGATGTTCACCGGCAGAGATATATAATTTACTGCCTTTAATACGGTAACTACCATCTTCGGCTTTAACCGCACTAGTTCGTATGTCTGCCAGTGAAGAACCCGCGTGGGGTTCGGTTAATGCCATAGTGCCGGTGAATTCGCCACTGAGCATTCTTGGCATAAATTGTTGCTTTAACGATTCTGAAGCAAAATTACCAATCACATTGGCTGCGGCGACGGTTAAGAAGGCATACCCTGAAGTCGATGGGTTAGCCGCCATAAAGTAGCCAGAGGTTGCCATCATTATGGTTTCAGGAAGTTGCATTCCACCTTCTTCAAAATCATAACGTCCAGCCATGAATCCCGCCTCGTTATAAGCATCAAATGCCTCTTTAACTTGTGGGATCATATGCACTGTTGTGCCGTCAAATTTGGGTTCATCTGCATCAGCAATAGCATTATGGGTGGCAAACTTCTCAGAAGCGATTTTGTTAGCTGTTGCTAAAATGGCATCGAAGGTTTCTTTATTGTGTTCAGCAAAACGTTCACGTTGCAATAACGATTCAATATCAAGCACTTCATATAATTGAAACGGTAATTCTTTAGGGTGGATTAATTCATCATTCATTAGGTGCATCCTTAGTTAGATCATGCACCTAGCATCACATATTTAGACCTGTACGCTAACTGTCATTATTGACTCTTTTATGGCTAATATCGCCACACATTCATAATCGTGATAAGCTTTTAAAAACCCAACTTATATAGAGTCATTTTAACGTGCACAATGTCACCATTTTAGGTTATGAACATGCTTATGCCAGTGCAATAACAGGCGCATTAGATATATTTGCGTTAGCGGGTGTGACTTGGCAACGGATGCAAGGCAAACCCCCTGAACGAATTTTTAATGTTCAGCTAGCATCAGTGGGAAAACGTGATATTGAATGCATCAACCACCTCACTTTAAAGAGCCAAGTAGCCATTGAAGATGTTGACCAAACTGACATATTAATCATCCCAACTATAGGCGGAAAACTCGAAGAGGTGTTGTCAGCAAATCGTAACCTGCTACCTTTTTTACAATATTTCAATAGCAAAGGAACTGATATTGCCAGTAATTGTAGCGGCGCTTTTTTTCTCGCCGAAGCAGGCATTTTGAATAATAAAAAAGCGACAACACACTGGGGATATGCTGAGACATTTGCTAAGCGTTACCCACAAGTTGATTTGTTGTCGAACAAACTCATTACACAAGATGGTAATATTTACTGTTCCGGTGGCGGCATGGCTTGGTTCGATCTAGCCCTGCTATTGATTGAGCGATATTGCGGCCATGATGTGGCTACCAATACAGCTAAAGCCCATGTGTTAGATATTTCTCGGGGAAATCAAGCCGCTTACGCGCAATTAAGAAGTAAAAAATATCATCAAGATGCTGAGATTTTGCGTGCGCAAGAGTGGTTAGAAAGTAACTATCATCAACCTATTTCATTAGACCAACTGGCGAATCAAGTTAGCCTAACCAATCGTACCTTTTTGCGACGTTTCAAAATTGCCACAGAGCAAACTCCTTTTTCATATTTGCAATCCATTCGCGTCGAAGCGGCTAAGAAACTGTTAGAAACCGAGAACTCTTCGTTGGAAGCCATAGTGACAAAAGTAGGTTATGAAGATCCTCGCTCTTTCACACGATTGTTCAACTCACTAACCGGTTTATCTCCGAGTCAATATCGCAAAAAATTCTTTCGTACTTATAGTTAAATTCGAACTCGCTAAATAACAAACGAAAAATCTGAAAAATAACCGAATAATGTCGGCATTTATGACTATCTTTAAAGCATTGCTCGTATCTGAGCTATAAATATTGGATTCTGTTGGAATATAAAATTACACTAGCGCCCAAATAATGTTTGCAGCTTAAAACATGACCCAATTCTAAAAATATATCCGCTTTTTATCTCTTCTCAAGGTTAAAAAGCAAAAGGATAAACACACAACTAATTTAAATTAACAACTTGGTAATATAATGAAAACACTTAATAAAACAGTGATTGCACTGTGCATACAATCGGCCTTATTTAGCCAATTAAGTTTCGCTCAAGAGCAAGATACCGTTGCCGCAGAGCGTAGTTTGGAAAAAATCACCGTGACGGCACAAAAACGCACGCAAAGTATTCAAGATGTTCCAATCTCAATTGCTACATTAAACGGTGAACGTTTTGAAAGTATCTTTTCCGGTGGTGAAGATATCATTGCACTAGCAGTGAGAGTACCTGGACTATATGCCGAGACATCTAACGGTCGTGTTGCTCCACGGTTTTATATTCGCGGATTGGGGAATTCAGATTTCGATTTAGCCGCATCTCAACCTGTTTCTATTGTGATGGATGATGTTGTAAAAGAAAACGTCATATTAAAAAGCTTCCCATTATTTGATGTTTCGCAAGTAGAAGTAATACGAGGACCGCAAGGCACCCTATTTGGTAGAAATACCACCGCCGGCATTGTAAAATTTGATTCAGTGAAGCCCACTGAAGACTTCGATGCTTATATGAAATTAGGAGTCGGCAATTTAGGTACGTTAAACTTCGAAGGTGCTGTTGGCGGTGGTCTAACCGATAACCTTTCAGGTCGTTTTTCAGTTTTATCGCAGAATCGTGACGATTGGATTGATAATGCCTATACTGGCGAAAATGACGCCATGGGTGGTTTCGATGAAAAAGCTTGGCGTGGACAACTACTCTTCTCACCAAATGAAGACTTTTCTGCCTTATTAAACGTTCACGGCAGAGAGTTAGATGGCACAGCGTCTATATTCCGCGCCAACATATTTACCAAAGGTAGCAACGACCTAAACGAAAATTATGATCGTGACGTGCTTTACTATGATGGCGATATTGATGGTAATGGTGCTGACAATAATCCGCAAGAGTACAACAATTATGGGGCCTCTCTAAAATTAGAATTTGCGCTTGAAAATATGTCTTTAACCAGCATTACCGCATACGAACAAGCTGAAGGTTATAGCTTAGGTGATATTGATGGTGGTGTAGTATTAAACGAACCAGCAGATATAAATGGTGATGGTACTGAAGAAACCACTTTCCCTGGTAACATTGCGTTTTCTGCAGTTACACAAGATAAGTTGGATGATTTAGAACAGTTAACTCAAGAAATTCGCCTAGCCAGTGAAACAGATGAAGCGATGAGTTGGCAAGTGGGCGCATTTTATTATGATTCATCTTTTAACGTAACCAGTATAGATGGATTTTACGGCGCGACCACCGTCTATCATGAAAACACGACTTGGGCTGTTTTTGGTCAAACCTCTTATCAAGTTAACCAAAAATTAGAGGTAACTGGTGGTCTTCGCTATACCTATGATGAAAAATCTTTGATCGTTGGCGAACAGAATGTTGACGGCTTCGCGTTAGTAATTGGTGCTGCATCAATCCAAGAGTACGAAGACATCAATGTTGATGATGGACAATTAAGCTGGGAACTAAGCGCAAATTATAAGCTAGATAACGACACCTCAGTGTTTGCTCGACTAGCGAATGGTTTTAGAGCACAAACCATACAAGGCCGCGATGTTGCATTTGAAGCAAGTCCTTCAGTTGCAGAAGCAGAAACCATTAATTCTGCTGAATTGGGTATCAAAAAAGACCTGTTAGATAATACCTTACGCATCAATGCCGCTGCTTTTTACTATGAAATTGACGACATGCAATTAAGTGCAATTGGCGGTGGTGCAAATACGACTGCGCTGATCAATGCTGACAAAGGTGTCGGATATGGTTTTGAAATTGATGTGGAATATTTGGTAACAGACTATCTAACATTAACTGCAGGCTACAGTTATAACCACACAGAAATTCAAGATAGTGGTTTGACTATCCTACCATGTGGCGCCAATGCTGATTTTGCATTCACAGGAAATTGCACCGTATTTGATCCACGTCCTGATGGTTATGCCGCAAGCATCGATGGCAACCCTTTCCCACAAGCGCCTGAAACAATTTTCAACTTCACCGCAAGATACGCTGCACCAATCGGCGATGATGGCGAATTATTTGTATTCACAGATTGGGCCTTCCAAGGTGAAACCAGTTTATTCCTATATGATTCAGTTGAATTCACCACCGATAGTAATTACGAAGGTGGACTGCGTATTGGTTATGAGAACTACCAAAACAACTACACTATCGCACTTTTCGGTAGAAATATTACCGATGAAGATAATGTAAAAGGTGCAATAGATTTCAATAACCTAACTGGAATTATGAACCAACCACGTATCTTTGGTATTGAAGCAAAAATAAGCTTCTATTAATTTAAAAATACCTCATATACATATAAAAACGATCCTTTTAGGATCGTTTTTTTTATCTGCTTTAATACTTAGCAAGGGCGAAACTGCAGATAATTTCATCTCCAATTAGAAACAGACTTCAGCTGTTTTTACTTGCCATTTTGCACATCATTAAACTAAAAATTTCCCCCTCGAAACTACAAAATCCAAACAATATGAGTCTATAATTACCCATCGTTTAATCTGAATTTCGGTAGTTACATCAAGCAGTAAATTATGTTGGTCAAGACAATGAATTTTGTAATCAACGATGATTGTATACTTGTTGATCTAGATTAAGGAAAATTGGCACAATATATGAGTTAATAACTTATAAATAGCAGGTAAACCGTTTAAAAAGGTGATTTCACGCCAAATCAGTGCACAAAATTTAAGCGGGAGCTTAATTTCGCACCTTATGAGGGCGTATCCACTTAGATTGCACTGATTAAATCGGGAAATGGTGTAATTATATTTCACAAAATTAGATTAAAACTGTAATATTGCTGCATTAATAGTCTATTAATGTAATTTAATTACCTAAAGGAGGAGCTTATGAGCTTCAAAAAACAATATCTTAAATCGAAACCAGTGTGTAAAGTAACTTTCAAATTATCGAAGGAAGAAGCTAAGAATGCTGAGACAGTGCGTTTAGTGGGCGACTTTAATGATTGGGATACTGCTACGGCTCCTATGAAGAAACTGAAAAATGGTTCTTTCTCTTCAACCGTAGATCTTCCAGCTGATGCAGAATATCAATTTCGATATTTATTAGACGATGAAAAATGGGAAAATGATTGGAACGCCGATGCTTACGTAACATCACCAATTTCCTTTGATGAGAACTCTGTCGTATCTGTGTAATTTTTGCTAACTATCTTCAGCACAAAAAACGACTAACAACGAATCATAAAAAAGGCAGTTTTGCTTCACAGCAGACTGCCTTTATAATTTTTATATAGTCTAAAGTGCCGCTTCTAGCTCAGGCAACACATCAAACAAATCTCCCACTAAACCGTAGTCGGCAACTTGGAAGATCGGCGCTTCTTCATCTTTGTTGATAGCAACAATGACTTTTGAATCTTTCATACCCGCCAAATGTTGAATGGCACCAGAAATGCCCACCGCAATATACAGTTGAGGAGCAACGATTTTACCCGTCTGCCCAACTTGCATATCATTTGGTACGAAGCCAGCGTCTACAGCAGCACGAGATGCACCAATTGCAGCGCCTAATTTATCAGCGATACCTTCAAGTAACTTGAAGTTTTCACCATTTTGCATTCCGCGACCACCTGAAATAATGACCTCAGCGGCAGTTAATTCAGGACGTTCAGATTTGGTCAATTCAGCACTAACAAATGATGATTTTTCAGAAGTCTTCACATTATCAATTGCTTCGACAGCAGCTGAGCCTGTTTCTTCTGCAGCGTCAAATGCTGAAGCTCGAACTGTGAGAATTTTTTTGCTGTCGCTACTTTGTACCGTAGCAATTGCGTTACCGGCATAAATAGGACGGACAAAGGTATCTTCGCTTTCAACAGCAATAACATCAGATATCTGTGCGACATCTAATAGTGCAGCTACACGAGGAATAAAGTTTTTGCCGGTGGTGGTAGCGGCTGCAATCACATGAGAATAATCAGCAGCTAACTCTGTGACCAGATCGCCAATATTCTCAGCTAACTGATGAGCGTATTCAGCGTTATCTGCCAATAGCACCTTACTTACGCCTGCAATCTTAGCTGCTTGTTCAGCTACGCCTGTGCAGTTTTGTCCTGCAACCAAAACAACCACATCTGCGCCCATTTTACTGGCCGCATTAACTAACTTGTGAGTTTCAGATTTTAGTTGTTCATTGTCGTGTTCTGCATATACTAAAACAGCCATTAGATCACCTTCGCTTCTGTTTTTAATTTCTCGACGAGCTCTGCTACATCAGCTACTTTAATACCACCTTTACGTTGTGCTGGCGGCATTACTTTTAACGTTTTAACGTTCGACGTAAGCGTTACACCAAAACTATCAGCCGCTTTAACATCGATAGGTTTGCGTTTTGCTTTCATAATATTAGGCAACGTTGCATAACGTGGCTCATTGAGTCGTAAATCTGTAGTCACCACCGCTGGAAGATTCAATTCAACAGTTTGTAAACCACCGTCAATTTCACGGGTCACTTTTACTTTATCACCATCCACATCCACAACAGATGCAAAAGTACCCTGTGGCATACCTGTTAGCGCAGCTAACATTTGACCGGTTTGATTATTATCCGAATCAATAGACTGTTTACCTAGAATAACTAAGCCTGGTTGCTCTTCTTCAACCACTTTTGATAGAAGTTTAGCAACTTGTAAAGAATCTAGCGTTTCACTGGTATCAATTTGGATTCCACGATCTGCACCTAGTGCTAAAGCGGTTCTTATTTGTTCTTGGCAGGCTTTATCACCAATTGAAACCACCACGATTTCAGTGGCAATACCCTTTTCTTTTAGTCTAACCGCTTCTTCGACTGCGATTTCACAGAACGGATTAATAGACATCTTTGTGTTGGTCAAATCAACCGCTGTGTTATCGGCTTTAACGCGTACTTTTACGTTGTAATCAATGGCACGTTTAACCGGCACTAAAATTTTCATGTTTACCTCTAATCAGATATAAAGTGTAGAGAAGTTATAACGCAAATTATGCGTATTTGTAAGGTTGCGTAAATTTACTGGCTGTTTACCTAAGCGTCAACTAAGTGTTATCAAAGTTACAAATCTGGCTTCCCGTATTTTGGTTATAAATTGTAGGTCATTATTTCCATTTGAGCTTAAGTTTTATTATGTTAATGTTAATAAAAAGCGCTATTTTTCAAGCTTAATTTCGCCCAAAAACCAAGATTAAATTGCCAAGTAAGATATTGATTTAATTGACTTTAATGACAGGTTAAAAGGTACTTTCAGGACCTGCTTTTTGGTTGATGCAAACTATATACTTGATGAATAGTATCAATCAACTTTGGTAACTGTGGGTGATAGTTACTTAATTGTTTATTTCTTTAATTAATAGATATCTATAAGGGGAGAAACCCGTGGAACGTGAATCGATGGAGTTTGATGTTGTAGTTGTAGGTGCTGGGCCAGCCGGACTATCAACTGCTTGTAAAATTATGCAATTAGCTCAACAAAATGAACAAGAGTTAATGGTATGTGTAGTTGAAAAAGGTTCAGAAGTTGGTGCCCATATTCTCTCTGGTGCGGTTTTCGAAACCCAAGCTATGGACGAACTTTTTCCTGATTGGAATGACCGAGGGGCCCCTCTGACCACAAAAGTCACTGAGGACCACATTTACTATTTAAAGAATCAAAGCTCAGCGACGCAATTACCTAACTTCATGACCCCAAAAACCATGCACAACCAAGGTAATTATATCGTTAGTATGGGGAATGTATGCCGTTGGTTAGCCGATCAAGCGGAACAATTGGGCGTAGAGGTTTTTCCAGGCTTTGCCGCTTCAGAAATAATATACAACGAAGATGGCAGCGTGGGCGGAATTATCACCGGCGATATGGGCATAAGTGCTTCTGGCGAACACAAAGACAGCTATATGCCTGGCATGGAATTACGAGCAAAGTACACAGTTTTCGCCGAGGGGTGTCGTGGTCACTTGGGCAAACAACTGATATCTAAGTTTGAACTCGATAAAGACAAAGCACCTCAACATTATGGTATTGGCTTTAAAGAGATCTGGGATATCGACCCAAGCAAACATCAAGAAGGTTTGGTGGTTCACACTGCTGGCTGGCCACTCAATAGCGAAACCGGTGGAAGTTATTTATATCACGCAGAGAATAACCAAGTTTTAGTGGGGATCATTATTGATCTTAACTACAAGAATCCACACCTGAGTCCTTTTGACGAATTCCAAAGAGTTAAACAGCATCCAGTGCTAAAGCAATATTTAGAAGGTGGTAAGCGGGTTTCCTATGGTGCCAGAGCAATTGCTAAAGGAGGATATAATTCCCTTCCCAAAATGACATTTCCAGGGGGGATCCTTGTAGGATGTGATGCTGGCACCCTTAACTTTGCAAAAATAAAGGGAAATCACACAGCGATGAAATCGGGCATGCTTGCCGCTGAAACCATTGTTGAGGCAATCAGCCAAGATAAAGTGGGTCAAGATTTAACCGACTATGCACAAAAATTCGAAAATTCATGGTTGTACAAAGAACTTTATAGTTCACAGAATTTCGGCGCTGCATTACACAAGTTTGGTACCTTTTTAGGGGGTGCTTACAATACGTTTGAGCAAAATATCCTTGGTGGTAAAGTCCTCTTTAAGCTTAAAGATACGACTACTGATCATGGCGCTATAGGCTTAGCCAGTGAATTTCCGAAAATTGAATACCCTAAGCCTGACGGCGTAATTAGTTTCGATAAACTTTCATCAGTATTTTTATCGAATACCAATCACGAAGAAGATCAGCCTTGCCATTTGCGTTTAAAAGATCCGGCAACTCCCATCGTCATAAACTTACCGAAATACGATGAACCGGCGCAACGATACTGTCCTGCTGGCGTTTACGAGATTATTGACAGCCCTGAGGGTGACAAAAAGCTGCAAATTAATGCGCAGAATTGTGTGCATTGTAAAACCTGCGATATTAAAGATCCTACGCAAAATATTGTTTGGGTAACACCTGAGGGTGCAGGAGGACCTAATTACCCTAATATGTAAGTAATCTGTTAAACACATAGTCAGAATGTGGCTAATTTCTGGCTATGTGCAATTAATTCAATTAAATTGCTTGTTTTAGCAAGCAATTATCCCTATCTAAACACTTATGCAATCTATTAATTATCATTTAAGCAGCAATCAAGCTGAAAAACCTTATTTAGCGCTTTTACATGGCCTATTTGGCAGCCTAGATAATTTGTCTATGGTAAGAAAAGCACTTGAGGACAGTCACAATGTTTTGAGTATCGATTTACCTGACCATGGTAAATCGGCTTTTACTGATGCATTTTCATTCACTAGCTATGCTAACAAAATTGTACAGTTAATAGCTTCTGTGAACATAACAAAAGTATCCATTTTAGGGCATTCTTTAGGCGGCAAAATAGCCATGAAAACAGCCCTCGATAACCCGCAACTAATTGACAAGTTGGTCATTGCTGATATTGCTCCTGTGAGCTATACACCTCGCCACCAGAATGTATTTAAAGCATTAAATGCCGTTGACTTAAAAAGTATAACGTCAAGAGGTGATGCTGATGCTGTGATGTCTGAATATTTAAAAGAGCCTGGTGTAAGTCAATTTTTATTAAAAAGTTTAAAACAAGTTGATGGTAACTGGCGCTGGGACTTTAACTTACAGTTACTGCAACGGGATTACCCCGCAATTTCTAAAGGAATTAGCAGTGATAATGTTTGCTCGGTACCGGTACTTTTTATTAAAGGTGGTCAGTCAGACTATATTTTACCTGAACACAAATCTGCCATTAGCGCATTGTTTCCAAATAGCAGTGCAAAAGTGATTGGTTCAGCTGGACATTGGTTACATGCACAAAAACCAGTCATCTTTAATCGTTTAGTCAGCGATTTTTTGCAAAATGATACTTGTGGGTAATTCGCTTGCGTCACTTTGTGTGGTATATTCTGCGCGTTTTTTTATTCTGAAGGTTTTGCGATGCTAAATGAATATTATGAGCAAATAGAGGCAATCGTGTTAAACCTGACTTTGGTCGCGCTATTTGCCCTTATGGGGTTTGCGATACACGATGTATTAAAAAAGAACAATGTGCCCTTCCTTGGTCGAGCAGTTGTTTATCTTGTTTTATTTTTAGGTGCAGCCGGATTTATTGCTAAAGGTTTGATCCAGATCTTTTGGGAAAACAGTGGCATTTAATATAATTAGGCATCGAATTAGTTAAGTAAAGGAAAGTTGGAATGGCAAGTGTAGGTTTATTTTTTGGAAGTGATACAGGCAACACAGAACATGTTGCGAAAATGATCCAAAAAGAACTGGGTAAGAATCTCATTGATGTTCATGATATTGCTAAAAGCAGTAAAGAAGACATTGCCGAATTCGATTTACTTTTATTCGGGATCCCTACCTGGTACTACGGCGAAGCTCAATGTGATTGGGATGATTTTTTTCCTGAGCTGGAAGAAATTGATTTTAACGACAAACTAGTCGCTATTTTCGGTTGTGGCGATCAAGAAGATTACGCTGAATACTTTCTAGATGCGATGGGTATGATACGGGATATTGTGGAAGCCAAAGGTGCGATTTTGGTAGGACAGTGGCCGTGTGAAGGTTATGATTTTGAAGCATCTAAAGGCATGGCAGACGACGAACACTTCGTTGGGCTTGGCATCGATGAAGATCGTCAACCAGAGCTAACCGAGCAGCGAGTGAAAGACTGGTGCAAACAGATTCACGAAGAGCTTTGTTTGTCTGAGCTGGCATAAATTACTAGAATTATTTATCCTTTTATCAACACGGCAACAAAGTGTTGAATGTACTTGTAAAGTTGCCCCCTTGTTGTGCCTCGCACAACAAGGGGTTTAAACAACCCCGTTTACAACTTGAACTGACTAACTGCCTTTTTCATTTCAACCATCAAATCAGTTAATGTTTGGTTTGCCGCGGTTGAAGAATGCGTAGATTCCGCACTTTTCTCAGCCAAATCGACGACATTGTTCAGTTTAATTGCAATTTTCTCAAACAAGCTATCCTGCTCCAAAGTAGAGCTAACAATTTCTTGATTCATTTTTCGTAAACTATCTATGGTTTCATTTATTTGTGTTACTTGTTGTGCCACGTCAAAAATTTGCTGCTCACTTTGCTTGGCAAATTCATTACCACTGCTAATCGCTTTGACAGCTTGCTCTGCATCAAGCTGCAAACTTTCAATCATAGCTTCAATTTCGGCCGTCGAGTTTTGGGTACGATTTGCTAGTGTACGCACTTCATCTGCTACGACTGCAAAACCACGCCCTTGCTCACCTGCCCTTGCAGCTTCAATTGCGGCATTTAATGCTAATAAATTGGTCTGCTGTGCAATTGTTTTAATCACGTCTAATATACTGCCAATTTTTTTACTGTTTTCGTCTAATCGATGAATAATGGTAGAGGATTGCTCTGCTTGTTGAGTTTGTTCAGATATTTGCTTATGAGTTGAAGAAACTAATTTACTCACATTGGCACTTTGTTTACTCACCTGTTGCAATTGATGCATACCATGCTGAATTTGTTGCGTGTTAGATTTGCTCGCTTGTCGAATAGAATTGGTTTCAGCGGCGGTTAAATTGAGTTGTTGTTTTTGCTGCTCAACTTGAATTAACGTTTGTTCACTCAAATTGGCTGTTGTTTGCATGGCATTTTCTAACGACGCTTCTTGCAATAGAATTTTTTCAACAACCGCACGCAAGCTTTCAGTGACTTTATTAACGTTGGTTGCCAATATAGCAAATTCGTCCTGATTGGTTGAATACGCCTTATGGGTTAAATCTCCGCTACTAATTAGTCCTAAACTACGATTAATTCTTGCGATGGGTGCTGCAATGCTGCGCGTCGTTATGCTTCCAAAGATTATTGCCGCAGCAACAGCAATACCTAAAAATATAAGACCTTTCCAAATGTTAGAGTTAACCGTTTCGATAATGGCATTTTGCCCTAATAAAGTATCTTGGTTAACTTCGGAAAAAACCGTCGAAAAGTGTTGTTTAGCGCTATCTAAATGTTGATTGGCAATAACATTAAAATCTTTTGCTTTAACAAGTAACGAAATTTTTTCCTGTTGAGCTGAGAATAAACCGGGATCTTGTAACAGTAGTTTTTGTAATTGTGAGAATTGTGCATTCAGCCCGTCAATGTAACCTTGGGTGTCTACTGTTTCTGATAATCTATTTAAATAGTCAATATCGACTGCTACATTACTTAAGGTAAATTCAATATCCCCTTTAATCGTTTCACTTATTTCAGTGTTATTGGTTGTTATGTACTCTTTTATTGCACTAAATAACGGCATAATTTTATTGTCTGCATTAATCGCCGTACCAATTAAGATATCGAGATTGGGAGCATCCCCTTCTAAGAAGGTTAAGTCACCTAATAGCGCACTAGTTTCGTCAGCCACAGCAATAATATTAGCCGCATTTTGGTCGATCTCTGCTGTCAATAACAGCTGTTGAACTCTCGCTTGGTACATATTCTTAGACTGTGTAACATACGCGGATGCATGCTGTGCGCCTAGTTGAAACGCAGTATTTGTTTCACCAATTATTTGATTAAGGTTTTTGAGGTTAACAGTGAACTCTGTGGACAACCGATCGAAGGTTTGTTGATTACTCTGCAATTGCTTTATGGATTGTTCAAAATAAGCATTTGTTGATATTGTAGCCAGTGACAAAATTCCGGTTTGAACTTGCAACATGCTGGCTTGCACCGGCATTTTCTGTTGCACTACACTTTGCGCGGAATCACGAATATCAGCCAATCCAAAATAAGACACTATATTGGTGACCACCATCACGCAACCGACCAAAACGAAACCAGCAATAATCTTACCTACTACATTTAGTCTCATATCGAATCCTAAACTTAGCCAAACGATTTATCCCTTCTAATCAAGAATGGATATTAAATTTGACGTAATTTTCAATTTGAAATAATTCAGTATAGAACATTTGGACAAGCACTCAGTTTGTGAGTTTAAATTCGTAAATCTGTTCAGAAAGCACGCTATGTTAAAAAAATGTTGATGTAATTGAAATATTTAATCCCTTTAGTGATTAGTTTGTTCGCTATCCCTTTCATATTTGAATTACTTCCCTATAATGAACCCACCAATTATCGTTTAGAAAAACAGATGGATCAAAATAAAGAATTAAAAAAAGCAGGGCTAAAAATTACCCTGCCACGACTTAAAATCCTCGAGGTTTTGCAGGAACCTGCGAACCAACATATTAGTGCTGAAGACGTATACAAGTTATTGATTGAGCAAGGTGAAGAAATAGGTTTAGCGACTGTTTACCGTGTTTTGAATCAGTTTGATGATGCGGGAATTTTGAATAGACACCACTTTGAAGGCGGTAAGTCTGTATTTGAAATTAGCCACAAACAACATCATGATCATTTAGTCTGCTTAAAATGCGGCAAAGTAATCGAATTTGAAGATCCGATTATTGAAAAACGTCAAGACGAAGTCGCTAGTCAGAACAAAATGAAGTTAACTCATCACAGCTTGTATCTTTATGGTGAGTGCACCGATGGGAATTGTGACGAAGACATGTAATCTTAATTAGAAGATTGAAGTAGAAATTCAATCTTCTATAGGTTAATGATTCGGCGACGAGTTCGTTTAGGCATCCGTGTTACCAATTCATAACCAATGGTATCTGCCCAGCTTGCAACTTCGTTAGCCAATAAACTTTTTCCCCACAATTCAACGTCAGAATCAACTTCTATATCTAGCAATCCGGTAACATCAACCGTGATCATATCCATAGACACTCTGCCACACAGCTTAGCCCTTTGACCGTTCACCAGTACCGGTGTTCCAAGCTTAGCTGTGCGGGGGTAACCATCACCATACCCCACAGCGATTGTTGCCACTACAGACTCTTGTTCGGCTTTCCAAGTGTTGCCATAGCCTACACTTTCACCTTGCGAAACATTTCGCAGTGCAATGACCTTTGACTTTAACGTCATAACTGGTATTAGTTGTTGCTGCATATCGTGATTAGACATAAATGGCGACACGCCATACAACATAATCCCCGGACGATTCCATGTTCCTCTGGCTAACGGCCATGCTTTTATCGCAGCCGAGTTCGCTATGCTGGTATAAATTGTCTCTGAAAATTTACCTTCTAATTGTTCACAACAAGCAATAAATTTCTTTAGTTGAGAGCTGGTAAAGTGGTTATCGATTTCATCAGCCACTGACAAGTGCGTCATAAGCACCACGTTGTTAACTTGCTTAGTGCTTTTTAACTGGCTAAAAATAGCAGTTACATTTTCAGGTTGAAATCCAAGCCGATGCATACCTGTATCAACTTTCAACCACACTTCAACCGTTTCTTCAGCATTCAAATTTTGTAACATCTGCAACTGCAACTGGTTATGCATAACCACACTAAACCCTTGTTTACACGCAATAAATAGTTCTTCTTGGTGAAAACAGCCCTCCAATAACAGAATCGGTAGTTTGATGCCCTGCAGCCTCAATTCGAGACCTTCTTCAAGGCTAGAAACGGCAAACATTGACACATGCTGTTGCAGCGCTTTAGCGATTTCGACAGCATCATGACCATAGGCATCTGCTTTAACTACAGCGACAGTCTGACTGTCTGGAGAAAGTGATTTTGCATAATTACAATTAGCCACTAACGCGTTCAAATCAATAGTAATTTCGGTGGGGCGACTCATTAAGTATACCTGTCCTACAGCAAAGGGAATGTCTAACGATTAAAATTAGAAATCAGTAATCGTATTTAAATTTATTAAATAACAGGTTTAGTTCTTTGTATATTTCACCAATTTTTCCATCTGCTATTGCTTCACCATCTAAACTCACTGCTGGAGCGATATTTTTGGTCGAGCTGGTTAACCATATTTCATCAGCTGAACGGGCTTGTTGTAGACTAATATTCTGCTCAAAAACTTGGTAGTTAGTTTGAGTGGTTAATAAATCTAGTACGATCGCGCGAGTAATGCCGGGTAATAATTGAGAGTCTAACGGCGGAGTGAAAATTTGTTTGTCTTTCACCACAAAAACATTACATGAGGATGCTTCAGTAATCTGCTTATTTTCATTATAAAGTAAACATTCATCTACTTTATGATCTTGACTACTTTGATAATGCAAAACGTTACCCAGTAGAGACGTAGACTTAATATGACATTGACGCCAACGCAGATCCTGTTGACTGACTAAGGCTAATCCTTTGTTATCAGAATCATCATAGTTAACCGGTGGTTTTATGGCATAACACATCATAAACATTGTGGGCTTAACATTATCTGGGAATCCATGCTGACGTTTTGGACTGACACCACGACTCACTTGGATATAAACCGCTAGGCTATCTCCACTATTGTGCTCCAATAATTCATTCAGTACTTTACGCCACTTGTCGACAGACCAATCTAGTGTAATGCCAATAGCGGATAAACTCGTTTGCAAACGTGCAATGTGCGGAGTGAAACCGACCATTTTGCGATCGTAAGCAGGTATGACTTCGTAAATCCCATCACCAAACAAAAATCCACGATCTAATGGAGATATCATTGCCTCGCTTTGAGGCATAAAAGTACCGTTTAGGTATACAATTGTTTCCGTCATATTCTGGCCAAAAATGTATTAATTAAAATTAATTTGAGTGAACAGATTTGTGTGCTTAACCTCAGCTAAATTAACCAAGTTGTGCGCAGTATGAATATCAATTGGTGAAAAAGTGACTCTGCAACCAGGTGTTGCTTGTGACAATAAATCACAATCAATGGATAACACACTACCGACTTTAAAGTAGCCTCCCACAGTTTGCCGATCATCCAACATTATAATTGGTAAACCTTGTTGAGGAATTTGCACAGCCCCTCGGGTAATACCTTCAGATAACATAGGCTTGTTCGGCGCTTTGATAGGATTACCCGTTAATTTGGTAGCCATCCGACTTGAGTCAGGGCTTACAACATATTGATTAAGATAAAATTGTTTAAGTGCCGTAGGTGTAAAATCATCAATTTGATAACCCTCGATTAAACGCAAGGTCAATTCACTGTAAGGGTCAACAATAGCATTTCTTTGTGCTTCAAGAGGAGCGATTTTTGCGGTTACGGGGTGAATGGCATGAGTTTGACTATAGAATGCAATTCGATCGCCTTGTTTCAAAGGTTGCCCGTCTTGAGTTAATCCCCCTAACCTATCTCTTGTGACTGTTGTACAGCTCCCAAATGTTTCTGGGACTCGAAAACCTTGTTGGATTGCAACATAGCTGCGCAGTCCATTATCCGCTTTGTTAATCGTTAAAGAATCGCCAGCACCTAATGCAAAACTGCGCCAAGGACTATAACTTAGGCCATTAATCGTGATCTGTGTTGCTGCGCCGGTAATAGCCACTTCACAATAAGAATGTGCTTTGAGGCTAAACCCGCAACCTATGACTTCAATGCTGGCGGCTATATTTTGATTGTTACAAAGCCAATTAGCCCACAAGCAACTACGACGATCTGCTGGACCGCCTGTGGTAATTCCAAGGTGCTGATAACCGCTGCGACCTGAATCCACTAATATGCTTTGCAATCCGGTCGCTATTACCTCAACAAAGTCAGTCACCTATTTGCCTCCAACAACTGGTAATACTTGTGTTCACTAATTTCCTTAAATCTAACCGTATCACCCACTTTAAAAGGCGATGGTGAAGCTCGCTCTGGAACAAATAACGCTAATGGACACACACCGACGATATTCCATCCACCCGGTGAGACATTTGGATAAACAGCAGTTTGTCTGTCAGCGATAGCCACAGCACCTTTAGGCACTTGTTTGCGAGGAGTGGTTAGTCTAGGCGTTGCGATTTTTTCATCGGTTTCTCCTAGAAATGCAAAACCAGGAGAAAACCCTAAACAATAAACACGATAACTATTTTGTTGATGCAACTGAATAACTTGTTCGACCGTGATCTGATTGTGGTCCGCGATCCGCTGCAAATCGTTATCTTCGCTCAACCCATAACAAACGGGCAGCTCCACAATGTTCGTCTCTTGGTTCGCAAATATTTGTTTTGTTTGGCCATCTTTTAAAGCTTTCACCAATTCGATTATTCGAGCTTTTACTGCAAAATAATCGGTTTGCAAAATATCAAAGGTAATCAGTACAGAGTGGTAAGCAGGAGTCACATCTAACAACCAAGGCGAATTTGCTTGTTCCAATAAATGCACAAACATACTCACCTGTTGATTTTTACGATTCAATGTTGCCCCTGCAAAATACACGATAAGCGCATTTTCGCTGGCGACATCTATTTTGATTGGTTCAATCGGAAACATTAGGACAATAATTCACGTATGTGTTTAACAGCCTCTGCTGCCCCTGCACTATCACCATGTACACACAGAGTATCAATTTTTAATGGTAAAATTTGTCCAGTAGCAGATACCACTTCTTGACGCTCAACCATTCTTCTCACTTGCGAAAACATATCATTTAACTGCAACACTGCGCCAGGTTTAGCGCGGGATAACAGTAAGCCCGTGTCTGCATAACGCCTATCTGCAAAGGCTTCATATTGAAGTTCAATTTTATATTGATCAGCTAATTGTTGATAGGATTGCCAATTAGACACGGCTTGAATAACTAATATTAATCTTTCGGAATAACTGCTCAGCGCTTTTAAAACTGTCTCAAATAAACCTTTACTGGCCATCATGTCATTGTATAAAGCGCCATGAGGTTTCACATAATCAACGGTTTTAGATTGTAGTTTTGCCATGCCCTCTAATGCCGCTATTTGATAATGCATGAGTGGAATAAGCTCAGTTTCAGTTAGCGCCATACTCCGACGGCCAAAACCCTGTAAGTCTGGATAGGAAGGGTGTGCCCCTATTTTTACATTATGTTTTTTAGCGGATTGTATGGCTGATTGAATGGCTTGCGGATCGCCACTATGAAAACCGCAGGCAATATTTGCCATATCAACATATGGCATGATCAAATCATCATGTGGCATGCGCCACGCGCCATAACTTTCGCCTAAGTCACAATTTAGTTTGATCAAGCGCTTATTGCTCCTAGTAAATTCAGATATAATGATGATCTAAGGCGAATTCCAAATGAAGATTTTCACCAAGATCACGACCGAGATTCGCTAGTTTACTTCATTCTTAAAAAAAGTCAGGTGTATGCTACAAATTGGAAAAATGAATCACTTAGAAGTGGTTGACAAATTACCCTTTGGATTTTATCTCGATGGTTCGCAAGTAGAGCGTATTTTATTGCCAAATGGCTCTGCCCCTGAAGGCTGTGAAGTAGGTCAAATGGTCGATGTGTTTATCTACCATGACAGCGAAGATCGTATTATTGCGACCTCAAAAATTCCCTTCGCCCAAGTAAATGAAGTGGCGGTACTAAAAGTAAAAAGCCTGACCCGTGTTGGCGCATTTTTAGATTGGGGATTGGAAAAAGATCTATTGGTGCCGTTTAGTGAACAAGAACGACCAATGTCAGAAGGTATCGAATACGTTGTATATGTTTTTGAGGATCCGGAAACTGGACGACTTGCTGCATCCACCAAGCTTCGTGATTTTTTAACCGAGGACGGCCACGACCTTAAAGCCGGCGTAGAAGCAGATTTAATTATTTGTGGCCGCACTGATTTAGGCTACAAAGCCGTAATTAATGGTACCCATCTCGGTTTGATTTTTAAAGATGAGGTCTTTAAACCAATTCGTACTGGCCAAAAGATGAAAGGTTTTGTGAAACGCATTCGCGAAGATGGCAAAATCGATTTATGTTTTCAATTCCATAGTGAGCGCGCCAGAAAAGAGTTAACCGATTTGATCATCGACGATTTGATTGCCCATGACGGTCTTTCAACCTTAACAGACAAAAGCCCACCTCATGAAATAACTCAGCGTTTTGGCGCCAGTAAAAATGCTTATAAAAAAGCGCTGGGCTCATTGTTTAAGCAAAAACGAATTTTAATCGACAAAAATAAAATCACTCTCGTAAAGTAAAGCTCTTACGATATGAATAAGGAACATGTAATGCAGGCGACTGTTACCTGGCAAAAAGATATGCTGTTTGATTGTGAAACCGACTCAGGAAAAACCCTTCAATTAGACGGAAATGGCGAGCAATTAACTCCGATGGAAACTGTCTTATTATCGGTAGGTGCTTGTTCTTCAGTTGATGTGGTGGAGATCATGAAAAAATCTCGTCTGCCTTTACGTAGTTGTCGATGTGAACTCAAAGCCACTCGCGCCGAATCAGCCCCGAAAGTATTTACAGATATTCATGCCGAATATGTGGTTAGCGGTGAAAAAATAAGTGATAAACATTTAGCTCGCGCGGTGCAGCTATCATGTGAAAAATATTGTTCAGTGATGTTGATGTTAGCAGGCAATGTGAACATTACCACGTCATATAGAGTTGAAGAGTTATAAACTGAAAAAGCCTGTTTAGTGACTAAACAGGCTTTAATACCTTGCTAGATCGCAGATTATTCTGCGGCTAATTCTGAGGTTTGTTTATTTTTCACGGTATTTTCAATTCCTTCATTTGTCGCAGCTTGTTTATCCCGAACATTTTTCTGAACCGTAACAGCAGCAAACAAACTCAATGTATATGCCATAGCGTAGAATCCCTTTTCACTTAATAATAAATCAGCATTAATCAACCCAATCACCAACAGTGCTATGGCTAACCCTGTTGATATCCAAGATAGGCTTCCGTAAATTGAAGAAGTGTTAATGCCTTCAGCTTTGTCTCGCACGTTTTTTTGCAATGATACTATTGAAAACAAACCATAAAGTAAGGTTATCAAATAGTAGCCTTTTTCATTGAGTAACATTTGTGCGTTAAAAAGTCCAACACCGTAAGCCCCTATGCCAATGATTAATGCTGCAACCGCGGCATAAGTATAAGATTTAGTTGGAGCTTGTAATGCAGTATTTAACGTTTGTGTTGTCATGATTATTCTCACTTGTTTCGAGTGTTGCTGAAAGTATGAATGCAGTTTGCCTTCAAAAACACTAATGATAAACCCAGTTATAAAATGTTGATTATTTCAAGCCTTAAAGTTTATTAATATTATACTTTACAATGTATTTATGTCTCCAGATGCTGAATAAGTAACAAATTCGCTGGCGAGTTCATTTTGACGTAGATACTGACCAATGGTTGTAAACGTAGTGGTATATACTTTTCCACTGTGATCTTTGGTGGTGACACCATCCATAAACATAGATCCTAATAGTAATTTAAATGGACTGGTTCTCACTCGTTGTGCTTGAAAGTGTGCTTTTGCGTTGACCTTTAATTGCGCGACATCCTGAGTGTTGTAAATAGCCGAGTTAAGCAAATCGAGTGTATACTCAGTGCAATTTTGAAATATCGAATTGAACGGATTAGCAATGACCGAATAGTTTGGGTTATGCAAGGTTTTATCTTTACCTGAACCGATCAAGTCTATTAATTTCTGTTGAACTTCCATATTAGGAATTAAAATTCCTGCAGATAACTCATGTACTCCCCAAAAGAAGTCTACGGGATAGTCAACGACTAGCTCACTTTTATCCGCTTTTCCGTTTTGTTGATAAAGGTTATGAATTGCATAACCTTGCACAACTTCACCACTATCTAAGGTGATATTTGAATACAAGGCAATGGCGGTATGCGTGAACTTAATTCCTTTAGGCAAATCTTTCTCTGGTCTGCCTACTCTGGCGATGATAAATGCTCGAGCGCCTTTTGATGCCGCATATTTTTCAACATCTTTAGCGAACTTTACAATTTCTTCGGGCTCATGCTGATTGGGTGCATCACTTTGGCTTCCCGCCAAAGCACTGGGCACGGTAAAACTAAAAATGCTAACAACGATGAATATATACAATGCGCTAATTTTCATTTCCCTACTCTCCTAATAACTTTAATGACAAGACTCATATTGCTAGTTTTAATTTATTTTTCGTTAATCACCTGGATTGGAGCAGGATCAGCGGTGATTGTATGTTCTGTTATAACCAACGTATGTTGATGCTGGTGATGAGAAGTCGCGTGTGAAGCTCTTGCGCTATCACTCAATGCGTCTCCGGCTTCGGCAACAACACTTCCAGCGACTAAGCTCACGCCACCGGCGACAATCACCGGCGTTACCATCACAACGCTTGCCACTTTCGCTGTAGAGGCTGCGCCTTCTGATGCTGCCAATGCAGAATGTTTACTCGCTTGACCACTATGGTGAGCGGATCCATTTGCATATACGTTTAGCGATGACGCCGATAAAATAATAATTAATGCAGTTGTTAAATGTTTCATATTGTTTTTCCTGTTTGTTGTGAACGAGATAAACAATAGTGAAAAGGTATACCCTATGTAAACAAAGTTGTTTTATGTATACTAAAACTCAACCAATAGTTTATTAATTCAATACTAAAGAGTAACCATGAGTCAAATTGGACTAGTTAGCAAAACACTCAAGCAACTTTTAAAACAGCAACAAGTTACCTATCGCGATCTAGCTCAGAAATTAGCCATGAGCGAGGCCAATATAAAACGTATATTTTCAACCAACAGTTTTACATTGGAGCGTTTAGAAGAAATATGCGATGTGCTACAAATATCACTATCCGATCTATTTTCTGTTGCCCAACAACAAACAGACAAACTCAGTCAGCTAACAGTTGAGCAGGAAAAACAATTACTCGCTGACCCTAAACTATTGTTAGTGGCAGTTTGTGTGCGGGACTCGTGGACTTATAATGAGTTAATTGAACATTACGATATTGATCAATTCGAATGCACTCGTCTATTAGCGAAATTGGACAAGCTTAAAATTATCAGTTTGTTGCCCAATAACCATTATAAGACCTTAATCGCTCAAGACTTCAGATGGATACCGGGTGGACCTTTGGAAAAGTTCATGGAACAAGAAGTCATGGTTAAGTTTATGGCTCCCAAAAAAGATGAAAAATGGAATTTTAGGTTATATATCCGTGGTAGATATTCACAAACATCAATAGAAATAATTCAGCGTAAATTAAACCAACTCACGAAAGAAGCATCTGACCTCAACCAAGAAGATGCCGCGTTACCGCTAGCGAAGCGTCAACACATGGGCATACTGATGGCAATGCGACCTTGGGAACCATCTCTGTTTGAGAATATGCGTCGTAAGGCATGAAGAGGAAATTGTTAATACACAGATTGATATGCTAGGTTAATATTTGAATATAAATTGGAGGACAACAAATGACATCTAGCACATCGAATCAAAATGATAATAGCATTGCCCACTTTGCAGCCCTTAAAACCGCAATTGTAAATGGTGAAGTTCAAACCATAAAAGATCTTATCTGTGGACATCCAATGCAAGAACTCGAAAAAAGCTACCTAATAGATTTAGCTAACCTGAACAACAACAGCGCAATTATAAAGTTACTCCAAGACATTCCAGTAAAGGAGTAGACTAGTAATATCTAATATTTAGACAGCCACAACATCTCGTATTTAGACAGGTATCTAAAATTTAGACAGCCACAAACTAGACTAGCACTTTGACACTATCAACTAAGCTATAGGTATAAGGTTTATAAGGAAGAACAATGCCCTTAGCAAGGAAGCGTCAAATCTGTTTGACAGATACACCTTACTACCACTGCGTTTCTCGCTGTGTACGCCGTGCTTATTTGTGCGGGGAAGATAAATTTACAGGAAAAAGTTTCGAGCATCGCCGTCAATGGGTTGAAGATAGGTTACTGTTTTTGTCCACTGTCTTTTCTATTGAAGTCTGTGCCTTT
>NZ_JAHKPT010000005.1 GCF_018860635.1 Aliiglaciecola lipolytica
GTTGCAAATTGTTAAAGAACGTTCAGTGTCTTTACCCGAAGGTTTTTAACACTAGGTCACTGCCTCTTGGCGTTACCCTTAAAATCTTTCTGCTTAGTGAGTCCGTTAGGTCTCTCTCAAGCGGGAGGCGTATTCTACACTTCCGGTATTTGATGTCAACGTTTTTATTTAGTTTTTTTGAATTTATTTCAAATCGCTAAATCGTCTCCATCCCGCTCCACACTTGCCTTGCGGCTTGCTCTTAATATTCATATAAAGGCTATTAAGAAGAGACATTCTTTAAAGTTTGTCCCGAAGCGAGGCGCGCATTCTACAGACCATAATCCGAAGATCAAGGGCTATTTTAAAATAAATTGAAAAATCCGTTTGTTTGCTTATTTTTGCGTCAATTATTGCTTATTTGCTGATTATTTGAGCTGACTTTTGTAGTGTTTCGCTTAGCGGTTAGAGAAGCTTTTTAAAACTAATGCTTGGTTATTCGTATCTTTAGGCTTTTTAGACGATGCGTTTCTAGTTATTGAAGCGTAAACAGAGAACAGTGGTACAGAGTTGAATAAGCTTCCTATTACTTAGTTTTACAAAGCTTCTAAAATCTTTATAAAGCACAACTCCAAATAATACTGGCTCAAAACAGCTACATCATTGCTAAATAAATAAGTTTAGTTCTATAACACTTATATAAGAAGACTTTAATACTGCCTACTATTAACCGGTAAAGGACGATTTTTAAAAACAATGTTAGTATTGTCCTAATAAACAAAGGTCGCTTCATATAGGTAACAACGACATGCAAAAACCAATTTCATCGTTTAAAGGAATGACTCCAGTGTTTGGAGCTAAGTGTTATATTGATAATTCCAGTGTCATAGTTGGCGATGTAGTTTGTGGGGACGAAGTGAGTATCTGGCCATTAGTCGCCGCCAGAGGTGATGTGAATAGTATACGAATTGGTCATAGAACTAACATTCAGGATGGTACAGTGCTACACGTTACCCGCTCCAGCGTTAATAACCCAGACGGATATCCATTAATTGTTGGTGACGACGTAACCATAGGCCACAAATGTATGCTGCATGGTTGTACATTGGGAAATCGTATATTGGTCGGTATGGGTGCAATTATAATGGACGGCGCGATAGTCGAAGATGATGTGTTTGTTGGTGCAGGTTGTTTAGTGCCACCAAATAAAACTTTAAAAAGTGGTTTCTTATATGTTGGCAGCCCGGCGAAACAAGCTCGAAAACTATCTGAAGCTGAAATAGCATTCTTAAAAGTTTCCGCAGACAATTACTTAGTGACTAAAGATGAATATTTAGCTGAAGTTTAAGCGCGACTTTAGAATTAACTAAGAACTGATACTTAGTTAAGTGGCAGTTCAGATTTAGAAAACGATATATCACCGTTTTGATTAAACTCTTCTTGTTCAATTAGCAAACTTATATGCTCTTCGAAATCAAATTGATGAAGAGCATAAAATGCTTCCGCTTCTTGTTGTGTCACTTCGGTAATATAACAGTTTACTAATGCACCGTTATTTATAGCGATAATTTTGAGTCCTTTATATCGCTCATCATATTCAAAGCCATCCACTATTTGAATAGCCTGATTCATAACATACGTCTTATCTGTTGCATTACCGGTTCAATGTCTGGCATGTAACCGCGCCACAATTTAAAACTATGGGCGGCCTGTCCGACCAACATACCTAAGCCATCACTCGTATGGGTAACTCCTAGTGTTTTGGCTCGTTCTACAAAAACAGTTGGAGTTGAAAGGTAAACCATGTCGTAAACCATAGTTGCTTGCGACAGCACATTGTCAGATAGATCAGGCAATTGACCACTTAAGCTCGCAGAAGTGCAGTTCACTATTAAATCAAAAGATTGTGATAATTTAGTATTTAGTTCAGAAAAATCTGCAGCACAAACCTGTTCATTAGCAAACCAGTTAGCAAGTTCTGCGGCTTTTTCTTTTGTACGATTCACAATCGTAATATTTTTAACGCCTTGCTCTAAGATAGGAAGAATCACTCCCCTCGCCGCGCCACCAGCACCAATTAATAAAATCCGCGTGTCAGTAAAGTCAAAGTGCTGATGTTTCAAGTCCAAGACTAAGCCAGGGCCATCAGTGGTTTCACCTCTGAAACGATTTTCATCTAAGCGAATAATCGTATTGATTGCGCCAGCTTTTACCGCTGCAGGAGAAAGCTCTGTAACCCATTCCACTGCGTCTTGCTTAAAAGGACTGGTTATGTTGCAACCTTTAGCATTAGGATCGGCGAAAAATTCATCTAAATTGGCTGAGAAATTTCCCTTTTGACCTAAAATCTTTTGATAATCAATAATTTCATTGCGTTGCTTAGCAAACGTTTGGTGAATAAGTGGCGAACGACTTTGTGCTATTGGATTACCAAACACAGCATATTTGTCTATTTCCAAAATCTATTACTTCCCTTTGTCTTGTTCGTTTAACCAGTCGCGTGGTTTAAGGAATTCTTCAGTGAGTCTAGCTTCTGGTGTATTTGATTGAGGTTGGAAATTATATTCCCAACGAGCTAACGGGGGCATAGACATTAAAATAGACTCTGTTCTTCCACCGGTTTGCAAACCAAATAATGTTCCTCGGTCATATACCAAGTTAAATTCAACGTAACGACCTCGTCGATATAATTGAAATTGTCTTTCTCGTTCCGAATAAGAGGTTTCTTTACGCTTTTCAACAATAGGTATATAAGCATCAAGAAAGCCATTACCGATAGACTTCATAAATTCAAATGATTGTTCGAAACCTAATTCATTGAGATCATCAAAAAACAATCCCCCAACCCCTCTGGTTTCGTTTCGGTGTTTGATATAAAAATATCTGTCGCACCATTCCTTATACTTTTCATACACCCCTTCCCCAAATGGCAAACAAGCCTGTTTCGCCACACCATGCCAATGCTGTACATCCTCCATAAACGGGTAAAAAGGGGTTAAATCGAAACCACCACCAAACCACCAAACGGGTTCCTCTCCTTCTTTCTCAGCCATAAAGAATCGAACATTGGCATGAGATGTTGGCACATAAGGATTTTTTGGATGGATAACTAAGGATACACCCATTGCTTGAAAACTGCGGCCAATTAGTTCAGGTCGAGCGGCAGTAGCAGAATCAGGTAACTGGGTTCCAAACACATGAGAAAAGTTAACTCCACCTTGTTCAATTACTTGGCCATTGGTCAGAACTCGAGTGCGGCCACCGCCACCTTCTTCACGCTGCCAATTATCTTGTTTAAACTGTTTTTTTCCATCAACTAATTCTAGGGTATGACAAATATCATCTTGTAGTTTCAGTAAAAAGCGCTTTACTGCATCTATATCGGGAGTACTTTTTGAGTTCATATTTAACTTGCTCTTACTGTTTCACCGGTTATGCCATTACGGATTTGACTTGGATTTTTTTGATTACCTAAAGCCCCATGCACGCACAGTAGGGAGGGACCAAATTGCGCATAGACTTGTTCGCATGTTTTAGCCGGTGGTTCACCGTTTAAATTCGCACTTGTCGATACAATTGCACTGTTAACTTGTTCACACATTTGGTTAACCACAGGATGATCACTCACCCGAACAGCTACCAAATCAGAGCCTCCGGTAATAAAGTCCGGTGTGCCTTGTTGTTTAGGTAGTAACCAGGTGTTTGGCCCAGGCCAAGAGTTTTTAACCTCAGCAAGTATCTCTGGGTTGATGGCGGAAAAGTTCACATATTGGGTTAGTTGCTGTTTACTGCTGGCAATCAATATCAAGCCTTTTTCCAGGCTTCTATTTTTTAACGCCAACAATTTCATTACTGCCGCTTCATTAGTTGGATCGCAGCCCAGACCGAAAACTGCTTCGGTGGGATACGCAAAAACTTCGCCAGCAAAAAACTGCTGCTTAAAATTTTGTGGATTTTGACTTATGTCCATTTGACTAGGGATACTTAAAAATCAGACGTGGAGTGTAATGCAAATGAGATAATGTGGAAAGACGTCAGAACGAAATGAGCTTATTTGCTATCAATAGGAACCTTGATACCGCAATCTTTTTGTGGACACTGATAATAAACCTGACCGTCCGCTTTCTTCTCTATTAAAACTGACCAATGACATTTAGGACAGGCTTTGTCTACCGGCTGCGAATTTAAAACATATTTACACTTTGGGTAGCCATCACAGGCGTAAAAACTTTTACCGAATTTATTTGTGCGTTTAATTAGTTTGCCTGTTTTACATGACGGACAGGCAATGTGGATGTCCTTTTGTTGCTTAACAGCTTCGATATGGTGGCAATCTGGATAACCAGTACAACCAATAAATAAACCAAATCGTCCTTTCTTAATCGCTAAGGTCATACCGCAGTCAGGACATTTAGAGCCGTCAATTTGTTTTAGCTCTACAGTTGCGTTGTCATGCAAGGGCTTAGCAAAATCACATGTTGGATATTGGCTGCAGCCTAGGAAAGCACCATTTTTGCCACGTTTAATTTGGAGTTTTGCGCCGCAGTCAGGACACACACCAAAATCTCCATCGAGTGCGTGTTCATGAGCGGCAAAAAGAGTGTGATCGATCTTAGACATAATCGATCATGCCATTTGCTTCAATTTGCAGTGGCTTATTGCCACAGATTTTACTACCTGAGATTTAATGCAAGGGGCCTTCTGGCTCTTCAAATAAAAGATCTTCCATTTGAGCATAGGCGTTTTCTTTACCAGGAACGTTAAAGAGTACCATCAGCACAACCCACTTTAAGTCTTCGAGACAGAATTCTTTAGAGTCTATCTCCATTACTCTATCAACCACCATTTCTCTTGTTGCTGAGTCTAAAACATTAATCTGCTCTAAAAACATCAAGAAACCACGGCATTGCACATCCAATCGCATTTCTTCTTCTTGGGTATAAATACGATTGACTAAAGCACCACCGGATTTAACAAAATACGGGTTGATATCCGTTTCTTGTAAAGCGGCTAACTTTTCTAACCACGATAACGCTTTGTAGATTTCATCATGATGGAATCCAGCGCGCACGAGTTCGTCGGTCAATTCATCTTGATCAACACGAATTTCAGTTTCACTGTGAATGAAATTTTCAAACAGATACATGAGGATATCGAACATATTATTTACCCCTCAATTTGATGTAGCCTCCAGATACTGAGGCTACTAAACCACGCAACTCATATTCTAATAATTGCGCCAATACGACTTTAATCGGCATCTCGCTACGTTGTATAACGACGTCTAACGCAGTAACGTCATGATCTACACTATCTAACAATTTGTCGGTTGCCAAGCTTTCAATCGGACTTTTTTCACTGTTTTTAGAATATTCCGTTAGAACACAAGAATTAACGTTCTGAAATTCTTCAATTATGTCCTGCAGACTTGATACGAGTTTGGCGCCTTGTTTGATCAATAAATGCGCACCTTCACTAAGTGGGTTATTTATATTACCCGGAATAGCAAATACTTCGCGATTTTGCTCTATCGCATATTTTGCAGTGATCAATGAGCCACTTTTAATCGCGGCCTCTATCACCAATACACCAAGGGATAATCCGCTAACAATTCTATTTCTGCGAGGAAAGTTGTGAGGTGTGGGTTTAGTACTCGCCCTAAATTCAGACAAAATCACCCCCTCATTCTGAATAATGTCATGGGCTAGCTTAACGTTTCTTTTAGGGTAAAGATTATCTAATCCGCTACCTAATACAGCCAAAGTGTTTCCACCAGCGCTCAAGGCTCCTTGGTGGGCGCAAGCATCAATTCCCATTGCTAAACCACTGGTTATAGTAATTCCATGCGAAGCAAGCCCAGAAGCAATGTCAAATCCGCAGTTTCTACCGTAATGACTTGGATTACGGCTACCAACCATGGCAATTTGATTGGAGGCAAGTAAATTTTTATTGCCCCATCCGAAGAGAATCAGTGGTGGTCTAGCGATTTCAGATAATAAAAAGGGAAAGTCAGGGTGTTCAGGGTAAACAGCAAATCGCGAGCGCTCTGCAGCTAACCAATTAAGCTCCTTATCAACTAATCGTAAGTCAGGGGCAGTTATAGCCTGCACTTGAGCAGAATCAAAGCCCAAATCAGCCAACTGTGACTTCGAATAAGTTAATAGAGAATCAGCAGATAGGTTATAAACATGCTGAAATTTTTTGAGTTTGCCCATACCGAAGTTAGGAATTTGGTCAAGAATCAACCAACTCCGCAATGCTTCCTCGGTATCCTTAGGGCGCTTTATATCAGCCTGTAGGTTTTGTTCACAGTGACGCACTTCCTGTGCCATGATCTGTCCTTAAATTTATTGCATTATATTTTACGGTTTAGCGACTATAGCTCCTTCGCGGATAGTTTTTGTCGAACGGGTAATCAATCCGTAACTGGCTTTTTTAAACACTTTGAACACTACAACCTCGCCAACTTTAATCGCAGGTTGTTGCAATTCATCACTGCCGACAAAAAGATTATCAATAAAGCTATTTTCACCATCGTACTTTGGATCGTTACTAACTTGGATATTCGGGCCTTGTACGTAAATACCTAAAACAGTACCTGGCTTCACTTTCCGGCTGCCTAAATCAAGTATTACAACATCATACTTACCAAGAAGTTGATGCTGTTCTAAGCTACTAATAATTTTGCCTTTTTGACGGGTTGCAGCTTTTAATCGCATACTCCCCATTTGCATAGCTTCACTTGGAAGCAGTTTGTCGCCTCGCCTTGCTTCAAAATTGGCATCTTCCACTTTTACTAGATGTTGACCTTCGACATCACTTTCCAATGGCGTCGCATCAGCGACATGACGAATTTGAAAACCAAGCAGGTTGTCATATTGGTCACGAAGCTCATTTTGTTTTCTGACCACGTTATATTGCTCAGGCGTATCCGAATCAGCTTTCGTTAAGACTAAGTCACCTGAAGCAAATGCTGTATTTCCATCTTGATTTCCCAATAAGTAGGGAAGCTGCTCGTACTCCTCTTCATCCATAATGGTACTACTTTCAATGTATGGTCGGATAATACTCCAGGGCAACGTATTAATCGGTTGCACTGTTTTCAACTCTTTACGCCCTTCTGGAGAAAGTTTGATTTGCGGCTTAGGGTCATCACGGACAATATCGAGAATAGGTTCGCCTTGTTCGTTATACCTTAAACGTAATTCGTCACCAGGATAAATTAAATGGGGATTGTTGATGTGTACGTTATTGCGCCATAACTCAGGCCATAACCAGGGCTTGCTTAGATACATATTCGATATATCCCACAACGTATCGCCCTTTTTCACCACATAAACTTGCGGTGCAGTCTGCTTAATATTAATTACGTCTGCAATTGTTGCCAATGGTAAAAACAATAGCATTACCAGAAGTTTACTCAATCTTTTGCCCATACCAACCTCATCATGCAGCGAACCTTGTTGTTAAGTATCGACCTAAACACTGATTTGCTTGATCGAACTTTAATTCTATTTAGGCTAGAATAGCGCCTTAAATGATTCAATAGCGTATTTTATTGAACCGTATAGTAATTAATACTGACCCTAGGTACAGTTTTTCTAAAAATGTACCTTATATTCACCAAAGTATAGTGTAGCTGAAGATCAAGATGGCCATTTTAAACGTATTAAAATTTCCCGACGAACGACTTCGAACAGTCGCTAAGCCTGTAGATAAAGTCGACGGAGAAATAACCAAGTTAATTGAAGACATGTTCGAAACCATGCGAGAAGAAAACGGTATCGGACTTGCCGCCACGCAAGTAGACGTGCATAAACGTGTAGTTGTTATGGATATTTCTGAAGACCAAAATACTCCGCGAGTATTTATTAATCCTGAAATCATTGAAATGGATGGAGAAGCCATCAGTGAAGAAGGTTGTCTATCAGTACCTAATAATTATGCAAAAGTAGAACGTGCAGAACACGTAATCGTAAAAGCGTTAGATGCAGAAGGTAAAGAATTCACCTTGGAGGCGGATGGCTTGTTAGCAATATGCATTCAACATGAACTTGATCACCTCAAGGGTAAGTTATTTGTAGATTACCTGTCGCCATTAAAACGCAAGCGTATCCGCAGTAAGTTAGAAAAAGAAGCGCGTCTTGCCGCTCGCGCATCTTGATGTTTGGAGTGCTACATTGAGCAAAAAATTGAACATAGTGTTTGCCGGTACTCCGGACTTTGCAGCACAACATTTACAAGCATTAATTGATTCAGAACATAATATTCTAGCCGTATACAGTCAACCTGATCGTCCGGCGGGGAGAGGTAAAAAACTGCAAACAAGTGCGGTTAAACAATTGGCTCTAGAACACAACATTAATGTTCAACAACCATTGTCTTTAAAAGCGCCCGAAGCGCAAAAAATATTAGCTGAATTAAAACCAGATATTATGATTGTTGTGGCGTACGGATTGATTTTGCCGCAAATCGTTTTAGATACGCCTAGATTAGGCTGCTTAAATGTACACGGTTCTTTATTACCTCGCTGGCGCGGCGCTGCACCTATTCAACGCTCGATTTGGGCGGGTGACGAGCAAACGGGTGTGACTATTATGCAAATGGATAAGGGCTTAGATACCGGTGCGATGTTGCTTAAAAAAGCAATACCAATAGCCCCTTCGGATACCAGCGCTAGCTTATACGATAAATTGGCAAAAATTGGCCCAGATGCATTGCTAGAATGTTTAACTAAAATTGAAAACATTGAGCCAGAAATACAAGATAATGCACTTGCCAATTACGCTGAAAAACTCAGCAAACAAGAAGCATTAATTGATTGGCAAATGACGGCAGAGCAAATAGAACGCAATGTCCGAGCATTTAATCCTTGGCCCGTGGCCTACTTCGAACTAACCCCTGAGGAAAGTGAACAGCCAATTGCCATCAAACTTTGGGAAGCAAGCTTAGTCAATACAGGTAATGTGAATAGTGAACAACCAGGGAAAATTGTTTCGGTCACCAAAAAAGGTATTGAAATAACCACAGGTGAAAACAATTTATTACTAGCTAAATTGCAAATCCCCGGAAAAAAACCGATGACAGTAGCAGACATAATAAATGCTAGGAAAAATTGGTTTGTAACAGGCCAATCCCTCTCGTGAGTACCCCATCCAATGAGAAAAGAGTGACCAAGACAAATAAAACATTGCGAGCTGATGCGGCAAAAGTACTTTATCAAATTTTAGAAAATGGTCAGTCTTCTCGGGAATCCCTGCCCAAAGTCCAAGAGTTATATTCAGATAAAGACAAAGCCTGGTTGCAAGAGATGGTATACGGCGTACTGCGCCAACTACCGGTATTGCAAAGCTGGTTAAGGCTGTTATTAGATAAACCGTTAAAAAATAAATACAAAGTTGCTGAGCATTTGATCATGCTGGGGTTTTATCAACTAGCATTTACCCGAGTATCCACCCATGCTGCGGTTTCTGAAACGGTAGCGGCAGCAAGACAACTAAAAGTTGAACCGCTAAAAGGTTTAGTAAACGCATTGTTGCGAAACTTTATTCGACAGGAGTTAGCGCAGCAAGTTATCCAAGATCCGCAGATACGCTCTGGCCTGCCTAAGTGGTTATTCAAGCGGCTACAAGTAGCTTACCCCGAACAATTGGAAGAGCTTTGCAGTGCAATGCAGCAAAGACCGCCAATCTGGTTACGAGTCAATAACCGTCAAACCGATATCAACACATTCAAGGGTCTATTAGAAGAACAAGAAGTTGGTTACGAGCTAAGTGAAGAGCATACCGATGGATTGATACTTTCAAAGAGCCAAGACATCACTCAATTACCTGGTTATCAACAAGGTCTATTTGCAGTGCAAGATGGTGCAGCTCAATTAGCAGCGAGTTACTTAGATGCTCAAGAAGGCGACCTAGTATTAGATTGCTGTGCAGCCCCAGGAGGGAAAACCTGCCATATATTGGAACGCCAAGCAAACTTGCAGAAATGTGTAGCCTTAGATATTGATGACTCGCGCTTAGATAGAGTACGAGAAAATTTAACACGCCTAAAATTAGATGCAGAATTAGTCGCTGCCGATGCGCTTGATACCAGTAGTTGGTGGGATGGCCAGTTATTTGACCGAATTCTACTCGATGCCCCTTGCTCAGCAACAGGTGTTATAAGACGTCATCCAGATATTAAGTGGCTGCGTAAAAATGCGGATATTGAAGCATTGGTTGGTTTACAACAGCAGATACTCACAGCCATGTGGCAAATATTAAAGCCAGGCGGTACGTTATTGTACGCAACTTGTTCTATTTTACCTGAAGAGAATCACCTACAAATCAGTGAATTCTTAGAAAACAATGCAGATGCTACACTCAGTGAATTGAGCAATCCGTCTAAAACACCTTTCCCAGGAAGACAAATTCTACCCGGAGAAAAACAAATGGATGGTTTCTATTATGCGAGACTGCTAAAGTCTTCTAATGCAAAGTAAATTGTTTCGAAATTAACACATCATGAAAATTATAATTCTAGGTGCTGGTCAAGTAGGCGGTACATTAGCCGAAAACTTGGTAGGTGAAAAAAACGAAATTACCGTCATTGATTCAGATCTAGATACCTTGCGGTCGTTGCAAGACCGACTGGATTTGCGCGTAGTACACGGTGTTGGCTCTCACCCTGATATTTTAGCAAAAGCCGGTGCCGAAGATGCAGACATGTTGATCGCTGTTACCAACAGTGATGAAAGTAACATGATGGCCTGTCAGGTTGCCCACTCTCTTTTCAATACACCCACAAAAATTGCTCGAGTTCGCTCCGAACAATATATTATTCATCAAGACAAATTGTTTCACCATCAAGATATTCCTGTAGACCACCTAATCGCTCCAGAACAATTAGTCACCAAAGCGATTAAGCGCTTGATTGATTATCCAGGTGCGTTACAAGTCGTGGAATTTGCCGATGGTAAAGCAAGCTTAGTCGCCGTTAAGGCGTATTACGGTGGCCTGTTAGTAGGTCACGCGTTATCTACGCTGCGGGAACACATGCCCAATGTTGAAACTCGGGTGGCTGCCATTTATCGTCGTGGAAAACCAATAAGACCGTTGGCATCAACCGTCATTGAGGCCGATGATGAAGTGTTTTTTATCGCTGCAACTAAACACATTAGAGCAGTGATGAGCGAACTGCAGAAATTAGAGTCAAGTTATAAACGAATTATGATAGCTGGCGGAGGTTTAATTGGCGCCGGACTGGCTAAACGATTAGAGCACAATCATAACGTCAAATTGATCGAATACTCCCAAGAGCGAGCCAAATACTTATCAGCACATTTGGATAAAACCATCGTCTTTTGTGGGGATGCTTCCGACCATGAATTATTGACAGAAGAGAATGTGCAACAAGTTGACGCTTTTATAGCGGTAACGAATGACGACGAAGCAAATATTATGTCGGCCATGTTAGCCAAGAGACTGGGTGCACAAAAAGCCATGGTATTGATCCAAAGAAGTGCTTATGTTGACTTGGTTCAAGGCGGCGAAATTGATATTGCATTTTCACCACAACAAGCGACGATATCTGCTCTGCTTACCCATATCCGACGTGGTGACATAGTCAATGTTTACTCATTACGTAGAGGTGCAGCCGAAGCCATTGAAGCAATTGCCCATGGTGATGAAAACACCTCGAAAGTTATCGGCAAAAAAATAAGCGATATTAAGTTACCACCAGGAACAACCATAGGCGCTATCGTTCGCCAAGATGAAGTTATTATCGCCCATAGCACCACATCAATTGAAGCGAACGACCACGTTATCTTGTTTTTAGTCGATAAAAAATTCATCTCAGATGTGGAAAAATTATTCCAGCCCAGCGCATTCTTTTTTGGTTAGTTAAACAATAGTTGTATATCCTTATTAATATAAGTTGTGCTACTTTGCACTATTATTGCAGTTAAACCTGTTGAGACACCCTCAACTTTTATACAGAGACAAAAAAATGAAACATATTGCCATTTTACTTACTGTTGCTACATTAACTTTTTCAGCTCAATCTCATGCCGAAGGCTGGTTTGATTCATTAAAAAGTATGTTTGGAATGAGTGAAGAAGCGGAAGAAACAGTGCCAACTACGAGTGCGATGGTAGGCAGCCTAATTGAAAATTTGAACGTCGATTCATCACAAGCAGAAGGTGGCTTAGGTTCATTGTTTAATTATGTAAAAGGTAATTTGACCGCTGACAAATTTAGTCAGTTATCTGAAACTTTGCCAGGCATTAACGAACTTATCAGCGCCGCTCCTGACGTAAGTGAGTTAAAAAGTACTGATGGGCTAGGTTCATTATTAGACAAAGCTGCAGAGTACAACGACTCAGTTAAAGCCATTAATGAAGTGAAAAAACAATTCGAAGCACTAGGTCTTAAACCTGAAATGATTATGCAGTATGTAGAACAAGCTAAAGCATATCTAGATACAGAAGAAGGCAAGCAAGCTAAAGACTTATTAATGCAAGGTTTCGGCAATTTAATGGGCCAAACTGGCAACTAAAATAAATCTATTTCCATTCTATCTTTTAATAATACTGCTTTTAACTGGCGATTATTGAAAGATAGAAGCTTGTTAGGTGAGGGATATTCACCGGCATGACAAAAATCATTTTAACATTAAGTTCATCAAAAACTGGTGTTAAAATGAACAATGTTGAACTATAGTATTGTTAATACGTTGTATTTAATTTTGTATTTTAACTTTTAAGGAGGAAAGTTATGAATATTCAAACTTTCTCAAACAGAGTCACTTTCCCACGTTTTTGTATATTTGTAATGTTATTCACACCTCTATTCAGTTGGTCTGATCCGCAATCAGACGCAGACGAATTAGCCAAGATGCAAGCCCAATTAAATAAAGAAGTAATGGCTAAACCATTTTTGGCAGAAAAGCCGGAAGAAGTTGATGCTTATATAAAAAGCATGCTAGAAAAAAATGTAAAACCAGCGGAATATTCAGGACAAAATTGGCGCCCAGGATATACCTGCCGAGATTTACTTAGATATAATTGGAGAGAATATCGAAACTGTCGTTATTATTACCGATATTATGGACGTTATTACTAATAATAGTTTTTTTATTTAACCTCACCACACAATACTAATAAACATTAAAAAGGTAATTATAAAAATGAAAAGGAATCAACACTTCAATTTTTTGATATTCGCAATGCTCACGCTCATGTTGTCTGGGTGTGCGGCTGTGCATACGTCAATAGCCAAAAAAGATTTAGATGTTCAAACTAAATTAAGTACCTCAATCTTTGTTGATGCTGTGGCACCTGAAAAACGCAAAATATATCTTGAAGTTCGTTCTGCAGTGATGGAATTTGACCGAAATGCGTTTCGTGAAGCATTAGTATCGCAAATTTCAGGCAGTGGAAATGGTTACTCATTTGTAGACAGTCCAGAAGATGCACAATTTTCAATGAGTGTGTTTGTACGGAACCTCGAAAAGGCTTCACCTACAGCGGCAGCGAACTACCTAAGAACTGGTTTTGAAGGTGTAGCCGCAGGGTCTGCGCTAGGTTATGCCGCTGGAGGTGGTTATCGTGATGCAGCAGCAGGTGGTCTTGTTGGTGGGTTAGTGTCTACCGCAGCAAACGCATTTGTTAAAGATGTGACTTTTTTATTAGTCGCTGATATTCAAATAAAGGAACGTGCACGTTCTGGCGTTTTGGTCCGCAGAGATTCAAAAATTAACACCAAAATTTCTGATGATGGTGCTACCACGCAAACCTATTCAGAAGCAACGAATCAAAAAGAATATCGCACCAGAGTAGTCACTACAGCGAATAAAGCCAATTTAGAGTTAGAAGAAGCACAACCTACTATGTTTGATAAAACAGCATATGCAATGGCGTCATTTTTCTAAATTTTACTGCTAGGCATACGATTCTAGTGTATGCCTAAACCATACTTTTCAAATCAGCGATGTTTTGTGTACCCAATAACGTATTCAAACATCGCTTCTTATCTCACTCAGACTCACACTGCATCATCCCAAGTTGACATAGCATCTACCCATAGGTCCGGTTTTACGCTAGAAAGAAGATAAATTGAGACTGCTAGTATCAGTCTCCGCGCAACTATCAAAGTTTATGTGTCTTTTTAGATTAGCTACGCCAGAATGTTGGAGAGAATAAGACTAATAGAGAAAACACTTCAAGTCGTCCAAATAACATCGCAATAATTAACAACCACTTTCCTGAATCAGAAACATCAGCAAAAGTACCGGCCACTGTACCCAATCCTGGACCTAAATTGTTTAGTGTTGCAGCGGTAGCAGAAAACGCCGTTAAATTATCCATACCTGTGGCTATCAAGCCGATCATAATGACCACAAATATCATCGCATAAGCAGAAAAGAACCCCCACACAGCTTCTACAACTCGCTCAGGCATAAGTCTATCCCCTAACTTTACAGAATATACCGCTTTGGGATGTATCAACCTTTCAACTTCTCGTTTACCTTGCAGGTATAAAAGGAAAACGCGAATGACTTTTAATCCTCCACCCGTTGAGCCAGCACAGCCACCGATGAAACTGGAAAAAATTAATAATATAGGTAGGAATACCGGCCAGCTGGTAAAATCAGTGGTCACAAACCCAGCCGTGGTACTAATAGATACGGCTTGGAATATTGCCTGATTAAAAGCGGTTTCAGCGGTGCCAAATATCTGGTGGTTTACCAAAACCAAAAAACACACCAGAATCAATACGAACTGAATGAAAAAGAAGGCCTTAAATTCTGGATCATAAATATATCCTCGCAACGAACGTCCGCTGGCAGCAGCGTAGTGCAAGGCGAAATTTAATGCTGCTATCCATAAAAAAACCACACAGATAAGATTAATTACTGGACTGTTAAAATGGCCTAAACTTGCGTCGTAGGTAGAGAATCCACCGATGGCGATAGTCGAAAATGAGTGACAAATGGCGTCAAACCAATCCATACCAGCAACCCAATAGGCGATTGAACAAGCTACGGTAAGAGCAAGGTAGATGTACCACAAGTGTTTTGCAGTATCTGCAATCCGAGGTGTCATTTTAGAATCTTTAACTGGGCCAGGAGTCTCAGCACGATAAAGCTGCATGCCCCCTACCCCTAGAATGGGCAGGATAGCTACGGCAAGTACAATAATTCCCATACCGCCTAACCATTGTAGTTGTTGACGATAAAACTGAACAGATTTTGGTAGGTATTCGATCCCTTCAATTACGGTAGCGCCCGTTGTCGTTAAAGCCGAAAAAGACTCGAAAAACGCATCTGTAACCGTCATTCTGGGTTGATCGAGCAACAGAAATGGAAAGGCACCAAAACTGGCCAACACCACCCAAAACAAAACGACAATTAAAAACCCTTCTTTTGCACGTAAGTCATTTCGGTGACGTCTATTGGGATACCAAATTGCTAAGCCAGTGAATAAGATTAAAAAGAACGCAAGTATGAATGGCAGCCCACTGCCATCTTCAAAAATCAATGAGATAGTTGCAGGAAACAACATTGTTGAGCTGAACAATGCGACCAATAACCCCAGAATACGAATGATAGTGCGGTATTGCATCATTGCGTATTCGGCCTATTTTGAGGCCACTGGTCGCACCGGTAATTTGGATTCATATTTGTTGTATCTCTAACAAGACCGAGCCTTGTATATTTAATGTTTGGTTATTTATGCAATTATCATCTGCAAGCTTACAAATCTAAAGTACTAATTGTAATTAATCTAGGTTTAAAATGTTGTTTTTGTTGAGCTTGCGACCTTGGGCTGAGGTAAAACTGCCCTTTTGAGAGCATTTTAACTAATAGTTAAAATCTGACGACCAACATTTTTGATAGATCTCCGCCCCTACCAAGCATGCAAAATGTAGATTCATTGGCAGGTAAGCAGCGCTAAAACCGAAAGTTTGTAAGCGCTAACATACGAGTTATGTTTTTTAATTATTTTTACTGTACAAGGAACTTGAAATTGATAAATCGCTAGACGCTAGCCCTTTGTTTTTGTGGCTTATGCAAATGTGTATTTTAACCCTCAAGTTTTGATTCAAAAATAGTTTAAGCCAGAACCTTCCCTATTGTTTTTTATGTGGTACATTACCGCCCTGCTCGATTTTCAGCTAATCAGAATCTGTCGATTTGCCGCGATAAATGGAACTTATTAGAGCAGTCCAGTTTTACAATCTTAATTGTTTTTAAGCTGTAAGAACTGCTAGATCAAGTTGGGACGACAAACCAGCCCATGCTAGAAACAACAATCTAGAATAAGCTATTTACAATAAAGCTCTCTAGAATAAAAAAGTTATCCACAAGATAATAAAAAAAATATGTTAAAGGATATTCTTTCTCCTTAATAACGAAAAGTACAGCCGATAAGGCTTTGAACACATTGAAAAGATTTATTTTTGATGCATTTAACCGTGCGTGATACTTTTTATCTACAAAGTTATCCACAACTTTGGTGGTAGATGCTAAAGCCTTTATGTGGCATTCTGACGCCTTTTCCAGCTTAATCAATATGGATCTCTTCTATGGCATCGGTTCCAAACAATCCTTTTATCCTTGTAGATGGCTCATCTTATCTTTTTAGAGCGTTCCACGGCATGCCGCCGTTAACCAATTCGAAGGGTCAAGATACGGGTGCAATCTACGGCGTAGTTAATATGTTACGCAGCCTTATACAGCAATATTCACCTACGCATATGGCTGTCATTTTTGATGCTAAAGGGAAAACCTTTAGAGATGATATTTATCCTGAATATAAAGCCAACCGCCCGCCCATGCCTGATGAATTGAGAAGTCAGATTGCACCTTTACATGCCATCATTAAAGCAATGGGGTTACCTTTGATTGTTGAAGATGGGGTTGAAGCCGACGATGTAATTGGCACCTTAGCGCAACAAGCCACTGAACAAGGCATCCCTACCCTGATCAGCACCGGCGATAAAGATATGGCTCAACTGGTTAATGAACACGTTACGTTAATTAACACCATGAACAACCACATCATGGATAAAGACGGTGTAATCGAAAAATTTGGCATACCTGCCAATTTAATAATCGACTTTTTGGCGCTCAAAGGCGACAAAGTGGATAATATTCCAGGTGTTCCAGGGGTTGGCGATAAAAGCGCTTTAGGCTTGCTACAAGGTATTGGCAGCATTGATGAAATCTATAAAAATTTAGATAAGATTGCAGAGCTTGAGTTTAGAGGCGCTAAGAAAATGGCCGACAAGATGCGTGAATTTGAAACTCAAGCACGACTTTCTTATGAACTTGCCACCATTAAACTTGATGTGAAGCTCGAATTTGGACCGACTGAACTCAGCCCCACACCACCGGCACATGAAGAGTTAGTGGAGCTGTTTAAGGAATACGAGTTTAAACGTTGGTTAGCCGAAGCAACTGACGGCCGCAGTATACTGAATTCAGCGAATAAATCTGCCAGTGCCACGGCGACAGTAGATGAAACAGACGTTAATACTCCTCCAAAAGTTGAAGAAACAGCTTACACCACAATATTAACCGAAGCCGAATTAGAGGATTGGCTAAGCCGTTTAGAACAAGCTGAATTGTTTGCCTTTGATACCGAAACAACGAGCCTAAATTATATGGAGGCAGAATTAGTCGGTATGTCATTTTCGGTAAAGGCAGGCGAAGCTGCATACCTGCCTTTAGCCCATGACTATTTGGATGCACCTGAACAACTAGACCGCGCAATGGTATTAGAAAAATTCAAACCTTTGCTGGAAAGTGAATCCCATAAAAAAGTCGGACAACACCTGAAGTACGACAAAAATGTATTAGCGAATTACAATATTGTACTTCGCGGAATTGAATTCGATACCATGCTTGAATCCTACGTCCTCAATAGCGTGGCCACACGCCACGACATGGATAGCCTATCGAAGTATTACTTACAACATAACGCAATTAGTTTCGAAGAAATTGCAGGTAAAGGCGCTAAACAATTAACCTTTAATCAAATACCGCTAGAAAAAGCTTCCCCTTATGCCGCTGAAGACGCAGATGTTACTTTACGCTTGCACCAAGAGTTGTGGCCAAAGCTGTGTGAACACGAATCACTAAAACACGTATTACTCGACATTGAAGTCCCGCTGGCATCGGTGTTAGCTAAAATGGAACAAAGAGGCGTGTTAATTGATAGTCAAACCTTATTGCAACAGAGTCAAAACTTAGCTTCTCGTATTATGCAATTGGAAAAAGAAGTTCATGAAATGGCTGGCGAAGAGTTTAATCTTGGTTCAACCAAACAATTGCAGGAAATTTTATTTAATAAGCTAGATTTGCCGGTCTTGAAAAAGACCCCAAAAGGCGCACCATCTACTGCTGAGGAAGTACTTCAAGAACTCGCTTTAAACTATCCTTTGCCGAAACTTTTGATGGAATTTAGAGGGCTAACCAAACTAAAGAATACCTATACAGATAAACTACCTAAGATGATAAACCCTAGAACAGGTAGAGTGCACACTAGTTATCATCAGGCGATTGCAGCCACAGGACGTTTATCATCCACCGAGCCAAATCTACAAAATATCCCAATCAGAACCGAAGAAGGCAGAAAAGTTAGGCAGGCCTTTGTCGCGCGAAAAGGTTATAAAATTGTCGCAGCCGATTATTCTCAAATTGAATTAAGAATAATGGCGCATCTGTCAGAAGATAAAGGGCTTTTGGACGCTTTTTCTTCCGGTAAAGATGTGCATAAGGCCACGGCTGCTGAGGTATTTGGAGTCGCTCTAGAAAATGTTACTACAGAGCAAAGACGCAGTGCTAAGGCGATTAACTTTGGGTTAATTTATGGGATGTCTGCGTTCGGTTTAGCCAGACAATTAAATATTCCAAGGCAAGATGCACAAAAGTACATGAATTTGTACTTTGAGCGATACCCTGGCGTATTAAAATATATGGAACAGACCCGAGTAGCTGCAAAAGAAGACGGTTTCGTTTCTACAGTGTTCGGTCGACGTTTATACCTTCCAGATATCAACGCAAGTAATGGCATGAGACGACAAGGCGCTGAACGAGCTGCGATTAATGCACCTATGCAAGGAACCGCGGCCGATATTATTAAAATGGCCATGTTGAAGGTAGATGATTGGATCGAGAGCCTGAAAAATGACGATGTGCAAATGATCATGCAGGTACACGATGAACTTGTTTTTGAAATAAAAGAACAAAACATAAAAGAAAACACACAATCCATAATAACCTTGATGGAGAACGCCTGTGACCTATCAGTACCTTTAATAGTAGAGGCTGGAGAGGGTGAGAATTGGGATGAAGCGCATTAATAAAGTGCTTAAATCTAATCTAAACCCGATTATTTCTGTAATAATATTACAAAAATATTTGATTTTTTCAATTCCATAGCTAGAATGAGCTTTGTAGGGTACAGAGGTTAACTTATTAAGTTAGATATACCTTTGCTTTCGACCCCAGCAATTTGCTGGGGTTTTTTTATGCCTTTTAGAACCTTCCCAGCCTAACACTATCAGCTATAACTAAGACCTTTTTAATTCGCTATTAAACGCCTGCACATCAAATGCTGAATAGACTCGCAGCCATCAAATAATCAAGATGAGAGTAGTTTGAATTTATTAGTTTTCGAAAACTCGAATTTGAAATTATCAATAAAACAGGAATTTTTTTACAAAGCGGTGAACTTTATTGAAATGAGCTACTCTGAATATACGGTTTTTATGTGTTTTCTCTCTATCCTGTGCCCCTTCTTTTGAAGGGGCTTTTTTTTATCTAAAAAGTAAATTAACCCGCGATAGGTTTTTCTTTATCAGCAAAACCCAGCCATTCATCTAACACTCTTTCAACGTTGTCCAGTCCTAGACCATTTAATGAAGAGAAAACATGAACTGTAACGTCACCACAAAACGCCATAGACGCTTCTCTTGCCATTAATAGTTGTGCTTTACGTTTTCCCGCCTTTAGCTTGTCAGCCTTTGTTAACAACGCTAATACAGGCAAGTTGCGCTCCACTGCCCAGTAAATCAATTGTTGATCTAAATCTTTGAAAGGATGACGGATGTCCATTAACACCACTAAGCCAGCAAGACTTTTGCGTACTTGTAAATATTCACCTAGGGCTTTTTGCCATTTAAGTTTCATATCCAAAGGTACTTTGGCATAACCATAACCAGGCAAATCTACTAATCTTCGCCCTTCTTCAATCTCAAATACATTGATTAACTGTGTTCGGCCTGGTGTTTTACTGGTTCTTGCTAAACTTTTTTGACGGGTAAGACGATTTAGGGCACTGGATTTTCCCGCGTTTGAACGACCGGCAAAAGCGACTTCGTTGCCCTCGTCTTGTTCAAGATGATTGATATCTGGGGCACTGGTAACAAACTTGGCGTGACTGTAATGACTCACTCGAACTCTCTTTAAAAACGGTAATTAGGGGTAAATTTCTGGCATAGTATACCATTTAACTGCATTTATTAGCGTAAAACACTGAAATATCCACACAATTGTTCGGGAAATGATTTTATCGCGCCATTAAATGTGTAAAATACTGATATTCTATTAACCAATGCATAAGATGTTTTGAGAGTCACTATGAAAAAATTGGGTTTGTTGGTGTGTTTGACCGTAGGTTTTTCTGCTTCAGTATTTGCCAAAGGCGACGCACAAGCGGGTGAAGGGTTAGTTACAAGCAAAGGCTGTGTTGCCTGTCATGGTGCAGATGGAAATAGCCCTCTGGATATTTATCCGTCCATAGCCGGCCAACACGCTGAATACATTGCAAAGCAGCTAAAAGAATTAAAGCTAGGTGGTGAAACAGCAGGTGCAGAGGGACGTTACGATCCGGTCATGAGTTCACAAGCAGCATTGTTGAACGAGCAAGAAATGCTAGATTTAGCAGCATACTTCGCTACCCAGGAAGCAAAACCTGGTACTACTCCAGAAGACGTAGTGGAAAAAGGCGGTGAATTGTATCGCGGTGGCGACCTAGAGCGAGGCATCACAGCTTGTATTGCCTGTCATGGACCTAGAGGTAATGGCTTAGGCTTAGCTGGATTCCCAGATATTAGCGGCCAAAAAGCAGCTTATTTGAAGTCTCAGTTAGAGAAGTTTAAAGCAGGCTCTCGTGCTAATGACTTAAATGGAATGATGCGAGATATTGCAGCTAAGCTAACTGATGAAGACATCGAAACTCTTTCTCAGTATTTAGGCGGACTACACTAAGTTTTTTACTTAGCAACAAATAATTTCGACAAAAAAGTGAACCTTTTTAGACTAAAAGGTTCACTTTTTTTGTTAATAGATGTAAATAAGTTGTAAATTTTATTTTTTGCTGTATTCTTTGCGCAAATAAAAAGAAGGATTAACAAACCTTATAAGGTTTGTCAGGGAAGTTAGAACAGTTAATAATAATAACAATCCGCTGTTCATTGAGGTTCCATTTTGGAAATTATGGATTAACTATAAAGCGTCAGGAAGACCCAAAACAATATAACAACTTCGTTAGCAATAATAAAAAGTGAAGTGCAAGACAAGGAAAGCAATACAGGTTTAGGATGAACACGTAACGGGAGAAGTGTCATAAGACACTCTATATTTAAAAGGTAACAGGTTCCTGTTACCTTTTTTCTTATCTGCGTCTTTATAACGTCAAATTAAGTCAATCGATTCAACCAATTCAGCAAGCATATTAAATCTGTATATGTAGGTTTAAAATGCGCTAAAATGAAGAATCGACTTAATATGGCAATCAATTATGGCTAGAGTAAAAAAATCACGTAAAGTTGGACGCATTGGTGTCCCTAAAGAAAGTTGGGCGCCAAGAAAGCCCAAAGATCCAACCAACACTAAACCTAAAAAGCATAAAGGCAATCCCTCGGGAAGTCGTCATAGCGCCGTGGAACTTAACCAGCAGGCGCCGAATCAATCGAAGCAAAACGATCCTCGCATCGGCAGTAAAAAGCCTATTCAACTAATTGTAGAGCCGAAGGAATTCAAATCTAAACCTAAACCAAGTAAACCGAAATATTTCTCCCCCGCTCAAGAGCTAGCAGAACTGGAAGATAATGAACGTTTGAATAATTTGCTAGACAACATGGATAGTGGAATAGCATTGAATGCTGACGATAAACGTTATGTCGAACGAAAACTCGCCAGACATAGAGAATTATGTGAACTGCTAGGTATAGATGTAGAACCTGAAGCAAAAGATAAGCAAGTTGAAGGTAAAGAAGACGATCCTTTTGCACGCTTTGAGTCTATTAACATAGATGAATTTAAATAGGAGATAAGGTTTTGTCGGTTTTAGAGTATACGCTGGTTGCGTTAGCACTTTTGATCATTGGGTCTCTCGCGTTTTATGCAGGCAAATTACTGTTTCAATTAAAACGACAGAAACAAGCCCAACAAAAAGCTAGACAAGATCGTGTCGTTAGAATTATGGAAAGTGTTCACACCATTGCCTTAGCAGTAGAACAGCAGCAATGTAACTTATCTGAAGGTGCGATTAGATTGGTCAACTTATTAGACAGTGTACCTGTGGCGTCACCACCAAATTGCCAACGGGACTATCCCAATCTGTATAATTTGTTTTTGGCAGTTAGGGAGTTGCCTACGCACCAACAGCGCAAAGCTTTGGCACCTGAAGTAAGAGCGCAGCAAGACCAAAATAGAGAAGAACAAGAGGCCAAATTGGAGTCTGCTATTTTAAAAGAAATGGTGATGATAAGGTCACTTAGTTTTAACTAGTTTAGGCCTGTTTATAGCAGTGGCAATCTGTAGTGTGGTCATTGACTAGACCTACCGCCTGCATAAACGCATAACAAATCGTCGTACCAACAAAGCTAAAGCCCTTTTTCTTAAGGGCTTTAGACATTTCCTCAGATTCTGGTGTAGAGGTTGGCACTTCACTGGCGCTAACCCAATGATTTGTTATCACCTTATTGCCGACAAAACTCCAAATAAACTGATCGAATTCAATCCCCTCCTCTTGCATTTTTAAATATGCTTTTGCGTTGTTAATGATAGATTTAATTTTTAAACGATTTCTGACTATGCCTTTGTCTAACATTAAACGTTCGATATCTTGGTCATCAAATAGTACGATTTTTGTTGGTTCAAAATTGTGGAATGCAGCTTCATAGTTTTGTTGTTTTTTTAGAATCGTAATCCAGCTTAGTCCCGCTTGTTGACCATCTAGACACAATTTAGCAAACAAATCGATAGGGTCCCTGACCGGCCTACCCCAGACCTTGTCATGATATTCTTGATAAATTGGATCTTTGCCCACCCAACTACAGCGATTAGTATCCACATTCTTTCCTTATTTCACGCAAAATTCCCAACAACTTGGGCTTAACTTGCATGTTTATTACAAAATTCGATGAATTAGCCTACATTCAAAGCAAGACAAAAGGTATACTTGCGGGCATTTTTTTAGTAACCGATAATGTAGTGATTGTACATGCAAAAGTTTGATATTAAGACGTTTCAGGGCCTTATCCTCGCATTGCAGGATTTTTGGGCTCGTCAAGGCTGCGTAATTATCCAGCCATTAGATATGGAAGTGGGTGCAGGTACCTTCCATCCAATGACATTTTTAAGATCCTTAGGGCCCGAGCCGATAAGCAGCGCTTATGTGCAACCTTGTCGTCGTCCTACAGATGGACGCTACGGTGAAAACCCAAATCGTCTACAACATTATTACCAGTTCCAGGTAATGCTTAAACCTTCACCTGATAATATTCAAGAGCTTTACCTAGATTCACTTAGAGAGTTAGGTTTTGATCCATTAGTGCACGACATACGCTTTGTTGAAGACAACTGGGAGTCCCCCACTTTGGGCGCTTGGGGTCTTGGTTGGGAAATTTGGTTAAACGGAATGGAAGTCACTCAGTTTACTTACTTCCAGCAAGTAGGCGGATTGGAATGCGCCCCTGTCACTGGCGAGATTACCTACGGCTTAGAGCGTTTAGCAATGTACATCCAAGGTGTCGACAGTATCTATGATTTGACCTGGACTGACGGCCCAATGGGTAAAGTAACTTATGGCGACGTTTTTCATCAAAATGAAGTTGAACAGTCTGCTTATAATTTTGAACATGCAGATGTTAAAGCCTTGTTTGGAACCTTTGATCAATGCGAAAAAGATAGCCAACGACTAATTGAAGCAGGACTTCCACTTCCAGCTTACGAACAAGTAATGAAAGCATCTCACGCATTTAATATGTTAGACGCACGTCACGCAATATCGGTAACAGAACGCCAACGTTACATACTAAGAGTGCGCACTCTGGCAAAAGCAGTAGCAGAAGCCTACTACCAAAGTCGTGAAAAACTCGGGTTTCCCATGTGTAAAGATGACGCAAAACAGGGAGGCAAAGGTGATGCGTAAAGAAAATTTGTTAGTTGAATTAGGAACAGAAGAACTTCCACCAAAAGCACTGAAGAACTTAGCGCAAGCGTTTGCAGATAATATTAAATTAGGTTTTGAAGCAACAGATTTAGAATTTGATGCTATCGAAAGCTTTGCCACGCCGCGACGCCTAGCGGTCAGAGTCATAGCATTGGCCGAGAAGCAACTTGACAAGCAAGTCGAAAAACGTGGTCCTGCAGTCACAGCCGCATTCGATGCACAAGGCAATCCTACAAAGGCAGCAGAAGGCTGGGCTCGTTCAAATGGTATTAGTGTTGACCAAGCACAGCGACTCAAGACCGATAAGGGTGAATGGCTCTTACATGTTGCCAATGTAGCCGGACAGACGTTAACGACCTTATTGGAAGAAATCGTTGAAAGCGCATTAAAGAAATTACCTATCCCTAAAGCAATGCGTTGGGGTAATAAAGGAATTCAATTTATACGCCCTGTACACACGCTCTGTATGCTTTACGGAGAAAGTATAGTTGCCGGCTCAGTATTAGGTTTAACGTCAACCAGAACGGTTAACGGCCACAGATTCCATGGTGAAACCAGCTTCGAGCTAGCCCATGCTGACGATTACCAAAGCCAGCTTAAAAATCATTATGTAATTGCTGACTATCAAGCCCGCCAAGATATCATCAAACAACAGCTTCAAGACGCTGCAGCTCAAGAAAACGGTGTAGTTGAACTTGAACAAGAGTTGTTGGATGAAGTAACGGCATTGGTTGAATGGCCCGTAGTATTAGTTGCTAATTTTGAGGACGAATTTTTACAAGTACCAAAAGAAGCCCTAATTTATACAATGAAAGGCGACCAAAAGTACTTCCCGATGTTAGATACTAATGGCGAGCTTAAATCTCGATTTTTATTCGTAACCAATATCGAAAGTAAAGATCCCGCTCAGGTTATTCACGGCAATGAAAAAGTAATTCGTCCACGTTTAGCGGATGCCCGATTCTTCTTTGAAACTGATAAAAAGCGCACATTGGAAAGTCGTCTAGATAGTTTAGAAACAGTTTTGTTCCAAAAACAATTAGGTACCTTAGCGGATAAGTCTCGCAGAATTTCTAAATTAGCCGCAAAAATATCCAAACATATCGGTGCCGATGAAGCCCAGGCAGCTAGAGCTGGATTATTATCAAAAACTGATTTAATGACAGAAATGGTAATGGAATTTCCAGATGTTCAAGGCATCATGGGAATGCATTATGCGAATCACGATGGCGAAGATGCAGTTGTTGCAAATGCATTAAACGAACAATACATGCCTCGTTTCTCTGGTGATGCCCTACCCCAATCTAACGTGAGCTGTGCCGTTGCACTTGCCGATAAGCTAGATACTTTAGTAGGTATATTCGGTATTGGACAATTACCTAAAGGTGACAAAGACCCCTTTGCACTTAGACGCGCAGCAATAGGTATATTGAGAATAGCTGTTGAACTGAAACTACCAGTAGATTTGACCGTGTTAGTGAGCGATGCATACCAACTATTGCAAGACAAAATAAATAACAACGACACTGAAGAACAAGTTGTTGACTTTATTTTAGGTAGATTTAGAACCTGGTATCAGGAACAAGGCATTGAAGTTGATGTCATACAAGCAGTACTTTCTCGACGACCTACAGCACCTGCGGATTTCGATGCGCGTATCCATGGTGTTAAACAGTTTAAGTTACTACCCTCAGCTCAAGCCTTAGCTGCAGCAAACAAACGTGTAGCTAACATATTAGATAAGAATAATGTATCTGATGAATATAAGCTGGATGCTAGCCTATTGGTAGAGTCTGAAGAGAAACATTTAGCCGATGAGATATATCGCATTCAAGAAGAAGTAGCGCCATTGTTAGCAAAAGCCGATTATGAAGCTGTGTTGCAAGTTCTTTCGCAACTGGCAAGCAGTATCGATGCATTCTTTGATAATGTAATGGTAATGGCCGATGATCAGTCTGTTAAGAATAATCGCCTCGCACTTCTACTGCAATTACGTCAGTTGTTCCTTAAGTGTGCCGACATATCATTATTAAGATACGAATAAAACGAAGTTGAGGTTTAAATACAAGAATATGAAAAATAGAATCGCTTTGATTTTTCTAGTCAGCACCTTTGTTTCCGGCTGCTCAACGACCTTTGTTGAGCAGATAATGGAAAAAGACTACCAAAGCTTCTATCTACGAGGAGTCTTTACTTGGTGGGAAGCTGATGAGAATTATCGAATTAAGAAAGTAAACGGTAATCTGTATAAGGCAACCGTGAAGCTCATCGCAGATGGTCAGCCCTATGATTTTAAATTTGCAGACGAAAATTATACCCCTGGATATGACTGTGGCAGCCCTTCCGGCTCTGCTGGAAAAGTACTAACTGTGGGTAAAGCAGCAAAGTCGTCCTGTGAAAATCCTGGCGGTAATTTTCAATTTACTCCAGATGAAACAGGCGCATATGACTTTTTTATCGATTTTACCAGTGAACAATCTCCGGTTGTTTATATTGAAAAATCCTAAATATTAGTTAACTCTTGCATACTCACCTCTTAGGGGAAACCTAGGAGGTGAGACGCTACAACCTCCATAGAAAGTCTTAATATCCCCTCTATCATCCCGTTAAATCAGAACAAAATAGATGTTCCATATCTATTCAGTAGTCGCTCTTTTACTCCATACATTAAAATCAACGCTAACGTCTGCTCTTTTTGATCTATTATTGCGCGGTTAAAATTGATATTTTTAAATTAAATCAATAATTTAGAGCCAAAAAAAACGCTGAAAATAGAAGTTCTCAGCGTTATTAATTTAACAAGTTGTCAGGTCCTACAAGTTAAAGCTTGCAGACTATTTGTGGGATCTCACAATATTTGCAAAAATCACTCATTGAATTTAAAGGCTCTGCGGGGAATGTGAGACTTTTCAGATTCTAAAAATCTCACGTTAAATGCCAGTTTCATCTGAGAATCTCTTGTTCTTTGCTAAATTCAGGCGGCACTTTAGACAAAAACTTTTTAAACCTCGTTAGTTTTGGCTATATTACCTCTAACTAGGTGTCTAGGAAAATTAGACCATTACAATACCCGGAAGGTCTGCATTAATATGCAGGTTTTGGAAGGATAGCGGACACGAAAAGTTAGTCCAATGAACGATAGCAATTGTTCTGTAACAGATAAAAAACCGACTCTTGGTAAGCCGGTTTCAAAATAGATTAAAGTGCTAGTTACTCAAAAATGTATTCGAGCGTGAACCGCAGCTAGGCCCAAAGTCTCAGTCCAATTAAGCCGTTACTAAGCAATAGGATTGCCAACAGTAAATTAGATAACGTGAAAAAAGTTGTGTGCCATTTAGTAAAACTGTTTATCGGTAATTTTCTGAGTTTATAACACATCCATACCGACCACACAGCGCTAACCAGGAAACCTAAACTTCCCACAAAAACAAGTACCGACAGCAGCGATACTGAACCTGCTATTGAATACATGTTTGGCGAACTCGTAATGATGCGTAAACAAATAAGCGTCACAATAGCAATAAACAGCGAAAGTAAAGGCCATGACCTATAAGCAACAGTCTGGCAGGTAATCGATTTTTTAAATAAATAACGAGGAAGCCAAATTAACATGAATAAAACACTCGATAAGGCCATAAGTACCCAAAATACAACCACCAACAGAGGCAATAATGCACTAACAATATTCGTTTTTATGAGGGTTTGCGGGCCATAATAAATCCCGTCTCCAAATTCGCTACCCTTTATAGGCAGTAACACCGTTAGTCCGATTGTATTATGTTTAAATCCCTTGTTGGCATCAGGTATAAGAATACGGGGCGGCGAGCCTACCAAGGGTTTTATCGTGCTGCTAGTGTCGCCTACCAGTAATTGCCACGGAACAATCGTCGACACTATAGAATAGGTTGAAGATATGGGGGCAGCGTTTTTGTACCAGCCCGACAGTGCCTTATCCTCTTGGCTAACTTCGCGCTCGGCTTTTACGTTTGGTACCATAATACCTTTAGTTAGGTAATGACTTACTAAGTGATGTATCTGGCTAACCGCAGGGCTATTGTTATTAGCAGCGATAACATACGCAAATTGATACTCTGGATTGTAAATGAGCATTGCACTAGCGCCGCGTAAACTACCTTCATGCCCATAAAGCGCGACGCCATTTGCATGAAATAATTGATTACCCAAGCCCCAACCAAAGCTAAGGCCTTGTTCTGCTGCGATTGTGCCTGTGGGCATTCTAAATGATTCAAGTACATTTTGACCGACTATACTTGTTGTTTTTTCGCTGACTAAGAATTGCGCAAAACCAAGCATATCGCCTATTGTGCTATTGAGGCCGCCCGCCGCGCGGTTGTTAAGGTGATGATAAGGCTGCTCTTGTTTGTTGATATATAAACTGACTGCTGATTCTCGGTATGTATCTGAAAAATAGTACCCGCTACTGTTCATCGATAATGGCTCAAAAAAACTACGTGTTACGTACGATTCAAATGCTTCGCCCGTAATCTTTTCTACGATATAAGCGGCGACCAAAAAGCCCGTGTTGTTATAGGCCACACGGCTGCTCGGTTTCCAGCGTGACAAACGAGAGTGTGGGTGGGCATTTAATGCATCAATAATAGCAATTGGAGTAGCAGATAACGCCTTTTGCTCGTTGAAATGCGGACTGTCCCAGCCAGATGAGTGATTTAATAAATGCACAACTCTCAGCGGTTCCGTTGCCTCCCATGGATTTAAAAATTCAATTTCTGGCGCGAGTATTTGCACCTTATCGTTTAGGCTAAGCTTGCCTTCCTCTTCAAGCTTGAGCAGTGACAAAGCTACAAACATTTTGGAAATTGAGCCTAAGCGAAATTGACAGTTATCGTTTAGCGATATTTTTGACTGGATGTTTGCGATACCAGAATTATAGCGCCAGTTAGGCTGCCCAGCTTGCACTACACCCACCGCGACGCCTGGTGTATTTGTGCGCAGGCGTATCTGGTCTATTGCTATGCTTAGCTCTTCTAAGCTATTAATCGGCTTTTGTTTTTCAGGTACTTGTGCCATCGAAGTGCCTGAAAAAAAAGCACTTAATAAACATAGTGTTATGGCCCAATATATTCTCATGATAATTCCCTAAACCTTCGTTGGTAGTCGTGTTATAACTATTAGTACTGTCGCTTTTTTCTTATAGGTGGTACACGTATTTTAGTTGTGTGCTATCTTTGTATGTAAAATGACGGCAATACACAAATGATACTTTGTGACCGTTTGTGGCGATACAAGCTAGGGCCTGATCACAAGTGCTAAGTTATTGAATTATAGTCGGTAAATTTTGAATTCAACACATAAACATATGCAGTATAAATTTGCTGAATTTCTTTTTGATGAGAGTACTTGTGACCTTTTTTATAGACAGATATCGGTAAAAATTGAACCGCAGGTTGCGCAACTTTTACGATATTTTTTACAAAATAAAGGCCAAGTGTTATCACGCGATGATTTAATGCTTGTGGTATGGTCTGACAGAGTGGTTTCAGATGACGCGCTTCGTTCCAGTATTAAAAAACTACGTGACATTTTAAAAGACGACGCCAAATCACCAAAATTCATCAAAACATTACCCATGAAAGGCTATGAGTTTATTGGTGAGATAGAGCTTGAAGCGCCTAAAGCCTTCTCGCTTATATCGTTAAAAACTAAATTACTAAGCACTATGGTTTTATTGTGTTTGCTCGCGCTGGGTATTTGGCAGTCGGGCATTATTAGTCCATCATACAATAAACCACTTATAACGAAGCTAACCGATATCGCGGGGTCGGAATTACTGCCAAGTTACGATGCCGTCAACAAACGCTTAATTTTCTCTCACCGCGCAAATAAAGATGACTTTTTACAATTGTATGTAAAAGAGATGAATAGCGGTAAGGTAACGCGCCTGACGTGGGATGCGGCAAACTATGGCAACCCAATTTGGTCACCTAATGGCGATAGCTTTGCTTATATTCGCAGCACCACTACATCAATGCATCACTATATTAGTGAGTTCGATACACTTAAAGGCATGGTCAATTCGAACAAACTAGATAACGATATTCTATCGACTCATTATTTACTGGGCTGGTCATCTAACAAAATGGGGCTTTATTTAACTGACAAAAAAAGTCCTTCTCGCCCACAAGGCATTTGGTTTTTCGATATTACCAGCAATACGACCGAACAAATAACGTCGCCCAGCGTCCACGGCCAAGGTGACTTCTTCGTTAAAGAGTCGTTTGACGGCACCCAACTCGCCATACTGCGAAGCCTTTCCTTAAATAAGCATGAATTATTAGTACTGCACTTAAGCACTGGTGAAATACTATACGCGAATCAATTACCCAGCAAAATGCATCGATTGGTTTGGAGCGACGACAATAGCAGTATTACCTTGGGAAGTTTTGATGGCACATTGCTAAGAGCCACCCTAAGTAGCCGAGAGATCGAAGACATTACGCCTAAGGCTGACTTTGTTAACAACCTATTCTATCAATGCGGACAAAACTGCTATTACATGCGTCAACACAATGGAAACTACTTAGATATTGCAGAGCAACCGAATCCCTTTTCTGAAAAAAGCACAGGCTCTTTTGGATATTTTGAGATGAGCGGCGCAAATGACTTTCCGGTGTATGCGAATACCGAAAACAAAATCTATTTTTTCAGTCAGTATGGCCAAACCAGTCTGATTGAATATATCGATGATAATAGTTCCCCAGCGACAGTGCTAGATTTTGGAAATGTTGCTGAAATACAGAGTTTAGCACTAAACCGAGACGATACATATTTTGCAGGTTTGGTGGATTCAAGTTTGTTCATCTACAATATAAATAAAGGAGTGCTAAGCTACTTAAGTAAACAAACCGACATTATCTATCCGCCACACTGGCTTGATGAAAATACCTTTGTTTATGCAAAATTAGAAAAAAATGAAGCGATGCTTTATCAGTATTCACTACTCGATAATACTTCTACTTTTTTGATGAGTGGTTATGTTGGCATACTAAATATTGGACTAAATGATCGCTTACTTATCGATAAAGATTATCGTTTATGGCGACAACAAAATAACGAGGTTAAAGAAATAGGCTTGTTGCCGTCAAGTCAGCCTAATCGGTTTAAATTAGTGGGGAATTATATCTACTATACAGACAGGGAAGAAAATACAAATATGCTATTTAAATTATCGATTGATGACGCTTCGCTAAATAAAGTAGAGCTGGCTAAAAATCGCTTCAAGGCCAACTTTGATATCTCGGCAGATCAGAAGAAACTCGCCGTTGTTGAGTCTTTATTGGCGCAAAGCGATATCATCAAGCTTGAGTTGCGATAAGTCTTAAATGACGAGTACCTTATTATTCAATTATCGTTGGTAACGTTAACATTTTCCTCAACAGTCGGTTTAGGGTGCTGGTACTTGAAACTCTAAAGCGATAACTAACCGAAGGGATCGCGGTTAGTTGAGTATGAGCGTCGACTGTCTCCTATCTGCCTCATAAGAGCCATACGGGGTCGAAAATTACATTAAATGTTGATGTAGTCATACAGTCTTGTACAGAGGCGCAAATCAAGATTACGTCCTATTGTAGTCCTGAATTTATATTCGGAAAGAAAAAAGGTGTTCCTTCAAGAACACCTTTTAGCAACAATAATGGGATTATTTAGCAACAATGTGAGATTTTTTAGCAGGGATTATGAGATCCCACACTATTGGACTAAACGTCTAGGTTAGCCACTCTCAAGGCGTTTTCTTCGATGAAGTTACGTCTAGGTTCAACTTGGTCACCCATCAAGGTAGTGAACAATAGGTCAGCACCAATAGCGTCTTCTATGGTTACTTGAAGCATTCTACGATTAGCAGGGTCCATTGTAGTTTCCCACAACTGACTAGGGTTCATTTCGCCCAATCCTTTATATCGTTGGATATACTGACCACGTTTAGATTCGGCCATTAACCATTCCAATGCACTTACAAAATCGGTGACAGGTTTGGTTTTCTCGCCGCGTTTAACATAAGCGCCTTCTTCCATAATGCCATTGATTGCTGCATTTAGTTCTTTGATTTTGGTGTATTCAGTTGAATCAACAAAATCATGGTCAAATTTATATTCAGTATCAATACCGTGCTGACGCAAAATAATTGATATGTAATGACTGCTGCGCTCTACATCATCTTTAACTTCAAAACTGTAAGTTGCTCCATCAGATTCATCATCAGTTAGTGAAGCAATATAAGTTTTACCAAAAGCTTCTAGTTTAGCTGGATCAGATAAATCAGAAACATTCAAAATATCACTGTAAATTAATTGGTTAACAAGAACCTTCGGATATAACCTACTAATTCGATTAATCATTTTCACAGCAAGGTGATACTGCTTAACCAAGTTTTCTAAGGCAACACCTGAAATGCCAGGTGCTTCAGAATTAACATGGATAGAAGCGTCATCTAATGCAATTGAAGTTAAGTAATTAGTTAATGCATCGTCATCTTTAAGGTATTGTTCTTGTTTACCCTTTTTAGCTTTGTAAAGCGGCGGTTGTGCAATATAGATATAACCACGCTCAAGAATTTCAGGCATTTGACGGTAGAAAAAGGTAAGAAGCAAAGTACGAATATGGCTTCCGTCGACGTCAGCATCTGTCATGATAATGATTTTATGATAACGCAACTTTTCAGGGTCGTACTCATCTCTACCAATACCACAGCCTAATGCAGTAATTAGCGTCGCTACCTCTTGAGAAGAAAGCATTTTATCAAAACGTGCCTTCTCAACATTAAGAATTTTACCTTTCAATGGAAGTATTGCTTGGTTCTTACGGTTACGCCCTTGCTTTGCAGAGCCTCCCGCAGAGTCCCCTTCCACTATATATAGTTCAGAGTTAGCAGGATCTTTTTCCTGACAATCCGCAAGCTTTCCAGGTAAACCTGCTAAGTCCAACGCACCTTTACGGCGAGTCATTTCTCTCGCTTTTCGAGCGGCTTCTCGAGCACGAGCTGCATCAATAATTTTACCAATGATGATTTTACTTTCAGTCGGATTCTCTAAAAGGAAATCAGTTAAGGCTTCACCCATTGCAGTTTCAACAGCAGGTTTTACTTCAGAAGAAACCAATTTATCTTTGGTCTGTGAAGAAAACTTAGGATCAGGTACTTTTACTGAAATAACAGCAGTTAGCCCTTCTCTTGCATCATCACCACTTGCGTTCGTTTTAGCCTTTTTATTCAGGCCTTCTTTTTCCATGTAGTTATTTAATGTACGCGTTAGCGCTGCACGGAATCCAGCGAGGTGACTACCACCATCACGTTGGGGAATATTATTGGTAAAGCAAAATACATTTTCGTTAAAGCTATCATTCCATTGCATCGCAACTTCTACTGATATGCCATCATCCCTTTCAGTTGTGAAATTGAAAATCTTTGAATGGACGGCTGTTTTAGCTCTATTAAGGTATTCAACAAATGCCAAAATACCACCTTCATATTTAAAGTGGTCTTTTTTACCATCTCTATCATCAGATAAAACAATGGAAACACCAGAGTTAAGGAAACTTAATTCTCTTAATCTTTTCGCCAAAATATCGTAGTGATATTCAACATTAGTAAAGGTATCTTCGCTAGGCCAGAAACGTATTGTGGTTCCAGTAGTGTCAGATTCACCAACCGCTTTTAGCGGTTCTTGAGGAACACCATGAACGTATTCTTGTTCGAATACTTTACCCATGCGACGGATTTTCATGGTCAGTCTTTTTGATAATGCATTTACAACAGAAATACCAACACCGTGCAATCCACCGGATACCTTATAGGAATTGTCATCGAACTTACCACCGGCGTGAAGTACTGTCATAATAACTTCAGCTGCAGAGACACCCTCTTCCTCATGTATCTCTGTAGGAATACCACGACCATCATCTGATACAGAAATAGAACCATCAGTGTGAATTTTTACGTTAATTTCCGAACAGTGACCAGCCAAAGCTTCATCGATGGAGTTATCAACCACCTCAAAAACCATGTGGTGAAGTCCGGTACCATCGTCTGTATCACCAATATACATACCCGGTCTTTTTCTTACTGCATCTAGTCCTTTAAGTACTTTAATACTCGAGGAATCGTAGTTATTCTCTTCTGCCATTTGATTAGTTCTCCTCTCTCATATGGCCATGTTCCACGTGAAACATTTTCTTGTTTTTGTATTTCTCTATAAACAGCAATTGAGATTTTTCGATTGCTGTAATAAAAAGCTGTGTTTCGTTTTCTAACAGTTTATCAATAAAAGATTCTCGTTTAGTCTCGTCCAGTTCAGCACCAACATCATCTAATAGAAATACACAGGACTTTTTCGTTTTACCGCTTAGGTGCTGTATTTGAGCAAGTTGTAATGCTGCCACCAACATTCGCAATTGACCACGAGATAAGGTCTCTGAAACTTCAACACCATTGCATTTAAGTTTCAGATCAGCCTTGTGTGGACCAACGCTTAAATAACCATTACGACAATCTTTTTCAAATTTTCTTTTAATAGACTCTTCAAGTGAAGCGTCTTTTTCCCAACCCCTATGATACGAGATTTCTACCGAAAACTCAGGTAGAAATTGCATTAAATTGCTATTTATATGCTCCAAAATGCTGTCTAGGTAGCCTTTTCTCAATTCTGTAAGGTGGTTTCCTACCTTTATGATTTGTTTGTCCCAGAATTGCATCTGAGTGCTATTTTCGTTGTTACTATTTAAGCCGATTTTACGTAGTAGCGCGTTCTTCTGTTTTACTAGTTTTTGGTAATCTTGAGAGGTCTGAATGAATGAAGGTTCCACGTGGAACAATCCCCAATCTAAAAACCGACGTCTTAGTGACGGACTACCTATTATTAAATCTGAACTTTGTGGTGTGAATATCTGAATAGGAACATGACTAACAAGCTCAGACATTTTATTCGACTTGTTACCATTTACACTGACCAACAGAGAGTCATCATTTTTACGAGACATACCGAGTTTTAGAGAATGATTAGAATCAGATACAACACAAAAAACACTGAATTCAGTCGAATCATATTGAATCACGTTTTTGTGTTTAAGGGTTCTGAATGACCGTCCAAAACCCAAGTAGTGGAGAGCCTCTAAAAAAGAAGACTTTCCACTACCGTTTTGACCAAATATAAAATTCAACGAAGAAGAAGGTGAAATGTCAACATTTTGCAGATTTCTAAAATGTTGGATCTGGACTTTGTCCAGCTTCATATGCCGATGTTTCCTAAACTACAATTACAGTCTCATCGGCATAATAACGTAAAGAGCTGAATCATCAGCAGCATCTTCAATCAGTGCACTACTATTAGAATCGGCTAGCGTTATCTTAACGTTTTCAGAACCCAACGAATTAAACACATCAATTAAATAAGCAACATTAAAACCTATTTCTAACTCCCCTTCACCTTCGTAAGAAACATCTACAATTTCTTCTGCTTCTTCTTGCTCTGGGTTGTTAGCTGTAATTTTAAGTTCGTTTTTAGAAAGGTTTAAGCGTACACCTCTGAACTTTTCATTAGATAGAATAGAAGCTCGAGAGAAAGCATTTTTAAGAATATCTTTGCTGGCCTCGATGATCTTATCACCATCTTTGGGAAGCACTCTGCGATAGTCTGGGAAACGACCATCTACCAACTTACTGGTAAAGATAAAGTCAGTAGAAAAAATTCGAATGTGATTTGAACCCAACTGTACTTTCACAAGGTTATCATCAGCTTCAATAAGTCGACTTATTTCCAATACACCTTTACGAGGAATAATAACTTGTCTACTTGGCAAAGGAGCTGCTGTATATTTCAATCGACATAACGCTAGTCTGTGACCGTCAGTTGCAACAGTTCGAATAATATCTTCTTCGGTTTCAAGGCTCATCCCGTTAAGGTAATAACGAACATCTTGCTGTGCCATTGAGAACTGAGTACTTTCAATCAAATGTTTAAGATTAGCTTGGGAAATTTCAAATTCAGTTTCCCCTTCCCAATCTTCTAGATTTGGATAGTCACTGGCCGACAAAGTAGATAACGAATATCGACTTCTACCTGAGCGTATCAGTGCTTTATTACCATCAACTTCGAATTTGATTTCGCTTTCATCGCCTAAACCTCGACATATGTCGAAAAGCTTTTTGGCAGGAACGGTAATTTCGCCCTCTTCAAATTCACCGGTTAAGGTTACGTTAGAGATCAATTCAACCTCTAGATCCGTACCCGTTAGCCAAAGTGAACTATCACTGACTTTTATTAGTACATTAGATAATATCGGTAAAGTATGTCGTCTCTCTACAGCACCAGAGACTAATTGAAGAGGTTGGAGAAAGTTTTCCCGGCTGATGGTGAATTTCATTTATAAACTCATTTTTTATTTTAAGAAGATAGTGTTCGAATAAGATTCTGATAGTCTTCTTTTATATCATGACTTTCATCTCTTAGCTGTACTATTTTTCTGCATGCATGCAAAACCGTAGTATGGTCCCTTCCGCCAAATGCGTCACCAATTTCTGGAAGGCTATGATTGGTTAATTCCTTTGCCAAAGCCATCGCCACTTGGCGTGGTCTTGCTACACTGCGGCTACGTCTTTTTGACAAAATATCAGCAATTTTGATTTTGTAATATTCAGCCACAGTTTTTTGGATATTATCAATGGTAACTAACTTTTCTTGAAGCGCTAACAAATCACGAAGCGCTTCTCTAACAAAATCAATGGTAATTGCACGGCCAGTGAAATTTGCGTTGGCAATTACCCGATTAAGTGCCCCTTCCAATTCCCGTACGTTTGAGCGCAAACGTTTAGCAATGAAAAAAGCCACTTCATCAGGCAGATTAATTTTATTCTCAAGGGCTTTACGATTCAAAATCGCTACTCTTGTTTCAAGTTCTGGCGGTTCTATGGCAATAGTTAAACCCCAACCAAAACGAGATTTTAATCTATCTTCCACCCCATCGATTTCTTTTGGATATCGGTCAGAGGTCAGAATGATTTGTTGATTGCCTTCTAACAACGCATTAAAGGTATGAAAAAATTCTTCTTGTGAGCGTTCTTTATTAGCAAAAAACTGAATGTCATCTATTAACAAAGCATCCACAGATCGGTAGTAACGTTTGAACGATTCAATCGCATTATTCTGCAGCGCTTTTACCATATCCTGAACAAAACGTTCTGAATGCATATAAACCACAGTGGCATTTTTTTTCTTTGCAATAATTCCATTACCTACAGCGTGCAGTAAGTGAGTTTTACCCAACCCGGTCCCGCCATAAATAAATAGCGGGTTATATGCCCCGCCTGGATTATTAGCCACCTGAGTTGCCGCAGCTCTTGCTAACTGATTTGACTTACCTTCAACAAAATTATCGAATTTGTAGGTTACATTAATATTACTTTTATGAGCTTGACTGGAAACACTGGCTTTTTGATTAAAATCTTTATTATCCGGTTTTTGCGTTTCTGAATTTTGGACGTCTACTGGAGGTTGTTGCGCGCTATTGGGTTTCGCCGTATTACTCGCACCATTATTGTTAGGCGCAAAATTACCATTTGAGTTGTTATTGTTAGAAGCAAAGTTTGACGTCTGTCTAGCTGTCACTTCCAATAATAGACTTGGCGCTTCTGGACCACAAAATTCTTCCAATAACTGGGTTATACGACTGTGGTACTTATCCCGAACCCAATCAAGCACGAATCGGTTAGGAGCAGACAAAGTTACATAAAGATTATCTTCTGAAACTTTTAGCGGTCTTATCCACATACTAAATTCTTGCGTAGAAAGATCGTGTTGAAGACGATCGAGGCATCTATTCCATAAAGACATTAAAAAAAGTCCGTCACGAGGCGGTTTAAGCCCGTTAAAAGTTAAAATAACTCGATAATTAAAAACACTCGCTGAAGTGAAAATTGTCCAATTATTGTTCTTGTTCATCCCCTTTAGCGTAGGGGGTTGTGAATTATCTCGCATTCCCACTACTAAGTGCAATACTGATTTAGATATAATTTACTAAACCTTAGTCTAATACCATCTATCTATTTGTTTTAGTTGATTATTTTATTATATTATGAAAAATTAAAAAGCTATAACCTTGTATTATTTTGAATTCGTGGTGGATAAAAATAATCTATAAAAATCACCATTTAGAAAAAATAAACTAGCTTTTTGTGGATAACCTCATTTAATTTTATACAGTTATCAACAGTTAATTAATTTATTATAAAAATAAAAGCAAATAATTTAACGATCTCTGCGATCAATGATTGACAACAGGTACAAATATCTCTAGTATTCCGCATCCTTTTTGAGCGCAATGGTTAAACGTCTATTGAAGTTCATTTTGTATTAACCTTTATGTATCGGGACTAGGTCATGAAAAGAACATTTCAACCAAGTAACTTAAAGCGTAAGCGTTCACACGGTTTTCGTGCCCGTATGGCGACAAAGAATGGACGTAAAGTCCTTGCTAATCGTCGTGCTAAAGGCCGTGCTCGTTTATCAGCCTAATTTCTCAAAGTGAGTGAAAATTCGTTTTCTCGGGAGCTAAGACTTTTAACTCCCACTCACTTTGAAAAAGTCTTTCAAAAAGCTATCCCCTCAGTTTCACCTCAACTCACTGTGTTAGGCCGTTTCAATCAGCTAGATCATCCTAGGCTGGGTATTACTATATCCAAAAAACGCGTCAAAAAAGCCCACGATAGAAATCGCATTAAACGTCTTATCAGAGAAAGTTTTCGCGTGCATCAACACCAACTTCCAAACACTGATATAGTTGTGGTTGGAAAAAGTGGCTTAGACACAATGACGAATCAACAAATAACATTGTTGTTAGGAAAATTATGGAAAAAGCTCTCAAACCGTTGCGCGCAATCCCAGTCTGGTTGATACGACAATATCAACTTTGGATTTCTCCTATGCTAGGGCAAAATTGTCGTTTTCACCCGACTTGTTCTCAGTACGGTATAGAAGCTATTTCCAAACATGGGTTTTGGGTAGGAAGTTGGTTGACGATTCGAAGAATTAGTAAATGTCACCCCTTACATCAGGGTGGTATTGACCATGTACCAGAAAATAAGGCGAAAAAACACGAATGAACTTATCATTTGCCTCATTTGCCTATACTATTTCGCCCTGTGAAAAATTAGAAGTAATAAATACGTTCACAAATAGACTACTCTATTTGTGAAAAGCTAAATGCGGTCTTAAAAAATCGCAAAATTGAACACGTAGTTAAAGAGTATTATATGGAATCCCAACGCAGTTTTTTGATAATTGGCCTAGCTTTGGTCAGTTTTCTATTATGGCAAGAATGGCAAAAAGACTATGGTCCTCAGCCCGTTCAACCTACTCAAATAGTTGAACAAGCACCTTTGTCCACACCTAGTTCTGATTTACCGCCCTCTACTATCTCAGACAATAACGGTGATGTCCCTGAATCAACGATAGTTGAAGATGTAAATCCGGTAGTTACACAATCTAATTCTGTTGTTCACGTTATATCTGACACATTAGATGTATTGATAGATACCCGTGGTGGCGATGTGATTTCCGCTAATCTTCGTAAGTTTCCGGTTACTCAAGGATCTGACGACTCATACAGCTTATTACGCCCTGATGCAGTCACTTTATACATTGCACAAAGCGGATTAGTTGGCAGAGATGCGATTGACACCAAAAAAGGGCGTCCCGCTTATGTAGTTAGCCAACAAGAATTCGTCATGCAAGACAAAGAATTGGTGGTTCCTTTAAAGTGGACCTCTGCTGATGGTGTAGCAATTACAAAACGATTCATATTTACCCCTAGTCATCACGATGTAAAAGTGGAATACGAAGTTGTTAACGGAAGTTCTCAAGTTAAGCAATACCAACAATACGGCCAATTAAAACAGGCTATTGAGGGCACAGAAAGTAGTATGTTTATGCCGACCTACCGTGGTGGTGCATTCTCTACTCAAGACGACCGTTATTCAAAATTCTCTTTTGATGACATGGAAGATGAAAAACTAAACAAAACAACCGTTGGTGGTTGGGCTGGCATGTTAGAACATTACTTTGTATCGGCTTGGGTTCCACCTCAAGAAGACACAAATCAGTTGTACAGTACTGTGGTTCAGTCTAGATATGCTGCAATTGGCTTTAAAGGCGCACCTGTAGATGTTGCACCAGGTGATTCAACCACCATTACAAGTACACTGTACATGGGTCCTAAAGACCAAGATTCACTTGCCCAAATAGCGCGCGGTTTAGACCTTACTGTTGATTACGGTGTGCTTTGGTGGATTTCACAGCCTTTGTTTGCATTACTGCAATTTATTCAAAGTATTGTTATTAACTGGGGACTAGCCATTGTCATCATTACGATTATTGTTAAAGGGGCTATGTATCCCCTGACTAAGAAACAATATGAGTCTATGGCCAAAATGCGTAACTTAGCGCCTAAGATGGCACAACTAAAAGAACGTTTTGGTGATGACAGACAAAAAATGTCTCAAGCCATGATGGAAATGTATAAGAAAGAGAAAGTGAACCCCATGGGTGGCTGTTTCCCTCTTCTTCTGCAAATGCCTATATTCTTAGCACTATATTGGGTTCTACTAGAGAGTGTTGAATTAAGACACGCTGATTTTATATTTTGGATCACTGACTTATCAGTCAAAGACCCGTATTTTGTATTACCAGTATTAACTGGCTTGAGTATGTACTTATTGCAGAAACTGCAACCTATGACGATTCAAGATCCAATGCAGCAGAAAATCATGCAATGGATGCCAGTAGCTATGAGTTTATTCTTCTTCATATTCCCAGCTGGTCTAGTTTTATATTGGTTAATAAGTAACGTTATTACCTTGGTTCAAGCTAAAATTATTTACTCGTCCATGGAAAAACGTGGATTAAAAGCTAAATAAAAAGTGATTGGCACCAAATAAAAGTGAAAGCCCGCCATTGCGGGCTTTTTTGTCTAAGTTTACAGGTTTACAATATACTCAAAATTAAAACAGGAGTAATAAATGCCCTCTTTTGACATTGTTTCAGAAATTGAAATGAACGAAGTTCGTAACGCAGTTGACAACGCTAATCGTGAACTCAGTACACGCTTTGATTTTCGAGGTGTTGAAGCCTCCATTGAATTCAAAGATGAATCAGTCGTGCTGACTGCTGAAGGCGACTTTCAAATTCAACAACTCACAGATATGCTGCGTAATGCGTGTTCTAAGCGTAACTTAGACACTAATGCCATGGATCCTCAAGATACGGTAAGAAGTGGTAAAACCCACCGTAGCACCATCAAATTCAAACAAGGCATTGAGCAACCCATTGCTAAAAAAATCGTGAAGTTAATTAAAGATAAAAAAATGAAAGTACAAGCCAGCATTCAAGGCGATCAACTTCGTGTAACCGGCAAAAAACGTGATGACTTGCAAGCGGTGATGGCGTTACTTAGGGGCGAAGATATGGGTCAACCGTTGCAATTTAACAACTTTCGCGATTAATCAGGCAATACTATTTTGGAATTACCAACTGACACTATTGTTGCTCAAGCCACAGCCCCAGGTCGTGGCGGCGTAGGCATAGTTAGAGTTTCTGGACCACTAGCGAAAACTGTTGCCTTAGCATTACTAGGTAAAACGTTAACGCCAAGGAAAGCAGAATACTTGGCGTTCTTAGACGAAGACAACCAGACTTTGGACCAAGGTATTGCGTTGTTCTTCGAAAACCCACATTCGTTTACTGGTGAAGACGTACTAGAGTTGCAAGGTCATGGTGGTCAAATCATTTTGGATTTGCTGATTAAGCGAATACTCAAAATACCCAAAATACGTATGGCTCGACCTGGCGAGTTTAGCGAACGCGCATTTTTGAATGATAAGCTCGACCTAGCCCAAGCTGAGGCCATAGCCGATCTAATTGATGCTAGTTCAGTCCAAGCGGCTAAAAGCGCTATGCGTTCGTTACAAGGCGAATTTTCAGCACATATCCACCAGCTGGTGGAAAAAGTGATACATCTAAGAATGTACGTAGAAGCAGCCATCGATTTTCCAGAAGAAGAAATCGATTTTTTAAGTGACGGAAAAGTAGCTAAAGATCTGAACGACATCATTACCCAAATGCAAAACGTCAAACAACAAGCCAAGCAAGGTAGCTTGTTACGTGAAGGTATGCAGGTGGTTATTGCCGGTAAACCTAATGCTGGGAAATCAAGTCTACTCAATGCTCTAGCTGGACGCGATGCCGCCATTGTAACCGATATCGCAGGCACCACTCGAGATGTACTCAAAGAACATATCCATTTAGATGGCATGCCACTGCATATCATTGATACTGCGGGGCTTAGAGAGAGCTCAGACAAAGTAGAGCAAATCGGCATCCAACGAGCTTGGCAGGAAATACAAAAAGCAGACAGAGTTTTATTCATGCTAGATAGCTGTGAAAGCACGGAAAATGATCCGTATAAAATCTGGCCTGAATTTATGCAAAAATTGCCCGCTAATATTGGCCTGACCTTGGTTCGAAATAAGGTCGATTTATCCGGTGAGTCAGTGGGATTTGAACAACACGGTGACACACCAGTCTACCGTCTATCAGCAAGTCTAAATCAAGGTGTTGAAGCCTTAGCTGAACACCTTAAAGAATGTATGGGTTTTGACCAAAGTTCTGAGGGCCAATTCATTGCCAGACGAAGACACTTAGATGCCATAGATCGAGCAGCAGAACACTTAGATATTGGACAACAACAACTGCATGAACATATTGCCGGAGAGATTTTGGCAGAAGAATTGCGTTTAACCCAGCAAGCATTAAATGAGATCACCGGTGAATTCAGTTCAGACGATTTACTCGGACGCATATTTTCTTCATTTTGTATCGGTAAATAAAGGTCAACGACATGGCAAATTATGAAATCATTGTAGGCACTATGTTAGGGGCAAGCGAATATGTTGCCGATGCCTTACAAGAAACATTGGAAGCCAATGGACACAGTGCAAACATTCACTTAGAACCTAATATTGAAGAGATACCCAACGAAGGCAAATGGTTGATTTGTACCAGTACCCATGGGGCTGGTGAATTACCCGATAATATCCAAGCATTCGCCAAGCAAATTAAAAATCACTCATTAGATAATGTACAATTTTTAGTCGTTGGTTTAGGTGATAGCAGTTACGACACCTATTGTTATGGTGCGAAAACAATGCAGGAGTTATTACACAATTCCGGGGCGACACTACTATCCCCCGCTTTTCATATTGATGTACTAAACCACCCAATTCCTGAAGAAGCCGCCGTTGAATGGCTAACGTCTTACTTACAACAAAACTAACTTACTGATTATGAATTCATCGGAACAAGCCGCTCTCACACAAGAACTTAGCAATGATGCTAGAGTGCTGTATTTGCTTGGTCTACGACCTATTGCTGATGAACAAACAGGACTAACCGCACCGTTAAATTACAAGCAGTTAATTGCGCTGTTAAATAGTAAAACCAAAGAATTTACCTTGGGAAGACAAATCAATGGGCTGATTAAAGAGCTCGTTAAACAACAACTGGTAGAAATAGAATCTGACGCCTCTTTAGACAAAAGCTTCAACCAACAACGGGTCCGTTTACCACTACTGAATATTAAACAAGACGACTACCCTAGCCTTCATTTACAATGGAGTGGGATGACGGCAACATGGAAACCACATCAAACTGCCTTTGAAGATTTAGCTTCTTTGGTAGGGATTATTGACAAAGACTACAGCCAACATGAACTGGGTGAATTTATTGCCTATTGGATGGGTCGACCTGAACTACAATTTAGTCAATACCAATGGACCCAGAAATTTGTCTTTCAAATTAAGCAAAGACGGTTAGCAAGTGGCGTTAAAAATGTTCAGAAAGTGGGAAATCAGTGGGTTACTCCTAAAGCAGGTGTTGAAGCTGATGATAACGCTAAACAACTTGTCGCTAAGTATAGTAAGAAATAGCACAGTAAAAAAACAACCATAAAAGAGCAAAAATACGTGGACAGTATCAAACAAAAATTAGATCAATTAGCTAAAGCTTTGGGTAAAACCAATGTTCCTGATACCTATACTGACTACAAAGAGGTGCGAGCGCAATACGAGCATTTAGCCAACGAAGACGTCAAAAAAATGCAGCAAGAAGCCAAACTAAGACGTATTCAAGAAATCCACGGTCGCTCAGATCTCAATCCAAAATGGAACTTCCAAACACTGATAGAAGATAGCGATGACGTAATTGAAGCGGTGAGTATTGCTCAGTCATTTATTGCTGCCCACGATGATCCAATATGGCGTTCAAGCGGCTCACATATGATGATCTTTTATGGTGATTATGGCCGCGGAAAGTCGCATATTGCCGGTGCGATTGCCCACCAGCTAATCGACCAATATGAAATATCAGTATTGTATAGACAACTTTCAAGTCTGCTTGAGATGCGCTTCTTTTCATATGATTACAATGCTACAGATAACGTTGCCGAACAATTTAGAGAAATACAAAAAGAATTGTTGGATGTGGATTTATTAATCCTGGATGAAGTATGCGTTAACGAAACCATGCTTAAAAAGAATACTCAAAGCTGGCTAGGTAACTTGCTGCGACAACGATTGGTGAATAACAAAAATTGTATATTGATTACCAATCACAATTTAGCTGAATTAGAAAATGCGTTGGGTAAATACTGCTTTGAGTCAATTAAGGAATACGATACTTACAAAGTAAAATTTTCCGGTCCTAGCCGCCGCAAAGAAATTATTCCTCAAGCCCCAGAAGCGATGAACGTTAGCAGCGGTTATCAGCCTAATCAGGTAAAATAAACCGCTGTTGCATAGGCTCGGTCATCAACCTCCCCTTTACCAATACTGCGCTGAGGTTCAAATTTAGTCGAGGCTCAGCACTTTTTCAGCGGTGTACTCGTTGGTGATCAATCCGTTTATCATCTTAGACCTAAGCGCGCCCAAAATAGCATCTACCTTTTCTTGACCTGCCGCTATACCAATCACAGGTTTATCAGAACTTACAGCCAAAGGCGTACTGGCAACACGATCATTTACAGCACAGTCTAATAGTTTGCCATTACGGTCAAAGACCCAACTAATGATCTCTCCAACTGCACCGTTTTTTTGCAAATCTTTCAGCTCTTCTTTAGTAATAAATCCATCTAACATCAACGGGGAATGCAAACCAAGATTTCCAATTCCTACGAAGGTAACATCCGCATTAGCGGCTAACGCTAAATTACTGGCAATATTATATTGCGAATGCAATTGTTCTTTTTCTTCTTTGCTGCGAGGTAATACAGGTAAAGGCATTGGGTAATGCTTGGCTTTAATATGTTCTGCCATACGCACTACTACATCGTAAGGAGATGCGGAACCATCTAATGTCATGTTCCCCAACAAAGCGACTATTTTGTGTTGCTCACAGTCCAATGAGGAAAGCTCATCAACACAATCGCGTAAAACCCGACCTGTCCCCATGGCAAGCACTTTGGGTTCAGCCGATTTAAGGTGCTTTTCAATTTCATCTGCACCAGCTTGAGCGAGTCCCAAAGTTGATTCAGAATCATCGCTAGGCACCACTTCACAGGTGGTTAAACCAAAGCGATCTTTGAGTTTAACGCTCAAGTCCATGCACTTAGCAATGGGATGATCTAACCTAACCTTGATTAAGCCCTTACTGACCGACAAAGCAACCATACGTTGAGCTGATTGACGGGATACATTGAGTTTTTTAGCAATTTCGTCTTGGGTTTTACCGGCCACATAATACAACCAACCAGCTCTAGCTGCTTCATCTAGCTTACGCATTTCGGCATTCGTTAACTTAACCACTTTTACCTCGCTATTGGCTTGCTTGAATTGAGAGAGGGAACCAGTTCAAATAACTGCTGCCAATCAAATATTGTTGCCACATTGTTTGCTATATCCGTTTCTAATATGCCTTTATGCTTCAGATGACTTGCGCCAGCGTACTTAATGACCTGCATATTGGCTGCTAGGGCCCCTTGAATACCAGCTTGTGAATCTTCAATCACTAAACAATTTTCTGGCTCTACACCGACTCTAGAGGCTGCGTGCAGAAATATATCAGGGGCAGGTTTGCCATTTTTCACCTCTGAGGAGGTAAAAACCCTATCGCTAAAAAAATCGCTTAAACCGATAGTTTGCAGAGCAAATTTAACTCTTTGCGGGCTGCTACTAGTAGCAACACAACTGTTTGTTTGCAATGCTGCAAGCATATCCTTTAAACCATCGGTAGAAACCAATTCTTGTGCAAACACCTGCAACAATGCAGCTAAATAATTTTCTCGAAACTGCTCAGTTAACGTCACAGAGTAGTCTGTTAACACCCTAGCAGTAACAGATTTAAAGCTTTGTCCGAGAAAATAAGTGTCGAAGTAACTATCAGAGATACTGACACCCAGATCTTCAAGCATTGAAAGCAACACCCGCTTACTCAGAATTTCACTATCGATTAATACCCCATCACAATCGAAAATAACCAAATCAATTGAACAGGGTGAAAGCGAAGTTTGGGTTTGCGTCATGATAGTGTCACCAGTTAAGAAAATTACTACAAGTAGTGTTTTAAGGTATTAGAAGTACCGACATCCCAGAGCATGTTCAACCAATTTGAAAAATCTCGAATAAAGGTATCTTGGCTCCCAAGTGTCCCAAATATATCATGCATTTGCAAAAATATAGATGGATTATCCTTAGCTAATATTGCTTGGTTTATCAGTCTATTAGCTTGTTGATCCTGAATCGTTATAGGGCTATCTGGATCTCCTCCTTGTGCACATAAACGACACCATAATGCAATCACTAATGCTAACCCCTTACAGTCATTTCCTTGACTTAAGTTGGCTTGAATAATGGGTAAAATAAATTTTGGTAATCGATTGGAAGCGTCCTGACACAATCTAGGAACCGTATCCTTTACCTCTGGATTCGAAAAGCGCGATTCGATGAGTGAAAAATACTGATTAAAATCGACTCCAGGTACTGGGTTTAGCGTAGGAATGATTTCTTCACTCACTAATTTTTTAAGGTATTGTCCAATCAACGGGTTTGCCATCACTTGATGCACAAAATTAATACCTAAAAGAGCTGCAGGGTAAGCAATGGCGGCGTGACCACCATTGAGGATTCGCAATTTCATTAATTCGAAAGGTTCGACATTCTCAACAAACTCGACCCCTACCTTTTCCAATGGCGGACGACCATTCACAAAGTCATCTTCCATTACCCACTGACGGAAAGGTTCGCAAAATACCGGCGCATTATCAGTGATTCCAAACAAATCTGTCAGTTTTTCCCGTTCCAAATTAGACGTAGCCGGAGTAATGCAATCTACCATTGAGTTGGGAAATGAAACCTTATCAGCAATCCAATCTGCCAATCCTTGATCGATTTCACAGGCCATTTGCGAAATTACACGTTTAGTAACCAAACCATTGTGAGGAATGTTGTCACATGACATAACAGTAAATGGTGCAATATGATTATCACGGCGATGTTGTAGCGCCTTAATGATTATGCCAAACACCGTTTTGGGTTCACTGAAGTTGGTTATATCCTGCTGAATTTCAGGGTCACTGAGATTAAATCCACCAGTTTTGTCATCCATGAAATAACCGCCTTCAGTAATCGTTAACGACACTATGCGTATTTCACTGTGACTCAAGGCTTGGATTACGCTGTCGGCATCATTTTCAATAAAATCTATCATTGATGCACAAACTTGCGCAGTTAATCCTTTACTATCTAATTCAACAACGGTCGTTAACCAATCTTGCTGTTGAAGTTTATCGCGCATCACCGCATCGAAAGACTTAGTACCAGCACCTCGAATAGCCCAATCTAAGGCTTCGCCAGAATTGAACAGCTGGTGTAAATACATAGCTTGATGTGCACGATGAAAATTACCCACTCCGATATGTACAATCCCTGCTGACAACGAATCCCTGGAATAGTTGGGTTTACCTATATTATTTGGTAATGCTTCAAGTGATTGATAGCACAGTTGAATTGCCATAAAAATTTACTCATTAAAATGCGAGCTTAGGAGCGGACTTTGGCGCCTAAGCTCACTAAAGATTATTTAGCGATTACTGCATTATCGCCCCAAGACAAGGACGCTAAGGTCACACCGTCTTTATCAAAATGCATGATTTTATTTTGTGACGCGGTGAGATTGACAAGATCACCATATTTTAATGGACAATCTCCATCATCTTTAATGGTCAATGTACCAACGCCGTCAACGTGAACATGCAGGAAAGTCTCTGAACCGAGGTGTTCAATAACCCCTACTTTTCCGCTCCATAAACCTTGTTCTTGAGTTACTTTCAAATGCTCTGGACGAACACCTATGCTTCTAGTTGGATCACCCTCAACAGGTTTTACATCAATGAAGTTCATTTTTGGTGAGCCGATGAAGCCCGCAACAAAACGGTTCACTGGATTTTGATATAACTCCATAGGCGTACCCACTTGCTCAATTACACCGCCATTAAATACCGCGATACGGTCAGCCATTGTCATCGCCTCAACCTGATCATGGGTTACATAGATCATTGTTGTTGCTAAGCTCTTGTGTAATTCAGAAATCTCAAGACGCATGTTAACTCTTAAAGATGCATCTAAGTTTGATAAAGGTTCATCGAACAAGAACGCCGAAGGCTGACGCACAATAGCGCGACCAATGGCCACACGTTGGCGTTGACCACCTGACAGTTGCCCTGGCTTACGGTCTAGGTAATCCCCTAAATTAAGAATCTTTGCTGCTGACGCGATTTTTTCTTCGATTTCAGCAGGATCTACTTTTGCTCGTTTTAATGGAAAGGCAATGTTGTTACGAACCGACATATGCGGATACAACGCATATGATTGAAACACCATCGCTAAACCGCGTTTTGCTGGTGGTGTTTTGGTCGCGTCTTTTCCATCTATTTCAATATTACCACTGGTGGTATCTTCTAAGCCTGCAATCATCCGTAATAACGTTGATTTACCACAACCAGATGGACCAACGAACACAATGAATTCACCGTCTTTAATTTCTAAGTCTAACGGCTTGATTACATTTACATCGCCGAAGCTTTTTGTTACTTGTTTTAAGGTAATGCTGCCCATTTCTAAATCTCCTATTTAACCGCGCCGAAACTCAATCCGCGCACTAATTGTTTCTGACTAAACCAACCCAATATGAGAATGGGTACAATGGCCATCGCTGATGCAGCTGATAACTTGGCGTAAAATAATCCTTCTGGACTAGAATAACTGGCTATAAAAGCAGTCAAAGGTGCAGCATTGGCGGCTGTTAATATGAGCGTCCAAAACGCCTCATTCCAGGCTAAAATAACGTTGAGTAATAATGTTGATGCAATACCAGGTAACGCGATAGGCAAGAGCACATGAAATATTTCTTCAAAAATTCCAGCACCATCCATACGCGAAGCTTCAAGGATCTCGTTTGGAATTTCTCTAAAATAGGTGTAGAGCATCCATACCATGATAGGCAAATTGATTAATGTCATCACAATCACCAAACCCAGTTTAGTATCGAGCAATGCAAAATCCCGGAACAACAAATAAATAGGAATTAAGACACCCACTGGCGGTAACATCTTGGTTGATAACATCCACATTAATAGGTTTTTAGTTCGCTTATTTTGCACAAACGCCATTGACCAAGCTGCAGGGATAGCGATTAACAATCCCAACAAACTAGACCCCACAGAAATCACCACAGAATTCCAGAAATGGTCAAAGTAAGGCGAACGTTCTAATACGTCAGAATAGTTCTCGAGCGTCCAATCAAACATAAACAAACTTGGACTGGCTGAAATCGCTTCTGCTTCAGTTTTAAAGCTGGTGATTAATGTCCATAAAATCGGAAAAAATATCATTCCACTTATGGTCCAGGCTAAAACGGTATAAATTACTTTTGATTTATTACTACTATTAATAGCCATTGTTTAGTCCTCCAAGTTTTTGCCGATTAGGCGCATTAGAAAAATAGCGACTATATTGGCGATAATAACGGCAACAATACCTCCCGCGGAGCCTCCTCCAACGTCAAATTGAAGCAATGATTGGGTATAAATCAAATAGGTAATATTGGTTGAGGCATATCCTGGTCCACCGCTGGTGGTCACCAATATTTCAGCGAATATTGACAGTAAAAATATGGTTTCTATCAAAATAACGGCTGTTATTGCCCGTGATAAATGCGGTAAAACAATGTAATAAAATTTACTGAAAGGACCCGCACCGTCTAAATCAGCCGCTTCCAACTGCTCACGATCTAAAGACTGAATAGCCGTCAACAAAATGAGGGCTGCGAAGGGTAACCACTGCCAAGAAACGATGAGAATAATTGACAGCAAAGGAATTTGCGCAAAAAAATCAACAGGCGCTACGCCTATCCAATTTGCAAAGTGAGCGAATAATCCGTTCACCGGATTCATAAACATATTTTTCCAGACTAATGCGGAAACGGTAGGCATTACGAAAAACGGTGCTAAAACCATTATACGTACATAGTTGCGACCCCAAATTGCTTGGTCCAACAATATGGCTAAGCCAATTCCGCCACAGATGGTAATCAACAACACACCGCCGACTAACCAAAGAGTATTAAAAAACGATTCTATAAATGCTGGATCTGTTAGAAAAAATTCGTAATTAAGGAAACCAATAAATTCATTGTTTCCTGGAATAAGAAGATTGTAATCCAAAAACGAGAAATACAATGTCATGCACAGCGGCACTATCATCCACGCCAACAACAATATGACTGATGGAAATAACATTATTCTAGCCAAAGTACGAGATTGTGTTGTTGCCATAACCTAGACCTCTTACAAGTGAAAGTATGGGTAAGTGTAGTTCACTTACCCGCAAAACTAAGTAAAACTACTTAGGGTAACGCGCCTTGCGCATTGCACGTTCAACCAAACGTTGTGAACTTGCTAACGCTTGCTTTACCGTCATTTGGCCAGTCAGTGCTGCCGCAAATTGTTGTCCTACAGCAGTGCCAATACCTTGAAATTCAGGAATAGCAACAAATTGCACGCCTACGTAAGGAACAGGATCAACCGTCGGATTTACAGGATCTGCAGATTGAATTGAATCTAACGTAATTTGTGCAAAAGGAGCTTCACTCATGTATTGAGGATTGTTGTACAAAGAAGCACGAGTACCAGGAGGAACTTTCGCCCAACCTTTTTTCTCAGCAACTAACGCCGAATATTGTTTAGACGTTGCCCAACTAATAAACTTCATTGCTGCATCAGATTTTTTACTGCTTGAAGGGATTGCTAAAGTCCAAGCCCATAACCAATTTCCACGTTTGCCTAAGCCCATATCAGGAGCAAGAGCAAAACCAACTTTATCGGCTACTTCAGAATCAGTTTTGTTGGTAACAAAAGCGCCAGCAACAGTGGCATCGATCCAAATTCCACATTTCCCAGTTTGAAATAAAGCTAAGTTTTCGTTAAATCCATTAGCTGATGATCCTGGAGGACCAGACTCATTCATCACATCCACATAATATTGCAAGGTGTCGTGCCAAGCCTGAGTATTAAACTGTGGTTTCCAATTTTCATCGAACCAACGAGCGCCGAATGAGTTGGACATAGCTGTAATCAAAGCAATGTTCTCACCCCAACCTGCTTTACCGCGTAAACAAAGACCATATACGCCCGCTTCTTTATCCGTCATCGCCTTTGCAGCTTTGCGAATAAATTCCCAAGTGGGCTTTTTAGGCATCTCAAGACCGGCCTTTTTGATTAGATCAGTTCGGTACATCACCATTGAACTTTCGCCATAAAAAGGCGCAGCAAATAATTTATCGTCTACCGATAAACCACTTCTGATAGCGGGTAAAAGATCTTCAATATCGTAATCATCACCAAGGTTATCTAACTCTTTAAGCCAACCTTGATTTCCCCAAATTGGTACTTCATAAGTACCAATAGTCATCACGTCATATTGACCACCACTTGTGGCTACATCTGTTGTCACGCGTTGGCGAAGAATATTCTCTTCTAAGGTGACCCACTTTAGGTTGATACCTGGATTTTTACTTTCGAAATCGCTACTAAGCTCTTTCATCGTAATCATGTCACCGTTATTAACAGTAGCAATGGTGATAGTTTCAGCACTTACCACTGTGCTCAGTGTCATACAGACGGAAGCTAATATAGATAATTTTTTTAACATCGGGTGTACCCCTTATTTTCAAACATTTTTGCCCCATTTAACTAGGCTAAATGGGACGTTTTTATTTTCGCTAGATAACTTAGAACTTAACTGAAATCTCAGATGTGAAACCGTCGAAACCAGTACCAATTTGACCGCCTGAGTTTGCACCTTCGTCTTGGTCAACATATTCAACTTTTAATAGGGTTCTATCGTTGAACCAGTATCCAGCTGCTACTTGAATACGCTCAACGGTATTGTCAGTTTGTTCAATAAGATCTGAAGTATTTTCAGCTTCGGCATAACGAGCAGCCAAGTAGAATTTATTAGGTATTAGGTAATGCTGTGCTTCAAACGTGTAATATTTAACAGATGACTCACCTTTAATTACGCTATTTGAATCGAATGTTGTTCCGGTGGGATCAGCAATACCATCTACACCGAAATAAGTAATGCCGGCGACTGCATTTCCTGCCGCATCAGCAAAAGTATAGTCGTCTTTAGCTTTACCGATCATGAAAATCAAGCTAGTTTCTGGTGTAGGTTGATACGCCAAATTTAATTGCATAATAGACTGGTCAAGACCTGGCATTACACCAACATGGGTATCACGTTCGCTAGAAGGAGAAGCTGAGAAGTTGTAGTTCTCACCATCACCAAAGCGGTAGTTAGTAGTGGTTAAACCATCAAGGCTAGCAATTCCATTTTCAAAACGGAGTTGATCTCCCTGATTAGCTTGTAGAAAATTCAATCCAACTTTAAAACCACCAGCAAACTCTAAGGTACCTTGCAGTCGGTAATTGAACCCTCTATCTTCTTGGAAAGCTTCGCCAAAACTTGACGTTGTAATATGACCGGTAACGTTATACGCCTTGATAATGCCATTATCTAAAGTCTCGCTATAGCTCAATTGCGCACCGTTTTCTGCAGTAGCGTAATCAGTTATACCGTTTCCAATTAGCGCATTTCCTTGGTTGTCAGCACCATCTTGGAAACCTTTAAATTGGAAGGGAGAACCACCGATATTACCTAAACGAAGGGTTAAATTGGCATTTTCGCGAGCCATGCCTGAAAGACCAAGAAGTTCAAACTCAATACCCGCATAATCTTGGTGAAAAGAAAAATCTCTGTCGCCATTATTACCGAAATCATTAGGCTCTTCAGCAATATCAACATCAGCAGTAATGTATTCGTTGATATGGAATTTAAACATCAAGTTAACTCTAATTCGACCGAATCCAGAAGATTGCACTTCATCTACTGGGCGAAATGCACCTTCTTTGGCTTGAATAGCTTGATAATTTTGCATGGCTAAGAAATTTACCTCAGCTAAGCCATCAAGGAATTCAGCTGCATTTACATGAGCAGGGATAGAAGCGGTCATTATAGCTGCTGCAAGCAGGCTCATCTTGCCAAATGCTAGTGGTCGAGAATTAGATTCGAGAAAGCCGTCAGTTCCGTTGATTTTTGAATCGGACAAATTAATTTCCTTTGTGCTGGCCGACAAAACTGATGTTTTATGAATTTTTTTAAACATTGTGAACTCTCTAATTTAGTTACTGATTGGTTTTTAATAATTAAATTTTTGAATGTTTTTGTTCCCAAAATAGCATTCAATCCTCGCCAAAACTGATGGGCAATAAAAAACATAAATGAGCCAATGAAGATATATGGTCATATGCTCACCGTTTGAGCATATTCTTTAAAAAGGGTAATTTAGTCAACCTTTAATTAACAATTATTTTTCATTGGTTAATTTCACAAACCATTTTATTGTCTTTTAAAATAATTTAACTACTTGTTTTATATAATAATACTTTTAAATTAGTGGTTGCGATGAAGTTAAATAATTAATTGAACAATTGTTAAAGAAATTTACTGGATTGATAACAAAATGAAGAGTTTTTGAGAATAAACGAAAGTTTAAAATAGATAAAATAAGTAGAAGGTTAATAAATTAACCCAAATTTTGAGGCGTTTTTTCAACGGTAAAAAACGAAATAATCCAAACCTGTAGCAGGGACTTTAGTCCCTGAAAACTTAGATAAAATATTCCATGGGATAAATCCCATGCTACAAATCCAAAATAACCTCAACCTATAGCAGGGGCTTTAGTCTCTGTGAACATAGATGGAAGAATCAAGAAGATAAATTCCCAATTACAATTTTTTGATGGATATACTGCCGCCACTGGAATGCAACTCCAACGTTGGACCTCCGCCATTAATTTCACCGCGAATAGAATGCTTTTTAACTCGACCATCCACATCAAATTCAGAACGGACTTTGCCACCGCTGGTGGAAGCATCTATATCAATCGCGATAGTATCGAGTAAATAAGCAGTAACAGATCCACCTGAGGTTGAAAGCTCCGCATCTTCACTCGGTTGCTTAGTCATAGTCACACGAATGCTGCCACCCGAGGTGTGGGCGTCAATTGCACCGTGTATCTCTTTGCTCTTAATAGCGCCACCGGATGTTTTTAAAACAACATCACCTGTAATATTTCCAACATTAATATGGCCACCTGAAGTGTGAGCATCAATATCTCCCACTAGATCATCAATATCAATTGAGCCACCAGAGGTATGTAATTCCAAATCAAAGTTTTTAGGCACAGTAATTCTAAATTCAGCTCGAATATCTCTGTTCCACCCCCACTTTTTAAGCTTATTCATTTTACCAATAATATTTACGGTATTGCCTTTCGCTTCTTGGGTAACCTTTAAATCATTGGCATCGTCACCGTCAATATCCACTTCCAAAAGCACGGTATCTTGATTATGGGTATCGATAATTAAACGGCCCACGTCAGTACGTATAAATAAGGTTCCACCACTTTGGGCATCAATACTTTGATTAATAGTTCTTGCAGACAGATTAAAACTCACCAGTAAAACGGCGAGTGATAACAAAGACAATATTTTAGATTGATTCGATTTAAACATAAGGTTCTCTTGTTTGGCTGTGGTATGTAACTAAGTCGCAACAACCAATCAAAAGGTTTAAATGCATTTAATAAAAGATTCCATGGGATAAATCCCATGCTACAAATCCAAAATTACCTCAACCTGTAGCAGCGGCTTTAGTCCCTGAAAACATAGATAAAAGATTCCATGGGATAAATCCCATGCTACAAATCCAAAATTACCTCAACCTGTAGCAGGGGCTTTAGCCCCTGTAAACATAGATAAAATAATCCATGGGATAAATCCCATGCTACAAACCCAAAATTACCTCAACCTGTAGCAGCGGCTTTAGCCCCTGTAAACATAGATAAAAGATTCCATGGGATAAATCCCATGCTACAAATCCTAAATTACCTCAACCTATAGTAGGGGCTTTAGTCTGAAGAATCCCCACAGTAA
>NZ_JAHKPT010000033.1:0-82909 GCF_018860635.1 Aliiglaciecola lipolytica
TACTGTGGGGATTCTTCAGGATAAATCCCGTGCTACAGGGATGTGTAGCCATGGGTTTTTAGCCTATGGAATGTTGGTGTATGCCCAACGGGATAAATCCCGTCCTACAATCAACCTTTGTTGATTTCTTCAAGCAGTGCTTGAGCGTTAGATTTTTCGGCGAAATACACATTTTCAGCCAGTATCTCGTTAAGTAGCCGCTCAGCTTGTTTGATTTTGTCTAGTTTTGTTAATGTGTAAGCTAGATGATATTTCAGGTTTGGATTGCTTGCATCTCGAGTCATCGCGTCGCGCAATACAGTGATACTTTTTTCGTAATCGCCTTGTTTGGCAAGTATCCATCCATAGTTGCTTAGAATATTTACATTGTCGTCATCCAGTGCCATAGCTTGCAAAGAATAATCTGCGCTTTTGTTCAAATCATCTGGTAAGTATAAATAAGCCAAACGATTAAGTAGTGCCGCTTTATTTGGCATATTATCGGTCTCTAGAAGATGTTGATAGTGTTCGATAGCAATGGATGATTGACCATAGTAAAAATGGAATTGCGCAAGTAGGCTTCGTGGAAAATAGCTCTGTGGATATTTGTCTACAATTTGATTGAGCACGGTTAAAAACTCATTTTCTGACATTCCATTGGCAACGTGTGCATAAAGTTTTGCCAAGGCTAATTCGTATTTGTCGTCTATTTTTAATATTTGTAAATAGTACTGTTTGGCAACGTCAAACTGTTGTTTTGCATCATTTAACTCGCCAAGTTTTAATAATACATCTGGGTTATCTGAATTGCTTTGAACTAGTTCGTTAAGTTGTTTTTCAGCTTGCTTGAGATTGTCTGAAGTAATTAATTGAGACACCCATTGTAAGTGTAAACTGATGTCATTAGGGTTTAGTTTATGGGCTTGTGCGACAGCGGATAACGCTTTTTCTTTCTCATTTACGGCTAAATACAACTGACTAAGCGCCAGTAAATTAAATGCCGTTTTTTCAATAAGCTTTTCGTATTTACTAATTGCTCTTAAAGCTTTTGCTTCGTCTTTTAACTTTATGAGAAGTTGTGCTTCTTTTAACACATACAGCGGGTAACGCGGTTCTAAGCGTTGAAGACTTTGCGCTAGACGCAAGGCTGGAGTGAAGTTGCCCTGACTTTCGTTTATTTGTAACAAACCTTCCATTGCCTGTAAATTATTTATATCTTGCTTCAAAATCGACTGATATAGGTTGCTAGCCCTATCTGTATTAGACATAGCTAAGTTGATTCTGGCTAAACGTAGTTTAACTGCAATATCGCTGGTATTAATACTGAGTAATTTTTCTAGTGTTAGTAGCGCTTCTGGGTAACGCTTTAAGCGACTTTGCACAGTCGCAAGGTTATATAAAGCAGAATAAGACTCTGGGTTTTCTGCTAGTACATTTTGTATCGCGTCCATTGCTGCAAAATCTTGTCCTTGCATGATTAGCATAGCCGTATTTAGGTTCTTAACGTCCACATCGTTAGGCATTAACTTTTTGAGTGTGGTTAGACTTCGATCTGCAGAATTAAGCTTCTTTGCATCCATGTTTACCATGCAATGTTCAATTAGGACCTTCTTATTTTCGGGGTAGGCAATCATCAACTTTTCTAATTCAGCCAAAGCGATGTCAGTTTTTCCCCTTGCTATAGCTACCTGAACAGCAAATAGTTTGTATTCCACTTGTTCAGAAAAGCCATCTTCAAGCCTATCTAATAATGCCACAGCCCTATGAGGTTTATGGTTTACCAAATACAGACCGCCTAAAAATAATGACTGGGAAAGATTATTGGTTATTTGTAACTGATATTTTTCGAATACGTCTAACGCAGCATCAAAGTCGTAAAGTGCCGAATAGGTTTTAGCTAACAGGTAGGCCGACTGAAACTCGCCACCGGAGCGTAAATTGTATTCTGCTAAATCGTCTCTCGCGCTTTGATACTGGCCAAGTAGAAAGGAAACCGTCCCTCTGAGGTATGAAAATGTCGGATACTCATCGATCAAATATCTTGGTAAACCATTGAGTCGATTTGCCAATACTTGCATTTGTTTATAACCGTCACTCTGGTTAGCAGTTTTAACCGCTAACCAGTTGCGTGCGAATTGCACGTATAAGTCATTGGGAGACTCTACTAATAACTTGTCTGATAAAGAAAATGCTTTATCGAGGTCATTACTGGCAATGTAAGCATCGACGAGGTTACGGGCGATTGCTGGTTCACGGGGATTGATCTCAAGGGCTCTGTTTAAGAACATGATTGCTTGTTCAATATCACCTTGAGATCGAGCTAGTTGCCCTCTTAAACGCCAAGTTTCTGCGTTTTCTGATGAGATTTTTAAGGCTTTTTTTATTAATTTGTCGACCTGTGAATAGTTTTTTTCGATCAACGCTATTGCGGCTTGTCCATTAATTGAATCAATGTGACCGGCATCAATAGCTAAATTTTGTTGATAAAACTGATTGGAGCATTGGTAATCGCGCAAGTTGATGCAGGCTGTTGCTTTGAATATATTCCATTTCATTTGATTTTTTTGCGATAGCCTACCGCTATAGTCGAGCTCTACTAAATATTTATACTTTTTAAGGTTGAGCAGGGTCTCTGCCCAATCAGCAAACACTAGGTTAATATCTACATGGGAGCGGATGGCTTCGCCAATCTGTTTTTCTGCATCTTCATATAGTTTGTTTTTTACTAGCAACTTGCTCAATAGCACTTTCGCTGATAAATCATTAGGGTTGTCTTGAAGTGCATTTTTCACGTGGATATAGGCTTCTTCATATTGTCCCTGGTCGAAGTTCGAAAGTGCTTTTTCATAATCAGAGTTGTTTGCATTGACAACCTGAGTGAGCGTGCAAGCGGCTATCAAAATGATTAATTTAATTTTGTAAAAACGGTACTTCAGGTAATTTCTTTTCATGGGGTCTCTGACGAATCAGGTTGCTATTTATAAGGGAAATACAGGCTTTAATTTACCTCGAAATGGGTCATTTAAAAAGCCACTTTGATTAATACTAGATATAAAAAAGCCCGCTAATTAACGGGCTTTGAATTGATATAAAGTGCTTAAGATTTGATTCTACGTTTTCTGATCACTAGTAAACCCGAAAGTAACATCAAACCAAACAAAGAAGGTTCCGCTATCTGCGTTGATGTTGGAGGGGTATAATTGAATGTATAATTATGGAATTCTCGAGCACCAGTGTATGACACAGCAGCAAATGAGCCATCAAAAGATGCGCCGCCACTTGTATCTGCATATGGCGCTAAAACAGAACCTTTAGATGCTAAACTATTAAAATCGATATTAGTTGCTTCAAAGAAATTCCAAACAATATTAGAAAATGCTGCGTCGCCATTAAAACCGTTGTTAAGGTTAACACCGCCACCGATATTAATATCAGTGCCAGACACATTAATGATAACCGTTTCAGCGCTTCCCCAATTCATTGATAAGTTGCTGTTTTGGGCAAAAACATCGGCAGCAGACACAGCAAAAATTGCCAAGTCTCCTGAGCCAGTATAATCAAAATTACCACTGGAAAAACTACCTGTGCTTGTGAGACCAGCGAAATAGGCTGTATCAGCGTACAACTCAGCTTGGATGTCAGCAACGGTCAATGATGAATCATGTATTAACTGGCCGTCATTTCCATCGTTCAACTCTACGGCGGTACCGTTTAAATCACCACCATAAACCAAATTATTATCACGTAATACACGAACGCGACTCGCGTTGATATCGCCAACAATAGTTACCGCATCAATAGCTGTGTCGGTATTGGTTAGTCTGCTACCAAACTCTACTGGATTAGATGAATTCAAATCACCACCAATAAACGTTTGTCCTTGGACATCTCCGCCATTGAAATTATAGTCGCCAAGCAATAAAAGATTATATTTGCCAATAGTGCCACTGGTTGCGGTGGCTGCGCCCGAAATCGAGGCCAGTAATGCAAATGCGAATAATGATTTTACCAATTTCAATCTACTTCTTCCTATTACTAAAATATGAATATTTACGCCATACAGACATGTTTCGTGCAATTCAAAGCTTAAAGCCTACCTGAGTATTCCGTTCTCAATCTTTAAGCAATAAACAAGCCGAAATTTAAGTCTTTGTATTTTATAAAAAATAACTCCATTTAACTGCCCTTCCTGAGTAAAGTGTAAAAAAATCAGACTCGGAGTCGCTTTACGCCAGAAAATTCGCGCATAATATAACATATTATCAACTAGCGAGTTACTCAGATAAGCCGAATTTAGTTATACTTTAGTAAGGTTGCCCTCACCTTTATCAGATTCTGGCTTCAAAACTAAAATGTCGCAGGGCATTGCTTCTGTTAGGGTCATTGCGGTGTCACCAAAGATCTTATCCATAAAATGTTTATCTTCATTATTACCAATAACGGCTACTTCAGCATTCAAACGCGCGGCTTTTTCAGGCAAAACTTCATCTGGAATACCTTCGATAGAATGAAGAACTTCATTAGCAAGGGAATATTCTTTGATATAAAGCTCTAACTTTTCTTGATGTTTTTGTTTCAACGTCGCCTCTCGTTTAAAGCCTCGCTGACTATTATAATCGATGTGAAGTGTGCCTATTTCGCCATCATAACAATCAATAACATGCATTTGCCCACCGATTGCCTGGGCCAGTTTATCGCTGACGGCTAAAATCCTACGATTCAGTAAATGATTATCAAAATCATCGTCTTTCATATCTACACAAGCTAAAACCTCGAGTTGTTTGTCCCACAGTCTTGGCTTAACCATCCATATAGGAAGAGGGCAGTTAGCAACGAAATAGTGATCCAGTCCACTGGTAAACAATCGTTTAAAATCACTTTGCAGATAAGGTGCCTTCAAGACTAAATTAAATGTTGTTTGAGTTAATAAATTCGCTACGGCTAGAGAAGGTTTCTGCTGCCATGACAAAACAATATCTTCAACAAATTCACTTGCTTCCCATTTTTCCAATATATTTTTAATTGAATTTTGATGATTAACCACAACCTTGTTCAGGTCATCTGCTAAGTTGAGATTGGCTTTAGGGTAGAAATAATTGTGCAGAGAAACGAACACCGTCATTTTGCCAGAATAGGCCCTGCACAAACGAGTAGCTCTAGCCAAAGGTATAGACGGATCTTCATCTGCTTGCAGTACGACTAAAATATGATTAAAGGGGCTGATTTCCATGTTCATTATTGTTTTACCTTCTTACCCTAATTAGTTGAACTAAAATTGTAGACGACTATTTAGCCAATGGTTAGAAAATAAATCTATGAGCAACAAATACCTATGAGGTATTGCTCAACTTACGAACGATTGATTTTAGTACTAAATTAAGCCAACATAAGCCGTATAAAAGACTCTTTCACGCTAAGTGTGTCGCACGCTCTTGTTTCGAAATGACAGTATTCTCTTAGTAACCTATTTTATAGCATTACTCAGGATATTTATGTTTAAGACCTTGGTGTCTGAAGTGCGTCGTCGCAATGTGCTGCCTACTGTAATTCCTTACTTAGGTCTTATTTGGTTGTTACTGCAAGTGGTTTCCGTTATCCAACCAATGCTTAATTTGTCGCCGCTGTTTGGCACCTTAACCGCTGTGATCTTATTTGCGGGTTTTCCAATTGTATTATATTTGTCCTGGTATTTTAACTTCACCCTTAATGGTTTAGAGCCAATAAGTGATGAGGACAGTGGGGAAGTAATCGCTTTCGGTGCCGGGAAGTGGGTGTTGCTGATAATTATTACAATTGCATCAGGTGGTTTAGGCTATGTGTATTTTACTGATCTAAAACAGCAAATAGTTAAGCAAGAAGAAGGAATAAGCCAGATAAAGTCGGTAACTTCAATTGCGGTTTTACCATTTAGAGATTTGAGCCCTGATAAAGACCAAAGTTATATTAGTGACGGCTTAAGCGAAGAGTTAACTGCATTATTGGGTAAAGTTAGCCAATTAAAAGTTGCCGCTGCAGGTTCTGCTTTTAGTCTCGCTGAGCAAAATCTAACAGCGACCGAATTTGGTCAGCGCTTGAATGTGGATGTCGTTGTAAGTGGTAGTTTGCGTGTGACGGGCAATCGGTTAAAAATTCGTACCGAACTAATTGATAGTAAAGACGGAATGTCATTGTGGTCTGAAACCTTCAGTCGCAAGTTTCAAGACATCTTTTCTATTGAAGAAGAAATTAGCCGCACAATAGTCAACCTTCTTGAAGATCGTTATTTAGAGTCTGGGCAGGTAACCACTCAATCGAAAACTGCCAGCACTGATGCTTATGTGATGTATTTAAAAGGACGGGAACAATATCGTAAACAAACTACAGAATCGATAAAGGCCGCCCGCCAATTTTTTGAACAAGCAATAGCATTAGACCCCGAATATGTCGCTGCTTACGTGGCGTTGGCAGATACTATTTTATTATTAGAAAAAGGCGAAAGTCGATTCGGTATTTTGGAAACTGAGATTGCAATTCAACTTGCGGATCAACAGCTAGCAAAAGCTTTTGTTAGAGATGACGGTAATGCAAGATCCTATGCTATTCAGGGAAAATCATTTGAACTAAAACAGGAGTTTGATAAGGCAATTTCTAGTTACGATAAAGCGATTTCAATTAATCCCAGTTTAGCTGTGGCGCATATGTGGCAGTTTTTAGTATATAAAAAACTCAATAAGCACAATGAAGCAATGGACTCAATTTCAAAGGCTTACGCTTTAGATCCACTTTCCATTTCGATTATAACTAATTACGCATTAGAGTTAACATTTAGAGGTGAATTCGAGTCATCCTACGTCATTTTTCATAATTTGTTGAAAGAGCATCCAGAATCGCCTTTCGGCTATGCGGGATTAGCTACTCATGCTTTTATGCAAGGAAATTTGGCCGAAAGCTTAATTAACTGGAAGCGCGCGTCTGAACGTTCACCAGAAAATGAAGCGTACAAATATAATTACCTGGACACGTTAACAAGCTTAAAATTGGTGGAGGAGCTTGAAAAGTCCACAGATGACCCAGCTTATAATGCCTCAATCTTTATTATTAAACAGGATTATGAAAGTTTGTTTAAAGAAATGGATTTTATCTTGCAAGCTTATCCAGACGATCCTTGGGCACAATTTGAGGCTGGCTGGTATCAACTATTGTATGGTGAAAAAAGCCGAGGAATAGCACTGCTTTTGCAAGCCAAAGACGGGTTAAGTGATGAGGATTTATTTGCCATGCCGATGTGTAGTCCAGGGATAGAAATTGCTTGGGCATTGCAACAACAAGGAGCAATTGATAGCGCTAAACGCATCATTTCCCGTTGTGAAGTGCAGGCCAAATTAGCCGAGGATACATTGTTAAAGGATAGTTTTGTGGACTATTTAAAAGTACGTATTTCCGTTCTAAATGGCAGTTCAGCGTTGGATACAAAGAATAAACTAAACCAAGCGATTGTTCATGGATGGAGAGAATGGTGGACAGATAAGGATCCCGTCCTTTCCAAATTTGCCAGTAGCACTGAATTACAAGAACCTTTTGCGACGATTAAGCAACAATTAGCCCAGCAGAAACAGTTAGCTAAATCTTTGCTTTTGGCGTCTGATTCCCATTAACCCTAATAACATTAAAGCTAGTATTGCAGGTTCAGCAACCTCAACTTGTTGTTCTGCAAGAATGACTAGTCTTTCTGCATAGCGGGCTGAAAAAGACAATGTATCGGATGAGTAAAAAGAGGTGTATCCACAAACGTCATTTACAGTATCGCAATCATATTGAAATGAATTACCTTCACCTGAAGCATCATAATAAAAATTAGCATCTAGACCTGAATACAAGGTGATATCCAAATCGACTTGGTACTCGCCTGGTATTAATTCCGAGGGCATTAATATGTCTAACAGAATATCGCCGTTATCAAAGGCACTAATATTTTGATTTATTGTTAAGTCGGGTTGACCTAGTTGGGAAATAGTCCAAATAATTTGTGCGCTTTGCGCAAGGTTAAATGCGAATGGACTAAACCCGTTTAAGGTTAGTCTTTCTTCATTTTCATAAAATTCGTAATAACAAGGCTCTTCTATAAAAAAGCCATTGTCTATAGCAAAGTTATAATCTGAAAAAGATCCTAAGTTTCTCATGCAATCGCTAGGCGTTGTAAGTAAATGGGGATCTTGACTATTTTTGGATAACATTTGAATAGCCATAAAATCTTCAGCTATTCCGACCGAATTCAGATAAAGATTATCAATTAAGTAGTAAGCATCAGTTGCCGAGTCAGTATAGGTTCCTCTTCCACCGCCCCTGACCAGCCGTGCATCTGCAAACGCGTGAAATAAAAATAGTATTGAAGCTAAGGAGTAAATAACGACTCTACAGGAGGGGAGTGTAAACATAGTCTTTCTTATTTCGGATTTGGTGGTTAAAATTTAAGCATGTTTCATGCCTTAAAATAAACTTACTAAAAAACAATAAGTAAGATTTTGTATTATTTTTCTATGTTTATAAGTGTAAAAATATCAGACACTTATAGCATGAAATACAAAGAATGCTGAAATATAATTTTGGCAGTTTAAACCTTTCTGATCTACTCTGCGACTAACTCTTCAACACAATATAAAAAACGACAAGCATATTGAATACACAAGGAAATGTTGTTTCTGCTCAACGCGCATTCGAAGATAAGTCTGAGCGGGATTTAATTAAAGCAGTACAACAGGGCGATAAAAAAGCATATCAAACCCTATATCAAACCTATATTGGTCAGGTATATGGTCTGTGCTTTCGGCTTACTAGTGATAAGTCGTTAGCAGAAGATGCCGCTCAAGAAGTGTTCATTCAACTGTGGCGAAAAATGGGTAATTATAAAGGAGACAGTAAGTTCTCCACTTGGTTACATACAGTAACTTCAAACATTACCATTTCTTATTTGCGTAAGCAGCGAGGTTGGGTGAAACGTATGTTCAATATTGAAGATTCAGAGGCAAATTTTTATGCTGCGGAGCAATCCACTGATCTAAGTGAATTAGAACGTCATGTCGCCAGATTGCCCGAACGAGCGCGGATTGTTTTTGTGTTGCATGCAATAGAAGGTTACCGCCACGAAGATATTGCTAGCATGATGAATATGGCGGTTGGCTCCAGTAAAGCACAGTTTCACCGTGCCAAGCAGTTGTTAAAGGAGTGGATGGGTTATGAGTAATATGAATTTTGAAAAAGATTTACGAGCGCAAATAGATGCTCTGAGTAACGAAAAACAACCTGAAAGAGATCTGTGGGCTGGGATTGAAATAGCGCTAGCCGAAGAACCTGCGCCTCTTGAGCAAGTTCAAAAAAGTAAAAGTGAGTCGAGCTTCAAGGTGATTGCTATTGCAGCTTCTTTCGCGTTTGTTTGTGTTCTTAGTTGGTTCTCTCTAAACCCCACATCTGAGCAAATGACGGGGCAAGATCTAGTCGCAGCATTAAGTAGTCAGCATAAAATGCAAAAAGATGCGTTATTGGTGAAATTTCAAGATCAGCCTGCGTTGACGGAAAATTGGCAAAAGCAATTAACGGAGTTGGATGAAGCAGCTGATGCTATCAAGGCTGCTTTGAAGCACGATTCAAACAATATTGCACTGTTGAAAATGCTGCAAAACGTGCATCAACAGCAAATTGATTTAATTGAACGAGTTCATGCTCCCAAATGGAGACAAATTTGATGGAACTGCAACAAGATAGCACTCGCACCGCGTTGCAGTACTGCAAGAATCATCACTGCCAGTCAGTGGATGTAAATAAGGGTATTAGAATGAAACAAATATTGTTTAGTGTTGGTTTTTGCTTGATAAGCTCTTTTACCTTCGCCGGTGAGAAAGTTGATCAAACGCTAAAAGCCGATAACAACGGTTATGTACAAATTGAACACCTCGGAGGCTATGCCAACATAAAAGGCTGGTCGAAGAATGAGGTACGAGTCGTGGGTGAATTAGGTGACCGTACAGAGAAGTTTATTTTTGAGCGTGATGGCAATGAAGTCATTATTAAAGTGAAGGTTAAAAATAACAAAGGTACTTGGAGTTGGGGGTCAGAAGATGGTGATGATCTGGAAATTTACGTGCCATTAGATAGCCATATAAATTATAACTCCACAAATGCCAATGTAGAGGTTACACAAGTACGCGGAAGTGCTGATATAGATACCGTAAATGGGAATATTGAAGTCACAAATCTCTCTGGTAGGTTACGTATTGAAGCCGTTAATGGCGATGTTACGGCTCGATCACTGCAGGGCAATATTAAAATTCAAACTGTAAATGGCGATATTAAAGACAGTGACTCTACAGCAAGTGAAGCTGCATACGAATCGGTTAATGGAGATATTGACGTTGTTGTTTCAAGTCCGGAAGTAAAAGCGGAAACCGTCAATGGGGATATTGAGTTAACATTAGGAAAGGTTGAGCACCTGAACTTGAACACGGTAAATGGTAGTGTGCAAGCGAGCATGGCGTTAGCGTCTCAAGGAGATGTTCGGGCTACCAGTGTTGGTGGTGGCATCAGTCTATATTTTCAGCCAGATGTTTCCGCGCGCTTTGATTTACAAGGTCATGCCGGTGGTCGGATTATTAACAAAATTACCCAAGATAAAGAACATAAAGCCAAATATGGGCCTAGTCGCTGGCTTGAATTTTCCCATAACGGCGGAAACGGTCAAGTTAAGGTGTCTACCGTCAGCGGCAGAATTAAAGTCGACAAAAAATAATAAACATACTAAACCTGTAGTCGGTGGCTTTAGCCCCGAGATGGATGGGTTAAACCCTGAGAGGAACCCATGGCCTGAAGACCATGCTACAACCTCTATATTGGATTGGGAAACCCCCGAGATGAACCCATGGCCTAAAGGCCATGCTACACCTGTAGTCGGTGGCTTTAGCCCCGAGGAGATTCCCAATTAAACGAATCAACAACCTCCCTGTACCGGCGAAAAGAATTCGCCAATCGATTCCAACAAATCCTGATTTGCTGATAAATTTTCACAATACACTTTGATGCAGTATCAAACTTAGCGCATAATACTCGGCCCATTGTTAAAAGATTTAAGAGTGTTGTGAAAGCCGTTCCGGATAAAAACAGAGACGATAAAGTTGAGAAACTGAAAATCCCGCCGCATTCCATGGAAGCTGAGCAATCAGTGCTTGGGAGTATGTTAATTGCTCCCGATTCTTGGGACAAAGTAGCGGAAGTCGTTGTTGAAGAAGACTTTTATAACCGTTCGCACCGTACTATTTTCCGCGCAATTGTTCGTTTGTTATCTGCTAACCAACCTGTTGATATCATCACAGTTTCTGAAGAGTTAGAGAATCACGATGAATTGGAAGAAGCCGGTGGCTTCACGTATTTAGGCGAACTAGCTCAGAACACGCCAAGTGCAGCTAACGTAGTGGCCTACGCAGAAATCATTAAAGAACGTGCTATCACACGGGAGCTTATTGGTGTTGCACATTCTATCGCTGATGTTGGGTATAATCCTGAAGGCAGAGATAGTAGTGAGATCCTCGATCTTGCCGAGACACAGGTTTTCCAAATCGCTGAAAAGCGAATGGGTAGTAATGAAGGGCCCAAAGATGTTGAGTCTGTATTAGGTAAGACAATAGATCGTCTTGAAGCCTTAATCAAAACCAACAAAGAAGTGACTGGGGTGTCTACCGGCTATACCGATCTAGATAAAAAAACCAGTGGGTTGCAGGGTTCGGACCTTATTATTGTGGCAGCTCGTCCTTCCATGGGGAAAACAACTTTTGCCATGAACTTGTGCGAAAATGCCATGTTATTGGAAGAGAAACCGGTATTAGTGTTTTCCCTAGAAATGCCGGCCGAGCAAATTATGATGAGGATGCTCGCCTCTTTGAGTCGGGTCGACCAGACCAAAATCCGTACCGCTCAGTTAGACGATGAAGACTGGGCACGTATTTCCAACACAATGGCTATGTTGAAAGACAAAGATAATCTGTTTGTTGATGATTCATCTGGCCTAACACCTATGGAAGTGCGTACTCGAGCCCGTAAGTTAGCGCGTGAGCGTGGTGGTATCAGTATGATCATGATTGATTACCTGCAGCTAATGCGAGTGCCATCATTAAGTGATAACCGTACCTTAGAGATAGCCGAAATATCCCGTTCATTAAAGGCATTGGCAAAAGAGTTAAATGTGCCTGTTGTGGCTTTGTCACAGTTAAACCGGAGTTTGGAACAACGGGCTGATAAACGTCCGATAAACTCAGACTTACGTGAATCTGGTTCTATCGAGCAGGATGCCGATTTGATTATGTTTATCTATCGAGACGAAGTTTATAATGAAAATACTGATCTTAAGGGGATTTCGGAAATAATCTTAGGAAAACAACGGAATGGTCCTATTGGTACGGTACGTCTTACATTCCAAGGTCAATTTTCCCGCTTTGACAATTATGCTGGTCCCGCTTATTCCGACGAATAATGTGAGCTTAAATTGTTTTCAAACAGGATAAATCCCGTCCTACAGGTGTTTGTAAACACCGATGCCAAATCATGATTAAATTTCAGGTATAAAAAAAGCGGCTTAAAAGCCGCTTTTAACGTAAATATTGCGTATTAACGTAATACTTTTTCTTTCTTAGTAGCTGTTACAACAGCTTCAATACGACGGTTCACTTTATGTGCTGCTGCAGTATTGCTTGTATCTAATAATTGAGTTTCACCAAAACCTTCAGCGCTCAATCTGCTTGCATCAATACCGTAGTCATCGATAAGCAATTGTCTAACTGCTCTTGCACGCTTAAGTGAAATAGTCATGTTGTAATCCGCACGACCTGGTGCAGAAGCGTGACCTTCAATTGTAGTGTGAGTATTCGGGAAACGATTCAAGAAATCAGCGAATTCTTGGAACTTAGGATCCTTCGGATTTTGAATAACACTGCTGTTATTTGCAAAAGTTACTTTAAGTGTTTCACGAACTTCTACTTCTTCAAAAACACTACAGCCCATTGAATCTACTTTATCTGTAAGAGGCGTGTCAGCACACTGATCTACATTATCAAGAACGCCATCTTGGTCGCTATCAAGTTCTAAACTACAACCTTTAGCACCTACAGGTGTACCAGCTGGAGTATTTGGACATTGGTCAATGTCATTCAATACGCCGTCGCCGTCTAAATCTATGCTACAACCGTTGCTGTCTACTCGTGCACCGATAGCAGTGTTAGGGCATTGATCAAGATTGTCGTTAACGCCATCTTGGTCAGCATCACCAGGAGCTTTAGGACCAGTAGAACCAAATGTGTAAGCTAAACCTAGTTTAGCGCTTACGTCATTGTATGCCTGTCCGAAATCATGGTAAGCAGCTACTTCAGTAATTAGCTTAACTTTTTCAGATAGGTCCCAGTGCTTACCAAGACCAAGGTTAGCCATACTTCCAGAGTCAACCATATCGATATGTTTCAAACCACCAAATATATACATTAGGTCGTCATCTAGGAAATACATTGCATCAATACCGAAACGTATTGCGCTGTCATCTTCTAGGTTAGCATCACTTTGTAAGTTAACTTTAGATACTTCGAAACGACCACCCCAGTGCTCGCTTTCTCTAACACCAACTTCAGCACCTAGTCCTAGGCCAGCATCAAAAGAAGTAAAGTCGAAGCTTTTCTCTTCATCTGGCTTATAAATCTCAGTAAAGCCGCCTATCCAGTATTTGTCTGAAGAATCTTCAGCTGCGAAAGCGTTACTTGAAATAGCAGCTAAAAGACTTGCTGCGATTAATGATTTTTTCATGTTTCCATCCCGTGTGTAGTGGTTGTCTAAATTAAAAGTAAATTTTTCAAATTATTGTCAATTCTACGTGTCAAAAATATAGTTTTTACACGTCTTTTTCGAGTCCTTGTAGTGTCGCCACTATATTTCTTTGGGTCCCATGGTCTCGGTGCTCACCTAAGTATATCCCTTGCCACGTCCCCATTTCCAGCTTACCTGAGCTAATGGGGATATTTAAATTGTTACCAAAAATACTCGCTTTAATATGTGCTGGCATATCATCATCACCCTCAATATCATGCAAGTAATGTTCCGAACCTTCAGGAATCATCCGATTTATTTGAGTTTCGAGATCAATTCTTACTGTAGGGTCTGCATTTTCGTTAATTGTGAGGCTTGCACTGGTGTGTTGAATAAATAAATTCAACATCCCTACAGACATCTCTCGTATTTCAGGCAGCTGTCCAAGGATTTCTTGGGTAATTAAATGAAACCCTCTTGCTTTGACTCTTATTGTTATTCTTTTCTGTATCCACATTGCGACACTATTTATTAAAGCATATTTCTAAATATGCTTTTCCTGCCTCGCTGGTAAACGGCATAACTAATTTAGCGCCGTCAACCTGATGATTAATTGTATGGTTTTTACCAAAAACTACAATAGGTGTGGCCATACCAAATTCTTGACTTGTTTCAGCAAGCGTACTTTTCGCGCCACCACAAACCATATTTACAACTTCTCCAACCATGTCCTGAACATCGTCATCTACACTTGTTGGTTTTTCGCCTAGCATTTTATGCATTATATCAAGTGCTAAGGATTCCTCGAAAGTGATCGACAAAGAACCTTTAATATCGTCACCAATCATTCCGATTAAACCTGACACATCACCGCAAGCCTTAGAGTCGACCTTTTCTAGTGCTTCTCCTGGCTTCAATTCGGTTTGAGCCATGGTCAACAACACATTTATAAAAGATGCAATAAATGGCTTAATGAATTCGGCGTTCATAGAACTAGTGTTTCCTTATCCCGTTCTAGCATTTACGGAGGTAAAACAAATTTACCCAGAACTAAATGAAGATGGAATGGATGACTACTGACAAAGTGCGCAGGTTCCATGTGCTTCAATCGTTTGTTTACTCACTTTGAATCCAACAGAGTTTGCCTGTTTATCCAATGTTTCTTTCAATCCTTCTGACTGAATTTCTTTTACTAAGCCGCATTTATCGCAGATTAAAAACTGAACTGGATGACTGCAATCAAAATGATGACAGGCAACAAAAGCATTGGTGGATTCTAATCTATGAACCAAACCGAATTCGAGTAAAAAGTCTAAGGTACGATAAACAGTCGCAGGTTTGGCGCCGCTTTCAGTCACTTTTAATTCATCTAATAACTCGTAAGCACCTACAGAACTACTTTTGTTCAACAGTAATTCATAGACTTTTTCTCTCAGGCTTGTGAATCGAGCACCCTTACCTTCACAGTATTCTTTAGCTCTAGACAATTGTGCATCAATATTCATTATAGCTAGTTATGTCCTTTTTAACCCTATTTATTCAGGGATTGAAGCAACTGATCTTCTAATTCAAATCGTGCTTCTAGTTGTTGACCTAAAAACGAAAGCTTATCGTCAAAATTCGCTAAATTCTTATCTGAGGAAACTTCGGCGAATAAATCATTAAACGCTAGTGCTTCTTCAGTTGTCTCTGAAATGCGAGGATATATAGACTTTTCAAGACTCTGATCGTTATTATTCTTTTGTGGATCTGAAGCCAGTTTATCATAAACTTCAAAATGCCCAGTGGATACATAATCCACTAAGGTTTCGCAGAAGGTCCTGATTTCACTTATTTCCGGCAACCCAGAAGTTTGCTTCTCAAACGGCGGCAAGCCCGCCAATTGACAATATTGTACCAGTAATTTTTGACGCTCTTGCAACCATATATCTACAGACTTATGGTAGCCACTCCATTTTTGCTTAGCGAGTTCGACTTTGGTCAACATTGTAGATCCTTACAAGAGTCCATTTCATTGAAACATAGTATATCATTGGCAATAGTGTAACTAAACTATGCTTTAGTCTATTGACGTAGATCAATTGTAACATCTGACTTTCAAGAAAGGCTAGAAATCGTGTTAAACTAATTTCATCATTCTGACTTCAAATTGTGGTAATTATACCTTGTTTTGGTGTCTCTAAAAGACGACATGTGTGTGACTTATGCTAATAAATATTAAAGAAATCGGCGTTAATACTGAAGTTCAGTGGATTATTTTTATGGGCGACCGTGTTGTCGCAAATAAGGAACAGCAAGAGTTGCTAAGAGCCACTTGGCAAGATCTGGCAATGATTCATCATTACGACGATCAAATCATTTCATTGGGTGAGTTCGACGGAACTCCCTGCCTAGCAGTCGATGTAGGCAATGAACAGCTGGTTATTGAAGAATACGAAACTATTAGTCTCCGTGGCATTTACCTTGGTAATAATTTTCCTTTGTTCCAGACTGTCGCCCGTGCTTGGCAATGGATATTGTTTAGACGAACCCATCGTTACTGTGGTCAGTGTGGAAGTGCGATGCAGCAAGTGAATTGGGAAATGGCAACCCAGTGCTTTAATTGCCAGCATCGCTGCTACCCGCGTGTTTCACCTTGTATAATTGTTGCTATCCGTAAAGGAAATAAAATATTACTAGCACAAGGTAAAGCACAACGAGATCGAAAAATGTTTTCTACCTTAGCCGGATTCGTAGAAAGTGGTGAAAGCTTAGAGCAAGCGGTTCATCGAGAAGTATTTGAAGAGGTTGGGATTAAGGTAAAGAACCTTGAGTATTTTGACAGCCAACCTTGGCCGTTTCCCCATTCTTTGATGATGGGGTATTTAGCTGAACATGACAGCGGAGAAATTGAAGTTGATGGCGATGAGATTTTAGAAGCTCATTGGTACGAACCTGACCAGCTGCCAATAATTCCGCCGCGAATATCTATTGCTGGGCAATTAATTGAAGAAACCTTGCGACGCATAGCGCAATCCGATAATTAAGCTTATTAGAAATAAAAAACCCTGCTGAGCAGGGTTGTAATATTTTAGCGTCGAGGGCTCGTTAATCGAGCTTCTTAATTGTTAGAACTTTTACACCATTATTTTATAGCAAATGGTGATAACGTAAATCAAGAATTATTTTTAAAATATGTTATAAAAAACTAAAAATCGATAAATATACCCTCAACAACACTTTTTTACTAAACTATGCCGCAATTTTAAAATAATGAGCTTCTCACTAATTCACAAAAATTACTGTTGGCTCGGCTTAACCCCTTTAATAAACGGATAAATCATGCAGTTAAAAAACGATCGCTATCTACGCGCTTTGCTTCGTCAACCAGTCGATGTCACCCCAGTGTGGATGATGCGCCAAGCCGGTCGCTATTTGCCAGAATATAAAGCGACTCGTGCAGAAGCGGGCGATTTTATGTCACTTTGTAAAAATGCCGAATTGGCCTGTGAAGTGACTTTACAACCTTTGCGACGCTTTGATTTAGATGCTGCTATTTTATTTTCCGATATTTTGACTATTCCTGATGCAATGGGACTTGGTCTGTATTTTGAAGCTGGGGAAGGTCCTAAATTTAAACACCCATTAACTAGTCGCTCGCAAATCGAGGCACTGCCTATTCCTGATCCTGAAGATGAACTGGGTTATGTTATGAATGCAGTGCGTACTATTCGACGCAACTTAAAAGGGGAAGTGCCATTAATTGGATTCTCTGGCAGTCCATGGACGCTTGCCACTTATATGGTAGAAGGCGGTGCTAGCAAAGCATTCACTAAAATTAAGAAAATGGCATTTGCAGATCCTCAGTCATTGCACTTATTGCTAGATAAACTTGCAGATTCAGTGATTTCGTATCTGAATGCACAAATAAAAGCCGGTGCACAATCGGTAATGGTATTTGATACTTGGGGAGGGGTGCTAACTCCAAGAGATTATCAATTATTTTCATTGCAGTACATGCACAAAATTGTTGATGGCCTGATTAGAGAATATGAAGGACAGCGCATACCAGTTACATTGTTTACTAAAAATGGTGGGGCATGGATTGAGAAAATCGCCGACACCGGATGTGATGGTGTGGGACTTGATTGGACCATTGATATTGCAGACGCTAAGCGCCGAGTAGGCGATAAAGTAGCGTTACAGGGCAATATGGACCCGTCCATTCTTTACGCGGATGCTCCTCGCATTGAAGAAGAAGTTAAAACGATATTGGCTGGATTTGGTGAAGGCACTGGCCACGTATTTAATCTCGGCCACGGTATTCATCTAGATGTGCCACCTGAAAATGCAGGTGTATTTGTAGAAGCGGTGCATAAATTCAGTAAGCCCTATCACCAAACTGCAAAATAATGAAATCGCCGTTTGTTTTATGGGTTAGTGCTGGATTAATATTCTTTGCTGGATATTGGTTCGGCACTGTTCAATCGGAACATAACGGCGACATTGTTAACAAAGAGGTATTAGTTGAAATTGAGCAGAAAAGTGAACAGCCGCTAACTGAAAATACGCATACCACTTCGAATCAGCAGACGACCAAAGAAATCGAGATTCAAATAAAAGCCAAGGATGAAAACCTTAGCTTGTTAGATGATAAAAATAACCAACAAGATCAAGATTTAGCTGAGTTAGGTGAAGCATTTCAGCAATCGAAATTGTCTCGTCAACTAACAGAATTAACAGAGGTCGATTTTGAACAGGGTTACTCTGCCAACCACACCAACTTAACCGCGCAAAATCAAATCAGTGATTTTTTGTCTTTACACCAAGATGCTGAACTAATTGATCTTTATCGACTTGATTGTGATAACAGCCGATGCCAAATGATTGGCGAATATGCTGGTGAACATCAAGATTGGGCTAAGGTAATATCTGGTATGCGAGGCTCTGATTGGTGGGATTATGTTGGTACCTCGTCATCCACTACAAGCAAAGATGGAAAAACTTATTTTCACATTTTTTTAGATAAATAGGCCGCTACTCACGCATTAATCAGCCCAACAGATAATCAATCAGGCATCTCTTGGCAGACCTTTTTCCACACTTCTAATTAGTCGCTTTGTGAGTCTCTGAGTTTGCGCCGTTCTGGGCACGGATTGTTGGCGTTCGAGCTGTTGTTGTATAGCCCATTGAATGTGTTCCGAAACCATTTCACTAGTATCTTTCAATTGTGCTTGTAGTGCGTCCAAAATAGACTGGTCGAATTCTGCGTTACCCATAGCTACCGCTATATTTCTTTGCCATTTTTGGAAACCGATTCGACGGATGGCGGATCCTTCCGTATTAATAAGAAATTGCTTTTCATCCCACGAAAATAACGTAATTAAGTCAGCGCCTTTAATGACTTTTCTACCATAAAAATCTTTTTCTTGGGTCAGTTGGGCGTATCGATTCCATGGGCAAATCAATTGACAGTCATCACAGCCATAAATGCGGTTTCCTATGGCTGTTCGGAAATGCTCAGGAATCACTCCATCATACTCAATGGTTAAATAAGAAATGCAACGTCGTCCGTCAACAACATAAGGCTCTACAATGGCTTGCGTAGGACAGATAGTTAGACAGGCTGTGCAACTACCACAATTTTGCTCCACGGGTTGGTCGACGGGGAGCGGAATATTGACAAATAATTCACCTAGAAAAAACCAAGAGCCAGCTTCTTTATTGATCGTTAACGAATGCTTACCGGTCCAGCCTATACCGGCTTTTTCTGCAACCGCATGTTCTAATACAGGCGCAGAGTCCACAAATGGACGAAATTCTAAATCAACAAATTGTTGTTTGATTTGTTCACCGAGTTTTTTAAGTCGGTTACGCACCAGTTTATGGTAATCACGACCCACAGCATAACGACTTATGTAGGCGGTTTTAGAGCGTTTTAAATCTTTTGCAAAACTAGCGTCAGGGGGGAGATAGTCCATTCTTACACTAATCAATCGCAAAGTGCCTTCGAGCAACTTGGCTGGATCTGCGCGTTTTTCTTGATTTCGCTCAAAAAACTGCATATCTCCGTTGAAGCCTTTGTCTAGCCAGCTTTCGAGGTGAGCCTGATGTTGAGATAAATCGGTATCGGTAATTCCCACTTGCTGAAAACCTAGCGCTTTGCCCCACTCCTTGATATTTTTGGCTAACCTATCCAGAAAATCGGGAGATAATTGTGTCACAGCGGTCCTTAAAAGCAGAATTGTCAGAACAAAGGTTATCACAAAATCTTTATACAGCGCAGTGTGTAAGAGAAGGCGAAGTGGAAGCGGCTAAACAGATGTCTATTCCTCTTTACGACGTTATGCTGATCGCTGGCGAAAAGTTATTTCAATGGATTCAGAAACATTTCGATCATCAGACCAATATTTTAGTGGTGGTTGGAACGGGTAATAATGGCGGGGACGGCTATGTTGCTGCCAGTCTGCTATTGGATGATGGTTATAAGGTGTCGCTCGCATCTATCGATCCGGCTCGACAATTATCTGGCGATGCTGCTTTGGCGCAAAAAAGTTGGGTAGCCAGCGGTGGCGAAGTGGCTGATATTCGATTGTTAGATACCGAACATTTTGAGCTAATTGTAGACGGACTTTTAGGCACTGGATTAAATGGACCTGTATCATCCGCCTATCAGTCTGTTATTCAGCGAATTAATCAATCGGCGGCTCATATTTTATGTATTGATATTCCATCGGGTCTTGATGCCAATACAGGCGCAACGCTAGGAGCCAGTATTAATGCAGATACCACCATTACATTTGTTGGTATAAAAACCGGATTGGTCACCGCTAACGGCAAACAAAAATCGGCTAATTTAATATTTGAAGAATTGAACATTGGTGAAACCTTTGCGCATCTCACTGAGCCTAAAGCACGCTTAGTCGAATACGCTGACTTTGCTCCTTTACCTTCACGTGCTTTATATAGCCACAAAGGAAATAATGGTAAATTGCTGTGTATCGGCGGTAATAATGGGATGGCTGGAGCGATTCGTCTTACCGCTGAGGCAGCTATGCGCACGGGGGCCGGGCTGGTAAAGGTTTACTGTCATCCCAGTTCAGCGTCATCGATTGTGCAGGGTAGGGCAGAAATAATGGCTAGCAGTGAAAATTTGTTGCAGCTATTAGATTGGGCAGATTGTATCGTATTTGGTCCTGGTTTAGGTCAAACTTCTTGGAGCCAAGAAACCTTTAATCAATTATTGAGTTATCTGGTTGATCAAGATAAACCACTAGTAATTGACGCCGATGGCTTAAATTTATTAAGTCAGCAATTGCACGCGTTGAATTTATCTTATTTGATAATGTCTCCTCATAGTGCCGAAGCGGCAAGGTTGCTAAATATAAGCATCGAAAGTGTGGAAAATGATCGCTATCAAGCGGCATCAAAATTGGTCGAAACCTATGGCGGAAATTGTATTCTAAAAGGTGCTGGCAGTATTGTTCATGGACCCTTAGGCACATATGTATGTGCAAATGGCAATCCAGGTATGTCGACAGCAGGAATGGGGGATGTTCTTTCAGGTGTTCTGGGATCTCTAGCAGCGCAAGGGATGACAGCAACTGATGCGAGCTTATACGGCACCTGCATTCATTCCGCGGCCGCCGATTTAGTGGCGGACAACTTTGGTCAACGTGGTATGATTGCCAGTGATTTATTTGATTATTTAAGACAACTAGTTAATTGAAAATGAAATATACGCAGTTTTTGCCAGATGAGGCAGCTACACTCAATATTGCTAAACGAATTTCCCAACTGACCACCCAGCATTTAGTTATTTATTTGTCTGGTGATCTTGGTGCAGGTAAAACCTCGTTTAGTCGAGGCTTTTTGCATGGTTTGGGGCATGTCGGGAACGTTAAAAGTCCCACCTATACTATCGTCGAGCCTTATGAAGTGCCACCTTGGAGAGTTTTTCACTTTGATTTATATCGCTTAGCAGATCCTGAAGAGCTCGAATATATGGGAATTCGCGATTATTTTGCAGAAGACTGCATTTGCCTAATTGAGTGGCCCGATAAAGGCGCTGGTCTATTGGCAACAGCTGATTTAGAGATTAGTATAGAATTCGAAGCTGGTGGAAGGCGCATCCATCTAGCCTCCCATTCTGATGTCGGGCAAAAAATTGTAGAGATATTACAAAAATAATAATGATGAATACTGTATCTAGACTGATAGCTCAAATATTGAGCGGCACTTTGATGCTGCTTATCAGTCATTTCTGTATTGCACAAAATGCAATTGAAGCGTTGCGCCTGTGGCCTTCTCCGGATAATACTCGGGTGGTTTTAGATCTCACCGAGCAACCTGAATACTCCTATTTCACCCTTTCAAACCCTGAGCGGTTAGTTATCGATTTGGCGAATACTAAGGGCGATATTGATCTTGCTAGTTTTGCTAAATCATCCGATTTAGTTAAAAAAATAAGGTACAGCTCTGCCAAAGATGCTTCGTCAGTGCGGGTTGTACTCGAACTAAATCGAAAATTGAATACCGAAATCTTTGCGTTACCGCCTACTGCGCCATATAAAAATCGTTTAGTGATAGATTTAAGTGACCACTCGAACAGCACCCAGCAGGTGGTAATGAGTTCAGAAAGCTCGACTCGAGATCGAGATATTATCATTGCTATTGATGCTGGACACGGTGGAGAGGATCCCGGTTCAATTGGCAGAGCGGGTACCTATGAAAAAAATATCACACTGAGCGTAAGCAAAAGATTGGCAGATCTGATTAACGCCGAGCCAGGGTTAAGAGCTGTAATGACACGCACTGGAGATTATTATATTTCGCCTAATGCACGCCCAGATATTGCCCGCAAAAACAAAGCTGATTTATTTATCTCAGTTCATGCTGATGCGTTTACCACTCCCCAGCCAAAAGGTGCTTCAGTTTGGGTTTTATCTATGGGCAGAGCGAATTCTGTTTTAGGTCGATGGATGGAACGCACTGAACGTCACTCTGAATTGTTAGGTGGCGCTGCCGAGGTGATTCAAGATACGGCAAGTGAACGTTATTTAGCTCAAGCGTTGTTAGATATGTCGATGGACCACTCGTTAACTACCAGCTACGACATCAGTAAAATGGTTATATCTGAATTGAAACAAGTGACCAGCTTGCACAAAAAAATGCCACAAGCAGCCAGCTTAGCGGTACTAACCTCTCCGGATATTCCTTCGATACTTGTGGAAGTGGGCTTCATTTCTAATCCAACTGAAGAAAAAAACCTTAATTGGAATCAACATCGCCAAAAATTAGCAAGTTCGGTATTTTCTGCAATCAAACAGCATTTTAGAAAACTCCCGCCAGATGGTACGCTATGGGCGAATAACGCACGTTCTGAAAAACGCACTCACAGAGTCAGAAGTGGTGAGTCATTATCATTATTGGCACAACGCTATAAAGTGCGAATTAGCGCCATAAAAGAAGCAAATAATATGCGTAATGATACGGTGAGGATTGGTCAAGTACTGACAATTCCAAGCACCTAAACAATAAGTTATTCCCGCCCAAAAAATTAATAAAGGTTTCCTGTGTCAATTCAAATTCTATCCCCACAACTTGCCAACCAAATTGCCGCTGGTGAAGTAGTTGAACGGCCCGCTTCTGTGGTCAAAGAATTGGTTGAAAACTGCTTGGATGCAGGTGCCAGCAGCATTGAAATTGAGATAGATAAAGGTGGACATAAACGTATTTCTATTCGCGATAATGGTAAAGGCATCCCGCAGCAAGAGTTAGAATTGGCGCTGAGTAGACATGCAACCAGCAAAATATCCAAACTCGACGATTTAGAAAATATTTGTAGTCTTGGCTTTCGCGGAGAAGCGTTAGCCAGTATTAGTTCTGTGTCACGATTAACCTTAACTTCAAAACCACAAGAACAACATCAAGCATGGCAAGCTTGCGCAGAGGGAAGGGACATGCAAGTGACACTTCAGCCTGCTGCACACCCCAAAGGTACCAGCATTGAAGTACTTGATTTGTTTTTCAACACGCCAGCTAGACGTAAATTTTTGCGCGCTGAAAAAACCGAGTTTAACCATATTGATGAAGTGATAAGGCGAATTGCCTTGAGTCGATTTGATGTGGCGTTGAACCTTAAACACAATGGCAAGACGGTTAGAAAATATCCAGCGATTAAGGATGACGGGTCGCATATCAAACGGATTGCTGCGGTTTGCGGTAGTGATTTTGCGGATAACTCTCTTGCTATAGACAGTGAGTATGAGGGGATAAGGCTTAACGGCTGGTTAAGCGCCGCTGGCGCGAGTCGTATGCAAAGTGATCTGCAATATGTTTACGTTAATGGTCGCGTGATGAAAGATAAACTAATTAATCATGCAATTAGGCAAGCATATGAAGGTTTGATTGAGCCTAACACTCACCCAGCATTCGTGCTGTTTCTGTCTTTGGATCCTATGCAAGTTGATGTCAATGTTCACCCAGCTAAACATGAAGTGAGATTTCATCAATCCCGACTTGTCCATGACGTTATATTTCGCTCTGTTTCAAAAGCGCTGACTGAATCGTTCGCTGATCATACGGAGCATGCTGAGAGCGGCGGACAAGTCACACCAACGACATTGCAAGAAGTTGCTCCTAGCCACCAGTATATCCGTCCGTTGAGCAGGGTAATTGATAAGCCAAGCCAGAGTGAACAGCCGTTGCGATCAACCACTGAAATTCATGAGCAGGTCACTAATCAGCAACCTAAAACATTCAGGTACAGTGCTCCGGCTCATTCAAAGTCAGGGGCCAAGCATTACAAAAATTTAATGACTCCGCATTCCCCTGAACACTCTCAAAGCAACCTGTTGAGTTTTATGCAGATTGCTGATAATCGTTTATTGATCGAATGTGCAGGGGCGTATTATCTGTGTAAGGCAGAAGAATTAGCTGCTAAAAAATTACACGATGATGGGCAGTTTAATCAACCAGTGATGCAACCTCTTTTAATGCCCATTTCGCTGGCGTTGAACCAGATAAAGCTGACGATAGAGCCATCATTAATTCAAAGCATTAAAAGCTTAGGTATTGAGCTTTCTATTGTTAATCAACGTATACTTTTGAAGCAAGTCCCTTCCGGAACCCGAGCTTTGGATTGGGCCAGTGTGCTGCTGAGTTTGTTTGATAGATTGGAGCTAGCGCTCAATCAAAGTACCAAGGAAAATGCGACTCTGCCTATTCGTAAATTTGACCAAGACAGTGACAAACAACTATTACTTGAAAGTTTTTACACTGTGTTAGCAGAGCACCAAATCAAAGGGTCAGCAGCACAACATACTAATATGAACTTTCTGTGTGAATGGTTAACTAAACAACTCAATGCTGAAGAAATACTTAAATCTTGCGCTAAATTAATCCCATTAAAAAATTGGTTATCACAATTTGATGAATAAAAAACAAACCGAAAACTTACCGCCAGCGATTTTTTTAATGGGGCCAACAGCCTCTGGTAAGACTGATTTGGCATTAGAAATAAGCAAAAGGCTCCCCTGTGAAATCATTAGTGTAGATTCGGCGCTAATCTATCGTGGTATGGACATAGGCACGGCCAAACCAACTCCCGAAGAACTATCTCAAGTTCCCCATCGACTCATTGATATTCTCGACCCTGCAGAATCTTATTCGGTTGCGAATTTCAGGAACGATGCGTTAAATGCGATGAAAGCGGTAACTGAAAATGGAAAGATTCCTTTACTGGTTGGTGGAACTATGATGTATTTCAAGAGCTTAGTTGATGGTTTATCAACATTGCCAGCTGCCAATGAAGAAGTTCGTGCGCAATTAACCCAAGACGCACAAAACCAAGGCTGGGACGCATTGCATAACCGATTAGAACAAATCGACCCAATTTCAGCTAAACGTATACATCCAAATGATCCTCAGCGTTTGTTAAGGGCTTTAGAAGTATTTGTATTGAGCGGAAAGACGATGACGGAGTTAACTGCGGCAAAGTCCAGTAGTCTCCCATATTCGGTAAAAGAATTTGCCATCATGCCCAGTGATCGGGGTATACTCCATGAGCGTATAGAAAAACGATTTAATGATATGCTTGATAAAGGCTTTCAACAAGAAGTCGAAGATCTTAAGCGTCGCGGAGATTTACATCTAGATTTGCCTTCCATGCGGTGTGTGGGTTACCGTCAAATGTGGCAGTATCTCGATGGTGACTATAATCACGAGGAAATGGTATTTAAAGGTGTGGCGGCAACGCGTCAATTGGCAAAAAGACAAATAACCTGGCTAAGAAGCTGGAAAAATATAACTTTTTTAGATGGTATTGAAAAAGACAATTTGACTACCATATTGAATGTCAGCAATACTGTACCCTAATAGGCAGCTATACAGCCCCATGTTTTACTGTATAATTTGTATATCAGGTGAAAATCATAATAAAAAGAAAAGGATAAGGAATAGTGATGGCAAAGGGGCAATCTTTACAAGACCCGTTTTTGAATGCGTTAAGAAAGGAGCGTATTCCTGTCTCAATTTATTTAGTCAATGGAATCAAGTTACAAGGTCAAGTGGAATCGTTTGACCAGTTCGTGATTCTGTTAAAAAACACTGTTAGTCAGATGGTATACAAGCATGCCATTTCAACTGTTGTGCCTTCTCGGGCCATTAATATGTCAACCGGCGCACAACCTGACTCTGATAACGGTGAATAAAACCTTATAGGAGAAAAGCTTGTTTGACCGTTACGAAGCAGGCGAGCAGGCTGTTTTAGTTCATATTGATTTTTCTGATGATTCTAGCAAAGAAGATCTGCAAGAGTTACAAATGCTAGTGTCATCTGCCGGTGTTAATGCAGTTGAAGTGATAACCGCTTCACGGCAAGCACCTCATCCCAAATACTTTACGGGTAGTGGCAAAGCTGAAGAGATTGCTAATGCTGTGCGTACCAATAACGCAGATGTCGTTATTTTTAATCACCCTCTATCGCCTTCTCAAGAAAGAAATTTGGAAGCATTGTGCAAATGTCGCGTGTTAGATCGTACCGGTCTGATTTTAGACATTTTTGCGCAACGAGCCCGTACTCACGAAGGTAAATTACAAGTAGAGTTAGCGCAACTTCGGCATATTTCAACTCGATTAATTCGAGGTTGGACTCACTTGGAACGTCAAAAAGGTGGAATTGGCCTACGCGGTCCCGGTGAAACTCAGCTGGAAACCGATAGACGACTTTTGCGAGTCAGAATTAAGAGTATTCAACGTCGCTTAGCCAAAGTACAAAAACAACGTGAACAAGGCCGCAGAGCTCGTAAACGCGCGGAAATGCCAACGCTCTCGCTGGTGGGATATACGAATGCGGGTAAATCGACTTTGTTTAATACTATTACTGATGCGGGAGTCTATGCGGCAGATCAATTGTTCGCCACACTAGATCCAACCTTGCGAAAAATTCAGTTACAAGATGTTGGTAACGCTATATTGGCTGATACAGTTGGATTTATCCGGCACTTACCACATGATTTAGTGGCGGCATTTAAAGCCACTTTACAGGAAACTCAAGAAGCAGACCTGTTATTGCACGTTGTGGATTATTCGGATGACCAATATCTAGACAATATTGATCAGGTGAATGATGTTTTGGAAGAAATTGATGCATCTGAAATTCAACAGCTAATGATTTGCAACAAAATTGACAGAATGGAAGGGGTTGAACCCCATATAGACCGCAATGATGAAGGAATTCCCATTCGAGTCTGGATTTCTGCTCAACAAGATCAGGGCATTGATTTATTATTTAATGCCCTCACTGAATGTTTATCGCAAAGCATAGTGCAATTTACATTACGCATTCCGCCTAAAGAAGGTAAACTTCGAGGCGCATTATTTGGAATGAACTGTATCGCTGCAGAATCGTATGCAGAGGACGGCGATTGGCTGGTGGATGTCAGAATGCCAACCAGTGATTGGAACCGATTGGAAAAAAGATCAGAGATAGACTTATCCAGTTTGGTAGTAAAGCATTAGTATATGCAAATTAAGTTAACTTCTGATGGTAGTATCGGGGTTGCGTAGATTTAGACTTAACCTAACGGAGAGTGATGATGGCTTGGAATGAGCCCGGTGGAAAGAATAACGACCCTTGGAAAAATAAGGGGGGACGTGATCAAGGCCCGCCTGATTTGGATGATATATTCAAAAATTTGTTTGGTAAATTCAGCAAAGGTGGCGGCGGTGACGGCTCATCTGGCGGTAAAAGCTTAGGTGGAGTTGGCTTAACTGTGATCGCAGTTTTGCTAGTTGTCGTTTGGTTTATTAGCGGTTTCTACACTATTCGTGAAGCAGAACGTGGTGTGGTATTACGTTTTGGTGAGTTCAGTCAATTCGTAGAGCCTGGTTTACGTTGGAAACCAACATTCGTAGATGAAGTCATTCCAATTGACGTGCAATCTATTAAGTCGATGTCTTCAGAGGGCAGCATGCTCACAGAAGATGAAAACGTGGTTAGCGTTGAAATGGAAGTTCAATATCGAATCGTAGAGCCTTTCAAATATAGCTTTGCGGTAACTAACCCAGAACAAAGCCTTAGTCAGGCGTTAAATAGTGCCATTCGTTACGTGGTCGGACATTCAAAAATGGACGATGTGTTAACCCGCGGTCGTGAATCAGCCCGTCAACAAGTTTGGCAAGAGTTAGAAGGCATTATTAATCCTTATGATATGGGTATTTCAATTGTCGACATTAACTTTAAAGATGCTCGTCCACCAGATGCGGTGAGAGCGGCTTTTGATGATGCTATTGCTGCACAAGAAGATGAACAGCGTTTCATCCGCGAAGCAGAAGCTTATTCTCGTGAAATCGAGCCTCGCGCTCGTGGTCAAGTGAATAGAATGGCAGAAGAAGCACAGGCTTATAAAGAGCGTGTTACTTTAGAAGCGCGCGGTGAAATCGCACGTTTTGAAGAGTTATTACCTCAATACAATGCGGCACCTGAAGTTACCCGTCAGCGTATCTATCTTGAAACTATGGAACAGGTGTATCAAAACACTACTAAGATCATGATAGATAATGAGGGAAGTGGCAATATGATGTATTTGCCTTTAGATAAAATTCTAGAGAGCCAAAATAGTCAAGCACCTAAAGAGAACTCTCGCAGTACGCTTGAAGGACTACAACAAAATAGTATTTCCTCTTCGCAAAGTAGTAATTCCACTCCGAGCACTACGTTACGTAGTGATCGAACTAGAACAGGGAGAAATTGATAATGAAAAATCTAAGTATTGGAGTCGTAGTACTCGTTATCATCGCAGTTTTTCTTTCATTGTTTGTTGTGCCTGAAGGCGAAAAAGCAATTAAAATTCAATTCGGAAAAGTTGAGCGAGATGCTTCAGGTGAAACTGTTGTCTTTTCACCCGGTTTGCATTTTAAAATTCCATTGATTGACCGCGTTGTTAAGCTCGATGCCAGAATTCAAACGCTGGATGATCCTGCTGGACGTTTTGTTACTTCAGAGAAAAAAGACTTAATCGTTGATTCTTATGTAAAGTGGCGGATTAAAGATTTTGCAACTTACTACTTGTCAACTGGTGCTAACAAATTACAAGCAGAATCACTATTAAAACAAAAAGTTAATAATGGTTTGCGCTCTGAATTTGGTACTCGTACTATTTCTCAAATCGTATCTGGTGAGCGCTCAGAATTGATGGATGAAGCCATGAAGCAAGCGTCAACTAGTTCGGATGAGCTTGGTATTGAGATTGTTGATGTAAGAGTTAAACAAATTAATCTACCACCTGAAGTGAGTAATTCTATTTTCCAACGAATGAGAGCAGAGCGAGAAGCTGTGGCAAAAGAGCACCGCTCAGAAGGTAGAGAGCAAGCCGAAATCATTAAGGCAACAATTGATGCTAAAGTGACGGTTATGCTGGCAGACGCAGAACGGAACCTACGTAAGATTAAAGGTGAAGGTGAAGCCCAAGCCGCACAGATTTATGCTGAAACTTATTCTAAGAGCCCTGAGTTCTATGCATTTTTAAGAAGTATGGATGCTTATAGAGCGAGTTTCGATAGTAAACAAGACGTTTTAGTTGTTGAACCAGACAGTGATTTCTTTAAATACATGAAAGACATGTCAGGTGCTAGAAACTAAATTTAAGTGTTGATAAAAGCGCCGTGAAGGCGCTTTTTTTATCACTAAAATCGTCATTATTAAACGAGAGTGCTTATGTTTGAATTTCATATTAGAGATGCGGTTCAGGATGACTTTTCTGAAATTAAACGCTTAAACGATAAATTTGTACACTTTACCAGCCCAATGGAGCTAGCTCGCATCGAGCAGTTACATAACCTCAGTGCGTATCACCGGGTGATAGAGCAGCATGACAAACAGACATCTGAGGTCTCCACTGTCGGCTTCCTACTTGCTATGAAACCCGCCACAGACTACAGCAGTGATAATTACCAATGGTTCGACTTACGTTACAAGCACTTCTTGTATGTGGACCGGGTAGTGATTGATTCTACGGCGCAAGGAAAAGGCTTGGGAAAGAAGCTGTATGATGATTTATTTTGTTTCGCACTCAAACATAGAATTGAACTTATTTGTTGTGAATACAATTTAATTCCAGCCAATCCCATTTCAGCAAATTTTCATCAATCCTATGGTTTTCATCAGGTTGGTCGATTGGATGCAGACGATAAAAGCAAGGTTGTTTCCATGCAAATTGTAAAATTACCTAATTAATATTAATTCGGGACCCTTAAAATGACTAAATTCAATTGGCAAGATCCTCTCAATCTAGATTCCTTATTAAACGAAGATGAGCGGATTTTAAGAGATAGCGTTCATCAGTTTTGCCAACAACAGTTGATGCCCGGTATCTTGCAGGCTAATCGGACTGAACACTTTGATATCGGCATCATGCAGGAAATGGGGCATTTAGGGTTATTGGGCGCAACCCTGCCCGAAAAATACGGTTGCTCCAACATCAATTATGTTTCCTATGGATTAATAGCAAGAGAAGTTGAAAGGGTAGATAGCGGTTATCGTAGCGCTATGAGTGTTCAGTCTTCATTAGTGATGCACCCTATTTTTACTTATGGAAGCGAACAACAACGCCAGAAATACCTGCCTAAATTAGCAACCGGAGAGTGGATCGGCTGTTTCGGTCTTACTGAACCAAACTCGGGGTCTGATCCGTCAAGCATGAGTTCCCATGCTAAAAAAGTAGCAGATGGCTACCTTCTCAATGGTAGTAAAATGTGGATTACCAATTCACCTGTAGCACATGTATTTGTAGTGTGGGCAAAGTTGGACGGTGTGATACGTGGTTTCATTTTAGAAAAGGGAATGAAGGGCTTAAGTGCGCCTAAAATAGAAGGTAAATTTTCATTAAGAGCATCCATTACCGGTGAAATTGTGATGGATAACGTGTTTCTTCCTGAAGAGAATATCTTACCTAATGTTTCAGGGTTGAAAGGGCCTTTTGGTTGTTTAAACAAAGCGCGTTACGGAATTGCTTGGGGGGCTTTGGGAGCGGCCGAATTTTGTTGGCATGCGGCTCGACAATACTGCTTGGATCGTCAGCAATTTGGACGTCCATTGGCTGCCAATCAATTGGTACAGAAGAAACTAGCCGACATGCAGACAGATATCTCCCTTGGTTTGCTGGCGTGCGTGCAAGCCGGAAGATTGATGGATGCTGATTTATTGGCACCTGAAGCCATTTCTCTAATAAAACGTAATTCCTGTGGCAAAGCCTTGGATATTGCTCGTACCGCAAGAGATATGCATGGCGGTAATGGTATTGCGGATGAATACCACGTTATTCGTCATGTTATGAATTTAGAAGCGGTAAATACCTACGAAGGTACCCACGATGTACATGCGCTAATTTTGGGCCGTGCACAAACCGGGCTGCAAGCTTTCACTTAACTCAGGTTAATTCTAGTTTGCAGCCGAGTTGGCATAATCAGTTTGATTGTTGTTTATCAGAATGTTTCTCTGTTATTAGAAGTTCACAAAACTCTTCAAATGGTAGGGGTTTGCTGAATAAATATCCTTGCGCAGTATTACATTTATTATCGAGTAAAAACTTAGCCTGATATTGATTCTCAACCCCTTCAGCAATAACCCCTAATTTTAAGCTGTGTGCCATGGCAATCACGGCCAAAATAATCGCTTTGTCATTCTCGTTCTGTTCTAAATCAATAACAAAAGAGCGATCTATTTTAAGGTTATCGATAGGTAACTTTTGCAAATAAGAAAGGGAACTATAGCCAGTTCCAAAGTCATCGATTGAAGTAGAAATACCAATTTTTCTCACTTGGTCTAATAAGTTTTTAACTTTGTCATAATTATCAATTAATACCCCTTCAGTTAGCTCTAATTCCAAGTTTTTGGATGGAATCCCACTGTGCTGAATGGCTTGAGTAACAAAATCAAACAAGTGTCTATCGGCAACTTGACGAGGAGATAAGTTGACCGATACTTTTAGATTAGGCTGATGTTGAATAATCACTTTCAACATATCTGTCGCACGACTAATCACCCATTTGCCAATAGGTACAATTAACCCGGTCTGCTCTGCAAGAGGAATAAACTTATCTGGGCTGGTTATAGTGCCATCAGCTAAGCGCCAGCGAATTAACGCCTCTGCTTTAGCGATTTTGCCCGTGCTTAAATCGATGATTGGCTGTAAATAGAGTTCAAACTGATTTTCATCGATGGCTTTTTTAAGCGCATTTTCTAATTCAAGCCTGTGCATTGATGCTTCTTTAAGGGCTTTTGAGTAAAAACGCAATTTGCTCTTATCTTCTTTTTTAGCGGAAAACATGGCTAAGTCAGCAAACTTCATTAACTCTTCAGAATCTGACGCATCACTAGGGAAATGGGCCGCACCGAGATTGAGTCCAATCTGCACCTTTTGTTTTGATTCGGTATAAAAAGGAAATTCGGTTGCTTCTATTAAACGATTGGCAAACTCAATACAGTCTGATTGCTCTTTAGCTCCGGATAAAATAATACCAAACTCATTACCCCCAACCCGTGCACATAAATCCGCTGTAGATAAACATTGTTGGATCCGCTCAGCGAGGGTCACCAATATATGGTCACCAGCTTGATGACCATGTAATTCATTGATTTGTTTAAAGTGTTTTACATCCAAGTAAACGATGAAAAATGGTTTATCTTTCTCAATTTGGTGTTCTAATTTTTGCCAGAAAAATTGCCGATTGGGAAGATTGGTAACATTATCATAGAGATTTAACTTTTCATTTCTTTGTAATAGGTATTTGACGCGACTGACATCGCTGAAAATGAATATCCAATTTTGCAAATTTTGCATTTCGTCGGTAACTGGATATAACGCTAATTTTAACCACTTGCTAGAATACGGCGGTTTATGCCAAAAAAGCTCTCCATGCCAGCGACTGCCAGTTTCAAAGACCCGCTCAAACTCAGCACATTGGTGTTTAAACAATTCGAGTAAAATCGTAAAGGGGGAAGCCTCATTGGATGCTTCAGAGGTTTCGAAAAAACTATAAGAATTTGGGTTTTGGCTAATGATATTTAATTGGGAATCGGTAATTACAACACCAAAGTCGGCATTTTCAATGACCTGCTTAATCGGCTCTTGTAATGATTGTAGTGTCTGGTTTTCACGAAGAACTTGATCTAAACGTTCATGAATATACTCGTGTTGGGCGAGGATTTTATCATTCGATATCAGCAGTTCGCGGGCCACCTGCAGAGTTTGTTGTTGTTTTTTGTATTCTGCTTGCAAATTGTGAATGACTAAATAAGCTTCGCCCTTTGAAACTGCTGCAATGGCTTCTAAACGTAATAAATCATCTTTGGATTGTTCGGACCAAATCCCCGACTGAATTTGCCCATCATTACCAATTTGCCAAAAATCTTCGGCATCAATAAAAAAGTCTTCTAAGTAGGCGGAGTTACCAATAAATTCGAAAAATTCGCTGCCAATTGCCTCTGGCGCTATAGCATAAAACCAATCTTCACTGCAGTGTAATAATTGGAATTTACGATTTTCTACTCGCTTTAAAATCGCGCAGTTAATAATGCCTAAAGCTTGAATAAGTGATTGTTGCATAATTGATTAATTCAACGTTAGTTGCGCGATAAATTTGAACATTTCTTCAACCTGGTCGCCTGTTTTGGCGCTAGTAGAAAAACTGCGAATAAATTCTTTGCTGTAGCCATTGAGCTCATTTTCAGTCCAATGCCAAGCTACATCAAGGTCGCTTTTATTAATAATTAGAATTGCAGGAATATCGCTTATTTCTCTTACCATGCGATGAATTTCCATTCCTTCTACAAGACTTTGAGAGCGTGTTTGGTCGGTAACTATTGCGTAAGCTGAGGCCCCTCTAAGGTATTTAGGTTGAAACCCACAGTAGCGGTCAATCCCTTCTAAATCCCAAATCATAAGTTGCACTTGTTCGACTACTAAATCTACAAGTTTTTTATCAATTTTGACACCAATTGTGGTCAGGTATTTTTCAGAAAAAATACCTTCAACAAATTGCTTTACCAAACTGGTTTTCCCTACTCCCGAGGGGCCAAGTAGGCAAATCTTTTTTTGCAACATAATGCGGTTGATGTCCTTATTTAATCAGTCTTAAAATTGATGATATTAAAAATCACTTTACGTAATCCTGAGCCCGACGCTTTATTTTCTACAACACCCAATCCTATGGCATTTAAATACTGAGCCTCAATTCCTTGCTCAACTAAAAATTGCCGAGCTGCTAATGCCCGTTTTCGACTTAAAGACTGATTAAATTGCATGGAGCCAGTTGAATCACTTGCGCCCATAATAATCAAGCCTACATTTAACTCCAATTTTTTAGACAATTCAATCGCCGCTTTAAGGTAACTCGCTAGGGCAGCCAATTGCTCTTGTGCCTTTTCGTTGAGTTCACTTTGGCCTTGTTCAAATTCAACCTGGGTACTATCTATTTTTGCCCTATTGATTTCGAAAAGTGCCAAGAGTATTTCTGGGCTATCATCATTGATTGTAGCCAATTCTTCGGCGCTGATCCCAGAAATTAACTCTTCCGCATAAGTTAAACCTGGAATGGCATGTATTTCTCTGGCTAACGCTAAGCGCTGAACGTTTGGCAGTACACCGCTTAAAACAGGTACAGAAGATTGCCAATCAACGCTTATTTGTGGGTATCGGTCTAATAACTTTTTGAGTCTAGCCTTAACCAATGGTGCTTCTAGGGATAAATATTGTTTTTCAATTACTTGTACACTGCTGGTATCGATTTGCTTTTCAGACATCCATTGCCTTACGGTTATGGCCTCGGGGTCACGTAAGATTGACAGCTTGATATCCTGCCATCCTGCTCTTTCTAATTTACTTATGACGATACCCGGTTGTTTACCGATTTGCGAAACATTTTCTAATAGTTGAGTGTGTTGGTAATTGTTAAATCCTAAATAGCCTAGTCCGATGAAAATGAGTAACAGCAAACCAATGGCGAGAATCGGCTTTCTTTTTCGTTTTTTTATTGCTTCCGGGCGCATCTCCGCAACCAAACAATCTCGAAGTTGTTGGGATGTGGGTTCAAACACAATAGTGTCGCCATTAAAATTAGCAATTTCTTTGGCATAGAGCTTATGAATATACTCATTGGTAATTTCAAATTTGGTAGATATATCCTGTGGAATATTACCCGTAACAGCAGCGACCAAAAGCAACTTTGGCCCGCGCTTTATCAGCAACGAAAAATCTTCGGTTTTTATAACCTCTAGATTTTGTTCTGTGGATTCCTGTTGTGAATTAAATGAATCAGATACAAAGTCATTTATTGCCGTCAGCATTGCTGAAACAAGATCTCCATCGGCAGATTCATTAACCGATTGAGATACCGAATTAAGTAAAATCCCAGTTTCCCTGTGGATTAACAAAACTTGCTCAACTTTAAATACGAAAGTTTGACTCGCCACATATTGAGAAAAGCTTACGCCTGATTGCCACGCTTTAAAGCGCCAGGCCATCCCTTTAAACGTCAGGCTATTTTCAATTAATACATTGGTTTTTTCTAAAAATTCACTTAGAAATGAGGTGACAGATTTGCGAACTAAGCGACCTACCAGTGGGTATAAATAACCAACAAATTGTTCACTCTGTTCTTTGACTGATTTTTCCACTGACTGCTGCACGACGGGAGTCAGCACGTTGGTGAATTCGTCATTGCGTTTTTGCCGATCGTGAATCGCTTCAATCACAACCTCGCCGACAATTTCACGCGCATTGTCTTTGAGGACTTGTTTAATTTGTTCTCGATTTTTCCCCAATAAAAGCTCACGCAGCTGTTGCATGGCTACGTCATCTTCATGTGGTTCGCTGTTATTTGGATGGTCAGCCATAAAAATTGGCTTTAATCTTCGTCAGATTCTAAATTAACAGCCATGGTTGCAAGTAGTTTGGCCAACGTCTTCCTATCTGTTTTAGTTGAACTGAGTTCTTTGGTAACCTGATCCAACCTTTCCAACGCTTCGGCAAATCGAGCGTCATATTTCTCGGTGAGCATGGCAACTTCTTTATCAACTCGAGTATGCAGTTCATCAGTCTCTTGACGGCCATTGGTGTCTGACATTTCTAATTCAGAAGATAGTTTGTCGGCATAGGCGTTAAGTTCAGAGGTTTTATCTTCGTAGACTTTGTCCACTGAATTGACTTTAAGCTGTAAATCTTCAAAGCCATTGTGCATGGATTTATTCAAGTCTTTGACGTGTTCTGCTAACTTTTGTTCAGCCTGTTGGAAGCGTTCTAACATTCGGCTTTCTAAATCTGACAACCTATGTTCAATATCTGCTTGAGCAGCACCGAACACAATTTGTCGTAAAGTAGCTAGTTCTGATGGGGTTTCACTACTGATATTGGGGGTCTCATCGACTACGGTTTTATTGTCTGACTTGTTATTCGCCACTTTCACTTCCTTCTGCTTAAACACCGATAATCAATCATAGCCCAAAAAAACAACTTTATGCACGGGAAATAATCGATGCTAATTACTTTTTCTATCCATTATTTTCGCGCCTAGTAAATCTTTAAACCGCTGATATATGGTTATTTCCGGTTAATTGGATAAACCTTATTACCGCCGCACATACTGAAACGTCTCCTTTACCGCTTTCTACAATCTCTACATGAGTATCTTGTGCTTTGTTTTATCAATTTCGTTTTAAGGCGGTTTAGTGACGTAACAATATCGCCCACAAGTTTGATCGTGTTTTCTATTTTTGCGGCGATTAACTTAGGTTTGCTGCCTTTCGAAATTAAAATATTGATCTAATAACACCTGCACAATTAGAGTAAAAGTTGGCAAAAACATTAAATTCTGGGGTTAATGGCGAAGTTATGTCGATTGAAGAAAATGTTGCAACTGCAAAAGATTCGTTACAGCAAGCTGTAAATGTAGAGGCTTAATCGGCTAACGATAAGTATATGCCGCGAATGATTGAAAGCTTTAACCTTGTATAAGCAACCACCCTAAATCTGTCTACAACTGCTTATTTGTGTCATAGACTGCACTTTGCGGATTTATTTCGCTATCATATGCAAAAAAATAATAAGGACTTATGCCCAATGGAGTTGGTGATAAAGTCCGTAAAGACAGAGGAATAGTTTTGGTACAAGATCAGACAAACAATAAGTCTTCAGATGAACAAAATACGGGATGGTTTTCACGGTTTCTGGCAACAGTAGAATGGCTTGGTAATTTACTCCCGCACCCTATAACCCTATTCGCCTTACTGGCACTTTTCATTGTTATTCTCAGCGGTATTCTTGGTTATTTTGATGTTGCCGTTTTAGACCCGCGTCCGTTAGGGGCCAAAGGGCGAGATCCGGATGGATTGATTGAAGTCATTTCGTTATTTAATGCCGAAGGACTACAACGGATTGTCACGGGGTTAGTGACGAACTTTACAGGGTTTGCACCGCTAGGCACTGTGTTGGTTGCTTTACTTGGCGTATCAGTTGCAGAACATTCAGGTTTACTCTCAACGGCGATGCGAGCAATGGTAATGAATGCCTCCGAACGCATGGTTACTATTACCGTAGTATTGGCCGGTATTTTATCGAATACGGCATCTGAACTTGGCTACGTTGTGTTGATTCCACTAGCGGCAATGATTTTCCATTCCCTTGGCCGTCATCCATTAGCGGGCTTGGCCGCAGCTTTCGCAGGTGTATCTGGCGGCTACAGCGCGAATTTGTTGTTAGGCACAGTAGACCCGTTATTATCTGGTATTACTGAATCAGCAGCACATATGATTGAACCTGATTACATGGTTGGTCCAGAAGTAAACTGGTACTTTATGATTGTAAGTACCTTCGTGGTTGCCGCTATGGGGGCGTTTGTAACTGAGAAAATAGTAGAACCGAGACTAGGCAAATATGATCCTAGTGAAGCTTCGGTTGAGTTAGAAAAACAAGAAATGACAGCACCCAGTGCATTAGAAAAGAAAGGTCTTAAAATGGCCGGTCTGTCCTTTGTTATTTTATGTATTTTATTGGCGCTTACGATCGTGCCGGAAAATGGCATCTTACGACATCCTGAAACGGGACTTGTTGCCTACTCGCCATTTTTGAAAGGCATTGTGGCCTTCATTTTTATCACGTTTGCAATACCGGGTTTCGTGTACGGCAAAATCGTTGGCACCATGAAAAATGACAAAGACGTAATCAATGCGATGTCTAAAAGCATGGGGTCGATGGGTCTTTACATTACCTTAGTATTCTTTGCTGCACAGTTTGTAGCATTCTTTAAATGGACTAATCTAGGAACAGTTTTAGCGGTTAAAGGTGCATCCTTGTTAACTGTGCTTGGCTTAGATGGCCCAGAAGTGTTTATTTTATTTATATTGATGTGCGGCATAGTGAACTTGTCGTTGGGTAGTGCCTCGGCCCAGTGGGCAGTAACGGCGCCTATATTTGTACCTATGTTAATGCTAATTGGTTATTCTCCTGAAGTGATTCAAGCTGCCTATCGAATTGGTGATTCTGTCACCAATGTCATTTCGCCGATGATGAGTTACTTTGGATTGATTTTGGCCATTGCAGCCCGTTATAAAAAGGATTTGGGCATGGGGACGTTAATTGCAACAATGTTACCCTATTCAATCACCTTTTTTGTCGGTTGGACGTTACTTTTCTATGTTTGGGTATTTTGGTTAGGGATGCCTGTAGGACCAAATGTAGAAACGCTATATAATGGAGGCTGATAACCGTTAGCGGTTTGCATTGTTTAGCTTTAAGTTTTGTGCGCTAATCCAATTACGTGATTAGTGCGTAAAACTTATAAAATTGAGACCAAGTCATTAATGAAATATACAGGCAGTCCGAACTTTAAGCACAACCAGCCAGATAAAATAGGTGTATTGATAACCAACTTAGGTACACCGGAAGCGCCGACTAAGAAGGCTCTTAAAACTTATCTAAAAGAATTCTTATCCGATCCGCGAGTGGTTGAAATTCCCCGATTGTTATGGTGGATGATTCTCAATTTAGTGATTCTAAATATTCGTCCCAAGCGCTCAGCTAAAGCCTATGCAACTGTGTGGGAAGATGAGGGCTCACCTTTGATGACCCATTCAATAAACCAAGCTGCGGCACTGAAAAAGACAATACAAGCAAAGTATGGCGAAGGAGTGATAGTTGACTTTGCTATGCGCTACGGCTCACCTAGCATCTCAGGTACGGTTGAAAATATGATGCAACAGGGCGTACGTAAGTTAGTGGTTTTGCCTTTGTATCCGCAATATAGTGCTTCTACCTCAGCATCTACATTTGATGCCATAGCCGCAGATTTTGAAAAACGTCGTTGGATACCTGATTTGAGATTTATTTCACAATACTGCGATCACCCTGAATACATACAAGCAGTCGCGGACAAAATCCGTCAGCATTGGCAACAACATGAACGTGCTGACAAATTAATATTTTCCTACCACGGCATTCCTGAACGTTATTTAACTAATGGTGATCCCTACTTCTGCCAGTGCCACAAGACCTCGCGCTTAATTGCTGAAAACTTAGGGTTGCAAAAAGATCAATTTCTAATTTGTTTTCAGTCTAGATTTGGTCGCGAAGAATGGTTAAAACCTTATACCGATCATACCTTGCAAAGCCTTCCAAAATCCGGTGTTGAGTCAGTCCAAATCGTCTGCCCTGGATTCTCTGTTGATTGTCTGGAAACGATAGAAGAAATTGGCGTAGAAAATCGTGACTATTTTTTAGAGGCCGGAGGAAAACGTTACGAATATATTCCTGCCCTTAATGATGATCCTGCGCACATCGATATGATGGCATCTATCATTGGCAGTAATCTTCATGGTTGGGATTTGGCAGCAGACAATTCTTCTCGAGCAAATTTAGCTAAAGCTAAGGGTGCAACAATATGAATGGTAACGCCGCAGCTTCTATTGCCGCGCCAAAAGCTTTGGTACTGGCGCAAAAGCTAGCCAATATGTCCGATACGGCGGTACGGATACCGTTTACTAAAGTAAAATTCGGCCTCGACTTTATCATTGGATTGATTCCTGGGATTGGCGACATGGTCATGTTAATCGTGGGCGCTGTGATCATTATATTGGGCAAAAGTATTGGTTTACCCGGCCCGCTAATTTTAAAAATGTTGAAGAATAGTGTTATTGATTTTGTGTTAGGTTTAGTGCCCTTTATAGGCGATATTGCAGACATTTTTTACAAATCAAATCAATCGAATGTACGAATAATGGAGCGCTGGTGGCTGAGTCAAAACAAAGCAGCTATTGATGCTCATACCCAACAAACATTGGCAAATTGGCAGGATACTAAAAATGAAGATTTATGACACCCACACAGCGCCGACACCTAGAAGAGTAAGAATATTTCTAGCCGAAAAAGGCATTGATATGGAATATGTGCAAGTGGATTTAGCAAAAGGTGAAAATATTAGCCCCGAAATGCGCTTGAAAAACCCCATCGGAAAAGTTCCTATCCTTGAATTAGACGACGGCACTTGTATTGGTGAATCTGTGGCAATTTGTCGATATTTCGAAGCATTACAACCTGAGCCTGCGTTAATGGGCACGACTCCACTACAACAGGCACAGATTGAAATGTGGCAGCGCCAAGTTGAATTCGCTTTGTTTATGCAGGTAGGTATGTGCTTTCAGCATACCACAGGCTATTTTAAAGACCGCATGACCCCTGTACCAGAATACGGGGAAGTGGCTGGGATTTCTGCGAGTAAATACCTCAATGTGCTTGAGAAACGCTTGGGGCAAAGTGAATATGTAGCTGGAGATACTTTTTCCATTGCTGATATTACCGCTATGTGTGCAATTGATTTTGCGCGAGTGGTAAAAATCAAGCTCAAAGATGAACAAGTTAACTTGCAGCGTTGGTATGACTCGGTCAGTGCTAGGCCCAGCGCCAGTGCGTAATCACTGACTTAATTTAAATTAAGCCAGAGAGACTTGTCTTGTATGGGCGTGGAATTCGACATGATTGGATTTTCTAGCCTAAATATAATCCGGTTATCAACAGGAATTTGCTGCAACGCTTTTGAATGACCAGGATAGGCATAAAAATGTGTATCGAATGAACCATCTGCTAGCGCTGCTTTTAAGCCGAATTTGATACGTTCGGCTAATTGCTTATTTTGTTTCGTGACGAAAAAATAGATCGCGCTGGGGTAAACTAATAGGTGATGCGGATCGATTATTAAACTGTCGTCACCATTGCTCTCCATTTCCTCAATCACTTCAAGCAAAGATCGGGGAAAGTAGTCGACAATATTGCCTGCAACTAATTTATACATCGAACTGTGGGATATGGTCTTTTCGACTTTTAATCCGGCATTCTCTAAAACATAAACGTCCGGCCAATCGTGTCCCTGAATGGCGCTAAGCTCCGCCAGTTGAGCAAGACTCTTAATGTTTGCAAAGCTGGCTTCTTTGGTCTTATTAATTACCAATACTCTGTGCCCAATGAGCCCTTTTAAAAGAGGAATGCGTATGGCTAACGCGTTTTCTTCTCGACGAGTTGATGTGACTGTCCACATTAGGTCAATTAGCCCCGACTCGATGCTCTTGAACTGTCTTTCTTGACGCATTGCAACAGGTACGCCCTCGATTGCATAGTCACCGTATTTCACTTTGGATTTTTCGAGCGCCAACTTCAATACGCTAATAAAATAAGCGCCGTGTTTGTCTACACTATCTGTATTGTCGATATATTTGATTGGTTGCGCATTTAATGACATTGAAGTCAATGAAGAGAAAAAGAATACGACAAAGGTCAGCGGCCTAATAAAAATCATTATGCTAGGTTTGATTGGAGCCATAAACGACCTTTGTCTTTTACTTAATTTTCGTCGACCTAATAATAGTCAATTGCGCAAAAATAAGAAGGAATCAAATGCAATTCTGAACTTTTATCGCTCAATCTCGCCATCTACGGGTGATGTCTTGATACTCATCGATGCGTCTGTCTCTAAAATAAGGCCAAATTCGTTTAACTTTTTCTGTTCTTGCTAAATCTAACTCTACCATCAGGGTTTCTTCTTTGTCGCTGCTAGCTTGAGCAAGTACTTCGCCTTGAGGTCCAGTGATAAAGCTCTGTCCCCAGAACTGAATACCAGGATCACCGGCTACCGGAGATGCTTCGAATCCTGTGCGATTAGCCACAATAACAGGAACTGAATTGGCCACGGCATGAGAGCGTTGAATCGTTTGCCATGCATTAAATTGACGTTCTCTTTCGTCCGCAGTGTCGGTGTTGTCCCAGCCAATTGCGGTAGGGTAAAACAGCATATCTGCTCCTGCCATCGCCATTAATCGAGCTGCTTCTGGATACCATTGATCCCAGCAGACCAATACGCCTAGTCGACCAACACTAGTGTCAATGGGTTCAAAGCCTAAGTCTCCAGGGGTAAAATAGAATTTTTCATAAAACCCGGGATCATCTGGAATATGCATCTTGCGATACTTTCCAACCATACCCGCTTGGCGATCAAACACCACGGCAGTATTGTGATACAGACCGGAACCACGCTTTTCAAATAATGACGTAACTAAAACAATATTATGTTTAGCGGCCAACTCTGCAAAGTAATCGGTTGCAGGACCTGGAATCGTCTCAGCTAAATCAAAGTAATCGGTATTTTCTTCTTGGCAGAAATAAAGGGTACTGTGCAGCTCTTGTAACAGCACCAACTCACAACCATCAGCTGCAAGTTTGGCAACTTGCTTGGCACTTTTTTCCCAATTTTGGTTTTTGTCGTTGCTAGCAACCGCTTGTTGCACCAAGCCAACTTTTAACTTGTTTTTATTCATTTTATGCATCACATCCATAAACAGTTAAGCCATCGCTAAGGTTGTCGAGCACCTCAGGTTTTAATGTCCCCTTCGGGATCTGCATACTAATACAGTGCACACTGCCAAATTGTTGAACTAAAGGCAAACTATCTATGGGCACTATTGTGTAATCTGGATAGGCACTTGCGATTATATCCAGAGCCAGTTGATCTTCAGGTTGACGATATATAGGGCACAATACCTGATGATTTGAAATAAGGTAATTTGCATAAGATGCAGGTAAGCGCTCACCAACTTCATTGACTATATTTGGTAGGGGTAGCTCAAAAATTTCATGTTGAGGTAACAGTACTTTTAATTCATTCACAAGGGCATTTAGTCCGCTAAAATGAGTGTCCTCTGGTCGGTTAAAACAGGATTGAATTACAACACCATTGTCTTCAGTGAATCGCACTATGGTATCAATATGTCCATCTGTATCGTCGCCTTCTAAATGGCCATTTTCTAGAATGCTAACGCGACTAGCGCCCAAGTGTTTAATAAACATGGATTGATAGGCGGCAAGCGACAAATCGCCATTACGTTGTGGGTTTTGTAAACACAAAGCGGTTGACAATAAATGGCCGTGTTGATCTATTTCTAGCGCACCGCCTTCTGCTACTAACTCAACACTTTTAAGGGGCTCTTTACACAGCTTTGCCAACACATTTGCGTTAACCTTGTTGTCTAAAGATGCATCAAACTTATTGCCCCAACCATTAAAGGTAAACTCAATGGGCTGCATTTTTTTATCGTGTTGCAATGTTAAGAAACAATAATCTCTACACCAGGTATCGTTATAGTTAGTAATCACAAACATTAATTTGCAACAATTTTTGAGGAGCTCCTTAGCAGTATCTACTTCTTGCTCTCTAATCAGTAAGATCACCCCTGTATTATTTTGGGTTATGGCTTCAATTAGTTGCTTATAAGTATTTCTGACCTCTTTTAACCAAGGTTTCCAATCGGTTCTTTTGTCTGGCCACGCTAAAATAATGGCTTCTTGGGCATGCCATTCAGGCAACAATTTAAATTCTGGATTCATGAGTTATTTGGGTAATTAGATTCTGCGGAAATTATAACCTCAACCAATAATGTAACGGTACATTTTTATCTGTAGTCAATAAAACCAGATCCGTGGTCTTTTGATTAAGCCAATGGACTTTACCAATGAGCATGTTAAGTTAACCGCAATATTATCAACTTTGGAGCAAATTATGGCGCAATGGCATGATGGAAAAATTGTGAATCGAGTTGATTGGAATGATCATTTGTTTAGTCTGCAGTTTCAATGTGACCAGTTTCCTAAATTTGTGGCAGGTCAGTTTACCAAAGTGGGTCTCACTCAAGCCGATAATACAGTTCTATCTCGACCATATTCATTGGTCAACTCGCCGAACGACGAGTATTTGGAAATAATTGCAGTTCCCGTTGAACAAGGCAGTCTCTCCCCTAAATTACATGAATTAAAAATAGGGGATAGCGTGAAAGTGATGTCACCTGCAACTGGATTTTTGGTTTTAAATGAAGTACCACAAAGCGACATATTGTTTCTGATCGCCACTGGAACGGGGATCGGCCCCTTTCTATCGATATTAGAAAGTGATGAAATTTGGACAAAGTATAAGCATGTGGTGCTGGTTTATGGTGTAAGACACAATAGCGATTTAGCCTACCAACAGAAAATTCAAAAATGGCTCGAGCTTAAGTCTACGCAGTTTCATTTTGTGCCTATTGTTAGCCGCCAGCAGTGCGCTGATGCATTGACAGGACGTATTCCTGAGTTAATTAGAAACGGTGATATACAACGAAGTTGTGGATTTGAATTTGATCCTATCACTTGTCAGGTTATGTTGTGTGGCAACCCTGAGATGATTAAAGATACGTTAGAGGTTCTTTCGGCTTTTGGTCTGAAAAAGCACCTGCGTCGTTCGCCTGGACAAATTAGTGTAGAGCGGTATTGGTAAGTTGCTCAGTATTAACGAATTGTGACGCAACAGTATATGTTTAAGGATAAAGTGAATGAAAAGACAGCCATTGAAAACCATTGGACTCTTAGCAATGTTAATTGGGTTGGGAGCTTGTCAAACTGCTAATGTAGTGACGTCTGATGATTCATTGCAAAATAAACATGAACCTAAAGTGTCTTTGAGTTGGCAATCTACTTTATTTACGCCTAGAGAAGTCGCTTCTGTCGATGATATTTTTCAGTTGACACAAAAGCAGCAAGAGGACTTCGAAGCCTATTATTTTGCCGAAAAAAACGCTCATATTGAAGGACATGAACGTCTCTACAACTATTTAGATATGATTCTGTATGGTTTTGATTACCGAGGGGATACTTATACTGCATCTGATGCCCTAACTAAGCACAGTGGTAACTGTCTTTCATTGGCGATTTTAACCACAGCATTGGCAAATTTAGTGGATTTAGACATTCGTTACCAGCGCGTAAATGCCGCGCCAATTTATCAGCGCTACCATAACGTGATGACCTTATCGTCGCACGTAAGAACCCATGTCTTTGCGCCGGAAACGGAGGTTAAGGAAAACGAAATTGTTGTTGCTAGAAAAAAAATGATAATCGATTACTTCCCAGAAAAGGGAAATGTAAGAGGTGACTTTCTGAATGAATCGCAATTCTTATCAATGTATTACCAAAATTTAGCGGGCGATAGTTTAATCGCTAAAGATTATGACCTTACCTATTCGCTGCTAGCTAAAGCAATGGAAATCAACAGTGAAGATCCAGAAACGTTAAACACGCTTGCGGTTTTATACAAAAACCTGGGTGACTTAGCGAGGGCTGAGAAAATTTATCATTACGCTTTAAATAACACCTCGGGCTCAGTCAATATTTTAAGCAACTATGCAATGCTACTAACAGAGCAAAACCGACAAGATGAACTATCACGTTTGCAGGAAAAGCTATCGTCCATTGAGGATGATAATCCCTATCGTTGGTACGATATCGCTAATCGACATTTTGATAGAGATGAGCTTATCTATGCTTTGCGATATTTTAAAAGGTCGGTTAAAGCCGCTCCATACTTGCATGAAGGTTATTTCGGTTTAGCAAAAACCTACTATCAAATGGGCAAAATAGAATCAGCCAAGCAGAATATGGATACAGCGGTGGAATTAGCCTTTACCCCTCAAGATAAAGTCTTGTATCAGGCAAAATTGAAGGTATTAGCCATAGAAAAAAACTAGTTTCTAAAACCCGTTAATTTAACTGTTTTTTTAACAACTGGCCGTTACGTTCAATTACATCAATCAGCGGAATGAAACCCGCCGGTGTAGATAGGTTTGCAAAACCGTTTGCCATCTCCACCAAAACGTCTCCAAATTTAGATTGTCTGCTAGGCTCTGGCGCGTAATCCACAGATAAATTATCGACATTTACCCATGCGGTTGGTCCACCAGATGCAGCAAAAGCGATATCTAATTCTGAGTGTTTAACCCGTGTTGCTAACTGATATAAATGAATATTCTGGATGACTGTAGAAATGAGTACTCTTTCGTTTTCCACATTAGCCAGCAAGTCCATTAGTTTATCTTGTGCGTGAAAAACATAGATCATGATTGCCTCGATATCGGTTTGTTATCCCATTACAATCACATTTTTATCATTATCGACACCATTGGCAATGATAATTTCAAAACTAGACTTGCATTTTTGACAACCCATGGTTTGCGGTTTGTTCATGATTTTGGTTTGATGATTATCGAGGCTATTTGCGGATAAGCAAATAGGGCACAAACATTCCAATAAAGCTTCTGTTTTAAGCATGACATTTCCTTTTGTCTTGTTGGTTTTAAATTTGAATCAGAACAGAGAACCAACTGCGTGCATATTTTGACGGTATTAATTTTTGATGCAAGTGTTTTTGTTGGAATTATGTTCAACTCGGGGCAAGATAACACTCATCAGTCCAGTGAAAATCCCTTTTTACCCTCTTTTTGAAGGGTTTTCGAGGACTAGTAGCCCCATGAAATGTGATAACTTAAAATTTAATACCATTTTCAGCGAGCAAATTTAGTATGCCAATTATGGATACATTCATCGCTTTTTCCATTGCCTCCATAATAATGAGTGTGTCACCAGGCCCGCCAAAGCTGTATATATTGGCCAGAACCATGGCTGATGGACATAAATCTGGTATTGCGGCTGCCTCTGGAATGGCAATAAATTCATATGTAGTAGTTCATTCCTCTAACTTAATGGATCAAGCTAGAGGAATGCTGAAGGTTGCGCTTAGTGGAGCTTAAGTTTAGGGCCCACAATATTGCTCACTTTGCGACTTAGTAAAACCAAAATCGCCTTTAACCAGCCGTGCACCGCAAATTGATGCATGTTGTACAGTGAAATATAAACCAGTCTTGCCAATCGTCCTTCAATAAACATACTACTACTTACTAGGCTGCCCATCAGACTACCCACGGTACTGTATTTGCTGAGGTGGACTAATGAACCATAATCCACATATTTGTAGTCTTTCATCACATTGCCGCGGACTATGCCAATGATATTAGCTGCGACTGTATTGGCCATTTGATGGGCTGATTGTGCTCTAGGTGGTACCCATTTACCGTTGTCCTGCATAAAGCCACAGCAGTCGCCTAAAACAAAAATGGTTTCACAGGTCGTGCTTTGCAAATGTTTATTAACTAAGATTTGCTGCGCTCTGTTGGTCTCAAATACACCTAATTGTTGAATGAAATCGGGGGCTTTTACACCTGCCGCCCAAACCAGCAGATCAGCTTCAATAGGCTTGTCGTCTGAGGTGATGAATGCGCCTTTCCTAGCACTTGAAATTCGTGTATTTTCCAACACATCGACACCCAGCTTTGTTAGTGCGATACGAGCAGAGGTGGCAATACGTTCTGGTAGAGCAGGCAAGATACTTTCACCGGCTTCAATAATACTTATTTTTAATCGTGAAGCTGACATTTCAGGCATACCATAATTTTTAGCTAAATTTGCCACATGATGTAATTCGGCAGCTAATTCAGTACCTGTTGCACCGCCTCCAACAATGGCAATACTCAACTTTGCTGAATCAGACTTTTCTTGATTAATTCGCAAAAGCTGATTTAACAGTGCTTTATGGAAACGTTCCGCTTGAGATAGAGAATCTAAAAAGAAACTGTGCTCGGCAACACCTGGGGTACCAAAATCATTACTAACGCTACCAACGGCTAGCACTAAATAGTCGTAGTTGATGGTTCGTTCTTTTAGCAATAACTCACCAGCATCGTCATACAAGGGGTCAAGATAAATAGTTTTATTCTCAGCATCCACGTTACTCATTGTGCCTAACTGAAAATGATACCCAAATCGAGCTGCATGCATTCGGTAATCCACACCATCTGAGTTTTTATCAATCACTCCAGCGGCCACCTCATGCAACAAGGGTTTCCATAGGTGTGTTTGGTTTCGATCAACCAAGGTGATGTGGGCTAATCCTTTCTTGCCTAACTTTTTACTTAACTTACTAACAAGTTCGAGTCCGCCGGCGCCTCCGCCAACAATGACAATTCTTAACATATTGATTCCTAAATAGTATTTTGAAATTGGTGGCAAACAAAAAAGACGGTATTGAAGTCAGAAGAAGAGCGCCAAAGCGTGACATGAATGAGCTGATTACCGGAAAAATGCCTTACCTGAATCATGCCAAATAAAGCGTAAAAAGTCTATGTATTATCCTTCAGATCAGATGATCTCTGGCGGTCTAAGAGCACGGGGCCAGGACCTTCAATGGCGAGGTTATCTTGGGGGTTATATATAGGGCAAGATTTCATCGATAAGCAGCCGCAGCCGATACAGCCGTCTAACGAATCTTTTAGTTTTATCATGCTTTGAATGCGCGCTTCTAACTGTTGTTGCCAATTCCGAGATAGCTTGGCCCAATCTTGTTTTGTCGGCGTTCTTGACTGAGGTAAGGTTGCAAAAGTGAGTTTAATGTCTTGTAGACTGATGCCTATTTTTTGGGCGGCTTTTATCACCGAGACTCGTCTTAAAACATCCGCTTTATAACGTCGTTGATTTCCTGAATTACGCCAACTTTGAATGAGACCCTTTTGTTCGTAGAAATGCAGCGTTGATACTTTTACACCGCAGCGTTTGGCCACAAACCCAACGCTTAGCTCTCTTTCGGCCATGATGATTCCTTTTGTCGTTTTTTAAAGAATATGAAAAAAAGTCCTTTACCTCAAGTTAACTTGAGGATTTATTCTGTGCTCATAGACAACAAAACATATAACTTTGGAGAGCATCATGCAGACACCTCAAGAAAATCAATTACCAACAAAACAACAGCAAACTCGAAAACTATTACAGTTCAAACCTTGTATAGCCAAAACATCAACTATTCGTTTAGACAATTTTTTAAGTTTGTTTAATAACACAATGAAATTAAAGTGAGGTATGCAAATGATCCGTTTAGAACATATCAATATTGTCGTCAAAGACATGCAAGAAACATTAAATTTTTATCAAGCCGCGTTTCCACACTGGTCTATTCGCCACCAAGGCAATGCTAATTGGTATGGAACCCAAAGAAATTGGCTACATTTGGGCGATGAATATAACTATCTTACGTTCAACGACAATGGAAGCGGTGAAAATAGGGACTTAAAAGGTAGTCAATTAGGGCTGGCCCATATGGCGTTTGAGGTAAGGGATATTTCGGCACTTTTAACTCGAATGCAAAGTGCTGGTTTCGAACCCCACAACCTAGGCGCTAAAAATCAATTTAGAAAAAACATGTATTTTATTGATCCGAGCGGCTTTGAAATAGAATTTGTCGAATATCTATCAGACATACCCAGTCAAAGGAATAACGCCGACGATTAACTAAGTGGAAAAGTTCGCTGGCATAGGTTGATGGATGTGACACGGGGGCTAACCCCCTTATCACTTTAATCTTGGTACACTTCTAATGGTAAGTTGTCAGGATCGGCGAAAAAGGTAAACTCCCGGTTTGTATATTCATCAATTCGAATCGGCTCGGGAATAATACCTTTGGTCCGCAAATAATCGCAAAAATCACTTACCGAATCGACTTTAAAAGCCAAATGTCTGAGTCCCTGAGCTTCCGGTCTAGAGGGCCGTTGAGGGGCTCCGGGAAATGAAAACAGTTCGATTTGGCTGCCATCAGGAAGTGCTAAGTCGAGTTTGTATGAGTCTCGCTGAGCACGGTAATTTTCTGCAACTATTTGAAATCCTAAAATATCAGTATAAAAGGCTTTAGAATGCGCATAGTTGCTACAAATAATTGCCACATGATGAAAGCCTTTTAATTTAGTCATACTCGTCTCTGAATAAGTTAATTGATGTGGTTGATAGTACGTTCAACATCTGTATTTTTTTCAAGGGAAAAAGTATGTACTACGCTTTTTCCTTGCCAATCGCTAATCGAAACTCGAATATCCTTGGCTGCCAGCCGGATAAATTTTTGCTTATCAATAATGGCTGAATATGGCGGGGTGTTATCTTTGGCGACTAATTCATATTCGCCTTGTTGATTGCTAATTTCAGTGGTTACTTCAAACAGTGGTAATGGGCTTGAAACTTGTTCAGCAAGTCGGTAGTCAAAACGTATTACACGCCCTTGAGATTCCGTTCCTAAAAATTCCAGTTCTACTAACTCGGTATTCTCAATGGCTGAATTTGCTTTTAAAACTGTATAGCTAAGAGCTGGCAAGGTAATTAGTATGTCATTGTTATCCATACTAAATTTTCTGCTACCATCTATCCATTGATAGCCGTCACTGCTGGCTTTTAACCTAATAGTTTGCGGCTGATTAGTTGGATTGAAGGCCAGTAAATATTCTGTAGAGTCTTGTTTATCCACTCTGGATATTGCAAAAGCATATTCACTACCTTCGCTGGCGCGGTTAAAGGCGAATCCACGACGCAAAGTAGGGTGATCCATACGCAGTTGTGCTAGTTTTTGCAAAGCGCGATATATTGGGTGGTTTTGATCAAAGTTCTCCGTTGCCGTTGTTGCTTCTGTGCCAAGTAAATCCAATTCATTATAGGCAGCTACTTTTGAAGCAAACATATCTTCTCGTGCGCCAACATCGCCCCCAGTGCCAACAAAGCCTTGTTCATCACCATAATAGACCACCGGAATGCCACGAGATAAGTACATGAAAGCATGAGAGAGTATATCTCGCTTGAGCTTTTCTTCTGCACTGGCATTAGGCAAACTTTGATTGATAAAAAATCCGGCCCTTCCCATATCGTGATTTCCTAAAAAATTCATTAATAAATCAGATTGACTGTCATTGTCGTTGTAAAAGTCATCATTTTCAAAAAGCTGATAGATTTCTTGAGCCGGCTTATTTCGATAAAATACATTGGCGGTCGCGTCCTGAAATCCAAAGTCGAGGACCGAAGGCATTTTACCCAAAGTTGTATAGCTACTTAGTTCTATAGGATCCGCACTGTATACTTCACCAAAAATATGAAAGTTAGGTATGCCTTGTTGTTTTGCATGGTTTAAAATTGCCGGACTAAACGAAGACCAAAACACCATATCCACGTGTTTTACGGTGTCGATTCGAAAACCATCAGGTTTGAATTCGCTAATAATGTTTTTATAAATTTCGATCATACCGGCAATCACTTGTGGATCTTTTGTATTTAAGTCGTCAAGCCCTGCAAAGTCACCGTTAATTGCGCTCTCGCCTTGCCATATACTATCACCCTGATTGTTATAGTATTTAGGGTCATTCAGCCACGCGGGAACTTTCACATTTTCGTTGCCTGCAGGCACAAATGCTGTGTACTTGTCGCCACTTTCTAATTGCGTTTTGGATTTATAAGGGCAGGTCCTTTCGTCTATAAAACTGCCGTCTGAGTTATGACACTCTTGATAACTGATAACATCCGCAGTGTGATTAGTAATGATGTCGAAAAATATTTTGATACCCTTATCATGAGCAGCGCTTATTAAATCCTTAAGGTCTTGGTTGCTGCCAAAATGCGGGTCGATTTGGGTAAAGTCGAGAATCCAGTAACCGTGATGAGCATAACCATCGGATTGAATTGCTTTGTTGCGTAAAATCGGTGTCATCCAGATTGCACTGATCCCGAGTTCCTTCAGGTAATCTAATTTTTGCTCTAATCCTTTGATATCACCGCCATGAAATCCTTTAATGTCATCAATACTATATCCACCTTGGGAGATTGGAATGGATTTTGAACCCATATCGTTATCGGGATTGCCATTGTAAAAACGGTCAGGCATAACGAAGTAAAAAATATCGTCGCGCACATCTCGATTTAAATAGTCGTCGTAAATATCAGGGAAAGATAAAGTTATTGGATCTGATATGACTTTTTGCGTACCTGATGAGGGCAGCTCTTGCTTGGAACAAGCAAATAAAAGAGAGCAACTGAATATCAGAGTAAGTAGGGTATTTAGGTATTTCATAATGGGCTCTCTTTAAGGTTAAGGTAATTCACAACCACGGGCTGTTACAAACAGTGAATACCAATGTTCCCTTGTTAGTTCAAATTGTGACGCTTGGCTACAGGCTTGAATTCTCAGTGGATTGGTTGTGCCAATAATGGGTTGGATTTTCGCTGGGTGGCGCATTAAAAAAGCCAACAAAATCGCCTCTGCAGAGGTTTGGTAATCTGCTGCTAGTTTACTGACTAAATCTGCGGTCTGCTGAATATGATGTGGTTGATTTGTTAAACTCTTGCCAGACAAGGTGCCTTGGCAAAGGCTTCCCCAGGCTTGTACTTGAACATTGTTGAGTTGGCAATATTCCATAGTACCGCTAGGAAAGGATAGGTCTTTTGCCTGAGGATGGTTAGCCAGCACAACATCCTCTAAGAAATCTAAATGGGTTAGATTCAATTCAATTTGGTTGGCAACCAAAGGCATGTCTAACGCCGATTGCAATAGTTTCATTTGATGGGAATTTTGATTGGATACACCAAATTGTTTTACTTTGCCACTGGCTTTGAGTATCGAAAATGCCTCGGCGACTTCATCGGCTTGCATCAATGGATCTGGGCGGTGCAGCAGGAAAATATCAATATATTCAGTATTGAGTCGGTTGAGGATCCCGTCTACAGATTTTAAAATGTAGTGTTTTGAAAAGTCGAATCGTTTTGGGCCTTTTTCATCTTCAAAAACAATTCCACATTTAGATTGCAGTAGGATATTTTCGCGTAATTCAGGGCGTGCTTTTAATACTTCACCAAAAACCTGTTCTGCTTTTCCCATGGTGTAAATATCAGCATGATCAAAACTGTTAATTCCACAATCTAATGCCGCGTCAACCGCAGTATGTGCCTGTGTAACATGTTTAGATTCAAATGGAGCTGTGCCCCAAGATCCACCTAATCCCATACAGCCTAGGGATATCTGACTCATGCTTGGAAAATACGAATTCAACGGTATTTGTTTCATGCCAACGTCTTTTAAAATGAAATAATTCAGTCATTCTAATCAGTTTACAAAAAGATTACATTGAATACGTATGCGTTAGGTCAATTCACACTCGTCGGTGAATTGACCACTCATTTTATAAGCGCTGCAATGAAATTCAGCTATTTATCAGCGTGAACCTAAGTAAGCTGAAAATGGCTATTCTAATGGTATTCCAAATCTCTTACTTTTCCCCAGAACACACGGTATGAGAACAAGGTGTAAGCAAAAATACAGGGAATAACAATAAGTGCGCCATACAAAATAACCCGTAGAGACTCAGGTGCACTTGCTGCTTGCCAGATATTCAATTCGCCTGGCACCACAAAAGGATAAAAACTAAATGCTAAGCCGACAAAACTGAAGGTGAAAATGGCTGTACAGAGTACAAAGGGTAACCAGCAACCAGCGTCATCTTCTAACGGTAATCTTTGCAGCGTGAAATACCCAATCACAAAAAAGGCAAAACATAATATTGGTACCAACGCGATAAAATAGGCTAGCGGAGGTTGCGTCCAGCGTTCGAACACAAAGGGATTAATTAACGGGTTGATAATACACACAGCAAGGATCCCCACTAAACATACTTTCCCCGCATTCTTTGCCCATTTTACCGATCTAATTTGTAACTCGTCTTCCGTTTTCATGATTAGCCAGCACGCGCCAATGAGCGCATACGCCATTGCTACACCTGCGGCACTGAGTAAACTGAAGCCAACGGCTTCTATACTGGTTTCAAATCCCATCACAAACATGCCCAACATATAACCTTGAGAAGCGGCCGCAATGAAAGATCCTAATTTAAATAGCTTGTCCCAACGGTCTTTTTTATGAGCGATTACCTTGGCTCTAAAATCAAAGGACACTCCTCGAATTATTAACCCAATCAATAACATGGCGGTAGGCAAATAAAGTGCTTTCAAAATAATACTGTGGGCACTAGGAAAAGCGACTAACATCAACCCGACTGCTAATACTAACCAAGTTTCATTCGCATCCCAAAATGGGCCAATTGAGGCGATCATTTTGTCTCTTTGTTGTTGATTGTCCATAGGTAAAAGCAAACCAACGCCGAGATCGTAACCGTCGAGAATCGCATAAACTAGTACTGAGAACGCCATTAAACCGGCAAAAATAATAGGTAAATCGTGGTCTAAGAACATTAGTTGGCCTCCGCAGTCGCTGTGGTGCGAGCTGGTGTGTACTCAGCCGCATCGTATTCTTCAATTTCTACTGACTTTCTTGCCATGTAAAACAAAGTTTTTATGTATGCAAACAGTAAGAAAGCATACAGCGTCAAATACATCGCCAAGCTGACCCCAACGTTTTCTGGCGCAATATCAGTTACCGCATCCGCCGTGGTTAATATGCCGCTTACTAAATAAGGTTGGCGACCTATTTCGGTAACGTACCATCCCGCCAAAGTTGCCACCCAACCTGAAAATGTCATCCCAATGAAGAATTTCAGCATCCATGGTGAAAGTGACTTTTTCCGCCATAAGTAGAAGCTCGCTAACCAACTACTGAATAGCATGAGCATTCCTAGTCCAACCATGATTCTAAAGCCATAGAACACCGGCTTAACGGGGGGATGTTTGCCTTCAAATTCGTTTAGACCTCTAATTTGTCCGTCTGGATCATGGGTTAAGATAACGCTGGCCATCTTTGGAATGGCGATTTCTAAATGGTTAGTGCGCTGCTCTTCATCAGGGACAGCAAATAACAGTAGTGGTGCGCCATTTGTTGTTTCCCAAACGCCTTCCATTGCTGCAACTTTTTGAGGCTGATGCTCAAACGTATTAAGCCCATGCATGTCACCCATAATCACTTGTAATGGTGTGAGTATTGCGGCTAGGAAGATAGCCGTTTTTAAAGCTAAATTAGGGGCTTTTTTGTTATCGCCTCGAAGGATTCGGTAGGCTGAAATTCCGGCAATTAAAAAACAAATGGTTAACCCTGATGCTAACAGCATGTGCCCTAATCGATATGGAAATGATGGATTAAAAATAATCTCAAACCAGTCAACCGCATAAGCTACGCCATCGCGCATCTCAAAACCTGTTGGGGTATGCATCCACGAGTTAAGGGCTAAAATCCAAAACGCTGAAAGTGAGGTTCCTATTGCAACTATAAAGGTAGATAAAGTATGGAGCCAAGGCGGCACGCGGTTAATACCAAATAACATCACGCCTAAGAAGGTTGCCTCTAAGAAAAACGCAGTCATTATTTCGTAGGCCAAGAGTGGCCCCGCAATATTACCTACCGTAGCCATGAAACCTGGCCAGTTGGTGCCAAATTGAAATGACATTGTAATGCCACTCACCACACCCATTGCAAACGTGAGGGCGAATACCTTTACCCAAAAACGGTAGATTCGCATCCACACTGGATGTTTACTAATGTGAAAACGAACGCGGAAATAGAAAAGCATCCAGCACATAGCAATGCTTATGGCTGGAAATAAAATATGAAAACTAATGTTAGCTGCAAATTGAATGCGAGAAAGTAGCATTACATCTGCCATTGAAACCCCCTAGCGGCGCTGATTTTAGCCGTTGTTTATTTAAATTTAAAACTCGATGAATTTAACCCTGCGTACGACGATAATCTGCTTTTTGCATGTTTGATTTAACTGCTTTTTAGGAACTTATCCTTCATATCTAAGACCTTTCCGACGCCTGAACCTAACTTCATTAAGGTTGCCATTTTTTCAGGACTCAGACGTTGCAGTTCTTCACTCCACTGTGTGACGTTTTCTAATAAGTCATGGATCTCTTGTAACTGTCGTTGCGCATATTCTTCTTGTTGATTTGCCGGTGTAACCAAAAGAGTATCTCGAAGCACGCTCATAGTGGGTTCAATTTCCCGTTTTCGACGCTCTTCAAATACTTTATTGGCCATATCCCAAATGCTGCCTAAAGATTTAAAATAGTCTTTTCTATCTCCGGGAACATGATGCATTTGCACTAGTCGCCACGACTGTAATTCTTTCAATCCCATACTGACGTTACCGCGAGAAACATTCAGGGCCTCTGCAATATCATTTGCGCTTAAAGGCTCTTCACTTATTACTAAAAGCGCATACATTTGACCAACAGTTCGATTAAAACCCCATCGACTACCCATTTCACCGAAATGCATAACGAAGGTTTCTATCATGGGTGTCATTTTCATAATCAAGACTCTTTTCTGAAGTTTCAGTAATTTCTGAAAATTATAAACACTAATTGATGCAGATCAAATATTATTTTATTTATTTGTGTTTGCTATTGGCGGAATGGTTAAGAGTTTCGGTGAGGATTTTTGTATGAAATATGCTTTTTGTATTGAGCGAAGAATAATATTTAAACCAAATTAGCAGCGTTTATTGCGATTAGATCCCTACTTAATCGCCAATAAAGGGGGTCTTTTTGGATGTTTTTTTCAACACATTTTAGCCGTTAGAAAGCGAACTGGCGATGGAGGCAGCTAATTGATATTCATAAAAATTTTATACTTTTTCATTTTTTGTTAATCCACTTCTTAAACAAAATAATTTTCTAAATAAAATATTTTTTTGAAATTTTAACGAAAGGCTAATGGTCTTTAACTTACATAATGGACTACATTGTTCAAAAAGTAGCCCGTTTTTCACAACTAAATATTTTGAGGATACGATTTATGAAACATAACAATTCGATTAAAACTGCTTTACTTATTGGTGCCACTCTTGCCGCTTCTCAAGTCGCCGTTGCTAAACCAAATGATCAATTATCATTAGCAGATGCGACACCTGAAAAAGTGAAAGTCGCTTTCCAAGAATGGAAAGATGGCAATAGACTACGTGGACGTAAAGACAAGTGTTATGGGATTGCTTTAGCCGGTGAGAACGATTGTAAAGCTGGCGCTGGCACAAGTTGTGAAGGGACTTCTACCGTTGATTTCCAAAAAAATGCATGGACTTATGCACCTAAAGGTTCATGTGAATACATAATCACACCAAATGGTGCTGGTTCTAAAGACCCAATTGCTTAAGCGTTTCATTTCCGAATGATAAAGCTAACTGAATTGCCCGCAGATGCGGGCATTTGTTTAAAACCAGAACATTTTGACGCTATACCAAGTAAGGTTGATGGTCATTTATGGTTCGAAGTTCATGCAGAAAACTACCTGATGCAGGGTGGTCCTAGACTTGCAAAATTACAGGAAGTTGCACAGCGATTTCCGTTAAGCATTCATGGTGTTGGGGCTTCGCTTGGTGGACCAAACCCACTTAATCCCGAGCATCTCAAGCGATTGGTTCGTTTAGTCAATTCGGTTCCTACCGCAGCTTTTTCTGAACATATAGCTTGGTCAGGTGCTGACGGAAATTATATGGGCAATTTAATGCCTACACCAATTACCACTCAATCTCTTCTTCGTACTGCCGAGAATATTGACCAGTTACAAAATGCAATTCAACGGCCCATACTGATAGAGAATCCTGCTAATTATCTCAACTTTAAATCTGACATGTCCGAAGCGGAATTTATGATGTTTTTGGTGAATAAGACTGGCTGCGGTATTTTGCTGGATGTTAACAATTTATTTATAAGCGCGAACAACACTGGGATTGACCCACAGCAATACATTGGCAATCTTGAAGCTACAGCTATCGGTGAGATTCATGTGGCTGGTCATTCGGTTGACCCTATCGAGAAAGATTTGTTAATTGACTCTCATGATAGTGATGTGTCGAATGCGGTTTGGGCACTTTTAAATGATGCTTTAAGTCACATTGGTCCTTGTCCTGTGCTGATAGAGCGAGATGCAAATTTACCGCCGTTTGCTGAACTGCTGGCAGAACGCAATATTGCACGAGAGCTAATCCAAAGTAGTAAAGTTGTTAGCTATGAGTGATTTTCATTTCGCCTTAATGGGCTATGTACAAACTGGAGACATACAAGATGTCACCGAACATCTTGATGATGGACAAAATAAACGTCGCTTGGCGGTATATCGGAACACCTTTATTAGTAGTTGTATTGATGCGTTGCAACGCAAGTACCCAAGTGCTGAGAAGTTATTAGGTGAGGACTTCTTTAAAACCTTAACTCGACAATTCTGTTTAACTAACCCGCCCACATCACCTGTTTTGGCAGAATATGGTGAAATTTTTCCTGAGTATTTAAACGATTTTTTGCAACATAATCATCCTGAACTTAGGTATTTATGGGATATATGTAAATTGGATCGAGCTTGGCATCATGCCTATTTTGCCGATGATAAACCTTCTCTTGGTCAAGATGAAATTGAATCCCTAATTGAAGATATCGAATCGAAATCACTGTCTTTGCACCCCAGCGTGCAGTTAATCAAAAATGATTGGTCGGTATCGTCTTTATGGGCACAGTTAAGAGTCAGTAACCTAAGCGAACAAGTCGCCATCGAGAATACAACTGAAAACCTTCTATTGTGGCGAGACAATAGCAGCATTTTGCATCGAGTCATTTCTGAATCAGAGAGCCTATTTATTTCTAGTATTTACGCAGGCCGAACTTTAGGTCAAGCCGCGGATGTGGCGATGCAAAATGGTGAAATAGACATAAGTGAAATATTTAGTCAGTTACTACTTAATAAATTACTAACATAAGAGAAAAAAAATATGAAAGCCCTAATGAACCTATATGCTGACATCACGGCCAAAGTCAGCTTGTATTTGACCGACATAACATTACTTCTTGCTAGGCTATTAGCAGCAAGTGTGTTTTTTCAATCAGGATTAACAAAGTGGAATGGGTTTCTTAGTTTTAATCCGGATAAATATGATTTATTTTTATATGAATTTTTCTGTCCAGATCCAGTTCGTGAGGGGGCGTTACTGCTGTGTGATCCTAATACGTTAGATTACGTCGAAGGGTCTACTATTGTGTCCTTTATTGAAACACTTGCTGTTTCTGCTGGGGTGGCTGAAATCGTGCTTCCGGTGATGCTCGCTTTTGGCTTTCTGACTCGTGTTGGAGCTGCTGGCTTAATTGGTATGACGTTATTTATTCAATTAGCTGTATTCCCTTCGTGGGATCACTGGTGGAATCCTGCAGTTTGGTGGTTTATTGTATTGTTGGCCGTACTTAGTATGGGGCCAGGGAGGATATCTCTCGATAAATTATTGGGCTTAGAAAAAAGCCGAGCATAATGTATCCCTTGCTAAGTTAGTTAGCCAGAGTTTGGGTTGACTAAAGTATCCTTAAATATAGGCGCCTACATCAAAAGTAGTGCGTCTATGCCATTTATTCCACTGCTTCCGATATAACTCGATATTTAGCACTCATCTTCAATTTATATTTTCCTACGCAGTACATGAGATAAATATTCCTGCTCTGTCCTTAGTCGCTTCGAGCAAGCTTTATTTGCCGCCTTTAGTGCAGCGCAAAGCGCCATCTATTAATAATCAATTAAACTAACTCATGAATTACAGTCATGTATTAATGAAATAATATCATTTTTATTCATGAGTTGAACCGCGTATAAAACCCACTCTGCTTCGACTTTAGATTTTTACTTTACACATATTGCCGTTGATTCTTGATAGTCCGTTAGGCCCAAACCCTGAGGCTGTGAAAGCGATGGCCGACAAGGAAGGCCGCAAAATAAAGTTGCAAAGTCTAAAACAAGCTAACAATAAATTTAGGTTTTATCTCAGATAAATTGGATACAAATCACGATGACTAAAGATTTTATATTTACTATTAACAAGGTTGCTTTTGATGAAAATTATCATCCCTCAGACAACACTCGTATCACGACCAATTTTGCTAATTTAGCAAGAGGACAGAGCCGTCAAAAGAACTTACGCAACGCTTTAAATATGATTGACAATAGTTTTAATGGCATGGCCTGTTGGGATAATCCCAATGGAGATCGTTATTCGGTAGAACTTGATATCATCACCGTTGATATTGACATTGAAGGCAGTGGTCGTAGCTTCCCATCGATTGAAATTTTAAAAACCAATATTGTTGACCACAACACCAACAAACGCATAGAAGGCATTGTCGGCAATAACTTTTCCTCTTATCTGCGAGATTATGATTTCAGCGTATTGTTGTTAGAGCATAACAAGAATCAACCGAAATTTAGCATTCCCGATAATTTTGGCGACCTCCACGGGAAACTGTTTAAATCTTTTATTAATTCAGATGCCTATAAACAGCACTTCAAAAAACTCCCAGTTATCTGTCTCAGTGTTTCGGATAACAAAACCTATCACCGGACTGAAAATCAACATCCGATATTAGGTGTTGAATACCAGCCAAATGATTCATCGTTGACGGAACTATATTTCAAAAAAATGGGATTACAGGTTCGTTATTTTATGCCGCCCAATAGTGTCGCGCCTTTGGCTTTTTATTGTTGCGGTGATTTGCTTAATGATTACACAGCGCTTGAGTTGATAAGTACCATCAGCACCATGGAAACATTTCAAAAGATCTATCGACCTGAAATCTATAACGCCAATGCAGTTGCGGGAAAATGCTATCAACCAAATTTGCAAAATCAGGATCATTCACTGACTCAAATCGTGTATGACCGCGAAGAACGCAGCCAGTTGGCTAATGAGCAAGGAAGATTTGCTGAGGAGCATTTCATTAAACCCTACCAAAGAGTCCTTGAGCAGTGGTCTGCTAATTACGCTTAACATTTAACTCCAATATAAGACTTTATTTATTATGAAAACACTATTACCTACATCAACTGCCGGCAGTTTACCTAAACCCTCTTGGCTTGCGCAGCCTGAGACACTTTGGTCACCTTGGAAATTACAAGATGAAGCGCTAATTGAGGGGAAACGAGACGCTTTACGCTTGTCATTACAAGATCAACAGCAAGCAGGAATTGATATTGTCAGTGACGGTGAGCAAACCCGTCAGCATTTTGTGACAACTTTCATTGAACACCTTGATGGTGTCGATTTTGAAAAACGTAAAACCGTTAAAATTCGTGATCGTTATGATGCCAGTGTACCCACTGTCGTTGGTGCTGTTGCTCGTCAAAAGCCAGTTTTTGTTGAAGACGCCAAATTTTTACGTCAGCAAACCAATCAACCGATTAAATGGGCCCTACCAGGTCCTATGACGATGATAGATACCCTGTATGATAACCATTACAAAAGCCGTGAGAAATTAGCTTGGGAATTCGCCAAAATTCTCAATCAAGAAGCCAAAGAATTAGAAGCAGCTGGTGTTGATATTATTCAATTTGACGAGCCTGCATTTAATGTGTTTTTTGATGAGGTAAACGATTGGGGAATTGCTGCTTTGGAAAGGGCAATCGAAGGGCTTAAATGTCAAACTGCTGTACATATTTGTTATGGTTATGGCATAAAAGCTAATACAGATTGGAAAAAGACGTTGGGCTCTGAGTGGCGACAATATGAAAAAGCCTTTCCCAAATTGCAAACATCTAATATCGATATTGTTTCACTGGAATGTCAAAACTCTCGTGTTCCTATGGATCTGATTGAACTTCTTAGAGGTAAAAACGTGATGGTAGGGGCGATTGATGTCGCAACCAATAAAATAGAGACAGCAGAGGAAGTGGCTAGTACCTTAAGAAAAGCCTTAGAGTTTGTCGATGCTGACAAGCTCTATCCTTCAACCAACTGTGGCATGGCTCCTTTATCACAACAAGTGGCACGAGCTAAACTTGCTGCTTTGAGTGCAGGGGCAGAAATACTGCGAACAGAACTCTCTAGTTAAGAGAGTTCGACTTAACAATATTTACCTATAAGTTCGCAACCTAATTTTAATTGAGTGTTAAAAGCAAAAAGGCAGTGAACCTAAAATATATGAATATCATTAAGTATTTAGTTTGTTTGCAAGTTTTCTTGGCAACAGAGGTTTTAAGTGGGGAGACATCGTTATTTTTAGATAATGGTGAATATCAAATCCCCGCTATTTACTCCGCTCCAACTGGTATGGACAAATATCCCGCGATAATTTTACTCCACGGTACTGCATCGAATAAAAATGAAGTAGGTGATTTATATGCGATATTAGCCAAAAGGCTAAGAGACAATAATATCGCATCGATTAGAATTGATTTTGCGGGTACTGGCGATAGTGAAGTGGACTATAGTCAATACACATTAGCCAGTGCAGTGCGTGATGCAGATATGGCAAGGGGGTTTTTAATCGAACAGCCGAAAATTCTAGCCGATTCTCTGGCGGTACTGGGATTTAGTCAAGGCGGGTTGATTGCGCAATTGTTAGTGATAGAGCATCCCGAACTCGCTGCACTGGTAACTTGGTCATCGGTTGCGGGCGATGGTGGTGAACCGTTTTCAAGCCAGTTTGAGCAGTATTATGCTGAAGCTAAAAATAACGGCGTGGCTGAATTAACATTCGAGTGGCGCGCACCGTTAAATTTAAGTTTGCAATGGTTTGAGCAGGTTAAAAAACAGAAGTCATTAACTGAGCTGGCGAATTATCCTGGTGCAGTTTTAGCCATTGCTGGTGGTGCAGATACTATTGTTGACCCTATATCTTCGCTTAGATTGATACAGGCAGCAGGCTCTGAGGATGCTCAAGCGGTAGTATTGAAAGGGGCGGATCATGTATTTAATGTTCTCGACCCAACGGCAACAGAAGACGAGGTTTTACTGAAAATTACTTTGCAATGGTTACTGGAAAAGTTACATTAAATTCACACTTAACCTTTGATTAGGTGCATTTTAACTAAAATAGACTGAGTGAATTTAACCGTTGGAAAATATAAGTATACGAAAAGCGATAATAGGCGACCTTGAAAAGTTAATAGAATTAGAGCAAAAGTTGATTGCGGCCGAACGTCCCTTTAACTCGATTTTAAAAGCAAAAGATGCAACTTATTACGATATTGAAAATTTAATAACCAGTCCATCGTCATATTTGGCGGTAGCTGAATTCGAGGGCGAGATAATAGCCACGGGTTATGCGCAAATTCGAGAGTCGAAACGAGCCCATAAACACGATCATCATGTTTATTTAGGCTTTATGTTTGTAGCTCAAGAGTATCGTGGTCAGGGGATTAATAAACGAATTATGCAAACATTAATTGCTTGGGGCAGGGAACAAAATTTGGATGATTTTTATCTGGATGTTTACGCCACTAATGAATCAGCGATCAAAGCTTATCGAAAAGCGGGGTTTGCTGAATCCACTTTTGAAATGAAACTAAACTTTTAGATAAACGCTACCTTTTGAATTAAATTTTTAATCAATGTAAGTGATACAAATAAGCTATTTGTGCGTTAAAACTACTAGGTTTAGACATTTTTAGTTAATTAGGTTTGGTATTTATGAAATTTAAGCTCGGTTTTCTTTTAATCATAAGTTTGTTCGTTGCTTCATGCACATCGATTCCTCAGGGAATAGAACCGGTCAAGAATTTTGAGTTGAATAAATATTTAGGGACTTGGTACGAAATCGCTCGTTTTGACCACAGTTTTGAAGAAGGTTTAGAAGCTGTCTCTGCGCAATATTCCCTACTCGAAGATGGTGGTGTCAGTGTTACCAATCGGGGATTTAACCCTGAAGAAGGTGAATGGGAAGAAGCCAAAGGCAAGGCTTATTTTGTTGATGATGAATCAGTTGGACATTTAAAAGTATCTTTTTTCGGTCCTTTTTACTCTAGCTATGTCATATTTTTCCTCGATAGTCGTGATTACCAATATGCCTTGGTAAGCGGACCGAACCGAGAGTATTTATGGATATTGAGTAGAGACAAAAATTTACCAAAATCGGTTGTAGACATGTTAATTACTGAAGCCAGTGCAGCTGGCTATGATACTTCCAAATTAATCTTCGTAGACCATGAACAGTGACTAATAAAAGACATCATTCAAAAAAATTGAAATTATTATTTATGAATGAAGGTCTTAGCTAAAAACAAATCTCTGAATGAGAAGAAAGCGGAAGGAATAACATGCTCGAAAGTCAGCTTGAAGTAGTGCGCCAAGCCAAGCAATTTTTAACTTACGCTGATATGACTGAATATCAGCAGATCTTAAAACCTCATCTCTCAGGCAGTGCAGGTATGCACATGCGGCATATTCTCGATCATTATTTGGCGCTAAAAAACGGACTCGCCATAAAATCAATTGATTATGATAAACGAAATAGACATTCGGAATCAGAAAGGTGCCCCAAAGCCGCACTAAAAGAGTGGCAGGAAATCGAAACTTGGTTAGATTCTGTTTGCCAAAAAGATCTTGATGTTAACTTATTAGTTAGCTGTGAAGTCAGTGCAAACAAGGTTGAACAGGTTCAAGTTCAATCCACTTTAGCGCGCGAGTTGGTATTCATCTCAAGTCATGCCATTCATCATTTTTCATTACTTAGTGTGATCCAGTCACTTAGAGGGCAAAGTACCCCAGAAAACTTTGGTGTTGCCCCTGCAACAGTTTCTTTTCAGCGGGAACAGACGCGAAAAACCGCAGTTTCCAATGCTTAATTAAATCTAGAATCCTAGCCTAATGTGTAAAAACCATAGAAATTTTATGGTTTTTATGGATAATATCGCCGCTTAAATTCCATTCCACAAAGGTTTTAACATGTCTATAGAACAAACTCTTCTATCTCGCAGCAATCAAACGTGCGAATTGTGCGGCGCAACTGACTCACTTGTCGTATATGAAGTCCCGCCAGAAGAGGCGCATGCAGATAAATGTATTTTAGTTTGCGGCACATGCCAGTCTCAAATTTCGGGCGAGGCTGAACTGGACATGACTCACTGGCGTTGTCTAAACGACAGCATGTGGAGCCAAGTCCCTGCGGTGCAAATAGTTGCCTGGCGAATGCTTAAAAAGTTATCTTTTGAAGGTTGGGCGCAGGATTTATTAGACATGTTATATCTGGACGAAGATATGCTTAAGTGGGCAGAGTCTGGTCTTGTTGAGCACAGTGACGAGCCAACATTAGATTGTAACGGTACAGTTCTGCAGGCGGGTGATACCGTTACCCTTGTGAAAGATTTAAATGTGAAAGGCGCTAACTTTACCGCTAAACGAGGTACTGCAGTGCGTGGAATTGGCCTTAGTAGCAATCCAGAACACATCGAAGGCAAAGTCAATGGTCAGCGAATTGTGATCATCAGTGCATATACCAAAAAATCATAATAATAGTTTGGGCTTCAGCCCGAATAGGCGCTAGCAGTTCGCTCGTTAGCAGCAGCGATTGGTAAATATCCATGGGCTAAAGCCTCATGCTACGGGTGTATTGTAGTTTGGGCTTCAGCCCGAATAGCATTTCACTCGTTAGCTGCAGCGATTGCTAAATATCCATGGGCTAAAGCCTCATGCTACGGGTGTATTGTAGTTTGGGTTTCAGCCCGAATAAGTCGATTAACTAACCTTCAAAGGACGCATATTGTTTCCAAGCGTCTCCTAAATACAGCTTCAATAATTTTTCAGGGGCTTTAGGAAGTTCAACACTTAGCAGCAATCCTGGCGTGTCATTGAAGTTTCCGTCAATTCCCAGACAGTGAAATTTAGCACCGAGTTTCAGATAATGTTTAGCCAAAACAGGGATATCTTTGCCGTCACTTTCTATTGCTGCCAATAAGGTAGTTAAATGTGTCGATAAATCATATTGTTTTGCAAAATCTGAGATTTCCGGATGCAGCGCAAAGTCGAATTCTTTATGAGGGGTTACTGATTCAGTTGGCGACACAAGGGCTTGCTGTATTAATGCAACTGAGCGCGGGTTATATAGCTTACTCAACGAAACCGTGCCGTATAAAGTGCGATAGTGGGGGAATTTACAGACGAATGCGCCAATCCCTCGCCATAATAAAAATAATCCTTGGAAGCTTTTTTGATATTCGGGTACTAAAAACGACCGACCTAGCTCAAGGCAGGGCTGCTGTTGGTTCACAAATCCTGGGGAAAAATTAAACATACGTGCCAAATACAGTTGCGTTATATCACCTTGTTCCAGCAACTTGTCGGTTTGCCCCATTCTATAAGCGCCAATAATATTTTGCTTTTCGTTGTTGACCACAAATAGTTGAGTGTAAGTGGCATCAAAGGCGTCGGTATCTATTGGCTCACCGCTGCCTTCATTATGTTGGCGAAATACTAATTCCCGTAAACGCGCAATTTCGAACACAGTTTTGGGGAGTTGATGCTGGAAGCCGTAATAAACTGAAAACTGTTTATGCACCAATAAACATTGCTCTTGAGGAAGCAAAGCCAATTCATTTGCAATTTCTTGCCAAGGGGTTTGGTCTGCTATAGGTGCTTGTTGAACAGATTGATTATCGGGCCAATCCATTCTCCAAAGGGGATCCTGAGAATAACTCTGAATTCTACATAATGCAGCGTGTTGCTTACTATCTTTCACTTTATAAGTGTTGGGTTTGACCAATGAACCACAAGTAATCTTAATTTGACTGTTATTTTTGTTGAGTAACTCTCTTGCCAACATGAGCAGCCTAAAACGAAAATAAACTCGCCCTAGTCGATAGAATAACGGACTATTTTGACCGCTTACAAAGATTGGCAAAAAGTGCGCTTGGGAAGAGTCGATAAGTTTCCCAACTATGCGGTTCCAATGATGTTCACTAATGCGTTTTTTATCTCCCTGATAGTATGCGACTCGACCCGCGGGGAAAACTAACAAAGCACCGCCTTGTTTAACATGTTTCAAGCTGGCGCGGATAGAGGGCGTATTTTTAGGATCACGCTCAGATAACGGATTAGTAAAGATAAAATAGTCTTTGAGCTCAGGGAAAAGCTTTAAACCTTGGTTGGCCAAAACTTGCAGATCTGGGCGTATTTGGCCAATGAGTAAACACAATATCACCCCTTCTATGCCCCCAAAAGGATGATTACTAGCAATAACTAAGGGACCAGTCTTTGGAATGTTTTTTTGTACAGAATCGCCGCCAAGTACTTCAATATTAAGTACCTGTAACAATTTCTCGGCAAATTGTTCTTTTTTTAGCCCTTGCATTTGATGTTGCTTATAAAGGGCGTCCATTTTCTTGACGCCGACTAAGCGATCTAACATTTTAAGTGCAAGGGTAACTGGAGCGCTTTTTGGCCCCACAAGATTAATAAGACTGATAGATGTCGACACCTGATGCTGCATATTTTCAGTTATTCTCAATAACGACAATTAATCTTTACCTTATAACAGATGCTATTTATGCAATGCAAAAGATTATTTTTGCATTTTTTCGGGCATAATAGGGGGAGAGATTTAGCTTACACTTATACTATAGGCCAATGATGAATAAAATTACGATAACCGCCCCAGACGATTGGCATTTACATTTCCGTGATCATGATATGTTGGGAGAGACGGTTCCAGCGACCGCTAGGTGCTTTCAAAGAGCAATCGCAATGCCGAATTTAGTACCCCCCATTACCACTGCTAAAATGGCAATGGATTATAAATCACGGATTTTGGCCGCTCGACCAGCGAATAGCAACTTTCAACCTTTAATGGTTTTGTTTCTAACCAATGAAACCACAAAACAAGACATCATTGATGCAAAAAAAGCCGGCGTTGTGGCAGCTAAATTGTATCCAGCAGGCGCGACGACTAATTCTGATGCGGCGGTTGCTGGAATAGAAGCCCTGTATCCAATCTTCGAAGAAATGGCACAGCAGCAGATGCTATTGTTAATTCACGGAGAAGTAACTCAAGCCCATGTGGATATTTTCGACCGTGAAAAAGAATTCATTGATCAGCACCTCGCTAAAATTGTTGAGAATTTTCCTCACCTCAAAATTGTATTCGAACATATCACTACCTCTGAAGCTGCCGATTTTGTGTTACAAAGCTCAGACAATGTTGCGGCAACGATTACTCCCCAACACTTACTGTTGAATCGTAATGATTTGTTGGTTGGTGGCGTGCGGCCACATAACTTTTGTTTGCCTGTACTTAAGCGTAATACCCACCAACAAGCACTAAGAAAAGTGGTTGCCAGCGGTTCTAAAAAATTCTTTCTAGGCACAGATTCTGCTCCCCATGAAAAACATAGAAAAGAATCTGCATGTGGATGTGCAGGTTGTTATAGTGCTTGGAGTGCCCTTGAATTGTATGCGCAAATATTTGATGAGTTAGGCGCCATCGACAAGCTTGAAGGTTTCAGTAGCCACTATGGGGCTGATTTTTATGGTCTGCCCCGTAACACTCAATCTATTACGTTAGTCAAAGATAAGTGGCAAATACCGGAACAAATCATCCTTCCTAATGGGAATCCAATAGTGCCCTTTTTTGCAGGACAAACGGTTGATTGGAAAATAGAAAGCGTTTAGTAATGATAATTAAGCCGTTATTCACTTTGCTAAACAAACTACCGCGAGCAGTTGATTTTCTTTTGCTCGCAGTAAATTTACGTTCAGTAACAAAGTGTCATTTGTTGATACTCTCTATCGGGCTATACAATGGCGTGTTGGTTGCTCAAGATTCTAAAGATTTTTGGGTCTTAGCATATCCTGAAGCGCCTTTTATTGAACAGACAGAAAAAGGAAAGCTAAAGGGCTTCTTGGTCGATGAGGTCAATGGCATTTTGGCTACAGCGGGGATTCGGCAGCAAATATTACTTGCCCCATGGAAACGTCTTGAACTCGAAGCAAAGGCGAAGCCCAATGTGCTTGCCTTCGCATTAACTCGGACTCCCGAGAGAGAACAGAATTATCATTGGATTACGCCATTAACAGCGAACGTATACTCTGTTTTTAGCCCTCAAAAAATAGTCAGACCGTTAAATAACATCGAGCAGTTATCTACATTTGACTCTATTGCGGTATTGGAGAATGATGTTCGCCACAAATTGCTGCAAGCGCAAAATGCTAAGAATATTCAGGTCTATTCAAGTTGGTCTGATGCAATCGATAGTGTCGTAAGCGGAGAGTCCAGTGCAATATTTTTCTCGGATTCAGGAGTTCAGTATTTTTGTCGTGTTCAAGGAAAAGATTGTAATCAGTTCGAACGCGTGTTTTTGTACGAAAAAACAATAACCTATCTTACTTTGTCAAAAGTAGGGTCAAATCCGGAGTTGGTAAATAGATTAAAAAGTGCGGCAGAACAATATAAAGATTCTGACGCATTTAAAACAATTTCAAAAGATTGGCTAAAGCAATACGAAACGTTGCCTATTCCTATGCATATGGAAGATGGTGTACTTAATTTGTGGAATAAATAATCGGACCATATTATGAGCAAACTTGTAAGTTATCAAAATCAAGAAGCCTATGCCCTTATCACTATTGATAATGGAAAAGCCAATGCGCTTTCTCATGAAGTGATAGACCAAATTAATTTGTGTTTAGACAAAGCAGAAAAAAACCAGAAAGTTGTAGTTTTAGCTGGTAAAGCAGGCATGTTCAGCGCGGGTTACGATTTAAGTGTGATGAAACACAGTAACGAGTCAGCCTTAGAACTTGTGGAAAAAGGATCAACGTTATCAAAACGTTTATTAACTTTTCCTACGCCTGTGATTGCAGCCTGCTCAGGTCATGCTGTGGCTAAAGGGGCGTTCCTTTTATTATCAGCTGATTACCGAATTGGGTTAGATGGGGAATTCAAAATAGGTCTAAATGAAGTAGCTATCGGAATGACGATGCACCAAGTTGGAATTGAACTCGCCCGCAATAGGTTAACTCCTCGCTATTTTAATCGTTCGGTTATCAATGCAGAAATATTTAGCCCAGGACAAGCACTAGAAGCCGGGTTCCTCGATTTAGTTGTAAAACCCAAAAAATTCGAAAAAACCGTGAATAAAGTAGCCTACGCAATGGCTTCTTTGGATATAAAATCTCACCGAGCGACTAAACTAAAAGCTAGGGCTGAACATATAGCAAACTTAGAAAAAGCGATTGAATTAGATCGCACAAGCTCGCTGTAATTATTAATTAAACTTATTTTAAAGAGAGCACTTTAGTGACCCAATTTTCTTCTTTGCCATTAAAACCTGAACTTGTTAGTAATTTGGAAACCCTCGGATTTGAGGGGATGACCGAAATTCAACAACAAAGTCTACCGAAAATTCTGGCAGGCAAGGATGTCGTAGCGAAAGCAAAAACCGGCAGTGGTAAGACCGTTGCTTTTGCTCTGGGTTTGTTAAATAGACTAGATGTGGATCGATTTAGAATTCAAGCTTTGGTCATGTGTCCAACTCGTGAATTGGCTGAGCAAGTTGCCGAAGAAATTCGTCGTGTAGGACGGATGATTGATAACATGAAAGTGCTTACCCTTTGTGGCGGTACGCCCATGGGCCCACAGATTGGATCACTTTCACATGGTGCTCATATTATTGTCGGTACTCCTGGCCGTATTATGGATCACTTATCTAAACGCCGACTCAGTCTCAAAGAAGTCAATACGCTAGTGTTAGACGAAGCCGATCGTATGTTGGATATGGGCTTCGAGGAGGAAATGGAAACCGTCATTCGAGCTGTGCCCACAGACCGACAAACCTTATTGTTTTCGGCTACTTATCCTGACCAAATTAAACAAATTAGTCTTAAGATACAGCGCAATCCAATTGAGATTACGGTGGAATCAACCCATGACACAAGCAAAATAAAACAATTGTTTTTCGAAGTTGAAGAATCTCATAGAATCAAGGCTACTGCGGCACTGTTAAGTGAGTTTCAACCCGAGTCAGCGATAATATTTTGTAATACTAAAATTGCCTGTAACGAACTACTAGAAGCTCTCACTGAAATGGGGTTTTCTGTCGATGCGTTACACGGTGATTTAGAACAAAAAGATCGCAATCAAGTTCTAGTCCGGTTTGCCAATAAAAGCGTATCGGTGCTTATTGCCACAGACGTTGCATCAAGAGGTCTTGACGTGAAAGGTGTGGGCGCGGTTATTAACTATCAAATCACACCTGATCCAGAAGTCCACATTCACAGAATCGGTCGCACGGGACGAGCTGACGCCGAAGGTTTAGCATTAACTCTTTGTGCCCCTAAAGAAATGGCGCGGGCAAATGCCATCGAAGATTATCAGCAAAGAAAAGTCGAATGGAAAGGGATTCAAGCTATTCGTTTTCATGCGAATCGAATTATTCAGCCTGAGTACCAAACAATATGTATTGATGGCGGTAAAAAAGCTAAATTACGTCCTGGAGATATATTAGGCGCATTAACCAAAGACGCGGATGTTCCTGGCGAAGATATTGGTAAAATAAAAGTGACAGCTACCCACAGCTATGTCGCAGTTAAAATTCGCAGTGTTAAACGCAGTTTGAAGCAATTTAACGAAGGCAAAATGAAAGGTCGTAAATTTAAGGCCAGAAAGTTGCTTTAATTTTTTCCAAAAAAAAGAGTGCGAAAGCACTCTTTTTAGTTAGTTCTGCAATATCCTTTTACCAAATCTTCACTCGATCTTTCGGTGCTAGAAATAATGCGTCACCTTTTTTGACATCAAATGCGGAATAAAATTCTGGCACGTTCGGTACCACACCATTCACTCTATATTCTGAGGGTGAATGTGGGTCAGTATTGACCTGGTTACGTAATGTTTCATCCCGTTGCACCGCTGCCCATACCTGAGCATAACCTAAGAAAACACGTTGTTGTCCAGTATAACCATCGAGAAATGGTGCTTCTTTGTCGGCTAGAGATAATTCATAGGCTTTGAGGGCAATACTGAGTCCCCCTAAATCACCGATATTCTCGCCAAGGGTAAATTCACCATTAACATGTAGGTTTTTTAATGGGGTAAATTTATTATATTGTTGGACAAGTTGTTTGGTACGTTTTTCAAACTCTTGTTTATCTGCATCTGACCACCAATTACGCAGTACACCATCGCCATCAAAGGTACTGCCAGCATCGTCAAAGCCATGGCCTATTTCATGCCCAATAACCGCGCCAATACCGCCGTAGTTAACTGCATCGTCAGCCTCCATATTAAAAAATGGTGGCTGCAAAATTCCAGCTGGAAATACAATTTCATTAGCCGGAGGGTTGTAATAGGCATTCACGGTTTGTGGGGTCATGTCCCATTCGTGTTTCTGTACCGGACCTGGCTGTTTATCGAGTATCTGCTGCCATTGCAGATCATCTGAGCGTTTGATATTGCCAACTAAGTCAGATTTCGAAATAGACAGTTTTGAATAGTCTTTCCATTCATCAGGATAGCCAATTTTTGCAGTGAATTTGGATAGTTTGTCGAGCGCTTCCGCTTTGGTGGCATCCGACATCCAGTCCAGTTGTTTGATACTGACTTCGTAGGCTGTTAATAGATTATTGACTAAGTCTAACATGCGTTCTTTGGCGGCCGGTGGAAAGTGTTCTTTGACATATACCTCGCCTATCACTTCACCTAAGTGAGTATTTACGAAATCAACGCCTCTGCGCCATCTTGGTCGTTGCTCTGTCACCCCATATAAGACTTTGCTGAAAAACTCAAAATTTGCTTTATCTAATTCAGTGGTTAAATAGCTTGATTGCTGATTGATAACCATCCATTTCAGATAAATTTTCCAAGTTGTGATTGGCGTTTTAGCAATGATGTTGTCTAACTCACGCATGTAATCGGGTTGCGTGACTACTAAGCCATCCAAGTCAGTTAATTCTAGTTCTTGCAACATTGCTGCCCAATCGAATTGAGGCATTAATTCAGATAACTTGGTTACTGGAATTTTGTTGTATAGTGCAACCATATCTCGGGTTTTTTCTTTTTTCATATGCTTAGAAGCTAGTGTAGTTTCTAAGTCCAAAATAATTTTTGCGTTTTTTTCGGGATTCTCCAATCCTACTAATCCGAGCATTTTGGCAATGTGTTTCTGATATTTCCCTTTTATTTCCTGATAGGAACCTTTATCACTCGTATAATATTCTCTATCTGGTAATCCTAAACCTGCCTGCCATGAGTAAATCATGTAAGTTTTAGGGTTTTTTAGATCAATATATTGGCCAATAGCGAAAGGTGTACCAAAACTGTGTTTGTTGGCATAAGCAAAATAGCGCGCTAATTGTTGTTGATCCTGAATTTCATCAATTACCGCTAATTCAGTTAATAGTGGTGTCAAGCCTAATTTGTCGCGGTTTTCCATGTCGGTGTAAGATGTGTACAAGTCACCCACTTGTTGCTCATTGCTACCTTTTTCAAAATCGCCTTCTGAGGATTTTTTAATGATAGCCATAACTTTTTCTTGAGCTTCATCAGCGAGTAACTGAAATGAATTTAAACCGGCTTTATCTGATGGAATTTCAACCTTGTCTAACCATTTACCGTTAGCAAATCTGAAAAAATCGTCGCCCGGTTTAATGTCCGTATTAATATTATCCAATTTAAGCCCTGAGTGGCGAGTCACGGTTGTGACATCCGGTAATGCTGTTGCCGGAGTTTCAGTAACGGGCGATTCAGTTTTAGGATTGGTAGTAGGTGATTCTACGTTGGGAACTTCCACTTTAGGAGATTCAATTTGAGGAATCACCAGTTCAGGAGATTCAGTTTCTGGCTGCTCAATGGTGGTGTCTTCTATTTTCGGGGCTTCTTGCTTTTCTTCTTCAACAGGCGCTGGATCAGAGCATCCCCATACAAAAACAATAACTACGAGCATTAAAATATAAATTTTCATTAAATTCCCTTACATTTAACTAAATTGCTTAAGACTAAGTTCTTAGCTTCCAATCAATGACTTATTTACTAAATTTATAAATGAATCGATCTGTTTTTCCTCGAATCAACGGGGAAAAAACCGAGCTTTGGTGATTATCTTCTGGATTTCTCAGATAAAACGCCTCTTCGACAAGTGTAAAACCGGCTTGCGCAAATTGATGTTTAACAATGTTCGGGTCAATACGATGAAGGGTATTTGCTGCATCATAACCTGAACCAGCCTGAGCGATGTGGTCTATTACCACGATAATGCCATCATCTTTGAGCACGCGATGCAGTTTTTCTAGCACTTTGACATGATCAACGACACCTTCGCGCAATTCAATTAATTTACCCCCTCGCACGGTATTAGTAAAAAATAAATCATGATATCCCAAGGCAGTAAACACTATGTCTACCGACTTATCAGCAACCTCTATGTCAGCAATGGCAACATTGTCGAGTCTAACCACATTGCTAAGACGATTGTCTTTCGTTCTTTGAATGATATCTTTTTCACCAAAATTCCAATAAACACTGTCGTTTTGCAAATAAACTAGGCCATCTTCACCTACAGCTCTGGAAAGGAGTTCAGAATACCAACCTCCACCGGCCAGCAAATCTAACACCGTATCTCCAGCAGATATGCCTGTGAAAGATAATACTTGTTGGGGAAGTCTAGCTTTATCTCGTTTAGCGTCTTCTACTGGTCTTTCCACAGATGAAAGGATATCGTTGATTTGCTGTTTAGTTAACTGAACCGCGGTTGCATTCACCGAGAATATAATAAAGAAGATAGCGGATATTAATTTGATGCTATTTGAACAACGGGGTAATACAGGTTTCATGCTTAAATGTCCCAACTGAATATTTCTTGATGATCAATGGGGTAAAGAATAACGCCAACCACCAACAAAAATCACTAAAAACTGTAACAGAACAATTCAAATTTCTAATTCGTTGATATTTCGGGTAACTTACGTCTTCGTACATGTCTGCGTATAAAGGAATACCTATGAATGCTACTATTATTGCTCTGCTCGGATACATCAGTTGGACGGTGTTTTTACTGATTTTATTAGCCAGCTATCGAACCTTTTTGGTGAGTCAGAAACAGCGATTACCCAATCAGTTCAAGGCCGACGGTTCAGATTCCCCTGATTTTGGGCAACGACTTACTCGGGCTCACCTTAATTGTGCAGAAAGTTTTGTGTTTATTGGTGGCACTATGCTGACAGCTCTGGCAACAAACGCCTCAGCGATTACTGATACGTTGGCGTATTACTTGCTGGCAGCAAGATTAGGACAATCTATTGTTCATCTTGTTTCGACCTCAGTACTTGCCGTTCAGATTCGATTTGTGTTTTTTCTAATTCAGGTTGGAATTTGCGGTTATTGGTTATTCAAGTTAATAACAAATTTTGCATTTTAAGATTTTAAAGATAAGGTGATTATTTATGCTAGATATGAATTTATTCAAACAAATCTCCCCATGTGAATATGCTGACGCATTACCTCGTGAGCAATTTATTGATTATAAAATATCAAGTTTATGGCCACAGCCCCCACGTATTGCCGGACCTGCTTTTACAGTGTTTTGCGAAGATGGTGATCATTTAATGTTACATGCGGCTATCTATGAAGCTTCACCAGGGGATATCATTGTTGTAAAGTCTGATCCGCAGTTTGCTGCAGCGGGTGGAAACGTTTGTGCAATCGCTAAACAGCGAGGAATTGCTGGGTTTGTTATTGATGGCGTCATTCGTGATTTGGCAGAAACCCGTGACATTCAATTCCCTGTTTTTGCCCGTGGTGTGATTCCTTTTCCTGCCGCCAAAAAAGCCTACTCACCCCTAAATCAAACTATCAAATGTGGTGGTGTTACGGTCAATCCAGGGGATATCGTTATTGCTGATGAAGAAGGGATAGCTGTTGTACCTAAAGACCAAGCTCAGTCAGCATATGAAATTGCCAAAGCTCGCACCGACAAAGATGCGCAAACGTCATTGCAGCAATGGCAAGATAACCATAAACGTAATATTGATAATATTATTTCGAAGCTCAAATAAACTTTAATTGGATAGTGCATGTTTTCATTTTTTGAACGGTTGACAAAACCGTTCCCTGTTGAGCACCCAACAAAACCTCCTCAGACCCTAGTTGCTTTTTGTCGTCATTACACTAAAGGTATGTGGCCTGTAATCTTTACGGTATCGATTTTAGCTGCGTCTGTTGCGGCTTTAGAGGTTTCCTTGTTTAGTTATGTCGGTCAACTTGTTGATTGGCTGTCTGAGCGTGATCCGGAAACCTTTATACAGCAGGAGAGTGGCAGCCTAATCTGGATGGGCACAGTCATTCTAGTGATATTACCTTGTTTAGTGATATTACAGTCTTTGTTGACCCATCAAACGTTATTGGGTAATTACCCGATGAAGATACGTTGGCAAGCACATCGATATTTACTTGGTCAAAGTATCGGTTTTTTCCAAAATGAATTTGCTGGACGTGTCGCTACTAAAGTGATGCAAACCGCACTGGCTGTGCGTGAAGCAGTGATGAAATCACTCGATATTTTCGTGTATGTGAGTGTTTACTTTATCAGTATTTTAGTACTGGTTTTTTCGATTGATTGGCGTTTGAGTGTGCCATTGTTAATTTGGTTACTGACTTATTTTATTATTCTGCGGACGTTTATTCCGCGGCTTAAAAAAGTCTCGCAAAAACAAGCTGATGCGCGCTCAATCATGACCGGCCGAATCGTTGATAGTTATACTAATATTATGACGGTTAAGCTGTTTTCCCACAGTCAACGTGAATCAGACTATGCAAAAGAAGGTATGAGTGGATTTTTGCATACGGTTTATCCGCAGATGCGTTTAGTCACGACACTTTATGGGTTTGTTTGGTTTTCTAATGCTCTATTGGTTTTTAGTGTCAGCGCACTATCTATCTACTTGTGGTTGAATCATCTAGTAACCCCAGGTGACTTAGCGGTCGCAATTAGCTTGTGTTTACGCCTCAACGGCATGGCGCAATGGATTATGTGGGAAGTATCTTCACTATTTGAAAATATTGGTACTGTACAAGATGGGATCAATACCCTTGCCAATGATGTTGTTGTGCAAGACGTACCTGATGCCCCTAATTTACAGGTCCGCGGCGGAGCGATTGAGTTTAACAATGTTGATTTCGGTTATGCAGGTCCTGAAGGAAAGCCCATAGATGTATTCAAACAATTGAATCTTTCAATCAAACCAGGTGAAAAAGTTGGATTAGTGGGACGCTCTGGGGCGGGTAAGTCTACTTTAGTCAATTTATTGCTGAGATTTTATGATGTGCAAAGTGGCAATATTCTCATTGACGGGCAAGAGATAAAACACGTTAAGCAGGAAAGCCTGCGAGCCAATATTAGTATGGTGACGCAAGATACGTCTTTATTGCACCGATCTGTGCGCGAAAACATTATTTATGGTCGCGCCTCTGCCACAGAAGAGCAAATGATAACTGCGGCAAAACAAGCTGAAGCGGACGAGTTTATTCAGCAGCTTTCTGACTTGAATGGCAATATCGGGTACGACGCACAGGTAGGTGAGCGAGGCGTTAAATTATCTGGTGGTCAACGACAAAGAATTGCAATTGCCAGAGTGATGTTAAAAGACGCTCCGATTTTAATTTTAGATGAAGCAACTTCTGCATTGGATTCAGAAGTCGAAGCGGCTATTCAACAATGCTTAAACAAAGTAATGGTGAATAAGACTGTGCTAGCCATTGCCCATAGATTATCCACCATCGCCCAAATGGACCGTTTGTTAGTTTTAGAGCAAGGAAAAATCGTGGAATCAGGTAGCCACAGTGAACTGTTGGCAAAAAATGGTATTTACGCAAAATTATGGTCTCATCAAACGGGAGGATTTATTGGGGTTGATTAATTCGCACTCCCTGATGAGCTAAATCAAAGACTCCTGATGTTTTGCATTGGGAGTTTATATATTTCATTTCGGTTTTTTCAAACAATCCTTCACTCAAAAGCAAAGCGCAAAATCTGTATTTTCCTAGCTTATTGTTTTCTTTACCTTTTAATTTGACGGGTAAAAAAACCACCTAAAAAGGGTAAAAAAAGGTTGCATTTAGTTGACCGTATGGTTAGTTTTTAACCTGAGATTATTAAGTGAGCAGCTAAATCTGCCTTTTCAAGTCACTTTATAGCGTCTCACTTTAATAAGAAATATAGGATTTCGAGCCCATGAAAAACCTACGACTCAAAGCAATCTACAAGCGAATTTTGAACTTTTCGGCATTCAAGACTTAGCGACTCTTATCTAATTTAACTTCTGAATATAATCCTAAACCCAGTCTGAGCAGACCTGGGCGGAATTCTTATGTCTTTAAAAAGGAGGAAGGTCTATGTAACCAATTAAAATTTAAGTAAATATTTAAACAAATTTAAAAATAATAAAAATTAAAATAACGACAGAAATAGGAAAATCGGGAATGAATAATAAAAAGTTTCTCATCAGCGCCTTAGGTGTAGCTGTGATGAGTATTACCCACACAATGGCTGCACAGCCATCTCCAAATTTGCAGTTTGCTGAATGGTTGGCGTCACAAAACCCAGAACTGAATAATCAGCTAACGGATCGATTAATTGTAAAATTTAAAAATCAGACTACTTTGCATGAAATAGAAACGGCCAGTACTGATTTAAGTTCAGAGTCGGAGATAAATAATGGATTGTCAATTGCTCCTGGTCAAATCTCTGCGGGTAGCAATCTATTAACTAAGCTAGCCACTAAAACTGGTCAGCAAATGCGTTTCGTAAAAACCAATAAACAGGGAAGGGCAATCTTAAAGTTAGACAAGCGAATGTCGAAAGCAGCCATGCAATCCATTATTTTACAAATGCAGCAAGACCCTTTGGTTGAATCTGTTGAAGCTGATCCAATTCGCTATTTAATGGCGCAATCACAGCCTTGGGGAATTGCTAATGTTCAAGCTGATCAGTTGTCTGATGTCAGTGCTGGTGGCAAAACGGTATGTATAATTGACTCTGGCTATGACATTAACAACCCTGATCTTAGTGCTAATTCGGTTTCTGGGAGCAATAATTCAGGTACCGGAAATTGGTACGTGCCAGGAGGATCTCATGGTACTCATGTAGCAGGCACTATTGCTGGAATTAATAATGCTGAAGGGATTGTCGGCGTGCTTCCTAACCAAAATATTAATCTGCATATCATCAAAGTATTTAATGAATCAGGCTGGGGTTACTCTAGTGATTTAGCCGATGCGGTTGAAACCTGTGAGGCAAATGGTGCGGATGTAGTCAATATGTCATTGGGTGGTGCCGGTTCTTCTACAAGCGAAAGCAATCGTCTTACCGCCGTCGCCAATAATGGTGTTTTGTTAGTCGCCGCAGCAGGAAATGCTGGGGACTCAAGTCACTCTTATCCGGCGTCTTATAGTTCGGTTATCTCTGTTGCCGCAGTGGATGAAACAGGTTTAAGAGCTGAATTTTCTCAATATACCAACCAAGTTGAACTATCTGCACCAGGGGAAGCGATTCTTTCTACTGTGGGTATTAATGATGGGCGGCAGGGTTATTTAACGTTCAATGGAACGACACTAGGAGATGACCGAGTTTTACCGCCGTCACGCTATATTGTTAGTGGCGGAAGTTACGCAATCAATAATATTAACGGTTCAGTTTCTGGAGTGATAGGAGCCTGTAGTACCAGCAGTAGCGGTAGTTTCAGTTGCTCAAATATGAGCAACAAAATTTGTGTTGTAGAGCGTGCAGACAATCAAGCGGGCAGTACTTATCCTGAAATTAACGCGGCATTAGCTTGCGATAATGCGGGAGCGGCGGGGATTGTGATTTATAGCAATGCCGAGCGTCCTGGATTGCAAAATCCATTTTTGGTAGATGACAGTAGTCAAATTACAGTGCCAACAGTGTCGGTCAATCGAACTCTTGGTCAGCAATTAATTGCAGCGGCAGGCACATCGGCTACGTTACAGGTGTTAGGTAATACGGATTACGCCTACTACAACGGAACTTCTATGGCGAGTCCACATGTTGCTGGGGTAGCAGCTTTGGTCTGGGCTAATAACCCCAGTTGTAGTGCTTCCCAAGTACGCAGCGCGTTAGGCGCGACGGCTTTTGATTTGGAGTCGACCGGACGGGATAACCAAACGGGCTATGGTTTAGTGCAAGCGAAAGCAGCGTCAGACTATTTAGCTGCAAATTGCAGTGGCAATGGTGGTGGAGATCCAGGAGGGAATGTACTAATTAACGGAACTGCGGTGATCGGGTTATCTGGCGCGTCTAATTCTGAACTACTTTACAGCATTGATATCCCTGAAGGAGCAAGCGATTTGGTTTTCTCTATGAGTGGTGGCTCTGGAGATGCTGATTTGTATGTTAAATATGCAACTGAACCATCCACAAATAGTTATGATTGCAGACCCTACCTAGGTGGTAATAATGAATCTTGCAGTGTAGATCCGGTTCAAGCTGGTACCTATTACGTTAAAATAATTGGTTACAGTGCCTATTCTGGTGTGTCCATACAAGCTGATTATACTGAATCAGCAGGTGGTGGAGGAAATGATGGCTCGTTAACTGTAATTGAAGATATTTCCGCATCACGTCGTAATTGGGTGTATTACACAGTAGAAGTTCCAGCGGGTTCATCAGTGTTGGATGTGAGTACCAATGGCGGCAGCGGTGATGCCGATCTCTATGTTCGATATGGTAGTAACCCAACTACCGGTAGTTATGATTGTCGACCATACCAAAATGGCAATACTGAAAGCTGTTCGTTTAATTCACCGCAAACAGGTACTTGGTATGTGGGTATTCGCGCTTACAGCACATTTTCGAATTTAACATTGACGATGGAAGTTCAACCTTAAATATCCATTAAAAATCAAATAGGCCGTCTAGCAAGGCGGCTTATTTAACCTCAAACTAAAATAACTTTTAGTAGCCCTTGGGTATGGATTAAGTGAAGCCAAAGAATAGCGACGATTAATAGTTGCTAGCTCCACTGCTATTTTCCGCTTGTCGGAATTCATTTTTACTTGAATAGCGCGGCTCAATGAGTATAATACGCGTCCCTCCTTGTGTGACTCCAAATTTTCCAATAAAAAAATTGGTTCAAATCACAAAGATGGTGTAACTGAAATTTGTTAGGGGTGTAGTTCCAATTGGTAGAACAGCGGTCTCCAAAACCGATGGTTGGGGGTTCGAATCCCTCCACCCCTGCCAATTTTGTCAAATCACATAAATTTGAATTTAAACATACTGGTTTAGTTGATACATAATTGACCAGTATTTATTACGGAAGTAAGAATATGAGCGAAAAAGCAGAATCACCATCCAATTCATTGGATATGCTCAAATGGTTGGTAGTCGTCTTGATTTTGGGCGGAGTGATAGCCGCAAATACCTATTATCAGGAAATTTCTGTGCTTTATCGTGCACTCGGTGCTGTTGCATTGGTGGTGATTGCTGGCTTTATTGCCAGCAGCACGGTTAAAGGTAGTTCATTCTTAACTTTTGCAAAAGAATCTCGAGTCGAAGTGCGCAAAGTTGTTTGGCCCACAAGACAAGAAGCAACTACCACTACTTTGATAGTTTTGGCTGCTACCGCTTTTATGTCTATCGTTCTTTATCTTTTAGACATGGGTATTGTGGAAGTCGTGTCTTTTGTTACCGGTTTAGGAGTGTAAGTCATGTCTGATAAAAAATGGTATGTAGTACAAGCATTTTCTGGTTATGAAGGACGTGTTCAAAAGACGTTAGTTGAACATATCAAAATGAACGGTATGGAAGATTATTTCGGTGAAATATTAGTACCTACCGAAGAAGTTGTTGAAATGCGAGCTGGCCAAAAACGCAAAAGTGAACGCAAATTTTTCCCAGGCTATGTACTGGTAGAAATGGAAATGAACGAAGACTCATGGCACTTGGTTAAAAGTGTTCCAAGAGTGTTAGGTTTCATTGGTGGTACTTCAGATCGTCCAATGCCTATTTCTAAGAAAGAAGCAGATGCTATTCTTAATCGTTTGGAAGAATCAGTAGACAAGCCAAAACCAAAAACATTATTCGAACCAGGCGAAGTGGTTCGTGTTACCGATGGTCCTTTCGCAGATTTCAACGGCGTTGTCGAAGAAGTCGATTACGAAAAGAGCCGCTTGAAAGTATCAGTACTTATTTTCGGCCGTTCAACTCCGGTAGAACTAGAGTTCGGCCAAGTCGAAAAAGGGTGAAGCAAGACCGAAACGAAGTTTCGCAGCTTGCTGAACGACCGACATGGATGTCGGGCTGGAACCCAGCCACAGGATGTGCACGAAGAGACGACTATAGGTCGTCTTTTTTAGTTTAATATTCCCAGAATTTTTAGCTTCGACGAAGCTTTGGCCGACTGAACGACCGACATGGGTAAAGCTGGTTTTATTAGGAGCGAAGCTCCGTCCAGCTGCACGACCGCTCAAGGACGTGCGGGCTGGACGTAATACCAAGGACGGGTCAGTATGGTTTTAGTATATTAGCCCCAGAATTCTGCACTCAAGATACCAGGCTGGAATCCAGCGCCAAGGATGGCGCCGAAGAAATTAAAACAAAGATGTCTAAATAGGCATCTTTTTTTTTGCCTCGAGAAAAGCACAAAAGCCTATGTAGCATGGTCTTTAGGCCATGGTATTTAATGTGCTATTCGCGGGGCTAAAGCACC
>NZ_JAHKPT010000033.1:83076-102858 GCF_018860635.1 Aliiglaciecola lipolytica
GCACCCGCCTACAGGGATGGGATGGTTTTGTGGCTCTGCGGGGCTAAAGCACCCGCCTACAGGGATGGGATGGTTTTGTGGCTTAAGGAATACGCCTAAATGCCTTGTAGCACGGGCTTCGGCCCGTGGAGCTATTGTGTTCTTGGGCGCGGCTAAAGTCTGGCCAACAGATCTTATCGACAGGAATTGATTATTAATAGGTAAAAAAAAACCCACAAAATTAAGTTTGTGGGGTGAAACTTTAATTGAGTTTCAAAGAGGTTATTCGTTTGTAATTGATTGCCCGTGTTTAAGACCCGCTTTTGTAGTCGGTCTGAGTTCTTGAATCGGCATACTGGTCCATCTTTCTGGCGGTAGTTCAGGTACCGTTTTGTTATATCGACTCTGTTTATCCAAATTGCTTAGACTCAACCTCAAGCTTTTGGTTACAGGCTGTTCAATCACCTCACAAGGACAAATGAAGACGCCATATTTACGTGACATAATCCCGAGCTTTAAACTACTCGAGTAATGAATGATTGGCGCACCCAGAATCAATCCAAGTAACACTGGCGCTAACCACCAAAACAATAGTGGGGTCAGATACCAAGTCAATGCACCCCAAAGAATTGCTAGCGTTGTAGCAGCCCAGGTACGTTTTATTGCTTCGGACCAAGGTACAGTTCTGCCTTCTCGACTTTGCGCATTCCAACTTACGTTTTTCCCTGCCAGCGCATTCAACACAAAGTAAGCGTGATATGCCATCATCAAAGGCGCGATTACAATTGCGACTACTATCTCTATCAATGTACTAATCACTAACGTTAGTGCACCACCAAACTCATACCGACGGTATACAAGAGCATGGATTAGGCTCAAGAATTTAGGTCCTATAAGTAGTAATGCGGTTGCGAAAAGTAATGCAAATATGGAATCTGATTTATCTACTGGCCACGCTGGAAATAATTGATGAGGTGCGGTGAAAAACACATCATCAGAAGCGGCTCTAACGGTGGCGTCTATGGTGCTAAGCAACAGCAAAACAAACCATACTAAAGAAGAAACGTAAGCGAATGCACCTAATACAAAATGTAATTTACTGATATTTTGCAAGCCTTCCGTTCGGAGTAATCCCAAATGTTGCAGGTTGCCTTGAACCCAACGTCGATCGCGGGTTGCATAGTCAATAATATTACTCGGTACCTCTTCATAACTACCTTCTAGGTCAGCTAATAGATAGACATGCCAACCAGCTCGCCTTAGTAGCGCAGCTTCAACAAAATCATGGCTTAAGATTTCCCCACCAAAGGGGACGTCACCCGGAAGATGCGGTAAACCACAGGACGCCATAAAAGCATCAATCCGAATAATTGCATTGTGTCCCCAATAATTGGCAGTGTCTGTTTGCCAAAATGCCTGGCCTGCAGCTAAAGTAGGGCAATACAAACTAGAAGCGAATTGTAAAAAACGTCCGAAAAGTGTGTTTTGTCTAATCGGAATTGGAACCGTTTGAATAAGCCCTGCTTTAGGATTGCTCTGCAGGGTTTTCACCAACGTAAGCATGCTCTCAGCAGTCATTAGGCTGTCTGCATCTAACACAATCATGGATTGATAGTTGGCTCCCCAACGTTCGCAAAAATCTGCAACATTCCCTACTTTACGATTTACATTCTTTTCCCGACGGCGATAGAACATGTGTGAGGCAACCTCATTACCCATTCTTGCGGTCAATTTATTCCATGCCACTAGTTCGGCTTCAATCAGCGGTTTCTGTTGGGTGTCACTTAACATGTAAAAATCAAAATATTGTAAACTTCCCGATTTTTCGATTTCCTTAATACATGCTTCAAAGCCAGACATTATGCGGTTGGTATCTTCATTATAGACCGGCATTATAATCGCCTGACGCTGGTTTGGGTCCAGACTGCCTGCCTGATTTTTGCGCAGCGCTTGTTTGAGGGTTACAGGATCTCTTCGCAACATAAGCAGGGTAAAACCTATAATCGCGCTCCAAAATGCCGCTGAAATCCAAACAAAGGTTAGGGTAAATAGGAACAGCAAAACTATTTCTATAGCCGTAAATCCATCTACTGAAAATATATCAGTCATCGCCCATCCGCCTACGATGGCGGTGGCAAGTACCAAAAACGCATAGCTATATTTACGTGCTGTTTTTGCGGATGCTTTAATAAAGTGTTCATTCGTAGAAGTAGACATGTGAACTCCCTCTTGATGATTATTCGATTTCATTTCGACTCCAAACATAGTTCCACACTTCACTAATAGGCTTGCCTCTCAGAGACAGTGATAATCTCATGTCCACGGCTCTATCTTGGTCAGCAGTCAGTGTAAACGACACTCTCCAGCTTTTTTTGTCAGGTAGTTGACTGACAATTAATTCGTCATATTTGCCGCCACTTACTTGTAAATCAGCTTGGATAGGAACGTTTTGAGTTAAGTTTGTTAATTGATTCGCAGAAAAGTCTACGATAATTTTACGTACACTTTTATCCGCAGGATTGTTCTCACCTGGCAAAGCTGCCCAGCTATTCATTGCGCGAACAACGGTGGCAAGGTTACTTTGTTTCAAATCTCCAGAAACCGTGCTCAAGGTGTAATTAAATTCTCGTGTTTGGCCTTTCTTAAAAGGCTCATCTGGTACCCAGTAACTTACGATGTTGTCATTGGTTTCTGAATTCGTTGGTATTTCCACAAGCTCTAAGCGACCTGCTCCCCAATTATTTTCTGGTTTTACCCAGATGCCTGGACGATTGTGATAGTTCGCTTCGATATCTGAATAATGTGCAAAATCAATATCCCGTTGTAATAAACCAAAGCCTTTAGGTTGGGTGTCTTGCATTGAGGTTACTTGTAAGGTTTTTGGGTTGTTAAGCTGGCGCCATATTTGTTCGCCTTGAGAGTTGATCATTAACAAACCGTCGGAGTCGTGAACTTCTGGTCTGAAATCGTCAAAATACCTAGTGGTCGTTTCACTAGACAACAACATGCTTGTTAACGGAGCAACACCAAGCTTTTCAACGTCAGTACGAGCATATATTTTGCTGTTAACTTTTACTTCAGTGTTAAGTCCTGCGGTAAGTTCGAAACGATAAGCGCCTGTTACCGATTTACTCTCTAATAAAGCATAAATAATTAAATTTTCGGCTTCTTCTTTAGGCTCAATTACCCAAAAACGAGTAAATTCAGGAAATTCTTCACCAGAGGAATGAGCTGTATTGATAGCTAATCCTCGTGCTGATATTCCATATACCTGCCCTGGACCGACAATCCTAAAGTACGATGCCCCTAAGAAAACCGCTAATTCATCTTTATATTGTGGAGTGTTTAAGGGGTAATGAACCCGAAACCCAGCAAAACCAGCATCAGGAGGCGCGATACCTTGCAGTGGCAAAGCTTCATTTTCATAAATGAACTTATCTCCCTTAAAGGTAACAGTGTTGCTTCCAGCATTACTATCTACTAAGCGCAGCATCACTGGACTTTTGTAAAGGAAACCTGGGTGGAATAGTTGCAATTCGAAATTTGACTTGTCTTTCCAGATTGCCTTTTGAGGGTTGAAGCGTATATTTCGATACTCACTATAAGTCATATCTGCCAATTCTTTAGGCAGTTCAGTAGAGCGTTTTTGATATTCTTCTGCGGATAGTTTTTTAGCCTGACCTTTAACCATTTCAAATGTAATTTTGTCTACATCAGGCTTAGTGATAACACCTTCAGGTTTTTCTGCGCTCACCTGCTGTTGAGCTGTCGCTAGTTGGGAGGGGAGGAGTAAACTACTAGGGAGCATTAAACCAACGCAAAACCACAAAGATACCTTTGTGGATGTATGCTTATTACTTCTTCTTTTGGTCTTATTCGCAACCAGCTTTAACATTTTTATCCTTCCTATGATTATTTTTTTCGCCGTTTAGAATCAAGCTGTACACTGTTAAGTGTCTTTAACTAATTTGCACAAACGGCCCGGGGAATAATGAAACTTGATACTCAATAATTAAGTAACAAGCAGAAAGTAGGCCAGAAAAATGGTGATACCCATTTTTAAAATCGGATTCTGCTTTTGATTATTTTATATTATTGTTTTTAATCGTGTTTTTATTTCTTGCTGATTTCAAAGAGAGTTTAAAGAGGCGTTAAAAAGGAAGTTTTGGTAAGTAATGTATTCTATACCTTGGTTTAATGTCTGTTAAAACAGACACCTTGTGCAAAGAGCTCTGGTAATAATTGAAAAGGTCGGTAAGCAGCGATGTGTAGCCACTGTATCAAATCGGAAACACTGTGCTGTTTTTTTTCGTTAAGGTGAGAATTTCTAGGGCTTCCAGAGCAATTCAGCGATGATTTTTGTTCTACTTAAATAATTTAGGTTTAACAGCAGGCTGCGTATGTTTAGTAAAAATGATATTTGTCTATGTAAATTTTTCACGCTGTAAGTTAGCCATTTAAGCTCTTACATTATCATTTCCATAGCCAACCAATTAAGCGGTGTAGGCTTGTTTTGTTTTACTTAAAACGTTAAGTTTGGCATTCAATATATTATTTCATTTCATGAGCATTTTTAATAAAGGGAATTATTTTTATGCAGCTAAAAAAGTGCATTGTAAACATATGCATCATACTCTGTGTTAGCTTCGTACAAAGCGCCACCTTATTTGCTCAAGTAAGCAGCCAGCCAGAGCCACAACGAAGAGTTGAGCAGATCGAAGTTGTTGGCACTAAACCATTATATTTCTATCGCCAACAAATGGTTAAAACAGAACTTGAATTTTACGATTACTACAATGATCTAGTCGATAACCCTAAATTTAAAGTGAAATGTAAACGAGAGCGAAAACAAGGTGCGGGCCGGATTACTCAAAGAGCTTGTTACCCCCAATATTTTTTAGCCAAGAAAACACAGTTAACTGAAATCGCGATGCGCGCATCGGCGGCTTTACCTTCTGATGATGATGTTGCAATGCAGGTTCAACAAGAGAAACAAGCGTCACTAGCCTATGCTGAAAAATTGATTGAACGGGAACCAGCACTAAAAAAGCGGTTGATCGAGATGTATCAAGCCAAAAAGGTATTTTTTTCCAAACAGCAAAGCGTGAAAGATAAACAGTAAATTCTCGATTCATAAATTGTTAGTAGCGCCCATCTGCTAAAAATAATCCTGTCAGAATGACTTAAATAATTAAATATCCGTATATAAGTGTTGCGTAGCCCGAATATGTAATCTATAATTCGCGACCGTTAATTTTTATGGGAAGCCGATTGAGCAAACAATCTCTATGTTTTGCGAGGCGATAGACCCAAATTTGAGAGAGAGATAATGGCTAAAAAAATCACAGGCTTAATTAAGCTTCAGGTTGCAGCTGGTTCTGCTAACCCAAGTCCACCTGTTGGTCCTGCACTAGGTGCTAAAGGTGTTAACATCATGGAATTCTGTAAAGCGTTTAACGCAGCTACAGACAGCCTTGAAAAAGGTGCTCCAGTTCCAGTAGTTATCACTGTATATGAAGACCGTTCATTTACCTTTGAAACCAAAACTCCACCTGCGTCTTTCTTATTGAAGAAAGCAGCTGGTATTAAGAGTGGTTCTGGCCGTCCTAACACTGAAAAAGTGGGTAAGGTGACGCGCGCGCAATTGGAAGAAATTGCAAAAACTAAAGAACCTGACCTGACTGCAGCCGATCTTGATGCAGCTGTTCGTACCATCGCTGGCTCTGCTCGCAGCATGGGCTTGGTAGTAGAGGGATAAGACATGGCTAAATTAACTAAACGTATGCGCACTATTCGCGAGAAAGTTGACGCAACTAAAGAATACGAAATTAATGAAGCTGTTGCTTTGTTGAAAGAATTAGCTACTGCAAAGTTTGCTGAAAGTGTAGATGTTTCAGTTAACCTTGGTATTGATGCTCGTAAATCTGACCAAAACGTACGTGGAGCAACTGTGCTTCCAAACGGAACTGGTAAAGACGTTCGCGTAGCAGTATTTACTCAAGGCGCTAACGCAGAAGCAGCTAAAGAAGCTGGTGCTGACATCGTTGGTATGGAAGATCTTGCTGAGCTAGTCAAGAAAGGCGAAATGAACTTTGACGTAGTAGTTGCTTCTCCAGATGCAATGCGCGTTGTAGGTCAGTTGGGTCAAATCTTAGGTCCTCGTGGACTTATGCCTAACCCTAAAACTGGCACTGTGACTCCAGACGTAGCAACTGCTGTTAAAAATGCAAAAGCTGGTCAAGTTCGTTACAGAAACGACAAAAACGGAATTATCCATGCAAGCATTGGTAAAATCGCTTTTGAAGCAAACCAGATTCAAGAAAACCTTGATGCCTTGCTAGAAGCATTGAAGAAAGCTAAACCTTCTTCTGCTAAAGGTGCTTACTTCAAGAAAGTTAGCCTTAGTACCACAATGGGTGCTGGCGTAACACTTGATCCAGTAAGCCTAGGCTTGAAATAAATTACCAATTAGATAACTCAGTTATCTTAATTGGCTTATGAGCAATTGCTCATCTCTCTAAAGGTTATGGGTTGGAGCTGTTTTTAACTAAGTTAAAAATCATGCTCCCGTCCAAGACCGCAGGTGCGAAATAGTAGGTGAAGTAAGAGAGCACCTACATTAAATATTTCGCTTAATACGTAAAATGCCTGCGCAGACGGTGGTTTCGACTCAGACTCTCTGGGGAAACGAACACCGTAGAGCGGTAAATCAGCGAATATTGTTTGGCAGTATTCAACGGTTTATCAATCTGGAACTCTGAATGTGAAATCGTTATGAAATTGCATTCAGTTAACAAGAGGTGAACTCAGTGGCACTAGGTTTAGCAGCAAAAAAAGAGATCGTAGCAGAAGTAAGTGAAGTTGCATCTCGAGCTCTATCCGTTGCCGTCGCTGAATACCGTGGGATGGAAGTTTCAGAACTGACTGACCTGCGTGTTAAAGCTCGTGAGCAAGGCGTATACGTTAAAGTAGTACGTAATACACTTGCAAAACGTGGTTTAGCAGACAGTAAGTTTTCTGATATTGAAGAAGCTTTAACTGGTCCTCTAATTTACGGATTTTCAATAGACGCACCTGGCGGTGCAGCACGTCTATTCAAAGATTTTAGTAAAGGAAATGACAAGCTTAAAGTAACTGCACTTTCAATCGGCAGTGGTTTATTGGGTCCTGAAAAATTGGACGCAGTTGCTTCACTTCCGACTCGCGACGAAGCTCTAGCAAAATTACTTGCTACCTTCAAAGCACCAGCCGAGAAATTCGTTCGTACAATCAACGAAGTTCCAGGCAAGTTTGTGCGTGTATTGGCGGCGATCAAAGACGAAAAATAATTTTCGTGTTTGGCATTAAATTTTTTAACAACTAATAACCCCAGGAGTTTAGAGAAAATGGCTCTAACTAAAGATGATATATTAAACGCGATTGCTGAAATGCCAGTTATGGAATTGGTAGAGTTAATCGAAGCAGCTGAAGAAAAATTCAACGTTTCTGCTGCAGCGGCTGTTGCTGTTGCTGGTCCTGCTGTAGCTGCTGAAGCTGCTGCAGAGCAAACAGAATTTGACGTTGTAATGACTTCATTTGGCGCTAACAAAGTTGCTGTTATCAAAGCAGTACGTGGCGCAACTGGCCTAGGTCTTAAAGAAGCTAAAGATGTTGTTGAATCAGCACCTAAAGCTATCAAAGAAGGTTTGGCTAAAGAAGAAGCTGAAGCACTTAAAGCTGAACTTGAAGCAGCTGGCGCAGAAGTGGAACTTAAGTAATTTGTCTGTTGGCAGATTGCTTGCCTGAAAAGGCTCGGGCTGGTGATTATTTAATCACCAGCCTTTTTGCGCTGTAGGATAGGGCATTTATACCCTTTAGAACTATCCTTCGAATTGATGCGCAACCGTGATTAAAAGTGACATAAAACCAATAAGTTAAGTGTTAAAACTTTAGAAAAATTGGTGTATGCTTGAAGATCGCGCCCAAAGGGTGCTTGAAGTTTGTTTAGTAAAAGCGCTTTACTAGGCAAGTTGGGTCAAAAATCAGAATGCTGAGGAACCCATGGTTTACTCCAATAGCGAAAAGAAACGTATCCGTAAGGATTTTGGCAAACGCCCGCAGGTATTAGAGATACCTTACCTTCTTTCAATCCAGCTCGATTCTTTTAAGAAGTTTATCGACATCGATGTTGACGGCCATTATGGACTAGAAGCTGCATTTAGATCAGTTTTTCCCATAAAAAGTTATTCAGGTAATTCTGAATTACAATATGTGAGCTACCGTTTAGGTGAGCCTGTTTTTGACGTTAAAGAATGTCAAATCCGTGGTGTAACTTATTCTGCGCCACTTAGGGTTAAGCTTCGTCTTGTGTTGTTCGATAAAGAAGCCGCTCCTGGAACGGTTAAGGATATCAAAGAGCAAGAAGTTTACATGGGTGAAATACCACTCATGACCGAAAACGGTACTTTTGTGATCAATGGAACTGAGCGCGTTATCGTGTCTCAACTTCACCGTTCACCTGGTGTTTTCTTCGATCATGATAAAGGAAAAACACACTCATCAGGTAAAGTGCTTTATAACGCACGTGTTATTCCTTACCGTGGTTCTTGGTTAGACTTCGAATTTGACCCGAAAGATAATTTATATGTTCGTATCGATCGTCGCCGTAAATTACCTGCGACTATCATGTTACGTGCATTGGAAATGCCCACTGAAGAAATTCTTGATGAGTTCTTTGATAAAGATCTTATCAAAATAGTGGATGAAAAATTCATGATGGACATCGTTCCTGAGCGTCTACGTGGTGAAACTGCACAGTTTGACATCCTAGATGGCGAAGGAAATGTTCTAGTAGAAACCGGTCGTCGTATTTCTGCTCGTCATACTCGTGCTCTTGAAAAAGCAAAAGTGACAGAGCTTGAAGTTCCTGCTGAGTTCCTAGTTGGTCGTGTTATCGCTAAAGATCACATTAATGAAGAAACGGGTGAAGTAATTGTTAATGCTAATGACGAATTGACAGTGGAAACACTTGAAGCGTTACTAGAATCAAAAATTGACTCATTTGATACTCTTTATATTAATGAATTGGATCACGGTGCATACATTTCAGACACGCTACGTATTGATAGTTCTTCCAATCGCTTAGAGGCTTTGGTTGAGATTTATCGTATGATGCGTCCTGGTGAGCCACCAACTAAAGACGCTGCTGAAACCCTATTTGGTAACTTATTCTTCTCTGATGATCGTTATGATTTGTCAGCTGTAGGTAGAATGAAGTTTAACCGTCGTCTAGGTCGTGAAGAACTGATTGGCGAAGGTACGCTAGATAAAAAAGATATCATTGCAGTAATGAAGCAATTGATTACCATCCGTGATGGTAAAGATGAAGTGGATGATATCGATCACTTAGGTAACCGTCGTATCCGTTCTGTTGGTGAAATGGCAGAAAATCAATTCCGTGTTGGCTTAGTACGTGTTGAACGTGCAGTTAAAGAGCGCTTAAGTTTAGGCGACCTTGACGCGATAATGCCACAGGATTTGATTAACGCTAAGCCAATCTCAGCGGCAGTTAAAGAGTTCTTTGGCTCTAGCCAATTATCTCAGTTCATGGACCAAAACAACCCGCTTTCAGAAGTGACGCACAAACGTCGTATTTCTGCATTAGGCCCAGGTGGTTTAACTCGTGAACGCGCAGGTTTTGAAGTACGAGACGTACATCCGACTCACTATGGTCGTGTTTGTCCAATTGAAACTCCTGAAGGTCCAAACATCGGTTTGATTAACTCGCTTTCGAGTTTTGCTCGTACCAATGACTTTGGTTTCCTTGAAACTCCTTATCGTAAAATTGTTGACGGCGTTGTTACTGACGATATCGATTACCTTTCTGCTATCGAAGAAGGTCAATTCGCAATCGCACAGGCAAACGTTGTTTTAGACGATGATGGTAAACTGACTGAAGAACTTATCCCTTGCCGCTACCGTGGTGAGACTACTTTGATGCAAATTGAAGACATCAAGTATATGGATGTTTCTCCACAGCAAATCGTATCTGTTGCGGCATCAATCATCCCGTTCTTGGAACACGATGATGCTAACCGCGCATTGATGGGTGCAAACATGCAACGTCAAGCTGTACCAACTCTAAAAGCTGATAAGCCTTTAGTTGGAACAGGTATGGAAAAAACGGTTGCTGTAGATTCAGGTGTAACTATTATCGCTAAACGCGGTGGTACTGTTGATTATGTTGATGCGAGTCGCATAGTTATTAAGGTTAATGAAGAAGAAATGGCTGCTGGCGAAGCAGGTATTGATATCTACAACCTTACTAAATACACCCGTTCAAACCAGAATACATGTATTAACCAAAAACCAACTTGTAATGTAGGTGACCCTATTGTTACTGGTGACGTATTGGCCGATGGTCCTTCCACTGATTTAGGTGAGTTGGCATTGGGTCAAAATATGCGTATCGCATTTATGCCTTGGAATGGTTATAACTTTGAGGATTCAATCCTTATTTCTGAGCGTGTAGCCCAAGAAGATCGCTTCACAACTATCCATATTCAAGAACTAAGCTGTATTGCTCGTGATACTAAGCTTGGTCCTGAAGAGATAAGTGCTGATATACCAAACGTTGGTGAATCTGCTCTTGGAAAACTGGATGAGTCAGGTGTGGTCTATATCGGCGCCGAAGTAAAAGGTGGCGATATCTTAGTTGGTAAAGTAACCCCTAAAGGTGAAACCCAGCTTACGCCAGAAGAAAAACTTTTAAGAGCCATCTTCGGTGAAAAAGCGTCAGACGTTAAAGATACTTCTTTGCGTGTACCTAACTCTGTTCACGGTACAGTTATTGACGTTCAAGTTTTCACCCGTGATGGTGTTGAAAAAGATAAACGTGCTCTTGAGATTGAAGATATGCAATTACGTCAAGTCAAAAAAGACTTGGGTGATGAGTTCGGTATTTTAGCCGACGGTATCTTTGCGCGAGCGACTAACCTATTGCTTCGCAATGGTATTGATCAAGCTAAGCTTGACAGTATGCCTCGTGAAAAATGGTTCGACCTTACGCTACAAGATGAAGATGCACAGTTAGAACTTGATCAAATCGCTGAACAACACAGTGAAATCAAACTTGATTTCGATAACAAGTTTGAAATCAAACGTCGCAAAATCACTCAAGGTGATGACTTAGCGCCGGGTGTGTTGAAGATTGTTAAAGTTTACTTGGCGGTTAAACGTCATATCCAGCCTGGTGATAAAATGGCCGGTCGTCACGGTAACAAAGGTGTTATCTCGACTATCCAACCAGTGGAAGATATGCCTTACGATGCAAACGGAACTCCTGTAGACATCGTACTTAACCCACTTGGTGTACCTTCGCGGATGAACATCGGTCAGATTCTTGAAACTCACCTGGGCATGGCTGCTCACGGTTTGGGTGTGAAGATTGATCGCATGATCAAAGAGCAAGAAGAATTAACTAAGTTAAGAAGCTTCTTAACAGAAGTGTATAACTCAGGTAAATCCCATCAAGTTGTAGACATTGAAAGCTTTACAGATGATGAAGTTAGACGTCTTGCTGAAAACTTGCGTAAAGGTGTACCTATCGCAACGCCTGTATTTGATGGTGCAACGGAACGAGAAATTAAAGACTTGTTACTGTTGGCTGATATTCCAGAAAGCGGACAAATCACGTTGTTTGACGGTCGTACTGGCCGCGCATTTGAACGTCCTGTAACCGTAGGTTACATGTATATGCTGAAACTTAACCACTTGGTTGATGACAAAATGCATGCACGTTCAACTGGTTCTTACAGCTTGGTTACACAGCAACCATTGGGTGGTAAAGCTCAATTTGGTGGACAGCGTTTCGGAGAGATGGAAGTGTGGGCACTAGAAGCATACGGTGCCGCTTATACCTTGCAAGAAATGCTAACTGTGAAATCCGATGACGTTAATGGCCGTACCAAAATGTATAAAAACATTGTGGATGGCGATCATCGTATGGAACCTGGTATGCCGGAATCCTTCAACGTATTGTTGAAAGAAATCCGCTCATTGGGTATCAATATCGAGTTAGAAGAGCAGAACGACTAGTTTGCTCTGATTGAGCGAAAGAAAGGAGAGCCTGACTAGCCAAATAGGTTAGTCGGGTTTTGTAACACCACTCCGCTGGGAGAAAAAAGTGAAAGACTTATTAAAGTTTCTTAAGCAACAGAACAAAACCGAAGAGTTCGATAATATTCGAATCGGTCTTGCTTCTCCGGACATGGTCCGTTCGTGGTCTTTTGGTGAGGTTAAGAAACCTGAAACCATTAACTACCGTACGTTCAAACCAGAGCGCGATGGCCTTTTCTGTGCCCGTATTTTTGGTCCGGTAAAAGACTATGAGTGTTTGTGTGGTAAATACAAACGCCTTAAACACCGTGGTGTGATTTGTGAAAAATGTGGCGTTGAAGTTACATTAACTAAAGTACGTCGTGAGCGTATGGGTCATATCGAATTGGCTAGCCCGGTCGCGCATATTTGGTTCTTGAAATCATTGCCGTCTCGGATTGGTTTGATGTTAGATATGACATTGCGTGATATCGAACGTGTACTTTATTTCGAATCTTATGTTGTAACCGAACCCGGTATGACAACCCTAGAGCGTTCTCAACTTTTAACTGAAGAAGAATACTTAGATTCTTTGGAAGAACATGGTGATGAATTCGACGCTAAAATGGGTGCTGAGGCAGTATTCGAATTACTTAAAGTATTAGATGTTGATGCTGATGTAGTCGCAATGCGTGAAGAATTGCCTAGCATCAATTCTGAAACTAAGCGTAAGAAAATTACTAAACGTTTGAAATTGCTTGAATCATTCCAACAATCAGGTAACAAGCCTGAGTGGATGATCATGACTGTATTACCCGTTTTACCACCGGATTTACGTCCATTGGTACCACTAGATGGCGGTCGTTTTGCAACTTCAGATTTGAACGATTTATATCGTCGTGTAATCAACCGTAACAACCGTTTGAAACGTCTTCTTGACCTTGCTGCACCTGATATCATCGTGCGCAACGAAAAACGTATGTTGCAAGAAGCTGTTGATGCACTTCTTGATAACGGTCGTCGTGGTCGTGCTATTACTGGTTCTAACAAACGTCCTCTTAAATCTTTGGCTGATATGATCAAAGGTAAACAAGGTCGTTTCCGTCAGAACTTGCTAGGTAAGCGTGTTGATTACTCTGGTCGTTCAGTTATTACTGTTGGTCCTACTCTTCGTCTACATCAGTGTGGACTTCCAAAGAAAATGGCATTGGAATTGTTCAAGCCGTTCATCTACGGAAAATTAGAAGGACGTGGTCTAGCGACTACTATCAAAGCGGCTAAGAAATTAGTTGAGCGCGAAGCACCGGAAGTTTGGGACGTACTAGATGACGTTATCCGCGAACATCCAGTTCTGCTTAACCGTGCACCTACTCTTCACCGTTTGGGTATACAAGCGTTTGAACCAATTTTGATCGAAGGTAAAGCGATACAATTGCACCCACTAGTGTGTGCGGCGTATAACGCTGACTTCGATGGTGACCAAATGGCGGTACACGTACCGTTGACAATCGAAGCGCAGCTAGAAGCTCGTGCATTGATGATGTCTACTAACAACATTTTGTCACCTGCTAACGGTGAGCCAATCATCGTACCTTCACAGGACGTTGTATTAGGTTTGTACTACCTTACTCGTGACCGTGTAAACGGTTTGGGTGAGGGCATGGTATTTACCAGCCCACATGAAGCTGAAAAAGCTTACCGTACAGGTAATGCTGAACTTCATGCTCGCGTTAAAGTTCGTATCACTGAATATGACGTAGATGCTGATGGTAACAAACAGGAAAAAGTAACATTAACTGATACTACAGTTGGTCGTGCTATTTTCTCTTTGATTTTGCCTAAAGGTTTGCCGTTTGAAATTATCAACCAAGCTATGGGTAAAAAGCAGATTTCACGTTTGTTGAACGCTTGTTACCGTGTACTAGGTTTGAAAGATACGGTTATCGCAGCTGACCAAATCATGTATACCGGTTTCCACTATGCGATGATCGCTGGTGCGTCAGTTGGTATTGATGACATGGTTATTCCAGATGCGAAGAAAGACATCATTGAAGCTGCTGAAGAAGAAGTATTCGAAATTCAGGAACAGTTCCAATCAGGTCTTGTTACCGCTGGTGAACGTTATAACAAAGTTATTGATATTTGGTCTCGTGCAAACGAAGACGTTGCTAAAGCAATGATGTCAAACTTGTCTAAAGAATCAGTTAAAAACCGTGACGGTGAAATGGAAGAGCAAGACTCTTTCAACTCAGTGTTCATGATGGCTGACTCTGGTGCTCGTGGTAGTGCTGCTCAGATTCGTCAGTTGGCGGGTATGCGTGGTCTGATGGCGAAACCAGATGGTTCAATCATTGAAACGCCTATCACAGCGAACTTCCGTGAAGGTCTAAATGTACTTCAGTACTTTATCTCTACTCACGGTGCTCGTAAAGGTTTGGCCGATACAGCATTGAAGACAGCTAACTCGGGTTACCTAACTCGTCGTTTGGTTGACGTTGCACAAGATTTGGTCATTAACACTGAAGACTGTGGCACTTTCGAAGGGGTTAAAATGACTCCTCTTATCGAAGGTGGTGACGTTGTAGAACCATTGCGTGAACGCGTATTGGGTCGTGTCGTAGCTGAAGACGTAATTAAGCCAGGTACTAACGAAATCTTAGTAGAACGTAATACGCTACTAGATGAAGGTTTGGTCGACATGTTAGAAGTTAACTCAGTAGACCAAATCTTGGTTCGCTCGGTTATCACTTGTGACAACGACTTCGGTGTTTGTGCAAGATGTTACGGACGTGACTTGGCTCGTGGACACATGGTTGGATTCGGTGAATCTGTTGGTGTTATCGCCGCACAGTCAATCGGTGAACCTGGTACACAGTTAACCATGCGTACGTTCCACATCGGTGGTGCGGCATCAAGAGCATCTGCTGAGAACAGTGTACAAGTTAAAACAACTGGTACATTGAAATTACACAATGCTAAGTATGTGCGTAATGCTGACGACAAAGTCGTTATCGTTTCACGTTCTACTGAATTGACCGTTATCGACGACCAAGGTCGTGAAAAAGAACGTTATAAAGTGCCTTACGGTGCAATCCTTTCTGTTGATGATAACGCAGCTATTAGTGCTGGCGATGTTATCGCGAACTGGGATCCGCATTCGCATCCAATTATTACAGAACGTAAGGCTAAAATTAGCTTTGCTGATGTTGATGATTCGAATACCGAAATGCAGCAAGATGAGTTAACCGGTCTAACCCGTATCGTAGTTAAAGATTTAACTAAAGCGAACGCTAAAGAACCTAAACTTATTCTAGAAAGTGATGAAGTTGGATTGCAGGAAATTCGTCTGCCTAGCTTTACTACAATCGAAGCCTCTGACGGTATGATGGCTCGTGAAGGTGACGTGCTAGCACGTATACCTCAAGAAAGTTCGAAAACTCGTGACATCACCGGTGGTCTACCGCGTGTTGCTGACTTGTTCGAAGCACGTAAGCCTAAAGAGCCTGCAATTCTTGCTGAAGTTTCCGGTACTATCGGCTTTGGTAAAGAAACAAAAGGTAAAAAGCGCTTAGTTATTACGCCTAAAGAAGGTGATCATTACGAAGAGATGATTCCTAAATGGCGTCAACTTAACGTGTTTGAAGGTGAATCTGTAGAAAAAGGTGAAGTAATCGCCGATGGTCCAGAGTCTCCTCATGACATCTTGCGCCTTCGTGGTATCAGTGCAGTTGCTAACTACATTGTTAACGAAGTACAAGAAGTTTACCGCTTACAAGGGGTTAAAATTAACGATAAGCACATCGAAGTGGTCATCCGCCAGATGTTGCGTAAGTGTTTGATTACTCACCCAGGTGATACTCAATTCCTTGAAGGCGAGCAAGTTGAAGTTGCGAACGTTAGAGTTGCTAACCGTGAAATTGAAAAGCAGGGTAAAATTCCTGCTCAGTATGAAACACAGTTGCTTGGTATTACCAAAGCGTCACTGTCTACTGAATCATTCATTTCAGCGGCCTCGTTCCAAGAAACAACCCGTGTTCTTACCGAAGCAGCAGTGCAAGGTAAAGAAGATGAGTTACGTGGTTTGAAAGAAAACGTTATTGTTGGTCGTTTGATTCCAGCAGGAACCGGTTTCTCTTACCACCAAAACCGAGCGAAAATGAAACAAGCTGCTAAGATGGTTGAAGAAACATCAGTATCTGCCTCTGAAGCTGAACTTGCCCTAACTGAAGCGTTAAACGCTGAAGCTGGTGACAGTTCTAACAACGAGTAAGAAAATTTAGAAATATCTTTGGCTGACCCTAGTTAGTCAAAGACTTTTCTTGACAGTTTGTTTTATGATCTATAGAATTCCGCGACCCGAAATTTGCTAATGCAAGTTTTTGGTCGCGGATTTTTCGCTTTCAGCGCCCGGTAAAACGGGCAAACAGTAGTTTTTTATTAACCAGGAGCCCTAGTTAATGGCAACAGTTAACCAGTTAGTGCGCTCTCCTCGTAAGAAGCCCGTTGAAAAAAGCAACGTCGCTGCCTTACAGGCTTGCCCACAAAAACGTGGAGTATGTACACGCGTATATACCACCACGCCAAAGAAGCCGAACTCAGCTTTACGTAAAGTATGCCGTGTTCGTTTAACCAACGGTTTTGAAGTTTCTTCATATATCGGTGGTGAAGGTCACAACCTACAAGAGCATAGTGTTGTTCTTATTCGTGGTGGTCGTGTTAAAGATTTACCAGGTGTTCGTTACCACACTGTTCGCGGTACTTTAGACTGCGCAGGCGTTAACGACCGTAAACAAGCCCGTTCTAAATACGGCGCAAAAAGGCCTAAGTCTTAACGGTTCTCCGTTAGTAAGGCCAAACTATTAAATTTAGAGTTTTGGGTTATACCTGAATTCCCACGGAGAATATTAAGATGCCAAGAAGACGAGTCGTAGGTCAACGAAAAATCCTACCAGATCCTAAGTTCGGATCACAATTACTTGCCAAATTCATGAACGTTGTCATGTTGGACGGTAAAAAATCTACTGCTGAAAAAATTGTTTACGGTGCATTAGACATCGTTGCTGAAAAAACCAGTAAAGCTCACCTAGATGTATTCGAAGAAGCATTGGATAACATCCGCCCTACAGTCGAGGTTAAGTCTCGTCGTGTTGGTGGTTCTACGTACCAAGTACCTGTAGAAGTTCGTCCTGTTCGTCGTAATGCATTAGGTATGCGTTGGATGGTTGATGCCGCACGTAAGCGTGGTGAAAAATCTATGGCTCAGCGCCTAGCAGCTGAAATGTTAGATGCGTCTGAGAACAGAGGCTCTGCGGTTAAGAAACGTGAAGACGTTCACCGTATGGCTGAAGCGAACAAGGCGTTCGCACACTACCGTTGGTAGTCAAAGTTTCTTAGAGAGGATTAAATGGCTCGTAAACATCCAATTGAACGCTATCGCAATATCGGAATCGTTGCCCACGTTGACGCGGGTAAAACGACCACGACTGAGCGCGTTTTATTTTATACCGGCTTGTCTCACAAGATTGGTGAAGTCCATGATGGCGCTGCTACCATGGATTGGATGGAGCAAGAGCAGGAGCGGGGGATTACTATTACCTCTGCAGCCACTACTTGTTTCTGGTCTGGCATGCAACAACAATATGACCAGCACAGAATCAACATTATTGACACCCCAGGGCACGTAGACTTCACTATAGAAGTTGAACGTTCTTTACGAGTGTTAGATGGTGCGGTAGTTGTGTTCTGTGGCTCATCGGGCGTTGAACCCCAATCTGAGACTGTATGGCGCCAAGCTGATAAATACCGTGTTCCGCGCATGGTATTTGTCAATAAAATGGACCGTACGGGTGCTGACTTCGATCGTGTAGTTAAGCAAATTCACAATCGTTTAGGTGCTACTTGTGTACCTATTCAATTGAACATTGGTGCTGAAGAGAACTTCAAAGGCGTCATTGACTTGATCAAGATGAAAGCCATTAATTGGAATGAAGCTGATCAAGGTATGACCTTTTTATATGAAGATGTACCTGCAGATTTACTGGACAGGGCGAATGAACTTCGCACCGAGATGGTTGAAGCTGCCGCGGAAGCCTCTGATGAATTGATGAATAAATATTTGGAAGGTGAAGAGCTTTCCGAGGAAGAAATTAAAACTGGACTACGTATACGTACACTCAAAAATGAAATTGTAGTGGCGACATGCGGTTCAGCATTTAAAAATAAAGGTGTACAGGCTGTTCTTGATTCCGTTATCGAGTTCTTGCCAGCACCGGTTGATGTACCTGCAATCACTGGCGTACTAAGTGATAAGAATGAAACAGAAGCTGAACGTCATGCTGACGATAGCGAACCGTTTGCTGCCTTAGCGTTTAAAATTGCCACTGACCCATTTGTAGGGACTTTAACCTTCTTCCGTTGTTATTCCGGCGTGGTAAATACAGGTGATGCTGTTTATAACGCTGTAAAAGGTAAACGTGAACGCTTTGGTCGAATCGTGCAAATGCATGCTAAAGACCGTGAAGAGTTAAAAGAAGTGCGCGCTGGTGATATCGCGGCAGCAATTGGAATGAAAGATGTGACAACTGGAGACACCTTGTGTGATCCAAACCACATCATTACCCTCGAACGTATGGAATTCCCTGAACCGGTTATTTCTATTGCGGTAGAGCCTCGTTCTCAAGCTGACCAAGATAAAATGGGCGTTGCTTTGGGTAAACTTGCTGCAGAAGATCCTTCTTTCCGCGTAAAAACCGACGAAGAGTCCGGACAAACAATTATCTCAGGAATGGGTGAGTTGCATTTGGATATCATTGTTGACCGCATGAAGCGTGAATTTAATGTCGAATGTAATGTGGGTAAACCCCAAGTTGCATATCGAGAGACGATTCGTAAAAGTGTCGAAGTGGAAGGAAAGTTTGTTCGTCAATCAGGTGGACGTGGTCAATATGGACATGTTTGGCTGAAAATTGAACCAAACGAAGAAGGTGCAGGCTACGAATTTGTGAATGAAATTGTGGGCGGAATCGTTCCCAAAGAATACATTCCTTCAGTAGATAAAGGTATCCAAGAACAGATGCAAAATGGTGTCCTAGCTGGTTACCCAGTGTTGGATGTCAAAGTCACTTTGTTTGATGGTTCATTCCATGATGTTGACTCTTCTGAAATGGCGTTTAAGATAGCCGGTTCAATGGGCTTTAGGGAAGGTGTAGAGATTGCCAATCCTGTACTGCTTGAGCCGACTATGAAAGTTGAAGTCACCACTCCAGAAGACTGGATGGGTGATGTCGTGGGTGACTTAAATCGTCGTCGCGGCGTAATTGATGGCATGGATGAAGGGGTGGCAGGTATAAAAATTGTACGTGCTAAGGTTCCTCTTTCGGAAATGTTTGGCTATGCTACTGCATTGCGAAGCGCAACGCAGGGGCGAGCTTCATACTCTATGGAATTCTTTAACTATGCTGAAGCACCAAATAATGTGACTAAAGCGATAGTTGAAGCAAGAAATTAATCTAAATGAAGGTTCGGTCCGGTCTGTTACAGGGTCGGACTTTTAAATTAGGAAACGAGAAAAATGGCTAAAGAAAAGTTTGAACGCACGAAACCCCATGTAAACGTCGGTACAATTGGCCACGTTGACCATGGTAAAACTACGCTTACAGCGGCAATCACTACAGTTCTTGCAAAGACCTACGGTGGTGCAGCATCAGCATTTGATCAAATCGATAACGC
>NZ_JAHKPT010000003.1 GCF_018860635.1 Aliiglaciecola lipolytica
GGGATAACAAAGGCCAAAGCGTTATTACAGCAAGCCTAAACAATTTAGCAGCCAAATTTGTTTTAATCCTCCTACTCGATGGACGATTCTTGCTGTCTGTAATATGAATTAAATCAGAGATATAGCTACATAAAGCCACAACAATTCCAAACTTCCCCCCACTTTCTTATCAAAGCCCCAAAAGCGCCATATTCACATCACTTTTTCGCTCTGAATTGGTTTGAGAATGCTTGTTTTTAAAATGGATGTCTATTTAATGACTATGAGAATGCTTGTCTTGGAAATAGGAACAGCGAGGTAATTAGTAGCTTATCAGAAGTTTACTCGGTTTCATTTCGCTGCTTGCTGCTCAGGTGTAAATATGGCGAGGAAATCTTCCGGTAATCTTGGCTTTGGTAATGCTAGAATATAAACTACGCGATCTTTAATTGCGCCTTCCGCATGAAGTGCACCCTTAGGCACAATAATTTTGTCACCTGCGCTGACAATAGTTCTTTTGTTGGTTTCGGCATCGAAAAAATCTGTTTCCCCTTCCATTATATAAGCATGTACTTCATCTTTATGCCAATGTACTGGTGGACCATCGGTGGCACCCGATACAAAGGTGGTCGGCCAGGTATTATTTTTTTCTATGTCTGCTAAAACTTCAGTCTTTGATGCGAAAAATTGCTTATGAAACTTTAATCCCATTTGAAATACTCCATTTTCTTAGTTTTGATTTACTTTCAATTACAAAGGTTACAGTTAGTTACTTGCGCAGTAAACAGGTATATAATCATTACATTCATGTGTGAGGTGCACGAATGGATTTGAACAATATCCAACTATTTGTTGAAGTAATGAAACGAAAGAGTTTTGCTGAAGTAGCAAGAGTCCAAAATATTGATCCCTCTTCAGTATCGCGAGCTATTCGAAAATTAGAGGCTACATTAGGTTTCCGACTGTTCCAAAGGACCACTCGTAAGTTGTCGGCAACAGAAGCTGGTAAATCATACTTTACTCAAGTCGAAGGTTTGGTTGGTACATTAATACAGGCAGGAGAGCGGGCTTTAGAACTTTCGAATGAGCCCATCGGCAAGCTCAGAGTGGCGGCTTGTACTTCTTTTGGACAAAAAAAGTTGGTTCCCTTATTACCTATAATGAGGAAAAAATATCCCAAACTGGTAATTGAGCTAGTGTTGTCAGACAACCAGATAGATATTGTTGAACAACAAATTGATGCCGCGATTCGCTTTGGAAAAAAACCTACTGATGATTTTATTTGTAAAGTATTAGCACCCAGAAAGTTTTTTGTTTGTGCTAGTCCAGCTTTTATTAAATCTAACACGATTACCGAAAATCCTTTTTGTTTAAGTGAAATAGAATGTCTAAGGTTTTCAATTCCTGGATATCGAGAAGCTTGGAAATTTCGTCAACCTAATCAAAAAGAGTTAGTCGTTCCAGTCGCTGGGCATTTGCTAATCTCTCATGGCATGACTATGACTGCAAGTGCAGTTGCAGGCCTTGGAGTGGCGTTACTTCCTGATTGGTTATGTCGAGACGAATTGGCAAATGGTAGTTTGGTGAACTTATTCCCCGATTATGAATGTGCCGCCGCAGATTTTGATACCTCTGCATGGCTAGTTTATCCAAGCAGAGATTACATGCCATTAAAACTCAGTGCATTTATCGATTGTCTGAAAAATGAGATCCCTGAATTTGCCTAAATAAGGCTATTAACAACAGGTTAAAGTCAGGGGGAATGTGGCGTAAATACCGAAGAGGAAGAGCAATATTCGATTGGATATAAACTACAACCCCAGACGATAGCATCGCTGGGGTTATGTTGATAAAACAATAGGTTAGTGTTTATTGTGCATCCAAATATGTTTCAACCGCTTCAGCTCGATTTTCTGCGTGTTGATTCAGTTGTTGAATCGCATTGTAAAAGTCATTGCTACTTTCTAGATAGGAGTAGCCCGATAATTCAGTTGTTGCATAAGGTTCAATAAGCGCTGAATAACTGTCGTAAGTGGCTTGGATGCTGCTGGTATCAAACGCGTCGCCTATTGCTTCCAATAGGTAATCGTTATAGCGAGTCCTGTAAACATCGTCTGCATATAGTTTAGCAATTAACGGCCAGCTATTAGAATCAAGGTCTGAGAAATCGAGGTTCAATGCTCCGCCTTGATTTCCTTCTTGCAGTGCTTCGTTATTATCCCAAGGAATCCATGTTAGCTTCGATGTTTCGGGGTCGTTATACAGATAGTAATTATGGGGCATTCTGCCATACGTATCCCAATTTTGGATAATACCATTGACGGCTAAGTACTTTAAGAATCCATCAACGTCGAAAACAGCCTCAAGATTTTCTCTCCATGTTGCCGGAGCAGTGGTTGCTGTATCATCATGCAGTGCCGCAAACAAGGCGAGTATATCAGACCAATCTTCATCATCTTCGTTGGTCTTTTTCTCAAAGTTCTCTTCACTAAAAGAACCCTCAACAAAGCTTGCCCCGTCGTCTTCTGGTTTATATAAATTGCCATCATCGCTAGCAAATTGTGTATCGATAAGTGTATCGTCAACCTCTTCTACTAAGGTGTAAAGACCAAAATATTCTGGACCATTGCCATGATCGACATAGAGTGTATAAAACGCAGTATTAGACACCGCTAAGCCAGCTTTTTTGAATACGTCAGATGCCACTTTTTCACGTAAAAGTGATTCGTCGTTATAGTTGTTTTTCAAGCTGAGCTTTTTGAAGCCGTAAAAACGTTGATTATCAATTTGCGGATAATCGTCTTCAAACTCATCGAAATCTAATTTGAAAGATAGTTTTAGAATACCCGCCTGCCAGCTGCTTTGTAGCGAAGAGTTGCCTTTGAATCGAATACCTACTCGATACCATTGAGTTCCTTGGTAATAAACGTCAGCGGGAACAAATATTGGGTTCTCATCTGTATCAATTAGACCGTTGCTTGATGAGCGTTGACCAAATTCGCCATAGGTTGCCGTCATATCATCAAGCATGCTTTGCCAACGCTCTTCAGTGACTACAAAATCAAAACGTTTAACTTGGTTATCTTCAAAAACTTCGTCGAAATTAGGATCAACATTCTTACTATGTGTTTCTTCTGTCCAGTCAGTGACTTCAAAATCTGTATCCGTAATGTCAGTTGATGTTTCTTCGGTATCATCTTCAACGACTTCTTCAACCACTTCATCAGTTACCTGATCATCTGTAGCTGTATTGCTGCCTCCACAGGCAACTAACCAAAGCACTGATCCGAAGATGATGATAATAAGATTTAGTCTTACAATATATTTCAATGAGTTAGCAAAGCTTAAATGAGATTGTTTCAACATTGATAGTCCTTTAGCTGTCTAAGCATCATCTTCAAATACTTTAAGATTGAATTAAGATGCTTTCTTTATTCAGATAGTAAAGGTACAAAACAAAAGTGCAGAAACTGTGCAATATAAGTGAAAACAATAAGGAAGCTGTGCGAGCTTAAGGATGTTGATAATTAATACTGCTTGACGCTGCATAAAAATATTAAACCCTCTGGCTCTGCTCAATCCCGCCAATGATGACAGCTAAAAAAGCGGCTTGAATGACAATAGGGGAGGTAGTCGTTGGACTTTCAGACCCTACAAGGTACTCTAGCATGCAAATAAAACGGGGTCGCAAAGCCGGATAATACGTCCACTATTAGTCAGAGAAAACCTATGAATGACTTGTACACACAACTGCTAACTGTATTTATGGGCTTTTTCGCCATCATGAATCCGATAGCTAACACAGCTGCCTTCGCTGGGTTGGCGGGCAATAAAAGTAATTCGGAACAATTTCGCATTGCGGCCAGAGCACTTATTATTACCTTTGTTGTAATTCTATTATTTTCGTTGCTCGGCAAGATGATTTTTCATTTGTTCGGCATTACCCTTCCTGCATTGCGGATAACGGGCGGTATTCTGGTGTTCGTGATTGGTTATCATATGCTCAATGGATCTGGTTCTAATCTGCATTCTGCTGAAAATAATGATACCTCTGATATTGCTGTCTCACCCTTAGCTGTTCCTCTCCTCGCTGGCCCAGGAACCATTGCGACCGCAATGAATTATTCTGCCTCTGGTGGGACAATGGGAATCGTGATTACGGTTTCTGTATTTGCAGTTATGTGTCTTATAACATTCCTATGCTTTGTTTTTAGTTCTAGGATTCTGGCTATTATAGGTCAAGGCGCTCTTGGTATTGTCACCCGATTAATGGGACTGATTTTAGCCGTTATCGGTGTACAAATGATAATTGCGGGGGTAACAGGGGCTTTCAATATTCCAATCGGCTAAGAGCAACATTTATTGTCTAATTTTGATAATGACTATCAATTTCCGAGCCTCAACTAGCAGGTATTCAATTGTTAATAATTTATAACAATCTTGTGGGCTACAAATTTAGCGATATTTGGTTGTCAAAAAGAAGCTGAAATTAACGATTTTTCTTCCCACTAATTGTACTGATTAGACACTGATCTATATTCAATTTTCACTTTGTTTTAGCTGCTTTATTGTTATTTTTTTAACATTTCACCATTTATATAGAACTGCGAAATCCGGGTTTTTTGTCACTTTTCGATTTGCTAATTTAATTACCAAGATGGTCCTTCAACGTTTTAGATTTATTGGGCCAAACAAATTTTTGGAGTATCAAAAAGAGCTTTAATTGAATGAATTTTCGGTGAATATTTCTATCCTGCAATACGAATCAATGGGCGCTAGAAGTAACTTCCTATTAATGAACCATTTAAAGCACTTGTTCGAAATTTTTCTCTTCATACTCCGTGCAAATAGCTTTTGTATAGCGGCCTCTACTAACTATCCCGCTTTTTAAATATAAGACGCAGAGCACTCTGGGTTATTGATATAATGATATTGCTATATGTTTTTGGTTGTGTAGTATGAATTTGATTATCGAGCAATGATGATTGCCATATTCTAATAATTGGCTGTGTCTGAAATGCATTTAGCTAGCATCTTTAAAAATACAAACACAAATTATAAAAGGTACAAAATAATGAAAATAGTAAAAAGCTTGCTCGTGACTTTAGTGGTTGCGGCTGGAATGTCTTTCTCTGTTCAGGCCGCTGGCTTTGAAGATGACACAATGCTAAAGAAATTTGTCGAATGGCATTTAGGATTTACAACTAATATCGCGCAAAGGGACAAAGATCTAGCCGCTAAGGTCGAACCTCGTTGGGGATTAAGTGAATTGCGCTTTCAACGTATTTGGCATGAACGTACGGACGGCTATTGGATTTATTATGAAACTAGCCAACCTGACGTAAGACCGGATAGAAATCAAATCTGGCGACTGTATCGCAATAACTTTGGTAACCTTAAAGTCGATTTATACTCTTTCAAAAACATAGATGAAGGATTAACTCTGTGGGGAAAAGGCGACAATCCAAAGGCTTTTGAAAATATTAAAATGAGCGGTTTATCAACAGTACCTGGCTGCAACGCTACCTATCATTGGATTCCAGAGTTCGAACGTTTTTCTGGCGTCAATACTCACGGAGAATGCTTCACGATCGGTAAGTCATATTTACTCCAACATGTGGAAATTTCTAAAACAGCAGACGGAACCTTAGTGCGCAACGATTGGCATTCATTTTATGACGAAAATGGTGTGGCTAAGCGTGGCGCTAAGTTTAAAAGAGGCGATCAAGGACCTACCACGCATGTGTACACAGAAACATATGACCTTAACTAATCGTACCCCGTAAAAATAACTTCTTTACTCAAAGCAGTCTGAAATATAAAAGACTGCTTTTTCCCTGAATGCGTTAATTTTTAACGCATTTTGTGCCCTGCTAATCCAATGTTGACTATCACTACCGGATCACAACTTATTGATAGCTAACTCGTTACAACAACTTGGTTTCGGCCTTTTTGTTTTGCATTGTAAAGGGCTGTGTCGGCACGTGCCATCGCGCTTTCTAAGGTTTCATCTGCTGATGCTACCGCTAGCCCTATACTGATGGTTAGTGAGTAGTCTTCATCGTTTTTTCGCAAAGGTGACTTTTCGATTTCCTTACGGATACGCTCGGCAATATCTAATGCTTGTTTGGAACCAGTGTCGGGCAGCAATACCATAAACTCTTCACCGCCAATTCGGCCAATTTTATCGAGTTGTCGTAAACAGCCAAGTGCCCTTTGGCTGACTAATGTAAGAGCATGATCACCAACTTCATGACCGAGGGTATCATTCACTCGTTTAAAATGATCGATATCAATAATCAATATCGAAAGTAACTTGTTGTGCATTTTCGCTTCATTTAGCAACTTATAGCCAAGTTCAAAAATAGTTCTGCGATTAGCAATTTGCGTTAAGTAATCGATTTGTGCACGATGTTTAAAAAGACGTCGGGTTTTAATCAAATGCATAACAAACCCAAATAACGCTGCAAATATGACAACGCTCACAGCAATTAAAATTTGCGCGAGACGTTTTTGACTTTGTTCCTCTGCCAGTTGTAAACGATTAATTTCCAAGGTTTGTTGTAGCACCTTGTTGTCTAACTTGGTCAGACTGTCTTCAACTAATGTATTGGCTGCGTGTTGATATTGAGCAATAAAGGTTCGTCGTTTGTCGACTTCTGAGCTGTTTGCAGCAACCATCAAATGCATAGCTTCACTGTTGTTGCCCGCGTAATACAAATCGATAGCCCTGAGAGTCATCGGCCATGTGTTTTTATCTGGAGAGTCGATTAGAAGTTGATCCAAGGTAGAGCGCGCTTTGGAATCTATCCCTTGGTTAAAATAAGCAATGACCAGTGGATATAAAGATTGCACGATGAAATGATGTTCTTCGGTAGTATCACGAAGGGCCAATGCCTTTTCAAATTCGCTAACCGCCAGCGGGTATTGCTGTTCAAAAAACGCTAATATACCTGCGTTATAATGGCTAAAAAATGTAAAGTCGCTGAATTGGGGCTGTTGTTTGGCAATCTCAAATAGTCTATCAACATGTTGACGAGCCGCAGTAAAATTCTGCATATCAATGGCTAACGCCACTAGTGTGTGTTGCATATTAAACATGTCAGAAAAATCATCGACTTTTGCCCAAGCATCATATGCCTTCTGAATATATTCATAGGCTTTGTCAAACAATTGGTTTTCCTGATATAAGTTGCCAGAGGCGTTATAAATCATGCCATAGGAACTATTATCAAAATTATTTTTATCAGCGACGTCAATTGCTTCAACTAATAATGCGAGCCCTTGTTGCAGTTTTTCCGGTTTACCACCAAAACAAAATGCCGCTTGAACCAGTACCTTTACTAGCAATTCGGGGTTCGCTAATTGACGAGACAATTGCAGGGCTTTAAATCGGTCTTCGCAATAAATATTGGGATCATATGTTTGAATATATTTCATGTACGAACGTTCGACATAACTTCTAGGTAAAGTGTCAGTTAGCCTTAAGTTTTGCTGCTCGCTGATATTGATGGCGGTGCTGTAAGCATCAATGGCTGGTTGTGGCTGATTATCGTAATCGAAAGCTAAGCCTAATAAATACCAGTAGCGAGCTTGCTCTTCATAGGAGGCTTTTTCCATAAGCTGTTTTTGATCGTTCAAAAGACTGATTTGTTGGGCTGGAGTTAAAGAAGAAAGGGTGGTTTCTAAATTTTCCATTGTTTGCGCATTAAGCCCACATCCCCAAAATAACCAAAACACGCATATCACTGGGGTTCGCCATACTCCGCGAAGTACTAAAATGATGGTTGTTTGTTGCATTAATTATCCTAATCAATGGTTGCTAGAAAGCGCTTATACTGCGAAAAATTAGGAATCCAATATTCTTGTCGTTATCCGATGCCAAATTAATAGAATGAGTTAGATTTGTGCTTAATGTAATTAAGATACTAGCAAATCAACAACCGCTTTGGTTAAAAAGTAGCTGCGAAAAACCAATTAAAACAAGTTTGCTACATCGTTGAATGAAAACAGTATTCTTTAAAGGCAACTTTAGGTGCAAACATTATTTAAAAGTGTATTGATTTCGGAATTTTGCAACGATTTTTATAATCTCTAGCGCTTATAATTAGCGTAGGGCTAAAGGTTAAATAAACCGTTTTGCGGACTTGCCACATCTGGTTCACGTCGTATTCATATCTATATTTGTGTCATAAAAATGTCAAAAATCCAACCGATTTTAGTCCGCTTTATTCTGTTACGTCATCCTGTCTAAGTTAATTCGTTGCTCACATAATGTATTTTTAATTCAATTAAAACAGTTGGTTATGAGTATTGTTTTACTAGTTATTTGATTCAATCACAGATATCTACATTCTGTTTGGTTTTGTAATAATACTGTCACACTATGCCCCTATCCTTGCCCTCAGATTTTATTGTTGGTGGTAAACCAACTCGATTCCACTCTAGGGTTTGATTGTATGAAACTTACAAAAACGTTGTCTGCAGCACTATTCGTTAGTCTGTTGGCAGGTCAAGCTGCTTTTGCGCAGCAAGACAAAGAATTGCAACCTGTGGTTGATGCTGCAACTAAAATTAACGAGTCTGCAGCGGATTCCCAATCAAAGATTAACAATATAACTGACCAAATCGGCAGTAAATTGCAACAATTCAAAACTATTAATAAAGAAATTGATGGTTTGTTGGTTTACAACGAGCAGTTAAGAAAACAAATTGCTAATCAGCAACAAGAAATGTTGGATTTGAATAGCGCAATTGACGAAGTAAGTGTTATCGAACGTCAAATAACACCATTAATGATTCGAATGATTGATGGGTTAGCACAGTTTGTGGAACTTGATGTTCCATTTTTAGAAGAAGAACGTGCCAATCGCATTATTGATTTACGTAATATGATGGATCGCGCAGATGTTGCTCCTTCTGAGAAATTCAGACGTGTAATGGAAGCTTACCAAGTCGAGATGGATTACGGGCGAACCTTAGAGGCTTACCCTGGATTGCACACTATTGATGGTCAGGAACGAAATGTCGATTTCTTACGCATCGGTAGAACCGCACTTATATACCAAACTCGTGATGCAGGTATGCAAGGAATTTGGAATAAACAAACTCGTCAGTGGGAATCACTTTCTTCTGACTACCGCACGCAAATTACCAAAGGTCTTAGAATGGCCAAGAAACAAATGGCACCTGATTTGTTGATGCTGCCAGTTGCGATCACGGATTAAGAGAGTAGAAACCATGAGAAAATTAATTAGAAATACTGCTGTTCTTTTGGTTGCTACTTTTGCTGGAGCAGCTTTTGCTCAGGAAAGTAAACCACTAGATTTGGATGCACTGCTTAAGCAATTAGAGCAAGGCCAATACCAACAAAATCAACAAAATACTCAGCGTGAAAAAGAGTTTGTACAAAAACGTGCTGAACAAGATCAAATGCTGCGTGATGTGACCTCACAACGTAATGCTCAGTTGAACACATCTGAAAAGCTGGAAACGCAATTTGAAGAGAATGAATTCAAATTAGCAGATTTGAATGATGCTTTGGATAAACGCCTAGGTTCGTTAAAAGAACTATTCGGTGTGTTACAACAGGTTGCAGGTGACACCAAAAACAAATTTTACAACTCAACTGTTTCAGCGCAAATCTCTGGTCGTTCTGAATTTTTAGATGAAATGGCCCAGTCTATGGGGACGAGTTCTAAATTAGCTTCAATTGAAGAAATAGAGCGGGTGTGGTTTGAAATTCAACGCGAAATGACTGAGTCAGGCAAAGTCACTAAATTTACAACTGATGTTGTAGAAGCTGGTGGCGCTAAAGTCAATAAAGAAGTCGTTCGTGTAGGACCTTTTGCACTCGTGTCTGATGGCAAATACCTTAAGTACGAAGGCGAAACCGATACTGTTGCTGAATTGATTCGTCAACCTGCAGATCGTTACACAGACAGCGCCGCAAATTTACAGAGCTCTGATGGTGAATTGGTTTCATTTGGATTAGACCCAACGGGCGGAACTATTCTTGGATTGTTAGTTCAAGCGCCAAGTCTTGAAGAGCGTATTCACCAAGGTGACCTTGTGGGATATATCATTATTGCGGTTGGTGCAGTTGGTATTTTGGTCGCGTTCTGGCGTTTTGTGGTACTTACACTTGTTGGCGCCAAAGTAAATGCACAACTTAAGTCGAGTAAAATATCTGAGGGGAATCCTTTGGGTCGCGTGCTTAAAGTGAAAGATGCCCATCCAAATGCAGACACCGAATCCTTGGAATTGCATTTAACCGAAGCCATTTTAGCTGAAGTGCCTAAATTAGGACGTTTCTTAACACTAGTAAAAATGATTTCAGTGGTTGCTCCCCTTGGTGGGTTACTTGGTACCGTTACCGGTATGATTGTGACCTTCCAACAAATTACCTTGTTTGGTACAGGTGACCCGAAAATTATGGCTGGCGGTATCTCATCGGCATTGATTACCACTGTTCTTGGTTTGGTTGTGGCCATTCCTACTACTCTGCTTTATGCATTGCTCAGTACGCAAAGCAAAAATATTGTAGCGATATTGCAAGAACAAGCAGCGGGTGTGATTGCTGAACGAGCTGAAACACAGTCTGGCACTAAGGCATAAGACGATGTTTGTAGAGATCTTTGAATCAATCCGAGACTTCACCGAAACCGGTGGGATTATCCTGCTGATAATAGGTGCCTTGATATTCGTGATGTGGATTTTGATACTCGAACGTATTTTCTATGTGACTTATGGTCATAAGCAATTTAAGAAACAGACCATTTCCACTTGGCAAGCACGTAGCGATCGAAATTCATGGAATGCGCATCAGATTAGACAAGCAATGATTTCTAGAGTCAGTCTTAAATTACGCTTCAGTCTTCCCATTATTCAGGCGTTAGTCGCGCTATGCCCTCTATTGGGTTTGATGGGAACGGTAACAGGTATGATTGTGGTATTTGATGTAATGGCCATGTCTGGTGGCGGTAACGCCCGGTCAATGGCCGCAGGGGTTTCACAAGCTACTATACCCACAATGGCTGGCATGGTGGGTGCGTTATCCGGCGTATTCGCGTCTACATGGTTAACGCGCACAGCAAAAACCGAACGTTTACATCTAGAAGATGCATTGGAGATTCAACGTTAGAGCCCAGGCCTGCGTGAATAAAGAGTAATTATGAGAAAAATTCAGAATTTAGTCGAAGAAGAAGAAGCAACAATCGATATGACGCCGATGTTGGACGTTGTATTTATCATGTTGATTTTCTTTATCGTAACCGCTTCATTTGTAAAAGAATCGGGGATCGACGTAAACCGACCTGAAGCTGCCACAGCAGTGAAGAAAGATCGTGCAAATATCTTAGTTGCCATAAGCGACAAAGGTGAAATTTGGATTAATAAACGCAGAGTAGACGTACGTGCAGTTCAAGCCAACATTGAACGTTTAAAAGCCGAAAACCCACAGGGTACGGTTGTTATTCAAGCAGACCGTAAAGCGACTACTGAAACGCTTATTAAAGTCATGGATGCATCGCGAGCAGCGGGTGTCTACGATGTTTCTATCGCAGCACAAGAGTAAAATATAATGGCAAGACTCCTTCTGGCAGTTGTATTAGCGTTTTTCATCACGATTAGTTTGTTCTTTTTGATGCAAGCTCTTATCGCTAGTGGTGATCAAACGTTAGATGATCCCAAGCCCGGTGCGGTGCTCGATTTCGTACGCTTGAAGAAAGAAGAAACGGTTGAACAAAAAGATCGTAAGCCGAGAAAGCCACCACCACCTAAAGAGCCGCCACCGCAAATGGAACAGCCGCAAATGGATTCACCTACGCCTGATGCTGATGGCAGTGGTATGGCGTTTGAAGCCGATGTCGGTGGTGATATCGCCCTTGGTGGTGGATTGGCCCTAGAATCAGGTGATGGCGAATATTTGCCAATCGTTAAGGTTGCTCCGGTTTATCCACGACGAGCTTTATCTCGCGGAATAGAAGGCTTTGTAATAGTTGAATTTACTGTATCTAAATTAGGCGCAGTAAAAGATATTCGCGTAGTACAAGCAACTCCACCGGATATATTTAATCAGGCAGCGATGGATGCAGCACTGAAATTTAAATATAAACCCAGAGTTGTGAACGGTGAACCTGCAGAAGTGTCTGGTGTGCAAAACCGCATTACTTTCCAGATCGATGGTTAACTAAGAGGCAAGCATGAAAATAACACAGTGCATTTTAGCCATCTTATTGGCAAGCTCATTCACACTTATATCGTCTGTAGTAACGGCACCTACAGCTAGTGCACAAGATAATAGTGCCAGTGAAAGAAAGACCCGCAGAACACCGGCTCTTCGTACGCGAGTATACGACCAATTGGCTCGCGCTCAGAAAGTTGCCGACGAAGGTAATACTGCTGAAGCATTAGCAATATTGGATGTCGTTAAATCCAAAGAAAGCTCTATGAATAGCTACGAGCTGGCGATGTTGCATAACTTCTACGGTTTTATTTATTACAACGTCGAAGATTATGATAAAGCTATCGAATCATTTGAGACAGTAGTAGAACAGCAACCCATTCCTGAGTCATTTGAACAAAGTACTTTGTTTAGTTTGGCACAATTGCAAATGATGCGCGGTAATTACGATAAGACTATCGAGTACTTGGAACGTTGGGAAGCATTGCAGCCAGGTAAGTTACCGGTTAAAAATTTAGTGCTCAAGGCCCAAGCTATGTATCAGAAGAAAGATTATCAGGCTGCTTCTGAATACATCAATGAAGCTATTTTACAGCAAGAAAATAGTGAAGAAGGCTACAAAGTCGATGAGAATTGGTACGTGCTTCAACGAGCTATATACTACGAGTTGAAACAAACTGAGCAAGTGACCAAAGTGCTTGAAAAAATGGTTAAATTATTTGACCGTCCTGAGTATTGGGTGCAGCTTGCAGGTATGTATGGCGAGTTGGGTGAAGAAAAGAAACAGTTAGCGATTCTCGAAGCGGCTTACCAAAGTGATTACATTACAAAAGCCTCGGATATTTTCAACTTAGCTCAGCTGTATTATTACCATCAAGTACCATATAAAGGTGCCAGGTTGATGGAGCAAGCAATGCAAGATGGCGTACTTGAAAAAAACCTCAGGAACTTAAAGTTTTTAGCGCAAACTTGGTCCCTTGCCAAAGAACACGAAAAAGCCGTACCTGTTATGCGTTCTGCAGCTGCCTTGTCTGAAGACGGTGAATTAGATGCACAGTTAGCGCAAATTTTGCTGAACATGGATAAGTTTGACGAAGCCATTGAAAGTGCGCTCAAAGCGCTGGACAAAGGTGGTTTACGAAATGAAGGAACCACACATTTAGTCTTGGGAATGTCGTATTTCAATCAAAAACGCTATGTTGATGCACTAAATCAATTGGCTGAAGCTGAAAAACATCCTACTAGTCGTGGTATGGCACAACAATGGCGTAAGTTTGTACAGTCTGAAAAATCGACCACAGAGCAACTACAAGCCGAATTAAGCGCTTCTTAAACGCTACCTCAATATTATGCATTAACAATCCGTATCGCAGTTTTATCGGCGTGCGGATTGTCTTCCTTGGCGAAACTCAACTAAACTTGTTATCGATCTTAGTGTCATACAAAGTGATCAATTTTTACCACCGCAGGGTATTAAAGGGTTAATTGTGTAATGATTTTAAAGTTGACTACGTAAAGGAATTCCTATGTTTTACCAATTTAGTCATTTTTCAGCCAAGTTTAGCCAGATCATGGCTATGTGTATTGGACTTACTTTCCTTAGTGCATGTAGTTCTAACAATATTGTGATGGACACCGATCAAAATACCAATTTTGGCGCGTTTAAAAGTTATTCGGTGATCTCTAGAAACGTCGAAGATAGCTTGAGTGCTAATCGTCTTATTACTCAAGTCTCACAGTTTTTAGAGGCTAATAATAAACTTATTGGTGACCTTGGTTACACTGATGCCGTTGTAGAGCTCGATCACTACATTGATTATCGCGATAACGACAGTAGTTTTTCAATTGGCCTAGGTACTGGTTCTTACGGACGCTCAGGCGGTGTGAGTGTGGGTGGCGGGGTTAGTTTACCCATAGGTTCAGATCAAATCCCAGTCGCAGTAGTGAGCATGAAAGTACTAGTCAACGATAGGCTAGTGTGGTCAGCTACCAATAGCCATGATTTCAAAACAGACAACAGTGCAAGTTTAGCAAAAGCACAGCGTGTGGTTGTAAAGGAATTGCTTGAACGTTTTCCATTAACTCGCACGGGTTCTTAGACTCGTTTTAGCAATTCACCATTTAATTTCACTGGTAAATTTTGTAACTAGTCGTATTATCTGTTGTTAACCAAAAAAATAGGGACATTTATCCAATGCGTTTAGCACTCTCATTACTAGTACCCGTATTAATTTTATCTGCCTGTTCAAATGACAAAGAACCCGAAATGCAAACTTACCCCAGATTAAAACAACTCAGCGTTGCCGCCCCAGTTGCCGCAAAGCAAAATTACACAGCTAAATACCACGGTAAAGAGTTAAATGATCCTTACCACTGGCTTAGAGATTCTGGATATCCGGAAGTGAATGACAAGCCCATCATTGACTATTTAACTGCAGAAAATGCTTACTTCGACCAGTTTTTAGCACCTAATAAGTCCCTTATCGACACGGTTTTCGAAGAAGTTAAAGGGCGTACAAACGAACAAGAAGAATCGGTTCCTTGGATTGACAATGGTTACGAATATCGTTGGTATTACCGCGAAGGCGAAGAATATCGAACACGTAGCCGCAAAAATCTGACTACTGGTGAAGAAGAGGTTTTTCTTGATGAAACTAAACTAGCCAAAGATTTCGATTATTTTACTTTAGGCGGCTGGGATATAAGTCCTGATAACCGCTTGCTGGTGTATTCCTTCAACACCGATGGCGCTGAACGTTACACAGTTCGAATTGTTGACTTACAAAGTGGTGAATACTTAGAAGATGAAATAACCGAGGTAAATGGCGAAATCGCCTTTGGCGCAGACAGCAAAACGGTTATTTATGGCCAGTTGGAAAAAGATAAATGGCGCACAGCTAGCATTAATGTGCATAAAATTGGTAGTCAGCAATCTGACGATAAAATTATTCTGAGTGAAGCAGACGATGGCTTTTTCTTAAGCTTCCATTTCACCAGTGACGATAAGTACTTGGTAGTAAGCAGTGGGCAAAGAGAAGTATCTGAACTCAGTGTTATTCCAGGCGACGATTTGTTTTCTGAACCTAAGTTATTGATATCAAGGGAGATGAAATTTTCTGCTTCAATAGATCACGCTAATGGTAAATTCTATATTTTAGCCAACGATACCCACAAAAATTCAAGATTTGTTAGTGTTGATGACAGCCAACCAAGTTACGACAATTGGCAAACACTGATTGAAGGCTCTGACGATCTTTATTTATTGGGAATGCAGACATTCAAAGGTTTCATTGCCTTACAGGCTCGAGAAAAGGGAATTGATAAAATTCGAATTCGCGACTATCAAGGAAACTCCCATGACGTTGCCTTTCCTGAACCGGTTTATTCGGCTTCTTTAGGCAATAGTTCAGAGTTTGATCAAGACTTTGTTCGGGTTGACTATGAATCGATGGTTACCCCTGACACTGTATTTGATTATCAAGTTAACGATAAAAAGCTGGAAACCAGAAAGGTCACTACAATTCCATCTGGTTACGATAAATCTCAATATGTTACTGAGCGTCTAATGGCACCTTCAAGAGATGGTGTAGAGGTTCCGATTTCAGTGGTATATAAAAAAGGTTTCAAAAAGAACGGCAAACAGCCTATGCATTTGTACGGCTATGGGGCTTATGGGATAACCGTTCCACCTGGATTTTCAGAACTCAGACTCAGTTTATTAGATAGAGGTTTTGCTTTCGCTATCGCACATGTTCGTGGCAGTGACATGCTGGGATATCAATGGTATTTGGATGGTAAACTGGAAAAACGAACCAATGCCTTTAATGATTTTGTTGATGCAGCACAGTATCTAATTAAAGAAAATTATGTGTCTGAAGGCAATATTTCAATTTCGGGTCGCAGCGCTGGCGGTGAATTAATGGGAGCGGTTACCATTCAGGCTCCACAATTATGGCGCTCAGTGACCCTTGGAGTGCCGTTTGTCGATGTACTCAATACTATGCTTGACGCTACGCTGCCACTGACGCCACCTGAGTGGACAGAGTGGGGCAATCCACTAGAAGATTCGGTAGCTTACGATCTCATCGCAAGTTATTCTCCTTACGACAACATTGAAGCTAAGGAATATCCCCCTATGTTGGTCAGTGGTGGAATAAATGATCCCCGCGTAACCTATTGGGAGCCCGCTAAGTGGACCGCTAAAATGCGTGAAATGAAGACCGATGACAATCTACTAATTATGCGAATTAATATGGGGGCAGGGCATTTTGCCAATAGTGGCCGCTATGGCAGACTACGTGATTATGCTGAAGAGCTTGTATTTATGCTCAAAAGTCACGGAATTGATAAATAAATAGCCATGCTGAAGAATAAAGCCCGATGAATTTCGGGCTTTTTTATGGCTGGCTGATCGCGGATAACCACTCCCTCTGTTCTGCTGAAAACTTGACCTATCACAAAGCAACACTTGTTACACCGCATATCTTTTCGTTAAACTGTGCAAAAATATCTTGGAAGCAACCTTGCATTCACTTAAATCTCTGCACACCTTTGGATTTTCTACACACAGTAAAAAATTGATATCCATCGACAATGACTTCGCAGCCCTAAAGGATGTTGAAACGCCTTTGTGGGTTCTCGGCGAAGGTAGCAATTGTGTTTTTTTGGAAGATTTTGATGGCACGGTAATCAAATTAGAATCTAAAGGTAAGACCGTTAAAGAGTTTGATGACTATTATCAACTGACGGTTAGTGCGGGAGAAAACTGGCATCAACTCGTCTGCTTTTGCATGCAAAATAATATTTTTGGATTAGAAAATCTCGCGTTGATTCCTGGCTCAGTGGGAGCTGCGCCCATACAAAATATAGGTGCATATGGGGTTGAGTTAAATCAATTTGTAAAACAGGTGATGTTCACGGAAATTGCCACAGCAAAACAACATAGCTTGACAAATGAAGAGTGTCAGTTTGGTTATCGAGACAGTATTTTTAAGCGACATCTAGCCGGTAAGGTGATCATCACGCAAGTTGTTCTTCAAATTCCTAAACGTTGGCAAGCGTGCAATCACTACGGTGAACTAGCCAATCTAAAACAACCCAATGCAGAGCAAATTTTTAATAAAGTCATTGCTATCCGCCAAGAGAAGCTGCCTGATCCTAACGAAATTGGTAACGCTGGTAGCTTTTTCAAAAATCCGTTGGTAAGCAATAAGCATTTCGCAAGTTTGCAGTGTGACTGGCCTGATTTACCCTGTTATTCGGTGGATCACAACAGTGTCAAAGTTCCTGCAGCTTGGTTAATTGACCATCTTGGTTTTAAAGGCAAACAATTAGGCGGGATTCAATGCCATCCTAACCAGCCTTTGGTACTGACAAACAACGGTCATGGAAATGGGGCTGAGTTATTAGAATTGGCGCGGGAAATTCAAACCAAAGTGGAGAATACTTTTTCTATCCATTTAGAAAATGAAGTACGTTTAATTGGTAACAAGGGGCTGGTATCACTGTGAGTTTTAATTTTTCTCGTACTCTTATTCTGCAACGCTTGGCCGATGGACAGTTCCATTCAGGTGAAGTGTTAGGCCAAGAGCTTGGACTCAGTCGCGCAGCCGTGTCGAAACACATTAAAGGCTTGTGTGAGTTAGGTTTAGATATCTTTAGAGTAACGGGAAAGGGCTATCGTTTAGCGAAATCCTTAACTTTATTAGAACACCGCAAAATTGCCCAGTTATTGCCCCAGGTGATGCAATCGCAGATAAACGTGCAAAACGTAATAGATTCAACAAATCAGTTCATCAGAGACATGAATGTGAAACCAAGTAATGGTTACGTGTGTTTAGCTGAGGCGCAAACTGCTGGACGAGGACGCAGAGGACGGACTTGGGTATCTCCTTATGGTTCGAGTATTTATATGTCGATGTTCTGGTCGTTTGCTGGTGGATATCAAGCTATTAATGGTTTGAGTTTGGTAATAGGTATTGCGGTGGTAAAGGCATTGCAGACACTTTCAGTGAAAGGAGCAATGCTTAAATGGCCAAATGATGTTTACCTGCAAGATAAAAAGCTTGCGGGTATCTTGGTTGAAGTTGAAGGGCAAATGGGCGCTGCTTGTGATTGTATTTTAGGCATAGGTTTGAATATCGATTTACCTAAAAAGGCGCTAAACATTGACCAACCTTGGACGGATTTAGTGCAAGCTACTGGCCTAACTATTGATAGAAATGTGCTTGCCGCCACCTTAATTGACGAGCTAACTAAAGCGCTAACGATTTTTGAAACCCAAGGCTTAAGGCCTTTCATTAGCCAGTGGGCTGAATTAGATTACTTTTACGACAAACCCGTAAAACTAATGATTGGTAATCAGTGTGTATATGGCAAAGTGAAAGGGATTGATAACGATGGTGCTCTTTTATTAGAAAAAGACGGCAAAATCGAAACATTTCATGGAGGTGAAATCAGTGTCAGGCCTGCATGACATTTTACTGATAGATGTTGGCAATAGCCGTATTAAGTACGCACAAATTGCCAGCGCAGATTCAAAAGTCGTGACTCAAGTCTGTGATTCTATCGAAGATTTACAGTATCAAATTAGCAGCGCCCAATGTGTCATAGCCGCCAGCGTACAAAATGATCAGGTAACACTCAAAATTAAACAGCTATGTCACTTGCATAATATCCCGTTTCAACAAGTCGTGACTCAGGCTACAGCGTTTGGTATTAGTTGTGCTTATCAACAATTCCAGACCTTAGGCGTTGACCGTTGGCTTGCAGTATTAGGCGCACGGCTGCATACCCAATTGCCCGTAGCAATCTTAGATTTGGGCACAGCAGCTACCTGTGACGTTCTTGTCGGAGAACAACACTTAGGTGGATGGATAGCCCCAGGCTTTCAATTAATGCGCAAGGCAGTCACTAGCCAAACCTCAAAAGTGTTTGCAGATCAACAAACCCCAGATGCATTGTCACTCGGAAAAAGTACACCTGATTGTGTCAATATGGGCGGCTTGGCAATGTTAGAAGGTTTTTTATACAGCGCTAGAAAGCGCATTAGTGGTTATTCTGATGACTACAGAATATTTTTGTGTGGTGGCGATAGTGAATTACTCAAAAATATTATTGATGAAAAAGTACAATTTAAACCAGATTTAGTATTACAAGGCTTAAGTCGTTTTATTCCTAGCAAATAAATTTAAAAATAATTTTTAATAAATTGCTGTAAAAACGCACAATTATTTTTGTCAATTTGTTGGTTCCGTAGGTTTTTTAGGCAACTAAACGATTAATTTAAATAAATCCGCATTTTTTCATGTTTTTTTGAGAATATACTCTTGCACCCTTAGGATCATTACTCTAGAATGCGCACCCACTTGATGCAGTGCCGACTTAGCTCAGTTGGTAGAGCAACTGACTTGTAATCAGTAGGTCGCCAGTTCGACTCCGGCAGTCGGCACCATCAATCCTGGAGGGGTACCCAAGCGGTCAACGGGAGCAGACTGTAAATCTGCCGGCTCAGCCTTCGCAGGTTCGAATCCTGCCCCCTCCACCATTTTTACTGTGCACCTGCAGTTTAATCAGGTGTATGGTGTGACGCAATGTGTCACGCCACCACTTTCAACGAGGTGGATAGAGAATAGGTTTGCGAGCATCGTATAATGGCTATTACCTCAGCCTTCCAAGCTGATGATGTGGGTTCGATTCCCACTGCTCGCTCCATATTTAGTGCTGATATGGCTCAGTTGGTAGAGCGCACCCTTGGTAAGGGTGAGGTCGGCAGTTCGAATCTGCCTATCAGCACCAGTTCTCCCCCAACTCTTTGATTAGGTTTTTTTTAATTACTTTGCTAGGAAAAATTTAAGATGGCAAAAGAAAAGTTTGAACGTACGAAACCCCACGTAAACGTCGGTACAATTGGCCACGTTGACCATGGTAAAACGACGCTAACAGCGGCAATCACTACAGTTCTAGCAAAGACCTATGGTGGTGCTGCATCAGCGTTTGATCAAATCGATAACGC
>NZ_JAHKPT010000020.1 GCF_018860635.1 Aliiglaciecola lipolytica
TCGATCCCGGGTCGAGGCACCATTTATTCCAAGAGCCCTGCATGAAAATGCGGGGCTTTTTCGTTTTAGGTTGAAATCGAACCAGTGCCACGGGTCGTGTCCCGCTGCTGCGCGTGCGTCTCGATCCCGGGTCATCAAAGATAGAACATGACAAGCTAGCAAGCTGAGTAACGGTGGAGATTGTTGTTGTGTTTATCAATCTGCTTATTAAGTGCGGATGAGCCGCTTTATCAGCTAATCAATGTGAGTAACTTGTTGTTTTATAGAAGCCTATGGGGACTGCGGCTTTTTAAATTATGCGTGCTGACCCCGTTAACAATGATTACCCTCTTTTATGCTTTAATTGCTTTTTACTAAAGCAGCTAAACGGCCTGTGACTTCACCAAACTCAGCAAGAGTTTCATCGAATATTTGTTTAATCGATTTTGTTTCTTTAATGCGCCCTGCAACTTGTCCTGTTAAAGCGATTCCTGCCTCTAGATCGCCACCAAAGTATACCGCTTGTGTGTCTTGGAATTCGCTGAAAATACTTGGTGAGCCTTCCTCTAAAATCCGAGTTGAACGTTTGGTGCGCAGTGCTCTTAACGCTGGCCCTGGACCTTTGCGGTTTAAAAACAGAGTGTCAGTTGAATCAGCAGCAATAATCGCGTCTTTCCAGTTTTGATGAACGGGGCTTTCTGTTGCGCTTAAGATGCGAGTCCCCATAAGAACACCGTCAGCACCAAGGGCTAGGGCTGCTGCCATGCTGCGTCCATCCATAATACCGCCAGCAGCGACTATAGGTACGTTTACCGCTTCACATACTTGCGGTATCAAGACCATGCTCGATACGTCGTCGGCATTTTTGAAACCGCCGCCTTCACCACCCTCTACTATGAGTCCGTCAACGCCTGCCTCTACTGCTTTTAGTGCACCTTTGAAGTTGGGTACTACATGAAATACGGTTAAGCCAGCGGCTTTTAGTTGATTTGTATATTTGGTTGGATCGCCAGCTGATGTGGTAACAAACTTAATACCTTGATCAATAATGAAGTCGAGAATTTTTGGATCGCGCACAAAAGCTTGGGCAATGTTCACACCGAAGGGTTTATCCGTCAGGTCGCGCATTTTTATAATTTCTTCTCGTATTGCATCCAATTCACCAGAGCTCGTTTCGATAATGCCCATACCGCCAGCATTTGAAACCGCAGATGATAGTTGTGAACGTGCTATCCAGCCCATCGCAGCTTGTATTATAGGTTTTTCAATACCGAGCATATCTGTGATGCGGGTTTTGATTACAATATTAGTCATATCTTTCCTCTGAAATGAATTGTGGCTTAGGTTATTAGTAATATTGTTATAGAAATGTTAGTGAGATTGGTACTTTTTTTCATGAATAGAATACCTAGCTATTGGTTTATTGATAGTTGACAAGGTTGGCTTCAATTATTGTAAAGATAGAATTTGTGGGACAAGATAAGAGCTGGAAATATCAGTGCCAAAAAGCATTAGAAAATATATGCAACCTGAGTTAAATCATTACCTTGCTCTATGATGACGTGTATTTGCTGCCGAGTAGAGTAAGTCCATTTCGCCACCCGTGGTGGTGATTTCACTCGGTCTTATTAATAGTTATCTGGATGTCGCAAATATTTTTTCTTTAAACAAATTTTTGTCAGTTTTTTTTACATATCTCCCTTTATAGGCGGTAATTATTTTTATCTAAATATTAATAAGTTGTTGATTTAATTTTGTAAAAATAAGCTGGCTTAAACTATGCTTGTAACCCAACTAGGTGCAAAATTGGTGTGAGCATCGGAAGCTTCGGTAGGATTGAAGCATTACTGTCAAAATTAAAAAGGAAATAAAACAATGATTAAAACAAAAAAGCTGGCATTAGCAAGCATTACATTAAGCGCTATGTTAGGAGCATCGGCTGCAACGGCCGCTCCTATTTTTATGCAAGGCAATTTCCTCTGGACCCAAGTGTCAGATGATGGCACCTTAGGGAATGAAAGCGCCTCACCAGGTTTAATTCATGATGCCACTGGAACAGGAACTTTTGATACTGCACGAGGAGATTATCTTCGCCCGGGGACCCCGTTTGAAGGCTTTGGTATCTCGTCTGACCAATTCAGTACTGTAGGTAATAGAAACTCTTCAAGCGATAGCGTAAGTCAGGTGTCAATTACAGACCTTAGTGGTGGCGCATTTGACAACCATGTTCGCTGGACGGGTACTGCTGACAATGGTTTTTTCGATATTATTCATGACTTTTTCTTTGATGATACCGATGAAAACCTGAATATTACGACCACGATTACCGCTATTAGTGACATGACTAATCTTGCATTCTCAAGAGCAATTGACCCTGATCCAGATAACTATCTTGGCGGTTCGGCAAATACAAACAATGAGCGTGGATTAGATCTGAATAATGATGGTGATTATGATGATGCTGGCGAATTGGCGCAAACTGATTTCATCAGTGCCTCTGGTGTTATCAGTGGTTTAACTATGGGTATGTTTACCGATAGTGATTATGAACATAACACAGGTATAGAGGGTGCGTGTTGTTCACAAATCAACCCTGCCGATTATTTAATCGGTGGTGATTTTGCACCAATAGCATTTGGTTTCGACTCTTCTGGGGATAATGGTATCGGGCTTGGCTTTATGATCGGAGAATTGAATGCAGGGGACTCAGCAACTCTTAATTATTCTTATGTTTTCGGTGATACAGTAGGTACTGTAGATATTCCTGGAGATGACGATCCAACTACCGTTCCAGTTCCAGCAACTATCTTGCTGTTCGGCATTGGTTTAATGGGGATGAGCATGCGTAAGCGTTTTGCGAAATAACATTCGTAAATAGTTTAAGCCCAGTTTAGTGCACCAGTTCTAAGGTATATTCAACTCGGTTATTAGATGCTATGTATTGCTCGCGTAGATGTATCAATTACCGAGCCAAAGTAATCTCTAATTAAATGCTCCTGAACGGAAATGTTCGGGAGCATTTTTACATTCAAGGTCAAATGCGTGGTCCCGTCACGCCTCCTTTTGTTATTATTTCATACAATCAAAAATTGCATGGTAGGCGAAATCATATAATCCAAGTGATGGTGAGATATCCTTTGTAGCTATTAAACCCTAAACTAATAAAATTGATTACTGGGCTATTATGCTACCTAACCCTTATAACGATGTTAAACATGCACCGTTTAAACTTGTCTTTGAGAAACATATCCGCTATTTTATATGTAACTTAATGGTTACATATTGGTTATGGACAATACTTTCAGCGCACTAGCAAATAAAACTCGACGTCAAATTCTCGATTTTGTGAAGAACAATCCAGCCTGTCTGGTGAATGATATTAGTCGTCAGTTCGCTATGAGTAGGGTAGCGATAATGAAACACTTAAAAATACTAGAGCAGGCCAATTTGTTAGTTACTGAAAAGATCGGTACATCCAAACACCATTATTTTAACGTCATACCCATTCAACAAATTTATGATCGCTGGACGGATGAATATAGTCGTTTTATGGCATCCCGTTTAACCGGCTTTAAAAACCAAATTGAACAACAATTGCAGGATGATGAAAATGAGCCAGAGCAAGACAAAAAGTGTTCATAAAATTTTTATTGCGGCGCCAATAGATAAAGTCTGGCAACAACTAACTAAAACAGACGGTCTACAAGCTCAGTTTTTTAATGCTCGTTTGGACACTCCTGGGCTTGAACAGGGTGCAGCTATAAGAATGCGCACTGGTAAAAATGGTAAATATACCTCGGTAGTGGGGGAAGTGCTGGAATTCGATCCTCCCTTTACCTACTCCCATTCCTTTAAATTTACCAGTTTAGACGATCCTTATTGCAAGGTGACTTATAAGTTGAAGGAAGTGGACGGGGGAACTGAATTTACCCTTATTAATGAAGATATGCCGGTTGCAACGAAAACTGCAAAATACATGGAGCAAGGTGTCCCGTTTATTTTAAATACTTTAAAAGGTGTCGTTGAGCATGGCAAACCGCCATTTAAGTATCAACTTATGCTATTCATGATTGGCGCTTTGTCTTTTACTGTGCCAAGTAAATGTAAAAGTGAGCATTGGCCGCTCTAAATGGTTAATGATTATGACTCGTTAATAAACAGATAATCACAATTGGGAGAATACTTATGGCAACTCCAGAAGAAATGGCGCAAACCATGCGCAACAACGTGGAGCAGAAAACCGGAAAGGGCATGAACAGCTGGTTTGAAATCATCACCAAAGGACAGTATGAAAAGCATGGTCAAATAGTTAAAATGTTGAAAACTGAGTTCGCTGTGACCCACGGTTTTGCCAATTTAATCGCCCATGACTATCTCAATCGTAATGCAACTCCGTCAAACGAAACAGACTTAATAGAGACGCAATATAGTGGCTCTAAGCAACATTTGAAAATAATATACTCAACTATTATTAAAGCTCTCGATAGTTTGAGTGAAATGCAAATAGCGCCAAAAAAGTCTTATATTAGCTTGCGGCGCAATAAGCAATTTGCACTCATTCAACCTTCCACTAAAACCCGTGTTGACCTTGGTCTTAATCTTAAAAATGTCGAGCCTCAGGGGCGATTGGAAGCTTCTGGTAGTTTCAATTCGATGGTGTCTCATCGGATTAAAATCACTGATATAAATCAAGTAGATGAAGAACTGATTGATTGGCTGAAAATGGCATATCAGCAAAGCTAAAAATTGCCAATTAGACGTAAATGAAAGATGGTGAAGGATAGACAGGCATATTTTCACTGGTGTTATGAGCCTGCTTCTTTGGCAGGCTACACAAAATTTTAAATCAAGGTGTGCACTGGTTAAAATGCACAAATCATCAATTTGATTTTTCGCGCCAATGAATCATTCGATCGTTGCCATGAAATATGCCAAAAGTCGCTACCGAGGACGGATTCTCAGTATATGGGCCGTCATAGTTAGAGTCGATATCGCTCCAATCAAATTGTAACCAAGTTGGGACTTCAAACTCAATTTGCACATCACCTTGGTTATTAACTCCAGGTGGAGAAAGGAGGAATTCTGCGCGTCCCGACTCGAACGTACCTGCGCCTGACGCGCTAGTAGTGCCTGGAGCTAGACTTATATCGGTTATGTTTACGTCGGTTGCTGCGTCGAAGCGAGTGAAATTGTCTTCGCTACTGATCACAAAACGACTTCCATCCCAATACTCGATTTGCATCGGGATATTCAATGAAGTGGTTTCTGGGCCGTAGTTATTCTTCAAAACCCATCGACCAAAACGCACTTCTTCGCCGAATGGTAGCAATTCAAGTACCCCGTTGGCAGCATTTCCATCTGAATCGTTTGCCGTAATTCCATCTGCATCTATAACCGATGTAACCTTCAAACTTAGGTTACTTGTAAATGGTTCAACTAACGCATTGGCATTACGCTCATAAATAAAATTATCGGTTGAGTTAAATTGATAACTAATTACCCCATTCATTTCGGTTATCGTCGGCGATTTTAGATTTGCGCTCAAAGAGACATTAGTAGTGGCATCGGCACCAATTTGGCTTGAATCTTCGGTGGGACTGACTCTAACAATATTGGACTCATCTAAATTTACGAAATCACCGGTATAGTTTAACGTTGTATGCCCATCTAAAGATTTGGCCGTTATGGTGAATTCAGGTTCAGTCGCGTAGCTAATTTGACCTGAAGCAGGGCTTGCAATGTTCATCTGTCCAGCATAGACAAAAGGATCGCCTCCAGAAAGAAATCCATCAAATACTGTCTCTAAGTCAAAATACGCTGGGGTAAACCTACCGATACTTTCACTTGTTGCGGCATCAATAGTTTTACCAAAATAACCATTAACTGGCGGTGTTGCCGTTATAGTAAATACACCTACTTCTGAAACACTTTGATTTGTTTCTAATTTTACGCCGTTGTCGGCTGTATCAATACTGATGTTCGCTACCCCTAAACTCACTGAATTACCCGTTAACGGTGCAACAGTATCTACTGTAAGGGGAATATTCTTCATTTCAAAGTTTGCTGTAATGGTACCGTCACTACATGCCGCGGCGACTGATAAATTAAAGTCTTCACCGGCTTTTTTAAATACATTGCAGCTAGCATCGTTTGTTGTACATTCTGCATTAGTATCAGGACTGGCAACAATTAATTTAGCCGGGCTAACTACCGTCGTTACTGTTGAAGAAGCCAACCCGTTGCCACTTGCGTCATTTACTTCAATGCTAATTTTACCGGCGTCTTGGTATTCAAAACTCAATACTGCCGTTCCGGATTCATCAAAATTGATGATTCTATTCTGAGTAACTGAGGCGGCAGCCATGGCGGTGGAATCTAAAGTGGGTACCTTGGTTCCAGTGGTTGGATTTGCATAATTGAAAACTAGATCTAGGGATAAATCGCCATTTTCCGCAGCCGCACAACTGGTACTACTGTCACCGACCTTAACCGCTTGAATTGTTAAGTTTGTGGTGCTGCATGCAGTGTGATCTTCTAAGCTAAGCAGGTAACCACCGCTGGAAAAAACAATATCACAATCAGGTATACACTCTAGATCACTCATTGCTGGAACATCTGTTTCGGCTGATAGGGTGATTGTTTCTGCGGTTGTATGGTTGAACTCGACACTGACAGTTTCACCACTGGGAATAGTGATTGGGTTATTACTCCATGTAGACGGACTTCCCGTGGCTGCCAGGGTTACATTGACGTCTATGGGGACTAAATCTGTACAGTCTAGATTGGCACAGGCTTTGAGCGTAACAGGTTCAGCGCTGCAGGTTAAACCATCTCCATCATGTTCAATTTGGATATGATGTAGTGGCACAGTACAAGAGCGGGTTGTGCCCATAAGGCTAGATACTTCTGCCGCATTCAAAGCCGTCGGCCTCAGGTTTACCTCATCAATGGCCCCATGGAAAACGCTTTTCTGATTTGCCGATGAATATAAATTACCAATATAAAAATCCCCTGAAGTATTAGGAATTAGGCTACTGGACTCAGAAAAAGTACCGTCAAGAGTACCATTAACATATAGTTTTACTCTTTCTGATTCGTCTTGGGTACCATCGAAAACAATAGCAATATGATACCAAGTATCAACCACAAAACTGGTGTTCGATTGAAATCTGTCATTCGCCCCATCTATGTCTACATACAGTCGGTTGCCGCCAGAGTTGGTAAAAAAAGCACCATAAGAAACGCCGTCAACACCATCAGGTCCTTTTGAAAACACCCCCCGTGAATCCGTGCCATTGGTTTGATTAAAACTACTGGCCTTAATCCACGCTGATAACGTCATGGCTGTTAACTCGTCTAAACTGTCTCCATTTGCACTAACAATATAATCATCAACGCCATCGAATTCTCCATACCCACATGAACCTGGATCGCCCTCAAGGGCGGGGTTCATCGCAGATGTAGTTGGATCAGTACCCACCCCGTAACCCACTGAAACTGCGTCGTAACCACTGTTAGTGCTATCTTTTACTTCGTTTGCCGTACCATTCCAGCTGGTTTCATCCATCCGCCACTGCGCGTTTTTGCAGACCCCTTCATTTAATTTAAAATCAGTGGCCCTTACGTAAGATGAGCTTCCATAATTGTTCAAGCTACGGAACCGCAGAATATTGGTGGTAATAGGATCAAAATCATAACTCTGTAATAAAGTCGTATTTTCAGCAGTAAATATGTAGCTTGGGGTAATTGCTGTGCCCAGTAATTTAAAATCAGCGATACCTGTATAACTTGGGTCACCGTGATTTTTAATGGTTACTAAACGTGCTCCTATTACATCTGTAACTTCATCTTCCTCATCCAATACTATGTCATATGGTGCTGCTGACATTGGCACACTAAAGGTGGTTGATGGAGTAACCGATTCCCCGATTACTTCAAATTCACGTAGCCCGATGTAAGATGTATCACCGTGATTGTTGATGGTTATTAACTTGACTGCAGTGACTTCCTCAGAAATGTCATCTTCATCTAACTGAAAAGTTTCTCCGTTTGAATGCATGGCCGCGGTAAAAATTTTCGTTCTGGTAATTGATGGGCCAAGTAGTTCAAATTCTCTGGCCCCAATGTAGGTATTGTCACCGTGATTACTAATGGTTACTAGTTTCACATCGGTTACATCAGTTGGCACATCGGCAGGGTCTAGAGTAAAAGTCTGAACACTATCGTTCATAGCCGCTGTAAAGGTTTTGCTTTGGGCTACTGACAATCCCAGCAGCTCAAATTCACGAGCACCGATATAGGATGGATCGCCGTGATTACTAATAGTGATGAGTTTCACATCTGTGACGTTAACGGGGATGTCTTCACTATCTAGGCTGAACAATTCACCATTGCTATGCATTGCTGCTTTAAACGTCTTACTTTCACTAACCGATGGCCCTAAAAGTTTAAATTCTTTCGCGCCAATATAACTAGAATGACCATAGTTGGAGATTGTGCGTAAGCGCACATCCGTTATATTTTCAAACTGATAAGCTGGATCTATGCTGAAGCTTTCACCGTCGTTATTTTTAGCGGCAGTATAAGTATAGGTAGGTCCAACTGAATCACCTGAAAAGGTTAATTCTCTGGCGCCCGTAAAGGTAGAGTGTCCGTAATTACTTAAGGTACGTATGCGTGTAGCTGTGACATTGTTATAAGCGCCGACAGACCAAGTTTGCAAATCATTATCCATGTTGGCGGTAAAAGTCGTCCCGCCCTCTGGGGCATTGATGGTTTGCCATGGACCGTTTGAAATTTGAATATCAAGTTCAAAGGTCTGTACTGATATATTGTTACCGTAATTAACCAGAGAGAAAGTATCGAAATTAATCGGATCTCCATTGGTACCGTCATTATCGGTGTCAAAAGTAAAGGCTAAGGTATTATTTTGTTTGGAGGACAACCATTGATTGCTTTGGTCACCATCGTGTAAATTTTTGGCGGCGTAAGAGGTAGAGTTATACTCACTATCTAGAGTAGTTAAACTACCACCGTGATAGCTCAATGAGAAATTGTGATTTGGTTCGTTGGCCCCTGAGCCAGCGACAGGAATTTTTATCCAATCTGGATTAGAAAGGGTTTTAACTTCAATTTGAAAGTACTTAATTGAAATATCGTTATTGCCGTAGTTAACTAAATTGAAGCCTTCAAGTTTAAATCTGTCCCCGGCTCCTGATAAATTACCGTCATCATCGAGATCAAATTGGAAGTCCAAGGTATTGTTACTTTTACTACTTAACCAAGATGAGTTTAAGTCGCCGTCATGCAGATTTGCAGCTGCATAGGAGGTGGCGTTATATTGGCTATCAATATTGACTAATGTCCCACCTTGTTGCGCTAAAGCAAAATTATAGTCAGGTTCGCCAATGACAGAGCCTGGCACACTGAGTTTTTGCCAGTTTGGATTTGCTGATGTCTTAACCGCTACTTGGAACTCGTTGATAGCGCGGTCATCGTTTCCATAGTTTTTCAAATAAAAACTTTGTAAGGTAAATTGATCCGCGGCAGTGGCGAGTGAGCCGTCCCCATCAGCATCAAATTGAAATTCAAAGAAATTATTAGTTTTGTTACTTAGCCAAGAAGAATTTCCGTCACCGTCATGAATATTTTTCGCAGCCAATGACGTGGAGTTATACTGACTGTCAAAACTGGTTAAGGTACCGCCTTGATACGTTAAAGCAAAATTATAATTAGCTTCGCCACTTGTGGAACCAGGTACCGCTATTTTTTGCCATGTTGGATTTGAGGCGGTTTTGACTGAAACTTGAAACTGCTTAATTGACCGATCGTCATTTCCATAGTTTCGTAATCGGAAGCTTTCGAGGGTGAAATAATCTGTTGCCGTACCCATTAAGCCATCTTCGTCAACGTCAAATTGGAAGGCTAGGGTGTTATTTCCATTTGAGCTTAGCCATCTACTATTTGCGTCACCATCGTGAATATTGTCAGCACCCCAAGAGGTGGAATTCAATTCGCTATCGATCTCAACCAAAGTACCGCCATTATGGGACATAGCAAAATTAAAATCGTTATCACCAATAGCTGAGCCCGGCACATAAATTTTTTGCCAACTGGTGTCACTCAGAGTTTGCACTGCAATTTGAAACTGTTGTACTGAACGAGTGTGCGCTCCATAGTTTCTTAGGTTAAATTTACTAAAGGTAAAGACATCATCAGTATCTCCTTCGGCTCCAGTTGTACCATTACTATTTGGGTCAAAAGAAAATTCGATAGTGTTATTATTTTTGCGACTTAACCAAAGTGAGTTGTCATCGCCATCCTGCATATTCTCAGCAGCCCAGGTAGTGGCGTTGTATTCGCTATCAACAGTGCCTAATACACCACCATTATGTGTCCTGGAGTATATATAGTCGTCATCACCCGCGACTGAGCCGGGGACTTCAAGTTTGTTCCAAGTTACACCATCAGTGGTAACTTCAATTTGGAATTCTTTTACTGAGCGATCATCGTTACCGTAGTTTGTAATTTGTATTTCACTGATGGGGATTGAATTTCCAGCGTTGCCATTCCAGTCGGTATCAAAATTAAACTCAATGGTGTTATTCGATTTTTTCGACAACCATCTTGATTTGTTGCTGCCGTCGTTAAGGTTTTTCGCACCATATGTTGTGCTATTGTATTCACTGTCCACCGATACCAACCGAGCCCCTTGCGCCCAACTCAAATAATCAATTTTTGCAGTGGGGTTTTGCTCAGCTACGATTGGACGCCATCCATCAGTACCAGAGTCGGCACTTAAAGAGCTGTCTGAAGTGGTGAGTAACATAAATTGTTTTAGTGAACTTGAATCTTTACCGTAATTGGTTAATTCAAATTCTTCTACACAGTATGCTTCGTTACTGTCGTTGAGTTGGAAATTAATGTTGTTGCTTAATTTGCTAGATAACCAGTGAGTGTTTGAATCACCGTCCTGTAAATTACTGGCCGCCCAAGTGGTACTATTATATTGAGTATCTACTAAGGTTATAGTCGAGGGTTGTAATACGTCTGCTAAAACATAGGTAGCAGGAAGAGCTGCCAGCAAAGCAATAATTTTAAAATGGCACGTTTTGGTGGTTTGCATTACAACCTAGGCTTCATTACCGTCAATAAACATCATATGATAATAACCCAGCTCCAATATAATTGTAATGTTAGGAACTAGACATGCGTATAAATATGCTCTTCATACTGTCATTTATAACGATAGCGGCTTGTAGCCCTAATTCGTCAGAGACTGAGCAGTCAAAAAATCCAGAAAGTTTGCTTATGGAACAACAAAAGCATGATCAAGCTATCGAGCTTGAAACAGAAAAAAAATTACTAACCGATTCACTGACTGAAATGGAGCAGGCACATCGCTCACTCGACAAACTTGCTGAGTTGCAAATGGCGCAATCTGAAAAAGACCTAATCTCACTAGCCGCAGAAAAAAATAAACTTGCGGAACAACAGCTTATCGAAAATGCTGAGGTAGAAGCTGAAAAAAATAATGCATTGCTTAACCACTCCGGAAAAGCAACAGATGATTTACCAAATTGAAACCCTAATCTTAACGGTAATTATTATTCTAAATGTACATTATCAAGTATAAATTCAAACTCTCCGAGAGTAGGCCCTGCTACAAACGCTAAGCCTGAAAGTGTTGTATGATCTAAGCCTTTAAATCCTAATAAAGGTAAACGCACGGTTTGCCATTGCTCGGTTATTTCAAAATTTTGACTTGGTGGAATTCCTGATGAAATGGCTGAAAAAGATAACACGCGATAGTTGCCAACCGAGCCTTTTACATCAAATACCAAAGTATCAAACGCTGAGATATCCACACCGTTAATGGGGGGGGAAAAGTCACCTAGTGCAGCGCCAGCCCATGGATATGGAAATCCAGAATTAACAGCAGCAGAAACATGTAACCCTCCACTGTTATTCATTCCTGCAAATTCTTGAAGGGCAATGGTTGTTATAGAGTTGCCATTGGCCACCCGATCGTCAGTATGTCCCCAATTGAAGTCGTCGTTATATTGCAAACTATCGGGTCCTTCAAAATCGCCTAATAATGCAGTTTTTAGTGGTGTCCCTTTGGTAGTTTCTGGTAGGTATTGCTGTATTTCAAAACCATTTTTTAAGATGTGCTTGATATTGAAAATATTGTCTATGTTGGCAGTTGGATCGCCAGTTACAATTACTAAATCAGCTCGCTTTCCAATTTCAATTGTTCCTCGATCTTGCAAGTTAAAGCGTTTAGCAGCTGCGCTTGTTGCGGCGCTCAGCGCTTCACTTGGAGTCATCCCTGCTTCAACTAATAATGTAATTTCATGGTAAGCACTTACTCCGTATGCTGTGCCTGAGTTAGGTGCATCTGAGCCTGATAAAATAGTCACGCCGGCTTGATTGAAGCGAAGCACGTTTTGCTTTGCTATGGCGAAATCAAAACCACTAGCTGTTGAGTTAAAGCTAGCCTGTAGAGTGTTTTTTTGTTGGCTTGAAAGCTTCGTAGAAATTCGCTCATCTGCTAACAATTTGCTATTGCGCTGTTGTTGATTTACCGAGGCAATTACCGCTAGAGTGGGGATAATAAAAATATCTTTTTGAGCGGCTAAAGCAACCACTTCATCACTGACAACTTGGTCGGCAAAAATATGCACTAATCCATCAATATCTGCTTCAATAAGATCTTTAGCTGCGCTTTGTGTTGATATGTGCGCCATCACTTTCAAGCCTTGCAGGTGGCCTTGTTTAATAATCTCAATAGCTGTGGGTTTGTCTAAACTTGGTATATATTGCTGATCTGGCATATAAACCAATTTAATATAATCAGCACCAGCATTTTTGCGTTTCGCTACCCATTCAGCAATTTCTTCCATGCTATCTACGGTATCGATGCTAAATCCAAATTGGGTGCCATGTCCGTTTTTCACAGTGGCAAGTGTGCCAGAACTAAATAAGTCAGCTTTATCTGTTTGTAGCGGAAGTTGGCTGCTTGCTTTGTGTTTTATTAGCCAACTTTCGTTGGTAAACATATCCAAATGAGTGGTCACTCCCAAGCGCAAGGCATCTTTCAATGCATCACCGTAGGAGTGCGTGTGGGCATCAATAATACCTGGTATAACCGTTAAATTTTGACCCTCTATAACATTGATATCATTACCTTTGACAGCGTCGTTCATTTCGTCACTGTTGATATCTGCAATTTTAACGATAAATCCGTCTTCAATTAATATGCTGGTGTGTTCAATTCGTTTGTGACCATCAAATACTCGCAAGTTTTTTAGTAGCACTGTGTTCGTTGCATGCGTTTCCGACTTATCAGCTTCCACGTCCGTTAAAGCTGTGGGAGTGGGTAGAGTGAAAACTAGAACAACTAAGGTTCCAACTACTAACGCAAAGACCACTGCAAAAATATATTTAATCATTAGAATGTCCTTTTTAATCTTAGTGATTTCGTTGTTTTGACCATGCCCATACGGTTGTTATTAACAACACTAGGCTCATAAAAGTGACGACGATAATGTGGTAGAACACATTTCGTTCCCCTGGTGCCCCCAATACATACAGTGCGATCTCACTGAGATGATAGGTGGGTAAGAACTGTGCAAATGTCTGCATACTTTGGGGAAACATCATAATTGGGATCCACAATCCGCCTAATGCAGCAAAGGCTAGGAAAATAATATTAGATATCGCTATTGATGCGTTTGCATTGCAGACAAAACCAATGATTAAGCCAATCAATATGAAAGGAAAAGTGGCAGTAATATGAGTGATTAGCAGTAGCGCCCAAGTATTTTGTGGCAATGCAACGCCTGCCGCGAAACCAGCAACCATATACATAATAGCTAAAGAAATACTTGAAAATAACAGCGTACTAAAAACCTTTGCGCCTATGTAACTGAAACCTTGACTAGGCGCGGCCAACTTAAGATCAAGCCAACCTTTATCGCGTTCGTTGGCTACGCTTATCCCAAAACCAAATATAGCCGGAGCCATAACAGCAAAAACACCATAAGTAGCTAACAGATAGTCTGGATTGTTACTGCTTCCAGGTAGCATGATGGCAAACAGTGAATAAAAAGCTACCGGCATCCCCAGTGTTGGAAGAATAAAATCAGGAGCTCTAAAAGCTTTAAGTAATTCGGCACCGGTTTCCAGATTAAAAGAATGGATTAACCTATTCATGATCTAACTCCTTGGTTCGGCTTAGCTGACTGAACACATCTTCTAATTTGGGTTGGCTAACGGTGAGGTCGACTAGCTGTTGATCTAGTTTCAATATTTCTAACAGCGTTTGATTGATTTGAACGCTGCTAATTTCACTAAATCGTCCTGAAATTGAAACTGACGTTACGCCAACGATGCTACGCAGTTGTTCTTCGGAAAGGTTGGTTTCGCAGCGAATTACAGAGCCGGTTGTTTGCTTCTGAATGTCATTCGGAGATGCGTCAGCAACAATGACCCCTGAATTCATAATCATGATTCGATCTGCCAAATTCTCAGCTTCTTCTAAATAGTGAGTAGTCAGTACAATCGTTTTGCCTTGTTCGGCAAACCCTCGAATAACTGCCCATAAATTGCGTCTGGCTTCTATATCTAGACCTGTGGTTGGTTCATCTAGAAAAATTAATTGCGGGTCACCAACAATGGCTAATGCAAATTGCGCCCTTCTTTTTTGTCCACCAGATAATTTTTTATAGCGTTTGTCGGCAAAGGCCTCAAGTTCACACATTTCTATGGTTTTTTGTACAGAAAAAGGGTTGGGATAGTAGCTAGCAAATAAGGTTATTTGTTCTCGTATTGTGAGCAAGTCAGGTAAGTCAGAGTCTTGCAATATAACACCAGTTTGACGTTTAGCTTTTAGGCTGCCAGGTTGATGCCCCATGATTTTTAGATCACCAGAAGTGATTTTTTCCAATCCCAGAGCACATTTTATCAGTGAGGTTTTGCCAGCGCCATTTTGTCCTAAAATGGCAAAAACACCTGAACCTTGGATGTTAATATCGACGCCTTTAATTGCTTCTACCGCAGCGTATGATTTTTTGAGATTCGTTGCCTGTAATATCGGTGTTGGGTGATCCATATAGACTTCCTGCTGAATGTTTAGTACCTAAACTTTATATGGTTTTAGGTACTAAACAAGTGACAAAAGTCACGTTCTGCAGTTGTTAAAAACGGATCTTGTTGGTATATGCTTAGTTAACCGGCAAATTAGTCTGCAAAAATTGCAGCATATTCCCACCCATGACCTTGCTTATAGATTCCTTTGACACACCTTTGTTTAAAAGGGACTGAGTGATGAGTGCCAACTGGCTGGTATCGAATGCCGTAGTGACAGCACCATCAAAATCTGAACCTAGAGAAACGTGCTCATCGCCAACCAAGTTGATGCCATAAATGATCGCATCTGCTATATCTGTTGGTTGAGTACTACATATGGCACCATCCCAATGACCAACAGCAATAAGGCCTCCAGCTTGGGCAATTTGTTGCATTAAGCCATCATTAATATTGCGTTTTGATTGACAGTGACCATAGAAGCCTGTGTGACTAACTACTAACGGTGAGGTGCTGATGGCTAACACATCTTTAACGGTTTGTTCAGATGAGTGAGATACATCGACAATAATGTCTAACTGCTGCATCTTTTCGACAGCCTGTTTACCAAATTCGGTGAGACCAGTTTGGCTAGTGCCATGTAAAGAGCCGCCTAATTTGTTGTCAAAAAAGTGCTGTAAACTCATCATTCTAAAGCCCTTGTTGTACAGAACTTGAATGTTCTCCAACTCTCCATCTAACGCGTGAGAACCTTCTGTTCCCAAAAGCCCAGCAACAAGTTTAGGATGCTGTTGACGCTTTTCTAAAAATGTCGCTAGTGTTGTTTGCGAAGTGACCACAACAAAATCGTTTGCATGCTCTTGCGCTTGTTCTAAAAGTTTATCAGCTTGAAATAATGCCCTTGCAGTTAAGCTAGTCCAGGTGTCCATCGGCCAACCTTGAACTAATGCTAATCGAGTAATGTTGTCTGCGGCATCTGTGTTATTTTCTTCGTAATTTAGTCCCACTGGCGATTTGGTTACAGTAGTAAACATTTGTAACGCAACATTACCTTGCTGCAAACGCGGAATGTCCACATGTCCAGTTTGCCCGTGCTCAGACAAATCCCTGTTCCACAGCAGTGAATCAGCATGCCAATCGCCTACTATTAACGAATTATGAAATGCTTGAGCATCTTGACTGATCGTGATGGTGTCAACCGGCTCCACTTTGTTCATTTGTTGTTCCAAATAGCTTGGTACAAAAATGCGAACACCAGTATAACCAAGTAACACCACTGCTAAGGCAGTTAATGCAACACGAGTTCTCTTCATTGAGTTCTCCAATATTAAGGCAGGGATCAGACTAGGTTGTGTGCCTATTTCTGAAAGGCTTTTTGCAAGTATGCATTAAATGCGGGCATAGCTTCAACTCTAGCTTGAGCAATCACTTTTGCTTCTGGCATGTCGTTTAATTTGGCTAATAGTTCCTTGGCTCCAGGCACTTCGGCTAATAAGTCGATATCAAATAACTTAGTTGCTATTGGCAGCGCTATATCAGCAGAATACAAAAAGAAAATATCTGCAGCGGTAAACTGGTCGCCAGCGATATATGGAGAAAAAGAAGCGACTCTAGAGAGTGACTGCATGCCGTTTAATAGTGCACGTTTAACTTCTTTTTTAGTGATATCCTCTCCTGGTACACCCCAAAAAGCTTCTGCCATACAACGCCTTGCAGGCAATTCCATATAAAGCTCAAGCATTTTTATCAGCTCTTTGGTTTTGGCTTTCTGAAATGGGTCTTCGGGATATAATTTGATGCCAGAATAATTATCATCTAGGTATTCTAAAATGACATTGGTTTCAATCAAGACACCATGTTCCGTTTCTAACGCAGGCACTTTGCCCGTAGGGGATATAGCTAAATATTCTGGTGTTTGATTTGGGTAGGTTATCACTTCTTGGTAATCGATTTTTTTTAGATCAGCGGCCAATTTCACCATATTGAAGTAATTGCTAACGGCAAACCCATATAATTTAAGCATAACATTCTCCCAACTTATAAAAGAAAGCATAATGTGCTTGTTTATCCACAAAGACACAACATTTGAATACTTATAGTTATGAATAAGAGCTGAAAAGCACTTGAGGTAATCTATGTAAGATTATGTTTTTTAGGAATTAATTTTTTATATCGTAAATTTTGTGTAGTAAAACCTTCTTTAAAATGTCATTGAAATTAAACTCTATTGTCATCACTTCCTAGCACTCTAGCGCCCGAAAATTAAATACAAAAAGGGAACCATGGTGCGCAACAATAAACAACTACCATTTCATTATTCGAGTCTTGGAATGCTCGTGGCAGCAGCATTATTTGCACAGCATTCGTATGCTCAAGAAAACACCCAAGAAGCTGAAATAGAAGAAATCAGTGTTATCGGTAAAAGTGTTTCTTATGCCAATAACCAGACATCGGAGACGATGTTATTGCAGCAAAGTTCGCTTACCAGTGTTCTGTCCGTTATCGATAATTTACCTGGTGTATTAATTAATGAAGGGGATACCTTCGGAACAGATGATTGGTCAACCACTGTTTCTATTCGAGGATTCCAGTTAAGTCTAGATCAACAGCAGATTGGTATCACCGTCGATGGTATTGCCAATGGTAATTCCAACTATGGTGGTGGCGCTAAAGCGAATCGTTATATCGACACTGAAAATCTTGCAACTGTTGAAGTGTCTCAAGGTACATCTGATATAGCATCTCGTTCTAACGAAGCCCTAGGCGGCACATTAAATTTCGTAACTATTGAGCCTGGCACTGAAGAACAAATGATTTTTAGTACCACATTGGGTGATTTCGATGCGCAAAAAATGTTTGTGCGTTATGAAACCGGCGAAATAGCTAAAGATACTTATGCGTGGTTTAGTGTTTCAAGTTCTAGCAATACCGATTGGGTTAATCAATCGGCTGAAAATACTCGCGATCACATTGCCGCAAAAATCATAAGCAGTTATGGCGACACTGATTTAACCGCATATTTTTCTTGGGATGATGCCCATGAAGACAACTACCAACGAGTTAGTTTGGATCAGTTTGTTCAAAATCCAGATTGGGATCGCTTAACGTCTGAATGGACTGGGATTCCCTATATCGATCAATTATATCGTAAAGGCTGGTCGACACTACGTGAAAATCGGTTTGCTTATGTTGAATTAGAGCATGATTTCGGTTCTGTAGTCGTCAATGCTAATGCCTATTATCATTACAATGAAGGTCGTGGCGATTGGATCCCTCAATACCTAGTGGATGTGGAAGCTGATGGCACGGATCAGCCTCATTCTGAGTTGGTTTCTGGCAATATCGTAGAAGGTGGCAGTGCGTTGTCGACAATCTACTTTGTGGATGCTACTGGCGTTGCTTTGTCACCCATTGATGGTTGTGTAAGTTCAATCACCTTCCCTTATGGCGGAGCTGGTGCCGAATATGATCCAGCGTGTTATGCATCTGGTGCATTGCCGGTTAGTTCTTATCGCCATACTCACTATGAAAAAGAGCGTATTGGATTTAATGCTGATTTTTCGTGGATTGCGCAAATAAATGATATGCAAAACAATCTTCGCGGTGGGATTTGGTATGAAGATTATGATCGTAACGAGTCTCGAGATTGGCACAAAATAATTGATTCTAGAGTTGGTTATGAGTTCGATAATACCCCTTATTGGGTGCAATATGACCGTTCTTTCCCTGTTGAAACTACCATGTTGTTTTTGGAAGACACCCTTGAGGCAGATATGTTCACCGCACGTTTTGGTGTTAAACAATTTTACGTAGATTTAGAACGGACCGACAACTTTGGTGAGACAGAAAACGTCAGTATTTCGTCAGATTCCGATTTGTTGTTAAGCGCTGGTTTAGTGGTCCAAACCGGTCTTGACGGTCTAGAAGTATTTGCTGGCTATGCTGAAAACTTTGCAGCCATTAAAGACACAGTGCTTGAAGCTGATTCATCTCAGTTAGCAGATATATCGCCTGAAACGGCAGAAAATCTAGATTTAGGTGTTCGTTACAATGGCGACATTGTTACTGCAAGTTTGACTTATTATTCAATTAAATTTGAAGACAGATTGACATTTATTGCACCTGATTCACCAGATGGAATTGATTTCTTAATCGGCACCAATGGCGGATATGTAAACGTTGGGGGTATCGATTCTAGCGGTCTTGAAGCTAGTATCAATATTCAAGTAAATGACAACTTAAGCGTTTACGGTTCATTCACTAAAAATGACGCTGAATATACTGATGGTTCAATCGATTACCCAGTTGGAAATACCGTATTTGGTTCTGCCGAACATATGGCGGTTATTTCAATCGATTGGAATAGAAATAATTATATCGCAGGGCTATCGACGAAATGGGTAGATGATCGTTTTATCGATGCGGCTAATACGCAAGTTGCAGATGCCTATTTAGTATCTGATTTCTATGCTGGTGTGATTATTGATGATTTGGGCGAAAGTGTTGATTCTATAGAGCTTCGTCTTACCGTAAACAATATGTTTGATGAAAGCTATTTAGGCGGTATTTCTGGTCAATCAGCTTGGATTGGAGCGCCACGCACCGCTGCATTCAACGCTATGGTTAAATTTTAATTAAAATGCTTTATGTGTGACCCTGTGTCTATGGGCTGCTTTTGCAGCCCTTTTTTTATGGAGAAATTGAATGAAACGTGCATTGGTTATGATTTTATGTTTGTTTACTTTACTGGCAAGTGCGTTGGCCAGTAGTGCTGAAAACCTTATACTCATATCCCTCGATGGGGTTCGCTGGCAAGATGTGTATCGAGGTTATGAACCAAAGTTGTACAGCGCAAATATCAACTCTGCTATTAAACAGCGCCAACTTGAACAGTTTGGCGGTTCTTCTGCAAGTGAAAAAAGAACTAGGCTTATGCCGTTTCTTTGGTCGAAAATTGCAAATAATGGGCTATTGCTGGGTAATCGAGACATTAATTCTGCCATGACAGTAAACAATTCCATGTGGTTTTCATACCCTGGATATAACGAGCTATTAACCGGTAAAGCCGATCCAACGATTCGTGATAATGCAGCCAATAACAACAAAAACGTTACTTTTTTGGAATGGCTAAATCAACAACCAATTTATCAACATAAGGTTGCTGTATTCGGTAGTTGGGATGTATTTCCGGCAATCATTAATCGGCAACGAAGTGGATTGCCAATCAATGCTGGTTTTGAATCTGCACACTGGCAAAATCTGTCAGAAAGAACCGAGTGGCTAAATCAATTGCAACAAAATATACCTAGCCCATGGCATAACGTACGCTTGGATGCTTTTACAATGGGTTTCGCAGAAGAATATGTTGAACAATTTAAACCCAAAGTGTTGTATTTGGCTTTAGGTGAAACAGATGACTTTGCGCACAATGGCAGTTATTGGCAATATGTGGATGCACTGCATCGTGCAGATAGCTTAATCGCAAATTTATGGCAGAAGCTACAAAGTATGCCGGAATATGCAGGTAAGACTAATCTCATTATTACCACTGATCACGGGCGTGGTGAAACACTGAAAAGCTGGCCTCACCATGGCAGCCCTGAAGCGGTAAAGGGTTATATTAATGCAGAAGCAGAGTTCAAAAATGGGATAGTGGGTTCAAACGAAATTTGGCTCGCTGCCATGGGGCCAGACGTAAAGCAAATGATGGCAAACGATCATCCATTAGGAGAGCAAAAAAACACGCAAAGATTTAGTTTGGACCAAGTTGCCGCTACAGCCCTTCGTTTGTTAAATATAAAGCCAGACCAATTTAATGATGACATTGGTAAAGCTATTGAGGTAAACCAGCAATGAAAATCAATATTTATGCTGTTTGCTTGATTTTATTATTGAGTTCTCATGGTTTTGTATTCGCCCAGCAAGCAACGACTAAACCTATCACCAAGATTTTATTTGGTTCTTGTGTGCATCAAGATAAACCACAACCTATTTGGGCACCGATTAATCAACAAAAGCCAGATCTGTTTATGCTGTTAGGCGACAATATTTACGGTGATACAGAAGATATGCAGGTGTTAGCGGAAAAATACCAAAAACAAGCTAATGTTCCTGGCTTTAAACAATTAAGAGAAACGACGCCAGTGGTGGGAATCTGGGATGATCATGATTTTGGTGTAAATGATGGTGGTGCGGAATATCCTCAAAAGCAAGCATCCAAACAACTTATGCTAGATTATTTTAAAGAGCCTGATAATAGTCAAAGACGTAGTCGAGAAGATGGTGCTTATACGGCCTATATATACGGGCCGCTAGGACAGCAAGTACAGGTGATATTATTAGATTTGCGCTGGAATCGCAGTGCTCTTCATGCAGTATCGAAAACTCAATATGAAAAAATTAAATCACCTAATAACTTAGGCCCGTACGAGCCTGATCCTTCTGGTAAGGGCATGATGTTAGGTGAAACTCAGTGGCAATGGTTAGAAGAACAATTAAAACAGCCTGCTGATTTACGTATTTTAGTGTCTAGTATCCAGTTTATTTCTGAATTTACTGGCTGGGAAAGCTGGGCTAATTTTCCGCACGAGCGTGAACGCATGCTAGCCTTACTAGATGAGTTGAATATCAAGAACTTGTTCGCTATCAGTGGTGATACACATTGGGGGGAATTGTCAGTAGATAAAACCGAAAAAGGACAATCTATATGGGAGCTGACTTCATCAGGTTTGACAGAAAGCTGGCATCAAATAAGTCCCAATGAACATCGACAAGGTCAAGCATTTATTGATGCAAACTTTGGGCAAATTGATATTCAATGGCCTAACTCAAATGATGCAAAAGATGAAATTAAGGTTAGCTTGAGTCTCAAAGACACCCAAGGTAACTTGTTATTACAACAACATTTATCATTTTAAGATAAGGAATCTAGGTATTCAGCAACATACTGTTAATTGTGATTACCTTTTGCCATACTAAATTTTCGTTAAGATCAACTAAGCACTAGAGTAAAGTTAATGTGTGGCAGATTCGCAAATCATGTGGGGGCAATGCACGGTTGGGCAGATATTTTATCAGACTGGCCAGCGCAGGCTGAATTGGGCTTTAATATAGCCCCCACTCAAATGGCTCCCATTGTGACGCCAGATGGATGCGAGGTCTTTCGCTGGGGGTTGTTACCTAGTTGGGTGAAAACTGCGAATACTGAATTTTCTACTTTCAATGCACGGCTTAAAACTCTGAGTGAAAAGCCCTCATTTCGACATGCGTGGGAAACCGGACAACGCTGTATTGTTCCAGCGTTAGGTTATTATGAATGGCGACAAGAAAATGGGCATAAACAAGCTTATTTTGTCTGTCGTAAAGACGGTAACCCGATTTTATTTGGTGGTTTATATGAGTCTCCGAGAAAAGATGCCCCTGGTTCATTTACTATCATTACCCGTCCCTCAGAAGGTGAGTTACAACCTCTGCATCACGCCATGCCTTTGATGTTCGATAGACAATTAGCTAAACAATGGTTTGACGCTGACCAAAACCTTTGTCAAAGCGAAGAGATAGCATGGTTACCTTACGCAGACGATTACAAGTATTATCCGGTGTCTAGTCAAGTCAATAAAGTCGCCAACCAAGGCCCTGAGCTTATTCAAGAAACAGAGCCGGAAAGTCAAATTCAACAGGGTTTTGGCTTTTAAAAAAGGGGTGAGTTAATTATCGTTTCCCCCTTTATTTTTAACTCTTTACTACCCATCTATAGTTTATCTGGAATACATTGTAATGATTGGTAAATGGACATACTCAGTGAAGCAGGAAACTATCGAAAGGAACTTATTGGGCTAACTGCGATGCTCATATTTCCTATGCTCTTCATTGTTTTGAGCAAACTTATTAAGTGGGCAAAAAGAAACTCTAAAGGCGCCTTTGTTTTTTTAGCCATATTTCCTCTTATTTCGCTGTTTCCAATTCCCCCTTCGGCAACTGAAAGCCTAGATAAACAAAAACGCGAGCAAATTAAACGGGGTGAAGAATCCGGCGATCCTCCTGATGATATGAACGTAGATCATCAAGAACAATGAACGTTCGAAACTAAAAGGCGCCTAACATCGTTAAGAAAACTGCCTCGTCGGCATTATGTTAGAGATACTATTGTTATTGGTTTGATATGAATCAAAGAGGTGTTAAATGTGGGATGAAAGATACGCTGACAAAGACTATGCTTATGGCAAAGAGCCGAATACCTTTTTAGCAGAAAATTATCAAGCTATTCCACAAGGTCGGGTTTTAAGTTTGGCTGAAGGAGAGGGCCGTAACGCGGTATTTCTTGCTCAAAAAGGGTATTCAGTTACGGCAGTAGATGGCTCTGAAGTAGGCTTGAAAAAGGCTGAAATGTTGGCAAAAGAAAAAGGGGTTGAAATAGAGCTTATTCATGCTGATCTAGCCGAGTTCGATATTGGTGAAGATATATGGGATGGCATTATTTCTATATTCTGTCCATTGCCTACCGAATTACGCAGCCAAGTATACAAAAGCGCGGTTAATGGGCTCAAAGCTGGTGGTGTGTTTTTGCTAGAAGCTTATACTCCCGAACAGTTAAAGCATGCGACCGGAGGCGGAAAATCGATTGATTCAATGACCACTAAAGAGTCGTTGCTATCGGATCTCGGAAGGCTGAATTTCAGCCAATTACAAGAAATAGAACGAGACGTTATCGAGGGGATATACCATACAGGTAAAGGGGCTGTGATACAGGCAGTCGCAACTAAATAAGGCACACATTTAACAACTGTTGTTAGCGCTGTTTGCGTCTGCCACAGGTCATTATTTGATAAAATTTGGAGATTATGTGAATGAAAGATTTACCCCATCAATACACTGTAATTGCTCAAGGCAATGTATCTGGCAGTTTAACTGCGAAATGCGAAAACTTGCCAGATATTGACGTAGCCCCACCTTCACAGTTTGGTGGAGCAGGTGATAAATGGTCCCCAGAAGATCTTTTTATGGCCTCAATTGCAAACTGTTTTGTTTTATCATTTCGTGCGATAGCTAGAGTAGCGAAGTTACAATGGCATTCGATTGAATGTTCATCAGAGGGTGAGTTAGACAAGTTTGATGGCAAAATTCAGTTCACTAAAGTCAAATCAAAAGTCAGGCTGGTTATTCCAAGCACCGAAAACAAAGATAATGCAGAAAGATTACTGATTAAATCAGATGAAAAATGCCTCATTCGTAATTCGATTTCCTGTAGTACCAGTATTGAGTGTGAAATCGTATACGGCGACGAATAGTAGAGAAGCAAAAAAGGCGCAGAGTTAATTCACTTTGCGTCTTTTTTATTGGAGTCTAAGGTATGAAGTTTTTGGTTTTTTTGGGGACTGTGCGTAATAGTACTCCCCCTAAACCTGCGCGTCTTGGCGAGCGAGTATGTAAAGCCTGCATAGCATGTTTAAACCATCGCTACGCGGCGCATACATTTGAGCTGGTGGATGCACTGGATTACCCGTTGCAGCCTGTTTTCAAGCCGCACTTTGCTTATTCTAGAAGCCAAGCGCCTACTGAGCTCAATCAGTTAGCCGACAAAATTCAATCAAGTGATGGTTACATCATGATAAGCCCTGAATATAATCATTCTATGAGTCCGGCATTGGCCAACCTGCTAAACCACTTTGGTAGCTCTTTATTTTCCTATAAACCCAGTGCAATAGTCACCTATTCTGCCGGGCAATGGGGAGGTATGCGCGCAGCAGTGGGAATGCGCACTTTTCTTGCTGAATTAGGTTGCCTGCCTGTTTCGGCTATGATTCATGTGCCCAAAGCGCAAGACGTATTCTCTGAGGATGGTTCGCCACAAATCGGCGAAGACCAAGAATCATGGTTTAATTACTTTGCTCGCACCTTCAATCAATTAATTTGGTGGGCAGAAGCGGCCAATCTGCATCGAGCTCAAATTGACCCTCACAATATGGTGAAGGACTTTAAAACAAACCCTTCCCAGCGCAATGCACCTTAGTCTGTTTATTAAGCTTTTAGGAATTGCTTGTTAGATACTGATACAGCATCTAAACTCTGCACAATCAATGTTCAAAGGGCTTTTTGGTGATAATTCAGGTTATTCCAAATAAACAATAAGGATATGCCAGCATGTTAAGCTCAACAGCAAGTTGTCTTTGTAAAGCGGTGGCAATTACCGCAAATGAAATTAATCCGAAGTTTACAGTATGTCATTGTGATTCATGCAGAGGCTGGGGCGGAGGACCTTTTTTTGCGGTGCAGTGTGGTAAAAATGTTACTATAGAAGGGCTTGATAAGGTAAAAATGTATCAATCATCAACCTGGGCTTCCCGTGGCTTTTGCACTGAATGTGGTACCCATTTGTTTTTTAAATTCAGTCAAACTGGTGACTACAATATGCCAATTGGCATCTTTCACCAACTCGATGGGTTAGAAATGGATATGCAGTATTTCAGTGATCAACGTCCGAATTATTATTGTTTTTCTAATCAGACTAAAGAACTCAGCAGAGCTGAAATAATGGATTATTTTGCGAAAAATCCATAAAAATATCGATTAAAAGCGAGTTTGCACAGAAAATATGCAAAAAGCGGTTTTTTAGTTTTCATTTCATATTTGAAGACACATTAACGACTATGGTGTTTTCGATTATGAAAACGCGAATGACGTTTTGCCTCAAAACAATGCCGTACTGTTCGCCGTGCCTAGGTGAGACACAATATACTTCCACTGCTTTTGTTGACTGGGATTTAACCTGCGACCTAGCAAGTAATCACATTGGCTGCGCAGGTTAAAATGGCAGTTTTTTGCTAGATTTTACTGACACATCATTAGGCACGGGAAACAGCGTTTAGGTTGTTGGCATTGACTTTTTAACCTTGGATTCCCTTCATACACTGCCATCGTGCCTTATGGTGCATCCAGTGATTGACAGTCAACAAAATATTTGTGTCCAGAATTGGCTCTATTTTATATTTTACATTTGAGTTGAGTCGCTAATATTGATGACCAATTTGACTCTTCTGAAAAATTATTAGCCAGTCCATCTGGGTTTTCTTCAGTGAGTTTTTTAACACCATGCTCTATCATATAATCTGGAATGTACTGGGGTTTTCCAAGGTTTTGTATGAAGTCGCAAGCTGCCTGCATTGACTCTGGGGATTCAATAAACGCCGTAAGTTTTTGTTGAAACTTATCTTGTTCAAGGGCTGTGAGTGACCAGATTGAGTGTTTCTGAATAATATTAATCGCCTGATGTGCAGTTGCATCAACAACTCTCTTAGAATCATAAATTCCGTAGGCACTGGCTAGTACATAATTGTAAATTGCGAGCTCGTCTTCACCATCGATAATGCACTGTTTAATTGAAGGGTATAAATCAACGGGGCTGATAGTCTGGTTTAGCGAGTTTTTATCGATACATACAGTTGCTAGTTTAGGGGCTAAATAGGTAGGTAGTGCGTCTACTTTTTCGGTTTTTTCACTTGGTGTGCAAGATAATATTGGTTCTTCCCTGAGCACTTTTACTTCCCATTCGTCGGCTATACTATTACTGTGTTGCGCGGTAACCACATATCTCATACATTCCTTCGCATCCAAAGGTAACATACGCAGCTCTGTTACTTTGCTCCTGACATTTTTAGTAGTGGCTAAGTTGATATAGTGAAATCCAGGTTTGACGTTTTTAACCTGTGTGCCGACTTCCATTTTTCCATCAATTGAGACAATGGTAACGTCATAGTTGTCCAAATCAGATGCTTGGCTTCGGGTGCCATCGATGACTGCATAAGGCTTAGACGCGCATCCGCCCAGCACTACTAGCGCAATTAGAAAAAAGCACTTTTGTAGACTTTGATACTTCATTTTATATCCCTATTTTTTCTATTCCATTATTACTAACAGTTAAAAGCCATTTACATCTAGGCTAATTATGTTTGTTAACCTATGATTAAACTATAACATCGAGGAATAGTACTAAGTCAAATTCGCTAGGTATTTTGGCAAGGAGATTCTATGCTTATTGAGATTTAAAAAGGTATAGTTAACCGAGATATTTTCAGTCAGTTGTGACTTGTGGTTAACAGGGTTATCGTATTGCATGTTTATCCCCTTTATTTTAAAACCAAACAAAATCCAATGGTCTCAATTTGAAAATAGTCGGCTATATATAACCTAGCAATTATGAAAAGGTGAAAATTATAATGAGTCCCTCATCGATGAAACATAAAGAATATAAAAGTATTCTGCGTGATCTTCAGATTCAATTAGTCAAACTTCAGAATCATATTATCAACAATAATTTGCGGCTTTTGGTTATTTTTGAAGGTAGAGACTCTGCTGGAAAAGACGGAATTATTAAACGAATTACAGAGCATTTGAGCCCACGAGACACTCGAGTAGTTGCCCTGGGAAAACCGTCAGATCGCGAAGTAAATTCATGGTACTTTCAGCGCTACGTGAGTCATCTTCCTTGTGCTCAAGAAATGGTTTTGATGAATCGAAGTTGGTACAACCGAGCTGGGGTTGAGCGGGTAATGGGGTTCTGTAGCGAAGCTGAGTATCAACATTTTATGCAGACAGTTATTCAGTTTGAACGCATGTTGATAGAGTCGGGGATTCACATTGTTAAATATTATTTGGATATATCTAAACAAGAGCAAATTGCCAGATTAGACGACAGACATACAAATCCGCTAAAACAATGGAAAATCAGCCCCATTGACGAAGTTGCGGTTGCCAAATGGGACGAGTATAGCGAAGCGCGTAATGAAATGCTTAATCGCAGCCATAGTGACACTACACCTTGGTATGTGGTGAGTGCTGATGATAAAAAACAAGCCAGAATAAATGTGATTCGTCATTTGTTGTCAATTATCGATTACAAAAATAACCTCAACGAAAACAGTAAAGTTGACGGAAATGTGGTCTTTCAGTTTGAACCGCAAAACTTGCACAATGGTAAAATTAGCAGCTAGTCAGAAATGCAATGGTGAAAAATTGCAGTCAATATTTTTAATTTTTGATAGATCTTTGATTGTTTGGCTTCAAGCGTTGGCTAAGGAAACTGGGTGTTGAGATCGTTAAATTCAAGAGAAAAAATTGCATACCGAAAATCATTTTAGGATTGGATGTTGAGCAAATATAGGCGATTTTGGCTACCTGTGTGCACTAATATGACGGTTCTTTTCAAAGTGAGAAACTTGCTATACAAACTCGATTAAGCGCTGCAGATCGATATAATGAAGAAGCGGGATTAGACCGCCTCTGTGAAAAACATGAACGTCAGACGCAATAGTAAAGTCTTTCATGCTCTAGCCGTTCTATTCAGAAAGCTCTTGTTTGCGATTAATTATGATAGTGACCAATAATAATGATAAAACAATTGCGGGAATAGCATTGGCAACCGCATCATAAACCACGTGAAAATAAATTGCCCCAAGCATAATAACTAGCAAACCACTTGCAGCGTAAACACTTAGCTTTTTAAACCAGATCCCAATAGCCCCTACTAATTCACTTGCGCCAATAAAATAACCGAACCAGATAGGTAACCCCATTGCTGCGAAGGATAAGTGCAATTGTTCAACTCCAGCCAATTTAGCCAATCCAGCGGCTGCAAAGGCAAAAGAAGCTAAACCAACTGATACCAGCATCGTAAATTTTGTAACTTTTTTCATAATTCAATTCCCATTTTTTGAGGTTATCTAAACAACTGCTTAGTTAATGAATTAAGAATAATCGAATAGCTACTTAATAAATATTGAATGTTTTTAATGAAGTTATAAACTAATGCTTTATGTTTTAGAGTGTGAATATGAAACTTGATCAACTAACTATGTTCGTTACTGTCGCTCGGCTGGGATCTTTAAGTCTGGCTAGTGCGCACTTAAATAAAACCCAACCAGCAATTAGTCAAAGCATTCGACAACTTGAAAGTTCTTTCAATTTAAGTTTGTTTAATCGTTCGGGTTACCGCTTAGAATTAACTGAAGTAGGGAATGTTCTATATCAAAAAGCAACCAGTCTTTTGGATGAAGCAAATGCGTTGCAACAAACTGCTAAATACATGGTGCTGGGAAATGAAACCAGCATTACCCTAGCAATTGAGGCATCATTTAATTTAAAACTGATTCTGCCATTATTAGAAAACGTACAAAACCAGTTCCCCAACACGCAAATCATTATCAAACAAGAATATTTAACGGGGGCGTTTGAAGCGATAAAAAACAAAAAAGCAATACTGTGCATAACCCCGTATCAAGAGGTTTTACATAAAGATTCAGAAATTGAAGAGCACTTCTTAACGAATGGTGCACTGGTCAATGTAGCATCACCTCGATTAATTAAACGGCATCCTAATTTACAAAGTCGCCGCGAACTTTTACATGAATATCAGATTGTTGTGCAGGATTCAGGGAGTGGATTCAAAGATACTGAATGGGGCGTGCAAGACGGTCAAAGAAGGTGGTATGTGAATGATTATCAAACTAAAAAAATGTTGATAGAAAGTGCTATGGGGTGGGGGAAAATACCCGATTACTTAGCAGCGCAAGGTATTCAAAATGGAACATTGGCTTTACTTAAATTAACTGATGTTAAAAACGAAATGCTAGCGAGATACCATATTATGAAAAACAAATCAGAGTTGTTAGGGCCTGTTGCTCAAGCCGTTTGGGAGCAATTTAAACATTACCGATTCAATTAGTCTTAGTTGCTTATTTCTAAATTAACACTTACACAATGCTGGTAAGTATCGCCAACACATAGTTCAACTTTCATCAAACTCAATTGTGTCTGAATTAAACATCAAGGTCACGTTATCGCCATAATGAATATTAACGATAGGTGGCGCTAATATTTCGATTATATTTTGCTGTTGAAAGTGCTGGGTTTTGGTCTCGGGGTGAGGATAGTAGACCCAAGCATCAAATTGCTGAGCTTGAAACTTAATTTGGCATTTGACCAAAGAGAAGGTTTCTTGATTGAATCCTTTTGCCCAATGAAGGTTTTCGAAACAAAAAGTGGGTTTTAGAATACGAAATGCACAAACCGGAAGTTGCACATTCAAGGTTCCATCAAAACACTCACTAATATCTAATCCCAAGTGTTTGAAAAAGGGTCTCTGCATTTCAATTGTGCCAGCAGGATAGGGCGAGCCTGCACCTTTGCCTGAAGCTACTTGGTGCCCTTGAACCACAACCCCTGAGATGATGATTTGAGGTGATGACATAGAGCTAGCACTTCAGTAAGGTTTTGTTGGCGTGAATACCCACAATTAAGCCAGAAACGTTAAATGCTATTTCCACACTGTCACCGCTTTTGAAATTGCCATTTATAAGGTTCATTTGTTGCAAAGTTTCAATCAGTTGCTTGGATATTTTAACTAGCTCGTTATCACAGGTTCTTAATTCCCAGCCATTTTCGAATTGGCTTAGAATTGCCGACTTTTGATGGTGACTTGCCAGTAGCGCCTTTTGCTGTAAGTAATCTTGATAATGTTGTTGGTAACGTTGGCTAATTTGACTGTAATCTTGGGATTGTTGGTCATCAATATTGTGTATTTCTACTGACGTATAGCGCAAAGTCTCAGGTGATTGGCGTAATTCATAAGATTGCCATGCGACTAGACCTAACAATAAGATTGTGCCTGTTGCAAAAGTCGCGCGCTGAAAGTTGTGGAACCAAGTATATAGCTTGGATTTTGATTCGGTGCTTTGCATCAACTGACGCTTCATGCTGCCCGTCGTTTGAACCTTGGTTTTACGTTGTTGATATAGCTCAGATATCCGAGTTTCAAAATGTTCTGTTTGTTTTGACGACCCTTGATCGTGTTCATGGGACTTAGTCATGGTATTTCTCTAATTGTTCACGAAGTGAATTCTTCGCGTATCTAATCCGACTTTTTACTGTCTCTACACCACAACCGGTAATATCGGCAATTTCTTGTAGACCGAATCCTTCTTGTTGTAAGCAGAATCCTTCTCGTTGCTCAAATGGTAAAGACATTAGGACCTTGTCAAAAATAGTTTCAATGGGATCAGCAAATTCAAAGGACGTTTTTAGCTGATCCAGAGGAGCGCCGGTTAATGGTTCACATCGTGTGCTGCGCCTAAATTCATCAATCAATAAATTTCTGGCAACTGTAAATAGCCAAGCATTGAATCGCCCCGATTCTTTGTATAAATGTGGCCTTTCAAACACCTTTAACCAAGTTCTCTGACTGATATCTTTGGCTAAATGCATATCAGATTGGGTAACTAAAAAATGGTAAAGGTCATTCGCACAGTTATCGTAAAGTTGTTCAAATAGTTTTTTATCGCCACTTTGTGCAAACCGGACAATTAGCCATTCGTTAGAATGACTAATTGAGAACAAAGATTTAATCGCTAAAGTTATACTCACTCAACTTCCTTTATGGCAGTGAAAATAGTTAGCTTTCTAATTTAAAGTCTAACACAACTTCTAATCCTGTCTGCTCGATGGGTTTACCATCTTTTATTTGGGGTCTGTACTTCCATTTTTTTAACGCTTTTCGCGCTTCACGATCAAATGTCCGTTTGGGGTTAGCATCGATGATTTGTATGTTTTGCACAGATCCACTGGCATCAATACTAAATTGCAGTTTCACCCAACCTTGAATCCCGTCTCTGGCTGCATCGGCAGGATATTTCGGTGAAATACGCACCATAGGCGTAGTTTCCGCATCTTGAATCGTTAAAAATTGATTTTCTGCGGCGATTTCTTGAGTAGGGACCTCAACCGTAAAGTTGGCGGTTAAGTTGCTATCATTAGGCTCAAACACCTCCTTTGGTTGTATTGTTTGCGGCATTAACTTAGGAGGTTCAATGGGTTTAATTTTTGTTCTTTCTATTGATTTACTGTCTTGGGTGTTAAATACAGGATCGACAAATACCCCAGCTGTCGGCGGTGTTATGTAATCTGCATTTTGTGCTGTTAGTTTTTGCATTATCACAAATAAGCCGAAAGTAATGATGGCTGCAGAACCAATAAAACCAGATATTTTAAAACCAGAGTGATGATAGGGATGTAGCATAATATTTTGCATTTGTGTTCCTGCTATTTGATGGATTTAATAACTAAACGAATCAAAATTAGAAATAGGGTTAAGGGGATGCAGGAAATATTAAAAAATATTTTTTATGAATAGCGTTTTTAGGAAAAATGTAACTTGGGCGAGTTAGGGCGAAGTTTTATTGTTTTAGATCTGCACTCAATAAACATTCGCGTTTATTTTCGAGATGACGATAAAGTGTGGAGTGAAGTTTTTGTTGTTTATTCAAATAATAGCCTACAAAATGATAGTGTAGCTCAGCCCAACATATCAGCGCAGTCAATTTTTTTGAGTTGAGTTAAGCAAGGTTAAATGAGTGACTTATCATCCAAAATTCAGCCTGTTAGTGTGTTAATTTAATGATGATAAAATAAACAATAAATGCTAACTTGGGTTTTTAACATACAAGACATTGTTTTTGTCTAAATTAGGCGAATAGCCTAATAGGTAATGTTAACCTTTGACGGAATTAGGGAACTTTGGGCACTGCCGTAAAGTGAATTTTAGCTAAGCATGCACGCCAGCATCAAGCTACAAAAATACTGCTAGATTAGGATGTCGATTTTGGAATCAGAAAACCGTAACAATGATAATCCTTTTGTTGGATTAAATGCGTTTGAGATTAGTCATACTGATAATTTTCAAGGAAGAGAAGATGTAGTTCAACAGGCGTTGTCAAAGCTCCAACACAAAGCGCTGTCATCCCAACCATTTTTGTTGTTGTTAGGTAAAAGTGGCGCTGGTAAATCAAGCCTTTTACAGGCCGGTATCTTCCCTAAATTAGATGAATTGCAGTTTGGGGAACAAAATATAAGCTTTCGTTCAACTATTATTACGCCTTGTAACTTAAGTATTGATCCTTTTCGCTCTCTAATTTTAGCTTTGTCAGACATTTCTGAGCAAGATTTTGTCGCCAATCAAGAACTCAATTCTTTAGTTAAAATGTGCAAACAGCAACCTGACAAATTTTTGCAGATGATGAAGCAGAAAATGGAGTCTTGGCCTGCTGATAAGAAACTGGCAATTGGTATTGTGCAGCTTGAGCGTTTATTTTTAACCGACTCCTTGGGTTACACTGAGCGACGTTATTTCACCGATATTTTGGCTGGTTTGGTCATCCACTGTGGCATACTCGTTGTGGCTACATTGCGCAGTGATTTTTATCATACCTTATCTGACTATCCAGCATTGCTGCGTTTAAAGCAAAATGGTGGACAGCTAGATGTGTTGCCTCCGACATTAAACCAACTTAAAAAAATGGTATTCCCAGGGACTGCTAAGCATCTAAAATTTGAACAGGCAAATGGAGAGTTGGTTAGCCTTGATGAATACATAGCCCAACGGGCGTTTGAGTTTCCTGACAGCTTACCTTTGCTGCAATTCGTTTTATTTCACTTACATCAAAATCGTTCGCAAAATGGACTGATTAATTACTCAACCTATCGTAATTTGGGGGGGCTAGAACGGGCGATTGCTAAAATTACCGAACAAACTTACGAAAGCTTGGATCGCTCTTGTAAAAAGCATTTTAACCGCACCGTTAGTCGCCTGGCTGAATTAAATTATAAAGGCCATTATGAGAGAGTTTGGGTTAAAGCTGACGATTTATATAAAAGCCACAATGCTAAAGAGTTAATTGATGCGTTTGAGGCGATAGGCATTATGAAGTCTGTGCAGGGAATTGATGGCAACAATTACATTTGCTTGGTACATGATTGTCTATTTGCTAATTGGCCTAGACTTAGTGAAGCTTTAGACCATCATCAAAAAACGCTCGAATTAAAAAACAAGCTAGAAGCACAAGCTGCTGAGTGGAAAAGTGCCACGCGACCTTCAGCATATTTACTCGCACCCGGTAAAGCTTTGGATGAAGGAAAACTCATTCTTAAGCAAAGTGGCTCCATAAGTTCGACGTTACGAGCAATGATTCATGCGTCAGTTAAGCGTGCGAGCCTTAAGTATCGAGTAGGTTTTGGCTTTGCAGTGCTGCTGTTAATGCTGTTTGGATTTATGATTAAAAATGCCTATGATGCAAAAGTAAATCAGAAAATAGCGGAATCGAAACTGATTGAAAGCCACGAATTAATTGAATTTCTGATTGATGAAAGCACCAAATTAGAGGCGATTGGACGGTTGGATTTAATCCAAGAAAGTTCAGAGCGTTCACTGGAATATCTAAGTACTGTATCACCTTCAGATGATTCTACTGCTGCCAAATTGAGTCGCAGCCAAACGTTTTTCCAATTAGGTAAAGTTTACTTGGAAAATCGACAGTTTGCGGGTGCTCTTGACGCTTTTAACAAAACGCTAGAATTGGATACTGAGCTTGTCGAGATCCATCCAAATGGCTTTACTTATGTGTTGGAATTAGCTCATGCAAATTATTGGATTGCTATGACTCATCTGCGCGCGGGAGATATCCAAAAGGCTGAACAGTACTTCCTATTTTACCAGACCAATGCCCATGATTTAGTTGAATTACAACCTGATAGCCCAATAGCCAAGATCGAACTTTCCAGAGCTTATTCCAATTTAGCCAAAATTGCAGCCCAACGAGGGCAGTTAGAAAGCGCGACACAGAGCTTTTTTGAGGCGGTTAAGTTTACCGAAAAAGGCAGATCTGCTGCCAATATTAGCGACTTATTGGAAGCCGCCAGCGCATATACTTGGTTGGCAAATAAGTATTATTCAGAATTGAAAATTGCTGAATCGCTAGAAATGAACAAGGGAGAACAAAGACTAAGATCGTTAATTATTAAAAAAGAAGACTCCCCAGCAAACCAAATGGCTGCAGCATATTCATTGTGGAAATTAGCGAATGAACACATTCTCGTTGGTCAATATAAACAGGCAGATTCTGCATTGAGTGAATTGAAGGTTGCCTGTGCTCGTGGGATGCGTGCTCAGAATGCGGATATTCAATGGCGATATTTAGATGCCTTTAGTGATGCCAGTTTAGCGCAGATGGCAATGCTGTCGGGAAATTCTGAACAGGCTAGAAAGTTATTTAGCGCCAGCTTTGGGAAAGTTGGTGATACTGCTGCAGGCTTAATGAGTCAGTGGCAAGATGCGTTTTTCGAGCGTCAATATTGGCTCGCCAGGTTCCATCATGGGAATGCTAATCAGAAAGGGCTTGAATCTGCTAGTTCGGTAATTATTAACGCCAATCAAGAGGATGCGATTAAATGGAAGGTACGTTTAGCGACTTTGGTCGGTGAACAAGTCGATTTCGAAGTGATGCAATCAGATGAAATTTTAAAACCACAAATGTTGATTGCCGCACTGGAATATTATAGTTTCCAAGATCATTTAGAAAAATTACAAAGATTGTGGCAACAAGTGCCGCAAGAAATGTGGTTAAATAAAGATCTTGAGGAACTGCGCGATACTTTGCGTAAGCAGATTCGAGAATTCACGTCACAATAAATAATTCAATTAGAAGTACCCAAAAAATATGATGGTAGGTGAAATTGCTGCTCTAAGCACTGCGTTGTGCTGGGCTGTCGCAGCACGAATGTTTCGAATTTTAGGCAAAAACTTTTCGCCTTTGGCGCTCAATTTATGGAAAGGCTTGGCAGCAATTGGCATCCTGCTAGTTATCACCCAGTTTTTTCTTCCTCAAGTTTCAGTATCAACCAATACCATGTTATGGCTATTGTTCAGTGGAGTGATCGGCATAGGATTGGGAGATACATTCTTTTTCCAAGCGTTAAACAAAATCGGTGATAGCCAATCTATTTTGGTTGCAGAAACTCTCGCTCCTATTTTTACCGCGTTACTTGCTATGGCTTGGATCGCCGAGTGGTTAACTTGGCAACAATGGTGCGGAATCGCCTTAGTTTTATTTTCAGTGGACATGATCATTAAGATTCAAAAACGATCAAGTTTTGATAAGTTTGAATTAAGCGGCTATGTCTACGCCGGTCTTGCCGCTTTGTGCCAAGCGGTTGGTGCGGTAGTCAGTCGAGATATTCTTACCTCAACTGGCATTGACGCATTTAATGCCAGCCAAATTCGTTTGCTTGGTGGGTTAGCTATTATTGTCATTTTAATGCTAGTAACCAAACAAAAATGGTTACCCACCACTGACAACCTTAAACGCACTTGGTTATTTTTTAGTGGTGCAACCGTGATTGGTACCTTTGCCGCGTTATATTTACAAATGGTTGCCTTTACCTATACCAAAGCCGCTGTGGTACAAACGTTGTTTGCCATGAGCGTCATTTTATCCTTGGTGGTGGCTAAAATACTGGGGGAAAAAGTCAGTGGTAAAACTACTATCTGGTCATTGATAGCGTTAATCGGTGTTGGTGTCTTAGTAGGTTTAGAGCACATTTAATCTGACTATTTTGTGGCTTAGTTAAAACAAATTTTTTTATTGGGGAATAAATTCGTTTTTCATTCGTTATCCAAGTGTCATTAATATAAACATGAGGAAACGAAGATGACTAAGCTAAACAAAATTGTAAATTTAATGGTAATTGCTGGAATAGCACAGGCAAGTAGTGCCGCTATCGCAGCCGATCTACAAATAAGCCAAGACATTCAGTTATCCAATCAAACACAAATTTCTCAGCAAGCAAATAGTCAAGATGCTTCAACGGATATCTCTGCCAATTCTGACTCTTCTGCTCAATCTAATGCTGATGTTCAGACAAATGCCGATACGACGCCTGAACAAGAGCAAGCCGAGTCTACTACACAAGATAGTTCGGAAATGGCTGCCACTCAAACTGCAAATCTGAATGGTGTTTTAACAAATACCGTCGATGAGTTCAGCACCAATGTGGGGAATTCCAGTGCGGTGACTGTAAATAATTCTTTAGCGGCAGTGTCAAAACTAACGGTTTTGAGCGTGACTAACCTAGAAAGCCCTGATTCTGTAGACGGAAATGATCAAATTCAAGAGACAACGAGCGATGATTTGGCGTTGCAGTCAACTCCGTCGCTAGTATCTGAATTGAATTCGTTATCAACTATAGATAAAGCACCATCACTTAACAGTGCTTCTGAGTTAACCAACAACATTGGGGCTAATTTATCACAAGTCGCAATGCTTGATGTTGCCTCCCAAGCGTCTCAAGTGATAGGGCAATTTGTCAACACAACGATTGCAGAAACAATCACTAGCAATGCTCAAAGTTCCATTTCACAAAACGTAAACAACCAAATTAGTACTTTGGTGACTGACCAAATCAATAATGAAGTAGCCACAGCATCTGCAATAGAGGTGGCTAATACCATTACTAATGACTTAGACCTAGGTATTTAACCTTCTTTAAACCTGCAAGATTACGTCAACTACTCGTTGGCGTGATTTAAGTATTATTGGTGGTCAAAAATGAAATTACGAATTGGCAATATTACCTGTATATTCGCGTGTGCAACCAGTTTTTTTACTTGGGCGGATACGCAATCTGCCTTTACGTTTAGTGGTAAAGCTGATGCTAGCGCAATCTACAATTCAGCCCTAAGTGTAGACGAGTTGGATGATGTATCTACTCAAAGTGACAGTGGGCAAGAACTAAATGCAATGCTACAAGGTAAATGGAAGATAAATGACAAAGCGCAAGTAACAAGTCGTTACGCTTACAGTCAGCAACGCTATAACCAATATTCACAATATGACTTGGAGTTACATCAGTTTAGCCTTGATGGCAGCTACAAGTTTACTCAACGTGAGTTTGGGCTGCGTTTTGATGGCGCCAAAGCGCGTCTCGAAACAGGCACTTTTTTAGATTTCCAACAAATGAGCGTTTATTTAGGAACATTTATTCAACCTGAGACTTTCTTGCGTACTAGCCTAAAATTTAAAAATAAGTCATTTACTCAATTATATGGAAGAGATGCCAATGGTTTTGGAGCATCCGCCGACCTATTTCACTTTTTGAATAATGCCAATACTATGTTCATGATCGGACTTAGCGGTGAAATAGAAAATGCGCACGATAATCAGTTTAATTATTGGGGAGCGGGGTTAAATACTAAACTAACTCATAAGTTCGATATGTTTGGCCTGGCCTCTAAGGTGGGAATAGGATGGCGATACCAATATAAAGATTATGAGTCAGTTGAGGTGTCAGACTTGCAAGCTAGTTACAATATTCAAAGAGACGAAAACAGACAGGTGATACAGGCTGATTGGGTGCTAAATATATTCGATAACTTGTCTGTTGTGACTGAAGTTCAACGTGGAGATTATAAATCTAAAGTTGAGAGCCTAACCTATCAGCAAAATATCGCTAGTTTAGGCTTAAACTATACCTTCTAAAGGTGTTTTAACCACTATTCTTTTACTTGCTTTTACTTCCGATACCTTGAATAGCGCCAATACCATATATTGGATCTCTCCCTTTTGGACCTAAGTCAATCGCTTGGTCTGATAGGGACGCTAAAACAGCGTCGCGATAACTCTGTTTCATATTTTTCGAGTTTTCCAGCAAACATGCAATCGCTGCTGACACCACTGGCGCAGCCATGGATGTGCCCGATTCTTTGCTTAAGCCCCCCATCGCCTGAGCAGTAATCACGTTTACACCCAACGCGGAATAATCTATATAATCGCCTCGATTCGACCAGCGATATGGTTTTAAATTATTGTCGAACGCACTAACTGCTATGACTTCATCATATCCAGCTGGATAAACTGCTTGGGCAGCAGGCCCTTCATTTCCGGCAGCCGCAACGATAATCGTTCCTTTCTGGATAGCGGCTGTAATCATTCGATTTAATATTCGGTTATCTGGGCCAGCCAAACTCATGTTGATTACTGTAACCTTTTCCTCTACTAACCAGTTTAATGCATCAATCATGGCGCTTAATGTCGCACCCTGGGAGTAGTCGGATTGCCGATAAAACACTTCTGCAGAGTATAAATGTGCTTGCGGTAATAATGGGATCAGCGTGTTGAATTCTCCTATCAACACCCCTGCGACAGCTGTGCCGTGCAGTGCGGGAGAATTTAAGTTCTTGGTTAAAAAAGACTTCGCAGTGATCTTCGCTTTTGCAAACGCAGGGTGCGTTCGAGCGACTGCGCTGTCGATCATGCCGATTCGTGCAGTCGTAGTACACAATGATTGGTTTATTGGCTTGTGTGCCGTATCAAAAGCGGTTTGCGGTGTCTGGGATTGCGCCGTATAAATATGATTTCTATCTAAGGTAGCAAATGCTTCTTGGGTTAAATGTTTAGCTAATGCGGATTTTGAGTCTAAATGGGACGGAATTGTAAATCGCAAAATAGACAATCCTAATCCTGAATATGTTGAATCCGAATTAATCATAGCGCCTAAACCAGTTAAAGTCTGTTTGGTTTGTTCATCTGCTAATATCATCCATTGGTTTTGGACCGCTCTCCATCCATCATCCAATTTGACTTCTACAAAAGCTGGGTTGCTAAGGTCAGCGCCTATCGCTAAAGTTTTCGGTAATGTTGTTAAGGGTTCTGTTATTAAGTTTTCTAACGCTGGCATCTCACTGAGCGCAAAGGGCTCTTTTACTTCTTCAACGATTATTTTTTGCTCTAATCGGTCGACTGTTTTTTCAATATTTTCAACTTGCTTAGTAATGCCTTGGGTATTAATTAATTGTGCCGAAGACACCTGACTAAATGCCAACAAACTGAATATCGTTATTTTGATTCGCGTCATGTTTACCTCTTGTGTTAATACTAAACTTGATTAGTAAACGTTTCAGCTAAAAATAAATTTCATTTTATTTGGAATAAAATTTTAGTTCATTCGTTAACTCAATAAAGATACAGAGAAAAGAGTAAAAACCATGACTGACACCTTCGAAAAAATCATACCTATGCTAAGGCGATTTGCGTTTTCGTTGACTGGTAGCCCAGCTGATGCAGATGATTTAGTGCAAGCTACTTTCGAAAAAATTCTAAAAAAAGGCGTGCCAGAGGATGTCGAGATCCTCAAATGGGCGTTCAAAGTGTGCCGCAATGTATGGATCGATGAATATCGTTCACGCAAGGTGCGACTAAATGCGACGCACTCTCCAGAGTTACAAGAGCAAGTATCAAAAGAACAAGAGCCTCAGCATGAAGCGCAGGCACTGTTAACCCAAGTGAACCAAGCTATGGATTCACTACCAAGTGACCAGCGTTCAATCTTGTCGTTAGTGGCATTGCAAGGCATGTCATATAAGGATGTTGCTGCCACCATGGAAGTTCCAGTCGGTACTGTTATGAGTCGCTTATCCAGGGCTAGAATGACTTTGCTGAATATGGTGAATCCACTGTCACATGGAGAAAAAGCATGAACATTACTGATGAGATGTTGAGCGCATTTTTAGATGCAGAGTTGCTGGCAGAAGAAATGGAGCAGGTGCGTAAGGCCCTTGAAAATGATGATGAATTAGTAATGCGCTTGGCAGAGATATCACAAGTTGATCAGTGGGTTGTTGAAAATGCACAGCAAATGGATCAAACCCCAGAGCCTTCAATATTGGTTGAACTTGCCCGGAAAATTGATGCAGGAAATGATAAGACCAACGACGCAATAAAAAACAATGTGGTACAGATATCAGCTCAAAAAAAGCGTAAACCGAGCATCAAACTACCTTATTCATTAGCAGCAGGAGTAGCTTTAATTTTAGCTGTTGGCGTTTTAACCATCAACCAGCCAACTTTTGAATCAAGTGTTTCTGCTGATATTGCCAGTATATTAGATTCCACTATGAGTGGACAGACAACCTTGACGACAAATGGATTAGCAGTTAAACCGCAGCTTAGTTTTGCTACTCAAAATGGCGAATTGTGTCGTCAATACCAATTGTCTGAAGCTGAAATTAGCAGTACCAACATCGCCTGCAAACAAACCAATGGTTGGCATATAAAAGCTAAACATTCAGAACAAGGTTCGCCAGACAGTGGCAGCTATCAAACAGCATCAAATCAACAACAACTTGATGCTGTAATAGACCAAATTATTAGCGGTGCTCCGCTGGACAGAGCGCAGGAACAACAAGCCATTGTTAATCAATGGCAAAGTAATCAATAAATACATTAAAAAGTAAGAGGTGAAATATGAAATCTATCATGCTGTTTTTATCAATCGTACTATTCGTGTCAGGCTGTGCTTCGAAACCTGATTATCGTGCTGCACAAAATGGTTCAGTTGGATATAGCGAGCAAAAAATTACTGATGACCGTTACCGAGTACAATTCAAAAGTTTCTCAAAAAGTGTTGCAGATGCCTCAGATTTTGCATTGCTTAGATCAGCTCAATTAACTCAACAGCAGGGGTTTGATTGGTTTGTTATTACCAACAAAGAAACCTTTGTAGAGTCGCAGAAGTTCCAACCTGCATCATCATTGGGCCTGAGTCATCAACGTCAAATAGAGCGTGAATGCGGATTGATAACTTGTAACTCTTATGAGCGACCGTCTACCGAGTTAGGCATGAGCATGAATACTAGGGCAGGGAATGAGCGCAAAGAAATCCATAGCATTTTAGATATTCGGATGGGAAAAGGAACGAAATTGAGCGAAGAGGCTTATGGTGCACAAGATGTAATCGATAATTTAATAGAAAAATCTAAAAATGATTAAACTGAGCGGCAATTGATAATAGCTATAGGTAAGAGTTTTTGGGGGTTTAAGCCCCCTTTATCTTCCAATGAAATATATGTTGCCTTAAGTGTTGGCTTTGTATACAATTCGCGCCCTTAAATCAGCTATCACCTTTAGTTCCTTGTCTCAATACAGTTTGGCTGAGCTGTAAGAGGCTACAACCGTAAGGAGCAACAATGCGTCATTACGAAATCGTGTTTATGGTCCACCCTGACCAAAGTGAACAAGTTCCTGGTATGATTGAACGTTATACCGGAATAATCACAAACGACGGCGGAACTATCCACCGTTTAGAAGATTGGGGCCGCCGTCAATTGGCATATCCAATCGAAAAATTACATAAAGCACACTACGTACTAATCAATGCTGAAGCTACTGCAGAAGCAATTGAAGAGCTAGAAACTGCTTTCCGTTTTAATGATATTGTTCTTCGTAACCTTGTTATGCGTACCAAAGGAGCTGAAACTGAACAGTCTCCAATGGCGAAAGAAGAACGTCGTGATGATCGTCGTGATGACCGTCGTCCAGAGCGTTCTGAAAAGCAAGAAGAAGCACCTGCTGCAGCTGTAGAGCCTGCTAGCACTGAAGATCAAGCATAAGGAGACAGATAATGGCTCGTTTTTTTAGACGTCGTAAATTTTGCCGTTTCTCAGCTGAAGGTGTTGTCCAGATCGATTATAAAGACATCGCTTTGCTGAAAAACTATATCACTGAAAGTGGTAAAATCGTACCAAGCCGTATCACTGGAACTAGCGCTAAATATCAGCGTCAGTTGTCAACTGCTATCAAGCGCGCGCGCTTCCTAGCATTGCTTCCATATACTGATTCTCACAAGTAATCGTTGGCGTAAATAAGAGGTAGCAAAGATGGAAATCATTCTACTAGACAAGATCGCCAACCTGGGCGGCTTGGGTGACACTGTCACTGTAAAATCAGGATATGCACGTAACTTCCTTTTTCCTCAGAAAAAAGCAGTTCCTGCAACTAAAGCAAATGTAGAAAAGTTTGAAGCACAACGTGCTGAACTTGAAGCAAGCATTGCTGCGACTTTAGCTACTGCTGAAGCGCGTGCTGCTAAAATCGTTGAGCTTGGTGAAGTAACTATTGCTTCTCCAGCTGGTGACGAAGGTAAGCTTTTCGGTTCAGTTGGTACTCGTGATATTGCTGATGCAATCACAGCTGCTGGCGTTGAAGTTGCAAAATCTGAAGTTAAATTGCCTACTGGTACTTTGCGTGAAACTGGCGAGTTTGAAATTGACTTACAGTTACACTCAGATGTAATGACCACTGTTAAATTGGTTATCATCCAAGAAGCATAAATCTTAGATTTATAGACTTTAAAAACCTCGCTTCGGCGGGGTTTTTTTATGCCAAAAGAAAAATATGGCCCATGTGCTTTTAGCTCAAGGAGTGTTGCTGTATGTCCAACGGGATAAATCCCGTGCTACAGGGATGTGTAGCCATGGGCTTTTAGCTCATGGAATGTTGCTGTATGCCCAACGGGATAAATCCCGTGCTACAGGGATGTGTAGCCATTGGCTTTAGCCTATGGAATGTTGCTGTATGCCCAAAGGGATAAATCCCGTGCTACAGGGATGTGTAGCCATGGGCTTTTAGCTCATGGGATGTTGATGTATGCCCAACGGGATAAATCCCGTGCTACAGGCGTTTGTAACCATGGGTTTTTAGCCTATGGAATGTTGCTGTATGTCCAACGGGATAAATCCTGAGGGATCCCCACAGCG
>NZ_JAHKPT010000008.1 GCF_018860635.1 Aliiglaciecola lipolytica
CTAACGTTTCAAATAAGCGGCGCAGGCTTGCTGGCTAAACTTGGCGAAGAATGAGCCCCAGCCAGCGAGTTTGCGTCCGGCGACGAAGGAGCGTACTTGATTTGCTTTGTTAGACGGCGCAATAAACATGCTGTAAACATCCTTTGTCTGTTGAATAACACTATTACCTTATACAACCACCAGATAATAACCTGTGTCCTTTCCTTATTTAAAGATAGCCTGAAACAACTAAACAGTTCAAACAACCTTTACTGCCAAATGGTTTATTGTTTTAAAAACCACCTAGAAGAAAAAAGAAATGATGTTGGTATTTCACGCGATTTCAAAACAACTATGCACCTTTAACTAGCGCCTTCTAACGTCCCAAGCAGCGGAAAACGCGAACGTTTTGGCGCAGCCAGTGAGTGGTTTTCCAATGACTTGGTTTGTTATATGTCACGTTTTGTTCGCTTTAATCTATTTGATAAAAATACCGCTAAAACGACAAAAACAATACCAAGGCCGTAAAATAAAAAATTAGAGTTAAATCCATCCTCAGCAGCTACTTTCATGTACACGACCTCGCCGTCAATATGTTCTGAAAACATTGAGACTGGCAATACTCCTCGGATAAAATAGAAATACCCTTCAATAAAGAGTAATACTCCAATAATTAACAACGCTCTGACTTTAGACATTATTGAAAGTTGCTCCTAGTGACACATAACTTCCAAAACAGCGGAAAGCGAGAGCGTATTTGGGCGAAGCCCAGCGAGTGCTTTTCCGGTGCTTTTGTTTGTTATGAGGTGACAATATGACAACCCCAAAAAGTTTATACATTTAATAACACCCTATTTGTTTTTTAAAAACAACCGGAATGTTGATTTCAATGATTTTGAAAGATGACACGCCGCTTGTTTAACAAAATGTAGCCGCAAGCTGTACCACACGATTTAAACAACAACATAAGTTAATAAAGTAACAAAATTAAGAGTGATGTATACGTTGAATAACTTAAAAAATATTAAACAACTACATTTTAAAAACGAACGAATTACGGTAGCTAAACATCAATAAAAATAACCAGTTGAGAGCAGGTTTAGACTGCCACAACATTAATTCTCTTTAACCTCATAACGTTCGAAACAGCGGAAAACGCGAGCGCATTTGGGCGAAGCCCAGCGAGTGATTTTCCGGTGCTTTTGTTTGTTATGAGGTGTCGACAACATACTTACCTTAAAAAGTTTATGGATGTAATAAACCCTATTTGCCTTTTAAAAACAACTGCAATGTTTATAGGCGTAATTTTGAAATAATACACGCCGCTTATTTAACAAAATGTGGCCGCAAGCTGTACCACACGTTCTAAACACCAAGCATTGATATTAAAGCGATTAAACTTGCCGTAACGGTAGTTTTGTTTAACCTAAAAATTGCAATTGGCTTTGTTGAATAAAGAAAGAATTGCACAGCCTAAACAACAAAAAAACTAACCCGTCCGTTATCAGTTTAGACGACTACAAAATTTAAGTCTTTTACCTCATAACGTCCAAAGCAACGGAAATGCGAGCGCTTTTGGCGCAGCCAGCGAGTATTTTCCGATGCCTTTGCTTGTTATTGCGCAACCCTTTGGACTAACGCGGCTATGCCGCCACCAACTGTTTGCACAACAACACGATTAAAATTATTACCCTAAGACTAAACCAACCTAGAACAAAACAACAACTGCTTTTTGACTGTTACATTGAACTGATGTTGATAAAAGTGACGTGACCGGTGAGAAGAGCGACAAGTGGTCATCGACCTAGAACGATTGCTAAAAGGTGAGCTGGCTTGGTCGAAGAGGGATGTTGAAAAGCTACTTTGAATTGACCTAAAATAGAGAGGGAAAAAGCGCTATAACACCCGCATAACGGGCAAAAATACGTAGGCTACAATACCAAGTGAAGCGCAGGGAGCCTACGTGTTTTTGTCCCAAGGAGCGCCAGCGACTGAGTTGATGCGTTTGTTAGAGTTCAGAGCTTGATAAGAGCGATCATGTCTTCGCCATCCTCGTCCATACCAACCTCTTTGAAACCAAAGCTAGAATAAAAGTCTTTAGCTACTGGGTTTTTTGGGTTGTAACAAATCTCGATTTCTTTGATTGCTGGAATCGCCGCAATTGCTTCTAACGCTATCTTTAAAGCTTCCCTTCCAATGCCCTTTTTCTGATGATTTTGGTCTATCATGAAGCGCCAGATTGAAACTCTTGAAGGTGTTTCTAAGACCCACATAAAAAAGCCAACAGGCTGACCGTTTTCATAAATAGCTTTGCAAGTATGCCCTGAGTTGTAATGAGCCTCTACAAGCGACCACATATTGCAGGCGACATATTCCTCTTGTTCTTTGGTGACATCCAAATCACAAACAGCTTCATAGTTTGACTTGTTTATTTCTTCCAATGAAATTTTCATGTTTCTCCTGAACTCTAACTTCCAAAACAGCGGAAAGCGAGAGCGTATTTGGGCGAAGCCCAGCGAGTGCTTTTCCGGTGCTTTTGTTTGTTATGAGGTGACAATATGACAACCCCAAAAAGTTTATACATTTAATAACACCCTATTTGTTTTTTAAAAACAACCGGAATGTTGATTTCAATGATTTTGAAAGATGACACGCCGATTATTTAACAAAATGTAGCCGCAAGCTGTACCACACGATTTAAACAACAATATAAGTTAATAAAGTAACAAAATTAAGAGTGATGTATACGTTGAATAACTTAAAAAATAATAAACAACTACATTTTAAAAACGAACGAATTACGGTAGCTAAACATCAATAAAAATAACCAGTAGAGAGCAGGTTTAGACTGCCACAACATTAATTCTCTTTAACCTCATAACAATATTCTTAGTTAGAAAAAATCCCGATTATCACACGGAATAAATCCTTGTTTTCACGTTGTTCTTTTTTAACATAATTTGCAAGTGCCTGTACAGGTTAAAAATATGCTCTTTAGGGTAGGGGTTCTCTTGTAAAAGTACAGTTTTTTGCCACTTTCTTGCTGTTATGCGGAAGAGTTGTCTATTCTGGTTGTTTATACAGTGCTTTTACAAGGAACGTAAAGGATATGAAATCACCATTTTTGGAAATGCTTAAAGATGAAATGTATCAGCGCCATTATGCAAAACGAACTATTCAAACCTACTTAACTTGGATAGGGAGTTACATTATTTTTCATAAAAAGCGTCATCCTGCGCAGTTACATAATGTGGAGGTAGAGCAGTTTTTATCCCATTTGGTATTGGAATTAGACGTTGCCGTATCGACCCAAAAAATTGCGTTGAATGCATTGTCTTTTTTGTATGAGGAAATTATTGAGAAACCTTTGTCGTTGAAGCTGAAATATGTGCGTAGCACTCGACAGCAGAAACTACCTGTTGTGCTAACGCAGCCTGAAATACGTAGTTTACTTAATTGTATCAATGCCAATTATAAATTGCCTGCTTCGCTTTTATATGGCAGTGGGTTGCGGCTCATGGAATGTATTCGTTTACGGGTTAAAGATATTGATTTTGACTATAAATCTGTGCGCATTTGGAACAGTAAAGGCGGTAAACATAGGGTAGTGACCCTTGCTGACAGTTTATTATCTGATCTACACAAACAAATCATTTCGGTGGAGCAGTATTTGGACGCTGATAATGCTAATCCTGATTTTTCAGGGGTGTGGTTACCCAATAGACTACGAGTGAAGTTTAAGTCTGCAAGTAGAGAACTGGGTTGGCAGTATCTGTTTCCGTCAAAAAGGTTATCTATCGATCCGGAAACTAAAAGATTACGGCGTCATCATATCGATGAGACAGGCCTACAAAAAGCAATACGGACGGCAAGTAATACTGCGCAGATAACTAAGCATGTAACTCCCCACACCCTACGTCATACCTTCGCAACTCATCTGCTGCAATCAGGGGCCGATATTCGTACGGTTCAAGATCAACTGGGCCATGCTGATCTTCGCACCACGCAAATATATACACATATTTTGCAACGAGGTGGAAACTCTGTCATTAGCCCGTTATCTAATCTATTTTGAAAGGTATTTTTCTAACTGTTTTGTCTCTACAAACTTAAAGATATCTCGCCAGCTTAGAATACCCACCGGTTGAAAATTTACATTTATAACGGGGATACAAGAAACTCGATGTGAATTAAACATTTGAATGGCTTTGAAAAGTCCGCTGGTGGGGGGTAGGGTGACTAAGTCTCGACTCATTATTTGGTGCACCCGCTTGTTTAAACTAGCTACATCTTTTAGCGATTCAACAGCTGTATCAATATTCGGGCTAATTGCTTTTAAGTAATCTCTATCGGAGAGAATGCCCACTAGCTTGGTATTCTCAACAACAAGCAAATGATGAAAGCGGTGATTTTCAAATAATCTTTTTACCTCAGATAAGGTGCTGTCCATTTGTACACAAACTATATCTGTGGTCATGATAGTTTTGATTTTCATATCAAAGAACAACGTCCTTACGCTGATTTATATGGATTAACTATAAACCAGAATTCACTTTTGAAACCAGAACTAATTGCTATTGAATTGCATCTCAAATTACCTGATTTTTTAGTATAAAAAACCCAGCCAGATGCTGGGTTTTGTCTAATGTTACAACAGGTACTTTTTATTTAGTTTTTCTTCTACCAAACAGAAGTAGTCCTGCGCTTAACAACAGCAATGCACTTGGTTCAGGTACCTCTGTAGCCACTTCCCATTTTACCGCAAAGAAATCTGTATCAGCTAAGCTTCCAGTTGGCCCAGTGGACAGTGATGCGTCACCGTCAAACGTGGTACCAGAAAAACCATCAGGGAAAAAGGCTATTGCTGTCACGCCGTTGTCTGCTAGGTTCCCAGAACCATTAATTATGACAGGAGTAGGACCGGTTGAATCAAAAATGGTGCTAGCTGTTAATGCCACGTCTGCCAATGAAAATAACTCGCCAAACACATCTAAGCTCAGATCAGTGACAATGGAATTGGAAAGAATTTGACCACTAGTTCCACTAAACAAACTGTCATCGAATTCTACAAAACCAGACACCCCAGCTACACCAGTTGCGTTAAATTTGATTAAAGCTGCATTTGCAAGGTTAGTGACCGTGAACAAGAAAATAGCCAGAGAAAATAGTTTTAGTTTTTTCATAAATATTCCAAAGTTGTTTAGCGTAATAGTACGCTGATCAAACGTCACTGTACAAATAATAAGCATATATTACACCATGATTAAAATAGCTATATTTCAGTTATTTAGAAAAGACCAGAAATGTAACTGTAAAAATAGTTGACGGATTGAAGGTGTTTTTGGGGAAATTTCAGATAGTGTAATGATGTTAAAGGTTACAGGATCATCATTGTAAGTTCGATTCGCTGCCTACTAACATGTACAAGCAATAAAAAAACCCAGCACTTGGCTGGGTTTTTATGGATAACTAAATTCTGGTTATTTACGCAGTTTTTGTATCAAACGTATTTGCGCTATAGCTTCTGCTAATTGAGCAGCTGCTTCAGCGTAATCGAAGTCAGCTCCAGCGTTTGCGATATGTTCTTCAGCTGAACGTTTTGCTTCTAAAGCAGATTGTTCATCTAAGTCTTCTGCGCGAACAGCTGTATCAGCCAAAACAGTAACAGTGCCAGGTTGAACTTCTAACAATCCACCAGCAATGTAGATGACTTCTTCTTCACCAAACTGTTTAACCAAACGAACCATGCCAGGATTTAACGCGGTAATTAAAGGCGCGTGACCAGGATGTATTCCTAGCTCACCTTCACTACCGGTAATCTGAATAGTTTCTACCAGACCAGAAAAAATCTTGTCTTCGGCGCTTACCACATCCAGATGTACTGTCATTGCCATGGGACCTCCTAATTAGGTTTAAGAAAAAACTAAGGAAAAAGACGCAATAATTGCGTCTTATTTGCCTTTGGCTTTTTCAGCGGCTTCGTCAATTGAGCCAACCATATAGAAAGCTTGCTCTGGTAAGTGATCATACTCACCTGCAAGAATCCCTTTAAAGCCACTGATAGTATCTTTTAGCGATACATATTTACCAGGAGAACCGGTAAATACTTCAGCAACGAAGAATGGCTGTGACAAGAAACGCTGGATCTTACGAGCACGAGATACAGATAGTTTGTCTTCTTCAGACAATTCATCCATACCTAGAATCGCAATGATATCTTTTAGTTCTTTATAACGCTGAAGAACCGACTGAACGCCACGTGCTGTGTCGTAGTGCTCTTGACCAATAACTTGAGGGTCAAGCTGACGAGACGTAGAATCTAGTGGATCAACCGCTGGGTAAATACCCAAAGATGCGATGTCACGAGACAATACAACTGTTGCATCTAAGTGAGCAAAGGTTGTTGCTGGGCTAGGGTCAGTCAAATCATCCGCAGGTACGTATACCGCTTGGATTGAAGTGATTGAACCAGTCTTAGTTGATGCGATACGCTCTTGTAGTACACCCATTTCTTCAGCCAATGTAGGCTGATAACCTACTGCTGACGGCATACGACCTAGTAGTGCAGATACTTCTGTACCAGCTAGGGTATAACGATAGATGTTATCTACGAAGAACAATACATCACGGCCTTCGTCACGGAATTTCTCAGCCATTGTCAAACCAGTTAACGCAACGCGCAAACGGTTTCCAGGAGGCTCATTCATTTGACCGTAAACCAATGATACTTTGTCTAGTACGTTAGATTCGTTCATTTCGTGATAGAAATCGTTACCTTCACGAGTACGCTCACCAACACCGGCGAATACTGAGTATCCACTGTGCTCGATTGCGATGTTACGAATCAATTCCATCATGTTTACTGTTTTACCAACACCAGCACCACCAAACAAACCAACTTTACCACCTTTCGCGAATGGGCAAACCAAGTCGATTACTTTGATACCAGTTTCTAGTAGTTCAACAGAACTAGATTGTTCTTCGTAGCTAGGCGCTGCACGGTGAATAGACATACGCTCTTCTTCACCAATTGGGCCCGCTTCGTCGATAGGGTTACCTAGTACGTCCATGATACGGCCCAATGTTTTGGTACCAACTGGAACTGTAATAGGTGCACCTGTGTTTTCTACAGCTAACCCACGGCTCAAGCCGTCAGTGGTTCCTAGTGCGATACTACGTACTACTCCGCCACCAAGTTGCTGTTGCACTTCTAAGGTTAATCCCTTCAAGTTACCTTCGGTAACAATCAGTGCGTCATAGATAGTTGGAACGGCATCTTGTGGAAATTCAATATCCACAACCGCACCAATGATTTGGACGACCTTACCTTGACTCATGTTTAGTCCTCATTAATTTTTAAACCTTTGCCTACACCGCTGCCGCGCCGCTAACTATTTCACTAATTTCTTGAGTGATAGCTGCTTGACGTGCTTTGTTGTATACCAATTGCAAATCATCGATTAGATCGCCGGCATTATCAGTAGCGGCTTTCATCGCTACCATTCGCGCGGCTTGCTCTGACGCAGAGTTCTCTACTACGCCTTGGTACACCTGAGATTCGATATAACGGACCATTAACTTTTCCAAAATTGGTTTTGGATCTGGTTCGTATATGTAGTCCCAACGATGCTTTAATTCTTCTTCATCAGACTTAGGCAAAGGTAACAATTGATCGATTCTGGGTTCTTGTGTCATGGTATTTACAAAGTCGTTATAGACCAAAAACAGACGGTCTATTTCTCCTTCGTTGTACGCAGTTAACATAACGCGCACTAAACCAATGATATCTTGAACACTTGGCGAATCACCTATGCCAGATTCAGCAGCAAGTACCTTGCCTCCGAATCGGCCGAAAAAACCACATGCTTTTGCGCCCAATGCAGCGAAGCTTACTTCAACGTCTTGGTCTTGCCATTTTTTGACGTCGATGCTTACTTTTTTGAACTCATTTGAGTTCAAACCACCACACAAACCACGGTCAGTTGAAATCACAATATAACCAACACGTTTCACCTCGCGCTCATCCAAATAAGGATGGCGATATTCAAGGTTACCGTGGGCCACGTGACCAATCACTTTTCGCATGCTTTCGGCATATGGACGGCTGGATTCCATACGGTCTTGCGCCTTTTTCATTTTAGACGCGGCAACCATTTCCATAGCACTGGTGATCTTTTGAGTATTTTTGATACTCCCGATCTTACCTTTTATCTCTTTACCGCTGGCCATGACTTATCTCCGATTTCTCAACGTTAGGGTAGCGGTTAAGCTACCCAATTGATTACCAAGTTTGTGTCGCTTTGAATTTTTCCAAAGCTTCAGTCAACTGGGCTTCAATGTCACCGTTGTAATTGCCGGTGTCGTTAAGTGTTTTCATAAGCTCAGCATATTCAGCGTTCATGAATGAATGTAGTGATGCTTCAAAATCCAACACTTTATTCAATTCAATGCCTTTCAAAAAGCCTTTTTCTACTGCAAACAAAGACACACCCATGTCACCCACTGCAAGTGGTGCATATTGGTTCTGCTTCATTAATTCAGTAACGCGCTCACCGTGCTCAAGTTGTTCACGAGTTGCTTCATCAAGGTCAGATGCGAATTGCGAGAAAGCAGCCAATTCACGGTACTGAGCCAAAGCTAGACGAATACCGCCACCTAGTTTCTTGATGATTTTAGTTTGCGCTGCACCACCTACACGAGATACCGAAATACCGGCGTTAACAGCTGGGCGAATACCCGCGTTAAACAAATCAGATTCTAAGAAAATCTGACCATCAGTAATTGATATTACGTTAGTTGGTACGAATGCTGATACGTCACCTGCCTGAGTTTCAATGATTGGCAATGCAGTCAATGAACCAGTTTGGCCTTTTACTTCACCATTAGTGAATTTTTCTACATAAACTTCGTTTACACGAGCAGCACGCTCAAGAAGACGAGAGTGAAGATAGAAAACATCACCAGGATAAGCTTCACGACCTGGAGGACGACGAAGTAGCAATGAAATTTGACGATAGGCTACAGCTTGCTTAGACAAATCATCGTATACGATTAGTGCGTCTTCACCGCGGTCACGGAAAAACTCACCCATTGTACAACCAGAGTATGGTGCTAAGTATTGAAGTGCTGCAGACTCAGACGCAGAAGCGGCAACTACAATGGTATGATCCATTGCGCCGTGCTCTTCAAGTTTACGTACTACGTTAGCAATAGTTGAAGCCTTTTGGCCAACCGCTACGTATACACAACTTACGCCTGTACCTTTTTGGTTGATGATGGCGTCGATTGCCAAAGCAGTTTTACCTGTTTGACGGTCACCGATAACCAATTCACGTTGTCCACGACCTACTGGGATCATGGCATCAACCGACTTATAACCTGTTTGGATTGGTTGGTCTACTGATTGACGTTCGATTACGCCAGGTGCAATTTTCTCTACAGGTTCGAAACCTTCAGCATCAATTGCGCCTTTACCATCAATAGGCTCACCCAAAGTGTTAACTACGCGACCTAGAAGGGCACGGCCAACAGGAACTTCCAAAATACGACCTGTAGATTGGACTTTCATACCTTCACGTAGATCCGCATAAGGACCCATTACTACCGCACCTACAGAATCTCGTTCAAGGTTCAATGCGATAGCATAACGATTACCAGGAAGCTCAATCATTTCACCTTGCATTACATCGGCAAGGCCATGGACACGAATGATACCGTCAGTAACACCAACAATAGTACCTTCGTTACGAGCTTCACTTTTTACATCAAACTGTTCAATTCGTTTTTTGATCAGTTCTGCAATTTCAGTGGAATTCAGTTGCATGCTCTATTTCCCCGCTATGATTGTAAAACGTCTGATAGACGGTGTAGTTTTGATCTAACCGAACCATCAATTACTGTGTCACCGGCTTTTATAATGACTCCGGCAACAATGGCAGCATCGACGTTACAATTCAGCTTAACTTTTCGTGCAAGACGTGTCTCAAGAGACGCGCTGATTTCAGATAGTTGTTTTTCACTTAATTCAACAGCAGAGGTAACCTCTACATCAATTTCTTTATCGAATTCAGCTTTGTATTGATTAAACAACAATGCAATATCAGGTAGCGCTTTTAAGCGTCCATTCTCAGCCAAAACACCAATTAGGTTCTGACCAGCTTCGTCGAGTTGTTCACCGCATACACTGTTAAACAATTCAGCCAATTTTTCAGCAGCCATAGCACTCGTTAAGATGTCTTCCATCTGCTCGTTATCTGCTACTTCGCCTGCAAACATCAGCATATCTTGCCAGTGTGTTACAGCTTGCTTCTCAACCGCATAGTCGAAAGCTGCTTTAGCATAAGGGCGAGCAACAGTTGTCAATTCAGACATAGCTCATGTGCCCCTTATAGCTCTGCGACAAGTTTTTCAACTATGTCACTTTGTGCAGCGGCGTCGATTTCTCTCGCCAAGATTTTCTCAGCGCCAGCAACAGCTAATACTGCAACTTGCTTACGAAGATCTTCTTTCACACGGTTACGCTCTGCTTCAATTTCGGTATGTCCCTGAGCGATAATTTTTTCACGCTCGGAATGGCCTTTCTGCGTTTCTTCATCAACAATCTGATTTGCACGCTTTTTGGCTTGTTCGATAATTTCAGCTGCTTGTGATTTCGCTTCTTTTAATTGCTCAGTCGCTTTTTGTTGCGCCAGTTCAAGGTCTTTTTCACCTCGTTCTGAAGCCGCTAAGCCATCAGCAATTTTTTGTTGGCGGTCTTCAATAGCGCCCATAATAGGGGGCCATACATACTTCATGCAGAACCACACGAAGAATATAAATGCTATTAATTCGCCAAATAGAGTGAAATTGATATTCAAGTCCGCTCCTCCTAAGTTCGTTGATTACAATTGTTGTGCTTAAACAGCAAACTTCGCGCTTTCAACAAACAACAAGAATAGTGCGATAGCCACACCAATCATCGCGATAGCATCGATAAGACCCGCTACGATGAACATTTTTACTTGTAGAGTAGGTGCTAGCTCTGGTTGACGAGCAGCAGACTCAAGAAATTTACCACCCAAGATACCAAAGCCAATAGCAGGCCCTAGTGCGCACAGACCAATCAAAATACCAACAGCGATATATAGATTACCCAAGATTTCCATAGATTTTCACCTTTGTGTTTTAAGTTAAAGTTTAAAAAAAAATTATAATGTTAGAAATTAGTGTTCTTCACTTGCCAGACTCAAATATACGATGGTTAACATCATGAATATGAACGCTTGCAACGGAATGACCAACAAGTGGAAAGCAGCCCATATGAAGTGCAACGGCAATTGCCATAGCCCCATAGTGCCCGCAATCAGAATAAATATCAGCTCACCTGCGTAGAGGTTACCGAACAAACGCAATGATAAAGACAAGGGTTTGGCCAGTAACGATACTAATTCAAGTATAAAGTTGAACCAGTACAACCACGGCGTGTTAAACGGATGAGCATACAGCTCCTTCATAAAGCCGCCGAATCCTTTGATTTTGATGGAATAAAATATCATCAAAACAAACACGCCTATCGATAATGCGAAGGTCATGTTTACGTCTGTGGTAGGCACCACTTTCATATATGTATGTGATTGGCCAGCAGCGATAACGTCCATAGACTCGCCAGCAATTAGAGCTGCCAATGTAGGTAAGAAGTCTACCGGGATCAAATCCATCAAGTTCATTAGCAGTACCCACACAAAGATCGTGAGTGCTAATGGCGCTATAAGAGGACTTTTACCGTGATAGGTACTTTTGACTGTATCAGCAACAAATTCAACAATAATTTCAACCAGTGCCTGCCACTTACCAGGAACACCAACTGTTGCTTTTTTTGCTGCTGCACGAAAACTTAAAATAAACACTAATCCAAGAACCACAGACCATGCGAGCGTGTCGACATGAAGAGTCATAAACCCTTCTCCGACAGTTGCATTGGTCAAATGGTGCTGAATATAACCGCTAATGGTTTGTTCGCCACCCGATCCTGCCATTTTTCCATCCAAATTGTATAAAGTTAAAGATACTGGTATTTCATCTCGTTATTTACCTTTAAGAGGTAGCTTTAACGCGATGTAAAAAACTAATTATTGGCCATTGGGCCATCATCGTTATCAGATAAGTGACTAATAACGGTAAAAACTCTACCTCTGACCATTTGAATGCTAGGGAGAATAAAATTATGGTCAAAAAGAATTTAACTTTACTGCCTTTGCTAAAACTCCGTACTACCAATTTATTTTGAGTGGCACCGGCATATCTAAACGCATAGTAAGCAAAAACAAAAGCTGGAATTAAACAGGTAATACCACCGTACAAAGCTGAAATTCCGCTGTTTTGGCCCTTAAAAATCGCAAAAAAAATAGAACATACAATGGCGATAATACTTTGAAAAAACAGTACTTTTCTAGCCAACTGTCGACCTTCGGTAGTTAAGCTAGTAGCCAATTTATCCCTCTGCGCGTTTAAACCTCAACAAAAAGCGCCAAAAGTATACTGTTTTATCGCAAATATTCAACCATTAAGCGCGTTTTGTTGTGTAATTTGTATTAATACATACTTAAGAACAAAATTAGCCGCTGGGAAGTAGATTTTACCCAGCTTTTTCGCATTTCATATAACACTTTGGTAGGAAAACTAAGGCACTTTATATACTGCCAGGGTTGCATTTTATGTTCGTGTTTTTTTAATTACCGTGGAAAAATACCAAAAGGGCAAATACACGTTTTTGCAACACTATAGATGGGTGCTTTAGCCCCGTAAAAATCATCATATTCAAAATGGGATAAATCCCATCCTACAATCTTTCGCTATTCAATCTGTAGATGGGTGCTTTAGCCCCGCAAAAATAATCATATTCAAATGGGATAAATCCCATCCTACAATCTTTCGCTATTCAATCTGTAGGCGGGTGCTTTAGCCCCGCAAAAATAATCATATTCAAAATGGGATGAATCCCATCCTAAAATCTTTCGCTGTTCAATCTGTAGGCGGGTGCGTTAGCCCCGCACATGCCATCAAACCAAAGGTTTACTTTATGTGACTTAAAATTCCGTCCAATTCATCCAAGCTTGAGAAATTAATTGTGACTTTTCCTTTGCCTCGCGCATTATGTGCAATGCTGACGGGCGCACCTAAATTTTCTGATAATTGATTTTGTAGGCGCTGAACATCGGGATCGACTTTTTGCTCAACCTTTTCTTTTGGTGGCTCAAGAAATTTACGTACTAAGGTTTCGGTATCACGAACGGTTAACCCTTTGCCCGACACGGTTTGTGCCGCTTCGGTCTGCATCTCACCTTGTAAAGCAAGTAAAGCACGGGCATGGCCCATTTCAATATCACCATGCTCTAATAATAATTTCACATCTTCATTCAAATTATTCAGACGTAATAGGTTGGTTACTGTAGTTCTAGATTTTCCAACAGCTTCAGCCACTTCTTGATGGGTCAATTCGAATTCAGTCATTAGTCGGTCTAATGCTTGAGCTTCTTCCATCGCATTTAAGTCTTCGCGTTGTATATTTTCTATCAACGCTATAGCAACCGCCGCTTCATCAGGCACGTTTTTAATAATACAAGGAACAACATCAAGCTTAGCTAGTTGGGATGCTCGCCAACGACGTTCACCGGCAATAATTTCAAATTTATCGTCGCCAATTTTGCGAACAACAATGGGTTGAATAATACCTTGAGAACGAATTGACGAAGCCAAATCATCTAATGCTTCAGGAGACATATCTTTACGAGGTTGATATTTTCCAGCTTGTAAGAACTCAATAGGAAGTTTTTGCAACTCGCTGCTGCGTTCAGAAATATCTGATTCTTGTTTAGCACTACTGGTGGCCAATAGTGCGTCCAATCCTCTGCCTAATCCTCTTTTTTTCGTCGACATGTCAACTATTAACCTTTTTTCTTAACTAGCTTCTTTTAGAATCTTATTACGACGACGCAATATTTCACCGGCCAAAGCCAAATAGGCTTTGGCTCCCGTAGAAGATTTATCGTAATACATTGCTGGCGCTCCAAAACTGGGTGCTTCAGCCAATCTTACATTGCGGGGAATAACGGTGCGGTAAACTTGCTCGCCAAAATGTCGTTTAAGTTGTTCTGACACATCATTGGCCAGACGATTTCGAGGATCATACATAGTTCGAAGCACACCCTCAATTTTTAAATCTGGATTTACCACAGATGCTAACTTTTTAATCGTATCCATTAGCGCGGTTAACCCTTCCAATGCGTAATATTCACATTGCATAGGTACCAGCACAGAATCGGCGGCCGCCATGGCATTTACGGTTAATTGACTCAAAGAGGGTGGGCAATCAATAAAAATATAATCGTAGTAGTCACGCACAGGAGCTAACGCATTGCGTAGGCGAAGTTCTCTGGCAAAGACTTCCATCAGTTTTATTTCTGCCGCTGTCACGTCACTGTTACCGGCAATTAAATCGTATTTACCTGATGTTTCTGTGATGATCACTTCAGTTGCAGGCTTATCTTCAATCAACAGCTCATAACAAGTAGAGTCAACTTCATATTTGTCGACACCACTTCCCATGGTCGCATTGCCTTGTGGATCTAAATCGATCAATAGCACTTTTCGTTTAGTAGCCGCCATTGACGCTGCAACATTAACTGCTGTAGTCGTTTTTCCAACACCACCTTTCTGATTTGCTATTGCTATGACCTTAGCCAACTTTCCCGTCCGTTTTTCTTTAAATTTAGGTATTGAATAAAGTAGTAGGCACTAACTAACTTTTCTGATTTTAATCAGATGACGTTCGCCTTCGAGTACTGGAATATCTAATTTAATAGATTCTAACACTTCAAAACCCTCAGGTAGAAGCGCTATTTCTTGTTCAGGATATTGACCTTTTAACGCAAGAAATTCACCTTGTGAATCTACCAGATGTTGGCACCAGTGCAACATATCTTTTATCGACGCAAATGCGCGACTCAATACGCCATCTATTTGTGTGTCACTAGAATACTGCTCTACACGAGATTGAACCGGCTCAATATTTTTCAAACCTAATTCAAATGCCGCTTGTTTCATAAAGCGAACACGTTTACCTAAACTATCTAATAAAACAAAATGTTTATCAGGATGCATGATCGATAAAGGAATTCCGGGAAGGCCAGGTCCTGTACCAACATCGATATAGTGATTTCGATTTAAATGGGGCGCTACTACAATCGAATCGACAATGTGTTTGATCAACATCTGCTGTGGATCGCGCACCGAGGTCAAATTGTAGGCTTTGTTCCACTTATTCATCAGCAACACAAAATCAATAAGCTTTTCGCGCTGTTGTGTACTGATTTCCAGTGGCAATGGTTTTACTGCTCGCTCAAAAGCCAGCAGTAAACTTTCTTTAAGTTCGCCCATTATGCGCTTTGCAAGTTGGTGTTATTGTCTTTACGCAACAAGCCCTGCTTTTTCAAATGTACTAATAACAATGATATAGCTGCCGGTGTAATACCGGATATGCGCGTAGCTTTACCAATAGTTTCAGGCCGAGTCTCAGTTAGCTTAGCCACAACTTCATTGGATAAACCAGAAATGGTACTGTAATCGAAATCCATTGGAAGCAAGGTGTTTTCATGACGCAAACTCTTAGCAATTTCATCTTTTTGGCGTTCAATATAACCAGCATATTTAATCTGAATTTCAACCTGTTCAGCCGCTTGAGCATTGTCTAATGCAGGACCAAGACCTTCAATTTTCATCAATTTTTGATAGGTCATTTCAGGACGACGAATTAAATCTTCTAACGAATGTTCACGACTAACCGGATTTTTCAATAATGGATTCAAGGTTTCAGCAGCTGGATGTTTTGGATGAATCCAAGTGCTTTTAAGACGTTGTTTCTCTAATTCAATAGCTTCCATTTTTTGATTAAACGCAGCCCAACGAACATCATCAACTAATCCGACTTCACGGCCTTTTGCAGTCAAACGAACATCGGCATTGTCTTCTCTTAACAACAATCTATATTCGGCACGACTAGTAAACATTCGGTAAGGTTCTTTGGTGCCCATGGTAGCAAGATCATCAATAAGCACGCCGGCATAAGCTTCATCCCGACGTAAAATCAATGGCTCTTTCTCTTGAACCTGTAAGGCTGCATTGGCCCCGGCAAGTAATCCTTGCGCTCCGGCTTCTTCATAACCAGTGGTACCATTGATTTGACCCGCAAAAAACAGACCCTGTATAAATTTAGTTTCTAAAGATTGTTTTAAATCTCTAGGATCGAAGAAATCATATTCGATGGCATAACCAGGGCGAATGATATGCGCGTTTTCAAATCCTTTAATTGATCGAACCAGATCAAACTGCACATCAAATGGTAAACTAGTAGAGATCCCATTTGGATAGATCTCAATACTATTTAAGCCCTCAGGCTCAACAAAAATTTGATGGGAATTTTTATCTGCAAAGCGATTTATCTTATCTTCAATTGAAGGACAATATCTTGGACCTATACCTTCGATCACACCGGTATACATGGGCGAACGATCTAAACCACCACGAATAATTTCGTGGGTTTTTTCGTTGGTATGGGTGATATAACAGGAAATTTGTTGTGGGTGATCTTCTACTTTTCCCATAAAAGATACGACGGGTAACGGTGTATCTCCAGGTTGTTCTTGCATCGCATCATAATTCAAAGTGCGAGAATCTAGACGTGCCGGAGTGCCTGTTTTTAAACGATCAACTCTAAATGGTAAAGCTCGCAAACGTTCTGCCAATGCGATCGAAGGGGGATCGCCAGCTCTCCCACCTTTGTAATTTTGCATTCCAATGTGGATTGTTCCACCTAAAAATGTGCCTACCGTTAAAACCACGGTTTTAGCTTTAAATTTCAAGCCCATTTGCGTAACAACACCAGTTACACGATCATTTTCAACGATCAGATCATCACAAGATTGTTGGAAAATAGTCAGATTTTCTTGATGCTCAATGATCGATCGTATTGCAAGTCGATATAACGATCGATCTGCTTGAGCACGAGTTGCTCTAACCGCAGGTCCTTTGCTGGAATTTAGCGTACGAAATTGTATTCCAGCTTTGTCTGTTGCTAGTGCCATAGCACCACCAAGGGCATCGATCTCTTTGACTAAGTGACCTTTGCCGATCCCACCAATGGCTGGATTACATGACATTTGACCTAGGGTTTCGATATTGTGGGTTAGCAAGAGTGTTCTTACGCCCATACGCGCAGCAGCAAGCGCAGCTTCAGTGCCTGCGTGGCCTCCACCGACTACAATCACATCAAATTCTTGTTGATAAAACATAAACGCCTCGAATTTCGCGTACTCGCGTATGAACTTTAAACGGTGAAGATCTATTGATCGATCATCGTTTAAAAAAGGGCGCGTATTTTATACTTTTTTGATCTAAATGGAAATGCCTAAAATCCCTCCAAGGATAGAAATATTGTGGTTTGTGGATTTAATTATTTGTCGGATCTAAGCCGATCTCTTAGTCTGTAATCTTTATGATCTATTTATCTATTTAGTTTACTTTTATTATTATTAAGCAAGCAATGATCTGTTAGTAAGCCTTTTTTTATTAATTAAATCAGTTATTTATTTACGATCGGAAGTTGTGATCAAGAGTTGATCAAATGCGTATAAGATGTGGATAAACAGCGATCTTATCCACAAGCAAGATCTTCTATTTTTCTATCCAGTTGATAACCTCAGGATATACAAGGTTTATACATAAAGTTATGCACAGGGTAAAAAGGCTGATTTAAGCTAAAAAAAAGATCTTTTTTAATCTAGATCAGATCGGAATATTTAAAATATATTTAGTTTGATCTCATTTATTTCATGTTTTTATCTAACATTTGTTGTAAACAAATCCATAGATCCGATTCAGCGAGTAAACTTTTGGCCAATTTAGGGTGTGGAATATGGCTTATTTTCCATAGAATCTTCATCTTTTTATTGGGACTAAAGCCCCTGTTACAGGTTGCGGTTATTTTGGATTTGTAGCATGGGATTTATCCCATGGAATATTTTATCTAAGTTTTCAGGGACTAAAGTCCCTGCTACAGGATGAGGTAATTTGGGATTCGTAGCATGGGATTTATCCATGGAATCTTTTATCTATTTTTTCAGGGACTAAAGCCGCTATTACAGTTGAGGTAGTTTGGGGTTTGTAGCATGGGATTTATCCCATGCAATCTTTTATCTATATTTTCAGGGACTAAAGCCGCTGCTACAAGTTTGAAAGTGGTACAACTATTCGAAAATATTATTTATGTGCATACATAGTGACAATTTGTCTATTGGATAACTAATAGCCGATACTGATTTTAACATTTGAATAACAAAACCAGTAATTATGCCTAAAATACCTCGCGATAAATTAGCTGACTATAGCCATGCTATGGCTAAGACCCGAAGAGAATTTGTAAAACAGCATACCGGAAAATCCCTTGAAAATGTCGGTCACTTTTCTATTGAACCAGAAACATTGCCAGGAAATATTGAACATTTTTTAGGTGTTGCACAAGTTCCGATTGGCTTGGCGGGTCCACTGTTGGTGGATGGCATTGACGCAAAAGGTGAATTTTACGTACCTATGGCGACCACCGAAGGTACCTTAGTGGCCAGTTACAATCGTGGGATGAGATTGACCAATGAAGCTGGTGGCATTAAAACCACGGTAATAGATGATGCGATGCAACGAGCACCGTTGTTTTCATTTCGCGATGCAAGAGCAGCCCTCGCGTTTGGCAAATGGGTCAGTGACAATTTCCCTTTAATTAAAGCTAAAGCAGAAGAAACCACCTCAGTAGGCAAATTAACTGATATTGAGCAATACGCGGTTTCGAAAATGCGCTGGTTGCGATTCAATTATACTTGTGGCGACGCGGCTGGCCAGAACATGGTGAGTAAAGCTACACGCCATGCATGTCAGTGGATTTTGGAACAAAACATTGATGGTATTGAACATTTTGCGTTGTCGGCGAATTTAGATACGGATAAAAAGCATTCTTTTGTTAATTCATTACACACACGAGGTAAGCGGGTAGTGGCTGAGGCGGTTATTCCAGCAGGATTAATGAAGTCATTGATGCATTGCACTCCTGAAGAGTTATATAAACAGCGACAATTTTCAAATATGGGCGCGTTTATGGCCGGCAGTGTGAGTAACGGAGCGCATTTTGCCAATGGGGTAACTGCGCTATTTATTGCGTGTGGACAAGATGTTGCAAATGTTGCCGAATCATCAGCGGGTTATACTTTTAGCGAAATTACCCCTGAGGGAAATTATTATTTTTCAGTCACTATACCTTCGTTAGTTGTGGCTACTTATGGTGGCGGGACCGGCTTAGCCTCACAACGTGAATGTTTAGAAATGTTGGATTGTTATGGTAAAGGTGGAGTTAACAAATTTGCCGAAATAGTCGCTGCAACTGTGTTGTGTGGCGAGTTATCCCTTGGCGCCGCTGTCGTGGCCGACGAATGGGTGTCTAGTCATGATCAATATGGTCGTAATCGCCCATAATATCTGAATAGTCATGGATTCTTCTATCCATGAACACAGGGACTAAAGCCTGAGGGATCCCC
>NZ_JAHKPT010000015.1 GCF_018860635.1 Aliiglaciecola lipolytica
GCGGCAGCGCTTAGAGTAAGGGCTATCCAACTGTGATTGAGATATCCGCTTAAGTTTTAAAGTGTACACATGCAAAAAAGGGCTACCCTTTCGGATAGCCCTTTCTCTAAATGGGAGTCCCGTTCCGCCCAGCTTTGCGCGTTTCTTTACTCTCGCATGGGGGTGAAGGAGGCTGTTCTTAGTTGCGCAGCAACGTTAGCCGACTGAACGACTCGCATGGATGCGAGGCTGGACGAAGCACCAGGGACGGTTAACACCTAGCGTTTTATTACATCGTCAGGTATTGCATAACACTTGATGGGTATGGTTTCTCTTGGGGTGTTGTTGCGCGGCAGCGCTTAGAAGGAATGCTACCTATCTCGATGCTCATAAAGGTGCTTCGTTAGGTAAATCGCAGGCATAAAAAAAGGCTACCTAAATAGGTAGCCTTTCTTCTAATGGGAGTCTGGCGATGTGCTACTCTCACATGGGGAAACCCCACACTACCATCGCCGCTAACACGTTTCACTTCTGAGTTCGAGATGGGATCAGGTGGTACCGTGTCGCTAAGGTCGCCAGACATAAATCGTGCAAACTCATCTTTTCAAGATGACATTTGCGCAAGGTGACTATCATTACCTATATTCGTTTAGGTATGTCCTCACCTTGTTAATAAACATGTCGTTTTTAACAAACTTGGAAGCTGTGTAATCAAAGAGTGTGCGTACTCTGTGCTCTATCGAGCTAATTTTGTGTTGTCTTGTCACTCTTACAACACCATGCTTCTTACGAAGACATTTGGGCGTTGTATGGTTAAGCCTCACGGGCAATTAGTACAGGTTAGCTTAACGCCTCACAACGCTTCCACATCCTGCCTATCTACGTCGTAGTCTTCAACAACCCTTTAGGACAGTTAAACTGTCAGGGATGACTCATCTTGGGGCTCGCTTCCCGCTTAGATGCTTTCAGCGGTTATCGATTCCGAACGTAGCTACCGGGCAATGCCATTGGCATGACAACCCGAACACCAGCGGTTCGTCCACTCCGGTCCTCTCGTACTAGGAGCAGCTCCCCTCAATCATCCAACGCCCACACCAGATAGGGACCGAACTGTCTCACGACGTTCTAAACCCAGCTCGCGTACCACTTTAAATGGCGAACAGCCATACCCTTGGGACCGACTTCAGCCCCAGGATGTGATGAGCCGACATCGAGGTGCCAAACACCGCCGTCGATATGAACTCTTGGGCGGTATCAGCCTGTTATCCCCGGAGTACCTTTTATCCGTTGAGCGATGGCCCTTCCATACAGAACCACCGGATCACTATGACCTACTTTCGTACCTGCTCGACGTGTCTGTCTCGCAGTTAAGCTAGCTTATGCCATTGCACTAACCTCACGATGTCCGACCGTGATTAGCTAACCTTCGTGCTCCTCCGTTACTCTTTGGGAGGAGACCGCCCCAGTCAAACTACCCACCAGACACTGTCCACAATCCCGATAAGGGACCAATGTTAGAACATCAAATATACAAGGGTGGTATTTCAAAGGCGGCTCCACACAATCTAGCGACTGTGCTTCAAAGCCTCCCACCTATTCTACACATGTAGATTCAATGTTCAGTGCCAAGCTGTAGTAAAGGTTCACGGGGTCTTTCCGTCTAGGTGCGGGTACACAGCATCTTCACTGCGATTTCAATTTCACTGAGTCTCGGGTGGAGACAGCGTGGCCATGATTACGCCATTCGTGCAGGTCGGAACTTACCCGACAAGGAATTTCGCTACCTTAGGACCGTTATAGTTACGGCCGCCGTTTACCGGGGCTTCGATCAAGAGCTTCGCTTGCGCTAACCCCATCAATTAACCTTCCGGCACCGGGCAGGCGTCACACCGTATACGTCATCTTTCGATTTAGCACAGTGCTGTGTTTTTAATAAACAGTTCCAGCCACCTTTTCACTGCGGCCCTCGTTCGCTTAGGAAGCAAGTTCCATCACAAACAAGGGCGTACCTTCTCCCGAAGTTACGGTACGATTTTGCCGAGTTCCTTCACCCGAGTTCTCTCAAGCGCCTTAGTATTCTCTACCTGACCACCTGTGTCGGTTTGGGGTACGGTTCGATATACCATAAGTTTAGAGGATTTTCCTGGAAGCATGGCATCAACAACTTCGTCACCTTGGTGACTCGTCTCGTGTCTCAGGTTAGTGTTGAACCGGATTTACCTAATTCAACGCCCTACGCACTTTCACTTGGATAACCAACACCAAGCTTGCCTAGCCTTCTCCGTCCCCCCTTCACTGATATACCAAGTACGGAAATATTAATCCGTTTCCCATCGACTACGCATCTCTGCCTCGCCTTAGGGGCCGACTTACCCTGCCCTGATTAGCATGGGACAGGAAACCTTGGTCTTCCGGCGTGGGGGTTTTTCACCCCCATTATCGTTACTCATGTCAGCATTCGCACTTGTGATATGTCCAGCAAGCCTCACAGCTTACCTTCAGCCACTTACACAACGCTCCCCTACCATGTTTACAAAGTAAACATCCGCAGCTTCGGTATATTGCTTAGCCCCGTTACATCTTCCGCGCAGGCCGACTCGACTAGTGAGCTATTACGCTTTCTTTAAAGGGTGGCTGCTTCTAAGCCAACCTCCTAGCTGTCTTAGCCTTCCCACATCGTTTCCCACTTAGCAATATTTTGGGACCTTAGCTGGCGGTCTGGGTTGTTTCCCTCTTCACGACGGACGTTAGCACCCGCCGTGTGTCTCCCGGATATCACTCATTGGTATTCGGAGTTTGCAAAGGGTTGGTAAGTCGGGATGACCCCCTAGCCTTAACAGTGCTCTACCCCCAATGGTGTTCGTCCGAGGCGCTACCTAAATAGCTTTCGGGGAGAACCAGCTATCTCCCGGTTTGATTGGCCTTTCACCCCCAGCCACAGGTCATCCCCTGACTTTTCAACGTCAGTGGGTTCGGTCCTCCAGTTGATGTTACTCAACCTTCAACCTGCCCATGGCTAGATCACCGGGTTTCGGGTCTATACCTTGCAACTAAACGGGCAGTTAACCCTCGCTTTCACTACGGCTTCCCTAAACGGTTAACCTTGCTACAAAATATAAGTCGCTGACCCATTATACAAAAGGTACGCAGTCACAGAACAAGTCTGCTCCCACTGCTTGTACGTATACGGTTTCAGGTTCTATTTCACTCCCCTCACAGGGGTTCTTTTCGCCTTTCCCTCACGGTACTGGTTCACTATCGGTCAGTTAGGAGTATTTAGCCTTGGAGGATGGTCCCCCCATCTTCAGTCAGGATAACACGTGTCCCGACCTACTTAATATGGCAAAAATAACGCTTAGTGTACGGGACTATCACCCTGTACCGTTGTGCTTTCCAACACATTCCACTACGTCATAATTACTCGGCTGCTCCCCGTTCGCTCGCCGCTACTAGGGGAATCTCAATTGATTTCTTTTCCTAAGGGTACTTAGATGTTTCAGTTCCCCTCGTTTGCCTCTACAACCTATGTATTCAGTTGCAGATAGTGCATAAATGCACTGGGTTCCCCCATTCGGACATCTGTGGCTCAAATGCGTTTTGTCAACTCACCACAGCTTTTCGCAGACTTACACGTCCTTCATCGCCTCTAACTGCCTAGGCATCCACCGTATACGCTTAGTCACTTAACCATACAACCCCAAATACCTTC
>NZ_JAHKPT010000030.1 GCF_018860635.1 Aliiglaciecola lipolytica
TGCCATGGCCTAAAGGCCATGCTACAGGTTGGTTTTTTTGTGCCTGCGATTTGAGGTTTTACCCCATTAATGAATAGTTCACATTTGTAGGCGGGTGCTTTAGCCCCGTGATTGTGTTTTATGCCATGGCCTAAAGGCCATGCTACAGGTGTTTTTTTGTGTCTGAAATTTAAGGTTTTACCCCATTAATGAATAGCTCACATTTGTAGGCGGGTGCTTTAGCCCCGTGATTGTGTTTAATGCCATGGCCTAAAGACCATGCTACAGGTTGTTTTTTTGTGCCTAACATTTGAGGTTGCCATCGCTAATGATGAATAGCCCACTTTTGTAGGCGGGTGCTTTAGCCCCGTGATTGTTTATTGGTGCCATGGCCTAAAGGCCATGCTACAGGTTGGTTATTTTGTGCCTGCGATTTGAGGTTTTACCCCATTAATGAATAGTTCACATTTGTAGGCGGGTGCTTTAGCCCCGTGATTGTGTTTAATGCCATGGCCTAAAGGCCATGCTACAGGCGGGGTTGTATCTTCGAGGCTGGGCGCTGCTGCGCAGGTATAGAAACGGTGTTATTCGCTACTATTATAATTAAGGTATGTAAACAGCGATTAACCCAATGCAAATCAAGCTATCTTGGAGCAATCGTTTAATTCAAAGTGTTGCTTGAAAAGTAAAAACAGTTCTACTTTTATTGGAACTCACTGCTAATGTTCCATTGTGTGCGGAGGTAATTTGCGATGCGATGAACAAGCCTAAACCTAAGCCTCCAGTTTGCTTATTACTTTCATTTCGCCAAAAGGGCTGAAATAGTTTGTCGATGGTCTCAGGATTTATTGGTGCGCCCCCATTACTTACACTCAGTGAGAATATACCGTTTTCAATAATTGATTTAACTTCAATTATTTGTGTCGGATCGCCATGTACGATGGCATTTATTAACAGGTTGGACAGCAATTGAGAAATTCGTTCAGGATCACATTCAACCGAACCTACCATCTTAATATCGGTTCGAATCGTTCGCTGGGGATGTAAATCAGTCAGTTCAGAAATTGTATGCGCTAGAATATCTTGCAAGTTATTAACCGTCTTTACATTCAATTCTATGCCGTTGCCCATTTTTCCATGGGTTAAATCCATCACATCACTAATTAAACGCTTCATTCTAGTTGCACTATTGTCCATTCGCGCAAGTATTTTTTGAGAGGTATCATCTTTTATTTGCTCAATTAAAAAACTAATACCCATGGTTAGTGCGGATAATGGGGTCCTTAAATCGTGACCTAAAATAGCAATATATTGCTCTCGCAGTTTGGCGGCTGTCTGCTCATCAAATAAATTAGATTCGGCGTTGCTTAGTTTTTGGTTAACTTCAATCTGCCTAGAAATCAATTCAGCGAATGACTTAATTTGATGTTCAATTTCAATTGTTTTTAACTTTGCTGGTAAGGGGTCTAAACCGCATAGTGTGCCGAAAAAATTACCATCTTGACTGTAAATAGGAAAAGAAAAGTAACTTTCAAACCCATACATAATGGGAATTTCACTTTTGCTATAAATCGCATCGTTTTGAGCGTGCTCAATGACTATTGGTTGAGTTGACTTTCTAACCTGACTACAAAAGGTCGTACTTATCTCAAGCTCGTCACCAGGGTTGATATTAAAGTTAACTAGATCATGTACCGCGCATGTAGTCCATTTTTTATCTGTTACTCGCGCAATACAGATGAAGCGCAACCCTGTGGCTTCTGAGAGCATATTCATTATATATGGGACAGCATCGATAGACTGAATGATCTGAATATCTTTTTCAATTGACGAGTTCATTAAATACTCTTTACTTTGTGCTTTTGTGCGCGATAACTTTTCGCGACTAGCATCTTTTATTTAATTTGCCACGAGTGTGTCTTCACATTTTTATATGCAAATTACTTTAGCCTAGACACGCCATAGATTGTATACAAATAAGGCTCAATGTCGAGTTACTTCAGTACTGAGAAAATCTCTGGTTTTACTTATGATTTTGGTTCGGGTTAGCACCTAGCTATAAAAAAGGGCAACGGGTTTATAGATATTGTTTTACTAGCTTTTAGTCTACGTTCTCACTCATTCAAAAACAGAGAGTTCATTAAGTGATTTTTAAATAATATCTATACCCATGATTTTTTCAAAATCATCAAAATTCACGCCAGTAATGTAGTGCTTGAGCTTTGTGGTTATAAGAAGTGCGAAATAGTGTGAAAACAAAGTAATTGTGGTGATGTGCGGTAAGCTGCCTTATAAACGCTCGGTAATGCCCTTGGCCTAGCCGAATATGCTACAGGTAATAAAGGCTGTAGACGGGGCTTTAGCCCCGCGGTGGTGGTTTTTGTGTCTATGGCCTAAAGACCATGCTACAGGGGTGATTGTAGGTGGGTGCTTTAGCCCCGCGATTTTAATTTATTGTACTGTACCTATTTGTTCATAATACTCGGCGACATCTTTCATTTGTTGTTCGGTCAACTCGCTAGCAATGACGTTCATAATGATTGAATGTCTTTTGTTGCTACTGAAGTCTTTAAGTTGTTGTAAAAGATAACCTTTATTTTGACCGGCTAAATTAGGCCAGGTATCGTTAATGGTTTGGCCGGTCATGCCATGGCATGAAATGCAATTGGCGCGGACATTTTCGCCGGCCTGATTAATTGATGAAGCCGCTGCTTTTTCGAAGGGCAAGTCTGAATAATATTCTGCAATGTTGGCCAAGTCTTGCTCCGACATACTATCTAACAGGCCAGTCATTAACATATTCTCTCGGTTACCGTCTTGAAATGCGTTTAATTGAGCTAACAGGTAACCTTGTTTCTGGCCTGCTAAACTTGGCCATTCGTTGGCACTAGCAATGCCGTTTTCACCATGACAAGCAACACAGTTGGCGGTTAAGGTTTCGATATTATCGGCGGCAGAAGTTTGTGCAGTTAATAAACAAAAACTGACTAATAAAAATATATTAAGAGACACGTTTTTTAAGGAGATTTTCATCATTATTTTTTTCTCAAAAAGTGTTTAATTTATTGTGGTTGCTGATGTGCTGTTGGTTAAAATCTGGTTCAGCACCTTAGCTCTATGTTCAACAACTTCCATTAATGGTTCTTGTCGTAATGTTTCGACTTCTTGTTCGGTGTAGGGCACAAAGTCATCTGGAACACTGTCTTTTCCCATGACGGGTATCATCCAGTTCATCAACTCAGCAAGATCTTTGCTATTTAATGCACTGTTAGCCGCACCGGGCACTTTAATTAAGTATTCACGTCCAGCAGTGCTATTTAAAAACACGCCTACTGCACCCTGTAAATTCGGTACGTCCTTGCCGCCAGTGCCATCGCCTACATGGCAGCCCTGGCATAACATTTGGTAGTTAAACAATGCTCTAGCTTCATTAATGGCTTCTTCGGCATTGCAACTAAAGCCAAATAAACAACATAACCACAGCAGACGACTAAGATGTTTTTTCATCTACATTTACTTATCAAACGCGATACCAACCACGATTGCGGTTGAACAGTGATACACAGAACTGCTAGCACCTAAACACCAGTTCACGTCGTTAGATTTGTCTGAACGATATAATGGGCGGTCACCTTCGTCTCGTTGACATAAGCAGGTATTGCACTGAGTTTTGCCACAGCAATCGTTGTAAGAAATAACGTAATTACGGCCATCCACTGGGTTAGTACAAGTACCAATCCAGGTAATAGGTGACATTTCAGTACCCGGAGGGCAAGAATTAGTTGAGCCACCACAACATTCACACAAAAATCCGTCTACTGCACAGTAGCGCCAATAGTCACAACTTCCTGGATCACCGACTTCTTGCGGTAGTCCTTTGGGTTCGGCTGCTCTGGCAACGGGAAGCAATGGAATCGCACTTGCGCCTACTAAAGTAGCGCCAAGCTTTTTAAGCAATCCTCGTCTTCCGTTGGTTTGTGCTAACTCACGAGCCTTTTTTTCAAACATTCGGTCTAAAAATTTCATTTTATTTAACCTCCACGAACTGTTCTTCGGCTTGTTGGCCTTGCATGAAATCTTGGATTGACGCTATTTTTCGCTCTTTAGCTTCAAATAAGCTATCTAAATGCTCTCTGGAATTGATGATCCCCATAGATGCAACATTGCCTAATTCATCGATAACCACCGCATAGGGTAGTTTAGCTACACCGTATGATTTCCCTAACAACTCAGACACTATGTAGGGGTAATTAGAAAGTCCATATTGCTTCACAAAACCGGCGTGATCTTGTGTTTTTCCGTCACTCGCTAGGATTAAATCAATCCAGGCACTTTCAGATTTAGCGGCAGATTTCAGTGCGGGTAATAAGCTCTTACATACAGGACAATCGGGTGAAACGAAGAAGACTAATTGAGATTTGTTAGTCTTCGATTTTCCGCCCACATCTACCAAGGTAGAGGCTAATGTCTGAAGACTTAAATTAGGTGCAGGTTCTCCCACTTTTAAAGTCTGATTCATGGCTAAAGCACCAGCAGGAGCAACTCGCTCAAACAGCACACCTACTTGGCGAGTTAATGCGAATATTACAATCGATTGTAGAATAACAATTATCCACAACACGCTATTTGAAACAGTAATAAAGTCCATTAGTTGGTCCTCAGTATGGAGATTTTTTGTGCGTTAGCGACTAAATTCTCAATGCAAGAATAAGTTAAAATCAGAAATGCCCCTGTCATGAGTACGGCGAACCACAGGGAAGATGCAAAACCGGCAGAGGGCATTGTGCAGGTTAATACCAACGGCACTAATAGCGCATTTCTTATTATCAAAGACCAACTGACTTTTATGTGAGAATTCGGGCCACTGCATCCACAACTGATATCTCGTTTACCTTGAATTAGCTGAATAGTCATGCCAATAAGGTAAGCACTTAACAGTAAGGCAGCAACAATTGAGGCACTAGTGCGGCTCCCATCAAAGATTAGAGCCACTGCAATAACTAATTCTAACGAGCCCAGAGTGTAACGTAATGCAGATGCTAACTTTGTTTGAGTAACACCATAATCGGCAAAGGTCTGTTGGTAATATTCGCCATTATCGGTTTGTAATTTATGTATGGCGGCACGTATAAACAGCCACATAAAGAACAATGCAATAGCATCGGATAAAAAGTTTAACAGGTTCATTAGTAAGCCTTATGAATGACAAGTGGGGTGATGTTGCCAAAGTCACTTATGGTTTTAATAAGCTTACCAGTTCTTGGGTTAATAATGTCTAGATTCATTTCACCGTTAGAGACCACCAACATAGGTTCTTTACCGCGAGTCGCAGCGACGGATACCGCCCAGTTTGGTGCGTCGATTGTGGCAATGCGAGATTGGGTTTTAACGTCAAATACCCATATTTGCTCGCCGCCGTGAGTTTGCGATCCATCAAAACCGTTTGGATTCATTACCACATACATTAAACCTTGTTCATCAGTGTCGACTAGCGCCAATCCGCCAGGTCTCCATCCAGCTGCTTTTTCTTGCTCAGTAACAAGGCTCCATTTTCCTTGGTAAGTTGCTATCTCAGAAGATAAATCGATAGCATGTACATCCCCTTCAAAACTTGGGAAATAGGCAATGTTATCTATATGAGCAGGACGTTCAAAAATCGGTGTTTTATCAGTATCAAAAAATGGTGCTACGCGCTGTTGCGAAGCTTTGATGCCATTTTCATCTAGCACTGTGGTCAGCAAACTGCCATTACTACACAGTGATGTCACACTATATTTACCTGTGGGGAAGGGTAGAACACAACCAGGTGTGCCAACTGTATCAACCACTTCATGGGTGTCTAGATTAACCACTGTGAAAGATGCTGCAGGGCTAAAATTAGCGATATAGAGAAATTTCTCGTCAGCTGACAATGTGACAGCATCTCGTCTTGGCAGAGACTGCAGTCGAGTATGTTCTAAAGTGATTTCTTTGATAGGTGCTAAGGTCACTTTATCGTAGATGGCCAACACATCTATTTTGGGGCCTCGACTACCGCGACTGTGGAATGATTCAACAATATAGAATTCAGGTCGTGTTTTTGCCGCAGCAAAATTACCGAGCAAATTCTTATCCGCAGTACCTTTTATTCGTTTGGATTGTTTCGGCTCGTTTATGTCTAAAATGATGACTTTTCCGCCGAACATACTGGTAAAGCTTGCTTCGTCCACGAACATCCAGCTTTCGGGATATTGAGCGGGTAAAACTTCTACATTACCGGTTTTTTCAATTGGTAAGGGAGGTAAGCTGGGATCTATCTGTGTGCTAATTGCAGCATTTTCTTGGTGTGTATTTGATCCTTGAGCTGGCGCTTCTTGTGTTATTTCTGGACTTGTTGAACAGCCAGCCACAAGTACTGAAATTATGACGCTAGTGAGTAGTTTTGTAGGGGGCTTGATTTTCATAAACATATCGTTTTAATCCTAACCGCAGCAATGTTTGACTATTTACAATTTAACGGATGACCTCATTTTGCGTGAACGCTAATAAGGAACATCCGTTACTATGGTTTGTTACATCTACTTTTGGTGCCGTTTTAGTAGTAGTTGTATTGAATGTTAACACCTACCCATCTTGGTCTTGCGTAGAATTCTTGGATGAAACCGGCGCTTTGGGTGAAGTCAAAACTATACACTCTATATTCTTCGTCTGTGATATTTTTCACAAAAGCAGACACTTTCCAGTTATCATTTAGTTGATAGCCAACACGTGCATTGAATACGGTGTAAGAGTCCTCATTTGATATTTCACTATTGGTGATGTCGAAGAATTGTTCACCTTGATGATTGAAATCCAATTGCGCAGAAATCTCGTCTGTTGCTTGGTACCTAACGATACCATTCACAGTATATTTCGGTGCAAGTACCATTTCGCGATCTTCTACCGTTCCAACGCCGCGCACAACCACACTTTCAATTTCGGTATCGAGTAAACTAGCTCCTAGTTTAATATCCCAGTTGTCGCCTGGCACCCAAGTAACTTCAACATCAAGGCCCTGCAAAGTTGCATCAGAATTATTGATAAATTGACTTAATCCAGCAAATGTTAGAGCTTGATAATTCTTATAATCATAATAGAAAACACTGCTGTTTATTCTCACATCACCACTGGCTAAGGTGGTTTTTATGCCAGCTTCGTAGCTTGTCAGTTCTTCTGAGTCAAACGCTACGTCTTCTTCTGTTACGCCGTCGGTGAAGTCAAGAAATCCACCGTTGAAACCGCCACTTTTAAAACCATTGGCAATATTGAAGAATACCAAAGTATCTTTGCTTACTTTGTAATCAAGTCCAATTTGCCCTGAAATGTTATCATCATCAATGGTTGTCAGGCCTGCTGCAGCTGGGTTTTGATCAGTAAAGTTAAAATAGTAGTCGGTTCCAGGATAGCTTGTGTCACCAACTAAACCGCACACATCACCGGCCGGTATAAGACATGAGTTCACCACGGCATCAGGGTTTGACGTTGCCAGGTTTTGATAGTCCATGCTGCGTTCTTCAGACGTGTAACGTAGGCCAAGGGTCAAGGTTAGTTTATCGGTTAGCGGTTTCTCTATTTGACCGAATAAACCGTAGGACTCTGTGTCTTGATCATAGTCGATATCGTAGCTCACGAACGGCACTAAATCTGGACCAAATGTGCCTTCCGGCGCGCCAGTAATGGCATCGATAAGTGGCCCTGGATAGTTAATATCTAAATCAAGCGCACCTTTAACTTCATTTTCAAAATAGTAAGCACCTACAATCCAGTCAAATGATTCGGCTGAGCCACTTAATCTTAACTCTTGACTGAACTGTTCATTTTTAGATCCAAATTGCGGAAGTAGCCCACTATATGGGCCAACATCAGTATCTTCTTGATGGAGTTTTTCTACGTTCTCAACAGCTGTGATTGACGTAAATGTATAGTTAGCGTTTTCCCAATTTAGTTTTAAAGATAGGCCATCTGAATCTATATCCAACAGTCCTTGTCGATTGTATTCACCGGCGAAATTATCTCCATCTGTGTCAGCGTAACCATAAAAGTCGGAGGTAGCATTTCCTGCACCATCATCAGAAGCTAAATGCTGGTATTGAGGAGCATTGGTTTTTGATTTACCACCATGAACATTAAGTAGTGCTGTAAAGTCATCGGTAATATCAAAGTTGACCTGCAAGCGATAAGCGCGGCTGTCAGCTTCATTTGCATCTTCGCCTATTCTATTTTCAACGTATCCATCGTGATTATTTGAAGCTATTGCTAAACGGGCTTGAATGGAATCGGTTAAACTACCGCCTACTGCAGCTTCAGTTTTAATTTGATTGTATTCCGCCAAGGTTAAATCAAAAAGTACTTCAGTATCTTCAGTTGGCGGCGCAGAAATAAAGTGTACTAATCCGCCTGTGGCGTTTCTGCCATATAAGGTCCCTTGTGGTCCTCTTAATACTTCTACTCGTTCTAAGTCGAATAGTTGAAAGGTCAAACCTGGCATCGCTGATTGATATACATCATCACGATATACAGCAATTGGGCCTTCGTTGTTGTCATTAAAATCGTTAAGACCAACTCCGCGTAAGGATATAGAAGGGTTATTACCTTCACCCACAGGTGTACCTATATTCAAGCCAGGTGTTTGCGCAGCGATATCAACGCTGTCGGTCATATTAAGTTCTCGAAGAGCATTACCAGAAAAAGCGGTAACAGAAACACTGACATCTTGTAAATCTTGGGATTTTTTCTTTGCCGTAATTTGAATCGTTTCAAAAACGCTTTCGTCTTGCGCATAAGAAAATGAGGAGGTACCCATGCTTAACGTTGTGGCTATTGCGAGTGCTAGTTTATGCTGTCTCATGTTTCAATACCTTCCTAATTATTAATGTTTTTATATATGAACGGTAAGAACTCATCGCTGGGTGAGTTTCAATAAATTAATGTGTGTGTTTTCATTATTGGATAAAATACGTTATTTATTACTTGAATACTCACGTATAAGTTTAATATTTATACACAATAGCTATGGCGTTGTCAAAATAAAAGCTGATATAGAATGGAGCATAAAATTAACAATTCAGAAAAAATTCGATTAAGAATTGCAAAAAATAATGCATTAACAATCCATGGCCTAAAGGCCATGCTACAGGGTTGGGATTGTAGGCGGGTGCTTTAGCCCCGCGATGATGGTTTTTTGTGTCTATGGCCTAAAGACCATGCTACAGGGGGGATTGTAGGTGGGGGCTTTAGCCCCGCGATGGTGGTTTTTTTGTGTCTATGGCCTAAAGACCATGCTTCAGGGGTGATTGTAGGTGGGTGCTTTAGCCCCGCGATGGTGGTTTTTTGTGTCTATGGCCTAAAGACCATGCTACAGGGGTGATTGTAGGCGGGTGCTTTAGCCCCGCGCAGTTGCGCGACCTTCCATGGGCCTAAAGACCATGTTACGGGAAGAATGGCTCTTGTAGGTGGGTGCTTTAGCCCCGCGCAGTTGCGCGACCTTCCATGGGCCTAAAGACCATGTTACGGGAAGAATGGCTCTTGTAGGCGGGTGTTTTAACCCCGCGCAGTTGCGCGACCTTCCATGGGCCTAAAGGCAATGCTACGGGAAGAATGGCTCTTGTAGGTGGGGGTTTTAACCCCGCGCGGCGACCTTCCATGGCCTAAAGGCCATGCTACGGGAAGAATGGCTCTTGTAGGCGGGTGTTTTAACCCCGCGCAGTTGCGCGACCTTCCATGGCCTAAAGACCATGCTACAGGTGAGGGTTTTTATTTAGTATAAGCACCTCGGCGGTTAACCATGAATTTATGAGTGGAAAATAGACTGTTTTGTAAAGACAATCTTTACACTTCTGGTAAAGAATCAGCCGTCAAATCATGTTAAAATTTGCGCTAGAAATATCCATACATTAAGAAACTAAATTAACTTAAATTCTCAGGACATAACATGCATAAAAAGCAAGTTGTGTTTTTTTACATGTTTGAACGTAAAAAATGGGCTTGAATTAAAGGAATATTAAATGAAAACTTTATTAGCTTTACTCATCACGACACTGACTATTTCTACTAACGTATCAGCCAACGATACTGTGGATAAATTAAAGGGGTTATTAGGTAACACTGCGACTATCAATAACGAGTCTACCCTGTCTGAGTCGTCAGAGCAGACTCAATCACTTGATGTTTCAAGTTTAGTTAGTTTAGTCTCTGATAACCTAGGAGTATCTGAAACACAGTCGGAAGGTGGCTTAGCTTCAATTTTTGATTATGCTAAAAACAACCTTTCAGGAACTGATTACACTCAACTTGCGCAATCTATTCCTGGTTTGGATTCGTTGTTAGAAAACGTTCCCACATTAACTTCGGATTCATCTTCTAACAGTTCATCAGTTTCTGGTTTACTTAACAAAGCTTCTGAATACAGTTCATCTTTGAGTGCAATTAATGAATTAAAACAGCAATTTGAAGCGCTTGGTTTAGATACTGATATGATTGCCAACTTTATTGCGCAAATTAATAGCTACTTTAGTGAAGAAGAAGATACGCTATCTTTGTTGCAGTCTGGTTTAGGCAACATAATGACCGCACTCTAATCATTTTATTTGTGGGTAACGTCTAGCGGGCAACACTTTCGCGTAAGGTCCTAGTGGATATTGTTGTAATCCAAGATGTTACACGCTGTTTATAAGTTTAGGTTTTTACTACTCTCAGGCTATTTGTAACGCGCAATTTGTTTACAGTGCTCACGCAACTTTAAAATGCTAAGGCTATCTAAAAGGCTTTGGCAATATTATGAAATCATTATTATGTCCCTTAGAAATTTACCATCAGCATTTCGTAAACAGCCCAAGTGGTTGCGAATAACCACTTATTTGCTTTGCGCATATCTCACTTATGCTCTTATTTTGGGTGTGCTAACGCCATGGATTCTGCAATCCCAATTGTCGCAATTATTAAGTGACAAATTGCATCGTGTTGTCAGTATTGAAAAAGTGAGAATAAACCCTTTTTTACTGCGTATTCGCGTTTCCAATTTGGTTATTGAAGAAAATAAAAGTCACCAACCTTTTGTTAACGTTTCGCTATTTGAAGTGGATGCTAGCTTTTGGCAAACCTTGCTACATTTCACACCGACTTTGGAACACTTATCTATCATCGAGCCTTATGGGCATATAGCTAGACTCGCCGAAGGTGAACAGGCTCAATTTAACTTTTCTGACATTATTGATAGTCTAAATGAAGCCAATGCTGAAAAAGAACCCGTCGAAAAAGAACAGACTGAAATTCCTCCTCTTCGTGTGAATAGAGTGAATCTTGAAGGCGGACAGATTCGATTTTCTGATGATGTATCCAATACCAATATTATTTTTCCGAATCTGGCTTTTGAGGTAACCGATTTCGACACTCGCGCAGCGACATTTAAACTAACTGAACAACAAAATACCGCAACCGAAGACAATCATTATAACGTTAAGATTGAAACCTCTGAAGGCGGCTCCATTGGGTTCGCTGGTCAAGTTCAATTGGCACCTTTTGAGATCAAAGGCAATATAGCACTGTCGGCGATAGCCCTTGCACCTTTGTGGCCTTTATCAAATGACGTCATTGAAGCAAGGCTGACAAATGGATTATTAGATTTCTACGGGGATTATCATTTATCAGAAGGACAAGAAAGTCTTCGCTTTCAGGCTAATAATACGCAGCTTACTTTATCTGAACTGACAATATCCGATTTAACTCAGCCAAGAATTACAGTGGCCGAAATCAACATACACGACCTTAGTTTGGACACAGACACAGAACAAATTGATGTGGCTGAAGTTATTATTAGTAAACCCTGGATTGACGGAAACCTTGATGAGCAAGGCTTGGATTTACAAGCTATGTTTATGCCATCATCAATCGCAACGACAAAACAAACCTCTTCTTTAGCTGAGCAGCAAGTCAATACTCAAACGAGTCAAATTGACGAATCCAACTGGCGAGTCATTTTGCAATCTTTCGCGCTAAATAATGGGGATATTCAGATCAATGAAAGTCATGTTTCTAAGGGCATGCATTGGCGAGTTTTTGATTTAAATGCCACCACTGGTGTTGTTGATACAAGTTTTCAGCTACCTATCGAGTATAGCCTAGATTTAGGAGTCGGTGGCGAGGTTAGGGGGTATCCTGAACAAGCTTCTGGTTACCTTAGTAGCGATGGGAAAGTCAACGTATCTTCTGAGCAAGTTTCTGGTTCTTTTGAGATTAACCAGTTTGCGTTAAGCCAACTTCAATCCTATTTGCTTCCCTATGTAAACGCGATCTTGCAAGATGGCGCCGTGGGGATCTCAGGGACATTTGAGGCGGGAACTGCGAGTCCAATCACCTTCACAGGCGATGCCAATATCGCCAACCTGACGGTGATTGACGGACTACAACAACAACCCTTACTTAAATGGCAGGATATGAATATCCAAGGTATTCAATATCAGTCACTGGAAAATCAACTTTCAGTACAAGCTGTCATGTTCGATAAACCCTACACCAAGTTCATTATTCACAAAGGCAAACAAACGAATATTGGCGACCTTCTGGTGCAAAATGCTTCAACCGAGGCTGATTCCGCGCTGGTTGCAGATGATGCTTCACCACCAGAGTCAGCGGCGCAAGCAGGGACTGAAGATACTCAATCTGCCTCTAATAACATCGCCATTAGGATTGACGATATTAGTATCAATGATGGCAGTGCTTATTTCGAAGATAATTCTTTAAGAGCCCCTTTTGCTTCAGGTATCGAGGCATTGAACGGAAACATAAAGTCACTTTCCTCCACGCCAGATACCACTGCAAATGTTAACTTAATGGGTAAAATTGATGGTTACGCACCAGTGATTTTAAAAGGGGAAGTTAACCCTCTTATTGAACAGATTTATCTGGATTTAAATTTCTCTGTTGACGGTGCAGAACTGACCTCAGTTAATCCCTATTCAGGTACTTATATGGGGCACTTTATTGATAAAGGATTACTGTCACTAAATGTGGAATATAAGCTCGAAAATAACCAGCTAGTGGGTGACAACAAGATCGTTATCGACCAACTCACCTTGGGGCGCAAAACTAATTCGGAGCAGGCGGTTAATCTGCCCCTATCCTTAGCCATTGCATTATTACAGGACTCTAACGGCGTGATTGATCTGGGAATGGAAGTATCTGGAGACTTAAATAACCCGAGCTTCGGTTTTGGTTCAATCATATTCAAAGCCCTTGGCAATATCATCACTAAAGCGGTGACAGCCCCTTTTTCCTTATTGGCAAATTTAGTCGGTAGTGAAGATGAGCTGAATAAAGTGACCTTTGCCGATGGCTCTGCTGAGCTCAACGAAGCGGCTTCACAAACCCTTCAAACCTTAGCCGCAGCCTTGGCAAAACGTCCGGGGCTGAAAGTCGATATTGAAGGCTCGGTGAACGAAGTGACGGATGCTTATGAGTTGGCTGAGCAAAAGTTACAAGCCAACCTTCTGGAAATTTCCAAAAAAACATCTCTTCCTGAAGGTTTTAGTCCATCTACAGTGCCACTTTCAGGTCCAATTGCAGATGCCTTAAGAACCCTGTTCACTACAGCTACAAATAAAGAGATTGAAGAACAAAGAAAGCTGATAAAGGCGAGATTGCAAGAAGGAGATAGCGAGAAAATCGTTCCAGAGGAGCAATTAGAGCAAGCGTTAATGATTACGATGTACAATCAAGTTCGAAGCACTATCAACGTTCCTCGCCATGAATTAGCTAAACTTGCTGAAGATAGGGCCAAATCGGTAAAAATGTTTTTAAGTGAAAACGGAAGTATTGATCCCAACCGACTGTTTTTACTCAACAGTCGCCAACATTTAGCCAGTGCTGAAAGTGGTGTAACACTTACGCTGAAAGCCAACTAAGCAGTTAATCTCTTGAAATTTATCAAACTTGCTCCTTATCTGCATGGGCAAGCTTGATAGTATCCAGTGTAAAAACAGTATTATTCGCCTAGCGCCTTTAATCGCCAACAAACCCAGTGAGCACAAACTTCTGCACCCGTCTGCCTGTGCTTACTTCTGAGGTATATAAATTACCATCGCTGTCTACAACTACGCTGTGAAGCCAGGTAAATTGGCCAGGATAGCGTCCGGGACGTCCAAAGCTGCCTAACACTTCATAGGTGTCGTGCCACAAAATCCATATGCGTCCATTCATCATATCGGCGACGTACATGTACTTGTTGTCAGGTGAAAAGTCGATATCTGACGCGGTTCCTAAGCCACCAGTATCGCCAGCGATAATAACATCTTGAATGAACTGAACTTTTCCTTCTTCATCAGCTTCGAATACTTGAATACGATTATTTCGTCGGTCACAAACATAAATTTTGCCGTCAGTTGACTGTGTTACACAATGCACAATGTCGCCAAAACTTTTTGCTTTAGTGCTGGTGTTTTCACTGTTGCTGGTGGCTTGTGAAACGTCGAATGCCCCTTGTCTTGTTCCGCCTCCAGGTTCGCCACCATAAGCTCCCCATAATTGATCAAAACTGTTGTCATTCGTGTCAAAAGCAGTAATTCGTTTGTTGATATAACCGTCGGCAATAAATACTTGATCATTGATGCTGTTATGGAAAATATCAGCTGGATTCCCCAAGGCATCTTGGCTCAAATTTCCATCGGTTTTACCACGTTGGCCATACTGACGAATAAATTCCCCTTGCGCGGTAAAATTCAATACAACGTGGTCATCTTTGCCATTTCCACCAAGCCAAACTGTATTATCTTCATCAACGTAAAGGCCGTGAACGGTAGCGGGCCATTGATTAGTTCCGGCTAAACTCGGCGCTAGTTCTGGACCCCCCCAAGCCTGAAGTAATTCTCCATCTGGTGAAAATTGCATAACATGTGGGGCAGCTTCACAACATAAGCCTGTGTTGTTGGTTAAACCTAAATCTAAGCCACTAAGTGAGTTAGGGCGATGTAAAATCCACACGTTATTCTGTTTATCTACGGCTAGACCTGGTACTTGTCCCATTAACCAAGTTGCTGGCATCTTGGGCCAGCTCGCATCGACACTGAATTGCGGAACTTTATGATTTGGGCTAGTTGCTGGGTAGCGTTCAACCGACACCAAACTATTTTCAGTCGTTTTAGTAAGCTTGGATGGTTCAGCTTCAGATACGCCACAAAAAAGAGAAAAAAGGCTTAACCCAAGTGCTTTTAATCCCAGTTTGTTAGATGGTAAATATGATTGAATCATCTCTGCGCCTATTAATTCTATGGTTGATTTAAATGCAAGCAAACTACAGCATATTACTTAGTGACTGCTTAAATAACGGTCAGCTTGCTACCTGACATCATCCTAGGTAAAAACTTATGCTAATAAAATTACTTTACGTCGAAATGCAGATAATAGAAGACCTAATTCTAATCGATACTGGTCAATGGCTGAATTAGATCATCGAGCCTTTTTAAGCTAGGCTCTTTTTGCGGTTCTGAAATCGCCATATTGTAGGAACAGATGCAAATATTCTTAGTTAGCCTTTGACCGAATCTACATTCTCAGGCAATAAAAAAGCGCCCTGAACGGGCGCTGTTTACAGGTAATTAGGAGCTAACCGAGTAACGCATTGAAGAATATACGCGGTAGTTTTAGCCAGCTTGGAGTGTGTTGGAAACGAGTAAGTAGCATAGCGGTTTTATGTTGTTTCTTGTTGCTTACAAACCAAGGTGGTTTGGGCAACAGGGTCATGTCTCCTGATAGCAGATTGCGTGGGAAGGGACGCCAAGGTGCCTGCACAACAACTCGCTCAGAACTATCAAACATATAAGTATTGTGGGCAAAGCCAATTCCACTTTGTACATCTTCTAATGTGTGACCCGGGAATGCACCCCAAGGGCAAGCGGGTGTTAGAAAACCAAGACCACTCCATGTATTAATCGCGATGGTACCGTAGTGCAAATCAGCTAGAATTTGTTCAAAACGTTTTTTACCAATCTGCTTGATCGTTTTTGGATGAATAACAATGTTGGCGCCTAAAGTACCGTAAAGTTTTTGGTTGGCAAACTTAACTGCGGCTATTAAGTAGGCTTCTGGATCTGTATCTGCAAGTTCATGGGTAGATAATGCCGGTGCAAACACTTCAGTCATCCGATACTTATCATCAATAGCGTCTTCATCGACACTCACCAAACAGGCTGGCGCCGAGCCGCGATCGAACTTCAACACGTTACTTGAGTGTTTTTCAAATTCGGCAAGTCGTTCTGCTGCGCCGGGATAATATGGCTTACGTGGGTCGAGATTAGCAACCGTGTTCTTTATACTATTAAGTAATGTTTGTTTTTTGTCCCAGTGTTTGGGCAATATAAGCATTTGGCAAGCAACACAATTAAATCCTGAGTTATGTAATTTTTGGGTGGCAATATTTTCAGCTTGAAATTGTATGTCTGCTGCGCTCCAAGGACCCGGCACTACTATGGTTGGGCAAACTGCACCTAACTCAGAAGTGATAGGTTTGTTGAGTTTAGGGGTTCCTGCTGCTTTATTGCGAATTCCTTCTTCGCCAAACCCCCAAACGATAATATCATGGGATGCTCCTGAACCTGTGATATGAATCTCTTCTACTTGTGGGTGTTCACACAAATATCCCCCTACATCAGCGCCACCTTTAACAATGCGTAAAACGTTTAAATCAATCAGTGGTTTTAGTGCTTTGTTTAAGAATTCCGTCAAATATTCATTCACTGGATTCATCTTTAGAATGACAACTTGATGTTCATTAAACAGCTTATGGAATACATCCAGTGGTGCGATAGAGGCAATATTCCCTGCGCCTAACACTAATGCGACTTTGCCTTCACGTAAACGCTCTGGGGAGTCGTAAGATGTTGCCGTATGACTTGCCAAATTGTCGGCAGTGATACCTTCTTTCATCCAAACTTCGGCCGTCACACCAGATAAAATCAAGTGATCCCAAATGGAGTGGGGAAGTACTTGAACAGCAGTTTGTCTGCTTTGCGTTTTGCGTTTTTTGAGAGAATTGAGAAAGCTCTTTCCTTGCATTTCAGACAGCGTTTGCAACAAACCATTACATGCTGACATAACAGTGTAAGGGCCTGATATCCATTCTTCACCAACCAGTGCTGAGTCTTCAGGGATTCCCTTCATTCGACCTGCTGTTTCGGCCCAATCTTTAGCTATGGGTAACAGGCAATCTTTGATTGCTTGTAATACGGCAATTCGTTTTTCAATGCTCGTTTGTGCCCAGTCGTCTTTTGCAGCAGTTAACTCGTCTAGTGCCAAGTCTAATGCAGAGTTCACTGGAAGCTCGTTCAGTACAGAGGTATTAAGCATCGTTTTTTCCTTGTTTAATAAGGTGTTCGCCAAACTGTTTGCGCAATTCAACTTTTTGGACTTTTCCTGTGGCGCCAATAGGTAAGGTATCTACAAAAATGATTGCATCGGGAATTTGCCATGACTGGATTTTGTCTTTATAAAAAGCGAGAACCTCATCTTCAGTCGCTGTTGAATTGGCTGCTTTTACGGCAATAACAATGGGACGTTCATCCCATTTATCGTGCTTGGCTGCGATAGCCGCTGCGTTCGTGATATCAGGGTGGGCGATAGCAATATTTTCTAACTCAACGGTAGAAATCCATTTTCCTCCAGATTTAATGATATCCTTAGAACGATCGCGGATAACCATATAGCCATCTTCATCTATGGTCGAAACGTCACCGGTATCAAACCAGCCATCTTCGGTAAGTGCATCAGTATCTTTGCCGTAGTAGCGTTTCGCTATCCAGTGACCACGCACCTGCAAATCGCCTTGGGTTTTACCATCATGGGGAAGTATTTCGCCATTTTCGTCTAGTAAGCGCAATTCAACACCGTAAAGTGGTCTGCCTTGGCCGGTACGAAGGGCGGTTTTTTCTGCATCCGATAATGTTGAGTGTCGTTGTAAAAACTGGTTAAGGGTGGCAACGGGGGAGGTTTCCGTCATTCCCCAAGCATGCAGTAGCTCAACGCCATAGTCGGCAAAGATTGGGATCATCGAAGGTGGTAGTGGCGCGCCACCCACTACGGTTCGCGTTAAACTTGGTAATTTAGAGTCTGAAGCTTGCAAAGCTTCAACTAAATTCATCCAGATTGTTGGTACACCTAGCGCGATGGTTGTTTCGGTATCATCAATCAGTTTTAAAATACTTTGACCATCAAGGTTTGGACCTGGCAGCACCAATTTACAACCGTTCGCTGCGGCAATATAAGGAACCCCCCAGGCATTTACATGGAACATTGGCACTACAGGAAGAACGGTATCTTGTGCTGAAAGAGCAATACCATCAGGCTGGTTACCCACTAAGGTATGTAATAGAGTTGATCTATGGGAATACAGCACACCTTTTGGATTACCCGTGGTGCCTGAGGTGTAACATAAGCTAGAAGCCGCTCTTTCATCCACTTCTGGCCAAACTGCATCTGCATCGCCGGTAGCGATGAGTTCATCATAAAATAATAAGCCTTCAATCGCGTGAGTGGCAACTTCGTCTCTGGGGCCCAAGACAACAAAATGTTGAACGTTTTTAAGTGTTGGCAGTATTTTCGCCACTAAAGGCAAAAACGTTGGCTCGAAAAATAACACTTTGTCTTCGGCATCGTTGGCTACAAAACTAAGTTGCTCGGGCGCTAAACGAGGGTTGATTGTATGGCAAACCATACCACCACCAGATACGCCAAAATAACATTCAAGATGGCGACGATTGTTCCAAGCAATTGTCGCGCAGCGATCACCTAAAGCAACGCCAAGCTTGTCTAATGCTGACGCTAATCTACGAGCATTTTTACCGACGTTGCCCCAATTAGTGGTAGTTCGTTCGCCAGTTGTTTCTACGGAAATAATCTCAGTGGCACTGTGATAACGCTCTGCGTGTGCAATGAGACTGCTAATCGTGAGCGGCATCTCCATCATTTGTCCTAACATCGGGACTCTCCTATATATTTGTCTTTTGCACAATATTTGATGTGTCAAATCACGTTGTACGCATTTGAAAAGTTATATTTTGTGGCAAAGACCACGTTAATTTAAAAATTTAATGGATAGCAAAGCCCTTTCAAAAGGGCATTGCTGCGGTCTTCCTGAACTTATGCTGTGCGGATAAGATCCGCACATTTTTCACCAATCATAATGCTGGGGGCATTGGTATTAGCATTGATTATGGTTGGCATAATTGACGCATCAGCGACACGTAATCCGCGAATGCCATGAACACGTAATTTGTGATCCACAACCGCCATATCATCATTCCCCATTTTGCAGGTTCCAACTGGGTGATATATGGTTTGAATATATTTCTTGATATAGGCTTTAAGTTCTTCATCTGTTTGAACATCAGCACCGGGTAAGAATTCGTTACCACGGTATTCGTCCAAGGCTGATTCTGCTATGATTTTTCGCGCAATCCTGATGCCCTTAATCAGCACATCGTAATCACTTTCGTGTTCAAAAATATTAGGATCAACTAGAGGTTTGGTTAAGGGATCTGCCGAGGCTAATTTCACAGTGCCTTTTCCTTTGCTTTGCACTAAAGAAGGTAGAATTGTGAATGCATCAGTTCCATCTGTTGGATTGCCCGCGCCGTCTAAAATAAAGTAGCCTGGAACATAGTGGAATTGTAATTCAGGAGTTTTCGATTTAGGGTCTAGCTTCAAAAAACCACCGGCTTCACCAATGTTTGATGTTAATAAGCCTTTACCTTCTGCAAAAAGTGCGGCTTGTTCTTTATTCCCTGCTTGCGACAAGCTGATTGGCTTAGGGCAATTATAAACGACTGGTAGCATATAGTGATCTTGCAGATTCTCGCCTACTCCAGGAAGATCATGAACCACTTTAATACCGTGTTCTTGAAGGTGTTCTTTAGGACCGATTCCCGACATCATCAATAGATGGGGGGAGTTATAAGAACCGCCAGACAAGATAATCTCTTTGCGCGCTTTAACAATATGTTCTTTGCCATCAACTAGGAACTTAACCGCTGTTGCTCGTCCATCGGTTACAATAATTTTTTGGACCATGGCTTCAGCTTGGGCGGTTAAGCGGCCAGAATTAATTGCAGGGTGAAGATAACTGACAGCAGCTGAGGCTCGGTGACCATTTTTCTGTGTCACCTGAAACATCCCAATACCTTCTTGGTCACCATCATTGAAGTCGTTATTTATGGTGTAACCAGCTTGTTTAGATGCTTCGACCATGGCAAGAGTAATCGGATTAGGAGCGTTTAGATCGGTTACGCTTAATGGACCGTCACCGCCGTGCGCCGCAGATGCACCGCGAGAATTAGTTTCAGCCTTTTTGAAAAATGGCAGTACATCAGCGTAGCTCCACCCAGGGTTAGTTTCTCCCCAGTTGTCATATGTTGAAGAATGTCCCCGTTGATAAATCATTGCATTTATTGACGAGCAACCACCAAACACCTTGCCTCTGGGCATATAGAGTTTTCCACCGTTTAGTGATGATTGAGGTTGCGACTGATAATTCCAATCTAACGGGGTTTTGAATAAGAGTGGGAAGGTCGCTGGAATGTGGATAAAGTCATTCGTATCGGCTGGACCTGCCTCTAGAACTAACACTTTGTTAGCTGGATCTTCTGATAGGCGAGCTGCCACTGCACAACCTGCAGAGCCTGCGCCCAAAACAATATAATCATACTCTTCAGATGATGTGTTTTTGGCATGAGCTGCACCCAAAAAAAGCGGGGCTTGGGCAACAATGCCAAAAGCTGCTGCCATGCGTAAAAATTCTCGTCGAGAGACTTTCCCTGTTTTAAAATCATCAACAAGAGATGCCTCATCTGAAGCGTTAATATTTAACATTTTTTTAGACTTAAGATCTTTATCTGACATAAGTAGTTATCCTAATTATATTTTTTGTTTGCTTTAGAAAGGCAGGATGTATGCCAAAAGTAAAATGATTGTTAATTTATTGATATTAAAAGGTTTGTTTGTGGAGTTAGGATAATTTGGAAGAGAGAAAATCAACTTGAGACAAATTGAAATTAAAAGTGTATCAAGATGACACACTTTTAAGATAATTAGCTGGCAGCTTTCTATACAAGGTCGCTCTAGATACGCCTAACCATTTGGCGGCTTCGCTAATATTACCATTGCATTCATGTAGCGCCGTAGAGATTAATTTTTGCATTTCAATATCTACTTTACCTAAGGATTTATTGTTTTCACCAATCGTCAGTGGGTCAGTCTTTGGCGTAACAAGAGCATGATACTCATCAGGGAGTTCTTGCAATATTATGCTGTCATCTCCTTCATCAATGGTGTCTGCATAAAGCAGTGCATTTCGGAGCTCTCGAATATTACCAGGCCAATCGTAGCATTCTAGTAGCTGTTTCACTTCGTCTGACAATGACGTTTTATTTTGGCAAGTTTTTTGTAATATCACCTCAGCAATGCCAACTTTGTCTTCGCGCATACGCAAGGGCAGTAAATTTATCGCATAACCTTTTATTCGATAATAAAGGTCTTTTCTGAAACCTCCCGATTCGACTAATTTCGCCAGATCAACATTGGTGGCGCATATTAGTTGAAAGCTGACTTCTTTTTCGATATTTGAACCTAATGGATTGACCTTTCTGGTTTCCAATACCCTTAGTAAACGACTTTGCATAGCAACAGGCATATCGCCAATTTCATCTAAGAATAGCGTCCCGTTATGAGCTTCAGCTATACGACCTTTGTAGCCTTTCTTATCAGCACCGGTAAAAGCGCCTCCTTGATAACCAAATAACTCACTCTCAATTAATGTTTCAGGAATCGACGCACAATTGATGGATACAAATTTACCTGAACATTGGCTTGCATCATGTAAATGTTGAGCCGTCACTTCTTTACCTACACCTGATTCACCTAACAAAATGACGGGGAGGCGTTCAATTACTTTTGTTCCACGCTCTATGCTTTTGCTGATCGATTGGTCACCAAAATATGTCTTACTATGTTGCGACTTTGTCTGAGTACTTGGTGGATGTATATAGGCTTTACGTGACGTTTTGGGTGTGGAGAGAGGTTGAATAACTCGGGCAGTGAGAAGTACTCCCGAGATTGCTCTGAGATTAAACGACTTTTTTTGAGATACTCCAATATCTAATACATCTGAAAAAGGAGTATCAAAAATGGAATGAAATGTCTGACCGTTCAATAGCCGATTACTAAATAGAAAGCGCTGAGCTGCTTCATTGCAGCCAACAATAGTGCTATCTGGTGCTACTGCAATGATCAAATTGGTAAGCTCACCAAATTGACCCGACAATACGGTTAGCTCAATCACCAAAGTCTCAGGCATTGAACATAAAAGTTGTCTTTGGATATTTTTAGCACAGGTCTTTAGCATGTAAAAGACCTGCGAATCGTTTAGCGGGTTTTCATTGGTTAAATTGATTGATCCTATGGCGACGCCCTTGGGATTAAGGATTGGCAGCGCTGCGCAATTTAAACCTGCAAGTGACTCTTTATAATGTTCACCGCCAAACACGCGGGTAAACTGTTTGCTTTGAATGGAACAAGACATTGCTGTTGTACCCACACTATGCTCGTTGAGGGCAACGCCGCTTTTAAAGGCGGAAAATAAATTGTCATTGATAATTCTTTTAGAACGCATAACTTGTAGGGTATTACAGTTTGCGTCTGTTAATAATATCGACCAGCCAGCATCGGAAACTGACTCATGTAAATGTTGAAGGTGGCTTTGGGAGCTTTCGATAAGCAGCTTAGAATTGTACTTGAGCTCATCAAAACGGTGTTTTCTGTAGTGTTCGTATTCGAGTTCACCCTTCATATCAAGAGCGTTATTTTTACATCGTAACCAGGATTCTCTAATGGAGCATGGCAAATATTCGCCAATATTTAGTTCTCCCTCATAAAAGCGTTGTTTCAATACTGCTAATTCAGAATTCATAATTTAACATACTTAGTTTATCTAAATTAATTGCGCTACAAAGCTGTAGATGGCGAACGCTTCCAAACTACAGCTTTATAAATGATCCTTGAAATCTAAATGGCGCTCCTTGTCAGCATACTTAAAAAATGCTTATCCCATTAATTACTCAACTTGTTACAAGTAAAACCCTATACACGACTAAGTGTCTATATACGCACTGAGTGGGCAGGCAAATTTTGAGTATATGATTAAAAAAAGGTTCATTCAATACAATTAAAACTAAATGTTAATTTTGTAAAATTTATTAACTTTTGACTCGTGAGTCACTTAAATCAGAAGACTTTAAGTAATCGCAAATTTACGAATGAGTCTTCGTAAAAGCCATTTTCCACAGAAATACTGCGTCCATATTGCACTTGTGCTTGCCAGTCTGGAGCAAGGAAATGCTGAACTGAAATTTGGAAACGGCTACTATTTAGCTCGTCGTTTTGTTTGACGCCAGCAACTTCGGTTTCAGCACCGAAATCATGATAGTAACTAAATGCTAATTTAGTCGCGTCCGACATGTGATAACTTAAGTGAGTTTGCACACCGTATTGGGCGTCTTGTTGTTTGGTTATCCCGCTGCTACCAAAGTCGTCATTGTCTCCGAAGAAAGTATACTCAGCTATAATCTCGAAGGAAAACTTATTATAAATTGGTGAAACATACGCGGCTTGGGTAATTAGTTTATAGCGATTTTCACCAACATTAATTGCGCCTTGCTCTTCGTGGTAACTGCCTAAGGGAAAAGAGACCCAACCGGTTACCCCAAATGCAGCTTGGGATTTAGTATCGTTAAAAAGCCAAATTGTTGCCCCCATTAATGGATCGCCAATGCCCGACGCGGATAATTCAGTTTCGCCAGCATTGAGTTTAATATCGGCGAAAGGAAGTACCACTTGCGGGTCAATTACGAAACCGCCAACTTCCATATAATGAACGAATCTGGCTAGCCCAACATTGGTTGAAAGTGTGGGGCCATCGGCGATCTCATTCCCGTCTACATAGAATGTGTCGAGACTCGTATCCTGATAGTACAGAACACCTAAATTGTAGCCATCTGGGAGTGGACGGTAATCACCAGGATCGGTATTCACTTGCGCGGCAAATAAGTTTGATGCAGATAACGATAAGGCCATAGTGGTGGCTAAATATGATTTTTTAATCTGGAATGTCATTACTTTACTTCCTTAGTATTTGTTTTTCTCATCCCTCACTCAGCAATTAACATTCCATTAACAATAAGTGTATTAAAAACAATGTATTAACATCATTTGTAGTAATCCAAACTTATAAAGCGTCTTAAAAGAAAACGCATTGGTTTGTTATGATTCTCAAATTGATACAAATTAAAACAGCAAAGCAGACTAATCTTCCTGCTTAATAATAAATGTTCATATTTGAAATATTCAGCAATATGTTAAGCACAAACATTTGCCTCTTTTTATTGCCTGCTCATAACTAAATTAAGCGGCTAAATAATGATATAATCGAGAACCACTATGGCCCTTAGTATCAACAGAGTTTTTGTACTCTAGTGACTGCATTGACCGCACTAAGCGATGGGATTCGCGTTCCAGTAAAGAACAGCTATAGCAAAGCAGCTTACTGCTCATCTTTTAATTTTGTCGGAATAATATTTATGAAGCTCGTTACCCAATTGTTTTTCAGCTTAACCTTAATCGTCGGAATCAGTGCTTGTTCCGATTCAACTGAGCCTAAATCAGTTCAAGATAGCGCTAATGAAACTGCCTCACAAAAGCCCTCTAATTCGATTGATAGCCAACGTCTTTCTGACATTGTCAAAGTACTAGCGTCAGAGGAGTTTGAAGGTCGCGCTCCTGGTGGACCGGGTGAGGCAAAAACTGTTGCCTATTTAATTGAGCAATTTCAATCTCTGGGTTTGGAACCCGGCGGCATTGATGGTGGCTGGACGCAGTCGGTACCGCTGGTGCATACACAGTTAGACTCCAGCGCTTCACTGAATATAAAAGTAGCAAACACTGATCAAACATGGCAGCAGGGAAGTGATGTGGCTATTAGCACTGCTCGTGCGGTCGACAAAGCAAGTATTAAAGATGCCCCTTTGGTATTTGTGGGATATGGGGTGAATGCACCTGAACGTAACTGGGATGATTTTGCTGATATTGACCTAACCGGCAAAGTGGCGGTCTTTTTAGTCAATGATCCCGACTTTTCAGCTGCACCAAATGAAGCCGTTGCTGGCCGGTTTGGCAATAAACGCATGACATATTATGGTCGTTGGACATACAAATATGAAGAAGCTGCGAGACGAGGTGCATTAGCTGCGTTAGTTATTCATGAAGACAAGGCTGCGGGTTACGGTTGGAATGTGGCATCGTCTTCCGCCGGTGAACAGTTTACCTTGGCTGAAACCAATGGCCCTTTGCCTCCTTTGCTGCAAGGTTGGCTGCATTACGACGCTGCAACAGCATTGTTTAACGCTGTTGGCTTAGATTTAGACGAACAGCGCAAACTAGCTCGTTCAGATGACTTTCGTGCTTTTGAACTGCCAAAAGCGAGATTATCAGCTGACTTTACGGTCTCAATGGATAATATTGATTCACAAAACGTGTTGGCGCGATTGCCAGGAACCACTCAACAAGATGAAACCTTAATGGTATCTGCTCATTGGGATGCTTATGGTCAAGGAGAGCCGGATGAATTGGGCCGCACTGTTCGTCCAGGAGCTAATGATGATGCACTTGGCACCGCTGGTATAATTGAATTGGCTCGCGTGCTTAAAGCTGGACCGCCTATGGCGCGAAGTGTGGTGTTTGCAGTTTGGACTGCTGAGGAGAGTGGATTATTAGGTTCTGCCGCTTATGCCTCGAACCCCATTTATCCTCTATATTCTACCGTCGCCAACTTTACCTTAGACATTTTACAAACAGCGGGTCCGGCTAGAGATGTTATTTTGGTTGGTGAAGGTCAAAGTGATCTTGAAGATGATCTTGCTCGCGCAGCGGCATTGCAGTCTCGCGTGGTTACGCCGGAAAATTTGCCTGAAAATGGTTTGTTTTTCCGTGCAGACCACTTCTCATTGGCCCGTCAAGGCGTACCTGTTTTGTTGATAATGGGCATAGCCGGTGGAGCTGATTTGATAGATGGAGGACGTGCTGCGGGCGATCAATGGATTGCCGACTATACCGGAAATTGTTATCACCAAACCTGTGATGCTTGGAGTGACGATTGGGATTTACGCGGTGCGGTTGAAGACATCGAATTATTCCACTCGATTATACGAGATCTAGGCGATTCGAATCGCTGGCCACAGTGGAAAGAAAGCTCTGAGTTTCGCAAAATTCGAATGGAAACTGAGAATATGAGAATGAGATCTCAGTAGCTTGCAATTTACAAAAAAAGCCAACTAACTAGTTGGCTTTTTAAGGCAAATATAACGGTTCGGTTTTAAGCAACCACTAATTGCCAAACTCCTTTTATGCCAATTGCCGACGTGAAGATTGAAAACAGTAAAATCGCGGCAAGAATGACATTGGCTATCCAACTGTTAGCATGCTCTTTCATTAAATCCTTGCGATTACCCAAATAGAAAATACAAGCTACGGTAACTGGCAAGATAACGGCATTAAACGCTTGGGAAATAATCATCACAAACACCGGGCGTGCATCAAAAATCGGTACAACTAAGCCAAGCAGTGAAATAACAAATACCATGATACGGAATTTAGCTAGGGTCATATCGCGTTCTGCGCCGGTGTAGTCACACAACAGCCAAGGTAGCATTAATATATTAGGAAATTGTGAGGACACGCCAGCTGCTATCAATCCAAACGCAAATATTGAGGTCGCTAAGGTTCCCGCTAGTGGTTCTAAAATACCTATCATTTGAGATGCTTTGGATAAACCAATACCTTCAACGAATAAGGTGCCCGCGGCTGCAGCCATAATGGATGCACTAATGATGAACATCAGAAATACCGAGAAAATAGCGTCATTACGTTGTTTGTTATAATCAGCCAAGGTCCAGCCCGCTTCCTTTACCAAGGTGGTGCGGATAATAAATAAACCGGAAAAAACAGTGGTGCCAATCATTGAGGCGATGACTAAAAATGGCCCCTTGTCGGTAGCTGATGTCACTTCTGGAATACTGGGTATTAAGCCTTTTAGAATCTCCATTGGAGGCGGCATCATGATAAAGAAGTTTATTAAAAAACACGCCGACATTATGGCGACAATAACCGCGAGGCTACGCTCGAAAAACTCGGTTTTACCATTCCAAAATATGAAATAAACCAAGCTTAGAAAAAATCCGGCAAAGTAAATAGGCGCAATACCTCCATCGATAGCAGATTTTGACCATTCATAACAGATATCAGCCACTATACCCATTACACCCATTACACTGCCACATACACCAAAGGTTAGTGCTACTAAGAAGAAAATGCCGACACCTGGGTGGATGTGCTTCCTAAATGCTTGAAGAGCCGTTTCGCCAGTGATGAGCGTATAACGACCATACAAGTTAATCATGAAAAAAGTACATAAACAGGAGGCTATGATGGTCCACAATAAAGACATGCCATATTCAGCGCCTGCCTTTGCCATTGCGGTAACACTGCCGGTGCCAATGTTGAATCCCAGTAAGAAAATACCGGGTAGAAAAAGAGCCAGTCCTTGGGCAAACTTTTGTTTAAAAGACTTTTTGTTCGGATGATCCATTTGTGGTACCTCTGTCATTATGATGACTCCGGTTGTTGCGCAATGGGCGCTGCTTTATTACCCCGCAACTCTCGCTAGGATTTATGCTTCCCAGATATTCGAGTAACCCGGTATAGTAAAGTCGATTTTAGCTATGATCTCGCTGCCTAATCGCAACTTATTTACTTACTTTCGCAACATAGCTAATTCAACTTTTTTATTTTATTGTTATTTTTTGTCACTTCCTGGATAGCATTCCAGTACAGTCATTCCCGATTCAGATTCGTATTGGAAATCTTCAACGTTTGCTGGACAAAAGAAGCGATCCCACTGATTTAATTGGGTAACTTCATTTCCTGCTCGCAAAACACCACTTCCTTGGGTTACTACCCCTATGAAAAAAGCATCTTGTTTACGCAGGAAATTGCCTTGAACGGCAGCACGTCTGACGGTAAAGCAAGGGGTTTTATCAGGACCGATTAGCTCTTCGAGGGTGTTACCCGCGTTGTCGTCAATCAGTACTTCTGGGATGCAACGAAATTCATCATCTATCTGTTCAGGCGGAACAGGGGAGAAGTTGAACGCATCTAATGCGGTCTCTATGCCGCGGTCCATAAAGCGTGCTTTTTCAGGAATCACATAACCACATCTTTCGAATTCAAATCTGACTGCTAAATCAGATGGTTCCATGATCTCCAACATCAAAATGCCTTCTCCTAACGCATGGGGACGTCCGCCTGGCAGCAAAAATACGTCACCTGGTTTTACAGGTATGCGATCGAAACACTTTTCAATGGAAGCAATATCTTGTTCTTCTATCCATTTTTTGAGCTGTTCACGACTGGGTGATCTTTGAAAGCCGGCGTAAATGTAGGGATCAGTTACATCTTCGCGGATCTCCAAAATAACATATGCTTCGGTTTTCCCACGAGGATAACCTAGTCTTTGTTGTGCGAATTCCCGGGTAGGATGCGCTTGGAAATGCAACCGTGTGGCACTGTCCAGGTATTTTACTAGCGGAATGTCATCTAACGAGCGAGCAGAGTTATTAACAGAACCTAAAAAGTGTTGTTGATCTTGATTCAACAAGTCACGAAACGTCACTGATTTGCCATCTTCAAGCTTGACGGTTGCTAATCCTTCAGAGATCTCTTCGCGGCCAATGTTACGGGCTTCTACCGTTGAACCAATCCAATCTTCTGGAAAACTGGAATCTTGTGGATTCTCTTTGCCTTCGATTAGATCGAGCAATTTTCCACCTTGATAGGTTCGCCAAACACGGTTTGCCGAAAACTTAATGATATTATTCATGATGATTGCTCTTCGAACTGGGCAGAGAGGGCTCTTATTACCCCTCTAACTTCGGCAAGACCTTTCAAACGACCAATACCGGAATAGCCTGGGTTGACGGTTTTACCGATGTCATCCATCATCTGATGACCATGATCGGGACGAATAAATATGTCTTGATCTAGCGAGTTGGCTTGTCGACGTCGGTTTTCTTCATTCAACAATTCTTTCACCACATGAATCATGTCTATGTCACTATCGAGATGGCTAGCTTCGTAAAAAGTGCGCTGTTCATTGGGGTCACGGGTGACACCGCGAAGATGAGAGAAATGAATACGCGGTCCAAATTGCTTAGCCATAGCCGGTAAGTTGTTGTCTGGACGACTGCTATATGTGCCTACGCAAAGGGTAATACCGTTTGACGGGCTAGGTAGTGCATTAAACAGAATATCCAAGTCGTCTGCGGTACAAATAATACGCGGTAGTCCAAGCATGTCTCGAGGTGGATCATCAGGATGAATGGCCAGTTTAACGCCCATAGCTTCTGCGCGAGGAAGAACTTGTGCTAGAAATGCAAACAAACTTTCACGTAAAGTATCACTTGTTACATCTTTGTAATTGCTTAGCATGGCGCGAAAATCGTCCAGTCCATAAGCGTCAGTCATTTTACCAGGTAGACCAGCAATTATATTGTTGGTCAGTTGTTCTTTATCGGCCTCAGACATAGCTTCAAAGACCTGTTTTGCTTCTTCTATTTCAGCTGCACTGTATTCTGCTTCAGCGTTATCACGTTTCAAAATAAAAAGATCGAAGGCGGCAAACTTTTTCTGATCAAAACGCAGCGCATATGCACCGTTGGGAAGTTTGAATTTGAGATCGGTACGCGTCCAATCAATCACCGGCATGAAGTTGTAGCAAATTGTTTTTATTCCGCATTTGGCTAGGTTTTCCATCGATTCGATCCAATTATCGATGTACTTTTGATGGCCAGGTCGTCTCAGTTTTATATCTTCATGGACAGGAATACTTTCTACTACACTCCATCTAAGGGGCATAAGATCATCTTCACAGTTTTCTATTAGAGCCTGATATTGACGAATCGCTTCAATTGACCAAACGTCACCGGTAGGAATAGTATGCAGCGCACTGACAACATCAGTTGCACCTGTTTGTCTTATATCATTTATGGTTACGGGGTCGTTGGGACCGAACCATCTCCAAGATTCACGCATTTTAAGTTTCTCTAATTAAAATAAAAAAGTAAGCTTTTCACCTTCACTTCATCAGCAACGCCATAATGTGTTTACAATCCGTCTTTGCTCATTTGAAGTAAGTGTCTACTATCAACAGATTATTAGAGTAACCTTCCGGTGGCAGCTTTACACATTGAAATTAGTACCCGCTCCCATTGAGGGATATGCGTGATTGTGAAAATGACAAATTAAAGTATCCAATAATACCAAATTGGTCAACCAATATATTCTGTCTATCGTGCCACTCACCCCCTGTTTCGTTTCTTTTTCACACTATTTAGTTACATGAAAATCTATAGCATCTATACATAATCTTTACTCAACGCTATATCATGGGTTGTCTTTAACATGTTGATATATATTGTTATTTTAAGGTTTTTATTGGTTTTTACATGCTTTGGTTATTAGAATGTAAGCATTGGTTAGACCAATACTTTAAATTTTTGTTAAAAAATATATTACCAAAAGGTTGACCTTTACAGGATAAATTGTAAGTATTACGTAAATTATTTGTAAGTCTTGAGCCTTTATCTTGTGAAGTAATAAGTTTGTGTAAATTTTTATCTAAACTATATTCCATAAAGATGATGTTCAATTACTGAAAAATAAGCTTAAAACACACATAAAACTCACAGGAACAATATATGCAACACAGATTATCGAAAATTACTTTAGCGATGCTTTCAGCAACCGCGCTAAATATGTCCGCATCTGCTTTTGCACAAGATGCGCAGCCAAGTGCAGATGACGATTACGAGGTTATTCAAGTAACAGGTATTCGTAGCTCACTAACCAACGCCCTTGCCGAAAAGCGGGAATCGAATAACTTGGTTGAAGTCATTGAAGCGGTTGATATTGGTAAGCTACCAGATCAAAACCTTGCGGAAGTACTAGAGAACGTTACTGGTATTCAGATTACAAGAACAGCTGGTGTTGGTACCGGTGTTCAAATCCGTGGTACTAACTCTAACCGAACGGAAATCAACGGTGTATCTACTGTGGGTTCTGGCGCTGGACGCAGCGGTATTAGTTTTGAAGATGTTTCAGCAGGAATTATATCTGGCGTTGAGGTGACGAAGTCTCCTGAAGCTAAAACAATTGAAGGATCTGTGGGTGGAACTGTAAACCTGAAAACAATACGTCCACTTCAGCTTAATGACACCCTAATCTCCGTTCGTGTACAAGGTGAAAATAGTAGCTTATCTACAGACAGTACTTTTACTCCTAGACTATCAGGTACTTTTGGCGACAATTGGGATACTGATAACGGCGAATTCGGTGTAGTAGTAAGTCTTAACTATGCTGAGCAAGATGTTACTGCTTTCCGTCCTCGTGCTGATAGAGATAACTCTGTAGCTGCAGATAGTGGCGCGGCAAGTGCACAAGATTTTGATTACTTACCAATTCAATTCTTCGTACAAGATTATGACAACTACGAATATGAATCTACTAACATTGCCGCTACTTTTGAATGGGCGCCAAGAGAAGAGTTGAAGTTGTTTTTTGATGCCGTTATTAACGATCAAGAACGCAGACAAGAAAGTTCAAGAATTCAAGCATCAGGTATTAGTGGACTTAAAGACATTGCCGCTCCTAGTGAATTCGAAACGGTTAACTTTGGTTCTTTAGGTGGCCAAGATCTTGGTAGCATCCAAGCAGCTGTACGTGGTGTCATTCCAATTGATGGAGATGGTTCTGACGGTAACTTACGTTTCTCAGGTGATACAAATTCTCGTATAACCAAAAGTGAAATTTACAGACTTGGTGGTGAGTGGACCGGTGATAACTTTAAAGTGAGTGCTGAGCTGTCTTCTTCAAGCTCTGATACTACTACTCCTAGCTTCAATACTACATTGAACTTTATCAACCCTAACTCTCCATTGAATGCTGAAGCTCTTCTAGCCAATCACTTTGCCAATGAAGCAAACGGTAATGAAGACCTATACGATTCAAACGAAAATGGTACGCCATTTATTTACGATTTAACCGGCAACGCACTAACCTTTGGTGTTGCTACAGGTGAAGTAACTGGCCCTAGCTCTGAACAACTACTTGACCCAGCTAACGTGGTATTGCGTGATGTGGCGATTGGCCAAGATGTCGCGGAAAACAGTGAAGATGCTTTCCGTACTGATTTCACTTATTACCTAGACGGTGTTGTGACTTCGGTTGATGTTGGTTTCCGTTACAGTAAAGTAAACAGTCTTCGTGACGAGATTACGACCAGCGTAGGTTTAAGAGAATTCGCAGATAGCCCTACTGGTGATTTGTTCGCAGAACTACTGGTACCTGGGCCGACTAACTTTAATGATGCTGATGGTAGAGAATTATACGTACGTGATTTTCTTCTTATTGACGCAGAAAGAGTTGCTTCAGATCCAGATGGCGTGTTAGCTATTTTAAATGATGCCATTGTTGCTAATAATGCTATTACTGGTTCAACTCGTGGACCTATTAGTTCACCAACTTCAAGCTCAGCTGCTTTCTTTGATATTGAAGAGAAAACGACTGCTTTGTATGCGCAAGGTAACTTCTCTTATGAAATGCTCCGCGGTAACTTTGGTGTGCGTTATTTAAAAACTGACGTGACTTCAAGAGGTAACTCTGTAACTAACGATGTGGTTACTGCTGTTACAACTGAAAGTGATTACGACTTCGTATTACCACGTATTAACGTAGTAGCCGATGTACACGATGATGTTGTTGTTCGTGCAGGTTGGGGAAAAGATATTAGACGTCCTGATTTTGATGACCTTTCAACGTCGTATACATTCTCTACTAGTCCAAACCCAGCAGTACAACTAGGTAACCCTGGTTTGGCTCCTGAAGAAGTGACTTCATTCGATTTGTCTGCTGAATGGTATTTTGCTGAAGCAAGTATGGTTAGTCTTGGTATTTTCCACAAGAAACGTTCTGAATTGCACGTAACTCAACAAGATGACCCATATGAAGATCCTGTAACTGGTTTCCGTGATATCACAGATCCTTGTGAAGGCGGCGGTATCTTTAACCCAATTGCAGACATCAACGTATTTGGTCCAATTGGTACCGGCGTATGTGTTCCTACATCGCAAAAAATTAATGACACTGGTGAAACGACTCAGAAAGGGATTGAATTTGCTGTTCAATATGACCTTGCTGGTTTCGAAGATGACCTAGGTTGGGCTTCTGGTTTCGGTGTGATTTTCAACTATACCATTCAAGAGTTCTCAGGTGGTGAGGCAGAAGATTCAGCAACTAGCCGTGCTAACGCTGTGTTTGCATTAACAACGGGTATTGACGATATCAGTGTTTCTGCAGTTCAGGGCTTACTTGACTTGTCTGAAAACTCTTACAACTTTACGTTGTACTATGAAAAGTATGGTTTGTCGGCTCGTATGCGTTACACATGGCGTGAAGCGTACCGTTCAACTGACTTCGGTAGTACTTCTAGCTTACCTTGGGGATTCCCAGTGGTACAAGAAGACAGAGGACAACTTAACGCTAGCGTAAGTTATGATATCAATGAGCAATTCAACGTTGGTATTGAAGCTGTTAACCTCACAGAGTCTGAAGTTGAGCAAAGTTGTATCAACGAAGGTGGTTTGCTTTGTTACCAAGGTTTAACTGACCGTAGAATCACCATTGGTGGTAGCTACCGCTTCTAAGAGTTGTAAATATACCTAACTAAGATTGCCATTATTGATGGCAATCATTTTCCAAACAGATATTAGGGTTAGGTATTTATATTACTAAATTGAAAGCAAGCCCTATGGCTTGCTTTTTTATTTGCTGCAAATAACACCTTCTATTCTGTATCACTTTGCATTTCTCAATACTTTCTGTTTCGGAATCCTGTCCGTTTAGCAACACCAACTTATGTTAAACCTTGAAAACCTGCGGGGTCAGAGCCATAGATTTAGAACTGCGGGGGCAGAGCCAATGATTTGAACCTGCGGGGTCAGAGCCATTGATTTAAACTTGCGGGATCAAAACCATTGATTTTATTTCAACGGCTCTGACCCCTTTGATTTCTATCTTTTGGACTATTTGGCAGATTTTACCGATGCTATCCAGTTTTCAATATTCGTCTCTAATACCGATAGTGGAATTGAACCGCTACCTAACAAAGTATCGTGGAAATCTTTTATGTTGAATTTATCACCTAACTCATTTTGGGCTCGTTCGCGCAGCTCCAACATTTTTAATTGTCCAATTTTGTAAGCAAGGGCTTGACCAGGCCAAGATATATAGCGATCGATTTCGTTAATAATATCTTCCTCACTTTTAGCCGCATTTGCTTTAAAGTAGTCAATAGCTTGCTGTCGAGTCCAACCTTTGTAATGTATGCCCGTATCTACTACTAAACGCACTGAGCGCCACATATCATAGGTTAATTGACCAAAGCGGGAGTATGGGTCTTTGTACAAGCCCAAATCGTATCCCAAGCGTTCACTGTACAATCCCCAACCTTCTACAAACACGGTAAAGCTTAAGAAACGACGGAAGTAGGGCATATCATCCAATTCCATTTGTAACGCCAATTGCAAATGGTGTCCTGGTACCGCTTCGTGAACACTCAGCACTTCCATTTCATATTTAGGACGGGTTTCTGGTTGATATAAGTTCACATAATAATAACCCGCACGGGAACCATCTGCGGCGGGCGGATTGTAATATGCCGTAGTCGAATCAGGGGCAACCGCATCAGGGATAGCTTTTAAGCCATAGGGTATGCGAGGAAGTTTGCCAAATAATTTGACGATCTCTGGGTCGATACGTTTGCTGATTGCGAGATATGCATCAAATAACTCTTCGGGCGTTTCATAATAAAATTGTGGATCTGTACGTAAAAAGTTAACAAATTCCTCAAACGTGCCGTCAAAGCCGGTTTCTTCCATGACTTTATCCATTTCTGCACGATTGCGTGCTACTTCATCCAAACCAATCTGATGGATTTCATCTGGTGTCAGGTCAGTAGTGGTAAAATAGCGAACCTTCTGCTGATACGATGCTTTACCATCAGGCGTATCCCACAAACCATGGGTAGAGCGTGTTGCAGGGAGATATTGGTTAATAAAAAATTCATTAAATTCAGCATAGGCTGGAATGATATGGTCAGCAATAATCGCTTTCGCTTTTAGCTGTAAGCGCGCCTGTTCAGCAGATGATATATGGTCACTGATATTGATAAAGGGCCGATAAAAAAGACTTTCCTCTGGTGTGTCGACAAGCTGTTTTTGAATTTGCGCAGGGATGCGTAGCATAGTATCGCGGGCAGGCATCATGCCTTGCGACATACCGGTTTCCATCAAGGTTTGATTTTGCTCAAGTAACCTGGGGATTTTTTCCAGTCTTGTTAACCAATTTTCATAGTCTTTGACCGAACTTAGCGACACGAAGTTGGCCATATCGTCCAAGGTTTGCACCCCTTGGTTTTGGTCTATCGGCATAAGATAGGACTTATATTTGTGCTCTTCTATGGACATTTCTAGCTGCCATTTAAACAACTGATAGTTAGTCTGCTGACTGTCCGTTAATTGTTCGGCATCAATACTAGAAAGCTTTGCAAGGACGTCACGATTATGAGCGTCAATTGCATTGATTGCCGACAAACTCATGTCTTGCCAACGACTATTTTGCTGATCATTACCTAATCCAAGGTAACTAGCATAAGCAGGGTAAGTATCTAGAAAGTACTGCCACTCCTCATCGAGTATTTGTTGCAGCTGTTGTTGTGCATCATTAGGCGTTGTTACTGATATGGGTTTTTTAGTTTGTTGTGGAGCGGCACAAGCAGTGAGCAGCATTGCCGCAAATAGCATTTTTATAAACAGTTTTATAGGCATCTTGATTTCCCTTTCGAGTATGTTTTTTAACCATACTCTTTTATAAAGGGTTCGTACAATTTTAGCAAATCTTTGCTTAGTTTGGTAAGCGCAGCAAACACTGTTATTTGCGCGCTATGCAAACCATGTGAAGTTCACTTATTTCAGTATATTTCTGATTTGTTGCGCAACTTCAGGATAGTCAGATGACTCAATAAATCCTAACGAAAATGATTGAGGAGTGCTCAGATATTTGTCTTTTTCATGACGTCCAAAGCCTAATACCGTCATATATGGTCTGCTTACATAGTCATCCGGATATGCATCATCTTGATGATGTAATAAATAGATCATTCTCGATGTTTTTACATCCCCAAAAGCAAACCATTCAGGTGCGGGAAGATCACCAATAAAAGCTTCATTTATGGGGTGTTGTTGGTCATCGACAGAGGCATACCAGAAATCAGTTTCGTCCATCTCTCCACCGGGTACGCCTTCATATTGCACCCAATATTTATAGCCTTCACTGACTTGTGACATAGTGAAATCGCAGCGATCTGGATAGAAGTCCCATTGTCCCTGCCATTTCCCATTACCTGAAGTGAAGGTAATTCTGATGTGTTCATCCGTTTCAATATCAATGCTTGAAGTCGACAGCTCGGTTCCCGCGTTTAACGCATGGAAATAATTTCCGTCTTGTTTGTGTATTGCATTTGGAAAACCACGATACTCGCCTTTCCAACCTGAACCTTTCTCATCGTGGAACCCAATCCAATCCACGCCATCTTTGTCTAACATACTTGATAGTCCACCACCTTGTTTTTCAAGATAAAAAGTGGCGTTATCGATACTAATTATATAAGCGCTAACACCACCGGCAGACTCATCCACACCATGGCTTAGCGTGACTGATTTTTGTTCATGTTTTTCTTCAATAGATGGTTTGCAAGCGGCGAGTAGCAGAAGACCACTGGCAATAAAAACAAATTTTAATTTTGAAAACATCCGATTTACTCGTGTAATAATTCGTTAAAATAGAAGCAATAGCACCGCCTATGCGGTGCTTAGTGCTTTTTTCGATGTGGCGCTTCTTTTCAATAAGAAACCGACAGCGAGTATGGCAAGTGCACAGCATACAAATACCAGGCGTCCCCACATTGGATTCGGAATCAACATCATCGCCAATACCCCAGCTCCCATATACATCACCATTGAACCCAATTTGTGACGTTGTTGACGATCGAATTCATCTTGCTCAAAATCGGCAATGAAAGGGGTCTCTAGATCTTCAAAAAACAGCTCTCTTTCATTGATATGTTGATCTTTTTGTTCTGAATAAAACAAACTGGATATACAGAAGAAACTGGCGGTAATAAGTAAGTGTCCGCCAATAGTGATCATCAAGTTGATATCAATCGATTCACGGCGAGTAAATTCTTGTTCCATTCCTATCAAATCGGCCAAAACTTGCGGCGTGAAGATATTTGCTGCAAACCAAGAAACAAACAAGCCCACTATTACAGTTGCCCAAGGCGCCCATTGCGGTGTCTTTTTAATGAACAAACCAAAAATCAGTGGAATAAGCAAAGGAACTTGAATCATAGTCGACACGTTCATCATCAAGTCAAACAGACTGAGCTCTTTCAATGACTTGAAGAATAGCGCCACTGCGATAACCAAAATCCCACTTATAAAACTGACAATTTGACTGATGGTAAGCAGGTGTTTATCACTGACATCTTTGTTTCTTTTAGTCAAAAGAGGTTGGTAAATACTGCGGACGAAAATGCCTGAATTCTTATTTAGGGCTGAATCCATTGAGGACATAGTGGCTGCAAACAAACCGGCTAACAATAAGCCGACGGTTCCCACCGGCATAGCGTTGCGGGTAAATACCAAATACACCGCATCAGCAGCTTTGTTGCCTAGCTCCGGGTAAGCTGCCGCCGCGTCAGGGTATAAGGTGGCTGAGGCCCAAGGTGGTATAAACCAAATAATACTTCCTACACCCATTAGTACCATGGCTAACAACGCGGCTTTACTTGCATTTGCTGAGTCTTTTGCGTTTAAGAAGCGAAATGAATCATGCATGTTCATGATAGTGATCATTTGTTTAGCTAGGAAAAATACAAATGTGGCCACTAAAATTAAGCCATAATTCATATCTGGTCCCATCACAAAGTCCACTGGGAAGTTATCTATCATCGCCGTCGGTCCACCCACTTTGACAAGTGCGATAATGGCGCAGGCTATGGAAATGACGGCAACCACTAAGGTTTGTACAAAGTCAGAGGCGACTACGCCCCAAGCACCAGACAATACCGAAACAAATAATACAGTTAGGCCGGTGGCGATGATGGTGGTGCTCACATCAGCGTCAAAAACAACACTGGTGAACACTCCTAGGGCATTAAGCCATACTCCGGCGTTGATAAAACTGAAAATAATCAGCGCCCATGAGAAAAACTGTTCATTTTGATGACCAAAACGACGCTTAATTCCTTCGGTAGGAGTATCTACGCGCATTTGACGAAAGCGCGCTGCAAAAAACGCCCAGCCGCAAAAATAGGCAAAGGTATTGGCAAAAAATACTAAACTAATCGAGAAACCATCAGTAAAGGCTTTGCCTGCTCCGCCGGTGAATGTCCAAGCGGAGAACTGCGCCATAAACGCAGTTGAACCAACCATCCACCAAAGCATGCGTCCGCCACCACGGAAGTAATCGCTGGTTGAGTTTGCAGCCATTTTTTTGAACGCAAAACCAATCCCGATAACTAACATAAAATATCCGGCAATAACTATATATTCATATAACATGAGTAGGCCTTTTATTGCAGATGACTAACGTCAACCCAATTGTCGTTTTTACGGATTATGTCGATCAGTTGCTGATATTGGCTGCCTTCTTTAAACGTTTGATAAGGAGCAACGTTTTCGCCTTTAATATCGTTTAGTAGTTCTCTGATAAGGTAGCGCCAATTCTTTTCGGTATCGCCTTCTGCTTCAGGAACGTTATTAGCAATGTCCTCTGGTAATGCAAGCTCTTGCCATCCTTTGGTTTTGTCATGCACATACAATGGCCCACTAGCATAGTGTCCTTTAATGTAGATCGCGCCTTCACTACCATAAATCACCACATGGTCTTCATGGAAGCGAGGGTGTAATCCACCGTGTTTAAATAACACTGAAACTGGATTTTTAGCCATTTCACTTTCAATTTGAGCTAAAACCGTATAGGTCCATTCGACGTTCGATTCGCCCCATTTAAGAGCAGGATCATTTAGATCACTAGGAATGAAATCGCGACGTTTTTTAAAGTTATGCACACCTTCAACGATTGGCGCTTTGCCTAGATCGTCCCGCACCTCTCCCATAATCGATAGGATTTTTTCACCAACGATGGAAGTGACAATAGACAATTTGTGAGTAAAGTTATTATTTAGTCGGCCACCGCCATGTTCTTTTCTGTGTGACCAGCCAAACGGAATATCGCGTTCTAAATTGAAGTGAGAAATACACTCAACTTCTAATGGTTCACCGATAGCGCCGGCTTCAACTAAACGCTTGGCGTGAATCACATCAGGCATGTAGCGAAAGCTTGCGGCAAATGCAGTTTTGACATTTTTTGCAACCGCCAACTCATAAAGTTGTTTTGAGGTTTCACCACTTTCAGTTAACGGCTTATCACAGAAAACGTGACAACCACTTTCAATCGCCGCGGTAATTGCTTCAACATGAGCACCACCTGGTGTTGCAATTGAAACGACATCTGGCTGACAATCTTGCAATGCTTTTTGCCAATCTGTGCCGGCATAGGGGATATTCATGTCTTTAGCTACTTGCTCTACAACACTTTGAGTTCTGCCTACGATGCCGATGACTTCGGCACCCATATCTCGAAATGCTTCAGCATGTCCTTGGCCCGCAAATCCGGTGCCGAATATTAATACACTTATCTTTTTGCTCATGTTGTTTCTCCAACTTAACAAAGCTTAAATTCAAAAAAGTAGAACTGGATTACCAATTCCAAACGGTTCCATCTTCTAGTCGACTGACAGGCAGATAAGAACGTTTATAGGGATATTTACTTGCTTCTGTTTCATCAAACTCAATCCCTAGACCAGGGGCGTCACTGACGTATGCCATGCCTTGCTCTACTTTAATTTGATGTTTGAAAATTTGTTTGGACTGCTCGTTACCAAAACCAACAAATTCTTGAATGCCAAAGTTAGGAGCCCATATATTTAAATGCATATGCGCAGCAAAACAAATTGGTGACAAATCAGGAGCGCCATGTGGAGCAGTTTTAACGTTATATATACTGGCAAAATCTGCCATACGTCTTAATGCTGTAATTCCGCCAGCGTGAGTTGCGGCCGCTCTAAGGTAATCAATCAGTTGGTTTTGAATCAAATCCTTACAATCCCAAATAGTATTGTAAGTTTCACCAATCGCGAGTGGGGTAGTGGTGTGCTGTCGAATTACTTTATAACTGTCTTGATTCTCAGCAATAGAAGCGTCTTCTAAGAACATTAGGTTATAGGGTTCAAGTAATTTACCCAGTTTTGCTGATTCTATTGGGGTTAAGCGGCTATGCACGTCGTGTAATAGTTGGATGTCATTGCCAAATCGTTCTCTGGCCTTCTGAAACAACTCAACGATCATGTTAAAATATTTTTGCGTCGACCAGGTCTCTTCTGGCGGTAACGGACGATTACCTTGTAATTCGAAGTAATCTTTTTTGTCTCCAAGTACGCCGTAAGTGACATTCAAACCGGGCACAGCAGACTGCAATCGAATTGCTTTAAAACCTTGATTGATAAGGTCTTCCGTTTTATTCAAAGTGTCTTCGATGTCTTCACCACTAGCATGGGCATAAAGCGTTACTGCTTGTCTGCTCTTACCGCCTAGTAACTGATAAACCGGCAAGCCTGCAGCCTTCCCTTTGATGTCCCATAAGGCCATATCAATAGCGGCTATAGCGGCCATATTAACTGCGCCTTTACGCCAGTAAACGCCTTTATACAAATATTGCCATATGTCTTCGATATCATGGGCATTGCGACCGATAAGGCAAGGGGCTACATGTTCTTCCAAATAGCTGACAACCGCCATTTCGCGACCGTTGAGTGTAGCATCACCTACACCGTATATGCCTGCATCAGTAGTGATCTTCACCGTGACAAAATTTCTGCCAGGGTTACAAACAAATACTTTGATTTCTTTAATTTTCAACTGATATTCTCTCTTTGCAGATAAAGTTACTAAACCGGTTTAGTTGAATAATTTAGCATAGTATTGCAGTATGTCAACTTTCCCATAATAAAATTAACAATAGCGATACATAGATGGCAAAAGTGAAATTAATTGATGTAGCTCGTTTTGCAGGAGTATCAAAAAGCACAGCTTCACAATACCTAAATGGGCGATTTGACTACATGTCGAAAGAAACCCAAGAACGAATTCGCGCAGCAATTGCTGAATTGGATTATGTTCCCAATCCCATCGCGAGAAACCTTAAGGCGACCAAGACTAAAACAATTGGAGTGGTGGTCAGAGATATAACGGGCTTTTATACCAGTCGGGTTATCCGAGGGGTAGATGATTACTGTAAAGCGAACGGCTACAACGCACTAATTTATAACACTGATTTTGACCCTGAGATTGAAGCAAAGTCTATTGAGGCGCTCTATCAACTGCGTGTTGATGGAATTATTATTGCGTCATCAGGTAACAATAATCAGCTCGTTACGGATTACATTGGTAAAGGTATGCCGATAGTGCACTTTCAAATTGAAAATGATGGAAGTGAACAAAACATCGTTTTATCTGACTACAAAAAAGCGGCGTTTGATGCCACTGAATACTTAATACAGCTTGGCCACAAGAAAATTTGTTTTGTCACCCAAGACTTTAAAAATGTTATCTCCAGAACGGAACGCTATCAAGGATATGCAGACGCACTTACTAAGCATGGTATTCCAGTAGAAGATAGTTTAGTGCAATTCTGGCAACGTGAATCAGGTTTTCAAGTAGAGCCAACGGAAATCATTAAATCTGCGGCTCCAACTGCATTTTTCACGCAACATTTACCTATCACTATCGAATTGTTAAGAGACTTAAATCAAGCCAATATATCTGTCCCGGACGATGTTTCATTGCTTGGTTTTGATGAAATCCCAATGGCCGAATTCTTTAAAGTACCAATTACAGTGGTTAAGCAAGAACCCTACACCATAGGTATGGAAGCAACTCAATTACTGCTTAATAACATTGCTAACGAGAGTAATCTTTCCCACAAAATTCTAATTCCGTGTTCTTTAGAGTTAAGAGAGTCTTGTAAAGCAATCTGATTTCGCGGATTGCTTTCTACGTTTATGCGTATAAAGATGAATAAATGGTTATTTTTGATAAACCGATTTACCTGTTGGTTTACTGCTGCAAATTAGATCTCAACATCGCTAATCCAGCCAAAATTGAGTTAACCAATTGGCAACCCCTAGATTCGCTTAATTTCGCCATGGAAAGAGAGTTTATAAATGTGCTCTGCAGTGGTTTTTTTGATTGTTTAGTCATAACACTTAGCCCTCAGAAAAAGGCTACACATATGCCGAATTTACAGTACAGTATATTTCTGGATTTTATACTGAAGAACTTTGTGGGCTTTTTCTTATATGGCTAATGATAAAACGAACAACTCCGATAGCGCTGCATATTTTAATGGCCAATACATACCTTTGAGCCAAGTCAGCATTTCTCCTTTAGATCGCGGCTTTCTATTTGGAGATGGGATTTATGAGGTGGTGCCTGTCTATAACGGTAAATCTTTAGGCGGTGAACAACACTGGCAACGTTTGCTTGAAGGACTAGAGGCCGTAGACATTCCACTGGGCTATAGTGTGCAGGAGTTAAAGGATATTGCGCAACCGTTGTTACCGAGTAATCAGCCCTCGCAAATGCTTTATGTGCAAATAACCCGTGGCGTTGAAGCGGTTCGCAAGCATCGATTCCCAGTAGAAGCAAAACCGACAGTACTGATGTTTAGTACCCCATTTACACCCCCTTTCGACAAAACATATCAAGGCTGTGATGCCTATTTTCAAGAGGATTTGCGCTGGCAGCGCTGCTCTATAAAGTCCATTAGCTTGATGGGGAACGTGATGTCCTATCTACAACTGGCGCAAAATGGTGTGCCCAATAGTGAGGCATTGCTAGTTAGAGATACGCATGTAGTTGAGGCTCCGAGCAGCAATTTATTTATTGCTAAAGACGATATTATTTTTACACCGCCGGTGGATAACATATTGGCCGGTGTGACCCGCAAACTGATTATTGAAATTGCTGAAAAACAAGGTATCGAAGTACGCCAAGTTTCTCCCACAGTCACAGAGGTCAAACAAGCCGATGAGGTTTGGGTGAGTAATTCTTATGAAGAGTTAAAGCCGATTACTTATATTGAAGGTGAGAAGGTGGGAAAAGGCAAACCTGGACCCATCTGGCAGCGTTTATTTTCCAGTTATCAACGACTGAAACAGTAAACTACTTTTGTCTGAATTAATCGCAAAAAGATCAACTTAGTTCGCTACAGCTAAATAAGAGATAACTATGCCAACAAGCTTTTTCCAACGGATTTTATTGCCCGGTTTTATTCTACAGTCAGTTTTGATTGGAGGGGGCTATGCGACAGGCCGAGAATTAGTCCAGTTTTTTCTTAGTTCGGGTCCGTTAGGCGGATTTTTAGGGATTTTAGTGGCAACTGCTGCTTTTAGCTTAATTAGTATGCTGAGTTTTGAATTTGCTCGATTAACCCAAAGTTATACATACAGAGGTTTTTTCAAAAAGCTATTGGGTAAAGGTTGGATTGTCTATGAGTTGGCATATTTTGCCCTAGGCATTTTAGTCTTGGCGGTGATTGGTTCTGCTGCGGGGGAAGTGGTTTCTGAACATTTGAATATATCCAGTACCCTTGGCACTGTGTTGTTAATGGTCTCGATTTGCGTATTAGTCGCCTGGGGAACTAAGCTGATTGAAAAGGTATTAGCCGGATGGTCGTTTCTTTTATACCTAGTGTACGGAATATTTGTTTATTTGTACTTGCGTGAATATGGTGGAAATTTAAATGAACAACTATTTTATGGGGAAATTAAAGATGGTTGGTTTATCAGTTCAATCCAATACGTTGGTTACAATATTGCAGCCTTACCACTAATTTTGTTTTGTGTTCGCCATATGGCTGATCGCAAAGATTCATTTCTGGCAGGCGCCTTGGCTGGCCCTTTAGCAATGTTGCCAGCATTATTTTTCTTTGTCGCTATGGTGGCAAATTCTGCACAAATAACAGAAGCAAAGGTGCCATCTGACTTGATGATGCAGCAATTGAACATGCCTTGGCTAAAAGCCATTTTTTACGTAGTGTTATTCGGAACCTTTATCGAAACAGGCACTGCGTTTATCCACGGCATGAATGAACGAATCGCTGAAGTGTATGAGGAAAAACAACGCATAATGCCCAAACTTTTGCGTCCTGCAATTGCTGCTATTGTTTTAGTGTTATCAATTTATTTAGCTTCCTCAGTTGGGCTGGTTAGTTTAATTGGTCGTGGCTACGGCACTCTTACTTGGGTTTTTGTGGTGGTATTTGTGCTGCCGATTCTCAGTATCGGCAGCTACAAAATTTTTCGCCTCTCAGCATAGGCAGATTGATAAATACGTTTAACCTGTTCATATCAATATATGATGGTGTTGCTTTATTCTGCTAACCAAGGTTCGTTTTGCACTCTGAGCATAGCTTCAACTCGGTTTTCCACATTCAGTTTACTTAAAATCGAAGACACGTGATTTTCTATTGTGCGATTTGATCGACAAAGCGTATTCGCTATCTCAAGGTTACTTGCGCCTGTGACTAACAGCTTCAAAACTTGTTGTTCTTTATTGGTGAGTCCAATTGGGTGTTTTCGTGTTTTAGAATAAGGACCGCGGCGAAGTTTTGGAAGAATATCGGCAAACCCTTCTGATGCGGCAATATTTCTCACTTTTTGTTGTAGGGCTTTGGCCTGCATCTTTTCGAATAGTTGCCATGCGTTCACGAATGAAGATTGCCGACGCTGCCCCTGAATTGACAGTAGACAAATCGCAGCGTTGAAAGGCATTCCAAGGGTCTGCCATGCAGAATAAGCCGCTTCGTCGTTACCTGCTAATTGAAGTTGATAAGGTTTTGATATGCTATCTTGCCGAACATTTGGTATTTCATATTGTAAAAGTTTAGACCAAAAAAATAATTCGCCTGACTGCCATTGGTTCAATACACCAGGCGGCAATTCATTTAACCAATCTATATGTTTTTTAGCTTCTTCTATACAAGTTGTGTTGTCCGCGTTTAACCATTGGTATTCAATAAGTCCTAACCTAGCTGGAATGATGTATTGGTTTTCATTGGTTGATTGGGCGTCTTTTAAGGCTTGATTAAGCAACTCATGGCTATTCGCAACTCCCAGACGTAAGTTGACTCGTGCGAGAACAATTAACGCCGGCAGTTTCATTAATAGGGTTTGGTTTTGAATCGATTGCACGCCGGCAGCAATGGTTTGTGCATCTATTAATCTTCCTTGTTCCTGACGCAGTTGGGCTTGTAAACCTACTAAATAATAAGTCCACGAATCTAGATCATGAGCGATATCGTATTGAATGCCTTTTTGAGTCATAGTTTCAGCTAAATCAAGTTTCTTAAATCGAATACAATAGTCTGAAAAGTTTGTGTAAACCCTTGCCACATCCTCGTGGAAACCATGTTGTTCTGAAATAGCTAGACTTTGTCTTAGTTTATCTTCGCCCGTGGCATCGCCATGCATCAATAAAGCCGTCCCAATATTATTTAGCGCATGTGCTTTCACCGTAGGATTTGAAAACTGCTCTGCCAGTTCAAGGGCTTTATTTCCCCAGTGTATGGCGTCGTCCGTTCGGTCGTTGAGCATATCCAATTGTGAGCGTAAAGAGTAGGCCATGGCCAGTTCGCTAGAGGCTGGTATCGACTCAAATGTTTTAATCGCCTGGTTAGCGTATTGCTCGGCTTTTTCTGCATGGCCTTGATACCAATAAAGACGTGACAGCGAACGTAAGTTTTCACCTACTTTATCTTGTCTGTCTAGGGCTCTCCATAGGCTAATGGCGTGGCGTCGTGCGTCGATTACAGTTTGTTGCATGTGGGTTGTTAAGCTTACTTCATATGCCCAGTTTTCATGCAGGCTTGCAGCAAGTTCAGGTTCAGCATATTCAACAAAACTTAGGGCTTTGCTGTAAAACGATGCGGCTTCCTTATGGGCTCCTAGTTCAGCTGCTTTAGTCGCTGCATTAGGTGCGTATTTAAGCACTCTTTCGGCATCTAAAGCCCCCTCAGCATGATGCACCAACCAAGCTAAATTAGTGCCTAAAGACAGTGTTTCTAAACACTCAATTATACGCTTATGAGTTAGTTTGATTTGCGGCGGTGATTGATTTTCCAATATGGCTAACCGAACTAGTTCATGCTTAAACCGAAATATACTTTGCTGATCACATACCAATAATTTTCTTGCAACACAGGCCATTGCGAACGATTCACCGTTTTCATCAAATAATTTGCCAATCAAAACGGCTGGAATACTATATGGAATAAGACTCAAAACCTGCAAAAGTTCTCGTTCATTACGGCCTAATAATTGTACTCTGCTGCTCACCGCCTCTCTAATTGACGCGGGAATTGTGTGATTGTTATAACCGTTATTAGCTAACAATTCTGCAATAAAAAATGGGTTTCCACCGGTGATCTTGTGTAAGGCATCTGGATCATAGCCACTGTCTTTACTTAATTTTGCCACCGCGTCTTGGCTTAATTGTTCGAGATGAACGCGCACTGTATGTGCAGAAGGCACTAATGAAAGTACTGAACTCAAAGGATGATTTTGCGTCACTTCATCGACTCGATAACTTAGACACAGTAAACAGGGCAAAAATGAGATACGTCTTACGATATATTTGATTAGGTCTAAGCTGGCATGGTCGGCCCAATGAACATCTTCTATTACCAAAATAGTTGGTTTTCCCAATTGGCTAATTGCCTGAAAAAAGCTGGAATAAATTAAGTTAGGTACGGCACCATTTTCCAATTGCGTGAGCAAGGTAGGCGATAGCAACTGGGCAAAATCGTATATTGGAGCATATGGGCGAGGCGTAAATAAGGGATCGCAACCTGACCAATAAATGTCTACTGTGCTATCTGCATGGGAACGGACGTGCTCCAACAAGGTGGTTTTACCGATACCGGCTTCACCACTTAGCAGCAATATTTTTCCCGATTGAGCTATTTGAGAGATACTGTTTGATATCTTATCAATAGCGGCTTCTCGCTCTAAAAACATTCTAATTACCTGCTCCGCTGAGCCTCAACTATATATTCTAATTTAAGTTAAATTTCGCCAAATTGCAGGATTTTGCAAAATTTAGGTGGTTGGTTCACAAAAAACAGGTGTCAGTACTCAGTTTTAGCCACGTGCAAGTATTTATACTTTGATAACTAGGATAGTGGCTTAATTTGGCTTTTAAATGCGTAAAAAGGAGCGACCATGAAAACGCTTAATTCAATTTTTATAGGTATTATGGCAACAACCTGGTTAGGAACAGGCATGGCTGTCCCCATAAATGCTAATAGTGGTCTGTCATTTTACCATGACTTCATTATTGCAGGCGGAGGTCAGTTGCCTATTGGATTAGAGATTAATAGCGATGGCCCGATTTATTCTTACTCAGTGAATACCGAGCTACAAGCGGCAGATAGTGTTGAATTTGATGACTTTGATGTGGTGATTGCAGGTGACGCTCCTGACAACCCTTCGAGTTTCACAAGCGTTGGCAGTAGCACACGTAATGCTGGTACCGAAGGTGCTTTCGGCATGAATAATACACAGCTATATCAAATCGTTGAATATGAGTTAGTTCCTGATGGTAATGGTGATGTTTCTGAATATGGAATATGGGGGAATGGGCAGGCCCAGGCAACCATTAGCTCAGAACTTTTTGATACTCAAGCTAACACTGAAGCGTCTTTTCAGAGAACCTATACTCTTTCCAATCAAAATACCACAGCATTGACATTTTCAATTGAAGGCGAATTTGAAATGGGGATGTTTGCAATAGCGGACGGAGAAAGTAGTGTCGCAGAAGCCTTCGCAATGCTAGATATGTTTTTCACCTCTAGTAATGCGTTAGATATCGTTTTTGCCGACACTAGTCCGTATATAAATAATCAAACTGAAAGCGGCGATAATGCGATTATGTCATTAATACGGGAAACGGACATAACAAATACCGGCCATATGAGTTTTACTGGCAGCGCAAGTGCAACGGGCACTGATATTGGAGGCAGCCAGCAGGCATTCGGTGATGGCACATTTTCCTATGCATTGGGTATTACTTTGCAACCCGGAGAAGAAATCAGTATGTCCCACCTTGTTACTTATTCAAATTTAGCGTTAATCGAGCAGCAAATTACACAGGTAAACGAGCCTTCCACACTTTTACTTATATTTTTGACCTCTGCTTATATCCTGTTTGTCCGAAAAAATCCTACATGAAGTCATAATATTTTAATATTTTAATAGTTTTAGCCGGGGTTATTCTGGCTTATTAACTTGAAGTGTTTTTAGTTGCGCTAGGGCAATCATTTTGGCACAAGAAATCTCACTATTTGAGTTTTTAATTAGCGCCATTTAAAGTAGTTTAAACAATAGTTAATTCGAGCGTACCATGCAGAATTAGGATTATGACCGGTGTTTTTAGGTGATTTCAACTGGTTGTACTTGTATCAAAATTACTAAAGTTATATTGTTCGCATCTAGTCGTTAACAACTATTAAGGAACTCGAACTTGAAACTCACGCCGCCCTAGGCTGTCCTCCCTCTATCATCTCGTTGATTCTTGTTGTGCAAATGTCCCACATTGCTCGCGGACTTATTTGTTTTGAAAACTGTTACTTTCCTTACGTTACAAGGGAAGGTCAAATTTTAGGTTATTTACATGCTCGAAAACATGAAAAGAGAGTGGTTCTCTAATATTCGTGGTGATGTGCTTGCTGGTATTGTTGTGGCATTAGCCTTGATACCGGAAGCGATTGCTTTTTCAATTATTGCCGGAGTGGATCCTAAAGTGGGTCTCTACGCTTCGTTTTGTATCGCCGTCATTATTGCATTTGTGGGTGGCCGACCAGGAATGATTTCCGCTGCTACCGGAGCAATGGCACTGCTCATGGTAACCTTGGTAAAGGAGCATGGGTTGGAATACTTGCTGGCCGCCACTTTATTTACCGGTGTGCTGCAAATTATTTTTGGTTTCCTCAAACTTGGCAGTCTAATGCGCTTTGTTTCCCGCTCGGTGGTAACCGGTTTTGTTAATGCATTAGCTATTCTAATTTTCATGGCGCAATTACCTGAATTGACCAATGTAACTTGGCATGTTTATGCTATGACAGCGGCCGGTTTAGGCATTATCTATCTATTACCTTATGTTCCTACTATTGGTAAAGTTGTTCCGTCACCGTTGGTGTGTATCGTCACCCTTACTATTGTTTCGATAGCGTTAGGTTTAGACATTCGAACTGTGGGTGATATGGGCGAACTACCCGATACGTTACCGATATTTCTGTGGCCGGAAGTTCCGCTTAATTTAACTACCCTTGAAATTATTTTACCTTACTCCCTTGGGTTGGCCGTGGTTGGCTTACTTGAGTCTTTGATGACGGCAACAATAGTTGATGATCTAACCGATACAACCAGTGACAAGAATAAAGAATGCAAAGGGCAGGGCATGGCGAATATTGGTGCTGGTTTATTTGGTGGTATGGCTGGTTGCGCCATGATAGGCCAGTCAATTATCAATGTGAAATCAGGTGGCCGCGGCAGGTTGTCTACCTTTATTGCGGGTCTGTTTTTAATCATTATGGTGGTATTTCTTGACGACTGGGTTGGCCAAATTCCAATGGCTGCGCTGGTGGCAGTTATGATCATGGTATCAATAGGAACCTTTTCTTGGTCATCTATCACTGATTTACGAAAACATCCCATGTCTTCAAATATCGTTATGGTGAGCACTGTTATTGTTGTTGTTGCTACCCACAACTTAGCTATTGGGGTATTTATTGGTGTGCTGTTAGCAACCTTGTTCTTCTCCAATAAAATCGGCCGTTTTATGGCTGTCAAGTCCCACTATAACGAAGTTGAAAAAGTGCGAACTTACGAGATAATCGGTCAGGTGTTTTTTGCATCAGCAGAACAATTTGTCAACGAATTTGATTTTAAAGAAGCTGTCGAAACCGTTGTGATTGATCTTAGCCATGCACATTTTTGGGATATCACTGCGGTGTCATCCTTGGATAAAGTGGTAATTAAATTCCGGCGCGAAGGAGCGACTGTTAATCTTGTGGGAATGAATGAAGCAACGGAAACAGTGGTTGATAAATTTGGGGTTCACAATGATCCTAAAGAAGTCGAAAAGCTGTTTGGCGGACATTAAGGAGATAATGATGACGAAAATAGTGACTTGTGTAGATGGTTCTGCAATCACCCCAGCCGTGACAGCGGCTGCTGTCTGGGCATCAAAGAAACTCAACAAACCCATTCTGTTTTTACATGCTTTGGAAAAAGAACAGCAGCATGGCGCTGATGATTATACTGGTGCCATTGGCCTAGGTGCGCGTTCAGCTTTGCTTGAAGAAATGACAAAGTTAGATGAACAACGTGCCAAAGTAGCTCTGCAGTTAGGCCGTGAGTTGCTTGACGATGTAGTTCAACATGCACAAACTTCTGGTGTTGCTGAGGTTGAATCATTACAAAGACATGGTGAAGTTGTAGATTCGATAAACGACATCGAAGACAAAACCAGACTCATTGTTATTGGCCGCAATGGCAAAGGACATGATAATAGCTTTAACGCACTAGGATCGAATATTGAGACCCTACTGCGCAAAGCAGTGCATCCTGTTTTGTTAATTCCAGATACTTTCAACCCACCAACTTCGTTTATGATTGCTTATGATGGCAGAGAAACTGCTGACAAAGCATTGCAACGGGTAATTGATGGTGGGTTATTACACGGGCTTCATTGTCATTTGGTTTCGGTAAAAAATAACGAAAAAAATCTACAGGATAAATTCGAATCTGCTCAGCAACGATTGCAACAAAAAGGCTTTCAAGTGACTGCCTCTTACCTTGAGGGAGATATTTTTGAGTCGCTTATGGAGTACAAAAAATCCCATAATATTGAACTCATTGTTATGGGCGCATTTGGGCACTCTAAGCTTCGGCAGTTTTTTGTTGGCAGTAATACGATGAAAATGCTTGAACGAGCTGATGTACCTATGATCGTGCTGCGTTAATACCTTTATATTGATTGCAAATACAGCCCAACCTTTACGTGCTATTGCTTAAAGTATTGGGCAGTGTTGCACAAGTGGCTTGCAAATGGGCAGGCAGCTTAGCTAGTAAACTTAAAACTAGTCACTATATCTGGGGTGTCTATATTCTTATTTTAATTAACCGCATCATGACTTTTATCTAAAATATTAATGGTCACAAAGCAATTTTCGTTCAAAGATTGATTATCGTATTGAGCATCCACACATTCACCGCCATCACTAGCGGTTTGTCTGCTACCAGAGTATGCAAACACGGCAGTACCATCATCTTGCAATTCAATTAAGCTTTCTAAAAAGTAATCTGAGACAACGGCGATCGCAGTTGGCCGTTGCTCAGTTTGCAAAAAAGCTTCGGTCTCGAAAACGACAAAATAAGGATGTCCTTCTTCGGCGAAACTCATTACTGAGTACTTTCCTTGTGTCGAAAATCCCCAAAACCAACTTATAGCAACATCTCCTTTAATAACCTCAATAAGCACAGGCAGATGGCCCTTTTCTCGTTTGTACAAAATCAAGTCATTCACTGGGAAATGCTCTGCTTGGGTGGAAAGGGAGCATATTTCAAGGTTTTTTTGCGGAACGATTTGGCACTCCAATGACATTAAATCTGCAGCGGCGATTCCGTTGGTGGGAATAAACAAGGATAATAAAATTAGACCGTAAAGTGTCTTCATGGATATCTTTTACTATTAGCGTTCATTTATCAATGCTCATTAATGACCTATTTAATTCCAACAAATAACACTATCTTAGATTACGATTCTCGGCATTCGTCGTACCTATTTCTTTAAATTACAGGTTAACTTTACAATATTCTAGGTTTGCTTAGGCCAAATCATATTTTCTAATCTTTATTTGCCCCTTTTAACTTGATATTAAATTTTCCAACGTATGATATTGAAAAAAATGAATGTAAATATTGATCTGTCATTTCATTTTTTGCACTCATATTTTTCTGTTTGATTGCATTCATTATTTTCACATTAGACTAAAGGCTAATAAAACCGCGGGGGGTAACTATTGGCATGAGGGTTGCTATATCTGATGGATAAATAGGAAACCTGTATTTTATGTTTAACGACATTCCATGTACGGTCAAAAATACTAGAGACAAATAACATGAAACTAAACAATAGAAATAAAATTGCAGTTCTCATAAGTGGGTTGTTGAGCTTTTCTACTCTAAATGCAAGCGCGGCAAGCAGCGGCCTTTTGGGGCTTAATCTTGAAAAAGTCACAGCAATTACAGATGTCTCAGAATTGACAACATCTTTGGGATTGCCAGAGCTTCCAGTGGTTAATAGCATCTTAGCAATGGATAATGAAATTTTAATCCAAGGCGGTGATATTGCGGTACTCAACGATTTAGTTAATTTAGTTGGTGGATTGGTTACCCACGAATTGCCGTTGGTCGGAGGAATTGGTGTACGAGTTTCTGATTTGCAATTGGAGCTGCTTAAAAGTCTACCTGCTCTGATTACAATTACTGAAAATCAACCTCTTTTTACTGCTGGTGCCCTTGATAATTGCCTAGTGTATGGAAGTCATGTTGTTGACCTAGAAAAAAATAAGGTGAGCTGGAACTTATATAATGCCCGTGACATGAATACTAATGTCGACGAAATGAGTTTCACTTGGCCTACAAGTTTGGGCAACATCAAATCGGTTAAATTCAATGGTACAACTGTGTTTTGGAGCTTGTTTGGCCGTCAAAACGGAGAGTTAACCCTAGATTCTTCTTGGTTAAGTCGTTACGCAAAAATGAACGCCTTTGATGATGCAAAAGTTGAATTAACTTTCTCCCGTAATGGTACAGAAAATTATCAACAAAACGACTTTTCAATGGACGTTTCGTTTACCCAAAATTGTAGTCGTGACCTAGTGAAAGGATACGACACTCAAGCCAATGAAGGCGATAGCAACAGCTACTATGTAAACACCATTGGTGCTGATGAGTTACATGACAATGGTATTACCGGTAAAGACATTACCGTTGCGGTTATCGATAGTGGTGTATGGGCGAGTCACAAAGCGCTAAAAAATGACACCTACGATAATCCTAGAATTACAGCTGCTTTTGATGCAATTGAAAATCAGGAATTACAACCAGAAGATATGACGGATGAAAATAGTCATGGAACACATATTTCTGGGATCATTGCCAACAGCGACCATGCAGTCGTTGATGGACAGATGCGCAGTTATTATCAAGGGGTTGCTCCAGACGCAAACCTAGTGGTGATTAAAGCGTTCTATGAAGATGGCCATAGTACTTATTTAGATGCACTTAGAGCGATTCAATATATTGCTGATAATCACGAAGAACTTAATATTCGAGTTGTGAATTTATCCTTTGGTGCGCCGCCACGTTCGAATTACTGGGCGGATCCAATCAATCAAGCGATCATGAAATTATGGGAAGAAGACATTGTAGTGGTAACCTCTGCTGGTAACACTGGACCGGCGGCAATGACTATCGGTGTGCCTGCCAATGTTCCTTATGTTATTAGTGTTGGCGCAATAACTGACAACTACACGCAAGATAATCCTCATGATGATGAGTTACTTTCATTCTCATCTCAAGGTCCAACGCACGAAGCTTTTGTTAAGCCCGATTTGGTTGCGCCAGGTGGACATATATTTAGCTTAGCTAATGAAGATATGTATGTGCCTAATAAATTTCCGCAATATATGGTTGGAAATGATCGCTTTATTATGTCTGGTACGTCACAAGCGTCCGGTGTGGTAAGTGGGATAGTGGCGTTAATGCTGCAAAACGATCCGAGTTTAAGTGCTAACGATGTGAAGTGCCGCTTAATGAGCAGTACTACCATGGCGCAGTTATCAAATGGGCAACTTGCTTACAGCCCCTTCCAACAAGGTTCAGGTAGTGTAAATGCTGTTAAAGCGGTTGAATCGACTGCTATGGGATGCGCTAACAATGGCCTGGACATAGCTGCTGATCTAAGTGGTGAACAACACTATATGGGCGCTGCTCGTAAAGATGAAAATGGCAACTATTACATCGAAGGTTTTGAATTTGAGGTTTGGGAAGAAGCTTTCATTTGGGAAGAAGCCTTCATTTGGGAAGAAGCTTTCATCTGGGAAGAGGCTTTCATTTGGGAAGAAGCTTTCATCTGGGAAGAGGCTTTCATTTGGGAAGAAGCGTTCATCTGGGAAGAAGCTTTCATTTGGGAAGAGGCTTTCATTTGGGAAGAAGCATACGTGAACCAAGAAAACTTTTTGTTGCAAGAATAATCCTATTTACTTAATACCTTCAGCCCCTCAGAGTTTATCTTTGCAGGGGCTGAGTTGTTTTTTATCCATGTAATATTTTGTTTATTCATTTCATTTTTAATCAGTATGCTTAAAGTGGCTTTATATAACCTTGCGTTAGGCTTGAATACTAGGTTAAACGCGCGCTTTTTAGGCTATTTACAGCAATTCATTGGCATACGTATTTCATTAGGTTAATCTAATTTAAAAACGATGAGCAGTGAAGAAGTATGTTGAAAAGAGGAATATTGGGTTATTTGTTTTTTCTGTTATTAAGTAGCAGTGCAGTTGCCGCAGATGCTCCTAATTTCAATTTCTCCTCAGACGATTTAACTAAGCAGCTAGCTCAAAAAAGTGTACGACAGATATACCACGATAGTACTGGCTATATGTGGATAGTTACCCAAGTAGGCGTCAGTCGTTACGATGGGTATCAATTGTTACGTTTCGTTCATGATCCTCGAAATGATACATCTCTTAGTTCGGATAACGCCTTTGCAATTATTGAAGATCACCAAAAGCGTTTGTGGATAGCCACTGACGGTGGTGGGCTTAACTTGTTCAACGCTGCCAAACAAACGTTTACAGCTTGGACAGAAGCCGATAATTCTGCTTCTGCACCCACATCAAATAGACTTCAAACGTTATTCTTAGACTCCCAAAATTTTATTTGGATTGGTTATCGAAATGGTAATTTTAGCCGTTTTAATCCTGATGACATGATTTTTGAGCATTTTAATACCCGAGAGCTTCTACCTGAGCTTGAAAAAGATGCCTCTATTACATCCATTGTTGAAGATGAAGAGTACATTTGGCTTGCCACCAATGGAAATGGTTTAATTAAATTCCACAAGCAAAAGCAAACCGTAGAGCGATTATTTTCGGGGCCAAATTCAACATTTTTTAGTAACTCGTTAAAGCAACTATTTGTTGATGCCCAACAAAGGTTGTGGATAGCCAGCCAAGACGCTGGTGTGATAGTTGCCGATCCTAAAAAATTAAAGTTCTCTAATTGGCAACATCATGAAAATCTAAAACATAGTTTACCTTCCAATCTTGCTTATGCGATTTTTCAGGACCACCGTCAACGTATCTGGATTGGCACCGATGCTGGCGTTGCGCTTTGGGATGGCAAAGATGGTTTTGACACTTTTACAACCGAAGATGGGGTGACCGATAATATCATCTTGTCAATTCAGCAAGATTCTACTGGGTTAATTTGGCTGGGTACCTTTAACGGTATTACCAAAACCATTGAAGTACCCTTTGAGCATATAGCGAAAGGATTAGCGAATAACGTTGTTTTAGGATTTGCTGAAACCCATGCAAGTGATGGTGTATCGTCAATTTGGATAGCCAGTTATAGTGGGTTGACACAGCTAGATGCGAACGGAGAAGTAATTCAAATCATCAATAAAGAAACTCAACCAGCGTTACGGGACGCAAGAGTTACAGCGGTTCTTGGTGAAAATAATATATTGTGGTTCGGGACTCGGGGGTCGGGGTTGGGAAGACTCAATGTCGATAACAATCAAATAGAGTTCTTTTCCCATGATCCCGCAAATCCTGATAGCCTAAGTTTCAATGGTGTCACCAGCGTTTTAGCCGATAATGCGGGCAATATTTGGGTAGGAACCTTTGGTGGTGGCTTAAATTATTTGCCTGCGGGAAGCGATCAATTTGTGCATTATCGGCATGATGAAAATGACCCAGAAAGCATAAATAGTGATCGGGTTTTGGCTATTTATCAATTGCTTGATGGCACTATCGCTGTTGGCACTGTGTCCGGTATCAATTTACTTGATTTGGCTGACAGTAAATTTCAACGTATTGAGCATATTCCTGAGGATATTAATAGTTTGTCCGCTGCGACGGCATGGACCTTTTATCAAGATTCAAAAGCACAATTGTGGGTTGGCACTCAGGGGGGCGGGTTAAATAAATGGCTGCCTGAAGATATGCAAGCAAACAACAATAACTTTACACACTATGACAGTTTTAGTGGTCTTCCAAGCAGTCATATTTATGCAGTTTTAGATGATAACAATGGCAACCTTTGGTTAAGTAGTACTGCAGGGTTAACTCGGTTAAATGTCGAATCAGGTAAAACAAGACATTTTGATAGTTCTCAAGGATTAAAAGAAAGCGAATTTAACTATGGTGCGGGCTTTAAAGATAGTAACGGGTTTATGTATTTTGGTGGTATCACTGGCTTTATTCGTTTTCATCCCGACCAGATAAAAGACAGTTCAGTGGTACCTCCTGTGGTGGTGGTTAGAATCAAAAAATTGAATGAACAAGTTTGGTTTGATGTGCCTTATCAGCAGTTACAGCAGCTAGAATTAGACTACAAAGATTATTTTATTTCATTTGAATTTGCAGCCCTTGACTACAATGCGCCGGGGCTCAACGAGTATCGATATAAATTAGACGGACTTGATTCCGATTGGATTGAACTAGAAAATCGACGCATTGCAACATTCACCAATTTACCGGCTGGAAACTACACACTTAAAGTGCAGGCGAGTAATAACCAAGGATTGTGGAATACAGAAGGTATTGTATTGCCGATAAATGTGCTCCCTCCACCTTGGAAAACAATGTGGGCTTACAGCTTGTATGCGCTCATTGTGATTCTAATTGTGCTAAATACTATGTGGCGCTACCGACTTAAACGTTTGGCCGAGATCCAGCAACTGATTGACCTAGAAGAGAAGGTTGAAGAACGTACCAAAGAGTTACGACATGCCAATGCGCAACTTGAAACCAGTATGCAAGAAACAGAAAAAGCCAGAAAGTTAGCAGAACAAGCCAGTAAAGAGAAAAGTGATTTCTTAGCTATCATGAGTCACGAAATTCGCACTCCAATGAATGGTGTACTGGGCATGACAGAAGTATTGTTAAGCTCTGATCTTAAACCTAAACAACAGCATTTTGCCCAATTGGTGTATCGTTCGGGGCGGTTGCTTCTCGATTTACTCAACAATATTTTAGATTTTTCCAAGCTTGAAGCCGGTAAAGCGACTCTGGAGTCAGTGCCAGTTGATCTTGAGGCTTTGGTTGAAGAGGTGTGTGATTTGTTTAGTGAGTCGGCCTATAACAAAGGCTTGTACGTAAACGCTATTCTATCTCCAGATCCTCTCCCTGAAGTTTACGCCGACCCAGCTAGATTACGACAAATCATTGCAAACTTAACCAGTAACGCGATTAAGTTTACAGAGCAAGGCGAAGTGAATGTCAGTATTAGGCGTGTTCCTTGTTATACCTCCCATGCAGATTCTTCGGAAGCGCCCAATAATTACAGTGGTTTTGAAATAAGCATTCAAGATACTGGTATAGGTATGGCACCTGATCGACAACAGAAAGTCTTTGAAATGTTTACCCAAGCAGATGCCTCTACCACCCGAAAATACGGCGGGACAGGATTAGGCCTAGCGATTTGTCGTCAGCTTACCACGTTAATGGGCGGTAACATTGATGTGCAATCTACACTAGGGCAAGGCAGTACATTCAGCCTCGAAGTTGATTTGCCATTAACCCACAACCAGGTTATCGAGTATACGCCAGAGACTCGTTTTCCCACTGTACATTTGGTGAATCTTAACGGTGGTTTAGGACTGGCAGTTACTAATATGTTGAGCAAATTAGGTGTTAAAACCTTACATGTGCAACGAGTTAACGGACAATTAGCCTCTGCAAAGGATGGTTTATGGATCAGCCTTAGTGAATATGAGGGGGCAATACAAGAAGCGCAAATCCCATTGCAAAAATGGATATGCTTGTTGCCCTCCTCACAGTGGCAAGAAAACGATAAACGCAATATTTTGCCGCTACCTATTCATTTGAGTGAACTACAGGCAAGTTTACATAAAGCCATAGGTCTTAAAAGTGCAGATCGTCAGCACAGCAATAACGACTACCCTAATCATCAGAAGTTTAATGCGAATATCTTGGTAGCAGAAGATAGTTTAACCAATCAAGAGGTAGCGAAAAGCATGTTAGGCATGCTTGGTTGTGAAACATGGTTGGCAGATAATGGCGCAGAAGCGGTTGAACAAATAAATCTACGTCAACCTGATTTAGTGTTGATGGATTGCCAAATGCCTATTATGGATGGCTACAAGGCCACCATGGAGATCAGGAAAAACTGGCCGGAGATTCCAATTATTGCACTAACTGCTGGTATGGGAGATGATTTACGCCAACAATGTTTAGGGGCAGGCATGAATGATGTTATGACTAAGCCCTTTTCATTGCGAGAACTTGAACATACTTTGACGCGCTTTTTAGGCTCTGTAAAACAACCTCAGGTCAATGATTCACCAGACAGTGAGCACGATAGTCTAAATGCCCCTCATAGTGGGAATAGCGTAGCCAGCGATGAAGAGCCAGAATCGGAGTTAATCGATATGGCAACGGTGGATACGTTATTGAAAATTAGTCGAGATACCGGAAATCCAGTATTTGTAAAAGTGTTGGATGCATTTACCCAAGAAGCTGAAAAATTAATCACACAGCTGTTTACACAAGTGAATAGTCCAGACATGGATTTGCATGAGGTTGCAGAAATTGCACATGCCTTAAAATCGATGTCAGGAAACTCTGGCGCTAAGGCATTGTATCAAATATGTCAAACCTTAGAGAGCATGTCAAAACAGCAACAATCGGAAGGAATCGATACTTTAGCACACAGTATACAAGCTACTTTTTTACAAAGTTGCGAGCAGTTGGAGACATTCAGAAATGTCAGTTGAATCAAAAATTAAAATTCTAGTGAGTGACGATGATCTCACCGCGCGAATTTTAATGAAAGAAACACTTAGCAGTGAAACCATTGAAGTGCTTGAAGCCGAAAATGGGAAACGCGCTTTGGAGCAGTTTGAGAAGCACTCTCCTTCACTGATTTTGCTAGATGTTTCTATGCCAGAAATGAATGGATTTGAAGTATGCGAAAGGATCCGCAGTTTAAAAAGCGGCGAGCATGTTCCTATCATTATGGTAACAGGTTCAGATGATTTGGAGTCTATTCACCGCTCATATGCGGTAGGGGCAACTGACTTTATTGCCAAACCCATTAGATGGCCAATTTTGGGTGAAAGAGTTAAGTACATCCTCCGTGCGAGTCAAGCCTTTGCAGATTTAGTTACGCAGCAAAAAGAACTCCATCAACTGGCTTTCTATGACACTTTGACTGGCTTGCCTAATCGCCAATACTTAATGCAAGATTTGCAACGTTTTCTTGCTTTAGCTCAGCGTAAACAACATCAAGCCGCAATGTTATTTATCGATCTTGATCGGTTCAAGCGGATAAACGACACCATGGGGCACAGTAATGGCGACAAATTACTGCGCAAAGTGGCTCATCGCCTTCAGACTAATTTACGGGATAGTGACGTTTTTGCCCGCGTTGGGCAGAGTCTCTCTTTAAATCAACCACAACTTTCCAGTTTTGGTGGGGATGAATTTACTATTTTTTTAAATGGGCTAAACGATGCGAATGAGGCCACCTTAGTTGCTGAAAGAGTTATTCGTAGCTTCAGTAAGCCGTTTCAACTAGAACAGTTTGAAGTGGTAATTACACCCAGTATTGGTATTTCGATGTTCCCTAATGATGGAGAAGACGCCGAGACCTTACTTAAAAATGCAGACACAGCGATGTACTCTGCCAAACAGGCAGGCCGCTGTTGTTATAAGTTTTACCGTGACTCAATGAATGCTAAAGCTGCCGCTCGATTACAACTCGAGCAAGATCTACGTCAAGCACTCAACGCCGGTGAAATCATACCTTTTTACCAACCACAAGTTTGTGCGCAAACGGGACACATACTGGGAGTTGAAGCGCTCGTAAGGTGGTTGCCAGCAAATGGAGGAATGATTCCGCCAGATGAATTTATCGCTATTGCCGAAGAGACCGGTTTAATTAATGTTTTGGGACAGCTTGTATTAGAGCAAAGTTGCCAGCAAGCCAAAATCTGGATGAACAACAATACGCCTGTCAGAGTGGCGGTGAATGTCTCAGGTCATCAATTTAGACAACATAATTTTACCGAAATCGTAGCTGAGGCCCTGCGTAACAGTGGATTACCAGCAGAGTTACTCGAATTGGAGTTAACTGAATCGGTGATTATGAGTGATGCCGAAGAAAATATTGCACGCTTGATTGAATTAAAAACCTTAGGGGTAACGTTAGCCGTCGATGATTTTGGAACGGGTTACTCGTCGTTGAGTTACTTGAAAAAATTCCCTATTGATATATTAAAAATTGATCGCTCATTTATGTGTGATTTGGACTCTGCACCTGATGATGTGGCGATTGTGGAAGCTATTTTAGCCCTTGCTCAAAGCTTGAATCTCGGTGTGATCGCCGAAGGTATCGAAGATGCTGGGCAAATAGAAATATTAAAGGATAGTAAACATTTATTGTTGCAAGGCTATTTATTCTCACGGCCATTGGCAGCTGAATATATAGCTCCTTTGTTAACTCAGAACTTTACTCACCTTATGCAAAAATAAGAATAATAACAATGAAACCTTGCAAGTCTGATGAAGCTGTTGAAGAAAATAAAGAGCAAATAACACTATTTATTGATGGTGATTTAGCCGCAGATTCAGCATATTCCGCGGCGATTTCTGCGCTCCAACACACCTTTGCTGCAAAGTACGATTTCGTTATTACAGCACTGGCTGAGCAGAGTTTGCCAACGACAATGTTATTGCTTTGTCAAAATGAAGAGCACGGGACTTCTTTGAGCAACAGATTTAACTTGCATAGCTTGCAGGTATTTTGGTTGCCACAAGACCCCTCATATCAACCGTTAAAACCATTAATAAACGGGCACTGGTATTTAGACTGGAAACAACCACCTACAGTCTTGCCAGTACTGTCGTTAATACAACAGCAGCATCGATTGCTGGCGGATTTCTCCACCACCAAGCAAAAACTATCGATGTTAACTGAGTGTTTAGGGGAAATGTCTTTGACCCTAAATTCACATGGCCAAATAATTGAAATGAATGCGCCTTTACTAAAGGTTATGGGGGAGTCTGGGAAGTCAGTAATCGGTCAAACATTGCTTTCGTGTCTGAACATTCCCTCTTCAATCGCTAAACGTCGAATGACACAAACTTTGGCTGATTTAAGTCGTACTCACTCAATGACTAGGTTGCCACCATTTCCTGTTCAATTGAAAGATGCAGTGGTTATGCTCGATGGCTTTGTTGGCCCTTTTAATCATGATGACACTTTATTGATTTTACGGCAGATCGCTAGTTGGCAGAATCAGGAGTGGTTAGAACAGTCGGCCGCAAAAAATACACCGGTAACGCTTTTGCTGGTGAATCCCGACGATTTTGCGGCATTTAATCAACAATATGGCCGCGATATAGGCGATCAAGTTTTAGCTGAAATTATACAATGTATGTCGGATTTATTGCGTTCCGCTGATTTTGCTAGCCGCTTTAGCGGAGCTGTATTCGCTGCTCATCTACCAGAAACGAATGAACAACAAGGTCAGGTTTTAGCATCTCGCATGCGTGAAATGCTGCGTAAAAAACGCTTTTCAGCTAAAAAAGTTAATTTGGATTTTAGTTTTGGCTTAGCCACTATTGAGTCAGAAGAACAGCTTAACGAACATTCTCCGTTAGAGCTTTTTCGACGAGCAAATGCCGCGCTACAAGCCGCGCGAAGCATCGGAGGCGGCACATTAGTTTGCTGGCAACCGAAATTCGACGCTAACATATTGGCTAATTTAGATCGCATGAGTGGTAAGTTTTCTGATGCCGCCGATGACGACTTCAAACTCATTACGCTGCAATGGGATATTATTCGTATTATCGGCAGTACACACGATTTGCAAAGCTTTTCTGAGCAAGTCTGTCAGCTCATCAGCAGCGGAATGTCATCGATGTATGCCGGATTATATTTAACCAAAGGCGATGGTTTAATTAATTTATCTTGCGCAAGTGAGCCTAAAGTAGAGGTGAAAAGTGTCCATCAATGGGTTACCACTAATATCCAGGTCGATAATCTAGATAATTTGACCGCTGTACCTTTACTTGAGCTGAACGCCACTACGCTTCAAGCTTCTGTACCTTTAGTGACTCGCGGTAAATGCCTAGGGGTTATTGTCTTGCGTTGGCATAGCAACCAGCAACCTGTGGCTAAAAAATACACTGAATTACTACAACAAGTCTCGGCGAACTTAGGTACTGCCATTGATCGAATTATATTGTTGGATCAAAGTCATAAACAGGGCAACAGCCCAGCGAAAAGTGAACCTGATAATCATCAAACCCACGAGTTGTTATTTGAATCTGCTGCGATGCGCACCTTGATGCAGCAGGTACAATTAGTAGCCCCAACAGATGCATCTGTGTTGCTTATCGGTGAATCAGGAACTGGTAAAGAAGTGATAGCCAGACAAATCCATAATCACGGATTACAGCCCAATAAACCCTTTATCACCGTCGATTGCAGTACCATAGTTAAACATCTGATTGAGAGTGAGCTTTTTGGGCATAGAAAAGGAGCCTTCACTGGAGCCACCAGTGATCAACCAGGAATGATTGCGCAAGCTGACGGTGGTACCTTGTTTCTAGATGAGGTAGGGGAGTTACCACTGGACATACAATCAAAATTATTGCGCTTCGTACAAGAGAAAACCTTTGTTGCCGTGGGCGATCAAAGGGTAAGGAAAGTGGATGTTAGACTGGTATTGGCAACCAATCGCAATTTATCAGATGAGGTGGCCGCAGGTCGTTTTCGTGCTGATCTTTACTACCGAATTAACGTTTTCACGTTAAATTTGCCTCCTTTGAATCAGCGTGGCGAGGACACCTTGCTGTTAGCGCGACATTTTTTGAAGAAGTTTAGTCAGCAATACAATAAACCAATTCTCGATATTTCGTCATCAGCAGTCGAGACATTACGTCGTTACAGTTGGCCTGGCAACGTAAGAGAACTTCGAAACTGTATTATGCGGGCTGTTATAACTTGCCCCAGTGACTATTTAGAATCTGAGCACTTGAGTCTACAAGCGCCATCTTTAGAGCTGCAGCCCTCAGCTTCTCATGCCACGCCGAGTTTACAGACTGTAGAGCTTACCCAAGATGACGACGAAGAGCTGTTGCCCGCTTTAACCGTGTTGCTAAACAAAGTTGTCTGTCTGGCCATTCAACAACCAACATCTTTTCCGGTCACTGTTTGGTTAGAAAAACTATGGATTGAATTGTGTCTACAAAAATGGGGAAGCCTTTATCAAGTCGCACTCAAAGTTGAGCAGTCAGAATCGACTTTACGAAGACGCTCTGCAAAATTAAAAGATACTGCAATTGATCACCCTCTATTAGAAGAGTTAACTGTTGAATGCAGCTCGTTGCTGCAACGCTTCCTGGATGGAGAAGCAATCCCCAATCTGTGGTCTACCTTAGAATCTACAATGTATGCAATTGTCGTTAGGCAACAGATAACCCAACAAGCAAAAGCCAAGTTATTGGATGTAACTCAACCCACTTTGCGTAAAATAATGCAACAATACCAAGGTTAATTTGGGTTAGTCTTTTAAGTACTTTTGAATCATAGAGAGCAGCGATACTTTATCAATTGGTTTGGACAGAAAATCGGTCATGCCTGCCGCTTTGCACTTTTCTCTATCTTCAACGTAAGCATTAGCTGTGAGTGCAATAATTGGCTTATTAAAGTTTAACTTTGTTTTTAATTTAACCGTCGCAGTTAAGCCATCCATAACAGGCATTTGTAAGTCCATTAAAATCAAATCAAATTGTTCAAATATACAGGCGTTAATAGCTTTTTCACCGTCGCTTACAATTGACACATCGTAACCAGCAGCTTCAAGCATTGTTTTGACCACTTCAGCGTTAATTTCATTGTCTTCGGCAACCAAAATTTTAAAACTACTTTGTGATGGTTCAGCTTTAGAATCCTGCAGTAAATGAGTTTTTTGTAATTGACGTAAATCACCCTCTAATTCTTGTCTGATAATAGGCTTAGCATGGGTGCGCCATATTACTTTTCGCACGTCTTCCGAACATTCTAAATCTTCGATAAGTGCTGAGACCAAAATGATGTAGGGGAGTTGCGTCCCCTTTTGTCTTAACAGTTCTTCAATTAAATCAACACCGCTCAAACCAGGCATCGATAGGTCGAGGATTAAGATGTCAAATTGTGAGGTGTCGGTGGTTAAAAATTGTTCCGCAGAATTGAAGGTAGAGGTGTTCATACCTTGTGATTTGGCAACATGCTCAATATATTCTCTGCTCGTAATTAAATCATCGACAATGGCACACTTTAAATGCACTTGTGAGTGAATGTTTTCGACTTTCTCACTGTCTATTTCAATCGGTATTGATAGCGTAAAGCAACTGCCCTTAGCTAATTCACTTTGCACCGTGAGTTCACCTTGCATCAAATCAGCTAACTGCTTAGTGATAGCTAACCCCAACCCTGAACCTCCAAACAATCTAGTGGTGGATTGTTCTGCCTGCTCAAACTTATTAAAAATAGAAGACAGTTTTTGGGCTTCGATTCCAATCCCAGTATCTTTAACACTAATAGACAGCCAATACTTTTTGTTTTTAACGTTCACGCCAACAGAAAGGGTTATGCTGCCAACGTCGGTGAACTTAATGGCATTATTCAATAAGTTGTGCATGATTTGCGATAACCGTGTAGGGTCGCTTATGACACGAGTGGGCAAACTGGTTGTTTTGTGAAAATTGAAGTTTAAGTTTTTTATTCGACAATTTGCTGACTGCACGGATGCAACGTCATCGAATAGCTGAACTAAATCAAATGGTGTCCGTTCAATGCGTAACTTACCCGCTTCAATCTTTGACAGGTCAAGTACATCATTTATCAGCACCAACAATTGTTTGCCAGCGCTTTTAGCCTTTTTTAAGTAGTCATTACTTTTACTTGGATTATCGATGGCCAACTCTATCATGCCAAACAAACCGTTCATTGGGGTTCTCAATTCATGGCTCATATTGGCTAAGAATTCAGATTTCGCTTTATTGGCCTGTTTTGCCTGACGTGCTGACTCTTCGGCTTTGTGCAACGTTAAACGCAGCGACGCCAAACTACTTGTAATTTTGGCTTCCATAGGTCGAAAAATTAGAAGAGCTTCAAGCACTAATAATAGCAAGGTAAATAACCACAAAAACAATTCAATGTTTGCCACTCGCTCAACTCGTTCGCGCGCAGCCAACTCAAATTCCTGCACAACTTGATTAAGGGCAAAAAGAAATTTGTCGGTTTCAGTTGTATTAAAGTGTGAAGGGATAGCTCCACATGTGTCAGCAAGGCTACTAAAATTGAGTGCCGCTTCAGCGTAGTTTTGGCTTTTTAAATTTAACCCAAACTCACCAAAATACAGCTCTTGTACTTTAGCGGGCAAGTTTGGTAACTCACTTAGATAAACGCGATTACGCTCAAATGTTTCAACTGTGGATTGTAGCGCCTGACTTTGCTGCGATTTGTCAGCTGGACAGGTTGATAGTCGAGTGACAAACAGCGCAATGCGTTGCGACAGCATGCGTTGTTGGCCTGCAATATTGACGATATAAGCATCATTCAATTGTGCTTTAATTATATACCGCAACATTAATGCAGAAACAGAGACTGTGGCCGCCACTAGGAAAAGTGCCACTATATAACGTGCTCTAATTGTTAAGTGTTTACTAAATAGAGTGGTTAACACATGATTTGCTTCTTTGAGATCGCTTATCAACTAGATTAGAGAGACGTGTGATAAATGCAACCCTTCGCGAAAAATTTTCGCCAAATTTAATATGAGAAAATGAACCCTAATTTTTGAGTAACCGCGCCTTTGTTGTTTTATTACAAAGTCGACTAGGCCTTAATTACTGTAGCTATTTCTGCTTGAGAGTAAGTTTTACAATTTTCTTTTCACTGAGGCCGCTATTAGTCATCCTAATCTGTGTTTCCAGTCCTTGATTAAACACATTGTATGGCCTAATTTTTTAATCATCAGCAGCTATTCGAAAACAGCGTAGGTAACGGATTTACTAGTCTGCCAATAATATGATCCGATATTCACCTGGATAGCGTACATCCTAATGCTATTAACTTTACAAGCATAAAAAAGTCGTAGCACTGTTTGGCAAGTATATTGCTATTTCAGATTAGTTCGCGCAATGGGAGTTGGCCAAAGCGTTGTCGACACACCTGTAGTTCTACAATTGGATGAGAACACCTTATGTTGGATTCAAATATGCTAAATCCGTTAAATAGATACATCAAATTGGTATGCTTAATCAGTGTTCTGGTTGTCAGTGGATGCAGTTCTAGTCGTGTTGAGCAAGTCGATGCACAACCTCCAAGTAACCAGCAGATTACTATCAATACCTCCCAAGGGGAGCAGGTATTAACGCCTACAGTGGTCACTTATGATCCTGTTACGTTTGCGGACCCTTTGGAGTCAATCAATCGGCCTATTTTTGCTTTTAATGATGTTGTGTATCGTTATTTTCTAATCCCAGTTGGCAAAGGCTACGATGCTGTAGTGCCAGATCCTGTGCAAACCGGCATTGGTAATTTTTTCAGTAATTTACGGGAACCTCTCAATCTTTTAAATAATTTGGCCCAAGGTGAAGGTAAAAAATCGGGAACCAATTTGGGAAGATTTTTAATTAACTCTACTGTGGGATTGCTGGGTTTGTTTGACCCAGCCGATGCTTGGTTTGATATGCCGGAAGAAACCGCAACTATAGGTGATACTTTGGCGTCGTATGATGTTGGTTATGGCAATTATTTGGTGTTACCTATCCTCGGTCAGTCAGATTTCAGGAACGCCTTTTCTACTCTTAGTGAAAGTATTTTGAGTCCCGTTCATGTGATTTCTGACTCGCCTGAATCAAGCTATTTACAAGGACTAGATGGTTTCAACGACTTTGTCCCTACAGCTCCCTCTTATGAAGAATTAAGAGCGCAATCTGATGATCCTTATACTTTTTTCAGAAATATGTATCTTCAGAGCGTAGAAAGGGATGAGCAATTTGAAGGTGCGCCTCAACAATTTTCCCCTTCACCTGCGAACAGTGAAAAAAATCGTAATAAAACCACTAATCTAGATTCACAGCAGAGGGCGGACAGTAGTGAAAAGTAATTTAGCGCAACTGTTGATCCGTCACAGCAAATGGATTCTGCTCGCATTTGTTATCTTGGGAATTATTGCGGCCTATTTTGCACAGCGATTTAGAATTGATGCTTCAGCAGATACATTATTGGTAAAGGACAATCAGCTTTATATTGAAACTCAGGTAATGAATCAAAAATTCTCGCCGGATGAATTTATACTTGTGGCTTATGAACCGAAAAATCACGCTGTTTTTTCAGATAAAACCTTCGAGCAACTTCAGCAACTTGGCGATGCTTTCTCGGCATTTCCCAGAGTTAAATCGGTAACCCACATACTCAATGTTCCGCTGCTCAGCAATGCCACATCGTTAAGTGCCGATTTAGATCCAGATGCATACACTTGGGAATCACAGCGTTATTCAGCACAACAAATGCAACAAGTTTTTCAGGACCATCCGTTGTTTACTGATTTACTCGTCAATAAAAAGCAAAGCGCGACTGCTATCCAAATCGTATTCAAAAAAAATCGCCAATTAGTCGAGATTCAAAATCAGATCACAGATATTCAAAAAAATGCCCTTGAAAGGGAGTTAAGTAAGGATGAGCAAGAAAAAATAGACCAACTAAAAGCGCAAGCTGATCCGATCGACCAAGAACTGAAAGCGCAACGCAAACAAGAAATAGACAAAATTTATGAAATTACCGAACAATATCAACAAGACGCGAGTTTCTATTTAGGCGGGGCTTACGTGTTAGGCCAACAAATGATTGATATTATTAAGCGCGATCTTGTGCTATTTGGCAGTGCTATTGGTGGAGCTATTGTGGTGATGCTATTTATTTTATTTCGCCGCGTACGCTGGGTAGTATTACCGGTCGTATCTTGTAGTTTGAGTGTTCTATTAACGGTGGGAATCTTTGGTTTATTAGATCTGCGGACCACTGTTATTTCCTCAAATTTCATCGCTTTGCAGCTTATTCTGACTTTAGCTGTAATGATTCACTTGATTGTAGAGTATCGACAACTGGCTGTGAAAAATAGTCAAGACAGTCAATCCGAGTTATTAGAACAAACCTTAAAAAACAAGTTTAAGCCTTGTCTTTATGCTGGGTTAACCACCTCTGTTGGATTTGGATCTTTGCTATTTAGCGGGATTCAACCTGTGGTTAGTTTCGGTTGGATGATGATAGTCGCTATGATTATCTCTATTCTGGTGAGCTTGTTGCTGTTTCCTGCATTTCTATCGGTTTTATCCCATAAAGACGAAAGCGGTGAAAATCGAGTTACTCAAAAAATTATCAACGGCTTCACTGCGCTTAGCTTAAATTATGCAAAAACCATTGGCGTCTTGAGCCTAGTGCTGGTGGGGATATCCGTCATTGGGATTATGCGTTTGGATGTGGAAAATAGTTTTTTAAACTATTTTAAAGAGTCAACAAAAGTGCGCCAGGAGTTAACGTTTATAGACCAAGAGTTCGGGGGCTCTACGCCAATGGATGTGGTGTATACGATTCCCAATGAACAACAAGACAAACAACTAGTGTTAACTGCGGAGTCTGTCCAAACATTACAAAAAATCCAAGCCGTGTTGCAAAGTTATGATGCCATGGGCAATGTGACTTCGGTATTCAATTTTACCGAATTGGCGATGCGAATAAATGATCAAAAGCCGTTAACCGAGTACGAATTAACAGCCATTTATACTTTGGTGGATAAGTCGCTTAAAGATAAATTGTTAGGTGCGTATTTCGACCCTAAAACCAATCAACTTAGAATCAGTACTCGGATTAAAGACAGCACAGCTGATTTTAATCGTGCTGAATTTTTAGAAAATCTCAAAGCCGATATGCAAACAATTGGTGTCGATAAGCAAGACTATGTTTTAACCAACCTGTTTGTGCTGTATCAAGACATACTACAGCGTTTGTTTAAATCCCAAATTATGACGTTAGGATTAGTCTTTATCGCGTTATTCTTTGTTTTATTTGCGATATTTCGGTCGGTGCGCATTGCGCTGGTTGCCGTCATTCCCAACATTCTTACCACTATGACTATTTTAGGTGTGATGGGCTTGTTGGCAATTCCATTAGATTTAATGACGATCACCATATCGGCCATCGCTATGGGGATTGCGGTAGATGATACCATCCATTTTATTCATCGATATCTTGAAACCCAAAAAAGTTCAAAACCCGCTGAAGCGATTAAAAAAACCTTCAACAGCGTGGGTTACGCACTATTATTCACGACGACCATCATCACAATTGGCTTTGCATTGTTAAGCTTCTCTGATTTTGTACCTAGTATCTTGTTTGGGTTATTAACTGGCTTGGCGATGCTAATGGCGCTGTTGACTGATTCAACGTTGTTACCGGTGTTATTAAAGCGTTTTGTGAAAAACTAGTTTTGGATAACAAATTGTGTAACCCAAAGATCCCCTCTGCATCAGTAAGACTGAGCAGAGGGAGTTTAGTTTAATCAAGAAGTTTTATTCAAACAGCTGAGCCGACGAAACCGTTGGGGTCAAGACGAAGCTGTGTTTTTCGGCTTTTTGTTTGTTTTTAGCCGTGATTTCCAAATTTTGCTCGGAAGGGGAGGTGCCAAATATATTGGCGTGGAAAGTGAGTTTTTCAGCGTCACTTTTAAGGGTAAATTTACCCATCACTGTTATTTGAGATAAGGGTTGCACCTGAGATAAAGATTGCTCTTCAGCATGATGATCAATAACCGGTGAAAGTATTATCGACTCTACCGCTATATTGCCGTGCTGGTCACTCATGCTTATTTGCTTTTTAACTTGCTGCGTGATTGTGGTTCGCTGATTATTAAATTCGATCATCGATACCACACCATCCTTATTCTCATCGATGTTTTCGATGCCAGAAACAGGTAGCGATAACACCATATACACATCATTTTCAATAAAGTTTAAAGTTCCGTGCTGAGCAACCATTAAGTGGGCGTTTACCGGTTGAAGTATGCCGTAGCAAAATAGCAAAGCCGCCATCGTTAAAACTGCAAAATTATTCATGATGAGAGACGCTGTCTTTCGGTTTGACGCTAACATATTACAATGACCCTTTTATGCAACGTTGAAAAAATGGATAAGTATCAGTAGCAAAATAGTGGTAAATGCCTTCAGGAAATTCTGGCGTAACACCAATGCGACCATTACATTCGTCTAAGTCACCAGAGCCCTCAACATATTCCCAGTCTTGTAAGAAAGTGCCAAGTGGGTAAGTGTCAGTGGAAGGTCGACTATCACTAACTGACTCTACCAATTGATAGCTTCCCGTCATGGACGTTAGTTCTGAGCTGGCATCCAAGGCATCACTGTAGCCGTATCGGGCATAAATAGGGAAACCATCAGCGGCCCAACCAATGAGGGTCATCGCGTTGCTATTGCCATTTTGCAGTGTGATAAAGCCTTCTGGCATTCCGTGATAGTGATATGTACCATCAGGTTGCACGTGAGCATTATTGTCATCGGTACCAAAATCAAACACATTTTGACTTAGGGCTTCGATACTCCAATTTCCACTATTGTCGATTAGACTGCAGTCGTCACCTGAATCGTTACAACTTCCAGCAGTATCAGCGTCTATTTTTACGCCATTAAGCACATAGCCAACGGCACCTCGAGGCCCGCCTAATTGAGTCACATTGGTCGACTCTGTTGGTGCTAACGTATAGCTGACGGACACAGATTGTTCTGAAATCGTATTGGGATTACCAGCATTTGGGAAGGTACCTACAACGTGATCGGGTATACCATTGGCGGTTAAGTTACGATTGGTGCCATCGCAAGACCAATCAGCATAGCTCGTAGCAGAAACTGATTCTGAGTCGTTGTATTCGTTATAATAATAAGTACACAGCACACCATCGGTTGAGTCACTTGAATATGCAGTCCCATTGTCGTTACTCGTAGTGTCTTGATCGGAAGACGTTTGCTCTGAATCTGTCTCCGTTGTCGCGGTGCTTTCTCCATTGCATGCTGTTAACCAGCAAGACAGTGCTGCTACCGTCAGTAAATTTATAGAACAGGTTTTAAACCTATGTAACATTCTCATCAGTTAGATCCCTATAAGTTAACCATTGTTGTTAATCATGCATTGTCATAAATCTTGTACTGAGAGCTTAAAAGAGCAATGTGCAGAAGCGGTGCACAAACAGCGAAATTAATGTGGAAGTCGCGAAAACATCAATTTCAAGTAATGAAATGGGATATCTGCTAGCAAGATGACGCACACAATTTTCGCCATTTTGTGTTTCTTTCTTTTGTTCTTTTGATATTCGAGGGATTAGATTCTGGCTGCGAATTAAATTATTAACATTCAATTTGTCAAAAATAATTAACATTTTAATGCTTAGTGAAAAGCTATTCTAATATCGATTTTAATGTATCTTAAATTATCGTATCTAATTGAATACTATAAATAATAATTTGAATTTCAGGTGTGTTATGAGATGCCTGAAAAGTACTTCAACTTTAACAAAATAGTAAATTCGCAACTTTTTTTAGGTTATTTAATTAACAATATATTGACCTTTACAGATAATTTGTGGGAATATGCTCACAACATGAGCATATGCGCATAATGGGGTTTTCTTTAGAAAACCTGAAATGATCAGTAAAAGCGAATCAATAGCATGGTAATGCCGTACTAAAACTATTATTTTGATTCATTTATTTTTATTGGGACCGACTAGCCCACAACTACAATATAACGACAGGTAATAAATATGACACCTGATAAATATGAAATTAATCTGAATACTGTTGGTGAAGAGCAACTACCTATTCCTAAACATAAGTTAAAGGGATGGACACATTTTTTAGGCTTATATGCTGGTGAGCATGTTGCCGCTACTGAATTTGTCATTGGAGCCACATTTGTAGCCCTCGGCGCTACTATGTCAGATATTTTACTTGGTTTGTTGATCGGTAACGTTCTCGCGGTGTTGAGTTGGACATTGATAACTACGCCAATCGCCATTGAAACTCGCTTGAGTTTGTACACTTATTTGCAAAAAATAGCCGGCAATTCGATGACGACCCTATATAACTGGGTCAATGTCATCATTTTTACGGTTATCTCAGCAGCAATGATTACGGTTTCTGCGACAGCCGTGAGATTCGCCTTGAATATCCCGGCGCAACTCAATTGGTATCCCACTAATTTATGGTTTGTGTGTGTAGTACTAGCGGTTGGAACCATCGTTGTTTTAGTCGCCATGTATGGTTTTACAGCGGTCTCTAATTTCTCGCGTATTTGTGCTCCTTGGTTATTTGTCATGTTTGTGTGTGGCCCGTTAGTTCTATTACCTGCACTGTCTCAACATGTACTAGGTGATACCAGCTTGAGCGGTTGGGCTGATTTTATGGAAATTGGTAGCTTATCGGTGTGGACAGGTGTGAACGCGAATGGCGAACCTGGTATTGGACTGTTGGAAGTGATTGGTTTTTCTTGGGCGGCCAACACTATTACCCACGTGGGTTTGATTGATATGGCACTTTTACGTTATGCGAAAAGACGTGCATATGGTTTGTGTACCTCAGCAGGCATGTTATTTGGACACTATATTGCTTGGATTTCTGCAGGAATAATGGGGGCAGGCACCGCTATCATTGTGAAAAAATCCATTATTGAATTAGATCCTGGTGACGTTGCTTTTCAAGCGTTAGGCCTATCGGGCTTAGTGATCGTCATTGTGGCAGGTTGGACTACTGCAAATGCCAACCTGTACCGCTCAGGTCTTGCTGCGCAAGCTATTTTTAAAAACCAATCTAGAAACAAAACGACCTTGATTGTAGGAATTGTTGCCGTCATCATCGCCTGTTTCCCCTTTGTATTTAACAAAATGCTACCGCTATTAACCTACGCCGGACTGTTAGTTGTGCCCGTTGGCGCAATCGTATTCACGGAACACTTTGTCTTTCCACGTATAGGTTTCACGCGTTACTGGGTTACCTTCAAAAACCTTACTCACAGTGTGCCCGCCGTCGCGTCATGGGGTCTTGGGCTGACATTTGGGTTTGGGTTAAATGCGCTTGATGTGTTGTCTTTTTATTACTTATTTATCCCAACTTGGTTTTTCACAACTGTGTGTTACATAGTGTTGGCAAAATACCACGGCGCATCGGAAGAATATCCACACGAGAAACAGCAAATGGAAGTGTTTGAACAACGTGTAGAAGAATTCCAAGAGCAACAGGCTAGTCTGGAGCCAGACGTGCGCATCGATACTTCATTGTTTTCGAAAGTTCTTCAGGTAGTGTCCATTGGTAGCCTAATAATCACGACTATATTTGCAATTAAAACCATGTTTTTCAGTTCGGGTATACCCGCATATGAAGCCAATCGCGATCTGTTTCAAACTGTTGGTTTCGTCTGCACTATTACTTATTTCATTACTGCATATTGGAATATGCAGCGTAAAAAACAATTAACTACGCAAGCGTAGAAGGGGAAGGTTAATGAATACTCAATCCAATGTTCGTCTAAATGAAGATAACCTTCACCATCTACCTAGCGGTATTTCGGTGCCCAATTACGACCGTAAAAAAGTCAAAGCTGGAATTGTGCATGTAGGTGTTGGTGGTTTTCACCGTTCTCATGAAGCTTATTATACCGACGCTTACATGAATCAAACGGGCGACCTTAATTGGGGTATTTGCGGGGTCGGATTAAGAGATGCTGATCGCAAAATGAAATCAATTCTTGAACAGCAAAATTACCTTTACACGCTAATTGTAAAACATCCTAATGGCACGATAGAAAATCAGGTGATTGGTTGCATGACCGATTTCTTGATGGGATGTGATGAGCCTAATTCGGTCATCCAGAAAATGGCGGATGTCGATACCAAAATAGTTTCGCTAACGATTACTGAAGGTGGTTACAATTTTAATCCAGCGACCAATGAGTTTGATTTTGACAATCCTGATGTCATTCATGATTTAGCGAATCCATTTGCTCCTCGTTTAGTTTTTGGTTTTTTGACAGCTGCACTGAAACTGCGTATGGAAAGGGGGCTACCTCCTTTTACGGTGCAATCTTGTGACAATATTCAGCACAATGGTGATGTTGCCCGTAAAATGTTGCTGGCGTACAGCCGAAAAGTTGATTTTGAGCTGGCCAAATGGATTGAACAAGAAGTTCCGTTTCCCAATGCCATGGTCGATCGCATTACTCCGGTAACAACCCCAGCTGATATTAATTATTTGGCATCGAAAATGGGGGTATCAGATGAATGGCCAGTCACTTGCGAACCTTTCCATCAATGGATAATTGAAGATAAGTTCAGCGTAGGTAGACCGCAGTGGCAGAAAGTTGGAGCGCAATTTGTTGCCGATGTGACACCTTACGAAAACATGAAAATAAGACTGTTAAATGCAGGCCATTCAGTGCTTGGTATTTTGGGGTCAATCCATGGTTTTGAGACGATTGATGAGAGTATTCAAGATCCTGTTTTCCGTCAGTTTTTGCAATTATTTATGGACAATGAAGTCACGCCTATTTTGCCTCCGGTAAGTGGAATTGACTTAGATGAGTATAAACAAACGTTACTAATTCGCTTTGCAAACCCGAATATTAAAGATCATTTAACGCGAATTTGTTCTGAAAGTGCTTCGAAATTGGCGACTTTCTTAATTCCAACTATCAACGATAATTTGCGTCAAGAAGGCGATATCCAGTGCGCTGCACTGGTATTAGCTGCATGGTGTTATTACAGCGACAAACAGACTGATCGTCACGGCAAAGAGATCACTATCATAGATGTGATGTCTCAGCAGTTGCATGTTGCAGCCGCTAAATATGCAGTGAATCCCGCTTCGTTTTTGGAAATGACTTCAATTTTTGGAGATTTAAACAAAAACCAAGGTTTCATGGACGTCTATAAAAAACACTTAAAGGCGATCTATACCGATCCAAATGTGAAAAAACACATGCAGTCAATTATTAATAGCACAGCGTTAGCGGTATCTTAGGGATACTAGAGTTAATATTTGTGCTTTTGCATAACGTCGGCTAGCTTTAGTCGACTTGGCTTATTTTTAGAATTTTGGAGTTACTATGGCTATTCCTAAAGTTGCCGTATTTGGTGAGGCGTTGTTTGACATGATTCAGCAACAAGATGGAAGTTATCAACCTTTCATCGGTGGTTCACCGTTCAACGTGGCTAGAAGCTTCGTTAAACAAGCAATTGACTGTACTTATTTATCACCCATATCGACGGATTATTTAGGTGAAAAAATCCATAGTTCAGTCATTAGTGAAGGAATTCATGTTCCTGCAAATAATCGTTCAAGCAAAAATACGTCTCTTGCTTTGGTGTATAAAGCTGAAGATGGAAAACCGAACTACCGTTTGTATCGAAAGTCAGTTGCAGATTTAGATATTACCTCAGAAAAACTATTATCAATGCTGCCGGATGATCTTGACCTTTTTCACACCGGCTCTCTAGCAATCGTGCCTGAAATGCTCGAAGTGTTGATTCCAGTTATTACCACTTTGAAGTCACGTGGCGTGAAAATTAGTATCGATGTTAACGTCCGGAAAGGCGTTGAAGAAAATCATCATCAATACGTAGCGTCGATATGGCGATTCGTAGAGTTCGCCGATATTGTCAAGGTGAGCGATGAAGATCTGCAGCTAAAAGGCCTTTACGGTAAACCAGAATTTCATGCTAAATCTATGCTCGATAGAATGGAAAATGGCATGGTAGTTTTAACTTTGGGAGAGGGCGGATCGCACCTAATAACCGATCAATACAATTTATTTCAAGCAGTCCATAAGCCGGCTGTGTTTGGTGATACGGTAGGGGCTGGTGACACGTTTTTCTCTGCCATGCTTGCGCGCCTGTTAAAAAATGATGCGCTTTGCACCTCTGCCCCTGAAGAAACTTTGATGGATGGTCTAAGGTTTGGTGCTGTGGCTGCCGGTCTAAATGTTGAAAGCATAGGTTGTAATCCTCCTACTTTTGAACAAGTAGAAACCCTCATAAGCTCGCTAAACAAATAAATTCTGCAAATTACTCCCCACCAGTGGTAGCCACACAAGATGATTGTGCTGGCTGCCAATATCAACGCCCTTGCAGCATAGTAAATCTTAGATCTTCATTAACGTTTTAATATGTGCAATAGCACCTGTTCTAAGTGCCGATAAACTATACCCACCTTCTAAAAATGAAACTATTTTTCCGTCGCAACAGGTATCTGCGATGTCCATGATTTGCTGAGTTAACCAAGAATAATCCGAGTCTAACAAATCCCAATCTGCAAGTGGGTCGGTATGATGACCATCAAAACCAGCGGAGATAAGAATTAGTTCAGGTGCAAATTTTTGTAGTTCAGGCAACACCCGTTCAGCGTAACATTGTCGAAATGTTTGAGAATCGGTGCCGGCTGGTAATGGGTAATGTAAGCAATTTTCAGCGGCTTTTTCAGGTATGGTGTAAGGATAAAACGGATACTGGTATGAAGATAAAAATAGTATTGCAGGGTCATTTTTCAGAATGTCTTCAGTGCCATTTCCATGATGTACATCAAAGTCTAAAATTGCAATGCGTGTAAGATTATATTGCTCTTTGGCGTAGGTCGCCGCAACCGCAATATTGTTGAAAAGACAAAATCCCATGGCTTGATCTTTTTCGGCATGATGACCTGGTGGTCTTACGGCACAAAAAGCATTTTTAAATTTTTGATTGAATAAACCATCAATAGCAACTATACCTGCACCAGCAGAAAATAAAGCAGCCTCGAAAGATGCATGATTCATTTTCGTTTCATCATCTACCGGAAAGTACTGGCCTTTTGGCGGTGAAAATTGTTCAATCTGTTCAACATGGCGCGGAGTGTGAGTTTGCTTTAACAGATCTTTAGATACTTTTTGTGAAGGGATATTGAGTATGAAGTCAGCCAATCCAAATTGAATTAAGCCATCTTGGATTGCATGCAAACGAGCTGGGCTTTCAGGATGTTCATCTCCCATTTCATGGAGTAAACAATTAGGATGTGTAATAAAAGCCGTAGAAGACATAAAATAACCCTATAAGTTGTATGGGATAATGATAGCAAAACAAAAGCGCTAACATCTAAGAGATTTTAAATGAAACATTATTTACATTCATTTTTTTCCCCAAGTTCAATCGCCTTGTTCGGCGCAAGTGAGCGCGAATCATCGATCGGAAAGACGGTGTCTCTCAATTTAACCTCAGGTGAGTTCAAAGGACCTATTTATTTTATTAATCCTCGTCATGCCGAAGTCCTCGGTCGACGATGCTTCAACAGCATTTCAGAAATCTACAAACCCGTTGAATTGGCTATTATTGCCGCGCCCGCTTCGATTACCAATCAATTGATGGAAGAGTGTGGAAAATCAGGTGTGAAAGCCGCGATCATCTTATCTGCTGGGTTTGGAGAAGCCAATGAAGAAGGCAAAAAGCTTGAAGATGCAGTACAACAAACGGCTAAGCGATACAAAATTCGTCTTATTGGACCTAATTGTCTTGGGGTGGCTCGTCCGGTAACGGGTCTTAATGCAACGTTTCACAGTGGCGAAATTAATCAAGGTAGTTTGGCACTGGTGTCCCAATCTGGTGCATTGTGTACATCGATTCTTGACTGGGCTAAATCTCGTAAGTTGGGGTTTTCTGCGGTGGTATCTATTGGTTGTGCTGCTGACGTGCAATTTGGGGAATTACTCGATTACCTAACCTACGATTCACGGACTAAAAGCATTCTTTTGTATATTGAAGGCATCAATCATGCCCGCTCATTTATAAGTGAGCTAAAACGTGCGTCTCGGGTGAAGCCGGTTTTGGTGTTGAAAGTAGGGCGACATAATAAAGGTACCATGGCTGCGCAAATGCATACTGGAGTAACCTCTGGAGAGGACGACGTATTTAACGCAGTGTTACGCCAAGCAGGCGCGGTGAGAGGCTATCGGGTTTTTGATCTCTTTGTTGGCGCGACAGTGTTGTCTACCAACAAACGTTTAGAAGGTGAAAACTTAGCAATTATCACCAACGGCGGAGGTCCAGGGGCTATTGCTGCTGACCGCGCAACTGATTTAAATTTAAATTTAATTTCGTTAAGTGAAGATACAGAAAAACAATTGAACCAAGTGCTGCCAGCCAATTGGTCTAAAGACAATCCTATCGATATTATTGGTGATGCAACGCCGGAGCGTTATCAGCAAGTTCTTTCCTTATGTTTAAAGGATAAAACTATGCATGGCATAGTGATTATTTTGTCTCCGCAATCAATGACGCAACCATTGCAAGTGGCCAAAGAAATTGTAGATGCCTCCAAAAAATCATCAAAAGTTATTATTTGCTGTTTTATGGGCGGGGAAATGGTGGCTGAAGGAAGAACCTATTTAGAAGATAATCAAGTTCCAACCTTCACCACACCAGAAGCTGCCATTGAAGCATTTTCCTATTTGCGCAATTTTACTCGTAACCAACGTCTTTTATTGCAAGCACCCGATCCTTTGCAAAAGGAAGAAAAGGTCAATACTGAAGCGGCTAAGTCAGTCATTGAGCATGCGTTGAGTGAAGGGCGCACGGTCTTGACTGATTTAGAGTCAATGGCAGTCCTTGATTCGTACAATATTTCTACAACGCATGCTAGTTTGGCCCATGATATAAACGAAGCAATCCAGATTGCTAAAACCATCGGTTATCCCGTTGTGATGAAGGTTTACAGTAAAACCATTTCCCATAAGTCTGATGTGGGTGGCGTGAGATTGGGTATTTCAAACGACGAGGCGGTTAAAAATGCTTATCACGATATTATAGATTCGGTTTCCAAATACTTCCCCGAAGCGGAAATAAGTGGTGTAACAGTTGAAGCCATGTACATTAAAAAACGCAGCAGGGAAGTGTTGGTTGGCATATCTAATGATACTGTTTTTGGTCCAATAATTACTTTTGCTGCTGGTGGCATCGCAACAGAAATTATGGGCGACCGAGAGGTGGCAATCCCACCACTGAATAAAACCCTAGCCCGTGAGTTAATGAACAATACACGTATTGCCAAAATGTTAGGGGCATTTAGGCAACTTCCGGGATGTAATATGGGGGCCATTGAGCATGTCTTGTTACGTTTATCTGAAATGGCCTGTGAGTTGCCTTGGATTAAAGAATTGCAAATTAATCCGTTGGTGGTTGATGAATACGATGCTATTGCTTTAGATGCTAAAATTTTCATTGAAGCGCATTCGCAAACCGGACGTTATGACCATATGGCAATTCATCCGTACCCAATGGAACTGGCAAAAACAGAAGAGCTTAGCTCTGGTGTGTTATTGGAAATCCGCCCAATTAGACCCGAAGATGCTAATTTAGAACGTCAATTTGTGAGTACTTTGTCACCCACTGCAAAGTATTTTCGTTTTATGCAAAGCATTAAAGAGCTGCCGCAAAGTATGTTGGTGCGCTTTACACAGATCGATTACGACTTAGAAATGGCATTACTGGCAGTAATAAGCAGCGGCAAAATGGAACGTGAAATAGGCGTTGCTCGCTACATCACCAATATTGATAAAGTAAGTTGTGAATTTGCTGTCGTGGTGGCCGATGATTGGCATCGTAAAGGCATCGCTGTGCGCTTAATGAATGCACTTATAGAAAGTGCCAAGGCAAAGGGGTTAGAGCGAATGGAGGGCATGGTTTTGGCTGAAAACACAGGAATGTTAGGTTTTTGCGAAAGTTTAGGATTTGAAATCAAGCGTGATCCAGAAGATCGCAGTATTTTCAATGTGGTTAAATATCTACAGCAGTAAACTCACAATGCGCGAGTTTATTGTTTTATCTGCAATAAGCTGAAAACAAATTAAAAGGTGACAATTATTTTGTAACAGTCCATAGTGGATATTGTGTAAAAGCAATGTAATCAATAAGTTATTTATTTTTTAACAAAAACTCGTTGCATAATTTATTGTTTTAAATATTAACCAACCTATGACACGGAGAGTTTCAACTATGTTTGTTCAGCTCAGAAAAATTTTATTGATTGTGGTAACTGTAACCGTCACACCACTGTCTATTGCCTTTGATTTTAGTGAATGTAGCGAAGATCACTGTGTGAAAACCTTCAAGGAATTTAAAAAGTATTCAAAAAAAGGTCACCCTAGCGCAATGGAGACATTAGGTAATTTTTATGTCACCGGATACGGTACGGATAAGGATAATTCGCGAGCGCTTCGGATGTACAAGAAGGCAGCTAAATGGAATCAGGCTACCGCACAGTATAAAGCGGGATTGATGTATATCTCAGGTGCTACGGACGACGACCCTAGCAAGGGAATAAGTTACCTGAAAAAGGCCGCTAAAAATAAAGTGTATGACGCAGCTTATGTCCTCGGTGTCGTTTATCTAGAAGGTGAGATAGAGGAAAAAGATTACGATGAAGCAAGAGAATGGCTAGAATTAGCATCTGAACATAATATGTCTAAAGCGAGTTATTTATTGGGCAAGATGTATGACAGCCAACTATTTGGTGCAGATCAACAAGATAAATCTATTGCTCTTTACAATAAGGCCGCTTATAAAATAGAAGCCGCTAGAGAACGTCTCATCGAATTAAATCAACCGCTTCCTCCAGGTAACGACAATAGCATAGAGCGTATTGTTGTTAACCCTCAAGACTTACAGGAATTCTTTATCGATCAACTGCAAATTCTGCGTAACACTCCAGCACCCAAAGTCGGGACCGGAAGCCGTATATCTGGACAAACTTGTGAAAAAATGATGTCTTGCGGCACCCTTGGTGGAGAAGATGCACAACGAATGCATACTGAAGTCCAAAGAGCCGTAGGAATGATTATATCCAGCAAATTCAGAATTGAATAAAATAGTATAAATTAAGAATTTCATTTGAGTTACTAGTCAAATCGAGGCTATGACTGTAAAAAAGCAATCTTTGTTGATAATGTCATCTCACTTTTGTGGATTTGATGACATTATCGCTCCCACCTGCTTTTACTCCGCTAAACTTAATTAAACACCCAAATATATGAAGTGACTAACTCGACAAAAAGGCCCAAAGCATCTTAAAAACTTTGCTGAAAATAGTTATAAGCATTAATAAACTCCAACAAGTTTCAATCCGCATAATTTCTGTTGCTAGCATTATTCCGATTTTGTAAGAATAGTTTTAGGTGTTGTTGGTTTTTGAATCAATAATTAACCTCATATTTTACTGAAATGTGCTATAAATAAGTTGAGGTAACGATTGGAACTTTCGAAATACGAACAGATTCCAAGTGGCTCCAGTTATGGATGTAGATTACAGAGCACAATAAAAAATGGTTTTAGAAAATAGTAGGGTTAAAAAAGCATTAGCCTTCCTCACAGTAATAATCTTTCTATTTTCAGTTGTTATGATTTGGAGTTTCTTTAAGCTCGACAAAAGTAGCCACTTCCATCAACTGAACATTCGTCATTTTAAACACACACTTGAATTGAATGGGTTAATTTCAGTTCCAAAACGCTTAGCGTCTGCAGGTAGCACGGCTGATATGACTGAGATTCGCTCTGTGATTGTGCGTATTCGTCAACAACCTTTTGAATGCCTTGAAATGGTTGGAGCTTCCGAACAATTTTTTATGGGCCTAATTGGCACCGATGAAGTCATTGCATTGTGTGAGAAGGATTTGGAGGTTGCCAACCAAACCCTGCAGGTAATAAGCCAATATGAAAACGGTGAGATTACGTCACAAAACGTGCAAGATCAGTTAGTTTTCGCCCTCAATGAATTTCGTAATAATTCAATTCTATTCGAACAGCCTGTTGAAAAAACGGTTGATTTCATCTCCCAAATTACCATTTTACTAATTGTGTTCACATCGATGATAGTGTTGTTTTTTACACATATAATTTCAAAGGCCGTAACTGCTGTTCTGAATAAAAGAGAAGAGGCAATGAAGGCCCTTGCAAAAAGCGAAGAACGCATAAAACAGCTAGCCTATAACGACTCTTTAACTGGTTTGCCCAATAGAAACTTATTAGAACACACGATTAACGCCGCCGTTGCTAAAGCACATAGAAATAAAGCTCAATTCGCTGTGATGTTTATCGATTTGGATCGTTTTAAAGATATTAATGATACCCTTGGGCACTCAGTGGGCGACAAATTGCTAGTTGAAATGGCCGAACGCATAGCGCATACCGTTCGCGAATGTGATTCAGTGTTGCGTTTTGGTGGTGATGAATTTGTTGCCGTAACGGATTGCTTCGAATTAGTTGAGACAATTGATAATATAGCCCACAGAATCATAGAAGCCGTTCGCCAACCAATCAAATTAGCCAACATGGAATCTTTTATTACCGCCAGTATTGGGATTGCCTGTTACCCTCAAAATGGTGAAGATACCAACTCACTTTTAAAGCATGCTGATGCCGCCATGTATCAGGCGAAAAATGCAGGAAAGAACCAATTTCAATCTTACGATATGCAATCTGGAAGTAAATTAAATCGCAGATTAACCTTGGCGGCGCAACTTCATCAAGCTATTAACAATGAGGAACTAAGCCTTGTTTATCAACCTATAGTGGCTCTTGCTGATAATCGTACTGTAGGAAGTGAGACGCTGTTGCGTTGGACTAATGCAGAAAATGGAGCTGTTGGACCAGACGAATTTATTCCAATTGCTGAAAATGCGGGGCTAATTATTGATATCGGAAGTTGGGTGATGGAACAGGCTTGTCAGCAATGTAAAATTTGGCAAGACGCAGGCGCTACTGAGCATGCCATGGCAATTAACGTTTCGACTCTTCAATTGAAAGATAAACGTTTTAGTCAGCGCCTGTCTGATACGTTAAGTCGGCTAAATTTAGCTGCCGATTCTATCCATATTGAAATCACTGAAAACAGTGCAATCACAGAAGATAAAGTTAGTGTTCAGACGTTATATGAATTATCTGAATTAGGAGCCAAATTGTTACTGGACGACTTTGGCACAGGTTACTCATGTTTAAGTTATTTAAAAAACTTGCCGTTTGATGTATTAAAAATAGATAAAAGTTTTATGCCTGCAAATAACACTATTGCATCAACAATCATCGCTATGGGTCACGAATTGAATATGGAAATTATTGCTGAAGGTATAGAAACATATCAATGCTATCAATTTTTGCGTAACTTGAAATGCCAGTATGGTCAGGGGTACTTTTTCCAAAAGCCAGTTCCGGTAAATCAGTTCGATATTTTTAAAAATTTCACCGCTCAAGCAGTGTGACACACAATATTCCGGATTTTCTACTTTAAAATGACCTTTGACTAGAGTTGGCTAATCAGCATAGGTGTATTGATTGTGTCTGTTTCCTCAACGTTATTTTGGACATAAAAAAGCCCACTAGTAAGTGAGCAAGGGTGCGTTGGGAATTACACCAAAAATATAACGTACTGCGGATTTTCACATTTTGTGGTTTGTCCGCAGTGAAGTTTGAGATTTTTTTGTACTAAGACGCCTGTTCAATAGTAATTAAGCCTTGTTTGTCCATAATCGAAGCGATTTCTGTGACACTTTCTGGATCATCAATAGTAGAAGGGATGTTATAAGATTCCCCTGCAGATATCTGGCGTAATAATTTACGCAGAATTTTACCTGAACGTGTTTTAGGTAAGCGTTGTACAACAATAGCACGGCTGAAACAGGCTATAGGCCCTATCTCATGTCTAACATTTGCAATCAACTCTGCTTGCAGCTTAGCTTCATCGATATCGACACCGTCTTTGAGAAGCACCATACCGATAGGCACTTGACCTTTTAAACTATCGTGAACACCAATCACACTGCACTCGGCAACTGCCGGGTGGGCGGCTAAAATTTCCTCCATTTCTCCGGTAGAAAGTCGGTGACCAGCAACATTGATGACATCATCTGTTCGACCCATGATGAAAACGTACCCATCTTCATCTTTGTATCCACCATCACCAGAGCAATAATATCCTGGATTTTGCGTAAGGTAACCGGCGACGAAGCGATCCTGATTGCCCCATATCGTTGGTAAACAACCTGGTGGCATTGGCAATTTAATAGCGATTGAACCTTGTTTGCAAGGAGGCATTTGATTGCCCTCATCATCTAAAATCTGCACGTCGAAACCTGGTACTGGTAAGGTTGCAGAGCCGGGTTTTGCTGGCTTGCTTTCAATTCCCAGCATGTTTGCACAAATCGCCCAGCCCGTTTCTGTTTGCCACCAATGGTCAATAACTGGCTTACCGGTTTTTTCGCAAGTCCATTGATAAGTCGGGGGATCGAGTCTTTCTCCGGCCATAAAAATAGTTTGAAGATTTTGCAACGGAAAATCGGCTAATAATGTTGCTTCTGGATCTTCTTTACGAATAGCTCGAAACGCCGTTGGTGCGGCAAATAAGGTTTTCACATTATATTCTTGTGCGACGCGCCAAAAAGCGCTGGCATCTGGTGTTCTGATTGGTTTGCCTTCGTAGACAATAGTCGTGCAACCTTTTAAAAGCGGTCCATAGACAATATACGAATGACCTACTACCCAACCTACATCAGATGCAGCCCAAAAAACCTCGCCTTGCTTCATGTTATAAACCGCATCCATTGAGTAATGCAAAGCCACAGCATGTCCGCCATTATCTCGAACTACGCCTTTGGGTTTGCCGGTGGTACCGGAAGTGTACAGAATATACAATGGATCTGTGCCTTTCACCGGCACACATGAGGCTGGTGTCGCTGCTGAGGTGGCAGTGTGCCAATCTAGGTCACGACCCGCTATCAGTTCTGCTTTTGACTGTTCTCGTTGTAGCACGATACAGTGCTCAACTTTATGTTTCGCTTGTCGAATAGCTTCGTCAACATAAGGTTTATATTCGATAATTTTTGATACTTCGATTCCGCACGAAGCCGTTACCAACACTTTAGGCTCAGCATCGTCAATCCGCATTGCTAACTCGTGAGGGGCAAAACCACCAAACACGACTGAATGAATTGCTCCTAAGCGAGCCACTGCTAACATTGCAATAACGGCCTCAGCAACCATTGGCATATATATAACCACACGATCGCCTTTTCCTACGCCTTGTTCGGCTAAAACCCCAGCAAATAGCGCAACTTCGTCTCTAAGTTGACGATAGGTGTAACTGCTTTTTGAATTTGTGACGGGGGAATCGTAGAAGATCGCAATTTGCTCGCCTAGCCCTTGCTCTGCGTGGTAATCCACTGCCATATAACAGGTATTCATTACGCCATCTTCAAACCAGCGATGAACCCCGTTGTTATCCTTGCTCAATATGTTTTTGGGCTGGTTGTACCAAGGTAACTTCGATGCTTTTTCCATCCAGAATTTTTCTGGTTGAGTAATAGATAGGTCGTATTCACTTTTATAAGACATTTTGTTTCTCGCATTTGTAAGTTAACTCGTATCTTCTTTTCTACTTCTCTTGAAATTTGATTTGTAAGTCATCTTGAAAGTTTTCAGTTGTTAGATCATACAAGGGCAGGGAATTAAAGTAGATAAGACCTTGGGCGTATATAAGTCGTAATTTTACTGCGACGTTTTGATTATTAGGCTAACCGAGGGGGATTCGAGCTGAAAGTACGCCCGCCCTTAGATTGTTGACTTTAAGCTTTTGCTGTGGCGCGTTCCTATGATTAGACTCAAGTCATTTTCGCGACTGAAAAATAAATAGCTAAGATGATTTTATGCTGGCGCTTATAGGTTTTGTAGTCACAAGTAGTCGTGTAACGTCTAATTTTTTGAAGTTTGTGTTGAAAGTTTACGGTTTATATTACGGGTTGTGCTTTGGTGAGCAAGGGACACACAATAACCCAGTCTTTTATACAATATTTTCCATAGGAATTAGGTATAATGCATTGCTTATGTCCTATCCTATTCCAGCAAAAATCACCGAACAGACCTATGAGGTCAAAAAGAGCAAGTTTATCGCCTGTGCTAGTTTCGCAAACAGTCGAGAGCAGGCTATGGAGCAACTTGCGTTAATAAAATTGCAATATCCCGATGCCCGCCATCATTGCTGGGCATACTTATTAGGTAACCCTGATTCACCTGCTAGTGTTGCTATGTCTGATGACGGGGAACCCAGTGGAACGGCTGGAAAGCCGATTTTAAATGTACTCCAGCATAAAGGTATCGGCGATATTATGCTGGTTGTTACTCGTTACTTTGGTGGCATAAAACTAGGTGCTGGCGGGTTGGTAAGGGCTTACTCTAATTCTGCCCAACAAGTAATCGAAGCATTGCCCATTCAAGAGCAAATAGTGTTATTGCCTTTGCATCTGCTAAGCGACTTTAAACATGAACAATTTATACGGCACCTTACAAACCAGCATCATGGTGTAATCGATGAATGTGAATATGCGGAAATGGTGCGAATTCAGGTTTCCCTTCCTGATGCTCAAATACCTGCTTTTATTGCAAGTTGCCACAACGTAGGAATTCAAGTTATTCAATCATAAGAAAAAGTTATCCCAATGTATTTATAAATGTGTTTCAAATAGAAAACCAAAATCGAATTATTTAGTGAATATTTTAACTGCTTAATATGTATAAATAGCCTGTCCAATATAATTCCTCGTCGCCCTATATCCCTTGCTATCACTGCCCTTAGATGTAATTTGTCGTAATAATTGTGTTGTTCATCTCATGAATTTATTAAGAGTAACTTATCAATTTGATATTCTATATAAACAATATGAATAACTATTTCACAACATATACGGGCATAGTATCTACATTAAATCATTTAAATTAGGAGAGGGTATATGCCTGTTATTGCTTTTCCAGCTGAGTGTAAGCCTGGTGAGAAGCGTTGCTCAGTAATGCCAATCAACGTAAAAGCTTATACGCTATTAGGTGCTGATGTCTGTGTCCAGTCGGGTATAGGTGAGGCGATTCACATTCAGGATAGTGATTATCAAGACGCTGGTGCAGAAGTTATCACTGACCGAGATGAATTGTTAAAAAAAGCAGATATTGTACTTAGCCTACATAAACTTACAGCAGATGAGATTAGTTTGTTAAAACCAGAAGCGCTCATTGTTAGCTATTTGGACCCTTTCAATGAACAGAGTTTTGTAGATAAGTTATGTTCAGCCAATATTACTAGCATCAGTATGGAAATGATCCCCAGAATCAGTCGCTGCCAAAAAATGGATGCGTTGAGCTCTCAGGCGAGTTTAGCTGGGTATGTCATGATAATGCAGGCAGTTAATACACTCGACACAGTATTACCTATGATGATGACTCCGGCTGGTACTTTGAAGCCAGCCAAAGTGTTTGTGATTGGTGCTGGAGTGGCGGGTTTGCAAGCAATCGCCACTGCGAAGCGTCTAGGCGCTAGTGTGACCGCATTTGATACTCGCTCAGTTGTAGCTGAACAGGTTCAATCGTTGGGCGCTAAATTCCTTGATATAGATCTGGGGCAAACTGGCGAAACCGGTCAAGGGTACGCGCAAGCATTAACCCCTGAACAGATGCAAATTCAACAACGTGAACAAGCTAAATGCATAGCCGATTCAGATATCGTTATCACTACTGCACAATTGTTCGGTCGTAAACCTCCACAATTAATCGATGACGCTACTATAGCAATGATGAAACCCGGTAGCGTCATTGTTGACATGGCTGCGGAAACCGGTGGCAATGTCGCAGGATCAGTGGCTGGAGAAGTAGTTGTTAGACATGGGGTAAGTTTGGTTGGAACTGGCAATTGGGCTAATGGAGTGGCTAAGCATGCCACGCAAATGTATGCCAGCAACTTATATAATTTAATCAGTGAGTTTTGGTCAAAAGAAAACAACCGATTTGAATTGGATGTTGAAGATGAAGTCCAGTCTGGTTGCATCATTACCCACCATGGGAATGTTGTAAATAAGATGATTCAATCGTTCTACGAACAAGCTAGCAACCAGCAGGAGAAAGCATAGTGGAAGCCATATATTTATTATTTATTTTATTGTTGTCGATTTTTGTTGGTTTCGAATTAATTCAAAAAGTTCCGGCTACTTTGCATACACCTTTGATGTCTGGTGCTAATGCTATTTCAGGGATTACTTTAGTCGGCGCACTGGCCTTGGCTGGAGATGACAGTTTAGGTCAGTACGCTGAATTTTTAGGGGCGTTCGCGGTTTTTCTAGCCACGATTAACGTGGTCGGTGGTTATTTAGTTACCGATCGCATGCTTGCCATGTTCAAGAAAAAAAATTGATCCCAACTGAAGATTAAGAGGACTTTAAAATGATAGAAACTACTTCGACTTCAGCGTTGGTAATTAATCTTACTTATGTACTGGCAGCCGCGTTATTTATTTTTGGATTAAAACTTTTAGGTCATCCATCATCTGCACGAAAAGGTAACTTACTCTCAGCGGTAGGGATGCTTTTAGCCATTGTTGTCACCTTGTTTGACAAGAATATAGTCAGTTTTGAATGGATCGCTATTGCGATTGTTGCCGGCAGTATTGTTGGCTTCTTTGCCGCAAGATTAGTCGCGATGACGTCGATGCCAGAACTGGTTTCATTGTTAAATGGCATCGGAGGACTTGCGAGTGTGTTTGTGGCGTGGTCAACAGTGGAATCAAATGGCCAACTTTCTGGCTTCGTGATGTTGGTTACTTTTCTTGCGTTATTAATTGGTGCAGTAACCTTTTCCGGAAGTTTGGTGGCTTGGGCAAAACTAAGTGAGCGGATCACAGGCAGAGCGGTAACCTTTAAAGGACAGGTGATTTTCAATTTACTGTTAGTCACAGCCATTTTATTTAGCGGGTATTTATTTATTGCGCAGCCAGAGTTTTCACCTGGTTTTACCTTGGTGTTGTATAGTGTGATGGGCTTAGCTCTGCTGTTCGGTATTATGCTAGTTCTGCCTATTGGTGGAGCAGATATGCCGGTGGTTATCTCGCTGTTAAACAGTTATTCGGGTTTAGCGGCCTGTGCTGCAGGATTCGCACTGCAGAATAATATTCTCATTGTAGCCGGATCCTTAGTTGGGGCCAGTGGCATAATTCTGACCAGTATTATGTGTAAAGCGATGAACCGTTCATTATCAAACGTCCTATTCAGTGGTTTTATGCCGGTTGTAGAGTCAACTATGGTAATTGAAGGCGAAGTAAAACCTTTATCTGCAGATGACGCTTATTACGTTTTAGAAGCAGCGCAGTCAGTGGTTGTTATTCCTGGTTACGGTATGGCTGTGGCTCAGGCTCAACATGCGATGAAAGAATTACAGGTGTTACTGGAAGAAAATGGAGCGGAAGTGGCTTATGCCATTCACCCTGTTGCCGGCCGTATGCCTGGACACATGAACGTACTTTTGGCTGAAGCTGACGTTTCTTATGAGCAATTATTCGAAATGGATGAAATCAACAAACGTATCGAAAATTTTGATGTGGCAATGGTAATAGGCGCAAATGATGTGGTTAACCCCGCGGCTCGCGAAATGAAGGGCAGCCCTATTTATGGTATGCCTGTTATTAACGCTGATTTGGCTAAAAACGTCTTTGTACTGAAACGAGGTATGGCATCTGGTTTTGCTGGAGTTGATAACCCGTTGTTCTTTAAACCAAATTGCCGCATGGTATTTGGTGATGCTAAAGAAACCTTAGGTGCCATCATAAGGCAGTTCGCTGATTAATTTCAGCCTCGATTTGATGTAATACCACTGTGCACTTTTCATCTGGAAAGTGCACATTATTCCTCCCTTCAGCTATTTTAGTATTCCATTTTAGTGTTATTTAACAGCTATTGATTAGATGCACTTTGACATGATGGACTGCTCTACTTTACAAATACCCTTACCCTAGGATTCAGCTGACACTAAAGCTGTGCAAACATATGAAAATGTAAACCTAAGCTCTTTGCAGTCTGCAATTTTATGTACTTAGATTTTATACACATTAGGTAGGGCTGTGACTAGGAACCGGCACAGCCAAACACAATCAAAATTCGACAATGTGATGCCTGATGCCTACTCCAGCTTAAAAACTGACTCGCGACCAGAGCAATCTGCGCTGGTTACTCATCTTGTTTATTGAAATAAACGCAGTCTTTAAAAAATTATATGCCCAGCTAAAGCAATAATAGGCAAAGTAACAATAGTGCGCAGGATGAAAATAACGAATAGTTCGCCAAAATTAACTGGGATTTTACTGCCTATTAGCAGGGCACCCACTTCACTCATATAAATCAGCTGACAAACCGACAATGTCGCAATAACAAATCGGGTGAGATCAGATTCAATTGAACTGGCTAAAATTGATGGAATAAACATGTCGGCAAATCCCACCACTATTGTTTTAGACGCTTCAGTGGCTTCTGGTATCTGTAAAAGTTCGAGAAAGGGAATGAATGGCATGCCTAAGTAACTAAAAATAGACGAGTGCTCTGCTAGTATCAGAGCAATAGTGCCTATGGCCATTACCACTGGGATAACGCCGAATATCATATCGACAACATTTTTGATGCCTTCTATAAATACATATTTAAAACCGCCCGCTTGAGATGCTCGAGTAAGCGCTTGTTCAATACCCCATGAAAAAACATGGTGTTCTTTAGGCACAGTTTCATCATCCGCATGTCTTGGTGATTGATCAATGTAATGGTCTTTTTTCCAAGATAACGGGGGTAATTTGGGGACAATAATGGCGGCAACGATACCTGCAAAACTAATGGTAAGGTAAAAAGGAATAAATAAATGTTCTAATTTTACCTGAGTAATCACCACTAGACTAAATGTGATAGAAACCGCCGAAAAAGTAGTGCCGATGACTGCGGCTTCGCGCTCGGTATAAAACCGTGACTCATATTGCTTTGTGGTCATTAAAATCCCCACACTGCCATCACCTAACCAAGAGGCCATACAGTCAATAGCGCTTCGCCCTGGTAGGTTAAATATCGGGCGCATAATTTTGGTCATCAACGTGCCGCAAAATTCGAGTAGCCCGAAATTAAGCAATAATGGCAGTAACATACCGGCGAATAAGAATACTGAAAACAACACAGGAATTAAATCATTGAGTACCAAGCCACCTGTATCACTAGAGGTAATGATGGTGGGCCCTACTTGAAGGTAGGTTAACAGAATAAATACAGCGCCGAGCACTCGCATGAGTAACCAAAAAGGTGTGACCGTCAGCAGGGTATTAAAAAATGCACTTTGTTGCACGGCTCTAGGTTTACACAAGGAAACAACACTTGATGCTATGGCCATGAAAATCACGATAATCGTCATCACAAGTTGAATGTTCTTGCCCATTTCGGCTTGTAATGCTTTGGAGGCGACTGCAATGGGAATAGTAATGGCACCATCAATACTAATGGGTGTCATAAACAGTAGTAATCCAATGAGGGAAGGGAGGATAAAAGTCAGTAGTGTCTTTAGACTGTGTTGTTTATTCAATTTTATTACACCGGAATATTTAAGGTGGAAATCACCCTTTTTTCAAAGGCGATTAAACCTGCTTTATTGTGACAATTATGTCTCAGCAATGTTGTTTGGGAGGCAAGGTTAACCGCTTATTTGGGCTATGTAAAATGTTAACTTATGCATTCGCAGACGCATGTGGATAATGCATAAAAATAGTCTGATTAGTAAAAACCTAGTGCTTAGCAATGGTAGCTATAGCTGAATAACGTAGATTAAAGGTTCCTGTTCATTTAACAATCTGAATCGGCTAAGTCGCTTTGGTTTATTCAAACCCAGTAGCGGCTACAGAAGCGTTGTCCTGAATATAGCTATTATCCCTCGCTACTTTCGATTTGAACGGTCACCGGGGATTCAGCATTGCTTTGCACAATAGCAGGGGAGGCACTTGCTTTGCGTGCCAAATTATGTGAAAACATGAAGGGTAAATATGGAAAATATGAGGCAAGATACATATTCATTTTAGGGAAATGAATTTTTATTTGCCCTGTACTTACTAGAGGAGAACCCGATGACGGATTGGCTTGAGTCACCCCTATTGACATTATCAGACGTGGAAAGATTTGAGACTGAAATGCCGCTTCTAGATCGTCTTGCCGGAGACAGTGTGTACGATGTCTTCGTCCAAGCAGCTGAGCGCCATGCTAATCGAACCGCATTGACGATGCTGATGACCGGAGATGACGACGAACAGCCTCGCCGAGTCAGTTACGCCGAGTTACTGGAACTTGTTCATCAGACGGCTAACCTTTTCACGAGTCTTGGTGGCGAGCGGCCCGGAGTCGCGTTCATGTTGCCGACGCTTATCGAGACCCACGCCGTTCTGTGGGGCGCGGAAACTGCAGGTTACGCGGTTCCGATCAATTTCCTACTTCAACCGGAGCACATCCGCGGTCTGATTGAAGCCTCTGGGGCGAAAATTCTGGTCACGTTCGGGCCACATCCGCAGCTCGATATCTGGGAAAAGTCACTCGAGTTGAAACAACAGATGCCTGATCTGATCGTTGTGCGCGTCGCTCCGCCAAGCACTCCGGCTGTTGATGGCGTGATTGATTTCTACGCCGCGATTGCGGCTCAACCGACCGATAGATTGACTTTCGAAAAACCTGGCAGCGGTACTGACGTTGCTGCGTACTTCCATACTGGAGGCACAACAGGCGTGCCAAAACTTGCTGCCCACACCCACGTGGGCCAGCTCACAGCCGCATATGGCTGTGCCGCATTAATGAACCTCGAGTCTGCTGACGTTGTGACCGGCACGCTTCCAATGTTTCATGTCGCGGGCACGATCCTAATCGGTATCAGCACATTCATCGCTGGAACAGAGGTAGTTATCATGTCGCCATCTGGACTGCGCAATCCTGCGATGGTCAATAATTTTTGGCGGATCTGTGAACGTTATGGTGTCACGGTCGCTGGTGGCGTGCCGACGTCAATCGGTGCGATCATCCAAGTTCCTGTCGATGGGGCAGACATCAGCTCAATACGAAGCGGACTCACCGGAGCCTCATCGCTTCCTGTTTCTGTGCGCGAAAAGTTTGAGTCGATCACCGGCATACAACTCAAGGAGATCCTAGGCATGACCGAGGCATCAGGTCTCATCTCTTGCAATCCGTTCAAGGGCCAAGGCGGTGCCGGTTCGGTGGGATTGCGTCTGCCGTACACTAAAGTAACCGTTCGCCGCCTCGAAGACGATGGTTCACTTGGTGCGGAATGCGAAGTCGGTGAAATCGGCGTGCTGACCATTGCTGGGCCAACGGTCTCACCGGGCTACCGGAACGCCGAACAAAACGAAGGGACCATAGTCGACGGTGTACTCAACAGTGGTGACCTCGCCTACACTGACGCTCAAAGCAGGATTTACATTGCGGGACGGTCGAAGGATCTGATTATTCGCAGTGGACACAACATCGATCCGCTGATGATCGAAAATACCCTTCAGCGCCACCCAGCGGTGGCGGTCGCGGCGGCAGTGGGGATGCCAGACGTATACGCCGGCGAACTGCCGACCTGTTACGTGCAACTTCTCCCGAACATGACTGCCACCGAAGACGAACTCAGAGCGTTTGCCCAAACCGAGATCAGCGAACGGCCCGCATGGCCCAAACATATTCATATTGTTGACTCAATCCCAGTCACGGCGGTTGGAAAGATCTTTAAACCAACGCTTCGTCGCGACGCGGTCAAGCGCGCCGTCGAATCTATCCTCACCCAGAATAAACTCACTGGTGACGTCAATGTTACCGTCGGTGGTCCACGAGGAATGCGAGTCGAGGTTAAACTGTTTGGCGCTCAGCAAAGCGACGCTACACGACTTCAGGATCTGTTGGATGCCTATTTGTTTGAAGCGACGGTTACCAGCTAGGCATTGGCAGTGAATGTAAGTCGCAGAAAAGACCGGCAACTGTTACACAGGGGGCGTAGATAGCGGTGATTAGAATGTAGAATAAAAGCAGCCTTTAAAAGGCTGCTTGATTTGCAAAAAATTTCCAATTAGTTACCCATCAAAATGTCCCACTTTTGTATATAAATCTTTGATTGATTGCTCATTGGTTATATCTACAATATGGTCAACATTTCCTGAGCGACCTGCGGCTGTTACAGGATTTTGGTTTGTAACACTCCAGTCCGGCCATTTAGGCTTGTGAACCTAAATGCTCCTTGTATCGATACACGGGGGGTATTGCTTCTAAATTTGACTCAGATATCACAACGTTTTATGGTCAAACAAAACATATGTTGACCTTCAATGTTGAGTAAAATTAACACCCTAAACAGCGGAAAGCGCGAGCGCATTTGGGCCAAGCCCCGCGAGTACTTTCCCGATGCTTTTGCTTGATATATGGTAAAGTTAACTAACCCTTGTATATTTATATTCGCATGAAACTACTGCTGCACACAAACCGCTTAAACTAAGGCAAATTAAACCAGAAATAAAACTAGTAAAGCTTAGCGACCAAACAACTTCACGATACCCTAGAGTAGACATTGAAACTATTGGGCTATTGGGGTCTCCTGCAATAGTTTGGGGACCTGCAAATATACTTAAAATGAGAAGCCCTAAGGTTGCAACAATTGCTAGGTAACCAATTGCCCCTATAAGCCGCGACGCCAATAACAGTGTAAATAGGTTCTCGGTTTTAATATTTGAATATGGGTATAATTTCATTTAAATCCTTTTGGATTCCACTATAGCTCTCGACTTTATCGGCGTTATAACACTATTAATAAGCCGCAAATGCGCGTGTTTAAACTCGGGCCTTGTATGTGTATAAATTTTACCTATTTTAATCATAGAGTATAACTTTTTTCAATATATAGGCTTTTTCAGATACCTACTTTTTTCTCTTTAAAAATTCGGCAATTATCCGTGGGCTTGCATATGTCTGGTATTGGACGCTAAGATTTTAAACAATCACAGCAAGCGATGGTGCAGTGACATTGATTTAGTGAAGTTTGAATGTTTGAATGTTTGCTTGGGGCAAGATCCCGATCGTCGCTGGTTAATACAAGTCTCGTCGATATCGTCCGTTTGCTAACAATGCTGATGTATTTTCCTGCCCTAGATACTCGGTTAACACTTGATGAACGCCGTCACCCATTCCGGCTTTATTACCACAGACGTATATGTCTGCTCCTTTATGTACCATGGTTTTCAGTTTTTCTGAATTGATATGAATAATATCTTGCACGTAGGCTGGCTCTTGAGGGGCTCTTGAGTACGCAAAATGTAAATCAGTAATCAAACCACTTTGTTGCCAACTCTCCAATTCACCCTTGAGCATATTGTCGTTTTGTGGGTCGCGTTCGCCATAAATCAGCCATACCGGCCCAGTTTTTCTTTCAATCGCTCGTTGTGCGAGTTGCGCACGTAAGCCCGCTAATCCGCTGCCTGCGCCGATCAAGATTAATGGACGTATTGCACTTTTAATGTGACAGCGACTATTCGCGCGAATAGTTCCTTTGGAAATATCGCCAATTTTACTGAATTGAGTAAGCCAACCGGAGCCGATTCCAGGTTTACCATCAGGGGAGGTCTGTAGTCTGACAATTAATTTAAGTACGTTTTCATGGTGTGCAGAAGCGACTGAGTATTCTCTATTTGGCAGAGGGACTAATGAGCTTAACCAAATCGCTGGGGGAGTATGCTTAGAAGTAAAACGCTTTGGCAATACAACAGTGCTTAAGTGTTGTTTTAGCGGTTGACTCAGGCCATTTTTAGTTACCAGCATACGACCATCTAGCTGATGTTTGTTTAACCAATTCTCAATATTTTTTGCATCATTGCGTGGCTGAATAGAAATCACATCACCAGCTTGCCAACTAGGAAGTTCAGATTTCACGCTAAAAGTCAGTAAATACAAAGGCGGATTATCACTTTTAGGATTGAGACATTGGCGATCGATGAGTTGCCAATCGCAGAAATGATCCGCTGCCTGTTCAGTTTCAGTTAGCGGCATATTTTGACTATCAAGTTCAATCACTTCAGCTTTAGATTTAGCGCCCAAATTGGCTAAACCGCTATGCAAATTGTGACCAAATGCACAAAAGTGTTCATATGTGCTATCGCCTAGAGCTGTGACTGAATATTGCAAATGTGACAAATCAATAGCTGACTTTTTGGATAGTATATCTTGATAAAAACGCTGACCATTATCTGGTGGCTCGCCGTTTCCGTAGGTGCTGACCACAAAATGGGCCTGTTTAGTGGCCTGCAAGGTTTGTTTGTTAACTTGGTCAAGAGGCAGTAAATTGACTGCCTCTTGCGTGCCGAGTTGTTGGGCTTTTTTAGTTGCTAATGCTGCAGCCGAACCACTTTGACTGGCATAGGCAATTAACGTTGAAGCGGCTAAATTAATTTTAGGTTGCGTGCGCTTGTGGCGCACATACAACCCGATACACCAAAATAACCACGCTAAGGTTAAAAAAAACGCCAGACTAATTCGCACTGTTTCGTTCAAAAGATATCTTCCGAGTTTGGTTACATTGGTAACACTTCAAGTGTTGCTGCGTAACTTCCTGTGCGCTTAGTTGCTGGCGCTGAAACCTGATCATCTTCATATTCAGCTTCTAAAAAGTAACGTCCAGCAGTTGGCCAAGTTACTACAAATTGACCTTTATCGTTGGTGGTTAGTTTAATTTCGTTTTGTTGATTACGGTAACGAACTCCATCAGGAATGATTTCAATAGTGGCACCTTTTGCGGGTTTGCCATCAATTAAAAGTGTAAATGTAGCGGCCTCACCGGCATATAAATCATTTGGGTGAGTCAGCGGGACCATTTCTAATCCTTGATTGGTAGGGGCAAAAACGTCGTCGCTTGGTGCACCTAAGGTTACAAAGGTTTCAACCCGACGATAACTGCGGCTAACTCGTAATTTTTTTGCGTCCTTAGGAACAGCTGTGGCGAATTCAGAATCCTGAGCTGTTTGTCCACGTCTTGGCCACATTTTACGTTTACCATCTTCGTCTTCCCACATAGCACGTAAACCGCCGCTGCTGGTGGCTAGCTTGTATGTGCCTTCTTGATTCAATTGAATATCAAAGGTACTGCGATATTGACCTTTTGCCGCATTTAGAAGTTCTACGGCGTTACCTTGAGGTCCATATGCCTTCACGCCGGCTAGATTCATGGCTACGTGATCAGGAAAAAATAATGTATTGGAAATTGCTGCGTCAAAGGTCACATAAGGCGCATCGCCTGACAATACTGTCGAACTAGGCAACATCCATGCTCTATGCGCTTGGGCTTGCATCGCGACTGAAGCAGTTAGCATGCCCGCAGCTAAAAGTTTTAATAAATGTGTGGTTTTCATGTAATTTACTCCAGTAAATGGTTAATCGTTAGTCTGTAAATTCAAGCTAATATTACCCAGCTCTGATTTACCGCTTTTATAAATAGGTAAAGTAGAAGTATCTAGCGGTAACGTCAGTGGTATCTCTATCAACTCTCTGCCACCGACTTCTCGTGCCGCTTCAATGCGTAATTTATAATCCCCAGGCTCTAGCCCTTTCAATTCATCTTTATCTAGGTCGATACTAATTTGATAACTTCCTGGGCCTCTTGTGGCCGACGTTAGGCCATCGTAGGGTAAATTCAAGCTGCGCCCCCCTCTGCGCCACCATTGGCGCATGTCTTTCAACCATTCCTGACCTTCATTGTCTGCCATCTTAACGTCATACCATACTGCGATTTGGGTAGATTTTCGGGCCTTGTTTTCCAACCAAACGGCGACGTAAGGACTATGATATTCAGCTACATTTAACTGCGGGATATCGATCTCAAGTGCTAACTTCTGACTATTCGCATAACTAGAAAACATGCTTAAAGTAGCGCTTATAATTAATAACTTTTTGGGTATGAACATATAGTTACTCTTTTAGTGAATAAACAGCAGCATAAGCACTAGCGGGATTAACACTCCTAAAGCCGCTAATGGCGCTGTTGACTGCCTATGGGAAGATTGACGCCACAACAAAATTAAGCCAGTGCCACTAAAAATAATGCAACCACCGGCAAAGATATCGATAAACCAACGCCAAACCGTGCCGCTGTCGCGGCCTTTATGTAAATCATTGAAGTATGCTAACCATCCTCTGTCCGTATCTTCGTAAACAAATTCCCCAGTTTCGGCATCGAGGGCCAACCAAGCGTCGCCCCCAGGACGGGGCAATGGCAAATAAAATTCTGTGCCATCCCATTCGCTGCTGTAGTGACTTGGCAGAACAATTTGATGATTCGAATAGAGCCAGTCTTCGATTTCAACAGATAGCTTTTGCGGTTGTTCACTTGCACTTAACCACTGCTGCATAATGACATCTGGCACCTGTTCTTCTACGCTATTAAATGTAGGTTGGGCTGGTATGTCAGCTGCATGGTTAAGGGTAATGCCAGTTACTGCGAAAAGTAGCATACCCGCCATACATACAGAGGCGCTAATCCAATGCCACTGCCTAACTGTACCCAATGAAAATCCCATTGCCCTACCTTATGTCTAATATTGTTATGCTAATTTACTTATAAACTTAATGGCACCGTCTGAAACATCAATGCCATTTAACAATGCTGGCAACCTCGATTTTTGTTGATTTGCGAGGGCTAAAATTTATCGCCGAAATACTACATAAAATTAACCGTAATGTAAATATGAATGCGAACCATTCTCAATAGAGGGTGTGAAGAGGGGGGAAATTGCGTGTTACTGGATAATTTAATTAGGTTTTTTGCGGCTTTAAACAAAAAAGACCTTTTAACTAAAAGGTCTCTTAAACTATAAATGCTATTTAAGTTGGATTGTGTAAATTGGCTTTATTGAGATTGAGAAGGAAGTTCAGATTGAAATTTGACAATTTGATCTAACAACCCAATCAGCAACTGAGCTCCGGTTCCTGATGCAATTCCATCAAATACATTTTCGACATTTTTACCTTGCTGACCACCTGCTAAATCACTCACTGAGCGTATTACAATCCAATCTACGTCATTTACAAAACACACTTGCCCAACTGCAGCTGATTCCATTTCTGCCACTTGCGCATCATAGACCCGTTGTAGCCAATTTCGATATTCGGCATTATCTAAAAACACTGAGCCGGTAACTCCATTACCACCTACCTTTATATTGATAGGGTGTCCAGAAGGCATTTTTATATCGTCCATTGAAGACAGGGCTTTGTGGGTTAAATCTAATAGTTCTGGGGTGACGGTGAAATAGGGCATCTGTCGCGGTTCTGACCAGCCTTGTTTAATCACTGACATTTCTTCAGGATGAATAAAACCAATATTTTCATATGCAGGCGCATTAGGATCATTCTGTTCACGTTCCTCGTAGCGTTTTAGCGCATGTTCATAATAATCTGGCAGTATATAACCCCCTTTATTATCTGCTTGTGGATTAGCGTAAACGGATTCATCATGAAAGTACCAACGTTCAGGAATGGCGATGTCACCGGGTTGAAAAGCCGGGTTCACGCCACCTGCTATTCCCATCATTACAACTCTATCAATTGGAAAGTAGTCTAATGCCATTTGCATCGTCATTGCTGCGTTAGGCACGCTAATGCCGGTGGTAAAGATCACAATAGGCTCACCTTTAAAGTGTCCTAACTGATATTTAACGCCTTTTATGGTCAATGTTTGCTCAATCTGGGCATCAGGTATTTTCGAAAAAGCCGCGTCGATAGCTTGGATCTCTGGTGAATATGCTGCGACTATTGCGGTCCATTTTTCGCCATCTGGAAACTCTCTAGGACCATATTTTTCTGCGCTTTGCGGTGAAGCAAAACAATTAACAGTGAAGATAACAATAAACAAGGTAGAAATTTTGAACATTTTTGGGATCCTGTGAAGGTTTGAACACGTCTAATCGCTAGCAGGTTGCTCGATTTGAATTTGAAACAGTGTCTGACGAGATTAATAGATCAATCAAGTGAAGTCTTTGAAGGATATGGAGCAACAACAGGACATCATTAAAAACGTCAGAAACAAAGTAAGTGCAGCTCAAAAAGCAAAAAGTACACCAAATTTAGAGTTTAAAATTTATGTTGAAAATATTTCCCAAATTGAGTGAGTTATGAGCATTAAAATAGTATCTCTGCTAAAATCGTATTGGTTCAAGTGAATTGGTAAATTATGAAATTACTATTGATTTTAATTTTTATATCGGTTGCATTCCCTGTGAAATCGAAAGATTACACTGTCAATATTTTGGATTTATTTAAAGACGATATTGAAGCGACGCATCTTACTCAATATTACACCGATATTTATCAGGCAGTGGATATCACGCCTTCGTTTACATTTTATCCGTCAAAACGAGGATTGAAGATGGTCAACGAAGGAATTTTAGATGCTGAAGGGTTTCGGCTTGATGTGGTAGGGGAGCACTTTAGTCAATTAATTAAAATCGATGAGTCTATCGGACATTTGCAGATTGGATTTTTTTGTTTAAATAAAAATGATTGTATAGTTGATGAATCTTCTATCGTCGGCGTTTTATCTAGTTTCCGCGGTGCAGTAGACTTTTGTGCTGAAAATAGCATTGAGTGCCATTTTATTGAAAACATTAATTCAATAGCAAAAAAATTGGATACCGGACTGTTGGATGCAATTTTTGCCACCGATATAGAAGCGCAAAAAATACTATGTGCATCTAGCTATGATTCGTTTCAATTTTTACCCAGCCAAGTATCTAAACTGCCACTTTATCATTATGTCAATAAGCGACATTTAAGCTTGAAACAAGGGTTGGAAAAATCCATACGTGAGGCAAAAAACAATGGCAAGCTTGCCATTCAATTTTCCAATCATACACTTACTAATCTAAGTTGCGAAAAGACTGTAACCTTCATCACTCCCTAATCTTTAGAGTATATTGGAATTGGGATTTGCTGTCTTTTTTTCGATACACGGCCAATATCTGAAACACTGCCAAATGTCAGTAAACTATGATTCTGAAAAGCTAAAAGGGAAATAGGGTGCACCAAAATGGGGCGATGGAGCTGGCAGTGTGCAATAAATATTGTTCGTCTTAGCCGATTCTCATATTAAAAAGTAAAAAATAGCCTGATATTTGTCAACAGATTGTTAGTTGTCTATTTAAAGTGGTTTTGCTTATTATCAATCAATGTCTTCCCGCATTTATATATCGCAGTGGCTTAATAATTGCTTTGTTAACAGTAATGTTGATTTTAAGCGCTTAAACAAATTCACAGTTCTAATTTATAGGTGATAAGGCCCGTCGACTTTTTATTCATTGGTTAAAAAGTGTTGATTAGTTATAAGCAATTTAGATTACAAAGCGATTAGCTTATTTTTCGTTCTGTTACCCAATTTAGGATATACATGTTAGAAACTTTTACCATCATATTAACCGTTTTAATATTCGCTTTGGTTTTCGTTAGAGCTTATACGAGAATTACGGACCGTATTAGGTTGATCCGCGCTCTGGATGTGATTACCCAACTCCGCAGTTTAATCGGCAACTTGCAGCGTCACCGAGGACTCAGTGTCGGCTATTTAAATGGTAATCTGCGAGTCGAGCCATTAATTATTGAGTTGCGCCAAAAAATTGATCTAGGGATAGTAAATTTAGACAAAGATGACGTATTTAACAAACAGTCTCGCTGGCTGAGTTTTATTGACCATTGGCCACGTCTTGAAAAAAATGGTTTTTCGTTAACTATCGCAGAGAGTTTTACGCAACATACTAGTTTGATAGAAAACCTCTTAAGGTTAATGGAAGTTGCTGCTGATGATTGGAAAAAGACGCACAAGTTACCCAGAGAAATTTTAGACCTGCAATGTATTTGGAAAGAGTTACCTATGGCTGTCGAGTTTATCGGTCAGGCAAGATCAATAGGAATCGCCGTTGCCTCCTCAGGTGAGATAACCAATATGGACAAAAACAAGCTGAAATATCTTGAACAGAAAATTCAAGAATACTCGATGACTTCTTTTAGCCTATTGGCCGGCCTTTCAAATGAGGAGAGCAAACGTTTAATCGTTGAAGCCAGAAACGCGTGTAAAATATTGACTGAGACTATTAAACAGGAACTCATCCAACCTACAGATATTAATATTGATGGCGACAGCTATTTCACTATGGCCAGCAATACAATGGAATCAATGAACAGCCTTCTAGATAACGAAATTAAGCGAATTAAAGCTTACACCTAAAATAGTCATGGTAGTAAAAGCCCCATTTCCCTCGTTGATTTTCCCCACTGACTTGCTAAAGTCAGTGGGGTTGCAGTTTATAAAGTTAATTCATGGAGAAGCAATGGTGTTTGGATTTCGCAATAAATTAGGTTTCGGACTGTTGATCTGCGCCAGCATTTTGAGCCATTCTGTTTATGCTGATACGTTGCGTTGTGGCTCAAAGTTAATTAAAACCGGTGACACTACCTTGGATGTAATTTTAACCTGTGGCGAACCTAGTTTTAAAGAAGACTTAACTACCCAGCAGAAAAAACACCGTGGCGTTAAACTAGAGCGCTATCTTTACAAGCAACCAAAAGGTCAATTTCATAAGATTTTGGAATTTCGAGACGGAGTGCTTATTAAAATAGAGAATGGCCCAAGAAGTTAAGTTGCTCGTCTTATTCCCCTTCAAAACCTCGTTCTGCTGTATATAAGTCGCTAAATAAACGCGTTTCAGCTGTTGCTAAACAACCTTTTTACTCTTGTTTTCGGTCTCATAAATTTGCTTATGGCTATTATTGTTACCTTTTAACTAGGCGTGCCGAGACGAACCTTAGTTTATGTTGTAGAGTTGTAGTTCAAGAGTTGTTAATTGACCGCATTTAGGGTTCATTGCTACTATGCAAAACAACAGATTAAAATGATTGTTTTTGATAAAAGTAATCGCTAAAAGATCAACTAAACTTCACATACTTTGCCCTTTAGACGTTTATTCCTGTCTCGGTTAAGCTAACGATTTTAGTTTAAATATTAAACGCGTGTTAGGCTGAGAATTCCTTCCATGAAAACAAAAGTAATCTTTAACAATGGCAAAATGCTGTAAGGACAAGGCTCCGCTTGAATGAATAACAATATTAAAAATGTTTTTGAAGCAGTACCAAATAATTTGTTAGTCATCGGAGAATATAATTTCTGGTTGGTTGCCCTGTCGGTATTTATTGCAATGTTTGCTTCTTTCATGGCATTTCAAGTGGGGTACCAAGCCGCTAATTCGTTATCGCCTAAACGGCGACAATTAGCATTGATGGTTAGTAGCATCGCCTTGGGAGGTGGTGTTTGGTCGATGCATTTTATTGGTATGTTGGCATTTGATTTATGTACTGATGTCAATTATGGCATGTCGTTAACACTGATTTCATTGATACCTGCGATCGCTGCGTCTTGGGTCGCTCAAAACCTTCTTATGCAAGAGAACATAAGTCGAGCGCAATTGATATTAGGCGGGATTTTGGTAGGGTCAGGCATAGGCTCTATGCATTATATTGGAATGGCGGCTATGGAAATGGCGCCATTACTTCGTTATGACTTACCAATGTTTATGCTATCTATTTTAGTCGCAGTTGGCTTAGCTTTTGTCGCACTTTATTTTCGTTTTGGCTTAGATAAGTTTACCCAAATTAAGTTAAGTGAATTTTCTAAGATGTGCATAGCCAGTGTGGTAATGGGGATCGCTATATCCGCTATGCATTATACCGGCATGGCCGCAGCCCGTTTTGTGCTACCTGAAGGAATGGAGTTATCACAGCAATCTGAACACATTTCACTTTTCCTCGCACTTACTATCGCGTTTATTACAGTTGTTATTATCGCGCTGGTAATTGCGCTGAATTTCGTTTTCAAATATAAAGATATTTCAGCTCGTTCGTTACAGAATGAAAAGCGCCTAGTAGCAACTATGGATACCGCCGTAGATGGAATCATCACTATCGATGAATGGGGCAAAGTAATCAGTGTAAATCGTTCAGTCGAGAGCTTATTGGGTTGGTCGGCAGAGGATTTAATTGGTAAAAACGTCAACAAAGTTGTTCCCGCTCCACATCATGACCAACATGATAGCTACATCAGTAATTATTTGCGCACCAGAGAAGCTAAAATTATTGGTGCAAGCAGAGACGTTGAGGCTCTTACTAAGCAAGGGCAAACTATTCCCGTCAGATTATATATAGGTCACGTTGAAATTGAAAACCAACACCTATTTGTTGCGTTTTTACGTGATTTACGTGGAAGACTAAAACTACAATCTGAGATACGCGAAAACGAAACGCGTTTTCGTTCGCTGTTGAGTAACCTACCAGGCATAGCTTATCGTTGTTTAAATCAAGCAGAATGGCCATTTTTATTTATCAGTGATGAAGTGGAGAATATCCTCGGCTACCCTGCAAAAGACTTTATTTTACCCAAAGGGCAACGTCGTTTTGCGGATTTTATTCACCCTGATGATAACGAACATATTATGGAAACCGATTTTGATAACCCTGATGGGTTTGTGATTGATTATCGAGTTATTGATAGGTTTGGTGAGACGAAATGGATGCTGGGCTATGGTCGCGCGATTAGCAGCGAAGATGGCAGTGAAAATTATCTTGATGGGTTTATTATGGATATCACCCAACGCAAATCTATCGAGCAAGAGTTGGTGCAGGCTAAGAACAAAGCCGAACAAGCAGCCTCTGCTCGTGCTGCTTTCCTAGCGAATATGAGTCATGAAATTCGCACTCCCATGAATGCTGTTGTTGGCTTTAGCGATATTCTGCTTGATAGTGAACTATCTTCAACCCAGAAAAAGCATGTCACTACGATTAATCAATCCGCTAAATCTTTGATGCATATTCTGAATGATATTTTGGATAGCGCTAAGTTAGATAAAGGCAAGTTTCAATTAGAATATCGCGATTTTTCTATCGTCGAAGAAATTGATGCCGTGGTATCAACTTTATGGCTACAAGCCCAGCGAAAAGGGGTCTCTATCGATCTTGAAATCGCCACTGATATCACCGGTAACTATAATGGTGTGCCTGATCGAATTCGCCAAATTCTAACCAATATAGTCGGCAATGCGGTCAAGTTTACCCACAAGGGTAGCGTCACTATTATGTTGTCAAAACATACTGATGAGATGGTCAAATTTGAAATAAAAGATACCGGTATTGGTATGTCAGAAAAACAATTGCAAAACGTTTTTGAAGCCTTTGAGCAAGCTGACGAATCAATGAGTCGACGCTTTGGTGGCACAGGTCTTGGCACGACTATCAGTAAACAGTTGGTTGAGCTGATGGGGGGAAGTATTTCCGCTACGAGTCAATTGAATATTGGCTCCGTATTTACCTTCACGCTGCCACTTAAGAAAGTCGACGGTAAAAGCCAAAAAGCCGCAAAACTATTGCCAACCAAACTGCCCAAGTTACGCATTTTAGTGGTTGATGATCTGCAACAGAACATTGATTTACTAACGATTTTGTTAACTCGTGCTGAGCATACTGTTATTACCGCTCGCGACGGGGAACAAGCCCTGATTCGGATGCGAAATGACAAACCTGACGTGGTACTGATGGATATTCAAATGCCAGTGATGGACGGGCTAAGCGCGGCACAAAAACGCAGGGAGCAAGAACAGCTAGAAAAATTACGGCATATTCCCATTGTTGCGCTAACGGCCAGTGTGCTAGAAAAAGATCGTCTGTCTGCTTTAGAAGCGGGAATGGAGGGGTTTGCTAACAAACCTGTTAACTTTGAACTGCTTACTTTTGAAATTGCTAAAGTATTGAAGTTACATCGAGATGTCGATGACACTATTTCTGTCGAACAACAGTTGGACCACTTATTATCAATAGATATTGATAAAGGCACGAAATTATGGGGCTCTAAAACCACGTTATTTCAACAAGTCAGTGAGTTTATTCGCGACTGTGAAGCCAAATTAGAACAATTAACGTTTTTTATTGAAATCGCAGAATGGTCTGAACTTGAACAAAGCGTTCATGCATTGAAAGGAGTTGCAGGCAACTTATCATTAGCTAAATTTGCGGGGATTGCGTCTGAGCTGGAAAATAATATCGAAAAAGCCGACGCTACAAACTTGCTTAAAATGGTTCAATCTATGATGGATGAGCTGCATAAAATTGCAAAAATTATCGGTATGCGAAATCAACAGATGAACCAAGGTTTGGTTGAAGAAGATGAATTCTTGAGTAATGACGCTTTGTTACTAGTATTAGATCAATTAGTTGAGATTGTCAGAAAAAATGAGTTTGATGAATTACTAATTGATAAATTGTCGTCACAGAATAAGCATCCATTGTTTGCAAAAATGGTTGAAATTGTCGAAGTCTTAAATGATTTCGAATTCGAAAAAGCAATTAATTTAATTGAACAAATGCAAAGTGAATTGCGCGTCAGTTAGAGATGGGAATAGACTATGTATACAGCAGTTAATCGACAAAAACTTCTGGTGGTAGATGATGAACCCGCTAACCTGAGGATACTGAATCAAATCTTAAGAGAGTCTTATTCTCTAACCTTTGCGAAAAGCGGATTTGAAGCACTTGATCTGGTCGAAAAAGTTAAACCCGATTTAATCTTGTTAGACGTTATGATGCCAGGAATGACTGGATATGAAGTATGCACCGCGCTTAAATCCAACGATTTAACCAAACATCTTCCAGTCATTTTTATTACTGCGTTAGTGGATGCTACAGACGAAGCTAAAGGGTTTGAAGTGGGCGCGGTAGATTACATATCCAAGCCTATTTCCCCAGCTGTAGTAAAAGCCCGTGTCGCTACTCATTTATCTTTAGTCGATGCAGAGGAGTTGCGTCGCACACGTTTGCAAGTTATCCAACGCTTGGGTCGAGCATCAGAATATAAAGACAACGAAACCGGAATGCACGTAGTTCGCATGAGTCATTATTCTAGATTATTAGCTCTGGCTTATGGATTTTCTGAGAGTGCGGCAGATGACTTATTTCACGCTGCGCCTATGCATGATATCGGAAAAATAGGTATCCCAGATAGAATAATGCTCAAACCGGCACGGCTTACTGTTGAAGAATTCGAGATAATGAAAAAGCACCCAGAAATTGGCGCTGAGATTTTAGGTGAATCGGATTCAGAACTCATCGATTTAGCAAAAGTCGTCTCTTTGACTCATCACGAAAAATGGGATGGTAGCGGCTACCCTAAAGGGTTGTCTGGAGAAGATATACCTATTCATGGTCGTATTGTCGCATTAGCCGATGTTTTCGATGCGCTCACTAGCAAACGTCCATACAAAGAAGCTTGGACAATTGAAAAGACCATGGAGTTTTTGCAAGAACAAAAGGGTAAACATTTTGATCCCAAAATCGTTGAGCTATTTCAGCAAAATTTAGACAAAATGTTGGACGTGAAAAACCGTTTTCAAGAAGACTAGTTTTAAACAACCAAATAGCCATTAGAACCTGCTGCGCAAAGGTTAATCTAGGTTGTCTTAAAGACGCGATAAGCTATTAATCAATGATGTTCCCTAGCGTGCTGAATAATTTCACTGGCAATGCTGGGAATCAGCTGCACTGGTAGGTCATGTCCCATTCCAGGGTAAATTTTCAGTTTACTATTTGGGATTGATTCAGCTGTCGCCCTTCCGCCCGCCACATGCACTAATTTATCACTGTCACCGTGGATTACTAAACTTGGCGTGGTTATTTTGGAAAGTGCTGGCTCTCTATTTTCAGCGGCTAAAATAGCCAAAAATTGTCTCGCCGCCCCTCTGGAAGGTATGCCTCGTTGTAGCATGCTCTGGACGTAATTTTGTAGATATGGACTAGCGGCCGGATAGTCGGGACTTTCTATGGCGCGCCACTTTGATACATGGTGGTTTAGCACATCTTCGAACTGGCGTGACTTGGGTTTACTGATTAAAAGCGGCCTAATTGATCTATGCACAGTTGGTAACTCTGGGTTTCCAGTGGTGGACATAATCGAGGTTAATGTTTTAATTTGCTGAGGATGATGAATCGCTAACAATTGCGCGATCATCCCCCCCATTGACGCGCCAACTACATGCACCTTGGGAAGGTAAAGTTCATCGATTAATGCACTAACATCTTTTGCCATATCATGCAGCTGGTATGGGACCTTGAGAGACCGCCCCATTTTGTATTTAAACAACGTCCAAACTAAATTAGGCAAACCTAAGTGATTTAAGTTTTCAGAGCGACCAATATCACGATTATCTAACAATAATACTTGGAAGTTAGCGGCTACCAAAAGATTGATTAGTTCTATTGGCCAGCCGGTTAACGGAGTGCTTAAACCATGAATGAGTAAGATGGTAGGATTTGATGGTATTCCATGTAGCTGATAGGCAATATTTACACCGTTAACCTTGACTAACTTCTCTTGCATTGATTACTCCCAATATATTGTAATTCTTTAATAAAAGAATTTTTACCCACAAGAATTTTATGGGGAAAAATTAAACCCAACTGTCGGTAGTAATACTTACCATGATGATTTTTAACGTTTTATTCTAGCAATTAGCATACTGTTTGAATTGTTTTGTTTGGCTTTTATGTTAGTTTATTTTTAATAATAAAAATAAACAGCATCACTAAAGCGTATTTACTCGGGGCTGGGTTGATTAAACAGTGTTATAAAATCTAATTGAGCAAAATTATTCGAGCTTTAGCTGAAAATACATGTCGCCTCATTGAGGCCGCAAAACACTGTCATATTCGCACTACACCGTCATATTGACGGTTCAAATTGAGAAGTTGTAATGTTTAACCGTGACCTAAAACAAAAAATAGTTACCTTAGAAAACTCCTTGAGCGAACAGGTTTCATTAGTCAATTCAATCCAAAATCATGTTGCTTATATTGAATTTACTCCCGATGGAACGGTTTTGATGGCCAACTCGTTATTTCTTTCCGTAGTTCAATTTAACAATGATGAAATTGTAGGACGACATCATCGTATGTTCTGCGACAATGAGTATGTTAATTCTAGAGGATATTATGAGTTTTGGCAGAAGCTGCAATCAGGCGAAAGTTTTTCAGGGACGTTTCCAAGGCTAAATAAACATGGCCAACAATTATGGTTAGATGCAACGTATTTTCCGATTGTTCATGCCGGTAAAGTGACTAAAATAGTTAAAATTGCGACGGATGTGACCCAACAATATACCGCGTTACAGACTCAACTTGCGATAAGTAAAGCCCTAGATTTGTCAATGGCGGTCATAGAGTTTACTCCTCAAGGGAATATTTTGTATGCCAATCAAAACTTTTTACAAACCATGGACTGCACGCTAGAAGATATACAAGGAGAACATCACAGAATCTTTTGTTCAGATAAGTTTTATCAAGACAACCCGACTTTTTGGGATGATTTAGAAAGTGGCAAGCTAACCTCTGGAATGTTTGTCAGGAAATCGTTTAGTGGTCAAGAAATATGGTTAGAAGCCACTTATAACCCGATAAAGTCAGAGACCGGGGAAGTTATTAAAGTCATTAAGTTTGCTGCAGATATTTCCGACCGGGTGAAACAAAACTTAGCTGTGTCTGAAGCAGCAGAAGTGGCTTACTCTACTGCAGTTGAAACTGCTCAAATTGCTATGCAAGGTTCAGAAACGTTAAAAAATGCCGTTCTTAATTCCAGCGCAATAGAGCAAGAAGTTATAGAGTCTGTAAAGTTAATTGAAAGCTTGGGCAATCAGTCAAATTTGATTGGTAGTATTGTCTCGACAATAAGCTCTATCGCCGATCAAACTAACTTGTTAGCACTGAATGCCGCAATTGAAGCAGCAAGGGCTGGGGATACAGGGCGAGGTTTTGCGGTTGTCGCGGATGAAGTTCGTCAACTGGCTGCTCGCACAAGTAATTCTACCAATGAAATTGGCGATGTGGTGCGTTTGAATCAAGAATTGACGGATGAGGTTACTCGTCATATCAATTCCGTTTCTGATACCGCAAAAAAAGGCACAGACTTATTACAAGCAGTTGAAACGGCCATTCATGAAATTAAAGAGGGCGCTGAAAATGTATCTCGTTCTGTCGCAGGGTTATCTGACAATACTCAATAGTTTTACTCAGAAAATTGTAAAACTGGAATGTCATGTATTGCCTCTAAAATCGCAAAATGAGACATAACTCTAGCTTGCTGTTTTTAGTGGGGTGGGGGTTCCATAGGTCAAACCATAACCGATGGGGAATTTTATTTGGTAGCTGACATTGTTTGCGTCTGTGGCATCCAGAGAATTTTCAGGCCAGCTGAAACTCAGTTGCCCTGAGAAGGAGGCATCACCAAATATAACATCTGCGATACCTGCGCCTTCTGATCCCGGCAGCCAAGCTGCTACAAAGGCCGCAGATTGGTCCAACTCAGGATTAATTAGCAATGGCCTACCGGAAACCAACAAAGTCACTACGGGTATTCCTTTGTTAACTAACAAATCAATAGTTTTCATCGCCAGAGGGTCAATCATGCTTAACGCTAAAGAATTACCTGATGCCGACTGGATTTGTAGTTTTCCATTTATTTGTTTACCTGACTCGAACATCACATTGTCACTATAACGAATGTCGCCTAGTCCTTCTGCATAAGGCCGCTCGCCTACAATCACTATTGCGACATCAAAATCTTGCTGTTTGACTGCGGCTATTTTTGACTCGGGTATCAATTCAGCGTTAGCGTTGAGTGCTTTGATCCCCTGCCAGATTGAGGTTGCAGCTGGAAATTCTTGATTACCATCAATGCCTTGCCAAGAAAGTGTAAAACCACCGCATTGATGACCTATATTGTCTGCATTGGTTCCTGTTACCAACACCCTTGCTTGTTTGCTAATTGGTAAGATGGCGTGTTGATTCTTTAGTAACACCAATGATTTTTGAACCGCTTCACGGGCAATATCACGATGCAGTTTTGAACCAAAATTAGCATCTTTTGCCAATGCACGCTTTGATGGTTGAGGTTTATCAAATAACCCGGCAGCCATTTTGACTGATAAAATTCTTCGTACAGCGTCATTTATACGTTCAATAGAAACTGTTCCTAATTCCACATGGGCGCTTAAATGTTCAATAAACTCTTTCCAATTATCAGGCACCATGAACATGTCTATCCCTGCATTGACCCCTTGCGCTACCGCCAAATAAAAGTCTGCAGCAAGATCATCGATTCCCTGCATATCGGAAATTAGAAATCCTGGAAATTGCATTTTTTGTTTTAAAACACTGGTGAGTAGATGGCCATGGCCGTGACACTTGTCACCATTCCAACTGCTAAAAGAGACCATAATAGACAGTGCGCCAGCTTCAATTGCTTGGTAGTAGGGGCGGATGTGAATTCGTTCTAAATCTTGCCAATCGAGTAATGTATCGCCCTGATCGATTCCATGCTTAGTGCCGCCATCACCGATCCAGTGTTTAGCGCAAGCTAGCACTCCATAATGGGTTAAGTCGGTTTGTAGGCCTGTGATCATTGCGCTGGCAAATTGACAGACTAAATTAGTATCCTCGGAAAAACTTTCATAGGTTCGCCCCCAATGATAGTCCTGAGCAACGGCTAAATTAGGTGAAAAAACCCAATCGACACCCACTGCGCAAACTTCTTTGGCAGTTACCCTTGCGATGTTTTCAATAAGCTCAAAGTCTGCACTTGCCCCTAAGCCAATATTGTGTGGGAAAATGACCGCATCTTTAACGTTGTTGTTACCGTGTATCCCATCGACACCATAAATAATCGGGATAGCTAAGTGGTTTTCATCGGCTTTCATTGACGCCAGCCAATAGGCGTCGGTCATATCCAACCAGTCTTGTAATTCGTTGTTACTTGGAGCTGAACCTGCTGCACTTAAAACTGAACCAATATGATATTGATATATCTCCTCTGCAGAGCAAGTAGAGCGCTCTGTTTGAGTCATTTGACCGATCTTTTGCGGCAATGTCATCGACGATAGAAGTGTCTCCACATGGTCAATTATTTGCTGATTAAATCCGCTATTTAGTTTAACCATTGGTTAATACAAACTCCGTTATTAGGCTCGCTTTGGCGCTACCTGAAATCCATAATTTAAATTTACCAGCTTCAATATTCAATTGCATGTGACGATCATAGAATGCCAACTCAGATTGTTCCAGTGTAAAAACAACATCGACTTTTTGACCAGAGGGAATAAAAACACGTTTAAACTGTTTGAGCTCTTTTACTGGGCGGGTGACACTGCCAACTAAATCTCGAATATACACTTGTACAATTTCTTCTGCAGCATAGCGTCCGGCATTTTTGATGGTCACTTTGGCCTTGATTTGTTCGCCAGATGAGAAGGACTTTTTGTTCAAAGTTAAATTCGTATATTCAAAATAGCCATAGGATAACCCGAAACCAAACTCAAAAAGAGGTGAGAAATGGGTATCCAAATGCGTTGCTGCCATACCCAATGAGGTTTGTGGGGAGCGCTCAGGAACATCATTCATGTGAATGCATTGTTCTTCGGTAGCCGGTTTACCGCTATGCTTTTGGTTGTAATAAATTGGAATTTGCCCCACTTTTCGGGGAAATGAGACTGTTAATTTTCCCGATGGCGATGACTTTCCTAATAGTAAATCGGAAATAGCAGGTCCTCCCATAGTGCCTGGGTGCCAGGCATAAAGAATACTATCGACCTTATCCAAAATGGGTTCTATGGTGAGTGGTCTTCCTGCCATAATTACCAGTACTATAGGTTTACCAGTAGCGGCGATTTTCTCGATTAACCACTGCTGTTGTCCCGGTAAATCAAGCTCAGCGCGGCAATGGGCTTCGCCAGATAAAATGGATTCCTCCCCCAAACATAAAACCACAACATCTGACTTTTTGGCTATCTCGATGGCGTCGAAAGCTAAATCAGTATTGTGAGTTCGGGTATTTTGTAATCCTTTGGCGTAATTTAGCGTTACCTGTTCACCCAAGGCATCGTTAAGGGCCTGTCTAAGGGTAATACTATGTTCTTCTTCACCATCAAAAATCCAAGTGCCTAGTTGCTCGTAACCGTCATCTGCCAAAGGTCCAATTAAGCCAATACTGGTTAATTTTTTACAGTTTAGCGGTAACCTTTGGTTATTGTTTTGCAGTAGTACGCAGCTTTTTAGCGCTAATTGTTTGGCTATTTCTAAGTCGTTATTGTCGTAATACAAGGGGCCTTGTTGATGGGCTCTGCGCTTTTCGTGTGCCTCATAGTCAAGATCGAATAGGCCTAACTTTTCTTTTAAATGAAGTATTCTGAGTACCCGCTGATCAATTTCTTGTTCACTCACCTTGTTGTTTTCAAGCAAGCTCGAAAGATTTTCACGATAGGTAGTGCTGACCATTTCCATGTCAATACCCGCGTCAAATGCTGTGAAGGCGGACTCTTCAGCGTTTTCGGTCAAACCATGAATTTGTAATTGTGCTATGGATTCCCAATCACTCACTACAAAGCCTTGATAATGCCACTCTTTACGTAATATTGAGTCCATTAGCCATTTATTACCACTGGCAGGTAAACCGTCTAAATCACTGAAAGACGACATAAAGGTGGCAACACCTGCATCGGCGGCGGCTTTAAAGGGCGGGAAATAAATATTACGTAGCTCATTTTGTGGAATATTGGTGGTGCAATAATCTCGACCACTTTCCGAAGCTCCGTAGCCTACAAAGTGTTTCGCACAGGCGGCAATGGCTGTTGAACTCTGCAAGTTATCGCCCTGAAAACCTTCCACCATGGCCACTCCCATTATCGAAGATAACACAGGATCTTCACCAAAACTTTCAGCTATACGTCCCCAGCGAGGATCGCGACTAATATCTATCATCGGAGCGAACGTCCAATTAATCCCCACATTTGAGGCTTCTTTGCCGGCAATTTGTGCGGCTTTTTTTACTAATTCTGGATCCCAACTTGCTGCTTGGCCCAGCGGAATTGGGAATATTGTTTTGAAGCCATGGATCACGTCTCTGCCGACTAACAGCGGAATCCCTAATCGACTTTCTGTTGTGGCAATACGTTGCAGTTTCGACAGTGTCTTCGCACAGACTTCATTAATGACTGAGCCCACAAGCCCGTCTCTGACATCTTGTTCAAGTTGTACACTGTCGTTGCCCATTACTTGGCTAAGCTGTCCAATCTTCTCATCTATATGCATTTTTGAGAGAAGGTGAGTGATTCTGTCAGAGTAACTAACAGCTACACAGGTCGATGATGAAGGTTGGTCAGTTGAAAGCATAGATTTGCCTGATTCCATAAAGAAAAACTCTTCGCTAAGACGACAACGTCTTGTGAAGAGCATTTGTTAACGTTTTTATCATTAACCTTAACTCCCTTATACAACAATTCAAATTAAACAAGCCAAAGTGGACTAGCCGAGAGTTAAGGCGGTCGGTTGCTACTCTTCCTTCTGAATAGCCCTTTACACAAAGTTCCTTGCTTAATCACTTTGCCCGTTTGACCGCTTCGACGTGTGTATTGCCACAACTTAACGTTTTTCGTTTGTCTGGCGCTCGATAAAATGTAATTTTATTGTTAACTAGTTTTATGCTGCCCGTTAATTCGAGCGCTCAACCTTAACCTGATACACACCGGAATCATTTCAATGACCAAGAGTAATGTCGCGACTTCTGCCCAAAGCGCTATTCAGGTAACAGCAAATCGAGACAAAATTCCCTTATTGCGCAAGTTCATTTATGGCCTAGGCGCACTAGTTAATAACCTGCTCGGTGCGGCAATTGGCGGAATGGTTATTGTCCTAAATTTAGGTTTAGCCATGAATCCGGCGTTGGTTGGTTTGGTAAGTGCGTTACCGCGGCTAACAGATGCGTTAACTGATCCATTGATGGGATATATCAGTGATAACACCAAAACTAAGTGGGGACGCAGGCGGCCCTATATATTTTGTGGGGCTATCGCGGCTGGGATTATTTATGCATTGATTTGGCAATTGCCTAGAGAACAAAGTGAAATGTTCTATTTCTGGTTTTTTCTCATCGGTTCTTTGTTTTTTTATTTGGCCTACACGGTATTTGCAACGCCTTACATCGCTTTAGGTTATGAATTAACCCCTGACTATCATGAACGCACCCGCTTAATGGCAGTGCAAAACTTCATGGGCCAAATGGCATATCTCATGGCTCCGTGGTTTTTGTGGTTCATGCAAAACGATAAGTTGTTCGATGACATGATTCAAGGCGCGGGGTGGCTGGCTATTATTATTGGTTCCTTTACGATTTTTGTGGGTATTTTGCCTGCGATATTCTTAAAAGAACCTAATTTGGCGATTTTGGATAAACCCGCTCAAACCGACACTGAAATTCTCAGTCCTGGTATTAAGGGGTTTTTCCAAGGGTTTGGCGAGGCCTTGAAAAATAAACCTTTTCTGTGCCTATGTGGCGCTACTTTCTTGGTCTTTAATGGCTTTATGATGGTTTCTTCGTTCCAGTTTTACGTGATTATTTATTATGTTTTTGCTGGTGATACTAACCTCGGTTCAGAGTACGCTGGTTGGGCGGGCACTCTTTCTGCAATCTCTACTTTTTGTGTCATATTCATCACCGCAAAACTCTCTACTTTATATGGCAAGCGTAAAGCGTTTTTCATTGCCATTGGATTTTCCATCGTTGGTTACGGATTAAAGTGGTTCTGTTATACACCTGAAAACCCTTGGTTGATTCTTATTCCGGTGCCTTTTATTTCATTTGGCTTAGGAGGTTTATTCACACTTATGGGCTCGATGATTGCTGATGTATGTGATTTTGATGAACTAAAGACATTTGCCCGTCGCGAGGGGATGTTCGGTTCGATTTATTGGTGGGTGGTTAAATTGGGCATGGCCGTGGCGCTAGCTGCTGGTGGTTTTATTCTGATTGCTACGGGGTTTGATGTTGAACTTGGCGGAGAACAATCGCACACGACTATCACCTTGATGCGTTTGGCTGATGCGGGCATCCCAATTGTATGTTCGCTGATTGCAATAGGGTTAATCCTGATTTATCCAATCACGGAAACCACAGCTAGACAAGTTCGCGACCAGTTAGAAGCACGTAGAGGTAAAGTATAGACTTTTCGTTACACTATCGGTTTAATTTGTTTAATAACTGACTGCGTAGCTGTCTCGCCAAGGTTTCATCTAAGGGGCTTAAAATTCCTTTTCTAGTGGCGGGAATATGCGCGTTTTCTGCAGGATTAAATACGTAGTGTTGAAAAACATCCTGCCACACCTGACGTTGCGATTCAGGTAGATCACGAATGGCTAATATTGCGTGATTGAGTGCATCTAGTGGCGTGCCCATGTAATCCGGAACTTGACGCCACCAGTAGTTCAGTAAAACGTTAAATTCAGTCAGCCCTTCAACATGATGCCACCACATACTGGGAATGAAGATACAATCTCCCGGCTCAAGTTCAACGATAAAACAGTGTTCAATTGCTTCGACAAACTTAGGGTATTTTTCGAAATCTGGATGATGAAAATCCACTAAACTCGCTGATTGTCCTGCCGGCGTATAATCCAACGGACCTATATACAGGTTAGCTAACTGATCGGGGGGGAATAATATAAACCTACGTCGGCCGACTACATTGCATGCAAGGTTATCTGGTATGTCGTAGTGCGCAGCTATACGAGAACGGTTACCAGCCCAAATACTGACTAACGGCGAGTCTTGCAATGGCGGTAATTTGTTATGTTCTGTGAATCCCGGCAAAATATGATTCACCGAGGTTGAGCCTAGATAAGTGGAAGGTGAATCCTTGCTCCCAGCAAGCGCAATAATTTCGTTAATCAGGGTTTTAAAAACGGTGGTTTTGGGCTGAAAATTGAAGCCTTGCAAATCGTCATTATAGAAAAACCGGCCAGCCACTTCTGGCGGTGCCACAAATGCCTGAACGGGATTGTTGTTGGCCCATTGATTTAAATAATCAGCTGCACATTGAGGTGATTCTAATCCCGCTTTTACGGATGGCCAATCTGCCACTAGACCTCTAAAAATACAGGGTAAAGAACTACTTAGTTGTGCTTGATTTAAGTCGGCTATTGTACTGTTAAGCACTTCTTTTAAGCTATTTTTTGAATCGAAAGGCAATTTCATAGGGCTTACAACGACGCGTTTTTCTTTTCAATTAATAGTGATAAGTTCGACATGGACGCCTCCATCATATGCATCATTTGTAAGTATCCTTGTTGGTGTAACTTTTGTAAAACATCCCCTTGAAGGGCTGCTACTTTTTCTTCGTTAACACTGTAAAGACTATTTAACTCATGATTAGAGCCGTCTTTTAACTGTACTTTTATACTAACCGGTTCAATCAGCTCATATTGCATAATGGTGTCTATAAATTCATCAGTTTGAGAATGTCCTTGATGAATGGTTTGCAGTACAGAATTAATATTTTGCAAATAATCACTTTGCCCACCTTGTTCCAGAAATACCTTCTCTCCGGCAGTTTGACTGACTCTTGGGCTGTCCATATCCACAAATACCACGGGATCTTGTTTCAGCACACCATCAACTTGCACGTTTTGGAAGCCAATCAGAAAAGGGCGTCTACGAATAGTTAGCGGAATATAGTTGGCCTGCCAGCCTGAATCGTTTAGATAAAGGTTCTCTAGTGGGGCAAACCCAAAAAGCGCTATAGCTTCGAATTTTCCAGTGTCAGTATGTTTGTGAAAAAATAGTGGATACAAGCCCTGAGCTTCACGAAACTCAGATACAAACACATTGGTAAAACTAATATCATCGCCAAGGTTAGGCAAAAAATCCGTGATTACCTGCAAATCTTTGTGGGTGACATTATCCAGTAGTTGATGGTTGGCCATTAGCTTTTCCTAATTAATATTTGGTGAAGGTGGTTCGCTTTAACAGTTGTGAACTTAAACCTAAATTCGTTGCAATCCATATTGATGAATTTTGTTAATCAGTTCCCGATTGGTGGGTAATCCTCTGAGTAACTTTTCTGTCATTTGCTGGTTTTTTCTAAAATTTTCCAGCGCAATTTGCTGATTATCAGAGCGTCTAATCGTTTTAGACTGCTGAGTTTTAAAGCCCATTCCGTATAATACATATTGATAACTTGCTGACGGGAATACCTCATCGGTTTGGGTAAAATCACTGTGCCATGGTGATTGGTGTTGCCACAATTCCATCAGTTCTGTGAGCCCCTCAGGAATAGTTTCAGCTCGGCAATTGTCAATCCAATAATCAGAATCAGTACGTTTGGTCAGTACATAATGCAATTTTAGAAAATCGATGATTCTGTCCCAGCGATAACGAAATTTATTGTTGAATCGTTTTGCGACTATATCCATTACGTTGCGATTGGCTGGAAGCTGTTCACTGATCATCGCCGCAGATAATTCGACTAATACCAATGCTGAGGCTTCCAGTGGTTCCAAGAATCCAGCCGATAAACCAACAGCAACACAGTTTTTATGCCAGAAGGTTTCACGATGGCCCGGCACAATGGGAATTTTACGAACATCAAGTTCATCAACTTTATTGCCAATACTTTCACGAATATACTGACGCAATTCCAATTCAGCTTGCTCATCACTGATATGTGCTGTGGAATAAACATGGCCAACACCGCGACGCGAAGGTAAACCAATGTCCCAAATCCAGCCGGCGCTTTGTCCAGTCGATATAGTATGCGAGGCAATCGGGCTTTGTTCATCAGGGTAAGGCACATGTACCGCTAGTGCGGCATCATTAAATAAAATGTCCTTTTTGTGTATAAATGGTATTTGATAGTGTTTACCAATTAATAATGCATGGAATCCACTGCAATCGATAAATAAATCACCGTTAAGATCATTATGTTGTTTCGTTGATAAGCTTCGAATATCGCCATTTTCATGGCTATTAATTGCGATTACAGTATCAAGTATGTGTTTGACTCCAAGCTTTTCAGTGCAATGCTGTTGTAGGAACGCCGCAAATTTACCTGCATCTAAGTGATATGCATAGTTGGCAACATGGGCGAATTCTGGGGTAGTGTTTTGTTTTGGTGCTAAGTCTCGCTCACATATTTGCCCCTGAAATGACACTGCATCGGCAAAGGGAATATGCGCAGCTTGCTGTTGCCAAAATGGCGCTAAATTAATTTGTTCATAACCTTGAGGCAAAACCAGTGGATGGTAATAGGCATCATCTTTTGCTCCGGTCACCCATTTAGCAAATTTAGCACCTTGTTTGAATGTGGCATCGCAGCAGCGGATAAAGTCGGTCTCGGTAACACCCATCTTACGCAGGGTTCCGCGCATAGTTGGCCAAGTTCCTTCGCCCACACCCACAGGTTTCACGTCCGGTGATTCAATTAGGGTAACTGATATACCTTGTTCTGAATGAGCCATGTGCTCAGCGGCAATTACGCCAGCGGTGAGCCAACCGGCTGTACCACCCCCTACGATGACAACATTGCGAATTTGATTAGTTGACAAATTATACTCCCAGCCACGCTTTACATTGATTCTATATTAAATGTAAATTTACAAAATAATAACAAAAAGCCGCCACTAAGACGGCTTTTTCTTGCTTATTTGCGCTTAAAATGAATAGCGCGCACCAAAGTTATAACGGGTGCCGTATTGACGAGCAAACAAGAATTGCTCTTCATAACGTCCGTAACCTTCCTCGGTTTCATTGGTTAAGTTAAGCCCTTCAAAGAATACGGTTAGATTGTCGTTAACATCGTAGTTAATGCTCATATCGTACTGCTCATATTCTTTAAAAAACTGTGGAGGCGCTTCAGCTGTGCCTTGTGCCTGACCTATACCAATTAGGTAGGAATCACGCCATGCATAAGTGAGCTTGGCCGATAAACCGTCTTTTTCGTAAAACACTTGGACGTTTGCTGAATCACTTAGCCCATTTAATGGAGACTGTACCGAGAAGTTTTCAGTGTCATAGTTCACGTCACCATCAACTAATGTCATGTTAAAGGCAGCGCCAAAGCCACTTTCACCGAACAAATGTTGAATCGCCAATTCAATCCCGTCTACCATCTTTTTCTCGCCGTTTGACGGCTGACTGACTAGCCATTCAACTAGCGGATCGTCGTCACTCTGGCGAACGATTTGAGTTTCACAACAATCGTCATCTACGCCGCCGCCATTATCAATGATTTGTTGCCAAATCGCGCCATCGGTAGCTTGTATGCCATTAGCCACTAAATCTGCTTCAGCTTGAATAGCCCTTGGTCCAATATACGGGTCTCGGAGGCCATCAACTGTGATAGTAGTGAAGGTATTTTGAATAAAGTTCTTTACGTCTTTGCGGAAATAGCCAAGTGACGCGTAACTGCCTTCTTCATAGTAATATTCAAAACTGAAATCTAAGTTAGTGGACTCAAATGGCAGTAGGTTGGTATTCCCTGAAGAGCCTGTACGACCGCCGGGCTTGGGACTTCCTGATAGAGATCTCGCGCCTATCAAGTTGCCAAGAGGTGCTCGAGTGATAGTTTTACTGGCAGAGAATCTAGCAACAATATCGTCAGTAACTTCTAATTTAATGTCTAAATTAGGTAGCACTACATCATGCTCGCCGGTATAGGTCACAGTACCGCCATCACTTGCACGATAGCGCATTTGCCACTCAGTGGGGTTTGTCCAAACTAGGTAGTCTTCCACGCTATCTTGTAACACTAAGCTGGTAACGTCAGTTTGCTCATAACGTACGCCTATATTCACATCTAAAGGCATATCTGCAATTTCAAAATACATATCTGCAGATAGGTAGGCACTTTGGGTTTCTTCTGTTAAATCTGCACGGCTATTGGTACCAAAATCAGGATTAAGAGGGTCAGTTGAAAATCCAAAATAGTCCTGCATTCTAGCAATCACTTCTGCATAATCGAAGGTATAGTAATAGTTAGTGACGAGGTTACTCCCGCCATTTGAAAATTCATCTAAAAAGTCGCCGGTATCGGTTCGAGTGAACATGCTATCTGGGAAAATGGCTTGGTTTCCATTATAACCATTAGGTCCAACATTACCGTTATTGGCAGAGTATCCACCAAAATATTGGTCCGTGTTGGCTAGACCAAATTGCACTTTTGTCAGGAAGCTATCGTTGGGGTTAACCCACTCAGTATCTAATTGGATTTGTTCAATGGTTGACTTGCCTTCTGCACGTCCAAATTGAGCGAAAAGGGGATCAAAATCACCCGGATCGGCTTCTTCTGCGCCATTCGGCCAGGTGATATCAAACTGCGGGACGCCGCCACCAGAGAAGTCATAGGTTTTTGTCACTATGTTATTCGGCCCTAAAATCACGTTACCAGAGTGACCTGTGCCATTATCTGCGCCGTTATCTGTTGTGGTTTTAGAGTCGTGGTAATCAAGCTCAACATGAAAGTTGTCAGTAGCTTGCCATTCAAAGTTAAAGCCAATGGAGTCGCTTTCTACTAACAGTGTTTCAACGTTAGCTGAGTGGGCAAAATCGTTGCTTGATTCAGTTAAGCTAATTGCCGAACCTCGCTCATCTAACTCGTACGAATTTATGTTTCCGCCGAAGTTAAACCAAATTCCAAATCCTTGACCAGATGTGGCGGTTTCTGATTCAGAGTAGACATAATCTAAAGTGAAAGTCATATCGTCACGTGGCGCATATTGCAGCGTCGCCATGCCGTTTACACGTGTCCGTTCTACATTATTAATATTGTATGAGATTTGACGAGGTAAATAGGTGTGGCCAGCTTTCCCGTCTTCCAATGAGCCGTCTAAGGTATCTTCTTCTAAACTGCTCGCGTCAGGGCGTAAATCAATAAAGTCAGTGGTTGTGCCAAGAGATTGATCCGCTTGCCAGCCCGGAACATTTGCACTTTGTTGCTGGAAGTTACGTTCTTGCATTGATAACGAAATTGCCACACCAAACGTATTGTCAGCAAAAGTATTGCTATAAAGAGCTGATAATTCAGGCGTGATATCATCACCTTCTACATTCGATTCATCGTAAATGCCCTTGGCTGACACAACATACTTTAAGCCTGGACTGCTCAACGGTTTGGCGGTAATAATATTTACTGTTGCACCTAAACCACCACTTGGAACGTCAGCGCGTCCGGTTTTATATAACTCTAGTGCGCTCACACCGTCTGAAGACAAATTCTCTAAATCGTAAGAACGGGTGTTTCCTGTCCCTGGCATTTGTCGACCATTTAAGGTGACCAAGTTAAAATCAGGTCCAAAACCACGAACGGTGATTTGGCTACCTTCACCATTTTTACGGCTGATTGTCACGCCGGGAATACGTTGCAAAGATTCAGCGATATTGGTATCTGGAAATTTCCCCATTTCCTCAGCAGAAATAGCGTCAACTACCCCTTGTCCATCGCGTTTAATGTCCATTGCTCGTAACAATGAACCGCGAATTCCCTTTACTTGAATCACTTCTACATCATCTTGCGAAACCGCAGCGTCTTCTTGTGCATTGGCGGCGGGTACTAAAACCCCACCTAAAAGCATAGACATTGACGCAGCTAAGTATTTTTTCTTGAAGGTCATATGTTTCATAGTTGCCCTACTTAATTGTTCTTTATTCTGTGTAAACCCTTTGGGCTTTATATCTTTTGTGTAGACACAAAACCCAGTAAGCAGTAATTAGTTTTTATTTCGAGCTATCATTCAGACGTAATCTTTACGTTATCAATGCGGTAAATTGCGCCGTCACCGGTGCCCCAAGCTGGGAATATCATTAAGACGTCGATAGCACTGATATCCAGCCCCGCGTCGGAAAGTGTCAGAAGATCAAATGTGTAAGTTTGCCATTCGCCGGTTACCGGAACTTCGCCTTCTTTACTCGCTTCAAGGGCTAATTCCACAGCGGTTTCTGCGCCTAAAGACTCCACTTTAAACACCCAAGCTGTAGTTTCACTTGGTGTAGCAATTACCTTCATATCGAATTGAATAACCCCGCTTGTTAATAGGGTTGTTGCGTCAAACTCTGCGCCATCTTCTGCTAAGAAACCCATTACCGTTGGCGTTGCACCGATTTGGAATTCAGCCGTCGCTCCATGTGCTGCATCCCCATCTATTTCAACAGTTGGTGTTGAACCACCACAGCAATCCCACATTGGCCACTGGGCATTTTCTTGGTCAGCAAAAAGCGTAATTGAGGGAGGTGGTGGGTTGAATATCTTGGCATTATCGACGCGGTAAACAGCGCCTTCTCCTGCACCCCATGTAGGGAATATCATGACCACATCAATAGCGCTTAAGTCAAGGCCGGCATCCGCCAAATTTTGTAAGTTAAAAGTGTAGGTCTGCCATTCGCCTGTTACTGGGGCAACCCCTTCGTTGCTGGCAGATAAGTCCAGTTCTACAGCTTGTGCTGCACCATTACTCTCTACTTTAAACAACCAAGGCGTAGTGTCGCTAGCAGTACCTGTGACAACTTTCATTTCAAATTGGATTACACCAACGGCTTCTAACAAACTGGCATCGAATTTTACCCCGTCGCCAGATAGGAAGCCCATTACCGTTGGCGTTTCACCAATGCTAAATTCTGCAACTGTGCCGTGTTCTTCATCATCAATCGCTTCAACAGGTGTTGATCCGCCGCAACAATCCCACAGGGGCCATTCCATATTGGTTTGGTCCGCAAATAACACCAGTTCAGGATAGTCGATGGCAAATTTTACGTTGTCTACACGATAAGTCGCGCCTTCACCTGTTCCCCATGCAGGGAAAATCATGATGACGTCGATACCAGTTAAATCCAAACCTGCATCTGCCAAATCTTGCATAGAAAATGAATAGGTTTGCCATGTACCTGCAGTCAATGGATTTCCGTCAACGTCCTGTGTGATATCGAGTTCAACTGCCTGACTAGCACTGTTACTTTCAATTTTAAATTTCCACACCGCGTTAGCGTCGCTTGGCAATGAAACAACTTTCATTTCGAAAGTTAAAGCACCAGCGGTTAACATAGGGGATGCATCAAAACGCACAGGCGTATCAAGTAAGGTTGTGTTAAAACCCATCACTGTAGGCGCAGCTCCAATCACAAATTCAGCCACTGCACCATGCTCGGCGTCATCGGTCTCAATAGTAGGAGTAGAGCCACCACAACAATCCCAAATGGGCCAATCCGGATTGGCCGCATCGGCAAAAACGGTGAGTTCTTGAACCACTCCTGTTGAAGGAGGTTCAGGAATCGGAGCCTTGCCTGTTACCAAAGCATCATCTTCATCTTTATAACCACCGCGAACTGTTTCGCAACCTTTACCCGTCATCGGGTTGGTTGAACATTCGTAAACACGAACATAATCAATAATGTAACTTTGTCCGTTGGCAAATGCGGTTTCATCGATACCTAGGTTGTTTACGTTTGAAGGCCAATCTCCACCTACTGCTAAGTTGAGTAGAATGTGGAAATCTTGATCAAATGGCGCAGCGTCCCAATGTACTTCTTTTTCACCAGTGGCAATATCGAAGTATTCAGAGAACCAACCTTGATGAACTAAACCAGAGGCTTCTCCTTTACTGTTGTAACGGACTTCTGAAGCCATTTGAGTTGCATATAAATAGCCATCGACATACCAGCGAATTTCGCCTTCTTGCCATTCTATGGCGTAGGTGTGGAAGTCATCAGCTGGATTGGCACCATCTGGCAGAAGATATTCCTTACCGGATGATTCATTTTGCGGCCAGTCGCGACCATAGTGCAAAGTACCATGGACATATTTTTCTTCGTTACCGTCGGCATCTACTACACCCAAATTAACCGCTTCAATAATATCGATTTCACCTGACTTGGGCCAAGAGCCATAAACTTCGTCGGTAGGTAACATCCAAAATGCCGGCCAACTACCTTGTCCAGAGGGTAATTTAGCGCGCATCTCAAAGCGGCCGTATGTCCAGTCACCCTTATATTTCGTTCTTAATCGCGCAGACGTATAGGGTAGTTCGGCACCTTCTTCGGCAGGTTTTGCGACAATATTAAGCATACCATCTGCGACAAAAGAGTTTTCAGAGGAGTCGGTGTAACATTGTTGTTCATTGTTCCCGCCTCCGCTGCAATTGACTTCATGACTCCATTTGGTTGAATCGATACTATCCCCATCGAATTCATCATTCCAAATCATCACCCAGTCTTCGACTGGCGCGGACGTATCAACTGCTTTTAAATCTGTATCTGAATTAGAACCGCCGCAACCAGTTAAAGATATCGCGATAGCGGCACCTACAGATAGAGACAAGTTGCGCGTCGTGTGCTTTACGCTTTTTATTCTCATTGTGTTCTCCGAAAACAAAACCAAAGTGATTTTGACTGGTTATTAATCCGATGCTTCTGCGTTATGTCGTCACAGTGAATTATCAGATTCCAAACCAGATGTTAATTGCCTGATTTGATATGTAACACAAAGGTTAATAATCTGCGGGCGAAAATCGATAAGGCGGGACTAGTAGGAGATGGAACGGACTTATACACTAATTATACCAATTTTGAGAGCTAGGTATAAATCGAAAATACATTCTAAAGCCGCTATTTTAAAGGCTTTTGGGGTTTTTTATGGGGGTGAGGCCAGTTGGCCGCCTCACTAGTCCGCTTTACCTCGTTTACGTTGCATGCCGCAAAAGTTTGCATACAGTTAGCAACAAATTTTTAATAATTTAACGTTATTTAAACAATGGCTGTGTATGAAAAGTTATCATTTTTCGCGGTTTATCATATTGTGCTTTTCATGCTCCTTTATATGGGTAGGTGCAGGGTGTACAAATTCTCAAGTAACACAAAATAATCTTCAACCAGCATCGCCCAAAGGGGCATCTGAGGTTTTTGCAGCCTCAGTAGTACATGCGATTAATGTTGGCGGTCCTGAGTACCTTGGACAGGACGGGGTTCTTTATCAAGCCGATACGTTTACAGTCGCAAATACTAAAGGACAGTCAAAAGGAATAAAAGGAACTCAAGATCCTAGGTTGTTCGAAACCTATCGTATAGGCGATATGAACCTTCCTCTAGCAGTAAAGAATGGCATTTATGACGTTACCTTAAAGTTCGCAGAGCCGACAGATATGCGGGCATCGGATAGGCTGTTCAACATTAACATCGAGGGGCAAAATCAAATACAAAACCTTGATATAACCGTTGCTAGAGATGGTAAAAAATTATCAGCGCTAGTGCGCACTATACCGAATATTAAGGTACAAGATGGTGAACTGAATATTGTCCTAGAAGGGGTTAAAAATGCACCTGTTTTACATGCCATTATTGTCCGCAGTAAACAACGAGATCCACAGCATTGGCAATTGGTTTGGGGGGACGAATTTAACTATTCAGGCGCGCCAGATACTGAAAAGTGGAATTATGATATTTGGCCTGCTCGTAAAGTAAATGATGAGGATCAAACTTACACTAACAGATTGAAAAATGTGCGGGTAGAAGACGGTGTACTTGTTATTGAAGCCCATAAAGAGCAGTTTGCAAATGCAGAATATACTTCGGGGCGAATTCACGCCAAAGACAAAGGTGACTTCCTATACGGAAAGGCAGAAATTCGTGCTCGAATACCAGCGGGGCAAGGCACCTGGCCGGCAATCTGGATGTTACCTAGTGATGCCTTCAAATACGCTACTAAATGCAGTTCTGATAGCGAATGGCAAGGCAATAACGAATGTGACGCATGGCCTAACTCTGGTGAAATCGACATTATGGAGTATGTTGGTTACGACCCTCACAATATCCACGGAACTGTGCATAACAAAGCATACTATTGGGTTAACTGGGAGCAACGAAAAGCCAGTTTCGACATTGGCCCTGAAGTCAATAACGACTTCCAAATTTACTCTCTGGAGTGGGGACCAGAGCATATCATTATTGCATACAATGATATTCCCTATTTCTACTATTCGAATCAAGGCGAAGGTTGGCAAGCCTGGCCCTTCGATCATCCCTATCACATCATTCTAAACCTTGCTATCGGGGGGGGCTGGGGAAGGGCTGGTGGGCCAATAGATGACAGTATCTTCCCTGTGAAAATGGAAGTCGACTACGTTCGAATTTATCAGCTGGAACACTAATCATAGATCTTCAACTTTTTAATCATGGGTGGCGACACCGGTTAACAATTTACTTAACAAAGCAGTTAAAAATATGAAAAATACGATAAACCAAAAGATTAATGGTTCATTTGTCAATTTGGCCGGTGAACGTTATTACAAAATTGAAAATGTTGATCAAATGCCGGCTTTTTTCATTAGTTTGGTATCCGATAGCGACCATTGGCTTTTTGTTTCATCAACAGGTGGCTTAACCGCAGGGCGCGTGTCTCCTGAAACTGCCTTGTTTCCGTATGTTACAGTAGACAAAATCCATGAAAGCAGTCATCACACTGGGTGTAAAACAGTGTTTAAAATCATTCTGGATGACAAAGTTAATCACTGGGAACCGTTCAATTATCTGCGCGAACACAATTACTCCCTGAGCCGTAACCTTTACAAAAATACCTTGGGTAATAAGCTGTGTTTTGAGGAAATAAATCATACTTTGCAATTGGTATTCCGCTATACCTGGACTACTAGCGACGAATACGGATTCTGTCGCATCGCTGAGATAGAAAACATTTCAGAACAGCAAGTGAACGCTGAAATGCTTGATGGGTTGCTCAACATTTTGCCCGCTGGCACCCCACGATTTACCCAATCTCAGTCAAGTAATTTAGTCGATGCGTATAAGTTTAATGAACTTGACGAACACACTGGAACCGGCATTTTTACTTTATATTCAGGCATTACAGACAGAGCTGAACCTAGTGAGTCGTTGCGAGCTAATGTGGTGTTTTGCTTAGGCTTGCAAGAACCAAATATTTTATTATCGGAAGAGCAAATTAACAGTTTCAAAAATCAACAAAAAATCGTGACTGAATCCTCTTATCGTGGAGTTCGTGGCGCATATTTGGTGAATAGTAAATTTGAACTAATGCCATCTCAGCATAAAAGCTGGATGTTAGTCGCAAACGTTGAACAAGACCAAAAACAAGTTACTGCTTTACTTGAGGAGTTAAATTCTCCCAGTACTTTGCAAAGCAAAATAAGCTCTTCGATTGCCGCAGGCAGTGATGCTCTTGCTAGAATTATGGCCAGTAGTGATGGTTTTCAGCAAACCAACGAAGAAGAAGTGTCAGTTCACCACTATGCGAATACCTTGTTCAATGTATTGCGTGGCGGTATTTTTAATGATCAATATCTGATTACAAAAGACGATTTTATTAAAACGGTGAAAACCTTTAATCAAGGGGTTTACCACGCCAATCAGAATTTCCTCGCAGCTCTGGATGATAAATTCTCTGTGCAAACATTAATAGCGGAAGTAGAGCAGGTGGGTGATCTGCAACTGCAAAGGCTGGCGTTTGAATATTTACCTATTACCTTTGGACGCCGCCATGGTGATCCAAGCCGCCCTTGGAATCAATTTGCGATCAATTTAAAAGACAAACAGGGCAATCCACTGCTTTCCTACCAAGGCAATTGGCGGGATATTTTTCAAAACTGGGAATCGCTCACCTTCAGCTACCCGCAGTTTATTGAAAGTGTCATCGCCAAGTTTTTGAATGCCTCAACAATGGATGGCTATAACCCTTACCGTATTACCAAACAGGGAATCGATTGGGAAGTGGAAGAGCCGGATGATCCCTGGAGCTATATTGGCTACTGGGGAGATCATCAAATTATCTATTTGCTGAAAATGTTAGAGCTGTCAAAGCAGTTCCACCCCGAAAAACTCAATCAACTTTTAGCTGCTGACATATTCAGTTATGCAAACGTGCCATATCGGATTAAGGATTTTGACGCGCTATTGGCGAATGCAAAAGATACCGTTTCATACGATGAAGAGTTAGCTGCAAAGATTGAGCAACGAGTACAGGCGATGGGATCGGATGGCAAATTGGTGTTGACTAAAAGTGGTGAAGTTTACCAAGTTAATTTAGTCGAAAAGTTGTTGGTTCCTTTGTTGTCTAAGCTCAGTAATTTAGTCATTGACGGAGGCATCTGGCTTAATACTCAGCGACCAGAATGGAATGATGCGAATAATGCATTAGTGGGGCAAGGTTTATCCATGGTCACCTTGTATTACATTCGTCGCTACTTACATTTCTTTAAAACGCTTATCGCTGAGCAGCAGCAAGACGTGCAATTATCATTGGAAGTGAACCAGTGGTTATTAGATAGCTGCGATGCTTTACACGCTATCGCGCAACAAATAACCCAAGGTTCGGTTTCAAACACTGCGCGTTTTGAGATGATGCAGCGCCTTGGCTTGGCCGCAGAAGCTTATCGCAAGCGCGTTTATCAAGCTGAGGGATTTACTGGCAAAACGACTCAGGTGATGCGCCGAATCCATGTCCTTATTGATGATGCTTTGTTAGCTATAGACCATAGTATTCAAAGTAATCGTGCTGAAAACGGGCTATATCATGCTTACAACGTGTTGAAACTGGAACCGCAATGTTCACAAGTAGGGCATCTTTATCCTATGTTAGAAGGTCAGGTTGCGGCGCTTAGTAGCGGTGCAATTAAAGGTGAGGAAGCCATAGCGGTATTAGATGCGTTGTTTGATTCAGACATATACCGTGCGGACCAACAAACCTTCATGTTGTATCCCGATAGAGTGCAAAGTCGATTCTTAGATAAAAATAAAGTACCTAAAGGTGCATTAGATAAATCAATTCTTTGCCAACAAATGTTAGCCAACAACGATGAGCGTCTGATTATGCTAGACAATCGAGGGATACTAAGATTTAGTGCAGATCTCAAAAATGCCAATGATGTTGCCGACTTAATTGATACTTTGGTTTTGCAATACGGCGAACAACTAGGGGCTGAAAAAAATCTTATTTTAGCTGTCTATGAAGATGTATTTAAGCACAATGCCTTTACTGGTAGATCCGGTGGTATGTTTGGCTTTGAAGGACTTGGTAGCATCTATTGGCACATGGTTTCGAAGTTATTACTTGCGGTAAAAGAGCAGTTCTTTCAGGCAATTGAAGAGCAGCAAAGTGAGCACCTAATTAAGCGCTTAGGTGAACTTTATTATCAAGTGCGTAAAGGTATCGGCTTTAACAAAACCCCTGAACAATATGGTGCTTTCCCTACCGACCCATACTCACATACGCCAAAACATGCAGGTGCTCAACAACCTGGAATGACTGGCCAAGTAAAAGAGGAAATTCTCACCAGATTTGCTGAGTTTGGCTTGCATGTAGCCGATGGTAAAGTGAGTTTCAATCCGGCTTTATTGCGCAGCCAAGAATTTTCTGCAGATGCCACAAACTTTACATACCTCGATATAGACGGAAACTGGCAAAAGCTGGCTTTACCTTGCAAAAGCTTAGGATTTACCTGGTGTCAGGTACCATTTGTATATCATTTGAAAGAGCAGGGGGAAGGTGAGATTTGCATTCAATACGCAAATGGCAAGATTGAAAGATTGCAGCAAAACTGCCTAACTAAACAACAAAGTCAGATGTTGTTCGATCGTTCAGGGCAAATCCGAAAAATAGACCTGAGTTTAAATAAACAGCAATTGTTTAGCTAAATTTGGATTCACCGCTGTACTTGCGTGATATAGATATCGTGTGTACAGCGGTGATACTTGGATAACAAGTAAACAATATTTTAAATAACTAGCGTGTTATTCACTGTCAGCGGATTGTTGCTCTGCTGCTTGTTTTTGTTTCTCTGCTTCTTTTTCTTGCTTTTCTTTCTCTGCAACAGCAGACAATAAACTTTCGTATTCAGCTTGCATGGCGGCAATGTCCATTTTGACGTCGCTGCTCCATGTTTGACCAAAGTCATCGGTACTGACGATTTGTCCTTGATCGCACAAGAAGTAAATACGCTGCCCGTTAGTTAATTTAGGCAAGGCTATTTCACAATCTGGTTTAGCTGTGCCACGCATAGTCCAGTCTTTTCTTGAAACATCCTCACTATTCGCGGTGGTACTAATAATTTGCAGTTGTTTAACTGTTTTATCTGCTCGTCCAAGGGTAATAAGGGTTTTGTCTTCCAGAACAATGGGTAACGAACGATCTGTAGTATTGTCCCCAAAAGTTTTTAAACTGCGGTTAAGGGATATCCAGCTTTGTCCGTAATCAAAGCTAACGGCCTGATCGCCTATACCATCCCATTGACTAACCTCTAAGCCAACCAATACGCCATTTTCCAGTTGTGAAACTTGCACCATTGGTGAGGATTTCACGCTACTCCACTGGTTAGATTCGACGTCGAAATCATGAAGCTTGTTATCGTTAAGCACTCTGAGTTGACCATCGGCGCTTAAAATCGGAAATAACCCACCGTTTTGCACCCAAAAATCATTCGGGTTTTTCCGTTCAAAATCCCCTATACGCTGCCAAGATAAATCGTCTTTATTGATGCTGTAGAAGTAATGATTTTTTGCCGAAGCGGTCACTGCAAATAGCGCCTCCTTGGCTTTACCAAACCAAATAATGGACTCTGCTGCTGAAACTGGCTGAGTTGCTGTCCAACTTCCTTGCAAACTGTCGCTAACAAATACTTGTCCGCGTTCGGAGCCAACTAAAATTTTGCCGTCTAACTCTAAAACACTGGTTAGTTGTCCGTTTGTCGGTAAATCAATTTGAGACCAACTATTGTCTTGGTTTACAACGTGTAACTGACCGAACTTAGCGGCCACAGCCCGTTGTTTATGGTCTTCTAAAATGAGGGCTTGGCTGCCATAGGCATTGTTGCGTGAGAGGCTACTTAATTTGTCGCGAAATTGGACAAACTTGTCATCTTCCCAACCAAGTGATTGATTGAAATTAACGCTGCTGGCTAAATTGGGGAAATGTTCAATAATAAAATCTTGCAGATTTTCCGCTTCACTAATACGCGTGACATAGGCTTTGCTAGAAGAGCGATTACTCCAAAAGGAGGTTTCTTTAATATTCAACAAAGGTTGGAAAACCAAACTACCTAAATTGGTAAACTCACCGGCTTTTACGTTAAACGTACCAGCTGAAGCATATACGGGCATAGTCAACCAAGAGCTCATATTGCCATCGGAATAAAAACTATAAAGAGAAGCAATTATGTATTGCCCTTCTGGCATGCTGCCGGCAAATAACTGACTATCTACAACACCTTGCGAGTTAGGTGAAAAAGTATAAGCTTCAGGATCCCACTCCACTTCATCTTCATTGAATGCTTTGTTTTTGGCCGCGGCTTTCGCTTTTGCCTCTTCAATCGCGGCCTGCTTAATTTGCTCGTGATTGTCCATTCTAACTGCTATAACTTCGGTCCATCCTGCATGCAGTGGTGCTAACCGACCTGTGTTATTTATTACTTGAAGTGCAACTACACCGTGATTCTGGGCAAGTGGCTGGCTACTATCTAAACGTGTTGATTTGATTTCATAAGTAGCGCATCCATTCAGAAAAGCGCCAATTACAAAAATGAGAATCAATTTTTTCATCGATTTTTCCATTAAAATATTAAAAATGCGACCAGCCACTATCATTCAATAGGTTAGTTGTACTGACCAAAAACTTAGGGAAATGGGTTTTGATAGGAATCAAGCTCCATTTCTACCGCAAGATAGAATGGTGCTTTAGGTGGGGGAGTAAATTCTTATTGTTTCGCAAGCTGCAAAAAGCACTGATTGGTTTGAGCATCTTTATTCGTCAACGTTTGCACTGCTTTACCCTTTTCATCGAGGGTAACCACTAAATCAACATTCTTCTTAGCGCATTTATGCGCGTCCGCATACAATGCCTCGATCTGATAATTATTGCCAGAAGTTTGCTCATAATCTTCGGCGGTTAACAATTGACTTTAAGCTTTCCGTTGTTCATAAGTCTTTAAATAGCGTTATCACCTTCGCTTGGCGGCGTAGAGGCACATCCGTAAATAACAACCGTTAGTAAAGTCAGAATAACTTGTTTCTGCGTAACTCCTTGTTTTGTCTCTAATATCCATAATCGAGAACTATATGAAATGTTAGCTGGTTAGCCTACATCAAGACTTTTTTTAGAAACTAAATTATTATTCTCCTTAATCTGGTTAGGTTTAGCGCAAGGCTCGTCTCTATGTTTTGGCTTTTTAGCGCACCAAAATGTGCTCCAGCTCTTCCAGAGATTTGCCTTTGGTTTCAGGTAAGTAATAGATGATAATCGCTAAGCCAATAAGCGCAAAAATTGCATAAAAAGCAAAGGTATAAGTGACACCTAAGGTGGCTATTTCCCATGGGAAGATGAGTTGCACTAAAAAGCTTACCGCCGAATTAATTAAACCCACAAACGAGATGGCAATGCCGCGAATTCGGTTGGGAAACAGTTCTGAAAATAACACCCACATGACGGGGCCAAGAGAAATGGCAAAGCAAGCGACAAAACCTAATAAACTGATGAGCACCCATTTCTGGTTGACGTTGACCGAAGCAGCAATGAGTTCCGATTCATGTTTCAGTGCTATATCAGCGCCTAAATGCGTAACCAGTGCGGCTTTAAATTGCAAATCGTTCATGTACGTTGTTTGGGTCAGCGCCGTTTGACTTTCGTGGCTAATCTCAACAGGGATTTCGGTTAATGCTTTAGCATCTAACTGATAACTTGCTTGACCAAATTGAAACGCCATCATGGCCATACAAACGGCGATGCCTGATACACCAAATATCAATAACGCCTTCCGTCCCACTTTGTCGATTAGCAATATGGCAAATACGGTAAACAGTAAATTAATTAAGCCCACTAAAACGGCTTGCATAAAGGATGCGTCTGTACCGAATCCACTTTGCTCAAATATCATAGGCGCATAAAAGAACACTGCATTAATTCCGGTAATTTGTTGTAAAATAGCAATTGAAATACCGATGATCATTACCAAGCGCATTTTCGGTTTAAGCAATGTTAGAAGTGAGGTTTGCTGTTGCTGGTTATCCTGTTTTAAGCCTGCTTCTATGCTATTAAGTGTATCTTCTAATTCGGCTTCAGGAACTGTTTTACAAAGCACTTGTTTGGCTTCGTCCGGCCTGTTTTTCAGTAATAACCATCTTGGACTTTCTGGTACAAAATTCAAACAAAAGAAATATAACAACGCTGGGATTGCTTCTAGGCCTAACATCCAGCGCCAATTCCATTGTTGAATATTCCACGTATCTTGTTCCGGTGTTGTTGCGGAACCAAGTTGTAAAATTAAATAATTAGTGAAAAAAGCAGCAGAGATTCCAATAACAATGTTCAATTGATTGAGTGATACCAGTCGACCACGAAACTTGGCAGGGGCAATTTCAGCGATATACATAGGAGCGATTATCAATGCTGCGCCAACACCAAAACCACCTAGCATTCTCGCCAGAACTAAAATCAGAAAACTGGGGGCGACTGCCGACAATACGGCAGATAATAAAAATAGGAAAGCGGCGACTTTTAGTACCGTTTTTCGACCAAACTTATCTGCTAGTGGACCTGAGATCATCATTGCTAAAGTAGCGGTAAGGGTAAGTGATGCAACGGCCCAGCCTAGTTGTAATTTGGTTAATCCAAACTCGGGCTCGATAAATTTCACCACACCAGAAATAACCGATGCATCGAACCCCATTAAGAACCCACCTAATGCTGCAATAAGTGAAATAAAAGCGACGTAAAAAAGTGAAAATGAAGTGTGTTTTGACATATTAATCGCTCTTGTTTTAGGGCTGGATTAGCAAGTATCAATTTCGTGATATTAGTGAATTTAACGATTTACGTTAACTTATTTTTTACTTTTAAAGGTGAATATACGGTAAAGTGGTTCGCCGCTGCGGTAGGGCGGACTGCAAAACTGGCGGTTCGATCGGGCAGAGTGTAAAATTTTGATTCACCTTCGAAAGGTTCACTATGTTGCAAAAAATAACGGATTTTACAAAACGCTTTATTGCTAATCAGCCGAGTCGGAAGTTTTGGTTGTGGCAAGTTGGTTTTTGGTTATTTGTCAGTGTTATGAGTTTTGCGGTACTCACCCTTTGGTACGGTCCATTTTCTTGGCCTCACATCCTGCATATTATACTCCAAGCTCTGTTAGGACTAATGTTGTCCTTGGTGTTGTATTGGGTATTCATGCACATTTGGGACAAAAGTACTCGTTTTCGAGCGCTAGTTGGTTTTATCACCGTCATGCTGGTGTCGTTTGTTTGGACGTTGGCTCGTGTATATGCCTTTATTTCTCTTACTGGCGATGGCACCGAATGGACGCAGTTTGGTGGTTGGCATTTTGCAAGTATTTTCATCTTTCTATGCTGGGCCGGTCTGTTTCATGGCATTCGATATTATGAATTGTTGCAGACTGAACACATTATATTGTTGCAAGCGGAATCAGAAGCCAAAGAAGAGCAGTTGAAACGCATGAAAGCACAAAATGTGGCAAGAGATGCACAACTTAAGATGCTTCGTTATCAGCTCAATCCGCATTTTTTATGCAATACCTTAAATGCAATTAACTCGTTGGTTGAAAGCAACGAAACTGTCAAGGCTCAAAAAATGACAGTCCAATTGAGCAAGTTCTTGCGCTATTCATTGGATAATAATCCAGATACTAAGATTCCGTTGGAAACCGAAGTCAATGCGTTAAATTTATATTTGGAGATCGAGAAGACCCGTTTTGAAGATCGTTTGAGATTAGATTTTGAGATTACAGCTGAAGCCAAATCGGCTTTGTTGCCCAGTCTTTTATTGCAACCCATTATAGAAAACTCAATGAAACACGCTATTGCGCAAAGTGAGTCTGGTGGCACAATCGAGTTTAGAGCCGATGTTGTTGATCATCGTTTAATACTACAATTAAGTGATACTGGCTCTGGGGCTAAAATCGCTAAAAGTAAATTGAAAAGCTCTACCGGACGTGGTGTTGGTTTACGCAATACTGACGAACGTCTCAAAGCACTTTATTCTGATGATTATTCAATGGATATCAAGTTATTACCATCAGGTGGCCTGAAAACCATTATCAATATTCCTTGTGAATACAATCTAGCGGATAAAGTAGACAGGACCAATACCAAGGAAAAAACTGCATGAACAAGATTCGAGCCGTTATTGTCGATGATGAGCCGCTTGCCCTTAATGTACTGCGAGCAAAATTGAACCAGTTACCACAAGTGGAAATTGTTGGTGAAGGTAAAAATGGTCGTCAGGCGATTGAATTGATAATGGACTTAAATCCCGACTTGGTTTTTCTCGATATTCAAATGCCTGGGTTGAATGGTTTTGACGTGGTGAAAAACCTGCAAAGTGAACTGGTTCCTTTGATTGTTTTTACCACGGCATATGAACAATATGCATTAGATGCTTTTGATGTGCATGCGGTTGATTATATTCTCAAACCCATTGATACGGAGAGAATTCAAAGAGCAATTGAACGAGCCCAAGAACGAATGGCGGCAAATGAACAGGTGGATTATAAAATACCAATTATCGGTGCCATTGATACCATTAGTCGCAGAGAAAGCAATTTTGAACAAGACGAAGAACTTGCGGCTAATCATGCAAACAATAACCTAGAACGTAAAATTGTGATTAAAGAGCGGGATGAAATTACCTTGCTCAAACAATCCGATATCGAGTGGATTGATGCCGCTGGGGATTACGTGTGTTTGCATGCTGAGGGAGAAACCCATATCAAGCGTATTACTCTCAAAGAATTGCTAGAAGAGCTTGATGATACAGTTTTTAAGCGGGTCCATCGCTCCACTATCGTCAATCTGAACTTCATTGAAAAAGTCATACCACATACTAAAGGTGAGTTCTTTTTACAGCTCCAAGGGGGCACGGAGCGGATTAAAGTAAGCCGAAATTACAAAGAATCAATTCGTACCTTTCTAACTGAAAAATAACCATTTATTATTTTTATTATAGTGAATTCGACCAACGCCTTTTTTATGCGTTATTCTCAGTTGTATTTGATAACCTCTAATGCTCTTATAACATTCCATTAACGACTGACTACATCAATAACTACAGGTTAGATGAAAAACTCTGTTATTTCAGATATCTAACTGAGTTTTTAATTTTTATGATGAAAATAAAATCAAAATGGCCGTTAGTTACGTAACACTTCAAAACTTTACATGGTGAATAAACGGATGAATTACATCACTACAATACTGTTGCTTCCTATCATACTTGTCACATTGACGATTTTTCATTCTGCTCATGCTCAGCAATTTGGCGCCAAAGGACCAACAGAAGTTATTGTAAATAGCGTTAGTTTAGACACTCAAAGCTCTTCGGTGGAGGCCGTGGGTTCAGCTGAAGCTATAAAATCTGTGGATATCTTTCCGGCTACCGCAGATAGAGTTGTGGCCGTAAACTTTGTACCTGGACAAAAAGTTGTGCAAGGTCAGGTATTGTTAGAGCTTGATTCTCGTCGTCAAAAAGCGGCTTTACAACGGGCCAAGATTCAACTTCATGATGCGACTAGGAATTTAACTAGGTTACAGCAAAGTAGTAGCAAAGGTGCGGTAACAGAAAGCGCACTAGATGTGGCGTCAACTGCTAAAGAGTTAGCAAAAATGGATGTGATTGATGCTGAGATAGAATTACAAGACAGAATAGTCATCGCGCCTTTTACAGGTTATGTGGGACTCACTGATGTGGAAGTTGGCGACCGCATTACCCAACAAACCTTAATTACAACTTTAGATGACCGAAGCCAATTGTTTATCAATTTCCGTGCCCCAGAATCTGCCGCCAATACGCTAGCAAAAGACAGTTTAGTTACCGTACAACCATGGACCAATCGAGAAGCCACACTAGAGGCTGAAATTGCCCAGTTAGATTCAAGAATCAGTGATACTGATCGCACTATTTTAGCTCGCGCTATTTTAGACAATGCACAAGATAATTACCGTCCAGGAATGAGCTTTCGCGTCAACATCAGTGTGCAGGGGCAATCTTATCCAGTTATTCCTGAATCAGGCCTTTCATGGGGCGCAACCGGTGCATACATTTGGAAGATGGTAGATGGTAAAGCGGTGAAAGTAGAGGTGCAAATTAAACAGCGTATGCGCGGTTATCTGCTGGTAGAAGGAGATATAAGCGAAGGTGAGCAATTGATAGTCGAAGGTATTCAACGTTTGCGACCAGGGCAGGCTGTTAAAGTCCGAGCACAGGAGACAAATTAATGAACTCATCTTCCCATCATCAACAAGACTTACCGTCTTTGTCGGTGCGCCGACCCGTACTTATCGTGGTAATCAATTTGTTAATCATGATAGCGGGAATTGCTGCACTAAGCGGTCTTGAAGTGCGTGAGTTACCCGATGTAGACCGTCCTAGGTTAACTGTTTCTGCTAGCTATCCGGGAGGTTCCCCCGAAACTGTTGACATGGAGGTAACGAGTCGACTAGAAGGCGCTATTGCGCGTGTAAGTGGGGTTGACTCCATCAGAGCACAAAGTGAAGAGGGCAATTCACGAACCGTTGTGGAATTTCGTCCCGGTATCAATTTAGAAGACGCTGCCAATGAAACCCGTGAAGCAATTAGCCGAGTGCAACGGGAATTACCCGATGAAGTTGAACGACTTTCTATTATCAAAGCGGATAACGACGCTCAAGCAGTAGTTAGCTTAGCTGTTTCCAGTGACAACATGAGCATGGAAGCAATGACCGAAATGGTTGAAACTGACTTAGCGCCGATGTTTCTGAGTATTCCTGGAGTCGCCGATGTGCGGCTTAATGGTGACCGAGAGCGGGTGTTACGCGTCACAATCGATCCTTTACGATTAACCAGTTTTGGCTTATCGGTAACAGATGTGGCTGATGCCCTCAGACTTGCCCCTTTCGATGTTCCAGCGGGTAGCCTCAGGTCTACCGACCAAACACTGATTGTTAGAGCAGACGCGACCTCGGTGACCACAGATCAAGTTGAAAATATTGTTATTAGAGGCGACACCCGTGTGGCAGATGTGGCAAGTGTGTATTTTGGTCCCGCGGACGCGCAAAGTCTGGTGCGTCTAGACGGTACCCCTGTCATCGGGTTGGGGGTTTTACGGCAAGCCAGCTCAAACACCATTGAAATTTCAAATGAAGTTCTGAAAATGGTCAAGCAACAACAGTTGCGATTTCCAGAGTTAAATATCGTCGTCACCTCAGATGATGCGGAATTTATCCGTGGCTCTGTAGAAGAAGTAATTACCTCGTTGACGTTTACTATTGGCCTAGTTGTATTAACGCTTTGGGTGTTTATCGGCTCCGGTCGGGCAACAATTGTACCTGCACTTGCTATACCTGTGTCTTTAGTCGGTGGCTTGGCGGTGATGTGGATGTTAGGTTTTTCGATAAATATTCTCACACTGTTGGCATTGGTGCTGGCCACAGGTCTGATTGTTGACGATGCTATTGTGGTCTCAGAAAATATACAACGACGGCGCTCGCTCGGTTTAGGGGCAAGAGCGGCGGCGGTTATCGGCAGTCGCGAGGTGTTTTTCGCTGTAGTAGCAACCACAGCCGTATTGGCCGCAGTGTTTATTCCTATTGCATTTTTGCCGTCAACGGCGGGACGTTTATTTCGTGAATTTGGTGGTGTCTTAGCCAGTTCAGTGATTATTTCATCTTTTGTGGCTTTGTCTCTAGTGCCGGCATTAACTGCGAGACTACCAATTAAGAAAAATAGTAAGCATTTTTTGGGCGGTTTTGGGCAATGGTGCTCTCGGGGTTACGAGCGAAGTCTAGCTTGGAGCTTACGCTATGGCTGGTTAATTTTATTACTCTCATTGGCTGCTGGGGCATACGCCGGTTATTTATATCAATCATTAGATAATGAGCTTTTACCCAACGAAGATCGCGGTAATATCCGTATTTTTGCCCGAGGTCCCGATGGTGTAGGGGTTAACTTCATGGATCGCCAAGCCATGCAAATAGAAAATGCATTGATGCCTTATGTTGAAAAAGGTGAGGTTAAATCAATTTATACCGTAGTCGGGCAGTGGGATCCTAATATTGTGTTTATTACGGCGCCTTTGGTGCCTTGGGATGAACGTAGTCAATCGCAACAACAGATTATTGAGCAATTACAAGCTGAAGTTGGCGCAATTCCCGGCGCACCAGGTCGAGCTTTTGGTTCGAATAGTCTAAATTTACGGGGCCAAGGCGGAGGATTGGAACTGGCTTTGACCGGCGAAGAGTATGCTGAAATTTATCAGGCTTCGCTAGATTTTAAAGCAAAAATTGAACAACAGCTTTCAGGGTTTGGCGACATTCAAATTTCCTATCAACCTACGCAACCGCAATTGCGAGTGAATATAGATAGACGTCGAGCTGAAGAATTGGGGGTATCATTTTCGGATATATCAACCACCCTCAGAGCGGCTATCAATGGTGATGACATCGCAGATTTGAATGTGGGTGATCAGGCCATACCAATCATTCTGCAGGCATCTAATGCCAATTTAGCTAATCCTTCTGATCTCACCAACCTTTATGTATCTTCACAAAATGGTGGTTTAGTACCGCTATCTAGTCTTGCTTATATAACCGAAGAAGGTGTTGCATCAGAACTTGAACGTCATGCTCAACGCCGCTCGATTAAATTGGAACTAGAATTGGTTGATGACTCTTCGATGCAAACATCGGTAGAAAGTATTCGCCAATTAGCCCAAGAAACCTTGCCGCCAGGAATTGGCTTAGTGTTTCTTGGTGAAGCTAAAACATTCGAAGAGACCTCTCAACAAGTGCTGATGACCTATGTGTTGGCGTTTATTATAGTTTTATTAGTACTGGCGGCTCAATTTGAAAGTGTGAATAGTGCTGTGGTGGTGATTTTAACCGTGCCTTTTGGTATCGCATCTGCCTTATTCGCTCTTTATATCACTGGAATTTCGATTAATATTTATTCGCAAATTGGTTTGGTGATGTTGATAGGCCTATTGGCTAAAAATAGTATTTTGCTGGTGGAGTTTGCCGACCAAATGCGTGACCAAGGCTACAGTGTTTATGCTGCCATTATAGAAGCCGGCAAAGTTAGATTACGGCCGATTATGATGACCTTAGTGTCTACCATTTTAGGTGGTTTACCTTTAATCCTCTCTACCGGTGCTGGAGCTGAAGCTAGAAACGCTATTGGTTGGGTCGTTTTTGGTGGGCTTGGAATTGCAGTGGTGTTCACCCTTTATCTAACTCCAGTGCTGTATTTAGGATTAGCCAGATTCACTAAACCAAGAGCAGACGAAGCCAAACGTCTTGATGAAGAACTAGATAAAGCCAGTGCCGCGGGGATCGCCGTAGAATAGGTTTTAAATTTGCCAATAAATTATGCTGGCAGACAGTACAAAGTGCCTACTGTCTGCCTAGCCAAATAGTGTTAGATTTACTGCTATAGTCGCTAAAAACTAACCTATAAATAATTAACTTAGTTGGTTGTAATGTCTAAATGGTACCCTGAGTATTTACGCATATTAATCACCCTATCATTATCTAACATCCAGTATTGTCCCTTGATGCCATTTAGCACACCTTCAAACTCGAATTCTTTATCCAAATTAATTGACTTGATTTTACTTGGGTACTCAGACACAGGGTATTGAATGTCAATTGCGGGCATATCGATTAGGCTGATTGCTTGTAGCCCATATTGTGAGCCAATATCATCTAATTCCATTTCCACTAAACCAAATAAGTGTTCTCGCATGGCAATTAAGTCAGCTTCTTTAGGGTGCTCTTTTAGCATCGCTCGCCAATTCGTTTTATCGGCAATATGTTGCTTAATTACCGTTTCAACTAAGCCACTGAGCAACCTGTTCTTTACCCGTAAGATAGGTATTGCTTGAGTTGCTCCTTGGTCGATCCAGCGGCTTGAAACACCATCGCTAACGTGCCTAGTAATCCCCACTTTTAAGGTGCCGGTATTGGCTAGATACACAAAATGATCGTTCATGCAGTTGTCTTCCCCCCATTGGGGTTCACGACAAGTTCCTTGCTCATAATGGCAAGTTTCAGGTTTGATTATACAAGTATCGCACTGAGCTAGTTTCATTAAACAGCGATAACAATAGCCTTGATTAAAGCTTTTTTTGGTTTTTGTATTGCAATGGACACAATTAATCACGCCCTGATAGCTTACTTTCAGCGCGGTTCCAATTAATGGATTCATGCTGATGTGCGAATCACCAATAGGTAAACTATATTCAACCGTAGAGCCAATTTCAGCTTGACCGCGCATTTTGCGAATATTTCCAGAATAAGTGGGCATTAACGTTACTTCTTAGGTTATTGGGCGTTATATATCGCCGTCAAAATAGTGAATCTACATATTATGATGTGGCACTAGTTAATTAAGTTTTGTTGTTTTTTTTGTTGTTTAATTAGCACCGTCATGTTTTAGGCTAGATAGTTTCCATTTGAAGATAATCTAGTACAAGTTGCGAATGCTAATTGAATCTCTGCTTGATATCAAAAATCAGAGTAAATTTTGTGTGGAAACAAACTTTTTGCACATTTTCCGTCTATGTTTCACTTTAGATTAGCATTTGAGATATATTTGACTTGGGCAAATTACCGATGCGGGATCCATAATGATAAAATTGTTGTATGCAGTGTTACTTTTATTGCCACTAAATGGCTACTGTTATGACTTGTATCTGGTTCGCCATTTTGAAAAACAATCTGGTGGCATTGATCCTGGATTGACTCAACAAGGTCAGCTTCGTGCTGAAGCCCTTGCTGATTATTTAATGCCGAAAAATATTCAACACATTTATTCAACTAAGTATCACCGAACCAAGCAGACAGCCCAGCCTTTCTCACAACGATCAGGACTAGATGTGCAATTCTACTCGCCTAAGCAACTGACAGCTTTTGTTCAGAGTATCAAGGCACTGCAAACTAATGTGCTGATAGTCGGTCACAGTAATACGACTCCTGAGTTAATTTCTGCGTTAGGGGGCGTTGCTACTAAAATTGATGAAAGTGAATATGGTGAACTGTTTATTTTGCAAATCTGTGATGATCGTGTAAACACCAAAAGTATATTTATCTCAGCGCCTTAAGCTATTTTTAAAGTTTTTCGAATCGTTTAATAAGCATAGCTAAGGTATGAATTAATATAATTTCTTGGATGAAAAATGCACTACAATGAAAACTCAGTTTTCATCAGTGATGGTTAGAGGAAAATTTTTGTATCAGTTTATTCGACTTATTGTCGCCTTTATCACGATAGGGTTAACAAGCTTGCCGTCAGTTGCCGTACCTATCAGTATGTGGCAATCGCCCTATAATGAATTGATTTCACAAAAAGCCAAGGAACCGGCGACAACATTACAAAAATTGCTTGAAAACCCGCCATCAGTGGGACAAGACAGTTTGCAACATGCTCAGCATCATTCTGCTTTGAGTATGGTTTACTACTCGTTGTCTTTTCCTGCTAAAGCATTAAAACACGCTAGAACCGCCCTTAGCTTTATCGATGCAAAAACCCAACCTTGGTTATTTCATATGACGAAGCTCAACGAAGCACAGGCTTTGGATTTTGTGGGCAGACCTAAAGAGGGTTTAGTCGGCAGTAGTGCCGCGCTAGTTTGGGCCGAATTAAACAACGACGTTAATCTGCTAGTGAGTGCTTTATATGTAAGGGGCATAATTTTTAATTCATTAGTGGATTATCAAGGCGCATTAGTAGACCTGCAACGAGCTTACGAACTTGCGCCGCAATCTGTACTGCTAAGCCGTGGAGACGTTGCTGGCATTTTAGCTTTGGTATATGAATATCGACGGGAAGATGCCCTTTCTATCCCATTTTTTGAAGAAGCCGCAAACTTTCATCAGCAAAATAAAAACTATTTGGAGCTGAGTATTGCGTTATATGGTTTGGGCAGAGCGAATAAGAACGTCGGTAACCGTGAACTAGGTCGCTCTCAATTAGAACAATCACAAGACCTAGCCGAGCAAGTGGGGGACGAGCAGGGAGTGGCATATGCTTTGAAAGAAATCGCGGGTATTTCTTTGATGGAAAATAATTTTTTAGAAGCAAGGTCGAAATTACAACAGGCATTCAATATTTTCGAGAAAAGTCAAAATATTTACATGCTTTTAGATACCAGTTTATCTTTGTTAAAAGTCGCTATAGCAGAAAAGAATATTGAAAACGGAAAACAATATTTAGCAGCCGCCAAATCTTACATCGATCCAGATAATATGCCGGTACAAAATATCTCGCTTGAAGAAATGCATGCCCGTCTATTGGCATTAGAAGGTAAGTACCCAGAGGCATTTGAAAAGCTAGAAGCAACAGTATCTTGGAAACAACGAGTTTTGAGTCAACAAAGTACCCAGCAATTACACAGTTTACGGTCTAAATATGAAATCGAAATTAAGGATCGGGAAAATAAACTATTAGAACAAGAAAACCGCACACAGCAAATTAGCATCAACGATGTGGAAACTAAAAATTTACAGTTATTAATGCTATTTGGAGCAACTCTAATCATATGTGGTTTATTGATTGTATTGGTGTATCGCACTATCCAAAATCGAAGCAAATTGGAAAAGTTAGCGAATGTAGACGGTTTAACTGGATTGGCCAATCGTCGCCATGCTTTTGAGTTACTGCAACAACAAATTGAGTTGGCCAGTCGACATAAATTTAAATTGTCAGTGGCTATTGTTGATATCGATTTGTTTAAAAAAATAAATGACACCTTTGGTCATGCTGCTGGTGACGAGGTGTTAACCAGTTTTGGTGGCTTATGTTTAGATACTTTCCGTCAAACTGATGTAATAGGTAGAATTGGCGGTGAAGAGTTTATGATCGCATTGCCCCATACATCCCTTGGTGATGCTGAAAAAACACTTAAAAGTTTATCCCATAAGGTTAAACAACTACCGATTTCATTTGATCTAAATGGACTCAGTCTATCTATCTCTACCGGTTTAGCCGAATATGCTCAAGGCATGACACTAGAGTGTTTAATGGCGCAATGCGATAAAGCCCTTTATCAAGCGAAACGAGGGGGGAGAGATAAGGTTGTGATTTTTGATGAGCAAGATCCATCACTACTGCAATTAGAACTATAATAATTAACCAAAAGCGCATTTTACATCTAATCTAGAGTAGTGAATCAATTCACCAAAACACTTTTGCCCAGCAGACTTTTAATCTGGATTGGTATTCTTCAAAGCTGTACAATTTGGTTTTTCCTTTGATTCCAACGGAGCGCCTCCGCTATTGCAACATATCCCGCAGAAAGGGTTCATACTCACTCGTAAAGTGGTTGAACGAAATGGTTGTGCCTGTATCGAATTTTGGTTGAGCACCGAACAAGGACCGGTAAAAATCATTACTGATCAACAAAAACCAGTGATGTTCATTGCAAATCACGATGTATCGCGCGCTAGGGCTTTGTTAAATCAATCGGGGATTGCGCTTGAATTCAAATCAGTAAAGTTAAAAACATTCGAACACACTTCTGTGAACGCCCTGTATTTTGCAACTACTGGGCCTTTTTATCGCGCCAGAGATATTCTTGCCGCCGCAAAAATCACTGCATTCGAAAATGACATCAGGTTGCCCGATAGATACATGATGGAGCGTTTTATCTGTGCTGGTGCTTATTTTACCGGCGAGGTTCAAAATGAGCAGAGCAAGGCAACGTCTGGCTATATTTCGTTGAAAAATGCTCGCCTCAAACCCGCTGATTACATTCCGAAACTAACCTTAGTGTCTCTTGATATTGAGTGCAGTATGGACGGCGAACTATATTCAATTGGACTATCTAGCGGCGATTTTAAACAAGTCATAATGATCGGGCAGCCGGAAGATAATCAGGATTGGCTGATATGGGTTGAGGATGAAAAACGTCTCATTGAACAATTGAATCTATCTATTACCCACTTTGATCCAGACCTTATTATTGGCTGGAATATCATTAACTTCGATTTCAAAGTGTTGACCCAAAGAGCCAACAAATTGAACGTGCGATTGCGTCTTGGGCGAGATGGAAGTGACGTTTACTGGCGTGAGTCGCGAAATGATAGTAACCAGGCGTTTATGAATATTGCTGGACGAGTGGTCATTGATGGTATCGATAGTTTGAAAACAGCGACTTACCATTTTGATAGTTTTAGTTTGGAAAATGTCGCTCAAGCATTACTTGGAGAGGGAAAAGACACCACTGATGTGGATAATCGTGTTGCCGCTATTACCCATGATTTTAATCATAACAAACTAAAATTAGCTAAATATAATCTGCAAGATTGTGTGTTAGTGGAAAGAATCTTTGAGCATACCAACTTAATTAGTTATTTACTGTTACGAAGCCAATTAACTGGGCTGGAACTGGATAAAATTGGTGGTTCTGTAGCTGCCTTTATTAATCTCTATCTGCCTAAACTCCATCGTTCTGGGTATGTATCGCCCAATCGACCCGCAAATGGCGGGTTAGCAAGTCCTGGCGGATATGTAATGGACTCATTTCCTGGCTTATACAAAAACGTATTGGTACTCGATTTCAAGAGTCTTTACCCTTCTATCATCCGTACTTTCAAAATCGACCCACTAGGTTTAGTGGAGGGGTTACTTGAGCCGGAAAACGCTATTCCGGGCTTTCGTGGCGGTTTATTTTCGAGGGATAAACACTTTCTTCCCGATATTATTACCAGCTTGTGGCGACAAAGAGATGAGGCAAAGCGTCAACAGGATACGGCTCGCTCGCAAGCAATTAAAATCATAATGAATTCGTTTTATGGTGTTCTGGGATCTGGTGGCTGTCCCTTTTATGACACACGCTTAGCAAGTTCAATCACTATGCGCGGCCATGAAATTATGCAAACCACCGCTGCATGGATTGAAGAAAAAGGTTACAAAGTCATTTATGGAGATACTGACTCTACTTTCGTTTGGCTAGAAAATACTAAGGGAGTAGAACAAGCGTTGGATATAGGAAAGACTCTTGAGCGAGAGATTAACCAAATGTGGCAACAAAAAATTCAACAGCAACTCGATTTGCCATGTCACCTAGAAATAGAGTTTGAAACCTTATTTTCAACCTTTTTGATGCCGACCATTCGGGGCGCTGAAACGGGCAGCAAAAAGCGCTATGCAGGTTTGAAGTATGCTTCAGGTAAACAACCTGAACTCATATTTAAAGGTTTGGAAACGGTTCGTTCTGATTGGACCAAACTCGCTAAAGAATTTCAACCAACCTTGTATAGAATGGTGTTTGCTAATCAGGATGTAAGTGCTTACTTGCTTAATGTGATAAGAAAAATAAGGTCAGGGGAGTGTGACGAACAACTAGTATATCGAAAACGACTACGCCAACCTTTGCTCCAATACACGAAAAATGTGCCACCTCACGTAAAAGCTGCCCGTATTGCCGATGAGCAAAACAAACAGCTCAACAAACCACTTCGTTATCAAAACAAAGGCTGGATAAGTTATGTGATTACCTTAGATGGTCCTCAGCCTGTAGATTACATTCATTCAGCCTTAGACTATGAACATTACATTGATAAACAAATTAGGCCCATCGCAGAAGGTATTTTACCTTTCATAAATGTCTCCTTTGAAGACATCACTAGCGATCAACTGGGCCTGTTTTGATCATTCTGGATGATAAGAGTCATCTTTGAAGTCAGGGTATGTATCAATTCCAAGTAATTTATACAGTAAGCAAAATCCAAAACTGCTGGTATAAAATAATGCTGCGCCAATTACACCTAATACAATGCTTATTGTGGTACCGTATAAACCTTCAACCGCCATTGCCAAAAATGCAAGTGCTAAAATTGAACGAATTGCTGTATCTAATATGCCAACATTTTGTTTCATTTTTCTATCTCCTAATCCGATGTACTTATCTTAGGCTTATGGCATAAATTGATGTTGATCTGAATCAACTTAACAACACCTTTGTGAGTTATTTGCTTTGTGAAGCTGACGAATCATTAGCGCCGCACAGATAACGAAAGCTTCGGTGTTAGACTTTTTTACAATATAAAAATTGGCGCATACAGAGTATATTAGCGCCCATATGTTTTATGAAAATAGGTTGGATTGATGCACAGAATACTTGTAATTGACGATGATCAAATTACCTTGGAATTAATACAGCTGATTTTAGAAGAGTTTGTTGAAGGTGAGGTTATTACCATAAACAGTGCCGTTGATGCTGTGCGTTATATAGATAAAAATGACATGAATAAAATTGATTTAGTTATCTGTGATTGGCAAATGCCGGAACACGATGGTATTGCGTTGTTGAAAACGGTTCGTTCGAAACGTCAGGACTTGCCATTTTTAATGGTGACAGGAACAGCAACCAGAGATCTTGTTATGTCTGCTAAAAAAGCCGGCGCCTCAGAATTTATTGCTAAACCATTTAAAAATCATGACTTAACCGATAGAGTAGCGAAATTGCTAAAATAAATAGATTCTTACACTATCCGCTTTACTAATTAACATTGTTAAAGGAACAATCATGCAGTTTGATGATGTCATCGACAGGTCCGCTACTCACGCATTCAAATGGGAAAAATACAAAGGGACAGATATCTTACCTATGTGGGTTGCAGATACTGAATTTGCGAGCCCTAAGGCGATACAAACAGCTCTTGCACAACGTGTGGAGCACGGCTTGTTTGGGTATACTTTGCCAGCACAGTATACGCCGGCAAATGACGCTGTTGTGCGTTGGTTAAAAGAGCAACACGATTGGCAAATTGATCCTCAGTGGATTGTCTGGACACCAGGTGTTGTGCCTGCTTTCAACGTAGCGTGCAAAGCTTATTGTGAGGCGGGGGATTCGGTGATGATTCAAACACCTAATTACCCACCTTTAAGAGCTGCTCCGGGAATTAGTGGACTAAACAGAATTGAAATCGATAGCGTTGAGATTGACGGTCGATGGACTCTGGATTTTGCGCAATTAGAAGAACAGGCGAGTGATCCTAAGTGCAAGTTGTTTATCATATGTAACCCTATGAATCCTGTTGGCTCGGTATTGAGTGAAGCTGAACTCACTAAAATTGCGCAAATTTGCAATAAATATGACGTCAAGTTGTGTTCAGATGAAATTCATTGTGATTTAGTCCTAGATGAATCGAAAAAGCATTTTCCTGCTGGGAACTTCGCTGGATTAGAGCACAACTCAATTACGCTGATGGCCGCGAGTAAAACCTTTAATGTTGCAGGTTTAGGCACATCGTTTGCGATTATTCCTGATAGTAAATTACGCGCTGAATTTGTAGCGGGTATGCAAGGGTTTATCCCTTGGGCAAATGTTATGGGACTGGTAGCAACCGAAGCTGCATTTACTTTATGCGACCAATGGCATTCTGAATTACTCGATTATTTGCGCGCAAATTTAGCCTATGTCGAGCAACAGGTAGAGCAAATTGAAGGGCTTAGATTGTTAAAAGTGGAAGCGACCTTTTTGGCTTGGATAGATGCCAGTGGGTTAGGCTTAGACAACCCACAATCTTATTTTGAAAGTAAGGGAGTAGGACCCTCACCAGGCGTTGATTTTGGCAATAAACAATTTGTTAGAATTAACTTCGGTTGTCCAAAAAGCATGCTTGAAGAAGTATTTAATCGACTAAAATCTTAATTTCTCCAGCTGGGGCGTAAAAATATCAGATAAAAACACTGACTATTTTATACAGCCCCAAAGCTGAAACGAATGCGACTATTAAACCTCCAAACAGGTTGGCTAAGATTCCGTTTTTATGCTGACCCATTAGTTTTTCACTGTTTAAAGTCCAGATTAAGAAGATGGCAATAACCGGTAACAGCAAACCGTTAGCCGCTTGCGCAAATAAAATCGCCGCTAAGGGTTTTATGCCAATGCTGGCAAAGAGCACACCAACAATCATCACTGTAATCCAAATACACTTAAATCGCTTATCGGCAAGTTCGGTTTTCCAACCCAGCGCGCCGCTAACAGCGTAAGCTGCGGCTAAAGGGGCGGTAATCGCACTAGTGAGTCCAGCTGCAAATAAGCCAATTGCGAAGAAAACATTGGCATAGCTACCCAATAAGGGGGCCAGTTGTTGACCTATGTTAGCGGCGTCTACTTGAGTTTGTGTGGCAAAAAAGGTACTTGCTGCACAGGATAAAATTGACAGTGTAATTAACCCACCTAAACCAATGGATAAGGTGCTATCAATCCGATTATTTGTTAATGCAGAGTCTAGATTATCTTTATCAGGGGCGTTTTTGGACACAATACTGGCGTGTAAAAATAGGTTATAAGGAACAACTGTTGTCCCTATCAAAGCCATTATCATTAAACTGCTACCATCAGGAAAATCAAATGCCAAAGCACCCCGAACAATGTCTTGTAAACTTGGTCCAGCAATAAACATAGTGGCAATAAATACGGTAGACATGGTTAAGACTAAAGTGATCAGCGACTTTTCTACCCACTTGTATTGGCCGGTTAGCAGTAGGCCACTTGAAATTGCAGCCAGTAACCATACCCAGTGAGTTAATTCTCCGCCAGATAAACCAGATAGACCTATAGCAGCACCTGTTAAGTTGCCACCTTGATAGGCCGCATTGCCTATACCTATCGCACTTACGACTAACAGGCAGGCTAGCATTTTTTTGATACCACTGAATTGTTGACTAATAGCTTCAGCTAAGCCACTACCTGTAACCAACCCTAAGCGCGACGCCATTTCCTGTAATACAAAAGTGGCGATAACTGAGAACAGTAACGCCCAAACCAAGGCAAAACCAAAGTTTCCTCCTGCTAGCGTGGCAGTGGTCACAGTTCCAGGACCAATAAATGCAGCGGTTACCAACAGCGCAGGGCCGAATTTTTTCATAATGATACCAATTTTATCTTAAACCCTGTTCACACTGACTTTTTGGGTAATTGAGATGGACGAAATGAGTGATAAGTCAGCTTAACGCAGAGTAAGATTGTTGTCACTTGCTTGGCTCTACATTGGCATGCAAAGTGTCGCAGATGGTGCTGATTTTTAAATGAATTGTTTTAAGACAGGTGGCATGGGAGTTCGATTACTTGAGTGGGAAAAATGACGTTACAGCAAGTGATTGGTGCAACGTCATTTATATTAGAATATGAATTATCTTAGAAGTTTAATCTTGCTCCGACTACCACTGAGCGACCCGGTAAAGGGGCGACATCTTTGATAAAGGACGCATGAACCCGAGCTTCTTTATCGAGTAGGTTATTGCCTCTAACAAATAACACCAATTCATTGTCGGCTACCTCGGTGTAATAATTATACGCCGCATTTACTAAGGTATAACCTGCAGTTTCAGTTTCATAATCAGCGATATCGGTTTGCTTAGCGTTGTAGGTTGCACCTACTTCAGCGTGCCAATAATCACTTTCAAAGTGCAATCCAAAACCAATTCTTGCTGGTGGAATACGAGGCAAGTTTTCACCACTGGTGAGTTCTGCTTTTGTTATATCGGCAAAAGTTTCCAAGCGAATTTGCTCAGTTATGTGCCAGTCTATTTCCGCTTCGAAGCCATAAATTTCAGCATCTTGCTGACGGAATAAATATATTGCCAGACCTTCATCTTCATGATCATGGTCAGCATCAAGCTCTTCGTCACCTTCTTCTTCACTATGAATATGACCATCTTCAGATACTAATCCGGTATTTTGTTGGAACAGGTAGTTGTCGATTTGATTGTAAAAAATACTAAAGGTCGCCTCTACGCTGTCGCCGGAAGTGTGATAAGTCAGATCTAGGTTGTTTGATATTTCCTTTTCTGCGTCTTGTTGGTTCTGGACTATATGGTATTCACCAGCTTCGTCACTGGGTTCAATATCAAATCCAGCACCAAGTTCGTATGTGCTAGTTGCGATATGCAGACCGTTTGAATACATCTCAGCGGCAGAAGGTGCTCTTTCAGAACGAGCATAATTAAATGACAATGTAGCGTTGTCTTGAACGCTCCACACCACACCTGCCGATAAACTTAATGCAGAATAACTTGCATCATCAAAGAAAATCTCATCAGTGTGCTCATCTTCCGTTGATTCGAAAAAGCTGTTATCTACAGAAATATCACTTTTTTCATAACGGAAACCCAATTGCCATAAAAATTTATCGACATGTTTCTCTTCAAGCACAAAGAGCGCAAGTGAGTCACTTTCTGAAGCAGGGGTAAAAGCTTCATCACCCAATGCTGAAAAATCACTGTTGGTGTAATTGAGGCCGATTACCCCTTCCCAACCATTGATACTGCGATGTTTTCCCCACAAACGGGACTCGATGGATTCATTATTAAACGTTGTACCTATAGCGCCATCTTCAATTTCACTATGACTGTAATCGGTGTAAGCACTGCGGAATTTAAATTCACTGAAAAAGCCATCTAGATCATGCAGATCGACTAACATTTGGTAACGATCTTGGTCTAATCTAGCAAAGACTTCCTCTTCTTCATGCTCTTCTTCATCTTCCTCATGCTCTTCTTCATCTTCCTCATGCTCTTCTTCATGAGAATGACCAGGTATACCATAATCACTTTCTAATTGGCCTAACGAGAATGCTACATTGAGATTATCTGAAGCCCAACCTAAACCTGCGGTAAAACCGTTTGAATCGATAAACGAATTATCTAACTTACCACTGTCTTCGGTGCCATCAATATCTGCGGAACCTGGAATGGAATAGTTTTCAGTTTCTCTATCAAATGCATCAAAATGCCACATTACTGTGTCATTGCCGCCATCCACATTCAGATTAAGTAAATCTTCACTCGAAACAGAGTCATGTAAGTAACTAACTTTACCTTCAATCTCATCTCGTCTTTGCACAGGTAAACGATTGTCTACGATATTTACCACACCACCAATTGCGCCGCTACCGTACAACAGCGTTGCAGGTCCTCGTAACACTTCTATTTGAGTGGCGTTAGCTGACTCTGTGGATACTACGTGATCTGGTCCTACTCTAGATGCATCTGACGCATCTAGACCGTTTTGTAGAACTTTAACTCTTGGGCCATCAAGGCCTCTAATAATGGGGCTACTTGAAACCGGTCCAAAATAGGTGCTATGAACACCGGGAACGTTTTTTAATGTTTCACCTAGAGTTGGGGCAATTCTCGATTCTAAATCCTCACCTGCGATAATTGAAACTGGCGTAGCAGACTCGAGCACAGTAGGATTAAGGGGATTTGACGTAATGACCAATTTTTCTATTTGTTGTTCATCTTTTTGAATTGGTTTGGTTTGCGCGTTAACTTGGTTAGAAACACTTAGTGCTAGTATAATGGTACTGGCGAGTAAAGAGTATTGTTGCGATAGCACGACGAGCTCCTTTATTTAGAATGTTAATGCAATGTTATACTGTATCAATTGATATATTATAACGTTCTAAGTGGTTTTTTTGTCAATGTTTTTTTCAGTAAATTTCAATGTTAAATGAATCTAAAATCTGAAATGCCAATAGGAATGAGTTTTGCCATTCGTAAAACCTGACGCTTTACAACAGCTTGAAAAAATATGCAGGCAGTATCCAACACTATTACATTCACCACATTATGTGACGGGAATTGTCTTTGCTGTTAGCTCTGCACCCGAGATACCTATGCCTGATGTTTGGCTTAGCTGGGCATTTCAGCAGAAGCGCGGTGGCGTTTCAGAGTCGGAAGTGGATCATATCGCTGAAGTTTTGATGGCTTTATTGCAACATGAATTAGCGCAGATGCGCACAAATAATATTGACTATCCAGGCAAAGGCCAGCCTCTGCCTGATAACTTAACCGCAGATATTCCTGTTAGCCAATGGCTGCAAGGTTTATTGACTGGGCATAGTCAGTTGGAATCGGTTTGGCAGGGATGTTGGCAACAAGTGCAAGTAAAACAACCAGAAAAGCTGAGTGTATTCCAGCGTGACTTAAAACATTGTTTATTGATGTTTAGTTCGTTTGCCAATATTCCTATTGCACTTGAACAAGCTAAAAGAGTGAATAACCTGAAGTTACTTGAAAACCTTCCCAAGATTTACGCATCTTTGCCAGCCGCTTTGAAAACTTATGTGGATTTATCAGGCCGGCTTGCGGAGTTTTTACCCGACCAATTTGAGACCTTTGAGCAGCCTACGAAGCCTTCCTCAGATTAACTATCTAACGGACGTTTGGCTTTTCTGACGGCCTTTGGATGCATTAACTTTTCTAAATCATGCATACAATTGGCAATTCTTGCATGAGTTTTTTTGTCATTTGTGATGGCGTTATACAACCAATGATAAGCGTCTTCATAATCATAAGGGCTGCCAAATCCATCGATGAATAAATCGGCAAGTTGAATTTGAGCTTTGAGGTTTCCTAGGGCGGCGGCCTCTCGTAAATAGATAACTGCACGCTGCTTGTCTTGTTGAACTAGTTTACCTGCAGAATAGTATCGACCTAACTGCTCCAAAGCGGCAGGTAGTCCCTGATCGGCAGCTTCTTGCATATAACTAATGCCTCTAGTTGGTTCTGCATCAACACACACCCCCCAGGCTAACATATCGCCCCACAAAAATTGAAAAGAAGGAATCTTTAGGGTTTCCGCGCGTGCTTCAATGTCTTGCACAAGTTGACATCTGTCGAGCACCACACGGTCGAGGTGTTCATTGCGATTTATCAATCCAATCAATTCATCTTGAGTGTATAATTCAACCGCTTTTATCGGTTCTGCACCGTGCAAATTAAACGACAACAAAGCCAATGATGTAATAAATGAAGTAAACTTAAACAGGCGCATATCAAATTTTCCGCAGAGTCAAAAAATTAACCAACTATAGTGATTGTATCGACATTTACGCAAAATACTAAATACAAAAGCACATTTAGGCACGGGGCACCCAAAGAGCTGCCCTTAGAATACAACTAGATGACAGCGACAACAGTCGATACAACCGTTGCCTGCCGTATTTATCCAAATTCTATCGGGAAGTTAGGGCGGACTGAATAATTTGCGCGTGTTCTGCTAAATCATGTCCTAAATCAGTTAGATAGCCGCCATCTGGTTGACTAACCACGCCTTTGTCAAATAACCTTTTTGCTGCATCTACCATTGACTGTTCAGCATCGTGATGGATTTTTAGTCCTTGCATTAAACTTTTGTTGGGGAATTTTAAGATTAGATTAAGTTCTTCGGTGAGCTCGTTGTTAAAAGGCATAATTTACTCTTCTTATAATGTTGAATGTTATTTTCGTTTTACATATTTTCCGTCAAACAGGGTTGTCCAAGTTTTGCCATTATTCTGGCTGGACTCCCAATGTTGACGTACGCTTTTGCCGGCTGATGGCGTCCAAGTAATTCTGTGCACAATATTTTCTCCTTTAGGTGTTTTTCCCGGACCTTCAAGTACCATAGATTGCCCGTCAAATTTGCCATTCAAAGACAGAAGTAAACCGCTATTATCTACCCAAGTTTGATGCCATTGTTGGTTGCTAACATCAAATATATTGATGCTTTGACCTTGGTAGCCTGAAGGCGTTTGGTATTCTTCTGTTAAAATACATCCGTTTAGTTGTGAGGTGATTTTATTTATTCCAACAATTTTGTGTTGTGGAGAATATACGTCCCAAGTTCCTAGCCAGAAATCAAATTGCCTATGGGCAGGGCTATCACATGCTGCTGACGCGTGAAAACTCATTATCGAGATAATTAATAACACACTGCATCTAATGTTCGATTGCATAGCTTTTGTACAATGGAAGATCACCTGTGTTTAGATTATCCCTGAATTGATAAAATTACAAAAATTTAACAATTTATTTTTACAACTAAATTCTCACATCTCTCGTATAAAGCTTCCCACGGGTTTATACTTATTAGTTCTGAATAGATAGCGGTTCAACATGAAATACAAAGACTTACGAGATTTTATAGCGCAGTTAGAAAGCAGAGGTGAACTTAAGCGAGTTTCCCTTGAGGTAGATCCTGACTTAGAAATGACCGAAATCGCCGATCGTACGTTACGTGCTGGTGGACCCGCTATATTATTTGAGAATCCAAAAGGCTATTCGATTCCTGTTTTAGCGAACCTTTTTGGTACTCCTGAACGTGTAGCCTTAGGTATGGGCCAAGAAAGTGTTGGCGCCCTACGGGAAGTTGGAGAACTATTAGCCTACTTAAAAGAACCCGAGCCGCCCAAAGGTTTAAAAGATCTGTGGGAGAAACTGCCGGTGTTCAAGCAAGTGTTGAATATGCCAGCCAAAGAAGTGCGTAAAGCCGTTTGTCAGCAAGTGGTGATTACCGGCGAAGATGTAGATTTGTCGACACTTCCCATTCAAAGGTGTTGGCCAGGTGATGTGGCTCCTTTGATTACTTGGGGGTTAACTGTTACCCGAGGTCCAAACAAAAAACGACAGAATTTAGGCATTTACCGACAACAAGTGATAGCCAAAAATAAAGTGATAATGCGCTGGTTATCCCACCGTGGTGGCGCCCTGGACTTTAGAGAGTTTTGTCAGCAAAATCCCGGTGAAAACTATCCGGTATCAGTGGCTCTTGGGGCTGATCCAGCAACCATACTTGGCGCCGTAACACCGGTTCCAGACAGTCTGTCAGAATACGCATTCGCAGGCTTATTGCGGGGAGATAAAACCGAAGTAGTTAAATCTATCAGTAATGACCTTCAGGTACCGGCCAATGCTGAAATTGTATTAGAAGGATACATTGCGCCCGGTGAAACTGCACCAGAAGGACCTTATGGTGACCATACTGGGTATTATAATGAAGTGGATGAGTTTCCGGTCTTTACAATAACCCATATAACTCATCGAAAAGATCCCATATACCATTCAACTTATACTGGCAGACCACCTGATGAGCCAGCAATATTGGGCGTTGCGCTAAACGAAGTGTTTGTACCCATTCTACAAAAGCAATTTCCTGAAATTGTTGATTTTTATCTTCCTCCAGAAGGCTGTAGTTATCGGTTAGCAATAGTGACCATGAAAAAACAATATCCTGGTCATGCCAAACGGGTAATGATGGGAGTTTGGTCATTCTTACGTCAGTTCATGTACACCAAGTTTGTGATAGTTTGCGATGACGATGTGAACGCCAGAGATTGGAAAGATGTTATCTGGGCAATCACAACGCGAATGGATCCATCCAGAGATACAACGTTAATCGAGAATACGCCAATCGATTATCTTGATTTTGCGTCCCCCGTTTCAGGATTAGGTTCGAAAATGGGAATGGATGCTACCAATAAAATGCCGGGTGAAACCGATAGAGAATGGGGCGAGCCGATTGAGATGGATGCCTCAGTTAAGTCCTATGTAGACGAAATCTGGGACAGCTTAGAGCTGTTACCTAAATCTGATTAATAAAGAGAAGCTAGCGTTTTTATGTCACCAATAAGTTGTAAAGTAGAATCAATTGAGCCGTTAACCGACATTGTTAGTCGAGTAAAGTTGGCTGCATCAAGTCCAGTGTCGTTTAAAGCCGGACAATACGTGAAAGTTATTATGGGTGAAAACGATTCCCGACCTTTCTCTATAGCCAACTCGCCGGATGGTAGTAACCAAATCGAGTTACACATAGGGGCAGGTGTTGGCAATGATTATGCCGGTCAAGTGTTAGAAAAAATGAAGACCAAGGGTGAAATCGATATCGCTGGTGGACATGGTGAAGCATATTTACGAGACGAGAATATTAAACCCACTATTTTATTAGCTGGCGGAACGGGGTTTTCATATACATATTCTATTCTCCAACAACGATTAAAAATCGCCGATACGCAACCTGTATTTTTATACTGGGGAACTCAGACGTTAGCTGATATGTATGAATACGAAGCGCTGATTGAACTGGAGAAAGAGCATTCGAATTTTCGATTTATTCCGGTAGTAGATGCACCTGATGAAGATTGGCAAGGTAAATCCGGTTGGGTTCACCAAGCCATATTGGCTGATTTTGTCAGTTTAGAACCCTATCAAGTGTATGTTGCAGGTCGATTTGAAATGGCCGGTGTGGCTCGAGACGATTTCCAAAAACAAGGCTTATTGTTGGAAAACCTGTTTGGAGATGCTTATCAGTTTATTTAAAGTGTATGCCTAAACACATATTGCAGGGCTATTTGGCTGCTTTTGAATAAAATTTGCCCAAAATTTCAAAAAAACATAGTTTAGTAACAATCAATGACTATAATGCCGAATATGAATATAAAAAATAAACAAAATTTAGAAAAAAACGATCCTCATTTCCTGCGTGAAAAAGACAAATATGAAAACCCTGTAGCAAGTAGAGAATATTTGCTGCAGGTGATGGTAGAGCAAAAAACTCCCCTTACATTTTTAGAAATTTGCCAGTTAGTCAAAGCCTCAGACGAAGATAGCCGCATAGGTGTTCAACGGCGCTTAAGAGCCATGGAGCGCGAAGGTCAAATAGTCTTCAATCGTCAGAAAAAATATGGCGTGGCCGATAAAATGGAACTCATTAAAGGCCGGGTAATAGGCCACCGAGACGGTTTTGGCTTCCTTAAACGCGATGATGGCGAAAAAGATTTATTTATCCATCAAGCGCAAATGCAAGCGCTACTTCATGATGATGTAGTGTTAGTCAAAGAAAGTGGCACTGATAATCGTGGCCGCAGAGAAGCGAGAATTGCACGAATCATTGAGCCGCGCTCAGAGCCCATTGTGGGACGATATTTTGTTGAGCATGGCGTCAGCATGGTGATCCCCGACGATAGCCGGATCAATCATGAAATTATGATCCCAGCTGAGCATGTTAATGGTGCTCGCCAGGGAAACGTTGTTGTAGTGGAAGTCATACAGCGTCCCCGCAAACGCGTAAATCCTATTGGCAAGATATTAGAAGTACTTGGCGAGCATATGGCTCCAGGTATGGAAATCGAAATGGCATTGCGCACTTTTGATATACCTCATGAATGGCCAAAGGCTGTCAGTAGACAAGTTGCTAGTTTACAAGAACAAGTTCCTGAAGAAGCAAAGCAAAATCGAATTGATTTGCGTCAATTGCCACTGGTTACTATTGATGGTGAAGACGCGCGTGATTTTGATGATGCGGTATTTTGTGAGCCTCTTGACGAAGGAGGTTGGCAGCTTTGGGTTGCTATTGCTGATGTCAGTTATTATGTGAAAACCGGCACCGCATTGGATGATGAAGCACAACAGCGCGGTAATTCAGTTTACTTTCCTGAACAAGTAGTTCCTATGTTGCCTGAAGTATTGAGCAACGGGTTATGTTCCCTTAATCCTGAAGTTGATCGTTTGTGCATGGTCTGTGAAATGACGATTAGTGCGCACGGAAAGCTGCAAGATTACCAGTTTTATGAAGCCGTTATGAATTCTAAGGCTCGCCTTACGTATACCAAAGTGGGTGCTATTTTAGACGGCGATCCAGAATTACATAAACGTTACATTGAGCACGTTCCCCATTTGCGTAATTTGCATGATATGTACCGTGTGCTGAAAAGAGCACGTAATAAGCGGGGCGCGATTGAGTTTGAAACTCAAGAAAGTAAATTTGTGTTCAATGCACAACGGAAAATAGATCACATTGTTCCAGTGGTGCGCAATGATGCCCACAAGCTGATTGAAGAATGTATGATTTTGGCAAATGTGTCGGCGGCTCAATTTTTAGAAAAAAATAAAGCGCCAGCATTGTATCGAATCCACGATGAACCGAATGAAGACAGATTGACTTCTTTTACGTCTTATTTGAAAGAAGTCGGCATTGAACATCGCATAGGTAAAGAAGCTAAACCGCAAGATTTCACCGATTTAGTGGGAAAAATACAAGGTCGTCCAGATCAAGAGTTGATACAAACTATGCTGTTGCGGTCAATGAAGCAAGCGGTATATGACAATGACAATATTGGTCACTTTGGATTGGCTTTAGAAGCTTACGCTCATTTTACATCGCCAATTCGGCGCTATCCTGACTTAGTGGTGCACCGCGCAATTAAAGCGGTTCTTGATAAGCAAGCCAGCCGTAAAAGTAAAACCGGTGGTAAGTCATACAGCGAAGAAGAGGTAGAGGCGCTAGGCGAACAGTGTTCAATGACTGAGCGCCGAGCAGATGATGCGACAAGAGACGTGGCTGATTGGTTAAAATGTGAATTCATGTTGGACCACGTAGGCGATGTATTTGAAGGCGTTATTGCGTCTGTTACCGGTTTCGGCTTTTTTGTGCGCTTGAGTGAGTTTCATATCGATGGATTGGTACACATCTCATCATTGGAAAATGACTACTATCATTTTGATGAAGTGAAACAATGTCTGGTTGGTGAAGCTATGGGTAAACGTTACCGTTTAGGTGATCCCCTCAAAGTTAAAGTGGCAGCGGTTAATCTGGATGAACGAAAAATTGACTTTATCTTAGATGAACCTAAGGGCCGCGGAGCTCGCAAAGCTGCCGGAAGCAAGCCTAGAAAGGCGACCGATAAAACGCAATCAAAAGGCGAACCCAAGGAGTCGGCCAAACAAGGTGCGGCGAAAAAAGGGGCTGGTAAACCAAGCAGAAGAGCCACAGATAAATCATCGACTAAGGCTGCAAAGTCTAAACGTCGTTCAGCAAAAAGGAATAAATAGGCATGGCTCAGCAAGAGTGGTTATATGGTATTCACGCTTTAGAAGCAGTTGTTCAGCGCGAACCCGAAAGACTCATAGAGTTGTTTGTGCTCAAAGGTCGTGAAGATGATCGATTGTTCAACATAATCAATCAAGCTCGACGTTTTGGGATTGCTGTGCAATTTTGCCAACGCAAAACCTTAGACGATAAAGTGGATGGTGAACAACACCAAGGAGTCGTTGCTCGAGCTAAACCTGGTAAGCAATACAGTGAAAATGACTTAATGGCGATAGTTGAAAGCAATGATAAGCCGTTTTTGCTTATCCTTGACGGAGTAACCGATCCTCACAATTTAGGTGCTTGTTTACGTACTGCAGAGGCAGCTGGCGTTCATGCCCTAGTGGTGCCCAAAGATAAGTCAGCGGCATTAACACCTACAGTACGCAAAGTTGCCAGCGGAGCTGCTGACGTAATTCCATTAGTGCAAGTCACCAACTTAGCAAGAACCTTAAGGGAACTGCAAAAAGCTGGAGTATGGATTGTTGGCACTGCAGGCGAAGCAAAACAGAGCCTTTATGAGTGCTCGTTTAATGGCCCTATTGCTCTAGTCATGGGGGCTGAAGGCAAGGGCATGAGACGATTAACCCGAGAACATTGCGATGAGCTTATCAAACTGCCAATGGCTGGCACCGTTACTAGTTTGAATGTTTCAGTTGCAACTGGGGTTTGCTTGTTTGAAATAGTCCGCCAAAGACAAGTTTAGTCATTCTACAATATGGTTTATTCACTTACCTCAAGCTTTCAATGTCAGTGAATAAACCATCAGCCCAACCTCTGTTTACCTGCGCTAATACTAAGTTAAAATTCATTAATAACTCGCTGCATTTTTCAGTAAAAATATGTTGAATAGTTTTCTATCATCAAAAATGATTATTGATTCATCGAAAATAAGGTTCATTCAGCCGCAAGCAGTGTTCTAATAGTGTTATCTTTTTGTTAATTTAAAGACTTAGACGGTTTATTCATTCAATCAATGAGTAAATTTAACCTAGTCGGAACGAATCAGGTATCCAAATGACCACTAAAACGCCTCTAGAATTATTTTACGAAAAAGTAAAATCACACCCCAATAAAATATATTTAACTCAACCTCTAAATGGCAAAGTAACTGAATATAGTTGGCAGCAAGTGGATCAAAAAGTACGTCAAGTGGCGCAAGGTTTGACCAACTTAGGGTTACCAAAAGGCAGCCATATTGGACTTATTTCAAAAAATTGCGCCGAATGGTTCATCACTGATTTAGCCATAATGATGGCCGGACACATTTCAATACCGATTTTCCCAACCGCCGGCCCTGACACAATATCCTACGTGTTAGATCATGCTAAATGCCCAGTCGTTTTTGTGGGTAAGTTGGAACATGCGGCGGAGCAAATTGCTGCAATTCCTGATGGTATTAAGAGTATTGCTTTTCCATATGCTGGGAACATGTGTGACGTCGATTGGGAAACTTTCACCGCAGGCGGTGAGTTCGAGGGATATCCCGTACCCGATATGAAAGATGTTATGACCATTATTTATACATCAGGAAGTACTGGTGCGCCTAAAGGTGTTGTACAAACCTATGAATCTGTTAGCTGGACTGCGAAATCGTCGTTATCTGCATTAAGTGTCAATGAACAAGACAGAATTCTAAGTTATCTACCCCTTGCTCATATTACTGAGAGAATATTAGTCGAGATGGCGAGTTTATATTCTGGGCTACACATATTTTTCATCGAATCGTTGGACACGTTTAAAACAGATATTCAGCGCTGCCAACCTACATTGTTTATATCTGTTCCAAGACTCTGGACTCGTTTTCAAATGGGGGTTTTGGCGCAAATGCCCCAGAGGAAACTTGAGCGTTTATTACGGATACCTATTATTGGAGGTATTGTCGCTAAGAAAATTCGTAAAGGCTTGGGGTTAGATAACGCCCGTCTGTGCGCCAGCGGGTCTGCACCAATTCCTCCCGCCACAATCCACTGGTTTCACCGCATCGGCATAGAAATCTGTGAAGGCTGGGGCATGACAGAAAACTGTGCTTATGGAACTAGCAGCGTGCCTTTCCGTGAAGACAAAATTGGTTGTATTGGTAAAGCCTATGAAGGTGTCGATATTCGTATTGCTGAGGATGGGGAAATTCAAGTTAAAGGCCCCTGTAATATGAAGGAGTACTATTTAGAGGCTGAAAAAACTGCCGAAGTCTTTACTGAAGATGGTTATTTGCGAACCGGTGATAAAGGCGAATTAGATAATGAAGGGTATATTCGTATCACTGGACGCTTAAAAGATATTTTTAAAACCGCCAAGGGTAAATACGTAACGCCGGTGCCGATTGAATCGTTAATCATGGAAAATGAAATAGTCGAACAGGTTTGTGTAACGGGCAGTGACCTCAAGCAGCCTATCGCATTGTTGATTATTTCCGAAATAGCGAGAAAACAAAGCGCCGAACAAGTGATTAGGTCTCTCGAAGAAACCGTACATAAAGTGAACGCCAACTTAGAAAGTCATCAAGTTTTAGATAGATTAGTAGTTGTTGAAGATGATTGGACGATTGAAAACGACTTATTAACGCCAACTTTGAAAATAAAACGGCATGTTTTAGAGAAAAAATACAAAGATGTGATTAATGCACCTTACAAAGAAAAGGTGGTTTGGTTATCATAGGCGGATATTTCCATCTCACTTAATCTGATTTGGATATAAACTACTAGCGAAATGGTGGGCGGTAATTAACAGTTTTCATTTTCAGTAGGGGCGGTTGAATTAGGTAGTTGTCATTTTTTATTGGCATACTTAAAGTCACTGCCCATTGTTTTCTATTGGAGTTTACGAGTTTTTTGAAAAGATTATCTAAAGATTTGAACTTTTATTTAGTGTATGAATCGTAACTTCGTTATAGAATCCCTGCAATTAGGTTTTGCGCTTGTTTTTAAGGAAAGTGTTTTAATGCGAAGTAAAGTTAGTTTTGCCCTGATGGGTGTGTTATTGGCCACAGGGTTAACAGCCTGCAGTAGCTCAGATGACAATGATACTGAATTCAGTTCTTCTGGTTATATTCAATTTTACAATGGTTCCACAAATAGTGCTTTAACCACTATGCGCGGCACTGAAGAAACGCAAGTTCTAGCATCTGCGTCTTACGGTGATGTCACTAGTATGATCCAGACCGATACGGGATTTACTGAAATTGAGTTTTATCGGACAGATTCAGATGACCAAGAAGTGATTCTTGAGACTCGCGATATTGATTTACCAAATGGTCAGAAAACGTTGGTAATGCTAACCGGTGATTTCACCGACCCAACGTTCAATGAATATCGCTTTGAGCGCGAAGAGCTTGATGACCATTTTAGATTATTTGCTATTTCGGTTGTTTCTGACCAAAGCAGCTACGATTTGTATATGAGTGATTCAGGTTCTCCGTTTAGTGAAGCTAACTTGTTATCTACCATAAATTACGAAAGCTTGGATGAGATGGTTTACTGGGCTCCTGATGACGATGACGAAAACTTCGACGAAGGTAGCTATACTATTTACCTAACTGAACCTGGTTCAACTGACGTCATTTTTGAGTCTAATACAGTTTCATTCCAATTTGCTACTGAGTATGTTCTAGTCATTCGCAGCAGCAGTGGTGCGATTCAAGATGATATCGAAATTGATTTAGTGCTTAACTCTTCAACAGTGTCGAACCTTGATGATGTTAATGCGAGCGCTCAATACCGTCTTTACAACAGTCTAGACAATGGCGCCGTTGAATTTACCTTAGAAGGAAATGAAGTAACTGATCCTTTGCAAGTAAATGCAAATGAAAAAACTGACTTTAATGATATCGAATTCGGTGATTATCGTTTATCTGCTGAGCTAACAACTGACGGTACTATTAACTTTAACAATCGCTTAGTAACGTTAAACCAAGGTGAAAGTAAGGCTATCATCATCTATCAAGATGCTAACGATAAGCTAACTTCACTATCTTTCGATGAGAGTGATCAACCTCAGGTTTACGATAAAGAAGTGGTAGCTGCTAACTTAGTTTCTGATTTCATCGACGTTGACTTATATTTTGTACGTAAAGACGAAACCATTGAATCTGCTGAGTACCTAATATCAAGTATCGACTTTGGTGAATCTAAATCGGTTACATTGCCAAGTGATTTCTATGAATTGGTAGCGGTATTCGATGACAATGAAGATACCCAAATCTTATTGGATAGAACTGAACTACTAGGTTTAAATGAAGAAGCAAATTATATAATTACTATTGAAGAGTCGTTAGATTCTCCAACAGGATATAAGATTTCACTTCTATATTAACCAATTGATTCAGTAAAAATCGGCTCCTTAGAGCCGATTTTTTTATCCAACAAGTTATTTTCCCACAGCCGTTAAACCTTCCTTTGTAAATCTATATTTACTGATTACCACTTATTCTACAATTATTTTGAAATTGCGCTATCACACAGCTTTATTTTCTGTTATAGTTTCGCGCCCTTTTTATAGGGGTATGTATGAATTTTCAGCAAGCGAAAAAGCATTAAACTTTTAGTTTGTTAGAATTTTTGTAGCTTAAACGACCCGTGAGGGTCTTAATTTAAACAGCGGAGCACTAACATGATCCAAATGCAAACTAACCTGGATGTTGCCGACAACTCCGGCGCTCGCAGGGTTCAGTGTATTAAGGTTCTTGGTGGCTCGCATCGCCGTTATGCACATATCGGTGACATCATCAAAGTTACTGTCAAGGAAGCAATTCCTCGTGGCAAAGTAAAAAAAGGTGACGTTCTGAATGCAGTGGTGGTGCGTACTAGGAAAGGCGTTCGTCGAGCTGATGGTTCTACTATCCGTTTTGATAATAACGCAGCTGTTTTGCTTAACGCAAACAAGCAACCTATTGGTACGCGTATCTTTGGCCCGGTCACTCGTGAGCTTCGTGGAGATTCATTCATGAAGATCATTTCATTGGCCCCAGAGGTACTATAAGGAGTCACGATAATGGCTAGAAAAATTCGTCGTGATGATGAAGTAGTCGTATTAGCAGGCAAAGACAAAGGAAAACAAGGCAAAGTCCTTAAAGTACTAGCGTCTGATGACAAGCTAATAATAGAAGGTGTGAATTTGGTGAAGAAACACCAGAAGCCTAATCCTCAAATGAATGTCCCTGGCGGCATCATTGAAAAGGAAGCAGCAATTCACGTATCAAATGTAGCGGTTGTTAACCCAGCGACGGGTAAAGCAGATCGCGTTGGTTTCCGTTTCGAAGATGAGAAGAAAGTTCGTTTCTTCAAATCTAACGGCGAACTAGTTTAATTAATTGGAGAGTACGATGGCGAAACTGCATGATTTCTATAAAGAAACAGTAGTGGGCGAACTTGCGAAGCAGTTCAACTACAAAAGCGTCATGCAAGTCCCTCGGATCGAAAAAATCACCTTAAACATGGGTTTAGGTGAAGCGATAGCGGACAAGAAAGTTTTGGAAAACGCGCAGGCTGATATGGCTGCGATTGCTGGACAAAAACCAATTGTTACTGTTGCTCGTAAGTCTGTAGCGGGTTTTAAAATCCGTGAAGGTTATCCGATTGGCTGTAAAGTAACCTTACGTGGTGAGCGTATGTGGGAATTCTTGGAACGTTTGATTTCAATCGCAATTCCTCGTATCCGTGACTTCCGTGGCTTGAATGCAAAATCATTCGACGGCCGTGGTAACTATAGCATGGGTGTACGTGAGCAAATTATCTTCCCTGAGATCGACTTTGATAAAGTTGATAAGATTCGCGGTATGGATATTACTATCACTACTAGCGCAAACTCAGACGATGAAGCAAAAGCGCTTTTAACCGCTTTTAACTTCCCGTTTAGAAAATAAGGTGTAGGGTTATGGCAAAAGAATCAATGAAAGCGCGCGAAGTAAAACGCGCCAAGCTAGCAGCAAAGTACGGTACTAAACGTGCTGAGCTAAAAGCGATTATCAGCGATGTTAACGTTACTGATGAAGAACGTTGGGATGCTGTTCTTAAGCTACAACAACTTCCACGTGACTCTAGTCTATCACGCAAGCAAAACCGCTGCCGTGTAACTGGACGTCCACATGGGTTCCTACGCAAATTTGGTCTTAGCCGTATAAAGTTGCGTGAAGCAGCAATGCGCGGTGAAGTCCCTGGCCTTAAAAAAGCCAGCTGGTAAGGAGTAGCCAATATGAGCATGCAAGATCCTATCGCGGATATGTTTACCCGCATTCGTAACGGCCAATTGGCAAGCAAAGTAACAGTTGCTATGCCTTCTTCTAAACTTCGCGTTTCAATCGCTAAAGTTTTAAAAGATGAAGGTTATATCTCTGACTTCGCTGTGTCTGGTGACGTTAAGCCTGTAATTGAAGTAGCACTTAAATACTTCGAAGGCAAAAAAGTAATTGAGAGCATTGAACGAGTCAGTCGTCCTGGTCTGCGCATCTATAAGAAAAAAGATGAGCTTCCTAAAGTGATGGGTGGTTTGGGAATAGCTATCGTGTCTACCTCAAAAGGTGTGATGACTGACCGTGCAGCTCGTAAAGCTGGCATGGGCGGTGAGATCATCGGTTATGTAGCGTAACGGGAGATAGAATATGTCACGTATAGCAAAAGCTCCTGTCGATATCAAATCTGGTGTAGAAGTAACTATCGCTGGTCAAGATGTCACAGTTAAAGGAAAAAACGGTACTCTAAATCGTTCATTCAACGACGCAGTTGAAGTCGTACAAGAAGAGAATCAATTGAAAGCACTTCCTCGTGAAGGTTTCGCTAACAATTGGGCTCAAGCTGGTACAGCTCGCTCTTTATTGAATGCAATGGTACATGGTGTATCTGAAGGGTTCGAAAAGAAATTACAACTAACAGGTGTTGGTTACCGTGCTCAAGCACAAGGTAGCAAACTTAACCTAACGTTGGGCTTCTCTCACCCAGTAGTTTATGAAATGCCTGCTGGTATTTCGATTGAAACTCCTACCCAAACTGAAATCGTCGTCAAAGGCGCTGATAAGCAAGTGGTAGGTCAGGTTGCAGCTAACATCCGCGCTTATCGTCCACCAGAGCCTTATAAAGGTAAGGGTGTTCGTTATGCTGATGAAGTTGTGCGTCGTAAAGAAGCTAAGAAAAAGTAGGTAGGTGATACGATGGATAAGAAATCAGCTCGCTTGCGTCGCGCTACCCGCGCCCGCAAAAAAATTAGTGAACTGGCCGCGCATCGCTTGGTTATTAACCGCACACCTCGCCACATATACGCGCAGTTAATCGCGCCTAGTGGTTCAGAAGTGTTAGCGGCGGCTTCTACTGTTGAAACAGAACTTCGTAATTCCCTTAAATCTACGGGTAATTCTGAAGCTGCTGCAGCAGTAGGCAAAGCGATTGCAGAACGCGCTATTGAAAAAGGCATCAAAGAAATTGCTTTTGACCGTAGTGGTTTCAAATATCACGGTCGAGTTAAAGCATTAGCTGACGCTGCACGTGAAGCAGGCCTTCAGTTCTAGGAGTTAATTATGGCTAAAGTAGAAGTTCAACAACAGGGTGACCTGTTAGAAAAGCTGATCGCTGTAAACCGTGTATCAAAAGTAGTTAAAGGTGGTCGTATCTTTAGCTTTACTGCTTTGACAGTAGTTGGTGACGGAAATGGTCGTGTTGGTTTTGGTTACGGTAAGGCACGTGAAGTACCTGCTGCAATCCAAAAAGCTATGGAAAAGGCACGTCGCAATCTTGTGAACGTAGACCTTAACGGCAACACGCTACAGCATCCAATTAAAGGACGTCACTCAGGCTCCAAGGTTTACATGCAACCAGCATCAGAAGGTACTGGTATTATTGCCGGTGGTGCAATGCGTGCAGTTCTTGAAGTTGCAGGTGTACAAAACGTACTTTCAAAATGCTACGGCTCAACAAACCCAATCAACGTTGTTCGTGCAACAATCAATGCTTTAGTAGAGATGAACTCTCCTGAAGGGATTGCTGCAAAACGTGGATTGCCTGTTGACGAAATTTTGGGGTAATTGAACATGGCTAAGATGATTAAAGTAAAGCAAACTAAAAGCTCTATTGGTCGTCTACCTAAGCACAGAGCTACATTGACTGGTTTAGGTTTGCGTCGCATCGGGCATGTTCGTGAGTTGGAAGACACCCCAGCCGTTCGTGGCATGATCAACCGTGTATATTACATGGTCGAATTAGTGGAGGAGTAAGAGATGAAATTAAATACTATTGCTCCTGCACCTGGAGCTAAAAATTCTGGTAAGCGCGTAGGTCGCGGTATCGGTTCAGGTCTTGGAAAAACTGGTGGCCGCGGTCACAAAGGTCAAAAGAGTCGCTCTGGCGGTTCTGTTAAGCCTGGTTTTGAAGGCGGACAAATGCCAATCCAGCGCCGTCTACCTAAGTTCGGTTTCACTTCTCGTGTATCCTTTGTTTCTGACCAAGTTACATTGAGTGAAATTGCTAAAGTAGAAGGTGATGAGGTTTCACTAGTAACTTTGAAAGCAGCAGGTCTTATCAAAAAAGAAATGCTAAACGTCAAAGTTATGAAAAGTGGCGAAATCTCTCGTGCAGTTACTGTAAAAGGTTTAAAGGTATCTAAAGGCGCACTTGAAGCAATTCAAGCAGCTGGCGGTAAAGTAGAGGAATAAGCTAGATGGCAAAACCAGGACAGGACTCAAGCGCTAAAGGCGGCTTGAGCGAGCTTAAATCAAGACTATTGTTCGTACTAGGTGCGATCATTGTATTTAGACTCGGTTCATATGTACCTATTCCTGGTATTGATGCCAATGTGTTAGCTCAGTTATTTGAGCAGCAAAAGGGCACTATCGTGGAAATGTTTAATATGTTTTCAGGTGGTGCACTTGAGCGCGCATCGGTTCTTGCCCTAGGTATTATGCCATATATTTCGGCTTCAATTATCATGCAGTTGCTTACAGTTGTGCATCCGCCGATGATTGAGTTGAAAAAAGAAGGCGAAGCCGGACGTCGTAAAATAAGTCAGTACACACGTTACTTTACGTTGGTGTTGGCAACTTTCCAAGCAATTGGAATAGCGACTAATTTACCTAACTTGATTTCAGGTTTGGTGATTGCCCCTGGTTTCGGTTTTTACTTTACAGCGGTAGTGAGTTTGGTTACTGGTACCATGTTTTTGATGTGGTTAGGTGAGCAAATTACCGAAAGAGGTATCGGTAACGGTATCTCCATTTTGATCTTTTCTGGTATTGTTGCCGGTCTGCCTACAGCGATTGGTCAGACTGCGGAGCAAGCCAGACAAGGTGACCTGAATGTACTATTGTTATTGTTGATTGGTGTAATCATTGTAGCCATCACTTACTTTGTAGTGTTTGTTGAACGTGGTCAACGACGTATTGTTGTTAACTATGCGAAGAAACAGCAAGGCCGTAAGGTTTTTGCAGCACAAAGTACGCATTTACCTCTTAAGGTAAATATGGCCGGTGTTATTCCTCCTATCTTTGCATCTAGTATTATTTTGTTCCCTGGAACTATCGCAAGTTGGTTCGGTCAAAATGAGTCATTCTCCTGGTTACAGGATGTGGCTTTGATGTTGTCCCCTGGGCAGCCTTTGTACGTAATGTTATACGCTGCGGCGATTATCTTCTTCTGTTTCTTCTATACTGCGTTGGTATTTAACCCACGTGAGACAGCAGATAACTTGAAAAAGTCTGGTGCTTTTGTACCTGGTATTCGTCCTGGTGAGCAAACGTCTCGTTACATCGATAAAGTAATGACACGCCTTACTTTGGCAGGCGCACTTTACATAACCTTTATTTGTTTGGTGCCTGAATTCATGTTGATCGCTTGGAACGTTCAGTTCTATTTTGGCGGTACATCACTACTTATTATCGTGGTGGTAATCATGGATTTCATGGCGCAGGTGCAGACTCATTTGATGTCACATCAATATGAATCTGTTCTTAAGAAAGCGAATCTTAAAGGCTACGGTCGTTAAGATAAGCGTTTACGGAGTGGTGATATGAAAGTTCGTGCATCCGTTAAAAAGATTTGCCGTAGCTGCAAAGTCGTAAAACGCAATGGCGTGGTACGTATAATTTGTAGTTCTGACCCTAAGCATAAGCAAAGGCAAGGTTAATCGAAATGTGGTATTTGGGTGAAATCGGTCATACTACCGACTCACCCAAGCTTAATTTGCAATTTGGTCATCGGGTAAGTATCCTATCGGGCTTTTTAGGCTGATGACAATAATTTAAGAGGAGTGCTGTTAATGGCCCGTATCGCTGGCATTAACATCCCTGAACACAAGCACGCTGTGATTGCTATCCAATCAATCTATGGCGTAGGCGCGACACGTGCGAAAAGCATTTGTGAAGCTGCTGGTGTTACAGAGTCAACCAAGATTAAAGATCTTGATGAAACAACGATTGACAAGCTTCGTGACGAAGTCGCGAAATTCATGGTAGAAGGTGATCTTCGCCGTGAAGTGTCAATGAACATCAAACGTTTGATGGACCTAGGTTGCTTCCGTGGTATACGCCACCGTCGTAGCTTACCTCTACGTGGTCAACGCACTAAAACAAATGCGCGTACCCGTAAAGGTCCTCGTAAGCCAATTAAAAAGTAAGCGAGGTTAGTTATGGCTAAAGCACCTACAAAAAGCACGCGTAAGCGCGCAAAACGTCAAGTTGCAGACGGTATGGCTCATATCCATGCGTCTTTCAACAACACAATAGTGACAATTACTGACCGTCAAGGTAACGCCTTGTCTTGGGCAACGTCAGGTGGTTCAGGTTTCCGTGGTTCACGTAAATCTACCCCTTTTGCTGCACAGGTTGCTGCTGAGCGCGCAGGTATTGCTGCTCAGGATTACGGTTTGAAAAACTTAGAAGTATTCGTAAAAGGTCCAGGTCCAGGTCGTGAATCTGCAATCCGTGCTTTGAATGCAACTGGTTATAAAATCACTAATATTACCGATGTGACACCTATTCCTCACAACGGTTGTCGTCCACCGAAAAAACGTCGCGTTTAATCGACGGACAGTTGGAGAAAGATCATGGCTAGATATTTGGGTCCAAAACTCAAACTTAGTCGTCGCGAAGGAACAGATTTGTTCCTTAAAAGTGGCGTTCGAGCAATTGACTCGAAATGTAAGATAGATACTGCCCCAGGTCAGCATGGAGCCCGTCGTGGCCGTTTGTCTGATTACGGTGTGCAGCTACGTGAAAAGCAAAAAGTACGTCGTATGTATGGCGTATTGGAAAAGCAGTTCCGTAACTATTATAAAGAAGCAGCGCGTTTAAAAGGCAACACAGGTGAAAACTTGCTACAGCTTTTAGAACAGCGTCTTGACAATGTTGTTTACCGTATGGGTTTTGCTAGTACACGTGCTGAAGCTCGTCAGCTAGTAAGCCATAAAGCTATTATGGTTAACGGTAAGGTTGTTAATATACCTTCTTATAATGTTTCTGCTGAAGACGTTGTTTCCGTTCGTGAGAAATCTAAAAAGCAAGCGCGTATCGTTGCTGCTTTAGAGTTGGCGGACCAACGTGAGAAACCAACTTGGATTGAAGTAGACAGCAAGAAGATGGAAGGCGTTTTCAAACGTGTTCCTGAAAGAACTGATTTGTCTGCTGAAATTAACGAACAGTTGATCGTCGAACTTTACTCTAAGTAAAGCATAATCAAGAGAGGAAACAATGCCGGGTTCTGTAACTGAATTCCTAAAACCAAGGTTAGTGGAAATAGAAAACTTATCACCAACACGCGCTAAAGTGACACTTGAGCCATTAGAGCGTGGTTTTGGTCATACTCTTGGTAACGCGCTTCGTCGCATCCTTTTGTCATCGATGCCTGGTTGCGCCGTGACAGAAGTTGAAATCGATGGTGTATTACATGAGTACAGCACTAAAGAGGGTGTACAAGAAGATGTCATCGAGATTTTGCTTAACCTTAAAGGTTTGGCTGTTAAAATCGAAGGCAAAACTGAAGCTACTCTTACTTTAGTCAAGTCTGGTGCAGGCCCTGTTACTGCTGGTGATATTCAGCATGATGGAGATGTAGAGATCTTTAATCCTGACCATTTGATTTGTACGCTTACTGGCGATGCCGAGTTAAGCATGCGTATCAAAGTTGAAATGGGTCGTGGATATGTTCCTGCGTCAACTCGCCGTTCCTCTGAAGAAGATGATCGACCTATCGGTCGTTTGTTAGTTGATGCTTCTTATAGTCCAGTAGAGCGTATAGCTTATAACGTTGAATCTGCTCGTGTTGAACAACGCACAGATTTAGACAAATTAATTATTGATATGGAAACCAATGGAACTTTGGATCCGGAAGAAGCGATTCGTCGTTCAGCTACAATTTTAGCTGAGCAATTAGACGCATTCGTTGAACTTCGTGATATTTCAGAGCCTGTTGCTAAAGAAGAGAAGCCGGAATTTGATCCTATTCTTCTTCGTCCAGTTGATGATTTAGAGCTTACTGTACGTTCAGCTAACTGTTTGAAAGCTGAAGCTATCCAGTACATTGGTGACCTGGTGCAACGCACTGAAGTTGAGCTGTTAAAAACGCCTAACTTAGGTAAGAAATCTCTTACTGAGATTAAAGACGTGTTGGCATCTCGTGGTCTTTCTTTGGGTATGCGCCTAGAAAATTGGCCTCCAGAGAGTATCGCAGAAAAAGATTAATCAGGTCGCAAGATAAACTGATTTGTAAAGAAGGATAGAGCTATGCGCCATCGTAACAGTGGTCGTCAGTTAAATCGTAACAGCAGTCATCGTCAAGCAATGTTTAAAAACATGGCTGGCTCATTAGTTAAGCACGAAGTTATTAAAACTACGTTGCCAAAAGCTAAAGAACTGCGTCGCGTAATCGAACCTCTTATCACACTTGCTAAGCAAGACAGTGTAGCTAATCGTCGTTTGGCGATGGCACGTACTGGTGATAAAGAAGTTGTTGGTAAATTGTTTAATGAACTTGGTCCGCGCTATGAAGCTCGCCCAGGCGGATATCTTCGCATTTTAAAATGTGGTTTCCGTTCTGGTGATAACGCGCCAATGGCTTTCGTTGAACTAGTTGACCGTCCAGTTATTGAAGAAGTTGAAGAAGCTGAAGTAGTAACTGAGGAGTAATAACTCCAAACCAATTAAAAAAGCCGAGCTAATGCTCGGCTTTTTTGTATCTGCTATTTATCTAAATAATAATTAGAATAAACTGCCAGGTCGAAACTTATTGGTTTTTTATGAACGCTAACTGTTCATCTGTTGCACCTGCATTTTTTGCATACTTAAATAACTCTTCAGGTGGCACCCCCGCATTAATAGCGGTCACCAAAATTCTTCTTACACTTTCTTGCTCCTTTGATGATTCGCGTAAAGCGGTAGTAACTACCTGCTCAGCTTCATCTGGGAAGGTTGCTAATAATGCATCTACTACATATTCACCAACAAACGGCATTGCTGAAACTGCAGTTTTGATAATTTCTACCATTTCATTTGGATGTGAGCGAGATAAAGTTTGCACGATGTTGTCTGCGGAATCTGGTTCTGTCTCCACGGCAATGCGTACAATTTCGTCCATTTCTTCAGGTGTTGAAAAGGCTGCTGCGCGAACTATAAAGTCGACATAACTAGGTTCTGCATTAATAGCTGTCTCTACAATGCTAGAGCTACTACTAATACCTTTTTCAATCGCCAAAGAAACAACTTCACCTGTTAATGCTGGTTCGGCAGAAATAGCTGCGTGGATAATTTCTTTATACTTTTCTGGATACAAGTCTAGGGCAGTGCTTACTACTCCGATTGCTTCTCTAGGGTAATTTCCGATAATACTTTTTATTGCGCGGCCGATGGACATCGACTGATCAACTTGCTTTTTAACAAAGTCAGCGGTCAAGCGACTATTATTGTCACTAACGCCATTTGCTGGTATTGCAAATGCGTGAGTACTTAAAACGCCCAAAGCTAACACGATCGGGGTAATTTTTTTCATAATAAACACCTACTTAGACCTACTAATCTGTAGTAAGACAACAAAAATCGTTAAGAGTTTAAAAGTAACAACAATTTGTTATAAATAATACTTTATTCGGTAATTGTTCGTTAAATAAACTGATTTCGACAATATTAAATTAATTTCACTTTTTTTTCGGTATTAGGGTTGACCTAAAGTTATAAATCTCTACAATGCGCCCAGCTTTTGCAGGACATCTTAAGTTTGTCAAACCAACCTTAAGAGAAGCTGAAGAAAGCGAGAAAAAAGATTAAATAATTTATAAAATAAATTGTTGACATCAAATACCGGAAGTGTAGAATACGCCTCCCGCTTGAGAGAGACCTAACGGACTCACTAAGCAGAGAAAAAGTTTTCTAGGCGACGTCAAGTAATGACAGTCACCTTGCGCAAACATTATCTCAGTAATCGGACGTCACTTTG
>NZ_JAHKPT010000034.1 GCF_018860635.1 Aliiglaciecola lipolytica
CTGAAGAATCCCCACAGTAAAAAGAAGTAAGTGCTTGAAATTTGGTATTATATATTTCACCACAAAACAAAAATAACCAAACTCAAGCACTATGAAGCTATTATCAGATTTATTTACCTTAGATTCAAACGTTTTAGATCCGCGTATTACCACCTCACTGTTTACCGCTGCTAAAAGCCTCATAAATGGCTCTGAATTAACCTTAACAGCGATGGGAAGAAATGCGGCTTGTGACACTGGTGGCATTGAAAAGCACAGTATTAAACGGATTGACCGACTGTTGGGAAATCCTCGACTACACCGGGTTATTCCTCGCTATTATCAAATCATACAAAACTTGTTTATCACGGAAAAACATCCGTTAATTCATATTGACTGGTCAACGGTGTACAACTACAACTTTGTGATGTTAAGAGCGGCTATCTCCATTAAAGGTCGGGCGATTACGTTGTATGAAGAGGTCCATCCTGAGGAGCAACATGCTCAGCCGGTGATTCAGAAACGTTTTTTAGCTAGGTTAGCTAAACTCTTACCGAGTGACTGCCAACCGATTATTTGCACAGATGCCGGGTTTAAAATACCTTGGTTTAAGGAAGTGAGCCGACTCAACTGGTATTGGTTGGCAAGAACCCGCGGCAGTGTGAAATGTAAATTGGCGACGGAAAATCAATGGCGCTACGTAAGTGATTATCATACTCGAGCCTCTTCTAAGGCCATGGAGCTTCCCATTTGTACTTTATCGAAAAGAAGTCAGTATTCGTGTCGAGGCGTTTTATTCAAAGGGAAAAACAAACAACGACATAATGTAAATAGAAAAGGGGTGGTGACCAAAGACAATATTAATAAGCGTCATAGCAAGTCCGCCAAAGAGCCTTGGTTCTTAGTCTCCAACCTTCCGCAAAATCAATTCGGAGCGAATAAGCTTGTCCATTTATATTCACGTAGAATGGCCATTGAAGAATCGTTTAGAGATTGTAAAAATGAATACTATGGACTGGGATTATCCCGTAGTTTAAGTCGCTGTGAAAAACGTCTGCAAGTCATTTTACTCTTAGCCATGATGGTACAATTCTATCTATACTGTGTGGGTAAAGCGGCAGAAGCCCAGGGCTATCACCGCCATTTCCAAGCAAACACCATCACGAGCCGGCGCGTACTATCTTACGGGTATTTAGCTCTGAGACTGCTCAAGCATTCTCGGTTTTATCTAAATGAGAACATGCTCAAAGCATCCATCGAAGCCCTAGTGGAGGATG
>NZ_JAHKPT010000018.1 GCF_018860635.1 Aliiglaciecola lipolytica
ACCATAATCCGAAGATCAAGGGTTTATTTCAAATTAGTGACAAATTCTCGAAAAAACACGACTAAAGCCCAATAAACGGACAATGTTTGAGCGGGTCGAGCAATCTATAAGCAAACAAATTTGGTTATCTGTTTATTTATGCGTAACATGGCAGTGCTTTCTTTTCCTTTTTAAAAGAAATCCTATAACAATAATCATATTAGGTAATTACTACATGAAATCTTTCTCTTTATTAAACACACTATTCGCTATAGCATTTTCAATCATTGCTTACTTCGCACTCCCAGACGATTTTACTTCCGTTCAATTGGCCTTCATTTTCGGCTTACTTTTCGGAGCAATCGCCATTCCTCAATTTTCTAAACTTATTTCTGAATCCAAATCAGTTAAAAGTTCAGCAGAAGACATATCATCAACCACCACTCTTTATGTTGGTAACCTTCCATATAAAGTAGACGAAAATGCAGTATCTGAACATTTTTCAGAATTTGGCACTGTAGCCTCAGTTCGATTAATGAAAGACCGCCGCACTGGAAAGCGCAAAGGATACGGTTTTGTTGAAGTTGCCAGTAGCAGTGCAGACAAAATGATTAAGAAGTTAAACGATACTGATTTTCAAGAACGCACCTTGAAAGTACGTTTAGCAAAAGATAAAACCGAAGGCTAGGCAGAAGGTTTAAAACCTTAAATAAAAATGGCGCTTAAACAGCGCCATTTTTTTTAATCCGCTTTCATTTTTTTGATATAAGCTTTGGGAGACAGCCCAAATTCCTTTTTAAACTTGTTGCTAAAATACGCCGACGATGAAAACCCAACATTAAAGGCAGTTTCAGTTATCTGCTTGCCATTGAGTAAATCGTCTTTAGCTTTAATAAGGCGGTATTTTCTCAGTAGTTCAGTAAAACTAGAATTAGTAAATGCGGTGAGTTTACGATTTAATTGCCTTTCACTTATGGTGAGTTCAATAACTGCTCGACTTCTACTACAACGATTATCTTTATAGTTATCTTCTAACCAGTCAATAAATTTGTCATAAAAGCGCGTATCCCGCTCAGAAGACATGCAATCGCTATTTAATTCGAAAATATCCTTATTTTCAACACCATTGAAATTATATTTTTGTGAGATCTTTCGTCTTATTTCTAGTAAATTTTTCGCCCTAGCCAACAATTCTAAGTTATTAAAAGGTTTCTTGATATATTGATCAATATGGTGTCCCCAGCTCGCCATTCGAGTTTTATCATCGCCTTTGGCAGTCAACATGATGATGGGAATATGGGACGTCAGTTCGTTTTCCCTTATCTTGCCGGCTAGCTCAAAACCATCTGACACTGGCATCATCAGGTCAGTAACAATAATATCCGGTATTATTTCCAATGACTTTTCGAACCCTTCTTGTCCATTTTTAGCAGAATAACAATCGTATTCCTTGCTAAAAATTAAACTTAAATAATTACGCATATCGACTTGGTCTTCCACTATCAGGATTGAAAGCTTCTTAGTAGCTTCATTATTTACACTTGATATAGTGCTATCGATATCGACAACTTCCAATTCAGTTTTGTTATTATCGATTGAAGTAGATACAAACAATTCAGATTCTGTAATAGAAGTAACATTACTTTTTGGAAGGCTAATTATAAATTTTGTACCCTCGCCAATTTGACTTTCGACTTCTATATTGCCCCCATTAGCGTTAACCAGCTCCTTGACCACTGCTAAGCCTAAACCGGATCCATTGGCTTCGGAAGCGTTTTCCAATCGAGTAAATCGGTCAAAAATCAAATCCATGTTTTCAGCTTCTATTCCTAAACCATGATCAGCTATTTCTATTGTGAGAGTACTATCTACGCTTGAAACACAAACAACGACATCACCACCTTCGTTGTTATATTTAAAAGCATTCATTAGTAAATTCGAAAGTATTTTTTCCAAAGAGTCAGCAATGTAAGTACCAGTTCCCTCACACGTATTTTTAAAAATTAATTGCTGTCCTTTACTTAACGAAATTGGTCTAAATGATTCAACGATTATTTGAATAGAGTTATAAAGATCATAGTGAACCTTATCATCCAACCTACTCGAATCTATTTTCGATAATTCAAGTACTTGGTCGACTAGATTAGTTAGTCGAAATGCATTAAGCCTCAATATATCTAAAAACCTTTTTGATTTTTCGTCTGTAATAGACTTCGCAAGTTGTTCAATAGGGCCAGAAATTAAAGCAAGTGGTGTCCTAAACTCATGAGATGCATTTGCATACAATAATTCTTTATGGTGCAACGCATCACCTAACCTCCGTTTACTTGTAGCCAATTCCTTTGTTTGTATTAGAACAGAGGACTCTAACCTTTCATTGAGGGACTTAAGCTGAAAAGTTCGATATTTAGAAAAACCAATTAAAGCAAGAATACACGCAATAATATAGACAGTGTAAGCCTGCCATGTCTGCCAATAAGGAGGTCGAACCTTAATCTTTAATGAATTTACGGGTTGTATACTTGCACTTTTGGGATCCACGACACGGACTTCAAATAAATAGTCTCCGCTTGGCAATGTTGAGTAAGTGGCTGATGCATTTTTCGTAGAAGCGTCAACCCAACTATTATTCAAACCAACTAACCTATATTGAAATTTCAATACATCACGATCTACAAAGTTATTCGCGGCGAAGCTTAATTCGAATAAAAATTCATCATAAGAAATCACCATTGGTGTATTATTCTCAACAGATTTAATCAAATCTAGCTTTTTTGAGACCATGCCTTGTTCGTCCCTAAGCAACACCATGAGATCAACAAATACTGTTTGGTTAACTTTTTTGAGGCGCTTATCGAGAAATCGATTGGCCAAACGAGTATTTACTATATAATTTTCTCTATCTCCGGCAATCAGTATTTGATCATCTGTCAGATTTATTGAAGCAGTTATTTCAAAGTCGACATCTTTAATACCGTCTTCTTTACCGAGTTTAATTGAGGTCTTATTAACGTGGTCATATCTAACCAATCCCTGATTGGTCATTACCCAGAAATACCCCTCCGAATCCTGCACAAGCTCTCTTATATGTCTAGAATTCGCAGTATAAACAGTATCAATATATTTTAAATCTCCGGAGTTTTCATCTAAATAAGCTAGCCCAGCCCCATCGGTACAAAGCCAAATAACCCCTTTATTGTCTTCCAATAAACAATTGTTAATATATGCTAATTTTTTATCAACAATAAGATTTTCTACATCTATTTGTTCAAGTTCGCTAAGGCTCTTAACTCCATAAAACCTTAGCGCTACAATTATTTGACCATCAGTTTTTTTTAGCAAAATATCAGGATTAACACTTTTAACTAATTGCTTATAGTTTCCATACTTATCAATTCTATAAATACCCGGGGATTTTCCACCTATCACGCCAAATAGAGAGTAACTTTCTGAGTAAGACAAAATAGAAGTGATTTCCCCCCCTTTTAAATCTATATTGAAGTACTTAATTTCATAATCTCCGCCTTGCTTAAAACCAACCTCCGCTAACCCTAATTTATCTGAGAATATTAAATATGCATTTCCAGACAGCTTTCTAATTGAGCTTACAAAGCCAATATCTTCTGTAAGCTCTTTTATTACGAAAGTATCCAAATCGAATTCTTGCAGACGATTATTAAAAGATAGCATTAGCTTTTCGCCATCGAAGAAACTCTCTTCAATCGAGCCTGAACTACTTTTAGATAAATTCAAATATGCAATCGAATTATTTATTGAATTGAATGTGGTGATACCAAAAAGAGGACTAGAAAAAACAAAAGTGTCATCATCAAAAACACTAACATCATAAACGTCACCAAAATCGACCCCTCCCATTTCATCAAAAATTTTAACTGTTTCTGGCTGTTTATTATTCATAAACTCTATTCTTTTAAATCCATTTTGATAAATCCAAAGATCTTGATTTCCAAACTTAAAAATTTGAGTGACGTCCTCATCAATACTGTCAGTTAGTAAAAAGCCAACTTGATTATTTTTTCTATCAATTGAAAGTAGTCCTTTGTTTGTCCCAACAAGCAAGGTATTTGAATCTAAAACAAAAACAGTGTGAAACTCTAAAATATTCTCAAATTTATCGGGGGAAATAAGCTCCAAGATCTCCCCGTTATTTGAACTGATTAACTTATTGTATTCATCAATCGCATAAATAGTATTTTCAGCAATCTCGAAAAACGTAATATCTCTCGTATCAGCAATAGATGAATCTAATTCTAATTTATACTTTCCTGTTGCAATTGAATAACTATATATTTCTCCGCCACAACTGAAATAAATAACTTCATCGATACCTTTGATATCGCGGCAAAATAGGGACACTTTTTCTTTAATATTGAAATCGACTTTATAAAACTCATCGGCTTCTAAAAAATAAATACCTTTCCCAAAGGTTGCAATCCAAATTCCCCCTTGAATATCTTCGTATATGGATTCAACATCATATTCAAACAGAGAATGATCTTTTTCCCCATAACGTAAAACATAAGAGCCAGTAATTGCAAAGATTCCATTTTCTCCCCCTAACCATAAAGAAGACTTCCCTTTAAAGAGCGAGTGAGTAGCACCTAAAGGACTATCTTCAAGTGTCTTTTTCGACTCAAAAGAATATGAGTTAACACAATAAATAAAAGCTAAAATTGACAGTACATTTCTAAGTTTTTGTCCCAAAAACACAACTATTTGTCCCACATTTAAATGTTAATATTTATGAATCTTTACATAATTAATATGGTACAAAAAATGTACTCTAACAAGTGAGAATATAATGAACTGCAAATTAAACTTAAAAACAATGCAAGAAATTGGCGATGACTACCTCACAGAAATTCAAGGTGGAAGCGACTTGCAATATGCCAATTTTGAATTTAGAAATGTATCAGGAAGAGAATTACACCCTATGGATCCTGCCAAAAAAGGGAAAAAACTTAACCCACCATCAGATATAGGCAACCCATAATGTTGTATATTTCAAAAAAACATATAATTACTCAAATCAAGTAAATACTTAATAAACCGGCAGCAACTTATTAAAATGAGTTGCTACCGGTTTACTATATTGACGCTCGGTATAAGTCACATCCTAACTATCCAATAACGTCCAGTTCTTTTACAAAAACCCCCTCCCACCACCTGTACAAAAAACAAACACATTGAAAACATTGGTGATTTTCACTTTGGTTTAATTATTGCTCTTGTAAATTATTGCATTTGTTAGTTATTACATTTGCGATGCGGGGCTTAGCAGTTAATACAAAACAAATCATTAAAGGAAGAAGACGGTGATAGATAAAATAAAAATAAAGGTAATACAATTGATGTTAGTAACGCTGGCATGTTGCTCAGCGCCAGCGATTTCAAGTTTGGTTTATTCAGACACAAATGCCACTGGAGACTTTTGGGCTCGTCCAGTTGGAGACGGCCCAAGTATTTCAACACTTGGGCCGGTTCAATATCATGTACAAAGTTTTTATACTGCTGGTTCGGGAGAATTCAATTTTAGCAGTGTCCAGGATTATGATGGTTATTTGCATCTATACGAATTTGATTTCTCGCCAAGCGATCAATTAGTCAATTTGTTAGCCGGTGATGATGATGGTGCAGGCGGTATAGGCACCTCAGAATTTAGTTTCAATTTAGTGGGTTTTCAGCAATATTATTTGGTGACAAGCGCGTTCGCAGCCGGAGATATTGGCAGCTTTACCAATACCGTAAGCGCAGATGATAGTGATATTGCGGTATTCGCTGGAATGGTTTCTGTGCCCGAGCCATCTACATTCGCTATTTTTTCCCTAGGTTTGGTGGGGTTAGCATCACGTCGTTTTAAGAAATAAACAAACGATAACGTCCAGCGAGTTTTGAATCAGCACCTTTGATTTCATCGGTGCTTTTTTTGTGTCTATTTTTTGTGTTTGTTTTTGGGATGAGTCTTACTTGGAAGTGATATCTACACGCCATTTTTCGATTGCTGTCTAAATAAGCCAACGTCTGGACTACAGAACGTCTGGGAATTTAGCAGATAGATAAAAAGGCATAAAGAGAAAATGGTGCCGACTGCCGGAGTCGAACTGGCGACCTACTGATTACAAGTCAGTTGCTCTACCAACTGAGCTAAGTCGGCACACTAAGGTGACGGCTTTTGATTTACTGTTGTAAGTCGTTCTACAGCAGTGACAAGGTTGGTAAATCTTGTCTCAAAAGCGAGGCGCTATTTTAATCGCAGATTGAATCTTGTCAACAGTTGTTTCTCTACTTATTGGGTTTTATTGCAAGTTTTCATCTAAGCGCCTGATTTTTCATCGCAGTGGTTAAGTTATCAGCACCCCATTAATCTATTTTTGCTAGTTTATCTGCTTCATTTAACAATTTAGGGAAATGTTCGACTGGAACGTATTTGGCCAACGTAGTCATCAGTTCAGCCAAGTCGGCATAACTGTCACCGGTTAAATTAATATGTCCCATCTTACGTTTTGCTCTGACGCTTTTACCATACAGATGCAAGTGGCAGTGATCGAGACTGAGTAAATCAATAGAATAGTCATCGCAACCAATAATATTGATCATCGCACTTTTGCCGTGAGCTTGGGTATTACCTAATGGCAATCCCGAAATGGCGCGCATGTGATTTTCAAATTGGCTGCAATCAGTGCCTTGCATACTCCAATGACCAGAGTTATGCACCCGAGGCGCTATTTCATTAACCAATAATTGATTGCCTACTTGGAAAAACTCTACGGCTAACACACCAACGTAATCAAATTCATCAACTAATTTTGTAAACGCGGTTTGCGCCTGCGCAGTTAGTTGACTATCAATATCTGGCGCGGGGGCAACCGATACATGGAGCTGACCTTGATGATGCAGATTTTCAGCCAGGGGGTAGAACTTAATGTCACCGTGTAATCCGCGAACACCAACTAACGACAACTCGCGGTCAAATGGCACCATTTGCTCGGCAATTAAAGGCACCTGCTCTAAATCTAAATCGGCTAATTGTTGCTTCAATGCAGGTAAATCTTGGTTACTAGATAAACGCCATTGACCGTAGCCGTCGTAGCCATCACGACTGGCTTTGATAATCAGTTTTTCGCCTAATTGGGCTACCGCATCATCGAGTTGTTCGATGTCAGTAATAATGAGGTGTTTACTGTTGTTGATCTGTAATTTCTCGAGTACGTTTTTTTCACGCACGCGATCCGCACCGGTCAAAATAGCTTGCATGCTTGGGTACAGTTTTCCGCTGCTTTGCGCCTGTTCCAGCAAATCTTCCGGTACATGTTCAAACTCAACCGACAATGCATCGGCCATATCGATAGCTTGTTCAATACTGATATCGAGTTTTATTTTACTAATGGGATCAACCACAGTGTGATTGGCAACATCCACCGCGTAGACTTTGAATCCCAAAGGCACGGCAGATAGGTACATCATTTGTGCTAGTTGCCCTGATCCATAGATCAGTACGTTCATTCAGGTAACTCCAGTTCATCTAAAGCAAGTACAGTATCGGTTTGCTGTTTTCGAAACGCAACAACGGCTTCAGCCACTTTCTTATCGTGTAGCGCAATAACTTGCGCGGCTAGCAAACCTGCATTAGCTGCACCCGCTTCGCCAATCGCTAAAGTACCAACAGCCACACCTTTAGGCATTTGCACTATTGAATATAGTGAATCAACACCACTTAACTGACTGGAGCGAACAGGTACACCAAAAACTGGAATATGTGTATGCGCAGCAATCATGCCCGGCAGGTGAGCCGCGCCACCCGCTCCGCCAATAATGACATGGTAATCGTTATCAGCAGCAGTTTTAGCAAATTCAGTTAGTAAGTCTGGCGTTCTGTGTGCGGAAACCACTTTTGCATCAAAGTCCACACCAAGGTTTTTCAACATAATTGCAGCTTGCTGCATGGTTGGCCAATCTGATTTTGAACCCATTACTATTGCCACTTTAGGCATATCTGCTCCTAAATTTTTAGGTCTGAGAACCAACTGAATGTCGGTAATAAGTTTAGAGGATAAATATTTTAGTCAAATAGTAAAAATGATAGTTAAAAAGCAAACTCTCGTTAGCCCCTACTCCACCTTCGCTTAAATAAAATATACGTAAACCTAGAACAGGAATACTACCCTCAATAATTGAGGCGGCAGATTGTAGCCTAATTTTCGCCCAAGCCCAAATCTTGCTAATACGAAATTAAACATTAAATGCCCAAAGGGAGGATTTTATGTAGGTTATTCAAAAATAACTGGGCTTTTTTATACATTATCTACGTAATAAACAGGGGATTAGCTATTATATGTAGTGATTAACGTTAACATGGCATGGATTTGATAAAAGTAGCAATTAACTACGCATTCTATGCATCCACAAGCTAACCTTAAGGTTGTAATGTAGTTTAAAAGGAGTGATTAATGTTAGACAGGTTTTTAAAGAAAGAATCCGCCGGCGGTATCCTATTAATGTGCTCAGCTGTGCTTGCATTGCTTGTAGCCAACTCTCCTTTTTCAATCATTTACGATTTACTCATCGAAATGCCAGTAGTTATTCAAATTGGCGCGCTGGAAATTAATAAACCATTACTTTTATGGATTAATGATGGGTTGATGGCCGTATTCTTTTTTATGGTGGGCTTGGAACTCAAACGGGAAATACTAGAGGGTGGTTTATCCAATCCTGCGAATATAGTGTTACCGGCCAGTGGCGCAATTGGCGGCATGCTTGTACCTGCAGGCATTTATGCATTTTTCACTTGGGGAAACCCGGTGGCGCTAGCAGGTTGGGCGATACCTGCGGCTACCGATATTGCGTTTGCGATGGGTATTTTAGCGCTGCTTGGAAGTCGCGTCCCCACCAGCTTAAAAATATTTTTAGTGACCTTAGCAATCATCGACGACATTGGTGCCATCTTAATCATTGCCGTGTTTTACAGTGACAATATTTCTACTTGGCCATTAATTGTAGCGGCTTTGTGTTTAGTCATTTTGACCAGCATGAACCGTAAAAATGTCCAACAGATCCCCTCCTACATTTTAATTGGCGTGGTATTGTGGGTTGCTATGCTCAAATCCGGTGTTCATGCTACCTTAGCGGGTGTGTTATTAGCGTTCTTTATTCCTATGCGGGACAACAATAATCCCAACCTATCACCTGTAAAAACCTTAGAGCACAGTCTGCTTCCGGCGGTCAATTTTGTCATACTGCCAGTTTTTGCCTTTGCTAACTCGGGGATCAATATTGCCAGTATCAGCGTGGACTCAGTATTACACCCCGTCACCTTTGGCATATTCTTAGGGCTGTTTGTAGGCAAACAGGTGGGGGTATTTGGATTTAGTTGGTTGGTGATAAAATTAGGCTTGGCTAAACTGCCTGCGGATCAAAACTTTACGCAATTGTATGGCTGCGCGATTTTATGTGGTGTAGGTTTTACCATGAGTTTATTTATCGGCTCGTTAGCCTTCGAACAAACCGGCAACAATGCATTTTTTGATGAGCGACTCGGCATATTATTAGGCTCAATAGTGTCAGCGGTGACTGGTTATCTGGTGCTGAAAAAAGCAATTAAATAGTTTTAGAAACCGGTAATAAGATTAAAGCAAAACGGCATCTAAATAGATGCCGTTTTTTTAGTTAACTATCTGTGGTATCGAGACTAATTTTGTTTCATGTAGTCGATTGTCATATTAGTTAATAGACGAACGCCTAATTTCATTCCCTCGTCATCCACATAAAAATCAGGAGTGTGGTGAGCAGGCGCATCTTTAGGGTCAACGTCTAAAGGTTTTCCACCAACCCATAAGTACAACCCTGGGATCTGTTCTTGGAAGAACGAGAAATCTTCTGCGCCTGTTACCGGTTTACTGTAAATCACTTTATCTTCGCCAGCGGTCTTAATAAGAGTTGGCAGCATAGTCGATGTCAAGTCATGATCATTAAAGGTAATTGGATAAGAATAGTCTAATGGAAGCGTTAGCTCAGCTTCAGCACGCATACTATCGGCGATGCCTTTAACCTTTCTTGGCATGGCTTCATACATGAGGTCACGGGCTTTTTTGTTTAAGGTGCGAATAGTGCCCACCAGCTCAACTTCGTTAGGAATGATATTAGAGCGCACTCCACCATTAATTGCGCCAAAGGTTACCACGGCAGCATCGTCTAAAAGTTGAACTTCACGACTGACGATGGTTTGAATACTCATAATCATTTGTGCAGCCGTGACAATAGGATCAACACTCATCCATGGGTAAGCGCCATGTGCTTGCTTGCCTTTTATAACAATTTTGAAAGGGTCTACCGCCGCCATTACGCCACCTTCGCGATACAAAACAGTATTTACATCGGCAAGTGAGCTAATGTGTAGTCCAAATATAGCGTCCACATCTGGGTTTTTAAGAACGCCTTCTTTCACCATTAATTCAGCGCCACCTTCTTCTCCGCTAGGTGCTCCCTCTTCAGCTGGTTGAAAAATAAATTTCACTTTTCCACGCAGCTCGTCTTTCATTCCCACTAGAATTTCAGCCGCTCCCATCAGCATTGCAATGTGCGTATCATGTCCACAGGCATGCATCACAGGTACATCTTTACCATTGTATTCGCCCCTGGCTTTAGATTTCCAAGGTAAATCATTATTTTCTGGAACCGGTAAACCATCAATATCAGCTCGTAAGCCAACGACAGGTCCGGGCTTGCCACTATCTAAAATTGCCACCACGCCGGTCACCGCCACACCAGTTTGAACTTCCAGCCCTAGTGACTTTAAGTGTTTAGCAATGTATTCAGCAGTTTTAACTTCACGATTTGATAGCTCAGGATTTTCATGTAAATGATGACGCCATTGAATAACTTTGGCTTCAATTTTATCCGCCATTAGATCGACAGTGTCAGCAAAACATAAGGTAGGTAAAAGTGACAATGTGAGGAGTAGCTTGTTCATAATTCCCTTCTTTTTAGTTATTTTTATTAGCGTACGAGACTTTTTATATCACAATTTGCAGTACAAATAAAAAATCCACTGGAGCACAAACTACAGTGGATTTTTAGATCTTAAAAAATTAGGTATTGTTAGCTTTTTTGACGTTTCATCGCATCAAAAAATTCTTCATTGGTTTTAGTCATGGCTAATCTACCAATTAAGAATTCGATAGCGTCAATCTCAGACATTTCGTGGACTATCTTACGTAAGATCCACATTTTCTGTAATTCTTCTTGAGTGGTAAGCAATTCTTCACGACGAGTACCAGAACGATTGAAATCGATAGCTGGGAACACACGTTTTTCAGCAATTTTACGGTTAAGGTGCAGTTCCATATTACCTGTACCTTTAAATTCTTCGTAAATGACTTCGTCCATCTTCGAACCAGTGTCGATCAATGCTGTTGCAATAATGGTCAAGCTACCGCCTTCTTCCACATTACGTGCAGCACCAAAGAAACGCTTTGGTTTGTGCAAGGCGTTAGCATCAACACCACCGGTTAGTACTTTACCTGATGAAGGTATAACGGTGTTGTAAGCACGCGCTAAACGAGTAATAGAGTCGAGTAGTATTACCACGTCTTTTTTATGTTCAACTAAACGCTTGGCTTTCTCAATGACCATCTCAGCAACCTGAACGTGGCGACTCGCTGGCTCGTCAAACGTAGAGGCAACAACCTCACCTTGCACCAAACGTTGCATTTCAGTTACTTCTTCTGGACGCTCATCGATCAACAATACCATTAATTCGCATTCTGGATGATTAGCTGCAATTGATTGCGCAATATTCTGCAGCAATAATGTTTTACCGGCTTTAGGCGGAGCAACAATCAAACCACGTTGACCAGCACCAATGGGTGAAGCCAAATCTAAAATTCTTGCAGTCAAATCCTCTGTACTACCATTCCCACGTTGCAACGTAAAACGTCGATTAGCGTGTAACGGTGTTAAGTTTTCAAAAAGGATTTTGTTGCGGGAGTTTTCTGGTTTGTCGAAATTAACTTGATTGATTTTCAGTAGTGCAAAATATCTTTCGCTGTCTTTAGGTGGACGTATTTTTCCAGCGATGGTGTCTCCGGTTCGCAAGTTAAACCGGCGAATTTGGCTGGGAGATACATAAATATCATCCGGACCGGCCAAATATGAAGAATCTGATGACCGTAAAAATCCAAAACCATCTTGGAGTATTTCGAGTACGCCATCTCCGAAAATATCTTCGCCGCTTTTTGCGTGCGCTTTCAGTATGGCAAATATAATGTCTTGTTTGCGAGCCCGAGCCATATTATCTAGGCCCATCTTTTCGGCTAATGCTACAAGTTCGCTGATCGGTTTATTCTTTAATTCTGTTAAATTCATATTGGTGGGTCTTTGTGATTTGAAATGTGCTAAAAGGCACCCTGTTTTATTAGTTTCAGGTTTTTTGGCTAATTAAATTCGTTTTACTCTATGGATTGAGCGCGAAATTTGGTGAGTTCAAGATATGAACAATCGAAAGTTAGCACCAATTAGTTGTTCCGTCCAGCGAAAAACGATGATTAATGCAAAGAATGTTTATTTTTCGTTAAAAATACAAAAAATACGCAGAAAAACCAAATTTAAGTGAGTCGTTCTGCGCATTAATTGAGTTTAGATATTGTCGTTCAAAAACTCAGCTAACTGGGTTTTTGACAATGCACCTACTTTGGTAGCAGCGACATTTCCGTCCTTAAACAATAGCAAAGTGGGTATACCACGGATGCCATACTTTGGCGGAGTTTCATTATTTTCATCGACATTCAACTTGCCAACTGTTAACTTGCCGTCGAACTCGCCAGCAACTTCTTCTAGAATTGGCGCAATCATTTTACATGGGCCGCACCATTCCGCCCAGAAATCAACTAGGACAGGACCAGCAGCATTGATAACATCGGCCTCGAAACTATCGTCAGATAACTGGATAATTTTGTCGCTCATACTTTTCTCCGTAATTGGTCTCTCGCTGAGATAGTTCAGCGCATAATGAGAGTTTTATAGAAACTGGTTTTTAATGCAAGCACTGATAAGCTATAAGCTATGCAAACTACACATTTAACTGAAACACATTTTTCTGATCTGCCCATCCATGAGGATGTTTTAAAGGCATTAACAGAAGCAAACTTTATCCACTGCACGCCAATACAGGCGTTAAGTCTGCCGCACCTTTTGGAAGGGCAAGACATTGCAGGTCAAGCTCAAACAGGAACAGGAAAAACTATTGCTTTTCTTGTTGCCACATTTCATCGATTACTGACTCATCCAAATGAATCAGGTAAGCAACCTAAAGCTATTATAATGGCACCTACTCGAGAATTGGCAGTACAAATTTACAATGACGCCGAATTATTGAGTAAACACACCGGATTATCGCTTGGTTTGATATATGGGGGTGAAGGTTACCAAAGTCAACGGGAATCTTTGCAATCAGGTGTAGATATTATTATTGGCACCACTGGCCGTATAATCGATTATTACAAACAAAATGTTTTTTCCTTGGAAAATATTCAAGTTGCTGTGCTCGACGAAGCAGATCGCATGTTCGATTTAGGCTTCATTAAAGACATTCGATATATGTTCAGACGCATGCCCGATGCAACCAAACGTTTAAGCATGTTATTTTCTGCCACTTTGTCTTATCGAGTTCAAGAACTTGCTTACGAGCATATGAACAACCCCACACATGTGAAGGTTGAACACGACAAACAAACAGCCAGCCGTATCCAAGAAGAGTTATTTTATCCTTCTGATGAAGATAAAATGCTGCTACTTCTGACCTTGCTAGAAGACGAATGGCCTGAAAAAGCGATTGTTTTTGCTAACACCAAACATACCTGTGAGAAACTCAGTGATTGGTTGGAAGCCGATGGTCATCGTGTAGGCTTGTTAAGTGGTGATGTTCCACAACGTAAACGTTTAAAAATACTAGAAGATTTTAGTAAAGATAAACTGGATATTCTGGTTGCCACCGATGTAGCTGCTCGTGGTTTACATATCGAAAAAGTGACCCACGTTTTCAACTATGACCTACCCGATGATGCGGAAGATTACGTTCACCGCATTGGACGAACTGGTCGCGCTGGCAAAAGTGGACATGCAATTAGCTTCGCTTGTGAAAAATATGCGTTGAATTTACCTGCAATTGAAAGCTATATTAGCCGTCCTATTCCAGTAAGTAATTATGACCAAGAATCGCTACTTGAAGATATAACACCACCTAAACCGCAGTACAAAAAGCGACAACAAAGTGGTAAAACGTATCAGAAGCGACCGAATAACCGCAATCAGAAAAGGCGTTAATGGAAAATCAGCCAATTACATCGGTAACCAATGAAGACCAACTGTATGCCGCAGTTGATCTCGGTTCCAACAGTTTTCATTTAGTTATCGTTAGGGTCGTTTCCGGCTCGGTTCAAATTATTGGCAAAGTAAAACAAAAAGTAAGATTAGCCGCTGGCTTAAATGACGGCATGATGCTTGACCAAGTCAGCATGGAGCGAGGCTGGCGTTGCTTGGAAACCTTTGCCGAACGCCTGCAAGACATCCCCTTATCGAACATCAAAGTAGTTGGCACCGCCACCTTACGTTTAGCCAAAAATGCCAATGTATTCATCGAAAAAGCGCAACAAATTCTAAATCAAAAACTCGAAGTTATCAGTGGCGAAGAAGAAGCGCGCCAAATCTATTTGGGCGTAGCCTATACATCCGCGAACCAAGGAAATACCTTAGTCATTGATATTGGTGGAGCCAGTACCGAGGTTATCATTGGCAATGACATGCAGCCCATCAACCTGGTTAGCTTAAACATGGGTTGCGTGACATTTAAAGAACGATATTTTATCGATGGGGTTATATCTGAACAGAACATGCACAACGCCATTGAAGAAGCCAAACAAAAATTATTGCCTGTTATAGATGATTTTATTTGTTTCGATTGGCAGCAATGCCTTGGCGCTTCAGGAACTCCCCAAGCCGTTGTTGAGATCCTCGTCGAACAAGGTATTAGTGATGCCATCCGCTTAGATTATTTGCATAACTTGGTACAGCAATGCATTGATTGTGGCAATTTAGATAATTTAGATATTGAAGGCCTTACAGAGGCAAGACGAGCCATATTCCCGAGTGGTTTGTGTATTTTAGTCGCATTATTTGAACAACTTAAAATCCAAGAAATGCAAATCTCAGGTGGCGCTCTCAGGGAAGGTTTGATTTATGGGATGCTTGAGAATTGCGAAAAAAATGACCGCCGCAGTCATTCAATTAACGATGCCATTAAAACCTATCATATTGATGAACAACAAGCACAAAGAGTGTGTAATGTTGCGGTCAACTTTTATAAACAATTGTGTTCACAATCTAATATTTGTAATTTTGATGCATTAGCCGTTATTGAAGCTGCATCGTTATTGCACGAAATTGGTTTGCATATTGAATATAAACAATACCATATCCATGGTGCTTATATTCTTAGCCATATTAACCTTAACGGCTACTCGCAAATGCAACGTAAGAGTATTCGAGATTTAGTACTGAGTCATCGAGCAGAACTAGATTTGAATAAGTTCTCCCAATATCACCCTGATATGCAACCTTTGCTATATGGATTGGTTCGCATCTTAAGGTTGTCGTGTTTACTTTCGATTCGCAGAAAAGATGACTTGTTGCCGGAAATTAAGTTACAAATTGATGATCAACATTGGCACTTAACTTTTCCAGAGGGTTGGCTCAGAGCTCACCCTCTGATAGATGTAGAACTGGCGAATGAAAAGTGGCTACAGCACAAAGCCGGATTACCACTTTCCTTCCGTTAGTTGGATTGAATCGACTCTAATACAATAAACTGTACATTGTGCGACGAGACTTAGACTTCAATGGATCGCCATCAGGCATCGCATTAATCATATCCAAAGTATATTTGCGTGCATCCCCAAAACTTAAGTCCTTTTTAAGCACTGCGAAAAGTAATTCTAATGCTTCTTCAGGTTTATTGGCTTGATGCAATTGCACAGCTAATTCAACTTTCAGTTCTAAATTATCTGGCTGTTGTTCTAACTGAGCTTGCAGTTGTTTTATTTCCGGCGACTCGGATGCTTTTTCAACTAACTCTACTTTGCCAACAATACTGTGGTAATAACCATTCTGATCGACTAAAAGAATGTTATCTAACAACAGTTGAGCCTGTTTGGTGTTGCCTAACTCCACATAACAATCGGCTAACACTAGGGCTATATCGGCCCTTTCAGACGCCAAATCATGGGCTTGCTTCGCGATAGTAAAAGCTTGTTGATAATCGCCTTGGTTAACTAAAGCGACGGCTTTTTCATACAAACCATCTTCAGCATTAGGCAAATGTTTTTCTAACAATTCCTGAATTTGCTCTTCCATCATAGGGCCCGCAAATCCGTCAACCGGTTGACCGTCTTTAACTAGAATAACAGTGGGTAAACTTTGAATCCCAAACTGTTGTGCAATTTGCTGCTCTTGTTCGCAATTTACATTGGCATAAATCAAATGCTCGGCATGCTGACTAGCAAGCTTTTCCAAAATGGGTGTGAGTTGTTCACACATTTCCAAATTCGGTGCCCAGAAATTCACCAGCACATGCTTTTCTTTAGACTCTTCGATTATGACTTGTTGAAAATTTTCTATATTCAGGTTTACAAAATTCTGCATTTTTAGCTCTTTCTATTTTTTAGTTTCATAAACTGAAACGCACTGATTGAATACTATCGGTTTAAAGTGGGGGCATTGATTTTAAAAAGCAACCTAGCGATATAAATAGTGCCCAAAAATAGTGCGTTGTTGCTAATCACCTTGCACGACAATGTCAATTAAGCGACATTATATTAAATTTGTATGTGCTAGTGTTCTGAGCATCAACAACGTGATAGCGAAAGGTAAAGATAATGGCAGATAAAGAATACAAAAGTTTTTCTCAATTTTATCCGTTTTACTTGCGGGAACATCAGAACCCAGTCTGTCGCAGACTGCACTTTGTAGGATCCTTTTTAATCTTGCTTACACTGGCCTTTATATTTACCACTGGGCAATGGCGTTATCTTCTAGTATTGCCGGTTTTAGGCTATGGGTTTGCATGGGTTGGACACTTTTTCTTTGAACATAATCGGCCAGCGACATTTACTTACCCCCTTTATAGTTTTTTAGGCGATTGGGTAATGTTTAAAGACATGCTGGTTGGCAAAATAAAATTTTAAAGTGTAAACGCTAACAATCAACAACCGCAAAAACCCACGCATTTGTATAATTGGTGCACGCAAACTTAGCCGCAATCGCCAAGCCGTAACTAAAACTATTCCTCAATTTAATTAAAATCTTAGTGGCTGACACAGCGCTATGATTTTTATGTCCCAAATTTACTAGTTTTTGTCCCATTACTGCAAGACCTATCATTTTTCCTATTGAAATATAAGACATTCTTATTTTTTGTCCCATTTGTGTATTTTTTCGTCCCAAAATTCCAACGCATTTATTTCATTCTTTTTTATTCTTAAATCGTCATTACGGAAAATGACATTGACACAAACGGAATGAGTCAAAAACGGACTAACGAAGGATCGTTAAAGCAAGGAACGCCAAGCGCGAAATCCGATTGAAGCTAGGAAGGCTTACAGTCAGATCAGCAAGGAGGCATCAAGGAAGAAGGTTGTAAAACCAAAGATGGTAAGGAAACCAAGGCAAGAAAGCACTATGTAGACATTTAAACAGAGAAGTTAATTCTGTGTTGTCCGAGATGATAACTATCACGCTTCAGGCATCGTCAGCATGTATTTTTTGCAACAAGGAGCGGTAAATCCAAGGATGGATATTTCCTACGCAAGTGGTAATGAGCAACAAATAGAGTGAAACGGCAATAGACATAAAACAGTCACAAAACTGAAAAGGAAAGAGCATGCAAGAATCTCTGTTTAGGCAAAGCGCTATCGATCACCAAAAAAATCGGCTTCACGGTGAGATATTGCTTATCCCTACCTCTTCTCATGTATTAGTGACGCTTTTTGTGAGTGCCTGGATTATTGCAGCTTTAGCTTGGTTAGTAACAAGTCAATACGCGCGCAAAGAGAGCGTTGCTGGATGGTTAGAGCCGCCAAATGGCGTTGTCAAAGTGTTTCCTGAAACGACATCAGGTCGAATAGAGCGGGTGCTAGTTAAAGAGGGACAATTCGTATCAGAAGGCCAAGCACTGCTTGTAATAGACGGAGACCGCACACTTAGCAGCGGCTCAAGTTTGCAAACAACCTTGCTTGATGAATATAAAAATCAGCAACGTATATTATTGGCACAAATAGAACGAGTCGAAATAATCGACACCATAACGATTCAAAATGCCCAGTCAAAACTATTGGCAATGGGTCAAGACATCATTAGGCTCGATACTCAGATTGAGACTCTTCAAAAACGTCATTCTCTGGTTTCTTCACGCTACCAGAACTATCAATCGATGCGCAAATCTGGACATATTTCCAAAGCTGATTTAGAGCAGGTTTTAGAACAAAAACTGGGGTTACAAAATCAAGAACAGGCATTGCAGAGAGAAAAAATAAACTTAAACAATGATATCAATGCAACCAAGAATCAATTATTAACGCTACCACAAAATCAGTTAAACCAAGCCAATCAGATAAAATCTAAACTCAGCGACCTAGCACTAAAAATAGCCCAGTTAAGCAGTCAAAGTCGACATGTATTAAAGGCTTCGCGAGATGGTTTAATATCGAATCTCCAAGCCCAAGTGGGTCAACAAACGAATCTAAACACCCCCTTGCTTTCAGTCGTGCCGCAAGAAAGTCAGATTCAGGCGAAACTTTTAGTGCCAGTAAAAGCGATTGGATTTGTTGAACAGGGCCAACCTATACAAATTCGTTATGACGCTTTCCCATATCAAAAGTTTGGATTGTATCAAGGCACTATTACGAGTGTTTCCGATGCAGTGATTTTACCTAATGAGGTACACTATGCTCCCCTGAATATTCAAGAACCTGTCTATTTAGTGCATGCCACCCTCGAATCCCAGTCAGTATCTGCGTATGGCAAAAAGCTAAGTTTAAAATCAGGAATGACCTTATCAGCAGATGTGCAATTGGGTGAACGCAGTTTACTTGAGTGGATATTTGAACCGTTGTTGAGTTTGCGGGGTAGAATCTAATGAATAGTACTACTTTTCCTCGCCCCGAAAGTTTGCTTAACTTTAGCTCTCGCCACTCACTGCCCTGCGTATTGCAAACGGAAGCGTCTGAGTGTGGCCTAGCGTGTTTAGCGATGATCAGCGGATTTTATGGATATGAAATAGATTTAACCAGTATTCGAAGCCGCTTTTCCATTTCTGCCCATGGGGCTACGTTAAAACAAATTATGCAAATAGCAGGTCAGATGGAGTTGTCTTCAAGGGCATTACGCCTTGAGATGGAACAACTAACTGAATTGCAAACACCCTGTATTTTACATTGGGAACTGAAGCACTTTGTAGTATTAAAAAAAGTCACTAGACATAAAGTGTATATTCATGACCCTGCGATTGGAGAGCGGGTATTAGAGCTTGCCGAAGTTGACAAACTATTCACCGGAATAGCACTAGAGCTAACCCCGACCCCAGCGTTTGAGAAAGGCAAACAAAAACGAAAGTTATCCTTGAGTCATTTTTGGAATCGAATTAATGGATTGAAGCGCAGTTTAGCCATTATTTTATTGCTTTCAATCTTCATCCAAGTTTTTGCATTGATTCAACCTTATTACATGCAAACCGTCATCGATGATGTGATTTTGCGTTCCGACCTCAATTTACTCACGGTTTTGGCATTTGGATTCGGCTTGCTCTTACTGATAGATACGGGCACCTCATACATTCGCCAAACGGTCATTTTAAATCTATCAAGCCGCCTAAACATTCAAATGGCAGCAAATGTATTTACGCACCTTATAAGGTTACCTCTAGATTATTTTAGTAAACGCCACATGGGTGATGTTGTTTCACGGTTTGGCTCGCTACAAAGCATACGAGAACTGCTAACAACCGGGTTAGTGACGGTATTTGTTGATGGCTTAATGGCGACTCTCACTGTCTGGGTAATGTTTTTATATGACCGCAAATTAACTTTCATCGTTTTAGCAATCGTCTTTCTGTATGCACTACTGCGCTATCTTTTTTACAAACCATTAAAACGCTTAACCGAAGAAAGCATTGTTTCTTCGGCTAAAGAAAACAGCCATTTTATGGAATCGGTAAGAGCAATTCAGACCATTAAGCTATTTGAAAAGGAAACGGACAGACAAAGTCAGTGGCAAAACAAACTTGCGGAAGCCATGAATAAAGAAATACGTTTACAGCGCTGGAATATCGGCTTTGATACAGCGAATAAAATTCTGTTTGGGCTGGAAAACATAATTGTTATTTATTTTGCAGCACTGGCAGTCACTAACAATACGCTGAGTGTGGGGATGCTTTTTGCATTTGTCAGTTATAAATCCCGCTTTATCAATTCTATGAATAACCTAATTGAAAAATGGATAGAATTTAGGATGCTAGAGCTACATTGTGAACGACTTGCTGATGTAGTTTACACCTCGAAAGATCCCATGGTTAGGGAATTCAAAAACCCGCGACTAACCAGCTCAACATCCGAGCACGATAAAATACACGGCGAAATTAGCTTAGTTAATTTAGGGTTTTCATATAGCCAACTTGATGCACCTGTATTCCAAAATATAAACCACACATTCGAGTCAGGCTCTACCATCGCTATCGTTGGTCCTAGTGGCTGTGGCAAGAGTACGTTAATGAAGTGCATGATGGGATTACTGCAACCCACAAATGGACAAGTTTTGGTCGATGGCATTGCTCTTTCAAACATAGATAGCTATCGACAAAGCATTGCAGCGGTAATGCAAGATGACGTGCTTCTAACCGGATCTATTGCAGAAAATATTGCGTGCCTTTCAACCAATATCGATATGCAGAAAATTGTTTATTGCGCCCACCTGGCCTGTATTCATGAGGATATCGCTAAAACCAGTATGCAATACAACACTTTGGTAGGCGATATGGGCGCCAATTTAAGCGGCGGTCAAAAGCAACGCATTATTTTAGCCAGAGCGCTATACAAAGAGCCGCGAATTTTGTTTTTGGATGAAGCCACCAGCCATTTAGATGTGCAAAACGAAATGGCGATAAACAATCATATTAAACAGTTATCGATCACACGAGTGATCATCGCTCACCGTCCACAAACCATAGCCAGCGCCGACAAGGTGTTGAGCTTGGAGGATGGCAGATTAAGCGATGTGACTTCGTCGATAAAACAGCCGTAAACATCAACCTACTATTTAAGGAAAAATACAATGGAAAACATGTTGGAGTTGTACCAAAACAAACTATCTAAAAGAGAGGCACAAGTGGCCAATAAAGTGCGCGAAGGTTTGAGTAACCGTTCAATCGCTGATCAATTATTTATCAGCGAACGGACGGTGAAATTTCATTGCACTAACATTTTTAGAAAGTTAGCAATAAACAATCGAAAAATGCTGCGTTCATTGTTCCCAAATGCGTATGAAACAGCTTAAAACTGTACTCTAGTACAGTTAACTTTTTGAGTATATTAGCCATACTCATATTGTCAGTACAATGATGTACGACAAATTACTAAAGTAAATATTACAAGGAGAATGAAATGGAACATCCATTCAATACAAAAATGGAACTTAACAATTTATCTACCGAGCAAGTTGCTGCGGGTTCGCTCGCAATTCAACTGCCGAAAGATGCCAAGTTGCCTTCCCGCTCACCAATTAAACCACCCATGGAAACAACCATGGCAATTGGCGAAGAAGGCGGCAGTTTTGGTAATTGGTTCTAAGCCATAAAGTGGTGAACTACCTTGTTAAGGTAGTTCACTATATCTGAAAATTTAACTTCGATAAAAATTACAGGACGTGTTATGTCGGTCGTTATTATTTTAGGTGCCAGCCAAGACTGTCACGCATTACATATGCTTCAAGCATGCCATCAATCAGGGGTTGAAGCCGCATTATTTGACACATCACTTTACCCTTCTTGCCACAGTATTAGTTGGGACCCGATGTTAGCCAAAGGTGGGTTGCGGTTAAACTCTACCTTCTATAAGTTTGCACAAATCGACAGTGTTTTTTGGAGCAGTGTTGGACCGCCTAGCTTGGTAGCTAATACCAACCCTTCTTTGTATCAAATCGCCATGAGTGATAGCTCAAGCGCTTTACGGACTTTTTTCGATGAGACCAGTATTCGCTGGGTTAATTCATGGCAAGTTTTTGATTCTCACAAAGTCAAACCTCGGCAATTACATAAGGCATCAACAGTGGGCGCATTAATCCCACAGACCTATATTGGTAATGAAATCAAAGATATTCTTGCGTTTGCAAAACACTATAAAAAATTATTATTCAAACCTGTTTATGGCGGCTCACATGCCACTTTAATAGATGAACAATTGCTCAGTTCGATACATCTTCATAAAGTCTTAAAATATGCGCCTGTGACAATTCAAGAATATATTGAAGGGACAAACATTCGTACATATGTCATTGGTTCCGAGGTTTTCAGTGCAGAAATAGTCAGTGATGAGGTCGACTTTAGACTGCAATCAAATCCAATCCATATTCCCACCAAGACCCCTTCTAAGATTGTCGCTTTGGCCAAACGCTTGACTCAGGCGTTTAATATGCATTGGACTGCGATTGACTGGCGACGTGACAACAAAGGCAATTATTATTTTTTAGAGGCAAATCCCAGTCCAATGTTCATACATTTTGAACAACTCACTGGTTACCCTATTACAGAGTTACTGGTGCAAGCGCTAATCCACCCTAGATATTTATCTAATGTAAGTTAAATTGCTAATGCCAAACGGCCTTATATAGACAAAGTGTACCTTTAAGCATACATTTAAACGCCTGCGTACAACCCCTGAAACATTTTCGTCAATCAATCTAAAGTGTATAGTGTTGACGCTTCAACAGGACAGAATATGAACTTTATTGCTTATAAAGTGAATTTCAAAACTAATAATAAAACGACAGGAATTCTCAATGAATACACTAAACAGAAGCGCTACAGTAAGCTACTTACTATTCAGCATTTCTATTTTGTTTTCTGCTCATATATTTGCGGCACAAGAAGAAAATGCAGATGCGGAAACAGATTCGCCTTCAACTGAAAAACAAGATTGGGATGTACTTAATCCCCCTTTCGAATTGTCTTCAACTAAAATTGATACTGACGAAGTTACTTGGTCAAGTTTAGATATCTCACCCGATGGCAAAAAAATGGCATTCGACACTTTGGGAGACATTTTCATTGTTGATAGCCAAGGTGGTGAAGCAAAAGCGCTCACTCAAGATTTCGCTTGGAATATTCAACCTGCGTTTAGTCCGGATGGCAAAAAAATCGCGTTTAGCTCCGACCGAGGTGGGTTGTCTAATATTTGGATGATGGATTTAGACAGTGGTGAATTAACCCAAGTCACCACCGAAAAAAATAACATTATGCACTCTCCAAAGTGGAGTCCTGACGGACAATATATTCTTGCTACCAAAGGCATAATGTCGAGTCGTAGTATCCCTGCTGGCGAAATTTGGATGTATCACTTTTCTGGTGGCGATGGCGTTCAAATCAAAGCAAGAGTCAATGGCAAAGCAGATCAAAAAAATATCGCTGATCCTGCATTTTCTCCCGATGGAAAGTATGTTTATTTTACCCAAGACATTACGGGAGGCTCGACATTTAGTTACAACCGAGATCCCTTGAAATCGATTTTTGCGATTAGCCGTTATGAATTAGAAAACGGTGATGAGGAGAGATTTGTTAGCGGCACTGGTGGCGCAATTGTTCCCACTCCCTCTCCCGATGGTAAAAAGCTAGCGTTTATTCGTAGGATTAAGAACAGAACGGCATTATTTGTTAAAGACTTGTCAGATGGCAGCGAACGAGTTTTATTTCAAGAACTTGAGCGAGATATGCAAGAAGGCTTCGGTAGTGAAGGCTATTTTGCCTATTTTGATTGGACCCCAGACTCTGAAAATATAGTATTTTGGACCGCAGGTAAGTTTCACAAACTCAATGTAGATAGCCTCGAAATTGAAGACATTCCAGTAAACCTATCAACAACAGCACAATATGCAGATGCGCTGCGTTTTGATGTGGATGTCGCACCAGATTCGTTTGACGTAAAAATGATACGCTGGGCTCAGAAATCACCAAATGGAAAAAATATTCTTTATCAGGCCCTAGGCAAGTTATATGTCAAAGACTTAAAATCAGGCAAAGTAAAACGCTTAACCAAACAAAATGACCATGATGAATATTTCCCTCGTTATTCAAATGACGGGAAGAAAATCGTCTATACCACATGGAATGACCAAGATTTAGGAACGATTAGAATCGTGTCTGCTCGAGGCGGCAAAGGTAAAGTTATTTCAAACAATCCAGGTCACTATGTTGAACCTAGCTTTTCGTTAGACGGTGAAATGGTAACTTATAGAAAAACCACTGGAGGATATTTACTTACCCCTAAGTGGTCAGTTGAACCGGGGTTATATGTTACAAACTTAGATGACAAGACCCATACTCGAATTTCTAAAAGTGGCGGTGCCCCGCATTTTGCAGGCTCAAACGAGCGGGTATATTTTACCGCTGTCGTTGGCGGTACTCCTTACACCGAAACCCAATTAGTCAGTGTTGATTTAAACGGTGAAGACCTCCGTGAACATTTATATGGTGCCGACAAAATTAGCGAATATCGATTATCCCATGATGGGAGATGGATTGCTTTTGTGCATCAGTACAATGCCTACGTTGCGCCATTTATGGAAATGGGGAAACGTCAAAATATCGGACCATCAAGTACTGCAACGCCAATTAAACAAGTTTCAAGTCGAGCCGGTGAATATCTCACTTGGTCCCCAGATAATAAAACACTTTCGTGGTATCACGGCCCTTATTATTTCGAACGAGATTTGAAAGACGCTTTTGATTTTATCGCAGATGCACCAGCCACCTTGCCAGAACCCGTTAGCGAAGGCATTAGCCTGTCATTCAGTCAAAAATCTGATAAACCAGAAGGTTATAAGGCCATTGTTGGCGGTACCGTCGTCACCATGCGTGATGCAGATAATCAACAAGAGATAATCGAAAATGCGGTTGTCTTAATTAACGGCAACAAAATTGAAGCGATTGGCAAAGTTGACGATATCGAGATTCCTGATTCAGCATTTATTATTAACGCTGAAGGAAAAACCATTATTCCTGGTTTAATAGATACCCATGCCCATGGATCCCAGGGCAGTAACGAAATTATTCCCCAGCAAAATTGGAGTCAATATTCTAATCTAGCGTTTGGTGTGACCACTATTCACGATCCATCAAACGACACCACTGAAATTTTTTCCGCGGCTGAGTTACAAAAAGCAGGCAAAATCGTTGCACCTCGCATTTACTCTACCGGTACGATCTTGTACGGCGCAGAAGCATTGGGTTACAAAGCAATCATCAAAAGTTTTGATGATGCTAAGTATCACTTACAGCGACTCAAAGACGTCGGTGCAATTTCGGTTAAAAGTTATAATCAACCTCGTCGTGATCAGCGCCAACAAGTATTAGCTGCGGCAAGAGAACTGGAAATGATGGTAGTGCCAGAAGGTGGCGGTAAACTACAGCAAAATATCACTATGGTAGTAGATGGCCACACTGGCTTAGAGCACTCACTGCCCATTGCCAAAGGTTACAATGACTTAACCAAATTATGGTCGGCAACCAAATCGGGGTATACACCAACCTTTATCGTTTCCTATGGTGGTTTAATGGGAGAAGAGTATTGGTACGACCGTACTGAAGTTTGGAAGAATCCTCGTTTGATGCGTTACACGCCATCTTATATTATCGATCGTCGTTCGATTCGCCGACCTACGGCGCCAGACAATCAATATAACCATTTTAATGTGGCATCTTATGCAAAAGAGCTAAGAGACAACGGCGTAAGTATCCATATCGGTGGTCATGGTCAACGAGAGGGCTTAGCCGCACATTGGGAGCTATGGTCCATGCAACAAGGTGGATTTACGCCTTGGGAAGCCCTAAGAGGTGGGACCATTGATGGTGCGAAACATTTGGGTATGGATAAACAGATTGGTAGCATTGAAGTAGGAAAAGTAGCAGACTTAGTGGTTATCGACGGTAACGTGTTAGCCGATATTAGGCGCAGTGAGTATGTAGACTATACCGTGATCAATGGTCGTATCTACGACGCGGCAACCATGAACGAAGTTAACAGCAAACATAAGCGACAACCGTTTTTCTTTGAACAAGATAATCAAAGTTTTATGCCTAAAGAAACGGAAGCGAGAGTTCATGAAAAAGCCAAACAACATAAGTGGGTTCATTAAACTTAGGCTAGCCTAAACAGCTAATGTTATTAATAGGGGGCGCTTTAAGCGCCCTTTTTTTGTGTCGAATTGTGAACGAAGGTGCATAATCTTACCCATTTATATTAAACTAGTGACAAAAGCTGATCTGTTTATTTGCTTAGTTTGGCAAATAGTGGGATAAAACATGCCAATCTTTCAAATTAATTTAGCTAAAAGACGTAATCTAGGAGTATTAGCACATGGATTTCTTATTCGACTATATCTTTACCGTACAAACCGCGTTGTTAGTGTTTGTTATTGTACTCATCAAATCATCAATTAAATTCGTGCCTCAGAATCGCGCATTTTTAGTCGAGCGTTTTGGAAAATTTCAATCTACCAAAGAAGCGGGTTTAAATTTCATTATTCCGTTTATCGACAACGTTGCCGCAGATCGCTCCTTAAAAGAACAAGCTGTAGATGTTCCAGAACAAAGTGCCATAACCAAAGACAACATATCTTTATCTGTAGATGGTGTTTTGTATTTTCGAGTAATGGACCCGTATAAAGCAACATATGGTGTTGATAATTACGTTTTTGCAGTTACTCAATTAGCCCAAACCACCATGCGTTCTGAACTGGGTAAAATGGAATTAGACAAAACGTTCGAAGAGCGTGACATGCTCAATACCAATATCGTAGCAGCAATAAATGATGCAGCCGGCCCTTGGGGTATTCAGGTTCTTCGTTACGAAATTAAAGACATTGTTCCGCCACAATCAGTAATGGAAGCAATGGAAGCTCAGATGAAAGCAGAGCGCGTAAAACGAGCTCAAATTCTAGAGTCCGAAGGCGACAGACAAGCTGCAATCAACCGTGCAGAAGGTAATAAAGCATCTGTAGTATTAGCCGCAGAAGCTGATAAAGAAGAACAAGTATTGCAAGCTGAAGGTGAAGCTAAAGCCATTGTTGCCGTTGCCGAAGCGCAGGCCGAAGCTTTGCGTAAAGTTGGTGTAGAGGCTAATACCGTTGAAGGGCAAAAAGCCATACAATTGGATCTCGCCACAAAAGCTATCGAAGCCAAACAAGCAATAGCCAAAGAATCATCTATTATTCTGCTGCCGGATGGCGCAACAGAGCCCGCCTCAGTCGTTGCTCAAGCTATGACGGTCATTAATTCCATGAACAAAGGAAACTAGGCATGGATTTAATCAGTAACAATTTGGCGGAAAGTTTAATTGTGCTTGGTTTAGTCATGTTAGCCATAGAAATTGCTATTTTAGGCTTCGCAACTTTCATAATGTTTTTTGTGGGTTTAGCCTGTGTTGCCGCTGGCGCTCTTTTGTATCTTGGATTGATTCCAGATACGCTAATGAGTGCTACGTTAACAGTGGGTATTTTAACGGCAATTAGTGCTGTATTGCTGTGGAAGCCACTTAAAAATATTCAACAAAACGTTGATACTAAACCAGCCCAAAGTGATTTAATTGGTCATGATTTTTTGTTAGAAAAAAATGTTTCTGCTACCGAAAATCCGTATTATCACTTCTCTGGAGTGCAATGGAAGTTGAAAAGTTCCCACCCTATTTCGGCAGGAAGTAGGGTCAAAGTTATAAAAGCAGAAGTCGGTATGTTTTATGTAGAACTTGCCGACTAAAAGCGACTCAAAGAAAAAATCTAACACAGCAGAGAGATAGGTATGTCAGCCAAAGATATTGAACAGTCATTTGTCATCCTCAAACAAACCGTCCCTTTGCTGGTTAAACACAAAATTTCTGCCGTCCCTACCAATTATGCCCTTTGGTACACCTATGTCAGCAACGACTCTCCCGAATTAAATGAGCAGTTAGATGCCGCTGTAGAAAGTGATTCTCCAATATCGGAACTCAAGGCTAAAGATCTCTATCGTAGTTACATTTCTGATAAAGAAGAAGTGAATGTTTGGGATTTACGCCAGTCTCTTGAAGGTATGATGATTGAATTATCGCAATCCCTCAAAGACACTAAATCGGAAACCCAAGATTATAAAAACCTCATGGACGCCTGTATCGACGATTTGAGCAAGGTTGAAAAAGAAGGCTGGACAGTAGAGGAAGTGTTAGGCTTAGTGCGCAATATGGTCAAAGAATCGCAAGTGATCAGACAAAGTACCATCAGCTTCAATGGCGCTCTGGCCAGTGCAGAAAAAGAAATAGTGCGGCTTAAATCGCAGTTGCAAGCCAGTCAACAAGAAGCGCTTTATGATGCGTTAACCGGATTATGCAACCGTCGTTATTTCGACTCTGAAATTAGCAGTAAAACAAAACTAGATAAGTGCAGTCTAGCGTTAATTGATATCGACCATTTTAAAAAAATAAACGACACCTACGGCCATCAAATGGGTGATTTAGTACTAAAAGCGGTGGCGAAAAAGATACAAAGCTGCTGCCGGGAAAATGCCCAAGCATTTCGTTACGGCGGAGAAGAGTTTGCGGTCATCATGCCAGGACTTGATCAATCCCGTGCTCGGCATATGGCCGATGTTATGCGCCGAAATATCGAAAAAATCACCGTAAAAGACCGTCGAACTGGCCAATCTTTAGGGGATATAACGGTTTCTGCTGGCGTGGCCCAGTTGCAAGCAAATGAACATTCAAGTCAGTTTATCGAAACAGCCGACAAGTTATTGTATGAAGCAAAACGTCTTGGAAGAAATCGTGTCATGCCCATGGCTTAAAAGCGGTTTAAAATTAGAGAATTAAGTGTTTTTTCCGCGCTTTTCACGCATTTTAACTAATTAAAATCATAAAACTCATAATATCTACACTATTTTAAGAATAATAAAGTACCTTTATTGGTCATTTAACCAACTGAAAATAAAGGCTTTTTTCAACAAATCTTGAATTAATTTTTAAACTGTTGATTTTTAAAGCAAATGAAACAATGTAACCTGTCGAAAATTTTTGTATAATGCCGCGCAATTTTTTATTAGACACAGAGTGGACCAATGTCAGACTTATCTCATTACAGAAATATAGGTATTTTTGCCCACGTTGACGCGGGGAAAACTACCACCACCGAACGTATATTAAAACTTACCGGTAAAATTCATAAAACCGGTGAAGTACATGACGGTGAATCAACAACAGATTTCATGGAACAAGAAGCAGAGCGCGGGATTACTATCCAATCAGCTGCTGTAAGTTGTTTCTGGAAAGATCACCGTTTTAACGTAATCGACACCCCGGGACACGTTGACTTTACAGTAGAAGTATATCGTTCACTTAAAGTTCTAGACGGCGGAATCGGTGTATTCTGTGGATCTGGCGGTGTAGAGCCACAATCAGAAACTAACTGGCGTTATGCGAACGAATCTGAAGTAGCTCGTATTATCTTCGTAAACAAACTAGACCGTATGGGTGCAGACTTTTACCGTGTTGTTAAACAAGTTAAAAATGTTTTAGCAGCAACACCACTAGTTATGACGCTTCCTATCGGTATAGAAGATGATTTTGTTGGTGTAGTTGATGTATTAACTAAACAGGCTTACATCTGGGATGACACAGGTCTTCCTGAAAACTATACAATTGAAGATGTTCCTGCTGACATGGTTGATAAAGTTAACGAATACCATGAAATGTTAGTTGAAACTGCTGTTGAACAAGACGACGATCTAATGATGGCTTACATGGATGGTGAAGAGCCTTCTATTGAAGACCTTAAACGTTGTATCCGTAAAGGTACACGTGACATGTCTTTCTTCCCAACATACTGTGGTTCAGCTTTCAAAAACAAAGGTATGCAGTTAGTACTAGATGCCGTTGTTGATTATTTGCCTAGCCCGACTGAAGTTGATCCTCAACCTTTGACTGACGAAGAAGGTGTTGAGACTGGTGAAGTAGCGACTGTTTCTGTTGATGAGCCATTACGTGCACTAGCATTTAAAATTATGGATGACAGATTCGGTGCTTTGACTTTCGTTCGAATTTACTCAGGTAAATTGAATAAAGGTGACACTATTCTTAACTCGTTTACTGGTAAAACTGAACGTGTTGGCCGTATGTGTGAAATGCAAGCAGACGACCGTAACGAATTAAACAGCGCACAAGCTGGTGACATCATCGCTATCGTAGGTATGAAAAACGTACAAACAGGTCACACACTTTGTGATCCTAAACACCCTTGTACGCTAGAAGCTATGGTATTCCCAGAGCCGGTAATCTCTATCTCTGTTGCACCTAAAGATAAAGGTGGTTCTGAGAAAATGGGTATCGCTATCGGTAAAATGGTTGCTGAAGATCCATCTTTCCGTGTTGAAACGGATGAAGATTCTGGTGAGACCATTCTTAAAGGAATGGGTGAGCTTCACTTGGATATCAAAGTTGATATTCTTAAGCGTACATATGGCGTTGACTTAGAAGTTGGTCAACCTCAAGTAGCTTATCGTGAAACTATTACTCAACCTATCGAAGATTCTTATACCCATAAGAAACAATCAGGTGGTTCAGGTCAATTTGGTAAAATTGACTATCGTATCCGTCCTGGTGAGCCAGGTTCTGGTTTTACATTTAAATCAGTTGTTGTTGGTGGTAACGTTCCTAAAGAATTCTTCCCAGCTATCGAGAAGGGCTTTAAAGGTATGATGGAAACTGGTGTTCTTGCTGGTTTCCCTGTGTTAGATGTTGAAGTTGAACTATACGACGGTGGATTCCATGCCGTGGATTCATCTGCAATTGCGTTCGAAATCGCAGCTAAAGGTGCATTCCGTCAATCGATTCCTAAAGCCGGACCTCAACTTATTGAGCCAATCATGAAAGTAGACGTGTTTACGCCTGAAGATCATGTTGGTGACGTAATTGGTGACCTTAACCGTCGTCGTGGTATGATTAAAGACCAAGAAGCAGGTGTTACTGGTGTTCGCGTTAAAGCCGACGTACCACTTTCTGAAATGTTCGGTTATATCGGATCACTTCGCACAATGACATCTGGCCGTGGTCAATTCTCAATGGAATTCAGCCACTATATGCCTTGTCCAGCAAACGTTGCTGAAAAAGTTATCGCTGAAACTAAAGCGCGTAACGCTAAGAAGTAAATATTACTTTTAGTTAAGCTATAAAAAAACCCGATTTTTTAATCGGGTTTTTTATTGTTTAATAATAACCACTCTACAAAGCCCTAAAGCAATTATTCCATTCTAATGTACGTTCATTTTTTCGCACAAAACACTTCACAAAAAAAGTACAGTTTTGGGTAAATAAATTGTCAATCTTGTCTATTTTCGTTAAGGTTTGGATATTCTCCGAAGTCGTCCTTTTGGATAAGGAATATGGAGAAATCACTATCGACAATCAAGGAAGAAGCTAAGGAAGCTTATATGAAAACCTGCTTAATTTTTGCGTTGCTACTATTTTGTTCATCTGTATTAGCAAGCAAACTGCCCATAGATCAATTCTCCAAACACAGTGACTATTTAGATATGACCATCTCCCCCGATGGCAAACACCTACTCGCACGAGTACAACACGAAGGTGAGGTAAGTTTAGTCTTTTTAGATGCCAAAAATATGAAAATAGTGGGAGGCGTTCGGCCAAAAGAAGGGGATGCAATTCACTCGGCTCAGTGGGTCAGCGATGAACGAGTGGTATATCAGTTTGCAGAAAAACGTTTACGCTATGATGCGCCAATTGCAACCGGAGAGTTATTTGCGATTAATGTTGATGGCAGTAAACAAGAAATGTTGTATGGCTGGAGAGCGAGAGAGAATGGCGATCGCAGTACAAGAACAAAAAAACGCGAAGCCAGTTACGCCACGCCCGAAATAATTAGCTTGTTGGTAGATGACGAAAAAAACATCTTAATATTGGAACACCCTTGGACCTTAGAACATAACCAGTGGTACGACTTACGCAAAAAACACTCAGTTATTTCTAAGTTAAATATATTCAACGGCCGCAAAACTAAAGTCGAGGTGCTTCCCCACCCCGGAGCTCACGCTATCGCCAACAAATTTGGCGAAATTAATTTTATCAAATGGCATGATGAAAATTTAGAAGTTCATGGAGCATATAGAGAAAAACGTGATTCACGATGGCTAGAAATTGTAGATGCTTTGGGGGTCAACAAAGACCTAGTACCAACTGGAACCAGCAATGATGGCAAAAAGATTTTACTAACGGGTAGTTATGGAAAAAGAGATTTAAATACTTATTACGTACTAGACCTCACCAGCAAAAAACTTAGTCCGATTTTTGACGATATGGTAGCCGATATCGCTTATACCAATCGGGAGCCATTAACCAATATGCCGGTAGTTGGTATTTCTTATCCGGGTAAACCGCAATATCATTATGTAGAGGAAAACAAAACCGCCAAGCTGCATAAGATGTTAGTTGAGGCCTTCGGTGAACAGGAAGTTAACATCACGAGTTCAACTCGAGATGGGAAAAAGCTGTTGGTGCGTGTCTCTAGTGATGTCAATCCAGGCGAATACTACATATTTGACACTGAAAAAATGGGTGCAGAATTTATCTGGTCGAACCGCTCTTGGCTAGACCCGCGCACTATGGCACCAATGCAAGCATTTCAATTCACCACTGAAGACAATATGGTAATCCATGGTTACTTGACCATGCCATTAGCACTAAAGGAAAATGAAAAACCCCCTATGGTCGTCGTTATCCATGGTGGTCCCCACGGTATAAGTGAAACATGGGAATTTAATAGTGAAGTGCAGTTTTTAGCTAACCGAGGGTATGCGGTATTACAAGTTAATTTCCGCGGCTCTGGTGGTTATGGTAAACAGTTTGAACAAGCGGGCTATCGGCAATGGGGTGGTAAGATGATAAAAGATATCACCGACGCCACTAAATATGTTGTCAGCCAAGGATATGTAGACGGCGAAAAAATGTGTGTGTATGGCGCTAGTTATGGTGGATATGCAGCATTGATGGCCAGTGTGCGCGAGCCTGAACTGTACAACTGCACCATAGGCTATGTTGGTATTTACGATTTAAACTATGCATATACTGATAGCATTTACATGAAGAGTCATGGAGGCCGAGGTTATTTTGAAAAAGTCCTAGGCACCAACGCTCGAGAGCTAGCTCAATTCTCTCCAGTGAATTATGCAGACAAAATCAAATCAGATGTATTGTTAATTCACGGCGAAAAAGATTCCATCGTTTCGGTTAAAAATGCCCAAGCGATGCTCGCCAGCTTTGAAGCCGTAGGTAAAAAGGTGGACTACATAAACTTTGAAAAAGGTGGACATGGTCTGTTTCAAGAGGCGGGACGAAGACAAGTATATGCTGCGCTCGAAGAATTTATTAATCAGCACATTAATAAATAGAATATGCCAAATATGCAACCGCATCAGGAACATCCCTTGCGGTTGCGCATATTATCAAGTGATAACAGAATCAGTCGCTATATCAGTTTTACGACAAAACGCTTACACTAACCACCATAAAAATTCTGACATCAAACAATTTTATCAGTTATGACAATTGCGCAAGGCAAACGCCTCAATAAATACATCAGTGAAACAGGCTTATGTTCACGCCGTGAAGCTGACAAACTCATAGAACAAAATCGGGTCACCATAAATAACAAGATTCCAGAATTGGGCACTAAAGTCTTTGATGGAGATGAAGTCAGGGTTGACCGAAAGTTAATTGGTGCCACGCCGAATAATAAATCCGACCGTATTTATATCGCCTACAATAAACCAGTTGGTATCACCTGCACCACAGAGAAACATGTTAAGGGAAATATCATTGATGCGATTGGACACAAACAACGCATTTTTCCGATCGGTCGTTTAGATAAACCATCCGAAGGGTTGATTTTACTCACCAGCGACGGCGACATAGTAAATAAGATATTACGTGCTGAGAACGCCCATGACAAAGAATATGAAGTAACCGTCACACAACCTATCAGTGAACGATTTTTAACGCGTATGGCTTCTGGCGTGCCCATATTGGGCACTGTTACTAAACCCTGTAAGGTTAGTCCTTTAGGAAAATACAAATTTAAAATTATTTTGACGCAAGGCTTAAACAGACAAATTCGTCGTATGTGTGAATTTTTAGGTTATGAAGTGAGTAAATTAAAGCGCACTCGTATTATGCATATTGATCTGTCTCGACTCTATCCTGGTCAATGGCGAAATTTAACCGCTGTAGAAATGCAGGTTTTAAATGAGTCTCTTAAAGGATCACAAAAAACCGCCAATACTACCCCACAATAGCCAAAAACCATTGTGGGGTATTTCCGTTAAACTAGCTTTGCGCGTCAGGCAATAAACCTTGTACTTGAGCCGGTAGAACTTTCAATATTTGTCTGCGACTAACTTGCCAAAAAGCAGATAACAGCAATAAGGTTGCGCCAATACACAAACCAGTGATTGCAAAGCTATAACTTACCATTCCGTAAGTTTCTAATAATGTAGAGAACGCATAAATAACATAGACCAATGCAGACACCATAATAGCGCGTCTATCGACAGCAATAGATATTGCCGCTAGCAAAACATACAGCCCAAGCACCACCAAAGAAACTGACACACCGCCTACCCCCTGCAATACGCCTAAAGAAGTAAATATAGGATGCACAATTAGCGGCGCAGCGGCCAAATGCAACCAAAATGCCACATCAGATGAACGGGTTTGCCGGTTGCGATCGGAGGCATCCCAATACATGGCCAAACCAAAAATAGCTAAACCAACACCTAACAACAAACCATTTACCCAACCAACAGCGCTTGGGAACACTGCCAATATAACAGCGATCATACTGCTGCTCAGTGCTGCAACTCCAGCGGCGACTGTTATAGGCACTCGAAAACGCTTCCAATGCAGCACAGCGGCAAAGGCGCTAAGCAAACCGGCAACTAGGAATGGAATTTCAGAAGGTTGTTGGTAGTTCACTAAGGGAGTGGCAAAAACGCCGCCTAAAAATGTCAGCAACAACATAATTGCAGGTAATGCCATTCTGCGCTTCACCACAAAGAATTCAGCTAAAAGCCATGATGCAATAGCAACCCCGATCGTCCCTAGCATAGGAGAAAGATGATATCCGAGAAAAGCGATTGACGCCAAGAGTAACCCGCTGGCAATAACCACGAAAATATCGTTAAAACCAGTAATTAATCGAAAGTTTTCCTCATCAGCCATTGAGGTATTTTTTAAATGAGCAATATGGGTTTTGAATTTAGTGACAGAGTCGTCAGTAAAAATACCGGCCTCCACTGCCTGATTCAAATCTTCGTCGTTGTACATAGGTTGGCTCCAATTATTATTTTTAGCCTTAAATAGGCCTTACGAATTAACCAATTTGAAATGTTTCAGCAATAAACGAACCAGAATTAATAATCTCTATTTTTCAGTATGTTAGGAAATTGGATAGGTATTTTAAGTGATAAAATTAATAGCATTACCCAAATAGTAGTGAAATTAACCATTGTTCGGTAGTTAAGGAGAAGTTACCGTTTGCCAACTCCAATCGAATGCAGCCAGCCCTATTCCTGTTATTAGTCTTTGATACTCAACAGGATCTAGTGCTTTGGCTACTACTTTATACTGAGACCTATATTTCACAGCACGAGTAGTTAATAAATCAAATCGCTTGTCTGCATTTTCGGAAAAGTCCACATCACGAAGTTTTTCAATTCGAATACTGGTGTTGTAATACTCCACCACATACTCCAATAACCGATTTTGTATCAATAACATCTTTTTATTTACTAGATGCTCGCAGATGCCCTTTTCTGTGATGGCATAAGAAAAGCCTTTTTCAGTCAAGTCTGTGGCACTTTCCGCCAACTTCAAGGAGGTTTTCCAATACTGTGTAATCAATTTTAAATACTGAATCGAAATATGCTGGTTTTGCTGAATTTCTGGCGAGTTCAATTCTTCCAAAATGTCTTGGCTAAGCATCTCAAGTGTAACAAGCAAACGATTAAAATTAGACATCTACAGTTTACAGCGGCAAAACCTAAAGGCTATAACTTCCCAACACAATTGGTCAAGTACTCTTAGCTGGCGAAAAGGACGAAAATTACCCACGGAATAAATTATGGCTTACAAAAAGATAATCTCCCCTCCCCTGTAGGCGGGTGCTTTAGCCCCGCAGCGTTTTACATGGATTCCATGGCCTGAAGACCATGCTACAAAGATAATCTCCCCTACCCCGTAGGCGGGTGCTTTAGCCC
>NZ_JAHKPT010000037.1 GCF_018860635.1 Aliiglaciecola lipolytica
TAGTTTGTGGCTGTCCATGTCAAAGGTAAATCCGTAGATATCTCCAGCCAACTGAATGGCTAGCAACCAGTCGTTGTCAGGCTATAGAAAACCGGTTCAGCAATATTACTAGCGTCCACATTGTACAATAAACTACAGCTATCAAAGGTTGCATAGCCTTTAGGGACTAAATAAATAGTGTCGCCACTGGGTAAATCATACACTCCCCAATCGGCGGTAATAGTATCGTTAGCATTGAGCATAATTTCATAAGAACCCTGCAGTACTTTGACAACATTAGTACCCACAGGTGTAAGGTGACCCAATGTCGTGCTAACGGTTGTGTCGCCTAGAGAAACTGAACCAAGAGCCAACTTGTGTTGGTTTGATAAAACCGCTTTAGTATAGGTGAGCGTGTTAGCAGATTTTAAAGTACCTTCTAAACTAGTCATTTGTGCTGTTACAGCATCACCTTGTAAATCAATAAATCGAGGCGCGGCTACTACAGAGAGAATCCCTAGAATGACAATGATAATAATCAGTTCAATTAGGGTAAAACCCCGTTGAATATTGTGTTGCATTAAAACGTACTCGTGGGGTTGTTATCAACCAACTTATATAAACCAAATGGTAACTGAAGTATAAAGAGTTAAATTAATGCTGTCATTTGTCCTACTGATAATTTTGGTTCCTTTTCATTAACAGTAAGTCCCACTTAATCATTAATTAACACTAAGTCCAATTATTGGGTAATTTTGCCATAAAAGTTAAATTAACTAATATTTGGTCAAAATAGCCACTCATTAAATTTTCTCATTCTCTAAATTAGATGTAAATTCCACTAATAATTATAAGTGATTGTTTTATATTAGTATTTAATTTTGGCATCGTCGTTGCAAAAGTCATGTCAAGTCACTTTTAAGACTTACAACAATCAACGGAAATAGGAAAATATGATGAACACACTAACTAAAGTAATCGCAACTGCAGCATTAACCCTTGCCTCAATCGGTGTCGTAAACGCTTCAAATGTTGTGGTTCCCGCCGACAATTACGTTACCAGTAATCTTTGTGCTGTTGCCACTGAAGGCAGTAAGATAAAAATGTCACAGGCCATTAAAAAATCTGGATTGAGTAAACGTTATGTGGCAACAAAAGTGACTTGCAACGATTTACAATTCATGACATTCATCGAACAATACGGTAGCAATGCGAATGACATGAATGACTTTTTGACAGGCGGAAAATACAGTAACACCACGGATATGGCAGCCGTAACTTCTCATAAATCATTATAATCGATGGTGCTAAACCGTTTAGCCACTCCCCATCGTCTACTTAATACTGAGTATGGCGATGGGTTGCCAGTTATATAATTTCATGCCTGCCAATATAAATTAAAAACAACAACCTACCTTATACCCACTGGCGATTATGCTCGTAGCTGTTGCTTTTCAGTTTATTTTCTCTTTGTTTCGCTACACAAAATGACCCGTCGAATACAGTGTGATACACAATGATAATAAAGATTATTAGAAAGGATGATTTGTCGCTTCCCTGCTTGTGGCATGTTGAACCTCGTCGAATTCTATTTCCCTGAGTGTAACTCAACGCGAGAAATTGATAGTACAGTTTGTGGCTGTCCATGAATTAGTCCCTCCATGAATTAGTCCAGTCCATGAATTAGGTCAATGAATTATCGTTCATATATTGGCTCATCGATCATTAATATAAGGTAGTTAATAACAGTTAATTTCGTTTAAGTATGTTAATTCTTGCTATCTATAAAAAAATCTTTAACACCCGTTCTTGGTGTTAAAAATTAACATTTTATTTTCTAATAATTTACACAATAAATAATGTTCCACATTTAAAATAGTGTAATTGTCGATATTTTTTAAAAATAGCCATGAATTTTTAAAATAATATTTCAAATTCACTTTGTTTTTGTAAATCAATATTTTTTAAATGTTAACAAACTTCTTGTTTTAAATATGAGATACCATTTATTATGTAAAAAATAATGAAGGAAATATCAACAATGATGCAAAAGGTGGGTGTTTATTAATTGTAATTGCTTATTCGGGCGCTACGTTGATGTTCGAAGATGATTATGAAGTTTTACTTTCTACGTGACGAGAAACAACACTCAATTTGGTCGATTAAATAAGGCGCAACCCCTTTTACAAGAGTATTAGCTAATGAGGGGCAAAAACAAAGCTAATCGCTGTGCTACGCCTATGTGTTTTATTTACTAAGGAAAAGCAATGAACCGTGTAAAGTACACTTTGCTAAGTATTCTAATTGCCACCTCAATAACTGTATTAGCAAAAGAGAGTAATTCAATATCACCTAGCCTTACCGAAGTTTGGCAACCCGTTAAGAAAGTCCAAGTGAATAATAATATTCCTTCTGATGCGATTGTGTTGTTTGATGGAACGAGCACAAATGCGTGGGAGCAGGCCAATGGGAAATTTATGGGGGAGCCTATAACCTGGGATGTTGAAAATGGCGTAATGACAATTCCGTCTCGCGTCAAAGGACCTCAAAATATAAGAACTAAAGAAAAATTCTGTGATATTCAACTACATATCGAATGGCGTATACCGAGCCCCATAAAACACAAATTTGGGCAAAAAGACGGTAATAGTGGAATTTTCATTCAAGAGAGATACGAAGTTCAAATACTCAACTCCCACGATAATGAAACTTATGCCAATGGCCAAGCTGGCGCTATATATAAGCAGTCAATTCCTTTGGTAAATGCAAGTAAACCGACGATGGAATGGCAAAGTTACGACATTATTTATACCGCACCTCAATTTAACAATAAACAAGAGTTAACCCAACCTGCGTTTATCACGGTTCTTCATAACGGTGTATTGATTCAAAACCACAGCGAAATATTAGGTAGCACGGTTTCTCGCGGCGCGCCAAGTTACGAACACCATGGTTGTGAGGCCATAAAAATACAAGATCATAGCTCCAAAGTTAGCTTCAGAAATATTTGGTTAAGAAAACTTTAATAATCGAAGCAAAGAGTTTCGTAGAGAGAAAGTAATGAAAAAAATGACACCTAAAATACCTTTGTTCTGCTTGGGATTATTCAGTATCTCGTTATTTTTAAATGGCTGTGGCGCTTTTGATGACAGGCCGACTACTAAGGTTGAGGTAGCGGATGGTAGCCAAAATTTTAATTTTGATGGTATTGCTTTTAAACCAAATACTATGTGGCAGAAAGTAGGTGATGCGACAATAACAGAAGATATGCTTGGGTTTACCCTGGCTCAAGGCGACGCAGTATTGCTAAATCGTGGCAAAGATAATTTACTTGTTAAAGGAAACTTATTAGAAACACACCAGCAATATAAAGATTTTCATTTTAGTGTTGACGTTAATATAACGCCAAAAACTAGATCAGGTATCTCTATTCTTGGTCGGTACCGAATCAATATAGCGGATATGTATAAAGCCAAAAAAATAAGACCTACGAGTATGGGAGGGATTGACCATCGGTATGACGAAGAACGAGAACGTAACGTTAAATATGATGGTGTAAAACCGAAGGCTAATCCTTCAAAACCACCCGGACAATGGCAAACGCTTGAAATAGATTTTAAGGCACCTCGTTTCGATAACGATGGGTTAAAAACTGAATATGCGCAGTTTATTTCAGTAAAATTAAATGGTGTGCCGATTCATAAAAACCAAGTTGCTACCGGCCCAAGTCAAGATGCTCAATATCTAAATGAAACATCTCACGGACCGATTTTCCTTATTGGGAATAGTGCCCCTGTTGCTTTTCGAAATTTAGTTATCGAGCCTAAAGATTTTTCACATATACCCGCTGCGAGACCCCTAAAAGCTGGAAATGAAATACCGTTAGGAGTGAATACGGGCAAACCCATGATTAATCTTGTAAAACACGGTAAAGAACTCTTTCAAGATAAAGGCTGTAAAGAGTGTCATACGATAGATAAAAATTCGAATGCAGTAAAATCGGGGCCAAATTTATTTGGTGTGTTTTCTGACAATACGAAAGTAATAAGAGTTTATGACAGCGCAGAGCAACATATAACTAAAATTAAAGCAGATGATCACTATCTAATGCAGTCACTTCGACAGTCGGCATTATACTTAGCAGTAAGAAATAACGCAGATAATTCGACGAAACAGTTTTTACCTATCATGCCGTCATACAACGCGGAAGCAATATCTAATAGTGATATCACTGCAATATTGAGTTACTTAAAAACGCTGAACGAAAGTAAAGATAAAGGTCCCGCTTATATTTGGCAAGAAGCACCAGAAAAGCCATATGTGTTAACAGAAGATTTAAGTGCAGAACTCGTTAGCAATAAGCCAAGGTTAGTTCGCGTTAATATTGGGCCTGAAGTGTCTGGTCGCGCATATCATGTTGGTTTACCCAATGCACGTAACTACAGCTTTGACCCTCGCACCTTAGCGGTTGAGCTAATTTGGTCGGGTCGCTTTTTGTCTTTAAAAAACGAGAAAAAGAATCGGGCTGACAAGGCCAGTGAGATTGGTGAAGGCGCAGTAAAGTGGGATACAACATCATACACCCACTTATTTCAACCGATTTTATCAAATGGAAAGGCCGTCGATTTTACCTTTAAAGAACCAAGTGATACCTCAGAAGAAAGCGTGATTGCAAACTTAAATGACAACAAAGAATTTGCCGAGTATATGGCCGAAACCGATGCTGGGTTTATTGGTGTGAATACGGAACAAGGCGAAATTCCTTGGTTTAATTATCGTGTTGAAAATAACAGTGTATCGGCGCAAATAAACATTACTGATGACAACCAAATACAGGCTAACTTTAAGGTAAAAACAGCGTCAGCTTTACGCTTATCTTTAGCTGACACCTCACTGATAAATATTCAGGTATCGCACGGTAAAGTGACTGACAAGGTTTGGCATTTACCCAAAGGTGTAAACCAATTGGTCACGTTTAGCGCAAGCTTTAAAAAGGCACCTAAATTTAATGAATTAAACGATAAGGTCGTTAAGCAAAGTAATGAAAAACAAGCCCTTGTTTGGAGCGACGCTTTCAGTGAAAGTGCATCTTTACCAGCAGGGTATCGTCTTGAAAATTCATTAGCGCCAAATGATAAATTTGGAAGACAAGTGTTGTTTGAACCATTAGGTATCGCTTTTACTGAGCAAGGTAGCGCCTATGTTAGTACTAGAACATCGGGTGTGTGGAAAATTACAGACAATAATTGGCAGCAATTTGCTGAAGGTATTTTTGACTCATTAGGTGTGGTTGTTGATAGCGAGAATACGATTGTTGTAGGTGAAAAATCTGGACTCACTCGTTTAAGCGATGTTAATGATGATGGTTGGGCCGAATCTAGGGTTAACCTGTCGGATAGTTTTACCTTTAGTTCTAATTATCATGAGTATTTACATGGTCCAATTAAAACCTCTGCTAACGAGTATTTCTACACCTTAAATTTGGGACATGGTTTATCGGGTAGTTATCGCGCAGAAGGCACAATGGGAACGGGAGGAGGTTACCGTGGTTGGGCAATGAAAGTAGATGCCAATGGCAACACCATCCCATACGCCAATGGTATGAGAAGCCCTGCGGGACTAGCAATAAATGCTGACGGAAAAATGTACTATACGGATAATCAAGGTGATTTCCAAGGTACCTCGAAACTGCATGTTTTAAAGCCAAATGCTTACTATGGACATCCGGCGAGTTTAGTCGATGTACCAGGAAAGACGCCAACAAGCCCTGATATTCAATGGGACGAAATGAAAGGTAAGCGCGATTTACCTGTTGGTTTGTTACCTCATGGACGCGCAATGAATTCACCTGGTAGTCCTGTGTGGGATACAACAGGCGGCGGTTTTGGTCCGTATAAAGGACAAATGTTCATTGGTGACCAAACTAAATCAAACATCTTTAGAGTGCATACTGAAACGGTAAACGGGGTAGAGCAATCAGCATTATTACCCTTTATGGCGGTTACTGCATCGGGGGCAATGAGGTTAACATTTTCACCTTTAGATAATAGCTTATGGATTGGGCAAACAGGCAGAGGATGGTGGCCCAAAGGCGGCAACTTAAATGCCTTACAGCGCATCGTTTACGATGGAGAAACTGTGCCTCAGTCAATTTATTCTATTGAAGTGCAAGCCGATGGATTCAAGGTTAATTTAACTAAACCAATAAGCAAATCTGAACGCCACACTTTTGACAATTTAGTGATTAGTTCGTGGTACTACCTAGAAAACGCTAATTATGGTTCAGAAGAAAAAGAGATGCGTGTTGAGAAAACAGCAATTAGCAATTGGAGTAAAGACGGCAAGTCTTTCCGTGTAACGGTCGAAAACTTCAAGGTTGATGAAAATAGACCTGCAGAACATACATCACGTGTATATGAAATTGATCTATCAAAAACCGTGTTAGGCAAGGGCTTATCTGAGTTTCATACCAAAGCTTGGTATACCTTAAATAGTATTCCCAAAAGATAATATTCAAAAAATGTTAGTTAGAGAAATTGGCGGAAAACTTACGGTGTAAAAAACTATCAAGCAATCGTGAATTAAGTGGGCTTTAGCTCCCCGCAACCCTGCATTAAAGTTTGAAAACAACACAATAGAGTTCTTATGATTCTCAGCTTGGTTAATGGGTTGAATATGCTCAACCCGTTGTCTGTCTGACGAGCACCATTTATTCGGCTATTTTCCGTATTTGCTTTCTACATCTTGTTTTAAAGCAATATCGAAAGACTCCATACGTTCTTTTAATGCTTTTACTTTTTCAGGGTATTTGTTAATTAAGTTCTCTTTTTCTGGCGCATCCAGCTTAATGTTATACAACTTTTCACTGAGTTCTTGGCCGTTAATTTTCTGTTGTTGGTTTGGATTGAAGCCTTTATAAATAAACTTCCAATCGCCCAATCTGATGCCATCTACGGTGCTGGTATTAGCAGAGTAATAAAATATCTCTTTACGAGGAGAATCTTTTTGTTCACCGCTTAAAAAGCGAGAAATATCAACCCCATCGTAAATTCTATCTTTGGGTAACTCAATTCCAGCATAGTTTGCAATGGTTGGAAATAAATCGAGTGCTGAAACAATTTCGTCGCTTACGGTTGGCTCTATTTCTGTGGGTGCCCATATAATACCTGGTACACGTAAGCCTCCCTCGTAGGTTGTAAATTTACTACCTCGTAATGGCTTCGCTGAGCCTTTGCTGTTCGGTCCGTTGTCAGAAGTGTAAATAACCAAGGTATTCTTGTCTAAACCTTGTTCTTTTAAGGCTTTCATTACCTCACCTACGCTCCAGTCAATTTCTTGTACTGCATCATAAAACGGACCACCTTTGCTTGAGCCTTTGAATTTTTCACCGGTAAAAATGGGCAAATGTGGAAAAGTATGTGCGAAATATAAAAAGAACGGCTTCTGTTTATTTCTTTTAATAAATGATACTGCTTCTTTTGTATATCGCTCTGTCAAGGTTGATTGATTAGCGGGATATTCGATAACCTGATTGCCTCTCATTAAGGGGACTTTTCTCTTTAGTTTTTTATAAGCTTTCAGGCCGTTAGTTGCTATTTGATTGGCATCGTAATGTAATTGTTCAAGGGTATAACCTTCATTTAAAACAATATCTTCGGCTATGTCCATATTAGGCGCAATGGACATGTCATTACTATATGGCAGGCCATAGAAGTAATCGAACCCCTGAGCAGTAGGCAAATAGGCTTTTTCATGACCGAGGTGCCATTTACCAATAAGACCAGTAGCGTAATTTTTTTGTTTTAACAATTCCGCAATCGTGATTTCTTGTGGTGGTAAGCCCTTTCCAGTATAAACAGCAGGACTTGAGAAAACTACGTGCTGAGCACCTGCACGCACCGGCATTCTGCCAGTTAACAAAGACGCTCTTGAAGGCGAACAAACGGAAGAGGCTACATAGAAGCTGGTTAATTTCATTCCCTCTTTTGCTAACTGATCAATATAGGGTGTATCCGCTTTTTTTGATCCAAAAGAGCTAAGGTCTTCATACCCTTGGTCATCAGAGAAGATAACCACAACATTTTGAATCTTACTTTGTGCAGTTGCCATAGTGAATAACAAACAGCTCGTTAACAACAGTGGTGATTTTTTCATTGTATTTATACTCGTCGTATTATCGTCTAAATGTAGCGTCATATAGGCATAAATAATTTGCTACAGCCTTTTTTTGTAAGGTTTACTTTTTACTTCAGTTATATTTTAAATATCGTGGGCTTAGCGTTTCATTAAAGCTTGTAAGTTTGAAAATATTTGTTTTTCTTGTGCTGACAATTCATCTAACTGAACCGACTTAGTTTGATAGTGACCATTATATTTTTCGTAAATAGTATCTTTCCCTATATCGCTAATTTTGACACCATAATTGAAATTTCTAATCCAAGTATCTTTCTTATAGCTAATTTGAATGTGGCTTTTATTAGCCTGTTGAGCGTATTGCTGCTGGTCGTTTAATAATAAAGGTTTCAAGCTAAGGCCATGATGTGGGTAATCTTCGGCTAATGGTATACCTGTAAAATCAAGTAAGGTGGGCAAAATATCAGAGAGCTCAACTAAACGTGTATGATTTACTTTTGGTTGGATGACACCGGGCCAGTTAATAATCAACGGTACACGAGTACCGGCGTCGGTTAATGTACCTTTAGCGCCTTTAACTAACTTGTCAGGACATTGAGTAGTAATAGGTTTGTCGGTGCCATTGTCACCAACAAAAATAATTAGGGTGTTTTCGCGCAAACCTAAGGCGTCTAATTTATCAATAATACTCCCCACCATTTTGTCGGCATATTGCACCATGTCTTTGAAATGAGCTGTTTGCTCTTTAACTCCGCCGGGTCCTTTTTCTGAAATTGAACCTAGTGATTTTCCATCCCAATCGGCCGAATCAGGCGTGGCATCGAATGGCCAATGTGGCAGCAACATAGGGTAATACAGTAAAAAAGGCTGATCTTGGTTGCGCTCAATAAAGCCAGTGAGTTGATTAACTAAAACATCGGGACCATATTCACCTCCTGAAAAATTAACAGCTTTACCATTAAATTCTAATTGAGGGTTAGGGTACCGGCTATCATGCTTGGTATCTTCACGTAAACGAGGGCGAGTATGTTGCCACAGCCAGGAGCTGTCAAAACCAAAATGCTGAGGTGAGTCTATTTCTTTACCCAATTGCCATTTACCCGCAATGGCCGTTTTATAACCGGCACTTTTTAAATAATGGGCAAAGGTGGTTTGGCTCCTATCAAGCTTCGCAAATCGTTTATAGTTGCGTAAGTTATATAACCCTGTCATTAACTTAACACGTGATTGCGTGCATTTAGGATTAGCAAAAGCATGTTCAAATCTAACGCCTTGAGCAGCCAGTTCATCTAGTACCGGTGTATTATATCCGGCACAACCATTGGCAGATAAACATTCATAACCCATATCATCGGCTAGAATAAGCACAATATTTGGTTGCTTAGCATGGATGCTTATACTGACTAAACCCGCAATAACACCCATTAACAAAGATTTAAGTGATTTTCTTATTTGCATGATAGTTTCTTATTTAAGTAAAAGAGATTTATGCCGAATGCTTTGATTGCGGATCGAATGGGCGCCTATTAAATGAATTTAATGTTCGTAAAGGCTAAACAAAATAATAGAGCGCACTTACAATCTATTTACATTGTAAATAATGTTTCATATTTAAAAAAGGTGTTTATCAGTATTTTTTAAAAATTAATTATAGGTTTTACAATTATTTCTTTAAGTCACACTTTCTATTGATTTAAGTAATTTTGATCCATTTTTCAGCATGACAAACAACATGGACAGCCACATTTTTAGATAGCATATTTTTTTGCTTTTAATAATGAGTGGATGATAACGAAAAGGTTTTAATATGCTCATTATTTAGATAAACAGATGAGGCAAGTTCATTTTTTGCCGAATGAACGCGATTAAGATTGATTTAGGGTGATGTGAAGAGTATTTCTTGTGCAAAGAAACAATTGAAATGAAAAGTGACTTTAGTGGAGTCGTTAGCCTACAGAATTTT
>NZ_JAHKPT010000013.1 GCF_018860635.1 Aliiglaciecola lipolytica
TTGATACTCATTGAGCCTCCCCAATCAGCGTAACTTTTAGGCTACTCTGATAGGTGACAAAACCAACGGAGAAGCTCAATGAACTTTTATACTAATACACATCCTTACTATTGTGGAATAGATTTACACGCACGCTTACTTTACGTATGCATTATTGATGATAAAGGTGAGGTACTTGTCCATAAAAAAGTAAAGGATTCACCCGAACAATTGCTGGCTTTATTAACTCCTTATTTAGGCAATATCATTGTGGGCGTGGAATGTATGCACTGTTGGTATTGGGTAAGTGACTTCTGTCGGCAACACAATATAGATTTCGTATTAGGTCATGCCTTGTATATGAAAGCCATTCATGGCGGTAAAACCAAAAATGATAAAATTGATTCATTTAAAATTGCTAAATTGTTACGTGGTGGCAATTTCCCCTTAGCATACAACTACCCCAACGAATTACGGGCTACCCGTGATTTACTTCGCCGCCGTACCAAACTTGTACGCTTTGGCGCGGACTTAAAAGCACATGTATCAAATACCGTGAGTCAATACAATTATCCTGCTCATTCCCTTAATTTACGTTATCCAAAGTCTCGTGAAAAAATGTCTAACGTCTTTGATGATATATCCGTACAGCGCAACATCGATATTGATTTACACATAGTCGGTCATATTGAAACAGAGTTACGCCAGGTTGAATGGTTTATTGAAAAACAAGCCAAACAACATAACGCTAAAGACTATTACTTACTCAAATCTATTGCTGGGGTAGGACAAATCCTCGCTCTCACCATCCTATATGAAATCGGTGATATTGAACGCTTTGAAAGCGTTCAAAAGTTCGCTTCTTACTCTCGATTAGTCAAATGTAAAGCTGAGTCAGCGGGTAAAACCTATGGTACTCAAGGCAACAAAATTGGCAATGCTCATCTCAAGTGGGCGTTCTCAGAAATGGCTGTACTTTACCTACGGGGTAATGACAAAGCTCAGGCCTATTTAAACAAATTACAAAAACGCATGAGTAAAGCAAAAGCCTTATCTGCATTGGCACATAAACTCGGTCGCTGCGTTTACTTCATGTTGAAACGTCAAAAGGTATTTGATGAAAGTCGATTTCTAGCAGGTTAGTCACGTCATTCGGTGAGCTGAACGTCTAACTAGCACCTTATGCAGAGTATGTGAAAACGTGAGTGAATTCGTCACTGGTTTAACACCTCTTATCTCGTTTATATACCACCGCTAGGTAACTACCCGGCTTGATTAGACACTGAATGGGCGTGCATCAATACTTTGCGCTAAATCGCTTACACCTGGCCTGAGCCTGAAACTAACTGGTGGAAATATCCAACCTTCATTTTGAATAGAGCCAGTGCTGGGTTAACCGATGAATGTCTAGTGCCCCTGCTTGCAATAAGGAATTTGAAAAAGCAGGCTGCGATGAGATCGCATAAGAGAGCCTCTATATGTGTTTGCTGTAGGCGATATCCTAACAGTCACAATGACAGATGAAGTAAACGGCTTAGCCCAAAGATTTGGATTGATCTGAAAAATAGATCAAAAGCACACTAGTACCTATTGACTAACCGGAGGCTCATATGTGTTA
>NZ_JAHKPT010000035.1:0-312211 GCF_018860635.1 Aliiglaciecola lipolytica
TATGAACCTTATACCTATAGTTTAGTTGATAGCGTCAAAGTGCTAGTCTAGTTTGTGGCTGTCTAAATTTTAGCTCTAGTCTAGTTTGTGGCTGTCTTAAAAAGAGGAATAAGCTTTGTCGCGAGTCGGTACTAGCATTATCAAGTATATACAGATTTATTCAAATGTAATGCCTAAACCGTTAGATGACATGTCTAAAATGGAGAAGTAGTAAGCTTATGTTTTTTGCGTAATTGCAGTTGTAAAAGGTCGCTTATTGCGACCTTTTGTTTTTGAGTGTTCTACCCGCGGCCAACCTCTTCAATCCCTTGAGGATGCAAATTAAATCAAACTGCATTTATAGCAAAAGTGCTTAACCTAACTTTTTCAATTTTATTTTCTTCACTATCGTGGGCAATACAAAGTTCGCTAAACGGCGCTGTAGGGAAGGTCATCATAGTAATACATTGCCGAGCACCATTGAAAAACAGTTCGAACGAACAAGTGTCTGCGTAAATTTCAATTTCAACAAGTTGGTGCTGCAGAACATCAATAGGCATTTCAACGATTGAATCAAATCCTTTTTCAGCAAAGCCACTGTGAGTTCTATCCGCCAAAATTCGTTTGTTTGCAAAATCAAGTGTCAAAACAAAGGTTTCTTTATTCGCACTTTGCCATTGCAGAACGGTTTTACGGCTCTGTGAGCTAAGAGTAAAGGATAGCTTGTATGCTTCGGGTATGTTTAACGGCTGTTGCCTAAGCACTTCGATTGTACTTAATGAATTTTCAGCATTGAATTCAATCGCGGGCGGGGTCGCGAGTTGGTAACCGGATTGGTTTTTCACTAAGCTGATTTTTCGTGGCAAGGTCATCGCGCCTCGCCACGTATTATCGGGCGTGTCTCGCGCATAATCCCAGTTACTCATCCAAGCGATGTAAGTCCGACTTTTCAATATCTCTGGGGTATTGTCCCAAGTAATACCGGCATAACAGTCAGTGCCATAGTCTAACCAATGGGTTGGGCTATTTGTAGGTAGAGAGTCTTGAGGGGTAAATTCAACACCATCGAAGTCGCCAATGAAATATTGTGTGGCTGAGCCACCATTGGGGCCACCAGGATTAATGCTAATTAATAAAACCCAACGCTCGATTCCAGTTTCGCTACAAATTAATGGAAACAGATCCGGGCATTCCCATACGCCACCATGAGCTCCGTGGTTATGTCCAAATTCGGAGAGTTTGTGCCAACTTTTAAGATCGTTGGACTGATAAAAATAGACACATTGACCCGCAACCACGGCTTTTACCCAGTATTTTTTTTCTGCGTACCAGACAACTTTTGGATCTCTAAAATCTTTTAAGCCAGGGTTTGGAATAACCGGATTATGCGCATACTTAGTGAAACTTTTTCCGCCATCAACTGAATATGCAATGCTTTGAACTTGCACTTCATTTTCTGAATGATGTGTAAATGTCGCGATTACCGCAGGATAATTCGAGCTGGCAAAACCTGCGGTATTATTTATATCCACTACAGCGCCACCAGAAAAAATATAACCTAAGCCTTCTGGCTCGGCATGAAGCGCAATGGGTTGATGTTGCCAATGAATCAAATCCTCTGAAGTCGCGTAGCCCCAGTGCATATTCCCCCAAACCACGTCATCAGGATTGAGTTGGAAAAATAAATGGTATTTACCGTCCAAATAAAATAATCCGTTAGGATCGTTGATCCAAAAACCCTGTTTAAAAAAGTGATAATGAGGCCTCCAAGTACGATTCGTACTTGGACGGTTTTGGTTATCTAACTGCTGCATATGCACCTCTAGAAAAATTAATAAAAAAAGACTTGATAAAATGTCTATCGATGGTCATTATAATGGCGAGTTTTAAATAAATGTCAACTTAATGTTGGAATAGTGTCAAATTGGCCTTTTAGTAATCGGCTACTCAACAAGGTTTTTATGTCTTCAATTAAAGATGTTGCAGCAAAAGCAAATGTGTCAATTAAAACCGTTTCTCGGGTATTAAGCGGTTTTGCAGGCGTGAGCTCAAAAACCAAAGAAAAAGTTGAATCTGCAATGCAAGAGCTGGAGTTCTACCCCTCTGCAGCAGCCCAATCTTTACGAGGCCGTGACAAAGGAATAGTGTGTTTAATTACTGAAAAACTCACCACTACTCCAGACTCTTTTGACATTATTGCGGGTATCCAAAGCGAATGTGAAAAGCAAGGGAAGTTGCTGATGATTGGTGAATCCGGCGGTAGCGACGAAAGTTTTTCCCGCTTGGTGGATGATTTTAGAAGGCAAAGGGCAGAAGCAATTATATTTGCAACGATTTATCGTCGCCAAGTTAAAATAAAACAGTCTTTCAAAAAATGCCCTCTTATACTTGTGAACTGCTTTGAAGCCAACTTGAGTCACCCTACCATTTTACCCAACGACTACTTAGGTGCTTATCAAATCACCGATGAACTTATCGCAAAAAAACACAGAAAAATAGCTTACTTAACCCTTTTTGAAGATATGCCTGCAACACAATTACGGCTTGATGGTTACCGTAAAGCTCATGAAGCTGCAAATCTAGACGTTGATCGTGGTTTGATACAGGTAGGCGTATGTCGTGATAGCGAAGACGAGTTTTGTAATCTTCCTGAAGTGTTGCAAACGCTTTTATCCCGCCAAGAGCCGCCCACCGCTATTTGTTGTGGTAACGATAAAATGGCAATGCGTGTCTATATGCTGATCAGAAAGCTCGGTTTTCAAATTCCAGAAAGCATTTCAATTGTTGGTTACGACAACTACAAATTAATTGCCGAAAACTTGTTGCCCAAACTCACTACAGTGAGCTTGCCTTATTTCAGTATGGGGCAAAGAGCAGCTCAATTAGCCATTAATAAACAGCAGGTTACAACCCCTGAAATAATAGAAATAAGCGGAGAATTAGTTCTTAGAGATTCTCATGGCTACGCAACTTCATAATATAGGCCACAGATGTCTGATCACATAGCAAGACGTAATTACTGGTTGTTAAGCGGATGTATTTTAAGTTTCTTTTTAACTTGGTCATTTTGCTTTTCAATTTATCCGATTTGGTTAAACCAAGCCATTGGATTAAACGGTGCAGAAACAGGAATTGTATTTAGTATAAATGCGATTACTGCACTTTTTATTATGCCTTGTTATGGATTCATTCAAGACAAATTAGGCCTGCGTAAACAATTGCTTTGGTTTGTTGGGGCCATGCTTTTGCTTAGCGGACCATTCTTTATTTATATTTATACCCCGATGTTAATGGCATCTCTTTATGTTGGCGCAATTGTCGGCGGTTTCTTTTGCTCGGTGGCATTCTTTGCGGGGGTTGGTGCCGTCGAAACCTACATAGAACGGGTTGCAAGAACCACAGGTTTTGAGTTTGGGAAGGCTCGAATGTGGGGCTCTGTAGGTTGGGCAATGGCTACGTTTTTCACCGGTCAAATATTTAATATTTCGGTAACGTTAAATTTTGTGCTGGCTAGTTTGTGTGCGGTTATATTTTTAACTTGTCTGTTTTTTGTCACTGTTAGTGAAGACAACTCGAAGCAGATGAACGATGGCGAGCAGGCAAGTGCATTAAAACTTATTGATGCTATTTGCTTATTTAGGGATAAAAAGTTTTGGGCGTTTACCTCATTTGTGATTGGTGTGTCGTGTATTTATGGCGTCTACGATCAGCAGTTTGCGGTGTATTTCGCAGCGCAATTTCCAACGAAAGCTGAAGGTAATGCAATGTTCGGCTATTTAAATTCGTTGCAAGTGTTCCTCGAAGCAGGTGGTATGTTTTTAGCTCCTTTTTTAGTGAATAAGATTGGCGCTAAAAATGGCTTAGTGCTTAGTGGCGTAGTAATGGCCATACGTATTATTGGCTCAGGGTATGCCGATGATCCCTATTCTATTTCTGCTATGAAGCTACTTCATGCCGTGGAACTGCCAATCATGCTTATTGCTATTTTTAAGTATATTTCCGCGACTTTTGACGCACGATTGTCTGCGACTATTTATATTGTTGGTTTTCAATTTATGTCGCAATTTGCAGCGAGTGGGTTATCAATAGTAACTGGGATTTTGTACGATGAAATTGGCTTTGCCGCTGCCTACAAACTAATTGGAATGGTTGTGGCCTTTTTTGTCATTGTTTCTATGTTTGTGCTGACGTCTGATAAAAAGCCCATTCAATCCACAGCGTAAAGAGCAGGCAATTACCTTCCACTAATAACTATGTAAATAGGTATACCAAGTATTTCCCTTTCCAGCTGAACCCTATTCGAAAATATTGTTGATTTATCTAACTTAATCGTTTAAGTTAAATAAATGTAAAGCAACCGTTAATGCGCATCGTTATTCAGTTTGTCTTAATGTCATTAACTAGAAACCGGTTTGGAGAATTCATGTCTACTGATTCAAGCAGAGCGCCATTGAGCTTTAAAGAAAAAATAGGGTATGGCGTCGGTGATATGGCTTCAAACTTTTATTTGGGTTTCTTCGGTTTATATTTACTTTACTACTACACAGATGTTTACGGTCTTGCCCCTGCTGCCGTTGGCTTGATGTTATTGATTTCGAAAATTACCGATGCTGTTAGCGATCCTGTCATGGGACTTATCGCCGATAGAACAGAGTCTCGCTGGGGGAAATATCGACCATACCTCTTGTGGGGAGCTATTCCTTATGGGTTGTTGGGTTTTGCGATATTTTTCGGTCCAAACTTTTCCGATACTGGTAAGTTGATTTATGCGTACGTGACTTACATTGGGGTGATGATCGCGTTTACTGCGATGAATGTACCTTATTCGGCTCTACTTGCCGTGATTTCGCCCGTCGCAGAAGAGCGAACCAAGGCTACCATGTACCGCTTTATTTGTGCTGGTCTTGGCGGTTTATTAATCGCAGCTTTTGCCACACCGTTAGTCAGTTTATTAGGTGGTGGTGATGACGTACTTGGGTTTCGTTTAACCATTAGTGTTTTTGCTGTGTTATCTATTGCGCTTTTTTGGTTCACCTTTGCGGTAACAAAAGAAAGAATAAAATTACCTAAACACGACTCATCTGCTAGAAAAGATATGAAAGTGTTGATTAAAAATACATCTTGGGTGGTTTTAGCTATCTCTTGTGTTTTGCTTGTTGTGGCATTAGTGGCTCGTTTCTCATCTATTATTTTCTACGTAAAATACTACATGGGGGATGATGGAGAAGCCATTTTCCTTATCTTTGACCGCGTGGCATTGTTTTCATCAATTGGTCTTTTTGGACAAATTGTCGGTTCTTTATGGACACCCATGTTAACTCGATTATTCAACAAACATACTATTGTGTTAGTGATGTGTTTATTGCACACAGTTTTCCTAGTGATGAGTTATTTCATTCCACCTGATATGTTCTGGACTGCTGTGTTCCTGCACTTTTTAGGGATAACTTCGTTTGGTGTGGTGATTACTTTGTTGTTTGCTATGTTTACTGATTGCGCTGAATTTGGAGAATGGCAAACCGGTAAAAGAACGTCAGGTTTAACTGTGTCAGCATCTATGTTTGCCTTAAAATTTGGCTCGGCTGTTGGTGGCGCTCTGCCGGGATTTATTCTTGCTTATGTCGGTTTTGTCGCCAATCAAACTGTGTCTGCTTTTGCATTGGAAGGAATTAGGGTAATGGCAACATTACTGCCAGCGGTGTTGTTTGCGCTAGGAGGGTTATTGATGTTGTTCTACAAGATAGATAGACCGCTTTTAACTCGTATAGAGAAAGAACTTACTGAACGCCGAAGTTTAAATCATTCTGAGTAAACGGATACAAAGCCCCTAAATTGATTAGCATTCAGGGGCTTTTAAACGCTCGGTTATTATTTATATATCATTACATCTGAGGTTTAAAGTTTAGGATACAGCCTGCAAATAATTGTTGTATTTGATTGTCTTTAAAGTAATCAATCACAGGGGCTGTAGCTTTATTTGTTGCGCGTTGATTAAGCTGTGGAAACACGCCGTATCCGGCCAATAAACAATGCCAAGAGATCGCACCAAAATGTTGATTTATGCCTTGGCGAGCTAGTTCTTTGCTCAAATCATTTTTCTTATACCAAGTATCGAGTATCTGTAATAGCGACTCAGATAATGCCATATTGTTGCGATTCGCTTTCCAATATTCGCTGTCTTGGCGGGTATTGAGTTTGTAATGGGCAACAATATAATCTCTTATTCGTTCAAAACGTTCGTTCATTTCATTATTGTAGTCATTTTGAAACTGGTTAGAAAAATGGCCTTTTTCAAAACAATCAATAAACATCTCAGTTGATATTTGTGTTAAATGCAACGCAGTAGCTTCTAGCGGTTCAATAAATCCTTGAGCCAGTCCGATGGCGATACAGTTTTTACTCCAGTGTTTAGTTACCTGACCTACACGCATTTTTAAATGCCGGCATTCAATGTCGGTGTCTAATAAACCGAGGTGTTGTCGTAGCTCTGTTTCGGCATCATTCTTTGTTATATGTTGGGCGCTATAAACATAGCCATTACCCGTCCTATTGCGCAAGGGGATACGCCAAGCCCAGCCGTTGGAAAGAGCTGTGGATACGGTTTCAACAGGCACTTGCGCAAGTGGTTTAGTGCCTATTACTAGCGCAGAGTCATTAAATAAGTTGTTGCTAAAGTCCTTGAACTTGACCCCTAGAGCACCTTGCAGCAGTAAAGAGCTAAAACCACTACAGTCCACAAAAAAATCAGCTTCAATTACCTGACCTTTATCGGTGTGAAGTCGAGCAATGCTGCCATCGGGGTGGAGTTCTACGTTCTGTACTTTTAATGCTTGGTGTCGGACTCCCAAATTCATTGCATGTTGTTGTAAAAATCGCCCCAAGCACGCCGAGTCAAAGTGATAACCGTATTCAATTTTAAATGGAAAGTTTTCCGGCGTAACTGGGCTTAAATTATGTTTTGCCAACCAACCATTGAACAGAAACTTATCGGCCGATGTAGTCACATCCTGGCCCATTCGTCGACCAAAACAGTTGGCATAAAACGGACGCTCACTAAATGTATCTAGTTGCGAGATAAAGGGGTGGCTATAGGATTCAATATTCGATTCTGGACTCCAGTGCTCGAACCTGATATTGACTTTATAAGTCGCATGACATGCAGGCATCCACTGTGACTCAGGTATATCCATGATTTCAAAAAAACGTTTTAAGGTCGGAGTCGAACCTTCCCCCACACCAATAGTGGCAATATCAGGGGCCTCGATAACGCTGACTTCTATATTTTTTTGTTGCCACTGTTTAGCCATCAGGTTTGCCGCTAACCAACCTGCAGTGCCGCCGCCAACAATCGTAATTTTTTTACTAGGCTGCATGTTTACTGACCTATGAACTGAGCAATAAATTGATCATGGGGAAGCAGGCTAGATAATGGCTTTTGCTTTTCTGCTAACACTTTTTGCATCACATCTAACAGTGCATGATCTCCATACTTTTTGGCAACTGGATGATAGTCTTGTGGGTGTATTCCTTGCCCTAACATCACTTGTAACCATGACGCATCTCTAAAAATATCGTTGTTGTCATTAAAAATGGCTGCTGATGAACGGAAAGCTGCAATCTTTTCTTGCAACCTTTCAGGTATCGCCATGTTACGCATGTCCTTCCAAAAATCAGAGTCATCTCGCTCATTCACATGATAATGAAGAATAATAAAGTCAGCGATGGTTTCGAATTCCCGTTTTGACTCAGCGTTATACATATGTGTCATTGCCTCTGAAATTCCGTTATTTGGAAACATTTTTAGTAGACGCACTATGGCTGCTTGAATCAAATGGATACTCGTTGACTCCAGTGGTTCTAAAAAACCACTGGATAAGCCAATAGCAATCACGTTTTTATGCCATTGTTGTTCAGTGCGACCCGTTTCAAAACTGATTTTTCTTGGCTCATCCAAGGGCTTGCTATCTAGGTTGCTCATCAAGGTGTCATGGGCTTCGTCGTCCGACATGTACTTAGAACTGTAGACGATACCATTACCATTTCGATGGGTGAGGGGAATGCGCCATTGCCAGCCCTTCTTATGGGCAATACTGCGGGTGTACGGCAATGTTGTTGCAAATCGTTCGGTTGGGATCGCGATAGCAGTATCGGCAGGCAGTAAACTTTCCCAGCTTTGAAAGTTTACGCCCAAGGTTTTACCAATCAGAAGTTTTCGCATCCCCGTGCAATCTATAAATAAATCACCACTGATTTTATTGCCATCTTTGAGGTGCAACTGGGTAATAAAGCCGCTATTTTTATCTTGAACTATATGTTCAATTAGTCCTTCAGTGCGTTTTACCCCTAAATTTTCTGCTAATTTACGCAAAAACTTGCCGTACAAACCTGAATCGAAATGATAGGCATATTGCATTTCGTAAACAGGATTTTGCGTATTAATTTTGTTAAATAAGCCCCGTTCACAACTTAAGTAATTAAGATCGTAATCCCACAATGATGCTGTTGCACCGGCTTGTTTAGCGTGCAACCAAAAATGCTGAAAACTACAAAATCCAATGTTTGCACCTGGGGCACCGAAAGTATGGTAATAGCTTTCACCGGGCACTCGCCAGTTTTCGAATTTAATCGCAAGCTTAATTGATGCCTTGGTTTCGCGAAGAAACTGCTTTTCATCTACACCAAGGTATTGATTGAATAGTTGAATAGGAGGAATAGTTGCTTCACCAACGCCAACAATACCGATATCTTCTGATTCAACTAACTCAATCTCGACCTGTTCTTGCAATACTTTTTTAAGTAAGGCCGCCGTCATCCAACCCGCGGTGCCTCCGCCAGCTATAACTACTTTTCTGACCGGCTTTTGCATCTACATGCTCCTTAATTTTTATAATAAGCGACAGGTTACAATAATGTTTTCCAGTATAAACGTAAAAAAGCCTCAACAGTCTTTCAACTTTGAGGCTTTTCATCAGTTAATATTAGCGTATAACTGTTTAGTAGAAAGAATAGTTAACGTTCAGCATATACGATGGTCCAAATTGACGGCGTGTGGTAACAATACCATTCGCATCAACTATTTCATCGTCTACATCAGTTAAGTTTGTGCCTTGTAAAGAAACCCGTAGACCTTGCAAATAGTCATGCTCAGATTCAGAAAAGTCATAGCTAATTTGAGCATCCACCAAAGTCACACCGTTACGTTGAACAGTATCAATTTTGTTTGAGCCACCACGTTGGTATGTATAATATTCACCACGGTCAGTTCCGGCTACGCGCACTTCAAAACCACCCATTGCATAGTATGCTGTCAACGAGTAAGTCGAGTCTGATTGACCAACAAGAGGTGATCCATCATCTAACTCTGCATCAATGAAAATAGCAGAAGCAGCCACACCAAAGCCGTCTAAGGTATCACTAAACATGCCAAATGGTACGTTTGCAGTAAGCTCTAAACCTTGTACGTCACCTTTTAAGCCATCTTCAAAGAAGGAGTATGTGCCGTAGTCTGGAGGCGTGATTAAGTCGCCTTCGTTATAAACCACACCTGCTGGTTCATGGGGCCCAGTAAATAACGCTAGACGATCATGGAAGCCTGGAATGTAGTAATCCGCGCCATTATTTGTTTCATCATTTCTGAAGTTAATAAGTGAGCTATCACCACTACTTTCTTGGGTTAAATTGACTAAGTCCTTATAGAATAAAACCGCAGATAAATACCCTTCATCTTCAAAATAATACTCGTAAGAAACGTCAAAATTATTTGATTCTAAGGGGCGTAGTTCAGGGTTACCCGCAAATTTAGACCAAGGAGAACCGTACTGGTTAACTGCCTCAACTGTATTTGGGATTGCAATCAGCGTGATGTTTTGATCAAATTTCACAAAACTAGAGGCTTTCATTTGGTCTATACGAGCGCGACTAATGGCTTTATTGGCTGCAAATCGAACAAATTGATTGTCGCCCACTTCCATGCTGATATTGACACTTGGAAGAACATGGCTGTAATCAGCACCACCAGAAACACGGCAGCTATCATCAATTTGCTGATCATTGTTGTCATCACAGACTGCAAAGTTGGAGCCTACAATGCCGTTGAAACCAGATGAAGTTTGGTCTGTTTGAACGTATTGAACACCCACGTTACCCATAACTGGGAAGTCGCCTAGTTCAGTGGCAAAGTCTACTTTAGCGTATAGTGTAGTGACTTCTTCTTCAACCACATAGGTATCACCTAAACGGTCAGGTTCAAGTAGACCCGCGTCATTTAAGGTGTATTCGCCATCTTGATAAGGGGCAAAACCGTCATAAGCCACAACCATACCAAGACCAGCCCAAGTTAAATCAGCTAACCCGTCGTACAAATATTTAGAAGGAATCGAATCAGATAAAGGGTAGGCAGACGCAGTAGCGAAGAAACCTTTGTTGTCTTTATCCTTATAACGATCACTGTAGTTAATACCTGCTGTGAGGGTATGGAAGATGTCACCATCCAAATTACCCACCACTTCAAAGCGCACTGTGGTTAATTCTTCTTTGAAGTCTGCATAATTTAAGAAACCATCTTGAGCTTGAACATAACTAAATGGTTGGCCATTTGCTTGCAATTCAGAATGATCATCAAAGTTGTCAGCTAAGTTAGCTAAACCGCCACCCCATGCTTGAGGTCCAGTTAATTGCAAAGCGTTTGGATCAGAGAATGCGTCGAGCCCAGAAGTACTTGTAAAGTCGATACCATTTTGACTCATCACGAATTCACGAGTACCAAACAAAGAAGGGTCAGAGGCGTCAAGTGCACCGTTACGTGCTAAACCTGAGTAAGACTCACCTTGTAAATCACGTTTAGTTGATTTGCTTCGAGCCACATCCAATTCAACCGACCAATTGTCATTAACGTGATATTCAATGTTCAAACCATACACGTTCAAATCGCCGTCTTTTTGCTTAGGATTATTAATCAAAACAGAGTTGGCGTTAACTTGCGTACCTGTAGTGTTGAAACCTGAACCCGTCACATTTGCGGCTTCAAAAGGTTCAACGAAACCACGAATAATACCCGAATCAGAGAAACTGATATCCAATGCATCAATAACGATATCAAGGTCATCATTAGGCTGGAATTGCAATACCGCTGAAATGGTATCTCTTTCTAATACTGTACTTTGCACATTTGTATCTAGGCCTGATGGTAAAATCTGACCATCTTCGTTAGCTGGATTATAGCCCCACACACCAAATTTACGTTGGTTGTTAGGCGATTCAGTTGTGGCTAAGGCGACAGCCAAACCAATAGTATCGTCAGCAAACTTCTCTACGAAAGATAACGAATAACGGTGACCTTTGTTGTCGTATTCAGGGTTGTCAGATTCACGGCCACTTATTTCGTATACGCCAGTAACTGTCAATGTTTCTTGAGCTTGTAAAGGTCGTACCGTTTGTAAGTCTACAGTTCCGCCAATACCTTGAACCATCAACGATGCATCAGTGGTTTTATAAACGGTAGCGCCTGTCATAATCTCTGATGGATATAAATCGTATTCAACACCGCGGTTATCGCCAATCCCGATCAACTCTCGACCGTTTAACGATGTACCAGTAAAATCTTCTTTAAATCCACGTATTGAAATACCAGAAGTTCGGCCACCCACACGTTCACCAGACATTCCTGGTAAGCGAGCTAACGATTCGGCAATTGATGAATCTGGTAATTTACCAATATCTTCTGCTGAAATAGCTTCTACGATCGAGGAGTTGTCCATTTTGACAGCTTGCGCTCGAATTAGGGAGCCGCGTATCCCGCTGACCGAGATGACTTCTACATCTTCTGCTACGGCATTGGCTTCTTGTGCTAGTGGTTGGCCTGATATCAAAGCTGCAGAGATAGCAGCTGATAATAACGCTGGTTTAAAATATGTGCTCGTTTTCATGTGTGTGCCCCGCTCAGTGCGTTTTTTATAGTCAATATTGTTACTGCAATGTTAAAAATACTATCAAATGTAAATGAGATCAATATTTTTCTTAAACGATTAAGGTTATTTCTGTGGTTGGTGTTATTTTTTATCACAATGACTCTTTTGCATAACCTCTTTGTAACTAATATATAAGCTTAATATTATTTAGATTAAGCTCTATGGTGATTTTAAAATTTTCTTTTAATTCAGTTTGTTATCATATTTCTCGAAGATTCGTTAAACCGAGTTAAAGCAATTTTGAGTGCGCTAACACAATAAAAATTTTAAATGTAGATGTTGAAGTAGCAAAAATGACTTTTGTTTACAGAAAACTAAGAGAGCAAATTTTTTCACTAAATGATTTAAGTTTTTGAGCTTTTTTGATGCTAATTAAGGCTTGAATTGAGGGCTTATCAAAAAGCATTAACATGGAATTAATATCAAAGGTTACAATTTTGTTTTTGTAACGACTTTAAAGCTTGCTTAGCGACAAACTAATTATTAATCCATTTTGGTTTTATCATTAGTTTGTCATCTAGCCTAAATAGTACTATGTAAATTCAGATTACTCTTTTTGAGATAAAACCACTGCCTGATAAGGTTTTAATTTTAGCCAGCCATCATCGATACTCAATTGTGAATAGTTGTTAGCTTGAATTTCAAAAGTTTGCATATTGTTTGGTAATTTCAAGTTTGCATCAGTTTCAACAAAACTGAGTATTACTAACCAAGTTTGGTTATCAAGGCTTCTGGTATAAGCATAAATATGCGGATGATCCGGCTCTACTTGTTGGTAAACGCCGTATACTAAAATGTCATTCTCGGTTCTAAGTTTGGTTAGCGTTCGAAAGTGATTTAATACTGAATCAGCACGGTTCTCTTGGCTTGCAACATTGACCTCTTTATAGTCACTGTTTACCGATATCCAAGGTGAGCCTGAGGTGAAGCCAGCATTTTCAGTGTTATCCCATTGCATTGGCGTGCGGCTATTATCCCGCGAGTAAAACCGAAGGTTTTGCATGAATTTCTGCATGTCTTTGCCTTCACTCAAGGCTTTTTTATAGCCATTTATGGCGGCAATATCTTGATACTCGTTGATATCCTCAAAATAAATATTTTTCATCCCTAATTCATCACCAAAATAGCAATAGGGGGTGCCACGCATAGTCAGTATGAAAGTGTTAAGCATTTTGCTCGATACGGCTCTAAATTCATCACTATCATTGCCGAATCTCGATACCATGCGCGGGACATCGTGATTCGCTAAGAATATCGAAATCCAACCCTTGTCTTTGAATGCTTCTTCCCACTTAGAGTGGACTTCTTTGAAATCGGCTAAAGTGTGAGGATCATCCAATCCATTCCCTATTTCGACGCCTTCAAAATGATAGACCATATGCAATTCATTGCGATCTTCGTCAACGAGTGAATGGGCATCTTCAAAACTACTGCCTGCTCCCTCACTTACGGCAAATACTTCATATTTACTTAGCACTTCTTGGTTCATTTCACGAATGTGATTGTGCAAGGTGGGTCCCATGCCATGGTGTTTTATTACATCCACCACGTCATCTTGATAGCCCTCAGGAAAAGCCGGGAAAGTGGTGTCTTTAGAGATAAATTGGAATGCATCGAGTCGAAAGCCATCAACTCCTTTTTTCGCCCAAAAATGCATGATGTCGTATATCTCTCGGCGTAGTTCAGGGTTTTCCCAGTTTAAATCTGGCTGTTTAGCTGAAAAATAATGTAGGTAATACGAGTCCGTTTGCTCATCGTACTTCCAAGCGTCGCCTTTTTCGTCAAAATAGCTGAACCTATGGTTCGGTTTGCCTTTTTCTGCCGGCCACCAGTGATAATAATCACGGTATAAATTGTAGCGAGAACTACGAGACTGCTTGAACCACTCATGCTCATCACTCGAATGATTTACCACAAGATCCATGATGAATTTGATACCGCGTTGGTGAAAACCTTTTATCATCTCATCGAAATCATTCATGTCTCCAAATTCGTCCATAATTTTACGGTAGTCACTTATGTCATAGCCATTGTCATCATTTGGAGAAGCGTAAAATGGGTTAACCCACACAGCGGTCACGCCGAGACTCTTGATATAATCAAGTTTTTCAATAATGCCGTTTAAATCACCGATACCATCACCATCGCTATCAAAGAAACTGCGAGGGTAAATTTGATAAATAATTTGTTCCTTCCACCATTTCTTTGACAAAGAGTTTTTTGACGTAGTCATTTGTTTATCTCCAAATTTCAGCAAATATAAGTCGCTAAACCTACCTATTTCATCTTATAGCTGTTTATTACTGCCAGTATTAACTTCTTCGACTCTCAGTATTAAAGTCTGAAAAACGCCAATAAACTAACACGATTAAGTTAACTAAGAATAGCCAGAATAGTCACTTAATGCTAAAAAAATGTTAATTAAGTTAAATTTATAAGATTTAAAATAAAATTTGATTAATTATTAGTTAATCGATTAAGTGCGTATTTAGGTTTATTGTCTGAATTTAGAGGCTCTGAAAAATGCTGCTGAGAAAACAAACAGTAAAAAACAAAGCACTTGATATTCGTTGGATGCAGATTAACGCGCTTAGCTGATTAAATGGCTTAACTGTAGTCGTTCATATCTGATCTTAAAGTTTCGATGAATAGGTTAGAACCTCACCTGGTAGGCAGCTTTGAGCGAATTATAGTCATTGGAGACATTCAGTTTCATGGATTTAACAAACCTGATAGGCTGGATGCCTAGTTATTTAATTAGTAGAAAATGATTTAGAAATTTCCGCGACTAACGATACACAAACAGTTGGAAGGAAGAGAATTAATAATGAAAAAGAATATAATCTACTATTTCACACTGCTAATTTTCTTTAGCTACCATCATAATTCTATTGCTCAAAGCCAAGATCGGAATAAGGCATTGGTCCTAAATAAGGCGACTCAAAAGCAACTAAAGGAATATGATAGGTTTTTCATAGAAAATCATAAAAGACATATCAATGAGTTAGTTGAACTGATTGCCATCCCTACCATGTCGATGAAGCCAGAAAACAAGCCTGAACTCCAAAAAGCTGCAAACTTGCTTAAAGACAGGCTCCACTCGATTGGTATGGAAAACACAGAAGTGCATTTCACCAATGAATTGCCAATAGTTACTGCCTCTTATACACGAAACGAAAATCAACCCACCATTCTTTTTTATGGGCATTTTGATGTGCAACCTGTCGCTAAAGAACGTTGGAAAAGCGATCCATTTAATGCAGAGATAAGAAATGAAAGGCTTTATGGGAGAGGCGCCACCGATGACAAAGGGCCTATCATTGCTTTAATTAGTACCATCGAAGGATTGATAAAGGTGGATGGTAAGCTTCCTGTCAACATTAAGCTGCTATTGGATGGCGGTGAAGAAATCGGGAGTCCACATTTGCCAATATGGTTAGCTTCAAATCAAGAATGGCTAAATGACATTGATTATGGAATTAATGTAGATGCAATGATGAAAGGTGACAATCAGGGAATGATGTGGAAAGGACTACGTGGAGCAGCAGACCTTGAAGTCACAATTACATCGGCCAATACCGATTTACACTCAGGCATTTATGGAGGTGTTGCACCGAACGCTGCATTGGCAGCTTCTAAAGTGATTGCTTCTCTTTGGAATGATGATGGATCAATAGCTATTAAAGGATTTTATAATGGCCTAAAGCAATATTCCGAAAAAGAACGACAGGAAATCGCTGCTGTTGTAGACCCTAATCAGGAAACTGAGGATTTAAAGAAATTCGGCATCGACCAATGGATTGGAGAGAAAGAATACACCTTTTATGAGCGACCTTGGATACGTACCTCGGTAGACATTACAGGGTTTAAAGCTGGTTATATTCAAGGCAAGGCCTCTATTATACCTCACACTGCCTGGTTTAGAATGTTAGCAAGGACAGGGCCTGATCATGATCCTAAAGAAGTATTGGAAATGCTTAAAAAGCACGTCAAAGATAGTCTTCCATGGGGGTTGAAAGTAGGTTTCAAAGAAAGTGTGATGGGTACTGCACCTGTTTTCGATGAAAGTGATTTAGGCTTTAGAATAGGCAAACAAGTATTAACAGACTTTTTCGGCACCCCTCCGATTATAGTCTATATTGGTGGTACCGTGCCCGCCCTGTCATCTGTTCCCGACGGCGGTGGCCCAAATTTAGTTTCCATAGGTTTCCAAAGGAGTGACGAAAATTTTCATGCTGACAATGAATATATGCGTATTGATAGTTTCAAGAAAGGCCAACGTATATACGTGAACTTGCTTCATGCATTTGTAAATCAATTGAATGAATAAATATCTCAGTTTCTTAATATTATCGTCGCGACTTCACCCACGTTAGCGCAGAATGAATAGATTTGCATGGACAGCCACAAACTAGACTACTAGGAAAACCAAATAAACTATGTTTTAGTATGCTTAATTCAAGGAATGAATGATGCCACTGGCAAGGAAGCGACAAATCAACCTTTTCGATCCCCCTTATTATCATTGCGTATCTCGCTATGTTCGGCGGGCCTTTTTATGTGGAGAAGATAAACTGACGGGGAAAAGCTAAAAGCATCGTCGCCAGTGGGTAGAGGACAGGTTGCTATTTTTAACCACGGTTTTTGTAATTGAAGTCTGTGCCTATGCGGTGATGAGTAATCACACCAGTATTAAACGCCGTATTCACGATTTCAATAAAGGGTATCAGCCCTCTACGTTAATGCCTTTTGTTGGCAATCCAAAGCAACTTCAACCGTTCGGATTAGCCTTTGACTTAATAGATTATGTTGAATTGGTTGACCTATCTGGTCGCTGCATAGCGCCTAACAAAAAAGCTACCATTGAAGTGGATGAGTCACCCATATTGCAGCGCTTAGGATTGGATGAACACACCTGGTAAGATATGTTTCTAACGTTTGAAACTAATTTTAGCGTGGTAGCAGGTCAAATAGACACTTTAAAACGCTACAAGCGAAAACGTCGGTTAAAGAGTTCTTTAGGTTAACATTTACCCATTAAACCTATTCATTTCAATTGTATCTTTGCACAAGAGACATGCCTCCCTCCGTACTAAATTCACATTAATAACGCTCATTTTCCAGAAACCGATGATTGTATTGGTACTTATCTAAACTATGAGCACATTAAAAAACTTTCATCAACTTCCGACAGAAATTAAAGGCCTCAATTTCCACTAATTAAAAGATGCCTGTCCATCTTACTTTTCCCTCGTTAATGGAAATCTAAATTTAGTCGGTTGCGAATAGTCTTAAGTTTGAAATGTAAACCGTGGATTTTAGGGATTTGCAATCATAAGACTGCCTCCACAAGTATCTAGGATCTGAAAAACTGTTAATAAAAGATGTCGCGGTCGGTGCATTTAAGGTTAGTTAGCTGTCGCAGTCAGTAAAAGGGGAACTAGGTAGTTGAAGTAAAGGGTGTCGTATAGGTGTACACTCATCTTACATTCATTGAGCAGCCCTAGAGAGTTAAATCATCATGCTAGTAACTTTTTCCAGTCAGCCTAGTGCCAACATTACCATGTTCGGAGATATAGCAGTGCAATTACTGAAAATGATGGGGCACAGCGGTACTGTTCCCAGTGCAATACTTGCAAAAGATGTCCCCTCAGCACTGGCGAATTTGGAAGCTGCGCTGGGGGTAGCAGAGCAACAACCAGAATCAGAAGAACCTACTGACGATATGGAGAAAACGTCTTTTGTCAGTCTTTCTCACCGCGCTTTACCCTTAATCGATTTACTGAAGGCTGCAATAAAAGATGAAAGTAATGTGCAGTGGACGAGCAACAATTAGTCCCGCAGTGCGGCGTTAAAGTAAAAAGATAAAGCAAATTGGATTTCTACCAGTAAGGGGGGCGGAGTTAAGCATCTTTCGGCTCGCTCCACCTCGAAACTCTTTACAAAGTCCCGACTGTCGGCTTTGAGCGATAAGGAGGCATTCGAATACGTTAATCGCTATTGCTTGTTTACGTCAATAGTCGACGTACGCGGTTCAAATTTGTACAAAAATTTTGTTGCAAGAACAGCCCGGAACTTTTAAATAAAGAATAAATTATCTTATGGTAGGAGGACTTGCATGCGACGCCGAAGGTTTCTGTACCAAAGTTCTATCAACATAAGACGTTGAAGGCTGTCGTTTCAACAAAAACAACCGCAATTTCTCCTTAGTAAACATCAATCCATTCTAAAAACCAGCTGTGACGAAGGGAAGTAAATAGCGTTAATCCGTCTAATACTCTATTGTCTGATGGATTCCATCAACCCAGCAAATCCCATTGTGGTCATCATTCGTTTCAGGTTGTAAGCCAGCACATGCAGGCTCATTTCGATACTTAGCTAGGTTTGTAGTAAATTCAGGATAGTAATGCTTTACAGTGTATTTTTTTGTTAGGCATAAAAAAGCCCCGATACAACGAGGCTTATTCTCTAAAAGTGATTTTTGATTAGGTAGTTTTCTTTTTCCTTGAAAACCCAACACCAACCAAACCCAATCCCAAAAGTGCGAGTGATGTTGGTTCAGGTACGGCCTCTATGTCAAAAATGAAGTTATCAAATACGATGCCATCCCCTACCCCTACATCTTGTACCTGTGAAAACTCCACACGTCGGATTCCTGATGCTGAAAGGCTTAAAGTATAGAACTCATCAGAACCTATTGATGAACCAAAAATCTGCTCTGTTGCCAATAAATTACCGCCACTACCAGCATCATATGCACTTAAAACAAAACCATTTAGACCAACATCGATACCAGTTAAACTAACCGAAGAAACAAGTGAACTAAAAATTGCCTCAATAGGGTCGCTTGGTTGTGGCTGATAGACCGAGTTGGTATGTCTAATGACGTTAGGGCCTGTAGATCCAGGTGCCGAAAAATTATTACTAGTTATTGCATCTACAAAAGTAACACCTAGCCCCGAATAGTTATTACCAACAATAACTCCTTGGCTTAAGTCATCAAAATCAATTGTAATTGGCGTTGCATTTACTGAATTGACAAACAAACAAATAAACAAACAAACAGTTTTTTTCATTTTTATTTCCAGATTAATAACAAAAACTAATATACTACAGGCAAAATGAGATCCAACATTTTAAGTCTCTGTTTTTATTGGTAGTTTAATTCCGTGATTCTCAAAATCTTGTAAGAAGTGTAAAAAATACTGACAGTCGGCTAACTGCCCACAGCGCCAGTTCAAGGATTGATGTTCCCATCTCCGCTTTTGGCACTTAAGTGACAGACGACTTCTACGGCGATATTACTGAGAAAGCCGCCGATGGTATTAGCATTGAAACACTTTAATTAAGCTTCCTTATGCGGATCGATTTGTCACGTTATATGAAGTTAATTGGCGGTATGTATCCATAAACTATATTGAAATAATTATTTGTGAATATACTTTATAAAAGAGAACTTATCGCTTCAATAGGTAATAACCTTGAATCAACAATTGCGGCTTCTCTATGCCCTAGTACAACTTGATATTGTGGGTCAGACGCAAACGAAAGAAAACTATCTAATGACTTTTGTTTTATTATCATCACTAAGTCCCACTTTTCTTCCATTGGGCCGATAAAAAAATGTTCACTTTTACCAAGTAGCATAATTTCACCGCCACTTTTCTCTAAGAATGGTAACGTTTGATTAATATAAATTTGATAAGCCTCTTTTCCTGTTGTAGGTGTTTTAGGTGCTATATCAGAAAATTGACTATAGTCTGCAATTTCTTTAAAACGAAGTAAGTTAAGCATAATAACTTCGCCTCTTATTGATTTTGAAAATAGTTGTTTTGCTGATTCGTCGGTTGGATTTAAGTAACTAGCTTGCATGATAATTCATCTCTAAATGTTATTTTCCATGAATTATACGTGCACCTTTCTCTTGTGCTTTTCCATTCTTGCTAGAAAGTCTTAAGAATAGCAATATTGGAAAATCCCACTAATGCATTCGTTGATAAACTTAATTGAATTGAACTAATAGAGGCCATTTATCATGAAAACGAATCCACGGGTATTAAGGAATTTCATTTATCTCGCGTTTATACTTTGTTTATATACTAAGTTTGGATTGCAACCGTCAAATAGCACACAAACTGGTTCCACGACCGTTCTACTTATATCTGCCGATCTATGCTGTTCATTTAAAGTAGAAAGACTAAGTAATAGCCTTGCTATTTCAGTGACAATAGGAGGTTGAAATGAATCCTATATATAAACAAAGAATTTTGACGGCACTTACCTATATTGAATCAAATCTAGCCCAACCTCTTAGTTTGGAATTAGTTTCAAATCATTGTCATTTTTCACCTTTTCATTTTCATCGTATTTTTAGTGGTGTTATGAATGAAACGTTGAACAATTATGTGGGCAGAAAAAGACTGGAAAAAGCGGTTAATTTATTGGTATTTAGAAGAGAGCTTAGTATTACAAATATTGCATTGGATTGTGGCTTTTCTTCTAGCTCGAATTTTGCTAAATCAGTTAAAAAATATTTTGGTTATAGTCCTACCGAAATTCGTTCTCCAAAACCTGAAGAGCTACCCAATCTCGGTGATATTTTTAGTAAATACGGAAAGAAATTTAATCCTAATGAGTTGTATCCCGCATCAACAGACAGAACGTCTCAAAACAATAATCCAATAAATGTGGAAGTTAAAACAATAAAACAAAAACGATTAAGCAAATTAGTATCAAAAGGTGGTTATGAGTCAGAGTCGTTATTTGAAACATGGGATATATTAACTCATTGGGCTAAGCTTCAAGGAATACCTGAGAAGTCACAATATAGGTTAGCTTGGTGTTATGACAACCCTTCATTGACAGCTGCTCACAAGTGCCAATATGAAGCATCAATAGAAATTGATGATAGGGTACATGTTACTGACCCCTTTAGGGTAGGAGATTTACCTGAAGGGAAATATGCTGTGATTTATGTTAAAGGATCTCCAGAAGATATCACCCAAGCACAGCTCTATTTGTTTAGCTGTTGGTTGCCTGGCAGTGGTTTCGAACCAGATAATTTACCCATGTTAGAACGTTATTTAAATGACGTTAGAGTTGATGGTTTTCTAGAATCTGAAATTATGGTTAAGCTGAAAGTTTTAACCTAACCTCAATTTTAAATCTACTAGTAGCGCAGAAGGTTGATTTTGGGGATGGACAGCCGTTTTGGTTTCGTTTTTCTAGGACCGCTTTGGTGGCATTCCATCATAGTCAGTTTGTTCGAGCCACCGCTTTGACTACAATTGGCACATAGATGACTGTCAGCTCAAAGTTTAAGGGTCTATAACTTTGTCCACTAACTTACTTCTTCACCTTCGTACTTGCTAGCTAGATCATCTAGTTCTGCGCTCGTGCTGTCGAACCCTGAGTCTGAGTAATGATATGTAACTTGTACCTTCAACGAGCCGCGATAAAGTTTTGCTTTGATATTCGGCCGTTGTTCGGAATTCACATCATTTAAAAAGCGGTTGGCTACTTGACCGCTGGGGAATTGATAAATTATTTGATTTTGCATGTTTAGACGAAATTGAAGAATTTTTTGAATAGTGCATGTTCACTGTTTAATTAGCAAGAGTGAGGCTTAGCAAATTTGCAATGCTAAGCCTATATTCTTGAATCTTATTTGTTTAAATGGGAATAAATCACTCTGAGCGTGGTCATGATGGATTCTTTTACGCTAGGCCAGAAAATGGAAATGCTATCAACTTGTCCTTGCCGGAAGTCTGCTTCTAATCGAGTCGCAACATCGTCTAATGGATTAGAGTTAACTTTGCGAGCAATATGTGCAAGCTTGCGTGCTTGTGTCAGTATTGCGCTGTTGTTGTCTTCCATCACTGCATTATCCATATTTTGCATGGCACTTTCTAATTCACTCATTAACGCACCAAGATCAATTGCCAGCGATTGTTTAGGTGGATTCTTTTGCAAGAATGGCAATAAATCGAACCAAATATGAGGATCCCTTGGCATATCTAGCTTGGCAAATTCAGGGGTTTCTTGAACTTCAGGAGTAGGGCGTTGTTCTTGCGCTTGTTTCAATTCCTCTTTGTGGGCTGCGACAAGGGCTTTTTCTTTAACTTGCAATTTGGCCTGACTGGATTCAAGTTGCTTTTGTGCTTGCTGCAGCTCAGTTTCTTTATTGGCAATTTGACTCTTATTGCTAATTAACTCTTGTTCTAGCTGCTTTAATTTTTCACTTAATTCTGACTGATTGTTATCTTGCGCGCTTAAACTGGCTTTTGTGTTGTCGTATTCAGCTTGGATTGCCTGTAATTCAGTAGCCAACTGTTGTTGCTCATTTTGCATTTTTTGCACATTTTGTTCGCTGTTTTGCAATGCTTTTTGCTGTTCAGCCAGTTGTTGCTGCAGCTTCAATTCCTGCTGTTCCTGTTGTTTTAGTCTGTCTTGCAATTCTTGAGCTTCTCGTTTTGCTTGCTCTAATTCAGACTGCAATTTCTGTTCACCAGATTGAGTATCACTGACCTGTGATTCTGCACGTTGTAATTCTTGTAGACTTTGTTGCAGTTTCTCCTGCATTTGTTGGTTTTGACGCTCAGCTTCAAGTAATGATTGTTGCAATTGTTTTTTCTGTTGCTCGATTTCTGCATGGTGTTGACGCCACTGTTCATCGCTTCCTTGCAACATTTCTTTTTGTTTAGTAGCGCGGTTTTCCACGTCTGATAATTCTAGTTTTAACTGATCTAGCTTCTGTTGCTGTTCAAGACGTTGACGTTTTTCTTTGTCAGTTTGGCGCTGATTTTCGTCTAATTGTTTCTGGGTCAACTGCAGTTGTGATTGTTTTGCTTGTACTTCTTTTTTCAAGGCTTCTTGACGTTGTTGCCACTGTTGATCACTTTCTTGCATTTCCCGTTGCTGCTCAGAGCTGCGTTGCTCCATTTCTAGCAATTCAGATTGCAGCTGCTCAAAAATCTTTTGCTGTTGCTGCTTAGCTTCTTTTTCTGCTTCAGTTTGGCGTGCGGTTTGTTGCAAAGCTTGTTCGGTTTCAAGTAATTTCTGTTGTTTAATTTGCAGTTCTTTTTGCAACGCATCTTGTTTATCTTTCCAGCGACGGTTTGCTTCTTCGATAATCTGTTTTTGCTGCTGTTCACTGCGTTTTTCCATATCGACTAATTCAGATTGTAAACGCTGCATTAATTCACGTTGTTGTGCTTTTTCTGCCTCAGTTTGTTGCTTGGCTTGATTTAAGTTCTGTTCCGCTTGTTTCAGCTTTTGCTGTTGCTGTTCCCGCTCTTGTTGCCATTGGCGTTGCTGTTCTTGCAGTCTTAATTCTGCTTCATCATTTTTTTGTTGCTGCTGCAATTCGCTGCGTCTTTCCATTTCAGCTAATTCTTGTTGTAACTTTTCAAACACTTTTTGCTGCTGAGCTTTGGCTGATTTTTCTGCTTCGAACTGTTGCTCTTGTTGCTGCAAAATACGTTGAGTTTCTTGCAGTTTTTGTTGTTTACTGTGTAGCTCTTGTTGCAGTTTTTGCTGTTGCTGAGCCCAGTGTTTATCGGCTTCAGCTATTTTTTGTTGCTGCTGTTCACTGCGGCGTTCTACTTCTTTTAAGTCTTCTTGTAATTGTTGTAACCGCTGTTGTTGAAGTTGTTTTTCAGCTTTATCTTGTTCTGACTGGCGTTTGGTTTCGTTTAAAATACCTTGGGTTTTTTGCAACTGGCGTTGTTTATTTTCAAGCTCTTGTTGTAACAATGCCTGTTGTTTTTCCATGTCGCCTTTTTGCTGATTAGACATTTCTTCAAACTTGTCCATTTCATGTTGCAAATGATCAATGTGGCGAGCTTTATTGGATAGTTCAGATTGTGCAACAAAACAGGATTGTTCTAAGTCGCGACGTTGTTTTTCAGCTAGTTCGCTGGCTTTTCGTTGGTTAATTAACAGTTGGCGTAATTTCTCACTGGCTTGGCTGGAGCTCGATAACTTCGATTGCAAGGCGCTAATCTGACCGTTTACATCTGAAATTTGTTTGTCTTTTTGATAAATAGACGACTTGAGATCACTAATTTGCCCCTCAAAAGCTGCCATTTTTTGTTGTTGTTCTTGTCGTTCAAGTTCTAAATTACTGGCGGTTTTTTCACTTTCAGCTAGCTCTTTTTGCGCATCTTTATACTTTTTATTACTGTACTGGAGTTCATCTGCAATTTGATTTCGTTGTTTTTCCAAGCCATGAATTCGTTTACTGGTTTGTTCAAGTTGATCGGCTAAATCTTGGTTGGCTTTTTCACTGTTGGCCAGTGATTCTCGACTTTGTTGATAGTCTTGCTGCAATTGAGTTAAATGTGCAGTGACATTGTCATGTGCTTGCTGCAAAGTAGTTAGCTCTGAGGTTTTATCGGATATATCGTCTTCCGCCGCTTTTAACTTCGATTGGGTAGCTGATAACGACCTTACTTTGCTGGCAAGTTGGTCTTGGCTGCTTTCTAATAACTGTTGCTTCTCAACAATTAATCGCTCGGCCGCCTGATGTAAGTTAATTGCTTCTAAGCGTTCTTGGTCGGCTTTTTTGATAGCTCTAAGATCCGTCCAAATACACAAGATTGAATCAAAATCTTGGCCTTTAAACATAGGTACAAATGTGGCCTGACAGGGCAGTTTGTTGCTACCTCGGCTATGTTGCCAGGTCATTGATAACGCTTTTCCGTCTTGTTTTATTTGCTCAATTTTGTTCTGGAAGTTTTCGAGATCAGCTTCACTATCATTCAGTTTTTTAGAGTATGGGTAGTGTCCAAATAGGTCTTCTTCGTCTTCCACAGAGAAAAACTCACAGGCCGCAGGGTTTAGTTTATTGAAGCCATTTTCGGTTAATACAGCCATTGGCATACTGCTGTGTAACAACAAACTCTCGAATTTATCTTGTTGATACTGTTCATCACTAATGTCGGATATCCAGCACAAAAAGTGCTGTTTTTCGCGGTCAAACAGTTCGATGTTCAGTTCACTTGGATGGAGTTGCTGTTGTTTGCCTTTTAAGTCTGCATGAAATCCTTCTAGGCTGCCATTTTTATGTAATTTCTTGGCGGCTTTTCCAGAGTTTTTGGGATCATTAAATAGTTGATAAAACGAGCCTTTCATCAGTTCTTTCTCGGTCAGATCCAAGCGCAGTGTTAATGCTTTATTAGCCTGCACAATGCGATCATCGTCATCAATCATGACTATGCCTAGGGGCGCTTTATCAATGATATTAGAGAAATGTTGGCGCTCATGTTCAAGTAGCGCTTTAGTGTGTTGCAGCTCTGTAATATCTTCCATTAAACATATGGAGCCTGCGGGGTTGCCGGTTTCATCTCGGAAAGATTGAATTTTCACTTTTAAGGTTTTTTTATCACCCGAAGCTAGCTCTAAAGTTATTTCTTTGGCACTGCCGACACTGGCAGAGTATGCCATGCTGGGGGATTGACCTTGGGGCATGATAGCTTGAATATCAGCAGGCAAAATAGATAGTTGTTTAGCCGGTTGATTGCGTAAATTGTCCACAGAAGTATTAAAAAACAATTCAAATGCTGTGTTACATGCAACCACTAAACTATTTTCATCTAGTAGCAGAGTAGGGTGACTAATGGAGCTGAGCATGCCCTTAACAATTTGTTTGTTAGCGGTTAGTTGATGCTTCAAAACAACTTGCGGACTGATATTGGTGACAGTTATATGGGCTTTTAACGCCTTACCTTTTTCATCCAAGGCTAACGGGAAACCGATAAATCTGACAAATAGATCACCTTCATGCGCATCCAATTTACATTCTAAATCAATCTGTTGGCCTCGTTCTAAATCTTTATATCCTTGATTCCAAGCAAACTGTGTATCTTGTGAAACGTATTGTTCAAACTGTTTTATGTCACCGCTAAGCTGTTTGTCAGTGTTTGTCAGCATGTTGGAAAAAACGCTATTTGTGCTGAATGTTTTTTCTGACAAGTCGATTTCTAATTGGCCAATTTGGGTGTTATCTAATATTTGGTTATTTAAGTTTAAGGCATCGTTTAGGGAATCTATTTGAGTCTGAGAAGCCGAAACGTCGACAATTGATATAATTGAAGCGATCTGTTGTTGATTGTCTTTTTGTGGTGCAAATTCGAGCACTAAATTTCGATCTTTAACCGGTCCGATAAGTTGCTCTTTGCATTGAATTTTAGCCTTGATTCCGTTTTCAATTTGCGCACTATATTGTTGTTCAAATAGCGTGTTCAAGCCTTTACCTTGCAAGTTTTCTGCTCTATTTCCTAAATAATATGCCGCTAATTTATTGCAATACTGTATTTCGCCTGCATGATTAACTTGAACCATGCCAACGTGGAAATTGTCTAAATACTGGGTGTTTTGCTTGAGAATAAGTTGATTTTCGGCGAGCTGATTAAGCGCTCTTTTTTGATTGATTTTAAAAAATATCGTTAGCACAAACAGCACAACGAAGATTGCAGCAATAGCAATTAATCCGTATTCAATGTTATCTGCGGATTGCGCCAGTACTTGTTCGCCAATCGCATACACATTGTTAGTCATCAGCAGTGTGCCAAGCGCAATGCAGGTTCTGGACACTTTTTTAAATACGTGCAGCGTCATTAAATTATTCCCATTCAACATATTGCAACCAGATTAACCTGTCAGCTTGGTACAACAAATCTTTTTAAAAACAACTAGGTGTAGAAAACAATACGCAAGTCATTGGTAAACAATAAGTAAGCCATTAGGCTTTGGTCGATAATTTGTGGTGACTTGCCGCCCAGCTTTCAGGAAACTTACCTTGCAAAACGTATGAAAAGGCGATGAGTTCTGCAATCACATGGTACAATTGTTCGGGGATTTCCTGGCCTAAATCCATTCTGGCGAGAAAATCACTGAGATAGGGATCTTCATGCACTAACACACCACTTTGTTTGGCTAGGGAGACTATTTCTTCTGCTAAGTCACCAAAACCCTTGGCAATAATTTTGGGCGCTTGTTTCTTTCCTTCTTGGTATTGAATACCTACAGCGCTCTTGGTCTTTTTTGATTTTTTTGGGTCGGTCATAATCGTTACTTATTAAGCCTGAGTTTGAAAAATTTGATAAGGACGAGTGTGCAAATGCTCGGGTATTTTACCTAGCTGGCATTGCGCTTTTGCCACTTCAATACCTAAACTTTTCAATCGTTTTTTGAACAACGGAAGATAGTTATAAACCAGCTCTTTTACAGCTTCGTTGGATGTGTATAAATCTAGCTCCAATTCATCTTGTTGTAATTTGGCTTTGGTGAGTATCTGGCCGATTTCGCCAATGTCCATTTTCATCGTTAAATGCCAAATCGCTGACTTGTTGTGTTGTTTTTCAGCGCTAGCGTGTTTTTCTGGTTCGCGTTTTATTAATAACTCGATGTCTTTTTTCTGTTCGCCTACACCGCTGGGTAAAACATAATAAAATGTTTCTTGTCCTTGCAAGGCTTGTTCGGCGTTACTTAATTTACTCGATTGGTGTTGCGCAAACATACGCCCTAACTGTTTAAGTAACTGATGCTTCTGTTCCATTTGGTTCAGATCATTCAGGCTGCGCTGGGTTTGCGGAGCCGCTGCTTTACCGGAACTCGATATGATGCTACTCACTATCTGCGCGATTTTTTCACTGTTTTGCGGTTGGTTTCTATTCAATCTAGAAGCTAAGCTAATTTGTAACATCGTCATCAGACCTGCAACAATTCCTTGTGAGGAAATGGCTTGAGTGAGTTGAATGGGTGACAAATTAAGGGGCGCTTGAGTGATGAGTTGTTTGATGTTTTCAGCGTCAGCCTCTTTGCCTTGCGGTGTGCCTTGTTGCAGCTGTTTCAATATCGCTTCGGCAAGCGCTTTAGTTTCTGGCGATTTGGCTAAAATGGGATCGCGCAGTGCCATTTCTATATTCTGTAAGGTTTCGCTTGGACTGGCAGCTTGGGGTAAAACCCGTCGCATTAAATCGCTTATTTGTTCAAGTACTTGTTGTTTTTGAGCTACAGGTATCGAGTCTAACTTTTGGGTTAAGGTTTGCAGGTTTTTTTCAATCGTCGTGTTATCTGATTGGATTGCCTTAGCCGCAGCTTCTTTGGGAGTTAGCTGATTTAAGTTGGCTTCAGCGGCGCGTTTATCGGCACTAGGAGACTGGCCGTCGGCTTGAACCTTGAGATTTAATTCGGGTTTATTGGTTCCCCCGTCTGGACGCATAATCGACGTTTTAGTGGATTGCGCAGTTCCTTGTTTTGCATCACTTGGCAAAAACAGTGCATTTTTAACTTGTTGCACTTGGGCTTCAGTGAGCGGCAGCTGCGCAAGAGGAGTTTTAACCGGACCTTTAATTTCTCCTTTACCAGCTGCGAGTAAATCGATACTGACATTTTTCACACTAACATCAACATTTAAAAGTTTAGGGATTGCATTGTCTAAACGTAATTGTGGCTGTTGGGTCAGTGTGTCGATCAATATTTGACGAGGAACCGCTAATGAAATGTTGTGAGATGGATTATTTAGCCGCGCAGAATCAGATTGTAACAATTTAACGATATCTGGCTTAGTCAAATTAAGCATAATTACTTTTTGCGCAATATTGCTTTGGTTGCTGTGTTGAATTTGCTCGGGACGTTTCTGTAATTGGATGTTTTGGGAATATTTGTCTGCCGTTACTTGTTGGTTTATCTGTTCTGACTTTCCTGATTGAATAACCTCTTTGGGTGCGGCAGGATTCAGGTTATTCCCATCCGTTTTTGCAACACTCTGGGAGATGTTTGGGCTGTCTACTATCAGCCTAACCTGCCATTGGTTACCCTTTGGGGTTATCTGCAATTGGACATTTTGATTGCTTGGCAACACTTTTGCTGACGCCGGTAAATTCACACTGATTATTTGTGATTTAGCATTAATCGAGGTTGCTAAATTGGCTGTGTTGCCATTGCTACTAATCACTTTTGCATCCACAGCGACATTGTTAGTTTGTGCTGCTGGTGAAGCCTTGCTGCTAATGGCATTTAAAATGGTTGCGAGTTGTTTTTGATTGAGGCTGGCAATTACCGATTGAACGTCTGTTTTGGTTGACGGACTGTATAACAATAGTGCTGAAGTAGTATTTTGATTACCCGACGAACTGGTATGATTCTGTAATTGTGCTTGCACTTGTGTCGCGTTTAACGACTGTGGCAAGTTATTCGGTCGTGGCAAGGTCACTGTGTGTTGCTGTTTGGGTAGCGTTAAAGCAATTTGATTATTAGCTAAAAATTGAATAATAACCTGCGCAGCCTGCTTTGCTACTGGCGAGTTTGATGACAACTTCGAAAGCTGAGCGGCAGCCTGCACAAGTTGTTGAGCGTTTAGTGATATATCTGACATAAACAGGTTATCGGCAAAGCGTCAGTAGATTTAACAATGACTAAGCATAACCTGTTGTAGATATAGAATCTAATAGCTGGATTTGGCTTTTTGCTATGGTATCATTTGCGCCGATTTTTCGGCTTGTAGCTTTTCAGTAAATTAAAACGACTTTGATTTGCTAATTAGTTAAGTCGTTGTTGTATATAGCCTAACTGGAGAATGACTCAACTTGGCATTGTTACGTGGGCAAAATTTGGGATGTGTGAAGCAAGATCGAACTTTGTTTGAGAACATTGAATTTTCAATCGAACCTTCCGAATTACTTTATGTGCGTGGCCAAAATGGCGCTGGAAAAACCAGTTTGTTGAGAATTTTGGTTGGTTTAGCCGATCCTTCTGAAGGGTCAATAGAGTATAAGCATCAAGATATTCAGCATGTCAGTGAAAGTTATTTTCAAGATTTAGTCTATTTTGGACACAAACTAGGCTTAAGTCTCAATCTTAACGGAATTGAAAATTTACGATTTTGGTGTCAATTAAATCAAGTTAACTGCACTGAGTCAGAATTATTCGAATTGTTAGCTAGTTTAGGGTTGGTTGGCTTAGAAGATGTGCCAGTAAGTCAGCTTTCTGCTGGTCAGCAACGTCGTGTTGCTTTGGCGCGTTTGTGGTTGAAAACTGACGCTAAACTATGGATTTTAGATGAACCCTTCACAGCTTTAGATGTCCAAGGGATTGCCTTGTTGCGAGACAAAATGATTCAACATTTGAGTGTAGGTGGGGCGATTATTATTACCTCTCACCAAACCTTAGAGGTGGATTACCCCACATCCGAGTTGCTGTTGGAATATCGCATATGACGTCTATTTTATTGGCGGTATTTAAACGTGATTTAGCGTTGGCGTTTCGTCAGCGGGCAGAGCTGCTGCAGCCCATGATGTTTTTTGTATTGGTGATCAGTTTATTTCCATTAGGTGTGGGTCCTGGCCCTGAAATTTTACAAAAAATTGGCCCTGGTGTTATCTGGGTAGCTGCAATTTTGTCTTCATTGTTAGGTATGGAAAGGTTATTTCGAGACGATTTTCAGGATGGAACCCTTGAGCAGATAATGTTGAGTGGCGCATCTATGCCCCTTGTCTGCGTGGTGAAAGTGGCGGTGCATTGGTTAGCCAGCATTGTTCCTTTGATTTTATTGTCTCCATTGTTAGGGGTTTTTTTAAACCTTAGTTTAGATATGTACTGGGCATTGCTAGCGACCTTATTAGTGGGAACTCCGTTGCTGAGTTTAGTTGGAGCTGTAGCGGTTGGCTTAACCGTTGGACTTCAAAAAGGCGGTGTGTTGCTCGCCCTGTTATTGTTACCCGTTTTTGTACCTTTATTGATATTTGCAACCGCGGCGGTAGATGCAGCATCGTTGCAGATATCCTATTCAGCCCATTTAGGCTTAATTGGAGCAATGTTATTACTAGCTCTTGCATTGGCTCCTATGGCCATTGCCTATGCATTAAAAGTGAGTCAAAGCTAATGTGGAAGTGGTTACATCCCTACGCTAAATCAGAGTCTACTTACAAACTCTGTCAAACCTTATTGCCTTGGTTTTCAATCAGTGCGGCAATTACCCTCGTCGTTGGCCTGATTTTGGGGTTGATGTTTGCTCCAGCTGATTACCAACAGGGTGATTCTTTTCGCATCATTTATATTCATGTCCCTAGTGCCATCACATCGATGAGTGCCTATGCTGCGATGGCAGTTGCCGCGCTTATTGGTTTAGTTTGGCAAATCCGCACAGCCTATATGGCGATGATTGCGATTGCACCAGTTGGGGCGATGATGACCTTTATTGCGTTATTTACCGGGGCAGCATGGGGTAAACCTATGTGGGGCACTTGGTGGGTATGGGATGCCAGATTAACGTCTGAACTGGTGTTGTTATTTTTATACCTTGGGGTAATTTCGTTATACAAATCCTTCGACGATAAAGTACAGGCAGGAAAAGCAGCCGGGGTTATGTCCCTTGTCGGTGTGATTAATTTACCCATTATTCACTACTCGGTTGAGTGGTGGAATACTTTGCATCAAGGTGCAACCATCAGCAAATTTGATAAGCCATCTATTGCGCCAGAAATGTTTTGGCCGTTAATGGTTAATTTGTTGGCAGCAGTCTTATTAATTGGTGCAATCACCTTAAAGCGTTTGCAAAACGAATTGTTGCGTCGCGAAATACACCGTCCTTGGGCTGTTAAAACCTTATTGAAAGAGGGCAAATCATGAATTTTCAATTCGATTCTTGGCAAGCTTTTTGGCAAATGGGCGGATATGGTTTTTATGTCTGGTTGGCATTTGGTGTGTCGTTTTTGGCTGTTTTTTTGGTTGTCTACGAAAGTATTTGGGCTAAAAAACAACTCATCAAAGCGGTTAACGCACAAATTGCCCGTAAAAAACGAATTAAACAGAAAAAAGCAGCTGATTCAGCACGTGAAGAAGCACAGTCAACATCTGAAAAGAAAGGTGAATTATCGTGAATCCAAGACGTCAAAAACGTTTGTTTGGAATATTAGCCGTTGTGCTCTTAGTAGCCGCTGCAGTATGGATGATGCTTAGCGCATTAAGTGAAAATATTGACCACTTTTACACACCCTCTGAAATCATCGACGGTAAAGAAGGTGTCACGCCAACTATTGGTCAACGTCTGCGTATTGGCGGAATGGTGGTTCCGGGGAGCGTTAAACGGGATCAGGAAAGTTTGGCCGTGAGTTTTGATTTAGCCGATACCGGTCCCATAGTAACCGTGCGTTATGCCGGCATTTTACCTGATCTTTTTCGTGAAGGTCAGGGCATAGTGGCAACGGGCAGACTAACTGAAAATAACCTCATCGTTGCCGATGAAGTTTTAGCTAAACATGATGAAGAATATATGCCGCCCGAATTGGCTGAAAAAATGAAAGGCATCAAGCATGTAAAACCCGACAATTTACAAACAGATCAGAAAGCTGGATCTGGATATTAGGATTAATTAAACATGTTTGCAGAATTAGGACATTTTTCCTTGGTATTGGCCTTACTTATGTCAATACTATTGTCGATTTACCCCATGTGGGGAGCGTACAAAAACCAAAGCCAATACATGGCGTTAGCAAAGCCATTGGCTATTGGTATGTTTGTTTTCACCGCCATCGCTTTTGCGGCATTAATGAATGCGTTTTATACCGATGATTTTAGTATTGCTTATGTGGCGAATCATTCCAACAGCTTACTGCCTTGGTATTACAAACTAACCGCAGTTTGGGGTGGACATGAAGGTTCATTCTTACTTTGGGTGTTGATTTTCTCAGTGTGGACTGTCGCTGTCGCTGTGCTGAGTAACAGTATTCCACAGGCGATGGTGGCGCGAGTGTTATCTATATTGGGAATGGTTGCGGTCGGGTTTTACTTGTTTATTTTGACCGCTTCTAATCCATTTGAAAGTCTTTTACCTTTTTACCCTGTAGATGGACGGGATCTTAACCCTCTTCTTCAAGATTTTGGAATGATTATCCATCCTCCTATGTTGTACATGGGTTATGTAGGATTTTCTGTTGCTTTTGCTTTCGCTATATCAGCGCTCATATCTGGCCAGCTAGATTCTACTTGGGCCCGCTGGTCTCGCCCTTGGACATTAGCAGCTTGGTGTTTTCTGACAGTTGGTATTGCATTGGGTTCGTGGTGGGCGTATTACGAACTAGGCTGGGGTGGCTGGTGGTTCTGGGATCCAGTAGAAAATGCTTCTTTTATGCCTTGGTTAGTGGGCACAGCTTTAGTGCATAGTTTAGCGGTAACTGAAAAGCGTAAGATCTTTAAGTCTTGGACTGTATTGTTAGCTATTTCAGCTTTTTCTCTTAGTTTGTTAGGCACATTCTTAGTCCGTTCTGGCGTGCTGGTGTCTGTGCATTCGTTCGCTAGTGATCCCACTCGAGGTTTGTTCATCCTTGCTATTCTGGGTGTGGTCGTGGGTGGTTCATTAATATTGTACGCCATTAGAGCTCCTCATTTAAAAAGCGTTGGTCGATACGAGTGGTTTTCCCGTGAAGTGATGTTAATGGGCAATAATTTGTTATTAACTGCGGCCACAATTGTGGTGTTAATGGGGACATTATTACCTTTAGTGCATAAAGAGATTGGCTTAGGATCTATCTCAATTGGTGCGCCATTCTTTAACCAAATGTTCACTTACTTGATTGTACCTTTTGTTTTGCTGTTAGCGATGGGGCCGTTGTCTCGATGGAAAAAGCAGTCACCCAAAGCGATTCAAAAACAGCTAATAATTGGTTTTTTAATTAGTGTGTGTGGCGCGCTCTTGATCCAAGCTAGTTATAACCAAATGACATACATGGCCACTTTAGGCTCAATTCTAAGTGTTTGGATTTTGGTTTCCACAGTGCAAGAAATAATGCAGAGAGTTTCATCGGAAAACGACAAAACTCAATCTTCAACAACTTGGCAACGCTTACGCCGTTTAACCCCAAGTCATTGGGGAATGGTAATGGGACACCTAGGTTTTGCTGTGACGTTAATCGGGATTACTTTAGTCAGTAATTACGAGCAAGAAAGAGATGTGCGCATGCACACTGGTGATGTGATTGAAATTAGTGGATACGTTTTCAAATTTACCGGTGTTCGGGATTTAAAGGGCCCCAATTATGTAGGTCATGTGGGTATAGTGGATGTTTATACGGATACGACGTTAACTGAAAAAATCACTCACTTAGAAGCTGAAAAACGCTTTTATCCTGTACAGCGAACAAGCATGACCGAAGCAGGAATTGACAGCGGTATTTCCAGGGATTTATTTGTCGCCTTAGGTGAACAGTTAAATGATGGTGCCTGGGCGGTGAGAATTTACATAAAACCCTTCGTGAATTGGATATGGGCCGGTTCATTGATTATGGGATTCGGTGGCATTTTATCTATTTCAGATAAACGCTATCGGATGGCTAAAGTTGCCAAAGTTAAGGGACGTTTGGCAGCTAAAAAAACCAAAATTGATACCCCTGAAGTGCTCGCGACCAAAACACAAGGACAAGCATGAAAAAGGCATCACTATTTTTAATTCCAGTTACCATGTTTGTGCTGTTATCGGTTTTTTTATTCAAAGGCCTGTACAGCGATCCTCGACAACTGGATTCCACGGTTTTAAACAAACCGGCACCGAATTTTTCATTACCTGATTTAATGAATCCGGATGTGATATACGACCCTAGCATATTTGAAGGCCAAGTGACTTTGATGAACGTGTGGGGTGTTTGGTGCGTAACCTGTGCTGTTGAACTCCCTTATTTAACTGAATTAAGTCAACAGGGGGTGCGTATTATAGGTTTGTACTACGACCAAGATACCGACCCAGATTTTGGGATTAAAAGTATTCCTACCATTCAAAAAGAAGTGGCTGCTAAATTGGCGCAATTGGGCAACCCTTATGAGTTTAATGTCTTTGATGTAAAACGAGATTATTCCTTGGATTTAGGCGTAACTGGTGCACCCGAGACTTTCCTTATTGATAAGCAAGGTGTAATTAGAATGCATCATATTGGTGACATCAATACTCGGGTTTGGCGAAATAAAATTGCACCTCTATACAATGAGTTAATAGCCCAATGAAAAAATTAATCCTGTTATTTGTGTTGTTTACCAGCCCACTTTGGGCGCTGGAAGAAGCCTACATATTTGATGATCCGGTAAAACAAAAAATGTTTTTGGATTTGACCCAAGAACTCCGTTGTCCGCAATGTCAGAATCAAAATATTGCGGATTCTGATGCCATGATTGCCCATGATTTACGCCGAAAAGTGTATGAGTTGCTTAATCAAGGTAAAAGTAGAGACGAAATTGTTGATTTTATGAAGTCGCGCTACGGCGATTTTGTGTCTTACCAACCACCTGTCACTCCATTAACTATTTGGCTATGGGTGTTGCCCGTTATTTTTGTAATAGGTGCTGCGTGGTTTGTATTTACTCAACGCAAAAAACAAGTGAATGATTTTGATGAAGATGTGCTAGCCAAAGCTGATTCGTTATTGGAGAAAGAAGATGAATAGTTACTGGCTGGGTATTGCCATGTTGTCGGCCATAGCAGTAGGGATTTTAATCGTTCCTTGGTTATTGAAACGCAATAGACATCAGCAAGATGTGCTAACTAACACGCAAATTATTAAACAGCGGATGCAAGAACTTAATCGTGAAGTAGATGAAGGATTAATATCTACTGATGACAAAGATATCGCTGTGAAAGAATTAAAGTTAGCGCTAGTCGATGAAACCGTGTCAGGCTCAGACGCTAAGCAAGCGGGCTCTTGGCCCTTGTTTATCGGCATTGTTATTAGCGTAATCTTGTGTGGAACTTTGTATTATAAAAGCAATGAGGTTGGCGATTTACAACATTGGCAAGACGTGAAACAACAGTCATCTGAGTTAGCCAAGCGAATTGTTATTGAAGCTGATCCTAATGTGACCGTTGACGATTTGAATGATTTTAGTTTGGCCATGCGCAGTAAGCTGGTGAGTGCGCCAGATGACTATATTGGTTGGTTATTATTAGGTAGGCTACACGCATCTCTAAATCGTACAGAATCAGCGTTACAGGCCTTTGAAAAGGCCTATTTACTGGCACCGCAACACAGCGGTGTATTATCTAGTTACACTCAAACACTAGTAATGACAGGCGATGAGAATTATATTCGCAAAGCCCAAGGGTTATTAAAAGCAATGGTGATTAATAATCCGCAAGATATGAATGCGATAGGCATGCTAGCTGTGGCATCGAGCCAATTAGGTGATACTCAGCAAGCGTTAGAAAGTTGGCAACAATTGAAATTGATTCTGCCTGCTGATGATCCCATGACCGCTGAAGTTGATAGACGCATCGCTCAATTAAGCGCACAGTCCATGGATGAGTTAGCCGAAACGCAAGTAGATACAACAGGGGCCGCAACGTCAGTTTTAATTACGGTGTCTATCGCCGACGAACTTGTTGCCAAAATACCAGAAAATGCGTTCATCTTTGTATTTGCACAAGATGCTAATGGCTCGGTTAGAATGCCCGCTGCGGTGGTTAAAAATAGATTGTCGGCTTTGCCAATACAGGTCGAGTTATCTGACGCCAATGCAATGATGCCAAGTTTTAAGTTGTCGCAACTTGAAAGCGCACGCTTAGTGGCGCGAATTTCGTTAGATGAAAATGTTGCACAGGCTAAAGGTGAGTTACAAGGAGAAGTAACCATACCACTTCAAGCCGGTGAGAAAATGACACAATCGATAGTGATCGATAAGGAATTGATGTAATGAATCAAAAATTTTGTTTGCTGTTATTAGCAACATTGTTGCTAGGTGGATGTGCATCAAAGCAAGCAGCAAATGAACAAGCACAAAGTGTTGAATACAATGATCCCCGAGACTCATTCGAAGGGTTCAACCGCGCCATGTGGGACTTCAACTATGATGTGCTTGATGCTTATATTTTGCGACCGACAGCTGTTGTATACGTAGACTATATGCCTCAGCCAGCTCGGCGAGGACTGCACAACGCTGCTCTGAATCTAGAAGAACCGTCTAATTCAGTAAATAACTTACTGCAAGGTAAAGTGGGCGGCAGTTTAACCAGTTTAGGACGCTTTGTACTGAACTCAACTGTGGGTGTTTTGGGTCTGTTTGATGTAGCTAAAGAAATTGGCTTAGACAGGCAAGAAGAAGAGTTTGGTGAAGTGTTAGGTAAGTATGGTGTCGGTACTGGGACTTATTTAATGTTACCGGCTTATGGTCCAACTGATCTTCGCTCGTTAACTGGTGACTTTGTCGATTCATCCTACTTTCCGCTGCAAGATTTATCCTTTTACGTAGCGGCAGTGCGAACCGGCATTAAAGTACTTGAAGCTCGCGCTCAATTGATGGAGCAAGAAGGGCAGTTAGATCAATCATTAGACCCGTACGCATTCGTGAAAAACGCTTACTTCCAAAACTTGGAGTTTCGGGTAACAGACGGAAAAGTACCGCAATCTGATTTGAACACTGACCCAGAAGTTGAAAGCGAAAACTTCGAAGACTTTTTAGACGACCTATAGGTTCGTCTTTGTATCGAGAGGGTTACTCTTGCTTAGTATTGCAAGCAATGCTGCGATTGGCGTTTTTGACTCAGGTGTCGGTGGATTATCCATCGCAGCAGCTATCCGTAAAATATTGCCCCATGAAAACATTATTTATGTAGCTGATAGTGCCAATGCTCCCTATGGTGGCAAAGCTGAACACTTTGTATTGCAGCGTTGCCAAGCCATAGTTGAGTTTTTAATGGCGCAACAAGTGAAACTCATTGTGGTTGCTTGTAACACCGCAACTCTTACCTGCATATCCAAATTAAGAGCACTTTATCCCATTGAATTTGTAGGTGTAGAACCTGGAATAAAACCTGCGCTGAATGCAAGTCAGTCCGGCACAATTGGCGTTTTAGCCACCCACAACACCATCAAAAGTCAGCAATATCAGCAATTAGTTGCGCGTTTGAAAAGCCACAACCAGGTGTTATCGCAAGCATGTCATGGTTTAGTGGAAAAAATTGAAGCGGCAGAGTTTGATACCGTCGCTACTCACGAATTAATTAAGCAATACCTATTGCCGCTAATCAATGAGGGAGCCGATCAAATTGTTTTAGGCTGTACTCATTACGGTTTTTTAAGTCCGCAAATTAGTCGTATCGCAGGTGACAAAATTCAATTAATCAACACCAGCGATGCGATTGCTCGACAAACCTTGGCCGTTTTAGAACGCAGTGGAGTAAAAAATAGTAATCAACAAAATGCAAAAACCCTGCTTTATTCCAGTCGCTGCGATGCAGATTTTTTAACTGTATGTCAATTGTTGTGGCCAAATGAAATTGAACAAGTATACAAATTTGAACACTGATAGACATGTTGATATATAGTGAAAATGTTTCTTCTTCTGGGGGCTTAGCTATGCGCATTATGAGTTGTGTTTTGTTGGTTTCTTGGTTGTCAGGGTGTGCCAGTCAAAACACCCCATACCAAGGTGAAAACCTAGTCATACCTTCTATTCAATTACTTAAATCATGGCAATTATTTCAAAAGGAAGATCATACTTACCGCTCTAATATGTGGCAAAAAAAAGGTCAGCGTTGGGCGGATACCTTTGCTGTAAGCATTTATTATCAACAACAAGAAGACTTAGTGCAAAAACGCATTGAGCTGGATGCGCCGGGTAAAATGCACTGCCAAGAGTTTCAATCGATTGACATGCCCCATCCTAAAACCCAAGATGTTTCAGTCAAATATTGGCAGACTCGTTGCCAAGTAAACGGCAAGATGATTGCCCGTATGATTCATTTAATGATGCAGGGCCAAGAAAGTTTTTATCATATTCAGAAGGTGTGGGCATTTGATGTGGATGAATCCGAGTTTTTGTTCTGGAAGCAACAAATGGATGACACATTTTTATGTGATTTGGGGGCGAGCGATAATACTTGCCCCCTGGATTAACGCAGAATTTCTTAGCTAGCCGAATTACTCTCCAAATGCGCCAGCAGCACCTGGGAAGACGATAGGGCTTTCAAAGCCTTGTTTATTTACGCTACTGACCCCAAAAAAATAGTTATCAATGACCACATTTGCCAATGTGAATTCCGACACCTTGCCAACATATCGACTAAATTGCCACTGAGGTGCGTCAGTGTATCGCCAATAAATCTTATAGCCCGCTAGATCGGGCGCCTGTTCAGCTGAAGCAATCTGCCAACTTAGGGTAGTACTAGGTTGTACCGCGCCCTTTATATTGACTTTGGCAGGTGGTGTGGGCGCCCACGCCATACCTGCTAATGAAACGGCATTTAAAGCGGTTAATTTGGCGGCATAGTCAAAATTAACTCCCTCTATGCTATCTCCATACTTGATACCATCTTGGCTACGTAGGTCTTGGTGTTGGCGATGGTAGTTTTCATTCGTTTCCATAATACGCACGCCAGGGTAGCCTAAATCATTAAATGGACGGTGGTGTCCACCGCGGGCAAATCTGTCTAAGCGGTAGATAACCATAGTATCTAAGTTAGGAATGTAACGGTCAGCCATCCAGTCGATGTATCGGGCTAAGTTACGGCTTGGTGAGTCGACTTCGCCACCAGTGAAGCGTCGTGTTCTTGCTTCTTCTGGGGTTTCGGTTTGTCGCGTGCCCTCTGCAAAAATTCGCGCTGTGGTGTTGTTAATGACACCATTGATTCCTGCAATATTGCCAATCATGTCATTGTTCAATACTGCTTTTATTCGCCAACCATTTTGTTGTGCATGCTCAGCTAGAATTTTACCGCCAAACAGCCCTTGTTCTTCTCCTGCAAGCGCAGCATAAACGATAGAGCCATTAAATTTGTATTGGGATAATACCCGAGCAGCTTCCAAGGTTCCGGCAATGCCTGACGCATTATCATTTGCACCAGGGGAGTCTGATGTAAAATCCATCACATCTGAGACTCTTGAATCAATATCACCAGACATTATTACGTACCTATCGGGATCTGTTTGACCGCGCTGAATGGCAATAACACTCACTACCTCTGTGGCATTCGGAATGCGTTTTTCGCCACTTATGGTCTTTGACTGAAAATAAACTTCCAAGCAGCCACCGCATTGGGATGAAATTTTGTCAAATTCAGCTTTTATCCAACGCCTCGCTGCACCGATTCCGCGAGTATCTGATTGGGTCTGTGATAGCGTATGGCGAGTTCCAAAATTTACCAAAGTGCGTATATCATTTTCGATATTTTGCGCGGATATTTGTGCCGCAATGTCATGTAATTTTTGTTGATCTTGATATTCCACATTCCCATGGGCGTATGCAGAAGTTAGGCTTGATAAAAACAAACAGAAAACTAGTCTAGAAAGGGTCATGTCAACCTCTTGTTATTTAAAGTGTGCGGCCAAAGGCCACCTAGATCGTACCTTGCTATTAAAACCATAAATCCATCTAAATTAAATCATTAATCGTTGAACAGCCTAAATAATCATCCAGAAACTCTGCAATAGCGCAGCATTACAATTCATAGAAAAAATACATTTACGTTTGAAATTAATTCACGTTGCAAACAAAGGAAATCAATAATCAGTTCAATATTTTTAATGGGTTTATTTTTTAACTACATGATTTTACTGAGGTTAGCTTGCCTTTAACAGAGGAGGCGAAAGTGGTTCAGTCTTTGCTGATTAACTCTCAATAAGTGCTACTTAAATTGGAATAAATGACTTTGAAAATCCTGATACCTAGTTTGACAACCTATCGAATTGCTTTTTTTAGCCGGGGACGGACTTATGGCTAGTGATAACAAACCTTCGATTGCGATAACGGGGCCAAATAGTTCTGGTTTAACTGCGTGGCTATTCACTGCTTTGAACGTACGTCTAGCGGGAGGTTTACCGGTTCGAGTTACACCGGCAACATTCAGCGGAAAAATTGATTATGACGGCATCATCATCGGTGGTGGTTCAGACATTCACCCGGATAATTATGTTGCTCAACAAGTTCCTAAAGTCAAACGTTCAGGATGGTTAAGAATAAAAGAAGCTTTGATGTATCCGATGGAGTGGTTAAGCCGCTTCTCAGCAACAAAGTACGACAAAGAACGCGATGCAATGGAACAAGAGTTTATTGATTATGCGATGCAGCAAGACAAACCTATCTTAGGAATTTGCAGGGGACACCAACTGCTCAATGCAGAGCTAGGTGGCAGCATGTATCAATCAACACTGCCGTTGTTGCAGAAGAAAATGCGCATACGAAGCCCATTTCCTCGCAAAAAAGTTATTTATACTAAAGACAATTCCCTTATCAGTGACATTGCTGGCGATGATCCCCTCAAAGTGAACGCTATCCATTCTCAAGCGATTGCCGAGCCTGCGGATAGCTTGGAAGTGACAGCAAAAGAAAAAGCCGGCATTAATCAGGTTATCGAAAGCAAAGATAGTGACAAGGTGCTTGGGGTGCAGTGGCATCCGGAATATTTGTTTTATATGAAAGCGCACAGAAGCATTTTCCAATGGCTAGTTGAACAGGCCAGACATACAAACAACAAAGAGGATTGCTAAGATGAAAAAAAGTAATGGGATTAAATTAGCGTCGGTTGTTTTTATTTTAGCCGCGCTTACAGCAGCATACTTTTTGACACCTTTAGGGGACTATTTGAGTATCGACAAGATCACTGATTTAACCAGTAGTGTGCCGCAAAACTTCGCGACTGCGTTGATTTTTCTGGGGATCTTTTTTATTGGTGGAAGTTTACTCATTCCAATCCCACTAATGGCGTTTGCGGTTGGTTTGGTTTTTAATATTTGGATAAGTTTATTGATTTGCATACCGGGTTTTTTATTGGCAAGTTTGAGCGGCTATGGCGTCGGTAAATTTATCGGTGTGGAAGTGTTTGGCGAAAAAATCAGTAATAGTTTAGACAAAGTTAAAAATAAAATGGATGATAAAGGTGCTTGGGCTGTTCTTGCACTAAGGTTAGCACCCACTCCTCCGTTTACTGTCACAAGTATCATTGGGGGCTCTTTAGATATCAATATCTGGAAGTACGCATTTGGTTCTACAGTAGGTATTATGCCCTTAGGTTTAAGTGCGGTATTTTTTGGAGAGGGCGCGCTACAGATGATGAAAGAGCCATCTGGCTTGGCCGCCACATCAATTGTTGCTGCCATTATTCTATTCATTGTATATCGAGTGATGGTGAATAAGCAGACTGAGCAGTAAAATTCAAACTGCGCTTAGGTTAACTTTATATATTGGACGTCTATGATCCCACTGGTATTCCACCCTATTTATTCAATTCTAGATTTACCAGTTAGACACCGATTTCCGATTCAAAAGTATCAGGAAATTTATACAGCGTTACGTCAAGTTGGTGTATCTGAATCTTGCTTTCATCAACCTCAAGCTGTCAATGTTGAAAGTTTAAAATCGGTTTTAAACCCCTTATATGTGCAGCAACTAACTACCGGCACCCTTGATGCTAAAGCAATGCGGCGAATTGGGTTTCCTTGGTCAGAACAATTGATTAAACGCACTCTGACCGCCGTTGGCGGCACTATCTTAACCAGTCAACTTGCGTTAGACGCAGGCAAGGCAATAAACCTAACAGGTGGTTATCATCACGCGTTCGCCAATTTTGGCTCAGGTTTCTGCATGGTCAATGATTTGTATCTAAGTGCACTAAATATGCTGCAACATCCAGATGTAGATCGGGTTTTGATATTTGATTGTGATGTGCACCAAGGCGATGGCACTGCAAAATTGGCGGAACGAAATGCCAATGTTAAAACTGTCTCTATTCATGGCGAAAAGAACTTTCCCCATCGAAAACAAGTTTCGGATTACGATTTTCCATTGCCTAAAGGAACAACAGATGCTGAGTACTTAGACACTGTCGACTGTGCTTTAAATCTTGCGCTTAACAGTTTCCAACCTGATGCCGTGATTTATGACGCTGGGGTGGATGTGCATGAAAACGATGATTTAGGGCATTTGTGTATCAGCACCCAAGGTGTGTATACCCGAGATAAGTTAGTTTTCGACCTGTGTGAACAAAAAGGGCTTCCCGTTGCCGCTGTCATTGGCGGCGGATATCAGCGAGATATCGATGCCTTAGTCAAAGTGCATTTACAGTTATTCAAGGCCGCTGGAGTTTATTGAGCCTGCTCTTGCTCCCGTTGCACGGCCTAGATATCAATAGAGCGCGGGGCTAAAGCACCCACCTACAAGGTTAGCAATTCAATTGCCTGTGTGTAGCATGGGCTTTTGCCCATGGGAAAATGCTGAATTTATATAGCAGCGGCTAGCTCTGCTCCTTGTCTAATTGCACGTTTGGCATCGAGCTCTGCCGCAACATCTGCACCACCAATCACATGGACTGTCATTCCCGCTGCTAACAAACTTTCTTCTAAATCACGGAATGGCAACTGACCAGCACAAATTATAATGTTGTCGACTGCCAAAAGTTTAGGTTTGTCGCCAATCTTGATATGAAACCCTTGGTCGTCAATTTTTTCATAGCTCACTGAATTGATCATATTGACGTTGTGATGGGCAAGGGAAGTGCGGTGGATCCATCCGGTTGTTTTACCTAAATTCGCACCAACTTTTGATTCCTTACGTTGCAGTAAATAAACCTCCTTATCTGTTGGCGTGATCTGGGGCGGCATTAACGCGCCCGGATTCGCATAACTTTTATCAATTCCCCAGTGAGTCAGCCATTTATCCAAATCAGTGGTTAGATGTTCGTGTTCTACTAAGTATTCAGCCACATCAAAACCAATACCTCCAGCACCAACAATAGCCACTCGTTTGCCTACCGATTTGTGATCTCGCAGCACATCTAAATAACTCATGACACTAGGATGATCGATACCAGGAATGTCTATCTGACGGGGTTTGATGCCAGTAGCCATGATTATTTCATTAAAGCCTTGCTCCTTTAACATCACTGCATTAGCCGTTGTATTGAGATGCAATTTCACCCCTAAAACTTCAATTTTGCGTGCGTAATAGCGCAGTGTTTCGTAAAACTCTTCTTTACCAGGAATTTGTTTAGCGTAATTGAATTGACCGCCAATCTGTGCGGATTTTTCAAATAAATGCACCTGATGACCGCGCTCTGCGGCATAAGTGGCAAAGGCTAGGCCGGCAGGTCCTGCGCCAACAACCGCAAGTTTTTTAGGTTCTGCCACGGTTTTAAAAATCAGTTCTGTCTCATAGCAGGCTTGGGGATTAACTAAGCAGCTAGCCCTTTTTTGTGCAAAGGCATGGTCCAAACAAGCTTGGTTGCAAGCTATACAGGTATTGATTTGATCGGATTCATTGCGCATAGCTTTAGCCACAAAGTCAGGATCGGCTAAAAATGGTCTGGCCATAGACACCATATCTGCATCACCATCGGCTAACACTGCTTCTGCAACCTCTGGTGTATTGATTCTGTTAGTGGTGATAAGTGGGATGCTGACCTCGGATTTTAGGCGTTTTGTCACCCAAGTGAATGCCGCTCTTGGAACTGAAGTTGAAATTGTGGGGATTCGTGCTTCGTGCCAACCAATTCCGGTATTGATTAGTGTTGCTCCGGCTTTTTCAATTTCCTTGGCTAAATACACCACCTCTTCCCAAGGAGCCCCGCCTTCGACTAAATCAATCATTGAAAGTCGATATATAATGATGAAGTTTTCCCCCACTTTTTGACGAGTTTGCTTTACGGTCTCGATAGCCAAACGGGCCCTATTTTCGAGACTTCCACCCCATTCATCGTCGCGATGATTGGTGCGTTCACAGAAAAACTGGTTTATCAGGTATCCTTCAGAGCCCATAATCTCAACGCCATCATAACCTGCTAATTGCGCGTAACTGGCACAATTGGCGTAATCCTTAATGGTGTTGTACACACCTTTTGAGGAAAGTGAGCGAGGTTTGAATGGTGAAATAGGGGCTTTCACTGCTGAGGCCGATACATTCAACGGATGGTAACCATAACGACCTGAATGCAATATTTGCATACAAATTTTTCCGCCGTGGGCGTGCACAGCATCGGTCACGACTTTATGTTTTTTAGCGTGCCGGCGGCTGCTCATCCGTCCTGCAAATGGGGCGAGCCAACCCGCTATGTTAGGACTCACACCGCCTGTCACTATTAATCCAACTCCCCCCTCAGCGCGCTTGGCGTAAAATGCCGCTAGTTTCTCAAAACCGCCTTTTTCTTCCTCAAGTCCAAGGTGCATTGAACCCATTAACGTTCGATTTTTTAATGTGGTGAAACCAAGATCTAACGGGGTTAATAAATGTGGAAATAGTGAGGGTGTTGTCATATCTTTGTCCTTAATTCTTATTCGCCAAGAGTAGAACGCATATTGCTGATGTGCAACCATCGATACAGCATGGGTTAAAGTCTACTCTAAAATTAAAGTGTTGAATCTAGTATGGATCAAAGTTATCACAGTGCGCTATTGGAAATATTGAAAGGGTATTTTCAAGACCAAAACCTGCATAAAGTAGAATCTATTCAAACTCTATGGAGTGGGTATGGTGAAATTGCACGCTACAATATCCCCACTAGGCAGCGCAATTATGTGGTAAAGGTCGTAAATCCCAACTCTGAATCTGCACATCCAAGAGGTTGGAACACCTCTATTTCTCATCTTCGTAAATTAGATTCATACCAAAACGAACAAATTTTTTATGACAGCTACAGCGGGCTAACAGATCAATATAGTCGCATTCCTAAGTGTATTGCCTCGGGTCAAAATCAACAGATACGTTGGTTAATAATGGAAGATCTGGATGCCAGTGGATTTACCTATAGATGTGATGATGCACCGCTAGATTTGGTGAAACTAGGTGTGCGTTGGTTAGCCTACTTCCATGCTCGATTTTTAAATAATGCCACCCCTGAACTTTGGCCTATTGGCACCTATTGGCATCTTAAAACGCGCCCTGATGAATATCAAAAAATGCCAGAAGGACGACTAAAAGAAGCAGCGACTGGGCTCGATCAGCAACTTAACTCGGCTAGCTACCAAACGCTACTACATGGTGACGCTAAACTGGCCAATTTTTGTTTCTCTGCTCACAAAGATGACTTGGCTGCTGTGGATTTCCAGTACGTTGGTCGTGGCGTTGGGGTAAAGGATTTGGCGTATTTCTTAGGTAGTTGTTTTTATCAAGATGGTTTATTTAAGCATGCCGAAACTCTTTTAAATGATTATTTTAGTCACTTTAAAAAGGCGCTGCTTCACTATCAAGTAAATTGCAATTTTGGATTACTCGAAGAGCAATGGCGGGCCTTGTACCCGCTAGCATGGGCCGATTTTGAACGCTTTTTGAGTGGCTGGGCAACTGAACATTACAAACGTAATGAGTATATGCAGAAACAAACCGAATTGGCGTTAGCTTATTTAAATCAGCATAAATCCAGCAGCTAATCCTGTAACGGCAATCACCAACCAGCGATATTGTTTGTCAGGTACCCGTTTGACGATTTGAATACCCAAATAAATTCCTAGCGCGATGAACGGCAAACCAAGCAAATTTAATGCAAACGAATTAACGCTAATGGTTTCCCACGACCAGATGTGAAAGGGAACTTTAAATAAGTTGATGATCAAAAAGAACCATGCGGCAGTGCCAATATATTCATTTTTAGGTAAACGCATACTCAATAAATACAGCGCCATCACTGAACCGGCCAGATTGCCAATCATAGTTGTAATACCACCTAGGGTGCCCATTAAAATTGCAAACCATAAGTAGTCAGGTATTTTTTCCTTATTAATGGTTTCCATCCAAAGCATAATCCCAAGGCTGGCGATTATGATGAATCCCATGACTTGCTTAAACACTTGGTCATCAATGCTATTACCGATTAGCGTGGCGATGAGCACGCCTATTGCCGCAGAAGGAAATAACTTAATCAAGAAACTCCAGTTGGCGTGGCGGTGATAATATTTTACGGCGAATAGATCGGCCATAATTAACATCGGTAACATCAATCCCGAAGAGGCTTTGCCACCAAAAATAAGTGCTAGAATTGGCACCGCGAACATTGAAATTCCGTGCACACCAGCTTTTGCCATACCGATAAAAAATGCGACTAAAAATAGCAAGCCAAGTTGCTGGTAACTCAATGTGTAGGAAAATAATTCAATCATTAAAATCAATTCATAAGCTGGTGGCTGAAATCTGACAAGCTGCTATTAATTCAGAATTGACATTGAACTACAAGACGCGTTTAACTTTTTAATATCCAGATAACAAAAAACGGCCAACTTAGTTGACCGTTTTTATTTTAGTTTAAGGTAAATTAAAGGCTTGGTTCAGGTACTCTAATCCAGCCTTCCATTAAGATCCTAGCACTGCGACTCATAACGGCTTTTTCAACTTGCCATTTACCCTGATTAAGCACCGCTTTTGCACCTACGCGCAATGTGCCTGATGGGTGACCAAAACATACAGATTCAAGCTCACCGCCGCCAGCGGCAAGATTGACTAAGGTGCCAGGAATGGCTGCGGCCGTGCCAATTGCTACTGCGGCTGTGCCCATCATCGCATGGTGAAGTTTGCCCATGGAAAGCGCTCGAACCGACAAATCGATTTCCGATTTTGCCACTGTTTTCCCACTTGAGGCCAGATAATCAGCTGCTGGAGCCACAAAAGCGACCTTTGGCGTATGTTGCCGTTGTGCGGCTTGTTCAAGGGAATCAATCAAGCCCATTTTAAGTGCGCCGTGAGCACGAATTGTTTCGAACTTAACCAATGCATCGCTATTGCTGTTGATCACGTCTTGCAATTCAGTGCCTTGATAACCTAACTCTTGAGCATTCAAAAATATCGTAGGTATTCCAGCATTGATAAGTGTTGCATTGAGCTTACCCACACCTGGAACATCCAATATTTCAGACACCTTACCGGTAGGGAACATGTCACCTTCACCATCGGCAGGATCAATAAACTCAACAGGTATTTCAGCGGCAGGGAAGGTAACCCCGTCTAACTCAAAATCTCCGAGTTCTTGCACTTGACCATCACACATTGGTACATGAGCGATAATGGTTTTTTGGATATTAACCTGCCAAATTTTAATCGTAACAGACCCGTTTTTAACCAGCTTCTCGGCAGGAATTAAACCAGCGTGAATCGCGAAAGGTCCTACTGCTGCAGACAAGTTACCGCAGTTTCCAGACCAATCTACAAAGGCTTTGTCGATTGCCACTTGGCCAAACAAATAGTCCACATCATGATCAGCTTGTTGGCTTTTTGACACAATCACGGTCTTGCTGGTACTAGAGGTCGCGCCCCCCATTCCATCGGTTTGTTTGCCGTAGGGATCTGGGCTACCAATAGTACGTAGCAACAAGGCGTCGCGATAAGCGCCAGCTGTTTGCGCTTGCTCAGGCAGATCTGCAAGGTTAAAAAACACGCCTTTACTCGTTCCGCCGCGCATATAGGTGGCGGCAACCTTTATTTGTTGAGCAAAGCCACTCATTGAGCTTGTCCTTCTGACTCCAAAAAGTCTTGAGCGAAACGTTGCAATACACCACCGGCTTCATAAATAGACACTTCTTCTGCTGTGTCTAAACGGCAATTTACTGGGACTTCTATGGTTTCACCGCTAGTACGGGTTATTATCAAGGTTAGTGAAGCACCAGGTTGACGCTCGCCTTTCACATCGAAAAGCTCACTGCCATCGATATTCAGTGTTTTACGAGTCGTGCCAGCTTCGAATTCTAGCGGTAACACACCCATTCCAATTAAGTTGGTTCGGTGAATACGCTCAAACCCTTCAGCCACTATGACTTCTACACCAGCTAAACGAACCCCTTTGGCAGCCCAGTCTCGAGATGAGCCTTGCCCGTAGTCAGCGCCGGCAATAATAATTAATGGTTGTTTGCGTTGCATGTAGGTTTCAATGGCTTCCCACATCCGCACGGTTTGACCTTCAGGCTCAAGGCGAGTTAACGAACCTTGTTTAACTTCACCGTTTTCGATCACCATTTCATTTAACAACTTAGGGTTAGCAAACGTTGCTCTTTGCGCAGTTAAATGGTCGCCCCTGTGAGTAGCATAGGAGTTAAAATCAACTTCGGGAACATCCATTGATAACAAATACTCTCCGGCTGCACTGTCTGCTAAAATCGCATTAGAAGGTGAAAGGTGATCTGTTGTTATGTTGTCACCAAGTACTGCCAAAGCGCGCATGCCTTTCATTGTGCGCTCTGCCGCCAAGGCACCTTCCCAATATGGAGGGCGACGGATATAAGTACTCTTAGGACGCCATTCGTATAGCGGATCAATATCTTCGCCATAATCCACAGTCAAATCAAACATGGGATCATACACTTTCTTAAATTGTTCTGGTTTTACGCTGCTGGCAACAATGGCATCGATTTCTTCATCGCTTGGCCAAATATCTTTTAAGGTAATCGGATTACCTTGAGCATCAGTTCCGAGCACATCTTTTTCGATATCAAATCGAATCGTACCGGCAATAGCATAAGCTACCACTAGCGGCGGAGACGCTAGGAACGCTTGTTTTGCATAAGGATGAATACGGCCATCGAAGTTACGATTTCCAGAAAGTACCGCTGTGGAATATAAATCACGGTCGATAAGTTCTTTTTGAATTTTAGGATCCAAGGCTCCACTCATACCGTTACAAGTGGTACATGCAAAACCAACAATACCAAAGCCTAACTGCTCAAGTTCAGGCAGTAGCTTGGCATCTTCCAAGTACAGCTGAACCGCTTTTGAGCCCGGTGCTAAAGAGGTTTTTACCCATGGCTTGCGAGTGAGTCCAAGTTTGTTGGCATTTCTGGCAACCAGTCCTGCTGCGATAACATTGCGAGGATTACTGGTATTGGTACAACTTGTAATTGCAGCAATGATGACAGCGCCATCAGGCATTAAGTCACCGTCGTGCTCAACAATACCTGATATTCCTTGTGCCGCTAAATCAGCAGTAGATACACGGCGGTGTGGATTAGAAGGGCCCGCAATATTGCGACCAACTGAGGACAAGTTAAAGGTTAATACACGTTCGTATTTAGCATTTTTTAATGTGTCTGCCCACAAACCCGCTTGTTTGGCATAGTTTTCCACAAGTTGTACTTGTGCATCGTCCCGACCTGTTAGTTTAAGATAATCGATGGTTTTGTCATCGATATAAAACATCGCTGCAGATGCGCCAAATTCTGGGGTCATATTAGAGATAGTCGCACGATCGCCAAGGGTTAAATCCGATGCTCCTTCGCCGAAGAACTCTAAGTATGAGGAAACAACACGCTCTTTACGCAAGAATTCGGTAATCGCTAAAACAATATCGGTGGCAGTGATACCAGGTTGACGTTTACCGGTAAGCTCTACGCCAATAATATCTGGCAGACGCATGTAAGATGCACGGCCTAACATCACACTTTCGGCTTCCAGTCCGCCGACACCTAATGCAATTACACCTAAGGCATCAACGTGAGGAGTGTGGCTATCTGTTCCAACAAGTGTGTCAGGGAAAGCAACGCCGTCTCTGGCATGCACAACAGGCGACATTTTTTCCAAATTAATTTGGTGCATAATGCCGTTACCTGGCGGAATCACATCAATATTCTTAAAGGCTGTTTTGGTCCAGTTAATAAAGTGAAAGCGGTCTTCGTTTCTACGATCTTCAATGGCGCGGTTTTGTTCAAAGGCGTCAGGTTCAAAACCTGCATGCTCCACAGCCAAAGAGTGGTCAACTATCAATTGAGTTGGGACCACAGGGTTTACTTTAGAAGGATCGCCACCTTTTAACGCAATAGCGTCACGGAGTCCGGCTAAATCTACCAATGCGGTTTGACCCAAGATATCGTGACACACTACTCGCGCTGGATACCACGGGAAATCAAGATCTTGTTTACGTTCGATTATCTGTTCTAGTGCAGCATTAAGTTTTTCAGGCTCACATCTACGAACTAAATTTTCTGCTAATACACGGGAAGTGTAGGGAAGGGTGTCATACGCCCCTGGTTTGATTGCGTCTACAGCTTCACGGGTGTCAAAAAAATCAAGTTTGGAACCAGGAAGGCGTTTTCTGTATTGAGTATTCATATTTTTCTACCTTGCTATTGCGTGAGTAGAGTGGGCATTAGGAATGCCCACTTATTGATTGCCTGGAAAAGGAAAGTTCTATCGTTGTTTAATCGGAGTCACTTTACGTGGCTCTTCGCCGATATAATCCGCACTTGGTCTAATGATGCGGTTATTTGATCTTTGTTCCATCACATGTGCAGCCCAACCTGTTAAGCGAGAGCATACAAAAATCGGGGTAAACAATTTAGTTGGGATCCCCATGAAATGATAGGCCGAAGCGTGGAAGAAGTCGGCATTACAGAACAGCTTTTTGCTATCCCACATAAACTCTTCACAAGCTACTGATATGTCGTACAAGCTGGAATCGCCAAACTCTTTACCGAGTTTTTCAGACCAAGATTTGATGATCACATTACGAGGATCGGATTCACGATATATTGCATGACCGAAGCCCATGATTTTTTCTTTGTTGGCCAACATTTCAGCCATTTTAGCTTTGGCATCTTCAGGCGAACTGAATTTTTGAATCATATCCATGGCTGCTTCATTGGCACCACCATGTAATGGACCACGCAATGTGCCAATCGCGCCGGTAATACATGAGAACATATCTGATAAGGTTGATGCACAGACGCGAGCCGTAAAGGTAGAAGCATTAAACTCATGTTCTGCATACAAAATTAGCGACACGTCCATCACTCGGCGATGAAGTTCAGACGGATCTTGATCTGTTAATAACTTCAAAAAATGACCGGCGATTGAATCTTGATTAGTGGTACATTCAATTTCCACATTGTCATGACTGTAGCGATACCAATAACACATTATTGCAGGGAAGGCGGCTAACAAACGATCCGCACTATCTTGTTGTTGACTAAAATCATCTTCAGGCTCTAAGTTACCTAAAAATGAACAACCGGTGCGCATCACATCCATAGGATGAGTATCAGCAGGGATTAACTTTAACACTGCTTTTAAGGCGTCAGGCAAATCACGCTTTAACAGCAATCTGGCTTTATAATCTGCCAGTTGAGTTTCAGTGGGGAGTTCCCCTTTAAACAATAAATAAGCTACTTCTTCAAAGGTGGCGTTATCTGCTAAATCAGATACATCGTAACCGCGATAAGTTAAACCAGATCCTGATTTACCTACCGTGCACAATGCGGTTTCTCCTGCGCTTTGACCGCGAAGGCCCGCACCACTTAGTTTTTTGTCAACCATGATAGAGTCCTGTTTTATAAATGAAAAATATAGGGTTATTTATTTTTACCTTGAGAGAAAAGACTATCTAATTTCTGCTCATAATCGTGATAACCAAGATAATCATAAAGATCCATGCGGGTTTGCATGCTATCTACAACGGCTTTTTGGTCACCATCTTTTAGTATTGAAGTGTAGACGGTTTCTGCTGCTTTATTCATCGCTCTAAAGGCACTCAACGGGTAAAGCACCATATCGGCTCCCCACTGCGCGAGTTGCTCTTTATTCCACAACTCAGTTTTACCAAATTCTGTGATGTTGGCTAAAATAGGCACGTCTAAAGCTTCTGAGAAAGCGCGGTAATGCTCTTCGGTTTGAATTGCTTCTGCAAAAATGCCATCAGCTCCGGCCGCAACATAGGCTTTAGCACGTTCGATTGCTGCCTCTAAACCTTCCTGTGCAAAAGAGTCTGTACGAGCCATAATGAAAAAGTCAGGGTCGGTACGGGCATCTACAGCTGCTATAATCCTATCAGTCATTTCTTCAATGGAAACAATCTCTTTATTTGGTCTATGTCCACAACGTTTTTGTGCGACCTGATCTTCCATATGGACCGCTGCTGCTCCAGCTTTTTCCATATCTCTTATGGTTTTGGCGATGTTGAATGCGCCACCCCAACCGGTATCAATATCTACCAATAGTGGTAGGTCACAGGCTGCAGTAATGCGTTGCACATCAACGATGACATCGTTAAGAGACGTCATGCCGAGGTCGGGTAGGCCGTAAGAAGCGTTTGCCACACCACCACCAGATAAATAAATAGCCTTATGACCAATTTGCTTTGCCATCATGGCCGAATACGCGTTGATAGTGCCAACAATTTGTAGTGGTTTATTGTCAATCAATGCTTGTCTGAATTTTTTGCCTGGAGTCATAATTTCCTCTGTTTAACAATCGGTGAAGTTTGTAAACCTGAAGTGGGAATAATATATTTTGAGTTACGACGTCTTATTCCGAGCTCAGGTTAGTTACGTTACTGCAATTTCTTTTCAATATTATTTTTGGAATACAAAATGTGTCGGCGCATTAACATTTCAGCTAATTCTCCATCGCGATTAGCTATCGCTTGAACAATGTGTTTATGTTCATCAAACGCCGTGGAGACTCTTGGTCCTGCCATACCTAATTGCACTCGATACATGCGAACCAGGTGATAAATGCCATTGATGAGCATTGAAATTAGATGTTCATTTTTGCTGCCAACAATAATCCGGTAATGGAAGTCTACGTCACCCGCTTCTTGATAATATGACTGTCCTTCTTTTACTTCTTGAAAGTGTTCAGAAAGTAAAGATTCGAGCTCGTTCACTTCTTGGTCAGTCATATTGGTAGCGGCCAAGCGGGCTGCCATTCCTTCAAGAGACTCTCGTACTTGATACAACTGAATTAACCCTTCAGGCGTCAACGAAACAACCCTGGCACCAACATTTGCTTTGCGTTCAACTAAATGGCAGGTTTCCAAGCGGTTAATCGCTTCACGAACCACAGCTCGACTGACCGCATACTTTGTCGACAATTCTGTTTCACTCAGCTTGCTACCAGGTTGGATATCTCCTTCAACAATATCTTTGCGAAGTTGGAAAAAGGTTTTATCCGCTGATGTAACCGGTGATTCTGATAAAAAATTGACCAAAAATTTTTCTTCATATTATCTGTAATGTCGACAATATAGACCTATATGGACATTAATTCAATATTAAATCTTAATATTGTCGACAATATGGGGTTGAACGATTGGATCCGTTTTTATATTGTCGTATTAGGAATTGCGGTAAGAGCTTAGAATGGATGTAATTTGTGGAAAGACAATTGAAAGTGCAAATTGGATAAGCTTGGTTCGACCAACCTTCTGCCGTGGATTGTTCGCAGAGGGCCAGTCGAGGTGTATCGTTATGCCAATGGTAATGATTTAGTTAGCTGAATTAAGCACCATAGCGGGGAGATTTGAGTGGTGCTAACAATAGATAAAATATCCACGCAAACCAGGAAATAAATATAACAGCTAATAACCATGCAGCTTTTTCGCCTCCGCAGGTGCGGTTTGATGTGGCAATGGCCACAATGGGGATTAACCATAAACAAAAAATTATTAAGCCACATAAAAAAGTAAACATCTATATTCTCCTTTTAACCCCCAACCACAGTAACGGGGGGATTTACATTATTGATTTTTCTAACACTTGTCATTTCGCTTAATAGCAATTAGAGCAACATTTATTCCAAATAAAAAAGTTAATAAAATCAATTGGATGTGTTTTTTATTATGTTCGCATTCGATGTTTTTTGACTAAAAAGTGGTAATTTTGCCTAACTAAATTGCTTGTTCTATGAGATTAAGCGTTAGTCGTTCAAATCAAAGCTGTACAAAGGTGCAGACAATCGTTATTTCACTGATATACTCGGGCGTGTAATAAAAATGTAATTAAGTTATTGATGACTTAATGGTTAATTTGGCAATCGTTTGGACAAGGTGTTTCCGCTTCGTTTTGCTGTTTGGAACTATATATGCGTGAAAAGTCAAAGCTGACGTCAGATCAGTGGGTAGCGTTACTTGCCAAAGAAGAGTTACCAGCAATTACATCCATTGCCGGAATTTTAGATAAGTTCTCAAATGATGATAGATCATCTATTCCCAGCCTCAGTAAAGTCATACTGCACGATCAGGCGTTATCTTCCAGCTTATTAAAAGTGGCTAACAGTTCTAGTCGTTCGCCGGTGAAACGGGTGACTACTGTCTCTCGTGCTGCAATATTTCTAGGCATTCAATCAGTTAAAAACATTTGTTTAACTGCCAAGGTGTTGGAAGGTTTGTTGAATAGCAAACATCTTTCGCCAGCGGTCTACGAAAGGCTAATGAAATTAATGGCAAATGCATTTTTTGCTGGATTGCTGGCTAAAATGATGGTGCCTGAATACGATGAAAGTACCCAAGAAGAAGTGTATTTAGCGGCCATGATGTACAACATAGGTGAAACGTCGTTTTGGAGTACCGGCAATCCTCTTACACGTCAGTTGATCCAAAAAGCGGGTATGCCAAAAATAGCATTTGAGCAATATTGCGCATCCACGGCAGGGATTAAATTTAAAGATTTGAGCGTAGGGCTTGCTCGCACCTGGAACTTGGGGGAGTTGCTGATCAAATCGTTAAATCAGCCACAAAGTCGCACCAAAGAGATGAATATCATTAGCTTATCCAATCAACTCAGTGAAGCGATTGGTTCTCCGCCTAAGAATAGGGCGAAATTTGATCATCTAATCAAAGACATTTGTGCACTGATCAATGTGGATGAACATAGACTAAAACTTAAGATTGAGTCCACACGCAAACTGGCAGTTGAGTTGCTTGCATCTTACAACGCATCTGCTTTGGAAAGTTATATTAAACCTTTGCCCATGCAGAAGGATTTTGGCGGATTACCAGCCCCAGTAGAACTTGCTAATTTGACCATCGAAGAGCAATTAATCATCAGCATCAAATCATTAAATGCGCTGACGAGAACCAGTCGTAGCATCAATGAATTCCTTACCCATACCTTACAATTATTATCACAAATATTTCATTTTCATCGCTGTGGTTTTTGGGTGTTTAGTCAAGATAAGCGTCAAATTGAATGTAGGCAGACTGTCGACAGTGAAGGGGAGGCGGTGCGATTCCACTGTTCATTTCCTTTAACCGACTCACAGAACATTATGAATTATGCCATTCAGCATGCCGAAACTGTGTTTATCGAAAATTATCAGGATATTAAATGGCGTGATTATCTGACTTTTGAATCAGAACAGTTTATTGAAAATGGCTTACTGTGTTTATCGCCAGTAAAAGTAAATTCGAAAGTAGTGGGGATGATAAGTGCGCAATTTTTTGACAAAGCAAGTTACTTCAGCGAAGAGGACTTTGCTCATTTTGATTTAATCGCTGAGCAATTAAATCTTTGTTTATCCTATGTTTCCAAGCGACTTCAGTCTTAATTCAATGTCCGCTAAAACCTGTTGATATTAACCAGTAAACTTAAACCGATAAGCCTAATCAATGAAACAGGGGCAATAAAAAAGTCATTGGCCAATAAAAAAGCCGTTAGCATTTACTGCTCACGGCCCGGGGAGATTCAACAGTTCACTACGCTGTCATTATGTATGACGCGCAAAACCACCAAAAAGTTTAAAAAGTTTTCAACTTTTTTTTATTTAGTCCTTTCTCAAGTAAATATCAGTAAATCAAAATCAAAAAGATGCCATCAATTTGATTGCAATCTTTTGTGGAAATCCTTATAGTTGAAAAAAACGTTACCGGAACTAACAAGATGGAAAATGAATTAGACACTATGAATCATGGTCAAAAAGAGCGTTTAGCTTTTATTGATTTTAGTTTACAGTATTTTGGACACGTAGCGCGCACTGACTTAATTCAGCGTTTTAAAACGGGTCTAGCGGCATCGACACGAGATTTTAGTGCTTACAAAGCCCTTGCTCCGAATAATCTTATTCTTGTCCATCAAACCAAAAGTTATCACCGTACAAAGCAATTTAAACCAGTTTTTAAACATGACCCTGAAGTGATTTTAACATCCTTGAGTCGCGGCTTTGGCAACGGAATTTCGAATGGCGTACAACCGTCTGAACAGTGTTTTGATGCCGTGCGTTTAATTCATCCTGATCAAAATATTATTGCCGCCTTGATGCGCGCAATTCACATTAAGCAGCCTATTGAATGCGGTTATGTTTCAATCAGTTCTGGCGAGTCAACCCGAGTTATTGTACCTCACGCTATTGTTAATAACGGTCATCGATGGCATGTAAGAGCCTACGATCGGAAACATCAAAGTTTTAGAGATTTTGTGTGTACTCGATTTACCTTTGTTAATGCATTAGCACAAGACATCAATACCTTAGAGGCTAGGAAATTTGATGAACAGTGGAATCATCAAATCGAGTTAGTGTTAGTGGCTCACCCCAGTATTAAACATCCAAAAGCTATTCAACTAGACTATGCCATGGTAGAAGGAAAATTACGGGTAAACGTGAGGTCTGCACTGGCTGCCTACTTATTAAGACAGTGGCAAGTTGATTGCTCTCAAGGGCATAAATTTATTGGTCAAGGATGTCAATTGGCATTAGCCAATCCGGAAGCATTAATTGGCGTAGAAAATACCGCCTTGGCACCAGGTTACAAAAGTTAATGTGTAGCTAATACGCTGATATGCCTAGCCTTGAGGCGCTCTGCACTTTCAAATTGGGTTAACGAAAATATCACTAAGCCTTGGTATTTTTCAATGACGCTAAACAGTAAGTCTAGGTTTATTTGTTCGTCCGTATCGGCGTAATCAATGTTGTCGTTGAGCAAGTCGTCAGCGAACTCAAAATAAATAATGGCATTTTGTTGCTGGGTTTGTGCGATAAGTTTAGCTAAATCTGACGTAGAGAGATCGTTGATAAGTTCTTGGGTCACCAACAACACTTTGTTTTTCGTCTGATATGCAATATTAGCCAACAATAAACCTTTATTGAATTCTGAGTTGCCTAAAAATCCACAGACCATTGGTGTGTTCTTTTTAGCCATACTGGTCACAAGAAAAGATTGCTCTCGATCCTGTTCTGATAAGGGAGGATCTTGTAGCGGTTTTTCAACAAGACTCAATAAAAGTGTGTGTTGCAAAGGACCTTGGGTTTTGTCGCCAAAGTGTTTTGTATAGTTTACTCGACTCATTTAATTACTCTTGCCGCCTCAAGTTACAGATTAACAGTGTAGTCAATTACATCAAATTGCAAATACTTAGGGTATAAACAACTTCAGATGATGCTCTTGAATTCAGTTTTTTTAATCCAATACTAGTTAAAACCCGTTCCTATATGTAGTTAACAATTAAGGAAAAATGATGTCAGCATTATTTGAGCCACTAAAACTTGGCAATATTAGTTTAGAAAATCGAGTGGTAATGGCGCCACTGACAAGATGCAGAGCGACTGAAGAAAATGTGCCGACTGAGCTAATGGCTACTTATTATGCCCAACGAGCTGGAGCGGGACTGATTATCGCCGAAGCAACAATGGCAATCTCTGGAAACTCCGCTTTTTACCGAGAGCCAGGAATACATTCTGATGAACAAGTGGCAGCCTGGAGAAAGGTCACTGATGCTGTGCATCAAAACGGTGGCAAAATAGTATTACAACTATGGCACGGCGGCAGAGCTTGTCATCCTGTATTGAACAATGGCCGTACGCCAGTAGCACCAAGTGCATTAGCCATTGATGGTTATGTCCATACCCCACAAGGTAAAAAAGATTACGTCCTTCCCCAAGCACTTAGTTTGCAAGAAATCGCAAATATCGTTGAAGGCTTTGCTAAAGCGGCGATTAACGCCAAGGCCGCTGGTTTTGACGGCGTTGAGATACATGGTGCAAATGGATATTTAATTGATGAATTTTTGCGTGAAAGTGCTAACACTCGCACCGATCAATATGGCGGCAGCATGGAAAATCGCAGTCGCCTGTTATTTGAAGTGTTAGATGCAGTGACCAATGTTTGGGACAGTGGAAATGTTGGTTTAAGAATTTCACCAATTAACAGCTTTAACAGTATGCGCGACAGCGATCCAGAAGGCCTGACTGCTTATTTAGCAAAACGATTAAATGATTATAACCTGGCTTATCTACATGTAATGCGCGCTGACTTTCAGCAAGAACAACAAGGTAACGTAATAGCAGCCGCGAGCAAGGTTTATGACGGCAACTTAATTGGTAACATGGGGTATGATTTCACTGAGGCTGAGCAAGCAGTGGAGCAAGGTGATTTAGCCGCTGTTGCCTTCGGTTCAGCCTTTATTGCTAATCCAGATTTACCTTATCGGTTTAAACATGGTATCGCCTTAGCAGAACCGGATCCCAAAACCTTCTACACTCACGATAGTGTGGGTTATATCGATTATCCTGCCGCAGCCGAGTAATCATCAAGTGGTGCTCTGAGCCGATAAATATGGATACAGAGCGCTATTTTTTACGAATAGCCTATTTGGGGTCTGATGATGAGCTTTCTGAAAAGGGTTCTGAATGGTAATAAATGGGTTTCATTGAGCCACAAAAACTCAAACGATAATTTAGCATGTCTTGCTCTGGTACACTGCTTTTAGCATTCACATCAGTGATGCAACTGATATTTTCGAACAACAAAATAAGATGATCGTAGCTTGGTGCACCTTGAATTTGGTGGATCAAAGCACGGCTGTTGTAACCTAGTTCCACAATATCGTACTTTTGTCGATTATTGGGTTCCCCTAAATCCTTCAGAACTCTAACGTACTTTTGTTCACTGAAGGTTAAGTCCATTTGTTCATAAGTTAAACTCCCACCTTGTTTATAATTGCCGATATAAACGTCAGCTTTAACACTTACAGATTCGCCACGGATTAATTTTTCAATATTAAACGATTCTGGTTTGATGGTAACCAAATCTGCATCTCTGACTAAATATACTAGCGCGGAGTCTTTGGGAATAAGTTTATAAATCAACTGGACGTTATGGGGTTTTCTGTAACTCGGAAGATTAGAAACATATAATGAGGACGCATGATTAAATACCACCATGCCATGCACACCTTCATATGCCGGATCTAAGGGGTCTGCTGCTGCACTCGCATCACCATCTTGAGCAAAGCCAGTACTTGAAATTGCTAGTAACAACCAGCAAAAAACTATTCTAATCATAAAAACCTCTAAATTGGCATCGCTATAACAAATTATAACTTAACTATGTAATTTCACCGCCATTATACCAGTCTATTGCCAAGTGGAGATTGCACTTTAGTCTAAGCGAGTCAGGGGAAAGCTCAGGGCAACTCGCTAGCCGCAGAGCTAAATATAACAAGTTAATTTTATAACGATGACTGGAGGAGGTTTTAGCATCAATCATTCAACCTTAGTGGTGCATTTATCTCTATAAGGTTTATCTGCAAATCGTGCTATTAGAAAATCGATAAAGGCGCATAAGCTTAATATGTTATCAACTTGTTTACGCCAATCCTATTTTCATCTTTTTGAGTTGAAGAGCTGCATATTTCCACACTCATTTGTAGTTCATTTCAAATTCTTCAATTTCCTCAAACAAAGCTTCAGCTTCGCTATTGTATTTTGCGTAATCTTGAATATTTCCCTCCTGCTGTGCTTGCATCGCTCGGGCTAATTTTTGATCGTATTGCTTGCGTAGCTTTTTAATCGGATTTGTTTTAAATAATCCAAACATAGTTAACTTAAAATCCTTTTAATTCTGTTTCTTTAATCCTAGAGGATAAGACCAGATTTTCATCTTTTTATATTCAAATAATTTAAAAAAATTTTATTTAGTGGTTGGACGGTAAATAATCAACCCGCAAAAATATAAAGTACTATTTATGACGACGCTAAATCAAGCACTTACAAATTGGTTTTTAGGGTTAGCGAATAATAACCCTAGTTTGGCCGATAAATACTGATATTTAGGGTGTTAAATTGAATTAAACCTCGCTAAAATCAGCGGCTGTACGGAATTCTACACCTGCTTCTCCAAGTTACCTTCATTTAAGCATTTGAATCCCGAGTTAGCTGTCTCAATCATAATTATAAATTAGGATGTTTATGCCTGGGTTACATCGCATTATTCTCATCGACACACACCTTCCTGGTGTAGTGGAATTAAAATTAAACGGTCATACCAATATTTGTGGAACCAATGCCTCTGGCAAAACCACGTTACAACGATTGATTCCTGTGTTTTACGGAGAATATCCAAGTCGAGTTGTACCCTCTACACGAGATAGTTTCGAAAAGTGGTATTTACCCAGAGAATCGAGCTTTATTGTTTACGAATACGCCCGCAATGAAGGGGATTTGTGTCAAGCAGTCTTGGCATCTTCTGGAAATGGTGTGAATTACCGATTTATCGGAAAACCTTTCGAATTAAACGACTATTTATATAAAAACAAAGCTGGCGAGCATAGCAGTGTGACTATGAATGAACTGGCTCGTAGTTTAAAACGCGCCAATATTTTAGTTACAAACCTGCTCAATACCAAAGAATTTAAAGCGGTATTACAAAATGATAGAGGTGTTTTAAACGACAGCACCAATAGCCGTGAGTTACTGGGATATGCTCGAATATTCAGTTTATGTGAACAGGCTAATCACCTTAGACACATCGAAAAACTAGCCAAAGCTGTGCATTCTAAAGAAGGCAAAATGGAAACCATTAAAGCCATGATTGCCGCTATTCTAGAAGAAGATGGTGTGCAGCCACCGAGTTCCAGTTTGAGTAGAAATAGAGTCGAAGATTGGATTAAAGAGTGCCATCTGATTAAAGAGTTTGATGCGATACGCCCTGAGTTTGCTAAATTGGAGCAAGCCGACCATCAACTTAATCAGACGGAATATCGTCTCTCAGAATTACAACAGCAGTTCGCGGTAGATACCAGCGCGTTAGCCGCCAATGTGGTGGATTTTGAGCGCGAATTAGATGAAATTCAACTATTCAGTAAAAAACTTGAATCAGATTGGACTCAACAAAGAGATGAGTTGAATCAGGCGCTTTCAGTGGCCAAGGCCGACTCGGAAAAATTAGAATCCGATTTGGAGCAGATAGAAAGCGAATATGATGATTGGCAATCGCAGGATATTGAAACCCTACAGAGCAATTTACAACAACTGCCGCAATGGGAAAGCGAATTAGAGACATCATCAACCCGATATACCCTGCTGACTGAGAAACATCAAGATGTTGAAGCCAGTTTCAATAAACGGGTAGCGCAAATCAGTGAAAAATTAAATGAAGAGCTTGAGGGGTATTCTGAAGAGAAAAGCCTTTTACAAGATAAGTTGTCTGAACAAAAAAGTCAGGAACAGCTTAAATTACAGCAGATCCGAGATGACTATCAAGGTCAGCTTAGAAGTGTTGAATCAGAGTATCGACAAAGAGCGGATGAGCTCAAAACACAGTATACCGAAATAACTGCCGCCCTTAAAAATGCAGGGTTCGACGAGTTTGAACAAAGTCAGTTAGATATTCTTGATGCCACCTTAAAAGAAGCCGGTATCGCTGAGGATGCAGCTCGAGAGAAACATCGAAAAGCACAACAAGAATTTGTTCAGGCAAGTCAATTGCGGGTTAAAGCGAATGCAGTCCTTGAAGAAACCCGTCGCAGTCAATTAGAAGCGCAGCACCAGTTAGACAAAATCGAAGGTATTCTTTATCCAGGTGAAAACAGTTTATTGGAATTTCTCCGCAAAGAGCGACCAGATTGGCAAGATAACCTTGGTAAGGTCTTGCATCCAGAGCTATTTAAACGCAAAGATTTAAAACCAAGTGTAGGCGACGACTCTACTAGCATTTTTGGGATTAAACTGGATTTACATGCAGTTGATATGTCGGAATTCGCAGAAACTGAAGTTCAACTTCAGCAAAAACTCAGCGATGTTCAACAAATTCTTGACCAAGCCATTGCTAATCAAAATGAAGCTGAACTTGATTTAGCCAAGGCCAGTGAAGAGGTTCGTAATAAAGAACTGGCTCAAGCGAAAACCGAAAGCGCCTGCAAAACCGCTGAAGCGACTCGCAGACGGGCGCAACAAGATAAAGATCAGGTTCAGCAAGAATATGCTCATGCTTTATCCCAGCGTAAGTTACAAAATAAGAAACGCTTGAGCAATATCCAAACTGAGCAATCAAAGTGCAAGACGCAACACGCTGAAGCCATTGCTGAAGTCAAAGATCAGCAGCGAGAAGCCGAAACTGAGCATCAATTCCATTGGCAACAGCTTATCCAAGATATTCAAACTAAAATATCTATTGTCGACAGCCATATCAAAAAAGCCAAACAAGTCGCCGCGGAAGACAAACAAAAAATTGAGCAGTGGAAAGAAGATGAGCTGAATAACCGAGGCGTTGATGTTGACGATATCGGCACCTTGCAAAAACGTATCAAACAATTGCAAAAAGATATCACTTACACAGACACTCACCGTCACAAAGTGAAAGATTACCAACGTTGGTACGACACTTATTTTGTTGGCTATAAAGTGACTTGGCAGCAAAACCTAACGGCGGCCAAAAAAGCCGCAAGCAAAGCGGAACGTTTGTTAAATCAGAAACAAGCTGATTTCAAACAACAGCGTCAGAAAAGTAAAGACCAACAAGCTCAGCTAGAGCAAGATTTGCGAACTGCACGAGAGCAGCATATTGATGTACAGAGCATCAATCGCAGTTTAGGTAAACTCAGACTGGTTAAAGCGGATCAAAACAGTCCATCAAGCAAGTCAGCTAAACCGGATACGGTGAATATTGGACAGCGTATATCTGAAGGACAAGAATTACTGCAAACCCGAGATCGTTTATTGGGTGATATCAAGGTGTATGTGGAACACTTTGACCAGCTGATTGCTGCACAATCGGGAACCGGTTTGGCCGATATTTGGGAGCGCTCCAGAGATGAATGCGCGGTGGTAAATGACCAAGGAATTCGCAATATTGATCACCGCAGAATGGTAGTGCATCTGGCCCAGTTATTAAATGAAGTGGTTCCACAAAAACTCCACGGATTACGAGAACAAGGTCGAATTTTTGGTGCCGACTTAACCCAGTACTATAATGTGCTGGAAGATATCGATAAACGTATCGCCAGCCAAAGTAAACGAATTAGTAAAGAAGTCGATGAAGAATTGTTTCTCGATGGAGTCTCTGATTCAGCCGTAAAAATTCGCTCGCGTATTTCAGAATTAGAGTTTTGGCCTGAGTTAGCCCAATTCAATAAGCTTTATCAGGCTTGGATGAAAAGTGGTGCCGTTGAGCTGCCAGATGATGAATATGCGCTGAGCATGCGTAAAGTCTTGGATATTCTTGGTCGCGCCGCCTTAAGCGGCGGGATCAGTAAATTATTAGATATTGAGCTGCACATCAAAGAAGGTAATTCTAATCTGGTTATTCGAACGGACCGTCAATTAAATGAGTCTTCCAGTCATGGTATGGCGTACTTAATTTTATGTAAATTCCTATTAGCCTTCACTCGATTATTACGAGGGGATGCAGATGCCACTATTCACTGGCCCATCGATGAATTGGGTACTTTGCACCAAAGTAATGTGAAGAAAATTTTTGATGCTTGCCAGAATAATAATATCTCTGTGGTTGGCGCATTCCCTAACCCTGAATCGGAAGTATTAACCCTGTTTGATAATCGCTATTTGATTGATAAAACCACACGAAAACTACAGGTGGTTCAACCCAAAGTCAGTGCTATAGCCGAACATATCCAAAAACGTAAACAAACTGAGCAAGGAGTTAACCCATGATTAGCGAACAAGGCCGCATTCTAGAAAGTTTGTTATCTGGGGCGTTTATCTGTCAGGTCAGTGATGAAGATGCTTGGCGATTCCTAAAAACCTCAGGCAATAGCGATAAAATTGAAACCCAGTTGAATATGTTGAACCGCACGTTGGCCAGCGCTGCAGAAGGGGAGGTTTATTACGCTGCTTATCAAACCTTGGGCGATAATGAGCGCAAAGTGCTAACTGGTCAATTTCAGGATATTTCCAGTCATTTAGTGCCCTTGGTTGAATGGTTATTGTTAGTTCAACAAGCCAGTGGAACTGATGTGCCCATCACTCAGGGAACGGCTATTCGATTAGCTGAAATCCAACTGACCATTGAAGATACGCCAGCTTTTGCTGAGCAATTAGCCAAAATTTCCCATTACAAATTGTTTGGTTCTACCAGCGTATCGGTCGATGGCCAGATTAAACAGGTGTTTAAGCGTCTAACCGATTTAGGATATATGCTACGACCTAATCAAGACAAACAAATCTTCATTGCCACTGGGAAAGTGGAATACCTATATGAAGTGATTAAATTTATCGACGAAACCGAATCATTGTCTTTGTCTGAGCAGGCAGAAAGCGCAGTGCAGCAGGGAAGCCTGATATGAACCAAAATCTACATCAGGCCGGAGTAAAGCTTCTTAATGCGCTAAGTAGACATGCTGATCTTCTGATGCAGGTTTATTTGTCGGGTACTGTGGATGAAACCAAATTCAGCCCGAAAATTATCGACAGTTTAGTGCAAATGGGGATTTTATGGCGTCCTGACGCTGACGCAGATTTACGTCTGAAAAATGCGGTACGACAATTACTCGAAGGCAGTTTACATGATGAACGAAATCGTCAAATAGACGCCAATATTGGCTCAGCGCTGAAGGGGCTCAAAACCTTAGCTGACCATTATAAAGAAGCGTTACAACATCAACGATTTACCGAAGCCAATACGCATCTTTCAGATTTAACTGAGCATGTTTACGCGTTGACTGAATCACTCGAAAATAATGTGAGGGTGCTGTTTAGCCGAATCAACAATGAGTTTGGTTACGTATCTTCCATTGATGCCAAGATCCGTGAAAATCAGTTGGCACAATCGCAAGTATCCGAGTTATTGGGCGAATTGGAAATGTTCCAATTTGATGAGCTAAGTGAAATTGCTGCCAGTAATCGTGAATTACGTCACTTATTAGTTGTTACCTTACAACACAGTTTTTCCCGTGTAACCCAAGAGCTCTCCATTGTACAAGCTCGATTGTTGTCATTGTTAGGTCGTTTCAGAGAGCTACGGGGACGCACGCGTTTACTCAAAGGCTTTTTATTGCACATGGAACATTCGCCGACATTTGTACCGGTGAATTATTGTGGACTATCTCAAGTGCCGATGTTGTTTAATCAGGCTGAAGCGGTGATTAAACCTGCTGCGGCGGATGTAACGCGGGTTGAACATGAACAAGAATTACAAAAATTAGTCAGCGCAATTAAAACCCTAAATCGTCCACCGAAGGCGTATCAACCAGAGCGGGCTGCCCACCAAATTCATGTTGAAAAGCAAAGTGAAGTAGAGTTTGCTGAAGATAAGCTTAAAAAAGCGGTAGAAGGTTACTTCTGTCAGGTTATCGATACCGGCGAGCGATTAACAGCCCTAGAATATTATCAACAGCACGAATTAGAGTTCGATACCGAAGCTTGGTTGTATCAAGTTATTGGTGGTTATCAAGGGTTAACCTCAGAAGAACAAGCGTATTTTGCGATTGAACAAAGCGGAGAACTCCATCCTATTTATAATGGAAACTTTATTATTCGCGATGTTGAGTTGGGATTAAGATAACGACTTCACCGGTCGCAATTTATGACGACCTGTGAAGGCATATGTTGTTGCCTAGAAAAACGCGCTAGGGCATGACTTTCATAAAGTTGTTAAATTTATCTTGGCTTTTAACCACCCAGTCTGGAGGTGATTCACCGCTTCCGGCCAACTTGAGATTAGTATGTTGACTGGCGACTTGCTCAACAATTGCCATTTGTTGCTCGGTGGCATCCACGAAAAATATGTGTTTTCCTTGTTTTAGCAATTTTTGAAACTGTCTAAATTGATAATTCGGGACTTGGATGCCAATAAGTCCGCCTTCCCATGTGCAAAACCCCAGTATTACCACCGCAAGAAAACCAAAGGGGATCCATCCTGCAGCCGTGAGATGCCAATTCATGCTATACGCCAATAACAAAACCAAGGCTGCGCCAATTGCGCCAACCACAGCTCCTAATTCGGTGGATCGTACAACATCTTTTTTCAACACGGATTCAATGGCATGTAAATGATGTTTTTCAACTTCAGCATCATTTTCACTTAACACATGCAATTGAGGTGTACTCAATCCTTTGTCTTCAAGTTCACTTTGGATAATACGTAGATCATTCAAGTCATCACTTATGTAGTATTGTCTTTTCATCTCAAGTACCCTTTTACTGTCTCGTTGTTTCTAATGCACTAGAACAATATTAGTACACAAAAACACTTTATTGTTTATTTTTTGTTCGATTTGGTCTGTTGCTTCCATGTCAGCACCAACTGATTCCATGTTGGAATTGTTGTTAGAAAAACCAAAATCTTAGCCAAGATCAAAACCAAGAGAGAATATTTATGAGTTTGTTGGGTTCTACAATGATTTTTTTGGCCGCAGCTGTGGTGGCAGTACCTATCTTCAAACGTTTGAAATTGGGAGCAATATTAGGTTACTTAGTGGCGGGTATGGTCATCGGCCCGTCGATTATGGATTGGGTTTCTAAGCCCGAGACAATTTTACATTTTGCGGAACTCGGTGTCGTATTCTTACTGTTTATTATCGGCTTGGAGTTAGAGCCCAAAAAACTCTTAAAAATGCGTGATCAGATTGTTTTTACAGGGGGCGGACAGTTATTTCTGAGTGCTAGTTTCATCGCGATATCGGTGAAGTATATTGTCGGTACGGACTGGACGGCAGCCATAGTGATAGGCTTGGCCGTGGCGCTTTCTTCTACCGCTTTTGCTATTCAATTGATGGAAAATCAAAATATTTTAAAGACCCCACCAGGTCAAAAAGGTTTTTCAATCTTATTGATGCAAGATTTGGCTGTGATTCCCATTCTGCTGTTAGTACAAAGCCTTTCCACTGTGCCTGATGTCGATTCCCCTGCGTGGTGGGTAAGCATCTGTGCAATTGTGGCAGTGCTGATTATTGGAAAATTTCTGATCAATCCATTTTTGCGACTGATTTCCCACTGGGGTAATGCCGAAATCATGACCTCTGCCGCGTTGTTAATTGTTATCGCGACTGCGCTAGGTATGCAAGAAGCAGGGTTGTCGATGGGAATGGGCGCATTTGTGGCTGGGATGCTACTTGCTAACTCAAGCTTTAAGCATCAATTAGAAGCGGAAATTGAGCCGTTCAAAGGTTTGTTGTTAGGTCTGTTCTTTATCGCTATTGGTATGAATTTAGACTTAGATTTGTTTTTCGATAATCCACTGGTAATTATTGCCGCCGCGTTAACTCTGATTGCGATTAAAACAGCCATTATTTTCAGCATTCTTAAATTTTCGAAACAAAGTACAACTGACTCGATGCGCATTGCATTGATGCTCTCTCAGGGGGGCGAATTTGCCTTTGTGGTTATGGGAGAGGCGAGCCTAGCAAACCTAATAGCACCCACCCTAGCTAGTCAGGTTACTTTGGTGGTAGGCGTTTCTATGGCGTTAACTTCACCATTAGTGATTTTACACAGTATTTGGTTCAACAGTCGTAACTGTCCAGCGGTATACGATTCGCAAACCGACACCGACGAGCCGCGGGTTATTATTGCTGGATTTGGGCGCTTTGGTCAGGTAACTGGGCGTATTTTAGCGGCCAATAAAATCCCGTTCACAGCATTGGATAAAGATGCAGAACACATCGCCTTTGTTAAAAAATTCGGCAACAAAGTGTTTTATGGTGATGCCACTCGATTAGATTTATTAAAGATATCGGGGATAGAGCAAGCGTCTATATTATTGATTGCTATCGACAATGAAGTTGATACTTTCAAAATTGTCGCGTTGGTCAGTGAGCAATTTCCCCATGTGAAAATGGTGGTCAGAGCCCGCAACCGTAATGCGGTAATGCGCTTGTCTAAAGTTGAAAACTTACACTTTGTTAGGGAACTCTTTTGGTCTGGGTTACGGGCCGCTGAAAAGGTGCTAGAAGATTTTGGGTTTGACAAAAAACAGGCTGCGCATATGTGTGACATATTCGAAAAGCATGATGAAAAAATTCTCAAAGAAGTTATCGACGCAGACTCTGATTTAGATGAACTGATTCAATTAAGTAAGAAGGGCCGGGCTGATTTGGAAACTTTATTTGCCAATGATATTAAACAGATCGGTGGTAACTAGATAAAAGTAGCGACTCTGAGCAGTAGTGTAACAAAAATGTCATCTTAACAGCATAGGCTTAGCGGCCGGCAATATGTACTTGTTTATGGCATTTTGTGCCTGCATTTTTTTCATCTTACAGCTCAAGGTAATCGCTAGTGTTTGAATTCTTCTATTTGAATATACGAAATAAGTTACTCTTTCTTATTTGTTCTATTTTATTGATAATTTTAGTCGCGGTGTATATTGGACTGTCTTCGCTAAACTCAGTGACGCAGGAATATTCCGCGACCGTCAATCAAGAAGTGACCAATATCACCCATGTTTCTGGGCTAAATGTGCGTTTTAAAACGCAAGTACAAGAATGGAAAAACACCTTAATAAGAGGCAAAGACCCAGAGCAACTTGAAAAATATTGGGGCCGATTTGTTGAAAATGGGCAAACTATTGTCACCCAATACAGCAATATTTTAAACAATATGTCTGAGCAACATCCTGCATATTCTCACGTCAAAGACTTTTCAGTTAGCTATCCGAAAATGCTCCAAGCCTATGAGTCTGGTTATGATGCGTTCTTAACTTCCGGCTTTGATATTGGCGTAGCTGACAACAGTGTCAAAGGCATTGATAGAGCACCCACTGAGAGCTTAAATAACGCTGTTGAAGCAACTAACCAATACGTTTTAGGTTTGAAAAAGCAAATTGAATCCCGCGCCAGTTCCGTATTTATTTATACCAATGTGATTATCATTGTGACGATTTTAATCTGTATTTTAGCGGTTTCTTGGTTTATCAATGCCAGCGTATTAACTCCTTTAAATCGCTTAACCGATGTTTCAAAACAAATCGCTTCAGGTGATTTCACCGGCGAGATTGAAAGTACCACCAGAGATCAAATTGGTCTGGTTACCGATAATGTGAAACTTATTCAAAATGACTTGAGCAAAATGCTAAGTCGAATTCTCGGAGAGTTAAAAGAGCTCGGTGAAATCATTAATAACTTGGTTGAAGGGTTCCAAACCGTAAAGCATGGTTTAAAAAGCCAAGTTGATTTGACTCAGAAAACCAATGATCGTGTTGAGCAATTAACCCAAACTGGGAATGACATTGATGGGGCCATTAAAAAAGCATCAAAATTTGTCGCGTCATCTACAAAAGAAGCCGATCAAGGGCGAACGGTGTTTAAACAGAATGTGATGATTAGCCAAAGCGTGATGGACGCAACTAATTATGCTTCTGATATTATATCAACACTGAAAAAAGACTCTGATGATATAGGCGACGTGGTAAATGTGATCAACAGCATTGCTGATCAAACCAATTTACTGGCATTAAATGCTGCCATAGAAGCGGCTAGGGCTGGAGGCGCTGGCAGAGGTTTTGCTGTTGTAGCGGACGAAGTGCGTAACTTGGCAAATAAAACCCAGCAATCTACTCAACTTATTTCGCAAAATGTACAAAAACTCCAAAATGCCGCAGATGAAGCCGTCTCTGCTATGGCTCAAGGCAAAATCCAAGCCGCAGACGGGCTGCACCAAGCAGAGTCTTCGTTAGGAATTATTGATGCATTGAGTCAATCTTTTAGCAAAATTCACGATTTGAACTTACAAGTGCAAGATGCAGTAGGCTTACAGCAATTGCAAAACAGCAACGTCAACAATGACATTTCAGAAATTGTTGCCTTGAGTGAAAGCTCTCAACTTGCGGTAAACCGAATGGAAGACGCATCAAAAGTACTGTCCTCGATATTCGAAAGCATTCACCTTGCGACCCGAGATTTTAAAATTAAAAACGAACAATAAATTGCTTATGGGATGTTTATAGGTTTCTCTCTAATATGGACAGGCATCTTTTCAGATTGTGGTGATAACAACTTAATATTTTTTAGTGAGTACCAACAAAATACTATAATCGGCTCTTATTTTAGATAAATGCATGCAGCGATTCGGTATCTACGTTGGGTAAGTACTTTTGAGGTGAATTTAGTACGAGGCTAAACCTGCTTCTTAATGCCTGAAATGAAAAGTGATTCAGAAGGGCGTTAAGCCAATGAACTCTTTTGCCGAGGTTTTCGTTTGTATTGCTTTGAAGTGTCTTTTGGTTCTCTAATATGGACATGCATCTTTTTATGAGTATCAACTAAAAGTTGAATTAATCGGATTACGTTACTATGCCTACAAAGATTAAGTTAAGTTTAATTACCATATGTTTCTTTTTTGTTAGTTGTTCCGACAATCAAACGGAAAAAAAGTCGCCATACAATGTTTGCATTTCTACATCTGATAATTCTTGCATAATGAAAGATCTGACTTTCAATAAATTAAAGTTGCAAGTAGGATTTATCGATGATTTTGATATCGAATTGATTACGCCCATTTCAAATGAAAAAAGAGTGGAGGAAATTTCGCCTACTGGTTCAAAGAGAAAGAAAGTATATTATTCTGGAAGTGATTTTGAAATTTTTTATATAGAATATGTTAACAGCAACTATCCATTATTGGCAGATTTAGATGGAGAGCTATATTCAATACTATTAATAGGGGCAAAGAATGTTAATAAAACACGGGACTTGGAAATTGATGGCATCGCAGAAGCAGTAGATATTTTTAAACGAATCTTTCCTAATAGGTCAAGTCCCAATATCGATGTTTTTATTGAAAAAAGTTTTGTTGCTGTTAAGTATGAAAACCAGAGTTTCGTATTAGTCTATAAAGGAGCGACAAAAAACTCTTTGGTTGTAGGTGAGCTTAAATTAAAAGGGTAATGTAAACATAAGTAAGCCTGACATAATGTAGTCTATATATGATTTGAAGTTGCTAACAACGAAAAGCTATCTAACATGGACTGTAGTGGTCAAGTTAAATTGGCCACACAAAAAAGCCCGTCCAACACAGCGGGATACACAATGATAATAAGGGGTATCTGAAAGATTTATTTGTCGCTTCCTTGCCAGTGGCATCACTCACTCCTTGAATTAAACATACTAAAGCATAGTTTATTTAGTTTTCCTTATGGTCCAGTTTGAGGCTGTCCATGCTAATTTTTATGCTAAATGGTAATGATATACTACAAAAAAGCCCGCGAAATGCGGGCTATCAATTAGCGTGATGATATTTATTTAACGTCGACGTCTTGTGATAATCAATCCAAACAAACTAAGTGCCATCAGAGCAATTGTTGAAGGCTCCGGTACAGTAACCTGCGCAGTATCACGAACATAAAAGGTTTCCCAAACACTATTGAGTGAACCAATATCTAATCCATTAGTAATATTGCCTACTGATGCATCATTGAGATCAACATGACTAAAGTTACTCCAGTATTCAGACGCAAACCGGTAAGTAAAATGATCGCTGTAGCTATGAACGGGAGAAACAATAGCACTGCCAATAATAAAATCTGTCCAATCTGGACGGATTGACCAATCTAACTGAGTGGCAAAACGCCATCCTTCATTAGCCCGATAACTAGGAGCATGGATGTTACCTGAACCGAATTCTTCTGTTGCTATTGGGCCGGCATAAACCCAATCCAAACCTGTTGAATTGAAGTTAACGAGTATCACTTCATCAGGAATAACGGTATTAAAATCAATTATCACGGCATTGGCAGCCGTACTAGATAGTAATATTCCAGCAATAAGGACATTTTTGATATATTTAAGCATTTTAGTTCCAAATTATTAATTTTGATTTACAAATATCTAGCTCGAACAAGCAAGAAACGAACCATGCAGGTAAGCTGTTGTTTTTGAGTATGAAAAAATAATTCCCCTGAGATTTTTGTAAAAAATACCGACAAAAATTTAATGGGGTTAATTAGGAGTCAACGGCGCATTGTGTGTGAAATTCAAAGACTGGAAGTAATGCAGGCGGAGCGTATGTTGCTATTTGGGGTAAGCAACTAGGCTATATTCGTTTATGATATTGACGATTGGTACTTATACCGTCAGTATTCTTTAGTAATCAAACTTATTCATTTAATTTTCATTTGTCGATTCCGCCAATAAAAACGCCACTAAGGTTTTTCCGGCATCACTAATGTGGGCTTCTAATAGGCTTTTAGCGTGCTCGGTGTCTTGGTTCTCTATTGCTTTGAGTATGTTGTAGTGGTCTTGTTGGCTGGTTTTCAGATAATTCAGCTGTTGGTTGTGATAACCAATATATCTGCCACATAGTTGATGCAAACTAGCGATAGTATTAAACAGAGTGGGGCGGTTTGCTTGTTCGTAAAGACAGGCATGAAATTGCCAATTCAACTCACCGTGTTCTTCGATGCTTAGCTGTTCTTGAGAATCAATGGCTTGCAAATAGTCGCGGGCTTTGCCGATGGTTTGTTGGTTAAGGTTGGGAATGGCATATTGCAAAATTAGCGGTTCGAGGTATTTTCGCATTAAATATAGATCTTCAGCTTCTGTGGCATTTAACTCGGGGATCATCACCCCACACTTACCACAGCTGGTGAGCCAACCTTCATTTTTCAATCGTTGCAGTACATCTCTAATAGGGATGCGGCTAATATTGTAGCGTTTAGAAAGTGCTTCTTGCTTGAGTGCTTGGGCAATCGGTAGTTTGTTTTCTCTTATATCCAATTTAATTTGATTGTAGAGCATTTGTGCTTGTTGTTTTGTCATCTCAATTACACTCTTTTAGTTAGATGCAGAGCTAACATACCTACCACTATCCCCCAAAATGCAGAGGCGACGCCAAAAAAGCTGATACCCGAGGCTGTCATTAAAAAGGTTAAAACGGCCGCTTCTCTTTCTCTATCATAATCTAATGCGGTTTTTAAACTCGCGGCTATGGCAGTTAGCAGTGCTATCCCTGCTAAACCGGCAATGAGTGCCTGTGGGAACGCGGCAAATAAGCCGACCACCGCAGTCCCTAACACCCCAGCAATTATATTGAATATGCCCACAGATATGCCAGCAATATAGCGTTTATCTGGCGAAGGGTGAGACTCTTCATTGGTACAAATAGCAGCGGTGATGGCGGCGATACTAAAGGTGAAACCACCAAAAGGGGCAAATAAAAGGGTGGTGATCCCCGTGGTGGTGATGATTGGCGAAATGGGTTGTTGCTCGTATCCACTACTCTTTAATATGGCCACGCCAGGCAGGTTTTGTGAGGTCATGGTAATTATAAACAGTGGTAAGCCAATGCCGATCATTGACGCTAAAGAGAAACTTGGTGACACCCAAACAGGTGTGGCAAATTCAAAGGAAAGACTCTGTGTTTCAATGGTTTGATTAAAAATGCAAAAGATTAAGCCAATTAATAATACAAGGGGAATGGCGTATCTTGGAATAAAGCGTTTGGCCAATAAATAAACTACTAACATGGTAATAATTAACGCTGGTTGTTGGTCTATTGCAGCAAATAATCCGAGCCCAAATTGCATTAAAATACCGGCTAACATGGCAGATGCGACAGAAAGCGGGATGAGTTTAACCAGTTTATTAAAAATGCCAGTCACCCCCACTAAGGTAATCAGGACACCCACCATTAGAAAGGTACCTGTTGCGGTGGCTATATCACTATTCATCACAGCTGTTGCCAGTAAGGCGGCACCCGGTGTAGACCAAGCAATAATAAGTGGGCGTTTGTACCAAAGTGATAACCCTAGGGTGCTCAGCCCCATGCCTAATCCTAATGCCCATACCCAAGATTCCAGTTGCTGATTGTTCGCTCCTGATGCAATGGCTGCTTGAAAAACTATCGCCATTGCACTTGCAAACCCGACTAAAACGGCAATGAAGCCGGCAATAAAAGCAGATAAAGAACTGTCTTGAATGATTTTATGAAACATAAATGTATACAAATTTAAAAATGTATACATTTTATACGTGGGTTTTGCTCACAAGGGAAGTTGTATTTCGCACTTTTCGAAAAAATAACGTTATGATTGCTCTACTTCACCTAATCCGTTTTGGTTAGGTGGGGCTCTGAATAAAAAAGGTCTGAATAAACGCGTTATATAAAAACTAGCTAAAAATCATCTGAGCAAAAATAAGGTTGTAAACAATCATGCAAATACAAAAAGAAACCATCGATTTAAACACCGCCACGGGCAAAATGCGTTGTTATATTTATCGTCCATGTGACGAGGGCGTGTATCCGTCGATTATTTTTTATTCAGAGATTTTTCAGCAAACAGCGCCCATAAGTCGATCCGCGGCAATCATGGCCTGCCATGGTTTTGTGGTCATTGTGCCTGAGGTTTTTCATGAGCTTAATCCTGCTGGAACGGTATTAGAATATGACGATATTGGCAAAGATAAAGGTAATGAAGATAAATCCAAAAAACCCTTGATTGATCACGATAGCGATACTCTAGCTATGCTGGATTTTATTCACTCAGCTACTTACTGCTCTAACGCGGTCGGCGCAATGGGAGTATGCATCGGTGGGCATTTGGCCTATCGCGCGGCGCTTAATCCTGCCATTAAAGGTGCTTTTTGTTTATATGCAACAGATATCCACAACAATGCTTTGAGTGCTGAACCGGAACAGCAAAGTCTGGCTAGAATGGCAGATATAAAAGGCGAAATTCACTTCATTTGGGGTAAACAAGACCCTCATGTGCCAAATCAAGGAAGGCTCACCATTTACCAGCAATGCATCGCAACTGGGATTAATTATCAGTGGTGTGAAGTCAATGGTGTGCACGCGTTTATGCGAGACGAAGGTGATCGTTATGACGGTGCTTTAGCTTTACAAATGTATCAACAAGCGGTTGCCTTATTTCAGCGGGTACTGCATTGACGGCTATTTTAGGGTTGTTTTTCGGTTATAAACTTTAGATACTCAAAGGGTACTTTTTTACTATTGTATTGAGCAGTTTCGGTTTGCACCAATACACTGCGCCAACTTTATCAAACTCACAACTCAAAAAGAGATGACAATGTCACAAGCTATATGGATTCAAGCTCTCAGAACAGTGCCTCAGGTTGATAAAACATGCTGGGATGGTTTAAATATATTGACTAAATGGCTGGTGGCGAGCCGCTTTTCAGTCACAATCATGAGTTTTACCTCTGCCATTATTGGCATTTTGTTGGCATTGAGTACTGCTACGGTGGATTTTGGCTTAGCTGTTTTATGTATTATAGGTTTAGTGTTGGCTCATGCTACCAATAACTTGCTGAATGACTACACAGATTCGGCTAGAGGTGTGGACAAAGGAAATTACTTCCGCACCCAATATGGTACTCATGTGTTAGAAAGTGGACTGTTAACCAAAAAGCAGTTGATGGGATACATCTCAGTAACTGGCGCGTTAGCCCTTGCATGTGGGTTTGTCATCATTTATCTGCGCGGCATTGATGTACTGTGGTTACTGCTCGCAGGTGCGTTTTTTGTGCTGTTTTACACTTGGCCGTTGAAAAAACTGGCGTTAGGAGAGTTATCGGTATTAATTGTTTGGGGGCCATTAATGGTAGGGGGCTCTTATTATGTCAGCAGTGGACAGTGGAGCGTAGCAGCCATGTTAATTGGTACTTTGTATGCGTTAGCACCCACGGCTGTTATTTTTGGTAAACATATCGATAAAATGGATATGGATAAAAGCAAAGGCATTTATTCATTACCAGTATTATTAGGTTCTACTTACGCAAGAAAAGCCGTTCAATTTATGTTGTTGTCTCAGTATTTTCTGGCCGCGTATATTTATTTGAGTGGTTATATTGGTATCAGTATTTTGGTCTTGTTATTGGCCGTACCTACCCTTATCCACACATTCAAAGTGTTTAATCACGAGCGGCCAACTAGCATGCCTGATGGCTTTCGAAAAGAAGTCTGGCCGCTATGGTTTGCGCCTAACGCGTTTCAATATACACGTAAGTTCAGTTTGTTTTTCTTAGTGATGTTAATACTTGAAAATATTATTGCGGGTTTCAATTTATAAGCGATTAGACCTAAAAAAAGGCCCTTAAGCAATCACACCCGTTAGCCAAATTCCAAGGGTTAACACGCCTATTAAACTGGCAACACCATAACAAATCACTTTGATGAGTCCATGGTGTTGCACTTTTAGGTCGTGTAAACCGTGGCGAATCCGGTGCGCTGCATGGAAGCTTGGCAAAATGATAAAGGCGCCGCTAAACATCAGTCCCCAAAAACTGAAAAACCAATTATGAGCTTGCGAATAGCTAAATTCGATCAGTCCTATAGGTTGCAGTAGACCGAAAAATAGGATTGCCGCGGGAATAAATACTGCAAAACAAACACCGCCAGCGCTGAATAATGCCCACCACACAGGTTCACTACTGCGCTGGGGTTTTGAAGAGGTATTTGTCTCTTTCATAGGTGTTTGAACATTCATAAACTTCCCCAAAATAACCAGCTAAATAAAACGATGACTGATAGTACGCCAGCCCATTGCCCTGCTATTAACAAATTGGCTGGTACGCTTATTTGACCAATACGAATCGGCATGACTCTCGGAAATAACTGAAAGAACGTCCATGCGTGGAATAGACTGGCAAACAAGGCTAATGCGTTTAGGGCTAGCACCCAAGGTTGGCCCATTGCGGTTTGCCAGTTGGTCCATTGACTTTCACCTTGCCATAAACAGTAAACGCCAGAGACTAAACACAAGATAAAAAACGTGAGGGGCAATACTGTCGCTTCGCGCAACATATAAGCTTTAAACTCATTGTGTTTTAACCACCAGGTTCGAGAAAGCGTTGTGCGATAAGTCATAAATTCCCCTTAAATAATTGGATAATCATGTCTTTAGCTGATTCAACTTTGGATTGATTGACTGCTGCCGCGGGATCTACATTTTTCGGACAGACTTTTGAACAAAAGCCGACGAAGGTGCAGCTCCACGCGCCTTCCTCGGTATTCAATAAAGGCATTCGTTGCGCTTTTCCATGATCACGACTATCTAGGTTATAACGATGTGCTAGGGTAATCGCTGCAGGCCCTAAAAATTCAGGATTTAAGCCAAATTGTGGGCAGGCCGCGTAACATAGTCCACAGTTGATACAATCGGAAAACTGCTGGTATTTGGCCATTTGCGCGGGCGTTTGTCGGTTCGCTTCAGTGGGGTTTTTATCATCGGCAATAAGATAGGGTTTGACCGCTTCTAGGTGAGTTAAAAACGCATCCATATCCACTATTAAGTCCCGCTCTACCGGCAAATGGGCTAGCGGTTCTATGACTACTTCGTCGTGGTAGTCACGTAAAAATACTTTGCAGCCTAGTTTCGGAACACCGTTGACCATAAGTCCGCATGAGCCACAAATCGCCATTCTACAAGACCAACGAAAGCTCAATGAAGGATCTAGCTCTTCCTTGATGTAATTGAGGGCATCAAGCACCGAAGTGCTGTCGTCAACGGGAACGTTAAATTGTTGAACAAAAGGGCTTTGAGATGTTTCTGGTAGATAGCGAGCTATACTGATCGTTTTCATGATGAGACTCCTTTGCCTGCATCACCATAGGCTCTTGCTGCTGGTGGTAATAACGAAATATCAACCGGCTGCCAAGCTAAATGCGCATCACCATTGGCTTGATAATAAACCAGACTATGTTGTAAATACTGCTCATCGTCACGCTGGGTGCAACCTTCATCAAGGCGCTGGTGAGCACCTCTAGATTCACGGCGCAATAACGCCGCTAAGCAGGTTGCTTCAGCCACATCTATACCAAACCCAAGCTCGATACACTGCAATAGCTCGGTATTGTAGCCAAGGCTTTTATCTGCGATTGTTATTTGTTGATAGCGTGTTTTGAGCTCTCGGATGGTGTTCAACGTTTGCTGTAATCCTGCTTGATCGCGATAAATTCCACAGCCTTGTTCCATGGTTTTTAATAACTCCCGTTTTATCGCTACCCAACTTTCTCGACCTGGTTGATTACGCAATGTGGTTATACGTTGTTGTTGAACTTCAAACTGAGCTTCTAAATCAGCTGAGGGCGTGAGTTCTCGCTGTTGACTAAATGCTACCGCTTGCTCGCCGGCTAGACGGCCAAATACCAATAACTCACTGAGCGAATTGGAACCTAAGCGGTTAGCCCCATGCAGGCCAACCGAAGCACATTCTCCGGCGGCAAAGAGTCCTTTTATTGAGGTTTCACACTTGGCATTGGTGGTGATCCCGCCCATGGTGTAATGCACCGCAGGGCGCACCGGTATAGGCTCCTTGACTGGGTCTACATTGACATAGGATTTTGCCAGCTCACATATAAAGGGAAGGCGTTCGTGTAAGTAGGCTTTTCCGAGGTGCCGTAAATCAAGATAGACAACGTCACTGTCGCCGAAGCGGCCAGTACGTCCTGCCTGTTGTTCATGCCAAAACGCCTGTGACAGTTTGTCTCTAGGCCCCAGTTCCATGTATTTATTTTTAGGCTCACCTACAGGTGTTTCCGGACCTAAACCGTAATCTTGCAGGTAACGGTAGCCCTGTTTGTTGAGCATTAAGCCACCTTCACCACGTGAGGCTTCAGTAATCAGTATTCCTGAACCTGGCAGGCCGGTGGGATGGTATTGCACAAATTCCATGTCGCGCAGCGCCACACCATGACGATAGGCCAGTGCCATACCATCACCGGTTACAATGCCACCATTGGTGTTGAAGCGAAATAGTCTTCCTGCACCACCGGTTGCCAAAATAACCGATTTAGCTCGAATAAAATGCAATTCACCTGTGGCGATTTCCAAGGCGACAATGCCCGAAATTTGTTCATCATTGACTAACAAATCGAGCACAAAAAATTCGTCTAGACGCTGGATTTGATTAAAGCGTAAGGAGGTTTGAAATAACGTATGTAACATGTGGAAGCCGGTTTTATCGGCTGCAAACCAAGTGCGTTCTATTTTCATGCCGCCAAAGCGACGAACTTGCACTGAACCATCTTTTCTGCGGCTCCAAGGGCAACCCCAGTGTTCCAATTGCACTAATTCTTGATGAGCATGGCGCACGAAGTAATCGACTACAGATTGCTCTGCTAACCAGTCACCACCTGCGACAGTGTCTTCAATGTGCGCGGCAAAACTATCATCTTCACGGGTAACGGCCGCTGCTCCACCTTCTGCCGCAACAGTGTGCGAGCGCATAGGATAAACTTTGGAAACTAAACCGATACTTAAATTAAGGCCGGCTGCTTGTGCCTGCTCAGCTGCAGCAATACTGGCTCGTAACCCCGCACCGCCACCTCCAACGATAAGTACATCATAATCTTGGTATTTCATTTGGTCCCATTCCCTATAGATTTGTTATCCAACCCAAAACAAGTATTCGCTAAAAGGTGATATCTCTAGGTAGATAATATAACCATAAATAAACTGTGGTTAATACTGTTAAACGACTAAATAATGACCTTGATCAATTAATTTTATTTAGTGGTCTTGTTTAGGGGCATTATGTGGGGGAGGAGACTGGGTGTTTTTGGCAGACCGCGATCATAATGAACAAAGCAAGCCATAGCTTGCTCGTTGTTTAACTCATTTTCTTTAACCAGCTCAGTGGAGCTATGCTCAAAATTGGCCGAATGACTGCCCAAGGCCATTTAGGCACGTAGCTGTTTGCGCCTTCTTTTTCTATCTCTTTGATAATTGCTTTACAGCCGGTTTCTGTATCTACAATAAAGGGGACTTTTTTAACTTTTTCGTTAATTTCACTTTTGATAAAACCAGGGTGTACGGTGGATACTTTAATGGGGGTATCCAAAACGTCAATTCTGATTCCTTCAGTGAGTGAACTTAGTCCGGCTTTGGTGGCGGCATAAACGTTCATCGCTCTTCGTGCTCCACGAATCGCGCTTATCGATGAAATGGTCACTAAATGGCCGCTATTCTGCTGTCTGAATATTGCCATTGCAGCTTCACACTGTGCTAATGCCGAAACGAAATTGGTGATGGCTGTCTGCTTATTGGCGTGAAAGTATCCCGTACCTATGGCAGCTCCTTTTCCCATTCCTGCATTAACAATCACTCTGTCTAATTGTCCCAATTCTTGATGAAACTCGTTGAATACTTCGAATACCTGTTCATGGTTGTCTACGTCTAGCGATTTGATTGAGACGGTGATATTTGGGTTGATACTGAGTAGTTCTTGTTTTAATGCTTCTAATCGCTCAATACGGCGAGCGCAAAGTGCCAAATTTCGGTTCATTTTGGCAAATTCAATGGCCATGCCTTTACCTAAGCCTGAGCTGGCGCCGGTAATTAATATGTTTTTTCTGCTCATAATTGGCCTATGTTTTTGAGTTTCATGATTAAAAATTATTTATAGGTGATTAAAGATTTATGTTGACCTTCGAAATGACTATGGTCGTTTAAGGTAGACAAAAATACTCTAGATTGGGTATTTACTAACTTAGTAATACCGCAGTTTACCAAGGTCCAATTTACTTGCATTACATTGCTTGGCGGGATTCCTAACAAATATTGACTAACCACCGAAATCGGTCCACCGGAGGTGAAAACCGCTACTTTTTTGGCACCTTTTGCGTTGTTAATCACATTTTCTAACGCACCTTTTATGCGATTCAGGTATCGCTCCCATGACTCGACATATTCCTCACAGTGTTGGCCTGACATCCAGCGATTCATGGCGTCGTTGAATAATTTCTCAAAGGCTGCTTTTGGATTGTTTTGGGTTAATAACCAGTTTTTAACGGAAGGTGCATCAGTAAACTCCGGCCCCATTTGGGCAATTATGTCGTTATGATCGTATTCATTCCAATTGGCATCGAAATTCCAATTCGATTCATCAACTACGGATGACATCCCAGACAAACAATTTTGTAAGGTTTGTTTATGCCGTAACATACTGCCTAAAAACACCTTATCAAAGTCGCCTATCCGAGTCTGTAATGAATTACCTAACAGCTTAGCTTGCTGATGTCCGACATCCGAAAGCTTATCGTAATTTTGTTGGCCAAAAGAGGCTTGGCCATGTCTAATTAAATAAATGGCTGTCAAATTTTATCCTATTAAATCGTTGTTCAAAGCATCAAATAAGCTTGATGGTATCATCAAGCTTATAGCCTAGTGTATTCCCTTAGTATCTTAGATACTTACATTAACCAAGTAGGACAAGCTTACTTGTTCAAGTACTTTTTAAGCTCAATGCGAGTCACCATACCCTGATGCACTTCATCTGGACCGTCTGCAAGTCTGAGTGAACGAGCCCCGGCAGCAAAACGCGCAAGAGGGAAGTCACTGCACATGCCTGCACCACCATGAAACTGGATGGCCATATCAACAACATTTTGCAGCATTCTAGGCACAACCACTTTTATCGCTGATATCTCTGTCATGGCATTCTTTACGCCCACAGCATCTATTTTCCACGCTGCATTTAAGGTTAGCAGGCGAGCTTGATCTATTGCCATGCGTGCTTCTGCAATGCGTTCTTGGTTGCCTCCCAATTTTATAATTGGTTTTCCAAATGCTTGACGTGACTGTCCACGTAAAATGGCCAGCTCAAGGGCTTTTTCCGCCATACCGATAGCGCGCATGCAGTGATGTATGCGGCCAGGACCAAGTCTACCTTGGGCAATAGCAAAACCTTTACCCATGCCCATGATGATATTTTCTTTGGGTACGCGAACATTGGTAAAGTGCATTTCACCATGACCATAAGGAGCATCGTAATCGCCATAAGCGGTTAGCATGCGTTTAATTTCGATGCCTTTAGTATCAAGGGGAACCAATACCATGCTGTGTTGGGCATGCCGGTCATTTTCAGGATTGGATAAGCCCATAAAGACCGTAACTTTGGCATTAGGATGGCCTAAGCCGGTGCTCCACCATTTTTTACCATTAATTACCGCTTCGTCACCGTCTAGCTCTATGGTCGCCGCCATATTGGTTGCATCCGAAGACGCCACTTCAGGCTCAGTCATGCCAAAAACAGAGCGGATTTCGCCAGCTAACAAAGGAGTTAGCCATTTTTGTTTTTGTGCCTCAGAACCAAAATGGTAAAGTACTTCCATATTGCCCGTGTCTGGAGCATTACAGTTAAAAATTTCAGGGGAGAAGGGGACTCGGCCCATTTCTTCAGCTAAGGGAGCGTATTCTAAGCAGCTCAGTCCTTTGCCTAATTTATCGTCCGGTAGAAATAAATTCCAAAGCCCTTGTTTTTTAGCTTCTTTTTTTAAGTTTTCAACATCCGGGTGAAGCTTCCAGTTTTTCCAATCACCAGCGGGATTCATTTCTTCCATTTCCGCGTAGATCTTGCTCTCGATGGGATAAATGTGTTCTTGCATAAAGGCTTTTAGGCGAGCAAGGTAATCTTGTGCTTTTTGACTGTGTTCGAAATGCATAATTGTCTCCGAATAATTAACGTGTTTATCTAGCATAAACACTGTTGCCATCTGAATGAAATGAAATATACTTAATTGGTTGTATGAATTTAATTCATGGTGGAGTGTGGCGGAAATAAAGCAAATTCAAAGGTTAGACTTAAATCTACTGAAAGTATTTGAAAGTCTGTATCTGGAACAAAATATGACAAGAACAGCCGATAGGTTGAATATCACGCCTTCAGCAGTGAGTCATGCGGTTAAAAGATTACGTGATTGTTTGCAAGATCCCTTGTTCGAACGAAGCCAAAATAAAATGATGCCAACCCCCGCATGTAAACGAATGGCGCCGTTAATTATTGATAACTTGAGCCGTCTGAGACAAATTTTGCAGCAGTGGGGGGAGTTTGATCCACTCACCAGTGAACATCACTTTCGCATTGCTATGCATGATGCCCTTGAGCCCACCATTTTACCGAGTATTGCCAAAATACTGTTTGAAAAAGCGCCGAATATTACTTTTGCCAGTGTGAAAGTAGAACGTAATCAGCTGTCCAAAGCGTTAACCTCAGGACAGTTTGATTTGGCCTTTGATATTGCGATGCCACTCAAGCCGCCGATTCGTCATGAAAACGTTCGCAATGATAAATTTATGATTTTGATGGACAGGCTGCACCCCTTGTTTACATCTAATCATATTGATAGCTCTAAGGTGAATAGCGCTGAGGTTAGTAGGGTCGAACTAGATGGCCACGGTCAGGATAGCCTGTTAAAACAGCGTATCAGTCAAGAACAATACTTTTCGGCTGAGCACATTAGCGTTTCACATCGTCCAACCGGAGCCGTTTTAGAAGATTTTATGTTTCAAGAACAAGGTTTTACTCGGCAGGTGTCGGTGCGTTGTCAGAATTATTATGCTGCCAAGGAGATACTTAAAGGGTCGCCATTTTTGTTAACACTGCCTAGTTCTATAGGCGCTCGTTTACTGGACAGTAGTTTGGTATCAGTGGCGGTGCCATTTGACATGCCGCTTATTTCTACCCACATGTATTGGCACCAAAATACAGAAGATGACTTAGCTCTGCGCTGGTTTCGAGAAGCGGTGCATAAAATAATGGTCGATAATAATCAACCTTTAGCCTAAATCCGTAAACATAAACACATAGCTTGGATGAGTCATGCCTGAACCCCTGAAAAATTTATTTAACAATGATCTCATTGCGCATATGGCCAATCATTTTTCAGCGCATTTTGAGGCATTCGATTGTGCGCTTTTTATCGAAGTTGCATCGAAAAATTTGGCCCATTTAGAATTGAAACAACGTTCGAACCAGATCATGCAGGCGATGAAAGATACTTTACCCGATGACTTCGAACATGCCGCTCAGATTATGCGCAAAAGCTTAGCCGCCGAACATAATAGTGATTTATCTGAAAATTCTGACTTGTTACTAGGGTTAAACGGCTGGGCGATAATGCCGATGGCTGAATATGTAGGGGTTTATGGGCAAGAGAACTTTGACACGTCAATGGCGTTATTCCATGCCTTTACGCAACGATTTACGTCGGAGTTTGGTATACGTCACTTTTTGTTGAGCAAACCTGAAAGGACGCTTAGCAAATTAGTTGAATGGTGTGAAGATGAGAGTCACCATGTTCGACGACTAGCCTCTGAAGGCTGTCGGCCGCGTTTACCATGGGGGATGCAACTGCCTATCTTTATTCAAAACCCGCAACCAATAATTGGCTTAGTAGAAAAATTAAAAGACGACAAAGAAGAGTACGTTCGTCGTTCTGTGGCAAATAATTTAAATGATATTGCCAAAGACCATTCAGATTTAGTGGCTACTACGTTGAAAATATGGAGTGAAGGTGCAAATCACAACCGCAAAAAACTCATTCGCCATGCAGGCAGAACCTTGCTTAAACAGGGGCATCCAATAGCGTTGCAAAATCTTGGGTATTTTCCCCCTAAATTGAAATTTGTGAAATTAGAAGTTGAGCAGAATCTAGTTGAATTTGGCTCAAAACTGCATTTTTCGCTGCATTTAGACGGGCAATCGGTAAAAGAACAATTGTTAATGATTGATTTTGCAATCCATCATCAAAAAGCGAATGGTGAACTAAAAGCCAAAGTATTTAAATGGAAAAGTATCACCCTTGAACATGGACAGCCATTGTTACTGGCTAAATCTCATCCTTTTAAGGCGATAACCACCCGAAGGTATTACCCAGGAATTCACAAAATCGAAGTGATAATTAACGGGGTGAGTGTTGCGCTGAAAAGTTTTGAACTAAAAATGGATACCCAGTAGGGGCTCGATTGTTAACTTATTCTATAAGCAGGTACATTCACATCATCTACGCTAACTCCGCGCATTTTCAGTAAACCTAAGTAACGTTCTTCGCCAGTGCTGGAAAATTCAAAAGAAAATTCGGTATACCAATCTAGTTTAGCCTTGTGAAAAATCACTTTGGTTTTGCTTCGCGCAATACTAATTAATTGCAGGCCGTTTATTTCGCAATATTTTTCTAAATAGACTTTCGCTTGTTCTGAAATGCCACGTATCCGCCAAAACTGAAACGCTATCGCTGCGATAATGAATAGAACTAAAATATCTGTGAGATTAAAATTCATTCATTAATCCTAATTTTTATGGGCTGAAAATAGATGCCCGACGGCTATAGATAAGGTTTCAGATTTATTTGGATTTCGTAACATTTGTAACACTTGCTCGCGCAATTCGGGCAATTGTACTAAGTCTTGAAAAATTCCCATAAATAAATCGAAATTGGGATCTGCTTCAGCCACTTTTTCAAAAAAACTAAGTAACTGATTCTGGTTATTCAAATAATGCCAAAGGCGACCTGAAATAATCACCAAGATATTGTGACTATTGGTCATCTCACTCTCTAATACTTTATTAATGGTTGCCGCCACTTGATCTAAGTTAGTTGTCTGCGACAAGGCGCGTAAGCCGTGCTGCCACTTTATTTCATCTTCTGAATGTTGCTTCATCCACGACAAAATGGTTAGCACGCAAGTATCAGGTAGGGGGTAATTCTCCATACTGATCAGTAATTGATACTGCACTTGCTCCGGGAAGTGGGAAAAATGTCGGCATATATTGCTGTGTATTTCTGGTGAGTCTATATCGGCCACTAAATCTGCTAAACCTTGCAGCGCGATACTCTGCCAATCAATCACCATTGGTGAGCTAATATATGCTTTGGCTGCTTCAAAATACTGTGATTTCCCTAAAGATAAAACGCCTCTACTTTTGCTGTTGAAATCCGCTATTTGATTTTGATTAGGAATAAACGAGTAGGGGTTATCAGGTAGTTGACCATTTTTTTTGTCGGCGTTTTCTAATTCAGCGCCTAAAGCATCGACAATTATCTGTAAAAAGTGATTGCGGCAGGCGCTAACAATCAGTCCGTTTTCATCTGTGGGTAACTTCACAAACCATATATACTGTTGCTCGGAGCGGGTTTTATCCCAAAAAACAATTCCAAACCAAGCGTGCTGTGCTCTGGTGTAAGCGGGCTTAATTTGACCATTTTCTTGTTCTAAAAATTGTTGACTAGGAATCTCTCGAATGGTTCTTCCCATATCGAATACGCGATAATCAGTACCTGCGTGGAGTAAAAATTCACTAATAGAAGAAATTTCGTGCTTGCTCATAATCAGTTTAGGGTAATATGTTGAGTGTGCTAAATGTGAAGTTGCAGAGTATATCTTTTTGTGTGGCTATTAAAAAGAAATCACAAATAAATAAGCGACTCAAAATGATTAACCCGTCTAAGGTAGTGCCAAATCAATCGTCATGACAATCCTGCATAATGAATTATTCAAGCATCTAGTGAATTTAGAAATCCTAATGCAACAAGAGCAACTTTGGTCGGATAGTGCGCCCACACAAGAAGCGTTAAATAGTGAACTACCATTTGCGGTTGATACACTCAAAATAGAGCAGTGGTTGCAGTTTGTATTCATTCCCAAAATGAAAATACTAATTGAAACGGGTCAGCCGTTACCTGCATCTATTGCCATTTCTCCAGTGATTCAAATCACACTGAGCAAAGAAACCTTTCCTTTGATCATTGACGCTGTTAAAAAAATAGATTTATTGTTTGATGAAGGTAAGTCGTAGTCATGAGTTTGAGCATTTTATATCAAGATGAATACATAGTAGCAATTGATAAGCCTGCCGGGTTATTAGTCCATCGCAGTATGATTGATCGCCATGAAACACAGTTTGCTATGCAATTACTTCGTGATCAGCTAGGCCAGCATGTTTTTCCTGTTCATCGTCTTGATAAGCCCACTTCGGGGGTGCTGTTATTTGCTTTATCATCAGACATTGCGAGAATCTTAACCGAACAATTCACCCACAAACACATCGCTAAAACATACTTTGCAATTGTGCGTGGATACTGTCCTGATAGCGGCAGAATTGATTATCCACTAAAAGAAAAATTGGACAAAATTGCTGATAAAAAAGCGCGACAGGACAAACCTGCGCAAGATGCTATTACCGACTATCAATGTTTGCACAAATTTGAGTTACCCTTTGCAGTTGGTCGATATCAAACTGCTCGTTATTCACTCGTTAAACTGCATCCTTTGACTGGCCGAAAACATCAGTTACGTAGGCATATGGCGCATATTCGTCACCCGATAGTTGGCGATACTACACATGGCGATGGCAAGCAAAACGCGTTTATAAGGGACCAATTTGGCTTGGCAGGTTTAGGATTAACCTGCAGTGAAATGATTATTACTCATCCAATAACACAAAATACGCTGAAAATTAGCTGTCAATTTGATATAAGAATGAAAGCTATAATTGAACAATGGGGCCTAGACCTCAATCAACTACAACAACTAACTAACCTGAATGGAAGTTAGTCAATCTGAGGAACATTATACAATGGTAGACGTGGGAATTTTTGTGGGCTCTGTATACGGTAATGCTCAGCATGTTGCAGAGCAAGTAGAGGAAATGTTAGCCGAAAAGGGACACAATGTAGAACTCTTTATTGATGGAACCTTAGATAATTTTAAACAAACCAAATCAGTGATTTTTATCAGCTCAACAACCGGGCAAGGGGACTTACCACCGAACTTAGAGTTTTTGATCATGGATATGAAAGACACTATGCCATTGATGGATCAAAAACCCTTTGCCGTTGTTGGCTTAGGTGATAGTAGTTACAGTGATAGCTTTTGTGGCGCGGGTAAGCAAATATTTGAGGTGCTTGTTGAGCTTCAAGGGCAACCGGTCGCCGATCTTTTCATTGTAGATGTTATGGAAACTTTAGAGCCTGAAGCAGAGGTTTTACCTTGGATAGAAAGTATTTTGCCGAAACTTATAGCTTCCCAGTAATACTGTAATAATCCCAATCCTAGAGAAATACGCACAATTAAAGGTAACTGGAATTTTTAAGCAAATTTAAAAAATTCCAGATTATCTTTGTATATCTAAAGCCAAGGCTTCCCTGTAAACATTGATTTAATCAGAGCGCTTTCTTTTTAAGCAAAAATAGCCGTATACTAAATTTCAGCTCTATTGGTTTAATTTTGTTACAAAGAGCGAGTTGTATCGCTAACTTTGCTGGGGGGACATTTAGTATTTATGCTGAAAGAAAAAGTTAAAGCGCGAGAGTTTGCAGTTAAGTCACATGGTGACCAAAAATATGGCAAACATCCTTATTCGTATCATTTAGACGAAGTTGCTGAAAAAGCGAAGGCCTTTGGCGAAGATGCTGAAGTGATCGCTTATTTGCACGATGTGGTAGAAGATACCTCGACAACCATCGAAGAGATCGAAGAAAAGTTTGGTAAACTAATTGCTAGCTGTGTTGCAATTGTCACCGATGAAAAAGGCCGGAATCGGCAAGAACGTAAAAAGAAAACCTATCAGAAGATGGCTAAGGTTTCTGGCGAAACTGAACTTGCGCTGATTGTAAAAGTATGTGACCGCCTATCAAATGTAAAAACCAGCTTAAAAGATCAGAATTCAAGAATGTTAATTGTTTATCGTGGTGAGCACCCCGTTTTTCGTGCATCCGCATATCGCCAAGGTCTGTGTGATGAATTGTGGGAAGAACTCGACAAATTACTAGAAACACCCAGCGAAAATTAACCCAGAGTATCGTCTTAAATCTGCTTGTTTTGTGCTTATGTTTAGTACTTTAAACATGCCTGTCCATGTAAATGGCTAATCTGCCTGTCCACGTAAATTCACGTTTATCATGGGTGTCCATGTAAATCGCTAATCATGCCTGTCCATGTAAATCGCTATCGTCTTAAATCTGCTTGTTTTGTGCTTATGTTTAGTACTTTAAACATGCCTGTCCATGTAAATGCGCTTTAAACATGCCTGTCCATGTAAATGGCTAATCTGCCTGTCCACGTAAATTCACGTTTATCATGGGTGTCCATGTAAATCTTAAATCTGCTTGTTTTGTGCTTATGTTTAGTACTTTAAACATGGCCGTCCATGTAAATCCGTAAACTCAATATATATGCCTGTCATGTAAATCATGCCTGTCCATGTAAATGGCTTTTATCATGGGTGTCCATGTAAATCGTCCCGCATATCGATGGATGTCCAAGTAAATCGGGGGACAAAAAAGGGGAAGGTGATTTTGAAAAAGTATAAAAAAACCCTGTAAAACATGGTGTTTACAGGGTTGATTGGTTGCCTTCTAACCAAATTATGTTTGTTGGCTAAGACTATTCAGCGGCACGCAATAGTGCATTGATACCAACTTTTGAACGAGTTTGAGCATCTACTTTCTTCACGATGACTGCTGCGTATAGACTGTATTTGCCATCTTTACTCGGTAAGCTACCAGACACAACTACTGAGCCTGCAGGAACTCGACCATAATGGACTTCGCCTGTTTCGCGGTCGTAAATTCGGGTACTTTGGCCAATGTAGACACCCATTGAAATAACACTGCCTTCTTCAACAACCACACCCTCAACAATTTCCGAGCGTGCGCCAATGAAGCAGTTGTCTTCAATAATGGTTGGGTTAGCTTGCAATGGCTCTAAAACACCACCTATTCCAACACCGCCAGACAAATGTACGTTCTTACCTATTTGTGCACAAGAACCCACAGTCGCCCAAGTATCAACCATAGTGCCTTCGTCAACAAAAGCGCCTATGTTTATATATGACGGCATTACTACTACGTTTTTGCCTACAAAAGATCCGGTTCTAACTGCCGCTGGTGGAACAATACGTACACCCTCAGCTTCAAATTGTGCTTTAGTGTAGTCTGAATATTTCAATGGAACTTTGTCAAAAAAGCGACTCTCTGCGCCTTCAATAACGTCATTGTCATTAATACGGAAATACAACAGAACTGCTTTTTTAAGCCACTGATGAACAACCCATTCACCGGCTATCTTTTCTGCTACTCTGGCTTGGCCAGAATTTAATAGTTCAATGGCACTAATGACCGCTTGTTTTGTTGCGTCATCTACTGACGCTGCTGTAATCGAAGCTCTATTTTCAAACGCTGCTTCTATTTGGTTTTTTAACTCTGACATGCTTCACCGCTAGTTGAGGGTTGATCTAATAATTGGGTTAATCGTTTTTTAAGTTGAACTTGTTGCTCAGTGGTAAGGGCCTGATCTTGTTCATTGGCAATAATAAACAAATCTTCTGCACGCTCACCAATGGTTGAAATTTTTGCCATGTGTAACGTTAAATTTAGCTCTACAAATAGGTGGCCGACCTTGGCTAGTAATCCAGGGGCATCCAATGCTTCAAGCTCTACCATAGTGACTTCGGAGTTACTCTGGTAAAAGCGAACTTTGGTGGCTACGTCTAGTTGCTTCATACGACGTGACATTTTACGTCTGTTGTTGTGTTCTCTGCCCGGTTTAGCAAGTTGGTCTTCTATCGCTTCCACTAAACTTTTTAATCGACTAGGAGACGATATTCGTGAACCATCCTGTTCTAACAGGATAAAACTATCGAATACATAACCATCATTGGTGATGGTAATTTGGGCATCGTGAATCGAACAATTTCGGCTATCTAAAACTGACGCAATTTGTGCAAAAAGTGCAGGACGGTTTTTACCATAAACTAGTAGCTCAGTTCCAGCTTTTGCGGTTGTATCATTTAGCGCAATGGTTAAACTGTTTTCGTCTTTGCTTTCTGCTTTTGCTACTTCATTTGCATGCCAAGCCAACTGCATCGGGCTGAACCTTGCAAAATAGTCATTATTCAAACGATGCCAAAATTGATCAATCTCTGCCGCAGTGACTCCTTGCTTATTCAGCATCTCTCTGGCTTCTATTTGATGTTTATTCACTCTTTCAAGTAAGGTAATGCCACACTGCAGCCCATTGTCCAAGGCTTTTTGTGTTAACAAATACAATTCTCTAATTAGTGATGCTTTCCAATCGTTCCAAAGATTATTATTGGTTGCGCGAATATCTGCTAACGTCAGTGCGTATAAATGTTTTAAATGATTTTGACTTTTTACTGCTCGAGCGAATTCACCAATAATTTCAGGATCATAGATATCTCTACGCTGGGCAACTACTGACATGAGAAGGTGGTTTTCTACCAACCAGCGAATTAGCTCAGCGTCGTCCCCGTCGATGCCATGAGACTCACAAAAAGTGACCACATCCGCTGCCCCTAATACCGAGTGATCGCCATTTCTACCTTTACCAATATCATGGAAAATAGCGGCTAAGTATAAGAGTTCTGGCTTATCCGTTTCCCTCACGATCTTTTTACAGCGGGGGAATTCTCTGTTTTCGTCACTGTGATAACTATAAACATGTTTAACCAGTCTATGGGTGTGTTCATCCACAGTGTACGCATGAAACAAGTCAAATTGCATCATGCCTACAATATTATCCCACTGTGGCAGATATGCCTGAAGGATTCCGTGTTTATGCATTAAATCCCAGCCCAACCCAAAGAAGTTAGGATGTCGCATAAGTTGCATAAACAATTTACGGCATTCAGGTATCTCACAATAATATTGGCTATTAAACTTTCTGCGCGCATTGCGAAGTTGACGTAAACAGCTAGAGTGCAACCCTGTGCAATCTGGCGAATTGGCAATTAATAACAAAAATGACAGGATATCTTCGGGGGATTTAAAAACGTCGTCATGCAGCGGACTGATTAAGCCATCTAATAACTCATAATTGTCATCTATAAGGTGATGCTTTTTAACCTTTAACTCTAAGATATCTTGTTTGAAATATTGCAGTAACATGCCATTAAGTTCAGACACTCTTCGCACAGTTCGAAAAAATGACTTCATCATTCTTTCAACAGCTTGTTTTCCTTCACCATAACCTAGACGTTCTGCTACGTCGGTCTGATAATCAAATAATAGCCGGTTTTCACTGCGACCTGATATCAAATGTAACGCAAATCGAATTTGCCAGAGATGAGAGCGAGATTCAATTAGCTCTGCCCATTCACCCTCGGTGAAATAACCGTGGTCAACTAATTCATGGCCATTCCAAACATTAAAGTGTTGTTTAGCTACCCAACCAATAGATTGGATATCCCGCAAACAGCCTGGATTTTCTTTAACGTTTGGTTCTAAGTTATAGGAGGTGTCGTTGAATTTTCTGTGACGTTCTATTTGTTCTTCATATTTGGCAGTGAAAAAATCTTTACTTGACCAATACCCTTTGCCTTTTATCTTCTTTTGCAAGGTTTCAAAGCTGGATTCGCTGCCTACCAGTAATCTGGACTCAACCAAGTTGGTTGCTATGGTGGTGTCTGCCTTGGCTAAATTAAAGGTTTCTTTGATTGTGCGTACAGACTGACCAACATCTAACTTGATATCCCACAAGAAGGTGATGAAAATACTGACTTTTTCTTGCAACTTAGCATTGATGGTTTTATCACTGAGAATCAGCAGGTCCACATCAGAGTGCGGTTGAAGTTGGCCACGGCCATAACCACCAACGGCAACTAAGGCTAAACCTTTTTGATCATTTAGACCAACCAAGTTCCAAGCACGCAAAAGCAAAGCATCGATGAAAACAGCTCTTTCGTGAACCAGTTGGTCAACCGGCACTTTTGTGAATTCCTGAGATAACCAATCTACGCTATCAGTTACACATTTTTTGAAACTGCTAATGTCATTTATGTCAGTAATTTTCTGGATATTTTCAATGAGCTGATCTAATGACAAATGTCGTACCTCTAAAAGCTGTTTTAGACAACGAGACGCAATGCAAACACGAACAAATACAATTTATATTATAAAATCAAAGTGTCCATTAAGCGCAGTGGTATAGCAAATAACTAATTCACGTTAGTCATAATCATTATTCATAAGTAAAAACATACTGAATTAATGACTTATCACTCTATCAATGGTTTCGTCGTCTCTAAGAGTGAGAATTTCCACACCATCCTTGGTGACTAATAAAGTGTGTTCCCACTGTGCGCTCAAACTACGGTCTTTGGTAACCACAGTCCATTGGTCGGGCAGGATCTTCGAATAACGTTTACCGGCGTTAACCATTGGCTCAATGGTTAAACACATGCCTTCTAACAATTCAACGCCGGTATTAGGTCGGCCATAATGAACCACTTGTGGTTCTTCATGAAAGTTTGCACCAATACCATGACCACAATATTCTCTCACAATGGAATAATTGTGCTTTTCTGCGTGTTGCTGAATGACATGTCCAATATCGCCCAATCGTGCCCCTGGTTTTACAAGTTCAATGCCTTTGTACAAACATTCTTGGGTCACTCTAATTAAGCGCTCAGCTAAAATGCTGGGTTTACCTACCACAAACATTTTTGATGTATCACCGTGATAACCATCTTTAATCACAGTCACATCAATATTGATGGTATCTCCGTCTTTTAACTTTTTGTCTGAAGGAATGCCATGGCAAATAACATGATTGACCGAAGTACAAATAGATTTTGGGAAGGGAGGATGCCCATAATTCAAAGGAGCAGGAATACATTGCTGTTCATTGACAATATAATCATGACAGATTTGATTGAGTTCATTAGTGGTGACACCCTTTTTAACGTAGGGGCCAATCATTTGTAAAACTTCAGCGGCTAATCTACCCGCTACTCGCATTTTCTCAATTTCATCTGGAGTTTTAATCGTGATTGTCAATTTTGCATCCTAAAAAAATAACTCAAAGCAATAATGAGGCGAATTGTATCTTTTAAGCCTAAAAATGTATAGATGACAAAAAGAATTGCCGGTTTACTTCATTTGCAATGACCAACATGCAGATATAGTCCTTTTTACTTGCGTGAAGTAGGCCCGCATGGTATAAAGCGCACCGCAAATTCAATAGCATTATTTTAGTGCTTAGAATTAAAGCGAAATTAACTAAATAACACACATACATCGACACATTTGTCGGGGTGTCTGTTTCGGGTTTGCCGCCTGAACGGATCGATAGATGGGATGTATGGAGGCCTAACCCCAATTTGAGGAAATTAATAATGGCAAACGTATCTATGCGTGACATGCTCCAGGCGGGCGTGCACTTCGGTCACCAGACTCGTTACTGGAACCCAAAAATGAAACCTTTCATCTTTGGTGCTCGTAACAAAGTTCATATCATCAACCTTGAAAAAACAGTACCTTTGTTTAATGAAGCATTGAACTACATTAGTAGTGTATCTTCTAAAAAAGGTAAAGTTCTTTTCGTAGGAACTAAACGCGCAGCTAGCGACGCAGTTAAAGAAGCAGCACAGAAATGTGACCAATTCTATGTTAACAAGCGTTGGTTAGGTGGAATGTTGACTAACTGGAAAACAGTTCGTCAATCAATCAAGCGTTTGAAAGAGCTAGAGCAACAGTCTCAAGATGGCACTTTCGAAAAGTTGACCAAAAAAGAAGTATTAATGCTTCAACGTGAAATGACCAAGCTAGAAAGTAGCTTAGGTGGTATCAAAGATATGGGCGGTCTTCCAGACTGTTTATTCGTTGTTGATGCAGATCACGAGCACATTGCAATCACTGAAGCACGTAACTTGGGAATCCCAGTTATTTCAGTAGTTGATACTAACTCTAATCCAGATGGTGTTGATTACATCATTCCTGGTAACGACGATGCTATTCGTGCGGTTCAATTGTACTTAAACGCTGCAGCTGATGCTGTTAGCCAAGGTCGCGAGCAAAACCTTGAAGTACAAGCTGAGCAAGACGATTTCGTTGAAGCAGCTGAGTAATTAAAAAGCCGCGACTTTCTTGTCGCGGCCTTGTCATTTTTTTGTGACTTTAGTTCAATAGAATGGCAAACATCTCATCAGGGGCGGTAATTATTTACGGCCCCTGTTTCTTAAGTTAAGAACTATTTATAAATGCTGAGGAAACCAAAATGGCAGTGACAGCAGCCCTAGTAAAAGAACTTCGTGAGCGCACCGGCGCCGGCATGTTGGATTGTAAAAAAGCATTGGTAGAAACCGACGGTGATGTCGAGCTAGCAATTGAAAATATGCGTAAATCTGGTCAAGCAAAAGCGGCTAAAAAAGCAGGTCGTATTGCAGCTGAAGGCGTGATCATGACTAAAGTTGCTAACGGTGTAGCAACTATGATGGAAATTAACAGTGAAACTGATTTCGTTGCTCGTGACGAAGGTTTCTTAGCTTTTGCTAACAAATTAGTTGATGTAGCTTCTGCAAACAAAATTAACGACATGGATGCGCTAAATAGCAGCGAAATCGATGGCGTTACTGTTGCTGATGCTCGTGACACACTAGTAGCAAAAATCGGCGAAAACATTTCTCCTCGTCGTGTTATTTCTGTTGAAGGCGACAACCTAGGTGCATACGTGCACGGTGGTCGTATCGGCGTAATCGCTATTTTGAATGGCGGTGATGAAGATTTGGCAAAAGACATTGCAATGCATATTGCAGCGGCTAGCCCACAATTCGTGAAGCCTGAAGATGTACCTGCAGAAGTTGTTGCGAAAGAAAAAGAAATTCAACTTGAAATCGCAATGCAATCTGGCAAGCCAGCTGATATCGCTGAAAAAATGGTTATCGGCCGTATGAAGAAATTCACTGGCGAAGTTAGTTTGACAGGTCAGCCTTTCGTTAAAGATCCTTCTAACACTGTTGGTCAACTTTTGAAATCTAAAGGTGCTGACGTGATTAACTTCGTTCGTTTCGAAGTTGGTGAAGGTATCGAGAAGAAAGAAGAAGATTTCGCGGCTGAAGTTGCTGCACAAATGGCAGCTGCTAAGAAATAATTGAGCCTTTCGCTTTTGCGTAAAGCCAATGTCATATAAACTATCGGCACCTCAAAATGAGGTGCCTTTTTATATGTACTATTTACGCGGATAAATTTAGTGGGTTTGAGCCCAATATCCAATAACGAAGGAATAGCCAATAAATGAGTATCGCACCAAAATCTGCATATCGAAGAATTCTGCTAAAGTTAAGTGGTGAAGCCCTAATGGGTGAAGAAGGATTCGGTATCGACCCCAAAGTTCTAGATAGAATGGCCCAAGAAATCAAAGAGTTGGTTGAAATGGGTGTGCAAGTAGGATTAGTAATTGGTGGCGGAAATTTATTTCGCGGTGAAGGGTTAGCAAAAGCTGGAATGAATCGTGTCGTGGGCGACCACATGGGTATGTTAGCCACGGTCATGAATGGTTTAGCCATGCGTGACGCTTTGCACCGAGCATTTGTTAATGCACGTTTAATGTCAGCCATACCGCTTAATGGTGTCTGTGATGCTTATAATTGGACTGAAGCCATTAGTCTTTTAAAGTCAGGACGCGTAGTCATTTTCTCTGCTGGTACAGGCAATCCATTTTTTACCACTGACTCTGCAGCCTGTTTACGAGGCATTGAAATAGAAGCCGACGCAGTACTTAAAGGTACTAAAGTGGATGGCGTTTATAATGATGATCCAGTCACAAATCCAGACGCTGTATTACTTAAAAACGTAAGTTATCAAGAAGTTCTGGAAAAAGAACTTAAGGTTATGGACTTAGCTGCTTTTACTTTGGCACGGGATCATAGCTTGCCTATTCGCGTCTACAACATGAATAAACCGGGCGTTTTACGCCGTGTTGTTTTGGGTGAAGACGAAGGGACTACAATTTCCCATCAAGGCACAAACAATCAATAACAACGATTTAAAAAACGATTAGTAAAATAAGAATTAGGGAGATTGCAGTGATAAATGATATTCATGATGATGCAAAACAACGCATGGAAAAAAGCATCAGTGCATTGAAAAGCCAATTAAGTAAAATTAGAACTGGCCGCGCTCATCCAGCGCTTTTAGATAACATTATGGTGCCATATTATGGCGCTGATACCCCTTTAAAGCAGCTAGCTAATATTTTTGCCGAAGATGCCAGAACATTGGCACTTACTGTGTTTGATAAAAGTGCCGCCGCCGCTGTCGAAAAGGCCATTATGCAATCTGACCTAGGATTAAATCCTATGAGTTCAGGTGCTGCTATTCGTATTCCTTTACCACCGTTGACTGAAGAGCGTCGTAAAGACCTTATCAAAGTGGTACGAAGCGAAGCTGAGCAAGGTCGTGTTGCCGTGCGTAATATTCGTCGCGATGCTAATGCCGATATCAAAGAATTGGTGAAAGAAAAAGAATTAGGCGAAGATGAAGGTCGTAAAGGCGAAGAGTTAATTCAAAAATTAACTGACGAATTCGTTAAAACCATCGATAGCGCATTACAAGATAAAGAAAAAGAGTTGATGGAAATTTAACCCTTTTTGGTTAATTCCTTTTACCTTATGAGTAATCTAAATATCCCAAAACATGTTGCTATCATTATGGATGGCAACGGCCGTTGGGCAAAAAAGAAAGGTAAGATCCGCACTTTCGGGCATAAAGCTGGTGTTGAGTCTGTGCGATCTGCCGTTCGTTTTGCTCGTCAAAATGGCATAGAGTCTCTTACCTTATTTGCATTTAGCAGCGAAAACTGGAACCGTCCTGCAGAAGAAGTCGGCGTTTTAATGGACTTGTTCAATTTTGTGCTAAATAGCGAAGCCAAGAAGCTAAACAAAAACGACGTGCGTCTAAAAGTCATTGGTGATACGTCACGATTTGACAACAAGTTAGTCGAAAAAATTAATAAAGCGGAAAAGTTAACTGAGCATAATGGTGCGTTAGTTCTCAATATTGCTGCCAATTACGGTGGTCGTTGGGATATATTGAATGCGGCCAAATCATTTGCAAAACAAGCTGTTAGCCAAGACTTGGATATTGATAGTGTAGACGAAACTGATTTTAATCAGTTTATGTCGCTTGCTGGTCAACCTGAACTAGATTTGCTCATTCGCACTGGCGGAGAACACCGAATCAGTAATTTTTTAATGTGGCAATGTGCTTACGCAGAGCTATATTTTACTGATACTCTTTGGCCAGATTTTGATGAACAAGCGTTTCAGCTTGCGGTTAATGACTATTCTGATCGTCAACGTCGATTTGGTATGACAGGAGAGCAGGTGGAAACTAAATGATAATGTTTTCCGCAAAGCTCAAAGGCTAATTATGTTAAAACAGCGTATAATTACAGCAGTTATTTTAGCTCCTCTTGCGTTAATTTGTATTTTATTTTTACCACTATTAGGCTTTGAAATATTCATTGCCTTAGTGGTAGGTTTAGGCGGTTATGAGTGGGCTAATATGTCGAGTATTAAGCCTAGACCGCAAAAAGCTCTTTATGCTTTTTTCATTCTGTTCTGTTGTCTATTCTTAGTTTACTGGGTACCCACGCAAAATATTTGGTATCAAGGCGCTTTAAATAGTTTATATGTTTATATTTTAGGTGTGGCAGCAATCTGGTGGTTTGTTTCACTATTGATGATTATTGCTTACCCGCGCTTTTCAGCAATATGGCGAACGAGTAAAGCTATTCGGTGCTTATTCGGTTTGTTCACTCTAATCCCCACCTTTGTCTCTGTTGTCTCGTTACGCTCTCATATGTACGATATTGACCCCCTATATGGTGTGTCACTTATATTTTATGTTTTAGGTATTGTCTGGGCCGCAGATATTGGCGCTTTTTTTGTTGGCGTCAAATTCGGCCGACATAAACTACGCCCTAATGTTTCACCTGGCAAAACCTTAGAAGGCTTAGCAGGTGGTATTGCCGCTTCGACCGCGATTATTGCCTTTGCAGCGCTGCACTATCAAGTAGACCCCGGTAGAATATGGATGCATGTACTTATCGGTGGCTTAACCGTTGGAGTGTCAGCTTTAGGCGATCTAAACGAAAGTATGTTTAAACGCTGTGCTGGAATTAAAGATAGCGGTAAAATACTGCCTGGTCACGGTGGTATATTAGATCGTATCGATAGCCTAACCGCGGCATTCCCTGTATTTGCCTATTGCTACGTTTTGTGGATGGCCTAATGCAAAATATAGCGATTTTAGGAGCGACCGGCTCCATTGGTCAAAGCACTTTGGATGTTATTCAATTACATCCAGAAAAATACAATGTGGTCGCGTTAACTGCCCATTCCAGTGTAGACAAACTAATATCCCAAGCGATTCTGTTTCAACCTAATTATCTGGTTATTTCTGATTTAGCCTCCTACACCTACGCTAAGCAGGCATTACAAAATGCCAATTTAAAGTGTGAATTGTTGGTGGGACAAGAAGGCTTATGTCAGGTGGCGTCAGACTCCAGTGTCGACAGTGTTATGGCGGCAATTGTAGGCGCAGCCGGGTTACTACCAACGTTAGCTGCCGTCAAATCTGGCAAAAAAGTCATGTTGGCGAACAAAGAGTCTTTGGTTATGTGTGGTGATATTTTTATTCAAGAAGTGAATAAAACAGGTGCCCAATTACTGCCGATCGACAGTGAACATAACGCAATTTTTCAATGCCTTCCTGCCGATTTCAAATATGGCGACCTTGCAGCGTCAGGCATTGCCAAAATATTATTAACCGGTTCCGGTGGGCCTTTTTTAAATCGCTCGTTGGATACTTTTGTCGATATTACGCCGGATCAAGCCTGTGCTCATCCTAATTGGGATATGGGGCGGAAGATTTCTGTTGATTCTGCCACTATGATGAATAAAGGCTTGGAGTTTATCGAAGCCAAATGGTTATTTGGCTTAAATTCTGCGGATATTCAAATCGTGTTGCACCCACAAAGTATTATTCATTCAATGGTTCAATATGCGGATGGTTCAGTGCTTGCGCAGATGGGCAATCCGGATATGAAAACGCCAATCGCCCATTGCTTGGCGTTTCCGAATCGAATTAATGCTGGAGTGACTCCCTTAGATTTTGCTGCGTTAGCAGATTTTAGTTTTCAGGTGCCAGATTTACAACGTTATCCAAACTTGAAATTAGCCATTAATGCCTGTGATGCTGGGCAATACGCGACAACTGCTTTAAATGCGGCGAACGAAATTGCGGTGGAAGCTTTTCTGTCGCATCAAATCGGATTTTCGCAAATTGCCGAAGTGAATGAAGAAATGTTACAGCGCATCGAAGCGCAACATTTGCAAGATATTGATGGGATTTTAGGCCTTGATAAACAAGTTAGATCCCTTGCTAAACAATTTATAGGAACCTTAGTTTGATTTTTGAGTTTATTCGCAATCTTTCCGCATTTGTCGTTGCCTTAGGGATACTCGTTGCGGTCCATGAATGGGGACATTTTTGGGTTGCCCGACGCTGCGGCGTCAAAGTTGAACGATTTTCTATTGGTTTCGGCAAAGCCTTGTGGTCGCGCACAGACAAACTGGGAACCGAATATGTTATCGCTGCTATTCCTCTGGGTGGTTACGTAAAAATGCTGGATGAACGAGTGGAGCAGGTTAGCGATGCTGATTTACCCTATGCGTTTAATCGCCAACATGTGCTCAAACGCATCGCGATAGTCGCTGCCGGACCTATGGTTAACTTCTTATTCGCGATTTTCGCGATTTATTTAATGTTACTGATTGGCCAACAATCGGTTAAACCCATTGTTGGAAATATTGAACCGGATTCAATTGCCGCCAATGCAGGGTTTGCTGAACGGGATCAAATTACCCAAATATCTGGGCACGAGACCAACGACTGGCAATCGGTGAACTATGAAGTGATGCGGCTGATTGGTGATTCAAGTACCCAAGTGCAAGTCACCACTAAAGACGGTTACAACAAAGTTTTGGATTTAGATTTAAGGAATTGGCAATTTGACCCTGAAACCACGTCACCAATGGCGAGTTTGGGCTTTGCACCTTATCGCACTAACCCCACTAAACAGCTTGCTTTGGTGAGTGAATCTTCGCCAGCAGCTGACGCCGGATTGCAGGTGAATGACATTATTCTCAAGTTTAATGGAACTACTGTGGCAAATTGGGAACAAATAGTGGAGCTGATTGAGCAGCACCCTAAACAAAATGTTACTATCACAATCGATAGAAATGGCATTGAACAGCAGGTGACAGCGACTATTGGCGTGAAACCAGACGATCCTGATAAGGGATTATTAGGTGTAGTTACCTACTTAGAACCTTATCCGGAAGAGTATTTATTTCACAAGCAGTATGGTCCAATTGAAGGTTTATCTGAAGGAGTAAGTGAAACCTGGCGACTTATAACATTGAGTTTTGACATGATTGGTAAGCTTTTTACCGGTGATGTATCTGTTAAAAGTTTAAGTGGCCCAATTTCGATTGCCCAAGGTGCGGGTATGACGGCCAGTGCTGGAATTGTCGCATTTTTGAGCTTTTTAGCGCTTATTAGTGTGAATTTAGGGATTATTAATCTTTTCCCTCTTCCTGTGCTTGATGGCGGGCACTTACTCTATTATTTTATAGAGCTTTTAACTGGGCGACCGGTTCCGGAATCCGTACAGGAAGTGGGATTTAAAATTGGCGGGATCATCTTGTTACTGTTAATGACAGTAGCTTTTTATAATGACATTGCGCGTTTATAGTGTGGATGACACAAACTACATTGCCGAAGTAGGCTATGAGTGCTTAGGAAGAATATTAATAAATGAAGTTTAAACAGTTAGTTGTAGCCGGATTCATATGGTCCAGTGCTAGCTTAGCCTTAGCTGCTACAGACCAAGAGTTCGTCGTATCCGACATCAAAGTTGAAGGTTTACAAAGGGTTGCTTTGGGAGCCGCGCTGACCTATCTGCCTGTGCAAGTCGGTGACACTATGAATAGTTTCCGTTCGGCTCAGTTAATTCGTAGCCTGTATTCATCTACTCACTTTGAAAGTATCGAAATTCTTCGTGATGGCACCACTTTGGTTGTGAAAGTCAAAGAGCGTCCAACCATCAGTAATATTATCTTTGACGGCAATGACGATATAAAAGATGAGCAGTTGCAAGAAAGTCTTGATGGCAACAACATCCGCGTGGGTGAGCCGTTGGATAAAACGGTTTTAACCGGTATCGAAAATGGCTTAAAAGACTTTTTCTACAGTATTGGTAAATACAATGCTGATGTTAGCGCCATTGTCACGCCATTGCCTCGTAACCGAGTTGATTTGAAGCTGTTGTTTGAAGAAGGTGACTCTGCAAAAATTCAACAAATTAACATTGTCGGTAATGAAGTCTTCTCTGACGCTGAGTTGTTAAGACAAATGGAGTTAAAGTTCGATACACCGTGGTGGGACTTTTTATCTGAAACCCGTTATCAAAAACAAACTCTCTCTGGTGATATGGAAACGTTACGAAGCTACTACCTAGACCGCGGTTATTTGCGCTATCAGGTAGACTCAACGCAAGTATCTATGACCCCGGAAAAAGATGGTATTTATGTCACAATGAATATCTCTGAAGGTGAGCAATACACTATTTCTGAAGTAGACCTAATTGGTGACCTATTGGGTAACGAAGAATACATGCGCGCTGTATTACCGCTTACCGCTGGTGAGTTATATAACCAAGCAGAAGTAACCTACACAGAAGAGTTCTTCAGTAAATATTTAGGTCGTTTTGGATATGCGTATCCGACAGTAACCACGATCCCTGAAATTAATGATGAAGACAAAACTGTTAAATTGACGCTATCTGTCGATCCTGGAAAACGTATTTACGTGAACCGCATTACCTTCGAAGGTAATACAGTGACTGCCGATGAGGTTTTACGTCAGTCGGTCAGTCAAATGGAAGGTACTTGGCTTTCGAACAGTTCGTTGGAATCGTCTAAGAATAACTTGTCACGTTTGACCTACATGGAAGAAGTGGATTTTGAAACCGTCCGTTTACCAGGTGAAGATGACAAAGTTGATGTGGTATATAAAGTTAAAGAACAACCTTCTGGTTCATTTAATGCTGGTGTGGGTTACGGTGATAGAACCAAACTTAGCCTGCAAGCCGGTATTCAACAGGACAACTTCTTAGGTACAGGTAAACGATTGGCATTCAATGTTAGTACTGTATCTTACCAAAAGAGTGTGCAGCTTTCCTACACAGACCCTTATTTCACTATTGATGGAATTAGTTTGGGCGGAAATATTTCATATAGTGAATTCGATGCTGGAAGTGCAAACCTTGTACAATACAACAGTAAACAATACACCGTTGGAATAAACGCTGGTTATCCAATTAATGAATTCAACCGAATTAATTTTGGCTTGAGTTATAGTGATGTAGAGTTATCTCGTCGCAGTAACTATGAACAGACAGACCGTTTTTACAACCAATTTGTGAATGAAGATGATCCAGATGCACCTATTGATTATTCTAGTTTCCTAGCATCTGTATCTTGGACTCGTAGTACTCTAAACCGAGGGATTTTCCCAACGGCTGGTTCGTCACAAAGCGCATCCTTTAGCATTACTACTCCTAATTCTGATGTAAATTATTTCAAATCGATTTTTGATACTAAATTCTACTTCCCGCTTACCCGTGATCAAAGATGGTCAGTGCTTACTCGATTGCGCGCAGGTTACGGTAACGGTTATGGTGAAACAAATGGCATAGAACAGATATTGCCATTCACTCAAAACTTTACGGCCGGTGGTAGCGATACCTTACGCGGATTCGAAAATAACACTGTTGGACCTCGTGGCGTACAATTGTCACCCACAAGTATTACCGGACCAGACGGTGAAACTATCTTGTTAGGTCCTGAATCTGACCGGGTTGCAGTATCTTCTCGTTCCTTAGGTGGTAACGCGATGTTGCTCGGTGGTGTAGAATTAATTGTACCTACTCCGTTTGTTGGCGAAGAGTTTGATAATTCAGTGCGTTCAAGCTTGTTTCTTGATGCCGGTAATGTGTGGGATACTGAATTCGACTATAGCTTATATCGTGATCTAGATCAGATTAGTGAAGACCCTGTAGCAGATTACGGCGATTGGACTCGCTATAGAGCTTCTTACGGAGTTTCTGTACAATGGTTATCACCAATGGGTCCAATGGTCTTTAGTTTCTCTAGAGCTTTACAAGAACGTGTTGGGGATGATGTGAAATTCTTCTCTTTCAACATTGGACAAACATTTTAAACATAATTTAGCATGAGCTAATTAGTATTATAAAAACAGGAAGGAGTTCCCTTTGAAACAAGTATTTAAAACCTTAGTCGTTACTGCACTTTTGAGCAGTGCTTTATTAAGTTCAGTAGCTTACGCAGAACAGAAAATTGCTGTTGTAAGTCGCGAGGCGGTAATTCAGCAAATGCCACAAGCGATTGCTAGTCAGCAAGCTTTGCAAATTGAATTTAAAGACGAAGGTTCAAAAGTAGATGCGATGCGTCAAAAGATAGCCACTGATCTTGAGTCGCTTAAGAAAAACGCACCGACTATGAGTGAAGCACAAATTAAAGCTGAACAAGAGCGTTTACAAGCAGCTAACACTGAATTTGAAGCGCTAGCTAAACCTTTGCAAGAAAAGCTACAAAAACGTAGACAAGAAGAAAACACCAAAATCGTTACTATGCTACAACAAGCTATCCAAGCAGTTGTAAATGAAGAAAATATCGACATGGTTCTAGATAGACAAGCGGTTGTATTCGCTACTCCTCAATACGATATCTCAGAGAAAGTATTGAAAAAAGTTAGTCAAATGAAATAACCTACCGGAGCCTGTATGCAGTCACTCAGTTTAAAACAATTGGCAGATCTTATTGGTGCATCTATCCATTTATCTGGCAATGATACTGAGGATACCCAAATTAATAGTTTGAGTACCTTGGCGAATGCAGGCATTGGTCAGATTTCCTTTTTAGCCAATAGCAAGTATCGTAGTCACCTGGCTGACACTAGAGCACAAGCGGTTATTTTACATCCAGACGAGTTATCCCATTGTCCTTGCACTGCACTAGTTCATCCAAATCCATACGTGGGATTTGCATTGGTTGCACAGGCTCTTGATACGACTCCGGCTGCGGCATCAGGTATCCATCCAACAGCCGTTATCGGCCAAGACGCAAAACTTGGCAATAACGTGAGTGTGGGAGCCAATGCTGTGATTGAATCAGGCGTGGTTTTAGGCGATGACGTGCAAGTTGGTGCAGGTACTTTTGTAGGCAAAAACTGTCAACTAGGTAACAGAACTAAACTTTGGGCAAATGTCACCGTTTATCACGATTCGGTAATCGGCGAAGATTGCTTAGTGCAATCTGCTACTGTTATTGGTAGTGACGGTTTTGGATACGCTAACGATAAAGGTAAGTGGATTAAGATCCCTCAGTTGGGACGAGTCATTATTGGTAATCGTGTCGAGATTGGCGCTAGTACTACTATCGATCGCGGTGCTCTTGAAGATACAATTATCGGCGATGGGGTGATACTGGATAATCAATTGCAAATTGCCCATAACGTAGAAATAGGTGAAAACACTGCTATGGCAGCGTGTTCAGTTATTGCTGGCAGTACCAAATTGGGTAAAAATTGTAGCGTTGCAGGATTGTGCGGTTTTAACGGACATATTGAAGTTTGTGATAACTCTCATTTTACTGGAATGAGTATGATTACCAAGAGCATAACCGAACCTGGTTTATATTCCTCAGGTATGCCGGCGGTGCCCAATCTTGAGTGGCGTAAAAATGCAGTTCAATTCAAAAAAATAACGTCTCTTGCTCAACGTGTCAAAGTTTTAGAGAAACAACAATCTACAAAGTAACAGGGTAGTTCCCATTACTTATTAAAGGAGATCAGCCTTTGGCCGACAATTTGAACACCATCGAAATCGAAGAAATCATGGAGCTTTTACCCCATAGATATCCATTTCTATTGATTGATAGAGTAACTGAATATGTTTTAGGCGAAACGATTAAAGCCTATAAAAATGTTACCTTTAATGAACCTTGTTTCACAGGTCATTTCCCTGGAAAACCCATATTCCCTGGTGTTTTAATTCTTGAAGCAATGGCACAAGCTGCGGGCATATTAGGGTTTAAAACTGCGGGAAATAGTGATGAGTTATACCTTTATGCTGGTATCGACAACGCACGCTTTAAGCGCCCTGTAGTTCCTGGCGATAGATTAGATTTCGACGTGTGTGTTGTGAAAGAGAAGCGCGGTATATGGAAATTTAAAGGCGTTGCCAGTGTGGATGGTCAAGAAGCTTGTGTTGCTGAATTTATGTGTGCAATGAGGAAAATGTAACCAGTGATCCATGAAACAGCTATTGTGCACCCGTCTGCTAAGTTAGCAGCAGACGTTCAAGTTGGTCCATATTCCGTTATCGGTGAAGATGTCGAGATAGGAAGTGGAACGGTTGTCGAATCACATGTGGTCATTAAGGGACCATGTACTATTGGTAAAAACAATCGTTTTTTCCAGTTTGGTTCGATTGGTGAAGAATGCCAGGATAAAAAGTATGCTGGAGAAAAAACCCGATTAGAAATTGGTGACAACAATGTTTTTCGGGAATGTGTGACTATCCATCGTGGTACGGTTCAAGATAAATCACTGACCAAAATAGGCTCAAATAATTTATTTATGGCTTACGCACATGTGGCGCATGATTGTGTTGTTGGAGATGATAACATCTTTGCTAACAATGCGACCCTTGCTGGTCATGTACATGTTGGCAACTACGTTATCTTAGGTGGTAACACGGCTGTGCACCAGTTCTGCCATATTGGCTCTAACAGTTTTACTGGTGGCGGTGGCATCATATTACGTGATATCCCTCCCTTTGTTATGATCAATGGTATCGACAATACGCCGGCAGGAATTAACTCCGAAGGGTTGCGTCGCAGAGGCTATGATAAAGAGGTAATAATGAGTATTAAACGTGCTTATAAAGTACTTTATCGGAACGGCAATCGTGCCGAAGAAGCCGTTCAAGAGTTACGCAAAATGGCCGAAACCACAAAAGAAGTGGGATTAATGGCTGATTTTGTAGCAAACTCTGCCCGAGGAATAATCCGCTAATCATACTGATTAGCTTTATCGCAAACTGCGAGCCAACCTTATATGTCTAAGCGTCCTTTGAAAATTGCTATCGTCGCCGGAGAAGCCTCTGGCGACGTGTTAGCTGCGGGTATGATAAAACAGATTTTGGCAATTCACCCCGATGCACAGTTTACAGGAATTGCCGGTCCTAATATGCTTGAGCAAGGTTGCGAAACCTTGTTTGAAATGGAAGAACTTTCTGTGATGGGGATAGTAGAGGTACTGTCCCGTATTCGCCGATTACTGTTTATTCGAAAAACCGTCCTGCAACATTTTACCGATAATCCCCCCGATGTCTTTATCGGAGTGGATGCCCCTGATTTTAATCTGCCGTTAGAAAAGAAACTAAAAAAACTTGGGGTCAAAACCGTCCATTACGTCAGTCCTACAGTGTGGGCTTGGCGGGAAAATAGAATTTATGGGATTGCTGAAGCGACTAACTTAGTACTCAGTATTTTTCCATTCGAAAAAGCCGTTTACGACAAACATGGATTCCCTTGCCAATATGTTGGCCATACTATGGCGGATGATATTGAGCTTTACCCCGATCAAACTCTAGCTCGCCAACAACTTGATGGCGTAACGTTAAGCAAAGACGCAAAAGTGCTGGCGTTGCTACCGGGCAGCCGGGCTGGCGAAGTGAATATGTTGCTTGAGGTCTTTTTACAAAGCGCAAGCAAAGTGTGTACTACGGTAAGTGAATTACATGTGGTGATCCCCGCTGTCAATGAAGTGCGAAAATCGCAAATTGAAGCCATAGTGTCGGCGTTTAAGAGCTTGCCAGAGTATCCGCAAAACATGCATATTTCAGTGCTTATGCGGCAATCTCGTAATGTTATGATCGCCTCGGATGCTATTCTACTTGCCTCTGGTACTGCGTCACTTGAAGCTATGTTATGTAAGCGTCCAATGGTGGTAGCCTATCGTTTAAAATGGCTTACACATCAAATAATGAAAGCAATGTATAAACCCAATTACTTCTCACTGCCTAATGTGCTAGCAGATAAACCCATTGTGCCTGAATTATTACAAGAACAAGTGAACCCTGAAACCATCTCTGAATATCTGATCCCGATGTTCGCCGGTGATAGCGTAAAGATTCCAGAGGAGTTTGTTGGTTTGCATGAAATGTTAAAACAGGACGCAGATAAACAAGCTGCGGCTGCCGTATTAAAGTTAATTGGTACAGAATATGAGTGAGGCTTGCCTTATCGCCGGGGTTGATGAAGTCGGCCGTGGACCTTTGGTGGGAGATGTTGTGACCGCAGCGGTAATATTGGATCCGCAAAAGCCTATTTTAGGATTAAACGATTCCAAAAAACTGAGCGAGAAAAAACGCAACGTATTGTTCAACCAAATTATTGAAAATGCATTATGTTGGTCAGTAGGGCGAGCTAGCCCAAAAGAAATTGATCAACTGAATATTCTACATGCCACTATGTTGGCTATGAAACGCGCTGTTGAAGGTTTATCAATTCAGCCTGATTTGGTGCAAGTCGATGGTAATCGATGCCCAGATTGGCATTATGCCAGTGAAGCAATCGTTAAAGGCGATGGCAGTGTCGCAGAAATTTCAGCCGCGTCTATTATTGCTAAAGTCACCAGAGATCGGGAGATGGCAGAATTGCATTTACGCTATCCTGAGTATGGTTTTGATCAACATAAAGGCTACCCTACCAAAGCTCATTTGTTACGTTTAGCTGAGCTAGGGCCAACGGAAGAATACCGTATGAGTTTTAAACCTGTGCAACAAATATTGATACAACACAATGGAGTCATCCATGCAGTCTGAAGCCACAGAAGCACCCGTGAAATTTATCCATTTGCGCGTCCATAGTGATTATTCCATGATGGATGGTTTGAATAAGATCAAACCCATTCTTGGAAAGGTCAAAGAAATGGGGATGCCTGCAGTGGCCATTACTGACCAGATGAATATGTGTGGATTGGTAAAATATTATGATGCTGCACATGCCAATGGGATCAAACCAATAATTGGCGCTGATTTTTGGGTACAAAGTGAAGAGTTAGGCGATGAAATATTCAGACTGACCTTGTTGGCAAGCAACAACAAAGGATATAAAAATATTACCTTGCTCATTTCCAAAGCTTATCAGCGTGGGCATGTACAAAATAGAGCGGTAATCGATAAACAATGGCTGCTAGAACACAAAGAAGGCGTGATTATTTTATCTGGTGGCTTGTCCGGTGATCTTGGACAGGTACTAACCAAAGGAAATATGCCTTTAGCAGAGCAAATATCGCAATTTTATGAAACCCATTTTAGCGATTGTTACTATGTCGAGTTAAATCGCACTGGCAGACCAGGTGAACAGGAATATATTCAACGAGCGACAGATTGGGCTTTGGACCATGATCTTCCCGTCGTGGCCACAAATGAAGTATGTTTTATCGCTAAAGAGGGATTTGATGCCCATGAAATAAGGGTGTGTATCCATGATGGTTATACCCTCGATGATAAGCGTCGTCCCAAACTTTATAGTGATCAGCAATACCTGCGCAGTCCTGAGGAAATGTGTGAACTGTTTTCCGATATTCCAGAAGCACTGCAAAATACTGTAGAGATAGCCAAGCGTTGTAATGTTACCGTGACGTTGGGCGAATACTTTCTGCCAAAGTTTCCAACCGGTGGAATGTCAGATGCGGATTATCTGGTAAAAGTGTCATGGGAAGGTTTAGAACGACGCTTAAAGTTCCTGTTTCCTGATGAACAAGAGCGAGCAGAAAAACGTCCTGAATACGACGAACGTTTAGAAATTGAATTAACCGTTATCAACCAAATGGGTTTTCCCGGCTATTTCTTGATTGTAATGGAGTTTATTCAGTGGAGTAAAGATCACGGTATTCCGGTGGGACCTGGCCGTGGGTCGGGCGCAGGTTCGCTCGTTGCATATGCACTTGATATTACCGATCTGGATCCCCTAGAGTTTGACTTACTGTTTGAGCGATTCCTGAATCCAGAACGGGTTTCCATGCCCGATTTCGACGTCGATTTTTGCATGGATAGACGTGACGAGGTGATTGACCACGTGGCTGACATGTATGGTCGTCAGGCGGTTTCTCAAATAATTACATTCGGCACCATGGCTGCCAAAGCGGTAGTTCGAGACGTTGGCCGAGTATTAGGGCATCCCTATGGCTTTGTGGACCGCATTTCTAAATTAATACCTTCTGATCCAGGAATGACCTTAGAAAAAGCCTTTGCCGTTGAACCTAGGTTACCTGAGCTTTATCAACAAGATGAAGACGTTAAAGATCTGATAGATATGGCGCGGATTCTGGAAGGGGTTACCCGTAATGCTGGTAAACATGCTGGGGGGGTTGTTATCTCTCCCACTGAAATCACCGACTTCGCGCCGTTATATTGTGATGACGAAGGCAAAAACCCAGTAACTCAGTTTGATAAAAATGATGTCGAAACTGCAGGTTTGGTTAAATTTGACTTTTTGGGCTTGCGTACCTTAACCATTATCCAATGGGCGATCGATATGATTGCTGAGGGTCGCGGCAAACAAATTGATATCACCGCCATTCCATTGGAAGATCCTAAAAGTTTTCGGACTCTATTAAATGCAGAAACAACTGCGGTATTCCAATTGGAATCTCGCGGTATGAAAGATTTGATTAAACGTCTTAAACCAGATTGCTTCGAAGATATTATCGCATTGGTGGCTCTATTTAGACCGGGCCCGCTGCAATCTGGGATGGTTGATAACTTCATCGATAGAAAACACGGCCGAGAAGAGATCTCTTATCCGGATGCAGAATATCAACATGAATGTTTGCAGGAAATTCTTGAGCCAACCTACGGCATTATTCTTTATCAAGAACAAGTAATGCAGATTGCACAAGCCATGGCAGGATACAGCCTAGGTGGCGCAGATATGTTACGTCGTGCGATGGGTAAGAAAAAGCCTGAAGAGATGGCCAAGCAGCGTAGTGTGTTTGCCGAAGGTTCTAAAGGAAATAATATCGATCCTGATCTAGCGATGAAAATATTCGATCTGGTGGAAAAATTCGCGGGTTATGGTTTTAACAAATCTCACTCTGCGGCTTATGCGTTAGTTTCGTATCAAACTTTGTGGCTAAAAGCCCATTATCCTGCCGAGTTTATGGCGGCGGTAATGTCTGCGGATATGGATAATACCGATAAAATAGTCACTTTGGTGGATGAATGTAATCGTATGGGATTAACCATACTGCCACCAGACCTCAACGCGGGCCAATATAAGTTTACGGTAGATGAACAAGGTCGTATTGTTTATGGTATCGGCGCAATAAAAGGGGTAGGGGAAGGTCCTATCGAAGCAATTATCGCTGCCCGCAAAGAACACACTAAATTTTCAGACTTGTTTGATTTTTGTGCTAAAGTTGATCTGAAGAAGATTAACAAACGGGTTCTAGAAAAGTTGGTTATGGCTGGCGCCATGGATAATTTAGGTCCCCATCGAGCCTGTATCATGGCGACCCTACCCGAAGCGATAGCCGCGGCGGATCAGCATGCTAAAGCTGAATCTCATGGGCAATCAGATATGTTTGGTTTGTTAACTACTGAACCTGATCAAGTGGTTCAGGCCTTTTCTAATGTACCGGAATGGCCAGAAAAAATATGGTTGGACGGAGAAAAAGAAACTCTTGGCCTATACTTAACAGGTCACCCAATAAATCAGTACGAAAAAGAGCTAAAACATTATAGTTCTGCTCGTTTGGTAGATTTAAAACCTACCAATAAAGACACTACGTCTGTTGCGGTTGGCTTAGTCATCGGTGTTAGAGTGATGACTAACAAGAAGGGACGTCGTTGGGCGATTGTTACCTTAGATGACAAAAGTGCTCGTATGGATGCGCGCTTTTTCCCTGATATGTTTGAAAAGTACGAGGAGCTTCTTCAACCTGACCGAATTCTATTGATTTCCGGACAGGTCAGCTTTGATGATTTCTCGGGGGGCAATACAATATCAGGCCGTGATGCTATGGATATAGTGCAGGCTCGGGAGAAAAATGTAAAATGCTTAGGGTTAGAAGTAGAATCTGACTGGTGTAACGAAGCAAGAGTAGCTAAACTGCAAGCAATTCTGCAGAATTATCAAGGCGGAAGCTGTCCTGTTAATATGCGGGTTGTTCACCCTGATGCGGAAATGGTTTTAGCATTTGGTGCACAGTGGTACGTGACACCAGAAGACCAATTAATTTATGAATTGCAGCAAATGTTACCCAAACAAGCGGTAGAGCTGCAATTTAGTTGACACCAATAGTGTGTTTGTAAACAAATATAAGGTTTGGAATGAGTTTGAATTATCTTGATTTCGAGAAACCTATCGCTGATTTAGAAGCAAAAATTGAAGAACTACGGTTAGTCAATCAAGGCGGTGAGTTTGATGTCGGCATTGAAGAATCGATCACTAAGTTGCGGGAAAAGAGTGCAGAATTGACTGCTAAAATATTTTCCGATTTGGGCGCATGGCAAGTTTCACAAATTGCTAGACACCCAATGCGACCTTATACATTGGATTATATTCCCCGCCTTTTTGAAGAATTTGACGAATTAGCCGGTGATCGCGCTTTTGCTGATGATAAAGCTATTGTAGGTGGATTAGCCGACTTTGATGGTCAACCAGTAATGGTTATTGGACATCAAAAAGGTCGTGACACCCATGAAAAAATTCGACGCAATTTCGGTATGCCTAAACCAGAAGGCTATCGCAAAGCGCTTCGTTTGATGCATATGGCTGAACGCTTCAATTTACCTATCATTACCTTTATCGACACTCCGGGTGCATACCCTGGAGTAGGTGCTGAGGAACGTGGCCAAAGTGAAGCCATTGCTCGTAATCTCAAGGAAATGGCCGATTTAAGCGTTCCCATTATCTGTACCGTTATTGGTGAAGGTGGTTCAGGTGGTGCACTTGCCATCGGTGTGGGTGACAGAGTGAATATGCTGCAATACAGTACTTACTCGGTTATTTCTCCAGAAGGTTGCGCTTCCATATTATGGAAAAGCGCAGAAAAAGCACCTTTGGCTGCTGAAGCTATGGGTGTAAGCGCAGGTCAAATTAAAGAATTAGGATTAATTAATAATATCGTAGAGGAACCTCTAGGTGGTGCTCATCGCAATCACGACGCTATGGCTGCCAACCTCAAAGCGACCCTTAAGCAACAGTTGTCACAATTGCTGAGCTTATCTAAAGACGAGTTGCTCGAACAGCGTTACGAGCGCATCATGTCTTTTGGTTATTGTTAATATAGTCACCTTGATTCACCTCAAACCGTCTTGTATTTACAAGGCGGTTTTTGCCTTATGAATATTCAAAATCGTACCACAGCACTTGTTGAAAGGTTCCTTCAAGGACCCGCTAGGCAAATTGTTATCGCATACAGCGGTGGTGTTGACTCTCACCTGCTGCTGATCACTGTTGCCGAATTAGCGAACCAATTTCCTGACCACAATTACCTTGCTGTGCATGTTAATCACGGCTTAAGTCCCAATGCGGAAAAGTGGCAACAGCATTGTCAGCAAGTTTGCTCTGAGCTCAATATTCCACTAAAAATTCAGCAGGTGAAGGTCAATGCCAGTGGTAATGGGGGAGTTGAAGCGGCCGCTAGAAAAGTGCGATATCAAGCCCTTGAAGCCATGACCGAACATCATGGTTTGATCTTGTTAGGACAACATATTCAAGATCAATTGGAAACGGTGCTATTGCAGTTGAAGCGCGGGGCTGGTCCCAAAGGGCTCTCAGCAATGGCGCAATCTGCGGTAAATGAAAACAGTATTACCCTAGCGCGACCTTTTCTGGAATTAGAGAAGCATGAAATTCTGCAATTAGCCAAACACAAGCAATTACACTGGATCGAAGATGAGTCGAATCACGATACACGATTTGATCGAAACTTCTTACGCACAGAAGTGATTCCAACTTTACTGCAACGCTGGCCAAATTTGGCAACGGCAGCAAACCGCTCAGCCCAGTTGTGCGCTGAACAACAAGAGTTGTTAGATGAAGTAAACGGGAAACATTTGCAGACCATGGTGAATCAACGATTTGCGATTCATATTTGCAAGTTACGTGCACTATCTAGCCCATGGCAAAATCAAATAGTGCGATATTGGTTAGCAGAACAAAAAATTGATATGCCTTCTAAAACCGTGCTGGCGGAATTACCTAAACTTCTTAGTGCCAAGCAGGATGGCAACCCCATCATTGACCTAGGCCAGCACCAGTTGCGACGCTTTCGAGAGCATATGTATTGCATTAAAAAGCAAACATTTGAAGAAGATATTCATCTTACTTTAGATTCAGCTAACACCTTGTTACCCAATGAATTGGGGCATTTACATATTGCAGAAAAATACATTGGTCAATTAATCATAAAATCTAAGGTGAATAGTCTTAAATTTAAACCCCTTGATCAGCCCCATTCCAAATTATTGAAACAATGGTTTAAACAGTGGGATGTGCCAGTTTGGGAAAGACAGCGAAGTTTGCTTTTATGTTGGCAAGATCAGGTGATTGCGGTGTTATGTGAGCAACATATTATTTTTGCAAATGATGCACCTGCGGAACTCACTTCAAGTATTCATTTTAGGGTAAATCCACCTCAACTTTGATTTTGTCTCTGAATTTTTAGTCAATTATCTTAGCTGATTCGCATTGATGGACACTAAAACACATTTTTATCCTTACAATGCTAGTGTTTGCCCCTGCTTCTAGCGTAAAATCGTATCTATATTACAAGATAGGATTACTTTTAATTCTATCGGTAAATTGACCTTATTATTATTTTGGAGATTTGAGACTATTATGGCTGCATTTGGAACTGTTTTTATGCCTGAGATGGCACTTGCTACCTTTGAAAATAATCACTGGAGTAAGGCTGAGTTTGTCAGCGCTGAAAGTATTCAATTGCACCCCGGGGCTCATGTCTTACATTATTCGAGTACTTGTTTCGAAGGACTCAAAGCATTTCGTCATGCTGATGGCAGCGTCAATATTTTCCGTATGGAAGAAAATATAAAACGTATGGCACAGAGCTCTAAATTATTGTTTTTACCTGACTTTGATGCAAATCAGTTATCACAGATGATTGTTGATATGGTAAAAAAATACGCTGATGAAGTTCCCCAGCCTCCAGGTTCAATGTATATCAGACCTACCCATATTGGTACTGAGCCTTCAATAGGTAAAGCTGCGGCACCATCAGCTACTTCTATGCTGTATGTATTGTTATCACCGGTGGGTGATTACTTTGCTGGTGGAGCTCGTCCATTAAGATTGTTATTAGCGGAAGATGGGATGCGCTGTGCGCCACATATGGGCATGATTAAAAGTGGCGGTAATTACGCCAGTGCTTTAGGGCCAATTTTAGCAGGTAAAGCGCAGTACAATGCTGATCAAATTTTATTTTGCCCTAATGGTGATGTACAAGAGACCGGTGCTGCTAACTTTATCTTGATTGACGGCGATGAAATTATCACTAAAGCCTTAGATAGCTCATTTTTACACGGTATTACCCGAGCTACACTACTAACCCTTGCGGCTGATTTAGGAATGAAGGTTAGCGAACGTAACCTTTCTGTGACTGAACTATTAGAACGGGTGGCTAAACCTGGTACTGAAGCCGCTCTGTCTGGTACCGCAGCGGTTTTGACTCCGGTAGGAACCTTAATTCACAATGGTAAAGATATCAAAGTGGGTAACGGAGAAGCGGGTCCTAAAGCAATTAGATTGCGCCAAGCATTAAACCAAATTCAGTGGGGCGAAGCGCCAGACACCCATAACTGGTTAACTAAAATTTAATTAACCCAAGCGAGGGAGCGCAATCTGCTATTAGCGCAGTAATTTTGCGCTTATCTTGCTTGCAATTCACGGGGTTTAAACAACTAGATTGCATAAATCAGCATCCCTACGAATTAAAATTTGTCATTTCTTATCAAGTTTAAGTTAACTAACCTGAACTTGATAAGCATTCATTTTATGCAGCTGTAACCAAGCTGCATTTTCATTTAATGCCTCAATACCTATGGTTTTAATGACCTGTTGATAGCTCCCTATATTTTCAGTTTCAGAAGCGTAAGTTTGATCTAACAAAGACATTCTATTCATCGCCTGTTGGAAGAAGTAGCCTGTTCGCAAGTAGCGCTGACTAAGCTCCTCAAAGCCCATCTGCGCAGCAAAGGTTTTCAATAATGCTGAGCTGATAAACGACATAGCAATAATAATGAACAAGATTGATATCGAAAAAGCGGGAATAAGATTGAATTGGATTTTTACTACACTAAAGAACATCAGTGCTATTGCTAAGCAAAATAGAAAAATTGAATTTCGTTGATATTGTTTTGATTTGTTAAGCAATGCAAATGCTCTTCCCCTTTCTCCTCTTTGCCCATAAAAGTAATTTCTTTGGTCTAATATCCAAACCTTGCGCACATAATGAATGTGTTGTTTGCTGGGGGAAGGGACTTGCAACATCAGTTTATTCAAATTATCTACAATCCAATCCATCTCATATAGTTTTGTCGTGCGATAGTTATTTGCACTGTGATCAGGAATAGCAGACAAGTGCCAGAAAATTTGCACCCTAAGATCTTCAGCAAATACGCGCCATTCCACATACTGTTCTTCTTTTGATTCGGTGCCGACGAAAAAAAGCCAATATATAAGTACTACCACTCCAACTAGAAACAAGTGGATTAAAAACCAAGTTAGTGTGGCAAATAGCCCAACATAAACTTGTTGTGCGAAGATCGCAAAAAAGGATAGGGTGGTAATCCATTTTAATGATTTTAATCTTTGATGTTGACGTATTTGTGCAAGACAATCGGCAATACAGTAGGCATCAACTAAGTGTTTAATGGGGGCTAATGATTCCGTCGGTGGTTGCTCTCCTAGCAGGTGAGTTAAACTCTTGGCTTTGTCTTTCTTTTTAATACGTAGCGCACCAGTATTAAAACGTTCTGTTTTCGCCAAAATTTCATTAAACAAACTGACATTTTGCACGCCATACGCTTCTATTGCCTTCCAACTTCCAATATCTTCTTCGCTTCCCACACTTAAAGGTAGGGTAGCATGACGTTCTCGTGTACTGACTAACCATTTACAGTATGTTTTGTTAGGCTTAGAAAATAGCAGGCTGCTTTCGTCAACGAGTCCTTCGATACACATTCTTACTACGTCTGCTGTGCCACCGGTTTTTAGCGCATAGGAACTTGATTCTTTTTTATGGTCTATTACACCATCCCAAATAGCGATTAGATAATCAGAACAACCTACCAGTGTTTTGCCTAGTGCAGTATACCCTTCCACTCTTGGTGTATTGGCTTTACGATGGCAAATCTTCACTTCGGAACATTGTTCAAAGAGTCTACGGAAGGTTTCTAAGGATTGGGGAGACCTAAAGTCTTTTTCATATTCTTGCACGTCAAAGGGTAAAATCGCAGTTACTTTAAGTTTGAGTTTCAAGGCGACTTTGACCATTAACTGGTCAGCACCTTCTGCTAGACCTGATAAAATTTGAATCGTACTTCTAGGACATTGTTGTTGCAGCGAGGTCAGCTCTTCAAGCAAGGCTTTTTCTAAAATGGGGATATCTTGTTGTGGAATATCGCGATGACCGGTAACCCCTATATTAATTGTGAGAGCTGATGACATCAGTCGCTATTCCTTAACATTAAACTCCGATATTTGTATAAATTATCATCAATAAAGCATTTGTTAAACCTGATTTTATCTCATTCGTTGGTGGCACTCGGCTTGGTAAAACCGATGCTTCCTTTTCTTTTATAGGAGAGTTGTATACTATTTGACCACATGTTGCTGTTGTATATGTCATGTTCACTCTTTCAATCTGATCCTGAGGAATAAAATGCAATACAGCGCATTTATAAGTTACAGCCACAAAGATGAAAAGTTGGCTCGCTGGCTTATGCGTAAGTTAGAAGCCTATCGAGTGCCCGCTAAACTAATTGGCCAATCCGCTGAGTTTGGTGTTGTTCCCCGTAGAATTGGAAAAATCTTTCGTGACCGCGATGAACTCCCAACAGCAGGAAATTTGGGCCAAAGGGTCAATCAAGCGTTGCAGAACTCATCGTCGCTGATTGTCATCTGCTCGCCTTTCTCTGCGAAGTCAAAATGGGTGAATACCGAAATCACTGAATTCCGTAAAATGGGTCGTGAAGAACGTATTTTGTGTTTTATTGCCGACGGCGATCCTATGAGCTGTGATCCTGAGATAGCTTGTTTTCCCCCAGCTTTGCTCAAACCCGCACAAGCTGGCCAGCCTAATAGAGAGCCGTTGGCTGCTGATGCCAGAATGGAAGGAGATGGTAAAGACAGGGCATTTCTAAAATTGGTAGCAGGTTTGTTAGGCGTGGGCTTTGATAGCCTAGCGCAGCGAGATGCGCAGCGCAGATATAAACGTTTGGCGTTAATTAGCGTAGGTTCTTTTGCAGGAATGGCGTTTGCCTCCGCATTGGCGATAACTGCTGTCATCGCCCGTAATGATGCACAACGGCGCCAAGACCAAGCCGAAGACATTGTCGGTTTTATGTTAGGTGACTTACGTGAGCGCTTACAAACCGTTGGACGTTTGGATTTAATGCGTTCGGTGGATGATAAAGCGACAAGCTATTTTTCAAAGTTAAACAAACGAGATTTATCTGACCGCGCATTGGCGGAACAAGCCCGTTCATTAACCGGCATAGGCGAAGTGCGCCTGAATGAAGGCGACTATCAATTGGCCATGGCAGCTTTTGCTGAAGCTTATGAACGTTCTAAAGCCTTACACGAAAGAGACGCTTCAAATGGCATCCGATTGTTCGATTTATCTCAAGCTGAGTATTGGCTTGGCAACGTAGCCTGGCAACAAGGGCGCTTGGACGATGCCGAAAAATGGCTAATTCGTTATCGAGATAGTGCAATTAGGTTAGCCGCAATGGACAGCAATAATCCTGATTGGCAAATAGAGGCTGCATACGGTTATCAGAACCTGGCGATATTGGATAAAAGCCGTGGCAATTTTGAGCAAGCTAAAAGGGCAATGTTGGAAGTGCGTAATCTCTACGTTCAGTGGGCTGAACAAGCACCAGATAATTTACAGTTAAGATACGATATGGCAAATGCGTCATCTTGGTTGGGAAGTCTTGCCTTACAACAAGGACGATTTAATGAAGCAAAGAATTATTTCGAAGAACAAAATGCCGCGATTAAAAAAAATATTAAAGAGGAGCCAGATAATATTATCTGGAAAGAAGACTTTTTGTACGCCAATCGTCTTTTAGCCAGCGTAAGCGTCCATTTAGGGGATGTGGAAGAAGCCACTAAATTGTACATAACCGCAAAAGATATCGCTGAACAATTATTTAATCAAGATCCACAAAATGCGTACTGGATGTTGGATTACGGACGTTGCCTATGGCAGCTTGCGCTAATGTCTGGTCGGTCAGCTAAACAACATTTGCAGCAAGCTGAAAAACTGATTGAGAAGGCTTATAACCTAAAGAAAAAAGAGGAAAGGACTTTACAATTCTATGGAGATCTTAAAGTCGCTCAAAGTGAATTTGCTTTGTTAAATGGCCAAATAGACTTGGCGCTTCATTATATCGAGCAATTTGAACAGAATATTGAGCCTGCATGGCATAATCAAGAAATGGAAAAAACCGAAGATTTTCGTTTGGTGTATTCTCGCGGTTTAATTTTAAAAGGAAAGATAGCCTTTAAAATCGAACAACAACAAACCGCCCAACAATATTGGCAACAAGCTTTAGCATTGTTAACTGAGACTGAATTGGAATATGGAGTAAATCCTAAGCCGGATAAGTTACCTTTTACTCGGCTAATTGAATTGACTACTGTATTAAGCTTGTTAGGGGATGATCAGCAACTTAATATACATCAAAAACGTTTAAATAATTCAGGTTATATTGCATTCACCCCATTTTTAGTTGATTAAAATTTGTACTATTCGGGAAAGGGATTAGAATTGTAAGAGAACAATTAGGTTCAATTCATAAAACCGTATCTTTTGATACGGCAATACCTCCAAAGTATGGCATTTTACCAACAACAAGGAAAAGGATTATGGATGCTACTGTAACTTTAGATGTAAGAAATTTCCGAAGTGCAGCAGGAAGTGGCTACACCAATATACCCGCTTCGAATGCACGCACATACAGCTACCGTTTTACAGGTGGCCCCAACAATGATGGCACTATTACTGAAATAACAGGTACAGGACAGGCACTCATAACCGTGCATGTTCAGGCTGACCCTCGTTATCATATTACTGACATTACTTTTGGCAGTAACGGTGCAAATGATTTGTCGTGGCGTTCTACATTCCCACCTTACCTTGCCGTTATTACTGATACCAATACTGATAATATTGATTCGGAATACTCGGTAGTTATATTGGATACTGTAGCTAACGCTAGCGTGTTATGTGACCCCGCAATCAAAAATAGACCTAATAAATAGTCAAGATTAGGTTTAATGCCCTTCTAATAAAAAATGTTCTGCGCGTTCTACTCGTCGCGGTTTGCCTGAGATCACGATAACATCGTTAGGTTGTAGGGGCTTTGTAAAGTCAGGATTTGCAATTTCTATATTTGCTCGCCGTAATCCATGCAAACTTATTTTGCGTTTAAAAAGATCCAACTGTTCAATTGTTTTACCGACCGCAAACGCATCTTCAGTTAGTTGCACAGCGTGCATAAATTCCAGCTTATCTTTGGTACCTTGGCTAATTTCAGTGGTTTCTCCAGGAAAGAAACCGTGCATATGTCGATAGTGATCTTTTCGCTCTGAACGAACCCGTTTTAAAATTCGCGCCATAGGGATACCGGATAAATGGAGTATCTGAGATACCAACATAAGGCTGCCTTCGAGAATTTCAGGCACAACTTGACTAGCGCCAGCCGCATAAAGTTCTTCTAGGTGGTAGTCTTTTCTAGTGCGAACCACTATGGGCAATTCTGGGTGCATTTCCGAGATGATCTTGATTACATTGAGGGCTCTTTGGTGTTCATCAAAGGTGATAAGCACTAATTTGGCCATATCGATTCCAGCGGCTTTTAATATATCTGGTTGACTGACGTCACCGAACACCACGGGTTGTCCTGCACTTCGGCTTTCATTGACCCGCACGGGATCAAAGTCTACGACTAAATAGGGGATTTTCTCCACGCTTAATAAGCGGCTTACCGATTGACCAACTCGGCCAAAACCAAGAATTAAAACGTGGTCTTGCATGCTAGGATGATAATTATCTTCATCCATTGGGTCTAATTGTAAGTCGGGTTTACCAATAATATATTTAGCCATGTCGAGACTATTTTCAATCAACCAAGGTGTAACCGCCATACTGAGCACACCAATTGCCATCAAAACAGAGCCTTGTTCAGCACTGAGAATGTCGTGATTTACCGCCAGTGCGGCAATAATAAAGCTAAATTCACCTATCTGACAGAGCTTTAATCCTGTTGACCAGCCATCTAGTTTGTCGGCTTTAAATAGCCAAGCACAAGCACGAATGATCAGGATTTTTATTATCATTATGGTGACTAAACCCAAAGCTATCCAATGTAGTTGTGATGCTAAAGTCTGCATTTCTAAACGCATACCAACAGTTATAAAAAATAACCCCATTAGAATATCTCTGAAAGGCCGAATATCCGCTTCTAGTTGATGCCTGTATTGGCTTTCACTTAACATCATTCCCGCTAGAAAAGCTCCTAGTGCCATGGAAAGGCCAAACGAGTAGGTCAAACCTGCCGCTACCAAGGCAACCAAAATAGTCGTTAGCACAAACAATTCATCGGTACGCGTTCGCGCTACTTCATTAAATATTCTAGGTAGTAGCCATTTGCCTACAGACATTAAAATACTGACTACCACTGTGCCCTTTAAAAGCGCCATCACAATCGCTAACCATAAGCTGCTATGGGATTGATCTGATAGCAAGGGAACTAATATCAGCAAAGGCACCACAGCCAGATCTTGAAATAATAAAATACTGACAACCATTTGTGCTCGGGTCGTATTTAACGTGCCTCGTTCGCTCATTTGTTTAATCACAATCGCGGTTGAAGAAAGGGCTATCATACCGCCTATGATTAATGCGGCTTTTAAATCGAATCCAAATAAACTGGCGATCCCCATAAAAACCAGAGTAGTCAGTATCATTTGGCCTAAACCAATGCCAAAAACCAGATGGCGCATAGCCATGACTTTAGGAAGAGAAAATTCTAAGCCCAACGAAAATAATAGAAAGACGATGCCTAACTCGGCGAAAAAGTGAATTTCTTCTGGATGATCGATGATTGCTAGCATGTGCGGACCAGCGACTACTCCACAGGCTAGATATGCGAGTATGGGAGGTAAGTTTATACGTTTGAATCCCCACACGGTTAACACCGCAACAGTCATCAATACCAAAATATTTGTGAAACCCACATGCATAAATTTTATCTCTTTATTTGGCTAATTTTTTACCGCGTGAACTTGTTGACTGAGGAGTAAGCTGAACGGGCATATTTGCCGTTAGCATTACTTTAATATTAGCAGTAATCGATGGCACAGAGATTGCTAATTAACCAATCATAAAACATTTTTAATTAATAAATTACGTATTTAGACGTAAATTCGCCAATAAATTGGCAGGAGCATTCGCCTTGGAGCACATGACACAGCTTTTTGACACTGCGTTGAAAGATAACAATTTGTTTAGCTCAGATCCCTACAAGGGCGGCTTAAGCCATACCGAATCTCATCAAGTTATGTTGCAATTGGCTTCGAGTATCGACCTGCAAAAGATTGCTCAAGTATTTTATCGCCAATTGCGAGCGAAGTTAAACTTAGATGGTTTAACTATTAAATTTTCAAGTGGTTTAGTTACCCTTGGAGAGCCAGAAAAATCTAATAATATCAAAACATTAGATCAAGTAAGTAAACACACAATTTTTGCTACCCTAGTATATTCTTTTTCCAAAGTGTTAAGTTTGCGGGAAGCGGCAATACTCAATGATTTACATCGATTATTCAAATTTCCGTTAAAAAATGCACTAGAATTTCATAGTGTTAAACAGCTTGCCCTTAAAGATTATCTGACGTCATTGGGTAATCGAGTACATTATCAAGAATCCTTGGTGCGCTTACTTAGTCAGGCCAAACGGGCTGGCGAAGGTTTTGGACTACTGGTGATTGATATGGATAAGTTTAAAGCCGTTAATGACACCTTCGGTCATCATGAGGGTGATAAAGTATTGACCGCCACGGCAGACGTATTACGTCAGTCACTAAGAGAAAGTGACTATGCTTTTCGTTTTGGTGGTGATGAATTTTGTTGTTTGTTACCAGGTAGTGACAACCTTGTGAATGGTAAAATAGCTGAACGAATTCAGGGCTTTATGAATAAAAATCCGATTTTGGCCAAGCATAAAATGTCCTGTAGTATCGGCAGTACTATGTATCAATATGGTGACACTGAACTAAGTTTATTTAATCGTGCAGATAAAGCCTTGTATGCAGCCAAACAAAATGGAAAAAACTGCTACAAAGTAGCTTAATTTCGACATAGGCGGCAATAAATTGCAGTCTTGTCGAAATTAACGGCAATTATTATTGATATTATTTCGTCTTATCATACCCATTTGCAGCTAATAACATTAGACTGTCATTACTATTAAATTAATTTTATCTCTTTTAGTAATAAATGATGAATGGGGTTATTCTGCGAATAAGAATAAATCCATAAGCTCATTTAGGTTGTATGAGACTATCTATGCTTAGCGATTTTGATCAAAATACCCAATATCGACGCAAAGTTTTACAAGTATTGTTGCTGATAACATTTTTCGGTGGCTTTGTTTTTGGTTTGATCAATATTTATCGAGAGCTCTACACCTTGGCTTTTCTAGAGTTAGGATATGGATTATTTTCATTTCTAGTATGGCGTCAAATTGGCAATACCACTAATTTTCAATTTTGGGTAATCAGTTACCTTTTCCCGTTTTTTTCGATAATGATGTATGCTTTATCCGTACCTGGTTCCTCCCAATCCATTTTTGTTTGGATTCTAACTATCCCCGTTATTTCTTATTTGTTATTAGGTAAAAAAATTGGCTTTTACTTCTCGATTGTTTTTATGACGCTGGGAATCAGCATTTTTCATTTGAAATTTATGACCGATGATATTCCGCTAAGTATTTCAGTGTCATTGAACGTGATATTGAGTGGGGTGCTGATGATTGCTCTCGCTCATGTGTATGAGCGTAATCGGGAGAAGAACGAAGAGCGACTTATGCAATTAGCTGGTACTGACAAATTGACTGGCTTAGCGAATAGGATGAAATTAATCGATGTGTATGCATCTGCTAGTGAATATGCGAAAAGGCACAATGTGCCATTAACTGTTGTGCTATTTGATCTCGATTATTTCAAAAAAATTAATGATTTATATGGTCATCATGGTGGCGATGCTGCGCTGTGTTTTGTGGCTGATTTTCTGAAAAAACACACTCGAAAAAGTGATTTGCTGGCGCGCTTTGGCGGGGAGGAATTTGCATTGATTATGCTAGCATCTAAGCCTAAAGATAGTTTCCAACAAGTTGACTCTCTACGTAAAAAACTAATGAATAAGCCATTTATCTACAATAAAAAAGAAATCAATATCACCCTTAGTGCTGGGATTTCGTATCTCGGTGTTGATGGCACTGATTTAGATGATTTACTTGTTAAAGCTGATGAGCGTTTGTACTTTGCAAAGGAAAATGGCCGCAATCGCGTTGTGGCCGACGTTCTGGCCGACAATATCGAGCCGTCAAACTCTGCAAAGTAGTGCCGTCAGATATAACTTAAAATACGATTTCCAATCCTTCTGCCGCAGCAAAAACTTGCAGATCATCTTCCGCAATAGCAATGACTTCCTGGCAATGGGATTCAATCGCTGCGATGTCTTCATCTGTACGAATATGATCATGGCTGTAAAGTGCTAAACGCTTAGCTCTGCATGCTAAAGCTAGCTTTACCGCTTCTTCTGCCACCGAGTGTCCCCAACCTGATTTACCTGGCATGTCAGACAGCATGTATTGGGCATCGTGAATAATAATATCGGCGCTCATTGCAAACTCTACCCATTGTAGAAAATCAGTTTCTTTACGGTAGGGAGGGTAAAGTTCGTTGTCGGTGATGTAGGCAATTTTAGCACCATCGGCTTCGATTACATAAGAACTGCCGCTGCCGGGATGGTTCATTGGGTGCCGATAAATTTTAGCGCTGCCAATATGCCAACTATTAATGCCTTCAGGTACAGGTTTGAGTTCTATATTTGACTGTAGTGATTTGTAATGAACAGGAAAATAACTGCCAGACATCTGATTCAAAATGGCGTTATTTTCATCCAAGGTCGTCATACCTGGCGTGATAAATATATTTCTGTCAGGCTGATATATAGGTGCAAAAAATGGAAAACCCTGAATATGATCCCAATGATTATGGGTCAGCAACAAATGTACATCGGTCTGTTTTGAAATTAATTTTTGACCGAGGTTTTTAATCCCTGTGCCTGCATCGAGAATAATGTCAGTGCCATCATTTAATTCAATGTGCACGCAGGCTGTATTGCCACCATACTTTATATATTCTGGACCCGGTGCAGGGATTGAGCCTCTAACACCGAAAAAGGTTAATCGCATATTCCATCTCTTTGTTGCAGTTTGTCCTTGCGAACTTATTATTCGCAGATATTAGCATAGCGTATCACTGACTAATTCAACAATTAAGATGTGAAGTTATTCAAAGTTATTGAAAAATATATGGAAATAGATTTTAGCAGGAAAAAGACCAACCTAGCGGTTGGTCTTTGCTATTAAATTCTTTATTGCTTTTGTAACAGCGACAATACATCATTGATACTGACTAGCTGCTTTTCACCTGTGCGTCGATGTTTATATTCGACGTTATTCTCGTCTAAATTGCGTTCACCAATGACAATCGTATGAGGAATACCAATCAGTTCCATGTCATTGAACATGACACCTGGACGTTCCTTACGATCATCAAAGAGAACGTCTATGCCAGCAGCAACTAATTCTTCGTACAGCGACTCTGCAACCTGTTGAATACGATGAGATTTATGCATATTCATTGGAATCAATGCAACTTGAAAAGGGGCGATAGCATCAGGCCAAATAATGCCGAATTTATCGTGATTTTGTTCAATGGCCGCTGCAACAATGCGCGATACGCCAATACCATAACAAGCCATAGATAAAATCTGGTGTTTGCCTTGTTCATTGAGTACACCACAGCCCATTGCTTCGGAGTATTTATCGCCTAGCTGGAATATGTGACCCACTTCGATACCGCGTTTGATCTCTAACGTCCCTTTTCCATCTGGAGAGGGATCACCGGCTTCAATGTTACGTATATCGGCAACTTGATAGTCTACGATGTCTTTTTCCCAGTTTACGCCAGTTAGATGGAACCCTGTTTTGTTTGCGCCACAAACAAAATCTGTTAAGTGGGCTGCACTTCTATCGACAATCACAGGAATAGAAAGCTCTATTGGACCAATTGAGCCAGGTTCGCAGCTTAACGTTTGTAAAACTTGTTGCTCTGAGGCCATTGTGAGGGGCGCATACACTGAATCTAGCTTTTCGGCTTTGATGTCATTCAACGTATGGTCGCCGCGCAGCACTAGCGCGACTAAACCTTGTTGTCCTTTGTCATCTTGTTCACCTAAAACGATTATGGTTTTAACCGTTTTGTCGGCACTGATATCAAAGTGCGCACAAACTTGTTCAATGGTTTTTACATCAGGAGTGGCAACTTGGGTTTTTACTGCCATGGCCGGCAATTTTTCAGTCAAGGGCGCTATCGCTTCAGCCATTTCGATATTGGCTGCGTAATCTGAACCATTACTAAAGGCAATGGCGTCTTCACCGGAATCAGCCAATACATGGAATTCATGGGAAACAGCACCGCCAATTGAACCGGAGTCAGCGATAACCGGACGATATTCTAAATCTAGGCGCTCAAAGATATTGCAGTAAGCCTGAAACATTCCAGCATAGGTTTGCTGCATTGATTCATCTGATGTATGAAATGAATAGGCGTCTTTCATAGTGAACTCGCGTCCACGCATTATGCCAAAACGAGGACGTACTTCATCTCGGAACTTGGTTTGAATTTGATAGAGGTTTATTGGCAGTTGTTTGTAACTGCTGATTTCATTTTTAACAAGGGAAGTAATCACTTCTTCATGAGTTGGACCTAAAACAAAATCACGATTGTGGCGATCTTTAATGCGCAGCAATTCTGGACCATATTCGTCCCACCGTCCGCTTTCCTGCCATAAATCTGCTGGTTGCACCACCGGCATCAACATTTCTATCGCTCCAGCCTTGTTCATTTCTTGACGAACAATGTCAGCCACTTTATTGAGCACTCGTAGGCCACTGGGTAGCCAAGTATATAAACCTGAAGCAAGCTTACGAACCATCCCAGCCCGTAACATTAATTGGTGGCTAATCACTTCCGCATCGGCAGGAGTTTCTTTTTGGGTAGATAACAGATATTGGCTGGTACGCATCAGCTTAGTTGATCCTTATTTTGCTCTTAAATCGTAAACGGCCGCCATTCTACCAGCACCCTGTAAAAGGCAAAAGGGATATTATCCTTGTCAGGATAAACTTCTTGTCACTATTTTCGTCTTAAATTGAGACTGCATAGATTTTGCTATTCTCAGGCGACGCAAAAGTACTCGGTGATTGGCCTGGTCTTGCTCCTGAAAAGTTGTATCAGGGGCGTGATTTGATGGCGACTAGCGACGTTCGTTACTGGTATGCCAAGGCACTGCAATCTCACTGGAAGTTAAATCGGCAACAGCTTAGTCGGATATTTCCAGATTTACCTCTGTAAGCGTTTAAATCTGGTTGATTTGTTCCACGACACAACAATGTTCTGCAACACGCCATTGGATGTTTAAATCATATAAAGCTACCCCATAAAGGCGATCGCTTGTTGTGGTTTTGTGATACGCCGGACGGGGATCTTGACTTAGTATTTGCTCAATCAAAATATTTAAATGGGGATATTTGTGCTGGTAGATAGTTAGCTGTTGTTGTGCGCTTTTCGAAAACCTAACGGCGAGTAACTCTTCTGGTTTATCTTGCGCATAACCCGCTGCGGCGTCGGCAATACTATCTGAATATGGAATATAAGGTTTGATATCTATTATTGGTGTGTTGTCTAGTAGATCCATTCCTGAAACAATTAAACAATGTTGGCCACTTATAGACGATACCTTCTCCAGCCTAACCGCACTGATGCCCAAATTATTAGGGCGGTGAGTACTGCGTGAGGCGAATACTCCCACTTTCTCGTTGCCACCGAGTCGAGGTGGGCGAACTAAAGGGGATGTGGATTTATCGGCAGTCTGATGAAATTGAAAAACTAGCCATAAATGGCTGAATTGCTCTATACCACGAATAAAGTCTACCGAATTGAATGCTTGGGTAAACATTATCTGACCAAATGCTGCAGTCACCAAACCTGGTTGTCTTGGGATTGCAAACTTCTCTTTATACGGGGTTTTAATGTGCCCAATTGGGTTAATCTCTATTGGCATGGAGGCCTTTCATATTTTTAATCAGTTGTTGCAAGGTGAATCTCTAAACTGAGGGGACACATTTTGCAACACATTGGCATTATATTGAAATGATTATGCCATACATTTTTTGTTATCCTTTGGGCGTTCACTTCCCGAACCAATTTTAGACTTAAACTTAGGTTAAATTAACGTTTTTACCGAGTTTAAGTCTTTTTTTTTGGTATCCTAAAAAAAATTGGCATCAAATTGCATTTTTAATAAAATTCCTTTGCAATGAAACTGTGTCGCACTGACGTTTTACTTAAAATAAAAATAGTCTTAATTGTTCGCGTAAATTCTTGATTTCTTTTTTCTGAGCACCATATTCACAAAGAATTTGGTGAACTCAATGATCATAATGGGAATAGCATGATCTATGTAAAAAATTTAACGAAGATTTTTGGTGATTTTGTCGCTGTTAATCACCTGAACTTTAATATACAACCTGGCGATGTAGTTGGATTCTTGGGCCCCAATGGGGCAGGCAAATCAACTACTATGAAAATGCTCACAGGCTTTATCACCCCAGATGATGGTGAAATATTCATTGATGACCTATCAATTTATGAAGACCCCAAAAAAATAAAGCAAAAAATAGGTTATCTACCTGAAGGTGCGCCAGCATATGGTGATATGACGCCATTGCAGTTTTTGAATTTTATTGCAGATATTCGAGGTTTAAAGGGGGATTTAAAACGCCAAAGAATTAGCCATGTAATTAACAAAATAGACCTGCAATCGGTGTTAGATAAACCCATTGATAATTTATCTAAGGGATTTAAACGTCGGGTTGGCTTAGCACAAGCTTTATTGCATGATCCGCAAATACTGATTTTAGATGAACCGACTGACGGACTAGACCCAAACCAGAAGCATCATGTGCGTGAACTCATCCAAAATCTGGCGAAAGATAAAATAGTGATTATTTCCACTCACATACTTGAGGAAGTGTCTGCACTGTGTAATCGAGTAATGATTATAGCTGCAGGTCAAATGAAGTTTGATGGTACTCCGAAAGAACTTATCCAAAAATCTAAATATCACAATGCCATCACCTTACATTTAAGTTATCCATCGGATACTTCAGGCTTTTTAGATGTGCCGGGCATAGTGGATATTCAAGCCGATAGAGCCACTGGGAAAGTGACATTATTGACAGAACCTGGCAGTGATATTTTGCATGAGGTAAATAAACACATTCATGAACGTCGTTTACCGGTTGATACTTTGTATGTTGAGCCAGGTCGTCTAGACCAAGTATTTCGAGAATTGACACAAGGAGGGCAGGGCTAATGGGAATGATTTCAACACTATTTAAGCGGGAAATTGCAAGTTTTTTTGCTACCCCTGTTGCCTACGTTTTTATCACAATATTTTTGATTTTATCAGCTGTTTTTGCGTTTTTTATCGGTAGTTTGTATGAAAGAGAGCAAGCCGATTTACTGCCCTTTTTCAACTTCCACCCTTGGCTATATTTATTTTTAGTGCCAGCAATCGCTATGCGCACATGGTCTGAAGAGCGAAAAAGTGGAAGTATTGAACTGCTGATGACACTACCAATAAGCAGTCTACAGGCTGTGGTTGCAAAGTTCTTAGCCTCTTGGGCTGTGTTGGGGTTATCTTTATTATTGACCTTCCCATTATGGCTAACCATCAATTATTTGGGGAATCCTGATAACGGGGTGGTGGTCGCCGCTTATATTGGTAGTTGGTTAATGGCGGGAGCCTTTTTAGCCATTGGAATGTGTATGTCGGCACTGACTAAAAATCAGGTGGTGGCGTTTATATTGGCAGTGGTCGTGTGTTTTTTGTTTGTTGTCAGTGGCAGCAATATTGTTTTGGATGCGTTCAAAAACTGGGCACCAACCATGGTGATTGATACCGTCGCCTCATTTAGCTTTTTGACTCATTATGAGTCACTTGCGAAGGGAGTAATTGCCCTCAATGACGTAGGTTACTTCTTCATTTCAATTGTAATTTGGTTATACGCCAGTTTATTGATCATCGAACGTAAAAAGGCGGATTAGTAATATGAGTAAATTTTCCACCTCCATAATTTTAATTTTATTGGCCGTTTTATTTTTTGCTTTAACGGTGCTAAACAATCAGTTATTGAGTCCAATTCGCCTCGATTTGACTGAGAATCAAGTTTACTCTTTGTCTGATGGCAGCAAGGAAATTGTTTCAAAAATTGATGAACCCATTAATTTATATTTCTTTTTCTCAGATAAATCATCAAAAAGTATGACATCTTTGCGCAACTATGCGAACCGTGTAGAAAGTATGTTGCGAGAGTATTCAAAAGCCGCAGATGGAAAAATCAATTTGCATATTGTTGATCCTGAGCCCTTTTCCGAAGCGGAAGATCAAGCCAATGAATTTGGTCTGACTGCCGCCACACTTGGCACTATGGGCGATGCTATATATTTGGGCTTGGCGGCGACTAACGCTTTAGATGATCAAGAAGTGATTGGCTTTTTTGATCCCCAAAAAGAGAAGTTTCTTGAATACGAAATCAGTAAACTGATCCATAAACTATCTCAACCTGAGTCGGTTAAAGTGACTTTAATCACGGATTTGCCGCTAGCTGGTGGACAGAATCCGATGACAGGACAGTTTGATCCAGCTTGGACGTTTTACACTCAATTACAGCAATTGTATCAAGTGGAACAGATTCCAAATAGCGCAGAAGCCTTACCTGAAGATACTGACGTGCTTATGCTAGTGCATCCTCAATCGTTAAATGAATCCTTGTTATACGCGGTTGATCAATACGTTATGCAAGGTGGAAAACTCATTGCTTTTGTTGATCCCAACAATGAGTCAGATCCGATGGCGATGATGGCAGGTATGGGCGCATCTACTGAAAATAGTTCTAACTTAACCTCTTTATTCGAAGCTTGGGGACTAGAGTTTAATGATAGTCAGGTACTGCTTGATGCGGAACTAGGCCTAGATATTCGCACTGCAGATGGCGGTGTCGCTCGTCATTTTGGTTTTGTGGGGATTCAATCTCAACAACTTGATCGCGACGACGTAACTACCGCAAGTCTCGAAATAATCAATGGCGCGTCATTTGGCGCGTTTAGTAAATCCACAGGTGGTAACTTACGTTGGACACCGTTGATGCGTTCTTCTGCAAATTCAGGTTTCATTGATGTAACCACTTATTCTGCATTACGAGACCCTAACGCATTAGCAAGAGAGTTTACCAACCAGAAGCAACAACATGTGCTTGCTGCTAGATTGCATGGCAGAGCTTCTTCCGCTTACAAAAGTGCGCCAGATGATGCTACAGCTGATAGTGCACACGTTTCTTCTACCAATCAATTAAATGTCATTGTGGTGGGTGATACGGATTTGCTGGCAGATCGGTTTTGGGTGCAACAAGCGAACTTCTTTGGCGAAACGGTTTACACACCTTTTGCGAACAACGGCGATTTTGTTACTAATGCGGTAGAGAATCTAAGTGGGAGTGAGGCACTTATCAGTATTCGTAGTCGCGGTACATTTGCCCGTCCATTTAACACTGTCGATGCTTTAAAAGTGGAGGCTGAACGTAAGTTCCGCGAACAAGAACAACTTCTACAGCAACAATTAGAAGAAACTGAACAGCAACTCGCTCAGTTGCAAAGTCAGCAAGTAGAAGGAGCTGGTTTGGTTATGATGCCAGAACAACAACAAGCACTTGACGAATTTATCGAGAAACGAACTGAGATTCGAAAAGCCCTGCGTGAAGTGAGACATCAGTTAGACAAGGATATTGAGGCGCTGGGGAATTGGTTGAAATTTATTAATATCGCTGTTGCCCCTATAGTGCTAATGCTGATCCTTATGCTACTTGCTAGTTTGCTGAGAACTCGTTCTAAAGGTGATGAGGGGTTATCACATGAATAAACAATTGATTTCATTGCTGGTCATTATTGTTACTTTAGCAACCGCAATTTATTTTTTGACCATCCGTGCTAATCAGGTTTCTGGGGAAAAGGTTAAGCTGTTTCCAGAACTTGCTGCGCAGGCTCAAAAGATTCAAGAAATTCAAGTTTCTAACTCTAATGGGATGTTATTCAGTGCTCGTCAGTCTGACGTTGGATGGGTGACAGTGCTAGCAGAAAGTAAGCGCGAGTATCCAATGCAACAAAAGGCATTGGCTGAATTAGTGGATGCTTTATCAAAAGCCATTTTATTCGAAGCTAAAACCGCTAAAGCTGAAAACTTTGCTCGATTGGGATTACAAGATATTGATGTGGTTGACAGTCAAGCAACATTAGTGGAATTGCGCGTGGGCGCAAAAAACTATCAGGTATTAATAGGTTCACAAGCGAGTTTAGGGCAAGGAACCTATGTGCGTTTGCTGGGACAAAAACAAACTTGGTTGTTGGATCGTATAATCAGTTTGCCATCAGATCAAAACGCTTGGCTAAAACAACCTATTCTTGACGTGTTAGCTGAGCAAGTAAGCTATGTGCGCCGCGAAGGAGACTTAGGTTTTGAAATTTTACGGGATTTCGAACAGCAAGATGACTTTCAATTGTCAGGTTTGGAAGACAGCGCACAACTCAAATATGACAGCATTTTAAGTGCTTATGTGGATAACCTAGTGAACCTGAAATTTGAACAAATTGCTGAAACTGAAGATAGTGGATTTAATCCTCAGTCAGTGACCGCAGTGTTCGAAATTGGCCTGCAAGATGGTCGTATTCTAAGCATGTGGTTATGGGAAAACGAGGGTGCTATTTTTGCTCGCTTTGAAGGTGATTCTGGCAAATACTGGTATGACGTTAATTATCAGTTATCCAGCTTTTCTGCAGGTCAAATAGACAAAGAGTACAAGGACTTCATTGAAAACAAAAATAGTCAGATTCAGCAGCCGCAAGAGTATCCAATTGATGAAGGTGAGTCGCCGCAATAATCCATTTATTTAATACGGTGAGGTAAGATTTAACAACGTTCACAAACCTGCGGTGTTATTCCACTTCGAAAGCGTTCAAGTGCGTAACTCATCATCGCAGGTTCATTTTGTAATCTGCTTGTGCCGATAGGGTAAGGCTTTTGTTCAATCGTTAGTGTATTTTCACTTGGCTATTCTATCCCGTCATTTAACCCTTTAGTTTCTCATACAAGATAATAACAATGCCTTCAGCGCGGCCTCTCCCATGTTGTGCGCTTTGTTAATGTTGTCTTCGGGTATCTGTTCTGGATGTTTGTAGGAGCGAATTGCTCTGTCTAGGCTTTCTTCTCTGAGCAAGTGTAAAGTGGGGTAGGGAGATCGATTAGTGTAGTTTGCCGCAGAATCATCTGGTTCCCCGTCAAAAACATATTCAGGGTGAAAACTGGCAATTTGATAAACCCCTGAATAGTCGTTTTCATCTAACCAGTTTTGGGTGATATCCACTATGTCTAGATAGCTAAAAAAGTGTTTAAAGCCCTCAGTGAGTATAAGTAAAGAGGTTTCAATTTCTGGGTGTTGATCTAAAAACAGTACTTCTTGAGCGAATAGGTTGAGTACATCTTTGGTTTTTTTGGAATTGCAAACCCTGTATCGAATCGAATTGCGCTGCATTTCTCGCTTCGCAAATGGACAAAAGTTTAACTCAATTACCACTTGGTTTAACCAAGCTTTGGTTTCTTCAACCGCTTGGTTACCAAGTTGTTCACTCTCGTTAGTCACTAGCTACGATACTTAACATAAGCTTCTAAGGTGTTTTCAATCAAGCTTGCCACTGTCATTGGTCCTACACCGCCGGGCACGGGAGTGATCCATCCAGCACGTTCTTTAGCTACTTCAAATTCTACATCGCCAACTAGCGAGCCGTCTGCTTGGCGATTAATCCCAACATCAATGACAATTGCTCCTGGCTTAATCCAATCACCAGGGATGAATTCAGCTTTGCCGACGGCGACTACAAGAATATCAGCGCGCTTCACATGACTTTTTAAATCTTGGGTAAACTTATGACAAGTGGTGACGGTACATCCGGCCAAAAGTAGTTCAAGAGACATAGGTCGACCGACAATATTTGAAGCCCCAACTATTACAGCGTCTAACCCTTTTGCTGGACGTTTTGTCGATTCAATGAGGGTCATTATACCTTTTGGAGTACACGGCCTTAGAGCTGGCATACGTTGCACTAAACGGCCAATGTTGTAAGGGTGAAAACCGTCAACGTCTTTATCCGGACGGATGCGTTCTAAAACCTCTTCTGCATTCAATCCTGCAGGCAAAGGCAATTGCACTAAAATACCGTCAACTTCAGGGTCCTGATTGAGTGTATCCACTAAATCTAGCAACTGTTGTTGAGTAATGTTGGCTGGTAAATCATGGGCTTTATCGACAAAGCCAACTTCATCGCAGGCTTTACGTTTATTTGCCACATATACACCTGAGGCAGGATCGTGCCCCACTTTAATTACTGCAAGGCCTGGCGGTCTTTTTCCTGCGGCCGTTATGGCTTCTACTTGGGAAGCGACGTTTTCTCTTACCTGTTTGGCAATTGATTTTCCGTTTATCAGTTGTGCTGGCATTTGTTTAGCTTTTAAATCTTCAGTTGCGCTTATTGTCCCATAACCATGGCAAGCCAAGCAATCGTGAGTTGATATTAATTATGCTTAGATGTTAGGTGCAAATTAATTGATGCTACGGATTAGCAGGAATTGCAATTGAACTGACGTATAATCCCAATATGTTTATCTGAAATGGTTTAGATAAGCGACATTATAAAGGAAAAGACTCTTGCAACTCTCTGGCGTAGAAATTTTTGGCTACTGTGCATCGGCGTTAATTGCGTTTTCATTAACGCGAGATTCAATTGTACGACTCCGTTGGTACAATCTATTTGGAGCCTCATCATTTTGTATTTACGGAATTATTATCGGCGCTTCTCCGGTGGCTTTTCTAAATGGTTTTATTGCTATTACTAACGTTGTTTATTTACGCAAAATGTTAATGCAAGCCGAGCAGCATTTTTCTGTATTAGAGGTGAGTATGCCTTCGAATTATGTGGATTTTTTCCTTGATTATCATCGCCAGGATATTGAATTCCACTTTCCTCGTTTTTTCAAAAAAATGCAACAAAAGGACCGTCGATTTTATTTTATGATGGAAAATACTGAAGTGGCAGGATTGCTTTCTGGATACCCTGATGAAAACAATAATTTTATTGTTGATTTTGATTTTGTAATCCCTGCTTATCGAGATTGTCGCATTGGACACTTCGTGTTGGGGCAAGGCCAACGATTAAAAAAACAATTTGGTTATGGGAATGTATTTGCCAAAGCAGACAGCTTGAAACATGAAAACTATTTAGTTCAGCTGGGTTTTTCCCCAGAGAAGAATGGTATATGGTTTTATCCTGAATCAAAGCACAGCGCTGAAGTAGACAAAACAAAATAAGCGTATAGTAGCGTTTTCTGGCTTAAGGAATTATTTTGAAGAAAATCAAAAATGAACAACAATTGTTGAAAATGGCAATTAGCGTAGGGGAAACCTATGCAAAAAACCGTGGATATGATGGTTTTAGTGAAACCATGGGACAAAAGGAAAAAGTGGAAATTATTTATCGTCTATTAGTAAACGATAAACTTATTGCGTCTTTAGGTGGAGATTCTGAAGATTTGTTGAGTATGAAGCACAGGTTAGCTATTTGGATAAAAAATAAATTGCCCGCTGATCATGCGTTATTAAAATAAATTTTTGGTTTTTATGCTGACCTGTACGAATTATTAATAATATGCATCAAAAAAAGACTGTTTTATAAACTATTTGCTCCATAATTAAGCAGTTAGAAAAAATCTATAAAAAAGTATTTGACGAGATTGGGGCAAGTGGGTAATATGCGCCCCCTCGAAGCGATGAGGTTTTTATCGCAACGATTGTTCGGTGAGTAGCGCAGCTTGGTAGCGCACTTGGTTTGGGTCCAAGGGGTCGCAGGTTCGAATCCTGTCTCACCGACCATTTTTTTGCTTGTTCAGATTCGTAGAGCGTCCGTAGCTCAGCTGGATAGAGCACCCGCCTTCTAAGCGGGTGGTCGCAGGTTCGAATCCTGCCGGACGCGCCAGCGGAACGGTTGGATATGAATTTGATATCTAGTGTTACTTCTCGATAATGTATATTTAATGAGAGTGACAGATGAATACGGATATATAATTATCTGGTAAGTAAAAAAGATTTAGTGTAGAAAAGAGTAACACAGTGGTGGACGTAGCTCAGTTGGTAGAGCCCCGGATTGTGATTCCGGTGGTCGTGGGTTCAAACCCCATCGTCCACCCCACTTGCGGAAGTGGTGGAATTGGTAGACACGCTGGATTTAGGTTCCAGTGCTTCACGGCGTGAGAGTTCAAGTCTCTCCTTCCGCACCATATTTAGAAGATCCCTTCTCAATATCTCAGTTATATAATAACCGTTAAACTGCCTTATTTTCCTTCTGTCCTTTTTCTTAATTTTCTTTGTGTCTATTTAACGATAAGCATCCTTGCCTATTTTCGTTTTTCTAAATTTTCTGAATACTTAGGTTTTCTGAAGGAATATCTAAATATAAACTAATCACTTGACCACCACGTAATACGCTAAACACCAATGTTTGAGCGGTGGGCAGTAATGTTTGAACGGCCTCTAGTCCCTCTTCTGTGGTGATATCGTTACCATTTATTTTTTGTAAAATATCACCTTGTTTGAAATTTGCACTTTTATACAGTTTTGGATTCATGCCTGGAGACACGTTAAAACCTGCCGATAAGTCATTTTGGTCAAACGGTGAAATATGAATAATATGCTCTAATAATTTAGGTCGATTGCCAATTGATTTTGCAATGTCATCATCATTGGAATTTTGATCATAACCATTTGATGAGTTTGAATTGGTATTAGTGTTCCCCTTGTCTTCATCGCTCGAAGCGGTTCCTCTAAGCAATAAAACCTGTCGTTGACCTTCATTTAACAATATAACCCTATCGTTCCTTATTTCTTGAATAACCGCATTGGTGTATGCAATTTGGTCATCAATAAAGTAAGTGCGAATTTGTAAACGTGATTGAATGGTTGCTGAGGCTTCAGTATCCACATCACTGGCTACCACCCCTATTAATGAAATATCTAATGGGCTTGGCGGTATACCTTCCAAATCTATTTCTTGTTCCTCAGGCTGTAAATGTTGTGGATGCTGTTGTTGTTGCATACCGATATCGCCGGTCTCATTCAGTAACTCTTTTTTGACTTCCTCTGACAGCTCAATTGGCTCATGAGCAGGAGGTGCAAACATGACATAACACAATACTGCTATTGCGATGAAAAGGATGGCTAGAATTATTTTGCTATTGCTATTGCTATTGCTCATGCAGAGAACTCGGGAGTATATTTGTATTAATGTTAGGTGCAGGATAACCATCACTAGCTTGCTTCTCAATGCCTATTTCAGGGGGACACCCTAATAACGGTTATAAATACATCTTAAAGAAGGCTTTTGTTACTTTGTCTAACAAATACTAAAGGCAAGTAACGCAAATTTTAAGGTAATTTAATTGGACTCGCATTTATGACTTAAATTATGAATAAGTGGTTCTTATTTTTGTTCAGTATTTAAGTTTGTGTTTCATATTTTAAGTTTTGTTTTTGATAAATTATATTAAATCAATTAAAACAATGGGTTATACTTATTTTTAAATCTGGCATGGTGTGTGCATTGATATCTGTAGAGATTAAAATTTATCCGAAGTGGAGTGGTAAAATGAGTTTTTTTACAGATAAGAAAACATTGTTAGTTGGAGCGTTATCACTAATTGGCAGTGTTTCAGCAGTGATGCTGACAACTCAAGCCAATAGTAGCAGTGTTCCTTTTTTTACCGAATCGGGCAGTACCCCGCAAATGGTTATTAAACAGAACGTCGCAAAAGAACAATCCTATATATTACAGGGGTTAGGTCGCGATGCTCTAGTTTCTGCAGTAGAGCGCGTTGGTGGTGCGGTGGCTCGTGAATTCCCTATTATCAACGCCATAAGCGCATATTTGTCTGTTTCTCAGGCTGATGAACTAGCCAATATATCTGGTTTGCACGTTACCGCAGATAGAAACGTAATGACCATGGGAAGTGATAATGGGAAGTCGGAAAGTGCTCCAGGCCAACTTAAAAAATTCGCCATCGATAACAATATCGCCACTCAAACTCAGGCAGATTTGTTGCATGAAAAGGGGATTACTGGACGAGGTGTGACAGTAGCTGTTTTAGACAGCGGTACATTGATGGGCGGAAGCCAAGGTAAATATTTGCTACAAAACCAGTACGAGACTTCACGTGCTTTTTATAAGTATAACGCGATCAAAAGTAAAAAGACGCGCACTTTGAATGATGACCAAAACGGCCATGGTAGTCACGTGACCGGGATAATTGCCAGCAGTTTAAAAAGTGAAGATGGTAAGTTTAACGGCATGGCGCCAGACGTATATTTGTTATCTGTTAAAGCCTTTGATGCTTCAGGCAATGGCAGCTATACGGATGTGTTAGACGGCTTAAACTATATCTATCAAAACCGTAATCGCTATCGTATACGTGTGCTAAATTTGTCGTTAGGGGCTAGTGTGCAATCTAACTATTGGAGCGATCCAATTAACCAAGCTGTGATGCGTTTATGGGATGCTGGTATTGTAGTGGTGACTTCAGTAGGTAACACTGGCTCAGATTATGCCACAGTGTCAGTTCCAGGTAACAATCCGTATATTATTACCGTTGGTGCAGCGACAGACAGTTATACTCCCAGCGATGCAAGCGATGATCGTATGACAACGTTCTCGTCTAAGGGACCTTCAGTAGAGGGCTTTGTTAAACCTGAAATCGTAGCATTTGGTGGGCATATCAGCTCTAAAATGAACAAAAATTTACTGAAAAACAAAAACTTCGTAGAATCTGAGACCGGTGAAGATTACCACATGATATCTGGTACTTCTCAGGCAGCTGCAGTGGTTACAGGTACGGTTGCCTTAATGTTGCAGCACAATCCTTACTTAAGCCCTGATGATGTAAAGTGTCGTTTGATTGATTCAGCGTCAGCTATGACAGATCCATCTACAGGTGAAGCTTATGGTCCTTTCACACAAGGTGCAGGTCTAATCAATGCCTATGCGGCTGTTACAAGCACTGCTTCAGGTTGTGCCAATGTAGGCTTAGATCTTACAGCTGATTTGAACGGTGTTGCTCACTTTAAGGGGCCGGCACGAGTGACTGAACAAGGTCAACTGTTGTTAGCACTAGGTAATGGTGAATTCGTAGCTGAAGGTTCAATCTGGGATGGTACGACAACGATTGAAGGCTCTATCTGGGATGGACTTACTGCAATTGAAGGTTCAATTTGGGATGGGACCACTGCACTTCAAGGTTCAATTTGGGATGGTTCAACGACTATTGAAGGTTCAATCTGGGATGGTACTACTGCCCTGCAAGGCTCGATTTGGGATGGTTCTACTATACTTGAAGGTTCAATCTGGGATGGATTCTCAGTATTAGAAGGTTCAATTTGGGATGGCACTACCGCCCTTGAAGGTTCACTTTGGGATGGTTTGTCTAGTCTTGAAGGTTCAATCTGGGATGGTTCTACTGCCCTTGAAGGTTCGATTTGGGATGGTTTATCGTCTATCCAAGGATCAATTTGGGATGCCTTAACTTCAATCGAAGGTTCAGTATGGGATGGAAATACATCAATCGAAACTGTTAACCAAGCATTGTTAGACGAATCTGTAGCGAATGATGAACAACAATCAAATCAGCTATTGGAAATTGAAATAGACTAATTAATTCTACATTGCGTAATAGCAAGCTGCATTCCATGAATGCAGCTTGCTTGTTTCAGAATAAAAGAGTTATCAATTTTGGTTGAACATGTGGTAATCGGCTACTAAGATGCTCATGCTTTCAACGATTAGGACAAAATAAATAGATGAAGTCATTGATGCTAGTTAAAAACCTAAAATTACAAATAATGCTTATTTTAATTGTATTGTTTAGCGCTTTTAACGCGATAGCAGATAATGAAAATATTAAGTTTCAACGTATTACCCTAGACCAAGGGTTGTCCCAAGAAAATATATTAACCGCCTTTCAGGACTCTGAAGGATACATGTGGTTTGGCACGCAAGAAGGCCTGAACCGATATGATGGTTATCAATTCAAAGTATTCACTTACAGTTCCAGAAATAAAGACTCGTTAAGTTCTGATTGGGTCTATTCGATTATAGAGCCGCAAAAAAATGTCTTATGGATAGGCACACGCAATGGCGTTAATGTGTTTGATAAAAGCTCGCAAACCTTCAAACATTACCGATATCAAGCCGCAGACAAAGGTAGTATAAATTCAGACACTGTGCGAGTACTGTTTAACTCATCACAAAATCAAATTTGGATTGGCACTGACAACGGATTGAATATATATAATCCAGCCACTGATGATTTCACTAATGTAGCCCTTAGCGCTGACGAAACAAAGCGTATTTCAGTGCAAAGTATCAGCGAAGACCAGCAAGGCAATTTGTGGGTCTCAGCCCTAGGTTTAGGCGTAATCAAACTCGACGCCAATTCCCATCAGGTTTTAGTGGACGCTGCGGAAATGGACCTAGTTACGGGGGGGCAAACTAATCAAGTAAAGACAATTATGGTTGATAGTCAACACAGGCTTTGGCTAGGCAGTGATAAAGGTGCAACTGTTATTACTTTGCCCAAAGAAGCGAATGATGATTACAGAGTTTGGTTACCTGAGCCCCTAGTTGACCAGAAAATCAGCCATATATATCAAGATCGCAATAATAAAATTTGGTTAGCTACCTCTGACGGTCTTTTTCGATTGGAAAGCGATAGTGAATCGTTTTTACATATCAAACCTGAAAAACAAAACCCTTATAGCCTTTCAGATAGCAAGTTAACTTACTTATTCCAAGATCGCGGTAATGTGTTTTGGGTAGGAAGTATTAAGGGGTTGAACAAGTGGAATACGGCTACCTCTAACTTTGACCACATTCGGGAAGCGGTAGACAAATCAAAAAGCCTTAGCGGTAGTTACATCAATACTTTTTTTGACGGCAAAGAAAATCAAATCTGGATAGGCTCGATTGGTGGATTGGATTTGTTAAATGTTGAAACTGGCATTATTCAACATTTAGTTGCGGATGAAAATGACGATAATTCGTTACGCAGTAACACTGTGATGTCACTTTACTCTGAAAATGGTGATGAGCTTTACATTGGCTATCAAGACCAAGGTATGAGTAAACTCGATACTCGCACGATGACCTTCACTCATTACCCTGCGGATAAAAACAATCCTAACGCTTTATCAGCACCGGGGGTTACCTCAATTGAACCTGCTGGCAATAACAAATTATGGATTACTACCTTTGGTGGTGGTTTGAATTTGTTTGACATAAAAACTCAAAAATTCATGCGTTATTTATCGGATGAAACAGATCTACAAACCTTAGGTAGCAATAAGTTATTGACCGTTCATAAAGCCAAGAATGGCCTACTTTGGATAGGCACTTGGGGAGCTGGATTAAATATTTTCAATCCTACTACGGGCACCGCTATGCGAATTCCGAATAAGGTTGATGATCCAAAATCTTTGGGCAGCCTAGAAGTTTGGACGATTTACGAAGATTCCCAAGAAAATATGTGGATTGGCACCAGAGGAGCTGGTGTGGCGAAACTTTCTGCTGAGAATCGTAAACTCGGCATATTTGAATTTGAACGGATTTCTCGTTACGAAGGCCTACCAAGTAGCAGTGTTTTCGGTATTCTTGAAGATGAAGCTGGATTCTTATGGTTGAGCACAAACCGTGGTATAAGCAAGTTAAATCCAAAGACCTCTGAGCTCCTAAACTATGATAGTTCCCACGGATTACAGGGGAATGAGTTTAACAATGGCGCTTACTACCGGTCGAAAAGTGGTAAACTCTATTTTGGTGGAACCAATGGAGCGACTTCGTTTTATCCATCAAAAATAGCGCCAAACCAACATGTTCCGCCGGTTGTTTTGACCAAATTCCAAAAGTTAAATGAAGTGTTTGTTTTAGACTCATCAGGTCAACGAAGCAATCACATTCAAATTTCCCATAAAGACTATTTAATTGCCTTTGAATTTGCCGGTTTAGATTTCGCCTCACCAAACAATAATCGTTATTTGTACAAGTTAGAAGGTTTTGATAACAATTGGATAGAAGCCGGAGATATTCGAAAAGCCACCTATACTAACCTGCCGGCTGGAAATTACTTATTTAGAGTTAAGGCGTCCAACAATGATGGTATTTGGAATGAACAGGGCGCTGATGTTGCATTAACCGTGTTACCCGCACCTTGGTATTCATGGTGGGCCTATACGATTTATATCCTTATCGCCGTTGCAATAGGTTATTGGGTTTATCGTTCGTATGTTAACAAGTTGGAAAAAGAAGCGAATTATCGCCATGAACTTGAGTTAGAAGTGAAAAGTCGAACTGTCGAATTGCGTGAAGCCAATGAACAATTGCTTAACGCCAGTGTCACTGATCAACTAACTGGGTTACATAATCGACGTTATCTAAACAGCATTGTTGAACAACAATGCGCAAGTGTTTTTCGTGACTTTGAACAATCACTTAGTGCTGGAAAGTTCACCGCTGACGATGGTCCAAGATTGTTTTTCCTGATGTTTGATTTAGACGGGTTCAAACCGATCAACGATACCTATGGTCATGATGCTGGAGACAAAGTGATTTGTCAGGTAAGTGATTTGTTGAAAGCGGTATGTCGTAAGTCAGATACGGTGATACGCTGGGGTGGGGATGAGTTTTTAATAATGGGACGAGTTGAAGAAGTGAAGGAAATTGAGCTTCTCGCAGAGCGTTTGCGTAGCAAAATTGCCGGCTACGGCTTTGATATTGATCTTAAACAAAAGATGCATTTATCTTGCTCCATCGGATACAGCATGTACCCGTTCTCACATCATTACCCAGACTCCTTGAGTTGGGAACAAGTGCATCTGTTAGCCGATAATGCTTTGTACAAATCCAAAGAGGCGGGGCGCAACCAGTGGACAGGTATCTTGCAGTCTAAAGAAATGCCGCCGATGGGGATTATGAATACATTGACGCAAAACATAGATAACGTGATTGATGAAGGTTATGTCCGAATTAGGCAGGCTAATATCAGTAGTGATTCCAAAGTCTTAGATATTAAATTAAGACGCAGATAATATTTGCTGGGTCTCACCTATATTTTAATACTGCACTAGGGTGATTTGCGGTTTAAATTTAAAATGCCATCGCTTTTGTTAATCTGAAGAATACCTATATGAGTTTGCTTGAGTCAGATTTGTTTAATCAGAGCTCTCTAATTCACGTTTTAGTTTATAAAAGGTTGGTTCGCTAACCCCCAACATTTCAGCAGCTTGGGCCATGCTATAAACTGGCGTGTTTAAAACCGCTTGCAAAACCAACAGCTTTATTTTCGCCACACAATTGTTAACGTGAATGTCTCCTGTGGCAATAGGTAACAAGGCCGCACTAACCTGCTCCCAGTCTGAAGGGCGGTCTAATGATCCTGCATCAATCTCTTTTAGAATTTTCTCTACTTTTCGGCGAGCCGTACTTTGTGATATCGACAACCGCGCGGCGGTTAAGCGCATCTTACGATCGGTTGCGATATAGGTTTTTATGATTAATTCGTCCTCAATCCAAGTGCCGTATGGCGCATTAAAAAATTGAGGGTGTTGACCCGACGTGGCAAGTTGATGTTTAAAAACCGCTAACAGCTCTTCAAAATAGAGCTCTGTGTTTAAACGTCGTGATTGGGCCTCATTATTTGCATGGATAGGTACTGGAGTCTGGGTTGGCATAGCCGTCTCAGGCGCAGATAAGGTATTAGGCAAGTTGCTGCTGGTATGTGAAACCAAACCTGCATTCGGACGCTGCTGAAGCGTCGTAGGGGTAGAATGACCTACACTGGGCATTGCATATTGTTGCCCCTCGTCATGAATATTCAACAATTCCCATTCGATAAGGCTATCTTCACTGAGTAAAGTTGCTTGCATCAAGCGGTTTTCTAACTCACGAATATTACCTGGCCAGGAATACTTCATCATTTTATCTAGAGTGGCGGGGGCTAGGGTTCGTTTTTCGACTTTGAATTGTTCGGCAAATTTCTTTAAAAAATGCGTCGCTAACAGTGCGATATCTTCGACTCTTTCGCGCAAAGGTGGATTGTGTAAAGTTAAAACATTTAAACGGTAATATAAATCTTTACGAAAACGTCCCTGTTCTACTTCTTCGGCTAAGTCTCGATTGGTAACCGCAATAATTTTCACATCGACACTGATGACTTTATTGCCGCCCACGGGGGTGAAATGTTTTTCTTGTACAAAGCGTAATAACTTTGTTTGCATATTCAAAGGCAGTTCACCAATTTCATCTAACACTAGCACGCCACCATTCGCATCCAGCACTTTTCCTGAGGTGGTATTTTGCGCTCCAGTAAATGCACCTTTGACATGACCAAATAATTCAGATTCTATTAATGTTTCAGGAATAGAGCCGCAATCTACAATTACAAATGCCTTGTCTTTGCGGTTGCCCATTTGGTGTAAAGCATTGATTAAACGCTCTTTACCTGTGCCACTTTCACCCGTTACCAAAACGGTTGTATCGGTTAATGCTGCGCGTTTGGCATGGCGCATCAAGTTTTCCATTGCTTGTGAACGATAAATAATACTGCTTACTTGCAGACCTTCTTTTAATTGCGCCAATTCAATTTGAAGTTGTTCATTTTGACTTTCAAGTTTTCGATTTAATTCTTCTTCCAATCGACTTCTGCGCAGTGCTTTGCCTAGTTGACGAGTTAAACCTGATAACAACACTTTGGTGTCATGTTTGACTTCAAATCGTTCGGCATTGCCGCAAATGAAAAAACAATCTTGGGTTTCGATTTCTAAAGGTAAAACCAATAGAAGCGCACTTCCCATATAGCGTTCGGATGGCTTTCTGCTCTCTATCGCTACTTTTTGCATTTGTTTAATTTCAGCTAAAAAAGCGTGGTCCTTATTACTTAAGGAAATCGCGTTATCGTTTGAATCGATTGAATATTTATATTCGGTTTCGTCATTTTCTTGTGTGCTGATGATCCCCGCACAGACAAAGTCAAAGGTTTGAGCTAAACGCTGCACCACACTTTGACAGAGTTGGGAAAAGTCGTATTTGTCTGCAATTAGTGAGGAAATATCCCACAATAACAACATGTTACGATAGTCTGTTACTGTGTCGGCCGTAAATATTCCGCCAAGATAATTAAACTGTTGCTGATACAAATTGAAATCATCTTTATGCCAAGTGATGATTGACGGTTGATTTTCTTGTTGGGCTACTTTTAATGCTTGGTCAGCTCGATTAATTAGCGTATTGGCACTTTCATTTTCACTGCTTGACTGTTCATTATGCTCCACAATTGCAGCACCTAAATCGAATAATAGGTTGATTGCACCCTCTAGATATTGTTTTTGCTGCAAGGAGCGTTGTAATTTTTTAGCTAGGCTAGCAACATCCGTCTGCTCATTGACGGGGAATGCGACGCCAAAAAGTGCCCCGCCAAATCGGCATAAGATGTCACCTTCACGAGTGATATCTTTAAGATTAGTCGCGATTTCTTGTATTACGGTATCGCCAAATTGGTGTCCAAATTTCTTATTGATCTGGTGAAAATCGATACAGTGCAGCATCACTAAACCAATCGAATAGGATTGACTAAGCTTGGCGATTTTACTTTGCAGTACAGGTCTTGGGCACAGGTTCGTGAGAGGGTCAGACAATAAAAATAAGAAATCACTAACTAATTGACTTTGCATTCCGGCGGCTAAGATCAACTGCTCTAACGCAGAAAAGGTATTGTTCGATTGTTCTGAATTATTGCTTGATTGAGTTAACCATGCAGGCAAAGCTTGGTTGAACGTCATTTTTACAAAGTAAGACTGCTCTGCATTAAAAGGGCGAACTGGGGTGCGGCGAGATTTTTCTGGTGGTACTAAGTCGAAATTGGAGTCTTCATTGTTTAAACTGCTAACATCTGAGCTGAAGGAAACCGTGACTTGTATCAGCATTGTTGTTTGGTCTAAGGGCTTGTATTGAACCTTCTTATCTAACGATGTTCGAACTGCTTCTATACCCGTATAAAAGCTAATCTCATCACTTGATAATTGCCCAATAGGTTCAGTTGAACCGGCCGAAATTCGATCAGATTTCCAATCCAGCTGGGGGTGAAACATGCTGATATGTTTCGCACCTGAAATCGTCAATATGCATCTCAACTGATGCAATAGTATATCTTTGGGATTCAAATTAGGCTCAGAGTATAGTCACTTTTTCTTCAAATAATATTCCACATATTAAGCAGTTATGCAATTAACCTAAGCCGGTGAAAAAAACATATCAGCCGACGCTGCTGCTATGGGTTTTTGACTGATATTCTTATTCTATATTGATGGGCTAATTTAAATTAATTTTTACCCTCGACTATGCAGCCCTCAGCCTGTATACTGTCGCGTCTTTTTTAACCGAGGTGGACCAACAAGGTCCGCAATATGCGGCAGTATTGGTATCTAAAATAGCCTGTTGTTTTTACATTAAATAAATACATCAATCTAATACGTTATTTATCAGTTGCTGCGAGTTCGAATTACGCGTTATGTGACGCATAGTTGAGGAATAATAATGCAAGTGTCAGTCGAAACGACTCAAGGCCTAGAACGCCGTTTAACCATATCTGTTCCTGCTGATTCTATTGATTCAGCGGTAAAGTCACGTTTACAGCAGTTGGCTAAAACCCAACGTATTAATGGTTTCCGTCCAGGTAAAGTGCCAGTCACTGTTATTAAAAAACGCTTTGGCCAGGCTGTTCGTCAAGAAGTTGCTGGTGAAGCCATGCAACGTAATTTCTACGAAGCTGTGGTTCAAGAGAAACTGAATCCAGCGGGTATGCCTCGCTTTGAAATGACAAAAGATGTGGATGGCGAAGATTTAGAATTTGTTGCATCTTTTGAAATTTATCCTGAACTAGAAGTTCAAGGTATTGATAAAATCGAGATTGAAAAGCCTGTTGTTGAAATAAACGACAAAGATCTCGACAACATGATGGATACCTTGCGTAAGCAACACGCTGACTGGAAAGAAGTTAAGCGTAAAGCGAAGAAAGATGATCGTGTAACGATTAATTTCGTAGGTACTATTGATGGTGAAGAGTTTGACGGCGGTAAAGCCGAAGACTTCCCACTAGAGCTTGGTAAAGATCGCATGATTCCTGGTTTTGAAAAACCATTAGTTGGCGCGAAGAAAGGTGAAGAAGTTGTTTCTAAAGTGACTTTCCCTGAAGATTACCACGCTGAAAACCTAAAAGGTAAAGAAGCTGAGTTCACTATCTCTGTCACTAAGGTTGAAGGTTTAGAGCTACCTAAAGTAGACGAAGAATTTGCTAAATTATTCGGTATTGAAGATGGCGATATTGAAGCACTTAAAGTTGAAGTTCGTAAGAACATGCAACGTGAACTTGATCAAACCCTTAAAGCTAAATTGAAAGAAGATGTCATCTCTGGATTGCTTGAGCAAAACAGTATTGATGTTCCTAAAGCACTTCTTGATCAAGAGATCGACGCGTTACGCGAGCAAGCGAAGCAACGTTTCCAACAACAATCTGGTGGCAACAGTGCAAATATGCCTGAATTACCAGCTGACTTGTTCGAAGAAAATGCTAAACGTCGCGTTTCAATTGGTCTAATTTTAGGTGAAATCATCAAAATCAATGAAATTAAAGTGGATGATGCAAAAGTTGAGCAGTTAATTGAAACAACTGCTTCTGCTTACGAAGATCCATCTGAAGTCATTGAGTACTACAAAACAAATAATGAATTATTGCAGCAAATTCAAAATGTTGCGCTTGAAGAGCAAGCAGTTGAATTGGTTCTAAGTCAGGCTAAAGTTAAAGAAGTTGACACAGCTTTTGACGATATCATGAACAAACAACAATAATTTAGGCCTTTGGTAATTGACTTCAATAGTCAGCACCTGATTAAATGCTCGGTAATTACCGAGCATTTTCATTTTTGAAGAATTAATTTTATGTTGAATAATCCGATCGATCCACTCAATGCACTTGTCCCCATGGTTGTAGAACAAACTGCAAAGGGTGAGCGCTCTTACGATATCTATTCTAGACTATTGAAAGAGAATGTAATTTTCTTAGTTGGTCAAGTTGAAGATCACATGGCTAACTTAATCGTGGCTCAGATGTTGTTCTTAGAAGCTGAAAACCCTGAGAAAGATATATTTTTATATATTAACTCTCCAGGTGGTTCTGTTACGGCAGGAATGGCCATATATGATACAATGAACTTTATTAAACCTGACGTGAGCACTGTGTGTGTTGGGCAAGCTGCCAGTATGGGCGCATTCTTGTTGTCAGGTGGAGCTAAAGGTAAGCGTTATTGTTTGCCAAACTCTCGAGTGATGATTCATCAGCCTTTGGGCGGATTTCAAGGACAGGCATCTGATTTTGAAATACATGCTAAAGAAATCCTGTCTATTAAAGAGAAGCTAAACCGTTTGATGGCAGAACATACCGGTCAGGATTACGATAAAGTTTCTCAAGATACAGATCGTGACAATTTTTTAAGTGCAGCTGAAGCTAAAGATTACGGTTTAATTGACCAAGTGTTAACTAGTCGAAGTGATGCACTAAAAACCAAATAGTAATTTAAGTAGTATATTGTTTAGCCTGTAACGTCAATATGGGCTTAGAGATAAAGCACAAAACGATATGACGAATTGGAAGGGGCAATTGATAAATGAGTGATAAGCAAAACACAGACGGCGACAACAAGCTATTGTATTGCTCGTTCTGCGGTAAGAGTCAGCACGAAGTGCGCAAACTTATCGCTGGACCTTCAGTGTTCATTTGCGACGAATGTGTCGAACTTTGTAACGATATTATTCGTGAAGAAATTAAAGAGATTTCGCCTAAGAAAAAGCAAGACGCTTTACCTAAACCAAAAGAAATCCATGCCCATCTTGATGAGTATGTGATTGGTCAAGAACACGCTAAAAAAGTATTGTCTGTTGCTGTTTATAATCACTATAAACGACTTAGAAGTGGCGACGTACATAATGGCATTGAATTAAGTAAGAGTAACATTCTACTTATTGGACCTACTGGTAGTGGTAAAACATTGCTTGCAGAAACACTTGCAAGGCTTTTAGACGTGCCATTTACGATGGCCGATGCAACTACATTAACCGAAGCCGGTTATGTGGGTGAAGACGTTGAAAATATTATTCAAAAATTATTGCAAAAATGTGATTATGACGTCGAAAAAGCGCAGCGCGGCATAGTTTACATTGATGAAATAGACAAAATATCTAGGAAGTCTGATAATCCTTCGATTACCCGTGATGTTTCAGGTGAAGGTGTTCAGCAAGCACTATTAAAACTAATTGAAGGTACTATTGCTTCGGTTCCACCTCAAGGTGGCCGTAAACATCCTCAACAAGAGTTTTTGCAAGTTGATACTTCTAAGATCCTATTCATCTGTGGTGGTGCATTTGCTGGCTTGGATAAAGTCATAGAGCAGCGCGCAGCGGTGGGCTCTGGTATTGGTTTTGGTGCAACAGTTAAAAGTAAAGACGATAAAAAAGCATCTAATGAACTATTCAAAAAAGTAGAACCAGAAGACTTGGTGAAATATGGACTGATTCCAGAATTTATAGGTCGTCTGCCCGTTCTTACTAGTTTAGAAGAGTTGAACGAAGAAGCATTAATCCAAATTCTTCAAGAGCCTAAGAATGCGCTAACTAAGCAATACGGTGCATTGTTCGCAATGGAAGATACTGAGTTAGAGTTTCGAGAAGATGCTTTGCATGCTATTGCCAACAAAGCAATGCAGCGAAAAACTGGTGCACGTGGATTGAGATCTATCGTTGAAGGTGTTTTGTTGGAAACAATGTATGATTTACCTTCGATGACAGGCGTAAGTAAAGTGGTTATTGATGAAACAGTCATCAAAGGGGAATCTAAACCCATCCTTATTTACGACAGCGGTACAGATAAAAAAGCCGCCGCAGAATAAACTAGTTAGAAATTTAAAGGCTCTTCGGAGCCTTTATTATTATCTACGCGTTAATTAACTCGATACTCTATCTAAGTCCCCCTAATGCTTAAGCGTAATTCTACCTAATTTAATTTAGGTAAATTAATTCATATTGTTAGTCTATTTAACTTTCTGATTTTCAAAGATAAAAATATAATTTGAATAAGATTTCATAGTATCGTAGTGTTATTTAATTGAACTTTACTGTGTTAACCCCATATACATAAGCATTACCTTTCTAGCAGTTAACTAAAACGAGATGTAGCATGACAGATGAGCGAGTAGATCGCATTGAAATGCCAGTATTGGCATTGCGTGATGTGGTGGTGTATCCCCACATGGTTATCCCATTGTTCGTTGGCAGAGAAAAATCTATCCGTTGTTTAGAAGCAGCAATGGACAAAGATAAGCAGATTTTTTTGGTTGCCCAAAAAGACGCTGGCGTAGATGAGCCAGAGACAGATGATGTGTATCAAGTTGGTACCATCGCAACGATTTTACAGCTTCTTAAATTACCTGACGGCACAGTGAAAGTGTTGGTTGAAGGTAACGTACGAGGTCAAATTCAAACATTTTTACAAACCGACGAATTCTTTGTTGCAGAAGTTGTGCGTAAAGAAGATCAAGAGGTTGCAGAAAACGAGCAAGAAGTGTTGATACGCTCAGCAATTTCTCAGTTCGAAGGTTACGTTAAACTGAATAAAAAGATCCCACCAGAGGTGTTAACCTCTCTTAGTGGTATCGAAGAAGCCGCTAGGCTTGCAGATACGATGGCGGCACATATGCCATTGAAACTGTCTGAAAAACAAAAAGTACTCGAAATGGAAGGCGTGAATGAGCGTTTAGAGTATTTGATGGCACTCATGGAAAACGAAATCGATTTGCTTCAAGTAGAGAAAAAAATCCGTACTCGGGTTAAAAAGCAAATGGAAAAAAGCCAACGTGAGTATTATCTGAATGAGCAGATGAAGGCTATCCAAAAAGAATTGGGTGAGCTGGATGAAACTCCAGATGAATTTGAAGCCTTAGCTAAAAAGATTGAAGAAGCTAAAATGCCTGAAGAGGCAAAAGAAAAGGCAACGGCTGAACTACGCAAACTTAAAATGATGTCGCCAATGTCTGCGGAAGCGACTGTAGTGCGCAGTTATATTGATTGGCTAGCAAATGTACCTTGGAATAAACGCAGTGTGGTTAAGAAAGATTTAGCCAAAGCTGACGATATTCTTGACTCAGACCACTACGGTTTGGACAAAGTTAAAGAAAGAATCATTGAGTACTTAGCGGTTCAACAGCGAGTTAAGAAGCTCAAAGGTCCAATTTTATGCTTAGTTGGTCCTCCTGGAGTGGGTAAAACCTCATTGGGACAGTCAATCGCCAAAGCTACCGGCCGTAAATACGTGAGAATGGCCCTTGGTGGAGTGCGTGATGAAGCTGAGATTCGTGGTCATAGACGCACTTACATTGGCTCGATGCCAGGTAAATTGATTCAAAAAATGGCGAAAGTAGGGGTTAAAAATCCACTATTTTTACTAGATGAAATTGACAAAATGTCTTCAGACATGCGTGGTGATCCCTCTTCTGCATTGTTAGAAGTGTTAGATCCCGAGCAAAACGGCACCTTTAGCGATCATTATCTAGAAGTGGATTATGATTTGTCAGACGTGATGTTCGTCGCGACGTCTAACAGTATGAATATCCCCGGTCCATTGTTAGACCGTATGGAAGTTATTCGCTTATCTGGTTACACAGAGGACGAGAAGCTGAACATAGCCACCCGTCACCTGGTTGAAAAGCAGATGTCCAGAAACGGACTTAAAACCGGTGAATTGGTCATTGAAGATTCGGCGATTATTGGCATTATTCGTTATTACACTCGGGAAGCCGGCGTACGTAGCTTGGAACGAGAGATTTCCAAGATTTGTCGCAAAGCAGTGAAAAACATTTTACTGGATAAATCGATAAAGCAAGTTGTTGCTAACCAAGATAATTTAAAAGATTTCTTAGGTGTTCAACGTTTTGATTATGGAAAAGCCGAAGGCAGCAATCAAATTGGTCAGGTAACTGGACTCGCTTGGACGTCTGTTGGCGGTGATTTGCTCACAATTGAAACAACCTCAGTGCCTGGAAAAGGGAAAACAACCTTTACCGGATCTTTGGGCGACGTAATGCTCGAGTCCATTAAAACGGCAATGACAGTTGTACGTAGCCGAGCTGAGAAATTACGTATCAACGAAGATTTCCATGAAAAACGTGATATCCATGTGCACGTTCCTGAAGGAGCGACGCCAAAAGATGGTCCAAGTGCGGGTATCGCAATGTGCACAGCTTTGGTTTCTTCTCTGACCGGTAATCCAGTTAAAGCTGAAGTGGCTATGACTGGTGAGATTACACTTCGTGGTGAAGTGTTAGCCATCGGTGGGTTGAAAGAAAAATTACTGGCCGCTCACCGTGGTGGAATTAAAACAGTAGTGATTCCTAAAGACAACGAACGTGATCTTGAAGAGATTCCAGATAACGTCAAACAAGACCTAGATATTCACGCAGTCCAATGGATTGATGAGGTTTTGAACTTGGCATTACAGGAAAACCCTGAGGGTTTTAGCCCCGAAAAAGTGAAATCGAATAAAAAGTAACCAATAACGGCTATTTTTTTATATTTTTTGGATTTTAGGGCTTCCCTAAGTTAAAAGATATGATAGCCTTTAGCACAGATTCGTCAGAAGCCTTATCACAAAAGGGATTGAGACGATTCATAAATGTAAAAAAATCGTAAAACATTGCTTGAAATTAAAAATTAAGCTTGCTATAACGTGACCGTAATAAAAAATGTGCGGAACAATAAATAAAAACAAATGAAGGGGATCTATTGTGAACAAGTCTCAACTAATCGATAGTATTGCTGCTGGTGCAGATATTTCTAAAGCAGCTGCTGGTCGTGCTCTTGATTCATTTACCGATGCAGTTACTGCAGCTCTTAAAGACGGCGATCAAGTAGCGCTAGTTGGCTTTGGTACATTCTCAGTTCGTGAGCGTTCAGCTCGCAGTGGTCGTAACCCGCAAACTGGCGAAACTATCCAGATTGCTGCAGCGAAAGTGCCTTCTTTCAAAGCTGGTAAAGCACTTAAAGATTCTTGTAACTAAGAATTTTAGTCTTTTAAAAAAGGGCGATGAGCGATCATCGCCCTTTTTGTATGTTTAGTACGAAAAAACTAAAAAGCGCAAAGCGCAATGAGTTGGTTGCTTATTAGGGGGTTAAGTTGGCCTCCAATGTGAATAAATTTTAAATAATTATTCGAAACAACCGCTGAATTCGTTTTACTTGGGTATATCACTGGTGATCAAACCATTTTTCACGTTATAATCCTGCCGCTTTATTACCGTGTAGAAAACGTTTAACACGGTTGAATTCATTAGTCCGTCGGAGAGAAAAGACGCATATGTTGGAAAAAATTAGAGAAGGATCGCAAGGCACTTGGGCTGTAGTGATCCTAGGTTTAGTTATTTTAAGTTTCGTCTTCGCGGGCGTTGGCGGTTATGTATCTTCATCAAGCAATGCAGCTGCATCGGTTAATGGAAGTGAAATATCCCAAACTACATTTGATCGTGCGTATCAGAATGAGCGTGCACGGATGGAAGCACAATTCGGAGAAAGCTTCAGCATACTTGCCGCTGATACTGCGTATTTGAATCAGTTTCGTAAGAGTATTCTGGATAGACTTATCGCGGATAAGTTGATGGAGCAAGCAGCCGAAGAAATTGGTTTGCGTGTTAGCGACGAGCAAATTCGTGAAAGTATTGTCAATATGCCAGAGTTTCAAGTTGGTCAATCTTTTGATAATGAGCGTTTTAAAGCGACATTACGTCAAGTTGGCTTTCAACCTAGTACCTTCAAAGACTACCTACGTAGCGAAATGACGCGACAACAGTTCGTCAGCGCGATGTTAGGCAGTGAGTTTAGTCTAAAGTCTGAAGCCTCTAAAGTTCTTTCCCTGCAATTGCAAACTCGCGATATTCAATATTTCTCAGTGCCCTCGGCTGATTTTGCTTCATCAGTAGAAGTAAACGATCAGGATATTGAAGTATATTATCAACAAAACCTTGCTCAGTTCGATACTCAAGAAAAAGTAAGCTTGGAATATATTGAGCTTAATGCTGATGATTTGATGTCAGGTATTGAAGTGACAGAACAAGAAGTAGAAGACTTATACAATAGATCTTCTAATGATTTCCAAACTGCTGAACAAAGAAAACTTTCACTTATTCTTATCGAATTTGGTGATGACGAAGAAGCTGCCAGGGCGAAAGCTGAAGCTACTTTAGCGCGTGTACGTGGTGGCGAAGATTTTGCAAAAGTTGCTTCTGAAGTATCAGATGACGCGTTTTCTGCTGAAAATGGTGGTGACTTAGATTTTATTGCTCGCGGTGATATGGATAGTGAATTTGAAGATGCAGCATTCAATCTTGAAAATGTGGGTGACATTACCGATATTGTTGAGTCTGATTTCGGATTACAAATCATTAAGCTTACTGAGATTAAAGATCAGCAAGTAACGCCTTTTGCCGAAGTTAAAGATACCTTAACTGAACAAGTAAGACGGGAAAAAGCAGTTGAAGAGTTCTTTATTCTTCAGAACACCGCTGCTGAGTTGGCATTTGAAATGCCAAATGGTTTGGTCGAAGTTGCAGAAGCATTAGATACTGAAGTGAAATCTACGGAGTTGTTTACTCAAAATGCGCCTCCAGCAGAGGTTTCAAGTCCATTGGTAGTGAACCAAGCATTTTCAGAAGAGTTAATTGCAGATCGTGTAAATAGTGAACTGATTTCAATTGGTGAGAATAATGTGATGATTATTCGTGTTAAAGAACACGAAGCAGAGCGCACTAAGTCACTAGATGAAGTTAAACCTGAGATCGTCATTCAGCTTACTGCTCAAAAAGCGCAAGAAGCAGCTAAAGCTTGGGCGCAGTCTTTATTGGCTGATTTACAAGACGGTACTGATATATCCGATAAACTTGCTGAAAAAAACCTTGGTTGGGAACTACAAGCTGATGTGGCTAGATTCGGTAGTGAAATTCCAGCGGCGATTGTTGATAAAGTATTTCAATTATCAGCTAATCCTGAGCAAAATAAAGCGGTAGTGGAACTAGCCAACGGTGATATTGGTGTTGTGCAGCTAAACAATGTGAACAGCTCCGCGGCATTACCTGCAGAGCAGGTGATAGCCATGCAACGTCAACTAGGCCAAATGCAATCTCAAACTGAAATTACTAACCTAATTGAAGCATTGAAAGCAAAAGCAGATATCGAAGTGTATATTCAGTAATTCATAATTAGTTCTCAAAAGGCCAGTCTCACTGGCCTTTTTTATGCCTGAAGTTTGCCTTTTATGGTTGCTAACGCATGGGGAGACTACCACCTGAATTTAGCTCAGCTATCAAATTCTACTATCAACCAATAGTCAGAGTGGGATGTTTCAATTAATGGCTTTATCAATCCAAAGCTAGTGCCCATTGTGGTTTTTTCACTAGGATCTCTCCAAACTAAATTGACACTCGATTCGAGCAGACTGGTATCAATAACAATCTTGCCCAGCCAGCCTTTAGGAGCGTTTGAGCAGCTAAAGAAACTAGTATTAGGGTTTGTTAACATTTCAATATTACAGCTAAACTCGCTTTTTTCAGGTGCCATTTTAAGTTTACTTATTTGTGCAAGTTGCTTCTCATTACAGGGCTGTTGAATATCATCCTCAGTGTTCGTACAAAATATATCCACGATTAGGCCAGGTGTATCGCCCCCCTTCACCTTTAGCTGGAGTACTCTGCTAGATATTGTTTGATATTGATTAAACATTGAAATGGAAGGGGAGCCAATTAGGCCTTCGTTACCTTTGTTTATTTCATTTGATAATTCACTGCTGCCAGCCATTAAGGCAATTAAACGGCCCTTACTATAAGATGCATATTGTAACTCTTCGGGAGAAAATACACTTTGCTTCGGCTGATTGCTAACCTTAGCAACGAGTTCATTACTGCTATTCCAGATAGCTTGCATGGTTATCTCAAAATCTAAAAAAGGTATCAAGCTTTGCCAATCAGAGTCGCCGTCGAGGAGCATTTTTTTAATGACTTCGTTGTCTTCATGTTGAAGCCGTTCCACATAGATACTTCTCAACTCAAGTTGAGCTGCAGATGGCGACATCAGCAAGGTATTTTCAAGTGGTGATAAAGGTAAAGCTTTTTCTAAAACGTGACTCTTAATCAGGTTTGATACATATTGTTGATATTGGTTACTGAACTCCTCCGTCATCTGATTTTTGAGAAAAGAAATGGTTTGCAGGGAATGTAAATCTGCTAGTAACTCAAAGTCGCCATCAACTCGTTCAAAGCGGCATACTTCATCATATTGATCACCAATCTTGCTGGCACTAATATATTTGCCTTCGCTGACGACTTTAAAATGTTTGTGCGCACTACCACTTTCGTTTCTATAGTAATTTTGATTTGTCAGCATATCCTTTGTATCGTGATGGTCACGACAGCAACTAGAACACAATGGGGACTGACCTGGTTCGGCAATACCTGAGGCTTTGATTTTCCACAGCCCTTTTTTGATTGCCAACTGGTTTCCATCAATGACAACTTGTGCTGGCGTTTTAGCCTTAGTTTCAGTGGACAATGCACATCGACACTGGGCGAAGGCAAATTCTCTTTGTTGTTGTATTGTGGCGTGTTTTGAATCTTCATCGAGCACCAACCTAATCGTACTCGCTGTGCTGATTTTAGTTTTTTCGTCGAATTTAATGGGTAAACTTGCCTGTACTAAATCTTCGTCTAATTTGTGTTTAACGAGATTTTTCTGACTCGTCATTGATATTTGATTTTTGGCTACTAAGTTACCCTCTGGCGTTTTATGAAATACATGAAAACTTCTATTTGTGGGGATAGGGGCAATAAAACCACTTAACTCATATTGTTGGGTTTTGCCGTCACTACCTAGCCAGCTTACCTTAACGGTTACGGCTTTTCTGTCTGCTAACGAAGGTAGCGGAGCTGGTGCATCTTTATCTTCATCATTTACCCACTTGTCAGCTTTACCATCATCATCAGAATCAACATAATATTGCTCTGTAACCTGCCAGTGCTGCTTAAATTTAGCGCTATTATCCGTATGCGCATTTTCGATTATTTCAATCTCACCTGCCGCTGAAGCGCCCCCTTTATCGTCAGCGATTGATTGGTAGCTGGTTTTACCGTCGTCTGTTTGATTACGTTCAAAATAGCTAAGCTCAGCCATTTTTTGTTTCGCAATTTGGACCGCTTTAGCGTGTAAATCTAAGGATTTTTCTGATTGCATTATGCGGTTTTGCATAGTTGCAAACCCCGTTATTCCCACAAGCAATATTAATGACGCTATCATCACTTCAACGAGTGAAAAGCCCTGTGATAACTTTTGTGGCGCTCCATCTATTAAAGGCATCAGAAGTTGCGCCAACTATTAGGTACAAGTGCGATTCGCCAGTTACTTGGAGATTGCCGAAAATTGTCTAACACAACAGCATTATATTTTATGGTTAAAGGTAGGTTGTTAAATGAAATTGATTCGCTAGCGATGAGCGCACCTTCAATTACTGCAGGCCCGTTGACTTCAATGAGGGCTGCCAAAATTGAATCAAATGGCTTCAACATCAGCACAATACCTTGGACTCCTGAGTTTTCAGAAAAAACCAAATTGCCATTCGCAATTATTAACATGACAGGACGTTCTGTTGTACCCACTGTGGTTTCTTTACTTAGTTTACAATCGCCTTTCACCCATATTAATCCTGAACTTAGATTGTTCAGGTCTTCACAGTGGGAAATGACTTTATCAGCCTCATCTAATAGCTGTGTTCGGTATTTAACCGGTAAATTCGTCAGGTAAGTAAATATGTCCTTGGGAAAATCCTTCGGATTATCCACAATATCGCCATTTTTCTGCTGACCCATACTCAAGGGGGATGATTCACATTCGCCATTGATATATTCATACTGCTGACAGGTAATTAGGTCTAAGGTAGTGATATCGATTTTGTCGGACGTCCACAGGGACAAAGGCAAACCTATACCTGCACCGTTGGGGTTAGCAACTAATTTTAACTTATTTTCGATAGATATGGATTTACCAACTATTAATGCTGCCTTAGGCAATGTGCGAATTAGCGGGTATGCAATAATATGTTGGGAAACCTCTATGTTGGCTAAATGGTCTTCTGATGTGCCTGTAGTGCTAATTTTTATGACGCGCATTTGATGACTAAATCGCTCAGTTTGTAAGCTTTTCATTTCAGCAGAATACTGTCCTTGTCCTTCTATTAGCATGTTTAGTTTAGGCAGTTCTTGTTGCGGCTGTTGACTAATTTGCGACAGCAATCGGAAGTTACCTAACGCTGCCATATTCTCAGCGGTTACCTTATTTTGTGTATTCAGGCTAACTCGATGCTTTACTAGGCTAACCCTAGCGCTATATACAATGATGGTCGAAGTCAGCAGCAACAATAAGGTCACTGTGATTAACATCATTGCACCCAGTTGCTTGGCTCGATTAGGCTTAAACATTTTGCTGGCTATGTGCATACACATCTCGAGTAATTTGCTTACTCATGGTGCTATGCTGTTTTACTGAGGCTGATATATGTATCCGGATACCTATTGTCGATTCGGATGTGAAAATGATGCTGAATCGTAACTCCTCAACAGAAGTGACACTGCTGTCGGTCAGATCTTGCCAACCGCCAGCAGCACAATCAGCGCCATCTTGACGCATCTCAACTGCGTCGTTATGTAGTCGAAATCCGTAATTTTCATCACTTCCTTCTAAATTGATAACGCCATTTTTATCTTTATCGTACGCATAGAGTATGCAGCTATCACTGCTCTCTTTAGGGTGCTTGGAAATAACAATAGGTTGATGAAATTGGCTGAGGTAAATATCAGGATTATTTATCGCAGCGGTTATTTCAGCGTTGTAACCTGTTCGCTGTATTTCTGCAGTGATCAAGTTTGTTACGGTATTAAGTTCCTCATTTAAACGCATTAGCATTAAGAACTTGCTATTAGAAGCTGCGGCATTACCAATAAATCCGGCTAAACTGGCCAATGCCGACATTCCAATTACCATGGCAATAAGTAATTCAATTAGCGAAAAACCAAGTGCTCTTAGTTGTCTACTTAACATATTTGGAAAGCTCCTAAGTGACCACTGTGCATGCAAATTCTGACTCGACCTAAATTGCTCACAATGAGTTTGGCGGCTTCAGTGCCATTGCTAAACACACCGGAGCCTGCATTGCCAATTGCAGTGCCTCTGACCCCGTCAAAGATAATAGCCTGATCTTTTCCCATGGTAATTTTCGAAAATAAGATGTGAGGATAATCTTCAGCCGATACGCGATACTCTATGTTATCCACACTACACAGCGATTTTACTTGGCAATTGCAAGGGCCCGTATCGCTTAATGCGATACACCAGTTGTCGCCATTTTTAAATTGCACGGTAATGTTTTTATTCTGTGTGATTGCCGTGGATTTAGCTTGTTGCAGTAAAAAGTAACTGGTCTGCAAAGAAGCCTTCAATTGCTGATGGCGTAAAGTTTGAATTATTGATGGGCCGCCAATTGCAGCAAGTAGAGCGATAATTGTAAGTACCACCATCATTTCTAAAATGGTAAGCCCTCTATTGAGGTGAGATCTAAGTTGATGTTTTTTATTTAAACGCACTTTCAATACCCTTTTAAATTTTCCATGTGCTTTACTGATATTGAGTATATGAAAATTTAAAAAAGATGGAGTACAGTTTTATGAGCAAAGGAGTTAGCTTAATCGAATTAATGATTACCTTGGCAATCATTGCCATTTTAGTGGCCATATCGGGTAATGTTTTTAGCGGAAATATCTTAAAATCACGGCGGCAGCAGGCGCAAAATCAGATGCTCGAAAGTACCCTTATGCAAGGGCAATTTCGAATTACTAATGGGCGTTATGCAAGTGTTGAAGAATTGGGCTTAGAAAATTCCGAACATTATATCTACTCCGCAGAAATAAAGGGCGGAGCAACCTTTACCCTATTTGCAAAAGCACAAAATAATCAAAAAAAAGACTCAACATGCAGCATCCTAAGCATTAATCAATCCATGCAGCGTGAGCCTAAGAAGTGCTGGTAAAAACACCTAGGTTAATGAGGATGAAATTGTTCAAAGTATCCACATTAAGATCAAATAGGTCGCAGCAATACCGATTGAAATCACTAGGATTTTAATAAATCCTTTTTTGCCGTCATCTAAACTGTAACCGTGGGTTTTTAGGTAGACTATCCAAATCAGGAATAGCGCAATGGGTATTAAAAATAAAAAGCGCAGCAATGTATTCCTCCTAACATCAGCGTAGAGCTGGCAAGTGGCTAAAGTAGCTCAGATGCTATCAACGATAATGCGATTCAACAGCAATAGTCAATGGTGAATCGTGAATATCCACTGGTTAGGCTTTTACTTGCATTCTAAGTTAGCTAGCTTTTTTAATATCCTGCTGCAGATAACGCTGTTGCTTTTTAGCTTTCATTTTGGAAATATCGCCCAAAACTAGCCCATCAATACAGTCGTTAAAGTCAGGATCGATATTAAAGTCCAAAAATTGCAGACCATTATCATCGTAAGTCTCAGAATATTGCTTATACAAAGTTGGTACAAGCATGCCCATATTCGCTAATAAGTGTTTTAACGTCGTGAAGTCTTGTTTGTAATTTTCACCAGTAAATGGTGAAGTGAGTTGTTCGCTCATCTCATAGGGTAGCTTTGAACTGGCCAGATGTTCCTGCGGTGGAAAATACAACTGATAAAACTGCACAATCATACTTTTTGCCGCGCTAGGATAAGAGTTACTTAAACTAACAGGACCGAATAAATAGCGGTATTGAGGATTTTTCTGGATAAAAGCGCCTATTCCGTACCACAAATAATCTAAGCTGCGTCTACCCCAATAGCGTGGTTGTACAAAACTTCGCCCCAGCTCTAAGCCGTGTTCAAAGTAGGGGGTCATGCTGTCTTGGTAATTAAACAAAGTACTTGAATAAAGTCCATCTATACCATATTTTTCGACAATTCTTTTTGCATCACCAATGCGGTAAGCTCCGGCAATTTCCAGATCATCTCTATCCCATAAGATCAGCTGTAAGTAATGATTGTCAAACTTATCAATATCTCTGCGCCTATTACTGCCTTCACCCACAGCACGAAAAGCCACCTCTCTAAGTCGTCCTATTTCACGCATAATCGGAGATGATTTAGCATATTGATATAAATAGATAAGCTTGCCATCACCGGTTTCACCCAATAACTCACATTCTGCTTTAATGGCTTTCGACAATGTTTTACGGTTCTCTGGTAGTGCGATGGCCGTTTGGGTTTTATAAACACCACGTTTACCTGACGCGATTTTATACAGGTGTTTTTTGAATAATTTGACATGTTGAGTGCGCGATAAGGTGTTGTGGTTGTATGACTCTACCGGCACTATTTCGCCTATTCGAATGGGTAAATGTTTGCGTTTTTGTTTGAACATTTCTTTGACCAATAACGCGGTAGCCAAAGGTTTGTATAACATGGAAACGCCGTAGAAAAGTGGTGAATTTTTGGCGTCAATAAAAGTTGGCAAGATGGGGGAGTTTGTAGAGCGAGCAATTTTCAAAAAACCTGAATTCCAGCGTGTGTCTCTAACGCCTTGAGGACGTAAACGTGAGACTTCGCCAGCAGGAAAAATCAGCACAGCCCCTTCTTGCTTAAGATGTTGATGAATATTTTGAAGATGCTCTTTAGGGGTGCCTCCATGCATGTTATTGACTGGCAGTAACATGTCTTGTAGTGGCTCTAAGGTCATCAACATCTGATTGGCAACGACTTTTACGTCGGGTCTTATTGCACATAACAATTTTAATAACGCTAAGGCGTCTAGCGAGCCGATAGGGTGGTTAGCAATCACCACAACCCGTCCTGAGCTTGGGATGCGTTCTTTTTCAATATCTCTAACGGAGTAACTAATATTAAAGTATTCCAGTACCTGCTCAATAAAATCAATGCCTTGGATATTTGGATAGGTCTGCCCAAATTCCAACATTTCTTTTTCATGAAGTAAGTGTCGTAAGGCGAATTGCAGCGGTTTCGAAAGCCAAGGGTTGTTTTCTGCTTGTGGGTAATGTTTTTTTATAACTTCTTCAACAGTGAACATATTCACACCTTAATGTGTCTGCATTTTGGCGGATGTTACGTTGCAAATATGACAATTTAACGCCACATTTCTTGCAAATTTGTGACGTTGCATTGTCTTAATATGCTTTTAGGCTGCTTGCGAATTTTTTGATTTCTCGTCAGTTTTTATCGGTATTACCTGAGCTTTTTCAGCTAATTGAGTCCAATACACCAGCTGTAATTGACCTTCTGCATTTTCCGTCAGCGCTGAACAGTTTTCTATCCAATCTCCATCATTGAAATAAGTAGCATCACGTTTTGTGCATATTTCTGGGTGATGAATATGACCGCAAACCACACCATCTAAGCCGCGACTAGTTGCTCGTTCACAACAGGCTTGTTTATATCTCTCAATGGCTAAACTGGCCCCTTTAATATGCTTTTTAATATGTCCCGCCAGTGACCAATAAGGTTTGCCACGCAGGGTTTGAATACGATTGAACCAACGGTTTATAAACAATAATAAGTCGTAAGCTTTATCGCCAATCCACGCATGGACTGGTCCGAAGCACACTTCTTGGTCAAATTGGTCGCCATGTAAAACCAATAGTTTTTTATGGTCCTGGGTGATGTGGATGGTGTCCCGCACTACTTTGATATGACCAAACTCCATGCCATTATATTTTTGCAATGGTTGGTCATGATTGCCTGGTAAGTAAATTACCTTGGTTTCAGTTTGTGATAATTGCCAAATTTTATGCAGAACCTGATTGTGGCTATCTGGCCAACGAAACTGCTTACTCATCGCCCACATATCAATAATGTCACCTACCAAATAAATGGTTTCGAATTGGTGGTTGCTCAGGAAGTCGAGTAGATATTCGGCTTTACAGTCTTTGCTACCTAAATGGATATCAGACAACCAAACCGTTCTATATTGTTTTTTCATGTGCGCACCATAAACGTGAAGTAGAAAGCAGAACAAATAAAACCCTTACTCTTCACCGAAGCTGTAAGGTAATTAAGTTTTGTTTATGGGGTTTGCAAGTTAACGGACGGTATTTACAAATTAGTGACGTTTATTTGAATAAATGATGACAGGCCAAGGAAAATTCGTTTGCCACGGCAGGCAGGCCTAAAGCTAATCAAATTGGCATTAAATTGACAGGATTCGTGGAGATATCAAATTGCAGGCATAAAAAAAGCGCCATAAGCGCTTTTTCTAATGTATTACTAAACGCGTAATTATAGAGCTTTGATCTGTGAAGCAAGACGGCTCTTATGACGAGCAGCTTTGTTTTTGTGGATCAAACCTTTGGTTGCCATACGGTCAAGCAAAGGAGTAGCTGTAGTGAAAGCAGCTGTAGCAGCTTCTTTATCACCAGCAGCAATAGCAGCGATTACTTTCTTAAGGTAAGTACGTACCATTGAACGACGGCTAGCGTTATGCTGGCGGCGTTTTTCTGCTTGGATTGCGCGTTTCTTAGCAGACTTAATGTTAGCCAATTTGAAACTCCCGAAAAAAATCTAGTCAAAATTCAAGGGCGCAGATTGTGCCTATTTGATAGGCCTTTGTCAAACAGTTTTAAAGGAATAATCGATATTTACATCAAGTATTCTAATTTACCTTGGATTCAGGGGAGAGTATAGACTCTGTTCTACTTTATCGCGCATAATAACCCCCTGTTTTTACCGGCTACGGTGTAAAGGAATCATTTTTGTCAAAAAAACTGCTTAAGTCCGGTGTCATTGTCTCATTTATGACGTTTTTGTCGCGCATACTTGGCCTAATACGTGATGTGGTGGTCGCCAACATGCTCGGCGCGGGCGCAGCCGCTGACGTTTTTTTAGTCGCGAATAAAATTCCCAATTTTTTACGTCGTTTATTCGCTGAAGGGGCGTTTGCTCAAGCCTTTATTCCGGTCTTATCTGAAGTGAAAAGTGAGGGTGATGAAGAGCATCTCAAGTTATTTATCGCAAAAGTTTCAGGTACCTTAGGTGTCATTGTAACCATAGTCACTCTTTTAGGGGTAATAGGTTCGCCAGTCGTGGCGGCGCTTTTTGGCGCAGGTTGGTTTGTTGATTATTTAAATGACGGCCCGCAAGGGGATAAATTCGAACCCTTTGCTTTAATGCTGAAAATTACCTTTCCGTATCTATTTTTTGTTTCGCTAACTGGTTTGTCTGGTGCCATATTAAATACGCTGAATAAATTTGCGGTTGCGGCGTTTACGCCTGTGCTGCTAAATGTGGCGATTATCAGTTGCGCACTGTATTTATCTCCGTATTTTGAAAATCCAGAGTTCGCGCTGGCCTGGGGTGTTTTTACAGGCGGAATGTTGCAATTACTATTTCAAATTCCATTTTTATATCGCGCTGGTGTGCTAGTTAAGCCCAAATGGGCTTGGTCCGATCCTAAAGTTCGTAAAGTAAGACGTTTGATGATCCCCGCGCTGTTCGGTGTATCTGTGAGTCAAATCAATCTACTTATCGATACTATGATTGCCACCACATTAATGACAGGTTCGGTTAGTTGGCTTTACTATTCCGATAGGTTATTGGAGTTTCCGTTAGGGCTTTTCGGTATTGCTATTGCGACTGTTATTCTACCAACCCTTTCAAAACAGTATGTGAGTCAAGATAGACAATCCTTTAGCAACAGTATGGACTGGGGAATAAAGGTTGTGTGTTTGCTTGGGGCGCCGGCAGCGGCTGGTTTGTTTGTGCTGGCTGAACCTATGTTATTAACCATATTTTATGGCGGTGCTTTCACCGCGCAAGATGCCACTATGGCGTCTTATAGTTTAATGGCCTATTCCACTGGTTTATTGAGCTTTATGTTAGTGAAGGTACTGGCACCTGGCTTCTACTCTCGACAAGATCTCAAAACCCCTGTGCGTTACGGTATTTATTGCATGGTGGCTAACATATTTTTTAACATCGCATTAGCCATTCCTTATGGTTATGTCGGTCTTGCTATCGCAACGGCTATGTCGGCAACCATGAATGCAACACTTTTGTACGTGCAGTTACATCGTTTAGGGGTGTTTCAAATTACGGCTAATACTTGTGTGTTTTTGCTTAAAATACTAGCCGGTTGTGTGGTGATGGTGTCAGTCATACAATTTTTTAATGCTGATGTGACGATTTGGCAGAACATGGACACGCTTTCAAAAGCATACGAATTAGCCAAGCTAATAGTGTTTGGATTTTTATCCTTTGTAGTCACCTTACTGCTAGTTGGGGTTCGAACAAGCAGTTTCGTCGGTACCCATAAAGTTCAGTAAAACAATCAATCAGCGAATAAACCTAGATATTAAACCGATAAATTCCTTGGTTTTTGTGAGTTTTGTCCACTAATACCTACTTTTGCTAGTATATAACACCGATTGACTTTCTTTACTTGCACAGTTCGTTATAATTCCCGCCTTTGATCGAAGTGAAATAATTTAGTTATTGAATTGAGGAAAGCAGTGGAATTGATCCGAGGTTTACACAACATCCGCGAGGACCACAAAGGATGCGTGTTAACAATTGGCAAATTTGATGGTGTACATTTAGGTCATCAAGCCGTTTTGCGAAATTTGGTTCTACAGGCTAAAAATCTTGGGTTGCCTTCCACCGTTATGGTATTTGAACCTCAACCTGAAGAAGTTTTTACGCCTGAAGATGCGCCAGCGCGATTAAGTCGATTGCGGGATAAATTCGAACAACTTAGATTGGTTGGCGTTGATCGCCTGTTATGTATTAAGTTTGACCGAGAGTTTGCAAGCCAAACCGCTAATTATTTCATTAAACACCTGCTTGTTGAAAAGTTGGGTATCGAGTTTTTAGTGGTAGGCGATGATTTCCGCTTTGGCAAAGGGCGACAAGGTGATTTTACATTACTAGAGCAAAATGCCGACAAGTACGGATACAAAGTCGTTAGTACTCGGAGTTTTTTACGTAAAGATTGCCGTATTAGTTCTACTGAAATACGCACCGCTTTGGCAAATGGGGATATCTCAGAAGCAGAAGCGATGTTAGGCAGGCCTTTTGCGATTGCCGGTAAAGTGGTTCATGGTGAAAAACGTGGGAGAACAATAGGTTTCCCTACGGCAAATGTTTTGTTGAAACGATGTCAAACACCAATTCAAGGCGTGTTTGCCGTAAAAGTAAGATTAGATGGTGCTTACTTAAATGGCGTTGCTAATGTGGGGATCCGTCCTACAGTAAATGGTCAACGTTCTCAGCTTGAAGTTCATATGTTTGATTTTAATAAACAAATATATGGGCAGTTGATTCAAGTGGAATTTATTAAGAAGTTAAGAGACGAAATTAAGTTCGAGTCATTCGAACTATTGAAAAAACAAATAGAGTTCGATGCACAAATAGCTCGTGAGCTTTTGTGTGCTGATTAAAATAGATTTAAGAATTGGATTTTAGCCTCAATGAGCGATTATAAACATACGTTAAATTTACCCGAAACAGACTTCCCAATGCGCGGAAATTTGGCTAATCGGGAACCGCAAATGCTGAAGCAATGGACTCAGAAAAAACTTTACCATGCTATTCGCGATGCTAAAAAAGGCAAAACACCTTTTATTTTGCATGACGGCCCTCCATATGCGAATGGTGATATTCACATCGGTCATGCGGTAAATAAAATTCTTAAAGACGTTATTGTTAAATCTAAGACTCTATCTGACTTTGATGCGCCTTATGTGCCTGGGTGGGACTGTCATGGTCTGCCTATTGAACTACAAGTTGAAAAAAAGGTAGGCAAACCAGGTAAGAAGGTCACTGCAGCTGAATTCAGACAAAAATGTCGCGAGTATGCTGAACGTCAAATAGCCGGACAAAAAAGTGATTTTATTCGCCTTGGTGTTTTAGGCGAATGGGACAGACCCTATAAAACAATGGACTTTACCTCAGAGGCCGACATCATTCGGGCACTTGGCGGTATAGTGCGTTCAGGTCATATGGAAAAAGGCTTTAAACCTGTTCATTGGTGTACTGACTGTGGTTCGGCTCTAGCTGAAGCGGAAGTTGAATATCAAGACAAACAGTCACCTTCGATTGATGTGCGTTTTAGTGCGCAAGATCAAGACGCCATAGCAGAAGCCTTTAAACATCCAGAAAATCACGTGGGAGAAGGTCCCGTTTCAGTGGTTATCTGGACGACAACACCATGGACGTTACCTGCCAACAGAGCTGTTTGTGTGAGTCCGCAACTTGAGTATACCTTAGTGCAAGTTGAGGGTGATAAGCCTGAAAGATTGGTGATAGCGTCCGATTTGGTTAGTTCTTGTATGGACCGTTTTGGCATTGAACATTATCACGCGTTAGGTTATTGCCATGGTGATGCATTAGAAAATCAACATATATGGCATCCATTTTACGACTTTACGGTACCTATTATTTTAGGTGACCATGTTACCACTGAGTCCGGTACTGGTTGTGTACATACAGCGCCTGGTCATGGTGTCGACGATTTTAACGTTGGTGCAAAGTACGGTTTAGAAGTCGCTAATCCAGTGGGTGCAAACGGTGTATATTTGCCTGGCACTGAATTGTTTGAAGGCGAGCACGTACTAAAAGCTAACTCTCATATTGTTGATGTGTTAGTGGAGCGCAAAGCTTTGGTTCACCATCATGCTTATACGCATAGTTACCCTCATTGCTGGCGTCACAAAACGCCAATTATTTTCCGTGCAACTCCCCAATGGTTTATCAGCATGGACAAAAATGGGTTACGTCAACAATCTTTGGCCGAAATCGCGAAAACCCAATGGATACCAGAATGGGGGCAAAGCCGAATAGAGAGTATGGTCGAAGGACGTCCTGATTGGTGTATCTCACGCCAACGTACGTGGGGCGTGCCAATCGCTTTATTTGTTCATAAAGATACCGGTGAACTGCATCCAAATACCGATGAACTATTGGAAAAAGTAGCGAAGTTAGTTGAAAAAAGTGGGATCCAAGCTTGGTGGGACATCGACACTCAGGCGTTTTTGGGTGACGACGCAACAGAGTTTGTAAAAGTTCCAGATACCTTAGATGTATGGTTCGATTCAGGTGTCACTCATCACTTTGTGGTGGACAGTAGAGATGATATTCCTGCTTCAGCTGATTTATATCTTGAAGGCTCAGACCAACACCGCGGATGGTTTATGTCATCATTGATGACCAGTGTGGCTGAAAAAGGACATGCTCCATACAAGCAAGTGTTAACTCATGGCTTTACCGTTGATGGTGAAGGTAAGAAGATGTCAAAGTCTATCGGTAACACCGTCGCTCCACAGGAAGTGATTAATAAATTAGGCGCGGACATTTTGCGCTTGTGGGTTGCCTCTACCGATTATCGCAGTGAAATTGCAGTATCGGATGAAATTTTAAAACGTTCAGCGGATTCCTATCGCCGTATACGTAATACCGCGAGATTCCTTCTAGCTAACTTGAATGGCTTTAATCCGGAAACAGATTTAGTGCCTTTTGATGAGTTGGTTGAACTGGATAAATGGGCGGTTGGACGTGCTGCAGAAATTCAAAATGACATTATTCAAGCTTACGAAAAGTATGATTTATTGGTTGTAAGCCAAAAAATGATGCAGTTTTGTTCGATTGAATTAGGTAGTTTCTACTTAGATATCATTAAAGACCGTCAGTACACTGCTAAGGCAGATGGACATGCTAGACGTTCTTGTCAAACCGCGTTGTACCACATTGTTGAAGCATTAGTACGCTGGATGGCACCCATTACTAGCTTTACTGCACAAGAGCTGTGGCAGGAAATGCCAGGTAAACGTGACGAATTCGTGTTTACTGGTACTTGGTACGATGGTTTACCGAAACAATCTAGCGCTGGTAGCTTCGATAATGCTTTTTGGTTACAGGTACTTGCAGTCAAAGAGCAGGTAAATAGAGCTTTAGAGCAACAGCGAAAAGAGGGTAAATTAGGTGCTTCACTTGAAGCTCAAGTGACCCTGTATGCAGGCAAAGAATTAGCCGCTAAGCTTTTACAATTGCAAGATGAATTGCGTTTTGTGTTGATTACCTCCACAGCGAAAGTAGTCGAAGCTTCAACTAAGCCTGACAACGCAATTGGCACTGAAATCGCCGATTTATGGTTGGAGATTGTAAAATCAGAGGATGCCAAGTGTGTTCGCTGTTGGCACCATCGAGCAGATGTAGGTACTGACCAAACTCATCCTGAGTTGTGTCATCGTTGCGTAGACAATGTAGAAGGTGCTGGTGAGTCGAGACAATATGCTTAATTTATTCTCTCAAACCGGATTACGTTTTTTATGGCTTACTGTTTTAACCTTAGTGCTAGATCAGTGGAGTAAGCATGCAGTGCTAGCTGCAATGGAGTTGTATCAATCCATTCAAATTACTCCTTTTTTCAATCTAACTCATACACGTAATTATGGCGCAGCATTTAGTTTTCTCAATGATGCAAGTGGCTGGCAAAGATGGATGTTCACTGGCATAGCGATAGCCGTAAGTGTGGTAATTTTGCGTTGGTTAAAAGGTGCCAAAAAACATCAAATTATGTTGCCCGTTGCATTTTGTTTAATTCTAGGTGGTGCACTTGGCAATGTTTACGATCGTATTATGTATGGTTACGTAGTCGACTTTTTACATGTTTATTATCAACAGTATGAGTGGCCGGTATTTAATGTCGCTGATAGCGCGATTTGTTTGGGCGCATTTTTACTAATTGTTGATATGTTTAAGAATAAAGAAAAAGATGGAGAAACAGATAATGCTGGAAATTAATCAATCCAGTGAGGTGCTAATGCATTTTGATCTTAAATTGTCTGATGGCTCAGCTGCAGATAGCACTCGGGTGAATAATAAACCTGCTAAGCTGCAAATGGGTGATGGCAGTTTGACTGCTAATTTTGAATCCTGCTTATTGGGTTTGAAAGAAGGTGATAAAAAGGCATTTACCTTACAAGCGGATGAAGCCTTTGGCATGCCTAATCCTGATAATATTCACCATATGGATAAATCTCGTTTTTCTGCTGAGACTCCTATTGAAGTGGGCGCTATCATTGCTTTTAGTCAGCCAGATGGCAGTGAAATTCCGGGAATTATTCGCGATGTCGCTGGAGACTCAGTAACTGTCGATTTTAATCACCCATTGGCCGGTCAAACGGTAATTTTTGATGTGGAGATTCTTAGCGTAAGCTAAGTGTGTAACTTATGCAGATTCATTTAGCCAATCCAAGAGGTTTCTGTGCCGGTGTTGACCGCGCGATCACTATCGTTGAAAGAGCGTTAGAAATCTTTGCGCCGCCAATATATGTACGCCATGAGGTCGTCCATAATAAATTTGTGGTCGATGGATTGAAACAACGTGGTGCCAAGTTTGTTGATGAATTAAATGAAGTTCCCGATGATAGTATCGTTATTTTCTCTGCTCATGGTGTATCTCAAGCGGTGCGCAATGAAGCGGATAAACGCGGTTTAAAAGTGTTTGACGCAACTTGTCCACTGGTTACCAAAGTACACATGGAAGTCATGCGCGCTAGTAAAAAAGGCACTGAATGTATCCTAATAGGTCACCAAGGACACCCTGAAGTTGAGGGGACTATGGGGCAGTACAATAACGATGCTGGTGGAATTTATCTGGTGGAGTCGGTGGATGACGTTGCCAATGTGCCAGTGAAGAACCCTCAAAAGTTGTATTACTGCAGTCAAACAACACTTTCAGTTGATGATACAGCGGATGTGATTGATGCCCTTCGGGAAAAGTTTCCTGCCATCGAAGGCCCGCGCAAAGACGATATTTGTTATGCCACTCAAAATCGACAAGATGCGGTCAGAGAGCTATCGGCAGACTGTGATGTATTGCTTGTTGTTGGTGCGCAAAATAGTTCTAATTCAAACCGCCTTCGTGAACTTGCTGAAAAAATCGGCGCACAAGCACATTTAATCGACAGTGCTGAATGCATTCAAAAAGAATGGCTCGATGGAGCTAAAAATATCGGCGTAACCGCAGGTGCTTCCGCGCCTGAAGTTTTAGTTAAGGAAGTTATCGATAAACTTCTTAGTTGGGGCGCTAAACAAGCACACGAACGTCCTGGTCGTGAAGAAAATATAGAGTTTGCTGTACCTAAAGAGCTCAGAGTACGTCAAATATAATTTCTGTTTTAAGCGCCAATTTGCTTTTCGGTTGGGCAACTATTTTAATTTTTCCTTTTTATTAAGGTATTGAAAAGCATAACGAAGGCAGCCTTAATTTTTCTTAATATGGCTGTCTTTGTTGAATACCTCCGCTTTATAACGCTCTCAAAATTATACTTTACTACCTCATTTTCATACCTAAGCCGTACTTACGATAACCAAAACTTGTGTCAAATAGGCTAAATTTACTACCATCAAGCAAGTCTTTCCTTAGGAAGCAAGGTTACTGGCTATACTAGGTGCTGCAGATAACTTAAATTCGGCAAGATAAACGAGAATTGAGGAATGGGTGTGATCAATAGCAAAACTAATCAACAGATTTATTTGCGTCAACATGGCGTAGGTATGATTGAAGTGTTAGTGACGCTATTTATATTGTCAATTGGCATACTGGGTGTGGCTTCTTTGCAGTTTATCAGTTCTTTTTCTAATTCTGACGCGTTAAACCGTTCACAATCGGTAATGGTTGCTCAGCAACTAAGTGAGAGGCTCAGAGCCAGTGCTAGAATGTCTCTAATTGGTGATGGTTTGGTGGTTGATGAAAACTACTTTGATAGCGATGTGTATAATTTTAATAACCTTTCATGTGCTAGTACAGCTTCGGATTATAACTGTTTCTGTTTAACTAAACCGGCGGCGATACCTGATTGTGCGGGTGGACAATGTTCTGCGGCTCAATTTGCTGTTTATGATGGTTACGAAGCATCTTGTTCGGCGGTGTCATCGAATCCATCGGTAACCTTGGCAGTTAGTTGTCAAGATAACAATGCTCTTGATGGCGAGGCGTGCAGCACAGGTTCAAGAGTGAGTATTCTTTTATCTTGGCCGGTGGAAAATTGGAAAAATATTGATCGAACCTTAAATGACGAGTGTGAATCGGAAGATGATGAAGCTCGTGATTGCGTTAAGTTGGATGTGCTGTTATGAGGGCATTTAATCGTTCTCAAGGTGGTTTTAGTTTAGTCGAAATTATGATCACCTTGGCGCTTGGACTACTGATTACCGGCGCCATTATTCAAGTTTTAGTCAGCAACAGTTTGACTGAACGTTTGAACCGTTCTTTGTCGTCTACCCAAGAAAGTGGACGCTTTATTATTACCCGTTTGCGTAACGAACTTCTAATGTCGGGTTTATACGACATCTTAGACCCCGCATTAAATACCGATCAAGATATTGTCTTAGAAAGTGCATTTGTTAGAAACCACCCCGTTATTCTGCCTGGGGATTTTGCTGCTTTTGATGATGTTGGTTCTGCCCAAGGGGCGTCAGGAGCGAGTGACAAAGTAGCTGTAGCAATGCAAGGGAAGACGGATTGTCGTGGTTATAAATTAGGATATGCCGATGATGAAGAGTTTTTCGTTGTTAACGAATATTTTGTTGATGGTAAAACCCTAAAGTGCAGGGGATTTGATGGACGTGTGTTACGGGGACAAAAAGTGGCCGTAGGACACGATGGACATTCCCCAGTGATCCTACTGGATGAAGTCGAAAGCTTTCAAGTTCAATACGGTTACACCAATAATTTGTTAACTGGCGACAACTCTGCGCGGCCAGTAAGTTACGTTACTGCCGACCAACTGCCTGCAATTTTAGCTGATAATGGTCAAGTTGTGGCTATTCGAATTGCTGTATTGATTAAAGGTGACGCTGAAGTGTTTTTAAATTCAGTGCCGAGTTTCAAATTATTAAATGAGACAGCCATTTCTCCTAGCGAGAATCGTCTGTTTAAATTGTTTGAAACCACAATTACGTTACGAAATGCAAAGAACCTAATGCGAAGTATAAAAGTATGAAACAACATGGTTTAGTTATGGTATTTGCACTATTGGTGTTAATGAGCTTAACCGTTCTTGGTGTGGCTTCAGTATCCAGTAGTTTAATGCAAAACAAAATGGCGGTATCAATGGAGAAACAATCTTTAGCTTTTGATGCAGCAGAATCTGCAATTGCTGGGGTGGTGTTCGAATCTGAAGATGAAGTGTTACTTTCTGATCCTGATAAACTTGATCCCTTATCTCAAGCCAGAATGGGAGACGCTGTGGATTTGGTTAATGATGACATGAGTTGTTTCAATGACGACGATTGGACAAACCGCGCAGTCACCGCCGCCAATGGGCTGACTACTAATACTGTTCATGTTGCTGAAGGTCTATACGATGATAATCCGGCCATTTCCAGTTGGTCTAGAACAGCCTTTATTGCAGAACGTGCGTGTTTAGGATCGAGCAATGTTATTGGTGGCAGTAACATTAATTGTCATGTTTTTATCATTAAAGGTTGCGGAAGGATGGAAGGATCCAAGTTTGCTGTGGCTAATACGTTAAGTGCATCCGTTTTTGCGCCAGCGTCACAATAGCGAGGTTGTATTTATGTCTATTAAAAAAGCGCTGCATTCTGGTTTAGCTTGCATATTGTCGAGCATGATTATGTTTTCAGCATTTGCTGATGATTTAGAAATTTATTTAGGCAGTTCTGATGCTGCTGTTGAATATTATCCCAACGTACTGTTCATTATGGATACCTCAGGCAGTATGGACTCAAAGGATGGTACAGATGAAACGCGGATGTTGCGGGTTCAAAATGCGTTAAAAGAGACCTTAGGCTCGGTAACCAATATTAATGCAGGTTTAATGCGCTTTTCCGATTACGGTGGCCCCGTACTCTATCCAGTGAGCCAAATAGACTCCAGTGTTTTACCGGTGCTAACCAAAACGATAATTGAGGGCAATGATGACGCCTATGAAATACTGGGTAGTGTAAACCGGACTAGTTCTGAAATCCGGCTTTCATATGGAACTGAGGTGGTTACCAGTGGTTTTCGTTTTCAAGAGCTCAATATTCCTCAAGGCGCGACTATTACCAACGCTTATTTGCGTTTTACCTCAGCACAGCTAAATACTTCAGCTACTACTTTTAAAATACGCGCGGAACGGGTCCCTGATGCTACTGCTTTTAATAGTAATAGTTTCGATATTTCCACCCGTACTTTAACTTCAAATGAGGTCGATTGGAGTAGCGACAATAGTTGGCCATTGGCCGGCCAAACCATATCTTCACCAGATATAACCAACGTAATACAAGAAGTGATTGATCAAACTACGTGGTGTGGTCAAAACGACTTAAATGTCATTATTGAAGGCTCAAGTGTGGATAGTTCAAGTAACCGAAAAATCGAATCCTTTGAAGATGGTTCGGGCTCGGGCGTGCAACTTGTGGTCGCCTATGACAGTTCTTCATCACCTGGCTGCGTGAGAGGCTCGAGTACTTATCAAGTTGCTTCTAACGATGATAATGCTGAAGAACGCACTAATGGTTATGAATCTACGGGGACAGAGTTAACTTTCAATCCGTCTTATAACGCTTATGTAGGTATGCGATTTAGAAGCTTAGCACTGCCACAAAATGCAATAATCACTAACGCTTATATTCGTTTTACAGCATATCAAAACCGCACAGGCAGTGGTGCCTCTTTTGTTATTAAAGGTATTAATCAAGCCGACCCTGGTAACTTTAAATATTATTCAAGGTATCGCTTGCGAAACGACCCTAAAACTTCGGCGTCTGTGACCTGGGGAAGCATTCCAAGTTGGTACAAGAACTACACTTATGAAACCCCAGACTTGTCTTCTATTGTGCAGGAGTTAGTTAATCGAGGGGATTGGGAGTCGGGGAATGATATGTCCTTTGTGGTGTCTGATATCACCGGTGTTAGAGGTGCCTACTCATATAATGGTAAACCCTCTGCAGCTCCCGTTTTAGTGGTTGAATATGAAGGGTTATCTACACCAGGAAGTACCTCAACGGTAAGAGAGCACTTGATTGGTAAAGTGGATGAATTAACCGCAAATGGTTATACCCCCATAGTTGATACATTATTAGAGGCTACAAATTATTACGGTGGTCGAGCGGTAGATTATGGCTTACAACGTGGTCCTAGTTCAGTGTCATCTTCTGTGCGCAGAAGCACTCGTGTCAGTCACCGGTTGTCTTATATCGGCGATAATTCAGTGCTTCCATATGGATGTACTGAAGATAATTTAAGTTCTAGCTATTGTGTTGGTGAGTACATACCTTCAGGTGCGGTATACGATACGCCGATTCAAGATCAGCAATGTCAGACCAATAACCATATTGTTTTACTCTCTGATGGTGAAGCAAACTACAATCACAGCGAGTCAAAAATTGAGGCTTTGCTAGGGAAAAATTGCTCCGGAAGTGGTGGTGAGAAATGCGGTGTAGATTTGGTCAAAAATATCGGTGATTTGGGTGACTCTGTCATCGATACTCGAATTATCACACACACCATTGGGTTTGCCACCAGCAGCAGTGCCAGTGCTTTTTTAAACCAACTCGCTATCAATGGTGGCGGAGGTTTCTATGAAGCCGATAATTCCGCTGATTTAGTTACCGCTTTCTCATCAATTTTAAAAACGGTTAAAGATGTTAATACAACCTTCGTGTCTCCTGGTGTTGCGGTTAACCAGCTAAATCGCTTGACCCACAATGATGAGCTTTATTTTGCTTTATTTAAACCTTCAGAAGGCGCTATATGGCCTGGAAACTTGAAACGTTATCGCATCGACGGTGATCAAGTTTTAGATCAAAATGGTATAGAGGCAGTAGATGAAGGTACTGGTTTCTTTTCTGAAAATGCGCATAGCTACTGGTCTGTATTAGCCGATGGTAATGACGTTAGAGAAGGTGGTGCGGCAAGCAGAATGAATCTGACGCGCAATATATATGCGTTTGAAGGTACCGGTTCTATAGCCGTTGATGCGAATCAAATACATGAAAGTAATTCTAATATTAGTAAAGATGACTTAGCTATTTCAGCCTTACCTGATGCGGATGAACTGCGTACGGATATTCTCAAATGGGTACGCGGCGTAGATGTTAGAGATGAAGATGGGGACGGCGACTACACTGATATTCGCTTGGCTATGGGAGACCCGATTCATTCTCAGCCTATTATCGTTAATTATTCATCCACAGATAGTGCAATTTTAGTCGCTACTAACCACGGTTTATTGCATTCATTTGATCCAAGTTCGGGCAGTGAAAACTTTGCGGTTATGCCCAAAGAGCTGTTAACTAATCAGTATGATTTATATAAAGACGGCTCATCTTATAATCATATTTATGGTTTAGATGGCGATATGGTCTTACGCAATGTTGACGACAGTATTTATCTTTATGTAGGAATGCGCAGAGGTGGCCGCAATTATTATGCATTCGATATTACCAATAAAACCCAACCTGCACTGAAATTTGAAATTAGTGGTGGTAGCACTGGCTTTGAAAAGTTAGGACAAAGTTGGTCAAGGCCTACTGTTACTAAAGTGAAAATAGGTTCTACCACTAAAGATGTTTTAATTTTTGCTGGTGGCTATGATGAGTCGCAAGACGATAAAGAAATTCGCAGTGCTGATTCTGTTGGTAACGCGGTCTATATGGTAGACGCTGATACTGGCAGTTTGATTTGGAGTGCGAGTAATGCTGATGCAGATCTAGTGCTTACTGATATGCAGTACAGTATTCCTGCTCGAGTATCTGTGATTGACAGGGAAGGGGACGGTGTTGCAGATCATATGTATGTTGCTGATATGGGCGGTCAACTGTTCAGACTAGATATACATAATGGTAGTGGTGTAAGCGAGCTTGTAACTGGAGCTGTAATGGCCAAATTTGGTGGCGATGCAGCGGCTGATAATAGACGCTTCTTTTATGGTCCTGATGTGTCAGAAATCAACCTCGGTAATGATCACTTTTACGCTGTGGCTGTTGGTTCAGGCTTTCGAGCTAAACCGCTAAATAGTGTAATTCAGGATCACTTTTACATGATTAAAGACGAAGGTGTTTTTAATCTTGATGAAGATGGTAATTATACCTTACCAGCAACACCCTATCTGATTTCAGATTTATTTGATGCCACTGCTCATACATTGACCTCTAGCGATGATACCGTTAAGGAAATTGCAACATCAGAGTTCGCCAGTAAACACGGTTGGTATTTAACCCTAGGAGCTGGTGGTGAAAAGGTATTAGCCTCGCCACTAATTATTGATTATAAGTTGTTTTTCACCACCTACTTACCCGCGTCAGCAAGTGATAGCGCCTGTGCACCTCCCACAGGGAACAGTCGTGCTTATCTAGTTAATCTAGTCAATGCTAACGCAGTAACTGATTTGAATTATGATGACGACTTGTCCAATGAAGACAGATATGCACAACTGCAACAAACGGGTATCGCGCCTGAGACTAAAATTCTAATAGAAGATATTACGACACCTGTGGTGTGTTTAGGTACTGAATGTACTTCAGCAGTGATTGACGTTGATGAGGATGGAGACCCAATAGCATGTGGTACCGCATTTGAGTGTTTAGCTGAAAATATTTATGGACGTTTCGAACGAGTGTTGAAAAACAGTTGGAAAACTGAAGTTGAAAGAGAGTGACAAGAGGAATGATGATGCAACGTAATTTAAATCAGGGTTTTACGTTAATTGAGTTGATGATAGTAGTTGCCATAATTGGCATTATCACCAGTATTGCTTATCCAAGTTATCAAGGTTTTTTAAAAACCAGCAACAGAGGTGCTGCCCAGTCTGATTTAATGGCTTTAGCCGCAGCTATGGAGCGCCATAAAGCGTCGACCTATAGTTATAAAGGAGCTGCTGAATCTGCTGCGGATACGGGGAAACCAGCTATATTTCATGATTATTCTCCATCATCTGAACCAGCAGCCAACAAAAAGTATAACCTAACTATTGAAAGCGTTTCGACGTCGGGAAACAGTTATATGATAACCGCAACACCTGTGTCTGGCACTTCTCAAGCCGGTGATGGCAATATTTATTTCTACAGTGACGGAAGAAAAGCCTGGGATAAAGACAATAGTAGCTCTTTATCATCCAGTGAATATTGTTGGGGTTGTTAGTTTTAAATGTCAGTACTTATAAGCAAAAGGCTCAATATTACAAATATTGAGCCTTTTGTTTTTAACTACACAGTTATTTCAAATTGATTAGGGAACCGTGGTGGTGATTTGGGCATCTCTGCGCCATTTTTCTAATTCAGCGACACGGCGAGTCAATGCGCCATTAACTTGATCTAGAGCGACGAGCTTCGCTTGAATATCACCTACTTCTCTGGCGCTATTGTTACTGCTAGATTTCACTTCCGCTAACAAAGTACTAAGTTGCGATAACTCATTTGCTTGTTGTGACAGTTGCTCTTGTAATATCGCTAAGTTAGTTGAGACAGTTGAAAAGTCACCTTCCATGACACCTAACTTCTTCTGAGTTTGACTATTTTGTTGTTTTACATTTTCAGCAAGTTGATTGATGTCAGTTTGATTTCTGCGCCAAGCTGAGGCCCAAAGCTTGTCCATTTGAGCCCATAACTCATCTGTTTTTTCCGTTAGTTCAGAGACAGTTACTCTAAGTGCACCAGCCGATTGGTCCATTTCTTCACCTGTGGCAGACAGGCGTCTTTCTAATTCTGCTACACGACTAATCGCGTTAGCTAATTCAGCATCGCTTTGCATTTTTTGTTGGTAAAGCCAATAACTTGCGCCACAAGCTGCCAATGCAATCAGCAATACTAAAAATAACCAAGCACCCGAAACACCACTTTTATCTTCCTTATTGGAGTCGCCTGATTTTTTGGATTTGGTTTTTTCTTTCGCTCTTGTGCGTTGAAAAGCTTCTCTATCTTCTTTATCTAGAACGATGTTAGGAAGATCGTTATCTAATCGCTCGTTTGCCATTACGTATAATCCAACCTTATATAATCTTGAGTTTGTGATGAGGGTCGTGTCTAAATATTGATTAAACAATATTCTTTACGGATATCCGTGATGGTAGCGTTTTTTTGTGGCCGATGCTATCAATGCAGCAATTATCCTGCATCAGAGGGGTAAATTAAGTAAAAGTTAGGCAAAAAAAAAGCAGATATTATTATCTGCTTTTTGAACGGTTATTCGCCTAAGCTGCGTCAGCTTGCTGGGAATCGGGCGCTTTATGTATATCCACTAGTTCTAAATCAAATGTATATTCATCTACTCTTACGGCCAATTTACGTTTGTCGTTGTAATCCATAACTAAAGCAACTTCAGCAGTGCTTAACAGACCTTTGTCAGCAAAGGTATTCACGATATGTTCGAAGGTTAAAGCCGGCACTACAGGAGTTTGACGTAATTGCTTTTGAATCTTCTTCAGAACAGGCATGGCCGCATGTTTTGCATCGAACGCTTGTTCGTTAATGTAATTTCCATCACCTACATTAGATTTCACTAGATGCGTTAATTCGCTCTTAATGCTCGATTGCTGCATAGTTGCCGAAGATAGCTGACGAACCAAATCATCAGAAATTCCTTTTACCGAAGAGCTATAAGTGTTTGTTAGTACTCTCATCAAACCGCGGGTAGCAGTATTCGGGAAGTTGTTAACAAAATTAACCAGCGCTTGTTCACCTTGCTGTAAACACCACTGAATTGCGTACTCGAAGTAGGGTAACGCTTCAGCTCGATTAGACACTTTTTGCTCATAAAAGCGTACAACAGCCATGGCAGCATAGGTGTAGCTCATGATGTCACCTAGACGTGCAGATAAAAGCTCTGCTTTTTTCAGATCACCACCTAATACTAACAATGAAAGGTCAGCCAGTGGAGCAAGTTTTGCCGACAGTGCATTTAGCCGTTTTTCGTACTTTTTCACTTCAGGCATCGCACTTTTCGCTGAACGTGCAAAAGGTATATAGCTATTCAACATTGAACGGAACGAGTTCGCCACGCTGAATTTAACCGTCTTGCCTAACACTTTATTGAATTCGCTATCAGCCGAATTATCTTCACTGTGAATTAAATCAACCATTTCTTTAAGGTAAGGGTGGCAACGCATCGCACCTTGTCCAAAAATCATCAGGTTACGCGTTAAAATATTCGCGCCTTCAACCGTAATCGCAATTGGTAGTGCCGAATATCCATTTGCCAAGGTGTTTTGAGGACCACGTTGAATCGCTTTACCTGCTTGCACATCCATGGCTGAATTGAGTACATCGCGACCTAATTCTGTCATGTGGTATTTGGCAATAGCTGTGACAACCGATGGTTTAAGCCCTAAGCCAAGGCCTTCAGTTGTTAAAACTCGCATCGCTTCTAACACAAAGGTTTTTCCAGCAATGTCAGCTAGTTTTTCTTGAATACCTTCGAAGCGACCAATAGGTACACCAAATTGTTCACGTACGAACGAATATTCCGCAGTAGATTTAAATGCAGTTTGTGCAGTCGCAACGCCCATAGCAGGCAATGAGATACCGCGGCCGGCACCTAAACAGGCCACTAACATTTGCCATCCACGACCAATATTCTTTTGGCCACCAATGATAAAGTCCATTGGAATAAATACGTTTTCACCCCGAGTGGTACCATTATAAAAACGCACACCCATTGGATCATGACGATTACCTAACTCCACACCTGGATGGCTTTTAGGAATCAGCGCGCAGGTGATACCAAGTTCTAGGGAATCACCAATTAAATGGTCTGGATCAAATACTTTGAAAGCAAGGCCAAGTACTGTGGCAATCGGAGCTAAGGTAATGTAACGCTTATCCCAACTAACACTTAGGCCAATAACTTCTTCGCCTTCCCATGTGCCTTTAGTGACGTATGCCGCATCTGGAATTGCACCGGCATCGGAACCCGCTTCAGGGCCAGTCAATGCAAAGCAAGGGATATCTTCGCCAACACTTAACTTTGGTAACCACTGATTTTGTTGGTCTTCAGTACCATAGTGCATTAATAGCTCACCAGGGCCTAAGGAATTAGGAACCATAACGGTTACCGCAATGGCACCGCTTGTCGCAGCAATAGTGGCTACAATCGTTGAGTTTGCATAAGGACTAAATTCTAATCCTCCAAACTTCTTAGGAATAATCAAAGCGAAAAATTTATTCACTTTTAAGAAAGTGAGAATTTCATCTGGAATATGTTTGCTATTTTGTAATTCAAAATCGTCAACCATTGCCAATAATTCGGTAACCGGCCCATCTAAAAAGGCTTGCTCGTCTTTAGTTAGCTTTGCCGCCGGAATATCTCTAAGGGCCTGCATGTCAGGCTTCCCCTGATAAATTGACGATTCAATCCAAACATCACCAGCATCCAAGGCTTCTTGCTCGGTAACTGAAATTGGGGGTAAAACTTTCTTTAAACTTGTTCTTATACTCATTGTTAACACATCCGCTCATCTGACCAGTTGAGATTAATACTACATGTTTTTAACAAAAGATCAAAACAAACTGTGATAAAGATGTCCGAAATTTACTGCTAAATAGACAGCGGGTTAAGATTAAATATATGTTTAACAAAGGTTTATGTTTTTCTTTTGATGAGTTGGAAATTATAAAAAAATATTTTTTTATACGGCATGAAAAATTGTATGGGGTAGTAATTAGGTGTTTGTTGAAGGATTAAACTATTATGTTAAACATCTGCTTTATAAAGAATTTGTTGGCTTATTGATGTATTGTTGCAAATTAATATTAATGCATTGCAATGCGATCAATTTACCCCCCCTTAGAGGATTAAAAATGCGCAGTTTGTGGTTGAATACCGTTTTAAATAGACCCTGGTTAACAATATTTCTAAGTCTAATATTTATTGTCCTGTGTGGGGCAGGTGCGCAGAAATTAGCCTTCAACGGTGATTATAAAGTTTATTTTGAGAAAGATAACCCGCAGCGAATTGCATTTGAAGAGATGCAGGCTATTTTTAGTAAAAACGAAAACGCCAATATCCTAATTTCGCCAAAAACGGGAAATGTTTTCAACCCAACTACCTTAAAATTAATAGCTGACTTTACCGAAGACGCTTGGCAAACGCCCTTATCTAGTCGCGTCGACTCAATCGCCAACTTTCAGCATACTTGGGCTGAAGACGATGACATGATAGTTGAGCAATTAATACTTGATTCCGACAAGATCGATAATGCGTTGGTTGAGCGAGTAAAAAGTGTTGCTTTAGTAGAACCGAATTTACTTAATCGATTAGTAGACGCGGACGGAAAAGTCGCGCTTGTGGCCGTGACGGTTAATCTTCCTGATGGGGATAAGACCAAAGAAACCGCTGAGATTGTTGATTTTCTAAAACAATTAACTGCCAAGTATGAATTGTTATATCCCGACCATGAATTTCATCATACCGGCATTGTATTTATGAATTCTGCTTTTGAAACCGCGGCGAAAGGCGATGCTTCAACCCTTGTACCTTTGATGTTTGTTGTTATTTTAGTGGTTTTAGGCGTGTTATTACGGTCTTTTGTTGGCACCTTTGTGACGTTGTTGGTGGTTGCGCTTTCAATTGTCTCAACAATGGGGATCGGCGGCTGGATTGGGTTTGATTTAACCACTGCAACAGTTAACGTTCCTACTTTGGTTATGACGTTAGCTGTGGCCGATTGTGTGCATGTTATCGCGTCTTTGTTATATGAGTTACGACAAGGTAAAGGAAAATTAGAAGCTATCGAAACTAGTATGCAACTGAATATCAAGCCTATTTTTATCACCAGCGCGACAACTGCTATTGGTTTTCTAACATTAAACTTTTCAAATGTCCCTGCGCTGGCTGATTTAGGCACATTAACCGCAATAGGTGTGATGATAGCCTTTGTTATGTCGATTAGTTTTCTGCCTTCTATACTGCGAGTTTTGCCAATAAAAGCAGCTAAAGCATCACATAGCGGCAATGATAGCTTCGTAAAGATTGGAGAGTGGGTAATAGCCCACCATAAACGTATATTACCCTTTACTGTTGTAGTGGTTGTTGCCGCTATAGGTACGTCACTTATGAACAAGATAAATGACACTCCTGTTGAATATTTTGATGATAGTGCGGAATTCAAAATTGCCGCAGATTATCAAGAGCAAGTTTTAAGCGGTATGACAACAATAGATTTTGCTTTATTTACCGAACAAGAGTCGGGAATTAACGAGCCGACCAGTCTGAAACATATTCATGAATTTAGTCAGTGGTTAAAAGCACGACCAGAGGTGGACAACGTATCTACAATTAGTGATGTTTATTTACGGCTTAATAAAAATATGCATGGCGATGACCCAGCGTATTATCGTTTGCCAGAAAGCCAGCCATTGGCCGCACAGTTTTTACTCCTTTATGAAATGTCACTACCGTTTAACTTAGACCTTAATAATCAGTTAAATATTGATAAATCGGGAACTAGAATCTTTGTTACTATGCAAACCTTAGGCAGTAAAGAAATTACCTCTTTTGAACAGCAAGCTTATCAGTGGGTCGAAGAAAATGCCCCAGAATTGCGCTTAACTGCTGGTAGTCAAAACTTAATGTTTGCTCACATCGGTGAAGCAAATATGAATAGTTTACTTAGAGGTACAGTTTTGGCTTTGGTTTTAATTAGTGTCATCTTAATGTTTGCGCTGAAATCTTGGAAAATGGGGGCCATAAGTTTAATCCCCAATTTATTACCAGCAGCAATTGGTTTTGGCATTTGGGGACTATACTCGGGCGAAATTAATATGGGCTTGTCAGTCGTATTAAGTATGGCTTTAGGTATAATAGTCGACGACACCGTTCATTTTTTAAGTAAATACCAGCATGCGCGGCAACACGGTGAATCTGCTGAAAATGCCGTGCGATATGCTTTTAAAAGTGTTGGTAAAGCGCTTTGGGTAACCACTGTGGTTTTAACTTTAGGGTTTGCTGTCTTAACTTTATCCAGCTTTGCACTAAACTCTGATATGGGGCTGTTAACAGGTATTATTATTGTCGTTGCTTTAGCTGTCGATTTCCTGTTTTTACCCGCTTTTCTATTGATGTTTGACAAACAAAATTTGTCTGAGGAAGCAAGCAATGAAATTTAATCAAATTCATATTAAACGTTTCGGTCTTTTTTTTACTGTATTCATGTTATGCACAATCGGCAAAGAAGGGTTGGCGCAATCGCCACAGGAAAAAGGGTTAGAAATCGCCAAAGAGCGTAAATTGCGAGATCGAGGTTGGGGAGATTCTGTGGCTCAATTAACTATGATTTTGCGCAACTCTCAAGGGCAGGAAACTGAGCGGGCGATGCGTTTGCATGGGCTTGAAAATCTAGATGGGGGGGACAAGTCGCTCACTATATTTGATGAGCCCAAAGATGTAAATGGAACCGCATTTCTTAATTTCTCTCATGCCAAAAAGCCCGATGAACAATGGATTTATTTGCCTGCGTTAAAACGAGTCAAGCGAATTGCATCGCGCAATAAATCTGGTCCATTTATGGGCAGTGAATTTGCGTATGAAGATATGACAGCGTTTGAAGTTGAGAAATATACTTTTAAATATATTACTGATGAAACCTACAAAAATCGAAAAATGTTTGTGGTTGAACAAACACCTGTAGATGAGTTTTCTGGCTACACTCGACAAAAGGTTTGGATAGATCAAGAACGATACATCCCTTACAAAATAGAGTACTTTGATAAGAAAAATAGTTTATTAAAAACCCTTGAATTAGATGAGTATACTTTATACTTAGATAAATATTGGCGTGCATTGCGCACTGAAATGTTTAATGAGCAAAATGGTAAAAGTACCGAGCTTATTACCCATGAAATTGAGTTTAAAACTGGACTAGAGGACAGTGACTTTGACAAGAATAGTCTCAAACGGGCGAGGTAGTACCGCTGCTCTAACATGCTTAGCGTTGCTATTTACTGCTTCTAATTCAGCCGCCAGTGATATTGAAATTCGCGGCTCAGCAGTGATTGAACAACGTTATTTTTTGCAGGATGCTTTGTATGAAGAGCAGGACCGTGCGAACTTTTCTATCTACGGGTATGCTGAAATCTACAAAGCTTTCAATGATGGCGATGATAGCATTTCGTTCAAACCTTTTTATCGCATAGATCAAAACGACGATGAGCGAACTCATGCTGATATTCGCGAACTTATCTGGTTGCACGTTGGTGACGGTTGGGAAATGCGTACCGGCGTGGGTAAAGTGTTTTGGGGACAAACAGAATCCTTACATCTGGTTGATGTTATTAACCAAACCGATTCGATTGAAGCCATTGATGGTGAAGATAAGCTTGGCCAACCCATGGTCAACCTTTCGTTAATTAGAGATTGGGGAACCACTTCTGTCTTCGTTTTACCTTACTTTCGTGAACGTACGTTTGCCGGATTAGATGGACGACCAAGGTTCGCGCTAGACGTTGATACTGATAATCCACTCTATGAGTCGGATGATGATGAAAATAATGTTGATTGGGCAGCCCGTTGGCAGCACACGTTAGGAATGTGGGAAGTTGGGGTCTCTTATTTTGATGGTACTTCTCGAGAGCCTATTTTAGTTCCTGAATTAAATGAAGACTCGGCTTTGCTTCGACCTTATTATCCTCAAATGCAACAGGCTGGTATCGATCTTCTTGCGGTAATGGGATCTTGGCTTATTAAGTTTGAAGGAATAAGCCGTAAAACTACAGCTGAAGATTACACTGCGTTAGTGGGAGGATTTGAATATACCACTGTTGGTGTGTTTGACACTCAATTTGATTTGGGGTGGCTGATGGAGTACCAATATGATGGTCGGGACAATACTCTGCTCACACCGTCGCAGAATGATTTAATGCTTGGTACCCGCATTGTCTACAATGATATTGATGGCACTGAAATTCTGTTTGGTATTGTGCAAGATTTAGATGAAACCAATAGTCGTTCGGGCTTTATTGAAGCATCCAGTCGAATCAGTGACAACTGGAAGTGGCGTCTTGATGCCTGGTTTTTCTCTAGCGATACGCCAGATGAACCTATTTATCAATATCGCCGTGATGATTTTGTTCAATTGAGTATGGAATTCTACTTTTAATCTTAGCCGCCTAAATAGGCGGCTATTTTCTAACTGGACCAATGTAACTTGATGCAATAACGATATTATCGAGATACATATTGAAGTTGTTTTTAGGCTTAGCGACGCCACCAAAATAATAATTTAACCATACTTTTTCTATTTTAAGTTTATCCGTATCTCTGAAGTGCATATTTTCCCGTTCATAAATGAGTATTCCATCTATCCATACTCTGAAAATACCATCGTTATCACCAGGGGTATTTAATTTGATATATTGTTCAATTGAATACCAGCGTCCCGGTTTCATTGTCGATAACTCGTCTCCCCAAGATATAGTTTTGCCATATTTGTTCTTGGTATCCACTTCGTAAAGGTAACTACCGATTGGCATTCGGCCTCCCCATTCAAGGTTTGATGAAGGCACAGTTTGAAAAAATGATCCACGTACCGACCATCCATTTTTTCCATTGTTTGGCCGACCACCCCAGCCGGCTTTGTTGTATGTGCCGCTGAAGCCTGGCAGTTTTCCACCACCACTAACCTTAGCGCCTGGAGCTAACATCGAATAATATCTAAAATAAGCTTCTTCGGGCTCACGTCCAATTTCCTTAGCAAAATAATAGTCGAGGTTACCGGCTAGATTACGAGAAGTTCTAAATTGAATATTCACGCTGTTGCCGGGCTGACCAGTAAAGTGTCTAACGTTTTTGTGTTTTATAAATTGTAACTCTCCAGTGTTTTGCCATTTGGGTTCAGACATGCCAATTTTATTCTTAATCTCGTTTAACCAACTTTGCTCGTCAAAATCATCAGCATAATAAACTGCGCTATCTTGTTTAATTCCTTTATCTAGTATGTATTTTTGTGCAATCCCGTTAACTTCTGGCAGCCGAGATGGCGGAACATAATCTATTTGATCTGTTTGCAGCGTCGACTTGCCGTACTGACGTTTTGTCGTGGTGAGAAGTAACTTAAGATTTTTCAAAGATTGCCAATCGATATCTTCGCTAAACTGGAATTTCAGCAGCACACTATGTCCACCTCCAGCTTTAATAATCGACTTAGATCCATCTGGTTTACGATTTTTTTTAGCCACAAAGGTATCTATTTCCGCTAACAATAAACGCTTTTTATCGCCTTCTACAAAGGTTAATTGAGGTGCATTGTATCCACCTTTTTCAACGCTGTGGAAATCGGCCACGCCTTTGTTTCCTGGGGCGGCGGAAATGGTAATCATTAGTGGATTAGTTAATTTAACAGACGATAGGTCGATGCTAATAGTGTGCTCACGATCCAGATCCTGAACTTCAAACTCATTTAAATGCCGGGCATACTTTTTATGGAATTTAGCAAAATTACCTTCAGGCCAATATATTTGGGCCATATTACTGGCGTAATTGAAGGTAACACTGTTGTCGAATATTTGTGCTTCAGAAGGCAGCGTGAAAAATATTAAAGAATATAAAGATAAAAATAAGTTTTTCATTTTAACTGAGTAGGCTGTGAGCTGTTATTTAACCATAACATTGTCTCGTTGACTTATAAATGCATTGTCTCTGGCATTAATACGCCCATTTAATCTATTATCAAATATTTTCACTGAAGTTTGTTTATAGCGAGCATCTATACCGACAGAGTTCAATATGGTGTTTCCGCTTATTTCTGTGTCGGCAGCTTTATTGAGATAGATGCTCACATCATTGATACAGTTAAGTACTAGGTTATTTTTTATCTTTCCCGCAAAATGCTCATATTCACAATCTGTATTTTGACAAAATTGACCCTGAGTGCCCCCATCTCCGAATGATAAGCCCACCCGAACATCTAAGCTCGATTGATAAGGTAAATGCCACGCACAATTCACCACATTATTGCTAAACACACCACCTGAGCCTCCGCCCTTCATAAACCCTCCGTATGTTACTGAAACTCTACCACTTAATTGGCGAGCAAAGTCAGCAATGAAATTGTTATCAACAAGCCAATTGTTTCCTCCTACCACATCTATTGGCGTCGCTGGGGTGTCGGTTTTTCGTAAGGTTTGATTATAAAAATCATTGTGTTGTACTAACACGTTATCAGCAAATACTGCGGGGCTTTGTTGGTAGTTTCCATTGGCTTTCAAGGCGGCGTTAAAATCGATAAATTGATTATTAATTAGTTGGGTTTGATCAGCATTACCATACATATGGATTGCATGTTCGCAATATCTTTGTTGACCACAGGCTCCTTGGAATGTGAGATTTTCAATGCGCCAATTGCTTTTATTTAAATATATACCCTCTGTATTTTTAATTTCCAAAATGCTGGTACCCGGCACGCTGCTTAATAGTCGAATAGGACTGTCTTGACTACCGTGGTGTCTCACTTCAAGACGTTTTAGAATAGAATAATGACCTGGATAGAGCAGAATCACATCGCCTTTTCGAGCCTTCAACATTGCAGATCGTAACTCTTCGACGTTTTGCACGGGGTAAAAATTGGAAGCCAGTAATGACAGTGCTTTAATACTGTGAGAATCAATTATTTTGTTATGGTCAACTCCAACCCCAGAGGCTTCTTTATCAAACGGAATCAGTGATGGTTGAGGTATGAGTTTGAGGAACAAGTCAGCACTTTTTAACAGCGTAAGCCTTATTCCCCAATTTTTATGCAGATTAATTTGTACGTACTGACGGCCTTTGATTGTTAGCTCTTTTGCGTAATCTGTTTGTAGAAAAATCAGAACAACTGCAGAAGCAATAAAGACGAAAAAAGCGCAAGCGATAGCAAGCTTTTTAACGCCAGCCTTATTAAATTTCATAAACTATTAAGCCAGGTTAATTTACAGCAAAATTTCAACTACATGTGGGTGGCCTAAAAAGTCTTGAGGGCTTGCTGTTGGACCGTAAGCACCAGATTGAAATACCACCAACCAATCGCCTATTTGCGGGTCTGTTAACATCATTTTGTCGGCTAGCGTATCTAAGGGAGTGCATAAAGGACCGACGGCGGTAACGGCTTCTGTGCCTTGGCCTAGATTCATTTTATTACCGATTGCCACTGGGTAGTTTTTACGAATCACTTGACCAAAATTACCTGAATTTGAAAGGTGATGATGTAAACCACCATTGGTCATTAAGTAGGTGTGGCCCCGCGACACTTTTTTATCCGTTATTTTACTGACATAAATTCCAGCTTCGGCCACCACAAATCGACCTAATTCAATGATCAGTTCCATTTGAGCTAAATTTGGATATTTAGACAACAGTGTCGCCAGATTATCTCCAATTGGTGCAAGGTCTAATCTAGTTTCTCCTGGAAAATATGGGATACCAAAGCCACCCCCTAAATTAATTGTTTCGACGCTAACTGGAGTCACATCTAAAAGACGCTGGGCTAATTCGAATGTATTGTTATGGGCATCAATAATAGCTTCTTGTTTGAGGTTTTGAGATCCCCAAAATATGTGGAAACCGCGAAATTGTATTTTTTTGTAATCGAGTGTTGGCAGAATTTCAAACAAACGTTCTTCGTCAATACCAAACTGCTTCGGACCACCCCCCATTTTCATACCCGAGGCTTTGAGCTCAAAGGCAGGGTTAACGCGAAACGCAATGATCGGCAATATTCCTACTTGCTGACCTATTTCGATGGCCCGCGCTAGTTCCAGCTCTGATTCCACATGTAATGTGACACCGGCACAAATAGCGGATTTAATTTCAGCTTGTTGTTTGGCTGGACCTGCGAAACTAATGTCTTTTACCGGCATACCAGATTGGATAGCAATTAACATTTCTTTTTGCGATGCTACATCGAAGCCCTCTACCCATTCGCACATGGCATTCACCAGTGGCGGGTAGGGATTGGCTTTAATTGCATAATGTAATTTTATTGCGTCAGGTATTGCTTGATTAAATTTGTCTATTTGTGCTTTTACGATTTTTTTGTCGTAAGCATAAAACACTGATTTATCAAGCATTGCTTCGATGGTGTCAAGATTTTTTCCACCCACTAAAATCTGCTGATGATCGGTCTCGAATTGGTCCATAGGGGCGTGCACGGGAGTGGGTTTAGACATTTTCGTACTTTTCCTTTACTTCTTTATTAAGCAAACTGCGGTCAACTTTACCATTTGGATTGCGTGGAAGCGACGTTCTGAATTCGACGTATTTGGGGTGCATGAAATTGGGCATGGCCTTTTTGCACATCGCCAATATTTCTTTTTCGGAATGTTTTGCATTTTCTTTGAGTACAAGCAATAACGTAATGGCTTGCCCCAGCTCAGAGTCCTTTACACCACTGGCTATGGCCTCAGCAATATCACTGGCTCCTTGATAACATGCCTCCTCAACTTCCATTGGGCTGACTCGGTAGCCCGAAGTTTTAATCATTTCATCTTTGCGCCCTACAAAGTACAGGAAGCCTTCATCATCTCGTTTAACCGTATCTCCTGACCAAACGGCCATTTCTTGCAATACTAAACCGCCAAGCTGAGCGGGCACAGGTTTAAATCGTTCAGCTGTTTTAGCCGGATCGTTCCAGTAGCCTAGGCTGACATGAGGACCTCTGTGGACCAGTTCACCGGGCTCATCGACATCACATTCAGTGCCATCCTCTCTAACAACCATTACCTCTGCATTAGGAATGGCTTTACCCATGGAGCCGATTTTGTCATCCACTAAAGCAGGATCCAAATAAGTACTACGAAAGGCTTCAGTCAAGCCATACATCAAGTAAGGTTTTGCATTGGGGAATGTTGCGCGAATCGAGGTTAGGGTTACCTGCGGCATAGCACCACCGGAATTGGTGAAATAGCGTAAATTTTCGGTTGCTTCTGTTGTCCATTTAGCTTTCATTAATTGTTGCCATAGTGGCGGCACAGCTGCTAGACCGGTGACTTGATGTTGCGCCATTGCTTTCACAACATCACCTGCCAAAAAGTAGTCCATTAGCACTACGGTTGCACCACACAACAATCCAGTAGTAATTTGGCTTAGTCCATAATCAAAACTCAAAGGTAGCAGTGCTAAAAGCACATCTGATTGATCATTTTCTAAGTATTCGGCGACGCTAATTGCCCCTACAACAATATTGCGATGAGACAACACAACCCCTTTGGGTCTGCCAGTGCTGCCTGATGTATACAAGATGGCAGCCATGTCATTGTCGGTGCGATGTACATGTTTCAACGCTTGAATTGGTAAATCTGAGAGTAACGAAAAAGACACGCCATCAATGCTAAACGCGGGTAGTTTGTCGGTGAGTATTACTTGTTGTAGAGCAGGGCAGTTGGATAATACCGGTTCAAGAGATTTAAGTCTGTCACTGCTAGTAATCAGAATTTTGACATCACAGTCATTTAGGATGTGTCGAACTTGCGGCCCTTTTAAAACCGAATTCACTGGAACGAACACACCGTTTGCGCGACTAATTGCGAATAAACTTACGATAGTCTCAGGCAATTTGGGTAGGAAAACCGCGACCCGATCGTGCCGTTCTACCCCGATAGATTGAAGACCACAGGCCAAATTCAAAACATTATTTGCAAGTTCTTCATAAGTCATTTTCGTTTGTTTGAAAATTAACGCAGACTTTTGAGCATGCTGTTTAGCTGATTCCGATACTAACTCATCAAAAAACGTTACCATTTTTAATACTTATCTCTTGTTTATGGGTTGCAACTATTTCTTATTACTTTAAATAATGGAACAATACATTAACGGATGATAGAGATTAATGCTCTATCTAGCGAAAAAATTATAATAATACAGGTACTAAGAGTATGAATACAGCTGCGTCTGTGAAAGAAATATTAATTGATGTTTTACAATTATCCAGTGATGTTGAATTTGATGAAGAAACTCCCCTGTTAGGCGCAATCCCTGAATTTGATTCAATGGCGGTAGTAACAGTGTTAACGTCGATAGAAGACACTTTTGGTGTTGAGGTCGATGATGATGAAATAAGCGCTGATATATTCGAGACATTTGGTGCCTTGTGCGGATATGTAGAAACCAAAGTCTAGTTTACCTAATCAATAAAGAGTCATTATGAAATATCAAAAAATTATGTTGGTGTTTGGGACCCGTCCTGAAGCGATAAAGATGGCGCCATTAGCAATTGAGCTTAAAAAACATAGCCAGTTAGATGTGTCAGTTTGTGTGACCGCACAACATCGTCAAATGCTTGATCAAGTATTGTCGCTTTTTGAACTGACACCAGACTTTGATTTAGATTTAATGCAACCTGGGCAAGATTTATACGACATTACCACTCGGGCATTGTTGGGATTACGGGATGTTTTCAGTGAAGCCAAACCAGACTTAATTTTAGTTCATGGTGATACCACAACCACTTTTGCAGCATCCTTAGCTGCATTTTATCAACGTATACCTGTGGGTCATGTGGAAGCTGGGCTTCGCACCGGTGATATCTATAGTCCTTGGCCTGAAGAGATTAACCGCAAATTGACCGGTGCCTTAACCAAACTGCATTTCGCACCCACGCCAAAAGCTGAAGCTAATTTGTTGGTGGAGAACATATCTAAAGATTCTGTATTTGTCACAGGCAATACTGTCATAGACGCGCTCATTCAGGTGGAAAATAAAATAGCCACTAATACAGCATTGAATAGTGAACTTGCCAGTCGATTTGAGTTTTTGGATGCAAATAAAAAGCTCATTCTCGTCACCGGCCATCGTCGCGAGAGTTTTGGAGATGGCTTTGAGAATATATGTAGGGCGTTAAAAACCTTAGCTGAGCAAGAAAACGTACAGGTACTTTATCCTGTGCATTTAAATCCTAATGTACAAGAGCCGGTCAATCGTTTGTTAGCAAATACGCCAGACGTATTTCTAATTGATCCGCAAGATTACCTTCCTTTTGTGTACCTAATGAGCCGAGCTCACATTATTCTTACCGATTCTGGTGGCGTGCAAGAAGAAGCGCCCTCTATTGGTAAGCCTGTATTGGTAATGCGCAACACAACCGAAAGACCAGAAGCAGTTGAAGCCGGTACGGTTAAATTGGTTGGTACGGATTACGATAAAATAGTTGAAAATGCGTTTGCGCTGTTAAATGATGAGAAAGCTTATCAGGCAATGTCTTTCGCCCATAATCCTTATGGAGATGGCAAAGCATGTCAACGAATAGCGGATTTAATTATAAATAACTAAGGGAAAAACATGGCATTTGCTAAAGTTTCAGTTATTGGTTTGGGGTATATTGGTTTGCCCACTGCCGCAGTCATCGCTTCTCGTGGTGTAGAAGTGATTGGTATTGATGTCTCTGAAAAGGCTGTTGATACAATTAATCAAGGCAAGGTACATATTGTTGAACCTGATTTAGACATGGTTGTTCAAGCTGCTGTGACTATGGGGAAACTAAGAGCCTCCCTCACACCTGAACCAGCTGACGCTTTTATGATAGCCGTCCCTACACCTTTTAAAGAAGGTAAAAAACCCGATTTAAGTTTTATTGAAAAAGCGGCTAATGCCATTGCTCCGGTATTGGAAAAAGGTAATTTAATTGTATTAGAGTCAACGTCTCCTGTAGGCGCTACTGAAAAATTGACTGCTTGGTTACAAGAACTTCGTCCAGATTTGCACTTCCCCGGACACAGTAGCCAAGAGCCTGATATGTTTGTGGCACATTGTCCTGAACGAGTACTCCCTGGGCGTGTGTTAGAAGAGTTGGTATCAAATGACCGTATTATCGGTGGTATGTCCGCGGAATGCAGTGACAAAGCCATTGAGCTTTACGATGTGTTTGTACGTGGGAACTGTTTGAAAACCACCGCTCGCACTGCAGAAATGGCCAAACTCACTGAAAATAGCTTCCGCGATGTAAACATTGCCTTTGCAAATGAGTTATCGATGATATGTGATGAATTGCATATCAATGTATGGGACTTAATTGCATTAGCTAACCGTCATCCAAGGGTTAATATATTGACGCCAGGTCCTGGTGTTGGTGGGCACTGTATAGCTGTAGACCCTTGGTTTATCGTTGACTCGGCTCCCGAAACAGCAAGAATTATTCGTACTGCTAGAGAAGTTAACGACGGCAAGCCAGGCTTTGTTATTGGCAAAGTTCAAAAAGCTGCTGACGAATTTAAACGACCTGTAATTGCCTGTTTAGGATTGGCATTCAAACCTGATATTGACGATTTGCGTGAAAGTCCTGCTTTAGATATTACTCTCCGTTTAGCGCAGATGGGATTGGGCAAAGTGCTTGCAGTTGAACCTAATATCCATGCATTGCCGGATAAATTAGTTGCTGCGGGTATTGAATTGTTACCCATTGAAACAGCTCTGGAGCGAGCTAATATAGTGGTTGTATTGGTTAACCATAAGCAGTTTAAAGGCCTTGATAAAACCCATTTAAATACTAAAGTTCTGATAGATTCCAGTGGGCTTATTGCCTAGTTGTTGAGCTATTTCAATGATAAAATCATCATAGATAGGCCCTATTCGGGCCCATCTAATTCCTAAATTTCATACCAACTTTAAAGAGAAACATATGTGTTCAGTTAAAAAATACGGAGTATTGCTTGTTGTTCTGGTAATGATGGGGTGTAGTCAAAAAACACCTTCCGAATACATCGATGAAGCGGAAAAAGCGATTTTACAAAATGACACCGAAAGTGCAGTAATCGTACTCAAGAATGCATTGTCATCAGATCCTAAAAACTTAAGAGCAAGATTTTTATTAGGCTCGGTATATTTTAAACGGGGTAATTCGAACTCTGCGGAAAAAGAACTAAAGATAGCTTTTGAAGGAGGGTACTTTAAAAATGAAGTTTTACCTCTTTATTTAGGTACGCTCAATTTTTTACAGCGAGATGACGAAATAATTCAAGTGGTAGAGCGTTTAACTGGGCTCACTAGCGAGACTGAAGCGATCGCTCAGGTATATAAAGGCTTAGCACTATTTAGAAAAAATGAAGTTTCGCGGGCAAAACTAGCTATAAAGCGAGCCTCTGAACTTTATCCTAATTCATCCTATAGTCGTTTAGGAAGGGCTCATCACGCACTAAACGATGGTGAAGTCACTGATGCACTAATCATTCTTGAAGAGTTACTAGCTGAAGACCCGAAATTTATGGAAGCGGTGTTGCTGCAGGGACAATTGAGCATGCAGCAACGGGACTATGCAACTGCGATTAAAGACTTCACTGAATATGTTGAGCAGAAACCTGGTGATGCACAGGGTAATTTTTTGCTTATCGATGCATTGTTGCGAAACGAGCAATACGATAAAGCAGAATCACTTACAGTTGATTTACTTAAAAAGCTCCCAGATAACCCACAGCTAAACGAATTTAGGGGAATCGTTGAATTCAATAAAAAAGAGTACTCTGCTGCGAAAACATCCATGGAAAAGGCTATTTCAGCGGGCTCTAATTCACCCACATCACGACTTATTGCAGGTGTTTCATCTTATAATTTACAGAAGCTAGAGCAAGCTCACAACCATTTAGCTGCAGTACAAAATGTCCTTCCAGATTCACATCCTGCAAAAAGGCTTTTCGCAGAAATCCAATTGCGCTTAGGCTATAGCACTGATGCTGCGCAAACTTTAGGTGGTATGGGAAGTTATGATCTGAATGATGTTACTTTGTTTACCCAAGCTGGTTTCGATCTAATAAAAAGTGGAGATGATTCCAAAGCGCGAAAAATGTTGGAATTGGCTAAAAAAACCGAGCCAACTAACGCAGAAGAGTTAACCCGTGTTGGTATTCTAAAATTATCTCTTAAAGATGATTCAGGAAAAGAAAATTTAATAACGGCCATAGAACTATCTCCTGAAATGGAAACAGCACGTTTGGTTTTAGCTCAAGCATATGTGAGTGAAGGCGAATATGAATTAGCGGTTGGCGTTGCAAAAAATTGGATTGCGTTTGCACCAGAACAAATAACCGCCTACAACCTTTTGGCTGAAATTTATGAAGTGTCTGAACAAAATCAACTAGCAGAGCAAACTCATAATGAAATACTTAAACTTGCGCCTAATAATCCTGCGTCATTAAAATTTTTGGCTGAGTTAGCTAAACAAAATGGAAATGAAGATAAGGCACTTAGTCTTCTTAAAACAGCTGCGCAGAATAATCCAGAGTATGTTCAAGGTTCATTTGATTATTTTATTGAAGCTTCACGACAAGGCAAAGATGAACAATCGCAAGCATTGGATTTAATTAAGTCCATGTATGAAAAGCAGCCAGATGATTTAATGAAGCAACTCAATTATGCTCGTGCACTGGTATTTAATGTTGAACCACAAAAAGCGCTAAGTATTTTAGAGAATATAAAGCCCGCTAAGGATATGCCTCTTTTCTTTTGGAAAGCTCAAGCTGATAGTTATTTAGCGCTTAATAAACCAACAGATGCTTTGAATGTTTATTCTCGTTGGCAACAACTTGAACCAAAAAGAAGAGATCCTTGGACGGGAGCGATCTATATCAATGACGGCCTGAGAGATTTCACCGGTGCATTAGATACCGTCAAACGAGCATTAGGGTATCATCAAGATGATCCTGAATTAAAAGTAATGGAAATACACTATAGTTTAATGAACGGTAACGTTTTAGTCGCCAAAAGGTTGATGAATAGCCTGCCAGAACAAATTAAGTCGATGGTGACAGTGAAAGGCATTAATGGCCAAATACTCTTTGCAGAAGGCAAAATTAAGGAATCGTTGCCGTTATTAGAAGAGTCTTATAATGCGAGTTTAGATGGTCGCTTTGCAATTTTAATAGCGAAAGCGAAAGCTAATTTAGAGAACGCTGACACAGCAATAGATTTTCTTGAAGAGCACTTAGCGAAACGTCCTAATGATGTCAATGTAAGGGGGCGTTTAGCTGAGAGTTACATGGATATCCAGCCAGAAAAAGCAATTGAACATTATGAAATGATTGTAAAGTTCTTACCAGAGAACATTATTGCATTGAACAATCTTGGATGGCTTTATACTCAAGCCGGTAATAGTAAAAAGGCTGTTGACTATGCGCAAAAAGCAGTGGCTTTGCGTCCAGAGAACCCTAAGCTTTTAGACACCCTTGGCGTTGCATTACTGGAAGACGGACAAATAAAGCGTGCTATTGAAGTGAGTAAAAAAGCATTTGATATTGAACCGAGTAATCAGAGTTATCGTATTCATTACGAGAATTCTCTCAAAGCAAATCAATAAATATGTAGGTTTGGGTAAATAAAGTGTCAGACTTTTTAACAGGGCTGAAATGATGTTAAATTAAAATGCTTATAAATCAACAAGATAAAAGTTGGCCCGTAATGTGCTTTAACTTAACCATGGAAAGCTTGTGACTGAATTAGCAGCTTTGCAAACTTAAAACCTTTATTTTACTTACGCTGGAGAATAGACATGAAAACTAAGTCCTTAATAGCAGGGATAATTTTAGCAACTGGTTCGTCTGTTGCTATGGCTGACCAATTCTTTATCGATGTTGGCGCTGATTTTGGTGACAACTTAAGAAATCAAGCTGCTGGCTCAACTACTACTGGTTGGTTAAATCAAGCTACATACAATTACCAATCTGAAACGCTTGTTACTGATGCTGACTCAAACGGTCTTAGTGATGGTGATGCAATTACTACTACTGGGGGTTTCGTAAGCGGTCCAGCTGGAAGTTCAGCGATTGCTTTTAATGCTGTTGAAGGTTTCTTGCCTAACAGTTTTGGTCCTGAAAGTGATAATGACTATGGCGATTGGGGTTTAACTTTCCAATTCGAACTTTCTGGTACTCTTGGTCCATCTTTAGCAACTAACTATAATTCAGGTGATATCACTTTCTATTATTTTGAACCTGGTTTTACTAACACTTCTGAATTCGTAGAGTTATTTACTCTTGATTTCGTATCAATTGTTCAAAGCTTGGGTGGTCCTTCTTTGAAAACTATGGTTAGTTCTGTAGGTGCTGGTACTGTCAATGGTGTTGCTGCTGGTGATGTTTTCAACTTCGCTGACGGTTCTATGACTGACTTACTTGGTGACATGGTTGATATCTTCTCATTCGTTGATTTCAATACTGACCCTAACGACGTAGCTGTTACTGACAACGGCGATGGTACTTTCACATTGAATGGTAACCATGATGGTTCTATCTCTTTCCAAATCCCTGAGCCTTCAAGCTTAGCGGTATTGGGTCTTGGTCTTCTAGGTCTTGCTGGTGCAGCTCGCAGACGTAAAAGCTAAGATTGCTTTAAAGCATTCTAAAAACCCGGTTTAAACACCGGGTTTTTTATTGTTTAAAGTTACAAAAATCAAAAGTTACTATTATCTTTAACCCATTTAACCTCTATATTTCCTCCAAATTTACGTCACATACTCGGCCATTCAAGATTAGATCTAAAAATCCAAGGTACAGGTAACTATAGCTAGTTTCATAAAGTCTGCATTTAGCTAAGTTACGCTTCTGTTATATATCTATAGTTGCCGTCCTAATTACCAATGAAATGCTTTTACGTTCTTAGCTGGCTTTTCTGCCAGAACTTTTTCCGTTACTACATGATTAGGTTAGACAAGAAAGCCAAGCTCTGAGCCGCTTTATAGAAAGTTTAATTTATTATTGGGTATTCAATGATGCTAAAAAGTCTAAAGCCCTACAGAAGGGGGGAGGGAGCGCCAACAGCTTGAGCTTTAGGGCTATGTTGCTGATGGCTATTATTTTGTTTTTGAAGAGATGTTAAAAAACTTAGCTAGGCTTCGATTTACCTACTGCTTTTTTAACCATTGGGAACATAATATATTTTTGGATAGGGTTTTTATTACCCCAGGGGCGCCACGTTTTTTTCGCTTTATTTTTATATGCATCAACATGCCAACCCCAAGGAGCGTGCAGCACTTCCCCTCGTTTTAGCAGTACTTTCAACACATTTGAATTTAATACTCCTGCCGCCAACGAGATTCCCATTGGTGTTGAGGGAACTTTTCCTGCCCAAAAATCTACTTTGCTTTTATCAACTAGATAGCTCAATTGCAACATAGCTGGAGATAAGCCCATGATTAGATTGTAGAACTGGTCTTCAGGTTCTAAACCTTCTAAACAGAAATATTCTTCAAATGACATTTTACCCGGCATGAAAACTAATACTGCAGTTCCCATTCCCATTGGAGCTGCAGTAATGCAAGGGATATTCTTTTCGTAACACCTCTTGAAAACCTTTCTGCGAATATCCATAGCAAAAATATCTAAACTATCAATATATAAATCTACACCGTCTAAAAAATCTTCGAGATTTTCGTCATTAATCCCTTTGTCAAAATTCTTGACACTTGATTCAGGATTGATGTTTGCCAATATATCTTCCATAACTTTAGATTTTTCTTGTCCTAAAGTTTTCATTGAAGCACCAGCTTGGCGATTGAAGTTTACTAAATCGTACTGATCCATATCAGATATGTGGAAGTTACCTATGCCAAGCCTTGCGCAGACAATTGCGTGGTCTCCACCTACACCGCCTAATCCGCCTACTGCAACCTTACTATGTCTGAGAACATCTTGTTCTGCTTCAGTCATCCAGCCAATATTACGTGAAAATGCTTCTTTATAGTCAAACATAAATCTCGCTCTCAAAAGTAATTAGTGTCGTGGTCTATTAACGGGATATATCTAACTTCCCGTAATATCCTTGTATCGCCTATGGCTGTAATGCTTAGTCGCTATCAATCATCTATATTTGTGGGGCGAGTTCAGCTGTTATGTTGCGTAATAAGGCTTTAAAATCTTGTTTAAGGTTTTGTTCAACTGATTGAGGTTGAATATAAAATGGGGCTCGTTTCCCATGGTAATCGATTACCGGACCTATTTGTTCAAAAGGTAGTCCAACAAATCGCATACTTCTGGCTAACCTAGGCTCAACCATAACGTAACAATGATGAATATTTTTATTCAGCAAAATTGCCGTGGCAGATAAATATAATCCAACTGCAATAAATGGAAAACAGCGCAATTCTGTTTCTGAATATATTTCTTTATTGATAACACCTAATGCTGCACCGTCGTAATTATCCATTTTCCGGCGTCTAAATTCTAATGGAACCGCTAAACGTGATATTTCACAAATATCGTTCCTAGCAAAATTATCAGGAAAAAGTTCAGGTCGTTGAATTGCATCTTGACAGTAAAGTTCAATCGGTAATTTTTGACTATCATCTGCTGAGGTTATTAACCTTACAGTGCCAGCATATTGTTTACTTGATTTATGTTGAATTAGGCAATGATAGGCATGGTCATCGAAATCATCAGTTTCGACTTTTTGAATGTTTTCAGGTTCAAAATGCAACTCTTCGCAGTACACCTGGTGACGAATACCAAAGGAGTGTTTTTTGTGCTGCTCAGACTCCGAAAATACAGGTTTTAAATAATCGGAAAAATGACCCGAAATACTGTCCGCAGAAATTTCTGTCATTACAACTTTCCTTTGTTATGTTTATTGACCATTATTAATAGGGAAACTCAAAAAATTAAAACTATGTTAATACTAAAGTGTCGGGTTAAAGTCCTTATTTGTCAAACAAATACCGCAATTTCTATGTTATACATTAGTTTAAAGTTGGCCTGAATATCATTCAAAAGAGGATTTTAATTGAAAAACTATCAGTTATCACAAATTCACATTGAAACGGCTAGGAATTCGACAGACGATTTTAACTTGTTTCATGATAAAAATCGCTGGAATTGGATTGCTGATAATCCATTTAAAGGGCCTATCGCTCTGGGATTTCAATTAGGCTGCTTTATCGAAACACAATTTCAACACCGCCAAACTGAATTAAATACATCGGATGAAATTAAAAATTTTTCCTTCAGTGTATTTGAGTTCACGTTTGCTGGGGTCGTTAATCCTGGTGATAGTCTAACGCTGGATATCAAAGCAGGTAAAAAAACGCAAAGTGTGGACGGTGAACAGCAGTCTAATCGACTTTTATTAAAAGCAAATGGCAAAGCTGTTATTTTAGGGTTTAAACGAGAGTCTGAATTTTGCCCAATTCAGTTGCCGGATAATTTTCCTAAAAATATTGACTGGGGCATGCGTGCAGATCGCACTTTTGATCAAGCAAGTCAGTGTTTCTTAAAACGGAAATACATGATCGTAGGCAACGCCAAGAATTTTTTAACCAGCGCATTTGGCGAACAATCTGAATACATTGATGAATTTGCAGATAAGGTACGGTTTCCACAGATGTATCCCATGAGTCTATTGTCATCGGCTTTATTAGAACGTGCACAAGCAATAGGTCATGACTTAATTAAAGATCCTATGATTTACTCTTCTCATAAATTGAGTATTGATAAACGATTATTAGAATCTTTACGAAGTAATGATGTGTTAAACATTGTAGTGACACCAGAAATAGCGATGCCAGGCAATGGGCATAAAGTCAGTCACATATGTGTCGGTTATTTAAAAGGAAATGTACCTCTATTTATGGCGCAAATAGTGCTTTTACCTTTGAGTGCCATGTTAGGAAAGTGAGCTAAACTTAATTTTGTTGAGTTTAACTAAACTGTTCTGTTATTTGCTGACAAAGGTATAAATGTTACTCGGTATCGATTTTTTTGGGCAGGTATTCATGTGCGGTTTCATAGCCGATTTGATAAAGTTCTTGTTTCTGGTCTATTGATAACGAAAAATCCACGGACGAATAGGTTCCAGTCTCAACAATAATTGTATTATGCCAATGCTCAGCGTGGACATACTCTCTCGATAGGGCCGTCATAAATGTTTTTATCAACATGAAAATATATTCAGGTAGGTGAAAAAATGCCTGCCTTTTTCGCACCTGATGTATTTGTTGACTCTTCAATCTGAAACAAACATTTTTAGCATCGCTGTCAGTCCAATTTCTAAAAAGTGCATCTTCGGCTAAAATTGCGCCATCAACAAGTAGATGATCACCGTAGGTTTTAAAACTAAAAATTAATGGAATCGACATTGAAAACCGGACCGCTTGTGAAACTTTCAAGTCTGGACTGGTTTCCTTATTGAAAATCACTGGTCCACCGCCGTTGACATCGGTGGCGACTATACTTAAATCAGTCGATAATTGAGAAAATGTTTTGCCATTTAACTGTTTATCCATCCAATTTTCAAATTGATTGCCAGAACTTAAGCCTCCTTCTTTTAATAAGCGAAATATAGAATAGCCTTTAAATTGTTTAAAATCTGTGTGCAGTGCGAGAGTCAATATTTTTTCTAATGGCATTCCGCTACAATAAAGGGCACAAACGATAGAGCCTCCAGATATTCCAACTACATGGCTAAATGTTAACTTCATTTCTAACAGAGCCTGTAGGATACCGATATGACAGGTTAAACGTGTCCCTCCACCTGAAAATATAGGAACGATTTGGTTTTTATTGGTATCGTATGGTTGAGGCATCATTACTTCGCTCAAAGCTGGTTTTCTTTCAAATATGGCTGACAATTTGGTTTTTTGCATTATTATTTTAAGCTAATTAATGGAATATGGATTTTATGTCTAGTTTGATTAAGCGTTTGTTTGTATTTGTTATTTTATTTTCAAATTGTCCAAGTTATGCCCACGACATTGTCGATATCGTAAAAGTGGCTAAACAATCAGTAGTCGGGATAGGCATATACGACCCAATTAAAGCCCCACAAACGAGTTTACACGGTACTGGTTTCGCGGTAGCTAATGGACAGTATATAGTGACGAACAATCATGTTATTGCTAAACCGTTGGACGCCAATGCAAAACAAAAACGTGTGGTTCTAGCTGGTGTCGGACGTTATCCCAAAATGTACGAGGCATATGTAGTCGAAGTTGATGAATTACATGATTTAGCGTTACTTCGAATTAGTAACAAATTAAAGCCTTTTCAACTAGCCGGAAGTAACTTGATAGCTGACGGCACTGAAGTGGCATTTACAGGATTTCCCATTGGGGCTGTTTTAGGGCTTTACCCGGCTACTCATCGCGGTATTATTGCCTCGTCAACGCCGGTTATAGTGCCTACTGAACATTCTAGTCAATTAGATGCTAAAACATTGAGACGCTTAAGAGATCCGTATTTAGTCTATCAAATGGATGCCACGGCTTACCCTGGCAATAGCGGCAGTGCAGTTTATGAGGTGGACACCGGTAAAGTCGTAGCTGTTATCAATAAAGTGTTCGTAAAAGAAACAAAAGAGACTATTTTATCCGCGCCTAGTGGCATTACTTACTCAATACCTGTAAAATACGTCAGACAACTTTTAAGATCAGCTAACGTAGAAGTCGATTAGCTTGTCGAAAAAATTTACACTACCACTATATTACATTAATTAAACATATATAAATCAATGGATTGTTGTCTTGGCGTGGTTTTTGCTTTAACGATATCATTAAAGTTAATTGCGTTCAGAAGTCGCATAAAAAGGGTTTAAATCAATGAATGAATTCGATAAGTCGTTTAAAAAGGATGTTTCTGCTGTGAACAAGCGCCGTAATTTTCTTAAGAAGTCGGCCACCGGAGCAGTGATTGTTAGCCTTCCAGCTAAATCAGTATGGGGAACTACCTGTAATGTGTCAGGTAATTTGTCAGGTAATTTGTCTACAAGTACCCATGAAAAAACATGTACTATTCCAGATTTGAATTATGGTTGCCGTCCTCAAAAATGGAAAGACTCAGACAGCAATTGTGATGACATGTTCGATAAGTTGAAGCGAATGAATCATGGTCGACACAGAAGGGACGACGATGATTGTAAAAAAGAAAGAGAAAAGTATAACGCTAGTATCGACGCAGTTAAAAGTTGCTCGCTAAATTTACCAAAAGAATTTTTCCGCTATAGCGATGATAGTTGTGGAAATCTATTGAGCGGCAACTGTGGCAGCAGCTATCAAAAGTTGGGCGCGGTATTTTTGAATGCGTGTTTTGGTTTTTATCCAGGTTATGAAGGTATCTCTCAAGCTGAAGACTTGTGCAAGGAAGTATTTGTTTACTTATACGTGAAAGATAAAACCGGCTCTTTGGTAACCGATAATGAATTGGGTATGACTGACAACCATAGGTTAAGTAACTGGGAACCTTCCTAAGAAATTAAATAGACGTGAGTTACTATAGTCTCACTCCGGGTTCGCGGGTTTATCTTTTTGAAGATGGAAGCGGCATAGGGATTTATTCTGGTTACGATAGTAATACCTTTTTCATTAATTCTAGACAGTTAGAAAATGTCAAGAAGGTTGAACTCAATTTAGAGTTAACCTTCGATGCAAGTTTATTTCAATCCATTCTTGGACTAGATCAGTCTGAAGCAGAGTTCGTTTTCCACGATTTAGTTGAGAAGAAAGTTCTTCGGGAAGTAGTGGAGTTCGATGCAGATTCTTGACACAGGTCTTTACCGTTTTTCGTTAAAATCAGATGTGAAACATGTTTCAACAGTTGCTAAGAGTTTGTACTCAGATTCCTGCGATTTAGACGGGCCTATCGACTTTTCAATCCGTCTCGTTTACGAGTCTTTATTGAGACGATTTATTAAACCGCAAATCAGTTTTTATTCAGATCAACATTCCCCCTTTAAACCTCTTCCAATATCTCAAGCTGCAGCTGTTCTTGAATGGGGAATGAACTGGTGTATAGCAGCCCATGAATTTGAGCGCCTATTAATCCATTCAGCGGTTTTAGTTAAAGACGGTAAAGCCATTGTTTTTCCTGCGTTGCCAGGCTCAGGGAAAAGTACACTGACGGCTCATCTTGGATTATCTGGTTGGGATGTCTATTCAGATGAGATGGCAATAATTGATACCACGACATCTAAGGTTCACCCATGGTATCGACCTGTTTGTTTAAAAAACAACTCTATTGATCTTATCAAAAAGTGGCACCCAGAAGCATTTTTCACTCCCATCTGCAAAGATACTCAAAAAGGCGATGTAGCACACCTTAAAGTACTGGAAAGAACTCAATATAGTCAATTTAAACCAGCCGAGATTGTCGCGGTCGTGTTTCCCAAGTATTCCCCAGATTCAGAATTAACCATTTACCAATTAACACAATTGGAAGCTTTTAATACTTTGAGTAAGAATGCGTTTAACTATAATGTACTTGGTGGAACGGGGTTTGATACAGTTGCTAAGATAATTAAATCCTGCCGCCTTTTTGAAATTGAGTACAATGACTTAAATGAAGTCAATGAATTTCTCAAAGAAGATGTAATCGGGTGATAATGTGTTGTTGAATACAAAATTGCTTTATCAGATTTTATTAAACCCAAGTCGAGGGTTAAATCTAGCTTTGACGGATTGGCAAAATGTTATTTTTATCTTACGCGAAGGTAAGTTGTTAGCTAGTTTATATCATGCAGCAAAACGCGATGGTTGCTACGACGCTTATCCGCACTTTGTAAAACGTCATTTATATTCTGCTTACGTCTATGCAAACCGTCAGGCTCAACAAATCTTTTTCGAGGCAAACGAATTTCGCTTATTGCTTGAGCAAGTAGGTATTACTGCAGTGTTCTTGAAAGGAGCGGGATATACTCTACGAAATAGTTTGAATAGTTACGGCAGAGTCTGTTCTGATATTGACGTTTTGGTGAATAAGAATGACCTTACGGCTGCTGAAGCCCATGTTAAAAAAAATCGCTGGCAATCAGAAACCCTTAATGACTATGACGAAAAGTACTATCGAGATTGGGCTCATGAAATACCACCATTGATTCATATAAACCGAGCAACTGTGGTGGATATGCATCATAATTTATACCCACCGATTAGTGGCCGTGCAATTAATATCAAGAAATTTATTTCTTCACGCCAAAAAATGCAATCTGGTTGCTTTGTACTGGAACCAGCAACCACTGTTATGCATAGCATTATTCATATGTTTGCCAATGAAGATAGCAGCAGCTGGATGCGTGATCTTTATGATATTATTCTTCTGATTAAAGAAAATGAGAGTGTTGAGTTCTGGAAAGTTTTAATGGAATCTTCTCAACAAACTGATTTTGATTTTGAGTTTGAATTTGTTTGTTGTATAAAGGCTTTGCAACATTATTCCAACCTGAATATACCAACAGATGTCGTCAGCTACATAAATGATTATAGACTGACCAAATTGCAACGCTGGCTTATTCAAAATGCTATATTGCCATCAATTGCCCCCGAACATAGTTTAGTTATGTCATCCAAAATTAAATGGGCTAAAACAATCGTTTATTTTCGTGGCCACTGGATCAAGATGCCATTTGCAGTACTTTGCAAACACTTTGCGTTTAAATCATTTTTTGCGATACGTGATCAGATTATGGGTAAACATCATTTTGACCCCAAATTACCCCAAAATCCGAACTGGTAATATCTATTTATAGATTTTAAACAGCTTTTGCTTTTAACCATTCTATTTATATGAAATATTAAACTTATTCACTTACTTTCAATAACATAACGCATAGTGTCAAATAAAAGTTGGTATAGCTAGCTAGGTAAATTAGATACTTAGGTATCTTAAATAGCACTACTAATTTGCCTGATTTACGTGCAAACTACGCGGTTAAAAATAATCATATTCTGTTCTTTAGAGAGAGGTTAGGGTTTGACGGAAAATATATATAAAAAGCGAATAGGCATCATTGGCTTAGGCTATGTTGGTTTGCCCCTAGCAGTGTCTTTTGGCAGAAAGTTTTCTACGCTGGGTTTTGATATTAACCAACAGCGTATTGAAGAACTTAATCGAGGTGAAGATCACACCTTGGAAGTTTCTCCTGAAGAGTTAAAAAGCGTGACATCTTTGACGTTTTCATCTGAACCTGAAGACCTCTCTCAATGTGATTTTATTATTGTTACCGTGCCTACGCCAATTGATAAAAATCGTCAACCTGATCTGACCCCTTTGAAAAAAGCCAGTGAAATGATTGGTAAGGTGGTCAAATCTGGCGCTACTGTTATTTATGAGTCAACGGTATACCCTGGTGCGACTGAAGAAGTATGTATTCCGTTAATCGAAAAATATTCTGGTTTGAAGTTCAATCAAGATTTTTATGCAGGCTACAGCCCAGAGCGAATCAATCCAGGAGATAAAACCCATCGTCTGGAAAGCATTATTAAAGTCACCAGTGGTTCCACTCCTGAAATTGGTGATTTAGTCGATCAATTGTATCTCAGTATTATTGAAGCGGGCACACATAGGGCGTCTTCCATAAAAGTCGCCGAAGCGGCTAAAGTAATTGAAAACACCCAAAGAGATTTAAATATTGCGCTAATAAATGAGTTGGCAATGATATTCGAAAGGCTCGGTATTGACACTGAAGAGGTGTTATTAGCCGCTGGTAGTAAATGGAACTTCTTGCCGTTTCGCCCCGGATTAGTGGGCGGACACTGTATTGGTGTTGACCCCTATTATTTGACCCATAAAGCCGAAGAGATTGGTTATCATCCTGAAGTCATTTTGGCGGGACGTCGCATTAACGACCAAATGGGCGAATATGTGGTCAGTCGTTTAGTGAAAAAAATGCTAAATAAAAAAATCATGGTTAATGGCGCTAATGTGCTTCTTATGGGGATCACATTCAAAGAAAACTGCCCCGATATTCGCAATACTAAGGTGGTCGATATTGCCACTGAGCTGGATAACTATCATGTGAATGTCGATATTTATGATCCTTGGGCCGAATCTGAAGAGGTTCAAGCTGAATATGGATTGAAATTAGTCAGTGAACCGGAAGTGGGAAAATATGACGCTATCATTGCGGCCGTTGCCCACCAAGAGTTCAAACAAATGTCGAGCCAAGAACTCCGTGCGCTAGGCAAAGACAATTGTGTTGTGTTTGACTTGAAATATATTATTGATAAAGAAATCGTTGATTTAAGACTTTAGGACAAAGTAAATGAAAATTTTAGTAACTGGGGCTGCCGGTTTTATTGGATCTCATGTAAGTTTGTATTTGCTTGAACGTGGTGATGAAGTAGTGGGGTTAGACAACCTCAATGATTATTATGACGTGAACCTCAAGCTAGATAGATTAAAAAGAGTAGAGCAGCATAAGAATAGCTACAATTTCACTTTTGTTAAAATGTCAGTGGAAGACAAAGAGGCTATGGCTGATTTGTTTGATGAACATAAATTTGACAAAGTCGTACACCTAGCGGCACAAGCTGGTGTGCGTTATTCATTAGAAAATCCCCACGCTTATATTGATGCCAATATTGTTGGTTTTATGAATATATTAGAGGGTTGCAGACACAATAAAGTGAAACACTTAGTTTATGCTTCCTCTAGTTCAGTTTATGGGGCTAACGAGTCTATGCCTTTCTCCGTGCACGATAACGTTGACCATCCAGTATCGTTATACGCGGCAAGTAAAAAAGCCAACGAACTGATGGCTCATACTTATAGTCATTTATTCAACTTGCCTACTACTGGCTTGCGTTTCTTTACCGTTTACGGTCCTTGGGGACGTCCAGATATGGCGTTATTCTTATTTACTAAAGCGATTTTAGAAGATAAACCGATTAAAGTGTTTAATTACGGTAACCATAAACGCGATTTCACCTACATTGATGACATTGTGGAAGGTATCATTCGTACCCTTGATCATACGGCTGAATCTAACCCAGATTGGTCAGGTAAGAATCCTGATCCAGGCACAAGTAAAGCCCCTTGGCGAGTGTACAATATCGGTAACCAATCACCGGTCCAGTTGATGGAATATATTGAGACCTTGGAAGAAAACCTGGGTAAAACCGCAGAGAAAGAGCTACTACCGCTGCAAATGGGTGACGTTCCTGATACCTACGCAGATGTTGAAGCTTTGGTTCGAGATGTTGATTACCGTCCACAAACGACAATTCAAACCGGGATTAAAAACTTTGTAGGTTGGTATAAAGATTACTTCAACGTGAATTAATCGTTTTGCAAGTTTGAAATAAAAAAACGCAAGGTACTCTATATAAGAGTCACCTTGCGTTTTTATTTGTACTCAGTAAATGGTTAAGAAGCGAGTTGTTCTTTCATCTTACGACGCATTTCATGCAGTAAAGGTTCGGTATAACCATTTGGCTGATCTACCCCTTCAAAAATAAGCGCCTTAGCCGCCTCAAAAGCAATAGATTTATCCAGATCTGGACACATATTGATGTATTCAGGGTCTCCGGCATTTTGCTGGTCTACCAGTTTTGCCATTCTATTTAATGATGCATTGACTTGTGACTCGTCAACTATTCCATGCAATAACCAATTGGCTATATGCTGACTGGAAATTCTAAGTGTCGCTCTGTCTTCCATCAGCCCTACATCATTGATATCTGGCACTTTTGAACAGCCAATTCCCTGGTTTACCCATCTAACCACGTAACCTAAAATGCCTTGAACATTATTGTCTAATTCTCGGGTCTTAGTTTCGTCATCTAGCACTGTTCCTGGCTCCATTAAAGGAACAGTAAGGATATCGTCCAACCCATCACTATGTTGCTCTTTAAGTGTCGATTGCACTGCAAATACATCAACTTGATGATAGTGCAAAGCGTGCAGAGTCGCAGCGGTAGGAGAGGGCACCCAAGCTGTGTTAGCACCGGCTTTAGGATGTTGTATTTTTGCTTTCATCATTTCGGCCATGTGGTCGGGGATTGGCCACATGCCTTTACCAATTTGTGCTTTTCCAGACAAGCCGGCCGCTAAGCCATGACCTACGTTATCTTTTTCATAAGCAGTTATCCATGGAAGCGTCTTCAATTGGCCTTTTAAACCAAATGGACCAAGCTGCATTGACGTATGGATTTCATCACCGGTACGGTCTAAAAATCCAGTATTGATAAACACTACACGGGTTTTCGCTGCTTCTATACACGCACTTAGGTTAATTGAAGTACGTCTTTCTTCATCCATAATACCCATTTTTATAGTATTTGCTTCTAGTCCAAGTATTTTTTCAACTTGTGCAAATAAAGCATTTGAAAACGCAACTTCTTCTGGACCATGCATTTTAGGCTTCACTATATAGATACTGCCTTTTTCACTGTTCGAAAATGGGCTGTGACCTAATAAGTCATGTTTTCCAATTAATGAAGTTATCATGCAATCCATAATACCTTCAGGTATAGCTTCACCATTAAATAGAATTGCATCATTGGACATTAATAAACCAACATTTCGAATAAACATCAAACTGCGGCCTTTTAAGCTACTCGCTTGTCCATCAAGGTTGGTGAAAACCTTGTCTTCATTAAGCTTTCGTTCAATGGACTTTTGACCTTTTTGTACAGAGGTGCAAAGCGTGCCTTTCATTAAACCTAACCAATTGCGATAAACTTGTGTTTTATCTTCCGCATCTACTGCAGCGACAGAGTCTTCACAATCCATGATAGTAGTTAAAGCTGCTTCGAGTACGATGTCTTTTAATCCGCTTGGATCGGCAGCGCCAACTGGGTGCGAGCAGTCGAATTGCAACTCAATATGCAGCCCGTTGTGGATAAGAATAATTGATGTAGGGTCGCCAACTTCGCCAATGAAACCTATATATTGATCTGTATCACTCAGTTGGGTTTGCTCACCATTATCAAGTTTGCAAATTAAAGTTGATTGTTCAATTGAGTAGGCTGTTACATTCTGATGGCTTCCCTTTTCAAGCGGAGCGGCGACATCAAGCCAGTGACGTCCGTGCTCTATAACCTTTTGCCCTCTAACACTATTATAAGGACCACTCTTATGAGCACCATTTTCTTCACTAATCACATCTGTGCCATAAAGGGCGTCGTAAAGGCTACCCCATCTTGCATTTGCCGCATTAATCGCATAGCGCGCATTGTTGATTGGAACAACTAGTTGTGGACCTGCCATAGTTGCGATTTCAGGATCAACATTTTGCGTACTAATTTGAAACCCAGCAGGTTGAGGTAACAGGTAACCAATTTCTTGCAAGAACGCTTTGTAGTCAGATAGGTTATATTGCGGATTTTGTTGGCAGTACTTATCGATTTTTACTTGTAAGTCGTCGCGCTTTTTTAACAGCGCCTGATTCTTCGGCATGAACTCCGTCAACAGCTGCTCAAACCCATTCCAAAAAGTATCTAATTCTACTTCTGTTTGGCCAATTGCTTCGTCTTTAATGAAACAATCTAATTCTTCCGCTATTTTCAATTTTCCGCGAGATATATAATTTTGCATTGTAATACTCCAAAGCTGTCCAATAGATTGATTCTACCCACTTCTTAGGAATATGTTTAATTTATGGCTTTTATCCTTGCGATAGATTCTGTGAATGTTGAAGCTAGGAGTGCCAATTAACTAAGTTGATTGGCTACTTCACTAATAAGACGACGGAACCAAATATGCCCAGCATCATGGTGGAGCAGCGCGCTCCAAGCCATTTTTAGGCCAATGGGGGGAATATCAAATGGCGGTTCTAAAATGACCACGTCAGGATCGTTGCGATACAAGTTTGCAGCTTTGCTAGGTAGTGTAGCAATTAGATTTTGAGCTTTAGCTAACTGTAAGGCAACATGATAATGTCGGGTAAACACTCTGATATCTCGCTTTTTACCTAATTTAGTTAACTCTGCATCTACCCAACCTAACTTTTGCACTTCGTTAGGATCAACACCAACACCTACCCCAAAGCCTGTTTTACTTACCCAAATGTGCTGCGCAGACAAATAACTGCTTAAATCAAAATGGGAAACAATCGGATTACTACTTTTTAATACGCAAGAAAAAGCATCATACCAAATGACTTTTTGATGGAAGGAGAGGGGGAGTTCATCAAAGCGGTTAATCGCCATGTCGACTTTGCCATGTTCAACATCATGGAAAGTCACATCACTTGGTGTAATAACGTCCAAGGTGATATTAGGTGCGATCTTTCCTAATTGTCTAATGACTTCAATTAACAAGGTTGACTCTGCATAATCACTGGCCATTATGCGGAATGTTCTTTGGCTACTGGCAGGTATAAATTCTGTTTCAGGCTGAATAGTTGTTTCCAACTTGGCTAAAACATCACGCACAACAGGTTGAAGTTCCAATGCCCGTTTAGTTGGCGTCATACCGTCACTGGTGCGCACTAACAAGGGATCATTAAACAAATCACGTAGACGCTTTAAACCATTGCTCATTGCTGGTTGGGTTATGCTGAGTTGATTTGCAGCTTTGGTTACGCTTCCTTCGCGAAGCAACACATCCAGATATACCAATAAATTTAGATCAACTTTAGCAATATTCAAATTAACTTCACTTCTAAACTGATTTATCAGTGATTATACCAGCTGTATAAGGGATACCACAAAAAAAAAGCAAGACATTACGTCTTGCTTTTTTAGCGTGTTAAAAGTTAGCTTTATAAAGCAACGTCGAATTGATTCATAGTGTTGTCTTCACCTGCAGCTTTAAGGGCTTGCTCACCACTGAAATATTCTTTGTGATCGTCACCCATGTTAGAACCTGCCATCGCTTGGTGCTTAACACAAGCTAAGCCTTGACGTAGTTCTTGGCGTTGAACACCTTTAACATAAGCAAGCATACCTTCGTCACCGAAGTAACCTTTGGCTAGATTATCAGTTGATAATGCAGCAGTGTGATAAGTAGGTAACGTGATTAGGTGATGGAAAATGCCAGCTTCACGAGCAGCATCTGCTTGGAAGGTGCGCACTTTTTCATCAGCTTCTATGGCTAATTGACTATCGTCGTATTTAACTTGCATAAGTTCTTCACGGTTATATTCGCTAACGTCTTTACCTGCTTCAACCCAAGCGTCGAATACTTGCTGACGGAAGTTTAAGGTCCAGTTAAATGAAGGTGAATTGTTATAAACTAATTTAGCATTTGGTACCGCTTTGCGAATTTCGTTAACCATTGCACCGATTTGACCAACATGAGGTTTCTCAGTTTCAATCCACAAAAGATCTGCACCGTTTTGCAATGAAGTTATGCAGTCAAGCACTACACGATCAACACCAGTATTGTCTTTGAATTTAAATAAACCGTTAGGTAAACGAACAGGTTTAACCAATTTACCATTTTGACGAAGGGCAAGATCGCCTTCTTGTAAGTCATCTACAGATTTAACTTCTGTGGTGTCTAAAAATGCATTGTACTGAGACGCTAAATCGCCTTCAGATGTAGATACAGGTATTTTTTGCGTCAAGCCTGCGCCTAGAGAGTCAGTTCTTGCTACGATTACACCGTCATCTACACCTAGCTCAAGAAAGGCGTAACGAACGGCATTAATTTTAGCTAAGAAATCTTCATGAGGAACAGTAACCTTGCCATCTTGGTGACCACACTGTTTAGCATCAGATACTTGGTTTTCGATTTGAATACAGCATGCGCCGGCTTCGATCATTTTCTTAGCTAACAAGTAGGTTGCTTCTTCATTACCAAAGCCTGCATCGATATCTGCAATAATTGGCACCACATGCGTTTCGTAATTGTCAATTTTTGACTGAATTTCGCTAGTATCTTTGCCTGCAGCTCTTGCTGAATCAAGCTCGTGAAATAGCTCACCTAATTCTTTTGCATCTGCTTGACGTAGGAAAGTATATAGCTCTTCTATAAGTGAAGACACAGTGGTTTTTTCATGCATAGATTGGTCAGGTAGAGGACCAAATTCTGAACGAAGTGCTGCAACCATCCACCCTGATAGGTACAAATATTTTTTATTTGTTGTGCCTTGGTGCTTTTTCACTGCCAACATTTTTTGTTGTCCAATAAAACCATGCCAGCAACCTAAAGATTGAGTATATTGACTAGAGTCTGCATCATACTCTTCCATATCTTTGCGCATAATAGCCGCTGTGTATTTCGCGATATCAAGTCCGGTTTGAAAACGGTTTTGAGCTTTCATTCTTGCAGCAAATTCAGGGTTAATCGCATTCCAACCAGAACCATTTTCTTGGCATAACTGACTTACAGCGTTTAGGTCATTTTGATATTGAGACATCATATTTTCCTTATTTCTATTACATGTGTAGGGAACTGAGGCCTAGTGCATAATTATTCTGAACACATCTAGACGACTGGTATCGATTCACCTGATTATTGTTTTGTGTCGATGCAATTATCCTAGCCTCACATGGATAATAAAAAAAACGTATAATAATGATTTTCGAAATAGATATTGTGAATGTTGGTTTGTATTTCCTTAGAATTCAAAGGGTAAAGTAAATTCACCTCATCGTTGATAAGCTCAAAAAAGTGACTTTTAAATTGCCGCTAGTGGTTTATTTACTCCCTTATGTACTGGTTTCGCGTTATTCTTTCGTTTATCACTTAGTAGTTTTAAGATTTTATGAGCAGAATTTTAGCGTCCGTTGATCAGCGCACTCAATTAGTTGGTGAAAACCGACTGGAATTGCTCATGTTCAAATTAGGTTCAAGGCACACATTTGCAATTAATGTATTTAAAGTAAAGGAAGTGATTACTGTCCCCATGATGCATCAAATGCCTGGTAGCCACGGGAATTTAAAAGGGGTGACTAATTATCGGGGAAAGTCTATTCCCATTATTGATCTACGCAAATCAATAAAGTTGCCAGATTCAACAGATATTGTTAACCAAAATGTAATCATTACTGAATACAACCGAACTGTGCAAGGTTTTCTGATTGGAGATGTAATTAATATTGTTAATACGTCGTGGGGTAATATTCAAGCCCCACCAACTACAGTTGGAAAAAATAATTATTTAACAGCAATTACGCAAATTGAAATAAATGGCAATAAAGAACTTGTCGAAATTATTGATGTTGAAAAAGTACTTGCTGAAATCATCGAATATGACACTTACATTTCTGAAGAAATATTAGATGAAGATGTGCTGAAACATTTAAACGGGCAAACAGTTTTAGTTGTTGATGACTCTTCTACCGCCCGTCTTCAAATTCGCGATACGTTAAAACAGCTGGGTATTAATATTATAGAGCGCAGTGATGGTTTGAGGGCGTTGAACCTGCTGCGAGAGTGGGCAAACAGTGGTAAACAGGTAACAGACCAAATTCTAATGATGTTTACTGATGCTGAAATGCCCGAAATGGATGGCTATCGCTTGACCGCAGAAGTGAGACAAGACGAGCGAATGAGTGATTTATTTATTGCCCTAAATACCTCACTCAGTGGCAGCTTTAATGAGGCGATGGTTAAAAAAGTGGGATGTAACCGTTTTATTTCAAAGTTTCAGCCGGATTTACTCGTAGATGTGGTTCAACAACGGATGCGAGAAAAACTTCAAGAGTCCAAATAGATATTTATCTTCAATGGCTCTGCAATTTACTTTTTTGATTTTTTGTTATGATTTTTTACCCTTGTAGATCACATTGTTGTTAAGTTTAGTGAAAATACAAGAAATCGGTTTATCCAGATAAAATTTCACGTATCATTTCCCCTGAAATTATTTTTACTAACCTTTGGAGATAGAATGAAGCGGCTTTCGGTTTTTACATTATTGCTGTTTGTTTCTGTAGCGCAAGCTAGTCAAGAAAAACCTAAAAACATTATAATGGTAGTTGGCGACGGCATGGGGCCAGCGTATACCACAGCATATCGTTATTTTGCAGACAAAAAGTCTTCGCCAGTCATTGAACCAACGGTCTTTGACCGACATTTAGTTGGGATGGCCAGCACTTACCCGGCTAGAGTAAGTGGTTATGTAACCGACTCCGCTGCAGGTGCTACCGCTTTGTCTGCTGGAGTGAAATCATATAACGGCGCCATCGCTGTGGATGAGAACAAAAAATCGGTTAAAACGGTACTTGAACAAGCTCGTATGAATGGCTTAAAAACAGGTGTCGCTGTGACATCACAAATTAATCATGCAACCCCAGCCTCTTTTGCAGCGCACAATGAAAGTCGCCGCAACTACGATGCAATAGCAGACAGTTATTTTGACGACAAAGTGAATGGTCAATTTGCACTAGATGTAATGTTAGGTGGTGGTTGGAAATACTTTATTCGTGATGATCGTAATATAGTTGAGCAGTTTCAATCGGCGGGTTATCAATATATTGATGATTTAGCGCAACTAACTTCCCTTAAAGCTGGACCTGTTATTGGACTATTTGGCGATGAAGGCATGCCTTGGGCCCTGGATATGCCGGGAAAACAGCGTCTACCTGCATTGGTGAAAACAGCGGTTAAACAGTTAACTAACGATAAAGGTTACTTTTTATTAGTAGAAGGTAGTCAGGTTGATTGGGCTGGACACTCAAATGATATTGCATCTGCGATGGCAGAGATGCATGACTTGGCGTTAACTCTGGAATGGTTAGAACAATATGTTCAAGAGAATCCAGATACCTTGGTGGTGGTGACTGCCGATCATAGTACTGGTGGTTTTACAATTGCAGCTAATGGCAACTATCAATGGAATCCTGATCCGTTAAAAAATCTGACACAGTCTCTAAGCTCTTTGGCAAAATCAATGGCAAATAGTGAAACACCGTTAGACACCGCAGAAGCAGGGTTGGGTTTTGAACTGAATGAAACTGAAAAGTCACTTTTGCAAAAAGCGGATTTGAAAAACAGTAAAGCACTTTATGTTCAGCTTAAAAAATTGATGGATATTCGTTCAAACTCAGGTTGGACTAGCTCGGGTCATACTGCCGTGGATGTTCAAATTTTTGCTATGGGCGCAGGAAAAGAACACTTCCATGGTCATATGGACAATACTGATATTCCAAAAGTTATTTTTGAATTAATGCAATCTGAATAGTCATCAATTGGCAAAGTTAGCAGTCAAGTCTCTTTCCTGATTTGGCTGCTAATACCCTGTTAACTCCATAAACCCTAACCCCTTATGACTGCCCTCAATTGACACTGCTCCCTCATAATAGGGAAACATGCCACGATTATATTGGTCCTTTTTAAATGCTGAAACGCGAATATCAATTTGGTGTTGGGGTAAGGATATCGACCAATTGAGTGGTACTTTCACACCATCAATTTCTGAGTAGCCATTAATTGAAGCGGCAATATCTTGTTCAGTTAGGTGAGTTTTATCTCCATTTGAACTTATTAAACTGCCGAACCAGGAATTCCTCAATTGCCCATGACGAACCTGATACAACATAAGTTTACGACCATCTTGTAGATGCAATGAAAACCAGTCCCAGCCTTCGGTTGCCTGATCTGACAGGCCTGCACTCCATTCGTGATCGAACCAACCTTGCCCAGAAACTTCAATTTTTGCGGTGGGTAACTCGATCACTCCAGTAATATCAATAAATGGCTGACTATAATACATTGAGGCGTGCTGATGGTTACTAAGCTTAATACTGTAACCATTTTCACCGTGCAAAACGTACGGACCACTTGCTTTCATTGTGAGTCTTATATTAACGTCTTCATTGAGGTTAAAATTCAATGTGGCTGGAAATAAATCTGCTGATTCTGAACGCCATTGCCAGTCATCTAAATACGCCGTAAAAGCGTTAGAATTCGCTGCTAACGAAACATCTGCATTACCAACGCCTCCTCGGGCGAACACCTCTTCAAACCAATCATCGGTTTTGGAGCTTAATTTACCATGGCTCATATATAGTTGCCCATCGCTCCAGTTAGAATCGGTAACCCCCCCTGAAAAACGGAATAGCGTCCACTGCAGCGGATATTGATTTCCTTGCTGGTCAAACAGGTTAGCGGTTAAGTACCACCATTCAATGGCAAATTCTGGATGGCTTAAATGATCTTGCGGAAATTTAATTGTTAATTCTGTATGGGCTTTTGCGCTGGAAAAGTTTTCTTGGTTTAGTAAGCCTCCATACATGCCAGAAGAAGGTTTATCAGCTTCCGAGCAGGCAGTTAATACTAGGCTTGTTAATAGTATTACGTTCTGCAGTCTTATCCATTTAGCCATTTTATATCCTCAATAGGTGGCTTCAATATTGCCTTAGCTGCAGGTAAAACAACAACGAATAGCACGACAGCCAAACTGGAACAAACTAGCTGTACAATCGTTTTTAATTCAATAATCAAAGGATAAGACCAGTGAAAAGCTTGTACATTGATAAGGTGGATCAGTAGCCAGCTAAGTAAAATGCCAAATGGTATCGCCAGAGCACAAATGAACAAACACAACACAGTGTATTGAAACAGCGTGAGGATTAAAATTCGAAGGGCTGGGATGCCTAATGAGCGGATTAAAGCGCGCTGAGGTTTATTGTCAAAATCTATCACGCTAAGGGAAGATGCTAATGAAAAAGCAGCGACCAATAGGGTGATGATATTGAGGCTTTGGGTCACCACAAATGTGCTATCGAATGTTTGCATTGATGTTTTCAGCACTTCCTGTGTTTCCATGATTTGTGCTTCTGGAATTTGCATTGCTATTCGCTTTTTCAGTTCAGCCAACCAAGATTGATCAGGTGCTTGATTGAATAAGGCGATCACGTGTCGGCCGATTAATTGATCTTTTATTAAATCCTCAGAGATGAATGCCTGTGGTTTGGGATTACCATAATCATAGTAGATAGCAACAACTTGCATCGATAACTTAGAATTATCACGCCGAGATATCTCTATTTTTTGCCCTAATTTAAGTTGCTTTGAAAGGGCAAACTGTTGATTAATAAAAATGCCGTTACCATCGATAAAGGTGTTCCAAGGTGCAGATAAAGAACGTTCAAATAACAACGCTTTTTGGTGCTCAACATTACTTGGATAGGAGCGAATTTGAATTGGACTCCCTTGATAGCTTGCCGTTTCTTGCTGCCGAATAACGGGGTTAACAGTAGGGTAGTTTTGTTTAATTAAGGAGATAACTTGGTCTGTATTCTTAGTATAAATGTAGCCATCGGCATTGAGACGTTGGGTTATCCATGAATCCGTTGCAACTCGAAAACTGTTGACCATTAAATTCATACCAACATTTGCCGCTACAGCGATAAAAAAGGCACAAAAAGCAATGCTACTTTTGTTTGAAACGCGTTTTGCGTCCGCCAAACTCCAACGTAAAGTCGGCATTTTATGAGGAATTAGGCGAATAACCACGGAAAGTAACTTGGGTAATATAAACAAAACCATGAAACAGCCACTGATTATCAACAAAGCAATAATCACAAACGAACCAAATATGTCTGCGTCGCTAAAATAAACCAATATGCTGATTAAAATTGATATGAGTGAAAATGCTAACCATTTGTTCTCATTATTTGTTCGTGGAGTTGAAGCACTTATTGAGCCTATTTGATGATTAACCAAACGCAAGGGCAAGGCTGCGGCGAGGCTTAAACCAATAATGCTGGCTAGCAAAACTTGCAAATATAAAGTGAACCAAGAAAATGTCTGAAAACCTACTTTTACATCATACAAGCTCTCAAGAGTTTGGTTTACCGCAGGCGATAACCATTGCGATATTTCGATGCCTAAGATTACGCCTATAGCACTGCAAATCACGGCTAAACCCAACATTTCAATGATGCTAGCGATAAACACGGCTGATACTGGCACCCCCTGTTGTCTTAAAATCTTGAACATGGGTACGCGTTTAATCATTAATAAATTTAACGCATTTAACACTACAAACATGCACACCACGAACATGAGTAGTCCCATCGCGAACAGGTTAAGGTGAAAGCTGGCAGTCAGTTGGCTAGCGTCTTCTGCAGTCTTTAATTTGACTAATTTTAGATTTGTTGGCAGCTTAATTGACGGAGGCCGTTTGTCGTCATAATTTCCCACAACCAACAGATAAGAAATCGTCTTGTTATCGAATTGGTTAAATAAGGTTTCAATGTCGCTGACAATTTGATTATTTAACCCCGCAGTTTTTATCTGGCTAATAGGGCCTATTGATAGCTGATAATTGAGTGTTAAATAATTATCTGAGGAGAGTACTTTTTTGGCAATTAATTGCTTAGCATAGTCGGGGTGAAGCATGAATTTTATATTTGGAGAAAACCGCCCAATGGAATCCTCGGACGAATTGGAATTCAAATGCCCGTTGTTTAAGCTCATTAGCGCATAATAATCGATTCCAATAAAAACTAGGGTGCTGTTATCTATCGCCTCAACTTCCATGCTCGATAGCGCAACTATATTTCGGTTTCCACTTTTCCGTAAATTGGCATAATCTGCCTTGGAAATTGACGCTCCTTGCTTGGCATAAATTGCGTAGTGTACGTCTGCAAACAACGGCAGGTTTGCATCGTTGTAACTGCGTTTGGCGGTCTCATTTATGACTAGAACAGAAGAGAAGCCAGCACATCCGATAATGATTGCTAACAATACAATAAAAATTCGATATCTTTGCAATCGATAGCTTTTTAGGATCACCCACAATACAGCATGAATTAATTTAATCATTAGCTTGAAGGGTTAGCTTTTTGTCGCTCAAGTGATAGTGGAGGTGGGCTTGCTTGGCTAGTTTATGGCTGTGAGTAACCATAACCAGCATAGCGTTGTGCAAAGAACACAGTGATAACAGTAAATTAGCTACTTTGTCGCTATTTTTGTCGTCAAGATTACCAGTGGGTTCATCGGCTAATATTAGTTGTGGTTTATGAGACAAAGCTCTGGCGATGGCTACTCGTTGCTGCTCACCTCCAGACAAATCCATGGGCATTTTATGGCGTTGCTTCGCAATGCCTAACTCCTCCAGCAGACTAAGCAGATATTTTTCATCTAAATTTTGGTTTAAACGAGCAGGAAAACACACATTTTCCCAAACCGATAAACATTCAATGAGGTTGAATTTTTGGAAAACAATGCCGATAGATTTTTGTCGATAGGCATCACTAGCCTTAGAGGAGAATAAACAGATATTTTGCTGGTTAACTATAATCGAGCCTGTATCTGGTTTGTCTAAACAAGCCAACAAATGCAGCAGTGTTGACTTACCAGAACCAGACTCGCCAGTAATTGCAATTTGTTGCTTAGGAGCAATAGTTAAATTTAGATTGTCTAAAACAGTCGTTAATTGCTTTCCGTCTTGGTAAGACTTAGATAGCGCTTCAATCTTAATCATTGCACCACCAAATTTTTAACGTTTAATCAATTAACCTTCTTCTTGAATGAAAGACAAGTAATCTTCACCGGTTAACTTTTTCATTTGTACAATTAAATAGGCCAAAGCGGAAAAAAGCATAATTAAACTTGGCACCATGATCACCGGATAACTTAGCGCAGTCATGCGCCCTAACTCTTCAGTATATGCGGTTGTGCCAGGCTCGCTGACTAAGATGATTTTCGCCAATATGTAATTGAGAAAGGATGAAACAAAAAACGAAGCGGCGACGATATAAGAACTGATGGTTATTTTTCGATTAAATAATGCGGTATTTTGTTTTTTCTCCAATGCCTCGTCTAATGCATTCCAATTGATCACATTTTCATTAAGGATAAGAATTTTAACTAACGACCGGTTGGTATATTGGGAAATTAAAACCGCAATACCTAAAATGCCCGGGATAGCCGCTTCTTTAATCGCAATGTATTCGGCGGGAAGTTTCAACAAGGTGATACCACCGGTAAGTATGACACTGATAATGCCAAGAATGGAAAAACCGTTTACTTTTCCAGATTTTTTTAAGTCCCATATACCGTATCCAATAGGAAATGCCAAAGCGCAAACCACACTTAATGCGGGTCCCAAATATTCTTCACCACTGAGATACGACAAAATCAATACTGGAATAACAATATTGAACGCAAGATTACCTAAAAACCCGTTATTTTGTGGCGGGTTCTTTTTCGTATTTTGAGTTGACTCGTTTGCTGCTGGCTTATTCATAAAATCTTTAAAATAAATTTAACTGTTGTCAGTATATCGAACTCGCAATCAATCCACTATGGTTTTCATAGGCATTAAACGTAAAGCGACCTTTTATTGTGATTAGCGTTTTTTTGCCCATAATTTAGCCGCGCATAACCCCGCGATAAATCCGAATAAGTGAGATTCCCATGACACAAAAGCATTTGAGGGAATTACACCAAATATTAGGCCTCCATAGAAAAAGCCTACTATTAGTGAAATTATAATGAGTTTTATGCGACCTGATATTAGCCCCCCTAAAACTAAAAATCCAAAATAACCGTAAATTATCCCACTAGCCCCAATGTGCATAGCAGGGCGAGCGAACAACCACACCAACACACCAATACTTAACATTAAATAGATGCTGACAGTTATATAGGTTTTTTTACCGTACTGCATGACGAGCAAACTAAATATGCCTAAAGTGATAATATTGGATGCAAAATGGCTCAAATTGCCATGTAAAAATGGACTAAAAATAATTCCCCGTAAGCCAATCAGTTCACGTGGGTATATCCCATAAATATTTAGACTGCGGCCAAATAGGATATTGATGCCTTCTATCGCGGCAAAAAATAGCATCAAGTACAAAACAAATTTCAACTGGGATGCTAAAGCCGTTGTTTTTGAGCCCATTCGACTTATCCTAAAATAATATGTGGTAGATAACGGGACATATCTTGGGTAATAACCGAAGTATCTTCTCGAACAGAAATTCCAGCGGCTTTATCATTAACTAACCAGGAGCCAATCAATGTGAAGTTGTTGTCAAATTTAGGCAGTGGATGGAATGCTTGGTAAATAAATCCTTCCTCGCCATAAGGGCCGTCGGCATGAATAATCTGTTGTCCTTTTTCAATCACACTGACGTTTGCACCTTCACGAGAAAAAATGGGTTTTTTTACAATTCGCTGGTGATCACATAGATGTAATTCATCTTCGAAATAAGAAGGCAGCAAATTTGGGTGACCTTTAAACATCTTCCATAACATAGGCATTAGCGCTTTGTTCGACAGAATACTTTTCCATAAAGGTTCGATCCAATTAGTTTGGGAGCTTTCCACAAAGTCACCAAACTCCTCGCGCTGCATAAATTCCCAAGGATACAGTTTAAACAAGGTATCTATTTCATTATTCTTTAAATCTGTGAAACGGCCCGACTCACCCAATCCAATGTCTTCGATAAATACAAAAGGCGCTTTGAGTCCAGATTCTGCGGCACAGTCTTGCAAATATTGAACGGTGCCTCTGTCTTCTATTGTGTCCTGACAGCAGGCAAAGTGGATATGCTCGGTTTGATAATGTTTAGCAATTTCATTTAATCGCCAGATTAACTTTTCCTGCAAAGAATTAAATTGATCAGCATGGCGAGATATGCGATTACCATCCACCAAATCTTGTAACCACAACCATTGCCAGAATCCTGATTCATATAAGCTGGTAGGTGTGTCTGCATTATTTTCATAAAGCTTGGCAGGGCCACTGCCATCATATGCAAAATCCAGTCGTGAATATAAAGAGGGATCATGATTGCGCCAAGAATCTTTAAGCCCTTGCCAAAATGCTTCTGGGATTTTAAAAGCTGACAATAAAGCGTCACTATTCACCACTTTGTCTACAACTTGTAAGCACATTTGATGAATTTCGACTGTGGGGTCTTCCAAGTCTTTTTCTATTTGCTGCAAATTGAACTGATAATAAGCTGACTCATCCCAGTAGGGTTCGCCGTACATACTGTGGAACGAAAAGCCAAATTCCTTGGCTTTTTGTTGCCAGTTTTTGCGGGGCTCACTTGGTATTCTGAACATCAGGACTCTATTGCTGTGATTAATGAATGAAAGGGGAATTAACCGCCCCAACCACCTTTGGAGCTGCTCTTACTGCCCCAATTTGATTTAGCCCGCACAGAACTACCAAATCCACCTCGTTTTATTGTTCGCGTGACGGCCGGTTTAGGCTTAAATGCGTCGGGTCTGACTTTGTAGTTACGTTTACGCAAGTCGCCATAATCGTATCCACCGGCACCAATCCATCGATAACGATATGAAGAGTAAGGTGAATAGGAGGTAAACATAGGTTGATATTGATAACGATTAGGTGAGAGCAGGTTACTCAACATATAACCTGCCATAAACGGCATAAAAAAGGACCCCGAACTGCGTTCTATCCGTTGACATTGATTCGGGCCAAATTCGCCTTCGCAATCTTGTTCGGTGTTATATTTAGGGCCTGTGCGCTCAGCTTCCGCCAGCGCTTCTTGATAGGCTGTTTGACAAATTTGCGCTTGTTCAGGGTTATCATTCGCACAATCTTGGGCATCTTTGTATATTGTTGCTTCTTGACGGCTATCCGTACAAGCGGCTAAAAAAACAGAGGCTACGCCAATCGCCAAAGGCTTGACTGAAAAATGCTTACGCATTCTGCTCAAATTAATATGTTCACTGCGTTTACGTGTCATGCTCGTGTCTCCTAATAGGTCATACAAGCCGCATTGAGTAAACCAACACCAATTGACATTGAGGCTAACATTACTCCAGCAGACACTTCTTGATTATCAATTCGTTCAGCAATTGCGGGCATAAAAGTGAAACGCAACAAAAGAAAAGCTAAAACTTGTGCCACTAGAGCGATGACACCCCAAATAGCGAAATCAAATTGCGATGCCGAGTTGGTAACAGCGCCAGAAAGGGCAATACTAAAGCCGACTATAGCGCCACCAAAACCGATAGCGGCAGCGGTGTTTTTTTCTTCCTTTACCAGTTTCCATTCATCGTGGGGGGTTACCCATGCGTACACAATTTTAAATAGAAATAGAAGCACTATTGAGACCACGAAATAAATTGTAAAGTTACCCAATCCGGCTATTGATTCCAATAAAATGTCCATCGATTTTTCCTTTTCTATATAAATTTAGATTTGCTAACCGTTTATTTTTATATCGGCAGGCAAGACATCGAACCCAGTGCTGATAACTAGGCAGCGATCATGGTTATTATCTACAATTTTTTCTTCTGCACAAACCAACAAAGTTTCGTAGCTTTCGTTGCCGATTTGCCGTTCGTATAACATCACAAATTGATCCGTTTGACTTGTATCACCATCAAGCTCGAAGGTTTTTTCAGTCATTGCCACGGGGGGAGACTCATCTCCTACGGCGTTCCATACTCGACTATAAGTGTTGTTTTCGATTTGGTAATGGGGCTGAGAAATCTGACGTTCAATCAAATCTCTCCATTGGTTATCAGTACCAACGGTTTGTGTTTCATAAAAGTACCATAACTTCACATCGGTAATGTGATTTTCTGTGTCACCACCGTCTAAAACAACCTGTAAAAAAGCGTCATCGTCAGTGTAATATCGTAATATCTTGCCACCGGTATCTAAGTGAGCTTCGCCGACAGCCTGAATTAAATGCTGTCTAGCCGCACCTTCAATGACTAATTCAGGTTCGATAAGTTTGAGTTTTAAGTCGTCAAGTTCAAAAGAGCCACCTAAATATAAGCCCATAATTTCGGGCGCTTTTATGTCAGAATTATCACTCTTTTTAGTAAACCATTTTGAAAACATGATTTCTCCGTAGAATCTAAACTGCTGTTTTTATTCAGTAAACAATTGCCAATCAAGGGCTCTGATACGTTGTTCAGCAATATAAAATAATTTGTATTTTGGCAAGATTGCCACATTGAAGTCTGGGTTTAACGTAACTTTGGCGGGAATACTTGGCTCAACGAAACCAATAAAGGTAGCGTTGTATTTTTGTTTAAGGACGACAAATAATTTTTCAACAGACAGGTTCTGAACTGAGTCTGGCACTTCCATCGAAAACTGTGCCTGTCCTTCTTGTACTGTCAACAAGTCGTGTTGCAATAAGCTTGAGCCAGGATCGAATGCTGACTTAGCCAACATTTCAACCGCTACGCTAGGAGTACATTCAACATTAGGGCAGTGGGTTTGCAATAAGTCGACTAAGCTTTCATCTTTAAAGTAAGCCAATAAATGGGCATTTTCATTTCGTTTACTACAATACAAAGACGTTGTCATAGTGACATCATCTTCTTCGTTATCCATGACAATGACCGCCGCCTTGTCTACACAGGCCCGATCCATTTCTTTATCATTATTGAATGAGATAACTTTAATAAATTCGATTTTGTCTGGCATCGGATTGTCTATGTCCGCTTTGACACATAAAACTATTTCTGGCTTATTTTCTGTTTCTGCACGTTCTTTTAGCAACAAATTAAGTAGTTGAATCGTGCGATGACCGTTCCAGCCAATTACCAGAACATGGTTTTCAAGATCTAATGGTTTCAAACCTTTCACTCCTCTTTGCCATTGCATAGAAACCCAAGCTGCGACTCGGCCTAAGACTAAGGCGAAAATACTCAAACCTAAGGGGATAACATAAAAGGAAACAATATATTTACCAGCGCTCGTAACGGGCGACATGTCGCCGTAACCAACAGTCGAACCGGTCACAACTAACCAATATATGAAATCATTAACGTTGAGAAGGGCATCTTCACCAGACACATAAAGTAAAATCCATGTGCTTAGTGCATAAAACAAAAGCGCCAGTACAATAGTGTACCAGCGCATCTCCGAAAAAACTCGAGTGAGTACTTTGCGAACTTTAAGTACTAATAACATTTAGAAACTGACCAATTTATTGGCCTAAAATGCGTTTAAGTTCGTCATCGGCAGAGCTTTTCCCGCCCTGAATTCCAGCTTCCGCTAAGCGTTTTTCTAAGTCCGTAGTCGAATCACTTGAGGCAAGCTCTTCAGCCGCTTCTAGTTCAGCACTACGTAACTTCTGCTTATCTTGTATACGACTTAACGATTCAGTAGCGGTTTTCATTTTACTGTTTGCACCCATGTGTCTGGAGGAAACCGCAACTTGTGCTTTTTGAACTGACTCAGTAGCCTTAACCATGTCAACTTGTTGTTCTAAACGCTTCAGGTTGTCTTTGGCCTGATTAATGTTTGTGGCAAGTTGTTTTTCTGATTGCGTAAATTGATCAAGAAACTCTTGCTCTGTTTCCATCTCTGCAGTTAAATCCGCTACTTTTTGAGCACAATCTAACGCCAGTTGACGATCCGATTCTACCGCTTTGCGGGCATGCTCTTCATATTGTCCGATTGATACTTTCAGGCTATCAACCTTTTGTTTTGCCAATTTACATTTTGCTAGAATTTGCGTGCGAGCATGATCTGATTTACGCAATTCTTCTTTTGCATCACGAATTTCTTGTTCAAGAATTCGAATGGCCTGACTGTCTACAACGGATTGAGCAGCTTCAGTTGCGCCACCTTTAACAGCTGTAATTAACTTTCTCCAAACCGACATAATCTTCTCCAAAATACCTAAATGTTTAGTGCAAATGTTCTTGATAAGCGTCTAAAAATGCAGCCACATTGTGGAATAAGGCATCTAATTCAATTTGAATGCTCTCTGCTTTAGATTGTGAACTTAATGCACCAAATGCAGTGTAATAGTCTTGCTCAGCAACTTGGGATATTCCAATCGTTGTTAATGGAAACAACATATGTGTTTTTAATATTTCTTCGTTCAAAGCTGCTTTATCTTTGACTTCTGAACTTGAAAATAGAATGGATTCGATAATGATCTGCTCTCCACTGAGCGCCAACCATGCGTCTAAACCATCACCATTTCCGATCAATAAACAATTGTCTTCCCGGGTGACAACAATGTTGTCGTTTTTTGATAAAAGGGTCTCAAGTTGATCAAGGTCCCAAGTCATATGCCTACTCTCCTGTCAGTGTAATGACTATAGTATGTTACCTTTGTAAACGAAAAAACATGATCAGTTCAAAATGAATTGTAAGTTTTTTCGCAACGGGTCGGATTGTACTGATAAATGATTTTTAAAGTCAAACTTTATTTTACTTATTTGGTTGGTATAATTTATTTTTGTAAATTATAATTCACAAATTGGTTTATTTGATTGGGTGGAACGTGACAGGAAAACAACATAACGCAAACTGGCGACAAGTAGTGCAACGTATCATTAAGGCTGAAATGTCTAAGCGCGGAGTCAAATACCAAGATCTCAGTGACAGATTAAATACTATTGGTATTACGCAAAGTGCTGATAATTTGCGCAATAAAGTGAACAAAGGAATTTTGGGTGCTGATTTACTTTTACAAATAATGTACGTTTTAAAAATGCGTAGAATTGAGCGAGAAGATATCATTGAGTTATTTGCAGATATGCAAATTTCATTGGATGAAGATGAATTTTGAAAAACACACAAAAAAAAGCCCAGCTAGGGCTGCTGAGCAAAAAACTATGTTTGGGAGAAACATCGAAATCTTTAAGGTGATTATAATTTATACTATGACGGCTATAACTCAAGGGAAGCAGGGTATAGAGAAAGCGTTGCAGGTATATTTTTTAATACGTAAAATAATTAATATTAACTTACAGTTGGGCTAACCAAACTTCATGAAACTATCTGATTTCCATTTTGATTTACCTGAGCGGCTAATCGCTCGATACCCTACAGAACAAAGAACCGCCAGTAAATTACTGTGTTTAGATGGTAAGAATGGAGGTTTAAAACATACTCATTTTTCTACTTTCATCGATTTTATAGATGAAGGTGATTTACTTATTTTTAATAATACCCGAGTGATCCCCGCGCGTTTGTTAGGGAAAAAGTCAACCGGCGGAAAAGTAGAAGTGTTGGTTGAGCGAATTATCGATGAAAATACGGTTTTAGCCCATGTTAAATCTAGTAAATCACCAAAACCGGGAGCGCTTCTAATATTAGAAGAACATATTCAAATGGAAATGGTGACTCGTCATGATCAATTATTCGAATTAAACGTTGTAAATGATGAACCTGTGCTCAGTTTACTGGAAAAGTTTGGGCATATGCCGCTTCCACCTTATATCGATCGACCCGATGAAGATTCAGATAAAGAACGTTATCAGACCGTTTACTCTGAAAAACCTGGTGCCGTTGCTGCGCCTACGGCAGGCCTGCACTTTGATGAAGCAACTATCGAGGCGCTAAAACAAAAAGGTGTAAATACTGCTTTTGTTACGCTGCACGTAGGGGCGGGTACCTTTCAACCAGTGCGCGTCGATAATATTCAAGATCATCATATGCATTCTGAATATGCAGAAGTCGCTCAAGATGTTGTCGATGCAATTAACGAAACTAAATCAAAAGGCAAACGTGTTATTGCCGTGGGAACTACATCTGTTCGTTCATTGGAGTCTGCCGCTGCCGCAACCATTAAAAAAGGTAAACCATTAACAGCCTTTTTTGAAGATACCGATATCTTTATTTATCCCGGTTATCAATTCGAAATAGTGGATGCCATGTTGACCAACTTCCATTTACCAGAGTCAACCTTAATTATGTTGATTAGTGCTTTTGCTGGTAGAGAAAACGTGATGAATGCTTATCAGCAAGCAATTACTAACGAATATCGGTTTTTTAGTTACGGTGATGCTATGTTTATCGAAAAATCTTAGCTGTTACTGTTGAAATTTGAGATATAAATCCTTCCTTTTCGCTTATTAATGTAACTTTCAAGCTGAAATCTCCCTTAGATGATTTCAGCTTGCTCATTATTCCTTTATAATCCCCGCTGTTTTTCAGCACTGGACTGTTTTCCGGTATGCAGAAATTTTAAAAGGTTAAAAATGAAATTTGAATTAGATACAACCGATGGTAAAGCTCGCCGCGGTAGATTAGTGTTTGACCGAGGCATTGTTGAGACGCCTGCATTTATGCCCGTGGGCACCTATGGCACGGTTAAAGGCATGACACCGGAAGAGCTAGAAGAAACCGGTGCACATATTTGTCTAGGTAATACCTTTCATTTGATGTTACGTCCTGGTACTGAAATCATGAAGCAACATGGTGATTTACATGACTTTATGCATTGGGATAAGCCGATTCTGACTGACAGTGGCGGCTTTCAAGTATTTAGTTTGGGAGATTTACGTAAAATCACTGAAGAAGGTGTGACTTTTAGATCACCAATTAATGGCGAAAAAATTCTCCTGACTCCTGAAAAATCCATGGAAGTACAACGGGATTTGGGGTCCGATATCGTTATGATTTTTGACGAATGTACCCCTTATCCAGCCACTGAGCCTGAAGCTCGACGTTCAATGGAATTGTCCTTACGCTGGGCTAAACGCAGCAAACAGGCCCATGAAGGTAACCCGTCGGCATTATTTGGTATTATTCAAGGCGGTATGTACGAAGGTCTGCGGGATCAATCTTTGAAAGGTCTTGAAGATATCGGTTTCGATGGTTATGCCATCGGCGGATTATCTGTTGGCGAGCCGAAAGAGGATATGATTCGTGTTTTGGATCATACCGCAGATAAAATACCTGCTGAAAAGCCACGTTATTTAATGGGTGTAGGGCGACCAGAAGACATTGTTGAAGCCGTACGACGTGGAATTGACATGTTCGATTGTGTTATGCCTACACGTAACGCGCGCAATGGTCATTTATTTGTTACCGATGGTGTCATTAAGATACGTAACGCGAAACATAAAACAGATACAGGGCCTTTAGATGAGAAATGTGACTGTTATACTTGTAAAAATTATTCACGGTCATATTTACATCATTTGGACAAATGTAATGAGATACTCGGTGCAAGATTAAACACCATTCATAACTTGCGTTACTATCAAAGAGTTATGCAAGGTTTACGTGATGCCATTGCTGAACAAAAACTTGATCAGTTTGTTGAACAATTTTATGCACAAAAAGACATGCCGGTACCGGCTTTATAACTAAAAATATATGAGGAATTTATGAGTTTTTTTATTTCTAATGCTTATGCACAAGACGCTGGCGCACAAGGCGGTGGCTTTGAAATGCTTATTTTATTGGGTGTTTTCGGATTAATCTTCTATTTCATGCTGTATCGTCCACAGGCGAAACGGGTTAAAGAACATAAAAACCTAGTTGCCTCTATTGGTAAAGGTGACGAAGTCCTTACTCAAGGCGGTATGGTTGGCAAAGTTTCAAAAGTTTCTGAAGAAAAGGACTTTATTGAGATTTCGTTAAATGACAGTACAAATATCGTGATTCAAAAAGGCGCAGTTACAGCTGTGCTGCCTAAAGGTACAATGAAATCAATCTAACTAAATTGAAAACGGCAAACGGTAGTTTGCCTTTTTCGTTTAAGTAGGAAAGGAATAGCAAGTGTTAAATAAAACTCCCCTGTGGAAGTACATTTTAGTGTTGATGGTCGTTGCCGTTTGCGCGTTATACGCTTCCCCTAATCTTTATGGTGAAGATTATGCAGTGCAGATATCTGCTGGTCGTGACGCAGTTCTAGATTTGTCTCTGGTAGATAAAGTCAATCAAGACTTGGCCGATGCCGGTATCGAAAAAAAGTCGATTGTACTTGAAAATGAGCAAATATTGGTTCGTCTTTACGATGACAGTGCACAAAGATTAGCTAATGAAACCCTCGCCGAATCACTAGGCAAAGACTACACAGTAGCGATGAATTTAGCCCCTGATACTCCTGATTGGTTGGACAGCTTAGGCGGTACACCAATGAAATTAGGTCTGGATTTACGTGGTGGTGTTCACTTTTTGATGGAAGTGGATATGAACTCTGTAATCACCAAGTCTTTGACAGACATGGAAGGGGATTTTAAAACCTCTTTACGTGAAGAGAAGATTCGTTATTCACGAGTGAGTATTGTCGATGAATCTGTTCATGTGCGTTTTCGTGATCAAGAAACATTAGAAAAAGCCGAATTTTTCCTCAGAAATCGCAATCGTGATATTACTGTTGTTGATCAAGGTGATTTGATTTTAGTGGCCAAAATGTCAGAGCAGAAACTGTCTGAGATTCGGGATTATGCAGTAAAACAAAATATCACCATAATGCGCAACAGGGTAAACCAACTTGGTGTTGCTGAACCGGTTATTCAGCGCCAAGGTGCAGATCGCATTGTTGTTCAATTACCCGGTATTCAAGATACGGCTCGGGCAAAAGAAATATTAAATGCCACAGCTACCCTAGAATTTAAAATGCTAGATCAAGAACATGACATTCGTGATGCTTTAAATGGTCGTATTCCTCCAGGTTCTGAAATTGTAGAAGACCAACAAGGTGTTCCACAATTACTACTTAAAAAAGTGATGTTAGAAGGTAGCCATATCATTGATGCGAATGCTGGTGTCGATGAATACGGTATGCCAAAAGTATCCATTTCTTTAGATTCTGCTGGTGGCAGTAAAATGTCTTTGGCGACTAAAGGTAATATTGGTAAGCCAATGGCAACCGTATTTATTGAATATCAAGCAACTGGCGAGAAAAATGAGAAAGGCAAACTAATATTTGTTCCTGAGAGAGAAGTCGTCAGTGTTGCTACTATTCGCGCTCAATTAGGCAGTCGCTTTGAAATTACCGGCCTAGACTCACCCAAAGAAGCTCGTGACTTGTCATTGCTTTTACGGGCGGGGGCTTTGATAGCACCTATCTCCATCGTCGAAGAACGCACAGTAGGTCCAAGTTTAGGACAAGAAAATATCAATCTAGGCATGCAAGCCATCCTTTGGGGCTTTAGTTTAGTACTGTCATTCATGCTGTTTTACTACCGCGCGTTTGGTTTGGTTGCAAATGTTGCACTAGCAGCGAACTTAGTGATGATTGTTGGTGTGATGTCAATGATACCTGGGGCAACTTTGACTCTACCAGGAATGGCTGGAATTGTATTAACAGTTGGTATGGCTGTAGATGCTAATGTCTTGATCTTTGAAAGGATACGGGAAGAAATGCGCGAGGGCAGAAGTCCTCAACAAGCCATTCATCATGGTTATGACAGCGCATTTTCAACTATCTTGGATGCGAATATAACCACCTTCATTGCTGCTATCATCTTATTCGCAGTAGGTACTGGTCCAATTAAAGGCTTCTCTATCACGTTAATGATAGGTATAGCTACTTCGATGTTTACAGCCATTATTCTAACCCGTGTGATAGTGAACGGTGTTTGGGGTGGTAGACGTCTTCAGAAATTGTCGATTTAGGAGCGGGACATGCGATTTTTTAAATTAAAAGAAAGTATTGATTTTATGTCAATGCGCATTCCCGCCATGATTATATCGGGAATACTCATTATTGGTTCATTAGTATCTTTAGGGGTTAATCAGCTTAATTGGGGATTAGATTTCACCGGCGGTACATTGATTGAAGTAGGCTACGATAAACCTGCAGAATTAAACCAAATTCGACAGCAACTCGAAGCTGCAGATTTTGGTGACGCCATTGTGCAAAACTTTGGTAGTAGTGAAGATGTGTTAATCCGTCTAGCTCCTCGTGAAGGTGTAAAAGCTGAAGAAGTGGGCGATCAGGTTCTTAGCACTTTACGTGCAGGCGGTGATAACGTTGACATGCGCCGGATTGAGTTTGTTGGGCCAAATGTGGGTGAAGAACTGACAGAGCAGGGCGGTCTTGCAATGTTAGTCGCGTTGATCTGTATTCTGATTTACGTGGCTATGCGATTTGAGTGGCGATTTGCATTGGGTTCAGTTATCGCTTTGGCCCACGATGTCATTTTAACCTTGGGTTTATTCTCGGTATTGCAGCTTGAATTTGACCTAACGGTTATGGCTGCGGTATTGGCGGTTATCGGTTATTCATTGAACGATACTATTGTTGTTTCGGATCGTATCCGTGAAAACTTCCGTAAAATTCGTAAAGGGGAGCCGATCGATATCATTAATACATCTTTGACGCAGACCCTTAACCGCACAATTATTACTTCATTAACCACTATTTTAGTATTAATGGCGTTATTTTATAAAGGTGGGGCATTGATACATGGTTTTGCAACGGCGTTATTGTTTGGTGTGATAATCGGTACTTATTCTTCAATTTATGTGGCAAGTCTGGTGGCATTAATGCTGGGAATAAGTCGCGAAGATTTAATGCCTACAGTAGTAGAAAAAGAAGGTGCGGATCTAGACCCTCTTCCTTAGTCTTTTACTGTTTCGAAAGCCGGGTTTATCCCGGCTTTTTTATGCCTCAAATTTAGCTGCCAGCGTCGCGATTATTTCCATACATGTAAAGGTAAGGTATTCAGTCTTTAAACGATAGATGAAGGGGGAATATCTACTCAGTTACATGGCTGAACGCGGCTGGGGGTATGTGAGGTTTAATAAACTCAAGGCATTAAAAAAGGAAGCTAAGCGCTTCCTTTTCACATAGATAAAAGACCAAACTATAACAATCTTTTAGTCAATACAGCGGCAACTATTTCAAATGTCTTACCAATGACTGAACAACACGAGGGTTACCCGCGACTATTTCGCCTTTATCAAGGGGATCGTTTCCGCCTTTATAATCGGTAACTAATCCACCAGATTCACGCACTAAGAGTTCACCCGCGGCAACATCCCAAGGTTTGATACCACGCTCCCAGTAACCATCGTAACGGCCGGCAGCAACATACGCTAAATCCAATGCGGCAGAACCACAACGGCGCACATCACCACACTGTTTAAAAATATTTGAAAAACGCTGAATGGCATCGTCTGAAGTTTCTTTCGCTTTAAAAGGGAAAGCCGTCGCTAGTACAGTATTGTTTAAGTCTTTTGCTTTTCCGGTACGAATTCTGAAACCATTTAATTGTGCTCCGGCCCCTTTACTTGCAGTAAAAAGTTCACCGCGAATTGGATCAAATACCACTGCCTGATCGATTCGGCCTTTGTGCATGAGTGCTATTGAAACGGCAAAGTGAGGAATGCCTTTGATAAAATTAGTGGTACCGTCGAGTGGGTCAATGATCCATTTAAATTCGTCACTGCCTTCAACTATGCCGCCTTCTTCACCTAGAAATGAGTGATCTGGGAAAGATTGCTGAATTTTTTCAATAATGACTTTTTCGGCTTCTTTGTCGATTTTGGTGACAAAGTCGTTCTCACCTTTTTTTTCTAACAACAAATCATTACGATTTTCAAAACCACGAGTTATCACATTTCCAGCAGCGCGAGCAGCGCGCACCGCAATATTCAGCATAGGATGCATAAGTTACCACCAATTTTTAAAAGAACGGACGAGCAGTCTTGAACAATTATCGCTTTCAAAACCGCACAAAATTTCGCCGCGCAGTCTACCAGTTTTACCTGCAGATGCAATCAAATTCTAGTATTAGTGTCGGCTAGGCCTTTAACAAATCTTCGATTTTGTCGGAATTTACCTTGTGATAAGCCGGCATCTGTTGGTTATCAAAAATCTGTTGCTGGCTAAAGTTATGTCGAATCATCACTTCGTCGGTGACATCGATCAAATCACCTACGCCAATAATATTCCAAAGTTGTTCTTCGAGTATTTTGGCACGATGTATTGCGTAAATACCTACGTAACTAATTTCTGCTTGCAATCGTTCAATATCAGGCCGTCCTGCTCTGGCTAAAAATACTTTAACCGCTATAAATTGGCCCGATTCGCGTGCTTGATTAATGAAGTTTTTGCGTTCTTTATCACCATGAAACTGATCTGAAAAACGGCTCTTAATTGCCTCATTGATGAATTCACGGCTTGGGTCGAAGGCAACAAATATTTCTCGCATTACAGGTTTGTTATTTGTTTTGATCTTTTTCAAGGTGTACTGAATAAAGTCGAGTTCAACGCCGTAAGTTGAATATAAAAAATGCATATTGTATTGGCCGCTTTCAGCATCAAAAGCCAATAGATTATTTAACCGACTATTCGGATTGCTAGTAACTATCGCATCAGGTAGAAAATCAATCCCTTCTTTACGGATAAAAAAGGCGGTATTGAGCACATTCTTAGCAAACAGATTGCGCAATGCTGAGCCCATCCCTGGAATTTCCTCTTCTTCACTATGGGCCTTTAATTTGCCTCGGTTATTGCGTATCAGCTCGTCAAAAAAGCGTTGTGCCGTCTTGTTAACCGAATCTACTACAGCTTGTAAATGCAGTACGTTTCGATCGTATGAAATGCCTTTCACTTTGTAAGGTAAGTTGGCAAGGTTAAATTTTTTGGTGACATTTTGTAGTAGCGGGAAACTGAGTTTCACGAGAGCGTTTTCTTCGCCATGGAAAAAGTCATTCAACTCAACGCGCATTCCTCGTGTAGACACATCTTCACTGCTTCCTTCGATGGTCATGTCACCAAAATTTAATTGCACTTTTGTGCGCAGTTGATAGCGAGTTTCTTTGCGTTGGTTATGGTATTTAAATCGAAACATTTGCACCGCTGGTGGCAGTTTGTTTCGAGGATGCCCAAATACTTTAAGCTGTGATATTTCGCCACGGCGAATGGGGATTTTTTCGTAATTTTGGGTGCCCACTTCATCGGTTATATCTGTTAATAGGGCGATATGTCTGACATTTTTAAGGCGCGACATTAATCTTGGTGCCGGTGGATGATTTTGACGCTTCACAGCACTACTGACAGTGTCGGGCAAAGACAGTGGCATGTGTACCTGATTTAAATCTAGGTTTGTAATTTGTAATTTGAAAACCCGCCAACTGGCTTTTCTGCCGCCATAACCAAGGAAAACCTTCATTAAATCAGGACGCTCAAACAATTCTTCTTGGGTGGCTGAATAAAAGTAAACTTTGTCATCTTTAACGTGATTAAAAGAATACACAATGGTTTCCTGAAAGTGCTCAGGCAAGGTTAACAGCCGTGCAATACGTTGATGTCCTAAAACGTAACCTAAACGCAGCTCAAATAACTCATCGCTCCAGTAATATAATGGGTCTTTATTACTGTCATTAATTAATGCGTATTTGGGAACATAGATATTGTTTATTTTTTCGATATAAATCGGCACAGAGGTGACATTGGGAATGAAATACTGCTCGTAGGTTTTTAAATGTATCGCCGTGAGCGTGTTGTCCATATTAACTTTATAGCGACGTTTATTGCCATGGATAAACTTTTCAAAAAAATCTTTAAAGGAATGGGGAGCATGCTCATCATTCTTCTGTAATGAAATACGTTGTTCGCGCTGACTGTTTTCTACATCGACTATGTTGTAACCAACCCCAACCTTGCGATCAATAGTGTATTCGCCTTCCAAGCCTCTGAATTGGACTGTTATACGTTCGCCAACTTTGAACAGATGTTCGTTGGCTACTTTCACTTTTAAACCACTCACTGAAACGTCAATGGTAGTCGCTTGGATGCTCTTATTCAGCTCGGTAAACAACTCAATATTCACCGCAAAATTCATCCGCTCTTCACTGCGTTTTGCATATTCACCAAAGCGCAGAACTTCAGCATGGTGGGGTTTTCGTTCTTCTACTACGACCCCTTCTTTCTCAGCTTCTTCTCTTTGCTTTTGATAAATAACTCGATAACTGTTTTCGGTATTTTTGACCGCCTCATAAACGCCCATGGTATACTCACCAAAAAGCCGTACCTGCTTTTCGAACACATCAATGGCAGTATCATCTAGAAAGTGGGTTTTATCTTGATAGGTAAATTCTCGACAGTCACCGGCCACTTGTCCTCTGAGATCGATAAGCCGCAGGCAGGGGCGGGATAGGCGCTTTAATTCCATTTTAATTAAAAAACGTTTTTGTTTGGGGATGCCTGAAGCCACCTGCGATAGAACCTGATTAAATTCAGGTTCATTTATCATTGGTTTTAACTGTTCTATAATGTCGTGGTACTTTTCTAAATCTTGACTCATGCCAATCAAATGTTCGCTATGGTTAAGGCGTCGTTATGATATTCTTTTATCGGCAACGAATAAATAACCTTTGATCCCAACTTACCGGTTTAGTTGATTTACTCAACTAGCCCTAATTTAATGTAGTTCAACAACTTATGGCTAAACGTAAAATTGCTTTTGTATGTACCGATTGTGGAGCAGAGTTCCCTCGCTGGCAAGGACAATGTAACGATTGTCAGGCATGGAACACTATTTCTGAAGTGGTTCTCAGTTCTGACAAACATTCACCAGAACGAAATTTAAAAGGTTATGCAGGGCAAACTCATGCCAAGGTCGAAACCTTAGATAAAATAGACTTACAAGCGCTGCCGCGCTTTAGTGCCGGTTTTAAAGAGCTAGACCGAGTACTCGGAGGCGGTGTTGTGCCTGGTGCAGCAATGCTTATTGGTGGTTCTCCTGGAGCGGGTAAAAGTACCTTATTATTGCAAGTTATGTGTCACTTGGCTCAAGGACGGAATACGCTTTATGTGACCGGCGAAGAATCGTTGCAACAAGTTGCGATGCGCGCTCAACGTTTAGGATTACCTACTGCGAAATTAAAAGTGCTAGCCGAAACCAATGTCGAAACGATTTGTGAATTAGCATTAGTACATAAACCAGACATCATGGTGATTGACTCTATACAGGTTATGCATGTGAGTGATATTCAATCTGCACCGGGCAGTGTTTCTCAGGTGCGCGAAAGTGCAGCTTTTCTCACACGTTTTGCTAAACAACATCACATTGCCATGTTTTTAGTGGGGCATGTAACCAAAGAAGGCAATTTGGCAGGCCCTAAGGTATTGGAACACTGTATTGACTGTTCAATGATGCTCGAAGGCGAAAGTGATAGCCGATACCGAACATTACGAGGTAATAAAAATCGTTTTGGCGCAGTGAATGAGTTGGGTGTGTTCGCGATGACCGATAAGGGATTGAAAGAAGTAAGCAATCCATCCGCCATCTTCTTGAGTCGCGAAGAGCAACAATCACCAGGCAGCATCGTAATGGTGGTTTGGGAAGGAACCCGTCCTTTGTTGGTGGAGATTCAGGCGTTGGTCGATTATTCTCAAATGGCAAATCCTAAACGTATCGCGGTGGGCACTGAAGCTAATCGTTTGGCTATGTTACTTGCGGTTTTACATCGACACGGCAACGTGCAAATGAATGATCAAGATGTGTTTGTCAATGTCGTCGGAGGGGTGCGTATAGCCGAAACCAGTGTCGATTTAGCCCTGTTGTTGGCAATGATATCCAGTTTTAGGAATCATACTCTATCGCGAGAGCTTATTGCGTTTGGTGAGGTGGGGTTAGCGGGCGAAATACGTCCGGTACCAAATGGAACTGAACGTATTCAAGAGGCTGCCAAACATGGCTTTAAGCGAGCAATCGTACCTAAAGGAAACAAACCTAAACAGGTGATTCCGGGCATTGAAGTCGTAGCGGTTTCGCGATTATCTGAAGCATTAGAGGCGTTATAGTGGAGTCTATGCAGGTCTACTCAATAATGAATTGATCACGGCCTGCATCTTTCGCTGCATATAATTTTTGATCTGCTTTTTGGATAAGTTCATTCGGGGTTAGATCCTGAGGAGAAATACAGATACCGCCTGCACTGATTGTTATCCGACTAAAACTCGATAGCTTATGTGGTAAATTCAAGTTTCGAACAGCGTTAAGCATGCTATCGGCAATATATTGTACGCCGCTCAAATCAGTATGAGGCAGCACTATCGCAAATTCCTCGCCTCCGTATCTGGCTAGACAGTCTGTGGGACGTTTTAAAACTTTACCCAATGCATCTGCTACTGCCCGTAAACAATAATCTCCCTTGATATGACCGTAAGTGTCGTTATAAAGCTTAAAATTATCGATATCGATTAGGATTAATCCAATATGATGTTTCATTCGCGTGCACAACTTCATCTGATTGCCCAAAAAGCCATCAAAATAATGTCGATTTTGCACCTCTGTTAATCCATCGACAGTAGCCAATCGCGTAAGTTTATCCGCCATTAATTTAGCGGCTAAATGTGAATTGACTCTATGCCGCAGTGTGGTCACAGAAAAAGGTTTGGTTATAAAGTCGGTGCATCCCGCTTCCCAGCATTCATCTTCTGCTTCTGGCGAGTTGTGGGAGCTAACAAAAATGATCGGAATCTCTTGTGTACTTTCGTTTTCTTTTAGCTTTCTACACGCAGTCAAACCGTCCATAACGGGCATGTTGATATCCATCAATATGATGTCAGGTAGTCTATGGCTGCAAAAGTCTAAAGCTTCTTGCCCAGAGGCTGCATGATGGGTTATAAAATTATCTGAAAGCGCTTTAGCTGCAATTAATGCACTAATTGGTTCATCTTCCACTATCAGAATCAAAACTTTGTCTTTTTCAAATAATTTGTCAACTACTTTGAAGATAACTCAAACTCCTGTCTTAAGCTTTTCAACAAAACACTTATATAAAGTTCGTTTTTGAGCTGGGTATGTTAAGTACACAAGAGTGTACATAAAATTTATACTAATGTTTATTATACTTAGGATTAAGAAACCAAAGAAGTTATGTCTCTTTGCAGCAGTGAAGCATCACCTAAATTTAGTTCAACTAACCTGCGTAAATCTGAAATGCTGTCAATGTCCATACATTTAATATGAAAGCCTAAACAATGATTTGCACAATGCACGATTTCACCAAACATTTTAATTACTTGGTTAGTTCCTTCGATCTCTATATTGAGTTCAAATTCTTGCTCTAGGTCAGCCTCAAATTCATCGGGATATCCAATAAGTGCGCCATTTAAAGAAATATCAATAATGCTAGTTTGCCAATGACGATTTTGTTGGAACAAAATGGCTGGCGCTGAAAAATCAACGCGGTTAAATTGACGTTTTTCCATAGTAAGTCCCAAAGTTGCCATCAATGGCCATAGTTAAGCATAAAAAGCGTGTGAATGCGCCCAAGATTTTACCCGGACACATCTTTCACACACTGATATTCGCGCGTCTCACTGGCTATTTACTGATTTTTTTGTATTTAAGTCTGTGGGGTTCTACCACATCTTCTCCAAGGGTTTCTTTTAACCAAGCTTCGTAATCGGTGTAATTACCTTCATAGAAGTTGATTTTTCCCTCATCACGGTAATCCATAATGTGAGTGGCCACTCTGTCTAGAAACCAACGGTCATGGGAAATAACCATAGCACAACCAGGGAATTCCAAAATTGCATTTTCCAAGGCTCTCAAGGTTTCAACATCTAGGTCGTTGGTTGGTTCATCTAACAGAAGTACGTTGCCACCTGCTTTAAGCAATTTCGCTAAATGAACTCGATTACGTTCACCACCAGAGAGATCTTTAATAAATTTCTGTTGGTCAGTACCTTTAAAGTTAAAACGACTACAATATGCTCGACTGTTTAGTTCGAAATTACCAATTCGGATAATATCCGAGTCATCGGATATCTCTTTGTAAACGGTGTTTTTCTCGTTCATATGATCGCGAAACTGTTCGACACTTGCCAGTTGCACTGTATCGCCTAAAACGATTTCTCCCGAATCCGGTTGCTCTTGTCCGGTGAGCATACGAAACAGGGTTGATTTACCTGCACCGTTAGGGCCAATAATGCCGACAATCGCGCCTTTTGGCATGCTAAAAGATAAATTATCGATTAACAGTCGATCTCCATAAGACTTAGATAACCCCGTAACTTCAATAACTTTGTCGCCTAGCCGCTCACCGGGCGGAATAAACAACTCATTGGTTTCATTACGCTTCTGGTAATCACCAGTGGTCAATTCGTCAAACCTAGCCATTCTTGCTTTGCTTTTGGCTTGACGGCCTTTGGGGTTTGAACGAACCCACTCTAATTCTTGTTTAATGGATTTTTGACGGGCGCTTTCTGTGCGCTCTTCTTGGGCAAGACGCTGGTCTTTTTGTTCAAGCCAAGAGGAGTAATTACCTTCCCACGGAATACCTTCGCCGCGGTCAAGTTCTAATATCCAACCTGCGACATTATCAAGGAAGTAGCGGTCATGGGTAATCGCCACTACTGTGCCTTCATAGTCGTGTAGGAAACGCTCAAGCCAAGCGACTGATTCAGCATCCAAGTGGTTAGTAGGCTCATCAAGAAGCAGCATGTCAGGCTTTTCTAATAACAACCGACACAGAGCCACTCGTCGTCTTTCACCACCAGACAATTTACTTACATCTGCATCCCAAGGTGGCAGACGAAGTGCATCTGCAGCTCGTTCTAAAGAATTCTCCAGATTATGGCCGTCTTTGGCTTGAATTATTGCTTCTAATTGGCCTTGTTCTTTTGCCAAGGCATCGAAGTCTGCGTTTTCTTCTGCATATTCAGCATAGACTTCATCTAAGCGTTTAATAGCGTGGGCAACGTCTGCAACGGCTTCTTCAATATTACCGCGCACATCTTTACTTTCATCTAATTGGGGTTCTTGGGGGAGGTAGCCAATTTTTAGCTCTGGAGAAGGCCTAGCTTCCCCTTCTATATCTTTGTCAATTCCAGCCATAATGCGCAGTAATGTTGATTTACCTGCGCCGTTTAAACCTAAAACGCCAATTTTAGCGCCCGGGAAAAAACTCAATGAAATGTTTTTAAGTATGTGTCTATTGGGTGGGACAATCTTGCCCACTCTGTGCATGCTATATACGTATTGTGCCATAGTACCGATTTAATAAAGGGTAAAACATTAGTGTAATCCAGACCGAGCCACAGTCCAATGCTGATGTGATATTTTTTGCCACAGATTACGGTATTTGCTGATAAGTACTAGTTAGTTGAATCGTTTTCGTGTTTAAAACTATCGCTTTGCCCCTTGTATTTTTATTTACCTTCTGCAGAATAAATTTAACGGAAATGAAATTAGGAATAGTTATGTTGAATTGGGGTCTTATTGGACCAGGCGTCATAGCCCATCAATTTGCTACGGCACTAGCAAGTTCGGTTCAAGGAATATTATATGCTGTGGCAAGTCGAAATATTGAGCGTGCCAAAGCGTTTGCAGAGCAATATCGCGCGCCTGTGACATTTGAAGATTATCACGCTTTAATTGCCGATCCAAACGTTGATGTGGTCTACATTGCCACTCCACATTCCCATCATTTTCCGTTAGCCAAAGCGTGCCTAATGGCTGGGAAACACGTGTTGATGGAGAAACCGCTTACGGTAAATGCCCAGCAAACTAAGCAATTGATAAGTCTTTCTCAACAACATCAATGTGTATTTCAAGAGGCTATGTGGAGCCGCTTCATGCCGTGCTTTGAACAGGTTAAAGAGTGGATAGAACAACAACAAATTGGTGAGGTTGAATATATTACTTCGCAAATTGGTTTTGCTTTTTCAGACCTAGAAAATCACCGTATATCCGATCCTGCGTTGGCTGGCGGAGCCTTATTGGACCTGGGAATTTACAGTGTTAGTTTGAGTCAGTATTTGTTAGCCGAAAATCCATCTGAGATACAGGCAACAGCCAAAATAAACAAAGATGGAATTGATCACAATACAGCGGTGAATTTAACTTATCCGTCCGGCGTCATTAGTCAATTTACCTGTACCATGGCTGCCCAATGCTCCAATGTTATGAGCATTCATGGAAAAGATGGTTACATTTCTTTGCCGGCATATTTTTGGAACGGACGGCAAGCGCAATTATTCAAAAATGAAAAATTGCAACAAACCTTGGATTTCCCTCATCCAGTTAATGGCTTTGAATATCAAATCGAATCAACCATGGAGTCAATATTACTGGGGCGTTCTTGCGATTCTAGAATGAACCATGCAGACAGTCTCAGTGTGATGCTCACCTTAGATGCGATTCGCCAACAAATAAATCTAAGGTTTCCAGAATTTATCGAGTCTGTTGATTAAATATTCAGCCGTATTTGGGCAACAGTTTAGATTCTCGTAAATAATCACAATAGCCCTCTCTAACAGGTATAAATTATACTTAAGGGTTTGGATCATTTTTCAGTAAAAGTATGTACAAAACGATCAAAATGACTAGAATAAGCGCTCATTTTTTATCCCTGCGAAGGTGAAATTATGCGTTATCACCTGAACGTTGTGCCGAGTTGTTGAGGAGACACCATGCTGAAACGTAACATGAATATTGCTGACTTTGACCCCGAGTTATACGATGCGATCGTAAAAGAAACTCAACGCCAAGAGCATCACATCGAGCTTATTGCCTCGGAAAATTATTGTAGTCCGCGAGTTTTGGAAGCCCAAGGTTCTCAACTTACCAACAAATACGCAGAAGGATACCCTCACAAGCGTTACTACGGTGGATGTGAGTATGTTGATATCGCAGAAGATTTAGCGATTGAGCGAGCCAAACAGCTATTTGGTGCTGAGTATGCCAATGTACAACCGCATTCAGGATCGCAAGCAAACTCTGCTGTCTTTATGGCGTTACTTGACGCTGGGGATACCGTTCTAGGAATGAGTCTAGCTCATGGTGGACACCTTACTCACGGTGCACATGTTAGCTTTTCAGGCAAAACCTATAATGCTGTTCAGTATGGTCTAAATGAAGCGACTGGCGAAATTGATATGCAGCAAGTGGAAGATTTAGCACTTGAGCATAAACCGAAAATGATTATTGGTGGCTTCTCTGCATATTCAGGTATTGTTGATTGGCAGAAGTTCCGTGAGATTGCCGATAAAGTGGGTGCTTTCTTGTTGGTTGATATGGCGCATGTTGCTGGTTTGGTGGCTGCTGGGATTTATCCTAATCCATTACCCCATGCACATGTCGTAACTACTACTACCCATAAAACGTTAGCTGGTCCTCGTGGTGGATTGATTCTATCTGCTTGTGGTGACGAAACTATTTACAAAAAATTGAATAGTTCTGTATTTCCGGGTAATCAAGGTGGTCCTTTGTGTCACGTGATTGCAGCAAAAGCAGTTGCCTTTAAAGAAGCCCTAGAACCAGAATTTAAAGAATATCAAAAGCAAGTTGTCGTAAATGCCAAAGCTATGGTTAGCGTAATGCAAGAGCGTGGCTATAAAATTGTTTCGGATGGAACAGATAACCATCTGTTTTTGCTGGATTTAATTGATAAAGATATTACTGGTAAAGATGCCGATGCTGCATTGGGTAGTGCCAATATCACAGTCAACAAAAATTCGGTACCAAATGATCCTCGCTCTCCTTTTGTAACCAGTGGCTTGCGTATTGGCTCTCCAGCAATTACCCGTCGTGGGTTTGGCGAACAGGAAGCTAAACAAGTGGCAAATTGGATTAGTGATGTGCTTGATGATATTGAAAGTGCGGAAACTATTGCTAGAGTTAAAAAAGAAGTGATTGAATTATGTGAGAAATTCCCCGTTTACGGTTAATTTCTAACACTCTGCTACATATAGCCGCTGATAAACAGCGGCTTTTTTTTGTCTTAGAATCATCGAATATTGGCTTACTAGCTACTTTGCCTTTGCCCTTAAGTTGCTGATAATAAGACTCACTTTTGTTAGAGGAGTAATATATGTCATCAGTAGTATCACGAATACCTGCCGCGTCAGCTGACGTCGCAAAGGCCCATTTTGCACATTTATTAAGTTTAGAAACGGATTGTTGGGACACACATTTTGCCATCAGCAATAACCGTCAAGATTTTGTGTTGTTGGATGTGCGAAGTTTAGTGCTTTTCAAACAAGGCCATTTACCCAACGCGATAAACTTACCCCACAAAAACATCAACTCTGAGACAATCCAAACTTACCCTAATGAAACCTTATTTGTGGTGTATTGTGCTGGCCCTCATTGCAATGGCGCTGACAAGGCCGCTCTTAAATTAGCTGAATTGGGGCGACCAGTGAAAAAACTCATTGGTGGGGTAACAGGTTGGTTAGACGAAGGATTTGAATTAGTCACTGAAGAGTAAATCACTTGCCAAAGACTAATTGGCACTTGGTTTTAATTGGTAGTGCACCTTAAACCCTCTGCCATTGTTACCTGACACATTTACTAACAGGGTGTTTTCCGTACGTAAATATTCTATTTGCTTTGGAAAATCGTGATTTGGATTTTCAAAGGTAACGGTATTTGCTGTGCAGTTTTTCGCTCTAAAGGCCACTGGTAAGCTATTGTGGCCAACTTTTGCTAAATAAAATATCTCTGTTTGCATTTGTACTAAACGCATACTTTCTTGTTGCTGGAGTTTTCCTGATGCATCTCGGCTGCTGCCTGTTCCTGTTAAGGTGTCGTCGCTTATTTTCAACCAACTTTCTTGGGTATTGCCATCAGGCGTTGTTTGCCAGTTCCCCACAAGCCATTGCAGTTGGGTTAGGGAAACACATTTCGAATCAGCAGCCTCTACGTGCGCATTAAGTATAATTATCACTATTGATAATAGATAAATTAGACGTTGCATATATCACCTTTTGACTTTTTTATGCTAGTTTAGCGAGCATCTGTAGATAGTGAAAAGAAAATAAGTCTATGTTTTGTCCTTTCTGCTCTGAACAAGAAACTAAAGTTATCGATTCCCGATTGGTTGCCGAAGGTCATCAGGTGCGCCGCAGACGAGAGTGCACCGCTTGTCATGAGCGCTTTACTACCTTTGAAATTGCAGAGTTAGTGATGCCTAGAGTGGTTAAGCGCGACGGTTCAAGAGAGCCGTTTAATGAAGATAAATTGCGCGCCGGTTTATTGCGAGCATTAGAGAAACGCCCCGTAAGCACTGAAAAAGTGGAACATTGTATTAGTCAGTTGAAGTCATCTTTGCGCGCAACAGGAGAGCGGGAAATTAGCAGCGAATTCTTGGGCAGCTTGATCATGGATGCGCTCAAAGAGCTAGATAAAGTCGCCTACGTGCGTTTTGCATCGGTTTACCGTTCATTCGAGGATATTCGTGAGTTTGGTGAAGAAATTGCCAAATTAGGTGAAAAGCCTTAATTTTTTTATCCGCTTAGCGAAATTGGTACAAAATGTCTGCCTATAATTTTTCAAATTTAGACCATCATTTAATGAGCATCGCTCTAAAGTTGGCCAGCAAAGGTCAATTTACTACGACACCAAATCCCAATGTCGGCTGTGTTATTGCGAATCAAAATGGGGATGTACTAGGTCAAGGATGGCACCATAAAGCAGGCACTCCTCATGCTGAAGTACATGCTCTTAAACAAGCAGGTGACAAAGCACTAGGCGCGACCGCTTATGTTACTTTAGAGCCTTGTAGTCATTTTGGCAAAACTCCTCCTTGCGCTGATGCGTTAATTCACGCCGGTGTGAAACGTGTGGTTGCTGCTATGGTTGATCCCAACCCGAAGGTCGCGGGAAGTGGATTAAAACGTTTATCTGAACAAGGTATCGATGTCTCCCATGGTCTAATGACAGAGCAGGCTGAACTATTAAATCGCGGTTTTATAAAACGGATGAAATATAATCGTCCGTGGCTCACAGTGAAACTAGCCGCAAGCCTTGATGGTAAAACAGCATTAGCGAATGGTCATAGTCAATGGATTACAGGGGCGGCGGCGCGCTCTGATGTGCAAGAACATCGAGCTAGGAGCTGCGCCATATTGTCTGGTTCCGGAACGGTTTTAGCCGATAATCCAAGTCTAAATGTAAGATATAACGAATTAAGTCATGCCAAAACGTGGATAACTGAATCTGAACTTCGGCAACCCCTGCGAATTATTTTAGATGGTAAAAACCAACTTACTGATAATTTAAAAATGTTTGATCTTGATGGTCGAAATCTAATTATAAATCGCAAACATAACCCTTCAATAAGAGCCAGCGTAGAACAAGTCCAAATAAATAGCCTAGGCAATAAACTTGATTTACAGGCCATGTTACAAATTTTGTCTGAAAGACAATTAAATGAAGTTTGGGTAGAGGCTGGTGGCCGGCTTGCAGGGGCGTTAGTTCAACAAGACTTAGTTGATGAGTTGATTTTATATCAAGCGCCCAAACTATTGGGGGATAAAGGTCAAAATTTGTTTGTGATGGATGAACTGACACAAATGAATCAAGCTAAAATGTTACGATGGTCCACTGTTCGTATGGTCGGTAATGATTTGAAAATGGTCGCACATTTTAAATAACTGACTCAATTGAAATTTTTGCAAATATCGGATGACAAAATGTTTACTGGAATAATAGAAGATGTAGGTCATATCGCAAAATTGCAACCCAAGGGTGATGATATTCGCCTTACCGTTGCAGTGAATAAGTTAGATATGTCAGACGTGGCATTAGGTGACAGTATCGCCACCAATGGTGTGTGTTTAACCGTTGTGGATTTTTCAGATAAACATTACAGCGTTGATGTCTCTCCTGAAACCATCAAACGTTCTGGTTTTGCTAACTACACTGTGGGCGACAAAGTAAACCTTGAGAAAGCCATGCAGGCAAGCTCTCGCTTTGGCGGCCATATTGTCAGTGGTCATGTGGATGGTGTGGGAAAAATCGTGGCCATTAATCCGATTGACCGTTGGTTAGAAATCTGGATTCAAGCACCCGATGAATTAGCTAAATACATATCTGAAAAAGGCTCCATTACAATTGATGGTGTTAGCTTAACTGTCAATGACGTGGATGGAGCTAAGTTTATGCTCACGTTAATTCCACATACCTTACAAGAAACAATTATCGGTAATTACCAAGTTGGAAGTTTAGTTAATCTAGAAGTGGACTTGATTGCTCGCTATCTGGAGCGTTTGATATTAGGTGATAAAGCCGCACACAGTCAGAATAAATCAGGCATAGATCTGCAATTTTTGGCTGAAAACGGCTATTTGAAGTAAACCAAATTTAATCTATTAAAATACACAAAATACAGAGTACCCTACACAATGGCATTACATAGCATCGAAGAAATAATCGAAGACATCAAACAGGGCAAAATGGTGATCCTGATGGATGATGAAGATCGTGAAAATGAAGGCGATCTGATTATGGCCGCAGAATATGCGACTCCTGAGGCTATCAATTTTATGGTCACCCATGCTCGAGGCTTGGTGTGTTTGCCAATGACAGCAGAACGCTGTCAGCATTTGAATTTACCATTAATGGTCGATAACAATAGTGCCCAATTTTCAACTAATTTCACCGTTTCAATTGAAGCCGCTAAGGGAGTTACTACTGGGATTTCTGCGGCGGATCGAGCGCAAACTATTTTGGCTGCCGTCAACAAAAATGCAAAAGCAGAAGATATTGTTCAGCCTGGCCATATTTTTCCGTTAATTGCCAAAGAGGGTGGTGTACTCAACAGAGCGGGCCACACTGAAGCAGGAGTAGACTTAGCAAGATTAGCTGGTGCAGAACCTGCTTCGGTTATCGTCGAAATCTTAAATGAAGATGGCACTATGGCACGAAGACCTGAACTAGAATTATTTGCTGAAAAGCATAATTTGAAAATGGGTACCATTGCCGATTTAATCGAATATAGAAACCTCAATGAAACGACCATAGAACAAGTCGCTAGTTGCAAATTGCCCACTCGCTACGGCGAGTTTGATTTACATACCTTTAAAGATGTCATTGATGACCAAGTGCATTTTGCTTTATGTAAAGGCAAAATCGACAGTGACAATCCTACCTTGGTTAGAGTGCACTTACATAATACGTTTAACGATTTATTTGCATCTGAACGCTCTGCCCAGCGCAGCATGGGGTTGCTCGAGGCGATGCAAAAAATCGCCGATGAAGGAGGCGTTTTGGTGCTATTGGGTAAGCAAGAAGATCTGATTGCGCAGGTAAAACAATTTGAAGCCGAAGATCAAGGCAGAAGTGCGGCTGCAGCTAAATATCAAGGCACTTCACGAACCGTTGGAGTGGGAAGTCAAATTCTCGCTACCCTAGGGGTGCGTAAGATGCGTTTGCTAAGCAAACCTAAGAAATATCACGCCTTATCGGGTTTTGGTCTAGAAGTTGTCGATTACGTATATTAATCCATTTGGGTTTCCATGGTGTTGTGCTATAATCCGCGCCGTTTTTCTTACAGGGCTTCACAAACATGAATATCATTGAAGGTAATGTTCGCGCAACCGGCAAAAAGTTTGCGCTGGTTGTATCTCGGTTTAACAGTTTTGTTGTTGAGAGCTTAGTTGACGGAGCATTAGACACTCTAGAACGTGTGGGTGAAGTGAGTGATCAAGACATTACTTTGGTTCGAGTTCCCGGTGCTTATGAGCTTCCCATCGTAGCTAAAAAATTAGCTGAGCAAAAAAAATACGATGCTATTATTGCCTTAGGTGCTGTTATCCGTGGCGGTACCCCCCATTTTGATTTTGTTGCTGGCGAATGTAATAAAGGTCTAGCACAGGTTTCATTGGAATACGGCATACCGGTTTCTTTCGGTGTAATCACTACTGACAGCATTGAACAAGCAATCGAACGTTCAGGCACCAAAGCAGGTAACAAGGGCGCTGATGCGGCCATGGGTGCACTGGAAATGGTAAATGTCATCGCGCAAATTGAAGAGGCATAATCCGTGAAGCCATCTGCACGTAGAAAAGCAAGAGAGCTTGCGGTACAAGCCGTTTACTCTTGGCAAATGAGCAAAAACCCAGTGGAGCAAATCGAACTGGGAATTGCCACAAGCACAAATATGGAAAAAGTCGATATGGCATATTTCCAAGAATTGTTGCGAAATGTTGTCAAAGATAGTGAAAACCTTGATAAAACGATCAAACCATACCTTGGGCGTTTACCAGAAGAACTTGATGTGGTGGAAAAAGCTATTCTGCGCATTGCAACCTATGAACTTACCGCACGTATTGATGTCCCTTACAAGGTAGTGATAAACGAAGCTATCGAATTGGCGAAATCTTTCGGTGCGGACGAAAGCCATAAGTTTGTAAACGGTGTGCTTGATAAAGCAATTAAAACCCTCAGAAAACACGAATTATCTTCAAAAGAGTAACGTGAAAGAATTTGATATTATTGATCGCTTTTTTAAACAAGAGCGAGAGTCGCGTAAAGACGTAATTCAGGGCATTGGGGATGATTGTGCAATCACTCGTGTGCCTGAAGGCCTTAACCTTGCTATCACCACTGATACACTAATTAGTGGCGTGCACTTTCCCGTGGATACGCCACCTGAAGCGATTGCGCATAAAGCATTGGCGGTTAATTTAAGTGATCTGGCGGCTATGGGCGCGGAACCAGCTTGGTTTAGTTTGTCGCTATCTCTCCCTAATATAGACGAAGCTTGGTTAGAGGCTTTTTCACAATCCCTATTTGAAGTATCTAAATACTACTCAATACAATTAATTGGCGGTGATACTGTACAAGGTCCATTGGCAATTACCATTACAGCTCAAGGTTTTGTTCCGAATGAACATGCGTTAATGCGCAGCACTGCTAAACCCGGCGACTTAGTATATGTTACTGGCACCATAGGTGATGCAGGAGCCGGACTAGATATTAAATTGGGCAAACTCGATAGTTCTGAACTTGCTGCTAATTACCTTTTAAACCGACTGAATTATCCTGCACCAAGATTGCTGGCTGGAACGGCGTTACGACGCACGGCAAGCTCTTGTATTGATATATCTGACGGCCTAGTGCAAGACCTGCAACATATTCTTAATGCATCTGAATGTGGTGCTAAAATCCACGTGAAAAATCTTCCCTTATCAGTGGCCCTCAAAGAAACGGTCGATTTAGAGCAAGCAATCCAATATGCACTCAGTTCAGGTGATGACTATGAGCTTTTGTTTACTGTTAATGAAGAACAAAAGGGCAATTTAGAAACTGCTTTGGCTAACGCAAATATTAATGCAACTTGCATTGGTCAACTTACCGGCGTAAAACGAAAGCTTGAATTGGTTTTTGATGATGAGCCTTATGAGCAACAGGGTGCATGTTTTGAGCACTTTAGCGTTTGAACGCTGAACAACGAAGCCGAGTTACGCTGAGTAACCCAGCACATTTTTTGGCTTTAGGAGCAGGGTCAGGCCTTGCCTCTAAAATGCCTGGAACATTTGGTACCCTTGCCGCTGTACCACTTGTTTGCTTGCTGCTAGAAACCGTCTCCTTGAATGTTTATCTATTTCTATGTCTGATAGCCAGTGTTGCCGGTATCTGGATTTGCGGCAAAACTGCCGATGATATGGGTGTACACGATGATTCATCTATCGTTTGGGATGAAGTGGCAGGCATGATGATTACTATGATTGCGGTGCCTTTGAGCTGGCAGACTATGCTGGTGGGTTTTGTATTGTTCCGCGTTTTCGATATTCTCAAACCATGGCCAATAAGCTACTTAGATAAACATGTTTACGGTGGTTTTGGTATTATGGCCGACGATGTGTTGGCGGGAATCGCTGCTTTTGCTAGTCTACATTTGTTACTGCACTTCGGGGTTCTATAGCTCGTTACTTTTAACGTCTTGTTCTTCCACTATTTCCAGCTTCTATAAATTTATCTGAATCTTTGCCGCGACTGTCACTTAGCTTATAAGACCCTAGCAATATCAAATAACTGGCTAATTAAATAGCCAGTTAAAAGTCAGTGATTAGTCTAAAAATTCTCTTACTTTGGCAACAATACCAGCACCGTCTAACTGCAACTCTTTATACATTTCTTGTTGCGTTCCTTGCATGATGAACTCATCAGGTAAGCCTATTTGCAGTAACTTGCTCGTGTACTTTTGACTGAGTAAATATTCTGCCACTGCACTGCCTGCACCACCCGTAATTGCGCCATCTTCAAGGCTTACAAATAGCTCAAAATCCTTGGCTAATGAATCGATTATGTTGCTATCCAAAGGTTTTACAAAGCGCATATCTACCATAGTCGCTCCTAATTCTTCCGCCGCTTCAATAGCATAGGGCAGCAAGGTACCGAAATTCAAAATAGCTACTTTATTACCATGTCTGAGCGTCCGCGATTGACCAATTTTAATTTCGCTCATGGTTTTTTCAATTTTAGCACCAACCCCAGTACCTCGCGGATAACGTACCGCCGCGGGTTGATTTAGTTTGTGGCCGGTGTACAGCATTTGACGGCACTCGTTCTCGTCAGAAGGGGCCATAATAATTAAGTTCGGAATACAGCGCATAAAGGGGATATCAAAGGCGCCTTGATGGGTTGGACCATCGGCACCGACCAAACCAGCGCGGTCTACGGCAAAAAGCACTGGAAGGTTTTGCAATGCTACGTCATGAATTAACTGATCATAAGCTCGCTGTAAGAATGTTGAATAAATTGCTACAACTGGATTGAGCCCTTCTTTGGCTAAACCTGCAGCGAAGGTCACTGAATGTTGTTCGGCAATGGCCACATCAAAGTACTGTGCTGGAAATTCTTGAGAGAATTTGACCATACCCGAGCCTTCACGCATTGCCGGAGTGATGGCCATCAATTTTGAGTCCAAAGCGGCCATATCACATAACCATTCGCCAAATACGTTTGAAAAAGTAGGACCACTGGGAGCTGATTTTGGTAAGCCATTGTCTGCAGGGTTGAACTTAGGCACGGCATGAAATTTAATCGGATCTTTTTCCGCTAACTCAAATCCTTTGCCTTTTTTGGTTACCACATGAAGAATTTGTGGGCCTTTAATATTTCGCATGTTACGTAAGGTTTCAACAACCCCTTTCACATCGTGGCCGTCGATAGGACCGATATAATTAAATCCAAGCTCTTCAAATATGGTGCCTGGAACCACCATACCTTTTATATGTTCTTCTGCTCGACTGGCAAATTCTTTTATAGGCGGTACATTGCTTAATAATTTTTTGCCGCCATCGCGAATCGAATTGAAGAAGTTTCCCGTTAACAGGCGCGCTAAATGACTATTGAGTGCGCCAACATTTTCTGAAATCGACATTTCGTTATCGTTCAGAATAACCAACACATCTTTATTGATGTCTCCGCCATGGTTTAGAGCTTCAAACGCCATACCTGCGGTCATAGCGCCATCACCAATTACCGCGACTACCTTACGATCTTTACCTTCTTTTTCAGAAGCCACAGCCATGCCCAGGGCTGCGCTTATTGACGTTGAAGAGTGACCTACAGCAAAGGTATCGTATTCGCTTTCTAACGGCCAAGGAAACGGATGTAGGCCATCTTTTTGACGAATGGTCGTCATTAGTTCTCGACGACCTGTCAGAATTTTATGGGGATAAGCCTGATGACCCACATCCCAGATGAGGCGATCAAAAGGTGTGTTATAAACATAATGAAGTGCGACCGTTAGCTCAACAGTGCCTAGTCCAGAAGCGAAATGCCCACTACTTTTACTGACGCACGACAAAAGGTATTGACGCAATTCATCTGCACACTGTCTTAATTGTTCTTGTGGAAGTTTACGCAAATCTTCAGGCGTATTGGCCTTTGCCAAGATAGGATAGTGAGCTAAATCAAGTGTCATGTTTTGCCTAGTATTATTTATGTTTGTGGCTTGCGAGTCTAAAAACGTCGATTAACAACAAAATCGGAAAATTCGCGCAATAACGTTGTATTGTATGGCAAAGCGTCTAATGCGTGAAGTGCTTGTTGATGAAGTTGCTGCAAATATGTTTTTGCACCTTCTAATCCCAACAACGAAGGGTAGGTGGATTTGTTCTGAGCTTGATCAGAACCTTGCGGTTTACCAATCACCTTGGAGTCACCTATTATATCTAAAATATCGTCTTGAACCTGAAAAGCTAGGCCTAAAGCTTCACTATATTGATCAAGCAGTTGACTCACTTCTGGAGCAAGATCTTCGGCCAAAATTGTGGCCATGGAAACCGATACTTTAAACAATGCACCTGTCTTGAGATTATGCAGTTGTTGTAACTCTGATTGGGAAATCGGTTTATTGGTGGCTGCTAAATCAAGGGCTTGCCCAGCACACATACCGTGAATTCCAGAAGCTTGAGAGAGCAATTTAACCAGCTTCAACTGTTTAATTGGATTGTTTATCGCAGAATCTGCTGAGCTAAGTACATCAAAGGCGAGAGTTTGCAATGCGTCACCGGCCAAAATAGCAGTTGCTTCATCAAACGCAATGTGACAGGTCGGCTTACCCCGCCTCAGTTCATCATCATCCATCGCAGGTAAGTCATCATGGATCAGCGAATAGGCATGAATACATTCAACTGCAAAGGCTGGCACATCCAATTTATCTATAGAAACACCCAGCATTTCACCAGTAGCATAAACCAAAAAAGGTCGTGTTCGTTTTCCGCCATTGAGTAATGCGTATTGCATCGCTTGTGTTAAGCGTGTCGCAGGGGACGAATGCTCGACAAAATATTGATTGAGTAAATTGTCAATGCGCAGGTGAAAGCGCTTTTGGTTTTGAACTAAAGCGGTCACTCATCTATCCGTTGTTGGTCTAGCTCCTGAAGCACATCTTCTTGATCTTGTTGCATCAAAATCTGCACTCTTTGTTCAGCCGCTTTGAGCATTTTTTGGCTATTTCGAGCAAGTGATATGCCCCTTTCAAACTTAGCTAATGCTTGTTCTAAAGGAATATCTCCCTGTTCCATTTCTGCAACCAGTTGCTCTAATTCCTGCATTGTGTCTTCAAACGAATTGTCACTTAGTTCGTTGTCTTTACTCATCTGGTACAGTGTCCTTAATAGCGAATATTTTAAAAGTTGGGAACGATACCTGAGGCACCATTTTTGGTCAATGGATTTTACTCCACCTAGGTACATAGCGGGCAATAAACTTGATAATTTTGGTAGTTCATTTGTGCCAAACTGTAATTGTATATGCTATGTTTTCCTATAACTTGGATATAACTCCTTTAGAATCGGCTTCAACAGTCGATAAAATGGAATAATTCAGTGACTTATCCGGGTAAATACCTTAAAAAGAGTAAGGTATTCGGGTCTTTTTTCGATTAGCTTATCGAATCCTTGGGAGGACAATGTGGATTTAGCGACCCTTATAGGTATGCTTGGTGCAATCGGTTTCGTCGTCATGGCCATGGTTATGGGTGGCGACATTAGTATGTTTATGAACGTGCCATCTATCCTTATTGTATTTGGTGGTACATTGTTTGTGGTGCTATCTCAGTACACACTTGGGCAGTTTTTCGGTGCGGGTAAAATCGGCGGAAAAGCATTCATGTTTAAGATTGAATCGCCTGACGACCTAATTCAGAAAATTGTAGAAATGGCTGATGCAGCTAGAAAAGGTGGCTTTTTGGCCCTTGAAGAAGCTGAAATAGAAAATGCATTCATGCAAAAAGGCGTCGATATGTTGGTAGATGGCCACGATGTCGATGTGGTCAGAGATACCCTTGCTAAAGACATTGCGATGACCACTGAACGTCACGAGTTTGGTGCCACAATTTACAAAGGTATGGGAGACGTTGCTCCTGCAATGGGCATGATCGGTACTTTAATTGGCTTGGTTGCTATGCTTTCTAACATGGATGATCCAAAAGCAATTGGACCCGCAATGGCAGTGGCACTATTAACCACCCTATATGGCGCTTTTTTTGCGAATGTTATTTGTTTGCCGATGTCAGTTAAATTGCTAAACCGTGCGAACGAAGAAAAACTTAATCAAAGCCTGGTGTTAGACGGCATAATAGGTATCGCAGACGGACAAAATCCAAGAGTTATCGAAGGAATATTGAAAAGTTATCTTGCTGCGAATAAGCGCGGTGCGGCGACAGAGGAAGAATAGTCAATGGCAGAGCAAGAATGCCCAAAATGTCCTCCTGAAGGACTCCCTGCGTGGATGGGGACTTTTGCGGACTTAATGTCTCTGCTGATGTGTTTCTTTGTGCTGTTGCTGGCCTTTTCTGAAATGGATGTGCTTAAATTTAAGCAAATTGCCGGTTCAATGAAATTCGCTTTTGGTGTGCAGAATAAAATTGAAGTCAAAGATATTCCTAAAGGTACCAGTGTTATTGCCATGGAATTTCGACCTGGCAGACCAGATCCCACACCCATCGAAAATATCCAGCAGCAAACTGTTGATATGACCCAAGAAATGTTGGAATTCCAAGCCGGCGATGAAGATTCTGCTGGCGGACGGCAAAAACAACGGGGTGAACAACGAGGTGGGGCAGCACAACAAACCGCTACTGACCAGTCGTCGTCTTCTGCTCAACAACAATCTAGTCAAGAACAAACTAACGAGTTGATGAAAAAAGTCGCTCAACAATTACAAAAACAAATATTAGATGGTTCTATTGAAATGGAATCTTTAGGCCAGCAAATTATCATAAGGATCCGTGAGAATGGATCGTTTTCCGCGGGATCTGCCTTTCTACAACCCCAATTTCGTCCCATTTTGAAGACGATTGGTGAATTACTTGCAGATGTTCCAGGTGAGATAGAGATTTCTGGCCACAGTGACAGTCAGCAAATATCCAATGAGTTATATCGCTCTAACTGGGATTTATCCGCGCAAAGGGCGGTTGCTGTAGCAGAAGAAATTAGAAAAGCTGACGGTTTTGATGAGCAACGCATGTTGGTGGTAGGGAAGGCGGATACCGCGCCATTGTCGACCAATGAAAACGCTGGAGACAGAGGTCGTAATCGCCGCGTAGAAATTGCTATTAACCAAGGTAAACCTATGTATTCAAAACCCATTTCGGTTATCGAGCCTTAAGGGTGATGCTAACCTAACTCCCTAGGTTATTGGCATTTCCTAAGCGGCTCAGTTTTATCAAAGAAGATGGAAATTTCTGCCACTCCGATACCTAATTTACTCATATACGAACGATTCATCATGCGCTTTTCATCCAACATGTACATCCAATCATCTACTTTCAGATCAAACTCTGAATCATCTACAGGCACTCTGAGTGTATAGTGCCAATTGAAACTCATACCATTAGCTTCGCCACTTGCTTGGCCAATTACATCACCTGCAGACCCTGTGACAGTGCCGTCTTGCTGAATATTAAGTTGCCACTGTCTGATTTGCGTTTCGCCATCTGCATAGTAAAACGTTTCGTGTAATTTTCCGCTATCACCTTGCCAAGTGCCAATGATGTCAACACAAAAACGACGAGTCGTTTTGTTATTGATATCTTGCACAATTCCCCACGCGGTTAAATTGCCTGAAAAATACTCTTTTAGTTTAAATTCTGGTGTGGTTCCTTGATAATCCTCGACCGAGGATGAACACCCAGATAAACCGACCATTGCAGCGCAAACCGCTGTGTATTGAATAAAGTTCATCGTTAACCTCCAATCAGTTGTTTACGAAGTTTGGGGTAACTGCAGTTTTCGTCGAGCCATATGGCCAGAAAACTCGGTCCAAATTTGGGGTCTTGTATCACTCCAATGAGATCATCATTAAAAAAGAATTGGCTGTGACCATTCGCATTGACCTTCAAGGTCAGTACGTCATTTTTTTTGATATTCGGCCAAATTGAATCAAGCTCATCCAGCCAATTTCGAATATTCTGCGAGGAATAACCTAGTTTTTGCCATTCCTGTTCTGTGCGCTCCAATAAGTCTTCACTTTTTATTGCACGTAAGTATTTTATTTGCAGTGCCAATGGCAGGTTATCAGCAGCATATTCTCCATTCTTGCTATAAAGAGTTGAGAAATAAATATCGAAAAAGAATACCTCTAGTTTGGCAGAACCGACTTTCGTCAGTCCTGTTATTGGATTAGCCATTACTATATTCATTGTGTTACTGCTCACCATCAATATGAAAAAAAATCCCAAAGTTTTTAACATCGGCTATCTGATTACTTGTCCGATGAAAGACGGCTTACTTAGCACTAACTGCACTGTTGAAATGGTGCGTTCTAAAAATCCTCCTTCACAATAACTAAAATAATAACGCCACATTCGCATAAACCTTTCGTCATATCCTTCTTTAGCGAGCACTTCACGTTTGTCTAAGAAGCGCTGATGCCAGTGATTGATGGTTTTTGCATAATCTAGTCCGATATCATGTGAATCGCGGATCATCATGTCGCTGTATAGTTTTAAGTGCCGGTTTAGCTCATATTGAGAAGGTAAAAATCCTCCCGGAAATATATGTTTTTGAATAAAGTCCACGTCTTTACTGTAACTTTCGTAACGACGATCATCTATGGTGATGGATTGCAGCAGCATCAAACCATCTTTTTTTAGTAGTGAAGAACACTTTTCAAAGAAATTAGGCAAGTACTCTTTGCCCACCGCTTCAATCATCTCAATGGAAACCAGTTTATCGTACTGACCTGTTAACACTCGGTAGTCTTGCTTTAACAAAGTGATACGACTTGTCAGATTTTCCTTAGCTACCCATTGTTGCGCATAATCAAATTGTTCATCAGAAATAGTTGTTGTAGTGACTTTGCAACCGTAATGTTTAGCTGCAAATATGGCCAAACCACCCCAGCCCGTACCGATTTCCAAAAGGTGATCATTTTCATTGAGTTGCAATTTGTCACAAATCGCTTTGAGTTTAAGTTGTTGGGCTTGTTCCAAGCTAATATCTTGGGTTGGATAAATAGCCGCGGAATACATCATACTGTTATCTAAAAACTGGGTATAAAGCCTATTCCCTAAATCATAATGTGCTGAGATATTCTTTTTGGCTTGATGTTTAGAGTTTTTATTTTTTAAATGACTAATCTGACGAAGTGGAGTGGCTATCCATCTCATTTTTGCTTCCCAAGCATCCAGCATAGGCAAATTGCGCGCGAAGATTCGAATCACATCGGTCAAATTTGGCGTTTCCCACAAATTATCCGTGTAGGTTTCACCCGAAGCGACGCTACCTCCAAATAGTAATTTTTTGTATGCTTTTAAGTCGAGAAAGTTAATTTCGGCGTGAAGATCTGAATTTGCATCGCCAAACCTGTCAACTAAGACTCCGTGTTCTTTTATGGTCATCATACCTTCAGGTATCTGACTGAAAATTTTGAGCAAAATATTTCTGCAAATTCGATCTGTGGTGGATAACGTTTCAGTCTGAGTCAGGGTGTTTTCACTATTTAACATCTGCTTTTTTTTCCTTATTGCCAGGATGACCATAAAAAGGCACACCTTTAACAAACAATTTCAATGCTTGCCAATAAATACCGACAACGGTTTTTATTGTCATACTTGGGATATTTAGTAGTACGCGTAAAAGGTGTTTTGAGTTCAATGGTTCACGAACAAGATTGAGATTTGCTTGAAAGTGCTTCTGCTCTTTAAAGCAGCTAAGTGATAATGTGAGTCTTTTACTAGGTTGCTTAACGTTCCATTTATACTGCATATCTAAGGGATTAAATGGAGAAACATGAAATTCTTTGTCACAGTCTTGTTGGACCGCTAAATCAACCAAATAGTGATGTCTTTCGTTCCAAGGTGTATTGCTCACCTCAGCAAGTAGATGACTAAATGTGCCATCTGGTTGTTGTAAATAATAAAAATTGACTGGGCTAAAATACAAGCCAAACATACGCAGTTGGCCTAACAAAAATACCTTTCCAGACAGTGGCTTTTGCGCTAATTCAGACATACGTTGTATCACCGATGACTTTAAATCATCTTGTGGATTACCTAAAAAATCTGAACGCTTAAACCTAACCACTGAAAAACGATTGGTAGAAAAGCCTTTTACGTTTTCGCAAAGCTCGTCTATTTCATCTAAGTTGAGCCAAAACATAAATATTTTATAGTTAAAGGCATGCTTTTTCGGAAGGTGTCGCGCATGAAAAACGTTGCCAATATATAGCGCACTGTCCATTAGAGTTCAGCCCCAAATCGACTACACACATCTAAAGCACTGCGCACGCCGTCTTCATGAAAACCGTTATACCAATAAGCACCGCAAAAATGCATGCCCGCCACGCCACAAATCTCAGATCTTCGGGATTGTGCCTTGGCGCTTTGCAAACTAAATTGAGGATGATGGTATTCGAACTGTTTTAAAATTTTATCAGGGGCGATATGCTCACTATTATTCAGTGTCACGCAAAAAGTATGTTCCGACTCTAGGCGTTGTAAAATATTCATGTTGTAAGTGAGTGATGTTGGTTCTTGTTCCTCGTCAGGACCACCTTTGAGTAAATAATTCCAACTCGCCCAAGCCAATCTGCGCTTCGGCAATACAGAGGTATCAGTGTGCAATACCACTTCATTGGGACTGTAGGGCATAGCCGATAAAATATCTTGTTGTGCAACAGAAGGGTTTTTAATCATTTTTAGCGCCTGATCACTATGACAGGCAAATATCACTTCATCGAATTCAAAGTTGCTGTTACTTAGATCCCCATCGACTGCCGCCAATGTAATACGATATTTGCCATCTACATATTCCACTTGACTAATAGGACTGTTCAAGAGAATTTTGTCCCTGAAACCTTCTGTTAATGGATTTATATATTCTCTGGAGCCACCAATGATGGTGTACCATTGTGGTCTGTCAGTGATATTTAATAACCCATGGTTATTGAAAAATTGTAAAAAGAACGCGAGCTGAAAGCCTTTAATATCTTGCAACGTTGCTGACCAAATCGCAGCGCACATAGGTAAAATATAATTGTGATTAAAATCTTCGCTAAATTTATGTTGAATTAAAAACTCGCCCAGAGTGATATCGCCAATTTGTTCGGGCGTTTGTTCACTAAAAAGTTGTTTACATAATTTATTGAAGCGCAATATGTCGCGGACAATTCGGTGAAATTTAGGACGAAGAATATTTCTTCGTTGGGCGAATAGACTATTAATTGTATTGCCGTTGTATTCTAAGTTTTCACTCAGGTTTTTCACACTGAAACTCATTTCTGTGGGTTGACCTGCCACCCCGATTTTTGCAAGTAGCTTAATAAAGTTAGGATAAGTCCAATCGTTGTAGACTATAAACCCAGTGTCTATGGCGTAACTTTTTCCGGCTACATCAACATCTACAGTGGCGGTGTGGCCGCCAATGTAGTTATTGGCTTCGAACACGGTAATGTCGAACTTTTCATGGAGTAAATGGCCACATGTTATGCCAGAAATGCCGCTTCCAATAATCGCGATTCGCTTTTTCATTCAGTATCCTGAGTATTCTTCATTTTGCTGCTTATTTTAAATTTCGCCCATGCAGGAAAAAGATTTAAAAAACGTAATATAAAACTTAATTTTTTGGGGAAATAAATGCTTGAATGGCGCTGTTCAATTCCCACTAATAAGGCATCAGCAGCCTCATTGACGCTAATTTTCATTGGCATTTCGAAATCATTTTTATCCGTTAATGGTGTTTCTACAAAGCCTGGAGAAGCGCTCTGAATGAGGATGTTTTTGGGCGCTAGGTCAACTTGCATACTCTTACTGAAGTAGTGTAAGGCTGCTTTACTGGCACCATATGCTTGACTGCGAGTGAAGGGCAGCAATCTCGCTAAACTATCCACAATCACTATTTGCTGTGGTGGACTGCTCGCTTTGATTAGTGAAGCAGTGCAATTTACGACACCCATGAAATTGACGTCAAACACCCGTTTAAACAATGCCACTTCAAAGCAATCTATATCGACATATTCGCACACACCTGCGTTTAGCACCGCGATATCTGGATGCACGTTTTGCAAAGCGTCAGCAACTTGCTGTTGATTCGCTATATCGAATTTGAGTGTCGATATATTGTCGTATTTCGCCAGCGCTTCTAACGCGTCTTGATTTCGTCCGCAAGCAATTACCTTGTAATTTTTTTGTGCACACAAAAGCGTGAGCGCTTTACCAATGCCAGATGTTGCGCCTGTGATTAAAATTGTTTTCATGAGACTAACCTTCGTTTAAGTGCCCTGATAATATGTTTTAGCAGCGGGACTTGCTCATAAATCATCTCTCCCAAGTCGTAATAATCTCGGTGGAATACAATCTTATCGTTAGCGCTTTTTAAGTGACTAATACCGTCAACTTCAAATTCTTTCCCCGAATTTAGCTGGGGGTGCACTATTCTCATTTTCCAGGTTACGAAAATATCACCCTCAACCTCAGTGATATGTTGAATCAAACAGTCACATTTTGATGTGTTAGTAAGTAAATTTTCAAAGTAATCTTTTATACATTTAAGTCCTTGATGTTGGCTAAGCGGGTCTATCAAAGTTGCTTCGGGAGCATATACATCGCCCAAGTGAGCAATTGATTGCAACGACAAGTTTCGGTAAAAATTTTCGAATTTTTTCAATACACTCATGATCAATACTTTCTGTTAGCTCATAGTTAGGTTTACTCGACCCAGTTTCATTGGGATCATATTTAGACTAAAAATAGTCTAGTTTGTGGTGAACTTCGGTGAACGATGAAATTTCAGATTATTTGGATCTAATTTGCTTTGCCTAGCGTAGATGTTAGTGATGAATAATTAGGAACAGCAAATTGGCTTCTGAAACCTTTACTTCTCCATTGTTTCCATTGTCTGCACATATATTGCCAGGTGGCGTAATGTCATTACGTATTTTTGAACCCAGATATATTCGAATGGTAAAAGAGGCTTGTGCTGAACAATCTGGCTTCGTTATTAGTATGCTCAATTCAATGGGTGACAAAACATCAAACCAACATATGTATCCAATTGGGACTTATGTCACAGTTGAAGACTTTGATTTATTGGAAGATGGCTTGCTGGGTATCACTGTCAAGGGCCATTCTTGTGTATGTATAGAATCAGTTGAGACGGCAAAGGACGATCTCAGAATCGGACAGTGCCGCTGGCAAGAAAACTGGACATCTTCGGCAGTTGAAACTCGAAATATCGATGTAGATTTAAAATTAAAAGAAATTTTCGATAAATACCCAGAAGTTCAAGCGCTTTACCCTAACCCCAAATTCGACGATCCGGTTTGGGTGGTTTATCGCTGGTTAGAACTTCTCCCTGTCGATGCAGATCAGAAACAAACCTTTTTACAGCAGAAAGATTGTCTAGCAGCCTTGGAATTTTTATCACAACTGGTAAAGTGATCCTTATCTATTTGAATGCGTATAAATTGAAATAATTTGATTTCAGGAAAGTACGCATGCTGGTCGGAATTCCATTGCAGTCGAAAAATGCAAATATACCCACACCTAAAGAATGTGCTAAAGAAATGTCTGAGCACTTGGTTACAGTGGCTGAAATGCGCTGTAAGCGTTCGTTCGCTGAAGTATTTAATTACTTCGCACCTAGGCTTAGATCTTATTGCTTGAAACAAACAGGAAACGAAGCGCTGGCGATGGAGTTAGTGCAAGACACTATGTCTAATGTTTGGCAAAAAGCGCATTTATTCAATGCTGAAAAAGGTTCCCCTTCGACATGGATTTTTACTATAGCTAGAAATCTACGATTTGACATGTTGCGCAAACAACAAAACCGCAAGGAAGACATCTGTTCAGACGACTTGTGGCCAGTGTTGTGCGAGCATACAGCGGATGTCAACGAGGTTTCGCTGGAACAGCAAATGACCATGCAACAAATAAATACCATGTTCGAATCTCTTCCAGAAAAGCAGAAAGTGGTTATTGAAGCCATTTATATTGAGGGCAAATCTCAACAAGAGGTTGCTTCACAGCTAGATATTCCTTTGGGGACTGTGAAGTCTCGTACAAGGTTGGCGTTACAACGATTGAAAGAGTTGATTAAAGACGATGATTAATTTCCACCCAACTCAGCAGCAGTTGAGCGATTTTGCTCAAGGCTTAAGTGCTCCAGCGTTGTCGCTGGTGATTTCCGCCCATGCTGACATGTGCCCACAATGTAAAAGGCAAATTTCTCAGTTAGAAAGTGCATCTGCGAAAATACTTGTTGAGCAACCTATTGACAGAATGGCTGAACAACCCACTGATTTTGCATCTATGTTAGCTGAAATTACCTGTTTACCCGCTGCTGAGGGGCCGAGCAATATCTCTCAATCCCATCAGATAGAATTAGATGGTCGCAAATTTACTGTCCCCAGAGCTTTGAAACGCTATGTTGAAAAGACCGGTAATTGGTCACATCTATTGGGAAACCTTTGGCAAGCTCCCGTTGATTTAGGTCCCATAGGTAAAGCTAATTTTATTTTTATGCAAAAACAGGGGCGGGTGCCGGAACACACTCACAGAGGAACAGAACTGACCTTGGTGATTGATGGTGAGTTTAGTGACGGTATTTCACATTATGATACGGGTGACTTTATTCTGATGAATAGCGAAAATACTCACGCGCCATATTCTGAAGCCAGTGAAGGCTGTTTGGTGTTTACCATTGTTGATGCGCCCTTGCACTTCACATCTGGTATCGCACGTTTGCTTAATCCCTTTAGTCACTTGTTTTTCTAGGTATAATCCTAACAATCCATATAAAAAAACGCGCTGGCAATTATTGTCAGCGCGTTTTTTAATGATTTAAATTAATTAGTACGTTAGATTTATCTATTAGCTAACGTAGCGACTGTCTGGATAATTCAGTCTCAAGGTTTTTAACGCATTATTTTTTAATTCTTCAAGTTCCAGTTGGTCATAACATTCAACCATTATCTCTAATGCATTTTGAATTTCACTAGAATCAGGGAAGTATTCAAGCACGTATCTGCCACGATTTGCAGCAGCAACATAAGCTTCTCTGCGCATATAAAAACGTGCAACGGCGATTTCATACTTGGCTAAACGATTTTTAATAAACACCATGCGCTTTTTAGCATCAGCAGCGTATTTACTATCGGGAAATTTATTAATTAAACGGCGAAAATCAGAAAATGCTTCTCGTGAACGGCTCGGGTCTCGATCTGAGCGATCAATGCCAACCAGTTCTTGGAAAAGGTTTTTATCAGCATCTAAATTAGTTAAACCACGCATATATAGTGCATAATCCACATCTGAGTGATTAGGATTGAGTCGCACAAATCTATCAATAGTGGCAATAGCTTCATCTGTTTTACCTACTTTATAATAAGAGTAAATCAGATCTAATTGCACTTGGTGTGAATGTGGTCCAAAAGGGAAACGAGAATCAAGTGTACTTAATATTTCCGTCGCAACGTTGAAATTACCTTGCGACATACTTTCTTTTGCTTGATCATACAGCGCACTTTCGCTTCTGTTCCCAATTAAAATATCTTCATCATCAGGTGAAGAAGAACAGCCATACATAGTGGCAACAGAAAGCAGAATGATTAGTTTGTAGAATGAATTTTTAAATGTCATGTTACTCTTATTCTATACAGGGATTTAGCAGGCGTTAAAAAATCCGCTAAACTTTGTTTTCAGTAATCCATCGATCCGAGGCATTCTACCCTAGGGATCCATGGGATGCACGTTTTGTTATAAATCACCTAATCGTGATATCTGGCGTTTGCATTTGTACCCGCATAATGTGAATTATATCGCCAGTTGCGGGAAATTATATTTTTATAGATCTTTAAGGACACAATTTTACATGCCCAGCGATCCTCAAGCGATAAAACTCTCTACAGATGTACCAGAAACATTAATTGGTAAACGGTTAGATCAAGCTTTAGCCGAATTGTTCCCTGATTATTCACGATCTCGCTTAAAAGAATGGATTTTAGCCGGAAGTGTCAGTCTAAATGGGACTGTGTGCGATAAACCAAGAGAAAAAGTATTTGGTGGTGAGCAAGTATCCATAGACGCCACGTTGCAGGTGCAAGAAAATCATGTGGCGCAAGATATCGAATTAAATATAGTGTATGAAGACGAACATATATTAGTGATTAACAAACCAACGGATCTTGTTGTTCATCCTGGAGCAGGAAATGCGGACGGCACCATTTTAAACGCTCTGCTTAGCCACGCGCCTGAGGTCGCTAGTGTACCAAGAGCTGGTATTGTTCATCGCCTCGACAAAGATACAACAGGCCTTATGGTCGTTGCTAAAACAGTTCCTGCCCAGACTCATTTGGTTGAACAACTTCAAGCTCGCGAAATTAGTCGAGAATATGAAGCTGTGGTCTATGGCACTATGGTCGCTGGTGGTATTGTTGATGCTCCGATTGGGCGACATCCGACTAAACGTACCAGTATGGCTGTCCGTGAAACCGGTAAACCAGCGGTCACTCATTATCGTATTAAACAGAAATATCGCGCCCATACGCACCTAAGACTAAAATTAGAAACCGGCCGTACCCACCAAATTCGCGTCCATATGTCCCATTTGCGATATCCGTTAGTTGGAGATGTGTTATATGGCGGCAGACCACGTTTACCTAAAGCCTGTTCTGAAGATATGATTAACATGTTAAGAGGATTTAAACGCCAAGCATTGCACGCTATTCAATTGGAACTATCTCATCCTACTACAGGTGAGTGGATGAGTTGGCAGGCCCCTTTACCAGATGACATGGTGGAACTACTATCTGTTCTCAAAGAAGATACCAAGGAACATGGATTTGCCGATGACTGAAGCTGTGTTATCAAGCCCAATTCGGACGCCTCATTGGACTTTGCCTGAAGGTGTTAAGGCTTTTTATACCACACGTAAAATGGGAGTTAGCCAGCCCCCATACGAGAGTAATAATTTGGCAATGCATGTTGGCGATAATCCAGCTGATGTGCAGTTTAATCGAGATGCATTGCCATGTGCAGACTCGGTGGCTTGGTTAACGCAAGTACACGGAATTCGATGTATTCGTATTACAAAAGATTATTTTTTACCTCTAGAAGTTGCCAAAGCCGACGCCAGTTTTACCACTGAAAGAAAAAGTGTATGCGCTGTGATGACTGCTGATTGTATGCCAATTCTTGTGGCGAATACTGCCGGCACTTGTGTGGCGGCCATTCACGCTGGCTGGCGCGGTTTAGCCAATGGTATTATTGAAAACACAATTGCTGCGATGAATTGTGAGCCTGGTGCTTTGACGGTTTGGGTCGGCCCGCATATTTCGCAACGACATTTCCAAGTATCTGAGGATTTGAGGAAAGTATTTGCTCAGTATCCTGAAGCATTTGTTAAAGATACGGAAAAGGGAAAATACTTGTGTAGTTTAGCCCAAATAGCCCGTGAAAAGTGTCATTCAATAGGTGTGGGTAGTTTTGTAGAAAGTGGTATATGTACTTATGTTCATCATGGCGACTTCTACTCTCATCGGTATGCCCAACATCACGGCCAAGCTCAGACAGGTCGATTTGTATGCGGTATTTATTTACAGTAATTGTAATTTGAGTTGCTATAAATTCAGTAGCTTTTTTTTCCTAAATCCAACTTTAGGTCTTATTCCAAATTAAAATCGCAATTCTCTCGCGTATATCGACAATTTACTGATCTAGATCAATCATTAATCATTCCTTACCTTGAATTGGTTACTAAAAGTACCCATTAAGTTGGTAAATCAATTTTGAGGAAATTTTATGCGATTAGATAGATTTACCAGTAAATTTCAGATGGCAATCTCTGACGCACAATCGATTGCATTGGGCCGAGACCACCAATATATCGACCCTGTCCATTTAATGACAGCTTTGCTTAATCAGCAAGGTGGTTCAATTCGCTCGTTGTTTGATAGCGTAGGAGCTAACGTTAATGGTTTACGCTCATCCCTAGCAGAGGCAATTGATAGATTGCCCAGAGTAGAAGGGATTGGCGGCGATGTGCAATTGAGCAAAGACTCCATTGTACTGTTGAACCTGAGCGATAAAATCGCCCAGAAACGTAAAGACGAATACATTAGTTCTGAAGTGTTTGTGTTAGCTGCATTAGAAGATAAAGGCAAACTAGGCGATATTCTTCGTCAGCTAGGCATTACCCAATCACAAATCGAGAAAGGCATTGAAACCATGCGGGGCGGTCAAAAAGTGACCGATCCGAATGCCGAAGATGTACGTCAAGCGTTGGAAAAATACACTACAGATCTTACTGAACGAGCAGAGCAGGGCAAACTGGATCCAGTGATAGGTAGAGATGACGAGATACGCCGTACTATCCAAGTTTTACAACGACGTACCAAAAACAACCCTGTATTAATCGGTGAGCCTGGCGTGGGTAAAACCGCTATCGTAGAAGGTTTAGCACAGCGGATTATTAATTCTGAAGTGCCTGAAGGATTGAAAAATAAGCGTGTGCTATCTCTGGATATGGGCGCACTTATCGCAGGAGCAAAATTTAGAGGTGAATTTGAAGAGCGCTTAAAAGCAGTGCTAAATGAACTGTCTAAAGAAGAAGGTCGGGTGATCTTATTCATCGACGAGTTGCACACTATGGTCGGCGCGGGTAAAGGCGAAGGCGCGATGGACGCTGGTAATATGCTCAAACCTGCTTTGGCGCGAGGGGAATTACACTGCGTTGGCGCAACGACATTAGATGAGTATCGTCAATACATTGAAAAAGACGCTGCTTTAGAGCGACGTTTCCAAAAAGTCATTGTCGATCAACCTAGTGTTGAGGACACCATTGCGATCTTACGTGGGCTCAAAGAACGTTATGAATTGCACCATTCTGTTGATATTACTGATCCGGCAATTGTCGCAGCAGCGTCGTTATCGCATCGCTATATTTCGGATCGACAGTTACCAGATAAAGCGATTGATTTGATTGATGAAGCTGCCTCCAGTATCCGTATGCAGATGGATTCTAAACCAGAGGACATGGATCGTTTAGAACGTAGAATAATTCAATTAAAGCTAGAAGAGCAGGCGCTATCTAAAGAAAAAGATGATGCCAGTCATAAACGCCTAGAACTAATTGAATTGGAGCGTGAACAATTAGAAAACAAATTTTCTGAGTTTGAAGCCATTTGGAATGCTGAAAAAAGTGCGATGCAAGGTACACAGCACATTAAATCTGAACTTGAGCAAGCTAAATTAGATATGGAAATAGCGCGTCGGGCTTCTGATCTTAATCGCATGTCAGAGTTACAATACGGACGCATACCTGAACTTGAATTGAAATTAGAACAAGCGTCAGAAGCGGAGCAAACAGAAACTCAGTTGTTAAAAAATAAAGTGACTGAAAACGAAATCGCGGATGTGTTATCGCGCTGGACAGGCATTCCCGTCAACAAAATGCTTGAAGGGGAAAAAGACAAGCTGTTGCGCATGGAAGAAGCCTTGCAAAGTCGAGTGATTGGTCAAACAGAAGCGGTGAACGCAGTGAGTAACGCTATACGACGTTCTCGCGCCGGATTGTCTGATCCCAGTCGACCTATTGGTTCATTTTTGTTCTTAGGCCCTACCGGTGTAGGTAAAACAGAGCTATGTAAAGCCCTTGCTAACTTTATGTTTGATACTGAGCAAGCAATGGTGCGTATCGATATGTCAGAATTTATGGAAAAACACTCGGTTTCCCGTTTAGTGGGTGCGCCTCCAGGGTATGTCGGTTATGAAGAAGGTGGATACTTGACCGAAGCGGTAAGAAGAAAACCTTACTCAGTCATATTGTTGGATGAAGTTGAAAAAGCGCATCCAGATGTGTTCAACATTTTATTGCAAGTACTGGATGATGGTCGTCTAACCGATGGTCAAGGTCGAACTGTTGATTTTAAAAATACGGTCATAATCATGACCTCGAATATTGGTTCTGATGTAATTCAAGACAAACATCAAGAGAGTCAGTATTCCGAAATGAAAAATATGGTAATGCAGATCGTTGAGCAACAATTTAGACCTGAATTCATAAACCGTATTGATGATGTAGTGGTGTTTCATCCACTTGGTTTGGAACAAATCAAAGCTATCGCTAAGATACAGTTACAGTCTTTACGTCAGCGTCTACTTGAAAAAGGCTTTGAACTTGATTTGTCGCCAGCAGCTCTGGAAAAAATCGCTGAGGCTGGTTTTGATCCTGTATACGGAGCAAGACCGCTTAAACGAGCAATTCAGATGGAGATTGAAAATCCGCTAGCACAACGGTTGCTAGCAGGAGAGATTCAGGCTGAAAGTACTATTCGAATCGATATGGATGGTGATTCATTGAAGATTAGTTAAACCGAGAATTTGGGTACAGCATTGTTGTTGCTATACCCATTGTAAGGCCGTTTATTAAAACGCCGATTACTATTTGTAGTCGGCGTTTTTTATTTACTTCAAACGATGATTTTAGAGTTTTTCTAACAACGCTTTAGCTTGCTTCTTTTCGATGAAATCCTGATCAGAAGATAGGGCTCTTTGCAAAGAAGCTTTAGCTTCACCCGTTCTTCCTAGCTTTTGCAAAGTGAAGGCTAAGTGATATTGATTAGAAGGCGAATTAGAATTCATTGCAAAAGATTTACGCAATATCGTTAGTCCTTCTTCATGTTTGCCTTGTAATGTTTTGATCCATCCTTGGGTATCATAAATTGCCGCATTTTCTGCTCCAAGGGCTAGTGCTTCTTCGATATATTGGTTCGCTTTAGTCAAATCTTTATTAACATAAATGTTAGCTAAGTTATTGAACATATAAGCTTTGTTCGGTAAATCTTGAATTTTTACTAATTTCTCATAATGCTTCGAAGCTTCTTCAAAACGATTCTGATTAAGCAAAAAGTCCGCAAACATACTACGATGGAAATGTGCTTCGGGATTTTGTTGTAAAAACTCAGTAGTAAAATGCTCAAACTTGTCACTGTTAATGCCTCTGGAAGCTAACTGGTATAATTTAAACATTGCAGTGCGGTTTAAATTATTGACCTCTAGGGCAAGTAAATAGTGTTCAAATGCCGCATCCAAGTTGTCGCTAGCCACATTCACATCTCCAGCCAAGATCAACAATCTTGAATCATTAGGATGGGTCTGTAACCATTTACTGACCATATCATTAGCTTTATTCAAGTCGTTGCTGGCTAAATGTAGGCGAATGTACTCAGTGGCAAGAAACAAATTATCAGGATGTATTGCGGAAGCGTCAGCTATGCTCTGTTTCGCATCATCAAAAAGCCCCGCTTTAAACTGAAGTTTACTTAACTCAACCAAACCTACAGCATCATCTTTAACCAAATAATGAATCTTTTTAATTTCTCGCGCCGCTCGGTCAATTTGCTTCAACGCAATATATAACTCCACTCGACGCATTTGATAAACGGCCATATCAGGTTCAGTTTTAATTGCGACGTTTAATTGCCTAATTGCTTTTTCAAGCTCACCTTGTTGAGTATAAATAGTGGCCAGCAATTCTAGAGCGGTTAAATTATTAATGTCTTTCTGTAATACCCGCTCTAAATTCTTCTCTGCCTCATCGCTCATGTTTGCATTAAATTGGCAGCGAGCTAACAGGGTTAAAATCCGCACATTGTCGGGTTGAATAGTGTTGAGCTTTTCGACAATCTGCAGTGCTGTCTGATGTTCACCACGGGAGCTTAATAGGTTGGCTTTGTTAAATTGTGCAGAGAAATGTTCAGGGTTAATGGCAAGTGCTTGGTCTAAATATTGTTCAGCTACTGCTGGGTTACCTAGGCGAATTTGAATGCCAGCTTTTAAATTCAAAAAGTCGATATTTTCAGGAACCGCTTGTAGCAGTTTATCGGCAATTTCATCCGCTTCGTTTAGCCTACCCATATCCATTAATAATTCACTGCGCAGAATAACAAAACGAAGATTTGTTTGCGCATATTCGGATTGGTCTAATCTGGTTAAAGCATCTTCGAGTTTGCCTCTCGACTTTAGGGTTTTAATTTCCAATAATTCAACATTTGGATTTTCTGGATACTGGCGTTTTAATTTCCCAGATATTTCCACCGCTTTAAATGCTTTATCGTTAGCTAAATATAATTCGGCAAGTAACAGAGCATTATCTAGCTTCTCCATGAGTTTACTTTCATGACGCTGCATAACTTCTAAAGCAAGTTTAGGATCATTCAGTTTTAAATGAGTTTGCGCCAGCAGTGCGATAGCTTCGATGTTATCTGGCACGAAATTAAGATATTGAATGAAAAATGTTTTGGCTTGCAAATAGTTCTGTAAGGCAAAAGCGGATAAAGCACTGACGTAAAACAAAGATGGATCATCTTGCAAACTTTCTTCACTAAGTCCTGCTAGTTGAGAGCTTAATTTTTCTAATTCTTTTGCAGCATCGTCACTTAATTGATTTTTCGCTAATAACCAAGCTTTCAATAACATTCCAGTCGGATCGCCGGGGGTCTGCTGCAAAATTTCGTCCAATAACTGCTTGGCTGAATCTATATCTTGGTTTTGCAGATAAGCACTTACTAACGAACGTTTTATAATAGGATCATCAACGTCAAGTGCGTAACTCTGTTTATAGTAAGTTATGGCTTCTGGCATATCTTTTTGGAAAAGATACAAATCTCCTTTGATACGCAATGTTTGAGCGTTGGTGGGTTCTAGCGCAAGTGATAATTCTATGTAAGACAGAGCTTTGTCAAACTGCTCATCTCGTATTTCAAGTGACGCAAGCGCATTGAGTGTGCGTATATTGGCTGGATCATTCTTTAATGCTAATTCATAACCTTTGCGTGCAGCGTCGATATTTTTAAGGTTTAAGTGGGCGGTGGCGACAATAATTTGCCAATCGTTTCGGCTCTTAGGAGTGAGGTTATTGAATTGACTATCAATGATTTTTTCGTTTTGCTTGGTATAAAGCCAAACCTTACCGAGGGTATCTACTATTAAACTGGGATCTGCTCCCATGGCTAATGCTTCTTCGAGTACTTCCTCTGATTCATACATATAACCACTGATTAACAGTACTTTACCCATGAGTATTTTAGCGGGTAGGCTATCTTCGTTTTGTTGTAAGCTGTTTTTCAAATGGATATAAGCAGTTTCAAAATCTTTATCTTCAAATGAAGCCAGAGCTTTTTCGTAAAATTCACTGCTGGTTTGTGCGATAACCTGGCTACTTACTAAAAGAAAAGCAGCTAAGGACATTTTTCTGGCCAGTTTCACCACGTATGATCTCTCTATAATTATGTAACTATGAATTGCTATCATTTTGCATTACAAGATACCGCAAAGCGCACATACTTTATACTGTTAGCGGATAAATTACTGCGCACTGCTGCGTTGATAATGTCAGATTTTAGACATAAAAAAAGACGGCGAACCGTCTTTTTGTCACAATATATTTGTCTAGACTGACATTTTACGTCTGAATATTGCTGCCACACCCGCTAAAAATAACGCAAATGTTGCTGGTTCAGGGACTTGTGTTTGACCTTCACCTTTGCGGGTTGTGATGTTTTTCAGTTTAATCGCATCATAGTAACTGTCTTCCGCATTGCCAGAAAAAACAGAGTTATACACACCCACTAACCAATATTTTGATTCAAAACCTGGGGCAATGGTTGCCGTGTTTGTGCCAATGTTGAACTTGTCGGTTTGATATCCCCAACCTTCAGATAACAAATCACTCCACTTGGTATCCGAAGAAAATGGAGTAGTACCGAGATCTTTCGTACCAGTGTAACCAACGATACTGACATCTGAATCATTACTATACCAACCGGCTTGAACGCTGGTTAACTCTACAGCAGTATCAAATTCAAATAACACCATGTCATAGTCACGCCATCCGTCGTTACTGCCTTTGTTATCTATCGCGTGATGCGGAGAAGAGTCACCTTCATCGTTATTCACTGCACCTAGACCTGAACTGTAACGTTTTAACTGGGCGCTCTCAATGTACGGGTCTCTGTCATAAGAGACATTGCTAGAATTACATTCTGGACCAGAGAGACAGTCGTCGTTGCCGCTTGATGACCAAGCACTTACCGTCATACCAATAGTGCCAGAAGTATAGCTGAGTGAATTAGAACCCCAACTTCCACCAGAACTGAAATTCCAATTCTGAGTTTCATACGTGGTCGTGCTTGCTGAAGCAAAACCTGTGACCGCTAATGCGAAAAATCCCGCTAAAACTTTATTAACCATAACTAATATTCCTACATCTTCCAACCTAAAGGCCGAGACCTTCACTGGAATGAGTTAAGCAAAAAACAAACCAACTATTGTAAGTGTATTGTAAACAACAGCTTAAGTGCTTTTTCGGTAATATTTCCCCAGGTCAATTTGTCTCCCTGTAAAAATAATGGACAGTAAAAAATTTACCTGTTTCCAGATGGCGACATGGTAAGATTTTATCGTTCTAATCTTTCTTAAAGCCAGTATACCGCGAGATTAAAGGGAGTTATGTATGACTTTCGTAGCATAGGTATTTTGAGATATAAGCGTTTACTTATAAAGGAAATGCTCAAATAGGAAACATTTTTCAAAAAGAAACAGTATATTTGCGCAAAGAAGCGTTAAAATTAGTCCGTGCAAGGGTGTGTATGATTTTGAGCTAATTCAGGATTATGCTATCTTGTGCGCTCATTTTGAAGGGGGAATAATGTCGGATTCTAAACGTAAAGGTATTTATTTGTTACCGAACTTGCTGACAACGGCTGGTCTGTTTTCGGGTTTTTATGCTGTAGTCGCATCGATGAACGGTCGATTTGAAGCCGCGGCAGTGGCGATTTTTGTGGCCATGATTTTTGACGGCCTAGATGGTCGAGTTGCGCGCATGACAAATACCCAAAGCGAATTTGGTGCTGAATACGATTCTATGGCCGATATGGTGTCTTTCGGAATGGCGCCGGCTCTTGTTGCTTATAATTGGGGTTTAACCGATTTAGGTAAAGTTGGCTGGTTGGCTGCCTTTATTTATGTGGCGGGTGCTGCATTAAGACTGGCAAGGTTTAACACCCAATTAGGTGTGGCGGATAAACGTTTTTTCCAAGGCTTAGCAAGTCCCGCTGCGGCTGCATTAGTTGCCGGAATGGTCTGGGTTGGCGTTGAATACGACGTCGATGGCAAAGATTTCGGTCTAGTAGTTGCTGTGTTAACGGGCTTAGCTGGATTATTAATGGTAAGTAACTTCAAATATAACTCGTTTAAAGAAGTTGACTGGCACGGCAAGGTACCTTTTGTTGGACTTTTAATTGTGATGTTAATTTTCATCATTGTTGCCACGGCGCCTTCTTTAGTGTTGTTTATAGTGTTTGCCCTCTATGCGTTAGCAGGACCTATAAATACGTTTCGAAGTGTTGATAAAGTGCGCCTTGAAGATGTAGTTGGGGATCGTGAAGAGTCTGATTGTGATTTCGACGATACACCCAAAAAATCGACTGAAGACGATAAATAATCGAGCAACTAAGTGTCAAAAAATTTAACGATCTCAATAGGCTTATTTTGTTACGCAATAATAAATTACTGAATCATATAATAAAAATAAGTTGGTTCAGTAATTGCTTTACTTAATTGCTGAGGTCGCACTGTTTAGTTTGTGACCGAAATATAACAATAAAAATGAACGAAATCGTTTAAAACAATAATAAGGTTCACTAGTATGAAGTATTTGAAAAAAGTTTTGCTCGCAACAGGTCTTATTGCCACTACACTGGGAATGTCTCTTTCAGCTAACGCTGGCGCAATTATTCAACAAGATATCTATGCAGATGTTCAGTTTTCTGATTTTAATCCATTCAATATTGATTTAGGTCCTCAGGTTATAGGTTCTGTTACTTACAATACTGAAGACGCGGATGCAGTAGGTTTCTTAAGCACTGTAGACCTTGATTTGTCTATCGGTGACTTAGCTTTAACCATGGCTGATGGTGAGTCAGCGGATTTTGGCCTTCCAATTTTAGCGGGTATTAATCCATTTGATCCAAATGCTGGGTTAGAATTTTTATTTGAAACATTCGCTTTATTTGGTGCTATGCCAGACTACGTATTAACGTTAGATGTTGGCAATTTCGATGGTTTCGTTTATGTTGATGAATATTTGTACGATGCAAGTGGCAATATTGACGGGCCTTATCTTGACGCCCTTGGTATTGCAACACTTGGCGACGTAACCTATGTTCCAGAGCCTTCGGCTTTAGTGCTTATGTTAGCTGGCCTAGGTTTATTAGTGCGCAGAAAAATTGCTGCTAAGTAAGCTAAACTAATTTTTCAAAAAACCTGGCAGTTTTGCCGGGTTTTTTTATGTTTGTTGTTCCAAACTCACTACGAAACGCGGCTATCTAACACTCACATCTAGCTCAACTAAAACGCTTATTACGTGCTATTTCAATTACCCCCCACCCAATTTCCTTAGCAACCGTGTCCTATTGGCTTAGTTGATTATTCTAAGTTGGGAAAACGTCAATTATCAGTCGATATTTTTGGCGCGTTTGTTGCAAAACCTATGATTATATTCACAACCGTCAAAAAATTGTTTATGGAACTTGCAGGTTACCTTAATCGGGTAGATAAAAATCAGGTCAAGAGCTTTATGAATGGGATCGGCGCTCCAATCGTAGTGCTAGCCATAATGGGCATGGTTATTCTGCCGATGCCGGCATTTCTGCTGGATATTCTTTTTAGCTTCAATATCGCCTTATCACTTATGGTGATTTTGGTATCTGTGTTTACTAATAAGCCTGTTGATTTTGGTATTTTTCCTTTAGTACTGTTAGTTGCCACTGTATTACGCCTTGCCTTAAATGTTGCTTCCACGCGAATTGTCTTGTTGGAAGGGCATGAAGGTGGAGATTCTGCTGGTAAAGTAATACAGGCATTTGGTGAAGTGGTTATTGGTGGTAATTACGCTGTGGGTATAGTGGTGTTTGCTATCCTACTGATTATCAATTTTAAAGTGGTAACTGCTGGTGCAGGACGTATTTCAGAAGTAAGTGCTCGTTTTACCTTGGACGCGATGCCCGGTAAACAGATGGCGATAGATGCCGATTTGAACGCCGGTTATATTGATCAAGATGAAGCCAGAAAAAGACGTTCGGAAATTACCAGTGAAGCCGATTTTTACGGCTCAATGGACGGTGCTTCTAAATTTGTTAAAGGTGACGCCGTTGCTGGTTTGTTCATTATGCTTATCAACATTGTTGGTGGTTTATTCATTGGTATTATTCAACATGACTTAGCCTTTGGCGAAGCCATTGAAATATATACTATTTTAACCATTGGTGATGGTTTAGTTGCGCAAATACCTTCGTTATTACTTTCCGTGGCTACGGCGATTATTGTTACCCGCGAAAATGACTCTCAAGAAATGGGTCAGGAAATGAGACGCCAACTAGGTAACCAAAAAGCGCTTTATGTTACCTCCGCGATTTTATTCGTGATGGGTATAGTGCCAGGTATGCCACACATAGCATTTCTTGGTTTTAGTGCATTTGTAGCGGCAGTTGCTTACTACAATTTCTGGAACGCCAAGAAGCAGGCTGCTGAACCGCAAGTATTGGAAAATACGCCGGAACAAAGCCAGCCGCAAGAGATTAAAGAGCTTGGTTGGGATGATGTGCAGCATGTCGACACCATAGGTTTAGAAGTGGGTTATCGCTTAATTCCTTTAGTTGATAAAACTCAAGGTGGTGAGCTTCTCACCCGGATTAAAGGCGTTCGTAAAAAATTGTCTCAAGAGTTGGGATTTTTAATTCCACCTGTGCATATCCGTGACAACTTAGATTTAAACCCCAATAGCTATACCATTTCTATGCTAGGAGTTACGGTTGGGGATGCCGAGATTAGTCATGACGATGAATTAGCGATTAATCCAGGGCAGGTTTTCGGAAAACTAGAGGGCAAGGCAACACGAGACCCAGCCTTTGGTTTAGAAGCCGTTTGGATCCGCCCTCAACAACGTGAACACGCACAAACTTTAGGGTACACAGTAGTAGATGCGGCAACAGTGGTTGCTACACACCTTAGCCAGTTACTAACTAATAATGCGTATCAGCTACTTGGACATGAAGAGGTTCAACAACTCCTCGATATGTTAGCTAAAAACAGTCCTAAGTTGGTTGAAGGTTTGGTACCGGAAGTCTTGCCGTTAAGTACAGTGGTAAAAGTATTGCAAACCTTGCTATATGAAGGCGTTCCTATTCGAGATATGCGCAGTATTGTGCAAACGTTATGTGAATATGGTCCTAAAACTCAAGATCCTGATGTGTTGGTATCTGCCGTTAGAATATCGTTAAAACGTTTAATCGTGCAGGAGATTAATAACAACGAACAAGAGTTGCCGGTTATTACCCTAGCACCTGACTTGGAACAAATGCTCCATCAATCTTTACAAGCTGGTGGAGAAGACGGCGCTGGTATTGAACCTGGCTTAGCTGAAAAATTACAAAACTCGTTGTCTGAAGCTTCGCAACAAAGAGAATTAGAAGGTGAGCCAGCCGTATTATTAACATCAGGCATGCTCAGACCTGTGTTATCAAAATTCTTCAAACATTCAGTGATGGGCTTGCACGTTTTATCTTATCAAGAAATTCCAAGTGACAAACAAATTCGAATTGTAAGTGCTGTGGGTCAATAAAATGGCGCAGACTAATTTATATAAACTAGACCAGATGCTTCTTTGGGGGGCAATGTGAAAATTAGACGTTTTATCGGAAAAGACATGCGCGATGCGCTTAACCAAGTAAAAAAAGAACTTGGCGGTGATGCGGTCATTATGTCCAACAAGAAGACTTCGGAAGGAATCGAAATTGTTGCTGCGTACGATCAAGCAAAACCTGAAGCTGTTACGGAACCTAATCAACGAATTAAGCATTCTGGTATTAATAAACAGCCAACTGCAACTGCAACTGCAACTGCAACTGCGCATCCTGGGCGACAAGCTACTACAGCAAACTTTAATCAACCACAAAGCCTGCGAGCAGCACAACAAAAAGTGCCGAGTCTGAGTGAAATTATTGGCGACTCGGGGCCAGATAGCCTGCGTGAGTTACTCGAAAAACAAGCCGCAGCAGCCGTGCCAACGTCACAAAATGAAGCTAATAGTCATGAGGTAAAAACGGCACAGGCTGAAGACGTTTCGAATTCTGCCATTAGTGAAATAAAAAATGAGTTAAATTCGCTGCGCAATGTACTTCAATTTCAAGTTTCTGGTTTGCTAAAACAACAACGTCAAAGTGCTCATCCTATGCACGGGTATTTAACCTCAAGACTGATTGAAATGGGCATTAGTAGTCACATTGCCGATGACATAGTCTCTTATACTCCCGAAAACGCAGATGAAAGGCAGGCTTGGTTATTTTTACTTAAACTATTGTCTAATCGTATCCAAACCACTGGCAATGCTATTCTGGCCGACAAAGGTGTTGTTGCATTAGTTGGTCCCACAGGGACAGGAAAAACCACAACCATAGCCAAATTGGCGGCCAGAGCAGCGCAAAAGTATGGCGCTGACCAAATCGCGATGGTAACAATTGATTCCTATCGTATAGCGGCGTTTGAACAATTGGCGACTTATGGAAAAATTATTGGCTGTAACGTAAAAAAAGCGCAAAATGCGGAAGAATTGTCAGATATACTCTTCCAACTGCGTAACAAGCGATTGGTTTTAATAGATACTGCAGGTTTTGGTCAAAGAGATTCTCGACTAATCAAGCAGTTAGATACCTTAAATCAGCATTCATGTGCTAATATCAAGAAGTATGTTGTGATTCAAGCCAATGCACAATACAAAGTGCTGCAGCATACTTTGAGTGCATTTAGCAATATTGATTTGCAGGGATGTATTTTAACCAAGCTCGATGAGAGTTATAGTCTCGGAGAAGCGTTAAGTGTGGCAATTGAACATGAGTTAGCCGTTAGTTATTTGACGGATGGACAACGAGTCCCTGAAGATATTAAAGTTGCAGACGCAAAGTTTTTAATCTCTGCAGCGGCTAAGCTTTATAAAAAATATGGTTTGATTCATACTGCTAAGCCAGAACTAAACAAATCGGCATTAGCAATATGATTGACGACCAAGCGAGTAGCTTAAGACGAATGAATCAATCTCGATTAATCAAAGTGATTGCGGTAACCGGTGGTAAAGGTGGGGTCGGTAAAACGAACATTACCTTAAACACGGCTATCTCGATGGCTAAAATGGGCAAGCGCGTCATGGTGTTAGATGCCGACTTAGGGTTGGCAAACGTCGACGTCATGTTAGGCTTGCGAGTAGAAAAAAACTTATCCCATGTTTTATCTGGTGAATGTACGCTGGATGAAGTTTTAGTTGTGGGCCCTCATGGGGTATTGATTGCACCGGCAACCTCCGGAACACAATCAATGACCGAACTCAGCCCCACTGAACATGCAGGACTAATTCGCGCGTTTAGTGAGTTGCGTACCAATATAGATGTGCTTATTGTAGACACGGCCGCGGGCATATCAGATATGGTGCTCAGTTTTTCCAGAGCATCACAAGATATAATGATGGTTGTTTGTGATGAACCCACCTCTTTAACTGATGCATACGCGTTGATCAAACTACTGAACAGAGAACACGGCGTGTTTCGCTTTAAGATCGTTGCCAACATGGTACGTAACATGCGCGAAGGACAAGAGTTATTTGCAAAGTTATCTAAAGTGACTAACCGTTTCTTAGATGTTGCTTTAGAACTAGTAGCAACGGTTCCTTACGATGAGAATATTCGTAAGTCAGTTCGAAAACAAAAAGCAATTGTAGATGCATTTCCAGGATCGCCAGCTTCTATCGCTATTAAAGGCCTTGCAGAAAAAGCAATGCATTGGCCAATTCCCAACCAACCTGGTGGACACTTAGAGTTTTTCTTAGAACAACTTGTCGCCGAAAAAGTGGTAGGTGGACAAAGGTGATTAGAAAGGCAGCAGCTTATCAACAACAAGCCGATTTGGCTCAACTTGTAGAAAGACATGCTTCCTTGGTTAAGCGAATTGCCCATCATTTATTAGCCAGATTACCTGCCAGTGTATTAGTGGATGATCTAATTCAATCTGGAATGATTGGATTGCTCGAGGCCGCAAAAAACTTCGATGGCTCAAAAGGCGCAAGTTTCGAAACTTTTGCAGGTATCCGTATCCGCGGAGCCATGCTTGATGAAATCCGCAAAGGCGACTGGACACCCAGATCTGTGCATAAAAATGGCAGAGCAATTACCCAAGCAATTAATCAAGTAGAACGTGAAACGGGCAGAGATGCTAGAGATATAGATATCGCGGAAAAGTTAGAAGTAAGCCTACCCGAATACCATCAGATGTTGAATGAAGTCAACGCTGGAAAAATTATCGGTATTGAAGATTTAGGTATTACCGAAGATGTGATTACCACTGAGCAAAATAAAGGTAGTGACACGCCTTTTCAGGATTTACTACAAGGTTCATTTCAAAAAGCATTAGCACATGCTATTACTACTTTGCCGGAACGAGAAGCAATCGTACTGTCATTGTATTATGATGAGGAGTTGAATCTCAGAGAAATTGGCGAGGTACTCGAAGTTAGCGAGTCCAGAGTCAGCCAAATTCACAGCCAAGCAATGTTAAAATTGAAAAGCAAAATGCAATCTTGGCGAGTTAACGAAGAATAATAAAACACCATTTGATTTAATCCTCATTGGAGGCAGTTTTGGATAAAAATATGAAAATCCTCGTTGTTGATGACTTTTCAACGATGAGACGCATCATCAAAAATTTACTTAAAGACTTAGGTTACACAAGCGTTCAAGAAGCCGATGATGGCAGCACTGCGTTACCTATGTTGCAACAAGGTGATTTTGATTTTGTAGTAACAGACTGGAATATGCCAGGCATGCAAGGAATTGACTTGCTTAGAGCCATTCGTGCAGATGATAGTTTAAAGCATTTACCAGTTTTAATGGTAACGGCTGAAGCGAAAAAAGAACAAATTGTGGCGGCAGCTCAGGCTGGAGTGAACGGTTATGTTGTTAAGCCTTTTACGGCGGCTACGCTTAAAGAGAAGCTAGACAAGATTTTTGAGAGACTGGGTTAAGATTTAACCTGTGTTGAAAATTAGGAGTGTCTAAATGACCGGCTCTAATAAAGCTCCAATGTCTCTTGATGACGCTAAAAAATTAGTTGAATTGCTGGAAAGCGGAGATAACCAAGCTGCTAGCGAATTGCTCGAAGAAGCCTCTTTAACCAATTCTGTTGAATTATTTGCAGAGGTGGGCAAATTAACCCGCCAGCTCCATGACTCTCTGAATAGTTTTCAACTTGATGATCGCATTTCGAATTTAGCCAATGAAGAAATACCTGATGCGCAAAGTCGCCTGAACTATGTTATAGAAACGACCGAAAAAGCGGCTAACACAACGATGGATGCCGTGGAAGCAAGTATGCCTATTGCTGAAAAGCTGCATACAGGTATTAATAATTTGCTCCCCGAGTGGAAAAAGTTGATGACTAGGCAGTTACAACTTGGCGAATTTAAATCTCTTTGCTCGGACTTAGATGGATTATTAGAACAGTCATCTAAAGACACCGAACAATTAACTGCATTCTTAACAGATATATTGATGGCACAGGGGTATCAAGATATCACTGGCCAAGTTATTCGCAGAGTTATCGAATTGGTGAAAGAAGTTGAAGACAGTTTAGTGCATATGTTGACTGTTTTTGGTGCTTCTGAAACAAGTTCGTTAATTTCAAAAGCAGATGAAAATGCTCATAAATCTAAAGCTGAGTCCGATACAGTGAAAGCTGAAGGTCCAATCATTGATGCTGAAATACGCGATGATGTGGTGTCCAATCAGGACGATGTAGATGATTTATTATCTAGCTTAGGGTTTTAAGAGGAACTTATTCATGTCTTTTGAAGTTGACGAGGATATTCTACAAGACTTTCTAGTTGAGGCAGGTGAATTATTAGAGCAACTGCAAGAGCAGCTTGTTGATCTTGAAAACAATCCAGAAGATTCTGATTTGCTGAATGCGATATTCCGCGGTTACCACACAGTTAAAGGTGGCGCTGGATTCTTATCACTTACAGAATTAGTCGATATTTGCCATGGTGCTGAGAATGTCTTCGATACCATGCGTAATGGACAACGCACTCTGACGCCAGAGTTAATGGATGTTATTTTACAAGCCACAGATGTGGTTGTGCAGATGTTCGAAGATGTCAAAAAACGCGTGCCACTTGAAGCTGCCGCCCCTGAACTCTTAGAAACGTTACATCGATTGAGTAAACCAGAATCAAAAGATGAGTCAAGTGTAGAACCCCCAGCGGCCTTTGAAGCGCCTCAAGAGATAGTCGAGACCGACTCTAGTGCAGAGTCGAACGACGACATGGAAGACATCACTGAAGACGAATTTGAAGCTCTATTGGATGAACTGCATGGTACAGCTAAGTCAATGCCTGCAGAAGTTACTCCCCCCGCCGACTTAATCACTGGTGCCAGTGATGAAGATATTACTGACGATGAATTTGAAGCCTTACTTGATCAACTTCACGGTGAAGGTGGCTTCTCAAACGATAAATTTGAAGCAGTCCAGCCAGCTCCAGAGCCGACGCCAGAACCAGTGAGTGCCGCACCAGAAGAGACCTCTGATTCTGAAGATATTACAGATGATGAGTTTGAAGCATTGTTAGATCAATTGCATGGTGAAGGGAAAGGACCTGCTGTAAAAGCGCAAGCTTCAGCGCCAACACCTACACCAGCGCCGACGCCGACGCCGACGCCAACAGCAGCGCCTTCACCTACACCAGCGCCAAAACCGTCATCAATACAGCCACCACCTCCAGCAGCCAAAGCAGAAGTGGCTGTAAAACCAGCAAATTCGCCAGCAGCTGCCAAGGCTGTCGTCAAAAAAGATGACAAAAAACCAGTTGCCAGTGCCCAGGGTGAAACAACAGTAAGAGTCGATACCAAGCGCCTAGATCAGATCATGAATATGGTTGGTGAACTGGTATTGGTTAGGAACAGACTGTTAAGTTTAGGTGTCAATATCAATGATGAAAGCATGACCAAAGCGATTGCGAATCTTGATGTTGTGACAGGTGACTTGCAAGGCGCGGTGATGAAAACGCGCATGCAACCTATTAAGAAAGTCTTTGGTCGCTTTCCCAGAGTAGTGCGAGATCTGGCACGTAGTCTCAAAAAAGAAATTTCTTTGGTCCTTGAGGGTGAAGAAACAGATTTAGATAAGAATTTAGTCGAAGCTTTGGCAGATCCCTTGGTTCATTTGGTTCGAAACTCAGTCGATCATGGAATCGAAATGCCAGATGAACGCTTGGCTGCAGGTAAACCGTCACTAGGCACTGTAAAGCTCGCTGCGTCTCAGGAAGGGGATCACATACTGCTTACCATTGAAGATGATGGTAAAGGCATGGATCCCGATAAGTTAAAAGATATTGCCATAAGTCGAGGTGTGTTAGACGCTGACGCGGCGGCTCGAATGTCGGATGAAGAAGCATTCAATCTCATTTTTGCTCCAGGATTTTCCACTAAAACAGAGATATCTGATATTTCTGGACGTGGTGTTGGCATGGATGTGGTGAAAACCAAGATTAACCAGCTTAATGGCACGGTTAATATCAATTCCGAATTGGGTAAAGGCACACGCTTAGAAATCAAAGTACCACTGACGTTAGCTATCCTGCCGACATTAATGATTATTGTTGGAGAGCAAACGTTTGCACTACCTTTAGGTGCGGTAAACGAAATTATTAATATGGACTTGAGCAAAACCAATACGGTTGATAGTCAATTGACTATGATTGTTCGTTCTAAAGCCATTCCGCTTTTTTATCTTCGAGACTGGTTGCGAAAAGAACCTGGAACGGTGGATAAAAATCAAGGACATGTGGTCGTCGTGCAAATAGGCACCCAGCAAGTCGGCTTTGTTGTTGATGGCTTAATAGGGCAAGAAGAAGTGGTTATTAAGCCCCTAGATGCGCTTCTACAAGGTACCCCTGGCATGGCTGGCGCTACAATTACAAGTGATGGCGGGATTGCCTTAATTCTTGATATTCCAAGCTTATTAAAGCGATACGCTAAAAAGAAATAATAACCAAATTCATAAGAGGACGCTTTTTCGCGATGGCATACAGGGTATTAGTAGTTGACGACTCAAGTTTTTTTTGCCGACGCGTAAAAGATATCCTAAATCAAGATCGTCTGTTGGAAGTCATTGGTATTGCTCGAAACGGTGAAGAAGCCATTAAAATGGTGACTGAGCTAAAACCCGACGTTGTCACTATGGACGTTGAAATGCCAGTAATGGATGGCATTACCGCGGTCAAGCGTATCATGCAAATTCAGCCTTTACCGATTCTAATGTTTTCGTCGTTGACATCTGATGGCGCGAAAGCAACCTTAGACGCGTTAGATGCTGGAGCCTTGGACTTTTTACCTAAAAAGTTTGAAGACATTGCCAGAAATAGCAAAGAGTCTGTTGAATTGTTGCAAAATAGGGTACGGACTCTTGCTGCAAAGCGTGGACTTGTGGCAAGACGTTATTCAACAGCCTCGAAAACAGCGTTTAATTCTCCCGGAACCACGGCAAAAACCCAAATATTTATGCGAAGTTCAAGTGTTGCCGTTGCACCGGCGGCATCGCAAACTGATGTTAAAGAGTCATTTTCAACTATTCGCCGTTCATCAGGTAAACGTTACGAACTATTAGCAATTGGTACTTCTACTGGGGGACCAGTGGCTTTACAGAAGATACTTACTGAACTGCCTGAAACATTTCCACATCCGATTATTCTTGTACAACATATGCCCGGTAGTTTCACTAAAGCCTTTGCTGATAGATTAAATCACAATTGTAAAATTACCGTCAAAGAAGCGATTCATGGAGAACGTTTAGTCAAAGGTTGTGCGTATTTAGCTCCCGGCGGGAAGCAAATGTTAATTGAAGGTTCAAGTCGCAATGCCACCGTTAATATCGTAGAAACTCACGACCAGGCTCATCATCTGTTTAAACCTAGCGTTGATTTAACGTTTCAGTCGATAAGTCAGGTTTACGCTGGCAATGTGTTGGGCATAATATTAACGGGAATGGGCTCTGATGGGAAAGAAGGCTGCGCAGCATTAAAACAAAAAGGCGCTAAAATTTGGGCACAAGACGAGCAAACTTGCGTGGTTTATGGCATGCCACAAGCCGTGACGAAAGCCAACATCTCAGAACGAAACATACCAATATTTGATATTGCCAAGAGTATAGTGTTGGAAATGCAAATAAAATGAACACTATTGGATATCGAGTAGAAAGAGAGCGCTTGTGATAGTTTGGGCTGTTGCTAACCAAAAAGGTGGAGTTGGGAAAACCACCACGACTGTCACTTTAGGTGGAATTCTGGCACAACAAGGGAAACGTGTTCTATTGGTTGACACGGATCCGCAAGCATCTTTGAGCTATTATTTTGGTGTGGATGCTGAGGAGTTATCGCATAGTGTCCATGATGTTTTTATTGCTGGTGACGGGTTAGACAAAGATAAAGTGTTGGATAGTTTGTGTTCGACCAAACTCGATTCGCTATTTATTTTGCCATCTTCAATGGCGCTGGCAACGTTAGATCGAACCATGGGTACTAGGCCTGGCATGGGTCTGATATTAAAAAAAGCATTTGCAAAAATTGAAGATGAATTTGATTATGTTTTAATTGATTGTCCTCCTGTATTAGGTGTATTGATGGTGAATGCTGTAGCCGCATGTGACAAATTAATAGTGCCAGTGCAAACCGAGTTTCTTGCGCTTAAAGGGTTGCAGCGAATGATGCATACATTAAAAATTATGTCGAGGTCGCAAAAACGCGATTTTGATTATATTATTGTACCTACAATGTATGATAAGCGTGTTAACGCGGCGTCAGATGCATATAAAGATCTGTGCGATAATAACAAAGGCAGAGTTTGGTCTGGAATCATTCCTGTTGATACGCGCTTTCGAGACGCGAGTCAGGCACAATCTCCTCCGTCGTTATTTAGTCCTAAAACCCGAGGCGTTTTTGCGTATAAAAATTTATTGTCGCAACTTCAAACTAAAGTCGATTACATCACATGAGTAAAGGTACCTTTGCAAAAGAAGACGTTGTAGAAGATTATCTAACATCATTACTGACTGAAGAGGTAGAAGAGGATAGGGAGCAACTCGAAAGTGTTGCTAAGCTCTTGGCCACAGCAGATGTTGCGGCCGTTCAAGAATCCCTTGAAGAGCCGACTTTCTGCGAACCGAATCCGTTGCCGGAAATTAAAGAAACCAGTGTTTTGGTCGAAAATAAAGAGTCTTCGTCAGTCAAGGCAAAGGAAGTTGAAGCGTCTTTTATTCCGACTAAAGATTTTCAAGCACTATTTTTTGAAGTGGCAGGATTAACCTTAGCATTACCTTTAACGGAGTTAGGCGGCATACATAAAATCCAAAAAGTAGGCCCCTTGTTTGGTAAACCTAAATGGTTTAAAGGTGTTATGCTGCATAGAGATGAAAAATTAAGCGTTGTTGATACCGCATTGTGGGTAATGCCTGAAAAATATAATGATGAACTGGCAGAATCATTAAATTATCAATATCTTATTATGCTAGATTCAAGTGGCTGGGGATTGGCTTGCGAACGTTTGATTACCACATCGACGTTAGCACCCACTGATGTGAAGTGGCGAAAAGCGAATAATAAACGCCCTTGGCTGGCTGGCATGGTAAAAGATAAAATGTGTGCACTTGTTAATGTGAAGCAGTTGATTAAATTGCTCGACAAGGGCCAAAATAGCAATGATAAGTAGACGCAGCTTGTAGGGAGCGAGTCATATGAGTGATGAAAGAAGTACTAAAAATGTAGCCGCCGATAGCAACGATGAAGTACTGCAATGGGTAACATATCGATTAGGTGACGAAACCTACGGAATTAATGTCATGCAAGTACAAGAAGTACTTAGGCATACAGAAATCGCTCCTGTTCCCGGTGCACCAGATTATGTGCTTGGTATTATCAATTTGCGGGGCAATGTTGTAACTGTGATTGATACTCGAACTCGTTTTGGTCTTCCACCCCATGACATCACTGACAGCACCCGTATAGTCATTATTGAGTCTGAAGAACAAGTGGTGGGCATTTTGGTTGATAGTGTCGCTGAAGTTGTTTACCTACGTTCTTCTGAAATTGATAGCGCACCCAATGTTGGCACCGAAGAAAGTGCTAAATTTATTCAAGGTGTCAGTAATCGTGACGGCGAATTGCTTATATTAGTAGATTTAAATAAATTGCTAAGTGATGAAGAGTGGGACGAAATTAGTGGATTATAATTCGTTTGATTTTGTGTAAAAGGCATACCTAAATGCTTACTTGGCAATATGCATCCATCGCAACGTTGGTGTTTTTGGTTATTCTGATTGGCATCGTTACTTACGTTTTTGCTAATCGAGATAAAAAAAACAAGCAGCGTGTCGATGAGTTAATGCTGCAAATTCACACTCTACAACAGCAAATTTCACACGCACAAGAAGAGTTGCATGAAGTGCGCTCCGGAGCCATGGGTGTTGCAGCGAAAGTAAAGGATTTAGTGCTTAAAATCGGATTGATGCAAGATAAGTTAGAAGAAATTGAGTATCTAGATCCAGAAACTAAATTGTATTCCCAAGCTGCTAAAATGGCCGACGCAGGCGCAAGCGTAGAAGAACTTATGCGAGAATGTGAGCTTCCACGGGCAGAAGCTGAATTGTTAATTGCGGTGAAAAAATCCCAGTAAAATTTCCCTAACCTCTGTTATCGGCATTTATTTCAATCTACTCTTAAAAACCTTTTTCCCTTGTCGTGGTTGTTGGTTTATGGGATAACTAATCAATGTGTTGTGTAATATCAGCAGATTACCTTTATCGTTGATAAGTTGATTTAACATGGTGTTATTCCGCTATGCAGTCACTAATATTCCTCTAATGAGATATACATTTATGAAAACCACTGTTTTACACCTACTGGCTTTTTTAATGGCTGTTCAATTCACCCTGGTGCCATTGGTAGCAACAGGTACTGAGGCCCAAAGCAGCACAAATATCACAGAGCCTTTTGGTCCACCTGAACAGGAATTAATGGTCGAAGTCGAAGGCGGTAAAGTGTATGTCCGGCTAAATGGCCTGTCTCACAGTGATGCTTATCCTGTTATTTTTGTTCATGGAGGGCCTGGTGGCGCACATAACGGCTTTGCTGAAATGCTGGGGCTGGCGAATGAGCGTATGGTTATAATGTATGATCAGCTCGACAGTGGTAAATCTGAACAGCCTAACAATCCCGAAAATTGGCGAGTTGAACGCTTTGTTGAATCATTGGATAAAATACGCCTAGCACTTAAAATTGAACGCTGGCATGTGGTTGGACATAGTTGGGGCTCTGCGCTGGCCCTCGAATATACGGCTAAATACCCGCAGCATACTGTCTCCACAGTTTTGGGGGGGACATTTATCTCTACGCCGCACTGGATCATGGATGCCAACTTGCTTGTAAAAGCAGCCCCGGAAACAATAAGAGAAACCCTTAAACAATGTGAATCTGACTCGCCTCCGAAAAAAGATATTTGTGATAATGCCTATACCGTTTTGTATTCACCTTATTACCAGCCTAAACCAACCACTGAAGCGGCTTTAGCGTACTACGAAAACGTTGGTGGAAAAGGGTTTAATCCGCTTATTTATAATCAAATGTGGGGACCAAGTGAGTTTTCTTCTACAGGTGTGCTTAAACACTACGATGCCACCCATTTATTGACTGAGATTGATGGCAGCCGCACTCTTTTTATGATTGGCCAATATGACTCGGCGCGCATTGATACCGTGCAAGACTATATCAAACTGACGTCGGGTGCTGAACTGGCTGTGGTGCCAGGAGGAGCACATGGCTTCTATTCTGATCGGCCGATAATTACCCAAGCCATATTAAAAGACTGGCTTACTCGAAAAGATTCTGCTTTTGAAATAAATAGATAAAACGTCTTTTTAAACAAATGCACTTTACAAAAAAGTTTTAACACTGGCATTATTAGGTTAGGTGAAACAAAGGTCGGTGTTGTTATTCGCTCATATCAGCTTAGTTGAAGGAAAAAGGTCTATTCATTCAAACTGTAATATCTGATATCAGCGAATGTTATCAGTGCCTATTAACACCCATTGTTGAATAATTCAGATTGCTCATTTGCATTATTGACGTTTTTATTTTGATTCCAAAATCGTTACCAGTTGCTGCAGATCTTCAACAATATAATCTGGCTTTTCAGCAAGTGGATAGAGTGCTTTGCCTTTACGGGCAATAAACGCGGTCTGCATGCCAGCGGCTTTAGCTCCCGCCACATCCCAGCCATGGGCGGCAACCATCATTGTTTCTTCAGGTTTTACCCCTAAGGTTTCTAATGCCCATGCATATGATCTTAAGTCCGGTTTGTAGATTTTAATATCTTCGATGCTTAGACGTTTATCAAAAAACTCGGTTAAACCGGCATTCTTGAACTGTGTCTCTACTCCCTTGTTGGATGAATTAGTTAAGCTGACGAGCATGTAGCCTTCGGCTTTTAATGCGGCTAAACCTGCTTTCACATCGGGATGAGGTGGCAACGATAACAACGGGCTTTTAATTGCTGTTAAGGCCTGCTCTTGGGTAATCTCGATATTGTTACTCTCTGCAACCATCATCAATGCTGCGACGCCAATTTTACCAAAATCATGATATTCGCCCGTCACAGTGGTGACCAGTGAATGATGCAGCATAGTTGAAAACCACAAGCTGATTAAATCGTCGTTTCCATGCAATGCTTTTGCAATGGATGTGCGCATGGATTCCAGATCAAGCAAGGTCTCATTAACATCAAAAACAATGATCTTAGGTTTGCTTGCGCCTTGGCTGTTAAAGCTCACACCAACTAAAACTAGGCTCAATAGTAAAAAACGGAAGTATTGGGATAACACTTTAAAATACATGGATACTCGCTACATTAATTTAGGTGGGAAATTAGTTGAACTTGGGTGATTAAATTTCACCGAAGACAACCATAATCGGTTCGAATTTAAATCTGTTGAATAATATCAAGTTAAAACGATTAACTTGATTAGCGCAATATATCTGGCTTTGAACAATCGTTCAAGTTAATATTGAACAGTTGTTCAAAAGGAGGTTGTAAGTGGCAAGTAATACAAAATTTAACCGAGATGAAGTGATTGATAAAGCCCTACAACTTTATTGGAATCGAGGCTTTCATGGCACTTCCATGCGCACATTACAGAATGAAATTGATATGCGTCCAGGCAGTATTTATGCAGCATTTGGTAGCAAAGAAGGTTTATTTAAACAAGCGCTTATTCGTTACACCCAGATAGGGTCAGAGCATCTTAAACAATGTCGCAACAAAGCTACCTCTCCGCTGGCGGCACTCAAAATGTTTATGCTACACAGAGTCGCTGAAAATCAAATGTCTTCTCCTTGCAGTATTTGTTTATTGGCTAAAACGATAGCAGAGTTAACCGATGATAATTCGGAGTTATTAGAACAAGCCAGAATGTCATTAAAAGCCATGGAAAGCAGTTTTGAGTCACTGATTATTGAAGCGCAATCTTTAGGGGAGTTAGATAAAAATTATCACAGTAAAAACATTGCTCGCCATGTACAGATTAACTTTTCAGGACTTCGAACTTATATAAGAGTGTATGGTGGACAAGTGCCGACCGAGGAAATCATTGACGGTATATTTTCACCTTTTATTTCACACAAGTCATTACATTAGAGGCTTGTTTTCAAAAGCCTATATGAAAACCAAGAAATGGGAATTTTCCTGATCCGCTAATTTATAATTCATTTCACTTAACTTTTTCAATAAATATACGATATACTACGTTTTGTAGCATAATGTATATCCGGGGGAGGTATGGGCATAGTAAAAATTTCGAATGAATTGCATGAAGAAGTTCGAAAAAATAGTGCTGTAATGGAAAGGTCAATCAATTCACAGGCTGAATTTTGGCTGAAAATCGGGCGCTTAGCGGAGCAAAATCCAACTTTAACTTACGAACAAATTCTGCAGCGTGAAATGCGTAGTCAAAATGTCACCACAGTGAAATTAGTCAATGAGTAATATCAACATCAAGTCGCACCAAGAAATAGCATTTATGCGTGAGTCAGGAAGGCTATTAGCAAGTGTTTTTGCAGTCTTAGATAGCTTTATAAAAGCAGGCGTGACCACCATGGAAATTAATGATTTGGTTGATGATTATATTGTAAATTCGTTGCATTCAAGGCCTGCCAGTAAAGGTCAATACGGTTATCAATATACGTTAAATTCATCTATCAATGAGGTTGTATGTCACGGCGTACCATCGATAGGGAAAAAGCTTAAGGAACGAGATATCGTTAACATTGATATTACCTTAGAGAAAAATGGCTATATTGCTGACAGTAGCAAAATGTATATGATTGGCAATGTATCGCCTATTGCTAAAAAACTAGTCGATGTTACTTACCAAGCAATGTGGCAAGGCATCAAATCGGTCAAGCCTGGTAATACCCTTGGCGATATTGGGCATGCAATTCAAACACATGCAGAAAAACATGGATTCAGTGTGGTGCGCGATTATTGCGGACATGGAATAGGTCGCGAGATGCACGAAGAACCGCAGGTTTTACATATAGGAAAACCTAACTCAGGTGTTGTATTGCAAGAAGGTATGACATTTACGATTGAACCTATGATCAATCAAGGCTCATTTAAAACCAAATTGAAAAAAGATGGCTGGACGGTTATCACCAAAGATAAAAAGTTGTCAGCCCAATGGGAACACACTGTGTTAGTGACTCCAACTGGATATGAAGTGCTAACATTACGTGATGAAGAAAAGCAATCTTAAAACTGCTATTTAGTGGGCGCCTCATATTAGTGACTTTACTTTTAACCCCAAGTTTTTTGAATAAAGTGCAGCCTAGTTACTAGGTTGCATAGGCATTCTAATTAGTGCTCTGCTGATTTAAGATTAATTGAAATGTAATATGTTGCATATCGCCTGTCACCGTAAGTTCTGCACCAATTCCATTAGCTAGCGTTTTGGCTATTGTCAGTCCTAACCCAAAGTTTTCGGTTGAAGTCCTGGCTGTGTCTTTTTGCCACAGTGGTTCGAACATCCCTGCAAGTTCTTCATTGTTTAAGTGGTTAATACAAATATTACTTATATCAATCACTAGCGGGTCTTTGTTAGCGTGTTTAATAGCGACTGTCACAGTGGAGTTTTCAACGCTATGTTGCAATGCATTGGTCAGAAGGTTTGTTAATATTGACTCCAATGCAAATGCATTGGTTAGTATGCTGTGTGAATGATCCGCGCTAATTATCTGTATACGCTTTTGGTTAAGCTTAGTACTAAGTTGTTGAACTAACGATAACGGGTCAATCTCATCAGTACATTGTAAGGTTTGCACGCTATATTTATGGATCAGCATTAGATTTGAAATGATACTTTTCATTCGTTCGCTGATTTTAAGCACTTCCGGTTTAAATTCCGAGTTAAGGTTATATTCTTCAGGAAAACGAATGGCTATTTCTGCTAAGTTAATCAGCTCGGTAACTGGGGTTTTTAACTCGTGAGCAATATCGGATGTCAGCCTTTTTTCCCGAAGAAATAGAGAGTAATTTTCATTAATAAAATGATTTAAGCTTTCTACTATAGGCACTAGTTCTGAAGCTGTGTCTTTTATTCTTGAGCATTGGTTTTGTTCCGAAAATCGTATGGCTTTAATTTCTTTATTTAATTCATCGATTGGTTTTAGTGCCGAGGATACCACTCTTCTAACGGTTAACCTGATAAGTAGGGGGATAGTTATTACGGCAATGATAAAGGCTAAATCAATAAACCAGAGATAAAAGTTCAGGTTTTCAACGGAAGCTGCATAGGCGAGTAACACGGGTTTTTGAAAATTTTCGTCTGCTTGTTTGTTGTTGAGTAATTCACTTCTATATTCACTATCAATTTGTGGGATAAAACGTGAATAGATTACCCTGCCTGAACGGCCATCGGGTAATTTGATATCTTCAGATAGGATTGAATCAACAGGGATTGATTTGTAGGCTAAACTTCTTATTGTGTGCATTGTCAGTGTGTCTGAGCGTTCGAAAATATCCTCTCCGTGCCATATTTGGAAGTACTCTGATTCCGTTGTACCTTCAAACTCAGGTAAAAACTCGCCGGCAAATTCGAATTCAAGACCGTCGTGATCCTCCCGTACAAATGTCATGAGCATTCCAGCCTTGTTGATCATGGAACGCTCAAATTCGTCAGATATCCAAGTATCTACAGTAATATCTGCAGCTAAAAGTACAATTAAAACAATGAGTGAAATAAAAAACGATAACCGTCTTGTTAGTGTTTTGCGGATGGATTTCATTCACCTTCCAGCATTTGATAACCAAATCCACGTTTGTTCTTTATCGGGAGATCAGCACCGAGTTTTCTAGCCTTTTTTCTAGCAGATGACAGGTGTGCTTCAATCGCATTTTTAGAAATACTGTCGTATTGCCCTGATATATATTCGCTCAGTTTCTCTGCGGTGGTTATTCTGTTTCGGTTAACAAATAAACACTCTAAAACTTTGTATTCATTGGGGGTTAAATCAATATTTTGATTTGCAAAACTAATGCTTTTTAATTGCAAGTTAAGCTCAAACCCCTTGACTTTAATTTTGTCAAAATGATTCTGAGTTGAACCTCGTCGCATAAGGTTGATTAATCTTGCGTGCAATTCATCGAACGAAAACGGTTTAGATAAATAATCATCCGCGCCTGATAAAATCCCAGTGATCTTCGTTTCAGGTTCGGCTCTAGCTGATAAAATTAATACGCGAGTGTCATTTTTACTTTTTCGCAGTGTTTCGAGAATTGTCATGCCGTCAATACTAGGGAGCATTAGGTCAAGTATTATGCCGTCGTACTCACACATCAAGGCCATGCTTAAGCCCTCAGCGCCATCTCCTGAGGTGTCTACAGAGTATCCTAGTTTGACTAAACCTATTTTTAAACTGCGTCGCAAAGACTCCGAATCTTCAATTAGTAATAATCGCACAATTTATTGTTCGCCACTGAATGCTAGTAAGTGACAACTTTACGCTTCCAATCTTAAGGTTTACTTAAGATCGTAAACTTGTATGTGTTAAACAATATTAAATCTAATCTTCAGTTAATCTTAAGGTTGCTCGGATATATTGCTAAAAACTTAAAGTAATAAGTCTGGGAGAGTTGATATTGTGGATATTTCTGTAGTTATCCCCGCTAAAAATGAACAAGACAATATCATTCCGTTGATAGAAGAAATTGTTGCTGTTCTTAATCGTAATAATGAGTTTGAAATTGTCTATGTGGACGATGGTAGCGATGATAATACCTATAGTAACTTGTGTTTAGCCGCGTCAAGTGATTACCCTCAAGTAAAACCTATTCGACATAAGTATTCTGTTGGCCAAAGCAAAGCGATTCACACCGGTGTCAGTTTTGCCAAAGGAAAGCTGATAATAACCCTAGATGCAGATGGTCAGAACGATCCTGCTGACATTCCAGATTTGTTAAAAGAAGCTCAAAAATTTCCAGTTGGTGCTCATTTTTGTATCGCCGGTTATCGGAAAAATCGTAAAGATACGGCATGGAAACGCATGCAGTCTAAGATTGCTAACAATATACGCAGTCGAATTTTGCGGGACAATACCCCTGACACGGGATGTGGCTTAAAAATCTTTCCCAAAAGTACCTTTTTACAACTCCCATACTTCGATCATATGCACCGCTTTCTTCCTGCCTTAGTGCGTCGTCTTGGAGGAAAGATTGTGGTTGTTGAAGTCAGCCATAGAGATCGTCAATATGGCACTTCCAAGTATAATATGTTGGGAAGACTACGAGTGGGAATTGTCGATCTTCTTGGTGTGATGTGGCTACAACGACGAGGTAAAATTGCTTTGCTTGAAACAACTCATGAGCAATAAATTTTGAAGTTGTTTCTCAACGTTTTTGTACGTCTAATACCTTTATTATTGATTTGTTTAATTGGTAGTGAGCTACTAGCTCAGATCCCATCGATTAATACATTTAATCAATCGTGGATAGATGCTCACACTCGAGACAATGGATGGCAGGGGATTATTAACTTTATTTTAGTTAGCGGTTTACTGGCGTCTTTGGGCGCTCCTCGACAATTCATCGCTTTTCTAAGCGGCTATGCCTTTGGCTTTGCTGAAGGTGTAGTTTATTCGACGTTTGCGATTACGTTGAGTTGTTTACTCACCATGCTTCTTTCTCGTTTTTATGCCAAACCTGTGGTCACGCACTTTTTCCCAAACAAAGTGATCGGTCTCAATCGGTTTTTGACTAATCAAGTTTTTATAAAAACAATTATTGTTAGGTTGTTGCCAGTTGGCAATAACCTCATTACCAATATAACGGCGGGAGTAACCACTATTAAAATTTGGCCATTTGTGATGGGATCTATGTTTGGTTACATCCCTCAGATGGCTATTTTTGCGCTTATGGGAAAGGGGGTTGTGGTGCAATCTTATTGGAAGATCACTCTCAGTGTTGTATTTCTCGCCATATCCAGTTTGTTAAGTCTTTATGTCTATAAAAAGTTTAAGGCTGATAAGTACTTAATCACTAGCACCGGTGCACAAAATACTGCTCAATTTGCTGCCACGAGCGGTCATAAATAGTGACATGATTACGCATTTAATTCAGTTCCATTTATCTTCTCAAAAACATGCGCGCGAACTGCAGCTTTTGGGTGTACTTTTGTTCATTTCGATCATCTTAATTTTTGTGGGATTAGGATTTCGCGATCCATGGCCTGCAGATGAACCTCGTTTCGCACAAATTGCTAAAGAGATGGTAGAAACTGGTCAATGGTTTTTCCCGGCCAGAGCGGCAGAGTTTTATCCTGATAAACCACCTGTATTTATGTGGTCAATCGCGATTTTTTACGCATTGTTCGGCTCTTTAAATATAGCTTTCTTATTGCCTTCTGCGCTGTGTTCACTACTGACTATTTATTTAGTATTTGATATTGGACGTAAGCTATGGAACCCAGAAACTGGTTTTATAGCAGGTTTACTACTAGTGTTTAGCTTTCAATTTATGCTGCAAGCTAAAAGTGCGCAAATTGATGCAATGGTTTGTGCGTGGATCACCCTTGGTTGTTATGGTTTCTTGAGGTTTTTGCTATTTGACGCTAAATGGCGATGGTTCTATTTAGCCTGTTTTTTTATGGGAATCGGTGTTATCACTAAAGGCGTAGGCTTTTTACCTATATTGATATTGATTCCGTATATGTTTATGCGCTTTATTTGCAATTATCACTCAATACTTAAGCCGGATAATGAGTCTATTGTTAAGTGGGTGCTGGGACTATTGGTCATGCTTTTAGCAATAGGTTTGTGGTTTGTACCTATGTTGGTATTAGTTGAATTAAGCCACAATCCGTTATTAGAACAATATCGCGATAATATTTTGTTTAAACAAACAGTTACTCGTTATGCTGATTCTTGGCATCATATTAAACCATTTTGGTATTATTTCGTATCCGTAATCCCTGCCTTTTGGTTACCCCTAAGCATTTTCATTCCGTGGTTAATTCCTCATTGGATACGCGCAATCAAAAAGCAGGATGCCCGGGTAATTCTGCCGCTAACGTGGATTGTACTCGTGTTAGTGTTTTTCAGTATCAGCCCAGGCAAAAGAGGCGTATATATATTGCCAGCTTTGCCAATGTTAGCCTTAATCAGTGCACCTTATGTGCGACAAATTTTACAGCGACGGGCCGTCAATTGGATTTTATGGGCACTGGTGACTGGTATATCTTTAGGCTTATTAGCTTTCGCATTGGCTGGATTAAGCAATGCCAGTTTTACCCAAAAGCTAGTGACTGAATACGCTATTTCACCTTGGTACTTTTTTATATCAATTGGTTTGGCTGGACTCCTGGGCACACTTATCACAGTCAAACAACAGCAGTGGCGGAGCTGGCCGCTATTTATATCTGTGGCATGGATTTTGTACTCTACTTGGGGATACGGTTTATTAGAAGTGGTTAAAACGCCGAAAAAAATATTTCAACAAATGCAACATATTGTTCCGCAAAATGCTGAAGTTGGGCTAGTCGATTTTGCCGAGCAATTTATTCTATTTTCCCCTTATCCTATTACTCATTTTGGTTATCACACTGACAATGCAGAGCAAGTTAAAGCGGCTTACCAGTGGATAGGAACCAGTAAAAACCGATTTATATTGCTAAGTTTTGAGTTAGTCGAGGGGCTTTGTTTTGATAAAAATAAAGCCATACATCTTGGGTTTGCCCACCGCACTGATTGGGTATTATTAAATACCGCTAGTCGCGTAAATGGGTGTCCTAAACCACAGCTTCATAAACCACAGGGCAATATTATTGAATATCAGTATATTCCCAAACCCTAAGTGCCTATTTGAATCAAAAAAACATATCAATAACTGCAAAAAGTTCAACTCAGACAGTAGAGATTTTAAATTAAATTATAGAATTGTTTTTATTTAAAAAATTATTGCAAAACATCAGTTTATCTTCAGTTTCAGCTAAGGTTTGGCTTCTAAAATAGCTTGTGTAATCAACCATAAATGAAACAAGATGAATGTAATTTTAAAGCTAATGCGACATGAATATACTGGCGCACAAATTATCGCGATAAATTCGTTATTTATTGTATTTGTATTTAATTATTGTTTTTTAAATGGTGTATTTGCAGCCATTCAACCTAACAACTTGTCACAATGGAGTTTTTACGCTTCAGTTATTCTATTATTGTTTAGTCTAACCATTATAATCACTAGTATTTTGGGAGGAATAGTTTTTCCCAGAACTATATCTGCGGTCACAGTGCTAGTGTCATGCTTATTGTTTTATGCAACTTTTCAATACGGTGTCATTTTTGATAAAAGCATGATTCAAAACATTGCTGAAACCAATTCTGGTGAAGCCTCATCTTATTTGAATATTAGTTTTCTTATCTACTTTATTCTGCTGGGAGTTGTCCCTGCAATATTGATGTTTAAAATAAAGGTTAAAGGAGATTTAAAAAGCCGAATAAAAAGTGTGTTAACGATAAATCTGCTTGCACTAATCGTCACTGCTTCGACTGTTACTTTCCTGTATAAAGATTACGCAGCGGTAGGCAGAAATAATCATAATTTATTTAAGTATATTGTCCCTTTTGCATTTTATGATTCTGGATTTAGGTATTTACGAGATAATTATTTTTATCCCCCTTTGCCCTTTAAAGTTTTAGATAAATCGCCAACGATCAAGCCGTCAAAACAAGGACAACAAAACTTAACAATAGTTGTGGTCGGGGAAACTGCCCGTGCACAGAACTTTTCGTTGAATGGTTATACTCGCAATACCAATAAGTTTTTGGCGCAAACCCCAATACTCAGTTTTAAACAGGTAAGCTCTTGCGGTACTGCTACCGCAGTGTCTGTGCCATGTATGTTTTCTCGTTTACCACGAAGCAAATACGAAAGTCGAGTGGCGAGTAGTCAAGATAATGCTTTAGATATAATTCATCGAGCAGGCGTGGACGTCACTTGGATTGATAATAACAGTACTTGTAAAGGGGTATGTGAAAGAGTGAGTGAAATTCGTTTTGATCCAACTCAAGACTCACCGTTGTGTGATGGTGATTATTGTTTTGATGAAATTCTTATCGAAAAATTGCAACAACAAATTAGCCAGCATAAATCCGACAATAAACTTATCGTCTTACATATGATCGGTTCCCATGGTCCTACTTATTTCCGGCGCTATCCCGATACATTTAAACCTTTTATGCCAGATTGTCCGCAAAGTGATATTCAACATTGCAGCGAAAACCAGTTAAAAAATACATATGACAATACTATTGCTTATACCGACTTTGTATTAAGTAAAGTTATTGCGGTTCTGCAGCAAAGTAATGTAGCCAATAAGTCCTTGCTGTACATTTCAGACCATGGCGAGTCATTAGGTGAAAATGGACTTTATTTGCATGGCTTTCCCTACAGCATTGCCCCTGAAGAGCAAACTCATGTGCCTATGTTGTACTGGAGTACTGAATTAGCGGATGCTAATTTTAAAGACTGTATTTCCAGCAAATTGAATTCTGATTTCTCACAAGACAATATTTTTGACACCCTGTTAGGTTTAACCAATGTAAAAAGCAGCATTTATCAACCAGAAATGGATATATTTCAGCAGTGTAGAACAACAACAATAATGGCTAAAAGTTGATTATTTGCTCCAATTTCAGTTAACCAATTTTATGTGAGGAATAAGAATAATTAAGGTTATTTCGAATATGTGAAATAAAAATTCTCAGGTATAAAGTGTATAGGCCGGATAAACGTTTAGACGTCTAGACGTAAAGATGTTGACTTTTGAGTGTGAATAGGCGAAATTTGTTTTCTTACAACCACATTGGAGAACTTATGCCTATTCGAATACCTAGTGATCTTCCCGCCCAAGGGGTCTTGAACGCGGAAAATATATTCGTTATGGACAGCGAAGCCGCTGCTAAGCAAGACATTCGTCCTCTAGAAGTGGGCATTTTGAATTTAATGCCGAATAAGATTGAAACTGAAGTTCAGATTTTACGACTTCTTTCCAATACGCCATTACAGATTAATATTGATCTTATTCGCATCGATAATCAGGCACCTAAGAATACACCTAAAGCCCATATGGATGCCTTTTATTTGTCTTTTGATGACGTGGCTCATAAAAATTACGATGGGTTTATTATCACCGGTGCACCCATTGCTCACCTCGATTATGCTGACGTCAAATATTGGGACAAAATCACCACTATTATGGAGTGGACACAACGTCATGTGCAGTCTACTTTATATTCTTGTTGGGCGGCCCACGCTGCCATGTTTCATTTTTACGGGCACAATCGTCAACTTCGAAACGACAAGCTTTCCGGTGTTTACACCCATAATGTGAACGAACCACACGATGCGTTAATGCGCGGCTTTGATCCGCAGTTCAATGCACCCCATTCTCGTTTTGGGGAAATTCCCATCGACATATATAAAAGTGTTGAGGGGCTAAATGTATTAGCCAGTTCGGAAAAAACTGGGGCGTATTTAGTCGCCTCAAAAGATAAACGAATGGTATGCGTTACTGGGCACCCAGAATATGATCCTGAAACACTGGATCAGGAGTTTAAGCGTGATAGTAATAATGCATTAGCGCCGAAAATTCCAGAAAACTATTACGAAAATGATGATCCCAGTCAGCCCTATCATGTAACATGGCGCTCCCATGGTTCGCTTCTGTTTACAAACTGGTTAAACTATTATGTTTATCAGACGACACCGTTTGATCTTGCTGATCTTCCAAGTAAAAAATAAGAGGTAATTGCGTGGCGCAAAATAACACCGAACAACTCTACTCCATTGCACAGCAACGAATTCTTATTCTTGACGGTGCAATGGGAACTATGATTCAACGGCATAAACTGGAAGAAGATGATTACCGCGGTGATCGATTTGTCGATTGGCATTGTGATGTCAAAGGCAATAACGACTTGCTTGTATTGAGTCAACCCCAAATTATTTATGATATTCATTGCCAATATTTCGAAGCTGGCGCTGACATAATCGAAACCAATACCTTTAATGCTACCACTATCGCCATGGCTGATTATGATATGCAATCCCTGGCCAAAGAAATTAATATTGAAGCAACCAAGTTAGCCCGTAAAGCGGCCGATGAATACACCGCAAAAACGCCCGATAAACCTCGTTTTGTTGCGGGCGTCTTAGGACCCACAAACCGCACGGCTTCAATTTCTCCCGATGTAAATGATCCGGGCAAGCGTAATGTGAATTTTGATCAACTGGTAGCAGCCTACTCAGAAGCGACACACGGTTTGATTGAGGGCGGAGCTGACATAATTCTAATTGAAACTATTTTTGATACATTGAACGCTAAAGCGGCTGCCTTCGCAGTAGACACTGTGTTTGATGAGTTAGGTATTACTCTACCCGTTATGATTTCAGGTACTATCACTGATGCCTCTGGCCGTACTTTATCAGGGCAAACTGCTGAAGCTTTTTACTATTCACTGCGACATATCAACCCTGTGTCATTTGGGCTCAATTGTGCCCTTGGACCGGATCTATTACGTCAGTATGTAGAAGAGATTGCTAACCAAGCTGAGTGTCTGGTTTCTGCGCACCCTAATGCGGGCTTACCGAATGAGTTTGGGGAATACGACATGGAAGAAGACGAAATGGCAGAACATATCCAAGAATGGGCGAAATCAGGATTGGTGAATATTGTCGGTGGATGTTGCGGCAGTACGCCAGAACATATTGCTGCAATTGCAAAAGCCGTAGAAGGCATTGCGCCTCGGGTTCCAGTCAAAAAAGAAGTTAAAATGCGCTTGTCTGGTTTAGAACCCTTTGTGCATTAACAGGAGTTTTTCGTGTCACAAGAACAACAAAATACCAGTGCTACCTTTGTAAACGTAGGGGAACGTACCAACGTTACAGGTTCAGCAATGTTTAAACGTCTGATCCTCGAAGATAACTATGAAGCAGCGTTAGATGTGGCTCGTCAGCAAGTTGAAAATGGTGCGCAAGTCATCGATATCAACATGGATGAAGCCATGTTGGATTCCGAAGCTGCCATGGTACGATTTTTATGTCTAATTGCCTCTGAACCAGACATCTCTCGCGTACCTATTATGATTGACTCTTCTAAATGGAGCGTCATCGAAGCTGGCTTAAAGTGTGTTCAGGGGAAAGCGATAGTCAATTCGATTAGCTTAAAAGAGGGTGAAGAACCCTTTTTAAAGCAAGCTAAATTATTGAAACGATATGGTGCAGCGACTGTTGTGATGGCGTTTGATGAAAAAGGTCAAGCCGACACACAAGCTAGAAAATACGAGATATGTGAGCGCAGTTATAAACTATTAACTGAAAAAATCGGCTTTCCACCTGAAGATATTATTTTTGATCCGAACATTTTTGCCGTAGCAACCGGAATTGAAGAGCACAACAACTATGCGGTTGATTTCATCGAAGCGACTCGTCAAATAAAACAAAATCTACCGCACTGTCATATCTCTGGTGGTTTATCGAATATTTCCTTTTCATTTCGCGGCAATAACCCAGTTCGCGAAGCAATGCATTCGGTGTTTTTGTATTATGCCATTAAAGCAGGCATGGACATGGCGATTGTTAATGCCGGCCAGTTAGAAGTTTACGACAATATCCCTAAGGAATTAAAAGACGCTGTTGAAGATGTGATTCTTAATCGCCACCCAGATGCCACTGATAATCTATTGGCGCTGGCACCCAAATATCAAGGTGACGGCAAAGCGGTTGTAAAAGAGAATCTAGAGTGGCGTGAATTCCCAGTTAGTAAGCGTCTAGAGCACGCTTTAGTTAAAGGTATTACCGACTTTATCGTTGAAGATACTGAGGCTGCACGTTTAGAAGCTGAGAAACCTTTGCATGTTATCGAAGGTCCATTAATGGACGGCATGAACGTGGTAGGTGATTTATTTGGCGAAGGTAAAATGTTTTTACCTCAAGTGGTAAAATCTGCCCGAGTGATGAAAAAGGCTGTGGCCTACCTTGAACCTTACATCGAACTTGAAAAAGACCAAAGCAGTAGCAACGGTAAAATATTGTTGGCAACAGTAAAAGGCGATGTGCACGACATAGGTAAAAATATTGTTGGTGTGGTTTTGCAATGTAATAACTATGAAATTATCGATCTAGGCGTAATGGTGCCGGCTGCTAAAATTATGCAAGTGGCCAAAGATGAAAACGTCGATATGATCGGACTGTCAGGGTTAATCACTCCTTCTTTGGATGAGATGGTACACGTCGCAAAAGAAATGCAACGCTTAGAATTAGATCTACCGTTATTAATCGGCGGTGCCACCACATCAAAAGCCCATACTGCGGTAAAAATTGAACAAAACTATCACGGACCTGTGGTTTATGTGCCTAATGCCAGCCGAGCCGTCGGGGTTTGTCAGAAGTTGATTTCGGATGAATTTAGACCTGAATACGTAGCGCAATTGCAAAAAGAATACGACGTCGTCCGAGAGCAGCATGCACGTAAAAAGCCCCGTTCTAAACCTGTAAGTTTAGCTGCCGCAAGAGAAAATCGTTTTGATTGTGATTGGCAGGTATATCATCCTCCAGTACCCAAAACTTTAGGTGTGCAAACGGTAAATGTTGAGTTATCGGAATTGGTTGATTACATTGATTGGACACCTTTCTTTTTAACTTGGTCGCTTGCGGGTAAATACCCACGAATTTTAGATGATGAAGTGGTTGGCGAAGAAGCTAAAAAGCTGTTTCACGATGCCACTACTATGCTGAAAAAGCTGTGTGAAGAAGGTAGCTTGGCTGCCAAAGGCGTGGTTGGCATCTTCCCTGCGAACCGTGTAGGTGATGATGTTGAAATTTATGCCGATGATAGTCGCCAGAAAACGATTCAGGTAGCTCATCATTTGCGTCAACAAACCCAAAAGCCAAAAGGGTTTAATTACTGTTTAAGCGATTACATTGCGCCCAAAGCCAGTAAAAAAGCCGACTATATTGGCGCTTTTGCCGTTACTGCTGGCATAGGTGAAGATGAATTAGCTCAAGCTTACATTGATGATGGTGATGACTACAACGGTATTATGGTCAAAGCCATTGCTGATCGTTTAGCAGAAGCCTTTGCTGAGTATTTGCATGCAAAAGTCAGAAAAGAAATCTGGGGTTATGCTGCAGACGAACAGTTAACTAATGAAGATTTGATTCGCGAAAAGTATCAGGGTATTCGCCCTGCACCTGGCTACGCTGCCTGTCCTGAACATACTGAAAAACAAGTTATTTGGGATCTATTGGACGCTGAAAATGCGACCGGTATGCAGCTTACTGAGTCATACGCGATGTGGCCAGGCGCGGCTGTATCTGGGTGGTATTTCTCACACCCTGATGCACGCTATTTTGCAGTCGCTCAAATTCAACAAGATCAACTTGAGGATTACGCACAGCGTAAAGGATGGAGCTTGGAGTATGCTCAGAAGTGGCTTGCTCCGAATCTAAACGGCTAACCTTATAAATAGTAGGTGACGGATGTTCGATAACAAAAACTTTTCACAACCTTGTGAGAATAATAAGGCACCTATCTTAGAGCAACTGCTTGTGCATTTTGCCAATCAAACCAAGGTATTGGAAATTGGTTCTGGCACAGGGCAGCATGCTGCATTTTTTGCACCTGCATTGCCACATCTAACTTGGCAACCGACAGATATTGCTGACAACCACGCCAGTATTAATGCGTGGTTAGAGGAAGCAAAATGCACAAATGTGTTGCCTCCTGAAGAATTCTTCATTGGCAAAGATAGCTGGTCTTTTCAAGACGTAAACGGCGTTTTTAGTGCGAATACCACTCACATTATGCAGCCTCATGAAGCCCAATTGATGATGCAAACTGTCGCTTTAAATTTACCTGAAACTGGGGTTTTCTGTCAGTATGGCCCATTTAAATTTGACGGTAAATATACTAGTCAGAGTAATGCGCAGTTTGACCAAAGCCTACAACAAAGAGGTTTTGGCGGTATCCGTGACATTGCTGAGTTAAAAAACTGGGCCACGCCATTAACCTTAGACGATATGATTCAGATGACGGCCAATAATCATCTGTTAGTCTGGCGTAAGTAGTAACTTCGTTAGTCTTGTGATTTTTTAAACGGTAAGACTTCAGCTGCACTAATTTTATAGGCTTCAATCCCAGGGGCTTCTTGCTTAACAAAACGTGATACTGCGTCTTGGAAGGAGGGATCATCTAACCAGTGATTTGAATAACAAAATATCGGCTCAAATCCCCTTAGAATTTTATGTTCTCCTTGAGTGCCCGGGTTAAAGCTGGCTAAGTTTTGCTGGATACAGAATTCAATGCCTTGGTAATAACAACATTCAAAGTGCAGACCATCAAAGTCTTCTATTGCGCCCCAATATCGACCACACAACTGTGTTTGATCATATAAATAAAGTGCCCCAGCCACGGGGGTGTCATTGTGCGAAGCAATCACCAATAAGATGTTCTGTCGCATATTTTCGAGAATATTTGTAAAGAAAGATTTGTTTAAGTAACCACTATGACCGCTACGCTTTAAATAGGTCTGGCAATAGCAAAGATAAAAGAAATCCATTTCTACTGAGGTTAAGGTTTCGCCATGAAAGCGTTTGACGGTTAATTCTTGCTGCGCAATTTTTTGTCTTTCTTTGCGCACACTTTTTCTGCGTCGGGCGGTAAAGGTGGCTATGAAATCATCAAAATGCTGGTAGCCACGGTTAAACCATTGAAACTGGACACTTCTTCGTTCCACTGCACCAAGGCCTTGCAACTGTTGACTGACTTTTTCAAAGGGGAACAGAAAGTGTACAGAAGATGCGTCCAGGGCAGGCAATTGTTGTTTTATATACAGGTACATTTTTTCCAATAACTTTACTGGGTCAGTTTTATTATTGGTTAACAAACGCGTACCGGTAACAGGTGTAAAGGGAATTGCATTGACTAATTTGGGGTAATACTGTTTGTGATAACGCTGATATGCTTCTGCCCAAGCAAAATCAAACACATATTCGCCATAACTATGGCTTTTTTTGTACATTGGTAGGATACCGATAACCGCCTCATCCTGATAAGCTACCAAATGATGAGGTATCCATCCTGTGTCACCGCCAACAGAACCGGATTGCTCTAAGGCCGCTAAAAATGGGTAACTACAAAACAGCGCTTGATTTTGATTTAAATCATCCCAGATCTGTTTAGGTACTTCGTCGATTGAATGAATAAATTGAAAAAACAATACAAAGGTTCCGATGAATCAAGTTGATAGGCTATTAATATGTCAGACAATGATGTGAAGATCATCAATCATTCTATTACTCGTCTGTTAGCTCGTCGAGAACATAGTCAACATGAGTTAGTCACAAAGCTCACATTAAAAGGCTTAGATAGCGGTTTAGTTAAACAGCAAATCGCCTTATTTGCAGAAAAAGATATTCAAAGTGATAAACGTTTTGTCGAAGCATTTATTCGAAATAGAGTGTTGAAAGGGCAGGGGCTTAAACGTATCCAAGTTGAGTTACAACAACATAATATTGACGAAATGATAGTATCAAACAGTTTTGCCGACTGTGAAACAGATTTTGCTGAGACAGCCATTCAAGCTTATCGTAAAAAATACGGTGATACGCCGATACGGGATTGGCAAGACAAACAAAAGCGCATGCGTTTTTTGCAATATCGTGGTTTTAATCACGAACAAATTCGAATTGCTTTAAAAGGCGAACCTAATGAATGAGAATGATCAATACAGCTTGACAAATTCACGGCTTAACAAGGTTCCCTCATTTGTGGTATCGTTCGCCGCCTATAGCCTAATTAGCAAGCATTGTGCTTGTCCGACAACTTTTAAATCAGGAAAATGAATGAGTAAAACTACCGCTGAAATTAGACGCGCCTTTTTGGATTATTTTGCCAATCATGGTCATCAAATTGTTCCCAGTTCTTCATTGGTCCCGGCGGATGACCCTACGCTTTTATTTACCAATGCAGGCATGAACCAATTTAAAGATGTTTTTCTTGGTACTGAAAAGCGACGCTACAACAAAGCAACGTCTTCTCAGCGTTGTGTCAGAGCGGGTGGAAAGCATAACGATTTGGAAAATGTTGGCTACACAGCGCGACATCATACATTTTTTGAAATGCTGGGGAATTTCAGCTTTGGGGATTATTTCAAACAACAAGCTATTCACCATGCTTGGACGTTCCTAACCGAAGTATTAGGCCTACCTAAAGAGAAACTATTAGTCACCATTTATCATGAAGACGATGAAGCTTTTGATATATGGAACAAAGAGATTGGTATTCCAGCAGATAAAATTATACGCATCGCAACCTCAGATAACTTTTGGTCAATGGGAGATACTGGCCCCTGCGGACCGTGCTCCGAAATATTTTACGATCACGGAGAACATATTTGGGGTGGACGTCCAGGTACGCCTGAAGAAGACGGTGACCGTTTTATTGAAATATGGAACCTAGTTTTTATGCAGTTCAACCGAACTGCCGATGGCGTCATGCACCCGCTACCTAAACCTTCAATTGATACGGGTATGGGGCTTGAGCGTATTTCCGCGATTTTGCAGAACGTTCACAGCAATTATGAAATTGATATCTTTCAGAAGCTTATTGCCGCTGCAGCAAAAATTGTGGGCTCAACGGACTTAGAAGACAAATCCTTACGAGTGATTGCAGACCACATTCGTTCATGTGCATTTTTAATTTGTGACGGCGTTATGCCATCGAATGAAGGTCGCGGTTATGTATTGCGACGTATTATTCGTCGTGCCGTAAGACATGGATATAAGTTGGGCGCGAAAGATATTTTCTTTTACAAGTTGATTGACGAGTTAGGAGTTCAAATGGGTGAAGCTTACCCTGAACTCATTGATCAAAAACCGGTCCTTGAAAAAGTGCTCAGAGTTGAAGAAGAGCAATTCTCTCGTACCTTGGAACGAGGTATGACTATACTCAATGAAGCATTGTCAGAATTAGAGGGAGAAGTTGTTCCTGGAGAATTGGCATTTAAACTTTATGACACTTATGGGTTCCCTGCTGATTTAACCAATGATGTAGCCCGTGAAAAAGGTTTTACTATCGATCAAGATGGTTTTGATCAAGCGATGGCGCAACAACGGGAACGTGCTCAGCAAGCGAGCAACTTCGGTAAAGATTACAATGAAGCGATTCATGCTAAATCAAGCAGTGAATTTGTTGGTTACGAATTAGTAGCTGATCGCGCTGAGGTTGTCGAGTTATTCAATGACAAAGGCGCTGTCACTGAAATCAAAGCTGGTGATTCTGGTATTGTAGTGCTTTCAAAAACGCCATTCTACGCGGAATCTGGTGGTCAGGTCGGGGATACTGGATTACTCAAAGGTGACTCTGCAGAATTTAACGTGTTAGACACCGTTAAGCTAAATGATGCTGTTGCTCACAAAGGTATCGCGAATAAAGATATTAAAATTGGCGATGTTGTTGATGCTCAAGTTGAAGCTCAACGTCGCTCAGCAATTAAGTTAAACCACAGTGCTACTCACTTAATGCATGCGGCGTTAAAAACTATCTTAGGTGAGCATGTTAACCAGAAAGGTTCATTGGTGGACGCAGAGCGTTTACGTTTCGATTTTTCTCATTTTGAAGCGGTTACGCCTCAGCAAATTTTGGAAATCGAGTCACTCGTCAATCAGCACATTCGTTTGAATCATCGTCTAGATACTAAACTAATGGGCTTAGAAGAAGCTAAAAATGCCGGTGCTATGGCGTTGTTTGGTGAAAAATACGACGAAAACGTGCGCGTAGTATCGATGGGACCGTTTTCATTGGAACTTTGTGGTGGTACTCATGTCAACCAAACAGGCGACATTGGATTATTTAAAATAGTCAGCGAAAGTGGCATTGCATCTGGCGTACGACGAATAGAAGCGATTACTGGTCAAGCAGCATTACAATATGTGCAAGATCAATCGAAATTAATTAGCAGCATCTCTGGTCTATTAAAGTCAGAGGCTGCGAATTTAGAAAATAGAATCGTTGCTGTAGTTGATCACACCAAAGAGTTGGAGAAGGAATTATCTAAGCTTAAGCAGAAAATGGCTGCTCAAGCTGGAACTGATTTGGCGTCTAAGACTACTGATGTAAAGGGGGTGAAAGTACTTTCGACTAAAGTTGAAGGTGTAGAATCTAAAACTTTACGTACAATGGTCGATGACTTAAAGAACCAAATCGGCAGTGGTGTCATTGTTTTAGGTTTACCAGCAGATAACAAAGTGAGTGTTATTGTTGGTGTGACTAAAGATCTAGTTGGCAAAGTTAAAGCTGGTGAATTAGTTAATTATGTAGCCAGTCAAGTAGGCGGTAAAGGCGGCGGGAGACCCGATATGGCGCAAGCCGGAGGGAGTCAACCTGAAAACCTTGATGCCGCTATTAACTCTGTACATAGTTGGTTAGAAGAGCGCTTATAAGTGTTAATTAGTGAGTTTTTGTAAGTGACGACAAAAACATGGAATGCTAATTGTGTATTTTTCTGGAGTTAACTGGTAAATACGCTAATTTTAATTAGGGAATATTGTGGAATAACGCAAAAGGAGCAATAGAATGCTAATTTTAACCCGTCGTGTAGGTGAGACCTTGATGGTAGGTGATGAAGTCACCGTAACTGTATTGGGTGTTAAAGGGAATCAGGTAAGAATAGGGGTTAACGCCCCCAAAGAAGTATCTGTGCATCGAGAAGAAATTTATATGCGCATTCAAGCAGAAAAAAATGGAACTGCGAGTGAACGTTCCGGCAATTCGAGCGAAGATGTAGAATAAAGTAAAGTGAAAAACCTAAGAAGGCTGGTTAACCAGCCTTTTTTTTTATTTTATTTTTAATAATTGTTTTAACTATCTCGAAAATATAAGCATATCAATTCGTACAAAATACCATCATATTATTGCAGTTTTACGCTGATCGTCTAAAATCCCAGCATACAGGTAGTAAAGTGTAAAAAAAGGTTTGACTTCCTTTTGTGATTCAGTAAACTTCGCTCCCACATTTGGAGAGGTGGCCGAGTGGCTGAAGGCGCTCCCCTGCTAAGGGAGTATAGGGTTTGTAGCCCTATCGAGGGTTCGAATCCCTCCTTCTCCGCCATTCCTTTTTATCGGGAATGGAACAAATGTCTTTTACGCGTGTGTAGCTCAGCTG
>NZ_JAHKPT010000035.1:312240-515371 GCF_018860635.1 Aliiglaciecola lipolytica
ATCCTTCCACACGCGCCATACTTGAATCGAAGCTCCGCAGGAGGTTCGACAAAATCGTCAGGAACGATTTTGAACGTGCGCAGCACGGCCCCGAAGGGGTGTAAGGCAGGATGCCTGAAATCATCCTTCCACACGCGCCATATTTGAATCGAAGCTCCGCAGGAGGTTCGAAAATCAAAACTACGATTTTGTGCTTGAATAGCGTTTTGCTAAAGAACGTATCTCGAGAAGTTAGAAATATAAAATCGACGTAAATGATTTGAAGTATAAGCAATAAAAAAACCGCTTTTATAAGCGGTTTTTTTATGCCCGAAGTTAAATTAAATATTTATAAGTAATTACCAATAAGTAATATTAATCTAAACGTGACGATTGGTATGATAGCGCTGCTTTGCATTAAATTAACTTTATAGCTAACGCTAAAAGTATTCGAACAGATTTACAGTATAAAGTGGCTAAATGATTGGTGGAGACGCCTAATCAGCGACTTGAGTGGGTAAAAATTCAAAATAGTTGAATAAGTACCCTAAAAATACAGTTTGCTTTGTGGATTTTGGTTGAGTTTTCAATGCTTAAGTGATACTTATCGATACCTAAACTAATAACAGTGTGAATTATATGCAAACGTCCATTTCTGAATTACTAATTGAAGCTGCCAACCTAATGGTAGTGGGTATGGTTGTGGTGTTTGTTTTCCTTACACTACTAATCGGCGCAGTAAACTTAATTGCTGCAATTAACCGAATATTTCCTGAAGAAGTTGTCCCTGCGCATCCTGCTAGGACACAAAGGAAAGTGTCTAATGACAAATCAAATTCTTCCGTGCCTATTGCGGCAATAACCGCCGCAGTTCACCAATATCGAAAAAATAGATAGTCTAAATAAATCGATTTTTTAGGAGTTTCCATGAGCAACCCCCTTAAAATAACTGAATTGGTACTGCGTGATGCGCACCAATCTTTATTAGCCACTAGAATGCGATTGGATGATATGTTACCCATCGCAGCGAAATTAGATAAAGTTGGCTTTTGGTCAATGGAATCTTGGGGAGGCGCTACATTCGACTCTTGCATTCGTTATCTTGGCGAAGATCCTTGGGATCGTATCCGTGAATTAAAAAAGGCCATGCCTAATACACCTCAGCAGATGTTGCTAAGAGGGCAGAATCTTTTGGGGTATCGTCACTACGCAGATGATGTAGTTGAAAAGTTTGTAGAAAGAGCGCATACCAATGGCGTTGATGTGTTTCGTATTTTCGATGCAATGAATGACACTCGAAATCTGGAAACAGCGATTAAATCTGTGGTTTCTGTAGGCGCACATGCCCAAGGCACGATTTCCTATACAGTAAGTCCAGTGCATACCCTAGAGCGTTGGCTAGACATGGCTAAGTCCTTAGAGGATATGGGCATACATTCTTTGTGTATCAAAGATATGGCAGGGTTGTTGAAACCTTACGAATGTGAAGAACTAATTACTCGCTTGAAAGAAATTATAAGTGTGCCTATTGCCATGCAATGTCATGCAACCACTGGACTAAGCACCGCAACCTATCAAAAAGCCATTGATGCGGGTATTGATATGGTTGATTGCGCGGTATCATCTATGAGTATGACGTACGGGCACAGTGCAACTGAAACCATTATGTCGATTGTGGAAGGTACTGACCGAGATACCGGCTTAGATTTGCATCTGATGGCTGAAATCGCGAGTTACTTCAGAGAAGTGCGTAAAAAATACGCTAAATTTGAAGGTAGCTTGAAGGGCGTTGATGCACGAATATTAATTGCTCAAGTGCCTGGTGGAATGTTGACGAATATGGAAAACCAACTTCGTGAACAAGGTGCTGAAGATAAAATGGATGAAGTACTCAAAGAAATTCCTAAAGTAAGGGAAGATCTTGGTTTTATTCCATTAGTGACTCCAACTTCGCAAATCGTTGGTTCTCAATCTGTATTAAATGTGCTGACCGGAGAACGATATAAGAGCATCACTAAGGAAACTGCAGGTGTTCTTAAAGGTGAGTATGGCGCAACCGCAGCGCCAGTGAATGCAGAATTACAAGCTAGAGTATTAGATGGCCAAGAACCTATTACTTGTCGACCCGCTGATCTGATTGAACCTGAATTAGCTGCCTTAACCACAGAATTGACTGAAATTGCGCAACAGCAAAATATTAAGTTGGCTGAGGAAAAAGTGGATGACGTATTAACCTATGCATTATTCCCGCAAATCGGCTTGAAGTTTTTGCAAAATAGAGGGAATCCTGACGCATTTGAACCTGCTCCTACAGGCGAGACTGAAGCAAAACCTGCAACTTCGTCAGCTGCATCTTCGCCAGCCCAAGGTAAAGCAGAAAGTTATTCTGTGCGTGTTGATGGCAAGTCTTATGAAGTGGAGGTTGCCCCAAGTGGTCAACTTTCTTCAGTTAAAAGCACTGAAGCGGCGACGCCAACTGCCACCCCATCTTCTGACGAAGGTGTTGAATTAAACGCACCATTGGCGGGTAATATATTCAAAATCTTAGTTCGCGAAGGAGACGAAGTGAGCGAAGGTGATGTCGTCATCATCATGGAAGCGATGAAAATGGAAACAGAAATACGTGCTATCGAAAGCGGTATCGTGACTGATGTACTTGTATCAGAAGGCGATGCAGTCCAATCAGGTCAAGCTTTATTGAGTTTAGGATAATTTCATGGAGAAGTTAGAAATCCTATGGCAAAGCACCGCGCTGGCACACTTCCAGGCTGGTCAAGTGATCATGATGGTTGTTGGCCTGTTGTTACTATATTTGGCCATCGTTAAGAAATTTGAACCGCTATTATTGTTGCCCATTGGTTTTGGTGCGTTATTGACCAATATTCCATTGGCTGGTTTTAGCGAAATGGGTGGTTTACTGCATTACATTTATGCCGTTGGAATTGATACAGGGGTGTTCCCTCTGCTCATTTTCATGGGAGTAGGTGCAATGACTGATTTCAGCGCGCTTATTGCTAACCCACGGATGTTGTTGCTTGGCGCCGCTGCACAGTTCGGTATATTTGCCACCTTGTTAGGGGCGATTTTACTAAACTTTGTTCCAGGTCTTGAATTTACCTTAAAAGATGCTGCAGCGATTGCCATAATCGGTGGCGCGGATGGCCCAACGGCAATTTTCTTAGCATCGAAATTAGCCCCTGAATTATTAGGCACTATCGCTGTTGCTGCTTATTCTTACATGGCATTGGTACCTATTATTCAGCCACCAATAATGAAAGCGTTAACGACCCCTGAAGAACGAAAAATTCAAATGGGTCAGTTGCGTATAGTGTCTAAACGAGAAAAAATCGTTTTTCCATTAGCTGTGTTGCTAATGACTATCCTGTTTTTGCCGACGGCAACGCCGCTAGTAGGTATGTTTTGTTTGGGTAACTTAATGAAAGAGTGTGGTGTGGTGGATCGTTTGAGCAATACTGCGCAAAACGAGCTTATCAATATCGTCACTATCTTCTTAGGTTTGGCTGTTGGTTCGAAGTTGTCTGCTGATAAATTTTTGAAAGCAGAAACATTGGGTATACTTGCATTGGGTGCTGTGGCATTTGCTATAGGAACAGCCACAGGCGTTCTAATGGCGAAACTGATGAATAAGTATAGCAAAGCAGATATCAATCCTTTAATCGGCGCAGCCGGCGTGTCAGCCGTTCCTATGGCCGCAAGGGTAGTAAACAAAGTTGGATTGCAAGCCAACCCCCATAACTTCTTACTGATGCATGCAATGGGACCTAATGTGGCAGGAGTATTGGGCTCAGCAGTAGCGGCCGGTATCTTGTTAGCCTTAGTGGGTTAGGTTATCGCTTCAGCGAGAAAGTAAAAAGTTAAAACAAACCCGTTGAGGCTCACTCTCTCCGGGTTTTTTTATGTTCAAATTAATTTGGGGTAATAAGTGATAGGTGGGATTTAACTAACTTTTCGGTGTACTCACTTTTTGGCCAATTGAATACCACGTCAGTTTTACCTGTCTCCACTAAGTTTCCGTTTTGCAGAATTAATACCCGATCACTGATGTGCCTGATAATCCCTAAATTATGAGAAATAAATATAAATCCTAAACCAAGGTCCTTTTGTAGTTTCATAATCAAGTTTATGGTCTGCGAGCGAACCGAGGGATCTAATGCAGCAAAAGGTTCATCAGCAACAATAACTTGTGGATCGAGAATAAGCGCTTTGGCTAAGGCTAAACGTTGTCGTTGACCATCAGATAACATGTGTCGATAAAAAAACATGTGATCGGGCAACAACCCTACTAATTTTAAGGTTTGCTCTATTTTCTTTAACCGTTCAGTTGAACTTAATTGGGTGTTAAGGATTAAAGGGCCTTCCAAAATTTTGGCGATATTAATACCAGGATTTAGCGACTCATTACTGTGTTGAAAAATCATTCGAATATTAAGACAGCGTTGTCGTAAATTATGTGGCGATAACTTTTGACCATTTAAAAATATATTGCCTCCAGTTGGTATCTCAGCGCCAACCAAAAGTTTTCCTAACAAGGATTTTCCGGAGCCATTTTCCCCCAAAATTGCTAAGGTTTCGCCACTGTTCAATTCGAAACTCACTTTACTTAGCGTGAATCCAGAGCGCTTCTTAAACAGACTCCTAGTCGGTTTTTGGGTGTACTCGAGGTTTTCAACCTTTAATAAAGCCGTCATTCTTTTTCTCGTATTAAGGGAAAGTGGCAACTATAGAAATGATCTTGTACATATCTAAGTTCAGGCACCTTAACACATTCCCTTTGTGCACGAGGGCAGCGAGGACCTAGTCGACAGCCTATGGGTAAATGTTGCAATGTGGGAATGGTGCCATCGAGGGTGGATAGCGGCGATTTAGGCGGCAAATCCTTCCTGAAACTAGGGGCACTGTCTAATAGCGCTTTGGTATAAGGATGCAACGGGCGTTTGCGTAGTTGCGCCATTTTTCCATCCTCTACCGTTTGACCACAATATAAAACGGTCATCTTGTTTGCCATACTCGATATTGCGATCAAATCGTGGCTAACAAATAAAATGCTCAAATTACGTGTCTTATTAAGTTGCGACAACAGTTTTAATATCTGTATTTTGGTCGTAATCTCCATGCCACGGGTAGGATCGTCGGCAATCAACAGTTGCGGTGAAGAGACCAAAGCACATGCGATTAAAAATTTCTGACCAATATCATCGGCAATTTGATTGGGGTAGGCTTGTAAATACTTTTTATGATCTTTAATACCGACTTTGTGTAATAGTTTGATGGCTATCTGAAGTCGTTGTTTGCTCCTTTGCCAAAACCATTTCCCTTTCAAAATATGTCCAGGAATACTTTCCATTAACTGCTCACCAAGGGTGGATGAGGGGTCTAATGATGCAATCGGATTTTGAAAAATAACGGCAATTTCACTGCGCATTATTTTGCGTCGTTCGGCTTGGCTAATTTTTAATAAATCTCGACCTTTCCAAGTGAGCCTATCTGCGGTTAATCGCCAGTTTTCAGGAATCGCCCCAACAACGGCTCTGACGATTAAACTCTTACCTGAGCCGGACTCACCCACTAAAGCGCGTATCTCGCCTTCTTCAATGCGTAAGTTCACTTTATCCAAGGCTTTCATCCAGCCCGTTGAACCGTTGATTTCAAGGGTTAGATTTTTAATATCTAGCAATGCCATTAACGTTGCAGCCTATTTCGAAGTGCTGAGCGAAGACCGTCACCCACCACATTTACTGACAACACCATTAAAAATATTGCACTTCCTGGTAGTGCGATGCTCCATGGCGATTTGTAAGCAACTCGCAGCCCTTCAGAGAGCATAGTGCCTAGCTCAGGGGCTGGCGCTTGCGCCCCCAACCCTAAAAATCCTAAGGCGCTAATATCCAAAATTGCGATAGACAATGCCATTGTGCCTTGTACAACTAACATTTCGTACATATTCGGCAAAATACAATAGAAAAACAGGTAGGTATTTTTAGCACCGTCTAATTTAGAAGCCAATATATATTCTTTGGCCATTTCGGTTCTGACGACTTCTCGCGTGTTATGCACAAACTGGGGGATGAGTGCCAAACTTATTGCCCACATACTGTTGACCAAACCAACACCTAAAATACCAACAATGACGATGGCAATAAGCAAGGTTGGTATTGCTAAAATTGAGTCCAATAAATGATTTAATACGCTAGACCGTACGCCGTGAGTTATGCCCGCCAATGCCCCTAATGCTACGCCAACTAGCATAGCCAATAGAACCAATAATAAGCTTATCCCAAGGGTCATTCTACAACCATAGATTAACCGCGAGAGTAGATCCCGTCCTATGCTATCGGTTCCAAATAAATGTCGAATTGAACCGTTTACATCCCACGATGGTTTAACCAGAAAGGCATTGGGGTTTTGTAGCAAAGGATCAAATGGCGCAATGAGCGGGCCGAACACTACGAGGAATATAAAAAATCCCAATATCCATAAGCCCAAGACGGCAATATGGCTTTTGCGAAATTCCCACCAAGTATGTATCAATGGTGAAGGATGGAATTCTTCCTGATAAATATCAAATTTGGGCACGACGTTCTCCCGTTAGTGCTGGGTTAATCAGCTTGGCTAACAAGTCGGTGCAGACTGTTAAAATGATAACCATTGTAGATACGGCTAACATACCCGCACGAATCGCAGGGTAATCCCGTTGAAAAATTGCCTGAATTAGCCAGTTTCCAATCCCTGGCCAGGAAAAAATAACTTCGACTATCATGGCATTTGTCAGCAGCACAGCGAATTGCATACCAAACAGTGGGATAATCGGCAGTAGCGCATTTCTGACGCCGTGTCGGAATACCACCTGCCATCCACTTAGTCCTCTAGTGTAGGCGGTTAATATATATTGGCTCGCCATCACATCGATAACCGAACGGCGTGTAATTCGAAATATAATTGATGCGGTTACAATTGTCAGAGACAAGGTTGGTAAAATAAGATGTTGCAGAGCACTGTTAACGGCGGCATTTTTGAATTCAAAATCACTTAATAAAATATCAATAAACATAAAACCAGTTTGATGAGGGATATCGAAAAGTAAACTAATTCTGCCGGACAGTGGAAACCAGCCAAGTTGCAATGAAAACACCAAAATCATGATGAGTGACAGCCAAAAGACTGGGGTCGAATAGCCAATAACACTTGCGGCTAATAAGCTGTAATCCGATAGCTTGTAATGCTGAAAGCCTGCCAGAAAACCCAAAGGCACACCGATTAGTAAAGAGAGCAACAAAGCGTAAGCGCTTAGTTCCATACTCGCGGGTAAAGTTTGTGATATTTCCATCCAAAGTGGATTATCAGAGCTAAAACTTAGCCCCCATTGACCTTCTAATAGATTATTTAAATAAAGCCAATATTGATAGACATATGAACGGTCAAAACCATGAAGCTCTATGAGATATTGATGGTTTTCAGGAGAAGAATGTTTTAACCCTGTTAAGTTTACGATTGGGTCGCCAGGAAATAAATAAACTAACGCAAAGGATAATACGCTTAGCACAAACAAGGTGAGAATAAGCAAATTAAATTTTCGAATGATTTGCATCAACATCATTGTTTCTCTACGTCCCCAAATCGAATTGCACCAAACGGATTAATCACTAATCCGTTAAGCTCGCGGCGGTGCGCACGATAACGATACGCATGAGCTAAAGGAACTAAAGGTAATTGTTCAGCAATCAATTTATTGGCCAATTTATAATATTCGATACGTTGTGCTATTTCCGAGTATCGTAACGCTTGATTTATCAAGGAATCATATTCCTCAGAACACCACATCGCTCGGTTTGTACCAGATTCAATGGCCGAACAGGTTAGCAGAGGACGGTAAAAGTTATCTGGGTCGCCATTATCTGCTGACCAACCGATAAGTACAGAGTCGTGCTGCCCTTCTTTTAGTTTTTCACGAAATGTTGTCCACTCATAACTAACAATATTCACTTGAATGCCTACTTGATTGAGGTAATTTTGCATCAATTCAGCCATTTTACGGGCATTTGGGTTGTACGCTCTTTCAACGGGCATTGCCCATATATTCATGGTAAACCCTTCGTCTATGCCGCTTTCTCGTAATAGCTTACGGGCCATTACAGGATTATAGTTGGTTTCACTCACATCAGACTGATACGCCCAAGATGATTCAGGTAACAGACTTTTTGCACTTACGGCGCTACCGTAATAAACCGCTTCAAGTAAGGTATTTTTATCAATCGCCATGGCTAAGGCACGTCTTACTTTTGGGTTATCAAAAGGATATTTCGACGTATTGAACGCCCAAAACCCCACATTGAGGCCAGGCCTGCCATCAAGGGTAAGGTCTGGCCTTTCACGAATGGTATCCAACTCGCTGTGCGCAGGAAATGCGATGGCATCACATTCACCTGTCATGAGTTTAGCTAACCTGAGCGAGCTCGTTGTTGTAATGTCAAAGATAAGTTTGTTCGGTGCGTTTTTATGCTGCCAATAGTCTTGGTGCTTGCTATAACGTATGTAATGGTCTTTTTTATACTCTTTAAATCTGAATGGCCCTGTGCCAATCGGATAATTATCAATCCGTTCTTGTTGGTTACTTAAGATTAATTTTTGTGCGTATTCAGCTGACAGAATAACCGCGAAATCAGTGGCTAAGTTGGCTAAAAAAGAACTGTCAGGGCGGGCTAAGGTAATTTCTACTCGGTAACCATTTATTCGTTTCACATTTGAAATTAAGTCGATGAGTCCAATACTCGTGAAATAAGGATAGTTGCCACCCGATACGTAATGATACGGATGGCTGTCTAGACGCCAGCGGTCAATACTGAAAATAACGTCATCGGCGTTAAAGGTTCGAGTAGGCGTAAAATAATCGGTGTTATGAAACTTTACGCCTCTGCGTAGTTGGAAAGTATATGTCAATCCATCTTGGCTAATTAGCCAACTACTGGCCAATGCGGGCACAATTTTTCCAGATTGTGGGTCAAAATTGAGTAAGCGGTCATATATTTGGTGAGAGGATGCATCAGATGTGGTGCCTGAGGTGTCAAGTTGTGGATTAAAGCTTGTTGGGTTGCCTTCCGAACAATAAATGACACCGGTCACAGAGGAAGTTGCTGTTGTGCCATCAAAACAACCACTAACACTCAGCGCAAGCAGCACTGCTAAGGTGAAGCGAAACAATCGATTGGGAGTTTTAGGATGCATCACCTTAATCTTCTATGTCTTCTGGGGAACTGTCCAATAAATTATATTTTTTTAGATAACCGCGTAATTGATGATAGGTCAAAGATAACTTCTCTGCGGTCTTTTTTTGATTAAATTGACTATCAGATAATGCCTGTTTAATTAAGTCGACCTCAAATTCTTGTGACAGTGTTTTCAAATCAACAGGAAACTGAAAGGCTTTCTGTTTTGCTTTAACAGGTTCGTCCGTATTTGTTGCGCTTTCTGTCGGAGCTGATGGCGTTACTGCTGCTGGTGGCACCACTGCGGTAATCCGGTCTTGGGTTTTAATTCTGCCTTTTGGTCGAAAAACAGACTCAAAGGGATCTAACACGATTTGATGGACTGGCACATGTGGGTTATTGCTTCGATAGACTGCTCGTTCCACAACGTTTTTCAGTTCACGAATGTTGCCCGGCCATTCATATTCGAGCAAAGTGCGTTTGGCTTTCTCAGTAAAGCCACTAAATAACTCCATTTCTAATTCTCGCGCCATATTAATCGCGAAATGTTCGGCCAGCATCATAATATCTTCTAGGCGTTCACGTAATGGAGGGAGAGTAATAACATCGAATGCGAGTCGGTCTAGTAAATCCGGTCTAAACTCACCTGAGGCGGCTAATGAGGGTAAATCTTCATTGGTTGCCGCTACAATTCGCACATCCACCTTTACGGAGCGAGAACCGCCAACCCGTTCAAATTCACCATATTCGATAACTCTTAGCAGTTTCTCTTGAATCAGACCTGAAGTGTTGGCCAGCTCGTCTAAGAAAAGGGTGCCATTGTTAGCGACCTCAAAACGACCTTCTCGTCGTTTTTGAGCACCAGTGAACGCGCCAGCTTCGTATCCGAACAGTTCAGTTTCTAATAAGCTTTCACTTAGCGCTGCGCAATTGAGCTTTAAATAATTTTGTTCCCAACGCTTAGACAAATAATGCAGACGAGCTGCCACTAGTTCCTTACCAGTCCCTCTTTCACCAATGATTAGAACAGGTTTGTTCAAAGGCGCAATTTGAGATATTTGTTCAAGCACTTCAAGGAAGCTATTGGACTGTCCTAGCAGATTGTCTTGTTGACGAAATCGGCTCATTGACACATTTCCTCTATTTGAAAATTGTAGCTGTTAGACTACTATATTCGACGATGCAATTAACGTTTAAACCTTTACTAAATAGTTAGTTTTAGCTCACGTATTTGTTCATCAAAGTAAAAAGTGGTCGAATTCGCTAATATGTGGTTGATAATCATAATACGCTAAAATCATAAAGTTAAGGAATAAAATTGTTTTTATTTAAAAATCATAAGGTTAAACTGATTTAATTAGTTGGCCCGTATATTGAATAATCAATTACAGCAAATGCCAAAAGCATTTATTTATTCGATAACTTGAAGTAGAGGAAAAGATTATGGGTATCTTCTCGCGTTTTACAGACATCGTGAACTCAAATATTAATTCATTACTTGATAAGGCTGAAGATCCAGAAAAAATGGTTCGCCTCATTATCCAAGAAATGGAAGATACATTAGTCGAGGTGCGTTCTGCCTCAGCTAAGACCCTAGCTAATAAAAAAGATATTAGCTCACAGATTACAAAATTAACCAATGAAGCTGAAGATTGGCAATCTAAAGCTGAACTGGCATTGAGTAAAGATCGTGAAGATCTTGCCAGAGCTGCATTACAAGAAAAGAAAAAGTGTGTTGAACACAGTGATTCTTTAGCTAAGGAATTAGCGCTTATTGATGAACAAATCAGCAAGCTACAGGGCGAAATTGGCCAATTGCAAGATAAGTTAGCCGATGCAAAAGCTCGTCAAAAAACGATTATCATGCGTCAGAAGACAGTGAGCTCTCGTCTTGAAGTGAAACGCACCTTAGATAGCAGCAAAGTTGATGCAGCGATGGGACGTTTCGAACAATACGAGCGTAAAATTGATGATTTGGAATCACAGGTTGATTCCTATGATTTAGGTAAGAAAACTTTAGCTGATGAATTTGCTGATTTAGCATCTGATGATGTGATTGACGATGAACTGGCAGCGCTTAAGAAAAAAGTACAGACTAAAAATAGTAAAGCTAAAAAATAAAAGTAGTGGCCAGGAAGGAGTAACACCGTGGAAGATATATTGATTGTGACGGTAGGCGTACCTACTATTATTTTCATGATAATTGTCGCACCTATTTGGTTGATTCTGCATTACCGAAGTAAAAAGCAGGTCAGCCAAGGGTTATCTGAAGATGAATATAAGTCATTACAGGAATTATCCAACAAGGCTGAAATGATGGCAGATCGTATCCAGACTTTAGAAGCCATTTTGGATGCGGAATCACCAGATTGGAGAAATAAATCATGACACCACGCAAGCAATTACAGCGCGATTCGGAAAATGGAAAAATTGCCGGTGTCTGTGCAGGGATTGCTGAGTACTTTGGAATAGAGACTTGGCTAGTTCGAATTGCTGCAGTCGCCGCCATGTTGTTACTCGCTGGGCCATTTATTCCAGTATTTTACATCGCTGCTTGGTTCATTTTAGATAAAAAAACACCTGAATCTAAACATAGTTCACAAGGCCAACATCACTTTCATGGCAAGTCTGGTGTAAAAGGTTGGCATAACGATATTGATGATGCAGATAAAAAAGTAGCGGTTAAGTCAAAGGTTTGGCAGGCTGGAGAGCCTCCAAAGCAAGCTTTTTATGATATCAAACAGCAATATTTACGAACGGAAGCGCGTTTGAGAAAGATTGAAACCTATGTTACTTCATCTGAATTTCAGTTGAATCGCGAAATTAACAAACTCTAGCGGTTTAATGAGCAATTAAGCTAGTCGTTTTTTCAAACTGCACCTTGTTTAAACCAATGCTTGGTGCAGTTTTATGTAGGTTGGTTTGCTTACTATTTGGCAAATAACCAGAGTCTGGTAGTTGATCATCCCATTAAAAACCCTTGCATACATCGTGATTAACTTATCAGTCAGATTTTGCTTGTAAATTAAACACAGGTAATATCCTTTTATTGTACTTCGCTCGCTAACCTGTTTTGTCATCTCAGGAGTCATTTGATTGCTATCTAAAATAACCCAAAACTCTTCAGTGCAACGTTTTCAAGATCAAGCCAAAGTGTTGGGGAACCGGCTGATGGATCATCACGTGAGTCTAGCGGTGACGGGCCTGAGTAAAAGTGGTAAAACCGCGTTTATCACTTCTTTGGTAAATCAATTACTGAATGCTCGAGAGTCATCTGATTTGCCGTTTTTCTCGGTGGTATCTGAGAATCGACTAATTGGTGTTAAGCGCGACGTTCAGCCAGATGTAACCGTTGCCCGTTTCGCCTATGAACAGGGGCTAGAAAGCCTAAACAGTGAACCACCAAAGTGGCCAGAATCTACCAGTGGAGTGTCTCAGGTGCGGCTGCTAATTAAATATCGCAATCAGTCACGACTGCGCAGATTAGTATCCGAATACAGTACCTTAACATTGGATATTACTGACTATCCCGGAGAATGGCTTCTCGATTTACCGTTATTAGAATTGGATTATGTGCAGTGGTGCCAGAATTTTTGGGACGACTTGCACGATCCAACTAAGAGTTCACTGGCTGAGGATTTTAAATCTGAATTGAATAACTTAGATTTGACTGGGACTGCAGATGAGATGCAAATTCAACATATTTCCAACCTGTTTACCCAGTTTCTTCATGAGTGTAAGGCTCAAGGTTATCAACTTATTCAACCTGGTCGTTTTGTGCTACCGGGCGAGTTAGTGGGGGCGCCTGTGTTGCAGTTCTTTCCGTTAAATCCAGCGCAACTGAAGTTAGCGTCTGACAATCAAGCTAACGGTGAAAACTCTGAATTATTGGATTTGCTGAGCAGCCGTTTTGAACAATATCAGAAAAAAGTCATTCGACCGTTTTACAAAAAGCATTTTAAACGTTTTGATCGACAAATTATTTTGGTCGATTGTTTATCTGCTTTGAATATGGGAGCCCATAGTTTTAATGATTTACGCAAAGCCATCAATTGGTTATTAGGCAGTTTTCACTATGGTACCAGTAATATTTTACAACGAATATTCTCACCTAACATCGACAAACTGATGTTTGCTGCGAGTAAATCAGACCATATAACCCCAGAGCAACAACCTAATTTGGTGATGCTTTTAGAATCAATGATCCATGAGGCTAGACAGCATATTCAATATGAAGGAGTCGCAACCGAATCCACTGCTTTTAGCGCCATACGTACCTCACAAGTAGGCAGTAGCATACTAAATGGGGAGGCTGTTCAAGTGCTTAAAGGCACCACTATTGAAGGTAAAGCAATTACTTTGTTTCCAGGAGAAGTGCCTAAAGAATGCCCTGCACAGTCATTTTGGCAGCATCAAGGTTTTGCTTTTCCGAATTTTCGTCCGATGCCAAAAGGCGACAACAAAAGTGCCTTTCCACATATACGGTTAGACCATGTATTGGAATTTGTGTTAGGTGACAAACTGGAGTGAAGTTATGAGTCAATCAGAACAACCTGCTAAGGACAGTATTCAATCTAGTTTAATACTGACAGAAGAGCAAAATGACGGGGCAGAGCAAGCAACAGTTGAGTCGTCCCATAAAATTAAGCCTGCCACGCTTTTGCAAGCTGATGTGGTTTGGGAGCAAAGCAGCCCCGAAACAGAGCAAACCGATGATTTTGATGATCCTCAAAACCTAAAAACAGCAAAGAGTTCTAAATTATTCTGGTTACTGCTGTTGGCCTTAGGGCTTGGCTGCGCCGAACTCGCTTTGTTCATTCGCGAAGTTTATTTAACTGAAGATTTTTTGTCGGCTATTTGGCTTATTTTGTTTTCGTTGATTGTAGTGATGGCAGCAAAAGAGTTATTTTCCCAATGGCGCGGACTGGCGCACCTCAAACGGCATGATGAATTTAAACAACAAGCACTGCAATTGCTCGCGGCACCAACCATAGGACAGTCAGAAGGATTTTGTGAAAAGCTGATCGCGAATTTGCCTGCAAATGAATATGAAGCGGAAATTGGTCAATGGAAAAGTACCGTACAGGCACATCATGTTGATAGTGAAGTTTTGCAGTTATTTGATCAAAAAGTGCTCCAAAAAGTAGACCCAAAAGCCTTAGCTTGCGTGACTAAACATGCTTCTGCTTCGGCCGCTATGATTGCCGTGAGTCCCTTTGCGTTATTAGACATGGCAGTGGTTTTGTGGCGCAATTTAGTCATGCTTAAACAAGTGAGCCAATGTTACGGGATTCAGTTAGGATACTGGGGACGAATTAGTTTGGTTAAACGAGTGTTTAAATCAATGCTAATCGCTGGCGCTGCGGAGATTATAAGTGACGCAGGAAATTATGCACTTGGCGCTGGGGTAACGGGTAAACTATCATCAAGAGTCGCTCAAGGTTTAGGCGCGGGCGTGTTAACCACACGAATTGGAATAAAGGCAATGCATGCATGTCGTCCCTTGCCTTGGATTGCAAGTAAACCTCCTGGGTTGTCAAAACTTACCCAACAATTACTTGCTGACTTGAAAAAGGTAACATCATAAGTTTTTGTATTTAATGGAAAACTCTGTTCTTATGTAAAATTAATGTTACATTTTTGAAAAACTCTATATACCTCGACTTCTGTTCCTTTAATCTTAATTAAGTAGACTTAAAGACATTGAGATTTAGCAAATTGCACGTTTTTCTTTCATCTAGATTGAAAGAAAAACGAACAGAATAAGACTTTTGCAAGATGGGAAGTCGAGGAATACAAATGCCAAAAACAACTAAATATTCTTCTCGAAGTATGGATCAAAATGGCCTTGTTGACTGGTCACAAAGTGAGAATTTGGTTTGGAGAGACTTATACCAACGACAAATTGCGATTATTCAAAATAGGGCATGTGATGAGTTTATGCAAGGACTTAGATTACTCGACTTGCCTGTCGATAGAGTTCCGCAATTAGGCGAAGTGAATCAGGTTCTAGCAGCCACCACAGGTTGGCAGGTGGAACAGGTTCCGTCACTGATTAACTTTGATGCGTTTTTCACTTTATTAGCCAATAAAAAGTTTCCGGTCGCCACATTTATTCGCAATCGTGAGGATTTTGATTATCTTCAGGAACCGGATATTTTTCACGAAATATTTGGCCATTGCCCATTATTAACCAATCCATCTTTTGCACATTTCACCCATACATATGGAAAGTTGGGGTTGGCAGCGAATAAACAGGATAGAGCATACTTAGCTAGATTATATTGGTTCACCGTTGAGTTTGGTTTGTTGCACACAGCAGACGGGACGCGAATTTATGGGGGAGGGATTTTATCTTCACCTGGTGAAACAATTTATGCCTTAGAAAGTGAGAAACCAATAAGACAAGAGATGGTGCCACTAGAGGCACTGCGCACTCCCTATCGCATTGACATCATGCAACCGGTTTATTTCACATTAAATCACTTTGATCAATTGTTTGAATTAACCCAGCTCGATATTATGGCATTGGTGAATACGGCGAAAAAATTAGGTTTGAAAGCGCCGCTTTTTGAAAGCAAAGATAAGTTAGTTAGTTAACTCTCGAATAGTTTTAGATATACACCTAAGAATTGTTCGATTGGTTGATAATGATACTTTCTATTAAAAATAACGCTTCATGTTAAAACTGGAGCGTTTTTCACCTTTTGTCTTAAATTTAGGTTACCCACCTCACTGAATTTGAAGACAACCCCTATAATTTGTAATAATATCTTTACACCTTTTATTATGGATCGTGACCCCATGCGATTGGAAATTATTTGTCAGGACAGATTGGGCATAGCGCAAGATGTATTAGACATATTAGTTAATTACGAAATTGATTTACGTGGCATTGAAATTGATATTGCGGGAAAAATTTTCTTAAACTTCCCGAATATTAAGTTTGAGGATTTTCAGCAGTTTATGCCAGAAATCCGGCGTATTAAAGGCATTGAAGACGTTAAAACAACGCCTTTCATGCCAATAGAAAGGGAGCAAAATCAGCTTCGCGCATTGCTGCAAACTCTACCCGATCCCATATTTTCTTTAGATACTAGAGGGCGTATTTTGCTGGTTAACGAAGCCGTTACCGCAAGTGTCGAACAAAGCTCTGAAAGTTTGTTGGGTGAAGAGATTGGCGAATTTGTGCGTGGTTTTACTTTTCAAAAATGGTTTGAAGGGAATCCTGCTACCGCACAGACCCAGAAAGTTAGTTTTTTAGAACAAGATTTTTTAGCTGATATATTGCCTGTCATGATACCGGATGCTGGTGGCTCGTCTATTTTAGCCGGCGCTTTGCTAATGCTTAAATCTGAATTTAGATTGGAGCAACAACTTACCGTATTCCACCAAATCAGCAATGATAGTTTCGCCTCTGTGCAGGCCAGCAGCAATGTAATGAAAAAGGTCGTCAAAGAAGCCACTCGGATGGCCGAATTAGATGGGCCTATTTTGATTTTCGGCGAAACAGGAACGGGCAAAGAAATGCTAGCAAGAGCCTGCCATGAGGCAAGTCGTCGAGCCAGTGGGCAATTTCTGCCGCTCAATTGTGCATCATTACCGGATAATGTGGCTGAAACAGAGTTATTTGGCTATGCCCCAGGAGAATTTGGTCAAACCGAAGGTAAAGCGGGGATTTTGGAACAAGCCAAAGGTGGAACTCTTTTCTTAGATGAAGTAGGGGATATGTCAGATCACTTACAGTCTAAGTTACTGCGAGTACTGCAAAATGGAACATTTCGCAGGGTTGGAGATAGCAACGAGGTGACTGTTGACGTCAGAATCGTTTGTACAACTCAAAAAGATTTGGCTAAGTTAGTTGAAGAAGGGCAGTTTAGAGAAGACCTCTATTATCGTCTCAATGTGTTGAGTTTAACCGTGCCTTCGTTGCGTGAACGAAAATCCGATATCATTCCCTTAGCTGATCGCTTCATTAAGCAACATTGCATGAAATTGGGTCGTCGAGCGCCTAAATTAAGTAAGTCATGTGTCGATTATTTACAATCTTACTCTTGGCCAGGTAACGTTAGGCAACTTGAAAACGCCCTTTATCGCGCATTGTCTTTGCTGGAAGGTAATGAAATGTGCAAGGAGCATATTCAACTGCCGAGCAGTTCAACAAACCTAAACTTTATCCCTGAAGAGTTCGAAGGCTCGTTGGAAGAAGAAGTGAAGCGATACGAGAAAAGCTTGTTACGACGGCTCTATCCGTTTTATCCCAGCACTCGTCAACTTGCTAAAAAGTTAGGTTTGAGCCATACCGCAATTGCAAACAAATTACGCGAATATGGCATCAATAAGAAGACTGTAAAAATTTAGGTACAGTTATTTTTGTACTGTTCATTTTTGTTGACATAAACAGCCGCTTTTTAGCGGCTTTTTAATGCCTGCAGGTAAATGTAAAAATTACGTTACAAATTTTGAGGTTTTCAGTAAAAAGCTATTGTAAAGCAGATACTTCTGTTCTGCTAAATAATAGGCTTAAGTATAGACATCTACTTGTTTAACTTTTGCGAGAAATACCTATGACAACAGACATTCATTATAACCCTTTGCATTGTGACGGCTTCGAATTTGTGGAATACACCGCAGCTGATGATAAGGGCATTCAGGATCTTAAAGATTTATTCCTATCGCTGGGTTTTGCAGAAGTTGCACAGCATCGTTCCAAACGTGTTTGGTTGTTCAAACAAGGTGATATCAATTTTATTGTCAATGCAGAGCCCGCGTCGCAAGCAGAGGAATTTGCTCGGTTACGTGGTCCTAGTGTTTGTGGCATGGCATTTCGCGTCAAAGATGCAGGCAAAGCATTGCAGCATGCCGTGAAAAATGGTGCTAAGCAATTTGTTGGTAATTTGGGGGCGATGGAATTAAATATCCCAGCAGTTTATGGGATTGGCGAAAGTACTCTGTACTTTGTCGATCGCTACGGTGATGAGTCAATTTATAACATTGATTTCAAGTTCTATCCGGATTGGCAAGAGCGTATGCAAAGTGCCAATGCTGGTTTAGCTGTACTTGACCATCTTACCCACAACGTTAAACGCGGGAATATGGCGGTTTGGGCGAATTTTTATGAGCGTATAGGTAACTTTAGAGAAATTCGTTATTTTGATATTGAAGGCAAATTGACCGGATTAGTCAGCAAAGCCATGACGTCTCCTTGCGGCAAAATACGTATCCCTATTAACGAATCATCAGATGATAAATCTCAAATTGAAGAGTTCATCCGCGAATACAATGGCGAAGGGATCCAGCATATCGCTTTGTCTACCGAAGATATTTATGAAACCGTGCGAACCTTGAAAGCCCGCGGTCTTAAATTTATGGATACTCCTGATACCTATTATGAGAATGTAAATAACAGAGTAGAGGGGCACGGTGAAGATCTCGCGACCTTGCAAGAGCTGAAAATACTGATCGATGGTGCGCCAATGAAAGATGGGATTTTGTTACAGATTTTTACTGACACTGTGATTGGTCCCGTATTTTTTGAAATCATTCAACGCAAAGGTAATGAAGGTTTCGGGGAAGGCAATTTCAAAGCTTTGTTTGAATCAATTGAACAAGATCAAATTAGACGAGGTGTGATCGAAAATAACGGTGAAAAATCTGATGCGTAAATGGATTCATTTTCCTCGGCAAGAGGGAACTTGCTCGCGCCAAGCCCATGCTGATTTTCCCGAACAAGCTATTTTTGAACGGGAAATTGGCCGCAACGGATTTTTTGGACCAGCCACACATTTGCATCACACCCATGCACCGACCGGTTGGATTGAATGGCAAGGTCCATTGCGGCCAAGGGCGTTTGATTTAAATTTGTTGCAACACAAAAATGTTGAGATGAACGGAAATTCTCCGTGGAGCGCTGCTGAAATATTATTCAATGCCCATTGTCGATATCGTATGTGGCATTGTCACACAGCAATGCAAAAATTAGCCAGAAATGCCGACGGTGATGAATTGTTATTTATTCATCAAGGAGCAGGGCAATTATATTGTGATTATGGACATTTGAGTATAACTCAGGGCGATTACGTGGTCATTCCTCGTGCAACTTTGTGGCGTATTGAACCTGATTCAGATATGCAGATTCTGATGATTGAAGCGACCAACGATAGCTATCAATTGCCTGAAAAAGGCTTGGTTGGTCCCCATGCTATTTTTGACGCTGGGATGTTAGATGTCCCTGGGATAAACCAAAAATTCAAAGCGCAATACAGCGAACAAAGATGGCAAGTGGAAATAAAGCGCCACAATCAAATATCCGAAGTGACTTACCCATTTAACCCCCTCGATGCGGTAGGCTGGCACGGTGATTTGAGCGTAGTGCGCATTAACTGGCGAGATATTCGACCATTAATGAGCCATCGATATCATTTACCGCCTTCGGCCCACACCACCTTTGTTGCAAGTAGGTTTGTTATTTGTACCTTCGTTCCAAGACCAATAGAAAGTGATCCAGGTGCATTGAAAGTGCCGTTCTACCATAACAATGACGACTACGATGAAGTCTTGTTTTATCACCAAGGTGACTTTTTCTCCCGTGACAATATCGAAAAAGGTATGGTGACTTTTCACCCTGCTGGTTTTACTCACGGACCGCATCCTAAAGCATTTGCTGCTGGCAAAGCGCATAAAAAAACCTTCACTGATGAAGTGGCTGTGATGTTGGATACGAGGGACGCTTTGGAAGTTTCTGAAATATCTTCATTGGTTGAAAACCCCGACTATGTAAATAGTTGGCAAGTGAAATAATTATTTAAAAAGGATTGCCATGAAATTAGCAAGTTATAAAAATGCCAGCCGCGACGGTCAACTAGTGGTGGTAAATAAAACGCTAACCCAATGTGTTTTAGTGACTGAAATTGCTAGCACTATGCAACAGGCTTTGGATGATTGGGCGCAGACAAGCCCTAAACTCGAATCAGTATATCAACAATTAAATGCCTCAAAGCTCACAGATACCTTGCCCTTTGACAGTAAAAAATGTAAGTCTCCTCTTCCTAGAGCTTACCAATGGGCAGATGGAAGCGCTTATGTTAATCATGTGGAGTTAGTTCGAAAAGCCAGAGGTGCTGAGATTCCAGAGAGTTTTTGGAATGATCCGCTAATGTATCAAGGTGGCTCTGACGACTTTATTGGCCCAACCGACGATGTTCCATTACCCAGTGATAAATGGGGAATAGACTTTGAAGCTGAGGTGGCAATAGTCACTGATGATGTGCCCATGGGAACACTTCCTGAAAACGCGGGGCAACATATTAAATTAATTATGTTAGTTAATGATGTTTCTCTGCGTGGGTTAATTCCTGGCGAGTTAGCCAAAGGTTTTGGCTTCTTTCAATCCAAACCTGCTTCTGCTTTTTCGCCTGTGGCCGTTACGCCTGATGAATTGGCTGATAAATGGGTTGATAATAAAGTACATTTGCCACTGATCTCTGAATATAACCACGAACTATTTGGCTGCCCTCAAGCCGGTGTTGATATGACTTTCGACTTTTCCCAGTTAGTTGCCCATGCAGCCAAAAGTCGTAATTTGAGTGCTGGGACTATAATTGGTTCGGGCACAGTCTCTAACAAGCAAGGCACCGAATACGGGACTAGCATTGCTGAAGGTGGTGTGGGCTATTCTTGTATTGCAGAAGTGCGGATGATCGAAACCATTCGAGATGGCGAGCCTAGCACTGAATTTATGAAGTTTGGTGATCACATCAAAATTGAAATGAAAGACGAGCATGGAAACAATATATTCGGCAGCATCGAACAACAAATTGTTGAGGCTGAGTTATGTTAATACCTGAATCTATGACATTTGCATATATCGTTGCTTCGAGGAGAAACAAGTGAGTTTATATTTACATGGTTATTGGCGTTCATCTGCTTCATATAGAGCTCGAATTGCACTTAATATAAAACAACTAGAATATACTTATGTGCCGGTTAACTTAGCAAAAGATGGTGGTTCGCAATTTAGTGAGCAATACACAGCTCTCAATCCAGCCCAGTTGGTTCCAACTTTTGTAGACGACGATGAAGATATTTTTCTCAATCAATCGATGGCGATTATTGAATATATCGATGAACGTTATGAAGAGCCGGTAAAATTAGTACCTATTCATCGTTTAGACAGGGCGAGAGTGCGCGCATTTGCTCAGGATATTGCTTGTGATGTGCAACCGGTTACTAACCTGCGAATATTGCGCCACCTGAAAACAACTTTTCAAGCTAATGATAAAGACACGGCAAAATGGTGTAAACATTGGATTGAAACGGGTTTCAAAGGAATTGAAAAAAGACTGACGAATACCGTTGCTGATTATTGTTTTGGATTCGATCTGAGCATGGCTGATGTATTTTTAATTCCTCAGGTTTACAACGCTGAACGATATGGTGTAGACATGAATCAGTTCCCTTTGATTCAGCGTGTCGCTAACAATTGTAACCAACTACAGGCATTTATCGATGCCAAACCTGAAAACCAGGTTGATGCTATGTAAGTTGAACTTATATGTTTTTAATTGGTAGCTCTGTGGTGTTCTTAACCTGTTTGAGGGCAAACGTAGAGCTAAGATGATCAACTAAAGGCAAGTTAGTGAGCTTACTTTTGAGTAAATGTTCATATTCTTCAATACTCTCAACAATGACTTTTAATAAATAATCTTTGTCACCACTGGTGGTGTGACATTCAACAATTTCATCGATGCTTTGCACTGAAGCTTCAAATTCGTTGAGGGACTCACCATCGTGATTTTTCAAGGTCACATAAATAAATACGGATACCCCAAGGTTGAGTTTTTTGTTATCTAAGATAGTAACTTTCTGCTTGATAATACCATCGGCTTCCATGCGTTTTACGCGACGCCAACAAGGCGTGTGAGACAGGCCTACTTTTTGGCTCAATTCGGCCATAGATACAGTGGCGTCTTTTTGTAAAACTCGTAGAATTTCACGGTCAAATTTATCAAACTTCATAAGGTGGTCTTGTCAAAAGTGGATTATTTTATTTAATAGTGGAGCATGCGCAAAATCTCTATCTTTTTCAAGAGAAGATACTAGGATAATTATCCTAAATGTTGGAATCCAATCGTTACAGGATTGCGTCTTTTCTGTCAGTGTAAAAATCTTAGCAAAACATATCCTCAGCACGTTGCGCTACTATACTGAAAAATAACAATCTATTTATAGGGTTTCACAATGTCAGTGTTCGATCACTTAGAATTTGATGGCCATGAACAAGTGGCGTTTTTTAAAGACAAAAAAACCGGTTTGCAGGCAATTATTGCGGTGCATAATACAAACCTTGGTCCGTCTCTAGGTGGTTGCAGAATGTGGCCTTATGCAAGCAGTGAAGAAGCACTCAATGATGTACTGAGATTATCAAAAGGGATGACCTATAAGGCAGCCATGGCGCAATTAAAGTTGGGCGGTGGCAAAGCGGTCATCATAGGTGATCCCCGAAAACAAAAAAGTCCCGAGCTGATGGCGGCTATGGGAACCTTTGTTGAGCAAATGGGCGGACGTTACATCACTGCTGAAGATTCTGGTATTGCGGTATCTGACATTAAGATCATGGCTGAAAATACGGCTCATGTGTCTGGAATTCAAGCAAAGTACCGTGTTGACGGTGGTGAAGCCGATGGTAACCCAGCGCCTTCTACAGCTTACGGTGTGTTTAAAGGTTTGGAAGCGTCAGTTAAATATGCGTTAGGTTCGGATTTAAAAGGGGTAAAAGTAGCAGTTCAGGGGATGGGACATGTGGGTTTTCGTTTAGCTGAGCATCTATATCAGCATGGCGCAGAACTCTATGTGACGGATATCTATCCTGATAATGTTAATTTGGCCGTTGAAAAGTTTGCAGCAACAGCGGTTAGTCCGGATGACATTTTTGATCTTGATGTGGATGTTTATGCGCCTTGTGCCATGGGAGCATCTGTCAATCAACAAACCTTGAACAGAATAAAAGCGAAAGTCATTGCTGGTGCGGCAAATAATCAATTGGCGCGGGAGTCGATGGGGGAGCTATTGCGTGAAAAAGGCGTGCTCTATGCCCCTGATTACGTTATTAATGCTGGTGGTGTTATCGACATTTACCACCAACGTATGCTCAGCACTGCAGAAGCGATGCGCAGCCACATTGAAGGTATAGCTGATACGTTAACGCAAATATATGAACGCGCGGAAGCAGAACAGCAACCAACCAATGTGATTTCTAATCGGATGGCTGAAGAACGCTTTCTATCAGAATAATCAATTGCACAGTGCGCAATGTGGCTTTTGCTAACTTGTAGGATGAAAATTCAGCAACTAGTTGTAAGTAGGTGAATTCAACCTTGCATATTAATACGGCTTTGGTCATAATGCGCGCCGATTCAATGACTCTTAATTCTTATTAAGGTTACTGAATTCGAGTTTCTATGGTGGCCTTTTGGTCCTTCCGCAATGATACTCTGTGAAATCGGTCAGGCCCGGAAGGGAGCAGCCGTAGCAGACGACTCATGTGCCGGAATGTGGCTGAGGGGCCGCCACCCAACTTTCCCCCTTCTTTTATTTAGTCCAAGCATTAAGACTTTTCTGGTTTAGGATTATCTAAGTAGCTCATTGCTTTAGATACCGCATTAACTACATTCATTTCCATTTGCTGACGTTCATTTTGTGGAAGATAAAAAGACATGTCTACGTCGAAACGTATGTATCTTGGTGGAAGTTGATTCAGCGCTAGGCAACATAAGTCAGCTATATAGTCTGAGGATTTGTTGGACGTTAGATCCATTGATTCGATTCTTTCTAAAATAAGATGTTCATAATAATTATGGATGTCATCATCTAGTTTCATTATTGCTTGTTCTCACCTAAATATCCTATGAAGCTCTAGCTTAGTTGAATCAATTAATATTACCAACCGCTTTTCTTCTAACACAGTGGTGTGAACAAATAATAATCAATATCAATAATCAGCTGAATTAGCCTGTCCAAATCAGTAAAAAATAAATTTTGATGAGCAAACCTGCTGTTAACACGCTTTTAACACCCGTTTAATCTTATATAAATAAGGGGCGATTAATAATATCTGAGTATTGAAATTGACCTATTTCAAATTAAAAAACACTTAAAAAAGCCCCGCTTGCAAAATCTGGAAATAAAATTATTTTATATAATATCAAGGGTTTACGTTGTTCAGTTGTCGGCTTTTACTATTGGGGTGGTGGCTTGGTTATATAGGTAGGTACTTAATAAATTGAATAGAATTCTATTTGAAATACTTGGTTGTTATTAAATCAAGTAAATATTTTCAAATTAACCACTATTGAAAGCGTAAACTTTTAGTTACTTATTCCCTTATGAAATATATTGAACTTTTATGTAATAGGCTAATACAACGAGTTGACCACAGCACTACGATGTGTTTATTATTCAGTGCGAGGTTCACTACCTTACTAATAAAAAGTCGCATAAGCGACAAAACTAACACTATTTAATAGTGGTCCAGGGAGACATACATGTATACAAATTCAAAGTTAGCGAAGTCAATTCGCATGGCTCTAGCTGTCGGTGCTGCTTCAACAGCAGTATTGGCTCCTGCAACAGCTGTTGCTCAAGATTCAGCTGGCGTAGAGAAAATCTCTGTAACCGGTTCTCGTATCCAACGTACCGACCTTGAAGGTGCATCACCTGTTATTTCTATCAGCGCTGCTGATATTAAAATGGAAGGTGACTTCTCAGTTGCTGACGCACTTCGTAGCAGTTCTTTGAACTCGTTCGGTTCTTTCTCAGAGCGTTCTGGTAGCTCTGCGCAATCACAAGCAACAATTAACCTTCGTGGTGCTGGTTCTCGACGTACTCTAGTTCTATTAAACGGCCGTCGTTTCCCAGGTTCACCTACGCTAGGTGGTGCTTCTGCTAACCTTAACGCAATTCCTTTTGCTGCTGTTGAGCGTATCGATATCATGACTGAAGGTGCTTCAGCGGTATACGGTTCTGACGCAATGGCTGGTGTTGTAAACGTTATCTTGAAAGATGACTATGAAGGTTTGACTTTCTCTGGTGGTTTAGGTCACCGTGATAACGACGAAGGCACAACTTCTAAAGAATTCTCAATCGTAGGCGGTGTGTCTAACGATAAAGGTAACATCACATTTGCTTTCGATCACCAAGAGCGTAAAGGTATCTCTGACGGTGCTCGTGATTATACTAAAGCAAAAGCATCTGACCTAAACGGCGACGGTGTAATTCAGTATGAAGAGACAAGCGGTTATTCTTTCTACGGTGCTAACTTAGTTTCACCAGATGGCAGCCAAATGCAAGCGTCTCTTATCTGTGATGACCTAATCTCCGAATATGGCGATGCGTTTATCAAAGCAAACGCTGACCAAGCATATAGCCCAGGTTCAACTGGTTGTTTCTATGGTTATGCTAACGTTTCTTTCAACACAGCATCTGTTGACCGTAATACAGTATACGTAAACGCTAACTATGAAGTTGCTGAAGACATTGAATGGTTCGGTCAAGCAATGTTTGTACAAAACAGTTCTTTCGGACGTTATGCTCCTCCAGCTGCTCCTTGGAATGGCGTACCTGCTGATAGCCCTCATAACCCTTACGGCGAAGAAGTATTCGGTTATTTCCGTTGGGTTGATATCGGTACTCGTGACGGTAACGTTGATGACTACAACCAAGATTATACTACTGGTCTTCGTGGTAACCTTGATTGGAATGACGCATCTTGGGAAGTTTACTTCCACAATAACGTTGCTGACAACAAATCTGTTGGTGAGTACTACTTAAGCTACGGCGGTCTAGCTTACAATGAAGCTAACGATATCGACCTAGGTTCTGAAGAAGGTGTTGCAAACATGAAAGCAACTACTTTGCAAAACTCTAAGTCAACGTTTAACCAATGGTATGCTGGTATCGGCTTTGATATGTTCGAACTAAATGGTGGCGCTGTAGCTCACTATTTTGGTGCTGAATATATGGAACAAACTTATGCAGATATTTACGACGGTCAGTCTGAAGCTGGTCTAATCGGTGGTTCTGCTGGTAACAGTGCTCAAGGTGAGCGTGATATCACTTCTTTGTTCTATGAGTCAATTTTACCAGTAACTGACGAAGTGGAAGTTAACTTCGCTGTTCGTTACGATGATTACTCAGATTTTGGTGATAACGTTTCTCCTTCTGTTAAAGCTCGTTGGGAAGTAGCAGATGGCGTTGTACTTCGTGCATCTTATTCTGAATCTTTCCGTGCTCCTGGCTTGGATGAATTGAATGCTGCTACAACATTTAGTGCTGAAGCTGCAACCGATTACCGTCAATGTGAAGCTAACGGCATAGAAGCTGTTAACTGTAACGAAGGTCAATTCGATACTTACTACAAATCAAACTCTTCGCTAGGTGCTGAAGAATCTGATTATGTGAACCTTGGTGTAGTTTGGGATGTAACTGATGAATTTGCTGTTAAAGTAGATTACTTCAAGCTATCTATCGATAACGTTATCCAAACTAAAACTGTTGATAGTCTTTTACTTGATGAAGCGGCTGGTTTGATTACAGCTAAATCACCTGGCGACGACGTTGATAGCGACACATTCTACTTAATTCGTGTTGACGGCGCAGATGGCGGTCGTTTGCTAGAAGCTGGTACTGGTTATTTCAACGGAACTGGTTTTGAAATTGAAGGTGTTGATTTAACTTTCACTGGTATGTTTGAAACTGAATTCGGTGATTTCCGCTTCAACAACGTTAACAGCTTTATCTTGACCTATGAAGAAGAGTTGGGTGGCGTTACTGTTGATACTGCGGGTTGGTCTGGACAACCAGAGTTCAAATCTGTAGCTACAGTTTCTTGGTCTATTGGCGATCATTCTCTAGCTTGGAATGCTACTTACACTGACAGTACTACTGAAGCAGAAGTTTTATCTGACCCAGATGACGATGTTACTACTGACAACAGTGTATGGTTAACTTCAGGTAAGCTTGATAGCTGGTTAATCCACAACGTAACTTACACGTATAACGCTGGTGAGTATGGTGCGATTACCCTAACTGTTAACAACTTGACTGACGAAGATCCAGTGTTGTCTTCTGCAGGTACTTGGGATGACCAAGACTTGTATAACAACTTTGGTCGTGACTACCGTATAAACTATACAATTAGCTTCTAATTCGATAGTTTCTAATACGCTAGAAACCAAGTGTTAAAATTGAAAAGGCCGATTTATATCGGCCTTTTTTATTGAAAATTTATAGTGAGGTAACCTTTGAGTAGTTATTGGAGCCAATATTGGCAACAAGGCCATATGACGTCTTTTGGCAATGATTTTTCTGACAATTATACAGGTGCACTAAAATCCCTTTGGGAGGAGGTGTTCAAAGCAGTAGCACACAACAACAAGGTTTTGGATATAGGTACGGGTAATGGTTCTATTATTGCGTTAGGTATCCAAATTAATCCTAATTTATATTTTACTGGTTTGGACAGCGCTAAATTATCTCTACCTGAGATTTTTCAGAACTTAGACAAGGTAGACTTCATTGAAGAAGCTTCAGCTGAAGACATGCCCTTGCAAGACCAGAGTTACGATTGTGTGGTATCTCAATTCGGGATTGAATATTCTAGTTTACCGAAAAGTTTGTCTGAGGTATCAAGGGTAATCAAACCAGCAGGGCAATTTCACTTTGTTGTACATGAATGTGATTCGACTATCGTTAAGCCAAATATACACATTCTTAATGCCGGCAAAGCGCTTTTAAATAGTGAGGTTATTGATAGTCTTAGAAAACTCTTTAATGGACTTGCGAAGTATGGACAACAATCTGCAATTACCGATCAGCTAAGACAAAAATTAAATTCTGATATTGCGAGTATTGCAGCAAAACACGCTTCTGGCTTGCACGGTACAAACTTTCCCGTTTTCCTAAAGCATGTGATGAATCCCAATTTTGAGTTGAAACAACGTAAAAGTGATTTGAAGATATTTTTAAATGAATTAGACGGTCAAATTGTCAGGCTTTCCGATCTTGTTGAAGCTGCAATGAACGAAACAAAACATCTTCAATTAACTACACTGCTAAAAGAATATGGTCTGGATTTACTGAATGACGAACACATTTTTGAGAATGGTAAAATGATAGGGCGATATATAAGTGGCACTAAAGCAAACTAATAAACTTATTGAACCCATTATTATTTTGTCGGCGCCTCGAGCTGGCAGCACTTTATTATTTGAAACTTTGGCTAAGCATCCCGATCTTTGGACTGTTGGAGGAGAGAGTCATCAAATTATCGAACATATACCAGCGCTGAGTACGGTTGCTAGAGGATATGTATCGAATAGACTAGATAGTGATGATGCGGATGATGATACGATTCAAACCCTACAAACAAGGTTTTACCAAGCAGCAAGAAAAGCAAATGGACAGACTAACGCAGGTTCTGAGCAGCAAATTCGCTTACTTGAAAAAACCCCAAAAAATGCGCTGCGTATTCCGTTTTTACTTTCGGTATTCCCTGATGCTAAATTCATTTATCTAGTAAGAGATCCGCGTGAAAATATTAGTAGCATCATGGATGGCTGGCGCTCCGGTCGATTTGTGACCTATCCCGATATTACAGCTACGGATTCTAGATGGTCATTTTTGTTGCCCGATGGTTGGCAAGATTATAAAGCAGCCAGTAAAGCCGAAGTAGCGCGGTTTCAGTGGCAAGCCGCTAATGATGCCATCCTCAACAATTTATTGCAGCTACCAACAAATCAGTTTGAAGTCGTGTCCTATCAAGATTTAGTTACACAGCCAATGGAAGTAATTGCTAGATTGACCGAATTTTCTCATTTATCACCGTTTTCCCAAAGTTTGCAACGCTTACCTTTATCTCGTTACACATTATCGCCGCCTAACAAAAATAAGTGGAAGCGCAATCAAATTGAAGTCCAACAGCAATTACCACATCTACAGAATACATTGACTAAAATTAACAGCTTGCTGAAATGTAGGGGATTAAGTCAACTTGATCTAATTGATACGAATTTTGATGCTGTTGTAGTCCAAAGACCGAGCGCAGCAATACAAAACAGTCCAGAATTCCCCAAAGTATCTCGCAATGCTTTGTGCCTTTGTGGTTCAGGGAAAAGATATAAGCAATGTCACGGTATTATTGTAAAATAAACCGTCAGCTAGCTAAGCAGTAAGATAACACTAATGGAAAGACAGCTTTGAAACTTAAACACGAATTCATTCAGCTTCCTTTGCACTTTGACGAAAAGCGTTTACAAACGGAAATCAATCAGCTTGATCGCAGTTTGTGGGCGCCTCATCACGAAGGGTTTAAAGGTAACCTCTCTATCCCTCTAGTGTCGTTGAACGGTCAGTTTAATAATCTGTTTAAGGGACCTATGGCCGCTACGTCTGTATTGGCTGAGACTCCTTATTTAAAGCAGGTTATCGCCAGTTTTGGAGAAGTGATAGGTCGCTCGCGTCTGATGGGGTTGGAAAGTGGTTGCGAAGTGCCTTTGCATTCAGATATTAACTACCATTGGTATAAACGCGTCCGTATTCACATTCCCATTGTGACTGATCCTAATGTGGTCTTTTATTGCGGTGATAAACAAGTGCATATGAAAGCCGGCGAAGCGTGGATTTTTGATTCGTGGAAGTACCACAGAGTTGATAATCAAAGTGACTTATTTAGGGTACATCTTGTTATTGATATCTGTGGTTCGAGTAATTTTTGGAATATGGTTGAAAATGGTCATGTACCCTGGCTGAATGATGCTTTTACCCAAGAGCAGATTAAGCATGTGGCATTTAATCCGCACAGTGACGGGAATTTTAGAAGCGAACGTTTTAACACGCCATTAGTCCTTTCTCCCGGTGAAATGGAAGGCTTGGCTAATGATCTTATTTCAGATTTGCGCTGTGTGGAAACTAATCCCCGTCAGCAACGAGATGAGATGATTCATAAAGTCCAAGCATTTTGCTATCAATGGCGAGAACTGTGGGGCCTGTATGGTTTGACAGAACAAGGCTGGCCTTCATATCACAAATTACGTCAGCAGGCCTATGAAGGTGTTATGCATCTTGAAAGCAGCTTAGAGCTTAGTAACGGCACTCAGGCGACGCGCATGTTTTTGCATTGTATGATTGATCCGGCGTTAAATGTGGAAGTAAAAGACAGTTATCTAGGCAGCCCAGCCGATGACAATCCCAACATAAATGTTGGCCAAAATACGTCACAACAGGGCAGGTCTGCAGAGGCTTCTGCTCACAATGAAAATAAAAAAAATGACCTTCCTGAAAAATCAAAGTTAGGTAGGAATGATATCTGTCATTGCGGCTCTGGGCGCAAATTCAAACACTGCCACGGTAAACTTACTTAGCCTTTAATGTGATTATCTGTGCTCAAGTGCTTGATTACTTTGGCAGTATTCTATCTCAACGTTGATTGAATGAGTGCTTTCAACGAGTCCATTTGTTGTTTAAATTGCGGTAAATATTGAGCATAAGCATCAGCACTTCCAAGGGCGTTTTTATGAATTGGTTGGCGAACTTGGCTAGCGCTTGGCGTTAACACTGGCTTATCCGATTTGAAAAATTCAAAACATGCATTCTCTACTGGCAAACCACAGAATTCGAGCAGTTCAGTAATATTCTTTTGCGGCTCGGATACCAACTTAGCGTAATCTAAATGATATATTTTTTCGGGGAATTGCTTAGACCAATGTCCCATTATCTTGACGTACCCAGATACATAACTTTCAATTGCTGCTAAATTGAAACTGAAGTCATTTCCATGGCTAAAATGCTGACGGTAGACGCTCATCGCATTATCGAAAGGATCTCGAATTAAATTGATGATTTTTGCATTTGGAAACAAAGCTAAAATTAAGGCAATGTGTAAATAGTTAGTGGGATTTTTATCAATAATGTACGGATGTTCTTCAGTTAAATAAGCTTTAGCTTGCTTTAGGTAAAATCCAGAATAGCGTAAACGTTGCTCATCCGTCATGTTCAACAGGCTTTGTGAATAGCCTTGTTTGCGACTCAGTTGCATGGCGATTCTTTCAATGTAGGGGAGTTCATCGGTTGCCGCTACTTGAGAATGGCTAGCCAAAATTTGTTCCGTTAAAGTCGTACCAGAGCGAGGCATACCGACTATAAAAATGGGAGTCACAGACTCTCTAGTTAACACCTCTATATTTTGTGATACCGGAGTATAGTGACTCAATTCGTTTATTAACTGGAGGTAGCCATGTTGTTTAAAAGGACGTAGTTGCGACAGTTTAGCGTTGGCGGCTGTCATAAACTGTAAAGCTTGTGAGTACGACTTCTGTTGGGCCATAGCATGACTTAACGCAAACTCGATTAATTCTGGCTTATTTTCTGGCTGTCCTTGTGCGATTTTTGCCAGCTTGTCCTGCATATCCTCAATTTCTTGTGACCTGAAAACATAATTTTTAAGGTCCGCTAAACCCCAATAACCATAGCCACTGTTAGCTGGATCTTGGTTAATATACTTTCGATAATATTCAGCTGCTTTTGGGGTGTCACCAAAGGCTTTGTAATTATGCCCAAGATTTAGCAGTAATAGTGGATCTGCAAAATTGTTTTGCTCGCAAACTAAAGCAAGCTCAATAGCAGCTTGTATCTGTCCTATTTTACTTAAGCATAAACTCTGATTGTATTTGATTTTCATATCTTGTGGATGCAACGCAATGAGTTTATCCAGGACTTTATTCAGTAAAAAATACAACTCCAACTTATTTAAGTGCCCAGCCAAAGTCATTAATTGGCGTTCACTTAAATCATGTTCATCCACTAACCCTATTAGCAGATCCAAAGCAGTGTCAAATTGGCCTTCTGCAGCCTCAATTTGATATCTGATTATCAATGCATCTGTTTGTTTTGGCTCTTTACGCAAAATCTTATTCACTGCTAACCGGCTCGAAGTAAGTTTGCCGTTGGCTAATAATTGCTGTGCGTCATGTAATAGTTGTAGGGTTCTTTGCGACAAAATAGACTCTGGATTTAATCTTGGGTTGGATTTCATTAAATGGTATCTTACCTTGATTCGCAACTCGGTTGATAGCCACTTGTAACCTGATTTTATTACCTGATTTTATTACCTGATTCTTATGCAAAATCCAAATTTAGGCGCGCAACAACGTTTGAACATGGCCATGCAGTTAATGCATAAAGGCCAATTTGAACAAGCTCTAACTCATTTCTTGATTTTAAAAGATCTGGGCATTAAAGACTTTCGATTATTCAGAGCCATGGGGTCTGCATATGAGCGTTTAGGCAGAGACACTGACGCTAAGCGGTATTTTTCCGAGTCTTTGCTGGGCAACCCGAAACAAGTGGATTTGTACTATGCGCTAGGCAAAATCGCTTTTCGCGCTAACCAATTTAAGCAAGCCCTGAATCACTTCAAACAGTGTTTGTCATTGGATAATAAAAGTCCGCAAGTTTGGCTAAAGTTAGGACAGACTTATTTCTATTTGCATGAGCTGGAATTAGCAGAGCAGGCATTTTTAAAATGTGAGGATATGCAAAGGGATTGTGTTGACGCAAAGCTCGGGCGAAGTCGTATTTTACAACAGCGCAATGAACACGCTACTGCCGAAAAACTATTACATTCTCTTTTACAAACAGAGCCTAATAATTTACTGGTTGTATCTGAGTTAGCTTGGTTGAAGAAACACCAAGGACACTATCAACAAGCAGCGGAGTTATTCTATAAAAGGCTTACTATCGCCCCTGAAAATCCTGAATCTTATGAAGACTTGGCACTGGCATACTTAGATTTAAACTTGCCGGAAAAAGCATTGAATATTCTTCAACAAGGTATCGAAAAATCGCCAGATAATCGTAAACTGAACCAAGTATTTAGTTCCTTAAAATATGAAATGAATGATGATAATCATCTATCTCACTATAGCCGACAGCCAATCGAAACAATGCCGGACGGATTAATTGTCGATTATATAGTTGGATTAGTGAAAGTCGATGAACTTGCGCTAGCTAATCAGCTTGTTGATAAGCTACAACTTAATTCAGATAAAAAGCATGTAGCTAATAGTCTGCAATTAATATTATGGGAAAAAGAAAACAAACACGAATCTATTGTTAGCTATTTAAACGCTAAACAGTCATCGAAAACAGCGTTGTCGATGACTGAAAATGAAATATTGGTTAAGGCCTATCTGGCTTTAGATGAAAATCAGCAGGCAAACAAATTGCTGGATAAGATGCTCCTATCAGCGCCTGATGACCAATTGCTTTGGGCGCTTAAAACCACGGCATTAAGACAGTTAAAAAGTCCTGAATATGAGCGTCTTTGTGATTATCAAAATATGGTATTCAAACACCCTTTAATGCTTGCGGATCATAATGAGAGTATTGAACAATTTAGTCAGCGCTTACGTGTTGCGTTAGATGAAATTCATGTAAGCCAGCGGAATCCTCTTGATCAATCTTTGCGGCATGGAACACAAACCATGGGCAATCTGTTTGGACATCAAGTCCCGGTTATTCAAGAACTCCGGGCGGCTTTGAAACGAACGATAGATGCTTTATTGGTTAATCTGGTTTTAGATCCCAATCATCCATTTTATAAACATGCTGGCAAAAGTATTGAGTTTTCGGCAAATTGGTCGGTTAAGTTAACCGATAAAGGCTTTCATGTTTCTCATGTGCATCCAAAAGGCTGGCTCAGTAGTGCTTTTTATGTACATATCCCTCCGGTTGTCAATGATTCTAGTAAACAAGGCTGGTTGCATTTTGGCAAACCTGGTATTAAATTAGCGAATGCACTTGAAGCTCAGAAATGGGTAAAACCTGAAGTGGGCCAGTTAGTTTTATTCCCATCCTATTTTTGGCATGGCACAGAACCTTTTCATGATACGCAAGAAAGAATGTCTGTGGCGTTTGATTTATTGCCCAATAATTCAGCAAAATGAATTATGCGTTAGATGAAAAACTGACCTAAACTAAGTTTATAGACTTTCGTATAAATGGTCTTACCAGCTCTTTATCGCTATTTTTGAATAAATTGTCGTAATTACATTATTTTTATTCACAAAATAGTTGAATTTTTTATAGAAAGTGTAATATGAAAATGCTGCTCGAAGTCCTATATACTGTGGTAATGCGGTTTTTTTTATGCTTCTTTGATTATAAAAACTACCGTTAGTCACTAAATGCTAAAGTGTGGCATACGATATCTTGACAACTCGATAACTTCCGTGTGACCATTCGAGTGCAATAGTGTTAAATCTGTTTAGGAATAACACTATAATCCTAAAAATAATTATATAGCCCCTTGTCAGTGAACTTTTCACCTAGACTGGGATTCATAACAAGAAAATTGGTTGGGAACTATGTCCAAAATGAGCAAGAGAACCCTTATTGCCTCTACCGTTATGGGTGCATTTGTACTTGGTAGTAGTGCAGTCTCTGCAGATACATTGAATGATCTTCATAAAGAAGAAGCTAAAATCCATGTTGCTGCAGCAAAATCTCAAGAGAAAATTGATAATCTCTTTCAACAATCACAAGAACTTTTAGTAGATTATCGTGCAGTTGTAGACGAAACAGAAAATCTGAAAGTTTACAATGATTATGTTGCAACTCTAGTTGCTGACCAACAACGCGGTATCGATTCTTTGCAAAGACAAATCGACCAAATTGATGAAACTAAGCGCGGTATCGTTCCTTTACTTTTCAGAATGATCGACAGTCTTGAAAAATTCATTGAAGCTGATGTTCCAATTAAAATGGCAGAGCGCAGAGCGCGTGTAGAACGTTTACGTGATGTTATGGGTAACTCTAACGTTACTGTTTCAGAGCGTTTCCGCCAAGTTATCGAAGCTTACCAAATTGAATTGGATTACGGTTCGAAGATTTCAGCTTACCAAGGCAACATGACTTATAACGGTACTGACATTACGGTTGATTTCTTTAACCTAGGTCGCACCGCATTAATCGCTTTATCTCTAGACCAAAAGAATGCATGGATGTGGGACACTGCAGAACGCACTTGGGTCGAGCTAGGCAGCGAGTACTTAGAATCTAGTATCGCAGCAGTTCGTATGGCAAGAAAACAATTGCCAGTTAATCTAGTTAAACTACCCATTCCAGCTGCGGAGTAATAAGAAATGAAATTAACATTTAAATCCGTATTCGCTGCAACAGCAGTAACACTTTTAGCATCTGGTGCGCACGCTCAGTCAACACTTGATCAATTACTAGATGAAGTGAAGCAGAATCGTGTTTCTGAAGCCAGACTTGATAAAAAACGTGAAGCTGAGTTCCAATCAGCTCGTGCAGACAAACAAGCTCTATTAAGAAGTGCTCAAGCAGCATTGAAAGCCGAAGAAGCTCGTGGTGATCGTCTCGCTAAGCAATTTTCTGATAACGAAGTGACGTTAACAGAAAAAAGCACAGAACTAGACATGGCAACTGGTGACCTTGGTGAAATGTTTGGTGTTGTTCGCCAAGCTGCATCTGAGTCTTATGGACGTATCGCTACATCAATTGTTAGTGCTCAGTTCCCTGGTCGTGCTGCATTCCTAAAAAGAATGTCAGAAGAGTCTGAAGGTCTTCCAAATATCCGCGAATTAGAAGATATGTGGATTGCTCTTCAAACTGAAATGACTGAGTCAGGTAAAATTGCTCGTTTCAATACTGAAGTAATCAACCTTGAAGGTGGTTCTTCACAACAAGAAGTCGTGCGCGTTGGTGCATTTAACTTGGTCGGTGAAGTAGGTTACTTGGTATATGATGATCAAGAAGAAAAAGTTCAACCTTTAGGTCGTCAACCAGACGAGTTCCAAGCTGAAACAGCTCGCGAACTATACGCTTCTACTTCAGGAATTATTCCTACTTTTGTTGACCCTTCAAGCGGTGCGATTCTTGGCCTATTGAAACAGAAAGCAACATGGGAAGAGCGTTACCATGCAGGTGGTCCAGTTGGATATACAATCACTGTAATGTTGGTGATTGGTTTGTTGATTGGTTTCTACAAAATCATCACACTTACACTTATCAGTGGCAAAATGCGTTCACAGTTAAATAATCCTGGTTCTCCTTCATCATCCAACCCACTTGGACGTGTATTAAAGGTTTACAACGAAAACAAAACTGCTGACACTGAAAACTTAGAAATGAAGTTGGATGAAGCTATCCTTAAAGAACTTCCTTCTATTGAAAGTGGTATTAACATCATTAAGATTTTTGCTGCTATCGCTCCGTTACTAGGTCTACTAGGTACGGTACTTGGTATGATCGCTACCTTCCAACAAATTACGTTGTTCGGTACTGGTGACCCAAGATTGATGGCTGGAAGTATTTCAATGGCATTGGTAACTACAGCTCAAGGTATTATCGCGGCTCTTCCGCTAATCCTTATGCACAGCATCGTTGCTGGTCGTAGTAAATCAATCGTGCATATCCTTGACGAACAAACTGCGGGCATAGTAGCTGCTCACGCAGAGTCGGAGAAAGCATAATATGGCTGACCTGATTGGATTATGGGATTCTGTCAGGGAGTTTATCGCGACAGGAGGCGGGGTGTTATACCTCGTCGCTTTAGCGCTCTTTCTCATGTGGGTGTTAATGATAGAGCGCTTTTGGTTTTTAAATTCTGTGTATCCTAAGATGAGAAAAAATATCATCAAAGATTGGGATGCTAGAACTGATACCACCTCCTGGTATGCGCATAGAATCCGTGATGCTTGGATTTCACAGGCTTCAGACAAACTAGGCAGTAACATGTTACTGATTAAAACCTTAGTGGCAATGTGTCCTCTAATTGGTTTGCTAGGAACAGTTTGGGGCATGATTAACGTATTTGAAACTATGGCGACGCAAGGAACCGGTAATGCTCGATTGATGGCAGCTGGTATTTCAATGGCAACAATTCCTACTATGGCAGGTATGGTTGCAGCTTTGTCTGGCGTTTTCTTTAGTTCTCGTTTGGAATCAAAAGTTAAAATCGCCAAAGAGAAGCTGATTGACAGCCTTCCTCACCATTAAGAGAGAAGTTTATGGCTCGTAAAGAACGTGTACCAGAGGAAGATGCAGCGATTGATATGACACCGATGCTCGATATCGTGTTTATCATGCTTATCTTCTTCATTGTAACCACTGTTTTCGTTAAAGAAGCAGGGATACAGGTGAATAAACCCGGCGCTAGCCAGGCGTTTTTATCTAAAAACGCTAATATCTTTATTGCTGTCACGGAAGACGGTGTAATTTGGATGGATAAGCGCGAAGTTAAGGTTGAATCTATTCAAGCGAACCTTGAAAAGCTTTTGGCCGAACAGCCTTCAGATGTTGTGATTATTCAAGCAGATGAAAAAGCTGAACATGGTATTGTGGTGAAAGTGATGGATCAAATCAAAGCCGCAGGTATCGACCAAATCTCAGTAGCAGCTAGAGGAGCATCATAATCATGCGAGTAATTTTCTCTATATTGCTTGGTGCCGTCGTTGCTTTTGCCCTTTTTGTGGTAATGGCTAAGCTGGTTGCAAATTCTTCGCAACCAGCAAGTGAAGTACCTGAGTCACCTGTTATTGATATTGTAATGTCGGACCCAGACGAAGCAACACAAACTCGTCAACGTGTTCCACCACCACCTCCTCCTCCTCCTCAGCAACCGCCTAAAATTCAGCCGGTTGAACCTGATGTGGAAGACGCAAATGCTGATGGCGTAAGCTTTAACATGCCAGCTGTAGATGTTGGTGGCGCATCAATTGATATCGGTGGCGTTGGTAATATGCAACGCGATGGTGAAGCAACTCCGATTGTTCGTATTGAGCCTAAGTACCCAGTGCAAGCCGCTCGAGATGGTAAGGAAGGATGGGTTATTTTATCTTTCACTATCAACGAAGTAGGCGGCGTGGACGATGTTGATGTTTTGGATGCAGATCCTAAACGTATCTTCGACCGTGAAGCTAAACGTGCATTGCGTAAGTGGAAATACAAGCCAAAAATCGTCGATGGGAAACCTGAAAAACAGTTCAATATGAAAGTGCAATTGGACTTTAAATTGGATCAAGGCTAATGAAAAAGTTTGTAATAAATGTTACTGCGATAGCAACTCTAGGTGCCGCTACATTGCTATCAAACACAGCAGCAGCTCAGTCGGCACCGGTAGCTTGTGCAGATTACAAGCGTGGCACAACCAATATCGTTGGTGAGCGCGTTGGTAAAAAGATTCAGAAAGCGCTTGAAGAGTATAATAACGATAATATCGATGGAGCTTTAGCTATTCTTTATGAAGTTGATGCTAAAGACGGATACGACAAAGCGTTTACTGATAATTTTATCGGCAAAATGTTGGCAGGTCAGGATGGTAAAGGAGCTAAGGCTCTTGAGTATCTTGAAGGATCTGTTAACCCAAAAGCACTCAACGACTCTGAGCATGCTAACACTGTGAGACTTGTTGCAGACCTTAGTATGCAAGAGAAGGAATATGCTAAAGCTGTTAAGTATTATGAGCAGTGGATGACCTTCACTTGTAAAGAAGATCCAGACATCTATACACGTATGTCTCAAGCTTATTATGAGCTAAAAGATCTTCCTAAGATGGTTCCACCTGCTGATAAAGCGATTGCTTTGTATGAAAAACCTAACAAAAACCCTTATGTTTTAAAGTTGCAATCATTTTACGAACGTAAAATGTATCCGGAAACTGTCGCCGTTGCTGAAGAGCTAGTGCGTACTTTTCCTGAAAGCAAACAGTGGTGGTCACAATTAGGCTTTTTCTACATGTTAGTTGAGGACTATAAAAAAGCCCTTTCTACATTTGAAATTGCATACAATCAGGGTTACTTGGCTAAAAAGTCTGAAATAAAAGCATTGTCACAATTATACGCGACTAATGAAATTCCATATAAAGCAGCTGTGCTTTTGGAAAAGTATATGAAGTCAGGTTTGATAGAAGAGAGTGAACAGACTTTATCGAGTCTTGCTAACTCTTACCATCAAGCAAGAGAGTATAAAACGGCAGCTAGCTATTATGAAAAGGCAGCTAAGATAGAAAACGACGCTGATTTATATCGCAAGCAAGGTATATTGTTACTTGCGGCAGAAGATTACAAAGGTTCAATAAATGCTTTACAAAAAGCGCTTGATAATGGAGCAGACCAAACTGGTCGAATTCATATCGCGATGATGGAAGCAAATATTTATACCGGTAACTTCCGTCAAGCTATGGTTCATGTTCGTGAAGCGAAGAAAGACAAAAACGTTGAACGTACTGCTAGAGCTTGGGAACCGTATATTAAAGAAAAAGCGAAAAATCGCGGTATTAAAGTTTAACTTTAAGATCTCGATAGCAATATTGTTACCTTTAAAAGGCTTCTTAATAGAAGCCTTTTTTATTGCTCTCTCACTATTCATAAATGTAAGCCTAATTAAAAGATTTTTGTAGGTTTTTTAGGTTTATTGTTGATAGCTGATGGTTTTTAAATGTCCTCAATCTTATCTAATTTTTTTCATCTCTGTTTTTTTTTGGTCACTTCATCGGCCTGTCGTTTACTCTAATTTATTGTTGTTTAATTCGGATTGTTGAAATCAAGTTAGCGGATGATGCTGAAAGAACCGTGTTTATCTTAGCGATATTTAATGGAAGTAGAGCTTAATTTTTAATGAGTTTTTTTAATTGTTCTCGAAAGTAACTTTCAATTTGTTTTTTACCTGCTAACTTGTAGTTAGTACATAGCTGAGGATAGCTGTTTTTAGCGACTATCACATCATTAATAAATTTCCACCCATGGATGGCCTCTTCATCTAGAGTCTGCAAATTTATAGAAAGACTTTTTATCCAATTGAATACAGCAAACTCAACTGCAAACAGAGGGCGATTACCTGCAATAAATTGGGTCATTAAATTACGCCAATACATTTTCATTTTATGACTGTCATATGGCTGTGCAGATTTTTTTAATTTAAGGTTGTTGAATATTAGTTCAACTAAAGCAGGGGAAAGCGTTTTTAGGCGGTAATCTTTTTGATAGTGTATTTGCTGAGTGCAAATTAGGTTTAAAAATTTGCTAATCTGGTTAGCATTACAAGACAATGGTTTGAGCATAATTGCACTGAATTCTCCACTTGAAGCGTCTTGTTTAATACCAAGTTTTACCAACTGAAAATCATTGTTGTACCAAAATAGCGCGAGCTCTTTTGTTATTCCAAACGAACTACCTAAAAAATCTACCTTATGTTCTTCTGCAGATCTTTGTATATGGGCTAACAGCTGCGAGCCCACTTTTTTATGCCTATATTCTTGTTTGACTGCTATTCTAATCACGCGTATATAGCGCTTTAACAAGTACTCTGGATTATTATTATCAAATGCTAACCGTTGCGGAATTAAGTGGCCAAGGATGCGTCTACTGCCTTGGGCAATGTCTATTGCAATTGGAGTTAGATCTTCCCCTCCCTCTAAGGCGGTGAGGGCGACTCCTATTGGCTCTGCATATTGATTACTAAACACGTGAATGTGTTGATCTCCATCCAACATTCTAACCAAATCGTCTGGTGAAGTTTGATAATGGGCATCAACTAACAATTCAAATACCCCTTGTAATAGCGATGGCTGCTTGATTAATTGTGCTCCATTATAAACCTCGTAAACCAATTCATTGGAAGAGTTGGAAATACTCTGGTATTCAGTCAACCGCTTGGATACCGAACTCTGGGTTGTGGTTTTTAGCGCCATGACCTTATGCCAAAAGGCTTCAAGAGGGTCATTTTCGAACCAGCGAATAGGTGTGTGCAACATGAATTCACGAAAGTGTGCAAAATAGGTTCTTAAAAAAGATTTAAAGCGTAACTCAAAGCCTCTGCCGCTGCCTTCATAACCATGAACTGTTGTACTGAGAACTACGTTTGGATAAAGCTGAACTAATTTTTCTAACACTTCTGAGGGCAATGAGGCGGCTTCATCGACGAATAACCAATCGGCTTTTGGTTGGGTTTGAATAATTTTATCGAAAGGAACATACGCCAAGTGATTCGCTAAAATTTGTTTAATATCTCGGCTAGGGTCATTTGTTTTTAAAATTTTCGAAGCTTGTTCAAATATTTTTTGAGTCATGGAACGATGGGCTGACGTCACTAAAAATGTGGTATTCGTTGACATGATTAATTGTCCAGCTGCAATTCCTAAAGCAGATGATTTTCCTCTGCCTCTGTCTGCAAGAACGACTATCTGATTGTTATCTTTAGAATATGCAAACTTGATATATTCCACCAACTGAAACTGATCAGCAGTCATACATACTTCATCTTGAAAATGGCTTTTTCTCAATTCGGTTGTTTCTGCTTGAGTTAGTTGCAATTGTTGTTGTTGCCAGATTGAAACGCCAGGGAAGGTTTTAATATGCTCCACTAACCATTCTATAAATGGCGAGTGAGGACGGCTTGTATTAGGCACTAATCCTTGAACTGTACTTTGCGTATTGCCATTTTGTGACCAAGCATCTAGTTCTGGGCAAAGTAATATCATCAAGCCGCCTTTACTCACACAGCCGCTCAAAGCGAGTAGGGCATTGCCTCTAATATCAGCAAAGCCATCATATACCACCCATTCGAATTCTTGACCTAAAACGCTCCTATATTGCTTTGATTCAATATTTTTTACAGAATCAATATCACCGACACAAATACTCGATGTTGGAGCATGTGCAGTAAGTATATTTGTTATCGATTCTTTAACCCACTCCTGCGATCCGGATATAACCAACAACTGTCGGTGACCGATATTGCGTCTGCGTTTCTCAAGCCAAGTTAATACTTCTAATGTCATATGCTTTTTTAGTTGAATTCTTGATATAGTTCAACTCCCTAGTGTATTGAATAAATTTAAGGAATACGAATGCGCTTTCTATCTCGAAGGTTAGTGATGCCAGGAGATTTAAATTATGCTGACGCGTTATTTGGTGGTCGAGCATTGGAATGGATTGATGAAGAAGCTGCTATCTATGCTATTTGTCAGTTAGAAACGAATGTGTTGGTAACAAAGCATATTGGTGAAATTACATTTGAATCTCCAGCGTTAAAAGGAGATGTAGTAGAATTTGGTCTGGCGACTAAAAAAGTTGGGCGTACTTCGATAACTATAACCTGCATGGTTCGCAATAAGGTGACCAAAAAAACCATATGCGTGGCGGATGATATTGTATTTGTCAGTTTAGATCCAACTACCAGAGAGCCTGTGCCTCATGGCAAAACGATTAAAGATTTGGAACAACAAACCCAGCAAGAATTAAGATCATTGAATTTAAGTGATTAGTTTCTTGTAACGTTATCCAAACTCAATTTGTTTGAGATAAAAATGCCGCTGACGTTTTGAAGTTAGCGGCATTTTTTATTCTATAAACTTGCGGTAACTATTTTTCTAACATCTTCAGGCGTAATGTTTTGCCTTTCACCTATTTTAGTTTTGCCCGCTTTTTCGAGTCTCGAAGCAACCTTTTCGGCTACATCACTATCAATGTCATATTCAGATAGGGTGGTCTTGATTCCCATATCTCGGAAAAATTGTTCAGTTTTTTCAATAACTAAATTGATTGCCCCTTCTTCATCATAGCGGCTTAATCCCCAAACTCGCTCTGCATATTGAAGCAGTTTTTCCCGTTTGTGTTCACGCTGATGTTGCATTACACGGGGTAAAATAATTGCAAGGGTAACGGCATGATCTAAATTATAAAGGGCTGTTAACTCATGCCCTATCATATGGGTAGACCAATCTTGAGGTACTCCAGCGCCAATCAGTCCACTTAACGCTTGTGTCGCATTCCACATTAGATTCGCACGCAATTCATAATCTTTAGACATGAGCACCTGCGGCCCGATATCAATTAAGTTGCTTAAGATCGATTCCGCAAATCGGTCTTGAACACTCGCATTTACGGGGTAGGTTAGATATTGCTCAATAACATGTACAAATGCATCTACCACACCATTTGCCAGTTGGCGTTCCGGTAAAGAGTAGGTGACTTCTGGGTCTAGTACCGCGAATTGAGGTCTAACATGTTCCGACATGAAGGGTAATTTAAGATTATATTCTCGACGAGTTACCACTGAGCTGGTATTGGTTTCAGTACCTGTCGCTGGGAGTGTTAATATGCAGCCAAGACTTTTAGCACTTTTAACTTTTGCACCCTTAGCTAAAATGTCCCAAGGTTCGCCTTCGAAATCTGTGGCTGCGGCGACAAATTTAGCTCCGTCGATGACTGAGCCACCTCCAACTGCGAGAATAAATTCTACGTCTTCTGATTTCACCATTGATACGGCTTTCATCAATGTTTCAAATTCGGGGTTAGGCTCCACCCCGGAAAATTCACACCAATCGTGCCCCTCAAGTTGTTCAATAACTTGTTGATAGATACCGTTGTTTTTGATACTTCCACCGCCGTATATCAACATGATTTTGGCACTGGGTAGTAAAGTGGATAATTTACTAATACTGTCTTTTCCAAAAACAACTTTAGTGGGATTGTAGTAGATAAAATTTTGCATTTTCAAATCCGAAATTATGTAAAGAAGCTGAAAAGTGTCGATTAACTATATTGAACCACTAAGTGAGAAATTCAAGTTGAATGTATGAATTAACCGTCATTCATCAGTTCTATGATTTGCCTAATTGGCAGCGTAGTTTTACAAATTCAAAATATTCAATAAGTTAACTTGCGTTTTTAATTGGGGAGTCCGAAGCTTTCGACTTTATTAATTTTGCATGCGCAATCCATACCAATTTCAAAAAACAGCAATATATTCATGGCGATTCCATTACGCCCTTGCTATCATCTCGCCGTTCAAGTTAAACACTAACTTGTTACACCAAGGGGTGCTCTTTGCTGAGATCTAATTTATTGGAAACCCTTATACCTGATCCGGATAATACCGGCGTAGGAATGGTCATCAAGAACTTCTTAAAGCTCTCCATTTACTGCCGAAATACCGGATCTTTTCATTAATTAGAAGAGATCCAAATGAAATTAAAATTTCCTTTACTTTACACAACCTTATTAAGTGCAATTCCTGCATACGCGTTAGCAAGTGAAAATCTAGAAGTGATTACTGTTACCTCAGACTTCAGAGAAAACGATATTCAGAACGTCACTGCCAGTGTCAGTGTGATATCTGAAGAGGTGATTGAACAACGCAATGGCTTTCATCTTGAGGATATTTTAGGGGTAGGTGCCAATATTAACTTTAGCAGTGGCGCTTCCCGAGGACGTTTTATACAAATACGTGGAATTGGTGAACGTAGTCAATATTCTGAACCTAATAATCCCTCAGTAGGATTGTTAGTAGATGATTTTGATTTTTCTGGATTTGCCGGCATCGGCACCCTGTTCGATGTTGAACAAGTAGAAATTTTGCGTGGACCGCAGGCTACTGAGTTTGGCGCTGCGGGTATGGCTGGAACAATTAAAATCAAAACCGCCGAGGCAAATGAGCAGCAACAAACAAAATTTCTTGCCACTGTTGCTCAGCAAAATACTTGGAATATTGGTGCAGCTTACGGTAATCAAATTACTGATAAACTTTTCTATCGTGTTGCCATCAACCAGTTTAAAAGTGACGGTTTTATCTACAATCAATTTTTAGATAGAGATGATACCGATAACTTAGATGAGTTGACTGCGCGTTTGAAGCTCAAGTTTCTAGCAACCGATAACACAACCATCGATTTTAATTATCAGTATTTTGATATTGATAATGGCTATGATGCGTTTTCACTTGATAATGATGGGGTTACTCGCTCAGATGAGCCTGGTGTTGATACTCAAGAAACCCATGCTTTTGGCATAAAAGCGAAGATTGAATTTGCAAAATCTACACTTATTGGTTCATTGAACCACACTACATCAGATTCAGTGTACGGCTATGATGAAGACTGGACTTATGTGGGCTTTCACCCTTGGGAATACAGCTCGACTGATTACTATTATCGTGAGAGGGATTTAACCAGTGTTGATTTGAGAGTTGTTTCAAATGACAACGGATTGATTTTTGATGATAGCACGCAGTGGCTAATTGGTTTTTTTGCTCGTGATATTGATGAAAATACGCGCAGAAATTATACCTATGCAGAGCAAGACTTCACCAGTCAATATGAACCTCAAAATTTGGGGGTATATGGTCAAACCGACACCCAGCTTACGTCAAATCTAAATTTAAGCGTTGGTCTTAGAGCGGATCGTTTTGAGATGGATTATATCAACAATGACGGTTATATCGAGCAGCAAACGGATACCATGCTAGGTGGTAAAGTTGTTCTTAAATATTCAATAAATCAAGCATCTGTGTATACGAGTGTTTCGCGAGGGTATAAAGCAGGTGGATTCAACCCTGACCAACGGGTAAGCGAAGCAAGTCGTTTATTTTCTCCTGAGTACAACTGGAACTACGAAGTTGGCATTAAAGGACAAGCCTTTGACGATCAACTCTTTATGCGAGTTGCACTTTTCTACATGGATAGAGAAGACACCCAAGTTAGTGACTATGACGTGCAAATCAGCGAAGAAGGTATTCCGAGTTTTATTGATATCATCGGCAACGCAGATGTGGGAACCAACAAAGGTTTAGAAGTAGAACTTGATTGGCAAGTATCCGAGTTGTTAAACCTGACTGCTAATTATGGTTATCTAGACGCTTATTTTGGAAGTTATACCCAGGCCGACGGCACCTATATTGATAAACAATGGCAAGCCCAAGCGCCAAAAAATTCATTTAACTTAGCTGCTGTCGGGTATTTATCTCAAACTGTAAGTGTGCGCTTAGAAGCGGATGGCAAAGACAACTATCGTTTTTCCGATGGGCACGATGTGGAATCACCTTTCACTGTTTTAGTAAATGCGCAATTACGTTTAGATTGGCAGGATTGGACGTTTTCTCTATGGGGTAAAAACATACTGGACCGCGAACATTACGTTAGAGGGTTCGGTGGTTTTAGTAATGATCCGCGAGACGGATATGCGACGCCTCAACCTTACCTGCAACTTGGCGATGGTCGTCAATTCGGACTTACCGCAAGCTTACGTTATTAATCAAATTGGACACTAATTATGAAATCAGTAGTTGAAATCTCGTTATATCCACTTAACCAAAAATACTTAGCACCAATCCAAGACTTTATTGACCGACTCAATAGTTATTCGCAGTTGACGACATCAACGAGTGATACCAGCACCATAGTGCGCGGAGATATGACTGAGTTAATGGGCATCTTGAATACCGAAATGCAAAAAACCTATGAACAAGTTGGTCAAGCGATATTTGTTTGTAAATTCTTAAATGGCGATGCTATGGGTGAGTCTAAGTAATGGAAGACCTGTATGTTGTGCTAGTCGAACAGGTTAGACAACAATCGGTACTAGAAGTAGTAGCAGTGACTTTTTCACTGCTCTACCCTTGGTTAGCGGCGCGCCAAAATATATTGTGTTGGCCGGCTGCTCTGATTAGTACCACTCTTTACGTTTATATTTTTTGGGAAGTCAGTTTGCCCTTCAATAGCCTGCTTAATATGTATTATTTAGTGATGGCAATTTATGGTTGGTTGAGATGGCAAAAAACAACTCAGAATGATGTGCTTAAAGTGTCCGAGGTTCCGCTGGTCGTGCATTTATGGATGGTCTCTTTGTTAGTTGTTATGGGGTTGGCATTGCCTCATCTTGTAACACTTTCATGGCAAGGAAGTGATTTGTATCTAGATGCTTTTGTGACAGTTTTCAGTGTCTATGCCACCTATTTAATGGCTAACAAGGTGCTTGAAAATTGGCTATTTTGGATTGTCATCAATACATTCGCAGCATATCTATATTTCATCAACGGATTGTTACTGACTGGCGTAATGTTTATTTGGTATTTTGGCTTAGCAATTTATGGATATATTAAATGGAAAAAAGCCTATAAAGTCGAATCTTTGCCAGAGGAAGCCTACCAAAAAATCTAACTTGAGTCGGCAGCATAGCAAGAGTATGCTCAGAATGTCAGATTAAAGGAAAGAAGATGAAAAAGGCCCGAATCATCGATGAGTTAATAGCCAGTCAACTGTTTGGACAACACTTGTCTTTGGAGCCTATAAAGGGTGGGGTGGTAAACTTAAGTTATCGCCTCACTACATCATCTGCAGTTTACTTTTTAAAAACCTTTGAATTAAATCATATTACACCAACCGATCGGCAAGCCTTGTTTATGCAGCAACAACAACTGAGTGAACTTGGCATAACCTCAACACCTATTTACCTGTCTAAAGCCCATGATTTTCAGGTTGAGTCTTGGGTAGAGCACGTTTCACTATTCAATATCAACAAACCAAAATCCGCGAAAATTCAGTTATTAGCTAAAGTATTGAGTGATATCCACCACTTACCGACAGTCGCGACTTCAATCGATTTGCCCAAAGACTGGATATTGTATTTAAATGCGGCGAGCGTTTCAGATCTCGATTATTGGCAGAATCGGATTGACCAATGTAAACCGGATTGGATTGAGACCCATAAATGCGACCAGGTCTTATGTCACAATGACTTAGCCATGGAACATGTTGCAATAGGAGAGTCTTCTTTAGTGTTTGATTGGGAGTACGCTTCTTTAGGAAATCGGTATTTTGATCTAGCTTCATGTGCATTTATTAACAATATGGAGCTTCACGAAATGTCAATTTTACAGCACAGTTATGCAAAATTTTGTGATCTTAGTGAAGATTATGTATTCGAGCAGTTTCAAAAACAATTTCCTATTGTGCAATTAACTTATGACCTTTGGAAAGAAGCGGCAAAAACGGTTTTATTAGACGATGGGAATAGCTAAGTTCGAGTAAAGTGAAGAATTTCTGCTAATTAGCACTTCAAACTACTTTACCTTTTTTTTTCCATGAGTATAATGCTGCTTCTTCTGCAGGGGTGTAGTTCCAATTGGTAGAACAGCGGTCTCCAAAACCGACGGTTGGGAGTTCGAATCTCTCCACCCCTGCCAATTTTTCTGTTAGTCTTGAAGAATGAACGAGCCTACCCCAAAACCACTCAGCAAATATCAAGCAGCCATGCTCACTCACATGGGAATTGTACCGTGGCAACTAAAAACTAATAGTCAAGATGTGGCTCAGTTAGACAGTGAAGTAACGACTCAAAGCAATGTTTCAAGTTCGGCACTTCAATTACCTAGCCAAGAGCAAAAGCAAGCAGGCTTGCAAAGACTAAGACAACAAATTGAATCAAAGCGTAAATCTGCTAATAACGGTCTGTTGTTGTGTATGCCTGAGACCGCGAATAACCAACTGTTAGCAGATTTGCTGTTGTATGCAGATTTATCTATCACTCATTGTATATTCGAAGAAAATGCTGATCCTAACGATTACGTTGATTTTAAGTTAGCTTGGCAAGTAGGTGATAAACTATCTCTTAATGGCTTGGTATTGACGGCGCCAACTCCGGACAAAATAAATTCTAGCCAAGATAAAAGACAACTGTGGCGAATTTTACATCAAGTATTTTAATTTGTTATGAATAGTCAAATTCAACAAATAGACAAAGCTAATCATTTTGCGGTTTTTCGCGTCCAACAATCCTGTCATCTTAATCCTTGGTCTGAGTCGGTCTTTTTAGACAGTCTAACAAAACCTTATTTTGCTTATCAGCTGGTAGTTGATGAGGAAGTAATAGGGTATTACATTGGTCTTAATGTGGCTGGTGAAGCTACATTGATGGATCTGGGGGTGAGTGGCGATTACCGCGGAAAAGGTTTAGGTCAGCAGTTACTTTCGCATTTTATTCTACAGTGTAAGCTACGCAACTGTGACGAGATATGGCTGGAAGTGCGAGAGTCCAATCAAACGGCTGTGCAACTCTATTCAAAAAATAATTTTAGTTTTATCGAAATTCGAAAAGACTATTACCCAACTAAAACAGGCCGTGAAAACGGCCTGATCATGAAAACGACTTTAGTAAAATAAATTTATTTTAATTTATCTTACTGCAGCACTTTCTAAATTCATTTGTTGGCTGGCATCTGAACGATCCATTGCCATTTGAACAATTGCTGATGAGTTGAATTGACACCCATTACACATTGCGATGAATTGATTCATGCTTGGGCTACCAATATTCTTTTCCCAATTTTCATAAGTTTTTCTAGTTTTAACATTTGCAAGTTTAGCCATTTGAACAGTTGTTAAACCAGCTTCTAAACGCATTTTCCGCAAATCACTACCTGTTATATACATAAGGTTCCTACTCCATTTATTATTATATATGTAGCAAACAACAATTGAATTGGCGTATTAATAATTATTGTCTGCCTTAATTTTCAACATATTGTAAGCAACGTTTTGTGGATTGAATTCCACATGGTGTAAAAAAACATCCTAAATATATAACTGTTTGTTTTTTAAAGGTAAATAATTTACCGTTAAACAAATTTTAGCTGAAATGCAGGTTGAAACGGGGAAGAAGGTACTTTTGTCATGACAAACAAGCACCTTTCTGAAACGAATTGAGCATCAAAGCAACAGGATTTCACTTTGTTCGAATAATTCAAACACGAAATTATTCATTACTATTACTACCGATAATGGGAACTAAGTTACTACTTTAAAAACTTACCTATTTCTAAACATGTATTCTTAAGTTTGCATATATCTAACTAGATCACTGATTTTTAGACTTTTAATAAGCTCAAAATACTGTCGTACCAAGAACTTGCTTGAGTTGTTTCAGCAATGGGTGGCTTCTGTTTTGAGCCAGCGTGTGCACTGGTGGCAGCAACAGAGGTGGTCATAACGAGCGTTAGCATAGCGGCTTTGATTAGTGTGTTGTGTTTCATGGTTATTCCTTAATTTGTTAAATGAGTTAATGACGATTTAGAAGCTGAAAAAGCTAAGGATGCTGTCGTACCAAGAGCTTGCTTGAGTTGTTTCAGCAATAGGTGGCTTCTGTTTAGAGCCAGCGTGTGCACTAGTGGCAGCAACAGAGGTGGTCATAACGAGCGTTAGCATAGCGGCTTTGATTAGTGTGTTGTGTTTCATGGTTATTCCTTAAGTTGTTAAATGAGTTAATGACGATTTAGAAGCTGAAAAAGCTAAGGATGCTGTCGTACCAAGAACTTGCTTGAGTTGTTTCAGCAATGGGTGGCTTCTGTTTTGAGCCAGCGTGTGCACTGGTGGCAGCAACAGAGGTGGTCATAACGAGCGTTAGCATAGCGGCTTTGATTAGTGTGTTGTGTTTCATGGTTATTCCTTAATTTGTTAAATGAGTTAATGACGATTTAGAAGCTGAAAAAGCTAAGGATGCTGTCGTACCAAGAGCTTGCTTGAGTTGTTTCAGCAATAGGTGGCTTCTGTTTAGAGCCGGCGTGTGCACTGGTGGCAGCAACAGAGGTAGTCATAACGAGCGTTAGCATAGCGGCTTTGATTAGTGTGTTGTGTTTCATGGTTATTCCTTAATTTGTTAAATGAGTTAATGACGATTTAGAAGCTGAAAAAGCTAAGGATGCTGTCGTACCAAGAACTTGCTTGAGTTGTTTCAGCAATGGGTGGCTTCTGTTTTGAGCCTGCGTGTGCACTGGTGGCAGCAACAGAGGTGGTCATAACGAGCGTTAGCATAGCGGCTTTGATTAGTGTGTTGTGTTTCATGGTTATTCCTTAAATTAGTAAATGGATATGGTGGCTTAGAAGTTGAACAAGCTAATAATACTGTCGTACCAGGCGCTTGCATTAACTGTTTCGGCTATAGGGGGTTTTTGTTTAGAACCTGCATAAGCGTTAGAAGCCACAACTGAGGTGGTCAGTAGTAACGTGAGCAGGGCGACTTTGATTATATTTTCGCTTCTCATTGCTTTTCCTCATCTTTAATCAAAATGCAAAATGTGGATTTAAATCCACAACAGTGTAACAGTATGCGTTTTTTTTAAACAATTTTGCAGTGATTTATGCGCGAAGTAGCTTAGGAATTAACAATTTATAGCTTTCGTAGAAAACGATCCAGATAAGGTAGGTATAGCAAAGTTGAGCTAGGTATGGATAAGAAGTCCAAATCAACAGTACTTTTTTATATTCGAATACACTACGAATTATGTATTCAAAAATCATAAATAGTTGAAGTACGGCAAACAGGGCATTTAATTTATACATCTGCCAATCAAGGTTGATTGACTCAATTTGTTGTTTGGGCAGAATATCTGACATGTAAGCAACACGCATGAAAAAAAGGTGCCGCGCAAATAAATAGGAAGACTGTAAGGTAATATACCAATAGATTTCAGGGGCGAGTTGTTGATTCAATATCCAATAAAATTCAGCGGATAAAGAAATGATAAGACCTAAAAGCAGTAACCTGGATGCTTTGTCGTATTTGATTTTCCAATAGACCGCGATACTAAGAAGGTAAAACGAGGCTTTTATTAGATCTGCAAATTCTAATTCGCTAATCGACCATGCGGTTTCTTCAACCAGTCTTTGAATTACCAAAATAATGACAACCCCTAAAACGTTGACATTTTTTCGACAGACGATAGCGGTAAATACAAGGATACAAATAAACAATCGGTCGAATAAAAGGGGGTTACCAAAAGTATACATACCCGCAAAGATAAAAAGCCCTCCTAGGAGGGCTGTTAGCAATTTGGGTAAATAGTGGGAAAGTAGCATCAGCTATGGGAAAAGCCGAAATAATCCATCACTGTTGAGAAAAAAGACTCTCTAGTTTGTTCAGAGGCCCTTTGGCGGCATACTGACCACCATTTACTAATAACTTCTACGCCGATACTGTTCATCGTTTCAGGTTTGTCATTTTCAATAGCTGACACAGTCTCTCTGCTGATCCCAACTCGCTGACCAAGTTCTTCTTGAGTGTAACCAGCTTCTTTCCTCAAAGAACGCAGTTGCTCGCCGCTAAATCTTTTTCTTCGTGACATCGGACCTTCCAGTAAAAAAATTATGAGTAGGTAAAAAACTTACCAGTCCAAAATATAAGCTAAAAAAATCTAACAGTAAATCTAAAATTTCATTTTTTTACTTTATTTTTATAGATCTAGGGTTATTTTACTGAAAAAGTTGAAACAATTAACAAGCAACGGGACTTTTTCGCCTATCTCATATACAATTCGCGCCCGAAATTCTTTGTAATAATTTAGCTAGATTGAAGGGCCCATGTCATATCAGCAAGAAGTCGATAAACGTCGCACCTTTGCGATCATCTCTCACCCTGATGCCGCCCAGCCTTTCAGCGCTTAAAACCACCTTTCATTGCACACCACAATCACATCTCTACGTACTGAATTTAAAGGCTTTTTGTCTTTTTCTCGTTTCTTTGCTTTTCAATGATGTTCAAGCGTAACCTCGGAAAGTGTGTACAAACTTGAGTACAAATTCCGTTTTAGGTGCCTTTGGCGAAAGTTCTATGACACAAATCTGGATGTAGGCCTTGTGGTTACTGGGTTTGATGAAGAAAGCACCTCCTGGTTTTGGTACTTTGGTTTCGACATTACAAAAGCGGAATAAATGCGATCATCTCTAGTTTTATGTTTGTAAGTTTATGAATTTAAAGGGTTCGTCATTGTGGTTTTTGATGTGTCATCGTTGCGAGTGTACAAACAGTGTGTACAAATTTTTCTCGTTAGGCATGTTGATTGCTATTCATGACACAAACCGCCTTGTAGCCCTTGTTATTCATAGGTTTGAGCCAATAAGTACCTCTGCGGATGGGGCTTGATATTTTATCGCTTGGGTTAATAGCTGGGCTGGTTTAATAAATGGCAATTATACGGCGTTATGCGCCGTAAATAGAAAGAATGGTAAACTTCCTTTTGTTGTGTTAGTTTATTAAAACTAGGTTTTACGGCGATTTGCGCCGCGAAATCCTAAAGAGATAAACTAGAAGAAGGGTTTGGTGTTTAGAAATGGTTAGTCATTCCCAGCGTGAAACGGTGAAAGAGTCATATAAGCAATCTCTTAAAACTCTTTTACCTTATGGCATGTTAGCTACAAAGAAGTGGCTTGCAGAGCAAGGCTTGAGTGCTCATGCGTTAGATAATGCTGTCAAAACCGATACGTTGTTGCTACTAGCTGCAGGTGTTTACAGTCAGTATTCCCGAGCAGTCACTTGGGAAGGCGTAGTAGCTTCAATGCAGCGTATGATGGAAAAAAGTGTCGATGAACAACTTCCGTCTATCGTGGTCGGTGGATTGTCAGCATTGTCCATATCTGGTTTGTCGCAATATTTATCATTAGGAAGTACGGCTCATATTCATTTATATGCAACGAAAAAGCTTCCTTCCTGGCTTGCGAGACTGTCATTGCCAATTAAGTTCGAAGGACATAGTACAAGTAAACTGTGGCCTGATAGCTTATCCCAAGATATAGCGTTCGTTAAAAAGCATGAATGGGGAGAGCAATTACCACCTGTATATTTTTCATGTCCGGAAAAAGCCATATTGGAAGTGTTGATGGATTTGCCTGAAAGTGTGTCATTTGAACATGCCGATGAGCTAATGCAGGGGTTGGTGAACTTATCTCCAAGAAAGCTTGATGCGCTCTTAAAGGAGTGTAAAAGCGTAAAGGTCAAACGCTTATTCTTTTGGTTTGCAAAACGCCAAGCTTATCCTTGGTTTGATAAGTTAAATGTAGAAAATTACGACTTAGGTTCAGGTAAGCGTGTTGTTGCTAAAGGTGGGAAGCTGGATACAGAGTATCTGATAACCGTACCTCAGCATATGGCGTTAGCAAGTAAAGGATAAGTTCAGCGATGGATAGAAATAGTATTTATTACAAACAAGTACAGCTTTTGATACAGGTATTGCCTTTCGTTGCCAAACAGCAATGCTTTGCCCTCAAAGGTGGTACAGCAATCAATTTATTTGTCAGAGACTTTCCTCGTTTATCGGTCGATATTGATTTGGTGTATCTGCCAATGAAGAGCTGTGATGATGCCTTGCAGGAAATTTGCGATGCACTTGATGCTATTAGCTCAGATTTAAAAATAGCATTTAAAGACATCGAGCTAACGGAAGCCTATCGCTCAAAACGCGATGCTCTAAGGTTGATCGTTGCTCGCAACGGTGTGCAGATCAAAGTCGAGCTATCACCTGTATTGCGCGGTACTGTTTATGAACCAAAGCTGATGAAAGTGTGTGCGGCCATAGAAGACGAATCTACTTATGTTGAAGTGTCTGTTGTTGCTCAAGCGGATCTTTATGCTGGAAATTATCATCGTTGCAACTATAAGTATACCTTTACATCTTCGCAACGAAATGGACTGAGTGTACTTATTACAAAAAGGGAAGGGGTTATGCCTGGCTATGGTCTTTATTGTCAGAGGAGCAGGTACAAGCTTAACTGAAGTTGTGTTTGTGTCTTCGGTCCTTAAGCTAAAAATGTAATCACTTTTGTTGGAATAATCCTTGTTGCACTGTCACTTAAGGTATACTAATTACAGTATGTAATTTAATTTTATATGGTCGGCTTATTTTGAGTCAGCAATTAATTATCAGAGTATTTAAAATTCAAATGTAAAACCAAATTCTCTTAGCTTTTCATATACGTTTATATCAAAACGATAAAGGGTCGCGGCTCTATGAGCGACATTTTTTTGTTTTTCTTTGCAGTCTATAAGTAGGTTCATTTTTTGAAATTTACGTCTAAAGTTAGGTTTATCGAGCGATTTATTAAGAATTGACTCGTAAATTTCTTGTAGCTCTAGAAGTGTAAATTTTTCAGGGAGTAGGCTAAAACCAATAGGTTCGTGTCTTACTTTATATCGTAGATAATCTAAGCCGCTGGCTAGAATGTCTGCGTGGTCAAACATTAAAGGCGGCACATTGTTCACATCAAACCATTCACACTCTAAAGCGTTTTCACCACTTACTAAGTTGGTTTCCTCGTAGCGAACTAATGAGTAGTAAACAATCGTAATAATACGTCTGGCGGGGTAACGATCGACATTACCAAAAGCACTTAACTGATCTAAATATAGATTTTCAACGCCAGTGGTACTTTTAACTACCCGCAGGGCTGCTGAATCTAAGTTTTCGTCTTTACGAACCCAGTGACCGATCAAACCCCATTGGCTTGTTGCAAGGCCTTGATTATATTTAACCAATAAAACTTTCAATCTACCTTCATGAACAGCAAACACAATATTATCCACTGTTAGATTGCTTATACAATCATCAGGAATCAATTCTTCGTTAATATTGTTAGAAATGTTTGATGTTTTATGGTGCATAAATTACTCGAAAAATACTATAAAACGGATATTGTTATAGTGACTATTAAGCTTATATAAAATAAGCTTAAAGTGCAAATGAAAAGGCGGATAAATTCCATCTAAAACAATCACATCAACCTGGTCTATTACGTTATAAGCGGTATTTAATTGAATATGTTGAGCGAAGCAATTTAGTTATATATTTGTTGATCTATTTATGTATTCAATTGTTAGCAATTTGGATGTTTTATCGGCGAGGACTATCACCTAATTTACCAAATGACCTAAAATTGTAACGCAAATGTAACGTAATTGTTTACATGTGCTAAAAATACATATAGTATTTTTGACTATATCGATTTGCGTTAAAATTTGAGCACACATGAACAACAAAAAATACACGCTTACAATTAAAGAAAAGTTAGGGTACGGCCTTGGTGATACAGCCAGTAACATTGTATTTCAGATGGTCGCCAATTTTATGCTGATATTTTATACCGATGTTTACGGTTTATCTGCAGCCGCTGCTGGTACCTTGTTGTTAGCAGTTCGTTTATTTGACGGTATCACCGACCCAATTATGGGGAGCATTGCGGATAGAACTCGAAGCCGTTGGGGGTCATATCGTCCTTATATCTTATTTTTAGCTGTGCCATATGGTGTGTTTGCGTGTTTAGCGTTTATAACCCCTGATTTTGATGCCACAGGTAAGCTTATCTATGCCTACTTTACCTATGGCTTATTAATGACTTGTTATACTGCCATCAATATACCATATGGCGCACTTGGCGCAGTAATGACTAACGATCCTAAAGAACGTGCTTCGTTACAATCCTATCGATTTGCAATGGCAATGGCTGCATTACTTGTCATTGTATGGGCATTACCTAAGCTAGTTGCTTTTTTTGGTGATGGTAATGATGTTGTTGGTTATCCGCTAGCAATGGTATTTTTAGGTGGCCTTGCGGCAGTGTGTTTCTTACTGTGTTTTAAAATGACCAAAGAAACGAAGCAAGTTGAGCTCGCACAAGGTAAAAAAAATGCCTTTATGGAATTTTTAAGTTTATTTAAAAATGATCAATGGGTTGTAATAGCCGTTATCAGCCTGGCAACATTGATTTTAATTGGTGTTAGAGCTTCAGTCGCACCGCATTATATTAAGTACTATGTAGGAGAGGAATCGCTTACTTCTAACTTTTTAACATTGTCTGCAATTGGCTCAGTATTAGGGGCTGTCTCTACTAACTTTTTAACTAAATTCATTGAAAAGAAAACACTTTTTCAAACTGCTTTAGTGGTTGTGATTATTTCTCATAGCTTATTCTATGTACTTGAAAGCGATGCAATTGTGACTATTTTTATCGTCTATTTTATTGCGAACTTTGCACATATGGTTATTACCCCAATTATGTTTTCTATGGTGGCAGATACCGTTGACTACGGTGCATTAAAGATTGGTCGCAGACTTACTGCGGTTACTTTTTCAGGGCATTTATTAGCAATCAAACTTGGCTTTGCAATTGGCGGTGCTCTCGCCGGTTGGATATTGTCTGGTTACGCTTACGTACCTAATCAAGAACAATCAGAACATACGTTATCAGGTATTTTACTTGCCTTTGCTGGGATCCCAGTGATTTGTACCGTGGCATGCTTAATTTTTATAACACGTTACAAATTAACTGAGCCAGAAGTAAAGTACATTCAAACGCAACTGGCTGATAATAAAAAATAAACTAATTTTTCTGCACAATTTCATCCTTCATAAAGGCGTTGATTGTGCAGGTAATACTAGGAGTGAATATGCAAAATAAAGTGCAAACAGCACCATCATCCAATGGATTAAGTGACGCTGAACTTAAACAATTAAAAGACTTACAACGAGCTAACTCGTTAATACCGAATCACAATCCATTAGTTGATCACATGTTTACCGCAGATCCGTCTGCGCATGTATTTGATGGCACAGTGTATATTTATCCGTCCCATGATATTGAATCAAAAAATGAGATCAATGATAACGGCGATCATTTTGCAATGCGTGACTACCATGTATTTTCACTCGATGAGAGCACAGGTAAAGCCATTGATCACGGTGTAGCACTTTGTGTTGATGATGTTAAATGGGCGAGTAAACAAATGTGGGCTCCTGATGCTGCACACAAATCAGGTCAATATTACCTTTATTTTCCGGCGCGTGATCAACAAGGTATTTTTAGGATCGGTGTTGCCAAAAGTGATAGACCAACTGGGCCATTTAAAGCTGAAGATAATTACATTCAAGGTACATTTAGTATCGATCCTGCTGTATTTGAAGATGATGATTCTAGTTATTACTTGTATTTTGGCGGCTTGTGGGGGGGGCAGTTACAAAACTGGCAAACGGGTAAATTTAATAAAGAAAATAACTACCCAAAAAATGAAACACCAGCAATACCGGCGCGTGTAGCAAAGCTTGCGGACGATATGATAAGCCTAAGCGAAGATGTAAAAGAGGTGATTGTTTTAGACGAAAACGGCAAACCAATTACCGTTTGCGATAACAACCGCCGTTTTTTTGAAGGCCCTTGGGTTCATAAACATGATGGCGTTTATTACTTTTCGTATTCAACGGGCGATACGCATAAAATTGTTTATGCTACGGGTGATAATCCCTATGGGCCGTTTACCTACCAAGGCGTTATTTTAGCCCCTGTACTGGGCTGGACGACTCACCATTCAATAGTGAAGCATAATGCTAGTTGGTACTTGTTTTATCACGATAGCTCGTTGTCCGGCGGTCAAACCCATTTACGTAGTATCAAAATGGCCGAACTTGAACATGATGAAAGCGGTAAAATAACGACAATTTACCCCTATGGGAACACTTCATTTTGTGCATAAAAAGTGATTTTTTTAATCTGAATAGATGTAGTCTAAAAGACTATTACTTGGGTGGGTAACTAAAGGAGGTGACAAAATATATTTTAGGAAACAATTAAATAGAAATTAAAACAAAGAATTAGAAAGAATTATTACTCACAAAATAAATGAGTGAGGCTTATTCATGACTAATTGTATTCTTTGTATACGTTTAACACACAATAAATTATTTATTGGCCGTCAAAACATAACTAAATGGTTTTCTATGCACTTTAATCAACGCATAGCATATTGACGAATGCCAATAATAAATTAAAGATAAGGGCACCAATATGTTTAAGAAAAAAGTTATTTCAACAGCCATACTTGCTGCATTGAGTACAGTCGGCGTTTCAAACCTAACTTATGCAGCGGAAAATGATGCTGATGAAGACGTGGAATTAATTCTAGTAAAAGGGATCCGAGGTTCATTGCAGCGTTCAATGGATATTAAACGCGATTCTAGTGGGATTGTTGATGCGATATCTGCGGAAGATATGGGGAAATTTCCAGATACAAATTTAGCTGAGTCATTACAGCGCATCACTGGTGTTTCCGTTGATAGAGCAAGTGGTGAAGGAAGCCGCGTAACCGTGCGTGGTTTTGGTCCTGCGAATAACTTAATTACTTTAAATGGTCGTCAATTACCTAATACAACGGGTAATAGAACATTTGATTTTGCAAACGTTGCATCTGAAAGTGTATCGGGTGTAGAAGTGTATAAATCATCTGATGCTAGTGTTACCTCAGGTGGTATTGGTGCGACAATTAACTTAACTACCCATAAACCTTTAAGCTCCCCTGGCATTAAAGCAACGTTTGGCGTAAAAGCTGTTGATGATCAATCAACAGAGCAAGGAAATGTAACTCCAGAATTGAGTGGCTTATATTCTCAAACGTTCGCTGATGACAAGTTTGGTATTTCAATTTCAGGTAGTTATCAAGAACGCGAAAGCGGTATGCAGCAGTTTTTACAAGACCAAGGGTATAGAGCATCAGATGCGTCAAATACTGGTTGGGGCGGTGTGCCTGCTGGTGCTGATGGCGGAACCAACCGTCCGACTACAGGTATATATTCAAATCCACAACAACCACGTTATGTTTTTGAAGAACGTCAACGTAAGCGTATTAATGGTCAATTGGTACTACAATACCAACCTGTCGAAAATGTAACGGCTACTTTAGATTACACAACATTTAGAACAAACGTTGAAGAGCAACACTCAGATGCTTCTGTGTGGTTTAACTATGCTGGCGATCGAAGTGAGTCGGTTTGGGCCGGAGAGCCGAATTCATATCCACTGATTTATTCCGAAATATATGAAATAAACAACCCTACGGAGTACGCTGATACGTCATTAACTGTAGGTGCTTGGGGGCGCGACGAATCAACCGATTCAATTGGTTTTAACCTTGAATGGATTGTCTCAGACCAGCTTAATTTAGAGTTTGATCACCATAGCTCTAAAGCGCAAATGAAAGCATCAGATCCCCGCCATGGTACACGTAATAATATTCAACTACCGTCATATTCACGCACACGTGCAGGCTTAGACTTAACGGGTGAGTTACCAGGCATTGCAACAGGTAATATTGAAAACTTTAACCCAGATACATTGCGCTTATCGGGAAGTTGGTTTGCAAATGATAAATATGATTCTGAAATCGATCAAACCCAAATTTCAGGTGAATATTTTATTGATGATAATTTAAGTATTGATTTTGGAGCTTCTGTTAATACAGTAAATAACCACTATCGCCATACTCAAGTACAGCGTCCTGACTGGGGTGGTGTAGGAGTTGAAGGTGATTTTGCTGATATCGATTGGCGTCAAGATACAATATTAGATAAGTTTCAAGCTAAAGCAGGTAACTTCGAAGGCACAGCAACACAAGCCGACTACGATTTATTTGATACAATTTTCTTTGCAGACTTTGATGCAATTGTTAATGCCGCAGAATTTGCCGATCCAACTGCTAACGTAGATGGTGTTTGGGGGGATTGTAAAGCAGCAGCCGGTGCTGCTGCAGGTCCCAATGGTGAAGGTCAATTCTGTGCATCAACTAATTGGGATGCAGACACTAACCGCTTTACTGAAGAAAAAACCAAAGCTGCATTCTTACAAGTAAATTATAAGGGGGACTTTAATGATATGTTCTTTGACTTACATGTGGGCCTGCGTTATGAAAAAACCGATGTCTTTTCTAAAGCATCAGCACCAGGTTATAGCCGCATAGAATGGAATGAAGATACTGCCACCTCTGTTACAGGTCTAACAGGTATTGAAACGCTAAGCCAATCTGCCGATTACGATCAGATCTTACCAAATATAAACTTTAATATTGAAGTTGTTGACGATGTAATGGTGCGAGCTGCGGCAAGTAAAACAATTTCACGTGCAGGATACAACGCATTGTTAGGTGGTACATCAGTTAACACCGGCGGTAGTCTAAGCGGTTATTCAGGAAACTCAGGTAATCCAGCCTTAGAGCCTTTAGAGTCAATAAACTTTGATATTACGAGTGAATGGTATTACTCAGAAGGCAGCTATGTTTCATTTGGTTACTTTAGAAAAAATGTTAGTAATTGGATTACAACGGGTACTGTCGATTCAACTATCTTTAACTTAGCCGATCCATTAAATGGCGAGAAGTTTAAGGCCGCGGTTAATGCACTAGGTGAAAATCCATCAAATGAGGAGATCAGAAATTATATTTTTGAAAACTTTGCTGATGATCCAAATGTACAACCTAAATTCGACGAAAATGGTGTGCTAATCGGCGGTAGTATCATTGGAGATCCTGCAACCGATGAAACAGCTATCTTTAGATTGAATGTGCCTGTTAATGGTGATACTGAGCATACAATTGATGGCTTTGAATTTAACATTCAACACCTATTTGGTGAATCAGGCTTTGGTGGCATTGTTAACTATACTATGGTTGATTCAGGACTTGAGTATGATAATAGTTCATTGGATGATACTGAGGCATTAGTTGGTTTAAGTGATACAGCGAATGTTGTGTTCTTCTATGATAAAGAGGGCTTACAAGCGCGTATTGCTTACAACTGGCGTGATGCATTTCTTAATGAACGTCGTGTAAATGGTGACTTAACAGCGCCTATTTATACTGATGAATATTATCAAATAGATTTTAATATTAGTTATGAAGTGCCTGCTGTTGAAGGCCTAACCGTATTTATTGAAGGTATTAATATCACAGATGAATACGTCACTGAATATGGTCGTACTAAAGAACTTATCTATAAAATGACGCAAACTGGATCTCGTTATGGTTTGGGTGTTCGTTATAATTTTTAACATATAAATTCTGAAACTGAACCTCTTTAAAAAGCTGCATTTGCAGCTTTTTTTTTGCTAATGGCTCTCTAGTAAAATGTTACACTAACTGTTATAGTCAATTTAACTTTAACTTGTTTTTTACATTTATCTCGGTTACATGTGCATACTGTGGCCACAATAATTGGAGCCTCAATTCATGAGCAACCATGCCCTATTAAACAATGTTGAGCACCAGCATTTAAAAATAAATCCTCAGCGCAGTGCAGAACTAGGTGACGGATACTGGTATAGCGAAACATTCCCAAGTGAGTTTAAAGCCGTTCAAGCACATTATCCTATTTTTTTCAGTAAAGATGATGCAACAAATACGTTTTCGCCAGTATGTTTATACGGTATTAACAAGGATGAAAATTTATTCTTGGTAAATCAACAGTGGCAAGCGAACTATATTCCTTTAACTATGCAACGTTTGCCTTTTTACATTGCCACTCAAAATACCACGCAAGACGGTGTAGCTACTCAAGAGTATGTGATCAGTATTGATCTCGACTCGCCAAAAATATCGACAGAACAGGGCATTGATTTATTCTTAGAGCATGGAGGTAATAGCGAATACCTCGAAAAAGTGGTCACTGTGCTTGATAACCTTCATCATGGCTTACAAGAAAACCAACCATTTATTAAAACGCTGATTAAACATGGTCTACTTGAATCAGTTACCTTAGAACTTGATTTAGTCAATGGTGTAAAACATAGCTTATTGGGTTTTTATACCATAAACGAAGATACGCTTGAGCAGCTAAGTCATGATGTAATTGCCCAGCTGCATTCACAAGGTTATTTAGCACAAATTTATATGGTAATCGCTTCACAAGTGCATATTCGTGATTTAGTGGCACTTAAAAATGCGCAGCTGGTATCACAAAAGATCGCCGTATAGAAGTGTATTGCTATGGCAAATTGTGTAGAAAGCTTTCAAACAATCTCGGGCCTAACACCTGATACCTTACCCGCAAAGTTATTAAACTCCGCAGTGCCAATCGTGTTAAAAGGCTTTGTCAGTGAGTGGCCTTTAGTGAGAGCAGGGCAGATATCAGATAACACTGCAATTGATTATTTACAGCAGTTTTATCAGGGTTTTTTAGTAAACACTTGTACGATCCCAGCGGATCAACATGGTGTGATTTCGTATAACAGCGATATGACAAGTTTTAACTTTGCTAATAAGCAGGCTGCATTCATCGATGTTCTTAAGCAAATAGTTGATACTGCAAATCAGCCTGTAGCCGAAACTATATATATAGGCTCCACCAGTATTGCCCAGTGTTTACCTAAACTCGTTGATTTATGTTCTGTCGCGCCATTAAATCAAGGCTGCTTATTTAATTTATGGGCTGGTGGCAAAGTAACTGTGCCTGCGCATTATGATGTAGCGCAAAATTTAGCATGCTGCGTTACCGGTAAAAGACGTTTTACGTTATTCGCACCAGAGCAAATTGAGAACTTATATATTGGCCCATTGGATAGAGCCCCTGGTGGTCAACCTATTAGTTTAACGACAACAAAGAATCTTGATGATACGCAATTTCCAAAATTTAAAGATGCACTAAAAACCGCATATATAGTCGACCTTGAACCGGGTGATGCACTTATTCTACCTAGTATGTGGTGGCATCAAGTAGAAGGACTTGGCACATTAAATATACTGTTTAATTATTGGTTTAAAAATACCCCTGCTTTTTATGGCCAACCCAGAAACGCATTACATCATGCCATTTTAAGTATACGTAATTTACCTAAACATGAACGCACCGCATGGCAGCAGTTGTTTAATTATTACGTATTTTCTGAAAACGAATTTACACATATTCCAGAGCATGCACAAACCTTGTTAGCAAGCCCGATGGATGAGCTGACTGCGCGAAAATTAAGAGCTGAATTACAAAATAAATTAAGACGTTAAGCGAGTAGGTAGGTACAGAATCATGAATCAAAATGCGATAAAAAAAATAGTCATAGCCGGGGGAGGGACCGCTGGTTGGATGTGTTGTGCTGCAATAGCAAAATTGTTGGGTAAAAATATTGAAGTCAGCTTAATTGAGTCTGATTTAATTCCCACCGTTGGAGTTGGTGAGTCAACCATTCCGACTTTGCATATCTTTCATGACTTACTAAAAATTAGTGAATCAGAATTCATGGCAGCCACCAATGCTACATTTAAGTTAGGTATTTCGTTTGAAGGCTGGAAGCAAGAGCAGCAAAACTATTTTCATTCATTTGGTTATGTAGGACAAGGATGCTGGGCTGCCGGTTTTCAGCACTTTTGGCTAAAGGGAATGCAACAAGGGGTTGCAGCAGACATTGGCGACTATTGCACTGAGCACTTAGCAAGCCGTTTGGGGAAATTTGCCGTTGTGCCTAATCAAGATCGTAAGCACGCTTATCAGCTAGATGCTGGACTATACGCTAAGTTTTTACGCAATTTTGCTGAGCAACACGGTGCTAAACGTATAGAAGGCATGATCAACTCAGTTAACTTAGAGCCTAGTAATGGCTTTATTAAATCGCTAACGTTAGGTGATGGAAACGTCATTGAGGGTGATTTGTTTATTGATTGCACCGGTTTTAAAGGGTTACTAATAGAGCAAGCATTGCATACCGGATACGAAGATTGGGGCCACTGGTTACCGAGCGATAGCGCCGTTGCTGTGCAAACAGAATTAGTAAACCATCCAGTACCATATACACGAGCTATGGCGCATAAGTGCGGCTGGCAGTGGCAAATACCGCTACAAAATCGCCGTGGTAATGGCTTGGTTTTTTGCAGTAAATACATGAGCGATGAAGAGGCAAAAACAGCATTACTAAACAATGTTGAAGGTAACCTAATCAATGAACCTCGTGTTATAAAATATCGTACGGGAACACGGCGTAAGCATTGGAACAAAAACTGTGTTGCTATTGGTTTATCCAGCGGATTTATAGAGCCACTAGAGTCAACCAGTATTCATTTAATTCAACAAAGTATTGTTAGATTAATGCAAAACATGCCCACCAAAGCAATAGAATCAAGCTATCAAGATGACTTCAACAACAAAATGCGTTTTGAAGCTGAGAATATTCGTGATTTTATCGTGCTGCATTACCATGTCACGCAACGCAACGACAGTGACTTTTGGCGTTACTGTAAGAATATGTCAATCCCTGAGTCACTTGCTAAACGTATTGAACTATTTTTACAAAGTGGGCATGTCTATAAAGCCGAGCAAGAACTCTTTGGTGAGGCATCGTGGTTACAAGTGATGTTAGGACAAGGTTTAATGCCACAAAATTATCACCCAATAGTTGATAGTATGAGTGATGAGGAGCTAAAACACTTTTTACAATCAATTAAAAATCACGTTGCTAAAAAAGCAAATAGCCTACCAAATCATATTGATTTTATTAATCATTATTGCAAATCTAGGTAAGTATTATGTTAGCGCTTGGCAATTATATTCAGCCTCAATATGAGTTTATAGGGCAAGAACAAACCCCCATTATTATTATTGACAATTACTTAAGTGAGCCGCAGTTAGTTATAAATTTAGCGCAAAACCACAGTGAGTTTAAACCTGATACAGTGACTCAGTATCCTGGTTTGCGTATGCCACTGCCAAAGCAATATGTGGTTGATTACTTAAAACCCCTTATACAAGGGTTTTATAAAGTATTTAAAATTGGGCAAACACTAATGCCACGTCCAAAAGACAACTGCTTGTCGTTAATTACCAAAACACCAGAACAGTTATCAGCAGTACAAACCTTGCCACATTTTGATACCAATGACCCTAACTTAATTGCGATAATTCACTACCTTGGTGAAGGAGCGCATGGCGGCACAGGTTTTTTCAGGCATAAAAAAACCGAGTTTGAAACAATAAACTCGCACCGAAAACACATCTATTTAACCCATGCGCAAAATTACCTTATAAACAACAGTCATGCCAAACCAGCGTATTGCACCGCACAGCACAGTGAATTTGAGTGTTATAAGAGCATACCTTATAAACCTAACCGTCTTATTGTATTTCCGGGTTACTTGTTGCATTCAAGTTTGCTCGATAACACGACCGATATTTCATCATGCCCACAAACAGGCCGCTTAACTGCCAATATGTTTGTGCACTTTAAATAGGAATTCTATGTTTAGTCATGTATATAAACTTGGGCTATTAAGCTTTGTTTTGTTAGCTCAGAGTGTTGTAACGGCGCAAAATAGCTTTGCTACCGGTTTTGATAATCTCCCTAAAAAACAATTTAACGTACTCTTGTTTACCAAAACGACTGGTTGGCACCATAAATCACAAACTCAAGGGGTTCAGGCGCTTGAACGTTTAGCCGATAAGCACTTTTTTAATTTAATATGGCATGAAGAAAGCCATTATTTTAATGATGACTACTTAAACAATGTGGATGTAGTGGTCTTTTTATCAACCACGGGCGATATTTTAAACCTAAAAGAGCAAGCCGCGTTTGAGCGATTTATAAGAGCAGGTAAAGGCTTTGTTGGTATTCATAGCGCGTCAGATACTGAATACGATTGGCAGTGGTATCAAAAGCTGGTGGGACGCACCTTTAATATTCATCCAGTTGTGCAAACCGCTGTGTTAAGCAAAGTACCTAATAATAACTTTATTGGCTTAAACCACATGCCGCAAAAAATGTTATGGACTGACGAGTGGTATGAGTTTGGCCCAGAGCTAACTAAGTTAAACTATTTACTTACGGTTGATGAGCAAAGTTACAACCCAAATGCCGATTGGGGTAATGACAAAACAGGTTCGGGTATGGGGGGTAGACACCCCATCTCATGGTATCACAATTACGATGGCGGTCGCTCATTTTATACAGCCCTTGGGCATACCAATGCAGTGTATAAAAGTGAGTTTTTAACCGAGCATATTTATGGCGGTATTTATTGGGCTGCAACCGGTAAGGGGGTGAAAACAAGTAACTAAAAATAGGGAGTATTCACTCCCTAACTGAAATTAACTATTATCGCATTTACATGGTAGTTTAATTGTTTAACCCAGGTATTTTTACATCCAGTGTAAACAACCCCTTAGCTGTGGTGATTAGTAAAGTTTTGCGATCTGTACCACCAAATGCAAGGTTAGTCACATTCGGGCCAATTTCAATCTTATCGATCCAGCTGCCGCTGGGTGAGTAAATATTAATAACGCCTTTACTGTGGCTGCTTACGTAAATATTACCAGCGCAATCTACTTTTATACCATCGGGAGAGGTTACTTTTATAAAGTCTTCCCGCGGCGAAATCTCACTGTGTTCATTAATTGTGTATTTACTTACTCGGTTACTAAAATCGCCGATATACAAGGTTTGTTGATCGGGGGAGAGTGCAACTCCGTTGGGTTTTTCAAGGCTTGCGTCAACTAAACTAATTTCACCAGTACTGCTTAGTTTATAAACACCTGTGTAAGGCATTTGTTGTGTGCGTTCACCTAATTGCCAATTAGGATCAGTAAAATAAATATCACCATTTTTATGCATGGTCATATCGTTAGGGGAGTTAAAACTCAAGCCATTAAACTTATTAACTACCACCGTATTTGTTTTAGTTTTTATATTGATTTTAGCAAGCGACTGCGAGTTGTGATTAAGGTTATATAAAATCTCGCCCTTGGCGTATAGGCCATTGCTACCACTGTGCTTTAAATAAGTGGTAATGGTATTAGGCAAAACTAATTTATAAATGGTCGAGTCCGGGCCAAATGCTTGCGAGCTGGCAAAGTTCATTTCTGAAAAATAAAACGCATTATCTTGGCTTGACCACGTTGGTCCCTCTAAAAACAGAAACTTGTCACTAACAAGAGTTGGCCTTGAGTCAGTTATTATGGGTGACTGTCCATTTGTTTGGCATTGCGATGTATTTAGTACAGGTGAATCATGAGGTTGTTGGGCTAATGCAGCTTGATGAAAAGAGAGCATTAAAACGACGAAGCTTAGTTCTTTTTTTGGTATTTTTAGCATAGATGATAACTCGCTGTTGCTTAACGTATAACTAAAATAGTCCTTTTGACTATAACATTTATTTTTTTCGTTGTATGATATTTATCGAAAGTAATAACGAATCAACGGAGCACTCATATGTATAAGAAACTCATACTCCCACTACTTTTGCTTATCGGGCCTTGGTGCGTAAACGCCCAAACAGATGTTGAACTTAAAAAGGCCTTTGCCGACGCGTTTAAAATAGGTGTTGCCGTAAACCAAGACATAGTGACAGGTAAAAACGCTGCCGCACAGTCTATTATTGCCAAGCAATTTAATACCGTTACCCTTGAAAATGCCATGAAAGCAGAAGTAATTTATCCAGAAAAAGGGCAAGTAGATTTTAGTGGTGCGGATGCGTTTATAGATTTTGCCAAGCAAAATAATATGTTTACCGTAGGCCACACCTTAGTGTGGCATAACCAAACACCTGATTGGTTTTTTACAAATAGCAAAAACGAGCCAAATACTCCAGCACAGCAGTTAGAGCAAATGCGTAAACATATAGAGTTGGTAGCAGGGCGCTACAAAAACAAAGTAGATGCGTGGGATGTAGTAAACGAAGTCATCGCTGATGACGGCTCTTATCGCCCAACTGTGTGGGTTAACCGCGTAGGCGATGGCGATACTATGGTAAAAGCCGCGTTTAAATACGCCCAGCAGTATTCACCGAATACTGAGCTTTACTACAACGACTTTAATGCATGGCGACCAGAAAAAAGAGACGGCATTATTCGGATGATCAAAATGCTGCAAAAAGAAGGTATTCGTATTGATGGCGTTGGCATACAAGCACACTGGGGACTTAACTTCCCAAAAATGGAATACATTGAACAAGCCATTGAGGCATACGCTGCACTGGGTATAAAAGTGATGATCACCGAGCTTGATATAGACGTGCTGCCTTTAACAAAAGAAGGGCAAATTACTGGCAGCGATATGATGAAGCCACAGTTTCAGCTAGAAGAATTTGAAACTTACCTCGACCCATACAAAAAAGGTTTACCCAGCGACGTAGCAGCGCAATTAAACGACCGTTATAAATCGTTATTTGAACTGTTTTACGCAAAACGCGACAAGATTGACCGCGTGACTTTTTGGGGCCTACACGATGGCATGTCATGGAAAAACGATTACCCTATCCCAAACAGAACAAACTACCCATTACTCTGGGACCGTAATTTAAGCCCTAAGCCGATTATTAAAACGATTATCGATGTTAGTCGCTAAATCTCTGTGTAGGTTAAAGCCGAGTATGTTTTTCATGCTCGGCTTTTTTGTGTTTGGTCGGTTTGTCACAAAGAGAAATGAATCAGAAGTGCCTAATGATTTTATTGCTTCATAAAAGTAAGAAAGTGATGAAGTGGCGATTCAGTTTTTTTGGTAAGCGAGCCATCTGCATCTATGGTTTAACATCAATGGTAACCTTATAATCGGCGAGCTAGCTGTTGAGCAAGAAAATAACCAGTGGAAAGTAAGCCTGCTGAAGCGATTATATTAACCACTTAGAGCCCACTTTATTTATCCAAACAATGTATGCCGGTGCAAATGGTTTTTTACTAAAAGAATTTGATGCAGGGAAGCTTGAAACGGCCATTGACATTATGTTCAATGGGGGCATGTTAGTCGCACCTGTATTGTTAAACCAATTAATTAAGTCATGAACAGCTTAATACCTTTGCTGATCCTGATATTGAGTCATTAAGTAAAAGGGAGCGGGCAATCTCAAAGTTGATCGTTGGTGGATATTCAAACAAGAAAATGGCTGAAACAGTTTTTTAGCTGAAGGTACGGTTAAAAACCATGTTTCGAATATACTGGCTAAACTGAATATCCGAGATTGAACCCGTGCAGCGCTTAAAGCCCTCAGTACAAAATTGATTTAATCTACCTAAACCGGTTAGAGGGTAATTCCTTTTCTTTTTGTGCAGGGGCTTTTTTGTCATTTTATGATCGCTAGTGGTTGTGAGTTTTTACTTTGCCAGTTTGAACGTTTCTACCTTTTTTGACTCTATCCAGTCAGTTGTTTTCTGATTAAAACTTTTGAAGTGACTCGTCATTAAATGTTGCTCAAATGCTTTGGCTGACTCGTAGATTTCATACAAAAATACTTCATTGTTGTTTTCTTTGCTCGTGCACACATCAAAGTAATGACATTCAGATTCTAGATCTAAAGAATCTTTCGCTTGTTTATTTACGGCTTCCATAAATTGAGCTTGGAAAGTGTCTTTAACAATGAATTTTACGGTAACTACAAACATAAATTTCCTTAAGGTTTAGTGTTCTGTTTTAGGTGACTTATTTGGCTGTCGGTCAGTAGACGAGGCTGTTTGTTACTAAGCATAAAGGCCAACTTACAGCTTTCTTCCAATTCTTCCATCCCATAGACACAGGCATCAATAGTTTGGGCAGATACAATCGGTCCATGGTTAGCCATGATGACGCCCGCATGCTTTGTTGCGACCTCGCCTACGGCGACTGCCAAACCTGCATCGCCAGGAGCAAAATAGGGCACACAAGCAATCGCCCCTAAGCGCATTGTAAGATACGGCGTATAAGTGGGAACACAGTCAGCTACATTATCTACAGGCAAACATGACCAGGCTGTTGCATAAGAGGAATGCAAATGAATTATGCAGTTGTCTTGGGGGCGTTTATCGTACATGGCCTTGTGTAAGCTAAATTCTTTAGAAGCCTTACTGCCGCGGATCAAATTACCTTGTTGATCGATAACAGACAGCTCGTCTTCTTGTAAAAAACCAAAACACGTATTGGTCGGGGTGATGACCCAGCCACTGTCAATGCGAACACTCATATTCGCTGAGGCGCCAGAGGTTAAGCCGCGCTCGAAAATAGAGCGGGCGTACTGGACGATTTTTTGTTTTGCGGTTTTTTCGTCTATCGACATGTGAGTTTCTCCAGCGCAGATTGAAAAAAGGTTTGATCACCAAAATTACCTGACTTCAATGCAAGATTGATGATTGGTGGTGTTATGGAATGCAATATGGGAACACCGGGGCTGACACTCTGGCCAATTTCGAAAGCAGGTATATCTAAACGCTTTACAATGGCCCCTGAGGTTTCACCGCCAGCAACAATAATATTTTTAAAACCAGCCTTAATACAGTCTTCAGCCAGTTTAGCTAAGGTTCCTTCTAGTAACACTTGGGATTTTTCAAAGCCTATTTCACTTTGTACCTTATCGACCACTTCTTTCGAGGATGTGGTGTAAATTAAGGGGGCTGCAGATTTGTTTTGCAGGGCCCATGCGAGTATCTGCTCATAGGTTTGGCTTTGATTTAACAGTTTAAAAGGGTCAATATAAAGTGCTGGGTGTGCTTGTTTGTAATCAGCCACTTGCCGCTGGGTCATGGCAGAACAGCTACCACTGAGTATTAGTGTCGGCCCATCCGTCTGTTGCGTTGTGTTTTTTACTGAATTAGCTACCCAGCCATATTGAGCAAATTCATGAGTGAGATTGGTAGCTAAACCTGAACCGCCAGTGATGAGGGGGAATGCATCTACATTTCGACCAATGCGTTCTAAATGCTCGGTACTTAAGGTATCCAGTACGATATATCGATAATTTTTCGCCGCTGCACGTAACGCTGCTTTAAAATAGACCTCATCTCCTTCGATACAGTGATAGGGAATGTTTACCGCTTTACCTCGCCCCTGAGCTTCAATGAGCCGCACCACCGAGGAGTCTTGCATAGGCGTTAAAGGGTGATCTTTTAAGGGACTCTCATTTAAGGGAGCATCACCAACAAAAAGGTGGCCCATGTATACCGTTCTGTCATTAACAGGTAGTGCAGGACAAATAATCGTACTTGATAATTTTAATGCATCAAGCAGCGCATCTATTACTGGGCCAATATTACCTTTAGGTGTTGAGTCAAATGTTGAGCAGTATTTAAAGTAGTACTTGCGACAGCCCAATCCTTGCAGCCAGTATAAGGCGGCGAGCGATGTTTCAACTGCATCACTAGCGTCTACAGTACGTGTTTTCAGAGCGACGACTATGGCGTCATAACCCTCTAGCTCAAGTTCAGAATCAAGGGGGAAACGGTTGATCTGTACGGTTTTTAAACCACTATTAACCAGAAAGCTGGCTAAGTCCGAAGCCCCCGTAAAGTCATCAGCAATACAACCGAGAATGGGTTTCTGCAGGTAATTATTCATAACGCATTGTTCCATCTAAATGACGATTACCAAAAAAATATATTGACATCGTAACGTCAGTAAATTTAAATTAATGTATACATTGGAGTTAGATTAACTTATACATTGTTTCTTTTGCAATACTTATCTCTACTAAAATTGCACTTAAATCAGGTTAGAAACGCATATGGTTACCCATACTAGCGATCTATAGGTATAGCTATTTGGCAAGGTAGTGGAGATTAAATTGAGCAGTGAAAGCGACAGAAAAACTTGAAAACACATTGTCAAATGATGATGAACTTCTAATTGTGTAGTTGTGATGATTAAAGCGTGTCGATTAGAAAACACTTACATTTAGTAACTTAGGATGATTGGGGCTAACATGAGCGGTAAAAAACAATTTACAATAACAGTATTTCCAGGTGACGGTATTGGCCATGAGGTCACGCCTCCGTGTCTCGATTTACTGAACAAAGTAGCGGAAAAAGTGGGAGGATTTTCTTTAAATTTCATCTCTTTCGAAGCTGGAGCCGCATACTATAAAAAAACGGGTGTATCTCTTCCCGAAGAAGCTCTTGAACATGCTAAACAATCGGATGCGACATTATTAGCTTGTATGGGGATGCCAAGTATTCGCTATCCAGATGGTAGGGAAATTGCCCCGCAGTTAGAGTTACGCGAAAAGCTTGATCTCTTCGCAGGTGTTCGGCCCGTTAAAACGTTACCTGGCTTACCTTTACCTCTGCAAGACGCGCGAGCTAAAAATCTAGATTTTGTATTAATCCGCGAAAGTACCGAAGGGCTTTTTGCGAGTCGGACAAACTTTATCATTAAAGGTGAAGGAGCCGATGAAGCTGCTTTTGATACACAAAAAATAAGCCGTAAAGGGTGCGAGCGCTTGTTCGATTTTGCGTTTAATTTTGCAAAAGAGAGAAAACGTAAAGGCTATACAGGGAATGTGACCTGTGTGGATAAAGCAAATGTGTTAGGTTCGTTTTATTTTATGCGGCAAATTTTCGATGAAATGGCCAGTAAGCATTCTGATATAGAAGCAGACCATGTATATGTCGATGCAGCAGCGCTGCAGATGGTTAGCAAACCATGGATTTTCGATGTCATGGTAACTGAAAATATGTTTGGTGACATTCTATCTGATCTCGGTGCTGGGCTGATGGGCGGTATGGGCATGGCCCCGTCTGCTGATATTGGTGAAAACAATGCTGTTTTTCAACCATGTCATGGCAGTGCCCCAGACATTATTGGCCAGGGTAAAGCGAACCCTACTGCAATGTTTTTGTCCGGCGCGTTAATGCTGGATTGGTTGGGGACTCAATATGATAACGCGGCAGCAATTCAGGCTGGTCTCTTAATAAATACAGCCGTTGAAAATGCCTACGCAAGTTCGAATATTTTGCCTTATGAACTAGGTGGTGCCTGTGGAACTGATACGATCACGCGCAGTATTATGGATGAGTTAGATAAGCTATAAACCGCAGCTAAGACTAATGATTGATTGTTCACAAACATCACTAGCCATTGACATCGCAAAGTATTCACTTAGGGAACGACACGGGGAATTAATATGTTAAGAACCTTACTCATATCTTTATTTTCTTTTTTATTTGTTAGCGCAGGGGCAGATGCAAAACAGCGCTATCCAAAACGACCGATTACAACGACTGTCGTTTGGTCTGCTGGTGGCGGCACTGACGCGGCAAATCGAGTGATTATGGCTGAAATGTCGAAAGAACTCGGTGTGCGGATCAATGTGACGAATATGACGGGTGGCATCTCAGGTTCAATAGGCATGAGTTCTACTTTAAGGAAACGCCCTGATGGATATAATTTGGTTGGCCTAGCAAGCTCAAATGTATCTGCAGCGGTTAATGGTGGATGGGGAGAGAAATTCGAGGTGTGGTATCCCTTTATAGTGGGTAGTTCTCCAGATGTTATATCCGTTAAAATGGATTCTCCTTACCATTCACTTGCCGAGTTGATCGCAGCGGCTAAATCCGCTCCCGGCAGTTTCAGTGCAGGCGCCGGTGGCTTGGGTAGTAATCATCATCTACATTTACTGGAACTCAGTAAAATTGCAGACATAGATATCAGTTTTATCCCTTATCCGGGTTCAGCTCCATCGCAAACTGCGGTGATAACCGGCGAGGTTGATTTCGTCATAACCTCCATGGCAGAACAATCCCAATTAATACGAGGCAACAAATTAAGACCCCTAGCTATGCTGCATCCAGAAGCCTTTGAGATGCATGATGGCAAGAAAATTCCTAGTGCCTTTGTGGATTTTCCTGAGTTGTCTAAACATCTACCTATTAGTCAAGCCATTGGTTTTGCAGTGAATAATCAGGCTTCAGCAGAGGTTAAAAGTCAACTCGCTTCAGCCTTTAAAAAGGCGATGGCTTCACCTGTACTCAAAGACTGGGCACGGCAGAACTACTATGAGTTAAGCGGTGTGTATGGTGAGGCTGCACAGCAAGAGTTTGCTCGCTTAGAGTCGCTTTTTGCTTGGTCATTAGAAGCCCTAAATGCCAGCAAGGTGTCACCCGAAACACTCAATATTCCGCGACCTAATTGATATGAAGCAGGAAATTCAGATTAGCACGGAAATGGACGAGAAGAGTCGTACATTAGCTCGTGCAAATTTTAAAGTAGGGTTAGTGGTTTTTATCATTTGTGTTGTATTTTTTGTGCATACTTTATCCTTTCCGATGACAGGCTCGTACGGTGGTGTAGAAAATCAGTGGTATGTGTCTCCCGCCTTATTTCCACTATCGGTGCTGAGTATATTGATCCTATTGAGCGGGATAATGATCATCAAGGTGTGGAAGGAGTGTGATTATTTCAGTTCACTAACCGTGCAAAGTGTCAATGCAGCTAGCATGGATAGTAAAACTCAAGATAAATGGTACGTCATCACGCTTTTGTGTGTGTATATTTACGTCTACATTCCCTCGGCGGATTTTTACTTAGTAACCTGTCTGTTCCTGTTATCGCTCATGCTGAGGTTTTACCTGAAGCTTACTGGATTGTGGCGTGGTGTATTATATGTGCACATCCCGCTAGCTATCGTCCTGCTTAGTGTTCGCAGTATACATAGCGATGTTTTTAGTTGGTTTTTAGTTAGTAGTATTGTTGATGAGCAGCATATTTTGATTAACGACTTATGTTGTGCTGCGGCCTTAGGTTTGCAGCTATTCGCCAGTGTGATTCGTTTAAAGCCTGAGCCAGCTAAGGTGCTGAGAGTGTGGATATACAGCTTATTGATTCCCCTGATACTAATCTGTGTTTTTAGTTTTTTACTCTATGTACCAATGCCTGTTGAATATGGCAGTGTTTCGAGTTTTCTGAATTATCTCGTTTACGATGTTCTAGGGATTTGACAGCTATGATTGACCAGTTTTTACAGTTCTTTAGTATTCTTTTTAACTTAGTCTCACAGCCCAGTAATTTACTCATACTTTTTGCTTCTAGTTTTATCGGGATTTTGTTTGGTGCGATGCCTGGATTAACGGCCACCTTAGGTATCGCATTGCTGACAACGCTGACCTATAGTCTCAACACAGATACCGCTCTTATTTCGTTGTTGGGCATGTACGTGGGAGCGGTTTACGGAGGGTCTTACCCAGCTATTCTATTAAATATTCCAGGCACCCCCGCTGCTGCTGCTACAGCGCTAGACGGATACCCTATGGCTAAACGCGGCGAAGGGGCAAAAGCATTAGGTTTAACCACTACCGCATCGCTGATTGGTACACTTATTGGGCTGGTCTTCTTAGTGGTTTTATCTCCCGCTATTGCTACTGTCGCCCTGCAGTTCACATCTTGGGAATTTTTCTTATTGGCTTTGTTCGGTATTATTATTAGTGGCTCTATTACTAGTCAAGATCTTGTTATAAAAGGCTGGATAACAGGTTTCTTGGGGTTGTTATTATCCACCATAGGGCGTGATTCACTGCAGTACTTTCCGCGCTATACCTTCGAGCAAAGTCAGCTCGACAGTGGACTTGAAATAGTACCTGTATTGATTGGCGTATTTGGTATACCTCAAGTTATCCGTGTCTTGAGTGATAGAGATACATTGGGTAAGCCCTCGAAATTATCCAGAGTGTTACCCGAGCTTGCTGCCATCAAGCGTAATATTAAGCATATATTTCGCTCAGCTGGTGTCGGTGTTGGTATTGGTTCAGTGCCTGGCATTGGAGAAGATATTGCAGGGTGGGTGAGTTATAGTGCGGCTAAAAAAACATCAACTCCTGAAGAGCAAAAGAAATTTGGCCATGGGTCCGAAGCAGCCATCGTTTCATCTGAGACCGCTAATAACGCCTGTGTAGGTGGGGCATTGATCCCTCTGCTAACCTTGGGCATACCTGGTAGCCCGCCAGCAGCCATGTTATTGGGGGCTTTACTATTGCATGGCATTACCCCAGGGCCAACCATTGAGATTGATCATCCCAATTTTCTATTAGAGGTAACGGCCATCCTTGTACTGGCGTCTTTGGCGATGTGGGCCAATGGTATGTTACTAGCAAAACAAGTACTAAAGCTATTGCAGGTGCCCCCCCCCTTATTTATTCCTGTGGTAGGTGCGCTTTGTGTGCTGGGCGCCTATTCCTTAGGTATTAATATTTTTAATCTTTACATAATGCTGCCGGTGGGTATTTGTGCCTACTTTTTAAGTGAAATGAAGTTTCCCTTAGCTCCTCTAGTGATCGGGTTGGTGCTGGGTAGCATGGCAGATGAGAGCCTTAGGCGCGCTTTGATGTTATCTGAGGGATCCTTTTGGCCTTTATTTGAGCGACCCGTTGCCGTAATTTTACTGCTTATCATTGTGTCTTTTTGCATAATTCAGATCCCTTTGATTCGACGTGGTGGCAATGCATTTATGAACCGCTTTTTTAGACGTACCGCTCGTCAGTAGGCGACATACAAACTCAAGGTGTTGTAAAAGATGAATAACGTATTGCGAGTAGCCTGTTCAGGCACAGGGTATTTTAGTCAATTTCATTATGAAGCATGGAATCGGCTGGATAAGGTCAAACTTGTGGGGCTATGTAACCGAGACCTAGAGAAAGCCAAGCATTTCGCTCAGACTTACAAAATTGAGCATTATTATCAGAACTTAGAAGTGATGCTGCGCGAACTGAAACCAGATTTTTTGGATATTATTACCCCCCCCGTAACCCATCTTGAGGCTGTGACTGTAGCTGCCAAGTTGGGGATAGATGTATGTTGTCAAAAGCCATTTGGTGAAAACTTCGAGCAGGCTAAGCAAATGGTGACAATAGCAAAAGACGCGGGGATTAAACTAGTTATTCACGAGAATTTTCGTTTTATGCCTTGGATCCGTAAAGCCAAAGAGGTGATTGATAGTGGAGTTTTAGGACAGATATTAAATGTGCAATTTAATCTTCGACCGGGCGATGGTCAGGGGAAAGATGCCTACTTAGCACGACAGGCTTATTTTCAAGAAATGCCTAAGTTTTTGATCCACGAAACGGGTATACACATAGTGGACGTTTTCCGCTATTTTTTTGGTGAACCTCACTCTGTTTATGCCCAACTTCGTCGTTGTAATCCTGTGATAAAAGGGGAAGACGCGGGTATAGTTATTTTTCAATTCGCCCACAACTTGCAAGCTGTCTTAGATGGTAATCGGTTATTAGATCATAGCAGTTCTAATACTCGTCGTACAATGGGAGAGTGCCAAGTCGAAGGAACACAGGGGACCTTAAACATTGATGGGGAAGGGCGAATATGGCTGCGAAAAATAAACGAGAAAATAAGTAACGAATTACCTTACATGTGGCAAGACGCAAATTTTGGTGGGGACTGTGTTTACCAAACGATAAAGCATATTGTGCAGCACTACCTCCAAGACACGCCATTGGAAAATCAAGGATTCGAATACTTACACAATATTTTAGTTGAACAGGCTATTTATCAGTCTCATGAGCAGCGTAGCTGCATTGATTTGCCGCTGCAGGCGAGTATTGAGGTAACACCATGAGCACTATGTCGATAAATGACGCGCAGTTTATCGGTTCGGGGCTGGTGCGACCTGAATGTGTGCTAGCAACCAAAGCTGGGAATTTATATGTATCTGATTTTCGTGGCGGTGTCACCAAAATCTCATCGACTGGACAGGTGCAATTTATTGGGGGAGAAGACGTAGAGGGGCTCGGCAAACTCAAACCCAATGGCATTTGCATGTTAGCAGATGGTAGTTTTTTGGTGGCTCACCTTGGAGATGATAGCGGTGGCATTTATCGTGTCTATCGTGATAACAAGATAGAACCCTTTTTAACCGAAGTTGAGGGGCAAGCCCTGCCCCCTACCAATTTTATTTTACTTGATCATCAAGAACGTCTTTGGATAACTGTTAGCACACGTCAGTCACCGAGAGCAAAAGGTTATAGGCGTGATGTGGCTGACGGTTTCATCGTGTTGGTGGATGGCTATGGGCCGCGAATTGTGGCTGATAACATTGGTTATACAAATGAGGTCTGCGTCACGCCAGATGGTAAAACCCTTTATGCAAATGCGACCTTTGCTCGTCAAACGCTCGCCTTTGATATAGATGAAAATAATAATCTTGGTAATCGACGTATCGTTGCCCAGTACCAAAAGGGAATTTTCCCCGATGGGCTGACGATGGATGAAAGTGGCTTTCTATGGATAACCAGTATTGTCAGCAATAGTATTCTAAGGGTCGATCCAAAAACGTCTCAAGTGGATCTTATGATGCAAGATGTAGAAGAACGTCATGTCAACTGGGTTGAAGACGCCTTCATTCAGGGGGCAATGAACAGTAGCCATCTGAGTACTGCACAAAGTAAGGTTTTTAAGAATATTAGCTCCTTAGCATTTGGTGGTTTGGATCGCCGCACTCTGTATCTTGGGTGTTTGTTGGGGGAAGCCGTCGCCGTTTTATACGGAGCTGTGACAGGGGTGGCTCCAGCACATTGGAATTTTGACTCAGATACTGAGTACACTATAGCTAAAAAAGTTTAGATAATTGGTTAACTAAGCTTCAGAATATATTAATAACCAGAGATCTTTGTAACTTGGTTTCTCAGCGGCTGTTCAGTGGTATAACGTTGCAAGTTTTCCAATGCTACGTCCCGCCAAGCCTCAATCACCTGATCGTATGTCCCTCCTAGGTGAGGTGTGATCAATAAGTTGTCAAGAGTCCATAAAGGCGAGTCTTTGCTTAGTGGCTCTTGGGTACACACGTCTATGCCTGCCCCAAAAAGCACACCTGTTGTTAGCGCGTTTGCGAGTTCATCTTCATTTACTGCATTACCTCTTCCAATATTAAAAAAGAAAGCAGGTTTTTTCATACAGGCAAAAAAACGGCTGTCAAATAGGTGATTAGTTTGTGTCGTTCTGGGTAGGCATGAAACTACAATGTTGGCTTTTAGGGCTACCTGGTTTAAATCAGCTAAGGGGTAAACTTCATCCACATTGACGTTGGTTTTGCTTGGATCTCGTCTTATGCCAATAACATAGGCACCAAATGCTTTTAGGCGCGTCGCGATGGCTATTCCAACCGAGCCAAGCCCAACAAGTAGTACCGTTTTACCTCGAATTTGGAATAAAGAGTCACACTCAGCCAAACTAATCTGCTGCCAAGAAGCCTTTTGTTGATTTCTCACAGCGGTTGGAATGCCGCGTAATACCCCCAACAACAAGGCCATTAGATGGTCTGCAACTACATCAAAATGGCCATCAGAACAATTGGTCAGCAAAAAAGGTCTATGCACTAAATCAGGCTGGTTTTGTAGCCATTCTACACCGGTACCAAATTGTTGAAACCATTTTAAATTAGGTAATAGCGACAAATATTCACGGGGGAAATCACCAAGTACAATCTCTATTTCATTAATATGCTTGTGTATTTTTTCTATGTCGGTAGTCACTAATACTTCTCTCTTGCCAGCATACTTCATCAATGTATTATGAGATTGTGCATCCATAAATCGATCTTCAATCCACATGATTATTTTGCTCATAAATTTCTACCTTCTTTATTTGAAAACCATGCACGATTTAATTTGTAAAAATGCAACAAACCAAAAGCAACTAAAGCACCTATGGCAGGACTTGCTGCAAAAATAGTCACAATACCATTCTTGGCTGCCTCAGTTTGTATAATATTAGCTTGGTAACCATAAGAACTTAATAACCAACCAGTTAACGCACCGCCAATTGCAATACCAAATTTCAAGCTTAATAAATGTCCAGATATACTCATTGCCATCGGCCCATTGCCCTTTTTCTCTCTACCATAATCGACAGTATCAGGGATAGTAGAAAACAATATAGGGATAAAAATCATATGAAAAAACTGAGTCATAAAATTAATCATAAACGCAACGTATATCATATCCGTCGGCACATTGAGTAGAATGAAATTTGTTGCCGCAACGCCCAAACATGCAAATTTCATGAGCTTAACTTTACATATTTTTTTGGTTACCCAACTAGTAAACATGGCACCACATATACCACCAATCATACTGGTTGTTACAAAGGTTGATACGAGCGATTCTTGGCCAAGATAATAAGTAACATAATACGGCATAACACCACCACGCATGGCCACGGTTACTAATAAGGAAAATGTCACTGTAGCCATAACCCACCATTGGTCATTACGTAAAACGGCGAATATATCACTTTTAATGGTTACTTTTTTGGTGACTTCTATTACACGCTCTTTTGTATAGGAAAAGCATGCTATAAAACATAAAATTGCAATAATTGAAAGTACAACCATGGCTAGCGAGAACCCTAGCTGTTTATTACCTTCACCAAAATAAGAAACCATTGGTAATGTTAAAGCCGCAACGATAACGCCGCCTACTTTAGCCATTGCAAAACGCCAAGCTTGAACTGATGCTCGCTCTTGTGTGTCTCGCGTTAAGATCCCTCCAAGTGCCGAATATGGAATGTTAATAGCGGTGTAAGCTGTCATCATTAATGCGTAAGTAATATAAGCATAAATTAACTTATTTGACTCATTCGTATCAGGTGTTGTGAAGGCTAACACTGCTAGAATTCCATAGGGAATAGCCATCCATAAAAGATAAGGGCGATAACGTCCCCAACGAGATTTGGTTCTGTCAGCTAACGCACCCATTAACGGATCGGTAATAGCGTCAAATACTCTAACTACCAACATCAATGTGCCAGCAGCAGCGGCAGATATACCAAAAACATCGGTGTAAAAAAACATCATATAAATGATTACTACTTGAAAAACGATATTGCTACCTGTATCTCCAAGTCCGTAAGCTAACTTTTCTTTTGTTGTTAGTTTAACTTTGGATCCCATGTCACCTTTTCCTTTACGTGAATAATTATTATTGGCACGTATCTGTACCGCTCGTTTAGTTGGTTGGCGTGGCCAGTTATATTATTGAAAATCTATTCTTGGTCTATCCATGTGACTATGTCCTTAGGGAAAACAGGCTCCCAGTTACTGCTGGGCTATCAAGTATTCCACTTGCTGACACTCCGCTGGTTATAAATAAGCTGTCTAACCCACTGATAGTTCAGCAGGGGGTTAGACATAATGATCGCAAACTAAGATTGCTTCACTGGCGAAGCGGTAAAACAACCGTTAATTCGACGGACTATTTTGCGCGGATTTTCGTCTGCTAATTCTGGGGGTAACAAGTAAGCAGGCGTATCTTGGTAGGCAACAAATTTAGCAAATCGATGAATTGCGTCAATGCCGACACTGGTTGATGCCCCATTTGACGAAGCGGGATAGGGACCACCATGATGCTGTGAACCACAAACTTCAACGCCAGTAGGAAAACCATTAAATATAATTCTGCCGGCTTTTTGCTCTAATACCGGCAGTAGCTCCGCAATAAGCCCTTGGTCTTGTTCGGTGGCATGGATTGAAGAGGTAAGGTTTCCTTTTAGTACATTGGCCACTGCTAACATTTGCTGTTCATTGTCACATTCGACAAGCAAAGTTGCGGGGCCAAATATTTCGTTTTGCATAGCCTCATTATTTAAGAATGCGGTAGCGGATGTACTAAGCAATATACTTGCGGGCATTAGAGGCTCGAGCAAGGCATTATCTTTTTTATTGAGCCATTGAACATCATTGTAAGCGATGAAATCTTTTACTCCTGCAACAAAGGCAGTGCCGATGTTTTTATTCAACATCGGAGTTTTGGGTTGACTATTAAGTCCTTGAGTGAAAGCCTCAATAAAGTCGGGGTGCTTTTCAATTACAATGATTCCTGGTGATGTGCAGAATTGGCCTGTGCCCATGCATACTGACGCGGCAAGTTTAGTTGCTAAGTTATTTGCGTCTTGTTGCAGCACCTTGTGGGTGAAAAACATTGGGTTAGTGCTACCCATTTCTGCAAATACGGGAATAGGCGTATCCCGTTTAGCCGCCGCGTTCATGATGGCACGGCCACCTTGCAAAGAGCCGGTAAAACCAACGCCTTGGATCAAAGGATCTGTGACTAATTGCTCAGACAGCGAAATCTCGTTGCCTTGCAGCAAGGAAAATACACCATTGGGCATGCCACATTTAGTGATGGCCTTGTCAATTGCACGGGCTAAAAGGGCGTTTGTTGTTGGATGAGTAGGGTGCCCTTTTAATACCACGGTGTTACCAGCCGCTAATGCTGATATGGTATCACCACCAAGTGCGCCAAATGCAAAAGGGAAATTAGATGCACCAAACACCGCAATAGGTCCTATGGGCTTTAGCATCTTACGCAGGTCTGGTTTGGGTAGTGGTTGCCTTTGTGGCTCAGCCGTATCAATGCTAGCTTGAACCCAACTGCTGTCTTTTACGATTTTAGCAAATGCGTTAATTTGGTTGAGAGTACGAGCTCGCTCACCGGTTAATCTTGGTATACCTAGGCCACATTCTTCGTTGCACAAGGTAAGTAAATCGTCGCCTAAAGCTTGGATTTCTTCAGCAATGGTGCTTAAAAATTCACTGCGTTTTATAGGGCTTATACGTGAGAATTGCAAAAACGCCGACCATGCGGCATGAGTTGCTGTAGTTACTTCCTGTGTTTGACAGTTGTAAAATGGGCTTAAAAGCTCTGAAGTAACTGGGTTTTGTGCGCAAAAAGCTGGCCCAGTTGGGGAAACCCATTCACCGGCTATGTAAGACTGTTGATTGACTTGGGTCATAGTTCGACTCCTATATTAAGTTGCGTTGTGCGAGGTTATTCATTAAGACACTGATACCAAATTCCCAAGGCGGAATTTCATTTGAAAAGTGCACCGTGTTGACCAAAGAGCCGAGCTTTTGTGCTGAAATGCTAACGATGTCGCCGGGCTTATGGGTGAAACCTTTGTCTTTTTCGTCTCTGTCTTGTGTAGGAGTAAACAACGTGCCTGTGAACAAGGCCAATCCATCGGGATATTGATGGCAATCAGAAATCGTTTGAGAAACTAAATCTTCAATGTCGCGACTGATTTTTGTCATGTCATTAGTCGCATTAAGTTGATAGTCATCTTGTATTCCACTAACACTAAGTTTTACCTGAGCGGATTTAAGCTGGGTGAGGGTAAAAGTGTTATCAAATAATCTAATGATGGGGCCAATTGCGCAGGAAGCATTGTTGTCCTTTGCTTTACCTAATAACAAAGCGCTACGACCTTCAATATCGCGCAGGTTAACATCATTCCCTAGGGTGGCACCGACTATTTTTCCTCGGCTGTTTATCGCTAAAACAATTTCCGGCTCCGGATTATTCCAAGTTGATATGGGGTGAATACCTATTTCTGCGCCAAAACCAACGGAAGAAAGCGGTTGTGCTTTAGTGAAAACCTCAGCATAAGGGCCAATGCCAACCTCAAGGTATTGTGACCACATATTTTCTTTTATCAGTACTCGTTTTAACTCTTCTGCGGCTACTGAACCAGGTACTAAATTATCAACCGACGTACCTAGAGTATGAGTGATTTTATCGCGTATTGTTTTTGCTACATGTGGATCGCCTCCGGCTTTTTCTTCTATTACGCGTTCAAGCATGGAGCCCACAAATGTCACACCGCATGCTTTAATCGCTTGTAAATCAAAAGGTGATAGCAAGTGCAGGTAGCTTTTATCTAATGGTTTGTCTAGTGAGTTGTTAAAGAGTGCTTCAACACTACCCAGATAGGGCAAAGCCATATCTTCTAAGTCAGCTTTAGTTATGCTTTTTTCTATTAATGCGGAACAGGTGGGGGCTAAATTTGACAAGTCATAAACGCCCGATTGTGATAACCAAACCGGCGCTGGACCAGCAACAGCATTGTTAGACGAAGTTGGTAGCCATGCCCTCGCAATCAATGTGCCTGCAAACCCGTCTTCGGGTAGATATTTTTCTATGTTCATTTAAGTAAACCTATTAAATAATGTAAGTCACACTAATGGTTGTGACGAGGTAGTTTGTGTGAAATTTTATGGTACTTTGTTGCCAATTCGATAATCCCGCCTTGAGACAGATCGCTAACCGTGCTGCGATAGATTTCTTGCCAGGGCGTGTCAGATACCGGTGTCGAGAGAGTCTTATTTTGTTTACGCTTTGCCATTTCTTCCTGGCTTAAAGCCACATCACATTTTCCGTTAATCAAATCGATGCGCAGCATATCGCCGCTTTCGATATAGGCGAGTCCTCCACCGGTGGAGCTTTCAGGGGAAACGTGCAAGATCGAGGGGCTGTCAGAGGTTCCCGACTGCCTGCCGTCCCCCAGTGTGGGTAAACTCGTGATCCCTTTCTCTATAAGGTAGTTTGGGGGTTGCATGTTGACTACCTCAGCAGAGCCAGGCCAGCCTACGGGGCCTGCACCGCGCAATACAAGTATGCAAGATGCGTCAATGTTTAAGGCAGGATTATTGATGTTTTTATGGTAGTCCTCAGCATTTTCAAACACCACAGCCCTAGCGTTAAACACGCCCTCACTACCGGGTTGCGATAGAAAACGCTGTTTGAAATCAGGAGATATAACACTGGTTTTCATTATCGCGAAATCGAAGAAATTTCCCGAGAGTACCGCGAACCCAGCATTGTCTAACATGGGGGCGTTGAAGGGTTTTATAACCGCTCTATCGCTGGTTTGTTTACCTTGTATATTGTCTTTCAATAAATGACCAGATACGGTCAGCACATCTCCGTCTAATTCACCGGCTTCTAGTAGCTCCCATAATACGGCTGGCACACCGCCAGCACGATGAAAGCGTTCGCCTAAAAATTCCCCACTAGGTTGTACATTGACTAACAGTGGAATGGGTCTGGCTAGTTCATTCCAATCTTGGGCGCTTATTTCGACGCCCGCATGTTTTGCCATCGCCATAAGATGAGGCTGTGCATTGGTAGAACCACCTATAGCGGCAATAAGTTTCATTGCGTTGATAAAAGCCGCGCGTGTGAGAATACGTGATGGCACTAAGTCTTCGTAGACCATTTTCACAATACGCTCACCGGTACGATAGGCGATTTGACCTCGCTCTCGATAAGGAGCAGGAATCGCAGCACATCCGGTTAGAGACATGCCCAGTGCTTCTGCTACCGAATTCATAGTTAAGGCGGTGCCCATCGTATTGCAGTGTCCCGCTGAAGGCGCTGAACTCATGGCTAAATTGAGAAATTCTTCTTCGTCTATTTCACCCGCTGCGAGTCGCTTTCTTGAACGCCAGATCACGGTCCCAGAACCGACTAGTTCATTATTATGCCAACCATCTAACATTGGACCTCCAGACAAAACGATGGATGGTATATCAACAGTAGACGCCGCCATAAGGCTTGAAGGTGTGGTTTTGTCGCAGCCGGTGGTAAATACGACGCCGTCAATGGGATAGCCGTACAATATTTCGACCAAGCCTAGATAGGCCAGATTTCTGTCTAAAGCGGCGGTAGGGCGGCGGCAGTTTTCAAAAATCGGATGACTTGGAAATTCGATGGGTATGCCACCGGCTGCTTGAATACCGTCTTTTACCCGGGCAGCAAGCTCTATATGTATACGATTACAAGGCGCAAGATCACTGCCTGATTGGGCAATACCTATAATAGGTTTACCGGAGCGTAGCTCTTCTGGTGTAATGCCATAATTCATAAAGCGCTCTAAATATAAAGCAGTGAGGTCAATGTGTTCTTTGTTGTCGAACCAATCTTGAGAGCGAAAACGCGTTTTTTTATGTGCGGTCATGGTCTACATCTTTCGTTAAATTGTTACTAGAGGGAATGGGGCGATATTCAAACTGTTGGAAATCGGCATGAATACCTCTGTTGCTTAAATCACTGCAATGTAAACAGACGAATGCCCCGGTGAAAAAGCCTTTGCCTTTGACATAATCATCGGATAATTTCCACGCCTCGAAAGTCAAATCGATAGGACTCCAGTTGTCTTTTTCTAAGGCGTAGCTAAAGGATAGTGTTTGCGCTCTAACGCTTACTTTGAGTGCTACCGACTCTTGCCATGCGGGTAGTGCTATGGGGCAGTCGTATAGAAAATATTTGGCATCGTTGTTATCAAGTTGGATTATTTTTAGGCTGCGCGAGCCAAGAGCACTATCAAAATCGATGAAACAATAAATCCAATTTTGGGTATTGTAGTAACAAACGAGCCCCGCATTTTGTTGTGGATTGACAGGTTTGAACGACAAAGTGGTTAAGGCGTCAAACTGAAAATGTTTCCATCTGTGGCCAACGGTCGCTTGGGTAAATTGTGAGATAAGAGGATCACGACCAAATAGTCTTAAGCACTTATTGTCAGAGCATATCTCGCCTAACTCTTCACTAAATGGCACGCGCAGTGTCTGCCATTCTGCATCTAACTTCTCTGAGTCAAACCGATCAATAAAGATTTCATCAGGAGCATCGTTTGAGCTTGAAAAGTCAGGAGCGGTTATCGCTGATTTTGCATGTTGGCCACCGACTACATAGGGCCAATTATCTCGCCACTCAATTTGATCAATTGCGGTTTCACGACCTAAGGGACAATAGCCCTTTGTTTGTTCTGGCGCGGATTGAGTATTAGTATTTAACGGACGGCCTACTAAAAACACCATGTACCATTGGCTATTATGGGTTTGCAACATTGCCCCGTGCCCGGCTTTTTGCAATGCATGTTCGGGCATGTGAGCACTGGTTAAAATCGTCTCGTCGGGATGTAACTCAAAAGGTCCTGTTAGTTCACGACTTCGCAGTACAATAACTGCATGATCGTAAGCTGTACCGCCCTCTGCGACGAATAGATAGTAGTAGCCTCCTACCTGATAAATGTGTGGCGCCTCTGTTAGTTTTCGCTCAGTACCGGTGAATATAATGCTGCTTTTTTCAGACAGGCTACGCGTATCATGAAAATACTCTTGTAATACAATGTGATTGTGAGGGTTGCTATGATGACGAGGACCCCATTCTCGATAGGTAATATATTTTTTGCCTGATGCATCATGAAACAACGAGGGGTCAAACCCTGCAAATGGTAGCTGAATAGGCTCGCTCCATGGTCCCTCTATGTTAGACGCGGTTACCAAAAAGTTATCACCGCATTTCCATGGGCTTTCTACACTTTTTACGTTTGAATACACTAACCAAAAAAGACCATCATGATGAGTTAAGCAGGGAGCCCAAACTCCGCCAGAGTTAGGGATACCTCGCATATCTAGTTGGCTTACCCGATCGAGTGGATATGCAACCAATTGCCAATCTTGCAAGTTCTTGCTGTGATAAATGCGAACCCCAGGAAACCATTCGAATGTGGAAGTGGCTAAGTAGTAGTTGTCACCTTGACGGCAGATGACGGGGTCGGGATTGAAGCCTTTAATAATAGGGTTGCTAATCATTTGCACCAGAGCAGTCTCTCTATTTATGTTTCGTTTTGTTCAGCCAATAGGTGATGGAGATACAAACGCTTTACGTTACTAATTTGTTAACCAATCTAAAATGTTCCCGGTAACATTTCAAGGCGTCATGTCACTATGAGTAACTAACGTAAAGATTAAATGCCTTTCCATAATGCATTTACTATCTGACTCTGTTCCCCTATCTAACATTGCAGATAAGATGGGGAGCAGTGTGGCATTTTATCTTGAAGACAATTATTGCTTGTAGGTTTAATCAGCTTATTAGGCAGATAGTGTTTTGCTAGGCGCGATAAAGCTGACTTTTTAGTAGTTGCTACGAAGAGCTCATAAACGGGTCTTAGTTTATGAGCTTCTACCTATCACTTAGTGTTATTTAAACATATCGTCGGCCAATATCCGTTCAACTGAATCGAGTTCAGGAGAGCCGCCTTGCATACCCGAGCCTGATGCTATCCAAAGGTAGCCGTTCATCTTTATGACACCACTACCATGTCTTCCTTGTATCAAAGATGGGGCAGATGACCACTGACCTTGCAATATATCGTAACGGTGAACTTCTTCATGGGCTTTATTTGGGTTGGCACTTTCTCCGCCTACCGCGATGAAGCTGTTATGCTCAGCGTACACTGAAAGACCTGCTCTAGGTATTGGTAGCTCCTGAGGGAGGGTCGACCATGTTTGACTAGCTATATCGAATACATCGACCTTTTCTTCAACTAATTCAAATACTTTATTTTGCGCACCCAACGTTCGCCGCCCACCAATCACATAGATTTTATTGTCTATCAATACCCCTTGAGCGTGATCGCGAGAATGGGGGGCGTTGGGTAAGATAGACCACTTTTGGGTGCGTAAATCTAGGCTGTCAACCCAGCTTACGTTACCGTCGAGGTGACCATTTGTAATTCCACCAATCAAATAAAGTATGTCTTGGTTTACCACTGCAATAGCACTACCCCTTAGTCTCTCTTTGGGAATGGCCGTGCCCTGTTGCCAAGCATTTTTATGGGGTGAAAAAAAGTAAATGTGTGCTACTGGCTTTTCATCAGGGTATTGACCCGTCAGCGCGCCGGCAATAAGGATTTGGTCTTGCCACACAACAGGTTGAAAATGATGTAGTTCAAGAGGTGAAGGTGATAGGTTTCGCCAATTTAGGTTACTAGGTTCAAGCTCATCAACTGACTTAATACCTCGCCCACCAATTAAATACCCCTTGTTGTTTAATTGTACAAATCCAGCTTCATGGCGCACTGAAAATGTGCCATTAGTTTCTACTTGGTCCCAGGTTTGTTGTGCCGCAAAAGCCATCACACTGCATGCATACAGCAAACCTACAATGAGTCGTTTTGGATTGAAAAGAGTCAACATTGTCTACGGCTACCTGTTGAATTTAGCAAAAAATTGCTCAACGGTGTCGACCTCTGTAATACCTAAAATCCAGATTACTTCTACTAAATCTGAAAAATCAGCGCCGCCATAGTGAATACTATCATTCTGGTATCGCTCATTTACACCGTTATATTGGGTACTAATTGCGTTAGCTATTTTCCATACCTGTGATGATGGTAAATTGTCCGCTTCAAGTTTTTTCACTGAAAAAGAAGTGTTATTAAAGCCCGGGGAGCCATTTGCTGCGACATTGCCATCAGGTACTTTGACATAAGTAGTGTGGGCTTTAACAAAGGCTAGGGCATCCTTACTGGTTTCATTTTCATTCCATGTACTGTGTTGAACTACAATAATTTGGTCTTTCGTTAGCGGTTTATTCATTTGCGCCAAGTTGTGAAGTAGTTCTTGAGTAAAATCACTTTGACCGGCTTCTGCAACCCATACACGTCCACCTGATGCGATAGTTTGCGTAATGCGTTGTGCGGTGGCAGCAAGTGCCTGTTTACGTTGCATATGGGCATCGGTCCAATTGTTTTTAAACACTAAATCAAATAGCGAATCTGCTGGCACATATAAACCACCTTGCACACCATAGGTGCCACTAACAGCAAAATAGTTAATATTTTCAAAAGCTTTAGCTTTTATAATAAGATCCAGAGCGGCGATGGTATGTATATCATCCACGTCAGTTTTGAGGTCAAAATTTAGCAATAGTAAGTCTTTAGTTTTATCGAACTGGGGGACATCGTTAGCGGCGTGGCTCAATAGTGAGAATAAAACAGACACTGTAAAGAGGGTAAGTAAGTAAAGCCTTTTCATTTTAAAATTCCTTAAAGAAACGGGTTAGATTTATTGTATTTAAGTCATCATATACATGACTTAACAGCCAACATGGTTTTGAAAGCCTGACTCACCTTTTACTTTATATTGAGTCACTTCAATAACTAAGTTGAGCGGGTAGTCTCAATTTAGCGATATTAATGTATACATTAATAAGTTACCAGTAACATAAACTATGTTCAATAGTTTATTTTCATAAGAGACTTTTCCTGACAGTGCTTATTTAATAGATTATTGTGAGTAAATAATGCTAAAAATATTTGTGATTGAGATAGATGAGTAAAAACAAAGCAAAAAGAACGACATTACAAGACATTGCAGACGTAGTTGGCATGACAAAAATGACCGTCAGTCGCTATATGAAGAATCCCAATTTGGTCAAAGTTTCTTCCCGTATTCAGATTGAGTCAGCGATAAACAAATTAGGCTACATTCCTAATCGAGCCCCAAATATCTTATCGAAGGGGAAGAGCCACGCAATTGGTGTACTTTTTCCATCAATATCTAATCATGTTTTTGATGAAGTATTGCGTGGTATTGAGTCGGTTACTGAGCCCGCGGGTTATCAAATTATGATTGCTCATTACAGCTATTCAAAAGAACTCGAAGAAAAACGTATAGGCTCCTTACTTGGATATCATGTGGACGGCCTTATCTTGTCTGAGAATGTACATACTGCAAATACATTACGGATGATCAGTTCATCTGGTGTTCCGGTGACAGAAATAATGGATACCTGTACTCCCCCGATCCAACAGGCTGTTGGGTTCAATAATATGCAAGCGTCACAAAAAATGACGGAAAAGCTTATTCAAAAAGGATACAAGAATATCGCTTATATTGGCGCGAAAGGGGATGTACGGGATATATTGCGGCAAAGAGGTTATGAAGCAGCCATTGCAGAGCATGCACTTAAGCCTTTGATATTTCGTTCTCCGGATGTATCGTCGATTCGTTTAGGATCAGAAATACTGGATAGCATTCTTAGGGTACGTCCTAAAGTAGATGCGGCAATTTGTACCAATGACGATGTGGCCATGGGAGTGTTATTGAGCTGTAAGAAAAAGGGGATTCTGATCCCTGATGAACTTGCGGTTTCTGGCATGCATGGGCATGAGATGGGGCAGCTATATTCTCCCAAGCTGGCAAGTGTCATTACGCCGAGGTTTAATATTGGTAAAGTCGCTGCAGAGCAACTGCTGTCTCGTATTGATGGTGTGCAAGTTATCGATGAGTGCATCGATCTCGGATTCGAAATTAACGATGGTGAGAGTATTTAAAATATGATTATACAGCATTTCGGCTCTATAGATTATCAAACCTATACTTTTCGATGATATTGAGTAAGTTTTGCTTACCTTTCTGACGATGTAAGCTATGTATTTCCGCTGCTTTTTTTGCATTCCCAGCTCGAATAGCCTCTACAACTGCTTTATGATCAGCTGTCGAATCTGTGGGTTTATTACGTAGTTCAAGTGTAAAGTAGCGAACTCTATGGGCTTGCCCCCAGAACTGAAGAACCGCCTGCTTCAAGCGAACATTTCCGCATAATTCTAATAAACACAGATGAAACTCTTCATCAGCTTCGGCCCACTCTTTCAAATTGTCTTGTTGTAATGCCTTTTCCATCCGCAATGTAGGCAGTTCAAGCTGCTTAAGCTCTTGTTCTGTAATAGTCTTTTTTGCGACCTTTTCAGCTAGTATCTTAGCGGCCTGAGCCTCTAATGCGGTCATGATGTCATAAATTTCGTTCATGTCAGTAGCGGATATAGGCTTAATAAATATACCTCGTCTAGGTCTGATTTCTATCAAACCTTCTTTTTCAAGCTGTACACACGCTTCACGAATGGGTGTTCGACTAATGTTGAGTTTTTCTACCAATACTTTCTCTAGTATTTGATCGCCTGCTCTGAACTCATTTTCCAAAATCAAAGCACGGATAGTCTGATAGGCCTTTTCAGAAAGGGATAATGCACTGGTTTTCATTGGTATATTCATACATGTCTTCTTTTACTAGTTGCAGATGATCGTTTTAAATAGATAGGTGTTTTTCTGGGTGAAAATATTAGGGGGATTATCCTTGCTTTCAATTTTCGTCATCCATTTATTGGCTATTTTCACTAAAGAATATTTGAATATATTTTAACTCATCTGATCCTTATTAAAAACTTAATATAGCTTGTTTTACTATGAGTTTATGAACTCCACATTTCTTAATGTCGGGGACATATAGTACGGAATTATTTAAAAGGGTGGTAATTTTTTATCGATTGTAAGTTGGGTGTTAATTTTTGGCGTTGACATGTTAACTATTTGTGATTAATGTATACATAGATGAATGATAATGTATACACTGTGGTGTGCAGGCTCTTTCGTCTACCGTCACACATAATCTAATTAACAGGAAGAAGAGCAAAAGGCTTAAAATATGAACACACACAATAAGTTTAAAAAGTCAGTGCTGACAAAGAGTATATCGCTGTTGTTGACGTCATCAGTCATCATGCCGACCATTGCACAAGAGTCTCCACCCAATGACGGAACTGAAGTCATTGCCGTTACTGGGATTCGCGGTAGTTTGTTTAACTCGATGAATCTTAAAAGAGATTCAGAAGGAGTAGTTGACGCTATTTCTTCGGAAGATATTGGTAAATTCCCCTCTACGAATTTAGCTGAATCATTACAACGTATTCCTGGTGTATCGATCGACCGAGTAAACGGAGAAGGATCACAGGTTACAGTACGTGGTTTTGGTGCTGACTTTAATCAGGTAACACTGAATGGTCGTACCATGCCCACCGCGAATGTGCCAATAGTCGGTGCAGGTAGTAGTGGCAGTGCTTCAGGTGCTTCAGGACGAGCGTTTGATTTTTCAAATTTATCCTCTGATGGGGTGCAGATACTAGAAGTATTTAAAACCGGCCGTGCAGATATTTCTTCAGGTGGTATTGGGGCAACTGTTAATGTTGTGACACGACGTCCACTGGGAACTGCGGGTCTGCAAGGCTCAATAAGTGCTAAAGCAATACATGATACATCGGTAGATGGAGGAAGCAGTATTACTCCTGAAATTGGTGGTTCTTTTAGTTGGGCAAATGAAGATAATACGTTTGGTATTGGTTTTTTTGGTGGGATATCAAATCGAGATAGTGCTGCAGCAGGAGCTACATCGTCATCGTGGAATGTGATCCCATATTCTGAGTTTTTAGGGCTAACTACCGAAGATACTATTATTACTAATGCACCTGCTTCTTTAGACCAATATGTGACTTTACCAAGAGATAGTCGCTACCAATTTTCAGAATTTGAACGCGAGCGTAGTAATGGTCAGTTAGTGTTACAGTTTGCACCGAGCGAAAATTTGTCAATGACAGCAGATTACACTTTTGCTGTGAATAAAGGAGTGGAAGAAAAAGTAGAATTTTATAATTGGTTCAATCGTCCCTTCACTGAGGTGGTATTTGACGATAGTCCGGTGCCAACTACTATTTTCATAAAAGAAAGAGCAATCAATAAAGGCGGCGGAATGCCTCAGGTTATGCGTGCAACAAAAGATGAGTTAAGTTCTTTTGGTTTCAACGCTGAATACTATTTAAATGATTCAGTTACGTTAACGTTCGATGGTCACTCTTCGAAGGCTGAAGTAACGCCTGACTCTCCAATGGGGTATACAGAAATTAATGTTGGTTTAGATCATAAATACGGTAACTCACCAACAGATTCAGCATTTCAATCGGTTGATTATAGTGGTGCAATTCCCGTGCGTACAGTTGAAACAATATCAGGAGCGACAGTTATTCGTCCTGAAATAGTTGCAAGTCAAGTTGCTAGTTTACGTAAGGTCACACAAATTAACGAAATTGATCAATACGATTTTCGTGCTGATTGGGTGTTAGAGGATGGAGCAAACTTAACGGTTGGTGCTAATTACCGAACCCAGAAGAATGTTGCCGATAGAACTGATTACCAACAAATTTTAGGAAATTGGGGGTCTGAATACCCTGGAGACGTAGAAAATTTAGCTCCTGGTTCGCTTGAAACTTTTTGCCTATCTTGTAAATTTAATGATCACACAATAGGTGGTGGCACGACTTCTGTTGGTGGAGCAACTAACAATGAAGTATATGCTGTTCGAGGAAATGCTGCGGATATTTTTGCTGCACTTTCGCCAGCTTATGAAGCCGGATACTCAAGTGCATCTTCTAGACCTCTTCGCGTTACAAGTAGCGCTTATGATGTTATTGAAGAAGATGTTACATCTATTTTTGTTCAGCTTACAAATGAATTTCAAATTGGCGGCTTAGACGCATATTTGAACGTGGGGCTTAGATATGAACAAACCGATGTTACTGCAACAACTGAATCATCTCCAACATCTGCCATTATTTGGCAAGGCGATAATGATTTTGCTAAGTCTGCGGCTGCATCGAGTTCTGGATTTTCTTCAGATTCATCTTACAGTAACTTGTTACCAAACATTGATCTTGCGATTAACCTAACTGATGAAGTTAAAGTACGAGCGTCATACAGTAAAACACTTGCAAGAGCGACATATAACAATTTATACGCTAGCGACAATGCAAATTCCCCTTCAGGTCCTACGGCTTTAGGAAACGTGGTAACGGGCAGTAAAGGTAATCCAGGGTTAAAACCATTAGAATCAGATAACTATGATGTGTCTGTAGAATGGTACTTCGATGAAACTAGTTATGTTTCAGCAGGCTTGTTTTCTAAGCGTGTAAGTAACTTTGTTGGTCGTGAAACGGTTAATGGTAACTTGTTTGGTTTACGTGATGCTTCGTCTGGCGCACCAGGTACTCGTTCAGGTATGGCACTGGAAATACTTGACAACTTAGGGGTGCTAGCAAACGAAATTAATCTATTTGCTGCAGCTGTATACGTTGACCAATCAGAAAGTATGGCCGAAGCAATGGCGTTGTTTATGGCTAATCAAGATGCTGATGGGAATATAGAGGATGCAGAATATGATCGTCTCGAAGGTAGCTTTGAGATAGTACCAAACAGTGATGATCCCTTATTCAACTTTGCTTTGAATCAACCTATCAACAATAATTCAGCTGAAATTAACGGGCTAGAGCTTCAAGCTCAGCACTTTTTTGGTGAATCAGGATTTGGCATTGTGGGTAGTTATACTGTAGTTAACGGAGATGTTGGATACGATATCTCTGGAGCTCCTAATGTATCTCAATTTGCATTACAAGGCTTGAGTGATACTGCAAACGTTACCTTGATTTACGAAAAGAATGGTTGGTCAAGTCGCTTAGCCTACAACTGGAGAGATGAATTCCTTGCTTCAGCCAATGATGGCAGCGGATTTAACAATCCTGTCTTTGTTGAAGATTATGGTCAGTTAGATTTCAACCTTAGTTATTCGTTTAATGATCAATTAGCAGTATCTTTTGATGCAATTAATTTAAATGAAGAAAGATCGAGATCGTTTTCGCGTTCGAAAACAGATTTACACTTTATTCGCGAAAATGCAGCGCGTTATTACTTAGGCGTAAGATACAAGTTTTAATAAATGATCAGTCAAACCGCTATTATTAGCGGTTTGACTATTTTATTAAAACGATGCATATCATGTTTTTGAGTGCAATAAATATTATTTAAGTATCTTATTTGATGTAATAAAAAGTAAATAGGTGTTAAATGTCGAATTATATAGCACTAGATTGTGTGGCTCACCAAAACCTGAAAGTATGTACTCAATACGATGAGGTATTTGGGGGTAACACCAATCATGCACTCGTTTTTCCTACCGAATTTGAAGTCCTACACAGAGAATATCCGATTTTTTTCCGTCGTAAGGAAACTTCAGGTTATTACGCTATCTGTATTTTAGGATTTGATAAAAATGAAAACCTTTTTCTAGAGAATGGGAATTGGGCTGCACGCTCTATCCCCGCTATGTTTATGCGAGGGCCATTTGCACTGCAACTCACACATAATGAAAATGCGCTCCAGACAGAGGCTGAGCCTATAGTAATGGTTGACCTTGATAACGCACGCATAAATCCAGATGTTGGAGAGTCAATATTTCAAGCTCATGGCGGTTATACTCCATATTTTAAGGAGATACTTCAAGCCATGCGTAAGATCCATGTGGGTAATCAAAGTACAGAATCTTTCTTTGCCATTTTAGATAAATTTAAACTGATAGAGCCTATTGAAATAAAGGTCGATATGGCAGAGAAAGGTACCTATAACATAGCCGATCTGTTCACGATAAGCCGTGAGCGCTTAGCAGAATTATGTTCTGATGAATTGCATGAATTAAATAGTTTGGGATTACTCGAACATTGTTTTTCTGTGGTATCGTCTGCTGGCAACATGTCGCACCTAGTGAATATGAAAATACGTAGCTCTGTATCGTCCAAATCATAGGTAAAGACAATGAACTATGATAATACCCTCCATACAATTAAAGCGTGTCAGTTTAATGAAATAGACTTTAATGCCCTGACTGAATTAGGGCGACCATGTTTAATAAAAGGTGCGATTGCTGACTCTCCTTTAGTACTTAAAGGCAAACACTCATTAAGCTTGGCACAAGAGTATTTAAAAGCTTTTTATACGCAAAAACCTATGTTGGTTTATCAATGCGAAGCTGAGGCAAAAGGTCGATTTTTCTATAACGCACAATTTGATGGAATGAACTTCACAACAAACTTTGCGCAATTAACAGATTTTTTTAACGATATAGAACAGGAACAGCAGACTCATAGTAACAAGGCTTTTTATATCGGCTCAGCCAGACTGAATGACTATTTTCCAGAACTACTGAAGACTAATTTACCCATCGATCATAACAACCTTTCTGGGCATTCAGCCCAAGCTGGAATTTGGCTTGGTAATAAAACTACAGCGGTTACTCACTTTGATACTTCAAATAATATTGCGGCCTGTATGCTTGGTCGGCGCAGATTTACTTTGTTTCCACCGACCCAAAGTGGCAACTTATATCCAGGACCTTTAGAACCAACACCCGGTGGACAAGTATTAAGTATGGTAGATATTTCAGCACCTGACTTTGAACGTTACCCCAAGGCACGCGAGGCTCTTAAACATGCAATCATTGTAGACTTAGAGCCAGGCGACTTGTTAGTTTATCCTGCATTGTGGTGGCATCAAGTTGAAGCATTAGATGACTTTAACGTGATGTTCAACTACTGGTGGAATAGCACTCCTGATTATGTTGATGACCCAATGGCTACCTTATTACATGGCATGCTGAGTTTGCGTGATCGGCCACAAAGTGAAAAAGACGCATGGCAGGCATTATTTCAATATTACATTTTTGAAGACAAGCAGCAGGCACGACAACATTTACCTCAGCATACATGGGGAGCCTTACGCGATTTAGATGAATTAGGTTCTCGGGTATTGCGTAATAAAGTGTTGAAAAAGATTAATCGCTAAAGATTTTGGCAAGTATTTATTGCTTAGCTCATAGGAAGTTTCAAATGAAAAAGGTACAAAAAGTGGTCATCGCGGGTGGCGGTACAGCGGGATGGATAGCAGCAGCGACCCTATCAAGTCAATTGGGTAGTCTAATTGATATCACCCTCATTGAATCTGCCGATATTGGAACCGTTGGCGTGGGCGAAGCAACCATACCGACACATAAAGCCTTTCACCGTCTTATTGGCGTTGACGAGCAAAAATTTTTGCAAAAAACCCAAGCGACCTTCAAATTAGGTATTGAATTTAGTAATTGGGGCAATATAGGTGATAGTTACTTTCATACCTTTGGTCAGATTGGACGTTCTACATGGATGGGCGACTTTCAACACTTGTGGCAACACGCCAAGACACTAGGTTGGGCTGGCGACTTACAAGATTATTGCGTCGAACTTCAAGCGGCTAAAGCAGGCAAATTTGGCATAGACAATAAAACCAACATTAACTATGCCTATCATTTAGATGCAGGTTTATACGCATCTTTTTTATGTGAATTTAGTCAACAGCGGGGCGTTAAGCGAATTGAAGGCACAATTGAGCACGTAACAATGGATAGTAAAAATGACCATATTAGCCACCTTGTCTTAAGTAATGGTACTAGTGTTGCGGGGGATTTATTTATAGATTGTACTGGCTTCAAAGGACTACTCATTAACGGTGCCTTGGGAGTGGGGTTTGAAGACTGGTCACATTGGTTACCTATGGATAGTGCATGGGCTGTGCAAACCCAAGGAATGCAGCCAATCCCACCGTACACAAAATCGATTGCTCACGATGCTAGTTGGCAATGGCGGATCCCTCTGCAAAACAGAGTGGGAAACGGCTTGGTTTTCTGCAGTGCATATAATTCTGAACAAGATGCGCTACAGTTACTCACAGATAACATTGAGGGTAATATGATCACCGAGCCTCGTTTGTTAAAGTTCAAAACAGGTAAACGTAAAAAAGCCTGGTTTAAAAATTGTGTGGCTATGGGCCTTGCTAGTGGCTTTCTCGAGCCTCTTGAATCAACTAGCATTCATCTTAGTCAAATAGCAGCAACAAGATTAGTACAGATGTTTCCTTTTAATGGCATGGATGAAAGCCTCCAAACCCATTACAACAATAGCGTTGATGGTGAGGTAAATAGCATAAGAGACTTCATTATTTTGCATTATAACTTGAACCAACGGCCTGAGCCTTTTTGGCAACATGTTGCAACTATGGCAATTCCGGACTCACTTCGACATAGGATGGAGCTATACACTAAAACCTCAATCGCGTATCAAAATGATGCAGATCTATTTCGTGTGGATTCTTGGAACCAAGTAATGATGGGTCAAGGGGCTAAAGTTGAAGGCTATCATCAAATGGGTCGCTTAGTTGCAAACGATAACTTACGCCAAGCGTTTAACGACTTACACAAGAACATCAAAATATTGGTTGAAGGCATGCCGATGCATGATGACTTTTTGAATCAATATGGCGTTCTTTAGTCCAGTCAAGTATTCAAATTTGATTATCGACGATAGCAAGGCACAAGCCAATGGCGTCATTAAAGCCAGAGTAAACATAACTAATACTGGGCAACATGATGGCGAGGAAGTAGTGCAATTTTCTGTGCACGACAAATTCGCCTCTGTTACCAGTCCGGTTAAGCAGTTAAAAGGCTTTAAGAGTGTTACTTTAAAAACCGAAGAGTCGGCGAAGCTCGAATTTAGTTTTCCGGTAAATATGTTGGCGTTTTACGATGCGCAAATGCAGCTTATTGTCGAACCCTGAGACATAGAATTAATGGTGGGAAGTTCATCAATGGTTATCCGGCAAAGTGTAGTTTTAAAAGTGTCAAGGGATACTTGAGTTATCTATCAAGAACAAAAAGTTTATTTGAGCAAGGTGCAAATATTTTAGTTAGGCACCAGTAAAATCAGAAGGAGCTCTATTTAAATATTTAAAAACTGGTTGGGTTTCTATTTGTGCTGATGGAAAGTACAAATGGCAACCTGAGATTATGGATCAATAGAATAGGAAGCTGATTCCTTAGTGAAGCCGACGAAAAACAAAGAGCGAAGAAATTATTACCATGAAAATTAAATTATTTATTCTAAGTGTGTTGGTTGCTATTGCCAGTTGCCAAAAGATCCTACAAGAAGGCATAGATTCACCTGAGGCAAAAAAACCAATTGCCTCTGCGGCTTTCGTATCTGAATATATGCCTCGCAAGTATTTTGGTGCAGTATTAGAGCCTGAAAGTGGAATTATTCACGGGGCAGGTCAGGACGTAGAAAGTTTCAATCATTATTCTTCATTATTTACTGATGAGCATAAACCACTTATCTACATGACATATGTCAGTATTAGTAAAGGAAGTGCGGAAGTTGAGAAATGGAAAAGTAAATTAAAAAAGGAAATAGATAGCCAAGTTAAACATAATACCGTGTTGCAAATTGGTTTGAGTTTTACTGGTGGTAATGATAAAGGAAAAGGTCTTGCAGAAGATGCTGCCAGTGGTGAATTCGACGAGGCTATTGACCAAGTTATACAATCACTTATTGAGTTAAATCGTCCTGCGTATTTAAGAATAGGGTACGAGTTTGAAGGTAGTTGGAATGGATATACTCCAAATGCTTATGTTGCTACTTTTAAACGCATAGTGAATAAAGCGAGAGATCAAGGACTTAAAAAAATAGCCTATGTTTGGTGCTCTGGTGGCGGTTCTGCAAATTTCATTACCTTCGACGAACTTATGAAATATTATCCTGGAGATGAATATGTTGATTGGTGGGGAGTCGATATATTTTCGCCAGAAGAAATCTCTAATCCTTGGCTTGGTAAATTTTATGCGTTATCTGCAAAACATGGAAAACCGGTGATGATCGGCGAAACAACTCCTCGTCATGTAGGTGTTAACAACGGTAAAAAAAGCTGGGACGCTTGGTACGGGCCATTTTTTAATATGGTAAAGCAACATCCTGAAATAAAAGCTATTAGCTATATTAATTGGGATTGGGACTATTGGGCTAAATTTCTAGATTTCCCTTGGCACAATTGGAAAGATGCTAGATTAGAGAAAAATAATGTTGTTCGCGAAGCGTATATTCAAGAAATGAATGACCCTATTTGGTTACACTCTCAGAACTTTAATGCTATTCCTTTAGATAAATAAACGAATTAACTATGTGTGCTGGCTTTTCAAATTATATTTGTTCTTAAATTTGTTAGCGAAACTAAAGGTAAAAGACTCGAACAAATGGATGAGTTCTAGCATAGTTTTTATTTAGATATCAGGGCTGTTCGTTTTTAATTACATTTCATTTGTATACTTACGCAGTTCTGAAAGCTGGATTAGGTAAAAGCCTCACCCTACTCGATGTGTTTGGGGAATTTCATCCAGATAAAATTAATAATTATCTCATTGCATTAGATATTAACAGCTTTTAAATATGCCTCATTTTATGAGGGCAAACAAGCTTAAGCAGCCGCGATCAAAGTATTCTTTCATTACTACTCCACGATGCTGATTATACAAATAGGTCAAATTTTGATCTTGATGGTTATTGTTAAATAGACTATAACAGTGTTGGTTTTAAGTTAAATTTATAACTTTATATTTACATTTAAAATGTAAGGATAAAAATAATTTAATTTTAGCCTTAACTATAAGTATCTCAATAAAAAAATAGTCCCTTTTGTTTTTTATTGAGAGACGCTGTTTTTATAAGAGATGTTATAAAAAGAAGAATAAATAGCTGTATTTTATCTAATTAAGTTGTAGTCATAATGAATAAAACTAGTGTGTAATGCGATAAAAATAGCCTTTTATAACCGCTGAATTTACATGACGACTATTGCACCTTGATAAAAACAACTCATTTATTGCTTTAGTATAAGGAATAAAAAATGAAGAAATCGATCATTTGTTACACTGGGCTTGCAACTTTATTGTTGCTATTAGTGGCATGCGGAGATGATAACAGCATGGAAGACTCTGAAGCGGAAACTCCTATAGTCGAAGTGCCTGAAACACCAGAACTTGTAGCAGTAGAAATAGCCAATGGCGGCTTTGAGGAAGACACCGCTGGTGAAACGTCTCCGCTAGGAAATTGGGTATTCAGACCAGACCAAGAGCCAAACGCGGCTTCTACTATTGAAGTAATCGAATCGGAACAAGGGCTAAACAGCTATAAAGGCACAAAAGCTGTTGAGGTTGTTGTTAGTGCATTAGGGGATAATCCTTGGGGTATTGAAATAGCCTATGAAGATATTCTTGTCACTGGTGGTACAAACTATGAGTTTAGTGTTTGGGTCAAAGGTGAAAAGGGTACCAGTGCCGATTTTTGGGTGCAAACCCCCGCGCCTGCATATGGTCAACGCAGTTTAGTAAAGGAAACACTCACTGGTGAGTGGCAAAAAATCACATTGACAGCAAGCACGGCAGAAGCTGATTCTTTAATTAGGTTAGCGATCCATTTTTCGAAAACAGAGAACATCAATAAACCGATTTATATTGACGAATTTTCCGGCTTTGTTTTAGAGGATGTGCCTGCTGAAGAAATACCTGAGGTTCAATATAGCCCGGTTACCGCACAAAGCTTAAAAGCAATCGCTCCTGGCTTTAACTTGGGGGCAGCCGTTCCTGCCGGTGGATTTGATAACAGTATAATAGACAGACCAGAAGTAAAAACTATCATTGAACAGCATTTTAATCAGTTATCTGCTGAAAACATTATGAAGCCTACTTATATGCAACCAGTGCAAGGCGAGTTTTTTTATGATGATGCTGATGAACTTGTTAACTATGCGAAAGATAATGCACTCACTGTACACGGTCATGTGTTTATTTGGCATTCACAAATAGCACCTTGGATGCAAAGCTTCGAAGGTGATAGAGACGATTGGGTGACTATGATGGAAGAGCATATAACACAAGTCGCCACCCACTTTGAAGAGGCAGGTGAAAACGATACCGTTGTTAGTTGGGATGTAGTTAACGAAGCCTTTATGGAAAATGGCAAATACCGTGGTGAAAAAACCACGAATGATAGTGCCGATGAATCTGTATGGTTTGAAAATATAGGCGCTGAATTTTTGCCGTTAGCATTTAAAGCCGCAAGAGCAGCCGATCCCGATGCTGATTTATACTACAACGATTACAACCTTATTTGGAATGCTGATAAATTAGATGCTGTTATAGCGATGGTTAACGATTTTCACGCTCATGGCGTACCTATTGATGGTGTAGGTTTTCAATCTCATATTTCACTCAATAGCCCAGACATTGCAACAATTCAAGCTCAGCTACAAAAAGTGGTTGATATTCGCCCTAAAATCAAAGTAAAAATCACCGAACTAGACGTTCGTATGAACAACGAAGGTGGGACGCCCTTAACTTACCTAAGTAGTGAAAGGGCTGATGAACAAAAGCGGTATTACTACGATGTTGTTAAAACATATCTGGAAACAGTGCCTGTAGATCAGCGCGGTGGTATTACTTTTTGGGGCGTAATTGATGGAGATAGCTGGTTACAAAACTGGCCAGCCCCGACTACCGAATGGCCGCTGTTATTCTTTAATGATTACACGGCAAAGCCAGCATTACAAGGTGTTGCAGATGCGTTAGAAGAGCTAATTGAAGTCGTAGACGCTCCAGTGGCTGAAAATAAATTAACCAATGGTGACTTTGAAGCCGGACTTACGTCATGGCAAACTCGAGGCAGTGCCAATATTACGCTCGCAACAACACAGGCGCATAGTGGCAATAATAGTGCTTTAGTGCAAGGGAGAACAGAAACATGGAACGGAATTCAAAAAGATGTAAAAGGCTTATTCACAGCAGGTGAAATGTATAAAGTCTCTGCCTGGGTCAAGTTATCTGATGACAGTGCTACAGTGTCGCCAGGAATCAAATTAACGCTAGAAATAGCTCACGCTAGCACCGAGTACCTTGAGCTAACGCCTGTGACAACTGTTGCCGCCGGTGACTGGGTACAGCTAACAGGCACTTATACTCATTCGTACACAACCGAAGAAAGCGTAGCCTTACTCTATATTGAATCAAATGAACTCACTGCAGACTTTTATGTAGATGATGTATCGGTAACATTGATAGAAGAGTAATTAAGCTAAATAAAAGTTATTAAACCCAGATTAAATAGTCTGTATTGTTTTATGCAGGCTATTTTTTTGTATAAAAAAGCCTGATATGAGATCAGGCTATTTTTCTTCTAAAGCGAAGTGTTACTTAATCTCTTCGCACATAACTCTCTTGATCTATTTCAGTTAAAAGCGACCGAAATTTACTTAGCTTGATATCTCACGACTACAAATTTAAGCGGTATATCGCCGTCGTTATAAATGCCGTGCATGTCATTAGGGGCTGCAAATAAAATATCTCCAGCTTTAGCTGGTTGGCTTTTTCCATTGAGTGTCCAAGTGCCTGAGCCTTCGATAATCATTAAATATTCTTCATCAGGATGCTGGTGAGCGGGGTGTATTTCGTTATGGGGTTTAATAACGGCAACACCGGTAATAGCGCCCTTAGTGAGTGGCGTATCCCCATAAAAGTAAGTATGAAAATCAGCGCCTTCGTAGTGAGTGATGTGCGCTTCTTTTTGACTCACAATCGCTGATGTTAGTTGCGTGGGGTTATCTGTAGCACTCACGGGTAATGCAAGACTAAATGCAGCAACGGATGTCAGCAATACGTCGTTTACTATATGTTTAACTGTTGAATGATTCATGGTGATTATCCTTGTTATATTTACTGCTTAGTTTTATTCGGTATACCCAGTCGTTATCGGTCGAATTTAGTGGTGTAACGCGGATGCTGGTTTGCTCTGCACGGATATAAAGACTAAATATCAATGAGACGATAAATGCGCTAATGATTAATGACAGCTTTATTGTTGTTTTTCATATATGTCTTTTCTGATCAACAAACTAACTGGAGGCATTGATTGTTCAGTCTATTTTAATAAATAATTGTTGTCAAAAGGACTATATCTAAAATTGTGCATTTGAATAGCAAAATTTCGTAAATATTTTTGTTTAAAAGTAATGGTCTGATTGACAATTAGGTGCTAAATTTACTTTTGCAACATAAAAATAGAAAACAGGTACAACATGCACAAAAATAAACTGACTATCGCTATTTTATTTGGAGTGTCGAGTTTTACACTCGGCTGTAATAACTCTACAGAGCAGAATGCTGCAACAACCCCCATTGTTGAAAAAGCTCCAGAGCAATCAACACTCAAGGCTCGATTTAAAGATCACTTTAAAATAGGTACTGCCATTAGTCGTGATCAAATTTTGGGTGTATTGCCTGATGATTTAAATGTGGCAAAGGCGCAATTTAATACATTTACTCCTGAAAACTCAATGAAGTGGGAGCGCATTCATCCACAGCCTGATGTGTATGATTTTGAAGCCCCTGATGCCTTAGTTGAATATGCACAAGAGAATAACCAAGAGTTAGTTGGACATACATTAGTGTGGCATTCACAAACACCAGATTGGGTTTTTGAGGATGAACAAGGCGAGCCGCTTACTCGGGAAGCATTACTTAAACGTATGCAAGACCACATTTTTACAGTCGCAGGGCGCTATAGGGACCGCATTTTTGCCTGGGACGTTGTAAACGAAGCCCTTAACGAAGACGGCACGCTGCGCGAGTCTAAATGGAGCACCATTATAGGTGATGACTTTATAGAATACGCATTTACATATGCCAAGCAGGCTGCGCCTAATGCCAAGCTATATTACAACGATTACAACTTGTATAAGCCAGAAAAAAGAGCTGGCGCATTAGCGCTTATTAAAAACTTGCAAAGCAAAGGCATTCAAATAGATGGTATTGGAATGCAAGCACATTATTCGTTAGATAACCCTGAACTTTCGTTAATGGAAGATTCTATTGTCGCGTACGCTGCAACAGGGATTGATGTGATGATCACAGAACTTGATATTTCGGTATTGCCGTTCCCAGAAAGTGAAGAACAAGGGGCTGATATTTCGTTAGATATTGCCCTGCAAGAGCGTTTTAATCCATACCCTGATGGTTTGCCTTCTGAGGTAAATAAGCAGTTGGGCAAGCGCTACAAAGAGGTGTTTGCAATCCTCAAAAAACATGGCGATAAAATAAGCCGCGTGACATTTTGGGGCGTAAGCGATGCACGCACTTGGCGTAATGATTGGCCAATGCAAGGACGCACAGATTACCCATTATTAATCGACCGAGAGTTAAAACTGAAAAGCTTTGTAAACGATTTATAATCGCAAATAAAATTTCATCTCCCGTAAAGGATCGCTAAATAGCGATCCTTTTTTGGTTTTATAGTGTTGTTAAACAATAATTAATATGTGTTTGCAGAGGGGGTTCTGGGGCTAAAAAGGTAAATGGGAAATGTGGATTATTAGGGCTGTCGGGGCAAAACTGTGGCTCAAGGCAAATACCGTCAAAGGCATTAAAAGTATCTTTTAAATGATGCCCTGTATACACCTGAATAGCAGGGTAATTAGAGAGCACGTTAAGCATTAGTTTATTGTCGGGGCTAGTAAGCTCTGCATGTTGATTTATGGTTTGTAGGTTGAGTGTTTGTTCGCTCACAAAGTTGTGATCAATTTTATCGGCTTTATTGAGTATGCGCGCACTTGTGTAGTCAAAAGGCGCATTATCAACCGGCGTTACTGAGCCTGTAGGAATGGACTGTGCATCGACAGGCGTATAATGCGCTGCTGCCAGTTTTAACGTATGGCCTTGAGCACAGTTATTAATGCCATTTAAATTAAAATACGGGTGCGATGTAGGCCCCGCAATAGTTTTTTATTACTGGTAATCGTAAATTTAATTTCAAGGTTACTTTGATTTTTGCTATTGGTTGTAAAACGATATAGCACATTAAATGTGGTTTTACCGGGGTAGCCGTTGTAACCATTGGGTAGGGTAATACTTAAACTTAGCGCATCTTTTTAATGGTAATCGAGTTGCCAAAATAAGTCGCTTAATGCTTTGTCACCACCATGGAGTTGGTTGGTGCCTTCGTTTTTATTAAGCGCATAGGCTATATTATCAATGTGTATTTGAGCGTTACTTAATCTGTTTGCATAAGGCCCGGCTACAGAACCCAAGTAAAACGGATCGCTCAAATAGTCATTAATATTAGCGTAGCCAAGTATGATATTGCGCTTTTTATTATCAACATGGGTAACCCAGCTGGTAAGCCGGGCACCGTAGTTAATAATAGAAATAGTGTCGTTTGCCTCATTACTTAGTGTGTATTGAACAATTGAAGTTGTCATGGTTTTCACTTTTTTCTAATTATTCATTCTGGCCTTTTTTATTTCTTCTTTTACGATTGGGTAAAGGTCGTATGTTGGATAAAACTCAGTGCTGTAGGCTTTCCAACCATAACGTTCTATTGATAAGTTTACTTTTGGTAATAGCGCTGCTGGGAAACGTAATGTCACTACTTGCCCTATGCCCATCATTACTTTCCAAGATTCTACCGTTGCGCCCTCTGGCGGGAAGTGTTTGTAAAAGTTAGCGTCGTTGAGTATTTGTTTTATTTCAGGGAGGTTTTTTGATTGGTCGTGCTTTAAAAAAATCGTTAGCATTAATTCATCATTTTGGGTGTCATTTGCCCATGTATTAAAACTAGTACTAGCACTAAAGAGCATAATTAATAGTAAGTATTTCATAATTCACCTTTGTTATTTAACTATGAAAATGCGCCGAGTTTTGGGAGGCTTAGCGCATTAATTGGACAAAATTTGTTATTAAGTGTTGGCTTTTATTAACGCCTGCGCGGTACTCACTACATTTTGGGTGGTAAAGCCAAAGTGCGCTAATAACACGTTACCTGGCGCCGACTCACCAAAGGTGCTCATACCAATCACTTTGCCTTGTAAGCCAACATATTTAAACCAGAAATCTTGGTGTGATGTTTCAATTGCAATGCGGTTTACTACCGAATTTGGTAATACACTTTGCTTGTAATCATCTGATTGCTGATCAAACAAGGTCGTGCTTGGCATTGAAACTACACGTACTGCAACACCTTGAGTTGTGAGCTCTTTTGCGGCTTGTATTGCTAAATCAACCTCAGATCCCGTTGCAATTAAAATAAGCTCAGGCGCTTTACTACTATCGCTAAGTATATAGCCGCCTTTTTCTATGTCGTTAATTTGCTGAGCTGTACGTGGCTGGTGGTTTAGCCCTTGGCGACTAAAAATAAGTGCTGTAGGTTGTTGCTGATTTTGTATTGCGTTTTTCCACGAAACGGCGGTTTCTACCGCATCACATGGGCGCCATGTTACAAGGTTTGGCGTCATACGCAGATTGGCTAGTTGCTCAATAGGTTGGTGAGTTGGACCGTCTTCACCTTGGCCAATCGAGTCATGAGTATACACAAATATATTTTGAATACCCATGAGTGCCGACATTCTTACTGCGTTACGGGCATATTCCATAAACATTAAAAATGTTGCACCGTAATTAATAAAGCCAGAGTGCAGAGATATGCCATTCATAATGCCGCTCATACCAAATTCGCGCACACCATAAAACAGGTAATTACCGCTGGCGTCATCTGCGCTTATGCCTTTAGAGCCAGACCAAAGTGTTAAGTTAGAACCGGCTAAATCGGCAGAGCCACCCAGTAACTCTGGTAAATACGGGGCAAAGGCTTCAATAGTGTTTTGCGATGCTTTACGGGTGGCAATGTTGGCCGCGTCTTTATTGCATTGTGCAATATAGTTATTTGCAATGTCTTCAAAGTTTTCAGGCAGAGTACGTTTAATAACGCGGCGCTCAAATTCTTTGGCAAGCTCAGGGTAGCGGCTGGCGTAATCGCTAAACAGTTGCTGCCATTGCTGTTGTTTTTCATCACCGCTTTTTTTTGCGTCCCAATGGGCGTAAATATCATCGCTGATACTAAATGCTTCACGTGGTAGATTTAAAAATTTGCGCGCAGCCGCTATTTCATCATTACCCAGTGGCGAGCCATGGCAATCGTGCGAGCCTGATTTATTTGGTGAGCCATAACCAATCACAGTTTTACAACAAAGTAGGGTGGGTTTATCGCTTACTTGTTTAGCTTGTGAAATGGCGTTAGCTATTTGCTCAGGGTCGTGTCCGTCAATATCTGTTATTACATGCCAGCCATAAGCATCAAAGCGTTTCGCTGTATCGTCGGTAAACCAGCCTTCTACGTGACCGTCGATGGATATGCCATTATCATCCCAAAAGGCAATAAGTTTACCTAGGCCTAATGTGCCTGCAAGCGAACATGCTTCGTGCGATATGCCTTCCATTAAACAGCCATCGCCCATAAAACAGTAAGTGTAATGATCTACTATATCAAAACTCTCTTTGTTAAATTGTGCGGCGAGGGCTTTTTCGGCAATAGCCATGCCCACTGCATTTGATACACCTGCGCCAAGCGGGCCTGTTGTTGTTTCAACACCTGGGGTATAACCGTATTCAGGGTGACCTGGGGTTTTTGAATGCATTTGCCTAAATTGTTTAAGCTCGCTTAGTGGTAGTTCGTACCCACTTAAATGCAATAAAGAATAAATAAGCATAGATCCGTGACCGTTACTGAGTACAAAGCGGTCTCGGTTTGGCCAATTTGGATCGTTTGGATTGTGGTTTAAAAAGTCGTTCCACAGTACTTCGGCTATATCGGCCATACCCATCGGTGCGCCCGGATGCCCTGAGTTTGCTTGCTGGACCGCATCCATGCTGAGTGCGCGAATGGCATTTGCAAAGGGGGCACGAGAAGAAAGCTGAGTCATATATTACCTTAAATATCATTAAAAAAGCCTGCGCGTAATTGGGCAGGCTTATAGGGATTTAGTTTAGTAAGTCTTCAACCAACTTAGCTAAAATACGCTGGTCTTTAGCAAAGTTACGAATACCTTCACCGAGCTTTTCACTGGCCATAGCATCTTCGTTGTGCTGCCATAAAAACTGCTGATGGGTAAGCTCGGTTATTTCACTTCGCGGTGCTTTTGTAATGTTTGCAGCGTCAAGCTTAGTAACCAGTTCACCTTCTTGGCTTTGTAAACTATTTAACAGTGCTGGCGATATAGTCAGTAAATCGCAGCCAGCAAGTTCGATTATTTCTTCAATGTTTCTAAAGCTTGCGCCCATTACCACGGTTTTATAATCGTATTTTTTGTAGTACTGATAAATACCCGTAACCGATTGCACACCGGGATCTTCGTTTGGGGTGTAGTTTTTGTTTTCATGGGCTTTATACCAATCAAGAATACGACCAACAAACGGTGATATAAGCGTTACATTTGCTTGTGCACAGGCGATTGCCTGAGCCATAGAAAAAAGCAGCGTTAAGTTACACTTAATACCTTCTTTTTCTAGTTCCTCAGCGGCTTTAATACCTTCCCATGTTGAAGCAAGCTTAATAAGAACGCGGTCTTTTGAAATACCGGCATGCTCGTAAAGCGAAATGAGTTTACGCCCTTTGGCTATACTAGCTTGGGTATCAAAGGATAAACGCGCATCTACTTCACTTGATATACGCCCTGGTATCACTTTTAATATTTCACAACCGAAATTAACAATTAGTTGGTCGCAAATTGCGTCAACGTCATTGCCAGCTTTTTTAATTGCATCATCAATTAAATGTTTATACTGAGGTAATTTTGCAGCTTGTAAAATTAATGATGGGTTAGTTGTGGCGTCAACTGGTTGTAAGGCTTTGATTGACTCTACATCACCACTGTCGGCAACGACTGTGGTTACTTTTTTGAGTTGTTCTAACAAATTCATAATGATGTACGCCTTGGCTTTAAAGCCAAGGCGATGTCCTTAAACGTAGCGGTTAACAATATTCTCAAGTAGTTCCTGACGACCAGAAACTTGCTTAGGATCGATATTTTTTTCGTGTACTAGCGCGGCAAGGCTATCTAGTGACTGTTCGCCTTTAAGAATGCTTTGACCTAGGTCGTCTTTCCAACCTGCGTAGCGTTTTTCAACAAAATCAATGAGTTCGCCACCTTCAAGCATAGCTGCTGCATTGAGTAATGCTTTAGCCATCGTATCCATACCGCCAATGTGACCAATAAATAAGTCATCGCGTTCACATGATTGACGACGTAGCTTAGTATCAAAGTTAAAGCCACCGGTCGTTAAACCACCTATTTTTAAAATTTCGTACATAACGAGCGTACATTCTGCTACATCATTAGGGAATTGGTCTGTATCCCAACCGTTTTGCATGTCGCCACGGTTAGCATCAATGCTACCCATAATGCCTTCGGCACATGCAACTGCAATTTCGTGGTGGAAACTATGACCTGCGAGTGTTGCATGGTTCGCTTCAATGTTTACTTTAATTTCGTCTTGTAATCCGTGCTTATATAAAAATCCTGCAACTGTTGCAGTATCGTAATCGTACTGATGCTTAGTTGGTTCTTGTGGTTTTGGTTCAATTAGTAATGTGCCTTTAAAACCAATTTTTTTCTTGTGCTCAACAACCATTTTTAAGAAGCGTGCGTACTGTTCGCTTTCTTGTGCAAGATCTGTATTTAGTAGCGTATCGTAACCTTCACGCCCCCCCCAAAGTACATAGTTTTCACCGCCTAAACGATGGGTAACTTCCATAGCATGTTTCACCTGCGCTGCTGCGTATGCATAAGTGTCTGGGTTTGGGTTAGTTGCTCCACCAGCACAAAAACGCTTGTTTGAGAATAAGTTAGCAGTACCCCAAAGTAGTTTTACACCGGTACGTTGCATTTCTTTTTCAATAATGTTTGCTATGTGCGTTACGTTATCGTGGCTTTCTTGCAATGTTGCACCTTCAGGGGCAATATCAACATCATGAAAACAAAAGTAAGGTACGCCTAGTTTTTCATAAAATTCAAAGGCTACTTTTACTTTTTGTTCTGCAAGTTCAAGTTGATTGCCCACAGGTTGGATCCAAGGACGATCGAACGTACCTTCACCAAAAATATCAAATCCCGTAGAACAAAAGTTATGCCAGTAACAGGCTGCAAAACGTAAATGTTCTTTCATTGTTTTGCCAAGAACGACTTTGTTTTCGTCGTAATAACGAAATGCAAATGGGTTTTTAGAGTTTTCACCCTCAAATTTTATTTTTTCAACGTTAGTAAAAAATTGCTCGCTCATAATGTGCTCCATTAATCTTAAATTATTGTATTAAAAATATGCTTTTACACTTTGATAAAGTGCTTTGTATGTTTTGTATTGCTGTGTGTAAAAATCTTGCATAACTGTATCTGGCTCGATGGTTTTCGTTACTTTTCCATTTACACATACTTGTTGTGCAGGGATTTGTTCTACCCCTATTCGAGCAAGTCTCGCAGCGCCAAATGCTGGGCCAACTTCTGAGCTTTCTCGGTAAATTAGCGGACGGTTTAGTACGCTTGCGATGATTTTTCCCCATAGAGGGCTCTTCGCACCACCTCCGATGACAGTGACATCATCAATTTGTGCGCCAGCATCAAGCAGTACTTGCTGGCCATCGGCAAAGGCAAAAGCGACGCCTTCTAAAACTGCACGGCCAAGGACGGCGGCATCGGTATCACTGTCTAAACCAAAAAACACGCCTTTAGCTTCAGGGTTATTATGGGGGGTACGCTCGCCTGCTAAATATGGTAAAAATATCACTGAACTTGGTTTGCTAAAGTCACATTTGCTAACTTGTTCAAGCAGTGCGCTTTCGCTTTCAAAATTGGTTAATTTAGTTACCCAGGTTAAACAGCTTGCTGCGCTTAACACCACTGACATTTGGTGCCAAGTGTTTGCAATGCAATGGCAAAAAGTATGTACTGCGCCCTCTGGGTTAGGCAGATATCTTTCGTTGGCGACAAAGTAAACGCCCGAAGTACCTAATGATAGAAATGCTTTATTTGGCGTAATAACACCTACACCCGCCGCACCCGCAGCATTATCGCCACCACCGGCAATCACAGGCACTTGTTGCATGCCCCATTTAGCCGCAACGTCAGCTGTTAACGTGCCGGTAATTTCTGTGCCTTCAAAAAGAGTAGGCATGTGTTGTTCGGTTAAGCCGGTTGCAGTAAGCATTTTTTCTGACCATGCTCTTTTTTCAACATCTAGCCACAGTGTTCCTGCAGAGTCAGACATATCTGATGCAAAATCGCCAGTCATTAAAAAGCGTAGATAGTCTTTTGGCAGTAATACTTTAGCGACTTTTGCAAAGTTTTCAGGCTCATACTCTTTTAACCACACCAATTTAGGCGCAGTAAAACCTGGCATTGCAATGTTGCCAGTAATGCTTCGAGAGTTGGGTTCGCGTTTTTCAAGTTCTAAGCATTGTGATGCACTGCGTCCGTCGTTCCATAGAATGGCAGGGCGGATAACTTTATTGTCTTTATCAAGTAACGTAGCGCCATGCATTTGACCAGAAAGCCCAATCGCTTTTACGGATTGTAGTAGTGCAGAGTGAGTATTTTTGAGCTCCTCAATAGCGGTGCATGTAGCAAGCCACCAATCCGCAGGATTTTGCTCAGAAAATAGTGGTGCAGGGCGTGAAACGCTCAAAGATCCGCTCGCTTGAGCAAGTAAACGGTCTTGCTCGTCTAAAATAATTACTTTTACACCCGAAGTGCCTAAATCGATACCAAGGAACATAAATTGTTATACTCAAATGTTGTTGTATTGTTAGCGCTAACATTAATGATTTGGTATTGTTAAGTCAAGCTGGTTTTTTAAACTGGCGATAACAATTTATTTTCAATGGTTGTGTGATTATTAAGGTTAACTTAAATTTCTTTTTAAGATCATAAGGAAACAGTATGAAAAAAATAAACTGGGGTATTATTGGCTGCGGTCGAATTGCTTCACAATTTTGTGAAGACTTAGCACATACCAACAGCGGAGTTGCGTATGCCGTTGCCGCAAGAAGTGGGAATGATGCAAATGCATTTGCTAGTAAGTATGGGGCAACACATGCTTATGAAGGATATCAGACGTTATTTGACGATAAAGATGTTGATGTAGTTTACATTGCGACACCACATAACTTTCATTTCGAAAATGCCAGTGATGCCATTAAGGCAGGCAAACATGTATTGTGCGAGAAGCCCATTACGGTTTCGGTTGATGAGTGTAAGCAGCTGTCTATATTGGCTAAAAAGCACGACGTATTTTTAATGGAAGCCATGTGGACGTACTTTTTACCTGCAATGCAAAAAGCAAAACAATGGGTAGAGCAAGGGAGGATTGGCACGATTAAGCATGTAAAAGCTGACTTTGGTTACCCTGTCCCTTTTAATCCCGACGGGCGTGAATATAATCCTGAATTAGCTGGCGGGTGCTTACTTGATATGGGAATTTACCCGCTCGCGATTGCCAATTACTTTTTAAATAGCGACCTTGAAAATTTGCACGTAAGAGCGAATATTCGATACAAAGGCGTGGAAGATGATGTACTTATTACCGCCAATTGTGGTGATGTAATGGTGAGCTTAGCAACGTCATTTCAATGCCGGTTAGGAAATAGCGCGTATATTATTGGCGATAAAGGCTATATAAAAATACCCGATGCGTTTAGAGCTTACGAGTGCTCATTGTATGAGCTTGATGATTTAATTGAGCATTTTGAAGATGGCAGGCAGTCCCAAGGTTATAGCTTTGAAGCCCAAGAAGTTGGGCGCTTACTGAGTGAAAATAAACGAGAGAGTGATATTATGAGTCACTCTCAAAGTTTACTTTTACAATCGCAAATGGAACGCATTAAAGCGTTGTTCTAAATAAGTCATTAGACTGAACTGGCGGTGATTTATTCGCCGCTAGGTTCGTCATAATTGAAAAATGAAAAGTGTGCTTCTTTATTTTGCCCCGATAAATCTTGGCATGCCATTCCTACAAATGCCCCTGTAAAGCAGGGGCGATACCCTTGCGGTGATTGCTGTACGTAATCGTCAGATAAAATACTGCCATCGAGCGTAGGGCCAAATTTTATCCAGCAATTTTCCTCAATGGCATAGTAAAACTGCAGTTGCGCCCCATTAAAATCAGCTTTTAAATATATAGGTCCATCAGTGTTTAGTTTAAGCGGCGCAATCGGTGTGCTTGTTTGATATTTATCGCAGCTTATTATATTTAAATAACGCGGTGAGGTTTCATCGCCCACATCGCCGCCACAGATATGCAAATAGTAGTAATGTGCGGTGTTGTAATAACACGCCAACCCCGCCATTTGCTGAAAACTTGTCGGCATAAAATCAACATGCGTTGTGCTAATTGTATGATGAGCCTGCACACGTCGAGCAATAAAACTTTGCTGGTGTAATGAGCTTAGAGATTCTTTTCCCACTAGAGTGAGCGATGATTTTTGGGCATTTTTATATACCCAACTCTTGCACATGGGTATGCGCAATGATTGAAAATCAACAGTAAGCTCATTTTTGCTAAAATCAATATGTCTACTAGGTTGAGGCTGTGGATTTAGTGTTAAGCCTTCAACAGGTACCTGCAACCTAGGGGCTTTGTTTGCGTGTTTTGCGGTGGGCCAACCATCGTCATTCCAAATTATTTGCTCAATCCCTGTTTCACGACCTGTAATACAGCGACCGCGCTCAGACAGCGGTCTTGAGGTTAAAAATACCGTGTACCAATCACCGTTCTGTGTTTGAAAAAAGTCGCCATGGCCACATTTTTGTAGCGGATTACTAGGCTCATTAACTGCTGTGATAACTGGGTTATGCGGATGTACGTCGTATGGGCCAAATACGTTTTTAGAACGCGCCACGCTAATACAGTGCTCGTACCCGGTGCCGCCTTCAGCAGTGATCAAATAGTAGTAATCATCGCGTTTTAAAATGTGCGGACCTTCGGTACAGCCAAGCTCTGTGCCGGCAAAAATGAGCTTAACGTCGCCAACTAATTTATTCGTTTCTAAACAAAGCTCTTGCATAACTATACCACCAAAAAATGCGTTGCTGCGGTGATCAACCAGCATGTTTAATAAATAGCTTTTGCCGTCATCATCATGAAAAATAGATGGATCAAAACCACTTGAGTTTAAGTAAGTAGCCTGAGACCATTTGCCGGTTATATCGTCGGTTGATACAAAGTAATTAGGGGTGTCTTTCCACGGACCATCAAAACTTTTTACATTGGTATACACTAAATAAAATCGGCCATTAGTATAGCTAAGTTGTGGTGCCCACACGCCGCATGAGTCGGGTACTCCGCGCATGTCGAGTTGCTCAATCGAATTAAGCGCTTGGCCTATAATTCGCCAATTTACTAAATCGGTAGAGTGATGAATTTGCACACCACCAAACCATTCAAATGTTGAGGTAGCAATGTAATAGTCGTCATTAACTCTGACAATGTTGGGATCTGGGTTAAAGCCTCTTAGTATTGGGTTTTGCAACATGCTCATGGTATCGACCTTTTAAGTTTTTATTTATTAAGTCTCAATAGTATTATTTTATTGTTAGCGCTAACATTTTCGGTGTAGTATTGGACTTTGTCAATAAGTAATCATTTCAAGAATGCTGTAAACAGGTTCAAGCTTTGCAATTAGGTATAATGGAAAATTAAGAAAGTTAAATATAACAATCAAATGATTGTGAATAGGTAATAGTAAACATGGCTGATCATAAAAGAGCAAGAATTCAAGATGTAGCCGAGCAGGCTGGTGTATCAATGATGACAGTTTCGCGCGTGCTCAATCAAGACAAAAAAGTAAGCGTTAAAACCCGCGAAAAAGTAATGGCTGTTGTTGAGCAATTAAATTATCGGCCAAATGTGTCAGCAAGACGACTTGCAAGTACTAAATCTTTCTTTTTAGGGCTTTTATACGACAACCCAAGTGATACTTATATTAGCCAATTTTTGTTAGCAGCATTAAAAAAATGCCGAACTTTAGGTTATCACCTTGTGGTTGACGAAGCCCATGCTGAGATTAATAAAACCATTGAGTCGGTCAAGCAACTTATTGATGTAACTCAAGTTGATGGCATGATTTTACTGCCACCTATGTGCGATAATGAAGCGGTTTTAGATGTACTCACAAAAGCAAAGGTTCCGTTTATAAGAATAACCCCGGATACTAAATTAAATCGTTCTCCTTATATATGCATGGATGATTATCAAGCTGCATTTGATGTGACAGAACACTTAATAAATCAAGGACATAGCAAAATAGCACACATTATTGGCGACGCTAAACAAGGTGTGAGCCGTTTACGTTATCAAGGTTATTTAGATGCGCTGCGCTCTAACCAAATAATTACGCCACCAGAGTATATAGAACAGGGCAGTTTTACCTATCAATCGGGTATGGAAGCAGCGGTGAAGTTACTTTCACTAGACGATAAGCCTACCGCTATTTTTGCAGCGAATGATGATATGGCAGCAGCTGTTATTTCAATTGCACAAAAGCAAGGTATTAATATTCCTGATGAACTTTCGGTCGTTGGTTTTGATGATACACAACTTGCAACCGTTGTATGGCCAAATATCTCTACAGTAAAACAGCCCATTAACGAAATGGCTGAGCTGTCTATTACTCTGCTCGCATCTGGGCAGTATAACGACTTAAGTAATGTAAAAAGCTTAGATTTAAGACATATTTTAGATTTTGAACTAATAGAAAGAGAATCCAGCTCAATAAACAACAATTGAAAGAGAAATATGTGCAAAGTTTTGAGCTGCAAAATCTATATAAAATAACAACAACACACAATATGGATACTTATAAACGACAAAGACAATGTGCTGTTATTAGTGTGTTTTTTTGTCGTAACCATTAGTAGCGCGAAATCAGCGAAGACGAGTTACCTCAGGAGCAAACTTACCTAGATGATTTGTACCATCGTGGCTCAGAACATGCCCACTATGACTACAAAGATGCCCGCAATCGATTTAAAGCGCTTTAGCTTTTTATAAGGTAAGCCTTGCATATTTGAAAACCACAGAGCGGTTTTGGTTTTTACGGCAAAATCCGCCGTAAAAACAACGGAATTTAAAAAAATTGTCAATGTATATGTTTACTATTGTGGATTTGTGGTAAATATATATGTATACAAATTGGTGGTCGAAGTATACATTTAAGTTGACTTTGGTGGGTGGCTGGTATATAAATATGTTGACTGAAATATCGTCATCGTAAACATAAAGGTCGACAATGAGTATAGAGAAGATAGTTGCTAAGCAATATCGAGATAAAGTTAACCAAGCTGTAAAACAGTTTGGTGACTTCTCTATACATCCACAAGAAGGATGGCTAAGAACCGTTAGAACGGCACTAGGCATGTCAGGTACTCAATTGGCAAAGCGGCTTGGTGTTACCAAGGCTAGAGTGTCAAAAGCAGAACATGACGAACCTTCAGGTAGTGTAACATTGAAGACAATGCAAAGCATGGCAGAGGCTATGGATTGTAAGTTTGTATATGCGGTCGTGCCAAATGAAGATGTAGAGGCAATCATCCAGCAACGGGCAAAGAGGAAAGCTCGGTTGCAGGTAAAAGCAGCCTCTACACATATGGCGCTGGAAGCACAGTCACTGAACAAAGAACAACTTGAATTCGAGATTGAACGAATTGCAGCACAAATCATTGATAAGATGCCGTCAGATTTTTGGAATGATGAATGAGCGATGATCATTCCAAATTTGGGGAATACCCAGAAGGCGCGACGCCTCTAGATCCAGATGAGCTTGCAGGCCTTCGTTTTAAGCATGTTTCGACCAGAGGTGAGCTTGACCAACTGGAACAAGCCGGTATCACAGACGGTATCAAATGGTTGGCCAAGCAGAAAAAGCCTGATGTATTATCGGAAGCTTTTGTTTGTGAACTACACAGAAAGTTATTTGATAGCGTTTGGTTTTGGGCGGGTACGTTCCGCCGTGTTGAAAAAAATATTGGTGTTGACCCGATTCAGGTGGCCGTTCAGTTAAGACAATTATTGGATGATGCAAAATATTGGATCGAACATGGATCCTATGAGCCCAAAGAACTGGCCGCAAGGTTTCATCATAAATTGGTCTATATCCATCCGTTCCCTAATGGTAACGGTCGTCATGCCCGAATCATGGCTGATGCGATATTAACTAAACTATTAAATGAGCCTGCCATTGATTGGGCGGGTAATTACAGGCTGGAAGCCATGAATGAACGCCGCAATGAATATATTGCAGCGCTTCGAGCCGCCGATGGGCATGAGTTCAGTCCATTACTTAAGTTTGTCGGCGCTTGAAAAAATGCTGGATCTTGATAAATAACTATCAACCTCCAGATCACAAGCCACCTTCTAGCAAGATATTGAGGGGGAATAACGTGTGTAAATTTAGGTGTATATAAGGGTTTTTTGGGTATGAGTGGTAGCAATTTTATCAATGAAATCAATAAGCGAAGAACTTTCGCTATCATCTCGCACCCGGATGCGGGTAAAACCACGATCACTGAAAAAGTGCTTTTGTTTGGAAATGCTTTGCAAAAAGCAGGAACCGTCAAAGGCAAAAAATCCGGTCAGCACGCTAAGTCTGATTGGATGGAAATGGAAAAAGAGCGGGGTATCTCCGTTACTACTTCAGTGATGCAATTTCCGTATAAAGAGCATTTGGTAAATTTGTTGGATACGCCTGGGCACGAAGACTTCTCAGAAGATACTTACCGAACTCTGACGGCTGTAGATTCTTGCTTGATGGTTATAGATGCAGCCAAAGGTGTTGAAGCAAGAACTATCAAACTTATGGAGGTAACGCGTTTACGTGATACCCCAATCATTACGTTTGTAAATAAGTTGGATAGGGATACACGCGATCCTATCGACCTGTTAGACGAAATCGAAGATGTAATGAAAATTAAATGCGCACCTATTACTTGGCCAATAGGCATGGGCAAAGAATTCAAAGGTGTCTACCACTTGCTTAGAGATGAAACCATTCTTTACCAAACGGGAATGGGTCACACTATCCAAGAAGAACGGATTATCAAAGGTATTGATAATCCGTTGTTAGACGAAGCCATTGGTAGTTATGCAGAAGAACTACGTGAAATGTTGGATTTAGTAAAAGGCGCTTCACATGAATTTGATATGCAAGAGTTTTTAGATGGCGAACTGACACCGGTTTATTTTGGTACAGCTCTAGGTAATTTTGGTGTTGATCATATGTTGGATGGGTTGGTTGAATGGGCGCCCAAACCCCAGGGCAGGGAGTCTAATAATGGACTTGTACCCTCTGAGCAAAATAAATTCAGTGGTTTTGTGTTTAAAATTCAAGCCAATATGGATCCTAAACATCGAGATCGTATTGCATTTTGTCGCATTGTTTCTGGTAAATACGAAAAAGGCATGAAAATGCATCAAACTCGAATTGGCAAAGATGTACGTATATCTGATGCGCTTACATTCTTGGCCGGTGATCGCGCATTGCTAGAAGAAGCCTACGCTGGTGATATTATCGGGTTACATAATCACGGTTCGATTCAAATTGGTGATACTTTTACCTGGGGTGAAAAATTTCGGTTTGCGGGTATTCCTAATTTCGCACCAGAGTTATTTAAACGCATTCGCTTAAAAGATCCATTGAAGCAGAAACAGCTACAAAAGGGCCTAATTCAATTATCCGAAGAGGGCGCTGTGCAGGTATTTAGACCATTAGTGAACAATGATCTAATTGTAGGTGCTGTTGGGGTTTTGCAATTTGATGTGGTCGTGGCGCGTTTAAAAGCCGAATATAATGTAGACGCATTATATGAGCATGTAAATGTCAGTACAGCCCGTTGGGTTTACAGTAAAGATGCTAAAAAGCTGGATGAATTTAGGCGTAAAGCAGAAATCAATTTAGCCCTAGATGGTGGCGACAACCTGACATATATCGCTCCTACTATGGTGAATTTGAATTTGTCTCGCGAACGCTATCCTGAAATCGAATTTCATACTACTCGTGAACACTAATACTTATAAATTACTAAGAAATTAAGTTTAAATTATGAATTTACATACTGTCTTGTTAGACCGTTTTAAAGCCGCTTTAGTCGCCATAGGTGCTCCCGAAAACGCCCCTGCGCCTCTGGCAAAAAGCACGCGCCCAGAGTTCGGTGAATACCAATTCAATGGCGCTATGGCGTTGGCAAAGTTATTAAAACAGAAGCCTAGAGATATCGCAGCAAAAATTGTGGATGCCGTTGAGTTAGATGATATCGCTGAAAAATTGGAAATTGCCGGTCCGGGTTTTATCAATATTCATTTGAACCCGCAATGGTTAGCAACACAATTACAAACTGCGTTTAGCGATGAGCGTTTAGGGGTTGAAAAGCAAGAAGCGAAAACCGTAGTGATTGACTATTCTTCTCCTAATCTCGCCAAAGAAATGCATGTCGGCCATCTTCGCAGCACAATCATAGGTGATGCTGTTGTAAAAGCCCTCGAATTTATGGGGCATAACGTTATTCGTCAGAATCATATGGGGGACTGGGGTACACAGTTTGGCATGTTGTTAGCCCATTTGAGTGATAAAATTGCCGCTAACCAAGTAGCGGAAACCGCTTTATCTGACTTAGAAGATTTCTATCGTGAAGCTAAAGTTAGATTTGACGAAGAGCAAGGCTTTGCCGATCGCGCTAGACAATACGTAGTGAAACTGCAAGGTGGCGACGCTCACTGTTTGTCGTTGTGGCAAGATTTTATCGATATCTCAATTAAGCATAGCGAAGAAGTGTACAACAAGTTGAATGTTTCCCTTACTCGCAAAGATATTATGGGTGAGAGCGCTTATAACGATGATTTAAAGCCTACCGTTGACGAACTAAAACAAAAAGGCATCGCTGTAGAAGACCAAGGTGCGTTAGTTGTATTCATTCAAGAATTAGCCAATAAAGAAGGCGAGCCGGCAGTATACATAATCCAAAAGTCTGGTGGTGGGTATTTGTATTCAACTACCGATCAGGCTGCAATTCGCTACCGCTGTCAAAAGCTCCATGCAGATAGAACCTTAATCTTTACTGATGCACGTCAAGCTTTACATTTTAAACAGACTGAAATTGTGGCACGAAAAGCAGGCTTTATTTCGGCACAACAAACCTATGAACATTGTCCATTTGGCATGATGTTAGGCCAAGACGGTAAACCGTTTAAAACGCGCAGTGGCAGTACCGTAAAACTAGCTGATTTGCTAGATGAAGCTGTAGAGCGTGCTGAGAAATTGATGGCGGCCAGAAAATCTGATTTCAGTGAGCAAGAACGTCAACAAATTGCTGAAAAAATTGGTATTAGCGCAGTTAAATACGCAGACTTGAGTAAAAATAGAACCACTGATTATATTTTTAATTGGGACTCAATGTTAAGTTTCGAAGGCAACACTGCGCCCTACATTCAATATGCTTACACCCGAGCCAATAAAATATTTAAAGATGGAGCCGGCGACACCAGCAATTTTGTGGCTAATTTTGATTTACAAAGTCCACAAGAGCGCACTCTAGCTGTTAAATTATTGCAATATGTTGAAGCGCTGAACTTGCTTACTAGTGAAGCAACGCCACACGTTTTATGTAGCTACTTGTACGATTTGGCCAGCAACTTTATGACTTTCTACGAAGCTTGCCCGATATTTAAAGATGGGGTAACTGAAGAGCAAAAAAATAGTCGCATTGCGCTCTCTGCTTTAACGGCAAAAACCATTAAGTCTGGTCTGGATTTGCTGGGTATTAGTACATTAGAGAAGATGTAGCTAAAAGTTATATCCGGTTGCTAAAACTGCGGTATACATTCAGCTTCTAGCTTAAAATACAGGAATTGTTTTAAGATTAGCTAAAGGCAGTGTGATTAATACTGCCTTTATGCTGTTTGCTATCTGTCCAAACGCCGCTAAATCCGGTAGAATCCACGCCCTAATTTAAAATACTCATATAAGATTTATGTTTGAAATCAATCCTATACAAAATTTGCTAGCAGACGTTAGAGAACGTAATGCTTTGCTTCGGGGGTATCTTTGACTTCGATCTTAAGAAAGAACGCTTAGAAGAAGTTAGCCGCGAACTAGAAAGTCCTGATGTTTGGAATGAACCTGCGCGTGCGCAAGCATTAGGTAAAGAGAAAGTTGCTTTAGAACAAGTTGTTGAAACTATTGAAAAACTTGATCAAGGAACGGAAGATGTGGAAGGCTTACTTGAATTAGCTGTTGAAGCAGAAGATCAGGAAACCTTCGATGAAGCTCAAGCTGAACTAGATCAGCTTGTTGAGAAACTTGAATTACTAGAGTTTCGCCGCATGTTCTCAGGACCGAACGATAGCAATGATTGTTATCTTGATATTCAATCGGGATCTGGTGGGACCGAAGCCCAAGATTGGGCCAATATGATTCTGCGCATGTATTTGCGTTGGGGAGAAGCCCACGGTTTTAAACCAGAGTTAATTGAAGTCTCCGATGGCGATGTGGCAGGCATCAAAAGTGCCACTATTCGATTCGCTGGTGAATATGCATTTGGTTGGTTACGCACTGAAACAGGTGTACACCGCTTAGTAAGAAAATCGCCATTTGACTCGGGTAACCGTCGACATACGTCGTTTGCATCCGCGTTTGTTTATCCTGAAATCAATGATGATATAGAAATTGATATCAACCCTGCTGATTTGCGGATAGATACTTATCGTGCATCAGGTGCGGGGGGACAACACGTTAACCGTACAGATTCAGCGGTGCGAATTACTCATTTACCCACTAATATAGTGGTGCAATGTCAGAATGACCGTTCACAACATAAAAATAAAGATCAGGCGTTTAAACAACTGAAGGCGAAACTTCACGAATACGAAATGCAAAAACAGAATGATGAGAAGCAAGCCATGGAAGACAGTAAGTCAGATATTGGTTGGGGTAGTCAAATTCGTTCTTATGTTTTAGATGATTCGCGAATTAAAGATTTACGTACAGGTGTTGAAACCAGAAATACCCAAGCCGTGTTAGACGGTGACTTAGATAAATTTATTCAGGCCAGCTTAAAGTCTGGTCTTTAACAAACATAGTCTTTTTAAAGATATAAACACTTTCAGGAAAGTCGATGACTGACATTCAGCAAGATGAAAACAAATTGATTGCGGAACGCCGCAGTAAACTAGAACAAATTCGGAGCGAATGCAGCTCTAATGGTTTTCCAAATTCATTTAGACGTGAATTTTATAGCCAAGATTTACAGAACGAGTTTGGAGAGCACGAAAAAGAAGCCCTTGCTGACTTGGGTAAAGTGGTTAGTATCGCTGGACGTATACTCGCCAAACGTGGTCCATTTTTATTATTACAAGACATGAAAGGGCGTATTCAATCTTACGCTGCCAAAGATACCCAAAAAGATATTAAAGCCCGATACGGTAGCTTGGATATTGGTGACATTATTGGTGTAAAAGGCGTCTTACATAAATCTGGTAAAGGCGACTTGTATGTCAATATGGATGAATATCAGTTGCTCACAAAGTCATTGCGTCCATTGCCTGAAAAGTTCCACGGCTTGGCTGATCAAGAAACCAAATATCGTCAGCGTTATGTTGATCTGATCACTAATACGCAAACTCGTGATACTTTCATGATCCGCAGTAAAATTGTTACTGGTATCCGTAATTTCTTAACTGAAAGAAATTACATGGAAGTCGAAACGCCAATGCTTCAAGTGATTCCTGGTGGGGCTACAGCGAAACCTTTTGTCACTCATCATAATGCGCTCGATATTGACATGTACCTACGTATTGCGCCTGAACTTTATTTGAAGCGTCTAGTGGTCGGTGGTTTTGAACGTGTGTTTGAAATTAACAGAAACTTCCGTAATGAAGGTTTATCGACACGTCACAATCCTGAATTCACCATGCTTGAGTTTTATCAGGCGTATGCCGATTATCATGATTTGATGAATTTGACCGAAGACATGTTGCGCACTCTGGCGCAGGATGTATTGGGTAGCACTATTATTAAAAGTACTGAAAAAGACGTTGAAGGCAACGTTATTAGTGAGATCGAATATGACTTCGGTCAACCTTTCGAACGCCTGACTATGAATGACGCTGTCTTAAAATATTGGCCTGAAGCCAATGAAGCGGCAATTAAAGATCCAGAAAATCATTTGGATGAACTAAAAGCCATGGCGAAACAGCTGAATATCAAAGAACCTGAAGTGGATGGTATTTGGGGAGCGGGTAAGTACTTGTGTGAAATCTTTGAAGCAACCGCAGAAGAGAAATTAATCCAACCTACTTTTATCACCGCCTATCCATGGGAAGTTTCACCTTTGGCTCGCCGTAACGATGAAAATCACTTTGTTACCGATAGATTTGAGTTTTTTGTAGGTGGACGTGAGTTAGCCAATGGATTCTCGGAATTGAATGATTCTGAAGATCAAGCTGCACGATTTAAAAAGCAAGTAGAAGAAAAAGATGCTGGGGATGATGAAGCCATGCATTTTGATGAAGATTACATTACGGCACTTGAGTATGGTCTTCCACCTACTGCTGGCGAAGGGATTGGTATCGATCGCTTGGTCATGTTATTCACTGATAGTCCAACTATTAAAGACGTTATTTTATTCCCGCATATGAAGCCTCAGGCTCCACAGGAATAAGTTTAAAGTATGGATCAGATAGAGACTTATTATTTAAAGGTAATAAGTCTCTATTTTTTTGACCTGCTCAAACAACTCGTTGTTGAATGGCACTGGTATCGATAATTGTTTTCCTTGGCTAACCACATAGCCACTAATATTTTCAATTTCTGTTTTGCGTTTATACTGCACATCTTGATGCATTGAAGAATAATTGCCTGCTGTTTTTTCAATAATTGCCATACAATTAGCGAACAATTCCTGCTGTGTTACCGCTAAATTTACAGCATTCATGAGCGTCGAAATTTCCTTAGTGACACCCATAATTGTGCTGCGATATGGTTGTTTAGCTAATTCACCATTGGCAACGTTATGAATCGCGGTAAGTGGATTAATCACTGAGTTTACCGCTAATTTTCGCCACAAAATCTGTAAAATATCTTTATGCCAACTGCAGGGCGGCAATAGCTTTTCAAATACTTGTTGGTAACCCAAGTTATCGTCGCTGTTTCTTAACCATCCAGCTTGAGTTGCACCTATTCCTGTTACATTTAAGCCATCATACTGGGGTTTAAATGCTCCATAACTCGTGGTCGCAACTAAAATCGGATTGTTTGGTAACAACTCCAAAATCTGTGCATGATCCACCATCCCATTGTGCAACAAAACCAACGGGACCTCAGCGCTCAATTGCGACTTAAATTGCCCGATAGCTGGAATGATTTGATAGGCCTTGAGTGGCAAAATGAATAAGCCTTGCTCAATAGTATCACTGCTACGCTGATAAACTGGGCGCAGTATTTCTTGTTGATGTACAGTCTGGCAACGTATTTCTGATGGCGATTGATTGCGCACTACAATACGATAATCAAATTGCAAGTGGTGGCATTGCAAGGCCAATAAGTTACCTATTGCACCATTGCCTACTATAGTCAGCATTAAACCCCGCTCCGCCACGCTTGATAAATCCGAATGGCTATTTCGATAATTAGGCACGCTACAGAAATACCAATAATATCAGCATAGAGATCTTCCCAACTGCCGCTGCGGTAAGGTATCAAGTCTTGAATACACTCACTTGCTATTGCCAATATTGCTAGGAAAATTCCAATAAACCAATGATTAATACGCAAACATGCTGAGATTGAGCAGGTTAAAATGAGAAAAACGCAGGCGTGTTGTATTTTGTCGTACCGGGTATCAACGGGTATGTATTCGACTGGGATCACCATGGCAATGGAAAACGTGAGAAAAATCGACACAGCGATCAAAACGCCAATTGGATGTCGAATATAGCTGTTAATCATTTGTTCGACTTTTTAATGGTTAATTTAGGCCAAACTAAGTCCCATGGAGACAACAAAGCTACGGCTTTTTGATTGTCAGTTGGAATTGTAAAGTGTTGTCCTGAGACTGGCATGCAGCTTATCTGAATTTGTTGTCCACAATCCTCGAAGGCTAGTCCGTATGCGTGCAGGTAAGTACGCTCAGATTCGGTCCCAGCATAAGTATTATCACCGAGAATTGGACTGCTTAAGCTTTTTAACATGACTCTAATTTGATGGGTTTTACCGGTATGGGGTTTGATTACAAACAAACGTAGCCCATTACCTAGACCGGCACTAAAAAATTGTCCTGCGGCTGGTTGATGCAGCGATGTTTTTAAGGCCCACTTCCCATCACGTATTTTATGCATGTCGCCGATCACTGCCCCCTGTTTTTTCTTGGGCTTTTTGTCACTGATCGCTAAATAATATTTTTGAATTTTACGCTCAGCAAAATACTGACTTAATCGACTTGCTGCGCTGGCGTTTTTAGCTAATAGAAGCAAACCTGATGTGACTTTATCTAATCTGTGAACCAGCCACAATTTGTCTAACTGCAATTGTTTTTGAATGTACGGCAGAATACCTGATTGCAACTGTTCATTTTGAACAGCTACACCGTCAGGCTTATTTACAATGACAAAATCGTCATTTTCAAACACAATGGGAATTGTCTTCATCTATCTAATGCCGTGAGTAAATTAGCTGTTTTTATTTATTACGCTGAGGGCTTCTTCGTAATCTAAGTCACCAATCGCATTGTGCAATGCTTGTTTCTCCATTTCGGAAATCGCGCAGTCAGCGAGCAAGGAGTTTAGCTTATCAGGGGTAATGAATTCGTTATTTTCTAACATCTCAATTAATATACTTTGACTACTTTTGTCCGCTTGTTCTGCACCCGTATCCGCAGAGGCGTTTTCGTCGTTGGCTAAACTGTTAATTTTATTCACAGTGGCGTTGAGTTGATTAACAAAATTTTCTTCAAGTTCAGTAAAATCGTTTTGATTGATAACTGATGTTTCCAACTTTTTAGATGCAAAATGCAACGCGTTTAGACCCAAGTTACCGGATACCCCTTTTACCGTATGAATAACTTCCTTGTAGGCTTTGAGATCGTTTTTTTCTTTTAAAACAACTAACTCTTGCCCTAAGTTTTGATATTGATCGTTGAACTTCAACAGTAATTTAATCAGTAATGATTGATTGCCACTTAGCTGAGAAACAGCAAAATCTAAATCAATAATTTGTTCTTTTTTATTCATTTCATTCCCATCGTACACATTTTCTAACAACATATTACTTTATTTGTACCATCAAGGTAGACTTAATACACATAGTTAAACAAAAAATCACGAATAGCATATTAATATAAGGCAGTATTGTGAAGAGACTCGTTTTGATGTTGGGAAGTGTGACTTTACTTCTCGCTGGATGTTCCACTGATAATCAATCTAAACCGCAAGTATTTATCGATAATTTACCCGCTGGTGTACAACTAGTTGAACAACACTTAGCTAACCAAGATGGCGATGTTTCCATCCCTTTTAGTAAATATAAGTTAGATAATGGTCTCACCGTAGTGTTGCACGAAGACCATTCCGATCCATTGGTCCATGTTGACGTTACTTACCATGTTGGCTCTGCTAGAGAAGAGATTGGAAAATCCGGTTTCGCACACTTTTTTGAACACATGATGTTTCAAGGTTCTAAGAACGTGGCGGATGATGAACATTTTAAGATCATCACTGAAGCTGGCGGCAGTATGAATGGCTCAACCAATAGTGACAGAACTAACTATTATGAAACTGTGCCGGCCAATCAATTGGAAAAAGTGCTTTGGTTAGAATCTGACCGTATGGGGTTTTTACTCGATACTGTCACCCAAGAGAAGTTCGAAATCCAACGTGAAACTGTTAAAAATGAACGTGGACAAAGTTACGACAACCAACCTTACGGATTGAGAAGTGAGCGCAACAGTGAAACTTTATATCCCGTAGGCCACCCGTATTCTTGGTCTACCATTGGCTACGTCGAAGATCTTGACCGCGTAACCGTGGATGACTTAAAAGCATTTTTCAAACGCTGGTATGGACCAAATAATGCGGTGTTAACCATAGGCGGAGACATTGATACAAACAAAACCTTGGCCTGGGTTAAAAAATATTTTGGTAGCATACCTGCAGGACCAGCAGTAGAAGCGCCAGAGAAAGTGGCGGTGACACTGGAAAACGACCGTTACGTCACAATCGAAGACCAGGTCTATTTACCGCTTATTCAATTAACATTTCCAACCGTGTATGTCAGACACCCTGATGAAGCACCATTGGACGTGCTGTCTGATATTTTAGGTGGTGGTAAAACTTCACTGTTTTACAAAAACTTAGTGAAAGATAACCATGCTGTTCAAGCAATGGTTTCTCATCCTTGCAGAGAACTTTCCTGCGAATTTCAATTAATTGCCTTAGCTAACCCAGCTAAGTCCACAAAGCTATCTGATTTGCAAAAGCGCATTGAAGAGTCTTTGGTCGAGTTTGAATCACGCGGTGTCAGTGAAGATGATTTAGCTAGAACCAAAGCAAGCATCGAATCTTCGACCATTTTCGGTTTACAGAGTGTTTCAGGCAAAGTCTCTACGCTAGCAGCAAATGAGATCTTCGACGCTAAGCCAGATTTAGTTCAATATGATCTTGATCGATACAACAATGTCACTGCACAAGATGTTATGCGCGTTTATCGCCAGTACATTAAAGGTAAAGCCAAGGTTGTATTGAGTATTGTGCCCGTTGGACAAACTGAATTGGTCGCAAAACCACAGAATTTTGAGTTACCAGAACGTCAAATTACCACTACTACGGTCAACCAAAAAGTCACCGCTGAGGTGATAAATGATAATTTTGACCGCTCGATTATGCCCAAGGCTGGTCCAAACCCTACGGTGAAGGTGCCTGAGTATCAACGTACTCAATTTGCCAATGGGATTGAAATGTTGACCCACAGCACGGATGAAACACCCACAGTCACACTTTTATTGAGTTTAGAAGGCGGCCCATTGCTTGATCCAATAGAAAAAGCCGGATTAGCCAGCTTTACTGCTGAAATGATGAATGAATCCACCACCACAATGTCAAATGAACAAATGGCTAATGAGCTGGCATTGCTGGGTAGCCAGATTAGCTTCAGCGCAGGTGGGCGATATACACAAATTCGCGTTAATTCTTTAGTGCATAATTTAGATAAAACACTGGCACTATTAAAAGAAAAATTGTTTAAGCCTGCGTTTTTGCCTGAAGATTTTGAGCGTATCAAACAAAATTTAGCGCAACAGTTGCAGCAACAATTAAAAAATCCGTCAGTGTTGGCGGCGCGTGCCACTGATACTTTATTGTATGGGCAGGATAATCGTATTAGCTTACCTGACTCGGGTAATTTGACCACCTTAAGCAATATTGAACTTAACGATGTTAAGGCTTTCTATCAGCAATACTATTCGCCAGCAATGGCTAATTTGGTCATCGTGGGAGATATCGAACAACAGCAGATTGCCAACGATATTCAGTTTTTAATTGACTGGCAAGGAGCGCCTTATCAAATTCCTGAGTACCAGACATTTCCTAAGCACAATGAAGGTAAAATTTACCTCGTTGATAAACCTGATTCGGCGCAGTCTGTAGTGCGCGTTGTTGAACTTGCGTTACCTTATGACGCTAGCGGAAAACAGTTTAAAAGTAAGCTAATGAACTACCCATTAGGGGGCATGTTTAACAGTCGTATTAATCTAAATTTACGTGAAGATAAAGGTTACACCTATGGTGCTTCAAGTCGCTTTATTGGTGGCAAAACCTTAGGGCGTTTTCAAGCTTCAGCGGATGTGAAGCAAGAGAATACGGGTGACAGTATCGTGGAAATTCTCACAGAAATAGATACCTTTAGTAAAAGCGGTATGACCGAAGCTGAATTGTTGTCTATGCGCAGTGCATACACGCAAGCAGATGCGTTGAGCTACGAAACCCCATTTAGTAAAGCGAACTTTTTAAATCACTTATTAACTTATGACCTAGAGCGCGAGTATCGCGATAAACAAGGCGAAGTAATTGAGAATATCACATTGGCAGAGTTAAATAGCTTAGCGCGTTCTTTGCTTGATATTAACCGTATGCAAGTTATTGTAGTGGCTGATGCTAAAAAGGTTAAACCGCAATTAACTAAATTAGGCCGTGAAATTGTTGAAATACACGTTTCTGAATAATATTTGTTATTATTTGTTTTAACTTTAAAATAGGGGGGAGGGAATATGTATTTAGTCGATATTTGGCGATTTTTGCTTGAAAATCAGATATTTTTCCCCACCTTTAAAATTCGATTTTTCATTAGGAATGTATTTTGACGTCCAGTTCAATGTCTTTTACTGATCGGTTAGCGATCCTTCAACGCCCAGAAGTGCGTGCTACTTTACCTCAAATCAAACATGGTGTAGAGCGTGAAACTCTGAGAATTAATGCCGATGGAGGCCTAGCGCAAACTCCCCATAATGAAAAATTAGGGTCAGCGTTAACCCATGATTTTATCACCACCGATTTTTCTGAGTCTCTGCTTGAATTTATTACACCACCAGAGTCTGATCCCAATGTTACTATCGAACAACTCCGTGATGTTCACAAATATGTGATGGAAAATATTGGAGATGAACGTTTGTGGCCAATGAGTATGCCGTGTTTTATTAATGGTGAAGACAATATTCCTATTGCTAATTATGGTAGCTCGAACGTCGCAAAAATGAAGAGTCTCTATCGGGTTGGATTAAAAAATCGTTACGGTAGTATGATGCAAGCCATCGCAGGGGTGCATTTTAACTTTTCGTTGTCGACAGAGTTTTGGCAGCAATGGTTAGCTAACCTTGATGGGACTAAAGCCGACAAACACAGTATTTCAGATGCATATTTTGCAATGATAAGAAATTATCGACGTTTTTGTTGGTTAATCCCCTTTTTATTTGGTGCTTCGCCAGCTATTTGTGGTTCTTTTATTCGTGGTAAAAAAACAAATTTACCGTTTCAGCATTTGGCTAAGGGAACTATGTATTTGCCTTATGCGACGTCTTTAAGAATGAGTGATCTAGGATATACCAACTCAGAACAATCGGGTTTGAATATCTGCTACAACCAAATGGACAGTTATATTTCATCGGTGCGCAAAGCGATTAATACACCTTCGGAAAAATATGCCGAATTTGAGACCAAAGAAGGTGAAGAGTATCGCCAACTCAACAGCAATGTATTGCAAATTGAAAACGAGCTTTATTCTCCAATTCGTCCTAAACAACCAACCTTGCCGCTAGAGAAACCTACGGATGCATTAGCGAAAAGAGGCGTTAATTATATTGAAGTTCGAGCCCTTGATGTGAACCCGTTTAGTGACATCGGTATCGCGAAAGAGCAGTTTTATTTCTTGGATGTATTCCTAACCTATTGTCTCATTGCCCCAAGTGATTTTATGACCCAGCAACAATACGCTGAAACCGAGTCTAATCTAAAAGCGGTAGTGGTGAATGGTAGAGATCCAGAATTGAAATTAAGTGATGATTCTGTAGCCAAATCTATTCCTCAATGGACAGAAAAGCTGTTCGCAGAAATGGCACAAGTTGCCGCTGTATTAGATGAAGCTAATAATTGTACGCTTTATACTCAAGCCCTTGAACAACAAAAGCAAAAGGTTGCGGATCCCTCCTTAACGCCTTCTGCACAGTTGTTGGACATGTTGATTACCCAAAACAAAGATAATGGTCGATTCGGTGTAGAGCTTGCACAGAAGTATCGTGACGAGCTTATGTCTGCTGATTATAAGGTGTATTCCAAAGCATCATTTGAACAACAGGCTAAAGACTCCATTGCGATACAAAAACAAAAGGAAAAAGAAGACACTGTGTCTTTTGAAGATTTTTTGAAGGATTATTTTGCCGCTCCTCAGAGTAATTATTTAGCCAAGTAACTAAATTGTAGGCAAAAAAATGCCTGACTCTAGGTCAGGCATTAAACTACTACCAGGGAAAACACACAATAACTTAAACACACACAGGTATAGAGTCAGTAGTAATGAGAAAGTTCACAAAAATTCCTAGTTTTTTTATAAAAACTTTCTTTATCGCTACGATATCTTTATTTTTTGTGGGCTGTAGCACCACCCCTCCCAAAAATATCAGCAATATTTGTAATATTTTCGAAGAAAAAGATCATTGGTACGACGCTGCTAAAGATATGAATGAAAAATGGGGCGTACCCATACATGTTCCTATGGCGATGATGTATCAGGAGAGTTCCTTTAGGCACGATGCATTGCCGCCCAGAGATTACGTATTTTTTGGTTTAATTCCTTGGGGAAGAATAAGTAGCGCTTATGGTTATTCTCAAGCAAAGACGCCTACTTGGTCTGACTACATTAGAGAAACTAATAATAGCGGTGCAGATCGCGACGATTTTGATGATGCCATTGATTTTATGGGATGGTTTATTTCTAAAACCTATAAAGTGAATGGGATTTCCAAGTGGGACGCGTACGCGCAATACCTGAACTACCATGAAGGTTGGGGGGGCTACAAAAGGCGTACCTACAATAAAAAAGCTTGGTTAGTAAAAGTCGCTAAAAAGGTCAACGCCCGTTCTCTGCGCTACGCGACTCAACTTAAAAAATGTGAAGCCGAGTTAGACAAAAGCTGGTTTTGGAAGTTATTTGACTAACTCTGGGTGTTTCATTTTTTAATCTGAATTCAGGCTTGCAGCGACCCCCACATTTTTCAATCCGATATCTAAGGTGGAAAATAACCTGGAAGCGGCATTTGCACTTTTATTGTCGTGGGCGCCTTGCAAAATACCATCATGTATTTTGGCTGTTGAATATTGGCTTTTGTGAGCAACATATAAGGGCAAATAGCACAAACCAAAATCTTTACCACAGCGCTTGTTTGACCACTTCTCTATGATCGGTTTTAAGTGCTGCTCACAACTCGTTGTTTCCAAGTTGCTATGAATCACAACCAAGTGATACTGACCTTTGATTGCCAAGGTTGCGCCAATTTGCTGGCAAACAGTTTCTATATTTTTGGCTACAGTTGATTCCTTTGAATCGATTTTCCCAATACAGACTAAGGTCACTTCTGTTTGCAAAATTGCATTATGCAAATCGCTAGTTGCAATCAAATTACGCTTGTTTCGCGCTGATACTATAGCGGCTTCTAATTCGGCGTCTTGAATGGGTGAATGATTTTGGTTGATACCATTTACTTTGCGAGAATCCATATCAACCGCAATCACTTTATGATCATTGTTGGCAAAAGAAACACTGAGTAGACTCCCCATCAAACCGATACCCACTACACTAATACGTTCGTTCTGCGAACTGACAGCAGAGTTTATAGGGGAGGTCGCTGGGTGTCTGTAATTGTAGATAGGGCGTGTTCTTGCTTGGCTTTGGAGTGAGTGATACATGATAAATTACCTACTTAGTACTTTAAAAACGTATGTTTAGAATCGGTATTTAATATATCGCATAATTCATTCCAATGTTTAAAAGTGTAGATGTATCAATGGTTTATGGAATGTCTTTGGTTTTTGAAAGTTCTGAGTGATGCTTTTTGCAGACACTTCATGTAAAGGCTCCCAAATTATGGGTTAATTTGTTGATCCAGATCAGTTCGACTTTTTCCTTCGATCTTATACTTAGCTCATAAATTAGTTAATCAAATTACATCGCTATGAGGAAAAAGACATGTTTGAATTATTAATAAAAGATCCTGTCGTTTGGGGCTCACTATTAGGTTTATCTGTAGTGGTTGGAATTTGTGTTTATTACACTTACTTGTTTTTACACAATACTAATCAGGATTTATAAAACACGGCTTTTTGAGCTAAAGTAACAGAGGTTCAAGTTTGTTTGCCGAGTCAGTATAAATCTTTAAACGACTCAGGTTGCTCGATTAAGACTAAAAGTGCGCCTTTGCCACCCCATTCTAATGGTGCTTGGTGAAAACCTTCGACATCGGGATGTTGAACCAGCCAATTGGGCACGGCGTTTTTTAAAATCAGTGAGCCAAGACCATGAACAATGCAAACACAGTGCGCATTTTGTTTCTTGGCCGCAACAATCAATGCCGCTATCTCCAATTTTGCATTTTCTCTGGTAAGTCCGTGTAAATCCAGAATTAAATCCGGTGGGTATTCTCCCCGTCGCAGTCGTTTTACTTCATAACTCGGTTTTCCCGGTTTTATATATTTCAGTGGTCCTTGCTCAGAAAAGTAGGCTTCAAACCCATCTGAAAAATGAAATGACGCCATTGCTTGTTTCGTTTCGCGGTTTTCTTGCTGCTTTTTAAGCTGTAAATGCGAAATCTGCTTGCTGGAAGGACGCGGAGGCGTTATTTTGTCCTGCTTAATTGGCGCAACATCCTTAAATTCACCTCTAAACAGTGAATGGTCATCTGGCTCGACTGGTTTAACCGATGCTACAGATAACGTTTTAAGTGGGTTGTTGGGCTGCTTTTTCATATTTTGTTATGGTTTATGCGTAATTCGACAGGCAATTTTGTTTGAAGCATAGCAAAATACTGACTGGCACTAAACATCTTAAATAAGACCATTTTATATGACATCAATTGACTCCATTGATTTGGAAAGCACGGCAACTGAACTTACCTCCATTTTGGATATAGTAAGATGGTCCATGAGCCAATTTAATCAAGCAGATTTATATTTTGGCCATGGTACTGATAATGCCTGGAGCGAAGCACTTACCCTTGCTCTTCAAGTGTTACATTTACCGCAAAATATGCCCGAAGAAGATATACGTATGTTGCTGCAATCAACGCTGACAACGGCTGAAAAGAATCAGGTTTTGGCATTGGTAAAAAGGCGTATTACTGAAAAAGTGCCTGTAGCCTATTTGACCAATCAAGCTTGGTTCTGCGGATTGCCCTTTTATGTGGATGAGCGTGTGTTAGTACCCCGTTCTCCTTTCGCTGAATTGATTAATCAACACTTTTCTACGTGGTTAAAGACTGAACCACAACATATTCTTGATTTATGCACAGGCAGTGCATGTATTGCGATTGCATTGGCTTATGAATTTTCAGAAGCGCAAGTAGACGCCGTTGATATCAGTGAGGATGCGTTGGAAGTTGCCGAAATTAATATTCAAGAGCATGCTCTGAATGAACAAGTTTTTCCAATTAAGTCAGATTTAATGAATGCACTGCAAGGCCAAAAATACGATTTGATTGTTAGTAATCCGCCATACGTCGATGCCGAAGATATGGCTGATTTGCCAGATGAATTTCAGCACGAACCAGAACTTGGCTTAGCCGCCGGTGATGATGGATTAGAGTTGGTTGATCACATACTCCGTCAAGCAGTAGAGCATTTAAATCCCAATGGTTGGTTGTTCGTGGAAGTGGGTAATAGTGAAGTGCATATGAACCATAAGTACCCAGATTTAGATATTCAATGGGTCGAATTTGAACACGGCGGAAGTGGCGTGTTCGCTATTAACCAAGCTAAGCTTAAAGCATATTGGGCTACACATAGTTAACGTTAGGAATTGAAATAAATATGGCTGGAAATACATTTGGTAAGCTGTTTACCGTAACCACATTCGGTGAAAGTCACGGTATCGCGATCGGTGGAGTAGTGGATGGTTGCCCACCTAACCTTGAAATTAGCGAAGAAGATTTACAAATAGATTTGGATCGTCGCAAACCCGGCACATCGCGCTACACCACGGCAAGACGAGAAGGCGACGAAGTGCAAATTTTGTCCGGTGTATTTGAAGGTAAAACTACGGGCACGAGTATTGGTTTATTAATCAATAATACAAATCAGCGTAGTCAAGACTACTCAAAAATTAAAGATACCTTTCGTCCTGGACATGCTGACTATACTTACCAGCAAAAGTATGGGTTACGTGACTATCGAGGCGGTGGCCGTTCTTCTGCTCGTGAAACAGCTATTCGTGTGGCCGCGGGCGGTATTGCTAAGAAGTACCTGAAGCAAATGCATGGCATAGAAATACATGGCTATTTGTCACAATTAGGGCCAATAAAAATTGATAGTGTTGATCAAAGCGTGACCAATACTAATGCGTTTTTCTGTCCAGATGCCTCAAAGTTGGATGCGCTCGACGAATATATGCGAGATCTAATCAAACAGGGTGATTCCATTGGCGCTAAGGTCTCAGTTGTCGCGAAAAATATGCCGGTTGGATTAGGTGAGCCAATATTTGATCGTTTAGATGCGGATTTGGCGTCGGCTATGATGGGCATCAATGCAGTGAAAGGCGTTGAGGTGGGCGATGGCTTTGATGTAGTAGAGCAAAAGGGAAGTGAACATCGCGATGAGATCACCCCGCAAGGGTTTAAATCCAATCGTGCTGGTGGCATATTGGGTGGCATTTCGTCTGGTCAAGATGTGATAGTGCATTTGGCGCTAAAACCCACATCTAGCATCAGCGTTCCTGGCGATTCGGTAGATATTCACGGAGAAGCGGCGGAAATTATCACCAGAGGTCGACACGATCCATGCGTAGGAATCCGCGCTGTGCCTATCGCTGAAGCTATGATGGCCATTGTTTTAATGGATCATTTACTGCGGCACCGTGGACAAAATGCAGATGTCAGTTCTATCACTCCTATCATTCCCGGGCAGGCGTAACACCATTGCCCGGAGCCAGTTCCTCTGTTAAGCAAGCAAATTCTAAAATAAATTTAATCTTGTTGGCGATTACCTATCTGCTCTACTTTGGGCAGTTGGGTGTTCTGGTGCCTTACTTGGGTGTTTTTTTGGATGGCCGAGGCTTCAGTTCGCAACAAATTGGCGAATTGTTCGCGCTTATCACAATTGCTCGTATTCTAGGCCCCAATCTCTGGGCTTCGATGGCCGATAAATCAGGCAAAGGCCTAGCTATCTTACGCTTAGGTAGTTTACTCACGGTTGCAACATTTTGTCTGGTGTTTTGGCTGGATGGTTTTTGGGGATTAACTTTAGCATTTGCTTTAATGATGATGTTTTGGACTGCGGTTTTGCCTCAGCTTGAAGTATTAACACTCAATTGCGTAGCCAGTGATCCAAGTCGTTACAGTCGTATTCGGTTGTGGGGAAGCGTTGGTTTTATCATCTTAACCATCATTACCGGTAAAGCCATTGACATTAGCTCATCAGAAGCCCCTATTTATGTAAGCGCAGCGGTTTTGTTGTGTTTATTCTTTTCTACTTTGTTTATTTACGAAGGTCGCAGTTCAGTTAAAAGTGCGCCTGCGCAAGGCAGTATATGGCGTAAAGCGAGCACCATACCTTTTATATTATTTATGCTCAGTGCGATTTTTTTACAAGTTAGTTTTGCAACCTATTACGGATTTTTTGCATTATATACTCGTGATTTAGGCTACAGCGGCCAAACCACCGGCCTATTGTTGGCTTTGGCTGTTGCTGCAGAAATAGTAATCTTTTTGCTGGCCGGAAAATTAATTAAAATATTTGGACTTAAATGGATTTTATTTATCAGTATTGGGCTAACTGCGGTTCGTTGGTATGTGTTAGCCGTTGCAGCAGAATACCTGTGGATACTTATTTCAAGTCAAATCATACATGCATTTAGTTTTGGTATGCATCATGCGGCTTCAATAAAATTCATCCACGACTATTTTGGACAGGCATACCAAAGTCGTGGACAGGCGCTGTATATCAGCATCGCATTCGGGTTTGGTGGGGCAGCGGGCAATTACGTATCTGGATACTTGTGGCAACAAGGGGCTGGTTCTTACAACGCCTTTATTTTCTCTGCCATTACAGCCTTACTAGCGGCTTTTTTCTTGTTGGCAATTAGTGCTAGAAAAATGTCGTACTGATTTCAATTCTTCAGCCAATCACATTCTTGAGTTAACTGCGCACAAGTAACCGCCTGCACACAAACCTGCATTTTGACCTCACTTGGGTATATACTCTATTTACAAATTTAAAATCACTGATTTTACAACCAAGCCAGAGTGTGAAGTTTAATTATGCTTAGAAGTATCTGTATAGCCTGTACACTTTTAGTTTCAAACGTCTTTGCTCAAGATGATAAAAATCTGTCCAGCTTAACTCGTTTTGACAGTAATCTTAATCTCAATGTCCATTCGCAAATGGATCTTCGTGATGTCAGAATTGGCGATAATGTATTGGGCCAAGCTCTTAATCTGATTAACAAAAATGGCGAAGTACAATATATCTCTGGTGGAAATCGCAGTGAAAAAGTAGACATTATTTTTAGGCAAGCGTATTTAGAATCCGAGCTTCTGCAAACACTATCGTTACTATTTGATAAAGATCTTGGTTTTGTGAATCAGGTATCTCTGACCTATCGGATTGCCAGTCGCTATCTCGATATTTTGCCGGTTTACAATAAAACCGTAGATCAAGCGATTATAAAATACGGTCAACCTATGAGTTTTAAGCAAGTACAAGAGATGACCCAGGACAAGGGGGATAAAGTCAGGTTAAGCGCCTTTGTTGCAAAGTTACCTCATAAAGCCGAAATCGCAGATTTAATCAAAGGGTATTTCAAGTACTTGCAAGTCACCCCTAAAACCCATTTCGTGGAAACAGATACAGGGCACGCACTGTTGTTAACTGGATTTAGACAGTGCTACTTTTGGCCACTTAATGAGTTTGAAGAGTTATTGAGCTTGTGTTCCTTTCAGCCATCTAGTGGCAATATGAAGGGGCAGGGAATAACACTCACCCTGCGAAATTTTGCAATTCAAAACAAAATTGAACATTTCGAATTAGAGCAACAGCAACCTGAAATAGATATTACCTTTTAACCTGAACTAAGAACTGGTTCTGTTTAAAAGCAATAGATCATTTTGTTGGTCAATCTTAAAGTCGAATTGGCGTAGAATGTTCATACCAAGAAGACCGTCAGCATAGCTGAATTCTGGCATAGGTAACACCACGACCGCGACATTATCCAGTCGAAAACCGGCAAAAAATACTTGCTTGATTTGATAAACTGGCGCATCAAAAAGACCGCCAGCGGTATTTATTTTATAGGTTCCTACATATTCCCAACTCGTCCTTCTGGAGATTTTATCGAATGCTTCCGAGGTCAGTACCGTTGTTGTTGCGCCTGTATCCAGCATTAATTCGTGGGTGCTTCTGCCAATCATTATTGGGGTAGTGTAATGATCACCCAAAGAACGCAATTTAATATTACGTTCATAGTCTTCAGCCAGTGGATCCTTCTCTTGAATAGGATCTGAGTGATTGATGACGGTCGTTTGTTGTCCTAAGATTTGCCGTATTCGCGCAGCATCTAAATCACCTTGTTGTAAAGATGCCAACACATTTTCCATCAGAAATTCCTGATTTTGATAAGCATAGGCTTCAGCAAGTGCGACAATAATGGAGCGTCGAGTTGGGTCAAATTGCCACAGCGGCTCAAGAAATGTAGCCAGTACATCCCAAGAACGAATGCCTTTGAGTTTATTAATATTAGTGTTGGTCAGATCGGTAATCAGTGCAAGTACTTGGGCTTTTTGCTCAGTTTCTAAGGGCAAGTCTAGCAACCCATAATAGTGGGCCAATACTTCGCTCGTGGAGGCCGTTTTGGCAATCAGTTGTCCTTCTAGCAATAAGTAATCAATATTTTGTGGTTGATTGCGCAAATAAGCTTGTATCGCCTCTTTAGCATCTACCAATTCGCCAGCGGCCAGTTGCTGCTTAATCCAATAGATGGCTTTTTGATATTGACTGTTTTTGTTCGTATTGATTGTTTGATCAAGGGGTTGTTGTTCCGCAGTTCCACTACCGGAAACAAGCAAAGGATCGCTGCTTGCATTGCGGTTATTGGCGCTAAACGGTTGTTGCTTTTGTGGTCTATTATTCGTGTTGGCAGTGGATTCCGCTGATGTTAATTGATGCCAGAAAAACACATTCAAAGACACCGAAATCCCTAAGCATAACAAACCAAAAATAGCCCAATATTTGCTCATTGCTCAGTGGCCCTTAAATACAATTTATTCACTGGATAAACATACGTTGCCATATGTCTCGCTAAATTCAATGGGCATACGTTTGGGTTTTCCTGACGATAAAGCGATGCACACGAAGTCCGTTTGAGCCGTCAATACAGTGACCCCATCCGATTCACGAATAAACTGAAATCGACGAGACAGTTTTAATTTTCCATCACACTTTGTTACCCAAGTTGCACACAGCAAATGATCACCTAATAAGGCCGCAGCATGGTATTCAATCACATGTTTACTAATTGCCATACCTCTGTCTAATTGCTGATATATGCCAATATCCAAACCTAAAGACATCGAGTGTGACCAAGATACTCGCTCCAATTGCGAAACATAGGCAACATTATTTACATGGTTATAGTGGTCGATTTGCTCGGGGGCAATAATCCATTTCATAATGTGTGGAGAAGGTAACTGCCATTGGAAATTATCTTGATAAGCAGTTTGATTGTTCGCCGTTTTTTGCGTCTCAATTTTATCTATCATCGACTCGTGTGACATGATTACACCTCAACATCGGGCAGGGGATTGGGACGTTGTTGGGCAAAAAGCGCATTTTTTAAAGCCCGCTCTCGAGTAATAATTGGTTGAATAAACTCATCCACATTACCGAGTTTTTTGAAGGATTTAAATCCGGACTCAAGAAATGTATGAAGACTTTCCACTCCAGCCATTTTAGCAGGCTTACGCGACAACATTAATAAGGTTGAAATACCTTTAATTTTTACCACGTCGGCTAAATCCACGCCTAACCTTTCAAGTAGCACTATTTGCTCTTCACGCATAGCTTCGTTGTCACATTTTAAGTAGGCTTGAGCATAACTTTCTCGAGAAACAGGCGTTGTCGATAATTGTTCTGTTAGGGCTATATCCAATTCCAAGGATAAACTATTCAAGCGTAGGGCAGCCTCTAAAGATTCTAAAGCTTGTTTGGGGATTATCTTGGCCATTTTGGGTACGACTCTGGCTAACTCTTGATCCCGTTGGCTGAAGTCCTGCGGCCCGTATAATTCATCAATGAAGAAACTCATTGCGGGACGAAAACGTTTGCTTTCCCATAAATCGTGATGGGTAGCTAAAAGCCGTTTGGTTTGCCAATGTTGCAACTCCCGTAACGGCTCAGTCAGATTAGCCTCAATGGTATGCTCATGCATATCGTTGGCATGGTGAAGGTGTTGGATAATATTATCCAAAATTAAACTCATAACTTTCTTATTCACTCAAAATTAAAGTATCAAACACGCTGGCATCTATCCAACCCCGGTTTTTGTCGCCATTTACTGCTTCAACATCTTTTGAGCCAATGAAGTGCTCGCGAACTTCACTGTTGTCGTTATCGCAGTAGGCCAGCATGAAGCCGACCTTTTTACCGGCAGTTAAACTCACAGGAGAGTTAGACTTGGTTGGATCAAAATCATCTGCATAGAGCGAAATTGCTGCTTCCCAAATAATTTTATGAGGTGCATTGACGTCTCTTTTCCAGCGACTCTCTATGTGATCATTGAACAGCGCAAAAGTACGCTCTGGCGTTATATCAACAACTTGGTTATCTAAAGCGATGTGGTAAGCAAACGCGTTATAAGAATACTGATGATTACCGCCTGATGCGTCTTCGTCCAAAAATATTTCTAAGGTATCGTCATCCCAATATTTATCCAAGGGATCGGCATTAAAATCGACTAAGCGGTCGTCGACGATTTCAACTTGTAAATAAAGCTTGTTGGCGTCCCACAGCAATCGGTACTGACCTTGGAAGTCTTGTTTACTTAACGGACCGCCCATAATGACTTGGTCAATTGGCAACCATTTCGCTTTTTGCCATTGAGCTTCATTGTTTTCGCCATCAATGATCGGAGGAGTGGCGGTGGCGACTACATCGATAGCAGAAACCCGTCCACTGAAAATCAATGAAAAGAATAAAACGATTGTGCTTAGCGCGAAAATTTTCATGCGAAGTATATTCATATTCATTCCTGTTAAGTTATTAACCTTAAGTGCTAGCTTGTCTTAAACCAGCTTTTATAACAATAACTAAATACATCAATTGAAGACAAGCGTTGATGGTGGTTGAGTTACCCAGTTGCAATTGGTTACAATAGCCCTCTAAATTGCAACCTTGTTTCGGATAATTTGTGCATCACTATCGTGACTTAATTGACATATTTAATCAGTGCTTCGAAAAAAGCGAGAATACGCGGTTAATTAAAGGGGAAAGTGAGCCGATTTATTTGCCCGCCAACGAACAGGTTGACTATCATCAGGTAGTTTTTGCCAATGGTTTTTTTGCCAGTGGTTTGCATGAAATAGCCCACTGGTGCATTGCGGGTAAGCAAAGGCGACTACTAGAAGATTATGGCTATTGGTACTGTCCAGATGGTCGTGACGAACAGCAGCAACTAGCATTCGAACAAGTTGAAATAAAACCTCAAGCAATTGAGTGGGCGTTCAGCTTAGCCGCGAATTTCCCCTTCCAGGTCAGTACGGACAATTTAAATGGTGTTCAGCCTGACAGAGCTGCATTTCAACAAAAAGTGCGTCTACAACTAGAGTACTATCAGCAACATGGTTTTCCACCAAGGGCGCTGGTGATGATTGAGGCGCTGTGTTCGTTTTATCAGGTTTCTTTGCAATCCATTATTGTTTCTCATTGCCACTCAAATAGATTAAGCGCATGAGACATTTTAAATTAGGTCTGGTTATCAATCCTTATGCGGGAATCGGTGGCGCGCTGGCGTTAAAAGGCAGTGATGGCCCCGAAATCCGAGCAAAAGCACTGGCAATGGGGGCTGAAAAACGCGCCAATGCAAAAACAAAGTTAGCACTGGAAGAATTATTAACGCACAAAGAAAATCTGACTATCTACACGGCAGCAGGAGAAATGGGCGAAGACCTAAGCCGTTCAATGGGGTTTAACACCCAAGTAATATATACACCAGAAACCTCTCAAACAGAGGCGTTTGATAGCCAACAGGCCGCCGCTTGTTTGCTCGATGTTAATGTGGATCTAATACTGTTCGCTGGAGGCGATGGAACTGCCCGTAATATTTATGACACTGTTGCTGATAACGTCGCAGTGTTAGGCGTGCCCGCAGGCTGTAAAATTCATTCTGGTGTTTACGCCATCACACCTAAATCTGCCGGTCGGGTTGTGAATATGTTGATTCAAGGGGAAATCGTCAGTTTGAGTGAAGCTGAAGTGAAAGATATCGACGAGGAGCAGTTTCGCCAAGGCCGAGTGAGTGCACGATATTATGGCGAAATGCGAGTCCCCACTGAGTTGCGTTATGTTCAAGCTGTTAAAATGGGCGGCAAGGAATCAGAAGAGTTAGTGTTAACTGATATTGCCGCGCAGATTATAGATTTGATGCAAGATTTGCCCGAGACTGTATTCGTGATGGGGTCGGGGTCAACAGTAGCCGCCATCATGCATGAGTTAGGACTGGAAAACACTCTGTTGGGCGTTGATATAGTGATCGACCAGCAATTAGTCCATCAAGATGCAACTGAACAAGATATTTTAGAATTCATTAAGGATAAACCCAGCAAACTGGTGATCACATTAATCGGTGGTCAAGGACATATCTTTGGACGAGGAAATCAACAACTTAGTCCGCAAGTAGTCAATACTATCGGACGTCAAAATATCAATATAGTCGCCACTAAGACTAAACTGCAATCTTTGCAAGGTCGGCCATTAATTAGTGACTCAGGGGATACTAAGTTGGATGCCCAGTTATCAGGGTTAATTCCGGTGATAACCGGTTATCGTGACCAGGTTTTATATCCAATTGCAGAAACTTAAAAATTACAATATTTATCATTATCAATAGGAAGTTATCGTAGTGTCGCACCAGCAATTAGAAAACTTTATTCAACAAGCCGAATCTCAGTTAGATGGAGTGGTGGAAACAGGCACCGATGACGAACTTTTTATTGCTGGTTATTTGCATGGCCACTTTTCACTCGTTGTCAGTCAAGCGCTAAGCAGTGAGCAAGCCAATATCGAAACCTTAGATACCTTGTTATCTGAAAACTTAAACAGCGCCTTTGAGCAAAAGGAGCTGGAACCAGAGGATCAGCAAAAAGTGTTGATGTTGTGGCAGTCCATCTTGAAAAGCGCTTAATACTCATCAAATTCTTGGTTAACCACCTTCGATTTCGCCTAAACTTTGCCGCTAAAAGGTGATTCATTGCCGTTTTTTTAGATTATCTTACCAAACATACATCATATATAGCTGAATTGAGTGTGATACACGGCCATTTATGAAATGGCTTAATATTTGCTTTTGAGCCTATTAACCAGCATGTCTTTGCGCATGTTAACAATGGATGATGAAAAATATCTCATCATCTATTGTTGAGATAATTGATGGCTGAATGCCCAAGACCAAGAGAGTAGAGTGTGAAGATTCTAAAAAAACAAAAACTGCATGGCTGTGTATGGACGATTCTAGCTTTGTGTTTGACAGGCTGTTCTTCTATGTCGGATTCTGAAAATCAGCCAAAAATGCAATATGAAGAATCTTTACCGGCACTTGGCAACATTGAATATCACACGTCAATACTCGCCAATGAATTGTTTGCAGGTGTGACCGCCAATCGCGATTATCGCTATGCTGTGGTGAGCTTTGTGCCTGTGACCAATCTGCAATTTGATAAAACTTATCAGCATCCGTTGATGCTTTTAGGGCATCAATTATCGGAAGGAATGGTCACTGAAGCGAGTCGTCGTGGATTTATTACTCAAGACTATAAGATTACAAACGATATATTAGTAACGAAAGAAGCAGAATACGCCTTAAGTCGTGACGTTTCTCGATTGGCGCCATTGCAAAATGTAGACTTTTATATTGCCGGTACTATTACCGAACAGCAAGAAGGGGCTATCGTAAATGCGAGAATTATTCACGTGGAAACTAAAGATGTTGTGGCTTCGGCAACTAAATTTTTTCCTGCAGAACTGTTTTGGCAAAGAGAAAAAGTCACCATGAGAGGTGGCATGATTTATCGCACAGGTTCTTAAATAAAGGAGTCTTAAGTGACTAAACTAATATTATTATTCACTGCCACCTTACTTATGTCAGGTTGTTCAAGCTTTTCTTTATTTGGAGAGTCAGACTCACAAAAGCCTGAGAATAACTCTAAAACGGAAATGACACCGCAAATGCAGGTAGTCAATATTGTTGCTGATCCTGCTATGCAATCTACTGACAATACAAAGTCATCAACCTCGTCACAGCCAGATTTATATGGCAGTGAACAGGCAGACGCGCTTTACGGTAATGGCAGCGGTACTAGTGCGCGCATGGTAACAAAACATGTTGGAGATTATGTGCAAAACATGACCCAAGATTTGATTTCTAACATGGAGTACATAACCGATAAAACTCCCGTTGGAGTGACTAATTTTGCGCTAATCGACAGTAACCTGCAAAGAAGTAACCTTTTAGGATTTCAACTCACCGAGTCTTTTATGCATGAATTGCACAAATTTCGGATTCCCGTGATTGATTTCAAAGCCACTGAATATATTCGTGTTACCGAACATGGAGACTTTTTGCTAAGCAGAGATTTTTTAGAGTTAACAGAGCAATCTCCAATCGAATATATCCTAACGGGTACTTTGACTAAGCATCAAGGTGGATACATTGTTAATGCACGGATACTTGGTTTAAAAAGTAAAGCCGTGGTGGCAAGTGCACAAATGCTGATGCCGTTTTACGTGGTAGATGCTTTATTACCAAGTGAACACAATATGGTTGATGGTGTGCAATTAACCCAAGGGGAATAGAGCCGTGAAGTGCATTAAAAATATTCCAGTTTTATTGACTTGCACATGCTTGTTGATAAGCGGCTGTGCTTCGACTGAAAATGCATTTGCTAACTGGTTCTCGACTCCTGAACCTCCTCCCGAAGCACCTGCTGTAAAGGTCGATATGTCTCCAGATCCTGACACTGGATTGGTTTATCGTGCTGACTCGAGGCAGCGGATGAAGGATTCAAATTTGCAAAGTGAGCAGCAGTCTAGGGCAATTTATCGTGCCCCTAACTCCTTGTATCAACCCGCGTACACCCACAAATCTCTAGCTGACTATGCTGAGCAGTTGACTATGGAGCTGGTCAGAAATGGCCGACAATTAGACACCCAAAGTAAAGTGGGGATTGCATCTTTTGTAAACTTCGACAATACGTTAAAACACACTAGCGTACTAGGCAATCAATTGGCTGAAATGTTGATTGTAGAAGTGCAAGGGTTTGGTGTGCAAGTAATCGATTTTAAAACTACCGATTACATAGGTGTTGGGGCCAACGGAGACATGGTGTTTAGCCGTGATGCGCGAAAATTGTCCAACCAGTTAGGGCTAGATTTTATCTTGTCAGGTACCTTGGTTCGCAATGAAAAGGGAGTTCGTGTGAATGCGAGAATTATCTCCATGGATTCTAAAATTGTGGTTTCTAGTGCTTCGGTACTTATCCCCAATTTTGTTGTGAAATCCTTGCTGCCGGAATATGTTTTAGTCGGCGAATAAGCTCTAAACTTTCAATTTAATCGTAAATCCGCCTGATTAAATTTTTAATTAAAAACCGATTTGGATTAAGCGCATCGAGCAACTGATTAGCCATTGGGAGTGGTTCATTACTAATCTGCGATGCCAATAGCTCTGACAGTAAAGGGGCGGTGGTTAATCCTCTTGAGCCTAAACCTGCAAAAATAAATAATCCTCCTAAATCCTTTGCATCTTCATAATGCTCAATGGGTAACGCTTTGTATAAATGCTTAAATTGCTGTGCTTGTTGACTGGATTCAAACGCTGCACCTACTGCTGGAAGGTGATCTGGTAAGGAACAGCGAATCGCCGCCCGTCCTGTTTCTTGTGCATAAATACCTTCTGCCCAACTGGTTTTTGCTAAGGCTTTTTTGTGCATGTCTAAATTACTAGCTTGTTCTTTTTCTCTATAAACCTGACTAGTATCTTGTTTGACATAGGTGGACCCTAAAGCATGAAACCCATCCAAAGCAGGTGTCATGTAACCTTTGTGGCATAAAACTGTTCGCAGATTATCCAACGGTGGTTGGGTTGGAATTGCTTCAACCTGTCCTCTTACTAACTGGAAAGGAATTGCATCACAGTACGAAAAATGTGGAATATCAGAGCCTGTGGCAATAATTAACCCATCAAATGTCTTACACTGACTGTGATACTTCTCAGGAAGGTCTACAACCCATTGCTCGTCTTGTTTAGTAATTTGTGAGACTTCTGCATCTAATAGAATGTCGCAATGACCTTGCTCTTGTGCCCATTTAAACATTGCATTGACTAAATCTGGTGGACTTAACCATCCCCCTTGTTGAATAAATAATCCTTCGTAGGGCAAGTCTAGGCCGGAGACGAGAGTGGAGTTTTGCTCATCACTGTAATTTATTAAAGTGTCTGGCCAAATGCCATTTTGCAATAGGTTTTGCTGGCGCTTTAGTACCGCAGGATTAAATCCCACTTGCAATACGCCACACCATTGGTGAGCGTATTGGTAGCCTTGGTTTAGCAGTTGTCGGTATCGACGACAGGCAAAACCAAACGATAATGCTTGAATACGGCTGGAAATATTCGCTTCTGCGTTGAGCTGTGGATAAAAACCGCCTTGGGGGTTACCTGAAGCGCCTTGGGCCAATTTAGCGTCCTTACACATGACTGTCACTTGAAATCCTTTTTGGATAAGTGATAGGGCTAAATTCGCAGCAGCTATGCCGCCTCCCACGATGCCAATGGAGCGTTTTTTTGCTGACGTGAGTTGCATACCATGGCGTTGGAAATAGCGACTAGATCGGCGATTAACGCCAGCCTGGTTAAACTGACCCACTAACATGTCCCGTTTGCGCCCAAACCCTTTGACCTTTTTTACTTCAAACCCTTGTTCGGCTAAACCTCGCTTAACAATTCCAGCAGCGGTGAAAGTGGCAAAGCTAGCCCCTTGTTTGCTCAGCCTTGCCATTTGTTGATAGAGATCAGAGTTCCACATCTGAGGATTTTTACTCGGTGCAAATCCATCTAAAAACCAAGCGTCTACGAGACCTTGAGGTTGATTGTGCATACTTGAAAAAACCTCGGTAGCTTCTCCTAACCAAAGGTCTAGGATAACTTTCCCTTGGGCAAAGCTCATACGATGGCAACCAGCAACCAAATCCGGGTATTGGTCAATTAGTTGCGTAGCGTACTGTTTTAGTTCTGGCCATTTATCTAAAGCAGTGATTAAATCAGCTTTGGGTATTGGAAATTTTTCACAACTTATAAAGTGTAAACACAAAGGTTCAGATTTTTCTGAATGAAGGGAAAATTGTTCGAATAGCTGCCAAGTGGCCAAAAAATTTAAACCGGTGCCGAAACCAGTCTCAGCAATTACAAAACTTCTTTGACTGTGTGTTGTCCAACTTTCCGGCAATTGATTGTTTTTCAAAAAAACGTATCGACTTTCTTCTAAGCCATTGTGATTAGAGAAATACACATCGTCGAAATCTTCTGCCACGGGAGTACCATCTGAGTTATATACAATTTTGGCAGGTTTGATAGTCAACGGGTGTCCTTAATTCATCTTTGAATTGTTGAGATAACTAAATTTAATTTTAATTGTGTTTAAAATAGTGATTTTTAGGTAACTTAGTAATTCACATGCTAGCATTACTGAATACATTATTTCATTTAGCAGAAGAGCAGACCAGTTAAGTCTGTAAAATCATTATTATATGCGAAAAATTTTTCGACTAAATCGTAAAAAAGGTGAAAAATGAGAAGAGCAGTCATAACAGGTATCGGCATTGTTTCTAGCATAGGTAATAACCAGCAAGAAGTTCTGGAATCTTTGCAACAAGGTCGTTCAGGCATCACCTTTTCAGATGAGTTCGCGGAAATGGGTCTGCGTTCACAGGTCTGGGGAAAGGTAGATATTGATTTTAAAGAGCACATAGATCGTAAACAGTTACGCTTCATGGGTGACGCAGCGGCTTATGCATACATTGCAATGCAGCAAGCTGTTGAAGATTCAGGTTTGCCTGAAGATCAAGTGTCTAACATTCGAACTGGTATTATTGCTGGTTCTGGCGGCGCATCGTCTAAAAGTCAGGTTGATGCTGCTGATATTTTGCGTGAGAAAGGGGTTAAGCGCGTTGGTCCTTATATGGTTACCAAGTCGATGGCTAGTACTGTTTCTGCATGCTTGGCAACGCCATTTAAGATCAAAGGGATTAATTACTCAATTGCTTCAGCCTGTGCTACCAGTGCCCATTGTATTGGTAACGCGTTAGAGTTGATTCAATTAAACAAACAAGATGTTGTGTTTGCTGGTGGTGGTGAAGAACTTCACTGGACCTTATCCGTGCAGTTTGACGCTATGGGTGCATTGTCATCTAAATATAATGACAATCCGTCAGTCGCGTCACGCACCTATGATGCTGACCGCGATGGTTTTGTCAGCTCTGGCGGTGGTGGCATGGTCGTGGTTGAAGAACTTGAACATGCTTTGGCCCGTGGCGCTAAAATTTACGCTGAAGTTGTAGGCTATGGTGCCACTTCTGATGGTGTGGATATGGTAGCCCCTTCAGGTGAAGGCGCAGTGCGTTGTATGAAAATGGCAATGCAAGATGTCGATACACCAATCGATTATCTAAATACTCACGGTACCTCTACACCAGTGGGTGATGTTAAGGAATTAGCAGCCATTCAAGAAGTGTTTGGTGGTAAAAGCCCAGCAATTAGCTCAACTAAGTCTATGACTGGTCACGCGCTAGGTGCAGCGGGGGTTAACGAAACTATTTACAGTATTTTGATGATGGAAAATGACTTCATTGCACCATCTATTAATATTGATAATTTGGACGCAGCCGCTGAGGGGTTAGATGTGGTGACTTCACCACGAGAAGCTAAGCTCAATACTATTATGTCGAATAGTTTTGGTTTTGGTGGTACTAACGCCACATTAGTTTTGAAAAAATACGAAGCTTAATGATTTGTATAATGAGCAGGGTGTAACCTTGCTCATTATATTTCACACAGTCTTTCTAACCCCTGCATATTTATAATTTCTATTGTCCCGTAGTCAACTTTGACAATTTTCTTTTGATTCAACTCATTCAATAGTTTATTTACTGTTTGCCGCGAACTATTAATCATATGTGCCAATGATTCTTGCGATATAGCGATCCGTTTGCTTTTTTGATTTTGGTTGCTGTTATGGAGTCCGTTGGCCAGTAATATAATTCGGCGCGCCAATTGTCCCAATAAAGATAAACCGCCAGTTTCGTCGATTAGATTAAACGTGACTCTGATACGTTGACACAACATACGCATAAAATGCGGATAGAAGTGTGGTTTATTTTGCAGTAAATTCTGAAATGTTAGTTTGGGGATCATCAGCAAGCTGGTGGTTTCATCCGCATGGGCGTCATGGCTTCTAGGCAAATCGTCAAACATCGATATTTCACCAAACCAAGTCCCACTTTCCAGCCAAGTGAGAACCATTTCCTTACCCTGTGAATTGACGTTACTAACTCGAATTTTTCCTTTCAGAATACAATAAATTCCGTCTGCACTATCGCCTTTAGCATGCAATATTTGCCCTTTGCTGAGCATCTTTATTTTACTCACTGAAATTAATGCTTGAATGACATCAATAGGCAACTGATCGAGCCAATTGTTGTGTTTGAAAAGATACTCTATCTCTGAATTATCCATTGCTATTTCATTGAAACTGTCAAATAGACGACAGTCTAACCTGTAAATATACCTTAGAGTGTACAAATGTTATTAAAATGTAATATCGGAGCGTAAAAGTGGATTCCAAAGTTCAAGAATTAGTAAGTGAGCAAGAGTGGCAAATGCGCGTTAATTTAGCCGCGTGTTATCGTATCGTCGCCCATTATGGTTGGGATGATTTGGTGTTTACCCATATTTCCGCCCGTGTACCTGGACCAGAGCACCATTTTTTAATTAATCCGTATGGCTTAATGTTTGACGAGGTGACAGCTTCCAACTTAGTCAAAGTTGATCTGCAAGGAAAGATAGTGATGGACTCGCCGTATAATATTAATCCTGCTGGATTTACGATTCACTCTGCAGTGCATGAGGCCAGAGAAGACGCTTTATGTGTAATGCATTTGCATACCACTGCTGGCGTTGCGCTTTCAACCCTTGAAGGTGGACTACAGGCTTATAGCCAGCAATCCTTATTCCCTCTGTCTTCATTGGCTTATCATGATTATGAAGGGGTTGCCCTTAATCCCGATGAGAAAATACGCCTAGTTACTGATTTGGCTGATAAAAACTTTATGATTTTGCGCAATCATGGTTTATTAACTTGTGGTGAAACCGTAGCTGACACGTTTTTGTATATGTTTTTGTTGCAACGCTCCTGTGAAATTCAACTACAGGCACAGGCAACAGGACAGCCATTGATTAAAATTCCAGATCCCATTTTAGATGGTATTCAAGCTCAGGCGAAACAAGTCACACGTTCCGTTGGTGGTGCTTTGGCATGGCCAGGAATTTTGCGCAAATTAGACAAAGTTAGCCCTGGTTACGATCAGTAAATAGAACCCGTGGTCTAAGTCAGCTCATCGTGGACAGGCATTGAATTAGCATGGACAGGCATGTTTTATTTCGGTGAGTAGTGAATTAGCATGGACAGGCATGTTTTAATTGGGTGAGTAGTGTTTACCGATATCAGGAACGCAGAAATAATGAGGTTTTTCAGGTATTGAAAAACCTTATTTTATATTTGCTACAGTTGGTGAATATGTATGTCAGAATGATTATTGTATTTCTAACAGTTCCACTTCGAAAATGAGCAAAGAGCCCGGTGTTATTTTTCCGGTAGCACGGTCACCATAGGCTAAATCAGCAGGTATGAAAAACTTAAACTTATCTCCAACCACCATCAATTGAACACCCTCGGTCCAACCTGGAATAACTTGGTTCAATGGAAAACTGATAGGTTCGCCTCGGTCAACTGAGCTATCAAACACACTGCCATCTATTAACATGCCGTGGTAGTGTACTTTAACAGTTGAGTTGGCTTTTGGATGTTCGTCACCATTACCTTTTTGCAATATTTGATATTGCAGCCCTGAGGCTGTTTCCACAACATCTTGGTTAGTTTTGTTGTTAACCAAAAATTCTTTTCCCACAGCAATATTTTCAATTGCTAACTTTTTATTATTTGAATTTCTATTGAAGTAGAATATTGCTATTGCAATGACCACAGCTAAAACAATAAATTTCATCACTTTTCCTATTTATTTTGATTAATTAATGTAAATGCCTAACAAGGTTTTTTTCTAAGTTAGTTGCCCGCCAATTCCTTCAGAATAATACTCCAATGATCTAATCCATCATAAAATGCTTTGATGGGCAGCCGTTCATTAAGGCCATGGGCATACATGTCGTCTGGATTGATAAATGCACTGGATATCGCCCATGTTGGAATCCCAGCTTTACGAAAATGCTTACCATCGGTGCCGCCTGATTCCATATAAGCGATGATATCTAGGTTGGGATACCTTAGATGTACGGCTTTGGCAATGGCAGACATTACGTCTTCTCGTAACTCGGAAATGGGGCTTTCAACCGGTTCATCTAGCGTGACAATCTCAATTTCATCGTTATCGACCACTTTTTGTAAGGTTTGTTTAATTTTTTCTACGGAAACCCCAGGGAAAACGCGACAATTCACAGTTGCAGTTGCGGATTGAGGTAGGGCATTTTCAGCGTGTCCAGCATTTAACATAGTCGCAACGCATGTGGTACGTGTTGTACCTACATAAGATGATTCTATCTGTAAGCGGTCAGAGGCTTGCTTATCGGTAGGATCTTTAGCAAAAGCGATCATCGCCTCACCCAATTCGCCGCCAAATTGATGCCCTGAGACTTTAAAAAACTTACGGGTCATATCACTCCACATGACAGGAAAGTGGTAGTCTTTGATATTTAGTAAGGCGCTAGATAGTTCGTAAATTGCATTATCAGTGCGTGGTCTTGAACTGTGCCCACCTTTATTGCGCAATGTCAGCTCAAAGCTCACGTAAGTTTTTTCTGCAGCCTGAACAAGATACGCGATGGCATTACCATTTTCATCCAAGTCACCACCACCGGCATCCGAATTTAATGCGAATTCAGCCGTTGCTAATTCAGGACGTTCATTGGCTAACATACGGGTTGTGACCATGCCAGTTTCTTCATCACCCGAAAAAACCAGATAGAGTTCTCTATTAGGAACAAACCCTTGCTTTTTTAAACGTATAAACGTTGATGAAAGCATGGCAATCCCAAACTTATTATCAATGCTACCCCGTCCATAAAAGTTTTTGTCATCTTGGGTCAGTTCAAATGGTGGTCGTTGCCAATCTTTTGCCAAGGCTTCTACTACATCCATGTGACCTAACAACAAAATAGGCTCCTTGTCACTTAAACCATTTGTTGGATAACGCACAATTAAGGAAGCCGTTTCTCCGCTAGGAATAATCTGAATGTCGTCGTTACTAAACCCTACCGCTTTAAATTCACTTGCCAAATATGCCGCCATTTTGGGCACATTTCCTTTGCCGGCTACCGTGGGGATACCGATAATCGTTCTATAAATTTCCAAAGATTTCTTCGCATGTTCGGAATTTTTTAAATCGTTTGCCAGTGCCGATGCGGTCGATATTAGCAAGATGCAAAATACTAAAGCATTTTTCATTGGTTAGCTCTTTATTTAAATTAAGTAGGTCGTCTAGATTAACGGCAACGAAGGGTAAATGCATTCATCCCTTTAACTTTATTTATACTGGACTCTATTTAATTGCTATCAGGAGTATATTTAAACGGCTTTTCTAGACGATTTTAGTATTTATTCCTATACTCATTTTAACATTGGCAGGATTCTGATTAGGTTATAACTGAGGGATATAGGTCCATTCTAGACCTACTAATAATAGATATGATGAACGGTCGGCATCATGCCACAAAATCAAGCAAAGACTCCACTGCGGGCGAAACTAAAAACGCTCGAGCGAATTCTGCGCTATCTAAAATAGCAGAACAAAAACCTCCTGAACTGAATCAACATTGGCAGCAACTGACGATGTCTGCAGCAAGTAGCGCGAGCCAATACATACAAAGGAAATGCAACGGTTGTGCGAGCTCCCAAACACCCTGCGATGATCCTATTGATTCTTTTATGCAACCTAAGCTCAATATTGGTATGCCTAATGACCACTTTGAACAACAAGCTGATTTAGTTGCTGAAAAAGTAATCTCTGGTAGTCACGATGCAATTATGCCGAGCAAGGTACTTGCTAAACCTGTACAAACTAGTTTAAAAAATACCGCGACAGATCCAGTCAATATGCACACTAATATTGAAAGTCAACTGAAGACTCACAACTCTAAATCTCCAGGTAGGCCAATTAACAAAGAGATTAAAGATAAAATTGAACCGGTTATTGGAGCTGATTTAAGTCAGGTGAGGGTGCATTCCGATTCAAAAAGCCATCAAATGGCAGCCTCAATCAATGCAAAAGCGTTTACCCTTAAAAATAATATCTATTTAGGAGCGCAACAAAGCTCAACTGATTTAGGCCTCATTGCACATGAGGCAACCCATACGGTTCAACAAAGCAGATACACAAATAGAATTCAACGGATATCTGATGACTATTTAAATTTTAATGCCCCACCACAATCGTTAGCCATTGAAGTCATTGCAACTGATATTTCTGCTTGGGACGATGAACGCAAAATAGCGGCGATAAAGCAATTACTTAATACTTGGTGGGTCACACCTTCAGAAGAAAATGCGTTAGAGCGTCTCTGGTCTAGCTTTGGCGAGCGTTTCCCGCAAATGGTTAATCTCCATATCACTCTTTTTCGGAAAAGTTATGAAGCAGGATTGGCTATTACTGACATGCAATTACCGGTAGTACAGAACTTTTTAAATCAGTTCAGACGTGCTGCTGTTGAATTCGTCCTCAACATTCTAGAGCTCAGCAAAATCAATGTGAATAATGAACGGATACGCTATGGTCTAGTCAATGTTACTCAAAACCCCGTTTCTTTAAGCATTATGGTTGACTCACCTGAAACCCAAGCGCTTAGATTAGCCGCATCGCAGTTATCAGACCGCCGGGCACACATTAATCGCTTATCGGCTGAGCGAGGAAGTTTAGAGCAGCATGGTACTGGGGGGAATGCAATAGGTGGAAGAATCGTGTATGACATGATTCGCAATCCTGACCGACATGAGGCTTTGGGGAGGCAAATTAGTGAACAACAAGAAGTACTTAATGCTCTACAATCTGTCCACCAACAGAACTTTCCTATTCTAGCCGCTTATGCAGAACCAGGTTACGGCAATGACAATGCATTAAGGGCGATTGCATCAAATGATGATATTCCCTTAGATAGCATGATGTCACCAGTGGCCCAACAAGTTGGCGAAACGATATTTGAGACCCTTGAAAATATAGCTGAAACGAGAGAGCGCATACTTGATGACAATGATGTTATTTGGGAGTTGCCCCGTATTATTGATTGGACAAAACGTGAACTTGGTTATGAAGATGGTGGACTACAATCTGAATTGGTCAACGCTATGCGCGCCCAAACTGAAGAAGACCAAGCTTTTATAGACATGGCACTTGGGGTGCTCGCCTTGGGTTTTGGATTGCTTGCTGCGATTCCTACTGGCGGCAGTAGCTTAGTTGCAGGTATTGCAGTTGTGGGGGCAGGGGCTAGTTTAGCGGTTAATACAGCGATCGCCCTTCGTAGTCTAGATCAATATCAATTGGATGTCGCCGCCTCTGGTAGTCATTTCGAAAAAGCCCAAGCCGTATCAGCAGCTGATCCGTCGTTACTATGGGTGGCCGTTGATATTGTCGGCGCGGGTCTTGAGCTTCCTGCCGCTAGGCAAGTATTTCGTGGAGCTGCATCGAGTATTCGACGGGCGATGAATAGTGCGTCTGATGAAGCACTAGATGTAATGGAAAATAGAATTATCGAACTTGTTGAGCAATCAGCCAGTGCTGAGCCTGGAGGTGATGCAACCCGAGCTATGGCTGAAAGTATCGCTCGCGGTATCCGCCAGAAGGTGACTCAATCTCAGAATGCACAATCGGCGTTACACCGGGTTCAGTCACAAATTGACGAGGTCACGTCGAGTCTGCGAAACGGGACTGATGATTTGATTGAGCAAGCACGTTTAATCAGTGAAATAGAAAATGGTGCGCATCATTTAAAAGCTGCTGGCAACGGCATGCTCATTCGCTGTAGTGATCAATGTACACTTATTCGGTCTTTTTATCGTCAAGAGTTAGCGGAGCATAGTGGTTTATTGGCTCGCTTAGATGCTGTTGAATCCGCAGCGCGTAGGGCACCTGAAAGTCCAGCTTGGCGGCAACAGGCCGGTGATTTAGTTGCTGAACTCAAACAACAGCGTGCTCGGCCAATACGTGCGGCTTTATCTGATAGTGCAGATCTAGATAGGTTACTAGCCAGAGAATTAGCACCTGAATTGTCTGATAGAGTTTTGCAGTCTTTGTCTGATGTCGTTGCCAGTGGTGATTTTAACTCTGAAATGTTTCAACGGATGGTAACTGTTATTGCTGGCACCGAAGAAGGTTTGCTGCGTCAACTGTTGCAGACACAAGTGCGTATTAACTTAAATACGGCCGGTGATAGGCGTGTTTTTCACTTATTCGAATCTGTTCACTGGGACACCCTTGGCTCTTATCAACAAATGAATATGTTCGAAGCACAAGCCCGTGGTTATCGAGTTTCAATGGGACCAACTCGTCGAATAGACACAGGCGCCAGTGGGCGCCTTATTGATGAGACACAACAGCTTGGCTCTGCAAATACTAATATTCTAATTGGCGATGGTGTGAATCGGCAGGGGTATGAATCCATACTTCCTACGCGTTCAGAAATAGCCGGTTTGAGCGATGATGCCAGTGATTTTGCTTTGTCTATTCGGCAACAAGCAGATGAGGCAGCTATACAAGCTCAGGCGGCTGTAATGAGAGGCGATGTTGATGCAACGGAATTAGCCTCTCATGCGGCTGAGTTAGGCCGTCGAGCAGATTTGGCTGCTAATGATCCTATGAATCAATTATCTCGACTATTGAGTGATATGTTTGCTGAGCGACTACATGCTTCTGGAGCTGGGTTTGGGATTGAGTTGCGCACAGGCATCGCCTACGGCCCTGAAGTGGTTAATCAAATTTACCAAAATCAAGGTATCGAAAGATTAATTCGTGAGCTACATCAAATGCGTGCACCTGGCACTCGATTCCGTGTTCATCTCGATTTAAGTTTGACTCCTCATAACGGTTTTGACGTATTGGAGCGCATTACTTATCGTGTTGAAATGGTAGAAGAAATGGCTGGTGGCGGATTGACTGAATTACGACCTATGTTCGAAGCCAGCATTACGATACCTCAAACTGAAATTAGAAGTTCTTCACATATCCATAGGGGAGGACGAAATATTGGTATTGAAGGAATTGAGTTAGATGTAGATAGTCAGTTCGGGGCCTTGGCTGAACACTTTAATTTAGGCCATTTACCTGATTTACCCAGTGTCGGATACGCGGATGATTTAACTGGAGCAGGCCAATTACATGATATTGATTTAGTAGAGCTTGCTGGAGGAGAGTTAGGCGGTTTAGTTCTGGATCGTCGTAGTTTTCGACATGTTTCAATGGATGGGGTGAGTTTAAGGGACGCGCAGTTAAGGCATTCAGATTTTTACAATGTTGATTTGAGCTACACAGATTTACGTGGTGCAGATTTAACCGGTGCTAATCTGCAAGGTGCGACAATTGACGTTTCGCGTCTTGATATTAGTACAACGCTGCCAGATGGCACACCTTATTTATCACCAATTGACTTAACTCGATATACAGATCCTTCACATCCTAACTTTTTTCAGCCAAATTAACTAACGACCTCTAACCCAATTTGCGGCTAATTGAGATCCTGAAGCTATCGTTAAATAAGCTATTTTCGACACCGAGTTTGATATCAAAAGTGCTAAAGTCAAAATTGAAATGAAAATATCCATCGTCACAGGTGGAGGAAGTGGTATTGGTTTGGCCGTTTGTAAGGCCTTGGCAGCAGATGGTCATAAAGTCATAGTGGTTGATTTATAAGCGTCTGCGAGTGAGGAGGTTGCCCAGGAAATTCTATCGGAGGGGGGAGACGCACACGCCATAGCATTAGATGTTTCAGACCACAAACAGGTCAAACACGCTTTTGAGCAAGTAGCCCAGCAATACGGCAGCATTGATGTGTTGGTCAATAATGCAGGTATTGGCTCAATTGGGACCTTAGAAGAAACTACTGAAAGTGAATTAGACAAAGTGTATCAGGTGAATGTTAAAGGTGTATACAATTGTGCATTCGCAACCATTTCTCAGATGAAAAAACAGCAGTCAGGTGTCATTGTTAATATGGCGTCTATTGCCTCGAGTGTAGGTATTCCAGATAGGTTTGCATATTCAATGAGTAAAGGCGCAGTGTTAACCATGACTTACTCGATTGCTAAAGACTATGTTGAAGAGGGCATTCGTTGTAACTGTGTAGCCCCTGCACGTGTGCATACTCCATTTGTTGATAACTATTTAGAAAAGAATTATCCAGAAAACAAACAGGAAATGTTTCAGAAACTATCTAAAACTCAGCCAATAGGTCGGATGGCTAAGCCCGTGGAAATTGCCCAATTGGTAAAGTATTTATGTTCAGATGATGCCAGCTTTATCACTGGAAGTAATTTTCCAATAGACGGTGGTTTTGTCACTATTAACAACTAACAGGAATTAATAATGAAATTATTGCGATTTGGTCTTAAAGGGCAAGAAGCGCCAGGAATTTTAGATACCAACAATGAAATTCGTGACTTGTCATCTGTCGTAGATGATATTGATGGAGCGACTCTACAACCTGAAATGTTAGAAAAAATCAGAAAAGTTGATTTAACCACTTTACCTAAAGCTAATTCTGATGTGCGTCTGGGGGCTTGTGTCAACCGGGTTGGTAAGTTTATTTGCATCGGTCTTAACTATGCAGATCATGCCGCTGAATCTAAAATGCCGATTCCCACAGAACCAGAAGTATTTTCAAAATTTACTAGCGCTATAACGGGCCCAAATGATGACATCATCAAACCTAAAAATAGTGATAAATTAGACTGGGAAGTTGAGCTAGCTATCGTAATTGGTAAGAAAGCGTCCTACGTACCTGAAAGCGAAGCAGCAGATCATATTGCCGGTTATTGTATCTGTAATGACGTTTCTGAAAGAACGTTCCAGCTAGAACGTGGCAATCAGTGGGATAAAGGAAAAGGCTGTGATTCATTTGGTCCTATTGGCCCTTATTTGGTTACCAGCGATGATGTTACCGATCCACATAACTTAGCTATGTGGCTTGAGGTAAATGGAAAACGTTTCCAAGACGGTAATACTAAAACGATGATTTTTAAACCCGCTTTTATCGTCAGCTATCTTAGTCAGTTTTGCACATTAGAGCCAGGTGATGTTATTTCAACAGGCACACCTCCAGGAGTTGGTCTGGGGCAAAATCCACCATTATATTTAAATGTAGGCGACAAGATTACACTGGGAATTGAAGGCCTGGGAAAGCAATCGCAAACGGTTATTGAGTGCAACTAGTTAATGTCTGAACTTGAAAAAGCAGGCTAAAAAAAGCGAAACCGAGAATATTTAATAAATCTTAAAACTGAACTCTTGCTGAACATCTTGATGTGAGGGTTTTCCGTACTTGCATCTGCGTTAAACTTGTTTGGCGCAGATGGCACTTCGCTCCAGTGTAACGATCAAAAATACCTTTAGTCTCTACATAAAAACTGTATATAACCACTTTAGTTAGCAAGTAGTGATTTTACCCTATCAAAGGTATAAACTATTCGATAAATAATTATCTGGAAAAATCATGCCTTATCACTTAGCCCAACTGAATATCGGTAAAGCTCGAGACAGCATGGACAGCACAGTGATGAAAGAGTTTGCCGATGGTCTTGAGCCTATCAATTTGTTAGCAGAGCAATCCGCTGGATTCGTTTGGCGGTTAAAAGATGATAGTGGTAATGCGACGAATATACATTATTTTGATGATCCAAATATGTTGGTCAATTTATCCGTTTGGGAAGATGTAGAGAGTTTACAAGATTTTATGTTTAAAACTCATCATATGGATTTCCTTAAGCAGCGTAAAAAGTGGTTTCAGCCTGAACGCTCAGATACCTATGTGCTGTGGTGGATTCCAGCTGGTCATTTACCTGAAATTCCAGAAGCGTTAGCGCGTTTAACTCAATTGCGAGAGCAGGGCATTAGTTCCTCCGCTTTTACTTTTTCAAAGATTTTTCCTAAACCAACGGAATAATGCTAGTCATGAAAATTTTATACGAAGACTCGATGCCCTATGCCGAGCACTTTTTCTCACCCCTTGGTGATATTCAGTCATTCTCAAGTCAAACCTTAACACCAGAAGATCTTAAGGATATTGACGTTTTACTTGTTCGCTCAACAACTAAAGTAACCGAGCAATTACTCAGCAAAGCACAAAAACTGAAATATGTGGCCACTGCAACAGCGGGTTCTGATCATATTAACAAAACCATGTTGGCTGAAAAATCGATACCTTGGGGCAGTGCAGCAGGTTGCAATGCAATCGCTGTGGCCGAATATGTATTGAGTTGTTTGGTAAACGAATATGCAGATAACCTAACCGCTTTGGCTGATAAAACGGTTGGTATCGTTGGGGCGGGGCATGTAGGCACGCAGTTAGATAAACGTTTACAAGTGCTGGGTATAAACACTAAGTTATGTGACCCTCCATTACAAAAAGCAGGGGATACTAGACGTTTTTATTCCTTCGATGAGATTTGTCAATGTGACATTATCAGCCTGCACGTTCCTTTTGTTGCTGAAGGAGACGATGTAACCCATCACATGTTTGATCTTAAGCGCTTGTCCGAGTTACAAGACTCTCAATTATTAATCAATGCTTGTCGTGGTGAGGTCATTGATAACCAAGCCGCAAAAAGCCTATTACAAAGTGGTAAAGGCTTACGTCTAAATATGGATGTATGGGAAAATGAACCGGGGATTGATTTTGACTTGGTTCCCTACAGCCGCATTGCTACAGCCCACATTGCTGGACATACTATTGAAGGTAAAGCCAGAGGTACCTACATGCTGTATGAACAGTTGTGTAAACGATTTGACCTACCGCAAAAATTAAATTTTGAAAGTTGTCTGCCAGCGGCTGAAACGATTGAAATTAGAGACCTTTGTGATAAAACCAAATTTGAGCAAGTCAGCGCTGCAATTCTTAGCACTTACGATGTTAAAATGGATAGTGACTCGTTCAAACAAGGTGTCAAATCAGCCGCAGACTTCGTTTATAGCCGAAAACACTATGCTATAAGAAGAGAATTTGCATCTGTAACCTTAAAAACTGGAAATTTAGACATTTCCGAGGCACTCTACGGCCTTGGTTTTAATACCATTGAAGAGTAAGCTGCGTGTTTGTTCACGATTCGCTTAATTTGATTATATTTTTTGGAGTAATGCACTAATGTCTCGCGCTTTTGATGTTGCTGTTTTAGGGGCAACTGGTTTAGTTGGTCAACACATGATTGAAATTCTCGAACAACGAGATTTTCCGGTTAATAAATTGTATCCATTGGCGAGCAGTCGCTCCGCGGGTGGTAAAGTGACCTTCAAGGGCAAAGAGATTACCGTGTTAGATGCAGATACATTCGACTGGTCGAGTGTTCAACTTGGTTTCTTCTCTGCTGGTGGCAGTGTTTCCGAAATTTTTGCACCTAAAGCGGCTGAAGCTGGCTGTGTGGTTATCGACAACACGTCGCATTTTCGCTACGAACCCGATATTCCATTGGTAGTACCTGAAGTGAACCCTCATGCATTGGCCGATTTTAGAAACCGCAATATTATTGCTAATCCTAATTGTTCAACTATTCAAATGATGGTGGCATTAAAGCCAATTCAAGATGCCGTTGGCATAGCTCGTATTAACGTGGCCACTTATCAATCTGTTTCTGGTGCCGGTAAGTCAGCTATGGAAGAATTAGCTAAACAAACTACCGATCTGCTAAGCGGCAGAGAAATAACACCTAAAGCCTTTAGTCGTCAAATCGCATTTAATGTAATCCCTCAAATTGATGTATTCATGGACAATGACTACACCAAAGAAGAAATGAAAATGGTCTGGGAAACGCAAAAAATAATGGGCGATGATTCTATTTTGGTCAACGCAACTGCGGTACGAGTACCTGTATTCTTTGGTCATGGTGAAGCTATACATTTAGAAACCCATTCACCTTTGGATGCTGAAGATGCTAAAAGACTATTAGCTGAAGCGCCTGGTGTGAAATTGATGGAGAATCCAGAAGACTTCCCAACTCAAGTTGGCGATGCTAGTGGCCATGATGAAACATTCGTTGGTCGAGTAAGAAACGATATCTCTCATCCAAATGGCTTAAACATGTGGGTAGTGTCTGACAACGTAAGAAAAGGCGCTGCATTAAACAGTGTTCAGATAGCCGAAGTGCTTGTCCGAGATTACATGTAATAAGATTAATATTGATGAAAGGTCAGACTGACGTCTGGCCTTTTTTTTGATTTATTTTTAGTAATCAACCGCTATGCCGATAACCAAAAGTAAGTATCTTGAAAAATGGCAAGTTTGGGTTGTTAAAACAGCAAAAAACAGCGATATGGCGCTTAATTTTCTATCTATGTAGATCATCCATCTTATGTGGTTTATATTTGTATTAATCGATATTTATTGATCACTATTTTTGAATCAACTTAGTATGGAATGAGTTTTGCTTGATACTCATTTTATAGAGCTCTAATTTTAACTGCACAGTAATAAAGGTTGATTAGAGATAAAACTTCACAATTAGTTTTTATGGAATTGTTCACATCTAGGTGAGCAAAAAATAATAATTATTACAGGGCGACGACTTAATTATATGAATGTGCGACAGGTAGCGTTTTTACTATTTGCCAGCGTAGGACTTTGGTCTATTAGCGCCACTACTGATGCCCAACAATTACAAATTAGAGGGCCCAAAAGTAACACTGCAGAGCTCTCTGGAACTACCTATGGTCCAGTGGTACCTGAAGATACGTTATGGCGAATCGCCAGTAGGTACCGTCAGAATAAGAACCTTTCTGTATACCAAGTTATGCAGGCGATTTATCAGCTCAACCCTGATGCCTTTGAAGATCAAAACTTCAACCACCTAGTTGATGGCAGTATCCTGCAACTCCCTTCTGAACGTTATGTGGCGAGAATAGACCCTAAAGTTGCTCAGATGAAAGCCGAGCAAGACGATAGCGCATGGCAAGCTTTCAGCAAAGGTGAAACCGATAAAGTCGTGGTTCGAAGTTCAAAAGAAGCAGCCAGTAAAGATGACTTATCGGAAACCAAACAGGTTATAGAAGATAAATTAAGTGCTCTTGATGCGGAACAAAATCGCCAGTTTACGGCAATTCGGCAGCAATTTGCCGAATCAATTGAAAGCGTGCAAAGCTTACTTAATGAAAACCGCAAACTAGTTGAGCGTTTAGATACAGTCGATACCGAAATTAGCAGTTTGCGTGGGCGTGTTGATGAAGAATTACAAGTCCAAATGGACCAGATGCTGGCATTGCAAAACGAACTCTTAGCGATTTCCCGTGAAGCAGAAAACCAGCGTAAAGCTGAGCTGGAAAAAAATAGTTTCGCTTGGCTAACCGACCCGTTGTTTTTAATTTTTCTTTCAGTACTTTTGACCATTAGTTTACTCGGCGCATTGGCAATGTGGTTAATTCGTCGCAAGCGCACTGAAGCTGAAACTGACGCCATACTAGATGAAAATCACGCTGCGATATTGGAGCAAAGTGATGAAATGGATGATCTGGCTGATGCCCTAACCAATGAATTAAGCGAAGAACTAGATGATAGCGACGATGACGACTTATTTGGCGATGACGATCTCTTAGATGATGTTTTGGCCGAAGAGTTAGAAGAGTCTTTAGATGCAGACAGTGACGACAATTTCGAAGCCTTTGATGATTTGGATGATGAAAGTCTAGATCCAGTGATAGAAGAGTCGACCGATGATGTTGCAAAGGAAGACAACCCGCTTGAAGACGATCTAGATAATTTATTTGATGAAGAAGAAGACTTACTTGCTGATATTGGTGATGAATTAGGCGAAAGCGACAGTTTAGCAGAAGCAAAAAGCGATGACGTGCTAGCTGATGATGAATTGGATTTGTCGGAATCTAACCTTGATGTCAGTGCTGATGACGAGTTAAGCGAAGAAATAGCTGATTTAGATATTGATACGCCAGAAAACGACGTTGAGCAAATCGATTCAGATTCCAAAGCTGCAGATCTGGATGCGGAATCAAGCCCTTCAATTTCAGCCCCAGACATTGATGATGAGCCCGACAAACCAGAAATCAGTATCGATGAATTGCTCGAACAGCCACTAGCAGAAGAAGATGGCGATTCAATTATTTCTGATAACTCAGATTTAATGAATGAGGAAATGCTGCAGAGTATTGATAAAGAAATTCATCAACAGAATGCCCAACTGGATAATATTACTGATGAGTTGCTCAATGAAATAGAGCAACTGGAGCAAATGGGCGGGATGCTCGAGGAACAGCCAGAAACGCCTGCGGATGACGAGTCGATTGAAAGTCAGATGGGAATTCAGGAATTAGATTCACTGTCGGAGATCATTGAAGATGACGATGATATCAGCGTTGATGTTGACAATGGTGAAGAGCTTGATATTGCGGATGAGCTGTTTGATGCGATCGAAGATAGTGAAACAGAAGCTGATGTTGACAGCGAAATTGAAACCTCTGCAGAGGTTCAACCTACAGAAGACCTAGATGCAGGTATATCCAACGACAATCAAATCGATGAAAATCAAAATATTGTTGATGTTGATGACATCGACGATTTACTAAATCAACAAAGTGTTGATAACAGCAGTGTAGAATCTCTGTCTGCAGACGAACTTTTAGCCGAAATTGAAGCTGATAAACAACAACCTGCGGACGAAGCCGTCATACCTGAAACCGATGCTCAAGGCCAGTCTGAAGAGCCTGTTGTTGAGCAGTCTCAACAAGATATAAATGTAAAAAGTGAAGACGTAGAGCAAGTTCAAGATGTCGAACAAGTTCAAGATATCGAACAAGTTCAAGATATCGAGGAAGCTTTAGATGTTGTAGAAGAACAACAAGACCTTGAAGAGACAGAGCACGCTGAAGAAGATTTAACTGCCGAACAAAGTAGCGAGAGCGATACCGACATAAATAAAGCTGAAAATCACGGCATCGAAGATCTCGACAAGGCGCTAGATGAATTTGAGCAAGAAGTGGTATCTGAAGCCACAAGTTTTGATGTTGAGTTAGATGATGAAACCTTAAGCTCCGCAAGCGAAGATCTGGATGATATGCAATTAGAGCAGATTATCCCGCCAGAGAAAGATGACGATATAGAGAAAGTATTATCGGGTTTTGATGAAGAGATCCCAAGTATTGATGATATTGATAGTTTGACGGGTGAGGATTCGGATGGTTTTGATGATGCCGATTTAGACGAAGCTCTCAAAGCATTTGATGAAGGCTATCTAGACGAGCAAGACACCCAGACGGAAAAACAACCATCTGAAAAGCGTGAAAATGTAGAGTTAGATGATTTACCAGGGTTAGGTGATTGGTTGTCCTCTGATGATGCAGAAGAAACGAACTCCCTTGATGAGCTAGAGAATACAAGCTTTGATGAGTTGCTCGATAGTCTTGATTCAAGCGAAATGGACGCACCGGAAAATTCACCGATTGTTGATAAAGATCCATTAGCCAACATTGATAGTGGTTTGGATTTCGACGCACTTCTAAATGATATAGATGATGCGCCAGGGCAAACCAAAGAAACAGTAACTGAGGAAAAATCAGAAGACGATTTTCTAGATGTGGATGATTTAATCAACGAAAGTATCGAGGCCGAAGGGACCCTTGATATTGACAAGGAACTTAATCTTGCTGCAGCCTTCGAATCTTACGAAGGTTTTGGTGAAGCCGACGAAGTGGATGTTGACTCAGACAACGGCATTGGTGCTAAGTTAGATTTGGCCCAAGCCTATTTGGAAACTGACGATATTGACTCAGCTAAAGAGTTGTTGGAAGAAGTATTACAAAAAGGAGACCAAACACAGCAAGAGGAAGCTAAAGAGCTACTGGAAAAACTTGCTTAAAGTCTTCACCAAGTGAATTATTGGCCTTGTTGACGAACTGCCGTTTTGGTTATTAAGACAACGACGGTAATCGGTGAAGGTTGATTATTCTTTTGTACTGTTAGCGCTACTTATCCGATGTTCTTTACACTAGCAGCCAAATTGTATTGCTTCAATCATCGGCTGCATTGAAATAGAGTAGGCTCAGTTCTTTCTTACCCTAAAAAATAAATTCAAATATCAATGGCTTAAAAGGTAACTGCTTAAAATACTGAGTAATCAACTCAATAATTTCAATGTGGAAATATGTTTTGTAATCAAAGTTACTCTATTTTTTACTCTCTTCGATGAGGATGTTTTTGAGATTATCAAAGCTCTCTCTATGCGCCTCAAATATTGCTAACTGACCTTCGAAAGCGCCTTTGTAGAGGCTAATTGCAACAATCAGATCTGCTCTAGAGCCTGACGAGGAAATTGCTTCATCCATTGGTAAAACGTCGATCAATGAACTCAACCGCACTAACGAAACGAGATAGGGCCTTGTCCATTCTCGATTAGCTTGATTTGCATGAATAAAATAATCTGTTAAAGAGGCGTGATAAACAAGTTTAGCGCGCAAAGTTTCGTTATTTAAAACACTCATATCGCCGTTAGTAACAAGCTGCTGGTAGGTTTCTGACTGGCCTTCTGGGCGGGGTAAAGAAAATGCAGTTTCAAAAAAACGTTGCATCAGTTCAATATCAGCACCATTAGGGTAATTGAGAATTTGCTGTTCAAACTCTTCTACAATTGGCGTATTTGATTTAATGAATTCAATAGCCTCGACAGTATCGTTCTCAAGTATTGTAAAGTCGGAGTGCAAACGAGTAATGATTTGTAACTCACGTTTGCTGTCTTTGCGTGCTTCATTCCAACTTGTTATTTGAAAAGCAATCAAAATACCTGCAACTACAATAAAAAAGTCGATTGCTACAGCGAACCAATCTTGTGCTTTAACGTGTTTTGAAATTCTTCTCAATAACATGTCGAGTCCCTACGTTTGTGTTCAACAAGCTTAGCATACTATTAAACCTTGTATATGGCACTCAGGTTCGCTTTGGTGGTAGTGACCTTAAACAAATTGCATCGTTAAAACGCGTTAAAATCGGTAGTTTTAATTTCCAGTGCGGCCGTTATCAAATAGTAATTTTGAATATTTATTGTGTTATCGACTATGATTTGGAAACTTAACCTATCTTTCAATCTACTATTTACAAACATGCTATGAAAAGTAATGTAAATTTCATTACAATGTCGCAATTTTTAGCATTGAATAGCGCAAATAATGCGTTTAGTGGAATTCAGAACTTTTAAACAAGGGCCTCAGTGGAACAACAACAAACAAATCGAATCGCATTAGGGATTGAATACGATGGCAGCAATTATTATGGCTGGCAAAGACAATCTCAAGTCACTAGTGTGCAATTGCATTTAGAAAAAGCCTTGAGCAAAGTTGCAAATCATCCTGTCGCTGTATTATGTGCTGGCAGAACAGATGCTGGGGTTCACGCTACTGGTCAAGTAGTGCATTTCGAAACACCTGCTTTTCGACCAGAAAGAAGTTGGACATTAGGGGTGAATACGCATTTGCCCAAAGATATTGCTGTCAAATGGGCGAAGCAAGTGAGTCCCGATTTTCACGCGCGTTTTTCTGCGGTAGGACGACGCTATCGTTATATTATTTATAACAATCCATTTCGCCCAGCAATACTGTCAGGTGGCTTGACACATATGTATACTGAACTTGACCATCAAAAAATGCATGAAGCAGCACAATGTTTGGTGGGAGAGCATGATTTTAGTGCATTCAGAGCCTCGTTATGCCAAGCTAATTCGCCAGTGCGTAGGCTTGAACATATTCAGGTTACACGACGCGGTCAATACATTATGATTGATGTGCAAGCAAACGCATTTTTGCATCATATGGTACGAAATATTACCGGCAGTCTTGCCGTAATAGGCAGTGGTGAGCAACCGGTTGAATGGATGAAAAAATTGCTTGATCAAAAAGACAGGGCTAAGGCAGGGGCTACGGCTAAACCAAATGGCTTGTATTTAGTTGATGTACTTTATCCTGAGCATTTTGGGATTCCTGAGATTCCATTAGGTCCGGCATTTTTCTGAGTGTCATTCGATCAATCGGAATCAGTGTTACTACTTCTTAGACCAGTTTTGTTTTCTTCCCAAGACTAAACTATGTTTTAATGGCGAGAATAGATATTTTACGTCGATAAGATGTCGATAATGCGATATTAATCATGATTTTGGCGAAAATAGCAGCATATACAGCGCAAATTTTTGCAATTAGGATGAATTGAATGAGTTGGATACAAAAAATACTACCGCGAACCCAGTCCTCTATTAAAAGTAATGTGCCTGAGGGGATTTGGACTAAATGTGGATCTTGTGGAGCGGTTTTATATAAAACCGAATTAGAGAAGCAGCTTGAAGTGTGCCCTAAATGTGATCACCACATGCGCATCACGGCTCGAGCAAGAATTAACTCCTTTTTAGATCAGGCCGATCGAAAAGAAATCGGAGAAGATTTAGAGCCTCAAGATGTATTGAAATTCAAAGACTCTAAACGTTATAAAGATCGCCTAACCGCCGCTCAAAAAGCAACCAAAGAAAAAGACGCTTTGATTGTTATGCAAGGCAAATTGAAAGGCATGCCAGTAGTTTGTGCCGCATTTGAATTCTCATTTATGGGTGGCTCCATGGCCTCGGTTGTTGGCGCTCGTTTTGTCAAAGCAGTAGAAGCTTGTTTAGAACATAATATGCCATTGGTGTGCTATTCAACCAGTGGTGGCGCGCGTATGCAGGAAGCATTATTTTCCTTGATGCAAATGGCTAAAACCAGTGCAGCTTTAGCGCGAATGAGTAAAAAAGGCTTACCCTATATATCAGTTTTAACTGATCCTACTATGGGTGGAGTTTCCGCCAGTTTGGCTATGTTAGGTGATATTAATATCGCTGAGCCTAAAGCATTAATCGGATTCGCAGGTCCAAGAGTTATTGAGCAGACCGTACGTGAAACTTTACCTGATGGTTTCCAACGCAGTGAATTTTTAGTGGAGAAGGGCGCTATCGATATGATTGTTGACCGTCGCCAGATGCGTGACAAAATCTACGATTTATTGAAAAAGCTACATACACAGCCCCATTAATGTCAAATAACACATCTACAGAAGACCAGAACAAGCCTAGTTTGTCCTGGTCTCTTTCTACTTGGCTAGATTATTTACAAGCCATCCATAGCAAATCTATCGATATGGGTCTTGCCCGAACCCAGCAAGTCTATGAGCGTTTGAATTTAGATTTTTCAAACAGTTCTGTGGTGACTGTTGCCGGAACTAATGGCAAAGGCACAACTTGTCGAATGATTGAGATGGGGTTACGCATGCAACAACAAACTGTTGCCGTGTATAGTTCACCGCATATTATTGATTATAGAGAGCGAGTGCGCATTAACGGCTTGATGCTAAGCGAACAAGAGCATGTGAATGCGTTTATGCAAGTAGAGCATGCTCGAGGTGCTATTTCGCTTACCTATTTTGAGTTTGCTACCTTAGCTGCGCTAGTGTTAATTGCCAATCAGCAACCAGACTTTGTGGTGTTGGAAGTTGGTTTAGGCGGTCGTTTGGATGCGGTTAATATAGTTGATCCCAATCTCGCTGTAATTACAAGTATTGCCCTTGACCACCAAGATTGGCTAGGGGATACCCGAGAGCTTATTGCTACAGAAAAAGCCGGCATAATGCGTCCCAAGGTTCCTGTAGTTGTAGGCGAGCCAGTGCCGCCAGAAACACTGTTAATAGCGGTTGATAAAATGCAAGCGCAACCATCTTGGCAAGGAAAAGAGTTTGGCTTTGAGGATTGTGATACAAGTTGGTGTTGGTATAATCAGTCAGTCCAATTTAGTGATTTATCAATTCCATTGATCCCAATGCAAAACGCGTCAACGGCGTTGCAAGTATTGAGTTTGTTAGGGCATTTACCTCGCAATCAAGATGAGGTCAACGAACTCATCGAAAAATCGAGCTTACCTGGGCGCTTTGAAGAGATTAGTCAGCAGCCTAAGATCATTGTTGATGTCGCCCATAATCCGCAAGCAACCGAGTTATTGGCCGCACGAATTGGACGAATGAAATACACGCAATTGCATCTGGTTGTGGCTATGTTGGAAGATAAAGATATCGCCGGTAGTTTTTTACCACTTGAATCGCTGAAAGCCAATTGGTATGTTGCGTCTCTTAATGTGCCTCGCGGCGCAAAGAGTAAACAATTAAAAACAGTGCTCACTAAATCACAAAAAGTGGTAGAGTTTGAGCATGTTTCTGATGCGCTACTTGCAGCAACGAAAAATGCTGGAAATGATGATTTGATCATTGTGTTTGGTTCATTTTTCACGGTAAGCGAAGTGTTGCAAGCATCTTAATTCGACTGAATAAATATACGATGCTACTGGTCTAAAAGAGGAAAAGTCTTGTCTTCAGCACTACAAAACCGATTGGTGGGCACCATTATAGTCGTTGCATTAGCAGTGATTTTTCTGCCTGATTTGCTCGATGGTGAAAAACAAACTAGCCAAGATCTATTTGAATCAATACCAGATCAACCTAAAATGCGTGAACTTAATGAAACGCAAGATTTCCCTCTCGAGCAAGTCGAACAAGAAGTAAATCGCAAGGTTGAAATTGTACCTGACGTAGCAATCGACGATTTTGAGATTAACCAAAATGAAGATAACAACGAGCTGGCATCGCGCCAAGACTCGCCGGTTAATGATTCATCTTCTCAAAAAACTGAAAATAAAAAAATTACCCCGAGCGAAATAGATCACCCGATTGAAGACAAAGTAGAAGTCAATCCCGGTAAAATGGACAATCGTTTACTAGCCAAAGCAGGTTGGGTTGTTCAATTAGGTGTGTTTCGTCATCAAAAAAATGTCAGCGAATTGCTTAGTACACTGCGAAATGCAGGTTATCAAGCATTCAGTCGACCAGTTCAAACGAGCACTGGTGAGTTAACAAAAGTGTTTGTTGGACCTGAGTTAAATAAAGAAAAACTGCAAAAAGCGGTTCCACATCTTCGCGAATTGACTAAGTTGCAGGGTCGAGTAACACCATTCACAGTGAAATGAATACTAGAAATATATGCTATCTCTGATAGAATGCGCGCGATTTTAACGAACCAACAATTAATATGACCGGGTCATTATGAATTGGATAGATTTCACCATCATTGGCGTTATCGCTGTCTCCACCATTATAAGTTTGGTACGGGGATTTATTAAAGAAGCTATCTCTTTAGCTATTTGGTTCGCCGCTTTTTTTATTGCTAGCCAATTTTATGAATACCTTGCCGTCTACATGACTAAATTTGATGATCAGATGGTCAGAAATGGGGTGTCCATAGCGATTTTGTTTGCCAGTACGCTGATTCTAGGCGGATTGATAAATTACTTAATTGCGCGCTTAGTACAGTTTACTGGACTCACAGGTACCGACAGAGCCCTTGGCTCAGTTTTTGGTATTATCCGTGGCATTCTGATTGTGAGTGCTGCTTTGTTCTTCTTAGATACCTTCACTACTGCTTCCGAGTCGTCTTGGTGGATAGAGTCAGTATTAGTTCCTGAATTCACTCCCATTATTGAGTGGTTTTTTAGTTTTATACAAAATAACTCCAGTTTTTTAACGCCGAATAAATAGGTAAATTGCATGTGTGGTATTGTCGGAATTGTTGGAAAGAGTGCAGTAAGTCAAGCACTTTATGACGCGTTAACTGTTCTTCAGCATCGTGGGCAAGATGCCGCAGGGATCATGACTATAGATGATAAAATGTTTCATCTAAGAAAAGCGAATGGATTGGTGCGAGATGTATTTCACAACCGCCATATGCAACGTTTAACAGGCCAATTTGGTATTGGTCATGTGCGTTACCCCACTGCAGGGTCTTCAAGCTCAGCAGAGGCCCAACCGTTTTACGTCAACTCGCCATTTGGAATTGCTTTTGCACACAATGGGAATTTAACCAATGCCCATGATTTGCAAGATGAAGTATTCCGTATTGCCAGACGACATATCAATACGACGTCTGATTCAGAACTTTTATTAAATATTTTTGCCCATGAATTACAACAATGTGCAGGTTTAACCTTAACCCCTGAAGAGGTTTTCACCACGGTTGCCAATGTGCACAAGAAGATTCGTGGCGCTTATGCTGTGGTTGCTGCGATTATCGGCAATGGCATGGTTGCGTTTCGAGACCCATATGGCATACGTCCTCTTGCTTTAGGTAAGCGTAAAACTGAGCAGGGTGATGAATATATGGTTGCATCCGAAAGTGTTGCTCTAGATGCCGTAGGTTTTACGTTTATTCGTGATGTCGCACCAGGCGAAGCAATATATGTGACTGAAGAAGGTGAATTATTTACTAAACAGTGCGCGCAAAACCCTAAAAATATTCCCTGTATTTTCGAATTTGTTTACTTCGCAAGACCTGATTCCTTTATCGATGGAATATCAGTATATGCCTCGCGGGTGAATATGGGTAAAAAGCTAGGTCAGAAAATAGCCAAAGAATGGGCTGATTTAGATATTGATGTGGTTATTCCTATTCCGGAAACGTCTTCCGATGTAGCGTTGCAAATTGCTATAGAGTTGGACTTACCTTACCGTCAAGGCTACGTAAAGAACCGTTATATCGGTCGTACTTTTATCATGCCAGGTCAAACGCTTAGACGTAAGTCGGTGCGACGTAAACTTAACGCCATTAAATCAGAATTTAAAGACAAAAATGTTCTTCTGGTTGATGATTCAATTGTACGCGGCACTACATCTGAACAGATTATTGAAATGGCCCGTGAATCAGGTGCCAAGAAGGTGTATTTCGCGTCAGCTGCGCCAGAGATTCGTTTTCCAAATGTTTATGGTATTGATATGCCAAGTGCAAATGAATTGATCGCTTACGGCCGCGATATCGACGAAATTAGTGAGTTAATTAAAGCTGATGGGCTGATTTTCCAAGATATTCAAGATCTAGTTGAAGCGGTTAGTGCTGAGAATCCTGCTATTACTCGTTTTGAAACGTCTGTATTTGATGGTGAGTACATAACTGGTGATATTGACCAAGCTTATTTAGAGAGAGTTGATGGGGCCCGTTCTGAAGGGGCTAAAAAATCAATGATACAAACTGAATTAAGTAATTTGGAAATGCACAATATTGATTCGGATAATGACGATTAAGCCTATATTTAATCACTGTGATTAAATTTGCGGTTTATCGTTGATCTACATTAAGTGAGGCTCAGGCCTCACTTTTTATTTCAGCCTTGTAAACCCGTTACTGCTATTTTGAGCACGTTAAAAGCATCCCTTGGAATTGTGAATTATATCGGCCAGCCACCAAGGGCTTTCCATCTATTGACCATAAAACAAAATAACTCGGCGGTTTTCATCGTATCGTAAAGTGCTGAGTGGGCTTCTCTTTGGTCAAATTCGATTTGTGCCGCTTCACAGGCCTTAACCAGCACCGTCTGACCTAAGGTTAAACCGGCTAAACTGGTGGTATCAAATGATACAAAAGGATGGAAAGGAGTGCGTTTAATATTACACCTTTCAATGGCTGCATTCACAAAGCCTTGGTCGAATGATGCATTGTGGGCAACAATCACTGAGCGTTGGCATTCCGCTGCTTTTTGTTCTTTTCGGATCTCTTTGCACAAATTTTTAATTGCTTCAGATTCATCAATCGCGCCTCGTAATGCACAATAAGGATCAATACCGTTAAAGTCCAAAGCGGCTTGTTCGAGGTTTGCGCCCTCGAAAGGGTTAATATGGTAATGGAACGTTTTATTTATCTGAATGTCTCCAGAAGCTGTCATTTTCAATGTCACTGCTGCTAATTCTAATAAAGCATCAGTTTGCGCATTGAATCCAGCTGTTTCAACATCAATGACGACTGGGAAATACCCTCTAAATCGTTGGTTCAACAGGTGAATTGGATCTGACATGATAACCTTATTAATCGACAACATAGCTTGCTATTATGTCAACCTTTAAAGCCTTGTACCAGTTCAGTTGTGAATATGTTTAGGCGCATTTGCATTTGATAGGTCTAGTTGGTTATTATCCGTACACAACGGGTGATTAAACTTTTTGTTTCTAGTGTCGATATCTATAATGGATAAACACTATTTACTGGATTTCTGTCTGATATGAAAAAGTGCGCGATTTTTTTGGGCTTAACCCTCAGCTTTGCTAGCCAAGCTAGCTTGCGTCATTATGCAGCGCCAGTTGAGGATTCTCAGTGGCAAGTCAGTCAAAAAAGTCGCTTGCAATGTACTTTGAGTCACCAACTTCCTGGTTATGGAGAAGCTGCTTTTTACAGCACGGCTTCTAAGCAACTGAATATGGAATTTGAGTTGCAGATGTTAAGGTTACCAAACACCTATTCTGTTGCCTCCGTTTATTCAGTCCCACCCAAATGGATGCCAGGACAAATGCAGCGTGAAATTGCGCAAATGCCAATTCGCAAACAATACAATAGTGATTTACCGCAAAAAGCCGCTTGGACAATGTTAACTGAATTGGAAAAAGGTTTTTGGCCAACACTATATTATCAAGATTGGTATAGTGACTTCGATCGTATCGCTGTGGGTTTAAATGCCAGTAACTTTTCGAAACCCTATGTTGAGTTCGCTGAGTGTGTCGCTAATTTATTACCTTTTGCATTTGAAGATATTGCATACACAGTGCTAAGTTACAACAGCAATAGTACAGACTTAACCAAATACTCTAAAAAACGCCTACAAATGATCGGGGACTATTTAAAAGAAGATACAGATCTTGAGCTGGTTTTGTTAGATGGATACTCAGATAGTTATGGTGGTCGTTGGAACAACGAACAATTATCTATTCGTCGAGCAGAGGAAATTAAGGCGTACTTCACCGAAATGGGAGTAGATTCTTCTCGAATTGAGGTGACAGGTCATGGTGAACGCCGTCATGCGGCGACCAATACGAATAAGATGTCTCGTGCTAAAAATCGTCGAGTCATCATTCGAATGGCTAAACCCTAAATTCACAAAGCTCGCAATCGCGAGCTTGTTAGTTTTTACTAGTGACTCTAGAGCAATATCATCGCTTTTCTAAGTAATTTTCCAGCACATCGGTAAAGTCGGTAAATAAACCATCTACTTTTAAATCTTCGAATAGGATGTCTAGCACCTGTTGCGAAGAATACTTGGCTGGGAGGTCGTCTTTTCTAAATGTATAAGGATGAATTAGCAGCCCTGCTTGATGGGCATTGGCTAGTAAACTAGTTGGTGTTTTATTCGCAAAATCAAATAGTTGTGGAATCCATGGGCCAATACCTTGGGCTACTTTTGCAATTTCTTTGAGACCTTGTGCGGATTTCAAATATTCATAGTCAGAATTCGACTCTTGCCAACTGTTTTCAGCAATAAGCTGAATTAACTTCACCTTGGCATTTAACTCGTTCCTAAGACGCTGTGTTTCTGCGAAGTCAAAGCATTGCACATAAACATGGCTGTCTTGGTTATCCAAACCGTATTTACGCAGGATATTCAGGGTGATTTGACTTAAGTCCGCTCCGTGAGTTTGGTGCCAAAGGGGCGATTTGATTTCCAGATAAAGACCCACATCTCGCTTAAATTGCCGATTAAGTTGTTGAATCAAATTAATTTGTTGTTCAAATGTGGCAATCTTAAATGATGACTGTCCATGATAGCGCTCTTGATTACGAGGCTCCTGAAAACGATAGGGGAATACTTGTTCGCCTTTGTCATTTGTCCGCTCGTGTACATTAAGGGTTTGCAGTTCTGCCAAGGTGAAATCGAACGCGTAGTAGCGGCCGTCAGCCCGATGGCGTTTAGGGAATATTTGTTCGACGTTGGTCACGGTTTCAAGGTGTATGTCATGCAGTACTACCGGTATTAAGTCTTTGCTCAAAACTAAATCTTGTTCTATGTAATCGGCCCCTTGGGAATATGCAAGGACAGCGGCTTCTAACGTATGCTCAGGCAAGTATCCGGAAGCCCCGCGATGGGCGATAACTATCGGCTTGGCGTAAAGTTGCATGCAAAATAGGCACAACAATATTAATAGTGGGAGCTTGTACGGCATATATTCCTACCTGTATTTAATTGGGACATTCAAATTATTCATTCCGTCAACCATAACACCAGCATATGAAAGTTCGGTGACTATAGTCACTTATCCCAGTATGGGATTTCGCTAAAATAGGCTGCAAAATAGTCAATGAACACTCTTACTTTAGTGCAGTAACCGAAAGCGGGAAAAACAATCCATACACCTTCGCTAACCAATGATAGCTTTAACTAGCCATACTGCGCTGAATTTCACTTTTGGCCGCTAAAGCGACATTTAGGAAAGCATTCACAGTCGCGCTAGGATTATTCTGTTTGAATTGAATTTGCAGGGGAATTTGTGTGTCGACATTTTCTAGTGCAATAAAATGGCACCCTCGGCTATACAATTTACTAACACAAAATGGTGCGATCGCCACCCCTAAACCTGCAGCCACTTCTGTCACTAAGGTTTGCATATGCTTTGGTTGACTTATGATATCCGGTGAAAATCCGGCTTGTTTGCACAGGATGATAGTTTCATCAAAGAGCCCAAGGGCCTCATCACGATTGAAAATAATAAATTGTTCAGTCTTTAACTTAGCCAGCTCAACCTGTTTAGCACCTGCAAGAGCATGGCTTTGGCTGACTAGTGCAACGAATTTGTCGATATAAATATCGTGACGAATAAACTCATCAGCAATTGGCGTGGGCAGGGGCCTTGAAAATGCAATATCGATTTTATCTTGCTTAAAGGCTTCAATTTGTTCGGTTGCTGTCATTTCAAATAGGCTAACATGGACTTCAGGAAACTGGGATTTGTAGGTTCGGATCAAAGTGGCCATAAATGATAAACAAGCTGAGCTTAAGTGAGCAATATTCAGTGTACCCACTTTTCCACTGTGGGCACGCTTAACCTGGCTTTTTGCCTTATCTGTAAGGGTTAGGATCGCGCTAGCATCTGTTAACAACTGCTCACCGGCTGGGGTTATCGCGACATCTCGAGAGTTTCGATTAAATAACCTTACCCCAAGCTCCGCCTCTAATGCAGAAATATGTCGGCTAATGGCCGGTTGTACAGTATGTAACTCTCGCGCAGCTTCTGAAAAGCTTTTGTGTTTAGCCACAGTTATAAAGCTTTTTAATGTTTTTATGTCCACGATTGCCCCCAAGTTTACTTATATATAAAATCTGTATAGATTCCATAAAAAGTTATCATTTTTGTTATTAATAAATAAGCCCTATGCTGGCGCTATGATTTATTTACCTGACATAAAATATGACTCATTCGGAGCCAGAGCAGTTGTTAAGTCCCTTTATGCTACTGCTAATGACAACTGCCATTGCTGCAACTGCCGCAAATCTGTATTACAACCAACCTATTTTGCCGCTAATTGCCAGTGAATTTAGTTTAAACGACTTACAATTAGGTAGTATTCCCGCATTAACCCAATTCGGTTATGCCTTTGCTTTATTGTTTATATCCCCACTCGGTGATTCAGTCGTGCGGCGGCAACTAATAGGTATATTATCCTGCGTGCTAGTGTTTGCTTGTGGAATGGCAGTGTGGGCACCTAACATCACAATACTGTTAATCGCAGTGTTTTTAATTGGTGCCAGTGCCAATATCACTCAGCAGTTAATTCCTTTTGCCGCGTCAATGGTGTCTATGGAAAACAAAGGTACAACCCTTGGCACATTAATGATGGGATTAACCATTGGTATTTTACTCTCCCGAACATTAAGTGGATTGGTCGGGGAGCTCTTGGGTTGGCGCAGTGTATTCGTTATGTCAGCGTTATTAGCCGCCTTACTTGGTGTTTTGCTTTGGGTATTTTTGCCGTCAAATAAACCCCAAGCATCGCTGCGCTATTGGCCATTAATAAAAAGTACCTTGAGCCTATTTTGCCAGCATAAATCACTGCAGCTGTTTACCTTTTCCGGCGCACTTTGGTTTGCTTCCTTTAATGTCCTGTGGGCAACATTGGCTATTTATGTCAGCGAAGCCCCCTTTGATTACAATGCTCAACAAGCCGGATTGTTTGGTGTGATCGCATTGGCTGGTGTGATTGGGGCGAAGGTTTCCGGTAAATGGGTGAATAGATTTGGTTCTAAAACCTTAATCAAAATGGCCCTCGTTTTAGCCGCTGTAGGATTTGCCATAACGGGATTATTTGCTGGCAATCTTATATCGTTAATTATCGGAATTATTCTTATCGACTTTGCCATTTTTAGTGCTCAGGTGGCTAATCAGGTGCGTGTTTTTAGTATTGATCCAACCGCCCAAAGCCGAATTAATGGTATTTACATGCTCGGCTATTATCTTGGTGGAGCATTAGGCTCGGTTGCTGGTCTGCGGGCATTTTCACTTTTTCAATGGCCCGGTGTAGTAGCCATCAGTATGCTATTTATTTTGTTTAGTGCGGCTTTTAATTCGATGGCAAAAACTAAACAGCATTCACTTTCAACAGTATGAGAGACTTTTCATGACTAAACTCAACAGGCTAGGTCGCTATACCTTGCTCTGTATTGCCTGTTTAACCATTATGGTAGGGGCCGTTATAGCACCTGGCTTGGTTAGTATATCCAATGCTCTTGGGGTAGCCGACAACGCCATATTATTAGTCACATTGCCCGCCCTGGGCGCGGTTATCTGTGCGCCTATTGCGGGAAAGTTGATTGATAAATATGGTGCGTATCCAGCGCTGATTATTGGTTTATTTTTATATGGGCTGGTGGGGGCGAGTGTATATTGGTTGCACGCGCCGGCTTGGATATTTGCCAATCGTTTTTTACTCGGGGGAATGACGTCGGTCGTGATGGCTGGGTGTACGGTGTTAATTTCTCATTGGTATTTTGCTGAAGAACGCTTAAATATGATCGCCAAACAGGGCATGGCAATTGAGCTAGGCGGGGTGGTATTTTTGTTTGTAGGTGGTTTGCTAGCCGCTCAACATTGGGCGTTACCGCTGTCACTTTATTTAATTGCTTGGGTATTTTTGGTGATGCTGTTACTTTTCGTTCCCCGTCGATATCCGGCTGGAATACAAGCGGAACCTGAAGAAGACTCGCCAAAATTACTCTCTGGCTTTTCCCTCAACAGTGTTTACCTTAGTGCAATGCTGTCGATGGTTTTATTTTTCACTGCCTTTGTTTTAATGCCCAGTAATATGCAAGAGCAAGGTTACAACGAAACACAAGTGGGCTTTTTATTAGCCTTTATTTCATTGATGGCGGTACTCGCAGCCTCTTTTCTCCCCAAGCTTTGTAGACTATTCAGTGAACAAGGTGTTTTATCCGTGGCGTTTATTAATTTTGCGGTGTCTTACATTTTCTTTCTACAAACAGGCACAGTCTGTTTAGTAATTGGTGCGGTTATTATCGGCTTTGGTTTTGGATTTAGTATTCCTTTATTAAATCACATGATCGTTGCGCGAAGTGCAGTAAAGGTGCGCGGTAGAAATTTATCGTACTTCACCATGGCGGTGTTTTTAGGGCAATTCTTAACGTCTTTTGTTGAGTACATACCAGGTGGAATAGACAATATATTTTTAAGCTGTATGGCGCTATCTGTGTTCATTGCCAGCATTTTATGGATTAAAACGATGAGATTCACAAACAAGGTAAAGAGTTCAACATGACAAATTTAGTAAAACCCATTCCTGGTAGTACATTTCCGTCCATTGAAGCAACGCTTCTTGATGGCTCTAGGGTTAACTTAGGACAGGCTCACGGTGATGCTGATTGGCAAATGTTGATTGTATATCGAGGCCAGCATTGCCCATTATGCGTGCGATACTTAAATTTATTAGAGCAACACAAAGAAGCGTTAAATGCTATTAGGGTGAGTGTCACTGCCGTCTCAGCAGATTCAAAGGCACAACTAACCGACAACATGGACAGCTTAGATGTGTCTTTTCCTATCGCTTATGGCTTAACCGTTGAGCAAATGAAACAGCTAGGCTTGTATATCTCGGCTCCGCGTTCTGAAACTGAAACCGATCATGATTTTTCAGAACCGGCCCTGTTTGTCATAAACGGGGAGGGGGTATTGCAGGCTGTGGATATTTCCAATGCGCCTTTTTTACGCCCAGAATTAGACGTGGTAGTGAGAGGGTTAACCTTTGTTCGTAAACAAACGGACTACCCGATTCGCGGCACACTAGTTTATTAGTTATTATTTTCTAAACCCCTAATCCTAGATAAGTTTGAGGATTAGAGGGTTTAGGTTGTTAGGCTAAATTTACCGCTGCCATTTATGGCTTTAATTCAACATCCGAATCGGCAAGTAAATAAATAGTGGCTGCATAGGCCGCAATATTCTGGGCTAATTCATCGGGATCAATTTTATCCAGGGTATCGTCAGGGGTGTGGTGTAGATCAAAATAATCCTGCCCGTTTTGATTTAAACGAATTGTTGGTACGCCTTTGGCGGCCATTGGAATAATGTCGGGGCCACCTCCTGGTGCATCTGAACGGCCTCTAACGATACCTAATGGGGCTAGAATTTTGCCAATTTCATCGATTAACAAGGTGGCTTCGGGGTTGAGGTTCGATTCTAGCTGCCAAACGCTTTGCGCGCCAAAATCTGACTCCGTGGCCAGTACATGGTTGCTTAAATTCGCTGCATGCTGTTTGGCGTAGGCAAATGCACCTAAAAGCCCGACTTCTTCTGCACCGAACATGACCACCCGAATAGTACGTTTAGGACGCTTAGGTAACTTTGCAATCAGGGCTGCGGCAGCAGTGGTAATAGCAACACCCGCACCATCATCTACAGCACCAGTACCTAAATCCCAGCTATCTAAATGGCCACCTATTAGCACAATCTCTTCCGGTTTTTCGCTACCAATCAAATCAAAAACAACATTTCCGCTGCTGACTTCACCCTTCCAGTCAGATTCAGAGTGAAGAGATATGCTAAGGGGCTTATCTAAATTATGTAAACGACGAAGGTGGTCAGCATCTGGATTAGAAATGGCAATAACCGGAATACTTGCCCATTTGTCACCATCTTTACTCATCATGCCTGAATGCGGGAATCGATGGGAGTCTGAGCCCACTGAACGCACGATTAATGCATCTGCACCACCGCGCTGAGCGTGTTGCCATCCCACTCTGCGGCGTTGGTTTGCCTGTCCATAACCTGCGCCAACCTGACTCTTAACCATGATATCGCCATCAACAAACGCGATTTTGCCTTTTAGCGCTCCTTCTTTTACCTCCATTAGTGCGTGAATATCTCTAAAATAGACCACTTCAGCATTAATGTTTTGTTTTGATGGTGCGGCTCCACCTAAGGCTGTGCCGTATAATTCTTGGTTGTAAGGAGAGGTAAGGGATATGTGTAAGTTGCCTCTATCCCAGAATGGCATGGTAAAGGGTTCAATGTTCGCTTTATCAAACCCTAAACTTTTACCTAGTTTTAAGCCCCAATCTCTGGCACGTTTTTCCGCTTCAGAGCCCGCTAGACGAGGGCCAACTTCAGTAGTCAATGATGTGACTATTTCCATTCCAAGCTCGCTTTTAAGAGCTGTTTGCATAAGCTGCTCGGCGGTTTGCTTCTGTTCAGTGCTCACAATGGCTTCAGCGGCCAACAATTGAACACTAAAAAGACTCAGTATTGTGCCAAGAACAAGACGTTTACGAAGGTGCATGATTTCTCCATTTATTATTATAGGTGCTCAGGTTGGTTATCGTATTAGTAACAGTTTGGTGAACGTTTAGGGTTAAACGTAATTGGAAAATAACAATCGTCTGAACATCTTAACTAAAACACTATCTAAATTCGATACGCTAAGTAAAATTTCCTCGGCTAACCTATAGTTAATGTGCAACTTTATGTTGCCATTAGTCTTATTTTTAAGCTCAAAGAGGCAGGAATCATACTTGCCGCTCTTGTCTTTTTTCCTGTCATTGCCGATATTGTCTTAGCCTCGGCAATAATTTGCCTAATTGCTTTTATAACCCCATTGAAAATCAGCCTAAGGGGTTAGCCCGCAGCCTAATGGCGCAGCTCCTGTTAGTTAACCTGTATCAGCCTAAATCAAAAACAGTACCTTTGGCATAGTCATTGCTGCTCAAACTTATCATGCTAAACAAACCGATAATTAGTGGAGATTAGCACTAAATTGACTAATGGGAATGTAATGGAAATAAATAACAATAGTCAGCTGAGTTCTATCTATCAAAGCAGTAAAAACCAAGGTGTAGATACCACTCTTTCTAACCTGTTATCTAACAATGACAGAGCTGCAGATAAAGTCACTCTGAGCCAGGCCGGCCTTGATGCAGAAACAAAATTACAAGAAATCGCTAACCGGTATGATCCGACTAATATGTCATATAACGAATTAACCCATATGTCGTCAGAGTTACAACTAAATGGGTTAATCACGCCACAACAGGGATTAGCAATGAGAGCGCCTCCAAGTCGAGATTTTGATGCCGATGAAAAATATGACGTATTAGCCTTGGCAAGAAAGTCGGTGGAGTTTGATCAATCTATTGGCACGGTACAAAACAAAGATGCAAAGCTAAGAGCCAATGTATTTAATGTTTTAGAGAGCTTACAAAGTCAAAATTATAGAGGTTAAAATGGACGTCACCAATCGTATTTTTAAAACTCACTCACAAACTCTACTGCAACCTAATCAATCGAAAGGAAACAATGGCTTTTCGGAATTATTAGCCGCTTATCAACAAAATCATCAGGTTCAAAAGGTAGAAAAGCCCGCTACGAATGCGGTTTTCAGTATGAATACTTCCCAAGGTGACCAACAAGAAATCAATCTAGATGAATATCTCACGCCTGGCGCGCTACCTAACCCGGTGAATTTAAAGGACATACCCTTATTACTGCCAACAGCGCACAACATTGATACCTTATCTAAATACTCGCAAAACGAGTTTAAAGCATTGTTAGCACAATATGGCATACCCTCACCACCGGCAAGCATAGAATTCAACACTCAGGGACAGTTAGTTTTACCGGCCGATTATGCATATTCGACACAGTTGACGCAGGCGTTTACAGAAAACCCCAAAGTTGAAAATGCACTGCGCACAACAGCCGCTATCGCCAGTCATTATGCCGGTATTATGGAAGGGCAGCCTTTTCGTGACGAAATGTCGACAGCAAGAAATCAAGTTGATAGAGATAGAATAGTGGCGAAATACAGCTATTTATTTGATGATAACCGCCCCGCTATACAGATTGTTTTAAGCTTTTTAGACGATGGCAGTATGTTGTTAGGTGAAAAATCATAGGTGATAAAGGTTTGCGGAGCTGTGGCGGGAATGAGGTAATTAAACCTTAGCAATACCTAGTCAAACAATTCATTTTATTGGCTTCGTAAGATACTCATAATTCGGTCATATATGATGCCTGTAAGTATCACTCTATCTTCACCGGTAGTGTTGGTAAATTGAATGACAACGGTATCAATATCTGGGTGATATCGGGCAATACTTGAATAGCCGAGCACCCAGCCTGTATGATTATATTCATAAAGTGAAGCATAAATTTTGCGTTCTGCTTCGGTAAACACACTTCCATCGTTTAGGGCTCTTAAAAAGATCCCTACATCTTGTGCACTGGCTACGTAACCTTGGTCGAGGTGTTTTAAGTCTTCGTCATAGCCTACATAATATCCGCTCATGAGCTCTTTTGTATTGATCTGGTGAATTGAGAAAAAAGTTCGGTTTAAGCCCAATGGTAAAAGAATCTCATTGCTAATGAAGCGGGAGTAAGGATAACCCAAGGTTTCTGTCATTATTTTTTGTAGCAACAAATAATTTGAATTGGAGTAGGCGTAATCAGTTCCTGGTGGGAAGTCCGCAGGTTTGTCTAATACTAAACTCAATACGTCAAGGGAGTTTGATGCCCAATCAAAGCCTTCCTGATCGGTGAAGTTAGGAATACCACTGCGGTGCTCTACCAACATGCGTAGGGTAATTTTATTTGCATATTCAATACGTTCAGCTAATTGAGGCAAATAGTCTGCAAGGCTTTGGTCCAGTTTGAGCTGATTGGACGCGACTAGTTTAGCGATTGCCGCCGCTTCATATAATTTTCCAATACTGGCAATTTTAAATAGAGCATTGCCATATGCCGGTATTTTTTCTTGTCTATTATGCCAACCACTTGCATACAACTGAGCTGGTTTATTGGCCTCATCCACATAGACAATGATTCCGTCTATACCTTGTGACGTTGCTTCATGAACTTGTTGCTCAATGGAGTTAGGTACTGGCTTTAAATAATACAGCCCGTATTCCCAAGGCGCGAACAAATAAATACTTGTTGTTGTCAGGAAACAAGCGAGTAAAACCTTAAGTGTGATCTTTTTCCATTTTTTCATGGGCACTCTTAGCCTAAAGCAAAACACGGCAATCAAAATATAGCGTTAATGTCATTCACTTCTAGTGTGTTTGTGGTGGTTCACTTAAATGAAAACCTTTAAAAAACAACCACAATGGTAGAAGTAGTTCAAATAATGCGCCAGGAATATACAGCAAGCCACCGCCAATATTAATGGCGAAAAAATCGGCGCTGACTTTTAGCAACAATAACAAATAGCCGACAAGGCCTAAAGCGGATAATAACCTTGGGACTAAACGGTGTTGATAAAAGGTAACGCAAAGCATAAAGCCGCAAAGGGCTAGGGGGATCATGCCCAGTTGAAAACTAACATAACGTTGCTGTTTTAGAACATCTGCCATAACACTTAAATAGTCAACAGTGGGGGCGATGGCTGTTACCATTTCTTTGCTAATGGCTATTAAAGAAAATAATGCTAATGCGCCAATAAGTAGCATAACCGCTTCGATGATCCTAAAGCTAACATAGGTCAAAGCGATTTGCTGACTAAGAGGTTTAATGATGGGAAATATAACGGTGGCTATAGCCACTACAGCGGCAGAGTTAACAAACTCCAATAGGGCGGCTACGGTCAAAAGGTTTCTATTCGGGTACAGATAAAGGATAAAATCAGGTGCACTAAATAGCGTCGAAATGATATGACTCGCCGTCATGTAAGCGCCTGTTGATATAATAAATAACGCGCCCACCAGACGAGCAGCGAACAAGTTTGACATATGAATTTTCCTCTAGATGATTTTTGATGATAGGGAAAGTTTCAAGGATTTCGAGACTAACGTCGTCCAAATGGGCCCATTCGTTCATTATTCTTTCGTAGTATTATGATTATTCATGAGCATGCGATAGGCCGACGGGGTTACGCCTTCGGTTTTTTTAAAGGCAGAATTAAACGTCGAGCGAGAGTTAAAGCCCGACTCCAGCGAGATATCAATAATTGATAAGGTTGTTGTAGTTAACAGTCTTTTTGCTTCTTCTACACGATAATTGTTAATGAACGAGAAAAAATTAATCTGTAAATGCTGGGATAGGGTCTCGGAAATATGATTTTGAGATATGCCAATGGCTTCAGATAATCGGTGAAGGCTCAGTTCATTTTCACAAAATAAGCGTTCCCCTTGCATCACTTTGTGGAGTTTTACGGCAATTCTCTTCATTCTATCATCGTCTAATGCGGCTGCTCGAGGTTGCAAATCACTGTCTTTTGATTTGTCTGTTTCTGACAATAAAGGTTGATTAAGTGATAAGTGAGCAAACGCCAAAAGCAATAGTAAATTTAGCATTGGAATAACGACACCCGATCCAATCCAGCTTACGCCAATAAAATTCAATATATATTCAATGGTGTAAAGCACCCAAACACTACCCCATAAAAGTAGAATTGTGCGTAACCAATCCAGTGATTTTTTTTCAATAACCGAAAACCTCTTCATGAGCTGAACTTTGTGGTTGTTTAGAAGCCGGTAGGTTGCGCTAAAATACAATAGCGTGGAGATTAAAAAGGTAAGGGTAGAGAGTAAGCAAGTTAGAAGAGCAAACTTGTAGAGTTCAGCATCTCGGGTGAGTGGATCCGCAAGAGAAAGTTTTTGTTCGGTGGTCAGCCCTAAGGCGAAAGGGAGCAATACTAAAATACCCAGTACGGGACCAATACTAGCTGTAAGCATAGATTTCGTGCTTAACACATTTGAGCGGGTCATCATGGAACGCGCGTAAAAGTAAAATGCGGGACCAATCAATGTCGCTAAGGGGAATTGTAATCCTACTAGATTGGGGAAATACCGATACCCACCTGACACCACAAGTAAATCACCAAATGTATGAATAGAGAGAAATATCAGTACCCCGGTTAGATAGTAAGTGTGTTTTTGCCCGCCCCTAGCACTCAACAAAGTCTGAGCAATAGCAAGGCCTGCAATGCCCAGTTGAAATGAAAAGATTATTGTTGGTAACACTTTCACAATCATTTGAGATTCTTTACTCGTTTTTTTAGGTTAGGGTTTCGATTTTGTTAGCCTGTATTATGGGATAAACAGACCGCAAAGGCCAAACCAAGATTTTCGCCATAAAGAGCTTATTTGGCTTAGAGGGCTTGAATATGAGATGGCTTAAATATGCACCTAATTTTGATACTGGAAATTTGATGATTGGCAACTATTAAATGGTCGAGCTGAAGCTAATTTGACGGGTAAAATACTCCTTCAAGAAGGTCAGTAATAACCTCAGTTTTTTTGTGTTTGCAGTGCCTGGCGGGAACACACCATACACATTTATATCGCTGAATACATAGTCATCAAGTACTCTTTGTAAGGTGCCAGCTTGTATTTTAGGCCAAGCGTCATAAATAGGGATGCGGGCTAAACCGTGACCGGCTTCAACAAATGCAGTACGCGCCGCTGCATTATTAGTGCTAATACTTCCTTGGGTGACAATACTATAAGCGCGACTGCCCTTTGTTAGGTTTACTACGCCTGAGGTTAATTTGTAAATTACCCATTGATGATTGGCTAAATCAGTATGATTCTTTGGTTTACCATATTGGCTAAAGTACTCTGGAGAACCGCACAAACAGGTTTTTAGGGTGGCAAGTTTACTTGCTTGTAAACCCGAGTCAGGTAAGGGGGCTCCGCGGACCGCCAAATCGATTCCTTCCTTCATAATATTCACCACTTCATCCGTAAGCATCACATCCAGCTCAATTTTAGGATGAATTTTTTTGAATTCATTCAGTGCAGGCACAATTGTTTGTAATCCAACATTTACCGGGCAGGTTATTTTAAGTAGGCCGATGGGTTCATTTTTGACATTTTCAATTTGTTGATTGGCGGCATTGGCATGTTCGGCAATAGCATGACAGCGTTCATAAAAGGCTTGGCCAGCTTCTGTGAGATTGATTGAACGAGTGGAGCGGTTAAGTAATTTCACCTCGAGTTGAGATTCAAGTTTTTTCAGGTGATAGCTGACTACCGCGCGAGAAAGCCCTAAATGTTTTGCTGCGGCACTTAAGCTACCTTGTTCAATAACCTGAGCAAAAACAACCATACTTTTGAGACGTTCAAATGAAACATTCATACCGCAACCTATCAATGAAAAACAAATACCAAATCAATTGTATCAATTATTGATACAATGTTGTCAATGTTATCTGCATTGTATACTTTTTTTGAGAGCCTATACTCCTTCCATAGAAAATGAAAACTCACTTAAACAAGCTTGCTTGTTTTGATAAATGGATGAACAAAAATGAATAAAAAAATATTAATGGTACTGACTTCACACGATAAACTTGGCGACACTGGCAAGAAAACCGGTTTTTGGGTTGAGGAGTTCGCCGCCCCTTATTATGCTTTTATTGACGCTGGTGTTGAAGTCACCTTAGCTACGCCACAGGGCGGACAAGCCCCTATTGATCCCACAAGCAAACTCGCAGAATTTCAAACTGCCGCCACTGAACGTTATGACTCAGACGATGCTGCCCAAGCCAAAATTGCGACCACGGTGAAATTGTCTTCTGTTAGTGAAGGTGACTTTGATGCTGTTTTCTACCCTGGAGGTCATGGACCTTTATGGGATCTTACTGACAATCCAGATTCAATCACTTTGCTAGAAAGTTTTTTAACTGCAGGCAAAGCGGTTTCTACCGTTTGTCATGCTAGTGCCGCTTTATTAAATGTAAAACAAGCGTCTGGCGATTTTGTTGTAAAAGGAAAAGCGGTAACCGGCTTTACCAACAGTGAAGAAGATGCCGTGCAATTAACCGATGTGGTGCCATTTTTACTTGAAGATGAACTCATTAAGCGTGGCGGTGATTATCAAAAAGCTCAAGATTGGGAAGCATTTGTTGTACAAGATGGCCTGATTATTACTGGTCAAAATCCAGCGAGTTCAGCTTTAGCCGCTGAAAAGTTACTCGCTCACCTTGGTGCATAAGGGTATTTTTACATTTTTTTCTTGGCAAAGTTTTAGGATATAAATCAATGTTAAATTTCAGTTTTCAAAATCCAACCCATATTCATTTTGGTGAAGGAAAAATAGCCGCCATTTCCCAGCAAATACCATCGGATGCAAGAGTTTTACTGGTTTATGGTGGTGGCTCCATAAAAAGTAACGGCGTGTATCAACAAGTGGTTGATGCTCTTGAACAACATACTTGGTTTGAATTTTCAGGTATTGAGCCTAATCCAAGTTACAACACATTAATGAAAGCTCAGGGGATTATTAAAGAACAGCGAATTGATTTTTTACTAGCTGTAGGCGGTGGCTCTGTGGTTGATGGCGCTAAATTTATTGCCGCAGCGACCTTCTTTGAGGGAGATGATCCAAGTGAGGAGAAAGATCCATGGGATATTCTCACAAAGCAGCACACCATCACAAAAGCGTTACCCATAGGCGCAGTTTTAACCCTGCCAGCCACAGGTTCTGAAAGCAATGGTAATGCAGTTGTTACCCGAGATGGCAATAAACGTGCATTTTCAAGCCCTTTAGTGCGTCCACTATTTGCAGTTTTAGATCCGAAAGTCACATTGTCATTGTCTGATCGTCAAATCAGTAACGGTGTTGTTGATGCGATTGTTCATACTATCGAGCAATACTTAACCTATAGCGTTAATGGCAAAGTACAAGACCGTTTCAGTGAAGGGTTATTGCAAACCTTAATTGAAGAAGGGCCTAAAGCTTTACAGCCAGAAACCAAAGATGACCTAGAAATTAGAGCCAATATTATGTGGTCGGCAACCATGGCATTAAATGGACTAATTGGTGCCGGTGTACCACAAGATTGGTCAACCCATATGATAGGTCATGAATTAACGGGAGCGTTTGGCATTGACCACGCACGTACGCTATCCATAGTATTACCAGCTGTCATGAAAGTCTGTCGTGAGAATAAGCGTGAAAAACTACTGCAATATGCAGCGCGGGTTTGGCAGATAAATGAGGGGGATGAGGATGCTCGTATTGAACAAGCTATTCTGTTAACCGAACAGTTTTTCAAAACAATGCAAGTACCCACCCGATTATCTGACGTAGATCTTGGTGCAAAAGATATCGATTTACTTATTGATGGGTTAAAACAGCATGGCATGACCGCACTTGGTGAACACAGTGATATCACCCTAGACAAAAGTCGAGAGATCTTAACACAAGCCTTGTAAACATCGGGAAATCACTGGTGGAGAGTACTCACACAAGTCTTCAATAATACAAGCACCGCAACGGGGCTTGCGCGCTACACAGATGTATCTACCATAGAGTATCAGCCAATGATGCACATCGACTTTAAATTCTGCCGGAACGACTTTAAGTAGTTTCTGCTCAACCTGATCGACGTTTTTGCCCATGGCGAGTTTAGTGCGGTTGGATACTCTAAAGATGTGGGTGTCTACGGCGATGGTGTCCACGACGATAGTGGGCCAGGCAATTGCGGCAGTATCGCTGTTGATAAACTCAACCCTATAATTCTGAAAGAGCAGGTTAGTGCCAAAAGTATCTGTTGGCAAGCTGCTCTTTGAACGATCGTTAATAGCAGAATATAGTCATTTAACACATTGTTTGAAAGTATGGATATAAGTGGAGGTAAGACCCAGAGTGCCTATTTATTTATAATTATCCCCACAACACATCCGTGGGGACTAGTATAATTAGATTGAACGTATCATATCCAGCACAGCAATATTTTGCATGGGCGTGCCTGTAATGCGTAAAACGTTCTTCTTTTTCGAAATATCTTTAGGTTGTTGCCCTTTTAAGATGTCGCTTAGCAATAGGACGTTATCCAAATAACCCATTCTATCAGCCGCTTTCATATCTGCCGTAAAACTACGTGTTAGTTCATAGTCGAAAATAACATTAACGTCATCTCTAGCATATACACTACCTGCAATCTCCCCTGTTTGTGAGGTGGTGCAAAGTGACGCGATCACCGCCCCTGGTTTGATTGAAGTAATGTTGGTTTCGTCGATTAAACAGCAGTTGGTATTCGTAGCCATAATAATAGTGTCATAAGCTTCAAGCTTGAGGTTCTGTTGATAATCAGAAGCGACACCTATGCTGCCGCAAGGTTGTTCGAATGATTCAGTGTGCTGGGCCCGCGTGTGATAATCGATTTGGGATAAGCTTGGTATAAAATGCTTTAAATATTTAACGATTTCAAGGGATAGTTTCCCTGCGCCCACCATTAATATTTTTTCTGGCTTATGCTCCAAGGCAGAAAGAAAAAGCCAAACCATCGCTGCTGTGCGTTGTTGTATCTGCTGTTTTATATTGCTTTCAAATATCAGTTCACCACGTTCATAAATGCGCCCTATGGTGGCGTATTCATTGCTGATTGCACAATAAGGACCTGAAACTTCATATGCAAGTGGGGGTAAGCCCGCACGTAATTTGAAGCAGGTTTCAAAAACATTATCTCCAATAAAGGTTTCACCATCAAAAAACTCTTGTAAAGCCCGCTGATATTTTAGTTGGTCACTATTTTGGAATTGGGTTCGAATGTTTGCTACAAGAGAATCTTTATCTAATAAAATTTCGGTCACGTTACAATACCTCTGAGAATAAAGAGTTAATTAAACAGTAAAAGGATGAAGTTGAATTGCGCCAAATTTTTCGGCATAGGCATGGATAGCAGGCGATCCGCCTAGATGCATAAGCAGAATTTTTGCGTCCTTCTCAAAGCGACCTTCAGCAGACAAGTTTAATAACCCACGTATTGCGCGACCTTCATAGACAGGATCGGCAATCAACCCTTCGGTACTGGCAAATAGCTGGATAGCATCGGTAATTTCTGTATCAGCGATGCCGTAAGCGTTGGTATTAGCAGGTATAATTTCAATACTTTTCGGTTGCACTCGCACATCTAGTCCAAGCTCACGTAAAGCGTTATTGGCTAAAAGCTCAACACGAGATTTTTTAATCTCGGTTTCGTTATCGTCCGATATACCGATGATTTTGGTTTTGATATCAAGTGCTGCAAAGCCTGCGATCAGACCGGCTTGGGTGCTGCTTGAGCCAGTGCAATGCACAAGGTAATCAAAGACTTGGCCAGTTTCAGCCATTTGGATAGCTAATTCAGCAGCGCAGTTTATATAGCCCATACTTCCCAAGGGGTGTTCAGAAGCACCTCCTGGAATTAGATATGGTTTGTGCCCCTGTTGCCGAAGATAGTCCATGAATTCTTCCAGAGGACCTTGATCTTCGATAGGGCGCTCAGTTTCGTCCACATAAAGTTCGGCACCCATTACGTGGCTTAAAAGAATATTACCTACTTGCCGATAAGTAGCGCTTGCATCTTTGGTCCAGGCGCAATGTAAAAGCGCACATTTTAGGCCTGCCTTGGCAGCGGCAGCAGCGGTTTGTCGGGTATGGTTGGATTGAATAGCGCCAACCGTTACCAACATGTCTGCACCTTGTAACAGCGCATCACCCACTATGAATTCAAGTTTTCGTGTTTTGTTGCCACCACCTTCTAAGCCAGATAAATCATCTCGCTTCATCCATAGCTCTGGACCGCCTAGGGACGCGCCAAATCTTTTCAGTGTTTGTATTGGAGTAGGGAGTAGTGCCAGCGAGGCACGTGGTAATTTTTCAAGACGTGAATGTAGATCATGCAACGCATATTTATCAATCATATCGCTTTCCTCAGTATTTAATTGGGGTTAGCGACGTTTCAGTTGAATGTTAGAGGCATTTGATTATGCCGACGTCACGAAAAGCACTATAAACTATGAAAGTTGATAGTACAAATGTTTGGTTTTAAATGACGAACCTATTTTATTCATGCCTTGAGTTGAAAACCATTGCAAGTATTTGGGGCTCGTCCTGAGTTCTTCAACTACTTTGAAGACTGAATATTATTCAGTCTTATCTTTAAACTCACATAGGTCTTCAATAATACAAGCACCACAACGGGGCTTACGAGCTACACAAATGTATCTACCATGGAGTATCAGCCAATGATGCACATCCACTTTAAATTCTGCAGGTACCACTTTTAGCAGCTTCTGTTCAACCTGATCGACATTTTTGCCCATTGCCAGTTTAGTGCGATTGGAAACGCGAAAAATATGGGTGTCTACGGCTATTGTTGGCCAGTCAAAAGATAAGGAAAGTAGATATGGAGAAGTTAAATTTTAGTAATGCTATCCAACTAAAATGGAAAGTTGTGTTAGCTTGCTGACAGACTTTTGATTGTATATTGCTGAGCTAATTCAACGTTATATCGAGTCATATATTAAGAGCTATTAGAACCTACAGTAAGCTTATCGATGTGAACGCTACTGCTCAAATGTGATTGAAGAATAAAAACAGGTTAAGGTTTTATGTCTGTCAGAGAATAGCAATTAGCAGCGTTATTTTCAGGGATAGTTACAAAAGTTGTAGGCACCTAAATTTAAGTAATCAATCTGTTTTTTTGGTAAGTAAATATAATAGGAATGAGACGATAGAGAGCGATTATCGCTTGTGATGTTGAGCCTCGACAATTAATTTACCTAAGTGACTGTTGTGCTAGTCCCATACCATCAAACGCTTTGATGGGCGCTACGGTTGTATCGTTTGTCTATGTGTTTACGAAAGATAAGAGGTAAAATGCTACAACCAGTGATCCGTGCTACGTTTCACTGGCAATTATTTTAATACGGTAGGAAAACTGACCTAATTTCGCACTTAGATGCTTGCAACAACAATGTTATAAACACTTTCAGGCGTAGCTGAATTAGCAGCAATTGCAATAGCAGCATTGCTACGGACATTTGCAATAACGTCTGCACGCGAATCAATTTCAACTTCTAGAATATCGAGTATTGCGTTTAAGTGGTCGCCTTCACCTTGGCTGATTTGTTCAACAACGATATCAAAGTTTTGTTGAATAAAAAGACCTGCGGTAACGTCGATACCTTTGCAGCTGTCTTGCGAAGAAACATTTGAAGACACGGCTGTTGTACCAAGATCCCAAATAACGTTAGAAATCGCCGCTGCGGTTCTATTGTCATCAAAAATCATTGCACCAATACCACATTGCTTCCACGGATTAACTTTCTTTTCCTGCGCCGTTGCAGAAGTAGATAAGCAAGCTGTAACTAAAGCAATTACAAGTGTAGTTTTTTTCATAATTGTTATCCTCAATAATATAAAGAAAAATTAATGGCATACTCAAACGATTCATCATAGTTAATTGATGTCCGTATATCATATGAACGGTGTTCCAAAAAACGCTGTTCGAATGCCAAATATTTACGATCTTGTGTCAGATCATTTAAGTACGACTGATACCCTATTGCTAGGAATACAGCATATTGCGGTGTGATGTTAAACACTCCACCTATCTCGGGTCCTGCAGAAAGATATCCACCAGACTCGTTAGATCCTCTTGCACTTACAGAAAGTGCTCCGTAAGCAGCCAAGCTTTTTCCACGTGACCATGCTTTACCTATAAAACCGTCAACGTATGCGTTAGAACAACGAGTACAGGATAACGATTGTGGTTTGTAGCCTACAGCGACCTTCCACGCATACTCGCTATCAAAGGGTAAGTCAGTATTAGAAGCGTTAAGATTAATAATGCGTAATAGTGTCAATTCTCGCATCTCAAGAGATGAGTTATCCTGAGAATACAATAATCTCAAATCGAAGGTGCTTAGTTCTGAAAACGGAATACGCGCAGCGTTGACGCTCAGTAAATCATAGTAGTTCGCTCGAAATCGCAGTTCTAATGCTTCTCCAAATTTTTCATTGTGCACTGCGCTGACCTGAAGCATCGTCGTATCTTGCGCCATATGTGGCGGTTTCTGGATTGGAGTTACCCATTGTGTTTTACCTGCGGGTAGCGCAAAGCGCGCTAATAATAGTTCTTTCTTTTTTGCTGCTTGTTCTTCATCTAACTCACTTTCTTTTACTTCTATGAAAGCGTAATAGTCATATAGCGTATCTATAACTTTTTTGGCCGATTGTGATGTGAGTTTGACTAATACTGAACTTACTTTTATTGAAGATGTTCCTATGATTTCAACAAGACTTTTCTTTTCTTGCTTGCTGAGCTGATTCCACTTAGCGTACAAGGCTTCTTGCCGAGATCCTCGATAAGCGACATCGACAATAAGATGATGCTCAGCGTCGTGTCTATTGAGCATCATAATAAGGTCATATGGCATTACCCATGATTTATGGGGTGCAATTATCGGGACATCTATGACAAGTTCAAGCAATTTTGCGAGCTGGAATGCACAATTTTGCTTAAAAAAGTAATACTTCATTTTTGTATTTTCTAATTCATATAAATGGGCAAGTAAAAATAAAATATCATCTTCGCCAATATTGAGCTTATATTCCCATAGGTCCCTAAGCTCTGACTCATTATAAGTCAAATGTTGGTGGTGATATTTTTGGTTGGAAAACTTACCTTCGTAACCTCCAAAAATACCTTTTGCTACATACACTAACGGAGATTCATTTTCAGGTACCTTTGCGCCATAAGAAAACGTATTATCGAGCAGGTTATGTTCAACCTCATCGTTAAATTTTAAAAACACGTGCCCGTACATTGAAGCAGGATTGCCTAAATATCCACTTGCATATATGAGACTCATACTTTGGGTTTGAAAGGCATCTAAATACGCTTTGTAGCCTTCGCATTGGGTTTTTGGGAGAGCTAAATTTGGAAAATTCTTGACGATAAAAATTGCACGGGCTGGAAACTGACATTGAGTGTGTGCAACGTTAGTCAAAGCATCGATCGTCGCGATTAATTCAGCTTTAGCGTCTTTTCTTCCATCTGGCGATAAAAAAAAGTCTGAAGTGTTAACGCCGCTTCTTGCTCCATGAAAATAGCCAGCCTCAAAATGTAAGAGCTTGTGCCAAACAGCACTATTACTGACTGCCGTTACTAATGATTGATCATTGACGAAAACAGATGCTTTACTAGCTGATGGGGTTAAAAATAATATTACAACAAACAATCTGAACACAGAATCCATGCCTTGAGGTTAATTTGATTGAAATTCCTTTCCAGTCAATACCAGAAATTATACGCTTAAAAAAAAAAGTAGGTCAATAAATTTGTCCGGACGTGAGATTCAGGCAAATTAAATGTCGTTACGTTTTGTCATTTCAGCTAATTCTTCAATCAGCGAGTCTGTACTTTCCCCGAAGCCGTTTATCGAAGACTACTCAATTTTATCCTTAAACTCACACAAGTCTTCAATAACACACGCGCCACAGCGAGGTTTGCGCGCCACACAGATGTATCTGCCATGTAAGATTAGCCAATGGTGCACGTCCACTTTAAATTCAGCGGGCACCACTTTAAGCAGTTTTTGTTCGACCTCATCGACGTTTTTGCCCATGGCCAGTTTAGTGCGATTGGAAACGCGAAAAATATGGGTGTCTACGGCTATTGTTGGCCAGCCGAAAGCTGTGTTGAGTACTACGTTAGCGGTTTTACGTCCCACGCCGGGTAGGGCTTCTAAGGCTTCACGGTTTTCGGGCACTTCACCGCCGTGCAAGTCCACCAACATTTGGCAGGTTTTCATGGTGTTGACGGCTTTGGTGTTAAACAAGCCTATGGTTTTGATATAAGATTTAAGCCCGTCTAAGCCTAAATCTAATATGGCTTGTGGTGTATTGGCCACCGGGTAAAGTTTGGCCGTGGCTTTATTGACGCCCACATCTGTGGCTTGAGCTGATAACAATACGGCTATCAATAATTCAAAGGGACTAGAATAATTCAATTCTGTGGTTGGCTCAGGATTTTCTGCTCGCAGTCGCGTCAGTATTTCCCGACGTTTTTGGTTATTCATTACTTCAACTACCTTAACTTTCTGCCGTCACTCTGGCGCGCTGTACCACTTTATCTTGTTGTGGTGTCACAACCCACGATTCAACCCGTTTATCTAGCGCATTCTTAAGAGCAATAAGTAACCCCATGCCCAGGAAGGCACCTGGCGGCAGTATGGCTAGTAAAAAAGGGCTATCGGTTTCGAATACCGTCACTTTTAACACACTTGCCCATTCACCGAACAGTAAGTTGGCACCAGAGAATAGGGTGCCATAACCTAAGAGTTCACGCATGCCTCCCAAAATCACTAGCACAAGGGTAAAACCAAGCCCCATCATCAAACCATCGAATGCAGCATGACCCACAGGGTTTTTCGACGCGTAGGCTTCTGCACGCCCAATGATGGCACAATTGGTGACTATCAAAGGAATGAAAATGCCTAGCGCTTCATAAAGTCGAAAAGTGTAGGCATTCATTAACAATTGCACAACCGTAACAAAGCCGGCAATTACCATCACAAATATTGGTATACGAATTTCATTAGGGACTAAATTACGCACCAATGAGACTGTGCAGTTTGAGCCAATTAATACCAAAGTTGTGGCAAGACCTAAACCTAACCCATTGATGACTGTCATGGTCACAGCTAGGAGTGGACATAGTCCCAGCAGTTGTACTATGGCGGGGTTATTTTTCCATAATCCTTGCCAACTGAGTTCTTTAAACTGATTCATCTTATTCTACCTTGCCGTTAATTGGCTGGTCATTCATGGCTTCACAGGTCTTTGTGGCGTTAAAAAGATCTTGCTGGTGGTGCTGAAAATATAACACCGCATTTTTGACCGCTTTTACCACTGCCCGAGGGGTAATAGTTGCGCCGGTAAATTGATCAAATTGGCCACCGTCTTTTTTCACTTGCCAATCTTTGTGGTTGTCAGTGGTAACAGACTTGCCAGTAAATGCAGTAATCCAATCAGTAATACGGATATCGATTTTGTCACCTAACCCTGGAGTTTCTTTATGATCCAAAATACGTACTCCGGTGACTTCCGATTGCATATTAATGCCTACTATTAGCTCAATTTTACCACTGTATCCGTCTGGCGCAGTTGTTTCAATTGCAACCGCTGAAGGCGCGTTGTTCATTCTTGCTAAATATACGGTCTGGGGGTCTTTTGAGCCTAAATATTCAGTATCTACAACCTGAGTGCAATCATGGTGAATATCATTATCGTATAAAGACTGCGGAATAATTGCGTTCAAAATAGCCAGGCGTTTTTGTATTTGCTGCTCGGTTATTTGATCTTCAGTTACGGCATAGGTTATGGCTATGATCGCCGTTGTCACTAAAGCAAACGCGGTGAGTTTAAGACCATTGCTAACGATACTTTGTTTCATTAACTAGTCCTCCTTACCTGTATTTCCGCTATCTATCTGTTTGACTTTAATCACGTTTTTGTGTTCTGTGTGATGGCCATAAGTCCTTGGTCTGGTGTAATAATCAATCAAAGGAACACCCATATTCATGATCAATACAGCAAATGCGATCGCATCAGGGTAACCCCCCCAAGTACGAATAATGTATACCCATGCACCTATCCCAAAACCAAAAATTATACGTCCTCGATTGGTGGTGGTCGCGGATACCGGATCGGTGGCAATAAAGAACACCCCAAGCATGAAGCCACCACTGAATAGGTGGAACATTGGATTTGCATAGACTCCATCATCTACCAAGTACATAACCAGTGACAATCCTATAATGCCAGCAATCATGCCTACCGGAATATGCCATTTAATGACATTTACTTTTAATAACAGTAAACCGCCTAAAAGATAGGCAAAATTGACCCAAAACCAGCCCACGCCCAGACCATTATTAAACACAGCGGTTTGCATGCTTTCCTGTACGGTTAAGCCTTGGGAAATTGCGGTTTTCACAGCATCAAGAGGGGTGGCCATTGTATAGCCATCAACGTGAGTTCGCAGTTGCTCAATACTGTAGCCGTCAGCACTAAAGCCGCTAAAAATGATACTAAATGAATCTAAAAATGATTGTGGAAATTGGCTTAATGCTTGTGGAATCGCCCAAGTAGACATTTGCACTGGAAACGAGATAAGCAGCATCACATAAGCCGCCATGGCAGGGTTGAATAAATTAAACCCTAATCCACCGTAAAGTTGTTTGACTATCGCAATGGCAAAAATACTACCTATTACAGTGATCCACCAAGGAGCAAATGGTGGAATACTCACGGCGATTAAAAAAGCGGTAACCAAAGCACTGCAATCTTTTATCGCGACTTCAAAATTCTTTTTACGCATTTCAAGAATGGCAGCTTCAGTGACTATGATGGTGATGCTGGCGATCATAAAATGAATTAATGCTCCCCAACCGAAAAACCATGTTTGTACAGCTAAGCCTGGAATACCTGCATACATAACTAAACGCATTACCTGACCAGTATTACGTTTTACTCTTTGGTGGGGCGAGCTGGCAAATTTAAAACTCATGGGGATTAACTTTCATCCTTGTCTGCTGTGGAGCTAGACGGCTTTTTAGCGGCCTTTTCGGCACGCTTTAGTTTCGCAATACGATTTTGTTCTCGTGCTTTTGCGACTGCGGCTTCGACTTTTTGTTTGCGAATTTGTGCAGCAGTTAATTTTTCTGGTTGCTGGCTTGTTTGCAACTCATCATTAGCGACTTCAGGTTGTTCTGAATTTTTTTCAGTGGATATTTGTTTTTCTACCGATGGACTTGCTGCGGGCTTAGCGTTAGCTAATTTTTTAGCCTTGGCTTTGGCAATTGCCGCTGCTATTGCTTTTTGTTTTGCTGTGGGCTCTGATTTTTCCTGATGCACATCTTCAGTTTGCAGTTGTTGTTGCTCGTCGGTAACTTGCGTCGTGTTTAGCGCAGTCTCTGTTGCTGCTACTGTTTTTGCTGTTTCAGCTTGTTGCGCCTGCTTAATCGCTTCGCGTTTTGCTTTTGCTTTAGCGATAGCAATCGCCACTTTTTCTTGTTTGTTGGAATTGGCAGCTTTGGCTGGTGCTTCAGGTACAACATCACTTGTTGTGGGATCTTTATTTGCGTCCGTTTCTTTTATTTCAGTATTGCTATCTTCCGACGCGGGGTTGGCTTCTTTTTCCGCCGCTTCCTTGGCCGCTGCGCGTTTCGCTTTGGCTCGAGCAATAGCCGCTGCAACTTTGTCTTGTTTGCTATTATTAGCTGTTTGCGGTGCTTCTGAGGCTTCGCTTGTTTGTGCTTTTTGAGGAGACGCTTGTTGCGACTCTAACTGAGCCGAGTTGGCTTGTTTTTTAGCTTTTGCTCGCGCTAAGGCCGCCGCTATCTTGTCTTTCGCATCATTGCCTTTTTCGCTCATTGCTTTTCTGCGCGCTTCGGCCGCTTTGGCATGTTTTTCTTCGCGCTCTTTTTGCTCTCTTTCTAAGCGTTCTTTACGTGCCTCGAATCTTAATCTGGCTTTGTCGGCTTGTGCTTTTTCCTGTTCTTGGGTGCGTATATCGGCTTTGGCAACACGATAATAGTGAACCAGTGGAATTTCACTGGGGCAAACGTATGCGCAGGCACCACATTCAATACAATCAAATAGGTTTAACTCATTGGCCTTTTCATATTCTTTCGCTTGGCTGTGCCAAAATAATTGTTGTGGCAGCAAGCTAGCAGGGCAGGCGTCTGCACAGGCACTGCATCGAATACAAGGCTGCTCTGCGCCGGGGGCTTGAATTTCATTGGCTGATGGGGCAAGTATACAATTGGTTATTTTAACCACCGGCACCTGATCATCAACAATTTCAAACCCCATCATAGGCCCACCCATAATGAGCTTTCGATCCCGCTGTTTGTGAGCCTTATATTGACCAATTTCCAACAAATGTGAGATGGGTGTACCTATGGGCGCCCAAACGTTCTGCGGACGTTTGAATGCTTGTCCGGTTAACGTAACCACGCGCCGAATAAGAGGAGTCCCAGTAAAAATAGCATCGGCAATGGCGAAACAGGTTCCTACGTTTTGCATAATGACACCCACATCAATGGGCAGTCCGTTTCCGGGTACTTCGCGATTAGTTAAAATTTGAATCAGTTGTTTTTCACCGCCCGCGGGGTATTTGGTTGGGATGGCAACAACTCTGTACTTAGCATTTTCCTGACAAGCAACTTGCATAGCTTCAATTGCTTCAGGTTTATTGTCTTCAACCGCAATAATCACTAACTTTGGTGCTAACAGGTGCACTAAAATATCAATACCTTGTCGAATCTGCCATGCATGCTCGCGCATCAGCCGATCGTCAGACGTTATGTAGGGCTCACATTCCACACCATTGATAATCAAAAATTCAACATTTTTCTTCGGAGACGATTTAATATGGGTTGGAAAACCAGCTCCTCCCATACCGCTAATACCAGCATTACATATTGCTTCAACGATTTTTGATTTGGGTTTTTGTTGATAATCTAAAATAGGGTTAAGGGGAGCCCAGGTTTCAAATTCATCGGTAGTTATTTCTATAGCCAGCTCTGGCAGGCCGGAAGGGTGAGCTGAAACATGGGGTCCAATGTGACGAATGTAACCCGATGTGGGGGCATGTACAGGGACCGAAAAGGGATTTGTACTATGACTCAAAGGTTGTCCTTTGAGTACTCGATCGCCTTCCTTGACTAATAAGCCTCCCTCTACGCCAATATGTTGCTTCACCATAACATGCAGAGTTTTTGGCATGGTTATAGTTTCAATGGCTTTTTGATTAGAGAGTGATTTCAGCTCAGGTGGATGCACACCACCATGAAAGTCCCACAATCGGCCTTGATTTAATCGTTGTAAAATACTGTCATAATCAGAATACAATTTAAACTTCCTCAATTGACTTGTTTTACTGGAATAGCATCGAGTTGCCATCGCCATGAAGAAGTATTCTGTTCAACCGGAATCATGTCGATACAATCAACTGGACAAGGCTCCACACACAAATCACATCCGGTACATTCATCTTGAATAACAGTATGCATTTGTTTGGCTGCACCAATAATCGCGTCCACTGGGCAAGCTTGAATACATTTAGTACAGCCAATACATTCATCTTCGCGAATAAAAGCGACTTTTTTGACGTCTTCTTGCCCATGGGCGGCATCTAAAGGTTTCGCTTCAACCCCCATTAACTCGGCCAATTGTTTGATGGTGGCGTCTCCACCAGGAGGGCATTTGTTAATGTCATCACCGTTAGCAATGGATTCTGCATAAGGACGACAACCTGGAAAGCCACATTGGCCACATTGGGTTTGAGGTAAAAGTGCATCTATTTGTTCGACTAGGGGATCACTTTCAACGCGAAATCGAATCGCGGCATAACCGAGTATCGCGCCGAAAATAAGCGCCATGATTCCTATTACAATAAGTGCGATCACTAACGTCATTAAAACTTCACCAAACCAGTAAAGCCCATAAATGCCATCGACATTAAGCCCGCGGTAATCATTGCTATGGAAGCTCCTTTAAAAGGAGAGGGCACATTTGCAGCAGCTAATCGCTCACGCATAGCAGAAAAAAGTATTAACACTAAGGAGAAACCAAGCGCGGCGCCAAAACCATAAATAACCGACTCTACAAAATTATGATCTTGATTAACATTAAGTAAGGCAACACCTAAAACCGCACAATTGGTGGTGATAAGCGGTAAAAAAATACCAAGTAAACGATATAAGGTTGGACTTGTTTTATGCACCACCATTTCAGTAAATTGCACAACTACTGCTATAACGAGTATAAAACTCAAGGTGCGCAGATAACCCATACCTAGTGGCTGAAGAACATAATGTTCGACTAAGTAGCTGGTTAAAGAGGCGAGGGTAAGTACGAAAGTCGTTGCCATTGACATGCCAATCGCAGTTTCTAACCGGTTAGACACACCCATAAACGGGCATAGACCCAGAAATTGGACCAATACGAAGTTATTTACCAGTACTGTACCTACTAATAAAACTAAAAATTCACTCATTTGATATGTGTATCGCCCAACGATGATGCAAACAGTGTCTATTATCTCTGTTTACAGACCGATTAACAACTTGATATTCATAAGGTTATTGCGGCCAAAATTTAGCCAAATTTGTACATTAAAAAGATATTAAGAGATAGAGCCAGGAGATTTGGCTCCCCCTCCCCGACT
>NZ_JAHKPT010000035.1:515394-706697 GCF_018860635.1 Aliiglaciecola lipolytica
ACCAACTGAGCTAAGGGGGACCTGATTTCAACGGAGGCGAATATTAATGAGCATCAACCGTTCTGTCAATACAATATCTTAGTTTTTTAGGCTTTCTTTCAAATTGATTGAATAAGCAGCTATTTTCGCTTTAAAAATAGCTCATATTTAGCAGTTAGCGCTATTTTTATTACTCAAACTCGATTTTGATAAAATTAAAAATTTTAAAAAAAACTACTTTTCCGGCTAAAACAACATCTCTTTTTCTTTTAGCAAATTAGAAAAGCACTAAAAAATTTCGCGTACTAGATATAAAAAACTTCAAGCTGTCATTTTTAAAATTTAGAAAGAACTGTTTTTACGTTACAAATTAGCAACTAAATTGCGCAATAATTCGGCAATAAAAGTGCCAGAATTACTTTGAACTTTAATTAGCAAAAATACAGCTTACTATACTATTTTGTTATAAAGATTTAGTTGATCACTGTGTTTTACAACAGTGTTTAATAAATCTGAAACATAAACTTATAGCCCGTCAGGTTAGCGTTGACTTACCTAATTTTTAGTCACATTACTGTAACATAGCGGCTTTATTGGTGTTAGTGCAGTTATCCACTAATCCTGTGGATAAGTTTGTGTATAACACTTGAAAATAACAAAATCTAATTTGTTTAAAGAAGTCAATATAGCATTTGATATTTTTATGAAAAAATATTTTATTCATTATTATCAATATCTTATTGTGTTTTCGATAGAAATTGCACCAAGGTGGTACATAAAGTTACCTAACATTCGTTTTCCTGTGTGTAGTTTTGCTAGGTAGATAGAATCTGTTTAGTAAGATGTTGAAAAATTGACAATTTATTAACATTTTTCGGCAGTTAATAAAAACTTAAAATTTTCCGTTCCGAGACGATCAGATCAATGGGATCCTTATCTAAGCAGTAAAAAATATATAAATAGGCATATATTCGAAAATCTGTCTGTCATATAATTATGTGCTTGCTTTCGCAGCGCAATTACACCCCAAATAAAGTAAAAAGTAGTTTAGGCATAGTTAATTTTCACTATGTCTATTATCATTGTCGATTAGCCTTAACGAGTACAAATACAGTGAATGAGTCCAAAGCAACAAACCGAAACAATGATTTGCTGAATGGTCCCATTTTCGAAACATTAAGACGGATGACGTTGCCAATGATTTTGGCGATGATTATGTTGATGACGTTTGGATTAGCCGACACGTTTTTTGTGAGTATGTTGGGTACTGAAGAACTGGCAGCAATCAGCTTCACATTTCCTGTCACATTTACCATTATTAGCTTAAACATAGGTCTTGGCATCGGCACCTCAGCGATTATTGGTCGTTCCTTGGGGTCAGGTGAAACTCACTTAGCCAAGGAATTTGCCACTGGCGCTTTAATGCTCTCTTTTATTTTAGTCGGTGCGTTGGCTTTTATCGGTTATTTAACTATTGACCCTATTTTTCGTTTGATGGGGGCAACAGATGACTTATTGCCTTACATAAATGACTATATGGTGGTGTGGTATGCAGCGGCCATATTTTTAGCTGTTCCCATGGTGGGAAATAGTGTTTTAAGAGCCGCGGGAGATACTAAAACCCCAAGTATTATTATGACCTGTGGTGGCATAATTAACGTTATTTTAGATCCCATCTTTATTTTTGGTTGGGGACCCGTTCCAGCGATGGGAATTCAAGGTGCGGCGCTAGCTACCGCTATTGCTTGGGGGATAGGGCTGCTCTATATATTGTATTTACTTGCCGTAAAACGGAAATTAATGCTTCCTCGGTTATTGACCTTAAAAGAGCTAAAGCTGACCAGTGGTGGGGTTTTACGAATAGGTTTACCTGCGGCTGGAGCCAATATGCTAACTCCAATTGCTGGCGGCATAATCACTGCAATTGCTGCTGGTTATGGTCCTGGAGCCGTAGCGGCTTGGGGCGTGGGAAGTCGCTTAGAATCGATTGCCAGTATCTTGGTGTTAGCACTATCAATGTCGTTACCTCCGTTTATCAGTCAAAATTTTGGGGCTAACAAAGTTACTCGAGTTGCTTCTAGTTACGTACTTTCGCTTAAGTTTGTACTCATTATTCAGCTAGTTGTTTACCTTCTTCTGTGTTTAGTCGCACCATTTGTTGCCTCTTTGTTTGCCGAAGAACAGCAGGTTGCAGACTTAATTGTTTTATTTTTGTATATAGTGCCCCTTGGTTATGGATTGCAGGGCGTTGTTATTCTCACAAATTCTTCCTTTAATGCCATGCATCAACCGATATCAGCATTGATCTTAAGCGTCATTAGGTTATTTTTGTTTTTTGTACCATTGGCTTATTTAGGAAGCGAGTTGTTAGATATTAAAGGCATGTTTTTTGGCATTATATTAGCTAATATTTGTACCGCAATTGTAGCTTACGTTTGGTTTACGAAGAGCATCAATACGCGACACCAACCTGCCTAATTAAGTAAGGAAAAAGAATTGAGTCGACCATTTGAATTATCCTCACATTATCAACCCGCGGGTGATCAGCCCCAAGCGATCGAAAAACTTGTCGATGGCTTGGAAAGCGGGTTAGCAAATCAAACATTGTTGGGGGTAACTGGTTCTGGTAAAACCTTTACAATGGCGAATATTGTCTCGCAAGTACAAAGACCGACGTTAATTCTTGCTCACAATAAAACCCTCGCAGCGCAATTATACGGAGAAATGAAAGAGTTTTTTCCTAACAACGCTGTTGAGTATTTTGTTTCTTACTACGATTATTATCAGCCCGAAGCTTACGTTCCGAGTACTGATACCTTCATTGAAAAAGACTCTTCCATAAATGACCATATTGAACAAATGCGATTGTCAGCCACCAAGTCTTTGATGGAGCGTCGCGACGTTATTATTGTGTCGAGTGTTTCAGCTATTTATGGACTAGGTGATCCTGAGTCTTATATGAAAATGTTGTTACATTTGCGTCAAGGGGATTTAATGGATCAACGGGCTATTCTTCGTCGCTTAGCGGAGTTGCAATATGCTCGCAACGATGTCTCTTTTGAGCGTGGTACTTTTCGTGTGCGCGGTGATGTAATTGATATTTTTCCGGCTGATTCGGAGAAGCAAGGAATCAGAGTCGAGTTGTTTGATGAAGAAATCGATGCCATTCGATTATTTGATCCATTGACTGGCAGCGTTGAACAAACTGTTACTCGCGCCACTGTCTTTCCGAAAACGCACTATGTTACTCCACGGGAAAAGATCTTGGAGGCAATAGGGCATATTAAAGTAGAGCTCAAAGATCGCAGAGAACAACTGAAATCAGTACATAAATTAGTTGAAGAGCAACGCATAGTGCAGCGTACTCAATTTGATATGGAAATGATGCAAGAGTTAGGTTACTGCTCTGGTATTGAAAATTATTCTCGGTATTTATCAGGCAGAGCGCCTGGTGAGCCACCGCCAACATTATTAGATTATTTTCCAGCCGACGGTTTGTTGTTTGTGGATGAGTCGCATGTGACGGTTTCGCAAATTGGTGCCATGTACAAAGGCGACCGTTCTCGTAAAGAAACCCTCGTTGAATTCGGTTTTAGGTTGCCTTCAGCATTAGATAACCGACCATTAAAGTTTGAAGAATTTGAACAAATTTCTCCACAAACTATTTATGTTTCAGCCACGCCCGGTAAGTATGAAATTGAAAAGTCCGGTGACGATATCGTTGAGCAAGTTGTTAGACCAACAGGTTTGTTAGATCCTGAAGTAGAAGTGAGACCCGTTGCTAGCCAGGTTGACGACGTAATGTCGGAAATAAACTTGCGTGTGGTGAAAAACGAAAGAGTGTTAGTAACCACGCTAACCAAACGCATGGCGGAAGACCTCACGGATTATCTGGATGAACATGGCATTCGAGTAAGATATCTGCATTCAGACATAGATACGGTTGAGCGTATTGAAATTATCCGCGATTTACGATTGGGTAAATTCGATGTTCTAGTGGGGATTAACCTGCTTCGAGAAGGTTTGGATATGCCAGAAGTTTCATTAGTCGCCATTTTAGATGCTGATAAGGAAGGCTTTTTGCGCTCTGATCGCTCACTGATTCAGTCTATGGGGCGGGCTGCTCGAAACGTGAATGGCAAAGCAATACTCTATGCCGACCGAATCACAGGTTCAATGCAACGAGCAATGGAAGAAACCGAGCGCCGACGGGAGAAGCAACATCAACATAACCTTGATAATGGTATCGTGCCCACGCAATTAAACAAACCTATTACCGATATTATGGATATAGGAGAGGGTAATTCGGTGGATGTTGGTAGCAAAGTTAAATTGCGTAAAATTGCTGAAGCGAATAAAACATACAAAGCAATGACAGCCACAGAGTTGATGGCGAAAATTGCTGAATTAGAAAAGCAAATGTTCACTGCAGCCAGAGAGTTGGAATTTGAAAAAGCGGCGAGTTTACGAGATGAAGTGGAACTTCTTCGTGAGCAAAGTGTAAAACTATCTTAGGGGGATTGAAGATAGTTTTGCTATGTACTAATGGCTACTTACTTGTGATGACGAGAGTGTTGAGGGGCAAAAAGGTATGAGTTTAGATAAGGTTGTGACTTTGAGTTAAGTGTTTTAAATCCCTAAAACATCAATAGAATAAACTGTAATTAATGATTGTAATACAGTGGCAGCTTGCCTAATATAGCAATTAGAGTATCTATTTATATACCTTAACTTGGTGTTTTTATGTTAAACCGCTTACAAGAATCAGACATAAAATTGTTACGTGTTTTCTATGCTGTCGCCTCATGCAACGGCTTCACCGCTGCTGAACCTGTGCTTAGAATGCAACGTCCGAATATCAGTGCTGCAATTAAAAAGCTCGAAGAAAGATTAGATCTAGTGCTTTGTCATCGAGGCCGTGGCGGTTTCCAAATGACCAAAGAGGGTGAAGTAGTTTTTCAGGAAACTAAACGAATCTTTAATGCTTTTGATAATTTTGTGTTTAACTTGAAGAGTTTACATGATGATTATTCTGGCCATATCACACTAGTATTGATGGCTGGATTACCTCTTTCTATGCAGCTTGCTGTTAGTAAAGCAGTTAAAAGCACAATGAAAAAATTTGATGATATTCACGTCAATATACAAACCCGACTTTACAATGAAGTTGAGCATGTGGCCTTATCCGGCGAGTGTCATTTAGTTATCTCAACTTATGACATGGTAAAACCAGAATCGGTAACCTTCCATACTGTTGATCATATTTGTCATGGAAGATTATATTGCGCCCCTTCACATCCGTTGGCTAAGTATAAAGAAGCTTTACCTGAGACCGTGAAGATAGAAGATTATCCGGCAATTGGGATTTCAGGGTTGTCCTCAGCTAATTATATTCAAGATGAAAGACGTTTAGCTATTCAAACGTTTTCTGACTCTTTCGATGGCTGCATGTCGGCTATCATGACTGGTGAGTATGTAGGTTTGTTGCCTGATTATATGACCAAAGAACAAGGCGCTGGCTTAGGCTTAGTCCCTGTTGGTGGTGGTAATATGTTCAAATTTGAACATGAGTTATTTGTTATGAACGGCAAAAATACACGCTTAAACCCAGTATTGCGTCACTGCATTAAAGAGCTCAGTCACTTTATCAAAGAAAGTCAGAAGTAAATTTGAATTTTAATTCATAAAAAATGCCAGCATAATTGCTGGCATTTGATTTTAGATAGTCTTATTTTTAACGCTGAAACTCGCTGGTTTTACTCCATTGTGGCCAATCATTTGAGTTGGCAATGCTGTAGCCCACATCGAATAACATTTGCGTATCTTCTTGAATGCCGCCAAAGTCCCAGTTTTCTCTGAATTGATCACATACCTGATGGTAACAACCTTTTACTACTACACTGGCGCGTTTACGATATTTAGCGGTCGCTTCGTCTATTGGTTCGTTGCCACCTTTAGCATAAAGGGCAGGGACCCCTTGTTTTGCGAAACTGAAATGATCGGAACGATAATATGATCCAGCTTCCGGTCTATCTTCTTGTGTCAGATAACGGCCTTGCTTAGTGACGGCTGACTGAAGATAGTTCTCTAAATCAGATTTCCCCATTCCCACAACTGAAACATTATTTGTTCTGCCTAAAACGTTGAGGGCATCCATGTTTAGATTTGCTACGGTTTTATCTAACGGAATAATTGGGTGTTCGGAATAGTATTTAGAGCCAAGCAAACCTTGCTCTTCAGCTGTTACAATTAAAAAGGTAATTGAACGTGCTGGACGAATAGAAAGCTCTGAAAATGCTTTTGCCATAGTTAAACTGGCGGCTACCCCTGTCGCATTATCGTGAGCACCATTATAGATTTGGTCCCCTTTTAAACTGGTGTCCATGCCTAAATGATCCCAGTGCGCGGTGTAAATTATGTGTTCGTCAGGAGCGACGCTGCCAGGTAATGTTGCGATAACATTATTGCTCACTGACTTTTTCAGCTTACTGTTTATTGTAATTGAAGCTGTTGTGCCTAATGCTTTGGAGTAGGGGCCTTGCATTGCTTGGGCTTTTTCATGGCTGAAATCAAGGCCTGCTTCGGCAAACACTTTGTTGGCGGCTTCAAGACTAATCCAACCTTCTACCGCGACTCTGTCTGAGTTACCATTTTTGGAAACTAAACTGTATTGCGGGCCACTCCAGCTGTTGGATACAACTGACCAACCGTATGAGGCTGGCGCTGTTTCATGGACTATAATGGCTGCTTCAGCGCCTTGACGGCTGGCTTCTTCATATTTGTATGTCCAGCGACCATAGTAAGTCATAGTTTTACCTTGAAACTTACCACTTTCGGGATTTTCGAACCCAGGATCATTAACTAAAATGACCACGGTTTTGCCTTTTACATCTAGGCCTTCATAGTCATTCCAATTGTATTCTGGTGCATTTACACCGTAACCAACGAATACAATTTCGGAGTCATTCAGATTAACTTGGGCAGTTTCACGTTTCGAAGATGCAACCATATTTTTTTGGTATTCAAATGTATTTTGTCCCATGCGTAGTTGCATGTTTGGATCAGCAGTAATTTCCATTAATTCCACTGCTTGAAGATAACTATTACCATTGCCAGGTTGAAATCCTAGCGTTTTGAAATTATTCACTAAATACTCAAGGGTTTTCGTTTCCCCTGCTGAGGTTGGTGCTCTACCTTCAAATTCGTCAGACGATATAGTTTTGACGTGCTGTTTCAACTCCTGTTCACTGATGCTGTCATACACCTGCTGGAAGTTACTTTGCGGACTATTGCTGTCTGGGAGTTGTTCACATCCGGCCAAAGCCAAAATCGAAAAAACAACGGGAAAAATAAAACGTCGTGATTGCATATTGTTACTCTTATTATTACATTTGCGTCCAGTATAAGAAATCCATCAAAAAGACTCTAGTAGCCAATGACAACACTTAACCCAACATCGCCTAGCGAATGCCAAGAATTGTGGACAGGCATTGCAAAAAGGCCGCCTTTTACTGAACTTGAACAGCGTTATAGCTTAACTAAATTTGAGCACTTATTGCATGCAGACACGCTCAACACTTTAAAAAATAGGCTTATTACCACAGAGAAAGGCTCTACCCAACGTGGACATACCCAACGTGGACAGGCACCGCAAAATGATTTCAGTCAGAGTTTGAATCATGGACAGGCATGTCAAATTGATTTTAAACAGTCTTTTAAATGTCAAAATTCCATGTCTGATTCGGAAGACTATTACGAAACCATCATTTTCAAAGACAAAATTATTCCTACCCGACCTAATTCTTGGCATGACTTATTTAATGGTTTGATTTGGCTTAATTTTCCTAAAACTAAAACACTTTTAAACGAGTGGCATGTTGAAGATATTCAATCCCATGGTTTAACACCGCGTACCCATCGACGAAACCAAATTACACTGTTTGATGAATGTGGCGTTATTTTGGCTGTCTCGGATCCACAAATATGTGAAAACCTGTCTAATCATCAATGGAAAAAGGTTTTTATTGAAGACAGACATAAGTGGGCAAATTATAACTCGTATTTACATCACGATTTGGAGCGGCTAAATAACCAGGACAGTCATGTTAAGATGCCGGCAGCTAAAGCGTTTGTTTTTGGACACGCAAATTATGAAATGCTTCTAAATCCTTTTATCGGGTTGACTGGGAAATGGTTAGCTATAAGAGTTGATAACAGTTTTTTCGAGGAAAATTATGATCGGCAGTTAACTATTTTAGATTCTGCTATTTATGAGCTTTTAAATCGTAAACATTTGCTTTCAAACTCGAGAAAACTATCACCCATTCCGCTTTTAGGCATACCAGGTTGGCACTTAGCAAACGAGAACGAAGACTTCTACATGAATCAGGACTACTTCAGACCCGCTCGCTCAAAATAACTTTGCCATGGTTATTTCATTAATAACAAGAAAAACCACAGTACTATTATTATTGCAAAAGGCGCAATTGCAATTGTATAAATCTTCGAACTGTTAAATTTGGTCCAGCGGCTAAGTCCCACAGCTATCAGGTAAATACTAAAAAATAGTTCAGGCTTTATTAAATTAGCTAACCCATACCACTTTGAACCTTCGTCTAAACTTAACCAATACGACAAAGCTAGAGGGTTTAATTGGCCAATGGAAATTTGATTGTTTTCAGCTAAAGTCAGGCTGATTAAGGCCGCAATAAAACCAATTACCGAGGGTAACGAGACCCACCATGTAAAACCGTACCAATCTGTAAACCCATTAATACACTCATCATCTGTTTTAGCGACTAAGTTGAGATAAGCAGCAAGTATTAAATTGATGATTACTTGGAATAAAAAAGCAACGATAAGCATACCAGTAACTAGAAAATCTGGTTTGATTTGCGCTCGAATATTATTTTGTTCGGCAGGACTAAGATTACCAGCTGTACTATTAACGATAAAATCACGATACCATTCAAAATCAACAAAATTGTAATATAAATATATTGGTAGTAATACAAAACTCATAACTAATATGAAAGGTATCCAAGACCAATTATTATTATTGTTAGCAGCTTCAAAAACTCCATTTGGTTTTGTGAATATTTGTAGAGATGCTTGGAATGGATTAGTGGGTTGCATAACAAAGGTGCTCTCGTTAGGTTAAAGTTTTTCTTGATTCACTCTAAATGGCGTAGTTGTTTTATTTTGTATAAATGTAAAGCAGAACTTTTTCAATTATATGTAATAAATCCAGCAAGTTATACACTATTGAACAAGTATGTCCGAATTACAGGCATTTGCTTTAATATTGACTGTTTAGTTTACTTTATAAATCTGTAGAGTTTATCTAGCTAAAATGCAATCAGGGAAAAGTAATGATAGAAATAAAGAGCTTAGCTAAAAAGTTTGAGGTTGAGAATCCCAAAAAACTTAGCGAGCAAGAAAAGAAAGATCCTCGCCTTAAAGGCCGGTACTTCCATTCTGTATTGGATGTGACGTTTACAGTAAATAAGGGGGAGGTACTTGGTTTACTCGGCCCTAATGGGGCAGGTAAAACTACAACTTTAAGAATGCTATCTACGGCCCTGCAACCAAATCAGGGAAGTGTCTTTATAAACGACGTTAATGTATTAGAAGATCCCTTAGTTGCTCGTCAGAAAATTGGATTCCTATCAGGTTCCACAGGGTTATATGGTCGTTTGACTGGTCGTGAAAATATTGAGTATTTTGGACAGTTGCACGGTATGCATAAACAAGAAATCGAAAGTCGCATAACAGAATTATCAGACTTGTTAGAAATGGGAACTTTTTTGGATCGACGAAGTGAAAACTTTTCTACTGGAATGAAGCAAAAAACATCAATTGCCAGAGCTGTAGTCCATAATCCTGAAGTCGTTATATTGGATGAGCCAACTACAGGTCTAGACATAATGGCGACTCAAACTGTGCTGGATTTTATTCGTAGTTTGAAAAACAAAGATATCCCCGTCATTTTTTCGACTCACCATCTCAGTGAAGTGGAGGAGTTATGTGACAGAGTAACTGTTATTGATAAAGGGATTAGTCAGTTTGATGGCAGTCTTGATGAATTTAGGAGACAGGCAATAGATGGTAATTTACATGATGCTTTCTTAGCCACCATTCAAAAGGGAGAGTCATAATGTGGTTGGTGTTTTTAAAAGAATTAAAAGAACTAGTCAGAGATAAAAAAACGCTATTTTTTATGATTGCGGTTCCCATACTTGTAATGCCTGCTTTCGCTGGTATAGCTATTTATTTTGCGCAAAATGCCGCGACTGAAGCACAAAATAAAGTGTTGAATTATGCGTTGATAGGAGGACAGTACGCTCCTGATATTGATGCTAAATTAATGCAAATTGATGGTTTAAAAAGAGTTGAAATCAATCAGCAGACGGATTACAAAAAATTGATCCAAGAGAATACAGTCGATTTTGTCTTAGAAATTCCAGCAAATTACTCTGATGACGTTTTGCAATCTGGACAGGCACTGCTAAAACTTCATCTAAATGATTCTGGCTTGAATCGCGTTTTTTATCGTGTAAATGAAATAGTTGATGAACAACTTCAAAAATTAAGGGCGTCCGCTTTTGCTAAATTGAATTTATCAGAAGAACAACAAATTGCTGTATTAAATCCGATTATTCTAGAGAAAGTTAATACTGCTGACAGCCGCGAAAATTGGGGAGAGAAAATAGGTGGTTTAATACCTTACTTTATTTTTATATTGTGTCTTCAAGGGGCAATGTTTCCGGCTGCAGATTTAGGGGCGGGAGAAAAGGAAAGAGGAACCTTAGAGACCTTGTTAATTTCGCCTATTGAGCGCTACAAACTAGTATTAGGTAAATTTCTAACTATCGCCTTTGCAGGTTTAACTTCAGCACTCATTACTGTCACCAGCATGGCATTATGGGGGCTGATACTTAGTCAGGGTTTAGCGATTGAGTTTGTGGTGACATTTATGTCTTCCATTGGCGCTGTAGACTTTATTCTGATGTTCCTGATGTTAATTCCCGTGGTAGCTATTTTCGCATCTATTTTATTAAGCCTGTCCATCTACGCTAAAAGTTACAAGGAGGCGCAAAGTTATATGGGGACGTTGATGATGTTGTTGTTTATCCCTATCTTTTTAGCCATGGCGCCCGGGGTTGAATTGAAAGGGATTTGGGCTTGGGTACCTTTAACTAACGTTGCATTGGCTATAAAAGAATTGATTAAAGGTACAATGGATTATTTTCAGTTGATTGCAATTTTCGGGTCTACGGCTTTGATTGCCGCAGGTTTGTTGGCATTTTGCGTAAACTGGTTTAATAAAGAAAAAGTTCTGTTCCGTTAATTGTAAATTGGTCGCATTAGAATTTGTGTTGCAGATATTATTCTTTAGGCTCTTACTCAATAATAATTATCTGTGACACTTAGTATTCTTTTCCTGTTCGTATGTTCTTTGAATCGTTTTAAGGCGTGATAACTACCTGCTGCAAGACCATAAATCGCTTCGAATTGGTGACTGAGAGTAAACCAAGTTGATTCAATAAAATTCAGTTTGGTTAGAATACTCTGTTGAGAAGTAGTAACTAAATTGTCATGCGATGGATTGGATATTTTAGCTGTTTCCCTCACTAAGCTTATATAATCGATCAAATTTAAAGGTAAGCACGACTCTTTGTTGTTTTCAGAAACAAAAGGCATTAATTCGCGAGGTTGAATACCTTTTTGAAATGCCGCAATGCGTCGTTTAATGCTAGTGTGACTCGAAGTTTCAGGTGTAGCCTCTATCTTAGCTCTAATAGGGTTTAAATCGACATATACCATGCAAGCGGTTAGCGCTTTTTCGTCTAGCAACGCTTGGGATTTAAATCTACCTTCCCAGAAATGCCCAGTGCACTTATCTTCTAGATTTGCCCGTCGAGCAATCGGTTCATTCAACTCGCGCATAAACCAACTAATATCAAATAAGCGCTGACGATATATTGATATTGTATTATTGAGGGCTTGTCTTTGGGTTTCGTTCAATTCCGGTGATTTAGTTTGGATAAACTGCAGAGCTAATTCGGTTGGCTTGTGTATTTTTTGCCAATTTTTGATGACGTCTGTGTCTGATAAACCAAGTGCTTTAGTTTTATTTACATGCAATACCACGTGAATATGGTTGCTCATGACTGCATAGGCACATACATCAATGCAAAAAACAGATGTGAGTAATAATAATCGGTCCTCAACCCATTGGCGTCGATGTTCATAGTTTTGGCCGCTATGAGTGTCTATGCCACATAGGTAGGCACGGCGAACGCACCTAGATACACAGTGGTAATACGGCGTATCAACCAGGCTAATTTGATGCTTCCTTGCAACAGGCATTTTTTAATCCATTTTTAATGCAATTCACAATAGCTTAGTAGTAATTTTGGTAATGAGAAGTCTAGTTTAAATTGAATTCAGGTCTAGTTTGGTTGCCTGTCCACAAATTGTAGTTTTGGTGCCTGTCCACGATTTGGTACCAAAATTTTGTAGTAGGAATTTTAGAATTAGAGGCTGTAAGAATACTTCAACAGCAGCAAAACGATACTCGAATACAGTAAAGAAACTGGCCAACCAAAGTTGATAAAATGTTTAAATTTATAATTGGCGGCATTAAACGCTAATAAATTGGTTTGATATCCATAAGGTGATAAAAAACTAGCGCTGGCAGCGAATGCTACCGCTAATGCGAAGGGCATAAGTGGAACTTCTAGCAGTTGAACTACACCGTATGCGAAAGGAAACATCAGGGCTGCGGCTGCATTGTTGGTGACCAATTCTGTCAACAGTAGGGTTAACCCGTAGACAACCAGCAAAGCTATAAATGGACTGCTGTCACTTAAAAAGGGTTTTAAGGAACCGGTTATTAGATCAATTACGCCTGAAGAAGATAGGGCAGACGCTAAACTCAATGCGCCAACAATCACAATTACTAAGTTAATTGGAATGTTTCGTTTTAGCTCTGAATTATTAATAACACCGGCGACGATTAACGCGGCCATGAAAAATAATAAGCCTGAAGATAAACTGAGTACCGAAGTTGCAGCTAATAAAATGGTTAATAAAAAGCCACCAATGGTCAAAATTTCTTGAGGTTTATTTAGACGGGTTGAAATTTTCTGTTCAGAAATGATAAAGAAGTTTTTACTCAGGTTGTGCCTGTTAACAAAATCTTGTCCCGTTGCAAGTAAGAGGAAATCTCCGGCTTGCAATTTAATGTCTCCCAATTTACCAGATAACTGCTCACCATCTCTTCGAATAGCAACAACTGCAGCATCAAATAGGGCTCTAAACCCAACAGCTTTAAGGGTTTTGCCTATAATTTGAGCTCGATTTGAGATGATAACTTCGGTTAAGTTATCTCTTAAAAGGCCATCTGTTTCGGCAAATAACACTAACCCCTTTATATGTGAAAGGCTGTCTACGTTCTTTATGTTTCCAGAAAAAATTAATTTATCTTTTTCTAAAATCATCAGGTCGGGAGCTACTGGACTAATTAATTGCCCGTCACGAATGATTTCAACTAAAAACAATTCAGGTAAATTTCGTAAATGATTTTGTTCTACGGTTTTTCCGATCAATTCCGAATCAGCTATCACTTCAGCTTCTATAAAGTAATATTGAAAATTCCCTTTGCGGGTCTCAATATTTGGCAAAATTGGTGTTAATAAAAACATTAATAAGCCACAACTTAAGCCGGCAATCAAACCGTAAAAGGTAAAGTCCCAGAACTGGAAACCAGGGTGTCCTTGTTCAATCAGGAAGCTATCTACAATCAAGTTGGTAGATGTTCCTATAAGCGTGACTGTCCCGCCTAATATTGCGGAGTAGGACAGCGGAATAAGTAACTTTGATGCAGGGTGATGTTGATTTTGGCTGATTGGAGCAATCATACTGGCAACCACTGCGGTGTTATTTAGTAGTGCTGAGGATGCAAAAGTGAGTCCAAACAATCGCCAGTAACTCGCTTTAAAACTGGCTGTAATCAGTTTTCTGCCTAAACTTTTAATCATGGATGTCTTATCAACGGCGGTGCTAACTAACAGCAAAATAATAAGGGTCAGTAAGCCTTCGTTGGTAAGATTATGGGCAACTTCTGAAAATGTTATTTGGCCAAATAGCATTAATGCTAATGTGGAACCTGCAAACACAGAAGAAGGGCGCTTATCAGTAAAGATAAGCGCCGCAATAGTTGCGAAAAAAATCGCGATAACAGCAAATTGATTAAAATCCACAGCTGGGAGTTCGAGTAATTATAACTTGGTTATGTCAGTGGCATTCCAATGTGGGAAGTGTTTTCTAACCAAAGTATTGAACTCAATTTCAAATTCTGAGAATTGATTCACAGCCGTTGTCGCCTGTGTCTGCTCGATTATCATTCCTGCGCCCACAGTTCCATTTGTTACCCTATCTATAATGATAAACGCACCTGTAGCACGATTTTCAGTATAGGGGTCACAAGCAACCATCTGAGTAAGCTTGATATTAGCAACCGCAATCTCATTTAAGTTCAGATGTACTGCTTCTTTCTTTTCCATGGTATTGACGTCAATTAAATAATTGATATTGGTGACCGAACCCGGTACGAATTTCGTCGCAAATTTAAAACCATACTGCTTGTTTGGAATCAATGCTTCTTCATCCATCCAAACCAAATGGGTCTTAAACGTATTTCCATGTAGTGGTAAATTATCCGACTTAACAATCATATCGCCACGAGATATATCAATTTCGTCTTCTAAGGTTAAGGTCGTAGTCAATGGAGCATGAGCAAGCTGTTGTTCACCTTCAAAGTTAACGATTGATTTTACCGTTGACTGTTTTCCAGATGGCAAGGTCGTAACCTTATCGCCTACTGCAATTTGACCAGATACAACTGTACCAGCAAATCCGCGGAAGTTAAGATGTGGGCGATTGACATATTGCACAGGGAAGCGGAAATCATCCAGATTGAGGTCTTTACCGATTTCTATATTTTCCAACGCTGTCATCAAGGTACTTCCAGTATACCAAGGCGTGTGTTCGCTTTTATTCACCACGTTATCGCCATCAAGTGCAGACAAAGGAATAAAAGTGATATCAGGAATGTCTAGTTGTTTAGAAAACTCCAAATAATCTTGCTTAATCTCTTCAAAAACAGTCTGACTATAATCCATCAAATCCATTTTGTTGATAGCAACAATGACGTGTTTGATACCTAACAACGAGACTAAAAATGAGTGACGACGAGTTTGCGTTTTCACGCCAGCACGGGCGTCGACTAAAATAATCGCCATTTGGCAGGTTGAAGCACCTGTTACCATGTTACGCGTATATTGTTCGTGTCCTGGAGTATCTGCAATGATAAATTTACGTTTATCAGTCGAAAAATAACGGTAAGCTACATCAATGGTGATACCTTGCTCACGCTCTGATTGTAATCCATCAACCAACAAAGCAAGGTCAACTTTTTCGCCTGTTGTGCCTACTTTTTTACTGTCTTTGGTAATCGCTGCTAACTGATCTTCATAGATCATTTTTGAGTCGTGTAACAAACGTCCGATAAGCGTACTTTTGCCGTCATCTACACTTCCGCAAGTAAGAAATCGAAGAAGATCTTTTTTCTCATGTTGATCTAAGTAAGACAATATATCTTTTTGTAGTAATGTGTTTTCGCTATTCATATTTTAGCAACTCACCAAAAAATAAGGGTTTAATACAGAATCTTTTTGATTGTAACGTAACGCTGGGGCATCAGGATCCAATGGGTTGTCTGAATTGATAACGGTAACTTTACCGCCAGCAGCTTCAACTACAGCTTGTGCTGCACCTGTATCCCATTCAGATGTTGGACCTAATCGAGGATATAGGTGAGCCTTGCCTTCAGCAACCAAACACAGTTTAAGTGAACTTCCCATTGCTACTAATTCTGTCTGGCCAGGCAGAGAATCCAGTAATGATTTAATTTCAGGGCTTTGGTGTGAACGGCTACCTACGACTTGCCAGGTTTCGCCATCTTGATGTGGTTTAACGCTAATATCGTTAATTTCTCCACCATCTATCTTATATGCGCCTAGTTCACTAACACCAACATAAGTGGCATTTAGTACTGGGGCATAAACTACGCCTAAAACAGGCTTTCCGTTACTAATTAAAGCGATGTTAACGGTAAACTCACCGTTTTTCTTTACGAATTCTTTAGTGCCATCTAGTGGGTCAACCAGCCAGTAATCATCCCAGGTTTGTCTAGTTTTCCAGTCAATACTGGCAGACTCTTCTGATAAAATAGGCAGTTCCGAAATCGCTTTGAGTCCATCCACAATGATGTGATGTGCGGCTAAATCTGCTTCGGTCAAAGGACTTTCATCAGACTTTTCGTAAATAGCGAAATCTTTTTTATATATTTCAAGTATGGCTGTCCCTGCTTTATGGGTTATTTCAGCGACTTGCGTTGCGAGAGCATGGTCAAACATCAGTCTAAAAATCCTTTTTCCTGTAACATTTTAAACAATAACTCAGCAGATTCTTCTGCGCTTTGTCCTGAAAATGTTAAATGAATTTCTGGATTCTCTGGTGTTTCGTAGGTGGAATCAATTCCCGTAAAGTCTTTAATATCGCCCTGACGAGCTTTTTGATAAAGTCCTTTTGGGTCTCGTTGCTCGCAAACTTCTAAGGGAGTATCGACAAACACTTCGATAAATTCCCCTTCGGCCAGCAAACTACGACAAAAATCTCTGTCCGCTTTGAATGGCGAAATGAACGCTGTGAGTACGATTAATCCTGAATCTACAAAAAGTTTAGCCACTTCGCTGATTCGGCGTATGTTTTCAACTCTATCAGAGTCGCTAAAACCTAGGTCGCCACACAAACCGTGACGAACATTGTCACCATCAAGCAAATAAGTATGCTTGCTGGCTTCAGCTAGTTTCTTTTCTAATAAATTAGCAATAGTAGATTTGCCAGAGCCACTAAGACCTGTTAACCAAATTACTGATGGTTTTTGTGCTTTTGCTTTGGCTCTGCGTTGCTTGTCGACATCATGTTGATGCCATACGATGTTGTTAGCCATTAGAAATATCCTTCCATCTTTTTCTTCTCCATTGAACCTGAAGAGTCATGATCTATAACCCTTCCTTGACGCTCTGAAGTTTTAGTTAACAACATTTCTTGGATGACTTCAGGTAAGGTATCCGCTGTAGATTCGACAGCACCCGTTAGTGGATAACAGCCTAAGGTTCTAAATCTAACTGAACGCATTTGCGGTACTTCACCCTCTTCTAAAGGCATACGATCGTCGTCAACCATAAACAAAACCCCATCTCTTTCAACAACAGGTCTGGGTTTGGCTAAGTATAGTGAAGGGATTTCAATATTTTCTAGGTAAATATATTGCCAGATATCTAACTCAGTCCAGTTAGACATAGGGAATACACGAATACTTTCCCCTTTATTGATTTGCGAATTATAGATATTCCACAATTCTGGACGTTGATTTTTTGGATCCCAACGATGGTTATCATCACGGAAAGAGTAGACTCTTTCTTTAGCACGAGACTTCTCTTCATCGCGACGAGCCCCACCGAAAGCGGCATCAAATTTATATTTGTTCAGAGCTTGTTTTAATCCAGCCGTTTTCATTATATCGGTATGCTTGGCACTACCGTGGGAAAACGGACCTACGCCCATATCGATACCTTCTTGGTTGATATGAACTAGCAAATCTAAATCATGCTTCTTAGCCATCTTGTCACGGAATTCGATCATTTCGTGGAATTTCCAAGTGGTGTCGACATGTAATAAAGGAAAAGGAATTTTACCTGGGGCAAAAGCTTTGCGGGCTAAGTGTAATAAGACCGAAGAGTCTTTTCCTACTGAATAGAGCATTACTGGGTTATCGAATTCTGCAGCAACTTCTCTGAAAATATGAATACTTTCAGCCTCAAGCTGTTTCAAATGAGTCACTGACGGAATAGAGTTAGTCATGTTTTATTTCCACGTAAATTCGAGCGTTAGACAAAATACTTATATGCATAGAACAATAACATACTTTAGAGCAGAATAGGTATGACCATTTACTATATTTAGCAACAAAATCGTTTAAAAAAAGCAAAGGTAAACAACTTGTTAATAGCTTGTTTGCCTCTGTGTTTTTTCGCCGTTTTTTACAAATCTTCTAATTCACGGTCAACGCTATCGAATGTCTGGCAAATAGTTGCTGTAGGCTTGGCTGTCATAAGACTGACACCCACAGTAAAGATACAACTTACAATAAACCCAGGTACTATTTCGTAAATGACATCGCTCAATGCCTGTCCATTAATCGTTAAGTCTGCAAAAACCCAAATGAGTACCGTTACTGCACCGGTAATCATACCAGCTAATGCACCAGCAAATGTCATGCGCTTCCAGTACAAACTAATGATAACCAATGGTCCAAAAGCCGCACCAAAACCAGCCCATGCGTTACTAACTAATGTGAGGACTGTGCTATCTCGGTCATACGCAAGCATTACCGCTACAAAAGCGACTAAAGCCACCGATATACGACCTACCATGACCAACTCTTTTTGACTGGCTCCACGACGTAAAAATGCTTGATAAAAATCACCCGTCAATGAGCTTGAGGTCACCAGTAGCTGCGATGAAATGGTACTCATAATTGCGGCTAGAATTGCTGCGAGTAAAAAACCGCCGACAAATGGGTTAAATAACAATTGTGATAACACAATAAAAATAGTTTCAGGATCTTCAATATTTCCTTGGGTTTTAGTCATATAGGCTAAACCGAACAAACCCGTTGCAACTGCGCCTGCCAAAGAGACGATCATCCAACTCATGCCAATCCGTCTCGCTACTTTCATGTCTTTGACATGTCGAATAGCCATAAATCTTACAATTATGTGTGGCTGTCCAAAATAACCGAGTCCCCAAGCAAGTAACGAAATGATGCCGATGGCCGAGAGTGCCTGTCCAGTTGATGCATCTACCCACAAACTCATCATATTCTCACTAACACTCGATATCTGTTGGGTGACTTCGCCTATACTGCCCACTTCAAACAACACAACTAAGGGAACCATAATAAGAGACACAAACATTATGCAGCCTTGCACAAAGTCAGTCATGCTCACCGCTAAGAAACCACCAAATAAGGTATACGCAACCACCACACCGGCTGTCACATAAAGACCGGTTTCGTATGTTAAACCAAAAGAGGATTCAAATAGCTTGCCGCCAGCAACGACACCGCTGGAGGTATAAAGGGTAAAAAATATAATAATCACGACGGAGGAAATAACTCGGAGTAAGCGGCTTTTGTCTTCGAATCGGTTTTCAAAATAGTCGGGTAGGGTAATAGAATTATTAGCCACTTCAGTGTAAACCCTAAGCCTTGGAGCAACCAAAATATAATTCAGGAAAGCACCTATGGTTAATCCTGCCGCGATCCAGATACTCGATAGTCCGGATACGTACATTGCGCCAGGAACTCCCATTAACATCCAACCACTCATGTCTGACGCACCTGCAGATAAGGCTGTCACTTTAGGGCTTAACGTCCTACCACCGAGCATGTATTCTGTCATGTCGGATGTGGACTCTCTGAAGGCGTAAAGGCCTATACCAAGCATCACGATAAAATACACGGTAAGTGATATGAGTGTACCTAATTCCATTGAAAATCCTTTGTTTTTAATATTTATCTCTGTATGAGTTGATCTATGCTAACAAGCATAGCGGTGGCATACTAGGGGCATCCATCTAAGCCGTAAAAATATTATTACAGTTGACCTAGTGCAACGACTAATATTAAGGCATCGAGAATTCTTAGTTTTATGAATTATTGTTTTTATGCATTTGAGCAATTAAGCCCGAATCAGCTTTATCAAATTTTGCGTTTACGCCAGAACGTTTTTGTTTTAGAACAAAAAAGTTTTTATGACGATATTGATAATCTGGATCAACTATCCAAACACTTATGTGTCTATTCACAGAAGCAGCAATTGTTGGCTTATTCACGATTACGGATTGTTGGCGAAGCATCGGTTATCGGGAAAATAGAACGAGTTGTTGTAGACAGCCATGCTCGTGGTCAAAGATTAGCAGCTCAAATGATGGATGAAATTATTGAATATTTCCAACAAGATACGAAGGTTGAAGGGCTTTTATTATCGGCTCAGGTAGATGTTATTGCGTTTTATAAAAAGTGGGGATTTGAAATAAAAAGTGAGCTATACGATGATGGCGGTATCGATCATGTGGATATGTTTCTCTCTTTTAAATAGCTCGCATGGGAAATAAAAAAGACCCAATTAATGGGCCTCTTCAAATATCAAATTGTCGAACACTACAAGTTAGACGTTAAAGCGGAAGTGAATAACATCACCGTCTTTCACAATGTAGTCTTTGCCTTCCAAACGCCATTTACCGGCGTCTTTGGCTCCTTGCTCACCTTTAAATTCTACGAAGTTGTCGTAACCAATTATTTCAGCTCGAATAAAACCTTTTTCAAAGTCTGTATGGATTTTACCGGCAGCTTGTGGTGCAGTTGAGCCTTCAGGGAAAGTCCAAGCTCTTACTTCTTGAACTCCAGCAGTAAAGTAAGTTTGTAAGGTCAATAAGTTGTAGCCCGCACGAATGACTCGGTTTAAGCCGGGTTCTGTTAAACCCAATTCATCCATAAATTCTGCTTTTTCTTCTTCATCTAACTCTGCTATTTCAGATTCAATTTCTGCGCATACTGCTACAACTACTGCATTTTCTTTTTCAGCAATAGCGCGAACTTTGTCCAGATAAGGATTATTCTCAAACCCATCTTCGTTAACGTTTGCTACATACATTGTCGGTTTAAGCGTCAGTAAGTTCATGTAGCTAATTGCGGCTAGTTCTTCTTTTTCTAGCGCCACACCGCGAAGTAAAGTTCCTTCATCCAATGCTGGCTTAATCTTTTCCAATACTTTTATTTCGAATTTTGCATCAGAATCACCACTTTTAGCTTTTTTGGCAACTCTAAGTAGTGCTTTTTCAACCGTTTCTAAATCAGCCAAGGCCAATTCAGTGTTGATAACTTCAATGTCATCTTGTGGATCAACTTTACCTGCAACATGCACGATGTTGTCATTTTCAAAACAACGAACAACATGTCCTATGGCATCTGTTTCGCGAATGTTTGCGAGAAACTTATTACCTAAACCTTCGCCTTTAGAAGCACCAGCGACCAATCCTGCAATATCAACAAATTCCATTGTGGTAGGAATGACGCGTTGCGGTTTAACGATCTCAGATAGTGCAGTCAGTCTTTCATCTGGCACAGGTACAACACCTGTATTGGGTTCAATCGTACAAAACGGAAAATTAGCCGCTTCTATGCCAGCTTTTGTTAATGCATTGAACAACGTTGATTTTCCGACGTTGGGCAAACCAACTATTCCACATTTAAAACCCATTTGGTGTTCCTTAAACTATTTGGCGCTCAGATAATCCGGCGTATGCTGTTATTCTACTTTGAATGAATGAAGGCGATTCATTGCCTTTTTTAAATCATCCTTTAACAATATTTCGGTACAACGCAATGCTTCGTCTATTGCGGCATCGATTTTTTCTTGATCTTGTTTTGACGCTTTTCCTAACACATGGCCGGTAACTCTGGATTTATCACCTGGATGACCAATGCCAATACGTAAGCGTAAAAAGTCTTTAAAGTTTCCCAGTTTTGAAACTATATCCCTGATCCCATTTTGACTGGAACTGCCGCCAACCTTGAATTTTACAATACCGGGTGGTAAATCAAGCTCATCAAATGCAACCAACATATTTTCAGGGGGGATTCGATAAAAACTGCTTAGAGCTGAAACTGCCTGACCACTTTTATTCATATAGGTGGTAGGGATCAGTAATCTAATATCCTGTCCAGCATAAGTAATGCGGCCAGTATATCCAAAAAATTTATTTTCCAATTTGAGCGTGCACCCAAATTGTTTTGCCAGTGCTTCAACAAACCATGTACCGGCATTGTGACGGGTATTTTGATATTCGGGGCCTGGATTTCCCAGGCCCACAATAAGTTGAATGTCAGACAAGCAACTTATTCCTCAGATGCAGCTTCTTCAGAATCGCCTTCTTCAGCTTCTTCTGCGCTTGGTCCTTTAGCTGTTTTAATTGTTGCTACAGCCAAGTCATGAGACTCACCTTTAGCAAGCTCAACTAAAACTACACCTTCAGGAAGCACAAGGTCAGACAAGTGAACAGTTTCACCTAGACCAACAGACTCTAAGTTAACTTCGATGAATTCTGGAAGTACGCCAGGTAAACATGTTACTTCAACATCATTCATGTGATGTTCTGCGTGACCGCCTTCAGTTTTAATTGCTTCCGCTTTATCTTCGTTGATGAAATGAAGAGGTACATTGGTTGTAACTTCTTTATTTTTATCAACACGCAAGAAATCTATGTGTGTAACTTTTGGTTTGAAAGGGTGACGTTGCATATCTTTAACAAGCGCGTCTACTTTTTCACCAGCAATGTTAAGAGTAAGAACGTGGCTATAAAAAGCTTCGAATTCTTGCGCTTGAATTACTTTGTTATGAGCTAGTGTTAGAGATACTGGGTCTTTACCAGCACCGTAAAGGATAGCAGGGACTTTGTCTTCACGACGTAGGCGGCGGCTCGCACCTTTCCCCAAGTCAGAACGAACTTCTGCATCCAAGTTGAAAATTGCATCAGACATTTTGGAACTCCAAATTAAAAAATTAAATTTTGTAGTTTCTTGCGACCAGAAACTACATAAATGCAAGTATTACCTCGCTACCCATTGAAAACGGGCGCGGAAGTCTACCACTCGAGTGCATACTTAACAAGCACTTGGTACTTTATTTAACTAGCTGTCTAAGATTTTGTATCACTTGTGGATATAGGATAGATTAGCTTTTTAGTTATTCTCAATATAGGAAATAGTTTGAATGAATCATCTTAAATCTTGGGTCGTAATATTGTGTGCCAGTTTAATCAATTTCAGCGTTTTTGCTGAGCAAACAGCGTTAGTTGGTGGACGCTTAATTGATGGGTTTGGGCACCAACCTATAGCGAATAGCGTCATTTTAATCAAAGATGGAATTATTCAACAAGTAGGCACAGTTGATACTTTACCTGTGCCTAAGGGGTATCAAATTGTTTCCACCGAAGGGATGGATGTGTTACCTGGTCTGTGGGAAAACCATGCTCATTTAATGCTCAATGGTCACTCAGACTATGTGCATTGGGATAAAGCTTACATAAACCGTTTGGCTGATGAAATTATGCCCGCGAGTGCTGTGCAACTATTGCTCGCGGGGATCACGAGTGCTCGAGATTTAGGAGCACCTTTAGATGACACCATAAGCGTTAAAAAACGAATTGAAGATGGCACTATTCCTGGTCCTAACTTATATGTGTCAGGGCCGTTCTTACAACATGAAGCCTACCCAGGAACGGAACAGTTTCGTTGGGGCATCAATGGGGTGCGTGATGCAAAGCAAAAAGTTAATAAATTAGCTGATGCAGGTATGAACATCATTAAATTAATTGATCAGGATAAAATGGAATTAGAAGAAGCCCAAGCTATTGTCGATCAAGCGCATAAAAGAGGCCTTAAAGTTATCGCGCATTCCCATAGACCGAATGAAATTAGACGCGGTCTTGAAATCGGAGTCGATAATTTTGAACATACTGGACTAACAACCTCTCCTGAGTATCCCGAAGATATTGTAAAAATGCTAAAAGAGCGCACTGCAACCGGTCGAGTAGCGGGCGGACCTTTATTTTGGACACCCACCGTTGAAGGTTTGTGGAATTATCCTGCCACTGTTGCCAATCCTGAAAAATTAGACAGCCAATGTTGGAAGCGTGGACTCAAGGAAGACACAATTACTGATATCAAAGGATCGTTAGAACATGTAGGGCAACTGGACTACATGCAACTGACACCGCTACGTAAACCTACGTTGAAACGCAAGATCGCGCAATTGAAAGACGCGGGTGTGGTTTTTCTAGTTGGCACAGATAGTGGTATTCCGGCGAAGTTTCATTGTCAAAGTACCTGGAATGAAATGGCAGTATGGGTAGATGAAATGAATATAAGTGCTATGGATACGATTCGTGCAGCAACTTATTGGCCCGCAGTTATGATGGGGGTCCATGAAAAAACGGGTACGGTTTCAGCGGGTAAAGATGCCGATATTATTGCGGTTCACGGAGATGTTTTACGTTACATTAATTTATTACAGCGGGTCGACTTTGTGATGAAAGGTGGTGTGGTTTATAAATCAGAAGGTGTGCCGGTAGAGAAAAATTTAGATTAATCTCATGTTCAAATAGATTAATATGGTTCGAGAGCCCGACATTGTTCGGGCTCAATTTTTTATACAAGACGAGAGAGGGCTCACCAAGCGTCTTTTTGCTTAACTTTACTTCTATCAATTTCAATAGCTTCTACTACTTTGAGTACTTCACCATATTGTTGAAACGTTAGTACATCAGTTAAAACATAGCCTTTTACTTCGACAACCATGCCATTTTGCAATAGTTCTTTGTTCATTCCTCTGGGCATGTATTTTTTGCCATCATTTGCGTCTAAGCCAAAAAATCCACCTTCCATACCTTTATAAACAATGGTGCCAGTAATAGTGAGCATTTCTGTTTCCTCTTGTGTGGCTTCACTGTTGTTCGCTTTTTTCAATTCTACAGCCGGTTTTGCTTGAGCCGCTGCAGACACGCTGGTATCGGCAGTATCAGTACCTGAACAACCCACAAAAAATATTATCGAAAATAGACACAGTAACTTATTCATTTTTATCCCATCAATATTATTTTGTACAATATATAACCATGTATAACACGATACTTTGACAATTACATTTTATAAAAGTGCATAAAAAAGCCGTTTGATTTTACAATCAAACGGCTTTTAATCAATCTCGTGTACTGTTAGAAATTAGTACTCGAACATCGCTGAAATGGATTCTTCATTACTCACTCGACGAATTGCTTCAGCTAACATGTTGGACAAGGTTAGTTGTTTGACACGGCTCAAAGCTTTTATGTCATCAGCAAGTGGAATACTATCGGTGATGATAATTTCATCAATCACTGAGTTTTGAATATTTTCCACTGCATTACCAGAGAAGATCGCATGAGTTGCATAGGCATACACGTTTCTTGCACCGTGAGCTTTTAGTGCTTCAGCTGCTTTACCTAATGTACCGCCAGTGTCGATCATATCATCGACAATGATACAATCTCGATCGTTTACATCACCAATGATATGCATAACTTGTGCGACATTAGCTTTGGGACGACGTTTATCAATAATCGCCAAATCTGTGTCATTAAGCAGTTTTGCCATTGCTCGGGCTCTTACTACACCACCGATGTCTGGCGAAACTACTACTGGATTATGAAAATCACGACGACGCATATCGTCTAGCAAAATCGGTGTTCCAAATGCGTTATCTACTGGCACATCGAAGAAACCTTGAATTTGTTCTGCATGCAAGTCGATGGTTAATACGCGGTCAACACCCACGTTCGATAAGAAATCAGCCACTACCTTTGCGGTAATAGGAACACGCGCCGAGCGAACTCGTCGATCTTGACGTGCATAGCCAAAATATGGAATTACAGCGGTTATACGACCTGCTGATGCGCGACGAAGTGCGTCGATCATCACGATCAATTCCATTAGGTTATCGTTAGTTGGGGCACAAGTTGATTGAATGATAAAAACGTCAGAACCACGTACATTCTCATGGATTTCGACGCTTATTTCACCATCACTGAAGCGGCCCACACTAGCGTGGCCAAGTTTAGTATAAAGTCTATCTGCTACTTTTTGGGCGAGTTCTGGTACTGCATTACCAGCGAAAAGCTTCATGTCCGGCACAAGAAATTTCCTCAGTGCGAAAGTGTTAAGGGTAACCAATGGGCTACATTGATTCATCGCGTTTCAGGGTTGCCGCGAGCTTAGTCTAGATTGCGTTTGTCAGCAGTTAAGCCGAGGTTAATTGCAGTATAGCTAAATACTCATGTAAGGGTGATGTATTAATACCTTTTGCGACAAACGCCTGACAATCTTCAGGCAAGATTCGTTTAACCTGCTCAGCTTGTTCGAAAGTGTCAAAAACAGAAAATAAGCACGCTCCTGTCCCTGTCATTCTCGACGGCGCGTATTCTAACAACTGACGTAATAAATTTGCAACTTTAGGATAGCGATCACAGACTAATTTTTGGCAATCATTGCGAGTTTTCGTAAATTCGTAATCTTGCCAGGCTATTTTAGCTGAATTTCGGATTAAATCATCCGCCGCAAAAATTTCCGCAGTGGACACGTGACAATTTGGAAAAACAATCAGATAAAATTTCGAAGGAAGCTCAGTTGCTGTGATTTTTTCTCCCACACCCTCTGCAAAAGCGGTTTTGCCATAGATGAATATAGGGACATCGGCACCTAGGGTTAATCCGATGTCAGCTAATTGCGATTCTGATAATTTCGTTTTCCACAATGCATTGAGCGCAACCAAGGTTGTTGCCGCATTGGACGAACCTCCGCCAATGCCACCTCCCATTGGAAGCTGCTTATCTAACCAGATATTGCAACCTAAAGTTGAGCCTGAAAGTTGCTGTAATTGTTTGGCTGCTTTGTAGATTAAATTATCTTCTTGGGCTACACCTTCTAGTTCGCTTTTTATGCTAATGGCGCCGTCATCAGTGACTTCAAACGCTAATTGATCACCAATATCCACTAATTGAAATAATGTTTGCAATAAATGATAACCTTTTTCATTTTGTCCATTGATGTGCAAAAAAAGGTTTAATTTGGCGGGGCTAGGCCACCAATGTTGAGGGAGCGGGCTCTGTATCATTGCATTCTCTGCCAAGAAGATATTTTAATTTTAATTTGATTCGCGGTATTTTGCGTGTTGGTCAGCTCAATAGCATGGGGTAACCAAAGTTCTTCCACTTTTTTGTAGTCAGAATAAGTTAACGTCCAAGGCACGCATTTTTTGCATTTAGCTTCTAACTTACTGACTAAACCGTACTCATCGTACACCACGTTATCATTTTTTGTATGTTGTCCTTTTACCCAAAGTCCGAGCTTTTCTACCGGAATATTCCAACCTGTTACCCGTAAAATCAATTTATTGGGGTCAGTATCGGTGAAGGTTTGGTCATCAACTTCTAATTTTGCGTAGTTATCACCACTTTGCATTTTTAAAATGCTGGTACCTATAAAGGTATTTAATTGTAAATCAAGTTGAGTTAGTTGCTGCTGCCAATTCATGTAAGCACTAACTTTATCTTCTTCACTTTTGAATGCTAAGCGCCCTTTGATTTTCCAATGGGTTAAATCTGAAAGCTGGTGTTGATGACGTTCGCTATCGATACTTTGATTAATTCTAGTCGATGTTACACAACCTGATAATAACAGTATGGTCAAACAAGCAGATATGACAAAAATCGATTTCATGCAAAGTGCCAAATTGAGATTTAGATGATTTTTTATGCGTTAATTAAGACTTCTGATAAAAAACAGCTAAAATTGAGTTGGATTGTTATTTTATATGGGAACACAGAAGCTCCACTACTTTCAATACTTTTGGCTTTTGCGTACAATGCCGCTCCCAATAATATTGCACGGTTGACTAGCATTTCTCAATGACACTGATTGCTGTAGGAATTAATCACAAAACGGCCCCTGTGGTTTTACGCGAGAAAGTTGCCTTTCCTGTGGAATCCATGGTGGAAGCGCTTGCCTCTTTGCGAGAGCATTTAGGTGCTGAAGAATCAGTAATTCTATCTACCTGCAATCGAACTGAAATTTATATATCAACTGAACATTCGTTAGGCGATAAGCTGATCAAGTGGCTTGCTAACTTTCATAATTTAGATACCAACGAACTTATTTGCCATAGTTATCTGCTTGAAGAACAAGAGGCTATCCAGCACATTTTGCGAGTCGCCAGTGGTTTAGATTCTTTAGTATTGGGTGAGCCGCAGATTCTAGGGCAGGTAAAACAAGCGTATACGAGCGCCAAAAATTATGGCGCAGTGAATAGTCAACTTGAAAAGTTATTCCAACATACTTTCTCGGTGGCAAAGAAAGTTCGAACAGAGACAGACATTGGTGCTAATGCGGTTTCCGTTGCTTTTGCTGCTGTGCAGTTATCAAAACAGATATTCTCTTCATTATCAAAAACCAAAGTTTTGTTAATAGGGGCTGGTGAAACAATAGAATTGGTTGCTAAACATCTGACCAATAATGGTGTGAATAAGATTACCGTTGCCAACCGGACATTAAGCCGTGGTAAAGAATTAGCAGAGCAAATAAACGCTAACGTTATTACACTTGCGCAAATTCCCAATGTTTTGCATGAAGCCGATATTGTCATTAGTTCTACTGCAAGTACTTTGCCCATTATCGGTAAGGGGATGGTAGAAAGTGCGCTAAAAGACCGTAAACATAAGCCTATCTTCTTCGTGGACCTTGCGGTACCTAGAGATATAGAAACCGAAGTCGCAGATTTAGATGATGCCTATTTGTATTCGGTTGATGATTTGCAACATATTGTTGAACAGAATTTGGCCAGTCGCCAACAAGCTGCCGACGAAGCTGAGTTGATCATAAGAGAACAGGCTCAGGTCTATTTTAATTGGCAAAACTCACTAGAATCGATTGATTCATTGAAATTATTTCGTCAGCAAAATAATGACGTTAAAGTTAAATTACAACAACGTGCTCTAAGCCAATTGGCCGAAGGCAAAGATCCGCAAGAAGTCGTGATAGAATTATCAAATAAACTGACCAATGCGTTACTACACGCGCCAACCAAAGCGCTGAGCCGTGCTGCATCAGAACAAGACCAAGATACATTGTCATTGCTCAGGCAAACATTGGGTCTGGATGTCGAAAAAGAACAAACAGGAAAATCATGAAAGATTCAGTAGTCAGTAAATTAGAAACCCTTATCGAACGATTTGAAGAAGTTCAGGCGTTGTTAAGTAATGCAGAAATTATTGCTGATCAAAATAAATTCCGCGCGTTATCTAAAGAATATTCTCAATTAGAAAGTGTTGTTAAAACCTTTAAGCTTTATCAGCAAGCCCAGGAAGACTTAAAATCTGCGCAAGAAATGATGCAAGAAGATGATGCAGAAATGCGCGAGATGGCACAAGAAGAGTATAAAGAAGCTAAGTCGAAAATCGAAAGTTTAGAAAATGACTTACAAATATTATTGCTGCCAAGAGATCCTAATGACGATAGCAATTGCTTCTTGGAAATCAGGGCGGGGGCTGGTGGAGATGAAGCCGCTATTTTTGCTGGTGATTTGTTTAGGATGTATAGCCGTTATGCTGAGACACAAGGCTGGCGCGTAGAGCTTATCAATGCAAACGAAGGTGAGCACGGTGGTTACAAAGAGGTGGTTGCGAATATTATCGGCGACGGCGTCTATGGAATCATGAAATTTGAATCCGGTGGACATCGAGTTCAACGGGTTCCTGAAACGGAATCTCAAGGCCGAATTCATACCTCTGCTTGTACTGTTGCAGTATTGCCTGAAATACCAGAATCTGAAGCAATTGAAATTAATCCTTCAGACCTAAGAATTGATACGTTCCGGGCATCGGGGGCGGGAGGACAGCACGTCAACAAAACAGACTCTGCAATTCGTCTAACTCACATACCTACAGGCGTTGTAGTCGAATGTCAGGATGAACGTTCTCAGCACAAAAACCGTGCTAAAGCTATGTCTGTACTGCAATCTAGATTGAATCAAATCGAGGACGATAAACGCGCTGCAGAAGAAGCTTCGACCCGCAGAAACTTGGTTGGGAGTGGGGATCGCTCTGAGCGCATTCGTACTTATAATTTTCCCCAAGGCCGAGTGACCGACCATAGAATCAATTTAACCTTGTACAAATTGGATGACGTAATTGCCGGCGATGTGAATGCGTTGCTGGAGCCAATTAGACAGGAGCATCAGGCTGACCTGTTAGCCTCTTTGTCTGATGGAAACTAATCCAAATTTGACTGCAGGTTCCTGCGTTTCAGAACTGTTGAATTGGGCCTATCAGCATCTGTCAGAGGGCGAAAGTCCGAAAACGGATGCTAGATTGTTACTAGCTTACTGCATCGGAAAATCAACGACTTACCTGATGACTTGGCCAGATCAAATCGTTGATGAGAGCGCCCAATCACGTTTTCAGCAATTGGTTTGTAAGCGCAAGCTAGGTCATCCAGTAGCACATTTAATTGGTAAACGAAATTTCTGGACACTAAGTCTAGAGGTGACACCTGATACGCTGATTCCGCGCCCTGAAACTGAATTATTGGTTGAACAAGCGTTGCAATTACCCTTAAATCAAAAGGCAAAAGTACTAGATTTGGGCACAGGTACAGGGGCTATTGCATTGTCTTTAGCTCAAGAAAAGCCTGAATGGGATGTTTTAGGTGTGGATGTCATTGAAGATGCAGTCGCTTTAGCAAAGCGCAACGCAGTTGCCAATCAATTGTCTCATGTCAAATTTCTGCACAGTAGTTGGTTTAGTGAATTAGGCGCTAACACTTTTGACTTGATTGTTAGTAATCCGCCTTATGTTGAAAGTGACAGCCAATACCTTTCACAAGGTGATGTGCGTTTTGAGCCTGTATCTGCTTTAACTTCTGGAAAAGATGGTTTAGATGACATTAAAATAATCATTAAGCAATCACTTCAGTATCTAGAAGCAGGGGGTTGGCTGCTTATTGAACATGGATACAATCAATCTGAGGCTATCGGTAAACTATTTGCTCACTATCAATATATAAATATATTTCATAAAAAAGACCTGAATAACCAACCCCGTATAAGTGCAGCTCAAAAACGCTAATTCTATTACACGTCAACTGACCTATCTCACTTCAGCTTTCTAGTAAATACGCAAAATAACAACAAAGATAACAACAAAGACACCCATGCTTAAACCTAACAACAAAGACACCCATGCTTAAACCTATTCTGACCAGATTTTATGTCATGTGAATTAAAGGGTGGGTGTCCTGGATAAAGTGCTGGGCAAAACTAACAACAAAGACAGCCATGTTTAAACCTATGCTGACCAGATTTTATGTCATATGAATTAAAGGTGGGTGTCCTGATTAAACGGCAGGGCAAAACTACTTGAAAGTGTATGAGGTTCGATGAATTTGTTAGGTTAAGCCTGTTGTTTTTGAGGTATTAAATTTCTGTGGCTCAAGTAGTTTCTAAATGGTAGATTGTCTCGGATATTTATCTATGAGGTTATGCTATGTCTGATATGTTTCTGTTTGCTGAAGACACAGACGAAAAAATTGAAGTTCAGAAAGGTGTATGGAAAGTCCTTATAGTTGACGATGAACCTGAGGTTCATGCGGTTACCAAGCTTGCATTGAACGATTTTGTTTTTCAGGAAAAAGGCCTTCGCTTTATTAGCGCATACAGCGGGAAAGAAGCTAAAGAACTTTTCCAGCAGCATGATGATATTGCGGTTGTGTTGTTAGATGTTGTAATGGAAACAGATGAAGCCGGTTTAGACGTTGCCCAATATGTACGTAACGAGCTTCACAACAATTTCACTCGTATCATTTTACGCACAGGGCAGCCCGGGCAAGCACCAGAGCGTGATGTGATTCTAAATTACGATATTAATGATTATAAATCGAAAACCGAACTTACAGCTCAGAAATTGTTCACTGTGGTAATCGCAGCTCTTCGCTCATATCGAGATATCATGGTAATTGAAGAGAATCGGCAAGGTTTAGAAAAAATCATATCCGCTTCTGCAAATTTATTTTCTATTCGTTCCTTAGAAAATTTTATCGAAGGTATTATTCAACAGCTATCTTCGCTACTTGGAGGAACAAAGGATGCTGCTTATATCACTTCAGCCATTGCCGCCCCTAATCCAATTGATGTATTCGAGCCTAAGGAGTTTTACGTGTTCTCTGGAAAAGGAGAGTACCATGGACAAGAAGGAGCGTTGTTAGAAGATGTTGTAACCGGGGATGAGCTTGTTGCCTGTAGAAAAGCATTGAAAGAAAAATCACTGGTTTATGGCGATGAATACGTTGCAGCCTATTGTCAGGGTAAACATACTAATGGATCCCTGTTGTATTTATCTGGTATTCCCAGAGCAATGAATTGCTATGATAAAAAGCTTCTGGAAATATTCAGTAATAATGTCCAAATAGCTTTTGATAACGTGCTTCTCACAAAAGATATTGAAGACTCCCAACGAGAAATAATCGAACGTTTGGGCGATGCTATGGAAAAACAGTTTAGCGTTGGAAAGCACATTCAAAGGATGGTTGAAATGTGTAAACTGCTCTCCAAAGAGTATGGTTTATCTGAGACACAAATTGAAATGCTCGCCTTAGCTGTGCCATTGCATGATGTCGGAAAATTGAAAGTTCCAACCGATATATTAGGTAAACCGGGTCCGCTCAATGACTTAGAAAAAGAGGCTGCCAAACGGCACGCTCAAATCGGCTATGATTTGTTGAAAGATTCTCGTCGCAAAATTATTCAGTCAGCAGCCCAAGTCGCTCGCGATCACCATGAACATTGGGATGGCAATGGCTACCCTCGAGGTTTGAAGGGTGAAAAAATCCATATTTTTAGTCGGATTACGGCCATTGCTGATGTTTATGATACCCTGCGTAGTAAACTCAATTACAAAGAGGCTTGGCCGTTGGATAAAGTGCTAGATACCTTCAAAGAGGCGCGAGGAAAACAGTTTGAACCTAAACTGGTCGACATTTTACTCGAAAATATCGAGAAAATAGAGAATATACAACAGCAATACCCTGATCCTGTTTAATCAATAATCGCCAGTTTCAAACGTTAATACAAGCAAGCTTACGGGGAACGCTGCTTATCAAAAAAATAATCAAAGGCTTCTCGATTTGACTACTGGTCTAGTATAAAGTGTTGGCCGCCTCAAAAGTCTTCCTTTATATTGAGGTGCAAATTTTCCAACTGAAAAACATAATAATTAGAAGGGCGTTTTATGTACATGATGACCAAACATCTTCACCTTACTGCAGTGGCATTAAGCATTATTTTATTTATTTTACGATTTGTATGGTTACAGCGTAATTCAACATTGTTACATAAAAAATGGGTGAAAATAGTACCGCATGTAATTGATACCCTGTTGCTGGTTACTGCTATAACTCTATGTTTTATCGTACCTTTTAATCCTATCCAACATCCTTGGTTGTGGCAAAAAATCGTTCTGGTTATCGCCTATATTGGACTAGGGTTTTACGTACTAAAATTTGCTGATTCAGCGATAAAACAATGGGGTGGTTTTACCCTCGCTATTGTGTGTTTAATGTTGGCTGCTAACTTAGCGGTTAGTAAACAAGCACTTATTGGCTTTTAACAAATAGATCATGGATAAGTGTTAAGGTTTCACTACGCTAACCCGATAACAACACATAATGTCAAATTGTTAGAGGATACTGTGAAAGCCTTACACCATGCTATCAATGAGAAAGACTCTTTGTTGGCGAGTTTATTATTAACTCAACAATTTGGAAACAGCATCAACGTACTTAAGTACGTTGCGCAAATTACTGTACTAGCCAAACAAGTCGCAAAACATATCGATTCTAATGGGTCGGAACTGGAAAGGTTTCAACAACTAATCGACGGTTTCTATACTCAATTGGCATTTAGCGGCGATGAAAACAATTTTTTTAATGCCAAGTATAGTTTAGTAGACCAAGTTATTGACTATCACACTGGGATTCCCGTCACCCTATCCATTGTTTTTTCTGCTATCGCCAATCAACTTGGATTCAATGTGGCAGGGGTTAACTTTCCTGGGCATTTTTTAATTCGTTTTCAAAGTCAGGAAAAGCGTTTACGCTTTATCGATCCACTTAATGGCAACACTATTAAATGGCAAGAGTTAGAAGCGTTATATTTTAGTATCGTAGGTGAAACAGAAGATGAGGAAATGCCCTCAGACACACTCAATGTTGCCTCTACAGAAGAAATATTGGTTAGGTTATTACATAATTTAAAAGCGTCTTATATCCGAGAAGAAAATTACCAAATGGCACTTCGCGCGGTGGATTTGCTAATTGAACTTTGTCCTGATGACCCTTACGAACGCCGTGATCGTGGTTTTTTACTTCATCAGTTAGAGTGTCCTCAAGTGGCGAAAGCCGATTACCAGTTTTTCATAAAACGTTGTCCTCAAGACCCTTCCGCGCAACTACTAAAAATGCAAATGCGGCATTGGGAAAGCGCTTTGACTGTGGTTTTACACTAAATTTTTATGCAACTTCAATGGCGCGATTTGATATCTGTAATTTATAGACACGTTAACCAAAGCAGCGCAAAACTCGCTAAACATTAATCTCAATTTGCTTACTCGTGCCACCGACAAATTTCCTTTACTCCGCACTTTAATATTCCTACTATAGCACTAACTTATGTAATAAATTCAGCTATAGAGAAGCAATTTAAGTGAATAATCAACAATCTATTTCGGTAGGCAATGTAGACGTTGCGAATGACAAACCTTTTGTATTGTTTGGCGGTATGAACGTACTAGAATCTCGTGATCTGGCAATGCGGATAGCAGAACACTACAAAGAAGTAACAACTCGATTAAATATCCCTTATGTTTTTAAGGCTTCTTTTGATAAGGCCAATCGTTCATCGGTTCATTCTTATCGTGGCCCTGGAATGGAAGAAGGCTTAAAGATTTTTGAAGAAATTAAAAACACCTTTGATGTGCCGCTGATTACAGACGTTCATGAACCTCATCAGGCGCAACCAGTTGCTGAAATTGTAGATGTTATTCAGCTACCTGCATTTTTAGCACGTCAAACAGACCTAGTCGTTGCAATGGCTCAAACCAATGCCGTCATTAACGTTAAAAAACCACAGTTTTTAGCGGCCCATGAAATGCGTCATATCATTAATAAGTTTTTGGAAGCGGGCAATGACAAAGTAATATTATGTGAACGGGGTTCTTGTTATGGCTATAACAATCTCGTAGTTGATATGCTTGGTATGGATGAAATGAAAGATTATGCACCTGTTATTTTTGATGCAACCCATGCTCTTCAAAAGCCTGGTGGACGTTCTGATTCTGCCGATGGTCGCAGAGCGCAAGCGGCTCAGTTGGCTCGTAGCGGCATGTCACTTGGTCTCGCTGGATTATTTATTGAAGCTCACCCAGAGCCAAATCAAGCTAAATGTGATGGACCTTGTGCATTAAAGTTGGATAAATTAGAACCTTATTTACTACAAATGAAACAGCTAGATGAATTGGTTAAAAGTTTTGAACCTTTAGATACTAGCGCTAACTAATAGCCGTAACGGCGAACTTATTCAGTTAGTTTCGCCGTGTTGTTTACACTTGAAGTTTCTTCAATTTCAACTATAAATTTTTGTAGTTCTTTTTTGGCAGCATTAGATCCTAACAAAAGTTTAGAAGCTTCAATTGAGTTCAATGGTTGCAAGTCTTCCAAGTTTTGTTGAAGTAAAGCGTCAATGGTTGTTGCTAGTGACAAGCCCATTTCAGTTGTTTCATTAGCGCTAGCAAAACTGATAGCACTGGCGTTTAAAGCGATCGCAATTGTAAGATATTTTAAGTTTTTCATATTTTCTCTAAATTATTTTCATTTAACATTATCATTTTTGCTATATTTATTTAACAAAAACGTACAAATAAGTTAATGTTTTATATACATAAAATTTTAACTTGGAGCTATTTTATACAATAACGTGAAACCTTGAAAATGACATTTAGTATGGATAATCATTAGAAAAACTAATGATTAAAAAGCGTTTCTAGTTTATCCTTAACACAATTCACTAAAAATAAGATTTGTCATGAATCGCCGATTGCCCCCATTGAATGCCCTTAGAGCATTTGAAGCTGCTGCAAGGCATTTAAGTTTTACGAAAGCGGCAGATGAGCTTTACGTAACGCAAGCCGCAGTTAGCCATCAAATTAAAAGTTTGGAAGAGTATCTTTCGATCAAATTATTTTTACGTAAGAATCGTTCTTTGTTACTTACAGAGCAGGGACAAAGCTATTACCTTGAATTAAAAGAACTGTTCGAATCACTACACTCAGCTACTGAGAGGCTTCTCGCGGCAGGCGCTAAAGGTGCTTTAACTGTGGCCATGCCTCCAAGCTTCGCCATCCAATGGTTAGTGCCTCGGGTGAACCAATTTAGCCAGCAATACCCTGATATAGATGTGCGAATCAAAGCCATAGATTTTGATGATGGTTTCTTAGAGGACGATGTTGATGTGGCAATCTATTATGGGCGAGGCAAATGGTCAGGGCTAAAAGTAGACAAACTTCATACTGAGTATTTGACACCTGTTTGCTCGCCAATGCTATTTAACGGTACTAAGCCTTTAGATAGTCTCGATGATCTTAAATACCATCGTTTGTTACATGACAGTACCCGCGAAAGTTGGAAAACGTTCATTAGACAATTTCATGTTAGCGGCGTCAAAGTCGAGCAGGGGCCCATTTTTAGTCACACTATGATGGTTCTTCAAGCCGCGGCACTTGGGCAAGGAATTGCGCTTGCAAATAGTGTGTTAGCACGACCTGAATTAGCTTCTGGACGATTAGTCTGTCCATTTGAAGAGCGTTTAGTGAGTAAAAGTAGTTATTATCTTGTTTGTCATGAATCTCAAGCCGAGTTAGGTAAAATTGCGACTTTTCGGCATTGGTTGTTAGAACAGGTTAAAGAAGAGCAAGATGGGGAGCAAGATGAAGTGCTTAATTGATCGTCCTGAAAAGCCGTTTGCTCGGTTTATTTTTGCCCATGGAGCTGGCGCGAATAAACATAGTGAGTTTATGCAACAGGTTGCCGAATTACTCTGTCAAGGTGGAGTAGAGGTTGTACGCTTTGACTTCCCATACATGCTTCGAGCAGCGGAAAAAAATAAACGCCAGCCCCCTGATAGAGCTAATATTTTGCTGCAAGATTTTATAGAGATGATAAATAGTGCCGATACAGAGCTACCATTATTTATTGGTGGTAAATCCATGGGGGGAAGAATGGCCTCGATGCTTGAGTCACTTGCTCGAGTTAAAGGTGTTATTTGTTTAGGTTACCCTTTTCACCCACCAGGTAAACCTGAAAAGGAACGCACTGAACATCTATATTTATCAAACGCACCTATACTGATTATTCAGGGGGAGCGGGATACATTCGGGAATCGCAGTAGAGTGGAGTCATATCCACTCCCTAAAAATATAGACGTTCAATTCTTAGCAGCGGCAGACCATAGTTTTGTACCGCTTAAATCGAGTGGAATTACAGCCGTTGAACATATTAATTCTGCAGCCGATAGAATGATAAAATTTATGAAGGGACAAATATGAAGTTTTTATTAATGTTCGCTGCTAGTAGTGCAGCGCTATCAGTATTGCTCGGGGCTTTCGGGGCGCATGCATTAAAGACCTTGTTAACTGAGAATTCGTTAGGCTACTTTCACACTGCTGTGCAATACCAAATGACCCATAGTCTTGCTATGTTGGCATTTTTAGTTTTTTACAGTTTTTGGAAAAATGAGTGGTTAATTTGGGGAGCACGTTCGTTTGCTTTTGGGATTATTTTTTTTAGTGGCAGCTTATATACGTTAGCATTGACTAACTTAAAGTGGGTTGGTCCAATTACACCATTGGGTGGATTATGTTTTATAGCCGGTTGGGTATGTTTATTAGTGGCAGCTTACGAATATGAGAATTAATTCTCTACTATTATATTGCCGAGCAGGCTTTGAGGCTGATCTGTGCACTGAACTGCAAGAACAGTTGAGTAAGCTAGGTGTATTTGGTTATCCACTGTTTTCCAAAAAATCGGGTTTTGTCCGATTTATCTGTCATCAAGATGGAGATCCAGAAAAAGTTATTCAACAACTGGCCGTAAAAGATTTGGTCTTTGCTCGTCAAATGTTTGCGTGCACAGAACCTATTTCTCTCACTGATACTGCAGATCGTATCTCTCCCATCTTAGAAAATTTGCAAGACCAAAGTTTATTTGGTGAACTGCGGGTTGAACATGCAGACACTACGGATGGTCGCGAACTATCTAAGTTATGTCGAAAGTTAGCGGTACCATTACGACAAAGTTTACGTAAAAACAACTTACTGACAGCAAAAGAACAAACTAACAAACCTTGTTTATTTGTATTTTTTGTCACTGGTGTTGAAGTGATTCTTGGATTCTCTAATCCTAAAAAGCACAGTCCGTTGCCGCTAGGCATTTTACGTTTGCGTTCACCTTCATCTGCACCCAGTCGTTCAACCCTTAAATTAGATGAGGCCATTCAGGTTTTTATCCCCAAAGCTGAGATGCAAATCCGTTTTGAACCAGGTATGCACGCCGTAGATTTAGGGGCATGTCCAGGTGGCTGGACATATCAATTGGTGCAGCGAGGGCTTTTTGTGCAAGCGGTTGACAATGGCGCTATGGATGCAGCTTTGATGGAAACAGGGCAGGTTAGCTACTTTCCTGAAGATGGCTTTAAATACGAACCCCGTAAAAAGAATGTTCATTGGCTAGTTTGCGATATGATTGAGCAACCCCAGCGCGTGGCGAAACTTATGGCTAACTGGCTAATTAAGGGATGGTGTAAAGAAGCTATTTTTAATTTAAAGTTGCCCATGAAACAAAGGTACGAATCGGTTACCCAAGCGAAGCAACTTGTGCATGAAATGATGGACAAACATGCGATTAAATATGAATGGCAAGCGAAACACCTTTATCACGACCGAGAAGAAGTGACCGTTCATATTAAAACCCTCTAGCGTTTTAAAGCGCGACTTTCAGCTTAGGCTTATCCGCTTTTATTTAATGATTAGTTTTTAAGCTGTCGATTAATTGCTTTTTTTAAGGCTTGCCACTGTTGTTTTATTCGTGTTCTATTACTCGATTTTTGAGCATTGGTGTTTTGCTGATAATGATGGCACATATAAATATGCGTCACATTGCTAAAAGGTTGGTGTAGTGAATTGGGAAGCTTGTTTTTTACACTATTGGCAAAGTCTAGTGGCCCTTGGGATTTTGCCCGGTAGATTTTAAGCTTGTTCAAGAGCTTTTCTGATTTTTGATAGTACAGGGTAATATGATCAGGTTTTTTGCGATGTAACGATGGCAGAAAGAAAAATGCCAATAAAAGCACGATCAAGCCGATCACACTGAGTCCAAATAGGGCTAACTTTTTTGGGGTCAACTCGCCAATTAATGATTTAATTAAGTCTTTTTGGGAGTTTTTATCGAAACCTAACACCCACTTGGTCCATACGAAATCAATATCTTTTAGTAAAAGCCTAAACTCATTTAACCAAGCTATTGCGCTATAGCGACTAAGTGAGAATGGGGAGTCAATCAATTCTGCTGCTTCTTCTATTGCTGATCTTAACCCATACTCTACTCTATCAGGAGCTACCACTGCAGTTGGATCATAGCGCTGCCACCCCAAATCTGAATGCCATGCCTCAATCCATGCATGGGCATCATATTGATACACACTCATGTAATTTTGCTCACGCATTTCGCCGCCTTGATAACCTGTCACTAAGCGAGTTGGAATCCCTGCAAGTCGCAGAATATACGCCATAGCAGAAGCATAGTGGGAACAAAACCCTTGCTGTTGTGCAAATAGAAACGTATCTACAGTATCTGTTTGCATTAACGGAGGCTGTAAGGTGTATTCAAAAGGTTGCTCAGCAAAATATGCCAATACTTGGCGTATGAATTCCTGATCATCGGGATATTGCGATCGCAGGTTATTAACCCAAATTTGAGTTTTGGGATTTCCTGTGTCCGGCAGTTGCAAATTAATCCGCCTGTCTACACTATAGATAGCTTGGTTAAGAGGTGTCTCGGGATACGATCGCAATGTATATTGAAAGTTACTTACCAGCGGCGTGTGACTTGTTAATTGATATTCGTGGCTTTGCCAAATCTGGTTTGCACTCTTGGGACCTTCTGGAACGCCAACATCAATACTATATAACCAGTTTTGATGGGTTGGCTCAGCAATAACCTCATAGCTATAGAATTTTCCAGTAAGTGTGGGAGTGAATTCTTTATTAAACCGTTTGTACTGGCGCTGAATCGCTTTTCGTTCTGCAGATACTCGCCAAGTTTTACCGTCGAACTCTTCCATAACCAGAGCCCGCCAATAGCGTTCTTGAGGGACAGGGATGGCGCCTTTGAATGTTACTCTAAATGCTAATTCTGCACTTTGAGACAACTGCGCAATATCTCCAGGAGTGACCTGTTCTGCTAATCCGGTTTGATGCGATTTGGCCGTGGGCATTTGCCACAATGGTCCTATTTTGGGCAGTACAATAAACAATAAGGCGGTGATAGGTAAAGCCTGCCCTGCCATAATCGCGATTCTTTTTAAATTAGTGTCAAAGCCGAGGCTAGGACTGATATTGCAGGCTAGAGAAAGCAAAAGCAGCAATGTTAGGAACAAATAAAAAATGCTAAAACCTATGCTATTTTGGAATATAAAACCGCAACCAATCAGGAAGCCACAGCAGGTTATTAATTGATAATAATCTTTCATACTGCGTAACTGCATTAACTTTAATGAGCAGGCTAAAACTAACAGGTTTATCATGCCTAGAAGTACCCCTAGCTGGAAACTAAAATAGGCCAGTACAATTGCACTTAACAGTGCTAAGAGGTTGAGTGTACGTACAGATGGAGCATGCTTGTGTAACTCTAAGTACAGTGCGCTGCGCATCACTACAGCGCACACCACTAAAATGAGAATCCAGCCCATTACTGGCTCAAGTAAACTCAAACTAATACACAGAAATACCATAGTCAGTATGATATGAGCATGATTTTTAGCAGAAGAGATCATCATTTAACGCCTTCCAAATAAGGCGTGTGCAAAGCGAGCGCCTTTAAACAGGCATATTGATGTTCTATTCCACTACTAGGCGCAATTTTAAGGTTACCCAAGTCCAAACCAAATACACTATTGTTTCTAGTTAATTCAATAACTTGAAAGCTCAGCTCGCTGAGTTTGTGTTCTAAATCATGGGAATTTAGCGATGCCAATATTAACCAGCCTGTTGCACCTGATTGATTGGAAAACTGTTTGGAGATCATGCCTTGGCCTTTGGCGACTTGTTTCCACGCCACATGATAAAGGGGCTCACCTTGTTTGTATGGCGCTAGGCTATCAAAATCATCGTGACCTTTGAGCGACGAATCTGCTTGGTTGAGGTGCACTGAGTCTTGTTTATCAATTAGCCGAACTTTGCTAGCCAAAGGTTTGGGGTAAACCACAATATCAGATGAAAAAGCTAGGTGAGTCCAACAACTGATTAATCCCAGAGGAAAAGTACTGGTTAGTGTGACTCGGGGTAATTTCAATCTACCTCTTTGTGGGCAATCCAAAGGAAGGTAAATAGGATTCGAAAAATTGTCCAAGTCCACATTAATATTATTTTTCACCTTCCAAAAATTCAGTTTAAGGATTCCGTGGGAAACTTGTTTATTATTGTTAAACCAGATTGGTATTTGTAGCTTTTCCCCTGCAAACCCATGTTGAATTTTACCCAATTGAATTTCCAACTTGGCAAAATTTAGATATGCGATAAATAAATTCAGAAGGAATAATGAGACTAAAAAATAACATAACATTATCATTAAGTTATTTTGATAATTGGTTCCTAAAATAAATAAACCCACACATAACAGGATAAACAATCCTCCGAAACGCGATGGAAAAATGAAAATACTACGGTAGTTCAATTTATAGTTATTGGCTTCAGGAATGCGCCTATCTAACCATCTCAGTGCAGTTGATTGCCAACCAAACATATTAGGCTGCCAACGGGTCAATGGCTTCTAGTAGCCGATCACTCAAACTCGTTTGCCCATTAAAGTCGGACAAAGCTGCGCGCATTCGATGTTCTGCTACCGACGGTAACACCGCTTGGGTATCTTCAGGTATGACGTAATCTCTGCCGTGCAAAAATGCCCAGGCTTTGGACGCTTGCATCAGTGCCTTACTTGCTCGTGGGGACAAGGGATTAGGGAAACCTTCGTTTTCACGGCTATGGGTTACTAATTTTAGAATGTAATCCAATATGGCATCAGATACATTGACCTTATTTATTTGCTCTTGCATTTGTGTAAATTCGGCAACAGTTAAGCAGGCTTGTTGGGATTTTTTAGTCCCGAAATCTTGCTCCAAAAGCATTTTCTTTTCAGCTTGCCAATCTGGGTAACCTAATTGAATACGCATTAAAAAACGATCCAATTGAGATTCAGGTAAAGGGTAGGTCCCTGATTGATGCATTGGGTTTTGTGTCCCAATAACAAAAAATGGGGTAGGTAAAGCTCGTGTTTCACCGTCTAGACTAACTTGTTTTTCTTCCATGGCTTCTAACAAAGCGCTTTGGGTCTTGGGACTAGCGCGATTAATCTCATCAGCTAAAATCAATTGATTGAAAATCGGTCCTGGATGAAATTGAAAGGATTGTTTGGTGCTATCAAAAATGTTTAAACCCAGCATATCCGCAGGCAATAAATCAGAAGTAAATTGAATGCGGGAAAAATCCAACCCCAATACTGCCGCAAGTGCATGGGATAGGGTAGTTTTGCCCATTCCGGGTAAATCTTCTATCAACAAATGACCATTAGCCAATAAACAGGTAAACGCTAATTTAATCTGTTGGTGCTTGCCAATGACTTGTTCTGAAACCTGACTTATCGCATTTTGCAATTGTGGGTGCATAGTTGGCAATACCTTGTTTTTTATTTTAGTATTTGAAAAGAAACAGTTACTCTATTTAATTCTAGACCATGCTGAGAGTCGTGTAACTGTCAGGGTTAATACTCACGTATAGATCTTATTCACTTTTTTATGTCAGCGTGTCAAGAAGCCAACTTAATCACAATAAACGGCAGGAAAGTCAGCCAATTAGAACAGAGAAGTGAATTTTTTACTGAAATAAAAATGTCATTAGTCTTATAATAGTGGCACTTTTAAATAGCAGTTATTAGAAATATGAAAACGATTACTATCGACGACGAATTATATGGATTTATTGCCTCTCAAACGAAGCATATCGGTGAAAGTGCTTCAGATATCTTGCGCCGAATTTTGATAGATGAATTAGGCTTAAAAGCAGGGGAAAGTCCTAGAGTTGATGTATCCAAGCCAGCAGAAGTAAATAAAGAAGTCAAAGATATAAATAAAATTAAAAAAGTTCGTGACGTGCAAGCAAAAGAGCAAAAAAACACTGATGAGGTGGTTGATGCAACGTCGTTGTTCGATTTATTGAACCAAGAGACTTTTGATCAACCCATGAGCAAGGTAGAACGTTTTTTAAAGATGTTGGGCGCTTTACATCAAACCCATCCGGATCGTTTTAATGCGGTTTTGGAAATCAAAGGTAAAGGTCGACTCTATTTTGCGACTGACAAAAATGTATTATTAAAAACGGGCAGCAGTACTAACCCAAAACAAATACCCGGTTCAGAGTATTGGGTAGTCACAAATAACAATACAGAGAAAAAATGTACTATGCTAACCAATACCGCTGCTATCTTAGGGTATTCTAAAAGTAATGTAGAACGCTTAGGTAAAATATTTAAAGCCTAAACTCACTCAAACTCACTACTAGGATTATTATGGCAATTCATCCACAGGCAGGACAGCCGGCAGCTCCAGAACAACTAGTCAATGTAGCGCGCTTAGTCAGCGCTTATTATTCCAATAAACCGAATCTAGACGATCCTACACAAGCTGTGGCGTTTGGGACTTCTGGTCATCGTGGTAGTGCTTTTTTAAATACGTTTACGGATGTCCACATTGCGGCTATATGCCAAGCATTGGCGGAATATAGAAGTATTCAAAATACTAGTGGTCCTATGTACATTGGTATGGATACCCATGCTTTATCAGAGCCTGCTTTTATTACTGCTGTGGAAGTTTTAGCCGCAAATCAGGTCAACATGATAGTGCAAGAAAAGCGAGGCTATACCCCTACACCGGTCGTTTCTCACGCTATTCTTAACTACAATCGCGGTAAGCAATCCGGCTTGGCAGATGGGGTGGTGATTACACCTTCGCACAATCCTCCCGAGGATGGTGGATTTAAATATAATCCCACTCACGGTGGTCCCGCAGACGGAGATGCCACAAATTGGATCCAAGATAGAGCGAATCGCATTATTGCCGCAGGATGCAAAGAAATTAAGCGCATGGACTTTGATGCAGCAATGAAATCAGGGTTTGTTCAAGAGGTTGATTTATCCGCACAATATATTAGCGAACTTGATCAAGTCGTTGATCTCAAAACAATATCTGAAGCTGGTTTAAGTCTTGGAACAGATCCTTTGGGTGGAGCTGGTTTAGGCTATTGGGACATCATCGCCGACCGTTACAATCTAAATATCAAAGTGGTTAATAACAAAGTTGATCAACAATTTGGATTTATGCACCGCGATAAAGATGGCAAAATTCGTATGGATTGTTCATCGCCTTACGCCATGGCTGGACTCATTGAGCTCCGTCAAGATTTTGATGTCGCCTTTGGTAATGATCCTGATTTCGACCGTCATGGAATAGTCACTAAGACCGCAGGTTTGATGAACCCTAATCATTACCTTGCTGTAGCCATCAATTACCTATACCAGCATCGCAGCGACTGGCCTAGCAATTTGAAAATTGGTAAAACCCTTGTTTCCAGCAGCATGATTGACCGTGTCGCTAAATCTCTGGGACGTGAATTAGCGGAAATGCCAGTTGGTTTTAAGTGGTTTGTACAAGGTATGTTAAACAGCGAATTCGGTTTTGCTGGAGAGGAAAGTGCTGGTGGAATTTTCTTACGCAGGAATGGTCAGCCTTGGGCTACAGATAAAGACGGCATTATTTTATGTTTATTAGCGGCTGAGATCATGGCGGTTACCGGCATCGATCCAGGCGAACATTATCAGAAACTGACAGAACAGTTTGGCTCGCCAAGTTATAAACGTATTGATGTTGCAGCCAGTCATGAACAAAAACAAGTATTGAGTAAGATGGATAAGTCGGTAATTACCTCTACAGAATTAGCGGGTGAGAAAATTAACAATATCCAAACTCATGCGCCAGGTAACAATGCCGCTATTGGTGGCGTGAAAGTGAGTACCGAAAATGGTTGGTTTGCTGCACGTCCGTCTGGTACAGAAAACGTTTACAAGATCTATGCAGAGAGTTTTAATGGCGAAACACACTTAGATAGTCTTTTAAATGAAGCTCAAAACCTAGTGGATGGTGTGTTTAAATCCAAAAATGTTTAATTAATGTTTGTTTGCGGTTCTATTTTAGTTAAATAACTCGTGTTTTGTAGAATATTTACGAAAATAGTCTAAAAATTAACATTTATTTAATAGAATTGATTTGGAATTCCTGCTAAAACTACGTTCATACTGAAAACTGTAATTTTATTACAGTTTCGAATTGAATAGAAAGTCGCAAAAGTGGGAATTCCTGTCATGCCAAAAGTTAATCTTAAAAGTAAGGCTCTAAGTGAGCCTGCAAAATTAGACAAGAGTGATATCAAAGAAGCAATTGTTCGTCACCTTCATTGTTCTTTAGGTACAGACGAAAATAAAGCCAACAACCACGCTTGGTGGAAAGCGGCATGTGCAGCCGTGCAAGAACAAGTCCTTGAGCGTTTACGCCGCACCCAGAAATCCCACTACCTAAACGATACCCGAGCCGTTCACTATTTTTCCGCTGAGTTTTTAATGGGCCGTTTAATGTCCAATAACCTGCATAATTTGGGTTTATTTGAAGTGACACAACAAGCCTTGCAAGAGTTGGGGGTCAGTCTTACCGATGTGATGGAAGAAGAACCAGACATGGCACTAGGTAACGGTGGGTTGGGACGTTTAGCTGCTTGTTTTATCGATTCATTAGCGACAATGGACTTGCCCGCAGTAGGTTACGGAATCCATTACGAAAATGGTTTATTCCGTCAAGAAATTAAAAATGGTGCGCAAATAGAACGTCCCGATAGTTGGCGTGACTATGGTAATCCTTGGGAAATATGCCGTCCTGAATCAATTCAAGAAGTACCACTATTTGGTTATGTGGAAACCAAATATGGTGAAAACGGTCGCATATTAAAAGAATGGCATCCTGGTTCTATTGTCAAAGGTATTCCATGGGATATTCCAGTCGTCGGTTTTGGCGGTAAAACGGTAAACGTCCTGCGTTTGTGGCAAAGCCAAGCGTCAAATTATTTCAATTGGGATGTTTTCAATGCGGGTGGTTATGTTGATGCCCAATCAGAAAATGTGCAAGCTGAAACCATTTCTAAAGTACTATATCCAAATGACGAAACCGAAGCGGGTAAAGAACTTCGTCTAATTCAGCAATACTTTTTCTGCGCTTGTTCACTAAAAGACATTATACGACGCTACAAACGTGCCCATGGTGATGATTGGAGCCGTTTCTCGCAACAGGTCGTGATTCAACTGAATGATACCCATCCAGCTATCGCTATCCCTGAATTGATGCGTATCTTGGTTGACCGAGCAGAACTCGATTGGGATGACGCTTGGGCGATTTGCCATAAAACCTTTGCTTATACTAATCATACTTTGCTGCCAGAGGCATTAGAAAAGTGGCCGGCCAGAATGATTGAAAAAATACTGCCTCGTCATTTAGAAATTATTTACGAAATTAACTCCCGCTTTTTAGCTGAAGTAGAAAAAAAATGGCCTGGCGATAATAAAATTAAGCAAAAGCTGTCAATTATTGAAGAAGGCAACAATAAAATGGTACGCATGGGCAATCTATCCGTGATTGGCTCATTTGCTGTTAATGGTGTGGCTGAAATCCATTCCAAGTTAGTTAAACAGAATCTTTTTCCAGAATTTGACCAAATGTGGCCAGATAAACTCACCAATGTAACTAATGGCATAACACCTCGTCGTTGGCTAAAAGCATGTAATCCAGAACTGTCAGCATTAATTGATAAGAAGATTGGTACTGATTGGCCGTTAAACTTAGAAAAATTAAAAGACTTAGAAAAATTTGCAACTGAGGCAAAGTTTCAAAAACACTTTATGAAAATTAAGCTTAACAATAAAATCGCACTTGCCAGTGAGGTGAAAAAATTAACTGGGATCGACATCGATCCTAAGGCCATATTTGATGTGCAGATTAAACGTTTACATGAATATAAGCGCCAGCATCTAAACTTGCTGCATATTATGGCTCTGTATCGCAGATTATTAGAAAACCCAGCCTATGACATGCAGCCTAGAGTCTTTCTTTTTGGAGCGAAAGCTGCGCCAGGTTATAAATTAGCCAAAGACATTATTTACGCGATTAATATGGTTGCAGAACGAATTAATTATGACGAGCGGGTAAACAAAAAATTAAAAGTGGTGTTTTTACCCAACTATCGAGTCAGCTTGGCTGAAAAAATGATCCCTGCTGCTGATGTTTCCGAGCAAATTTCGACAGCCGGAAAAGAAGCATCGGGTACCGGAAATATGAAGCTATCGCTAAATGGTGCTTTGACTATAGGTACGATGGATGGTGCCAATATAGAGATTGCTGAGGAAGTGGGCGACGAAAACATCTTCATTTTTGGGTTAACGGTTGAGGAAGTCGATAAATTACACGCCAAAGGTTATAACCCATATGATTACTACTACCAAAATGCGGAACTCAAGGCCATTTTAGATTGGTTAGAAACCGACTATTTCACGCCTGGAAAGCCTGGTGCTTTATCCTCATTGAAGCATAGTTTGCTTGATGGTGGTGATCCATATTTAGTGTTAGCAGATTTCGAGGCATATTCGCAAGCTCAAAATAAAGTGGATATAGCCTATCGAGACAGTAAAGATTGGGCTCGCATGGCAATTTTAAATTGTGCCAGAATGGGTAAATTTACTTCCGACCGCTCGGTTCAAGATTACGTAGATCGAATCTGGAAGTTAGATGCATGTGAAGTAGAGCAATCATTTTGAACCTAATAGACTTAGATAGTTGCTGCTAACCTAGCACTCATATGGTTACAGTTTAGATTTCAAAACCGCTGATACGTTATTAAAAGGCTCAATTTTTCAATTGAGCCTTTTCTTTTGCCCTCAGATACGTATAGAATCTTAGTAATTGCCTAGCAGTGCGCCTAAATAAGAAAAATTAGAATGGGTCAAGCTCACCAAACGTTAGCAACTATCCCGAATCGATATGCATTTTTAGATCGCATAGATGAAGCGGTTAAACTCGATAACAAATTATCCTTAATGTTAATCGATGTCGTACGCTTTTCAGACGTTAGTAGTTCCCTTGGTTATCAAGTCGGCGACATCATTTTGTTGGCGATAGCTAACCGCATCAAATATTTATTTGGACGAGAAGTCCTATTCGGCAGAATGAGTGGTGATATTTTTGGTATTGTCATTCCAGGACGTCATGGAGACAGACAACTTCGTTACCACTTCAATCATTTAGTCGAACACTTTAAAACGCCTATTAACATTGATGGGCACGCCTTTATCGCTGACTTCAATGTTGGTGCTGTAGCCAATGAAGCGGATAATCAAGATACCATTAAATTACTGGCTGCCGCAGAGTCTGCGTTAAAACAGGCTAAAGAAAATAAATATGAGAATTTACATATTCTTAGTATGAGCCAAAGAATGCATAGTGGTCGTTCTTTAGCGTTAAAAGCCGATTTGAAACGCGCTTTTCAAAATGATGAATTAGAAATTTATTTCCAACCTAAAGTGAATTTACAAACCCTAAAGATTACTGGTGCTGAGTGTTTATTACGATGGAATCACCCGTTAGACGGCGTGTTGTTTCCCGGTGCATTAATCGAAGCTGCTGAATCTTATAATATGATGAACGAATTGGGTAACTGGACGTTGGAAAAAGCATTTCAAAGTGCGGTCTTCTTTAAACAGCAGGGCATAGATATTGTTCTGTCGGTAAATATGTCGCCCACTCAACTTTACGACTTCAAATTCATTCCTAAATTACGGGAACTGCAGAAACTTTATGATATTGATTTGAACTGTTTAGAACTTGAGTTAACAGAAGATGTGGCGCTGTCTAATTCGTTAATGGTTAAACGTCAGTTATCTGAAGCTCGAACTTTGGGAATGAAAGTATCGGTGGATGACTTTGGTAAAGGTTATTCGAATTTAGCCTACATTCGCGATCTGTCTATTGATGCGATAAAAATAGATAAAACATTTGTTATGAGCTTGGAAGACAATCCGGTGAATTTGGCGATTATTCAAGCTGCCCAAGTGATTGGTCGGGCACTGAAATGTGACATAGTGGCAGAAGGAATTGAAAGTGTAGAACAAATGCAAATGTTGCGAGAGATTGGCATTGAATGTGGGCAAGGATTTCTTTTTTCTAAGGCCATTAAGCGTGACGATTTTGTGCAGCTGTTTTACACAGATTTGATTGTTGGAACGTCAAAGACATTTTTGTCTAGACCTGCTTAAGCACGGCTTATGCTGCCAGTTAAATGACAACTTGCTATACTTTCATGATTTTAACAGTTAAGAGGTTCTATGTTAGTTGAGAAACTTACCGTATCAGGCCAATTTTTGGCGCTTTCCAGATTCGATCCTCAATTATTTAAGCATCCCGTTGAATTCATTTTAGCCAATGGCGTAAAAGTCAATATTAGCAGTCCTGGAATCATTCAGTTTACCCCATCAGGCACTTCAAAAAAGGACATAGTTTTATCCTGTGGTGTGCATGGCAACGAAACGGCTCCGATTGAAATATGCGACGATTTAGTTGCACAAATCCTACGTTTAGAACTAACTCCACAACATCGGCTTTTGGTGATTTTTGCTAACTTACCTTCAATGGATATCGAGAAACGTTTTGTCGTTGAAAATTTAAATCGCCTGTTCAGTGGTGCTCACACAACGTCCAGTGGCGAGAATAATCAGGAGCGTCAACGAGCCAAAGAGCTTGAGCAAGTTGTGGCGAATTTCTATACCCAAGGTAGTGCCTCGTCTGAGCGCTTACATTACGATTTACATACAGCCATTCGTGCTTCTAAAAACGACAAATTTGCGGTTTATCCCTTTTTACACGGAAAACAACATAGCCTTGAACAACTGGCTTTTTTGTATGCTTGTGGCGTCAATACATTTTTGCTTTCTGAAAGTCCTACAACAACTTTTAGTTATTACTCTTCCCACCAATTTGGTGCTCATGCGTTTACTGTTGAGTTGGGTAAAGTGCATCGTTTTGGCGAAAATGACATGTCGAAATTTGCTGCAGTGAGAGAAACCTTGACCGCTCTGATCGTCAATAAAGAATTAAATATACCTGCATTTCCACCTCAAAAAACCTATATTTATCGGGTTAATCAGGTGATAAACAAGCAGCAACCAGATTTTAAATTACACTTCGATAACGATACCCCCAATTTTACTGACTTTAAAAAGGGACATTTGTTAGCCTCTGAGACGGGTGCCGAATATCGCTGTGAGTTTGATAATGAAGCCATTGTTTTTCCGAATGAAAATGTGGCAATTGGACAACGGGCACTGCTAACAGTAGTCGCAACAAAATTATAAGGAGAAAGCATGCACAATGCTGATTTCCAACTCGATCCGCAATTGGCCAAAGATTGCTTTGAAGTATGTAATTTACCTCTGAGTAAAATCTTATTGTTAAACGACTATCAATACCCCTGGTTTATACAGGTGCCCCGCGTGAATAAAGTCACCGAGATAATTGATTTGAACGAAGCGCAACAGAGTCAGTTATGGTACGAGTCAAAAATTCTTAGTGAATCGATTAAACACTTGTTTCAACCATACAAATTGAATATCGCGGCCCTTGGTAATATGGTTTCCCAATTACATATTCATCATATTGCTCGATTTCAACATGATGTCGCATGGCCCAAACCTGTGTGGGGTGTGGCTGCTGCCAAACATTATGAACTGAGTGATTCAAACAGTTTGATTGAAAAAATGTCTACATTATTGGGAGATAAAATATGTTAGTAACGACGACAAACAATTTAGATGGCAAAAAGATTGAGCACTACTACGGTGTTGTAGTGGGAGAAGCCATTATGGGAGCGAACATACTCAAAGATATTTTTGCTTCGATACGAGACATTGTAGGCGGGCGTTCTGGTTCGTACGAACAAGAGTTAACCAAAGCCCGCAAAATTGCATTTACGGAATTAACCGAAGAAGCCAGGATGATGGGCGCGAATGCCGTTATTGCCGTTGATATTGATTATGAAGTGATTGGCCAAAATGGAAGCATGTTGATGGTTAGTATCTGTGGTACTGCGGTCAAGTATGTGGATTAAACCTTACTAAATTATTGTCGCTTCCACCATTTGTTGCTGACTTCCATAACGCCATTGTGCTTCAACAAATTACGCGCGATAAGGCAGTCTTGTTGATTTAAAAATTGTCCCAACTCAATGCTGATATTTTCATCGGTTAAGATCATGTGTGGTCGGTCAAATGAGCTTTCAGCTTCGATGACCGACAAGTGTGTTTTATGCCGTTCAAACTGCCAATTGAAAATGGGATATTGAATTCCACATTCAATTATTAGGGTTTTTGGGTTGATGGTAATGATTTGTTTGCTGTAACAATGGCGATTCACTTTATGCATTAAAAAGGCAAGTAAAGCGACCTCAAATCCGGCAAAAGGTAAAATTAGCCACATCCCTAACAATGTCCAAATCGACGCGATTAGCAGTACACATAGGGCCATAATAAATACAATCATTTTGGCTTCAGCCCAAGTAGCAGAACGATTTGGGCTCAGCGTGATCGTTGTGATATTGTTTTGCGTAAAATGCTTAACCATAATAATTTGAAACGCGATACACTGAGTCGCCAAACACCTTTAAGATACTGCTATGTTGCACGTCATAACTGCCAATCAAATCCGATGTTTCCTTTTTGTAACCTGGTTTGGTGTATTGCTTTTTCAAGCAGAACCACTGTTGTTAATAACAGAGTATAGCGCTTTTGCAATTTTAGGTGTGGTGGGCGCTATTTTTGCCAACGCAACAGGCGCTGGTGGTGGTGTGATATTTGTCCCATTTTTTAATCAATTGGGATTCGATTCCAATTCTACAGTGGCAACCAGTTTTGCCATTCAATGTTGTGGGATGACAGCTGGCGCCATAACTTGGTGGGCATTTTATCGCAAACAGCATATTGATGATAAGCATTGGCACGAGATCAGCAAAATACTCAAGCTAACAGTACCTTTTTCTGTATTGGGCATTTGGCTTGCACAACTATTTCAAGCTGCCCGAGGTGGAATAGGCGAAGCTGAGCAATTACATGCAGGTTTTGGCGTATTCTCTATTGGTTTGGCGATCGCGTTATTTGCGAGTATTCCTTTGCTTAAAAAGCAGTCCTTTTCCTCTGACTTAGCACGGTTTGATTGTTATGCCTTGACGATAATCGCATTTATCGGAGGCATCATAACAGCCTACTTATCAATTGGAGTGGGGGAGTTAGTCGCCATTTATTTAATCATTCGTAAATTCAGTATCACTTTTTCCATCGCTGTAGCCGTTATTCTAAGTGCTTTTTCAGTGTGGAGCGCCATCATCTATCATGGCTTTTTTAGCGTTGACGTTTACTGGCCTGTGGTTTTATTTGCTGGAGCTGGCGCGATTATCGGTGGTATCTTGGCTAAGCAAGTGGTGTTATATTTTTCAGCAACAAATTTAAAAATCTTTTTTGCCAGTTGGGTGTTATTTCTTGGCTTCAGCGCATTACCCTACTGATGCTCGATTCTGGCAACTAGATTTTTCTAACAAAAGCGCGGTATGCAAGAATCTATTCAATACAATATAGTGAGTTATAAGAATTCAGCGACCTATAAAGCCGACTGGATTGCGTGTGAGCAACCCTTGGAAATTTGGTTGAAATTTTATAAAACGCCGAACCAAACCGAAAAGCTTTATTTGCATTCCACCATGCGTACTCCTGGTGATGACATCCATTTGGTTAAAGGCTGGTTGCTTTCTATTGATTTGGTTTCCCTTAACGATATATTCAGTATTGAACATACTGGCACAGACAGATTAAAAGAAAATCATAGCAATCGGATCCTGATTACTCTGAAACCGGGTGTATCTGTTGAATTATCGAAATATAAGGCGAACCCATTGTCCGTTTCTAGTTGTGGTGTCTGCGGACAACAGAATATCGACAAACTGCTAGAAAATTTGTCTCCTATCGATGAACAAAATAGGGTTTCATTAGCGGCAAAGTCGATATGTGATTTACCGAATAATCTGAGATTACAACAACCGGTTTTTTTTAGGACTGGCGGTGTTCACGCAGCAGCGCTGCTGGATCACAAGGGATCTCTTGTAGGAACCAGTGAAGATATTGGTAGGCACAATGCGCTGGATAAGTTAATTGGTAAACATTTAGCCCTTTTACCTGGCCAATATGCGGTGCTATTGAGCGGTAGGGTGAGTTTCGAAATGGTGCAAAAATCAGCTAGAGCTGGTATTAGTATGATTATTGCGGTTGGCGCACCGACCAGTTTGGCCGTAGATTTATGTAAAGAATTGGATATTGCACTGATTGGATTTATCAAAGCGACGCAATTTAATCTGTATCATGGAGAAAGGCAGTTAATTTAAACAGTTTAGCTAACAAAAAGGACTTTTTGAAAATGGATCATACCCCTAAAAACTATGTGCAAATTGTCAGTCCAGTCTGGGCTAAAGACGCAATTATATACCAAATTAACACCCGCCAATTCACCTCTGTGGGCACTTTCAATGCAGCCCAATCACACTTCCCACGTTTAAAATCCTTAGGTGTCGACATTTTGTGGATTATGCCAATTCATCCTATTGGAGTTAAAAATCGTAAGGGCACACTAGGGAGTCCTTATGCGGTGCAAGACTATTATGGTGTGAATCCAGAATTTGGTGATTTGAGCGCATTTCAAGATTTTGTCAAAACCGCCCATTCATTTGGTTTCAAGGTTATTATAGATTGGGTATGCAATCATTCTGCTTGGGATAATCACCTAGTTGAAGATCATCCAGAGTGGTACGCTAGGGATTATAAGGGCGATTTTACGCCAACACCTTGGTGGGATTGGGATGATGTCATTGACTTTGATTATCAAAGTATTGAATTACGTGAGTATATAGCCAAAGCGATGCGTTATTGGGTTGAAGTGGCTGACATTGATGGATTTCGGTGTGATGTGGCCGGTTTTATTCCAAATGATTTCTGGGCAGCTGTTAGGGCTGATTTAGAGACCATTAAACCGATCTTTATGTTAGCTGAGTGGGAATCCAAAGATCTACATCAAAATGCCTTTGATATGACCTATGCGTGGAGTTGGAATGAAATCATGCATGGTATTACGTGCAATGGTTTACCTATTAGTAAACTTTTTAAATACTACTCTTGGAACGAAAAATCCTATCCAGCTGAAGCACATCGAATGACGTTTGTCAGTAACCATGATAAGAATGCATGGGATGGTACTCAGCAAGAGCAATTTCAAGATGGCCTAGAAGCCGCTATTGTGCTGTCGGTTATTGGTGAAGGTATGCCACTTATTCACAATGGACAAGAAGCCGGTGAAACAAAACGCTTAGCGTTTTTTGAAAGAGACCCGATTCACTGGCAGGAACATCACATTGGTGATTTATATCAACGATTAATTCAACTTAAAAAATCACATTCCGCGCTACATAATGCCCAGTGGGGCGCGCGGATGATTCACGTCGCTAATTCTGAGCCAGAAAGAATATTCAGTTTTGTGCGGACCGATAAAAATAGTAAAATTTTTGTCGTATTAAATTTATCAAGTCACTCGCTGCAAGTGAATTTCACTGGAAGTTTGTTTTTAGGTGAGTACGATTCTTTTTTCGAAAATAAAAGTTTAGTGTTTAAGCAAGATTCCGAACTGACAATAGCACCATGGGGATATCAAATTTATGTCAATTGAAAAAATTAAACCCGAAACAACGCAAGTGTTAATGGTCGATATACAACAAAAATTGTTTGCTCAAATGAGTAATCACCAAATGATGTTGCGTCGCAGTCTTACTTTACTGGCAACTGCTCAGATATTTCAAATTCCCATTACGGGCGTAGAGCAATATCCCAAAGGCTTAGGTGAAACCCACGAAATGTTGCAGCCTTATGTACAACATAACTTTACCAAGACCGCATTCTCTGCTTTTGGGCAAAAAGATTTAGTCGCGCATCTTGATCACATCCGATCATCAAGTGACAAGCCAAATTTGTTGCTCTTAGGGGCTGAATCCCACGTTTGTTTATATCAAACTGCCATTGATGCTCTCAAGGCGAACTATACAGTTTCCATTGCGTGGGACGCTACTGCTTCTCGTTATGAATCCGATCGGGAATTAGCCAAGCAGCAATTAATCGCAGCTGGTTGTAATTTGGTTTCAGTGGAAATGGTGGTTTTTGGGTGGTTGAAGGATGCCAAACATGAACATTTTAAACGTGTCAGTAATTTACTTAAAGCCCACTAATTAAAAATAAAGCCCCCTAATAGCATTCAAGAGATTAGCAGTAATGGCGAAACATAAAGCGCAATTTGAAATGACCAGTTATGGTCTCTATGAAGGGTGGGACAACAACAGTAAAGAATTACCATCGATTCGCAACTTTACCACCAAAATCCCAGCCACTTTAGATGTGGAATTTGGTTTTATATTGGAAGTTAAAAAAGGCAAAGGATTACGGTTAGATTTCACTATTTATCATCCAAATATCCCAGATAAAAAAGGCAATGTTATGGAACCGTTTAGCGGTGATGTTTATGTGCGAAACAATAACTGGGAGTTCTATTTAGGTGATACTTTATGGGCACCTATTGACGACAAAGTCGGGGACTGGCGTATGGTAATTGAGTGTGACGGCAAAATCGTGGCTGAAAAAACATTTACCGTTTTAGAAGAGTATGCCGATGGCGAGATTCAATTTTGGAAAAAACGCGGTTACTGAAGCCATTTTTGTAAACAGACATTTTATTCTTTAAATGAGCTTCGCTGTGGATAAAAAATGAATCACAGTGAAGCGGGTTGATGTTCTGATAGGTCTTTATATCTGCTCGTTACCCATGGCGATGGAGTGATACTGCACTGTACTTTCCTATTGCTAATTCGAATTGGCGTATTTTCTGAAGATTAACTTTAAGAAATTTAAATGTATTAACAAAACTAATCTTCTCATTACAATTTACTTTCGTAACCATACTTATCAAACTAAGAGCTATTGCAAATATATATTTTTTCATATTATTAGCATACTTCTTTGATTGAAAAGATGTCTGTCCATATGACCCTATTGAATAGCGTTAATAGGTGTTTTATTCTGTCATAATACAAGGTCTTGTACTACGAGTGTTCAGTTATGTTGGCATTAAATGCATCGTTTGCGGGCGATTAAACATATGGCGAACATTCTCTGAAACTTTGCTCAGGCCACCTTTTTCATTTTTACTGACTGGCCCTTAAATGCTCAAATTAACTGTGTTACCCACTAAATTTATACTGTTATCGATTTTTGTCGCATATTTGCAAGGGTGCCAGCAACATAGAACATCGGCAAAAGAGATTGATCTCACAGAGCTGACTATTGCCCAAATTCACCAAGACTATAAAAATGGCGAGTACAATAGCCAAGACTTAGTTAAGACGTACCTAAAACGAATCGCCCAGCATAATGATAAAATTAATGCTATTAGTGTGGTCAATAACGATGCGCTAATGATTGCCGCAGCCTTAGATAAAGAGTTTATACAAACAGGAAAGCTTCGCCCGTTACACGGCATTCCTATTTTGGTGAAGGATAATATCAATACCGCTAATTTACCCACCACCGCAGGCTCTCTTGCGTTAGTCGATTACATTCCCAATCAGAATGCTTTTATCATTCAAAAACTCGTTGACGCGGGGGCTATTGTTTTAGCGAAAACGAATATGGCGGAGTGGGCATTTAGTCCAAAACATACCGAAAGCTCTACCATTGGAATCACTCGTAACGCGTATAACCAAGATTATGTTCCAGCAGGATCTAGTGGCGGAACAGCTGCTGCTATTGCCGCTAATTTTGCAACTGTTGGTTTAGGTACCGATACGGGTAATTCTATTCGAGGACCTTCTTCCCATGCAGCGCTAGTGGGCTTAAGAACCACCATTGGCTTAGTGTCACGCAGTGCCATAGTGCCTTTGTTTCTGCGCAATGATGTTGTTGGCCCAATGGCCAGAACAACCGAAGACGCTGTTCGCATATTAGACGTAATTGCTGGCTACGATGAGCATGATCCGATCACGGCCCATTCGGACGGTAAGATGCCGGCTAGTTATTTGTCGTATTTAAACGAAGATGGGTTGAGTGGAGCACGCATAGGTGTGTTGAATCAACTTAGTGATGACGGCCTTGATCCTGAAATTTTAGCCTTATTCCAACAGTCCCTTCGAGATTTACAGAGGCTAGGGGCAACAATCGTTGATCCAGTTGAGATCCCTAATTTTGATAGTTTAAAAGCCAATCAATGGTGTGCAGAATTCCAACAAGATGTAGAGCAGTTCTTAGCAACCTATGTGAAAAGTGACACCCTGGAGCGCTTAGAAGATATTATCGCAGTTGGCTCCACCTCAGAGTTTGCAAAAGCGAGATTAAAAGCAAACCTTGCTGCAAGCGGTCGTTATGGTGAGTCCAATGTTGAATGCGGAAGTGCTTATTCTGATCCACTGCGCATAGCGTTTAGGCAAGGTATTGAGAAGGTGATGGACGACTTAAATCTAGATGCGCTAATATATCCTTCTTGGAATAACAAAGCCGCTCTTATCAGTCGTTTTGAGGAAGATTACATGGGTGACAACAGTCAAGTTATCAGTCCACACACAGGGCAGCCGGCGTTTACGGTTCCAATGGGGTTCACTTCGGAAAACTTACCCACAGGGCTTCAGTTTTTAGGCAGAATGTACAATGAACCTAAGTTAATACAGCTCATCTATGCCTATGAGCAGGGGACAAAACACAGAAAACCAGCAGAGTTGAATTGAAGCGCTGTTTCAGATTTCGATTTTCAGTGCTAATTAGTGAAAAATATTCAATACGAAAATCAGTCGATAGCTTGAAAAGAGACAAGCTTATTTAGGCTGCAGAATAAACAAAAAAGAGCGAAAAATCGCTCTTTTTTTTGGGATAACATAAAGTGTCTCATTTTAAAGACACCCGATTGTAATTAATTACAATCTGATACGTCACCACCTGTTTTTTCTTTCATTTTGATACAAGCTTCTTTTAGCTTATCAGCGCTAGCTTCTTTCATGTCTTCTATTTCGTCGCCAGCATCTTCCATCATTTCAGAGGCTTTATCTTGTGCATCATCTTTCATTTCTGATGCTTTTTCGCTTGCTGAATCCATCATATCACCGGCTTCATCTTTAACATCGTCAAGATAATCAGCAGACTCTTCTTTCATGTCTTCCATTTCTTCAGTCATTTCAGCTTTAGTATCGCTAGCGGATTCTTTCTGAGCTTCTGAACATCCCGCTAAGCCTAAGCTAGCTAAAAATAATGCTAGTAAGAGTTTTTGATTGATTGTTTTCATTGTGTTTCCTTTAGTCCATTTTAAAGTGCAGTTTCTTTCTTAAGTGACCGAGCAAACGTCATTGTCACAAATAAAAAGATACCGATATAACATATAGCAGAAATTACAGCTGACATTAACTTGCTAGATAAATCGGCAGGTTTGAAAATTGCCACCAAGGTGACAATAGTCGCTAAGATTAACCAGAATAACATAATCGAACTCCTTACTGTGTGCCACTTGAAACAATTGGGTTTTCACCTGTCGTTTCCATCATTAATAACAGAGAAATCTTTCTGTTTTGTGATGAATAAATTAATAATTTGTCTATTGCTTGAGATATTGCTTAATTCGTGCCACTAATTTATCTATTTGATTAATAACAATATTGTTTGCGAATGGCGTTGTTTTTGAGCGTGTTTGCAATAAATGCGTCTGTTTTTAAATACACCTTTGGTGCGGAGTGTCTTTTTTGGGGCAATTTTTTAAACAATATTTATATCACAAGGTTAAGCAATGGCTATCTTCCTCTAACAATGCTTGCATTTTTTTGGCATACTCACCGCCAATTTCTCGCGCTGCGGGACAAGCTAAGAATTTGCGAATAACGGATAACGATAGTGATACTAATTTGTGACAGTAAAAGACAGGCAAGGGTGCATGATTAAAACATCAGAATTGTTTGCCGAAGATGGGGTTTTATCTACGGCAATTGCTGGGTTTAGCCCACGTGCATCGCAAATTGCAATGTCTGAAGCCATTGAACAATGTATTGACGATCAAGTTCCGCTAATTGTCGAGGCTGGTACGGGAACAGGTAAAACCTTTGCATACTTAGCCCCAGCAATGATCAGTAACAAAAAAGCAATAATCTCAACGGGTACAAAAAATCTTCAAGAGCAGTTGTTTCACCGTGACCTACCGTTACTTAAAAAAGCCTTAGCCAGTAATCGTCAGGCAGCGCTGCTTAAGGGCCGTTCAAATTATCTTTGTTTACATCGGTTAGGTCAGCATAGTGGCAACAGTACCTTATTGGAGCGGGAAACCCTGGATGAATTAACCCAAGTTAGACAGTGGGCGTCTACCACTAAAACCGGTGATATGGGAGATTTAAAGTCACTGTCTGAGAATGCCAGAGTATTACCTTTGGTGACTTCTACAGTTGATAATTGTTTAGGTCGAGATTGTCCTGATTATGAAGATTGTTATTTAGTCAAAGCGCGAAACAAAGCAATGGACGCCGATATAGTGGTGGTGAATCATCATTTGTTTTTTGCAGATATGGCTTTAAAAGACACAGGCTTTGGTGAGCTAATTCCGGAAGCTGATGTGGTGGTATTTGATGAAGCTCATCAAATACCCGATATTGCCAGCGAATACTTTGGTGAAGCTCTCTCAAGTCGACAAATACATGATTTAGCGCGAGACATTGAGATTATAAAACGTACTCAACTAAAAGATGCCGAACAACTAGTAAAAGTTGCTGAGAAGTGTCGTTTGATTGCGGCTGACTTGCGTATTTTGTTTCCAGTCACTCCAGAGCGGGGCAATTGGCGACAAATGCTAAAACGCCCAGAGGTCGAAGCGCAAATCAATAAATTGGACGAATCACTGACGGTACTTTACGAAGTGGTTAAAATTCATCTGGGTCGAGAAAAAGAACTTGATACTTTGTTTGAAAGGGTAACTCACGCCAAATCCAAACTGGCTGTTTTAAACGATGTAAATCAAAAAGGTGTGAGTTTATGGTACGAAACCACACCTAAGCACATTGTGCTGCATTTAACCCCACTTAGTATCGCTAAGCGCTTTGCTGATTTTATAGAAGAACCGAAAAGAAGCTGGGTGTTTACCTCTGCAACTTTGATGGTGGATGGCGGTTTTGCCCATTTTCAGCGTTTAATGGGCTTAGATAATGCAAAAACATTAGCCTTGGACAGTCCATTCGATTACCAAAAACAAGCTATTTTGTGTGTACCTCGATATTTACCAGAGCCTAGCAGCCGTGAGATGCGACAGAATTTATTGGAAGTAGCAGTGACCTTAATTAAGGCGAGCAAAGGCCGTTGTTTCCTGTTATTTACTTCCCATGCGATGCTGAAAATCATTGCCCAAAGCTTGCCTGAATATATTGATAACCCAATATTAGTGCAAGGCACCACGACCAAGCGTGCGTTACTAGACGAGTATGTAACCAATAAACAAGCCGTACTGTTAGGCACGGGAGCATTTTGGGAAGGAGTTGATGTGCGTGGTGATGATTTAACCTGCGTAATGATTGATAAATTACCCTTCGCCGCCCCAGATGATCCACTTCTGCAGGCTCGAATTGAAGATTGTCGAAAGTCAGGTGCCAATCCTTTTGCACAAATCCAGATCCCCCAAGCGGTTATTTCCCTCAAACAAGGGGCTGGGCGGTTAATTCGTGATGAAAAAGACAAGGGGGTTTTGGTGATCTGCGATAATCGCCTAATCACGAAAGACTACGCAAAAACCTTTTTAGCCAGTTTACCGCCCATGAAGCGCACTCGAGACTTGTCGGTGGCGGTTGATTTTTTAACTGAATTACATACCTCTGAAGGCCTGTGAATTGATGAAAATACTTGCGATAGATACAGCCACTGAAGCCTGCTCTGCAGCCATTTTTGTAGATCAAAAAACCGATTCAATATTTGAAGTTTGCCCTCAACAACATAGCCAAAAACTGCTTCCGATGGTCGAGCAATTATTACAACGAAATAATCAAACATTATCGGCAATCGACTATCTCGTGTTTGGTCGTGGTCCAGGTAGTTTTACTGGCGTGCGTATTTCAACAGGTATTATTCAAGGTTTGGCGTTGGGAACTGAAAAGCCGGTTGTTGGTATCTCTACTTTAGCTGCAATGGCGCAACAAGCGATTGATGAATCTCAGGCCAAGTTGGTTGCTGTAGCGATAGATGCTCGCATGGATGAAGTCTATTTCGCATTATTTCGCAATGAAAATAACCTAGCCCGTTTAATCGAAGAAGAGCAGGTGCTAGGGCCGGAAGCTGTGCTTGAAGGCTTAACCGAAATACCGGATGTATTATGCGGTACGGGGTGGACTGCCTATAAAGCTTTCCAGCAAATCGTCGAGCAGGTCGGTCAGCCATCCATTCTTTTTCCATCAAGTAGTGCAATGATCCCATTAGCTATAGATGCTATCGCGCAGGGCAATTTTAGCGACGCAGAGAATATTCAACCGGTTTATTTGCGAGACAAGGTGACCTGGAAAAAGTTGCCTGGTAGAGAATAGTGGTTTTAACTGGATTAGATTGGTTTTACGCGATAGTTCGTATCTTGTGCATGATTATTGCAGTTAATTTTGGTTTGACACCTAAAAAGGATGCAATAGTTTAGCTAAGTGGAAATTGAATCTTCGTTAGTTGCCGCGCAAAATCAACTAACTATTACTCCCACTGCCCGTGAGCCGCAAAAACAAGCGGAAGCACAAGAGCAGCAAAATCAAAGACGTGACACTCAGTTGCCACGTCAGCAGGTTGTTACGCGTCAAAATTCCCCTGAAGCATATGCACAAGCCGAACGTTTTCGAGAACAAAAAAATAGTGCATCACAACCTCAAGATTTTAGTGCTCGCCAGGCAATAGACGCCTATCAATCTCTTGCCAAAGAAAGTCAACGTAGTGAAATCCAATCGTTACTGGGAATTGATACCTTCGTTTAATCTTATCCAATTAGGCTCGAATAAAATGATCACTTTGGTGTAAAATTTTTCGCCTATTTGTTATGCTGAACAACGGATTATGATGATTTTATATCCCGAAACTATGTTGATTCAGCCAATAACGCAACGTGTTATTGGCAATAGGTGTTAGTATTAGCAACATATCTAAACGATTCTATAGCGTTAATTAGTGGATTCATGTTTTAGTAAGTAAATAGTCTAATTGGTGAACTATCTAATCAGTTAAGAGTTTATTAAGGTAAAAGTTTAGCAAGTTAAAATTTAGCGGTAGAGAGGATTCTCATGTTAGCGAAAATTGCGGTGTTTTGTTCAGTAGTACTGATGGCTGGCTGTTCTGTCATACCTGACAGTATTCAGGTGGAAGATGAAGCAAACTTAGTAGAATATCAGCAGGTTACAAGTAATCCCGAAAGTAATATTGGCAAGACTGTTCGTTGGGGGGGAGTGATTGCTAAAGTCGAAAACTTACCTGATGCAACCATGATCGAAATGGTCGATTTTCCATTGCGTTCTTATGCTCGCCCTCGAGTCTCAAATCAAAGCATGGGCCGGTTTCGGGTCTATATTGATGGATTTATCGATCCAGTGGTCTTTGAAAAAGGTCGTAGCGTTACCTTTACCGGAAAAATTACTGGTTCCGAGGAAGGCATGGTAGGTGAGCACAAATATGTTTTTCCGACCCTTAAATCATCTGGATACCATCTTTGGAAAGAAATAGAGCAAGTGAATGTGAGTAGCTTGAGCATGTGGCCATATAATCCATACTGGGGATGGCCATACCGACCTTATCACCAACGCGTTATTATACGTCGTAATAGTGATAGTCCCTCTGGCGGCGCAACAACTCCCAGTCGAGCGACTCAACCTAACCGTCAACAAAGTACCCGTTCAGCTACGCGTAATAATGGTATAGCGCCAGTTGATAAAGAGCGTTAAAGGCTGATTTTTATAGGATTATAACTAATCAAAATAGCTGAGTATCACGGCGGATAATTTCCGGTGACGGCAATAAAGTGTTAAAAAGCGGCATGTAATTGCCGCTTTTTTTGTTTATAAAAAACGCTCAACAGGATACTAAAATGCATGATGTCAGGTTCTCTTTACCTAACTTAGAGTTAGCAGGTCTTGCAAATGGACACACCGATAAACCCCTAATTATTGCTTTGCATGGTTGGTTAGACAATGCCGCGAGCTTTATTCCTTTAGCCAAATATCTGAACGATTACCATTTGGTCGCAATTGATTTTGCTGGGCATGGACTCTCCAGCCATCGCAGTGCTGACGCTCATTATCACCAAATTGATTTTGTCCACGACTTGCATGAGTTAATTTTAAGTCAAGGGTATAAAAAGTTTATTTTACTGGGGCACTCCATGGGAGGGATCGTCGGTTCGATGTACGCTAGCAGTTTTCCTGAATTTGTTTCCCATTACATCACGATTGAATCCTTTGGTCCTCTTTCAAAAAATGCGCAAAGTAGTCCGTCACAAATGCGTGAGGCCATAGAAAGCAGATTAAAATTACAAGCTAGAGAGCCGCAACATCCCAAAAGCTACGAAGCCGTAATCAAAGCCAGAGCATTAGCTGGGGACTTAAGTGAAGATGCGGCAACATTGTTGGTTAATCGCAATTTAATTGAGCAAAATGGCGAGCTTCGTTTTCGCACCGATAGAAGGCTTCGTACGCTCTCGTCAATTCGAGTGACAGATGAGCAAGCTAGACACTTTATGCAAAATATCCAAGCACCGACATTAGCAATAATGGGCACAACGGGGTACGAAGTCATGCGTGAAAAAGTCAAAGAAAGGTTTGATTGGGTGCCAAATTTAACCCATGTAACTTGTGAGGGGGGACATCACTTACATATGGATAATCCCGCCGACATTGCTAAAAAATTGCTGGATTTCCTAGCACTTAATCCATTAAATCACTAAAATTAAGCTACAATCAGGTCTTACCTGTATTAATTTAAATGTTCATTGGTTAACATCGTGTAATCGTATTGAGAAGCATAAGCCCTGGAGGCAAAGTGGACAAAATTTGGTTAAAACACTACGACCCTAAAATTCCTGCAGAAATCGACCCAGAGCGTTATTCTTCAATAGTAGATATATTTGAGCAATCAGTATCGACTTACGCTAACAACACTGCATTTATCAATATGGGACACAGCATAAGCTTTGCTGAGTTAGATAAGTTATCTGCTCAATTTGCTGCTTATTTACAAAACGAGGGTTTAAAGAAAGGTGATCCAGTCGCCATTATGATGCCTAACGTTATTCAATACCCTATTGCATTATTTGGAATATTGCGTGCTGGATTAACGGTAGTAAATGTTAATCCACTTTATACCGCTCGTGAGCTAAAACATCAGTTAAACGACTCAAACACCAAAGCTATTGTTATTATTGAAAATTTTGCAAGTACTTTAGCTCAAGTGATTGAACAAACTAATGTGAAAAAAGTACTGCTGACCCAAGTAGCAGATATGTTCCCAGCCCCCAAACGCTGGATAATGAATTTTGCGGTAAAATACATTAAAAAAATGGTGCCGAGTTTTACTATCGCGAATACCGAAAACTTCACATCTGCAATTAAAAAAGGTGCTTCTCTTACCTACACCAGACCAGAAATAAGCAGTGACGACATCGCTTTTCTACAATACACCGGCGGCACTACAGGTGTATCTAAAGGGGCAATGCTTACTCACCGTAATATGGTGGCAAACTTAGAGCAAATTTCTTCAGTATTGGAAACCGTTATCGAGCCAGGTAAAGAGTTGGTGGTGACGGCTTTACCGCTTTACCATATTTTTGCCTTGCAGGCTAACTGTCTGACTTTTGTTAAATTTGGCTGTCCAAGTTTACTGATAACCAATCCACGAGATATGGTCGGTTTTGTAAAAGAAATGGCACAACATCACTGTACCGTAATAACAGGTGTGAATACTTTATTTAATGGTCTTCTTAATACACCAGAATTTAGTGAGCTGGACTTCTCGGGTTTAAAGTTTGCTTTAGGTGGTGGTATGGCAGTGCAACGTTCAGTGGCTGAGAAGTGGGAAAAAGTCACTGGAAAGGTACTTTTGGAAGGCTATGGTTTAACCGAATGTAGCCCTGTTGTTACCGTTAACCCACCACAGCTTGAAAGTTATAAAGGGTCAATTGGTATGCCCGTATCTTCTACGGATATCAAGTTATGTGACGATGATGGCAATGAAGTTCCTATGGGGGAGCCTGGGGAAATGTATGTTAAAGGTCCTCAGGTAATGAAAGGCTACTTGAACCGCCCCGAAGCGACAGATGAGGTTATCAAAGATGGCTGGTTATTAACGGGGGACATCGCCACCGTTGATGAACAAGGTTACTTCTATATTGTCGATCGCAAGAAAGATATGATTTTGGTATCTGGCTTCAATGTGTTTCCTAATGAGATTGAGGAAGTCGCAGCGATGCACGATCAAGTGGTCGAAGTGGCAGCTGTTGGTGTGCCTAGTGAATCATCTGGCGAAGCGGTTAAACTCTTTGTTGTTCGAAATTCAGATGAATTGACCGAGAAAATATTGATCGATCATTGTCGTAAAAATTTAACCGGCTACAAAGTACCAAAATTTGTTGAATTTAGAGACGAGCTTCCCAAGACAAATGTTGGTAAGATACTCCGCAAAGAGTTGCGCGATTAGCTTAAACGAAATCATCTACTGATTTTATTTAAATTGAAGAGCCGACTCATGTCGGTTTTTTTATTTTCTAGGTGTCCATCTTTTCATATGCAATATACCCTAATAACTACGTTCGAAGCATTACACTCCTTTTGTGTTCAAGCCAATAAAGCATCTGCAATAGCCGTTGATACGGAGTTTGTTAGAACGAGAACTTTGTACCCTAGATTGGGCTTAATCCAAATTTATGATGGCATTACTCTGGCCCTTGTGGATCCATTGGAGATTGAAGATTTATCGCCTCTGGTGGACCTTCTAGCTAACCCTGATGTGGTCAAAGTCTTGCATTCTTGCTCTGAAGATTTAGAAACGTTTTGGCATAGTTTGAATGTGATACCGACGCCTATTTTTGATAGTCAATTTGCTGCATGCTTGTTGAATATGGGAGCGACATTGGGCTATGCAAATCTGATTGAGCTGATGTTAGATATTAAACTTGATAAAGGTGAATCGCGAACCGATTGGATTGCTCGTCCGCTGAGCGAACAGCAATGCCAATATGCAGCGAATGACGTACTCTATTTGTTGCAAATTTACCCTCAGTTGAGCGAACAAATCGCTGCTTTAGGCCGCACGGAATGGATTTACCAAGAAATGCAGCAATTGGCATTGAAAAAATCCATTAATCTCCCTGCAGAACTTGCCTATCTTAATATTAAGAACAGTTGGAAACTATCGGGCATATCTCTGTATTTACTGAAAACCTTAGCGAAATGGCGAATTGAGCAAGCGCGTTTGCGTGACTTGGCATTAAACTTTGTTGTGCGTGAATCCAATTTAGTAGAAATTGCACGCACTCTGCCTAGCCATAAAGGGGCTATTTTTGCCATTGATGGCATGACTCCTCAAGAAGCTCGGATTCACTCAGATGCATTACTCAGTTTGGTTGAAGAAGCGAAGATTGCACCGGTTGAGATATACCCATCGCCTGTAGAAAGGTTGATGACGCACAAAGGATTTAAAAAAGCCTCTGCTGAATTGAGAGCACTTTGCCAGCTAAAAGCGGATGAACTTGAGATACCCGTTGAAGTCCTGGGATCAAAAAAACAAATACAACAATTGTTAAAATATCATTGGCACAAACAAGATGAATTGCGAGAGATGGGGTTGAAACCTGATTTGATTCAGGGCTGGAGAGGGGATCTTTTGGGAGACCAAGTGCTTAAAATAGTCGCCAAATATGGAGAGCTGAACTAATGCTTGTATATGTATATAAAAGTAATAAAAAGCAACAAACGTATCTCTATGTCTTAAAAAGAGACAATTTTGATGATGTGCCCGAACAGCTTATGGCAACTTTCGGTAAACCCACATTTGTGATGATTTTAGCCCTGCAAAAGCGTCAAAAATTGGCTCAAGTGGATATACATAAATTAACCAACGAACTAAATTTAAATGGATTTTACTTGCAACTTCCTCCACCTAATGAAGATTTGTTAAAAGCCCATAAGCAAACACAAGATAAAAATAAAGAAAATAAAGGACAGACATCGAAATGAAAAGACTAATGAATGGGAGCTGCATTTTAGTTTCAATTCTGCTGTTGAGTTTCCCGCTACACGCTCAGAAAAACGAAAAAGATTACGCAGGTTATGTCGAACAGCTTAAAAGTGAAGCGATATCGGAAGGTTTCGATGCACAATTTGTAGATCAGGCGTTTGCCGACATAACGTTCTATAAAAGAGCCATTAAGGCAGATAAGAATCAACCAGAATCTAAAATCACCTTAGATAAATATTTACGCACCCGAGTCCCTGATTGGAAAGTGCAACAAGCCATCGATTTGTACCGTAAACACCAACAAATATTAAACAAAATAGGCAAAGAATATGGTGTGCAACCGCGCTTCATAGTGGCCCTTTGGGGAAATGAAAGTAATTTTGGAAAGATTATGGGGAATTACTCTGTTATCTCCGCATTGTCTACATTGGCTTATGAAGGTCGTCGTGAATCCTTCTTTAAAAAACAATTGTTCGCAGCTTTGACTATCCTGCAGCAAGGTCACATTCAAAAACAACAGTTTGTGGGATCTTGGGCTGGTGCAATGGGGCAAAGCCAATTCATCCCTTCATCCTTCATAACTTATGCGGTTGATTATGATAAAGATGGTAAAAAAGATATTTGGGGTAACCCCGCGGACGTATTTGCATCAATTGCCAATTACTTAAGCAAAGAAGGTTGGGATGACAGTATTACTTGGGGCAGACAAGTTCGCATTCCTAAAGGTTTTGATTTGGCCCTTGCAGGTTTAACTAAGTCTAAAATGCAATCTTTAAGCGCATGGCAGGCATTGGGGGTTAGGCGTTATGACGGCTCTGATTTGCCAAAGGTCGACTTGCAAGCTTCGTTGATCATGCCAGATGATGAAAATGGCCGAATCTATTTAGTTTACTCGAATTTCCATACATTAATGCGTTGGAATCGCTCGACATACTTTGGAAGCGCTGTGAGTTATCTTGCCGATCGAATTAAAAAGGGTTCTTAGATGGAGTATTTTCACAAAGATATTAATGGCCAGCCCATCCAACTGCCGGTTGGGAAGGTGGTGTGCGTGGGACGTAATTACGTTGATCACGTCAAAGAGCTTAACAATGAAGTTCCTGATACCCCTTTGTTATTTATGAAACCTTCCACAAGTTTATGTGATGTAAATGCAGGGGTGACCTTACCAGCCGATACGCTGGGAAGTTGTCACAATGAATTAGAGATAGCGATTCTGATTAAATCGCCACTCAAAAATGCATCACAGAGCGATTGTCAATCCGCTATCTGGGGAGTGGGACTAGCACTAGACTTAACCTTGCGAGATTTGCAGAGCAAATTAAAATCAAAAGGTTTACCTTGGGAGCGAGCTAAATCCTTTGATGGTGCCTGTCCAGTATCAGGGTTCACTGAAATACACAATGTAGCTGATCTTCAAGCTTTAAGTTTCAGTTTAGAGGTTAATCAACAACTGAAACAGCAAGGCGACACATCTTTAATGATGTGGGGCGTTTATTCGTTGTTGTCACAAATAAGTGAGGTATTCACTCTGTTACCAGGTGATATTGTGCTGACAGGCACACCAAAAGGTGTAGGCCCTCTATTTGCGAATGATGAATTGTGTTTACGTTTGGATAAACATTTTAGCGTTAATAGCAAAGTGCAGGGTGAAAAATGAGTTTAGAAGCAAATTTTTGGCAAACTAAATCGTTGAAGCAAATGAACCGTCAGGAGTGGGAGGCCATTTGTGATGGTTGCGCTAAATGTTGCTTACACAAAATCATCGATGAAGATGCTTCGCAAACAGATGGGCAACAAGCTGCCACCGAAGAGCTGCATTTTACCAATGTCGTTTGCAGTTTTTTGAATACCAAAACTTGCGCGTGCACCCAATATGCCGACCGTGATGAGCTGGTACCTGAATGTGTCACTCTATCCCAAGATAACCTTCATCAACTTGCCTATATGCCGCCAAGTTGCAGTTATCGCAGACTCAACGAGGGAAAGGGGCTTCCGAGTTGGCATCCATTATTGCATAAGAATAAAAAGTCAGAGATGCACAAGGCTGGCATGTCTGTGCGTGGTAAAACTGTTTTTGATCGGGACGTTGATGAAAGTAAGTTTGAAGACCACATCGTTATTTGGCCATTAAACGAAATCGATTAACTAGCTAGTTAATCGATTTCAAGTTGTTTCGGCTAAAAACTTCTACGGGTAAATAGTCGGCTAAATAATACAATAGAAAAAACCGCTGTATAAATTGCAAATACAACAATCATCCATTCAGGCATACTCATATTCATAAATTCCCAATCAATATTGCCACAATCACCAGTAGCGGCAAACATATTGGGTAGCCAATTGTGCAGCGGCAAGAAAGCTGGGAAATTGGGAACAATTTCACAGGAAACAAAAAATGGATTTGACTCGTTCTGTATCCCCACATGTTCAATGGCGATAAACATTCCCCAAATCGCAGAGACCCCCCAAGTCACAAAACCTATGAATCGTGTTATGAGATTATTTCTTAGGGTAGGGAGTAGCCCAGCGAACAGCAGGCCAAACACTGCTGTTCGTTGATATATGCACATAATGCACGGCTTTAAATCTAACCCATATTGAAAAAATAGAGCTGCCACAATTAAGCCTAAAGCAGATAGCAACAACGTCAACCAAGCCCATCGTGTTGAAGCCATGTCGCCAAAGAATACAAATACATTCATGTTTATTAAATTAACCTAATTATTAGTGGGCGCTAGCTGCGCCAACTTCTGCATCTGGAACATGGTGATTTATCCAGTGCAAATCATATAAAACGTCTGTTAATTCCTGCAATCCAAAATAAGTCGCAGCCAATCCTACTAAGGTTAAGACAATCGTAAATGGGAATGCCATATAAACCATAGTACCGTAAGATAATCGCAATAACGGCGCGATGGCAGAGGTTAATAAGAATAAAAATGCAGCTTGTCCATTGGGGGTCGCAACACTGGGTAAATTCGTACCTGTGTTAATCGCAACGGCTAATAGATCAAATTGGTCACGGGTAATTTGGCCATTTTTTAATGCAGTGGTGACTTCGGTTATATATACCGAGCCAACAAACACATTGTCACTCACCATAGACAACAACCCATTGGCTAAGTAAAACATCACCATTTGTGTTTTACCCTCAAAGGTCAGAACATAGTTAATGACCGGCGTAAACAGACCTTGATCTATGATTACCGCCACAACGCCAAAAAAGACACACAGCAGCGCAGTAAAAGGAAGCGCTTCTTCAAACGCCTTACCAATTGAATGCTCTTCAATCACACCACACATGGTCGTCGCTAAAACGATGACCGAAAGACCAATTAATCCCACTTCTGCTAAATGCAGTGCAAGACCAATGATCAACCAAATACCAATTAATGCCTGAGTAAAAAGTCGAGCGGTATCTAACTTGGTGCGTTGTTTGTCCATTTGCGTGTTGTAATCACTTAATATGCCTCGCACAACAGGGGGCAACTTAGCGCCATATCCAAACCATCCAAACTTTTCCACTACATAAGCGGTAATCAGTCCCGAGAAGAACACCGGAATTGTCACAGGAGACATGCGCACAAAAAACTCACCAAAGCCCCAAGATGCTTTTTCTGCAATGATTAAATTCTGCGGTTCACCAACCATAGTCATCACTCCACCTAAGGCAGTACCTATAGCTGCATGCATCATTAGGTTGCGAAGAAAGGCGCGGAAATTCTCTAAATCATCGCGGCTTGGTTGGCCTATTTCGTCGTCACTTGAATGATCGTGATCATTGTTGAAATCTTTTCCTGAGGCGACTTTATGGTAAATGCTGTAGAAGCCTAACCCCACAGCAATAATGACCGCGATAACTGTTAAGGCGTCTAAGAACGCCGACAAAAACGCCGATGCGATAATAAAAGCTAACGATAACGCTCGTTTATTTTCTATTTTAATCAAGAGCTTAGTAAACAAATACAACAGCAAGTCTTTCATAAAATAAATACCCGCAACCATAAATACCAGTAATAACACCACACTAATATTAACGGTTATCTCATGGTACATGTGGGAAGGCGATGTCATTCCAATGAAGAGGGCTTCGATCAGCAGTAACCCCCCTGGTTGTAATGGGTAGCATTTTAATGCCATTGCCAAGGTGAATATAAACTCCAGAACTAAAACCCAGCCAGCTATATAGGTACTAACAAAGTAAAATAGAATTGGGTTTAAGATTAAAAATCCAACAATAACTTGTTTGTACCAATCAGGAGCATGGCCTAAAAAGTTTTTGTAAATGGCTTGAGTCATAGAAACTTGCATATGGGAATCCTTTTACTCATCGACTTTAAGTGCGATTGCATTTATTTATGTCTTCATTTTTAAAAGGTCAGGGCAATAAATGCAAGGTAAATCTGTTGTTAATCAGTGAATTGATTCTATTTGAACAGATATTGTGCAGCTTTGCGACTGATAAAGTCTATTAAATATTTAACATGCTGTTAAACTTTCATTGTTCCATATAAAATTCATCTGGTACAATCAGTTATCAACATGACATTAAAACGATAATAAGAGAGCCGTTGCATGATTTACAAGGCACAAAGTCCAGCTGGATTTGCAGAAGAATATATTGTTGAGTCAATATGGAGTGGACGATTTCCGCCTGGGACGATCTTACCAGCAGAAAGAGAGTTGTCAGAACTTATTGGTGTGACTCGCACAACGTTACGTGAAGTATTGCAAAGACTAGCTCGAGATGGCTGGCTGACAATTCAACATGGTAAACCGACTAAAGTAAATAATTTTTGGGAAACCTCAGGTCTAAACATCCTTGAAACATTGGCTCGATTAGACCAAGACGGGATTTCTGAGTTAGTCGATCACTTATTAGCCGCGAGAACAAATTTAAGCGCTGTGTTTATTCGTGGTGCAATTAAAAATGATGCACAGCGAGTTAAGGAAATCCTCAAAGGCTTCCCAGACATTCCTGAAGATGGTGCCGCATTTGCTTTGTATGACTATCGCATTAATCACGACATGGCGTTTGCCTCTGGTAATAAAGTATATGTGTTAATGATGAATGGTTTTAGAGGTCTATACTCGCGAATTGGAGGCTACTATTTTTCTTGTCCCAAATCCCGAGAGTTATCTCGCAACTATTATCAAAAGTTGATGGAGTTGGCCGATACTGGTGATTTTGCAGGAGTTGCTTCTGTCGTTCGTGAGTATGGTATCGAGTCTGGCAAAATTTGGCATGAAATTCGTGCTGAAATGCCCAATGACTTAGTCGATTAAATCAATTTTTTTGTAACCTCTGTTATTAGACATTCAAATCACCGCGTTATCTAGTTGGCAAAAGTTTGCATAAAATGTAAACCTTTATGACTTCACTTGGTAATTTAAAAACACCATAAATCAATGCTTTGCATTAAAGTCCTAAATTAATTTTTATTATTTTAGGACTTTAGTATGCGCTTTCTAATTTAGATCGTTAATCTTGTTCACAGTCAACAAATCGAGGAAATAATCATGACTAAATTAGACGCAATCAAAAGTAAAGTTTCAGACGCTGAAGATTTTGCACGTAAAATCTGGTTAGCTGGTTTAGGTGCTTACGGTAAGAGTTTCGATGAAGCTCAAGGTCAATATGAGAAGTTGACATCTGAAGCAGGTAAAGTATTTGAAGAGTTAGTTGAAAAAGGTGAAGTTTTAGAAACTGAAGCTAAAGCTAAAATCAAAGCTAAAACTAATGTTGAAGAACGTGTAACTGAAGTTCGTAAAAAACTAGGTTTAGATTCTTCAAGTTCAGAAGACAAAGTAGAAGAACTTTCTGCAAAAATTGATGCATTAACTGACGCTGTTGCAAAATTAGCTGCTAAGTAATGTTATCAAGTTCAGGATTGTCTGTAGGCCTTAATTAAGGTCTACAGTACCTGAACACTTTATATATGTACTTGGATAATTAAGTCGGGGGAGTTATGAAAGCGATAAAATCTGTTGAAGAAACTGGGCGTAAATCCTGGTTAGCTAGTGTTGGCGCATATGGGGAAAGTTTAAATAAATCCACAGATGCACTGGACAAACTCTATACAGACGGCAATGCTTTAGTACAGGACCTGATTATACGCGGTGAATCGGTAGAAGCGGAAATCAAAGCTAAACTAGAACACAGCCCAATATTTAAGGGGAAGTCGATGTTAAAAAGCAAAATTGATATGTTCAAGGCGAAATTGGGCATGCAAAGTCATAGTCGCGAAATTCAACTAGAAATACTCTCTAACAAAGTTGATAACCTAATTGATGTTGTCGCAAAACTTGCTCAGAAAAAAGCAGCTGAACAAAGTGCTGCAAAATCAACGGCAACACCTGCTGCTAAAGCGAGCACTAAGACAACTGCCGCTAAAACTGCTACTACACGTAAACCTGCCGTTAAAAAGACTGCTAGTGCTAAACCTGCCTCAGATGCAGCTAAAACGCCAGCAAAGACAACGTCAACGACGACAAGAACTCGTAAACCAGCAGCTAAAAAGCCGGCTGCAGATAAAGAATAGTAGAATAACTACTCGGTCTTGATGACCATCAATCTATAACGCCAGATTATAACAAACTTGCGACAAGTTGAGATGAGTTGGCGTTGTGGTGATTTGCACTGGGTCTTACACACTGCTCAGTTGAATTTGATGTCTTTGTATAGGACATACGCGTTGTATAAGCGGCATTGTCTTTACCACCAAAGCTGACTAGTGGCTTTTTAAAGAAGTGCTGACGACATGTTGTACTTAAGCGCATTTTCTCGCTTTCTTGTTACTCATTCCACATACAAATGCATTTGCGATTAAACACCTATGCTGTTTGCAACAGAATTTACTTGGCACAAATGAGAGTTCAAATGTGCCAAATTTTTACATTCTTTCAGCCATAATCCGCGAACAACTGTTTTGTTCTTCCTTCTACCACTGTGTTTACGCCGATTTAGAGTTGTTGACTAAGCTCAATCCATTGTGTTGAGTCAATACTCGTTCTTCTCTGGCTTTAAGCAACTTCAAGTATTTCCCGAATGTTTTGCTAATTTGGGTATCACGTTTGATCCGATCTATTTGTGGCCAGGTTGCTCTTTCTGCACTTGAAATTAGTTTTTCAATACTGCGTAACGACGGATTGGCTAAGATATGTTTTAAACTTGCGAATCCTCGTTTAGGTAAAATATTGATATCACCTACATACTGCTGATCTATGATTGAACGCAACTTGTGTATTCCCAGTTTTGCGCCTTTATGAGAAGTCATACCTTCTAAAACATCAAATGCGTAAATACTATTCAATTTGGTAATGTTAGCTAAGTGGCGCCAAGTTAAGGCTCCTATTCCTCGACTATCTTTTTTGTCCCGAGATAAAAAAGGTACGGCTAAGGGATTAGTTTGACTAACAATACTATGGTTTACCCCATATAAGCGGGCGAGTTGTTTAAATGGCATGTCAGCCATCAATGAGCCATCTGCAAAACGTCGGTTAGGTATGTATGGAACAATCTTGCCATCTGCTTGTTTCGCTTTTAATTGCACTGGACTAAATACCAATGGAATGGCACATGATGCTCTAACCGCTTGGGTAATAATTGCGTTAGGTGACGTTTTAGCATTGAGCAAACGTGAATACTGGTGCAAATCAGATGGCGACACGGTAACAGTCACATGTCGTCCAGTTTTCTTGAAAGCTTCTTCAAATGTCATCAAATCAAAGAGTTCAATGAATGCATTTTCTAAGTTGGTGCTATCCATTAAACTATTTTGACCAAAACCTTGCCAAATTCTCCAATTACTAAAATTTTCGTAGATATTTTGTGGCTCTAAGGCGACTTTGAGTTCTTCGTTGGTACGGGTGGCAATAAGACTTGCGATGATAGATCCGGCGCTAGCGCCTGAAATTACATCTGGCAGCAAGTCATGCTCAGTAAGTGATTTAACGACACCACCATGAAAAAATCCAAGCCCAGCACCGCCGCTTAACATCAAGCAACTTTTGCCAAAGGCATGGGCTGTTTCATCAAAAAATGACAATTTTTCGTAAAAGTCGATTTCAGACTCGTTTGCATGGTATATAAAATCTAATGACTCACATACTTGATCGATAAATTCTTGAATTAAATACTTGGTACCTATTTTACTGTGGTTTTTCATCGCAGGATTAGCAATATTGCCTAAATTGCCATGAATACCTTCGTGTAAAATGGACATCAAGCCTAATGCATCACCACGAGAACGCGCCAACTTAATTCGTTGAACCCGTTTACGAATTAGACGATAGTCATATTCCTTACAGGTATCCTTTGCCTTCCATTCTTCCGCGCCAGACAATTCATCATGTTCTTGGCAAGCTTCCTTATATTCTTCATAACTATCTGCATGATTAATTGCAGCTTCTAAATCAGTAAGCGAATTACGGTACGCCATTTGGACCACCTAGTTTAATTAAATACAACTTTTAAACATAAGGGTCTGTAAATTCGTTCAATTCAAACCCTAATTTTCGAATCTTTAACACCACGCTATTGTTGCTAAACGTTAACATTAGTATTACTAAACGCTAACACTATGGTTAACCAATTAATAGTATCCTTTAGTGTGAGATTATTAATAACTTAAGTTTTTAGAAAGTGCTACCCAATTTAGTAGAATTGGGCGTTTCAACTATTTTACAAAGAGATTTTGTTTGAGAATGTATAATTTGCTGTCAATGGCACAAATTTGATTGACCATTGTAATCGCAAAGTTTAGCCTGATGGAGTAGGGTAGTAAGCCCGTTACTTAGCTGTGACTATTAATTTGCTTTTTTGTAGAGTGAGTTCACGGATTAAATTGTTATTTATTCCTTTTTAATAAATTAAAGGCATCCACGCCACTTATGCAATGGATTTTAGAAAATTACTTGCTGTTGTTGATTCCTATTACCAGCGGGATTGTTGGTTGGGCAACTAACTTTCTAGCAGTCAAAATGATGTTTTATCCAATAGAATTTATTGGTATCCGTCCGTTTTTCGGCTGGCAGGGACTCATTCCTATGAAACGCCAGGAAATGGCTGAAATTGAAGTGGAACTGGTTTTAGGCAAGTTGCTCAGTGTGCAGGAACTTGCAGGAAGAATTGAGGCTGACAAAATGACAGCCTCTATACAACGCCGACTTAAACAAGTTTTGCGCAAAGTGATTAATCAAGTGATGCAGGAGTCTGCTCCTCAAATATGGGCATCCATGCCTGTACAAGCCAAAAATTTGGTTTACAAGCGCGTTGAAGCTGACATTCCTAATATGGTCACTAAAATGATCGATGATTTCCAACATAATGTGGAAGAAATTCTCGATATCAAAGAGTTAGTGGTGAGTCATTTAGTCAATGAACCTGAACTAATCAACGAAATATTTCTTAAATCTGGTGAAAAAGAATTTCCATTTATTGAACGTTCAGGGCTCTATTTCGGTTTCTTATTCGGATTACCCACTATGGCCTTCTGGTATTGGTTTCAGAGTTGGTGGATATTACCTTTGGGCGGCTTGATTGTGGGTTATGCAACCAATTGGATCGCAATTAAGATAATATTCGAGCCTAAACAACCAATTCGGTTATTTGGAATCACATTCCAAGGAATGTTTTTAAAACGTCAAAAAGAAGTCTCAGAAGTTTACTCTGAAATTATTGAAAAAAAGCTTATTAATTCGAAAAATATTACAGAAATTGTGCTCCATGGTTCGGGATCAGAGCAGTTACTCGAACTGATAGAATTACATGTAAACGATGCTATTGAACGATATGTTGCTATTGCCCAACCTTATTTTGCGTTGGGTGTTGGCTCTAAGCAGTATTACCGAATGAAAGCGTTAGCTGTGCAGTTGATTTTTGACAGTTCTGATAAATATTTACAGTACGCCTATGAATATGCCAATGATGCACTGAGAGTTGGCGATGATCTATGCGCTAGAATGCAATTGTTAACCCCAGAAGAGTTCGAAGGTGTATTGCGTCCTGCTTACCAAGCAGACGAATGGAAATTAATTGTGGTTGGTGCTGTGCTGGGTATGATTGCCGGATTTATGCAACTTTACTTAATTTAATACAGATTCCGATTCTACTTATTTGGTCTTTTCGATTAATTCAAATATACCTACCAGAGATAGGGTTAGCTTGTGTTTTGGGGCCATTTCTATAAGTGGGGACTTAGCCTGATGAGATTCGCGCATTTTAACTGATTGGGAAACGTACTCAGCTAAGACTGGATAATTTTCTTCGATTAATTCATTGATGATTTGTTTTGGCAGATTGGCGTTACTCATAAACTGGTTGGCAATAATACCTTCGATTTCTAAATCAGGGTTATGATCTTCTCTTATTTCGGCGATTTTTTGCTGCAAACTGTACAAGCCTTGTCTGGCAAAATCATCACAATCTATAGGTATCAAGCAGCGGGATGCGGCAATGAGAGCTGATAGACTATAGAAGTTAAGCGCGGGCGCGGTATCAATGTAGATGCGATCATACTCAGTGCTAAGCGTTTCTAGTGCTTCTTTTAACTTATAGATTTTATGCCTACTGTCTAATTCACTTTCTAATTCCGACAAACGTGCTGAACCGGCAATAATGTCCAAGTTTGTTACTTTTGTTGGCTGACAAAATTCCTTCGCTGGTTTGCGGTGCAAATGAAATGTAATGGTTTGTTCAAATAGATTGGCAATAGTGCAATCATCGTCTTTTTTAATGGCGTCTAGATAGGCTGTACTGTTACATTGGGTATCTAAATCTACCAATAAGGTTTTAAAACCGTGGTGAGCTGAAATGGCCGCTAGATTGACGGTTAAACTGGATTTGCCTACTCCACCTTTTTTATTAAATAGCACTCTTATCAATGGGATTGCCTCTGGATTTGGATTGGCGAAACAGGAACCATTTTCGCTCTACTATATTATTGAACTGCGCAATTACCAGTCTTGATATTTGCTATGCTGTGGATAAATAATAATATTAATGACCAGAAAGTAAACATAATTTACCGAAAGCATGATACAAATAAATAAAGCGTTATTTCATTCGTAGCTCTTGTATGTTCACAACGGGTTATGAAATGATGGGTATTATTAATTTTGTCATATTTTTATACGCTACCGCATATCCTAGCGTAATTTAATTATCGTATTGGCAAGAAAGAGTAAATCGTTCGACTAACTTTGGTTGATCACTATGAAAACGGCAGAGAAAATACTAGTCACTTCGTTGGATTTATTTAACCAACACGGGGAGAGTAATGTCAGTAGTGTTGATATTGCGGTTGAATTAGATATTAGCCCCGGTAATTTATATTATCATTTCAAAGGCAAGGAAATGATAGTGGCCGCGTTATTTGATTTATATAAAAATCAAATAGATACAGCATTTAATTCTGCTACCAACAAAGATTTAAGTATTGAAGAGTTTTTTTATTTTCTATACGTAATTTTAGAAAAAGGCCATCATTTTCAATTTCTGTTTCATAATCAAGCTAATCTTGCTGAAAATTATCCGACGGTTGCCAAGAAGTTCAAACTGCTTATCCTCTCGCAAGAAAGGAGTATAGAAAAATTAATTAAGTCGTTTATTCAAAATAGCAGTTTAAAAGCCACTTTTCACCAAGGAATTCAAATTGTCGAGCTGGTTGGTCTAGTCTTTACTCAATCAGCGAACTATTATGCATTAAAAGGTCAAAATATCAGCGATGAGACGCATTTGTATAAGGGACTAGCGACCATTCTATTTGCTGTATTGCCCTATATAAACCTGCCACCTGGGGAATTGCATCATTTACAAGAAGCAATTGCTACCCAAACTTTGGTCAGTGGGTTAGGCGTTTCCTAAGAATCCGTACGTTTAAGGAATATTGAGATTGAGTAAAAAACTTTCATTTCTCGACAAAACATTTTGGATTACTGAGTCTGAAGATAATCCAAAACATGTCGCAAGTTTACAGCTTTTGGAAATGCCAGAAGATGCCTCCCCACAATACGTTGAAAACCTGTGTAATGAGGTGAAGCAATTCGATAAAGGCGTTAGTCCCTTCAATGGCACGGTTAAAACGTTTATGGGTTTTCCTATCGGCCTCAATGAAATTGACAAGTTAGATATGGATTATCACGTCAAGTACCATGTGGTTGACGACGTTAATGACAAAGAAGCGCTGCATAAATTTGTTGCCAAATTGCATGAAGAATGGCTGGATCGTGATAAACCTCTTTGGCAGTACCACTTTATTACTGACAATAAGAATAAAGAATATGCGATTTATGCCAAAGTCCATCATCTGTATGGTGATGGGGCAACGTTAATTCGTTGGTTCCAAGCTGGCTATCTGGCGGAAAAGAACACGGAAACATTTATTCCGGTTTGGGCGGCACAAAGACGAAGCCGCAAACGCCGTAAGCTAGGTATTTTCACCTTAGTATTTGGTGGCGCATTTGAACTGTTTATGGTGGTGTTTGACTTACTCTATATCGTTTTGCGTCTATTGATGAAGCTAACCCGCATCAACTCAACCTACATGCCTTTGCCTTTTTCTGGCACTAAAACCATATTAACTGGCCAAGTTAAGAAAGGTCGAGTGGTGTCCACGGTAGACTTAAACTTTGCTCGAGTTAGAGGTTTGAGTAAGCGTGCCAGAGCGTCTGCCAATGAAATTTTACTCTGCTGTTTTGATATTGGGGTTCATCGATTTTTAATGGATAGAGGACACACTTTCAAAAAAGCGCTCTATACTAATATGCCAATCAACCTGCGAAAACCTGGTGATCAGGCCGCGGGGAACAAAATAGCTATCGTGCCTGTGCGCTTGGCTCACGGTAAAAATGATCCTTATTTACGCTTGCGCCAAATCATCGAGAATCATCGTATTGTAAAACGCGCGGCAAAGCGCTCCAGACCCTTAGCATTCAGTTATTACACTGTGCTAATACAGTCTTACTCATTGATATTTGAAATGTTGCGGCTGTCTGACTTTGTGCGTCCTATCGCCAATATTCTAATTTCCAATGTGCCTGGCCCAACAGATGTGCGCTATTTAAAAGACAGCAAATTATTGGCCTGTTATCCCATTTCAACGATGACCCCTGGTGGAGGCGTAAATATCACTTTAATTACCTATGCAGGAACTGCAAATGTGGGGATTGTTTGCTGTGATAAAAACGTAAAATCTTTGGAGACTTTATCTGTTTATTTCACCGAAGCTTTTGAGATGTTGGAAAGGTGTATTGATGATCCGTCTTTGAACATTGACGATATTGGTGAACGTGTGCGTCAAACCGACTTGTCGATTGTGGATGATGAGGTCTATGATGAAGAAGCCGATCACGACCACTTGGAGTCAGAAAATACAGCTAAAAAGTCTGCTTAGAATTTAAACCTGACACAACGTTGCTCTACACAAACTGATTGGCCATGTTGGATGAACAAAGCTTCTTGCCAATCGTTTTCGTCCAGTTTATAGACAAATTCTGGGTTGTGTTTTGTTTCATCTAGTAACTTAATAATCTGCGGTTTGTGGTAATCCAATACCCGTTGTTTGCTTCCTGATAAATATAATCGCAAGTAATCAGAGGCAATATCTGAACTTCCCGCAGTCATTAAGCCTAAAGCCGATTTGAAGGTACCAGATATTAAATTTTGTACGCTTCTAGGCATTACTAGATCGAGAAGTTGCTTCGAATCATTAAGTAACGCATATTCGTCATTAATCAACCTAATTGAATCCAATTCTAGTGAGTCGATAGTCACAGTCTTATTTTCAGCATCATATTTGGGTGTCATATCCAATACAATTAGCAAATGCGCGCGATAAAGTGGATTGCTAACCGCATCAATATCTAAGCTTGAATAAAGCTGTACCTTTACGGTATTACTATTGCGTGGAATGTCTATTTCTGTCTCAAGAATGGTAAATGTGCCTTTACCCACAGGGACGTCGACGTCTAGGTGTTGCGGAAAATGTGGCCTTGCCAAATCATTTAACTCTTCGACGGTATAATCTACATGGCTTATTTTGCCTAGCTTGATCATCCATTTAGCAATGAACTTATTGAGTTTTAGTGAAAACCGTTTTCTAAGTGTTTCTGCCACGTAGTTGTTAACTTATTCATCATTATCCAGCACTAAGTGTGAAGGTGAGAGGCTTTTAATGTCAAGTTTGGCGTTATTTATTTCATTTCATTTGTACATTAAAGTAACAACCCATTTTATTTTTTGGTAAACTGACTGGTATGACATCAGAGCAGTTGACTAGCTTTGTGAACTTAAGTAACTATTTATTCGTAGTTGTAACTAACAAAAAAACCTTTGAAGTAGAAGCCGACATGCATGAATTAAAACAGACCCAATTTGATTTTATTATTATTGGCGCAGGTTCGGCTGGATCCACATTGGCTTCTCGGCTAAGTGAAAATCCCAATGTTCAGGTCTGTCTGCTCGAAGCGGGTGGAAAAGACTCCAATCCTTTGATCCATATTCCCTTTGGTTTGTCATTGCTTTCAAGAATTAAAAATGTCGGCTGGAATTATAATACCGCGTCACAGGTTAACTTAGACAATCGAGAGTTATATTGGCCTCGTGGTAGAACCTTAGGCGGTTCTAGTTCGATAAACGCAATGTGTTATATACGCGGTGATCAGAAAGACTACGATGACTGGCAAGCCCAAGGCGCTCAAGGGTGGGATTGGCAGTCAGTTAAACCTTATTTTATTAAATCTGAACGGCAACAACACGGTGGCAGTGACAATCATGGCAATCAGGGGTTGTTGCATGTTAATGACCTACGCCACACCAACAAATTATCCCAATCTTTTGTTAAAAGCGCCGCACAAGTGGGCATGCCAATTCTACAAGACTTCAACGGAGAAGAACGGGAAGGTTTAGGTTTTTATCAAGTAACTCAAGTAAATGGGCAACGATGTTCTAGTGCAAAAGGCTATTTGCAACCAGCTTTACAACGCTCTAACTTAACCGTGCTCACCCATGCACAAGTGGAACATATTGTTGTTGATGATGGTGTTGCTACTGGAGTTAAATTACATTTAAAAGACAAATTGATACAGCTTAACGCGAAGCAAGAAGTGCTGCTTTGTGGCGGAGCTATCAATAGCCCGCAAATACTCATGTTATCTGGAATTGGCCCTAAAGCGCATCTGACTGAACATGGCATAAAGGTTAACGTTGATTTACCTGGTGTCGGGCAGAATTTACAAGATCATTTGGATGCTATCGTCCAGCAGCGATGTGAAGCCAGAGAAAGTTACGCTGTAGCGCTGCCGTCATTACCTATGTATATCAAATCAGTATTTCAATATTTATTTGGACGTAAAGGATTAATGACATCGAACATTGCCGAGGCAGGTGGGTTTGCTAAATCCAAATATGCTACCGACCGTCCCGATCTGCAATATCATTTTTTACCAGCAATTTTATTGAATCATGGTCGTAGCACCGCTTTTGGATATGGTTATGGTGTCCATGTTTGTTGTTTATATCCTAAAAGCGTAGGTGAAATAAGGTTGGCATCATCAGATCCATTGGCTCCGGCGATTATCGACCCAAATTATTTAAGCCATCCAGATGATATAGCTGTAATGATTGATGGCGTTCGCAAAGCCCGTGAATTATTGGCAACGAGTGAATTTAATCAGTACGGTTCCCGTGAAATCGGGCCAGGTATTGCTGCACAATCAGATGAAGAAATATTAGCTTATCTACGTAAACGGGCAGAGACCATTTATCATCCCATTGGTACTTGTAAAATGGGCAACACTGAAGATCCCATGACGGTGGTAGATAGTCAGCTAAAAGTGAAGGGAATAACAGGCCTGCGTGTGGTTGATGCGTCAGTGATGCCAAGTTTAATAGGTGGTAACACCAATGCTCCGACTATCATGATCGCTGAAAAAGCGGCCGATATGATAAAACAGCAGTACCAATTGTCACTATAATTAATCACTATCTTGGCTGTTTAATACAAACATTTGTAAAGCTGTTTCACACATCTCATCAATATGACTGGCGTTTGCATAAATTCCATCGATTAATAATCTTGCAATACCATGAATAGTCCCCCAAGTAACTTGGGATAAGCGCAGCGTATCTAAACTAGCCGGTAATAATCCCTTGTGTTGCCAATCACGGGTCATTTTCACTTGAAATTGAAATGTTGGGTAGGCGATGTCTTTCAACGAATCAGTAGCGCTGTTTTGTTTCCATATTGTTCTACCGAACATTAAATCATACAACTCTGGATTTTCAGCAGCATAACTAATATAGCCGTGAATAAATGCCCTTAATTTCTGTCTTTCATTTAAATTCGGATTTTCAAATATTTCATCCAGTTGTAACTTCCAATGGCTAAAACCTTGTTCCGCTATCGCGCATAAAAGCTCATTTTTATCTTTGAAATGGTGATAAGGCGCTGTGCGCGAAACACCAACCTGATCAGCTAGTTTACGTAATGACAAGCTCTCTACTCCCTGCGCCTTGAGCATTGAGGAGGCGGTAAGTATAAGGCTTGTGCGCAAATCACCGTGGTGATAACGGGCTTTGAGAGGCTTTTTATCGGTCATTCGTGCACTTTATCATAGATCTTGACAGCGTCAACATCTTACCTTATCTTGACATTGTCTAGATAAGGTAAGTTTAAGCGTTCCTTTGAGGAATTCATCCAATTTATAGGTACGCATAAGCTAACTAAACAGCCTCAATTAGGTAGGCGTGCTTTACTTATTACCTGTGTACCATCTTGGAGAAAATCGTTTTGGAAAACTCAAATACAAATTTAGATTTTTCACAATTAACCACGTTAACTGTATCAATAGAAAATCATATTGCGCACATACAGCTGTCTCGACCAGAGCAACTTAACAGCATGATCCCCGAATTTTGGCATGAATTACCAGAAACTGTCCGACGAATAGATCATGAGTCGGCAGCGAGAGTGATTGTTATTTCCGCTTTAGGAAAGCACTTTAGTGCGGGTATGGATTTGTCAGTATTTACCCAAATGGCCAAAGATTTTAGCGGAGAACCTGCCCGAAGAGCTGAACGACTAAGACGTTCAGTGTTGGAGTTGCAAGATTCATTTAATGCCCTTGAGCAAGTAAGAATGCCGGTATTAGTTGCAGCCCAAGGTGGGGTTATTGGTGGCGCTGTGGATATGATTTGCGCCGCAGATTGCCGTTATTGCACCCAAGACACCTATTTCACTATCAAAGAAACTGAAATTGGCATGACCGCCGATGTTGGTACTTTGCAACGTCTACCGCATTTAATTCCTCAAGGTTTAGTTAGAGAGCTGGCATTTACCGGCAGAAATTGGAGTGCTGAAGAGGCGATGGCCCAAGGTTTTGTCAATAAAGTATTTGAAGATCAAGAATCGATGCTAGACGCTGTGATGAAAATCGCGCAAAAGATCGCCATGAATTCACCTATGGCCGTTGCCGGATGTAAAGAGATGATTAATTACACCCGAGATCACAGTGTTCAAGACAGTCTTACCTATATGGCGACATGGCAGTCTGGCATGTTCCAAATGCCTGATATTCAAGAAGCCATGGCATCGCAACAGCAAAAACGCATGCCGCAATATGCCGAGCTTCTGGATAAAAGCTCGATGATGACCAACAAATAAATTTAATACAGGACCAAAAAACAATGACCGCAGATTTAAAAGTTAGTGCACCTTATCCGAATTTATTTAGACCCCTTGATTTGGGTTTCACATCGCTAAGGAACCGAGTCATCATGGGCTCAATGCATACGGGGCTTGAAGAGGCCGAAAATGGCCATGTTCGTATGGCTGCCTTTTTCAGAGAACGGGCAAAAGGCGGTGTTGGCTTGATTGTTACCGGCGGGTTTGGACCAAATGAAGTAGGAGCAACCCATGCGAAAACTAATTTACTCGATAGTGATAAACGTATAGCCGAACATAAATTTATCACTGATGCTGTGCACGCTGAAGGCGGTAAAATATGTATGCAAATACTGCATACAGGACGTTATGCGTATAATCCCAAGCTCGTTGCTCCCTCGGCGGTTCAAGCGCCAATTAATCCATTTAAACCCAAAGCGTTAGATGAAGCTGGAATCCAACAGCAAATCGACGACTTTGTATTTACCGCCAAACAAGCACAAAAAGCCGGTTATGACGGGGTCGAAATAATGGGCTCTGAAGGCTATTTCTTAAATCAATTTATAGCTAGCCGAACGAATCACCGTGATGATGAGTGGGGCGGAGAGTACAGCAATAGAATCCGTCTTCCCATTGAGGTGGTTAGACGTGTTAGAGAAGCTGTGGGTGAACACTTTATTATTATTTATCGACTATCCATGCTCGATTTAGTGGAGGGTGGTTCAACTTACGAAGAAGTTGTGGAGTTGGGCCTTGCGGTAGAAAAAGCCGGCGCAACCATCATTAATACTGGTATCGGTTGGCATGAAGCGCGAATTCCCACCATTGCTACTAAAGTTCCTCGTGCAGCATTTACATGGGTAACTGCAAAGTTTCGCCGCGCGCTAAATATTCCAGTGATTACTTCTAATCGAATTAATACGCCCGAGGTTGCAGAAGAGGTGCTAGCTCGCGGCGATGCGGATATGGTTTCTATGGCTAGACCGTTTCTGGCGGATGCCGATTTTGTTGTCAAAGCCATGGAGAATCGCGCCGATGAAATCAATACCTGTATTGGTTGTAACCAAGCCTGCTTAGATCATGTATTTGAAGGTAAAGATACAAGTTGTTTGGTAAACCCTAGAGCGTGTCATGAAACTGAGCTTAATATAGTCGCAGCAGATGTGATTAAAAATATGGCCGTTGTTGGTGCGGGACCGGCCGGATTGGCAGCTGCAGTTTCCCTTGCCCAACGAGGTCATAAGGTAACCTTATTTGATAGTGCCAGTGAAATTGGCGGGCAGTTCAATATTGCTAAACAAATACCAGGAAAAGAAGAGTTTTATGAAACCCTTCGCTACTTTTCAAAACAATTAGAGCTGCATCACGTTGAGGTGAAATTGAATACTCGGGTAGATGCTGAGCTATTAAATAGCGGTGACTTTGACGAAGTATTGATTGCTACTGGTATTAAACCTAGAACCCCTCAAATTCCTGGTGTGGAACACTCCAAGGTTCTAAGTTATTTAGATGTTATTCGTGATAAGAAACCGGTGGGCAATTCGGTAGCGGTGATTGGCGCTGGTGGCATTGGTTTTGATGTATCTGAATATTTAGCCCATAAAGGGGAATCTACCAGTCAAAATATTCCTGCTTTTATGAAAGAGTGGGGAATCGACATGACTTTTAATGCACGAGCCGGCGTAGAGGGAGTGAAACCTCAACCTAGTGCCTCTGGCAGAGAAATCTATTTACTGCAGCGTAAAACCACTAAAGTCGGTGCTAATTTAGGGAAAACCACAGGTTGGGCTCATCGTGCAGGTTTGTTAGCCAAAGGTGTGCATATGGTAGCCGGTGTAGAATATTTGAAAATTGATGATCAAGGTTTACACATTAAAGTAAACGATGAAGTTCAAGTTTTAGATGTCGATAACGTGATTATTTGCGCAGGCCAAGATCCGCTGCGCGAATTAGCCGATGGACTTAATAAACCATATCACTTGATAGGTGGCGCAGATGTAGCAGCAGAATTAGACGCAAAACGCGCTATCAATCAAGGAACTCGCTTGGCAGCCACCTTGTAGGCGAGGTTTTTTAACTGCGTAAAAACCATTAAATCCACGGCCTGAAGGCCGTGCTACAGGTTGTTATTCAATGTGGTTTAACGATGAATCTGTGTGGGGGGGGGGCTTTCGATCTGCATGAAGCCAATAAATCGACGGTCTGAAGGCCGTGCTACAGGTTGTTATTCAATGTGGTTTAACGATAAATTTGTAGTCGGGTGCTTTAGCCCCGAGATTATCTTTGAATATAAAAAAACCAGTCATTTGACTGGTTTTTTTGATTTAGCTTTTAAACTAAAACTTATGCGAAATTCGCTGCCGCAAATTCCCAATTAACTAATGCCCAAAAACCACCTAAGTAGTTAGGACGAACATTACGGTAATCGATATAGTATGCGTGTTCCCATAAATCAACTGTGATAAGCGGTGTTACACCTTCTTCAGTGATTGGAGTACCAGCATTGCTAGTGTTAACGATGTCTAGGCTGCCGTCAGCAGTTTTTACTAACCAAGTCCAGCTTGAGCCAAAGTTATTTACCGCTTTGTCGTTGAAGGCTGCTTTGAAGTCGTCAAAAGAACCCCATTTGGCAGTGATAGCATCAGCTAACGCACCAGTTGGTTCGCCGCCGCCATTAGGGCTTAGGCTATTCCAGTAAAATGTGTGGTTCCAGATTTGTGCAGCATTGTTAAATACACCGCCGTCTGATTGCTTAACCACATCTTCCAATGACATATCAGCCATTGCAGTACCTTCAACTAAACCGTTTAGTTTAGTTACATAAGTAGCGTGATGCTTACCATAGTGGTAATCAAGAGTTTCAGAAGAAATATGCGGTTCTAGAGCGTTTCTTTCATATGGTAACGGGGGTAGTTCAAAAGCCATGTAAATTCTCCATTAATGTGAGCTTAGCGTTATTAAATTACTTTCAGGCTAAATGCTAGCGTGAATTTTTAGAATGTAAAGCCTCAATAAAGGCTTTCATTCTACTGTAATACTATGATTTATAAATGATGATCTGGGGATAAGATGCTAATTATCAACCCGAATTACAAATACTTTTTACGAAGTCGTTAGATTATTTATGAATTTGCATTTATTCAAGTATTTCCAATGATTGTGACAAATCTGCGTAATTTAGCAAACCTTTTGGAAAGCAGCGCTTGAAACAGGTAAACTAACACCCATATTCAAATTAACTTAATTTAGAGAGTGGTAAAATGGACACTGTAGAGAAAATCAAACAACAAATTAATGAAAACCCAATCTTATTGTATATGAAAGGGTCTCCGAAGCTGCCAAGTTGCGGTTTTTCTTCACAGGCTTCTCAAGCCCTAATGTCTTGTGGAGAGCAATTTGCGTATGTTGATATTTTGCAAAACCCTGACATTCGTGCCGAATTACCAAAATATGCAGATTGGCCAACATTCCCACAGTTATGGGTTGATGGCGAGCTAGTTGGCGGGTGTGACATTATAATGGAAATGTTTCAGCAGGGTGAATTGCAGCCTTTGATTAAACAGACTGCAGAAAAAAATGCTGAGCAAGACAAAGAAAGCTAAGTTTTATTTTAAGCTAGATTAAAAACTAAAAAAGGAGCGTAATGCTCCTTTTTTGTGATTTAAATTTGTTTTAACTGACTTCTTTGAACAGGCTTTCATCGATAATAGTTGTGTCAATGATATCTTGTGCCATTTGTATACAACGACCGCACTGGCTGCCGACACCAAATTTGGCGCGCAATTCTCGAGTGCTTCCAATACCGTCCTCGCGGACAGCTTTTGCAATAGCTTTATCAGTAATGCCGTGACACAAACAAACGTACATTTAATTACACCTCAATCTTCATGCAAATGATAATAGTTGTTATTTGTATCTTTTTCAATAGCTAATTTGCTTATTTGTTATACATTGTTTTAAAAAGTGATTGATAGCAGGGGATAGAATCGTGAATACTGTTTTTTGTCGATTTAATTAAAAAAAGTTTATTGTTTTCCTTGGGTTTTATTATTCTAGTCTTATATTGTGCTTACAAGGTTTTTAAATCGTTAATCGAACATGCATTTGCGTTTATAAATGCTTTCACTAATAAATGGAGAAAAAAATGAGTGTACTAGTTGGTCGTCCAGCACCAGATTTCACTGCAGCAGCAGTTCTTGGAAGCGGAGAGATTGTTGATAGTTTCACCCTTAGCGAAAATATTAAAGGTAAAAAAGCCGTTATCTTTTTCTATCCTTTAGATTTCACTTTCGTTTGCCCGTCAGAGTTGATCGCGTTTGATAAACGTTATGAAGAATTTACTAAGCGTGGCGTAGAAGTTATCGGTGTTTCAATCGATTCACAATTTAGCCATAACGCATGGCGTAATACCCCAGTTAATGAAGGCGGTATTGGTCCAGTGAAATATACTTTGGTAGCTGATACTAAACATGAAATTTGCCAAGCGTATGATGTAGAGCATCCTGACGCGGGCGTTGCTTTCCGTGGTTCTTTCTTAATCGATGCTGAAGGTAACGTACGTCACCAAGTCGTGAACGACTTGCCACTAGGCCGTAACGTTGACGAAATGTTGCGCATGGTTGATGCTTTGAACTTCCATGAAGAGCACGGTGAAGTTTGTCCTGCAGGCTGGCAAGAAGGTAAAAAAGGTATGGATGCATCTCCAGAAGGTGTTGCTAAGTATCTTGCAGAGAATTCTGACGCGCTTTAATTAGCAATAGCTGTTAATTAGTCATAGAAAATAAAAAACCGCGTAACTGTAAAGGTTTCGCGGTTTTTTTATGAGCGTTTAAAATTTAGTGAGTAAATACGGGGTCCCCGATTACACTCCACAACAGCACCGAACCTACCATCAGTACTACAAGAAGAATAAGGCCACCGGTAACCACCGCACTAGAATATATAAAACCTTTATCTTCAGGTATATGCAACATGATGGGCACACCTGAATACAACAAGTAAATAGAGTAGGAGATACCGATAAAGGCTACCACCATAACAAACCAAAGCGCAGGATAAAACGCTGCAAATCCACACATAAATAGCGGAGTTGCAGTATACGCAGCTAGTTCTAACGACTGTGTATAACTTGGGTTAGAATCGAACACTTTGGCAAGTTCATAAATGATAATAGCCAGGGCAATGACCCCTGCAATTAAGCCAAAATACATGCCTATACCCAAAGATGCGGCAGACATCTGATCTAATTTAATAACTTCTCCAACACCAATACTCCAGCCCAAATGATAGGAAGAGTAATAACTCAAAATAGCAGGAATGAGTGAAATGATGCATATGTGACTCAGACTGTAGAAGTAGCTTTCATGCCTTTCGTCAATTGCATGCCATTCTTCTTTTGGGTGAGTATAAATACCCCATAAGTGATTTAGTACCAAGATACGACTCCTTTGGTGGCTTTTTGTACCGTCATTAATTTTAAAGCAACTAATTAATAACAAAATGTTAACAATAGTTTCTTTTACAAACGATTTTTCGTCAACTGATTTGTTTAGTTTTACGGCAAATAATCGTATTTAGGTGATGTTTATTGTAAATATTCCGCATAGTTATCTGAAAAAGCACAGATGATGGTATTTTTTAGGGTGCGAAGATCGGGCTATTTAGATTTTGCCGGACGAAATTTCGCCGATCTGTAAAAAAATGGGGGAAGTAACACTCAAGGTTAAAGGATTTATGTAAATTTTCAGGTTGATTGAAATGCCGTTATTTTGCGATGATTTTTCTGTAAACGCTACTTGTTCGACCGACTCGGTTTAGGTTACTTTCACTCGTTTGGATAATTCCATAAATCTATTCAAATACTCTGGTGGCGTTTCATTTTCTCGAATACCCAAGTGTATCGATTTCTGAATACCATTTTTGGCAGTCGGACTGATCAATGATATTGGCTTTATATCCATATGCTGTTGGTATTCTTCAATTAACCATCGCGGTAGCGCTGCAACGCCTCGATTTGCGGCTACCATTTGCAGCATTATCTCAGTATTCTCAATAATTTTATGCTGTTTAACGCTGGCACCTGCGGGGGTCAAAAAATGGCTGAAAATATCCAGGCGACTGGCTTCCACTGGGTAAGTAATTAAGGTTTGTTCGCTTAAATCTTCAGGATTAAGTTGTTGCAATTCAGCTAAGGGAGATTGTCCTGAAACGACCAGAGCGTGTTCGTAATCGAATACCGGCGTATAGCGCACATTATGGTGGAATAAGGGATCGGGTGTAATCAATAAATCTATCTCATAGCCCAATAAAGCACTTAAACCGCCGAACTGAAATTTTTGCCGTACATCTACATCTACTCCTTCACACTGAGCCAAAAAAGGTTTGACAGTTTTCAACAACCATTGATAACAAGGGTGGCATTCCATTCCAATGCGTAATATGCCTTTTTTGCCATGGGCTATTTGTTCAAGTTGTTGTTCTGCATATTCAAACTGTGGCAGCAAACGGTTGGCAAGGTTAAGTAATTGGTTACCTGCTTGGGTAAGGCGTAGCTTTCGGCCTTCTTTTTGCCAAACTTGTACTTGATAGTGAAGCTCAACTTTCTTAATGGCGTGACTAAGTGCTGACTGAGTTAAACACAACTGCGAGGCTGCTTGGGTAACGGTACCTGTCTCAGCAACAGCCTTAATAATAGTGAGATGATTGCGATCCAACATATTGTGATTAATTTCTATGAAGTAAATTCATGAATATATAAAAATATACCACTATCTTTCATCTATTCAAATGCTGATTTTAAGCCAACGTTATCTCATTTGGCTATATAGATGACCAAAAGTAATAGTTGGTTTTGCCATTTTGGTGCTAACTAAGAATTGAGATTCACCTATAAGGTATATTGGAATAATCAGGGGATAGAACAACAATTGTTGCAAAAATGGGCTGGTTATTAGAAAAGTGTTTAGCGCCAGGGTAATTTGGATTTGGCAGCAATAGGCGATTTCTGTCTTTATCTTCTGTTATGCTTTTTAAGGCATGTCATCAACATTAAATTTTATACTTTACGCAGAATTGAGGCCGCAATCTGGTATTATTTGTAAATCTACTATTAAATGGCATTAAATCAGCGTGTTAAGTACGATTCTTAAGGTTTTCTTTTCCATCGCCATCATTTTTTTGTTTTTGTGGGTAGGAATTACCCTTCAAGCTTTGTCTGGCATTTCCTTACCGGGCAGTATCATCGGAATGTTGTTATTATTTTTTTGCTTATCAGTTGGCGTTATTCCGGTTCGATTGATGGAAGACGGTGCTAAATTAATGCTAAAACACATGTTGTTGTTTTTCATTCCTATTGCTGTCGGATTAATGAATTACTTTGAGCTAATGTACCAGCAAATAGGATTAATATTGGCCTGCACAATAGCGTCTAATATTGTTGTCGCGGTAATATTGAGTTTGCTATTTAAACAACTCAAGGCTAAGGAACATCAATAATGTGGATAGCACTAACCCTAGTGGTTTATTTACTATCGGTGTACTTTTTACATCGAATCAAAATTCCTTTTTTAAATTCTTTATTGATCAGTATGATTGCCATTATTGCTATTCTTTTAGTGTTGGACGTTTCCTTTGAAACTTATTACGCGCAAACCAATTGGATAAACTACTTTATGCAAGCCGCAGTGGTAGCCTTTGCTTATCCGTTGTATGAACAGCTACCGCAGATTCGCTCCAACATGAAGTTTATTTTACTTTCTTGTTTAGCAAGCTGCTCATTGGCAGTGCTATTTACCGGCTTTGTTGCTTGGTTGTTTGATGCTCCTGCACCTCTTTTAGCATCCCTTTTAGTTAAATCCATCACCACACCCATTGCCCTTGAGATTAGCGGGAGTCTAAACGGACAAACTTCAATCGTGATTGTTTTAGGGTTATTCGCAGGATTAACAGGCGCTATTCTTTTCTACCCAATTTTCAAATTGTTGGGCGTAAACGAGTCTGTGCAACGGGGAATTATCGTAGGAAGTCTCTCACATGCTATTGGCACTTCCGCCACTGTAAAACACTCTTCTGAGGATACCGCATTCAGTTCAGTTGCATTGATCATTGCTGCGATATTCTCATCATTTCTAGCGCCAATGGCGTATCAATTTTTCACCTGGATTTAATCAGCCTGCCAATGAAATCGGTTTTTTCGGAATCGCATTTTAAGAAAAGCAAAGAAGCGCTCTGGTATAAATTTCGTTATTACTTCATTCTTTCATATCTTGTTTTAGGAAAGCCAAAATACCAACGATTTGTATTTAGGCTTTAATTGCGGTTGATTCATTTTTTGAAGAGGCTTGAATAAAACCTTTTTACTTGTAATGAATTTATTTTATCGCCTATTAATTAAGGGGACTAAATGCTTAAATTTAATCAAAAAACACTGTTGTCTAGTTTAATCTGTTACACCGTAACTTCGGTTTTAATTGGCTGTAAAACAGCCGATATCCCCCCTCAGCCCGCCAATGCAATAGCAACACAGCAGCCCGACCAAGTAATTCAGATTAATCAACTGGGATATTTTGTAAAGGGTGAAAAAGGTGCAATTGTGCCAAACACCCAAGAGACATCGTTTAGGTTACAAAATTTGCGTGGTGACACTGTGTTTGATGGCCCATTGAGCGAGTCCAAAAGCTGGTCAGCGCAAGGGCCTGATAAGTTTAAATTTGCTGATTTTTCGGAATTTTCTCAACCCGGTACTTATAGCTTAACGATTAAGCAAGTTGGTGAAGGCGTTGAACTCTCACGGCAAATAAAAATTAATAGCCAGATTAATCAACTGGCACATAAGGCAGCATTGAAATATTTTTATTTTAATCGCGCTGGAATGGCCTTAACAGAACCCTATGCAGGCAAATTTCAACGCCAAGCAGGTCACCTTGATCAAAACGTCATTGTGCATCCTTCTGCTGCCAGTCCTAGTCAACCCGCCTTCAGTACCATCAGTTCACCGAAGGGGTGGTATGACGCAGGTGACTACGGTAAATATACCGTGAATGCCAGTATCGCAACTTATACTTTGTTAGCCGCCTATGCTGATAATCCTAATTATTACCACAATCTTGCTTTGGCGATTCCTGAGTCTAATAATCAGCTTCCCGATATTGTTGATGAACTTATGTGGAACCTTGAGTGGCTGCATACTATGCAAAATGATGAAGGTGCGGTTTATCATAAACTCACTACCTTGCAGTGGCCGGGTAAAGATATGCCGGCAGATGACAACGCAGATCGTTATGTAATTGGTTTCTCAACATCCGCAGCACTGGATTACGCAGCCACGCTTGCAGCAGCGAGTCGAATTTTACGTCCGTTGTTTTCAGAGAATCCAGAACAGTTGGATACATGGTTAGCAAGTGCGCAAAAAGCATGGCGTTGGGCGATGGCCCATCCGAATTACGTATATCAACAACCTGCAGATGTCAGCAGCGGTGAATATGGTGATAATGATTTTTCAGATGAATTTGCATGGGCTGGAGCAGAGTTGTTTTTAGCCACAAAGAATGCAAAGTATTTGCACGCATTTCAACAATACAACAAACCTCTTAAAGAGCCCGATTGGAGCAATGTGGCAGCGTTGGGTTACTTTAGCCTTGTCAGAGAAGGGAAGCCGTCTTTAACGTCTATCGATTTTCAAAAGCTGCAATCTCAGCTGATTGACTACGCTGAAGCAAGTTTACAAATATATGAAAATAATGGTTACGGTGTGGCGATGAACTCAGACGATTATGTTTGGGGAAGTAATTCGGTTGTTTTAAATAAAGCGATTATGTTGCTGAACGCATTTCGAATTACCGGCGACGAAAAGTATCGTCAAGTTGCCCAAGGTAATCTCAATTTTGTATTCGGTCGCAATCCCACAGGCTATTCTTTTTTAACCGGGTTTGGTGACATCAGCCCACAAAATCCTCATCACCGTATTTCTGCCGGTGACAAAATCGACGAACCTGTACCCGGCATGCTTGCGGGAGGGCCACAACCAGGACAACAAGATAAATGCGATTATGCAAACAACTTTGCTGCTGGTAGCTATGTTGATGACTGGTGCAGCTACGCAAGTAATGAAGTAGCAATTAACTGGAATGCGCCTCTGGTTTACGTGCTTGGTAGCCTTCTCGCGGCGGAGTAAATAAAGGATATGACAAACTGAGTTTTGCGCGATTTAAGCTACACAATTTTCAACAATCCCAATGAAATGGTTTGGCTTTATTAGTGTTAATTTAATTGTTTCGTTCTACTATTAGGGGAAAGCTGTGTAATTGGGAATATTCGCGAAAATGAGTTCAAACAAAACAGGCAAAATAAGCAAAACATTGTCTCATCAATATGAGCTCAATGATCCGCTTCACCAATTGTTTGACGCCGTTAAAGTGATTTCTGTGCAAGGCTATGATGATGATCGCAGAGTTATCTATTGGAATGAAGGCAGTGAGGTACTTTATGGTTATTCCAAGCAAGAAGCGACCGGACAAAAATTAGAAGACTTAATCATTCCACCCTATATGCGAGAAGGAGTGGTTGAGGCCCATGGAAATTGGCTCAATCAAGGTGTCGAGATTCCGGCGGCCGAGATTACCTTGCAGCATAAAAGTGGCGCTGAAGTATCGGTGTTTTCAAGCCATGTAATGTTCACCAATCAATACGGTAATAAACAAATGTACTGTGTTGATATTGATCTGACGGATATCAGAAAAGCTGAAGCCCAGGCATTGTTCAAAGAACACATGCTAGAAACCATTTTTGAAGCTATTCCAGATCTATTCTTTTTGATGCAAAAAGACGGGACCATTATTGATTATCATGCCAGTAAACAAGAAAATCTCTATGTTTCTCCTCAGCAATTTATTGGCAAAAACATGGCGGATGTTATGCCTGAGGAAGTTACCAGCAAATTTCAGACGTACATTGAAAAAGTGATAGAACAGCGGGAGATGATTAGCTTTGAATATGATCTCACTATGCCACAGGGCATTTCATATTTTGAAGCAAGGTTGGCCTATCTGAGCGAATATAAACAGGTAATGGTTGTTATACGCGATATTACTGAACAGCATAAATCGGCAGAATTAATTCGTCATCAAGCCTATTTTGATAGTCTTACTTTATTGCCTAATCGTTTTTTAGCCCTGGACCGATTGTCTCAAATCCTCATTGAAGCTAAACGAAACGATCAAAAAGCCGTGGTCATTTTCATTGACTTAGACGACTTTAAAAAAGTAAACGACTCTTTGGGTCATGAAATCGGTGACAAACTATTAATCAGTGCTGCCAACCGATTAAAAGAAGTTGTACGAAAAGAAGACACCGTTGGGCGTTTAGGTGGTGATGAATTTATCGTTTTATTGAAAGGTTTAGCTGAACCAAATGATGCGTTAGCCATTGCTGAGAACTTACTAAAAACCTTTAGAAAGCCATTCCAGTTAGCTGGAAGAGAATTAATTTTAACGTTAAGTATTGGCATAGCCGTTTACCCAGAAAACGGCAATAGCGCATCTGATTTATTGCGCAACGCCGATACGGCAATGTACCAAGCTAAAGCATTAGGAAGGAATACTTTTTCATTTTTTACCAGCGAAATGAATAAGGTTATGCAACGCCGTTTTGAAATCGAAGAGCAGATGCATGTTGCTCTCGAGCGTGGTGAGTTTGAAGTGCATTATCAGCCTAAATTCGAGATAAACAATAATGCAATTGTGGGTGCAGAAGCATTGCTGCGCTGGCATAACCCGTCATTGGGCGAGGTCACACCCGGCGAGTTTATTCCAATTGCCGAACATACTGGATTAATTGTGCCTGTCGGTGAGTTTGTGATCAATCAAGCTCTAGCTTTTTTAAAACATTGGCAAATTTGCGATCAACAGTTTTATACAATGGCAATTAATTTGTCACCTCGTCAATTTCGAGAGCAGGGGTTACTCTCGAGCCTTAAAAAGGCATTAGAGGTTACGCAAATTAGTGCAGAATGTTTAGAGCTTGAAATTACCGAAGGGGTGTTAATGAATGGTCAATCTTACATTCATGAATCCATTGCTGAAATCAGTGCTTTAGGAATTAAATTATCTCAAGACGATTTCGGGACGGGATATTCATCATTAAGTTATTTAAGGCAGTATCCTTTTAATGTTCTTAAAATAGACCGCAGTTTTATTCATGGGATCACATTAAACAAGTCAGATTGTGACTTAGTTAAAGCGACCATTGCCATGGCAAATAGCCTCGGGCTAACTGTGGTTGCCGAAGGTGTAGAAACGGAGCCACAACTTACTATTTTGAAAGATTTAGGTTGTGATTTGGTGCAAGGATTTTATTTTAGTAAACCATTAACTGCTAAACAGCTACTTAAATTTTCTAGCCAACATTAAAAAATTAAATCTACATTCCAACGATTATTCATAACGTGTTTTTGACCACCGGCAATGCTTGATATGAAAAAGTGTTTTTTCTACTGCTTTCTATAAAGTCCCGCCATCAATAACAGGAACACACCAAAAGCGGATATGGCTGTTAGCACAAACTTGTTTAATATGTGCTAACAGTTCTTGGTAGTGGGCTGGGTTATGCAATAGTTCAAATCGATAGAAATCCCTATAGCCTTCAACTTGTTCTTGAATATTGTATTGATGATTCTCACGACTATAGCCTTGAATTTTGCTTAAGCTAAAACCCGATAAGGCCTCTAAACCAATTAAAGTATCTACTAAATTATCCTTTAATTGTTGTGGCACAATCGCTATAAGCAATTGAATATTATTTTGTTTTTGCATTTCGACGCTCCATCCAATTATACAACACAGGTAATAAATACAAAGTGGTTAGGGTAGAGGTAAATAAGCCTCCAATCACAACAATGGCTAGTGGTTTTTGAATTTCTGCGCCAGGACCTGATGCGAAGACTAGTGGAGCTAGCCCAAACATGGCAGTCATCGCTGTCATCAATACTGGTCTTAAACGTCGAGTTGCTCCATCAATAATGCGGATGAGAGTGTCGCTAATCTCCATTTTTGTTTGTTCAAAGTAGCTTACCATTACCACCCCATTTAATACGGCAATTCCCAATAAAGCGATAAAGCCCACCGATGCGGGAACTGACAAATATTGGCCACTAATAAATAAAGCGAAAATTCCGCCCATCACGGCAAAGGGGATATTTACTAAAATAAGTGCAGATTTTGCTAACGAACCAAAAGTAGTAAACAGGATGATTAAAATCAGCAGTAATGAAATGGGCACAACCATCATAAGGTTATTGGTGGCTCGTTGTTGGTTTTCGAACTCACCACCAAAACTAAGTACGTAACCAGACGGCAGTTCCAGTGTGTTGGCAAGGGTCTTTTTTAACTCTTCGACAAAACCCACTATATCGCGCCCAGACACGTTGGTGGTTACCACTGAAAAACGATTACTGTTTTCTCGTTCAACTAAAATAGGTCCTTGCTTAAAGCTTATTTCAGCGATTTCATGCAGAGGTACTAAGCTAGCATCTGGTAACAAAATTAGATTGTTTTTGATCTCGAGTAATGTGCCTGGACGCATTGCAGAGCTAACAGAAGTAGCGAATACGACAGGGGTTTTACGTTTGCCCTGAATTATTTCTGATATTGCAACAGTTTCGAATTGTGAACGTAAATAACTCGACAATTCGGTAATGCTCATGGCATAGCGCTGCGCAATTTCTGGTTTGAGACGAATATTTAAAAACTCACCTCCTTCGGTGACCGCAGTATTGACATCAACACTCCCCGCAGTGGACTTAGTTATTTCGGAGATACGTGAGGCCAATTTAGCTAACTCGGTTAAATCCTGTCCAAACACCTTAATGGTTACATCTCCTGTGCTGCCAGTAAGCATTTCTGAAACTCGCATTTGAATAGGTTGGGTGAATCCAAAGTTAATACCGGGAAACTGTTTTAGCACATCTCGAATGGCGTCGACTAACTTTGATTTAGAACTGAATCGCCATTGTGCTGGTGGGATTAATTCCATAAAAACATCTGTTTCATTCAAGCTCATTGGATCCAAACCTATTTCGTCGGCACCGACTCTGGCGACGATTTGGCTTATTTCAGGCACCTGTTCAAGCAATGCATTTTGAATTTGTATATCCAGTTCCGTGGAAGCCGTTAACGTTATGTTTGGCGTTTTTTCAAGCTGTACAATTATGTCGCCTTCATCGAGCACAGGCATAAAGGTTTTACCTAAATATACGAACTGCACGGCACTAGCGATTAATGCTAACAGTATGCCGATAATTAGCGGAGCAGGGCGGGCTAACGTTTTAGATAAGGTGGTGCGATAATTGGCTTTGAGTGTGGTTACAAAACTAGGCTCAGCGGAATCATGTTGTTTAATTAATATTGAGGCCAGTGCTGGAATAACGGTTAGTGATAACAGCAGTGCACAAAACATCGCAAATACAATCGTCATCGCCACGGGCTTAAACAATTTACCTTCCAAACCGGTCAGTGTCAGTAAAGGCGAAAACACTATTATCACTATGATTGTGCCGGAAACCACGGGTACGGCAACATCTTTACAGGCTCGAAAAACCAGATGTAACTTGGGTAAGTGGTTTTTTTTACTTAGCTGATTAACAACATTTTCGACGACGACTACGGAAGCATCTACAAGCATACCGATTGCGATAACCAGACCGCCTAGGCTCATTAAATTGGCCGACATATTGACACTATTCATCAGCCAAAATGTGCTCAACGCGGCAAGGGGTAAGATCATGGATACAACTAGTGCGGCTCGAATATTTCCTAAAAACAAAGTTAACACAATAATCACCAATATCACGGCAATCAATAATGCTTCTTGAATGGTTCCTATTGCTGTGTCGATTAAGTTCTTACGATTATAAAAAACGTTTATTTGTGAGCCAGTAGGTAGGCTCTTTTCAATTTGTTTTAACTTTTCACTAACGCCTTCTATTACTCTTGCCGTATTGGCATTTTTCAGCGATATAACGATGGCTTCAGTGGTTTCTTCACCATTGCGGGTAACAGAACCATAACGGGTTAAATGACCCACACTAACATCCGCCACATCAGATAATCTAATAGACTGTTGAAGACGGTTACTGATTCCCATGTCTCGAAGTTGATCTAAGGTATCTATGCGTCCTTCACCACGAATAATTAGCGCGTCGTTACCTATATCTAAACGACCAATATTCCCGTTCAAATTGTTTGCTTGAATCTGTTGAGCTAATTGGTTTAAGGTTAAGCCTAAAGTTGCTAGCTTTACCGGATCTGGTGTGATCTGATAAGTTTTCGCAAAGCCACCCAATATATTTACGTCGGCGACACCATCTATGGTTCTAAGTAAGGGCCGAATCTCCCACTCCAGTATTTGTCTGCGTTCAAGTAAACTTAGCTGCGGATTTTCCAGTGAAAACATAAACATTTCACTCAAAGGTGTACTCATCGGTGCAATACCGCCTTCAAGATCTGCGGGCAGCGAAGTCCAAATATTGTTTAGGCGTTCCGCCACTTGTTGTCTAGCCCAGTAAATATTAGTGCCCTCAACAAAATCAAGGGTAATGTCGGTAATTGCGTACTTGGTGGTCGATCGCAATACTTGTTGGTCAGGGATCCCCAATAACTCTGTCTCTATGGGGAGAGTCACCTGCGCTTCTATTTCCTCAGCAGTCATTCCTGGCGCTTTCAGTATTACTTTAACTTGGGTAGGCGAAATGTCAGGGAACGCGTCTATAGGGATATTCATCCACGAGACAATGCCGGTGAGCATGACTCCTACCGCCATTAGTAGAATGAAAATCCGCTGGCTAAGGGATAATCGAATCAAATTAGATAACATTATTCATTCCCCCAGCCCGAGCAGTATACCTTGAGCAGCGCTCACGGAGCTGATGAGTAGATGACTGTTAATAAGTGATTCTTGACTAGTGACTGTATAATTTTCAGCAGCACTGCTAACGAGCGTGACTTTAACTGCGGTTAATTGATTACCTGATTTCACAAATACAAACTGGGCTCCGTTCATCGAAAAAACCGATTGTTTGGGAACTAAATAAGCGTGCTGCTTAAAAAATGGCGTGACTGACAAGTTCTGCCCTAAATTGTAAGGACATTCAGTGTTCAAGGGGTCGCTCCAAACCTTGCTAGAAAGTCCCGCGGTAACAAGTTCGATACTACTTATGTTTAACTTACACTGAGAGTTTGATGCGGATAAGTAAGCCAGGTTTTTTGCTTCCTTGTTAGTAATATTAAAACTCAACCTGATGCTTTCTAAAGGAGTGACCTTAGCAATTACGCTGCCTTCTGTCAGCGATTCAAATCTAGTGTATTGCACTACGCCCTTGATTGGTGTTTTTAAGGTTAACGTTTCTGTTTCGTCATTAAAGCGGGCAACTAACTCAAAAAAGTGCTGCACTTCATCATACTCTAGCTTAGCTGCGAAATAGGCGTGAGTGATGTCAAGCCAGGCCTGTTGAGAGATAGCAGACTGAGCAAATAATTTTCTATTTTTTTCATACTGTTGCTGAGTAAGTTCAAACAACGATTTTTTTACCTGATACTGGCTATAATAGTGATGTACTTCCGGACCACTTAGTTCAACAAAATCCACTCCAATATTGAGCTTAGTGCCTACAGGGTGCAGAAATCGTACTTGCTGAGCCGTTAAAGGTGAACGGACAGTGTAAGCTTGCCCCGGCAATTCTGACACTTCACCCAGAGTAGGGCGACCTGCATATTCATTTATTTGTTCTACCCGTTTTGTCTGCAGCGCTAAATTGTTGAGATCTTTTACATCAAGACTAAACTGTTCTGCCGAAGTGGAAGTGATAACCAGTAAACTGGTGGCAATAAAGATAGATTTTACGAAACCTTTCATAAAGATTTTCCTGCTGCTTGATTAAGGGTGGCTATATTTTTGGCCAAATTAATTTGATTTATGGCGTATTGCCCTTGAATTTCGACAATCTCTAGCGTCCTTCTTAAGATCCACTCTTGATCGGTTATATTGGATGTCAGCAATTTATCTAAGGTTGGCTGTAGTTTCTGGGTTATCTGCAAAGATTGATTAAGCAGTGTTTGCCGTGTTTTACTAATTTCCAGCTGGGCGGCTGCATCGCTGATGGATTGCCGAATTAGTTGCTGCGTCTGTTTCTTTTCCATCGCGTATTGAGATTGAGCGGCTATAAATTCGTTATACTGAGTAGCTGTATAGTTGTTGCCTACCGACAAAGGGATTTCAACGCCTAGGCCTATTTGCTTGTCAGTGATCCCTGCGGTTTCGTTCTGCTTAGCAAAAATTGAAAGGTTCCAAGGTTTAGCATGATTTGAAGCCCCATTAAGTAGGGCAATATTTAACTGCCAAATTGCATCTAATGCCTGCACGTCAGGATGCATGTTAAGCACATCTAGATTTTTATTGTAGACGGTTTCATTGGTATTATCGGGTAGTGCATGTAAACCAGTAAGCTCAGTGTATTGTGCCAATAAGGTTTGGGTTCTATTTTGATGTGTTAACAAAGCGAGTTGAACCTGAATACGTTCTTGTTTTACGAGTAAGGTTAGGTATGAAGGGGTGTTACCAGCTTGTTCGAGTTGTTCGTAATGGCTTAGTAACCTATTTAGCACTTTGAGTTTTTGCTGCGCTTGTTCACGGTAAACATATTCGAGTTTATATTCCCAAATTGTGAAGCGGATCAGCCCAGATAAGAATAGCGCTTGTTGTTGCAACGCATGGCGCTGAATTAAGGGAGCAGTACTTTTTAATTGCTGGTCAATGTCAGTCTGTAAACGTGATTTAATTGCTAAGTTTAAACTGATTTCTGTTTCTTTAGAACCTAGGCTTTGCTGGTTGTGCATATATAAAAGTCCAACCGTAGGAGGACTAGCAAACCAAGAATCAGAAGGTTGTTCAATTTTACCCTTTAACAGATTTTGTTTGTTATCCTGTTGGTGAATCTCTAACGCAGCATTTAATACATCATTGAGTGTCAACTGCGCGGCAAAAATAGATGAAGGCCAAATAAAAAATAATATGAAAAGTGGTTTTGGGATTGCTGATAGATAAAACATTATTTTGCGCTGCTTACTGGTTAGGTCAGTGCGCAAATTATTGATGTTAATCGGTTATGGAACAATAAACACATGTAGGACTTGGCATCGAACATATGTTCGATATAACCTGAATTGGTATTAAATTTAGAGAGTTGGAGAGTAAATGAAAGATCGAATTATCATTTTAGTGCTAATTACCATCATGATACTCAATGCGATGGATGTCTTTGTTGATATACAATTAAATGTGCCTATTTGGCATGTGTTAGGGGAAAGCATAATTGTTATTGTTTCGGCCATTGCAGCTTTACTTCTCATCCATGATTTGCGGTTACGTTCTAGATCATTAAACCGCTTAGCGACAAAACTTAAAGATGCCAATATACAAATTCAGACGCTCAGCGGAGAAATCGCTAGCGAACGTAAACATTATGCTCAGGTTATTCAGGCGCAGTTTAATGACTGGGGTTTGACAGTTGGAGAGCAGCAGGTAGCGATACTTATTTTAAAAGGTTTAAGCTTAAAAGAAATTGCCTCCGTTAGGGACACGAAAGAGGCCACTGTTAGGCAACAAGCCTCTAGCTTATATTCGAAAAGCAACTTACAAGGTCGACATGAATTGTCAGCGTGGTTTTTAGAAGACTTTCTTAATTAACCGTATTTTCGTTAGGTTTTAGCGCATGTTTCCGGTTACTGAAACATGCGCTTGCCCCACTGCACCTTGTGCACCGCGGAGGTAACTATTGGACTCACTCTCGTTTAACGGGCTTCCGGTGAACTTAATGTCAGCTTACTAAAAGTCACTTGGGTATAGTCACCATTCATTTTGTCCGTTTGCCAATCCCCAGTTCCTAAACATCCTGCATACCAAAGAGTGCCTGCTTGGTCTTTTGTGCTGCATTGGTTATACGCTCCGGCTTTAAAGTAATGAGAGTCACCAGCATAACCTAGTGGATTATCTTTCGGGTCAATCTTTCCGTAAGCGTCAATATTATTAGCGAGGTTTATCTCGTATTTAACATCGTCTTTGCCTTCTGCGCTAAAGGTTAGGTACATGGTATTTTCGTACACATTGATGCTATAGCTAAATTCTTCTCCTAATGCGATGCCAGTATTTCCAGGTTCATTTGGGTTTTCCCAAGTATTTCCCCATACTGGATAGGCAATATCGGTGCGATTCGGATCAGTTTTTGCCAAGTTGCGCTCATAATTCCAAAAAACAGAGCCTTTTTGATGATTTGGCCACTTTTTAAAATAGATTTTTATCGGTTCATTACCCCAGCCAAAACCTTGATTTTTAGCGATTACCTTGTCATCTTTCACCGCATGAATTTGACCCACTACCACTGAAAATGCAGCAGGTGTGTCGGGGTTTTTGGCCCGCAGGGCTACATGATCTACTTTTAGTGTTGCATCTACTTTACTGCCAATAGCAGCAAATTTAGAGGCTAAAGGATGGGCTGCCAAAGCAAAGTTATTTCCCGGAGCTTTAGTCTTAATTTTTTTATTTACACCTCGGAAGGTTTGGCGTAGTTCGCTACGCGTATTACTTGATGAAGCAGTGGTGATTGCTTTATTCGGAGTCGCGAAAACCATGCCGCCATTTTCATCTAAATAGAAAAAATCAGGGTGAACATAGGTTTGCATTTCAGCCACGTCGATTTCATCAATTTTGCCATTGTTGTCGATGTCCACCGGCACGGTAATTTTCCAATTAGATAAATCAAATTTGGTTGCAGGAACATTAGCAACGGATGAGACAGGACTACTAGAATCATCTTGCATACTATTGTTTGAACAAGCTAAAACAAAAGATATCGACAAAGGTAATATGACACTTGCTTGCGCAATTTTTTTAATTCGCGGTTTATTCATTTAGTTCTCTTATTAAAGTTCTCAATAATTTGCCTACTATTTTAGACAAATCCATAACAAATACTTAATCAATTGATTATGTATTAATTTAACTGGGAATTAGCTGGAATGCATTAATTGTTTACAAGCAGCATTGTTGTAATTAGTTAACCGTATAATTATGTTAATCTGTGGGTTTGTTTTCAGAATATTTTTTTAAGGGCAATTCATGATCCCATGGACCCAGTTAGGCACTGCCAATATCCCTAATGGTGGCGGTGAAATGAAACTATCGCAACGAGGTGATGAATTTTCAATACGTTTGTCAGGTATTCGTGGCGAACTGATGAATAGTCGAGTCTATAATTCAGAGAAAGAGCTTTCTAAGCTAGGCTGTGCTTATTTAAAGTCAGTTGATGATGCTCAAGTATTAGTGGGTGGGTTAGGCATGGGGTACACACTCGCAGAAGCCCTAAAAGCTGTACCCTTGTCAGCACAAGTTACGGTAGCTGAATTAGTTCCTGAAGTGGTTGTCTGGAATCAGGGGCCATTAGGAGAATGTGCTAAGCGTCCACTCGATGATCCTCGCACTAAAGTGGTAGTGGGCGATGTTAAAGCGCTGTTATCAACTAATAAACCGACCTTTGATGCTATTTTACTGGATGTTGATAATGGTCCTGAAGGGCTTACTCATGCCAATAATAATTGGATTTATTCAATACAGGGAATTCAAGATATCTATCAGGTATTACGACCTAAGGGGATGCTAGCGGTTTGGTCGGCAGGTCCTGATTATCTGTTCAGCGTGCGTTTAAAAGATGCTGGTTTTGATGTTGATACCCGTGTAGTGAGAGCGCGGCAAGGTAAGGGAAGCAGGCATACTATTTTTCTGGCTAGAAAACCCTAAGAACCAGCTAAATCTGCCAGTAGAGCTAAAATCTAGTTTCGATTTTAGCTCTACTGAAGTCTTTGTTAGCTTTTATTGTCAGTTACCCATGTTTGCCATATTTGCTCAGTATTCCATTGCGCCGTCCATGCAACTATATCCTGAGCTGGCATTGGTCGGGCAATACCATAACCTTGTGCTAGGTCACAACCAAGTTGAAGTAACGTAACGCCGTGGGCAACAGTCTCTACTCCTTCGGCAATAACATTCCGATTGAAAGATTTAGCCAGGGCGACTATACCCGCGACTATGGCTCTGTCGTCAGGATCGATTAACATGTCTCGCACAAAGATTTGATCTATTTTGATTAAGTTGGCAGGTAATCTTCTTAAATAAGTGAGTGAAGAATAACCGGTTCCAAAGTCATCAATCGCAAAACTCACCCCTAAATTTATACAGTTTTTCATTGTCTCTGACGCATCTAACAGATCTTCTAAAGCACTGGTCTCTAAGACTTCTAGTTGTAATAAGTTGGGTGCAATATCAGGATAGGCAAGTAGTAGCTTTCCTAGCCGCTCAGCAAAATTATTCTGCTGAATCTGCAGTGCACCAATGTTGACGCTAACAGGGATCACAAGATCATCTTTTTGCCATTTACCTATTTGCTGTAACGCTTCCTCAATTACCCATTCGCCAACGTCTATGCTCAGCTGATGGTTCTCAATGAAAGGTAAAAACTCCGCCGGAGACAGTAGTCCTAGCTCAGGATGCTGCCAACGAATTAATGCTTCGGCGCCAATAACTTCTCCGGTTCTCATATTTACTTTAGGCTGGTAAAACAGTACAAACTCGCGGTTGTCTAACGCGGTTCGAATATTTTGTAACCTTTCATGACGCACCTTGATAGCATCTTCAGATTTGATATCAAATAGGTGGTAGCAGTTTTTGCCTTTTTGCTTGGCCAAATACATTGCTTGGTCAGCATGACGAATAAGTTGGTCGGCGTCGGTCTGGTCGGCAGGGTACAAAGTAACACCTATACTTGCTGAGACTTTTAGGGTGATATTGCCTAAAGTTACTGGTACGCAAGCGGCTTTTAACATCCGGTTTATGATCGGTTGGAAATCTTGTAATTGCTCCAAATCTGCTAATACGGCAACAAATTCATCACCACCGAAGCGTGATAATGTGTCGCAATCTCGCATGGCCTCTTTTAGTCGAGATGCAATAACCACTAACAAGTCATCACCTAAACTGTGCCCATGGGTATCGTTTACTTCTTTAAACCCATCCAAATCCAAAAATACGACAGCCAATAATCTCTGATTGCGTTTGCTTTGGGAAATTGCCTGCCTTAACCGGTCTGCCAATAATGTGCGATTGGGGAGGTTAGTTAAAACATCGTAATGGGCCATGTGCTCAAGTTTATTTTGCTGCTCTTTAAATTCGGAAATATCGGTAAATATAGCCACATAATTTTTTACATTACCATTGGCATCATTTACGGCGCTAATGGTTAGCAGTTGGGCATAAACATCATTATTCTTACGTTTATTCCAGATTTCTCCGCACCAAAAACCGTATTCTGAAATTGCTTTCCACAGCTTTTGATAGAAATCTGCAGATTGTTTATCTGATTTTAGAATGCTTGGATTTTTACCTAAAACTTCTTCTCGTGAATACCCTGTTATATTGACGAAGGTTTGATTGACGTCGATTATATCTCCCTTAATATCGGTGATAATGATGCCTTCGCGGGCATGGGAGAAAACACTGGCAGCTAACTTGAGCTGTTCTTCAATCTGCTTATTTTTGGTCACATCTTGGACCAGCGAAGTTACGCCAATAACAGTACCGAATTCATTTAAGATTGGTGTACTGTGCCATTCACAAATTATAACGTTGCGGTTTTTAGTGAAGTTCTCATTGGTATTACATCTGCCTCCTTTTTGATCTAGCAGTAACTGATAAACATTGATGAGTTCTTCTTCTAATTCGGGTAGTAAAATAAGATCTGAGGCATGTCTACCTATTGCTTCATTCGCAGTATAACCAAAAATATTTTCTGCAGATTTGTTCCACTTAGTACAAATAAGGTTTTTATCCCAAGAAATGCAGCCAAGTGGGGTATTCTTTATGTGTTCAGAAAACTCTTTTTCACTTTTTAATAGGGATTGTTGACTTTCTTGCAGTTGTCTTTCAGCGTTTAAACGAGTTTTGGCCATCAGCATAAAGCGGTGTTGCAATTCTATAAGCTCAGATGAACCTTGCTCAGGTATATCTGCGATATCTTTACCCAACTCTAAATCTTTTGTTGATTGCAACAGGTTTCTTAACGGGATAACTAAAGTCTTTTGAATACCCCAACTGGCGATGATAATCATTAAAAATACAATCAGAAGTAGCACAATACCAGTGATGATTAAACGTGAATTGATCGCGTTAAGCTCTTTTCCGAAAGGAATACCGACGAGAATATTAATAACTTCACTATCATTGAATAGTGGCTTTTTAACAAAAATTCGCTGTTGGTTATCGACCTTAAAAGTAGAATCGTATTTTTTCAGATTACCTTGAATAATTGAAATATCCGAACCCAGTAAGTTAGCATCAGCAGGAAAGGCGGCCAGTATTTTTTGTTCATGATCCGTTATGTACGCTACTGAATTTGGCGGTAAACGAGAATCGGAAAGTTGTTTACTCCACCAATCAAGCGAGAGCACGGCTACCGCAGCTCCAATGACATCATTATTTTGCGGATTTAAGACGGGATACGCAAAGTTAATACTGGCTACTTTCGCTGCTCTATCTACTTGATATTCACCAATCGAAAATTGTTTATTTGCCATCGCTTGTTGGATATAAGCACGGTCAGCGACATTTATCGGTTGCTTGAGTGGTTTAGCGTTACATACCAACTCCCCACTAGCGTTTGGTACACCAATGTTTATGTAGGTATCTTTAATTTTTACTATATCGGCTAACAACGCGCTACATTCAGCTGAATCTGGCGTTAACACCGCGCTAAATGTCGCTAGGTGCTTTAAAAATTTCTCAGTTCTTTTAATCAACAAAGATTGAAAATTTGTGGTGATATCTATCGTTTTTAGTGCTTCCTCTTGGGCCTCATGAATTGCATGCTCGCGCTCAAGGATTGACATATAAACAAGAGCCAATATCCCCGGAAGAGCAACCAAAAAAATGAGTAACACTAACCTCGATTGTATTGACTTTAAAAATCGTCTCATGTTTATCTAATTAAATCCAAAATAGGTAACCACAGCGCATGGTTTCAAACCTTATATACATAGAATTGTATAGCATATAAGAAAGAATATATTTTTTTTTGGTTTTAGTGGAATCTTGGTCGTCACAAAAAGCCTCAATATTTTATCTAAATGAAATATTGAGGGCTTAATTTGTTTTATAGATGACTATTGATTGTAGCGATGAGTTGTTCAATTCGCTCAGCATTTTTGCCGAGGTCACTTCTACCAACACGGGATTTGCTGCGGATATCAACAATGGTGTCTGGTCCTTTACTAGCAATGCGAACAACCACATCATCTTTGAAGCCAAACCAGGCTGTAGTATCTGTTGCTTCAATAATACCTAATGTTTTGTCAGCATTAACCAATTCCCAACCTAAATCTTTAATGGCAGCTTCTGTAGCACTGAAGACTTGCAAACTAGGCTGAGAGAATGTTTGAGGGGTTAATTGCGGGTAGGCTTCTCGTTGTTGTTTAGCCGTTTCTTCACCGGCGTACTCAACTGGATTAGGCGCATCTGCACGTAAGTCTGCTATAGCGATAAATTGAGGAGGATTGCTAAGATCAGTTGAAATATCATGAATCGGAGGTACAGATTTAGCTTTATTCATAATGCTAAGGGGTAAACCAACGGCAACTAATGCCAAAACAGCAGATACTGTTACACTTGCCCAACTGATGTTTTTACGTAAAAAAATCACTTGAATTAAAATCAGAATAATTGCCCCAACACCGGCGAAAACTCCGTAGCGCAATGCTGTAAAAGCTGGACCGAGCTCTAAAATTCCATATTTGTATAACGGGCCAGGTAGTGCAACAAGTAAAATAGCGAGAAAGCTAATGAGGCTAACCAAGGTCTTCATAGTGAGTACTCCGATCTTATTGTAATATCCATGTTTTATAGCCTTATGATATATGAACAAATAGGTACGGTCAGTAATTGTTTTAGACTTAGTTTTGAAATCTGTTTAACAATGGTATTGAATCAATATGCAAAATGAAGCATGGCTGCGAATGGGTAGCTTTTTAACGGTCTTAGTGATCATGATGTTGTGGGAGGCGATATTGCCCAATCGGGTATCTCCTGTAGTGCGATCGAAAAGATGGCTCAGCAACTTTTTTTTGGTGTTCTGTGGTGCGCTTGTGGGGCGGCTATTCGTTCCTGCCGGGCTGGCAGTTGTCGCTATTTTCGCTGATAACATGCAATTTGGTTTACTTAATATTCTAAGTATGCCCAATTGGTTGGTGATTTCGCTGGCCGTGATTATGCTAGATTGTTTGATTTACTGGCAGCACCGTTTATTCCATCGTGTGCCTATTTTATGGCGTTTACACAAAGTTCACCATGCCGATCCCCATTTAGATGCTTCTACTGGATTGCGTTTTCACCCGATTGAAATAGCCCTAAGTTTATTGGTTAAGCTTCTGGGGATTTTAATCTTAGGCGTGCCGGTTGAGGCGATTTTAATCTTTGAGATATTGCTCAATGGAAGTGCGATTTTTAATCACAGCAATATTAAATTGCCCAGTTGGTTAGAATGGCCTTTGCGTAAATTGGTGGTTACCCAAGCCATGCATCGTATTCATCATAGCCAGGTAGTGAAAGAGACTGATAGCAACTATGGCTTCTGTTTGTCTATCTGGGACCGTCTTTTTAATAGTTACACTAAACAAGCCGAAGCAGGAGACGATGGGCTAAAATTGGGATTAAAAGACTACCCCAATGAGTCTAGCAATACAGGTATTGGAACTGTGCTGTTAATGCCTTTTCGGGATAAACCTAGCAACCATAGTGATTAATCTTTGGTTGCTAGCAAAGTGTTATAACCTACCCAGATGCGAATAATTGCCGTTAACCAGCAAATGACCGCAAACACACTGGCGATCAGTACAAAATGAGTGGGCAACAAACAAAATAGACACAAGACTAAAATCGTTTCAAAACCCTCTGCTAGGCCACCCATATAATGTAAGCTTTTTTGTGGATAGTTAGGACTGTCTATACCATGTTTGCTGGCCATAATGGCAAAGGCTAAAAAGCTCCCCCCAGTGGCCATAAAAGACAACATTAGAAAACTGCCAGCAATTGCATTTTCCAGTGGATTGACACATACAAATGCAAAAACAATGGCAGAATAAAAAATAAAATCTAGGGTAATATCTAAAAAACCACCGGCGTCAGAAGGGGCCGTTTCTCTGGCGATAGCGCCGTCCAATCCATCTCCTAATCGGTTTAACAAAATTAAACTTAATGCCACATAATAGTGCTCGAACATGATCGCCGGTATCGCTAACATTCCAACTATAAAACCCACAAAGGTTACTGAGTCTGCAGTAATACCCCATTTAATTAGCCGTTTCGCTAGGCAACAAAGAGGTTTTTTCAAAAGCCGATTTAATAGAGGGTCAATCATGGTTTACCTTGTTATTAGTGGTTTTCACTTATGAATGGCTTATCATTTTTTTAAAAGTGAATTTATTATTATAGACTGCGATAAAAATCAGCTAAGTCTAAGTGTTGGGCTTGTGCAGGAATATTATCTAGGTCGTGACTGACCATAATAGTTGGCACTCCTCGAGTTTGAAGTTGCGCAAATGCCCATTGACTCACTTGGGCGCTGGTTTTCGGATCCAGTGCTGCAAAAGGTTCGTCCATTAGCAGTGCTTTCGGCTCATTTGCCAGTGCTCTTACTAACCCCACTCTTGAGCGTTCGCCACCACTTAGTTGTTCAACGTAATGCTTGGCGACGTAACCCATATCAATCTTATTTAGCATGGCTAAAGCTAGATCACGACGTTGATGCTTATTTAATTTATTAGGGGGTTGGTTTGTTAGATGCTTAGGTAGTGCAAAACAAATGTTATCTAGCACGGTTAAGTGAGGGAATAGATGTACATCTTGCATCAACAAACCTATACGGCGCTGTTCTATCTTGATAGCGTTAAGCGGCACATCGTTCAAGGTTATATCACCACTGACTTTAGCATGCTCTGGTGTGTCTCCTAACAGCCAGTGCAAAAAAGTAGATTTTCCCATACCACTTGGGCCAGTCAATACCAACAACTCGCCGTTTTTAAGGCGTATTTCTGGAAGTTCGATGCATCCGTTTTCCATAAAAATTTTACAGTGGCTAATGTGTAACATCGAAACTTCCCCGGACACGTTGTGCCATTATACTGGCGGTAAAAAAGGCAATAAAAGGCAATGAAGCTTGAACTAACATATAGATCGCAGTGATATTTTGTTCGTTACCAGAGGCTATCGCAACCGCTTCAGTAGTGATTGTGGTCACGCGGCCGGCTCCGATCATTAAAGTTGGAATATATTGGGCAACACTGACGGAAAAAGCGATCGCTAGAGCACTTAACATTGCGGGTCGCAGCAACATCATGCGAATTTTCCAAAATTGTTGCCAGTAATTGTATCCAAAGCTGGCGGCGACTAATTCAAAATGGCGATCCAGACTCTGAAACGGGCCGCGCAACACAAGGTAGCTATAAGCAAAGGTGAAGGGCAGGTGTGACAGGATTATCCAACCGCTATGATAACCGCCATTCAAAGCTGTATGTGATATTTGCCAACCATATACCATGCTCAGTTGCGGTAAAAGAATCGCCATTAACCAAATATAATCGGGTAAATAAACTGTGCTTTGACGTTGTAGCTCTAAGGCTAAAATTGCCATGAACACACCTATGACACCACTTAATAAAGCAATGTAGAGGCTGTTCAATAACGGCCCTTGCATAAAAAACCATTCGTCTTGCCATAATCTGAAAGACCAATTTACGCTGCTTAAGGTGTTAATTGTTCCTTGATTGTTCCAGCCTAACGACCAGACCAAAAAAGTCACTAAAATAGCAAGGGTTAACAGGCTAAAAAAACCTAACCAATGGGTAAATAGACGGCTAATTCGAACGATTTTTAAATTAGTTCCTTTTACTGCGTGATTGCGTAAACGTTTGACTGCCCACCATTCATGCAGATAAATGCCGACAATTAAAAGGGCTAACAAAACTAAAAGTACAAGATTACCAACAAAAGCCAAGGTTTGGTGTTCAGCAGTAAAACCGGTCTGCCAGTTATATAGCACGACAGCATAAAGTTCCGGAATATTAGGGCCTACCAATAAACTTATATCTAACACGGACAAGGAATAGGCCATAGCGGCGAGCAACGCTAAACGTGATTGTTTTAAGATGATAGGAAATACCAACAGCCACCAACTAGCACTTTCGCTGTGTCCTAGAGCTCTGCCTTGTAACAACCAATTTTTAATCGCTAACTGACGGCCTAAGGCACTGAATATTAATAAAAAGAATGGAACTTCTTTAATACTGATTGCGAACAACATTGTGACTAAGCTTTTGTGTGGTAAACCTAGCCATTGTGGTGGGGAATAGCCAAATACTCCCCAAAGGGAGGACCACAGCATACCACCAGAACTAAATAAATAAACTAAACCCAAGGCAACGGCTAAATGAGGTAACGATAATAGCGGGGCGAGTCGCTTTTCTAGCGCTTGCCAACGAGAGTTAAAACGATATTGACTGTACACCATAAACGCAATGTAAAGCGCCAATAAAGGAGCAAGTAACGATAACGCCAGCGTGCTTAATACCGTAGATGCTAAGCCGTTGTATGCAAAAAAACGCGCTATATCACTCCAAGATATAGCGACTGAAGGCCATATACCGACGATGATTCCAAATAGGGGAAGTCCTGCCACTAATGTAACAATCAACCAGCCGGTACTAAGCGTTAAGCGCCGTATTTTTGTTGCCATTGATCTTCAATAACTTGTTGCCATGAGCTATGCAGTTCTTGTTGCGAGGGGAGCGTTGATGCGGGATCTAATAACGGCCTAATCACCGCAGGATCACCCCAACTGCCATGTAATTTTTGATTCTGTGCTTCTTCACTTAATAAGAAGTTGATCACAACCTTTGCCCCTGATGGGCTTTGTGCGCCCTTTGGAATAGCCAAATTGTGGCTGTTAGTAATAGCGCCTTGAGTGAAATATAAACGTTGTGCCGAGACCGATATGCGCTTTTCCTGCTGCTCTTTGTTTAATTGATTTGGATTGAAACTGACGGCCATATCCAATTTGTTTTGTTGAAACAGCGAAAGTTGCTCGGTGTTTGAACTCGGAAAGGCACGACCTTGTTGCCAGATTAATGGATGCAATTGGTCTAAATATTCCCACAGCAAGGGGAGTAGTTTTGTTTGGGCTTCTGGGGTTGCGAATTCAAATAATCGTTTATCGTTGTTGCTAAGAGCCACTATAAGTTGCTTCAAAAATGTTGTGCCATGGAACTCTGGCGGTCTTGGATAACTAAGTCGGCCAGGGTGTTGTTTAGCAGCTTGCAGAATACTTGCCGGTGTGAAGTTTAAGTTCTGTTTGTCAGCACTGTTAAGTGCAAAGATATTCTGATTGGCAATAATGTTGTACTGGCCTACGCCCCAAGGTACTTCAAATTCTTCTATGGCTACACCAAAATCACTCTGTAACGAAAGTTGTTCGGTGGCCAGCATTGCACTATTGGGAATGGTTGACCACAAATTACCGAGTAACAACTGTTGTTGTTTTAAGTAACTGAAATTTTCGCCGTTTATCCAAAGCAAGTCGATGGCACTTTGGTTGCCTGACTCGGCTTTTAAACGGCTCACGGCTTCGCTAATATCCGCAACTTTAACGTGGCGCAGACGGATCTTGTAACGACTGGCAATTTCCCGCGCTGCCCAGCGCAGATAGTCATTGATTGGCTTTGAGCCACCCCATGCGTAAAAATACACGGTCTGGCCTTTAGCTTCAGTTAAGGTTTTTTGCCATTCTGGGCTAGTGGTCACTATGGTCGCGGTTGCACGCTGAGTTTCTTGCCCATGGGCAAACGGCATTACGCTACTCAACACAAGCAATAGCATTGTTATTGGCAGGGTAGCTCTGCTCATCATAGACGTTGTTACTGCCACGTTAAAAGTTCGCCACATCATTCAATCGCCAGTCATAATCTTTAAATGTGATGGGATAGTTTCCTTTTTTAATGATATCACGCTGGATTTGTGCGTTGCTATCACTGTCCACTAATGCGTCACTATACATATTAAGGACGTCGTATAATGAGCTAAATCCTTGCTGTCCTTTTTCAAAATCTTCACAGTACCATTGGAAAATTGAAGAAAGCGATGCTTCACCTTGTTGTCCTTTTACGATGATTTCGTTACGACTATTATCCGCTAAAAATAAGTGCATTTGACTATCAAGTTGAGCGTTGAGATTATCTGCTGTAAAAGCTTCATTGCGAAGGGGAGGGCATGATACTGCAGCACAAACTAATGCCGCATGAATACGGGGCTCTTTAAACCACTGACGAATCATTTCATGCTCAATGTCGTCTAAATTGTGCTTTTTATCCAACAGATTAAAAAATTTCTTACTCCAGGGGGAGCTAAAAAATGAACCTAAGTCACGAATGGATTGAGCGTCGCCTTGTTTAAATTGCTCCCAGTTATCAACAATTAACTTTAAAGTGTAACCGTTGTAAGCGTTGATTAAAAAACTCAGTTGTTGTTGCTCATTCCAACCATCATATTGGCTCTTAGTTACACTTGAAAACGCACTTAAAGCTCGTTCTAACGCATCTTTTTTGAGAACCAATTGTTGGTATTTTACTCGGGTTTGCTTTTTGTCATCGGAGACTTGCACAACGTGCGCTAATAATTGGTTGTAGTTGTCAAAACCATGATCGAAGTCAGCAGCGTAGGATTTTGCACACACTAAAACAGCAAATAATACACTTGCCATAACACTGTTGATAACGATGCTTTTAATTTTACTTAAAGACGTGAACATATTATTTTCCGTTAAACTATCATTCATAAAAATGCGTTAAAAAGAACAAATTCGCAGCGATTACCCACTAGGTTAATCGCAACGTTATTATTACCTTAAAACATTGGTAGGGCGCAGGCATGCTAACTAGCAAGTTAGATATTTGCTTTGCTACAATTCAAAAACGCCGGATACCCATTTATTTACGTCGCCAAGCGTGAAAACGCTCAACAAATGCCAATAGTTTTTGCGGTGCGTTATTTTTCTTCCAGTTGCCGGCCACGTTTTTATTGGCTTCAGCCATCGTTGGGTAAATATGGATCGTACCTAATAGTTTATTCAATCCTAAACCATGTTTCATGGCTAAAACGAATTCGGCTAATAGTTCGCCTGCATTTGCCCCTACTATGGTTGCACCGAGTATTTTGTCTTTCCCAGGTTTGGTTAACACTTTAACAAAACCGCGGGCGTGATCATCAGCCAGTGCCCGATCTAGCCCACCAATGTCATACCGAGTCACTTCTACTTCAATACCTTTTTGCTTAGCGGCTACTTCATTTAGACCTACTGTGGCAATTTCTGGCTCAGCGAAGGTCGCCCAAGGGATAACGCTGTAATCCACTTTAAAGATTTTAAAAGGTCTGAACAACGCATTCACTGCTGCATACCAAGCTTGATGGCTCGCAGTGTGAGTGAATTGATAAGGACCTGCAACATCTCCAGCGGCCAGAATATTAGGGTACTTGGTTTGTAAAAAGTCATTGGTGATAATAGTACGGTCTGTTTCGATACCAAGTTTCTCTAAACCAAAACCGGTTAAGTTCGCTTGGCGACCAACAGCGACTAAAATTTTATCAAACGGAATACGTTCTTCTTTACCTTCGTACTCAACAACTAACACATTGCCTTCGCTGGTGGTTTCCACCGCCATTGCGCTCGTGTTGAGGCGTAAATCGATACCGTCTTTTTCAAGCTGAATTTGTAAATGCTTGGCTGCATCTGGATCTTCTTTACTTAATACCTGCTCGCCACGTTCTATTTGTGTCACATGGGTGCCTAAGCGACCAAACGCTTGTGATAATTCACAACCAATTGGACCTCCACCAAGCACTATCATGCGTTTAGGCTGTTCTTGAATCTCCCAAAGATTATCTGCAGTTAAGTAGTCAATATCTTTTAAACCTGGGATATCAGGCACAAATGCACGAGCTCCGGTAGCAATAACAATATTGCGGGTGGTCAGGGATTGCACGCCATCTTCGGTTTGAATATCAACCTGCCACGGAGAAACAATGGTGGCATTACCAATGGCCACATTCACGCCCAAGGATTCGTAGCGTTCAACAGAATCATGAGGCTCAATAGATTTAATCACGCTATGTACTTTGTTCATCACCGCTTTAAAATCTACTTTTGGCGCATCATAGGTTACGCCTGCATTTTGCGAGGTGTGGTGAATGTGGGCTAATTTACTAGCATGTAATAAACTTTTAGATGGCACACAACCGGTATTCAGACAGTCACCACCCATTTTATGACGCTCAACTAAGGTTACTTTTGCTTTGATTGCTGCAGCAATATAAGCGGTAACCAAACCGGCTGAACCTGCTCCAATAACAACTAGGTTGCGATCGAATTTTTTGGGTTTTTTCCAGCCCTTATAGACACGACGTTGTTGCAATGCACTGAGCATGAATTTAGCGAGAATAGGGAAGATACCCAATAGCACGAAGGATAAAATCAAATCACCAGAAATGATGTCAGACAATTGATTAATTTCGACTAACTGGGTACCTGCGTTAACGTAGACCGCGGTTCCAATCAACATGCCTATTTGGCTAACCCAATAATAAGTCCAGGTTTTGATACTGGTAACACCCATTACTAAATTAATGATAAAGAAAGGAAATATGGGAACTAAGCGCAAACTAAGTAGGTAAAACGCACCGTCTTTTTCGATCCCTTTGTCGATTGACTCAAGCTTTTTCGAAAAGGTACTTTTAACCCAATCACGCAATAAAAAGCGAGATGCTAAAAATGCTAAGGTTGCGCCAATACTTGACGCGAATGAGGCAAGTAACAAACCCCAACCAAACCCAAATAATGCGCCTGCACCTAGCGTCAGAATGGCTGCGCCTGGTACACTCAAGGCCGTTGCTACAGCGTATATAATTAAGTAGCCAAAAAATGCCACTAACCAGTTAGCTTCAATGTATCCAGCCAATGATTGTTGATTGCTCTTTAAGCTTTCTAGGGTTAGGTATTGGTTAAGATCAAAGATAAAAAAGCTGGCGATTAATGCTGCAATTACTATGACCAATATTAAACGTTTACTGTTCATGTTGGGTTTAAGCCTTAAAATTGTATGTGTAGGTTAACTGAACATTTCTCGGAAGTTCAGGGAAAACTAGAGTTGATCCAAAATAGCCGCCCTCAAATACCGGACGCCAATTCTTTTCGTTGGTTAAATTACGCACTTCGAAGCGCAAATTCGATTGCTCAGAAAGAGCAATATTAGTGTTAATGTTAATGGTTATTTGATCCCGTATAAGTACGCTAGCAAGGTAATCCAGAGGGTAACTTTTAGTGTAAATCGCCGAACCTGAGACATCCCAATTATCCAATATCTGATAGCCTGCACTGGCCGAAATTGTCTGCTGTGGAATACCTTGTACTCGTTGGTTTGAAGCTGCAAAACCGGCAAAGTTAGGTGCACCTATACCCGTGCCTTGAATGATGTCAGGACGAGAGTTGTCAAATGCATCAGCCACTTGCTGAGAATCTTGTGCACTGGCAGAATTATCATATCGAGCATCTAAATAGCTATATCCTAGGTTGGCCCATAACGCACGTCCTTGATAAAATACTTGGGCTTCGAAGCCGTCAGCGATAATGCCGGTGTTGCTGCCGTCGCGATTGCGTAAACTGCGAGTTTGTTCGAAGATTGACGCATCTGCATACCAAGGTGTGTCGGCAGGAGAGTATTTCATACCCAATTCGTACAACGTGTTTTCGGTTGCAAAGTTCAGTGGACTGATTTTGTTATCTGCACCTAATACTGTGCCGCCGCCCATGCTGTTTGAGGTTGCTTCGTTATAACTGTATGTCGCATAGGTCACCACAGAATCGGTTAATTTGAAACGCGCAGAAGCTGAACCTGAGTATAACCATTTAGAGAATGTATCTTGAGCTGCAATTTGTCCTTGTGGCGGCAAAGCATCTCTGGCCTCAACATTGTAATGATCTGCGCGAATACCAAGGGTAGTGCTAAAGCGGTCGTTCCAGTCACTTTCCTGTTCAGCAAACAACCCTGTTTGCCAAGTTGTGGAGTCTGTGGTGTCAGATAATGAAAAGTCATTTACGCCATCTCCATCTACATCGTAGTTGGCGCCGGGAGACACAAATACCCCTGGTCGTAACTCAACTAATCGAGATTTTTGCGCATCTGTCAGCGGAATTCGACGCTGTTCAATCGTGCCCAACAAATCAATCGGCAAGTCAGCTTCTGTGGTAAATTGACTGTATCCCAAAACATCGTTGTAACGAATATCAATGCCCCAAGTTGTTTGTTGTTCAGCCTGCCAAATTGAATTTATTTCAAGTCGGTTTTGAGCTGTTTTGGCACCATCGATAATTTCGACAAAACTGTTTTGTGCGATTTCTTCGCGCTCTAAATATTGAAAATAACTACGGTTAGTTAAGCTATGAATTGAATTTAACTCTCGCTGGTAAGTACTATGAAAAACATAGGTTTGTGCCGTATTGATATTATCTGGATCGGTTAGTACTGTGCTGCGGGGAATCTCCACTTCGCCGGTTGGCGATACAATCGCAAATGCACCGGGAATTAGTGAGCCGTTTGGTTGCACCCCTTGACCGGTAATATAAAGGCCATTGTCGATTAAGTTCTGAGTAGGCCGGTTAATTCCTGCATTATCAGTGAAATCCACGTCATAATATTCGAAACTGATATCCCAGCTCGATTTGTCATCGGGGAGCAGGCGTAATGTCACGAATAAATCTTCACTCTGAAATCCGCTATAGTCGAAGTAGCTATCGTTATCGATATACTCGGCACTCACGCGAATCCCACTTTTGCCTTCTTCAATGGCTGTATTTATATCTAACTGAGCGCGATAGTGTTGCCAACTGCCTGCATTGGCCTGAAATTTGATATCCGTCCCTGATAAAGAAGCGACTTTGTTGTTTAGGTTAACAAAACCACCGTTTCGTTGACTTGTCCCTAAAATGACAGAGGGAGCTCCTTTTACTACATCAATTTGTCCCACGCTGTTAAAAGACAGTGGAATACCAAAGCCGTTGTTACCTGCTTGACGTCGCATTCCTTGTTGGAATAATTCCCCTAATTGACCACGAATTGTGGGTAGACTCGGTGCGCCAAAGCCACTTGCTGAGTAGGTGTTTGGCACTAACGTCAGCACGTCTTGCAAATCATCAATAGACAGTTGCTCTAGCATATCAGCAGAAATTGAAGACACTGAGCGAGCGATTTCCGTTAAGTTTTTATCTTTCCCAAATGGGCCATCGATGACTGCATTTTTAGGCGATAAAACAAGGGCGGGCTGCACTTCGCCTGTCACTATTACATGTTCAATATTATTTTCTTGAGCTGCAACGGGATAGGTCATAATCAAACTAACACCGACTAACAACTGCTGTGATTTGGTTACCATTGCTGTTCCTATAATTAATCACTCTGAGCCTAGAGACCTAGCGCCGCCGATTTTTATTGCACACTTATTCCAAATAATTGGAAATTTAGTCATATATATGAAAAATAATTATGCCTTAGGTTGCCCTATAAGAGACTAATTTCCTAATCCCATTGGCAAATACCCATTTATAAATTGGCGTTATACAAAATCCAATTGCCGTTATTGGTCTCTAAAAATCCACTACTTAGCGTGAAAGCTATATTGAATTTAAAAAACCTGAAAGAAAAATTAGAAATCTCGGTCTGATGTTATTCCTGTTCTCAGGTCGATGGCAGTAGAGGGGGCTTAAATCTTACCTACGCCAATAACTGCGTCGATAAAAGACGTTTAACAATATCAAAATCAACTGTGCTACTAAGGAATTTAAATGAGTGAAGTACTTCCTAACGAAATTCGGAGCCGCTTACAGTGGTCTCTTTTATCACTAAGACTAGGGGTTTTCCTCGTCATGTTTGTTTGGACATTAGATAAATTTGTCAATCCAGGACACAGTATCAAAATTTTTGAGCATTTTTATTCTATACCGGGGATGGGAGAAACTATGGCTTATGTGCTAGGCGCATTACAGCTTATTTTAGTGTTCGCTTTTTTAGCCGGTGTGAAAAAACGTTTGACGTACGGACTTATTTTCTTACTCCATGGCGGCTCAACTTTATCTGCAATGGGTCAGTATTTTGATGCCTTCAATAACTTATTGTTTTTTGCTGCATGGCCTATGTGGGCAGCGTGTTTCGCCCTTTATTTACTGCGCTCAGAAGATACTAAGTTTACCTTCGCCAAATTATCATAATAACGCAATATTTTTTGATTCAAGTAAAGTCGCTACTCCAGCGACTTTATTTTAATTTAGTTGTGTCGTTGCCAAAACAGCTATGTAATAAAAGTTCGCTTGGATGAGGCCCTTTGCCGGCAGCTTGATAAATTAAACCTGACATTTTTTTGCCGTCAGATTCAAAGATTAATTCTTTACAGCTCGCTGCATCATTACTAAGTGACTTTGCATAAGTGAGGTGGGACAAAGCTCAATAAAACTAACATGCAGAGCAGAGGTGTTTGTGTAAAGTGTTTCATGAACTTCCCTTGTTGATATTGAAGTGGCCAATATCATATGCTGGATAATAACGAATTATCTTATTCAATATTTACACATATTAGAATGAACCAAAAAACAATTGATCGCGGCTATTGTCTTGATTGTGATAAGTTGATGGCGTTGGCTAATGTGAGTTTCAAAGAATCCCATTCACATCTACTTAGAAAGTTGAGGCTCTGGCTGACTTTGATTACGGCCGTTTTGTTTGGCAAGATAGAGTTGTTTATCAGCTCGACTAATTAACATTTCCAAATTGTCCTCAGCTGCTGGAACCATAGATGCGTAGCCCACACTTAAAGTAATATACGGATGGACCTGTAGATCATCGCGCGGAATGTTTTCTGTAATTACTGCTTGGCGAATTTTTTCTGCTATTTCCCACGCGCCTTTTTCATCAGTTTGCGGCAATACCAATATAAATTCTTCGCCACCGTAACGGGCAAGTAAGTCGGTAGGACGTTGAATTTGCTTTAGAATACAAGTTGCCACTCGAATCAGAGCGGCATCACCCTGTTGATGACCATAGTTATCGTTGAACGCTTTAAACTGATCAACATCACATAAAATAATTGCCAAAGGGGTTTGTTGACGCAACGCCAAGGCCCATTGAAGTGCATAGGTTTCATCGAAAACTCTTCGATTAGCAATGCCGGTCAGGGGATCTCGCTGAGAAAGCGCGAGTAATCTTGCATTTGCGTTTTCTAGTTCTATGGTGCGTTCAGCCACCCGTTGTTCAAGCTCAGCTATCGATTGGAGTTGAGCTCCTGCCAAACGAGCTAAGCTTGCCGACAAGCCTCGAACTTCCGGTATAAAACTATGTTGAAAAGGCGCTTTTTGTAACTCACTCAAGGCTCCGTCTAGCGCCATATTACTGATATTTTCTATTGGTTTGGCAATCAGTTTAGTGAGTGCTGCTCCTAGCGCAACCATGGACAATAAGGTCACTATCATCAGAATAATCGTGTTTGAGGTCTTACCTTGAATCACTGAAATGGTCACATCAAGAGGTTGTAAAACAGCTAATTGCCATACTTTTCCATAACCTAGTTGAATATCTTTCAGCGTTAAAAGGTAATCGCGACCTTGTATCTCGATAAGTTGTTCTGAAGATTGGTAATGCTGATATGTCGCCAACTTTTTTAAAACAGTGCTAGGGTGGTTACTCAGCGTAAAACGTGTATTTTTTTGCGGATCGGCTAGCAAATAATGCTGGCTAGAAGAGGCAAGTAGAGTGCCGTCTTGTTCAAACAAGATGGCGATACTGTCGTTATTTAATTTGAGTTTATTTATATATTCATTTAGGCGCTCTAAGCTAAAGTCAACGGCGGCAACGGCAATTACCTCGCCTTGTTTATTGGTAACTGCTTGCGAGAAACTAATCGCGTATTTTTCCCCTTCGAGATACTGATAAACATTGCCCCAACAAGGTATTTTGGTTTGGGTTACCGCACAACGCATAAACGGCCGTAGTCGCGGGTCGTAGGGACCAATGTCTTTAGTCTGTTTATTTGGCAAGTCTTGATCATTTATTGAAAAGCCTTGCAGGTGGCCATCACTATTCAATATGTTTGTGGCAATTTCTAAGGAGTTGCTATTTAGAGGTGGTCTGGAGGCCGCGATGTAACGTCCATCATTAAAAGCTAAGGTAACAAAGTTAAGCTGATCAGACTGGCGTAATTGACTAAGTAGCCAAGGAGAATTGTGAATTGGTTTATCGCTGGAAAGAACCCCCTTTTTTAATGCTTGTGCATTATTTAATACCAAAGCAGGCATCATTTCTGTCATATTATTAATATAATTTTCGACATGTTGAGTAATTAATTCATTGAAGGTATGGGCCATTTCCAACGCAACTGCGCGATTATTGTTGTATGACACCGCAGCGAAAACAACAGTTGCAATGATAAGCAAACATGTAAAGGGCACTATGATTAAAATGCGTAACGGTAATGAGCGCGGTATTTTCATAAAAATTTTTATCTTTGTGCAACTAAGGTAAATCTAAAAGGTTGGCTATGATATGAATTCCCTGTATTTACGAATAAGTATGGGGATTCTCGACAGCATTAATTTTGTGCTCAATAATTATACTATTACTTAAGGGCAAATATGTTATGGGGTATTAAGTGTAAGTATGAATGCGGCGATTTTATCACTACATAAATAAGAATGGACAGCACAACAGGCTTTTTATTAAATTAACAACAACGGAAACATGAACACAGTAAAAAAGCGTTTGCGGCTGATAAGAACTCCATACACGTTAACTTTCAACGTTAGGTACTTGTTTTTAATTCAGATAGAATAGCGAAATTCCAGACAAAGAATATTATACATTAGTTGAATAGCGTTGCTTTGCAACAGTACATTCGCTATTAAATAAATCGTTTGTTATCGACAATACATATATTTGAGGATCGATAATACGTATGACGGGTTTTGAGTTGATTGATGATGTTGTTGGGTTTCAATCACTAAATTAATCAATAAATTTAGTTTAAGCCTGCTCAAGTTTTTTTGCTGCTAACAGCATTTCTTATTAAGGGGAGCAGCAATAATATAAGCAAGCCTATATTTATCGCACCACTTCCAGAGCTTGTATCTGTTTCGACATCATCGGCATCCTGAGTTACCACTAATTCTAGCTTAGAGGCCGTTTGGTTGATGGAAATTTGTAAGCCTTGTTCGCTTAAATCAGCAACGACTAGGTTATCAAACTCACCTGAAATCTGTTCTGCCAACAGCAATTCGAAGGTGTCGCCACTATTTAAACTGAGGTTATCCGACAAGCTTACTTGCAGTGTTCCTGCCAACGTGGCAATTGCACCAACATCTATTGATGTATAACTTACTCCTCGTTCGGCACCTTCAATTTCTATGTGAAGTGAACTATTTTCAGTTAAATTCATGTTGCCTTGAATGGTCAATAGGCTTGGCTCATCAGTTAACTGTATATCGCCATTAAAAGTGACGGTGCCATCACCTTGAATCGTTTCTTTACCTATAAACCTCGAGAGAAAATGTAAATTACTTGCCCCATTAACGGTAATCATGCCTTCGTTGGTCGTCTCAGCGGATATCGTCAACGATTGATTTGCTAATACCTCTATTAGACCTTCATTTAACACCACTGAATCTAAGCTACCTTGTCCAAAAATGCTTGAACCAATATGCACTGTCAAACCTTCAGTCACGCTCAAAATACTATCTTGCAGAGTAAGATGAACACTGCCGGCACTGCCACCTAAAGTAAGTGATTTGATTGTTGTGTCGGCAATGGGACCTAGTATGTCGATATTCTGTTCAGGATTGATAATCACATCGGTAAATTGGTCAGGTAAGCCTCCAAAATGCCAACGTGACACATCATCCCAGTCTCCTTCTTCAACATCGGTTCGCCAACCAAAATCCGGTGTCCAAGCAAGAATCCCTTGATGACCATCCTCATATCTTACTTTGTATGCCACTGTACCTGTATCGCTTAAACCATTCGCTGGACCAACAGGATTATTATTAAAAAAAATCTCACTGATAACTTTACCGTTATGTTCTCGTCCTTCACGTTCTATGGTTTCATAATGAATACCATCAGTGATAATCAAAATATCTTCGGTGCGTAAATAAGTACCTTCATCATCGAACACTTCTTCTAAAGCCAAATCGGCCTGAAATACCACTAAGCCATTATTGTTTATTGCCGGATCTTTAAAGTTTCGCAAAGTGCCGTCTTCATAGCTCATGTGTTTTCTCGCTATTTCGATCACCTCTGTTTCTGATGCTCTAAACACTCCGTCAATTTGCGAAGTTTCTGTTAATAAATCGACGATTAGCGCAAATTGCCCTAAATCGTTCAAAGCGGCACGTGGTTTAGCTGAAAAGCGGCTGAGTAAGTCGCCGTATGTGGCAGTGCCATCGGGGGTTGTTTGCCCTTTTAGTAAAATCATTTTGGTTGATAAGGTGTCAGCTAAGAACAATCCTGAGCCGTTGGCTAAACCGTTTTCATCTCGTAACAACGCCTTAAAGCCTATTTGCTGATGATTATTAATGCGAGCATCATATAATTCAGAAAAATAGCGATTTTCTATTTCACCGGTGGGAGCTATGTCACCTTCATGGACAACAAGGGAGTAGCTGGTGCCGGAAACTTTATATAAACCTGAATTGTTATAGTCGTCTTCTGAGTCATTTAAACCGGAAAATACTCCGTCGCCATAATCGTTAGTTTGTAGCCCGGCAGGGTGGGTTAAAACCCCACCATTTGCGGGATCACCTTTACGGACAAGTTCGAAAATTGAGTTGTCGTTAAAACGTTTAAAGTACGCTGTATTGTCTAGTGTGTCATTTTCAGTATTGTTTAATGCGGAAAAAAATATGACGTTATTGTTGCTGCTAATCCCAGCTAAACTAGCGATATTAAATTCACGGTATTCTCCATTAGATGATGGGACAGTAGCGCCTGCCTCGGCAACAAGAACAAAGGCGTTTACTGATTCAACAGCAATGATTGAGTTACCCAGGTCGTTAGAACCCGGCACCAAAGGTAACATCAAGGCCAAATTCGTAAAATCGCCAGCTGCTGAGTAACTTGGAGCTGGCGTATTGGTAATTTTAAAAGCGCTCGAAATATACAGATCGTTGAGATGAAACGAGCGATCACCAACGGTCAGAAATTGATTTTCTCTTACAACCTCTTCAAGCGTCAGCACCACTGGACCAAGGGTTCGGGGCACAAACATTCGATAAATTCCAGTATCATCGTTTTCACCTTCGCTGGTATTAATTAAACGACTAGTAAATACCACCTCGTTGAAAGAATTAATTGTCGCACCTAAAAAGATATTAAATTGGCCATTATCCCCTGGCACAGTCTGTTCGGTTTGCGCAATTGTCTGTGTGGAACTTGCTAAACTAGACTGGCTTAGCATGATGCTCAAAAGGCTGGCTATACTGAATATCGAACAAACTTGATGTTTAAAATTCCATTTCTGCATAATTTTATCTAACGTGATATTGGCTTACTTAAAAGTGTAATAGATAGCTGCGTGTATTGATTGAATGTATCCACGGATTTTTAGTATTCCCAACACTCAATTTTCAATTTTCACTACGCAGTTTAGGGTAAGTTGAATCTAATCAAAGTGACTGGATATTGATTATGTGAGCAATAGAGTTACGAATCAGATACGCTAGCTGCTTTTATTTGTCTATTGAACAGGCTTTATTTATCCTAAATCAATGTTAAATTTCAGCGCGATTAGGATTCATTGGGCATTCTTTTTCTACCCCATTAGATTAAAACCATTAGCTAATATTTATGGATTATAATTAGTAAATCGGCGAACCTAAGGAGAGGGGGATGATCTATCAATTTAATGACTATCAATTAGATACTGAAAAAGTAGAACTCAGGTGCAGAGACGTTGTGATTGCCGTTGAGCCACAGGTATTCTGTTTACTGCAAGTGTTAATCGAAAATCGCCATAGAGTTTTAAGTAAAGATCAACTTATTGACTTAATTTGGCAAGGTAAACCACTGTCAGACTCGGTGGTATCAAGCCGCATTAAATCTACCAGAAAGGCCATCGGTGATGATGGTTCCGCCCAAAAACTGATAAAAACAATACACGGTCGCGGATTTCGTTTTGTCGGGGATATTTCCACCTTAGATTTTCAAACTGAACTAGCGACTGATTCTGTAAAGCCACATCAGCAAGAAATAGACACTGCCTCCATTCAAGACCGTAAACCATCGATTATAGTGTTGCCCTTTACCTGTATTCAATCTTCAAATGAATTCGCCATATTGCCTGAAGGATTTGTAATCGACATCATTTTAGGTTTATCACGTTTGCGTTGGTTGAAAGTTATCTCCAGAGCAAGTTCATTTCAATTTAGTTCCGATGTTCAATGTGACACCATAGTTTCACATACGGGGGCAAAATATTGTCTTTCAGGTTGCATAGAAAGGGTGAACAAAAAACTGACGTTGACCATAGAGCTGAGTAATTTGCTAAGCCAAGACGTGATTTGGATTGAGCGAATAGAAGGCAAGCTAGATGATATTCATCAAATGCGTACAGATATTGTCAATAAAGCCGTGGCAACATTAGAGGTACAAATATCGACTAATGAAGCGCAAATTGCACAACTTTCACCGATTGAAAATTTGGATGCTTGGGCGGCGTATCATTTAGGCATGGCTCACCTCTATCGTTTTACCCAGCTAGATAATGAGAAAGCCATTAGCTTGTTTACTCGGGCAATTAAATTAGAACCTATGTTCTCTAGGGCTTACGCAGGTTTGTCGAGTTGTCAGTATCAAAATGTATTTAATCGATATTCTGGATGCGATCCAGTTCTTGAAGCCGTTGAGGCGAAAAGAAGTGCGCAGCGAAGCATTGAACTTGATCCTCTAGATGCATTTGCTAATTTTGCCATGGGCCGTTGTTTTTGGTTGAGTGAGGGGCCTGAAGATAGTTTGCCTTGGCTAGAACGTTCGCTTTCAATTAACCCCAATTTTGCGCAAGCGTATTATTCCCATGGCTTAGCTTCTGTGATGTCTAATAATGCTAACGATGCAAAGCAAGATGCTTCCCAAGCTATAGAGCTCAGCCCATTAGATCCGTTTTTATATGGATTTTATGGTGTTAGGGCATTCTCATATATTTCTTCTGGAGATTATGAAAATGCGCGAATCTGGGCTAATCATGCGGTTAGGCAACCCGGCGCTTTATTTTTGATGGATATTTTAGCAACTGTAGCTAACTCGTTAGCTGGACATGAAAAAGAAGCCGCTTTCTGGGCAGCTAGAGCCAAAAAGAAAAGGCCAGATCTGGCCCATGATTATTTTTTTAGGGTACTTCCATTTACCCAAGGAGTCACTCGCGAACGGATAAATCAGGCACTGAACAAGCATAACCTATAAAATGTTAATTGCGATGAATTCCCTCAACATGCTGCATAATTGCTTGGTTGACTGCAGCCGGATTTTGGATAGGCCCCATATGCCCTAAACCATTTAACTGAAGCAGAGAAGCATTTGGCAGTTTCCCCGCCAGTAGATGACTCATGTGTTTTGCTATCTCCACTGTTTTATCACCAAATATCAGCCTTACAGGACCTGAGTAAGGTTGATATTCAGATGGATATTCAACTTCAAATAAGCCATCTTTAAAGTCTTGGGCGGTAATTGTTGCATATTGAGCAAGCTGTTGTTGAGCGTCACTTCGTAACCTTTGCCAATGTCCCTTACCCATCCAAAAGTTAATGAATAATGCCATGGCCTGCAAAGGTGAGGCATTGGTAACCTTGGTTGCCAGAGTCTGTATTTCATTTAACAATTGAACCCCCTTTTGATCTGTTGCTTGGCGAAATACGTCAAGTGATGTTGGTTCATAGACTGTGACACTCAAACACTTATTGGGGAAGATTTCAGCTAGTCGCAACGCGAGTGCACCACCAAACGAATGCCCTACTAAATGGACAGGGTGATTTAACTGAATAAAGTCGTTCAACATAGGTTGCAAACGGGCCGTCAACCCCACACTAGGTGGGCTGAACTGACAGCCGTAACCCGGTAGATTAGGCGAGATAACCTCACGATAGCCAGAATACGCTTTTCGCAAGGACTGCCACTGCTGTCCTGTGCTCGCCGTCCCATGCAGCGCAATAATGGGACGGGAGTTAAGGTTTTTGGGAATTTTAGTGTTCGCCATTTTTACTGTTTAATCCGGACGATTTGCTTGAATAACAATATTAAATGGCGTGTCAGCGATTTTTTTCACATTCACAAAACCGGCTTCTTCAAGGACTTCTGACAAACGTTTTTGGCCAGCTTGCGCACCTAAAGCCAGCCCCACATCTTGAGAAAGTGAACAGGGAGTGCACACTGCCGTTGATGCGGCGTAGTACAAGCGACTGACTGGATTAATATTTTCTTCTACAGCATCACCTGCAGCCGGTTCAACTAACAACAAACTGGACCCAGGTTTTAGTGATTTTAATGCGTGTTGAGCCGCGCCAACAGGGTCACCCATATCATGTAAACAATCCATGAAACAAATCAAATCAAACCCGATTGATGGATACGACTGTGCATCAATAGTTTCAAAAAACGTATTGGACTGAGCAGGCTCAGATGAAGCTCTATCCGTTGCTGTTTTGATAGATTCCAAATGATTATCAAAGCCATAGAACTTCGATTGACGAAATGCATTCGCCATGACTATTGTTGATGCACCATGGCCACAGCCAACATCAGCAACCAAAGCACCTTCTTGCAACTTGGTAATGACGCCATCCATTGCCGACAACCAATCATTTATTAAAAAAGACTTATAACCTGGTCGGAAAAGTGATTCGCTGCCACAGAATAAACGATGATGATGAGCACCCCATGAAATGCCCTCACCTGTTTTAAATACATTTTTAAGTAAGTCTTCGTCATGCCAAAGAGACGCTGCAACTTCAAGGGCAGGTACTAAAAAAACAGGACTCTCAGGGTCTGCGAGAACTGGTACATGTGCATCGGGAAGTTGATAGGTTTTATTCGTCTTGTCATAAACAATATATTGTCCAGCCACTTGGTTATTAAGCCACTCCCGAACATAACGTTCTGCCAATCCAAGTTTTTCTGAAAGGCTTATGGAAGTATATGGCCCTGAGTAAGCCATAGCTTCATATAATCCCAATTTATGACCTAAACTTGTCATTACACCCGACAAAGTGGCGCTCACATCGGTAACCACTTGACCTGCAAATTCTTCAGTAGTTTGCATTTTTGCTTTCCTTATTTGGTTAAGTTAAAAATTTTATTGTGTTGAAATCACCTAACTAGATTAGGTTAATGGCAATTGGCAAACTTGAAGATCAGCTGATCATTTTATGAAGAATCGATGGAAAGGGCAGTTAACAGTGTTTTGGGGTTGATAAACAGTATAAATACTGTTGAACACAGCTTCAGCTTTAGTACTAAGAGGTTATACTGAAATTATCCGCTATGTAGATATTAAGGTGCCAAACAATGGACTATCTAATCTGGTTCGGAATTATTTTTTGCTTGGTACAATCGGCTATTTTTTCAGGTTTAAACCTTGCCTACTTTAGCATCAGTCGTTTGCGTCTTGAGATTGAGGTAGCTAACGGTAATACCGCTGCGGCAACAATTTTGTGCTTACGTAAAGATTCCAATTTTTTGCTAACAACGATTCTGTGGGGGAATGTTGGTATCAACGTATTGCTAACACTTCTGTCTAATTCTGTGATGGCAGGTCTTGTCGCCTTTCTGTTTAGCACTGTTGTCATTACAATTGGGGGAGAAATAGCACCGCAGGCGTATTTTTCCAGAAATGCATTACGAATGGCATCGATGTTGACGCCCGTTTTACGTGTTTACCAGTTCGTTTTATATATTATTGCTAAGCCAAGCGCGTTGATTCTTGATTTATGGCTCGGTAAAGAAAGTGTTCAGTACTTTCGTGAACGTGAACTGCGTCAATTATTGCATAAACATATTGATGCAGAGGATTCAGACGTTGATGTTATCGAAGGAATTGGCGCACTTAATTTTCTTGCCCTTGATGATGTGCCGGTATCTGAAGAAGGGGAAGTGCTATCTGAACAAAGTATTATTTGTGCTGATATTGTCGAGCATAAGCCTGTTTTTTTCGCAGGTGACCTCGCTCCTGAACTGATGCAAAAACAGTTTGCCCATAAATTGTCATCCATTGCACATCAGTGGATTGTGGTCACCAATAGTGATAACTATCCTGTTTTTGTACTTGATTCCGATGCCTATTTACGCAGTGTATTTTGTGCGGATGGCAAGGTAATTGACCCATTTTTGTATTGTTATAAACCGGTGATTCTAAAAGATCCTAAAACACGGCTTGGTGCGGTACTAACATTAATGAAAGCCGAAGAAGATCTACACTCAGATGCGCCCCTTAAGCAAGATCTTATACTTCTTTGGGCAGATCAAAAGAGAATAGTGACAGGTGCTGACATTTTAGGACGACTGCTCAAAGGTATCGGACTTTACGACTCTCTCGATTTACAACAGCAAAAAGCAATGTGATTGTCACTCGTCGGCCTGTTTATTTGACTCATTTTGTGTTTTTTAATGATCAAATAACAATTATAAAGAAGCTAGAACCATATTGTTTACCAAAGGCTAGGATCAACACGATAGAACAATCTTAATTGTTGATAAAGCTTTGGATGTTCATGCTTAAGTTGCTTGGATTTTTCAAAAAACACTTCGCTTGCCACTGCAAAAAATTCGGCGGGATTGGTGGCCCCATAGTAATCAAAAATTGAATGGGTTCCAGTTTTAGCATGCTGTTTCAATTGTTCAAATTGATCAGAAAAAACATCGGCCCAACTTGCATAATTTTGATCTTTACCTAAAATTGGCGCGCCGTCGGCTAAACCGTCCTCTTGGTCTAGTTGATGTGCAAATTCATGAATCACCACATTGTGGCCATCATCAGGTAAATATGCTCCATCAAGGGTATCTTGCCACGACAATACAATTTTCCCAAATCCCCAAGATTCTCCGGACATAGCGACATTTTGAGTGAAGTGCACGCCGTCTGAACTTCTACTTTGCTGTTGTTTAGCGAAAGCACTTGGATAGACTAAAATAGTTCGCAGTTTCGGATAATAGTCAGTTTTCCGGTTGAGTAAAAGTAAACAGGCTTGGGCAGCAATAGTAACTCTAATTTCATCGGTAATAACAACACCATTGCAACCGACAAAGTTTTTTTCCGATAAAAACACTTGGATGTGCTGTTTTAGCTGCAATTGTAAGTCCGCAGGCATTTTTCTGAAATAGGGCATTCGTTGCTGCAGGACTTTTCGCCATGCCTTTGGGAATGGCACACGATTCATTCTTTTTCGTTTGAATTCACGCCAATAGGGTTTGCCTATGATGAAGGCAATGATTACAGCACCGACTAACAACGGTAATAAAATAGGCAGCATGAGTATCTTTTAAAAATCGTATTGATTGTTAAATAGGTATTAGCTAAGCGCTTTTCAAGCATTGACTAAACTTCTATTCTTTTCAAAACCTGAGGTGACGGTATATTGTGAGACTTTTTATTGAATAGTTTTTTTGACTGACAGGCTCGCGCTTAATTCATTTAGACATAAATTTTAAATCTATTTTTGCAATGTGGTTCTTCGCGGTGTCAGTGAGTTCCAAGGTATTTTAATAAAACCTAATGGTGCCATTATCATTGCTTAAAACAAACAGCATTAAAAAGGCCAAACAATTTTCACCTTGTTTGGCCTTAGAGCAGTTCGCGTTTATTAGGTGGACTATTACGCGGGTTGTAACTTTAAGACGTTATCTATATCTTCAGCATTGTGACGGTTTTCAAGCTGTTCCCAAGCTTCCCCCCAGTTACGATTTACAATACGGCCACGCTGAACGGAAGGACGCGTTAACATAGCCTTTGCCCAACGTTGTACGTGCTTATAATCGTCGACTTGTAGGAAATCTTTGGCATCGTAGAGGTTGCCTAATACAAGATTGCCATACCAAGGCCAAGTCGCTATATCGGCAATACTTAATTCATCTCCAGCGAGAAACTCATTGTCTGCGAGTTGTTTATCTAACACATCTAATTGTCGTTTGATTTCCATCGTAAAACGATTGATCGGATATTCGTATCTCTCTGGAGCATAGCTATAGAAATGTCCAAAACCGCCACCTAAATAGGGCGCAGAGCCATGCAACCATAATAACCAATTCATCACATGGGTACGTTTTACAATTTCTTTAGGCAGTAAAACGTCAAATTTTTCTGCTAAGTACACTAAAATGGAAGCTGATTCAAAAATTGGCAAGGCTTCATCATAGGAGTGATCTACCAACACTGGTATTTTGGAGTTAGGGTTGAGTGCCACAAAACCAGATGAAAATTGATCACCCTCACCGATCTTGATCATATGCGCATCGTATTCGGCATCTTTGCCTAATGCTAACAACTCTTCCAACATGATAGTGATTTTTTGACCATTGGGTGTACCCATTGAGTATAGCTGTAATGGATGTTTACCAAGGGGCAGTGCTTTTTCGTGTGTCGCGCCTGACACTGGGCGATTGATACTTGCCCATTTACCGCCACTTTCAGCATCATGAGTCCAAATGTCCGGTGGTGTGTATTGTTTGTCCATTGTCATCACTCCTATCGTGAAATCTACTATTTTAAATTACGCTTTTTTAGACCAAGCAAATTTTTCAAAAGGTTTGTCTACTGGCGTGCTTGCGATATGGTTAGTGTAATTACTAATCACTTTTTGAGACAAAGCCAATATAATTTCTAACACTTGCTGTTCACCGTAACCCGCGGCGTAGAATTTGTCTAAATCTGCTTGAGATACAATTCCACGATTACGCACAATGGTGATGGTTGTATCAAACAACGCTTGTAACTTAGCAGTAGGCATAGGTTCTTGATTACGCAAAGCTTCAGTTAAAACAGATGATACTTTCATTGAGTTTGCAATAAAGGTGTGGGCAGGTACGCAATAGCTACATCCGTGCTCTACATTAATCGCTTGCCAAACCACGGTCAGCTCTTCTGCGTCAAAAGAGGTATCCATAAATAATTGGTGCAGTCTTTGGTACGCCTCTAGTGTTTGCGGAGAACTTGCTAATACAGCGTGCAGGTTAGGCAACATGCCAAATCCTTTTACCGAATTTTTCAATAATGGTTTACTGTCTGCTGGCGCGGATTCAATTGTATGGATAGTTAATGTAGTCATGTTATTTCCTTCAATTATGGTTAATTTTAGTGCTCATTCATCTCAGCTTTAGTGATTAAATGAATGCTAATCTAGAATGTTTCTACCTATTAGTACTTTATGTACCGATTGGTACGATTCGATTGGTTTGCATTGTACCGACCGGTACGATAAAGTCAACACAGATTCGTAGATTGTTTATTTATGGGTTTTACCTTGTAGTCCTAAATAGATTTAAGTGGCTAAATCATTCACTAAAAAACTGGCAGGAAAGAATGAAAATTAATATCGCATTTGATGTTTACGGTACTTTGATAGACACCCAAGGTGTGCTGGATTTACTAACTGATTTGGTTGGAAATCAAGCTCAGATATTTTCTGATACTTGGCGATCGAAGCAATTAGAGTATTCATTTAGACGAGGACTGATGCAGCGTTATGTGCACTTTTCTGTTTGTACCAAAGATGCATTGAATTTCACTTGTGATTCATTGAAAGTCAGTTTGACAGAAACCCAAAAACAGCAACTTTTAGATAGTTATAGTTTTTTACCGGCGTTCAGTGATGTTGAAACTGCATTACCCAAATTGGCCCAAAAATATCGATTAATTGCATTTTCCAATGGTGAGTCAAATTCGGTTCATGGGCTGCTTAACAATGCCAATATTTCCGATTATTTCAGTGAGGTGGTAACTGCCGATGAAATCAATACATTCAAGCCAGATCCACAAATCTATCAACATTTGTTAAATAGAATTGACTCACAAGCAAAAGATACCTGGCTGATTTCAAGCAATCCATTTGATGTAATCGGAGCTAAGTCCTTCGGGTTACATGCTGCTTGGTTAAAACGCAGCCCAGCTGCTGTCTTTGATCCATGGGGAATAGAACCTGATATTGAAATAGGTCAATTAGAAGAATTACTGCATAACCTAGAGTAGTGCTTTAGTTGAATTAATCTCAACTCTAATTAGCGCTTTTGAGATTCGAGCTTGATTAAAGCTGGCCGTCTTAAGTGCCAATTGCTGCCATTCGCGTTCTAAATTTAACGAAACTCTACGACTCATTTTTTCGATGATAATCTAAAGCCTTGACTAGCTCCTGTGAGGTAGTTAGTGGACAGTCGTCTATTAGGGCCTAAACATGGCTGTATTAAACAATCGATATTGAGTGATAAAAATGCTGGTGTATATCTTAGATAATCAATAGCTAATGTCACGGAATTAGCAATCTCCTATTCCTCTGGTTATCCAGAGGAATAGGAGATACTGCTGAATAAATCAGCAGCTCGTCGCAAGTTTATAATAGGTTGACGAACTTAAATACGGTTCGTAGTATTTGATGTTAATTCGTCTTATACTCTTCACTCGTGATTAGCCTCTGCCTGATGACAAGGTGCAGTCTGACAAACCTCGAACGGGAGTAACCCCATGATATTTAGCCGCATCAAAGCCCATGTCGAAAAGGAAAACTGGTTCGCGGTCGGCATCGATTTCGTGATTGTCGTTGTGGGTGTTTTCATAGGTATTCAGGTCGCGAACTGGAACGATATGCGATCAGATAGACAGGACGCGTCGGAATACATGTCTCGCCTCCATGATGATGTAGTAAACCTCATAGAAACACGGCGTTGGTTGGTAGAAAATCGTGGGGAGCAACTCGAGAGGCTTCGCGAGGCGGTTGCCTTGATAATTGGTGGTGACGGCGATGTATTGACGGATCCGCAGTGCCTAGCGCTCGCCTTCAATCAGTCCGTATCAAATCCGACCGACGACATAGGAACGCTTAACGAATTGCAATCATCGGGTCGGTTATCCATCCTAGAGAATGTGAAAGTTAGGACAGGCTTACAAGATTACTTGCTCGCCAGGGCTAGATCGCGGGACTCGCAGCGTCAGATCAGCTTGGTGGTCGAGCCTCTGCTGCGAGCCTATCCTCAACTTATCACGGTTAAGAGCGCTACTGAATCTTCGCTCGACAACATCACACAAGGGTCATTTACCTGTGATCTGGAGGCCATGCAGAATGATGATGCGTTTAAGAACGATCTCGAGTTAGCGTATTCGCATTTTGGGTTTCATGTCAGGGACAACGCCCGCATAAGCGATAGTCTTGCAACACTTCTTGGCGTTCTCAACCAAGCGCGATCAAATCAGCTTGAGGTAGGGTCACCCCCATGAACCTAGTTCGTATCAGAGCCCATTTCTAAGGTCAGAACGAAGAACTGTTAGTTCGGCTTGGCTAAAGCTTGTCTTTGGCGGGTCAACGGCAAAACCTGCCGTTCGCCGTTCAAATTCGTGTGCGAGCTTTGTGCCATTGACTGCTGTTCAAGTTTTGAAATTTGAATTCACAGCGTAAAGCAGTCATTGGTATATTGAGATTGCAATGGCGGCAATGAGCGATAAGAAGTCAATGGGGCGATTAGCTTTACAATTTTTCAAATACCGAGTACGCGCTGACTTTCACTCTATTAACAATATAGAAGAGAGGTAAATATGGAAAATATGAGGCATCATATATTTTCATTTTATGAAAAATAACTTTTTGTTTTACTTATACTCAACATTGAATCATTTCCGGAAAAATTTAAATATACCTTATATCGATCCGCCTGAAGTGCCTGACAGATTACAATTAATACTTTATGAATTTCAGAGTGTCCGTAATTTTTACAAAACCTATCAAACAGAATATCAAATAACAACCTACTCCGTTGAATTACAATGAAATATTAACCATGGTGCATTTCTTGCCTGTGCATCAATGAATTAAATGTTGACAATTATTAGGAACATCAATGAAATTACGCGCCTTTTTTATGATTTTTTCCTTTTTCGTTTTAGGTTTGCAGTCGGCTAATGCCACTCTGATTAATTACGATATTCAAGTAAGCTCTACTGACTGGTTTGATCACAACGGGACTCCTTTTAGTATGACTTTGTCCCCCACCTTACTTGGTTCAATAACCGTTGATAATGCATATAGTAACATTGACGGACTGGTATCCTTTGACCTTTTAACTGGTACTAAACTTTGGACTGAAGCAGAGTTAAATAACTCAGTATTCTCTCCCACGTTGTCATTCAACCTATTAGGCGACTTAACATACTTTTCATTGGGCTTTGGTGACGGTTCAAACTATTTAATTATTTCAAATAACAATACCTTAAGTGTTACAGATTCAAGTTCAAATACAAGCAATGCATGTAATGGATGTGTTTCTATTGTTTTGAGTCATACCCAGCCAAATTCAGTTCCCGAGCCATCAACATTGGCAATATTCTCGCTGGCATTAATGAGCTTGGCTTTTCGTAGATACAAAAAACAAGCTTAAATAACGATGAACACAGCAGCATGTAATGATTGCTGCTTTGTTCAAACTATCCCTGTCGATAACCCTCACCGATTGAACTCACAGCACAAACTTGTCCTTCAAGCTTAAGCCTGACTTCGGCCAATAACGGGCCTAGATTCACCACTGCATCACGCCCAAAGCAGAGCTTGGGTTTAAACTATTTAGTGCTGCATCCGACATTGCTGACATTAATACGATTGAGCTATTCCCAATTACATCACGAATAATTTAACTTTGTTCTGACCCCGATAGTTCAAATCTTGGTAAATCTCCAAGCAGCATTTTTACTACTTTTTAAAAATGGATGTCTAGGTAAGTATCCCACTTGAGCATAATTTCACTTTAAGCCTATACTACCGGTCTAGCTTTCAGATAAAGGGAATTAATAATGCAAGCAATGATAGTAAATTCTTTAGCTTTTATCTTCCGCGAAATACTTGGAAGGAAGACACAAACAGTCAGTCTTCACTCCAACAGGTATGTGGTTTTAGCCACGAGATTATCAATAATACTTTTGATCGGTATTGTAGCTTTAATTGTCGAAATATATTCGAATTATCCTAGTAAGGGTGCCATGATATTCTGGGTTTGCTTAATCACTATTTTAATACCGAGCATATATTTTTCTTTCAAAAAAGGATATTCAAACTAAAAATCTTCCGTTCCTAACAAAACATATCATGTAAAAAATGTTAATAATAAAACAAAAACACCAAAATTGTGAAGCGCCCAATCGTAAGCTTTTTTTTAGCTACTTTTTAAAAATTTGTATCTTCTTTATTGCAAGAGGTAGTTAGTGGACAGTCGTCTATTAGGGCCTAAACATGGCTGTATTAAACAATCGATATTGAGTGATAAAAATGCTGGTGTATATCTTAGATAATCAATAGCTAATGTCACGGAATTAGCAATCTCCTATTCCTCTGGTTATCCAGAGGAATAGGAGATACTGCTGAATAAATCAGCAGCTCGTCGCAAGTTTATAATGGTTGACGAACTTAAATACGGTTCGTAGTATTTGATGTTAATTCGTCTTATACTCTTCACTCGTGATTAGCCTCTGCCTTATGACAAGGTGCAGTCTGACAAACCTCGAACGGGAGTAACCCCATGATATTTCGTCGCATCTTAGACCGACAGTTTTCCTTGGTAATGATACTATTGCACCTTAGTGCAGACCTATACCGTTAATAATGCTATCGATCGATTGTTCAAGTTCTGATTTAGTTACCCCAGAACGGGCCATACTAGCTGTGCCTTTTAGCATAGTGTATAAACTAAGGCTGTTGGCGTGGGCGTTAATATTTAAGCCCAATTGAATCGCTTCAGCATCACTTTCGAATAAATCAGTATATAGCTGCCTTGGCATTGCCTCAGCTTTAACCAGTAATTGCTCTGCTTCTTTGGGTATAGCGCCACTGGCCAATTCAGATTGGCATAACACTAAATAGCAACCCTTGGCCTGTTCGGAACTGCACTGCATATCCACAATAGACATCATGTGGTTTTTAAGTCGTTGTTTCAGCGGAATACCTTCCTCAAATAATAGTTTGAGGTGTGTTTTCATCTTCGTTTCAATATAACGTTGAGTGGTTTTGACGAACAATGATTCCTTATTGCCAAATGCACGATACATGCTTGGTTTGCTGATGCCCATACTATCAATTAAGTCCATTAGTGATGCACCAACGTAACCTTTTTGCCAAAAAACATGCATGGCGGCATCTAGCGCTTTGTCAGCGTCAAATTCTCGTTTACGACCGCTTGTCATGATAACCACCTAGGAAAATTATTGGAGGCTTATTATACCACTCGGTACGGAAAATTGAAGAGTTAAACAACATTAGTGATTATTAAGGGGATTATTAGCCTAATCTATAAGAATAAATTGCTCCCTCAGTTATCAAGTCTAATAGACTTTTTGCTGAACTTGTCGATTAACCTAAGATCGTGAAAATCTTACAAAGGTTGTCTACTAATCGACAGAAATAACCTGCTTGTGATTCTCTGCTAGCTGTTATTGTTTCTCCAACCCATTGTTTTTACTAGGATAGGCAGAACGTTTTGTTTTGGTATGGCTGTTGCACCTTCATGCTTTTATTCGGCAGAGCTTCTGTGTTAACGGCGGAATCTTTGTTTGATAATTAGACAAAGTAATTGGAGGAAATATGTCAAACAATACAATGTTAAACACCAAAACACTTGCCATTATTGCAACTGATGGTTTTGAACAAAGTGAATTGCTAGACCCCAAAAACGAGCTCGAAGCAAGGGGAGCAATAACCCACGTCATTTCAATTAACGGTAATCAGACAATACGCGGGTGGAACGAAAAAGATTGGGGCGAAACGATTAAAGTCGACAAACAAATTGAGCAAGCCAATCTTGAAGACTATGACGCAGTTATTATTCCGGGCGGGCAAATCAATCCAGATATTCTTCGTACCGATGCTAAAGTCGTTGATTTCATTAAATCAGCCAATGATGAAATTCAAATTAAGGCAATTGCTGCTATTTGCCACGGACCTTGGCTACTGGCTGAGGCTGATATTATTAAAGGCAAAAAAGTCACTTCTTATCCCAGCATTAAAACCGATCTAAAAAATGCACAAGCAAACTGGCAAGATGGCAAGGTTGTGGTGGATGGTAAACTAATCACCAGTCGAAACCCGAATGATATCCCTGCTTTCATCGAAGCGATTACTGAACAATTAGTAAGTTAAGGTTGACTGAAATTAAGGAGTAACTGTATGAGCGAAGAAAAAGTGGTATTGATTACCGGAGCGTCTAGTGGCATCGGTGCTGCAACCACTGAAAAAGTGGTTAAAGCTGGTCATAAGGCAGTGATAACCGCGCGAAGTATCGATAAATTAAATGATATTGCTGAAAACTTGGGAAAAGAACGAGTTTTGCCTGTTAAAGCCGATGTCACTAATCTTTCAGAAATTGAAGCTGTGGTTTCCCAAGCAATTGAAAAATTTGGTCGCTTAGATGTGGTTTTTGCCAATGCAGGCACTGGCTCTAAAGCCGCGGGCATTGAAAAAGGCGATCCACAGGACTGGAAAACAATGTTGGATGTAAATATTAATGCCTTATTATTTACAGCCAAAACAAGTTTACCTTATTTACGAAAAACTCAAGGACACTTTATCATTACTAGTTCGATTGCAGGTAAAATCACCCTCAAAGGCTCAGTATACGGTGCTTCTAAATGGTTTGCTTACGGATTTGGGCAAAATCTAGCGGCGGAAATGGCTGAATGGAACGGGCGCTGTACGACTATTTGCCCAGGTATGGTTAATACGCCATTCTTTGATGAAGCCAAGCCTGATAAATTAGCTCCTAGTGATGTTGCAGATGCAGTACTTTATGCTATTTCAGCAAATCCCCGTTGTGACATAAGAGAAGTTTGCTTGATGCCAACCAAGTAAAAAAAAGGTAGCCCAAGGGGCTACCTTTTTTATGATCAAATGAGACGAATTAATTGCCCTGAAACGAAGTAATATCCAAGGTTACATCACAGGCTAATAATTTTGATATCGGGCAGTTTAACTTTGCCTCAACCGCCGCCTTTTCAAAATCTGCTCCGCTCATGCCAGGTACTTGAGCATCTAAAGTTATTTCTGATTTGGTGACAGAAAATCCGTCATCGTCTTTTACTAAGGTGATAGCGGCCTTAGTTTCCAATCTACCTTTCTTGTATCCTTGTTCTGATAACCCCATAGAAAGTGCCATGGTGAAGCATGATGCGTGGGCCGCTGCGATCTGTTCTTCTGGATTGGTACCGGCCCTATCCTCAAAACGTGTGTTGAATCCGTAAGGGTGATCTTGCAAGGCGCCTGACTGCATTGAGACATGGCCTTTTCCGTCTTTACCTAAACCATCATATTTTGCTGTAGCCCATTTAACAATCGCCATCTAATTCTCCTTAATTGGTGTTTATTTATGATTTCCTCATAAGCGTTTTTGCACTCAGTATCTTTATACTGGTGTGACACCCATAGAACTAAGCAAGCCTTATTCCAGTTAATGGATAGCGATATATAAGGGGGCACGGGCATTTTTCTGTTAATTACCTGCAATATATTCACGACATAGAGTAAAAGTTGCAGAAACTGTGTTTAGTTTGTGCCTTGGGTTGTCAGTCTGCTTTTATCGTGTCTCAGTTCGCTGCTAAGTCCTTACATTCTTATGAGGCAATTTCAAATAAATAATCGATTAGACTAGGGTTTTTAAATTGGCTTGCTAGTGATTTTTTACGCCTTCATTTCTGACGCTTAGCGGTATGTTTAGTAATAAAAAATCTAGGTAATTTGTTAATTGTTGAAAAGAATCGTAACTATTAAGGTGAAATATAACGTGAAATTTAATGTTTATTTATTTTCCAAGATCAGGTAGCTTGACGTATTGAGAACATCTGATTTTGCTTGATAAAAATAATAAGGATAAATATATGCAACAATTTAACATGACGATAAATGGGAAAAGCTACACATCTGGGAAGACTTTCGATGTTATTAACCCTGCTTTAGGCGTGCCGTTTGCAACTTGTGCTTTAGGCGATGAAAGCACAGTTAATGAGGCTGTTGTTGCAGCAAAAAATGCGTTTCCTAGTTGGAGTCAGCTACCAGAAGAAGCCAGAATTGAAAAAATGAATGCTTTGGTTGGCTTACTTGAAAGTAATATGCCGGAAATTATGGCATTGATTACGCAGGAAAATGGCAAGCCGTTTAATGGTTTTGGTGGGATAGGATCAGGCATGGAAGTGGGTGGTTCTATGGCCTGGATTCAAGCTACCTGCAGTTTTTCTTCGCCGCTGCAAGTGATACAAGATAATGATGAGGCCAGAATCGAAGTACATAGAAAACCATTAGGTGTAGTGGCATCCATCACACCGTGGAACTGGCCATTACTGATCGCTATTTGGCATGTGATCCCTGCGTTAAAAACCGGTAATACCGTGATAATCAAACCCTCACCTCTAACGCCTGTTGCTACTATGCGATTTGTGGAATTAGCCAATACGGTTTTGCCGCCGGGTGTGCTCAACGTTATTACCGGTGATGCAGATGTTGGCAATGCCATTTCAGCTCATCCAGACATCAATAAAATAGTATTCACTGGTTCTACACCAACAGGTAAAAAAATAATGAGTTTAGCTTCTAGCAACCTAAAGCGTTTAACGCTGGAATTAGGGGGCAATGACGCCGGTATTGTTTTACCTGACGTGGATGTTAACGCTATTGCGCATAACTTGTTTTTGTCCTGTTTCCACAATAATGGTCAAACCTGTGCCTGTCTAAAACGTCTATATGTGCATGAATCTATTTACGAAGATGTTTGCAATGCACTAGTTGAGCTGGCTAATAAGGTGAAAGTTGGTAACGGCATGGAAGAAGGGATTGAATTTGGTCCTGTACAAAATAAAGCACAATTAGATAAAGTGATTGAGCTTACCGAAGATGCCATTGCCAATGGCGCCACACTTTTGGCTGGTGGCAAGGTAAGAGAAGGAGAGGGGTACTTTTTCCCACCTACCATTATTGCTGATATATCTAATGGTTCTCGTTTAGTTGATGAAGAACAATTTGGACCAGTGATCCCTGTTATTAAGTATTCAAATATTGATGAGGCGATCAAAATGGCCAACGATAATCAATTTGGTCTTGGTGGCTCAATTTGGTCATCTGACACTGAATTAGCCCATTCTCTTGCATCACGCTTGGAGACTGGTTCGGTATGGATTAACGAACACGGCAACGTTCAACCTGATGCTCCTTTTGGTGGTGTCAAACAATCGGGTCTTGGAGTTGAATTTGGCCAGTTGGGGCTAGAAGAGTACACATCAGTGCAAACCATAAAAGTGAGTAAACTCTAGGCATCGCCTAAAGCACAACACAGTCATTTAATAGTCGTTGTAAGGATAGCTTAAGTTTCTTAGGCTATCCTTATTCTGTTGCCTATCGGCATTTTATCCAGTATTCCATTACCCGCAGAAATAACGGTCGTTACAATCTTATCCCTTAGACTTATTCAAAGTGTCTGAGGGCCGTTCGCCAAATCGTAATTTATAATAATGGGCGAATCTGCCTAAATGGTTAAAACCATATTTAATGGCTACATCAGTCACATTTACATCCTGATCCGAAGAGCGTAATACCTCATGTACCGCTAATAATTTTTGTCCACGTACATATTTCATCGGTGACTGTCCAATGAAATGGCTAAAATGTTTGTTCAAGGTAGAGGGCACAACCCCAGTCACCATGGCCAGTTGTTCAAGAGAAATATCAAGATGGATGTTGTCGTGTATGTAGTCTCTAGCACGTTTGACTGACCTTGGTGTCACGTTATCGCTCCCACCGCGCAATCTATCCCGATAGTTATGATGCGGCAGTTGCAGTAACATTAAACATAGGGTGTCTTCAATTTGCTGTAATAAGGGAGCAGCAACCATAGGGGACAGCGGAAGTTCTAACTGACGTCTGGCAAAATTGACGGCATTCATCCAACTTTTACCTTCATATGTATTTAGATCAAATTTAGCATCAAAGATTAATGGCGCTTGCAGTTCATGACCTAATAATTGAGTCAGTGTTTGTTCGACTTTTTGCTTGTCTAATCGAACAGTAAAGAAGCTACAATCATTTGACCAACGCATGTTCATGGCTTGGTTTGGTGACACAACACTGGCAATACCTGGTTGAACAAGGGTTTTCTGGTCTTTCACCGCTACCTCAGCACGGCCTTGCCACGGAACTTGAATGAGAAAACAACTGCCTAATTGCTCAGTTTTAATGGTGACTGCGGTACCATAGGTAATATAGACAAGTGCTGAATGTGCAAATTTAGCCTCATTAACTTGCGCTGAAAATGAACCAGCATTGCCTAATAGCTCAAACTGGTGAGGACAAAAAATATTAGTCACATCTCTTAGGGTTTCATCTACATTTTTCGACGAAAACCGAGAAAACTGATTCAAGGGCAAAATTGGCTTCATATGTTTTCTTCTTTTATTCGTCCTGTTTTTTTTACGCCATTGTTTCTTTGCTGTCAATTGTTATCAAAATCGGATAGTTGAGCGCGAATTGGGATAGTGGGTAGTAAATTAATCATTTACTGTTTTGCTACTAATAATAAGAATCTCATTTAAAGGGGCCTATATGAGTAGCGTATTACTTAAAAAATACTCATCAACAATAAAAATATGTTTACTAATGATCAGCACTATTAGCATTTACGGTTGCGATAGTCCAAAACAAGAAATTCAACCAACACCCCAGCGCAAAGCAGAGTCTCAAAGTCAGTTAACGGTTGGGTTAACAGATGAGAGATTAGTCAATGCCGAATCTGAACCACAGAATTGGTTGTCCCATGGCGGCACCTACAAAGAACAACGTTACAGTTCTTTAGCCGAGATAAACCTTAACAATATTGGGAAACTAGGTTTGCAATGGGATTTTGATCTAGAGGGAACACGCGGTTTAGAAGCCACCCCCATAGTTGTCGATGGCGTTATGTATATTACCGGAAACTGGAGTCGTATATACGCTCTAGATGCTAAAACTGGTAGTTTATTGTGGAAATATGACCCTAAAGTGCCACCTGAGTGGGCAGTAAACTTATGTTGTGACGTGGTTAATCGTGGCGTAGCAGTATATGGTGATAAAGTTTACGCGGGCACACTTGATGGCAGGCTTGTGGCGGTAAATGCCAAAGACGGAACGCTTGTTTGGGAAGTACAAACCACGCCAACCGACATACCTTACTCCATTACTGGAGCTCCTCGAGTAGTGAAAGGCAATGTCATTATTGGCAATGGTGGTGGCGAGTTTGGCGTACGTGGATTTGTGTCGGCCTATGACGCACAAACCGGTGCACAGAATTGGCGATTCTACACTGTACCCGGTGATCCAGCGAAGCCATTTGAAAACCCTATTTTAGAAATGGCGGCAAAAACCTGGACAGGTGAATGGTGGAAGCTAGGTGGTGGTGGAACAGTTTGGGATTCTATGTCGTATGATCCTGAACTCGATTTACTCTACATAGGTGTAGGTAATGGCTCTCCTTGGAATCAAAATATTCGCAGTCCACAAGGAGGCGATAATCTTTTTCTATCGTCGATAGTCGCGGTTCGTCCAGACACCGGTGAGTATGTTTGGCACTACCAAACAACACCTGGTGACAGTTGGGATTACACCGCAGCACAACAAATGGTATTGGCTGATATAGAAATTGAAGGCAAATTACGTAAAGTGATTATGCAAGCGCCTAAAAATGGCTTTTTCTATGTATTGGATCGGCAAACCGGTGAGCTGTTGTCTGCAGAGCCTTTTGTTAACGTCAGTTGGGCAACCCACGTCGATAAGGAAACAGGAAGGCCGGCAGTGGTGGAAGGTGCTCACTATAAACAACAAAACTTTATGGGCTTACCAAGTCCATTTGGTGGACATAGCTGGCATTCGATGAGCTACAGTCCTGATACGGGATTAGTTTATATTCCCGCCATGGATCTGCCGTTTAATTTTCAAAGCGATCCAAATTTTCAGCATAATCCTATTGGGGTGAACCTTGGTATTGATGGGGTCGCCGGAGCAATGCCAGAGGACGTGAATATTCGCAAAGCCATTAAAGCCATGTTAAAGGGCTATTTATTGGCATGGGATCCGGTTAAACAACAAGCTGCTTGGTCTGTTGAGCATACCGTTTCTTGGAATGGGGGCGCGTTGTCTACAGCGGGTGGGTTACTATTTCAAGGTAACGGAATAGGTAATTTTAATGCGTACAATGCCAAAACCGGTGAACAGTTATGGTCGTTCAATGCACAAACCGGGATTGTTGCAGCACCCGTCACCTACGCAATAGATGGCGAACAATATGTTGCGATATTGGCAGGGTGGGGCGGTATTATGCCGTTATTGCTTGGTGAAGCTGTGGCAGACTCTGCTGCCAATAAAGTAAATAGGGTATTAGTATTTAAGCTTGGAGGAGACCAACAACTTCCTCCCTTAACCTTGGTAAAACGGGAGCTTAATCCTCCGCCACAAACCGCTTCAAAAGATATCGTGGATCACGGTAGAGCAACCTATCAACAATTTTGTTTCAATTGTCATGGAGATACAGTAGTGTCTGGTGGTGTTTTGCCGGATTTACGTTACAGCCCTTTCAACTTGAACAAAGAAGCTTGGAAAAGTGTCGTGCTCGGTGGTGCATTATCATCGAAAGGCATGGTGTCATTTAAGCAAGTTCTGGAAGAAAGTGATGCTGAAGCGATACGCGCGTACGTCATCAAACGAGCCCATGATAAGTTGGCCGAAGAAAGTGTGAATTAGCCTAAGAAGTGAGCCAGTTAACCCGTTGGTTAACTGCACATTGATATGTGCGGTTAACCGACAGTGTAATGGTAAAAGCGAGTTTAACTAAGCTTCGTCTAGATTGAGGAAGAGTTTCTGAAGAGTGCTGTTAAACGTCTCGATTTGTTGAGCTGTAAAACCTTCATAAATGTTGTCGAACAGTTTTTGTGAGTTTTCGATGATATTGGCAATGACGGTTTTACCTTTTTCAGTTAACTCAACAATAGAGACTCTTCCGTCATTTTTGCTAGTGCGGATAATAACAAGCTCTTTTTCTTGGAGATTATAAGTGGCTCTGGTAATCGTCGGTGTTTTTGCTACAGCGTGGGTAGCAACTTCACTAACACTCAAGGTTCCCATTTCTCGCAATATCATAAGTATACGCCAAGCGGTAAGGTTAATACCTTGTTTTTTAAGGGATTTTTCCATTCGCATGGAATAAGCACTGCCTACTCTCATTAGCCAATAAAATGGGTATTGCTGGAATTCAAAACTCTCTGAAGCAGGTTTGAATTTATTTAGTTTATCCGTATTTTTTTTCATATTTTCAACAAGTTATAAACAAATTTAACACAATAATGCTCGCAATATTACTTGATAAAAAACGTAAAATACAATCATATTTTTTAAAAAATCAAAGATCCGTTTAAAATTAAAACAAGTATCGTTGAATTTTTACTTGACATGTAACGTAATAACTCATACAAATTATAAGCAGAATAACTAGAACATAATCAACGGAGCACAAATATGTCACTTAATTGCAAGCTAAATAAAATAACTCGATCGATATTTAATGCACGCCTCCCTGTTTCTTTAGCTGTAGTATCTGCTATTGCTATCACCCCCGTACATGCCCAAGAAGACGAAACTGCTGCCGACAATAAGTCTGGTATTGGTGCAATGATGGAAAAGATTCAAGTTACAGCCAGAAAGCGTGAAGAAAGTTTGCAAGAAGCTCCTTTGTCATTGACCGCTTTTTCAGGTGACGGCCTAGAAGCTCGAGGAATTGAGAATGTATCGGAAATAGGCGGTGTTACTCCTAACCTGACTTATCAGAATAGTCCTGGTGCTGGTGGTTCATCATCTGTTGCCACGGTTTATATTCGTGGTGTTGGTCAACGTGATTTTTTAGGCACTATCGATAACGGTGTTGGATTTTATGTAGATGGCGTTTACATCGCTCGTACTGTTGGCGCTACCGTGGACTTACTCGATGTTGACCGAGTTGAAGTGCTTCGTGGCCCACAAGGAACTCTTTTTGGTCGAAACAGTGTGGGTGGAGCTGTTGCCTTATACAGTAAGAAGCCAACAGAAGATTTTGAAGGTTATGTTGATGCCACTATTGGTACTGATTCGTTAGCGAAACTGAAAGTATCAGTTAACGGTGCACTTACTGATAATTTGTTCGGTAATTTTTCGGCATTAAGTGCAACCCAAGATGGCTACGTTAGTCGTCCAGCCGGCGGTGATCTGGGTGACGATGACATGTTGGCATTTCGTGGTTCGCTTCTGTGGGAAGCATCGGATGATGTAGAAGTGAGTTTGATTCTTGACCACAGCACAGAAAACGAGAATGGCCCCGCATTCGAAATTGCTGATGCAGGTACCTTAGTTGATGGTTCTTTCGCAGGTTTTTACAACAATGTATTACAAGCTGAAAGTTGTGGTTACCCAGCGGGTATTACTTCTACTGATCCTATTTGTTACAACAACCAATATGCCACTGAAGGTGTGAATCTTGGCACCGCACCAACCTACTCAGACACCACCTCTTGGGGAGCGAATTTACAAGTAACCTGGGACATCAATGACAACCTACAGTTAAAATCTATTACTGCTTATCGTGATTTAGATGCTGAGTTTGCTAGAGATGCTGATGCATCGCCGTTAACAGTGGTACATTTTTATGATTCATTTGAAGCCTCGCAGTTTACCCAAGAAATTCAATTAATGGGTTCAACTGAAGACGAGAAATTGAACTGGATAACGGGTTTGTATTATTTTGATGAGGAAGGTAATAACCGTAATATCAACGATTTCGCGATTGCTAACTTTGACAGTGATAATGACTTCACCACAACAAGTTCCGCGATTTATGCCCAGGCAACTTATAGTTTTACTGAAAAGTTAGACTTAACCGTGGGTGTCAGATACTCCGATGAAGAAAAAACCTTCGATCCCACTCAAGTTGTATTGAGCAGCAATATTGGTCTTGAGCCTGGTTTTCTACTTTTACCTCTTGGCCTAAATTCAATCGATGTGCAAGAAACCACGCCTATGGTAAACCTAGCGTACAAAGCAACAGACGAGCTAATGGTGTATACATCTTACACTGAAGGTTTCCGTTCGGGTGGTTTTGTACAACGTATATTCCCAGCGTTAGATACGGTTCCGTCGTTCGGTCCAGAGTATGTAGAATCATATGAACTTGGTTTCAAATATGACAGCAGTGACAAACCTTTCTCAGTCAATGGTGCTGTTTTCCAAATGGATTACACTGATATTCAAGTAAGAACCCAAAACCCTGGTTTTGTCGGTTTCTTTGAAGCGAATGTGGGTAGCGCTGAGATTTCAGGATTTGAACTTGAATCTAAATTAGCTTTTGCTGACTACTGGTTTATTGAAGCCGCGGTAGGATACACAGACGCTAAATTTACAAATATTGACGTTGAGCCTCCGTTGGCAGCTGTTGTGACGGTTGATAGTAAGTTTGATCATGTTCCAGAATGGTCAGGTAACATTAGTTTGGCTCGCGATGTTGAATTTGAAAATGGTTCTCTTGTCACTGCGAGACTGAGTGCAAATTACCATACTGAATATTTCAATAACCCAGACAACACTGATGGCATCATTACACCAGAAGTCACCATTGTTGATTTGACAGTTTTATGGCGTTCACCAGATGAAACTTACGGTGTGGACTTTGGGCTTAAGAACTTAACCGATGAAAAATATATCACCGCAGGTTATGAGTCTAATGTAGGTACTACTGAGATCATCAGAGATCGCGGCCGTCAATGGTATGCCTCTTTCAGATATAGCTTTTACTAAGCAAATTAAGCAACTTCAATAAAACAAGAGAAGCATTTGACCCTGTCAAATACTTCTCTTTGCTTACTGCGCCTCTACTTGATGCAAGTTTAATTGCTGTACCGATAATAGCGTAGTTAGTAAAAAGTGAACTCAATTGCCAATAAAGAGCAACGTATGAAAGAAGGTCAATCTATACAAACATTTGAGCACATTTTGGATGATGGAAAGTTATCTTTAACTCAAATTCTCGTCGTGTTCATTTCATTTTTGTTGATGATATTAGACGGATTCGATATCACCTCAATGTCCTTTGTCGCACAGCGTGTTAGTGAACAACTGAATATTAATCCTACTAATTTAGGCTTGGTGTTTAGTGTGACACTCGCAGGTATGATGTTAGGCGCAATGATAATTGCGCCATACGCGGATAAAATTGGCAGACGAAAAATGTTGATTGCCAGTGTTATTGCAATTGGCATATCTATGTTTTTAACAGGGTTAGTCAGTGCATTTTGGCAATTAGTTGTTTTGCGCACAATTACAGGTCTTGGGGTCGGGGCCATGCTGGCCAATGTTACCGCCCTTACATCTGAATATACGCCTACTAAATATCGCAGTTTTAGTGTCGCAATTATTTCCGCTGGCTTCCCTTTGGGGGCCACTATTGGCGGGATTATTGTCGTTCCAATTCTACCTACCTATGGTTGGGAAATTGTGTTTTTTAGTCTTGGTTTGGTTACCTTAGTAATGGCCGTTGTAGTGTATTGTTTGGTACCTGAGTCACTACAGTTTTTAAAAACCCAAGGGACTGACAGTGCGTTAAACAAAGTTAATCTGTTATTAACCAAAATGAACCGCAGCACCATAAGTGAATTTGTCGTTGATAATAACTATGCAATTAACAAAGCCAGCGTTTTAAGTTTATTGAGTCCTACCTTTCGAACTAAAACCATACAGTTATGGTTAACCTTTTTGTGCGTTTTTATCTCCTTATATTTTTTACTAAGTTGGTTACCAAAGTTGGTGATTAACGAAGGCTTAAGCGAATCTGATAGCGTATTTTCGGCAGTGGCGTTAAATGGAGGAGGGGTTATAGGTTCGCTTCTTCTGGGTTGGTTTGCCGCTAATTTCGGTTTAACTAAATTGATTACGATTTTTCTCTCAATATCTGGCCTAGCGATGCTCTCGTTTGGGTTCTTGTTTGAGTTTATGAATTTATTCATCTTATTGTTTATTATCGGGTTTTTATTGCTTGGCGCGTACGTTGGCCTCTATTCCACATCGGCAAAGATGTATCCAACTGAAGTCAGAGCAACTGGGATCGGTTGGGCTTTGGGTCTAGGACGATTTGGTGCTGTCATTGGCCCATACGTAGGTGGTTTATTAATAACCTATGGTTTTAGTATGGAGCTCAATTTTGCGGTCTTTGCTATACCTCTATTGATAGCAGCGGCGATCGTTTTCCAATTAAAGGTTCGCTGATAGTAACTATCCTAGCCAGTAAATATCTACTGGCTAGTCATCTGTTTTTTATTCTGTATTCGCTCGAAAAAAGTAACGAAGCTGTTTTACAAATGATTATTTTTGCTTAATTATTAATAGAATATTTACATTAATATTCACTTGATTAATCATGTAATTTAAACTAGTCTTTAAACATTAGTATTCGAAACCAAGGCAATATTTACGATGTGTGTATTTACCAAAAAATTTGAAATTGGCACAAATACCCAATTGGTTGCGGGTATCAAAGATAATATCGATGTAGCTGGTTTTGTGACTGAGGCCGGCAGCAAAGCATTTAGTCACAATACTAGCGCCACTAAACATGCTGATGTTGTGGCGACTATGTTGGCATCTGGTGTGAAATTAGTCGGAAAACTAAATATGCACGAGTTGGCATATGGCATGACGGGTGTTAACTCTTATTTGGGGACTCCGGTTAACTATCTGTATCCAGAATATATCCCTGGCGGATCATCGAGTGGATGTGCCGTTGCAGTTGCTGAAATGACAGTGGATTTCAGTATCGGCACTGATACCGGTGGTTCAATTAGAGTGCCAGCCGCGTGTTGCGGTGTATTTGGTTTTAAACCTACCTTTGGTCGAGTTAGTCGTAAGGGGGTAGTGCCTGCTGAGTCAACCTTAGATTGTGTTGGTCCTTTGGCGTTTTCAGCAGAAGATTTGATTAAAGGAATGCAGTGCATAGACCCAACTTTTGCGCCAATTTCTATTGATAGACCAATTAAATTGGCGCGGTTGGATGTTGCGGCTGACAGCCTAATAAACCAGTTAGTCGATAAGGCTTTAAACCAGAGTTTTATTGAATTACGCACGACTACTTTAGCGGGCTTAAATGATGCCTTTGATGCCGCATTGAAATTAATGAATTTTGAGATGTGGCAAACCTTCGGTCATTTACTCAATACCGGAAAACTGGGTAGTGATATTGAATCGAGATTACTAGCGGCAAGTCAGATAAATCCCAATATCGCCTCAGAAGCTGAAGTTGTCAGAGCGCATTTCAGTCAACAAGTGGATGACGCTTTAAAAGGAGTTGATGCCCTTGTACTGCCAACACTTCCCTCATTTCCTCTCAAACGAGTGGATGGGTTAGAAGGTAAAAACGATCTTAATATCAGCTTTTTAACTAGACCATTCAATTTATCTGGGCATCCAGCCATTACCATCCCACTTAAAAATGAGTTGGGAAAGCCTGTAGGTATGCAGCTTGTAGGAGCCAAGGGAAATGATGAACTCATATGCGAAATTGCTAAAAAATTAAGCTGTTCGAATAACATTAACACTGAATGTGTGGAGAAAAACGATGTATAAAAATTCAATGGATATGACCCAGTGGGGCGGAGAAGAAAAAGTAAATGCACTGCTAAGTGATATTCGCTCACGTAGAGCTGAGTTCGAAGAGCAACGTTTTATTTCAAATGATGTTGTTGAACAATTCAAAGATATTGGAATTTACCGCTCCTTCGTACCAGAAAGTTTTGGTGGCAGTGGTAAAACCCCAAGCGAGTTTTTAAAAGCAATTGAAACTATCTCAACAGCAGATGGTTCTGCAGGTTGGGTTGCCAGCTTTGGAATGAACCCTGCGTATCTTGCGGCTTTACCAATGGATACACTCAAAGAGGTGTGGAAGGATTCCGCTGATATAGTTTTTGCTGGTGGCATCTTCCCGCCACAAAAAGCCAAAAAAGTAAAAGGTGGTTACATTGTAAATGGCCGTTGGCAATTTGCTAGCGGTTGTATGGGCGCATCTCTACTCGGCGTCGGTGTGATGCCTGATGATGGCAGTAAATTACCAAAAATGGCGGTAATGCCGGCTGATAAAGTCAAAATCGAAAAAACCTGGAATGTGCACGGCATGATTGGAACGGGTAGTTTTGATCTGATTGTAGAAGACGTGTTTGTTCCTGAGGAATGGACCTTTGTACGTGGCGGCACACCCACAGTCGACACGCCGTTTTTCAAATATCCTTCATTGTCATTTGCCGCGCAGGTGTTATCGGTAACCGCGTTAGGTATTGCTCGAGATGCCATTGATGTGGTTGTTAACTCGGCCAAAAATAGAAAATCAGTTACTGGCGCCCCTAATTTAGGGGAGCGTCATTATGCACAAATAGATATTGCTAAAGCGGAAGCCAAAGTGCGTTCTTCTCGCGCGTTCTTTTATGAAGCAACTGATGAAGTGTGGGATGTGATTATGCAGGGGGACGAACCAAGCAAAGATCAAATCAGTCTAATTCGCTTAGCAACCACTAATGTGGCTAGAGAGTGTGCTGAAGCCACACGCATTGCTTATCAATTATCTGGTATGCAGGGCGCTTATTTAGATCATCCGTTATCTCGTTGTTTAAGAGATGCTCATTTGGTAACACAACACGCCTTTATGGGTGAGGTTACCTATCAAAATGCTGGGGCTATTATGTTTGGACACCCACCATTTCCTGGTTATTTGTAAATTCAGAATTTAAAAAATTAATTATTAAAAAATGTTAAACCCTATTGGAGGAAAACGTTATGAGTGAATCAACTTCCCATCGAGTATTGTTTTGTATCGGTGTTAATCAAAATTTCATGGACTCTACAAAAGAGGTCATGGGTGATGTTTGGCAAGCTTTTAGTGCAATGATGAAGGGCATATCTGATCTGCCTGGCGTCAACGTGCTTGGTATTATGGATGATGATCGAATTCAAGTCGGTCCTTCCGCTTCCGCCCCTTGGACTGCCTATATTATGGCAGATGTTCCAGACCTCGAAACTGTTATTGCTGGTTGTGATTTCTTCCGCTCAACACCTGTGGGTGACGGCACTTACAGCTTGTGGAAATACTGCAAAGTAGAAGCACGTATTGGTCGTGAACTTGTTGTTCCAAGCTAAATTTTTGGAATACAAAATATGATTTCATTACAACAATTAGAAGCATTGCAGCAACGACTCTCTGTTTTAGAAAGCGAAAAACGAGTGAGTGCCTGCATGAATCAATACATGCGACTTTGCGATGATTTAGCGCCTGGTTTTGAACTTAAAAATCTGATGGCTTTGTTTACAGACGATGCCATTTGGGAAGGTAAGGGCCAGCGCTATGCCAAAACATTTGGGCGCTATGAAGGTATTGATGCAATCGAAAACATGTTTGCAAAATATGCTACCTCACCAGGTCATTTTAACCTGAACGTGCATTTTTTGGGTAATGAAACCATCACGATTGACGGTGACAAAGCTACTGGGACTTGGCTGTTGGTGCAGCCTTCAGATTTTATTGATGGTCGTTCACAATTAAGTTGCGCGCAAATTAAAGCAACTTTCGTTTTATCCGAACAGGCTTGTCAAATTTCACACTTTGTTACTGAAAATAAATTCAGCCGTCCTATGGCCCAGCCATGGGATAACAGCGCGGCATTGCCAGTGCCAGAATAGGACTTCTCATGAATACAGAAATTAAAGTAAAAAACCTAAACAGTACTGCTGATTTGGTACTGGAAGATAGAGTGCATAAGTCTTTGTACTCTAACCCAGAAATTTTCGATGAAGAATTAGACAAGATATTTAATAACACTTGGGTTTGGGTTGCTCACGAAAGTGAAGTACCAGAATCGGGTTCATATAAGACAGCTTCAATAGGTCGCCAACCGGTTATCGTAGTACGTGATCGTAAAAACAATATTCACGTGATGTTGAATCGTTGTCGTCACCGTGGCGCAACTGTGTGCGAAGGTAAAACCGGTAAAACCAAAGCTTTCACCTGTCCATATCATGGTTGGGGATACGGTTTAGATGGTAGTCTACGTGCATTGCCTAAACCTGAAGAATACGAAAATATCCTTGATAAAGCTGAATTTGGTTTAGTTAAAGTACGTACCGAATCCTATAACGGGATGGTTTTTGCAACCTTAAAAGATGATTTGGAATCGCTAGATGAGCATTTAGGCGGCGCTAAAAAATGGATCGACTTATTTGTTAAACAAGGCGGCGGTTATCCACTTAAAACCCTTGGTGATCATCGATTCAGATTCCCTGGAAACTGGAAGATTCAACTAGAAAACACCACTGATGCCTATCACTTCCCCATAGTACATAAGTCATTTATAGCATCTGTTGATGAAGAGGCTGCTGAAGTTTTTGATTTCCTAGACGGTGAAGGTTATGTCGAAGATTTAGGAAATGGTCATAGCGTGATGGTGATGATCCCTGAGTTGGTCGATCTAGAAGAAAATTTAGATGAGCCGATTCCCGAGCGTTACGCAGACTTGGCTAAGAGTTTAGCTGATGAAGGTCATTCTGACGAAGAAGTACGTCGTCTAGTTAGAGCGGTCGGTGGTAGCGGGTTTAATTTGAATCTGTTCCCGAATATTGCTTGTTCAATGGCGTTTTTCCGTAATCTTGTGCCAATTAGTGCTAATGAAACTGAAATTCACCATATCGCCATAGGTGGCAAGGGTGCTCCTGAAGCCTTTAATCAGAAGCGCATGCGTTTACATGAGCATTTCCAAGGGCCAATGGGTTTCGGTACACCTGATGATGGTGAAGCATGGGAACGTGTTCAAGCTGGTTCCATTGCTGGAACAGATGGCTGGATCATGATTAATCGCGGTTTGTCCAAATTATCTACCTCTGCTGATGGCAATGTTAAAGGGGCTGTTTGTTCTGAAACTGGTATGCGTGCTGCGTATCAGAAATATAAGAAGATGATGTCTGTGGAAAGCGGAAAATAAGGATCGATAAAATGAAATTAGATACCCAATTATTAGCCGATGTAACTGCCTTCTTGAATATTGAAGCAGACATGCTCGATAACAAAGAATACCAACAGTGGTTAGATTTATGGCTTGAGTCCGGTTTGTATATTGTTCCGGTAGATCATAACGCTACAGATTACGCGAATACCCTCAATGTAGCATACGACGATGATGAAATGCGTAAGTTGCGTATTGAACGTTTAACTAGCGGTGATGCTATTTCAACGCAATTAGGTGAAAAAACCGTACGTACTATGTCACGCTTCCGCATACTTGACGATATTGATGGCTTTGTGAGAGTGCGTTGTGCCTATAGTTTGTATGAAAATAACAAAAACGGCGTACGTTGCTATCCGGCTAATTTGCAATTCAAATTAGTCCGTGACGGCGGCAGTTTCAAAATTGCTGAAAAGATCGTTAAAGTCATGAAATCAAGCCAGCATCTGACGACTGTCAGTTACTTGTTTTAAGGGGACATTATGAGTTCCAATAAAAAAGTGGCTTTGGTCACCGGTGCTGCGCAAGGGTTAGGCTATGTGATTTGCGAGTCTCTCATCAAAGCGGGTTATTCGGTGGTGGTCAGTGACGTTAATGGGTCGCTGGCGGCCCAAGCTGCTAAGGTACTCGACCCCACAGGCGAAGTGGCAGTTGCGACTAAGCTTGATGTCATGAGCAAACAAGATTTTTGTGAAGGTTTAGCGTTTACCCTTGACACTTTTGGGCATTGCGATGTGTTAGTTAATAATGCAGCGATGACACCAACTACGCCGTTGATGGAGATCAGTCCAGAAGAATTTAGCCAAGTGCTAGACATTAATTTACGTGGCAACTTTATTGGTAGCCAAGTGTTTGGGCAATATTTTGCAGACCAAAGTTTTGGCCGAATTATCAATTTAGCCTCTTTGGCTGGACAAATGGGGGGCACCGCATCCGGTGCCCATTACGCCGCATCAAAGGCTGGAATTACAACGTTAACCAAAATCTTTGCCAGACAATTTGCTGACAAAGGTGTGACGGTAAATGCAATTGCACCAGGTCCGGTAGATGTGCCATCTGTTAGAGACAAAGTACCCGCAGATAAACTTGAACATATTATTAATAACATGATCCCCGTTAAGGCCATGAGTAACCCTGAATTTATCGGTTCAGTGGTTGTGATGTTGGCAGCCGATGAAGCGAATACAGTCACTGGCGCGACTTGGGATATTAACGGCGGCATATACATGCGTTAAGCATGATGAGGAGAATCTTGTGGATAATGAATTAATCGACGTTGTAATAACGTCACGCACTGAACAAGGTGCGGGTATTGCAGTGATGGATTTGGCAAGTGCCAATGGACAGCCGCTACCTGCGTTTTCGGCTGGCGCTCATATTGATGTTCACTGTGGTGATGATCTGATACGTCAATACTCTTTATGTAATGATCCAGCATCGAGCGAGTCTTATCGAATTGGCGTGTTAAATGACCCTAATTCTAGAGGCGGTTCGGCTAAAATTCATGCTGAATTTAGCGAGCAACAACATATAAAAATTAGCCCACCGCGTAATCATTTTCCACTTGATAAAGATGCTAAGAAAAGCATTCTTGCCGGTGGCGGAATTGGTATTACACCAATGATTGCGATGGCGTACGAACTGTTGAAAGCAAACAAAGAATTTGAACTTCATTATTGCACGCGCACTAAAGGGGCTGGTGCATTCGAAGATGAGCTAGTATCGGCTTTTGGTGATCGGGTTTGTTTTCATTACGATGACCAAGATAAATCTCAATTGTTTTCTCCAAAAGATACCTTTGGCGATTTCCAGCCAGGCACGCACATCTATGTTTGTGGGCCAACGGGCTTTATGGATTGGGTGATAAATAGTGCAAAAGAACAAAATTATCCAAGCGACCATGTTCACTTTGAGTACTTCAGTGCAGATGTTGATACATCCGGTGACAGCTTCGAAGTCTACTGTGAACAAAGTGATATTACCGTCACTGTAGGTAGCGAAGAAACGATCGCCAAAGCCCTTCGAAAAGTTGGAGTGAAGGTCAACATGTCTTGTGAGGAAGGTGTCTGCGGCACATGCATTACTGATGTTATCGAGGGCATTCCAGATCATCGAGATCACTTTTTAACTGACGAAGAGAAAGAAGACAACGACCAGATTGCTTTATGTTGTTCTCGTGCTAAGTGTGAGCGATTAGTTATTGATATTTAAAACCTTTTAGTTTTCTAAAACAGGTAAAAGTGTTGAGTAAGGCACAATTGAAAACAGGTTTTAGAATGGAATAGGTTATAGAGGACGGAGAGAACTATGCCAATTGTAAATGTAAATATGATGGAAGGTCGCTCAGTCGAGCAAAAAGAAGCATTAATCAAAGCAGTGGCTGAAGCTGTAATGGATTCTATCGGTGCGCCTGAAGAAAATATTCGTGTGATAATTAGTGAATATCCGAAAGCTCACTGGGGTATAGGTACTCTACCTGCACATAAAGCTGGCCGTTAAAGCCTAATAAGAACAAAATGCTAGGATAAAAATATGAGTAATACTAAGTTTGATAAAAGAGATTTTCGAACGGCGCTAGGTCAATTCCCAACAGGGGTGACAGTGATAACTACGGTTGATGAAAACGGCGCTCCGATTGGTTGCACTGCAAGCAGTTTTAACAGTGTATCAATTGAGCCTGCATTAGTATTGTGGAGCATTGATAAAGGCGCGTTTAGTAAAACAATTTTTGAAAAAGCCGAATATTTTGCGATTAACGTATTAAGTGAAAATCAAGTTGAAACTTCGAATCGGTTTGCCGGAAGAGGAGAAGATAAATTTAAAGATGTATCTTTTTCCAAAGGTTTAGGTGGAGCACCTCTGCTGGCCGGTTGTGGTGCCCAGTTTGAGTGTAAAACCTGGAATGTTTACGAAGGTGGCGATCACCTGATCATCGTTGGTGAAGTAATCCAATACAATCATGATGATTCGTTAACACCTTTAGCATTTTCTAGAGGTAGTTATGCAATCACCTCCCAGCATCCCAGCGGCAATGTTCAAAAGAATGTAGCAGAGACAGGTAACGAATTTTTAGATAACTATTTGTTATATTTACTAAATTCTGCTATTTCTAAATACCGTCAAGATTTATATCCAAAACTAATTGATGGCTGTGATGTGACACCAGAGCAATGGCGAGTTATGACCATACTATCAAGTGCCCCGGTACATACCTTGAAAACACTGTCTATTTTAGCAATGCAGCCATTGAATGATTTAAGTGAATCAGTAGATACACTAATTGAAAAAGGTGCACTGACGATAGAGGAAGATAAGCTTGCTCTTACCGATGAGGGCATGGCTCTGCAAAAGTCTTTGTTGGCTGTAGCAGCAGAACATGAAGACCATATGCTAAGTAAGTTAAATCCAGAACAAACTAGTGTACTTAAAAATGCTCTCAAAAGCATAATTGAAATGGACAACTAGTAAACAGTAGGAGAGTTGATTTTAGGTACCATTTGATTGGTTAATAATCGTATAAAGCTTTAACGAGCAAATGTTTCAATATATTTAATAGCTTCACTTAATAATAATAAAAGAGAAAGTAAATATGAAAGGTAAATCAAGCTCGTTTTTTAGCGTGTTGGGGCCGGGTATTTTATACGCGGCTGCTGCAGTGGGAGTCTCTCACTTAGTTCAGTCCACTCGGGCTGGAGCTGATTATGGCTTAGGTCTAACATTTATCATTATTTTAGCCTGTTTGGTGAAATATCCAGCCCTGCGCTTTGGTGGTGAATTCGCGGCATCTACGGGCAAAAATCTGATTACTAGCTATCGAACCGCTGGCTGGTGGATTTTTGGTATTTATGCGTTTGCAGAAATCTTCAGCATGGTGTTTGTGGTGGGAGCAATTGCGCTTTTCACCTTAGGCTTATTTCAAGCCGCGTTTAGTTTTTCAGTTAATCCAGTATTGGGTGTAAGTGTACTTTTATCGGTTATCGCTTTATTTTTATGTAGCGGACATTACAGCTTATTGGAAAAGCTAACCAAGTATGTTGTTTCTTGTTTTACCCTGTTGATTATTATCACCGTGGTACTGGTTTCACAAAAAATCGATTGGTCTCCATCAGAGTTTGCCATTCCGGCGATTGATTCCTCAGTTGTACTTTATGTTGTTGCTTTGATTGGCTTTATGCCATCACCAACGGATGGTTCGGTGACACAATCCCTTTGGACCTGTGCTCGAGCAGAAGATACCGGTAAATTACCAACCCCCAAAGAAGCCCGTTTAGATTTTAATGTGGGTTATGTGATGAGCGTGTTATTGGCGCTTTGCTTTTTGGTGTTAGGTACCGGCTTGATGCACAACAGTGATGTTGCAATTGAAGTGAGTAATTCAGGTTTTTCTAGACAACTTATGGAGCTATTTACGCAAACAATAGGCCCGTGGAGTTTTCCACTGATTGCAACTATCGCGATTTTCGTGATGTTTTCAACGCTGTTTGCGGTTGTCGATGGTATGACGCGGGTGTTAGTTGGAATACTTGATAGCGGGGTTGGGCGTCCAGAGTTAAAGCTTGATTCAAAACGCAATTATAACATCGCGATGATTCTGCTTTGTATCGCAGCGATCCTTATATTGGCAACGATGCTGAAGTCCTTCGCAACATTTATCGATATCACTTCTGTGATTGTCTTTGTTATTAGCCCTATTTTGGCTTACTTAAACCACCGCGCTATGTGGAGTGATCAAGTCCCTAAAGCGCTACAGCCCAGCCTCTTTATGAAAATTTGGAGTCTGTGCGGGGTAGTTATATTAACTACCTTTACGCTTATCTATTTTTACCATCGCTTATCGGCATAAAGCTCAGTTTTAACATCCCTTGTCCTGCTGTGCAGGGCAGGGCTAAAGCTGATGGAAATAAGTGCAAAAAAATATGAAAGATGGATATAAAACCATCTCAATTATCCCTTAAAGATTCATTATTAGACCATAAACATCAACGGAATTTATTTGACTATGACACAGATTACTTGCTCAGACGCGATTATCCAATATTTGATAAAAAACGGTGTGGATACAATTTTTGGTATTCCTGGCGCGCAAACCTATGCTTTTTTTGATGCGCTAAGCCGTTATCAAGACAAAATTAAACTTGTTGTTACACGTCACGAGCAAGGGGCTGGTTACATGGCTTATGGCTATGCCAAATCCACTGGTCGTGTAGGCGTTTATTGTGTAGTTCCTGGGCCAGGGGTGCTCAATTCCACCGCCGCGTTATGTACTGCACATAACACTCCTGTGTTGTGTATTACCGGAGAAGTTCCCAGCGAATTTGTCGGCATTGGACACGGCATGCTACATGAGCTTGATGACCAACTTGGGATCTTAAAAGTACTGACCAAATGGGCGGCTCGCATCAATCATTCAGTCGATGCACCTGCAACCATGTCTAATGCTTTTACACAACTGACGTCGGGACGCCAACGTCCAGTCGCAATTGAAGTGCCTATGGATATTTTTGGACAAAAAGCCACTGTCGATGTGAACTTTCCTGCTATACCTAGCCCTGCTTATGAGCCCCTTGAAAGTAAAATTAAAGCCGCGGCTGAAATGTTAGGTAAAGCAAAAAATCCTATGATTATGGTAGGTAGTGGTGCTGTTGATGCAAAAGATGAAATTCTGCAACTAGCAAAGTTGTTACAAGCTCCTGTGGTCTCATTCCGCGGAGGGCGAGGCATCGTTAGTGATGATTCTCCTTATGGTTTTAATTGTGCGGCAGGCTATAAACTCTATCCAGAAGTTGATGTGATGATTGGCATTGGATCGAGAATGGAATTACCAGCGTTTCGTTGGCAAACTGGGGTAGCAACCTGCAAATTAGTACGGATAGATATAGATCCTACTCAACTTACTCGGTTACGGGGAGATGTTTCGATTGTTGCCGATGCGACCCTTGCAACCCAGGCATTGCTAAATGTACTTGAAAAAGATATCACTCCACGAGCATCGAAAGAAGCACACTTCGAACAGGTTAAAGCCCAGAGTTGGCAAGAAATCCAAAAAGTGCAACCGCAAATGACCTATCTAAACATCATTCGTGAGGTTATGCCCAGAGATGGTTATATTGTTGAAGAGATTTCACAGGTTGGTTTTACCTCATGGTTAGGATTTCCAGTATATGAGCCTCGTCACCTTGTCACTTGTGGGTATCAAGGCAATCTTGGGCATGGTATTCAAACGGGAATGGGGGTAAAGGTAGCGAATCCAGATAAAGTGGTCATGTCTATTGCCGGTGATGGTGGTTTCATGTTTGGGGTGCAAGAATTAGCAACGGCTGTACAGTTTAAAATTGGACTCATTATTCTACTGTTTAATAACAATGCATACGGCAACGTAAGACGAGATCAGATCAACTTCTTCGATGGTAATGTGGTTGGCTCAGAGTTAACTAACCCTGATTTTGTGAAGTTGGTGGAAAGCTTCGGTGCAAAGGCTTATAAGTCCGATTCACCAGAGCACTTCAAAGCATTGCTTGAACAAGCCGTGATTGATTCCAAAGAAGGTCCTGTTGTGATTGAAATACCATGCGAACGCGGCAGCGAAAGCTCTGTTTGGGAATTTTTGATGCCTGCTGGCTACGGTAACTAAATTATATGGTTTAGATTGCAACATCTACTAGATGGTTGCTGGTGGTGATTAAGCCGTTAGTTGTTAAGCAACTAACGGCTTTTTTGTCTATTGGCTGCGCTGAAAAACGCTACCTACGGCTATTTAATATCTTCTAATGCAACATAGTCTAAATCAAAACCGAAGCAGCGAGGCGACACCGCTTTAAGGGCCTTTTCAGAACGATAGAACTGGGGGCAGCCTACTGCAAATACCGCCACTCGTTGACCGTAGCGTAAACGTTCTGCGTTGATTGGTGTCGAGGTTTCATAATCAACAATGACAATTAAATCAGGCACGCTCGCAACCACTTTTTCGCCTTTGCGAGCCAATAAGTATTCATTCTTAATACTAACTGTAAGCGGTAAGTCGTTATTATCAAAAGATTCAATGGTGGCTTCACCAATATCGTAGCCGCCAACAATTCGAGTGGCTTTATCAATCACTTTTCCAGTAAAAATTAGGCGACATTCACCGTAGATTGAATCGTTAAACAGTGCCTGTAAAGGAGCAAGCATCTCGGTGGCTAAACCGCGATTTTCCCGTAGAGTTTGACCAAGTTTAATGGAAAAAGACAAGGTCCCTGGAATAATTGAATCTTTTAACTGACGACCGGTCATTGGATGTTCAGCTGCGGTAATCATGCCGCCAGCAGCCATAGCTAGACTGCGGATATGGCGTTCATACACCTCGGTGCTATTGGTCGAGAATGTCGCCACATTCCCGGCGTAGTCATAAGCAACTGATGGCGTGGGTTTCACACCAGCAATAGCATAACTCATCATTTGCGCTTCAGGTAAGGCTCGGCCCATACCGTCGCCGTCGATAACCGCTAAGCCTCTACCAGCTGCGGCAACAATCGGAATCAATGAATTGCCGCCACCGATTTCAAAAGAAGCAACCGCATCAACGGTTCTGCCAACGTGCTTTTCAAAAGCTGCTAAGGTGTTTGCTGCATCTTCAACCGAAGGAAGTAACTCAAGGCTAACCGTAGGCGCGCCTACAGCACCTATCGCTACCACATAGGCATCGTCGCTGAGTTCGCTCGGCTGAATTACCTCTACTGCGCCAAATTGCTTAATTGCTTGCTCAGCGATTAAACGGGGAACATAGGGATCACCGCCTCCTCCTGTTGCTAAAAAAACAGAACCTAGGGCTAAATCTTCTAAATGTTTTTGTTCAATTTTCATAATGTGGACTCTTGTATACGTTCAGAAGTATTGGTCGGTAAGGCAGCTAATTCACCTATTACTTTAACCCGAATACAGGTACTAGACTCATCCATATAAGGTACGGGGGTTTCTTCGATATCAACGGTGCGTAACGTATCTGCTGCCGCGCCTGCATCTATTGCACGTTGCATGGCATCTTTAGTCACTTGTTTTATCGCCTCTTCACGTGGCAAGGTGCGATAAGACACCATCTGTTCTGCTTCACCACCAATTTGCGCAATTGCGGCTCCAATGGCATTAGCCACACCAGCATGTTCAGGTCGATGAATATCGGACGCAGCTTCTAATCCCTCGGTCACCAAGATAGCGCCACCACCGACCAGTATCACTGGCATAGATTTTCCACCGGGTTTCATCATGTCGATATTGTTATCAAGCATCGAATGTAAGGTCTTCTTGGCCTGACGAATAGTTTGCGGTGAGATATGCGCTACTTTTGTTTTGTCGCCAATATTTGCACCACCACTAGCCACTAAAATATCACTGGTAGTGAGCGTGTTGCCCCCGAAAACTAACGCTTCGGTAACCAGTTTGTGACCAACTGAATGGGGGCCAATAGCAGTGCCGTCGTCGGATACTATGCTGCCGCCGCCTAAGCCAATCGCTAAAATATCGGGCATTCTAAAATTAGTCCGCACGCCGCCAACTTTAATAATGACGTTTGATTCTCGGGGGAATCCATTCTGTAAAACACCAATATCAGAAGTGGTACCGCCAATATCAACTACAATGGCATCTTTTAAACCGGTTAATTTATAAGCGCCCCGTAGCGAGTTAGTCGGCCCTGATGCAAATGTTAGGGCAGGGTAGGAACGCACGAAATCAGCGCTCATTAAGGTGCCGTCGTTTTGGCTAATGTATACCGGACAATGCAGGTCGCGTTTTTTCAGAGCTCCTAAAAAAGAGCTAACCACTTTGTCGGCGAAAGGTAATAACGTGGTATTTAAAATTGCCGCATTTTCTCTTTCCATTAAACCCAAACGACCAAAACTATGGGATAGGGTTATTTTCGCATCGGGTATCGCTTTACGAATTTCGTTGGCAACTTGCTCTTCTGGAGCTGAATTTATCGGTGAAAATGCAGACGCTATGGCAATATTTTTAACGCCGCTTTTGAGCATGCTGTTAATCATGTTGCTGACTTCTTGTTGATCGATATCGGCCAACGACCAACCATCATATAAATAACCACCATGTAGCATGTAATATTCGCTATCAAGGGCGTCTTTTAGATCTTGAGGCCAGTCCAACATGGGGGGCATGCCGTTACCTGAGGGTAAGCCAATTCTTACGGCCGCTACCTGTGCTAGTTCACGTCGTTCAATAATGGCATTGGTAAATTGGGTTGTGCCAATCATGACGGTTTCGATTTCATTCTGCGAAATACCGCTGTCGTTTAAAATAACATCCAGCGCATTGGTAATTCCAGAAATCACGTCTGCTGAAGTCAGGGCTTTGGTGGATGCCAGTACATTGTCACCTTGCATAATTACGGCATCTGTATGAGTGCCGCCTACATCTATTCCAATTCTCATTGTGTTTGCCTCTAGCTTTGTGTTCGATGATTGGAACGACGTTCATTCCAAGATAATGTGGTGTATACAATTCCAGCAAGAAAAATAGCATCAATGGCTGCTATTCCCGAAGGTGAGGGAATTACATTTTCGGTACTTAATACAGCAAAAACGGCGCTAATCAACCAAGCAATAAATCCTTTGGGCGCTATCGTTCGATTGTTGTTCAGAGAGTCAATGTGGTATGCATGGGGGCGAATGACCAAGTAATCCATAATGATGATCCCAGCTACAGGCACAAAAATAATCGATAGGTAAAAGATAAAGGTAATAAAGTTGTCGAGCAGGTTTAACAAAGCAACAAAAACGCCAACTAAGCCTAAGCCAATAGTCACCCAAGTTGCGTTTAACCTAGGGAAGGTCGCGGTTGTGCTAAGCACTGCACTGTACAAATTCAAAGAATTGAGCACCCAACTTCCAGCAATGACAATAATGGATGCGCCAATGCCTAAGCCCAAATCAATCATAATATCCAATATGTTTGCATGTCCCGAAGATGCGCCGGCTAGTCCCGCTGCTCCCATTACCGCCATTTGCACAACAACATAGGCGATAAACGCGATATAAATCGCATTAGACCAATGTTTAACAAAACGGGTGATGTCCGGCAAAATAATAGCGCCAATGATGATTGCGCCTACTACCGCTGAAATGCCATCACCGAGTGACAAGGTGGCGGCTTTTTCGGTTGCTAAAATTTGTTCAAATGATTTTTCGCTCAGCGCGGAATACGCCAGTAGGAAGGTCACACCGGCCAACACAGGAACCATTATTGTGGCTAGCCAATTAATCGCTCTAAACCCAATTACCGTAGTCAACGTCATACAGAAACTGGCAATAATCGCGAGGGTTAAAGGTGCGATATTGACATCAAATACATCTAAGGCAAGACGCGAGACCGCATCGCCAAACAAATTAATATTCACCCCAAACCAACCCAGCAGTGATATGGCAAAAGCGATATTAACTATGCTTGCGCCTTTGTCTCCAAACGCGATACGCACCAGTAAATAAGAACTCATACGAGTTTTAGCGCCAATGACCCCCATTACGCCACCAATGGCGAAGATAATCAGTGAGCCTATAAACAATGCAAGCAGTGTTTGTATTGGTTCAAGGGCCTGATAGACCTCTAGACCTGTAATAAAAGTAGGTAATGAGAACGCGACCATTGCACCAACGGCAGCAACGCGGGGCCAGGGGACAAGTTGGCTATCCGTAATCCTTACCGCGGAAAATTCATTTAACTCCGGCTTCATAGTGAAAACTCATAGTTGTGTAGACTATCTAACAACGAGCCCTTAAATAAGGGCTCACGAAAATTGAATCATTTAGAAGTTATAGTCGAGTTGAACACCAAAACTAGAGCCTATGTTGGGGAAACGCCCCATGGACACAACACTATTGTCTAACAAGACTAAATCTTCTATTTGACGCTCATCGGTTAGGTTATCTGCATAAGCTGTTACCGACCACACATCGGCTTCGAAGGTCGCTCTTAAATTGATAAAGGTTTGTTTGGATGATTCAATATCGGGGATATCAAAAGTAAATATTCTCGGACCGTTATGGTTCAATTCGGCGCGTAAAATTAAATCTATGTCTGACGACATTTCATATTGATACTCAGTGACCAAGTTGAGGTTGTAATCAGCTACGTGTGGCAGTGAAGAGCCTACTAATTCAGGGCGTTCAACAAACGTTTTTATGTCAGAGTCAATAATTCCGCCATTGGCCATAAAGGTTAAATTTTCGCTGGCCTGAACGGATAACTCAAACTCAATACCTTGAGTGGTCACATCGTCAACAGAGATGTTTTCTAAGGTAAAGGTCTCACCATTGAATCGGGTAATTTGCGCATCTTGTTGATCAATGCGAAACAATGCAAAGTTAAAGGTACCGTTGCCGTCTAGTACACTCGTTTTAAAGCCGACTTCAAAACTATCAGATATTTCTTTATCGAATGTACGGCTAATATCAGGATGGGGTTCGTTAAAACCGCCACTACGAAAGCCCCGTGAGTAACCACCATAAAGAAGGGTATCAGGGGTCATTTGGTAGGCTGCAGAGAATTTTGGTTGCAGCTCAGAAAAGGTTTTTTTCTCGAAGGTATCTTCAACGTAGCGAGGATCAAAGGATTCTCTGTCGTCGGTGTCATAACGCATTGCCGCTGTTAATTCCAACTTATCGGTTAAATCGTAATTTAACTGGGTAGATAAAGCCCAAGCGCTACTGGTGTTATCATCTAAAATACTAAAAACGATTAGACTCTCGTCAAAATCTGCGCGGGTTTGTGGTTGATTGCCGGCTAAATCGTCATAGCTATTAAATTCGCTGTTGCGGGTGCGCTCTTGGGCAAACGCGGCTACAGCCCAACGCAGTCGGGTGTCACCATTAGATTTTAGACGTGCTTCAAATGTAGTTGATTCTACTTTCAATATATTTTCTTGGGCGCCGGCATAGTAAAAGCCGTCAAAATCACTTTCTTTATTTGAATAATCGCCATCAGAAAATCCGTTTTGATCCGATTCACTATAACCGGCAACTAATTCAAGGGTTGATGCTTCAAATTCATGTGAAAAGCGCGCGCTAAACTCAGCCAAATCACGGGTATCTAAGCCGGGCACATTGTGTTCAACCTGTATTGAAAAATCTTCCACTGTGTCGGCATCTACTGCTTGATAGTAACCCAAACCGGATTCTGTATTTGTCACTCGTGCATTTAAATCTAAAATGGAGTCGTCAGAAATATCGATGCTCAATTTACCAAAAACGGAGTTCTCTTCATGAAAATCCACCTTTTGGTTCAAGAAAGTATTGTCTAGTTGTCCATCATAATCTCGTCTGTAAGCGCCGACTCTATAGTAAACTTGATCTTCGACTACGGCTCCCGATGCAACACCAGAAACGCGGAAATCGTTACCGCTGGCGATGGATGTAGTGACTTTCGCCTCAAAATCGTTGGTTGGTCTGCGAGTGGTAATGTTAACTGCACCGCCAATCGCACCTCGTCCATAGAGTGCACCTTGGGCGCCGCGCAGTACTTCGATTCGTTCAATATCAAAAAGTTGTTGATTCATAAACTCTAAATCAGAGGCGGTAATACCATCAACAACAAAAGCTAACGGGGCATCACCGACCTGGGGAGTAATTAATCCTCGAATTTGAATGCGTGCCAAACCCGGACGAAAATTGTCTAGCTGGCTAAGGTTTGGAGTGAGATCGGCAACATCACGAAAGTTCTTTATGCCAGCCCGCTCAATTTGTTCCGCATTAAATGAGGTAATGGATTCAGGGATATTTTGGATGTTTTCAACACGCCCACGGGCGGTAACAACCATTTTTTCGATATCGGTTTCAAGCATTTCTTGTTCTTGCGCTGTAACAACAGAGGAAGACATTGAAAGCATCAAGGAGCTTGGCAACATTATAGCGGCTGCAATTTTACTTAGACGGTGATTATTGACGGGGGTATTTTTTACAAACTCAGTAGTTGTGCGCTTAGACATGTTGTTGATTCCCATTATGCTTCGGTTGGCAATTTTCTTATTTATTTGAATTCATAGTATATTACTTAACGATGAAAATTTTCTGTTGAAGACACAGCACACAAGCGGATAATCTTTAGCATAAGGCCGTTTTCACAAAACAATCGTTTTTTTAACTTAATATGGGCTACCAATGAGCAGTAAGAAAAGCATCAAGCTAGATCAGATCAATAGAAAAATAATAACGATTGTTCACACGCAGGCGGATATTTCTAATCAAGAGCTCAGTGAGCGTGTGGGGTTGTCGAACAGCGCCTGTTTTCAGCGCACCAAAGCACTTAAGGAAGCAGGATACTTTAATGGCTTTTATACTGATTTGGATTTAAATCGCATTGCTAAAAACGTATTGGCTTATATTGAATTCACCTTAGAATCTAATAATCCTAAGGCCAGACAAAGGTTTGAAGAGGCCATTAACGAGATACCCGAATTTATGGATTGCCTACGAATAACCGGGGACATAGATTACATCTGTTTTACTTGCTGCTCTGATACTCAAAAATTGAATGAGATATGCGATACGGTGAATGGCAACCCCAAATTGGGCATACAAAAACTCAAAACAAGTATTATTTTAGAGCGCGCAAAGTGGTATTTAGGTTATCCATTGCAGAAGTTAGAGTGGTTGGAATAACCCCCAATCCACTTTAGGTGTGAAAAGATTTTTGCTCTTAACCAACCCGTAAAACTATATTCTATATGACAATTTGATAGTTCAGTAGGAGAGGGGGGATAGATTTCCCCTCACGTTTTCGTCGCTATCCAAAGAGTTAATTGTCTTCGATAACACAATACAGCAGGCTTGTTATCAACAATTATAATAAGCGCTAAGTCGTTTTTAAGGCACAACTTACTGCTAACAATCGATAGCAGTGTGGGCTAATCACACAACAAAGACTATGTATTTAAATAGGTTGCATGAAAGCGCAGGTGCTCTTCAATGAAACTTGAGATAAAGTAATAGCTATGGTCATAACCATCATGAAGTCTCAAATCCAGCGGATAATCATTAACCTTCGCGGATGCTGCTAATATTTCAGTCTTCAACTGCTCCTTCAGAAATTCATCAGCGCGGCCTTGATCAACTCTTGCCGGGACAAATTGAACTGCTTGTCGCATCAATTCACTAGCATCATGATTTTTCCAGCTGTTTTTATCCTTACCCAAGTAAGCCGCAAAGGCTTTTTGTCCCCAAGGCGTTGCCATAGGATTACAAATAGGGCTAAACGCTGACATTGAGCTGTAACGTGTCGGGTTTAACATGGCTATGGTCAGTGCGCCATGGCCACCCATCGAATGGCCACTAATTGCGCGCTTATCTGATACAGGAAAGGTCTCTTCAATCAGGTTCGGTAATTCTTTAACCACGTAATCGTACATCTGATAATGACGGCTCCATGGGGCTTGCGTAGCATTGACATAAAAACCAGCGCCTTGTCCCAAATCATAATGTTTATCATCAGCCACTTCTTCACCGCGAGGACTGGTATCGGGAGCAACAATAGCGATACCTAATTCGGCAGCGATACGCTGAACACCGGACTTTTGCATAAAATTCTCATCGGTGCAGGTTAAGCCCGATAGCCAATATAATACCGGTACTTTGTGTCCGGTTGATACTTGTGGTGGTAAGTAGATAGCAAATCGCATAGTGCAATTTAATGCCTGCGATTGGTGACTATATTGTTTGTGCCAACCACCAAAGCTTTTATTGGCACTTATATTTTCTATTGTCATTGGAATACCTATATGGACGGCCCAAAATCAATGTGATTTTGGGCAATAGAATGGGGTTTACTGATCGAAAAGAATGACGGTTCGAATACTCTTGCCTTGATGCATCAAGTCAAATGCGTCATTGATGTTCTCCAGAGGCATAGTGTGGGTAATAAAGTCACTCAATTTAAACTCACCCGCTAGATAACGTTCAACGTAGTCAGGTAATTCAGAGCGACCTTTAACTCCACCAAAAGCAGATCCTCGCCAAACACGTCCAGTCACAAGTTGGAATGGGCGAGTGGATATCTCTTGTCCTGCACCGGCCACACCAATGACTACCGATTCACCCCAACCTTTGTGGCAACACTCTAAAGCAGAGCGCATTAAGTTCACGTTACCAACACACTCAAATGAGTAATCCACACCACCATCGGTTAGTTCTACAATGATATCTTGAATAGGTTTGTCGTAGTTTTTTGGATTAATACAATCTGTTGCGCCTAGTTTTTTCGCTAGTTCAAACTTACTTTCGTTAATATCAATGGCAATAATGCAACCCGCTTTTGCCATACTAGCGCCAATGACCGCCGACAGTCCAATCCCCCCTAGACCAAAGATGGCAACAGTTGCCCCTTCTTCAACTTTAGCTGTGTTCATGACTGCCCCGATACCAGTTGTCACCCCACAACCTAGTAAGCAAACTTCATCTAAGGGCGCGTTTTTGTTGACTTTTGCCAAAGATATTTCGGGTAATACCGTGTATTCAGAAAACGTTGAGCAGCCCATGTAATGGAAAATTGGATTGCCATCTTTGTAAAAGCGAGTGGTGCCATCGGGCATCAAACCTTTACCTTGGGTTTCACGAATTTTTTGACATAGGTTTGTTTTTCCGGACAGACAGAATTTACACTCCCCACACTCCGGTGTGTAAAGGGGGATAACATGGTCTCCCACTTCTACACTGGTTACCCCTTCACCCACTTGCTCTACAATACCGCCACCTTCGTGACCTAAAATTGCGGGGAAAATACCCTCTGGATCATCACCTGATAAGGTAAATGCATCGGTATGGCAGACGCCAGACGCGATAACCCTGATGAGTACTTCTCCTTTGCGTGGCAGCATGACATCCACCTCTTCGATGGATAATGGCTGATTTGGCTCCCAAGCAACGGCGGCTTTGGACTTAATAAATTTATCTGACATATTTATTCTCACTTTGTGGTTGTTCACCCAGTATGTAGGTTATGAGGTTATTATAGTTATTCCTTATAAGATGATAATATGCTGATTTATGAATTCACTTTTACTAGGTGGTAATAATTATGCAGTGGGAAGGGATTAGCGAGTTCGTCTACGTTGCGGAAAGCGAGAGCTTTACCCAAGCGTCAAAAAAAATGGCTATTTCTACTGCCCAAGTAAGCCGACAAATAAGCGCATTGGAAAAGCGACTGAGTATAAAATTGTTGTATCGTACGACACGCAAAGTGTCCCTAACGGAAGAAGGGCGAGTTTTTTATCAACATTGCCGCAGCGTACTTGATGGGTTAGAGGCCGCTGAACGTGCCATTACAAATTTACAGTCTAAACCACAAGGGAAAGTAAAACTTACAGCACCCGTAACCTATGGTGAACAACAAGTATTACCGTTGGTGAATGATTTCATGAAGCAATACAGTGATATTGAGGTAAATGCACTTCTAACAAATCAAAACTTGGATTTGGTTGAAGGTGGGTATGATTTAGCGATTCGGCTTGGTAAGTTAAGTGATTCATCGATGATGGCGAAAAAACTCGGAACGCGAACCAACTATGTTTGTGCTTCACCTGCTTACTTAGAGAAATACGGCATACCTTACTCCTTATCAGAATTGAGTAAACACAATTGTTTATTAGGAACCCTAGATTACTGGCGTTTTAAACAATCAGACAAAGAAAAGAACATTCGAGTGAAGGGGAAAATTCGCTATAACAGTGGTTTCGCACTTGTTGATGCGGCATTAAAAGGCTTGGGCATAGTACAATTACCTGATTATTATGTTCAAGAACACCTGCAAAGTGGGGAATTGACTACCTTACTGGATAATTATCGAGAGCCAGAAGAGGGGATATGGGCTATTTACCCCCAAAATCGCCACTTATCGCCAAAAGTAAGGTTATTAGTGGATTATTTGGCAGATCAATTAACTTAAATGCCGTTATATTATTCTGCTTACTAATCTATTGTGATTCCAAGCATGATTAGACTGAGGTGTGATATTATTTGCGCCAGTGTTAATTTGTTCGTTTCGCCCATGGGCGTTTTACAATAGTGTTTTAAGAGGTCTTATTAGTTTGGAAAAGTTGTTACTCCCCATCAAAAGCTTTTTAATGTGTGAAACACCTAATGAATGGATATCAGAGGCAGTAAAAAAGGAAAACCTTGCAGTGTTGCTTACTGATCATTTAATTTGTGAATTGAAGGCTGGTCAAACAGCAATGTGGCTGATAAAAAAATATGCTGCTGACAAACAAAGCGGGCAAGCTTTACAAGAATGGTTTCAACCTTTCGAAAAATATGTGTATCGCAAAGAAGGAAGTTTGGCTTCTTTAGGTGAACATTCAAAATTACGTAAAACGATTGTGCCGAAAAGTAATTCACTTTTTGGACAAGATTTTATTGATAAAATGGTGTTACTAATCAAAGAGGAATTACACCATTTTTACCAGGTTCTAGAAATTATGCAAGCTTATGGAATAGAGTACAATAATATTACTGCGAGTCGGTATGCGAAAGGAATGATGCAACATTTGCGGACACACGAACCGGCCATATTGGTAGATAAACTAATTTGTGGTGCATATATTGAAGCTCGTTCGTGTGAACGATTTGCTAAATTAGCGCCTTATCTTGATGAAGACCTGAGCAAGTTTTACGTGTCATTGTTGCGTTCGGAGGCCCGTCACTTTGAAGATTATTTGTCATTAGCGCAACAAGTGGCGAGAGAGGATATTAGTCAACGTATAATGTTCTTCGGTGAAATTGAAGCTAAATTAATTTCGTCAAAAGATAGTGATTTTAAATTTCATAGCGGGCGGCCACATACAGTTTAATTTATACTGTTAGCTTAATAATCACTTAAGAGGAAAACTACTAAATAGTTCATATTATTAGTAGTGAAATTCGCCTTAAGGCGACGTTAAACCAAGCAAAAGTCGTCCTTCTTAACCTCTTTATTTTTTCCACTTCAAATCCGTATATATTAATTGAATTAATAAACAAGGGTTTGTAATGGAAAATAAAGCTTATCAAATAGTAAAAGGAAAGAACTGTAATGCAGCTGACGTAGCGACTTTTTTGGATAACATTAAGCAGGCATTAATGCTTGTCTGGGATGATTTTGATAGATTAAAGGTGACTCCGAATAATTATGATCTTAACTATATAGTAAATGACTTAGCGCTTACTCAGTTCAAAGAATCTGTTACAGGCTCGAAAAAAATAGTATTGCTCATTTATTGATTTTGTCTGCTCCATTTATATAATCATACTGGTCCAATCGAATAATGCTTATGGTCCTGATGGATAAATTTGGTGGTTCAAAGTGACCGTAATGTGCAATTGGAATGATGTCGCTGAGCACATGATTTACAAATACAGCTGATATTTTCAGTGGTATTGAGAGCTTGATTTATTAACTCAACTTGAAACCTTATATTAGGCTCCATGCACCAACACTTTTGGTTGCTTTTTGGCGTCAAATTCTCACAAGCATTGGTACTTCCACACAACGGACATTGTTGCATTATCACTCCATTTTCTATGGTTAACAAAACCCAAATTACGGTCATAATAACGAATGTATTAGGCTAGTTAGTCTAAAGTATAACCGCGTAAATTAGCCGGCAAAATCAATACAAATCAAGACAAAAACACCCGTAGAAAACCAACATTCGATACAGAAAAATAAATATTTACTACTTATATATCAAAGCATTACGCTCATATTGCGGATTAGCAAATCACTCACTCATCTTTCTATCTACGACAAAAAAAACATTATATTTTTTTTCGTCCTTTATCATTTGCGAATAAAACCACCCGAGATACGTTGTCATTATTAGTTTTATTAGCTATGTTGCTCAAATGAAAGTTAAATTTAAACGTTCGTTTAGCTAAAAGTAGATGGATTTCCGAGGGTGATAGTACATGAAGTATGATACAACAATTCTTTATATTGAGAGTGATGATAACACCCGTAATATATATTCCGATTTTCTACGTGGGATGTTTGCAACCGTTCTTGAAGCATCCAATGGTCGTGAAGGAATTTCAAAGTTTATTACCCACCGACCAAGTCTTGTCTTAACTGAAATTCAGCTAACCCATATGAATGGGCCTGAACTGATCCAACAAATCCGTAAAACCGACCTAAAAACACCAATAATTTTATTCAGTGCCCATATAGAAGAAGATTTTATACTAGATACCATTAATGATCAGATTAATGGTTTTATTAATAAACCTGCAGATAGAAAGAAAATAGCACAAGTTATTGATCAAGTATTATCAGTTGAAAAACATGATGGATCGGTGAGTAAATCTAACATTTTAGGTGATAGTTTACGAATTAACATTGAATCCGAAGATGATTCACCGCAAGATTCAGCCAGCCTAATGGTTGTAGGTATAGGTTCGAGTGCAGGTGGCCTTGAAGCACTGACTACTTTAATAAAAGGACTACCGAGCAATAATAATTCAGCCTATATCGTTGCGCAGCATCTAAGCCCTAAACACAATACGATGTTAGTTGAATTGCTCTCTAGAGAGAGCTCCTTAATGATTAAGGAAGCTGAGCATAATGAAACCCTTGAGAGTGATATCTTCTATATTACCCCTCCTAATAAAAACGTAGAAATTAATAGCAACAATCAAATTATTTTATCTGCCCCTGAAAAACAATCTTTCTTACCCAAACCATCTGTAAATCAACTTTTTATTTCCATTGCTAAGTATAAGAAAGAACGCTCTGTCGGCATTATATTGTCAGGCACAGGATCTGATGGCTGCCAAGGTATGCGAGCGATTAATTCAGAGGGTGGTATAACAATTGTGCAAGAGCCGAGTACCGCTAAATACGATGGCATGCCAATGGCAGCAATTAATGGTTCGGTAGTCGATATTTTAATTGAAGCGGATAAGATCGGTGAGGAATTAGTCGCCCTTGCTAATTTCCCGCGAAATAAAGTGCTGAAAAAACATCAAATTACCCCCGCTAATGACCATATATCGATCATTTTTGCGTTACTCCACAAAATTAAACATGTGGATTTTTCTGTTTATAAAAAAGCCACTATCGGCCGTCGTATTGAACGCCGAATGGTTGCACTTAAAGTCACCACGCTTAGTGAATATGTGGCATTGATTCAAGAAGATGAACAAGAGGTCGAATTACTCTATAAAGATATTCTAATTGGTGTAACCAGTTTCTTTAGGGATAAAGAAGCCTACGACTCACTTGAGAGTCTACTAGATAAATACCTAGATGAAATTCCCGATGCCAAAGAACTTAGAGTTTGGATGCCAGGTTCATCAACGGGTGAAGAAGCCTACTCGGTTGCCATAATACTCAATGAATTATTAAACGATCGACAAAATGATCTGGATTTGAAAATCTTTGCCACAGATATAGACGAACAGGCCTTAAAAACTGCCCGTCGAGGTGTTTATAGCCAAGCGTCAATGACCGAAGTGTCAGAGTCTTATATCAAAGATTATTTCAATATCGCAAACGATGAATTTGAAGTAAAAAAAACGTTAAGACAAAATATCGTTTTCACCTACCATAACCTTTTGTCTGATCCACCATTTAAAGATTTAGATCTTATCGTTTGCCGTAATCTGCTTATTTATTTTAACCTTGATGCGCAAAAATGGATCATGCCAGCATTTCATTATGCACTTAAAGATAATGGAATACTTTTTCTTGGGAAATCTGAAAATGCGACCAATTTTGAACAACTTTTCGCGCCAATTGATAAACCCAATAAAATTTTCAAATCAGTGGCGAATTCGAAGAAAAATTTTCCGGCCATCACAGTAAGACCACCTAAATATGTAAAATATCCAGCTGAAGAGCAAACTAAAACATCAAAAGAAACGCCACTGCAAGAAACGATTATTACCGAAGCGGCAAAGCTTTTAATGCCAAATATGATCGTGACAAACGAACAACTTGATGTGGTATATAAAAAAGGTAACCTCGATTTTATTTCTGTTCCAGAAGGATATATTTCCTACAATTTATATAAAATTGTTGATTCTAGGTTAGTCTTAGATTTAAGAAAATTATTTAGTGACGCTAAAAAAGGATTTGGCGTTAGTTCTAGTGGTTACATATCGTTACCACTAAAAGACGGAAAAGCACGTCTTATAAAAATTCACCTTGTGCCTGTTATGAATGGTCGCAATCAAATGTATATTTTTTATTTTCAGAGCATCTCAGTTTTAGATTTACCGCTTATTAACACAAATTTAAATGAAGTAGCGTCCTCTTCTACCCAAGAATTAGAATTTGAACTACAACGTACTAAAGAGCATATGCAAACCCTGGTTGAAGAACTAGAAACGTCAAACGAAGAATTACAATCAACCAATGAAGAATTACAAAGTGCTAATGAAGAGTTGCAGGCCACCAATGAAGAAATGGAAACCAGTAATGAAGAGCTTCAATCGACTAATGAAGAACTTCAAACCGCTTATGCGGAACTCAAAGAAATGTTCAATGAGAATACAAACATTAAAGAAAAACATAGCTCTCTTAATCGACGTTATGAATCGGTTTTAGAAAATATACATGACGGTGTCATCATTACTAATCTTCAAGGTATGATTCTTAAAACTAACCACGCAATGCAAAAATATACAGGATTATCTCGAGAACAACTGCTAGCTAAAAACTGGTTCGATTTATATCCTATTGAAAATAGTTCACGCTTTATCAATAGACAAAAAGAGCTAACTGAGAAAGGGACATTTGGCCCCTATATTTTAGAGTTAGAATCGGGTGGCATTACAAAAACGATACTTAACGTGGAAGACTACCTTAGTCGAGATGAGCAAGGTAACACCCAAATATGGTCTTTTGCTTCAGACATATCAAAAGAAAGACATGCGCTAACTGAGCTATCCATAAGCCAACAAAAATATAAGGCAACCTTTGAAAACGCCAATATTGGTATTGGTCATGTTGGACTAGACGGAGAATGGATTTCTGTCAATAAAGCGTTAACTAAAATGCTCGGTTATCCCGAAGAAGAATTATTGTCGTTAACTTTTCAGGATATAACTCATCCTGACGACCTAACTCAAGATTTAGATCTGGTTAAGCAATTAATCAATGGCGAAAGAAATTCCTACAAAATGGAAAAGCGTTATTACAACAAAAATGGCGACTTGTTTTGGGCAATGCTCTATGTGGCTATTGTCAGAGACAATAACAAACCATTATATTTTATCTCGGTAATAGAAGATATTAATAGTCAGAAACAAGCTACTTTAGATAGTGCCCAAGCTAGAATGGTATTTAATACCACCCAAGAAAGCATTGCGGTAACAGATAAAGAGACCAGAATTATTAATGTTAACCCTGCTTTTGAAAGCCTTACCGGCTATTCACTGGATGAAATAAAAGGTAAGAAAATAAGCCTTTTAAAATCAGAACAACATGGGCCAGCGTTCTACAGTGAAATGGAACGTTCATACAAACAAAGCGGCTATTGGTCAGGTGAAGTAATTAATAAGGCGAAAAGTGGTGATCTCTTCCCCGTTTTTCTCAATATCAGTGCGGTTAAGGATAATAATGGCTATATTATTCAATATATAGCGGTGATAACCGACATCTCTATGATCAAACAATCACAGGATAAAATACAGTATTTAGCAAATCATGATTCCTTAACTGGCTTACCTAATCGCACGTTATTTGCAGATCGTCTTGAGCATGCACTACAAGAATCTCGCCGTTCCAAAAAGCAACTCGCAATTTTATTTGTTGATCTTGATCGCTTTAAAGTGGTTAACGATGGCTTAGGCCATAATGTAGGCGATGCCGTTTTGATAGAAGTAGCTAAGAGGTTTACCAATATTTTACGTTCAGGAGATACGGTTGCAAGAATCGGCGGTGATGAATTTGTTATTATCGTACAAGATTTAGACTCTGCATTAAATGCATCAAAAATCGCACTAAATTTAATTCAATCGGTAAAAGAAGAGATACAAATAGACGAACATAAAATTACGATTGGTGCGAGCATTGGTATAAGCATTTATCCAAATGATGGACACTCCGCAGACGAATTGATTCGTCAAGCTGACATCGCAATGTATGATGCAAAAGAGAATGGCAGAAATATGTATCGCTATATTTCACAAGAGCTATCGTCGTTTGCTTTCGAGAAGGCTTCAATGGAAGGTTTGATTAGAGAAGGATTAAACAATGATGAATTCGAGGTTTATTATCAGCCTATTATCGACTTAACCACTATGAAAGTAGCTCACCTTGAAGGGTTAATTAGATGGAATCATCCTAAACTTGGCCTGGTGATGCCAAATAAGTTTATTCCCCTTGCCGAGGAATCAGAACTCATCACTGAAATAACTAAATATGTGATATTTAAAGTGATGAGCACGATCAGCAATTTGAATAGTATCAATCACCACAAATGCAAAATCGCGATTAACTTTTCGTTGAAAGATTTAGAAAGTGATTCACTGTTTTACACGTTTAAAAAGTATTTACAGCAATTTAAAATTGATGGTAGTTCAATATCACTCGAAATTACCGAAAGAAAAGTCATATTGTCTAATGAACAAAATCAAAAACATTTAGATCGCTACAAAAAATTAAATGTATCTTTCTCAATGGATGACTTTGGTACAGGCTATTCAAATTTAGGTTATTTGATTAATAAACCGTTCGACATCCTAAAAATTGATCGTTCTTTTATCTCTCAAATTGGCGCTGCTGGTCAATCAGAAGAAGTTGTTAAAGCAACAATTTCAATTGCCAAAGCGCTAGGGTTGAAAACGGTAGCTGAAGGTGTTGAGACAAAAGAACAATTTGATTTTGTGGCTAGCCATAAGTGTGATTTTATTCAAGGATTTTATTTTCAAACCCCAGAACCCATTGATAAGTTACTTGCGTATTTACAGGTGGATGATGAGAAAAAACCTAAACATTAGTTAAAACTCAATTAAAATACTCAACAAAGGTCATTATAATATTAACGCAAGAGCAATAGCGTAATGGCCTTTGAGGTGTATTGATTGAGATGTAGCATTCACTTACCATTGGTGTTTATTGCTCCGCCACTATTACCATTTTACTGTACTGATTAATCTACTTTATTAATAGCCCCTTGGGCAACAGCAACTAATTTTTCACCATCCTCACTAATTGCATACACTTTACACTCACATACTGCTTGGCGTTTACCTGAAGAAATAGCGGTAGCTCGTGAAATTAAAGTATGACCAATAGCGGGTCGTAGATAATTAATTTTGTATTCAGATGTAACGCTGTCTTCAAGCACTGATCCACCGGCAAAGGTTAAACAATTGTCAGCTAAATAGCTAACTACACCACCATGGACGAAACCATGTTGCTGCTTCAATTCATCCTTTATGGGTTGGGTGATTTCTGCTTTACCGGGTTCAAAAGCTGTTAATTGAGCACCAAGCAGCTGACTAAATGGCTGAGACGTCAAAACGCTTTTACCAAATTCAAATAATTCACTCATGTTAAAAATTACCTTTGAGAGCAAGTCACCCTGAGCAAATACTGAGCAAATACATGGACAGGCACCTTATTAGATAGGAGATTTTTTGGCTTTAAATGATTACTGAATGCTGTCAAAACAAATACATGGACAGGCACCTTATTAGATAGGAGATTTTTTGGCTTTAAATGATTACTGAATGCTGTCAAAAAGGTTCTAATACGCCCATTATTTAGATAAACAGAAGAGACAAGTTCATTTTTCCGAATGAGCGTTATTGAGGTGAATTTAGTGCAGGGAGAGCCTGTTTCTTGTTCAAAGAATAGATTGAAATGAAAAGTGCTTTAAGGGGATAGGTTAGCCTAATGAATTCTTTTTCCTACGTTTTCGTTTATAGCGTTTTAAAGTGTCTGTTTGTCCAGCAGCCACACGAAAATTAGTTTCAAACGTTAGAAACATATCTTGCCAGGTGTATTCATCTAATCCTAAACGCTGCAAAATGGGGGATTCTCCTATATCAATTGCCCCTCGTTTGTCAGGATTGAGACTGCGACCAGATAGGTCAACCAATTTCATATATTCGATTAAATCCAACGGTAACCCCTGCGGTTGTGGCTCTTTTGGGTTGCCAACAAAGGGCATTAATGTAGATGGCTGATACCCTTTTTTAAAATCATGAATACGGCGTTTAATACTGGTGTGATTAGACGACTCTGGGGTTGTTGCCATTTTTGCTCGTATGGGGTTTAAATCTACGTATACCATACAGGCTGCTAATGCATGCTCATCTAACAGTGCTTGCGATTTGAATCGTCCTTCCCAAAAGTGACCGGTACAGTTATCTTCTTGATTCGCTTGTCGAGCAATCGGCTCATTCAATTCTCGCATAAACCAGCTAATATCGGTTAATCGACTTCGATAAATCGACAAAGTCGAATGTAGCGTGATTTGCTCAGCGTCGGTGAATACTGGAGCTTCTTTTGAAGTTAACTTTTGTGAGAGCAATGTTCCTTTGTGAAGTTTATGCCATCGCAGCGCAATCTCTTTATCCGTCCAGTGTTTTGCTTTGTCTGAATTTACATGTAACACCACATGAGTGTGATTACTCATCACCGCATAGGCACAGACTTCTATGGCAAAGGCTGTGGTTAAAAATAGTAACCTGTCTTCTACCCACTGACGACGATGCTCATAACTTTTTCCTGTTAGTTTATCTTCGCCACACAAATAAGTGCGCCGAACACAGCGAGATACACAATGGTAATAAGGGGTATCAGAAAGGTTAATTTGTCGTTTCCTTGCCAGTGGCATTATTCACTCCTTGAATTAAACATACTAAAGCATAGTTGATTCTATTTTCATAAGAGTCTAGTTCTAGTCTAGTTTGTGGCTGTCCATGTTAATACCTCCAGTGGCTGTCCATGTTAATACCTCCATGTTAATACCTCCATCAAAAGCTTTTTAATGTGTGAAACACCTCAAGATTGGATCGACGAGGCTATCAAGCCTGAAAATCTGCCTACGTTATTAGTTGATCATGCGAACTGCGAGTTAAAAGCCGCGCAAACTGCAATGTTGTTGCTGCGTCGTTATGCGGTTGATAAAGAAAGTGGAGATGCACTTTTAGCTTGGTTAAAACCCTTCGAAGATTTTGTGTATCGCAAAGTGGGGGATGGGAACTTTAAAGAGCATGTTAACTTATCTAAAAAACTGATTAGTAAATCAAATTTTGAACATGGTGATGAGTTGATCAATAAAATGGTAATGCTAATTAAAGAAGAGCTTCACCATTTTCAACAGGTGTGGGATATCATGCAAAACCGAGGTATTGAATATATTAATTTAACCGCCTCAAGGTATGCCCGTGGCATGATGAAACGTGTTCGCACCCATGAACCTGCCAAGCTAACAGATACCCTAATTTGTGGCGCATTCATTGAGGCTAGAAGTTGTGAACGTTTTGCTAAGTTAGCGCCTTTTTTAGACGATGAATTGAATGCATTTTATGTATCTTTGTTGCGCTCTGAAGCCCGACATTTTCAAGACTATTTAAGTTTAGCTGAAACAATTGCAATGCAACCTATTAATGAAATAGTGGCGACATTTAAACAAAAAGAAGCGGAATTAATTTTATCTGATGACAGTGAATTCCGCTTCCATAGTGGCGTGCTTGTGGCGTAATGAATAGTCGTTTAATTTATTGACTGCGCAGAGTTCGATTTCGCGCCGCAAATTTGATCACCGTAGTAATTATTTGAATAATTACAATTTTTAGTGCTGTTGATGGTCGCTTTTGTAGTAAAGATTGATTTAACGTTATTTATTAAAGTTTTCATGTTTATCACCTTGTTTGGACTAGGTGGTTATCTTGACCTATTCATTGGATTCTTTAAATTTGATTAAATTAATAAACTAATTCTATTATTTTGAATCACACTTCTGTGTAAGCTGTTGTTGAAAAATGTCCTTTAAAATACTTAACTCAGAAGTTCTCACATAGTTTGGTCTGATGATTAGCGCTATGGTGCGATGGGGCCCTGGCTCGTTTAAGTGGATAGCGCGTAGTTCTGATTGGTTGTGAATAAGCTGGTCTAATGCCATTTGCGGCACTAAGGTTGTACCTAGTTTTCCGGCGACCATTTGAACTATGGTATGCAGGCTGGCCGAGTCAAAATCCGACTGCTGCTTTTTATTCTGCAGGCTACAAGCCACTAATGCGTGATCCTTTAAACAGTGCCCATCTTTTAACAACATTAATTTCTCTATTTCCATTTCTTCACTGGTTATTTCATTCATTTGACTCGGGCTTTCATCTTTGTGACTGACCCAGTAAAAGTCTTCTTCCCAAAATGGAAAGGTCATCAAGCCATCGACGGGGTAGGGTAGAGCAAGCACAGCAGCATCGATGTCACCATTACGCACTAAATCCACAAGTACATGGGATTGCTCTTCTACGATTTGTAGCTTGAAGTCGGGATATTGCTTGCGCACCTCTGGAAGTACTTTGGGTAACATATAAGGCCCAATGGTAGGGATTACGCCCAAGGTCATGGAACGAGATAGAGGCATTTTGTTGGTTTGCGCTAATTGCATTAGCTCATCCATCTCTAGCTTAATACGTTTTGCTTTGGCAAGTATGATCTCGCCATCGGCGGTCACTAATACTTGTTTATTGTTTCGTTCAAAAACTTGCAAGCCGAGTTGCTTTTCCAATTCATTAATAGCCGTACTTAATGCCGACTGTGAAACGTTGCAGGCTTCTGCCGCTTTTTTAAAATGGCGGGTTTTATCAATTGCCAGTGCGTATTTTAATTGTTTTAAAGAAACCATAATCATTGTTCCAAAAAATTGAACATAAATTCAAATTAATTCTAATTAGCTTGATTGTATCAGTAGCAAACAGAAAACACGCTACTTTCATAGTTCTAAAAAATAGAAGATAAGTATAGATTTAATTAAATTTAACTGCACGTTGATTCCAACTATTATTCTCCCCGTCGAAAGCAAACACGCTTTTTAAGCAAACACTATTTAAAGCAATTTACTATTTTAGAGGAATACAAACATGGCTCAGATCGGAAAAACTATCCCAGAATTTAAAGCACAAGCATTTCATAACGGCGAGTTCGTTGAAGTAACGTCTGAAAGTGTTAAAGGAAAGTGGGGCATCTTCTTGTTCTATCCTGCTGACTTTACTTTCGTATGTCCTACTGAACTTGAAGATATGGCTTCACATTACGAAGAGCTTCAAGGTCTTGGTGTGGAAGTATATGCAGTATCAACTGACACGCATTTCTCTCACAAAGCATGGCACGATTCTTCAGACGCCATTGGTAAAATCAACTTCCCAATGATTGGCGACCAAACTGGCACAATCACTCGCGGATTTGATGTGATGATCGAAGAAGATCACATGGCACATCGTGGCACATTCTTGGTTGACCCTGATGGCGTTATCCAAGTAGCGCACATTCACGCTGGCGGCATCGGCCGTAACGCAAAAGATATGGTTCGTAACGTTAAAGCAGCTCAATACGTACGTGAAAACGACGGTGAAGTATGTCCAGCCGCTTGGGAACAAGGTCAAGCAACCTTAACTCCTAGCTTGGATTTAGTGGGTAAAATCTAGATTTAAAACAATCCACGTAAATTGGCGGGTTATAGGAGGTTAATGCTTCTACCCGCCATTTTTTTCACCAGTTTATTTGCAGTAAAAAGGTAACACTATGTTAAATAACGATATTTTAAATGCTCTAAAATCGTATACCAAAAATATGACTAACAGCGTGGCACTAGTTCTACAAACTGGTGAGCACGAAAAACGTCAAGAATTAGTCCAATTTTTAACATCATTGTGCTCAGTTTCAGACAATCTGACATTGATTGAGCGGGATGATAATTTACGTAGCCCAATTACATTCTATTTAGAAGTGAACGGTAAAAACAACGGTATCTCGTTTTCAGGCATTCCCAGTGGGCATGAGTTTAACTCACTTATATTAGCCATTTTACAATCTTCAGGAACGGATCTTAAACTCGATAAAACCTTGCAAAGCATGGTACAGAAAGTGAAAGACGATTTGCACTTTGAAGTCTTTATTTCGTTAAGTTGCCACAACTGTCCGGATGTTGTGCAATCGTTAAATCAATTTGCATTATTGAATGACACTATAAGTACTGAAATGCTAGACGGCGGCTTGTTTCCAGAATTGATTGAGCAGCGCAACATTCAAGGTGTTCCTAGTGTTTATTTAAATGGCGAGTTATTTGCCAATGGTAAAATTGATACCGCACAGTTGGTCGACAAATTAATCCAACGTTACCCTTATATTGTGGGTGGCGATGATAACGAAGCCTTACCACTTCAAGATGTGACTGTTATTGGTGGCGGACCTGCTGGGGTTGCCGCAGCGATTTATTCTGCTCGAAAAGGCTTGAACGTCACTATGATTGCCGATCGAATAGGTGGTCAGGTTAAAGATACTGTAGGAATCGAAAATTTAATTTCTGTTCCTAAAACAACGGGTACAGAATTAACTGGTAATTTATTGGCGCACCTGAACGATTACGAAGTCAATATCAAAGAATTTTTACGTGTTGATAAAATTGAGAAAGGGAAAACCAAGAAAATACATTTATCCAGTGGTGAAGTTGTAGAAACTAAAACAGTTATTGTCACAACTGGAGCAAAATGGCGCGAGCTAGGTGTACCAGGTGAGAAAGAAAATGTTGGTTCCGGCGTAGCCTATTGCCCACACTGTGATGGACCTTTCTTTAAGGGCAAAGATGTTGCGGTTGTTGGTGGCGGTAATTCCGGTATTGAAGCGGCAATAGATTTAGCGGGTATGGTTGATCATGTCACTGTTTTCGAATTTTTACCTGAGTTAAAAGCAGACAAAGTGTTGGTGGAAAAAGCCGAAGCTAATAGTAAAATTACGATTATCAAAAATGTCGCTACTAAACAGATATTGTCAGAAAATGGCAAAGTAGTCGGCCTTGAATATGAAGACAGAGTTAGCGGGGAAATAAAGCAACAAGCTTTAGCCGGTGTATTTGTTCAAATTGGTTTAGTGCCTAATAGCGCATTCTTAAAAGATGTGGTTGAACTTAGTAAATTTGGTGAAGTGGTGATAGATCACAAGTGTGCAACCTCTGAGCCTGGTATTTTTGCTGCTGGGGATGTGACAACCGTGCCTTATAAGCAAATTGTCATCGCAATGGGAGAGGGGTCAAAAGCCTCTTTATCAGCCTTTGATTATCTAATCAGAGAAAGCTAAACGCCTATATAAATTCAAAGGGCAAAAGACAAAGACAAGCTTCGGCTTGTCTTTTTTGTATTAAATTATCCAATTAATTGGGTTATAGATTGGTGACTTACGCCGATAACATTCAAAGTCAGTCTATACTTGGAGCACTAACATATTGTTCTAAATGCAGTGAGCTATTAGCAAAAGTAATTTATAATTATAATTATCTTGTATTTCAACATCTTGTTTTGTTGAATTTAATGGAATAAATGGAGTCGAGTTAATGGGTAAACGCAATCAGAATATTGTCGACCAAGAAGTCACTTTTGGGGTAGATGAAGAGTTGGTATCTGTTACAGATCTCCGCGGCGTAGTAACCTACTCAAACGACAAGTTTTGTGAGGTAGCTGGGTTTACCAGAGACGAAATCGTTGGCAAAAATCACAATATCGTAAGACATCCTGATATGCCTAAAGCGGCATTTGCAGATTTATGGGAAAAACTAAAAGCCAAGCAACCTTGGCGTGGGGCGGTGAAAAATCGTTGCCAAGATGGTCGCTATTATTGGGTTGATGCTTATGTCACTCCGGTCTATGAAAATGGCGATTTAAAAGGTTTTCAATCGGTCCGTCGTTTTCTGCAACCTGAATATCGTAAACGTGCAGAAGCTCTTTACTCTAAATTGAATAAAGGCGAGAAGGCCGAACGTAAATGGGCGTTAAATTGGGGGATTAAACACGTTATATTTTTACTCTTAGCGGCCGCTATTTTAGGTGCAACAATGTTTATGCCTTATTTTGCTTTGTTACTGGTGGGCTTACCTTATTTGGTATTCAAAAGTGAAATCTTTAGTTTGCCAAACTATCTTAAAAAATCTCAGCAAGATTATGACAGTGTCTCTCGATTTGTTTTTTCAGGTACGGGCATTGTCAGTGTTGCTGATTTCCCCGCAAAAATGCATCAGGGGGCAATACGAACTATCATCGGACGGGTAATAGATAGTTCTGCGTCTTTATACAACGTTGTCGTCGAGCTAAAATCTGCAGCTGAACGAGCGACCGAAGGTGTTGAAAAAGAAACGGCTGAAGTACATCAAGTATCCGCTGCAATCGAGCAAATGGGCGCTTCGATTAGCGAGGTGGCAAACAACATTACCTTAACTTCACAAAAAATTGAAAGTGCTAATCAAGGTTGTGAAAATGCCACTAAAGCAATGACCGAAACAATGCACAAAGTGTCGCAGTTGGCTGAAGATGTGGAAAGCTCTGCAAATGCTTCGGGCCAACTGGCTGAAGAGGCGCAGCGCATTGGCAACGTGATGAGTGAAATTCAAGGTATTGCCGATCAAACCAATTTACTCGCGCTAAATGCGGCTATTGAAGCGGCAAGAGCTGGTGAGCATGGTCGCGGTTTTGCGGTAGTTGCCGATGAAGTGCGTGCATTATCGAGTCGAACCCATTCGGCTACCGAACAAATTCAAACTTCAATTAATGAAATTCAATCCACTTTACTTACTTGGGCTAAATCCATGAATGAAGGTAAAGATGCTGCAATCGAATGTGTTGCTGATACTAGGCAGTCGCGAGAGTTAATTGAGGGCGTTTATCAGCAAATTTCTGAGATATCAGGGCTCGCATTTCAGATTTCCACAGCTGCTGAACAGCAAAGATTGGTCTCTCAGGAAGTTAACGATAGTATTTTAAATGTGAGTAATATTTCGCAAGAAAATTTAGAGCAAGTTAATTTTGTGAAAGAAGCTTCAAACGATATCAATACTAAAGCAAAAGTGCTGGCATCGCTGGGTTTAACATTTGGATAATTTGAATTAAATAAAAACAGCAAGCGCTAATGCTTGCGCTTGCTGTTTTAATCATTATTACCAGATACGTACGCGTTCTTCAGGTGCCAAATAAAGTGCATCACCCGGTTGAACGTTAAATGCTTTGTACCAAGCGTCATGGTTACGAGGGGCAACAGTTCTGTATCGCGCCGGAGCATGGGGATCAGATTTAAGCTGTGACATCAGACTTTGTTCAGTACGTTTTTCACGCCAGACTTGAGCCCAAGCTAAGAAGAAACGCTGATCGCCAGTAACACCATCAATTACCGGTGCTTCTTTGCCATTTAAACTTAATTTATATGCATGATAGGCCATTGCTAAACCGCCTACGTCACCGATATTTTCACCCAGAGTCAGACGACCATTTACATGACTGCCTTCAATTGGCTCATAACCATCATATTGGGCAGCTAACGCATCGGTTCTAGCTTCAAATGCGGCACGATCTTCATCGGTCCACCAATTACGCTGAATACCATTTTCATCCGATTTAGAGCCCTGATCATCAAACCCATGACCCATTTCGTGGCCTATTACTGCCCCTATGCCGCCATAATTTACCGCTGGATCAGCATTGGGATCAAAAAATGGTGGTTGCAGAATTGCCGCAGGGAAAACAATTTCGTTGAACGAACTATTGTAATACGCGTTTACTTGTTGAGGTGACATGCCCCAGCGTTCACGATCTGTTTTTTCAAGTTCTTGAGCTGCGCTATCATCCCTAAAAAACTTACGAATACGTTGTACATTGCCAATTAGGTCATCAGGCTTAATTTCTAGACCATTGAAACTTTGCCATTCATCAGGGTAGCCAATTTTGGGACGAAAAGACGCTAACTTAGCATGTGCGTTTTTCTTGGTTTCATCCCCCATCCATTGCAAACTATCGATACGTTCGCCCAAGGCGGTTCTGAGGTTTTCAACCAGTTCGGCCATTTGTGCTTTAGAACTGGCTGGAAAATGCTTTTCGACGTAAGTTTTACCAATAGCAAATCCAAGGGATTGGGTACCTGACATTTGCGCTATAGCACGTTTCCAACGAGGACGAGGTTCTTGCTGACCATTTAATGTTTTGCCATAAAACTCAAAGTTAGCACTGAAAATTTCGTCAGATAGCAACTCAGCTTGGTTGGTGATCGTATGATAAGTCATATAATCTTTCCAAACAGAGAGGGCTTCACTATTGACTAATTCAATGGCTTTTTTGATCGGTTCAGGCTGTGACATATTTAAATGCGGAACCTTGTATTCAGTTTCTGCAAAATAGGTATCCCAGTCAAAGCCAGGGTAATCGGTTGACAGTTGTTGCCGTTCAATTTGGTTGAGTGTCAAATCTCGATCGCGACGTTTTTCGCGAGGCCATTGCGCTTCAGCGATTTTGGTTTCTAAGGCTAAGATGCCTTTGGCTTTTTGTGCTGCATCTTCGACTTTTGCAAAATTCAACATCTCTTCAATGTGCGCAACGTATGCTTCACGTATTTCTATAAAACGTTCGCTATCTTCTAAATAGTATGAACGGTCAGGAAGTCCCAAGCCACCAACACCCACAGACATTTGGTATTGATCTGGATTGAGGCGATTAAACCACATTCCACCATAGATCGGGCTTGCCGAACCGTCGAGCCAAGCACGGCCAAACATGGCGGTTAGTTGGGTTTTATCTGAAATACTACTGATACTTTCTAGCACTGGAGAAATGGCTGCGATGCCTTTGGCATTTGCCGCTTCAGTGTCCATGTAAGCTTTATAGAAATTGGCAATTAATTGTTCTTCCGACGTCAATTCTTCGCTATTGCTAGTATTTGCTAATTCATCAATGATAGTTTTAATTTGCTTTTCACTGCGCTCAGCTAATTTTGTAAAGGCACCATAGCGAACTTTGTCACTAGGGATTACAAAGTTATCGTACCAAGTACCACCTGCGTAACGGAAAAAGTCGTCACCGGGTTTAACTGATTCATCTCTTGCATCCAGCTCAATACCAAAGTCGCCTAATTCAGCCTTTGTTGTTTGCGTTGTGGCTGCCACATCTTGTTTTGGGGCAGGTGTATCTGCAGACTTATTACATGCGCTTAAAATAAATACGCTCGCTATGCTGGCCGCTATAAGTGTTTTTTTCATAAATCCTCAATTTTTCGCTTTATGATGTATACATCAAAATCCAAAGCTACATGAAACGCTGTATTCAGTACTCTCATGTCTATGAAACCAGTACTGAAATTTTATAAAATAATTTAATCAATATTAACCGCGTTACTCTACCTATAATTGAATCTAAATTACATAGTTGTTAGATAAACGGTACATAATTTAAGAGTAACAAGCTCAAAACAAATAATTTTGTGCTTTAGCCATGAATAATATTGCCAACGTTGTAGGGGATAAATCCCCCAGCTACAGGAAGGGAATTTGTAGCATGGCCTTCAGGCCATGAATAATATTGCCAACGTTGTAGGGGATAAATCCC
>NZ_JAHKPT010000023.1 GCF_018860635.1 Aliiglaciecola lipolytica
TCAATGAGTATCAAGTCATTCAAAAGGACAAAAAACAGTTTGCTTTTGCTCCTTCGTCGCTTATTTTAGCAAACTATTTTTAGCCTCTTAATGAGGCGTTATAGCGCATAAGCCTTTCAGATTATTATTTAGCGTAAAGGCGGTTTTTTGCGGTACTTCTTCGAGTTAACTACTGCTTTTTTACGCAATTCGGCTGCGGTTTATTCAATTCAAAATACTTCTTTCTCAAATCGCTTTTATTCAAACCTGTTCACAGTAACGTTTATCAATAGTTGCAGTTTTCTGGTTGTTTGGTTTAGTCTAGGGTAATAATTTTAATCAAGTTGTTGTGCAAACAGTTCGTGGCGGCAAAGCCGCGATAGTGAAGTGGGGTGGCGCAATAACAAACGTATGTTGCTGACCCAAACTCGCGGCCATTGTTCGTGCCTCACAAAGTTTAGGCCACAAGTTTGTGCAGCAAATTCGGACGTTATGTTTTATGAATAAAGTTTTAGAGTTAGCATATTTTATAGTTTTATTGTTTTTTCTCACTGAAGGAAGAACTCTGTTGGTGCTGGCTTTAATATTTTCTTATTCAGCGTTTTTATACTTCAGAGACAAAGTGGTTCTTTGGTTGTCTGTAATATTTTATGTTTGGTTTGCTATTTTAGAGATATTACAGGTAGCTGAATTTCCTTTAATTAATGACGATGAATATATTTTTGGTATCGCTTTTTATCTTGTTTTATTCATACCTCTTTTCATTCAGATTATTCGGGAAAGCAAAACATAACAAGCGCATTAAAGTGGACGCCTAACAGTTGGCTGGCGCTCATTCTTCGCTAAGTTTAGCCAACTGTTATCCGCCATTTATGCGGAGCGTTATGCCTAAAGGGAAGTTGTCAGTCAGGATGAGATATAGAAAGTTAGATAAATGGGATGCTCCAGAAACTTCAGTAAATCTATTGTTTTTTGCGCAACTCCTAGATGAGTTGTTCTTTGATTTTTCTTTAGATACATATAAGCCTTCGGCTATGAATTCTAGCCTACTGTGTGAGGAAGCACTTGAAGTAATTGAGGAAATAGAAAAAGGCAATATAAAAAGGCCAAATTTACAACATGTACTTGATGAACTGTGTGAGAACCTAGAACGAGATCCCGTTACAAAAGAGTTATTAAGTATTAACTTAAAGCAAATTAACTCTGTTCTTAAAAACCCTAAAGAAGCTGACACAGAAAAGAAAATCATTGTTGAGCTAATTTTAAGGCAAATCTATTTAAAGAAGTACAAAAAGAAAAATGAAGAGTTACTTACGCAAGTAATAAATAGTGATAAAACTGATTTCAGGTCAATCAGAACACTTACTAGAAGTTACGCAACAACGTTAGTAAACCTTGGTTATAGCTTTGAATATATAAGTGAAGTAACACAGAAGTTTTTTCATTATGATAAAAATAGAATTGCTGGTAATGCGGCAGTTGAAGACTTTTTGAATATTTTTTCTGGAAAGCCACATGAATTCACAATAATTTTTAAATTCTCTGACACAGTCAAGCATTACAAAAAATCATTTGATTCATTCAAGATTGAATTATTGGATGACCTTAATGGTATAAAAGCTAACCTATCAAAACATAATTTTAATAAGAGTTCGGGGCAAACCTTCGCTTGCTTGAAAGAAATTAAAGCTAGAGATGTAGTTTCAGCTAAAAATAAAGCAGAAGAATTATTGGAAATACTTAGTACGATTTTTAGTCTATTTCATCATAAAGAACAAATAAACTGGTTATCTGATTGTTTGATAATTAATCACACTGATAACTCAGTTGAAAGGTCGAGAAATAAAACGAATGCAATGCACAAATGTGAAGATCAAAAATTAATCAGAGCTTCTAAGAATGCTAATGACTTTCTATCTGAGTTTGGATTGGAACCAAATTCTTTTAATGTATTCACTCGATCAGCAGAATTGCACTCATTAGCTTTGAATAGTGATTCAAAAGAAAACCAAATGCTAAATTTATGGATAGCATTAGAATCAATAATTCCGGCAAGCAACGACGACAAAACCTCAAACATTGAGCATATTATTAATAGTGTCACGCCTTTTTTGAACCTTATGTACTATCAAAGGCTAGTAAGCAGATTTACAAGCGATCTATATAACTGGAATAAAAAAGAAACGAGAAATATTTTAAAAGGTATTTCTGGAGAAAACTCGTCAATAAAAGTTGCAAAGCTATTAGCATTAAAATCATATGAGCCACAACGTAAAGTCTTGATAGCTGCATTTAAAGATTTTCATCTTCTTTCGGATAGGTTTAATTATCTATGTTACGTTTACTCAAGTCCTAAAAATATGCTTGATGGTCTTACTTCACATAAGTTAAGAGTAGGTTGGCAGATCAGGCGTATTTACAGAGCTAGAAATCTTATAGTTCATAGTGGTAATACTCCTAGTTATACTGAAATGTTAATTGAAAATATCCATGACTATTTAGATGCAGTAATGAATAGAATCATCCAACTTGGTTCAAAGACTGGGAAAATAATTAGCATTGAACAGGCTTTTAAATATACAACGATAATGAATTCCATGCTTATACAAACCCTAAGTGTTAAAGGGGCTACATTTGATGGCGAATCAATAGATAAATTGTTTGGTGAAATTTAGGTATAACACATATGAGCCTCCGG
>NZ_JAHKPT010000019.1 GCF_018860635.1 Aliiglaciecola lipolytica
AAAATTCTGTAGGCTAACGATTCCACTAAAGCCGCTTTTCATTTCAATTGTTTCTTTGCACAAGAGACAGGCCTCAACCTACACTAAATTCAGCTCAATAGCGCCCATTTCCCAGAAACCGATGATTGTATAGGTATTTACCTAAATTACGAACGCATTCATACTTTTCATCAGACTCCAGTAAAAATTATGGGGTTCAATTTTAACTACCATAAAAGATGCCTGTCCACGTCATACAACGTTCATACTTTTCATCAGACTCCAGTAAAAATTATGGGTTTCAATTTTAACTACCATAAAAGATGCCTGTCCACGTCATATCCACGTCATACTACTCCCCCTTAAATTTATAACCCACGCCATAAACTGCTGAAATAGGGTTTAATCCAGCTTCAATTTCATTTATTTTTTTGCGTATATTTTTGATATGCGTATCAATATTGCGGTCTGACATATCTGAGGAGTGATTATAGATTTTGTTAATAATATCTTCGCGAGTAAATACACGACCTACGTGGCTTATAAAAAGCAGGAAGATTTTGAATTCCACGGCGGTAAAACCGATGTCATTCCCTTTGAATAAAGCAACAAAATCATCTTTATAGAGCTCAAAACCGGATTGCTGAATCACATTGGTTTTAGGCGGCGCAACTCTTCTTAAGACGGCCTGTATTCTGGCAATAATTTCTTTGGGGCTAAAGGGTTTGCAGATATAGTCATCAGCACCGAGGTTTAATCCGCGTAAGCGATCTACTTCTTCGATTTTGGCGGTTATCATAATTATTGGCACATTCGAGAACTTTCTTATTTCTTTACAAATGGTAATGCCATCGACTTCTGGCAGCATTAAGTCCAGCAGTATAAAGTCAACATGAGTATGCTTTACGAAGTTGACCACGCCACTGCCTCGGTCAAAGTGCTCAGTGGCGTAGCCTTGTTGCTTGCAGTAGGCGATCAGTACCTCAGCAATATTTTCTTCATCTTCAATAATCAGAATTTTGGGAGTTGTCATTGGATTTAACCTACCACTGGGATTGTTACTTTTACTTCCAAGCCACCGAAAGGTGAATCTTGCAACGAAATATCCCCTCCATGGGCTTCAACTATTTTTTTACACAACGATAAACCTAAACCTGAGCCTCCATAATTTCTATTTCGAGATTTTTCCACACGATAAAAACGATCGAATAATTTAGTTTGATCTTTAGATGAAACTCCAGGAGCTGAATCTTGTAAAATCACCTCAAGCTTGTTCTCTATTCTGTGGATTATTATATTCACCTGTCCACCATCATGGGTGTATCGACAAGTGTTTTCTAATAAGTTTGAAAATAATTGCTGTAACCGGTCTTTGTCGCCATTTACAATGCAAGGCTGTGCATTATTCAAAGCGTCACTATTAACCGTTAAATTGTGTTTCTGAAAGCGTGCGGTATAACTTTCAAACGTTTGTTGTAGTACGTCGATGACATCAACGGCCACGTCATTGTAAGTTAGATTAACCGTATCACTGTTGGCTAATTGGGCAAGGTCATCCACAATTCGATTTAAATTATCCACCTGATTAATCAATAATTTAATACGACTAGCGTCAGCATTAAACACCCCATCTTGCACGGCTAATAAATGGGAGCGCAACACAGTAAGTGGAGTTCTCAATTCATGAGAGGTATCTGAAACCCATTGGAAGCGCATTTGTTGATTGTGTTCTAGAGTGTAAGCTAACTCATTAAAATTATTCGATAAAGTTCCTAATTCATCCTGAGTAAGAGCTGAAATCCTACTTTCGTAATTACCTTTTTTAAGCTCGTTGGTGCCAACGACAATCTGATTTATCGGCTTAGTTAAATGTTTAGATAAAACAATAGCCATAATAAAAGCGAGTAAAATAACGCAAAGCGTAATAGTAAAATAGCTATTAAATTGGGCTGACAAAAAGGCATTTACCGAGCTATTTTCAACTAAACTAGAAGGTACTAAGCCTACCCAGCCTATAATGTTATTATTTAATAGAATTGGCTCTACACGCGGATTTTCGGTTAATTTAGCACGACCAACAACGACATTTTCATTTTGGTCATATAAGCTAATCCGTCTGCCAGTTTGCAGTAAATCAGCTGGAAGATTTGACCATAATAACGAGGGTGATTTTTTCTCGTTAATATTTTGTTCGGTATAGACGCTAGGGGTAATCTCGTGCTTATTTTGATGTTTGCCGTTAGCGCCACTTGGATTGTTTTTAGGATCAACGATAGAACGCCATAACTCAGCATTCTGACTTATAGGCTCCCAATTACCTAATTGTGTATAAAATTGCACGAGTTGTTGTTTTACTTCAACAACATGCTTTTGTTCTTCTTGCTCAACAAAGCGATTAAACTCAGCCGCAAAGTTCATATATATAAACACGAACATCAACCCAACGAGGGTAATATTTGTGATGAAAAAGGCTAAAAAGAACTTGTGTATTAACTTCATCGACTCTCTAATCGTTGAGATCTTAATTTCATGCTTGTGTTGCAGTATTGCATACTGACTATTTGGCTACAATTAAGCTACTAACCTATATTTGAGAACGTTTTGCTTACTTAAATTCCTTGTTAAGTAAGCCTCATTCGATAGACTCAATTCTAAAATACAATGTGGGCTGTTTCACCTGCACCGAGTAATTTATATTGTGGTTTAACAACACTGGTATGCACTGCACCTAAACTTTTATGAAAAGAAATAGAAAGCTCAGACACTTGCGCAAAACTATGTCGTGCTTGAAAGACTATTTCTCTATCGTGAACCCTACTCTTATCAAGCTCACTATTATTATCGAAAGTTGCAGTTTCAAAAATAATCAATTCACCATTTACTATTAGGTTCATTTTTTGTTTGAGTGCGTTAGCAATAAACGCTTGTTGTTGACTAGCGTTTAAATTTTCGGGCATTAGCGTATCAATATCACCTAACAACCATGCTTGATCGCTTTTTAATGCCGAAATTAAATGCTCAATATCGGTGTGTACTTTCACCTCAACTTGGCCATCTCGTAAAACAACTTGTGCCGTTGTCTCATTTAAAACATGGGCGCTTAAAGGCGTGCCAACACTCATTAAAATGTAGGTTAATAAACAAATGGATTTAGCATATTTCAATTTTTTAAATACAGACATATTTAATCCTTTTACGCCACTATTTGGGTTGTTGAATAGTTGAACGACAAATTAAGGTGTTGTCGGTTTCAAGATCATCACCCCAAATTATTTGTGCATTTTTATCCCAGTTTATTTCATCATAACCGTCTTTTGGACCTACAGATGCGGCACTATGCTCAGTCGCATTTGGCCAGGATGAGTCATCAAAATCAGCGTCCAACCAATTATTAGGAGCATCTTTTGACATAAAGGTGCAATATCCTTGACCAGCAATAGGGTTCGCTTCTTGCTCGCATAACTTATTAAGAGGGGCTCGATGAAGAACCTCACATTTCCAACTACTATCGGTAACCGAAACGATTTCATTCGTATCGGTATCGGTTATCTGCATGATAAATCCGCCGTCCCCCATTTGCTGATTTTTAGCTCCGATATACTCTAAACCTGAATCGTTCTGCTTAAAGTCTTTGAGGATTAAATTAAGCTGGATAGGATAGTCAGTAGAAAAGGTAATACTCTCAGCATTAAACGAGCGTTCAGTTGTAATAGGCACTGAATCCTCAATCAGCAGATTGTCATCAACATAAGCGGCAAACCAATTATCCGCCCAGGCTTCTAATTTAAAATGGTGCTCACCTGAAATCTTTGGGTTAACTGACTCAATTGTTGTTAATTTCGATTTATTTGAAGGCCGAGGTTTATCATCTCTTTGATCAGCGCTTCGACAAAATGAGCCTTGCTCAATTTTTCCGCCATTACTAATAGTCTTTTGAGTAAAGTCGTAGCAGCCATCCCCCTGAGTTGATGGACTGTAGGTCGTAAAATAGTCTTTACCTTGGTATGAATACGCCATAGTGCGGCTGCCATCTTCAGATTCAGTGTAAATGAGGTTTTGAACACCACCAGTCGGTGGCCGAAGATCGGCTCTAATACCTTGTATATCACCACTTAGCGGAGCAACTCTAGGCAATTTTGTGGTATCAACCTCGCCGACTAAACATTGAATAATATAAGGGGGTGTCGCTGAGGTTTGATAGCGATAACCAAAATTATCATCTGCTTGGCCATTTCACACATCTAAGTCACCTTCGGCGATTTCACTGCCATCTGGATTTGTATCACCATACAGTGGATAACCATCGTACGCCCAACCAATGATTGCATCCGCATCCTGATTTTTCATAGTCTCGAGCATGCAAGTAGGTGCGACATGATAGTGGTAGTCATCACCTCTTCCAGCATGACCACCGCAGATATCAAGTTGCCCTAGTGCAAAAGTGTCGTGTTTTGCATCGTATTGAGTTACATCTAATTCTCCTTGCGATGAATAATCGTAAATAGGCACTCCATTTACAGCTACGCCGACAGCGGCGTCGATAGTCGTTAGTTGTTTCGCCTTTTTAGGTTCAAGTTTAATAGGTGCGGCATATTGTTGCGCTGGTACTGGAATTTGCTCATTGGTACCGGTAATACCTGTCATCATCTCGTGCTGAGGATAAGTCGAAGACACAACGTAGGCATACTCTTCATCACAAATAACCGCAACCTCGTTGTCAAACCCCGCATCTCTGACAGACTGTTGAATTGTTTGACAGCGAGTAGAATCAATATTGACAGACAAATCAGGTCGAATAAATGGTGCAGGTGTTAGTTCATGTTCAGTGCTAGGTTTTGCTCTTTGCGCCTCGGCGGGGCTCAAATTCGCGCCAAGTCGTTGGGTATTTCTATTGCTGCGCTCGTAACTAACAGTTAACTGTGCAGATGCTAAGGTAATATTCTGCATAGCTGCTAAAAGTGTCGCGCGGTCTACTTTTGTATTTTCATTTAAACTTACTGGCGCAGATAAAGCATAAATTGTATAGGTGTAGCTTTTCTTTCCAGGGCCTTTTGAACAAGGTGGAGCATAGGCGTTCAGGTCATTGACACTGTTAGTACCCAATAAGCCAAGTGTTTCATTACTCTTAACTTGTGTTACATCAGAATTGATGTTGTACATAGTCCAATACCAATGCACACCATCTGGCGCATTATGATGCATTATTAGTGCATATGACTGGGTGGACTCTGGGGCACCACTCCAACTTAATGGCGGATTCACACTTTCTCCATCACAAGTATAAGTAAAGGGTAAATTACCGCCATCCACCATATCAGCACTGGTTAACACAAACTCACTTACATTGGACTGCTGTTGTGATTGACGACTATCACTATGACAAGCGCTCAGCGACAAGCCACATACAGTAACGATTAAAATCGACCAGATATTTTTCATTATTTAACTCCCCAAGAAGTTTCAATTAAGCACAGAAATTTATTATCAGTAGCTTAACAATCAAATGTGGGGCAAATATGTACGAACGGATTTTAAATACATTCAAACTATGTGATGTGAAAAATAGCGGCTCAGGGAAATTACTGCGTGAAATTACTGGACAGGCATAACGAAATGAAATTACTGGACAGGCATAACGAAATTACAGGACAGGCATAAAGTTACGTGGAAAATTACTGGACAGGCATAATAAGAGGACCCTATTTGATCAATCGGTTAAGCGCTGGATATAAGTGCCGATAGCTGGCGTGATGGAGAAAATTATTGGAAGATTTAACAACTTGACTAGAAAAGGTTGTTAACTAAAAAAACTATAAATGTTGACGTCTAAAAGTAAGCGGACGTTGGAGTTTCTGACCGGCTTAATCAAATTGCAATCAACACCTAAACTGTACCATACACATTTTGTTTTTTAATAACCGAGATTGATGTACTGATTAAAATACGATCTTATCTTTTCCATGTTCTTTTGCTGTGTAAAGTTTGTTATCGGTTGCAGAAATCATACTTGCCACGTTTTTATGTTTCCCTTTATCAAGCTGTTGCACCCCAGCACTGAATGTAACATTCTGCTCTTTAGGTACTCCATCAATCTCTGCACTGGAAAAATTATGTTTGATACGCGCAAAAATATTCTCAGCCACTGGTTTGGTGCAATTAGGCAAAACGATCAGCCATTCTTCACCACCATAACGTCCATACTTGCCATATTTAACATCATCACGCATAGACATTTTGCATGCTTTAGAAAAGGCGATTAGCACATTATCACCAACATCATGGCCATATGTATCATTAAATTTTTTGAAGTTATCCAAATCGATTAGGGCTATGATTAGCGATTTCCCTTCTGATACAGGCTCGCTGAAACAACTGTTGGCATACTCTAAAATAGCGCGTCTGTTTGGACAGCGGGTTAAATGATCTCTAAGCGCCATCGTCTTAAAGCTATCTCTAAGTTGTACTTGTTTGTAAAGAGTATACGTGACGATAATTAGTGAGATGGCAATTATGAAAATCACCAAATACCATAGCTTTTGCTGTTTGTTTTGTTGTTCAATTTTGTATTCTTGACGTTCGTTTTTCTCTGTAAGAAGTCGGTTTTCGGTTTCTTTCAATTCGGAGTCCAGTTGAATTCTCTGTCTTTCGACTTCTTGCTTTTTCTTTTGAAAATGATCTTTTTTAATTATTTCAATATTGTCTTTTGTCAGCTCGAAGGCGGTTTTATAATTTCCCTTTAACGCTTCTAAATTTGCAAGTAGTTGCTGATACCTGATGGTATTATCTGAGGTCGGAAAAAACTTTAAGAGACGTTTACTTGACGCTAAACTTGTCTGCGCTTTAGCTATGTCTTCAATCGCAATGTAGGCTTCGGTCAGTCCATTGTAAGACCAAAATTCAGACATTTTATCGTCTAATGCTGCGAAAAAGGGGCCGGTTTGATTATACAACTCTATCGCTTCAGACCAATGATGTTGCTTAATCGCAAGGTCTGCAAGACCTCTTTTTGACCACATTAGGCCGATATCATCTTTTAATTCTTTATTGATTATAATTGATTTTTCATACATCTCTTTTGATTTAGAAAAGTTCTCATTCAATAAGTAGGCTTTTCCAAGATTGTACAAAATAACTGATTGGTCAAATCTCGTATTTTTTTCAATACAAATTTCAAGTGATTTTAAATAATAGGCAATGCCTTCTTCAAAATTCTCCAGTCGAACGTTCGCCGTCCCTAATTCACCTGAGACCTCATCAAGAAAACTAAGATCATTTAATTTTTCTGCAATATTGTAGGCTTTTTCGCAACGAAACCAAGGCTTCAGTATAATCACCTACTCGACTTTTCATTCTTCCCGCGGCTAAATAAATTTGTCCAATAAGGTCCTCGTTTTGAATTGTTTCCGCTTGAGTAAGTAAAAAACGATATTTATTGTTTAGTTCCTCTGAGTAGCCCTGCCTTTCGAGAACGTTTAACTCGGCTATCGCCAAGCGCACTAGAATAACTGCATTATCAAATTCTTGAGCAACTGGAATAACTTCACCCAATTGCTCCTGAGCTTCCGAAATTCTCTCTAGATTTACCAGTTTTTCAATTTTTAATGTTATCGCTTCAAGATAAACCTTGCGCCAACCTCTTTGTTTGCTTTGGGATATTATGGGGTCAAGAGTTTGAATAGTGTCCATAGGTGACGTCTGCTTGTCATCACCCAAATCGGAAAGGTATATCAGAGTTTCTTGTTCTGAACGCTCAATGACTTGCGCTTGAGAATATGCTGATATAACAACAGTAAAGATGCCAATTAAAACCAAGCGAATGTAATGTTTCATATATCCCTTCTATTAACACAAAGCGTGTCAATAACTGCAATTTTAGTTAAGCATGAGCATAACGCTAACAAACAACACTAATATTTTTGAATTATTAATAGTTACGCCTATTTAACGTCGGCAATTCTAATTTAATTAACTGAGTTAGTTTGTCGATTATTAACGATGTAAAGGGGCTAAATAGATCAAATTTATAACCTACAATTTACATGACAGCCATTAAATTGACTAGCACTTTGTCGCTTTAGACGAGCTTAAGGTAAAAGCTGTTTGAATAAGACCATTATTATTAATTGGTTCTCTTAGTAACCAGCTTTTACTTTTAAGAATTGAACCGAATATCAAAAATCAAAATTCGTATTTTGTGTTTGCGCCCAATTTGTTTTGACTTTGTTCAGTGTGCGAATTTGTTAAAACAGTACAAGTCATTGTAAACGCAGCGTGAATTAAATTAATAAATCGTACACTAGGATTTACGCTTTTATCTAGTTCATAAAAAACCTTATAAATAAGCGGGCTAGAGCATAGAATTACCTATATTTCTTAGCGTATAATATCGTCATCAAAGAATAAAAATCTCATCAATTCTAAGTACTGTTGCGGTTAGCAAAATCAGTCTTATATTGGTTCTAATATCCCTACAATAATTAAGCTGGCCTGGGTACCTCGATTATTTTTACGATAAACGAGGAAGGGTTTTGTATTTCGTTTTGTGATCTTAGTCACTTAAGTCTAAAAAGGTAATGTATGTCTGCTCCACAATCTAATCAGGATGCAACGGTTTGGCCCATTCTGATAATGGCACTTGGCTCATTTGTATTAGGGCTGACCGAGTTTTCGTCGATGTCGATGCTCCCGTTAATCGCCGACTCGTATAATGTTTCGCCTTCACAAGCTGGAAATGTGATTAGTGCGTATGCAATTGGTGTGGTAATTGGAGCACCATTATTTATGTTGTTAACCAATAGAACGAATCGTCGCACTTCCCTGATTATTTTTGTGGCTATGGTTCTGCTTGGCAATGGTTTGAGTGCAGTTGCATCGAGCCTAACTGAGCTTATAGTTTATCGAGTGCTCTCTGGCCTACCCCATGGAGCTTATTTTGGTACCGCATTGCTGATAGCCGCGAGCATGGCACCGAAGGGTAAACGCGCAAGTTACATGGCAAAAGTGTTTGCCGGCCTGACCATTGCGACCATTGTGGGTGTCCCTATGGCAACCTTAATTGGTCAGTCGATGAGCTGGCGAGTCTGTATGGCGATTGTTGCTGTATTGGCGTTAATTACGTTGGTGTTAATTTATTGGTTAGTACCGAGCTGTCCGGTGACAGAACCAAGCAAATTACGCGAAGAGTTTGCCGTTCTGAAAAATAAGTTAGTGTGGTCAATTTCCGGTATTATTTTTGTTGGTTTCGGTGGTGTATTCTGCATTTATACTTATTTAGCGGATACCATTATAAACGTCACACAAACTCCTTTAATTACCATTTCTATTGCGATGATGATGTTTGGTGTAGGAACGACAATTGGTAATTTGCTGATCAGTAAATTGGCTGATCATGCTCCGATCAGTACCACAGGTATAGCATTGCTTTGCAGTGTTGGCATTTCCCTAATGTACGTGTTTGCAGCGAGTAATATTTGGTGGTTATATATTACCGTATTTTTGTTGGGCGCAAGTGTCGGCTTGGCCGCGGTAATCCAGTCGATGTTACTCGACGTCTCGCCGAAAGGTCATGCAATGATAGGTGCGCTGGTGCAATGTGCTTTTAACACTGCCAATGCAATTGGACCTATGGTGGGTGGCGCAATGCTAGCGTCAGGCGCCAGCTTTAATGAAGTTGGCTACGCCTCAGCAATGCTTTTCTTTGGCGGATTTATTATGTGGGCATTAAGCTATATGCAAATGCGCAACCGAGATATGCAACCAGCAATGGGTTAAATGCTTAATTAAAGGAGCTCCGGCTCCTTGCTGTGCATCACTTGAATCTCTCCAGTTGCAAAAATTACGACCTTTTAGACGACCTTTTAGACAGCCACAAACTAGACTAGCACTTTGACACTATCAACTAAGCTATAGGTATAAGGTTTATAAGGAAGAACAATGCCCTTAGCAAGGAAGCGTCAAATCTGTTTGACAGATACACCTTACTACCACTGCGTTTCTCGCTGTGTACGCCGTGCTTATTTGTGCGGGGAAGATAAATTTACAGGAAAAAGTTTCGAGCATCGCCGTCAATGGGTTGAAGATAGGTTACTGTTTTTGTCCACTGTCTTTGCTATTGAAGTCTGTGCCTTT
>NZ_JAHKPT010000001.1 GCF_018860635.1 Aliiglaciecola lipolytica
AAGGCCATGCTACAAATATTGTAAATACAAATCGCAGGCACAAAAAAAGCCGCTCTAAGAGCGGCTTTTTAAATACTTTTGTACTTTATCTCGCTATTAAGCGATGATTTTTGCTACAACACCAGCACCAACAGTACGGCCACCTTCACGGATTGCGAAGCGTAAACCTTCGTCCATCGCGATTGGGTTGATTAGCTCAACTTTGAATTTCAAGTTGTCGCCAGGCATTACCATTTCTACACCTTCTGGTAATTCTACTGCACCAGTGATGTCCGTTGTACGGAAGTAAAACTGTGGACGATAGCCTTTGAAGAATGGAGTATGACGACCACCTTCATCTTTAGACAATACATACACTTCAGCTTCAAACTGGGTGTGTGGAGTGATTGAACCAGGCTTAGCCAATACTTGACCACGCTCTACGTCATCACGTTTAGTACCACGTAGTAGTACACCAACGTTTTCACCTGCACGACCTTCGTCAAGCAACTTACGGAACATCTCTACACCAGTACAAGTTGTTTTCGTTGTATCTTTGATACCAACAATCTCAACTTCTTCACCTACTTTGATGATACCTTGCTCTACACGACCGGTTACTACTGTTCCACGACCTGAGATTGAGAATACATCTTCAATTGGCAAAATGAACGGCTTATCAATTGCACGCTCTGGCTCTGGGATATAGCTATCTAGTGCTTCTGCAAGCTCTATGATTTTTGCTTCCCATGCTGCATCACCTTCCAACGCTTTAAGCGCTGAACCTTGAATTACTGGTAAGTCGTCACCTGGGAATTCGTATTCTGTTAGAAGTTCACGTACTTCCATTTCTACTAGTTCCAACAACTCTTCGTCGTCAACCATGTCACATTTGTTCATGAATACGATCATGTAAGGGATACCAACTTGGCGACCCAACAAGATGTGCTCACGTGTTTGAGGCATAGGACCGTCAGTTGCCGCAACAACCAAGATTCCGCCGTCCATTTGCGCAGCACCAGTGATCATGTTCTTAACATAATCCGCGTGTCCTGGGCAATCTACGTGTGCATAGTGACGCTTAGGCGTGTCATACTCAACATGTGAAGTTGAGATTGTGATACCACGCTCACGCTCTTCTGGAGCGTTATCGATTTGATCAAA
>NZ_JAHKPT010000024.1 GCF_018860635.1 Aliiglaciecola lipolytica
CCAACTGAGCTAAGCGTCCAATTTTCTTTTTTACTTGCTGTGCTTGGCAAGTGGAGCGCTATTATAGATATGCGACTTAGACTGTCAACCCTAAACTATAAAAATATTGTTTAAATGGCGATTTTCTATCCATTACGTAGTTTTGCCGTGCGTTTAATGTACAAAATGGCTTAAAAATCTCATTTATCACTTATTAGTTTCTAAAATTGGTTTTTTTTAGTCTACGTAGACTGGTAAACTTCGCGCACTTAATTAAAAAGGAAACAATAATGTCCGTGATCACCCGATTTGCCCCTAGTCCCACCGGTTATTTACATGTAGGAGGTGCCAGAACTGCACTTTACTCATGGTTATATGCCAAGAGTAAAGGAGGTAAGTTTGTCTTACGGATTGAAGATACTGACATTGAGCGTTCTACCCAGTCGGCTATCGATGCCATTTTGGAAGGAATGGATTGGTTAGGTTTGGATTACGATGACGGACCTTATTATCAAACTAAACGATTTGATCGCTATAAAGAATTGATCGAACAGTTGCTCAGCGAGGGGAAAGCTTATAAGTGTTTTATGAGCTCAGCGGAATTAGACGATATTCGCGAAAAGCAAATGGCCGCGGGAGAAAAGCCTCGTTATCCTGGAACATGGCGAGATAGAACGGATCATCCTGAAGGACAACCTTTTGCTATTCGTTTTAAAAATCCACTCGAAGGTAAAGTGGTCATCAACGACCATATACGAGGAAAGATCGAAATTGCCAATGCTGAATTAGATGATTTGATTATTCAGCGCAGTGATGGAACCCCCACTTACAATTTTTGCGTAGTAGTAGATGATTGGGATATGGGAATTTCTCATGTGGTACGTGGCGAAGATCATATTAATAATACGCCTCGTCAAATTAACATCTTAAAAGCACTGGACGCACCTGTGCCCGAATATGCTCACGTATCGATGATTTTAGGAGATGATGGAAAAAAATTATCAAAACGACATGGTGCCGTGGGTGTTATGCAATACAGAGATGATGGTTATCTACCTCAAGCCCTGTTGAATTACCTTGTTCGTTTAGGTTGGTCTCATGGTGACCAAGAAATATTCTCTAAACAGGAAATGATTGAATTATTTGATTTAGATTCAATCGGCCAATCAGCTTCTGCATTTAATACTGAAAAGCTTATTTGGTTGAACCAACATTACATTAAAACGCTTCCTGCGAATGAAGTAGCTGAACACGCTAGATGGCATTTTGAACAACAGAACATAGACTTGTCTAATGGACCTAAACTTGAAGCTGTTATTGAAGCGCAAGCCGATCGTGTAAAAAACTTGGTAGAGTTGGCACAGATTAGTCGATATTTTTATGAAGAGTATGAAGAGTTCGACGCCAATGCCGCGAAAAAACATTTACGTCCAGTTGCTAAAGAAGCGTTGTTATTAGTAAAAGAAAAATTATCTAATATTGATGACTGGACGCCTGTATCAATTCAGAACGCAATTAATGACACTGCGCAAGAATTAGAGATTGGAATGGGTAAAGTCGGCATGCCGTTGCGTGTGGCCGTTACAGGGGCAGGGAATTCGCCGTCACTAGACGTCACTCTAAATCTGTTAAAACCTGAACAAATTGCTCAACGAATCGACAAAGCGCTCATTTATATAGCAAACAGAGAGAAATCATAAAAAAATCATAAAAAAATCGTTGACATGAAAAGGTCTGATGCCTAGAATGCGCCCCGCTGTCAAGGAATGGTAGCTAGCTAAAACAGCTTAGCCACTAGTGACATAAAGCACGGGGCTATAGCTCAGCTGGGAGAGCGCTTGCATGGCATGCAAGAGGTCGGCGGTTCGATCCCGCCTAGCTCCACCAATATCATGGATTGTTTACTACCACCTAGGCCAGTAAGCATTAGATATGACAAGAATTTGTTTTGTAAGGCGTTTTAAGTTGTAGGGTGGTTCACCATCCAATAATGTCGCTCCTCTCGCAGGCTCGACTCGCCTTACAGAAATTTATCGAAGCTTGCTTCGATAGGCAAAATTTCTGTCCCCATCGTCTAGAGGCCTAGGACACCGCCCTTTCACGGCGGTAACAGGGGTTCGAATCCCCTTGGGGACGCCATTTTGAACAGAGTATAGGATGTACTCGGTGGTCGGTAACGGCAACAAGGAACGCTTAATTCACACTCCTGGGCGAATTAAGTAAATAGTAGTGATAGAAAATTGTTTTTGTAAGGCTCGTTATAGTTATAGGGTAGTTCACTATTCTATAATGTCGTTCCTCTCGCAGGCTCGACTCACCTTACAAAAAATCTCGGAAACATGTTTCCGAAGGAAGATTTTTTGTCCCCATCGTCTAGAGGCCTAGGACACCGCCCTTTCACGGCGGTAACAGGGGTTCGAATCCCCTTGGGGACGCCAATTAGAAAAACCGCACTTTTTAGTGCGGTTTTTTTATGTCTGAAAAATAATAGGTAAAGTGGCTGACATTTTTCATGGCTGTCCACGCTATCAGCATCCAGGATGACAGGATCTAAAAGGTCAATGGGACATCTGATGTGTATCCAATTGCTAATTTGCACAAATATCTATGCTGTAGCATATTAGGTGCAATTCGAATTTATTGGAAAATAGCATTGAATCCATTGAATTGGATAGGCAATAAAATAGCGCACTTTCTACAAAAGCCTAGCCCAACCTATCGTAGTGAGACCACTTGCGAGCCTGATGCTTTATTAAAAACCCTCAAAAAAGGCGATGTGCTGTTGATTGATGGTGTAAGTAGGGTGAGCACCGCAATTAAATATTTAACTCAGTCTACTTGGTCACACGCGACGCTATGCATAAGCGACCAATACGGTATTGAAAATCCAGATATTGCTAAAGTCCATTTACTCGAAGCTGATGTTGTGGAGGGTGTCAGGGTGGTAAATTTACAGGAATATGTGGATCAAGGGACAAGAATTTGTCGGCCAGTCAGTCTCAATCAACAGGATATTGACAAAATTGTAGACTATGCGAGACAAAGAATTGGGCATCAATACGATACCAAAAATATTCTCGATTTAGCTCGTTATTTAATCCAAACTCCGCCGGTACCTGTGGGGTGGAGGCGGAATATGTTGTCTCTGGGGAGCGGAGATCCGACTAGAGCAATTTGTTCTTCATTATTGGCACAAGCATTTCAATCAATTGGTTACCCCATTTTGCCACAAAAAATTACACGGCCTCAAAGTACGCTTGTCAGATCTAAAATAAATCATTTTTTCCAATCTAGGCACCACACACTTTTTGTACCTAAGGACTTTGATATATCACCATACTTTGCCATTATAAAGCCGACTATCGAATTACATTTTGATCCTTATTCGTTTAACTGGGTTTCTGAATCCGAATTAAAACAAGAAAATCAACAGCCAACTGTTGTAAAAGATTAACAGGAGACAATCATGCTTGAACTTAGGCCAAATTGTGAGTGGTGTGATAAAGATTTACCCCCTGAGAGCACCGAAGCCTGTATCTGTACTTACGAATGTACTTTTTGTCAGAGCTGCGTCGATTCTGTATTGCTGAATGTTTGTCCAAATTGTGGAGGTGGTTTTAGCACAAGACCAATAAGGCCAGCGAGGCCTTTTAGGCTAGGGGTTAGCCTACAAAGTCATCCAGCCTCTACAAAGCGCGTTAACAGTCCTTATTCAAAAGAGGAAATTGAGGCATTTCGGAAAACTGTAGTGACCAAATAAGAGTAATGAAATTACAATCCAAAAACATCAGTTCTCCTTGTATTCGAAATTGTTGTTTAGACCAACATGATGTTTGCTTGGGATGTAACCGTAGCCTAGAAGAAATTTTAATCTGGGGGAGTGCTGATGATGAGCAAAAAATAAATATATTATTAAATACTCAAAAGCGTGAAAATCAACGTAATAAAGTACCAAATAACAGATCATAAAAGCGCCATTTTTGCTACAATCCGCCACTTTCTGTTTCCCTAAAATTTAATTAATTGAAATGAAAATTGTGTTAGCGCCTATGGAAGGCGTGGTTGATCATCTAATGCGCGATATGTTGACTCAAGTCGGCGGATTTGACTCGTGTGTAACTGAATTCGTGCGTGTGGTAGATCAACTTTTACCGACTAAAGTATTCTATCGTCTATGCCCTGAATTACATCACCATGGATTAACACCTTCAGGTGTGCCAGTAAAGGTGCAACTGTTAGGGCAAGAACCTGATTGGCTGGCGGAAAATGCGGTTAGAGCGATTGAATTAGGTTCTCATGGTGTGGATTTGAATTTTGGCTGTCCCGCCAAGACAGTCAATAAAAGTAAAGGCGGAGCAGTACTTTTAAAAGAGCCTGAAGCTCTTTATAAAATCGTTTTGGCAGTGCGTGAGGCGGTTCCTCAACAACACCAAGTGACAGCCAAAATGCGCTTAGGTTTTGAAGATAAATCTTTAGCGATTGAAAATGCTCAGGCTATTGAAGCCGCAGGGGCCAGCAGTTTAGCGATTCATGCGCGAACCAAAACTGAAGGATATAAACCGCCTGCTTATTGGGAGTGGATTGCCAAAATACGCCAACAAACGCAGATCCCTATTATTGCTAACGGTGAAATTTGGTCGAAGGCAGATGCAATCCTTTGTCAGCAGCGTTCTGAGTGCCAGGACATTATGTTGGGACGAGGTGCGTTAGCTTTGCCTAATTTAGCTCAAGTTATACGACAGGATGCTAGTAAGATGACGTGGGAACAGGTTAAAGCACTACTGTTAAGCTATTCAGGATATGAAATATTTGGTGATAAAGGTCGTTATTATCCGAACCGTATAAAACAATGGTTAGGCTATTTAAAAGTGCAATATCCAGAAGCTGAAAGCTTGTTTATGCGCATTCGGTCAATGACTAAATCAGCCGATATTGTGTCTGTTCTGCAGCACTATCAAGACAGTGATGTTTTTAGCTAAAAGATATTTTTTAACAACAATTATTATAGGTGATTTGAAATGGCATTGAAGCCGACAATTTATAAGTTTCGTATTTCGTTGGCTGACATGGACAGGCATCATTATGATAATTTGAGTTTAATAGTGGCACAACACCCATCTGAAACAACGCAGCGGATGATGGCTAGAATTGTTGCTTTTTGTATTCATGCTCAAGATGGACTGGAATTAACCAAAGGATTAAGCGAAACCGCAGAGCCGGACATTTGGGTGAAACAGCCAAATGATGACATAAGTTTATGGATAGAAATTGGTGAGCCTGACGCAGAAAGAATTAAAAAAGCTACTCGTTTGGCCTCTAATGTGATTGTTTATAGTTTTAATACTAAGTCTGATGTGTGGTGGCAGCAATCAGCCACAAAATTTAAACAGCTAAATGCAAAATTCTATAGATTTGATTGGCAACACATATGTCAACTTACTGAATTAATTGAAAGAACAATGGATATGACAGTTACCATTGCAGATCAATCTGCATTCATCGCCACAAATCTAGGTGAATGTGAAGTTCCTTGGGATGAACTTCAGGCAGGTTAATTGCAGTATCTTCAACAACTGGTATATTTAATTCTAAGAAAACTCGCTCTGCTTTCTATGTTCTAGATTTTATTTGGATTAACAATAAAAGCTGGGCAGGGTTTGACCATCCGTTATCGATAAAAACAACAATAAACGAACTTACTTTTTGGCAGGAAATCATGAAAATACTATCTACCTACGCAGGGGTCTCCCTAAGCGTTTTGGCTAGCGTGTTATTAGCTGGTTGTGATGCAGAACAACCAGAAAAAGAACCGCCAGTTACCCTGAATAAAAATCCATTCCCTAGTACTTATCAAGCGATGGACAGTGAACCGACTTTAATTACAAATGTGCATATTCTCGACGGTGTTGGTGGTTACATTGAATCCGGTTCCGTATTTATTAGCGATGGTAAAATTAAGGCGATAGGAAAATCAGTTAGTGCGCCAGATGGAACTAAAACCATTGATGGTAAAGGGCAATGGGTTACCCCTGGGATTATTGATGTACATAGCCATTTAGGCGTTTATGCCACACCCGATACAGCTTCTCATTCTGATGGCAACGAAATGACTAATCCAGTAACAGCCCAAGCTTGGGCGGAGCATTCAATATGGCCACAGGATCCTGGTTTTCATCGAGCGCTTATGGGAGGTGTCACCAGTTTACAAATATTGCCAGGCTCTGCCAATTTAGTGGGGGGCAGATCGGTAACCGTTAAAAATGTGCCCAATCGAGTGATTCAAGATATGAAGTTTCCAGGAGCTCCGTACGGCATCAAGATGGCCTGTGGAGAAAATCCAAAACGTGTATATGGCAAAAAAGGTGGACCCGGCACACGAATGGGTAACGTAGCTGGGTATCGACAAGCTTGGGCAGATGCACAAGACTATAAAAATAAATGGGATCGATATTATGCAGAGTACGATCAAGGTAAGGATCCTAAAGTTCCGAAAAGGGATTTAAAGTTAGAAACCTTAGCAGGTGTGTTGGATGGTGAAATCATCGTTCATATGCATTGTTATCGTGCTGATGACATGGGCACAATGCTGGATGTAATGAAAGAGTTTAACTATCAAATTGGTTCTTTTCATCATGCCGTTGAATCTTACAAAATTGCGGATCGTTTAAAAGAAAACAATGTTTGTTCTTCAATGTGGGCTGACTGGTGGGGCTTTAAGATGGAAGCTTATGATGGTATTCAAGAGAATATCCCTATGGTCCATGCTGCTGGGGCCTGCGCCATAGTGCATTCTGATGACGACAAAGGCATTCAACGTTTAAACCAAGAAGCAGCTAAGGCCTGGGGAAATGGTAAGCGAGTTGGAATTGAGATCTCACAAGCTGATGCGTGGCAGTGGCTATCTGCAAATCCTGCTAAATCATTAGGAATATTTGATCAAACAGGTTCATTGGAAGTAGGTAAAAACGCCGATTTAGTACTATGGAGTACAGATCCGTTTTCTACTTATGCTAAAACCGTCAACGTATACATTGATGGAGCCCTTGCTTTTGATCGTAACGATCCAAGTAGTTGGCCGGTAAGTGATTTTGAATTAGGACAACCAGGTGAAGGAGACAGCAAATGATTAACTTAAGTAAATTACTTTCTTTAGCTGTGTTGGCGGTTTCCGTTGCTAGCATTATTAATAATAATGCGATAGCAAAAAATATTGCGATTGTTGATGCCACAGTTCACACCATGACAGAGCAGGGCACATTAACCAACGCTACTGTATTAATTAGTGAAGGTAAAATTCAGACGATTTTAACCGAAACTCCTGCGTTGACCGGCTATGAGATTATTGATGGTAAAGGCAAAGTAGTCACACCTGGTCTGATTGGTGCCTATACGTCTTTGGGATTGGTAGAAGTAAGTTCCTCTGCAGGAACAGTAGACAGCAGTTCTTCTGACAATGCGATTAGCAAAACCGGTGCTGCGTATGACGTATCTTATGCACTTAACCCTAATTCTTCGTTAATGGCTATATCTCGAATTGAAGGAATTACCTCAGCAGCGACAAGCATGAACAGAACTGGACAATTGTTTACTGGACAAGGTGCAATTATTACCCTTGGTCAGGGCAGTTCAGCACTAATGAAAAAGTCCGCTTTTGTCTCTACTGGTGTCGACAATGGCGCTGCAAATAACAGCGGCGGCAGTCGAGCTGCGTTATGGGTAGCTTTGGAACGAGCTTTAGATGAGGCAAGCTATGTCGATGGTAAAACGTTCAATCCTCAATCCCCGTGGTACGGTATAAGCAGTCTTGATGATGCAATTGCCTTAATACCTGTTATAAAAGGCGATATTCCACTAATGATCGCGGCTCATCGTGAAGCGGATTTGTTGCAAGTGATTGCGTTGAAAAAACGTCATCCTAAACTAGATGTTGTAGTTCTATATGCAACTGAAGGTTGGAAAGTGGCTGAACAATTAGCGCAAGCAGATATTGCTGTTATTTTGAATCCTGAATCGAATTTACCGTACGAATTCGACCAATTAGCTGCAACAATGGAAAACGCTGGTCGCTTGCAAAAGGCCGGTGTAATTATTGCTATTGGTATGAACACCCACAATATTCGTTTAGCCAAGCAACATGCTGGAAATGCTGTTTCTCACGGCTTACCTTGGGATGCTGGCCTTGCCGCGTTAACAATTAACCCAGCCAAGATATTTGGTATAGACGACAAAGTTGGTAGTCTGAGCAAAGGCAAACAAGCTGATGTGGTGGTTTGGTCTGGCGATCCGATGGAAGTTGCCGAGGGTGCTGAAGTTGTTATCATTAATGGTGAGTTAGTTGAAATGACATCTCGTCAGACAAAACTGCGTGATAGGTATTTGCAACCTTCTAATGGCAAAAGTGTGCATTACACCAGACCATAAATTGTTATCTCTGACTCGTGCGTAGTATGGGCTGGTAATATAGTAATTTAAACACAAAATAGAACTTTAGATGTGACCCCCAATAGTTGAAAAATCCGAAGACTGGGGGTCTTTTTTATGGCTAACCCGCACTTATTCTTCAAGTTTTTTTGCGCCTTTCCTACATCTTTAATCTTTAACAGCAAATATTCATTTTTTGGATACCGTTAAACTGCTCTGCAGTAGATTTATTGGAAATAATCATATCAGACGGTCACCAAACTTTTTATAAGGTACTCTTTAAATTAAGTGCTGATATTGATTTGAGCAATATTTCACACCTCAATTTGATTGATGAACTTCAATACTTGGTGTTTTATGATACGCACTCTTTGTCGCTGGCAGCAAAAATACGATTATGGGTTATCAATTGTTTTTTATTGGGTTGGATAACAAAGCTTGAAGCTGGTTATTTGTTACTTCAGTCTTAAATCCTTAATTCATTGTTCCAGTATTTGATGTGATTTTGATTGGGACATGACTAAACCGCCAATTGAAATATAGTGGTTTCTTTAGACCAGTTTAACCGTGCATGCTAACGAAACTCAATTAATCTGGCAGTGTACTTATATTCGGTATTTATCCTATGTCTATTTATAAGTAAGCTGACCTTTTTCTACTTGTTATTGAATAGCTAATTCATAATCGCTTAAACAGACTTTTTTGAGAATGTTTAGTCATTAATTGCATTACATTCTGCAAATTAAATTTGAAAAGTGTCAACGCTTTTTAGGGCGGGTTAGGGTCATAAAAAAAGCCCGCGATTGCGGGCTTTTTTAATTTTTGAAATAACTAACTAATTATTGAGCTTCAACATCAAGAACAGTTAGTGCATTTTCATCTCCGTTTTCATCTTTATATATGACACCACCAACATAGTTTTCACCACTTTGCAGTCCATACATACCGACATAAACGTTACTTGTACGACCATTAACAGCTCGTGAAGATGCTCTAACAGTCATTTTCGTAGTACCAGACTCATCGACAGTCCAGACGTGTAATGGAGCGAGAACACTGTCTTCGCCACCCAATGAATAACCGTGTACAAACACGACATAAATGTCACTATTTCCTAGATTAGCTAAAGGCTCAGGATCAATTAAGACAACAGATTCATTCGATGTAGCGGTTAAACTAGAGCCAACTTCTGAACAGCTAAAACCTGGACAAGCATAAACATATAAGTCCAAATCAACATCAGCAGTGGCTTGATCTTCGTCATAAAGGGCGAATTTAGCTATGCGAGTACCTTCTGGCACGTCTACAAAGTAAAAACCTAAACTACCTTCATTGAAAGCGAATTCTTGGTCAGCATCCTGATAAACGGTATCTACAAATACATCAGCAGTATCTAGGCCAATTCCTTCAGCATACAATCTGCCGTTATAACCCATTTCCGCTGATAATGTGACCCGTGCAACAGAACTTGTAGTAGTCATGTTTACAGTCTCAGGAGCGATAACTCTAAGTGGAGCTGTTGGTTTTATAGCGATTGGACTGCGAACATCGTGACTTCCATCACTCCATGTTATATCACCAAATACCCATTCATCCTCTACTGCACTGTCATTTTTAGTAAAGGTCAACTGATAAATACCCATACCACTATCGTTGAAGCTCATAGTATCTGAATCAACAATTGTTCCTGTGGCAAAATCGTAAACACTTACAGTGACATCAACACCTTCTGGAGCGTTAACTGTAGCAACGTAGCTATCAGAGTCACTTACATTAGTCACATAACGTGTAATGGTTTGCGTGCCTGCTAGTTGTTCAATTGCAATGGAAGCAAGATTGAGATCACTGGCATCAGTTGGGAAACCAGCAACCTCTAATGCTGCACAAGCACCTGGGAAGTAATCTGATTCTACGAATGCTTGTTCACCTTGACCACATAAAAACGCATAGTAGTCATTAAAATTAGCATCGTAAACAAGACCAGGATCAACCGCTGAATTAGGATCAACATGACCTGCTCCATAATCAAATGGATCAGCAGCAGTTAAACCATCTTCTTTAGTTAGGTTTTGTCTTGCAGTCGTCATTATAGCTGATTTGACCGCAGCAGGACTCCATGTCGGATGAGCTTCTCTAACTAAGGTAGCTAAACCAGCAATGTGCGGTGATGACATTGAAGTACCACTTAGATAAGCATAGCTTTCACCCATCTGTCCGCTGTCGATTTGAGAACCGGAAGTCCCCGCTAGAATCTGCTGTCCCGGGGCTGTGATATCAGGTTTAATGATATCTGCTGTTGCTAGACTTTCACCACGTGAAGAGAAGCCGGCCATCTGATTGCCAATTTGTGGAATTATGCCACCAGAAATACCATCATTGGTTAAGGTAACACTTACAACCATTTCATCTACTAAATCTACTAATTCCAATCCATCAGAATTAGAGATCATCACACCAGGAATATTGATTCCAGTGCTTTCACCGCCCATGACGATCGCTTCAGCAGTTGAATAAACAACCACCCCGATTGCGCCAGCTTCTTGTGCATATAGAATTTTTTCTGAAAATGCACATGAACCTCTGGAAATTAAAGCGATATTTCCGTCAATTTCTTCAGCATTTGTAATTGGATTGTTACCAGTAAAAATATCTGGATCTTCGTCACACATGAATACTGGAGATGTCGCTACCAATTGACCACTAAGACCTTCGTCAGGAATTGGAGAAGTAATTGAACCACCTAATGAATAATATGCGTCATTCGTATCGCCATAACTCACATTAAGAGATTTCCCTACAACCTCTGCATCTCCATCGTATGTTGATGCGCCAACTGTCGTTACCCATGGAACATTATGGGCAACAGTTTGTGCGCCAGGGCCAGAGTTACCAGCAGAAAGTGAACTAAATACTCCGCCTTGAGCTGCATTGAAAAACGCTACATGTACGGGATCGACTAAGGTCGTTGTACTTCCACTGATAGAATAGTTAATAACATCTACACCATCCGCAACTGCAGCATCAATAGCCGCTACAGAATCAGTTGGGAAACATCCGCTATTACCTTCCGCACTGCCATTCCAACAAACTTTATAGGCAGCGACACGAGCTCTTGGCGCCATACCTGTTACTGTACCGACATCTAATCCTAAAATTGTTGCTGAGACATTTTCATTCCCGCCCGCTGTAGTTATGGTATGTGTACCGTGACCGTCGGCATCTCTAGGGGAATCAAATTCACCAGGTAAGATAGATTCAGGTGCGAAGCCTGAATTAAAATAACGTGCACCGATTAATTTGTTATTACAACTAAACAGTGGATCAGTACCTACATCACAAGCATCCTCAGGAGCTGGCCATTCAGGTCGTGTCTCCTGGATAGGGTCAAAACCGGCGTCATCTAAACTGGGGTTTTCTGGCCATACACCAGAATCTACTACCCCAATAATCATGTTTTCGCCTTTATTGCCTAAAGTATGAAGTCCACCAGGCGCTGTCAATCCTAAAAAACTAGGAGTGTTTGATGTATCCATATGTCTTACTTCATCTGGCCATATGTTCAAAACTTCTGGATTACTTTTTAGTTTAGCAATTTGTGTTTCTGTTAAAACTGCCGCAAAACCATTGAACGCATGCTCATAGGTGTAAATTGCTTCAGTTACACCAACACTACTCATTACCTGTCTTTGTTTGTTAACTAGTTTATTGCGATACGTAATTGAAGCGACAGAGTTGGCATCATATTTTGCTGTGTTCAAGACACCATCTGCTTTTAACGGGATGCCAGTTGATTTGACTCCACTAATGGCGGGTTGGTCTTTTAACTGAATAATGTACCTAGAGGTTGTTTTTAAATTATGAGAGGTTGAACCATCTAAAGTGAGTAAACTGCGGTCTGAATTAGATAATGCCAAAGCACTATGCACAGACATCGCCAAAAAGCACCCGGTTCCGAGCACTGTTAGCTGTTTGCGTAACATAGAATCTTCCTTTATTGTTTTATAATTATGAGCAGCGTTTTACTGCCTACGTTTAGAAACGTTTTCCAAACTTCTTTGGTTTGGTAACTTGACCAAGATGGCCAAATCTAATCTTTACACCATCAAAACGTCTTTTATTTTTGATGTGGTCGTAAATTAGACTTTGTATTCAAGCAAGAAACATTCCCCCTATATAGCGTACTGATATATATAATAATTTTAATCGCTAGATAAAAGACGAATCAAAAGTTGTTAAAAATGCTGACAGAGGATTGATTGTTCCATGTACGATTGATGGTTGATTTTTATAAATAAATTTAAACAGCTCTCAAAAATTACGCTAAAAGCTATTGCGTTATAGTTATCGCTCTATATTCAGGCTATTTAATTAGTGATAACTATAAATATAGGTTAAATTACGAAAACATTAAAAAAGTACTTGATCTTCGGATTATGGT
>NZ_JAHKPT010000004.1 GCF_018860635.1 Aliiglaciecola lipolytica
TGGTGGAGGGGGCAGGATTCGAACCTGCGAAGGCTGAGCCGGCAGATTTACAGTCTGCTCCCGTTGACCGCTTGGGTACCCCTCCAAAGAGGCGCGTATACTAACAGGAAATTTCAGTGTGTAAATAGAATTAAAGATTTTTTTTTAATTAACGATAAAAATAGATTAAAAGGAAAATACTTTGACTGCTGAAATATCCCCACAATTTAAAGTGGCCATTTCTGACCTCGAATGGTCGGGAACCCTTAATCGTGCTCTAGAGCAAGGGGATAAATTCGCATTGTTATTGGCGATGTTGGAAGATGACTACCTGCAACGGCCTAATGTAAACGGTGGCGCTGATGAACCTAGCCATTTTCCCAGTAGCATTTCAAAACACTACTACCCACAAACTCCACTCCAAGCAGAGCAGCAAGACTGGTCATTAGCACGCACAACAAGTGAATTAATGGCGCAAAATGTGAGTGACGCTATCCTCTGGCAGCGAATGCATCCCCAACCATTATCCATATTCAATGATGCCAAACGAATTGAACCTGAAGTGAAAATTAATTGTGGTTATCATACCCAACAACGATTCCACGCTGCACACTCGGCCAACACAATAGATGTAGATGAAACCAAACTCTACGATATCTTAAATGAGATAAGTTAATTAGCTAATTATTAACCCTAATTAATTTACGGTTTTTGCAAAATTATCTGTAGTTGGTATAATCCGCGCCGCAAAAAATGCTTTGGTTTTACGTTCCAATTCGCAAAAAGGTTAAATATGTCTAAATTCATTGTTTGCGCAATGTATAAATTTGTTGCGCTTGAAAACTATAAAGAAATGCGTCAGCCACTCATTGACGTGTTAGAAAGTCACAATATTAAAGGTACCTTGTTACTTGCTAGTGAAGGTATTAACGGAACTGTCTCTGGGACCCGTGAAGCAATTGATAGTCTAATTGCGTACCTCAACAGTGATCCCCGTATCAATCCAATTTCCTGTAAAGAGTCTCTAGATGACGTGCAGCCATTCTATCGTACCAAGGTGAAACTCAAAAAAGAGATTGTCACTATGGGAGTAGAAGGTATTGATCCAAAAAGAACTGTAGGCACATATGTGAAGCCTGCGGACTGGAATGCATTGATATCTGACCCTGAAGTCTTACTGATTGATACTCGTAATGATTACGAAATTGAAATTGGTACTTTCGAAAATGCAGTCAACCCTAAAACTGACTCTTTTCGGGAGTTTCCCCAGTATGTAGCAGATAATCTCGATCCTAAAAAGCATAAAAAAGTAGCGATGTTTTGCACGGGGGGAATTCGTTGTGAAAAATCCACTGCATTTATGAAGGAGCAGGGATTTGAAGAGGTGTATCACTTAGAAGGGGGGATTTTAAAATATTTGGAAGAAGTCCCTGAGCAAAATACTATGTGGAAAGGCGATTGTTTTGTATTTGATAACCGTGTTGCAGTTGATCATAAATTACAAAAAAGTCACTACGAAGCTTGTTATGCTTGTCGTCTACCCATAACTGAAGAAGATAAACAAACACCAGAATATGAACCAGGCGTGAGTTGTCCTAAATGTTTTGGTAAACACACAGATGAGCAGATTGCGCGTTTTCGTGAACGTGAAAAGCAGGTGAATTTAGCTAGAGAGCGCAACGAAGAACATGTGGGATCTGAAGCTCGAAAGGCGACAAAGTTGCGTCGACAACGTAAAGCGGCTGAGCGCAGAGAAAGACGTTTAGCTGCAGGTAAGTCAGCGTAGACAGACACACTTATAACGCGTTAAACTGCCGTTTGAATTAAATTAGAAAGTATTATAAGACTTAAATATGACCGACAAAACACCATTGGATGACAGCAAAATTGCTGAGATTCGCAAAGAGTTTGACTTTTTTGACCACGATAAAAATGGTCAAATTGATTTACCTGAGTTTATAGAGCTTTTAACCATCCTTTCGCCAAAAACAAAAGCGAGTCACGTTCAAGAAGGCTTCTCATTGATTGATGAGAACAATGATGGATTCATCGACTTCGAAGAATTTCTAGATTGGTGGCAAGAGGCTTGGTGGGAATATTAATTCCATTTACAAATTGCAGTTTTTGAAAGCCCCGCAAGGGGCTTTTTTATGTTCAAAGATGATATTTGTGGAGAAGCCCATGTATGTTGAGAAAAAATTTCAGTTATCAGACTTGGATGCGATGCGAAGTTTTATCGCACAAAATAGTTTTGGATTAATTGTATCTACTGATTTGAATTCTACCCATCTGCCATTTGTTTGTGATGTGGATGAAAATGGTAAACTATGTTTGTTTGCCCATATGGCCAAAGCCAACCCTCACTGGAAAACTATCGACAATAACCGAGCGCTTGTTGTCTTTAATGGGGCGCACGCTTACATTTCTCCTAGCTGGTATGCGACAAAACCCGCTGTCCCTACTTGGAATTATGTGGCTGTTCATTGTTATGGGGTAGTGCAGTTATTAGATGAAGATGATACTGCCTTAAGAATGCGCCAATTGATTTCTCACTATGAGCCTAGTTTGTTAAAAGATGACAGCACAATGCCTGAAGATTACCAGCAACGTCTTCGTCAGGCCGTGGTAGGTTTCAAAATGGAAATAGATGACATTCAGGGAAAAGAAAAACTTGGCCAACATCGTAAACATGAGGATCAACTCGGGGTCTTTTCGAGCTTAAATAATAGCGCGGATCCTGTTGCTAAGCTATTGGCTGAATACATGGAAGAACGCAGTCTGGGTAATGGTGAGACCTAAACCTTTTAATTAATGAGTATTGAAAAATGACACCTGCAATTAATCTTGCCAAAAAACGTAAAATTCAATATACCGTCCATCAATATCAGCATGATTCAGACACTAAATCATTTGGCTTAGAGGCTGCAGAGAAGCTGGGATTAGCCCAACAACAAGTATTTAAAACCTTGGTTGTTGAATTTGATGGAAAGGAATTGGCAGTGGCCATTTTACCGGTTAATACTAGCCTGAGTATGAAGTTGATGGCAAAAGCGTTAAGTGCAAAAAAGGTAAACATGGCGGACAAAGCTGATGTGGAGCGAGCCACCGGTTACGTATTGGGTGGTGTCAGCCCTTTAGGTCAAAAGAAACGCTTAAAAACCATTATTGATGATAGTGCTCAAAGGTTTTCGACAATCTATGTCAGTGCAGGCCGTCGAGGCTTGGAAATTGAATTGGCTGCTGATGATATCATCACCTTACTCAATGCAAAATACGCAGAGATTAGGCAGCAGTAAATCCCTTTTGGTTTACTATTTTAAACATGGACAGCCATATTATTTTAAACATGGACAGCCATATAGCATGAGCCAAAACAGCCAACATGGACAGCCACAAACTAGACTAGAACTAGACTCTTAGGAAAATAGAATCAACTATGCTTTAGTATGATTATTTTAAACATGGACAGCCATATAGCATGAGCCAACATGGACAGCCACATATCTTAACATAGCCAACATAGCCAACATGGACAGCCACAAACTAGACTAGAACTAGACTCTTAGGAAAATAGAATCAACTATGCTTTAGTATGATTAATTCAGGGAGTGAATTATGCCACTGGCAAGGAAGCGACAAATCAATCTTTCAGATACCCCTTATTATCATTGTGTATCCCGATGTGTCCGGCGTGCCTTTTTGTGTGGTGAAGATGAACTGACAGGGAAAAGCTATGAACATCGTCGCCAGTGGGTAGAAGACAGGTTATTGTTTTTAACCACCGTCTTTGCCATCGAAGTTTGTGCCTATGCAGTGATGAGTAATCACACCCATGTGGTGTTACATGTTAATGCTGACAAAGCTAAACATTGGACGGATACAGAGATTGCTCAGCGTTGGCATAAACTTCACAAAGGAACCTTGCTCTCACAAAGGTTAACCTCAAAAGAAACTCCCGTGTTCACAGACGATGAACAAATCACACTCCAGTCAACCTTGTCCGTTTATCGTAATCGCTTAACCGACATTAGCTGGTTTATGCGAGAATTGAATGAGCCGATTGCTCGACAAGCGAATCAGGAAGACGACTGTACCGGTCACTTTTGGGAAGGGCGATTCAAGTCACAAGCACTATTGGATGAACATGCATTGGCAGCTTGCATGGTGTACGTAGACTTAAACCCTATCCGGGCAAAAATGGCAACAACCCCAGAGTCATCTAACCACACTAGTGTGAAACGCCGTATTCATGATTTTAAGAAAGGTTATCAGCCATCTACGTTAATGCCTTTTGTTGGCAACCCAAAACAGCCACAACCGCAGGGACTAATGTTCGATTTAGTCGAATATCTTAAGTTGGTTGACCTATCTGGTCGCAGTCTTAATCCCAATAAAAGAGGGGCAATTGATATGAGTGAATCACCCATATTGCAACGTTTAGGGTTGGATGAACACACCTGGCAAGATATGTTTTTGACCTTTGAAACCAATTTTAGCGTGGCTGCAGGGCAATCAGACACCTTGAAACGCTATAAGCGAAAACGTCGGCAAAAAAATTCTGTAGGCTAACGATTCCACTAAAGCCGCTTTTCATTTCAATTGTTTCTTTGCACAAGAGACAGGCCTCCCCCTGCACTAAATTCAGCTCAATAGCGCCCATTTCCCAGAAACCGATGATTCCATAGGTATTTATCTAGATAATGAGCGTATTAAAACCTTTTCGATAAAATCCATTAATAGTTATGAGCCACGATCTTTCACTACTTTGAAAGGTGGCTGTCCAGATTGGAGACTTCTACTTTGAAAGGTGGCTGTCCAGATTTGAGATACAGATTTGAGATAATGTTAATTAATCGTTTTGAGATATTTTCTTCCCTTCTTTTTGTCAGGGTTTTTTACAAAATTTACAATTTGTTAACCGATGGGGAGTTAAAACGCTTAGTTTTCAACATGGTTGAAAATTTGGCACAAGGTATGCTGAAGCAATTACGTAGTTTTACAAATGTTAAGTAGTAGATCTAAGTGAGCCTATGTAATTAACAAGGAATAAAAATATGATAAATCGTTTCTCTAAACTCAGTATAGGGGTGGCTATATTGGCTTGCAGTACGGCTGCTTCAGCTAATTTAATCAACCTATTCGAAACTCAACGTGAAACCGATTTCGCCTATGCTGGCGTAGGGGGATTGCGTGGCACAGGAGTAGGTGATATTGCACTATCTGGTGTGTCAGGCACGGTCAGTCAAGCCTATCTATACTGGCATGGTCCTACATCATCAAGCGATTCAACATTTAATGCTAACGTTATGTTCAATGGCAGTGCTATTTCAGGCACTAATATCGGTTTTTCTGATGATAATTTCTGGGGACAGGATAACAGCCAAGCCTACCGCGCGGATGTGACTGGCTTAGTCAGTGGCGATGGTACCTATGCTTTGTCAGGATTCTCGCCTGACAATTCAAATGGAGCATCTTTGGTCGTTTATTACGACGATGGTGATACCACAAACAACAGAGATATAGTGACATTCGATGGCAATGATGCGAATTTCCCAAACTCTTATGATCCTGATGGATGGGACGTGACTTTGCCTGGTATTAATTATTCTGGTGGAACCGCTTCTCTAGTAATGGGGGTAAGTGATGGACAAGATTTTGGGATAGGCAACGACGGCCAATTTTTCATTAATGGCGTTGATATCGCAGGTCTTTTCGATGGCGCTTCAGTTCCCGCTACACCTGGCTCATCGGTAGGTAATGGCGGCCTTTGGGATTTAGTTGAGATTGATATAACGTCTTTCTTATCATTAGGCAGCAATACTATTAACTTGACCCATAGTGGCTTTCAAGATGCACTGAGCGCTGTTCACTTTCATGTGAATTTACCAGCCGGTGCTGCACCACCGGACCCAGGTCAAGTGCCTGAACCAGGCGTTTTATTACTGTTAGCATCCGGTTTATTGATGCTTAAACGCCGTAAATAGTAAACGTTAGTCTGATAGTGACAAAGGGCACACGCTAGAATATGCGTGTGCTCTTTTTAGTTACGTTATGGGTTTCCCTAAAAAGCTTCGCAACGCAAAGCTTCAAAAATTATAAACGCCACAAAGTAGAAATAAATTGTTGTATCAGTCGCTTGAGTGCAAAAGGGAGCTTTGAGGGATCTATGTTCTTCCAACTTTACCAACCTAGCTATAAATAATTAAGTTTGAAAGACTGTTTCTGGCAGGATACTGGCTGCGAAAACAGACAAAGAGCATTAATTTCGACGGACTGATTTAGGTTAAGCTATTCCCTTTAATGATTCAGTTGAGTTATGTGCAGTAATTCTCCAGCGGGGCCCCACAGATAAAAAACCTTGGCCCACGATTCGGCTTGAATCTCTGATAATTTGGTTTTGTATCGTGACTTTTTGGCTAAAGTGTAGGCTTCCTCAATATCAGATACGCATATCTGTAACATCAAATTTTCGGCTAATTGTTGATTATAAAAACGCTGTATGAAAAATTCACATTCGCCATTTTTGCACAAGGTGAGATCATCTGTAACGTATTCACTGGTAAATCCCAATTGATTATAAAAACTGACCGATTTTTGATAATCTAAACTGGGTATAAATACTTTGATATCTTCAACTTGCATAGGGCTCATGCTTTATTCATCTTCAGGTTCTACGGGTCTAGCTTTCTTACGCATGGGAATATGACCCACATCAACCCCTTCTTGGGCGCGGATCCGTTTTTGCGGTTTAGGGGCATTTTGCGGCGCGACTTTTTTGGCTTTTTTCTGTGGCGCACCTTTTAAAGCTCGTTGTTTAAGCGCTTTAAGTCCCTTGAATTTGCCTTCAAGTCCCTCAAGCTCACTGAAACTAATACTTTGTTGTAAAATTCCTTTGATGGTAATAAAACTCTGCCAATCTTTAGGACCAACAAGAGATGCTGCATTGCCTTTACTACCAGCTCGTCCAGTGCGTCCAATGCGATGTATGTACTCGTCTGCCAATTTGGGCAAGTCAAAATTGATTACCCATTCGACTTTTCGGAGATCTAAACCTCGTGAGGCTACGTCGGTGGTGACCAATACTTGATGTTGACCACGACTAAAGGCATTCATAATGTTACTTCGTTGAGACTGGGTTAAACTAGCGCTCAAAGCTGCGCTATCTATGCCATCTGCCGCTAATAATAGAGACAGTTTCTCAGTGTCTTCTCTGGTTGCGGTAAAAACAATTACTTGTTTGTTATCCGTATTTTCCAGCAATTTTTTGAGCAATGAAATTTTATGATCTAAATGATCTGCCAAATAAAATTGCTGTTCAATATCGAGGTGTTGTTCTCTTGAGTCACCCACACTTATTCGTTGTGGCGCATTCAACATTCTTTCGGTTAGATAATGTAATTCTGCTGAATCTAATGTGGCAGAGAACATCATTGTCTGTCTTTTGCGGTGATCAGCACAACGGTCAATTAACTTTAATTCCTCCGCAAAACCTAAATCTAACATGCGATCTGCTTCATCAAGGATAAGTAACTCTAGTCCATTCAAATATAGACTTTTCCCTTTTACATGATCAGCTACTCTGCCAGCTGTACCTACAACAAACTGTGGGTTTCGTTTTAGCGCCTTAACTTGATCATTAAAATTTTCACCACCTAAAATGAGAGTCGCAAAAATATTCTGATTGGCAATTAACCATTTGAGCTGCATGAATACTTGTTTTGCCAATTCCCTTGTCGGCGCTAAAATTAGCACTCTTGGGTCTTTTCGACTCAGGGCTCGCTGTTTAAGTACCCGTTGTAGCGCAGGAATTAAAAACGCGAGCGTTTTCCCCGAACCCGTTTTAGAAGATGCTAGCAAATCTTTGCCAAGCAGGCCTTGTCCAATGGCTTTCGCCTGAATTTCAGTTACTTCTTGAAAGCCTTTTATTTCTAGGGCTTTTAAAATTCGATGGTCTAGGGGAAAGTCATTAAATTGCAAAGTTTGTTCTCTTTTAGGGCTTGGAATTGGTCAAATGGAGATATTAACACACAGATGTAATTTTCATCTGAAAACTTATCTCAATGATAATTAGGGTATTGAGTTTGCGAATGCGCTTACCGTGCTCAGTTACCCTATTTGATTATGTCATTGCAAGCTAACCATAAATCCTAATCAGTTCGCGGAGTTATTTTTACAGCGCTTAAAATGCCATTCTTTACTTTGAATCTCTGATTAACAGTGTTGTACAAATAGAGAAGCAAGTTGAAGTGATTTTAATCTATCAATCTACAAATGCAAACAACTGAAGGGGAGTTTTATGTGAAGTCTAAAAAAGTCTGGGGAATTGTCATTCAATGTGATGACTTAAAGTTATTTGGAATTTTGAAAGCTGATATATAAAAATCTAAAAAACGTTTCATACGAGTAAAACTGTGTAGTTGAGGGCAGGGAACATATCCTTCAACTACACACTAAAACTAAACTAAAATGTCATTTCTTTTACATCGTTACTCACAACGAGTTTTCCAGCTGTTTTCTGTTTAACTTCATCAACCGAAACCCCTGGAGCGAGCTCTAATAAATGAAAAGCACCGTCTTTCACTTCAACCACAGCTAAATCAGTAATAATTTTATTAATACAGTTCACTCCAGTCAGCGGCAATGTGCAGCTTTCCAACAGTTTTGAGTTACCGTATTTATCTGCGTGGGTCATAGTGACGATGATGTTTTTCGCTCCCGCTACAAGATCCATTGCTCCCCCCATGCCTTTTATTAGCTTGCCAGGGATCATCCAAGAAGCAATGTTGCCACTGGTATCTACCTCAAATGCACCTAATACCGTAAAATCTACATGACCGCCTCTGATCATCGCAAAACTTTCAGCTGAATTGAAAATGGAGGCTCCAGTAATTGCGGTTACAGTTTCTTTGCCTGCATTGATCATGTCGGCATCTAATTGCTCTTCAGTTGGATTTGGCCCCATTCCTAATAGACCATTCTCAGATTGCAACATTACAGCAATATCTTCAGGCACATAGTTGGCTGCAAGTGTTGGAATACCAATACCAAGATTCACGTAATCTCCGTCTTGAAATTCTTGAGCGACGCGCATAGCTATTTGATCTCGAGATAAAGCCATTAGATTTCTCCTTGGGTTTTAGCAACTACACGGCGTTCAATTCGTTTTTCGAATTTGCCTTGGATTACTCTGTTTACGTAAATACCGGGAGTATGAATTTGGCTTGGTGGAATTGCTCCGGGTGGAACGATTTCTTCCACTTCAACAACCGTAATCTTTCCCGCTGTTGCTGCCATAGGATTAAAATTCTGAGCTGTATGACGATAGATGCAATTACCAAAAATATCAGCCTTCCAGGCTTTGACGATGGCAAAGTCGCCGGTGATAGATTCTTCTAAAATATAAGGACGCCCATTAAACTCTTTGACTTCTTTGCCTTCACCTACGGGAGTGCCGTAGCCGGTAGCAGTATAAAATGCAGGGATTCCAGCTCCGCCGGCACGCATCTTTTCAGCTAACGTCCCTTGTGGAGTCAATTCTACTTCTAACTCTCCGTCTAATAATTGCTTTTCAAATAGGGCGTTTTCTCCAACATAAGAGGAAACCATTTTTCTAATCTGTTTGTCTTCAAGCAACAATCCAAGACCAAAACCGTCTACTCCACAGTTGTTGGAAACAACAGTTAAGTCTTTGGTTCCCATCGCTTTTATTTGTGCGATTAGCCCTTCGGGTATACCACACAAACCAAATCCGCCAGCAATCACGGTCATACCGTCTTTTAAGCCGGCTAATGCGTCTTCATAGCTGGTAACAACTTTATTAAATCCGCTCATAAAAGCCTCTTTTTTACATAAATTTAACTTAGTATTAATCCAACTTGAACTAAAGTAAAATTGATTTAATATGCATATTAATAAATTAAATTTATCAATTGGTGTAAATCATGTTGTCTTATAAACAACTCCAGTGTTTTATAACATTAGCCCAATCTAGCACTTTTGCAGAAGCCGCAGAAAAAGTGCACCTTTCGCAACCTGCTTTATCAACCTCGATTAAAAAATTAGAAACATTTTTAGGTGGTGCGTTGTTTTCACGAACAACACGTAAAGTGCAATTAAGTCATGAAGGTCGCGAGTTTGTGCCTATGGCTAAGCGCTTAATGCATGATTGGGAAACGGCCATTGCAGATATGCAAGACCTCTTTGCTATGCAGCGGGGGCGACTAACTATTGCCGCGATGCCGTCTTTTGCAAGTAGCATTTTACCTGGGGTTTTGAAGTCATTTCACCAAAAGTGGAAAGATATTAATCTGACAATACGTGATGTAGTAATGGAAGATGTGATTGATTCGGTGCGAGAAGGTCGCGCCGAAATTGGATTTACCTTTGAAAATGAACAATTGGATGGTTTAGATTTTTATCCTTTGATGAATAACAAATTTGTCGCCGTTGTTGCCTCGAATCATCCTCTTTCAAGTTGTGTAGATGTGACTTGGCAGCAGTTGTGTGAATATCCGTTTGTTGTATTGAACAGGGGATCATCTGTGCGTAAGTGGATTGAAACCTTTGCCCAACACAATGGAATCGATTTACATATTGTGGCTGAAGCGAATCAACTGGCGACTTTAGGCGAATGTGTTAAACAAGATCTTGGGGTATCAGTAGTGCCGGGAATTTGTCAGCAGCAATTTAGCCACAACGAACTTGTCTGTTTACCCATTGCAGGAGAAAACTTAGTGCGCCGAATCGGCATGGTTAAAGCGTCAAGAAAGTCCCTGTCGGTGCCTGCTGAAACGTTGTGGCAACTGCTGGTTGAAAAATAATAAAAGGGGATTTACCACTTTTTCTTGGGGGCGAACAATTCGTCCAATTCGTCTCGTTCTTCTTCTTGCTTTTTCTGTCTATCTTTTGCATTGGCGTTGCGCAGATTGTCTTGAATAACTTTTAATCGTTCTTCAAGGGAAGCTTTGCGCTCAATATTGTATTGATCAGGCTGATTTTGCGCTTCCAGAGCGGCAATGGCTTTTTCAAAATACTGACGAGCAGATCCCAACATATTCGATTGCAAGGCCGAGTTTCCTCGTTTCGCTAAAGTTTCAACATTTACTTTAATTTGTAGAGCCGAAAGTTGTCGATCTTCTAACGTGTATAACTGAGTATCTACCTTTCCTTTGGCATGTTCTGAGCGCAATAAGGAACGAAACTTTTTAACCGCTTGAATATACTGAATCACCATTTTATCACTATCGGGTAACACGAAGTTTTCGTGTGACGGAGGAGGTGTGTCCATATCAACCATTTTTAAGCGATCTTGGGATTGTTTAATCCGTTGCTTTAATTCAGGCATGGTTGGATTTAATTCATAAATAACTTTCAAGGCGTTAAGAATACGGTTTTGCAGCACGGCAACTAAGCGTTGCGATACTGGGATAGTATCCACCGTCATTAAAATATCTTCAGTCTCATCAATTACCGATTTTTGTTTGGCAATCTCAGTCCGTTTTTCAGCCTCAACTTTTTCTTTGTGCTGTTGCAATGCGTTCACCACAATTGCAACCACAACTAATGAAACAATTAATATTATTATGATAGGAAAAATCATTTAGCCTTTAAATCCTGTAACAACTGACTTTTTGAATGATAAAACCGGATGTTAAGGCAACTTAAGTGTAAATACACTGCCGCCTATATTTCCGCCATTAGATAACGCTATTTCGCCTTTTTTATCACCTCGACGGTGAGCAGAAGCTATCAATCTGGCAAAAAACAATCCTAAACCTGTTCGCCCATTACTTATTTTAAAATCCTGCATTTTGAGTTCATTGTTGGCTAACATTTTACAAGGATAACCTTCACCATCGTCTTCGACTTTGATGTATAACCAATCATCCTGTTCATAAGCCGAAACTCGCAATTTCTTACTGCCGTATCGTATAGCATTGACCAAAATGTCATTTAACAAAAGAGTAATTAAATCTTGGTCTAAATAACGCACTAGTCCCGGAGTTTGTTCGATTTCCAGCGTCATATTTCTATGTCCCAAGTAGTGCTCATGGGTAATAAAAATATTTTCTAATAAATCGTCAATAAAACACTCATCTTCATTTATCGGCAGATTTTCCATTTCCGCCCTATATAAAGACAAAAGTTGTACTAAACCCGTATTTAAGCGTGAAGATTCATAGTGAGCTGTCGATAAAAATTGCTGAGCTGAGTGATTATCTGCTGTGATGGTTTTATTAAGACCATCAATAGATTGTTGTAAAAGATTTAGTGAGCTTTTCATATCGTGCACTGCCGCAGCCAGTACCGTCGAAAAGTCAATCAATTGTTGCTCTTTTGCTGTCACTGTAATACTCGTTGAACTGGGCTACAAAAAATTAAGTATCCCTGAACTAGGGGATATTTACCAAAATTTTTGCATTACTGGAATAAAAAAGCAGATTTTTATTAAAATTTTATGGAATTAATGTAACCTACAGTATATATATTTTGAATATATGCATATGTACTTAAAGGCACTTGGTTAATAAAAATGAAATTACAGCAACTAAGATATATTGTTGAAGTCTTAAACAACAATCTGAATGTTTCGGCTACGGCAGAAAATTTATACACCTCGCAACCGGGGATAAGCAAACAAGTTCGCATGTTAGAAGATGAACTCGGCGTCCAGATTTTCGGACGTAGTGGTAAACATCTAACTCATGTCACCGATGCTGGCCAAGATGTGATCAATATTTCACGTGAAATTTTGGCGAAAGTAGAAAGCATAAAAGCGGTAGCGAGAGAGCACACTTTGCCGGATCAAGGTAAACTGAATATCGCTACTACTCATACTCAAGCACGTTATGCGTTGCCTGATGTGATAAAAGGCTTTATGGGTAAATACAAAAAAGTGTCACTGCATATGCATCAAGGTACACCTTCACAAATAAGTGACTTGGCAGCAAAAGGTGAGGCTGACTTTGCCATAGCTACAGAAGCACTGCATTTGTACAATGATTTAGTGATGTTGCCGTGTTACCACTGGAATCGCAGTATTATTGTCAATCGTGATCATCCATTAGCTAAGAAGACAACGATCACCATTCAAGACATTGCTGAGTATTCTTTAGTGACTTATGTTTTTGGATTTACTGGCCGTTCTGAATTAGACCAAGCCTTTGACCGTGCTGGATTAGAGCCGAAGATTGTCTTTACCGCTACGGATGCCGATGTAATTAAAACCTACGTAAGGCTTGGAGTCGGGGTTGGTGTAATTGCCTCTATGGCAGTCGATGACAAATTAGATAGTGATTTGGTTAAAATAGACGCCAGCCACTTATTCGAATATAGCACAACCAAAATTGGTTTCAGAAAAGGCTCTTTCTTACGTAGCTATATGTATGAATTTATCGAACGTTTTGCGCCGCATCTAACCAAAGATGTTGTTGAACGTGCGATGATGCAAAAGAATAACGATGAAGTAGAGAAAATGTTTAAAGGACTAACTTTACCCGTTAAATAAACGGGTAAAGCATTACAAGCTAGAAAATTACTTCAGCATTCTATAATATTTACTGCTAAACCGCCTCGTGCGGTTTCTTTGTATTTGGACTTCATGTCATTACCAGTGTCCCACATGGTTTTAATCACTTTGTCTAAGGATACTTTGTGTTGACCAGTGCCTCTTAGGGCTAGCCTTGACGCATTTATTGCTTTGATGGCTCCCATCGCATTGCGCTCAATACAAGGTACTTGTACTAAGCCGCCAACAGGATCACAGGTAAGCCCTAAATTATGCTCCATACCAATTTCAGCTGCATTTTCAACCGCATCCACTGAGCCACCAATTATTTCCGTCAACGCTCCTGCAGCCATTGAGCAGGCAACACCGACTTCTCCTTGGCATCCAACTTCAGCTCCTGATATGGACGCGTTCTTCTTATATAAAATGCCGATAGCAGCAGCGGTGAGTAAATAACGAGCCGCCGTGGGTTTTTCTACTTTCCTAACAAACTTGTCAAAATAACATAAAACCGCAGGAATAATGCCAGCAGCACCATTGGTCGGAGCGGTTACAACTCTTCCTCCGGCAGCGTTTTCTTCATTAACAGCTAACGCAAATAGGTTAACCCAATCCATTGCTTGCATCGGATCCGCCGTTTGTTCTGTCTCTAAACGACGATAAAGGGCTGGAGCTCGACGAGTCACTTTCAAGCCTCCTGGCAGAATACCTTCTGTTTGAATTCCGTTGTGCACAGACTCCAACATAACCTGCCAAATATTCCAGAGCTTATCAATGACTTCCGATTTCGGCTGCACTGTCGACTCGTTTTCTAACATTAATGCGCTTATCGATAGGCCGTTATCTTTACATTGTTTAATCAATTCCAAAGAACTTGCGAACGGGTAAGGTAAAGGTTTTTGTTCTTTTTCAAGGGACATGTTTTTAACTGATTGAAAGTCTTCTTGTTTTACAATGAACCCGCCACCAATAGAATAATAAGTCTGACTTAGTACTAGTTGTTTATTTTGATAGGCATGAATGGTCATGCCATTTGAATGCAAGGGTAAGGTTTTACGACGATGAAAAACAATTGCGCCTTCACGGGGAAATTTAACTTTGTGAGTAGCGTTCAAATTTATTTGTTGTGAGCTCGCAATTTCGGATAGCCAATCCTCCACCTTAGATACGTCGACGGTTTCAGGATCAAACCCCATTAATCCTAAAATAACCGCTTTTCCAGTACCATGACCTTTACCGGTTTGTCCGAGAGAGCCGAATAATTCCACACAGACTTGATCAACGTTGGTTAATAAATTGTCTGAAGATAGTTGCTGACAGAAGGCATTTGCTGCACGCATGGGGCCCACAGTGTGTGAACTCGATGGACCGATACCAATGCTAAACATGTCAAAAACGCTGATCATTGCTGTATTTTCCTAGTTAATATGAATGTCATATTACTATGCTGATAGTTACTCTGGAGGGCAAGTGTTTACAGGCAACTTTTATCCGAGAATTGTTAATGAGGGCGTAAACAAAACTTATACAGCTTGCTAAATGTGCTAGTAGTCGATGTGATTTGACAGCAGTCTCACAAATGAAGCTGTAGCGCCCCAAATGGTCTTGTCTTGCCAAGTTATGAAATAAATAGGGTGTTTAGCATTGTTACGTTTAACCCAATGAATAAGATGATTTTGTTTATCCATAAGGTGCAACAACGGTACTTCAAACACGTTGTCTACTTCGTTTCGGTCTAAAACAAGGTCGAACTCAGGCTCAACAAAGCTCAAAAAGGGCGTCACTTCAAAACGACTAACGGTGCGAAATTTGGGAAGGCTGCCAATCAAAGTGATTTTATCGGACGTCAGTCCTATCTCTTCTTGCGTTTCTCGCAGCGCTGTATGTGCTAAATTAATATCGCTGTCTTCTAGCTTTCCGCCGGGAAAGCTAACTTGTCCAGGGTGGTTCTTTAAGTGCATCGCGCGCTGCGTAAATAATACGGTTAACTGATCAGCCCGTTCAATAATCGGGATCAGCACAGCAGCGGGTTTACCGGCTTTCAGTAAGGGAAAATCCGCTTCAGGCTTGACTTGTCTAATATGTTGAAATCGACGAATAAACTCTTCTTTGTTCACTGGTCGTTGTCCAAAATAGGTAAAATTTTCGACACTTTATCTAAACTTTCCTGATATTCATCTTGAGGATTTGAATCTAGTACAATTCCACCGCCTGCCCAACAATATATCTGTGAATCTTCACATAATAAAGTGCGAATACAGATACTTGTATCCATATCACCGTTTCTATCTATATAACCTATGCTACCACAATAGATATTGCGTCTATCTGGCTCTAATTCATCAATGATTTCCATTGCTCGGATTTTCGGGGCTCCGGTAATCGAACCACCTGGAAACGCACCTTCTAATAAACTCAAGCTATCATTATCTGCTTTTAGAGTGCCAGTTACGGTACTGACTAAATGGTGCACCGCTTCGAAGGTTTCGATGGCGAAAAGTTCAGGTACTTGAATAGAATGATCTTCACAGGTTTTACTCAAATCATTTCGCAATAGGTCTACTATCATTAAATTCTCGGCACGATCTTTGGCGGAGTTTCTTAATTCTTCGATATTGTGTAGATCTGTTTTCAACTCCGTTGCCCGAGGCCGAGTGCCCTTGATGGGTTGGCTTTCGACCTGATTGTCTTTCACTTTTAAAAATCGTTCAGGAGAAATACTTAAAACTGTGCTGTTTAAAAGTTGAATGTAAGCAGAAAAAGGAGCTTGATTGGATTTTCTTAATTTTAAATATGCTTGCCAAGTAGAGCCGCTAAATCGGGCACTAAAACGTTGTGCTAAATTGACCTGATAACAATCACCCGCGCGCAAGTAATCCAGAATCCTTTGCAGCTTAGTCACATATTCGGCCTTCGACATATTTGCTTCCCAGCGTGTTTCCAACTTATATTTTTGCTGGGTTTCAGGATGGGCTGGGGCGTTGAGCAGATTTTCTATTTCACTTTTACTAGGCGCAGGTAAGCCGGGAATATCTGCCAGATAAAAAAGCCCAGTCTGATTATCTTTTATAACACTCCAACCGTACACACCCACGGCCATATCAGAATTACTGTAGCCATCTTTCGCTAAGCTAGGCAAAGATTCATAACATCGGCCTAAATCATAGCCGAAAAAGCCCACAGCACCACTGGTGAAAGGTAAGCTTATTGGCGTTTCAGTCTCTATCGGTAGTGCTTTGGGGAGTGTGGATTTTAGCAAAGTACGCAAAATGTGAATTGGCTGACCTTCAATTTTCAGTACTTTTTGAATAGCAGAATACCCATTTTCTTGGTCATAAAAGTATTCTATTTCACACAAGTGCTGTTTGGCGGTAATCGCTGCTATAGGGTTGGCAACAAAAATATCAAAGCGGGCATTTTTGTGTGTGCTATTCGATGAATCCAGCAAAATCGACCATTTAGATTGGCAGAAATCCGCAAACAATTCCGTAATGTCTGTTGAAGAAGGAATAGCAAGTGTTTGAATACGAGAGCTTTTACAAGCGCTATGCTGCATGGAAATTTTACCAACAAATTTAAATTATACGCGTTTAGCGATGGAGCAATTGATTCCAAGAGGGTATCATATTGGCGGATATTTAAGACACAAAAAACTTCCCTACAATTGATTTAGAGGCACCTATGGCACTCATTCGTCAGCAAGATTTAATTGATAGCATTGAAGATGCATTACAATTTATTTCCTATTACCACCCTATAGATTATGTAAAAGCGGTTGAAGCAGCTTACAACAGAGAACAAAGTCAGGCAGCAAAAGACGCTATGGCTCAGATACTGATCAATTCTCGTATGTCAGCTGAAGGCAAACGTCCCCTTTGCCAAGATACGGGTATCGTAACTTGTTTTGTCAAAGTTGGAATGGGCGTGCAGTGGGATAAAACTGACATGACCATTCAACAAATGGTTGATGAGGGAACTCGTCGCGCTTACCTTAATCCAGATAATCCACTTCGAGCATCCATCGTATCTGATCCTGCCGGTGCTCGTAAAAACACTAAAGATAATACCCCAGCTGTAGTCCATATCGATATGGTACCAGGTGAAGGTATTGAAGTGATGATTGCGGCCAAAGGCGGCGGTTCTGAAAATAAATCAAAAATGGTTATGCTTAATCCAAGTGATGATATCGCTGATTGGGTGGTTAAAACTTTGCCAACCATGGGCGCGGGTTGGTGTCCTCCTGGCATGTTAGGTATAGGTATTGGAGGAACAGCCGAAAAAGCAGCGGTATTGGCCAAAGAAAGTTTAATGGATCCCGTTGATATTCAAGAGTTAATGGAGCGGGGCGCTGAAACGACTGAAGAAAAACTGCGTTTAGATATTTTCAAAAAAGTAAATGACCTCGGTATTGGGGCGCAAGGTTTAGGCGGCTTGACAACAGTAGTCGATATTAAAATTAAATCAGTGCCAACCCACGCGGCTTCAAAACCCATCGCCATGATCCCCAACTGTGCCGCCACGCGACACGCACATTTTCACCTTGATGGCAGCGGACCCGCAGAATTGACGCCACCTAAATTAGAAGACTGGCCAGATATTACTTGGGAAGTGGGCGACAATACCCGTCGTGTAAATCTCGATACTGTCACAAAAGAAGATATTTTGGACTGGAAAGTCGGAGAAACCGTTTTACTCTCAGGCAAAATGTTGACTGGTCGTGATGCCGCCCATAAACGTATTCAAACCATGATGGATAATGGTGAGGGTTTACCGGAAGGGGTTGACCTAACTAATCGCTTTATTTATTACGTGGGGCCTGTTGATGCAGTGGGTGATGAAGCCGTTGGTCCTGCAGGTCCAACAACCGCCACCCGTATGGATAAATTTACCGACATGATGCTGGAAAAAACCGGTTTAATGGGGATGATAGGTAAAGCCGAACGAGGACCTGCTACTGTTGATAGTATTGCTAAACACAAAGCGGTCTATTTAATGGCAGTGGGCGGCGCGGCCTATTTGGTATCAAAAGCGATCAAAAAATCCCGTGTTGTTGCTTTCGAAGACTTAGGAATGGAAGCAATTTACGAATTTGATGTTGAAGATATGCCAGTAACCGTTGCCGTGGATAGTACCGGAGCTAATGCTCACGAGACTGGTCCTGCAATTTGGAAAGTGAAAATAGAAGATTTAAACAAGAAGTTAGAATCCTCTAAATAAAAGCTACAAAAGTGCATCCTGTCTAGGATGCACTTAATCTACCTTGTCAAAAACTTCGTCATTTAAGCCAGTCATTTAGAATTAGAATCCATTAATATGAATTTAGATTTAGATCAAAATACCATTTTACTGTTAATCAGTGCCGCTTTTTTAGGGTTATTGTTAGGGGCATTGATAACCAATGTTATTAATCGTCAAAAGCATTTAGCTGAAAAGAAGCAAGAGCAACTGCAACAGGATCAAAATCGACAACAACTAGAAAATCAAATACTGCAACAGCATGACGAATTAGAAAAAATGCAGTTAAGAATTGATGAGGCCCACCAACAACAACTTGTGGCACAACGAAAATTTGGTGAGCTCGAACAAAAAAACCTGCAAATAGAACAATTAACTATACAGCTTGCTACTTGGCAGGAAAATGCCCAAAAAGCCAACGACAAGTCAAATAAGTACTATTCACAACTAGAGTCTCAAGCGGCTAGCTTTGCTCAAGAACGTATAGCCTTAGAAGACAAACTAGATTTACTTGCCAGTGCTGAAAAGCGTTTGCAGGAACAATTTGAAAATTTGGCGAATAAAATATTTGAACAAAAACAAGAGAAGTTTACACAATCAAGTAAAGCCGGATTGGACGCTCTTTTAACGCCACTGAAAGAGCAAATCGAAGGTTTTAAAAAGCAAGTTTCCGATCAGTATGTAAAAGAAGGGCAAGAGCGAGCTTCCCTTAAAACTGAGATTTTAGGACTCAAAGAACTCAATCAACAAATTACCCAAGAAGCAGCAGCTTTGACCAAGGCCTTGAAGGGCGATAATAAACAACAGGGTAATTGGGGTGAGGTTGTTCTAGAGCGCATTTTGACTGAATCTGGTTTACGTGAGGGACACGAGTTCGATACCCAAGTTAGCCTCAAGAATGAGTCGGGAAAACTGTATCAGCCAGACGTAGTGGTGCACTTACCTAACGACAAAGACATTGTTGTCGATTCTAAAGTGTCCCTTGCAGATTATGAACGCTATTTTAATTGTCAAGATGATGAGGTTGCCCGTAAACAATTTTTGCAAGCTCATACTAATTCTATTCGTAATCATATTAAGGAGCTGGGGAAAAAGGATTATCAAGATTTAAAAGGCATTCGCACACTCGATTATGTGTTGATGTTTATCCCCATAGAGTCTGCATTTTTAGTGGCCATCGACCAAGCGCCAGAGCTGGTAAAACTGGCACTGGATAATAATATTATGTTAGTTAGCCCAACTAATTTATTGGTGGCGCTGCGCACTATAAATAACATTTGGCAATACGAATACCAAAACCAAAATGCACAAAAAATCGCAACTCAAGCTGGTAAGCTTTACGACAAGTTTCATGGCTTTGTGGACGATATTGAAAAAATCAGTAAGTCTGTAGATACTGTGCAAAAACACGTTGATGCAGCAACCAATAAGTTAGTCTCTGGTAAAGGCAACCTTGTTCGCCAAATCGAACAGTTCCGTCATCTTGGAGTACAAACCAATAAACGCCTCAATCAAGCATTAGTAGAACAGGCAGAAGACGATTTAGACGAAACCTAAATGTTGCAACAAAGCACTTTAGCGATAGGTTTACAGCTGGAATTTACGCTCAATCCAGAGTAGCGAAATCACAATAATGAATAACCACCAAAATGGCAATTTTGATAATGTTTTTGCATGTTGTTGTGGGACATTAATTTAGCTACTGTCTGCGAAAATAAATAATCCTAAACCACTATTTACTGTGTTACTCAAGGCACTTTGCTGAGAGTCTGATCACGAAAGCAATGCCTGCCAATCTAGCTGAAATAATGACACTTGGTATATGCTTGGAGGGCGAGTATTAACACTATCACGAGAATTTAATTAGACTGAGTTAACCGCAAGATTTTATGAATATTAAAAATAGATAGGGCTGATTTACAGCCCGCAAATTAATTTTAAAATTTTGTTGGGATCAGAATGTTACTAAGTTCGAAGGGTTAGTCTTCTACCTTTACTGCCCACATATCGTGCTCGTCTGCGTGAATAATTTGGCCCCAAATTAGATCGCCAGGATTGACGTCAAATTCATCTGTTAAATAAACTTGCCCATCTATTTCTGGAGCATCGGCGAAACAGCGACCTACAGCTCCTTCACTTGTCACTTCATCAATCAGAATTTGGTATTCCAAACCTATTTTTTGTTGTAGTTTTTCAGCGCTAATTTGCGACTGAAGCGCCATGAAGCGTTCAAAACGCTCCTGTTTAACTGTTTCGGAAACTGGATCAGGCAAATCGTTAGCCTTGGCACCTTCCACGTCGGAGTATTTGAAACAACCAACTCTATCTAGCTGAGCTTCGGTTAAGAAGTCTAAAAGTTGTTGAAATTCTTCTTCTGTTTCACCTGGAAAACCGACAATAAAGGTTGAGCGTATAATTAATTGTGGACATATAGCACGCCAAGCTTTGATCCGTTCGAGGGTTTTTTCGGCAGCCGCAGGACGCTTCATCAGCTTTAAAATTCGCGGCGTCGCATGTTGAAAAGGAATATCTAAATAAGGCAGTATTTTGCCTTCAGCCATAAGCGGGATCACTTTATCAACAGAAGGATAGGGGTATACATAGTGCAATCGTACCCAAATTCCCATTTCAGCTAATTTTTTGCATAACCCCAACATGTCGGTTTTTACCGGCATACCATCCCAGAACCCTGTTTGATACTTAACGTCAACGCCGTAAGCGCTGGTATCTTGGGAGATAACCAATAACTCTTTTACACCTGCATTTTTTAAGCGTGTGGCTTCATCTAACACTTCTCCCACAGGACGACTGACTAAGTCACCGCGCATGGATGGGATGATGCAAAAGGTGCATCTGTGATTACAGCCCTCGGATATTTTCAAATAGGCATAATGTTTTGGCGTTAATTTAATCCCATGATCTGGCACTAATTGCATGAAAGGGTCGTGTTGGGGTTTTGGCAGATGCGCATGCACCTGTTCCACCACACTTTCGTATGCATGGGGACCGGTAATAGCCAAAACATTAGGATGCACTTCGCGAATTTCGTCTTCTTTGACGCCTAAACAACCGGTAACAATGACCTTACCATTTTCAGCTAATGCTTCACCGATGGTATCTAATGACTCTTGTACAGCTGAATCGATAAAACCACAGGTATTTACAATCACTAATTCAGCGTCATTGTAGGTTGGTACAACGTCGTAACCTTCGGTGCGTAATTGCGTCAAGATACGTTCTGAGTCAACTAAATTTTTGGGGCAGCCCAGGCTAACAAACCCTATCTTCGTTCCCGAAGTCACTTTATTTACGTTATTTGATTCCAAGACTTTCACTGGTGTTTCTAGGGTAGTGGTTTGCTTGGGGTTAACAATTTCTACGGTCATCTTGTGCCTTGTGCTATAGCTGGTATTGCTTAAACGTTTCGGTTTAAGACTAATAAATGGTGGATTAACTCATGTTTAGCTGACTAAACGTTGTCTCGACGAGTCGGTACTTTAATACGCGGGATTATACAGGAATGTCATTGGTCGTGATAGTGATAGCGTTCAATCATCGCTATAAGCTTTAGGCCAGTATATGTGCCTAAGTGTTTAGGTTTGCTAATAACCATTTTCGTTTCAATTTTGTATTTCTGTTTGGCTGGTTTTTTCTTACTAATTCATTCTGTCTTGTGCTTAAAACTAGAAAGACTTAAACTCGCGTTATTGATTTCATACACCTGAACATTCAGGGTTGAATGTAATAAGAATAATTGAATCATGCTAAATTGCTTTTCCCTTAAAAAGTGCGGGTTGGACGTTATCTTGAATATAAAATCCGTGTGCTTTTATTTCTTCATGTTTGGCCTGCTTAATTCCGCTGTTGTTTTCGCTGATCAAAATAAACAAGTCGCTGATTTTATTTTTGCCTCAAAAGTCAATACATATGATTGTCCTGAAGACGATGCAAATATTTCTATTGGTGAACACTTAAACCTTCCTGAAATAAACGACACACAACGTTTTCAATTAACCGTTATGAGGACTCATTGGCAAATTTGCGTTGGCAAACATGAGGAAGCCAAACAAGCGTTAATCGAACTGATTAATAATGCCGATGTGAATGAAGAAATGGAATATTACGCATCCGCTACTTATCAGCTGGGCTTTATCTATGATGTCCAAGAAAACTTGGAGCGATGTGAACTTTACGAACGCGCGGAGCAACTTTCCAAAAATAAATTTAAGGACATTCATTTAAGCGCGCAATTAGGCTTGATTACGGTCTGTCATGCTGACATGGATGAAGGTGTAAAGCTGGGTAAAATGTATGCCTTATTAGAAACCTATGCTGTAAAGAATGATCAGGCAGCGTTAGCGCATATACACAATAATATTGGGCTATTATATGCCTCACTCGGACAACAAATTTTAGCCGCTGAACAGTTTCAAAAGTCTTATGAATTGGGGTTAAGCACGTACACCAGTTCCAACTTGTTGGCCACTCTCATGAGTGTGATCTCTTCACAAATGGCGAGCGGGAATTTTGAAAAAGCCGAACAAGCAATCCAAGAGTTTAAGAGAGTAAATATCTCTGTGGATACCGCGCTTTCTAACGTATGGTTGCACTTTGCTGAGGCCGGATATCATTATAGAACTAATAATATTGAGCAGTTACGTTATAGCTTGGCGAAGTGGAAAATCTACCTAGACTCAATTAACAGCTCAACATTTAACAGCTTATTTCGTTGGTATAGTGCTGTGGTGTGTTATGAAGATGAAGATATCAATTGCTTAAAACAGTTTTTAGAAGATGAAAAAAACACCAGCGATGGCTATAAAATATTCATCAATAGAAACAAAGATTACTTAAAATTTATTGTGCAAATACAGTTGTTTTTAGGTGATGTTGAAAACGCGCAAAAAGCCTTTGAAGCATTTTCAGATGTGATGATTAATAAGACTATTGAGCAGCAAGAATCAGGCAAAATATTGGGTGTGGCTAATTTACACAGTCAAATACAAAGTTTGGAGTCCAGTCTACAAGAATCGAGAAACGAACGTATTCAAACAATCGTCATAGTCGTCTGTGTGCTTTTGATCGTGGTCATCGCAATTGTGTTTTGGTTACGTCGCAGATACCTCAATAGTTTGTCCTTTGATTCGGTTACCAATTTATTAAATAGTAAAGCTGCGCTGGCAAAAATTCGTCGTGTACCTGAACCTTCGCCTGGCCGCGCTAATGCTTTAGCGTTATTTGATTTAGGTAACTTCCGAGATGTAAATCGTCAAATAGGTGCGACAAATAGTGAATTGGCGTTACAACAAATTTCGTCAACCCTTAGTCAGGTAACTCGCGATAGAGATATTTTAGGTCGATTTGCACCTGAACAATTTATTGTGTGTTTAACTGACATAGAGGAAGATTCAGCCAAATCATTTTTTGAACGTATGAGATACGCTTTGGAAAGCACAATTTTAGGTGATCAACAAGGTCAGCAAGTGAGTATACGTTCAAGTATGAGCATATATATATCTAGCGGCACCTTCGATGATTTAGATGAAGTGCTTGATGACATGCTTCTGTCATTGGGTATTCAAACTGAGAGTGAATAAAGGGTTGTTGCATTTGGCTGCGATGCCTGTGTCTAGCATTAAAAAATAGGTAACATGTCGAAATTATTATTACCCTTGAGTCAATACGATGAAGCCGGACGCATTAGACCTCCACGGTTCTTTTGGTGGTGCTGTTTATTTCTTGCCAAAAGCTACGTGATTTTTATTTTGTCTCTAAGTAATTTCCGCGATGCTGATGGCTTATTAGAAATATTTTACCCGCAAAAGAATGAACTGTTTATTGGTTTCGGAATTGGTGGTGGCGCGCTGCTCGCGATAATTATTGTGGCTTATAGAGAAAAGTGGTGGGACACAAAATGGCAATTTATCAGACGACTAATTAAACCTTGTTTGATTCTAACCGTGATTTTGGATTTGCTCCATCAAATACAAATTTCTTTGAGCCAACATTGGCAATTTTCTTGGGCGGTAGCGACCTTGTTTTTATTTGATTTAGTGGTGTTATATTGGATTTTCAAAAGTCGTCATTTACGTTACATGATTGCAGATTGGGCCGATAACCAGCCCGTATCTTCTTAAACTGACTTTCTTTATTATTTTATTGAACGCTATTTCCAACGGCTTGTTGAAAGTAGTCTTGCACACTGATTTGGCTGTCATTGACCAATCTTTGATAACAGATGCCGGCAAATGCATAAGACTTACCTGAATATTCCATAACCACGTAAGGGGCATCTTTGTCAGATTCATCATAGCGCCAATTTCCACCCACAAGCTGTTTAAATATTTCACCTATATATGCACCGTAAATATTAGATATTGTGAATACAGCATCATTTTCCAATGCTTGATCTTTGTATTTTTCAATCCAAGCTAAAATCACATCGTCCACTAAAGCGATACTTTCAACTGTGCCATCCAAAACCAGTTTAAATTCATCCAATGTTGTATCAATCGCGTTTTGGGCACTGTCTGCCATTAATTGATTGAGTTCGTCTTGGGTCATACGCATGAAGTATCCTTAATTATTATTCGTGTCACTAAACTAATACCTTGATTGTGGCGACATAATTACCTTTTGTCTAATTTTCCAATCCAATTAAGCATCGGTTATCTAGGTATCGGCAATATGCCCAATTTCTTTTCTTTAATAGTAATGAATTCCAATTCCAACATTTATCAAGGTGAAATGTGGTTGTGTTGATCTCAAAATGATTAGATGGCGTATCTTTGATATGAAATATGCTTTTATATTGCCAACAACCGCTTTATTCGCGTTAGGTTTAATCGCTAGCCTAGTGCACTTTGATATTATTCCGGCGGGAATTACAATTCTTGAAAATCTAAAATCAGCTTTTGGAGAGTACTTTTACACCCTCATTTTCTTCATTATTTTAGCTGAATCAATTGTCTATGTGGGGTTCTATTTTCCAGGTCAATTTTTCGCGGTGGTGTTGGTTATTGTATCCAAGCCTAATTTAGAGGATATTCTATATTTGACCATAGCAATGGTTTTAGCCGCAACCTTGGGCTCTTTTCTTAACTACCAATTAGGCCGCTTAAATAGTAAGTCAAGTTCGTCTGATTCCGCGACTAATTTACGTTCATTATTACTGGCCATGGTACATATTAATTCACTGGCATTTTTTATGTTTAACCAAGGCGCTAACAAACGACCGTCAAAAGTGGTTTGGTTAGCGGGATTGCTTAATTTACCCTATTACTTAATATTGATAACCTCAACTGCACTATTAAGCGAAGAAATAATGCAGGTCGCGGAGAGCACCTGGTTAATGGTGTCGATTGTATTAATTTGGTTGTTCGTGGCTATTATTTTAGATATTAAAAAAGCCCGAGTGAGCAACCGGCTAACATGAGCAGTTTAGCTTGATAAAAACTTATTAATTGCTCGTGATGCAGCAAAAAAACCAAAACATGCGGTCACTGAAACGGATGCCCCAAAGCCGCTATTACAATCCAGTCTTGCGCTATTTTGAGTCTCAGATTTTTGGCAAGACACACTGCCATCACCTTGAGGGTAGCGCAGTTGTTCAGTGGAATAGACACACTCTACGGCAAATCGACGTTTGGGATTTTGACTGAAATTGTGAAAGCGCCTTAACTGATTGCGAAGTTTCGCCGCAAGGGGGTCTTGAACGGTTTTTGACAAGTCTGCGATGGTGATTTTGGTTGGGTCGATTTGACCGCCAGCCCCTCCGGTACTAATTATCTTAATTTTATTTCGTTTACAATGGGCTATCAAAGCGGCTTTTGCAGGCACGCTGTCAATTGCATCAATGACATAATCAAATCCATTGTTCATATATTCATTTAAGTTGTCTGGGGTGACAAAATCTTCAATGCAATTTACATTACAATCAGGGTTAATTTGCTTTATTCGTGCAGCCATTACTTCCACTTTCGCTTCGCCAACGGTGTCGGTTAGGGCATGAATTTGGCGATTAGTGTTAGTGGTACAAATATCATCTAGGTCGATTAAGGTGATATTACCTACTGCTGTGCGGGCTAAAGCCTCAGCTGCCCAAGTTCCCACACCACCAATGCCGACCACACAAAAATGAGCGTCTTTTAGACGCTGTGTTTCGGTTAAACCATAAAGTCTTTCAGTGCCGCCAAAGCGAGATTTTTGTTCCTGCATAGATGAAATTTGTTCGCGATATTTCGATTGCCGCGCAGTATAACAAGTACTATCAATATTGCTAATTTATGACACTGTTTAGAAGTTAAAAAAATGAAAGGAAAAAGTTAATATTGTGTTTGTAATTGGCTTTAAATGGACGATTTACAGTTAATAGACATTCAGTTGTTGATTACTAAGCGCAGCTTTTATAGCATGCGTTTAACTATGTTTGTGGAACGGGTGATTTCTAGAATTAGGCGAGCTTCAAAGTATCCAATATTAGCGAGTTGCTAATCTAGACATCATTAAAATATAAAAAAGGAAAAATACATGAAACCAGTTGTACTCGCCGGCGGATCTGGAAGTAGATTGTGGCCAAAATCTCGAGCTGCATTACCAAAGCAGTTTTTGGCATTAACCGATGAAAACACCATGCTGCAAAATACGATTAGCCGACTCGATGGTTTGCAAGTAGAGCCTGCTATTTACATTTGTAACGAAGCCCATCGTTTCTTAGTTGCTGAACAGTTACGTCAACAAGGTAGGAAACATGGTGGTATTTTACTTGAACCTGTTGGCCGAAATACCGCGCCTGCTATTGCTTTAGCTGCGTTGCAAGCATGTAGCGAAGGTCAAGATCCGGTTTTATTAGTGTTGGCTGCAGACCATTTAATTAAAGACAATAAAGCGTTCCACAAAGCGATACAACATGCCAATGCATTGGCTGAACAGGGTAAACTAGTCACCTTTGGAATTGTTCCAGACAGTGCACACACTGGTTACGGTTATATTCGCAGAGGCGAGCAATTAAACCATTCTGAAACCGGATTTGCGGTTTCTCAATTCGTAGAAAAACCAGATATGGAAACCGCTAAAAAGTACGTTTCTAATGGTGATTACTATTGGAACAGCGGAATGTTTATGTTCAAAGCAAGTCGTTACTTGCAGGAACTGGAAAAATTCGCACCTGAGATGCTTAAAGTATGTAAAGAAGCGATTTCATCTGAATCTAAAGATTTGGACTTCGTTAGAGTCGATGCTGACATTTTCGCTACCTGTCCAGATGATTCGGTGGATTACGCGGTAATGGAAAAAACTGACGATGCCGCTATGGTTCCTCTTGATGCTGGTTGGAATGATGTTGGCAGTTGGTCGTCGTTGTGGGAAACCTCAGATACAAAAGACTCCCAAGGCAATGTTTGTGTGGGCGATGTGATGCTAACCAATACGAATAATAGTTACATTAATTCAGAGCAGCGTTTAATTGCAGTGGTTGGTTTGGACGATGTGGTAGTTGTAGAAACTAAAGATGCAATTTTGGTAGCCAACAAAAATAAAGTTCAAGACATTAAAACCGTGGTTAACGAACTTAAAGCACAGCATCGACCTGAGTTTGAATTTCATCGTGAAGTATTCAGACCTTGGGGAAGTTATGACTCCATAGATAATGGTGGCCGTTTCCAAGTGAAACGAATTACCGTTAATCCTGGTGAAAAATTGTCAGTTCAAATGCATCATCACCGCGCGGAACATTGGATTGTAGTTTCAGGTACCGCAAAAGTGACTAATGGCGAAGAAACCTTCTTAGTTACTGAAAATGAATCGACATATATTCCAATTGGTATAGTTCATGCGTTAGAAAATCCAGGCAAAGTGCCTCTTGAGCTTATTGAAGTGCAATCAGGTAGTTATTTAGGTGAAGACGATATTGTTCGCTTTTCCGATAGATATGGTCGTACTGCTAAGTAAATAAGGATTGATCAAGATGCAAATTAGTTGTTTTAAAGCGTACGATATTCGCGGCAAGTTGTTGCAACAGTTGGACGAAAATGTTGCCTATCGTATTGGTCGAGCTTATGCCGAATACCTAAAAGCTAAAGACGTGGTGGTTGGTGGAGATGTTCGTCATACCTCTGCGCCATTAAAGTTAGCACTTAGCGCCGGTTTAGTTGATGGCGGGGCAAACGTTATTGACCTTGGGATGACAGGGACCGAAGAAATTTACTTCGCCACTAAACATTTAAAAGTTGATGGCGGAATCGAAGTTACCGCCAGTCATAACCCCATTGATTATAATGGTATGAAATTAGTCAAAAGCGAATCTCGTCCAATCAGCGGTGATACTGGCTTATTTGCAATAAAAGATATTGCAGAACAATATGAGCAGGCCATTGTCGATGAGCGTTTAAACTTTTTTTCGGATAAGCGCTGTAGCGACGACGCTTTTTTAAAGGGGCAGGGTAGTGTTTCAACAGAAAAGCTTGCCACTTCAGGAAAGTATTCTCAACGTACCTGTTTACCCGCTTATGTTGAACATATGTTGTCTTACGTTGATTTGAAAAACTTTAAGCCTTTAAAACTAGTTGTAAATGCGGGTAACGGTGCGGCAGGAAAAGCGTTAGATGCCATTGAACAACAACTCAAAGAGCTAAATGTTGCCATTGAATTTATCAAAGTTCATCATCAACCAGATGGTGACTTTCCAAATGGTATACCAAATCCATTATTACCAGAAAGCCGAGCGGATACTGCCGATGCCGTTATCGCCCACAAAGCTGATATGGGTATCGCTTGGGATGGCGACTTTGACCGTTGTTTCTTGTTTGATGAAAAAGGTGACTTTGTTGAAGGCTATTACATTGTAGGTTTATTAGCTAAAGCATTTTTAGATAAAAATGCAGACAGTAAAATCATCTATGATCCGCGTGTTTATTGGAATACCGAAGATATTGTTAAAGCAGCTGGCGGGACCCCGATAAAGAGTAAAACGGGTCATGCGTTCATTAAAGAAAGAATGCGAAAAGAAGATGCTGTTTATGGCGGTGAGATGAGTGCGCATCATTATTTTCGAGACTTTGCATATTGCGATTCAGGTATGATCCCATGGTTACTCGTTGCTGAGTTAATCTGCACAAGCTCTCAACCTTTATCTGAATTAGTTAAACAGCGAATAGCTGCTTTTCCTTCTTCGGGTGAAATTAATAGCTTGCTTGAAGACGCTGATGCTGCATTACAAAGAGTTATCGCAAAATATCAGCCTCTGGCTGAGGTTATTGATGATACCGATGGTGTTGGCTTGGAATTTGGCAACTGGCGATTTAATTTGCGTAAATCGAATACAGAGCCGGTTATTCGCCTAAATGTTGAATCCTCAGGTGATATTGCCTTGATGGAGCAAAAAACAGCGGAATTATTGGAGCTCATTCGAGCTTAAAACCTCTTGTTTTTGATAATATAAACAACAAAAATAGCCCATTAGGGCTATTTTTTTATGTTGAAAATTGTTTTGGGATTTTGAATTTTAATTATTGAGACGTTTGCTGAATTAACCAAATCATCATTAAATGGCTACCAACGGTAATCGAGGTCAAGCGTATTCTTAAGGATCGATACCATACGGCCAAGGTGGAAAGTTTAAATTCGTAGAAAATAACCACAGTAAAAGCACAGGCTAAAGCAATCAGGGCTATCTTTGGAGGTAACCAAATAACACTTAACCAGGCTAAAATTGACGGCAACATGGCAATATACAACAAGCTAATAGAACGTTCGTTATTAATTCCGTCAAACCATAACACCCCACCTAAAAACGACAGTATTATAGCGGAGTATTGAATGAAGAAACCGACCCCTTCAAAGTAAGAAACGGTTTCCCATAGAATGAAAAAAGGCAACATGATAAATGGAATTAGGCCTGCGTACCCTAATATTTTGGCGTGGTATTTAAGCATTTTTTATCACTTATACTCGTTTTATTCGATGTTTACGTAAATTTAACTTAGCTAGTTCAATCGTTTTTCAAAAAACAATCGATTATTTAAACTGTCAATCATTAAACATTTAGGCAACATTGTGTAAATTTATAGTTAATGCCTGTTTAGTTGTTTATTGATTGTTCAGTTTACAAAAAAATAGCGCCAAAAAAGGCGCTATTTTTGAACATAACTAAAAGTTATTTTTTAATTGGGGTGTACTTTCTTAAGTTCTCACCAGTATAAAGCTGACGAGGACGCCCAATTTTTTGTCCAGGTTGACTAAGCATTTCATGCCAATGAGAAACCCAACCAACAGTTCTTGCTAATGCGAATATACAAGTAAACATGTTAGTAGGAATGCCAATTGCTTTAAGAATGATACCTGAATAAAAATCCACATTCGGGAAAAGTTTCTTCTCTGCGAAATAGGGGTCGCTCAAGGCGATTTTTTCAAGTTCCATAGCTACATTTAGCAAAGGATCATCGATATTCATTTCTTCTAGCACTTCGTGACAGCTTTCACGCATAACAGTTGCACGAGGATCGTGGTTTTTATAAACACGGTGTCCGAATCCCATTAGTCTGAAAGGGTCATTCTTGTCTTTAGCGCGGTCGATAAACTCTGGAATACGGTCAACACTGCCTATTTCTTGCAGCATGTTTAAGCAAGCTTCATTAGCTCCACCGTGAGCCGGTCCCCATAAAGATGCAACACCAGCTGCGATACACGCATATGGGTTAGCACCTGAAGAACCTGCAAGTCTTACTGTAGAAGTCGATGCATTTTGCTCGTGGTCAGCATGCAGCGTAAAGATACGATCCATAGCTTTAGCAACAGCAGGGCTGATTTTGTAATCTTCAGCTGGTACAGAAAACATCATGTTTAAGAAGTTTTCTGCATAACTTAGATCATTACGAGGATAAACAAAGGGTTGACCAACGTTATATTTGTAACACATGGCTACTAAAGTAGGCATTTTAGCGATTAAGCGATATGCACTACGAAGACGTTGTTCAGGATCTGAAATATCTAAATCATCATGATAGAAGCTAGAAAGTGCGCCTACTGTTCCACATAACATGGCCATAGGATGCGCGTCTCTGCGGAAACCTCTAAAGAAATTTGTTAATTGATCGTGAACCAATGTGTGACGTGTAATAGTGTTTTTGAAATCAGCATATTCTTCTGAAGTTGGCGTTTTGTCGTGTAACAACATATAACAAACTTCAATATAATCAGCGTCTCTGGCAAGCTCTTCGATTGAATAACCTCTATGAAGCAATACGCCTTTAGCTCCATCAATAAACGTGATGGATGATTCGCAAGAACCAGTAGCCATAAAACCAGGGTCAAAAGTGAAGTAACCGCTAGAGCCTAAAGCTCGAACATCTATTACGTCGTTCCCAGCAGTTCCCGAAAGTACCGGAAGTTCTACCTCTTTGTCGCCTACCTTTAAAATGGCTTTAGTTTCTGCCATAAGATGTTCTCCTTAGACTAAGTTCTTAAACTGTTATAAATATCTTAAATAATAACAGCCATGAAAAAAAGTGTGCTATTTGTACTTAGAAAGTTGCTGCAAGTCAATTTTAATACATGAATGTTTAATATTTATTCTCATAATGTATTCAGAATACCTATTAATATCGAAAACTTTGAATAAACAGTTTTTTTATCTAGAACAAAAATTGTAATTAAGCTCAACGCTGGATATACTTTGTGCCACTAAATGAAAAAAAACGCTTAGTTGTTAAAGGTTTAATAGTTAATTAACAAAGTGTTAACAGTTGAACTTGTTCAACTCAGTTTTCGTTTATGCACTATACAATAAAATAACTTTAAATAAATGCGTCAAACCTCAACAATGATTACAGGCACATAAAGTGAAAAAACAAAGACCAGTCAATCTGCAACTCAATACGATAAGTTTTCCCCCTTCAGCTATAGTTTCTATTTTACATCGGGCAACCGGTGTCGCAATGTTCTTCGCTCTGATTTTCGTAATCTGGGCTTGGGCTGTATCTGTATCTTCCCTTGATGGGTTTAATACAGTGCAAGAAGTTATGGCAGGGCCCCTTGGTAAATTCGTGGCTATCGGTACTTTATCCGCATTGACCTATCATATCCTTGGCGGTATCCGTCACGTGATTATGGACATGGGTCATTGGGAAGAAATTCAGTCAGGTAATTTAAGCGCACAAGCCACTATTGGTTTGTGGGTGTTAGTGACTATCGTTATAGGAGTGATATTGTGGTAACGGAACAAGCGAGTTTGAAACGTAATGGAGTGCAAGATTTTGTTACTCTGCGTGCTACGGCACTTATCATTACCTTATTTTCTTTTTACATGACATATTTCTTTATCGCCACTCCAGTGGTGACTTTTGAAGTATGGAGAGATTTGTTCTCTAGCATATTTATGAAAGTTTTCACTTTCATTACGCTAGTCGCAATTATGTACCATGTAAGAATTGGTCTATGGCAAGTTTTAACCGATTATGTCAAGGCTCCAGGTTTAAGAGCAACGTTACAATATGTACTTAACATTATTGCTTTTGTTTATGTTGCAGTTGGTTTATTTGTTTTGTGGGGTGTGAAGTGAGTATTCCGGTTCATGAGTTCGATGCAGTAGTAGTAGGAGCTGGCGGCGCTGGAATGCGAGCAGCTTTACAAATTTCTCAATCAGGCAAGTCCTGTGCGTTACTTTCAAAAGTGTTTCCAACACGTTCACATACAGTGTCTGCCCAAGGCGGAATCACTGTAGCCTTAGGAAACGCCCATGAAGATAACTGGGAATGGCACATGTACGATACGGTTAAAGGTTCTGATTATATCGGTGACCAAGACGCTATCGAATATATGTGTAAGACTGGTCCTGAAGCGATCATTGAAATGGAAAATATGGGTTTGCCATTTTCTCGTTTTGAAGACGGTCGCATTTATCAACGTCCTTTCGGTGGTCAATCTCAAAACTTCGGCGGTGAGCAAGGCGCTCGTACAGCTGCAGCGGCTGACCGTACAGGCCACGCATTATTGCATTTGCTTTATCAGCAAAATGTTAAAAATAAAACAAAAGTATTCAGTGAATGGTATGCCCTTGATCTCGTCAAAAACCAAAATGGTGATGTAGTCGGTTGTACTGCTATTGACATTGAAAGTGGTGAAGTCGTTTACTTTAAATCTAAAGCGGTAGTATTGGCTACCGGTGGTGCAGGGCGTATATACGCTTCAACCACTAATGCACACATTAATACTGGCGACGGTGTTGGTATGGCATTAAGAGCTGGTGTTCCAGTTCAAGATATGGAAATGTGGCAGTTCCACCCAACAGGTATAGCCGGTGCTGGTACGCTAGTAACCGAAGGTTGCCGTGGTGAAGGTGGATACCTTCTTAATAAAGACGGTGAGCGTTTCATGGAACGTTATGCACCAAATGCTAAAGATTTGGCTGGTCGTGACGTTGTTGCCCGTTCAATGATGACTGAGATTCGTGAAGGTCGCGGATGTGAAGGTCCTTGGGGTACGCATATTAAACTTAAACTAGATCACCTAGGTAAAGACGTTCTAGAATCTAGATTACCGGGTATCCTTGAGTTGTCTCGTACGTTTGCACACGTGGATCCAGTTAAAGAGCCAATTCCAGTTATTCCAACTTGTCATTATATGATGGGTGGTATTCCAACTAATGTTGATGGCCAAGCTATCAGCATCGATAAAGATGGCAACGAAAAACCAATTGGTGGGTTGTTTGCCTGTGGTGAGATTGCATGTGTATCTGTGCACGGTGCAAACCGTCTTGGTGGAAACTCGCTATTAGACTTGGTTGTATTCGGTCGTGCCACTGGTCTTCACCTTGGTGAAGCTATCGATAAGATTGATTTTGCTGAAGCATCGCAAACTGATGTTGAAGAAGCGCTGGTTCGTTTCAATCGCTGGGAAAGCTCAGAAGTTGGTAAAGGCGAAGATCCAGTACAAATTAAGAAAGACTTACAGCAATGTATGCAGCTTAATTTCTCTGTATTCCGTGAAGGTGATGCGATGGCCGAAGGTCTTGCTGAATTGAAAGAAATTAGAGAAAGATTGAAATTCGCTCGTTTAGATGACAAGAGTAGCGATTTCAACACTCAACGTATTGAGTGTCTTGAACTAGATAACTTAATGGAAACTGCATTTAGTACTGCAGTTGCAGCGAACTTTAGAACGGAAAGTCGTGGTGCTCATAGCCGATTCGATTATCCTGACCGTGATGATTCACAGTGGTTATGTCACTCTGTTTATTTACCAGAGTCAGAATCAATGCTTAAACGTGATGTGAACATGACACCTAAATTACGTGAAGCATTTCCACCTAAAGCTAGAACTTATTAATTGGAGTAACGAAGATGAATCTTTCTTTCTCAATATATCGTTACAACCCGGATGTTGATAACGCACCACGCATGCAAGAATACTCGCTTGAAGTGGAAGAAGGGCAAGATATGATGGTGCTTGATGCGCTTATCGCCCTTAAAGAACAAGATCCTACGTTGTCATTCCGTCGCTCATGCCGTGAAGGTGTTTGTGGTTCTGATGGCGTAAATATGAATGGTAAAAATGGTTTGGCATGTATCACGCCGCTTTCCGCTTTAGGAAAAGGTAAAATTGTGGTTCGTCCATTACCTGGTTTACCAGTCGTACGTGATCTGGTCGTTGACATGAGTCAGTTCTATACGCAATATGAAAAAATTAAACCATTTTTGATCAATGACGACAATCATCCGCCAGCCCGTGAACATCTTCAACTTCCTGAAGAGCGTGCTAAGCTGGATGGCTTATATGAATGTATTCTATGTGCATGTTGTTCTACATCATGTCCGTCATTTTGGTGGAACCCTGACAAGTTCATTGGACCTGCTGGATTACTGCATGCTTATCGATTCCTAATTGATAGTCGTGACACAGCAACTGATGCTAGACTAAGTGATTTGGACGACGCTTTTAGCGTGTTCCGTTGTCACGGTATAATGAACTGCGTTAGTGTTTGTCCCAAAGGACTAAACCCGACGAAAGCCATCGGCCATATCAAGTCGATGCTACTACAACGGGCTGTTTAGTTTAGTCATTTAACACCAGTGGTGTTATTCGTGACAGCAAGTCTAAATAGCCATCCTTTGCAGGATGGCTTTTTTACTTAAAAAATCAAACCTTTTAGGTTTATTTACTTTTATTTTTTGGATATTTACGCATACTAGATATCCGGTTGTTAGCCTTACTTTTTAAAGGGACAATAATGCAACAAAGCGTGATGAAAGCATGGTGGGATTCTTCACACATGGCTGGCGGCAACGCTGCTTATATAGAAGAACTCTACGAAACATTTTTGGAAGACCCCAACAGTGTTTCAGAGCAGTGGCGAAGTATTTTCGAAAGCCTGCCTAAAGTAGAAGGCGTTGAATTAGATACCAACCATTCTTTAATTAGAGAACAATTTAAAGCGTTGGCAGCACTAGGCCCAGCGGCTAGAGCAACTAGCAGTGCACCTTCAAAAACTTCAACAAGTGATGATAAGCAAGTCAAAGTACTCCAGCTTATTAATGCCTATCGATTTAGAGGGCATCAACATGCCAATTTAGATCCATTGGATTTATGGAAGCAGCCTAGAGTTCGCGACTTAGAATTATCTCATCATAATTTGACTGAAAAAGATTTCGACACACATTTTAATGTGGGATCTTATGCAATTGGTCAAGAAACGATGACATTGAAGGATTTATTCACTTCTTTAAATAGAACTTATTGTGGTTCTATTGGTTCTGAATATATGCACATAACGGATACCGAACAAAAACGTTGGTTACAACAACGTATCGAATCGGTACAGGCAAAACCTGAAATTAGTCGTGATGAAAAAATCAATATTCTTAAAGGCTTAGTTGCTGCAGATGGTATGGAAAAATACCTAGGTGCTAAGTTCCCTGGAGCTAAACGCTTTTCGTTAGAAGGCGGCGATGCTTTAGTACCTATGCTCAAAGGGTTAATCAACCACGCGGGTGAAAGTGGCGCTAAAGAAGTTGTTATTGGTATGGCTCACCGTGGACGATTAAACGTACTTGTGAACGTTTTAGGAAAAAATCCATCAGTTTTATTTGATGAGTTTTCCGGTAAACACGATGAATCGCTTGGCGCTGGTGATGTTAAATATCATGCTGGTTTTTCGTCTGATTTCGCTACCGGCGGTGGCAACGTTCATTTAGCGTTGGCATTTAACCCTTCACATTTGGAAATCGTAAACCCAGTTGTTATCGGTTCAGTAAGAGCGCGACTTGATCGCCGCAACTGTGCTGATGGTTCTACCGTACTACCAATTACTATTCATGGTGACTCGGCCATTGCTGGACAAGGCGTTGTGCAAGAGACATTTAATATGTCTCAGACACGGGGATTCAAAGTAGGTGGTACAGTAAGAATAGTCATAAATAACCAAGTTGGTTTTACCACTTCTAAAACTGAAGATACTCGTTCCACTCAATATTGTACTGATATTGCAAAGATGGTTCAGGCGCCTATTTTTCACGTTAACTCTGATGATCCTGAAGCGGTTTTATTCGTGACAAAATTAGCATTAGATTATCGCAACACATTTAAACGTGATGTGATGATTGACTTGGTATGTTATCGACGTCATGGCCACAACGAAGCCGATGAGCCGAATGCAACTCAGCCGTTGATGTACCAAAAAATTAAAAAACATCCTGTGCCACGCGCATTGTACGCTGATCAATTAACGACTGAGGGCAGCATTGAAGCGCATGAAGTGGAAAAATTGGTCAGTGAATACAGAGCAGCGTTAGATCACGGTGCATGTGTTGTGCCTGAATGGCGTCCAATGACCGAGCACTCTGTTGATTGGACTCCTTACTTAGGGCACGATTGGACTGCTGAATATGACGCATCAATTGAGAAAGAAAGGTTACTTGAGCTAGGTCGCTCAATAGTTAAATATCCTGAAGAGTTCAAATTACAATCTCGGGTTAAGAAACTATATGGCGATCGTGAAGCCATGTTAAAAGAAGAAAAACTGATAGATTGGGGTATGGCAGAAAATCTGGCCTACGCTGATATAGTATCTAAAGGTACGAATATTCGTTTAACAGGGCAAGATTCAGGTCGCGGCACATTCTTCCATCGTCATGCTGTGTTGCATAATCAAGTTGATGGGGCTGAGTTTATGCCTCTACAAAACATTGATGAATCTCAAGGTAAAATGGAAATCTACGACTCGGTTTTATCTGAAGCCGCAGTTGTCGCATTTGAGTTTGGTTATGCAACCGCTGAGCCTGGCACATTAACCATTTGGGAAGCACAATTTGGTGATTTTGCCAACGGTGCGCAAGTGGTTATTGATCAGTTTTTAAGTTCTGGCGAAGCTAAGTGGGGACGTTTATGTGGTCTAACATTATTGTTGCCACATGGTTATGAAGGACAAGGTCCGGAACATAGCTCAGCTAGATTAGAACGTTTTCTACAATTATGTGCAGATCACAATTGGCAAGTTTGTGTGCCTTCTACACCTGCACAGGTTTACAATATGATCAGACGTCAAGCTATTCGTCCGATGCGTAGACCTCTAATCGTGATGTCACCAAAATCACTTTTACGTCATCCTTTGGCTGTTTCTAGTTTTGATGAATTGACCGATGGTATCTTCCATAATGTCATTGACGAAATTGATGAAATTAAGCCAGCTGACGTTAAGCGTGTTGTCATGTGTTCAGGTAAAGTATATTACGATTTGTTAGAACAACGTCGTAAAAATGAACAACACGATGTGGCTATAGTCAGAATTGAGCAACTTTACCCATTCCCAAGTGAGGAAATGGTGGCAAACATAACCAAGAAGTACGCACATGTAAAAGATTGGGTATGGTGTCAAGAAGAACCACAAAATCAGGGAGCTTGGTATTGTAGCCAGCATCATTTCTGGGCATCTATCCCAGAAGGCGCAAAATTGACCTATGCGGGTAGAACTGCATCTGCTTCTCCTGCAGTTGGCTATAACGCGGTTCACAATCAACAGCAAAAAGCGTTGGTTGATGATGCACTTACTTTATAATTAGGAACCAGTATGACAATAGAAATTAAAGTACCGGTGCTACCAGAATCAGTAGCAGATGCTTCGATTGCCACATGGCATGTCAAAGTTGGTGACAAAGTCAGTCGTGATCAAAATCTTGTTGATATTGAAACCGACAAGGTAGTGCTAGAAGTTGTATCCCCAGAACAGGGTATAATCACAGAAATTATGGATGCTGAGGGTGATACAGTCCTTGGTGAACAAATAATTGCAAAACTAGAAGAAGGCGATGGCGCTAGCAGTACTAAAGCATCTGCAGCTCCAGCCGCTAGTCAACCATCTACATCAAGTACAAAGGGTAAATCAGTGGAAATTAAAGTTCCTGTGCTGCCAGAATCGGTAGCTGACGCAACAATAGCAACATGGCATGTACAACCTGGGGAAGCTGTTTCTCGGGATCAGAATCTAGTGGATATCGAAACTGACAAAGTAGTGTTAGAAGTCGTTGCTCCAGCAGACGGTTCTTTGAGTGACATATTGGCACCTGAAGGCGAGACAGTTACTGGTGAACAAGTCATCGCTAATTTCATCGAAGGTGCGGGTGCTGCAGCCCCAACTGCTGCAGAGTCTGCAGAAGCCGAATCAGCAGAAGAAAATGATGCACTTAGTCCTTCGGTTAGACGTTTATTAGCTGAAAAAGGCGTAGACGCGGCTAACATCAAAGGTACTGGTAAAGGCGGACGTATCACTAAAGAAGATGTAGAAAAACATCTTAAAGGTGCTTCTAAACCTGCAGCCAAAGATGCACCAGCCGCGCCTGCTGCTTTAGTCGGTGAGCGCACTGAAAAACGTGTTCCAATGACACGTTTGCGTAAAACCATTGCAACTCGTTTGTTAGAAGCGAAAAACTCTACTGCAATGTTGACAACATTTAATGAAATCAACATGAAGCCAATTATGGATTTGCGTAAGCAATACCAAGAAAGCTTCGAAAAGCGCCATGGTATTCGTTTAGGTTTCATGTCGTTTTATGTAAAAGCAGTAACTGAAGCGTTAAAACGTTTCCCTGAAGTAAATGCATCAATCGATGGTGATGATATTGTTTATCATAACTATTTTGATATCTCTATTGCGGTTTCTACTCCTCGCGGTTTGGTAACGCCAGTATTAAGAGATTGTGACGCATTGGGAATGGCAGGGATTGAAAGCGGTATTAAATCTCTTGCGCTTAAAGGTCGTGATGGCAAACTTGCTATGGATGATCTACAAGGTGGTAACTTTACTATCACTAACGGTGGTGTTTTTGGGTCATTATTATCAACTCCAATTATTAATCCTCCACAAAGTGCGATTCTTGGTATGCATAAAATCCAAGATCGTCCAATGGCGGTAAATGGAAAAGTTGAAATTTTACCTATGATGTATTTGGCGTTATCTTATGACCACCGCATCGTTGATGGTAAAGAATCCGTAGGCTTTTTGGTTACGGTAAAAGAAATGCTAGAAGACCCAACTCGTCTATTATTGGACGTTTAAAACCTTGGTCTAAATCGAATTGATAGATGATAACGGAAGTTATCATCTATCCGAATGTCGGTATATTATCGACACCTTTAATCAAGTCGCTGATGTGCGGCTTTTATATTAAATTAAACGGATAGAAACACCATGAATTTGCATGAATATCAAGGTAAGCAATTATTCAAAGAATATGGCTTGCCAGTATCTGAAGGGTTTGCAACAGATTCTCCAGAAGAAGCTGCAGCGGCGGCTGATAAAATTGGCGGAAGCGAATGGGTAGTTAAGTGCCAAGTACACGCGGGTGGCCGAGGTAAGGCTGGCGGTGTTAAATTAGTTAAATCTAAAGACGAAATAAAAGCTTTTGCTGAAAAATGGTTAGGTAAAAACCTAGTTACATTTCAAACAGACGAAAACGGCCAACCAGTTAGCAAGATCTTAGTTGAATCTTGTACTGATATCGCCGATGAACTTTATTTAGGTGCGGTTGTAGACCGTACTTCTCGTCGTATCGTTTTCATGGCGTCTACTGAAGGCGGCGTTGAAATTGAAACTGTTGCTGAAGAAACACCTGAAAAGATTTTAAAAGCTGAAATTGACCCAATCGTTGGTGCTCAACCATACCAAGCTCGTGATATGGCATTTCAGTTGGGCCTTAAAGGCGTACAAATTAAACAGTTCACGCAAATATTCTTAGGTTTAGCAAAAATGTTTGTTGACCTTGATATTGCCCTGATCGAAATCAACCCTCTAGTAATCAAAGCTGACGGCGACATTCATTGTCTAGATGCTAAAGTTGCTATCGATGGTAACGCAGCATATCGTCAGCCTAAAGTTAAAGCTATGCACGATCCATCACAAGATGACGCTCGTGAAGCTGAAGCGGCTAAATGGGAACTTAACTATGTAGCACTAGACGGAAACGTTGGTTGTATGGTTAACGGTGCCGGTCTTGCAATGGGAACTATGGATATTGTTAACCTTCACGGTGGCAAACCAGCTAACTTCCTTGATGTTGGTGGCGGTGCAACTAAAGAACGTGTAGCAGAAGCATTTAAAATTATTCTTTCTGACAGCAACGTTAGTGCAGTATTAGTTAATATTTTTGGTGGAATTGTACGTTGTGACATGATCGCTGAAGGTATTATTGGTGCAGTTAAAGAAGTAGGTGTAAACGTACCTGTAGTTGTACGTCTTGAAGGTACTAACGCTGAACTAGGACGTGAAGTATTAGCTGCTTCTGGCCTAGATATCATAGCTGCAAGCAGTCTAACTGACGCAGCTCAGCAAGTTGTTAAAGCTGCGGAGGGCAAATAATGTCTGTATTAATTAATAAGCATACTAAAGTTATCTGCCAAGGTTTTACTGGTGGTCAAGGTACTTTCCACTCTGAGCAAGCGATTGCTTACGGTACTCAAATGGTTGGTGGTGTAACTCCTGGTAAAGGTGGTACAACTCACTTAGATTTGCCTGTATTTAACACAGTACGTGAAGCTGTTGAAGCAACTGGCGCAACTGCTTCTGTTATTTATGTACCTGCTGCATTCTGTAAAGATTCAATTGTCGAAGCTGCTGATGCGGGCATCGAATTGATTATTTGTATCACTGAAGGTATTCCAACAATCGACATGTTGTTCGTAAAAGAATACTTGACCGTGAAGGGCGTTCGTATGATCGGTCCTAACTGTCCAGGTGTGATCACTCCTGGAGAATGTAAAATCGGTATCATGCCTGGCCATATCCATAAGCCTGGAAAAGTAGGTATTGTTTCTCGTTCTGGTACATTGACTTATGAAGCCGTTAAACAAACTACGGATGAAGGTTTTGGTCAATCTACTTGTGTAGGTATTGGTGGTGACCCTATCCCAGGTTCAAACTTCATCGACATCCTGAAATTGTTCCAAGAAGATCCAGAAACAGAAGCTATTGTTATGATTGGTGAAATTGGTGGTTCTGCAGAAGAAGAAGCTGCTGAATTTATCAAAGCTAACGTTACTAAGCCTGTTGTATCTTACATTGCTGGTGTTACTGCACCTGCTGGTAAGCGTATGGGTCACGCTGGCGCAATTATCGCCGGTGGTAAAGGTACAGCTGATGAGAAGTTCAAAGCACTTGAAGATGCCGGTGTTAAAACGGTTCGTTCACTTGCTGATATTGGTAAAGGGCTACGCGAAATTACTGGTTGGTAATCTGCGTTTAATTTGCTAGATAAAACCCGTCATTTGGCGGGTTTTTTTTATTTATTTTAGTCTAAAAAACGACCTTTTTATGGCTATTTAAAGTCGTCTAAAAAACACAAATATTTAACAATAATCTCGTTATTAAATAATATCCTGTTGTCTCAATGTTAATCATGATCTTGACTTTCCCTTTGCTATTATTGTGCCTAAATATGAGAGTAAATCTGTTTTAGTTACCTAGTAATCCATCTTCTCGTTCAAATATTATAAATAAATACAGAAGCTTAAGATCATTTCATTCGTTCCAACTTTCCTGATTAGATCTTCATTTTTAGCCAAAATCTATACATCACTGCATTGAATACGTATGCACAGCATTGAGTGTTCTGTTAACACAGATGTAACATTGTATGATCGTAAATTTTGGTGTTATTGGCCAATCGTATTTAGATTGTCGATAAAATTTTCAAATAGAAACCACAAACGGGAACGGGAAACACACATGAAAAAATTCAGACCCAGTTTGATTACAACAGCTTTGCTTGCAAGCGGTATGACACTCACAAGTATAAGTGCCCTTGCTCAGGAAACAGAGTTGCAACAGCCTGATGCAAAGGTGGATCAAATCGAAAAAATAGAGGTTAAAGGATTCAGAACAAGTCTAATAAAGTCCCTTAACCAAAAGCGTTTCAGTGACACTGTTTCAGAGCAATTATCAGCTGATGATTTAGGTGGTTTACCAGATGTATCTATGGCAGATGCATTGACGCGTTTACCCGGTATTTCAGCGGTGAGAACGGGAGGGCAAGCTGCTGAAATAAATATCCGAGGATTATCTGGTGATTTTGTTTTTTCAACTTTAAATGGTCGAGAACAAGTATCCACTAGCGGATCTCGCTCAATCGAATTTGATCAATACCCGTCTGAATTAATTTCCTCTGCAGCGGTATACAAATCTCCCAAAGCATCCTTAATTGAAGGTGGAGTAGCAGGCACAGTTGAGTTGCAAACAGCTAGTCCATTGTCTATTTCAGAAGATTACAAGTTCAATATGAATGTGCGAGGCATGTATAACGATCGGGCAGGTGAAGTGTCCGATGCAGAAGAATTTGGTCACCGCATTAGTTTTTCTTTCCAAACTAAAATGCTAGATGACACTTTAGGGCTGGCGCTAGGTTACGCAAGGTTATTTCAGCCTAGTGTATCTACTCAGTTTATAGGTTTGGCCTACAATACTGAGCGTGATGTAGATTTCCTCGAAGGTGATGAGGAAAATTATGACCCTACCTCTGATGTGCCTAAAGATCAGCAATGTATCGAATGTGAATTCGTCAGCGAAGGATTCGAGATGCAGCACAAAGGTGGCGAAGAAACCCGTGATGGCTATATGGCCGCTATCGAATGGGCACCCACTGATAATTTTGTATTAAAAACCGATGCATTTTATTCCCGTTTCGATTCTGAGGAATTTGCCCGTGGTTTTCGAGTTAAGCTAGAACCAGGTACCGCAGTCATTACTAACCCTGTTGTGGATAATAATACGGTTATCGGCGGCACATTTAGTCGCGGTACAGATTCATTTACTCGTGTTGAGTTGGTAAATGATGACAATCAGGATTTTGATGAAATTCAGAATTTCGGATTAAATGCAGATTGGCAGGCTACGGATAATTTGAATATCAAAGTCGATTTTTCATATTCAAAGGCCAAAAGTGAATTTAGAAACGGTCTATTGTGGTCATTAGTAGGGGCCGAAGATGAAAGTGGAACGCCTCGATTTGATACCGATATTTCAATTTCATATTTGCTCAATGGATTGGATTTGCCGGATATCGGCTTTAGTCAATTTGATGATTTTTCAGATGTAAATAATGTCTATGTGACCAAATATGGTATCTATCCTTATGAAAATGAAGATGAATTATTTGCATATCGTTTAGATCTTACATATGAAGTTGATAATCCATTTATTTCTTCATTTGAGGTTGGGGTTCGTTATTCAGACCGCGAATACTCTAATGATCGCTCAGTATATGAATATGGCAGCGACTCTTCATTTTCCGCCAGTCAACCGCCTTTGGCGTTGAATGATCAGTTGGCTTCTGTGGTCAATTGGGAAGGGGATTTTGGTTATTTCCCAAGTTACCTCTCTGTGGATCTTGATAGCGCATTGTCAGCTTGGTTCCCCGAAGGAACACCACAGCCAGTTCAAACCTGGGGAGCAGGTCATCCTGGTGTGATCAACAGTCCAGGCGGCACCACTAATACGGCATGGTCGGTGTTAGAAAGTGGCGAAGTCTATGAAAAAGTGTTGTCTGCCTACATCATGGCAAATATTGACACTGAAATCGGTGATTTACCCATTACAGGAAACATTGGTATTCGTCGTGTTGAAACAGAACAATCATCTACGTTTTTACAAGATGTAAGTCGCAGTATTCAAGTGGAAGGGACTGATCCTGATACCGGAGAGACTATCCTAGTTGATGTAGTTATGGGAGATCCTGAGTTAGGAGCGCAGTTAATCACCGATGAAGTTGGCTTGATCAATAATTTTTACCGTCCAGAGTTATTAGTTGATAAATACACAGACTATTTACCTTCGTTCAACTTGAATTTTAAATTGACCGAGCAAGACCAACTTAGATTTGCAGCGGCAAAAGTGATGGGTAGACCTCCGATTAATCGCTTATTCGCCAATTCAAATGTTCGTGTAGCTGATGTCAACGCGACTATGAATCCAGATTCTGGGGAAATTTCCGTTGATCGTGATGCCGAGCTATCCGGTAGTTCAACCAACAGCCCTTATTTACGTCCATTTTATGCTAATCAATATGATATCTCTTATGAGCATTATTTTGATGAAACCGACGGAGCAATTGTTGTCGCGTTATTTTACAAAGATATTAAGTCATTTATTAATGACTTTACCATCGACCCCTTTGATTTCGCTGGCAATGGCTTCCAAACCCCTTCTTCTATTGAAGTACCTGTGTTCTTAGATTCTGATGATCCAAGCGCCGAAGCAACGCAAGCCACAGATGCCAATGGTGAGCCATTGTTCATTACGGTTCCAACCACGAATGGACCCTACACAACGGCCGTTAACAATAGAGAAGGCGGTTATATTCGAGGTATCGAATTGGCTTACACCCAAGTTTATAGCTATTTACCTGCACCTTGGGACGGCTTAGGGGTGAGTGCGAGTTACTCCTACACTGAAAGTGAAATTCAATTTCAAACAAATTTGGGTGGGACAAGTGTTCCGCAACAATTACCCGGATTATCTGAAACGGTAGTAAATGGCACATTTTTCTGGGAATACGAAGACTTCGAAACTCGCGTGAATGTGCGCTGGCGTGATGCGTTTGTCTCAAAACAAGTTGCTGTAAATGAGCAAATTGTTAACTTCGATGACGAACTCATTATTGACTATCAAGCATCATACGACATCAATGACAATCTAGGTGTGTTGTTTCAAATTAATAATCTAACGGATGCACCCACCAAAAGTTATTTCGGTCGAGAATCTCAAACCGGCACTATTCAATACTTTGGAACCCAATACTTCCTTGGGGTGACGTACTCGCTATGAAACTAACCAAACTTTTTAAATCGAATCGTCGCTGTCAAAAGAAAATAACATTGGAGTATAGACCTATGTTTACTAATTTAAGCGCATTAATAAAGATGATGCTGCTAGCAACCGCACTGATTTTAACTGGCTGTGGTGGAGCTGATGTTAAATCGGGAAGCAATAACTTGCTGACCTGTAGTGTCCCTAATGTACCTAATTCAACGGGCACTGCATGCGTGGCACCACCGCCGATTCAGTGTGATGCGCCCACTGTACCTAATGAGACCAATGATGCCTGTGTGGTGGGAGCTGACCCAACTGCTCCTGAACCTATGGTGACCCCGGAAGCGGATCAGGCGGTTTTGTATTATAACCGAGCAGCGGTAGGTGCGGATAATTCCTCTACTGATCCCTCCTATGAAGGCTATCGTTTACACACGTGGAATAATGATACTTGTAGTGCATATGCTGACTCTGATACCGATTGGGCTAATGGTCGCGTGCATGACGGAGTGGATCCTAATTATGGTGCATATTGGGTTATTGATCTTGTTGAAAACTACGCGGGTAGCGCAGGAGCGTGTGGAAACTTCATTATCCATATTGGGACTGATGACGCCGGTAAAGAAATGGGCGGCTCAGATAAAAGAATGCCGCTGTCTCAAGATGATCCCAAATTCGCACGCATGAATTTTACGTTCTCTGGTGAAGAGGCCGTATTCGAGTATCCGATCGTTTCGCTCGGTCCTCAACCAGTTAAAATTGAAGGCCAACAAGCTCACTGGCTAGACGTTAATACCTTACTTTGGGATACCAGTGACGCGGTTGCTGTGGTGAAGTTACATTATTCGGCTGATGCTGATTTGGTCGCTTCTTTAGAGACTGGTTTAAATGGTACTGCTATCGAATTGACGGCAACTGACTTAACCGATGAACAGCAAGCCATTGCCCCTCATTTAGCGAATTTAGGCGCGTTTTATGGTGATTGGTCTGTAGAGGATGCTAAATCTGTATTTAAAACCCAAGCCGTTTTGGCCGGTTATAACGCTGAGGGACTGATAGTTGCTGCAACGGGTATTCAAATGGCCAATGCAATTGATCAGGTGTATACGTCAGGGGATATGGATGCGGATGAAGCAACGCTAGGTCCAATCTATGATGGCGATACAATCACTGCTTCAGTATGGGCGCCAACTGCGCAAAATGTACAATTAAAACTGTATAACCAGGACAAAACACTGGCGTCAACCATACCTATGTCAGTAGATGATGATACTGGTGTTTGGTCGTATACCGGCGGTGCGGAATTAGATCGACAATTATACCGATATGAAGTGACTGTTTATCATCCAAAGGCAAGCGGCATACAGGTATTAAATGTCACTGACCCTTATTCGGTTAGTCTTTCCACAAATAGTCGCTTTTCTCAATTTGTGAATTTGCAGGATGATGATCTTAAACCGGATGGGTGGGATTCACATGTGATTCCTACTATTGAAAATTTTGAAGATGCGGTCATCTATGAAGGGCATATTCGCGACTTTAGTGTGCGCGACCAAAGTACTTCGGCAGCTAATCGTGGCAAGTACTTAGCCTTTACTGAAGACGGCAGTTTGCCAGTAGAGCATTTACGCAAGTTAGCTGAAGCGGGTGTCACTCATTTCCATTTATTACCCGCTAACGATATTGCTTCAATCGAGGAAGACACAACTAAAGTCGTGGATTTAAACAGTACTTTTGGTCAACTTTGTCGTTTAAATACCAGTGCCGATATTTGTAAAGATGGCTCAATTAGTGAAGATATGACCTTAGCTGAGCTATTTGAAAGTTTTGGTGTTGGGGAAGGGCAAAAAGCCCAAGAGTTAACTCAAGCTATGCGTAATCACGACCAGTTTAACTGGGGGTACGATCCGTTTCACTTTAATGCGCCAGAAGGTAGCTATTCCTCTGACCCTGAAGGGGTTGCTCGGATTAAGGAAATGCGCGCAATGAATATGGCATTGCATGGGCTAGGATTACGTGTGGCACTGGATGTTGTATACAACCATACCAATGCGTCAGAACTCAGCACAAAATCTGTCTTAGATAAAGTTGTTCCTGGGTATTACCACAGGTATGCAGTAGATACTGGCGCGATTATTCGTGAAACCTGTTGCGATGATACAGAACCCCGCAATGTGATGATGGAAAAATTAATGCAAGACTCACTTACGTTGTGGGCGTCTGAATATAAGTTTGATTCTTTCCGTTTCGACATTATGAGTCAAGCCAGCAAAGATACGATGGTACGGTTGTTTGAAGCGGTTAAAAGTGTGGATGAAGATACTTATTTCTATGGTGAAGGCTGGACTCGTGAAGACCGTGGTTACGAACAAGCGAATCAAGGGAATATGGCTGGTACAGAAATAGGTACATACAATGACCGAATACGTGAAGCGGTTCGACAAGGTCACATCTTCAAGCGCGAAGCTGATAATGCCGCGATGCTCGACCAGGATAGAATTAAAATGTCATTGGCAGGCACCCTAACTGATTACGTCCTGGAAGATTTTAATGGTGTTGCTTCTACCACTAGCAGCATTGGTGGCTACGCGACAGATCCTGCTGATATTATCAATTATGTATCTAAGCATGATAATGAAACCTTATGGGATAATTTCCAATATACCTTGCCTGATGACTTAACATTGGCAGAGCGTGTGCGTGCTCAAAATGTAGGTGCTACTTTACCACTCATGTCTCAGGGTATCCCGTTCTTACAAATGGGCGGTGATTTCCTACGCTCTAAATCAATGGACCGTAATACCTATGATGCTGGAGATTGGTTTAACTACGTAGATTTCAGCATGCAATCGAATAACTGGAATGTTGGTCTACCATTAGCCGAGGACAATCAAGATAAATGGCAGCAAATGCAAATTTTCTTTGCTGCACCTGAACGTGCTGCAAGCATGACTGAAATTGAATTTGCTTCTGCAATATTTGATGAGATGCTAATGATACGCTCGGGCAGTCCTTTGTTTAGATTAACCTCTGGCGATCAGATAATAGACCGTCTTGGGTTTCACAATATTGGTCGCCGTCAAACTAACGGTTTGATTGTGATGAGTATTGATGATGGAGTATCTGCCGATCCTGATATGCCCAGAGCTGATCTTGATCCTATGGTCGATGCTTTAGTGGTGGTGGTTAACACCAGCTACGAAGAGCAAAGCCACACTGTCCCAACTGCTACTGATTTTGAATTGCACAATGTGCAAATGGCTTCTACAGATCCTGTGGTTCGCGGCGCTTATTTTACTGCAGGTGAGGGAGAGGGGACCTTTACGGTGCCAGCCTTAACCACTGCAGTGTTTGTTAAACCACAAATGGGCGCTCAAGGCACAGGCTTATCTGCTTACGCCACATCAGGTGCTCCTGATGTTGTACCCTACGGCAGTACTTCCGTGTTTGTCCGCGGTGGATTCAACGGTTGGGGGGAAAGTAATAGTATGAACTATGTCGGTGACGGTATTTATGAAGCTGTTATCGCTGTTGCTGCCGGAACTTATGAATTCAAAGTGGCGTCTGCCGATTGGTCTACAGTTGATTTTGGTTCTTCCGATCAAGTTGTGTTGTTAGGAGATGAAAAAACCTTATCAAGAGGCGGTTCGAATCTACAATTGACACTAACCCAAGACGCTACCTTGAAATTTGTTATTGATGCAAGTGACTCAGAAGCTCCTGTATTTAGTGTTGATCACGAAGAACCTTTCTTCGGAACAACGGTATTTGTTCGTGGTGCTATGAATGGTTGGAGTGAAGATAACCCAATGTCTTATGATGTTGGCGGTATCTACACTACTACAATGAATATTGCCGCCGGAGATTACGAGTTTAAAGTGGCATCAGCTGATTGGTCGACTGTTGATTACGGTAGTGCCGAGGCAAATACTTCTATCGTAATTGGCCAACAAAAGTTTTTAGCTAAAAGTGGTAGTAATCTAGCGCTAACGATTGAGCAGGAAGGTGAATATAGCTTTGTTTTTGATGTAAGCAATATTGAGGAACCCACTGTTTCTGTGTTTTCTACGGAGTTTTTTGCAGATACGTCTGTTTATATTCGAGGTAGCATGAATGGGTGGGGCGAAGTAGATGTATTAAGCTACGACGGTGCTGGAGAATACTCCGTGCAAATTAACCTTGAAGCTGGCAGCTATGAATTTAAAGTGGCTTCTGCTGATTGGTCTACTGTTAATTTAGGTGCTGCAGAAGAAAGTACTTCAATCGATTTAGGGACACCCTTAGGCCTGCTTTATAATGCGAGCAATTTAATGCTAGAAATTGAGAGTGCAGGTTTGTATCAATTTAAGGTGTCAGGACCTGACCCTGAAGCGGCTGTGGTAACAGTGACTGCGGTGGAATAACACTATATAAATTTATGAGCAGCTAGCCGCGCTATTTATCGTCTTATTACTATAAAATGAGACTTTATTTAGCGCGGTTTTTTACTTTCTGCAACAAGTTAAAGCCGTTATATCTACTTCTTACATCCACATGATTCACGCTGAATCACTTCTACTTGCATGGATTGTGTCTTAGGTTCTTCGCCGTTTATAAGCGACAATAGACTGGCGACTAATAATTCACCTGCACGAATCGTGTTTTGCGAAACGGTAGTTAATGCAGGGTGAGTGAATCGTGATACCGGAATATTATCATAGCCTACGACCGCAATATCATTGGGGATGTGTCTACCTAAATCTTTACAGGCTTGCATTACGCCAATCGCAATTAAATCACTGGCACAACAGATTGCATCTATTTCTGGACTAGCGGTCAAAAGTTGTTTGGCGGCATCATACCCAGAGTTTTCAGTAGAAAATGCTTCAACTTGGTAGTTTTTATCTACTTTTAGCTGGGCATCTTTTAACGCTTGGCAATGACCTAAGTAACGGGCCTGAAATTCAGGGGCATGGTTATCTGCGCCACCAACAAAACCAAAGGTTTTACGTCCAGACTTAATCAAGTGTTGTGTCACATCAAATCCGCCTTGGTAGTTGTCACAGCCAATGGAAAGTCCAGGGTGAGCTTTATCTTCGGCTCCCCATCTGACGAAATGGGTTTGTTGTTCTTCCAGCTGAGTTAACTTATCTCGATAATCAACAAAATCGCCGTACCCCAGTAAAATGATACCATCGGCTTTATTCGTGTCTTCGAATTCGGCGTGCCAGTCATCACTCATATTCTGAAAAGATATGAGCAGATCATAACCTGCATTTGAACTTGCTTTGGTAATACTGCCTATCATCGATAAAAAGAACGGATTAATTAGAGAGTCATCGGTGGTCAGATCTTCAAACAATAATAAGGCTAGGGTTCTACTTTGTTGTTGGCGTAAATTACTCGCATTTTTATCCACCTTGTAATTTAGCTCAGTGGCTATCGCTTTGATTTTATCTCGAGTTTGTTGGTTAACCAGAGGGCTATCCCGAAGGGCTCTGGAAACAGTAGATTGTGACACGCCGGCGAGGTGGGCAATATCAAAAGAGGTCGCTTTTACTTTCATAGTGGTAACATTTTATTATTCTTTAGCGATGCTGGTAAATGGAAAACCTTATATTCGTTACTTTTATACACCAGCTTTCAGGTGAATGCTTTATAAATTATTTGATTAAAAAGATTTTGCCTTTGTATCAAAGTGCTATAATGCCTTCTTTTTTCGTGTCTAATACATGTGTTACAGGGGAACTATTAATGGCCGAGACAGACATTCGTCCGACCAACTTTATACGTCAAATTATTGATAAAGATTTGCAAGCAGGGTTGCACCAACAAATACATACTCGTTTTCCGCCTGAGCCTAATGGTTATCTGCATATAGGCCACGCGAAATCGATATGTCTGAATTTTGGCATTGCACAAGATTATCAAGGCACCTGTAACCTCAGGTTTGATGATACCAATCCAGATAAAGAAGATATCGACTATGTCAATTCAATCAAGAACGATGTTCAATGGTTGGGGTTTCATTGGGAAGGCGATGCCCGTTATTCTTCAAACTATTTTGATCAGTTGCATGCTTATGCCACGCAATTGATAGAAAAAGGCTTGGCATATGTAGACTTTTCTAGTCAAGAAGCGATGCGAGAAATGCGTGGTACGCTAACTCAGCCTGGACAAAATAGTCCTTATCGTGACACTACAATTGAGCAAAACTTAGCTGAGTTTGGCAAAATGACAGCCGGAGAATATGCTGAAGGCCATTGTGTTTTGCGGGCTAAAATTGATATGACTTCCGCATTCATGTGTATGCGTGATCCGGTTATTTATCGCGTTAAATTTGCCCATCATCATCAAACGGGTGATAAGTGGTGTGTTTATCCAATGTACGATTTTACCCATTGTATATCTGATGCCATTGAAGGGATTACCCATTCACTATGTACGCTAGAGTTTCAAGATAATCGTCGTTTGTATGATTGGGTTATTGACAATATCGATATTCAATCACAACCACGTCAATACGAATTTTCACGCTTAAACCTAGAATATACGGTTTTAAGTAAGCGTAAACTGATTCAATTAGTTGAAGAAGATTTTGTTAACGGTTGGGATGACCCGCGGATGCCTACTATCGCTGGATTACGTCGAAGAGGGTTTACACCTGCTTCAGTGCGTGAATTCTGTAAGCGTATTGGCGTGACCAAAATGGATAATATGGTCGAAATGGGAATGCTTGAAGCCTGTATACGTGAAGATCTTAATGAAAATGCCAATCGCGCTATGGCAGTATTAGCTCCCGTTAAGATCGTGATTGAAAATTATCCTTCTGATCAGGTTGAAGAACTTACCGCAGCTAATCATCCTAATGATGAAAGTAAAGGAACTCGCACTATTCCGTTTACTCGAGAAGTGCTAATCGAAGCCGATGACTTCCGTGAAGAAGCGAATAAGAAATTTAAACGCTTAGTATTGGGTAAAGAAGTGCGCTTGCGCAATGCCTATGTGATTAAAGCTGAGCGAGTTGAAAAGAATGACGCAGGGGAGGTCACAACGATTTATTGTAGTTATGATCCCGATACATTAGGTAAAGACCCTGCTGATGGACGCAAAGTAAAAGGAGTAATTCATTGGGTAAGTGCGAGTAAAGCCTTACCGGCTGAAATACGACTTTATGATCGTTTGTTCACGGTGCCTAATCCTGCAGCTGAAGAAAACTTTGTTGATTGTATCAACCCTGATTCTTTAATTGTGAAAAATGGATGGGTAGAGCCAAGCTTATTAGATGCTGAAATAAATCAAACCGTACAATTTGAACGTACGGGGTATTTCTGCAAAGACAAGGACAGCAATGAATCTAATCTAGTATTTAACCGTACAGTGGGTTTACGTGATACTTGGGCTAAAATCGGCGATTGATTTTGTTTCAACGTCAGTAGTAAAAATGCGGCTTTCATTAGCCGCACTTTTGTTTTTGAACCTTCGCTTAAACTCATTTTCATCCAAGCATAAGTTCAATTTGCTACGATTTAGGTTGGGCTACAAAGGTTTTTCCATTCTCTTCTTGACTGTCATCTGACATCAAATATAAATACAATGGCATAATATCTTCCGGCGCTTTAAGTGTACTTGCATCCTCTCCTGGAAATGCTTTTGAACGCATTGAAGTACGAGTAGCCCCTGGATTAATGCAGTTAAAGCGTAAACTTGAGCCTGCGTATTCATCAGCTAAGACTTGCATCATTCCTTCTGTTGCAAATTTTGATATTGCATAGCTTCCCCAATAGGCTCTGCCTTGGCTACCAACACTGGAACTGGTAAAAATAACTGAAGCTTTAGGAGCGAGCTCAAGGACTTCTAATAATGCTTGTGTCATCAAAAATTGACTGTTTAAATTAATTTGCATTACTTGATTGAAAATATCTTCTTCAATCTGTTTAAAAGGTTCTAAATGCCCTAACACGCTGGCGTTTTGCAATACACCATCAAGCTTTCCAAACTGACTAATAATGGTATTGGCCATATCTTGGTAGTGTTTTTTAGTGGCACCTTGCATATCTAAGGGTACTATGGCGGGTTCTGGGTATCCTGCATTGACTATTTCATCGTAAACCGATTCCAGTTTTTTTACCGTCCGACCTAACAGAATGACAGTTGCCCCATGTTTGGCAAACGTTATTGCTGCTGTTTTACCGATACCAGCGCCGGCGCCGGTGATTAATATTGTTTTATTTTGTAAGGCATTTAATGGTGCAGAATAATTGAGCATTTTAAAAATTGAGTTAAACCAAAGATAACGAATTCTAACATTTAAGGGCTTTTTGAGGTATTCATTTTTGAGTTAACTGCATAGCATTGGGAAAGGCTGGGGGATTTCGATATTGTCTAGGTTTCTAGCTTGGTGACCTTTATTCAAAAATTATAACCTACTTGTTCACTGTAATTGTTACCTAACAAAATATTAACAAACCTATTTGCAAAAAACTAACAAAGCCAATACTATGGGGGCAATGACAACTGGTCATACTTGTTAGATAGTGGACAGTTCAAGCTTTGAACGAAGATTGACTAAAAAAACCACATTTTATAAGTGTATCAATGAAATAACTGTATTTGGGAGAAATAATGAAAAAACTGTTAATCAGCACAAGTATCGCTGCAGTGTTTGTGCTCGCTGGTTGCGGTGGTGGCGACGAACTAAAAGAAATCCAACAGGATACAACTAAAACAGTTCCCGCTTCACGTATTATGTTTGACCCCGCCAATAGTGTATTGAATGTTCCAAGTGACTTATTTTTCGCTTTAGTGGAAATCACTGACGATGGCACATTGGAAATGCCTGATGAGATAGCAGGTCAGGCAAATGGTGCTACCCCTGATTTTGGAAACCCTTCCGCTGCATTAGGCGCGTTAGATGGTTGGTCTACTCAACATCCGTTTACTTTTTCTACTTCACACCCTACAGGTGTTAGTTTAGATGCTAGCTCAGCCGCTAGTGCCGGAGCTGTGCGTATATTTGAAGGCGCAATTGGTGGTGATTTGAATGACCCCGACTGCACCACTGCACCACCAATAACCGGTTGTAAAGTGGGCGATGAATTAACCTTTGGTGTTGACTTTATTACTCAAGCAAGTGGTAACGACGTTGCAATTATTCCACTTAAACCGTTGAAAGAATCAACTTCTTACTATGTGGTGGCAACAAATAAATTAACTGCTGGTGGACAGGCGTTGAAACCTTCAACCACCTATGAATTGGTTCGTCAGGATCTGACAACGCTACCTTTAGCAACAGATTCACAACGTAGCTTACAAGGGATTATAAACTCTTATGAAGCCGTGTTAACCAGTCAAGCTGGCCTGAGTCAAGACGAGATAATATTCAGCTATACTTTTACTACTCAATCTACTACGCAAATTATTGATACCGTTAAACAACTGCAAATTGCACCTTTCGCACAAGCTCTGCAAGCGGGTCTTTCACCTGCCGAAGCCGCTGCATATTTGCCAGTCATTCCAGTAACAGAAGCATCTGTGTCCACGGCATTTGATATGTTAGCGCCGAGTATTTTGGGCGAAGATCAATTGGCGGGATTAACTGCTGTAGGATTAAATACTTGTGATGGTATGATTTCCGCTATTTCTGATCCTTCATCTCCGTTATTCTCCACAGCTGCTGCCGTTTTTCCGCAGGTAGGGGCGTTTTGTGCCGCATCCATGAAAACAGGAAGTATTGACCTTCCTTATTACAGTGATCCGGCTGATCCTTTAAATGGTCGATGGGAAGCTGCTTGTACCAATGGTCTTGCGCTACAAACCTTGGGCAGTGAGCAAATTGCCACGCTTTTAGCCAATGGTACTATTAGCACCGGTCCTAATAATGATCTTTGTCAGGCTGCGTCTGGCGGACAGTTATTAGATTTAGACCTAAGTAATTTAGGTATGAACGATTTAAGACACGTAACACGTTACAGTCCTATTCCTGCAAGGCAGGGGTCTAACGACGATGGAACTGAAACTCTTGATGTGCAGATTACTGTACCAGATGCCAATGTGATTGCTGTGTTAGCTGCGTTACCTAACTCTGGTGTAACTGCTATTAGTAAGCCGGAATCTGGTTGGCCTGTTGTTATATTACAGCATGGTATCACTTCTAAGAAAGAAGACTTCTTAGCTATCACTGGCGCTTTGTCACTAGCTGGTTTCGCAACAGTAGCAATAGATCATCCATTACATGGTAGTCGTGGATTTACTATTGACGGACAAATTGTGAATACCTCCACCGGTTTTGGTGGTTCAACCACAGATTATTTGAACCTTGCGTCGCTATTAACCACACGTGATAACAACCGTCAGAGTATTGTAGATGCTATGGGATTGCGTTTAGGACTTAACGCTGTTGTAGATTTAACTGGTGGTAGCGTTGATTTAGATAGCAGTAAAGTCTCATATATTGGACAGAGCTTAGGTTCTATAACGGGTATTACATCCGTAGCCTCGTCAAATAAATCATTCGGGGAAACCAGTCCTCTTGCTGCGTTTGATTCTATGTATGCATTTGAAACAGCGGTATTCAATGTACCTGGAGGTGGCACTGGTGGTTTCTTAATCGAGTCGCCTAGCTTTAGCAATCTAATTAAAGGTTCTTTATTAGCTTCATCATCCGCTGAATTCCAAGGGTATTTAGTTGAATATGCAACGGAAAATCAAATACCAGCAGAGCAAGCTATCATTCCTGCCTTTATTGCTTATGAAGCGCAACTTGATGAGGCTGGTTTAGCTGAGATTAATGCTACATTTGCGAGTTTTGTGTTTGCAGCACAAACGATAACGGATGCATCTGATCCTAATAACTTTGCGGCATTACTTGCTTCTAATAGTAACTTTATGTTCCAAGAAGTGATTGGTGGCGGGACTAATGATGATGGTTCAACTGCATTGCCAGATCAGGTCATTCCTAATTCAACGGTAAATTCACCGACCTTTGCGGGAACTGAGCCATTGGCAAAATTCGCTGGCTTGAGCGGAGTTTCAACTACCACAGATGGTAATGGACTGGTGCGTTTTATTGCTGGTGTTCACTCCAGTTTATTGAGCCCTTCGCCTAGTGCAGATGTAACAACTGAAATGCAAAAACAAGCCGCTGCGTTTTTTGCAACCGGCGGGACTATTGTTGTCACTGACACATCGGTGGTTGCCAATTAAGCCAAAGTGATTAGAAAAGCCAAGTCTATGACTTGGCTTTTTTTTGCCTGCTCTTATCTTAAATTGCGAACTCAGCTATATTCTGATAATTGTAAATACGTGGTCTGTGTCTGAATGTGAAAATAAAGCGCTTTTAATCTCACATTTTGTCCCCACATAGATGGATTACCTTGTGATCGGCTTTTGAGCTGATCCCCAAATTAGTAATATTATTCAGTTGATACTTGTATCAAGATAAAGGAGTAACGCTTGGAGTTTTTATTTCAATATGGCTTATTTGTGGCCAAAGCAGTCACCATTGTGGTCGCAATTTTACTGACAGTAGGCGGTATCGTTGCCCTTGCTTCAAAGCAAAAACAGGGCAATGGACAGTTAGAAATTAAATCTGTTTCTGAGCAGTTTGAAGAGTTAAAGGAACATGCTCAACATCTCCTTTTAAGTAAAGAACAACTTAAGAAAAAGCAAAAAGAACAGAAAAAAGCGGATAAAGTCGCTAAAAAGAAAGATGAATCTGACCAAAAGCCGAATTTATTTGTAGTGGATTTTAAAGGCTCAATGGATGCCCACGAAGTGGATAGTTTACGCGAAGAAATTACGGCTATTTTATGCGCTGCTCAGCCAAAGGATGAAGTGTTGGTGCGTTTGGAAAGTGGTGGTGGAGTTGTGCATGGTTATGGATTGGCAGCATCTCAATTACAGCGTCTAAAAGATAAAAATATTCATCTCACCGCTGCGGTCGACAAAGTGGCGGCAAGTGGTGGTTATATGATGGCCTGTGTGGCGGATAACGTATTAAGTGCTAAATTTGCGATCATAGGTTCAATTGGTGTGATTGCTCAGTTACCGAACTTTAATAAGATTTTAAAGAAAAACGATATTGAGTTTGAACAACATACCGCAGGGGATTTTAAGCGCACATTGACGTTGTTTGGCGAAAACACTGATCAGGGAAGAGACAAGTTTAAGCAAGAACTTGAAGAAGTGCATGTGATGTTTAAAGACTTTGTATCATCTCATCGCTCTGAGCTAGACATTGATAAAGTGGCTACTGGTGAATACTGGTATGGTAGTCGTGCAAAAGAGCTAGGCTTGGTTGATGTTATTCAAACCTCTGATGACTTTTTAATGAGTAAATTAGAGAGCCGAAATATTTATTCAGTTAAGTACAGTAAGAAAAAGGGTCTAGCTGAAAAGTTAGGTAAAGCCGCATCTACTGGGATTGAGTCCGCTTTTGTAAAGCTATGGTCAAAAAGCCAGACCCTTTTTAAATAAGAGCTCGTTGCTTAAAATTATAATCGTACAGAGATGGAAATGAAAAGAGCGATCTAGGTCGCTCTTTTTTATGCTTAATTTTTAACTGTTACCAACCACATTGTCGACCTTGGTTTTGTTCATCTAACCAAGCTTTAAGAGGCTCAAAGTAATCAAGAATGGCGGTGGCATCCATTTCAGGTTTGCCGGTTAGGGTTTCCAAGGCTTCTTGCCAAGGTTTGCTTTGACCCATTTCCAACATATTATTCAAAGCTGCTCCGGCTTCTTTGCTACCGTATATCGAACAGCGATGAATAGGACCTTTATCACCGGCAATTTCACACAAGCTTCGGTGGAATTGGAACTGTAATATATGAGCTAAGAAATAGCGTGTATAAGGAGTATTGGCTGGTACATGGTATTTAGCACCTGGATCAAATGCATCGGCAGGGCGATCAACTGGTGCCTTCAAACCTTGATACTTTTCACGTAGTTCCCACCAAGCTGTATTGTATTGTTCTGGTGTGACTTCTCCTGAGAATACTTTCCAGCGCCATTGATCAACCATTAACCCAAAAGGTACGAATGCTATTTTATCTAAGGCCAGTTTAAGTAACATGCCTATATCATTCGAAGCATCTGGAATAGTATCCACTAAACCGATTTCTTTTAGATATTTTGGGGTAATGGATAAAGCAACTGTGTCGCCAATTGCTTCATGAAAGCCGTCATTGGCAGCCCCTTGGTATAGCGTTGGTTGCTTATTATAGGCTCGTTGATAGTAGTTATGGCCTAACTCGTGATGTATTGTTGAGAAATCTTCACCATTCTTCTGAATACACATCTTAATACGCAGATCTTCTACGTTATCTAAGTTCCAAGCTGAAGCATGACATACTGCATCTCTTTCAGTTGGCTGTTTGAACATAGAGCGTTCCCAAAAGGTTTCTGGTAGGGGATCAAAGCCTAACGATGAGAAAAAAGACTCTGCTTGTTTAACCATCTTAATTTCATCGTAATTGTGCTCTTCCAAGGCTTTGGTTATATCAATTACGTCCATTTTTTGCTCGGGTTTGACGATGTCATAAACATTGCCCCAAGATTGCCCCCACATGTTACCTAATAAATGTGCTGGAATTGGTTCATTTTGAGGAACAATGTCTTCGCCATATTTCTCGCCTAACTCTGCACGAACGTGACAATGAAGTGCTTCATAGAACGGTTTTACTTGTCCCCATAAACGGTCAAGCTCTTGGCCAAATGCATCCGCTTCCATGTCGTAGCTGCCGCGCCACTGTTCGCTTAAATCTTTTTTACCCAGTTCTTGGGCACCCAAGTTCGCTAGTTCAGTTTGCTCCGCATAAAGTGCTTTCATTGGTGGAGACACTTGGCGCCAACCTTCCCACATTTCTAAAAGTAGCTTAGGGTCACGCTCAGTTGCCATAATGTTAGACATTTCAGGGAGACTGAAACATTCATCTTCAGTACGGCAATATTTACCTGCGCCGTACATGCCTCCTAACTCAGACCCTATCTGGGCTAAACGCGCAGACTTCTCTGGATCTCCAGGGGCAGGCATCACCAAGATATTAGACATTAAATTAAGCTTACGTCGTGTATCTGCATCAACTTCAACAGAATTAAATTTTGCAGCCTCTTTGGCATAACTGGTCGCTTTGGAAGTAACTTTTTCGTTAAAATAGGCACTTAACGCAGCAGTATCTTGGTTAATGTATGTTTGATAGGCCCACTCAGCCTGGGCTGCAGGTACTAACATTTCTGCAAGATCTTGTTGCGCTTTTTCAACAAACTGCTGCGCATCTTTTTCAGTTAAAGCTTGAGGTTCAGACTGTGAGGAGGCTTCTTGTTTATCCCCACATGCAGCCAAACCTAAGGCAGCAATAACAAATAGTGCACTTTGAGTGCGTTTGAAAGTCATGTGTTTTTCCTTTTAAAAACAGAAATGAAAAAGCGGCTAATAAGCCGCCTAAATCGTTTATCACCTAGCATTGTACAAATTAACGTGGCAGTTTTGAACCAGGATTTTGCGCCATAATCTGATCTTGCCAATATTGTTTAACAGAGAAACTGCTTTTTGATTTAGCTTTCTTGGTTGCCTTTGCTTTTGCCGCAAGTTGCTTTTGTTGTTTAGCAGTTTTGTTTTCAACCGGTTCAACTTTAGAGTCACTTGATTCTAGTTCAGTAATCATTTCTTCGAGAGCTGACAAACGGACATTTTTACCGCCGTCGACACTGTACCAACCGCCTTTTGCTTCTATTGTCGGCGCTTTGCCGTGGGCGGATTTATATGCTTCGGTAAATTTCTCGATAACCTGTTCTTTGTCCAGTTTGCTCATCGTAGGGTCTACACCTTTTTGCTAAAAAAAAATTGATATTGTTGAAATGCTTTTATACCGTGTTTTCAGAAAGATGTCTAATTTCGACATTTATGTGTATAAAATGCTATTAAATTGTAAAGAGTGAATATGAGCATCAATAATCAAACGTTGTTAAGCCACCTTAATCAGCTGCTAAAACCAGAAAAAGTTAAGGATTATTGTCCTAATGGGTTACAAGTAGAAGGCGTGTCTGAAATTAGCAAGATTGTTACTGGGGTAACTGCTTGTCAGGCACTAATTGACCGCGCTGTTGAGTTGAACGCAGATGCAATTTTTGTTCACCATGGCTATTTTTGGCGTGGTGAAAATCCCTGTATTGTTGGCATGAAACGTCAAAGAATTAAGCAGCTTATTAATCACGATATTAATCTTTACGGTTATCATTTACCGCTGGATATTCACCCAGAATTAGGTAATAACGCGCAATTAGCAAAAAGGTTAAATATAGAAGTCATCGGAGGTTTGGAACAACAAAATCCGCAAAGCGTCGCCATGCATGGGCAATTCGAAACACCATTAACCTTGCAGCAATTGGCTAAAACTGTTGAGCAGTCATTACAACGTACACCACAAATCATTAGTGCTGGTGAGCACAGTATAAAATCAATTGGTTGGTGCACAGGCGGCGGCCAAAGTTATATTGAAATGGCAGCAGAGCAGGGCATAGATGCGTTTATCAGTGGCGAAATATCTGAACAAACGGTGCATGTCGCCAGGGAGATGGAGATCCATTTTATCGCCGCCGGCCACCACGCAACGGAACGTTATGGAGCCAAAGCCTTAGGCGAGTATTTGGCCAAATCCTTTGATTTAGACGTGACTTTTGTGGATATTGATAATCCGGTATAGTCACCAACAGGTTAGAACCAACTTTTTACTTTGACCCAAGTATTTCCCATCCATTCATACCACCAGCGCTCAAACTTGTATACGTTTTGGGCGTTTGGTAGCAAGTATCCGCTGTCGCCATCCTCAGAATCACGCACCAGGTGTTCCGTTGGCGCGGCAATAGGTTTTAAACCTTGTTGTTCAAACAAATTAACTGCCCGTTTCATGTGAGAGGCTGATGTGACTAAGGCAAATGCTTTATTATTCAGGGTGGCGCGCAAATTTGCCGCTTCTTCTTCGGTATCTTTGGATAACGAAACCTCGATAATGCGATTTGATGGGACTCCCATTGCAATCAAAAACTGTGCGTTCATATAGGCGTTACTGAATGTTTGGCGTCCTACATTTCCCGACGTCACTATTTTTGCCTGTGGATTATATTGCAATATTCTAATCGCCTCTGTAGCTCTTATTAGCGAACAAGGAGAAAGTTGAGACGTAATAGGGACAGCTCTATCATTGACATGGCCACAGCCGAGTACGACGATATATTCGACCTTATTAGCAAGATCGTATTGTGGATATTGACGTTCTAAGGAATGCAATAGCGTATTTGGCAATGGCGCAAAAGAAACCAATATAAAACCGATGACTCCCGCACTCAAAAACACATTGGCTTTAGCGTATTTTTTCCGCCAGATATAGAAAATAGCGATTAACAAAAGCAATAGAATAATCGGAAGTGGCATTAAGAATACACCGATAAACTTTTTAATTAAGAACAAATCCACGTAAAATGATCTCCAATGAAGTCACTAGAAGTGAACGCAACTTGTTCACCCCAATATTATAATCCTATGAGTAAAAATTCAGATCAAAGCTTTGATTCGTTGATGGATAAATTTGCCAACAATATTTATGGTTCGAGTAAAGGTAAACTGCGCCATGAATTGTTAGTTAATAACCTGCACGATTATATCAAGCTTGCAAATAAACCGCTCGATATAATCGATGTTGGTGGTGGCACAGGGATTATGAGTAAGGTAATGCTAGAGTTGGGGCATACCCTTACGTTTAATGACTTGTCGGCTGAAGCAGTTGAAATGGCAAAGGAAAACTTGGCTGAATTTGATGATGTGACTTTTGTTTGTGGTTCTCTAAATGACTTACCACCTAACAAAACCTATGACTTGGTGATTTGCCACGCTGTTTTAGAGTGGTTGAATTCACCGTTTGAAGCTATTTCCGCATTGGTGTCTCAAGTCAAGCCAGGTGGCATTTTGTCGTTAAGCTTTTTTAATAAAGATGCGCACCGCTTCGGTAATCTCCTTTATGGTAATTTTGATTATGTTGCTGCTGACATGAAAAATAAAAACACAGTGAGATTGAATCCTAACAATGCGTTAGAACCAAAAAAGGTCATAAGTCACTTACAAAACTTGCCAGTAGAGATTATAAGCAGTGCAGGGATTCGGTGTTTTCATGATTATTTGAAAGATACAACGAAACAGCAAGACGAATATGAAAATATAAAAGCAGCGGAAATAAAATATGGCCATACCGAACCCTACAAATGGTTAGGTAAATATTTCCACCTTATTGTTCGTTGTTAAAGTTGGCTTTAACAAAACCACATATGTTAAGCATCCATGCTCAATGAATCGGATTTAGACTAAGAATGTGTGGGGATCTGATTGTTGTTTATCCATTAGCGCAATATTGTTAAGGGTAGTTTGCGCAATTTGTTGTAATGCCTCGTCGGTGAAAAAACCTTGATGGCCAGTAATTAGAACATTGGGAAACCCTACTAATCTATCAAATACGTCGTCTTGCATTATTTCCCAAGATTTATCTTCAAAAAAGAGGTCTGATTCCATTTCGTATACATCTAAGCCTAATTGACCAATTTTTCGCGACTTTAGAGCCCTGATCACAGCTTTACTATCTACCAAACCGCCACGAGAAGTATTAATTAGCATAACACCATCTTTCATTTTGCTAATTGAATCATCGTTTATCATGTGTTGGCTTTCATTTGTTAGCGGGCAATGCAGACTTATGATATCTGAGTCGCACAGCAGGGTGTCGAGGGAAACAAAAGTGATGTCCTTTTGGTCGCTTGTTTGCGTCATGGGGTCATAACAGATTACTTTGCAGCCCAGTCCCAAAAGTATGTTCGCAGTACATTTTCCTATTTTTCCGTAACCCACAATACCTGCAGTTTTGCCATGAAAGTTGAAGCCAATTAATCCGTTAAGACTAAAGTTGTTCTCGCGAACGCGGTTGTAGGCTTTATGCAATTTTCTATTTAACGTCATCATTAACGCAACAGTATGTTCAGCCACAGCTTCAGGAGAATAGGCAGGAACGCGAGATACCCTTATTCCAAGTTGTTTTGCCTTTTGTAGATCAACATTATTGAAACCAGCACAGCGCAATGCAATGTGTTTTATACCCATTTCTTTTAGCTGTTCAATAACTTGACTATCAACTTGGTCATTCACAAAAACACATATTGCTTCGTATCCCTGACATAAAGCAACGGTATCAATGGATAACCTCGCTTCTTGAAAGTCTAAGGTGAAATTATACAGCGTGTTTTGTTTGTTAAAGTAACTAATATCATGCGATTTACTACTGAAAAAAAGTGTTTTCATTCTGCTAGTCCCTTGTGCGCAAGTTGTGATTTTGGGATGACAAAAAGCGATTTACAATAATGCTTCGATGTCTTTTTGAATCGCTTCGGGTTTTGTTTTGGGAGCGTATCTTGCCAGTACTTTGCCTTCTTTATTGACCAAAAATTTTGTAAAATTCCATTTGACACTTTTACTTCCTAACACCCCAGGAGCTTCAGCTTTGAGGAATTCATAAAGTGGTGATGCGTCTTTACCATTAACATCTGACTTTTTAAATAACGGAAAGTCGACATTAAAATTTAAACTACAAAACTGTTCTATTTCAGAGTCTGAACCAGGCTCTTGATGACCAAATTGATCGCATGGAAATCCAAGAATTTCTAATCCTTGTGACTTGTATTTTGTGTAAAGTGATTGTAATCCATCATATTGAGGAGTGAAGCCACATTTACTTGCGGTGTTGACTATCAATAGAACTTTGCCCTTATAATCGGAAAGCTCTTTTATTTCACCGTTATTCATGGGCATTTGAAAGTCGTAAATCGTATTTGGCATAATTTTCTCGTTTATATTTTTAATGTCGCTAGGGATTGGATACTTAGGTTGAAATTTCGCGTATTAAGCTAGCATTGTTTAAGTAATATATCATGGTGATAGATAGGAAGCAGATCAATAGAGGATTTTTATTTAGGTTTAATTTTGTACTGTTTTTATCGTACTAAAAGATGATTTAGGTAACGTCCTAAATCATCTTTTTATGTGAATTACACAAGAGGTTCGTAATTCCATTGATGTCCCGCATAATGGACCTTCGCTTTTGCATATTCTCGTTCAGCACGCCAAGTGCGGTTATTGAGTTTAACCACTACACCAGCGTACAAACGTTTATTGGCAATGAGTTTAATATCCTGCTGATAGGATTCTTTTGCCAATTTCATTTTTTCACACTTAGCCTCTAACCATTCCAATAATTGAGACTCGTTTTTGAACATTTCCTCGGCTTCTTTAAACTTACGTTGTAATTCTGGATGGATTTTTTTGCCGCGCATTAACTCGAATTTACCCCTGTGGCGAAGGTTATTATCGCGCAGTTGCAATAAAAGCTCATCAACAGTGTCTTTTCTTTCCAGCAGAGTATTAAAGCCGTGGCTGAAATCAATATTCAGGTGGCTTCCAGATACAGCGCCAAGAGTGCCTGCGGTTATTGCACCTTTGCACTGAATATCACAGGCGAATAAGTTCCCATTTGGTTTATCAATAGGACCAACAGTGACACTACCACCGCAATTGATTTTACTGTAAGCCAATTGACGACCAATGGTGACATTTCCACTACACTGCACATTAAGACCTTGACCATGTTGCACATGGACGCTGCCCTCGGCTATTAACTTAGTACTAAATTCGGTGCTATGTTCATTGACTTTGCCCATGGCTCCTTCCGTTATGATGATATCGCCACCTGCTTTGATGGTTGCTGATTCAACAAAGCCATTGATCGTGACATCACCGCTGGCGGTAATTTCCATCTTTTCAGTAACATCGCCATTTACCAGCACCGCACCATCGTATTTAATATTACCTGTGCCTACATTTACACCTTTACAAATGAAGGTATCATCAACCCACATTTTGCCGTTTTGAAACTTTGGCATGCCGGTTATAGCAGCTAGATATAAATTTTCATCCTGATCGCTACTCTTGATACCTTCACCTGGTTTGAATTTAATCCAATTGCCAGGTTTAGGGGCAATTATTCCGCCTTTAACGGTAAATCCACTGCGGCCTTTAGTAGGAGCGATTCGTCGTAACACTTCTGTATTGGCTTTGACACAAATGACATCACCTAAATTACGCATGTCTACGCGAGTAGAGCCACTTGACTGTGGTTTAAGAATTCTTTCTAGTGCATTAGGGACCAATGGGTTCAATTTAGAATCTTTGCCATTTTTCACCGGCAGGCCTTTTGCTACTAAGTCTTCAATGATTGAACCCGGTTTTGCCGCTTTTGCTTTTGTTGCAATTTCATTGATGGTTTTATCACTTAGGCCTCTTACAACCCCTTTATCATTTGCTATTTTGACTAATTCACTAGCCGTAGGGGAATGACCTCCATATGCGGCAGTGACAGAGATAAAAGCCACCATGTCATTGTCTTCAATGCGAAACTTTACTGTCGCATCTTTTTTCTCCGCAATAACTTCGCTAATAACCTCATAGCTGCCTTCTTTTCGCGCTTTGGTCAATAAATCATTGGCATTAATGACATTTTCATCAGATAAATACAAAGCTGAATAGTTGCTGTTATTAAAACTATTAATAAGGGATTTCACGTCTATATTGGGCGCAACTTCGCTTGGATTTATGAGTAAGCTTAAAAACGTTCCACTGTCATCAAGCCTAAAATTAATGCCTTTCATTACTACCACCTGAAATTAATCCGATCTATTTGTTACTGCTGTATCGACTATATTTATGAATATATTAATTATAGACAAAATATACCATTAGGTTCGTCAGCTTACTTTGATTTTTCTGCGCATTAGCCAAATTTATATTTGGCGCTAAAAAATGTTTTCTGTTTTTCATAACTACAGACTTTCAGCGTAATGGTGTAGTGCTCTAATTATCGCTCTTTTTTCAGGATTATTCTGATACTCAAAAGTGAGTTGCTCTAATAAATCAAGGTATTCGGGAAGCTGTATACTCGCCGGCGAGTCTGGATCTGTCAGGCGGTACTGTCTATGTCGCTGCCACTTAATGACTTCTTCTTCATTTAAGCTTAAAGGATAATTTCTGGCCCTGTAACGGAATACTAGGGTGTTAAGTCTTGGATCGCTAAACTGCCAATCTTTTGGACCTAGATTGCTTGGGTCGATTTGATGAATTTGATCGAGTTTTTGTCGGTCCGAATCACTTAAAAAACCACCAGTATAGAGTGCGTAGTCCGGATCAATCGTTGGATCAGATTGACGTTCTTCATCAAATACCGCAGTAAGTTTTGTTGATAAACTGGGTTCATTTTTCAACTTAGCTAAATTTTGCAAACACAGATTGCGATCAATGCCCAAGCGCTCTGCATTTTCTTCGGTAAGGGTTTTAGCTGGTGCGATAATGGGACACTTATTCAAGTGAATAAGCTTTATCGGAAGTCTTTGCTGACCTTCCTGCATATCTGCAGTTCGTTGGTATAATCGAGCTTTTATTTCTTCAATATCTAAATCATAGAGGGGGCTGGGATCTAACCCAAGATTCAAACATATAATCGCATTCTTATTTGTTGGATGGTAAGCAATTGGCAGTACCCAGGTACAGCATCCATTTTGGGCCGGTAATTTTGATGAAATATGCACTAAGGGAACTTGTGCATCAATGTTGATATGCTCAGCCACCTTGCGTTTATTGCGCAGACTGAAAATGTAGTCATAAAGCTTAGGTTGGGCCTGTTTAATTAGTTTGGCAATGGCAATAGTTGCATATACGTCTGATAGGGCATCATGGGCATCTGCGTGAGCAATATCATTCGCCTGGGTAAGGTCTTCCAATTTAAAGCTTGGTGTGCCATCTTCTTTATATACCCAATTTATCCCCTCTGGTCTTAGCGCATAACAAGCTCGCACTAAATCAATGATATCCCATCTGCTATTGCCATTTTGCCATTCTCGCGCGTAAGGGTCATATAAGTTTCGATACAGGGTGTAACGTGTGACTTCATCATCAAATCGAATACTATTATAACCAGCACTGCAGGTTCCTGGAGTGGCCATCTGTTGAAGAATTTTTTTGATAAATTCAGCTTCAACCAAACCGTCTCTTAAGGTTAATTGCGGAGTAATACCTGTGACTAAAGCTGCATGAGGATTAGGCAAATAATCATTGGGTATTTGACTGTACCATTTCACCGGCTTATCGATAATATTTAGCTCAAGGTCTGTTCTTATCCCAGCAAACTGACAAGGAAAGTCTTTTTGCGGGTTGACCCCCCATGTTTCGTAATCGTGCCAAAGGATTGATGGGTTCAAGGTACTCACTCTCTAATATTGATTCACTCGAAACTACTGTTAAAACAAGGCGTATTTTCAACCTGTTTTTATTTGAGTCGATTTCGAGATATGAAAAATAAGAATTATACAGAAACCAATAGGTTCTGCTATGCAGAATGCAGTTACTTCGTTTTTCACTATAAAAAGATTTAAATATTATTAAAAAAGTTATGTTTTTTAATTGGTTATGACTATCTTTATATTAGGCGATCGGTTTAATCATTAAATTGATAACTAAACAAAACACTTTCGAAGCTAAGGAGAAAGGGTGGAATCATTAAAAGTAAATCATTATATGAATCGGCGGCCTGTTACATTCACCGATGAAATGCCTGTCGCTGAGGCGGTTGAACGCCTTTTAACAGGCAAGCAATCTGGTGGGGCAGTGCTCAATCCTCGCAACAAAGTAGTCGGATTCTTGTCGGAAAAAGACTGTATTGCTCGTATGATTACCTCGAGTTATTACCGAGAACAAGTAGCCCGTGTAAAAGACATTATGAAAACCGATGTTTTGGCGGTGAAATCCTATGATTCGATTATTGAAGTGGCGCAACGCTTTTTGAATGAAGGCACTAAATTGTATCCTGTGGTTGACGATGATGGTTATTTTATCGGCACCATAAGTCGTGCTGATGTCCTTTATGCTATCGATGTGCAACTGCGAGATGGATATAAACGAGCTTAAAACCGTTTTATAGCTCACTTTGCTGGAAATTTGTTGGCGTTTCTTCTAGGATCCGTTGCGTTTTAAAGCATCGAATTTTTTGAGAATATATTGTCCAATAATCAAAATACAGCCGTTCCAAATCGCGAGGAGCTGCAAAAGCAGTTACAAGATTGCCTTGGTAGTGATATTTTTCGACTTCAAAAACGATTGAATCGTTTAGTTTCAGGCAAAAGTAATGACTCTCAGTGGCAAGCAATTGCTACTGCCATTGAGGAGTCCAAACGCGTTCGCCAGTTCAAATTGCAGAATATTCCGGATATAGAGTATCCAGATTTGCCGGTGAGCGAACATAAAGATGCGATTAGTGATGCTATTGCTAATCATCAAGTTGTTATTATTGCTGGCGAAACAGGGTCGGGGAAAACCACCCAGATACCTAAGATTTGTCTACAACTCGGTCGCGGAGTAGATGGCCTTATTGGTCATACTCAACCAAGGCGCTTAGCTGCCAGAACTGTTGCCGGACGTATCGCCGAGGAGTTGGGGACGACTGTCGGTGAAAAAGTTGGATTTAAAGTACGTTTTTCTGATCAGGTTGGTGATGATACTTACATCAAGTTAATGACGGATGGTATTTTACTTGCTGAAATGCAAGCGGATAGGTTTTTAAGTAAATACGATACATTAATCATTGATGAAGCTCATGAGCGCAGTCTAAACATAGATTTTATTTTGGGGTATTTGAAACAATTATTACCCAAACGCCCTGAACTCAAATTAATCATAACTTCAGCCACTATCGACCCTGAGCGTTTCTCAAAACACTTTAACAATGCCCCTATTATCCAAGTTAGCGGACGTAGTTACCCAGTTGAAATACGTTATAACCCACTTCAAGACAATGATGAAGACAGTGATCAAATTCAAGGAATTATCCAAGCCGTTGATGAATTAAGTCGCGAAAAGCGAGGGGATATCCTGGTTTTTCTAAGTGGTGAGCGAGAAATTCGAGACACGGCTGACGCCCTGAGTAAACAGAATTACAAAGCCACAGAAATACTGCCTCTTTATGCTCGACTATCGGTGGCGGAACAAAATCGCATTTTCCAATCTCATGGCAATCGTCGAATAGTGCTGGCGACAAATGTGGCTGAAACCTCGTTGACTGTGCCTGGTATCAAATATGTGATTGATCCCGGATTTGCAAGATTGTCTCGCTACAGTTACCGAAGCAAGGTACAAAGATTACCAATTGAAGCCATTTCTCAAGCCTCTGCTAATCAACGTGCTGGTCGGTGTGGTCGAGTCTCCGAAGGGATTTGTATTCGTTTATATTCAGAAGACGATTTTAATGGGCGTCCGGAGTTCACCGATCCGGAAATTCTTAGAACCAATCTAGCATCCGTCATTTTGCAAATGCTATCGTTAAAGCTCGGAGATATACAAGATTTTCCATTTGTTCAGCCTCCAGATAATCGGTTTATCAACGATGGATTTCGTCTCTTAGAAGAGCTCACTGCGGTTGAAAAGCGTCACGGTAAATTGAGTTTGACCGAGACTGGGCGTCAAATTGCAAAGTTACCAGTAGACCCTCGTTACGCTAGAATGGTAGTCGAAGCAGGTCACAATAATTGTGTATCTGAGTTAATCATCATTGCTGCAGGCTTGAGTATTCAAGACCCAAGAGAGCGACCACAAGATAAACGTGCAGCGGCGGATCAACAACATGAGAAGTATGCAGATAAGCAGTCTGATTTTGTTGCTCTGTTAAATTTATGGCAAGACTTCAAATTACAACAAAAAGAGTTAACCGCGAATCAATTGCGTAAGTGGTGTCGCACACATTTTATTAATTATCTTAGAATGCGTGAGTGGCAAGATGTCGTCAGCCAACTTAAAAAATCCATAGTCGAAGTTGGTTTTAGGTTAAATAAACAAGAAGCTGATTTTGATGATGTTCATAAAGCTATCCTCTCTGGGCTTTTATCTCATATTGGTTTTAAAGATAAAGAACGAGAATTTGAGGGGGCTAGGGGATCTAAGTTTTTAATCTTCCCTGGCTCAAACTTATCGAAAAAACCACCTAAATGGACAATGGTCGCTGAACTGGTGGAAACCTCCCGATTATTTGGGCGTGTTGCCGCTAAAATTGAACCCGAATGGATAGAGCCCCTAGCTAAACATTTAACCAAGTATCAATATAGTGAACCTGTCTGGTCGAAAAAACGTGGGGCAGTGCAAGCACTGGAAAAAGTGCTACTGTTTGGCTTGACTATAGTAAGCAATCGACATGTTAATTTTAGTCAAATAGATCCTGATATCAGTCGTGAAATTTTTATTAGAGAAGCATTAGTGAATGCGGATACAAAGTTGTCTTACAACTTTATTCACTATAACCAATCGTTAATCGAGGACATACAATTACTCGAAGAAAAATCCCGCCGTCGCGACGTATTAGTCGATGAACAAGAGTTGGTGGCATTTTACGAACAAACTATTCCAAAGCATGTGTGTAGCGAAAGCGGCTTCAAAAAATGGTGGAACAAAGCTGAGTCTAGTGTTCAAGAAAGTTTGAAGTACGATCCTGAGCAACTAAAAAAACACCAAGCGGAACAAGTTAATGAGCTCAACTTCCCTGATAGTTGGCAGCAAAATAATTTAAATCTGAAATTAACCTATTGTTTTGAACCCAATCAAATTGATGATGGTGTTAGCTTAATCATTCCATTACCGATTTTAAATCAGCTTGAAGAAAATGGCTTCGACTGGCTTATTCCTGGGTTTCGCCATGAATTAATTGTGACATTAATTAAATCGCTCCCCAAACGGTTAAGGCGTAATTTTGTGCCTGCTCCTAATTTTGCCGATGCTTGTATGTTAGATATGCAGTCAAAAGATAATAAAGGCCATCCATTGCCATTTTTGACCGCGTTAAGCAAAAAACTACTAAAAATGACCGGGGTGAATGTTGCTGAAGAAGAATGGCAATGGCAGTCGTTGCCTAATCATTTAAAGTTCAATTTCAAAGTGGTCGATGGCAAGGGAAATTTACTTAAACAGGGGCGTGATTTACACGTTCTCAAATATGGTTTGCAAGAAAAGATAAGTAGCACCTTAAAACAGGCGGCTTCTCCAGAAATTGAAAAAAGCGGACTAACTCAGTGGGATTTTACAGCGCTTGAAGAAGAATATATCGATAACTCTCAGGGGTACGAAGTAAAGGCCTATCCGGCATTAGTGGATGATAAAAAGAGTGTCGCCATTAAGTTGTTCGAAAGCCCCGAAAAGGCATTAAACATGCATCGACAAGGTCTTCGACGTTTAATCATGTTGAACATTCCATCGCCGCTAAGTTATCTAAAAGAAAAACTACCAAATAAAGCTAAGTTGGGTTTGTACTTTAATCCTTTTGGGCAAATACAAGCGCTAATTAACGATTGTATCGAGGCCGGAGTAGATCACCTGATAACGCGTTTTGAGAGTGATAATAATGTGCAAATCCGTTCACCCGAGGTGTTTAATCAAGCTCGAGATTACGTCAGAAAAGATATCAATGATGTAGTCTTGGATATTGCCAAAAAAGTGGAAGTCGGTTTAACCCAAGCTCATCAGGTCCAAAAGAAATTAAAAGGTAATGTAGCGCTTAATATGATTAGTGCCCATGGGGATATAAAACAACATTTGAATTCTTTGGTTTTCCCTGGTTTTATCACGCAATTTGGTATTGAGAAAATTGACGATTGGAATCGCTATATCAAAGGTATTGTTAGGCGTTTGGAAAAATTACCGATAGATCCTAACAAAGACCGGTTGCACCAGCTTAATATCGAAAAAGTGCAATCTCGATTTAATGCCGCATTGAGCAAAATACCAGACGGTAAACCCGTGCCTGCTGACTTAGCATTTGTTCGCTGGATGATAGAAGAGTTGCGTATTTCCTTTTTTGCTCAGCAACTTGGTACACCGATGCCGATTTCTATGAAGCGCATTGAAAACCAATTGCTATCATTTTAAACGATGTTCGTTGACTTTATAGCAGATGCACCCTATAAAAGTGATAGGTGTTTATAGTTAGGATGAGGTAAAAGATGTTGGGATACGATGACAAGCGAAACTTTTTTCGGATGATGTTGAACTCACCCTGTGAGTTGACAGTTCACGATGACGAATCGACTCGTTCTATGCCTGCAGTTTGCAAGGACATTAGTGCCACAGGCATGTCTTTTGAAGTTGAGGAAGAGTCTGTTGAAATAGGAACACTTGTTGACGTCGCGATTGAATCGACCAGCAGTCAAATACCTTCTCTAAGTGCTAAAGCGAAAGTTGTTCGCTGTGATAGCAGCACAGATAGTAGTTGTATTATTGGTGTTGAAATCATCGAAATGAATTAACAAGCATTTTGGCTAAACGACCAAGCAGCATAATGTACTTGGTCTTTTAGCTATTTATATTGCAAATTTAGTTAACTTACTCTGCAAACCAACCCTTTTAAATAAAAACCCTCTGGGTAATTACTGGCAACTGGATGATCGGGAGCTTGCCCTAATCTTTCCAAAAAATGTACGGTTTTATTCGCATCTAAAGCAGCATCTGCCACCACTTTTTGAAATAAATCGGAAGACAAAAGTCCTGAACAACTGAAGGTTAACAGTATGCCGCCCGGATTGAGAATTTTCATTGCCAGCATATTAATGTCTTTATATCCTCGACAGGCTCTATTTAAAGATGCTTTAGAGTCAACAAATTTAGGTGGGTCAAGCACGATCATGTCGAAGGTTGTGCCATTGTCACGATATTCCCTCAAGGCTTCAAACACGTCTTTTTTAACGAAACTCGCTTTAGATATATCTAGCTTATTTATTTCAAGATTTCGCTTGGCTGTTGCTAACGCATTTTCAGATACATCCATATTGACTACGCTATTAGCACCACCTTTGAGGGCGTAACAGGCAAATGTTCCAGTATAACTAAAACAATTTAATACACTCTTATTGTCAGCATAACTTCCGGCAATGGCGCGGTTATCTCGTTGATCTAGATAAAACCCAGTTTTATGTCCTTGAATGAGGTCGACAATGATTTTTACCCCATTTTCTTCAATAATGACCTCATCGGGTACATCACCATGTAAGGTTTGAACAAGTTCTGGCAAGCCTTCCTTTGCTCTAACTGCTACATCACTGCGTTCTAAAATACTGCAATCAGGAAAGCGTTTGTTTAATGCCCAAACTATTTTTTTGCGGTGCTTTTCAGCACCAGCTGAGAGTAATTGGCAGACGATAACGTTGGCATATTTATCGATAGTGATACCCGGCAAACCGTCGGATTCAGCCGCGACTATTCGATATCCGGTTAAACCGTGTTTTAATACAATTGACTCTCTCAATGCTATCGCTTGATCTAGTTTTCGCAAAAAGAAACCGTTGTCGACCACTTCTTGGCGATCAAATGTCCAAACCCGCAATTGGATCTGCGACTCAGTAGACCATGCTCCTTTGGCAAGAAATTCACCTTCACCACTGAATATATCTACGGTGTCGCCATTACGAACAACGCCTTTGTGTTCTTTGATAGCACTGTTAAATATCCACGGATGTCTACGTAATAAAGATTTTTCCCGGCCGGGGTGTAGAATGACAGATGCACTCATAAAAATTCCAAAATTGACTAATTTTGAGATTGTACAGCAGTCACTATATGATAGCTAAATTCGATTCTATTTTTTACATATGGAGTAATTTTTGAACAGTCAACAGAGCATGACATTTGTGGATTTTGAAAAAGGTGAGTCACCGAAGTCCCTTAAAATGAATAGCACTACTATCCCCACAATTGAATCAAACGAAGTGTTAGTTAAAGTTAATGCTTTTGGCGTAAATAGAGCTGACACTTTGCAACGCCAAGGAAAATATCCACCGCCTAAAGGTGAAAGTGAAATTTTAGGTTTGGAAATTGCCGGTGTTGTGGTGGCCGTGGGCAGTAATGTCACAACGGTAAAAGAAGGTGAGCGGGTATTTGGATTAGTGGCAGGCGGCGGTTATGCGCAATACGCCAAAATTCTGAGTGACCATGTGTTTAAAACCCCTGACAACTTAAGTTGTGCTGAAGCGGCGGGCATTGCTGAAGTCTTTTTAACGGCTTATCAAAGTCTTTGTGATATTGGTCAACTTAAACAAGGTCAGTCTGCATTAATCCATGCTGGCGCAAGTGGAGTAGGACTTGCTGCAATTCAACTGGCTAATTTGATCGGTGCCAGTATTGCGGTAACTGCGTCTTCTCCTGAAAAGTTACAAGTCTGCGCTGATTTAGGTGCAGGTACATTAGTTAACTATCAGCAGCAAGACTTTGCCGATGCGTTATCGTCTACGGGGTTTAAAGCCGATGTGGTTATCGACTTTATCGGCGCTGAATACACTAATCGCAGTTTGAAAGTGCTAAATATGGATGGCTGTATTATTCAGTTAGCCATGCTAAATGGTCGCTTTGGCGATAACTTGGATATGGGCTTATTGTTAGGTAAGCGAGCAAAAATCCAAGGGTCTACTCTCAGAAATCGCAGCGATGAGTATAAAACGAAGTTAATTACGGAGTTTAGCCAAAGATTTTTAGACGAATTTAAGACTGGAAAATTGAAGCCTGTAATTGATACCGTTTATGCCGTTGAGAAGATTACTGAGGCGCATACTCGAATGGAAGACAATGACACTATTGGCAAATTAATTTGTACTTGGTAGCAGGGGACGGCCCCTGCTTCTTAGACAATTCGCATTAGGTTATTGAAAACCGCTGTCTTCCAGTAAATTCGAGGATTCGGCAGCGGTTCTGGCTAACACATCACAGCGCTCGTTTTCTGGGTGTCCTGAGTGCCCCTTGACCCATTCCCACTTTATCGTATGTTTTTGCGCTTGCTCATCAAGTCTCTTCCATAAATCTGCATTTTTAACTGGTTTTTTGTCTGACGTGCGCCAGCCATTTTTCTTCCAGTTTTTTATCCATTGATTTATGCCGTTTTTAACATACTGACTATCGGTAGTGAGCGTCACCTGACAAGGCTCTGTGAGGGTGTTCAAGGCTTCGATTGCGGCTAATAGCTCCATACGGTTATTCGTTGTATGCTTAAAGCCTTGGCTTATTTCTTTATCATGCTGATTAAACTTAAGAACTGCACCGTAACCGCCAGGGCCAGGATTACCAAGACAAGAGCCATCTGTATAAATTGTAATATGCTTCATGGAAATATTCGTGATTTAAAGTTACAGGCAAGTATAATGATTGCTACTACTAATTCCACTTGAGTTGATATAAATGCGTCAAATCGTTTTAGATACGGAAACTACCGGTATCGATCCTAAACAGGGTCACAGGGTAATTGAAATAGGTTGTGTTGAGCTCGTTAACCGTAAACTTACCGGCAACCATTTTCATGTGTACATAAATCCAGAACGTATTGTAGAAGCAGAAGCCATAGAAGTTCACGGTATAACGAATGAATTTCTCGCAGATAAACCCAAATTTAGAGAAATATGCCAAGGCTTCGTTGATTTTATTCGTGGTGCCCAGTTAGTTATTCATAATGCGCCTTTTGATATCGGCTTTATGGATCATGAATTTCAGTTGATGAATGCTATCAACCCAATTAAAAGCAGAGAAATCTGTACTGTTCTGGATACCTTAGCCTTGGCCAGAGAGTTACATCCAGGGCAAAAAAATAATTTGGATGCTCTTTGTAAGCGCTATGGAATAGATAATTCCCATCGTGAATTGCACGGCGCTTTGCTGGATTCAGAAATTCTGGCTGATGTTTATTTGTTGATGACCGGCGGGCAAACAGATTTAAATTTAAGTGGCAATAAAGCAAATGAAAATAACAATAACAATGCAAACATCATTCAACGTCTAGATCCAAACCGAAAACCATTCAAGGTTATTCAAGCATCTGCCGATGAATTAGAACAACATCAAGCACGTTTAAAACTTGTAGAGGACAGCAGTGGTTCTTGTATCTGGCGTCAGCCAAATTAAGTTAATCGGTCATTGGACAGCAATTGTATTGCTGTCACTTTTTAGCATAACTCAAATTTATGCCCAAACCCCTGCGGCAGAAAATCAGCAACCACTTCATGAATTAGGTGATCAATATCACAATAGTATAAAGCTATTGCAAAATCGCTTCCGGATAGATTACCAAGTAGATGAAATCACAATGGTATTTTTTCGTGAATTTGGCAGCGCTCCTGTTGTTCTTGTAAAACCCGATGGCTCAAAAATATTTGAAGCGGACGCCGATGGCGAGAATATTTTTTGGTATGACGCGGCGACTTATGATCTGGTCAACATCAAAAATCCCACTCCCGGTCCATGGCAGGCTGTAGGGCAAATATTGCCTGATAGCCGAGTGATGGTGATAACCGATATTGAACTTCACGCAAAACCGCTTCCTGATGTGCTATTTTCAGGGGAAATCTTAAAGCAAAGCGCGCAATTAACCAATGGCGGTGAACCTATTGACAGCACTGAATTTCGCGATGTTGTTTCCTTGGAAATCAAATTTGTAAGTACAAATAATCCCAACTACAACAATTTTGGTGCTGAAGTCGCGACTATTGCGACCTTTGAAGATAATGGTCGCGGTATGGATGAAACGCCGCTAGACGGAGTCTTTACTGGACAATTTAATTTATCGGTAGCCAACGGTGAGTGGACACCGGTGTTTGTGGTAAATACCCCCATGCTCACCAGAGAACAGGTTGATCCGCCGCTGATGCTTTATCCAAATCCAATAAAGATTAGTATGATCGAAGATGGAGGAGGGGATGGATATCACAAATTGGTGATTGATGCTGAGCGAGAATACGTAGATATGAATTCGCTGTTGATTGATGGCAAAGTACGTTTCCCAAATGGTGATGTACAAAACTTTTCATTAACAGAACAAACGCCAAATGCACGAGAATATTTAATTGTTAATTATGAGTCTGGCGTCTACCGCATCAAACTAACTGCTTATGGCAATACCAAAAGTGGTCGGGACTTCATCTTAGATGTACCAGAGTATACATATTTAGTAGAAGAACCTGAGGTGGTAATTGAGCCGCAAATGCAAACGACTGGGGCTGATGGTCAAAATAATATTGATGCAAGCTCACAGTTAGAACAATCTCCGCCATCTAGTCAACCAGAGCCTGAAGAACAGCAAATGTCACAATTGATGTTCTGGGGGCTAATTATCGGAATTAATTTCATCATCATTGTTATTGGCTGTGTGACTTTGTGGTTATATTTAAAACCGCCTAAAAAACCGAAAGACCCAGAAAACACCCAACTTGAAAGTCAAAAAGTCGGTATGCTTGATAAAATTAAAAATAAGTTTTCGAAGAAAAACGTTCAACAGCCAGAAATTACTCCAAGCAAGGAGAATAGTGAAGAAAGCGGAATTATCGATCTTTCTATTCCCAAAAAGGATTAAACCAATAAATGCGTTCTCGCCATAGGTCGATAAATGGCGTGTATTTATTGAGCAACTTTGACACTTTTGCACAAAATTAAAACAAATAGATGGATAAGGTTAGGATATACGAAAAAACTGGTTGACTCGCCAATAGTGAACCCTTATTATCTGCGCCGCGGTTGACTAGGGGGTTATACAAAACTAGTTAACAGCGCTTCAATAGGTCAGCGGAGTGGTAGTTCAGTTGGTTAGAATACCGGCCTGTCACGCCGGGGGTCGCGGGTTCGAGTCCCGTCCACTCCGCCAACATATTGAAGAAAATTTGCGAATGGAGTGGTAGTTCAGTTGGTTAGAATACCGGCCTGTCACGCCGGGGGTCGCGGGTTCGAGTCCCGTCCACTCCGCCAGCAAATTTATTCTGTTTTAAAATGCGGAGTGGTAGTTCAGTTGGTTAGAATACCGGCCTGTCACGCCGGGGGTCGCGGGTTCGAGTCCCGTCCACTCCGCCATTTAAAACAACACTAGACATCTAGTTACAATCACATCTAAGCACAATTAAACCTAAGAACAATCCTTTCTAATATTAAATCCGTTTTAGTCTCAAATCCTTTTAGCAACAACATTACTTACCAGTCTGTTAGTTAAATTATTTGCTGCTTGATAATAACTTCTTCTTTGCTTTTAAGTATTTTGCCTTGTGTAATAGCTGTTTCAACACAAATCATGGTTTCATAGCTATCCGGCTGCATGTCTTTCATCCTTAGGCAGTTATCTTTCCAAGGGTTCCAAACTACAATACTGTCGTGTCCTGTTGAACGTACGCTGATATGATGGCCATTGTTGATTTCAACCAATACCGCTGGATGTAAATGGACACGATCGGTTTCTTCTTTTATTCGGTAGGTTTCTGGTGTTTCAAATTGTTCATAGTTTTGAGTTTTGTCTAAATAGGGACCGCTTAATCCGGCTAGCGTTACCCCATCAATATCGTCCACACTAAAATACGTATGTAGTGCACACCCAAGATGAATATCTTCAGCGTCCATGTTGCGTGTAATCAATTCTAGCACCAAGGTTTTACCCACAGTAACCTTGAGTTTTAAAGTGGTTTTAAATGCCCATCCAGGCCCTTGTGTGGATTTGGGCGTCAATACCAATTGTGTACCCTGGTCATTTTCTTCGGCTGAGTCCAAAGACCAAATTTGGTTGCGGACAAATCCATGAGCGGGCAGGTCATCTCTATTTTGTTTATGCCCATCGCCAAACCAAGGCCAGCATACTGGAATCCCACCTCGTATTGCTGTTTTGTTATCAAATATCGCAGCGTCGCTGACCCAAAGTCTGTCTATATTATCTGTTTTGGGAATGTAACTTAGAATATGCCCACCAAATAAAGAAATTGTCGCTTTCGCAAAATCATTGTTGATTTCCAATATATCGTTCTCACCTCTTTTACTGGTGGAGATACTAGATGGTGTGTTCATACTCAAATACCTATTTTAAACATTGTAATTATTAATACCCTTAGGATGGGTAATAATATGATCTATAAGAATTATTAACTAAAGTAGATTGGAATAACATAAAAAAAGCGACCATAAGGTCGCTTTATTACGTTTAAAAATTTTATTAAACTTATTTACTGATGTGAGCCACTAAATCAAGCACTTTATTGGAGTAGCCAATTTCATTGTCGTACCATGAAACGACTTTTACAAAAGTGTCGGTTAGAGCAATACCGGCTTTAGCATCAAAAATAGATGTTCTAACATCGCCAATAAAGTCTTGCGATACCACTGCATCTTCGGTGTAACCTAAAATTCCGGCTAGTTCACCTTCAGAAGCTTCTTTCATTGCGGCACAAATTTCATCGTAAGTAGCTGGCTTTTCTAAATTAACTGTCAAATCAACTACTGAAACATCAGCCACTGGTACTCTAAATGCCATTCCGGTTAATTTACCGTTCAATGCAGGAATTACTTTCCCCACTGCTTTAGCAGCACCAGTTGAAGATGGGATAATATTTTGACTTGCACCACGTCCGCCACGCCAATCTTTGTGCGATGGACCGTCTACCGTTTTTTGCGTAGCTGTTGTTGCGTGAACAGTGGTCATTAGACCGTCAACAATACCAAACTTATCATTCAGTACTTTTGCTAATGGCGCTAAACAATTGGTTGTACAAGAGGCGTTAGAAACAATGTCCTGACCTGCGTATGTCTCATGATTAACACCCATAACAAACATAGGAGTGGCATCTTTAGACGGTGCAGAAAAGACCACTTTTTTAGCGCCGGCTTGTATATGTTTACGTCCAGTTTCATCGGTAAGGAATAAACCTGTACATTCCACTACCACATCAACATCCGCTTCATTCCATTTAAGGTCAGCAGGATCACGCTCTGAAGTTACACGTACTGTATTGCCATTTACGACTAGATGACCGTCAACTACTTCAACAGTGCCATTAAATTTTCCGTGCGTAGAATCATACTGAAGCATATAAGCCATATAATCAGGATCTAGAAGATCATTTATTGCTACAACTTCAATATCAGAGCGTTCGCATGCAGCTCTAAATACAAACCGTCCAATTCGGCCAAAGCCATTAATTCCAATTTTGATTGCCATGAAGGTTCCTCAATTTCACATTTGGTTGTAAGATAATTACAAAAATTATGGATCATAATTGCCTATAAGGCAAAAAAAACCCTGAAATTTGTTGTTTTATTACGATATATTCACTGCAAACGTATTCAATAACGATTTATTAACATTATGACGGATAATGTAGACACCATCATAACAGAGTCTGTGGGGTAAAATTAGTACCTTGTTGGTCTGTTAACTTCATATAGACTTGAGAAACGAAGTTCTATTTAATAGTCTTTGAAGATCAATGAATAGGGATTTAATCAAGCATGATGGTGAGTCTTTAAATTCGCTACTTAGGTAGTAAATGAAAAAATTGACAATATATCAACGCACATTTACCACTTATTAAGTAAAATTTCAGTTTTATATGAGACGAGGCTATTCTTAAAACTCGTCAAAGTACTATATTAATAGGACACAAAGCGGCATGACTTCTCCTCTTATCGACAAGCTTGTAGATATAAAAGGTGTAGAATCGAACTACATTGATGCATGGGGCAAACCCGAAATAGTTAAACAACAAAGTAAACGCAAATTATTGAGCGCCATGGGTTACCAAGTTGATGACGAGGAATCGTTAATCGCTCAGGTAGAAACAGAGTTTCAACAAATTTGGATGTCTCCACTTAATCCAGTTCAAGTAAATCGTGATACGGATGAGTTATTTATTACGGTTAGGCTTCCAATAGAATTAGTTAATGACGACTTTGTCATCGCCATCGATTGTGAAGACAAAAGTACATTACAACAAAAGTTTGTACCTATAGATGGTGATTTAATCAACGCGACTATTATTGAAGATATAGAGTTTCAAGAATACCTAATTAAACTAAATCATTCTTTACCACTAGGTTACCATCAACTCAAACTGTTGGCGGATGACGGTGATCAGATTGCAGCAATGCGAATGATAATGGCACCTTCTTCTTGTTATCATCCTCAATCGATTCTAGATGGCCGCAAAGTCTGGGGGTTAAGCGTACAGCTTTACTGCCTTCGAAGCGAAAATAACTGGGGCGTTGGAGACTTCTCTGATTTGGCTCAATTGATTGCGTCTGCTGCTAAAAACGGTGCACAGTTTATTGGTTTGAATCCTATTCATGCACTTTATCCAGCAAATCCAGATGCGTGCAGCCCTTATGGACCTTCTTCCAGACGTTGGCTTAATTTTATATATCTAGATGTGACAGCTATTGATGGTTATAACTGTCCTGATGTACAAGAATTGGTGAATAATGCAGAATTTCAATCGCGCCTAGATCATGTGCGCAGTTTGGAATATGTGGATTACGAAGCGGTCACTCAATTAAAATTAGGTGCCCTTGAGCGTGTATTTGATAATCAAAATAGCCACTTTTTAAGTAAAAATACTAAGCAGAATAAAGCCTTTAAACAGTTTGTGAAAGAGGGGGGGGATAGTCTGCAAATGTTAGCCACATATGATGCTTTGCAAGAGCACTTGGCTAACCAAGGAAAACCCTCTTGGGGATGGCCTGTTTTTCCCAAAGAATATGCTGATTTTCAGTCGCCAGCGGTATCTAAATTTGTTAAAAAGAATGCAAAACGTGTCAAATTTTACTTGTTTTTGCAATGGCAAGCCGCGCTGCAACTAGAAGCAGCTAATCAAGTCGCAACACAAAATAACATGTCTATTGGTATTTATCGTGATTTGGCTGTTGGTGTGAGTGAAGGCAGCGCAGAGATATGGGGAAATAAAGATTTGTATTGCACAGATGCTAGCGTAGGCGCGCCGCCTGATGTGCTTGGTCCGTTAGGACAAAACTGGGGCTTGCCTCCAATGGATCCAGAGAAACTCTATCATCAGCAATATCAACCTATTATTGATTTGTTTGATTCAAATATGAGGTCTGCCGGAGCGTTAAGAATTGATCACGTGATGGCGTTACTTCGTTTGTGGTGGGTAGCAAAAGGTGACAATGCAAAAGATGGCGGCTATGTTTATTATCCTGTAGATGATTTATTAGGTATCTTAGCCCTTGAAAGCCAGCGTCATCAAAGTTTAGTCATTGGTGAGGACTTAGGAACCGTACCTGAAGAAATCCGCAGTAAATTAGCTGATAACGGTGTTTACTCTTACCGTGTGTTCTTTTTTGAACAAGCTAAAGACGGCGGTTTTTATTCTCCATCAGATTATCCGGTTCAATCTATGTCAACGTTAACCACCCATGATATGCCAACGTTGTCGGGATATTGGCATTGTCACGATTTAGAACTTGGCAAAGAACTGGGGTTGTATCCTACTGAGGAAATATTGTCGGGGCTGTATGCCAGTAGACACAGTAATAAGCAGCAAATCTTGAATAGTCTGCATGGACACCATGCCATTCCCGAATGGATGGATCGTCAAGTAGATCATCTTGGTATGAGCAAAGAGTTAAACTATGACATGCAGGTGCATATGGCAACTGGGTCTAGCGCATTACTCAGTTTGCAACTTGAAGACTGGTTACAAATGGATAAACCTGTCAACATACCTGGTACTTTCAAAGAATATCCAAACTGGAAGCGCAAACTAAATCAGGATTTAGAGCAAATATTCTCTGATCCCGATATTGTGCTTTTAGCGAAAAAGCTAACGAAGGCTAGAGACAACGCAAAGTAATTCTGTAATTATACTTTACTTAAACGGTTAAGGTTCTATATTTTGAACTGACGTTAACCCATAAGGCGAATCAATGTTAATAGAAGAAGAATTAAAGCAAGCTAATTGTACTGAACCATTTGAATTTTTAGGTAAAAAAACCATTGAAGAAATAACCCAATTTAATGTTTGGTTACCCGGAGCAAAAAATGTCAGTGTGTTTGACTTAGATTCTGGAAAAAACGTTGGCAAGCTAAAGCGAAAAAACAAAACAGATTTGTTTTGTGGTCAGTTTAAAAAGGTCAAAGAAGATTTGGTTTATGGTTTGAAAGTGGAAACTAAAGAAACTACCTATGACCTTATAGACCCTTATCAGTTTCAAGAACAAGCATTCCATGCGGTGCACTATGTTGATCATGCCCCTGAAAATGTGTATCAGCAATTGGGGGCACAGTTAATATCTTTAGACGTTGGACTGGATAAAAAAATAGAGGCAACTCGATTTGCGGTCTTTGCGCCTAACGCTAAGGCTGTATCTGTTATTGGTGATTTTAACTATTGGAATGGCAGTTGCCATCCGATGCAAAAAACGTCAATGGGTTATTGGGTTTTAATTATTCCAGGTTTATCTGCCGGCCAACGATATAAATATCAAATTAAAGATGCGAATGGCAATCAACTGCCTCACAAAGCTGATCCTGTGGGTTTTAGTGCTGAACAGTATCCATCTCACGCATCAATTATATTTAATCAAAATGATTATCAATGGAATGACGCTGAATGGATAGAGCAATCAAAAGCAGATAAATACTTACAGCCAATGAGTATTTATGAGGTGCATCTAGGTTCCTGGAAGCGACCAACTGATCCAGATAAAACCTATTTAAGTTACCGCGAATTGGTCGATGACCTTATCCCTTATGTGAAAGACATGGGATATACTCATCTGGAAGTATTGCCGATTTCTGAGTTTCCGTTCGATGGCTCTTGGGGATATCAACCTGTAGGCTTGTTTTCACCCACTAGTCGATTTGGCGATCCCGACGACTTTAAATTTTTCGTAGATAAATGCCATCAAAATGGTATTGGCATTATAATCGATTGGGTACCGGCGCATTTCCCCGAAGATGGTCACGGATTAGCTCGTTTCGATGGTACTCATGTTTACGAGTACGAAGATCCGCGTAAAGGCTGGCATCCAGATTGGAACTCTTGTATCTATGACTTTGGTAAAGATACAGTGCGTCAATTTTTGGTGGCCAACGCATTGTTTTGGATAGAACATTTCCACATTGATGGACTGCGTGTAGATGCTGTAGCATCTATGTTGTACTTGGATTATTCCCGTAAAGATGGTGAATGGATCCCCAATGTTGATGGCGGAAACGAAAATTACGAAGCGATCAGCTTTTTGCAATGGATGAATAAAGCCGTTTATGAGAAGTTCCCTCGGGCAATGACCATCGCCGAAGAGTCGACTTCGTTTCCTAAAGTGTCTAAACCCGTATTCGAAGGTGGTTTAGGTTTTGGATTTAAATGGAACATGGGGTGGATGCACGATTCGTTGCATTACATCAGTAAAGACCCTTCCTACCGACGTTATCATCATGGTGAAATAACCTTCAGCATGGTTTATTCCTTTAGTGAGAGCTTTGTTCTACCTATCTCCCACGATGAAGTGGTGCATGGTAAAGGGGCATTACTTAGAAAGATGCCTGGTGACGAATGGCAGCAAGCCGCCAATCTGAGATGCTATGCTGGCTTTATGTATGCACACCCAGGTAAAAAATTGAATTTTATGGGCAATGAAATTGGGCAAAGTTCTGAATGGAATCATGACGCTTCATTACAATGGGATTTGCTTAATTTTGATAAACACAAAGGCATTCAATCTTTGTATCGAGATCTAAACAACATATATCGCACTTATCCTGCGCTATATGAAAGTGATCATGATCCTGATGGGTTTGCATGGATCGATCATGGGAATGCTGAGCAATCTATGCTTTCGTTATTGAGAAAGTCTAAAAATGGACAGCAAACGGTGATTGCGGTTAGTAACTTTACGCCAGTACCAAGGGATGAATTTAGAGTAGGGGTTCCTGAAGAAGGTGAATACCATTTAATACTTAATTCTGACGACAAAAAATATTGGGGTAGTGGTTACAAGGTACTTAAAAATGTACAATCTGAAGCGGTAAAATGGAATAATCAACCTTATTCTATTCGTATTAATATGCCTCCTTTGGCTACATTGATGTTACAAATAACAGAGTGAAAATTTGGCTAATTCAAAACAACATGGTTTTTCAGTAACCGAAGGTGAATGCCTTCCTTTAGGTGCGACTTTAACAGAAACGGGCTGTAATTTTGCAGTCCACAGTCCAAATGCTCAACAAGTGTTGCTTTGTCTTTTTAAGCAAGACACTGAAGAACCAATAGAATATTTTGAATTGAAAGCAAAAACTGGTGAAGTATGGCATGGCCATATTGAAGGTGTTTCAGCCGGCCAGTTATATGGCTATCGCACCCAAGGCGAGAACAAACCCTGTAATGGTAACTGTTTCCATCCAGAAAAATTATTGATCGACCCTTACGCAAAGCAATTAAATCGCGCGCTACATTGGAACCGCAAAAAGTATGAAGGTGATAGCGCTTTAATGATGCCAAAGTGCGTGGTTGTCGCTGAAAATAATCCGCCTTTAACCGACGACCATCAAAGACCTCGCACTCCGTTAAGCGAAACTATCATATACGAAGCCCATGTTAAGGGCCTGACAAAACTCCATCCCGATGTTCCTGAAAACCTCAGAGGCACGTATCTTGGTGCTTGCCAACCAGCAATTATTCAGCATTTAAAAGAGTTGGGGGTGACGGCTGTACAATTTTTACCCGTTATGGCGTTTATGCCAGAGCCTTATATCACTGAAAAAGGACTGACAAATTATTGGGGTTACAACCCAATTAATTATTTCTGCCCTGAGATGCGCTATGCCATTGATGACCCTATTGCTGAATTCAAAACCTTAGTGGAAAAATACCATGAAGCGGGATTAGAGGTTATTTTGGACGTGGTATTTAACCACACCGCGGAAGGGGGCTTTGATGGCCAAGTATTGTCGTTTAAGGGATTTGATAATGCGTCTTTTTATCTGTTTGAGAAAGATGAACACGATCTTAGGAATTTCGAGCATTACGTCAATTATTCTGGATGCGGCAATAGTGTCAATACGGCTTCACCTTATGTCATGAAGATGGCGATGGATGCATTGCGGTATTGGGTTAGTTATATGGGCGTGGATGGCTTTAGATTTGATTTGGCCGCTGGGTTAGGGCGAGATCCTTATGAATTTTCAAGCACTTCAGGCTTTTTAACGACACTGCGTCAAGATCCTATTTTGGCTGGCGTTAAGTTGATAGCAGAACCCTGGGATATTGGCCATGGTGGCTACCGTTTGGGAGAGTTTCCTGCTAACTGGCAAGAAGTTAACGACAAGTTCAGAGATACGGTTAAAGGTTTTTGGCGTGGTGATGTCGGTTTAACCGGAGAATTTGCAACCCGCTTATTAGGATCCAGAGATATATTCCCAAAAGGTCGGCGCTCAATTCATTCGTCAGTGAATAATGTGACTTATCATGACGGATTTACGTTACATGATTTAGTTTGTTATTCGAGTCGGCATAACGAAGCCAATTTAGAAGATAACCGAGATGGTCATGGGCATAACTTGTCTGCTAATTACGGTGTTGAGGGGCCAACGAAGGACGAAAATATCAATGCATTGCGCGAAAAACAAAAGCGTAATTTATTCGCGACCTTAATACTTTCCCAAGGCATTCCCCATGTGTTAGGTGGCGATGAGCTGAGTCGAACACAACAAGGGAATAATAATGCCTACTGTCAGGATAACGAGGTAAATTGGTCACAGTGGCAATTAAACGAGTCACAACAAGACTTTTTGGCATTCTGTAAACAAGTGATTGCATTGCGAAAAAGCAGCATCATTTTAACCGACTTGTCTTTAAAGGATGACGAGTACAATCTTCATCACAACGTTGATGAAGTGAATTGGTATCGACCCGATGGTGAAAATAAATTGGATTCGGATTGGCAAGATCCCCATAAACAATCTTTTGCGGTTGAATTGAAAGGATGCCCCAAACATACAGACGAACATTTGTTATTAATTTTTAATACCTACGATCATGATGTTCGTTTTCAACTACCAAGCGGAATTTGGACGTTAGAACTTGATACACGATACAAGAAGCCGTCGTTACAACCTAAAACCAAAATATCGAATGTATTCCTGCAAGCCTATCGAAGTGTTACTGTATTTAAACGAAGCTGTAATTAATCAGTATTAAATTCTACTTTGGAGATTTCGATGAAATTAACCGATGAGCAATGGCGTGAAAAGTTAACCGAAGAAGAATATAGAGTATGCCGACAAAAAGGCACTGAAAGACCCTTTACTGGGGAATTGCTGCATAATAAAGATACTGGGGACTACACCTGTACTTGTTGTGGCAGTATTCTTTTTTCATCTGAAGATAAATTTGATTCAGGTTGTGGTTGGCCGTCTTTTTCCGCACACACTAAACATGACAATGTGGCGTTCCATGAAGACAATTCATTGGGTATGCAACGAATTGAAATAGTGTGCAAAAATTGTGAAGCTCACCTAGGACATGTTTTCCCCGATGGCCCAGCACCTACAGGCCAACGTTATTGCGTCAATTCAATTTCCGTTAAGTTTTCACCTGAAAAAGCGGAATAAATCGCAGTTTTTTAAAATAGTTAGAAATAATTTTTGTAATATTTTTACAGGAATTCCTAGCTAATTTCCTGCATAAGGCGTTGTTCTCCTTCATAACGGAAATTTATGAGGTAAAATTACATTCAATACCTGCTTTCATTACTATTTTGTCTAAAAATTGAAACTTTATACCAGTTTGGTGATATGCATAACTACCTTTAGAATACCCGCGTTTTTTGATGCTATTAACAAATTAGGGTAGTAAAGAATGAATCAGCAGTTTGAACAGGAACTCATGGGCAGTTGGCAAGAGCGTCAAGAATACGCTGAATTGATGCAGCCTGTACTTGGTAAATTATATCGTGACAGCGCTGTTGAAATCTCGATTTTTGGAAGACCTATGTTAGGTGCCAGCGCTATCGACATTATAAAATCTCACCGTAAAGTTAGACGTCATACAGGTGATAAACTTCGACTAAGAGAAAGTTGGCCAATTCTAGAGGAAATGAGCAAGCTTCAATTAGCACCTGCACACATTGATTTAGGTAAATTAGCTTACGCATATCATCACGATGATAAATTTAAAGATATGGACATCAAGTCCTACTTAGATGAACAGCTAGTTAGTATTGCAGGAAAGCAAGATAATCACCCAGTTCAAGACGTGGTTTTATACGGCTTCGGTCGAATTGGAAGACTGTTGGCTCGATTGCTTATTGAGCGTCAAGGTAAAAACAATAAGTTACGCCTAAAAGCCATTGTCGTTCGTGGCGGAAAAGACGGTGATTTAGAAAAGCGTGCCAGCTTACTACGCAGAGATTCTGTTCATGGTCCATTTAGTGGCAGCATAACAGTTGACCACGAACGCAATGCTATAAAGGCGAATGGTTCATTTATTCAAGTTATTTACGCAGACTCCCCAGACAGTGTTGATTACACTCAATTTGGTATAAAAGATGCCATTGTCATTGATAATACGGGTATTTGGCGTGACCGCGACGGTTTAGGTCTACACCTAAAAGCGAAAGGCACTAAAAAGGCTATTTTGACCGCACCAGGAAAAGGCGACGTTAAAAATATTGTTTACGGTGTAAACCATAGTGATATTACCAGCGACGATACTATTCTGTCGGCCGCTAGTTGTACAACTAACGCTATTACACCAGTATTAAAAGCCTTAGATGAGCAGTTTGGTATTGAAAACGGTCATGTTGAAACGGTTCACTCATTTACCAATGACCAAAACCTAATCGATAATTTCCACAAAGCAGAGCGACGTGGTCGCAGTGCAGCATTAAATATGGTTATTACGGAAACAGGCGCAGCAAAAGCCGTATCCAAAGCCTATCCGAAGTTAGAAGGTAAATTAACCGGCAACGCGATACGTGTACCAACGCCAAATGTATCTCTAGCTATTTTGAATTTAAATTTGAATAAGTCGACAGATAAAGAGGAAATGAATAATTTCTTGCGCGACCTTTCATTGTTTTCTTCATTGCAACACCAGGTAGATTTTACTTCATCTATTGAAATTGTATCTACTGACTTAGTTGGTTCACGAGCAGCATCAGTGGTTGATTCGCAAGCCACTATCGTTGCAGGTAATCGTGCTACCTTATATGTTTGGTATGATAATGAGTTTGGATATAGTTGTCAGGTTATGCGCGTAGTGCAAGCTATGGCAGGTTTAACTTACCCAACAATTCCAGCTTAAAAAATTAAATACACAGATTTGCCGTTTTGGTCAGAAAGTCCATTTGATTAGGGCGGCAAGCTGTTTTACTCGATATCCCCGCGCGAAATACTTCTCTTTTAGTTATTTATATTTATGAGCCAATTTGATTTTTTTATCTAAATTAGTGGTTCAGCCTAACCCATTTTTTATCAGATTATGGTAGATTGATGTCGGTTAAAATATCAGTGAGTCTGAATGTGAATATTAGCAGCAATTTTGATTCTGGCAATATCGTCGTAATCAACGCAGAAAATCCAAAACAAATCGAATTACAAATAAGAAATGACAACCAGTCTGAATTTTATCAATGGTTTCATTTTAAATTAGATTCCACTCCCTTTTTAGAGCATAAGATTAAAATTAGTGACTTGGCTAAATCTGCCTATCCTGAAGGGTGGGAAGGTTATCAAGCTGTAGCGTCTTACGACCGACAGGAATGGTTTAGAGTCGACAGTGTCTTTGATGGTGACAATCTAACTATTTCCTTCACCCCAGAGCATAAACACACTTACTTTGCTTACTTTGCACCCTACAGTTACGAACGACATTTAGATTTATTAGCTAGCGCCCAAGTGAATAACGATTGTCAATTGCACCATTTAGGTGAAACATTGGATGGTCGCGACATGTCAGTGTTAGAAATAGGGCAAGCCGAGGAAGAAAAACCCGTAGTTTGGATAACAGCAAGACAACATCCCGGCGAAACCATGGCTGAATGGTTAATTGAAGGGCTATTAACGCGTCTTTTCGATCCTGATGACGGAGTGGCCAGAAGATTGCTAGACAAAGCAATATTTTACGTTGTGCCTAACATGAACCCAGACGGTTCCGTTCGTGGTCATTTGCGCACTAATGCAGTTGGCACAAACCTGAATAGAGAATGGCAATCTCCTAGTTTAGAAAAAAGCCCTGAAGTCTTTTTGGTTATGCAGAAAATGCGTGAGACAGGGGTAGATCTGTTTTTAGATATTCATGGAGACGAATCGTTACCTTATAATTTTGTCGCCGGTGCTGAAGGAAATCCCGGCTACAGTAAAAGAATCGAAAAGTTAGAAAATGCGTTTAAGTCAGCTTTTTTAACGGTCACACCGGAATTCCAAGATGAGTTTGGTTACGACAAAGATGCACCTGGTGAAGGTAATATGACAGTGGCGACTAATGCGGTTGGACAATTATATGATTGTTTAGCTTATACCTTGGAAATGCCATTTAAAGATAATGCGCTTTTGCCAGATGCGGCTTATGGCTGGTCTCCAGAAAGATGCAAACAGTTAGGTGAAGATTTACTCGTAGCCGTGAATGCTGTGATTGATGATTTACGTTAGTGAAATAAAACACAATTAGAAACTTGTATTAAACACGATATAACAATAAAAAAAGGGGAGTCGTTTGGAAGTTTTTCATGATTTTTTAAAGCTATTAGATAGTTTTTTAGGGGGCAATGCTCTGTTTCCATTTATCTTGTTGGGAACAGGTCTGTTTTTTACAATTTTTCTAGGTTTTCCGCAAATACGTTATTTTAAGCATGCGTGGAAAGTGGTTACCGGTAAGTTTGATAGTGATGATTCTCCCGGTGATACCAGTCATTTTAGAGCCTTAACTACAGCTTTATCCGGTACTGTCGGTACCGGAAATATTAGTGGTGTAGCATTTGCTATTTTCCTCGGTGGACCAGCAGCATTGTTTTGGATGTGGGCGACTGCATTTTTTGGTATGACTACCAAATTTGTTGAAGTGACCCTTTCTCATAAATATCGCGAAAAAACCGAAGATGGCACTATGGCTGGAGGCCCCATGTATTACATGGATAAACGTCTCAATATGAAGTGGTTAGCGGTGGCATTTGCGATTGCAACGGTAATCAGTTCTTTCGGTACAGGTAATTTACCGCAAAGTAATGGTATTGCCACTAGTATTGAAGAGACCTTCGGCTTTGAACCTTGGATTGTTGGTAGTGTACTAGGGATTCTACTTGCGTTAGTCATCTTAGGTGGAATTCAACGTATAGCAGCGGTTACATCTAAAATTGTGCCTTTTATGGCGCTGATTTATTTAATCGGAGCTTTAGCCGTAATCTTCGCCAATTTAGAAAATATCGGACCTTCATTTACGTCAATATTCTCAGATTTGTTTACCGGTTCAGCAGCAACGGGAGGCTTCTTAGGCGCTTCTATTGCGTATGCATTTAACCGTGGTGTGAATCGTGGTTTATTCTCCAATGAAGCGGGTCAAGGTTCAGCTCCCATCGCTCACGCGGCAGCAAAAACCAAAGAGCCTGTGTCTGAAGGTATGGTTTCAATATTAGAGCCGTTTATCGATACTATCGTTATTTGTACTTTGACCGGTCTCGTTATTTTATCTTCTGGTGTTTGGAAAGATAAACATATCAACCAATTCGAACGCTCCAGTTTAGAAATAGTCGCAGGTAGTTACTCTGAAGAAGATCCACAAGACAGAGAAAACTTGTACCACTATTTAAATAATATCGGTAGTTCAAGCGTTGAAAAATACAATGGTGATATTCAAGTTGTATCTGGCAAAGCGGTGAGTAGTGGTTTTACGATTATTCATGCTCGTTCTTTGGCTGAAGATGTGATGTTTACCGTGGGTGGAAACGAAGATTTATTCACCGGCTCAGTCAAAATAGTGGATGGCAGCATTGTAAAAGAAAACTTGATTTTAACCGGGAAATCTTTGGTACACTCGGCGCGTTTAACCACTATTGCATTTACTAAAGGCTTTTTCGGTGATTTTGGCCAATACATAGTTTCTGTTGGACTATTGTTGTTTGCCTTTTCGACTGCCATCGCGTGGTCTTATTATGGTGATAGGGCAATGACTTATTTACTCGGGCCGCGCTCAGTAATGCCATACCGAGTGGTTTATGTTGCCGGTTTTGTTTGGGCTTCATTTTCAGACACTGAGTTAGTTTGGACATTGGCAAGTGTCGCTATCGTTGTCATGACTTTACCGAACTTGTTTGGTATTTTAATGCTCAGTAAAGAGATGAAAAGTTCGGTTAAGGATTATTGGGAAAGATTTAATAAAGAAAATAAATCCTGATTTAGTAAAATATAAGCAATAATCGATTTGTGTAGCGTTGACGGAGGTAAAACTACCGTCAACGTTTTGTATTTGGAGTATAAATATGGCACTGATAGACTGCCCTTCGTGCAATAAGAAAATTTCCGATAAAGCGGATACTTGTTCCCATTGTGATTTTCCGGTGGGCGATGCATCTGCTGAAGATCTGTTACGAAAAAAGAATTTAAACAAATTTAAGAAACAACACAGTATTCAAAATCAGTCTTTGCTGGCGATGTTGATGTTTGTGGCTGGCTTTGGTTTTATGTATTGGGGTGGGGCGCAACCCGGTGACCTGCAACATACTATGGCGATTGCCGTTTCCGTTACTGGTTTTGTTTGGTACGTGGTCAATCGAATTCGATTAATTTTTATAAAGCGAGCTAATTAGTGAGTATAGATGCGTTAGTGTCGTCAATGACAAAAGATACCTATGAAAAGCTGCTACAAGCAGTGGAAACGGGAAAATGGCTTGATGGTTTGCCCTTGACAGAAAGCCAACGAGAGAGCAGCATGCAAGCGGTTATGATGTATCAGGTTAAAGTTTTAAAACTTGATCAACATATGACGTTAAATGCTGATGGCCAAATTAATCATAAAAGCCGTCAACAACTTAAAGAGCAGTTTGCTCCACAAAGCAGCATAGCACGGTTCAAGCAGGATGATTTTTAAACACTTTTTTCGACCCAAATATCAGGATCCTAATCCGCAAGTTAGAATCCAAGCAATTGCAAACTTAATCCCAGAAGAATCTCAACATAAGACTCAATTACACGAGCTCGCCTTTAATGACGAAGATCCAAATGTAAGTTTGGCTGCTTTAACGCGACTAAATAGTTTCGCGCTGTGGTGTAAAATGGCTGAAACAGCCAAGTCTGAACGGGTTAAGAAACGGGCACAGATCACAGTGGAAAATGCTTTGTTTGAACAAGGTGATTTGTTGATCACCGATCAGGAAAGACAAAGATTTATTGCTGAATGCAAAAGTAATTCATTGTTGGAAAAGCTGCTGCAATTACCATCGGTTAAAAATGATGAGTCTGGTTTATTGCTCAAGGTATTAAACAAGCTAAATAAGCCCCATGTCACCAAACAACAATTTATCAATAGCAATAATGAAAAGGTACAACTGAGTTTATTGGCATTGATAGATGATGAGTCTACTCTAAATAAAGCGTTAAAAAGAACGGCTTTTAGTGGAGTAAAAGACGCGATTACCAGTAAGCTTCAAAAAATCGAAGAAGCAAAACTCAAGCCCTTAGAAATTGAGAAAGACGCAAAATTAGTACTGTCTCGTTTATTGGCGTTAAAAGATAAATCTGACTATGCATTAATCAAACAACAAAACCGAGAACTGACGGATTCATTTACTGCTCTGCAACAAGAATTTGCTTGTTTAAAAGACGAAACAAAAGAGCAATTAAATACGCGATTCGACGAAATTAGCCACAAAGTCACCAGCTTAATTCAACAATTAGCACCCAAGTTCGAAGCAGCAGAGCAATTTAAAGCGCTTAATGCACAGCTAGAAAAAATTGCACAAAAAGTGGATTTAATTTTAGCTGAAGCGAATAAAGAGTTGTCACAAGATGTGGAAAAGGTAACTCTTGGGGCTGTGGAAGCTTATGAACATGCGTTGCAAGATTGTCAGCAACAATTAACTATAATATTTCCTGAACTATCTCACGATATTGCACTAAAACGAATTTGGGAATCTATTTCTTCACAAATTATTCAATGCCGTTCAACCTTAGAACGTTTGCCTGAATTTAAAAAAGCGGTGACTCTTGGTAAAGAGTTTATTGAGCAATTTAAACGTCTCAAGCCGCCTACAGATATAAGCCAGATTAGTGCCTCTAAAGAGTATTTAACTGAGCAAACATCATATTGGAAAGCGTTGTCTGCGCCTTACGGTTCAGGTTGGCCTAAGGAACTTGAAGTTGAGTGGCAGGATTGCCGTAAAGCGTTTAACGCGGGATTAAAAAAGCTTTTAGATGATGTTAAACAGAACGAAAATCGCTGTAAAGCCAAGTTAAGAGCCATCGACGGACTGATTTCCCAAGGTAAATATAATGCTGCAATGGGCTTGTATGAAAAAGTCACAAGTTGGTATGAGCAACTTCCTGAACGCAATCAACATTTTGTTAGCCGTCAACTCCAAGCAATTAAAGAACAAGTTGAAAATCTAAAAGATTGGCAGCAGTACATTGCTCAACCTCGTAAACCTGCAGTGCTCAAAGAAGCCGAAACTATTGCTTTGCATCCATTGCCTGTTGAACAACAAGTCGCGGAGGTTAAACGCCTAAGAAGTGCTTGGAATAGTCTCGGCAATACAGACTCAGAGGCGGACACTATTCTTAACAAAGCCTTTGATATGGCGATTGAAAAAGCATTTGAACCTTGCCGCATACATTTCGCTGAGATGGAGTCTCAACGCAAAGACAATGAACTGCAAAAGTTAGCATTAATCGAGCGCTGCAAATTATTGCAAACTGAAGAGAAATCAGTCAGTGCAATAGCGGAAGAAGTCAGTCAAATTCAACAGCAGTGGAAGTGTATTGGTAAAGTGGATTATAAGATTTTAGATACAATCAATGAGGCATATTCAAATGCACTCAAACCACTAAAAACGCAAATTCAGCAATTCCACCATGACAACGCAGAATCTAAGCAAATGCTAATTAGCAAAGCGCAGGTGTTGCTTACCCATGAAGATATTAATGAAGCAATTGAGCAAGCCAAAAAGCTGCAACATCAGTGGAAAGAAATCGGTAATGCTGGTCGCAAACAAGACGCTTTATTATGGAAACAATTTAGACATGTTAATGACCAGTTATTTGCAAAACGCAATGACATTCAAAACAACAATAAACAAGCATTGCAAAAAGGCATTGAAGAAGCTGAAGTTGCTTTGCAGGTGATTCAACAAGGAGCAGATGGTGCCGACAGTTTATCTGCTATTGAGAAAGTAGTTGAACAATTGCAGCAATTTAAAGCCAGTCTTGATGATAATGAACAGGTCTTAAAGTCGCTTAGCAGTAAATTAATCAAAATTGAGAAACAACTCGCCAGCAAAAAACGATCGGTGACTAGTGATAAGCAGCGCCGAATGTTAGATAACGTATTCGAATTGTTAGGCGGCTCAATCAGTGAGCAAGAAACTAAAGACTTAGTAGAGCAGTTACCCCAAGCATGGAGACAAGCTTACCTTAGTGATAAAGTGACTGATTTTAACCGTAACCAAATTGCAGTTTTGTTGGAGATTCTTGGATCTGAAGAAAGTCCAAAAGAGGATTCTCAATTGCGTAAAAATCTGCAGTTACAAATGATGACCGATAAGTTACAACACGGTGAACAGCTAGATAAAGACACATTACTATTACAGTTTATTCAACAAGGGAAATTAGCTGCGGAGGCGAGTGATAAAGATCGGCAGTTACTCGAACGGGTAAAATCTCACTTTATCAATTAATTAAATGCAAAAATTGGCCGGTGAATTAACTTAATTCACCGCGCAAATTTGTTATTAATTGACGTTTTATTTCTTCCACTGGAAGCTCTTTACTGAGCAGATAATGTAGTTTCGCTAATGCTGCTTCTGGTGTCATATCATGTCCAGACACCACTCCAACTTCACGCAATACATGACCGTTTGCATAGCCACTCATGTTCACTTTACCACTAAAACATTGTGTGCAATTTAGTACAATAATATTGTTCTGCTGGGCTTCTTTGAGTTGTGCTAACAACGACGGGTTTTGCGGTGCATTACCGACACCATAACTCAATAAAATTAACGCTTTGACTGGTTGCTGTAAGGTGTTTCTAATGACTTCTGCACTGATCCCCGGATACAAGGTTACTACACCTATGGGTTGTGCATTTACAGGGCTGACCTTCATTACTTTTTGGCTGTCTTGGCTGATTTTCCCAGCAATAAGTTCGATATCGATTCCCGCTCTAAGTAGTTCTGGATAATTTGGTGAGCCAAAAGCGTCAAAACCATCAGCGTCAACTTTGCGACTACGATTTCCACGAAACAGACGGTTATTGAAATATAATGATACTTCGGAAATAGGGTAGTTAGCCGCGATGTAAAGGGCATTTAACAGGTTTACTTGACCGTCTGAACGCAATTCAGCAAGGGGAATTTGCGAGCCTGTCACAATCACTGGTTTGCCTAAGTCTTCTAACATGAAGGATAGCGCTGAGGCCGTATATGCCATCGTATCAGTACCATGCAAGATAATAAAACCGTCATAGTCGGCATAGTTAGCACTGATATCATCGGCGATGTTTTGCCAATCATGGGGGCTCATGTCTGAAGAATCGATTAGACTTTGATACTCCTGAATCGTAAATTCGGGCATCTCAGGGCGATGAAATTCAGGCATATTATTAAGGGTCTCGGTCAAAAAACCAGAGACTGGAACATAACCATGGGATGAAGGGCGCATACCAATTGTGCCGCCAGTATAGGCCACGTAAATTCGTTTTTTAGTGTGAGTCATTATTTTTTATGTCTATTAATGCAATGCCGACATTCTAACCTGAAATATTCCCTTATTGACGATATATTGTTGTAATTTCACTGAGTATTTACAAAAATGATGATAACGAGGTAACTATCTAAAGTGGGTAGTTTTTCAAAAGCAAAGGACAAATTTTGATTAATATAAAGACAGTTACTTTATTAACGATAATTCTAGTAAGCACTTTGTTTGCAGCGACTTCCCACTCAGAAGAAGTGTTGAGTATGCGCGAACGTGCGGCATTAATAGATGACATACTCAAAGATCGTCTTGAGCGAACGCTTCCCAAGTTGATGGAGCGGGAAGGGATCGACATGTGGATTTTGATATCTAGGGAGTATAACGAAGATCCAGTGTTAAAAACCATGTTACCAGCAACCTGGCTATCGGCTAGACGCAGAACTATTTTGGTGCTGTTTAATCCCGGAAATGGACAAGCTGTGGAACGTCTTGCAGTAAGTCGATACGACGTCGATAGCATGTTTAGAAAAGGATGGGATAAAGAAAAACAACCCAACCAATGGCAACGCCTTGTGGAATTAATAAAACAAAAAAATCCACAAAAAATAGCCCTCAATAAATCTGCTCATTTTGCTTTAGCTGATGGTCTGAGTGCAACAGAATACCAAGAGTTAATGGACGCTTTACCTTCCGAGCTATCCAACAAAGTGGTTTCATCACAAAATTTAGCCATCGCGTGGTTAGAAACCCGTAGCGGCAAAGAAATGGAATTGTATCCAAGCTTAATTAAAATCGGTCATCGCTTAATTGCTGAGGCTTTTTCCAATCAGGTTATTACTCCCGGAGAAACAACTACGGAAGATGTGGTTTGGTGGTTAAGGGAAAAAAGCAGAGAACTAAAATTAACCAATTGGTTTCATCCATCCGTTTCAATTCAACGCTCAAGTACAGTGAAGTTTGACCATTTAAAAGCCTTTACAGCTAGCAATGCGGAACAGGTTATTCAAGCGGGTGACCTTTTGCACGTGGACTTCGGATTGGTTTATTTGCGTTTACATTCTGATCAACAACAGCATGCTTATGTGTTAAAACCAGGTGAGACGGATGCACCTGACTATCTGCAAAAGGCATTTACAAAAGCTAATCGATTACAAGATATTTTTACCAATAACTTCAAACCAGGACGAACGGGAAATGAAGTACTAAAGATGTCTAGAGAGCAAGCTATTGCTGAGGGTATTAAACCCTCAATTTATACTCACCCAATTGGTTATCATGGTCATGCAGCTGGAACCACTCTTGGGATGTGGGATTCTCAAGGTGGTGTACCGGTCACAGGTGATTATCCCTTGCACCTCAACACCGCTTATTCCATCGAATTGAATGCCGCTTCTTTTATTCCAGAATGGAAAAAGGAAATTCGGATTATGTTAGAGGAAAATGCATTTTTTGATAGTAGCGGAGTGCATTACCTAGATGGCCGGCAAACAAAACTCCACCTAATTCAGCCTAAATAGAGCATGATTTATAACACTTTCTAGAAATAAAAAGTGTTACAGGATTTATATTATCAAGCTAGTCTCGAAGTGCTTTGTTATGCTTGACATCTAACAATAAAAACACGCACTAACACAGGAAAAAAATATGAAAATTAGAATTAAGCCGATGGCGATAAAACAAGCACTGATCGCTATGTCTGTATCAATTGCTTTAGCGGGTTGTGCAGGTAACAGCACGGACAATTCAACGGGTAATCAGGTGGCGGCTGAAAAAATGACTCAATTAGCTGAGTCGAAAAAAATCCAAGAATTAACTGAAAATTACTTTAATGAAAGTATGGCGTTTAATCCGATTTATTCTACTTTTGTTGGCGAAACTAAATATAACGATCAATTTGATGAACCGCTAACGGAAGCTGTTTTCGCTAAACGTTTAGCCTTTGAGAAGAAATATTTAGCGGCTGTTAATACTATCGATTCAAGTAAATTGAGTGGTCAGGATTTATTGAGCTATGAAGTATTTAAACGGGATCTTGAAGTAGGTATCAGAGAGTTTGAATTGCCTGAACACTTGATGCCAATAAGTCAGTTCGGTGGCGTACATAGTTATTTTGCAATGTTAGGCTCAGGCAGTAGTGCACAGCCTTTTAATACCGCGCAAGATTATCGTAACTTTATGAAGCGCTCGGTTGGCTTTTCTGCTTACATGGACAGCGTAATTACGACTATGCAAGAAGGCATTAAAAAAGGTGTAGTCCATCCCAAGCCAATTATTGAAAAGCTGATACCGCAATTAAGTGCTCATGTTGTAGATGATGTTAGCAAAAGCGTTTTTTACGGCCCAGTAGCCGCGTTAGAGGATAATGAAAATATATCCGAAGATGAAAAAGCTAAATTAAAAAGTGAATATATTGCCGTTATTAAGCAAGTCATTATTCCTGCATATGCGAAGGTGGCAAAATTTGTAGCAGGCGAATATCTGCAAAATGGCCGTGATACTGTTGGCTTATCGGCACTTCCTAACGGTAAAAAATGGTATGAATACCGAATCGAAACGAATACCACATTACCTTTAACCGCTGAAGAAATACATGAATTTGGCAAGCAAGAAGTGGCTCGCATTTTATCAGAAATGATTAAAGTAAAAGAAACTGTCGGCTTTGAAGGGGATTTACCTGCATTTTTCGAGTTTTTGCGTACAGATGACCAATTTTACTTCGATTCTAAGCAAGGGATCATTGATGGTTATACAGAAGTAAAAGAAAAGATTAATGAAAGACTACCATTACTGTTTGAAGTATTTCCTAAAGCGGATTACGTGGTGAAACCGGTTGAGGCATACAGGGAAGCTTCTGAAGCAGGAGCCAGTTATATGCCTCCGGCACCGGATGGCTCGAGACCGGGGATTTTTTATATTAATACCCGTGATCTAAAAGGCCAACCAAAGTTTTCACTAGAAACCTTAAGTATTCATGAAGCGGCACCCGGGCACCATTTCCAAATCGCGATTCAGCAAGAAGTAGAATCCCTTCCAAAATTCCGTAAATTTGGTGGTTACACTGTGTTTGCTGAAGGTTGGGCGTTATACGCAGAAAGCTTAGGTAAAGAGTTAGGGCTCTTCACTGACCCTTATATGTGGTACGGGCGACTAAGCGACGAACAATTGCGTGCTATGCGTTTAGTGGTCGACACTGGATTACATGCATTCGGCTGGACTAGAGAGGAGGCCATCGCCTACATGTTAGCCAATTCATCTATGGCCAAAAGCGATGTTGTTGCAGAAGTTGAACGTTATATTTCAATCGGCGGCCAAGCGCTCGCTTACAAAATAGGTCAACGACATATCCGGATGTTACGCAATAAAGCCTCAGCAGCACTGGGTGATAAGTTCGACGTGCGTAAGTTCCATACCCAAGTGCTAATAGATGGCGCATTACCTATGCCAATTCTTGAAGCAAAAATTGATCGTTGGATCGAGAGTCAAAAAAGTTAATCACATAAGGGTTGCTAGCTTTACAGCGTTTTCAGCGCTCTTTCGATGAGTTAGTATGATAGGCGAGGCTTAGGTCTCGCCTTTTTATTTCCCTTAATAATTTCCAATATCGTAATTTTAAAGGACTTTTGTGAAGTTTTTACATACCTCAGACTGGCATATTGGCCGTCAATTCCACAACGTTTCTCTACTTGAAGATCAACAATATGTGCTTAATCAGTTGATCGAGTACATTAAACAACAAGAAGTTGATGCGCTAATTATAGCTGGGGATATATATGATCGTGCATTACCGCCAGCTAACGCAGTAGAGTTGCTTGATCAAGTCCTTACAACTATCTGTATAGATTTAAAAATTCCAACTATTTTGATTCCAGGAAATCATGATAGTGCTGAAAGAGTCAGGTTTGGCGCAAAACACATGAAACAATCTGGCCTGCATATTATCGGTGATTTACAGCAGATTACACAGCCAACTATCATTGATATAAAAGGGGTTGAAGTTGCTTTTTACGGTATTCCATATTGTGAGCCAGCAATGGTTAGAAATACCTTTGATGTGGAGGTTAGCAGTTATGATGAGGCTCACAGTTACTTGGTCGAAGAAATTAAAAAAGTGATGTCAGACAAACAAAAAAATGTGTTGATCAGCCATTGTTTTATTGATGGTGCCAGCGAATCTGACTCTGAACGACCATTACAAATAGGCGGTGCAGACCGAGTGAGTTATCAACCTTGTATCGACTTTGATTACGTGGCCTTAGGGCACCTGCATAGTCCGCAGTTTAAAGGAAAAGAACATATCCGTTACTCTGGTTCGATCATGAAATATAGTTTTTCAGAGCAGCACCAGAAAAAAGGTGTAACCCTTGTTGAATTCGACTCTGAAATGCCAGTATCAATGACACACCTAGCGCTTAAGCCACTCAGAGACATGCGTATTATTGAAGGTGAATTAAGCACTATTTTAGGACAAGGTAAAGTCGACCCCAACAATGACGATTATCTTTTAGTTAGGCTAACAGATAAGCACGCAATCTTAGATCCCATGGGTAAGTTAAGAGAGGTGTACCCCAATGTGTTGCACCTTGAAAAACCTGGCATGCTAGAAACCAACTCAACACAATTAAATCAAGAGTCGTTAAAGCAAGGGGAGCTGGATATGTTTCGAGATTTCTATTCGCAAATTGCCGGCCAAGCCATGTCAGAGGCTCAAGATAAATTGGTCTCCGAACTAATTAATCGATTAACCAAATAGGGACATTAACATGAAGCCACTTAAACTGACTGTACATGCTTTTGGCCCTTTTTCTGGTACTGAATGTATTGATTTTGCGGAGTTGGGATCTAACCCCTTATTTTTGATAAATGGCCCTACAGGCGCGGGCAAAAGCTCCATACTTGATGCCATCTGTTTTGCCTTATATGGCCAAACAACCGGGGCTGAACGCTCAGCCTCACAAATGCGCTGTGATTTCGCCGATATAAATTTACTGACCGAGGTAACCTTAGATTTTAGCTTGGGCAATAAGGCTTATCGTATTTCTCGGATCCCTATGCAAGAGAGGGCTAAGAGTGTTGGAGAAGGCACCACGTCGCAAAATTCCAAAGCCAGCCTTTGGGAGCTTGATGGTAGCGAGAACAATCGGCTACTAGTTTCATCTAGCGTGAAAGAAGCAGACAACCAGATTAGAAGTCTTATTGGATTAGATGTTGAACAATTCCGTCAGGTTATGGTGTTACCTCAAGGTAAGTTTAGAGAATTGTTGTTAGCGGACTCTAAAGATCGCGAAAAAATATTTAGCCAGTTATTTCAAACTTCCATCTATAAGAGGATTGAAGATGGTTTAAAACTCCAAGCTGCAGAGATTAAAAAAGCGGTGGAGCAACATCAGAACCAAATAAAAGGCATATTGCAAAGTGCTGACGTCAACTCAGAAGAGCAGGTTGAAACAAGCATTGTGCAGATAAAACCAGAACTTGTACTGGCATTTACTCAAAAACAAGATGCACAAAGCCAGGTTAAACAAACGGAAAAAGCCTTAGAAGCGGCTAATCAATTAGTTAAAAAGTTCACCGACTTTGAGTTGAAAAGTCATGAGTTAGAACAACTTAAAGAATCCATTCCCGCGTTCGACAAGCTAAAACAACAGCTGAGGCTTGCCCAAGTTGCACAAAAGTTAGCACCTCTTTTTAAAGACAAAAAGAGCGTGGCATCAAAACTAGCTCAAGGGCAGGAAAAATTAGCTAACAGTCAAACGGCATTAAGCCAATATGACGCCCAGTTAAAACAAGCAGTAGAAAGATTTAGCGCCGCACAAGTTGAGCAGCAACAAGTTGAGTCTGTGCAAAAACAACTCAATCAACTGGAACAGTTTTTAAAAGTGGCGCAAAACTTAAACGCCGCCACAGTGTTAAAAGAAAAGGCCCAATCACAGGCGACGGAGAGTAAAAGTAAACTTAATAAGCAACAAGGTCAGATAGACACTATCAGTTCACAAATAATGAGTTTAGAACAACAATGGCAGCAACTTTCAGAGCAAATAAGCGCCATCGCAGCACAACAACTATTACTTGAAAAGTTAAGTCAAAACTTGACCAAGGGTAAAAATTTACAGAAATTACGGGACGAATTAAAGCAACTGCAACAGCAAAGTGCTCTGGCCAGACGTGATTATGATTCAGCCCAAAATAGCTTATTAGACAGTTCACGCTTAGTTAAAAAAACCGAGTTTTCTTGGCATGCTAGTCAAGCGGCTATTTTGGCCCAAGAGTTAGAAGACGGAGAGCCATGTCCTGTGTGTGGTAGTTTGCAGCACCCTAATATTGCCACGACACAAGGTGTTATTGAATTCACCAGCAAAGAAAAAGTCGATGAGGTTAGAGCCCTAGAACAACAAGCAACTAACACGCGAGATAAGGCAAAAGCACTATTAGATAACGCTGTCAGCAAGGAAACCGTTAAACAGAGCTTAATTGATTCCCTAAACCAAGAGTTAGGCGATATTGCATCTAAAAGCATAGAAGAGATGCAAACTGAGCACGACACTCAGCAGCACAAAGTCAGTGAGTTATTAAGGGTTCAAAAAAACCTGACAACTGTAGCTGAAAACCTAGAAAACAATAAAAACACACTCAAAGAGTACCAAGCTAAACTCTCTGGTTTGCAAGACCAAGCAGCGGTAGATGAGAAAGGTTTGATCACAGCTGAAGCGAATGTTGCGCAACTTGAAAAACAAGTCCCCCCTCAGCAACGTAATATTTCCGAGCTAGAATCCAATATAGATGGTCTAAAACGTAAGATTAGCCAGCTTAATGAGGCCTTAGTGTCTGCTCGACAAGACAAAGAAGTCGCCCAATCTCAATTCGACCAAGGTCATGCCAACAACCAGGCATTACAGGCAAATTTAGCTGAGCTGGAAACCGAAAGTCGAGAGGCCGAAAAAAATTGGGAAACCGCTTTAGGGGCAAGTGAGTTTATTAATGAAGACGCTTTTTTAGCCGCGCAACTAAGTGATCAACAACAACTTGAGTTACAAACCAATATTGAAGGGTTTAAAACTAGGCTGGATAATTTAACCGGAGCGGTTTCCCAACTTAAATCTGAGTTAACCGCCCAAACCAAACCTAACCTTGTTGTGATCCAAGACGAACTTGCCTTGGCTAATTCAGTGCTTAATGAAAAAGATCGCATATGGCGGGAATTAGAAGAGCGCAAAAATCAGCTTCTTTCGGTACAAACCAAGTTAATTGCTGCCCATAAAAAGAACCAAGCACTTGAAGTGCAATATCAAACCGTAGGAACCTTATACGAGGTATCCAACGGACTCACCGGTGATAAAGTTAGTTTGCAGCGATTTGTGCTCAGTGTCTTGTTAGATGATGTATTGATACAGGCTTCACAGCGATTGTCGTTAATGAGTAAAGGCCGATATCAACTTATTCGCAAGGAAGAGCGTGCGAAAGGCAACAAAGCATCTGGACTTGAACTGGAAGTAGATGATGCCTACACCGGCAAATCGCGTCCTGTTGCCACTCTGTCAGGGGGAGAGTCCTTTATGGCTGCCTTATCATTAGCCTTGGGTTTGTCTGATGTGGTGCAGTCCTATTCAGGTGGTATTCGACTGGATACATTATTTATAGATGAAGGGTTTGGTAGTTTAGACTCTGAGTCGTTAGATTTAGCCATCCGCACTTTAATCGATTTGCAATCCACTGGCCGCATGATTGGGATCATTTCCCATGTTAGTGAGTTAAAAAGTCAAATGGCCCTGCGAGTTGATGTGAAATCAGGCAGAGCGGGTAGTCAAATTGAGGTGTTAACTGCATAACGAGTCTGAATATAAAAAGCCATGGCATAAATAGACAAAAAAACATATCTGCTTGACAACTTAGTGCATATAGTTACCATGGTAACTATATTGTTTTGATTAAGGACTGCTCTGTGCATTGTATCTTTGCCACCATTACACCAAAGCCCCAATATTTTAAATATGCAAAAAAAGCTATCCTTGGAATATTAGGGGCTACTCGAAAAGAAGAAGGCTGCTTGCAATTTGACGTCCACACAAATCAAAGTGAAACACAGCTATTTTTATATGAACAATGGCAGGATGAAAGTGCCCTTGAACAACATTATCAGCAAGATTATACAAAACAGGTGTTTACTGCTTATCAAGACTGGTTAGCTGAGCCTGTTGAGATAAAAACCATGGCTTTGCTTAAATAATGGTAGAAGTTTAAAAGTATGTTTTTTCTAAAAGAGCTACCGACTCAAGCAATGATAAACCGCTACAGTGAAGATTACTTTCCTGAGCGAAGTGAAGATGTCGCTAAAAAATTGCAAGGACTGCGAGAATACAGCACTTTGATTCGAAAATTAGAGGACTACTTTGCTAGCCACAACCTTTCTCAATTACGATTTTTAGTCATGATGGTGATTGATCGTGAGCCGGATCGTGATCACCTCCTTGCCCATGAAATAACAGAAAGGTTAGATGTATCAAAGCCGGTATTGAGTCGAGCCATAAAGAAGCTTATTGCAGCCTCGTTATTGTCTTCCAAAAAGGATAAGCAAGATGCAAGGGCAGTTTTGCTATCTTTGACTCCAACAAGTAAAGAATTACTGAGGTCAATATTGCCCGGCTATTTTGACATTCTGAGTGCTCAAAGCCACTCGGTGTAGATAAAACCGTTATTCGTTTATGTAAGTTTTGGGCTTGTAGTAGCACATGTCCAAGTTACCGTTAGCCTTAAAGTGAAAGAATTCACTTTCTAAACCACGAGCGCTTTGTAAACGCTTTTGGAAGGCGTCAGAGTCCTGTTTTTGTATTTCAATTTTAATGCGCTCTTCAGGGGCAATATTTTCTGCCATTTTAATCCAATGTATTTTACTACGCTGCTCAGCTTGTTCGATAACGCCACTCGCTTCATTGACACTTGCCCGTTTTAAGGATTGCAAGGCAGGCATGCCATAGATAACCTGACCAAAGGAGCTCATGTTTCGATCTAGGTGTCGAGTAGCTTGGCCAATGACCATATAAAAATGGGTAGTGGCTGAGTCTTTATTTACATCCCTGGCCATGGCTACATTACCTGGGCAGTGAAGAAGCCACTCTTCTTTACTTTGTAAATCTCGACCGGCAGGAAATTCATGTAAATAGCCAGTTTCAGGTGCCATGAAATCATTTTTTTGTTCCAGTTGAAAGGCACTAATGGGGGGAATAGGGCGGGTAAACTCTGCCTTTAATGGACTATTAAATTGAGTTGGTTTTTTATCCTCAAGATCACCTGCTTGGGCAACAAAACCGTCTATCACCCGATAAAAGTCTAAGCCGTCGTAATAACCTTCACTAATCAGGTTTTTAAAGCGTTTTACATGCTCAGGAGCGATAAACGGCGCTAATTCAATGATCACTAGTCCTTCATCAGTTTGCATATAAACTTGGTTTTCTAATCTAGGTGCACGCCATTCTGTTTGGACTTTACTCAAAGCTGAACAAGAAAAGAATGCAACAACGATTAAAAGTGTAGTGAAAGGTTTCATGGTTATTCCTTGTATAAAAAAGCCCGTTAATGACTACATTAACGGGCTTTGTTTAATCCGTAAACTTAATTAGGTTTTTGGCTATTTTACTTCGACCCCAGCGGCTTGCTTGTCAGCATGATAACTGGAACGCACCATAGGTCCGCAGGCTGCGTGAGTAAATCCAATGCTGTGAGCATAGTCACCTAATTCGTCAAATTCAGACGGGTGTACATAACGTTTTAAAGGGTAATGATGTTTACTAGGTTGTAAATACTGTCCTAATGTAAGCATATCAACGTTGTGAGCACGCAAATCGTCTAACACTACGCTTATCTCTTGCTTGTCTTCACCCATTCCCATCATTAAGCCTGATTTAGTCGGGATCTCAGGATGTTGTTCTTTGAATTTTTTGAGAAGATCGAGTGACCACTGATAGTTTGCCCCTGGACGACATTCTCGATAAAGACGAGGTATGGTTTCCAAGTTATGATTAAACACATCTGGCACACCTTGTTTAAATATTTCTAGTGCGCGATCCATACGGCCACGAAAGTCGGGTACCAGTACTTCAATTTTGGTCGATGGGCTGTGTTCACGAATAGCATTAATACAATCGACAAAATGTTGAGCACCGCCATCACGCAAATCATCACGGTCAACAGACGTAATGACCACGTACTTTAATCCCATCTCAGCAATGGTTTTAGCAAGTTTAATCGGTTCTTCTGCACTTGGAGGTAAAGGCTTTCCGTGGGCAACGTCACAAAATGGACAACGTCTGGTACAGATATCACCCAAAATCATAAAGGTAGCTGTACCATGGTTGAAACACTCCGCTAAGTTAGGGCAGCTTGCTTCTTCACATACAGAATACAGATTATTTTTGCGCAGGGTTTGTTTGATGTGATCAATTTTTTCCGTTGTACGGGGTAATTTAATTTTGATCCACTCAGGCTTACGCAACATTTGTTCTTTTTCTGTGGGAACAATCGTAATGGGAATGTGTTTTACTTTCTCATCATCGCGGAGTTTTACTCCAGCTTGTGGTCGTGCGTTACTCATCAAAACCTTCTTTATATTCTTTGTGATCAATATTTAACAAATTGCAAAAGTGCTCAACCAATTTAGTGCCTGCTGCATTTACAGATTGCGGGCCACCAATAGTTGCGCAATTTATCATCTCAAGGCCAGCATAGCCACAAGGATTAATACGATTAAATGGCGACAAGTCCATGTTTACATTCAATGCTAAGCCGTGAAATGAGCAGCCTTTACGTATACGTAGCCCAACTGAGCAGACTTTCTTTTCGTCAACATATACCCCAGGAGCGTCAGCTTTAGGATAAGCGTTGATTGCATAATCCTGCAAAGTATTCACAACACAGCTTTCAAGGGCAGTTACCAAGTTCCTTACACCAAGCTTACGCCGCTTAATGTCCAACAAAACATACATAGTTTGCTGACCTGGACCGTGATAAGTAACCTGTCCACCTCGGTCGACTTTCACCACGGGGATATCCCCAGGTGCTAATAAGTGTTCTTCTTTACCAGCCTGACCTTGGGTAAACACAGGTAAGTGTTCAACTAACCATATTTCATCTGCAACAGTTGCGTCTCGAGAATCGGTAAAATCTTGCATTGCCTGCCAGATGGGTTGATAACTTTGTTTACCTAATTGACGAACAACTAAAGACATATTACGCAAACGCCACTACCGATTTCATTACAGCACAACTCTTACTAATTCTAAGCTAGATAACTCAGTGTAAATGGTTTCCATATGTTCTTTACTAGTCACCTTTACGCTAATAGATAGCGAATGGTAGGTACCTTTAGAACTGGGTTTTACTGTTGGGCTGTAATCACCTGGTGCATGGTTCTGCAAACAAGAAATAACATCATTAGGAAGCTGCTCATGAGCAACTCCCATTACTTTGAATGTCTGCAAACAAGGAAAATCCAACAATTGATCGAATTTAGTATCCACTTTTTACTCTTCACTAATTTAGGGATTTGAATGCTAGTGAATTGACTAGTCACCAAATCCAAGTTGTAATTTTATATAATCATATGCCCGGTCAAACAATCCGCCTTCTTGCACTTCATGCAGGGCGACTAACGGGTATTCAGCAATATCTTCACCTTCTAGTTGCAAAAATAGCTTACCAACCACTTCACCTTTTGCGATGGGGGCTTCCAAACTTTTTTCTAGTTCAAAGTTTGCTTTGAGATTTTTGACCTGACCTCTAGGGATAGTTATGGGGGTGTCTTGGTTAATTCCCAAGTCTACAGTTTCTTTATCACCCATATAAATACGGTGGGAAACAAAGCTGTCACCCGCTTTATATGGCGTGACGGTTTCAAAGAAACGGAATCCATACTTTAATAATTTTTTATTTTCATTTTTACGGGCTCTTTCACTATCAGCGCCCATAACCACTGCCACCAAGCGCATATCACCTTGGGTAGCAGATGTAACTAAGCTGTAACCAGCATCAGAAGTATGACCGGTTTTGATCCCGTCTACATTTAAGCTTTTGTCCCACAACAGACTATTACGGTTATATTGTTTTATATCGTTGTAAGTAAATTCTTTCTCTTCATACAAAGCGTACTCTTCAGGAACATCATTAATTAGTGCACTAGCAAGAATAGCCATATCACGGGGAGACGTGTAATGATCCGCATCATGCAAACCATGACTATTAACAAAATGGGTTGATGTCATGCCTAATTTTTCAGCATGGGCATTCATTAAACTAACAAATGCACTCTCTGTTCCGGCAATGTGTTCAGCCATGGCCACGCAAGCATCGTTACCTGATTGAATGATAATGCCGCGATTTAAATCGTGTACTGAAACTTGCTTACCGACTTCAATAAACATTTTCGATGAATCTGGAAAGTTTTTGGCCCACGCATTTTCAGATACCGTCACCATATCGGATTCTGAAATATTACCTAACTTGAGTTCATTGCCGATAACATAACTGGTCATCATTTTAGTTAAACTTGCTGGAGCAAGTTGTATATCCGCATTTAGTTCTGCAATCACATGACCGGTATTATGATCGATCAACAAGAAGCCTTTAGCGGCAACGGTCGGAGGAGGGGGGATGACTACAGCTGAAAATGCACTAACCGAAAATACGGCTGTGCTTACTGAGCAAAACAACCCGAAAAAAATAGACTTAATATTGTTCATTGACCTACCATTATTATTAATCTTTTAAAAAGTGTTTCTTGAGCGGTGCGTAATATATCATTTCTGCCAATCACTTTCGTGAAAAATATCTTCAAGTTCGTTTAATCGTTTAGATTTTATGGCGGACGACATATTTGGCTCAACAATAGACGCATGGGTATTCACTAAATATCCACAACTCCCTTAATTACAACTCATGTTACGACCACTAAAAGTTAAAAAAAGTTTAACTTGTTTTTCAACTCAGTATACAACTTCATTAGGGGGTCATAGTCGTTTGGCTGTATATGCGAAAGGCACTGTTATAGCCATCTAATTTTAATTGTTGCAAAAGTTGTTCTGCATGATTTTCATCATCCAAAGGACCTAAATGCAGTCTGAATAGACCATTTTCGTTTGGTGTGTTGACGGATACTTGATACTGGCTTTGAAGACCTTGAGCTAATGCTTGTACTTTTGTTGCATCTTGTAAAGCCGCAACTTGAATAAATAGCTGGTTATCTGCTTTTGCTGATGCTATTTCAGACGCTGATGGCGCTGGTGTATTACCTACAGTCAGCATGCCATTTTGATCCACGTGCATTACTTCTACTTTCACATGAGCCGTTCCGGTATCTAACACGCCAATTTTCATCGCTGCTGCATAAGATAAATCGATGATACGATTGTGATGGAATGGCCCTCGGTCATTGACTCGTACCACAGCAATTTTACCATTTTCTATGTTTGTCACTTTGACGATCGATGGCAGCGGTAGGGTTTTATGGGCGGCACTCATGGCAAACATATTGTAGACTTCGCCGTTAGCGGTTAAATGGCCGTGGAACTTCTGTCCGTACCAAGATGCAATACCTTGTTTAACGTAGCCTTTTCCTGTTGTAAGAGGTTTATAATATTTGCCTAAAACAGTGTACGGTCGCATCGATGCGGCAAGATATGGTTCGTATTTAGGCTGCACATCACGAAAATCAATATCTCGACTAATCGTTTTTGGTTTTGAATCTGAATGCTGGCTATAACGACCTGTATTACTACAAGACGCAATTAGCGCACAAAGTATCAAACAACCAATTATTCTCATTTTAATTCCATTGCTTGTTGTAGCTGTTGACTAAACTGAAATACTGCCATGGCATATAATGGGCTGTGATTATAGCGAGTTATCGTGTAAAAGTTAGGTAGTCCTACCCAATACTCAGTATTATCAGGTTGTTCAAATGCGAGTAATTTCACGCTTTGTTGTGCTGATAAGGAAGTTTTGTCATCTAGTCTTACGCCCGCGTCACTTAACTCTTGCCATGTATGCTTATATTTTAAACTTTTACTGACTAAATCATCAACTTTATTACTGGATGTTGCAACTGTTGCTTTAAATGCAATAGGTTCGCCTGATCGCCATCCATGACGTTTAAAGTAATTAGCCACGCTGCCAATCGCATCTGTGGGATTGTTTAATAGATCGCGAACGCCGTCGCCATCAAAATCTACTGCATAATGCCGATAGCTAGAAGAGATAAACTGACCCCAGCCCATGGCCCCAGCATAAGAACCTTTAACATCGGATAAATCGAAGCCTTCTTCTCGGGTGAGTAGAAAATATTCTGCTAATTCACTTTTAAAAAAAGTGGCACGGGGAGGGTAGTAAAAACCCAGCGTATACAATGCATCTAATACCGAATATTTACCTTTATATGTGCCATAAAAGGTCTCAACTCCAATAATCGCGACAATGATTTGAGCAGGGACTCCGGTTTCTTGCTCAGCTCGTTGCAAATCTTCTTGGTGCTCTTGCCAAAAGGCTAGTCCTTTGGCAAGACGCTTTTCAGTTAGGAAAATAGGGAAGTATTGATGCCAAGGTTTGGCTTCCCAAGGTTTAGCAATGGCTTCTAAAATAGTCTGGTTCTTGTTAGCCCCGTTTAATGTTTGTTTTATAAAGTCGGGATCAAATTGATGCTTTTCAGCCATCATTGTAATGAACTCTTCTATTTGCGCATCAACTTTTGAATCGACGTCTTGGTTGGCCATTCCCTGTGTCATATTCAGGCATAAAATGGAAAACAATATACATTTTGTTAGCGCACGCATTTTCTCTCCGCTTGGAAATCAGCCCGCTTAGGCCGTTTATTTAGTTATTATTGTCTGGAAAGCAGACGTTTTTGGGTACTGATTGCCATTAGAATGCCAAATCCGGCTAATAAAGTCACCATTGATGTTCCGCCATAGCTGACGAGTGGTAAAGGCACACCCACTACCGGCAATAAACCAGAGACCATTCCCATATTAACAAATACGTAAACAAAGAAGGTTAAGGTGATGCTACCAGCTAGTAGTTTAGCGAAAGCATCTTGAGCTCGCATGGCGATCATCAAGCCAACCACTATGATGTAGCAATATATGGCTAACAGCGCCAATATTCCAAACAAACCAAACTCTTCACTAAATACCGCAAAAATGAAGTCGGTGTGTCTTTCCGGTAGAAACTCTAATTGGGACTGTGTTCCTTGCAACCACCCCTTGCCGCTAACACCACCGGAACCTATTGCTATTTTGGATTGAATTATATGGTATCCGGATCCTAAGGGATCACTCTCAGGATTAAGAAAAGTCAAAACTCTCTGCTTTTGATATTCTTTCATTAGGAAGAACCACATAACTGGCGCAAAGGCCGACAACAAAAATGTGACCATTAATATCAGGCTCCAACTCATGCCCGCTAGAAATAATACAAATACGCCTGAACTGGCGATTAACAGTGAGGTACCTAAATCTGGTTGTTTGGCGATCAATAATGTCGGTACAGCCACAAATAAAAATCCGATACAAATGTTCCAGATTTTGGGGGGCAGGTTGTAGCGGCTAATATACCAAGCAATCATCATCGGAACGGCCAATTTCATTATTTCTGATGGCTGAAATCGCACAACCCCTAAATCTAGCCAGCGTTGCGCGCCTTTTCCTGACACCCCAAAAAGTAATACTGCAACCAGCATTAACACGCCTGCGATATAAAAATACACTGACATTCGTTGATACGCCAAAACGGGGATTTGCGCTAACATGAACATGACTAATAGGGCGACTCCAAGTCGAATTACTTGTCGTTGTATCAACGCCATATCTTGGCCGCCAGCAGAATATATAGTGACTAAACCCACAGCCATTAGAACTAATAGTCCAATCAACAAAGTAACGTCTATGTGTATTTTGGTGAAAATGGATTGTTTATTTGGTTCTAATTTTGTTCTTAACATAGTCAATGCTTATTGTTGTGTCTGATTATCGGTTTCAGATTCATCGACGTTAGTTTTAACCAACTGATGCTGTTTATCTTTAAAATAAAAATCCATCACTTTTCGAGCGATTGGCGCAGCTTGGGAGCTACCTCCACCGGCATTTTCAAGTGCGACAGCAATGCTAATTTGCGGATCATCATAAGGCGCAAAACCGATATACATCGCGTTATCCCTATGTTTTTCTGCTAACTTTTCAGCGTCATATTTTGCATCTTGTGCAATAGACACAACTTGAGCAGTACCGGTCTTGCCAGCAGGCTCATAATTAACGTCTACAAAAGCGCCCCGCGCTGTACCATGAGGTTCATGGATTACTCCATACATAGACGCTAGAACCAGATCCCAATTTTCACTGTTTTTTATGGGGATGGGTTGGAGTTCTTTTAGTGGATCTAAAACCATTTCATTTTCAACAATTCTTCCTCGTAATATTTGAGGAACAATTCGTCTACCTTTATTTACCAACGTATTCACCGACTTTGCTAATTGCAGTGGCGTTGCGGTCCAATAACTTTGCCCAATGCCTACCGAAATGGTGTCGCCGATGTACCAAGGTTCGTTATAGCGTGCTTTTTTCCAACCGCGGCTTGGCATATTTCCATCTGATTCTTCATAAATATCAACTCCGGTGTAATCACCAAATCCAAACTCTGTCATGGTTTCGTTAATGCGATCTATACCGAGGTGGTAGGCTAAATCGTAAAAGAAAAAGTCACAGGATACTTCTACTGACTTTTTGACATCTACCCAACCGTGACCCCAAGGAATCCAATCTCGCCATACATGGCTAACATTTTTTAGTTGATAACGGCCATTGTCGAAAAGACGAGTTTCGCTGTCGATAACACCTTCTTCTAAGCCTGCTAACGCTAAGTGCGGTTTAACCGTTGATGCAGGCGGATATTGACCTTGTGTTGCGCGGTTAATCAGTGGTCTATCGGTTGATTGAAGTAGTTTTGAATAGTTTTTACTGCTGATACCGTGCACAAAATAATTGGGATCATAGCTGGGGTTACTATAAAGCGCTAAAACACCACCGGTTTTTGCATCTAGTGCAACCACTGAACCTCGAGTGTCGCCCAAAATGTTCTGTATTTCTAACTGCATTTTAACGTCAATATTGAGGATCAAGTCTTGACCTGGTTCAGGTGGTTGAAAGTTCAACGTACGGATAATCCGTCCTTTACTATTCACTTCTACTTCTTGATATCCCACTTCGCCATGGAGTAATTCTTCATGGTACTTTTCGATACCTAGCTTGCCTATATCATGGGTAGCAGCATAGTTGTCTTCTTGCCCGGCTTCGCTGAGTTTTTGTAAGTCTTTTTTATTGATTCTTGCTACGTAGCCCAACGCATGAGTAAGTGCGCTACCAAAAGGATAATGACGGGTTAATCTGGCTTCAATCGACACCCCTGGGAATTTATGTTGGCTAGCTGAAAATAAAGCCACATCAGTATTCGTTAGACGATTACGTAAGGATACAGGTTTGAACCGTCTTACTCGTTTCATATTGGCTTTAAAGTCAGAAATTTCATCTTCACTTAAATTAAGTAAACTAGTTAGTTCGGTAAGGGTTGCATCGAGATCTTCTATCTCTTCGGGAATTACCTCTAATGAAAAAACAGGTCGATTTTCAGCTAGTAGAATCCCGTTTCTGTCGTAAATAAGACCTCTATTGGGAGCAACCGGCAGCACTTTTATTCTGTTGCCATTGGAGCGTGTTTGATAGTCGGAAAATTTTGATACTTGCAGATAATATAAATTGCTTATTATTAACACCATCGCCACGCAAACCAATAGCATTGCAATGAAGCTGCGTCTTGCAAAAAGGTTGGCTTCGGCCGAATGGTCTTTAATAGTTACGCGATTAACAGCCAAAACTATTCTCGGTGATAAGGGTGATTGGCATTCACCGACCAAGCACGATATAAACTCTCAGCAACAATTATACGAACCAAAGGGTGCGGCAAGGTGAGGGCAGATAGCGACCACTTTTGTTCACTGGCTTGGATACACTCTGGCGCGAGTCCTTCAGGACCACCGATCAATAAGCTCACGTCTCTGCCATCCATTTGCCAAGCGGCAAGGTTTTGCGCCAAATCAGTTGTGGTCAAGGCTTTTCCTGTTACTTCAAGGGTGACAACTTTGTTACCTTTGGGTATTGAATTTAAGGTAAGTTCCCCTTCTTTTTGCAAAATCCGTTTAATATCTGCATTTTTGCCTCGTTTCCCTGCAGGAATTTCGGTTAAGGTTAACGATAAATCGCCGTTAAAACGGCGCTCATATTCTCGATAACCTGTTTCCACCCACGAGGGCATTTTGGTGCCTACTGCTATCAGTTGAATGCGCATTAGAACTAATTTCCTAGATTGAGTTTAGTCGCTATGCCCAAAGCTTTTCTAACTGGTAGAAATCACGAGTCTGATCTTGCATTACATGCACTACAATTTCACCAAGATCTACTAACACCCATTCGCCTTCGGCTTGACCTTCGACGCTGAGAGGCGGGTGGCCCGCTTTCTTAGTTTCGTAAACTACATTTTGTGCAATTGACGCCACATGACGTTTCGAATTCCCCGAGCAAACCAACATAGTGTCGGTTACTGTAGACTTGCCTTTTACATCAATATCAACGATGTCTCTGGCCTTAAGGTCTTCGATTTTATCGATTACAAATTTTTTGAATTCGTCGCTTTCCAATTGTGTTCCTCTTAAAACGTTTTCTCAACGTGAATTGTATCAGAAATAATAACAAACTAGCATAGCTATCTATTACTTCAATTATAAAGGGGTTGCAGCGTTACGCGTAACGATTGCAGTTATTCTAATGGTATAGAAGTTAAGTCAAACGGAATAAATAATAAACACAAATGACACAGCTCAACATAGGGACGCATTACTTGCGATTGTTTTATTCGTTGATCCAATATTTGCAGTTTTTGCTGGATATTGTCTAAGGTTGCTAAGGAAATCCGTTGCAAGGCACTCATATAGAACCCTTGTCTATTTTTCCATATCCGATGTTGGTTCCAATTGATGGCTTTACCTGCTTGTTTATCCGCTAGTAAGGAGCTTAAAACTTGCCATTCTCGGGTCAAAGCCCAACACACTATAGTCGGTTCTACTCCTTCAGCTTCTAATCGATACAACATTTTGACCATTCTATCAGCGTCACCTGAAAGCATGACATCGACTAATTGGAATACGTTGAATCGAGACTGATCAACCACGGATTCAATGATTTGTTGTTCAGTGACCACGCCGTTAGGATACAACAACAGTAATTTGTCGATTTCCTGTTTGGCCGCTAATAAATTTCCTTCACAATAATCACTTAGCAGTTTGATTGACTCAGGTCCGGTTTTTAAGCCTGTCTCATTCATATAACCTGCAACCCATTGCTGCAGTTGCTTGCCTTCTAGGGCAAAACAGGGAACATAAATACCTTGTTTGTCTAATGCTTTAAACCACTTAGCATTTTGTACATCACGTCCAATCTTTTGCCCGTGTATGAGTACGATAGTATCGGCATGAGAATTCGCAGCGAGTTCACAAAGCACTTTGCTGCCTTCCGTTCCCGGTTTGCCTGTAGGTAGTTCTAATTCGATAAACTGTTTTGAGCTGAACAGCGATAATGTCTGGGTTGCTTCGATTAGGCTGGACCACTGAAATTGATTGTCTACTGTGAGTTGCTGGCGCTCGTCAAATCCTTGTTGTAATGCTTGTTTGCGTATTGCTTCAATACTCAGCATTTTTTGCAGTGGTTCATCACCAAAAACCATATAAAAACTATGGTCATTTTGTTTAACATGTTGGGCCAAGCGATTTGGATAGACCTGCATTAAAGTTCTCGGCTATCCAAACTAGGTAACATTCTGACAATGCGATCTGCGGCTTGATTACGCATCTCTTTAAGCACTAAGTCTAATTCCCGAGATTTAGCCAAAATAGCATCGGGATCATCTTGGTATTCCCGAGTAATATCAAATTCTACAATTTGCGGTTCTTTATCAGGAAAAATGACTTGCAGTTTAATGGTCAATACCAACTCATATTCCGCGACTTGGCCACTACTAAAAAGTGAAAGTAACCTTCTATCAAGGCTGTCTGGATACAAATAAATAGCAATAGTGCTGTCTTTTTGTTGCACAGGAATGTTAGCCACATAGGCTATCTGATAGAAATCGAAGTGTTCTTTCACCGCGCGTTTTAAAGGTGAATATTCCTTAGGGCCAGACAGGTAGACCTGCTGAATACCGTTTGGCAAAGGCTGTGAACCTCGCAGTTTGAAGCCGCAACCTTGTATACCAAAGATCAAAAGAAATAATAAAAAAGCACGGGTTGAAAGAGTTTTCATCTTATTAGTTTGCCACTATGTTAACTAATTTACCTGGTACATAAATTACTTTTCTAAGTGTTTTACCATCAGTAAATTGGGTTACGTTTGGTTGCTCAATAGCGAGTTCTTTAACTTCTGCTTCTGGCATGTCGGCCGCCACCATCATTTTAGCTCGAACCTTACCGTTGACTTGTACAATGATAAGTTTTTCGTCTTCAACAAGGGCTGACTGATCCGCCTGTGGCCATGCTTCAAAAGAAATTTCACTTGTGTGTCCAAATTGTTCCCATAATTCGTGGCATATATGCGGTGTTATAGGATTCAACATAAGTACCATTGCTTGTAAACCTTCATCTAACAACGCACGATCTTGGGCTGAATCTTGAGGCGCTTTTTGTAGGTGATTTAGCAGTTCCATAATCGCCGCTATCGCTGTATTGAAGGTTTGACGACGACCTAGGTCATCGCTAACTTTATCAATGGTTTTGTTAATATGGCGACGTAGTGCTTTTTGATCAGTGCTAAGGGTTGAAACAGATAAACTTTCAACGGGTCCTAAGGCTAAATGATCTTGCACCAATTTCCAAAAACGTCTTAAAAAGCGGTTAGAACCATCTACTCCAGAATCAATCCATTCAAGCGTCTGCTCTGGTGGCGCAGCAAACATAGTAAACAAACGAATAGTATCTGCACCGTAAACATCAATGACCTGTTGAGGGTCGATGCCGTTGTTTTTCGACTTTGACATTTTGGTCATGCCGCCAAATTCAACTTCTTTACCGTCACTGGCTAATGTTGCACTAACAATTCGGCCTTTTTCATCTTTTTGAGTATCCACATTTGCCGGTGAATACCACTGCTTTTTGCCTTTTTCATCTTCGCGATAAAAAGAGTCGGCTAAAACCATACCTTGGCAAAGCAACCGTTTGTATGGTTCGCTAGACTCTACTAAGCCTTCATCCCGCAATAACTTATGGAAAAAGCGCGAATACAATAGATGCAATATGGCATGTTCTATACCGCCTACATATTGATCTACTGGCAACCAATAGTTTGCTTGTGCTGGATCTAACATGGCTTGATCATTTTGTGCACTTGTATAGCGTGCATAATACCAAGATGACTCCATAAAGGTGTCGAAGGTATCTGTTTCACGTAGCGCAGGTTGGCCTTGGTATTCGGTTTTAGCCCATTCTGGATCCGCCTTAATAGGTGAAACAACACCATTCATCACGACATCTTCGGGTAAGACAACTGGCAAATCTTGTTCTGGAACGGGGACAGATTCGCCATTCTCCAGATTCAGCATAGGAATCGGGGAACCCCAATAACGTTGGCGCGAAACACCCCAGTCACGAAGACGGTAGTTAACCTTACGCTGACCTTTACCTTGAGTTTCTAATTCTTGACTAATTTTTTCAAATGCTTGTTCTGAGGTTAATCCGTCAAAATGTCCAGAATTAACTAATTTACCTTTTTCAGTGAATGCCGCTTCACTTAAGTCACAGGTAAGACCGCTGTTATCAAGTGGTTCAATTACTTGGGTAATATTCAGTTTATATTTTGTGGCAAACTCATAATCTCGTTGATCATGTCCTGGTACCGCCATAACCGCACCTGAGCCGTAATCCATTAACACAAAGTTAGCGGCCCAGACCGGGACTTTGATACCGGAAATAGGGTGTACTGCATACAAACCTGTTGCACAGCCCTTTTTCTCCATAGTGGCCATATCCGCTTCTGCTACTTTGGTGTTTTTACACTCTTCAATAAATGCGGCCAATTCTGGATTACTATTTGCTGCTGCTAGGGCAATAGGGTGAGTCGCCGCAATACCAACATAAGTCACACCCAATAGCGTGTCAGGACGGGTGGTATAAACTTCAAATTCGCTGATATTATCGATTGCTTGGGCAAGCTCAAACTTAATTTCTACCCCTTCAGAACGCCCAATCCAATTTTTTTGCATAGTGCGAACTTGCTCTGGCCAGTCTTCCAACTGTTCCAAATCTTGCAGAAGCTCTTCTGCATAGTCGGTTATCTTAATAAACCATTGAGGAATTTCTTTTTGTTCAACCAAGGCTCCTGAGCGCCAACCGCGACCATCAATCACCTGCTCGTTAGCTAATACGGTATGATCAACCGGGTCCCAGTTTACGGTAGCATTTTTCTTGTAAACTAAGCCTTTTTCATATAATCGAGTGAAAAACCATTGTTCCCAACGGTAGTAATCTTGTTTACAGGTTGCTAATTCACGGTTCCAATCATAGCCAAATCCAAGAGATTTGAGCTGCTGCTTCATGTAATCAATATTTGAATAGGTCCATTTCGCAGGAGCAGTATTATTATTAATCGCTGCGTTTTCTGCTGGCAGTCCAAATGCATCCCAACCCATGGGCTGCAATACGTTCTTGCCTTGCATACGATGAAAACGGCTGATTACATCGCCAATGGTATAATTTCTAACATGGCCCATATGTAAACGACCACTTGGATAGGGAAACATCGACAAACAATAAAATTTTTCCTTACTAGCATCTTCTTCAGCTCGGAATATGTCATTTTGTTCCCAATGGGATTGTACCTTTGATTCAATTTCTTGCGGGTCGTATTGTTTGTCAGCCATTAACACGGAATTCCAAAAATAGTATATTTATCTGTTAAAAGAAGCGAAAAGGACTTCTTAATGTTATTCCTTCAAGAATACCTTAGCTAGCCGTATGCAAACAACCGGAAATGCAGTTTAGAGCAATTAAAAACGGTTAGTATGATTATTAATTAGCCGAAACTGAAATTACTAAGGGGTTTGACAGTTGACACAATTCAACATAAAGGTTTCACTGTGGCCAAATTAACTTCAAAATAGACATATGCTGCAACCTACATCACTTAGTGTTGAACAATTAACCGCAATCCCTAGTCGTCGTTTGATTAATCAAGCGCTGCGCGACGATAATGCGTTGTTGGCTACATTTATCGGACAACAAAGAGCCAGAGAAGCACTGTCTTTTGGTTTGGGCATACAAGCCAAAGGTTATAACCTCTATGTTATGGGGGAGCATGCCACGGGCCGGTTTACCCTAGTTCAAGAATATATTGCCAAATCAGTAGACAAAGTCCCTACACCAGACGAGTGGTGCTACATCAATAACTTTGAAGAAGAAAGGGAACCTTTCGTTCTGCGCTTAAAACCCGGCGAGAGTAAGCTGCTACATAAAGATATGGAGGGCTTAATTGACGAGCTCTTAGATACCTTTCCTGCCGCCTACGATAACCCTGGATACCAACGTAAAAAAGCGGCCATTGCTAGAGAGTTCGATCAACGTTATGACAGGGCTATTGATAAGGTAGAACAGTATGCACAATCTAAAAACGTTGCCTTGTTTGAAGAAAATGGCACCATAAGTTTTTCACCAATTGTAGATGACAAACCGATCACAGATGCGGATTTCACTAAATTAGATGATCAGCAACGTCAGCATTATTATCAACTAATTGACAAATTAGAGGATTATTTAAGTGAAGCTTTGTTGGAGTTGCCTAAGTGGAAACGTCAATCATCTGAACAGTTACGTAAACTCAAGCGTGATACCGCTGAGCAAGGCATCAAACCGCTATTAAAAGACTTAGAGCACAAGTATGCCAACGAATTAGCCATTCTAAAATTTTTAAGGCAATTGAAATCCCATTTAGTCGATACCATCGTTGAATTACTTGCTGGCGATATTAAAGATGATAAGCAAGATGAATACGATAAACGTGATGTTTTAGAAGAACAATACCTACCTAATATTTTGGTATCTCATCATTTAAACGATGGGGCTCCGGTAGTTTACGAACCAAATCCCACCCATCAAAGTCTATTTGGTAAAATTGAATACACAAATGTGCAAGGTTCGATGTACACCAGCTATCGAATGATTCGAAGTGGCGCATTGCATAAGGCAAATGGCGGCTATCTTTTGTTAGATGCAGATAAAATGATTGACCAACCGTTTGTCTGGGATTCCTTAAAACTCGCATTAAAATTTGGACAGCTCAAAATGGAGTTGCCGCAACTTGACGTGGGAATGGTTAATTCTATGACGTTGAATCCGCAACAAATTCCGCTGAACGTGAAAGTGGTGTTATTGGGGTCCAGAGATTTATATTATTTACTACAAGATTATGACGAAGAATTCGATGAATTATTTCGTGTATTAGTCGACTTCGATCATGAAATACCGCTCAATAAACGTACCCTTTATGATTTTGTCGGCCGGGTACGCAATCATGTGATATCACTTGGTTTGAATAGTATTTCTGATTCGGCGATGTACCGTTTGGTCGAGTACAGTTTACGACTTGCCGAACATCAGCAGAACCTGTCTGCACGTTTTTCAGATGTGATCGAGTTAATTAATGAAGCTCATTATTTTTGCAGTTTAGAAAACTCAAGTGAAATTCAAACTAGTCATATCGAAACCGCTTTAAAGGCAAAAGTTGAAAGGACAGGGCGGGTAAGTCAGGCATTATTGGAAGATATTAAGCAAGGTCAGATATTGATTGCGACCGAAGGAACTGCTATTGGCCAAGTTAATGGCCTGACGGTTCTGGAAATTGGTGACAGTGTCTTTGGCACACCTGCAAGAATCACCTCAACCGTGTACGCGGGGGCAAATGGCGTGGTTGATATAGAACGGGAGGTCGAGTTAGGCCAACCCATTCATTCCAAAGGGGTTATGTTACTTACCGGCTATTTGGGTAACAAGTATGCGCAGTATTTCCCTTTAACACTGTCTGCTAATATAGCCCTTGAGCAATCGTATGGGCATATTGATGGAGATAGCGCGTCATTAGGTGAATTAGTCGCGCTGATCTCAGCGTTAACAGAAGTGCCGGCACGACAAGACCTAGCCATTACGGGTTCAATAAATCAATATGGTGAAGTGCAAGCTATTGGCGGTGTAAATGAAAAAATTGAAGGTTTTTTCAAGCTCTGTCAACATCGCGGATTGAATGGCACTCAAGGTGTGATTATCCCGCATTCTAATCATATTAATTTAATGCTTAATAGCGAAGTAATCGAAGCCGTAAGATCAGGTGTATTTCACATTTACACCGTTGCCACAGTAGACCAAGCTTTGTCTTTGTTGACCGGTAAAGAAGCCGGTGAGCTAAATTCTAGAGGACGCTATCCGAAAGGCACTATGAATTACTTGGCGGTAAATCGCTTGTATAACATAGCTTCAATAGTCAACGGTGCAGACGGAGATTAACAACACAATGAAATGTAAGAGAAAAATATGACAATCAGTAAAGATAAAGTGGTTCAGTTTCATTATCGAATTAATGATCTTGAAGGTAACGAGTTAGAAACGAGTTTTGCTAGTGATCCTGCGGCATATTTGCATGGTCATAACAATGTGATGGTTGGCATCGAAGAATCCCTAGAAGGTAAAAGCGTTGGAGATGAGTTCAGCGTTGAACTTCCAGCCCAAGAAACCTTTGGTGAAGTGATTAAAAATGCAGAACAGCGGGTTTCCGTTAAGCATTTGCAAGGGGCTAAAAAATGGAAACCGGGAATGACAGCTGTTTTGCAAACTGAAAACGGTGCTAGGGAAGTGACCATTGTTAAGATGGGTAAATTTATGGCTACTGTGGATATTAATCACCCGTTAGCTGGGCAAACCCTTAAATTCGATTTAAAAGTGGAAGATGTACGTGATGCCACTGATGAAGAATTGTCTCATGGACACGCTCACGGAGTTGGCGGCCACCATCACTAACAGAAGTTATTCATTTCAACGACCATCAAGTATATTTAGCGTGAATTAAAAATTTACGCTAAATATTTAACGATTTCGCGAATTTACGCTATCTTAATTAAGTCCTATCCTTTTTAACAACACATTACTTCACATGGATAGGTAATTAATGCATCGCAGTTAGAATGCACTTTGTTTTCATTACATAAGGACATCTAACATGATTCCAGTGGATGGCGATTTCATCTTGGCGGTTGCACCGCGATTCTCAGGTGACAAAGCAGAAGCACAAATGCGAATAGTTGGTCAGCTTTCAGCTATATTCGCGCCAACCTTAGCCAGTTATCAAATTAATACCAGACTGCGGATTGCTCATTTCATGGGACAAGTTACCCATGAGTGTGCAGGTTTTCGAACCACCGAAGAGTTCGCATCAGGTGCAGCCTATGAAGGCAGGAGTGATTTGGGGAATGATCAAATTGGTGACGGTAAACGCTACAAAGGTCGTGGTCTGTTGCAATTAACAGGCAGAGCCAATTATCGACAGTATGGTAAAAAACTCAACTTGCCCTTGGAGGATGATCCTCAAATTGCTGCTGATCCGGCCATTTCCCTTAAAATTGCCTGTGAATATTGGCGTTCCAGAAAAATTAATGCTGCCGCTGATCTCGACGACCTAATCAGGGTTACAAAGCTTGTAAATGGTGGCACTAACGGTCTAGATGATAGGCGTAAATACCTGCAAAAAGCCAAACGAGCTTTAGCTAGTATTGAAGGTATCCGGATAGCGCTGAATGATGGCGATAACGCAGTGGTTCTTCGTCGCGGATCCTTTGGTGATAAGGTGGGGGAATTACAAAAGATGCTAGCTGACAAAGGTTATGTGCTGTCAATTGATAATGACTTCGGTGCGGGCACGGAAGGAGCCGTTATCATGTTCCAAAAGGACAATGGTTTGAAAGAAGATGGTATTGTGGGAAAATCCACTTGGCAGAAACTAGGTGCTTAACATGTTAGCACCTAGTTAGGCGTATTTAGATTTGCGGTAGAGGCGGGGTTATCATTGGTTAAATTGATAAACCCGATTACGACCGTTTTCTTTAGATTCGTACAAAGCAGTATCTGCACCAGCAAATAGTTTTTCTAAACTGTATCCACAAGTCGAAGCATCAGCAACACCAAAACTAGCGGTGATTTTAAATTGATGGTCGGTTTCGTGGGTATCGATGCTGGCAATGGCAGCACGGCAGATTTCAGCAACTTTACAAGCTTCATCAACGTTACAACCTGGCAATACAATGCCAAATTCCTCGCCACCCATGCGGCCAATAAGATCAATTGATCTGCATACTAATTTTGCTTCTTTTACTGATTTTTTAAGTGCCCAATCTCCGGTTTGATGACCGTAAGTATCATTCACTTTTTTAAAGTGATCCAAATCAAACAACACAAAGCTAACAGGTTGTTTCTGATTTTCTGCATCGTCAATTATTCTTTTCGCTCGATGATTGAAATGGTGACGATTACTGATCCCCGTTAGCTCATCAGTCTCTGCCAACTTTCGCAGTTTTATTTGGATTTTTCTGCTGCGATATAACCAAACAAATAGCAAAATAAGTAGAGAGACAGCCAAAGTAAGGGCAAGTCGATTATTACGTGATTGTTCGGCGGCTAATTCTGCTTGTGTGCGTAATAGTGCATTTTGTTTATCTAAAATAACGATTGTATTGTCTTGCTCCAACTTTTCGTATTTAGCTTGTTGAAACGCAAGACCTCGAGCTTTAGTGTCATCTATATAGGCTTTTTCAGCTTCATTAAATCGTTTTAAATATTCAACGGTTTGTTGGTAGTCGCCCTGAGCTTCGGCAGCTTTATATAACACCCCCAATGACCTTACTAAGCCTTTGGTTAAACCAAAATTTTGAATACTGTCATAGGCTTTTAAACCATATGTTTTAGCTAAATCAGGCTGATCTAAAAGTAAATAATTATTTGCCATCAAACTATAAAATACACCAATTAGTGGTGGATATTTACTCTCTACAGTCTGTTTCTCGGCGTCTTGCAATAATTTGAGGGATTCTTTGATGCGACTTTCGTTGGTTAATGATTCTGCCACCGTCATAATAATGATATTTGCGACTAAAAATTCATTGTTACTTTTACAAAAATCAATACTTTCTTGCGCATACTGATAATCAGTAAGCACTTTTGCCAGTTCAAATTCTGATTCAACTTTTATTTGCCGTGCAAAACATTGAGTTCGATTAGTTGTATTTCTTGCTAAAAGTTGGTTGGCTACTTTTAATCCCAATTCATATTGCTGGGCTTGATTATAAAAAATTGCAACAATGCCAAAGCTACTGTTTAAGGCCTCTTCATCCTGTACTTTTTCACGTTGGTCGAACAAACGGTTAATTGCCTTCGCCCCATAGTAAAAATCACGTTTAACTGCGTAATTATTAACTAAAGAGCTTAGCGCTCGCAATTTTAACGTTTCCGAAGCATTACTACTTTCTATATTTTTATACAGCTCGATGGCTTCATCCACTTTTCCGTTGAAAGTAAGTTGATAACCTTTAAGCAAGTGATAGAAATGCTTTTGCTGGGTTTCAAATGGTTCATCAGTTTCTTCCAACTCTGCCATTAGCGCTTCAAAAGCATTAAAATCAGAACTTCTTATTTTATCTGCTTTATGCAACAGCGTCGTTACATCTGCAAGCGACGTAAGTGGAGTCGATAAGCTCAATAAAAAAACAACAGAAATTACAACAAAACGCATTTTCAACTCTCTTTTGGTGCGTCTTCCTGCTCTTCAGACTCCTCTTCTTTTTGCTCATCATCTTTTGCTGGCATCAACGCACACCAAAATTTTCCTTGTTTTTGACGCATTTCTTCTATGTCTTTTTTAGCTTTTAAGGCTAGAGGATGTTGTCCCTGTTCAGACAATTCTCTTTTAAAGTCGGGGTTAACAGCTAGTTGTTCTAATAATTGTAACGCTGACATATTGGCACCTTATTTTGATTAAAAAAATATCGGATGAATAAACAATTTAAACGGCCCGTATTATTAAACACTTGGCATACATGTGGAAGGGACTATCTGCTATTTTTCAGGTTTTTATTGTACTTTCGAGAGGTTTTTCATTTTTCGATGCATTTCAGCGTCAATTTTTTTGGGTATAGACGGTGGAATCACTAAAGTAGAAAAATGTTCAACACTGATCAGGCTTAGTTGATTTAACGGAAACCATTCAATTCTTGGAGTTTCGGTAGGTAGAGTAGGTGACTCATAAATCGCTATTTTATGCGTCGGTGGATAATATTCAGTTAATAATTCTTGTAAAAGATGACGGTAGGCAGCGTCTGTTTCATATTTTGACATACTGAGATCACCTACAAAGCCTAGCTGCCATAGAATTAAATAAGCCGATTCATCCACTTTACGTTCATATAGCATAAATTGGCTGGCCTCTAGATGTACCGCCCCCCATCGACCTGGATCTATTGCCATATCTGCATACAAACAATCTTCAGCAGAAATACCTGGCTCCATGTGGCCGTGATACCCTTTTAATTTAGCGAGTTCGATTATTTTATGAGGAGCCCAAGCAAAAACACCAGGATGGCCATAAAAGGCAGCAACCACATTTTTGCCTAATTCAACTTCAGCCATAACAGTGTCGACCATTTCCTGATAGCTCTTTCGTCTATCTTTACCATCAGCGTAAAATATTTGCAGACTTTGACATTTAGGGTTCATTTTACGAACCCATGCTTCGGTTAAGGGATCGGTGACACTCATAAAAACCACATCAGCTTGTTGTATAAATTGCTGCGACAAAGGAGCAATATGCGACCCTAAAATCATTCCTAGACCCACACACACGATACTGCCTGCTTTTTCACTATGGCTATTTGATGACAAGATTTGTATCCTCATTAGATTTTAAAAAATCATCTTTGCTAATAGAACAACGCATTTTGTTGGCTTGGTTATTGTCAGCCTCTATTTTGAAATTAAGTCTATGTGCAATTTTTTGAATAGCGATATTGTCCGCATTAAAATAGGCGTGGGCAGACATCAGACCTAAGTGTCTAAAACCGTAAAATAACATCGCGGTAACCGATTCAGTTGCGATATTTTTACCATAAAACTCAGGACTTAATAGAATCCCGAATTCTGCATCATTGTGTTTTCGCTGGCTCTTATCGGCCATAAAACCTTGGATACCTATGGATTGTCCCGATACGATACATTCAATACGCCAAAATTCATTTGCACATTGTTGTTGCTTTTTTAATATGCCTAGAAATAGAGATTTGGCTTGCTGGCGGGTTAATTTGGGCATGATTTTACCCATGACAATGTCGTTGCAATAGAGCTCGCAGAACAGGTCTAGATCTTCATTTATGAGTGTTTTAAATCGAAATCTTTTCGATTGATACTGTGTTTTTAGAATTTCCATATCCATTTATTAGCAAAGCAGTTACATACATTGTTACAGAATTTGTATATGCAAAAACATTCTATTTTACGTACAGTAATTAGTGGCAATTCCAATACCCCAAAATTCAAGCAGTAAACTGTGAAATGAGAAGGGGAACTGGAGCAAGGAGGCTAACAAGGGATCTAAATTATAAATCCCAGCACAGTGTACCTAGCAAAAAGGTAATAGATGAAACGTAGAAAAACCAGTTAAACTTTTGGAATACTGATTTTTTTCTCTTCACTTTGACGATACATTATTAATGTGTGTCCAATTACCTGCAACTGAATCGCCGATGTTTCACGAATGATTGCATCCATAATAAGTTGTTTTTCTTCTCGATCATCAGAAGGTACTTTAACTTTAATGAGTTCATGGAAGCTTAAGGCATTTTCGATTTCAGCTAATACGCCTTCGGTAAGGCCATTATTACCCAATTGTACTATGGGTTTTAAAGGATGGGCCAAGCCTTTTAAATATTGTTTCTGTTTATTAGATAACTTCATTTAGATTATTTCTTACAATTTTATTGATAATTTACGGTTGAAAATAGCTATTCTAACGCCATCTTGCTTTTATACCTAATAAGAAACGACATGCATGGCAAAAAAGACGTATTCAGTAAGCAGTAAATTATGGATAAAAGAGCATTTTGATGATCTAAGTGTTCAAAAGCAACAAAATCAAGGAGACTGTTTCGAAGATGTTTTTAAGTTAGAGCAAATCCAACAGAAGTTTAATTTCATCAAATTAGGCATGAGAGTTGTCGACCTAGGTGCCGCGCCTGGAGGATGGTCACAATATGTTGCAAGTTTAGTTGGTGATTCAGGTAAAGTGTTTAGCTGTGATATTTTGGATATGAAACCAATTGAAAAAGTTGATTTCATCCAAGGTGATTTTCGTGACGAAGCGGTACTTAATACACTTTTGAACAAAATAGGCGGTAAACCCGTAGATATAGTGTTATCCGATTTAACAACTAACGGGAATGGCTCTGCTACGGCGGTGCAAGCAAGTAATACCTATTTATCGGAACTTGCATTTGATTTATGTAGGCAAATATTAAAACCAAACGGTGTTTTTATAGTCAAAGCATATAAAGGTGAAGGTTTTGATGAGTTTTATAGTGAGTTGAAAGACGCATTTAGCGTAGTGAATACCAGTGAACTGATTTACGCACTAGCAAAATCAAACGAGGTTTATCTGGTAGCGGCAGGATATAAACTGTAGTACTCTTGAAGTACTGCTAACCGGGCAAAGACTTGATTGATTGTTAAGTAATCGAATTAAGCGTGAGCCTACAGACAGAATTTTACTTTTAGAGGTTAAAAGCGTTGAGCGATATGGCAAAAAATTTAATCCTATGGTTGGTCATCGCCGTTGTGTTGATGTCCGTGTTTAATAGTTTTACGCCAGGCGAAACAGGCAAGGCGAAAATTGATTACACTACGTTTGTACGTAATGTAGATCAAAAAACTGTGCGACAAGCAACCATAGACAGACAAACAGGCGAGATCACTGGTACTACAACCAGCGGAGACGCGTTTTCAACTTATATTCCATACACAGACCCTGATTTAATGAACGATTTGATTAGCAATGGTGTTGTAGTTGAAGGCAAGCCGCCTGAAACGCCTTCATTCCTATCTCAGATTTTTATTTCTTGGTTCCCAATGTTATTGCTAATAGGTGTGTGGATATTCTTCATGCGTCAGATGCAAGGCGGCGGTGGTCGTGGAGCAATGTCTTTTGGCAAAAGCAAAGCGCGTTTGTTAGGTGAAGACCAAATCAAAACAACTTTCGCTGATGTAGCTGGTTGTGATGAAGCAAAAGAGGATGTATCTGAGTTAGTCGATTTCTTAAGAGATCCTACTAAATTCCAGAAATTGGGCGGTAAAATACCTAAAGGTGTGTTGATGGTTGGCCCTCCTGGAACCGGTAAGACACTACTAGCTAAGGCCATTGCAGGTGAAGCTAAAGTACCGTTCTTTACTATTTCAGGTTCAGATTTTGTTGAAATGTTTGTTGGTGTTGGTGCTTCTCGGGTACGTGACATGTTTGAACAGGCTAAAAAATCAGCGCCGTGCATAATCTTTATTGATGAGATAGATGCTGTTGGTCGCCAACGTGGTGCCGGCTTAGGCGGAGGTCACGATGAACGTGAACAAACATTGAACCAAATGTTGGTTGAAATGGATGGATTTGAAGGTCACGAAGGAATTATCGTCATCGCGGCAACTAACCGCCCAGATGTACTTGACCCTGCGTTATTGCGCCCAGGTCGTTTTGACCGTCAAGTAGTGGTTGGATTACCAGACATTCGCGGACGTGAACAGATTCTTAAAGTACATATGCGTAAAGTTCCTATTGGTGACAATGTTGAAGCCTCACTTATTGCAAGAGGGACGCCTGGTTTCTCAGGGGCTGATTTAGCTAACCTCGTTAATGAAGCTGCATTGTTTGCGGCACGTTCTGATAAACGTGTTGTGTCCATGGAAGAGTTCGATAAGGCGAAAGATAAAATCATGATGGGCGCTGAGCGTAAATCTATGGTGATGTCTGAAGAAGAAAAAACCAATACTGCTTATCATGAGGCTGGTCATGCGATTGTTGGTCGCGTGGTTCCAGAACACGACCCGGTTTATAAGGTCTCTATTATTCCCCGTGGTCGGGCTTTAGGTGTGACAATGTATTTACCTGAACAAGATAAATACAGTCACAGTAAGCAGCATTTAGAAAGTATGATTTCTAGTTTATTTGGTGGTCGTATTGCCGAAGCACTGACCCTTGGAGAAGAAGGTGTCACTACTGGTGCTTCAAATGATATTGAGCGAGCCACTGATATTGCCCGTAAGATGGTGACCCAGTGGGGACTATCTAACAAGATGGGACCAATGCTTTATTCTGAAGAAGAAGGCGAAGTGTTCCTTGGACGTAGCATGTCTAAAGCTAAGCATATGTCCGATGATACAGCTCGTGCGATTGACGCTGAAATCAAATCAATCATCGATCGTAATTATGAACGTGCAGAGAATATCTTGAACGAAAATATGGATATTTTGCATGCTATGAAAGATGCTTTGATGAAATATGAAACCATCGATGCTAAGCAAATTGATGACTTAATGGCTCGTCGTCCTGTAAGACCACCTGCTGATTGGGATAGTCGTGACCCAGGTTCCGATGACAAACCCACTGGTGGTGCTACAGTTAGCGTGGATGAGGATAAAAGTACTCCTCCTCCAACCGTTGGTAAGCCAGGCGATATAACTAGTTAAATCGTTACTTATTAAAATTAGGTCGACTCAGACAAGTGCTGACTCGACCTTTTTTGTATTTACTATCCCATTTTTGTAGTGTGTAAATTACGTTATGCAGTTTAAAGATAAACACATTGATTTAACTATTCCTCGAGTGATGGGGATTTTGAACGTTACTCCAGATTCATTTTCCGATGGCGGTAAATATGTGGGTCTTGACAATGCGCTAACTCAAGCAGAAATAATGATCTCAGCAGGCGCTGATTTTATAGATGTTGGAGGAGAATCGACTCGACCCGGTGCTCAAGATGTCAGTGTTCAACAAGAACTTGATCGAACCATTCCAGTGATTGAGGCTATCCATGCTAATTTTGATGTCGTAGTTTCGATTGACACCAGTAAACCTCAAGTTATGAAGCATGCCGTTGATGCTGGGGCAGGGCTGATCAACGATATCCGCGCATTATCCGAAGAAGGGGCAATAAAAGCCGCCGCTAAAACGGGTGCCGCAATCTGTTTAATGCATATGCAAGGCCAACCTAAAAATATGCAACAGGCACCAACTTATGATGATGTGGTTAACGACGTTATAGCATTTTTACAATCAAAAATTGAACAGTGCTTGCGAGCAGGAATCCCCAAATCGTTATTAATGATTGATCCCGGATTTGGTTTTGGTAAAACATTACCGCATAATTATCAAATACTTGATAGACTTGAAGAAATGAAAGAATTGGATTTACCAATGTTGATTGGCGTTTCACGTAAGTCGATGATTGGAAATCTATTAGATAGAGAAGTTGACGAAAGATTAGCTGGCAGTATAGCAGCTGCGACAATAGCGTTAACTAAAGGTGCATCGATTTTGCGAGTGCACGATGTCAAACAAACAGTTGATGCTGTAAAAGTAGTATTAGCGTTGAGTGCGTATAAGGATTAATGTAATGGGCTCAAGAAAATATTTTGGTACAGATGGTATTCGCGGCAAAGTTGGCGAAAGTGTGATCAATCCTGAGTTTGTAATGAAGCTAGGTTGGGCGGCTGGAAAGGTGCTAGCAGGCCAAGGCACAAACAAAGTACTGATCGGTAAAGATACACGGATATCTGGATATATGCTTGAGTCTTGTTTGGAAGCCGGTTTATCCGCTGCGGGCATTAATATTGGGCTACTCGGCCCGATGCCAACTCCAGCTATAGCCTATTTAACCAAAACTTTTCGTTCTGAAGCGGGAATTGTAATCAGTGCTTCTCACAACCCATTTTACGATAACGGAATAAAATTTTTTTCCGCTAATGGTTATAAATTAGATGACGAAATAGAACTCGCTATTGAAAAGGAAATGGAAAAACCTATGGTATGCGTTGCCTCTGATAAATTAGGTAAGGCTTATCGGATTGAAGATGCTGCAGGTCGATACATCGAGTTTTGTAAAGGTAACTTCCCCTCTGATCTGAATCTCAAAAGTTTAAAAATAGTGGTCGATTGCGCCCATGGTGCGACCTACCATATAGCTCCGAATGTACTGGAGGAGCTAGGCGCTGAAGTTATTGAAATTGGTACTACTCCCGATGGTTTAAACATCAATAAAGGGGTGGGAGCAACCTCAATGAAAGCGATTCAGGAAAGCGTGTTAGAACACAACGCAGATTTAGGTTTTGCCTTAGATGGTGATGGTGACCGCATTATGATGGTGGATCACAAAGGTAACATTATTGACGGCGACCAACTCATTTATATCATTGCCCGAGATTCATTAAAATCGGGACGTTTGAATGGAGGAGTGGTTGGCACGTTAATGAGTAATTTAGGGTTAGAGATTGCCTTAAACAAACTAGGTGTAGCTTTTGTAAGAAGTAATGTTGGTGATCGCTACGTAATGGAATTGTTGCAAGAACGTGGTTGGGCAATTGGTGGTGAGAACTCAGGGCATGTACTCAATTTAAATGTTACTTCTACAGGTGACGGAATATTAGCCGGTTTGCAAGTTATTACTGCAATGTTGCGTTCTCAAATGAGTCTCCATGAATTATGCTCAGGTATGGATATGTACCCTCAAACATTGGTGAATGTTAGATTTGAGGAAGGCGAGAATCCGTTAGAAAACGCTAAAGTTAAAGAAGCTGTAATCGAAGCTGAAACAAATTTGGGTAAAACCGGCCGAGTGTTGTTAAGAAAAAGTGGTACTGAACCACTTATTCGCGTAATGGTAGAGGCCGAAAAACAAGAAGATTCGACTAATTGGGCTGAATTTATTGCAGATGCAGTGCGTAAATTAACCAAATAGCTATTTAGCATCATAAATTAACGCTAGCCTACTTGTATATTTTACTAGGGTTAGTTAATATCTCGCCCGCTTTTTCGCTGGGCTAAGGAAGATTAAAGTGCAGAACAAACGTCGCCCTATGGTTGCAGGCAACTGGAAAATGAATGGCAGTATCGAACTTGCCAAGCAGATGATGGACACTCTTAATGGTGCCAGTTTGCAGGAAGTCGATGTTTTGGTTTGTCCTCCGTTTCCGTTTCTAAGCGCTTTTGAACACTTTGACGGAACAATTGGTGGACAGAATCTAAGCGAATTTAATTCTGGCGCGCACACTGGTGAAGTGTCAGGTTCAATGCTTAAATCGCTAAATTGTGACTTTGTGCTGGTCGGTCATTCTGAACGAAGAACTGATAATGGTGAAAGTGATGCCCTAGTTGCGAAAAAAGTGAGTGTGGCTTTAGAACATGGTTTAACTCCAGTATTGTGTGTAGGTGAACCAGAAGCTGTGCGTGAAAGTGGTGAGTTTTTTAATCATATTCAAGGGCAGATAGATGCTGTAATTGATGTGATTGGAATTGCTAACTTTGACAATATTGTTGTTGCTTATGAACCGGTTTGGGCTATAGGCACTGGTAAAACGGCGAGCCCTTTACAAGCTCAAGAAGTGCACGCTTTTATTCGTGAGTATTTGAGTAAGCTAGATACTAGTGTTGCCGGTGGTTTGCGTATTTTGTATGGTGGCAGTGTTAAAGCGGCCAATGCCAATGAATTGTTTTCACAACCCGATGTTGATGGCGGGTTGATAGGTGGGGCCAGTTTGGAACCACAGGAATTTTTAAATATTTGCTTAGCGGCAAAAGGTTAGAGACATAACATGACGTATTTTTACGAAATTTTGATAGTTGTTTACTTAGTAGTTGCTTTGATGTTGATAGGTATGGTCCTAATACAACAAGGTAAAGGTGCAGATATGGGCGCATCTTTTGGTGGCGGTGGTTCAAATACCGTCTTTGGCTCTACTGGCTCTGGTAATTTTATGACTAGAACTACAGCGATTCTAGCCACTTTGTTTTTCGTGATTAGTCTGATTTTAGGAAATCAAACTGCTGATAAAAGCCAATCTGTTGATGAATTTGAGAACCTAGGGGTAATTGAACAGCCAGTAGATTCTGATATTCCAAATCAAGAAAATAATAAAGAATCAAACGAGATCCCTAACTAAGTATTTGATTAAATAAAACATCGCGGATGTGGTGGAATTGGTAGACACGCAGCCTTGAGGGGGCTGTGGCTTAGGCCGTGGGAGTTCGAGTCTCCCCATCCGCACCAAATATAAAAAAGGCCACAGCAATTACTGTGGCCTTTTTTTGTGCTTAAACTTAACATTTTAGCTTGCATTAAAAAGCGCTATTTTAGTTTAACCAAAATAACGCTGTAAGGATCTAAGAGTATTTGCAGGTTTCTATACTTTATCTAGAGCTTGGCTAACATCGGTAATGATGTCATCGATGTGCTCAATACCCACCGAAATTCTGACTAAATCAGTGCTAACGCCCGCAGCAGCCAGTTCTTCTTCGTTTAGCTGGCGATGGGTCGTTGATGCTGGATGGCAAGCCAATGATTTTGCATCTCCAATATTCACTAGGCGTAGGATCATGTTTAATGCATCGATAAATTTGGTGCCTGCTTCAAGGCCGCCAGTGATGCCAAAACTCAAGACACCAGATGCTTTGCCTGAAGTGATATTTTTACAGTTCTCATGGTAAGGACTATCAGGTAGGGCTGCATAGTTCACCCATTCGACTTTATCGTGTTTGAGTAAATAAGCCGCTAACTTTTCTGCATTTTCACAATGGCGATCCATCCGTAAACCAAGGGTTTCTAATCCTTGTAGTATTTGAAATGAATTTAAAGGAGATATTGCTGCACCGGTATTTCTAAGTGGACCCACACGGCAACGACCTATGTATGCTGCCGGACCTAGGGCTTCGGTATACACCACACCGTGATAAGATGGATCAGGTTCATTTAGGATTGCAAAACGCTGTTTGTTTTTAACCCAATCAAATTTACCGGAATCAACGATAACTCCGCCTACTGACGTTCCGTGTCCACCAATGTATTTGGTGAGTGAATGCACAACAATATGAGCGCCTAATTCAAAGGGTCTGCATAAGTAGGGGGTGGCAACTGTATTATCAACAATTAATGGTACACCATGCTTGTCGGCAATCTCTGCCAAGCGTTTAATATCAACCACGTTACCTGCTGGGTTGCCGATGGATTCACAAAAAATCGCTTTAGTTTTATCATCAATGGATTTTTCAAAGTTATCAAAATCATCATATGAAACCATGCGAGTTTCGATACCTTGACGAGGCAAAGCGTGGGCAAATAGATTATAAGTACCGCCATACAATTGACTTGTGCTTACAATGTTGTCGCCGGCTTCACAGATGCATTGAATCGCGTAGGTAATGGCTGCCATACCTGAAGATACACAGACCGCAGCAATACCACCTTCCATTGCTGCGACGCGCTTCTCAAGGACGTCAGTTGTTGGATTCATTATTCGTGTGTAGATATTTCCTGCAACTTTAAGGTCAAATAAATCTGCGCCATGTTGTGTATCATCAAACGTATAAGAGGTGGTCTGATATATTGGAACCGCAGCGGCTTTAGTGGTTTCTTCTGATTTATACCCTTCATGTAATGCTATTGACTCTAATTTCATTATTTTTCTCTGTAAGGTTGAGGTGATCTACTTATTTAAGTATTTGGAAAACTTATGATAGTTAAGGAAGTATTACCAGTAAAATCGATTTAGTTATTAATCATTCAAAACCGTTAGAAGGTAATTAATAACCCTGCCAAATGAAATCTGCAGTGATCGATAGATGATTAATTAAAAGGATTTTCCGATAAATATTCTAAAAACGTTATCTCTGGCGGCACTGGAAACGCCGGCTAAATAACTAACTGAATATGAAATGCCTTCTACCTTGCCAGAAATCGAGGGACCAATTTGGTGGCTATATTGATTTGTACTACCAAAATCACCAATTTTACCTAGCTGATTGAAGGAACTGAGCCCTAATGAGAGATTTTTGTCGGTTTTAAAGGTTATGCCAGTGCGCGATTCTAAATAGGTTCCAGTGGCAGGGTTGTCACCACCTATATCCCAACTAAACGAAAGTACTTGGGTAAGAGCCCATTTAGGAGCAAATGACCACCTATTCGTCCATTTGAACGATAAGCCTTCACTTCGATGGGCTTTGCGAGTTTTTATATCAAATCGAACGGCACTGTCCCATATTCCATCCTCTTTGTGCTGAAATTGCCATAACAAATCAGCTGAAATAGAGTCAAGTTCATAGCTTCCTGTAGTATCTCGTACCTGACCAACTAAGCGTAATCGCACAGAATCACTAATCGATTTTTGAACGTTCATTCTTGCTACCATTTGTTCTCTTTCACCATCTTCACTTGGTGTGTAAGCAGCACGAAATTGGAAGGATTGATCGTTGGGTTTTACTATTGGACCAGTCACACCGCTGGTGTTATTCGCATTTGCATTAAAACTAATACAAAGTACAAACAGAATTTTAAATGATAACTTTGTTCGCTTGATTGATGGCATTATTACATTTTTGTTACGTTTTTATGACTAACTGAGAGTGTAATCTAAATAACTATTAGTGCAAAAACTAATTTGCGGTTTCGACCTAGATTTACTTATTACTTTAGACCAAGGTTTAAAATATATCACTCAACTATTGCTTAGTGATCCTCTGCTTATTGTTATTTGAACGAAGTTAATCAGTAAAAATGCCGAAAAACGTAAATTAACCTAGATTAAATATAAATTTCACTGTCGATTTGCCCTTCATATAGCTATACTATGCGCCGCATTTGAAAGCGATATAAGAAAATATTAAAAAGGATAAATAGTGACTCCTATTACTAAAACATTTCAGTATGGACAACATACTGTAACGCTAGAAACGGGTGTAATTGCTCGTCAAGCAACCGCTGCGGTTATGGCCAGCATGGACGATACTTCTGTATTAGTCAGTGTTGTTGGTAAAAAAGATGCCAAAGCTGGGCAAGACTTCTTCCCATTAACGGTTAACTACCAAGAAAAAGCATACGCTGCTGGTAAAATACCAGGTGGCTTTTTTAAACGTGAAGGTCGTCCCTCTGAAAGTGAGACACTTATTGCACGTTTGATCGACCGTCCAATCCGTCCTCTATTTCCAGACGGCTTCATGAACGAAGTTCAAATTATCATTACCGTTGTTTCTGCTAATCCAGAAATTCCTACCGATATCATCTCTCTAATTGGTACTTCTGCGGCTCTTGCGATTTCAGGCATTCCATTTAACGGACCTGTTGGCGCTGCACGTGTTGGTTACAAAGAAGGTGAGTACATTCTAAATACCCTAACTTCAGAACTTGAAACAAGCGAATTAGATTTGGTTGTAGCTGGTACTGAAAGTGCAGTACTTATGGTTGAATCAGAAGCTAGTATTCTTTCTGAAGAAGTGATGCTTGGTGCTGTAATGTACGGACACGAGCAAAGCCAAGCTGTAGTGAATGCTGTACGTGAATTTGCTGCAGAAGTTGCGACGCCTAAGTGGGAATGGTCAGCTGTTGAAGAAAACACTGAACTTAAGAGCAAAATCAAAGAATTAGCTGAAGCAGGCATGACAGAAGCGTATCAGATTTCAGACAAAATGGTGCGTAAAGACGCTGTTGTTGCTGTCACTGAAAAAGCGGTAGCCGCTATTTTAGAAGCTGATCCTGAGCAAGACCCGAAAGAAGTGTCGGAAATGCTGCACGATCTTGAAAGTGATGTTGTACGTTCTCGTATACTAGCTGGTGAGCCGCGTATTGATGGTCGCGAACCAGATATGATCAGAGCGTTACATGTCAATACTGGCATTCTTCCTAGAACTCATGGTTCTGCTCTTTTCACACGTGGTGAAACTCAAGCATTAGTTGCTGCTACCCTTGGTACAGAACGTGATGCACAGATGATTGATGAACTAGGTGGCATGGCTAGCAGTCGCTTCATGTTGCATTATAACTTCCCTCCATACTGTGTAGGCGAAACTGGTTTTGTTGGTTCTCCTAAGCGTCGTGAAATTGGTCATGGTCGTTTGGCAAAACGTGGTATTCAAGCGGTTATGCCGTCTGAAGCAGAGTTTCCATATGTAGTCCGTGTTGTGTCAGAAATTACAGAATCAAACGGTTCTTCTTCTATGGCTTCAGTATGTGGTACATCTTTGGCACTTATGGATGCGGGTGTTCCGATTAAAGCTTCTGTAGCAGGTATTGCTATGGGCTTAGTGAAAAGTGACGAAAACTTCGTTGTTTTATCTGACATTCTAGGGGATGAAGATCACCTAGGTGATATGGACTTTAAAGTTGCTGGTACTACTGATGGTATTACTGCACTTCAAATGGACATTAAAATCGAAGGTATTACCCAAGAAATCATGCAAAAAGCCCTTAAGCAAGCTAAAGAAGCTCGCTTACATATCTTGGGTGTTATGGATGAAGCGCTTGGTGGTCACCGCGATGAAATGTCTGAATTCGCCCCGCGTATCTATACTCTTAAAATCGACCAGGATAAAATCCGCGATGTTATTGGTAAAGGCGGCGCAATGATCCGTGCGATCACTGAAGAGTCAGATACTAATATTGAAATTGAAGACGACGGTACTATTAAGATATTTGCTACTGAATTAGCTAAAGCAGAAATTGCGATTGCTAAAATTGAGCAAGTAACTGCTGAAGTAGAAGCGGGCAAAACTTACCACGGTAAAGTGACTCGTATTGTTGATTTCGGTGCATTCGTTGAAGTGTTACCAGGTAAAGAAGGTCTTGTACATATTTCACAAATCGCTCACGAGCGTGTGAATAAAGTTTCTGATTATCTTTCTGAAGGCCAAATGGTCGATGTGAAAGTAATGGAAATTGACCGTCAGAACCGTGTGCGCTTAAGCATCAAAGAGCTGTTAGAAAAACCAGCTGCTGAAGCACCATCAGAAGACTAATCTTCAAATTTATATGACATAAAAAAGGAGCGCTAAGCTCCTTTTTTGATTTTTACTAAATTGATTATCAATCGCAGGATTTATAATGGATAAACAAACAGAAATTGAAATACAAGCGGCTACTTTTAGACGTTTGTTGAAACATTTAGATGATAATAAAGATGTACAAAACATCGATCTGATGATTTTGGCGGACTTTTGCCGTAATTGTTTGGGCAAATGGTACAAGGCTGCAGCACAAGAAAAAGGGATAGAGATCGATTACGAACAAGCCCGTGAAAAAATATACGGTATTCCTTACGCACAGTGGAAGGAAAAATACCAAGCCAAAGCAACGCCAGAACAATTAGCGGCTTTTGATGCCAGACAAGCACAAAAAGGCGGCTGTAACTAAGTTACTGATGACGGTAACTTAGTTAATTGCGAATATGCTTATTAGCAACTAAAGTTATTTAAATTATCTAGTCAACCGTTCTAATCTATACATAGACATAACAAGTAACGACAGTTCGGAGTAAGCATGTTCCCCGAGAATAACGTATTAGAACAGCTTTATAGCAGCGCCAGAATTGCTCAATTAGACAAACCCCACGTATTTCCCCAAGATTTATTGGAATACCTTGCCGACCCCTTTTTTGCTGATACTGATTTTATGAGCAAGCAAGTTGTGGGGCATTCATATTTAGGCCAACCCATACAAAAGGTTACTGTTGGCAAAGGCAACATAGCGATTTTATTTTGGTCACAAATGCACGGTGATGAGCCAACGGCAACCGCGGCTTTGTTGGATTTAATTCAGTTTTTCCAGCAAAACAAAACACGTGCTTGGTTGAACGAGATTCTAGACAAAGTTACCTTGCATATAGTGCCAATGTTGAATCCAGATGGTGCACAGCAGCAAACTAGAGAAAATGCACAGGGCATCGACATAAACCGAGATGCTGCAGCGTTACAAACCCCCGAAGGTAAAGTATTAAAATCATTGTTCGACAATATTAAGCCACTTTTTGCTTTCAACCTCCACGATCAGTCGAAATATTATCGTATTGAGGACACTTTGAAGCCGGTAGAAATGGCGTTTCTCGCGCCCGCAGGCGACGCTCAGGAAAGTATCCCTGAACATAGGTGTAATGCCATGAAATTAATCGCTGCGATGCTTTCAGATATGTCTGATGAATTATTTGCAAAGGTTGCAAAGTATCAAGATAGTTATTCACCGCGGGCTTTTGGTGATCTCGCTTGCAGCCAAGGAGTTGCTTGCGTGTTAATCGAATCTGGGGCAACTTTTAACGATTCAAATAGACAAAATGCTAGACGCTTAAATTTTTTATGTTTATTGCATAGTATTCATCATATTGCCGAGCAGTCATACAACAAAGTGCTAGAGTTCGATTACAATTCTTTACCATTTAATATTGAAAACGGGTTGAGCGATCTAATCATACGGGGCTTGAACGTCGATACCGTAAATGCCAGTTTCAGTGTCGATGTGGCGATTAAACAGCAACACCAAAAGCTAGCACTTATTAGTGAATTAGGTGACTTACAACAATTAGGTGCTTATGAAGTATTAAATGCCCATAACTTTAGCTATGCACCTGGCAATACTTTTGAAGTAAACCAACCTATTGATTTAAACAAAGATAAATATATATCGTTGTTACGTAATGGATTTTGTCGGTTCAGTGGTGATATATCTTTAATTAATCAATTAACTGACTGGCCGATTATTAAAGTACCTGGGGAGTCGGAACCTGCTGGGTTTTGGCGTAAAAACATGCCTCCAACTTGGTTAATGTTATTTAATGACCAAGTCAAAGCTGCGTTATTAGAAGGGAAATTGATCGTTTTGGAGTAGATGTCGGAATTCATCTTATCAATACATAATTAAGCAAATCCTATAGAAACGTCTTGATTATCATTCATTACCGTTAAAATTTCTTAAGCTAAATGTCGTATTTACAAGGCATTTTTTAGAAAATGCGATAAGCTATTTGTTCGCCCAAAAAGGTTAGGGATAAAAATGAAAAAAGTTATAGTCACTTTTATGTTGATTGGTGGGTTAATCTCTCCAACAATTAATGCGAAAACCGAGATAGAGGTGCTCAAGTCTCAGGATATATTTGATATTGAGTATGCGGCAGACTTAAGCATAAGCCAAGATGGCAAAACGGTATATTTTGTCCGTCATTTTATGGATATTCAAAGCGACAGGAAGCTTGGCAATATTTGGTCTGTAGATACTAAAACTGGCGTTATGCTTCCGGTCACTACTGGCGAACAGTTAGATTTCAACCCGGTTTTATCGGCCGATGGCAGTAAACTCGCGTATATCTCGACTCAAACTGGTAAACCTCAGATTTATGTGACTTGGTTAGAAAGCGGTAAAACAGCAAAACTGACTAATTTGGTTTCTTCTCCTAGCGGTTTGAGTTGGTCTCCTGACGGAAAATACATCGCCTTTAGTATGTTCGTAAATGGCAAACCTAAATCACCGGTTAGCCTTTCTGGTAAACCACCTGGGGCAAAATGGGCAGAGCAGGCCATTTATATTGATGATGTTTATTACCGATTTGATGGTGGGGGCTACAGCGTTCCGGGGACAACCGAATTATTTATCTTATCCGCCGACGGTGGTACGCCCAGACAGTTAACCAATGATGAGTTTGATAATGGTGGTGACTTAAGCTGGAGTAAAGATAGTCAATTCATATATTTTTCCGCCAATCGATCAGAGAATCGCGAATTTGAGCCACTAAATAGTGAAATTTATGCTTTATCAATTACCGATAGTTCGATAAAGCAGGTGACTGATCGTGATGGTCCTGACACTAGTCCTAAGGTGTCACCGAATGGGAAATACATTGCATATATTGGTTTCGATGACCAACGTAAAAATTATGACAATGCTAAAGTGTATGTTAAACAACTTTCAGATGGTGAAACTATTTTCCAATCAGAAGGACTGGATCGCAGTATAGACGCTATCGCCTGGGATCAGAAAAGTCGAAATCTGTATATCCAATATGATGACAAAGGCAAAACAATTTTAGCCATGCAATCCCTAAAATCTGCAGATAAACGTAGCATTTTGTCTGATAAATTAGGAGGCCAATCGTATGGCCGACCTTACACAGGTGCAGAGTTTGCAGTTAGTGAAAATGGCAAAGTAGCGATTTCATACTCCAATCCTTTGCGGCCTGCTGATGTAGGCATTGTAGATAATAAACAAACCAAGCAATTAACCCACCTCAATGATGATGCGTTAGGCCATAAAACCTTGGCCCAGATTGAAGAGATTTGGTTTAAATCGAGTGCAGATGATCAAGTTATTCAAGGTTGGATAGCTTATCCTCCTGGTTTCGATAAGAGCAAAAAATACCCATTAATCTTGGAGATCCATGGTGGTCCTGTGACTGCTTATGGACCGCATTTTTCAATGGAAATACAATTGTTTGCCGCGGCAGGAAACGTTGTTTTGTATCTCAATCCTCGTGGTAGTTCTAGTTACGGAAAAGAATTTGCTCATAGCATAGATAAAAATTATCCGAGTCAAGATTACGATGATTTGATGTCTGGAGTTGATAGCCTGATTGAAAAAGGCTTTATCGATACTGAGCAGCTATTTATTACTGGTGGTTCTGGTGGTGGCACTCTGACAGCATGGTCAATTGGACACACTCAACGTTTTGCTGCTGCCGTAGTAGCTAAGCCCGTGATTAATTGGTACAGCTTTGTGTTAACTGCTGATTTCTATCCATTCTTTTATCAATATTGGTTTAGTGGAAAACCTTGGGATAATCTAAACGAATACATGAAATATTCACCTATCAGTTATGTTGGCAATGTGACTACACCAACTATGTTATTAACTGGCGAGTCGGATCATAGAACCCCCATATCTGAATCAGAGCAGTTTTATCAGGCACTAAAAATTCAAGGTGTGGAAAGTGCGATGGTTCGAATTCCAAATGCCTCCCATAGTATTTACCGTAAACCGAGTAATTTGATGGCTAAGGTAGAATACATTTTGTGGTGGTTTGAGCAACATAAACCGAAAAAAGAGGGCGATAGTTAATTTTTATGGTGCTACTAATAATATACGTAGTTGTTGCACTGGGATTTTCCTTTTTATGCTCGGTAGCTGAAGCGGTGATTTTAAGTATCTCTTCAGCATACATATCTGTATCCATGAATAAAGGCGAAAAATCAGGGAAGATTTTACATGATTTAACCGCCGATATTAATAAACCGCTAGCGGCGATATTAACTCTCAATACCATTGCCCATACTATGGGGGCCGCTGGAGCCGGAGCCCAAGCCGCAGTGGTTTTTGGCGATGCGTACCTAGGTGCGGCGTCGGCAATATTAACCTTGTTGATATTAGTGTTCTCAGAAATCATTCCTAAGACTTTAGGGGCGACTTATTGGCGTCAACTTGCGCCAATTACAGCTTATTTTCTGAAATATCTGGTTTGGATTTTGTACCCCTTTGTAAAAATGGCGAATGCGTTAACCAGTCGCTTCACCGAAGAAAGTCCTTTGAAAGGACTGAGTCGTGGAGAACTCCACGCAATGACCGAATTATCTAAACACGAAGGACTATTGGATCACCAAGAAGCCAATATACTGCAGAGTTTACTGAGTTTAGATGACTTAAAAGTCCGGGATGCGATGACCCACAGGACTGTGGTATTTAAAGTGTCTGAAAATATGACTGTTGAAACCTTCTATCATAAACATGCAACTGAAGTGTATTCGAGAATTCCTGTGTATGAAGACGAAGAGCCTGAAAAAATCAGTGGCTTCGTGCTCAAATCAGACTTGATATTAGCGCAAGCTCGGGGCAATGGGTCTAAATTGCTTTCAGAATATCGAAAAGACATGGTTGCTCTGCTGAGTAGCACAAATCTTGCGGAAACCTTCCCACATTTCCTGCAATCACGTTCGCACATACTATTAGTGGTAGATGAGTATGGTGGTATGGATGGTATTTTGACCTTAGAAGATTTGCTCGAGAGTCTTTTAGGTTTCGAAATTGTCGATGAGAAAGATAAGCACGTTAGTATGAAAAAAGTTGCAAGGCTCATGTGGAAACGGCGTGAACGGGAATTGTTTAACCAACAGCAAGAACAAAAATAAAGTAGAGATTATGTCACAGTTGTTAATCTGTAAAAATGTCAGTAAGACCTATCAAGAAAATGACTCTTCAGTGCAAGTTTTAGATAAGGTTAATTTTCAGGTGGGTAAAGCAGAGCAAGTAGCCATACTTGGCAGCTCAGGGTCGGGGAAGAGCACCTTATTGCATATTTTGGGTGCCTTGGATACGCCATCTTCAGGTAACGTTTTGTTTAAAGGGCAAGACATCTTTAAATTTAATGAAAAACAGCAAGCTGATTTTCGCAATAAATGCTTAGGCTTTGTATATCAATTTCACCATTTACTCCCCGAATTTACAGCACTAGAAAATGTGGCTATGCCGCTATTAATTGGTAAAATCAAGAGTGACCTAGCTAAGCACAAGGCAGAAGATATTCTAAAACGGGTAGGGTTAGGCCACAGACTAGACCATAAACCGTCACAAATGTCTGGCGGAGAACGACAGCGTTCTGCCATTGCGCGGGCGCTTGTAACTCAGCCAGATCTCGTTTTAGCGGATGAGCCTACAGGTAATTTGGATCACAAAACAGGGCAAAGTATCTATCATTTACTAAACGAATTGCGCGAGCAAATAGCGACCAGCTTTATAGTGGTAACCCATGATACCGAGTTGGCCTCTAAATTAGATAGGACCCTCAATATTACTGATGGAAAACTCGTAGAGCAGGGCGCTGCTGTATGAGTTTAGTGGCACAATTAGCTTGGCGATTCCGTTCAGGTAAACGCCAAAATGGTTTTATTTCATTCATTTCCGCATCATCTACCTTGGGTATCGCTTTAGGGTGTATGGTGCTGATATTGTTGCTATCGGTGATGAATGGCTTTGAACGAGAGCTGAAAAATCAACTTTTAAGCTATATCCCTCACGGTGAGATATATGCATATGAAGGCACTGGTCTGGAAAAATGGCAAGAACAACTCAACCGCTTGTCTTCCGATCCAAGAATAACCTCGATTGAACCTTATATTAAGGCCTCAGGCTTATTGCAAAAAGGCAATAAAATGAAAGCGGTGCCTGAGTTGGTAGGGATTGATTTGCATTACGCGCAAAACAACAGACTAGTACAGCAAGTGGGCAAAAATCATTGGGCAAATTTTAAAGCCGACCCTAACAGTGTGTTATTAGGGCGCTCAATTATGCAACAACTTGCAGTGAATGTGGGTGACAAAGTGCAATTGGTGCTACCGCAAATTTCCGATGACTTGTCGTTTTCAGCTCCGAAAACAGTGTGGTTGAATGTGGCTGGAGAAATTGCCATTGGTGGCGAGTTAGACTCCCAAATAGGTTTTATGCACATAAAGTTAGCGGCAGATACTCTCGGCACTGTTACTGGGGCGCAAGGATTACGTTTTCGTTTCGACGATCCTTTCATCGCCAATAGTGCCATACGGGAGTTTGGTTTTTCGTTCACACAGCACGTGTTTATGTCTGATTGGATGCGAACTCAAGGACATTTGTATCAAGATATTCAATTGGTTAGAGCGGTCGTCTATGTGGCGCTCACTTTAGTCATTGGTGTCGCATGCTTTAATATTATTTCAACCTTGGTTATGGCTGTTAGTGAAAAGCGAGCGGAGATAGCTATGCTCAAAACGATGGGCGCAAGGGATAAATTAATTATTCAAGTTTTTGTATTGCAAGGTGCGGTAAACGGTATCATTGGAACTTTGGTTGGGGTGATATGTGGCGTGTTATTGGCAGAATACTTAACCCCGATAGCGATTTTTATTGAAAACGTCAGTGGCGTTAAATTTCTTTCAGGGGATGTTTATTTTATCGATTTTTTACCTTCACAGTTGCGCTGGAGTGAAGTCTTTTTCACCGCGTTAATCGCTATTTGTTTGAGTTTGTTGGCAACTATTTATCCGGCCATCAAAGCAACTAAAATAAATCCTGCAGAGGCACTAGGGCAACACTAAGCAGTTATTCAAGTAGAATACATTGCTGCTTAGTGTTTTTTCATCTGGAATATTAATCCTTCGACTCTGGTGCGGTGGATTTAAAATCATGGAGGTCCACATTTTCAAAATCTACACCTGCATCCATATCGTAATACATAGCTTCGTCTAGTTCATTTTCGCTCTTCGCGACAACACAAGAAACCATACAATCTCCAGTGATGTTGACTGCCGTTCTCGTCATGTCCAACAAGCGGTCTACACCGAGTATCAAGGCTACGCCTTCAACAGGTAAGCCAACTTGTACTAGCACCATAGATAACATTAATGTGCCAACACCAGGCACGCCAGCTGTGCCAACGGAGGCTAGCGTAGCGGTTAATACCACCATTAACATATCAGCAGTTGAAAGGTCGATACCATAAACCTGTGCAATGAATACGGTTGCTACCCCTTGCATGATTGCGGTCCCATCCATGTTGATAGTTGAACCTAACGGAACTACAAAAGATGCAACTGATTTACTCACCCCTAATTTTTTAGTTGCTGTTTCCATGGTAACGGGCAAAGTTGCGCTGCTGCTTGCAGTACTGAAAGCAAATAATATGGCTTCACGCATTTTTAAGAATAAGAACTTGGGATTCAGTCCGGTCAACAGTTTAAGAATAATTGAATAGTTAACCAGACTATGAAATATCAATACTGCAAATACCAATACAAAGTAGATGGCCAAAGAAGCAATTCGTCCTTCATCGATGGTTGTGAATAGTTTTGCCAAAAGCGCAAACACACCATAGGGGGCTAAGTTCATCAATATGGTAACTAGCTTCATAATTACAGCATTTAAATCTTCAAATAATGCTGCTACTCGTTTACCAGCATCGCCTACCATGGCCATGGCTAAGCCAAATAAAACCGCAAAGGTTATGACTTGCAACATTTTTCCTTCAGTAAATGCTTGAAAAGGATTCGATGGGAAGATATCGATAATCACCATAGCCAAAGAGGGCGGCTCTTTTGCTGCGAATACCGCATCAGTAGGAATAGGCACACCTGCACCGGGTTGTACAATGAGCGCTGCAACCATCGCGATGGTAATAGCAACCGCTGTGGTGCCGATGTACAGCAAAATAGATTTACCGCCCAGACGTCCTAACTTGCTTGGTTCAGATAAGTTAGAAACCCCACAGACTAAAGATACAAAGACTAAGGGGACGATTAGCATTTTTAAACTGTTAATAAAAATCTGGCCAACTACATTAAATATACCATTGACTAAAACGTCATACGTAGAAACTGTTAACCCGAATACACTAAATGCTAAATCTCCGCTATCATCAAATGACCATTTTAAAATAACACCGGTAATTATCCCGGCAATCATGCCGATAAAGATTTTAGCGGTGAGACCAAGTTTTTTTGGAGATTGCTGCATTTTTTGTCCTAAAGTTATTATTGATTTTTGGATAGCGTAGCAAGTTTAGGTCTTCAGCAAAACTATAAAATGACTTAGAACAGGTACTTGAATTGAAAAACATTATTTGTGGGAAAAATTGCATGACTTCACGTTTGAAGATGTTGTTCGCAGCTCTATTGATTTTTACTCTGTCAGCATGTGGCGGAGGAGGCTCAGTAGAGCGTGATTCTTCTGGTACAAGCACTGGCGGAACCGACACTACAGTAACTTACGATGTTACATTAACTATTGCTGATCAAAATGGAAATACAGTGAACGAACTGACTTCCACTTCACCATTAATAGTGACTGCGACAGTAACTAGTTCCGGTGGTAGTGTAGAAGATCAATTAGTGACATTCACCTTTAGCCAAGACGGCCTAGCGACCTTTGATAACGATACGGGCACTGCGTTGACCAATGCTGACGGTGTTGCCACTATAGGTTTGCTGGTTGGTGCAAGCTCTGGTGATGGTTTGGTTACTGGCGCGCTTTCAGACGGGACAGAAGGGCAAGTGGGCTTTAGTTCTTCTGGTACTTCGCAATCAGGTGTGACACCGGCTTCTCTTGAGTTATACGCTAGCTCAATTCAACTGGCATCCAGTGGTTCTGATGAAATAGAACTAATTGCCGTAGTGAAAAATGCACAAAATATTTTGTTATCCGGTGTAGATGTTTCTTTTTCTGCTAACAATGGTGCGGAATTGCAAATTGTACAAGGCACCTCAACAGAAGATGGCACCGCCAGAGCAACGCTGACTAGCCGCAATAATCCAGAAAACAGAACGATTACCGCAACTGTTTCTTCGGGTACCTTTAATCAAACAGTCGATATTGAGGTTGTCGGCACCGAAGTGAATGTAGACGGCCCTATTTCAGTGGTGCTAGGCGATACCATAGATGTCACTATTAAAGTGGCTGATTCCGATGGCAACGGGGTGGCGAATCAAAGTGTTCAACTAAGTGCGTCACAAGGGGATATCGCAACCTCAGCAACAACTGACACAGAAGGGCAAGTAAGTATTCAATATGTGGCCACCACTTCTGGTGAAAATGAAATTACCGCCAGTGCGTTAAATGCCGAAGGAAGTTTAACCTTTACTGTGCAAGAAGATAGCTTTAGCTTCACCACAGTGCCAACCGAAGATGTTCCACTTAATACCAACTCAACGTTGGAAGTTACTTGGTTAAAAGACAATATTGCATATGTTGGTGGTGAAGTCACTTTGAGTTCTTCGCGTGGAGAATTTGTTTCTTCTTCAGCGATAACCGATAGCAACGGGGTTGCTTCTTTTGAGATACATTCAAGCAATGCTGGATTAGCTTCTATTACGGCGCTAGGGACTGATGGAAACGAGGATACCGTGAGTGCCAGAACGCAATTTGAATTTATTGCTACTGAGCCGGCGACTATCATTGTTGATGCTTCACCTGATTTAATCGGACCAGATGGACAAACATCCACCATTACCGCTGTCGTACGTGATATCACCGGAAATCTTGTTAAAGGCAAGGTCATAAACTTCAGAGTGGACGATGTTAGTGGTGGTTTTGTGTCGCCAAACTCGGCAACAACCGACAGTAACGGAATCGCTTCCACTGTTTATACTTCTAATGCGGTGAGCAGTGAAGATGCAGTCATTGTTTATGCAGACGTTGCTGATGATGAATCTGTGACTGATTTTACCACCCTAACTGTGGGTGATAGAGCCTTTGATATTTCATTAGGAACAGGGAACTTATTGGTATCGCCAGATGATTCAAGTTATTTAAAAGAGTTTTCTGTGTTTGTCAGTGACTCTGTTGGTCGAGCCGTGGAAAATGTTTCTTTAACCGCATCTTTAACACCGGTTAAATTCACAGAAGATGGCGTTTATCGAAAAGGGTTTTGGGTTTACGGTACTGATGTGTGGGTGATGAATGTAACTGCAACTTGCGCCAACGAAGATATCAATGGCAATGGGATTCTTGACAGTGGTGAAGATACCAATGGAGATGAAGAATTAACTCCAGGTATTGTTGGGACTATTGGTTTTACCGATGGTAACAATGAAACTGATTCAAACGGTCAAGCAAAATTAGAAGTTCGTTACCCAAGGGCTTATGGCGCTTGGGCAGATGTTGAAGTCGCAGTATTTGGCCAATCTTCTGGCAGTGAAGCTATTGAAAGTCAATATTTCACTTTTTCAGTTGCCGCTGACGATTTGGATGATGAAGCCTCACCACCGCCTAGCAGTCCGTTTGGAACCGGTTCTTCATGTGATGACGCTCTTTAACCTCTGAAGCATAAAAAAAACCTCGTAATTACGAGGTTTTTTTATGTCTAAATTGTGTTTATTTACTGTCGTTGAAACGGATAAATCGATCCTAAGTTCAAAATTTGGGTCAATTCATCTAAAGCACTGCGGGTTTCATCGAGTAAAGCCGCGTCGCGCAAATCGTCAACACTTAATTGATCGCGGTAGTGTTTATTAACCCATTTGTTTAGACGTGCAAAAACCGCGTCTGACATCAAAGTGTGTTGATTAACTGCTTCTAGCTCAGAACCGGTCATTGCTACTCTTAGTCTTAAACAAGCAGGACCACCGCCATTTCGCATACTTTGTTTTACGTCAAAATAGTGCACTTTTTTAATCGGCGTATTTAGGGTTATCAACTCCTCTAAATAATTAGCAACCGTGGAATTTTCTTGACACTCAGTAGGGGCGATGATGGCCATTTCACCGTTTGCCAGAGTAATGATTTGGGTGTTAAATAAATAGGTTTTTATGGCATCTTGAACGGGGACCGTTTTGGTATCCACTTGGATGAAATGCAATTTTTGGTCACCAAATTTGCGTTGAATTTCATCTAACACATTTTGCGTGTCAAGAAACGCCTGTTGATGATAAAACAGTACATTTTGATTACCCACTGAAATCACATCATTGTGAAATACACCTTGATCAATCAGGTCAGGGTTTTGTTGTACAAACACGGTAGTGTCATCACTCAAACCATGCAAACGGGCTACCGCTTGACTGGCCTCTAAGGTTTGTCTAGCTGGAAATTTCTTAGGTGCAGGCTTGCTGCTGTCAAATGCATACCGACCGTATACGAACATCTCAACACCAGCATGACCATAATCGGTGCAAAGCCGGGTGTGGTTGGCTGCACCTTCATCGCCAAAGTGTTCATTGTCTGGCAAGTGGGTGTGATGCTGGAAGTATTTGTCATTGGAAAAGGTTGCTTGCAATATCCTGCCAGTGACTTCAGGTTCCAAAGAGCGATGAAACTTGTTGGTCAAATTTGCTGGGGTAAAGTGAATTTTGCCATCACTCGTATCGGCACTAGGAGACACGGTGGCGGCATTGGCGGTCCACATGCTACTAGCAGAGCAACAAGCCCTGAAAACCTCAGGAGCACGTTTTGAGGCTTGCTCAAGCACACTTGAATCGTTGCCTGTAAAGCCTAGACGTCTGAGAGTATCAATATCAGGTCTTGCTTGTGGGGCTAATATTCCTTGCACCATTCCCATATCATGCAAGGCTTTCATTTTTTGTAATCCTTGTAATGCTGCTTGTTTAGGACTACTAAACGCTTTTGCATTACTTAGGGATGCAACATTACCAATCGAAAGACCTGCATAATTGTGGGTTGGACCCACTAAACCATCAAAATTGACTTCAACTTGTTTCACTCGCTCACCTCATTGCAATAAAAATGCACTCAAGCTTGCCCACTATTCGTTCGTCTTCGTTAATAAATTTATAAAAAACTAGGCGAAATGGGCTTGCTCTGTTTACTATTGGTGGCGATTATACGTCTTTTAATGTACTTGCCAATGCGCCTGTATAAATTCTGAGCATATTTGGTGCAGCTAAAAGTTCAAAAAGTAGATAAGTATTAAGAAGAACTTGTTTTCTATTCACTTTGCCGATATATGTTAAAAAAGCAAAATGCGACAGGAAGTTTAACGAAACTCCCTAAAAATGGCGTAAAACCCATATAAAACAAAGGTTAATGAATAATTTATGGCAAAATCATTGGTTATTGTCGAGTCGCCAGCTAAGGCGAAAACAATAAATAAATATCTCGGCAAAAATTTTATTGTTAAATCTAGTGTTGGACACGTTAGAGATTTACCAACAAAGGCATTAGGTCAAGCTCCGGCTAAAAAACCAGCTAAAGAGCTAAAAGAGTGGAGCGAGAAAAAACGCGAAACTTACCTTCGCGAATTCGAATACCAAAAGCTGGTTGATCGAATGGGAATTGATCCAAAACACGATTGGAAAGCCCATTACGATATTCTCGCGGGCAAAGAAAAAGTAGTAAATGAATTAAAAAAGCTGGCTAAAGATGCAGACACCATTTATCTCGCAACGGATTTGGATAGAGAAGGGGAAGCCATTGCATGGCACCTGCAGGAGTTGCTAGGTAGTGAAGGAAAAACCTATCAACGAGTGGTTTTTAACGAAATTACTAAAAACGCCATTCAAGAGGCTTTTGCCGATCCTGGCCAACTCAATATTGCACGAGTAAATGCGCAACAAGCACGTCGTTTCCTAGACCGTGTTGTGGGTTTCATGGTGTCACCACTGCTGTGGAAAAAAGTGGCTCGTGGACTTTCTGCTGGCCGCGTTCAGTCTGTTGCTGTGCGATTAGTGGTTGAACGTGAGCGCGAGATTAAAGCCTTTGTTCCAGAAGAGTTTTGGGATATTCATGCTGACTTAAATGCCAAGCAAACCGATTTGCGTATGTTAGTGTCTAAACACTTAGGTAGTGCTTTTAAACCGATCAATAAATCGCAAGCTGACACCGCTTTAGAGGCATTAAAAAATGCTTCCTATGAAGTCATTAGCCGCGAATCAAAGCCAACTCAAAGTAAACCGTCTGCTCCCTTTATTACCTCTACTTTGCAACAAGCAGCAAGTACTCGTTTAGGCTTTGGTGTTAAGAAAACCATGATGATGGCACAGCGTCTGTATGAAGCTGGGCATATTACCTATATGCGTACGGATTCGACCAATTTAAGTAAAGACGCAGTGGATGCTTGTCGCGGTTATATTGAAGAATCATTTGGTGCTAACTATCTACCCAATAACCCTATTTCATATGGCAGTAAAGAAGGTGCGCAAGAGGCTCACGAAGCGATACGTCCTTCCAATGTGATTGTGAAATCTGAGTCATTAACTGAAGTAGAGCGTGATGCTCAACGATTGTACGAATTAATTTGGCGTCAATTTGTGGCATGTCAAATGGTGCCGGCGAAATACGATGCTAGTACTATCAAGGTGAAGGCCGGTGAGTACGAATTAGTTGCCAAAGGTCGGGTATTGAAATTTGATGGTTGGACGCGGGTTCAAACTCAAGTTAAAGGTAAAGGCGATAACGATCTTAATTTACCCGATGTAAAAGAAGGTCAGAAACTTGATCTCAAAGCATTGGATCCTAAACAACATTTTACCAAACCAATTGCACGGTTTAATGAAGCGTCATTGGTTAAAGAATTGGAAAAACGAGGAATTGGTCGTCCATCAACTTACGCCAGTATTATCTCCACTATTCAAGACCGTGGTTACGTTAAACTAGACAACAAACGTTTCTATGCAGAAAAAATGGGAGAGATCGTTAACGACCGTTTAGTGGATAATTTCTCTGATTTAATCAGTTTTGATTTCACTGCCAACATGGAGCAACAACTCGATGATGTTGCCAATGGAATTCGTGACTGGAAAGATGTCTTAAATGAATTTTATGAAGACTTCTATCAACGTTTGCTGAAAGCTGAATTACCGCCTGAAGAAGGTGGTATGCGCCTTAATCAAGCTATTGAAACCGATGTTGAATGCCATCTTTGCGGTCGCCCTATGAATGTAAGAACTGCATCAACAGGGGTGTTCCTTGGGTGTTCAGGATATAACTTACCACCAAAAGAGCGCTGCACTGGTACTAAAAATCTGACCCCAGGTGACGAAGTCATTAAAGTGGATGATGAAGATGAACTGGAAACAGAAGTATTAAGATCTAAGCGTCGATGTGATATTTGCGGTACCGCCATGGATAGTTATTTGGTTGACGAGACCCGCAAGTTACACGTTTGTGGTAATGCACCGACCTGTCCGGGTACTTATGTTGAAAAAGGGACCTTTAAAATTAAGGGATATGATGGACCTATTATCGAATGTGATAAGTGTGGTTCGAACATGGAACTTAAAAATGGTCGTTTTGGTAAATATTTCGGTTGTACAAACGAAGAGTGTAAAAACACCCGTAAATTACTAAGAAATGGTGAAGCTGCTCCACCTAAAGAAGATCCGGTTGATTTGCCTGAATTGGAATGTGAAAAATCGGACGCGCATTTTGTGCTTCGTGATGGTGCTGCGGGTATTTTTATGGCAGCCCATAATTTCCCCAAATCTCGTGAAACAAGAGCGCCGATGGTGCATGAGTTAGCCAGGTTTAGGGATCGCATTTCACCCAAGTTTTATTATTTGGCTGATGCACCTGCAAAAGATCCTGATGGCAATCCAACAATGGTTCGATTTAGTCGTAAAACTAAACAACAATATGTAACGTCTGAAAATGCAGAAGGCAAAGCAACTGGTTGGTCAGCTTGGTATCAAGATGGTAAATGGGTTGTTGAAGATAAGCGTAAAAAAGGCAAATAGCCTTGTTTACAATTTACCTTTAGCGGCAGTGAAAACTGCCGTTTTTATTTCTAGAATATTCAAAGAGTATTTTATTATGGCACTGTCATTACAAGAACAATTATTGAAAGCCGGTTTAACCGATAAAAACAAAGTTAAGCAAGCTAAAAAAGAAAAACACAAGCAAGTTAAACAGCAACAAAAACATAAAGTTGTGAATAAAAATGAGTCGCAAATTGCGGCTCAAAAAGCGCTTCGTGAAAAGCAAGAAAAAGACCGAAAACTGAACCAAGAAGCGAAAGCTTTAGCCGAATCTAAGGCGGTATTGGCGCAGATTAAACAGCTTGTAGAGCTGAATAAGCAACCCAAAGACAACGGTGATATTCCGTGTAATTTTAGCCATGATAATTTGATCAAACGTCTGTATGTGAATCAACAGACCCGTAATCGAATTAGCCAAGGTAAGCTAGCGATAGTGGTGCTCGATGGTGCATACGAAATTGTACCTATGCCAGTTGCAGATAAAATAGCCTTGCGTGACAAAGACGCGGTAGTTTATCGTGCGGATGCTGCAGAGCAAGCCGAAGCTAAATCTACCAGTACCGCTGAAGAAGACGAATGGTATGCAGACTATGAGATCCCTGATGATTTAGTGTGGTAAACGGCTAATAATTTGCTGAGTTTGTATTTCAACATTTTGTAGGAGCATGATAATTTGAAAATTTGGGTTGACGCTGATGCGTGTCCGAATGTTATCAAAGACATTTTATTTAAAGCAGCGCAACGAACTGGCATTGAAATGACGTTGGTTGCGAATCAATTTATTCGTGTACCAGCAAGTAAAAACATCACTTCTGTGCAAGTCTCTTCAGGATTTGATGTAGCTGATGATGAGATTGTTGCTCGTTGTGAAGCCGGTGATTTAGTCATTACCAGCGATATTCCTTTAGCGGCAGAAGTGATTGAAAAGGGGTGTAACGCTTTGAGTCCTCGAGGTGAATTGATGGACAAGGAAAATGTGCGTTCCCGACTAAATATTCGTGACTTTATGGACACCATGCGCGCCAGCGGTGTTAACACTGGCGGGCCTCCGGCGCTAAATCAAACAGACCGACAAAACTTTGCCAATCACTTAGATCGGATGCTAACGCAATTCCATCGCCCCAATTAATCTGCTTTGGGTCTAGCTTGCCTTGCTGGTCTTGGCTTACGAGGTTTTTTAGGTCTAGGTGCTTTTTTAGGCTGAGGGTTGGCAGACGTTTCCGTTAACTTCTCTGTTGGCTCAAAGCCTTTGACTTCAACTCTATTAATTTTTTCGCCGATTACACGTTCGATATCTTTTAATAACTTCACATCTTCTACAGTAACTAGCGATATGGCATGCCCAGTGGCACCGGCGCGTCCTGTGCGTCCTATTCTGTGCACATAATCTTCTGCTACGTGGGGTAAATCATAGTTAATTACGAAGGGGAGTTGGTGAATGTCTAAACCTCTAGCTGCTATATCGGTAGCGACAAGTACTTGGATGGTTGACGATTTAAACTCCGCTAACGCTTTCGTACGAGCGCCCTGACTCTTATTGCCATGTATCGCTGATGATATGATGCCTTTAGCAGTTAATTGCTTAGCTAAGCGATTAGCGCCGTGTTTAGTCCTACTAAACACCAATACTTGATCCATATTTTGATGTTTAATAATGTGAGACAGTAAAGCAGACTTTTTGCTCTTATCAACAGGGTGGATACATTGTTCAACTTTATCCGCCGTTTTATTTGCCGGAGCCACTGAAATTTGCACTGGATTATTGACAATGCTCTTAGCCAATTCGCGAATTTGGGTAGAAAAGGTAGCAGAGAATAAAAGGTTTTGGCGTTTTTGTGGCAGCAATTTTATGACACGTTTAATATCGTGAATGAATCCCATATCGAGCATTCTGTCAGCTTCATCAAGCACCAAAATCTGTAAATTATCGAACTTCACCGCTTTTTGATTATATAAATCTAATAAACGTCCAGGTGTCGCCACTAAAATATCTACACCCTTACGTAATGCCATCATTTGTGGATTAATACTAACGCCACCAAAAACAACAGTGTGTCTGACGTTTAAGTTTTTGCTATAGGCCTTAACGTTATCCGCAATTTGAGCGGCCAATTCCCGTGTAGGGGTCAAAACTAACGCGTTTACTTGATTCGCTTTAGGACGGGGTTGATGGCTTAATTTTTCTAAAATTGGGAGTACAAAGCCGGCTGTTTTGCCTGTGCCTGTTTGTGCCGCGGCCATGACATCTTTATTGTCTAAAATTGCAGGTATGGCTTGTGCTTGAATTGGCGTAGGCTCATTGTAGCCTTTTTCAATAAGGGCATTGGCAATGTTTTGGCCTAAACCAAGGGTATTAAAATTCATTAAAGTTTCTCTATTAAGTAAAATACAGGTGATATGTTCATTGCTTAATATCTAAGTATTAAACGCAAGAAAATACAAATAATTTGAGCCGAAGTGCTATTTGCTAATTAAATGACAACACGTTGGCTAACAAGATAAGAAATGCGCTCAGTGAAGAGCGCATTTTGAAGAGTGTTTATAAAACATCTACCAAAGCGGTAGCTAACGCATCGACATTTTTTAAGCTTATACCAGCTACGTTGACTCGACTTGAATCAACAAAGTATACACTATGCTTGTCTCTGATTGCTTTAACTTGTTCAGGACTGATACATAAATAAGAAAACATACCTTTTTGCTGAGTCACAAAACTAAAGTCTTTGGTTGCGCCTTTTTCGGCTAATTTAGTGACTAATAGTTGACGTAAGGACTGCATGCGAACACGCATATCTTCCACTTCAGACTGCCACTCGGTTTTTAGAATAGGATCATTTAGCACTATATCTACTAACGCACCGCCGTATGAAGGAGGCATTGAATAAATCGCTCTAGCGATTGATTGAATTTGAGTTTGCATGCTTTGTCTAACCGCATTACTGTTAGTCACAGCCACTGCAAGACCAACACGCTCACGATACAAACCAAAGTTTTTAGAACAAGACGCTGCAATAATTACTTCTGGCAAGTTTTCAGTTAATAAACGCACACCGTAGGCATCAGCTTCTAGTCCGTCGCCAAAACCTTGGTAAGCCACATCAATAAAAGGCACAAAACCTTGTTGTTGGGCTAATTCTAACACTGATTGCCATTGATCTTTGCTTAAGTCTGCGCCCGTTGGGTTATGGCAGCAACCGTGCAATAACACTACGTCGCCTTTTTTAACTTGCTTAAGACAATCTGCCATTTCATCAAATTTAATGCTTGCAGTTGCTTTATCGAAATACGGATAGGTTTCGATTTTTAATCCAGCACTACCGATTAGGGGGATGTGATTGGCCCAAGTTGGGTCACTTACCCAAACGGTTGTTTCTGAGTTACAACGTTTAATTAATTCCGAAAGAACTCTCAATGCGCCACATCCGCCTGGAGCTTGCACAGCAGCAACACGATCTTCAATTAGGGCAGGGTGACCTTTACCTAAAAGTAGTTGCAACATACCGTTAATGTAACCTTGAACACCTTGTGGAGTGATATAAGTTTTGGTTGTCTCTTGTGCTAATAGAATTTTTTGAGCTTTCGCAATAGAACTGAGAATTGGAGTATTACCGTTTTCATCTTTATATACACCTACACCTAAATCTATCTTGTTAGGATTCGGATCTTCACGATATGCAGCAGATAAACCTAGAATAGGATCAGCGGGTAATTTTGGTAACACTTCTAACACAGCAATTCCTCAATAAATAACAGGCAAAAAAAGAAGCCGCTATTATGCCAGTAATTAGAGAGATTTCGAGTAATATATGAGCTTATTGAATGTAAAAGTTAAACTCACGTTGTTTGCGGTTAATACCTTGAGGGTCAAATGTATGCTCTAACCAAGTTACATGCTTGTTTTTATTCACTAATAACAAGGTTGAAGAGCGAGTTCCATAATCCTGAGATTGAATAAAAATTGACGATAATTTTCGCTCCCAATCTATAGGAACGCCAGTTTTAGGCAACATTTCATCTTTTGCTTGGGTTTGATCAAGCAGTATTTCAAATAATTTGTCCGTATCTAACGATACAGCTTGTTGGCAATGCTCGCGCAGTTTAGTGACACCTTGATTTATTTTAGGCCAAGGACTGTTCAAGTCAGCGTTTGACAGACCATATACACCCGGCCCCAATTTACTGACGTTATCGGTATGATTGTTGTAAACAGATAGGTCATTCCATTCGCCAAACATCAAATTGTAGCCATTATATTGTTGTTTGCTGTCACGCAATTTAGTCAAATAATCCTGTTGAGAATCTTGGTTAATCAAAAATTCACTAACCAAGTGGCCTCTTGAAATCGCATTGTTCAGAATTTTTTGCGGATCTCTGACATTGGTTAATGCGCAAAGTCGACCATTTTTATTCATCCCCATCCATGTACCACCTGCTTCTAAATCTCGACCCGCGAGCAAACTCGGATGATCCTGCCAAAAATCAGATTGTACAGTGGGCCGTTGATGAAATTCATCACGGTTAGCCGCTATAATTAACGGGTACTCTGGGTGTTGCTCAACTGCGATGAAAAGAATACACATTGCTTACTCTTTTCCCTTTTCAACTTCTTGTTTCAATCCTTCAATTAGTTTGTCGGACCGCTCAACAAACTTCTCGGTGGTTTCTGGTGCTGTAATCCTGAAAATTGGAGACAGAACTTGCGAAGTGTATCGGGGCGCTGCGACGAAGTTTTGGGTATTGAACAAATGCGGAGCCAACACGTACATTGCCAGTAAAGCTGTACCAGTAATGCTGATGCTATTTCGCATTCTCTTCGACTGGTGGAAGGCAATAAATAACGTAAACCACAGAAACGCAAAGAATAGCGCACCTTTTATCAATAAAATAAACCAGTAAATAAACTGCACCGAACTTAAATTAAACTGCAAGATGGCTTGCAAATAACTGAGTAGTTCATGACTAATTAAAAACAGCCAAAGTAAATTAAATTGGCTCACAATATGGGCGTCTTTCTTCGCTAAAATTGATAGCAATGCAAAGGAAAAAGGCCATATACAGGCTGCAGCAGCGGCGCTTAAACTCACTTTCACTACCTGTGAAACATTAACCTCAACGATGCTGTTGAAATAGAAATTAGCAGACACAAGCGCAATGAACACAATGGCTAAACCTGCGCATAATCTGCGCATGGATAACCATTCCATTTTTTCTTCTAATTTACTTAGAACAATGGCCGGCGAAACTTTTTGCGTATTTTTAAAGATGCGCAAACGAGAACGACCTATGGTGACTATGTCATCAAAGCCAATTAATGCATTAGCACCTGGAGAACCGTTAATTTTCACACCATTTAATGAATCAACATCAGTTAACACCAGAGCTTCGGTATCATCCTCTGCTTGAATAAGGATATGTTCTGGACACACGTAAGGGTCGTCAATGCGGACATCATTATCGTATGCTCTGCCAATCGAAATTTTCTCTTTTTCAAAAGTTTGATAACTTAACACCTTGCCGTTTTTCGACAGTACTTCAACAACTATTGCCATGACATGGAATCCATAAATTGGTTAGAAAATTGTTTCATTGAATCTGCACTCACCCCTGCTAGGGTAAAGTGACTGATTAAACTTCCATCTGAGTAGTCATTGCTGGCGGAGATAAATAAAACATCATATAAATCGTCAAAATCTTTATAAGCTCGAGCACACAAAATACTTTTCTGAGAAACTTGGTGTTGATTTGACACTATATCTTGCTGACAACGATAGTTGGTCACATCATTTTTACCAGCCTGATTTCCTGGTCGCGTAAAGGCAATTTTTTGGGTTAAAAAATTATGAAATTGAAAGGTGTTGAGTTGTTCACTAGTGAGCCATTCAAACTCTATTTCGATTTCTCCGGTTTGTAATCTACCGTTTAAGAATATCGCTTCTCCGATTCGGCACCGACTTGAAACCGATAAAAACTTAACATCTTTTTCACTGGCGTTTGAACCACCCCAACAGGATATGAAGTCTGAGATTTTTTCGGGGACACTCGCTTTGCCTAGAGGCGAGTGAGACCAAGGTGTCGACAATATTTCAGCTATCATCTTCCCTTGGTTTTTTTGTAGTTGTTTTTGAATATGTGATTTGTAATCTTCGACGTCTATTTGTTCTTGTGAGTTAAATAATGCTTTCACTTTTGGTAACGGAATTAAAAATCCTATTTGATTGCCCGCTGTAGCAACATTGACGCCAACGATTTGACCGAGCCCATTTACCGCTGGCCCGCCACTCATTCCTGGATTGATTGAACCGGTAAAGTGAATACGTTGATAAAAACTATTCTTTTTTAAACCATTGTAGGTACCTGGAACCACTATCATGCCTAAATCGTGGGGGTTACCCAATGAATATATATTTGAACCTTGTAGAGGTAGGTCTTGAGCTAACTTAAACGGCAAACCACTTGTTTGTTCAGGGGCGATTTGCAGCAACGACAAGTCATTGATTACATCGAAATTTTTAAGTTTCAAACTGCCAGTATTGCCATTTGAATCTAAATATTGAATTCGATATTTATCGGGGAAATAAACAAAATCAGAAATGACATGATAGTTTGAAATAATATCGCCTTCCTCGCTGACTCTAAATCCAGAACCGATGGACGATTTATTACCAGACTCCTTATCAATCATCTGAATTTGATAGAGTGAATTGCGGTATTGGCTAAACAGGTTTTGAGCCGTTTGCTGACTAAAAGTATGTTGGCTATATAACAAGGATATAAAAATAATAATTCTTAGCACTAAAAATCCCATTAAAATACTGATGATGGAAACAAGGAATTGTTTGGATCCCGATTAAAAATTGCTGCAATGATTAATCTCGGGTGTTTGTTCTTGCTAAAATAAACGGAGTTACTATTCTCCCTCACTTACTTTACTTGACCCTGTAGGTCGCAAAAAGTTGCGCACTAGCATTTATTAAAGAGGTCAAAGTGGGGTAACAACTTTATTCCTTTGGTTTGAGTGTATAATAGGAGAATATGAACGCAATTAATATTCTAAATAATTTTATTACATGCCTAAAACATTAAAAAAGCTAAAATTATCTGCAAATCTTCCTCGCTTAGGTAATCGATTCAGTCAATATTTAGGGGATACCGTCTTGCATGTTTTGGGGTGGAAATTTGAAGGTGAATTTCCTGCCTATAGTAAAATGGTCATTGCCGTAGCGCCTCATACCTCTAATTGGGACTTCGTAATTGGCATGGCCGCTGTTTTTGCGTTAAAGCTTAAAATCACCTTTTTTGGTAAACATAGTATTTTTATTCCACCGTTTAAATCGTTGTTAATCCGTTGGGGAGGGATTCCAATAGAACGTTCACAATCCCATGGGGTAGTGAATCAAATGATTGATAAAATTAAACAAAAAGATAAAATGCTGTTAGCGGTTGCCCCTGAAGGCACCCGCAGTAAAATTTATCCTTGGAAAAGTGGTTTTTTACATATTGCTAAACAAGCGAATATTCCGGTGTTTTTAATTGGCTTAGATTATCGTCATAAATCCATCGTTTTAGGACCGGTTTTTCATCCTAAAGAAGATAACTCTTTAGAAATGCAAAAAGTTTATGGGTTTTATGCTAAAGTGCACGCAAAATTTCCTTCCCAGGTAGCCTTTCCCGCGGAGAGTTCGATTGAAAAATAAAGGTTTTACAACACGGCTTGTGCATGCAGACCGCATTTTAAACAAGCCCCAAGATGGTTCTGTTCATTCTCCTACTAGTAATTCTGTACTTTTTGAGTTTGAAGACGTCAATGATTTAGTTGCCGTTTTTCAAGGAAAGAAACTAGGACATGTATATTCGAGATCTTCTTCTTCTTCTAACGCAGCCTTACAAAATATGTTGGCTGATATAGAAGGAGGCGTAGCAGCAGTTACTTTTGCCACTGGAATGGCGGCAATTTCCTCTATGCTTTTGGCGCTATTGCAGAAAGACGATCATATTATTGTCAGCCAATTTTTGTTCGGCAATACCAGTAGTTTAATGGTGACATTGCAAAGTTTAGGCATTCAAGTTAGCTATGTTGATACCACGAATATCAATTTGATAACTCAAGAGCTTAAAGAAAATACCAGAATGGTATTTACCGAAACTATAGCTAACCCAGTGACTCAGGTTGCCGATTTACAAGCTATTGGTGAGTTCTGTGAAACAAATAAACTGCTCTTTATCATCGATAATACTATGACACCAGGGTATATATTTGATGCTAAAGCAGTGAAAGCATCATTAACGGTTACTTCATTGACTAAATATATTGCTGGTCACGGCAATGTATTAGGTGGTGCTGTGGTTGATACCGGCTTTTACGATTGGTCAGCGTATCCAAATATTTTTGATTTGTACCGAGTGGGAGATCCTGCCACCTGGGGAATGACGCAAATTCGTAAAAAAGGGTTGCGTGATTTGGGCGCGACATTATCGCCTCATTCAGCGCAACAAATTTCTGTGGGCTTAGAAACCTTAGCATTACGACTGCAAAGAACCTGTCAAAACGCGCTAAGACTTGCTACTTATTTACATGGGCACAGTAAAGTCGCCAATGTTTATTACCCCGGATTAGCTGACCATCCACAACACTATATCGCCAGAGAATTGTTTAATGGTAATTATGGTGGTGTATTTAGTATGGATTTGTCACCTGGATTGGATATTCATAAATTTCTTAATTCATTGAAGACTGTAGTGATAGCGACGCACTTAGGTGACACTCGTACCTTATGTTTGCCGGTAGCCTCTACAATATTTTATGAAAATGGCGCTGAACAACGAGCTCAAATGGGGATTAATGAGAATATGATTAGATTTTCGGTCGGTATCGAAGATATTGACGATATTGTTGCAGACTTTGAACAAGCATTTACTAAGATCTAATTATTTAATCGAAATAAATCTTTAAAATTCAATTGCTTGGATGAAAATATTTAAATTTCACAAAATATTATGAACTAATTATTTTTATCATTGACTAATAATTAGTTGTAAAGATGTTTTATTGCTAAAACAGTAAAACATTTCATTGTGTGTTCCAAGTGATGTGTGTTTATTGCCCCGTTTATCGGGGCTTTTTTTTTGTCTAATATTTTAAATATCAGTGAAGGCTAGCAAGACTAAAACAGTTAGAGTGCTATCGCTTCTTTTATATCTTTTCGAAATTCTTTATCAGATGGTTTGGTTGAGGATTTATACCCTTTTACGACGTTGCCATTTTTATCCACTAAGTATTTATAGAAATTCCATCCAGGCTCCATACCACTTTGTTTGGATAGTTTACGGAATAACGGATCGGCGTTTGCGCCTTTTACCCGTGTGACTTCAAACATTGGAAATTCCACACCATAGGTAAGTTCGCACAATTCAGCGGTTTTACTCTCGTCACTAAATTCTTGTTTAAAATCATGTGAGGGAAAGCCTAACACCACAAGCCCCTGATCTCTATATTCACTGTATAAGGATTCAAGTCCTTCAAATTGAGGAGTGTAACCGCACTTACTAGCGGTGTTCACTATAAGCAGTGTTTTTCCTTGGTATTCACTGCACATGTTTACAGTTTCCTGAGAGTTTAATTTACGTTTCATAAATTTTAGAACATCTGGGCATTCGTTTGCAGAGGCAAACATAGGGGTAACAACTAAACTACATAGTAATACTAATTTTTTCATGAAAACTCCGTTGCTTTGACAGAACAAAAATTTGGCAGCTAAACGTTACTATCTTTATTAAGCAATTTTAGATCACTTGTTTACCTAAATACTTTCATGCGTTTTAATAGTGCTTTACGTTCTACTGACTATAACAAAAAGCAGAGAGTCAAAAATGCAAAAAAGCTTTAAACTGCTCATTATTTCTACTATCACCTCAAGTTTACTCGCTTGTTCTGGAATTCAAACTTCTGAAGCCCCCGCTGAATCTAATCTGGTTAATACAGATAGGGAAGTTGCTTCAATTTATCAGCCAATTAAACAACAAGCCTCTTATCTGAGTGATAATAACGAGGAGTTAACCCTACAAAAAATAATGGCTGATCCAGATTGGATTGGTAGACAACCTCAATCTCCATATTGGTCACTAGATGGAAATAGTTATTTCTATTCACAGAAACGTGAAGGATCTGTGGTCAAAGATTTATTTCAACAGCCGGTATCATCGAAAACGGCCAATTTAGTTCCAATTGCAAATTACCATCAGGTTTCCTATAAAAATAAGGTTTTTAACCAAAGCAGAAACAAAGTTGCATGGGTGTTTAAACAAAATGTATTTATGCAAGACCTTAACTCAGGTGAGATTTCGCAGCTTACCCGCAGTGACCAATATTTAACTAATTTACAGTTTTTAAAAGATGGTAGGTTGAGTTATCGAGTTTATAACAAAATTTATGCCATCGATGTTGCCTCAGGTATAACTGAACAATTGGTGAGTTGGGAATTCAAAGAAGCACCGCAAGCCAACGAACCCGCTAAAGATTATATCGCTCAGCAGCAATTGAATTTGATTGAAGTTTTGCGTGATCGTAGGCAGCGCACACAAGACAAGTTCGAGTTTAATGCGCAAATTTCTGAACAGAATCAATCAACCACCCCTGAACCTTTTTATTTCCCTGTTGATAATAAAACCGCCGATGCAAGTCTTTCTCCTAATGGTAGATATCTTATTTTAGCCATCGAAAAAGATACGCCAAGTCGAGATGAAGGCGATATTATGCCCAATTACATTAAAGAAGATGGCCGTATTAAAGCTGAGAAAGTTAGGCACCGGGTGGCGGATGCTAAGCCCAAAAGCCAATATTTGTGGTTGTTAGATTTACAAACGGGCACACAAAAAGAACTGTCCTATAAGAGCTTGCCCGGATATAACGAAGACGTTTTAGAGCAGGTTAAACGAGAAAATGCAGAAGCTAAAGGACTAACCTATCAAAGTAATCGACTGCCCAGAGATATAGGTTTATTGGTAGATTGGGGATGGAATCAAAGCGCTATTGCTTGGCAAGCGGATGGTGAAAATGTTGCGATCATGTTGGAAGCTTGGGATAACAAGGATCGTTGGTTAACCACAGTAGATTTTGCGAAGCAAACGTTAGTGACCCAGGATCGATTGCACGATGATGCTTGGATTAATTATAACTTCAATAGTTTTGGATGGTTGAATCACTCATCAAAATTGTACTTTTTATCGGAAAAAAGTGGGTATGCGCATCTCTATTTAAAAGATTTAAATAGTAATGCAAAACAACTCACTAGTGGTGAGTACGAAGTTGATGAGTTAACTTTAACCGCAAATGACCAATATATTTATTTCAAAGCAAATAAAAAACATCCTGGCATTTACGAAATTTATCGGGTTGATTTAAACAGTGGTGATATTGAAGAGTTAACTAACTTAAATGGTGTCACTGACTATTTACTTAATGACGCTCAAAACAAGTTATTGTTAACTCACTCTAAGTTAACCATGCCGCCAGAGCTATTCGTGAAAACACTAGGTTCTGAGGAGCCAGCGCAACAGGTAACATTCACGACTAGTGAGGCATTTAAGCAAATCAACTGGACGATTCCCGAGATTGTTCCGATTAAATCTTCTCATGTTGAACAATCCATTTATGCTCGTTTATATGCGCCTAAAGATGCAGGTGAAGGAGAGAAAAAACGCGCTGTAATATTTAATCATGGAGCAGGGTATCTACAAAACTCTCACCTAGGTTGGTCAACTTACTTCCGTGAATTCATGTTCCATAATCTGCTGGTGCAAAAAGGTTATGTTGTTTTAGACATGGACTATCGTGCATCCGCAGGTTACGGCAGAGATTGGCGCACGGCTATTTATCGACACATGGGTAAACCTGAAATAGAAGATTTGGTTGATGGTGTTGATTGGATGGTGAACAACGTTAATGTCGATCGAAATAGAATAGGGACCTATGGCGGATCTTACGGTGGTTTTATGACCTTTATGGCACTGTTTACTGAGCCCGACCTCTTTCAAGCTGGCGCTGCCTTGCGTCCTGTTTCGGATTGGGCACATTATAACCATCCATACACAAGCAATATTCTAAATACTCCCGACGTTGATCCTATTGCCTATGAACGCAGTTCACCTATTTATTTTGCCGAAGGTCTGACTAAACCACTGCTTATCAATGCACCTATGGTTGACTCAAATGTGTTTTTTGTTGATACAGTGCGTTTGGTACAGCGATTGATTGAATTAGAAAAACAAAACTTTGAAACGGCTATTTATCCAGTTGAATCTCATGGTTTCATTGAACCGAGTTCTTGGTTAGACGAGTATCGTAGAATCTTTAAATTGTTTGAAGAAAACTTATAAACTTATTAATTGTCTATTTGCCTCAGGTATTCTGAGGCAAATATTTATTTTTTAACCAGTAAACTAAGATACATCCTAAACCACCCACTGCACCGTATAAATGAGCATCAACAGCTACATTTGCAGCAATCAATTCAGTGATCATTTGGTCTGCGCCGAATAGTTGTTCGTAAATAATTTTTGCCCAAACTCCTAACATTAAAATCCAGCCAAATTTTACTTTTTGACGGATGTCTAAATATGCGCCGTAAACAAAGATGCCATGTAATGCACCTGAAAGGCCTGCGTACCAATCTAGATTAGGTGAATAAAAGAATATGCCAAAGGTGACAAACAAACTTAGCAGCAAGGTGCTTAATAGATAATTTTTAAGGGTGTAATATTGTCCGTGAATAGCCCAAAGTAAGCCTATGCCTGCAATATTAAGCAATAAGTGGTTGCTATTGGTGTGCACAAAATTAGCACTGAGAAATTGCCACCAATCGCCGTTTAGCACCATTTCTCGCTGCAATGCTAAATATGCCGAAGTGGTAGGTTCAAATAGCCACAATAAACAGCACAAGAGCGCGATAAAAATAGGCCCAGTTATTTGTTGAAATTTTATGGGTAAATTTAACAAGTTGCCAACATAATATTTATAAATAATGCTGAACACCTTAACTAAATCCATGATTTCGTACAAGAATGCTTTAATAACTACATTTTGTGTTGCATCCTAATCTGTGGCTCGTTATCTTTCCATCATCCCAAAAGCCGTTTATTGAGATTGTCTGTGAAATCATTGTTTAAAGTAATATGCGTACTCTGTTTAATATCGTTTAACCAAGTTAACGCTAAGCAAACGACTAGGGAAGATCGCGAGCCAGAAGCCGCCACTGGTGTTAGTCAGAAAAAAGCACGGATTGCTGAAGAATATATGGTGGTGTCCGCAAACCCATATGCTTCATGGGCAGGTAAAAATATTATTAGTAATGGTGGAAGTGCTATCGATGCCGCCATTGCTGTTCAAGCGATGCTAACCCTTGTTGAGCCGCAATCATCAGGTATTGGTGGCGGAAATTTCATTTTATACTGGGATAATAAAGCCAAAAAGCTGCATACATTTGATGGTCGCGAAACGGCGCCTTCAGAAGCTAATGCTTATTTGTTCATGCATGAAGGAAAACCCTTAAAATGGCGAGATGCCGTAGTTGGTGGGCGTTCTGTAGGCGTACCAGGTGCGCTAAAAGCATTAGAGAAAGCACACAAACAGTTTGGCAAATTACCTTGGAATTCACTGTTTACTGATGCGATTAATACAGCAGAGAAAGGTTTCACGGTTTCGGCTCGTTTAGAGAAGCTTCTTTCATTGCGTTTTCATCCTGGCTTAGAAGCCTTTTTAAATCCTAAAACCTATTTTTATCCAAATGGTATAGAACTCAAAGAAGGGACAAATAAAACCAACGTTAAACTGTCTAAAGTGTTCGAAAAAATATCAGAACAAGGAGCCGATTATCTGTATAAAGGTGAATTGGCGGATAAAATCGCGAAAACCGTTCAGTATTCAACAATTAACCCCGGTAAATTAAGTGTTCAAGATCTTGAAAATTACCAAGCCAAAGAACGGGACCCTATTTGTGGATTCTATCGTAAATATAAAATTTGCGGCATGGCTCCTCCTAGTTCCGGTGGCATAAGCGTATTACAAATACTTAAAATGCTTGAAGACTATGACTTGTCAAAAATGGATCCAGACTCATTAGAATCTATTCATTTATTCACACAAGCATCCAAATTAGCCTATGCCGATCGGGATAAATACATTGCGGACAGTGATTTTGTGCAATTGCCCTTTGCCGCATTGATTAATCAAACTTATTTGTCGCAACGTGCTGAATTAATCAAAGCAGATAAAGATATGGGCAAGGCTGAAGCCGGTGAACCTTATATCAATGCTTCTTTGATTGGCATGGATACATCCTTTGAATTACCTAATACTAGTCACGTTTCCATTGTTGACAAAGAAGGTAACGCTCTTGCCATGACCACCAGTATTGAATTTGGCTTTGGCTCAGGGTTAATGGTTGAAGGGTTTTTACTGAATAATCAACTAACTGATTTTTCATTGAATCCTAGTCCTAATAATCGTCCAGCCCTTAACCGAGTCGAACCTAATAAACGTCCTCGTAGTGCCATGAGTCCTACTATGGTATTTGACCAAAACGGTCAACTAATGTTGGTAATAGGCTCTCCCGGCGGCAGTCGAATTGTCAGTTATGTGGCGCAAACTATTGTAGGTGTAGTCGATTGGGGATTGGATATTCAGCAGGCTATTAATTTACCTAAAATCACCAATCGAAATGATTATACTGCGCTAGAAAAAGGCACTTCTTTAGAGAAGTGGGAAGCTAAATTGAGTGCTATGGGCCATAACGTTAAGATCATTGATTTAAATAGCGGGCTTCACGGAATTCAATTTAAAAACGGAAAAATTATAGGTGGTGCGGATCCGAGAAGGGAAGGTGTCGCGGTTGGAGATTAAAGCATTGTTTAAACCTATGCTTAATGTAAAGGCATCCACGGTAGCAATAGCTAATGATAGTTTAAAAAATTTGAGGCGCAGAAGTCTTAACCATAGGAATGATAATGAAGTCTAGTTTAAAAATGTTCGGTGCGATGGTCGCCACAGTAATATTGAGTGGTTGCATGAGTATGCCTATATCGACCATGTACAAAATGTCACAATTTTCCCCTTTTGATATGGAGCCTCAGGATATACGAATTGCACTGCGCACCGATAAAAGTATCGAGGTGAAAAATGGCGCAGCTAAAATTTTCATGAGTTACAGTTCTGATGGAAACGATAGCTTGCCTGCTTTTTACGAAGAACATAATTTTAGTGTGGAAATACTGCAATATCGACATTCAGAAATGCCTGAAATTTTGTTAGACGACATTGAAGATAATGAGCGAGTTACTATTCTTAAGTTATCGGATAGCGATGCCCAAGCAATGAAAGATTTACTGGCTAAAGCCAAGCAATATAAAGCGTTAGATGCTAAAGGACGAGGAGAATTTGCCATCAGCACTGAGAATAATTGTTTTGGTAATTTAAATAACTTTGCATCCTTGGAAGTAGATGTGTTTCTGCAAGCCGTCAAAGAAGATGGTTATATGTTGTTTTTAGAAGATGTAGATGTCATTGAACAAGCCAAAGATAACGATATTGATTTGCACCAAACGAACCTTTGCGAGGCGGGGTAGTAGATCACTATCGTTCGCTTATTTGTATCAGGTTATGCCCCAAGCTAAACAAATATTGTTTAGCTTCGCTGTTTATAAACATTCAACCTTGAAAAATTGAGCGTCGCTGTGCGCTTTCTTTAGCCTCGATTACCACTGATATATTCTACTCGTTGATAAAAAATCCTATTGTTCTAGAGCTAGGTAATCTAATTTAGCTGTTTTTGATTGTGTGTTTTTTTATGAAAACTGCTAAGTTATTCGCCATTAATAATTAGATAAAGGCTTAACATGTTTAAAGTAAATGAATATTTTGAAGGGAAAGTAACTTCTATGGCGTTTCAAACCGCTACATTACCCGCTACGGTTGGGGTGATGGCGCCAGGAGAGTATGAGTTTGGTACTAGCGAATTTGAAACCATGACAGTGGTGAGTGGTGCGTTAACTGTGTTGTTGCCAGGACAAACAGAATGGCAAACTTTTACAACTAATCAGGTCTTTACCATTGAAGCAAATGTGAAATTTCAAGTAAAAGTAACAGTAGATACTGCTTATCTTTGTACATACGGTAAATAGTGGTTTTTATTTGCTAAAGTTTAGTTAAAACTGACGGGCACTTTATTTAAAAAAGTGTCCAATTTTCAATTAATTTAAGTGTCAAATGTCCTCTGCAAAATCAACAGTAAAAAAGTTAGATGAAAATACCGTTAAGGCACTGACTAAAGTGTGCGAAGAAGCGAAACGAACTGTTCAAGGATTTGACTGGTTAACTCACACAGCCGATTACAGTAACTTCCCGTCTAGTTTAGTCATTACTTGCGTGTTTTTAACGGAACAACAGGTTATCGATGCAAAAGCACAGCAACAAGATGCCTATTTACGAAAATTAATCCATAAACAATTATTAAAAGTGGGGATTTTATTGAAGAATCCCAAACATAATGTATTTTTTGATAGCGAAGAAGCGTGCGCAATGAGCCATCAAGGAAATTGGGATAAACGTCTCAGGTTATTCCATTAATTTAAAAATCTATCTGCTTTAAACGATTATTCAATGGTGGTGAGTTTGTTCTGGTCAGCATGATAGGCGAATGCATCCTGTAAATCGCGCATTATTGTTCTGCCAGTAGAGAGTGGGGGAATTTGTTGCAAAGTAAAAAAGTCAGCTCCACAGGTTTCCATCCCAGCTGTTTGATTTATTGGCTCAATGGGCTCGCATAAAAATAGCATTTTATAAAAATCGCGGATGTCAGGATCATAGTCTCCTGAGGCTTTGTGCCGTAACGATATCAAACGAGTGTGACTGACATAGACGTTTGCTTCTTCTTCGATCTCTTTCTTGATATTTTGCACTGCGGTCAAGCCAACATCAGCGTAACCACCTGGCAGAGTCCATTTCTTATCACTTTTTTCTTGCACTAAAAGGATTTTGCCGTCTTTTATCACTGCACCGCGCACTTCAACTTGTGGTGTCACATACCGACGATGAAAAGGGGTAACTAAGTCTGAAATTTGTTTAACGGGTACAGACGCCAAATCACTCATCATTTGTTGCGCAATATGAGAAATCTCTGTAAATCTTTCGCGGTCAAATTCTTCAGGAGAAAATGCTAAACCTGATTCGGCAATCGCGTGGAGTCGCTTAACGTGAGAAAGCCAAATGGAAGCGTGGTCTTTATCAGACATTTTCATGAAACTGTTATAGGTACTTATCTGGTTGAATCTTATCGACCAACCATTTGCCATCTACCCGCAACATTTCAACAACACGAATATCTTCAACTCGTTCATCGTACAAGGTACCAGTGAAAAATAGAGTGACAACCGCTGACTCTGCAAATTCGTTACGTCCAATACTGTTACCAGTATCAGGTTGTATATCCACTTCATCATAAACAAGGTCGAATACGTGTCTTTGAACATTGCGGTTGGTGCGATAAGACTTAAGCAATTTCGCCATACGTTTAGAACTCATGGCAATGGCTTTATTCAGGTTTTTATCGTTATACACATGTTGGAAAAACTCTACAGCAGCGTAATCCGGAGTGTTGGTATCCATCATGCCATATTTACCGGCTCCTTTTTTGCTTTGCGTATCACAAGCTTGAAGGAATAAAAGCAAAACACTTATTGTTAAAAAACGTAAATACTGGTGATTAATCATGATGAATAAATAGAGTTAAATTGAACACAGGTATAGTCTGCGTTTTCTATGTTTAAAAGTAAAGAGCAGGCCTAAAGCCTGCTCTTTTTATTCTACTAAACGCAGTTTGTGCTATTGCACTTCTTCATGGTCTGTAAATTCGCCAGCAAACATAGCGCTACTCAAGTAACGTTCTGTTGAACTTGGGAAAATAACCACGATCATTTTGTCTGCATTTTCTGGTTTTTCTGCAAGGCGTTTTGCCGCAACCATAGCTGCACCTGTTGAAATTCCAGCCAATATGCCTTCCTCTTTTAACAGACGATGAGCCATTTCTATAGATTCATCATTCGACACCTGTTCTACTTGGTCAACAATATCTAAATCTAAGTTGCCGGGAATAAAACCTGCACCTATACCTTGGATTTTATGTGGACCAGGAGTAAGTTCTTCACCCGCTTTAGCTTGAGTGATAACCGGAGAATCAGTTGGTTCTACCGCAACAGTCAGGATTTTTTTACCTTTGGTGTTTTTCAGGTATCGGCTCACACCAGTAATAGTTCCGCCTGTGCCTACACCTGCAACAAAAATATCCACTTTACCGTCTGTATCTTTCCAGATTTCAGGGCCTGTGGTTTTTTCATGAATTTCAGGGTTAGCAGGATTATCAAATTGTTGAAGTAAGATATATTTGCCAGGGTCTGATGCAACAATTTCCTGTGCTTTGGCAACAGCGCCTTTCATACCTTTAGGCGCTTCAGTAAGCACCACATTAGCACCAAGAGCTTTAAGCAATTTACGACGCTCCAAGCTCATACTACTTGGCATTGTTAAGGTTAATTTGTAACCTCTAGAAGCGGCTACGAATGCTAATGCGATACCAGTATTACCGCTGGTCGGCTCAACTAATTCTTTGTCTTTGGTTAGGATACCGCGTTTTTCAGCATCCCAAATCATGTTAGCGCCAATACGGCATTTAACACTAAAACTGGGGTTACGTGATTCCATTTTGGCGTAAACGTTGCCAGTAGAAACTACACGATTTAATTTAACTAAAGGCGTGTTGCCAATGGCGAGCGAATTATCATCATAAACTTGCATACTATATCCTTGCATAGGTTTAGGTAACTTTCAGTGATACCCTTTGATGTGTTTTTGTTATTTGAATAACTATTTTAGGCTGTTAATGTTGTACTTAACAAGCACTCGTTTTCATGAAAATAGCAAAATTCAATAAGTTTGCTTAACTTTGTACCTTGTTATGATTGTGCTCAACGAGTAATTTTCAAAGTGCTTTTTGCTATATCTTAGTTTTATATTTACATTTTTTAATTATTGAGGTGATTGATGCCATTTAGTAGTACCGGAAATTATATTGCTAGCAAAGAACTGCAACTCGCCGTTAATGCTGCCATTACACTGCAAAGACCGCTGTTAATCAAGGGCGAGCCAGGTACCGGCAAGACCATGCTGGCAGAAGAATTGGCTAGTAGTTTAGGAACTGAATTAATTCAGTGGCATATAAAGTCAACAACTAAAGCTCAACAGGGGTTGTACGAATATGATGCGGTATCTCGTTTGCGTGACTCTCAGCTTGGTGACGAAAAGGTTAAAGACATCAGCAATTACATTATCAAAGGAAAACTATGGCAAGCATTTGATGCCGAAAAGCCCCCGGTTTTATTAATTGATGAAATAGATAAAGCAGATATTGAGTTTCCAAATGATCTACTTTTAGAATTGGATAAAATGGAGTTTTTTGTTTATGAAACTAAACAGACCATAAAAGCCGCCAAACGTCCTATCGTAATTATTACATCCAATAATGAGAAAGAATTGCCTGATGCGTTTCTGCGTCGTTGTTTTTTCCATTACATACAGTTTCCAGACAAAGAACAGATGCAAGAAATCGTTAATGTACATTTTCCTACCTTGAAAAAAGATCTCCTTGCGCAAGCACTCGAATCCTTCTTCGATTTAAGAGAAATGCCTGGCTTAAAGAAAAAGCCATCTACTAGCGAATTGATCGATTGGTTAAAACTCTTGGTTGCAGAAGATATTCCGCCAGAAGCGTTGCAGAACAAAGATGGCAAAAACAGCATTCCTCCACTGTATGGTGCGCTAATTAAAAACGAACAAGACATTCATTTGTTCGAAAAATTGGCATTTATGGCTAGACGCTAATGTTAGTTGATTTTTTCTTTAAAGTTAGAGAATACCAAGTTCCGGCGACGGTAAGAGAATTATTAGATCTTTTAAATGCGTTGGAACAGCAAGTTGTTTTTGCTGATACCGAAGGCTTTTATTATTTGTCTAGACTGTGTCTGGTAAAGGATGAAAGCCATTTTGATAAGTTCGATCGGGCCTTTGCTGATTATTTTGAAGGTGTTCAAACTATTGATCTGTTTGGCAAAGACATTCCTGAAGAATGGTTGAAAAAACAATTAGAAAGACATTTTAGTGATGCTGAAAAAGCAGAAATAGAAGCCATGGGCGGTTTGGATAAGCTAATGGAAACCCTCAAAAAGCGTTTAGAAGAACAACAGAAACGCCACCAAGGAGGGAATAAATGGGTTGGTACCGGAGGCACCTCACCATTTGGATCCCATGGCTATAATCCTGAAGGGATCAGCATTGGCAATAAAGGCAAAGGTCAATCTTCAGCGGTTAAAGTCTGGGAAAAAAGAGAATATAAAAACTTAGCCAGTGATGTCGAACTTGGCACTCGTAATATTAAAGTAGCGTTACGAAAATTACGTCAATTTGCGCGCACTGGTGCAAGCGAAGAGTTAGATTTACCGACCACAATCGGAAAAACTGCAAAAAATGCTGGTTGGCTAGATATTCATATGGTACCAGAACGTCGTAATGCTATAAAAGTATTGATGTTTTTTGATGTCGGTGGCTCTATGGATGATCACATTAGGTCTTGTGAAGAATTGTTTTCCGCAGTACATTCTGAGTTTAAACACTTAGAGTATTTCTATTTCCATAATTGCGTGTATGAAGGTGTTTGGAAAGACAATAAACGACGTAGTAATGAAGTCATATCAATTTTTGATATCATTCATAAATATGGCAGCGATTATAAATTAGTGTTTGTCGGTGATGCGACTATGGGACCTTATGAAATTACCTATCCCGGTGGCAGCGTTGAGTATTGGAATGAAGAACCCGGTTCTGTTTGGTTAAAAAGACTTACAGATCACTTTCCTCACGCTATTTGGTTAAATCCGCAAATGGAAAAACATTGGCAATACTATGCATCCATACAAATATTAAAAGATTTAATGCAGGGTAAGATGTATGCATTAACGATTGAAGGACTAAGCGAGGGCATTAAAGCGCTCACAAAAAGGTAAACATATGGATGCCAAGGAAACATTAACACAACAAGCAAACGTTGAAACGCAAGCGCACACCTCTAAACACCAGCAACGCCAAGAAACACGAGATGTCATTACACCTTATGCCTTTGAAGTGTCCCCCGAATTATTTGGTACACCTCTGGCTACACCCACTCGTCGCGCTCTAGCGCTGTCTGTCGATTTAATCTTGGTTGCAATACTGTCTGGTGTTACTGGTAACGCATTGGCAATACTTGCTGCGATTTTATTGTGGGTAACGAGTCGCCGTTTAAAACGTGAAAATCGTTTACCATCAGCAATTTTGCTAGTGCGGATTTTGGCCACATTGTTAATTGCCGCTGGGATTTTGGGTCTATTCCGAAATGATACCGCGATTTGGTCTAATTCACAGTCCAGTAATGAGCATGAAGTTAATGCTGCAGAAGCCGTTGATGTGGTGGTGTTTACTGGAACATACGCAGCGTTAACCAGTTTAATTCAAAAACAAGTAGCACAAGGCGATTGTCCAGATGCAGAAACTTGTTGGTCAAATATTGGTGATGAATTTGTTGAAAACTTGGTTGAATTGACAATACCCAAATCCGCAAAAAGTGAAATGTTGGATGAGTTTTTTGAAAAAAGTCGTACTGAGTTAAGTGACGTTCAATATCAAAGTTTAGAAACAAAATTATTAGCCCAGTTTGAAACATTGCAGGCAGAAGCCGATAAGGTTGCCAAGGAAGAACAGGCAATAGTCGATGTAAAACCAAAGACTAAATCGATTCAAGATTACAGTATCGTAAAATGGTTCAAAGGTATCGCCTCAGATTTAGGCATAGGCTTTGGTTGGGCAGCGGTTTATTTCACTGGATTAATGGTGTTATTAAAAGGCCAGACTATTGGCAAAAAGCTATTTGGCATTAAAGTGATTAAACTCGATGGCAGTAGTTTGAATGTTTGGGAAAGTTTTGGGCGATACGGGGGCTATGGTGCCGGTTTAGCCACAGGTTTGCTTGGTTTTTTACAAGTTTACTGGGATCCAAATCGTCAAGCTATTCAAGACAAGATTTCTGAAACTTTAGTGATTAGATTAAAAGCAAAACAATAAGCGATTTGAATGGCAAATTCATTTTCTAGCATTCTAGATATTTGGTATCCGAAGAAAGACGAATGTAAGTGGGTCTTAGCCACTATTTTTGAGACCCAGGGCTCGTCGTATCGTAAGTCCGGCGCGCACATGTTAATTAATGATTTAGGTCAGTACTATGGGCTTTTAAGTGGTGGCTGTTTGGAGTCAGATATTATGCTCCAAGCTCGCAGATGTTGGGACAATGGCCAAGGCCGAATTGTTGAATACGATATGACTGAAGAGCAGGATCTTGCTTGGCAGCTTGGTATAGGTTGTGGTGGTTTAGTAAGGATATTACTGCAGCCTATCAGCAGTGATAATCATTACTTACAACTAGACAACGTTTACCGTCGTTTGGCAGACAATGGCTATTGTTTATATTCTCAGGAAATAGCCAGTGGTGTTGCCAATGTCGAATTCTCAGAGTTACCTCGAACTGCACAAGCGAGTGTGCAAAGAGACGAACGAAATGGACGGGTTTTTCTGAAACAAATCCTTAGTCCGCCGATCAACTTGTGTATTGTAGGTGCGGGAGTGGATGCTCGTCCTGTTGTCGACATTGCGGCTAAATTAGGTTGGCGAGTTACGTTGCTCGACCCGCGAACTAGCCACGGAAGAAGTAGCTATTTCCCGGGTGCGTTTGCGATAATTAAACAACCAATGACAACAACAATCGAAAAAGCTGCACAATCAAATTGGCTGGCGCAAACTGATGCAATGATTATTATGAGCCATAACATCACTATTGATGCTCAAGCTTTAATACTGGCATCAAAAAGTTCAGCAAAATACGTTGGGATGCTAGGGCCTTTGCACCGCACAGAACGCGTGTTTGAACAGGCTGGATTAGTTAGAGAAGAATTCGCTATTCCTTTTGCTAACCCCATCGGATTGCGATTAGGTGGCGAATTGCCAGAGTCGATAGCACTGTCAATGATTGCTGAAGTACACAGTTTTCTAGCGCAAAAAGACGCTAAGTCAATAAGCGGTGTTGTGTGAGCATTATTAGCTTGATACTCGCCGCCGGCGAAGCAAAACGCTTTGGGAGCATAAAACAATTAGCGGTTGTCCAAGGACAACCGATGTTGAATAAGGTTATTGCACAACATAGGCTCGCAGGGTTAGATAATATCGTTGTTGTTCTAGGCGCGAACGCAAATCTGATCAAACAGCAAATTGATCTATCGGTTGAGGTCGTTGTAGCACAAAATTGGCAGTTAGGTATGAGTGAAAGTATTCGCACTGGTGTCGACTTTATCGTTAATCAGCGGTATCCACAAGCCAGCCATATTTTCATTGGTTTAGCAGACCAAATTGCTGTGCAATCAGCACAAATTGCTAAACTATGTAGCAAAGCGCTAAACAACATAGATTCAATCGTTACATCAGAGTATGGGGGAAATGTGGGTGTGCCAGCTTGTTTCCCAGCCAAACGATTCTCTGATTTGTTAAATATAGGCAGTTCGAATACAGATTTACATAAAGGTGCTAAATCAATCTTGCAGGCTCATAAGCAAGATTTAATTAGGGTTAAGGTGCCCGAAGCACAATTTGATATAGATACTTCAGAGGATATGCGTCGTTGGTGCAATCTGTCCTCCCGCTAATTTAGGAGCAATAATGTGATTAATTTCAGTGTAAATGGTAAACAGCAACAGGTGGATGTTGAACCGACTATGCCGCTTTTATGGGTGCTTAGAGACGCTTTGGGTTTAACTGGCAGCAAGTTTGGGTGCGGTATGGCGCAATGTGGCGCTTGCACTGTGCACATTGACGGGCAACCAGTCAGAGCCTGTGTTATGCCGATTTCAGCTGTAGCGGGAAAGCAGGTAACGACTATTGAAGGATTATCTAAATCTGGCGAGCACCCTGTCCAAAAAGCGTGGATCGAGCACAACGTTCCCCAGTGCGGTTATTGTCAGTCAGGACAAATTATGAGTGCTGTGGCTTTATTATCACAAAATGCTTCACCCAGTGATGAGGATATCGATAATTACATGCAAGGTAATATCTGTCGATGTGGTACTTACCCTCGAATCAAAGCAGCAATAAAAAGTGTGGCTAAAGGAGCCGATCTGGCAAAAAACGTGGGAGATGACGCATGAACCATAAAATTGAAAATGTCAGTCGCCGACAGTTTTTAAAAGTTTCAGGAATTGGTGCTAGTAGTTTTGTACTCGCTAGTAGTCTAGCTGGTTACAAGCCTGTATGGGCGCAAACAAGCCAAGCTGATGTCGAGCTTAACCTGTTTGTCAGCATTCAATCCGATAATCGCGTCAACATAATATGTCACCGCAGTGAAATGGGTCAGGGGATTCGTACCTCTATACCGCAGGTAGTTGCAGAAGAGCTATGTGCAGATTGGGATTTAGTATCTGTGGTACAAGGATTGGCGAATAAAGAATATGGTAGTCAAAACACCGATGGCTCACGTTCAATTCGTAATTTCTATACGATCTTAAGACGTATGGGGGCTTCTGCTAGGACTATGCTTGAACAAGCAGCAGCAGACTTGTGGAAAGTAGATGTAAACAGTGTTTATGCTGAAGATAGTTATGTACATCATAAAGATTCAAAGCGTAAAGTGAGTTTTGGATACATTGCTGAAGCTGCCGGTAAGTTATCTCCTCCTAAAGCTGAAACCTTAACCTACAAGTCGAAAAAAGATTTCAAGCTGATTGGCAAGCCCGTTACTGGTATCGATTCTGCTGAAATCGTGACTGGTCAAGCTGAATTTGGTCAGGATGTTAGATTAGAGTCGATGGTTTATGCCAGTATCGAACGATCAAAAGTGTTGAGAGCGACTGTGAAGTCGTTTGACGCTGACGCAGCTAAGTCAGTCAAAGGGGTTATCGATACCATTCAAATGCCTGACCAACCTTTACCGGTTATGTTTCATCCTATGAATGGGGTTGCTGTTATTGCCGATAGCACTTGGGCGGCATTGCAAGGTCGTAAAGCGTTGAATATTGATTGGGAGCTAGGTGAAAATGCTGCACACACTTCTGCGGATTATATTGCCGAGCTAAAAAGTCGTATCGTCAGTAAAGGCAAACCGATTCGTGTAGAAGGCGACGTTTATGCAGATATTGAACAAGCAACAGATACACACAGTGCTACTTATAGTGTCCCTTATCTTTCACAAGCACCAATGGAACCACCTGCAGCAACAGCGGTATTTAAAAACGGTATTTGTGAAATTTGGGCGTGTACACAATCTCCTCAAGTAACCCAGCAAAACGTGGCTCAAGCGCTAGGTATTGAATCTGATAAAGTGATTATAAATGTCACCTTTTTAGGTGGTGCATTTGGAAGAAAAGCTAAACCAGATTACTCCATAGAAGCAGCATTATTGGCCAAACAACTAAATCGTCCGGTGAAAGTGGTTTGGAGTCGTGAAGATGATATTCAACAAGGCTTTTACCATGCGGTAAGTGTGCTACATATGGCCGCAGCGATGGATGCCAAAAAGCAAATAACATCGTGGCTACAGCGGACTGCGTTCCCAAGTATTATGTGGACGTTTACCGGCACAGTTGATGAGCCGCAAATGAATGAATTGTCTTTAGGGTTTGGTGATTTGCCATTCGCGGTAGACAATTTATCGTGCGAAACCCATAAGGCTACTGGTCATATTAGGATTGGTTGGATGCGCTCTGTGTGTAATATTCAACATTCTTTTGCGCAGGGTTCTTTTGTCGATGAGTTAGCATCAAAAGCCGGTATATCGACCTATAAAATGTGGCATCAATTACTCGGCGAAAACCGTTTAGTGGACCCCAAAACGGATGATTTTGATTATCAAAACTATGGTGAGCCGCAAGATGTATTCCCTGTCGATATTAAGCGCATAAAACACGCACTTGACGTTGTAATCGCAAAGTCTGGTGCAGATCAGCCGACACAGGAAAACGAAGGGTGGGGCATTTGTGTTCATCGTAGTTTTGTCAGTTATTGTGCTGTTGCAACAAAAGTGAAGGTCGTGGATAACAAAGTGACTGTACTAGAGATGCATTCGAGTATAGATGCTGGCACTGTGGTTAACCCAGATCGTGTTCGGGCACAACAAGAAGGATCAATGATTTTTGGTTTGTCTTTGGCGCTGTTGGGAGAAATTTCAACTAAAGATGGTGCGGTTGAGCAATCTAACTACCATGATTATCAGGTATTGCGCATGCATCAATGCCCCAAAATAGAAACCTATATAATCGAGTCAGATGCGCCTCCTGGCGGGGTTGGTGAGCCAGGCACTCCACCAGTAGCCGCAAGTGTAGCCAACGCCATATTTCATGCTTGTGGTAAGCGTATTCGAGACTTACCAATTAAAAACTATATGTCTGTATAGAAATCATGGCTTTGTATGGGCATCTTTTGTTTAGGCAAAATGCCCATATCATTAAACAATGAAGACAAAGCCATCTTTTAAAACAAGTATCATTACAATCAGCTTTTTTATTGGCTTTTTATGGTGCATTAAATCCTTTGAAATATTATTTCATGTCGACCTTAGTTGGTTAGGCGTTTACCCACATTCTACAAAAGGTTTATTGGGAATAATTACCGCACCTTTGGTACATGGATCAGTAGAACATCTATTTAATAATACCTTGTCTTTGCTGATTCTAGGAGTATTCCTAATATACGGATATCCCCGTTCACGCTGGCGAGTCATCCTATTTGTTTGGTTATTTTCTGGCGTATGCGTATGGCTTTTCGCCAGAAATGCTTATCATCTTGGAGCCAGTGGATTAACCCACGGTGTGTTTTTCTACTTATTTGTTGTTAGCTTATTTAGACGAGATAAGAGCTCAATCGCCATTATGATGGCTGCATTTTTTATGTACGGTGGAATGACCATGACCATTTTCCCACGGCAAGAAAATATCTCTTTTGAATATCATTTATTTGGCGCTGTTGCTGGAATAGTTAGTGCGTTACTTTGGCGAAAACTTGACCCTAAACCGATAATTAAAAGATACGAATGGGAAGATCCAGAAAATGCCGATGATCCAATAATCGGTGAGCAGTGGTTAAGCGCTCGACAATCCGACCCTATCGTCGACGATGAAAAAGATTTAATTGAATTAACAACTGATGTAAGCGATTCCGAAAAAGTTAAAACAAACCCTATACGAACAGAGGATGACTAGATGCCCAATTCTGCCAATATACCGATGAAAGTGTTGATAAGAGTTCGTTACGCTGAATGTGACGCTCAACAAGTTGTGTTTAATAGTCGATATGCGGAATATGCCGATTTAGCTGCTACCGAGTTTATGCGGGCAGCAATTGGTGGCTTTAATAAACTGCTAGAACAAGGTTTAGATAACCAAGTTGTTAATTTAAATTTAAGCTGGCAAAGCCCTGCAAAATTTGATGATGTGATCGAAATGAGTGTTTGGGTCTCAAAAGTGGGGAATACTTCTTTCACATTACATGTTGAAATGTGTCAGCAGGGTAGCAGGCAACCTATATGCCTTGCTGAGGTGATTTATGTGATGGTAGATGCTAGCACTTATAAAAAGACAGAAATTAAACAAAATTTAAAACAGACCTTGCTTCACGGTTCTGCTGGAGTTTGCGTAAACTTGGCCGGCTCTATTGATAGTTAAATATTAAGCAAATGCTGAATTTAGAAACAAAACAACTAGTACACATAAAAAAACGCCGGTGAATGAAAATTCACCGGCGTTTTAAGGTTTAACGCTTGTGTCTATTTAGGCGACAGATCCTGGCTTGGTTGCTGCAGCAGCAGAGCTGTTTGCAGTATTAGCCATTGATGCGGTTTTTCCTGATACTTTCAGGCCCGCTCGTTTATCTGCAGCTAATGCTTTAATTTCAATTTCATTGAAATCAGTGTCAATCGCTTTAGGCTTCGCCATTGGATGTGAAACAGGAGCTTTAGTCACCGTTACTTTAGGTTTTTTCGCAGGCTTTGGTTTGCTTGCTACTTCTTCAACTTCAGTCGGTTTTGGCGTCTCTTGTTGCTGTTCAGCGTCAACTTTAATCGGCGCTATAGTTTCGGTAGGGGCGGGAGCCGCTTCTTCAACTTTTTCCTTAGCCTGCTGAACTGGCGCATCAGAATTTTCTGCGTCCAACTGAATTTCCACTTGCTCGGGTTGAGCTGCTTTTTCCTTCACAGGCTTAGCGGCTTTAACCGGTTCTTTTGCTTGTTCAGTAGCAATTTCAGCTTTCGCTTCAGCAACATCCTGTTTTGAAGACTCATCTTTATTTTGCTCAGGAGCAGTTGACTCAGCGTTACTCTCTTCGACTTTCTTCGGACGTCTTCTGGTACGAGGTTTAGCTTTAGGTTTTTCCGCTTTAGCTGTTTCTGATGCATCGTTTGGTTGCTCAGACGGTGTATCATGGGACTCAAACTTAAGTTCGTCTTGAGCTACATCAACAACAGGCTTTTCGGCGTTATCAGTTTCATTTGTTTCTTCAACTCCTGCACCTTCTTTTCTGCGTTTTTGACCCGCAGCTCGAATGTGTCGAGGAGAGCGTCTACTTCTACTGCGCTCTGTTTGCCCTTCGTCTTTAGTCTCTGTATTGACAGATTCATCCACAACAGAATTGTTTGCTTCAGCTTGGGTTGAATTGATTAGTTCATCATTCTTAACGTCTTCAACTTTTACTTTAGGCTGCGTGTTTTTAGCTGTCTCTGCTTGCGGCTGAGCTACTGCTTTTTCATTTTCAGTTTTCTCACCACGGACATTTCGACGGGTATCGCGTCTTTTTCTACGTTCAGCAACTTTTTCGTTTTTACGTTCCGGTTGATTTTGACTGGTTACGTTCTCTTTAGCTGCATCATTTGTTTTTGCTTCTTGAGATTTATTACGATTGTCGCGACGTTGTTTTGGCTTTTGATCACGCTTTTCAGCTTGAGGTTTGTCATTACGATCTGACTTGTCTTTGCGATCAGAAGCTTTAGGTTTGCGGTTACCAGAGCGCTCATTACGACTACGGCTATTGCGCTGTGGACGTTTGTTTTGCGTATTTGTACTTGGTTTTTTGGTAGTTGTTTCAGGTTCACTTTCAAATAGACCTGACAACCATTTAGAAACCTTAGCAATCAATGTTGGCTCTTCAGCTTTGGCTGTAACAGGCGCTTGTTGAGGCGCGGCTAAACCTTGTAATACTGGTTGCTCTTTAGGTTTAATTTCCTGTGTAGGGTTATCAACCTCTGAAGATTGGGTTTCCATTAACTCAATATTATAACTCGCCTCAGTAACTGTATCGTCTGGACGTCTGCGGGCTACATGATAATGCGGCGTTTGCAAATTAGGATTTGGAATAATAAGTAAGTTTACACCGTGACGCTTTTCAATAGATTGAATTGAACGTCTTTTTTCATTTAACAAGTAGGTAGCTACATTGACGGGCAATTGTGCTTCTATTTGTCCGGTGTTGTCTTTAATACTCTCTTCTTCCATGATGCGAAGAACAGAAAGCGCTAATGATTCAGTACCACGGATATTACCGTGACCACTACAACGAGGACACACTATATGTGCTGACTCACCGAGGGACGGACGTAACCTTTGACGAGACATTTCTAATAAACCGAAACGTGAAATTCGGCCCAATTGAATTCTTGCTCGGTCATGTCTGACGGCATCTTTAAGACGATTTTCTACTTCTCTTTGGTGACGAACAGGTGTCATATCGATAAAGTCGATAACCACAAGGCCACCGGCATCACGTAATCTTAATTGACGGGCAATTTCATCAGCAGCTTCAAGGTTAGTATTGAACGCTGTCTCTTCGATATCGCCGCCTTTTGTTGCCCGTGCAGAGTTGATATCAATTGAAATCATTGCTTCAGTTGGGTCAATTACAATTGAGCCACCTGATGGTAAGCGCACTTCACGTTGGAAAGCTGATTCGATTTGGGTTTCTATCTGATAATGACTAAAAAGTGGTACATCACCTTTATATTGCTTAACGCGACTGGCAAAGTCGGGTCGAACGAGTTGAATGTGCTGTAGTGCTTTTTCAAACACTTCTTGGCTATCAATTAATATTTCACCTACATCACGACGCAAATAGTCACGAATAGCTCTTACAATAACGTTACTTTCTTGGTGAATAAGGAAAGGGGCAGGTTTGGTTTCAGACGCTTCTGAAATGGCATTCCAATGACGAATTAGCACATTTAAATCATGCTCGAGTTCTTCAAAGGATTTACCTACGCCTGCGGTTCTAACGATTAAGCCCATGCCATCAGGTAATTCAAGCTTATTCAACGATTGTTTTAAATCGGTTCGCTCATCACCTTCGATACGACGAGATATACCGCCTGCACGCGGATTATTAGGCATTAATACTAAATAGCTACCAGCCAAACTAATAAAGGTTGTCAGTGCGGCACCTTTTTGTCCGCGCTCTTCTTTATCTATTTGGATGATAACTTCTTGGCCTTCCTTAATCACATCTTTGATGCTTGGGCGACCGTCAAACTTATAACCTTGTGGAAAGTAAGTTTTTGCTATTTCTTTTAGAGGGAGGAAACCGTGTCGATCTGCACCGTAATCAACAAATGCAGCTTCTAAACTGGGTTCAACGCGGGTGATAGTTCCTTTATAGATATTGGCTTTTTTTTGCTCGTGTCCAGGGCTTTCGATATCAAGATCATAAAGCTTTTGTCCATCGACCAATGCAACACGCAACTCTTCTTGTTGAGTAGCGTTTATTAACATTCTTTTCATTGTATAAGACTCGGTTTTAGTACCGAATGCGGAATAATTTAGAACTGAAAAACGTGGCTTGCAAGCTGCATCAAGCTGAAATCACTTTCAGTCTCACGACTGTAAAAACAGATCTTGTGCGCGTTTGGATGTGCCAAGGTGTTACCTTAAGCATATGATTTCATTAGGGAAACTAAAGTTTTACGAGTTGTAATTTTAACTTCAGACCCTTGGGTGAAACGCCTCACCCCAATAAATTTTTTGTCTATCTTTCCAAACTGACGTGATGTTAAACAAAACACATCAGTTTGTTGCCAAATTCAATTCTTACTATTCTGCGATTGGTACTTTTTTATTGTATATCGCATGATGAGATGTGAATTTGCTTGCTCAACCAATCGAAAAAATACTCACTTCGACAGCAGCAATGCATCATTATGTGTTACGAATTTTATTTCGTTGATGCCATACAAATTCTAATTTTCATCGCATTGTTTACTGCTATGCAACTGCAAAGCCAGCTAAACGGTCGGATTATCACATTAAACCTAACACTCTGGCAAGCAATTAAAATTTTAAACCTAATTTAAATATTTAAGTTAGAATAGGCGCTGAGCCTGATGGACTATATTGCTAAAAGCTAGCGTTTGACCACTGGGCTGTCAAATCAGCGTCGCAATCAAACTGCGTTAGGCTAAATCGAAACTCATATAGCAAAATTCTACGGGCCCTTAAATGACGGATTCAAACTTTGATAAAGTACAATTTTTAGCAATCGACGCTGAGCACGAGGGGCAGAGAATTGATAACTTTTTACGTACTTTGTTAAAAGGCGTTCCAAAAAGTATGATTTACCGAATTTTGCGTAAAGGCGAAGTACGCGTGAATAAAAAACGTGTCAAACCTGAATATAAATTAGTTGACGCAGATGAGATTCGGTTACCTCCCATCAGAGTGTCTGAATCCAATAACCAAGCTCCTTCTACTAAGCTTGATAAAGTAGCAACTTTAGAATCACACATTTTATTTGAAGATGAAGTGTTAATTGTAGTTAACAAACCATCCGGAATGGCAGTGCATGGTGGCAGTGGTTTAAGTTTTGGAGTGATAGAGGCATTACGTGCGTTACGTCCTACGGCTAAGTTCCTTGAGTTAGTGCATCGCCTAGATAGAGATACATCAGGTTGTCTATTAATAGCTAAAAAACGTTCTGCGCTAAAACACTTACACGAACAACTACGTGAAAAAACGGTTGATAAGCGATACCAAGCATTGGTTCAAGGGCACTGGCCTGAAAATCGCTTTAAAGTAAAAGCGCCATTACTTAAAAATATTGTAAAATCTGGCGAACGTATAGTATCTGTCTCTACAGAAGGCAAAGAGTCTGAAACTCGATTTCGTATTTTAGAATCGTTTGCCCAAGCCACATTAGTTGAAGCATCACCGATTACTGGACGGACTCATCAAATACGCGTGCACTGTCAACACGCTGGCCATCCAATTGCCTGTGACAGCAAGTATAAGGACGAAGAGTTTAATCATTACATGACAAAACTAGGTCTGAATAGATTATTTTTACATGCGCATCGAATATTATACGTGCACCCAGTTAGCGGAAAGCAAATGAGTCACACGGCTAATCTGGATAGTTCATTAAGCAATGCGCTCAAAGAATTAAGAAAACGAGAAGCCTAAACTTCACTGCGTTGTGAAATAATCTAAACTTGCGAGTTTAATGTAAGCACATCGATTTTAAATTCAGCTAATACATCGCATAGGGCAATCAGTGGCAGGCCAACTAAGCAATTCGGATCTCGCCCCTGTAATTGGGTAAACAGACTAATGCCTAAACCTTCGCATTTAAAACTACCGGCACAGTCAAAAGGGGCTTCTTTGGCAATGTAACTATCAATTTGCTTGTCAGTTAAGTCTCTAAAACTTACTTTGAATTCTTCTACTATAGATATTTGTTTTTTGCTGGCCGCCTCAATAACACTTAAACCGGTGTAAAATGTGACGTCTTTACCGCGGCATTGTTGCAATTGTGCTTTAGCGTTTTTAGCATTCCCTGGTTTTCCTAATATCTCATTATCCAAACTTGCGGTTTGATCCGAACCTATTATTAGTCCGCTATTATAATGCTCAGCCACTTCTTCAGCTTTTGCTTGCGCTAATCGTAACGACATCTGTTTCGCTGATTCATTAGGTTTACGGCTTTCAACAACATTTGGTTTGTGGCAAGTGAAATCGAGTTGCAGTTTATCAAGGAGCGCTTTACGATATATCGAAGTGGAAGCGAGTACAATTTTCACAATTTTCCGTTCTGTTAATAAAAAGTCTTAATTATTATAGGGAATAGGGTACTTTTAGCTATATTTTCCTTTGACTAACGGCTTTACAATCTATATTATGCGCGCCCTATGCAGAAAGTGAAATTGCCCAAGTTTATCGAACCAGTCAAAAGTGCTACAAAACGCTCTGATTATCAGGGTGTGATGATGACTTCTGACATGGCGCGTTTTCTTAGCGCAGTGGCCACCGCTGCTGATACTGTTGAAGCTGAAGTAAGATTCGATAAAGACGAGCAGGGTCTGAATTTTTTTCAAGGACAACTATCAACATCAGTGGAGCTTGTCTGTCAGAGATGTAATGAGCAATTTGCTCATTCAATTCACACATCATTTTGTTTTAGTCCGATTAGACGGAAAGCAGTTGAAACAGATGATGCAGTTGAATTGCCGGACATTTACGAACCGGTAGAGGTCAATGACCATGGAGAAATCAATCTACTGCAGTTGTTCGAGGATGAACTAATATTGTCTTTGCCTATTGTCGCCCTTCATGCAGAGGAGGATTGCAAAATAAAGCGGGATGAGATGCAGTTTGGTAAGATTGAACCGGCCGATGAACGTCCAAACCCTTTCGCGGTTTTGAAAGAACTTAAGCGAGACTAGGAGTAATGTAATGGCTGTACAAAAGAACAAGAAAACTCGTTCAAAGCGTGGTATGCGTCGTGCACACGATTCTTTGACTGGAGCGACTTTGTCTGTAGATTCAACTTCAGGTGAGACGCATCTTCGTCATCACGTGACTGTTGACGGTTACTACAAAGGCAAAAAAGTTATCGCTGACTAGCAATGACTTTTAGCCGTCTAACCATTGCGTTAGATATTATGGGGGGCGACAACGGCCCCCATGTAACTCTTCCTGCTGCTTTAAAAGCACTGCACGAAATTCCCCATTTGCATTTTATACTTTGTGGTGATGAACAAATCATTTCCAAAGTTATTAGCACCCAAAATAGATCAATCCAAGAACGTGTTGAAATTCAGCATTGCTCAGAACATGTTGCTATGGATGAAAGACCAAGTTCAGCCCTGCGAAATAAAAAAGATTCGTCCATGCGCCGTGCTTTGGAAAGAGTAGAGTGCGGTGATGCTGATGCATGCGTTAGTGCCGGTAATACTGGTGCGCTATTGGCTATTGCTTATCATGTGTTAAAAACCTTACCAGGTATTGACCGGCCAGCCTTAGTATCTGCATTACCCACTGATGATCATCATAAGTTGTTTCTATTGGATTTAGGGGCTAATGTTAATTGTGATTCAGAAACCTTATTTCAATATGCGGTTATGGGATCGGTTTTAGCACAGGAAGTCGCTGGAGTTGATAATCCAAGAGTGGCTTTGCTAAATGTTGGTGAAGAACAAATTAAAGGCAATGATCAAGTAAAATTTACTGCCCAGTTGTTACAACAAGCCCCAGGAATAAATTATACTGGTTTTGTCGAAGGTAATGATATCTTTACTAATTGTGCTGACGTTGTGGTAACTGATGGCTTTGTTGGCAATATCGCTTTGAAAGCTTGTGAAGGTTTAGCGACCCTTGTTTTAGAAGAAGCTAAGCGCGTATCCAATGAAAACTGGTGGACAAAATTATTAGCCAAAATAGCCCTTCCACTGTTAAGAAAAATCTATCGAAGGGTGAACCCCGACCAGTACAACGGCGCTAGTCTGATAGGATTGCGCGGAATTGTGGTCAAGAGCCATGGTAATGCTTCTTCGGATGCTTTCTTGTTTGCGATTAAGGAAGCTGAACAAGAAGTACAACGGCAAGTTCCGAAAAAAATAAAAGATAAAATTGAATCCGTTTTAATGGAGCGCTCTTAAAATATGTACTCAAGAATAATAGGTACTGGAAGTTATTACCCTGCAGAAGTTCGTACCAACGCAGATCTCGAGATGATGGTAGATACGACTGATGAGTGGATAACCGATCGAACGGGAATAAAAGAAAGAAGAATTATAGGAGCGGATGAAACTGCTGCAACAATGGGATATGAGGCATCGCTTAAAGCCATTGAAGCTGCAGGTATTGATAAACGCTCTATAGATATGATTGTGTGTGCCACGACAAGCGGACGATACGCTCTTCCTAGCACCGCCTGTGAAATACAAAAAGCATTAGATATTGACGGCATCCCTGCGTTTGATATCGCTGCTGCATGCGCTGGCTATTGTTATGCCCTGAGTGTTGCAGATCAATACATTAAAACAGGCATGGTTAAACGGGTTTTAGTTATTGGGACGGATTGTTTGTCTCGAATGATCAATCCCGAAGATCGATCAATGCTGATTTTGTTTGGCGATGCTGCTGGCGCAACACTGCTTGAAGCCAGTGAAGAGCCTGGTATTCTGTCAACTCATATTAATGCTGCTGGCTCCTACGGAGACTTGTTACAAATTGGACATGTTGAACATGGCAATGAACAATCTGTGCATGAAAACTGGGGTAGCATGAAAGGAAATGAAGTCTTTAGAGTCGCTGTCACTAAACTTAGTGAAGTCGTCGAGCTGACTTTAAAAGCAAATAATATGGAAAAATCGGATTTAGATTGGTTGGTTCCTCACCAAGCAAACTTCCGGATTATTAAAGCAACGGCCAAAAAGTTAGAAATGTCTTTGGACCAAGTTGTTCTAACCTTAGAAAATTACGGTAATACATCTGCTGCAACAGTGCCAACAGCACTAGATAAAGCAATACGAGATGGGCGTATACAAAGTGGCCAAAATCTATTGTTAGAAGCATTTGGTGGTGGATTCGCCTGGGCAGCAGCGCTCGTAAAATATTAATTACTTTTGTTTAAATACACCCAAGGTATGATTTATGACTAAACAAGCTTTTGTGTTTCCCGGTCAGGGATCTCAAACAGTTGGAATGTTAGCCGATCTGGCTGCGAAGTATCCACAAATTCAAACGACTTTTAGTGAAGCTTCTGAAGCCTTAGGTTATGATTTATGGGATTTAGTGCAACATGATGAAAATCAGCAACTGAATCAAACCCATATAACTCAGCCTGCGCTCCTTACAGCGAGCGTGGCAATCTACAGATTACTCATGGATTTAGGTTACGCCAAGCCAGACTATATGGCTGGGCATAGTTTAGGTGAATATTCTGCGCTAGTGTGTGCCGATGTGATTGGCTTAAAAGAAGCCGTCAAATTAGTCGAAGCTAGAGGACAATTCATGCAACAAGCTGTCCCAGCAGGTGAAGGGGCTATGTATGCCATCATAGGCTTGGCAGATGATTTAATTCTAGAAGCTTGTGAAAAGGCGCAACAACAAACTGGTGAAGTTGTTTCAGCGGTGAATTTTAATTCACCTGGACAAGTGGTTATCGCCGGAACTACCTCAGCTGCAGAAGTCGCAGCAAATTTGTGTAAAGAAGCGGGTGCAAAAAGAGCCTTACCACTATCGGTTAGTGTGCCTTCGCACTGCGCATTAATGAAGCCGGCAGCTGAAAAGTTAGCTGGGTTAATTGAGTCAATTGCATTTGCAGAACCGAGTGTTGCGGTCATTAATAATGTCGATGTAAATTCACCTAAAGACGCAAATAGCATTAAAGACGCACTTGTAAGACAGCTTTATTGTCCGGTCAGATGGACAGAGACTATTGAGTCTTTAGCTAGTCAAAATGTTGAAAAAATATACGAAGTCGGGCCGGGAAAAGTACTTATTGGTCTTATAAAACGTATCAATAAATCCATAGAAACAGACGCTTTGAACACGGTCGAATCAGTCCAAAATCTACTGTAATAGGGTATTAAAATGAACGATTTAAACGGAAAAGTTGCTCTGGTAACTGGGGCAAGTCGAGGTATTGGACGTGCTATCGCAGAGTCACTTGCAGAACAAGGAGCTGTGGTAATTGGCACAGCCACATCTGATAAAGGTGCTGACTCAATTACTGAATACCTGTCTAAATTCGGTGGTCAAGGTCTAACGTTAAACGTAACTGATCAGGCATCTCTTGATGAAGTATTAGCTAAAATTAAAGAAAATCATGGCGAAATCGATATTTTAGTGAATAATGCAGGTGTGACACGTGATAATTTGCTGATGCGAATGAAAGATCAGGAATGGGAAGATATTATAAATACTAACCTAACTCCAATTTTTAAACTGACTAAAGCGGTTTTACGTGGCATGATGAAAAAACGCAATGGTAGAATCGTCAATATTGGTTCAGTTGTTGGAACCACTGGTAACGCAGGGCAAGCAAACTACGCTGCAGCTAAAGCGGGTGTGATAGGTTTTAGTAAATCTACAGCACGTGAAGTTGCTTCACGAGGCATCACAGTAAATGTTGTCGCGCCAGGTTTTATTGATACAGATATGACAAAGTCATTGACTGACGAGCAAAAAGAAGCCATTTTTAAAGATATTCCAGCTAACAGATTAGGTTCGCCAAAAGAGATTGCCGCGGCTGTTAGCTTTTTAGTAAGTGATAATGCTGCTTACATTACGGGTGAAACTATCCATGTAAACGGCGGTATGTATATGGGCTAATAGACATATTAAACAGTCATGCTTTTTAAGGTTGATTGATAATATATTGTTTATTAGACTAATTTGATTCGGTGGTTTGACCAGATAAAAAGTTAATTGTCTTGCTTGCAAGACAGAGGCTAGCTGAATAAACTACCGGAAATTTAAACTCTAGCTACTTATAGGGAAAACTAGAATCATGAGTAACATCGAAGAGCGCGTTAAAAAAATCATCGTCGAGCAATTGGGCGTTAAAGAAGAAGAAGTAAAAGCTGAAGCGTCATTTGTGGATGATTTGGGTGCAGATTCATTAGACACTGTTGAATTGGTAATGGCTTTGGAAGAAGAGTTTGATACTGAGATTCCTGATGAAGAAGCTGAGAAAATTACTACAGTTCAATCTGCAATCGACTACGTTAACGCTAATAAAGACGCGTAAGATACTCCTATAAACGGCTCAATCTGGGCCGTTTTCTTCTTTATACTTAAAATAATGAATTTTATGCGGAGGCCTATGTGTCTAAACGTCGCGTAGTAGTAACTGGTCTTGGCATGCTGACACCATTAGGTGGAGACACCAACACTACATGGGAAGGCATTTTACAAGGTAAAAGTGGAATAGGTCCCATCACATCATTTGATACATCTGATTTTAGCACTCGGTTTGCCGGTGAGATTCAAGATTTTGATGTGGAAAGTTATATCCCCAAGAAAGAAACAAAAAAGATGGACCGCTTTATTCAATTAGGAATAGCCGCGGGAAAACAAGCCTTAGCCGACTCGAAGTTAGAAATAACAGCTGAAAATGCGAAAAGAGTAGGTGTGGCAATTGGTTCCGGTATCGGTGGTTTAGGCCTTATCGAAGAAAACCATAAGAAAATGTTAGCCGGTGGTCCACGAAAACTAACTCCTTTTTTTGTTCCTGCCACTATTACTAATATGATTTCAGGCTTCTTATCTATTTTTGAAGGACTGAAAGGCCCAAATTTAAATATTGTTACCGCTTGTACTACCGGCGTACACAATATTGGTATAGCAGCTCGCACTATCGCTTATGGTGATGCCGATGCAATGTTAGCAGGCGGTGCCGAGTCTTCAATTTCACCTTTGGGATTAGGTGGATTTGCAGCAGCAAGAGCATTATCAACACGCAACGATGACCCGACTAAAGCTAGCCGCCCTTGGGACAAAGACCGAGATGGTTTTGTTATGGGTGAGGGTGCAGGGGTTGTTATGCTTGAAGAGTACGAACAAGCTGTGGCTAGAGGTGCTACCATTTATGCCGAGTTAGTTGGTTTTGGTATGAGCGGTGATGCCTACCACATGACTTCTCCTCCACCTGATGGTGAAGGTGCAGCAGCTGCGATGGAAAATGCATTAAACGATGCCAATCTACCGGCTACGGAAATCGGTTATATTAATGCTCATGGTACTTCTACACCTGCAGGTGATAAGGCTGAAGTCGCTGCGGTAAAACGTATTTTCGGTGCTGCTGCAGATAAAGTTCTGGTCAGTTCAACTAAGTCAATGACAGGTCATTTACTTGGTGCGGCCGGTTCAGTAGAGGGAATCTTTACGCTGTTAGCCTTGCGTGATCAGATTGCGCCTCCCACAATCAACTTGGATAATCCAGGTGAAGGTTGTGACTTAGACTTTGTTGCTAATACGGCAAGAAAAGTTAGTATGGAATATGCACTGTGTAATTCGTTTGGTTTCGGTGGTACTAACGGTTCTTTGTTATTTAAAAGAATGTAGTATCATTTTAAATTGAATTATTGCTTAGCACATTCAATAGTTTAAGATTAAGCCCAGTTCTTACTGGGCTTTTTTGTTGGTAAAAAATGATTATCGAACTTTCCTCTAATGACCGTATATCAAGCAGCGATAGGATTGCAACCTATGGTGACGGTTGTTTTACGACCATGTGTGTAACAAATAATAAAATTGAACTGTTAAATGCACATATAGCGAGATTAAAAGAGGGGTGTGCTCGATTAAAAATCGATTTTACAAATTGGCATAGTTTGCAAGGTAAGCTTGAACAGTTTGGGTTAATTCATGAAAACCGGGTTGTAAAGGCAGTCATTTCCAGAGGGTATGGAGGCCGAGGTTATGATACCGCTGGAGTCACGTCGCCACACTGCTATTTGAGTGTTTCTGACATGCCTAAACACTACGCAGATTTAAGTCGACAAGGTTTGACGCTAGGGTTAAGCACTATCCAACTGGCTAAACAACCTTTATTAGCCGGTATTAAACATTTAAATCGATTAGAACAAGTATTAATTAAACACGAAATGCGAAACATGCAGGTTGATGATGTTATTGTGTGTGACACAGATTCGCATGTTATTGAGTGTAGCGCAGCGAATCTGTTTTGGCGCAAAGGAACACAGTGGTTTACACCAAACTTAGATAATTGCGGTGTTTCCGGCGTTATGCGTAACCATATTGTTAATGTAATGGGGAAATCTAAGGTGCCTTTGGCCATATCAAATCATCCTTTGCAGTCGTTACTCGATTGCGATGAAGCATTTATATCCAATAGCCTTATGAAAATTATCAAAGTCAAAACCTTCGTTATTGACGGACAAAAATTAATGTTAGATAGCACTCAAAGTGTCTTTTCTGATTGGTTCAGTACCAATCAACACGAGGTAGTTTTAAATGAGTAGGTGGTTAAAGTTTTTATTAGCGACCATAGTGTTAAGTTTTGCTGTCATGATTGTATTGGTGTATCAGATAAACACCGCGTTTAACAACCCGTTGAATATAGTGGGTAGTCAAATTTTGGTGGTCGAAAAAGGACAATACGCCCACTCCGTAATAAATAAGTTATATGAACGCTCAATACTAAAGCATCCGGTGCTTATTAAAGCTGCATTAAAACTCGAACCAGAACTAAGTCAAATCAAAGCCGGAACCTATGAGTTGAGTTTAGGAATGAGCGCGCGCAATATGTTTGATAAATTATCCAGAGGATTGGAAAAAACCTATCAAATAAGCTTAATTGAAGGCCTACGTTGGCAAGATTGGTTAGTGCAATTAAACAATCACCCGCATTTAATCAAATCAACAAAAACTGACGAGCAATGGCTGGAGATGTTGTCCCCTGATTTACCGGGTCAGTCTATAGAAGGATGGCTATTGGCAGATACATATCACTTTACCAATGGCACCAAAGTAGAAGACATTGTAAAAACGGCCCATGTAGCATTAAAAAACTACTTAACCAGTGCATGGCAAACCAGACAAATGGATTTACCCTACAATAATCCTTACGAGGCATTAATTATGGCTTCGATTGTGGAAAAGGAAACAGGGGTGCCAATTGAACGTCCAAGAATCGCTGCGGTCTTTGTTAATCGGCTCAATCGTGGAATGCGTTTACAAACAGACCCTACTGTAATCTATGGAATGGGCGATGCATTTGATGGTAATATTAGACGCAAAGATCTGAGACAAGCTACTCCTTATAATACGTATGTTATTAAGCGATTACCTCCAACGCCCATAGCAATGCCAAGCAAACTAAGTATCGATGCCGTATTGCACCCATTGTATACAGAAGAATACTATTTTGTGTCCAAAGGTGATGGCACCCATTATTTCTCAGAAACCTTAAAAGAACACAACCGAGCCGTAAGGCAATATCAACTTAAATAGAAGTAAAAGTAACTAATTGAATGTCTGGTAAATTTATTGTTATTGAAGGCCTAGAAGGTGCGGGTAAAAGCAGCGCAATCGCCACGGTCAAAGAACTGCTCGAACTATCGGGATTAGAGGTGGTTTGTACCCGTGAACCTGGTGGTACGCCTATGGCTGAATCTATTCGTGAATGTGTAAAACATGCTTGGCAGGAAAAAGTGACAATTGAAGCCGAATTGTTATTAATGTATGCCGCTCGTGTGCAATTGCTTGAAAATGTCATCAAACCAAATTTAGCCCAAGGGCGTTGGGTGATTGGTGATCGTCACGATTTATCTTCTCAAGCCTATCAAGGTGGCGGACGAGGTATTTCAAGCCAAAAGATGACTACCTTAAGTCAATTATCATTGAATGGCTTTAAACCTGACTTTACGTTGTATTTGGATGTTGAGCCAACTGAAGGCTTGAAACGAGCTAGAGGCAGGGGAGAGCTTGATAGAATAGAGTTGGAAGACATTTCTTTTTTTGAGCGGACCAGAAATCGATATCTACAATTGTGTGAGCAAGATGACAGCATTTTCACAATCAATACAATGCAGAAAATCGAATTGGTACATCGAGATATTAAGACGGCTTTAACGACCTTTTTAAAGGATCAATCGTGTACCCTTGGTTAGATGAAACCTATCGACAACTTAGTCAACGTGCGCAAAATAGTAGTTTGCATCATGCTCTTTTAGTTAAGGGACCGGTGGGAATTGGCAAAACCGATTTCTGTAATCAATTAGCTAAATCCATTTTATGTAAAAGTCTCTCAAACAAGCCTTGTGGGAGTTGTCAATCTTGTACACTTTTCGATGCACAATCGCACCCTGATTTGCATCGCGTTGTATCTGAGAAACAAATTGGTGTGGATCTGATTCGTGTTGCGATTCAAAAGCTGACTAGCACAGCCCATCTATCGGGTAATAAGACGTTAATTATAGAGCAGGCAGAAAGCATGACTGAGTCTGCTGCAAATGCACTTTTAAAAACCTTAGAAGAGCCCACGGAAAATACATTTTTATTTTTAGTTTCCGCTTATCCTGAACGCTTATTGCCTACGATTATCAGTCGTTGCGAAAAAGTCAATTTGCACGCGCCGAGTTTTCAGCAGTGTAAACAGTGGTTAGCCTCCCAAAATGTTGCAGGTGTTAACGACGATATAATTCGTATTTATGGTCAATGCCCATTAAAAATCATTTCTCAGCTGGCCAATAAAGAAGGTTTTACTTTTACTGATTTCACGCAGTCTTTAGATGAGTTAAAAAAAGCACAAACCAGCACTTTAGCACTCGCAGAAAAGTGGCAAAAAGAAGCAGAACAAGTGGTTTTATGGCTGCAATATGATTTGTCACAACTAGCAATGACGGGACTGCATAATAGCTTGTTATGGAAGCTAGAAGATAAATTAATAAAAGCCTCAATTGCTTTGCAAAATCCCGGCGTGAATCGTTTGTTGATATTATCTGATATGTTGACGGATTATCGTCGGTTAATTAGCCAATAAAAAATTATAAGAGGAGTTATTTTTGTTTGTTGATTCCCATTGTCATTTAGACAAATTAGACAAAACAAGCGCAGAACTTAAAGAGGTTATTCACTTTGCTAAACAGCGCGGAGTTGAACACTTTCTATGTGTGGCTGTGTCGGTAAAAGACTTCCCACAAATGTTATCTAAAGTCACTGAACTTGATGACGTTTCTGTATCCTGCGGAGTTCATCCACTGCATCAAGAAGATGCATGCAGTTATGCCGACTTATTAGCCATGGCGTCAAGACCCGAGGTGGTGGCTGTGGGTGAAACTGGTTTAGACTACTTCTACAGTAGCGACACCAAAGAGGTACAGCTGGTATCTTTTGTTGATCATATAAAAGTTGCCAACGAGTTATCGAAACCACTGATTATTCATACTCGTGATGCCCGTGAAGATACTTTAGCGTTGTTACGAGAACACAAAGCTGAACATACTAAAGGCGTTCTGCACTGTTTTACTGAATCTTTAGAAATGGCGGAAGCTGCTATTGAAATGGGCTTTTATATTTCGATTTCAGGAATAGTTACGTTTAAATCTGCTCAAGAGCTGCAAGCAGTAGTGAAAGCATTGCCATTAAACAAGTTGTTAATTGAAACTGATTCACCATGGTTGGCTCCAATACCTTATCGTGGCAAACAAAATCAACCTGGTTATGTGGTCGAAGTGGCCGAATTTATCGCTCAACTTAAAGGCGTGAGTGTTGAAGAACTAGCAGCGGTGACAACTCAAAACTTTTACGATTTGTTTGATGGAATAACCCGTAGATAAACAATAATCTCTGATAAGGCTAGTTTAGACTATAGTTTGTACTTAAATTATTTAGCGTTAGGAGTAGTTTCAGTTGAAAAATCGTTTAAAAACGTTCCTAGTCTGTTTATCAAAACCATTTTTTTTAGTTCATGCAGTAGAGTGTGACTTTGATTCTTGGCAAAATTACCAACAAGAAAAGTTGTTACTTAATTCATCTAAGTCAGCCTTTATTTTTCAAACTGAACATAAAGCCATAGACGCTGACGGTGCGCCAAACGCTTATCACCCCGATAATACGGGGTTAGATAATTATTTAAATGCAGGCTATCCAAACCATAGTTGGTGGAATTCTGTTTTAGTTCAAGATCCAAATGATCCAACAAAGCCCTATATTCAAGAAGATGGTGAGTTTGCGGGCTATTTTATATCCAAAACGTCTTTGTTTGATAAAAATAAAGATATGTTGGACGTGTCTCGATATGTTGATGCAACCAAAATTCCGTATTTAGTTTTTCCCGGTAAATTTTACAGTAAAAAAGGGACAGGCCGCCTAGGTGATATTGGCATGGCTTTTAACCTCAAATCCGGTGAAAGTAGTGCCTTTGTAGTGGCAGATGTGGGTCCTTCGAACGCCAGTTTGGGAGAGATATCTATGGCTTTAGCCGAAAATCTTGGTGGAACGAATGTAAATCCACGAAATGGGGCTGGCAGCCCAAAAGGAAATATTCTCTACGTATTATTCCCATATTCGTCGAAAAAATATCCTTGGCCATTAGATATTGAAGAAATACATAGTGTTGGCAAAGAGTTAGTAGAATCGGTTGGTGGTGCCGAAAGTCTTTTGGCTTGTTCAGCATCAATGTAAAGGTGCCATTACGATGGTAAATAGAAGATAGTTAGGAGTTTTTGTAGATGCGATTTTTAGTAGGTCTTTTTAGTCTTGCCGTGGTTGTGAGTCTTAGCGGTTGTGTGGTGATCCATAAGGAATCATCAGTCGATACCACTAATGAGTTAACCAATTTGAATAGTACTTTGTGGATGCAAACCTCTGCAGAATACCAAGCAAACGCGCTACAAACCTATAAAGCGGCAGAGCTGCAATTAACCAATGCGTTAAATGATACAAGTTGGACTTCAGCCGTAGAACAACAAAATAATTATGCTAATTTACCACCAGCTATTGTATTAGATATAGATGAAACAGTGCTCGATAACTCACAGTTTCAAGCTGATATGATTTTGCATAATCACACCTATGACTCAAAAAAATGGGATCAATGGGTGGCGATGCAAGCCGCACCAGAGATTCCAGGAGCAGTGGCATTTATCAACCATGCTCAACAAATGGGTATAGAGATTATTTATATTACCAACCGAGAATGTAAGGCCAGAAAAAGTGTTTCAGATAGCTGTCCACAAAAGCAGGAAACCATAAATAACCTAAAGAATGTAGGCATAAAACAGGTTAATGCTAAGCAATTATTTCTAAAAAAAGAAAAATCAACTTGGAGTTCTGAAAAACAATCAAGACGTGAATTGGTTGCACAGTCCTATCGTATCATCATGTTGATCGGTGATGATCTAGGCGACTTTTTACCGAATGTGAAATCTGCTATTTCATCAACTACGCGAAAAGAATTAGTCACTCAATACCAAGATAATTGGGGAGTGAAATGGTTTGTTTTAGGCAATCCTACTTATGGTTCATGGATACAGGTTTTAGACAAACCAACACTTCAAAACCTCAAGGGACTTTGATTGTTAGTTAGTCACAAAATCGATGTGGTATTCATTTTAAATTTACGCACGAATGTGCCTAAGCTCTAAATTAACCATCGTTGACCATAAATTTCCTAATTATGGCTTTTGTACACTTTCGTTACAGAGCCATATTAGCCATTAAATTTTAACCTTTAATACTAAATATAAAATAACCATGCTTAGATTATCCTACCTGCGTTTACCTTATGGAGAATTCATGTTTCGAATACTACTAGTTATATTGGCTTTTGCTCCCGTTATCGCCAACGGTTGCGAATTTGAGGAGCTGTCTTTTTCAGCTAATTTTGAATCAGGACGTTTAGATAATTGCGAATTAAATCAAAGCGGGCAATACGTGCTAACTTTTATGCCTGAAGATAAGACCGTCAACCCCAGTCCTTGGTATTATTTTAGTGTTCAAACAAAGGTGCCTAAAACCGTAAATATATTATTAACCTTTGAAGGATATACACCCAGGTACCTTCCTAAAGTCAGCAAAGATCAAGTTAACTGGAATGGTTTAGCATTTGATACAAATGAGCAGGGTATGTTAGTTGAACTTGATGTTAGTTCAACACCAACCTATGTTGCAGCTCAACGACCCGTTCCCAATGATGCTTACACAACTTGGCTCAAATCAGCGGGTAATAAATTTAACATACAAGCCTTTAGTTTAGGCAACTCTTCTGAAGGTCGTGCTATTTCAGCTTTCGTATTGGAAAATAAAGATAATACCGAATGGGTTGTTTTTATTGGCCGTCAACATCCACCTGAAGTAACTGGGGCGGTGGCAATGTTTTCTTTTTTAGATGAATTCCTAACCACTACAGCTAGCCAAAAAGCATTTCTATCTCGTTTTAATGTGTTGGTTGTGCCTAATTTAAATCCTGATGGTGTTGCGAATGGGCATTGGCGACATAATCTTGGTCATAAAGATCTTAATCGGGATTGGAATACCTTCTCGCAACCTGAAACCAAAGCGGTGAAAACATATTTAGATAAGATCACCCAAGGCGGCGGTAAAATAGTGATGGGAATGGACTTCCACTCAACTTATAACAATGTTTTTTACAGCATTCCGATGGAAGAAAATATTGCTCCTACATCTTTGGTAATAGATTGGTTAGCCGCACTGCAAGAAAAAACCAAAGGTGTATTTAAAGTGGTTGATAAACCCGGCACATCTCCTGGAAAAGGGGTTTTTAAACAATTTATTGCCGACACTTATAAAGTACACGGTGTGACATACGAAGTGGGTGACAATGAACCGGATGAAAAAACCCGCTATGTTGCTAGGCATGCTGCCAATACGTTGATCAGTACTCTTATTGCCACGGCACCAGAATCTTTTTATATCGATAACTGCAAACAAACTAACTGCGAGAAATAATCATGAAAAAAATAGTTAACCAGGGAATAGCAGCAAGTTTATTGTGTGTAATAACTAGTTTTGCAAATGTTGCACTGGCACAAAACCAAGAAGATGTAACGTCCACTAACAAATACCAACCGGTAATGAAACAAATTGCTAAGACCATGTGGGAGTCACCTGAATTAGGCTTTCTTGAGCATAATAGTAGTGCGCTGATGCAAAAAGTACTGACTGAACGCGGATTCACCGTAAAAGCAGGGATCGCAGGAATGCCAACTGCTTTTGTTGCACAATACGGTGAAAGTGGACCAGTAATTGGTTTACTCGCTGAAATGGATGCGCTTCCAGGAATGGGAGTCAATAATACACCTGATAAACAGCCGATTGTAAGTAATGATTATGTACATGATGGACATGCTTGTGGCCACAACTTGTTTGCAGGTGGCGTAATTGGATCTGCGTTGGCGCTAGCTGATTATTTAGATGAACACCCTAAACAAGGTCGGATAAAAGTGTTTGGCACGCCAGCTGAGGAGGGCGGTTCTGGTAAAGTGTATATGGTGAGGGAAGGTTTGTTCAATGAGGTGGACGTTGCCTTACATTGGCATCCATCGGATAGCACAACAGCAGCTCCGTATACTTCACTGGCCAACAAAAGCGGTAAGTTTCGTTTCTATGGCGTAGCGGCACATGCTGCCGCGGCACCTGATAAAGGGCGTTCTGCGTTAGATGGAGTGGAAGCTATGAACATGATGGTAAATTTAATGCGGGAGCATGTTCCAGACGGCACTCGTATTCACTATGTTATTACCCATGGTGGCACAGCGCCAAATATTGTTCCTGAGTTTGCCGAAGTATATTACTACGTCCGCTCTCCAGAACCTGCGGTGGTATTATCTCTGTGGGATAGAGTCACTAATGCGGCAAATGGTGCTGCACTTGGTACCCAAACCAAAGTAGAGGTCGAAGTTACCGGTGGTGTATGGAGTGTGCTTCCTAACGTTGCCTTATCTAGGTTAGCCGACCAAGCTATCTTAGCTGCCAAACCTATTGAATTATCCAAAGATGAACAACAATTTGCTAAAAAAATCAGTCAAACCTTAAACCATTCTTTTAGTGATGATGAGCACAGCACGGCGCTTCCATTTAGTGAAAAAATTACTGTATGGTCAGCTTCTACCGATGTGGGTGATGTTAGTTGGCAGGTGCCTACCGTAGGAATCTCAAGTGCTACCTGGGTAAGAGGAACACCCCCCCATACTTGGCAAGCTTCAGCAATGAGTGGTACAGGTATCGGATATAAGGGCATGTATTTAGCCAGTGATGTATTAACGAAAACCGCAATCAGTTTGTTCGCGGATCCTGATAATCTTAAAGCAGCGAAAAAAGAATACCTTGAAAGAAAAGACTCGTTGAAATATAAGTCTATGATTGGTGATCGTGCTCCAGCTCTCGAATATAGAAAAAAATAAGTGCTAATAGCTGTATTAAGCTAATTTTTTAGGATAGAGAAAAGTAAATACTTCTCAAAAGTAAACCCAAAGCAAGGGAAGAAAATATGAAATTATTCAAAATATGCATCACAACAGCAATGACACTTAACTTAGTGGCTTGTTTTAGTAATCCTCAAATGCCAGAGAGTAAGCAAGACGTTAAATTAGTAGTTCAACAACAAACTAATCAAGACGAAACGGCTGCATTTTTAGCCTTGATGGACAAACAAACTAAAGCGTTATTGCAGCGCACACCAACACTGGCGACAACCTTAGGTGTTTCGGAAGAATATTTCGGGGGGGGCTTTAACCACAAACTTGCAGACTATTCCGTTGAAAATATTGCCAATTCAAAAGTTTTACGAGATTCAATGGAAGCTGAATTATTGAAAATTGACCGTTCACTATTAGTTGGAACTGCGGCAACGACTTATGATGTTTTAGCTAATGCCATTGCAATGACAAAACGATTTGAACCCTATGTATTCGGCGCATTTGATCCACTTTCAATTTATACCCCCTATTCAATAACTCAGTTAACGGGTATACACATAGACTTACCAAGATCCCTTCAAACTGAACAGCCACTAAATAATAAAGCGGATGTAGAAAACTATCTGACGAGATTGAGTTTGTTAGAAGAAGCGTTTACAGATATGGCTGATGTTGTGGGCTTAGATGCCAAACACGGTGTAATCCCACCTAAATTTGCCATTGAAGGTGCGTTAAATGTGATCAATGGCATGACGAGTTCCATTCCCGCTGAAAACCCACTAGTAGTGGTGTTAGATAACCGTTTAAAATCGGTGGAAGGTATTAGTGATGCAGAGCGCGCAGACTATGTTAAACGTGCTCAAAAAATCACATTGGAAAAAGTCTATCCAGGTTATGCCAGACTTCACCAAGCACTTACTGCCACTTTAGCCTCAGCACAAAGTGAACCAGGTATTTGGGCGCTGCCCGATGGTGAAAAACGCTATGATTTAGCGCTGCAAAACTTTGGTGCTGGCGATTTGAACGCCGAACAAATTCATCAACTAGGGTTAAACGAAGTTGCACGCATTAAGGCTGAACTAGATTTACTCCTAAAGTCTGTCGGTTACTCGCAAGGCGATGTTATCGAAAGAGTCATTAGCTTGTCAGAAGATCCTGCCAATTTATATCAAAATACCGATGAAGGGCGAAATACGTTGTTGAACGATCTCAACTTACAAATGCGAGAAGTAGAATTATTACTGCCTAATATTCTTAACACCATTCCAAAGGCCGAAGTTGAAGTTCGTCGTATATCAATTTATGAACAAGACAACTCTCCTGGTGGTTATTATACCTCACCAAACCTAGACGGTTCTCGCCCAGGTATTTTTTGGATCAACTTAAAGGACACGGCTGACTGGCCAATCCTTTCGTTACCGACTTTGGTTTATCATGAAGCCAGCCCTGGTCACCACCTACAAGTGAGTATCGCTCAGGAAATTGACGATATGCCTATGATTCGGAATATGCTGTGGTTTAGCGCATATGGTGAAGGTTGGGCGCTCTATGCAGAATTACTTGCTAAAGAACTGGGCTTATACGATGACGATCCTCTAGGTGATATTGGTCGATTGCAATCAGATCTTTTTAGGTCCGCTCGACTCGTGGTAGACACGGGAATCCATTACAAGAAGTGGAGTAGAGAACAGGCAATTGACTGGATGTACAAAAATACTGGGCAAAGTGTCGCATCCATAACCAGAGAAGTAGAGCGCTATGCTGTCATGCCAGGACAAGCGACCTCTTATAAATTGGGGCAAATTCGTATTCTTGAATTACGTAAATTGGCTAAAGAAAAATTGGGAGATAAATTTTCTTTGCCAGAATTTAACGATCAAATACTTATCCATGGCGCGGTTAACTTAACTGTATTGACAGATAATATACATGCATGGATAGATTCAAAAATCTAAATTTGTATATGCAAGAATTAAAATCTTGTATTGCTACTCGAAGAACATTGATCATTTCAGTTTGCTTGAAATGATCAATGGTATTCTAAATAAACACCTTTGTTCACACACCATCGAAAGCGAAACAATAAGAAAGGTTACTTTTATAGAAAAGCCCCCTTAGAAAATCAGTTTCAGATTTGACGGGATATGTGTGGGCGAAAAATTGCTTACCTCTATACTGGGTGATTAGCTCGGTCAATTAAAGTCGGTATGATTTTGTCTGCCCAGAAACACAATGGATTAAACAGAAAAACCATAAAAAAGTGGATACAGCATTCACTGTATCCACTTATATTCTCGCGTTTCAATCTCATTTTGCTGTTCAGCAAAAGTCACTCATTGAAAAAATTAGAAAGTAACTGAAACTTTACCGTAGACAAAACGGCCTGAGAAACCAAACGGTGAAAAGCCAGAGTATGGGAACAATCGTGAAAAGGTGCTTACTTCATCGACTAATTCACGGGTAGTATCAGGGTATACATCAAACAAGTTATTTGCCCCTAAGGTAAGGGTTAGATTGTCGGATACGTCATAACTGACATCCAAGTCTGTCACCCATTTGTTAGGTAATACTTCATTTGTTGCCGGATCTGTTGATGGCTCTTGAGTTTCCCCATAACGAGTGGTTCGCAATGTGGCATGCCATTCATCCATACTCCAAACTGCACTTAGGTTAAGTTTGGTTTTAGGCGAGCCAACTTCAAAACGACGTAACTCTACATCTGAAAATAAGTTGTCTTGATCAAAGCCTGCACCGGCTAACACATCTGGCGGATCTATGATGTCGGTAACTTCGTTTTTATTGTAGTTAAAGCCCGCATTAAAGGCGATATCTCCCCAGTTTTGAATGTCAGTGTTATATGAAACCACTACATCCACACCTGAAGTTTCACTATCAATAGCGTTTAAAAAGAAGCGTGCACGGTTAGCGCCTGTACCTGCTAACAAGGCTTCAATTTCCGCACCTGATAGGTTGTTAGATAACACGATACGATCATCAATTTTAATGTTGTAATAATCAACAGACACACTCACGTTAGAATCAGGAGACCAGGTGATACCTGCTCCGTAGTTTACTGATTCTTCAGCATCTAGACCCGGCGAACCAAGGGCTATTGCGACATCACTGCTAGGTGAGAAAGTACCGGTTTCGGTTGGTTCACCGTCAACAAAGACTGTCGCGATTGAGGTGAAATACTGTTGTTGTAGAGATGGCGCTCTAAACCCCGTTGATACAGATGCGCGAAGTGCGATGTCTTCGGTAAGCGTATAACGGGTAGCGATTTTACCATTCACTGTTGAACCGAAATCAGAATAATCCTCATAACGTGCAGCTACAGTCACGTTCAGGTCATCGGTTACATAGGCCTCTAAATCCACATACAAACTGATATTGTGGCGGCTGTTGTCACCAGCTGATTCAGGAGTAAACCCTGGGAATACTTGCGAGCCTGCTGCACCATCGAATTCACCTTGGATATAGGATGCTTCTTCACCGGCTTTAATTTCGTAACCTTCGTGGCGATACTCTGCGCCTAACGCTACGTTAACCCCACTGGCTAATCCATCTACGTCAACTTCTCGACTTAGGTCGATATTTAAAGTGAACTGGTCGTAAATTAGAGTTCCTGCATCAAATTCTGTCTGGCTAGTTGGCCCAAGAGATGTATTTAAACTATTGATTACCCCAAATTTAAATTCATCTTCACCGTAAACTGCTGATACATCATAATTCCAATCGCTCAAATCACCTTTTATACCAGTGGCCAATGAATAATCATTTATATCTGAAGTGATAATAGGTAAAAATCCATCTGGGTAAATAGATTCAATATTGCGGCTATCTTGTGCTCTACGATAAAATCCACCGCCTTCACCTTCTCGGGTACTGTATGAGCCAAAGGCATATAATTCAGCTTCTGCATTCAATGTTAGGCCGGCATTCACAAATACGGCCATATCTTCTACGTCACCATTACCAAAATTATGATTGTAGCGATCCCAGGTCAGTTCGCGAGGGTCGAGTGAACCGTCTTCCAAGCGCGCGTAGTTTTCGCGAGTATCGTAGTCAGAACGATTACTTGCACTGCGGTCGCGAAATTCAGCTGAAATATTAATAAAGCCGTCATCTCCAAGCTCTAAACCAATATTACCTCTTAGCGTCGTAGTTTGCCCATCAGTTAATTCGCGATCGCCGCCTTCAGTAAAGCTTAAATTACCGTCTTCACCAATGCCTACATCGTTTAAATCAGGAACGCCGTCCATAGTGGTTACGTTGGCACCATAGGTCACTGATGCTGAACCACCGCTGCTCGCACTTTTTAAAACAATATTGATGACACCGGCAATAGCATCGGAGCCGTACTGCGCAGCTGCGCCGTCTCTTAATACTTCAATACGTTCAATCGCATTAGCTGGTATTGCATTTAAATCAACAGCTGAGGAACCACGTCCTGTAGAGCCATTTAAATTAAGCAAAGCGTTAGAATGGCGACGCTTACCGTTAACCAAAACCAACGTGTGGTCAGGTGCTAGACCACGCAGTTGTGCAGGGCGAACGTGATCTGTGCCATCTGTTAATGAAGGCTGAGGAAAGTTAAAACTTGGCAGCAAACTGCCTAAGATCATATTTGTTTCTGTTTGACCGGTTGTGTTGAGGGCATCGCCACCAATAATATCGATAGGAACTGGACTATCTTCCACTGTTCGTCCTAGACGACGAGAACCTATGACACTGATCTTTTCTACCGAATTATTCGCTGATTGATCTGACTGTTGCTGAGCAAAAGTGGGTGAGGCTGTAAAAATTGCTGTTGAAGCACTCATCATTAACGCGACTTTTAACCAATGTTCTTTGGCTTTGAATATAGGTGTTTTTTTCATGTATGTTATGTCCTGATGTTTAATATGAAATAACCCTGCGCTGTATTTTTGATATCTATTCTCTATTTTGAGGCTCAAATTATTATTATTGTGGCAGTGGTCGTTTATGATCTTAGACTGTTAAAATCTAACTGCAAATACTTATTGCACTAAACGTCAAATCAGAGCGATTTTTATCTGTATTTTTCTCAAAATTTGACAAAGACTAATTTTTAACCAATTAAATCAACGGAATAACATAAAGGTAAATGCAATGGGACATAAAGTGGCAGCGCAATATTGAGCATCAATAGTTGCAACTATTTATAAAAATATAGAAACTTAAATAGTAATTTTAGAGTGACTTTAGAATTACTTTAATGGCTGTCTGTTAGTTAGTCTCAAATTGAAACTGTTAGACAATGATTCTAATGACTAAATGATGTTAGCGAGTAATTCACTGGGTTACCCCATGCAACATTTTTTATACTTTTTTCCGCTTCCACATAGACACTGATCATTTCGATTTAGCTGGACTTGACCGGTATCGTCTTTTATTTCTCCGTCAACATAGACCCAGTGTTCATTTTCTAACATAAAGTTAGATACTTCATGAAGTAAATAAAATGTCTTGTCCGAACGAGAATAAGCTTTAAATTCTACAATGTTTTCACTTGGGCAATTAACAATCTCAAGGGACAGCCACTGTGTCTCATTGTCACTTTGCTGGAGATCTTTAATAGATAGGTTTTGGCGGGAGGCTTTAGCGTATGTATCTAAAATATATTGGTAATTATTTTTGGCATAGGCGCTATACCGTGAACGCATTAATTGTTCAGCAGTATCAGGGTATTTTGTTTTTGAAATAAAAGGTCTACAACAATTTTCAAAGGACTCGCCACTACAACAGGGGCATTCATGATTACTATTCAGCACAGCTTAAACAACTCTATGATATTCAGGTACATCTTAAATCTAATCTAGTATTGAGTAACAAACAATAGCTTACGAAAAACAACACTGTGAGTATTTGCGGTAAGCAAATGAGTCTCTTAGTATTATCCCTCAACTTTTAATGCTTGACGCAAGCTCAGTGCGCCACAAACATTAATGCCAAGGACCAATTATTAAATTATCTGGTAGCTTGGAGTCTAAGGTTAAATTAATCAAGGTTATAAAGTTTTGCTCGCAAAGGGATTTAATTTTAGCTGTACGAATATCATCAACTGGCAGATTTTCTACAAATAAAACTGAACATTGACCAGCAAGTACAATTTTCTCTAGCCAATTGAACAAAGTATCTTGTGCTGGTTTGTTTAATCGAATGGCCTTATCAAATTTACCTGAAAAGCTAACGCGGTCAGAAATTAAATACATCCACTTAGCATCAGATAGCTCGTTAAGACCATAATGAGCCATATAGTTTTGATAATGCAATTGATTATTGCTGGGTAAACATTGTTGTTGTGTTAAATCTACCTGTGCCATGAACTACCTCAATAGTGTATTAATATACAGTGGTAGTATATACAGTAGTACTGTATATATGTTCATGCAAGTGTTTTTTTACATTTTTTAATCAATTGAATAAATTTTTGTTTCCGGAAAAACAACAGAAGCAACAATAAAGCCCAGTAAATTAAAGGTTGAAGGATGTCTGACTTGACCGACCAAATGTAATGGAATGCGATTAAAATTGCTGCGATATACACAAAATTGTGAAGGGTTTGCCATGTTTTACCTAATTTACGCTGGGCCCATGTAGTGGAGGTCATTGTGAGTAATAACAAAATGACAAAAGCAATAAACCCAACTGTTATGTAGGGGCGTTTTATGATTTCCGAAATAACAAGTTGCCAAGCTAGTTGTAGTTCAAAAAGTATATAACTCAGGAAATGCGTTAAGGCATACACAAACGCATAAAGCCCGATCAACCTGCGCACTCTAATTAATGCAGCTATCCTGAATCGTTTTGCTAAGGGCGACACAAGAAGTGAAATCAGCAGCAAATTAAAGGCGCTAATACCGGTAAAATGCAGAAGCTCTTTAACTGGATCTCCGCCAAGCTGATCAATAAAGCCTTGATAAAAAGCCCAAATTAAAGGCACTAATGCAGCCAGGTGAATTGCCACTTTTAGCCAAAATATACGTCTATTGGTTAATTTTAATTTCACTTAAACATCACTTAAAAGAACTGTCTTAGATCCATACCTTTATAGAGATGGCTAACTTCGTCATAGCCATTGAATGGTAAAGTTGGCGTACGGGTTTGATTAAATAAACCACCACTAGTAATTCTTCGCTCACTTGCCTGACTCCAACGGGGATGAGAAACGGCTGGATTCACATTCGCATAAAACCCGTATTCGTTGGCCGCTAGCTTTTGCCATGTGGTTGGCGGTTGCTTGTCGGTCAACTTGATTCGTACGATAGATTTGATACTTTTAAAGCCGTATTTCCATGGCACTACGAGTCTAATTGGTGCACCGTTTTGTGGTGGTAAGGTTTCACCGTATAGCCCAACCGATAATAACGCTAATGGATGTAATGCTTCGTCCATTCGTAAACCTTCAACATAAGGAAAATCAATTCCGCCGCCAATAAAGCGACTTTTTTGACCAGGCATTTGTTTAGGATCATCTAAGGTTTCAAAGGCGACATATTTAGCAGAACTAAGGGGATTAGCAAGCTTGATCAAACTAGCTAAAGGAAAACCTATCCACGGTATGACCATTGACCAAGCTTCAACGCACCTAAGACGGTAAATTCGTTCTTCCAGTGGAAATAGTTTAGTCAGAGCATCGTAATCTAGGGTGATTGGCTTTTCGACCAAGCCATCTACGCTTAACGTCCAAGGTTCAACTTTGAATTTTTGGGCATTTTCCTTAGGATCCGATTTAGCGGTTCCAAATTCATAAAAATTATTATGAGAGGTAACTTTGTCCAATGGTGTCAGTGTTTCTGAAGTACTAAACTGAGTCGATTTAGTAAATGACAAGGGCTTGGTTTCGAATCCTTCTTGATCATTAGAAAACCAACCTAATGCGCGGGCGGGTTGGCTAGCAAGTAGGGCACTTGTGCCTAAAAATCCCATTGCCTTCAACATGCTTCTGCGCTGCTGATAAATTGCTTTGGGTGTTACCTGACTTTCAGATTCATCACTATTTTTGGGAATTTTTATTAACATTAACCATCCAATATATTCAAACTACGCTTCGCTTATACGTATAGAAAGAAGAATTGGATAAAAAGTTGCAATGTTTTTAATAAAAAGACAATTGTTTAACCGCTAAATTGATCGTTAATGCTGCCAGACTTGGGTAAAAACAAAGTGCTGTAGAGTTTAGATGCAAAACCATCGGTCATGCCAGATATGTAATCTGCAATAACCCGGTTTCCATTATTTTCTAACTCTGCTGCTCGCCATCGAACTCTTGTGTTCTCTGGTAATAGCCGAGCTGGATCGGACTGAATGGCCTCAAACAGTTCCATCACAATCTGTTGTCCTTTATATTCTATTAATTGAATATCCGGCTTACGAATAACGCGGTTAAATACAAATGTCTTGAACAATCCTAACGCCTTATGACAAGAGATAGGGAACGCCGCGTCATACGCTAATAGGGGTTCATCAAAGTGTTCTGTTTTGGGAACGATCTCGATGGAGGTGATAAACGCGTTTACTAACGCACCAATGGCGTCTTTACGTTGATGGTGATATTCACTAAATAGTTTGTTAGTGATTGAATCTATATTTTCAGATAAAACGAAATCCGTTAAATCTTTAATTTTTGCAGTAACTTCTTGTTGGAATTGCTCACGGTGAATGATTCCCATGACAATAGCATCTTCAAGATCGTGAATACCGTAGGCGATATCATCAGCCAATTCCATTATGGAGCAATCAAATGTTTTGAAGCGTGTTTTACTGTGTTTATCGTCAAACTGATTAAAGACTACAAATTTATTTTTATCGTTCTCAGACAATGGCTCTAACAGCCAATTAAACATTTCCGTATCACAAGTGTATAAACCCTTGGGTGGATGCCATAGATCGGCTTTAACTTGGCGATGAGGCACTTGATCTGTTTCGATCCGCTGATTGGTAAGATTATCGATAAAGTTGGGATACTTAACTAAACCTAACATAGTGCGACGACTCAGATTCATGCCATGTTCTAATGTGTATGGTTCTAATTTTCCGACAATTCTAAAGGTTTGCCCATTGCCTTCAAAACCACCATGTTTGTACATTTTATAATGTAACGCCACTTCGCCACCATGCCCAAAGGGTGGGTGTCCAATGTCATGGGCCAAACAGAGTGCTTCGATTAGCTGTTCATTTACATCAAGTTGCTGGGTAAGTTCTGGGTATTTATTGCGGAGTTGTGCTGTTATGCCCTGACCAATTTGTGATGCTTCTAGCGAGTGAGTTAATCGCGTTCGATAAAAATCACTCATGCCCACACCTAAAACTTGGGTTTTAGCCTGTAAACGTCTAAATGCAGCAGAATGTAATATTCTCGCTTTGTCTCGTTGATAGGGATTTCGATGATCGCCTGTGCGAATAGATTGATTTGATTCTCTTCTTTGGGTCCACATCTAAAATATCCTACTTATTTAATCCGTTTTGATACATCGAGTTTTCATTTTTGTTACTCAAACTCATGGTTTTATTGATTTACCCTGTTGAATGTCATCCGCAACCCTTCAGCCTTTTGTACACAGGTTATAAGATTAAATTAACCTATTTATACTACAAAGTCACTTGCCTGTTAGTTATAGGGCAGGGCAGAATTATTCTGTATTTACAGAGGTTGTTATGGATATAAAACGGATGAAAAACAACCGTATAAGCTGTTTATTTTTAACATAGTTGCATTTCAACTTGGCGATTGCTTAATACCTAGTCGTTAACCAGCATATTGATAGCGAAGTATTTAAGCTCATTTTCTCATTTCGTTGGATTTAAATAATATTATGAACCATGGCGATATTCGCCAGTTCTGCTGATGTGCTAGCATTCAGTTTGTTTTTAATTTGTGTATTGTAGTTACAAATTGTTTTGTAACTCAGACTAAGCTCATTGGCAACGTTGTGAGCGTTTAAACCTTTAGATAACAGCCTGAAAACATCAAATTCTCTTGGCGAAAGGAGATTAAGTTTATGTTTGGTCTTTTTCGGTCCATTGAAGCGTATTTCAGTATTGTTGGGTAACAAGCCTTTTTCTATATATTCCTTACCACTTGCAATAACCGCAACCGCTTCAGCTAAGACTTCTGCAGCACTGTTTTTAGTGACGTAACCTTTTGCTCCTGCATCTAATGCGCGCTCTACATAAATCTTCTCATCATGAATGCTGTACACTAAAATGAGCGCACCGTGATAACATTTGCATAACCGACGTATGGTTTCAAGACCACCAATTCCAGGCATCGATAAATCCATAACAACCACATCAGGTTTAAAACGCCGATATTCTTTGGTTGCTAATTCACCACGTTCAATATCAACAATATCACCGATAAAATCTTGCGAGGCGAGTAACATTCTAAATCCAGCCCTCACGACCATATGATCATCTACTAACAAGACCTTCAATTTATTTGTTTGCATTACTTGTCTTCCCAATAAGGCAGTTCCACTGTGACTTTTACACCATAGTTTTCGATGGACTCAATATGGAATTGGCCACCTAGGTTTTCAGCCCGTTCGCGCATACCTAATAAACCAAACCCGGCTGGATTGAATTGTTTACCTTGACCATCATCCGTTACTGTAATTTTTACCTGATCAGCGTCTTTGTTGATAAGAACCTCTACTTTTGACGCGTTTGCATGACGCACAACGTTAGTTAGACATTCTTGGACTATTCGATAAACATGGATCGCAATTTCATCACTTAAGCTTTCCAATGACGGGTCGTATTCAAGATCAAAGCATAATGTTTCATTTCGTCGCTGCCATTCGGTGACCAATTCCGACAAGGTTGCGCCTAAACCAAGCTCTGACAAACTAAGAGGGTGAAGCGTTTTCATCATTGAGCGAACAACAACAGATAAATGGTCACAAATTTTAATAATAGAATCGGTAATCGCCTTTACATCGGTTTTCGGTTGTTGGCATGTTACGGCCATCGCTTTGATTGCTGTTAAAGATTGGCCCATTTCATCATGTAATTCGCGAGACATATTTTGTCGTTCAGTTTCCTGAATCTTCATGCTGTGCAGGGCTAACGCTTGATTATTTGTTTGTGCGTTTTTTAACGCCCGACTCATACCGTTAATTTCCATTGCAATGGTATTAAATTCACTAATTTTAAAATGCGGTAATTGCAAATCAAAATGGCCAGTTTCAACTTGACGTAAGCCAGATAGAATCGCTTTAACGGCTTTTAGCATGGAGTTAAAAACGAGGTTTACGGTTAAGAATATTACCGATAGCATCAGTGCTATTGAGCCGAAAAATACTTTCGTTTCTCCCCAGGCTTCGTTAATTTCATCCATAGGATCAGCGGTAATGAAAATCGTTTCTACTGATCCATCTGCAATTTCCATATCGTAATTATGAGTTAGGAAATCCGCCATTACAGACTTAATAAACCAGCGTGGAGCCGCATTTTCTTCTGGATTTTGATAATGGCTTTCACCCTTGACGGTTGAGCGTTTGGTGTTTTCAATGGATATATTCAGGTGCCTCGCTGGCTGCATAGTGGCAATTTTCTCAAACCAAGCATGCTTTTGTTCGCTTCCGGAAGACAGATGGTCAAACCCAAATTCAATCATTTGGACGGCTAGGTTAATCGATGAGCGAACTTCTTTTTCAACAGAGACTCTAGCTTGCCATACCGCAATAATAATACTGAAAATTAAAATCACTATGACTGAGGCAATAATTCTAAAGTTGATAAGAGCGCGCATACTCATTTTGTAGAATTCCAATATCCGTCTCTTGATTCTGTACTTTTGATCATACTCATCTCAGGCACCATAGGCATTGTTCCTTGGGTTCAAATTTCTCATACTTTGGAACTAAGGGGGAAAAGTGGGGTAAGATTGGTTTTGAGTTGTTAAAGGGAGATTTATTTTAGCTATTGCAATACTTAGCTTTCTTATAATCGAGGCCAGTATGAGGTTTATAGGTAGCCAATAAAGTGTAGGAGTCTTAGGGATTTATCGGTGTGCTGATTATTGGATGTTTGTGCTTCTTTTTAAAAAATTTAAAGATGAACAAGTACTGAGTGGTAAACCGCACTTGTTCATCCTTTTGAGTTTGCTTCGAGTAGCAATTAAACCGCTTAAAAATTAAAGGTAATACCTCCAAAGAACAAACGTTCACGACCTGCTAACTTGCCCTCATTTCGGCTGACTAAATAAGTTTTATCAAACACATTTTCGATGCTAGCAAATAACGTTACTTGGGTATCTGGAATATAGTAGTTCACGGTTGCATTCCAAATTGTGTAGCTTGATATTGTCCCCTCAATGCCATTGGCACTTTCTTCTTGGGTGTTTTCATCATCTACAAATTGCTCTCCCACATACTGAACGCCAATCCTTGCATCAATGCCACTGGCATGTTCATAACCAAAATCAAGATTGATCAATTGCTTAGGAGCATACTGCATTCGATTGCCATCATTATCTGGGTCAGAAGCCTTGATGTATTTAGCTGTCCATAAATTAGTATAAGCGCCAGACAAATAGACATTATTTGTTTGCCCATAAATGTCAGCAAAGTTAATCCGACCAGCTAGTTCAATACCTTGCTGTTCGCTTTCGCCACTGTTATCAAATGTTGCGCCATTATCAACGATAGTATTTTCAATATCGTTATGGAAGATTGCGCCAGAAAACATCACCCCTTTTGCGTAATTTGACCTCATACCGACTTCATATAAGGTACTTTCTTCTGGTACGGCGCGTGCTCCAGAAGCATCAAGATCGCGATCTGCTCGAGCTGGTGATATGCCTTTGTGAACGCCTGCAAAAACGGTTGTGTTATTTATGCCATTCCAAGCGATACTTAAGCTTGGCAGGAACTTAGTATAATCGTCAGATACGCTATTAGTGGAGAAATCGTCACTGTCTCTGGTTCTTACATCTTCAAAGCGAAAACCAGCTGTAACAGACCAATTATCGATATAGGTGGTATTTTGCGCATAATAAGACACTGCGTATCCGTCGAAACGCTCCCCTTCGAGATCGTCGCCTTCGACTAAGGCTAATTGGTAATCCAAGCGCTGTGCAGTTGTGGTTGCATATACTTGTTGACGATGTATTTCTTCCTTATGAAAACGTACCCCAACAATCACATCATTTTCAAGGTTGAATAGGTTATGTGCAAAGTCAGCGCGACTTTCTGCGCCCCAAGTAAAATACTGACGGGGAGCATGACGACCGCCGCATAAATTAATATCAGAGTTAGCAATATCGGAAACCGTTATATTACCGTCGCCGTTGGTATCACCTATAGCATCACAATTACGTAGCCGAGACTCCCAAACTCCGTCAACCTCTCTGCCGCTATTCGAACCCCGAAGACCATTACGAAAAATATCGCTGTAGTAAGCCTGAGAGCTCAAGGTGAGCTTGTTATTAACCTCAAATGTATGGGTGAGTTGTACAATGTCACGGTCTTGTTGCCATTTGTCTAGCTCCGCCGTAGGGTGATCGTAAGGGTCGTTTGCATATTCATCGCGAGTGAGATAGTTTTCCGTTTGATTGCGACGATCTTTTGTGTGAACTACCTTGAGCCCTATTTTTTGCTTATCGGTAATGTTGTATTCGCCCTTAAATCGATAGTCTTTGATGTCGTAGTCACTGTTGTAAAAAATACCATCACCTTTAGTTTGTGCCAGTTCAAACATAAGGCCACCTTTGTCGTTTCCATAACCAACACTTCCATGTAAACCTTGGAAATTTTGATTACCGAAACGAGATGTAAAGCTACCTTGAATTTCACCATTTCTTGGCACCGCTTTGGTCACAAAATTGACTGCTCCGGCTAATGTTTGAGGTCCATATAAAATCTGACCAGCACCTTTTACAACTTCTACTCGAGTAACCGATGTTGAAGGCGTAGCATAGTGATTCACCGGATCCGTGTAGGGAGCTAACTGAAGAGGCATACCATCTTCCATCACCATCGCTTTCGCACTGCGCCGTGGGTTTTGTCCTCGGATACCGATATTTAAATCAAAACTCATACTGCCATCTGCGACAACCATTATGCCTGGCAGTGCTCTTAACTGCTCATTTACCGAAATTGGACGACGAGCCTGTAAATAGTCCTCTCCAAGAATATCAAAAGAGCCGGCAACAGCTTCAAGCCTTGATGGCAAAATACCATTAACCGTTAGCTTTTCAATGTCCGCAATGTTATCTACAGCTTGAGTGGGGTATGAGGCCAGTAATAACGATGACAGTATCGCCGTACTGATTAGCGTTGGTTTCAGAGTCATGCTTTTTATTCACTTTTATTTAACAAAAAACATATGCTATACATCGCTAAATGAACTTCATATAGGAAAAATTCCTGTTCCACAGTACAACGCAAAAATTGACTCTTTTTGACATTAGCTAAGGTGTAGTTAGGGCTCAGAAGTAGGCTAACAAAATAATAGTCAAAGACGTTATTTCTTTGAGCTAAGCGCAACGGATGGGGAGAACGTATCTTTTGAGTGACTCAATAAACTGTGAATTAAGCCACTTAAAGATTAAATTTTGTGAGCGAAGCGTTGTTTATAGCTGGGTTTCAGACAACTTATCTAGGGTTGTAGTGCAACTGTCCAAAAATATTTCTACAAAACATTCAACTTCAGGCATGGTAACGATAAGTTCTTGTATGGTTTTATCTAGTTTGTCTTTAACGTGTAAAAATTCATCGTTATGAAAACGTAGCTCATTCATAGTTTTCACATAGGCTTGTAAAATATCAGCCGCTTTTACAATGGCTTTATATTCAGGATCAACTTCAGACTGCACTAACAAAGGTTTCATTTCGCTGCGTAAATCTTCAGGTAACGTTGACAAACATTCTTTTTCAGCTAGGTCTTCGAGCATTTTAAATGCTTTAGTGAATTCAGGGTTATGGTACTTTGTATTGGTGTTGATATCTTGCAGCTTGGTTTCTGAAACTTCGTGATACAAGGCTAAAGTAGCGGCTCTTTCTGGATTTAACTTGCCATTAAAGCGCTTATTTTTAATCACTGTTAACAAATGCGCAATCACGGCCACTTGATGACAGTGCTCAGATACATTTTCTGATTGAAAGCAATGCATTAACGCCCAACGCTCTAGTAATGGCATTCTAATTATCCATGCCATAAATGTACTTTGGTTCATAATAACGACCTTTGATTTTACCAAGTAATAAATGAGTTTTTGATGAAGGAATAGGCTTAGATCCACCTATTTACGAAAACAATTAGCAGTTAGGGTAAATGATACATCGAAGTGTTGAACTTTTCTGCTATTTGTATTGCAAACTACATTATTAATGTAAGTGTTTTAAAAATGAGAGTGTAGATAATTACACTCTCATTTGAAGTTGTGCTTAATTACACTTGCTTGTAGTAAGAGAAGAAATTACCAATACGATTAATGGCCGTTTCCAGTTCATCTTTATGGGGTAGAAAAACCAACCTAAAGTAGCAACCATCTTTAAAGTTGAATGCTTTTCCGTGTACTAACAGGATCTTTTCTTTGGTTAATAGATCCAAGATCATTTGTTCATCGTTAGTAATATTAAATTTTTCGGCATCAACTTTGGCGAAACAGTACATTGCACCTTTTGGTACTACGCAACTGATACCATCAATGTCATTTAACATTTTAGTGGCAATATCTCGCTGTATTTTTAAGCGACCGCCATCAACAATTAAATCATTAATACTTTGGTATCCACCAAGTGCAGTTTGAATCGCATACTGACAGGGGACATTGGCACACATTCGCATTGAAGCGAGCATGTTAATTCCATCAATATAGTTTTTAGCGATCAATTTATTTCCGCTAACCAGCAACCAACCGGCTCTAAAACCAGCAATTCGATAATTTTTCGAAAGACCACTTAACGTAATAAAAAACAAATCGTCAGCCATTGCAGCAATACAATTATGTTCGGCGTCGTCGTATAAGATTTTGTCATATATCTCATCACTGAAAACAACCAAATTAAATTCTCTTGCTAATTCAATGATGTCCTGCAAAACCGCCTTGCTATATACCGCACCGGTAGGGTTATTTGGATTAATAAGCACAATTGCTTTGGTATTGGCGGTGACCTTACTGCGAATATCGTCAATATCTGGAAACCAACCGGCTTGTTCATCACATTTATAATGTACTGGGGTACCAGAGGATAAACTAACAGCCGCGGTCCACAATGGATAATCTGGGCTTGGAATCAGCACTTCATCACCATTGTTCAACAAAGCTTGCATTGCCATTACGATTAATTCGCTGACGCCATTTCCAATGAAGACGTCATCAACCGAGATATTTTTAATGTTCTTTTGCTGGTAATACTGCATCACGGCTACACGAGCTGCGTATATGCCACTGGCGTCAGAATACCCTTGCGCGGTAGGCAAATTATGAATAACGTCTTTTAGAATATCTTCTGGGGCTGCAAATCCAAATGGGGCAGGGTTACCTATATTAAGTTTGAGGATCCTATGCCCCTCGTCTTCCATTTTTTTAGCGGCATCCAGGATCGGTCCTCGAATGTCGTAACACACACCCTCTAATTTGTTGGATTTATTAATTATTTTCATGAATGCCCATACCTTGATTTGATAACACAGAATAATACAGCCTGGGGGTTGGTGTTAAGAGGGATTTAATAATTTTTTTTATATAAGACTCATGTTTTTTGCATAACATCTGTTTACAAACTAATTGTTGTCTTATTTTTTAAGATCTAGCACTCTGAAATTGCAGTTCATTATAGGAATACACCATTATGCCTGTTCCATTAATTTGGTTAGGGGCTGGAATAGCAGCTCTGTACGCTGGTGACAAAGTTCATCGAGCAAATAAAATTAAACGCCAGTACGTGAAACATTACCCTGGAGAAGAGCAATCCTTCGTTCACCTTCAAGACGGCGCTATTGTGTGTTGTGGGATATTTGGTGTGTTTGAACATACCGGAATTTGGGTTGATGGCAATATTATTGAATTAAAAGGGAATGGCTTAATACGCGGTATCTCACCGCAACGTTTCTTAACTAAAAGAAGTGGTGAATGTATTTATGTGGTTTGTAACGATTTAGGAGAGGCGCTAATCTCACCACATGCCGCAAAAACTGCCGTTTCGAAATTGTACAATTATAGCGACTACGATTTGATCAAAAATAATTGCCATCGTTTTGTTTGGAGGTGTGTTTCTAATTCAGAAGAATTAATCACCAGTTTTTCTGATCTCAACAATGCACTTTTTGGTTATTTTAATTCCTCACTGAGTTGGCGTCCTGCCGATTTTAATCGCTAAGCATTTCGACTCCCAATCGAATATTATTTGAATAATGTTACAAATATGTTAATTGTAGCTATATTCATAGAGGACATCTTAAACCTTGGGAAATTATCTAGGTGAACAATATTTCAGCGGATAAATGGCAAACTTCCCTTGCTTGCTTATACTTATTGATATGTCCAATTTGAATTATAGATGTGTTTCCAACCGAATCGATTTAAAATTTTGGAGTTAAGTATGTCACAGCATTTCCAAGAAGAACCTCACAATGCAATAACAGATAGTAATATTGCACGAGTTATTCCTTGTAATGAATTAGCGTTTTCAGATCCATTTAAATGGCTTGCATTAGGATTTAGAGATCTGTTACGAGCACCTATTTTAACCGTTTTCTTTGGTGTGTTCTTTGCACTAATTCCTTGGCTAATTACTTATTTAGTTGCACTCACAGGTTGGCACTTGGTTATTTTGCCAGCGATGGTTTGTTTTATGTTGATAGGGCCTTTTTTGGCAGCAGGCCTGTATGATATCAGTTGGGAATTTGGTAAAGGTCATAAGCCCACTTTATGGCACGCCGTAAAAGCGGTGAAACGCAATGCAGTTAATGAATGGGGATTTGGTATATTGTTAATGGTGTTGATGATATTTTGGTTACGCGTAGCCTCAATGATCCACGCACTGTACCCTTCATACCTAGGAGATAACTTAGAAGAGTTATTACCATTCTTAGTATTGGGGACCTGCGTAGGGGCCGTTTTCACTGGCATCGTATTTTTACTCAGCGCTTTTACACAACCTATATTGATGGAACGTAAAGTAGATTTGGCTACTGCGGTATTAACTACTGTAAATGCTGTTTGGTTAAACAAAGGTCCAATGTTTGTTTGGGCGATGATTATATTTGTCGCGGTGGTAATTGGCTTTCTCACAGGGTTTGTTGGATTCGTATTGTTAATGCCGCTAATTGGTTATGCTACTTGGCATGGCTACATAGAAACAATACAAACTAAACGCGAGCGTAAGTTTGAGTAACTGCACTAGTTTTAAAAGGGTCTAATTTTTAGACCCTTTTTTTCCGATTTTATTTAATCTTCCTGCAAATTTGAACAAGCATACAACTGCATCGTCATATCCCTGATTGAATCATCTTTTTATTGGTTAAATCCTACTTTGTTAGGCAAATAAACTAGATATGGTTAGGTAAATTCACAATTAGGATAAACATCCTAATTGTATTGGGCTTATTAGAATACTTCTGTACTTTGTGCAATTTCTGCAATTCATTTTCGCAACACATCTCCGCTATTTGTGAACTAGAATTAACATATTGATAACAGTTTATTTAACTCTTAAAAATAGGTTTTTAGATGAAAGACAGAAATCATCTTTCCGATATTGGGATGGTCCATAACGTGGAAATGATCACCAACGGTTTAGTCGATATTCCCATGCTGCAGTTATTATCGCCCGAAGGCAAGGTTCACAACCACGAGGAGTGCGCTGAGTTAAACCAAGAAGTGTCACAAAGAATCCTAAAAACGATGCACTATATTAGGATTCTAGATGAACGCATGATTGCCGCACAACGACAAGGCAGGATCAGCTTTTATTTGGCCTGTACAGGTGAAGAAGCTGCCACAATAGGCAGTGCCGCAGCGTTAGAGCCGCAAGATATGATCATGTCTCAATACCGTGAACAAGGTTCATTAGCGTATCGCGGATATACGACTAAGCAGTTTATGGATCAAATGTTTAGTAATCAAAAAGACCCAAACAAAGGTCGTCAAATGCCTATTCACTATGGGGATAAAACATTAAATTTCATGACTATATCATCTCCATTAGGAACTCAAATTCCACAAGCATCAGGCTATTCATACGGTCAAAAAATGGCTGGGTTGGATGCCTTAACTATTTGCTATTTTGGTGAAGGTGCCGCCTCTGAGGGAGATTTTCATGCAGGTCTGAATATGGCCGCAGTGTTAAATTGTCCGGTTATTTTCTTATGTCGGAATAATGGCTACGCCATCTCTACACCAGCAGAAGAACAATTTGCTGGAGATGGTATTGCTTCTCGCGGAATAGGCTACGGTATTCGCACGATTAGAGTTGACGGCAATGATGTTTTAGCTGTTTATGCCGCCACAAAAAAAGCCAGAGAAGTTGCTTTAAAAGAAAAATGTCCGGTATTAATTGAAGCCATGACGTATCGACTAGCAGCCCATTCAACTTCTGATGATCCTACCGGATATCGTTCCAAAGAAGAGGAAGCCAAGTGGAAACTAAAAGATCCTATTTTACGGTTTGAAAAGTGGATGAAAAGTAAAGGATGGTTTGATGAACAAGCAATCAAAGACTTCGCTAGCGAGTCTCGTCAAGAAGTTTTGCAAACCTTAAAACAAGTAGAAAAAGAACCGATTAATAGCATAGAGGATATTATTGAGGATGTTTATGACACGCCACCATGGCATTTAAAAGAACAACTGCAACTACTCAAACAACATATTCGTCAGTACCCAGATGCCTATCCGAAGACTTCAGGGAGAATGAAAAATGACTAAAATGAACATGTTACAAGCCGTTAATAATGCATTAATAACGGCAATGGAAGCAGATAAAACGGCGATGGTATTTGGCGAGGACGTCGGTCATTTTGGAGGCGTTTTTAGAGCAACCAGCAACTTACAAGAAAAGTTCGGTAAGCAGCGCTGTTTTAATACACCGTTGACCGAGCAAGGGATAATAGGGTTCGCCAACGGCTTAGCATCACAAGGTTCAACTGCAATAGCAGAGATTCAATTTGCCGATTATATTTTTCCAGCTTTTGATCAAATCGTAAATGAAACCTCCAAGTTTAGATATCGTTCTGGCGGTCAATTTACCTGCGGTAGTTTAACGATTAGAACGCCATACGGTGGTGGGATTGCTGGTGGCCATTATCATTCACAATCTCCAGAAGCTTTTTTCGCACATATCCCTGGAATGAAAATAGTGATTCCTCGCAATCCATATCAAGCTAAAGGCTTGTTATTGGCCTCAATTAGAGACGACAATCCAGTGTTGTTTATGGAGCCTAAACGCCTTTATCGAGCGTCTGTGGGCGAGGTACCAGAGGAAGATTACGAATTAACGCTAGGCAAAGCAGAACTTGTCAAAAATGGCACCGATATAACCTTACTTGCGTGGGGCGCGCAAGTGGAAATACTGCAAAAATCAGCTGAGATGGCTGAAAATGACGGTATCTCCTGTGAAATTATCGATCTACGCAGCATATTGCCCTGGGATGTAGAAACCGTATGCGAGTCAGTGGTGAAAACCGGACGTTTGTTAATTAACCATGAAGCTCCACAAACAGGCGGCTTTGCCAGTGAAATTGCAGCCACAGTGCAAGATAAATGTTTCTTAAATCTTGAATCACCTATAGCTCGAGTATGTGGCTTAGATACACCTTATCCGTTGTCACACGAAAAGGAATACATGCCAGATCATTTAAAAACCTACGAAGCCATTAAGCGCTCAGTCAATTATTAATCAGGAGAACAACATGAATGACTTTATATTGCCTGATATTGGCGAAGGAATTGTAGAATGTGAACTTCTTGAATGGTTGGTAAGCGAAGGTGATCTGATAGAGGAAGATCAGCCTGTTGCTGAGGTCATGACTGACAAGGCAACCGTGCAGATCCCAGCAATGCATTCTGGCAAAGTCACTAAGCTGTATTACAAAGCTGGTGACATAGCAAAAGTCCATGAACCACTATTCGCTTTAGATGGTGGTTCCGAGAGTGGACAAGGCAAAATACAAAGTGATAGTGAACAACAGCACAAAAGTGAGGAATTGATTCAGCCAGCACATGCTTCAAGCAAACAAGAGCAAGGGATCCAGACACAATCTACTGAAGCGATTGATTTTATCTTACCTGACATAGGTGAAGGTATTGTTGAATGTGAAATCGTAAAATGGCTTGTTCAAGAAGGTGATACGGTTGCAGAAGATCAAGCTGTGGTTGAAGTGATGACGGATAAGGCACTTGTGGAAATTCCCGCCAAATATTCCGGTGTCATAAGTCAGTTATATTATCAACAAGGGGAGATAGCAAAAGTCCATAGCCCATTGTATTCTCTTGTGACTTCTGAAGGTTCTCAAGCTAGTCAGCCTAGATCGGTAAATAGCAATAAAATTTCAGAACCACAAAGCACTACGCCTGAAGTTGGCCAAACCACGTCAGCAAAACGTAAAGCCTTAGCTAGTCCCGCTGTTAGGCGTTTAGCTAGAGAAAATAGTTTAGATATTACCTGCGTATTAGGAAGCGGTAAAAAAGGTCGCGTTTTGAAAGATGATATAACCGCCCATCTAAACAAAAATAATCAACCACAAACTTTACAAAATGCGGTTACCAATGAGGATGCAGCATTACAAGACAGCCACGAGAATAAGGTTGAAACCATTCGCGGAATTAAAGCGATAATGGCTAAACAAATGACAGACTCTGTGTTCAGTATTCCGCACTTTAGTGTGAGTGACGAGATCGAAATGGATAACTTAATGAAGGTACGTAGCGACCTTAAACAGGAGTTTGAGAATAAAGGCACTAAGTTAAGTTTAATGCCATTTTTCATTAAATCTTTGTCTTTGGCTTTAAAACAGTTCCCAATCATAAATAGCCAAGTGAACCAACAATGCACTGAAATTAATTATTTCAAACAACACAATATTGGTATTGCTGTTGATTCCAAATTAGGCTTGCTTGTTCCCAATATCAAGGGAGTTGAAAACCTTTCATTGTTTGAAATTGCGCAAGAAGTCGAACGATTAGTAGGACTTGCAAGGCAAGGTAAACTTTCTAGTAACGATTTAAAAGGCGGTACAATTAGTATTTCCAATGTGGGAGTGATTGGTGGCACTACAGCGACACCAGTAATTAATAAGCCTGAGAGTGCAATTGTTGCCCTCGGAAAGATTCAACGACTACCTCGTTTTGATCTAAATGATAAGGTAATTCCGGTCAATATAATGCATATAAGTTGGTCTGGAGATCACCGCATAATTGACGGCGCAACTATGCTTAAGTTTAGTAATTTGTGGAAATCTTATCTCGAAAACCCAATAAGTATGCTGACTGACTTAAGTTAGGTTGTAGGGTGCCATATAATTTTTATCTGGCACCTCTTGGTTAAACGTTGGTGAGTCTGGCTTATTTGGGTATCATTAGCTGATGTTCAGTTATATAAGTAGCCATTCAAATGTTAAGTTATCGTCATAGTTTTCATGCAGGTAATCATGCTGATGTGTTAAAGCATATTACCCAGATGTTGATCATCAAAAAGCTTAAAATCAAAGCTAAGCCCGCAGTCTACATTGATACTCACAGTGGTGCGGGTTTGTATGAACTGCAAGGACTAGAGGCGCAAAAAACCAAAGAATTTTTAACTGGCATAACCGCTATGCAAGCATACCAGTCAGAACAACAATATATAGCGGAATATCAACAACTTACACATGATTTTATTGAAAATAATCAGTATCCAGGATCGCCCCTGATTGCTGCTAATATGCTTCGTGAGCAGGATAAAATAGTATGCATGGAGTTGCACAATACGGAGATAGACAATTTACGCCATAATTTGGCGGATTTTGGATCTTTAGCAAAGGTTGGTGTACATCACAGAGATGGTTATGAAGGACTATTAGCAATATTGCCACCGATTCCTGCAAGGGGATTAGTCCTAATAGACCCATCGTACGAAGTCGCTGACGAATATCAACAGGTTGTGATGACACTCGCTAAAGCCATTAAGAAATGGTCGGTTGGCATTTTTGCAATTTGGTATCCACTTTTATCTAGTCGTGCAGGTCAAAAGGCGGGATTAAGTGAAAAAATGATCAGTGAAATCGCTGCCCTTGATTGTAAAAGCGTGCTCAATGTAGCAATGCATGTTACTGAAAATGAAGGTGATGCGGGTATGTATGGGTCTGGTTTAATTATCGTTAATGCTCCATGGCAACTGGATACTGATCTAGAGAATGTTTTACCTGAATTAGTCGCGCATCTTGGCGGTGATGATGCACATGGCAAAGCTTACGTAGAATGGTTGAAAAAGCCTGACTAACTAAGGCCATCTAAAATGACTGTAGCTGATCTAAAACATTTTTATATTCCTGATGAACAATCTATTTATCTTTTGTCTCACAAAGATGCACAAAAGTTAAAAGATTGGATAAAACTGTGTAAAGAGCAGCTCGAGTTATTGGGCTACAGTGAAATAGAGCTAATTGGGAAAGGTGCTTTTGGCTTTGCTTTTGCGGGCAAAGATCCACGTCAGAATCAATTAGTGTTTAAGTTTTCTCGGATCAATCTTCCTCAACATGTGCAAGAGCAATTGGAAGATGAAGCTTATATGTTAAGTCAGGTAGAGCACCCCTTCGTACCATCACTAATCGAATTTCAACGGATTAAAAAACAAGCCATTTTGGTAATGGAAAGAGCCAAGGGCGTTGATTTAGAAGTATATTCACTGCAAAAAGGACCTTTATCGGCGAGGCTAATTACAAAAATCGCAGCACAACTTTGTGACATCTTAATTTTTTTACGACAACACCAAGAGCAAGGTATCACTAAACCTATTGTGCACGGCGATATTAAACCTTCCAATATTGTGTTCGACGAGCAAACTGAATCAATTGGCTTAATCGATTGGGGATCCAGTGTTTTTGCGCAAATGGATCACCAAGGCCAATATATCGCTAACAATGTTATGGATTTAATGTCGAGTGATTTGCAACAAACCAATGCTCGCCTTGGGGACGTTTATTTCATCGGAGATGAACAATTAAATGGTGAATTATCCAGTCCCAGATTCGATGAACAAGGGCTGGCAAGTACCTTATATGCATTAGCGTCAGGTCAGTCAAGCCGCTTCGGTAGACACATTATAAAACCAAATTCCCTCGGCTTACCCAAGGAATTATCTGAAGTGCTTAGCGCGATGTTAAGTGAAGATCCTAAACAACGTAAATTGGGTGGCGACTATTTTATTAAAAACATGAAATTCATGAAAAATATTGTCTTTTGTGAAACAGACGTCGAAGATCATGTTGCACTTATTCCTACTTGGAGTTTTGCCAAGAAAAAAGAAATTGATACGGTAGTTTACAGTTCTAGACGCTCATTCTTAAAACTAGAAAATAACGACATTACTTCCGACCTACATTATGTAAATGACGCTCAGTTTGAACGTTATTATAAAAACTACATGCAAGGTATGGGAGAGACAGAAAAAGCATTTATATCTGCGGTGGGTAGATTAGGTAAATATCCCGTTGTTGGCGGATTAGTAGTTAGGTGGCTGCCAGAAGGGGTTTATATTGATTCTAGTTTGAATCTTTTTAATCCAACATTAAAACGTTCATTTGATGTTTCTGTGAACAATGTCGTTACTTTAGCAAGAGCGATTCATAGAGTAGGGGTGTTTAAAAGCTGTATGTTTAATGCGCGAGATACCTTACACATTGAACGGGAAGACGAAAACTTACCCTACCAACCCAATATCCATATGCAAATACCTTACGAATTGAGCCAAACATCCATTACAGAAGATCAGAGTCGTAACCATTCTTATTTTGAAGATGGCGAAGATCCTGATGAGTTATTAGCCCTTCCTGACAATATGATGGTAATTATTCGGCAATTAAATAGTATTCATCATACCGGTTGCATTATATTTGAAGCTTTACCTACACATCTTAAAATTCATAGTTATTACACATTACTGGATCACAGTATGGAGAGTGAATTTAAGGCATTATTAAATAAAATTATCGACTTAGTTTCAGAAATTAAAGGGTTGGGGATTTCAGGATTTATGAAATTGCCGTATAAAGACACTCGTTACTTTGAACATGCTTCGGGTTTACCAGAGAAGTTTCATCCAAAAAAATTAAAAACAAATAAGCGCTAAAAATATACGGGGAGTAGTACATGGCAGAAGTGACATTAAAGTCATTATTGCAGTTAGAAAAAATCGAAGATTCGCTCTACAGAGGACAAAGCTGGGATCTGGGATTCCGCGCGCTATTTGGCGGACAGGTTATGGGACAAGCGTTAGCCGCAGCCCATAACACCTTGCCAGAAGGTAGAGTTTCTCATTCCTTTCATTCTTACTTTTTATTACCCGGTGATGCAAACCATCCAGTGTTATATGATGTGGAAAATGTCAGAGATGGTAGAAGCTTTTCAACCCGTCGCGTAAAAGCAATACAAAATGGCAAAAACATATTCTATTTGACTGCGTCTTTTCAAACACCCGAGAAAGGCTTAGAGCATCAGTTTGCCGATATGCCAGATGTTCCGCCACCGCAGGAAGTGAAATCTGATTTAACTTTTTTTGAAAGTACATTGGATCAAATATCTGAGCGAATGCAAGAAGCAATTAGTTATCATAAGCCAATCGATAGCAGGACTGTACAAACCATAGATCCCTTGGAACCGGTTAAATCGGAGCCGAAGCGTTATATATGGATGCGCGCACAAGAAATCATAGCGGATAATTTAAACTTAAATCATGCCATGCTGGCCTATGCATCAGATTACCATTTTCTGGGTACTTGTTTGCAGCCCCATGGAATTTCGGTTAAAAATAAACAACTTAGAATGGCAACCATAGATCATGCAATGTGGTTTCATCACCCATTCAAATTTGACGAATGGTTATTATATGTCGCTGAAAGTCCATTTACTGGTGGCGTACGAGGGTTAGTTCGCGGTCAGTTCTTTAATCAAAAAGGGGTTCTTGTGGCTTCAACCATGCAAGAAGGGCTAATGCGACAAGTTAAAAAGTGAAGCGACTAAAGGCTAAAGGAGAGTTAATGTGATTTATTCAATCGGAAAACGCAAAGCCGTTGTTGCAAAGAGCGCGTTTATCGCGCCTGGTAGTCATGTGATTGGTTCGGTTAATTTGGCAGAAAATAGCAGCGTTTGGTTTAATGTTGTTATTCGTGGTGATTGTGACGAGATAACAGTGGGGCCAGATACGAATATTCAGGACGGCTCTGTTTTGCACACGGATTACGATATCCCCTTAATTCTAGGCAAAGGTGTAACGGTAGGACACAAAGTGATGTTGCATGGGTGTGAAATAGGTGACTACAGCCTAATTGGCATCAATGCTGTTGTGTTAAATGGGGCGAAGATTGGTCGTTATTGCTTAATTGGCGCAAATAGCTTGGTTACTGAAAACATGGAAATACCAGATGGTTCCCTTGTAATGGGAAGCCCAGCCAAAATTATTAAGACCCTAAATGAGCAACAGCAAGCAATGTTAAAAGGCTCTGCCGAACATTACGTGAATAATGCGAAACGCTACATGAGTGAGCTGATCGAAGAATAGTATAGGCATTTTACACTGCTTTTTTGGCGGTTTTTTCCCCCTTATAAAAAAGGCCCGGTACTATCACTAGTTCCGGGCTTAGGGGAATGGCTCTTGGAAAGAGCCTTGCGCTAACTCAACTTCTTCAGGGAGAAGTCTTCAAAATCAAAATTATTGATTCGAATATTTATTTTAGAACAACTTTGCACAAAAATTAAACAAATTTGAAACTAAATTTAAAAACGTCTAAAAATCAGTGTCCTGCATCACAAAAACAAATGACTTCCATCCTTTATCAACACCTAAACCACACTTTATACAGTCCTTGTCTACAGCTTATCCACAGATCATTGGTGTGAACTGAACAATATTTTGGCTAATTAAAAGAAATATGGGGAATACAGTTGGCTAAATACATTCTTTTTATGAATAGTGGATATGCTGATCTTGTCGTTTAGTCAGTCACCTGTAACACTAAGGCAGTTTTAACCTTTTGAGAATGTAATTTATGACTTCACTAGCTACATCATTTATACCAACGGTTCGTACTCTCATGGGGCCTGGACCTTCAGATGTTGACCCAAGAATACTGACGGCGCTATCTAGACCGACTATTGGGCATTTAGATCCGCAATTTATTGATCTAATGGATGAGATTAAATCTCTCCTACAATATGCATTTCAAACAAAGAATCAATTAACTATGCCAGTTTCAGCGCCAGGTTCTGCTGGTATGGAAGCCTGCTTTGCTAATTTAGTTGAGCCAGGTGACAAAGTGATCGTCTGCCAAAATGGGGTTTTTGGTGGGCGTATGAAAGAAAACGTGATTCGTTGTGGTGGTATCGCCGTAATGGTTGAAGACGAATGGGGTAAACCAACGGACATAAAAAAACTAGAACAAGCATTGGAAGAAAATAAAGACACTAAAATTGTCGCATTTGTACATGCTGAGACCTCAACAGGGGTTAAGAATGATGCCCAAGCGTTGTGTAAACTTGCGAAACAGTATAATTGTTTAACCTTAGTGGATGCCGTTACTTCCCTAGGTGGCTGTGAACTTAGAGTGGATGATTGGCAAATCGATGCGATTTATTCAGGTACACAAAAATGCTTGTCATGCGTGCCAGGCTTGTCTCCCGTTTCGTTCAGTCAGCTAGCGATCGACGCCATTAAAGCTAGAAAAACGCCGATTCAAAGCTGGTTCCTCGACATGGAGTTGGTTATGGGGTATTGGGGTAAAGGTGCTAAACGGGCCTACCACCATACTGCACCGGTAAACAGTTTATATGCATTGCATGAAGCGCTTTTGATATTGCAACAAGAGGGGCTAGAAGCCGCTTGGAAGCGTCATCAAGAAATGCACATTAAACTAAGAGATGGACTGCAAGCGTTAGGCTTAAAGTTCATTGTTGAAGAAAAGTATCGTTTACCGCAACTCAATACCGTGAGTATTCCCGATGGTGTTGATGACGCCAAAGTAAGAGAAACCTTACTTAACGAATACAACTTAGAAATTGGTGCAGGATTAGGCTCATTGGCTGGAAAAGTTTGGCGAATTGGTCTGATGGGATATGGTTCAAATATACAAAACGTGAACTATTGCATCGATAGTTTAAGAGCAGTTCTTAATGCTAGCGATTAATCGCTAAAAGACGCAACTCTCAGTCCCAAACTCAATAAAAAGTCCTGTTTATTAAAAACTAATAAACAGGATTTGCTCACAGCCTATTGATTCTATGGTAATTTACTTGGTATTACTAAATACGATACTTACTTATGTTACATAGAATTTGGCTAGCGTTCATTTTGTCAGCATTCATCGCCACACTCTGGCAAGTTATTTTTAATGATCACATTGGCAGTTTTAAAGACGTGATGGACGCCGTTTATTCGATGGCGAAATTGAGCGTTGATATTTCCATTGGGTTAATAGGTGTACTTGCTTTCTGGTTAGGGATTTTTCAAGTAGCCGAACGCTCTGGTTTAGTCACTAAGTTGTCGGTAGTGTTGGAGCCCTTGCTGTGCCGCTTAATGCCCGAAATCCCTAAAGGGCATCCTGCCATCGGCAGTATTACTATGAACATATCCGCTAACGTTTTGGGATTAGATAACGCTGCGACGCCTTTTGGTATAAAAGCAATGCAAGATATGCAAAGCCTTAATACTCAGCAATCACGTCTGACCAACGCGCAAATAATATTTTTAGTGATGAACACCTCTTCGGTGACGTTGTTTCCAATCGCTGTGTTTCTATACCGAGCAGAACAAGGAGCGCTTAACCCTACGGATGTATTTATCCCTATTTTATTGGCTACTTTTGCTTCCACATTGGTTGGCTTATTGGTCACATCTTGGGTACAAAAAATTAATTTATTTAACCGTGTAATCTTCTTTTATGGCGCTGCTATTATTTCCGTAATTGCGGCCGTAATTCTGTACTTCTCCTCTTTAGGTGCTCAGCAAATGGCTGCGCAATCTTCTATAGTTGCAAATGGATTGCTATTAACTTTTATTGTCATAGTACTAAGTGTTGGTGCGCATAAAAAGCTCAATTGCTATGAGTTGTTTGTCGAGGGGGCTAAAAAAGGATTTGAATTAGCTATTTCACTAATTCCTTATTTAATCGCTATGTTATTTGCGATAGGAATGCTCAGAGCGAGCGGCTTGTTAGACATCTTGATGGGAATAATTGCCAATGGTGTAAACTTCATCGGTATCGATAATCGTTTTGTTGATGCAATACCTAATGCATTGATGAAACCTTTAAGCGGTTCTGGTGCCAGAGCTTTAATGATTGAAACAATGCAACACCATGGAGCTGACTCTTTTGCGGGGCGACTTGCTTCGGTGTTGCAAGGTTCAACAGAAACCACGTTTTATATTCTAGCCGTGTATTTAGGGGCTGTAGGCATTAAGCATAGTCGCTATGCCGTTGCTTGCTGCCTTGCTGCTGATTTTGCAGGTATTGTTACTGCAATTTTGGTGGCCTATTGGTTTTTTGGTTAAACTAACGGTTAGGTATTAGACATTTTTATAGAAGGTAAAGGTATGTTACGTAAACTAATCATGTTTTCAATTGTCTGTGTTTTTTTGGCGGGTTGCTCAAAAGTCACATATGCAAATTACGATAGAGTTGAAATGGGCATGATAAAATCGGATGTAGAAATGATTTTAGGAAAAGCCGATAACTGTGAGGCTGTTATTGGCACACACTCATGTATATGGGGAAATGAAGAGGACAAATATATCAAGGTCAGCTTCATTATGGATAGAGCCGCTGTGATTACACAAAAAGGATTAAAATAAAATGCGTATATTTGTTGTTTGTTTTTTATTATTAACTAGTTTTGCCATATCCGCCCATGAGTCACGCAGTGACATTATTACAGTTAGAGGGCAGGGCAGCATATTTCAAGCTCCAGACATTCTAAAATTTACGATTGCGGTAGAGGAGAAAGGTGATAATTCTGCGGCTTTAAATGATTTAGTCAGTTCAAAAACGCAAAAGATATTGTCGGTGTTAACTAAACACAAAATTGCTGAACAAGATATCCAAGCAATGTCTTTGAGTCTATACCCTTGGTATGAGCGTGAGAGACAATCAAACATTCAAAAAGGCTATGTGTTCAATCGTAATATTAATGTTACGTTGCGAAATTTTAAAAACTACCCCGCAATTTTAGATGATCTATTTGCCTTGAAAGTTAGCAGAATTGATGGCTTTCGTTATGAAGTAGAAGATCAACAACAAGCTTATCTGAATGCGTTAGAAGCGGCGATCGCTGACGGTCACGAGCGCGCCAAACATTTAGCTAAGAATTTGCAGATCAGATTGGGCTCAGTGGTGAATGTTGAGGAAACATCGAGTTATCAACCTGCGCCACAACCATCTGCTCGTTCACTGTCAGTTTTTAATGAGGCGGCGCAATATTTACCAGGATTAAATGAAATAAATGCGAGTGTGACACTGTCATTTAGTATTGCCAAATAGCCTCCTTATCCCCACGTCATTTTAACTTACATTTATCGCCGCGCTTGTTGAGAGATTAAGCAAATTTATCTCTCAACAAGCCGCTATCTATGGTTTATAAATCACAAAGCTTAAAAAAATCGCTGAAATTCTGGTGATTGAAGGTTAAAATCCCTTTAAATAACGACTCGTTGTAAAAATAAGCCGATAGCCTGAAGGTAAAGATGTCAAAAGATATAGAAAAAACTGATTTTTATCAAAGCCTTGCAAAGCAAGCACAAGCCTTGATAGGTGATGAGCGTAACTTAATTGCAAATTTAGCAAATTTAAGTGCGCTATTATTTATGAGTTTAGAAGACATTAATTGGGCAGGATTCTATCTTTTTGAAGACGATGAATTAGTGTTAGGACCGTTTCAGGGCAAACCTGCTTGTATACGAATTCCTATGGGAGTCGGTGTCTGCGGAACGGCAGCTATGAATAGAACCACGCAAATCATTACCGATGTGCATCAGTTTGAAGGGCATATTGCCTGTGATGCAGCGAGTAATTCTGAAATAGTCATACCTATTTTATCAGGAAGGCGCTTAGTTGGTGTGTTAGATATAGATAGTCCCTCATTAGCTCGTTTCGATTCTGTAGATGGGCTAGGTTTACAACAGATCGTTGATATTTTACAAGAGACTATCATTTGAAAAGTCTTGTAGATGTTCATGTTGTGTTGGCTACGCCAGCGGATCTCGAAAACTGGGATGAAGACGCTGAAGAAGCAGCGGAACGATTAAATACGATTTTGCATTTGGCTTATGATCTTGCTGATGAAGACATAGACACGAGTCGCTTGGAAAAAATACTACATCATATATGGGTAAACTGGCACGAAGACAGTTATCTCTTGGAAATCGACGACGCGGATTTGCACGACTGGGTTGACCAACTGTTGGCAACTTGGGATGATGCAGAACACGATGAAGATTATGAACAAAATTATTAATTAGTAGATTGAATGGAAAACCAACAAAAATTTTCAAACAGCAAAGAAGTCATTACTTTTTTGGCACAAACTTTCCCAAAATGTTTTTCCTTAGAAGGTGAAGCGAAACCTTTAAAAATAGGTATTTTTCAAGAGCTTTCCGAGCGTTTGAAAGACGATGAAAGGGTTAGTAAAACATTATTACGCGCATCACTTAGACATTACACAAATAGCTGGCGTTATTTGCACAGTGTCAAAGAGGGGAGCTTTCGAATTGACTTAGATGGCAATCAAGGCGATGCAATTGAAAAAGAGCATGCTGATCATGCGATAAAACAATTAGCTGAAAGTAAGGCCAAGGTAGCGGAAAAACGCAAACTAAATAATCCGTCTAAGACTGCCGCTGATAAGAAAAATCACAAAGAAAAGCGTGAAAAATCAAATCAAACGCAATTTAAGGGAACTAAAGTTCCAAAAAATAAACCAATAAAGCAACCACCACCGGAAAAATTGACTGAATCAAATTTAGTGGTAGGGACCGAAGTTACCGTTAAGGTTGGAAAGAGTCCACTTCCTGCGACCATTACCGATATTTCAAAAGATGAAGTTCACGTCCAACTGCAAACAGGTATGATAGTGAAAGTGCAAGCAGATAATTTGCGCCTAGCTCGACCAAAGAGGTAGTAATATGAATAAATTTGTACGCGTTTCTGTATGTAGCGCATTGTTTTGTTTGAGTGCTGGTGCAATCGCGGTTAATTCTTCGAGTGAAGCGATCAATATTCCTAGTCTAGAGCAGGAATCTCAGCACTCAGCTTCAGCTAAACGAATAAGCTCCCACTTGTTACGCTCGCATTATAAGCCAATTAAAATTGATGATAGCTTGTCAGCGAAAACCTTTGATCGATACATCAGAACATTAGACTTCAATCGTAATTTCTTTTTGAAGTCGGATATTGAAGAGATGGAAAAGTATCGTTTAAATTTCGATGAAGCTATCGCCCAAGGCAATTTAAATGACGCGTACAAAGTATATTCGATAAATTTAAACCGCCGCTTAGAGCGTTTTAAATATGCGATCACGCTACTTGATAAGCCTTTCGACTTTGAGAAAAAGGGCGATTCATTAGAGTTCGATCGTGAAGACGCGCCTTGGGCTGCATCTACCGCAGAATTGAATGAGTTATGGCGTCAAAGAGTTAAATATGATGCTTTAAACTTAAAATTAGCAGGTAAAACAGCTGAAGAGATTAAAGATCTTTTAACCAAACGTTATGAACGTGCAATTAAACGTTTATCACAAACTAAAAGCGAAGATGTATTCCAAACTGTAATGCATTCTTTTGCTCGTAGTGTCGATGCACATACAAGTTATTTATCTCCGCAAAGTACAGATCGTTTTGATATGGAAATGAATCTATCTTTTGAAGGGATAGGTGCCGTGCTGCAAAGCGAAGACGATTACACTGTTATTCGCAGTGTTGTTCCTGGTGGTCCAGCTGAATTATCCAAAAAAATAAAGCCAGAAGATAAAATTGTCGGTGTAGCCCAAGACGAAGATGATTTTGTTGACATTATTGGCTGGCGTTTAGATGAAGTCGTGGAATTAATCAAAGGTCCAAAAGGAAGTGTGGTTAAGCTGCAAGTGTTAAAAGGTGCTTCTGAGTCTAATGTGCCAGAAGTGGTTAGTTTGACCCGTGATAAAATTAAGCTAGAAGATAGAGCTGCTAAATCAGAGGTTTATGTACCAGAAACAGGTAATCACGCTGGTGAAAAACTTGGCGTCATTACCATACCTTCGTTCTACAACAATCTGCATACCGACGTTAAGAAAGAGTTGGCAGATTTAAAAGAAAAAGGGGTACGAGGAATTGTTGTCGATTTACGCGGTAATGGTGGCGGTTCGTTAACTGAGGCAACCTTACTTTCTGGATTGTTTTTTGATCAAGGTCCAGTAGTTCAGATACATGATGCTTCAGGGCGCACAAGAACTGAGAAAGATACCGATGGGATTACCTATTATGAAGGTCCTTTAACCGTACTTGTCGATCGCTACAGTGCATCGGCTTCAGAAATATTTGCTGCAGCTATGCAAGATTACGGTCGTGCAGTCGTACTAGGCGAACAGACCTTTGGTAAAGGAACGGTGCAACGTCATCGTCCACTTGGTCGTATTTACGATTTGTACAGCAATCCATTGGGGAGTATTCAATACACAATTGCGAAGTTTTATCGGATAAACGGTGGCAGTACTCAAAACATGGGTGTTGTTCCAGATATCAAATTTCCGTCAGCAATTAATCCTGAAGATTGGGGCGAAAGCCAAGAAGAAAATGCGCTTCCTTGGGATAGTATTGAGCGGGTGAATTATTCCACCTTCGGTGACACTTCTAATGTACTCACGGTGATGGAACAGAATCATTTGAAGCGTATTCAAAATGATCCTGAATTTGCTTATATATTTGAAGACATTCAACGATATCAAAAAGAAAAAGATAAAAAGACGATTTCTTTGGTTGAATCTGAACGGATAAAAGAAAAAGACGAACAAGAAGCTATGCGTCTTAAAAGAGCGAATGAACGCTTGGTCAGAGCAGGCAAAGAAAAAGTTGAAAAACTTGATGATTTACCAGAAGACATGGATGAAATTGATCCATTCCTAGATGAAGCAGCTAATATCACATTCGATTTAGTATCATCTGGGATGTACGCTTCTCATTCAGCAAAAAAGTAATTTTTAGTTACTATTAAAGGGCTATTTTTAATAGCCCTTTTTTTATAACATCAATAAATTATTTTTCGATACGAAAAAATATTAGACCTTGCAAGCTGAACTTAAATTTATGCAAATCGTCACTCACGACATTTAATGCTATTTTTAAGTAGGATAATCAATTGCAAAATATGGGTATTTTGAGGTCATAGCGGTATAGTATAGTATTCCCAAAATGGCTAAAAAAGTTAGCTAAACACAATAATAATAAAAGGGTACGGAATGAACGCACGTGGAGAGTTTTCTTCTCGACTTGGATTTATACTCGCTGCAGCTGGTTCAGCTGTTGGATTAGGTAATATTTGGGGGTTTCCTACCCAAGTAGCCAGTAATGGGGGAGCCGCTTTTGTATTGGTTTACATAGTCTTAGCTTTCCTTTTGGCTTATCCGGTTTTAATGGCTGAATTAATCATCGGTCGTGCTACCAGAGCTAATATGGTAGATGCCCTTGGGCAAATATCTGGTAGTAAACTAGGTCGAGCTACTGGCGTCTGGGGGTTTATAACGGTTTCATTAATTCTGGCATTCTACGCCATTGTGGCCGGTTGGATGTTGGCTTTTTTCCTAGAAACAGTCACCCATTTCTTCGCTCTAGATACGTTATCGAATTGGTTGACGAGCCAATCCATTTTCCGAAATTTAGTCTTTTCTGGTGCATTTCTTATTCTCACCGCTGCTATTGTAACCGGAGGTGTTAGCAAAGGAATTGAACGTTGGTCAGTGAGACTTATGCCAACGCTAATGATTATTATTGTATTACTCATTGGTTACGTTTCATTGCAAGATGGTGCGATTGAGGGCTGGAAGGCTTATTTAGTTCCTGATTTCAGCCGAATTATGGATCCAGGGTTACTTATTAATGCGATGGGACAGGCGTTTTTCTCTATGTCTCTTGGTGTTGGTACTATGCTAGTTTACGGTTCATATGTGAGTAAAAATGAACGTTTACCGTCACTTGGCGCCTCAGTTGCGTTAGTCGACATTGGCGTGGCAGTACTTGCTGGGATGCTAATTATCCCTTCTATGTATGTCGCCTTGCATAACGGTGTACAAATATTTTCTGAAAACGGTGCGTTAATTGAAGGTGATAGCCTCATCTTTACCGTGTTGCCTGCACTATTTGATACTATGGGATCAGTGGGCATTTTTGTGGCTTTCGCATTTTTTGCATTGATGGTAATTGCCGCCTTAACCTCATCCATTTCAATGCTTGAAGTGCCCGTCGCCTATGTCGTGGAGAGTAAAGGCGTTAAGCGCACCAAAGCGGTTTGGTTGTTAGCGATATGCGTTTTTGTCGCAAGTTCGATTATCATCTTTAATTTTTCAAGTTTGTTTGGTCTGGTGATCAGCTTAACAACTAAATATAGCCAACCTCTATTAGGTCTCGCTTTATGTATATTTGCAGGTTGGGTATGGCGTCGGGATCATATATTAACTGAGCTTCGCAAAGGGGATGAAGAGGTCGAACATTCGTTATTTTGGAAAATTTGGCCTTGGTATGTGAAATTTATATGTCCTGTGGTCATTTTCATCATGTTTTATCGTTCAGTGACAGGATAAGGAAATCAATCCAATGGACAACAATAATAATAAAAAAGTCATAAAAGAAGCGACAATTCTCGATGCATTAATACCGATCGTAATCTTAATTTGTTTGTTATTTTCGTCGGTTTATTGGTACGGCAGTGATTCTTCTTTCGGTCCCAATCAAATCGCTTTGATATTCGCGATGTTCATTGCTTCCATGATAGGGATTAAAAATGGCTATACCTGGAAGGAAATAGAAAAGGGTATTGTCAGTGGAATTTCATTATCCCTTGGTGCGATCTTAATCTTATTGGCCGTGGGTGCTTTAATTGGTTCATGGATGTTATCTGGTACAGTTCCAACCTTAATCTACTATGGATTAGAACTACTCAACCCATCACTGTTCTATGCAGCAACATGTTTAATTTGTTCTGTTGTAGCCATGAGTATTGGCAGTAGTTGGACAACTGCCGCTACTGTTGGTGTTGCCTTGATGGGAGTCGCCAATGGCATGGGGATGTCGGAAGCTGTTACTGCTGGTGCTGTGGTATCTGGCGCTTATTTTGGCGATAAAATTTCTCCTTTGTCGGAAACCACTAACTTAGCGCCAGCAATTGCCGGGACAAATTTATTTGAACACATTCAATATATGCTGTGGACAGTTGTTCCAAGCATAATAATCACTTTAATAATATTTACGGTTTTAGGCTTTAACTCAAGTCAAGAGGCATCAGCACAAGGTATTGTGGATATGCAAAATCTGCTGGAGTCTGAATTTAACTTGGGATTACATTTACTTATCCCGTTAGCCGTGCTGCTTGTTTTAGCACTGAAAAAAGTGCCAGCTTTCCCTGCGGTATCTATTGGCGCCATTTTAGGGGGGATTTGGGCTGCTGCCTTTCAACCGGAAGTCGTTCAAAGCTTTGCTACAGATGAACGCGAAGGAATCGTTGCCAGTATCACTGTTGTTTGGACAGCGCTTTATGCAGGGGTTAATTTTAGTACCGATAGTGATGTGTTGAATGACTTGTTAAGTCGTGGCGGAATGTCTAGCATGCTCAATACTATATGGCTAATTATGTGCGCACTTACCTTTGGTGCTGTACTGGAGAAAGTCGGGCTATTAAAACGAATTGTCAGCGCTATCTTAAAAGGTGCTACATCGGCTGGTGACATGATCTCCAGAACTATATTGACCTGCTTTGCTACTAACGTGATTACGGCGGATCAGTATATGGCTATAGTGATGCCTGGGCGCATGTATAAGAATGAGTATGAAAAGCGTGGTTTGCATCAATTAAACCTATCTCGTAGTTTAGAAGATGGCGGAACCTTAACCTCGCCTCTAATACCTTGGAATACGTGTGGTGCCTACATGGGCGGTGTTTTAGGGGTCGGTGCGCTAGATTACGCTATTTATGCCTTTTTTAATCTGATTAATCCTATTTTAGCTATCGTGTATGCCTATTTAGGGATTAAAATTCTCAGAGTACCAATTCCTGCATACGCAGAGCCGGTTGCCAGTAAAAGTTAGCTTTTGCTGAGCGCAATTCGGTATTTTTATATTTTCAATTAGGTCAAAGTATGTCCGACAATAGTGTTATCAAAGCAAAACGCCGTTTAGATTATCAAGCTCCCCATTTTTTCATTAGCACGGTAGATTTATCGGTAAAACTTGAAGAGCCAAAAACTCAAGTTAAGAGTCAGTTGCGTATTAAGCGTAACGGTGAACATCAACATCCACTTGTTTTGGATGGTGAAGAGTTAGAACTGATCGATGTTAAATTAAATGGTAAAAGCGTTGAAAAGTATCAGCAAACATCAACGTCGTTAATAATTGAAAATGTCCCTGAAGACTTCTATTTAGAAATATTTACAGAACTTAATCCGGCTGCAAATAGTTCGTTAGAAGGGTTGTACAAAACTGCTAACGCCTATTGCACTCAGTGTGAAGCTGAAGGTTTCCGCAAAATAACCTATTTTATCGATAGACCTGACGTTTTGGCTGAATATACAGTTACTATCTATGCTGATCAGAAGAATTATCCATTCTTATTATCTAACGGTAATAAAGTTGACAGCGGTAAGCTTGAAGATGGCCGTCATTGGGTTAAATGGCATGACCCATTCAAGAAACCTTGCTATTTATTTGCTTTGGTTGCTGGAGACTTTGACCTCCTCGAGGATCACTATAAAACGGCTTCTGGTAGAAAAATTTTATTACAGCTTTTTGTTGATAAAGGTAAATCGAGTCGTGGTCATCATGCATTGGCTTCCCTTAAGAAAGCGATGGCATGGGATGAACAAGTTTTTGATTTAGAATACGATCTTGATATCTATATGATCGTTGCCGTGGACTTTTTCAACATGGGAGCGATGGAAAATAAAGGCTTAAATGTATTCAATAGTAAATATGTTTTAGCCGATAGTGCCTCGGCAACAGATGAAGATTTTTTCAATATTGAGTCTGTGATAGCCCACGAATACTTCCATAATTGGACAGGTAATCGTGTGACCTGTAGAGATTGGTTCCAACTCAGTTTAAAAGAAGGGTTAACGGTTTTTCGCGATCAACAGTTTAGTGCAGACATGAGTTCTCCAGTGGTGAATCGGATAAAAAATGTCAAAGTGATGAGAGAACATCAATTTGCCGAAGATGCCAGCGCCATGTCTCATCCTATTCGACCTGACGAAGTTATTGAAATGAATAATTTCTATACTGTCACTGTCTACGACAAAGGTGCTGAAGTAATCCGCATGATGCACACTTTGTTGGGTCAGGAAGGGTTTAAAAATGGCATTGACTTGTATTTTAAACGACATGATGGACAAGCTGTTACTTGCGATGATTTTGTGAGCGCAATGCAAGACGCTAATCAAGTTGATTTGTCACAATTCAAACGTTGGTACGGACAGTCAGGCACGCCTATTGTGAATGTTACTGAGAGTTTTGATGCTGAAAAAGGAGAGTATGCTCTTGAGTTCAAACAAATCAATAATCCAACCGCCGATCAAAAAGACAAACAAGATTTACACATACCTATCCGTTTAGAATTGATTACTAAAGGCGGGGAAACAACGGTTGAACTGTTCAATCTTAAACTCAATCAACAGTCACTAGTTAAGTCTGGGTTTGAACAAAAACCGACAGTTGCATTATTAGCTGATTTCTCCGCCCCAGTTAAACTCGAATTTAACTATTCAGTCGACGCTTTATTGCAAATCGCCTTATCTAGCCAAGATGGGTTTTCTCGTTGGGATGCTGCTCAAACCCTTTTTAGTGAATATTTACACGGCAAAACGCCAGCAAGTTCTAAATTGAGTGTTAATTATAAGGCCATCGATAAACTCGTCGATGGATTGCTGAAGGACATAAAAGCATCCTCTGACTTAGCGTTGATCGCTGAAATGTTAACCCTACCGAGTATCGAAACGTTAGCCCAGCAAGTCCCACGTTATTATGTGGTGGAGTTAAATCAGGCTAGAAAAGAACTGGAAATTTATATCGCCAAAACGTTTTCAGAGTATTTTGCAACTGTTTATCAAACGACCCAACAATCTGGTTATGACTATGAATCTGAACAAGTTAATAAGCGTAAGTTACGCAATTTGTGTTTATATTATTTAGCCAAAACTGAGCAAGGTAATAGCCTAGTAACTAAACAGTTTGAATCATCAGACAATATGACTGACACACTAGGCGCACTTAAAGCCGCTCAATCTGCAGTGCTTCCTTGTTTTGAAATTCTAATGGGTAAATTTGAACAAAAATGGTCTGATGACCCCTTAGTTCTGGATAAGTGGTTTGCGTTGCACGCAAGTTGTGAGGTTCCAGATATTTTAGCGCGTCTAGATTTATTATTGAGTCACAAACAGTTTAATCATGATAATCCAAACCGAGTTCGATCAGTTATCGGTACTTTTGCGTTCTACAACGCTACTGGTTTTCACGCGATTGACGGTTCAGGCTATAAATATATAACCGATTATTTACTTAAGTTAGATGCAAGAAATCCGCAGGTAGCCGCTAGAATTGTTACGCCTTTAACCCAATGGCGTAAAATGGATGATATACGGGCTGATTTAATGAAGTACCAATTAACGCGATTAATGGCGCTTCCCAATTTAAGTAAAGACGTATTTGAAAAAGTGAGCAAAAGCCTTAGCTATCAATGACACTATGCGAACATATTATTTTAATTTAAAAGCTTCTTACGAAATGTGTGAGAAGCTTTATCTATCATCTAATAATGCCGTTATTCTTTATTCTGAGAACGGCGAGAGTGTTCAACTTCCCACCTTTAATTTACGACCATTTGTAACCCGACTCGGGTTAAATGGGCGTTTTCGTCTTATAATTACTCCTGAAAATAAAGTCTTTTCATTTGAAAAAGTGAGCTAATTTACCCTTGTTAACGATTGATTGATTTTTAACCTATTGAAAATGGTAGATTTTTACAAATTGTTAACTGGTACGATTTCTTCTTGCTATCAGGTCGAAATGATGTAATGATTTTGTGAATAATTTGCTACTAAATAAACGTCGTCTGTATTTTCTGACGACTAGGGAGAACTAAAATATGAAGTGTGGACCTTTGAAGTTTAAAAAGTCACCGCTTGCACTTAGCATAGCCGCCGTTTCTGTTATGACTTCCGCAAATCTTTACGCCGCGTCATGGGAGAGTGGAGATTGGTCAGTAAACTTTGACTCAAACTTTTCGCTAGGAACGAGCATTCGAGTTGAAGAGCGGGACTTTTCTTTGATTGGTAACAGCAATCACCCTAATTTTGATTGGACAGGTTATAATGCGGCTACCAATGTTATTTATCCATCATCTGATGTGTGGGCAAGCGCTGATGGCTCTTATTCAACAAATGGTGACTTAGGAAATTTAAATTTTGATAAAGGTGAAGCCTTTTCGACGGTTTTCAAAGGCACCCATGAATTAGATATCCGTTATGACAATATGGGATTTTTTGCTCGCGGACTCTATTTTTACGATTTTGCTTTAAACGACAGCTCTAGAGATTGGGCGAATCCGATTACCGGTCAAACCCAAGATCCATGTGCTGCATCTCAAGCATCAGAAGAATTATGTTCAGATGTAAGATTGTTAGACGCATTTTTCTATGCGGACTTCGATATTGGTGACGTACCTGTCACCTTGCGTATTGGTAACCAGGTAGTTAGTTGGGGGGAAAGTACTTTCATCCAACACGGTATAAACACCACTAACCCTGTGGATGTGACTCGTGCACAAGCTCCAGGTGCAGAGCTAAAAGAAGTTTTCATTCCTGTCGGCATGGTTTTCGCCTCCTTCGGTTTAACCGAAAACTTAAGTATGTCGATGTATTATCAGTATGAGTGGGAGCGCAGTAGATTACCGCAAGCAGGTAGTTACTTTGCGACTAATGATTTTGCAGGTGAGGGCGGGCAGGCTCAAAATATTCAATTGGGCTTCAGCGGTAACCCAGATATTAATTTAGATTTCTTATTAGAGAGCCTAAATGGATTACGTTCGGCATTATTGGCCGGTGCTGATTCGACTCAAATTGCAGCTGCTTATTTGGCTTATCCTACTAAAGTAGCGGTAAGAGGATATAGTGACGCAGCTCATACCGACGCCGATGACCAAGGTCAATACGGTTTTAAAATGTCTTACTATTCTGCTGATTTAAATGATACGGAATTCAGTATTTATCATATAAATTACCATAGTCAGCGTCCGCTAATTTCCGGTACAACATCCGATTTTACTGCCGAAGGTATTGCACAAGATATTGCTTACTTAGCCGCTAATGAAATCACACGTGACAACATTACCTCGTTAGACGCCTTCACAGAAAGCCAATTTATGTATCCTGAAGATATTAAGTTGTATGGTTTCAGTTTTAACACCAACGTTGGTGAAACTGCTGTTGCTGGTGAAATCGCTTATCGTGTTGATGAACCATTACAAATTGATGATGTAGAACTACTTTACACCGCGATGCCTGAGCAGTTGGCAAATGCAGGTATACGCCCAGATTTTGCGGGTATCTCGCAGATGGGTAATATCGGTCGCTCGGTTGGTCCTGGCGAAACAGCAGAAGGTTTTGTGTTATCTGATACTATTCAGATGCAATTAACTACAACCCATGTATTTGGGCCAGCCTTTGGAACCGATAATTTAATATTACTTGGTGAAGTAGGCTATGTGAGCATTGAAGATATGCCTGATCCAAGCATTATACGATTAAATGGACCTGGCACATCAAGAACACCTTCGTTAGAGCCTTTACGGGATGAAAGTGGTAATATTATTTCCACCCGAGAAGGTCTACACATTGGATTGTCAAATGGTCCTGAAACAAATCCATTTCCAACGGATTATGCTTGGGGATATCGGATCTTAGCGGTAGCCGACTTCAATAACGTGTTTTCCGGAGTAAACCTCAGAACACGGGCGACATTCTCTCATGACGTAGAGGGTACAACACCTGATCCATTGTTCCTGTTCACCGAAGATGTGAAATCAGCTAATTTAACTTTCGAGTTTGATTATTTGAGTAAATTCTCAGCTGCGGTAGGGTACAGCAGTTTCTGGGGTGGAATCGGTAATTCGAACGCACTTTCAGATCGCGACTTTGTTTCAGTCAACTTTAAATACTCGATTTAAGAGAAAAACGAAATGATTAAGAATTTAGTAGTAACAACCTCTGCTTTGGCATTGGCACTAAGTGTTTCGTTTGCTCATGCGAAAGTATCTCAAGAGCAAGCAGCGAAACTTGGCACTGAACTCACGCCACTTGGCGGAGAAAAAGCGGGTAATGCTGATGGCAGCATTCCAGCTTGGGATGGTGGAATTACAACACCTCCTGCAGGTTATACACCGGGAGACTTTCATCCTGACCCTTTTCCAGGAGATAAGGTTTTATTTACCATTACAGGTAAAAATTACAAAGAATATGCTGACTTTTTGAGTGCTGGGCAAATCAAACTTTTTGAAACTTACCCAGAAACATACGAAATGCCCGTATATCAAACTCGTCGTACTGCCTCTAACCCTCAATATGTTTACGATGCTGCTAAAGCGAACGCATCACGGGCGGAGCTAGTGCAAGGCGGAAACGGAATAAAGAATGCCGCTATTGGTGTACCTTTTCCAATTCCACAAACGGGTGTAGAAGCAATTTGGAACCATATTTTACGTTTTCGTGGCGAAGGCATTGAACGAAATGGTGGGCAAGCAGCACCGACAGCTTCTGGTGATTACACGGTAATAGGATTCGATGAAATACTATTAGTTGAATATGCAAAACGTGATGCAACACCTGAAGCACTGTTAGAAAACAACATGTTAATGAAGTTCAAACAGTCGATTACTTCACCAGCTCGTTTAGCCGGAACAGCATTGTTAGTGCATGAAACCATGGATCAGGTGCGTGAGCCACGTCAAGCTTGGACGTACAATACAGGGCAACGTCGTGTTAGACGGGCACCTAATATTGCTTATGATGCGCCAGGAACTGCGTCAGATGGATTGCGTACAACCGACGATTTCGATATGTTTAACGGTGCACCTGACCGCTATAACTGGGAATTAAAAGGTAAAAAAGAAATGTACGTCGCGTATAATAGCTATGCGCTGCATAGTGATAAAGTGAAGTACGAAGAAATTTTAACACCTGGACATATCAATCCTGATTTAACTCGTTATGAAAAACACCGTGTATGGGTTGTTGAAGCTACTTTAAAAGAAGGTTTCCGTCACGTATATTCTAAACGAGTATTTTTCATTGACGAAGATAGTTGGCAAGTACAAGTCGTGGATATGTATGACAACCGTGGCGATTTGTACAAGGTAGCAGTTGCTCATGGATTAAATTACTACGATGTTCCCACACATTGGTCTACGCTAGATGTATATCATGATCTTAATTCAAGACGTTATTTGGCATTAGGACTTGATAATGAAGATAAAGTCTACGATTTCTCTGTTAGACCTAGTGAGAAAGAGTTTACCGCCCAAGCCCTTAGGCGAGAAGGGATACGCTAACTAGCAAAAAAAAACGGTTGGCTCTGCCAGCCGTTTTTGTAACTGAAGATGAAAAGAAGAAAATGAATCGAAGTAAAATTTTAACAATTTTGTTTGTGAGTTCTTTAAGTGCATTCTCAGCGTCTTCTGAAGAGTCTTATATGGCTCCTTTAGCAAAAGAATCGCTATTATTAGATGTCACTAAAACCGCGCAACGCATTGTCGCTGTTGGCGAGCGTGGCCATGTTCTGATTTCAGAGGATGGTGAAAAATGGCAACAGCAAGCAATTCCAACCTTATCTACTCTTACCGCGGTGACTGCCATTGAGAATAAATTATGGGCAGTGGGACATGATGCGGTCATTTTACATCAGTCGGAAAAAGGCCAACCTTGGGAAATTCAAATGTTTGCCCCGGAGTTGGAGAAACCACTTTTAGATGTAACATTTTTAGATGTTAAAGAAGGTTTAGCCATCGGTGCATACGGCACTTTCATGCGCACCGTTGATGGCGGAGTTACTTGGAAAAAAGAAGTTCACCAGGGTTTCCTCCATCCAGATGATATTGACTATTTAGAAGAAATTCGCTTAGAAGATGAAGAGTTTTATCAATCTGAATTGGTCTCTATTTTACCTCACCTAAATAAAATATTAGTGGTTGATGATGTCATTTATATTGCTGGGGAGTCTGGGTTATTGGCTAAAAGCGAAGACAAAGGACACACTTGGCAGCGTATGGACGTAAACTATTATGGTTCGTTCTTCGATATACAGCAGTTGAATAATGGCGATATTGTTGCAGTTGGTTTGCGTGGCAACATTTTCAGAATGACTGCTAATGATGGAAACTGGATGACCATCCACTCAGGGATAACTTCCTCATTAAATGTGATTATGCCTATTTCTCAATCCCAGTTTGTGGCGATGGGTAATAGCGGTAACGTTGTGTGTGTTGATGATACAAATGTTTCAAATGCACATTTTGATGATGGCAAAGCGATAAATGCTGCTGTTTCTTTTCAAAACCATATTCTTTTGGCCACAGCTGAAGGAATTAAAAGTGTTTTGTATAACGAAGGCGAGTCAGTTTGCGAAGGAATTAGTAAAGACCTATGACTAAATTGATAGATTTTTGTGTAAACACAATTTTTCGAAATCGGATTATTGTAATAATACTGTTTGCGTTAACCACTGCGTTTTTAGGTTACCAATCTTCGCAACTTAAATTAGACGCAGGCTTCACTAAAAATATACCGTTGAATCATGAATACATGGTCAACTATATGAAGCATGCTAAAGATTTTGGCGGTGCTAACAGTATATTGGTATCAGTATGTGATAAAGATAGTGATATTTTTAACACCGAATTCTTCGATACGCTGAAAAACGTACATGACCAGTTGTTTTTCATTAACGGCGTTGAACGTTCTTTAGTTAAATCATTATTTTCGTCCTCCACTCGTTTTACTGAAATTGTTGAAGGTGGGTTTTCTGGTGGTCCAGTGATCCCTGCAGACTTTGATTCAACAAACCCAGACGCGTTAGCCTTAGTTTCTCAAAACATCGATAAGGCCGGCATAGTTGGGCAATTGGTCTCAGATGATTTCAAATGTGCCATGGTTTCTGCGCAGTTGCTTAATATTGACCCAGCAACGGGCGAAAAATTAGATACCCTAGTACTGGCTGATCAATTAGAAGAGCAATTACGGGGTAAATTCGAAAACGAAAATACCACTATTCATATAATTGGTTTTGCCAAAATGATTGGCGATGTTGCCAATGGTGCCAAAGACGTACTGTTGTTTTTTGCCATTGCATTAGCAATTACTGCCGTAATGGTTTATTTCTTTTCCAAATCAATCATGCTCACCATATTGCCTTTACTGTGTTCAGTGATAGCCGTTGTCTGGCAATTAGGTTTGCTAACCATTCTAGGGTTTGGCTTAGATCCTATGTCGATTTTAGTACCATTCTTAGTCTTTGCCATAGGCGTAAGCCACGGTGTGCAAATGATTAATGCAGTAGGCAAACGTGTTGTTGAAGGCGGAACTGCGCTATTTGCAGCTGAAAGTGCGTTTAGAACTTTACTGATTCCTGGTGGTATTGCGTTGCTATCTGATACCGTCGGTTTTATGACCCTGTTAGTGATCGATATTGGTATCATCAGAGAGTTAGCAATAACCGCTAGTTTGGGTGTTGCAGTCATTATATTGACCAACCTGATCCTATTGCCGGTGCTGATGTCTTATGTAAAATTTAGTGATTCATATAAAAACAAATTTAAGAACAAAGAAAATCGTTCCGATAAATTTTGGAATACGATTGCTCATTGTTCGACTCCTAAAGTGGCATATTTAATCTTAATCGTGACCGCCGTTTTGTTTGTATTTGGTTGGCTTCAATCGTCAAAAATGAAAATTGGTGACTTGCATGCAGGTGCGCCTGCGCTGCACGAAAGTAGTCGCTACAATCAAGATACATTTTTGATAACCGATAAGTACGCCATCAGTGTCGATTACATCTCCATTTTAGTAGAAACAACGCCTGAGGCATGTACTTCCTATGAAGTAATGAATGCGATTGATGAATTGCAGTGGAAAATGGGCAACATTGAAGGAGTACAATCAACTGTTAGCCTCCCATCGGTGGCGAAATTAGTCAACGCAGGTTACAACGAAGGTAATCCTAAATGGCGTGTTATTCCGCGTAATCAGCAAACCTTGGTGCAGGCAATTGCACAAATCCCAACGTCTTCTGGTTTGCTCAATACTAATTGTTCAGTTATGCCGATCATCTTGTTTATGGAAGATCACAAAGCAGAAACCATTAAACGCGTGGTTGATGCGGTTAAAGTCTTCAGACAGGATTACGAAACAGATGAGCTTAAATTTAGTTTGGCATCTGGCCCTGTTGGCGTAATGGCGGCTAAAAACGAAGCTGTCGATGATGCTCAGAATCCAATGATGATGTATGTGTTTGGTGCAGTGATTATTTTATGTCTACTGAGCTTCCGTTCTTTACGGGCTACAATGTCAGTGGTTATTCCTCTGTATGTTGTTTCAGTATTAGCCCAGGCATTGATGACATTTTTAGAAATTGGACTTACTGTGTCTACATTACCGGTCATTGCTTTAGGTGTAGGTATTGGTGTGGATTACGGTATTTACATATTATCGACCATGAACATTAAGCTCAAATCAGGCATGCCGGTTAGACAGGCTTATTTTGAAGCATTGAAAGAAAGAGGTAGTGCCGTTCTCTTTACTGGTATTACGCTTGCGGTAGGTGTGAGTACTTGGGTATTCTCTTCTCTCAAGTTCCAAATGGATATGGGTATACTATTAACCTTCATGTTTGTCGTAAATATGTTGGGTGCTATCGTAGTTTTACCGGCTTTAGCCGCTGTTTTCTGGCGAAAACAAAAATAATTTTTGCATAATTATTTGCTTAAACTTCAATGAAAGGGCCATTCGGCCCTTTTTAATTAGATTCCTTGCATATTTATATTTATTGTAAATTTATAGTTAATTTAATCCTTTTAAAGGCTTCAATTTTTAGCGAAAATAGAGCAACTAAATTATCAAAAACTGTATATATCTCAGCATTTTGACTAATCTAAAAAGAACCTATTTATTGTGTTAAGAAAAATTAGCACTTTTATCATTACAAGGTAATAAAATGACGGTTGCCAATAGCCAACATTCAGTACTGCTAGAAAACGTATTTAAACTGATTAATAAAAAAATCGATAAATCCAATGCCGAATTAGTGGAGCAATTTTCTCGTTTACTATTTAAGAATATTTCGATAGACGACTTAGAAAATCGCAATGACAGCGATTTATATGGTGCGACATTAAGTCTGTGGAATGAGTTTGTTAAATATGACGGTCAACAGCCAAAAATTCGTGTGTTTAATCCAGAAATATCTAAACACGGTTGGCAATCCTCTCACACTATCGTTGAGATCATTGTTAGGGACATGCCGTTTTTAGTTGATTCTGTCAGGATGACTCTAAATCGCCTGAATATAACCTCACATTTATTGTTACATAGTCCTATTAGTCTAAAGCGAAATGATAAAGGTGAAGTAGATACATTTTTATCTAGCAAAAGCCGAGTTAAGCAAAAAATACGTGAAACTGTTTTTTTAATTGAAGTTGATAGGCAAGTCACTAGAGAAGCGCTGAATAAACTAACCAGTGAACTACTGTCTGTGGTCGGTGAAGTATCATTAGCGGTTTCAGATTGGGAGTCAATGCGCGACAAATTAAACAGCATAATTGATGAATTTCCTTCATCAAATTGCCCCGTCAGCAAAGACGAACAAACTCAGGCCATGGAGTTTTTAACTTGGTTAAATGATCATAACTTTACGTTAATGGGCTATCGCTACTATGACGTAAACGCTATCGAAGGTGATCATCGTTGGACGCCTAAAAACGAAACCAGTCTCGGTTTGATGAAAAATTCAATAAGCGACCGCGATAGAATTTTATCTAATATGCCACAATCGGCGCAAAAAGAAGCATTAAGTAAAAACCCGCTTATTTTAACTAAAACCAACAGCAGGGCGCGAGTAAGTCGTCCCGCGTATATGGACTATGTAGGTATTAAATGTTTCGACAAGGCCGGTAATGTAATTGGCGAACACCGCTTCTTAGGATTGTATGCAGCTTCATTCTACAATAGCAGCGCTACACAGTTGCCTGTTTTACAACGCAAAATTGAACGCATTTGTGGACATTCCGGTTTTGATAAAAACTCACACGCGTACAAAGCATTCGTCAATATTATCGAAACTTATCCTCGTGACGAGTTGCTACAAGGTGATGATGAAGAGTTAGGCAAGATAATATTGGGCATTTTTCAAATGCAGGAACGTGGAATATCTAAATTATTCGTACGTAAAGATGCATTTGGTCGTTTTATTAGTTGTATGGTTTATGTTCCGCGGGAACGCTACAACACGCAGTTACGTAAAGAGACCCAAGAATTATTACAAAAGTCTTTTAATAGTACAGAACAAGTAGAGTTTACTACTTATTTTTCTGAGTCTGTTTATGCGCGTACTCACTACATTGCACGAGTGAAAGATAACAATGCGGAATTTAATGTGAAGGAAATTGAAAAGAATATTATCGAGCTAACCAAAAGTTGGAATGACAGGTTGGCAGCTTCTATTAGCGCAACCTATGGTGAAGCAGCTGGTAAAGCCATAGAACAAATGTACGGTAATGCATTTTCTCGCAGTTATACAGAACAAAACTTACCAAGCGTTGCATTAGTCGATATCAGTAAGCTTGAACAACTTACCGAATCTCATACCCTGGATATGTTGTTTTATCGACCTCAAGAAGAAGGTCACGACTCTAAAGCGGTTAAACTAAAACTGTTTCACCGTAAGGAACCCATTCATTTGTCTGCTGTATTGCCAATGCTTGAACACTTTGGTTTGCGGGTAATTGATGAAAGTCCCTATAAAATAAAATGCCAAAATGGCGATGTGCATTGGATTATGGACTTTTCAATGCTGCACAGTAATAGTCAAAACTTAGACATGGAAGCAGCGCAAGCATTGTTTCAAGATGCGTTTGCCAAAGTATGGCACAACACCTTAGAAGACGACCCATTTAATAGGTTGGTTTTAGGTGCCGGTTTAACCGGACGGAACGTCACTATATTGCGGGCCTACGCAAAATATATGCGTCAAACCGGAAGTTCGTTTAGTTTGACTTACATGGCAAACACACTGGCTAATTACCCAAGTATTGCAAAAAAACTAATTGAATTATTTGCCAATAGATTCAATCCAAATAAAAAACGCAGTGAAAAGAAAAACGACAGTATTTTAAGTGATATTAAAGAGCGCCTAGACCAAGTATCTAATCTAGATGATGATCGAATTATTCGCCGTTATTTAGACATGATTTTGGCCACTTTGCGAACCAACTTCTATCAACCTGATGAAGATGGCAACGAAAAACCTTATATGTCATTTAAGTTGCTGCCTGAATTAATTCCAGACATGCCTCTTCCTTTGCCAAAATATGAAATATTTGTGTATTCCCCTCGAATTGAAGGTGTGCATTTACGCGGTGGCAAAGTAGCACGAGGCGGTTTGCGCTGGTCTGACAGAAGAGAAGACTTTAGAACCGAAGTACTTGGATTGGTTAAAGCCCAACAAGTTAAGAATACGGTAATAGTACCCGTGGGCGCTAAAGGTGGATTTGTTTGTAAAAACTTACCCATGGATCAAGGTAGAGACGCGATTCAAAAAGAAGGGCAGGCTTGCTATCGCATATTTATCCGCAGCCTATTAGATATCACTGACAACATTATTGATGGTGAAGTCGTACCGCCTAAAAATGTGGTTAGACTTGATGAAGATGACCCTTATTTGGTTGTGGCGGCAGATAAAGGAACGGCGACCTTCTCTGACATTGCGAACAGCATTTCCGATGAATACAATTTTTGGCTTGGTGACGCCTTTGCTTCAGGTGGCAGTATCGGTTACGACCACAAGAAGATGGGTATTACCGCTAGAGGTGCATGGGAATCAGTAAAACGTCACTTCCGTGAAATTGATATTGATTGTCAAACCACTGATTTTACCTGTGTTGCCATCGGCGATATGGCAGGTGACGTGTTTGGTAACGGAATGTTGTTATCAAAACACACACGTTTAATCTGTGCGTTTAACCACTTACACATATTCTTTGATCCTGATCCAAACACCGCAAACAGTTATGCAGAACGAAAACGTTTGTTTGAAAATCCATCTCTGACCTGGGATGACTACGATAAATCGCTAATCTCTAAAGGCGGCGGTATCTTTAGTCGCGCCTCGAAGTCGATCAAATTAACCAATGAAATGAAAAAATGGTTAGGTACGACTCAGGCAGCTATGACTCCTAATGAACTTATTCACAATGCATTAAAAATGCAGGTTGATTTGATTTGGAACGGCGGGATTGGAACATACGTCAAAGGTAGCAAAGAAACCCACAGTGAAGTTGGGGACCGCGCCAATGATGATACTCGCGTAAATGGTAAAGATGTCCGCGCCAAAATTATTGGTGAAGGGGGTAACTTAGGGTTAACCCAAATGGGCCGAATCGAATATGCATCTCAAGGCGGTAGGGTAAATACCGACTTTATCGATAACGTAGGTGGGGTTGATTGTTCAGATAACGAAGTGAACATAAAAATCTTACTGAATGCTTTGGTTCGCGCCGGTGATTTAACCAGTAAACAACGCAATGAGTTACTTTACTCTATGACCGATGATGTTGCCGAGTTAGTGATACAAGATTGCTATCGTCAAACTCAATCAATATCCATTACTGAATATGGCGGTCCTACGCTACTTAAAGAGCAACTGCGATTCATACATGGTTTAGAACGAGAAGGGGCGTTAAATCGAGAACTCGAATTTATTCCATCTGACGATGAATTATCGGATAGACAAGCTTTGGGTAAAGGCTTAACACGACCAGAACTATCGGTATTGATAGCTTACGGCAAAATGGTTTTAAAACAGAAGTTAAATATCGAACAGATCACTAACAATCCTTTCCATGAGCAATTACTGGTTAGTGCCTTCCCGCAGAAACTGCAAGACAGGTTTGTACCGCAGATGGAATTCCATCCGCTGCGAGCTGAGATTATCGCCACTAAATTAACCAACAATATGGTTAATGATATGGGGCTTAATTTTGTGTTTAGGATGCAAGAAGAAACCGGTGCTGCAGTGGAAGAAGTGGCGACGGCATACTCGGTTGTTAAAGCTGTATTTGGTATCGATGCATTGTGGCAAGAAATAGAAAGTTTAGACAACAAGGTTTCAGCAAAAACCCAATTGGGAATGCTCGATCTAATGCGTAGAACAATGCGCAGAGCATCACGTTGGTTCTTGCGCCACGGTGAAAAAAATCTGTCTATCACCGAGTCAGTTAACTTGTACGTTTCTACTTTTAGCGCGTTAAGTGAAAACTTAGAAAACTACTTAGTTGATACAGAATATAGCCAATTGGAAAAATCCACTTCAGATTATGTGGCGCAAGGTGTTCCTAAAAATATTGCCTACAAAGTCGCTAGTTTGAGCAATATGTTCTGCAGTTTAGATTTGGCCCAAATGACCCAATCAGAAAACCGAAAATTGGATGTGGCAGCAAGCTTATACTTCAATTTAGGTTCAAAATTGCAGTTACATTGGTTCCTTGATCAAATTAACAACCAAACAGTAAGCAACCATTGGCAAGCACTCGCCAGAGCCTCTTATCGTGAAGAGTTAGATTGGCAGCAACGATCGCTTACTACTGTATTGTTATCAGGTGCACCAGATAACAATGATCCTGAAGAAATTTTGAATAAATGGATGGAGAACAATACCATATTGTTGGAACGCTGGTATCATATGATGTCAGAATTCAAAACCAGTAATTCTCATGAATTTGCTAAATTCTCTGTGGCACTAAGAGAATTGATGTTGCTTAGCATAAACGCGAGCAGTTAATGGGGTATTGGTAAACTAATATCCAGTTGTTTTTAATAATAAAGCCCTGCTAATCAGGGCTTTTTGTTGAGGTCTTTTTATGTATCCACTTGTGCAAAAAGCACTATTTCAATGTGACCCAGAATGGAGTCATGACTTCACGTTAAACTATTTGAAACGTTCTCAACATAATTTATTAAAGCTAACCTATCAGCAGACGGTAGAAGACCATCCAGTTAAATGTTTAGGATTAACCTTCAAAAATCCATTAGGCCTTGCCGCAGGCTTAGATAAGAATGGCGAATGTATTGATGCATTTTCTGCCATGGGATTTGGCTTTATCGAAGTTGGCACCGTAACCCCTCTAGCACAGCCTGGTAACGAAAAACCACGCATGTTCAGATTGCCTGATGCGAAAGCTATCATTAATCGCATGGGATTTAACAATAAAGGTGTTGATTATCTAGTTGAGCAGGTGAAACAGTCCCAATATGATGGGGTTTTAGGTATTAATATTGGTAAAAATAAACAGACAGAAGAAAAGAACGCCCTAGATGATTATTTAATCTGTTTGAAAAAAGTTTACGCCTATGCAGATTATGTCACAGTTAATATTTCTTCTCCCAATACGCCAGGGTTAAGATCGTTGCAATATGGTGAAGCATTAGATCACTTACTGTTGGGCCTAAAAAATGAACAACAGCAATTATCCCAATTTCACGGTAAATATGTGCCACTTGTGGTCAAAATAGCGCCTGATTTAACCGATGAGGAAGTGCAGGGCATTGCTGCATCTTTAGTTAAAACCGGAATTGATGGGGTCATAGCCACCAATACCACGCTAGATCGTTCTGCTGTAGAAGGCTTGCGCTATGCAAAAGAAGCTGGCGGGTTAAGTGGAGAAGTGCTAACTGATAAGAGCCTGCATATAACTAAGAAACTAGCGCAATACTTAGATGGTGCAATGCCTATCATTGGCGTAGGTGGGATTCATTCTAGTGCTACTGCAAATGAGAGACTAAGTGCGGGAGCCAGTTTAGTGCAAATATATTCCAGCTTTATTTATCAGGGACCTCCACTGATAAAACAAATAGTGAAAGGATTAGTATAAGGCTGTAATTGTGATAAATTCACACTAGATAAAATAGCCTTTACTGAAGTTTATATTCTATGTTGTTGCCATCAGGTCATTGGAAATGGTTTATAGATAAACAGTCACATTTTTTGATGATTGAGTTAAATGCTGGATTATCGTTTCAAACTGCTTATTTGGATTCTCAGTTAAAGCTGATTCCAGAGAATTTGTACTTTGAAATTCAGCATTCTCAATGTTTCATTGAATCACTTGAAGCGGTAAATAACTCCAATGTACCCTTCGAAGATAGTGTGAAGACTCAAATTGCATTAAACGCAACTGCTGCGAAGTGCTTTCATAAACCGGTTTTAAACAAAAGCTGGTTATACCAAAAAAATAGTTGTTGTTTGCATAGTGAGGAGCAGCAACTGGCTTGGTTAAGCTGCAATGGTGAAAGTTACCTGATGCTTACTCTGCAACAACAGGGTAGTTCAGTATTGTGTTTAAATTTATCTGAAGAGTTTACAACCTCCGATAATAAAGTACATAGTCAGTTTTCGTTAATAAATGTGCTGTCCGATAGATTGTTGAGCTTAGAGCAACTTGAAGATGACAGCGACGAACAATCAGACAATTTTTCTTATTTTTAATCTTCATTTTTTATACAAATATAATCCGCTATTCAATAATAACCCTTATACCCTCTGCCTTTATCCCGTATAATCGCCGAGATTTTATTTTCTGGTACATACATGTTTGAAATTCTAGTTACAACCTCAAGGGGACTCGATGGGCTATTGCTTGACGAGTTAACGACTTTATTACCGAATAGCAGTTTAAAAATGCGACCTGGTCAGGTGTATTTTAGTGGTGAGCTAAAAGATGTATACCAAGTTTGTCTGTGGTCTCGGTTAGCGAATCGTGTTCTTGTGCAATTGGCCGAAGGCAAAATAGATACTGCCGAAGAGCTGTATGATATTGTTGCAACTGTGCCGTGGCAGGATCACTTTAGCGTTTCAAATACCTTTGTGGTTGATTTTGTGGGTACCAATAGAACGATTAATAACACCCAGTTTGGTGCTTTAAAGGTTAAAGACGCAATTGTTGATACCTTTAGCCATCATTTTGGCGAAAGACCGTCGATCAGTAAAGTTCAGCCAGATATAAGAATTCATGCTCGAGTACGCAGAGAAAATTTTGCGGTATACGTGGATATTTCGGGCCGCAGCTTACACCAACGTCACTATCGTCAGCAAACGGGACAAGCTCCTTTAAAAGAACATTTAGCCTGTGCGATGTTATTACGTAGTGGATGGAATAATGATCGCTCTAAGCCATTATTTGATCCAATGTGTGGTTCAGGAACCATTGCCATCGAAGCGGCATTGATGGCATGTAATATTGCTCCTGGCTTAGGTAGACAGCACTGGGGCTTCAGCAATTGGAAATTACATCAAGCTGAACTTTGGCAAGTATTAGTTGATGAGGCACTGGATGCTCAAGTACAGCCTGAGGCAAAAATATATGCTAATGATCTGGATAGAAGAGTTTTAAACACTGCAAAACAAAATGCCGATTCAGCCCGAATGCTTGAGCACATTACTTTTTTCAATTCTGATGCGACTAAATTACAAGTTGATTGCGAAGCCGGTTACATAGTGTCTAACCCACCTTACGGGGAAAGATTAAATGAGCTGACTGAACTATTACCAGTGTTCCAATCATGGGGCGAACATTTAAAACAACACTTTCAAGGTTGGCGAGTAAGTTTACTCACTGCTAATAGAGACCTGTTTAAACAGCTGAAATTGGTTGCCAATAAAGATTACAAATTAATGAACGGGGCTATTGAGTGTCAGTTGGTTAATTACGTTTTAGATGAAAAGAATGTCATTGTTAAAGAGTCGGTGAAGCCGCAATCAGATTTTGCCAACCGCTTAGCTAAAAATATTAAGTCCCTATCTCGTTGGCTCAACAAACAAAATACTAACTGTTATCGTTTGTATGATGCCGATTTGCCCGAATACAACGTAGCAATAGATCGTTACGCTGATTGGTTAGTTGTGCAAGAGTACGCTGCGCCAAAAGATATTCCAGAGCAAAAGACCCGTAAACGCTTGCATGACGTACTCTTGGCATTGCCCGAAGTGACTGGGGTGAATTCAACGCAAATTGTAGTGAAAACACGCCAAAAGCAAAAAGGCAGTGAACAGTATCAAAAGGTAGCTGAAAAGAAAGTTACTTTAGAGGTTTACGAAAATGGGGCTAAGTTTTTAGTTAACCTGTCTGATTACCTTGATACGGGACTGTTCTTAGATCATCGAATTACCCGCCAAATTGTGCAACAACGATCAAGCAATAAAGATGTGTTGAATCTTTTTGCCTATACCGGAAGTGTCTCTGTGCACGCTGGATTAGGTGGTGCAAAATCAGTGACCACAGTTGATATGTCGAAAACCTATATTAGCTGGGCGAAACAAAACGTTCAGTTGAACAACATCAATTGCGCAAATCAATTTATTCAAGCGGATTGTATTAATTGGCTAACCGACCATCAGCAAACTTATGACTTAATATTTATCGATCCTCCGTCATTTTCTAATTCTAAAAGAATGGATTCAACTTGGGATGTTCAGCGTGATTATATGCAACTGCTTGAACATGCCTACCAGCGCTTAAATCCAAAGGGTGAGATTATTTTTTCTAATAATCTACGCAGTTTTAAATTGGATGAAAGTGCCGTTAAGTCACTGGGGCTATCGGTGGAAAATATAAGTCAAAAAACATTGCCTGAAGACTTCAAACGTAATCCTAAAATTCACCACTGCTGGATATTTACCAAGCAAGACTAGATAAACGAGATAATTGATACATGCAGTTAAAATTCTATTCTGGAAAACAGTGCCATTTGTGTGACTTAGCTCATGCTTTGTTAGCAGAAGTAGCGACAAGTTATGACTTGGAAGTTACCACTGTTGACGTGAAATCAGACCATCAGTTATACCATTTATATGGCGCACGAATTCCGGTTATCCAACGCCAAGACAACCAGAAAGAATTAGGCTGGCCATTTGATTTAATGCAACTGAAGGAGTTTTTAGCTTGAGCTTATTACAATTAAAAAATGCTCAACTGTCGTTTGGACATCCTGCCATTTTAAACAAAGGCGAATTAGTGGTTCACCCTGGCGAACGTATTTGTTTAGTAGGCCGTAATGGTTGTGGTAAGTCCACGTTACTAAAAGTCTTAGAAGGTGACCAGCCATTAGATGATGGCCAACGAATTATTTCACCTAACGTTAAAATATCTCGTCTTCCGCAAGATCCGCCGGAAAGTGTTGAGTCAACACTATTTGATTATGTCGCTGAAGGTATGGCTGAAACAGGTGAGTTATTAAAGGCCTATTTCCACCAAATAAATTTAGTGACTACCGATCCATCTGATAAAAATCTACAAGTTTTAGAGCAGCTTCAACATAAGTTAGAGCATCAAGATGCTTGGCAATTTGAGCAACAAATTAGTCAGGTACTGACTTTATTGGATTTGGATGGTAATCAGCAATTATCTTCTTTATCTGGTGGTTGGCGTCGAAAAGCCGCGCTAGCTAGAGCCTTGGTGGGGAACCCAGACATATTATTGCTAGATGAGCCAACTAACCATTTAGACATTCACATGATTAAGTGGCTTGAAGGAATTGTTAAGGAATACAAAGGCGCGGTAGTTTTTGTCAGTCACGACCGAGCATTTATCCGCGCTGTGGCATCCAGAATTATCGATTTAGACCGCGGTAATCTCACCAGTTATCCTGGTAACTATCAAACCTATTTAGATAAAAAAGCCGAAGATCTTAAAAACGAAGAAAATGCTAACGCTGAGTTTGATAAAAAATTATCCCAAGAAGAGCAATGGATTAGACAAGGAATAAAAGCACGTCGTACTCGTAATGAAGGTCGGGTAAGAGCGCTTAAAGCACTGCGCCAAGAGCATTCGCAAAGGAATAAATTGCAAGGCAGAGCGAAAGCTACCGTTAGTGCCAGTAACTCTTCCGGCAAGATTGTGTTTGAAGCCGTCGACTTGCACTATGAAATTGACAATAAAGTTATTGTTAATAATTTAGAATTAAATGTATTTAGAGGCGATAAACTTGCCTTAATCGGCCCCAACGGCTGTGGTAAAAGTACCCTGATACGTTTGTTATTAGGTAGTTTGCAACCCCAGTCGGGTTCTGTAAAACAAGGAGCTAATCTAGAAGTTGCCTATTTTGACCAACACCGATTAGCCTTAGATTTAGATAAAAGTGTTATTGATGTAGTGGGTGACGGAAAGCGTGATTTGTTGGTTAATGGCCAATACAAGCATGTTATGAGTTATTTACAGGACTATTTGTTTACGCCAGATAGAGTTAACGCACCGGTTAGGTCACTTTCTGGCGGAGAAAAAAATAGATTATTGTTGGCTAAGCTATTGTTAAAGCCCTCAAATATACTAATTCTAGATGAACCAACAAATGATTTAGATGTGGAAACTTTGGAGTTACTTGAAGATTTAATTTCCGGTTACCAAGGTACTGTTATTTTAGTAAGTCATGATAGAGAATTTGTTGATAATGTCGTAACATCTAGCCTGTTTTTTGAGGGCAATGGTAAGCTTAAAGAGTTTGTTGGTGGTTATACTGATATCGAAACTTGGTATCAAACAGAAAAAAAACCCACAGAAGACGAAACTTCTGTAAAATCAGCGAGTCCTAAGTCTCAACCGGTAATAAAAAAGACAAAAAAGTTGTCTTATAAACATCAATTAGAGCTAGATTCTTTACCACTAGAAATAGAAAAGCTGGAAAATGAAGTCCAAGCTTTACAAAGTAAAATAAATGATCCGGAATTTTTTAAGCAGTCCCAAGATGAATTTAATACCGCAATCAATGAACTAGCAGATTGTGAAAGTTCGCTGGAAAAAGCGTATGCACGATGGGATGAGCTAGAAGGTATGTAGATACCCAAATGTATTTGCTATATCAAAATACCGAAATTAGCTAATTAAGTAGTAATTTACAGGATACGTAATGAAAATGAATCGGCTGGCCTCTGGGCTAACCCTTTGTGCGCTAACCATTTGTTCAGCGCAAGCAGCAAAATATACAGTTGTGGAATTACCTTTAAGAGATAAAGGGATTAACAGCTATGCTAGAGCAATTAATGATCGAGGTGAAGTCGCTGCATCAATTGCTAACCCTTTTAATCCGCCAATAGATGTTGATTTAATTAACTTTGAAAGCGAAGCATTAATTAATACGTTAACAGATGCAGATGGCGCATCTGTGGGCAATATTAATGATGATGACTTACTGATTTTATATAGTTTCATCACTTCCGACGCTACAACGACTAACATCTTTTACCCACAAAGTAATGATTCAACCAATCCCTTTCTACAACAAATTGCAACTGTGCAAAGTTATGTATTGGAAAATACTGAAGTAGAAGAAAAAATTGGCTTCGATGTCATCGAACAAGATCTTCAAGGTTTAACAAAAAGTGCTGATACTTTGGCCACCGGAATTAATAACTTTTCTGCTATCGTAGGTTTTGGAGAAGCTCCATTCCAAAAAATCAACTACCGAAATGAAAACGGCTTGAACCTAAAATACCACGTTCAAGATTTCCTCGTTCGTGGTTTTATGGATATCAACGGTGTCACAATCGAAGTTCCTCCCATTGAAGATCTGTTGGGAGGGATAAGTGTTGCAAATGATATCAATGATAGTTTTGAAGTCGCTGGATATGGATCTGTGGATGTTATCGACGGCTTTGATGACGTTGTGGATTTATGTGACGACAAAGAAGCTAGAGGCGACATTCCTCAAGAATACTGTTTAAGGCAACTCCGTGATGAATATCAAGGCAGAGTGCGGTCAAAACTCGCTAATTCCTTGGGTAATCGCGATCCAGTTGACGAAACATTTTTGCGTAGGGCGATCATTTGGGAGTTTAGTTCAAGCGGAGAACTTCTAAATAGTAGAGAGCTGGGCACAATATTAGAACCTGCACCTGGTGATACTAGGTTCTATGAAAGCCGCGCTAATGCCATCAATAATAATGGCATCGCAGTAGGCGTTTCTAATGACTTTTATCAGGATTCACAGACGGTAGTGATAAACAAAGCTGCTGTTTTTGATGGAGACGATGTGCATGGATTCATCAGTGATGAAGAATATTTAGAAAGTACCGCTTTAGATATAAATGATAATGACGTTGTCGTTGGTTATGCCAATAAAATTATCACCTCAGCGACTCGTAATAAATTTTTTGTTTATGATTATCGTGGTGACGTTCTTAGTTTCCCGGACGACTTCTTTGAAAGCTCGTCAAGTATTGCCAGAGGCATCAACAACAACGGTTTAGTTGTTGGGGAAGGTGAGGTAGACACAGATTTGATCGGTAGCCGTCGAAAAGAAGCTTTTCTTTACGATATCAATACTGAAGAGTTTACCAATATAAACGATTTATTAAGCTGTGATACCCCTTATACCATCGTGCAAGGCATTGATATTAACGATAACGATGAAATTACCGCAACAGCAGTGATATATCGCGAGCGCACCGCCATTAATGGCGAGTTAGCACTAGATGCTCGTGGTAATACGATTTTCCAGAATATGTCTGTGGCAGTTAAATTAGTGCCTATTCCAGGCGGTAGTATAGATGATTGTCATTTAGTTAAAGAGACTGTTGAGCGTAAAGGTGGCAGTTTATATTATCTATTGGGACTTGCTTTGTTCGTCTTCGGTGGTCGGTTAAGACAAAAATTTAAAGCCTAATCATCTTTTAGAGCTAAACAAAAATTAACTTTGAGCCCCGACATTTGTTTCGGGGCTTTTTTATGATTTTTGATTAACTTCAACCTAGACCGCGCATTTGTTGACGTCACAAAATTGTAATATTAATTTGGTATTAAAAAACCAAACTATATTCAAAATTGGTGTAAAGATAAAAACCTAAATTAATCATATATTTATTGATAAATAGGGAATTTTTATGCATCAACATATTGAACCCTTTTGTGTTTAAGATAGTCTCAGTATTGTGGTTCAGATAATCACATGTATTTGTTTCAACAAGAGGTCACTCAATGAAAAGACAAAAACGCGACAAACTTTCCCGTGCTCATTCAAAAGGCTATCAAGCAGGTATTTCAGGACGTTCTAAAGAAATCTGTCCATTTCAAACAACTGAATCTCGTTCCGAGTGGTTAGGAGGATGGCGAGAGGCTATCGAAGACCGTAATATTGGTTTAAACAGCCGTTAGGAAAATGAGCCCCGAAAGGGGCTTTTGTATTTTAGTGGGTTCTTAAAATACTTAGAAACTACTAGTGTCTTGAAATAAACCAACTTTTAGGTTTTCAGCAGCGTAGATTTCTCTGCCATCCACCTCAACAACACCGTCAGCCATTCCCATATACAATTTACGTTTTATTACTCGCTTCATATTAATTTTATAGGTAACTTTTTTGGCTGTAGGAAGAATTTGCCCAGTAAATTTGACTTCACCAACACCTAAGGCTCGTCCTTTACCTGGTCCGCCACACCATCCTAAGAAAAATCCAACTAACTGCCACATTGCATCGAGTCCTAAGCAACCAGGCATAACTGGATCACCAGGAAAGTGACAATCGAAAAACCAAAGATCAGGAGAAATATCTAACTCGGCTAAAATATACCCTTTATCGTATTTTCCGCCTGTTTCGCTTATCGTTACAATACGGTCCATCATAAGCATATTCGGAGCGGGTAATTGACTATTACCTGGCCCGAAAAGCTCCCCTTGACTACATGCTAAGAGATCTTCACGGCTAAAACTTGATTTAAAATTACTCATTTAGGCTTCTTCTAGTTTATAAAGTGTCTAATTTAGCGAACACTTGTAAGCTAAACAACTCTGAACAGTGAAATTTTCCAAACAAACTGTTATTTTGTAGCTATTCTAACGTTAAATTTTATTGATATTATATTAAATGCAAAAAAACCAGAAAAAAGTCGCAAACGCAGAAAAGCAAAAACGCTATCGACAACGACAAAAAGAGTTGGGTCATAAACAAGTTCGTGGTTACGTAACCAAAGATGCGATGAGCTGTTACAATGAAATCCGCGATAAAACCAAATGGACCGACAATGAGGTTTTGTCTAATGCACTGCGGATAACTTATGCTGCTTATAAATGCGGTCAAATTAAATTATTAAATGAATGGCTAAAAGATCATAAGCGTTAATCAGAAATAGCCATAAATTACTTAAAAATCTGTGCATAGTTAACGGATAATAAAATTTAAATTAGTCAAAGTAGTTTCGAGTACTAAGGATTTCGTTATTAAAAAGTTTCAATTGTTTTGTTTTATCCTGCTTAGCTGTTTAACGATGGCAACAAAGAGCACAGCGAAAGATATATTACACTCTTCCGTTTCGCCAGAATTTCCCAACGGATTGCATGCACAGTATTTACATTATATGGCGGATAAATTGAATGCCGATCTTGTCATAACACCATTATCTTTTGGTCGTCGATTAGTTGAACTCAGGAATGGTCATTTAGATTTAGTGGTTGGAGTCCACCATTATGCTGCGCCGGATCAGGGCTTCATTATTTTGCAACCGAGTTACGAATCAATTCAAAACACCTTATTCGTGAAGTTAGAAGATAAATATCGATTATCTTCTTTTGAGGAATTTAAACAATCCACTTTTGCGGTTACTATTCGCGGGAATTATTTTCCTGAACTGAGCTTAACTGAAAGGCCGCAAACAGTAAAAGTATCTACATTAAAACAAAAAATAGGTTTACTAGAAAAAGGGAGGGTAGACGGTTTTGTGCATTTTGCTCACAGTACCAATAAGTTATTGGAAACCGTAAAAAGTGAAGTAACTATTGTACCTGCACTCTATCAGCCAGAAGCTCAGCGCAATTACTTTTTTGGGCTAAGTAAATCTTCTAAATTTACCGATAGACAAGCAGAGATTGAACAAATAATTAGAACAGCTAAACAAAACGGAGATTTTAAAAGAATCAGAGAACAATATTACGCTGATTAACTTCAACTTATATACCCTTTGTGGAAAATGTAATTTTTACAATGGGTGAAAAATTTTTATACACTTTAAACACTCTTCCTTTCTATCTTCCCCTTCAAATGGCCATTGCCGAATTGGCTAACAAATTGCTTTGAATTACTCAAAGAACATAAACAAAGAATATTTTATTTAATGGAACGATTTTGATGGGAACCCGCTCTAAAAGCTATTAGATTTAATTCTCAGTCTTTCAAAGTACCATTTTTAAATGCACACAAAAGGAAGCACCATGGATTCATCTTCAAAGTATCAATCTACTCTTTCTGTTGACGGTAAAAATTACCTTTTTTACGACATTAATAAAGCTGGTTCAGCTGAACAACTTCAACGCCTTCCATTAACTGCAAAGTTGCTTCTGGAGAATCTACTCCGGCATAGTCATAACGATTTTGTACAAACAGAAGATATTGATGCCTTAATAAAATGGGATAATAACGCCGCCTCATCCACCGAGATTGCCTTTGTCCCTTCCCGAGTGATTTTACAAGACTTTACCGGTGTTCCAGCTGTTGTAGATTTAGCTGCAATGCGAGATGCTATGAATGATTTAGGAGGGGATCCTAAAAAAATCAATCCGTTAAAGCCGGTCGACTTGGTGATCGATCACTCAATTATGGTGGATGAGTACGGCAGTAAAGATGCGTTTAAACATAACACTGCAATTGAAGTAAAAAGAAACAAAGAGCGCTATCAATTTTTAAAATGGGGACAAAAAGCTTTTAACAATTTCAAAGTTGTGCCGCCAGGAAAAGGCATTGTTCACCAAGTCAATCTAGAATATTTGGCTCGTGTCACCTTTGCACAAGATAGTGAAAATCCCGATGATAGTAATAAAGTTCTGTTTCCAGACACTTTAGTTGGCACCGATTCACATACCACTATGATAAATGGACTTGGCGTCATGGGCTGGGGCGTAGGCGGCATAGAAGCAGAGGCTGCCATGTTAGGACAGCCAGTGACAATGCTAATTCCAGAAGTCGTTGCAATGGAATTGACCGGCAAGCTTGCACCTGGGGTCACCGCAACCGATATGGTCTTGGCGGTTACTCAGCAGTTGCGTGAGTTTGGGGTGGTAGGGAAGTTTGTAGAGTTTATCGGTGAAGGTATTCAACATTTGACGGTCGCAGACAGAGCAACTATTGCAAATATGTCGCCCGAATACGGAGCCACATGCGGTTTGTTTCCAATCGATGAACAAACGGTAACCTATTTAAGGTTAACCGGTCGCAGCGAAGAACAGATAGAGTACATTACGCAATATAACAAAGCGCAAAAAATGTGGGGCTCAGATAGCCTAAGTGAAGCCCAATACCATGATAAATTACAATTAGACTTATCCAGCATAGTTCCATCTATTGCTGGACCCAAAAGACCCCAAGATAGAATTGCCCTTAATGATGCTGCCAGTAGCTTTAAAAAATGGGTGTCGGATCAATCTGATCTGAAAATAGCGCCAAAGGATACCATCGAAGGCCGCTATGAAAATGAAGGCGGGCAGGGGCAAGAGCCCATTAGTAAAAAGGTCGAATGCCAATACAATGGTGAAAGCTTTGACATCGAAGATGGTGCTATCGTCATCGCAGCAATAACAAGCTGCACTAATACCTCGAATCCATCTGTGTTAGTCGCCGCAGGATTATTGGCTAAAAATGCCAATAAATTGGGCTTGCATGTTCATCCTTGGGTAAAAACCAGCTTTGCCCCAGGTTCACAAGTTGTGACAGAGTATTTAGATAAGGCTGAGTTAACTGAAGAGCTGAATCAACTAGGCTTTAACCTTGTGGGATATGGTTGCACAACCTGTATCGGCAATTCAGGTCCTCTTCCGGATCCTATATCGAAAGCGATCAATTCAGGGGATCTCACAGTCTCTTCGGTTCTTTCAGGCAACCGTAATTTTGAAGGTCGCATTCACCCAGAAGTCAAAACAAACTATCTAGCATCTCCACCTCTTGTTGTTGCTTATGCGCTTGCAGGTAACATGAATATAGATCTGACCTCAGAACCCCTAGGCACCAGCAAAGATGGAAAACCTATTTACTTAAGAGATATATGGCCGAGTAATGAGGAAATAGCCGAGATTGTCGAAAAAGTAGTGGATAAAAGCATGTTTACTGAAAAGTATGGCTCTATCTATGACGGTGGAGAGATTTGGAATGACCTCGAAGCGGTTGATTCCGATATTTATGATTGGCCAGAATCAACCTATGTAAAACGCCCGCCATTTTTTGAAAAAATGAAAGCGACGGCTACCGATATTGACCCCATTGAAGGTGCTAAGTGTCTTCTAAAATTAGGTGATAGTGTAACTACTGATCATATTTCACCAGCTGGCACTATTGGATTAGATACTCCAGCAGCAAAATATCTACAGCGACAAAACGTCAATAAAACGGATTTTAATTCCTATGGTTCACGACGTGGTAATCATGAGGTCATGATGCGAGGCACCTTTGCAAATGTGCGTTTAAAAAATCAACTTGCACCTGGAACCGAAGGTGGATGGACTCGTTTGCAGCCAGAGTCTGAGGAAATGACCGTATTTGAAGCCGCTGAAGTTTATAAAAGTCGTGGAACGCCAACTATCGTTATTGCAGGCAAGGAATATGGAACTGGAAGTTCTAGAGATTGGGCTGCAAAAGGACCTTTAATGCTAGGAATCAAAGCCGTTATTGCCCAAAGTTATGAGCGGATCCATAGATCAAATTTAATTGGAATGGGCATATTACCATTACAATTTAAATCAGGACAAAGTGCAGAAACTTACAAGCTAGATGGCACTGAAACCTACGACATTGATGCTATATCCAGTGATCAGAAGAGTGTCGTGGTCAATGTTCACCGCGCCAATAAACAACCCTTTAGTTTTGATGCTGACATTCGCATCGATACTCCCAACGAGTTTGAATATTTCAAACATGGCGGAATCCTGCAGTTCGTGATCAGAAAACTGTTGTAAAACCCAAAAAGAATAGGCCAAGCTTCTTAAATTAGGAGCTTGGCTTAAACGATTTTTGCTTCAACAAAGCTAGTAAAACCACTAAGAATATTACTAATTTTACTATCTTGTTTATTTTCTGAATTGCCCCCCTAGTCAAACTTTTCTTAAACGTTTAACATTACAAATAAGTAAATGATACGTAAATGCTTTGTAATCGTGCATTCGTCACGTCGAAGCAGTAAAAATTTACCTTCTAAGAAGCTACAGCTTAAAAGGACGAACTATGAAGACAAACGAATATGATGCAATAGTCGTGGGCTCCGGAATTAGTGGTGGTTGGGCGGCCAAAGAACTGTGTGAAAAAGGTTTAAAGGTTTTGATGTTAGAACGAGGTAAAAACGTAGAACACATCAAAGACTATAAAAACGCTCACAAAGAAGTATGGGACTTCCCCCATAGAGATTTAGCAACCCAAGACATGAAACAAGACTACCCGGTGCTTAGTCGTGATTATCCATTAAATGAGTCAACTTTTGGTATGTGGGCGAATGAGAAAGATGCCCCCTATACCGAAGATAAAAGGTTTGATTGGTTTCGTGGATACCATGTGGGAGGGCGTTCTTTATTGTGGGGACGTCAAAGTTATCGATTAAATGCAGAAGACTTCGAAGCCAATCAAAAAGAGGGCGTAGCAGTGGATTGGCCGATTCGTTATGAAGATCTCTCTGATTGGTATGACTATGTGGAAAGATTTGCAGGAATTAGCGGAAATCGTGACGGTTTAGATGTTTTACCTGACGGGATATATCAACCTGCCATGGCGTTAAATTGTGTTGAAAAAGAAGTCGCCAAGCGAATTAAAAAAGCTTTTAAAGGAACTCGTCATCTAATTCCCGGTAGAACGGCCAATATGACAGAAGCGAAACCCAGTGAAGGTAGGACAGCCTGCCAATATCGCAATAAATGTTGGTACGGGTGTCCATTTGGTGCCTATTTTAGTACTCAGTCTTCAACATTGCCGGCCGCCGTTAAAACCGGCAATTTAACTTTGCGCCCATTTTCCATTGTAAAAGAAATAATCTACGACAAAGATAAAAAACGTGCCACAGGCGTAATGATCATAGATGCCCAGACTAATCAAACAATCGAATACAACAGTAAAATCGTGTTTGTTAATGCATCTGCACTAAACTCTGCCTGGTTATTAATGAATTCTGCTACAGACATTTGGCAGGGAGGACTTGGCAGCAGTAGTGGTGAATTAGGTCACAATGTTATGGACCATCATTTTCGCGCAGGGGCCTCGGCTGAGGTTGAAGGTTTCGATGATAAATATTATTACGGACGCCGACCCAGTGGCTTTTATGTTCCTCGCTACCGAAATTGGGGGAGTGATAGCAGAGACTACTTAAGAGGCTTTGGTTATCAAGGCGGTGCTAGCCGTCAAGGCTGGGGGCGGGATGTTGCGGAAATGGGTATTGGAGCGAATTTAAAAGAACAAATCAGTGAACCTGGAGCTTGGCGGATCGGTATGACTGCGTTCGGAGAAATGTTACCTGACCATAAAAATCGGATCTATTTAAACCATAAAGTAACAGACAAATGGGGGTTACCGGTTTTAGCCATGGACGTTGAAATTAAGGAAAATGAGTATCGAATGCGCAAAGACATGCAACAAGATGCAATCGATTTTTTTGATGCTGCAAAGTTAAAGAATATTGAAGGCTTTGATGCAGGCTATTACCCAGGAATGGGAATTCATGAAATGGGAACTGCGCGTATGGGCAGAGATCCCAAAACCTCGGTGTTAAATGGAAATAATCAGGTTTGGGACGCACTAAACGTGTTTGTAACTGATGGAGCATGTATGACTTCTGCATCTTGCGTCAATCCGTCATTAACCTATATGGCATTAACCGCTAGAGCTGCGGCTTTTGCAGTGGAAGAGCTTAAAAAAGGGAATTTGTAATGCAAAGACGAGAATTACTAAAAATGATTGCTGCAGCCACCGGCACTGCATTTATTGGTGGTCAATCTCTGGCTTATGACTTACGGCCAAAGGTATCTTTAACTGATACGAGCTTTAATCAAGAAGACGTTATCTTGTTCAACCAATTGGGAGAAACCATTATTCCGCAAACTGATACTCCTGGCGCGAAGCAAGCCAATGTAGGTCTAACCATAGCCATAATAATTACAGATTGTTATACGGCCGAAGAACAACAGATATTTAAAAAAGGGCTTATAGAGATTGAAAAACAAGCTAGTGATGAATTTAATCAAGCCTTCCTTCTTCTTAGTGCAAATCAGCAAACGCAGTTACTCACTAAACTCGACACCGAAGCTAAACAATATATTCATCAAAACAAACAACAAATAGCGAATAAATCCGTTCCTATTCACTATTTTACGATGCTCAAACAATTAGTTTTGTTTAGTTTTTTTAGCTCTGAATTGGGAGCAACAAAAGTCTTACGCCATGTAGCGATCCCAGGATCTTATAACGGCGATTTGGATTATAAAAAAGGAGATAGAGCATGGGCCAGATAACCCCAAAAACAGAATATTTATTCATTTCCTGTTTTTCAAAAATCCCCCTAATGCTTGCGATAGGCTTTGCTCTTTCTGGGGGCCAAAGTATTGCTGGTGAAGCGCCTATTGAACCTTGGCAACAAGCTGAAAAAACCGAGGTTTGGAAGCCTGTCCCTAAGGTTATTTCGGCATCAGAGAATCGTCCACCTTCCGATGCAATTGTATTATTTGACGGGACTGATTTGTCTAGATGGCGATCTTTATCTAATGAAGATGCTAAATGGATAGTTGAAAATGGCAGCTTGACTGTTAATCCTGGAGCAGGAGACATTAAAACTGTAAAAGAATTTTGCGATATTCAATTGCATTTAGAGTGGAAAACGCCAACAGAAGTAGCGGGGCTTGAGGGACAACAACGCCACAACAGTGGTGTTTTTTTGCAGCAAAGATATGAAATTCAAATATTAGATTCATACAACAATCAAACTTATGTAAATGGACAAGCAGCTAGCGTCTATAAACAAAGTATACCATTGGTTAATGCAATGCGACCTGCAGGTCAATGGCAGGTGTATGACATCATTTATAAGGCCCCAAAATTTAATGGGGATAGATTAACTTCTCCTGCTTTTATTACGGTTTTACATAACGGAGTTGTTGTACAAAACCACACCGAAATAAAAGGTAAAACAGAATGGATTGGAGCACCAAGTTATGAGGCTCATGGCTGCGCACCAATTCAATTACAAGACCACGGAAATAAAGTCAGTTTCAGAAATATTTGGCTTAGAGAATTAAAAAATACACCTTAAAAAAAGCCTAATAAATTGTTCAAATATCAGGCTATACAGTGTGTTTTTTAACTAAATTAGACAGTCTTATTTTGATTTTGATGATAATGTGAAGTTACGCGTGGTTATGCGTAACTCTTGCAGGCCAACAGCAGCATAGATTAAATATTCTTTCCATGGAAATTTCTAACAATTCAAAGCGAAGTTGCTTCGACCTTAAGGATTATAGGTTTTCGAATTCAAATTGTTCAAAATCGTATTGTTAGTGTGTTTTATGGTGCTGTTTTTAACGAGTAGTTATAAATAAAAATGGGCCGTTTGTGTCAAGTAGACGTGCTTAAAAAGGGCATTATTTAAATGACTTTGATGCAAATTCGCCTTCAGAAAAACACTTTTTTGTTCTATTTACTGGCCGTTTTTGAGGATACAATTTAATTGAAATAGACAAGGTCAACTACAAATATAGTTGACCTTTATCTTATTAAAACCGTAAATATTTACACTAAAGCAAACGCTCTATTCTAGTTTTTAGTTGGTCGTTTTCTCTCTCTAATTGTTCTTTTTGACGCATTAACTCAATGACCATTGCAGTAGCAACCCAATCAATCTGAAATTGCTGATTAAGTCGAACGGCTTTTTTTATCCAGTGAGCGCTGTCTAAATCAAAAATCCATTCAGAAATAGTATTTCCTTCAATGGGTATGGCTATCCCGTATTCTACAACTGCGTAAATCGAGTCTTGGGTAATTTCGTCGTATTCACATAACTCATGAATTGAAAGGTGAAGTGTAATTTCTGACATCTTAATTGCTCCAATCTGCTCTAGGATCAAAATTAGCGGCTTCAGCTAATTGAGCCCACAATTTTTCTGTTTCAGGAGTTGTTTTGCTTGGAATATCTATTTTAATCACGGCAAAAAGATCACCTTGCTGCTGTTTATGCTTAAGCCCTTTACCTTTCACACGTAACTTTTGTCCTGAGCGGCTATTAGCTGGAATATTAAGACTAATTTTCCCGTACAACGTCGGCACCTCGAGTTTAGTACCAAGTGCAGCTTCCCAAGGAGCTAAGGGTAAGGTAAGTAATAGGTTATGGCCCTGAACATCAAATAAAGGGTGGGGTATTAAACGAATATGTAAATATAAATCGCCATTTAATTTGCTTTCACTTCCTGGTACTCCTTGACCTTTAACTCTAATTCGTTCGCCATCAGAGGTCCCTTCAGGAATCTTAACTTCAAGTGACTTCTTCAGCTGTTCGACTCTATTACCGGTTAAATTAGGAACCGTATATTCCACTCTTTTCACTATGCCTTTAACAGATTCTTCCAAAAACAGTGGTACTTCTAATTCAACATCTTGGCCCTTAAATAAGTCAGACTCTGTTTGACGTGATTGTCGATGTTGACGATTTGCACCACCAAAAATTGAATTAAAAAAGTCGGAAAAATCAGCACTTCCAGAACCGGGTGAATGTTCATAGTTTCCACTAGGCTGCCAATCGGGCGGGACATCAAACCCTTGTCCTCCTTGAGCACCGTAACGTTTTAATTGATCATACTCGGCTCGTTTGTTTTCATTTTTCAATACTTCGTAGGCTTCAGCCACTTCTCTGAACTTTTCTTCTGCGTTTGGAGCAGCATTCATATCGGGATGAAGTTTGAGTGCAAGTTTACGATAGGCCTTTTTAATCTCTTTTAAATCAGCGTCATCTTTGACACCTAAAACTTGATAGTAATCTTTAAAATCCATACATGTTCCTTACCCGATAGTTAGAGCGACATAATGTTTACATCGTTCGGCGTAATAATTCTTTGACCTCATACATATTTTGTATGTATCAGTCTGATTATAGTTCCTTCATGATCGCGATATAAATGGTATTACTAGTTTGTATCCCTAAGAAGCAAATGTTGTTGATGTAGATCAACATAAAACGTGGCTATTGCTTTAAATTAATATACATCTTCAAACAACAGCGAGGCCTTTCAGATGATTTCCACTTCGATATTCCCAGGTCGTTATGTTCAAGGTGACCAAGCACTAAGCATTCTGCCTGAAGAAGTAGCAAGACACGGCAAGAGAGCTTTTATCATAGCTGATAAATTTGTTACTGATAGTAATAATGGAATGTTTAAAGAGGCTTTGGGTCAATTAAATGATTCTAAACTACAGCTTTTTGGTGGTGAATGTTGCGACCAAGAAATAACCAAGCTATGTGAACGGTTTTCCGGTGACACCAGTGATGTGATTATTGGTATTGGCGGTGGTAAAACACTTGATACAGCTAAAGTTGTCGGCTACAAACAAAATTGTCCGATCATCTTAATTCCAACCATTGCCTCTACTGACGCACCATGTAGCGCGTTATCCGTAATATACAATTCCGATGGTTCATTTAATCGATATGAAGTACTGCCACATAACCCTGAGGTGGTTTTAGTCGACACTAATGTCATAACCCACGCTCCGGTAAGATTTTTAGTGGCAGGCATGGGAGATGCATTTGCCACTTGGTTTGAAGCTGAAGATTGCAGAGTAAAACGCGGCACAAACATGACCGGCAGAGTAGGGCCATTAAGTGCTTATGCCTTAGCTAAGTTATGTCATGAAATCTTGATTGAATATGGTCTATATGCAAAACGCGCTTGTGAAAGCAGCATAGTAACGCCCGCACTTGAACATGTGGTTGAGGCCAATACGTTATTAAGTGGATTAGGCTTTGAAAGTGGCGGTTTGGCAGCAGCACATGCAATCCACAACGGATTAACGACTATCGCAGCTACTCACAATTATTATCATGGTGAAAAAGTCGCAATTGGACTTCAAGCAATGATGTTTCTCACTGATAGGCCCAGTAAAACCATTGATTTAGTATTCGATTTTTGTCAATCAATCGGTTTACCTATTTGTCTTGAGGATATTGGAATGATTGATCCCACGGAAGATGATCTAATGAAAGTTGCTAAACGAGCATGTGCTGAGGGTGAAACTATCCATAATGAGCCTTATGAAGTAACCCATAGAAAAGTCATGCATTGCATTAAAGCCGCAGATGCCGAAGGTAGACGTAGAAAGAAATTATAAATCTAATGGAGTTAACCATTTGTCAAAGCCCTTGACTCTGACAAGTGGTTTGCACACCTTTCAATGTGTTGGGCGACATGGACTAACCAGCGAAAAGCATCCAGCATGTTAGTCGCATCTACTATGTTAAACTCATCGTTGGTTACTCTTGTAAGTATATTATGCCTAAATTCCCGATGTTCAGAATTGAGTTTTTTGTATAATTCAGTCACCTTTTTCATTGGTGTTGACCATTGGTTTTGCTCAATTCCGCTGACTAATGTTGTTATTGCCTCGTTTAGTTTAATAGACCAATCATTGAGTTCAGTGGGTAGGGAATTAGAAAACCTTTGACTGGGTAATTCTTCGCATCGTTCATGTAACCTTTGCATATGATCCAAAGTGTGGATCATATTTAATAGACGTTCTTGTTGCGCGCTGTTTTCAACCGGGATGGAATCTATAAATTCACGAGAAACATCAATATCGGTCTGTAGTTCAACCAGTTTAGTGGCCATTGAAGTGTCTTTTTGCAATATTTCTGACGTGGTTTTTAATAACGAAATCATTTGTTTTCTTAACGAATCCAGCGCTAAATCTAGTGCAATTGAAGGTTGATTAAGAATGCTGTCGTCTAACTGATCTGAATTTGTTTTTTGATTAGATCGAATTAAGCGTTCTATCACTTTTGCAAAAACGTTGCTAAAGGGTAAAACAATAATGATCCCGAGTAAGTTAAACGTCGAATGAAAAGTAATTAGCGCTATTTCTGCATGTTCAACGATAGGCTCTGCCGTAAGGTATTCCCATGCCACTACAAAAGGCGTAACAAACATTAAAGCGGTTACACCTGTAAATAGATTATAAATCACATGAGAATAGCCAGTACGTTTAGCGGCTATAGATGCCCCCGTTGTTGCCATTAGTGCGGTTACAGTAGTGCCAATGTCCATTCCTATCACCAGGGTTGCTGCTACTTCAAAATCAATTAAATCGGAATAAAGCGCAGTTAATGCAGCGGCGACACCGGCGCTTGATGATTGGATAACGAGGGTAAAAAGAATAGCAAAACCTAAAACCGTTAATTTTTGCAATAAGGTGGAAACCGACAAACCTTCGAATGAGAAAAAATCTCGCAGGCTAGACATACTTTGTTGGAGTTCAGTTATTCCTACAAAAATAAGTCCAAAACCCGCAATAGTTAGCCCTAATGCGGCTAAGTTCGTTTTAGCAAACAGACGAAGAAGAGCGCCACTAAAAATAAGCGGAAACGCAATTACACCGAGTTTAAGTTTAAACCCAAACAATAAAACCAACCATCCGGTAATGGTTGTTCCTATGTTAGCGCCAAATATAACGCCTAGCGAATGACTAAAAGTCATTAAACCAGCTCTTACAAAGCCGACCGTTGCCACAGTTACTGCACTAGAGGATTGTAAAATGGCTGTACTCAACGCGCCACAAAGTGCGCCAGAGTAGGGGCTGCGAGTGTATTCCATTAAACGAACTCTAATTAATTTACCTGCGAGATCTTTTAAACCGTCAGTCATAACTATCATGCCAAGCAAGAAAAGTCCGACGCCGCCTAAAATCTCTGCAAATAGTGTCCATTTATCTGTCATTCAATTTGCCCATAAGTTATCCATGCTACTGAGACACAATGTGTCCAGCTTGAAACTCTTCTAATCATGCAATTTTGTAACCCTGACACTGTAATATTTTCACAGATGCAGATATTAGATTAGTCTAGAAAACACAATTTTGAACCAATAAAAAAGATAGGTAAGAAAATAATTCTTTTAAATCAATGCATTTAGCCAATTTGAGCATACCAAACGAGTTGCCACGTCCACATGGTCCAGTCTTTGCTCCATACCTAGTGCAGTCAACAAACGTCTTATTTAACTTCAACACTAAACGGAGAATTTTATGAATGATGATCAAATTAAAGGCAACTGGAAAGAGTTAAAAGGTAAAGTACAGAAGAACTGGGGAAAGATTACCAATGATGACCTTGATAAAATGGAAGGTACTCGTAAAGAGTTAGTTGGTAAGGTCCAGCAGTCCTATGGAAAATCCAAAGAAGAAGCGGAAAAACAAGTCGATCAATTCCTTAATAGCTAATTTTTCGTTACTTTAAAAAAACTAGTGGTCGGTAAATACCGACCACTTTTTATACCGTACTAAGAAACGATCATTAACCATATTTCAAAAGCTTCATGTAATAACTTCCTGAATCATTCCTGAGTAAACCCTAAATCTCAATTCCCAAAATCTTAAAACTCTGAATCTTATAAGAGTATGTTCGAACCTCTAAACACTCAATTTAAACGGATGAGTGCTTATTAAGTTAAAGTGATGATCCAACAAAGATTAAATGGCCACAGAAAATAAATTCCTCTAAAACAAATCTTCTAATTGAATCTAGTTTGCTCAAAACAAAAATAAGAGTAACAGCACCGTACGTAAATTCTGACAACTTAGGTACGTTAAATTCAAAAAGCAGAAGCACACAGACTCGTTAAATAAGCCCATATTTTATCAAAAACGCCCGAGAAGCCCTCTCATCCACATTAATACTAATATTCGTATAATGTATATTATGTTAAATTAAATATAGTTTTATTAATAAGTGCTTACTCTCGCTGCCCGACACCACCAGAATTGACGTATTGAGGCTAAATGAGATTTTTTCACCCCTCTTTGAATTTAATAATTAAATTATTTTTGTAGGAACTCTTGCGTTTAATTTGATTGGAGTTGGTTTGTTGAATGGCAATTATTGAATACTATGATTTAATAGGTTCACTTCTTATAAAGCCCTAGATACTTTTAAACACTGATCGTTGAAATATGATCTGATTGAATGGTTTGCTTTTGTTTCTACAAACAGCTAGAAATTACTCTTTGGCTAATAATTGAAAGTGTTTTTCTTTCTCGGAAACTTACAAGCATCGACTGACGTTTCAATTATTGAACGCTACCAAGGCCCAGTTAGTAAATCTTACTAGTTAGTGGTTAATCGAGTCTTGTTTAAAAATTTCTCGATTACCTATTCTAGTTTATCTCTGTGATCTCAGTACTTTGTGATTAGCATTTCAAACATTAGTATTTTAAAAGAATAATTGAGTGTCATTTTATTGGTATTTGAAAATTGACAGCCTAGCAATAGCTAAAATGAAGTGATTGTTTAGAGTGTTACATGGGTTTAAATAGCTGCAAATAAATACTTTTTCTCAATGTGGTAAGTGAATCATGGTTATATTTTGCGAATTTATTAACCTTTAGCTAAATTATTTAGTTATTGTTAGCTATAGCTAAATAATTTAGATTTTTGTAGTGAAAAAGTATTTATGAAACAACGGTACCTCAGCTTATTGGTATTTTTAGGGTTTTGTGTTGAAGCGTCTGATTCAAAACCCGTTATAGCTATTTTTGATCGGAAAATTGAATTGCCCAGCAATTGTGTCCGAAATATAAAACAAAGTAATCAAACGCAAATATCTTATTATTGTTCAGCAAATAATATTAAGTCTGACATTTGTGAAGTGATTGTTACTGCTAATGATTTTAATCAAAGCATTATTTCAAACTTGGTAGCGGATTTAAGTTTAGACAGTAACTCGTATAGATTGAACCAGTTTAAAGTATCGGAGTTGTCTAAAAAGGACAGCAATACGGCATTTCGTATCTACACTTCAATATGTAACGCTGACGCATGTATTACTATTTTTGGAAACTATCAAACTGTTGTTTCTGATATAAAACAACAATTGAGGTAATTAAACAGATGATTGAGTATACAAAAGAAATGTGGGGGCTAGCCTCTGAAGGAGAAAAGCAAGGTGTACTCTTTTTTGTCGTCCTCTACCTGTTGATAGTGTGCTTATATTCTTTTATCAAACAAATTTTAATACGACAGTGGCCTGTAGCAAAAGGTACTTTATTAACAGCCTCTGTTGAACAATCGGGAGTACCGCAAATTCTTTTATCCGACCAAGAATATAAAGTGAACTCGTTATATGCGTATCAGGTCTCAGGTAAAGTGTATCAAGGAAAACGAGTGTCCCCATGGATTATAATTGCCTCGCACAATGCTAAATTCATCCTTAAAACCCAGTTAAATAAGATCAAAAAAAATGAAGATGGCAGCGTAAATGTAATTTATAACCCTAAAGCACCCGCTAAAAGCTATTTATTAAAACCAGGCGTTATTGGTATGGTTATCACTTTCGGTATCGCGGTTATCCCGCTGCTGTTATATTTTCAAGAATACTGTGCTTGAGGTCTTAAAAAGCACATAGGTATCGCCTCAGAACAGCACTTTAGTGGATTTTCATTTAGCGTTATGCAACAACCATAACCCTTCCCTATTTTTTATTTAATGCTGCTGTAGCCTGTTATACACACATAAACTCGCGTAAGCATCGTTGGATGCATAAAGTATTTGTTTTGTTGTTAACGTTATATTTGACCAATTACTTTTCTGTGCAGATTTCGAGAGTTTTTGATGCAGTATCATGGCAACCGCTAATCTCGCCCCAACCTTGTCCTTTAGATTAAGATGTTGCATCACTGAACTAGACAACTCTTCTGTATTGACCAATTCAACAGCAAATTTTTTACGCAACAACTTTCGATCAACGGTTAAGCCGAACCCTACTTTCTTAATCTCTGGATTTTGCAAAATAGGCAAAATTACAGTTAACGCGTCCAAAAAATGCGTTTGAAATAAATATGAATTATTAAGCGTGGATAACTGAATTAAATGAGGGCCATCAGAAACCTCCCCTTTAACAAATACAGGTTTAGATTCAGTATCAAAACCAAGTGCAACATGCTCTTCTAGTATTTGTAAAACTTGTTTTGCTCGTTTGTCAGTAGTCACAACTTCTACTTTATCTACAGGTAAGCCGACAAATATCGGTAATTGATTTATTTCATCCTTTGTTGGCCTATCCACTAGGTACCTCTATTTAGAAAGTTTTAGGAAGTACACCGTAAATCAAGTTCACCTGTTTGGGCAACTCATCTTCGACGATAAATAATGAATATCTTACCTACAAAGCGCCAATCTAGGAGATATAAAAAAACCTTAAGGAATTAATTATGTTGCGTAATGTCCATGTTAATATTCAATTATCTAAACTCAGTTTAAATTCGTATCTAAAGACTGAGCATAATGATTTAACACAATGACTTAACAAAGTGCATTAGAAATCAGGAAGATAACCTAAGTGACACAAAAGAAATCAACCATCAGTAAAGTAATACGAACTTTCGTCGTTTTGTGTTTGGTGCTTATTTTAGCGCTGCTGTTTTCGTTTGTGTTTAGAAACTCGTTGGTAAAATGGGTAAGTTCCTTTTGGCTAACAGAGGATGTTTCCATAGAATGTTTAGACTTCGACGTTGGTATGGATCCTTTATTAGTCATCAAAACATTATGTCTCAAGGCCGAAGGTATAGAGATTCAAATCAATAACGCAGAATATACTATTGCCTCAAGCGAGTTTTCTAAACGCAATTTTATTACTCAAGCCAATGTCAATATCGAACGCATAGATGTACTCCATCAACAAATCCCCTACTCATCAGACGCTGATCCTGAAGCAAGCCCTGTCGCATTTGAGCAAACAGTAGCTAACAATGAGTTATGGTCACTGCCAGAGCTTTTGCCGCTGATTAAAATTGACCAAATCAATATAGATTCTTATCTTTTTGAACACGTTTTAAGTATTAGCATTTTTCAACCCAGTCGCTCGGAACTGGCCATTAGAGGTGACATAGAGGCAAATCTGGTGATAGCTAAAGGCAATGTTAGCGGCGATTTTAATTGGTCTGGAAAGTTAATTTTATCGCAAAGCCAGCAACTTGAAATAATGAGTCAGCCTTATCAAGGATATATTAAAGATTGGCAAGGTTTGATGGAAATGCCAATTCAAAGCCATTTTCAATACTCAGGGTCAATGCTTCAAAGCCAACATGAGTTTAACCTCAGCAATGTTATTACATTTGATAATTGTGCGATCCCACTGCAAGTTGATGGGGTCATAGATACCCAGTTAATTTTGACATCGTTGCAACTGCAAATAGACCTCAGCTCTTTACATACTCAAGTAACAACGAGTCAATGTAGTTCGGCGACAGCGGTTACCACTGCAGTCAATCTAGATTCTTGGTTAATAGACATCCCTGCACTTAATACTGTATCTCAATCGGGTATTACGCTGCCAGAAATTAACCTCATGTCTAATGCAGTGGAAAATCCAGTAAAAATTAAGTTGAATGATATTCAAATAAGTAGTCAAAACGATGTGAAATTAAATTATCAGATGACACTAAATTCCAATGCAACCGCTATTTTAAGTGCTGATAGTGCTCAATCTATTGACGCAAAACTAAATATCACGGCCTCTGGGAGTATTTTAAAAGAGGCTGAAGAAACTCGAATTAGCGGTACTGAGAACCTTTTTCAGATTAGCGATGTAACAACCGATTTAGGCACAATTAAATCCGTTAATACTCGCTTCGATTTCGCTTTATTAAAAAGCGCTGATGGCCCTTGGAAAACAAGTGGTAATGGTCAGATTCAGGCTAACGAGTTAACAAATAAAGCATTAACTATTCGTTCTCTGGTCACTGATTTTAACATTGAGCAAGACACAATCGCTCTGTTAACCGTTAATCTTAAAACTAAGCTGCAAGGGATTCAAAATGATAAATTTGCGGTGAAAACGGTTAGTAACGATCTCAGCTTTAGTTTCGCTGAATTTCAACAAATCAGTGGCAACGGGAAATCAAAATTACAAGGCATTACTGCAAATACTGTCAATATAAGTAGTATCGATTTTAACCATCAAGTTAACGGCCAGATTCAACCCTACAAGTTAGCTGGGAACCATGAGTTTACTTTGCCTTCTGGTTTATTAGGGAATCTATTTCACGATGAGCAAAATATATCGGTTTTAGTGCCTGAACAGTCAGTAACCTATCTTAATTCCATTGTGAAACAGTTAGCACCAGAGCTGAATTTGTTAACCGGAAAACTAGCGGTGAGTTTAACAAAGGCAAATGACGAAAGTGACTTCAACGGTAAGGCTATGCTGAATAATTTGAGCGCCGAATACCAAGATTATCAGATAATAAATGCACAAATTGACGCTCCATTTATACTTGATTCATCTGGAATTCAGCTTAACAATGGCAAAATTAACGTAGAAGAGATTAATGTAGGCGTCCCCATGACGCAGATTGACGCAAGTTTAAGTATGCACGATAGTGTGCCTAAGTTAGATTTTGCCCAAGCCCACATTATTGGCGGACAAGTGACACTTTCTGACTTTTGGCTAGACAACCGAAAACAATTACTTATGCTGGATATTAATGATATTGATTTAAAGCAACTGGTAGATTTACAAAATCAAGAAGGTATCGAAGTTAGTGGTGAAGTATCTGGAGATCTACCCATTTATTGGGACTCTGGATTCAGCACAATTGACAAAGGTATATTATTAAACGATGGGCCTGGTAAGTTAAAAATAAGCAATAACGAAGCCTTTAACGCCATCAAACAACAGCAAGATCAATTGGCCTTTTTAGAAAATGTCGAATTTAGCAAGCTTTCAAGTGAAGTATCTCTGTCGGATGATGGCTGGTTAGATTTGAAAATCGGAATAAATGGAATTAACCCTGAAAAAAACCAAGAAATAAACTTTAATTACAGCCATAAAGAAAACATTTTCACGTTATTTAAGTCAATGCGAATAACTAACTCAGTTCAAAATTCCATTGAAAAACGCATTCAACAAAGATTATCAAATAAGGATAAGAATCTGTGAAAAAACTGCTCATATTGGTTCCTGCAATGTTTATCATTGCTTGTACGCACACAGTGCAAGTTGAAACCAAAGAACCGATTACAATTAATATTAACGTTAAAGTTGACCATGAAATTAGGGTTAAAGTTGACAAAGAATTAGATGATATCTTCAGTGATGACAGTGAATTATTTTAAGGAGTTATGATGAAATTTTTACGTATAACAATGTTAAGTACCCTACTCTTTTGTAGCGCTGTATTTGCTCTAGAGTTAGATGATGCTAAACAAAGTGGTTTAGTCGGCGAACAAGACAACGGCTATTTAGGCGCGGTAGTAAACCGCTCTGATGTGATGGAATTAGTTGGTGAGATCAATGTTAAACGCAAAGCGAAATACATTGAGTTGGCAAATAAAAATAATATATCTTTAGCACAAGTTGAAAAATTAGCCGCTAAAAAAGCCTTCGAAAAAACCGCTAAGGGCCACTACATCAAATATGATGGTGATTGGGTGAAAAAATAATGGTCAAGGGGTTTTTGACTATCTAAATATCATCATTTGATTGTCAAAAGCCTCAGCTTGCACGACCGCAATATGGTCAATGAGCAAACTGACAGAGATTTATGCATGGATGCATTAAAACGTCTCGAAGAAAAAAATAAACAACATCAGCAATTATTGAAAAAAGCAAAATAAACGGATCTTTCCAATATTTTTACTCGCTATTTTGGCTTTTCTGATTTATCTAGCTACTATTTGGTTCGTTGCGGATTTAAGCAGTTCAAGGGAGCCTGATCGACTACCAGAGATGACGCGGCACTTATGGTTACTGTGTATGATCTTTACTGTCGGCTTAGGGTCAATGTTGGTAATTAAGAGTTATACCTCGACTCTTTACGCGGAAACCGTTGCTCAAAGAGTAAATGCTAGATTAAACTATATGGTAGTAATCTCCAACGCCCTGTGGCTATTACTACCTGGCTTAGGGTTAATTTACCTTGGTATTTGGCTTGATGATTTGATCACGGCTAACCGTTATGCACTAGCAAAATTTTTGAGGTTCGGTTTTAATCATCCTCCATTTATATTAGAAATAATTGCGGTAGGAACAATCGTTCTCAGTGCAACGATTTTAGTTATTTCTATTTTTCTTAATTTTGTTTTACTCCCAAGATTCATTGCGCATCAAGTTAGAAAGCGAAAACGCAAAAAAACCTAACTATATAGACAACTCACTTCGACATTTAAGGTTCCGATCGAAACCACGAAAATAATACGTACTATTACCTATATCGACTGATTTTTCGAACCTTTATACTTCCCCATTCTGAAATTAACCCCATTAAATCACCTATCTAATTTTAAAAGCAAATTGCCTAAAAGCGATTTGTACTTAGAGTGTGGATGTTTGTAAAAGGAAAGGACGGTTAGAATGGAAAAAGTAAAAACCGCTGGGACTCAGTTGTTGTGGCATACTATTTCAGCACAAGAATCTATTGCTAAATTAAACTCAAACGAGTTAGGCGTAACCCAAAGCGACGCCATCGAAAGGCTTAAAAATCATGGACCTAACCGACTTCCGCAAACTTCAGGGCGAAATCCTTTACTACGGTTCTTTTCACACTTTCACAACATATTAATATATGTACTAATCGGCTCTGCAATCATTACTGCGTTGCTTGAGCATTGGATAGATAGCGGCGTAATATTAACGGTTGTGATTGCTAATGCCATTATTGGTTATATCCAAGAAGGCAAAGCCGAACAAGCAATGAATGCTATTCGTCACATGCTAGCACCTAAGGCGAATGTTATTCGCGACGGTGAACGAATTACCATTGATGGCGAAAATTTAGTGCCTGGTGATATCGTGCTTTTAGAGGCTGGAGATAAAGTCCCTGCCGATTTGAGATTATTCAGCGCGCATAACGCATATATCCAAGAAGCCATTTTAACCGGTGAATCGGTTCCTGTAGAAAAAAACATTCAACTGGTAGATGTAAATTCATCCTTAGGCGATCGTTCATGTATGGCGTTTTCAGGAACATTAGTTACTAGTGGACAATGCAAAGGCGTGGTCGTTGCTACTGGTCCGGATACTGAAATAGGACGCATCAGTGGGTTATTGAATAAAGTTGAAACGCTAACCACTCCCCTAGTTACGCAAATGGGAATATTTGCAAAATGGTTAACGGTGTTCATTTTGGTGATCGCAGCTTTATTAATTGTATTTGGTACTTTTGTCGCTAACTACGATTTTACTGAAATGTTTATGGCTGTAGTTGGCCTATCCGTTGCGGCAATTCCTGAAGGTTTACCAGCGGTACTAACGATTACACTTGCTATTGGCGTACAAGCTATGGCTCGTCGAAATGCCATCGTCCGACGACTACCAGCGATTGAAACATTGGGTTCTGTGTCTGTCATTTGTACCGATAAAACTGGAACTCTGACCCGCAATGAAATGATGGTTTCGTCTGTTCTTACCAACAAGCACTTATTTACCCTAACCGGAAACGGCTACGAGCCTACGGGCACACTAAAATTAGGCGACAATACAGTCACTCTGGATGAACATTCTATGCTCGAAGAAATAGCTCGAGCATCAACACTGTGTAACGATGCGGCGCTTCGCGAGGTTGGGGATAACTGGACGGTAGAAGGTGATCCTATGGAAGGCGCTTTATTAGCATTCGCTGGGAAAATGGATTTAGATATTCGCCAAGAAAAAGCCCTATGGACACGCACAGACGCTATTCCGTTTGACGCTAAACATCGATTTATGGCTACCCTAAACCATGATCACGAACAACACGCTTTTGCATTTATCAAAGGAGCGCCTGAACAAATATTAGCGATGTGTGAAAATCAACGAGGCGCGGATGGTTCAACAGAACCACTTGATAAAAACTACTGGAATCAACAATCAGAATCTATCGCAGCTTTAGGTCAGCGGGTTTTAGCTTTCGCGGTAAAATCAATGCCGCCAGAGCATTCCGTTCTGGAACATCAGGATATAACTGGCAGTATAACCTTATTAGGTTTAGTTGGCATGATCGATCCCCCTAGGCAAGAGGCAATTGAGGCAGTAGCTGAATGTCATCGCGCAGGTATACAAGTCAAAATGATAACGGGTGACCATACTAAAACTGCGGCGGCTATTGGCAAACAAATCGGTTTGCACAACCTTGAAAAGGTCCTTACTGGCGCAGATTTAGACCAACTGGATGATACTCAGTTACGCCAAATCGTCCTCGATTGTGATATTTTCGCGCGTACAAGTCCTGAACACAAACTAAGACTCGTTATGGCCCTACAATCCCATGGAATGACAGTTGCCATGACGGGGGATGGGGTGAATGATGCCCCTGCCCTTAAGCGCGCGGATGCCGGTATTGCGATGGGACAAAAAGGCAGCGAAGCAGCTAAAGAAGCAGCTGACCTAGTATTAGCTGATGACAACTTTTCTTCCATTGTCGCAGCTGTTGCGGAAGGACGGACCGTTTACGATAATTTGAAAAAGGTAATTAGCTGGACGTTACCCACTAATGCCGGTGAAGCCATGACAATCATTGTGGCTTTATTAATGGGAATGACATTACCTGTCACCCCAATACAAATTTTATGGATAAATTTAGTTACGGCAATCACACTCGGGGTGGTATTGGCCTTTGAACCAACAGAAGAAGATACTATGCAGCGACCGCCAAGAAGCCGCAATGAGCCGCTATTGAACGCTGGATTAATTTGGCATGTGGTGTTGGTCTCGCTGTTATTTTTATGCGGTGTATTCGGTATTTATCAATATGCAATTGAAAAAGGTTATTCAATTGAACTGGCTCGCACTATCGCGTTAAATACGCTGGTTGTTATGGAAATTTTTCACCTTTTCTTCATCCGTAATATTTATGGCACATCGTTAACCTGGAAGGCGATTCGCGGCACGAAATTTGTGTGGTCAGTAATTTTAGCCATTACACTGGCTCAATTTGCCATCACTTACTTAAAACCACTACAAGCTGTATTTGATACTGTGGCAATTCCTTTTTGGGATGGTCTGATAATTGTCGCTGTTGGGGTTGCACTATTTACCATTATTGAAATTGAAAAGCAGCTACGTTTAGCGTTTACAAAAGTAAAAAATAGCAACTAACTCAACGATTATCTAAACCACTGATTCAGCTAATCTCCTGCACTAATAAGAGCTATTTTTAGTAAAGGAGATTAGTAACAACAGCCACCATTTAAATAACCGTTTTAATGCTTACGAAACCGGAGATACAAAGCCTTTAGGTTTTATCGCTAACACTGAACTTTGTAATTGATAAAGAATAGTCTCAGCAGTATTTCCAATAACAAGCCCTGCAATACCTGTCCGTGCAACGGTTCCCATAACCACTAAATCGGCTTTAATGCTATCGGCTATTTTAGGCAATTCCTGACCGGGGTTGCCTTTACTTATGTGTGAGCGAAGGGATAAGAAATTGAAAGCCTCCTCTCCTATTTTTTGTTTTAACTCATCAAATATAGAATCCATCCTAAATTTTCTATTACGGTACTCCGACTCGTATAATTCTCTTTCAACTTTTTCTGGTTGTTCGACCCAAAGGCTAATAAATCCAGCATCAGGCACGTCATACGCATTTACTACGTGCAATGTGGCAAATTCAGACAAGGATATTGACCCTGCGAGTTCAATGATCATGTCATTTAATTCATCGTTACAGGTTTCATCATCTTCTGAATCAAAATCAACCGCCGCCATAACGTGTTTATATTCAGCCTGTTCATCTTTTTTCATTAACCACACTGGGCAAGGACAATTGCGTAGTAATTGCATATCATCACTGCCGATTAAGCGATCTAACCAGCTAACTTTATCAGCCTCTTTTACCACCAAATCATATTTTTGAGAAAGAACGGCTCGGATACTTTCTAAATACCTTTTACCTACTCTGACTTGAGCTTTTGCGTTTACCTCGTTATCCAAGGAAGCAATCAACTGTTGTAAATTTTCGAGTTCACTATTGAGGATATTTTCTTCGAGTTTGTGCTTATCAATACCTGTACTTTTTGGAAGAGAAAGTTTAGGAAGCACATAAAGCAAGGTTAAATCTGCTTGGTTGTTTTTAGCAAGGGAAACTGTTCGCATTAGTGCGGGTGAAGGTTCGTTCATGTGATTGCTCATTACGTATAGAAAGTTCTTAAACCTTTTCATATTGAGTATCTCCTATTACATTTTCATTTGATTGCACATAAAGTCCATCGAGTAAAACACTAGCTGCCCGATCTGCGGTATCTTGGAAGGGTTCTAAAATCAGTTCAACACCAAGTAAGGCTAACTCTTCGCTATCATCGCTACTATGTGAAACAGCGCCAAGCTTGCCAGTGAAACCAGCAACTTGAGTTAATTGAACTATGGTTCTTCGTGTGTCTTCTGCTGATAAGCCAGTTTGGTGATGCGGGATGGTTGATAACACCCATTTAGCGCGTTTGAGGGGTAATTCAAGAATAAATTCGGCATCAGTTGCGTCGCCATACTCGGTACTTAGACCCAGATAATTCCAACGTTTTATCGCAGCAGGATTAAAATCGACGCCTAACACTTTGATTCCTTTCTGTTTCAAACGCATGGCAATAGCGGTCCCCAAACGGCCTAGCCCAAAGATAATCACCGAGTAATCTTCACCGGAAAGGTGTTCAGTGGCTTTTTCTCGAGGTGCCCCAGGACGCTCAAACCAACTAATAAAGGGTTCAAAAAATCCATACAATTGATGGGAATAAGTGATCATATAAGTTGATGCTGCGATAGTGACAATGCCGACTAAAGTCACTAATCCTAAAATATCTGAGGGTACATGGCCTAAGCTGATACCCATAGCAATAAAAATCAATGAGAATTCGCTTATTTGTGCCACTGTCAAACCTGCTAGAAATCCGGTCCTTTTGCGATACCCCAACATCCCCATAATAATCATAACAATTAGAGGATTACCAATAAGCACAAACAATGAAAATAGGATTGCGCCTTGAAAATGAGAACCTAGTAGGGTCAGATCTAACGAAGCACCTAACGCAACAAAAAAGAACAATAATAAAAAATCACGTAAGGGCGCGAGTCTAGCCGCAATACTTTCACGATATGGCGTAGAGGCTAAAGAAACGCCTGCTAATAACCCCCCTACTTCCATGCCCAACCCCACTAGATCACCAATTGCAGCAAATAACGCTGCTTGTGCTATAGCATAAATAACCAATAATTCTGGGGCTTTTGCTAATATTTCAGTAAGGGGATTGGCAATATAGCGAACAAAAACGATCACAAAGCAAACCAAGCCAACTCCTGAAGCTGCTACCTGTAAGACAGATGAATCACCACCATGACCAGAACCAATACCGATGGCGGCCAAAACGATCATAGCTAACACTACGACCAAATCTTGTACTATCAAAAACCCTAACGCAATTTGACCGTGTAAGGAGTCGATTTCACGCTTATCTGACAGAAGTTTTACAATAATTATGGTGGATGAAAAAGTGAGTGAAACAGCTACATATACACTAGTAATCTGATCTAAACCTATGGCTAAACCAATGTAATATCCCACTAAAGAAGTAAAAGCAACTTGCCCAAGACCGGTTAAAACCGATACCCCGCCAATGGATTTAATCAATTTAACATCGAGTTTGATGCCTACTAGAAACAACAGTACCGCTATACCCAATTCAGATAAGAGTTTAATTTGTTCTTGAGAATGGACGATATCTAAAACCGATGGGCCAGCGACTAGACCTACAGCAATAAAACTGACAATAAGAGGTTGCCGCAAAAGCAGGCCGATAAAGCCTAGCAAAGCGGCTAACACTAAGAGCGCCGCAATTTCTGCGAAAGATGATCGAGAAATAATATCAAAAATGTTCACAACAGCATTCCTATTCCTTGTAGTCGTGTCGATTCATTATTTAATTGATAGTAACCTGACTTATCCATTTAATGTACAACGCACCACCGCTGCTCATTGAGAGTTTAATAAACCTAACCCCCCCTTTATCAAGTCTTCATCTGCAATTTATGCCAACCAGTAATAGCGCAGCTTTTAGCGGCAGAAACTGTCCAATTCAGTGAAACAACTTTAGTCAGTTAAGGTTTCATTAATAGCTTTTAATTATACCAGCTAACGCATTATTGAGAATTATTTTAACCGTCTCTTTTGTTTGTAAATTGATAATGGTTGAAGGCTTATTCATGTCAAATTTTGTCTTCAACCGCTTTTAACTTTAAACCTACAGATACAATATGATCGCCATTAACTTCTCGAACAATTAGCTTAACTTGACCTAGTTTTACATGATCTCCAACCACGGGCTTACCGTGAAAATGATTGATAAGGTAACGCTCTATAGTGACGCCTTCATTAGACGGGGCGACGTCGAACCCGTAGACGTGAGCTATATCGGTTAAGCGTGCCTCTGGATTCAAAACAAACTCCCCAAAGAAACGGTCAGATTCTAAGAAGGACGAATGCGCAGCAGAAGCGAAAAAACGGCCAAATGCAGGTCTTGCGCTACTGGTAGCCAAAATCATCACTTGATCATCCCCTAACAATTTTTCGTGCTCTTCAACATCGGCAAGAATACCTCTGCGAATAACCCCAACAATCTGACTTCCTTCAGCTGACGGCAATTGTTTAATAGTCGACTCAGCCGCGCGACTCCCGGCTAGAACAGGATATATAAGGAGTTCTTTATCCTGTTCATGTTTTATCTTTAACTGTAAATATTCAGGCTCTTTTGCCGTTGGCGGCAATTCAATTTGCAACCATCTCGCCATTGGAGCCATTGTCCAACCTTGTAACACTAAAGAAATTAAAACCACAAAGAAAACCAATTCAAAATAGGTCTGTGTGTGCTCTAATCCAGCCAATGATGGGAATAGCGCTAAGATAATTGGAACCGCACCACGTAACCCACACCAACTAATAAAGGTTTGTTCCCGCCATGGAAAGTGAAAAGGCAGTAACGAAATCAATACTGCCAATGGTCTGGCGATAAATATCAGTACAAAAGCAATTGCCATAGCCGGAATTATGATCGGGACCAGATTACTTGGCGTAACCAAAAGGCCTAGCATTAAAAACATACCAATTTGACTCAACCAAGCGATACCATCATGAAATCTATGGATATCATTGCTATAAGGAATTGAAGTATTACCAATCATTACCCCAGCAATAAAGATCGCGAGAAACCCACTTCCATCCCAAAGTGTGGTCAAACCGAACAGGCTAATACCGCCAGCTAACGCCAACAATGGATACAATGAAACAGGCAGGGGTACGCGTCTTAACAATTGTGACAGCACATAACCGCCTGCAAAACCTATGGCTAGACCCAGTCCCATTTGACGGAAAAGCTCATTAAATATTGTCCAACCCTGACTACCATCACCACTAAGTTGTATAATTTGTACTAAAGTAATGGTTAAAAATATGGCCATGGGATCATTTGATCCAGATTCAATTTCGAGGGTGGCTCCAGTACGCTCTTTCAGTTCTAATCCAGCATTCCTCAATAAGCCGAATACTGCTGCAGCATCAGTAGAACCAACAATTGCACCAATTAGTAAACCTTCTTGCCATGGTAATCCTAAAATCGCATGGGCGGCATAACCGGTGATGCCGGCGGTAATTAAAACGCCAACGGTAGCTAAAGATAACGCTGGCTTGAGGCTTACACGAAAAGTGTCTTTACGAGTACCTAAACCACCGTCAAAAATGATAATGGCTAATGCCACATTTCCAAATAGGAAAGCGAGGCTAAAATCATCAAATTTCACCCCCCCTAAACCTTGTTCTCCGGCAAGCATGCCTAACAGTAAAAAAACTAAAAGAATTGGAGCCCCGATGCGACGAGTGAGCACTGTCGCAATAACACAAAGTAAAGCGAGAATAGCCGCGCCAAATATATTTTGGTATATGAGATCTATTGTCATAATGTTCCTAATTAGCCCAAACTTCAGATAAGTATTGTTTCCTAACAACGCTATTTTATTAGGCTAAATTTACTAAAATTCGCTTTCACTTACATATTTTTTAATTATCTAGTGCTCCTTAATAATAAATGAAAAAGGTTAATTTTATAACCAAAAAGAATTAGTGCTCTGCGGCAATGCTTCTGCGAAATAATGCCAAGCTTGAAAAGAAGAAAACAGAACCCAGCCCAATCATATATAGCAGTTGTGGCCAAACAATGACTAGGTCAGCACCGCGAAAGACCACAGCTTGTGCGAACGCCATATAGTGTCGAGACGGTAAAAGCATAGTAAAAGGTTGAATGATATCCGGTTGGCTCTCTATGGGGGTTAATCCACCTGACAGTAACATCATCGGGATAATCACGATCATTAACAGTAATGCAAACTGAGCCATAGTACGCGCAATAGTACCAAGGAAAATACCAATGGCTGCTGCTGCAAATAAATAAACCGTAGTACCGGCAAGCAATAACCATCGGGAACCAGTAATTGGCACATCCAATAATGTACTTACAACCAACCACATAGATATAGAGAACGCGATCAGAATGATAAGACCATTTGCCCACACTTTAGACATCGCTATCTGAAAAGAGTTGAGAGGCATAACCAACAAATGTTCAATGGTTCCATGTTCCCGCTCTCTTAAAAGTGCTGCCCCTGTGAGTATGATAGTAAGCATCGTAATTTGATTCAGTAACGCATTAATTGCACCAAACCACATACCAGTTCCATTTGCGTTAAATGCACGTCGAGAGACTAACGTCACCGCATATGTTGTATCTTGGTCCGATCGATTTACGTAATGATTAACTTCTTTATTCACAATAGTCTGAATATAGCTATTTCCAAGGCTAGCTTGCGAAACTGCTGTTGCGTCAACATCGATTTGCACAGTCGGTTGTCGATGGCTGCGCACATCTTCTTCAAAGTTTGGTGGGATCGTAACGACAAAAATAAAACGATCATGATCCATGGCTTCATCAATCTCATCTGCACTAATCAATTCTGGTTGTTTAAAGTATGGTGGATAGAGTGCATTGGTAATTCTTCTCGACAGAGCTGAATTATCTTCATCGACAATTGCCACTGACGCGTTATTGACCGACTCACTGATGGCTGTTGATTGTAGGTATATATCGAGACTGAATGAATAGATGACCAGCCCCACTACGACAAAGTCTCGCATGACTGTGCGTAATTCTTTAGTACCGAGGTAGAAAATGTTCGACCACAATTTCATCGGTTACGCCTCTTGTTTCTTCAATATGACCGAGGCCATCAATACAAATAAGGGACCAAAAATAGCCAGAATAAAAAGATCTTGGGCTAAATCATTGAAGCTTAAACCTTTGGTAAAGGCCGCTACACTCATATGCATGTAATAAGTGGCAGGCCAAAGTGAACCAATAAATTGGCCTATCCCTTCTAAGGTCGAGGTTGGCTGTATTATTCCTGAATATTGGATAGTGGGCATTACCGATAGTACTGTGGTTGCAAAAATAGCAGCCACTTGTGATTTCGTCATTGATGAAATTAACAATCCAAAACCGGTTGAAGCACAAACATAAAATAACGCGCCTAAGCTCAAGCCCAGTAAACTTCCTTTTAGTGGCACTTGAAGTAGGAATACAACCATCAATGTCAGAATGAAAAAATTGATTAGCCCAATGCAAATGTAAGGTAATTGCTTGCCAATTAAAAATTCCAGTGTGCTGGTGGGCGTTACATAAAAATTAGTAATGGTACCTATTTCTTTCTCGCGGGAAATACTAACTGCCATCAGAATTGCCGGAAAAAGTAGCAATAACATTGCCGGCGTTTTGGGTCCTATAGAATAAATAGTCTCAAACGAAGGGTTATAGCGATATCGCGACTCTAACGTAACATTGTAATAAGCTGAGGCATCAATACCGGCCTCGGTGGCCAGCAACGTTAGGTATTTAATATGACCACCTGCAACATAGCCTTCAATGGTGCCTGCTCGTGTGGTATTCGCGCCATCTATCCACGCAGATACGCTAGGGGTTTCACCTTTTTTTAAGTCTCTACCAAAGCCTGGAGGAATAACGATGGCCAAGGTGATGTCATTGGATTTTAAGCGCAATTCCAATTCTTCTTGGGTGTGTAATTCGCCTTTTTCAATAAAATAGCGTGACCCCTGGAAATTACTAATATATTGACGACTTTGTGGGGTTTGATCGTGATCAAGGACCGCGAACGTTAAGTCTTCAACATCCAGCGAAATGCCATAGGCAATCACCACTAACAAGATCGCACTGCCTAAAAAAGCAAAAGCTAATCTTATCGGGTCACGTATGACCTGTTTGCTTTCTAAAAAACTATATGCAAATAGCCTAAATAAACTAAATTTCTTAGGAGGAACATGGGCTTCTTGCTCACTAGGCAAGTCGCTGGCGATATCCAGTTTCACGTCCATTTCTGAATTCTTATCGCTAGTCTGGCTCTCGCCTATTGCAGCTTGAATATACTCAATAAAAGCATCTTCCAACGAATCTGCGGCTTTTTCAGCAACCAAATTTTGTGGCGTATCGCAGACTAATACCTGGCCAGCATGCATCAAGGAGATACGATCACAGCGCATTGCTTCGTTCATAAAGTGAGTGGAAATAAAGATGGTAACTTTGTCACGTCGGGACAATTCGATTAACAATTCCCAGAAACCATCGCGAGCAACTGGATCTACTCCTGAGGTAGGTTCATCTAATATAAGAATCTCTGGTTCGTGAATAACAGCCACAGCAAGTGACAGCCTTTGTCGTATGCCTAGTGGCAATGATGACGCTTGTGAATCTCTAAACTCTTCCAATGCAAAACGTTTTAGCAACGAATCAATTCTGTTGCGCATTTTAGTACGAGGTAAGTGAAACAATTTAGCGTGTAGGATGAGGTTTTCTTCAATACTAAGTTCGCCATACAACGAAAACCCTTGAGACATAAAACCGACCCGTTTACGGGTTTCCAGATCAGACGCATCTACAGCTTGTCCAAAAAGAAAGGCTTTCCCCTCAGAAGCTGGCAATAAGCCAGTTAACATTTTCATTGTGGTGGTTTTGCCACAACCGTTTGAACCTAAAAAGCCAAATATCTCCCCTGCTTGAATATCAAAACTAACCTTATTAACCGCTGTAAAATCACCAAACTTGCGGGTTAAGCCCTCAGCGACGATAGCCGGCGTAGCATCTGATTGTTCAAATGGTGGAATAACTAATTCGATGTCTTTTTTCTGGATATCTTCTGGTAACAGTTTAACAAATGCGGCTTCAAGATTGTCAGTACCGGTTTTTGTTTTCAGTTCGTTTGGGGTGCCAGTTTCTAATATAACCCCATTATTCATCGCTACTAGCCAATCAAATCCTTCAGCTTCGTCCATATAGGCAGTCGACACAACCACTGTCATTGACGGGCGTTCTTGACGAATATTGGCAATTAGTTGCCAAAATTGACGTCGTGATAAGGGATCTACCCCTGTGGTGGGCTCATCCAAAATGAGTAGGTCTGGATTATGTATTAGTGAACAGCACAGACCTAACTTTTGCTTCATGCCGCCAGATAGTTTTCCTGCAGGTCTGTCTAAAAAAGAATTTAAACCAGTAGCAAGGGTTAATTTTTTAATTCGGCTTTTACGCTGAGCGGCACTTAAATCAAATAATTTACCGAAAAAATCTAAATTTTCTTCGATACTGAGTTCTGAATAGAGATTTTTACCCAATCCTTGAGGCATAAACGCTATCCGCGGACCAACTCTATTGCGATGGTCTTGCGACCCCATATCGCCACCGAGCACCTCAAGTTGTCCTTGTTGAAGCTTACGTGCTCCGGCAATTAAACTTAACAAGGTAGATTTACCCACCCCGTCAGGGCCTAATAGCCCTATCACTACACCTGATGGAATATCTAACTCTATACCATCTAAGGCCAGAGTATTTTTATATATATGTCTAACGTCCCGAATCTTAGCAACGGTAGACTGAGTGTCTGCCTTAGCGCTTTCCATTAGTTACCGCTTTTTTCAGATAAATTCAAAGCGGGTGGAAAGTTTTGTAAATACTCAGGCCATTCTGACGGAGACTCATTATCAGTGGGCGCAAGACGCACATAGGCAACCCCACGAACGCCAGTTTTAACTTGTTCAATATGGGATAACACTAATTCTTGAGGAATTCTTACTTTCACCCGAAACATCAGCTTATCTCGCTCACTTTGCGTTTCTACTTGTTTTGGCGTGAATTGAGACTCCGGAGATACAAAGCTAACGGTGGCTGGAATAGGATAATCGAGAATATCAAGCTTGACCCGCGCCTCTGCGCCAATAGCAATACGATGTACTTGACTAGAAGGCAAGAAAATCTCCATATACACGTCTGCTAAATTAATGATGGTCAATACTTTGCCGCCGCTGCCTAAAACTTCACCAGGCTCTGCAAGACGATAAAGCACTCGTCCAATACTTGGTGATACTAAAGTGGCATCTTCAATTTGCGTTTGAATTTCATGCACTCCAGCTTTAAGTGCATCCACATTTCTTTGGCGAGAAATAAGCATCGCATCAGCAGCCTCCACTGACGCATCAGCAACCGCTAAAGCACTTACCCGAGTGTCGTATGTTTCTTTGCTAATGGCCGATTTTTTAATTAAATCACTGGCCCGAGATAACTCTTGTTTAGCTAAAAGTTGTTGGGCTTTAGCTTGTGCGATGGAGGCTTTAGCGGAAGCTATTAGACTCTCACCTGCAGCCACATCGGCTTCGGCACGCAGTAATTGGGCTTGCAATTGATCGGTATTGATACGGGCTAACGCTTGTTGAGGTTGTACAAGGTCACCTTCAGATGCAATGACCTCTTGCACGCGGCCGGCAATCTTGGTTGAAATATCCACTTGTACAGCTTCAATACGACCGTTACCTGAAGCGAAATCCGAAGGTAAAGAAGGTTGTTGGATATAATCCCAAAGCAACCAAAACGCGACCGCTACGATTACCAATAATACTGCGCTAAAAGGTAATTTATTACCTTGCTTCATTGTTTGTCCTTAACGTTACTTTTTAAAATTTTTCTTAGACAAGCGGGAGCGCTAAAATAGATTGGTTACAAGGTGGTTTATGTTCTTCAATCACTTTGTCACCAATGCTCTACTCGTTTAAGTCATGGTTTTATCATTTTTTAAAATCAATAAAGTTGAGAGAAAATTGAGTGATTTCACACGCTTTTAATCGAAACGGTCTTGAGCATGTTTTAATGTGCATAGGCGAAATATAATTGTGGATACTACTCAAGATTGAAGCTGTAAACAAAGTTAAAGATCAACAACAATTTGTCTAATGTACGGAATTTTAATATTGAATGGCTCCTTTATAAATTAGCGATTCCTCTTACTAAAATGTGGAAACTACGTATAGAAGAGAACAAATTATGCAAACTTCACGTATTTACTTAGTTAACCATCAATTTACGCTCATAATTTATGCTAATAAGTGAAATTTTTAAGGGGTAATTGAGCAAAGTATTAAGTAGTAACCACAATATGTTTTGCATATTCCCTTATTGTTGCTGTTGAGGTCTATACTATACTAATCGATTAGGAGAGTGTTTTGTTACCAAAGAGTATCAATTATGACAGTAAGACTTACCACCGATCATTCCCATTTAAAAATTGGCAAACTAGATGTCACAATTCGCCCCATTTCGATTGATGATCAAAACATAGAAGCTGAATTCGTTAAAAATCTTTCTGCGCAAAGTAAACACAACCGTTTCATGGAAGGGATAAGAGAATTATCTCCATCAATGTTGAAAAAAATGTGTGATATCGACTATGTAAATAATATGGCCTACATTGCCACCATTGAAGAAGATGGGAATGAAACAGAAATTGGTGTGTGTCGCTATGTGAATGGTAAGCAAAAAAATGAACGGGAAATGGCGCTCGTTGTAGCCGATAAATACCAACACCTTGGTATAGGCGCTGAGTTATTTAATCATCTATATGTGCATGCTAGAGCAAATTGTATTAAAAGACTGTATTCCATTGATTTACGCAGTAATACCAAAATGCATGAGTTCGCACAAAGTGTGGGAATGAAAATGGAATTAGATCCAGAAGATGATGCGCTGGTTATATACAGTATAGAGCCCTGCTAAAACGGGGCTCTATGGATTTACAATATGCAAGCTAACCAGCACTCTGTTGTTTAAGCTCTTAACCTTTTGTGTTGGTTATTCTGTTCATATATTTCGACTTTATTAAGTTCGCTTAACATATCACTTGTTACCAACACAACTCCTCCCTGACTTATTCGAAATCCTCTGGCTTTGTCTAACTTAGTGTCAATGCCTATTTCAAAACCATCAGGTATCTCACAATCTGCGTCGATAACAGCTCGGTAAATTTTAACATTTTTACCAATTTTCACATGGGGAAGAATTACCGAATCTTCCACAAAGCTGTTATTTTCTATGTGCACATCAGAAAACAATAGAGATTGTTTGACAATAGCGCCCGATATTATGCATCCACCTGAAACATTGGAATTAACGGCATAACCACTTTGTTTTTCTTCATCGTAAATAAATTTAGCAGGGGGAGATTGTTTCTGATAAGTCCATATTGGCCAATCTTTATCGTATAAATCAATATCTGGCGTTGCTGTAACTAAATCCATATTTGCCTGCCAAAATGAATCTAAAGTGCCCACATCTCGCCAATAAGTTGCCTCATTTGGGTTTTCTGAGCGGAATACAAACGCTTCTACGTGATTATTTTTTATCACATTCGGTATAATATCATGACCAAAGTCGTGCTGAGACTCGTTATTTTTTGCATCTTCAATTAGCTTTTCAATCAAAAACTCAGTGCTAAATACGTAATTTCCCATAGAGGCTAAAGTTGAACCTGGTTTATTTTTCATAACCCAAGGATTAATTGGTTTTTCTTGAAACTCAGTAATTCTGCTATTTTGATCAACGGACATTACGCCGAATTTACCTGCGGCTTCTTCAATTGGCATTTCAATACAAGATATGGTCATATCTGCTCCACTTTGTGCGTGTTGAGCAAGCATGTCTCCGTAATCCATTTTGTAAATATGATCACCAGATAATACAACCACATATTTTGGGGCGTTTTCACGGATAAACCGAATATTTTGATAAAGTGCATCAGCGGTACCGGCATACCAACTTGATGAGTATTGTTGAGACGCAGGAAGTAATTCTACAAATTCCCCCAAATCTCTATTCAAATGTCCCCAACCTCTGGCCAGATGTCGTAATAAGCTATAGGCCTTATATTGTGTCATTACACCTATTTTTCTAATTCCTGAATTAACACAATTCGACAACGGGAAATCTATAATTCTAAACTTACCGCCAAAATGAACAGCCGGTTTTGCCTGATGTTGTGTCAATTCACATAAACGACTTCCCTTCCCTCCAGCTAAAACCAGAGCTAACGTATCCCGTGTTAAATGACTTACATACCGACTATTTGAAATTACCATCTGCCTTCCTTTATTTCTAAAAATATAGTTAACGCTCGGATTTTGAAAAATGTTGTTAACATCTGTAGAAGATATAGTGTTAATTTTTTAAGGGTGTGTCGTAACGCCAATAAAACTAAGTTTACGGTTCACATCAGGATTGGGTTATTGGAGATTTCTCGTAATTAATTGTGGGAAATACGTACTTTTGAATCATGTTTTTGTGGGGATTATTTTTTACCAACCGTTTTTTGTCAAAAAACGGCTTATTAAAGCCAAAACATCCGAAAATTAAAGACAATTTGCGCAATTGGGAATTTATCTAATGTAATCATGGAATTAAAAACGACAGCTAAATAGTTGATTTAGTTTTACGATATCTATTAGGGATTTCCACAGGTTAGTCTCGCGCATTTAGCGGTAACCCCCAATATTCTGATTAAGCGATAGTAGTTAAGCTATTCCTGTGTAGACATATACACAGCAACTACCTGAAACAAAGGTTTCAGTTCCTCTTTGGAGTTCATCACATCCAACCATAGATGGACTCCATTTTTTTATTTACTGTTCCGACAGTATTTTTATTCGCACTAGTTGCGCCAAGGTTTTTGCGCCAAGTTTTTCCATAACGTGGGAGCGATGAACCTCAACGGTTCGCTCACTGATATTTAACTCAGACGCAATCATTTTATTCATTGCCCCTTCGGTAACTAAATTGAATACTTCCTTTTCTCGATTAGACAGAAGACTGATTTTTCTGACTTCCTTCTGCTTATTATCAATACTGGCATTTTGTTTGGAGTTTAACGCTAGGGCTTCATTGATTCGGTCAATTAAATTTTGATCATTAAAGGGTTTTCGGATGAAGTCAATAGCACCGTTTCGCATAGCTTCAACTGCCATCGGTATATCACCATGGCCTGTGATAAAAATGATAGGTAACAAACTATTTAGTTCTTTAAGCTTTAATTGTAATTCTAAACCACTCATTTTCGGCATTCTAATATCGAGTACGATGCACCCTTTCATGTCGTCATTGAACTCTTTCAAAAACTCCTGGCCATTCACAAAGCTTTTAGCATTAAGTCCAATCGATGCAAGCAACATTTCCATTCCATCACGGATAGCTTCGTCATCGTCGATGATATATACCGTTTGCTGATCAGTCATGTGTTTTTCCTCCTGAAATGGGTAGCGTAAAATAAAAAACGGTCCCGTATGGTTTATTATCTTTGAACATTAAGTGTCCACCATGTTCTTCAATAATTGATTTGGAAATTGACAACCCAATCCCCATTCCATTCTTTTTGGTTGTGCTAAATGGCGTATAAAGTTCGTCTTTTAACTTTTGAGATAAACCACACCCTGTATCTTCTATCGAAATCTGAAACGTGTTTGCTTCGCTTTGAGACGCTCTAATTGTTAATACATTACCATTTTTAAAGTCAATTGCTTGCATTGATTCCATGGCGTTTCGCAATAAATTCAGTATCACTTGTTGGATCTGTACTCGGTCAACAAAGACAGCAACATGCTGGTCACCCGTTTCTACCTGAATCAATATTTCATGTAAGCGTGAAATAGGTTCAATTAATTTTATGACCTCTTCGATTAATATATTGCTATCAACCGCTTCTTTTTGACTATCGCCTTTTCTAGTCATTATTTGCACACGCTCCAAAACACTGCCAGCACGAAGTGATTGTTGAGTTAATTTATCTAATAACTCAGGGAGCATTTCGAAATTTTGTTTTTCGCACATATTTTTAGCAGTTGCTGAAAATAATGCTATTGCGGTCAGTGGTTGATTAATTTCATGGGCAACTGCAACGGCCATTTCCCCTAACGCATTTAAGCGATCAAAGTGAGCTAATTGTTCGGTTAATCGACGAGTTTTATCTTCTGAAGCTATTTGCTCGGTAATATCTCGAATTAAACCAACAAATACTCTGCCCTCGGGATTAACAATTTCACTGACCGATAAATGAATAGGAAACATTGAACCATCTTTGCGCTTGGCCGTTAACACACGTCCAGTTCCAATAATATGAGTTTCATTTGTTTCTAAGTACTTAGCTAAGTACTGATCATGTTGCTCACTTTGACGCTGAGGCATTAAAATTTTTACGTTTTTGTCTTTGATTTCTTTAAAAGAGTAGCCAAACATCTTGAGGGCAGCTTTATTGAAACTTTTTATATTGCCCTTTTGGTCGATGGTAATAACCGCCTCAACCACTGAATTAACAATTGCCTCAGAAAATGCGTGGCTATGTATCAAGTCAGCTTGTGCTTGTTTAATAGAAGTTATATCGGTTATGAACCCCTCCAATATAAAGTCTTCTGTTAAATGGGAACGTACCGGCTCTCCTCTTTCCCAAACATACTTAATTTCATTGTTTTTTGTCACTATCCGATATTCAAATTCAAAGCGTCGTTGTTGCTTTACTGCCTTGTCGACTAATTTCACAATCCGTTCATAGTCATCGGGATGAATGATTTGTCCCCAAATAATGCTATCTCTTGCGAATTCATCTTTAGAATATCCAGTTAATTCTTCACATTCCTCGTTTACCAATATTATTGGCCATCCTTTTTCGTTAAAGGATTGATATGCCATCCCTGGTAACATTTTTAAAAAATGTTCAGTTTTTTTACGATCATCCTTTATGTATTTTTCTTTTCTGCGTGACAGCAAAACAGCATAAAAAGCAAGTGCCACAAAAAAGCTGAGCAGTACACCGAGCAAGGTTAAAATTTTGATTATTCGATAATGTTTGTGGGCTAAAAACTCATTGGTAGGTGCAATATTGATTTGCCAATTTTGGCCTTCAAGTGTAAATGCTGCGTGTTTATTCCATCGAGTATCAATTAAATTACTAGTGAGTGTATTTGGATAGATACGTAGACCATCTACAGTCAACAGTATTTGATGGTCAGACAATAAATAAGAAGGCAGTACTTCTTTAAAATAGGTGTTAAAAAGAAACACGCTGCCGATAAAACCTTGTAATTGTTTTGTGCTGCCAAGACCTTTAAAAAACGGTGCGTATATTCCGAAACCGGATTTTCCATCCACTGAAGAAATAGGAATTGTGAATGCTGAATGAGTGCTATTTTGAGCTTTCACGGCTGCAGATAACGACGCTGAAACAGCATTTAAATCAATATTTAATGCTATTTCGTTCTGTTCAACGGGCAACACTTTTTTTACTTGAAAAGTACTGTCAACCCAGCTAATTGCTTGATAACCCTGTTGCGTATCATACAAAGTTTGTGCAATTAAATTCCAATCGGCATCGGATAAATTATTCGATATTTTGGATAGTTGAGCAAATTCTGTCAATGACACAATTCGTGTGTTTATATCTTCCTCTAACAATATTTTAATTTTGTTAGCGGTAGTTTGAGTTACATTGTCGATATAAGCACGTTCTTGCGTCTCAATGTACAAAATTAGAAAAGCGATTAGTGCCGAAGTAACTGCGCCAGCGATAACCGCATAAATAAGAATAGCGATCTGTGGAGAAAAACTAATACGCCATTTGTTGGTGTTTATTTTCTTTTCCATTTAAACATTGGCCTATAAATACACTTACGAGTAAAAATTTAAAAACTTGTTATTGCTCCTTGCATGAGACCAGTTAAAGGAATGCAAATTAGCGTTTAGATATATTGATTGTAATACCTTGTGTTGAATATTTTTCTTAGCCTTAAATGAGCGTAAAGCAAATTGTATTTTATCACTAATCCATTAAAGTGTGTTTTTTTACCGATTCAGAACTAGGCACTTTCAACCCAAGATTTTCTAAATAAGACAAGGCATCGTTAAGATCATCAAATCGTTGCGGGGTAAATGATACGTCTTCGAAAAAGGGCATCAACTCTTGTCCTTGGGTTGAAGATTTAGTAACCCAACTTTCACCGATTTGATTTCTTCGTTTCAAGGATATTTTACTTTTAAATGGAGATTCAAACACTTCTTGTGGCATCGTCCAATTAGTCATGTCGACGCATATCCCCCAATCACGGCCTTTTTTCTTTCCTGTTAATAGTGACAATTCACTAATATAAGAAAGATCAGCCTGAATGGTCCAAAGCCCTTTTAAAACAATAAAAAGAATATCTCCCATGGGAGTGATTTTAAAAGCGGCTGCATCATCACTCATATAATTACCTTAAAAGTCGTAAACCATTTGTGCAAATGTATATCTAAGCAGATGCTTAGTTTGAATACATTATAACGCTAATTAAGGTAAGTGATTGAAGTTTTTATAAAACTTTCTAATAAATGTAAGATTTCACCTTAATCAAATTTGTGCTCTAATATATTCAACTTAAATGACGTGCACCTAAAGATGCCAAACAATAGCAAATAGTTGGGCCCAACTGGTATAACGAGCTTTTCGCCCAAAAAAATAAACATTGGGATCACTACATTTATACAAAATCCATCTAAATAATGTATCCAATTTGATAGAGATAAAAATAGTTAAGGGTTAACACAAACATAACCCATCTGAACAATGTCTAAGTTATTACAATTAATTTATTTAATGCATCTTTATCTCTGAGTATATTATTTAATTAAATCTATCTATTACATATCTATTGTCGGAGTATTATGGAATTCGCTTTCATCCTAGTAGCATTTTTATGCGGTTTAATTATGAAAATCATAGGTTTACCGCCATTGATTGGATTTTTGGTTGCTGGATTTAGCTTAAATTTTATGGGTTATGAACCTGATGCATCTCTAGATACATTAGCAAGCCTTGGCATTACCCTAATGCTGTTTACTATAGGTCTTAAACTCAATATTAGAGATCTGATTAAATCAGAAGTATGGATGGGCAGCAGTTTACACATGATGCTTTGGGTACTCATCGTCGCTTCGAGTTTTGTTTTCCTCACCGCATTAGGAATTGGATATTTTGCGGATATAAATATTGTAACCGGTGCTCTCATTGCTTTTTCACTTAGTTTTAGCAGCACGGTTTGTATTGTAAAAATACTAGAAGAAAGTGGTGAAATTCGGACAAGGCATGGAAAAGTCGCGATTGGTATTTTGGTTATGCAGGATATTTTTGCGGTGATTTTCCTGGTAATTGCCACCGGTAAAATCCCTTCAATATGGGCGGTGTTATTGCTTCTATTATTATTAGCAAAACCAATTTGGTCATTGTTATTAGATAAAGCCGGTCACGGTGAGTTATTACCGTTAATGGGGTTTCTGATTGCAATTGGTGGTTATGAATTATTTGAATTAGTGGGACTTAAAGGCGATCTTGGTGCGCTTATTCTTGGTATGTTGTTAGCTAATCAAGCAAAAGCCTCTGAATTATCTAAATCACTAATGAGTTTCAAAGATCTTTTTCTTATCGGCTTTTTCTTGTCAATCGGTTTCACCGCGTTACCCACATTAGAAATGTTGCTTACTGCATTATTACTATGCTGCCTCATTCCACTTAAATTCGGACTATTCTTCAGTATATTTACTCGTTTACGTCTACGAGCAAGAACTTCGTATTTAGCGAGTTTGGTATTGGCCAATTACAGTGAATTTGGACTTATCGTTGTTGCCTTATTAGTAAATGAAAATTTAGTCGAAAAGCACTGGTTGGTTGTACTAGCTTTGGCGGTGTCTATCTCTTTCCTTTTCACCGGTTTTGGTTATCGTTCTTCGCATCAACAGTACAACAGAATCAAACACAAACTTAAAAATTATGAACATCCGCAACGCTTAAAAGAAGATATTTATAACTTACCAGATAATGCACGTGTGCTTATCATTGGAATGGGCCGAGTCGGTAAAGGTGCGTATAAGGCATTGGAAAGCGTTATGAAAGAACAAGTTTGGGGAATGGATGCTGATCCAAATCGAATACGCAAAATGCAAAAACAAGACATGCAAGTATTTGTTGGTGACGGTGAAGATGTAGATTTTTGGGAAAATTTCGATTTACGTCAAACCGATATCGTCATGTTGGCGGTCCCATCAGTAGAAGATATTAGTAATATCACTCAACAACTTAGGAACGCTGATTATCAAGGAACAGTGGCATCCATTGCGCGCTATGAAGATGAAATCGAATTACTCCAAAAAGCGGGGGCAGACAAAGTATTCAACTTCTTCACAGAGGCAGGTACGGGTTTCGCTGAAGAGAGCTTACAAATGTTATCCCTTTCCAGTAAGTAATAAGGGAATCAAAAATGATAATTGTTAGCATTGGGTATCCATTTGTTTTTTAAGGAAAATATTACATTTCATGGATTGTTGGTCTATACTTGCCACATACTGTTTTAGGAGAATTTTGAAATGAAAGGTCAAGCCAATATATTAGCAGCTCTGAATGAGGTGCTAACCACTGAGCTTACGTCTATCAACCAATATTTTTTGCATGCGAGGATGTATAAAAATTGGGGATTAGAAAAACTGAATTCAGTTTGTTATAAAAAGTCTATAAAAGACATGAAACAAGCCGACGAGTTAATTGAACGTATTTTGTTTCTAGAAGGTCTGCCTAACTTGCAAATGCTTGGAAAGCTATATATTGGTGAAGAAACCGTTGAAATGTTGCAGTGCGACAGTAAGTTTCAATTAGAACAAATTCCCAAGCTGAAAAATGTGATTGCTCTTTGCGAATCTGAACAAGATTACGTATCTCGCGATTTATTAGAAGAAATATTGGAATATGAAGAAGCGCATTTGGATTGGTTAGAAACACAAGAATACCAAATTTCAGCGTTAGGTTTGGAAAATTACTTGCAAACGCAAGTGGGCTCGGGAGATTAAGTTATGAAAGGTAATCAAATAATAATAGATTCATTAAATGGCTTGCTAGCCTATGAATTGGCAGCAATGGATCAATACTTCATCCATTCTCAAATGTATGACGATTGGGGATTAACTAAACTTCATGAGCGTATTGCCCATGAATTTGATGATGAAAAGGGTCACGCCACTAAGCTAATTGAACGTATGTTATTTTTAGAAGGCACTCCCGACATGACAGTGCGTTCAGGATTCAAAGTCGGTAAAGACGTGCTTGAAATGTTGGAAAGTGATTTGCGCGTTGAATACACGGTTACAGACGAACTAAAGAAAACAATCGCCCTGTGTGAAGCGGAAAAAGATTATGTGACCAGAGATATGCTAATGGTCTTATTAGAAGACACCGAAATGGATCATGCACATTGGTTAGAACAACAAATAGGCCTAATCAAACGTCTTGGCTTACCTAACTACTTGCAGTCACAAATGTAATTAGATCTCTACTTAAGCATGGGTTTGGAAGAATACTGAAACCGTTTTTAAATCACTGGTTTGTATATCTTCCAACTCTATGGTTAATTTCCATCTCATATTCGACTCACTACAAGCACCAATAAACAACTCTGCATCTAAGTTCACTTGATTATTTAACTTGTCTATTCGACTTGTTTTCAAAAACAATGGGGTTTTACCCATATACATATTAGTACCTTCAAGCCACCCTCGCCTAACCACGTAATGCGTATCGTAAATTATCGATAAATTAAGCATCTCTTCAATCTGAATAGGAAAGTCAGAAAAACTCACCTGCATTATTGAATCGTCTAATTCAATTCGACAGGACTGCGCTTCGAGATAACAAAGATTTTTAGTTAAAATTGAGTCTTTTTGATTATTTAATGAATAAACAACGGAAAGAATCAAAATCACAACTATAATAGGAAAGGTGCGTTTAATCAGAGTGTTGTGCCTATTAACTGTCTGTTTATGAGATTTATTGAAAGTCAGTTTGAATGATCACTACTATAAAAACAAGAAATGCTGAAAATCTATTGATTAAGATCAAGCTAATGGTGTTTATGCTATCTTTTTCAAAGCAAAAACTTTATGATCCCGTCTGCAAAATCTAAGTTCCGAAGTGAATTCAGGGACTTAGTTAATGAAATGTAAAAACCGTGACAATAGTGTCACATACACATAACAAAACAATACAAAAATAGTTAATTATTTTTGTCATAAATAATGATGTGGAAGATCCATTGATATGAGCGTAGCCAGCCAAGTACATCCGGAATACAACTATAAAGTCGTTAGGCAGTTTGCCATAATGACTGTCGTATGGGGAATTATTGGGATGGCAGTAGGTGTGTTTATCGCAGCACAACTCTACTGGCCAGCCTTAAATTTTGACATTCCTTACCTCACCTTTTCTCGATTGCGTCCTTTACACACTAATGCAGTTATATTTGCATTTGGTGGATGTGCGCTGTTTGCCACTTCTTATTATGTAGTGCAGCGAACATCACAAGCTAGGATATTCAGTGATAAGTTGGCCTCATTTACGTTTTGGGGATGGCAAGCGGTTATTGTTTCAGCGGCAATCACTCTTCCACTAGGTTTAACGACTACCAAAGAATACGCAGAATTAGAGTGGCCAATCGATATTTTAATCACTTTGGTTTGGGTGGCGTACATTATCAACTTCTTCGGTACTATAGTTATCCGAAAAGTTTCGCATATATATGTAGCTAACTGGTTCTTCGGCGCATTCATGTTAACCGTTGCGGTATTGCACATCGGTAACAGTATGGCTATACCAGTATCACTGTTTAAATCCTACTCGATTTACGCTGGTGCTGTAGATGCTATGATGCAGTGGTGGTATGGACATAACGCAGTAGGTTTCTTCTTAACCGCAGGTTTCTTGGGTATGATGTACTACTTCGTACCGAAACAAGCCGGCAGACCAGTATACTCTTATCGTCTGTCTGTTGTTCACTTCTGGGCACTTACCTCACTTTATATTTGGGCCGGTCCTCACCACTTACACTACACAGCATTGCCAGACTGGACACAGTCTCTTGGAATGGTAATGTCAATCATCCTATTTGTACCTTCTTGGGGTGGCATGATCAACGGTATTATGACGTTGTCAGGCGCTTGGCATAAGTTGCGTACCGACCCAATTTTACGCTTCTTAATTGTTTCCCTTTCATTCTACGGCATGTCGACTTTCGAAGGTCCGATGATGGCTATTAAAACAGTTAATGCCCTATCACATTATACGGATTGGACAATAGGACATGTTCACTCTGGTGCGTTAGGCTGGGTAGCAATGGTTTCAATCGGTTCGATTTATCACCTTATCCCTGTGTTGTTTAATAAACCTGCTATGTATAGCGTTAAATGGATTAACGTGCATTTTTGGTTAGCAACAATTGGCGTGGTGTTATACATAGTCGCTATGTGGATGTCAGGCGTATTGCAAGGTTTGATGTGGCGCGCGGTAAACCCAGACGGCACTCTAACTTACAGTTTTGTTGAATCTCTACAAGCATCTAAGCCTTTCTATTTTGTTCGCTTTATTGGTGGTGTGTTCGTAGTAGCCGGTATGTTATTGATGGCATACAACGTTTACAAAACCGTACGTACACCTAATGAAGAGTTTTCTAAAGATCCTGAAAACTCACCTCAACCTCAAGCAGCATAAGGAGATTTGAGATGAAGAACGTTCACGAGCTGGTTGAGAAGAATATTGGATTGATGGCGATATTTATTCTAATAGCGATTAGTTTTGGTGCCATGGTTGAAATTACACCACTAATGTTCCAACAACAAACAATGGAAAAAGTAGAAGGTCTTAAGCCTTACACTGCTTTGCAAATGGAAGGTCGAGATATTTATATTCGCGAGGGTTGTGTTGGTTGTCATAGCCAGATGATTCGTCCATTTAGAGCAGAAACAGAACGCTACGGACACTACTCTGTCGCAGGTGAATCAGTTTGGGAACACCCATTTTTATGGGGTTCAAAACGAACTGGTCCTGACTTGGCAAGAGTCGGCGGTCGTTACAGTGATGATTGGCACCGCGTTCACCTTCTTAATCCTAGAGACGTAGTACCTGAATCCAATATGCCTGGTTTCCCTTGGTTAGCTGAAAATACACTTGACGGCAAATTAATTGAGAAAAAACTTCGTGTATTTAAAGACTTTGGAGTGCCTTATAGCGAGGAAGAAATCGCTGGCGCAAAAGAAGCAGTACAAGGTAAAACAGAGATGGAGGCTTTAATTGCCTACCTACAATCTCTTGGAACGGCGCTGAAATAGTATGGATTACGGTGCAGCGGGTAGCATATTTACAGTTGTGGTTTTTGTTTGCTTTATCGGCATAGTGGTATGGGCTTTTAGCAGCCGCGCTAAAAAACGCTTTGATGAAGCAGAAAATTTGGTTTTTGATGATGAGCCAACCCAACAATCAGAAAAAAAAGAGCGGGAGTCTTCGATAAATGAGTAGCTTTTGGAGTATTTGGGTCTCAGTAATCTCATTGGGAACAATTCTAGGGTGTTACCTAATCTTACGCTGGTGTCTGTTGAATAAAACAGGCGTTGAAGAAGGTGACGATATGCATCATTCGTTTGATGGTATTATCGAAATCAATAACCCTCTACCTAAATGGTGGACAATCATGTTCTACATGACCATGATTTGGGGGATTTTGTATTTATTACTTTATCCGGGTTTAGGGAATTGGAAAGGTTTGTTAGGTTGGAAAAGTTCAAACCAAGATATTCAAACCCTGCAAGAATCGAAAGATGCAGTTTTAGCGTCTCGAGAAGAAGCGAAAAACGCCCTCTTCGGTTTAGGTGGTGTTGGTGTTGAATATGATCGTGAACTTGAAAAGGCCGAAGAAAAATTTGCGCCAATTTTCAACCAATACGCCGAACAGCCAATTGAAGTGTTAGTTAATAACGAAGAAGCCCTAAAAATTGGTCAGCGCTTGTTTATGCAGAACTGTTCTCAGTGTCACGGTTCTGATGCTCGTGGTCAACGAGGCTTCCCTAACCTGACTGACCATGACTGGTTATACGGTGGAACGCCAGAGAAGATTGTTGAAACCTTAACAAATGGTCGCCAAGCCAATATGGCCGCATGGTTACCTTCTTTTGGTGAGCAAGGTGTTAAAGAAGTCGTTGCTTATGCGTTAAGTTTAAGTGGTAGACAAGTTGACCCTGACTTAAAAGAAGCAGGTAAAGTACGCTTTGCAGTATGCTCTGCTTGTCACGGCGCAGATGGTAAAGGTAATCAAGCGCTAGGCGCTCCGAACTTAACAGATAATATTTGGTTATATGGTGGCAGCACCGACGTAGTCACTGAAACTGTTAACTACGGACGAGCTGGTGTTATGCCCTCTTTCAAAAACACTTTGGGAGAGAAGAAGATACACCTAGTGGCTACCTATGTTTATAGTTTATCTAAAGATAAATAAACATTGAGTTGTTACCTAACAAAGCCTCGTTTAACGAGGCTTTGTGTTCTTAAATAAGAAGTAAATATTAATGAATCGCTCAGATAAAACACCTTGGTACAAACAATTTTGGCCTTGGTTTTTAATCACCATACCCGTTGTTTCCATATGTCTTAGTGTCACCATGTTAAATCTTGCCTTAAATACTGAGGATAGTCTGGTCATAGATGACTATTACAAGGAAGGCAAAGGCATCAATTTAGAACTAACTAAAATTCAAGAAGCCAAAGCTCAAGGTATCACCACACTTTTGACAATTGATGGTAGTCGAGTACAACTTGAGTTTTTATCAGGCAAACCCACTTCTGGTGAAGCGTTAAAACTGCATTTTTATCATGCAACGCTCCAAGATAATGATTTTTCGTTATTGTTGACCCAAGATGCAAATGGCAATTACAAAGCTAATGCAGAGAAACCTATTACTGGTAAATGGAAGTTAACTCTTTCACCTTTGAATGAGCAATGGAAGATAATGCAGGATACAGGTTTACCACAAAAAGCCCCTTTCAACTTTAATCCTTAATGCAAAATAGTAACTCACAAAATTGCTATCATTGTGGGCTTCCAATAATAAATGGAGAAGTCTTCTGGGCAGACATCTTAGGTGAGCCTCGCAAAATGTGTTGCCCTGGCTGCCAAGCTGTGGCTGAAGCAATTGTCAGCAACGGACTAGAAGATTATTACCGCTTCAGAACCGAATTTGCCGACAAGGGAGATGAATTACTAACCGAAACACTCGATACCTTAAAAGCATACGATCATGAAGAGATTCAGCAAGAATTTGTGGTCGATGACGGCAGCCAAAAACAAATACAATTAACCATCGAAGGAATAAGCTGCGCTGCCTGTGGTTGGCTGATTGAAAAACAACTTTTAAAAACGCCCGGAATTAAACGAATTGCAGTCAACGTATCTGCACGTCGAGCAACGATTAATTGGATAGATTCAGAACTAAAACTTAGTGAAATCATCGGACAACTAGAATCTATCGGCTATCACGCACTTCCCTTCCAAGCAGACGAACATGAAGCCTCTTATCAGAAAGAATCCAAGAACTATTTAAAACGAATTGGATTGGCTGGCTTAATGAGCATGCAAGTTATGATGTTAGCCATTGGTCTTTATTTCGGCATTTTCGGTTCAATAGATGATGCGACCAAAGAGTTTCTTCATTGGGTTAGTTTCTTATTGACCACCCCGGTTGTGCTGTATTCTGGATTTACTTTTTATAAAAGTGCTTTTAGTTCTCTGCGGATGGGATCTGTAAATATGGATTTTTCGGTTTCAATCGCAATTATTGGCACTTTTGTGGCTAGTGCCTGGGCAACCATTTCCCATACGGGGGAAATCTATTTTGAATCCGTATGTATGTTTATCTTTTTATTACTGATTAGCCGATTTTTGGAACATCGTTCACGACATCAGGCCAGCCTAATATCGGCAAATATGTTTAAGTATATTCCATTAACGGCGATGCAAATTGATGACGATAATAAGCAAACTTCGGTATTAGCCAAACATCTTAAAAAAGGACAAAAAATAGTAGTCCGTCCTGGAGAAACTTTTCCAGTAGACGGGGTAATAATCAACGGAAATGGCAACGTGGATGAATCTATGTTGACCGGTGAATCAGAAAAAATCAGAAAAAGCACCGGCGCTCATGTCTATGGCGGAACCATTAATTTATCAGGTTCTTTTGAAATTGAAGTTGAAAACGAGCTTAAATTGTCCCTGGTGAACAAAATTTTACGCCTTCAAGAGTTAGCTCTTTCAGATAAACCCAAGGCAGCTGTATATGCAGATATTGCCTCCAAGTACTTTATTGTAATTGTTCTAGGTATCACCTTAATAAGTTACGTTGGCTGGCTGGCTTATCAACCAGAACGCGCTTTTTGGGTTGCCATATCAATCCTAGTTGCGACCTGCCCTTGCGCCCTTAGCTTGGCAACGCCGACGGCTTTAACCAGTGCAATAGCAAAATTAAATCAATATGGCTTATTAGTTAAAAGAGCAAATATTATCGATGTTATGCCTGATGTCGACACCGTGATTTTTGATAAAACAGGCACGCTAACCAATGGACATTTCAGTGTAAGTGACGTCGAGCTCTTTAACGCAGCAGATGAAACTTTTGTTTATAATTTAGCTGCCGGATTAGAACTCTATTCAAAACATCCGATATCTCACGCGTTTCAATCTCAGACCCCCTGCGCAGTTTCCCAAGTAGTTACTGTGGCGGGAAAAGGTTTACAAGGAACCTACCAATCTCAAGTCGTTAAGATAGGTAACATAAGTATTCTTGATAACAGTGATGGTTTACGACCCACTGAGGATGACTCTCGAGTTTATCTGCAATTGGGTAAGCAATTAATTGCTGCATTTAGCGTAAAAGATGTAGTTAAAAAAGACGCAAAACAACTCGTCGATGACTTACGCAGCAAACAATTGGTGATGTTAAGTGGTGACTCAGAAATAAACGCGTCTTTGGTCGCTGATTCTTTAGGTATCCCGAACGTTTATTTTAGACAAACGCCAATACAAAAACTGACATACATTCAAAACTTACAAGCCAAAGGACACAAAGTTTTGATGATTGGTGATGGCATCAATGACGCCCCAGTTTTGGCCGCTGCTGATGTATCAATTGCGGTAGGTGACGCCAGTGACATGGCGAAACGTTCTGCCGATATCATTTTATTAAATTCAAAATTAAGTAATGTTAAGTTTGCTGTTAGTATGGCGATTAAAGTGCGTACCAAAATCAAACAGAACATGGTTTGGGCCATTGGCTATAACGCGTTAATTCTTCCCCTAGCAGTAGCCGGATATTTAAGCCCGTGGATGGCCGTAATTGGCATGTCGTTAAGTTCAATTATTGTGGTCGCAAACTCTATTCGTTTACTACGTTAACCAGCGCTAATAGGAAATTAAAGTGAGTATCATTTATGTGCTAATCCCCATCGCTATTGTGCTAGTACTGTTAGCCATAGGGATCTTTTTTTGGGCGGTCAAATCCAATCAGTTTGAAGATTTAGAGCGTCAAGGATACAACATTCTATTCGATGATGACGTGGATAAAAAAGTACAAGTAAAAAAGCCAAAAACTAACGACAAATGAACGACTTAAGCTGGTTTTCTGCAATATTAATCGGACTTGCTGGAAGTGTGCATTGCGCTGGGATGTGCGGTGGAATTGTGACCTCATTTACCTTTGCATTACCAAAGAATAAGTCACAATGGCCGTATTTAATTGCCTATAATTCAGGCCGCATTTTATCTTATAGTTTCGCTGGCGCAATCGCTGGGCTGTTGGGTCAGATCGTCACCACAAAATCCTTTATCAATCCTCAAGCACTGACCCTTTTTGGCGGAGTATTTATGGTTCTGCTTGGATTATATGTGGGACAGTGGTCAAAACTACTGGTTAAAGTAGAAAAAGTTGGCGCTATTTTTTGGCGTAAAATTAGTCCCATATCAAAGCGTTTCATTCCCTTTAAACACCCAATCTATGCTGTACCCTATGGCCTAATCTGGGGCTGGTTGCCCTGTGGGTTGGTTTATTCGACGTTAACATGGAGTGTTTCCACCGGCAGTGTGGTACAAGGTGCTATCACCATGTTTTGCTTTGGCTTGGGCACTTTGCCCATCATGTTAGCAATGGGAGCCAGCGCCAGCCAAATAAGAGGATGGTTGACCCAACCAGTGGTAAAACGAAGCGTTGCAGTCTTATTATGCTTATTTGGCTTGATTTTATGTTACCAAGGGATTCATAATTGGTAACTAATGAATTAATTGGAATTAACTAATGTCAGATCCGAACAAGTTCAGTATTCGCTGCCAAAACTGCAGTTTTAATCACCTATGTATACCGGTGGCTCTGAATCAGACTGAAATGGAGAGTTTGGACGAAATCATAGAACGCAAGCGCCCTTTGCATAAAAATGATCAATTAACTATTCCTGGGCAAAAATTTACGTCGCTGTTTGCAGTAAGAACGGGCTCATTTAAATCTTACATAACCTCTCCCGATGGCGAACAACAAATTACAGGGTTTCATTTTCCCGGTGATATTGTCGGCTTTGATGGACTATTTTCTGAAAAATATCAAAGTTATAATCAAGCGATGGAAACCTCCATGGTTTGTGAGTTACCTTACGACAAGTTAGATATTATGAGCGCACAACTTCCTACACTGCGCAAAGAAATGCTTAAAATTATGAGCACAGAAATAAACCAAGATCACAGTCTCATGATGTTATTAAACAAGCGCACAGCAGAAGAACGTCTTGCCCACTTCCTAATTAATCTATCAGATCGTTTTCGCTCCCGCGGTTTTTCTGAATTAGAATTTAATTTAACCATGACCCGAAACGAAATTGGTAATCACCTTGGTTTAACTGTTGAAACCGTCAGTCGTTTACTCACCCGTTTTCAAAAAGAAAATATCATCAAAGTTGATGGGAAATTTATACAAATTCTCAATTTGGCGGTACTTAGAGAGAAACTTGGTGAACACGTTTTAAATAAACAAGCCTGCGGTTAAGTCTTTTAATTTAAATTGATTCAGGTCAAAACAATTAGTCTGTTAATTGGCAAACTAGCTAAAGTAGCCATACACTTAATATACGTAGTGTAAACGTTTGAAGGGAATTAATTTATGTCCGTATTTAACAAAATACTAGCTGTTGTAGACCCAACTACAGAAGATCAAAAAGCGTTTAAAAGAGCGCTTTTATTGGCAGAAAAGACCGGCGCCAGTATTACTGCGTTTCTGTCCATATATGATTTCTCTTATGAAATGACCACTATGCTCACCGTGGATGAAAGAGAAACGATGCGCCAAGCTGTGGTGGATGACAAAACCGATTGGCTTGCCAATATAGTTGAACCCCTAGCGGCTAACTCATCTATTTCAGTAGATATAAAAGTGGTCTGGCATAATCGGCCATATGAAAGTGTATTGTTCGAAGTGATTGATCACAGCTATGATTTAATCGTCAAAGGAACCCACGAGCATGACACCCTAAAGTCAGTGATATTCACCCCGACTGATTGGCATATCCTACGTAAATCACCGGTTCCAGTTTTACTTGTTAAAGAACATGATTGGCCTATTAATGGCAATATTTTAGCTGCGGTAGATGTGGGCAGTGAAGATGAAGAACATCATAGCTTAAACAAGTTAATCACTAAAACCGCTGGATTGATGGCTGATTTACTGGAAGGACATGTAAACTTGGTTAATTCTTACCCAGGTACACCGGTTAATATTGCCATCGAAATACCAGAGTTCGATCCGGTTGGCTATACAGAGTCAGTTAAACAACACCACGCCAAATGTATGCTTGAGCACGCTCAAGAATTCAATATCCCACAAGAAAATCAACATCTTAGTGAAGGTTTGCCTGAGGATGTCATTCCTTCAGTGGCAAAAGCTATCGACGCAGAGTTAGTGGTTATCGGTACTGTAGGTCGCACCGGTATTACAGCCGCCCTTATCGGTAACACGGCTGAACATACGATAGATTCACTCAATTGTGACGTTTTAGCAATTAAACCAGAAGGCTTTGAGTGTCCTCTTAAACATTAACCTTACATAACCTTGTGATACTTAGAAAATGACTGCAAACATTTAAATTTAGGGTGTTTATGTCCTTTATGAGGACAGGTATAATCCGCGCTGATAGCAATGTTTTTCTAGGAATAAGATGAGTAAGGTCGAGTCTCTGTCTGAGAGTAAAAAATACAGTTTTAATAAACTTCAAAAGCGCCTAAGACGAAATGTAGGCAAAGCAATTGCCGATTTTAATATGATCGAAGATGGCGATAAGGTAATGGTCTGCCTGTCTGGCGGAAAAGACAGTTACACCATGCTTGATATTTTAATGTTTCTGCAAAAGATTGCGCCAATTAAATTTGAAATTATTGCGGTTAATTTAGATCAGAAACAACCAGGCTTCCCCGCTGAGATACTGCCTAACTACTTACAAGAATTGCAAGTTCCATTTGAAATCGTCACGGAAGACACCTATTCGATTGTAAAAGATAAAATTCCAGAGGGAAAAACAACTTGTTCACTATGCTCTAGATTACGCAGAGGGATACTTTACAAGACGGCAACCCGACTAGGCGCAACTAAAATCGCGTTGGGGCACCACCGTGACGACATGTTAGAAACACTATTCTTAAACATGTTTTATGGCGGACGCTTAAAATCTATGCCTCCCAAGTTAGTCAGCGATGATGGCAAACAAATGGTCATTCGTCCCCTAGCCTACTGTGCTGAAAAAGAAATTACCCAATATTCTGATTTAATTGAGTTCCCGATTATTCCTTGTAATTTATGTGGCTCGCAAGAGAACCTACAACGCAAAGTTATTAAAAACATGCTAGTCGACTGGAACAAGCGTTTTCCGGGTAGGATTGAAAGTATGTTTAGGGCAATGCAGAATGTCGTGCCTTCGCATCTTGCCGATAGTGAACTTTTCGACTTTAAAACCTTAGAGACGCAACAAACACCGTTTGTTAACGGTGATATTGGATTTGATCAAGAAGATTTTTCTACACCTTCAACAAGTGCTGATGACACTGTCAAAATAATCAATATTAGTTAAGGATCATTATAGTAAATGAAAATTGGATTAGCACTAGGAAGCGGCGCTGCTCGAGGTTGGGCGCATATCGGTATAATACAGGCGTTAGAAGAACTAGGCATCAAGGTTGACGTGGTCGCTGGTTGTTCCATTGGTGCCTATGTAGGAGCCGCGTATGCAAGCAATAAACTGGATCCACTCGCAGAATGGGCAAGCTCTCTAACTGAGTGGCAAGTTTTAGGACTGTTAGGGGTTGGATTTCGTAAAGGTGGACTGGCTAGCGGAATTAAAGTGTTTAAAGCCCTTGAAGACAATTTTTGCGAACGAGACTTTGAACACTTATCCAAACCCTTAGGTGTTGTGGCGACCGATTTATATAGTGGTAAAGAGGTTTCATTTACTCAAGGTCCTATTGCGGATGCGGTTAGAGCATCCTGTGCAATACCTGCCCTGTTTCCACCCATTGCGCACAAAGGCCGTTGGCTAGTGGATGGTGCTGTGGTCAACCCAGTGCCGGTAAATCTTTGTCGGCAACTAGGTGCTGACTTTGTTTTTGCGGTTAATCTAAGTGCAGATTTTAGGCCTGAAGTTCAAGCTCAATATCAAATGGAACATGAAAATAATCAAAAACGAACCAATGATTTTTTTAATAAAAGTCAGTCGTTTATGCAGCGTCTTTTCAGTGGCAAGTTCAAAAAAGACAATGATATGGACGATGATGAGCTTGAATCTTTAGAAGATCTAGAAAACATGGCACTGGATTCTGACTTTGACGCCAATAGTGAAGAGCAAATAACCACCTCAGAAACTCAGGTAGAAACGCCGGAGCAAGTAACGGCGACGCAAAAATCATCAAATGTTAAATTAACTGACAATACCCCTAGTATGTTAGGTGTCATGTCCAGTTCGTTAGATATCCTTCAGGCAAGAGTCACCCGCTCGCGATTAGCTGGCGATCCCCCCGATATACTAATTGAACCCCAGTTACGCGACTTTGGCATTATGGAGTTTCATCGCGCGGCTGAGTTAATTGAAGAGGGGCGTCAAAGCGTCAACCGTGTTGCTGCGCAGATTAAATATCAATTGCGTCTCGACTAATTCACTCTACGGATATCGTTATTTGGTTATTGCTGTCACGCGATATGGGGCTTCAGAAAACTGGATCTGATTGCCCTGCTCTAGCCAGTCTCCGGTAATTACTGCATGATGTTCATCGAGATAAATTTCGGCAGGAATAGAGTCTCTGTCAACATTATCGAAATAAAACTGCAAGCCGGTAACTGACGGCATTAGGAACGACAAAAAGCTGCCCATATCATCAAAAAACACTGTGTATTGCTGATACAAATCTTGTAACTCTTGATGTGTATATTGCTGTTTTAAATAAGAAGGTTTAGTTTCCAACTGAACTGACATGTCACATTGATTATTATTTTCTAATAGTTCAAATTCGACAATTGCTTTAGCTTGGCTTAATGCTTTTTCGGTGGGTAACAAAAACCGGTTTTCAGGCGTTACTGTAACAGGTAGTGTGACTTTTTGAGTGACTATATTAGCGGTTTTAATTTCACATAAATCGCCATTTCTGACGTTTTTAAAACCAAATGCAAATTGCAATGCAGGTGTTTCTTCATTATCGATTTTTTTAAGGTGACTGTAAAAACTTGAGTATTCAACTGAAAGTGTATCAGCAAAAGCCAAACCACAAAAACTAAACAACACTAAGGTAAAACTTAAGATTTTCATACTGGTAAAAACTTCCTATTGAAACGTATCATATTGATTAACTCTTCGATATATTCATCACCCCGCTGGGAGTAACTTTTCAACCCTTTGGCTAGCTTTTCTGCTGTAATTTGTTTGTCGTTTTCACGCAAAGATAGACGAATCGCCCTTAACTCTTTATACGCATCATGTCGATTTAAATTGCGGAAATAGGTACTCACTGCGTGATCCAAACTTTTAAACTTAGCCACCTCATGAGCGGCATCTTCATTTCGCCGTTTTGGTACAAAACCGCACCCTTTTCGGAAACACCAAAGTCCAAAAAAATTATAACCTTTTTGAGCAAATCGAGAGGTTCCCCAAGCTGACTCGTTCGCTGCTTGCATAAGCACCAACTCAACAGGAATAATGTCTATTCGACGCATTAATCGGTCCACGATTGAATTCAAATCGTCGTCAGGGTCAACGCGATATTCTTTCACTAGTGAATCGAGTCTCTTTTGCTGCAAATAACTAAAAGGCAATTGTTGTTCAATTGCGTTTTTTATTTCATTCAGAAAATCCCGTTTTTGAATAATCACTTTATTGTGATGATGAATTGCAGGTAACAAATAGTCGAAAAATGCTTTTTTCCGTTCCGTAATTGATTGTATCTTAGCGAAGTTAGGCATTTTTTGTTCTACATAAGGAGCGATATTTTGCTCATCAAAAGGATCTAACTCCTTTGGTGGAAATAAAAATGGGTAACTTAACACTACAGCGCCAAACACCCAGATTATTCCCAAATAGAGAATCCGTCTAGGGCCTGGAAAGTCAACGTTATGCATCAAATGTAGTATCTCCATCAGACCCTTGTTGTTGGGTCTCATCGTTTAAATTGTTATTGTCTGTACTGTTACCGTAACCAAAAAGTTCACAATACAATAAACCATTAATATTATAGTAATAGGGTAAAAACAGTAGCAAACCAATCCCAAAAGAAACTATCGAAAGTAGCAACAACAATAAAAATACGACATATAAAATAGTGAACGGGAATAAATAACGGTTTACCATCTTAATAGAAAGTAATAATGCATCTATTGGTGTGAACTTTTTATCTGCTACCAATAATACTGCAAAACTCGTAGCGATCATTAAATATAAACCAGGCAAGATAAATAACGTCATCCCAGCTTTAGTTATTATGATTATAAATGCGGTTACCAAACATATAGGGATTGCTTGTGGAATGGTTGAGAATAAAAACTTAACAGAACCCACTCGCTTCAGATGAGACCGAGCTCCTTGTAACATCAATGCTGCAGTGACAGGCGCTAAAACCATTTGAATAATTAAATCCAATGTCATCAGATGACTTTGAGTTACTTGTTCCATGGTCTGTATATCATTAAATTTGAAAAATGCCGTTGCAATTAACAAACTTAGACCAAAAACCACCAGTAACATTTGCAAGAAAATTAAAATACTACCAGTAGTATTTTTAAATCCCTTGGCCAATATATTCTTCAAGTTAAAGTTATATTCACCATTTAAGTTCTGTTTAATAAGTTCTGAATAGTTTTTTTGTATGAGTTTAAACATCAATATTTCATTCGTTAAATTAAGTGGACAAAAGGAGGTTAATGGCTAATACAATTAGAATAACGCCCATGATTCGATCAAAAATATAACCATTTTTCAGTAATGAAGAGCGAATTTTAGAGCCACTCATTATGTACGACAAAAAACAAAACCATATGCCCGTCGCAAAAGCTAAATAAATGCCGTAGCTAAATTTTATTAGCATTGGAGTTTGTGGGGCTACAGCAACTGCAAATACGGTTAGAAAAAACAAAGTAGCTTTAGGGTTTAATCCATTTGTCATAAAGCCAATTAAGAAAGACTTTTTATCAGAAGTAACCTGTTTCTCAATTGGTTGTGCTTGTAATGATACATCATTTTCTAATCTATTTGGCACACTGCGGACAGCCCCCCAGCCCAAATACAGCAAGTAAGCTGCCGCCAAATAGGCAAATACTTGAAATAGCCATGGTGTGGTTTTAATTAAGATACCAATGCCCAATAAAGAGTAAGCAACATGGATCAAAATTCCCGCGCCGACACCCACACTGGTATACATAGCAGAGCGCCTTCCACTACTTATACTTTGTTTTAAAACCACAGCAAAATCAGGGCCAGGACTGGCAACCGCAAAAAAATGTAAGCTAGCAATAGCAGCGAACTCTAACCAATATGGGGATAAATCAGGAAAAATCATGGCTTTATTAGCGACTCTATATAATCAGGAATAACTTCTGTAGCAGGTCCATAGTGACTCTCTGAAAACGCACTAAAACCGTTACTTGGTTCTAAATTTAGCTCAACACAATGGGCACCATAAAGACTCGCCTGTTGAACAAACCCAGCAGCAGGATACACGTTTCCGGAAGTCCCTACAGATATAAAAAGATCGGCTTTTGCTAATGCTTCAGATATTTCGTCCATATACATTGGCATTTCACCAAACCACACAATATTCGGTCGAACCATATTCGGTTGATGGCAACAATCACATTGACTATTTTGATCGTAAGAATCAAAAGTTTCTGTTACTTTTTGACTTCCTAAACAGCGGTAACTTAATAAGTCGCCGTGCATATGTAAAAGTCGTTTTGAGCCTGCTCTTTCATGCAAATTATCAACATTCTGGGTAATTAAAAGAAAGTTGTCTGCTAAATACTCCTCTAATTCAGCCAATGCTAAATGACCTTTATTAGGGGCGATTTCTGGCGACTGTAATTGCGCTCTGCGCTGATTGTAAAAACGATAGACCAAGTCGGGATTACGTTCAAATGCTTCAGGAGTTGCAACATCTTCAACACGGTGCTTTTCCCATAAACCATCATTATCTCTAAACGTTTTCAAACCTGACTCGGCGGAAATGCCAGCGCCAGTTAACACCACCACCTTGGATGATTTTGTAAACCCTTTAAACATGATTTGTACTATATTCCTTGATTTTGAAGCGTTTAAACTTTGTAGATGACGCGCTTTTGGTTACACTAGATCTGGATTAACTCATTATCTTGGAAAATGGTTTGCCAAAATCAAAATTTGTAGCGCTTATCTCTCAATCTTACCAGCAGCTGTCACCAAATGGGCGTAAAATTGCTAATTATCTGCAACAAAACCCAACTGATGTTTTAAATTTATCTGTAGCTGAAATAGCCCAAATCACCCTCACCTCTAAAGCAACCGTAAGTCGTTTCTTTCGGCAGTTAGGTTATGACAACCTTCAACAAGTAAAAGATCAAATGCGCCAAGCTCGTAATGCTGGTATGCCGTTAGGCACGGTGCATAAGAACAACGATTATATCACTCAAGAATTAGATCGAATAAGACAAACTTGGGATAATGTAAAACCTGAAGATATTACTCAACTAGTAGAGTCTATAACACTTGCTTCTAGAATAACCTTAATTGGCTTTAGAAATAGCTACCCAGTGGCGATGCATTTTCGCCAACAGCTTCTGCAAGTACGAGGAAAAGTAAGGCTTTTACCCCTACCTGGTCAAACCCTTGGTGAAGAAATTGAAGATATCTCTAACGACGAATTAGTCATTATTATTGCCTTTCGTCGACGCCCCAAAATTGTTGAAAAATTGATAGATCTTATCCCTAAAAAACAACTTGTATTAATGGCCGACCCCTCGGCACAAATATACAAAGAAAAGGTAAACCAATTATTTATATGTCAACTAGGACAAGAATTACCCTTAGACAGCTACTCTGCTCCTATGAGTGTAATTTCAGTTATATGCAATCAAATTCTCAATTCCGATAGGTACGCTGAACAAAATCGTATTGATGCAATTTCCAATTTATTCAAACAATTAGACGAATTAGAGTAAAAACCACCATTTAATCAACTGTTTCTCTTGACTAATGGGTGAAACAGTTGTTTCATAAGCCTATGTTTAATTAAGTTTGGTTTCATGAAGTCTTCATTTCACTCGCCATTTGTACTGCCCGTTAACTTAGATATAAACAAAACTAGTCATCGTTCGAAATCACAGCCCTTAAAAGGTTGGACTTTGGCGGTTAAAGATTTGTTTGATATTGACGGCATTGTCACAACCGCCGGCAACCCAGATTGGGCAGCTACACATCCGGTTCCAACGCAAACGTCGGAGACTGTCGCCTGTTTATTAGAAGCCGGTGCCGAATTTGTGGGTAAAACTATCACTGACGAATTAGCTTACAGTCTTAACGGTCAGAATATACATTATCCTGAACTGGTTAATTGCTTGGACGAAGAACGTATTAGTGGTGGTTCATCAAGTGGCTCTGTTGTTGCTGTTGGGCGTAATCTAGCCCGAATTGGTTTAGGCACAGATACCGGTGGATCTATTCGTGTACCAGCGAGTTATAATAATTTAGTCGGCTTTAGACCTACCCACGGAGTAATATCATTAAAAGGGGTTGTGCCGCTCGCCCCCTCTTTCGATACCGCTGGTTTTATAACCAATACGATTCAAGATGCGTTAGCTATCGCTAAATGTCTGATACCAGATCAACAAGAAAACAGTAAATCTCTTAATACGCCGGTTGTACTCAGTGAACTTGTGGGACTTAGTCAGCAAAGGCAAGAAATTTTTAATTGGCTTGAAAGCAAATTTAATGGTTGCTGGGTAAAAGACAAAGAGATATCCGCGGAAACTGTAGAACAAGCCTCTAACGCATTTAGAGTTTTACAAGGAAGAGAAATCTGGCAAACTCATGGTGATTGGATAATAAACTCACGACCCAAGTTTGCCGAAGATATTCAACAACGCTTTGAATGGTGTGAAACGTTAACAAAAGAAGATGAATTGTCGGCAATTCAGCAACAGCAAAAATTGCAAACAGACATTTCTTCACTGTTAAAACAAGACCGGTATTTAATACTACCCACTACACCGGGTCCTGCGCCAAGATTAGATACCTCCGCATCAGAAATTGCAGAATATCGAAAAAAGCTAATGCAATTCACCTGTATAGCCGGTTTAACGGGTTGTCCACAATTACATATGCCGTTATTTAAAAATGATAATACAGCCTATGGTTTGTCGATTTTAGGTCCTAAAAATAGCGACTTAGCATTGCTAAGTTTAGGTCAGAAGCTTATGGAAACTGCTGAATGAAACATAAAATACAAAATCTGGAACATACATCGACCACAACAGGGTTTACTGCTCCGCATTATGCAGCAGCTCAGGCCGGTCAACATATTTTAGACACTGGTGGTACAGCCATTGAAGCCATGGTTGCAGCTGCAGCATCTATAGCAGTAGTTTACCCACATATGAACGGTTTAGGCGGAGACGGATTTTGGTTAATTAGCGAACCTGGTAAAGCGCCAATCGGCATTGACGCCAGCGGATGTGCTGCGGCCCTTGCGACTTCAGAGTTCTACCAAGATCTTAGCGAAATACCATCGAGAGGTGGAAAGGCTGCATTGACAATGGCTGGTGCGGTTTCGGGTTGGCAAAAAGCGCTTGAAATTAGCCAACAATGGCAAGCTAATAAACCTTTAGAAGAACTATTATCCACCGCAATTGGACAAGCTGAATGGGGCTTAGAAGTTACTCAAAGTTTAACGGATGCAAGTTTTAAGACCTTTGATGATTTGCATCAAAGCCCGCCTTTTGAGCAATTTTTAATTAAAGGAAAAGCCCTTAAAAAGGGAAAAATAGTAAAATTACCCAAATTGGCAAAAACCCTTTCTCAACTAGCTGAAAGAGGTTTGGACGATTTTTACCGTGGAGAAATTGGCCAAAAATTAGCAGCTGATTTAACGGCCTCAGGGTCACCACTTCGTGAACAAGACTTCATTGACTATCAAGCAAAGTTAGTTACCCCACTTAGTGTTGATGTTTCCCTTGGTAAACTCTACAACCTTGGCGCACCCACACAGGGCGTAGCCTCTTTATTAATTTTAGCTTTGTTTGACAAGGTTAAACATTTGGCCGCTGGAGAACACGAATATCCGCATCTATTAGTGGAATGCACCAAACAGGCATTCCTAATACGCAATCAATTTGTGACTGATGAGAGCCGATTAGAACGCCCATTATCGGACATGCTTGAACAATCTATTATTGATGAATTAGCAACCAAAATCAGCGCAACTAAAGCCTTAGATTGGCCAAACGAAGCCAAACTAGGTGACACGGTTTGGATGGGTGCATGTGATAGCTCTGGCAGAATGGTGAGCTACATTCAAAGTTTATACTGGGAATTTGGAAGTGGCGTTGTTTCCGATTCTACAGGGATTGTTTGGAACAACCGAGGTACATCATTTAGCTTAGATGTTAATTCGAACCAATATTTAAAACCTGGTTTAAAACCATTTCATACCCTTAACCCTGCATTTGCAGAATTACATGATGGTCGACGAATTAGCTACGGCACTATGGGTGGCGAAGGTCAACCGCAAACACAAGCTGCGATTTTTAGTCGTCATGTTTTTCAAAACTTGCCCATGGATAAAGCAATTGAATCCCCTCGTTGGCTACTAGGTCGAACTTGGGGGGATCAATCACACAATTTGAAAATTGAGGAAGACCTTGATCCCTTAGTGATCGAATCTTTGCAGGCGAAGGGCCATGATATAGCAATAGTACCTCCAAACAATGAAATGATGGGGCATGCTGGGATGATTGTGCATAATCCTGATGGCAAAGTGAGCGCAGCTACCGATCCACGTAGCGACGGTAAAGCATTTCCTTACTAAACAAGAGAAGTAAAAGTACATGGATTTAATAATCGAAAATTACCCTACTATACTGGCGTTGATGGCGACTGGTGTGTTCGCAGGTATATTAGCGGGTTTACTGGGTGTCGGTGGCGGAATCGTGATAGTGCCAGTGCTGTATTTCTTGTTTCAACATTTTGGTGTTGATCCCAGCTCTGCCATGTTAATTGCCACTGCGACGTCATTGGCCACTATTGTACCTACATCCGTTAGTTCGATTCGCTCCCATCGCAAAAAAGGCAATGTTGATTTCGAATTATTAAAATTTTGGTGGATGTTTGTGTTACTAGGTGTCCTAGTCGGTAGCTTCTTGGTGACCATTGTAAATGGTTATTGGTTAACGCTGATGTTTGCGATTATTGCCACCCTTGCGGCGTTAAACATGCTATTTAGAGCATCCAAACCTCCAATTTTTAACCAACTTCCTAACCGAGCGGGCCAAAGCCTAATTGCCAGTATCATTGGCATGCTGAGCTCCATGGTTGGTATCGGTGGCGGAACCCTATCCGTGCCAATTTTAACCAGTTTTAATTATCCGGCACACAAAGCGGTAGGAACGGCAGCAGCGATTGGATTATTAATCTCGTTGCCAGGTGCGCTAACTATGTTGATTTTTGGTCAAACACCGGTAGATGCCCCTATTTTTACCTATGGATTAGTCAATTTAGTCGGCTTTGTTTGCATCGTTCCTCTTACCGTACTTTTTGCTCCAGTGGGCGCATCACTTGGCGCTAAACTTGATGGCAATTTACTGAAAAGAGTGTTTGCTGTTGCACTATTAATTACGGGCGGTCGAATGCTTGCTCAAGTTCTACTTTAAGGAGAATCATGTCTTTACTTAGTCCTCCACCGCGCCTTTTAATGGGGCCTGGTCCAATAAATTGTTATCCACGAGTACTGAATGCCATGTCGACCCAGTTGGTAGGTCAATACGATCCCGTTATGACAGGCTATATGAACGAAGTTATGTCGTTATACCGTGGTGTTTTTAACACCGACAATGAAGCGACATTGTTAATCGACGGGACATCCAGAGCGGGTATAGAAGCTGTTTTGGTTTCATGCATTGAACCCGGCGACGATGTTTTAGTACCCGTATTTGGACGTTTTGGGCATTTATTAGCTGAAATTAGTGAACGTGCAGGTGCAAAGGTTCATATTATTGAAGCTCCTTGGGGGGAAGTTTTCAAGCCCGAACAAATTGAACAAGAAATCAAAAAGATACGCCCTAAAGTCTTGGCTTTAGTTCAAGGTGACACCTCTACAACCATGCTTCAGCCATTAGAAAATATTGGTGAAATTTGTGAAAAGTATGACGTGTTATTTTACAGCGATGCCACAGCATCTATTGGTGGTAATCCGTTTAAAACTGATGAATGGAAATTAGATGCCGTTTCAGTCGGGTTACAAAAATGTCTTGGCGGCCCGTCGGGCAGTGCACCTATAACCTTAAGTGAAAAATACGTGCAAAGGGTTAGACGCAGACAACACGTTGAAGCAGGAATTCGAAACGAACAACATGCTGATGGATTAGGTTTACGTATTCGTTCTAACTATTTCGATATTCCGATGATTTTGGATTATTGGGGAGAAGAACGCCTTAATCATCATACTGAAGCGACATCAATGTTATACGCAGCCAGAGAGTGCGCTCTCCAATTATTGGACGAAGGCATAGAAAACAGTATTAAGCGACACAAATTACATGGTGACGCTATGCTCGCCGGTGTTAAAGGTTTGAACTTAAAACCCTTTGGCGATTTAACTCATAAAATGAACAATGTTGTGGGAGTTTATATTCCAGACAATGTGAATGGCGAGCAAATTCGTGAACAACTTCTACACCAATATAACATTGAGATAGGTACTTCATTCGGCCCGTTACACGGCAAAATTTGGCGCATTGGAACCATGGGTTATAACGCCAGAAAAGACACGGTTTTACATACTTTACAAGCACTTGAAAACACCTTAAGGCGTGCTGGTCATCAATTGCAGTCTGGACTAGCCACTGATATGGCGTTTGATGTTTACACTAATGAGGAGAACTAAAGATGTTTACTTCCTATGTTCAAACTGTCCTCAAACGATGTGACGAATTGGCTTTGATTAGTCAAAGTCCTGAATACATAGATCGTCGCTATTTGACGAATGAACATAAACTCGCAAATCAATTAGTAGCAAGTTGGATGGAACAGGCCAACATGCAAACATGGCAAGATGAGGCCGGCAATCAATGGGGATGCTATAAAAGCCCTTACCCTGATGCCGAAACGTTAATAATAGGTAGTCATTTAGACACTGTACCTAACAGTGGTAAATACGATGGCATCCTTGGTGTACTTTTACCATTAGGATTGGTGCAATGGTTTGCTGATAATTCCATTACGTTACCCTTTAACTTAGAAATTGTTGGCTTTGCCGATGAAGAAGGCACCCGTTTCGGTACGACTTTATTAGGCAGCAGAGCTGTGGCTGGTACTTGGCAAGATAGATGGGCCAGTTTACTGGACAAAGACGGATTAACCGTAGCCACCGCACTGAGAGATTTTGGGCTGAATATTAACAATATTCACAATGCGAGCAGAGCGCAAAGTAATTTGTTGGGTTTTGTTGAAGTGCATATTGAGCAAGGCCCTGTACTTGAAAGTCAAAATCTACCGGTGGGAATTGTCAGCGGAATTGCTGGCGCAAAACGTTACAAAATAGAGATAGAGGGGCACGCAGGTCATGCGGGAACCGTGCCTATGGCCTTACGTCAAGACGCGATTGCAGGTGCTGCTGAAATGATTTTGGCAATAGAACAAGCCGCAATTGAGCATGAAGTTGTTGCCACTGTAGGACAGATTCAATCGCTAACAAATGCCGTTAACGTAATTAGTGGTAAAGTGGATATTAGCTTAGATGTACGAAGTTTAGATAATAGCAAACGTGACCTATGCATCGAACAGATCAAACAAAAAGTTGAGTATATAGCGCAAATAAGGGGCCTTACTGTAACCGAACATCTGACCCATGAAGCCGATGCGACACTCTGCCACCCAGACATCATGTCGCAGCTTGAATCAGCCTGCGCAATGAACAGAATAAAACCCTTTGTGTTGAGTTCGGGAGCTGGTCACGATGCCATGGCAATGGCCGAACTGTGTCCTACTGGTATGTTATTTGTGAGATGCGCGAAAGGGATTAGCCATAACCCTGCAGAATCAGTTAACTTCGAAGACGTTAATGATACTTTATTAGTGCTAAAGTCATATGTTGACCAATTAGCAAAGCAATATGGTGAAAGTAGCGAGCTTGTAGCCTAGAGCAAACTAATTTCACCATTAATTTCGATATTTATTCGATGGGACAAAGTGGATCAGCCCCCCACTCGCTCCAAGACCCATCATAGACACTCCAGTTTTCTATGCCTATTTGGTAAGCCGCTAGGGCGAGTATACAAGCGGTGACACCTGAACCACAGGAAAAGTGAAGCTGGACATTTGCAGCATTAGTAAAAGGTTTAAAAAGTCGCCTAATACTCGCTGTGTCAATGAACTTACCGTCATTAAGTAGTTGGGCATAATGCAAATTATGTGAATGTGGTATATGCCCACTTCTTACTCCTTTCCTAGGTTCAGCCTCTGTACCATTGAATCTAGCAGGACTTCGAGCATCAACAACCGTGAAATCAGGGTTATTCAAGTTGTCCATAATGTGTTGTTTATTCACCAACAAATCAGAGTTGAATTTTACTTGGTAATTGGTTTTTTGCGGATTTTGAAGGAGTGTTGGTTGCACTTTGAAACCGGCATCAATCCAAGCTTGAAGTCCTCCATCCAAAACAAATACTCGTTTATGCCCCATAATTTTTAACATCCACCATGCCCTTGGTGCACTAAAGCTGCCTTGGTCATCATAAATAACCAAAGTAGCATTATTACTAATACCAAGTTTAGACATCTGCTGTGCAAAGTATGTCGGCGGGGGTAGTGAATGAGGTAAACCACTGTCTTTATCTACAAAAACGGAATCAAAATCGAATAGTTTGGAGTCAGGTATATAACACTTTTCACTTTGTTTACTAACGTAATTCACCGGAAAGGCAACATCAGTAAACAGCATTTGTACCGTTTCAGTGTTTAATAACAACTGCAATTGTTCTGGGTTAATAAGCGCCCTATTTGTTTGACTCTGCTCAGAATTCATAATCTCTCTCTACTTTAGCTATTCTTACTGAATACGATCGGTACCATTTTTGTTTTCCCAATGCCTGGGCTGCCAGATGGTCTTGTTGCTTCTTCCAATTTTGAATAGATTTTAGATCACGCCAATAGGATACCGTAATGCCTAATTCTTCCCTCGCTGATTCCACCCCTAAATAACCATCAATTTGCTGCGCTAACCCAAGCATTTTGATTGACGTGGCAGCATAATCCTCGTCAACCTCAGTGCGCAACGACGTAAAAATAACCGCATAATATGGCGGTGAAGGTGTTTTAGCCAATTGCGTCATTCTTAAACTCCTTGATATAGTAAGTAACCTAATTAAACCGACTCAAAGCATATTAATGAAGTTACCCATATATTATCTCACTGCAAGTTTTTTAGCGTTATCCTTAGGTGCTTATGCACAACAAAGTCATCAGCAAGTCAATATGGCAGAACATAAGCAAAATCCAACAATTAAACAATTAGTCGAAAAATTAGCTCTGGAACCACATGTCGAAGGTGGCTACTTCAAACAAACATTTAAAGCAGACAGTCAACCTCTAGTCAACACGCCAAAGGGCTCTAGGGTGACGATGACGTCAATATATTACCTACTCACTGCGGATAGTCCCATAGGGCACTTTCATCGCAATACGTCAGACATCATGCATTATTTTCATGCCGGTGATCCAATCACTTATTATCTTATACACCCTGATGGGAGTTTAGAAACGAAAGTGTTGGGTCCTGACGTACTTGCCGGACATGAGTACCAGTTTGTTGTAAAAGGCGGTGTGTGGAAAGCCTCAACCATTTCGGTAACAGGTGAAAACGGATATGGATTGATTGGTGAGGCCGTAGCTCCTGGATTTGAGTATGAAGATATGCAATTAGCCGAAAGACAAACATTGATAAAAGATTTTCCACAGCATAAAACACTGATTAAACGCTTAACTCGCCAACACTAGTTTAGCGGTAGTGATGTTAAATTCGGGTTTGGATTAGTTTGTCTATTTCCTGCACCCATTGCTGTTTTTCTTGCGCTGAAAGGAAACTTCCTGTGAAGCCGTTTTTAACTAAGGTTATAAGTTGTTCTTGGTTTAAATTGAGCGCCTGGTGTAACGCTAGGTAGTTCTCATTTAAGTAGCCACCAAAATAACTAGGATCATCTGAATTCACAGTGACTAGAATATCTTTTTCTAATAGCTCGAGAATATTGTGCTCTGACATATCATCGAACACGCAAAGTTTAGTGTTTGATAAAGGACACACAGTTAACGGCATTTGCAACTCTGCCAGTGTTTGTATCAATTTAGGATCATCACTGCTTCTAACGCCGTGATCGATTCTATCTACTTTCAGTAAATTGAGGGCTTGCCAAATATAATCCGCCGGTCCTTCTTCTCCGGCATGGGCGACACACGGCAAACCAAGGGTTCTGGCTTGTTCGAATACCTGCGCAAATTTTTCAGGTGGATTACCTAATTCTGAACTATCCAATCCTACTGCATCGATATGTTCAAAATAAGGAATAGCGGATTGTAAAGTATCGATGGCTTCTTGCTCACTTAAATGCCGTAAAAATGACATTATCAACAAACTAGATTGACCCCATTGTTGCTTCGCATCCTCAATGGCGCGAATAAACCCAGACATAAACGTTTCGAAAGCAATCCCTCTTTGCGTATGGGTTTGAGGATCGAACATCATTTCAGTGTGAACAATATTTTGTTCTTTGCACTTCAGCAAATAACGCCACATCAACTGATAAAAATCATCTTCGTCAACCAACACAGATGCGCCTAAATAATACAGATCTAAAAAGCTTTGTAGATCTTCAAAATTGTACGCCTTATGAATTTCGTCGATGCTTTGATAAGGTAATTTAAGCTTGTGTTTTTTACTCAGCTCAAGTAATAAATCAGGCTCTAAAGTACCTTCGATATGAAGATGCAATTCCGTTTTTGGTAATAGTTGAATTAAGTTGTTCATATCTGCTCTTTATTATCGCTTTGATTGTTCCACGGGAAAGTGAGTTAGCCAATGCTGGGCTATTTGCTCTCTGGTACACATCCACACATCTTCAAAGCTCTGCACATATTCAATAAAACGACGCAGCGCTGCTATTCTTGCAGGACGACCTATAATTCGACAATGCAAACCAATCGACAACATTTTAGGGCTATGCTCCCCTTCCAAATATAAAGTATCAAATGCGTCTTTTAAATATTGATAGAACATCTCGCCATTATTAAACCCTTGGGGTGTAGCAAAACGCATGTCATTGGTATCAAGGGTATAAGGAACAATCAAAAGCGGTTTACTATAGTGATGGTCGTAATAAGGCAAATCATCGGCGTAGCTGTCTGCACAGTAAACAATATCATCTCGTTCTGCGATTAACTTAAGGGTGTTCGGACTGGTTCTGCCGGTATACCAGCCGCTAGGGTTAGTGCCGGTTATTTTCTCGTGTAAATGGATTGACGCATCAATCAACTTACGCTCCTTTTCAATTGGCATATTTTGATAGTCAATCCAACGCATGGCATGACTAGCAATTTCCCAATTCGACGCTAACATCGCCTCTACAGCTTCTGGATTTCGCTGCAACGCCATGGTGACACCAAAAACGGTTACCGGGACATTCAACTCGTTGAGTAAACGATAAATCCGCCAAAAACCGGCTCGACTACCATATTCATATAAGGTTTCCATGCTTTGGTGTCTATCTGCATAGGCTTTGGCACCTATGATTTCAGACAGGAATATTTCTGAGAATTCATCTCCATGTAATACGCAGTTTTCACCACCTTCTTCGTAATTCAACACAAACTGAATGGCAATTTTAGCTTTATTAGGCCATTTAGGCTTTGGTGGGAATTGCCCGTACCCTTTGAGATCACGAGGATAGGATTGCATATTTCTATTCCTTCTTATCGATATTGCTCAGGTATGTCTAAACTACAACCCTTCAAAATTAAACTTATAATCGACTTAGTCGCATTTTCAAATTCCGCTCTATCCATTTCTTTACCCTCAAGGTGAGTAATTTGTACTGCAAAATCTGCATAGTGCTGACAACACGCCCAGATGTGGTAAAGCAAATAATGGGCATTGGAAACTTGAATTTTACCTTCATCCATCCAATGCTTAATAACTTCAACTCTCCCCTTCATCCAAGCTGCATGTTGGTCTTTGTAAAAACCGTAAAGATTTGGAGCACCGTTGATGATCTCTAATGCGAATATCCGAGAAGCTTCTGGTCTAACTAATGAAAATTCCATTTTATCTTTTATGTATCTGGCTAACACTTCCGCTGGATCATCATCTTTAGTAGCTTCATCAAAAACCGAGTTCCATAATTCTAAGATTTGCTGTAAAACTGCAAGATATAGGTTTTCTTTACTCTTAAAATAATAAAGAACATTGGTTTTAGGTAATTGCGCTCTATCAGCAACTTGCTGAATGCGAGTGCCTTTAAATCCATGTTTTGCGAACTCATGTTCTGCTGCATTTAATATTAATTGTTTGTTTGCTGCGCCTATTCGGCCTTCTTTATTGATTTTATTATCAGTCATGGTCCATTATTTCTGTTATTGAAGGTTGAAGCCTTTTAAGGCATGCATCTATCTTCCTTTTGACAATGTATCATTAGTTCTTGGCATTTCTAAGTCGCCATGCAAACTATTTTAAATAAAATCATCAATTACATTCAATATAAGTTGACCAGCTGGTCAGGTTTTATATTATATGTATAAAGGTAATCAAGCAAAACAAAAATTCGCAATATTAGTTTGTTCAAATAATCTAGAACATTGATATATAAGATAATGGATAACCAATCGGTAGTCGGGAAAAACTATGGTTCAATTTTTACTTAACAATGTGAAGACTGATATTGACTCAGTGGAAACAGATTTAACGGTTTTAGACTACCTTCGTGAACATCAAGGGTTGTGTGGTACTAAAGAAGGATGTGCTTCAGGTGATTGCGGTGCTTGTACTGTAGTATTAGCGCAATTGAATGAGCAACAAGATGGTATTGAATACAAGTCAATCAATAGCTGCGTTACTTTTACCAGTGCTTTGCAGGGTAAACAACTTATCACTGTAGAACATTTGTCTGATGGCAAGCAATTGCACCCGGTGCAATCGGCAATGGTAGAACAGCATGGCTCTCAATGTGGTTTTTGCACACCTGGTTTTGTGATGTCGCTTTTTGCTTTATATCATCAAGACAAGCCAAACAGCCGACACAATGTGGAGTTGGCATTATCGGGCAACCTATGCCGTTGCACAGGATACCGCCCTATTATCGATGCAGCGCTAAATAGTTGCCAATCTAAAACCGCCGACAAATTTGATCAGGTTGAACAGCAAACAATAGAAAGTTTAAAGGCCATCAAAAATCAGAATGCGGGATTAGATGGGCTATATGTACCGACTACACGACAAGCATTAGCGGAGCTGGTCAAAACCTACCCTGAAGCTCGTTATGTTGCAGGCAGCACTGATCTGGCATTAGAGGTGACCCAACAATTAAACAATTTGGACTGTTTGATTGACCTTAAATCTGTTCCAGAACTAAACAAATTAACAGTCACAGACACCCATTTACAGATTGGGGCAGCACTACCATTTAACCAAATCGAACCCACACTACTGAGTCACTTCCCAAGCTTAGATGAATTATTGTGGCGATTTGCTTCTGTGCCTATTCGTAATCAAGCAACCCTTGGTGGAAATGTAGCTAACGCCTCTCCCATTGGTGATATGCCGCCGGTTCTGTTGGCATTAAATGCGCAAATATTGTTAGACAATGGCAATGCCACCAGACAAGTGCCCGCCAGATCGTTTTTTCTAGATTATCGTAAAACAGCGATGCAAAACGGGGAATGGATTGATTCTGTTCACCTTCCCCTGTTGCAAACAAACGCAGTTTTAAAAGCCTACAAGGTTTCAAAACGCATAGAGGATGACATTTCCGCTGTTTGCGCCGTTTTTCATGTTGTTATAAAAGACAATAAAATTGAAAATATAAGTACCGGATTTGGAGGTGTTGCTGCGACTCCTGTAACTGCGAACGAATTTGAACAAGCAATGCAAGGCGCAACATGGAACGCCTCTGAAACCCTAGAATTGGGTAAGCAGCTTTTGCAAAATGCATTTAAACCAATGGACGATGTGCGCGCTTCGGCCCAATATCGCACTGATTTAGTGGTGAATTTATGGCATCGATTCTGGTTAGAGAACACCCAACAAAATAATATAATTGAAACACGGGTGGTAAATCATGCGTAAATTAATTGATCTGGCAATCGACAAAACACCTAGTGGCAAGATTGGAACATCCAGTAAACATGATAGTGCTAATCGTCACGTAACAGGTAAAGCTATTTATGTTGATGATAAAAATTTACCAGCCAATACCTTATTCGCTGCTATCGGAACCAGCAAGATCGCTTGTGGGCAGATTCAAAAACTGGACTTATCAAAAGTCTGGGCTAGCCCTGGCGTAGTCGATGTAATTACAGTTGAGGATGTTCCAGGGCACGCAGACATTGGGCCTGTATTTAAAGGCGATCCCATACTCACCAGCGATCAAATTTCGTTTAATGGTCAGGCTATTTTCGCAGTTTTAGCCACATCTACTCGATTAGCTAGACAAGCTGTTCTAAACGCCGAGATTGAATATAGCCCATCATCGGCAACCTTGAGCACTGAAGAAGCTCATCAAAAACAGGAATTTGTGCGTCCTGCGCACAAAATGCAACAGACCCTCCCATCTCAAATTAAGAACAACAATATTGAGCAAATTGAATCCTGTTTAAAGGTAGGTGGCCAAGAACATTTATACCTCGAAGGTCAAGTTTCAGTTGCTATTCCCCAAGAAGAAGATCGAATGATGATCTATACATCTAGTCAACATCCAAGCGAAGTGCAAAAATTGGTTGCTGAAGTGCTAGATGTATCAATCAACAAAGTCACCGTTGATATGCGTCGCATGGGTGGCGGATTTGGTGGTAAAGAGACACAAGCAGCACAATGGGCATGCATAGCCGCGATTTTGGCCCATCGTCAATCAGTGCCAGTAAAAATACGCCTACCGAGAATGCAGGATATGCAGGTGACAGGGAAACGTCACCCATTTACTAACAAATATAAAGTGAACATTGATCAAAACGGACTCATTCAATCCAGTGAATTTGAAATTAATGGTGATTGCGGACACTCCCCTGATTTATCTGATGCAATAGTTGACCGTGCAATGTTTCACGTTGACAACGGCTACTACCTCGGTCAAACCGAAGTGGTTGGACATAGATGCAGAACCAATAAAGTATCTCATACCGCTTTCAGAGGATTTGGTGGCCCCCAAGGAATGATAGTTGCTGAAGACATGCTAGATAAGATTGCTCGGCATAGAAAAATAGACCCGCTCACTGCTAGAAAACGCAACTTGTACCAAAACGTTGGGGTAAATGAAACCCATTATGGAATGCCAATCGGGCAAAATGTTCTGCCTGATTTGCTCGAAAAATTGGAACACAGCAGTGATTATTGGAATCGCAGAAAACAAATCCAAGAATTCAATCAATCCAGCCCTATTATTAAAAAAGGTTTGGCATTAACTCCGGTAAAATTTGGTATTTCATTTACCGCTAAACACCTTAATCAAGCGGGTGCGCTGCTGCATGTTTACACTGACGGTAGTATTCAAGTAAACCATGGCGGCACCGAAATGGGTCAAGGGTTACATACTAAAGTGGCGCAAGTGGTAGCGAACGAGTTTGGCTTGCCAATTGAGAAAATAGAGGTAACAGCAACACGCACCGATAAAGTGCCCAATACCTCTCCCACCGCTGCATCTAGTGGTACAGATATGAATGGTAAAGCCGCGCAAAATGCGTGTATTGAAATTAAACAACGTTTAGCGCCATTAATGCTCGCGCTATTCGCAAGAGAATCGGCGCAACAACAAAATACAAACCAACAATCTGTAAGCGTCAATGATGTAGAGTTTGTCGATCAGCATGTTTGTATTCAGGATTTTAAAATCCCCTTTGCCGAATTGATCCAAGCAGCCTATTTTGAGCGCATATCACTTTCAACTACCGGCTTCTACCAAACCCCAAAAATTCATTACGATCGGGAAACAGGCAAAGGGCGTCCTTTTTTCTATTTTGCTTACGGCGCCTCGTGTAGCGAAGTGCTAATTGATACCCTAACCGGTGAAATGCGAGTAGAACGTGTGGATATTCTCCATGATGTCGGTAACAGCCTCAATCCAGCCATCGACATTGGCCAAATTGAAGGAGGATTTATACAAGGCATGGGTTGGTTGACCAGCGAAGAATTATTGTGGGATAAAACCGGTAAACTAATTAGTAATAATCCCGCAACTTATAAGATTCCAGCAATTGGTGATACCCCTAGGGAATTTAATGTCGAACTTTATCCCCACGCCAACACTGAAAATACCATATACAACTCTAAAGCGGTGGGCGAACCACCTTTGATGTTGGCGATATCCGTTTGGTGTGCAATTAAGGATGCAATTTCCAGTGTTTCTAACTATGCATTAGATCCACAATTAAATACCCCGGCCACCCCTGAGAAAATTCTAAAAGCTTGTCAAAACATCCGTACTTCGATGGACACTCCAGCATGATGAAGAACCAGTGGTTTGATGGTGTAATGCACTGCCAAAATAACGCAAAAGCTTATGTTGTGTTGACCGTAATGGGGTCTGTAGGATCAACGCCTCGAGCGCAAGGTACCAAAATGGTGGTAACCGAAGATCGGATTTTTGACACCATTGGCGGTGGTCAACTTGAACATTTATCGATTAAAAAAGCTCGCGAATTACTCACCCTAAAAAGCCAAAGTCAACATGTAGAGTATTTTCCTTTAGGTGCTAAATTAGCCCAATGCTGTGGCGGTGCGACTCATGTATTATTTGAAGTATTCTGCCAGCACGTTAATCAGTTAATGCTTTTCGGCGCAGGTCACGTCGCTCAGGCGCTAGTGCCGATAATATCGCAACTTCCTTTGAATATTGTCTGGGTTGATTCACGCCAAGAGATGTTTGATGAAGTAGATAAATCAGAACTTCAGTTACCCACCAATGTAAGCGCCTTAATTGCAGAAGATTGCACCGACGCTTTGGATGAATACCCAGTCAATTACGTATTGGTTATGACCCATGATCACCAATTGGATTTTGAACTGGTCCACAAAGCTTTAAATATCGATAGTGTCGAATATTTAGGTTTGATTGGTTCTGCAACAAAAGCCAAACGTTTTCGAACACGCTTAGCTAATCATGGGATTAGCGCCCCAATGCTAGAAAAATTAGTCTGTCCTGTTGGTATTACTGATATTCCAGGTAAACGCCCTATTGAAGTTGCCGTCTCTATTGCCGGTCAACTCATTGGCTTACTCAATAAACATGAATCAAATGAATCGCAAAATAGCCAAGCTGCTTGGTTACAAACCAAAGAAATAGCGAAATTATTATGACCTTAGATGAACTCAATAAATTACCAGACCACGAAGCTTACACATGGTTTAAAAGTTGCTGTGAATCCTCTGTTTGGTCTACATTCATGGTGCAGTCTCGACCTTTCACATCAATTGAACAAATTAACGAGGTCGCTAGTCATAAATGGCCTTCACTCACTGAGGAAGACTATTTAGAAGCCTTTAAAGCCCATCCAATGATCGGAGATATTGCAACCTTAGAAGCTAAGTTTGCTAATACTTCCGCTTTAGCGGAACAAGAACAAGCCAGTGCCATAGGCGCAGATCCAAAAGTGTTACAGGAACTTCACCGCTTAAATCAGCAGTACCTTGAAAAAAATCAGTTTATTTTCATTATTTGTGCCACCGGACAAAGCGCTGAGAACATGTTAGCTGCGATTCAGAAGCGCATTCATAACGATCGTAAAACTGAAATTGGGTTAGCAGCAGAGCAACAGCTAAAAATTGCACTATTAAGAATCAAAAAAGGCTTAACCGCCTAAACAGAGAAGAAATCTATGAATAGCTTATCTAGTCACGTACTTGATACGGCAGCGGGAAAACCTGTGCCAGATTTAGCCCTACAACTCACGACTCCTGATGGCAAAATTATTGACGCTCAAACGGATAATGATGGACGTTGTAATCAATGGAGCGACGTTAATTTTATTGCTGGTCAATATCAATTGCGCTTTTATGTAGAAACCTATTTAATCGAAAAACACGGTGAGAGTTTCTACCCATTCGTTGATGTCAGCTTTAATTTACCTGAAGACGGCGGCCATTATCATGTCCCTTTATTGATATCGCCGTACGGTTTCAGTAGTTACCGAGGCAGCTAATACTATATGAAATCAGATTTACAAATATTTCGCAGTAGTATTTTGCACTTCCCTTTGACAACAAGCTCTCCAGATGAGGGTTACGCGTTCTATAAGGACGGTTATTTGGTTACGCGTAACGGTAAAATCGAAGCAATTGGCCACTATTCAGCGTTGCCCGACGAGTATGTGTCTTTAGCGGTTGAAGACTACCGAGGTAAGTTGTTAGTTCCAGGCTTCATTGATAGCCATTTACATTTCCCACAGACCGAGATGATAGCTAGCTATGGTGAACAGTTACTGCAATGGTTACAAAACTTTACTTTCCCGACAGAAACTAAGTTTCAGAACCATGACTATGCCCATGCCATGGCTGAGTTATTTTTAAGCCAGTTATTTTGTAACGGAACCACTACTGCAATGGTGTATTCCAGCGTGCATAAGCAAGCTACGGATGCACTTTTTAGCGCCGCGACTGCACATCAAATGGCGCTGATTGCTGGTAAAGTCTGCATGGACCGAAACTGTCCTGAAGATTTACAAGACTGTCCAACGTCAGCGCAAAAAGACAGCGCTGAACTGATTGAAAAATGGCATAACAAAAATCGCACTAAATACGCATTAACACCAAGATTCGCACCAACAAGCACTGAAGCGCAGTTAGCGTCTTTAGGCGAATTAGCGCAACAATACCAAGATGTATATATTCAAACTCACCTATCTGAGAATATGCATGAAATTGCGTGGGTAAAAGAACTTTATCCACAACATCAACACTATTTAGATGTATATGATCATCATCACCTAGTCAGAAAAGGCAGTGTGTTTGGTCATTGTATTCATTTACAGCAAGCTGAATGGGATTTATTGGCGCAAACACAAGCAACTATTGCCTTTTGCCCCTCTTCTAATTTGTTCTTAGGCAGCGGCTTATTTAACCTAGACAAAGCAAGGCAATCATCTGTAAATGTCGCGTTGGCGACCGATGTTGGTGCCGGCACTTCGTTTAATATGCTAAGGACCATGGGGGATGCTTATAAAGTTTGCCAACTTAATCATTGTAAGCTGTCTGCATTAAGTGGTCTTTATATGATGACCCAAGGTACCGCAGCGTCATTAGATCTGGAACATAGTATTGGTAATTTAAATCCAGGTAGTCATGCAGATTTTGTCGTACTGGATCCTAAATTTAGTCAGCTTAGTGAAATAAGAACAGATTCTTTAATAACAGAAGGGACTGTCAACTTACCCTCTGATGTGTTATTTGCATTGAGCATGTTGGCAGATGAAAGAACCACTGAAGCCACTTACATCGCCGGAAAAGCGGTGTTTAAACAACCCACGAGGAGCAATTAAATGGTTTGGATGGACTGGGTATCGTTGTTTATTCGTTGGTTTCACGTTATCGCGGGTGTGGCTTGGATTGGCGCATCATTTTACTTTATTTGGTTAGATAACAACTTACAGCAACCACCGGAATGGAAAAAGAACAAAGGCATTAAAGGCGATTTGTGGGCGGTTCATGGAGGTGGCTTTTACGAAGTCGCTAAATATCAATACGGCCCTGAAAAAATCCCAGAAACCTTACATTGGTTTAAATGGGAAGCCTATACCACTTGGATAAGTGGATTTAGTTTACTTATTTTAGTTTATTACTTTGGAGCGTCTGCTTTTTTAATCGATCCTAATATTATGGAGTTAACCCAAAGCCAAGCTGTATTAATGGGTTTAGGGTTAATATTTGGCGGCATGTTGATGTATGAAGTAGCCTGCCGCAGTCCGTTAGCAAAAAGCCCATTGTTATTCGCGATCTTTCTATTAATACTGTTAACGGTTGCGGCTTGGTTGGCAACCCAATGGTTTAGCGGGCGTGGCGCTTACATACATATCGGAGCGCTGATTGGAACTATCATGGTGGCAAACGTCTTCTTGCAAATCATGCCGTCACAAAGAGCCATGGTTGATGCCGTAAAGAACAAACAAGAGGTCGACCCAAGCTGGGGAGAGAAAGCTAAGTTACGCTCAGTACACAACAACTACCTTACCCTACCTATTTTGTTCATCATGATTAGCAATCATTATCCCATGACTTATTTACACGAGCAGAACTGGCTAGTGTTGATAGCACTATGTGTGGTTTCGGCATGGATAAGACACTTTTTCAATTTAAAACATCTCGGTGTATTTAAACCGTCAATCTTAATTAGTGGTGCTGTGGCTATGCTGGCAATTGCAATTTGGGTTTCTGCTCCGAATATATTAACCACATCAGAGCCACAAACTAAGCAAGGCACGGAATTAGTCTCTCAAAGCCAAGTGAAACAAGTGTTAGATAGCCACTGCGTTTCTTGTCATTCAAAAACACCAACAGACCCCATGTTTCCGTCGCCTCCACTGGGCTTAGTTATGGATGATTGGAAAGATGTGGAAAACAAATTAAGCGTCATTTATCAACGGGTATTCGTGACTCGTGATATGCCCTTTTTAAATAAAACTCAAATGACAAATGAAGAGCGAAAACTAGTAGCAGATTGGTACCTGCAAAATTTAAATTAAACGCTATTGTCGATACTCACTGCTTTTGCATGAACTGATTCAAACAAAATACGAGCCGCTAACTTAGCGGTTCGAGAATCAATATCGAATACTGGATTCAGTTCTGCAATATCCATTAACCTCCATTTAAAATTCATTTGTGCTTGCTGGGTGGTCAACCATCGAATGATGGATATAACAAAAGGCAGCGAAATACCGAAAGAGCTTGGCGCGCTAACACCAGGAGCAAGGGACGCAGAAAAAGCGTCTAAACAAACAGTAACATAAAGTTCGTCAACCTCTTGCAGCATAGGTGTAAGCAACGCTTTCGCCGCATCTAACTGACAATCTTCATCTAATAAATAGCCTACCTTTAGTGTTTGCGCGCATTGAAACAATGCTTGCGTATTAGCCGGTTTAGCAACGCCCAAACAGGTATAATGAAATGCCTCAGTGTATTGTTTACAAGCTTGCGCTATTTGGTAAAAAGCGGTACCAGAACTTGCATTAGGCGACGGTATGCGCAGATCAAAATGCGCGTCGAAATTGATAATGCCTATTTTAGGTTTTGTTTTAGCCTGCACATTTTTGCGTAAGCCAGAGTAACTGGCCAAGGCAATTTCGTGTCCGCCGCCCAAACCAATTACAAACGCTGATGAATTTAACGCAGCATTAATTTGTTGAGAATAATTGTGTTGCGCTTCTTCCAGGTTATGCTGGGAGTCCACGTTTCCCAGATCTTTAATTGATTTGTCTAAATGCCAAGCCAAACTACACAGACTAGCGCGAATCGCGTTAGGACCGGCTTTCGCCCCTACTCGGCCTTTATTGACTGCCACACCAAGATCACAACTAAATCCCAATAAAGCGATATCCGTTTGCGACGTGGTTTGTTCCATGACTTGATGCCAGCGACGGCTGTTAATTCCGCCTTCATTGTCGACTCGTCCAGTCCAATGAAAATGAGAATTTTGACTAAACAAGCTTGCCTCCAAACCATTTACTAACGGGTTTGTATTGATTTACTGTATAAACGAGTTGCGCTGGATGGGAAATATCCCATAAACACAAATCGGCTCGGCACCCAGCTTTTATTTCTCCCCGGTCTTTTAAGCCTAACGCTTTGGCAGCGTTTACGGTAATGCCTCGCAATGCTTCTTCAGGGGTTAGTGCGAATAACACACAAGCCATGTTGGCACAGGTGAGAATTGATGCGATAGGAGAACTTCCGGGGTTTAAATCGGTGGCTATAGCCATTGGTACTTGTTGCTTTCGTAATGCTTCAATGGGCGGCTTCTGTGTTTCATTTAGGAAGTAAAACGCGCCAGGAAGCAAAACTGCAACAGTATCGGATAGCTTTAAATTAAATACATCAGATGCAGGCAGATATTCAATGTGATCAACGGATAAAGCATGATAATCACATGCTAACTTCGCACCTTTTAAATCACTAAGTTGTTCTACATGAGCTTTAATCGTTAGCCCAAACTGTTGAGCAGCTTTAAATACTCGCTCACATTGAGCTGGACTAAAACCGATACTTTCACAAAACACATCCACACTGTCAGCTAACTTTAATTCGCTTATTTTAGGCATGACCTCGTCACAAACGAAATCAATATAAGCATCCGCGTCCTGAGCGAATTCGGCTGGCAACGCATGGGCACCCAAGTAAGTTGCAAGAATCTTAACGGGTAATTCGTCACTTAATTTTTTCGCAACTTGTAGCATTTTTATTTCAGTGTCTAAGTCCAAACCGTAACCTGATTTGACTTCCAACGTTGTGACACCTTCATTGACTAACGCAGTAGCCCTTAATATTGCAGACGCTAATAACTCATCTGCTGTCGCTTTACGGGTTGCGTTTACGGTACTTTTTATGCCACCACCTTTAGCAGCAATACTTTGATAACTTTCACCGTTGAGTCGCCTTTCAAATTCATTGGCACGGTCACCGCCATACACTAGATGAGTATGACAATCGATAAAGCCGGGTAATATCCACTTTCCACCGCCATCAAATTTGCTTTTAGCATTTCCAGAAAAATTAGACAATTCACCAACATAAACGATGCGCTCGCCGTCTATTGTGATGCAGCCATTTTTTATTTCGCCATAGGGGGCAGAGCCAGTCAACATAGTAGCTATTTGAACGTTGTAAATAAGGTAATCGCAGGGATTCGACATAAGATCTCTATAGTACCGTTGCACGAGTAATCAGTGTACTTGCGGTAACTTGTATATACAAGTAAGATGCATTTTATTTACAATTAATTAACAGCTTAATGGCCTCACATTTTGTCAAAATAAAATCCCATCTATTGGCACAAATAGCCAATGGCACAATGCAGCATGGGGATAAGGTTCCTTCTGAAAATAAACTAGCTGAACAATTTGGTGTTAGCCGGATGACGGCACGAAGAGCGCTGACAGATTTAGTTAACGAAGGGATCTTATTACGTTCGCAAGGTTTAGGAACCTTTGTGAATGATCAGCGACCTATGAGTTCAATGTTAGAAATTAATAGTATTGATGACGAAGTTTTAAAACGGGGTCATAGTTATTCGAATCAGGTGATATGCCAACAAAAAATATTTGCCAATACACATCAAGCAAATTTGTTAGGGATGGCTGTCGGGTCTCTTGTTTACAATACTAAAATAATTCACCTAGAAAACGATACGCCTATTCAATTAGAAGACCGTTTAGTAAATCCTCATTATGCACAAGATTACATCGAGCAGGATTTTAACAATACAACGGCTAATCGCTATCTTAATCAGGTTGCCCCACTAACCGAAGCAGACCATGTAATAGAAGCTTTATTACCTACACCAGACATTGCAGCGGCACTATCTGTTGCTATAGAACAACCTTGTTTATTGATTTCACGTCGTACCTTTTCAGCTAAAGGCATAGTGAGTTTTGCCAGCCTTTACCATCCAGGCAATCGATATCGATTGGGTGGCCACCTAGACTTTCAGGCTCTTTAACAAGAGTCCTCTAATTGAGAGACATTCAAGCATGAACAAACGTTACTCCAAACGCATAGTAAAAGCGCCAACAGGCAGCAATATAACCGCTAAAAGTTGGTTAACTGAAGCACCAATGCGGATGTTAATGAACAACTTAGATCCTGAGGTCGCAGAACATCCTCATGAGTTAGTAGTATATGGCGGCATTGGTCGCGCAGCACGAAACTGGCCGTGTTTTGATAAAATCGTAGAAGTGCTAAAACGGCTTAACGATGACGAAACTCTATTGGTGCAAAGTGGTAAACCTGTAGGCGTATTTCCGACCCATAAAAATGCCCCTAGAGTACTCATCGCCAACTCAAATTTAGTACCTCACTGGGCGACTTGGGAACATTTCAATGAGTTAGATAAACAAGGTCTAATGATGTACGGGCAAATGACTGCTGGTTCTTGGATTTACATAGGTTCACAAGGCATAGTTCAAGGAACCTATGAAACATTTGTAAGTATCGCCAAGGCACACTTTAATGGACAAGCAGCAGGCAAATGGATTTTAACCGGTGGTTTAGGAGGAATGGGTGGAGCTCAACCTTTAGCGGCGACTATGGCAGGCTTTTCAATGTTAGCGGTAGACGTTGATGAAAGCCGCATAGATTTCCGCTTAAAAACCGGATACCTAGACAAAAAAGCCAAAAATTTGAATCATGGCTTAGCATTACTTCAGCAAGCGAAACAAAATGGTGAAGCCATCTCAATAGGATTATTGGGAAATGCCGCTGACGTATTTAGTGAAATTGCTGAATCAGACAATATTCCCGATGTAGTCACCGATCAAACCAGTGCCCATGATCCTCTAAACGGTTACCTTCCACAGGGCTGGACACTTGAACAAGCTGCTAAAATACGTAAAAAAGATGAAAATAGAGTAGTTCTAGCTGCTAAAAAGTCTATGGCGGTACAAGTCAACGCAATGTTACGCTTACAGGCTAAGGGAGCAGCAACGCTAGATTATGGTAACAATATTCGTCAAATGGCATTGGAAACGGGAGTTGATAATGCATTCGATTTCCCAGGTTTTGTGCCCGCTTATATTCGACCACTATTTTGCCAAGGTATAGGTCCATTTCGGTGGGTCGCACTCTCTGGTGATCCTGAGGATATTTATAAAACTGACACCAAAGTAAAAGAACTGATCAGTGATGATCCTCACCTACATAATTGGTTAGATATGGCCAAACAGCGAATTCAATTTCAAGGTCTGCCCGCTAGAATTTGTTGGGTAGGTTTAGGACAACGACAAAAACTTGGTCTAGCTTTTAATCAAATGGTTCGCTCAGGTGCACTTTCCGCTCCCATTGTAATTGGCCGAGATCATTTGGACTCTGGTTCTGTCGCATCCCCTAACCGTGAAACAGAAAGTATGTTAGACGGTTCAGACGCAGTATCAGATTGGCCCCTATTGAATGCAATGTTAAACACGGCTAGTGGCGCGACTTGGGTAAGTTTGCATCATGGCGGCGGCGTTGGTATGGGATTTAGCCAGCATTCTGGGGTAGTCATAGTCTGTGACGGAACATCCGAGGCAGATGAGCGCATAGCAAGAGTATTGCATAATGATCCAGCCACAGGAGTCATGCGCCATGCTGATGCCGGTTATGATATTGCAATTCAATGTGCAAAACAAAAAGGCTTAGATTTGCCTATGATAGAAGAGGCTAACCATGGCTAAAATCATCTTAAAACCAGGTCAGGTTAGTCTTGAACAATTAGCTAAGATTCATCGCAAGCATGTTCCATTGGAGTTACATGAGTCTGCCATTGAAGGCATTAATGCCGCTGAAGAAACAGTGTTAAATACCACCGAAAAAGGCAAAACAGTTTACGGTATTAATACTGGATTCGGCTTACTTGCAAACACCAAAATTCCGCAACATGAATTAGAGGCATTACAACGCAGTATTGTGTTATCCCATGCTGCTGGTACAGGTAACTTCATGCCTGATAATACCGTTCGGTTAATGATGTTTCTAAAAATTAACTCATTAGCAAGGGGATTTTCAGGTATTCGATTAAGTGTCATTAATGCCCTTATCACTCTATTTAATGCGCAAGTTTATCCAGCCATTCCAGAAAAAGGATCAGTTGGAGCGTCTGGCGATTTAGCACCATTAGCACATATGAGTGCAGTGCTGCTTGGTGAAGGTGAAGCCTTTTTTCAAGGTCAAAAATACCCAGCTAAAAAGGCATTAAAAATCGCCAAGTTATCGAAGATTGCATTGGCACCAAAAGAAGGGCTTGCGCTGTTAAACGGAACACAAGCGTCAACCGCTTTTGCCCTGCAAGGTTTGTTTTATGCCGAAAACGCATTAAACAGTGCCATTGCAATCGGCAGTTTAAGCGTGGAAGCCGCGTTGGGCTCGAGAGTGCCTTTTGACGAACGTATTCATGTTGTCCGTGGACATCAAGCGCAAACGGATATCGCAGCGGCTTATAGACAACTATTGGCATCTTCCACTATAGGCAATTCCCACCAAGGCTGTAACAAAGTACAAGACCCCTACTCTTTGCGCTGTCAGCCTCAAGTAATGGGTGCCTGTTTAGCGCAAATACGATTTGCCGCGCAAACCCTGCTTGTTGAAGCGAATGGCGTATCAGACAACCCACTGGTGTTTGCAGATAGCGGAGATATTTTATCTGGCGGCAATTTTCATGCTGAAACGGTTGCTATGACCGCTGATATGTTAGCCATTGCATTGTGTGAAATAGGATCTTTGGCAGAACGCAGAATGGCATTACTGATCGACAATAATCTTAGCGGTTTACCCCCATTTTTAGTTGAAAATGGCGGGGTCAATTCCGGCTTTATGATCGCCCAAGTCACCTGTGCAGCGCTAGCTAGCGAAAATAAAACCTATGCTCATCCGGCGTCTATAGATTCACTGCCAACCTCTGCAAATCAAGAAGATCATGTATCCATGGCTACTTTTGCTGCCCGTCGATTAAGAGATATCTATGATAATGTGGCGGGAATATTAGCCATTGAGTGGCTTGCAGCAAGCCAAGGCGTGGACTTTAGAGCGCCTTTGACATCCAGTACTCAACTCGAAAAAGTTAAGCGTTTACTGCGTTCAAAAGTACCTTTTTACGATAAAGATAGATATTTTTCACCTGATATTGAGAATGCAAAAACTCTCATTCGCAGTCACGCACTTTCAGATCTCGTCCAATTAAAACTGCTGTAAAAAGGCAACATTAATTTAGGCACATTGGGATGATATAAGCTTCAACTGCAAAAGTGAGATTACAGACAAAAAAAAGACCAAGTTAAACTTGGTCTCTTATATTCTCACAAATACACTTAGCTACGACGTCTCAACCGCATCATTAAACCTAGTCCACTGAGCAATAAAAAAACGCCTAGAGGTTCATCGACGTTGGTAGTCGGTGGATTATTCACTCCACCGTCGTTGTCAGTATAAATACCAGTTAAGTTACTTAAGAATACGCCACTGTCATAAACGCTGTCTGACGTATCAGCGATAGCAATTTTAAGGGTATGCTGAGTTAAACTTTCATCAACCAGACCGATTAAATTTAAGTTCTGACTAAATCCATCATACTCAATATCGAATAATCCTGTTGTATTATCCAAGAAGTTACTCGCATTAGCTCCTTCAACAAATGACACTAAACTTGAATCTGGAAAAAACGCATAGTTGGTTCCATCTACAAATACACCGAACACATCAGTGACTCCCTGATCTGGGAATTCATCACTACCGAATATGAAATCTAGAGATATAGCGTTAAAACCTGCGCCCAACATGAAATCAAATTCTATATAATTGACATCATTGGTTATTGATGATGGCGCACCCGCATCATTCAAAATTGCGGTTAAGTCTGCATCACCTCCGGTTCCTGGAATGAAAGGGTCAAAACTTGTTTCTGTGTTAACACTAGGTATGTTCGCTGTACCACTGGTTAATACTGCACCTTCTCCCATACTGACAGTAGAAGAGCCATCAGTAATATTAACACCGGAAAAAATACCAGACTGGGCAGAGTTACTGCTGAAACCATCACCAATTGCCCCTACAAAGGTTTCACTACCTGCAATTACACTTACACCACCACCGGAAACAACCAAAGAACTGGTAATGTCAGAGATAGCGTCATCGCCAGTTTCAATTAAATCCAGTCCTAACAATCCTGCGTTAGCACTAAAAGAGGAGACGAAGAATAGCGAAATGCCAAGGTTTTTTATTTTCATTAGATTAATCCTTATCAAATGTAAACATGTTTTATCTTAAAACCCAATAATACCTCTACTCCTTGAGTTTTGTTCATTTTATGAGCAAGCATAACATAGGCCAAAATATTTATCTTTGTAAAAACAAAAACATAAAAACAAGCAGGTTGCTTAAAGGAGTGAAAGTGTAAATTTATTTGACAGAAAATTGTGACAGAAAAAACTGAATAAGAGGTATAAGAAAAAGATAACAAGATAACAAGTTAACAATTTATGCCTGCCTTATTCGGCAGACATAAATATAAATAATGTAACGCTTAGCCCATGCGCTTCAAAGCACAGAGTTTATTTCCTGCTGGATCTTTCAAATAAGCTAAATACATGTCACCTGAAGGAGATTTGCGGATCCCAGGAGGATCTTCACAGTCAGTACCACCATTTGCCAAACCAGCAGCATGCCAAGCATTTCCTTGTTCTGGACTATCTACTGAAAAACCAATAGTACTGCCATTACCATGACTTGCAGGCTCACCATTAATTGGTTTAGTAATTGCGAAAATACCAGTATCAGTTATATAAAAACAGCGACCTTTAGGGTCAATGACACCAGGTTTGCAACCTAACTCAGCGAAAGTAGCATCATAAAACGCTTTCGACTCTTCTATGCTATTTGCACCTAACATAATGTGACTAAACATAACTTTACTCCGTTAAATCATTTTCTGAACGAATAGATTACCGTGAAAAACACCAATAATCTATTCGTAATCTCAGCTTTAATTTGCGCTATACGTTTTTATTTAAATTTAGTCATTGTTAAACTTATTTTACTCGTCTGCTTCAGAATTGACCTTCTTTTTGTCATCCTGTTGTGGTTCAAACTGTTCATTCGCACTAGAGCGAACCGTTAATAACATACTCAGAGCAGACACAATAAATGCTGTGGTTTTTTGTGGTGATAGAGTGTAAAAATAATCCCATGCCTGACTCTTATGATCGGTATAACTATCTACTCTATCGGGATATTTGTCGATATAAGCTAGTTTGACAGCGTGACCGATAGTAGCATCAACAATAATCGGCTCATCGATTTTCAAACTTGAATTTTGTTCAAAAAAGCTTGCCATTGCATTTAATGATTCAATGGTTAATTGGCGATATTCTGCGGCATGAATATTATTCAACAGGTGTTCGGTTATCAGCGCAAAGGCTGTTTCTCCAGGAGTCATATCACTCAATACAATACCGCTATCAATGCGATTCCTGCGGTCCATCTTATTACCAATCACTAGCCCTGGCGTATGGTGTAAAATTTGCCAAATCTGTTGATTGAAAGATGCAGAACGACGGTCAATAATCCCCTGATGTTGTCGCCACACTAACCAGCCATCTTTGGGCGTAGAAAGTTGTTCAAGCCCTAAGTTTTGCTGCCAGTTTAGTTTTTCGGAAATACCTTTAGCATGCAATTTTTCCATTTTTTGCGGTAAATCAGAGAGCGATTGATAATCTTCTAATACCGCTTCCAAGCGTTCCTGAATGACCGACGGTGCCATGGCCATCAAACTTTCGTACGCTTCATCGGTAGCTAACTTCTGTGAACGCGCAATTTGGCTGGTAAGCAATATAATTAGGTGACTGACACGGATCGTCATTAATTCTCTGAATAATTCGGGACGTGCTTTAATTAACAATCCAAGGCATAACAACACTTCTTGGGTTAAAATTTGGTCGCGCACATCATCACGGCAATAATGATGAATTTTTGCTAATAACTCGTCATCAGTTAAAGGCCTAGATATAAGCGATTCGTCGGTATAAGAACGCCCAACTTGAATGTTTTTCTGGGCAACCAGGATTGCGCTTACCACTAAGCCAAGATCACCATCTACTTTTTCTAATAAGCCTGCTGCATGGCGCAATACAGACCAAAGCCGTAAGCGCCCTGCTTCACTATAAACCTCTTCAAGCGCGTCTGTTAATCGATAACAGGTATCACTGTAGGTAATGGTTGAATCCAACCCTTGAAGTTTTACCAATACCGATAAAATTTCGACTTGTTCAAATAAATTATCTGAGGCGGCCAATCTATCTGCTAGCAATTGCGTATCAGTGATAAAGGAGATTTCAACTTCTTCACTTTGTGTTAAAGGTGCATTGGAGCCGCTAGAGATTAATGTAGTTCTAAATGGCGTAACACTAATGGATATTTCATTTGGTAACGCATAGCCATTCAAATCATCAAAACGCTCAATTGCCGCTGTAGGAGTGAGTTGCGCCATTTTGCCCATTTTCACAGGAATACCGTCTACGTAACCGGAATCAATCTTTTTTATCAGTTCGAAAAAGGAAGTTCTGTCAGCATCTAACATTTGACGAGTTAACATAACGGTCACGGTAGGTCTGCCTGTTTCCGTCCAATTTCGATGCAAATAACTCAACTCACTTTTGAAGCGTCGAACCATAAAATCGATGTCATAGCTTAAAAAGAACGCTTGTTGAATAAAAGATGGGGTTAAGCAAACAAAACGTGATTTGCCTAATACATACACTCGGCTTGTGGTTAAACTTTTGGGGATCCTAAAAGAGCGCCCAGTTAATCCTAACGACTGATTCGCACCGACTTGCGAATACATAGTTGCAATGTCTTCTGGTCGACAAACCTTAACCGGTGAAATATCGCTGATCGTTTCCGTCATTAGTCCACTGCCTGCCAATTCAGATTGCAGTGCTTCGTCTTCAGCCAAAAATACTAGTTGAACAACTGGTTGTTTGACAGGTTTAACATGTCGACGTCCGATCGGATCTAAGTCACCCGGACGTAACAGTCCATCTTCCAACATCGCGCCTAATAAGAATAAACTCTGAGCCCAAACAAGAGGAACGTTCTCGTTTGGCAAACGATCTTGCGAATGTGGAGTTTCTCGCTCTTTATCAATGGATTCTAAAGGTACATAATACAATTCGGGAAGCAGTAGATGACCTTCTTGCTCAACCATCACCGAGTCTAAACGACTTCGATAATGCTCCACTTGCTGTCTGTCATCTCTAAAAATGGCGTCTAAATACAAATAGGCATAAAACAAAGGCCACTCTGACTCAATGTTTTCAAATTGTTTTAGCTCTTGTTCTTCATAGTGAAGACGACCTTCATCTTCTAATACGGTTTGGTGGCCGTCACGTAGGAAACGTTTTAACCCATATCTACCTTCAAGTTTACCAATAATATCGTTCCGTACCTTATCCGAAAGCGTTTGATTTGGAACCGCAAACGCCGGAAAGCCGACAACACTCAACAAAGCTGCATCTATTTCTTTGGTAATGGACTCCCTTGGTAACATAGCACTTAGCGTAATATTGGCTTGAGCGATATTATCCGGTACAACGTGAATAACAGAATTTTGTGAGCCCTTAGCGCCAAATAAATTAAATCCTGATAATGCTTCCAACGCGGCTTTGGCCATGCCTAACGAACTTGCGTTTAGCTCAACATGTCCGCTGTTAGATTTAGCCCCACGCTCCCAAATACCAAAATCTGGTGTGCGATAAGCCCGTTCAATGTAGAACACCAAGTTCTGAATAAAATCAACTTCTTCATCGCTCCAAATTAACTCTAATCCAGATGCGATCATTTGCGTTAGTGTCAGCAAAAATACAGAGGTCGCATCAATTTGCAAATGTCCCCATTCATGATCTGCCACTACATTGTCGCCGGTCGCGGTATCATATTTTGCATGCAGGGAATCATCTGGACTACGGCTTTTTTTGAAGGCTTCGACTTTAGCTGACTGACTCATCATTGACCGTAACAAACCACGCATTAATTTTACCGTGCGCTGTTGAAGCTCAAATCCACGCCCTCCATCATCATCCAATTGGCGATATGCTAACGCTAGTCCCCAAACAGCTAAAATACTGTAAACATTATCCCGTACCCACGCATCTTGATAATTACCATGATTTGTTATCGCAGTACTAGCCGGCAATAACCCCGATATAGGGTGCTGTTTGTCAATTATGACCGCCTTAATTTGCTGATAATATTTATCTAGGCTGATTCTTAAGTTAATGTCTTGCATAGTCGTTCCTATCACTGTGGAAAAGAGATGCTGAAAATGTGCATCTTGAAAAAGTTAATCACATTATGCTTTTAGTACGATCGATAAATTACCACCGTGATTTCAAAAATGAGTTACGTCTTTAACTACTTGTTTTACTACTTAGGGCCATAACAGTACTTAGCTTAATATAAAGTTAGCGAGCAAGGTTCACGCCAATCATAGCTGCACAAGTTATTTAGCATCCAAGTTTCAATTCAATTAAGCGCAAAACTTCAAATAACCTAATTTGCCTACGCTTAAGTTAGTCATTTGCATGCTTAATTCAAACTAAATCGATTAAGTAAAGCATATAATAAGGCTCAGATAAACAGCTATCAATAGTTTAATGCACACATTGTGTGCATTAAACTTATACAACTCATTGCATCTTAAGATCTAAAAAGATGGTTTGATCCGTCTTGGGAACCGCTGTGAAAACACTATTTGAAGGCTTCGTTGTACATATGATTTTTAGGCGTTCTGTTTGTACCGCCTAATCCGACTGTCTGTGCCCTCTTATCCTGCGCTTACACGAAACAGAAAACCTACGACATTATTCGTTTATCGATTCGTACTGCAGTATTACGCGGCACTATAGATTTTCCTCTAGCCTCCAAATGAACACGGGTAAATGCAGCCCCGAATAGCAAGATTAGCGACGAATAATAAACCCAAAGTAAAATTATCACCACTGAACCAGCCGCACCATAGGCAGACGCGGTTGCGGTATAAGCCAGATAAGCTGCAATCCCATAACGGCCTAATGAAAACAATATCGCGGTGACCAGAGCACCCGCCATAACATCTTTCCAACTGAGTTTGACATCTGGCAGTACTTTAAAAATAGTCGCAAACAACAGTGCGATCATCGCCAATGAAACGATAAACTCAGCGCTTCCGAGTAACATTTCAACGAATGGTAGAAACTCAGCGGTGTAATTAAGCACGGCTCGCAAAGCTACACCAAGTAGCAAAGACACAAGCAATACAAAACCGATTGATAGCACCACCATTAATGAAAATAATCGTTTTTTGGCTAGCAAAAACAAACCGTTGCGATCAGGACTCGCGGTTACCCCCCATATTGAATTTAGAGAATACTGCATTTGACCAAATACCGTGGTTGCACCTAACATCAATGCTCCAACCCCAAGTAAAGTTGGTAATATTCCTGAAGCTTCTATTCGAGATTGGCTTACCGCACGTTCAACTACAGCAGCGGCCTCTTTGCCCATGATGTCAGCAAACTGAGCGACTATTTGCCCTTGAGCGGCGTCTTCCCCTAAAACTAGGCCAATCACAGTGACTGCAATAATGACAATAGGCGCTAACGAAAACAGTGTGTAAAAAGCTAGAGCCCCAGCATAACTGAAGGCATTTTCATCCAACCACAATTTACCTGTATCCCGTAAAATATTTTTCCAATAGTGCACAAAGTGCATCGTAATCCTACTCCATTAATGAGGTCGAACAGATAACAGGCTATTCAGTTATCGTTACGTCTGAAATAAAAGAAAGCAGAGTAAAACACATCCCTGATCTAATCAATTAACAATCGCGGGGCTAAAGCAACCGCATACAAAAACCGTAGCATGGCCTTCAGGCCATGGGCATCAATTAACAATCGCTAGGTTAACGCCTCCACCTACAAAAACCGTAGCATGGCCTTTAGGCCATGGACATCAATTAACAATCGCGGGGCTAAAGCCACCACCGACAAAACCAACTGATATGGCTAACTGTTGAACTGGAAATTTTAATACACACAGCGACTGTTAAAGTCCGCGCAAATTGAAGTATGAAGTATGAAATAAATGAAGAAGTATTGCTGAATTCTCTAAAAAGAGAATGGTGCCCGGGGCCGGACTTGAACCGGCACGATCTTACGATCGAGGGATTTTAAATCCCTTGTGTCTACCAATTTCACCACCCGGGCATCGGATGAACTCACATAACCTGTGAGAGGGTTTTCCAAGCCTCATACTAAATGAGGAGGCGTTATGGAGGCGGAACCCGGAGTCGAACCGAGATCCACGGATTTGCAATCCGCTGCATAGCCATTCTGCCATTCCGCCAATTTGGAGCGGGAAACGAGACTCGAACTCGCGACCCCGACCTTGGCAAGGTCGTGCTCTACCAACTGAGCTATTCCCGCATTTAACTGCTTTTAAATCTTTTCAGTTAATTACATTTGGCTCTCGCTAAATGATGGCGTGCATTTTACATTCAAAGAGATAACTGTCAACAACAAAAATGATGATTTTGTACTGTTTGCACGAAAAATGACTTAAACGCATCAATTTCGAGCAAACCGTGTTTATTTTATACTAGATTGCTCATTACTGGTTAAGCTTTTCCAAGCTGCGACTGTATAAGAAACCATCGACCAAGCCGACAACACCGCAGAAATATATAATAATACGTAACCCAGTTTCACCCAATAGATGGGGAATCCCATGAAATAATCCATTTCAGACAATAAACCGATCAACGCAAGCATTTGCGCCATGGTTTTTGCTTTACCAATAAATGAAACCGCAACGATGTCACTTTTACCATGTTGCCCCATCCATTCGCGCAGCGCTGAAATATACACTTCCCTCGACATTAACAAAATCGCAGGAATAGTGATCCACACAGTATTATAACTATGGGTAATCATTAACAATGCGGCAGCTACAATCAGTTTATCTGCCACTGGGTCTAAAAATGCCCCAAATGCAGAAGACTGCTTTAATTTCCGTGCTAAGTAACCATCAAACCAATCAGTTAACGCTGCAAACCAGAATATAAATGCTCCAGCTTGTCTGGCCCACTCCCAATCGAGATAGTACACCACCACAAATACAGGGATGAGTACGACTCTTAACATGGTAATAATATTTGGAATTGTCCACATACTTCTATCTAACCTTTGCTTAATTTTCCAGTATTTGAGTCTTGGTTAAGAATGCAGATGCTCATAAATAATATCAGCAAGCTCTTCACTAATTCCAGGCACTCGGGATATCTCGTCTCGGCTAGCTTGCAAGACGCCGTGGATTCCCCCCATGTACTTTAATAAACTTTGTCGCCGCTTAGCACCCACTCCGGGAACTGACTCTAATACGGAGGTGCGCTTAGCTTTTTGACGCTGTTGTCGGTGACCGGTGATAGCAAAACGATGGGATTCATCTCGAATATGTTGAATCAAATGTAGTGCTGGGGAATCGGCGGACAAGGGTATAGTATCATGATTCCCAGCAAGAATAAGCGTCTCTAACCCAGGTTTTCGACTCGTTCCTTTAGCCACACCAATTAACAATGGTTTTTTAGGGGCTTTCCAATTTTCAAAATGCGCTTCTGCTTGGGCTAATTGGCCTTTACCACCATCAATAAAAACGATATCTGGAATTTTAGATTCGTCAGTAGGTTGTTTATAGCGTCGGCTCAATGCCTGCGCCATAGCAGCGTAGTCATCCCCTGGGGTGATACCTTCAATATTATAGCGACGATAATCTGTTTTAAATGGTCCGTCACGATTAAACACAACACAAGAGGCAACAGTTTGCTGGCCAGATGTATGGCTGATATCGAAACATTCCATTCGTTGAATCGGTTGCTCGAACTCCAATACCTTTTCCAACTCCAAATAACGAGCAAACACAGATTTTTGTTGATTCTGTTTAGCTTCTAATGCGTTCTCAGCGTTGGTGATGGCCAGTTGTAAATAACGTTTTTTCTCGTCTCTGGCACCTTTGTAAAATTTAACCTTGTATCCAGCTTCAGCACTTAACAGTTTTGTAATCGCGTCTTCATCTTCTAACCCCATTGGCATAACAATTTGTTTGGGGATGGTTTTGTTGCCAGCTAAATAGAACTGTAAAACGAAAGATTGTAAGATTTCCATTTCTGTCGTTTGGCTAGGTACTTTTGGAAAAAAGCTTTTACTACCTAACAACTTATTGTCACGGATAAATAAGCCTTGAATACTGGCTATTCCGTTACGATAAACAAAACCTAACACATCCATCTCTTGTTCGTTGCCACTCACCCACTGTTGCTCTTGAACTTTATTCAAGGCACTAATTTGATCGCGATAGCGGCCGGCAGATTCAAAACGCAACTCTTTACTGGCTTGCTCCATTTTATTCACCAGACTTTCAATAACTTGCTGATTTTTGCCTTTCAAAAACATGGTCGCAAGATTAATTTGTTCAGTGTACTCCTCGTCCGTCACCAAACCTTCCACACAAGGACCTGCACAACGTTTTAATTGATACTGCAAACAAGGACGGCTTCTCGCTCGATAATAGCTGTCTTCACACTGCCTAATCGGAAAAAGCTTTTGCATAGTCCTAAGACTTTCTCGGACTGCCCAAGCACTTGGGTATGGTCCAAAATAAGAGCCTTTTAACTTTTTTGATCCGCGATGCAATGCTAAACGAGGATGTCTATGTTCGGAGAGGAAAATAAAGGGGTAAGACTTATCATCACGTAAAACAACGTTGTATCGAGGTTTATATTTCTTGATGAAGTTATTTTCAAGAATGAATGCTTCCGTTTCACTGTGTACAACAGTCACATCCATGTCTGCAATTTGCCTGACCAACGACTGTGTTTTGATACTGTCGACGTTGGTTCTAAAATAACTCGATACACGCTTTTTTAAATTTTTCGCTTTACCAACATATATAACGTCGTTTTTATCATTATACATCCGGTAGACACCGGGTTTTGAAGTGAGATTTTTTAGAAAGCCTTTGTGATCAAAAGGAACTGCTTTATCCATCATGCCAATTTTTTATAGTTGATTACTATCGATTAAATTATGACGCAGGGCTAAATGGGTTAATTCCACATCTGACCCAACTTTCAATTTTTCAAACATTCGATAGCGGTAAGTATTAACCGTTTTGGCACTAATATTTAATTTGTTTGCAATATCTGGCACTCGGCTCCCTTTGGTAAGCATAATAGTAATCTCCAGTTCCCTACGAGATAACTGATCAAAAGGGTTAGTATCATTAAGGTTTAATTGACCTATGGCAATTTGCTGGGCAATTTCAGGCGCGATATAACGTTGACCAGAAGAAACTTTACGGATAGCAATGACCATTTCCTGCGGTTCAGTACCTTTAGTGATGTAGCCGTATGCGCCTAATTGCATCACTCTTGCAGGAATCGGGTTTTCGGTATGCACAGAAACCACTATTACTTTTGAATCTTGGGCATAATGAATAATTTGCTTCGTTGCTTCTAACCCGCCAATACCTGGCATATTCATGTCCATAAGCACAATATCAGGTGGAGAGTTGCGGCAAAACTTAATCGCTTCCTCACCATTATTGACTTCGCCAACAACTTTAAAATCAGCAACATCTTCAAGAATGCGACGGATACCGGTTCTCACCAATTCGTGGTCATCTACTAAAAGTAGTTTTATCAAAGCTTACCCCAAAATCAATCTACAGCACTATATTCATCAGACTTTGTAATTAATATTTGTCTTCTTAGATACATAGTTCGACAAATATTAATTACAAACTTCTAGCTAAATCCTAAAATCCCTTTGAGGAAACATATAAAGAGCAATTATAGCGGGATTAAAAATAACCTGTATAGGGTTAATTTGAAACTTAAAAACGAAAATAAGTAGGAGATATGTTTTTGCTCGCTGTAGGCGGTGGCTTTAGCCCCGCGATTAGCAATTTAACACCCATGGCCTAAAGGCCATGCTACGGTTCGTTGTAGGCGCTGGCTTTAGCCCCGCGATTAGCAATTTAACATCCATGGCCTAAAGGCCATGCTACAGTGTGTTGTAGGCGGTGGCTTTAGCCCCGCGATTAGCAATTTAATACCCGTGGCCTAAAGGCCATGCTACGGTTCGTTGTAGGCGCTGGCTTTAGCCCCGCGATTGCCATTTTAACACCCATGGCCTAAAGGCCATGCTACGGTGTGTTGTAGGCGGAGGCTTTAGCCCCGTATTTCATTTCTGCGAGGACAAAAAAGCAAAAACCCGCAACAAGTGCGGGTTTTTTAATGTGGCGGATAGCGAGGGATTCGAACCCCCGGTACGTTTGACCGTACGTCTGATTTCAAGTCAGGTGCATTAAACCGAGCTCTGCCAGCTATCCGAATTTTGTACTTCTTTAGCGAATTGAACTATTTGCTTTAGAGCTAAATTGTTCTGCGCTTCCGAAGTGGGGCGAATATTAATGACCTTTTTGCAGCTTGTAAAGAGGATAACGCAAATTTTTATTCAAACGCTCTTTCTTTGTCCGATTTGTTCGCTATTTCGACAATATATGGCTTGTTACAAAGAGTTGATACGATAATACTTGAAAAAGTGAACCAAACACCATACAAATAGACTAATTAAACAATACTATAGCAATTTGCTAAGTCACTCACTTTTATATGCCTATTGGAGGTTTTTTATGGATCAAGATCGTTATGTTCATGTAGACAGGGTTGGTTCTCGCCCGTCAGTATTGGAAACCAATAAGGTTCTCCGCAATACTTACATGTTGTTAGCAATGACATTAGCGTTTAGTGCAGTTTGTGCAGGCGCAGCAATGGCCATGGGGCTTGGCCAAGGCGCAGCAATGATTATGAGTCTGGCAGCTTTGGTAATGATATTTTTCTTAAATAAAGTTGAAAACAGCTCAAGTGGAATTTTGTTTGTTTTTGCTTTTACTGGTTTATTAGGTGGCTCTTTAGGGCCAATGCTTAACTATTATTTAGCATTCCCTGGTGGCCCTGCACTAATAATGCAAGCTTTAGGTACTACTGCGTTAGTATTTTTTGGTTTATCAGCTTATGTATTAACTACCAAGAAAGATTTTTCCTTTATGGGTGGTTTTTTGATGGTAGGTTTAATCGTTGCTGTAGTAGCGAGTCTTGCTAACCTTTTCTTAGGTATACCAGTACTAAGTTTAGCCATTAGCGCAGCCATTGTGTTCATCATGTCTGGACTAATTTTATTTGATACAAGTAGAATTGTTAATGGTGGTGAAACGAATTACATTCGCGCGACTGTTTCAATGTACTTAAACATCTATAACTTATTCACGTCAATTTTGCACTTACTAGGTGCTTTTGGCGGCGACGATTAATATTTTTTGATATGCTAAAACACCTCAGCTTTGCTGGGGTGTTTTTTTATGTGGCAACTAATGTCACCGTTAATATGGGATCATTTATTTGGCTAGCTTCTGCATAATAGTTACTTCTTCCCCACTTGAATCTCAGGACTGCTACAGTGCCTATCGTTTTGTTCAAGCCGCGATCGAAGATGGGCATAGTATCTCTGGCGTTTTCTTTTACCAATCAGGTGTAGAGCTTGCCAATTCATTTCAAACAATGCTTTCTGATGAATTAGCAATTTACCCTAAATGGTGTGAATTAGCAGATAAACACGCTATTCCTTTGCAAGTGTGTGTAACAGCAGCCAATCGACGGGGAATTTTAAGTGAACAAGACTCGCTACAAAATGACACACCTGCTCTATTCAATCTTAATCCTCCTTTTCAATCCGTGGGTATTGGCGAGCTAGTTAGCATGCTGAATGAAAGTGACAGGAGTATTCAATTTTGAAGTCTCTGGCAATCATTAATCAAACCGGACCAATGAACAACAATGCTGGACAAGAGTCGGTGGATTTAGTTTTAGCATCAGCAAGTTTTGGCCAATTCGTCAGCGTATTCTTTATTGATGATGGCGTGTTTCAGTTACTTACAAATCAAAATCCAGGAGAGTTAGAGCATAAGCATTTTGCAAAAAGCTTCGGTGCTTTTGAGTTTTATGATGTTGAAAATATTTTTGTGTGTAAAGAAAGTTTAGAAAAACGGGGGCTTGATAAAGCTCAGTTAAATGTAAGTTGTCAGCTATTAACGCCTTCAGAGTTAAATGCCCAGCTTCAAAAATCCGATAACATAATTACTTTGTCATGATCCTACATAAATTTTCAGTAAGTCCATTTTCCAATACGAATCTAGAAAATGCACTGTCACGTATCGATGCTAATGACGGCATATTATTGATGCAAGACGCAGTCTATGCATTAAATTCAGCTCCTATCTGTGAGCAACTATCGCAGCGCACAAAAAATCTGTATGCCCTTGAACCTGACTGCATAGCTAGAGGTATCCAGTGTAACGAATTTCCAATTCTCATGATTGACTATAATGGTTTTGTCGCCTTAACACTTGATTACGATAACTTAATATCTTGGTAGTAGAATAAATGGAACATTACATCGAGTTTAACAATAAAAAAATTGCCACTGATAAAATGGGGTACCTATTATCTGTAGATGATTGGGAGCCTGAACTAGCCGAAGTCATTGCAGCTAAAGAGAATATCGAATTAGACGAAAATCGCTGGCAAGTAGTGACATTTGTGCGGAACTTTTATTTGGAATTTAACACCAGCCCTGCCATTCGCGCATTAGTAAAAGCCATGGCCAACGAATATGGTCCTGAAAAAGGCAATAGTCGCTACTTACAGCGTTTATTTCCTAAAGGTCCCGCTAAACAAGCTACCAAGATTGCTGGGCTGCCAAAACCAGCAAAGTGTTTGTAATCAAATTGGCTAAAAAGAGAATGCAGCATGAATCATACTGCATTCTGAACTATTAGCTAACGGTGATTACTTCAACGCCATTCATATAAGGAATTAACACTTTAGGAATGGTCACTGAGCCATCTTGCTGCTGATAATTCTCTAGAATCGCTACCAACGTTCGTCCTACGGCTAAACCAGAACCATTTAGGGTATGCAATAACTCTGGCTTATTAGTTTCAGGGTTACGATATCTGGCCTGCATTCTGCGCGCTTGGAAATCCAACATATTAGAACACGAAGAGATTTCACGATAGGTATTCTGTGCTGGTAACCACACTTCTAAATCATAGGTTTTACAAGAACCGAATCCCATATCGCCAGTACACAGCAACATTTTACGATAAGGCAACTCTAGCAATTGCAGCACTTTCTCAGCGTGACCTGTCAACTCTTCCAACGCATCAAATGAATCTTCCGCCTTGACTAACTGCACCATTTCAACTTTATCGAATTGGTGATTTCGAATTAACCCTTTGGTATCTCTACCATATGAACCCGCTTCACTTCGAAAACACGGAGTATGCGCTGTTAACTTTATAGGTAATTCATTGGCACTGAAGATTTCATCGCGAGCGGTGTTCGTTAAAGGCACCTCTGCGGTAGGAATTAGGGACAAGCCCTGCCCCTCTTCAGTGGCCGGCATAGTATGAAATGCATCTTCTTTAAACTTAGGAAATTGTCCGGTGCCGAACATACTTGCTTCGTTAACTAAGTATGGTACGTACATTTCAGTATAACCATGCTCAGTAGTGTGCAAATCTAACATAAACTGAGTTAACGCTCGGTTTAAGCGAGCTATTTGTCCACGCATCACAACAAAACGCGAACCAGAAAGTTTCACCCCAGTTTCAAAGTCTAAGCCCTTAGCCAGTTTTTCCGCCACATCTACGTGATCATTCACCTCAAAATCGAACTCTCGTGGTGTTCCCCAGCGACTGACTTCCACATTTTGGTCTTCATTGCTTCCGACAGGAACGGATTCATCAGGCAGGTTTGGAATCCCTTGAGACCAAGCGGCAATTTCTTCTAGCAATTCAGCTAACTCAGATTTTGCTGCATCAAGATCGTCGCCTAATTTTCCCACTTCAGCTAACAGCGGAGCGATATCTTGACCAGATGCTTTCGCTTTACCAATAGATTTGGAACGAACGTTACGCTCGTTTTGCAATTCTTGGGTATGCATTTGCAACGCTTTTCGACGTTCTTCCAATGCATTAAATGCTTCTACATCAAGGGTGAAACCACGACTTTTTAATTTTTCGGCGGTTGCGTTTATATCGTTACGTAAGTATTTTGGATCTAACATTTGTTAATTCTTAACCTTTAACCAATTGCGTACCTAACCATGCTGCCATCAAGCAACAGGTTATATTTAAAAAGATATTTAAGATCCCTTTCAACCAAAGCCCTTGCTGCATAAGCAACAAAGTATCCACAGAGAACGTTGAGAAGGTAGTAAAAGCACCGAGTAAACCGATACCAATTGCAGTTCGCCATAACACTATTTCTATTTGGCCGTGTTCAATTAACGCGTACACCAAACCAAGAAAAAACGAACCAACCACATTGACCAGCAGTGTACCAAAAGGAAAGCCTTTACCAAACCATTGCAGCATCATTTGTGAAAGAAAAAAGCGCATGCACGCACCAACTGCCCCACCTGCAGCGATATAACTATAAATAGCGATACTGTGCGTCATTAATTGCCCTTTTACTGTTTACCATCTAAATCTTTTAGGAAACGTAATTTAGCCTTAATTTTTGTCTCAAGTCCACGTTCAACTGGTTGATAATACTCAGTATCGGGCATTTCTTCAGGAAAATAATTTTCACCGGCAGCATATGCGTGGGGTTCATTGTGGGCATAACGATAATCTTTGCCGTACCCCAAATCAGCCATTATCTTAGTAGGAGCATTCCGTAAATGTGCCGGTACTGGATAATCAGGCTTGTCTTTTACATCAGCCATGGCCGCCTTGAATGCGGTGTAAACGGCGTTACTTTTTGCAGCACAAGCACAATAAATAGTGGCTTGCGCAATGGCTCTTTCGCCTTCCGCTGCACCCACCCTATGGTAGATATCCCATGCATTTAGGCAAACCTGCATGGCTCTGGGATCGGCATTGCCAATATCTTCAGTGGATATCGCTAAAAGTCGCCTTGCTACTGCTAATGCGTCGCCACCGGCGGTTAATATTCTGGCGTACCAATACAAAGCACCATCAGCAGAAGATCCTCGAACGGATTTATGAAACGCAGACAACATGTCATAAAATAGATCTCCTCCTTTATCAAATTGTGAGACTTTTTCTCCCACAGCTTGAGCGACGGTTTCAATATCAACAATGCCCTCTTGCGCAAAATCCACGCTTAGTTCTAAATAATTGAGCAATCGACGAGCGTCGCCGCCAGCCAATTCTATTAGGCGTTTTTGAGCAACTGCATCAATTTGAATCGTTTGATTGCCTAAACCATTCACTTTGTCTTTCAAAGCCTGTTCTATAACCTGTTGTAGGTCTTGATGACTTAATGCTTGTAGAACATAGACTCGGGCACGAGACAACAACGCATTATTTAGTTCAAAAGAAGGGTTTTCTGTGGTCGCACCAATAAATGTCACAGTGCCGTCTTCAATAAAAGGCAAAAACGCATCCTGCTGAGCTTTGTTGAAACGATGGACCTCGTCTACAAACAATATGGTACGTTTGCTTTTTACCGCGGCATGCTGCTTGGCGACTTCAATTGCACTGCGGATGTCTTTGACCCCTGAGGTAACCGCAGAAATGCGTTCAATGTGAGCGTCACAATGGCTAGCAATAATCTCGGCTAACGTTGTCTTACCGGTACCTGGTGGCCCCCACAGAATCATTGAATGACAATTGCCGTTCTCTAATGATTTTCGTAACGGTTTATTCGGACCGATAATGTGTTGTTGACCAACGTATTGGTCAACCGTTTTGGGCCGCATTTTGGCCGCTAAAGGTTCAAATGAGGGAGTATCGTTAAAATCCAATTCCATTTTTAGCGTTGATCGTCCAAATCAAAACCATCGGGAATGGTAAAAACGAATTGTTCATCACCGATATTAATATTCTGTTTTACATCTGAGAAAGTCAACTGGCTGGTTTGTTGTTGGCGATCGATAAAACTCAACTGACTCAGCTGATTATTTTCAAATTTTAATTTTAATTCGCTAATTTGCGATTCTGGCGATATTGCAATAATACTGTACACATCATTATCAGCGTAAGTAATAGTAAATTCTGACCACTGCTCATTGCTTGGATTGGTCAATAATACAATGGGGTTGTTGGACACAGAATCGGCTTGGTTAATCGCTGTTACTTGTTCAACAAAAGGGTCTGAATACCATAGTGTTGTGCCATCAGCGACCATCAGGTTTTCATCAGGAGAATTCACCTGCCAAATCATTAAGTTGGGTTGTTTCAATGTCATTTGACCGGAGGATTCTTGCACTAGTTCCCCCTGTCCATCAGTAACTTTTTGTTCGAATGCAGCAGTAAAGGTTTTTAACGATAGTAATTTCTGTTTTAAATTTTCACTGGCATCTGGACTATCGCCTTGGTTCCCATGAGCGACGCTGATACTCGAAAGCATCAAAATTCCGACAAATACGCAGTATGACTTGATTAATTTACTTCTCATTTTGATTAATCCTTTGGTGGCGGTGGTGCTAAAACTTCACGAGTACCATTGTGACCCGCAGCACTTACGACGCCACTTTGTTCCATTTGTTCAACTAATCTTGCTGCGCGATTGTAACCAATTCTGAATTTTCGCTGCACACTGGAAACAGATGCCCGTCTAGATTCAGTAATAAACGCCACGGCTTCATCGTAAAACGCATCAAATTCCTGATCGGCTCCCTCTGGTTGCTCTCCAGGCAGCAAAACTTCTGCACTGCTTTCACCATTGAGTATTTCATCAATATAATTAGGTTCGCCCCGTTTCTTCCAATCTGCAACCACGGCATGTACTTCGTGATCATCAACAAAGGCTCCGTGTACCCGTGTGGGTACGCCTGTGCCAGGAGGTAAATACAACATATCCCCCATTCCCAACAACGACTCTGCTCCTTGTTGATCTAAGATGGTACGAGAATCAATTTTCGACGACACCTGAAAGGCAATACGGGTGGGAATATTGGCTTTAATTAGTCCAGTAATAACATCCACTGAAGGACGTTGTGTGGCAAGCACTAAGTGAATTCCTGCTGCCCTCGCCTTTTGCGCGATTCGAGCAATCAGTTCTTCCACTTTTTTCCCAACAATCATCATCATGTCGGCAAATTCATCAACCACAACGACAATGGCTGGCAATTTTTCTAAATCGGGGGCAACGGTTTCCATACTTTCTTCGAATCGCCACAGTGGATCTTTGATAGGTTGTCCGTCTTCGATAGCTTGTTTAATTTTCGCGTTGTAGCCTTTAAGATTTCTAACTCCTAAAGCTGACATCAATCGATAACGACGTTCCATCTCGCCTACACACCATCTTAATGCATTCGCCGCTTCTTTCATGTCAGTTACCACTTCAGACAACAAATGCGGGATGCCTTCATAGACCGAGAGCTCTAGCATCTTAGGATCAATCATTATCATACGCACATCTTCTGGAGATGATTTGTACAACAAACTGAGGATCATCACGTTGACCCCTACCGACTTACCGGACCCTGTGGTACCTGCAACTAATAAATGTGGCATTTTAGCTAAGTCCACAATCACAGGTTTACCCGATATATCGGCACCTAACACCATAGTCAGTGGCGAATCGTTGCCTTGGAAAGCTTGGCATGCGATAACCTCACTTAAACGTACCATGTCTCTATTTTTGTTCGGCAACTCTAATCCAATAACTGATTTGCCGGGGATAACTTCAACCACCCGAACGGACATTGCCGACATAGCACGAGCTAAATCTTTAGATAAGGCGGTAATTCGACTGACTTTCACGCCAGGTGCAAGGTCCAACTCAAAGCGCGTAATAACCGGACCTGGAAAAACTCCCACTACTTTAGCTTCAATATTAAAATCTAATAATTTTTCTTCCACTAGGCGGGAAACTATATCCAATTCTTCTTGGGTAATGGGGTTTTTAACTTTGTCAGCACGTTCTAACAAGTCAAATGAAGGTAACGGGCCTAAAGAATCATCGACCTCCCCTACTGGTTTTGCATTGCCATTTAAATGAGGTGCTGTGGTGTTTTGTGTTTGTTTTTCAGCTTGAATATCAGCCGTGGGCTCTGCCTTAAACGGTTCTGGTTGCTCGGTGTTTTGTTTTTCTTTTTTACCGGTTATTTTCTTTTTAAGCTCAGACACCGACAAAATACTGGGTTTAGGCTCAGGTTTAGGTTGTTCAAATATTTCTTCAGGAATAGTAATCGTTGGCTCTACGGGAGTGGCTCGTTCAGCGGCCTTAAATGTAGTGATCTCTACGTCATTATCACTTGTTTCATTGCTAGCTGATTTAAAAGTTAACCTTGCAATAGGACTTTGTTGAATTAGTTTTGGAGTGCGATATAAAAACAATCCCGACAAAATAGTTACTTCACCTAACTTATCGACGACCGTCACTAAGGAAATGCCAGTGACCAAGGTTATCCCCGTCAACAAAAAGCACAGTAACAGTAATGTAGTACCAACTAAACTAAAGTAAGGAATTAACGAACTACTGATTACGTCTCCAATCATACCACCGGCAGAAAAATGGAAAATATCATCAAAGTTGATACTCAAAATACCTGAAATACCCACTAAAAATAATATTGAGCCAATAATACGTAAGCCAATCGTTAAATAATCAATTTGTTCAATGCGTTTAACTTGCTGAAATAAAAACCAGCCAGTAAAGGCTATTATAAACGGCAAAATATACGCGAAGCGGCCAAAACTAAAAAATAGCACATCGGCAAACCAAGCACCTATAGGCCCTACCCAATTATGGATATTTCCTTGAAATCCAGCCTGAGACCAACTCGGGTCAGCACTATTAAAAGATGCTAAAGCAAGCAGAATAAAAAATGCGAAGGCACATGATAAAATCATGCCCACTTCCATTATTCGTTGTATTCCAGATAGACGCGCCATAAAACTATAATTCAATTCTAGGTATTATTTTTCTACCCATACCTTACCAGTGACAGTGCCAAAATCCTAGTTAATGCTCTCCCATTGAGTGCTATTTACTTCAGATTGATTTTAATTTGAGCAGTATGCTTAACTTCTTCCATAACCACATAAGTTCGTGATTCGCTGACACCAGGTAAACGCAATAATGTATCCCCTAGTAATTTTCGATAACTAGACATATCCGCGACTCTAGCTTTAAGTAAAAAATCAAAGTTGCCAGAAACTAGATGGCATTCTTGAATATCATCATGTTTTCTCACCGCCGTAGAAAATTCTTCGAAAATATCCACACTGGTTTTGCTTAACGTAATTTCCACAAAAACTAACATTGCAGCGCCTAACTTTTGTGGATCAAGTTGTGCGTAATAACCTGTGATATACCCTTGTTGTTCTAAACGCTTAACCCTTTCTAGACAAGGGCTGGCGCTTAATCCAACGGATTTAGCCAAATCGACATTTGAAATTTTTCCATTTTTTTGTAATTCAATCAGGATGTTACGATCGATTCTGTCGAGGTGTTTTGGGGTTTTTACCAGCATTATTTAAAACCGCATATCATTAATTTATCAGTATAATATACTGCATAACGCATAAAAACAGAACAAAAGTTTTTTTAATGTCGCATATACTGCGTGCCTATTCTTGCAATTCAAAAGGTTGGGTTAAAAATGCTAATTGGAGTTCCTAAGGAAATTAAAAATCATGAGTACCGTGTTGGATTAACACCTGCTGCGACAAAAGAGTTTGTCACACATGGCCACGAAGTACTGATAGAAAACAATGCTGGCGCTTCAATAGGGTTTGATAATGATCAGTATATTGCTGCTGGTGCGGTAATTATTGACACAGCAGAAGAAATCTTTGCCCGTGCAGAAATGATTGTGAAAGTAAAAGAGCCACAACCTAACGAATGTAAAATGCTTCGTGAAGGCCAGACCCTTTATACTTACTTGCATCTAGCACCTGATCCAACCCAAACGGAGCTATTAGTTGCATCTGGCGCAACCTGTATCGCCTATGAAACGGTTACAGACAATAGAAACGGTTTACCTCTTCTGGCTCCGATGAGTGAAGTTGCCGGCAGAATGTCTGTACAAGCAGGCGCTCATTATCTTGAAAAAGCACAAGGTGGTAGCGGCACACTACTTGGTGGTGTTCCAGGCGTAGCTCCAGGTAAAGTACTAGTAATTGGTGGTGGTGTTGTGGGCACTAATGCTGCCAAAATGGCAATTGGCCTTGGTGCTGATGTCACAATTTTAGATCGTTCATTAACTCGTTTACGCGAATTAGACGATATTTTTGCTAACCAAGTGAAAACCGTCTATTCAACCATAGATGCAATAGATTACTATTCGTCAAAAGCCGATTTGGTCGTTGGAGCAGTCTTAATTCCAGGAGCGGCAGCACCTAAACTACTTAGCAAAGAACATATTGCTAACATGAAAGAGGGTTCAGTTGTGGTTGATGTGGCAATAGATCAAGGTGGCTGTTTTGCAACCTCAAAAGCTACAACTCATCAAGATCCTGTCTACATCGTTGATGGTGTTGTCCATTACTGCGTTGCTAATATGCCCGGTGGCGTAGCAAGAACATCAACTATGGCATTGAATAATGCAACACTACCTTTCGGTTTGGCATTAGCCAATAAAGGACCAAAACAAGCAATGCTTGATGATGTTCACTTGTTAAATGGATTGAATGTCCATAAAGGCAAAGTGACATATAAAGCAGTGGTTGACGCCTTAGGTAAAGAGTTAAATCTAGAATATATGGACGCACGTGCAGCACTAGAAATGTAATATTGACTATTACACGTCACACACAAAAAAGCTGCTTTTAAAGCAGCTTTTTTATTGTTTCTAATTTAAATACTCTAAGCAACTGATAGATTAATATCCAATAACGCTCTTAGAGGATCGGCAGCCTGAGTAATTGGTCGGCCAATAACCATGTAATTAACCCCTGCTAATATTGCTTCAGGAGGTGTCATCACTCGCTGTTGGTCACCTTTATCAGACCCTAAAGGTCGAATACCGGGAGTAACCAATAGAAAATCTTTATCTAAGGAGCTTCTCAGAATCGGGGCTTCTTGTGCGGAACACACTACCCCATCTAACCCACAATTTTTTGTCAGCTTAGCCAGTCTTAAAACCTGTTGCTCAGGAGAATCTTTTATTCCAATTGCATTAAGTTGACTCTGTTCCATACTGGTGAGCACTGTCACTGCTATCAGTTTAGGTTGGTCCGCCCCTAGTGTAGCTAGTTGAGTTTTGGCGTTTTCCATCATTTTAGGACCACCGGAAGCATGCACATTTAACATCCATACTCCCAAGTCGGCCGCTGCCAAACATGCTTTGCCGACAGTGTTTGGAATGTCATGGAATTTAAGATCTAGAAAAACATCAAACCCCCTGTTAACTAATTCCTTTACAAACTCAGGACCAAAATAGGTAAACATTTCTTTACCGATCTTTAATTTGCATAAATTACTATCAAGTTGGCTAACTAAATTTAATGCTTTGGCCCTGTTATCAAAATCTAATGCAACTATGACTCTTGTATCACTCATAAATCGACTATTCTCCGTCTAACCCTTTAATTGGTTTTACCACACCCCATTTCTTACATGATGGACACAACCAATGTATTTGACGTCCGGAAAAACCGCAACTCAAACAACGATACTTTGGCCGCATTTTAATTTGTTCTTCTACCAATCCTTTAACCATTGTCAGACTCTCACGGGTTTTATCGTCGACTTCGTCTTCAATAAAAAAGCCCATCAGGGTTTTAAAGCCTTTCATGGTTGGCGTTTTTTTCAATTGGTCGAACAATACCGTTTCCGCAGTCTCAGTATTCTCTTTTTTAGCTAACAATTTCACTTTTGCTAAATACGAAGTCGCACATTGCTGCCAATATAAATCTAAAACCGCTTCTAATTGAGCATCATTATTGAGCTTCTCAGCACATTGTTCTAGTTTAGGTACTGCTTCGCTAAACCAACTGATGTCGCGAACAGGCACTTCTTTTAAATAATCGAAGGCTTTTTGATAATCACCCTGTTGAATGGATAGATCGCCTAAAATCAACCAAGGCCTTACCCCGTGTTCATAAGCCGCAATTGCTTTTTGTAGCGATTTTTCAGCTGTTTCATATTTCTCTTGTTTGATCATTTTTAATGCTTGTTCACAATAAAAATGAGAAATACGTATACACAATACATCGCTATCACCGTGACAATCCATCATACGCTCACCAAGCTCTATCGCTCTATCCCACTCTTTTGTAGTTTGATAGATGCTAAATAGATGCTGTTGGGCGTCTAGGAAATGTTTATCACTGTCCAATAATTCTAAAAAGGCATTTTCGGCGCGCTCTAAAAAGCCCGCCATCATATAATCTTTACCAAGCTCTCGTAGCGCTTGTCTATTTTGTGATTCGGACAATTCTTGTTTACTAACCAAATTCTGGTGCACACGAATAGCACGATCTAACTCACCACGATGTCTGAAGAAATTTCCCATAGCTATATGAGTTTCAACGGTATCACTGTCTAAGCTCATCATTTTCATTAATGTATCAACCGCTTTATCTGGTTGATCAGACAATAAAAAGTTTAAACCTTTAAAGTAATGTCGAGAGAGAATACTGGATTGTTTGCGCTGTGCTTGACGGACGCTATTGCGTCCCATGACATAACCATAACCAGCAGCAACAGGAAGTAATAAAAAAAGTAATTCAAGCATCCAGATTAACTACTTGCAATGTCAGTTGTGCGATTACGTTTCTGTAACCGATTGATGCGCCATTTTAATTTAAGCCAAACAAGTGTGAAAACTAACGAGCTAAATATTACGCCGGCAGCAAAAAAAGACATTAATAAAATTGAGAGGCGCATTTCCATGGTACCCATTAAATAATCAAACATCACGGCTTGATCATTTTTTGCACCTAAAAGTGATGCTACCAGCATGATAATAATGAAAATGATAACGATCAGGAATATTTTCAATCTTAAACCTCAAATTGTTAAGGAAAAAACGCTTATTAAGCGGTATCAAAGCTTATAGTACAAAACTATGTACCTAGTTGTCACCCAAACAAAAACGGCACTCTAAAAAGAGTGCCGTTTTTTTAAAATAAAATAATCTTAATGTGCCAGACCTTCGTTAACACGTTCACGCAATTCCTTACCAGGTTTAAAGTGAGGAACGTATTTACCTTCCAGTTTAACCGTTTCACCTGTTTTAGGGTTACGGCCAACGCGAGGAGCACGAAAATGCAACGAGAAACTACCAAAGCCACGTATCTCTATGCGATCACCCTTTTGAAGGGTTTGCGCCATTTGCTCTAGCATCTCTTTAATTGCAGACTCAACATCCTTAGCAGGAACGTGACGAGCTTTATCGGCGAGCCTTTCAATAAGTTCTGATTTAGTCATTAGAAATCTCCGTTAATCAAAAATACTTTACCGATGAGACTGACAATCAGGCACTTTGGTTCAAGTGCCTGAGCATAAGTTTTATTCTTCGCCTTTAGCAGCTTTGAATGCTTCGGCCATCGCGTTAGCAAATCCAGCATCATCTGGCTGTTGATTTACTTTTTCGATAGCTTCTTTCTCGTCTGCTTGGTCTTTCGCTTTAACCGACAAGTTAACGATACGGTTCTTACGATCTACGCCCATAAATTTGGCTTCAAGATCATCACCTACATTAACAACTTCAGAAGCATCTTCTAAACGTTCAACTGTCAAATCACCAACACGAACGTAACCATCTACTTCTTCTGCCAAGTTAACCGTAACACCTTTAGCGTCTACAGCGGTAACCTTACCAGTAACGATAGCACCTTTCTTGTTATCTGTCAGATACTTATTGAACGGATCTTCTTCAATCTGTTTAACACCTAGTGAAATACGCTCGCGCTCTGGGTCGACTTGCAATACCACAGCTGAGATTTCATCACCTTTCTTGTATTCACGAACAGCGTCTTCGCCAGTCTTATTCCAAGAAATGTCAGACAAGTGAACTAGTCCGTCGATGCCGCCGTCAAGACCGATGAAGATACCGAAGTCAGTGATAGATTTGATCTTACCGCTAACCTTATCGTTCTTCTCGTGAGACTTAGCAAATTCTTCCCAAGGGTTAGCTTTACATTGCTTAAGACCTAGAGAAATACGACGACGTTCTTCGTCAATTTCAAGAACCATAACTTCAACAACATCACCTAGGTTAACAACCTTAGATGGGTGGATGTTTTTGTTAGTCCAATCCATTTCAGAAACGTGAACCAAACCTTCAACACCGTCTTCGATTTCAACAAAACAACCGTAGTCAGTAAGGTTAGTAACCGCACCTGATAATTTAGAACCTTCAGGGTAACGGTTAGCAATTTCTTGCCAAGGATCGCTGCCCATTTGTTTCATACCAAGAGAAACACGAGACTTCTCTTTGTCGAACTTCAATACTTTAACGTTAATTTCGTCACCAACGTTAACGATTTCACTTGGGTGCTTAACGCGTTTCCAAGCCATATCAGTAATGTGAAGTAGACCGTCTACACCGCCTAGGTCAACGAATGCACCGTAGTCAGTAAGGTTCTTAACGATACCTTTAACTTCATGGCCTTCTTCAAGGTTAGCAAGTATTTGATCACGTTCTGCGCTGCTTTCAGCTTCGATAACAGCACGACGAGAAACTACAACGTTGTTACGTTTAGCATCTAACTTGATAACTTTAAATTCTAATTCTTTACCTTCAAGGTGAGTTGTGTCGCGAACTGGGCGAACATCAACCAATGAACCAGGCAAGAATGCGCGCACTGTATTCACTTCAACAGTAAAGCCACCTTTGACTTTGCCATTGATAACACCAATGATGGTTTCTTTTTCTTCGTAAGCTTTTTCAAGTTCTACCCAAGCTTCATGACGCTTAGCTTTTTCTCTGGATAGAATAGTCTCACCAAAACCGTCTTCAACCGCGTCTAAAGCAACATCTACTGTGTCGCCAATGGCTACTTCAAGGACGCCTTCAGCGTTTTTGAATTGCTCTACGGGAATTGCGCTTTCAGATTTAAGACCTGCATCAACAAGAACAATGTCTTTATCAATTGATACGATAGTACCTTTAACGATGGCACCAGGACGTGTTTCAAGTTCTTTTAAACTTTCTTCAAATAAATCAGCAAAATTTTCAGTCATAGATTACTTTAATAGTTACTTTTAAGTGTATCCACGAAAAATCCGATTAACGTGGGGTTGTTGTTCATAACCAGATTAATCCGTTATCTGGCGGGTAGAGCAATTAAAGAGCGCATTGGACACTAAGTTTTGAACCAACAAATTCTTTAACCTTTTCAAGCACTTGCTCTACATTTAAGTGTGTAGAATCAAGCACTAATGCGTCATCAGCAGGTACCAACGGAGCAACACTTCGGTTAGCGTCTCGCTCGTCTCTTGCTTTGATATCGGTTAAAAGGCGCGCAATATTAACATCATGCCCCTTATCTTTCAACTGATTGTATCGTCTCTGGGCCCTTTCATCTGCACTAGCCGTTAGGAATATTTTGGCTTCTGCGTTAGGAAATACTACGGTTCCCATATCACGACCATCGGCAACTAAACCTGGCTCTTCTCGAAAAGCACGTTGACGTCTTAATAATGCTTCGCGAATACGCGGTAAAGAAGCTACTTTAGAAGCAATACTGCCTACCTCTTCAGTGCGAATTTCATGGGTTACATCTTCGCCTTCAAGGATGACTTTACTGTCTTTGTTAGTGGTATTGAAGTTAACATCTAGACTACTGGCTAGAGGAAGCAGAGCATCTTCATCGTCAGGTTCAATTTGATGATGGATCGCGGCAATCGCTAAAACACGATATATCGCGCCACTATCAAGGAAGTTCCAGCCTAGTGTTTTGGCCAATAACGCGCTCACTGTTCCCTTTCCTGCACCGCTAGGACCATCGATAGTGATGACTGGTGATACTTGCATGTGCTCTCCTGAGCTGAGTTAAAAATCGGGCGGAATTATACTCGTTAACGAAACATAAGCAATGCAAGCTATCTAATTAGCAATTAACACATTGATTTTAAACATAATTTTAACATTTCGTTTAATAATAAAGATAACCAAGAGATGACACTAGCCATCTCTGATTCTGGCAACTAGAAAATATTAGTCACTAATGCTGGCAAATCGTTCAAAGTAGTCTGGGAACGTTTTAGCCGTACAACCTGGATCATTTATCACCACAGCAGTATCGCTTAAAGCAACGAGTGAAAAGCACATAGCCACACGATGGTCATTGTAAGTATCAATTTCCGCTTCTTGTAATTTTGCCGGAGCAGTAACCTCAATAAAGTCATGACCTTCTTTTACTTCTGCACCTAATTTGCGCAGTTCAGTAGCCATTGCTGCTAAACGGTCAGTCTCTTTAACCCGCCAATTATAAATATTCGTCATTTTGGTGGTGCCAGTGGCAAACAATGCAGTAGTCGCGATTGTCATAGCGGCATCGGGAATATGATTCATGTCCATATCAATGGCAGTTAATGGTGCTCCTGTAACTTCGATAAAGTCATCACCCCAAGTCACTTTTGCGCCCATAGCGGAAAGCACATCCGCAAATTTAATATCACCTTGAATGCTTTTAGCGCCCACACCTGTCACTTTTACCGTGCCGCCCTTGATAGCACCGGCGGCTAAAAAGTAAGACGCTGATGAAGCATCACCTTCCACCAAGAATGTGCCTGGCGATTGATAAGTTTGATTACCTGTTATTTTAAAACTCTGATAGTTGTCATTTTCAACGGTAACCCCAAACTTGGCCATGGTATCTAGGGTAATATCAATATAAGGTTTAGAGACCAATTCGCCAATAATATCAATTTGACTGTCATCAGAAAATAACGGTGCAGCCATAAGTACTGCGGTTAAAAACTGACTAGACACACTGCCATCGACTTGGATTTTGCCACCTGAAAGAGCTTTCCCTTTAATATGTAACGGTGGATATCCATCACTTTTTAGGTAGCTTATTTCAGCGCCAGCCTGAGATAGCGCATCAACCAATGCACCAATTGGACGCTCCTCCATACGAGGTTCACCGGTAAGAACGTATTCGCCATTTGAGGCAGCTAGTGCTGCGCACAACGGACGCATAGCTGTGCCTGCATTACCTAAAAACATTTCTATCTTACTATCGGTATTGAAGACGCCATTATTACCTTGGACAATACACTGAGTTTTATCGTCACTAAGTTGATAAGCAACTCCCAACAGGCTCAATGCATCCAGCATATGCCGGATATCATCGCTATCGAGTAAATTAGTTAGCGTGGTTTCACCTTTTGCTAAAGCTGCCAATAAAAGAGCGCGATTAGATAAACTCTTTGAGCCTGGAACATTCACCGTACCTTGTACTTTGGAAATAGGCTCAAGTCTTAGTTGTTGCATGTTTTATCCGTTCCTTTTAGCAAAATCATTCATAAAGTCTATCAACGCTTTTACCCCTTCGATTGGCATCGCGTTGTATATACTGGCACGCATCCCACCAACAATTCGGTGACCTTTTAATGCTTTCAAACCAGCAGCTTCGGACTCTTCTAAGAATAAAGCATCTAATTTTGTATCGGCTAAATGAAACGGCACATTCATGCGCGAACGATTTTGTACAGCCACGCTGTTTGAATAAAAATCGTTGCTATCTATCGCGCTATACAACAGATCAGACTTTTGTTTATTACGCTTCTCAATCTCAGCAACACCGCCCATATCAAGCAACCACTCAAATACTAACCCAGCCAAATACCAAGCAAATGTTGGCGGCGTGTTGTACATAGAATCGTGTTTTGCGATCAAACCGTAATTAAGAATGGAAGGGGTTTCCACACGAGCTTTGTCTAACATGCTGTTATGCACAATGACCACAGACAATCCCGAAGGACCAATGTTCTTTTGCGCTCCACCGTATATAACTGCATAGTTATTGACGTCAATTTGTTTGGACAGAATATTCGACGACATATCAGCGACAATAGGTACCCCTTGAGTATCAGGCACTTCGTTTATTTCAATACCTTCGACTGTTTCATTAGGACAGTAATGAAAGTACGCCGCTTTATCGTTTAACTGCCAATTACTTTGGGATTGCACTTGCGTTATGCCGTCTACCACTTCTACGCCACCCACGACATCAGCAGTTAAATAGTTTTGCGCTTCATTAACCGCACCTTTAGACCAAGAGCCGGTGACCAAATGATCAGCATGGTCACCCACTGCAGATAGATTCAAGGGTACAGCTGAAAACTGCCCTCTTCCGCCGCCATGGGTAAATAGTATTTGATAATCATCAGGAACTGCCAGTAGCTTGCGCATATTATGAGTGGCACGCTCAGCAACCTCTATATAAGCTTTGCTGCGATGGCTCATTTCCATCACCGAGCACCCTTGATCTTGCCAATTAATAAACTCTTGTTGTGCTCGCAACATAACATCAGTAGGTAACATCGCAGGACCTGCACTGAAATTATAAGTAACTGCCATAATTTGATTTTCTCCCGAAAAAAAACGAGCGGAATAAGCCACTCGTTTTAAGTATGATTAAAAACTAGCGTTTAAGATTCTACTCAGTAGCGTCAGAGTCTGGTTGTCCAGCGTCATCGTCTGCAACTTCAGCTTGTTCAGCTTCTACTGCATCTTCGCCTTCTAATAGCTCTAAATCTTCTGCTTCAATCTCTTCTATCTTCTGTAAGCCCACTACATGTTCGTCTTTGCCAGTACGGATTAGTCTGACACCTTGAGTATTTCTGCCCACGGTAGAGACTTCATCAACACGTGTTCTAACCAAAGTACCTTGGTCACTGATCAACATAATTTCTTGACCTTCGAACACTTGCACTGCACCAACCACTGCACCATTACGCTCAGAAACCTTGATGGATACAACACCTTGTGTTGCACGGCTCTTAGCTGGGTAGTCAGCAATAGGAGTACGTTTCCCGAAACCATTCTCAGTTGCGGTTAAAATCGCGCCGTCACCTTTAGGTACAATCAGTGATACCACTTTTTGGCCTTCTTGCAATCGGATACCGCGAACACCTGTGGCCGTTCTGCCCATTGGACGCAGCGCTAACAACTCTTCACCTGTTTCAGGGTCACGTTTTACTTCACCGGTTTCAGAATCACGTTGTTTTTCGTTAAAACGAACTACTTTACCTGCATCTGAGAACAACATAATGTCGCTTTCACCGTCTGTAATATCAACGCCAATTAATTCATCACCTTCGTTTAAGTTGACCGCAATGATACCGTTTGAACGAGGACGTGAATATTGAGAAAGTGCGGTCTTTTTAACTGTACCGTTTGCAGTTGCCATTAATACAAATTTACCTTCTTCAAATTCTTGAATTGGTAAAATAGCAGTAATACGTTCACCTTCTTCTAGTGGAAGAATATTAACGATTGGACGTCCACGAGCGTTACGACTAGCGAATGGTAATTGATATACTTTCAACCAATATAAGCGGCCACGGGTTGAGAAGCACAAAATATGGTCGTGGGTATTAGCAACCAATAACTTTTCAATGAAGTCTTCGTTCTTCATTTTAGTCGCAGATTTACCTTTACCACCACGTCGCTGCGCTTCGTAATCAGAAAGTTTCTGATACTTCACGTAACCTTCACGAGAAAGTGTCACTACTACATCTTCACGTTCGATAAGATCTTCCATGTCGATGTCGTGTGTAGCGGCGGTAATTTCAGTGCGTCTTTCATCACCATATTCGTCACGAATTAACTCAAGCTCCTCTCTGATCACTTCCATCAAACGTTCTGAACTAGACAAAATGCGTAATAGTTCAGCGATAACGTCTAATAGATCTTTATATTCAGCTAAGATTTTGTCGTGTTCTAAACCTGTTAGTTTATGTAGACGTAAGTCCAAAATTGCCTGAGCTTGCTGCTCAGTTAAGAAATATTCGCCTTCGGAAATACCGAATTGAGGTTCAAGCCAATCAGGACGAGCCGCATCATCACCAGCGCGAGCTAGCATTTCAGCCACATCACCTAACGCCCAACCACGAGCGACCAAAGATGCTTTAGCGTCACTTGGACTTTGCGAGGCTTTAATTAACTCGATGATTTCATCGATATTAACCAGGGCAATCGCTAAACCTTCAAGGATATGGGCACGGTCACGGGCTTTTTTCAACTCATAAACCGTACGACGGGTAACCACTTCTCTGCGATGCAGAACAAAGGCTTCTAAAATGTCTTTTAGATTAAATACGCGAGGCTGGTTGTTATCCAAGGCTACCATATTAATACCAAATACAGTTTGTAACTGTGTTTGAGCATATAAATGGTTTAACAGTACTTCTGCTGATTCATTGCGTTTCACTTCAACAACAATACGCATACCGTCTTTATCAGACTCGTCACGTAAAGCAGATATACCTTCTATTTTCTTTTCTTTTACCAGTTCAGCAATTTTTTCAATTAACCTTGCCTTGTTAACTTGGTAAGGAATTTCGTGCACGATAATGGTTTCTTTACCGCTATCTTCAGTTTCAATCTCAGCGCGTGCGCGCATGTAGATTTTACCGCGACCTGTGCGATACGCATCATCAATGCCTTTACGACCACTGATTAATGCTGCAGTTGGGAAATCAGGACCTGGAATGTGCGTCATGATTTCTTCGATGGTCATATCGGGATTATCGATAAGTGCGATACAGCCATTCACAACTTCAGTTAAGTTATGCGGTGGAATATTAGTCGCCATACCTACCGCAATACCTGAAGAACCGTTAACTAATAAGTTAGGTACGCGGGTGGGTAGTACGTCTGGAATATGTTCTGTACCGTCATAGTTAGGTACAAAATCAACGGTTTCTTTTTCTAAATCGGCGAGAAGTTCATGGGCTATTTTAGCCATTCTCACTTCGGTATAACGCATCGCAGCTGCGGAGTCACCGTCAACAGAACCAAAGTTACCTTGGCCGTCAACTAGCATATATCGCAAGGAAAATGGCTGCGCCATACGAACAATAGTGTCGTAAACAGCAGTATCACCGTGAGGGTGATATTTACCAATCACGTCACCTACTACACGAGCGGATTTTTTGTACGGTTTATTATAATCGTTTTTCAACTCATTCATGGCGAACAATACGCGGCGGTGAACAGGTTTTAACCCGTCACGCACATCCGGTAGTGCACGTCCAACAATGACACTCATTGCATAGTCGAGGTAAGAATTTTTAAGTTCTTCCTCTATATTAATGGGGAGAATTTCGTTGGCATTGTCTGTCATATACAGCCTTGTCCCTAAATTATTATCTGAATCTACTGATGAAACTGGTCAAGTCAGTTTGAAAAGTTCGACTTCACTTATAGTTATAGTGGGTTCTAAATCGACTGTAGATTCTACCACCGAGAAAACAAAATAAATAGCCGTGATTAGCTTATATAGTGTGCAATCAAACAATTATTTAGCATATCTTCGGGTATAAAGGTCTGGTTATCTAAATTAATGACAGCTTATAATAGCAAACAGATGAAAAAGGAGTGAACAATGACCAATCAAAACGTAGACGCTGCAGAAATAGATAAGTTTTCGGCTTTAGCGTCTAGGTGGTGGGATTTAGAAGGTGAATTTAAGCCTTTGCATGAAATTAATCCGCTAAGAGCAGATTACATTCAGCAACGGACTAACGGGGTGTTCGACAAAAGCATTATTGATGTTGGATGCGGCGGCGGTATTTTATCAGAATATCTAGCTAAGCAAGGTGCACAAGTTTCCGGTATTGATATGGCTTCTGAATCCTTAGAAGTAGCGCGACTTCACGGTTTAGAATCCGGTGTAAAAGTAAGCTACCAACAAATCACTGCAGAACAAATGGCTGAGCAGCATGCCAATCAATTTGACATCGTGACTTGCCTTGAGATGTTAGAGCATGTGCCAGATCCGGCCTCAATTGTGCGAGCTTGCGCTACGTTAGTTAAGCCTGGCGGTGATGTGTTTTTCTCCACATTGAATCGAAACCTGAAATCCTATTTGATGGCTATTGTCGGCGCAGAAAAAGTGTTGAACCTGGTTCCTAAGGGCACCCATGAGTATGAGAAGTTTATCCAACCCTCTGAATTATTAAGTTGGGTCGATAGCACAGATTTAATCACTAAACACATGACAGGTTTGCATATGAACCCCTTTTCCAAACAATATTACCTTTCTGAACAAAACGTTGATGTAAATTACATAGTGCATTGCCAGAAAAGTGAAGTGTAAAGATGGTCTCGAAAAACAATTTATTTAATGACAAGTACGCTGGCATTTTATTTGATTTGGATGGCACCTTGTTAGACACCGCGGCTGATTTGGGTAATGCCCTTAATCATGTGCTTGCCCATTATGATCGCCCAGCCTGCCAGCCTCAGGAATACCGCTGTGTTGCATCAGACGGTGCCCTTGGTTTGTTAAAATTGGGGTTTGCAGATGATTTTGAAGCCCTGTCAAAGCAAGCGTTGCAGAAATGCAGACAAATGCTTCTTGACCATTACGAACAGAATGTTTGTGTTGATACAACCTGCTTTGAAGGGGTTGAGGATAGCTTAGAGTTTCTGAATCAAAATGCTATTCCTTGGGGGATTGTCACTAACAAGCCTGGATTTTTAACCACGCAATTACTGACCCACTTCCCAATTATGCAAAGTTGCGGGATTGTCATCAGTGGCGACACTTATATTAAACGTAAACCTCATCCTCTGCCGCTTTTAGAAGCCGCCAGAGTGCTTGAAGTGAATCCACAAAATACCTTATATGTTGGTGACGCGCTTAGAGATATTGAAGCCGCCCGTAACGCAAATATGGTTAGTGTCGCGGCGCTCTATGGTTACATTAAAGATCAACAAGAAGTGGTTAATTGGAAAGCAGACTTTGAGATAAGTCAGTTCAGTCAGTTACACGATCTAACTTAGGCACAAAATTCATCAAATTTATGTCACTCTCACATTTCATAAATGAACAGGGGGAAGCATAAAGAATACCAGATATAGTGACAGTTGAGATTTTAAACACTATATATCGTGATATTCTAAAAATAGATTTTGTCCTTCAAAAATAATTTAACTTTTTAATTTAATCTAAAATTTGCTTGCATTCGGCTTAACTCATTCGCTAATGCAGCTTCTAAGTTAGTCAATACTAACATATCAATTGGTTGAGTTTTTTTGGCGATAAAACCACCACATATTGGGTTGCAAATAGAGGTAAACACCTCTATCTTGTGCTCGTCACATTTTTTCTAACTATTCTAAAAAATAACCGGAAGTAAACGCTTTTCAATGCGATCAATTTACTCCATGAAGTGTGGCTAGAATTTAAAACGTTAATATACAAAAACAATGTGTTCGTTAAATTTTATTTTTCAGAGCATGGGGCGCTAATTATCTTATACGGCTATCAAATACATGAATAACTCTCTAAATGTCACGAAACGCGATGGTGAACGTGAAGTCTTAAATTTGGACAAAATTCACAAAGTCATAACTTGGGCGGCCAAAGGCCTAAAAAATGTTTCAGTTTCTCAAGTTGAAATCAAAGCTCACATTCAATTTTATGATGGTATCAAAACCGAAGACATTCATGAGACCTTGATCAAATCAGCAGCAGACTTAATTTCTACTGATACACCTGATTATCAATATCTTGCAGCTCGTTTAGCCGTTTTCCATCTGCGTAAAAAAGCCTATGGTCAGTTTGAACCACCTACTTTGCTTACTCACGTAAAAGAGATGGTTGCTAAGGGAAAATATGACCAACACATTTTAGAAGACTACTCAGAGCAAGAGCTGAATGAACTAGATCAATATATGGATCATTGGCGCGACATGAACTTCAGTTATGCAGCAGTTAAACAACTGGAAGGCAAATATTTAGTTCAGAATCGCGTGACCGGTGAAATCTACGAAAGTGCCCAATTTTTGTATATTTTAGTGGCAGCGTGTTTGTTCGCTAACTATCCAAAAGACACACGTTTAGATTATGTAAAACGTTTCTATGATGCCACATCATTATTTAAAATTTCTTTGCCTACGCCAATTATGTCGGGCGTTAGAACCCCTACCCGTCAATTTAGTTCTTGTGTATTGATAGAAGCTGGCGACAGCCTAGATTCGATCAACGCGACTGCCAGCGCGATCGTAAAATACGTTAGTCAACGAGCTGGTATCGGCGTAAATGCTGGGCGTATTCGTGCTCTAGGCAGTGAAATTCGCGGTGGTGAGGCTTACCACACCGGTTGTATCCCATTTTATAAATACTTCCAAACCGCTGTGAAAAGTTGCTCTCAAGGTGGTGTTCGAGGCGGCGCAGCAACCTTATTTTATCCGGTATGGCACTTAGAAGTAGAATCTTTATTGGTACTTAAAAATAACCGTGGTGTTGAAGAAAATCGAGTTAGACATCTCGATTACGGTGTTCAGTTTAATAAACTTATGTACACACGCATGATCAAGGATCAACATATCACGCTGTTCAGCCCCTCCGATGTACCAGGGCTTTATGAAGCCTTCTTTGCGGATCAAGATGAGTTCGAAGCTTTATATGTTAAGTACGAACAAGATGATTCTATTCGTAAAAAGAAAATCAGAGCAGTAGAGTTATTTAGTTTATTTATGCAAGAGCGTGCAAGTACAGGGCGTATTTATCTGCAAAATGTTGATCACTGTAATACTCACAGTCCATTTAATCCGAAACTTGCACCGGTTAGACAAAGCAACTTGTGTTTGGAGATTGCCCTTCCAACCAAACCTTTGCAGCACATTAACGACGAAAATGGCGAAATCGCACTTTGTACCTTATCTGCATTTAATCTCGGCGCAATTGAAAGCCTTGACGAATTCGAAGAAATGGCTGACTTAGCGGTACGCGCACTGGATAGCTTGTTAGACTATCAAGATTACCCAGTCCCTGCTGCATACCGTGCGTCAATTGATAGAAGAACCTTGGGTATAGGTGTCATTAACTTTGCTTACTACTTGGCTAAAAATGGCAAAAAATACTCAGATGGAAGTGGTAATGCGCTAATACACAGAACCTTTGAAGCCATGCAGTATTATCTTCTTAAAGCTTCAAATAACCTAGCTAAAGAAAAAGGTGCTTGTCCTAAGTTCAATGAAACCACCTATTCACAAGGTATATTGCCCATTGATACCTACAAAAAAGATTTAGATAAGGTATGTGACGAGCCACTTCATTACGACTGGGAATCCTTGCGTAAAGAAATTGTTGAACACGGGCTGCGAAACAGTACGTTATCAGCATTAATGCCGTCAGAAACGTCTTCACAGATATCCAATGCGACAAATGGTATAGAGCCACCTCGTGGGCATATTAGTATTAAATCCTCAAAAGATGGCGTACTCAAACAAGTGGTACCTGAATACGATAGATTGAAGGAGCAATACGAATTGCTTTGGGATATCAATTCCAACGATGGTTACCTGCAATTATGCGCCATCATGCAAAAATTTATCGATCAAACGATTTCTGCCAATACGAGTTACGATCCTGGTAAATACGAAGGTGGAAAAGTACCTATGAAATTGTTGTTAAAAGACTTATTAACCACTTATAAACTGGGTATTAAAACCTTGTATTACCACAATACACGAGATGGCGCTTCTGACACTTCACAACTTGAATTGAAAAAAGAAGTCGCTACACCTTTGGCTCAAGAAGTTGTCTTGGAAGAAGATGATGATTGTGCCGGTGGTGCATGTAAGATCTAAACCAAAAACCAAGTTTGGTGGCGTATTGCGCGCCACCCAGTGTTAAACCTCACAGAGTACTGACGGTAAATGAAATACACCACTTTTAATCAAAAACCAACGAATCCTTTATTGGAACCTATGTTTTTCGGCAATCCAGTGAATGTTGCTCGATACGACCAGCAAAAACACAGTATTTTTGAAAAATTAATTGAAAAACAAATTAGTTTTTTCTGGCGTCCAGAAGAAGTTGACGTCAGTAAAGACCGGGTTGATTTCCAGTCTTTAAGTGACTCTGAAAAACATATCTTTATTTCCAATTTAAAATATCAAACTTTGTTAGATTCGGTTCAAGGAAGAAGCCCAAATATTGCATTTCTTCCAATTATTTCGTTACCTGAATTAGAAACGTGGACAGAAACATGGTCATTTTTCGAAACCATACATTCACGTTCTTATACACACATTTTGCGCAATTTATTCACTGATCCCAGTGCAATTTTTGACGACATTGTAGTGAACGAACAAATCAAGCAAAGAGCAGGTGATATATCAAAATACTATGATGACTTGATTTTCTATACTCAACTTTGGCAAACCCAGGGTGAAGGTGTACACACAGTTGATGGAGTTGCTTACACCATCACTATGCGTGAATTAAAGAAAAAACTGTATCTTTGTATGAACTCTGTCAATGCTTTAGAAGCCATACGTTTCTATGTTTCCTTTGCTTGTACATTTGCATTTGCCGAGCGCGAGTTAATGGAAGGTAATTCGAAAATTATTCGTCTTATTGCACGAGATGAAAATCTACATTTAACCTCAACTCAGCATATTCTTAATCTTTGGCAAAAAGGCAAAGATGATCCTGAAATGGCAGAAATAGCGGAAGAGTTAAAAGACCAAGCTAGAGAAATATTTATGCAAGCTGTTGAACAAGAAAAACAATGGGCTGGATATTTATTTGCACAAGGCTCAATGATTGGCTTGAATGAAGAAATATTGTGTCAATATGTTGAATATATTGCCAATCATCGCATGTCGGCTATTGGCATGGGTCAACCTTTTGATATCACCAGCAATCCGTTACCTTGGATGAATAATTATCTCAACTCTGACAACGTACAAGTTGCCCCACAAGAATCAGAAATAAGCTCTTACTTGGTCGGTCAAATTGACGCTGAAGTAAATGCCAGTGACTTTGACGACTTCGATCTTTAATGTCCGAGAAAAAACAATACGTGATCACCATTGACGGTGATCACCCCCCTATCCTCACAGACCAATCAGACACTATTTTAGAAAGCTTGGAAAAGCGCAATATCGAAGTTCACTATCATTGTCGAGAGGGATTTTGCGGTGCTTGCAGAAGTAAACTAATAGATGGTGACATTGACTACACGACAGATCCTTTAGCCTACATTGATGATGACGAATTTCTACCCTGTTGTTCGGTAGCATTGGGAGACATAAAAATTAAACTTGTATAGTTTATCAGTTATTCGCCCCATTAAATCATCCTTCAATCTAATGCCTTATCTTCATTTCAATTAGCCGCTGAGCATCCAAAATCCAGCAGTTAACGCCTAAATTAATTCAAATACTTTCAATAAAAATATACCTAAAGTAGTGGTTAACATTGAGCCTATGCTGGTCACCGCAATGATGGCGGCAGCCAAGTAATGATTACCGTGCATAGCTTGTACCATTGGATAACTGGCCGCTGCTGTGGGGGACGCACACATAAGGTACAAGACACCAAGCTCCTCACCTCTAAACCCTATAAGAACGCCACCTAGTGTTATCACCAAAGGAAGCACTATTAACTTCATAGCGGATGACCAATAAAGTACCGAGGAAGAATGGAATTCCTTGATTCGAATAGACGCTCCGGCACATAACAAAGCCAATGGCAGCGTCATACCAGCGAAGTATTCACCTGTATGCAGCGCTATTTCAGGCACAGGCACATTCAACAGTGAAACAGCCACACCTAAAACAATAGAGATAATTAACGGGTTTTTACCAATATTGAGGAAAATAGAAGCGAACCCATTTGAGCCGTTTTGATGCATGTGTCGCGACAACGTCACCACTGACAAGACGTTGAACAATATGGTTATTACCGCCAAATAGATTGACGCAATAGCTAGCGTGTCTTCGCCATATGCGCTGACCACAAATGCTAAACTAATAATCCCCATGTTACTTCTAAACGCACCTTGCACAAATACGCCTTTATCCGCTCGTTCAGAAATAAATCGTGTGGCGAAAACGTCCAAAAACAGAAACAAAACTAGGGTCGCAATAAAGCCGTAAATCACCAATGCAGTGGGTAAACCTTGCGTAAAATCAGTCATTGATAGTTTTGTGAAAAGCAAACACGGCAAGGTGACTTTAAATACTAAAGCGGACCCCATTTTGGCAAAATCATCATTCAACCAACCAATGCGTTTGAACAAAAAGCCCAAGCCAATGATAAAGAATATAGGTGTGGTTATCTGCAACGAAAAATTTAAGTCAGAAAGCAATTTGAGTCCTAATTAATGAATATGTAGGTAAAACGGGAATATTAAAAACAAAGTAGAACTATATTCTATTTGATTTGCGCCCTGTGTACTTGTTCATTTGAATCTATTTCAATAACACATTGGTAAATTTCAAAATTAAACACACTGCTTAATACTATTAAATCTCCGCTTGTAGTTTGCTGCATTGTAAAGCTCGAAAGATTAACTGTTTTGAGTTGCCTCAAGACACTAGTTTTGCTCACTCCTTGGCTAAAATTAGCACACAGAAAAACCACCTCTTTACGGGCTTCATTCCAATAAAAAGCGAAGAGCAAGAGTCCTAAAATTGACAGTAAAAACAGTCCTATTTTCGCTCGTTTTTGCAGACTAGCCCAGATAACCATGTTCCTTCAAATTTACCATTGTTATGCAAGTTTACGGCTAAATCTAAAAGGCAGCAATAGAGGTAATTGTAAGCATTTGCGGCTTATAGCTCTGCAGCAAAGCTCAACACTTCTGGATCGTTTTTAGGTAAACAAACAACATGAGGTTGAAATTTATATGAAAAATAGCAAAGACATTTGCTAATAATTATACCAACACTCACTTCAATTGGATTCTTTGTTCGCCACATACAAAAAATCCGATAATTAAACTGATGAAAAGTGAGAGCTGACAAGCAAACTACAAACACATATTCAACGATTTAGTTATCGGATTCAAACCATACTAGCTCAGCCTGATTACACAGTGACCGCAGCTAATATGAGGGTACTTATTTAATGGAACCAAGCGTTATGCTTGGCTCCAATTAAATCTTTATTACTTTTCCAACTTAAGGAAGTAATCGAAGATTTCTGGAACGTTACCGTTACCCATGCCTTCATCGAATGCAGCTTGAAGGTTATGAGAAGTACCTTCAGCAATTTCAGCACGTGTACCAAGATCTTCAACCATCTTAAGGAAATAACCTAGATCTTTATTTGCATTAGCAATAGAAAAACCTAAATCACTTACACCATCAACAGCGTAATTCTTACAGAATTGCATAAATGGTGAATTAGATGGACCAGTAGACATGATGTCGAACAATTGTTGACGGTCAACACCTGCACGATCAGCTACAGCAAAAGCTTGTGACATAGTACAAACCGTTGTCATACCCATGAAGTTGTTAATTAGTTTAGTAGTATGACCGGCACCTAGTGCACCAAGATAAAAGACATTTTCGCCTTGTTGGTCAAGCACTGGTTTAACTTTGTCAAACGTAGCTTTATCTCCAGAAGCCATGATATTTAGAAGACCGTCTTTAGCGTGAGCTGGAGTACGACCTAAAGGAGCATCAACCATGCCCGCACCTTTCTTGGCAAGATCAGCACCAATCTTACGAGTAGAAGCCGGAATCGATGTTCCGAAATCAATCAATACAGCACCTTCTTTAATGCCTGCAAGGATACCGTCTTCGCCGTAAACAACTTTCTCGACAATTTCAGAGGTAGTAAGGGCAAGCATGATGATATCACTGGCTGCAGCTAATTCAGCTGCAGAAGTTGCGGCTTTTCCGCCTCGAGCAACAACTGCTGCAACAGCATCTTTATTCAGATCCATTACAATTGGCTCGTAGCCTTTTTTCTGCAAATTTTCTACCATATTGCCGCCCATCAGACCGAGGCCGATGAAACCGATTACTGGTTTTGTCATTTCTAACTCCTGGAGTTTTGGTATGTAAAGTTGAGTATAAAAGAATATACACCTGTTAAAATTTAAGCAAATGTAGAACAGCTATCAATATTGCTGTTCTTGAATGACTCAATCGGTGATTAAAAAATGGAATTTACTCAAATAGATGTTTGCTTATCTAACAATTACGAATAAATAAATAAATAAATACGTAAATTAAAGGTTAGCCTTTTGCAAAAATATCCTGACTAATTATAGCCAATTTTGAAACTCTACCATTCACACCAATTAGCAAATTTAAAAATCACATATGCAATGTCATTACCAAATGATCAAACCATTGTAGGAGATCTAAAACCATATGTCATTACCAAATTTAAAATAATAATAACAAATTGGTAATAATATACGGTTACCGACTGACTTTTAGACACAACAGCATAATTTTAATTATGTAAACTGATTAACTCATTCTGCCGCAAACCTACAGTTAAACGTCTAACCTGTTTTCTTGCGTTCTATAAAGCGTAGACTAAATAATCACAAAGATTATTTTTCTTAAACTTTCTAGTATTAACAATGAAATCGAATTGCTGATAAGTCATCGCGTAAGCGCATGCCCATTGTGGCGTAATTGGTCTACCTTCGGCACAAAAATTAACAGTGTTATCTAATTTACAGACGTTTCGGGAAAGTTGAACATCAGCCGCAGCAAAGCCAAGATATAAGCCGCGATGTAGCCAATGTTCATTCTTTTTTGGCTACAGATACGTTACAAGGCGCTCGTCACTAGTGCCTAATGCGGATTAGGGTTAATCAAAATTAATTCTCTATTATTGCTCAAGCGCTTTGTGAAACGCCTCAATAAAGGCTGGGTAATCTTCAAAATGTGGCATGTGCCCTAACCCTTCTAACTCAAACAAAACCGAATCCTTGATTATGCTGTGAGCCTGTTTACCAAGTTTAGTATATTCACCTAATTTTCTAGTGACTCCAGATTTTAGCCAACCTCGACCAGGCCCCGTCTTATCGCGTGTGCCGATAATCAAAAAGGTCTTATTTTGGATTTGAGGAAACTTAGCGACAATATTTTCAGAAAATATGGGCCCATAGGTCAATGCATTGTTCCAAGCAACAATTTGCCAATCGTCACCGGCTAACATTCCTGCTAAGGGAACAAGTAACTTTTCATATTCAGTTGACCATTTGCCGTCATAGTAATTATTTTTTTGATAATTTATTGCCCCAGCCAAGGTCGTTTTGAGCTCTCTTGCATAAAAGAAATTTATATCTTTAAATTCTACGTATTCACTGTAATTTTCAAGTCCAATAGGGTTAATTAGGATGAGTTTGTTCACTGAATCAGTGTAATTTACAGCAAAGGTCACTGCTAACATTCCGCCCATAGAATGACCGACAATGTCATACTTTCCAATCATCAAACTATCCAACAACGATTTAGTATTTAAACCCAGTTGAGCAAAACTATACTGATAATAATTGGGTTTAGATGACTTACCAAAACCAATCTGATCGGGAATAATTACTCGGTAATCTTGCTTCACCAGATCGTTCGCCACTTTCTCCCAGTAGTAACCGGAGAAGTTTTTACCATGTAACAGCACTATGACCTTTTCTGCGTCTTTGTTGCCCACATCCATATAGCGCATTTTCAGTTCTTGATTTTGCGAATTGAAAATAAAAGTATGTACGTCAAATGGATATTCAAACCCATCTAACTCTTTATTAAATTTGACGGTACTGTCAGCGAAAACTGGCAACGCAAAGCTTAAACAAGCAATTACGACTAACCCTCCAAAATATCTTTTCATGTCCTTCAATCCCTAATAATAATTTGATCTATCACGCATGATTAACTGCAAACTATCTCTATCACCCTAGGTGTTAGCTTCTGCGTACGTATTAAATTTGCAAAGCCTAGCATAAGTTGTAAAAACGTTACTCAACCGATGGCTTAGCTCCTACTCTAATCATAGATATTAGGCTGCCAAATTTGCATAATTATGTCGGGGTTTTTTAGGCTTTGAAACCCAAATTGAGAATACAGACCATGAGCATCACTTGTTGCTAACATAAAACGACGTAAACCTTGCAAGTCTGGATGTGACACAACAGCTTGCATAAGTAATTTGCTGATCCCCAAACCACGATATAATTCTGCTACGAACACATCTCCAAGATACGCAAATGTTGCTTTATCGGTAATAACACGAGCAAACCCCACCTGCTCGCCCAACTGGTTATATGCGCCAAATACTAACGAATTCGTAATCGACTTTTTAAAGGTTTCAAGGGGAATATTTTTAGCCCACGAAGTTTTAGACATAAAAGAGTGAACCACCTCTATATCTAAATCGTTGGGATTCGATGAAATTTTAAATTCATTCAATTTAATTATCCTACAACAGCTATGGCTTCAACTGAAAACCCAAATCGTTGACCTGATTATGTTTCTACAGATATATAATCACCAATTTTAAACGCTTGATCACTTCTTACTTGCAGCTTTTTTGTTATAAACCTCAAACCTTTTTAGCAATAATTTCAACGGGAGCAACGAGCCCATTAGTAATATTTTCAATCATATTTTTCATTTTAAGTGCCGTGTTCTCCTGCATCAAAATATGTAGTCCTAACGGTGAAGTATCGCTACTAGACTGTGTTTTTGCTCGTAGCTGCCTAAAAAAGTCAAGGGCAAAATCGACCCGATTATTTACACTTGAAACCGCAAAGCCAGCACCACTTAAGGCCTTTTCGTATTGGCTTGGAGTGGCTAATTTACTGTTACTACTTTCAGTCGCCCACGGAACTGGATAGATCAGTTCACCATCGTTTTGACGCATAACGTCATACACCCCAAAAGCTGAGCCTGGTTTCAACACACGATATATTTCACAGAATAACGATGTTTTATTCTCTATATTCATTCCAACATGCAGCATATAACCGCCATCAAACATATTATCTTGAAACGGCATTGATAAAGCACTTCCGTGATAAAGCCTAATATATTCGTCAAGATTCAACCAGCCACTCAAGGCATTTCCTGTTTCGACATATTCCGATGTTAAATCTATACCGGTAACGCGGCTTTCATGTTTAGAAGCTAGATGTCGTGCAGCGCCCCCTAAACCACAACCAACATCTAACAAGTGACTTCGCTTAGAAAACTTAAGTTGGTCAATGAGATGATCTGTTGCTAAACGTCCACCGATATGGAACTCATCGACTGGAGCTAGATCGTCTAAGGTTAGATTTTCGGAGGTTTTACCCAGGGCACAAAGCGCTGCTTCGATGGCACTTAGCAAATCGCCATGTAAATAATGTTCAGAGACTCGTTCATCATGGGACACAACACTCATCCTGTCGATTCTTCAATAAAATCAAGCAGCACTAACACTGCAATAGTAAGCACAATGGAATGCAGTTTACTTTAATACACTATGGTACAAATATTCCCATGCTAACTGCACACTGTGCATAGGCGGGTAGGAATAATCTTCCACTTCGGCAACCATGTATTTTGGCGGGTTAAAGTCAGCATGATGAAATAACGCCATCCAATCAATCTCGCCACTTGCCCCCAATTCCTTATAATCTTTGATGTGCCAACTTAAAAATCGATCTGAATATTTTTTAAAATAATCGATGGGTTCAACACCAGCTACTTGCATCCAATAGATGTCAGCTTGAAAATAAACATATTCGGGATCGGTATGTTCCAAAAAGTAATCATAAATGCGGGTGCCTTCAACAGTTTTAAATTCATCAGCGTGATTGTGGAAAGCGAAAGTGATCCCCTTTTCACGGCATAATTTCCCTATCGCATTGTAATAATCGCTATAGCGTTTTAGTTCACCTTTGTTTTTTATGGATGAAAGTTGATTGTTGGACGTTGTTAAATACTTTACTCCTGCTGCCACGTGATCATCTATGGTTTTTGACCACCATTCCAACGCGTCTTCCCAATCATCAGCAGCAGGGAGATCATGAAACGTCATCGAACCCCAAAACAGCATGCCGTTGCCTTCGACTAAATCCCGAAACTCTGTTGCTGGCATGCCATAAAAAGTACCATTTTCATAAACAAATGTTTCCACATAGCTATAACCCATTCTAGCCAACTCTCGCAGTGTTTTTTCGGGATCTTTCAACATTTGCTGATGGACAGAAACCAATTGAATACCAATATTTTTATCCTTTGGATTTGATTTAATATAGCGGGTTTTCCAAAGACTTTTACCGGATTCATCATAACCTTCTAGTAACACATTGGTTGGACTTTGAAAGTCAAATTCGACTCGCAAATAAAAGTTACCCAACATATCCAGATCTTGCATTTCCCATTTGGTTTCAGATGTAAAACGCCCCATTCCTTTGAAAATAGCGCCATGCTGATTTTGTCCTAACGCAATAATTTTCTTGCTCTTAGCATCATAACCAATCAGCTCAGTCAGTATGGGAAGATATTTCCCATCTTGATATTGCAGCACTTCTACTTGCATCGACAGCTTATTCATAGTCGAAGTATTGTGCATTCTAATGGCTGGAAATGTGGCGATACTTTCTGTACCGGCATGCTCGCTACTTACCCAATGCCCAACATATTGATGTAAGCGGTCAACTTGAGAGTCGATGGAATTTTGTGCCAAGCTATTTTGAGTGAAAACAAAAATCAACGTTAACGCAGTTAAAATTCTCATACTTGTAACCTGTTGTTTGTTTATTTGAGAACCGAAAGGTTGTCAATTATCAAGGCAAAAGTTAATTATTAACTTTAGCTGCTATATTCTGATTTTTAGCAATCCACTTTAAATAGCCATGATCGTCATTAATGCACTCAATACATCTCACAAGGCCTGAATACTGGTGATTGATTATACTGTGGGTTTACTTAATTTACGGGCAATGTAATAGCGATAAAACCCCACTGCACTGCTGCCAACAAAAACGATTTCAACTAATATACCTACAGGAGACCATAAAATAATATTATGTATTAGCCATAATGATCCTCCCAATATCATCATAATCCGCAAAAACTTATCGTTATGACTAAATGAGCCTGTGGTAACAAAAACCGTCGCAGCAAACCCTAAAATACTCAAAAAACCAATATACGTATAAACGGTAATAAATAAACTAACGACAAGTGACACGGCTGCCATCCATTGAAATTTCCATTTGATCGAAAGTAAAAACCGAAAACTAGAAAACAGGAAAATATAACCTGCAGTCGGTTGATCAAGTAACAGATAATGAAAACCATTAAATAAACAGCTAACGGATAAAAGCGCTAAAAGACGATTTTTATCCTTAAGTTGCATAGCAAAGCACTCTATCGTAAGAGTGAATGTAACTAGCACTTGAGAAAGTAAAAAATCTGGCATGTATTTCCTAAACAATGATCATTGATATACGCAGCTACAGCTAAAGACCACATATCCGCCATACTCGGCTGCTGCATCGATGTTCAAGCAATGACTTAATCATTTTTCTTAAATTGACAATTTAATCAAGCTTTCTTGTTCCCCTTGGTACAGGTAAACCGGAACAAGTTCGGCGTTTCCTTCCACAGTTCTTAACTGAAAGTAATTTTCTGTGCACTCATAGGAATATGAATCATTTTCTCGTGGGATAAGCTTTCGTTTATTCTCGCCTTGATATTGGGAATAAAGTGTCCCCTTTTCGAATGAAATCGTTAAAATTTTCGAATCTGGAGCCCGATAATTGCCGACCAAAGACGTTGCTAAATCATCGACTTCTTGTTCCCCACCAATTGGCTTAGGTGAAAGCTTTAATTGAAGCCCTATCATGTCTAACAACGCTGGACCAGGATGCTTGCTATCTATATTAGTAAAAGCAGTAGCGGTTAAATCTTCACTTGGAAAATAGACATGCCAAGCAAAAAATCCCGGAACCATACCTTGATGACTAACACTCTGTAATCCACTTATCGAGAATACATCTAGTCCATAACCGTAATTCACAGGCTGATTATTTTCCAATCGCGCGTTACTGGTCATTAATTGATAACTTTGTTCGGAAATAACCAGTCCCGATTTTAATCCGTTTTGCCAAAGGCTCATGTCTTTGAGTGTCGAGGCAATAGCACCAGCAGAATAAATCCAACTGCGATCTACTTTCCATGCTCTGTCTGTCACTTCTTCTGGAATAAGATAGTGTTCGGGTTGGTTACGGCTACTGGTGTAACCTTTCACTTTTCCGGCAGATGTTCCGCTAGTAATAACAAAAGTATCGTCCATTTTTAATGGTTTAAAGAAGGTTTTAAGCATGAACTGGTCATAAGGCATGCCGGAGGTGACTTCAATCACTTTGCCCAATAAAACATAGCCTAAATTGGAATAGCGATATTTCAGACCGGACTTTGCGCTAAGGGGTTGCTTACTAATGCTTTGAATAACCTGATCAATAGCAGCGTAATGGTCATAAAGCATAGCTACCGAAGGGTCAGCTAAATAATCAGGTAAGCCAGAAGTATGGCTTAAAACGCGATCAATGGTTAAATCCTTATATTCTGGATTAATATCTTCAATAAAACGGCCTAATGTGTCTTGTAGAGATAGCTTTTTCTGTTCTGATAATTTTAAAATCGCGGCAGCAGTAAATGTTTTAGTCACCGAGCCTATCTGAAATATATCGTCTATTTGCAGCGCTTCCATTGTTTCGATATTTGCGATCCCCGCCGCGCCACTGTAAATATGTTTACCAGACTGCTCTAACCTAACAGCCATTCCTGGTGTGTCAGCATGGGTATTACATTGTAAAACCGCATCAAAATCACTTTGTTTTGCTGTCGCATTAATTGCGTACATGCCAATATAAAAACTAACTAATAACTTTTTGTACACCTAAAAGGCTCCCTATTATTTAAAACCACACCCCCATAATTAACACGTTTTGATAACCCAATTCCCATTCCTAAGGTGATAAGAACAGCTAAGTGATCTTGTGAGGTGCATGCAACAGAATTTTGCTTTACTGCGACCACTCGTCTTTGCTGGATTCAAAACGCGTCGATTAAATCACGCCTGACTCAACCTTTTGTCAACTGATTGGCATAGGTGTCGCCCCAATCTTTTCTGTGCTCACCTACATTTTCGCTGGTTACATCCCTTAATTGTTGTAACAAGGATGTGGACTTGCCAGAATCTAAACCTACATATCGGAATAAAGCATAAGCTATCATGCCGGTGCGATGAATTCCTGCAGAACAATGGATATATATTTGAGCGCCATTTTGTAGCGCCTTTACACAAAGGTTAAAAATATCATCTATTTCTTCAAATCTACTCGGCTCAGGCGGCTCCGCCGACTCTAGTGACAACCACAACCAGCTTAAACCGTTTTTTACAGTTGCACGCCCTATATCTTTAGCACCCTCTTTTGCAGAAAGTAAGCTGAATATGTGAGTAGCCCCACAAGCCTTCATATTCTCAAGCATCTTCACTTTTGGACGATGCCCAATAGCAATACAACCATTCAACAGTGCGACCCAATTTAAATTTAAATCAGGGTTCTGCTTCGGCATAGACTTTAATTTTCCAACCAAAGGACCAAGTTTAACTCTGGACTCTGGATTCGTATTCATAAACGCTTTAGCTTCGTCGATCAACGCCTGATTCGCAGGTGAATCATGACTCCCAGCGCTCAATAAGCTTTCAAATTTTTTTAATAGTTCGTTAAGTTGCAACATATTTTTCTTAATTTAGGTTAAACATTTAAGCCGCAAATCCCCACCATGAATCAGCCCAACCTTTAAGTTCGTTAGGTTTACATTAGATCCCGCTTAAAATCATCATACAGTTTTTGCACAATAGGTTCTGAAGCTGCATTAAAAAACTTCATCATTGATTCTTTCGATGAAAATAACGTTTTTAACTTTATTGAATATCCAGGTGCAACGGGAGAAATCGGAATAGCATTATACGACCAGATAATGTTACCCGCGCTATCAAATAACTGTGCAGCGATATTGAAACGAGAATTAAACTCGTCAGAAAAACCATGAACCATTCCTAACACCACCACATTGAGTGTAATAACCAACTTATTTTGCGAGTTACTATCAAATCGAATCTTCAAGTTATCTGCGTTTACTTTTTCAATAAATTGGTTCTGCACAATCTCATTAAGACTTATTTGGTGTTCATCCATAAATTGTAACGTAAGCTCTCTTACTCCTAGACCATCACTAGCAATTCCAAAATGATGATAACTGACACCTGTCCATTGAACCTCGACGGTGCTTATCGCGGATAGCATCGAATTGTCATTTGGACTAGCTTCGAGTTTTACAGTCTGTAATTGCTCGAAATTTTCTTTTTTTAGTTTTACATTCGGGACAGATGAACAACCACTCACAAAGATAATAAAAAACAGTCCTAAACAGTATAACTTCATCACTACTCTCCTTGGTAATTAACATTTAACTTAGCTGAGCAGTCTTTCATTACAGGCCACGACCATTACAGTCACGACTTAAAGGTCTATTTTCATATACACCTTTATGTGGTTGTAGATTAAATCTGCTGATGGGGTTTTCTTACCAGCTTTTAACCCATAATAGCTGATAAAAAAGCGGATAATTATTGGCTAAAATAAGTCACAAAGATACAGATACTTAATTTTTTTTGGGTGTTTTAAATGAGCTCATTTAACTTTCCAATTAAAGAAGCGAATGCTGCGATTTACAGTCGCAATGTAGGGGAAGATATAGATAAATTGCCACCTAAATCTGTTGAAAAACAAGCTGCAGATTGATTGAATTTCGTTACATGCAAAGGAGTAAAATAACCAAAGGCTTCACTAAAAATCAAAACCCAATATAAGAGGAAGACCGTAAACTAAAAACCAGGTATGACCGTTAAATGATAAAGACGCTTAGAACGGCATACTAACTTTTAAATGGATACTATATTTAACTTTTAGCGTTGTTTGTATTGAGTAGGACAATAACCTCGCGAGACATCTGAACTTCGACGCTTAAGATGCTTTGTTGAGCGTCCAGCAACCCGTGAACGCCAAAGCTTAAAACTCCCCAATTTTAATTGATTGCGCATGAATGAAATCACTTCAGACTCATTTAAACCAAATTGTAGCTCTATCGCCTCAAAGGTAGTTCTATCTTCCCACGCCATCTCAATAATTCGTGATTCACTTTCTTTGGATAATCTCATTAGGTAATCTTTGTCTAAAAATATACTTCGTTTACGCTCACACAACTTTTTTAGATCATCCAGTGCTGATTTTAAACTTCACTCGACTAACGTCTCAAATATAACTAATTAATATGCATTTCTGGCTCACTTTCACAACATAAGTCATTAATACTATCAGTAAATTAGCCGGTTAAAATCCATGTGTATGAAAGCGCCACCATGTTATTAGCGCTTAGGGTATTTAAAACATTTAGCGCGTACGCTTAAGCTGATTCCGTATTCATTACAACATAGGCTCTGCCACCTTTCTGTAGCCTAATTCTAATAGCAATTGTTGTTAATGAACTGTGGATCATTAAGCCTTCGCCACCACATTGAAGTTGTGAGCCGCTCTTTCCTTTGCCGAATAAATATGTAACGTATTTGGCACCATCCTATACCTAGAAGGCGGTGTTAAGTGCAAAGTTCCTGTAAGTTTTTAATTTGCCGACAGGTTAAATTAGACGGCATTGGCTGATTAGAATCATTAAGCCAAATCGCCTCTAGTCCTGCTTCTATGGCAGGAATAATATCCCTTTCTAGACTATCACCAACCATCACCATATTGGATGTTTGCTGCTTTATATTGCCTGCTATTTTCACATAGAACTCACTGCTGCCTTTTGCTACGCCTAGGTTGAAGCGACCAAAATAGCCAGCGATAAACTTTGCAAGTCCCACTTTTGCGAACGCGGCTGCAATGTCTAAAGCAGTTGATTCTGCCGCATTGGTTGCTACATAAATAGTAGAATTGGCTGCGATCGACTGTAATGTTTCATATGCCCCTGCCACAGCTTCCACCTTTGACCAGTTGCACATTTTTCCTTGCTGATCTGGAAAGTCGACCATCAATGTATCGCCCCAGTCAAAAAGATAAGTTTTGTTCAATTTTTGCACCTTATGCACAATACCCAGGTTTCAATCGGAAACAAACACATGCTTGAATTCCTAAAAGTCTTCAGGCGGATGCAGACTATAGTTAGGTAGCAACTACCTGAATAAATATCTTTTTATTGATGAAAGCCTATCTAATCTCAATGCTATTACGCCCCCACCCCCAATTATATAAACCGTTAATTTAAGGGTTAGCTAGCTATGCTTTTACTAATTTTCAATAGCACGAATATGCTTGATATAGGGTCTTAATTCCGGCTTATTTATACGCGCCTCATCTAAATGATCCGCCCATTTGGGTAAAACATCAAATATGAGAGGATTCACGCTTAACTGTACATCTATTAAACGTGTCAAAATATCAGGGGAAAAAGCTTCCATGCTCCAATACCGAGAATTTTTATAATAGTAATGACTCATTTGACGAGCAAGATTACACATATTTTTATACATGTATTTCCCCGTTTCGGGCTTTGGTTCATCATCTGGTAATAGCACAGCAAAGTTAACTAATGGAGGAGCTTTCAATGAATTCCAATCTTCGAGGTAGGATAACGTTTCATCCTTTAACTTGGTGTTCAACAGAAGTCCAGAAACAGGACTAGGAACATAAACAGAATGAACTTTAGAAGCAATTAACCTAGACAATACGTTATTATTGTAACTTCCATTAATTTTGAATTCTGCGATTGGATCCCCTCTGTTTATCCAACAGTAATTCTGTTTATTCAAAAGATCAATCACACTTCCACTATGTGTAAATCCCGAGGCGTAACCGGGAATTACTGCCACTTTCGAGCCTATTGTAATGCCATTTGGTATGTCCATATCCCCCCCTAATTTTGATGATTAATTGATCCACAGAATGATTTCACAAGAACCTCTATAAAAAGGGCCAGCCTCCTCGACCAGAACCAGAGTTAGCTTGCTAAAGACTAAATCATTTAGAGGCTAGCATGAACAAACATAGCATAATTTTTTTAGCGCTCAATTAACAATTGAAAATAGTTGATTAAAATTATTACAGAATGAGCGAGCCAATGAATATGCGCCCCAATAAACGATGGGAATAGACATTATGTGTTTGTTAACAGCGCAAAAAAGACTGACATTTCATTCGTCGACCTTAGCGAACTCATGAAAGCTTTTTTAGACAGTTATGATCCTTCTATGACTGAAAATGTTGTAGTCGCCAAAACTGCCGAATTCAAAGAGCGAGTTTTGCAGATCGAGAACGTGATTACCTTCCTTGCTGCCGCATTAGAAAAGGTAAGAAGCGGACTGGATGAAACTTTAAGTAGATGAGGTCTGTTGCAGTATCACAAAAATTAGGGTGATCACTGAGGTTTTTGCAAACAGTGGAAGGTTCGGCGTATTACTAATCAACTACAAAAATAACAATTGGAAGAAAATCCAATGACATTGCTTTTGCTGAGATAAGTGCATTTTGTCGTACTTTAAAGCGATACACTAACGAATCGGCTTGAGATTATAGAGCTAATACAAATCAAAAATCATTAGGTTAATTTCGCTTACTCGCAAAACTTCGTCAGTGGCGATAGAAAACAAAGCTTGATGTTTGTGCTGTAACTTATGTTTTACTAGTACTAATTACCGCCCTTAAAGTACATAAAAATAAACACAATCATTAAATGCCCTAAAGAAACGGATAAACCCAATAAACCATTTTTAATCTTTGCTTTGCGATAGCCTTCCAAAGACATAATAAAGCCAATAGATACGGTAATTGGATATGTAAGTATGAACAGCGTAAGGAAAACAGCAATACCCATATCACTAGCGGTCAAGCCTTTAACCCATGCAAAATGAGTATCACCATCATTTGCCAGATAAGAAATGACAAGCAAGCCAATCCAGAAAATATTAATAAGATAAATGAAATTCGCCTAGCGTTCAAAATGACTCCTTGTACTTTTAATCCCGTGATAGGTTACCCGACCTATAGCAAAAAAACAGTGCTCATATTACGCAAGGCAAAATTGAAATTACCTAAAAACACCGGAACCAGTAAGGTGTTAAAGTTAAGAAGAACAGCTGTAGTGAGACACGCCACCCGCATCAAAATAAACATGTGGCTTTAAGCTGTAGTACTTTTTCTCAATTTCAATCGGCTGCTGAGCATAGGGTTGTGTTAATACCTGTTGCAATTCATGAACAAGATTGAAATTCCCGACACTTGCTTGCTGATATGCTGGCACGATTAGCCATTCTCGCCATGTGTATTTAGGATTAACTTGCAGCATTATTTGCGCTGTTTTTTGCAAACCATCCTCAGCATTATCAATTAAACTTCGCCAGCTATGCAGCCATTTTTCCCATTGTGCTGTTAATGCGCCCGATGGAGCATTGTAGAAACTTTTACTTAAGCTAGAAATATCGTCAGGGATAGTTGAAAGCTCCCGAAAAAAGATAGTGTAGTCAACAGAGGTTTGTACCATCAGCGAGATCAGTTGATTGAATAATTCAGGGTCAAAAGACGACAAGCCAAGTTTAGACGCCCACATCGTATTGGTTTTTTCTTGCATGACTGAAGCGAACTCAAGATTTACCTGATTCAATGAAGCCATTGCCGAAGGCGATGATGCGAGCAAAGGCTGCAAGGCTTTGCAAAACATATTGAAATTGGTCTGTGCTGCGGCCCCCTGATTGAAAAAGGAAAAATGTTGTCCGCCCCCCGTCCAGGGTTGGTAATAAGGTTCAAACCTCTCAACAAAGCCAAAAGGACCATAATCGAGTGTATAACCACCGCAAGCACAATTATCACTATTAAAATTTCCTTGGCAGTAGCCAACGCGCAACCAGTGACAAATCAGCGAAGTTAATCGCTCGCGAAATGCTACGGCTAATTGCACAATTTGATCTGCAATTGCTAATTCACGATTGACCTCATCTGCATATTCTCGCTCAATCAAATGCACCGCAATCATCTCTAACTCTTTAAGTGCGTCTGGATATTGATTAACCCGCGCTCGACGAGCAAAGAGTTCAAGTTGGCCAACACGTAAAAACGAAGGAGCTACCCGGGTTGAAATCGCCACAGGGTTAGAGACTGTCATATCTGGGTTGGTGGAATACGAACCTTGCGAATACCAAGGGCGACTTACCTGCTCTGATTGCGAAACGAACAGGCATAAAGATCGAGACGTAGGCACACCCAAGGCATGCATATGTTCTTGCGCTAAAAATTCCCTAACACTTGAACGCAAAACGGCACGGCCATCACCACCGCGGCAATAAGGCGTGCGTCCCCCACCTTTTAACTGCATCTCCCAACGTTTACCACTAATAACAGCTTCAAGAACAGAAACCGCACGGCCATCACCATAACCGTTACCCGTTTGAAAAGGACATTGCTGAATGTATTCAGTACCGTAAATTGACAATGCGTAGCCCGTGGCCCAGCCAACTGGACGCATTGGCGAAGGTACAGCGGATATGTCGCCAGAAAATAATCGAGTAAACGCCTCTGTGTGCGCTAGGCTGTCATCAAAACCTAATTCAGCGAAGAATGCTTCACTGTGGGCAACATATAGAGGATCATCAATGGGTGTGGGCTTTACAGGAACATAATGCCCAGAAAACACTTGTCTAGGCTGATAATCATCGCCTGTTTGAGTGGCATCAGGGTCGCAATTAAGATTATCAACTAAGGAGTAGTCGCTTAACTTAGCCAAATCTTCTAGAGTCTTTACACTTACTGGAACATCCGTAATTGGTCGCTTAGCCATGGAATTCAAGCACCCTTTTTCAAATCAAATTCATAAAAGACAGTATATTGCATTTAGATTCGTCATTCTTATGATTTTAATTCGTCTACACCTCATACCTAAAAGAACTCACTGTGACCTCCATTTTAGAAAGTTACCTAAGCAATTGAACTTGGCTAGAGGCTGGCTTCTTTAGTTTACTTTTCTTAGCTGTTGAAGAAAAGTAAATCGGGCCTCATGGATGAGGCTTGAAAAACGTCATGGATGACGGTGAGCGACGCGAATTAAAAATAATCCCAGCGCATGCTTTTGATCTTACGTCTCTTACAGCGACTCCAAGTTCACCGAGCAACGAAGACAAATAAAGGATAAATGACATGGATGTCATTTGAGCAATGTCTTGTCGGGAACAAATCATTGCGGCCTTTAATTGGCGAGTCGCGCAGGTATCAGAACTTGGCGGGAGCGCGGCTTCTTTTGTTTACTTTTCTTAGCTGTTGAAGAAAAGTAAATTGAGCCTCATGGGTGAGGCTTGAAAAACGTCATGGATGACGGTGAGCGACGCGAATTAAAAATAATCCCAGCGCATAACCCCCCCCATTCACCTACGCTTTCTACCCATTTTAATACCCAGGGCTTTGTTTCTGGCTTGTTGTTTTTGTTTACCTTTACTGCTTCGATGCTCTTTTAGGTTTTGTATTGTTAAATCAGGTTCAAATCCTGGTAGCCACTGTGACAACAAAACAGTGTTCAGTACTTTTTCAACCGCCTCTAATAAATATTGTTCGTTTGGACTCATCAGCGATATGGCTAGACCGCTATTCCCTGCTCGACCTGTACGACCAATGCGGTGAATGTAATCTTCAGCAACAAAAGGTAATTCGTAGTTGATTACGTATTTCAAATCGATAATATCAATGCCCCGCGCCGCCACGTCGGTTGCCACTAGAGCGCGCACTTTTCCTTGCTTAAACTCAGATAATGCGCGCTCTCTAGCGCCCTGTGATTTATCCCCGTGAATAGATTCGGTTTTAATGCCGTCTTTACACATTTCTTTAGCTAAAGCATCTGCTGTTTGTTTAGTGCGCGTAAAAATAAGCACTTGTTGCCAATTTTTTGAACCAATCAAAAAAGAGGTGAGTTCGCGTTTACGATTTTTATCAACTGTGTAAACTAACTGTTCAACTTGGGTGGCAGCGGCGTTACGCTCACTCACTTCGATCAATTCAGGGTTGTTAAGTAAGGTTTTACTTAATTTGAATAGTGCATCGTCAAAAGTAGCTGAAAATAGTAAGGTTTGCCGTTGTTCTGGAATTCGCTTTAAAATTCGATTGATTTCGTCTTTAAACCCCAAATCTAACATTCGATCTGCTTCATCAAAGACAATGAACTGAAGTTGGCTCACGTCAACACTACCTTTGGCAATATGGTCTAGTAATCGCCCGGGAGTGGCCACTAAAACGTCAACTCCTTGTTCAATCGTCGCGACTTGGGGGTTAATACTGACCCCGCCGTAAGCAACTGCTACCCTCAGTTGGGTATTCAATGCATAGCTAGCGACACTTTCAAATACTTGCTGGGCGAGTTCGCGAGTTGGAGTTAGTATCAAAGCGCGGATAAGCCTAGGTTCATCACTTTGTTGCATCAACTGTTGTAAAATAGGTAACGCAAAAGCGGCGGTTTTACCGGTCCCAGTCTGCGCACCGGCCATAACATCTTTGCCGGCCAAAATTACCGGGATCGCTTGTGCTTGAATCGGTGTTGGGCTCTCGTATCCTAATGCAGTAAGCGCATTAGTAAGAGATTTATCTAAATCTAATGAAGAAAAAAGCATTTGTTATTAACAATGTTTGATTATTTGTTTTCTTTATACCATCCCTACCCTATATGCCAAACTTTTCGACCAAATATTAATAGCACTTCCTGTAATTCAATATAGTTTTAGGCAATCGTTACTCTATTCATATCCGAAAAAAAACATAATCGTCAATATAAATGCCCTTCGTACATTAAAATCACTAATATCTTCTGTAACTCATTGTTTTATTTTAGTATGTTAACAATATGATTTAATAAGGTAGTCTCGTTGAATCAATTGGCAGAGTGGTTCAAACAGGTGTTATTGTTAATTAAAGTAACCGCCCTTTCATTTTACATATTAAAATCTGCAGCTAATGAACTAGCCTAAAAGCATGATATGTAAACAAAAAAACTAAGTACAGGAAGGTATCAACTTTGCATTTATGGATTAGCCTAGCTCTTTTTTTTGGGATAGTAGCAAATGCCTATTCTTCGAGCGCCAAGGAAGCGTTGCTATCTAAACGTACTTTAAGTACCCAAGATGGCTTATCACAAATAACCGTATACGATATTGAGCAAGATTTAGATGGCTATATTTGGCTGGCGACTCAAAAAGGAATAGACAGATTTGACGGTTATTCTTTCGTCAACTTTGCTCAAACGGCAACGACGAAAAATGGCTTACTTTCTACTCGTATTAACGATCTTGAACTTAATCACGAGAATGGCAATTTATGGTTGGCTACCACCAGTGGATTGCATCGCTTCAATAATGCATTAGGAAAAATGGAAGATATTCTCCTCTCATCCAATCCAGGAGAGGACTATCAACGAGTCACAGCTTTACATTTTGACCAAAATAACGATTTATGGCTCGAAGCGGACTCGAAGCTATTTACTAAAGCAAATTTATCCGAAAGCTTCAGTGAAGTTAATATGCCCAACTCACCGGCGATGTTAACCATATATGAAATTGTATCTGATCAGCAAAATATACTGTATTTCGCTACTAATGCTGGTGTATTTAGGCTAGATACCCGATCGCAAAAATGGCTACCCACTCTACTGAGTGATGTTTTGGTATGGTCAGTATTTATCGACTCAAACCAAAACCTTTGGGTTGGCACAAATGGTAAAGGTCTTTTTCATTATACCTTTGACGCTAATTATGAGCCGGTTACAAAGCAACACTTTTCCAAAGAGCAAGGTCTTTCACATAATATCGTTAACGATATCGAACAAACAAAATCAGGTGAAGTATGGGTAGCCACTAACTCTGGCCTAAATATTTTTTCAGATGTGAAAAATGGACAAGCACTTACTCCAATCCAAACTTCAAACGCTGATTCAGACAGTAAATCGAAAATTAACAGCTTGTTCATAGATGCCTCTGATCAAGTTCTATATGGCACTTTAGTTAGCGGATTTAGTGTGGTTTCACCCCAATCTTTACTCTTTCAAAGAGTCGCTATAGACAACAATAAAGTTATCTTTGCAGCAGAAGTAGATAATCAAGGAACACTCTGGGCGACCTCCCCTGAAGGTCTTTGGAAGATCGAAGCAAACTTAAGTTCCAGTACGTTGGTCAATTTTGAAAAAGATGACATTAATGAAGGTACGAGCAATATTTTATTAGGAACCCATTATTCAGCTGCAAATGACATGTTATGGATAGGCACACGAGTAGGATTAGCACGTCTTAACGACAGTAAAAATGGTGTATCGAGTATTGGTTTAAATGGCATCCCTATTTACTCAATAGAAAACGACGAACAAGGAAATCTTTATTTAGGTACGGTATCTAATGGCATGTATCACTATAACCCTAATACCTTTGAAATTATTCATCACTACGAAGCCGACAGAGTTTTAGGTATTCATGTTAGTGGACCGGATAAAGTTTGGTTAGCAACGCCGAAAGGATTAATAAAAGTCAATCCACTTGAAAAAACCCAACTGAATTATAAACATGATAATAACAACCCTAATTCTTTACCTAGCGACTCTTTACCTGGAAATTATATTTCGTGGATATCTAGCAAATCTAACAACCAGTATTTAGTGGCAGTGAATTCTAAAGGTTTGTTTAATATGACCGAAGATGAAACAACAGGTAAATTGCACTTTACTGAGCTGTTTCCAACCAGTTCGTTAAAAGATGCTTCAATAGCCGCTATTGTAAAAGATCAGCAGAAAAATTTTTGGGTTAGCAGTATCAAAGGGATAGCTAAAATAGCAGCAGACTATTCTAGTTTAGAATTTTACGACAGTACTGATGGAACTGCTAAAGGCGGCTATTTTATTGGTGGTAAATCGATTAACTCAAACGGTCGTATCTTTTTTGCTGGTTCAGACGGTTTAACCCATTTTCACCCAGACGAAATTGTCAGGCCTAAAGTAAACCCAAGGTTAAATCTTACACATATCGATATCTTAAATGAACATTTAGGTAGCCGCAAAATTAATACAACTAACGATCCCTTATCAACGCTCAAAGATTTGTCTTTGGCGTTAGAGGATAGTGACATAGTCGTCACATTTGAATTTGCTGCAACTGAATTGGTCGCCCCAGAGAAAATAAAATATGCCCATAGATTAATAGGTTTTAATTCTCTATGGCAGGAGCTAAAAAGCAACAAACGCTCAATAACCTATACATCACTAGCTGCTGGTCATTATGTACTTGAAATAAAAGCCACGAATAGATACGGAGAATGGTTAGCAGATCATGTATCCATGGACATAGAGGTTTCACCACCTTGGTATTTGTCAAATGTGGCTTTGATACTTTGGATAATATTGGCACTTCTGAGTATCTATTTATATGCCCGCTGGCGCTCTTACAGCCTTTATTTGCGTTCACAGCATTTAGCCAATGAAGTCACCAATAAAACACGGGATTTAGCCCTGGCTAACGACAAATTGCGTAAGTTATCTGATTTAGACCCACTGACTAATATATTTAATCGCAGAGGCTTTACCCACGCAGCCAAAAAGCAACTGGCTGAATATAATGAAAGTAGCAATAACAGTAAAAATAACGCTAACAAAGTTTTCAGTATCGTTTTATTCGATATTGATTTTTTCAAAAATATAAATGATACATATGGCCATGACGTAGGAGATGAAGTGTTGATTGCGATATCTCAAAAAATTCAAAACTCGTTAGGTGTTGATGACAAACTAGGCCGCTGGGGAGGCGAAGAATTTATTGCATTGATTCACACTGACAACATTGAAATTGCCTTTAAAATAGCAGAGAGAGTAAGAAGTCAGGTCGCCGATTTCACCCTCAACGGCACAGCTGAAAAAATTCAAATAACACTTTCTGGTGGTTTAGCTGTCGTGCAAGCCGACAACGATTTAACTCGCAGCATTAAGGAAGCCGACACCTTGCTTTTTCAAGCAAAAGAAAATGGTAGAAATCAAATTGCCTATAAACATACAAGCTAGTTTTGTAAGCGCTATAGGACGAATGTGCCTGAAATCGATGATTTTTACATTAATTAAAAGCGACTATTGACCTAAACGGCAACCTCATTAACATAGCGTAACTAGTGTATAAAATAATGCAGCCAAGTAACGTACAAAATAGGGTTTTGCTTGTGGATGAATCTGTTTTTGTTCGTGAAATTAAAAACCAAAGCATAAGTGAATACATCATTATCTCACCTACCCCTTTAAAAAATAAAAACTGACTTGATGTACTACTCGTCCAGAATTGGACAGGCATATCTTTGAGAAACAAGGTCCAAAGCAATTGATAGACAATCGCCAGCGGAATAAAACAAATACACATCGTTTTCCAAAAACTAAATAGCCTCATACTTGCTCTTTGATACCATTTAGTTAATGTGCTTTGCGAAGCGCTCCTCAAACTGGATAATAAAACGACTCAGCGCCACTCCTTTAGAAGTGGCGCTGGTTACTGCATTCCTCATGCTTACTTTGCACTTATGTTAACTATTTCTCGACGTTATTCTTCTAAAATAACTTCGAAGCCGCCATATATTAAACGCTTGCCATCAAAAGGCATTGGGTTTTGCTCTGGGTCCATCCTAGGGTCGTTCATAATTGCTTCCCAACCGGCATCACGAACTTCCTTTGTTGGCCATACAACAGATGAAAACACGACAGTTTCATCTTTGCTACACTTCACTGCAATTGGGAAGGATGTAATATCACCATCAGGAACGTTATCTCCCCAACTTTCAGTAATTTTCAATGCTCCGTGATCTTTGAAAACGAGCGCAGATAACTTCGCATGTTCAATATATTTTTCTTTATTTACAGTTGGTACAGCGGCAACAAACCCATCGACATAAGACATATATTATTCCTTGTATACTTTATAGGTTGAAAATTTACATAACGAGCCTGTAGAAAAAAGGTAATTTTGTTTGTGCATTTCCTACTTCTCTGTTTATTTTTTAACTTTATCTACTTTGCCTTGAACATCTAGATTTTTCAATTCTATAAATATGAATTGGGGTTAATTTTACACTCACCTGCTTTATCATTTTTAGGGATTGATTTTAGCCAGCTTGCGCAGGGCTATTGGAGCGCATAAGCATTGCCACACCTAACCAAGAGAACCATAATATTTGGCTCAAACCAAATATTTCTGTCAGTACTTCTGCAGGATAAATAGTGAGAATACCAACAGTACCAATAAATAAACCAAAGCAATTTAATAATTTAGGTAGATCACCAGTTTTTAAACCTGCAATACTCAATAACAGAACCCATAATCCTCCTACGACTTCGTTACCTCCCCCTAACCCTTCAACTACGGTATTAATAACAACCCAAAGCGTCATTGCTTGCTCTGGGTTTTTGACGGACAAATCAATTACAGCCCCTAATCCTACGTTTGCAATCATTCCACTTGCTATGACAAGGCCAACCCAAATAATACCGAAAGCTGTGGCTATTTGTGATAAAACAGGGACTTTAGTGTGCATCCGTTGATGGATTGCTAAAACTAATACAGCCAGAAAAACACCAAAGACAACATACATAGCTAAATTCACTACCGATAAAACCACTTGATTATTCGTTAGAAAGATAAACTTCAGTGTATCATCTGAACTGACTGGGTAATCCCAAAACCCGCCATAAAAAATAAAAGCTGATATGTAAATAGCAGCCTCAAAAAGTGCTGCAACGCCCGCCAATTTTTGTAATTTATTCACGACTCTATCCTTGATTAGAAAAATTTGAATTTACCTAAAAGAATAATTATTAACGAATTTAATATGTAACAAAAGCTAACTTTTTAAACGGGGAAAACCCGAACGTTTTTCCACAGATTTGTCCTTTCGGCCATACTTACATATGCAACTTTGTCTTAGCAAATGACGTAACAAACAGCCTTACCGAAATACACGTAGAGGGCACAGCTGCTTTATCTTGACGCTAGATAGGTGGGTACTCATTTCCTGAAGAAAAAGGAAAACGCAATGAGTGTTCAGAAATTTAAAGTAATGCGAATCTCATCGTATGACTAATGCACCAATAAACTGAGGAAAAAAGCGCTAGTCAGTGATTTAATTTGTTTGTTATAACCACAGGTTAAATAGCCTTACGCATTCTATCTATTAATTCAAAACATGCCTGATACAGTAAGATTTCCATGTCTTCCTTATGGTAAAGGGGGCTCCAACGAAATAGACCTTTAAGACTAAACTGTTTAGCTATAAATTCACCCCATGTAACGGATTTAGAAACGCTGAACATTTTAATTGTCTTATTTTGCTTAAGATTATAAAGCCGCGACACTAACTTAATTTTGGGACGCCAAAATATAGGTAGACCAACGGTTCCAAAATTTATGGAAAATGCATCACCGCCATGTAAACTAACTATAACAACATCCAAACCAACATCTGATTTTTTAGGTTCTTGGATAGATGAAATACGCTCAAGACAAAAAATCTCTTCGAGCTTTTGGTGAATATGATCTTGTAGTGAATTGCCCGTTATGGAAAAAAATGACTCTATTTTGGAAAGATTGCTATCATTTACCACTGCTATCGAGCCTAGGTATACATTTGGCTTTTCAGAGCTAAACCAATCGAAGAGCATTCTAAAACTCCTTTTTGCATAAACGCCGCCATAAACGGTTACCGGCCCGCTTTTAATGGCCTTATTAAGCTTTATTTCTGAAATAACAAATTGCTAAAATGATAGAAACAAACACATGTGGAATAGTCGCTAAAGTAAATATAATGTCTGGATAAAACAACACCAATTCAATTTTATTGAGATACTGGAACATATAGCCGACTGCAACAATACCTAATACCAAAGACAATATAGTAGTTAATAAATACACTCTAGTATTTTGTTAAGGTCTATTATTGGCGATTAAACTACAAAGCTTAAATTGATAAAGATAAATATATGCTATTGCAACTGAGACGAGTAAACACGGAACAATCATTAGCGGTGTAATTAAAACAAACCAACCCTATAGAACAAATGATTCCAGCTAGTATCGCCGGAAAAATTAATCGTATCCTCAAAATGTGCGCAAATTTATCCACAAAGCCTCCCCCCTCAAATAAGCGGCTGACACGCCTTTTGCGAAAGACCGAGTTGATTGGTTTATTATAATGCAGATTACTCGTCATCTTTTAAGATTGGTGCAATTATTAAGTAGAGTATGAAGCTTGCCCAACTCACAAAAAAAGTAGCAAATAACCAGAGTAGCTTTTCTTTTTTCCCCACTTTATTCGACTTTCCTATTACAAATAAAGGGATCAACCAAACAACGATAATAACTAACAATAGCGGAAACCAACTAATCAAAATTGCTGAAATATTTGACTGACTCTCATACATTTACGAAATCTCCTTGTGTCATAACGATAATAGCTGAACTTTTGAACGCAGTAACTGCTAACACTTTTTTGTTAGGCTTTAGCTACCACGCAGAGAGAATAAACAAACAACCATAGAATCTGAAAGCCGTAGCTGAGCCTTTGATGGAGCCCAGGAACAGTTTTTATTTTAAATGCTTTAGCTAATCTATAGGAAAAATAAAAACAACCCAAAACACACACAACCGAAAAAACTCGAAGTGGCAACGGATAATAGCTGGAAAAGGCAACGATTAGCGGAGCAATGATGAATGAAACGAGCATTATTAGCCCTGACCATGAGTGAATTTTACAGCTTTTAGAAGGATACTGTGTATATGCGTCGGCATCCATCGGAAAAAAACCACATACCCAAGTACAAATGCCATGAACAATAACCATTACACCTATTGCTACAGTTGGTAGATGCGCCTGAAATGCAATGATTAAGTAATATCCAAAAACAACGAGCAACGCCCCTAATGGATAGTTATTAATTGCAGGAGACAGTTTTTGAGTAGGACTATCAAAAGCGCCTAGTTCGCTACAAAATTGCTTTAAATGGCTATAGTTTGGATAAAACCGAGAAGCAATATAAATACCTATAACTATCCATACTGAAGCAATAATCCCTGCGTAAGAAAAAATAACGTCCAAATCCAATTCCTCCTTGAAAAACTAACGTAAACTGTCTGACTGACTCGTATTGTTATAATTATGGTAACGCAGCAACTATCTCAACTTCTAGCAAGTGAGATTTGCTCCAGAGTCCTTTAACCTCAACCCAAGTTGAAGATGGATATTTACCGTTAAAGTGAGCCTTTCGCGTTGCAATAGCAGCCCTCAACCCTTCAATATCTGTAGTGAAGATAACCTCTTTTACAATTGCATCCATACCAACACCATAGTCAGCCAACATTTTCTTGATGTTAGTATAAATGTCATCTATTTGCCCATCAAAAGTAGTCTTTTCGCTAGTGATACCTGAGACATATAAAGTGTTGCCATGTTTCACCACTTGCGAGTAGCCAGTTTCATTTTCCCAAGGGAAATAACTTTTTCTTTCGATGGATTTGTTTGTATTGACGCACCCTAAAAGAAAGAGCGAACTAGATAAACACACTATTATTCTGGTTAAATTTAGCAATTGAACTCCTATAATATGCAGTAAATATGACGTCCGGCTAAGCTGCCGAACGGGACTGATAGTTTTTTTCGAGTGTAGCGGAAAAGCACAAACTAGCAATGTAGTGGAGGTCGGTTTGAGCCGATTGTTATCGATTTATTCATGACGCCCTTCATGATCCCAAAGTATAAAGGTTTGATTCTCTGTAGATGACATTGATTTTATGAGCCGTTCATTATTAAAAGTTGGAATATCTTGAAGGCGCCTCAGAAATTCACCGGCTCCAGTGGCCTCGCTAGGATAAGTTATAACTCCGTCTTTGGTTGCCAAATGCCACCACACATCCTCAACAAATGGACCTTCATCAGTTGTTTCCACCGCTACGCCAATAAGTTCATTCCAAGCAATAGACTGTGGTTCCTTTTCTGGCCAATGTACCCACACATTTTTTTCGTCAAAACAAACCTTTATAGCGGCATAGGGGCTCTTTACACCTTGATTTTCGTCTTCTTTATTACTAAAGAGCGACGATATCCATTTAATCATTCGGAATTTCCTTATAGCCATAACAGTTAAATGATGCGGTTACTATTAGCCGCATATTCATTTTCACCCCTTTGCAGAAAAAGATTCATGATAAGTAACAACTCCTTGAGATGCATCTCCTTGAAGCAACAAGGCTTGAAAATACTCCGGTGGTACATCAGGTAGCACCAAGCCCTCTGTAGGCTTGAAGCCAAAACGATGATAGTAACTTGGGTCTCCGAGCACAACACAACCTTTAGCTTTTATATTCTTTAGCACTTGAATAGCTGCATTCATGAGTTTCGAGCCAATACCTTTACACTGATTATTGGGAAGAACTGAGATTGGGCCCAAACCATACCAACTGTTGGCACCATCAGTAATAGTTACAGGAGAAAGCGCCACATGGCCTACGATATTGCCTTCATCTTCAGCAACAAGGGAAACCGATAACACACCAGATTCACGAAGTGCGTTAACAATAAACTGCTCCGTGTGATCGGTATGTGCTACATCAAGAAACGCTGCAACAGTAACATCATGGATACTTTGAACATCGCTTGATTGTTCTTTTCGGATACGAATACTCAATCGGACATCTCCCAGAAGATTAACGCTTCACATATGGAGCGCAAGCTTGTCGGCAAAAATTGGCGAAGATTGAGCCCCAGCCAACGAATATGCGTCCGCCGATGAAGGAACTCACTTGATTAACTTTGTTATGTTCCTGCAAACCTTATAAGTCTCCACAACTTTGATACACTAAAAGAAAACACACTCAGCGTAAGGCCAAATATTAGGCTCACAATTCCTTGCCAAAAATAAAAAAGCTCAGGTTCCGATAAAGATTTGAACACTAAATAATACTGCCCAAGAGATACAATACCGTTAAAGATGAAATATAGCCCTAGTAAAAAAGTTCCTGCTGATAAAAGCTCAGTAGCGCTGGAATCAAATTGTGAATATGGACGTTGCAAAATCAGGAATAGAGGAAGCAATCAACCACTCTACAAATACAGCCTAGATTTAGCCTTCAAACTATGACGAATTATGCTAAAAATAGCTCCCGCCCACTTTTTCATGCTAATTCTTTTGAGCTATTCTAATAAATCACCAAACACAACAAAAATAGTTCGTCATATCCGGCAGCAATATTACAGCTTGAAATAGGCAAGATGCAGTGTGAATTCATATTTCTTCATGTAAAATGCGGCCACTTCATTTTATTAATTTTTCGGGAATATCTCGATGCAAATCAATCGTGTACTTCTCACTGCCATAGGCTGTGTTTTGTTGGCAATGGTGACTATTCAGTCTGGAGCGTCTTTAGCCAAACAGCTTTTCCCGATAGTTGGCCCCGAAGGCACTACTGCACTACGATTAGGATTCGCAGCTGCCATACTTTGGTTAGTATTTCGTCCGTGGCGCACTCTTCCTCATGGCAGTGATTGGCGCAGCATTGTTATCTACGGTCTATGTTTAGGCGGTATGAATATCCTGTTCTATTTGGCAATAGAACGTATTCCGTTAGGTATAGCCGTCGCCCTTGAATTCACGGGTCCTTTAGCTGTGGCATTGTTTTCCTCTAAACAAAAAAGTGACCTCGTTTGGGTTGCCTGTGCCATAGCTGGGATCGTACTGCTAATGCCTGATTTGACTAGTACAGAAGGTTTAGACTTAGCTGGTGCGTTAATGGCGCTGGGTGCTGGCGGTTGCTGGGCAGGTTATATTTTGTTTGGCACTCGCTCAGGCAAGCAAGTATCAGGTGGCGTGACAGTGGCCTTAGGTATGACGGTAGCGGCCATCATGCTTTTTCCTGTTGGCGTAGTGACCCAAGGATTAGCATTATTTAGCTGGGAAGTTTTACCACTAGGATTATTGGTTGGCGTGCTATCCAGTGCCTTGCCCTACTCTTTGGAAATGGTCGCCCTTAGAAACATGCCTACACAGGCATTTAGCGTACTCATGAGTTTAGAGCCAGCCATTGCAGCGCTTGCAGGCTTGGCCATTCTTAGCGAATACTTAAGTTTGCTACAATGGGCAGCCATTGCTCTGGTTATTGTCGCTTCTATCGGCAGTAGTTTTACCCCGAAAAAAGCCGTTGATATGAGTGTCTAGCTGTTTTATTTGCGCTCGAGCCTGCTCTGTCCGTCAATTGTTCATTTATAACGACTACAAGCCAATCATCAACATGAGGTTGGCGTCGATATTTAAGATTGTTAAAGAACTTATTTGCCGTACCAGGAGCGTCTCTTATTTAATGCAATCTGCGTTAAATCTTCACATTTTCTACCCCCTTACTTCAAACAATATGGCTATAAATTAGTAGTAGATTTAAGCTTCACTTAGAAATTATCGTATTTGAATAGCGGCATTAATTACCTTTTTTCTATTGGGTTAGCGTCCATAAATCTATAGTTTGAGACTCTTTTAATTCAGCAAAGGTGATGATAGAAATAGCTGCTAATGCTTTACAAAATTTTTTTCTAAATGCTCTGATCAGTATATAAATATGATTTGAAATGCCGCTTTTTTAAGTCGACCGCATTGCACTTCTTCGCTAATTACAATACGCCCTACTTTGTACGATTGATTTATTTGATGACAGTGTTCGTAAAAATCAATTGGCTTTTAAACCCATTAATGATAATAATTCTCATTATCAGATTTAAATTCTAATTGAGTAAAATATTATGAAAAAGACAATTACCTTCGCTTGTTTGCACTTTTCAGTGGCATTTACAGTAACTTATTTATTAACTGGCAGTGCCGTTATAGGTGGTGCAGTAGCCCTTGTAGAGCCTGCGGTTAATACCGTTGTATTCTATTTTCACGAACGTGTATGGAAAAGATTTGAAAGCCAGTCTGCTCGGAATGGAAATGGCAATGCAAAGCAGGCTTTTCCACAAAACGACATGACATTGCTATCTTAGTGACCAATAAAATACAAAAAGTACTTTATTGCCCTGACCCTTAGAATAAAACGTCCAAATATTTGGGTGTAGCCCGACGGCAAAAATGGCCAAGCCAACTACCTAATGCGTTTCAAAGAGCGCAACGAATGAACCTTATCTTGGTTAATTTCACAATGCATATATAAATACCAACCAATATGTATACAACAACGTTAGCCAACCAATAATGAAGGCTAGATCTTCGTGTATGTTTACATGTCGGAACACCTCATAGTCATTAAGAATTTCACTAGCAGGCTTACAGAAAACGATTAGTGAGATTGCGACCCCAACATTAATAAAATAAACAAGCCAATCCTCTAGCTCATACACGAATTCAATAACACCAACACTAAAAACATAAAAAGCGTAGAATCCGACACTTAAAACTGCTACCAGTTTACCTGTTTTCCAATTTTCAAGGTTGTCACTTATAGACATCCCGTATTCATAGTTCGAATACCAGATAGCAAAAATGACAGGCGAAATTAAAAAAAGTAACCCTAAAAAAGTTTCCATACTCTCCTTAACAAATCATATCTACGCCTTGCTCATTGGAAATATAGCGGCATAGCGAATAATTTTCATAAGTGTAATAACTTGTAATAAAACAAAGTGCACAACTATAAAGCCAAAGCTCCCACTTGAGGGTAACAATCAACAAATAGGTTTATTTGGTATACACCAAATTCAAGTACATTGAAAATCACTTATTCTTGCTAATGCACTTAACACCGCAAAGATAGAAGCTGTTGTGCTATTAGTATGAATACCTACACCAAAATACGAGTCGGATAAATTTGTAATGCCAGCCCCTTTCATGAGCTCGAGGTTGTGAAGCTAGATAATGACAGAAAATTGCTTCCTTTCGAGTTAGCAAAAAATCAATCTGAGTGATTAAGATTAGTAGTCTAAACCTTTTGTTAGAATCCAGTTTTTAGTTAGCTCCATCTTACGTCCCAAGCAGCGGAAAACACGAACGCTTTGGCGCAGCCAGTGAGTGGTTTTCCGATGAATTGGTTTGTTAGGTTACAAACGGTTCATTGTTAACTCCCAAATAAATAAAAGGACAAAATTACAATACATGGAACTATTAAAGGCATTAAACACATTACAATGAAACCAGAAATATTGCTGTTTTTTTTCGCTTCTATACCGTCCTTTATCGAGAGTAAAACAATAATTATTAATGCTGTTCCAATATAAGTATTCGGATGTGAAAAATTCCCAAAAGTTGATAAGACGAAAAGAGGTCCTAACACTGAACCAATTCAAGTGATAGATACTGCTGCTGCATTCATATATGTTATGTAAGGATCTCTATTAAAACTCATCTGTCACCAGCACATATTGTTATGTTTCACTTTTCCAGCAGCGCCCGAAGCATTTCAATACTGACCCACGGGCGAGTTCGATGTAGCATACGATGGCAGTTCGCACATACGAGGGCCAAATCCTCAACCCGCGTATCGCATACCTCATCGGTTTCAAGTTCACTTAACGGACGTGTGTGATGCGCTTCAATGTAGCCGTTTCCGAGGCCGTCATAACGCTCCGCAAAATCAAACCGACAAACCTCACAAGGTAATGAACCTTCATTCTTTTGAGCATGCAATATCTTTGCGTTCGGTACTACCTGTGAATTTCTTTCCCTGGATTTGTGCATGCGTTCGATTCGCCTGCCTTCAGGGAAACCTTCTCGGACAAAAGCAATGGGCGGCACAACAAGTCCATCAGCGGCCAAGCGAAACGCCGCGAGCGCAAAAAGATCGGTTAAGAAATCCTCAAGCGTGACCGAAGCACTAGGAAGCGAAACCACAAACTTGGAATCACCTACAGCACTCTGAAAAGCTTGCTTACGTTCCTCATTGCGCCCATCACGCTTTTTGGGGCTGTAGCTCCAAACAAGATCAATGGAATCTTGCGCTTCCCTCGCATCATGCAGCTCGGCTAGCGGAGCAAGATTGTTGTTCTCTGGGTAGACGACCACATAGAAGTTACCATCCGCACGCCAATCAATTACCAACAACCAGAGTGTTCCTCCGGCAATGCGATGAACCTTGAATGCACCGATACATGGCTTTCCATTAGCAAAGGCATGAAAGCCATTCAAAGGTAACTTCTGGATTCGGTCGGTTAGCCCGAACTCGCCACTATCGCCGATATCGGCGGATAGCGCGCGTACCAAGTGTTGTGCAGTGGTCTTATTCATCGCCCCAACGCCTCCTGTGAAACATAACGCCGCCATAATTTATCGCTCAAAGCGTTCAAATTGAAGCCCTTGTTAAAGCTTAGTGGCGATTGTATAAACATGTTTTTCAGGATACTGATCTAGCTCAAGATGTAAAATAGAAAGTCCATTATTCATAAGTAATTTCATATTTTCGTTAATACCAATAGAGCTGTAGTAAAAAGTATCATTGTGCCACTGATCAGTATGCTCTCCCTCGTCATTGCCAAATGTATATATTAATACCCCCCCTTTGGCTAAAAACTGGCATAACTTCGCAACAACAGGCTTTTGCATAACAAGCGGTAAGTGAAAAATACTATCCCACGCAACGATGAAATCAAACTTTTCTTCTGTATCCCATGAGCAAATATCCTGGTGTAAAAAATAGTGTTCTGGGTGGTTACTGCTAGCCAGCTTTACCATTTCTTTGGAAACATCAAGTCCAGTAACCGAAAAGCCGCGATGTTGCAATATATTCACAAACCTTCCCCCGACACCACAACCTACATCAAGTGCTTTTCCACCATTCGAGGCATATCCAATGGCTCGTTCAAATTGACTGACACCATAAAAGGACTCTATATGTTGGTCATGCCACCACTGAGCAATTTTGTCGTATTTTTTACCGAGTGCAGATGGTTCCATTTGAGAGCCTTAACCTCCGTATTAAAAGTGCTAACTTGCTGGCTATACTTGGCGAGGCACGAGCAGCAGCAATTGGGTTTGGGTCAGCAATATTTGTTTATTAATGCGCCCCCACTTCACTATCGCGGTTTTGCCGCCACAAGCAATTAGCACAACAACCTTGATTAAAATAATTACCCTAGACTAAAGCAAACCGCCAGAAAACTACAACTATCGATGGTGGTACATTGAACTGGTATTGAGAAAACCATTTTAGCTGGAAATATTTGAAATAAAAAATCGGTTGGTCGATAGCGGAAAAAAGCACTAGTTAAGTCAGAGAAATACAGAAGAAACCAGCCTTTTCGCTATACAGAAAATTAAAAGGCTTACGTGCTGTAACGCTTAACATATGGGGATTTTAGGAGCCCATTGGCCGAAAGCCTGCGAGTAAGATTCCCGGTGAATTTACGAACATCATAATTCATTTTTTAGCTGCACGTTTGTTGAAGATGACAGGTAAGCGCCATGAAAGAAGTAACGCTACAGCAAAAATTACTAATATTTTAATAAAGATAGGCTTGCTAGCTGTATCAAGTATATTTTGTAGAGAGTGATTAAACAAAAAGACGCCAATAGCTGCAATCGAAAGCTGCTTAAAATTGAATTGGAAGTTGGTAATTTTGCAACCTACAGCAAAACCGATACTGGCGACGAAAGCAAAAATAAGGCTATTGAGAACGTTATTTATCAACGAAACCTGAATATCTGCATACCACGCTGCATAGAATGGAAAAAGTAGTGTAATGAATGCCAAGCTAATTCCAAAAAGACCAATTTGCTTAAACATATGATTCCTTTCCAAGTGCTACCAGCGGCCCAGCGAAGTGGAGCCATTTTAGTGGTATAACGGAGCGTAGCAACATCACAAATGATTGGCAACGTCGCTGGCTCCGCGAGCATTGACTTGTTATGCTATCTTTCACTTTGGCGCCCATTAAGATACTCAAATACGCCAAGTAAAGCTTCTGAGGCTGAGCGAGGTTCGTATCCCAGTTCGTTACGTGCTTTCGCTATCTCATACTCTTGCCTTACGCCGTAGAATAAGGCCACTTGGCTTCTAATAAGCTCAGCTGGTTTACCTGTCATCTTAGCTCCTAGCTCTGAGCATAAGGCAATAAAATACATCAACCATTTTGGTAAGCGTGCTGGAACCTTAAGGTTAATTCCTGCCGATTGGGCTGCTTTGTATATCTCAGGAAGTGACGAAGCTCTGTTATTTGCCAATATGTAGCGGCTACCAGAATTACCTTTCGTAGTAGCAGCCACTATGCCTTTTGCCACATCGCGAACATCAACGAAATTAAAGAAAAAATGAGGATCTACTAAAAGCTTATTGGTTCTAATTGTTTCAATAAACTGCATAGTGTCTGTCAGTCGATTGGCATGGGGACCAATCATTGCTGAGGGTAGAACGGAAACCATCCAAAGTTGGTACTTTTTTGCCAGCTCCCATGCTTTTTGCTCTGATTTTATTTTAGAGTTGTAATAGGCATTGTCAGATAAAGCGTTCCAACTATTTTCATCAAGATAAGTCCCATCATGCCCGACAGCCGCAACCGAGCTAACATAAACAACTTTTTTAACATTGGCTTGTGCCGCAGCCTTAAGGACAATTTCAGTCCCTTTCACATTCGGCTCGACGATTTCATTAATAGGATCTTTAGCCCAATGCTTAAATACAGCTGCAACATGATATAAAATATCAACACCTTCCAGGGCTTTTTTCATTGATTCTATATCCTGCATTTCGGTATAAACGACTTGGCAATTCAAGTGAAAAAAATCATCCACATTTTGAATATCACGCATACCTGCTCTTACCGTTTCTCCTTGCGCTATGAGCTCTCTAACTAAATTCCCCCCTAAATGACCGTTTGCCCCAGTTACTAAACACACATTAGACATCTTATATTCACCTATCAGATTATTAAGTGACAAGACTATAAACTCTTCCCCTAGGGGAATAGTCAAGCGTTTTTAATTGTCTGCGTGGTCAAACGAAAATTGATCAATCAGTTCTTTTTTTAATGACCCTAACTCAACATCTAACTGTTTGGCTTGTTCGATCGCGATTTTAATTTGCTTCTGCTTTTGCTCTATTGCATCTATAGCAATCTCGACCGGAAAGCGATTCTCTTTCGATTTAACCTTCATCATCGGCAGCATTTCTGAAAGTTTAAAGCCCAGAGATTGCGCCCGCTTTATCATTGAGATTATAACTACATGATGCTTATCATAAATGCGGTACTTTCCTAATCTAGACACCTCCGACAACAGCCCTAGCTCCTCGTAGTGATGGATCGCTTTTTTTGACGCGCCGGTTAGCTTCGAAACTTCTCCTATATACATGTTTTCACTCAATTCTAAGTCGGGTGTAACACCACAATAAGCGGCGGTGAAACCGTCCGTTTACTTTTCTTGTTGGGCCCTTTTGGGCAAGCTTTTTTAGCATAAAACATGTACCCCATCTATCCTTAAGACTGCTCCTCCACCAAACCAGACCTGACAATTTTCAATATCAGTTTCTGTTGAAAAAATCTGCACGTAATTCGGGGAGTCTCGGAAACTATTTTGCTCTATTTTTATCATCTCGCCATCCCACTTTCCGTGCTTTAAGAGATAATAACCTAAAGCTGAATTGCCTGAACCTGTTGCTGGATCTTCAAGGTAACCAAATGTTGGTGCGAAAACTCTCGTCCGATATTTACACTCTTGAGCAACAGTTTCTGACGAATACAAGATAATAATATCCACTCCAATTTGTATGCAAAATTTGTTGAGAGTTTGAAGGTCTGGCGTCACAGAAAGTATGGACTCTAGTCCAGCTATAGGGACAATAAGAGTCGCAAGCCCTCCGTTCACAATTTGGATTGGTTGTAATTGGTCAATGTCATTAATGTGACAATTAAATGCTGAGACAATATCAGGTATGCTAATATTTTTTGAGGAGAACCGAGCTGGTGGTGCCGATATATAAACGCTTTTCTCACTTTTGTAACGGTTTTCAACCATTAAACGATCAGTCATTGTCGAGATAGACAATATTGACTTTTCTTGCATTGCCTTACTATTGGCGACGATGTCGTTTAGGATAGCTATTGTTGCATGTCCGCAGAAGGCGACCTCTCTTTCAGAAGAAAAATATCGAAGGTGGTAATCAGTATCAGTCCCTGGACTGACATAACCAACCTCACTGACAAACCCTTTCAGTTCTTTTGCTAGTTGTAACATTTCCGCACTGGAAAGCTTTTCTACTGAGTCAAGATATACTACAGCTGCTGGATTCCCTGTTGAATATTGGGAGGCAAAAGCATCTATCTTTTTGAGTCTTAATGTATGCATGAATTTCCCTTGCGCCTAACGCCGTAATAACCGAGCGTAGCATTGCGTGGTAAAGTGAGCCAAACGAACCACGCAATGCGGAGTAAGGTTGCTTACTTTGTTAACTACTGAGCTTGGATGCACTTTTAACCTCCAAGGTAAATGAATTTGCAGTTATAAACCATTCGTACCATGCTTCTGTTTGTTTAAACCCTTCGAATAAAAACACTCCATCCATAAAATATGCATGCATGATTTCATCCAGGGGAAATTTTGGCTCGGGATGATCCTTTGCCGCCTTGTCATCATCCCAATAGGTGGCTCTCTCTTCAGCTACACCGAGAATTTCTAATGTAGCTTCTTCGACCTTCCAGTCTTGGCCTCCTGACCCAGGGTGTTCTTTTGAAATAAATGCACCTTTTATATCCAAAATAACAGATTCAGACTGACGCTCAATTTTTTCAATTGAAGCGTCATGAAATCCTAGTTTGTCAAAGTCGGTGGTCAATTTCATAGGCAGTTAACAATATTCTTATGTGACATTACCTCACGCACTTTTTTATAAAATGACCACAAACCGCAGCCAGCCCAAAGAATAGGAGAGAAAAAGCGATCATCCCGACTAAAGGACCAATGATTGCATCTTTACCCTCCTTGTCGCTAAAAACTACTTCTGATACGCCATAAAGAACGCCCCCCTGCGACTGAGAAAAAGAAAAAGCCAATAAGCATTGAGAAAAACACCAATGGTTTTTGCAATCGGTCAAATTGCAAACCAATCAATATAGATTCAATTAACCCCACTTCAATTTCCTTGGCACATAACTTTTCAATAACCGGCGCAGGCACGCAGGGCATAATGGCGAAGCCGCCCTGCGTGTATGCGTCCCAGCGAACGAAGTGAGCGAGTTTAATGAGTTGTTATATTTCAATTTTTAAACATCCTTGAAAACATCATAGATAACAACCACAACGTTAATGACTGTTAATATCATGATGAAAATAGTCATGTTACGCATTTGAGAAGTCATGGACTGAATTTTAGAGTTAAATTCCTCATTTTAACGGCGAGCAATTTCTTCGCGGTAAAAACTAAGCCCAAGACTTGTTGTATTAGCTATTTGGTCATAGCTTTTTTTGAGAGAGTCGATATCTCTTTTTTTTCAATTCTTCAAATGAACTCATTAATCTTCCTTGAAATATAACAATATTCTTGTGTGGCTTACTGCGTAACCATATAAGTCTGTGCGGATAAGAACCAACCCTTTTTGTACATACACTCTACAATAAATGCATATTGGATATCACGACTTGGTACTTGTGCTTCAATTAGATGTTCTTTTATCTCGCTCTTGCAGTGTGCAAAATCCTTTTTAGCGCCGACTAAGTTGTTACCTGTAGGGGGAATGTCTGGATTTTTAACCCAATGAGTAACATACCCAAAGTAGTCGTAGTTATCCTGATAAGAGGAATTTTACTCTACTTCTTTGGGCTTGGTCGAAGTGCAACCGCACAGAAGGACGATAAGTAAAACGCTAATAAATCGGTTCATTCTCAACTGCCACATAGACACAATTACTCCCTTTGATAATGCTAGCCTCCGCATTTTCGTGGGTTAGCTAAAAGCCACCAGAGCGCTGGCCGGAACCATAATTAGTTCGCTAAAGACTAATTCATTTGGAGGCTAGCATGAACAAACATAGCATAATTTTTTTAGCATTGGATACTCACAAAGAATTTAACGAAGTGGCTTATTGCGAAGAACAACGAGGGGCACAGCCTGTGCATTATGGCAGAATACCGTCGTCTAAAGTCAGCATGAAAAAACTCATAAGGCAGTTCGAGTCTAAATATCCAGGTGCAACATTACATGTTGTCTATGAAGCAGGACCTTGTGGCTATTGGATTTATCGTTTGATCACCAGCCTAGGCCACTGTTGTTATGTGGTCGCACCGTCCCTTATTCCTAAAAAGCCGGGTGAACGGATTAAAACGGACAGACGTGATGCACTCAAACTAGTCAAATTACTCAAATCAGAAGATCTCACGCCTATCTATGTACCCGAGCCAGAAGATGAAGCGGTGCGGGATTTATCTCGCGCACGTGAAGCGGCGATGAAAGATTTAAAAGAAGCTAAGTACCAACTCAAAGCGTTGTTGCTACGTAATAATATTCGTTATGCAGGCTCCGCCAATTGGTCAAAGAAACACTTGCGCTGGTTAACCGAATTGATACTGCCCCACCCAGCTCAGCACATCGTGTTGCAAGAACAACTGCAAACCATTGATGAGCGCATACGGCGGTTCGAAAGGTTGGACAACGAACTTACGTATCACGTTCATCAATGGCGTTATTATCCTGTCGTAAAAACACTTCAAGCAATGTGAGGTGTCCGGGTGTTAGTTGCAGTCGGTGTGGTGGCAGAGTTTGGTGACTTGCATCGTTTCTCCCCAGAAAACTCATGGCTAATATGTGTTAGGCAAAAAAATGCCCCAATTTATACGAGGTTTCAATAAGGTTTAAATGTAAGTAATTAAACTATTTTCTTTTTTCTTGAAAAGGCAATACCAGCCAAACCAAGCCCTAGTAAAGCCATTGAAGCAGGCTCAGGCACGCTTGTAGCTGTCACAAAACTAACATTGTCCATACCAAATACATCATTGTTTAATGTTATATTTTGAAAAACCAAATAGTCAGCCATTTCATTAGAATCGAAGGAAAAACCATAAAAACCAACAGTGGAATTATTTGGGGAAGAACTATTTAGCATTCCTAGAAGGTTACTATTAGAATCATAAGCGCTGATAACAGTGTTTAACGTACCGTTTGATATGCCAGAAAATGTAGCACCCCAAGCGGATACGGAGCTATCAAAATCGACACGTAAAGTTTGTGAGCCTGTTAAATCACCGAGTAAGTATGAAGTACCGTCAATAGCATAACCCCCGCTAAATACGAAACTTTGAGCATCTACAATGTTGGTCGCGTCTCCATTAGCGCCTGGAACCCCCGTAATTTGCATATTATTAGCAGAGACGGTAGCGTTTCGAAATGTTGTATCTGTAGAAAATGAATTGAAATTTTCAGTGCCTGATACTGATCCAACAGCACTATTCCACAAAGCCTCATCCGTGTATGAGATAAGACCAGCTTGCGCGGGCAACCCAATTACAAAACTAGCGAGAACCGCTGCAATTTTAATAACTTTAGTCATTTTTATATTCATCTTACAATTACTCCTTAAATGTATTGTAGTTTTTACTTTTAGCACATTAACGCATAGAACATGCCACATTATATTTCCCGTTATTTCAACATGTTAGTTGATTTCTATTATTCAATATGTAAAACAATTCGACACTATAATTATAGCCTGACGCTTCACATATGGGGCGCAGGCTTGCTGGCTATATTTGCGAAGAATGAGCTGAACCAGCGACTATGCGTCCCAATGAGCGCAGCGAATGAGCATGACGTGTTAGTTATATGCCAACCATGCTTTTAAATGCGCATTACTATGCGTATACTGATTAAAAATTAAGTTGGAGCATAGCAATGGCAGACCTTTACGATTTAGCCGCACCTAAAAAGGCAACAAATTTAAGCCTCAATAGTGATTTGTTAGAAAAGGCCAGAAGCTTAAAAATTAACTTGTCTGCAACCCTAGAGCAAGCATTAAGCAATAAACTTAAATTTATAGAAGCTGAAAAATGGAAACAAGAAAACAAGGCTGCGGTAGAGGCCTACAATGAATTTGTCGCCGAGAACGGTAGTTTAAGCGATGAGTACAGGGATTTTTAATGCCGCAATTTGATGTATACAAAAATCCAAGTAAGAAAACGAGAGAGGCTTATCCTTATCTAGTCGACGTCCAAAATTCGGTAATCGATCAATTGGCCACTCGCTTAGTTGTGCCATTGACAAATGTAAACGCTAAACCCAGCATGTTAATGAAAAAATTAACGCCTGAAATAGAGTTTGATAGCAGCACTTACTTATTTATGGCCCAGCAGCTTACCTCTATACCCGAAGATGTGCTTAAAAACCCTGTTGGTACATTAGAAGCGTCAAGAGCGTTGTTGATAGATGCGATAGACTTCGCCATCACTGGCATATAACGCTTTGCATATGGGGATTTTAGGAGCGCTTTACCAGCAGTAAAATTCCAACCATGAAGTTTTTGTTAGCCGTATTTAGCTGCGTAAAATAAACTTTCTCAGATCACGCTCTTGCCGCATAACATGAAGTATATAAACTAGATCATTATCTATTTTATAAAAAATACGACATGGATTAACAACAACTTCTCTAGAGTTTAAGTTTTTTAATTCACGCGGGATTTTCCCCGATTCAGGATGTCTCTCTAGTCTAGTAACTTTATCAAACACCTTTTGTGCTAAATTTTTGGCTGCAGGTAAATTACTTAACGCAATATATTCAACTATTTCGTTTAAGTCATTTAAAGCAGGAGCAGTCCATTTTACTTCAGCCATTTACTCATTTTTTCTTTTGCATCTTCATTAGAGAATGTATCGCCATTTCTAATAGCTTGCTCGCCTCGAGCAACACCTTCGAGTATCTGCATTCGTTGTTGCATGAACTCATAGTCATCTACATCAACTAAATATGCAGACGGTTGTCCATGCTCTGTTATTAACACTGGTTCTTTTGACGAATGTAGCTCAGCCAATATCTTGGTTGCTTGTCGCTTTAATGTTGTTACTAGCTCTACTCTCATGATGAATCCAATTATAAAATGCGCAAATGTATCACTATAGTATCACACGCGTTTGCCGTTTCAAATTTACGGCTAACGCTTCATTCAGAGGCAAATAATTGTTGGCTAAAATAGCGACGCAGGAGCAAAAGCCAACTGTTATTTGTCCTGCTGAAATGACTTGATACTCATTGA
>NZ_JAHKPT010000016.1 GCF_018860635.1 Aliiglaciecola lipolytica
ACGGACGCTAAACAGTTGGCTAGCGCTCGTTCCTCGCAATTTTAGCCAACTATTTTTCGCCGCTTAGTAAGGCGTTAGATTTAATAGTGGTAGCGAAGTTGCGCTATTAGGATTGTATCTTCTTGATATTTATAAACGAGTCTATGTTCATCATTGATTCTGCGTGACCAATAACCTGAAAGGGCATGTTTTAAAGGTTCTGGTTTACCAAGTCCTTCGTATGGTTCACGCTGAATATCTTTAATTAATGTATTAATCCTTTTTAAAATCTTTTTATCCGTAGTTTGCCAATACAGATATTGTTCCCATGCTTTCGTTGAGAAGGTTAATTTCATTCAAGCAATTCTCTGGGGGTACCATTCCCAGCCTCTAACTCAACTATCGATTCTATTAAGGCTCTCGTGTTTGCTGGTGATCTGAGTAGGTAGGTAGTTTCTTGCATTGATTCATAATCATCTAATGACATCATCACAACAGGGCTTTCGCTCTTTCGTGTAATTATTACTGGAGCATGGTCGTCGCATACTTTTTCCATCGTTTTCGCTAGATTTGCTCTTGCAGCTGTATAACTCATTGCTTCCATTTTTCTGTACCTGTACTTTATTCTGTACCAAAAGTATAATTAAACCTAACAAACAAATCAACAAGGACTAAAAATGTTTGGCTCGGCTCACTTCGTTCGCTAGTATAGCCAAACGTTTTTAGCCCTTTATTTGAAGCGTTGGTATGACTCCCTTTGTCAATAAAAACCGAGTATCTCCCTGACATTTTTTCGGTCCATAATTAGTTATTCTTTCACTCAAATAAATTGAACTAACGCACTGAATGAGGCAGTAATGTTGTCGGTTGGTATGCTGGTATCCGAAGGTTACTTATTCAGTGAATAAACAGAGCTGACCTTACTCGTTTTGTCCCGCGCCGGTCACCGGTAGCACCTTCTCATCAGTCTATGCTCGTGGATCAATCACCTATTGATTCTGCCGCAATTCAATCTGGTAAGAAAACGAGTTAAAAAAACGCCATTTATTTTGCCGAAATAAACACACCTTGGGTTTTGCCGTGTCCGGTGTCTTGGTCGTATTGTTTATTCTGTAGTTGGTAGAATTTTACGAGTTTGGCGACTTGTTTGCTGGCTTGGGATTTTAATTGGCTGCATTGAAAATGGGGAGGCATGCTTTTTAGTTTTCGTTCAATGCTTTCACCAGCTTCAATCCAAATAGCCTGATGGCCTTTTTCGTGATCCAATAAAGCAGTGTAATAATCGTCAAAGGTTTGTTTTAAGCTTTCTGCTGCAGTTTTTCTGTTAGACATTTCGGGCATGGTATAAAGCCCCTCTAAATACACTTTGATGCCTACAAGTCGACATAGGTTGCCGCTAGTTTGTAATCCAAAAACCGGTGTTAACTGCCATTGAGTGCGACCGTGAAATAGTTGATTTTCTTTCACTACGGGGGAGTTTGCGCGCAATTCAATTTTAATTTGCGGTCGCGTCGTGGGGGCAATGGAATAGTGTTCGAACTTTTCAGTTAACACAACCTCAGAAAAAGCATTTAAGCTTGTAAACAGCAAGAAGCCGCAACTCACGCGCTTTATTCCAGCTAAAAACATCAATAATTCACCGTAACATCAAACGAATAAACTCTAAATTACGGCTTTATAGCCTAGATTGAAAGAGGTTTACGCTGACTATCCACTAGCTTGCCATGAATAATTCCTTTTATTTAGCTTAAGATTGTTATCAACCTGACAAATGCTAATTAATTGTATAAAATTTAAACAGGGAAGGTGGTGGTAACACCATCAATTTATAATGGAAAGGTTGATACTTTGAATACAGCTCGCACTAAAAGTAACCCTATGATTATGGTTAGCTTGATTGTCGCACTGCTACTTTTAATTGCGGCTATTGTGTATTCGAGTTCTAAACCCGCCACAGGACCAAAGGTCATCCATTTATCTTCAGGTGAATGGGCTCCGTATTCGGGAGAGTCTCTACCGCAAAAGGGAATTGCGAGTGTCATAGTCACCTCTGTATTTGAACAGATGGGCTATCGAGTCGATTTGCAATTTATGCCCTGGAGTATTGCCCAATCAAAAGCGGAATTGTCGCAGCAGGATAGTCAAATTCGAGGGACTTACCCTTATATCAAAACCGCAGAGCGAGAAAATCATTTTTACTTTAGTGAACCTATCATTGATGTTCCTAACGGGATTTTCTTTCACCTGAAACATACCCCACAGGCGGCCAACATTAGCGAACCGTCTGAGTTACAAAATTATGCGGTAATCACCTTGGCAGGTTACGAATACACACCTAGATTGGGACAGTATATTCCTAACAATACCTGCAATTTCAAAGATACGCTTCAGGGCTTTGAAATACTTGATGCTAACCAAAACTGGATACTGATTAGCGAAAAAAAGTTAACTCAAAGACAATTAGTTGAAGTAGCTAGTAGCGCAGAAGCAAAAAGGTTGAAGCTGACCGAAAGGGTACTTCAGGTTAAACAAGTGAACCCATTTCACTACAACCAAATAGATCCTCAACATTCTCAACCCCTTTATGCTTATCAATCAAGTGAACAGCAATTTCACTCAGGCAGTGAGTTAATCGAGAATAGTAATCTAATTGTTACCCCTGATGTCGCGTCTAAAACAGCAATAAAATCGAATCAGCCCACAGTTTGTCAAATGCCGATTAACACCGCGTTAATATGGCTGGCTTATACCTCTAAGCCTAAAGTTTTCATTGAATCTCAGCAAGTCGGTGAAACCTTATTAACCCAGTCGATGCCAACGTTATCGGCAAAAATAGGCTTTGCAAAATACGTTGATTATGTGCCGCATAGCGTGATGTTTTCTAAAAATAATCCGAATAATCTCTCACTTAGAAATCAGTTTAACCAGGTTCTAGATAATCTAAAAAGTAATCCGCAGGCCTATGACAGCTTGTTGACGCAAGTTGCAAATGAAATTGATATGGCTGATTCAGTGAAATTGGTATCAACTGGTGGTAGTGCCCTTGTAGAAGGGCAGCGGTATGATCCTCAATCAAATCGTTGTTCGCCAACCGAAGTATTTACCTTTCCAAAAGGAAGCAAAGCGTTGGTGCGTCAATGGCCTGAAATTTTCTTAAATAACGCACGCATACTCACACAGCAGAAAGTCATTGCCAGTGTGTTAAATGGTCCATTGGCGTCAAAAACCACTTTATATTGTTTTGAGCCAACCGCTGTGCAACTACAATAAAGTTTGTTACGGAGAACCTATGAAACGTAAAAAAAACAGTAGTTTTTTATCAAAATCGGCACCTTACTTACTGACAATATATTGTTTGGCGGTGCTATTATTCTTTCTTGCTGAGTTAAAGCTCTTTGGCCTTGACGAATATTTGAGGGCCACCAATCAGGTATTGATCTTATTTGCATTGTTGATCATGCCATTTGTGATTATCAATATGCCGAGTTTTATTCAGTCACTCACCTTGAAGGTTTCCGATAAAGAGTTTCATGTTCAGCTCAATGAATTGGAATCAAATTTTAGTCAAACCATTGGACGGGTGCAGCAACAAGTCAGTACATCGGAGCAGTCATTCTGGCCAATACTGGCTGGAGAAGATGTATTGGCGTCAAAACGTCTGGAAGGGCCTAATCCGAAAATCATCATTGGCGCTAAAAATGACCTCTCTCAGATGTTTTTTACAGAGCTTTTAGCGTTGGCTATAACCCATGAGAATTCACATATTGTCTGCGAAATACGTTATCCAAATGGTGATAGCATGCATAACTTCGCCGAACTTAAATACCGATGGCTGGATGTTTACATGGACTATACCGGTACCTGCCTGCAATATTTTAATATCCATCATAAAACCGAAACCGGCGGAATTAAATCACCAGATGAGCTCACTGAGGAGTTAAATCAATATGGACAAGGGTTAGGCATTCAATGGTTACCTAATTTAGGTTGCAGCGAAGATTATTGTTTAGTTATGACCCCTGAATACGCTGAATCTGAAGAAATAATCAGTATTAGCGATTTAAAAACCAAAGGCGGTAAACTGACGTTTAGTGCAGATCCTGAATTTATGAACAGAAAGGATTGCCTTTTAGGCTTGTTAGACTACGGTGTGAAATTCAAATCTGTTTTACCTTGCAGTGTTACCGATCGTTATTCAGCCAAAGAAAGTGGCGAAGCTGAAGTGTTTGTAGGTTACGAATCTGACCCACAAGTATCAAGAGGCGAAGTGACTATGCTAAAAGATACTGATCAGTTTTTTCCTCGTTATTTAGCTCAACCGTTAGTGTCAGCTGCGGTTTTGAAAAAATTTCCGGAGCTTGAAGCACGGCTGTTAATATTGCATGACTGCATGGATACAGAACAATTAAATGAGATTGTTGCCAAAATAGGAAATTCGAATAATGATCCTGTGCGAGCTAAAGAGGAAGCGAAAAAAATATTTAAACAGGCACTGAAAAAGCACCAACAAAAAAACACAATGCAGATTTAACGACTCTGTCATAAAACAATCAGACTCAATACTCAAGATAACAGGGCGTTTGCGACCTTAGAGGTAGAAGACCGACCAAGCGCTTGCATTATATTGTTTCCCGCATTCACTAGTTTTTCGATATCAATGCCGGTGTGTATACCCATACCATTTAGCATGAATACCACATCTTCAGTTGCAACGTTGCCAGAAGCGCCTTTTGCATAAGGGCAACCGCCTAAACCTGCCACCGCGCTATCGATGGTACTAATTCCTTGTTGCAACGCGATCAAAATATTGGCTAAAGCTTGACCATAGGTATCATGAAAATGCACCGCAATTTTTTCCCTCGGAATAACCTGTTGAACGGCTTCTAACATCTTACTGGTTTTAATCGGTGTGCCAACACCAATAGTGTCGCCAAGTGACACTTCATAACAACCCATAGCCAATAAATGTTGTGCAACCTCTGCTACTTTTTGCGGCGCGATATCGCCTTCATAGGGGCAACCTAACACACAAGAAACATAACCTCGAACTGGCATGTTGTCTTTTTTAGCTTGCTCAACAATGGGAACAAAGCGCTCTAAACTTTCGGCAATAGAACAATTTATGTTTTTCTGTGAAAAGGTTTCAGAAGCCGCGCCAAATATAGCCACCTCATCCACATTTACCGATTTGGCATTGGTGTAACCTTGTAAGTTGGGAGTGAGCGCTGAATAGGTTATACCCGGTATTCGCGTTAACTCTCGAAATAATTGAGTACTATCAGCCATTTGTGGCACCCACTTAGGTGATACAAAGCTACCTGCTTCGATAAATTTTAAACCAGCCAGGGCCAAATCATCAATTAGCTGCAGTTTACTGGCTAAATCAATCAGTTGTTTTTCATTTTGTAGACCATCTCTGGGACCTACTTCGACGATTTTAACCTGTGTTGGATAACTGCTTGTCATAGGTTTACTCCTCGGCTTCAAAGTCGAGCAGCACAGCACCGCCATCTACAAGATCACCGGCGACAAAATAAAATTCTTTGACCACACCTGCTTTTGGCGCTTTGATGGCGTGTTCCATTTTCATTGCTTCCATCACCATTAACGTTTGTCCTTTTTCTACTTCCTGATTAACCTCTACTAATTGCGCAACTATGGTGCCATTCATAGGAGCCGCAAACCCGCCATGGTGATCATCTGCGTCACTGAGACCTAAATCTGCGGTATTGAGTTTACATTGGATGGCAAACTCTTTAGTAAATAGGGTCGTGAAGCCTTGATGGGGTTGCAGCTTCATCTGCAGATTTTGACCATTGATAGTGACGTCAAAGTGATGGCCATCAAGTTTGCCAACACATTCAAAACAACCTTCAGATGTGCTGACATTAATGACTGTGAAACCTAATTGGTTGCATGGTAAATACTCAACTGTCACTTCGATACTCTGCTGTTGAATATCAACGCTTAGCACTTCTGTGAACCGTTCGTTCATGCGCCAGTGGTTCTGTGCATGCCAAGGCGAGTTTTTATTATATGAGACTGACGTTAAAGCCTGCCGTTGTAATATTAAGTAGGTTACTGCCGCTGGGGTTATTAGTTCATGTTGCAGGGCGTTTTTGACAAAAAGTTCAGACTCATGTTGTTCAATAAAGTGAGTAGTTAACTGTGCTTGTTTGAAGGCTGGATGAGTTGCCAAGTTGTACAGAAAATCAATGTTTGTAGTAACCCCGTCAACTTGATACACACTTAAGGCGTCAGCAAGTTTGCTAAGGGCTTTTTCACGATTTTGATCCCATACAATTAATTTCGCAATCATAGGATCGTAAAAGGGTGTTACTTCGTCACCTTCTATCACACCTGTATCAATTCGAACGTTATCCGTTTCTGTTGGGGGCGATAACCGACTTAACAAGCCAGTAGAGGGTAAAAATTGATTATTTGGATCTTCAGCGTAAATTCGCGCTTCAAATGCATGTCCATTTATACTTAGTTGGTCTTGTTGTAAGGGGAGAGGTTCACCTTTGGCCACGCAAAGTTGCCATTCCACTAGATCTTGGCCGGTGATCATTTCAGTTACTGGGTGCTCTACCTGTAATCGAGTGTTCATTTCCATGAAGAAAAATTGGCCATCGGGTTCCAGCAAAAATTCTACAGTGCCTGCGCCAATGTAACCAATTGCTTGAGCGGCAGTTAAGGCTGCTTGACCCATTTGCTGGCGTAAGTCAGAAGTCATGCCTGGTGCAGGGGCCTCTTCAATGACTTTTTGATGGCGTCGTTGCACTGAGCAGTCTCGCTCAAACAAATAAACACCATTTTCATGGCTATCGCAAAACACTTGGATTTCTACGTGACGAGGTTGCGCTAAGTATTTTTCAACTAGCATAATGTCATCACCAAAACCTGACATGGCTTCACGTTTTGCCGCATCCAATGCGTCGTAAAACTCATTGCTATGAGCGACTTGTCGCATGCCTTTACCACCACCGCCGGCAGCCGCTTTTAGCAGAACCGGATAGCCCATGTCATCGGCATGTTTTTTTAACAATTCTGGAGATTGATCATCACCGTGATAACCCGGTACTAGCGGAACGCCAGCTTGCTCCATTATATGCTTAGCGGCCGATTTGGAACCCATAGCTTCTATTGCCGCAACAGGTGGTCCAACAAAGATAATATTATGTTGTTCACATAAACGACAGAACTGTGAATTCTCTGATAAAAAACCGTAACCGGGATGAATCGCATCCACGTTTAGTTTAATTGCCGCGGCGATAATCAGCTCGCCTTTTAGATAACTATCACGGGTTGGCGCGGGGCCAAGTCTGACTGCTTCATCAGCCATTTTTACATGCTGCGCATTGATATCAGCATCGGAATAAACTGCAACGGTTTTAATGCCTAACAATTTGGCGGTTTTTATAATTCGACAAGCAATTTCTCCGCGATTAGCGATAAGCAATTTGTCTATGTTTTTTAGGTCATTCATGATTTTTCCCGCCATGCTGGTTGTCTTTTTTCCAAAAACGCAGCTAATCCTTCTTGACCCTCTGCTGACACCCGTGTTGTCGCAATACGTAAACTGGTTTTCTCAATAAGTTCTTGGTCCAGTTGTTCGTCTTTAATATCAAACACTAATTGCTTGGCAGCGGCTACTGCGACAGGCCCGTTATTGATTATTTGAGTGACCAATAAATCAACTGTTGAATTTAATTCTTCCTCGGTAACCGCTTCACTGACTAAGCCCAAACGACGTGCTCTGCGAGCAGAGAAAACTTCCGCAGTCATAAAATAGCGGCGTGCGACTCTATCGCCAATCGCATCGATAACATAGGGGCTAATAGTCGCAGGTATCAAACCCAATTTAACTTCGCTTAAGCAAAATTTGCTTAAGCGGCTGGCAATGGCGATATCACAACAAGAAACTAATCCAACCGCACCACCAAATGCTGCGCCCTGAATTTTTGCAATAGTAGGTTTGGGCAGGGTGTAAAGAGTATGCAGCATATGCGCTAATGCATTTGCATCCGCTAAATTTTCTTCATAACTAAAGTTAGCCATGCGCTTCATCCAGTTGAGATCCGCGCCAGCGCAGAAACTCTTGCCATTGGCTTGTAATACCAGTACTCGCGCTTTGTCGTCTCTGGCCACCCGCTTAAAACAATCGGTAAGCAATGCAATAGTGTTATCGTCAAACGCATTGTGAACTTCTGGTCGGTTCAAGGTAATGGTCGCAACGCCGCGGGAATCAAGGGCGTAGATTACATCTTCTGAATGTGTTTGTAGGGTACTAGGAGTATTATTCATAACGGAAATCACCTTACATTCTAAACACGCCAAAGCGTGTTTCTTCAATGGGTTTATTGAGTGCCGCAGAAATTGAAAGCGCGAGCACAAAACGGGTATCAGCAGGATCTATTACACCATCATCCCAAAGTCGCGCGGAGGCATAATAAGGGTGGCCTTGTTGTTCATAGGTATCAATAATAGGTTGTTTAAATGCGTTCTCTTCTTCTACACTCCAGCTTTCGTCGTGCCGTTGTTTTTGATCTCGTTTGACTTGCGCTAGCACGCCAGCAGCTTGCTCTCCACCCATCACCGAAATTCGCGCATTTGGCCACATAAACATAAACCTAGGATCATAAGCTCGGCCGCACATACCATAATTTCCAGCGCCGAAACTACCGCCAATTAACACGGTAAATTTAGGCACTTTGGCACAGGCTACTGCGGTGACCATTTTAGCTCCATGTTTGGCGATTCCGCCCGACTCGTATTGTTTACCCACCATAAAACCGGTGATATTTTGTAAAAAAACTAATGGAATTTTTCGTTGTGCACATAGTTCAATGAAGTGTGCGCCTTTTTGTGCAGACTCTGAAAATAAGATGCCGTTGTTGGCAACTATTCCCACGGGATGACCGTAAATACGTGCAAAACCGCAAACTAGAGTAGTGCCGAACAGCGCTTTGAACTCATCGAACTCTGAGCCATCGACTACTCTTGCGATTATTTCACGGACGTCGAACGGTTGTTTACTGTCTTTGGGAATAACGCCATAAATATCGCTAGTGGGGTAGGCAGGCTCTTTAGGTTCAATTAAGTCCAAATAATTGGGTTTAGGTCGGTTTAGACGGGCAATTGCATTTCTGGCTAGTTGCAATGCGTGATGGTCATTGTTAGCTAGATGATCGACAACACCCGATGTACGGCAATGCACGTCACCACCACCTAGTTCCTCAGCCGTGACCACTTCACCCGTGGCGGCTTTCACTAAAGGTGGGCCACCTAAGAAAATCGTACCTTGGTTCTTGACGATTATGGATTCGTCAGCCATGGCAGGCACATATGCACCGCCAGCGGTGCATGAACCCATCACAACCGCTATTTGTGGAATATTTTGCGCAGACAAATTTGCTTGATTATAAAAAATTCGACCAAAGTGCTCCCGATCTGGAAAGACTTCATCTTGTCTTGGAAGATTCGCACCACCTGAGTCCACCAGATAAATACAAGGTAAATTATTTTGCTCGGCTATGGTTTGGGCGCGTAAATGCTTTTTAACGGTTAAAGGATAATAGGTGCCACCTTTAACCGTCGCGTCATTTGCGACTATCATACATTCCACGCCTGATACTCGACCTATCCCAGCTATTACGCCCGCTGCGGGGACATAATCTGCATAGACATTCCATGCAGCAAGTTGGGACAACTCTAGAAAAGGAGAGCCACTATCTAACAGCGCATTTACTCTGTCTCTGGGGAGTAATTTCCCTCTTGCGGTATGACGTGCATTGGCCTTATCACCGCCACCCAATTTAATTTTGGCGATAACTTCTTTTAAGTCGTTAACTTGCCGAGCCATGTTGGCAGCGTTATCGATAAACTCTTGGCTTTTAACGTTTAATTTGCTGACGATAGGGGGCATGCATTCGCTCCTAATCCGGTTAAGTAAAATTTAACCCCATTGTGATGACATCTAAATGTCAAAAGTTGGGAATTAGCGGGTTTCGTTAAATAATTCGCGACCAATTAACATGCGACGTATCTCTGAAGTGCCAGCGCCGATTTCATACAGTTTTGCATCACGCAACAAACGACCTGCTGAAAACTCATTGATATAACCGTTACCACCGAGTAACTGAATAGCATCTAAGGCCATTTTGGTTGCTAATTCGGCCGAATAAAGTATCGCGCCTGCTGCATCTTTACGGGTGGTCTCACCTCGATCACAAGAACGCGCTACGGCATAAACGTAAGCTCTGGCGGCATTCATCTGGGTGTACATATCAGCAACTTTGCCTTGTACTAATTGGAACTGACCAATAGATTGACCAAATTGTTTGCGGTCATGAATGTAAGGAACAACAAGATCCATGCAGGCTTGCATGATCCCAAGTGGTCCACCTGAAAGCACTAATCTTTCATAATCTAGTCCACTCATTAATACGCGGACACCGCCACCTTCTTCGCCAAGGATGTTTTCCGCAGGCACTTCGCAGTCTTGGAAAACAAGCTCACAAGTATTCGATGAGCGCATACCTAATTTGTCGAGTTTTTGAGCTTGGCTAAATCCAGCAAAAGATTTTTCCACTATAAAAGCGGTAATGCCTTTGGAACCAGCTTTTACATCTGTTTTTGCGTAAATGACAAAGGTGTGGGCATCAGGGCCATTGGTTATCCACATTTTGTTGCCATTGAGGATGTATTTATCCCCTTGTTTATCGGCTCGTAGTTTCATACTCACGACATCTGAACCAGCATTAGGCTCACTCATCGCGAGCGCACCAATGTGCTCACCAGATACTAGCTTTGGAAGGTATTTTTGTTTTTGCGCTTCAGTGCCGTTTTTGTGAATCTGATTAACACAAAGATTTGAATGGGCTCCGTAACTTAAACCGATCCCAGCAGATGCTCGGCTGACTTCTTCCATGGCGATAGTATGAGCTAGATACCCCATATCTGAACCACCATATTGCTCCGCAACCGTCACGCCCAATAAACCCATTTCACCTAGTTTAGGCCAAAGATGATTAGGAAATGCATTTTCTTCATCGGCTTTTTCTGCCAAGGGCGCTATTTCTGCTTGGGCAAAATTGTATACGTGATCACGAAGCATATCGATATCTTCGCCTAATCCAAAATTAAGTGTAGGGTAGGGAGCGTTCATCAAACTTATCCTTTATTTAATTGTTCAAGTTCGTCTTTGCATCGAGACTCAACTTCATCTAGCTCGATCATCAGGACGTTTATATCTTCAAGTTGTTGAATCAAAATGGCGCGTTTTTCTGTGGTCATTTCTAACATAGCTTGAAGCTGAATTTTTGAATTTTGGTGGCTGTCGTAAAGGTTAAAAAGGGTGCGCGTTTCTGCTAAGGAAAACCCCAATCGTTTACCACGCAAAATGAGCTTTAATCTAACTTTGTCTTTTTTACTGTAGATTCGAGTTTGCCCCGCACGTTGCGGAGACAACAACCCCTGTTCTTCATAAAAACGTATGGAGCGGGGTGTTACATCAAAATGTTTAGATAACTCCCCTATACTGAATGTGGGCGCGTCTTGTTCGACTCGAGAGCTGTGTTTCTCAGATTTATTATCAGCATTCATTTCGCATTCCTAAACGTGTAAAACGGCGATAGTGTGTATATGTCACAAGCTTGTATTTTTGTTTGTTTTAAAATTAAAGCTTACGTTTACGTTTACGTATACGTCAACTTGATGCCGAGAATAAACTACCTCAATTAGAAGATCAACTTTTTAACATTTCCCATTTAATATAGTTGATATTATTTATTCAGTTAAAACGAGTGAATAAATATGAAAAGCAAACATGACAAGAAGGTAGGTTAATAGATTAGCTTAGGGCAAAAATAACGGGCTTTAATTTGCCGCTGAATAACCAAAGTTAAGCGTCGGGTAAACAGCTTCGACTCACATTAAAAGTTTTACTGAGTAGCTAACAGCTTTAACAAGGTAAACTACTGATGTTGCGCAAAATATGCTTATTATTACTAATGCTAGTATTTCTAGTCTAGACAGTTTGATTTTTACGAACAAAATTGAATGCGATAAACCTTTTAAATAAACAAATCTAACAATTCTAAATTGAGTAAATAAATGCCAAGTCCTAAATCTTCACCTGCACAGCAAATTGATCAGCAAGCTCAACAATTAGATTCAACGGATAAATTGAGTGCGCTTAAAAGCCAGTTTGAATTGCCCGAAAACGGTGTTTATCTCGATGGAAATTCACTCGGCGCATTGCCTATTATTGCTAAACAACGAGCGCTAGAAACAGTTGAATTGCAGTGGGGGAGAGACTTAATTGCCAGTTGGAACAAGCACCATTGGATTGATCTTCCCATTACGGTAGGAGAAAAAATAGCGCGGTTAATAGGCGCAGGTGTTGGGCAAACTATATGTTGTGACTCCATCTCTGTGAATTTGTTTAAGTTGATCTGTGCAGCATTAGCTAAGCAACCGGGGCGAACGACGGTTTTATCCCAAGTTGATAACTTTCCAACAGACTTATATATGGTCCAAGGTATTGAGTCTTTGTTGAGTCAAGAACGCTGTCAGCTTAAATCGGTGAATGCAAATAATATAGAACAATCACTTACCGAGGAGGTGGCGGTTTTACTCGTAACCCAAGTCAATTATAGGACGGGCTACATTCATGACATGGCAAAGTTAACCAAATTAGCTCATGCTAAAGGAATTTTAGTTATTTGGGATCTTGCTCACAGCGCAGGCGTGCTGGATCTAAAACTTGACGATTGCCAGGTAGACTTTGCGGTGGGTTGTTCTTATAAATATCTCAATGGTGGGCCAGGCGCCCCTGGTTTTATTTATGTTGCTAAACGACATTTATCACATTTTAAACAGCCATTGAGTGGCTGGATGGGGCATAGTCAACCCTTTCAGTTCTCACCAACATTTGAAAGTGACAAGAGTATTTCACAATGTTTAACTGGTACACCTGCAATTATTTCTATGAGTATATTGGACGCTGCATTGGAGGTGTTTACGGCAGTGGATATGTCAGATGTAATGAGCAAATCTAAAGCCTTAACCTCGTTTTTTATGCAGGGTTTAAAAACACTTAAATTAGATCAAGAGTTAACCTGTATTTCACCTCAATCAGCAGAGTTGAGAGGCAGCCAAGTGGCGTTAACACATCCCTACGCATTTGCTATCTGTCAGGCACTTATTGCACATAAAGTTGTGGCTGATTTTCGTGCACCTGAGGTACTTCGTTTAGGTTTTGCGCCCTTGTATATTAGTTTCGAAAATGTTGCCACAGCATTACACAGGCTCAAAAAGATCATGCAAAATAAAGAGTATTTAAAAGCCGAATTTCAGCAACAGGGTAAAGTGACTTAAACAGCCTAATTACTTAAATTTTAATGATGGGTTAAGAATGAGTGGTCAGTTTATCGTTGTCTTTTATGATAAAGCGTTCTTTGTCAGCACTGAGTCTGCCGCCAATCTCATTCAATCGCTTACGATTACTGTTGCTTAATTCACGTTTGTCTAACTCATTAAATAGGCGCAATGTTTTCGCTTTTTTATATTCCGCTAAATTGGATTCCAATAACCCTTGCAGTAAATTTAAACCAAAGGCAGCTTCCTTAGGAAACAGAAGATAGGCTTGGTAGAAGTAATCTACGGATTCTTGATAACGTTGCTGATTGTGTAAATTCAAGCCCTGTTTGTTAAATTTGAGGGCTCTAGGGCGTCTTTCCCCTAACTCTTCTTCTTGCTGTGCAATTACCATTGAAGAGATGGTCTGGTCGGTTAGATCTTCTGTTTCTAACATTTTTTCTTCACAATCAAATAAGATTTGAGCCGCTCGCAATTCATCTCCTACACCTAACCATGCCTTTATGGCATCAGTCATTGTAGGGACATCTGCGGTCGTGAAGTCTTTTTGGTCTGCCTCTTCCAAAAGGGCTACGGCTTTATCTTGATCATTTTCTAACACGGCGACCAAAATGTTCATATAGTCACGTTTAATCGCAAGATTTTCTTCTAAATAATTGCGTCCTGCATTACCGATTAAAAATCGGGCTACTTGCAACGCGTTTGCTCTTTCATTTGCTTGTTTAGATTCTGCTATTGATAAGTAACAGCGCGCCAGTTCCAAGGATAATTCAGCGTATTTTTCACGTATATCTTTTGCGTTAAGCCGTTTTCGTTCCAACAAATCGATTGCTTTATCCATTTTGTTTTGCAACTGGTAAACATAGGATTTGAGCTTGGCCGCGGTCATTGAAAGTGCACTTTCTTTAATTAAGTCTATGTACTCTTCGGCTTCTTCATATTCTTTTCTACCAATACAAATTCGCGCAAGCCACTCGCAGGCTTTGTCATTGGTTAAGTGCGCACCTAGCATGTCTTTGAGTAATTCTTCACTGATTTCTATTTTGCCGGCTAAGTATTGAGCATGTATAACCCCCCATTTTGCCCAAATAACATTTTCTGCACTTTGTAACACGCTGTCATACAACGCAGTGGCTTCATCAAATCTTGAAAGCTTAAGGAGCAGTCTGGCGCGAATTTTTAACAGGGTAGTGCGGGACTTAGGTATCGAGTTGCTTTTAGCGATTTGTTCCAGCTTTTGTAGTGCGACATCCCAAAGCTTTTCATCCATCAGGGTTAGCACTGGCATCAGATGCCTACGAATTCTTAGTACGTTGGCGATGGTTTTTTCTAATATACGAATGGTGTAGGGCTTGATGACTAAGTCATCTGGATGGATATCAACAATTTGACCAATAATCAGTGGTAACCGGTCTGAGGTGACAAATATTAAACTGGTGGTGTTTTTTAACAGCTTTTCACGGTTCAACTCTTGAATAACTTCCACACCATTTTTATGATCACCAAGATGAAAGTCCATTAAAATCAAATCAAACTGACGAACCTTTAATGCTTTTTTGAGTTCTCTGCCGTGAATATAACAGGAGACATTCGAGTAGCCCATTTCTAGCAAATGGTTCCGTAAAAGAATTCGCGCCATGCCATTATCTTCAACTACAGCGATGTTGATTTTTGGTCCAACCACGATAATTTCTTCTTTCTGATCAATTTATTACGACAATATAGCAAGCATAGTATCAAAATAACAATGTACATTGCTATGGATAGATATTTATCCCTCGGCTTTTTACCAATTAGTTCGAAAAATCGGTAACTGGCAGCATTATATTGGCTGGTCTAGGATTACTGAAATGGTAAAAAAGTGGATTATTCATGATCAATATAACCCCATTTAACAAGTTTATGTTGTTGACTGTATACAGAAGTTGGCAGTATTTGATTATTTGATTTTAATTTACGTTAACGTTAAGGTGAGATTTTTGATAACCTTATTTACAAAGCATTAACACTGTCCATTTAATCGGTTTTCTAAAGGAAACTAGCATATGAATTTTGATTTAACCGAAGATCAAATCGCCTTCGTTGATACAGCGAAACAATTTGCAGATCAAGAACTTGCCCCCCACGCTGCGCATTGGGATAAACATCATATTTTTCCTAAGGAAGTAATTCAGAAAGCCGGTGAATTAGGCTTCTGTGCTCTTTACACCCCTGAAGATGCGGGCGGTTTACAACTTAGTCGTTTAGATTCAGCGCTTATTTTTGAACAATTGGCAAGTGGATGCACTGCCACCACAGCAATGATGACAATTCATAATATGGCCACTTGGATGATCGCGACTTGGGGTACTGAGACAGTCAAGTCGGCCTGGTGCCCAACGTTAGTGACGGGCGAACATTTAGCATCCTATTGTTTAACTGAGCCGGGATCTGGCTCAGATGCAGCATCATTGCGCACCTCTGCGGTAAAAGAAGGTGACCATTACCGTATTAATGGCTCTAAGATGTTTATCTCTGGTGCGGGAGAAACCGATGTTCTGGTGGTTATGGTCAGAACAGGTGACAAAGGCCCTGGCGGTATCTCAGCCGTGGTGATCCCTGCTGATGCTGAAGGGGTCATTTATGGTAAAGCAGAAGAAAAAATGGGCTGGAATGCTCAACCTACTCGGTTGATTACGTTTCAAGATGTTTTAATACCCGTTGATAATCTTCTCGGAGAAGAAGGGGAAGGGTTTAAATTCGCCATGATGGGACTCGATGGTGGCAGGGTAAATATTGCAACTTGCTCCATTGGTACTGCGCAACGGGCGTTGGAAACTGCTACTGAATATATGCAAACTCGCACTCAGTTTGGTAAACCCCTTGCGGCATTTCAAGCACTACAGTTTAAATTGGCTGATATGGCGACCGAATTAGTCGCGGCCCGTCAAATGGTAAGATTGGCTGCGTTTAAGATTGATAGCCAAAGCCCAGATAAAACGACTTACTGTGCCATGGCTAAACGATTTGCAACAGACGTGGGTTTTCAAGTTTGTAATGAAGCGCTACAAATTCACGGTGGTTATGGTTACATTCAAGAGTACCCACTTGAGCGTCATGTGCGGGATGTGCGTGTACATCAAATTTTAGAAGGTACAAATGAAATTATGCGCGTCATCATCGGTCGACGTTTATTATCAAACAGTGATAGCCAAATCCTTTAGGAGTTTAGATTATGGAATTACCTGTAGTTTTTGATATTCAGACTTGTAAAAATGGCAAATCTATTGGAATCGCAACGCTCAACAGACCTAAATCGTTAAATGCATTAGATTTGGAAATGGTTAATTTATTGCTATTACAATTACAGTCTTGGCAGCACAATAACGACATTGCCATTGTGGTTCTAGACAGTCGCGGAGATAGCACTTTTTGCGCCGGTGGCGATGTGGTTTCAATGTACAATGCAATGAAAGACTCTAAAACAGAACAAAATAATCCGGCTATGGTTCCTGAATTACTCGAAACATTCTTTAGCCAAGAATACCGTTTGGATTATCTAATCCATACTTATCCGAAACCTATTTTAGCGTGGGGCAACGGCATCATAATGGGGGGCGGACTAGGATTGTTGGCTGGGGCGAGTCATAGAGTCGTAACCGAAGATGCCTTGATTGCCATGCCTGAAGCAGCCATCGGTTTGTACCCTGATGTCGGTGGTAGTTGGTTCTTAAATAAAATGCCAAAAGGTGTGGGGCAGTTTTTAGGTGTCACAGGGGCGAAAATCAATTGTCACGATGCTAAATTTGCAAACTTAGCTGACTTTGTTATTCAACATCAAAATAAACTGCAGGTTTTACGTCAAATCAAAACTACTGATTGGACTGAAAATTTCGCGCAAAATGGTCAACTCTTAACTGCGCTGTGTGCTGAGTTTGCACAAACCTCAGGAGTTTGTAATTTGCACAAACACGCTGATCTATTAGCAGGTTTGGCAGACACTACTACTTTACAAGACTACATAGATGCTTTAACAGCAGTTTCAATTTCTGATGATAAGTGGTTCAAAAAAGCACAAGATGCAATTGCATACAATTCACCAATATCGATGCACTTAGTGTTTCAACAACTTCACAGAGGAGTCGACTTATCTCTAGCTGAATGTTTTCAGATGGAACTAATTATGTCTTGCCGATGCGGTACCTATGGCGAATTTCAAGAAGGGGTTAGAGCGTTATTAATTGATAAAGACCGTAAGCCAAAATGGGCATTTGCAAATATTGCTGAAGTTGATGAAAAAACACTTAATCAGTTTTTCACCTCTATGTGGCCAAATAATGGGAATCCATTAAATGATTTGCAGTTAGCAAGTTAAATATATTGATTGTTGTTAATCTGTGCTTAGTGCTCAAAAATGTTTAACAGTGATGGGTTAATAAATTCTTCGACTGTCATTAATTGTAACGATAAAGATTGAAAGGTGAACTATGGAACTGAAAAATAAAGTAATTGCAATTACAGGTGCAGCCCAAGGACTCGGGTTGGCAATGGCTAAAACCTTCGCCGATGCTGGTGCCCATGTTGCGATGCTAGATATGCAAGATATTGTGGTTAAATCTGCAGCTGAACAAATTTCTGAGTTAGGCGTAACCGCTAGAGGCTACGCTGTTAATGTTACCGATGAATCGGATGTGGAATACGTGTTTTCACAGATTAAGAATGACTTTGGTCAATTGAATGGCTTAATCAATAGCGCAGGTATAATGCGTGACGGTATGTTGTTGAAGATAAAGGATGGAAAAGTCGTTGATAAAATGTCAAAGCAACAGTTTCAATCTGTTATTGATGTGAATGTTACAGGTACTTTTTTGTGTGCTCGAGAGGCAGCCTCTACAATGATTGAAACCAACAGCTCTGGTGTCATCATTAATCTATCTTCAGTGTCTCGCGGTGGCAACATGGGACAAACCAACTATTCTGCCTCTAAATCAGCGGTAGCCACTATGACAGTGACTTGGGCCAAAGAGCTAGCTCGTTATAACATTCGTACCGGTTGTATCGCCCCTGGATTAGTGAACACCGCCATGGCAGCGCAAATGCGGCCGGAAATGATCGAGCGATTCTTATCTACCGTTCCTGCTGGACGCTTAGCGGAAGTGGAAGAATTGGGCCATGCGGCAAAATTTATATTCGAGAATGACTATTTTACCGGGCGTACACTTGAATTGGATGGTGGAACAAGGGTTTAATACCCCCATTCTCTAAACCGCTGGGCTTTAATCTAGTTTGGCTGAAAATTTAAGGTAGTCTTTTTACATGTGGATTTGTCCAGCTTGTCGTCTTCCATTGTCATTGGAAAGTGGTACTTGGCGTTGTGAAGCTAAACATAGTTATGATAGAGCTAAAGAAGGTTACGTAAACCTGCAGTTGGCACAGGAACGCAGCAGCAAAGCGCCCGGCGATAACAAAGATATGATTTTGGCTCGTCGTGAGTTTCTGCAACAAGGATTTTACGATCCACTTATCGCTCGTATAGCTGATTTAATTCAAGCCCAATGCCTCAGTCCTGAGATACATTTATTCGATGCAGGTTGCGGTGAAGGGTATTATTTAGAACAAATACGCAGACAATTAGAAAGTGCCAAGCATCAATGTATTGCAGCAGGGTGTGATATATCCAAAGTGGCGATACAGCGCGCTGCAAAGACTCATAAAGCATGTCAATTTGCAGTTGCTAGTACATTTAAAATTCCTGTTGGGAGTGAAAGCTTGGATGTCGTCATTCAAGTTTTTGCACCTTCTAGCGAACAAGAAGTGGCTAGGATTTTAAAGCCAAATGGATTATGGATTCTAGTTAACCCTGGACCTAAACACTTGCAGCAACTAAAAGAATCCATTTATGACGTATCAAAGCCGCACACACTAAACCAAGTAGACACAAACAATTTCACGGTTCAAAGTAGAGAGTCACTTGGTTTTGATTTGAGTTTTAGTCAACCTGAACAGCGTTTGGCTTTACTTAAAATGACGCCTTATTTTTGGCATACCAGTGAACAAAATAAAGCCCAGTTTTTGCAATCCCAGATTGATTGTCAAACGGAATTTGATATTCAAGTATTGAGGAAAAATAGTGACATCTAAAGCGTTATTTTTAGATAGAGACGGTGTCATTAATGTTGACCATGGTTATGCATCCCGCCCAGATGAAATCGACTTTATTGATGATGTATTTGCGTTGTGCACACGCTTCCAACAGCAGGGGTATTTAATTCTGGTTGTGACCAATCAATCTGGGATAGGACGCGGATATTACAGCGAAGAGGATTTTTTACTATTATCGAAATGGATGCAGTCAGAGTTTGCAACGCGGGGGATCACGATAGATGATTTTTTCTATTGTCCCCATCATCCATTAAAGGCAAAAGGAGATTATTTACAACAATGCCATTGTCGTAAACCAAACCCTGGCATGTTTGAACAAGCTAAGCAAAAATACAATATCGATATGGCAAAGTCGTTCATGATTGGTGATAACAAGACGGACATGTTGGCGGCGGCTAGAGCTGGGGTCACCAAGCGTTTTATTTATACAACTTCAGAAATCGCTGATGATACCAATATTGGATTTGAATGCATTGATAGCTTAAATCGAGTTTCCCCTGCGTAACTCAATAAAAATGCATTAAATGTTTAATTGCCTGACTTAACAGTCCGGTGTTAAGCGTCTCAATACTTTCTTCACCCGTCTCACGGTCAAAAATCTTATAGCTACCGTTAGACAATACTTCTATGCGATTGCTGTTTTGCATCACAATGACTTTACTGCCTTTAGTGCCAACCAACCAATTGCGACGAGGAGCCTGCATTGATTGTCCGATGGAGTAATCATCAGAAAGGGCTTTACAGCCTAAGTTTTCTAACACTGTAGCAGGGAAGTCCAAATGGCTAGATAAGGTTTTGTCGAGTTTGAAATTAGCATATAGCGGCACTTGCTGAATATCGTCTCGATTTGAAGCAAGCTTCGAGATTATCACTTGGTTGCCATTCAACACACCTGATTTTATCAATTGTTGAATATTTGCATTGGATACAAATCCTATGGCTAATTTCGGTTTATCGGAAATACTTGCGGCAACAAAGCTTTCAAAATTTGTGCTTAGCTCAGTCAATTTTGAATTTTCTAAAGATAAATCAGAATATAAAAATACCGGCAATCCTAACTTTTGTGGAAGTTCTACCATTAGTGGGGTTTTATTGGTTAACTCCGACGTATAAATTTCCGGTAAGCCAAACAAACTCGAAAATTGAGAAGAGTGGTGGTTCGAGCTTAAATCATAGTGATCGTTGTAGGCGGTTAATGCCCTGTTTTGCAGATTCAGATCAGCATCGTCAGTTTGGATAAGTAAAACAAATTGTTTGTTGGTATTAATACTGCAATACACTGGATTAGCAGGATAATTAATGCCATGGACACTTCGATCAAACTGCAAGGCTTTACGTTGCTTATAATTTTCTATGTCCAATAACCCATATTTTGACATCAGCGCTTTAGCTGTTGCTGGGTATGATAAAGGAAACAAATTATCTTGTTTTACAATAGGTTGATAGAGATTTGCATCGGCCCAAATATGTAAAGCATGACTGCATACAAAACAGGTTACAAATACACTGCTAATGGGCATACCTAAGCGGAATTTTTGTAATCGTTCAATTCTTTTCCACAGAGCATTGGCTAAAATAAGTTGAAATGACAGCCAAACTACAAATAAAAGGAGTAAAAACCCCCATTGTTGCCAGCCAAACGCATTAATAACCGGTTGAGTCTCACTTTTAATCAGATCCGCAGAGCCGAAATTTAGGTGCAATCCATATTTAGTGTAGAGCAATGCATCAAATGCTAAGAGCGCTAAGCCTATGGCGGCTATCGTTGAAGCCGCGCCACGTATAAGCCGAGACTTAGGGAAAGCATATATCAGAGGTAAAACTAAAATGACAAAAGCGAAAAAAGTTAAAAAGCCAATATGACTGACCCAATTGACTAATAAAAATGTTATTCCCAACAAAGAATCTGGCAAAGGCGATGCAAAAACGTAAATTCCTGCAATCACCAAAGCAACGACAATATTTGAAAGGGTAAACCAATGTCCCCAAGCTACTAGCTTGGTTAACATGATGCGCCGAGGCGTTTCTGAGAGTATCATTTATTTTTGATTTCCATTGATACTTTTCATCAAGATTTGTGTAAACTGAGCGGCCATTTTTTCGCGCTGGTTATCGTTTACTTGATGCAAAAAGATGTTGGTGATCACATTACCCAACGCCATTAAAGATAAGTCTCGATTTGCTTGGTTTTTTTCAAGGGCAAATACGATGTCATTCATTAGCGCTTCAAATTGAGCGTCTGAATATTTGGATTGTTGAGGCATGTTTGAACCTTTAAACCGATTTTTGTGAATAGTAACAAGTATTCGAACAGATAGTAACTAGGTGCCGTTTTTTCAATAGTCGGTTTTCTTATTTTCCATAACTTTTAGAAGGTTAGATTTTCATGAGCGCTGTTATTCAACACTTTGTAGTACATCAATTAGGGATTAATGAACAACAAGAGTTAACCGTTGTTCCCAAAAGCACCTGTTTTGACGTCACTCCAGATATTGAAACACTTGCACAGCAAATTAATCAAGTATTCAATCAAAAACCTGGCAAAGGGGTCGGTAGTTTTATTGATCAAGCTTCTCAGTCAACCGATTCGGCAGAACAAGATACGGTTAAAGCTAACGATGAATTTCGTTCAGAATTGCTGGCGATGATTGCAGAACCTGAAACCTTTATTGATTTTAGTGTTGCCAGTTGTGAAAAACTCAAAAAGAGTATGGTCGAAATGGCAACAGTGGAAACCGGTTTTGTTATCTTCAGCCATTATGAATTTTTAGCCACCGAATACCTAATGATTGCGTTGTTGAATACTAAACAGCACGTTGAAATCACTGAAAGATTAGAATTGACCTACAGTGATCATCTAGATCTAGCCAAAATGCAATTAGCGGTAAGAATCGATTTAACCCAATTAAAAACTCAACCCGAGCAAAACCGTTATATTAGTTTTATTAAGGGGCGAATGGGCAGAAAAGTCTCTGATTTTTTCATGCACTTTATCGGTTGCGAAGAACTTGTTGATATCAAACAGCAAAATAAGCAACTGCTGAAAACGGTAGACGAGTTTATCGCCTCTGAGCAATTAGACAAAGAAGAGCAGCAGCAAACACGGCAAATCGTTTCTGACTACTATAAAGCTAAATTGGAGCAAGGAGATGATATTCAAATTGAAGAATTGTCGCAAAGCCTACCCCAAGAAGATGGTCGCAATTTTGTTGATTTTAACCAACAAGCAGAAACGCCTTTGGAAGCTTCCTTTCAGGCCGATCGCAGTGCGTTAAAAACCCTTGCCAAGTTTAGTGGTCAAGGTGGCGGCATTAGTCTGAGTTTCGATAGAGTTTTGTATGGCGATCGAGTGCAATACGATGCGAATTCTGACACCCTATTGATTAAAGGGGTACCACCTAATTTGAAAGATCAGTTAACACGACATAATAGTTAGCTTTGTTGTGTTCAAACATGCCGATTTAGTTTGAATACGATATACTGACGCAATCATAAAACGATATTTACAACATCAAAATAACAGGACTTTTTTACACTATGCAGCTTTTTGTCAACGACTTAACCGTAATGGATTTTTCCTATCTTTGTGCACAAAGAGGGATGGTTGGTGAAAGTTGGATTGTCGATGTGATTTTAGATGGTGAACTTAATGAAGAAAGCATGGTGCTAGACTTCGGAAAAGTTAAGAAAGAATTGAAGTTTCTTATCGATGAATATGTCGATCACAAATTACTCGTACCAGCCGAACATGCTTTTAGCCAGATCAAACGCGATCCCAATACCGATGAAGTAAAAGTAGATTTTTTACGACCCAATGGTAAGTCGATCCATCTGTTGTGTCCTGCAGAAGCTTATGCTTTTGTTTACGCTTCTGAGGTAGATATAGATTCTGTTGGCCAATATTTAAAAGAAGTGATTGCCACACATCTGCCAAGCAATGTTGATGGTATTGAGTTAATTTTGCGTCCTGAAGTAATAGACACACCGTTTTATCACTACACTCATGGCCTAAAAAAACACGATGGTAACTGTCAGCGTATTGCCCATGGGCACCGCTCAAAGGTTGTGATTTATGAAAATGATAAATTGAATCTAGCGTGGCAGGCATATTGGGCTGAACGTTGGCAAGACATCTACATAGGGAGTGAAGAAGATATTGTTGACGGCCAACAAAGTGTTTTAGCTGGACAAGTAGAGAACACGGAAACACATTTTTTCTTCACCTATGAATCCTCGCAAGGTGAGTTTTCATTAGCTATTCCAAAATCTGAATGCGAAATTGTTAACACCGACTCTACGGTAGAATGTTTAGCCCAATACATGGCATTGGATCTGAAACAACAGAGTCCGCAAAGTCATTTTAAAGTATTCGCATTTGAAGGGGTTGGAAAAGGAGCCATCGCTTATGCTTAAAACGTTGTTTTGTTGTTTCTTGGGTTTGATATTGAGTGTTCATGCCTTTGCTATTGAATTGCAAGGGGAGCTTTCGCAAGGTGCACTGATACGAGGGAAAGCACCCGTAGGCAGTCAAGTTTGGTTGGATGGTAAAAGCTTAGAGGTTTCGGAACAAGGATATTTCGTTTTTGGTTTCGGGCGTGATGCCGCCCTTGAGCATGAACTAAGTTGGCAGGCGCCAGAACAACCTAAACAACAACAAGATATCATTTTAAAAAAGCGTGAATATGATGTTCAACGCATTGAAGGCTTACCTCCTAAAATGGTGACACCTCCGGAAGATGTGTTAGCCAGAATTCGCCTAGATAACCAACAGGTCGCAAAAGCCCGTGCGCTTCGAGACTCGCGCATCGATTTTATGCAATCGTTTATTTGGCCTGCTGAAGGACCAATTAGTGGCGTTTATGGCAGTCAACGGGTGTTAAACGGACAACCCAAAAGACCGCACTTTGGACTCGATGTAGCAGCACCTACGGGCACTCCTGTTTATGCTCCGGCTGCAGGCGTGGTGACACTCTGGGTACCTGATATGTATTATTCGGGTGGTACTATGATTATTGACCATGGTCATGGTGTTTCTTCTACTTTTTTACATTTGCATGCAGGTCATGTGAAAGTGGGGGAGCAGGTTGAACAAGGGCAGTTGGTTGCTGAAATTGGTGCCACTGGCCGAGTTACTGGAGCACATTTGGATTGGCGAATGAATTGGCAAAATCAACGAGTAGACCCAGCGTTACTCGTCCCTGCAAGACCTTCTGAATAAACTAAAATCTTTGCTAAAAACTGTACCATGGCTAACTTGTTTTGGTGATATATTTTGTATTGAGTCATAAACAAAGGTTTCTGCAATGAAATACGATTTAGACATGAGTACGATTATCGGGATCAAACCCATGAAGGCGTCTGAAGTGGTGAAAATACATCAAGTATTGGACGGATTTGAACCAAACGGCGTTGCCTTTGAAGATGTATTAAAGCAAACGAAGATGGATCCCGTGCGGTTAAGAGAGTTATTAGATAAATATCATTTTTACTTCACTGAAGTAGGTGATTCATCTCGCTATATCGTTAATCGATATCACTACGATGAATCAGATCTAGATGAAGTTATCGACAGCATAGAAAGACGGAATGTACGATTCGCAATCGCTAAATTTACGCCATTTTTCTTAATTGGTCTGGTTTTGTGCAGTGCCACTATTGGTTTTATGCTTTCGGCAATTGTGAATAAAAATGGCGGTTATTGGTAATTCAATCTCAATTACGCGCATCTGCTGGGAACATTCGACCTAGCTAGGTTTAAATAAATGCCAATAGTTTAGAGTTGGCAGTTTTAAAGCCACTGGCAAGTGGCATAAAACGGTTTGTTAAGGTAATTCGAAGTTATGCCAATTGGCGTGTTTCTTTTTAAAACATGAGCAAACAACAACTGGCTTACTGAGCGTTTAACCATAAAGCCTGTTTTTGTAGATTTGAAGTCGTTAAGTAAATTGTATCTTTGGCTGCATTTTTAATCGGCATGTCAAACGTTTTAAGTTTGCCGTCACGGAACACAAATAATTTCACTGTTGGTTGCTCGCTATAATTTTCTAACGTGGTAAATACAGAATCTTTATTCACTTGCCATTGTTCAATGGCAATTAGGTTATCTTTGATCTGTAAACCGGCTAAATACGCAGGTGAACCTTCTAAAACTTGTAAAATAGAGATGCCCGTTGCTGCAGCTTCGAAGCTTGCGCCAAAATCAATAGAGAGGGTTTCATCTGCAGGCTTTCCGCCTTTATCATTTGCATCTTTTCTTGCTCTGTAGTGCATATCAACACCGAAGTCTGCCAACAATTGCTCAGTAGGGAGAGGTGTTGTGGTATATAAAGCCGTTTCCAAAAATGCATCTAAATTGATGTTTAAATTTTGCTTTAAAATCGTTTGAATAGAGTCGTTTTGGGTACCAATATTGACGTAACCAAATTGCTGCCAAAGTCGTTTTAACAGGTCGAAAATGGTAAAACGATTGGCTGACTCTTTGCGTATTAACAAATCTAGGCATAGTGCTATTTCTGCACCTTTAGCGTAATAACTCACAATATTATTTGCGGCACTAGCATCTTGTTGATAAAAGCGAGTCCAAGCGTCATAACTCGACTCTGTAACCGTTTGTTTTAGATAACCAGGATTACGTTTGAGTCGGGTTAATGTTTGTCCAATAACTTCAAAGTAGCTAGGCACATCGATTAATTCACAGCGCAACAAGCTGAGATCATCAATGTAGCTGGTAAAACCTTCGTAAATCCATAGTTGTTCAGAATAGGTTTCTTTACTTAAATCTAAATCGATAAATTCCGCAGGCTTGGTTCGTTTAACGTGCCAAGTATGGAATAACTCGTGACTACATAAGCTTAAAAATGTGCGATAACCGTCGGGCATTTTATGTTGTTGTGCTTTGCTTGGAAGCTGATTGCGAGCGAATTGTAAAACAGTCGAATGACTATGCTCTAAACCACCAAACCCAGATTGACAGAGTAAAGTTATGAATACATAACGATTAATTGGCGTGTTTTCGTTAAACAGCGCCAAATGATGCTCACATATTTTTGGCAAGTCGCGACAAATTCTATCGGTATCAACTTGATGAGAGCCGGTCAAAACAAATTCAAATTCAACCTCCTGCACCTTGAAATAGGTAATATCCAGTTCACCTATTATCACTGGATGATCAATCAGAGTTTGATAATTATCGGCACTAAATTTCTTGGTTAATTTGTTTGATTGGGTTTCCAACATTGCTGTTGCAACAGACCAGGTATCCAACTTTGTTGCAGGAAGGTTGATCTCAACGCTGCAAGGGCCAGAGTAGCCCTCCACTTCAAAGAAAACGCTGGTGCCGTTAAAAAAAGCATATTCATCGCATATATAGGCGCTTCTTACTGACAAATCAAAGGCATAGACAATACTCTCGATATGAATCTTGCCACTGCCAGCTTTTACTTTCCAAGTTTGTTTATCTAATTTTTCAATATCTAAACTGTTTTGATTATCGTCGTACGCTTTGAGAGATACTATATTTTTAGCAAAATCTCGGATCATGTAACTTCCAGGGATCCATGCCGGTAACTTTATCTTGATATCAACTTGATCAGCAAAGTTGATGGTTTGAATAATTTTGAATGTGTGCCCAGCAATGGAGTCAACAGTTACGGAATAATGTACTTGTTCAAATGTTTGCAAAGTTGTGCTCTATTATAGTTTTATTGATTTAATCAACCGCCAGATAAATCACTTATTAAGTGACGGGACGAGATATCTTTAGCATAACCGATAGCCTTTGTTGAGTTAAGTTAAAAGCAGTTAAAGCATTGATATTATTCTCAGTTATGACAGTTAAAAGTTGTAGAGTCAGAGTTTAAATGATAAAAAACATACAACTTGTAAGGATTAATGGTTTTGATGACAATCAAAAGGTAACTTTTAGGAGAATTCGAAAAGGTGGCAATATCAAAGGACAAAGTAGGCTTAACGCGGGAGGATTTGCGTAAATTGCGTGCTATGCGACCCGGACTTTCTTTGGATCTTCAAGTTATGGCTGCTTCTGGGGTTAAAAGAATCAAGACTGAATTTGTTGGATTAGACGGCAGCCGCTGTTTAATTATTAAATTTCCTGATGAAGCTCGTTGGGGCAATTTACGGGATGTCATATATCCTGATAGTGTTTTAGTCGTGCGTTACATTCACGAAGAAGATGCCGGCGAAGTAGTCGCATTTAAAGTCAAGATTAATGTCATACTGAATAAACCAGGTAACTATATATTTACTTCGTTTCCGCTTTCACTTCAGTGTCATGCACTGAGAAGTGAGCAACGAGCCCAAGCCCACGTATTTGTGACTGTGGTAGAAACTGAATCTGATGTGATGTTATTTGATGGTTTAATAGTGGATTTGTCTTCAAGTGGCTGTCGCGTCTCAGTAGACCGTCAACTGGTGAAACAAAAATTGGCGCTAAAAACACACATCACCTTAGCGATTAAAAATCCAGACGGAAAAATATCCGAATTAACTGGTATAGTTATGAATCAAAAAGTCGATGAAACCCGTTTTTACTTAGGTGTTAAATTCGAGGCTTCAGAAAAAATTGTCGAAGGTTTGTTGCATCAACTGATGATAGCTTGACCTTTTACTGGGTGACATTATGGGCGTTGTCGTGGGGATAACTCCTAATTGAGTGGCATCACTATTAATAATAATAAAATTAAGATGTGCAGAGCTTTTGCTCCATTTACGAGGTATCTATGCGAAGAGTCGAAACGTTATTAAATGAATATGGCGAAAGTCATCAAAATAAAACAAATGTTTTAATCCACGGAATTGCCGTTCCGGCAATTTATTTTGTGACATTTGCATTAATTTGGTCTATTCCCACCCCTGAATTTTTAGATCATTTCGATATCACATGGGCCCATGTGATTTCTATTCCTGTGCTTTGGTATTACTTTAAATTGTCTGGCCCAATTGGGGCTGCAATGACGTTATTCACTATTTTATGTTTTGGCGGAATCCGGCTGTTAGCTTATTTGGATATTTCCGTATGGCAATTTAGCTTAGCGCTTTTTGTGGTGATGTGGATTTTGCAATTTGTAGGTCATAAAATTGAAGGAAAAAAACCATCCTTTCTTAAAGATATTCAGTTTTTATTAGTCGGTCCTGCTTGGTGGTGGGTACACTGGTTAAAACGTTTTAATATTCAATATTAAAACGCCGATTTGAGACATTTAAAAAGCCAGTTGATTGAGGCGTTCAATCACAGGTATTTAGTCTTTAACTGAATATCGCAAGTTGAAAAACTGCGGAAGTTCGACGGATTACTTACTTTGCGACAAACACAACTATGGTTGGGATTAACAACGAGTTTTTGATTATCTGCAAGGGTATAATAAACGCTTAATCTGTTCACTTGAGATTTACTTTGATCAATTGGCAAAAACTGTTCGAAAATCGTGAGAGGCTATTCTGGACCCTGCATACCGGAGGGTGGGCTGGTTTCGCGATTGTTTATTATATTGGTTCATTCTTACATGATGTACGCGGAATATGGATTTTTGTCATTGCACTAAATGCAATGGCAGGGTGGTTGTTAACCATACCTTTGCGCTACATATACCGTTGGGCTCATCAACAAACTGCATGGAAAATGCTACTTACTGTAGCCGTCAGTGCTTATTTTATTGCCTTATTCTGGGCCGTTCTGAAAAATATTAATTATTGGGAAATTTATAAACACGGTTATCGACCTGAAGCTTGGTTTATGTATTTCACTAACACCATTAATTCATTGATCATGGTGGTATGTTGGAGTGGATTGTATTTCGGGATTAAGAACTTCCAAATGCTGCAAAAAGAAAAGCAAAATGCACTCAAAGCGTCAACAATGGCCCACCAAGCACATTTGAAAATGCTCAGGTATCAATTGAATCCGCATTTTTTGTTTAACACTTTAAATGCGATCAGCACGTTAATTTTAATTAAAGACAATAAAACTGCTGAGGCAATGGTCAGCCGGTTAAGTGACTTTTTGCGTTATTCGCTAGATAAAGATCCGATTAAAAAGATTTCACTTAAGCATGAAATACAAGCCTTAGAGCTATATTTAGAGATAGAAAAAGTACGTTTTGATGATCGCTTAGACGTTGAATGGGATATCGCTGAAGATTGTAACCAAGCCTTGGTTCCCAGTTTAATTTTGCAACCAATCATCGAGAATGCGATTAAATATGCTATTTCTAAAATGGAAAAGGGCGGTAAAATAAAAGTTGTCGCTAAATCGTTTGGCCGCGATTTGATGCTCGAAGTAAGTGACAATGGCCCAGGTGCTAATATTGAAAATGGTCAATTAAATCGTAGCAATGGTGTTGGATTACCGAATATCCAAGAACGACTCAACTCATTGTATTCAAATAACTTTTCTTATGTCGTATCTCACAATCAGCCTACGGGTATAAAAGTGAGCATTCGAATTCCTTTTGAGGTGAATGAACATGACAACCAAAATTAAAGCGTTGATTGTAGATGACGAGCCATTAGCAAGAAAAGGCTTGGCAGTTAGGTTGCAAGAATTTGATAATATTGAAGTATTAGGGGAGTGCCAAAACGGCCTCGAAGCTGTTTCAGTGATACCTCAACTTCGTCCCGATTTGGTATTTTTGGATATCCAAATGCCAGGCTTAAACGGTTTTCAAGTGATCAATAAACTCAGAGAATTGCAGCAACCGGTTCCTATTATTGTGTTTGTTACCGCCTATGATAGTTACGCCATAAAAGCCTTTGATATTCATGCTTTAGATTATGTTTTAAAGCCTATCGATGAAAAACGCTTGCGGGTAGCAATCGAAAAAGTATCTGCGGTATTTGGACAAAATAGTGAAGGTGAACAAAAAGTTAAATTAGCTAAACTCGTCGCTGAATTTACCGGAGACGATTGTGAAGATATTTTACAACGTCTGGCATCAGGCGAAACTATTGATAACAAGCGTTATCCTTCTATTTTAGCCATAAAAGACGGTTCCGAAGTGACGCGAGTTGCCGTTGACGATATTCAATGGATTGATGCAGCAGGGGACTATATGTGTGTCCATGCTTCTGATGGTACTCACATAATGCGCCGCACTATGAAGGAACTAGAGGAAGAATTGGATCCCAGAAAGTTTGTCAGGGCCCATCGTTCAGCAATCGTCAATATTCAATATGTCACTAAAATGGTCAGTCATGTTAGTGGTGAGTATCATCTCGTACTGAGTAATGACACTGAATTAAAAGTGAGTCGCAGTCATAGAGATAAAGTGAAGGAAATGATCAGGGTTTAATAACGACACTTTTTGCTTAATCTGCAGTTCTTTTGGCTATAAACACAATTCTCGCAATGGCAGGCTCGCTGCACCGACGGCGACAGGACACTCTTGTACTCCAGCAGTAACTATTTTGGGAAGCGGTCTTTTTGCACCTCGTCGAAATTGAGCATAGACATCTATCCTTGGGATTAACTTTTCGGCCAAAGAAACGGGAATGTGACCTCCTAATACTATTGCTTGAGTATCTAATAACGCCGAACAGGCAGTTGCAACCAAGTCTAACGAATCTTGAACTTTATAGATCCATTCTTCTACACCAGGCCAATTGACATCAAAGTTATTATGCAAATTATAAATAGAGTGGACTTCTACGTTGTTTTTTATCAGTATCCGTTTTAACAACGCAAGATTGGGATGAGAATATATTTTAGAAGGAAGCATGTCACCTAGCTCACCAGCGTTACCATATGTCCCGCGTAAGACTTCGTTATTCGACACCAGTCCACCACCAAAGCCATAAGAAATGAAAAAATATACGAAGTTTTTATAATTTCGTCCAACTCCGGCGATTCCTTCACCAGCTGCAGCCCCTGTGGCATCATTAACTACCCAGGTAGGTAACTTAAATCGCAAGGAAACGATTTGTGCTATATCGACTTGAGCCCATTCTTCAATCAAATGGTGCGTGTTCATTTTACCGTCCATAGCACTGAAAAAACCAGATATTCCTACCCCCATTCCCAGTACCTTCGACTCGTCGATATGATTAACTTTAATCAGATCATTCACAATTAGCTCAGACTGGGATAATACGTTTTCAATACTCATGTCTTTTAGCTCTTGAAGACGTGTATCAACCACATTTCCTGCAAAGTCCATTAACGCGATGCCCACAGCGTCTAATAAAATTGATAAGCCAAAGCAATAAGCAAAAGTTGGGTTAGGTTCCAACTCAAAACTAGGGTTACCCCTTGATGATGAAGATATTCGGTCGGTTTGTAAAAGTACGCCTTTTTCCAATAAGTTTTTAACTAATCGTGAAACAGACTGTTGCGGTATCTTGGTGGCATCGACTATCGTTCTTTGGTTTACATTTTTAGACCAAAATACCAATTTAAGCACATCTCTTTCATTGTCCTGAAATAACTTCCCACCTTTACCTAGTTTAAAACTATTTCTTAGATAAACCCCGTTTTTAGAAGAAAGCATGTGCGACCTTATTTTTGATTTTAGTACTTATCATAATACAAGAAATTCGGAAAAGTTAGGCTCCGAAAGAAGTCTCGACTCTACTAAAGTTTGTAATTTATTGGCAAGGGCTAAGATTAAATATCTTGCAGATATTAACTAACTTATTTTTTTATACCGCTAGTTTACGCTAATTACTGAATTATTATCCTTAAAATTCAATGGTTTTAGTTTCTCCACTAACAACCCATATTAATTTTTACATATTGTTATGAGTTAAAAAAACACATAAAAATAAATAAATTATATTTTTACAACCCAAAAAGGGTTGTTGTTGTGTTTTTTTTATGTTCAAATATTAACAAGTACGCTACATAACATTAATAATTTGATTGAACTACGCACTTTGTAGTCTGCAACTACACTGGAGAAATACTAATGAAAATGACACCCATAGCTTGCGTTTTATCCATGGCTTTTACTGCGACAATATCAGCTCAGGAAAATGCTAACGATACTAATGCTGATGTTGAAAAAATAATCGTAACTGGCTCTAGCGTTGCTCGAACAGAAGCCGATACACCAGCGAAAACCACGTTGATAAACAAAGAAAATATAGCCAATACAGGGTTTTCTAGCCAAGCTGATATTTTAATGAGTGTACCCGGTATTAAAGTTGAAGGTGGTGGCGGAGAAGTGGCTACAAATGCATTTGTAAGAGGGTTGCCATCTGGTGGTCAATTTCAGTTCACACCGCTAAATTATGATGGAATGCCAGCTTTTCAATCCGGTATGACTTCTTCTGCACAGGATGTCTATTATCGCCCTGATATCGGCATCGAACGTGTAGAGTACGTAGGCGGTGGAGTTTCCAATTTATTCGGACCAGGTTCAGTGGCAGGTATTATAAATTACATTTCTCGCAAAGGTAGCGATGACCCAGAGAGCACCATTCAACTGGAAATAGCTGAAGATGGCAGAATCAGAACAGATTTTTTTAATAGCGGAGCACTGTCTAGCGACGATAATATATATTACGCATTGTCTGGTTTCTATCGTTACGATGAAGGTCCTTTAGATACCGGATTACCTACAAAAGGCTATCAAATCAGAGGGAATATTCGAAAAGAATTTGATGATGGTTTTATTACATTTCACGGTCAAATGATAAATGACAAAGTTCAGTTTTTCTTACCGCTACCTCTTGATGGAGCGAGCCGCGATAGGCTTATTGGCAATGATGGTTCTACCGTCTTTGTAGGGCAAACTGTAGCCGCCGCTGAACTAAGCTACCCAACCGCCAATGGTCAATATGAATCACCGATTCGCGATGGTGTATCTACAGAAGGTGGCTCGTTTGGTGTTGATTTTGAAAAAGAACTTACTGATAGCTGGCGTATCGCAGGTAAAGCGAAAGCCGCTAGCTATGATCATCAGTTTAACCTGTTCCTAGACGGAGATGGTATTGCTAATTCGCCAGAGCCTCTTGATGGATATATAAATAATTCTGCCAGAACAATTAATGGTGATGTATTAAGTGCGCTAGGAACAGCTAATTTTACTTGGTCAGAAACTGGATCAGCAGTGCCAGAGGATTATTTGTTATTTGGTAACCGTTTACTTGATCGACAGCGTGATGGTGATTTTTTTAGTACTGAATTCAACTTAACAGGTGAGCTAGAGGGTGGTGGTTTTGACCATACCGTCAACATAGGTACCTTTTTCATTCATGCTCAACAGATGGATTACAACATCATATCAAGTTACCTAGCTGATTTCAGTAATGGCAAAAATGCGCGATTAGTAGACCTTTCCTTTACTAACGCAAGTGGTGAAACGGTAATGTATTCCAGAAACGGTGTCATTGGACCGGGCACTAGTTACACTAACAAAGATTTGACCAGTAAACGCACGGCCTTTTATATCACCGATCAAATGGAAAACGAAAGTTGGGCGTTTGATGTAGGTATGAGAATAGAACGCGCAGTGGGGACATCCAAATCAGAAGGTAGTGAAGTAGTAGTGGTTTCAGATGATCCAAGCTTAGCACCTAATTTGCAAGTGAATACTACCGGTAACGGCAAGTTCACCTATGGTGAGGTCTCTACCACTGAAGCTGCATTTTCTGCCGCATTACTTTATAAAATGGAAGACAGTGATTTAAACCTATATGCAAACGCCTCTAAAGGTTATTTCTTCCCACAAATCAGAAGTATTACCTTTGATCCTAACGGAGAGCCACAAAGCTACGAAGGTGAAGATATTACACTGGGTGCAATCGGCTTTAAATATTTCCCTAAAGATTTATACATTGACGCTTCATTGTTCATTGCAAATTTGGACAACAGACGATCAGTTGATTTTGAAAATGACGGCTCGGGAGGACTTATAGAACTCGTAAAAACACAATCAACTGAAACCATAGGGGCTGAAGTCATTGGTCGTTATAACTTATCTGATGAAATCGTTGTTGAAGGTAATGTTACTTATCAAGATGCTGAATTTACTGAAGGTAATGACACAGGAAAAGTGCCTAGAAGACAACCTGAGTTCACCGGTAATTTAGCCGTTTCTTATAACAACGGATTTGTCGATTCAAGATTAGCACTTAGTTACTTTGGTGACGCATACGCTAATGACGATAATTCAGTCGAGTTGGATAGCCATACAATTGCTACATTTAACGCTGGATATACTTGGGAACTTAACAATGACCAACGGATCCGTGTGGGCGTGAATGTGTGGAACTTGTTTGATAACGAAGGAATTACAGAAGGCTCACCAAGACAAGGTAACAGTCAGGTTTCTGGTGGCGAATTTTTCGTTGGTAGACCTGTGTTGCCAAGACGCATCAGCTTAACAGCCAGATATGATTTCTAACTAAATTACGAATGCGTTCAGAGCGCTCGATAATTCGAGTGCTCTATTTAGCAGGTTTAAGATCATTCTGAGTCGAACCTACCTTTAAATTACAAGTTAAGTTGTGCAAATATGAATACTTTTGATTACGCCATTGTTGTTATATACCTTGTATTGCTTGTTGCTATGGGATTTAGCTTTCGCCAACAGAATACTAAAGACGATTATTTTTTAGGTGGTCGAACCTTGGGGTGGAAAGCACTGACCTTGTCGGTGATGGCTACTCAACTTTCTGCTATCAGTTTTGTATCAGCCCCTGCATTTGTTGGTCTACGAGAGGGTGGAGGGTTGCAGTGGTTATCATATGAGTTGGGTGTTCCGCTAGCAATGCTGCTCATTTTAAGTACTATTTTACCGGCTCTATACCGTTCAGGGTTTGTCAGTATTTACGATTATCTAGAGCAACGTTTTGGTCGCTCAACCCGAATTTTAATTAGTTTCGTGTTTCAGTTTAGTCGCGCGTTTGCTACCGGAATAATGATTTTTGCTGCATCACTTATTCTGCAAGGTACCATGGGAATCGAAGCTTGGCAGGCGATTGCATTAACCGGTGTGATAACGGTTTTGTACTCGTTGCAAGGTGGAATGAAAGCTGTGGTTTACGGTGACGCCATACAAATGATTATTATTGTTTTGGGCACTATTGCTTGTATAGTATTTGGCCTGCATTACCTTGGAGGGGTGGATGAATTCGTTAATAAAGTTGATCCTGCACGGTTAAACGCGATAAAGCCTGATTCCTTTGGATTTGATGGTGAAGGTTTTGGATTGTTACCAATGATATTTGGTGGATTCGTACTCTACGCATCTTACTACGGCTGTGATCAGACCCAAGCTCAACGGGCATTGGCCGCTTCAAGTACACGAGACTTAAGATATATGATGCTGGCGAATGCGACTGTGCGTTTTCCGATTACACTACTTTATTGTTTTTCCGGTCTAATTGTCGGTACTTTGGCGATGACTGATACCGGTTTCATGGCACAAATTTCCGCTGAAAATCCAGATTGGATGATGCCTCTTTTCATTCTAAATTACCTGCCTCATGGCATGATTGGTATATTGGTTGTGGCTATATTAGCTGCAGCTATGTCGTCATTAAGCTCTGCAATAAATTCTTTAGCAGCGGTGAGTATTGAAGATTATTGCCGTATTACAGGTAAAAAACTTGAGCCCAAAGAATATTTAAAGAAAGCAAAATATGTTGGTCTGATTTGGGGAGCCGTCACCTTGGCTTTATCTTTCTACGCAGGCGACATAGCGCCAACCGTAATTGAAGCAATAAATAAGGTCGGTTCAGTGTTTTACGGTCCTATTTTAGCTGTATTCCTGTTAGCTGTTGTGGACAAAAGTTTAGGTGCACGTGAAATTAACATTGGTCTTATTGCAGGTGTATTAATCAATATTATTGTTTGGTTAACAATGGACAATGTATTTTGGTTCTGGTGGAACTTTATCGGCTTCATTGTCGCGTCTTTAATGGCATATATTGTAAAAATGTTGATTGGTGGCAGTTATAAATCCCCCGTGCCAAGTATAGAAAAAAGCTTAGAGAAAGTATCTATTTTGACTAAGTCCGACATCATTATATTGTTAAGTTCGTTCATTATCATGTTGGCTATTTGTGCCTACATTCCAACATTATTCGCATAGGAGAATAAAATCAAAATGAATAACTCGCGCGCTTTTTTATTCTCATTATTTGAAACAGCCGTTCATGCTTGCCTTCCAAGTGTTTGCTTAGATAAGCATCTTGATCACATAGATACCAGTCGTGGAGTATGCGTAATCGGCGCTGGCAAAGCTTCAGCTGACATGGCCGCAGCTGTTTTTAAAAAATATGGCGATGCTTGCTATGGAAAAGTAGTTACTCGCTATGGTTATGGTACTGAATTGGCAACAGGTAATATTGAGATTTTATATGCTTCACATCCTGTTCCAGATAAAAATAGTTTGTTAGCAGGTAAAGCATTACTTGAATTGGTTGCACAGACTCCGCCGGATATTCCTATTATATTTTTGATTTCTGGAGGCGGTTCGGCATTAATGTCTATTCCTGTGGAAGGGGTAAGTTTTGCAGACAAAATGGAATTACATCGGTTCTTATTAAGAAGTGGCGCTTCAATCGATGAGATGAATGTCGTTCGCAAACAACTGTCAGCTGTTAAAGGGGGCAAACTTGCAGAAGCTGCAAAAAGCATTAGCCATACTTATGTAATTTCCGATGTGGTTGGAGATGATCCTAGCCTAATTGCTTCTGGGCCAACAGTGAAAGACAACAGCACAGCAGAGCTAGCATTAACAATACTGGAAAAATACAATTGGCAGCCGATTGATTCAATTTATCAATTTTTAACTAAGGCTATCAAGTCAAAATGCATTACACCTCCTTCGAATACAAGCCATTATACTGTTGTAGCAAATGCGCACCAAGCCATCGATGCTGCAGTTGCTAAAGCAAAAAATGCTGGCTGGGAGACACACGTACTCAATTATGAACAGCAAGGTGAAGCATCCAGGATTGCTAAAGAACATGCTGCTATAGCGTTGAAATTTAGAGATGATGGAAAAAAAGTTTTGCTTTTTTCAGGTGGAGAATTAACCGTTACCATTGACAGTGCTACCGGTGATGGCGGACCAAATCAGGAATATTTACTCGCGATGGCTATTGCTTTGGACGGTGCATCAGGAATATCGGTATTGTCCTGTGATTCTGACGGTGTCGATGGTAGCAAAGACATTGCGGGTGGTTTCATTGATGAATCCACATTGACTACCGCTAAATCAAAAGGGCTATCCCCTCAATCCTATCTAGCAAACCATGACAGTTTTCATTTTTTACAAGCGGTTGGTGGGTTGATAATCACTGGGCCGACTCGGACTAACGTCAATGATTTTAGAGTCATCATGATCAATTAAGGGCCGATATAAATCGTCCTGTATTCGAATTTAATAGATTCAAAATCAAATAGGTAGACACAGATTTTTAAAGTTAAAAAATTTTGCAATATTAAACCCAAAATGGGTTGTTAAGATTGGTCTAATAGCGGATAATTAAATTATATTAACTCAATATGGTTTGGGTGGGAGAGTATAAAGTGACAGAAGATAAACAATTATTTAATGCCGGTGCAGATATCTTAAAAAAGAACGACTTCGGTGGATACACAGTTCCTACCCAAGGACTTTATCCTTTCCAATGGAACTGGGATTCAGCGATTACGGCCTTAGGTTGGTTAAAATTTGATGAACCAAGAGCTTGGCAAGAACTGGAAGTGTTAATCAGTGGGCAATGGGATGATGGAATGATCCCGCACATATTATTTCATCGAGATTCAGATACTTATTTTCCTGGTCCTGATGTTTGGGGATCGGATAAAAAAGTTAAAAGCACTTCAATTTCACAACCGCCTGTACTGGCTACGATTGTGAAGATTCTGTGTGATGAAGTGAAAGATAATGATCTTAAAAATGAAAAATTAAAGGAAATGTTGCCAAGTTTAATACGATATCACTTGTGGTGGTATCGAGACAGAGATCCTGAATCTACCGGATTGGTAGCAAGTTATCATCCGTGGGAATCAGGTATGGACAATAGTCCAGCGTGGGATAAAACGCTTGATGCGGTTCCACAAGTAACTTGGGAGTATCAACGTCGAGATCTTAATCATATTGACGCAGCTGAAAGACCGCACAAAGAACAATATGACAGATACCTTTATCTAGTTGAGTTTTTCAAAAATAATCAATTCGATAGCGCTAAAATTTATCGTGATTGCCCGTACAAAGTAAATGATGTCAGTCTAATCTCGATACTTCATCGAGCTACATTGGATTTACTTGAAATCTGTCAACAATTGCATGTGGTTGATGATGAAGTTCAAGAGTTAAAAGCTAGAGCAGCGTTGACGGAAAGTGCAATAAGCCAACTATGGTGTGAAGAAACAAAGTTCTTTTATAGTCGAGATCTTATGACTGATTCGCTTTGTAAAATTAAAACCAACGCTGGTTTTCTGCCTTTATTTGGACAACTGGCAAGTATTGAACAGGCCAAATATTTAGCTGAAGAAGCACAGGCGTGGATGGCCGCTAGTCCTTACGCTATAGCCTCAACAGATCCAAGAGAATCAAAATATGAACCTCAACGTTACTGGCGCGGCCCCGTTTGGCTGCACATTAATTGGATGATAGCGTTAGGACTCGAATTTTACCAGTTTGAGCAAACATCGAGTCAAGTGAAACAAAAAACCAATGAACTGTTTAGAAAGTTTAAGTTTTATGAATATTTTAATGCTGATACTGGGGTAGGTTGCGGTGGAAATGACTTTTCCTGGACTGCTGCGATAGCAATGTATTGGTTGTTAGACTTATGAAGCCTGTCAGCCAAGCAGGGAAAGTCATTTGTTTCGGCGAAGCGCTTATAGATATGCTCTCCAATAAAGTGGCAAATTCGATTGAAACAGAAAATGAAACCTTTACTAAATTTGCAGGTGGTGCACCAGCGAATGTTTCAGTTGCTTTGGCTAAATTAGGCGGCAATAGTTATTTCTGTGGAATGCTTGGCAAGGACCCTTTTGGAACCTTCTTGTTTGATTCTCTAAAAACTCAACATGTAAAAACTGATTATGTTTTGTTTACTGAAAAAGCAAAAACTGCAATAGCATTTGTATCCTTGGATGAGCAGGGAGAAAGGACTTTTTCATTTTATCGACCACCTTCAGCTGACTTGTGTTTTGCCTGTCGCGATTTTGATAAACAATGGTTTACGGAAACAAGGATTTTTCATTTTTGTTCTAATAGCTTAACTGAATCAGACATTTTAGACACAACAAAGTATGGCGTTTCTTTAGCTCGGCAACACGGTGCTCTGATTAGTTTCGATGTTAATTTACGTGAGAACTTATGGCCCGTAAATGCCGATCCTTTTGGGGTTATTTGGTCCATGATAAGGGATATTGATGTTCTTAAAATTTCCCTCGAAGAATTAACTTTTTTGTGTGGGAAAAACCAGCAAAAACAGACTATTGAAAAACTTCTACAACGACGCTGCAAGCTTATTGTCATTACCGATGGTGGCAATAATTTACAATGGATATCTCAAACATCTCACGGCGAGATCGCGCCGCCAGTCGTAGAGACCATTGATGCAACGGCTGCAGGAGACGCCTTTATCGGAGGGCTATTATTTAAGCTGCAATATCACATCGATAATGTAGCAAGTTTTGAGGATTTACTGAACAACCCCATTGAATTAAATAGCGTGCTTCGATTTGCTTCAGCATGCGGAGCTCATGCTGCTTCGAAATATGGAGCTTTTCCTTCTTTACCCTCTATATCTACTCTTGAATTGCTAACAAAAGAGATAAATTATGAACTTTCCTGATTTCAGCCAAGCCAGTTTTTTACGTCAACATATTCGCAGTATCTTGGATTTCTATGAACCAAATGTGGAGGATCCTCATGGTGGCTTCTATCAGAACTTTCTAGATGACGGAAAGGTATATGATCACCAGACTCGTCACCTGGTAAGTTCAGCACGATTTGTTTTCAATTACGCTAGGGCTTTTTTAGAGTTTAATGACCCTAAATACCTGAAAAGGGTTAATTCAGGTATCGAATTTATTCGCAATGCGCACTTTAATCCTCAATTTAAAAGTTATGGTTGGTTGCTAAACGTAGAACAAGGGAAAGTCGAAACAAAGGATGACAATAACCACTGTTATGGTTTTGCATTTGTAATGCTAGCCTACAGTTGGGCAATTAAAGTGGGTCATTCAAAAGCCGAGGAGTATCTTGAAGAAACATGGTCGACTATGGAGCGGGTATTTTGGGATGCCGATAATTTATTATATAAAGATGAATTTGATGGCACATTGAGTAAAGATTCCGGTTATCGAGGACAAAATGCCAATATGCATACCTGTGAAGCACTAATCGCTGCTTATCACGCAACCAGTAAACAAAAGTTTTTAGATAGAGCGATGATACTGGCTGACAGTATTGTTAATAGACAGGCTGCACTAACCAATGGATTTATTTGGGAGCATTTTCATCGGGATTGGACTGTGGATTTGGAATATAACCAAGATGATCCCAAAAATCTTTTTCGTCCATGGGGGTTTCAACCCGGCCATCAAACAGAATGGGCCAAATTATTGTTGATGCTTTATCAACTCACTAACAAACCTTGGTTGTTAGAACGCGCCCAACAATTATTTACAAGAACCTTAGCAATTTCATGGGATGAAAAAAATAAGGGTATCGCTTATGGGTTTGATTTGCAGAATAAGATCTGTGATGGCGAAAAGTACTTTTGGGTGCAAGCTGAATCATTCGCTGCCGCTGCTTATTTATATGCACACACTAAAAAGCAAGAATATCTGCACTGGTACCAAAAGATTTGGCAGTATTCATGGGAACACATGGTTGATCATAAATATGGAGCTTGGTTTAGGATCTTGAGCAATGACAACCAAAAGCTTGAAAATACCAAAAGTCCGATAGGTAAGACTGATTATCACACTATGGGAGCTTGTTATGATGTTCTTTCACTTAGACTTTCAGATAGCTGAATAGAAGTGTGACGACCAACAGTGTTTGTTTAAGATGGATGTTGAATTAACGGGAAAGTTAATGCCGTAACCAACTATTGGCTAATAATTTTTAATAGTTTGGATTTCTTTAATGCAATAGATAGTTATCCCGGGCATGTTTTTTTACCTATTTACTGCTATTCATCGCACTGACAAGTAGCTCATTTTTAGCCTTGTTGTTGGTCGTATTTTTTCTGTTACTAACAGATTTAAACTTTTTACACTATCAAAGCGACTTATAGTTAACGGTACGTTAATTATGTAAAAGTTTTGTGTATGGACATAACCAGATCTGCGTTAAAAAACGCCTCAGGTGTCGCTATTTTAGTGGGTATTATCGCGTTCCTGGGACTTTATAGTCTATTTAAGTTACCGATTCAGTTATTCCCCGATATAGAACGGCCGACTATTTCCATCCAAACATTTTGGCGAGCAGCCTCTCCTCAAGAAATTGAGTCTGAGATACTAGAACCCCAAGAAGAGGTGTTGCAAGGTATTCCAGGATTACAAAATATGCGTGCATGGGCTAACCAGGGTAATGCTTGGATCAACTTGGAATTTGGTTTAGAAACTGACATGCAGCGTACTTTGATAGAAGTGATTAGCCGTATGAATCGCATTCCACCTTTACCTAGGGATGCACTGTCTCCAAATATAATGATGGGTGGCGGCGGTGGTGGGACTCCCGCACTTACTTATTTCTTCTTACAAAAACTTCCTGGAAATGAGCGTGAAATTTCACAATATGTAACTTATTTTGAAGATGTTATTCGACCTTCTCTTGAGTCCATCAATGGCGTGGCTAGAGTTCGCATGGAAAGTGGGGTAGGTGGCAATGAAGAGTTCCAGATTGTATTTGATCCCTATTTAGCCGCCGAGTTAGGTGTGGATATTACCAATATTTCCAGAATTTTAGGATCGTCCAATGATGTTTCTGGTGGTTTTGTTGATGTTGGCAGACGTAAATATACCATTCGATTTAGAGGTAAATATTCACCATTAGAAATGGGCGATATGATTTTAGAGTGGCGGGATGGCAGTCCTATTAAGCTAAGCGATATTGCCGAAATAAAAATTCAACGAGCGCAAGCTTCAAATTTCAGTGTGCAAAATGGTAACCCTGCTATTTCAATTCGCATAGACAGGGAAAATAAAGCGAATGTCTTAGCCACTTTAGAAGCTGTGAAATTAAAAGTAGACGAACTGAATCAAACGGTTTTGATTGATGAAAAACTAACAATGGCACAATCATTTGATGCTTCTGTTTTTATCTACCGCGCAGTGAACTTAGTCACCAGTAACTTAGTTATTGGGATTTTGCTATCGATAGCTATTTTATGGTGGTTTATGGGACAAGTTCGCGGAACACTGATAGTTGCGTTAGCCATTCCTATATCACTACTCAGTACTTTTGTCGTTTTGCACTTAACTGGACGTTCGCTAAATGTTATTTCATTGGCAGGATTAGCATTTGCCGTTGGAATGGTGTTGGATGCAGCCATAGTGGTGTTAGAAAATATTGTTAGACACAAACAGAAAAATGAACACGCTATAAAAACCGCTCAAAGAGCAACCAAAGAGGTCTTTGGCGCGCTGTTAGCATCTACCGCTACTACGGTCGCAATTTTTATTCCCGTTATTTTTTTGCAAGATGTAGAAGGCCAGTTGTTTGCCGACTTGGCGCTTACCATTGCCATTGCCGTGATAATTTCTTTTGTGGTTGCAGTTACTGTACTGCCTGTTGCTGCGAGCCGCTGGCTGCAGGTTGATTTACCACCAGATAGATTAACGAATGTGTGGGCTAAAATAACTGACAAAATCATGATGCTAAATGCAACGGCTAAGAAGCGCTATATAACCATTTGCTTACTAATGGTTGTACCAATCACGTTTACTTTAGTGTTGATGCCAAAATTAGATTATTTACCCCCAGTTAAGCGTGATGCCATTGATTCATTTTTTAACTTTCCGGCAGGGGCAAGTGACAATTTTATTCAACAAGAAGTGATGTCAATTGTGGTTGAGCGACTCAAACCTTATATGGCTGGTGAGAAAGAGCCCGCACTTAAAAATTACTACATTATTACCTGGCCGAATGGCGGAACATTGGGAATTCGAGCAAAAGACCAAAACAATGTCAGAGCGTTAGAGAGTTTAGTTAGAGACGAAATTTTGAAAGATCTGCCGGATACTGAGCCTTTTACAATGCAAGGCAACTTGTTCGGTGGTTTTGGTAATGGTAGAAGTATTGATATGCGCTTACAAGCAACTAACCATGAAGGGCTTACTGTTGCCGCTCAACATGGATTAGATCTACTTCGAGAAGCATTTCCTGATGCGAATGTACGAGCTAACCCAAGTCTTGAGCAAGCAGAGCCTGAGCTCCAGCTTTACCCTAACGATCACAGAATGATGGAAGTGGGAATGGATCGAACACGCGTTGCCAGCCTTGTGAGATCTATGGGGGATGGTATGTATGTAGGGGAGTATTTTGATGGTATCAAACGGATGAATATCATATTTAAATCCCAAGATTGGGGCAACCCTGAACAATTAGCCGTTACCCCAATCATCACGCCTAGCGGAGAGATGGTGCAGTTGGGAGAATTGGTCAATGTAGTGAGATCGGTTGGCCCAAGCCAAATTCAACGTGTTGATCGGCGCCGTACCTTAACGTTATCGGTTAATCCTCCTGAAGGTATGTCGCTCGAAGAAGCTATGGCAAAAATTAAACAGGATGTAGAACCTCAATTGATGGCAATGATGCCCTCTGACGGCGCGATTAATTATGGCGGAAGTGCGGATAGTTTAAATAAAGCAATCGCAACGATGAGTCAGAATTTTCTATTTGCAATGGCGCTACTCTTTGTATTGATGGCTGGACTATTTAAGTCGCTCATCGATAGCTTAATGGTGATTTTGAGTATTCCCTTGGCAACTGTGGGTGGCGTGATAGCGGTTCGATTGCTCAACATGATTAGCTTCCAACCTATGGATTTGCTCACTATGATTGGTTTTATTATTTTGCTTGGTCTGGTGGTGAATAATGCCATTTTGTTAGTTCATCAAACCCGTAATGGTGAGCGACAAGGCCTAGCTAGACAACAAGCTGTGCATCAGGCTTTGTTAATGCGTTTACGACCCATTTTTATGAGCACATTAACCAGTATATTTGGCATGCTGCCCTTATTGCTATTGCCTGGTGCTGGCAGTGTCATATACAGAGGCCTTGCTGCCGTTATCGTAGGGGGCATGTGTGTTAGTACAATATTTACATTATTACTATTACCAACATTGCTGTGTTTAAGGCAGGGCAGCCAAAGGCATTTAATCAATCCTAAAATGGCTAATGAACAGCCAATTGTCAGTCATTAACCAAACTCAATTTTATTGGAAAACAAAATGATAATAAAAAACAATAAAACGCTTTTGCTCTCGCTACTACTCACTTTTAGCGGCCACACATTGGCACAGCAAGATTCAGATACCTTAGTGGAAGTTGATGCTGTTTATAGCGAAATGATCTCACAACAAATTTGGGTACCGGGGACTGTGGTCAGTCGCAGTGACTCAAATATTGCTACGGAAGTACCTGGACGAATTACCTGGATGGCCGAGGTGGGTGATTTAGTTGAGGTCGGAGAGGTGTTAGCGAAAGTAGATGATCATATGCTGAAACTCAATTTAGAGCAAAATCAAGCAAACGTTGCTAAGTGGGAGTCGCGAGTCGATCTTTTGAGTCGTAAACAACAACGGTTCAGTAGTATGGCGCAACAGGCGAATACATCTAAAGATCAACTTGATGAAATCGTGTCTGAACTAGAAGTTGCAAGACAGGAGTTAAATCAAGCTAAGGTCGATCAAAAATTAACCCAATATCGGATTACACAAAGTCAAATCAAAGCCCCCTTCAAAGCAATGGTGGTGGAACGAATCCAAAGCCCAGGTGAATATATCTCAACTGGGCAAACAGTACTTAGAGTGGTCGACACAGGCAATATTGAAGCTTCTATTAAAGCACCGCTTTCAGCTGTTCCTTTTATCCAACAAGGTTTAGCGGTGAAGGTTGTTGTCGGAGAGTCTGAAAAATCACATCAAATTCGGGCCATTGTACCTGTTGGAAATGCCCGTTCGCGGATGATGGAAATTCGAGTTCAACTTACCCCTGATGAATATGCAATTGGTGGTGCGGTGCGTGTTGCATTGCCTCATAGTGAGTTTCATCAAGCATTGACTGTTCCAAGAGATGCGTTAGTTTTAAGAAAGTCAGGGGCGTTTGTGTATCAAATCGCCGGAGACAATGAAGTTAAACAAGTGGCAGTAACTGTAGGTATTGGTGTCGGAGAAAGGGTTGAAGTGTTTGGTGATCTTAACCATATTTCGCCAGTTGTTGTGCGTGGCGCAGAAAGACTAAAAGATGGTCAGAAAGTACGTTTTTCTGAGCAGTTGGAAGAGCTAGCCACATTGTGAAATGTGGCTAAGTCGAACACGGCGATTATCAGTTAAGGTCGCTTTAATATGTCGAATAGATCCTGTTGAATTTTAACTAAATAAGAATCTAATGGTTTTTTCTGTTGCCAACTCGTCTCTAATTCACTGCATACCAACTGTTGATTAATTTCGCCCACCATTACGCCTGTCTTGCCTTCCAGTGCCATTTCAACAGCAAAAGCCCCGAGTTTGGTAGCTAGAACTCGATCCTGTGACACTGGAGAGCCCCCTCGTTGTACGTAACCGAGAATCACTGGGCGACATTCTATTTGGGTTTTTTGGCTCAGTATCTCAGCTAACTTTGTTACCCCCTCTGGCCACAAGTTTTCTGCTATTACGACAATATAACTGCTATTCCCTCTGCGCTTTTTCACCGCTTCGATATGGGCAATAAGGTTTTCTAGTTCATCCTCACAACTGCGGGATATTTCTGGCAGCATAATATGATCAGCGGCAGAGGCGATGGCGGCATTTAAACCGATAAAACCGGCGTGACGTCCCATCACTTCGATGAGAAAAATCCGTTCAAAGGCATCGGCTGTGTCTCTAACTTTATCGATGGAGTCTAAGGCCGTTTCGATTGCGGTGTAATAGCCTATAGTGGCGTCTGTCCCATCTACATCATTATCTATTGTGCCAGGTAATCCTATTACTTGACCTGACCAATGTTTAGCAAGATGCTTTGCTCCGCGAAAAGAGCCATCACCACCAATTACCAATAAGGCTTCAATTCCAAGCGCATCCAAATTTTTCGCTGCCGTTTTAGCAGAATCATTGGATTTAAAGCTTAAGCACCTTGCGCTGTTTAAAATCGTGCCGCCTCGTTGAATGATATTTAATACATTTTTGGCTCTTAGGTTTAAATATTCTTGCTCTAATAACCCATTGTATCCATGACGATAGCCGTAAACCTCTAGTCCATAACGTAGACTGGTGAGAACAATTGCACGGATACAAGCATTCATGCCGGGTGCATCACCGCCTGAAGTGAGAAGCGCGATTTTACGCATGTATAATACCCCTTAGCTGACTAAATAATTTAAACCTTTGCTAAACATAGCCTTTTTATTGAAAACTATAAAGATTTAGCAGAGCAGGTGTCATAAGTGACATAGTTATTAAAACTGTAAGAATTGATGTTTCACTATTGCCTCACTGTCACTAGTAAGCAATGATGCAAATAAGAATAAAGATACTTAGAACTACTAGAGATGTTACTTACTATGTTTAAACGTTTATTTTGCACTTTTTGCTTAGCGGCTGTGTTATTACTCACTGGTTGTACTTCAAAATTCGCATATAACAATATTGATTGGTTGTTGTATTGGTACGTGGATGATTATGTTGATCTAGATAAGTCTCAGAAGCAAATGTTAGACGCAAAAGTAGAAAAGTGGTTGCTTTGGCATCGACAAGATGAGCTTTTGCGCTATCGGCAACATTTAGAAGATTTAAAAACAGACATACAAAATGGCGTTTTAAGTTCTCAGCAGTGGTTAACTCATTTCGACCGAGGAAGTGCCCACTGGAAGCGCTTTAGAGGTGAAATTAGCCCTGAGTTGTCAGAATTGTCGTTGCACTTAAATGACCAACAAATCGATGACATGTTCGCTGCATTGGAAAAGGATAATCTGAAACAAGAGAAAAAGCGCAACAAAATGTCTAAGCAGCAGCGCATAGAAGACTCTATAGAAAATACTCAAGAGCAAATTAAAGAGTGGCTAGGCAAGTTGTCGAATCCTCAGAAAGTGCTAATAAGTGAATATGTCAGTGATTTTAAGCCTACTTTTGAATACTGGATGTCATATCGACGGGAAATTCAGAACGTTACAAAAACCTTAATGTTATCTCGACATCAAGTTGATGACTATGCGAGTAAATTGAATCAGTTGATGCAAAATCCAGATCAATTTAAAAGCTCCGAATATCTGCAAGCAAACGAATATAATCGAATCAAATATGCCAATTTGTTAAATGCCTTAAATATGACCTTAACTGAAAAACAAAAGAAACATATGAAAAATAAATTAAATGATTTAATCGAAGATATTGATGATCTAATTCAAGATTAGAGTGTTAATTTTTTGAAAGTAAAATGTGTTTATTTTAATCCTTAGGTCGTGTTTTTACTGCTTTGAGTAGTCTTTTTGCTTATTTTTCAAATGTATACAGTTGTTAAATAAGCGGTGAAATTTCATACCCTTGACTGATTTTCTTCTTAACTTACTGGTTAGCCAGTTTCTTATAAAGTTCTTGATGTTGCAGTTGTAATGTTATATTAGTATGACATTACATCTATATATCTATCCAAAACCATCCACTAAAACATAACAACGGGAACTCAAAAATGAGAGAGTACAATAATAAAAAATCTAGTTTTACGGGTCGTAAATTGCTATTGGCTTCGTCAATTATCTTTGCATGCCAAACGCTTCATGCTCAGGAATTAGAACGGATCACAGTAAGTGCCCAATACAAAGAAGAAGATTTACAGACAGTTCCCATTGCGATTACGGCATTGAATGAAGAAGAAATCGAATTGCGTAATATGACTGACGCGCTTTCGATTGGTGAAGCTGTACCTAATATTTACATTGCTAAAAATGTTGGTTCAGCAAGTGGTATGAAAGTATTCCTTCGAGGTATCGGAGAAGACGAATCTCGTGTGGGGGTTGATCCTGCGGTAGGTATTTATGTGGATGGTGTTTATATTGGTCGTCAGACAGGGGCATTGTTAGATTTAGCGGATATTGAATCTATAGAAGTATTGCGTGGCCCTCAAGGAACACTATATGGTCGAAACTCCAATGGTGGTGCAATCAGAGTCACCACTAAACAACCGAGTATTTCAGATCGAACTATTTTAAAAATGTCATTGGGTTCAGATCAATTAACCGATGGTTATTTAATGGTCAACAAAGGTCTAACAGACAAGCTAGCCGGTCAAGTGTCAGTATTCAGTAAAAGTCGTCGTGGATTCATAAAAAACACAGATAACGGCGAATACCTAGGTGATGTAGACAAACTAGGGGCGCGTGTAGCGCTTGCTTACTATGGCGATGTTTGGGATTTATCTTGGTCAGCAGATTTCATGAGAGATAACTCAGAACCTGGTTACTCCTCGTTAGTGCTAGACGATGATGGTGATATATTCACCATTAATCAAGCTGAGTTTCCAACAAGTGGGTTAGTTAATGGTGAAACAGAGTTGGGTGAATATTATAATCACTTATATCAAAGCGGCACCAGTTTTAAAGCACACCGTACCTTTGGCAATGAAATTTCGTTTGATTCAATCACCTCTTACAGACGTTTAGATCAAAGAATGTTAACCATTGTAACTTTGCCTTTCTTTCAAGACGTTCATCAAAACCAGATGAGTCAAGAATTTAGATTTGCTAAAGACGCTGAAGATTACAGTTGGGTTACAGGTGTTTATTTATTCCGCGAAGAAGCCGATCAGTATACTGAATTTGTTTTCGGTGGTGCAGATATCGACTTGTTAACTGAATCGGCTGGTTTGTTTGGTCAATATACATATAACGTATCTGACAAGTTACATGTGACTGGTGGTGTTCGTTATACGTGGGAACAAAAAGATTTTGATGCCGCACCAACTGCAGATTATTGGAGTTCACTTGGTCAAGCAAATGCTGGGCTACAAAGTGATCAATGGGGTAAATTCTCATGGAAAGGGGTAGTTTCATACGATGTAAATGACGATATGATGACTTACGCATCGATAACCACTGGTTTCAAATCAGGTGGTTGGTCACCAGATAGTTTTGACCCAGTACAAGAAGAGTCGGTAATTACTTATGAAATGGGTATGAAAAGCGATTTATCTAAATCTTTCCGTTTAAACGTAACTGCTTTTTTCAACGATTATACCGATTTACAAACCAGTGGTTCAACCGCTAATGGCTTTACCCGAATTAATGCGGGTGACGTAGAAACTTACGGTATTGAAACCAATATTACATGGCAAGCTACGGAAGATTTAACCATAGATGCATTTGTTGGATTGTTAGAAGCTAAGTATGTTTCACTTACTGAAGAAGCAACATTCTTTGTTGAAGAAGACTTTGATTTAAAACAGGCGCCACCAGTTAGTTATGGTGTTAACTTCAACTATGTTAAAGAAGTAGGTGATGGTCAACTAATTTACAATGTGCAATATGCGTATACAGATGATCAGTATAACGATTTAGCTACAACTGAACTTATTAAGCGCGAAGCAACGGACATTTTAAATGCGCGAGTAGCTTACAAGTGGGGTACAGACATAGAGTACAATGTTGCATTATGGGCTAAAAACGCACTGGACGAAGAGTTCGCTGCATCAGGCACTACCGGTAATTTAGCCATATATCCTGGTGACCCTAGAACCTTCGGAATAGACTTTTCAATAAACTATTAATAATTAGAATTAAACTGTAAATTTCCATAATAATACGGTTAAATAGTGAAATTGAAACTCGAAGAATAGCCAACGGTAATAAAATTATGAGAATTAGGTTAAACGGATTTTTCCTAGCTCTAATTACGGCTGTTCTTTGGGGTGTTCTACCGGTTTTCTTGCAAATATGTCTACAAGCTTTGGATAGTATGACGATCACATGGATTCGTTTTTTATTCGCCGGGCTTGTGGTTTTTGTCTTTCTACTTAGTACAAATGCGTTACCGAGCATATGGAAACAAGTGCCTAGAGCACAATTTATTTTAATAGTCGCTGCATTAGCGCTGGTTGTTAACTATGTTTCTAATGTAAAAAGTCTAGATTATGTAAATCCCGAAACGGTTCAAGTGGTGATGCAAATAGCTCCTATTTTATTGATGTTAGGGGGCATCGTTTTTTTCAAAGAACGACTTAATCGACTTGAAATCACCGGAGCGATAATTTTATTTTTGGGTTTGGGTTTATTTTTTAGTCCCAAGTTAGATTTACTCTTTTCATCTATCAATTCTTATAATTCAGGCATCATGTTGGTTGTTCTAGCCGCGGTAACTTGGGTCGCCTATGCTCTGATGCAAAAAGTCTTGTTACGCTCATTTACTGCCAAGCAATTAACCTTACTGATTTATTTAATTGGTATTCTTGCGCTTACTCCTTTTATCCACTTATCGGCCATCACGGATTTAAATCAGCTGCAATACTACGCTTTGCTATTCTGTTGTTTGAATACTGTAATTGCCTACGGCTGTTTCACCGAAGCATTGAATATTTGGAGTGCAGCAAAAGTGAGCGCAGTGATTGCAACAGGGCCATTGTTTACATTTTTGAGTGTGGTGATCGCTCAACAACTTCTGCCTGAGCAATTTAGCTTAATTGAGCTAGATAGTTATGTCATTTTTGGGGCTATTTGTGTTGTATGCGGTTCCATGACAACGGCTTTAGCAAAACGTAAAGTTGTAAAACCAGTTGTTTAACTAAGGGTTTTGACTAAACAGTATTAGTCGAATTAGTTCGAACTCTAAATCTGTTTACAGGACAACCTTTTAATCAACGAGCAGGGGATCATTATCTTCTCTGACGATGGCTCTTTATTGTTGATGTTGTTCAACAATAACTTAGTCGCTTGTCGACCTATTTCATAAGGATTTTGAGTAATTACTGTGATGGGGACTTTAAAGAAGTCGGCCATAGGAATGTCATCAAAACCTAAAATCGACACGTCATCGGGAATAGATATATTTTCGGCATTCAACGCAGTTAATATATCTGTGGTAATCGCCAGATGTTGAGTGAAAAACACAGTTGGTGGATTATCTGCATCTAGTAAGCTGGTGGGGGAGTGTTCAAATCCAGTTTCACGGCGCCAATACTGAATGAGTTGTTCATCGAGTGGAATACCATGTTTTTGCAGCGCATCAGAATATCCTAAATAACGATCTTTTCGTGATTTAACATGTTTAAAATCTTGAGTGACAAAACAAATTCGCTTATGGCCTAATTGTATTAGGTACTCAGTTGCCTCAAAAGCCGCTTTTCGATAATCAGATATAATGATATTTTTTTCATTACCATCATGTTCAAGTTGAAAATGCACGATCGGTAAGCCACCGTCACTGTATCTATTGATTAAATCAGTATTCTTTCCCGACGAAGCGATAATAATGCCATCAACCCGCAGTTGGTATAATGTCTCTAATGATTTCGCTTCAACTTTTGGATCTACGTCAGTGTTATAAATTAATAAATTGTACTCACTGGTTTTACAAAAATCGTCAATTCCTCGAATGGTACGGCTCGTATAGAAACCTGTTATGTCCCTAACTATCACCCCAATGGTTTTTGTCTTATTCATTTTCAGGCTACGAGCAATAGGGTTAGGCACATAATCCAATTCGCTAACGGCTATTTTTATCCGTTCCTTTGTCTTTTCAGACATGTAGTCGAAACGGCCATTTAAGTACTGAGAGACAGTACTATTTGACACCCCAGCTCGTTCAGCCACATCAATGAGTTTAGTTTTTGCCATTTAAATATTTCTTGAAAGGTTCTGATTAGTCGAATATTGACATTCTGCAACAATATGTTAACTTAATCAACTAAACCGTTTTAGTAAAACGTTTTTGTTTTTGTATCCTATTGATAATATTAGGCAATCTAACAAGAGGCAAAATGTGGAAATTTCTAATATTGAATACTTAGTCATCATTGGCTATTTAGCGTTGATTGTTATCGTTGGTTTTGTTTTTAAAAAATTCTCAGCTAATACCGATGACTATTTTAAAGGCGGTTGTAAGGGCACCTGGTGGCTTGTTGGTAGCAGTGCCTTCATGAGTGCTTTTAGTGCGTGGACCTTTACCGGTGCTGCTGGCATTGCTTACGAATCAGGATTTTCTGCGATGTTTATCTTCTTCGGTAACGTGCTGGGGTTCTTCGTAAACTTTTTGTTTATGGGCCCTTGGTTACGGCAAATGAGAGTGACAACATTTCCTGAGGCCATTGCCAGTCGCTTTGGTGAAACAACCCGTGATTTTTACGCCTATTATGAAGTGCCTATTCGTATTTTGTATTCTGCTATGGCGCTGTATGGACTTGGCATTTTTTGTTCCGCAGTGTTTGGTTATGACATCAACTATGTGATTGTAGTCTGCGGTGTCGTTGTACTGCTTTATTCTGCTACCGGCGGACGTTGGGCTGTGATGGCCACTGACTTTCTGCAAGGATTAATCCTCGTTCCTTTAACTTTAATCGTTGCTTGGTTGTGTTTGGACGCCCTAGGTGGAATCAACAATTTGTTTGCTGAGATTGAGGCGCAAGGTTTAACCGAAGAATACAGTATGGTCAATTCTGCGACCTTATTTGGAGGGGCTTATACTTGGGGCTGGGCGAGCGCAATGATGGCCAAACAATTCATCGTTTTCAATTCCATGAATGCAGCACCAAGATACTTTTCGGTAAAAGATGGGCGAGAAGCGCGCAAAGCCGCTTTGTTCTGCTCAATATTAATGTTGTTAGGTAGCTTAATTTGGTTTTTACCCCCAATCACCGCACGACTTTTATACCCTGAACTTGTTATGGCATTTGATATAGCTAAGCCCGCTGAAGCGAGTTATGCGGTTGCCAGTATCAGCTTATTACCTGTGGGGCTAGTAGGGTTGATCGTGGTCGCTATTTTAGCGGCAACTATGAGCTCAATGGATACTGGCTTAAATACCAACGTGGCGATTTTGATAAAAGATATTTATCCCAAGGTCTCACGCAAATTACGCTGGCAATCTAAAGGCGAATCAGAGCTTTTAAATTATGGCCGCACCTTAACTTGGGTTATGGGTTTCTTAATTGTACTTTTGGCGCTTTATTTTGCCCAACAAGATGGTTCTGGGATATTCGAAATCATGTTGCAAGTGGGCACGTTGTTGTCGATGCCAATTACGATTCCACTATTATTGGGCATGTTTATACGGCAAACACCTTGGTGGGCAGCGCTTTTATCTATCGCCTGTGCGTTGCTATTTTCTTGTTTAGCTTTCTTCGAAGTTCCTTTGAGCTACTTAGGGTTTTCGCAGTCTTATAGCGATGCCTTTGAATGGAATTTTCAACAACAATTTTTTGGTGTGTTAGGTACAGGCACATTTGGCTTTTTGGTATCTATGCTATTTGCACCAGCTTCGAATTCCGCCCATCGGAAAATGGTAGATAGGTTCTTTAAAAATATGAAAACCCCCATCGATTTTGAAAAGGAAATAGGTGAGGGGAATGATCTTAGCCAATTAACCGCTATTGGCCAGTTTGGCGCGGCAGTAACAGGATTCATCGCCTTAATGTTGATAATTCCTAATCCGATAGAAGGCAGAATAGCGATACTGGTACTTGCGCTAATAATAGGAGCAATCAGTGTCTTAATGCTAAAAGCCGGTAAGCCGCCCGCAGCCGAGATTAAATCAGTAGCACCGTAATTCAAATTATGGCGCTCATTTACTCTAAGAATTGCAATTTATTAACGATTATGACTTTTGAATACAGGGATTAACCATGAACTACTTACTTATTAACGACCAACTTGAAGTGCTTAAGGCGGAGCTTAAAACCACCCGCAAAGAGCATTTAACTCGGCTTATTGAGCAGTGTCGTTTATATGAAGACGAAGTGCTCTCAAAAGAGCATCCACATACTAGTATTACTTATATGGGGATGGCCGCGGCAAATTTAAGTTTGGCATATCTACTCACTGAACAAGAACATTATTTGATTGAGGCTAAACGCTGGATCTTTACCGCAGTTGATTATGACGTTTGGGGGTATGGGTTTCTGGTGGACGTTGATCTCAGTGCTTCATGGATGCTATTTGGTTTAGGCTTATCTTACGACTGGCTCAAAGATCATCTCACGGACGATGAACGCACTAAGTTTCTAAATAAATTGATCCTGCAAGGCAATAAAATTTTTGACTATGGACAACAAAACCTCGGACATTGCTGGTCTACTAATTATTGGCAGAACCATAATTGGATAAATTATTCAGGCCTGCTAACCACCGCTTATGCGATTCGCCCTGAACATGAGGGCGCACAGGTATGGATTGACGAAATTAAAGATAACTTTAACAAAGTATTTGATTATTTGCCTGAGGATGGTTCTAACTACGAAGGCACCGGGTATTGGCGCTTTGCGATGAATTTTTTTTTAGTTGCTGCAGACTTGATTCGTAAAGATGGTGGTACTGATCATTTTAAAACTGGCTTTATGCAGAATACGTTTGATTATCGACTTTATCAGTCTGCACCGAATTGGGAAGAGAACATTAACTTTGCGGATGTACACGATAAACGCAGCTCTCATTCAATTTGTGCATACTACAAGATAGCATCTGAGTATAACAACGGTCAGGCACAGTGGCTAGGGGAGATGGTTCGCACCAAATTCCTGTTTAGAGAAGCCTATCAAAGTAAAATTTTTCCAGGTATCTTGCCAGAAGCCTTTCTTGAGTTAATTTGGTATAACCCTGAAATACAACAGCAATCCCCGGAGAATTTACCCCTCACCAAATATTTCCCTGATCTTGGCTTAGTGGTAATGCGTTCAAGTTGGGATACAGATGCGACTCATTTATCATTTAAATGCAGTCCTGCTGGTGGCCACAAACAATGGAAGATGAGCTGGGAGCTGGATAAAAAGAACGATTGGAAAACCCGCAGTCTTACTCATTATCACGTAGACTTTAATCAATTTATCCTTGTTCATAAAGGCGCATCACTGGTCATCGACGAAGGCTATAACCGAACTTCTAAAGCGGAAATTCATAATTTGGTTACCGTTGATGGTACCGGTTGTGTTGGTGAGAAAATATGGGACGAGGGAGACTTAAGTGATCCCGTACTATTTGACCTAAACTGCAAAGGTATTCATAACGTATGGCGCGATGTTCCTGAAAGTGCGGTCGCCCAAGTTGAGGCATTCTCTAATCAAGATGGTTATTGCTATGTGGTTGGCGAATCAAGTCGTATGTACTATCCAGAAATGCAGTTAACCCGTAATGCTAGGCATATTATTAATAGTGAATGTGGCTATTTTATCTTGTTAGATGAATTGGAAAGTCATTTAGAGCATACTTATACTTGGCGCATCCATTCTGAAAAATATGCTAAAAAAATAAGTCAAAATCAGTTTGAAATTGTTAATGGTAACGGCGCACTTAATGTATTTACCGCGTTTCCTGAAGCGAGGCAAACGAAAATAGATGAAACCTTAGTTGAAGAGATAATGACCCCGCAACGGCCAGATGATATTCGTCGGATTAGTTTAAAAACACTGTTAATTGAAAATCCTGAAAAAACGAAAAATACTTACTTCCTCAATGTTTTTCAGCCTAAAGACGCAATTCAATCACAAAAGAGCAAGGATATTTCGGTTCAATCCCTTAAAGGTGAGAATTGCATAGGTGTTGAAATTAGCTCACCGCAGTTCACTGAAACCTTCTTATATTCCAGTGAAAATAAAATCGAGTATGGTGATATTAATGCTCAATCGAAATGGATATCCATCTTGCGCGATAAGGCCGGAAAAATCGTTAAAACAACAAGTTACGATGGTGTTTGAGCAAAACCTCTGGAAAGTATTACCTGTGATTACACTTATTATTAGGAATAGAAAATGTTAGATAAATTTAGTTTAGAAGGAAAAGTCGCTTTAGTTACCGGCTGCAAACGTGGGATAGGTAAAGCAATCGCATTGGGTTTTGCGGCTGCTGGGGCAGACATTATTGGCGTTTCAGCGAGCTTAGAATTACAAGGCTCGGAAGTAGAAAAGGAAGTAAATGGCCTTGGTAAAAAGTTTAAAGGTTACCAATGTGATTTTTCTGACCGCAAAGCTTTGTATGCATTCATTCAGGAGGTCAAAGCAGATTTTCCTAAAATAGATATATTAGTTAATAATGCTGGCACCATATTGCGCGCACCGGCCGCTGAGCATAGTGATGAACTTTGGGATAAAGTCATAGATGTTAATTTAAATTCGCAATTCATTCTAAGCCGAGAAATTGGAAAAGAGATGGTTGCCCGTGGTAAAGGCAAAATTATCTTTACTGCATCACTATTGACCTATCAAGGTGGAATTACGGTTCCCGGTTATGCTGCCAGTAAAGGTGCAATTGGACAATTAGTAAAAGCCTTGTCGAATGAGTGGGCAGGCAAAGGTGTTAACGTCAATGCCATTGCGCCAGGTTATATCGATACCGATAATACCGAGGCTCTGCGCAACGATGCAGTGCGAGCAGCAAGCATATTAGAACGCATTCCACAGGGCCGTTGGGGAACGCCTGAGGACTTCGAAGGACCTGCGGTATTCTTGGCGTCAGATGCCTCTAGTTATGTGAATGGCTCAATATTATTAGTCGATGGGGGATGGATGGGAAGGTAACTACTATTCCTAGCTAGCGCTACTCACAAATGAGCTAAATTGCCGGTCTATCTAATTACCATCGCGTTGTTAGATAGATTTGGCAGATAGTCAACTAATCCTAATTAGTTCTGTTTGGGTTTCTGACCAATCGGTGTTTCGTTTTTCTTGCAAATAGTATCGAATTCATCTCGGTAATACCGCAAATTTACGCATGCTTCTTCGTACTGGATTTTAGCGGTAAGTGCTTGTTGGGGATAATCTGTTTTAAGCATAGTCTTACGTAATCTTTCGCATTCTTGATGCTGTTGTTTGACTTCTAATACTTCTTCACAAGGATTATCGTTACTCACACAGGCTGATAGTGAAACGAAACAAACACATGTTCCTACTGTTTTAATCATTTTTTGAATGGCATGGGAATTAAGCATGGGGTTCTCTCAGCTGATTGAATTCAATCAGAAACTTCACGATAACTAACCATAACCGAGTGGCGTACAAAAAGCTATCGAATAAAAAACTTACCTTTATTAGACAACATAGTCGAACTGC
>NZ_JAHKPT010000029.1 GCF_018860635.1 Aliiglaciecola lipolytica
ACGACGACACCATAAACTGGAAAACATCTCACCAGTTGAATATGAGATGAAATTAATGAAAAGTGCCTAATAAAGTGTCCAAGAAGAGTTGACCATTACACCATAGCAGCAACCGCCGATGTTTTTAAGTCCTCATCTCCATCTTTATCTAACACCAACAACACATAACCTTCTTTTATCGCATTTATCACGCGCTCTTTACTTGGGCCTAATTCTTTCATGGTTTTCTCTCACAATAATAATAGTCTCACTATTAAAGCACCGAATGAATAGCTTTTGATTAAGTAGAATGGTGCATGTAAACGTTCTAGGTAACCCCAGAACGGTTTAAGCGATGACCATCGCATTCCTTTCAACGTCAGTTAAATTAAGGGATGGCTTATTTTCTTTGAGGCAATAAGCCACCAGTCCACCCATCAAGTTGAGCGTAAAACCATTGATACTGCGATGACGGGAGTGTTCAATGAAAGATATATTCTTTAATTGGTCGTTAATCGTCTCGATAATGAATCGCTTTGACAGCATTGCCCGATCCCATAATGACATCGCTTTTGCTTTCATGTTCTTGCGAACCGTTGTGATAAGCGTGACGCCTTTATCAAATAAATTGTCTCTCAGAGCATTGCTTAAGTAGCCTTTGTCGCCGTAAAGTTTATCTGTTAAACCTTTCGCTAGTTCTTCGACTGGCTTGGTATCATGCACGTTACCAGTGGTGACTTTAGCAGCAACAATTTCACCCTTATAGTTAACAATTAAATGCAACTTGAACCCATAAAACCAGCCCATCGTACCTTTACCTCTTTGTGCAACACCATCAAAGGTTTTATGCCTTGGTATACGAATGTTATGGCACACCTTTAACGTTGTAGAGTCAATGAATTCAATGCCTGTGGGTTTGCCTTTGAGTGAAGTGAAATAAGCGCCCATGGGCACAATGAGGCTAGGCATCACTTCCAAAAATCGTGTGTAGCTCAATAATTTAGGGAAGTCATTTTTATAAAAACACGAGATATAGCCTAGGTAATAATTCTTGAAATCACGGTGATGACTCATATGGAAACCAATGACGACTGTCATCATTTCGCTTATAGACATACGGCTATCTCTGCGCCTTTGGCGACCACCATCTTCTAATAACTGCTTTTGCCATTGCGGAATGAATACTTTGCAAAAATCATCGACATCACAGTACAACTCTACTAAATTCTTCATGCCTGTTCCTTGTGTTGATTGGTCTCTCTTGGTCGAAAGATCCGATCAGGGAACAGGCATTTAGTTCAATTTCTTAAACCGAGTTGGGGTTAGTTAAAAAACACAACCGTGATATGCCTGCCAGGTTTGACATGATTAAAACACAAATTGAAAAATCACTTAATTAAGCCTCACGAAGTTAAGTGTTTTTTACGCCTGTTAAATAGTAAATGGCCGTGGTTTATAGGGAATTTAAATTGTATAAAAAATTTCACATTTTTTGTTCTCATATTGACTAGGATCAATACTAATTTGATAAAAAACTGCTTTAATTATAACTAGGACAGGGTTTCGTCCTATTACATTTAAATGTGAGGTAAACCATGTCGATGACGCAGCAAGTAAATATAAATCAAGTGCTCGATGACACCTATGTTGTCCTCTTAGCGGGCGGCCAAGGCAGTCGATTACACGAGTTGACGCAATCAAGAGCCAAACCTGCGTTGGAATTCGGTTGTAACCATCGAATTATTGATTTTCCCCTTTCCAACTGTGCCAATTCGGGACTGAAAAAAATTGGGGTAGTGACTCAATATAAAGCACAAAGTCTGATACGTCATTTGGTGAATGGTTGGGCTAACTATCAACGGGGTTTTAACACTTTCTTAGAGATTATGCCCGCGTCACAGCAAATTAATGCCGACTGGTATACTGGTACTGCTAACGCACTTTATCAAAACTTAGAATTTTTGAAGTCTACCAAAGCAAAATTCATCTTGGTGTTATCTGGCGATCATATCTATAAAATGGATTATCGTACATTACTGACCGAGCATGTCCGTTCAAAGGCAGATATGACAGTGTCATGTATTGAAGTGTCAAAAAATGAAGCTGCAGGTCAATTTGGGGTGATGAACGTCGACAGCAAAGATAGAGTAACCTCATTCGAAGAAAAACCTAGTAATCCACCAAGTTTACAAGACTCCCCTGGTAAGGTGCTAGCCTCCATGGGCAACTATGTATTTAATACTGATTTTCTTGTTCAACAGTTGGAAAAAGATGCTAAGGACCTTGCGTCAAATCACGATTTTGGTAAGGATATTATTCCCAATATTATTCAACAATTTCATATACAAGCATCTCGCTTTCATGCAAACGACGGTGACACAACCGCCTATTGGAAGGATGTTGGAACGATTGACGCTTATTGGCAAGCTAATATGGCGTTATTGGCGGCTAATCCTGCGGCAAAAGTGAATGATGTTAACTGGCCTATTTGGAGTAACCCTAGTTGTAATGCGCCTACGCAGATAATCAGTGATGAACTTGGACGTTCAGCTAGAATAAAAAATTCACTATTGGCAAATGGCACAACGCTTCAAGTTTGTAGCATAAGTGGCTCTTTGTTGTGCAGTAATGTAACTGTTGATGAAGGTGCGAATGTGATCGATGCGGTTATTTTACCAAATGTTAAAATAGGCAAAAACGCGGTGTTAACTCGTTGCATAATTGATAATGATTGCCATATTCCTGCGGGTCTGAAAATAGGTCTAAATATGCAAGAGGATAGAAAACGTGGCTTTCGTATAAGTGCAAAAGGTATTAGGCTAGTAAATCAGAGTATGATTGATAAATTAGCCTATGTGCAACCGCAGCCTAATCTTTATCAATCTAGTGAAAAAAGTGCAGCCGAAACTGATAGAGCGGCTAATATGTTGCCGCTTTTAGTTGAACGAGAAAAAGAAAATACTCACATCTCAACATTTTGAATAAAATTGTGAGACTTTTCGATGGTCATTTGGGACCATTGAATGGAGATTTTAATAGGAGGAGCCATGCTCAAAACTATCCCTACTTTATTGCAGGAAGCGCGACAGAATGTGCGCATGTTAACCGCTGAAGAAGCGAATGCGGAAAAAAAGCAAAATAATGGAATCATTATCGATGTGCGTGAACCCGCTGAATTCGAAGCTGGATCAGCCAGTGGGGCCATTAATGTTCCTAGAGGACTGCTAGAAGTAAAAATGTTAGAGCTTGAGAAAGACCCCAAACGTCCTATTTATTTGCATTGTGCGTCTTCGCTACGGGCTGCGCTTGGAGCTGAGCAGTTGGCAAGAGTCGGTTATGAAAATGTCAGTGTCATTACGTGTTCATTGGATGAAATTAAAAAAGTTTGTTGCTAACTAGGTTTTTTATCTACCTCAGCACACATTTTCAAAGGTTATAAAAATGAGAGTGTGTGTGAGGGTAAGTTAATGTTTATCCCTCACATTCGTAAGCAAATCATTTAAATTCTATCGCAAATTATGCAATTGTGAATCGTACTTATCTGTAGCTTATAGGTTTGCTATCGCTCGGTCATTGTTCTGGCTGTAGCTTCAGATTCGAATACTTCATCAGTCCCCATGTCCATTGATTGATCTTTCAAGCGCGTTGCAAAATAAGCTGCAATCAACATACAAATACCACACAATACCAGCGCATTGCGCGGATCACTTTGTAACAATGAGTCATAAAAAAGGCCCACAGTGAACATGCTGAATATTTGCGGTAAACAGATAAAGGCATTAACTAGTCCCATGTAAACACCGATTTGTTTAGCTGGAACAGAATCTGTGACAATAATGAAAGGCATGGTCATGATGCCTGCCCATCCCATCCCTACCAATACCATTGCTGCATAAATTAAATATAAGTTGGTGGTAAAAAGCATTGAGACAAAACCGATTCCTGCCAATCCTAACAACAACGCATAAGTATTTTTCTTACCTAACTTGTGCACAATGGATGGGACTAAGAATGACATACACAAAGTGGTAATGTTCATTACGGTTAATGCAACACCGCCTCTGGCGACACCTTCTGCAAAAAGTTCAGATTCAGGGCCTGGCGCATTGAAGCTATGGCGTGCAATAGACAATCCAAGATATTGCCACATTAAGGGTAAGCCATACCAAGAAAAGAATTTAACCCACCATAGATTTTTAACTTCTTTAGGCATTGTTTTGACTGCGCTGACAATATCCTTAACAGCGCTGAGCATGACATTCTTATTTTTACGTTCGGCTAAAATTTGCTGTAGATTTTCAGGAGGATCTTCTTTAGTGGTGATGGCTGTCCAGGTCATAGTGGTAAGCATGGCAATTACACCAATTACAAAAGAATATTTCACCACATCAGGAATTGAATTGACTGCGCCTTCTTCAGAGATACCTGAAACCCCAACCGCCAGCATTATCAATGGCATTAATCCGGCAAGTATTTGACCGGCCGCCACCATAAATGTCTGAACCGCATAACCTACAGTACGCTGGGGAGTGTTGAGTTTATCTCCCACCAGGGCACGATAGGGCTCCATAGCTGTATTCATACCTGCATCTAAAATCCAAAACAAGCCAACCGCCATCCAGAGATAGGGCACGTAAGGCATGAACATAACCGCAATACTGCCTACCAATGCGCCGATTAAAAAGAACGGTTTACGTCTACCAAAACGTGTCCAAGTACCATCACTTAGCGCGCCGATTAACGGTTGAATTAGCAATCCGGTAATTGGCCCTGCTAACCATAATATAGGTAATTCCGATTCCACAGCGCCGTGATATCGAAAAATAGGGCTTAAATTGGCCTGCTGTAAACCAAAACCATATTGAATGCCTAAGAACCCGAAGCTCATGTTCCATATTTGCCAAAAGGACAAGGTTGGTTTTTGTTTACTGTATTGCGACATAAGGTTCTCTTTCGATTCTAAAAACAACCGCAAATTAGCGGTTGATTGATGCTTGTTAATGTTTTGTTAGTTTAATCTTAATGGTTTAAGAGTTTGAATTCCAGCATTTATTAACTGGAAATTTACAAGTGAATAGGGTTAAACCCGGCACTTTCTAATCTAATTCCGACGATTTAGCGGCTGTTATCGAGCAAACCGTTCTTCTTTGGTTAGATTTAGCGGTCGATTTTTCACTAACTTAATGGTTAAGTTAGTGAAACTAATTGTATATTGAACATAGGTAAAGAGATGATTGCGCTCAATTTAGAGATTTAATTGTTTTTCTTTTGAATAAAAACAATTGAAAAAATGGATTAAAGTAGCTTTAATCTGAATAACCTTTAAGATTGTTAAGGATTTATTAAGATACTTCTTAAATTTAAGATATCGATTAAGAAGCTGTCTAATTAAACGTTGTCGATAATTTGGTGTGGGTCGTTTGCAAGGGGAAAGTTAAGTGGGAAGAGCAAAAAAGTTGAATCTTAAGCAAGTTGCTGAGGCGTTGGGCGTATCAACCGCGACTGTTTCCAATGCATTTAACCGACCAGATCAATTATCAGCAAAATTGCGCGAGCGCATTCTACTTGAAGCCGCTGATTTGGGCTACCATGGCCCCAATTTAGCCGCTCGTACTTTGCGTCGAGGCGAATCAGACGTGATAGGTGTAATGCTGCTCGATTCACTTAAATACAGTCTGTCAGATCCCGTGGCCAATCAACTCTTGCAGGGGATTGCGGAAGTCTTAGTGGAACGCAATAAACATATGTTGCTGCTATCTAGTCATGCTGATGCGGATCAACAGCGAGGGGCTGAATCTTTACCTGATGGTTTCATTTTGTATGGTGCTATCGATCCACGTTCTTTTGAGTTTATTTTAAAAACGGGTAAACCTGTGGTGGTTGTCGATTCTGAATATAAAGAGACGGCATCTATTAATATCGACAACCAAAATGGCGCATTCACAATTGCTGAATATGCTATTCGAGATGAAGACGAGCGAGTCGCTATTTTAGGACTTCGTTTAATTGATACTGACAGAGTATGTCGCCTCACCGAGGCCGATCTAAATGAAGACTCACAAGAAGTATCCCATGCCAGATTAGCCGGTTACCGAAAAGCAGCAGAGAAAATAAACTGCCATATTGCAGCGGCTTCAATGTGGCATATTCCTATTAATGATGCTGAGTTGGCAGAAATTGCTGCCCGTGAAGCGTTAACGATGAACCCACGTCCGACGGTATTGTTGTGTATGAGTGATATTATCGCTTTGGCTGCAATTCGTGTTGCTAGGGAATTGAATATTAAGGTGCCAGACGAGCTCAGTATCACGGGGTTTGATGATATCCCTGAGTCTGCTAGATCAGAACCTGCATTAACCACAGTGTGTCAACAGAGTATCGAAAAAGGCCGAGTGGCGGCTACTTTGCTATTGGATGGCAAAACCAATGAAAATGTGGTGTTAGAAACCAAATTGGTGGTCAGAGACAGCTGCAAACCGAGCTAACTTAGCATATAAATTGGCTCGGCAAGGTAGTTTGCCGAGCAACTGTTAATTATTTACTAGTGACAATTCCTAGTGCAACAAAAAGACTGCTATTTGGCGGTCAACCACATCACTTGATAGCCTGCGAGTTGAATGCCATTTTGAGCATGGCTTAAGGTGTTTTTAGAAATATGATCTTGATATTTACTGCCGTCAAGCTGCTGTAAAATTTCTGAGTCGATTAGCTGCGGATGCTCACTGAAATTGTTAATAGCTAGCAAAACCTCGCCTTCATCAGAGTATCGTGTGTAAGCAAACACATGTGGGTTTTGATTGTCTAATATTTGAGTATTTGCATCCCCTAATACCGGTAAGTTTTTGCGTAATGCAATTAAATTTTGCAGTTCTTTGGATACTGTATAAGACGTTGACTTAGGATTTTGCGCGTCGTTTATTGCCTGCTCAGTAAGTGTAATACGGTTGACCCATCGTGCATCATGCAATTTACTCTCATCAAGGCGATAACTGTAATCATTTAATAAGCCAATTTCATCCCCTGAGTAAAGCAATGGAATACCACCAATTGACAAGATAACTGCATTGATTAATTGAATTCGGGCAAGCGCATTTTGAATCAGTTCCTGATCGTTGAGTTCGATACCTTGCTCTAAACCTGCCAATGATGCCATTGAACCACAGACTCTGCAGTCTCCGGTGCTTGGGTTCTCGCCAAATGCGACTCCTTTGGCGAAACTACCGTCGAATCGTCCGGTGTAAAATTGGTTTAAAAATTGTCTATGATTGTGACCATCAATTCCTAAATGTTCAGCCACTTTGTCATCAAAAGTCCAACCAATATCATCATGACAGCGCACATAATTTACCCAACTACATTTGGGTGAAATACTGAAACTCTTTTGCATTGACTGGGTCAGTAAATTGGTCTTGCGCGTGGCAAGGCTATTCCACAATAACGCCATTAACAAAGGATTATAAGACAACTGACATTCTTCAGGATCAATGTACTTGAGCACTTCGTCTGGGTGCACAATTGCTTCAGATTTAAACACCACCGCTGGCGCTGATATTTGCAAACAGCTATTGAAAGCTTGAATTAATTTGTGTGCTTTATCTTGATTTTCACAGGTTGTGCCCATTTCTTTCCAAATGAAGGCGAGGGCATCTAAACGCAATGCTTCGCAACCTAAGTTGGCAAGAAATAACATTTCTGAGGTTATCCCATTAAAAACCGCAGGATTGGAGTAATTTAAATCCCATTGGAAATTATTGAAAGTAGTCCATACCCATTTCTGCGCATCTTCATTCCAGGTGTAGTTACCGCGTCGAACCTGAGGAAAGATCTCTCGTAAATTATGTTCGTACTGGTCGGGAATTGTGCGGTCATCGAACATATAATAAAAATCTTGGAATTCAGGATCACCTTGTTTCGCCGCCAACGCCCATTTGTGTTCATCTGACGTATGGTTAAACACAAAATCCAATACTAAGCTTATACCTTCTTTATTCAAGGCTTTTGCCAGTGCGATTAAATCTTTAGTGGTGCCTAACTTCTGATTAACTTTGCGATAATCGGATACAGCGTAGCCACCATCACTATCGCCTTTTGGAGAATCATATAGCGGCATCAAGTGAAGGTAGGTTATCCCTAATGATTTTAGATAGGGTATTTTTGCTTGTAAATCTTGAAGGTCTTGAGCAAATAAGTCTACGTAGCACGCCATGCCAAGCATATTTTCATTTTTATACCACAATGGATCTGCAAGACGTTGTTTGTCTTTTTGTTTTAACGCCCTAGAGCGTTCGCCAAAGCCTTTCGCAAGGCAAACTATAAGCTCTTGAAGATAATAGAAAACATCATAACGATGGCCGTAAATTTCTAGAAAAAGCGTAAATAATTTGGGAAAGTGATTGTGCAATCGTTGCTCAAATAATTGTTGGTCAGCTTTGCTCATCGAAGTCAGATCAATACTGTCTAAGATTCGTTTTAACGAGCGTTTACTCTCAATTTCTAGGTTCATAAATTACCCTGATAAGATATCTTTCTAATTCGATTAAGATTTATTTTATTGATGATACAGCGTGATAAAAGCATTATCAATAACAAATAAATAACATTTGTTAAGAATTTAATGGATTTAACTTAAACGTTATAGTAAGGTTGCTTAAATTGCGTTTGTGAACTAACTAAACAGTTATTTGCAAAGGTCTGATACGAAAATCAAGCTAGGGCTTAAATTAACCCGATAGCTTAATCATAGAGTCATAATTTAAGTGGCGCTGTAGCGGGATTAGGTCGTAAGTCAGACGTTAACATTTACTGGTTTAGCTAGGTTTTAACAACATGAGTTAATAAAATTGAGATTTAGAAAATGAATACATATTTTGCAGCGATAGAAGGTGGCGGTACTAAATTCAACTGTGCAATTATCGATAAAGAACGGAAAGTTTTGGCCAGTAGACGCATCGATACTCGCACTCCGGAATACACTATTGGCGAAACGATTACATTCTTTAAACAGCAACAAGAAGCAGGTTATCACTTTAGCCAGCTCGGCTTGGCCAGTTTTGGTCCGATAGATCTTCAACCTCAATCGAAGACTTATGGATATATTACTAAAACCCCAAAACCGTCATGGTCGAACACGCCAATAGTCGGGCAACTGCAAAGCGCTTTAAACTGTAACGTGGTTATTGACACTGATGTGAATGCCGCGGCGCTTGCTGAATGTAAATGGGGTGCGGCCAAACATACATCTGTTTCTGTCTACGTGACCGTTGGCACTGGTGTTGGTGTCGGTATTGTTATCAACGGAGAAACCTTAAAAGGTTTGGTGCATCCTGAGTTGGGCCATATGCTAATTCCTGCGCCAGAGGGAATTAAAGGTGTCTGTCCTTTTCATGGGAATTGTGTTGAAGGGCTGGCTTCAGGCAAGGCGATGAGTGATATTTGGGGCACGCCTGCGGAAACTTTGGCTGATGATCACCGAGCCTGGGACGTGCAAGGGCAAGTGTTGGCAAAGTTAGCCCACAACCTTACGATTAGTTACAGTCCAGAACGAATTATTTTTGGTGGTGGCGTAATGGCCAAACCAGGTTTATTAGATAGAGTGATTAAATACACTGAAGAATCTTTAAGTGGATATGTGGTTTTTCCTAAAGAAATCGATTTACAGCATATTATTCAACGTCCAGGATTAGGTGAGTTTTCGGGATTATTCGGTGCTTTAGCGCTTGTGATCGATAAGGGATAGTGGCGGAACTGGATTAAATTGAAAAATGTGAACACTTTCAACAAATAAGCATTTGTTTCTATCCGGCTGTCGAGATAAAGTTAACGCTGTATTTTTCCGATTGTAAAAAGGTGTTATGACAAATACTCCGACAGCCATCGAATTCGAAAACGTCTCTTTTGGTTATCCCAATCAAACGACTAGATTTAAAATCGACTCGCCAAAGAATGCAATTGATATAAAAAAGTGGCATGTGGACCAAGGACGTTCGGTGTTTATCTCTGGGGAGTCCGGCTCGGGGAAGAGTACGTTATTGAATCTGATCTGTGGCACCTTGGTCCCAACTAGTGGCAAAATATCGATCTTAGGGCAAACTTTTTCTGAATTATCGGAAAGAAAGCGGGACCGTTTCCGCGCGTTGCATATTGGGGTGGTATTTCAACAATTTAACCTCATTCCGTATTTAACGGTGAAGCAAAATATTGAGGTCGCCGCTTATTTTGGCAAGGGCCGAAAGTTTGCTCCAACTTCAAGTATTATAAATCTTTGTAGTCAGTTGAATTTAGCCAGTGAATTACTGCAAAAACCCGCCAATCAACTTAGTGTTGGGCAACAACAACGGGTGGCCATTGCTCGAGCTTTGATCAACCAGCCTGAACTGTTAGTTGTCGACGAACCCACCTCCGCCCTAGATACGTCAGCGCGAGATGGTTTCATCAAATTACTATTAGCATGTGCTAAGCAGTATCGGTTTACTTTGCTGTTTGTAAGCCATGATCTTAGTTTAGCAAACTACTTCGATCAGCATTTAAAACTAGCAGAGATTAACCATGCTCAAGAGGTGGTTGAATGATAATTAGTATTGCTGCACGCAGCCTAAAACATCGCTTACCAGCAGTATTACTGACTATGTTATCGATTATTGTTAGCGTGTCTTTATTGCTCAGCGTGGAACATTTAAGAGTGCAGGCGAAAGCCAGTTTTGGTCGCACTATCTCTGGTGTTGATTTAATTGTCGGTGCACCAACGGGACAGTCAAATTTATTGTTATATTCGGTGTTTCGTATTGGCAGCCCAACCAATAGTGTTTCCTGGGATAGTTATCAATCTTTATCGAAACTACCTAGTGTGAAGTGGATTATTCCAGTGGCTTTAGGTGACTCCCATCGAGGGTATAGGGTGTTGGGCACTAATAATCAATATTTTAAGCATTTTCAGTACGGCAATAAACAGCCTTTAGTCATCAATAGCGGAACATCATTTGAGTCAACATTTGATGCTGTCATTGGTTCAGAAGTTGCTCGTAAACTCAATTATAAATTAGGCGATGAAATCGCGATGTCCCATGGCTTAGCTGACGTGAGTTTCAGCAAGCATGTACACTCGCCATTTACTATCACGGGTATACTCGCACCAACAGGTACGCCGGTTGATAGAACTATCCACGTCAGCATGAGTGGCCTGGAAGTTGCGCATATGAGTGAAGCAAAAATAGATGAAATACAGCATAATATCGAATCAGGACAACCAGTTAATATAGCTGTAGATAGCGTGACAGCAATGTTCATTGGCCTCAATTCGAAGATGCAAATTTTTCAATTGCAACGTTCAATCAATACCTATAAACAAGAACCTATGTTAGCGATCATTCCCGGCGTGGCCTTTGCTGAGTTATGGCAATTAGTCGGTAGTGTCGAAAGTCTCTTGTTGTTTATTTCGGTGCTTATTTTGTTTTCATCGTTACTTGGACTTGCCACTATGTTGCTCACCACTGTGCGCGAACGACGTCAAGAAATGGCTGTGTTGCGGGCGATAGGTGCCCATTCGTGGGTGGTGTTTTTGCTGATCCAAATTGAAGCATTATTACTGAGTTTATGTGCAAGTTTGATTGCATTAGTGGTTGTTTGGGGTGGTTTTCAATATGGCGCGTCCTGGCTAAGCGCCGAGTACGGTCTATTTATTGAAAATACTATTTTAGGCACCCGTTCTCTAGTCATTATTGGGATTGTCTGTGCGGCTACCTTTGTGATTGCAAGTATTCCCGCTTTGAGCGCTTATCGTCAGTCGATTCAACAGGGAATTCAAGGGAAATGAGTGATACAAAAGAACCCGCTCAATTAACTCACTCACAAGCAATGCGCTATAGCCGGCATATCATGTTGTCCGGATTTGACTTGGAAAAACAAGAGTTACTATTATCCAAAAAAGTGCTGTTAATAGGAGTGGGAGGTTTAGGTTGTGCCGCAGCTCAATATATAGTGGCAAGTGGTGTGGCAGGGATTACCTTAGTTGATGATGACATTGTCGATGAATCTAATTTGCAAAGACAGATACTGCATAATGAATCCAATATTGGCGAGAACAAGTGCACATCTGCAAAACGCAAATTAGCGATGTTAAATAGCAGTACAAATATTACTGTAATTGAACGCCGTTTAGATACTTCAGCATTAGATAAGATAATAAAAAATCATCATATTGTAGTGGATTGCTGTGATAATTTAGCGACTCGAAATCAATTGAATTTGGCCTGTTTAAAAGCAAATAAACCGCTAGTTTCAGGTGCGGCTATTCGCATGGAAGGGCAAATATTTAGTATGCAACCGGCCAAACAAAGTGCCTGTTACGGATGTTTGAGCAGACATTTTGGAGAGCAGCAATTAAGTTGCAGCGAGGCAGGGGTATTGTCTCCTCTGGTGGGCGTTATTGGTGCCATGCAGGCATTAGAAACACTCAAGATATTAGTCGATTTCGGACAAACATTAAGCAATAAACTGATGTTATTTGACGCTATGTCTATGCAATGGCAAACACTTAATCTAAATAGAAGTGCTAAGTGCCAGACTTGCTCTGTATTTGATTTAAAATAATTAAAATCGTGAACAAACTGAATGCTACCGTTAGCGTTTTAAAAGACCTTTTCACTGTTTGCTGAATAATAGGAGTTAGCATGTCAGTACCAATTTCTTATCAAGGCATTTTTTTCTTAATCACAATGACTTGTGTCTCTGTGTTCGCTCACGCAGCCAAAACAGATAACACCGAGCTTTTTCAACAATTACTGGATGATCATTGGCAACATGAAAATCAGGAAAAAGTGTTTTTTAGAAACGATCCTGATGCGTTTAGAACGAATGGCAAATTACCCGATATGTCTGAAAAAGGACGGCAAAGAAGAGAAAAGTTTAATCAAACCTTGATTCAACGTTTAGCCAGAATTGATGTATCGCAATTGTCAGAAAATAATCAGGTAACTTACAAGTTATTTTCTTATGAAAGACAAGCCGAAGCCAAAACCTATCAGCAACTAGATCGCTATTTTCCATTAAATTATTATGCTGGGTATCACAGCTATTTCGCTGGCGCACCAGCAAATATGTCATTTTTAAGCGCTGAAGACTATGATAATTATTTGCTTAGTTTGGCCGACTTTCCTCGTTATAATCAAACGTTTTTAAGTGATTTGTCTGAGGCCGTCAACAAAGGTTATGTGCATTACTGCGAAACCTTTAAAAACTATGATAAATCTATCAGCAAACATATTGTAAACAATGTTGAAGACAGTGTTTTTTGGGCTCCATTTGCGACTCTTCCTGCGCGTATTTCTGCTCAAGAAAAACACAAATACCAGCAACAAGCTAAACGCCTGATCATGCAAACTGTCATCCCCGAGTACCAAAAGTTCTATGATTTTTTCACTCAACAATACATGCCTAATTGTCGCAAAACTGCGGGTATTAGCAGCGTTGATAACGGTGCTCAATACTATAAATATCTAATCGAGTACTACACCACAACAGATTTAAGCGCTGAAGAAATCCATCAAATTGGCTTAGAAGAAGTGGCCCGGATCAGATCTGAAATGCAAAGCATCATTGCAAAAGTAGGCTTTGAAGGCAATTTCAGTGAATTTATACATTACTTGCGAACAGACGAGAAATTCTACACTGATACAGCACTGGACATGGTAGAAAAAGCCAGCTACATCACACGTAAGATGGCGGGCCAATTACCGAAGTGGTTTAGTGTGTTACCGCGCACTACATTCGACATTAAATCCAGTCCCAACGGCGGGGCCTATTATGTTTCCTCTGATGGCAGTGGCACTACATCTGGTACATACTTTTTAGATACCAAAGATTTAAAAAGCCAACCTCTTTACACTTTAGAGGCGCTGACATTCCACGAAGCAGAACCCGGTCATCATTTCCAAAGCTCCATTGCACAAGAAATTGATATGGCCAATTTTAGAAAAAAACTTTATCACTCCGCATATGGTGAAGGTTGGGGCTTGTACTCAGAACGTTTAGGCAAGGAGATGGGGTTCTATCAGGATCCAATTAGTGACTTTGGTCGACTAACCTTCGAAGCGTGGCGCGCATGTCGCTTAGTGGTCGATACCGGTATCCATGCCAAAGGCTGGACTCGCCAGCAAGCTATCGATTATTTGGCAAAAAATACAGCGCTGAGTATGAACGAAGTGATTGGCCAAATTGACCGCTATATTAGTTGGCCAGGACAGGCGTTATCTTACAAAATTGGTGAGCTAAAAATTATGCAGTTACGGCAATATGCTCAGACCGAATTGGGCGAACAATTCGATGTGCGTAAATTTCATGATCAAATTCTTAAAAACGGCAGTTTACCCCTCGATTTGCTAGAAGAGTTGACGAAAGACTGGGTTGCCCAACAGAAAATTTAATGGTTTAAATTAGGATGTTAAATTGAATAATTTGGAACGCTTTAAAATAGCTTATTTAAAGGCAGTAAGCATATTAATGTTGCTCGTATGCACCTTTAATGGGTACGCTCAGGATACTTTGGTAAAACAAATACCACAGGGTTTTGTTACCGGGATTAAGCAAGATCAGAGTATCCAATTCAAAGGCATTCCTTATGCAAAGGCGCCGGTTGATGCGCTGCGTTGGCGACCTCCTGTAGCGCCTGAAAGTTTTGCGGGCCCCCTTGTTGCTGATCAATTTGGGCCAGCTTGTCCGCAACGAAATGGCAATTTAACCCAAAGCGAAAACTGTCTAACCCTGAATATTTTCACCCCAGAAACCCCAACCAATTTGAGTGAAACATCTTTACCTGTTCTGGTCTGGATTCACGGCGGAGGTTATGTTGCCGGTTCGGGGAATATTAAGCCTGATAGTCATAAAAACTGGACCGATAATGGGATTATATTGGTCACCTTTAATTATAGGTTAGGGGCGCTGGGAATATTTGCTCCAAGTGCCTTGGACTTGCCTGATGGAAATAACTTCAGCGTGATGGATATGGTCGCTGCGCTGAAGTGGATTAAAACCAATATTGGTGCATTTGGTGGCGATCCCAATCGAGTTACTATTGCGGGCGGCTCCGCTGGCGGCATGGCGATTCAAATGCTTATGGTCAATCAGGAAAGTCGCGGATTATTCCAAGGGGCTATAGCGCAAAGTGGATACGGCGCTTGGCCACTTTCTAGAGTGTCATCTGTTATTGAACTAGCTGGCAGTCCTGATGCACAAACAATTTCCGATAAAATTGCAATGCGCGCGTTAAATGCAGCGCAAGATAGTATAAATTCAGCGTCACTCTATGCACTGCCGGCTGATAAATTAGTTTCTGCAATTGATGGCTTTCATGTCCCCATTGTCGATGGAAAAACATTGCCAGAAGAGCCTGCGATAATGTTTATGCAAGGCAAACAACATGATGTTCCCTATATCAGTGGTGGGAATAGTTTTGATGGTAGCGTGTATCCTTATTCTGGCGTCCCAGCAGAGCACTTATTGTCATTGATGGGGAATCAAAAGGCACAGGCGGAAAAAGTTTATGAATTAACAACGCCTTCTATTCAAGCGCTGCCTTATCAGCATTTGTTTGGTGATTTGAGGTATGTGATAGCCGCGAAAATCACCTCACAAAGCATGAATCGAATAGGGCAAGCTGGTTATAGATATTTTTTTGATTATGTGAGTGATGCGCAGCAATACCCCAATGGTGCGAATCACGCTGCGGAGACATACTTCTTATTTAGGCCAGACAATGTGCCAGTATTAAACAAAATGCGTCAATACTGGTACAACTTTATAAAATCTCACAACCCGAACGGAGATGATCTGCCTGCATGGCCTAATTTAACGGATAAAAACTCACAATGGTTAAAAATCTCCGATAAGATTTCCGCCACATCACAGGTGCGAGAAGATAAACTCAAGGTTCTTGAAAAAGTATTTCTGCAGCGCACTCGCGGGGTGATTAAGCAATAAACAAAGCACTATTAAACTTGTTCGGTTAAATACAACCCGTGTTCATTGATATATTGAGCGACCTCTTTGGGGACTTGCTTATCAATGTCTTTGTGGTTTATGAGATTGTTACGCACCGCAGTTGAGCGTATAGCTACACGTTCAGGTACTACCAATATTTCCCACTTATCTGAAACTTCTTGGGATTTATAAAACTTGTGCCAATTTATTTGATTATCAGGTCCCATGACGAATGTGAGTTTTGCATCAGGAAAGTATTCTGCTTGCAAGTAGGTTAATAAATCAAAGGTGTAAATTGGGTTGGTACCATCACTTAGTTGATCTTCAACCGGGAATACTTCAATCTTAGGTTCATTAAGTTGTTGTGCGAATAGGTGTAACATTGCCACTCTGTGTTCATAAGAGAGCATTTTTTTTGAGAAAGCATGAGCATATGAGGGAATTAATAATATGCTGTCGAATGTCGGTTGTTGTGAAGCGATGTATTCTACTGCGTCTTGATGCCCTAAAGTGGGAGGGTTAAATGCCGCACCAAAAATCGCTATGTTCATATGTAGGGTTCCAGTAAAAACAATTGTTATGACGAATTAGAGTAAGGGTTAACGCCTTACTATTGAGCCATAACTTTGGCGAAAAGTGTAGTAAAAACCATTAAAAATTATAATCATAAAACTCAAAATGTTGTGTAAATGTATACAGCGTAAATGCGGTATTAAATTTCAGGAAAAAGGTGTTAATGAAATCTAAAATAGCGTCAATTAATGTGGATCCACAAAAAGGTTTTACACCTCTTTGCCCAGATGAACTGCCAGTCAATGAGGGCGATCAAATTGTTCCTGAACTCCTTGCTCAAAATGCATTAGCAGATTTAATAATTGGCTCCAGTGATGCACATTGTGAACAGGCTTTGTTCCGAGTCGACAAAGATGAAGAGCAATTTAAACCGCTTGATCACGCCAATACTGATTGCACTTTCAAAATGCATTGTCGTCCTGGAACCAAAGGATTTGAGCTTTTGGATGGCTTACCAACGGCCACTGAATACGATTTTTTTGTTTGGAAAGGTGTGGCACCAGACTTACATCCGTATGGCGCTTGTTATCATGACCTCGCGGAAAAATTATCAACGGGGATCATTGAATATTTAGTGTTTAATAATGTCGATACTGTGATTGTTGGTGGCTTAGCGACAGATTATTGTGTAGCCACCACGGCCTTACAATTGCAAGCTTCCCAGCGTTTTGATGTTGTCCTCAATTTAGCTGCGTGTCGTGGTATTACTCCGCAAGGGGTCACTGAGAAAATAGAGTTAATGCAAAGCCAAGGGATCACTATTTTGCAAAATAGTCATGAGCTAAAAAAATGGTTAGCTAATCGGAGTGCTGGTTAGTGAAGTTTTCGAAAGCGTCAGTTAAGCGCAATTCTTTATTTCGGAAAAACCTCAATTTTTCCACCTTAGATAATGACTATTATAAAATGAATATGTGGCAGTGCTTTATGCATCAATATCCCTATATTGAAGAAGCCGAATATCGTTTTTTTATGCGCAGTGATGTGGACTTGAGACCTTACAAAGCTGAAATCCAGCAAGAGTTGCAAAAACTGGACGGCCTTAAATTTACAGATGATCAAATTCGCTGGTTGGAAAAGACACCTTGGTATACCAAAGATTTCATAGAATGGGCGCGAATGTGGTCCTTTCAGAGTCGATTTTTGTACATTACCGAAGAAAATGAGCAATTGTCGATAAGTGCCCGTGGCCCACTAATGCATATTCATAATTTTGAAATGCCAGTTTTATCGACGGTCGCTGAAGTGTATAACCGCCGTAATTATCCGAATAAGTCATATCAAGATGTGCGAAAACCTTTATTTAAAAAAATTGATTGGTTAAAAGAGCAACACCAGAAACATGACCTCAGCGGCTTAACCTTAGCTGATTTTGGGACTCGCCGTAGATTTAGCTATGAAACTCAATTAACCGTAGTTGATATGCTAAACAAGCAATTGCCTGAATTTTTTATTGGCACTTCTAACATGCACATTGCTAAAGAGTTAGGGGTTAATCCCATAGGTACTATGGCACATGAAATATTTATGCTATCGCAACAGGTAGGCGTGCAATTAGCACACTCCCAAAAGCATACGTTAGAATGCTGGGTGAAAGAGTTTCGCGGACAACTAGGTTACGCCCTAACTGATATTATTGGTATGGACGCATTTGTCCGAGATTTTGATTTGTATTTTGCAAAGTTGTTCGAGGGATTGCGACAAGACTCAGGCTGTCCTTTTGAATTCGGTGAAAAAGCGATAAAAATGTATTCAGATCTGAAACTCGATCCGAAAACAAAAACGGTAATTTTCAGTGATGCCCTGAACTTTGAAAAAATGGTCGAGCTATTTCTGCATTTTCGCGGACGCATTCGCACATCTTTTGGTATAGGGACCTTTTTATCAAATGATGTGGACGGGGTTGAACCTCTAAATATGGTGATGAAGCTGGTTAAAGTAAATGGTAAACCTGTCGCAAAAATATCTGACACCGCAGGCAAAAACTTGTGTGATGATGAGAATTTTGTGCGCTATCTAAAAGACGTTTATAACGTTACTTGGGCTTAAAAAAACATTTATGTGAAAAAAAGCCTGAACTCACTGTATTCAGGCTTTTTTGTTATATAGTTAATCTGTAGGATATTGTTGGCTAATCCGATAAATCAACAACGCCGCCTTGTGCATATTCTTCGCGAAGCTCGTCATATCAGCAATCTCGCCTTTTGTATGACCGCCGGTTCCCATTAAACCTAAACCATCAAGGGCCATGTCTACGTGCTCTGCGGCGAATGAAATATCAGCGGCCCCTGCGTTACGCGGGTTGACGGCTGCCACTTTACCGTAACCGAGGGATTCACTGATATCACTATACCATTGCAACAATTGATAATTCTGCTGAGTTGGAGCCATAGGTGGATAGCCTTCACCAATCACTAGCGTGGCGCTGGTATGCAGTAAGTTTTGTTTTACAATCTTATGCATAGTGGTTTTTGCGGTATTCAACTCATCTTGAGTCAATGCTCTTATTCCACCTTTTACTATTAGATGCTGAGCTACTACGTTATTTTTACCAAATGTTGTGCCAATGGCAGTTTCATCTTCGAAGTTTACTTCGGTACCGCCTAAGATAACCCCTGGATTGAAGGTTAAATCACCAAGGTTGGCTAACTCCTGACGAAATGTATCTAGGATACGAGCACCTTCAAAAATAGCGCCAAAGCCCACCTTTTGGCTAAATATTTGCGAGGAATGGGCTGGCCGTCCGGTTACATCTAGTTGCCAATCAACCGAACCTCTACGGGCAACCACTGCGGTTTCTATATTGCCATCACCATCTTCGAACCCAAGAGCGATATCTGCCCATTTGGCAGCGTTGATAATTGCCGCTTTTGAGGCGGATAAGGGTTTACCGCTGCGTTCTTCATCGCCAGTCATGACAATCTGAATACTTACATCATCAAGCAGTCCTAGGTGTTTAAGGGCGCGCATCACTTCAATAATAATAACGTCTCCGCCTTTCATATCTGTGACACCAGGGCCTGAAGCTTTATTGTCAGCTAAAGCTTGGTAGGTTTGAAATGCATCTGTCTTAGCAAATACCGTATCTAGGTGACCGATCATTAGAATTTTCGGACCTTTTGTTCCATAGCGTGCAATCAAATGTCCAGCTCGTCCAAATTCAGCACCGTCTTGCCACTGGGTTTCAAATCCGAGTTGTTCTAATTCATTTTTAAATAACATTCCTACTTTTTTAACACCGCTAAAGTTCATGGTGCCGCTATTGATGTTAACCGACTCAATTAACAGGGCTTGCGCTTGTGGAAGTTGTTGATTTAATGTGTCAACGATTTTAGATTCGATTTGTGGCTGAGTCTGGGCCGCGTTTATCGCCAATGAAATTAGCATTAAAGAACAGATAAAAGAGATTCGAAACTTCATAATAATCCATAGGGTTTGATTTATTTAACAGGATAAAATTTGCGTCTTATAAAGTCTAGTTATAAGAAAAAAGAGTAAATCCGTTTATTTTTACTATCTGATTAAGTATCGAGCTATAAATATTCCCCATATTCCTGTAAATTACGCGCACTTTTTGTCATCATGTAACGTCAATGCCACTTATCATCCGCTGTGGATTGACCACCAAATTCAACGAGGAATCATATGAAAACACTTTCTGACATAGCCGTAGTAGGCTTAGCCGTAATGGGCGAAAACCTAATTTTAAATATGGCCAGTAAAGGGTTTACGGTCACGGCTTATAACCGCTCGTATAGCAAAGTGGAAAATTTTCTCGCGACCCGAGCGAAAGATAAAACGATTCGTGGTGCCGACTCTATTGAGTCATTAGTTGCATCATTGAGTTCGCCTCGCAAGATTATGCTAATGGTTAAATCTGGTCAGCCAGTAGATGATTTTATACAACAGCTCATTCCACATTTGGATAAAGGTGACATCATCATTGATGGTGGAAACAGCCAGTTTGAAGATTCTAATCGTCGTACCGCTATGTTAACGGACAAAGGTTTGTTGTATGTAGGGACGGGCGTGTCAGGTGGAGAAGAAGGCGCGTTGCTTGGTCCTTCAATTATGCCCGGTGGAAATCCTGAAGCATGGCCTCATGTGAAACCTATTTTTCAAGCTATTTCAGCGAAAGTTAAAGACGAAAATGGCGAGCTATCAATTCCATGTTGTGATTGGGTTGGTGAAGGTGGAGCGGGTCACTTTGTAAAAATGGTACATAACGGCATTGAATATGGTGATATGCAAATCATTTGCGAGGGCTTCATTTTAATGCAAGATTTGTTGGGAATGAGTACCGACGAAATGCAAGCTGTCTTTAAACAGTGGAATGAAACTGAATTATCAAGTTACCTGACAGAAATCACCGCTGATATTTTAGGTTACAAAGAAAATGGTGAAGCGCTGGTTAATAGTATTTTGGATACTGCAGGGCAAAAGGGAACGGGTAAATGGACCGGTATTACGGCCTTGCACTTAGGTGTTCCTCTAACCCTAATAGGTGAAGCTGTTTTTGCTCGTTGTCTCTCTGCAATAAAAGATCAACGAGTACAGGCTGCTAAGACCATATCTGGACCAAAAGCAGAATTTACCGGCGATAAGTTGGCTTTCCTTGAAAGCTTACGCCAAGCATTGCTTGCTTCAAAAATAGTCTCTTATGCACAAGGGTTTGCGGTACTTCAAGAGGCAGCCAAAGAATATAAATGGAATCTCGATTATGGCAGTATTGCGATGATGTGGCGTGAAGGATGTATTATTCGTTCAGTATTTTTGGATAACATTAAAGCCGCTTACGATAATAACCCTAATTTGGATAATTTATTGCTAGATGATTATTTCAATCAAGTGGTTGCCAAGGCTCAACAAGGCTGGCGTGAAGTGGTTGCAACTTCAGCAATGCAAGGTGTGGCAGTGCCTTGTTTGTCGTCTGCACTGAGCTATTTTGACGGATATCGTACGGAAAACTTACCTGCTAATCTGTTGCAGGCCCAACGCGACTATTTCGGTGCGCACACTTATGAGCGTAAAGATAAACCTCGCGGAGAATTTTTCCATACAAATTGGACTGGTAGAGGCGGTGATACTGCTTCCACTACTTACGATGTATAATTGGTAATATCGCGACAAAAGGCTGCATATTGCAGCCTTTTTTGCAGGCGTATATTAATTTTCCGGCCATCTTAACGATTGCTGTATTAACGGCATAAAATGCCTCGCTAACTGAGTGTGTTGGGCTAGGGTTGGGTGAGGATCAAAATTGTCTCCTTTACAATTAATACAGGCTAAATAATCCAGTTGTGGCTCCTTTAGCTCATCCACAAGATCTTTTAAAGATTGGATTAAGATTCGTTTTTTGACTTCATTTTCAGAGGTGTCGCATAACATGGGTCCTTCTGAAATCATGATTTGAACATCAGGATATAAATTCAACAAGTGTTTTACACCAAGGGCATAAGTTCGTTTAAAAATACTCAGGTCAGGCGTATTGATATAAAAATCATTTGTCCCCAAACAAATGAAAATGCCCTCTGGTATGTAGGCATCAACTGGCCATTTTTGGGTATAGGGAGGCACGGGTATTGTCAGTGGAAAAATCTCTGGTAATTGGGCTTCACTCGCTAGCATGTTTGAACCTTGGATTAGTCCTCGGCCACCAAACCCAATAAGATGCACTTGAGCTTTGAGTAAACGTCCTAATTGCATACCAAAAGATTGATAAGCATTGGCCAATTGAGGTCCTTTTTTCGCATTAGGATGTCGCTCCATTAATGCGCCTGTCACAATAGAATCACCTATGAATATCAACTTTCTATCAGGAAGTTGGGGCGGTTCAATAAGTTCACCATCTTGTATGAGTAATGAGATTAAATTAATAACCCCGTGCCAAGACTCCCCCCGATTAAGCAATTCAATTTTGACATTTTGTTTATGTTTTGCCGAAAATATGCGGAACGTTCTAGGTGTTTTCGCAATAACAAGCTGTTTGCTAAGCGTGTTATTGATGATCACATCTATTCTGCCTTTACCAACGGCACATTTAGCGACTAATTCGACATTTTTAGCCTGCACATTGAATGAAATGCTTACACCTGGATAACTAAACGCGATTCCTTCATCTAACCTCAGGATTCTACCCATAACTGTTATTTTTGCGTTATTACAATCGATGATATTTTTCATTTGCAGACTAAATTCAGTTAGTTATGCGATATTTGACACTAATTATAAGGTAGATGGTATGACGAATTACACAGTAAAGAGTAAACTATCACTGAATTGTTTTGTTGGGTTACACAATCAGTACCACTCTCTAGTTGGAATTCAATAGATTCCATCCAGAACGGGGTTACTTTCCCGATTGTGACTTGTGAAACGCTTCTCCCCAATTTTCCAGAAAATCTGGACATTTTATGCCCCGCTTTTTGCGGGGCTTTTTTTATTTCTGGCTTATCAATCTGGCACTTGCTGATATTTTAATCAATTTTCGGCGAGCTGAATTTTTCGTTTTAACTTTTTCGGTAATTTTTTTTCGATTTTTACAAAACAAAATTTCGATTATAAATTTCAAATTTATCTTGAAAATTAAGATTTCAAATGTGAAAAAGCAATATAAAACAACTGGTTAAATCTATGCAAACGATTGTTATTGATGTTTGGGTATATAAATTGCCCCGATTAAGTGTTGGTTTGTAATAAGTAACTTACTATTTTGTAACGTTTTTTTAGCAAAACAGGTTGATAAATTAGGCATATCCAACTATAAATAAAACTGTGATTAGGCTATAAAAATTCTTATACATCAAAAAATAGCTTATCCAACATGACGATTTCAGTATCGGTGCGCCAATAAGGACTTAACTGAATCGCATGATTACGTCGAACAATGGACGGAAAAACCAAACACTTAATTATGGGAACAACACATGAAGAATAACTTTTCTAAACTCTCTATGGGGATCAAAATGGGATTGTCAGCAACAGCTGCATTGTCTTTGACAATGACCACACCGCTGATGGCTCAAGAGTCCACAGACAAAAATGCAAACGTTGAAAAAATAGCGGTGGTTGGTAGCCGCGCGGCACCACGTTCTGTTGGTGATTCTCCAGTACCAATTGATATTATTGGTTCTGATGAGCTAACAAAAGCCGGTAATACCGACATGCTAGAAATACTCAAAGGTACTGTACCTTCACTTAACGTTCACACTAACCCAATTAGTGATGCCGCTACTTTGGTTCGTCCTGCAAATTTACGAGGGTTATCAGCAGACAGTACCTTAGTTCTGTTAAACGGGAAACGCCGCCATCGTTCATCCGTTATTGCGTTTTTAGGCGGTGGCATTAACGATGGTGCACAAGGCCCTGATATTTCAGTTATCCCAAGTATTGCTTTGAAACAGGTCGAAGTGTTAAGAGATGGTGCTGCGGCACAATATGGTTCTGATGCAATTGCCGGTGTAATGAACTTTGTGCTCAAAGATGATTCAGAAGGTGGTTCATTGGTTGTTCGCCACGGTGAATATTATGAAGGCGATGGCACTACAACAGAAATTTCTGGTAACGTAGGTATGCCATTTACTGATGATGGTTTTGCAAACTTAAGCTTTCAGTACAAAAATGCAGATGCAACCAGTCGCAGTGTACAACGCCCAGATGCCGCAGCGTTTGCTGATGCTGGTTTGACCGTTGAAGATCCTGCACAAATATGGGGTTCGCCTGAAATAAACGACGACATTACTATCTTTGGTAACGTCGGTTTAGATTTAGGTAATGATAAAGAATTTTACATGTTTGGTAACTATTCCGAACGGGATGTTAGAGGGGGCTTCTACTACCGTAACCCTACAACCCGTCCGGGTGTTTATGGCGGTATTGTGCGTAACTTAGATGGCACACCTTCTTATCGTCCTGGTGATGATGATCCAACCGGTCAAGCTGCTTGGGATGCAGCACCTGCAACGGTTCTTGTTGGTTCTTTAGATGGTTTGGAGCAGCAATTAAATTGTCCAGTAGTTGAAATCGGTGACAATGGTCTTCCTGATCAAACGGCACTAGATTCATTAACTGCGGCAAATTGTTTCTCTTTCAACCAAATGCTCCCTGGAGGTTTTACTCCAAACTTTGGTGGTAATATAACTGATACTTCTTTAACAATTGGTACCAAAGGTGAAATTAAAGAAGGTTTCGCTGAAGGAATTTTATACGATATTAGTGGTGCTGTTGGTCGTAATGAATCGCAGTTTTTCATCTACAATACAGTCAATGCTTCCCTTGGTCCTGATACTCCTCGCGATTTCTCACCGGGTAAATACATTCAATTAGAGAAAACCTTTAATTTCGATTTGGTTAAATTGATTGATGCCGACTTATATGATGACATTAACCTTGCCGGTGGTCTTGAATGGCGTGAAGAATCTTTTGAAGTGATTGCAGGTGACGAAGCATCTTTTGTTGCTGGCGATCTTTTCTCTCAAGGGTTTAGCGTAGGCTCTAATGGTTTCCCTGGATTTAAACCTTCAGATCAAGGGGTTTCAACTCGTCGCAGTGCTGCCTTGTATGTTGATGCAGAAGTTCCCTTCACAGAAGCTTTCTTAATGGGTTACGCTTTACGTTACGAAGATTATGATACCTTTGGTTCAACGACTAATTACAAGATTTCAGCACAGTTTCATGCCACAGATGATCTCTCATTCCGTGGTTCTGTAAGCACAGGTTTCCGTGCTCCTACTGTTGGTCAAGCGAACGTAAGTAACGTGCAAACTAACTTAGACAGTGGTGTATTAGTTGATTCAGCGTTGCTTCCGCCTACTAATCCAATATCTGTGCAACTTGGTGGTACTGAACTAGAGCCAGAAGAGTCTCAAAGCTATACCTTTGGTATGATTTATCAAGTTGGTAGCGTGTTCGTTACAGTTGATTACTACAACATTCAAGTTGAAGACCGTATTAGTCAATCGGATAAAATCAATCTGTCTGATGAAGATAAAGAAGTCCTTAAAGATGCAGGTGTACAAAACGTCGATGGTTTGGCACAGGTTAGCTTCTTTACTAACGACTTTGATACAACTACACAAGGGATTGACGTAGTGGCAAATTACACTACCAGTCTTTTTGATGGGAGTTCAACGTTTGCCTTAGCGTATAACTGGAATGAAACCGAAGTTGATAGATATTCTGATATTACCGGTGAATTCAAAGTTAAGCGTATTGAAGAAGATCTACCTAACCACAGAGCTACGCTGACATGGTCACAAAGTTGGGATAGCTTCAGCATGTTTACACGTTTGAATTACTATGGTGAATATCAAGGTGTGCATGTAGATTATGATGCAACGGCAATTACTGCTGATTCAGCCGTTACGGTTGATTTTGAAGCGAGTTATTTCGTGAATGATGCAATTACTCTATCTGCTGGTGCGCAAAACTTGTTTGATCAGGATGCTGAAAAAATCAATATTCCTGCGGATCAAGGCATTGCGAATAACACATGGGGTGGCGTTTATTACGAAACTTCTCCTATGGGATTCAATGGTGGTTTTTATTACTTAAAAGCAACCTACAACTTCTAATCTAAGCGGAAGTATGAAAGCCTTGTCAGTAGACAAGGCTTTTTTTTTGAGAAGTGCGATAGAAATGCGAGAGAAATATTGAATAATCAAATTCGAATAGGAAATGACTATTTAGCCAAAGGTGATTTGCTCAATGCGCAGAAGATATTTGTTCAGTCACTGAAAAATGATCCAAATAACGGGGCAGGGTATCTCGGCTTAGGCAAAGTCGCTAAAGCGGCGTTCCAATATGATCAGGCTATCAATTTACTGCAAAAAGCCTGTCATTTATTAGATAAACAACCTGAGCCACTGTTAGAGCTAGCAGATGCTTTCGGTATTGTACATGCCACTGAGGATGCTCAGACTGTATTACGTTACGCTTATGAAAATTGTTCGCAAAACAAAGCTGTGCTCGCAGCATTGATACAACACTACATTGCCACTGCACAAAATACGCAAGCGCTGCCACTGCTTTGGTCACAAATTCGTTCTGCAGATCCAGAATTTTCAGCCTATGGATGGCTCGATTTAATTCGCACACAAGTGACACCCTTAAATCCAGATGAATGGGCATTATTGACGTCTAGCTACGCCAGTTCCACACCTGCATCACAGCAACGAATGCTACTTGATTACGCACTAGGTCAGGCATATGACAAACTGAAAAATTACCCCAAAGCCATAGAACACCTGCAAATGGCCAATGCATATCAGTTAACATTGTGTCCTTATAGAACGGAGCAGATGTCAGCATTTTTTTCGACACTTTCTGACAGCTATCAACAGGTTGCATTTGCGCAAAAGAAATCAAATGACAATACATATGCGGTTACCCCGGTTTTTATCCTAGGATTGCCCCGCACAGGCTCTACATTGTTGGAGCAAATGCTATGTCAGCACAGTGACATAAATAGCTGCGGTGAACAGGCATATCTAAGTCAATATAGTGTGCCTTTTTTAGAGAAAATGACGCAGTTGAGTTATCCTGAATTAGCTAGCAAGCTAAGCGAGTTTGATACCTCAAAGGTATCAGAACATTATTTAAAATTGATAAAAATTGGTTTAAATGAAGCTTTTATCATTAATAAGTTACCGGCAAATTTTCAAAATATCGGTCTAATTTATCAACTTTTCCCGAACGCAAAAGTGATTCATATTACTCGGCAGATTAAAGATGTTTCGCTATCGATTTATAAAAACTATTTCTACGAAAACGAACCATATTTTTGTGATATTGAGGAGTTTGATAAATATGTCAGTTTCTATCAGCAACAAATGCAGTTCTGGGAGGCGTTGATACCCAACAGAATCCTCACCATTACTTACGAAAATTTAGCCGCTGAGCCAAAACAAGTCATTAAAAACGTACTCAACCATATGGGACTTGAATGGCAGGCGTCTTGTGTGACTGCCATTGATGGCAAAGGAACTATCAATACTTTAAGTGCGGCACAAGTACGTAAACCTATTCACCACAAATCAATTGGCCAGTGGCAAAACTATAAAGCGCTTTTCAATTAGCTAAAAAAACGCCAAATGGCTTCCAGCCATACTAAGGTTAATATGGTCAATGCGATAAAAACTGCGGAGGATCCCATATCTTTAGCACGTCCAATCAAAATGTTATTTTCTAGCGTAACGGCATCCGCGAGCGCTTCAATGGCTGAGTTAATAATTTCTGCAAACAACACAAATAGTAATGTACCAATAAGCGCCATTAGATGGACTGTTGAAGAGGATAAAACAAAAGCAAAGGGCAGCATGACCATTACCAAAATTAGTTCTTGGCGAAATGCTGACTCATGTTGCCATGCTGCGCTAAATCCACGAAAAGAACACTGAGTAGCCTTGAATATCCGTGAAAATCCAGTGCCATTCGGTTTATTCACCAGCACCGATTCATCTTCAACCACCGATGCTTGAGTAACTTTGTTTTTCATATCTTTGTACTTCTGCTTTACTCGTCAACTCGCAACACTGTAACTTATCACTAAATGCGTTTTAGTTTGGGTAACGTTTTTGCAGTCCTTGATATACACAATCACTGTAATTGTGAAGGGTAATATCGAGTTCGTTTAACACTTCCACTAAGTGTTCATTGTCTTCACGACCTAGCCAAACTTTCAAATAACTACCGTCTTTATACCCATTATCTTGTCGAAAGAAGTTAAGCACGTTTTTACCAACGTACTGACGGTAAAGTTCATCCGAATCCATTTCCGCTTGTTCGACAATTTTGATGAATAGAGGCACAGAAAATCGTTTTGCTGCACATAAACCCGCCATTAGTTCCAAATTTTCTAAAATATCTTGGTCATTAAACGCATATTCTTTGCCGTCGAACGTAACTGACTGGACACCACTATTCAATTCACTTGCAATGGTTTCGGCAGAGGACTCTATGTTGCCATCAAAGTCGATAATGATTGCGGAAAGAGCAAAGTGCCAAATGTCCACTAATTCCATTTGCAACTGGGGTAGGTCTTTTTGTTGCGCTTTCCACCATTTCCAACCATGATGTTCAATCCCCTCGACCGCCTCTATCATTGCAGCTCTAAGGTATTGATATCCGGCAGTTAACCACTGAGCATTAACCTTTTGATTCATTTTGGCTTGAAGGTTAAGCATGGTGTTAAGTTGAGTAGAGGAAAGCATAATAGTCCTTATGTAGAATTAGCGAGTGCATAGTGTACTTGTTTTGTGATAATCGGCATAGCCTGAAACAGACTAATCATAATTATAATATTAACCTTAAGATAGTATGAATATCCTCATGTTTTAAGCATGGATTGGGCTTATTTCTATCAGGTAATAAACTAAAAATTTAGGAGACAGGTGTGAAAAAATACGTAGTTATTTGCTTGATGTTATTTTCATCAGTTGCGTTTTCCCAGAGTAAGTCGATAAATGACTTTACCAGTGGAATGCAATCAAAGGAGGGGTTTTACACCGTCTATTATGAACAAGATAGTGGGAAGTTGTATTTACAAATTGAAAACTTTGGGCAACAAGTATTGTTCCAAAGTAGTTTGCCACAAGGCATAGGCTCGAATGATATCGGCCTAGACAGACTCCAGCTTGGTAAAACTCGTTTAGTGGTTTTTGAGCGCTTTGGCGATAAAGTTTTGCTAAAACAGTTAAATACCATGTTTCGTTCTACAACCGATAATGCTGCCGAGGCTGCTAGTATCGATGAGGCTTTTGCTGACTCTGTCATTGCTGGTTTTACGGTTGTTGCACAGCAAGATGGCGCCGTTTTAGTCGATTATACTGATTTCCTTTTGTCTGATATCCATGGTATTTCCCAGCGCCTAACTCGTGCTAAGCAGGGCAGCTTCAAAGTCGACTCGAAGCGCAGTGCAGTGTATATGCCGCGCACAAAATCCTTTGTTGATAATACCGAAATGGAATCATTAGTCACTTTTGGTGGCACCAATCCAGGCAAATACTTGCAGCAAGTAACCCCTTCTCCAGATAGTGTTACTGTGCATTTACATCATTCTTTGATCAGATTACCTGATGATAATTATAAACCGCGGGCATTCAGCCCTAATTCCGGTTTTAACAAGATGACCTATCAGGATTATTCAGTTCCTATCGAAGCATCGATGGAACAAAGCTTAATAACTCGCCACCGTTTGTTTAAGAAAGATCCAAAAGCAGCAGTAAGTGAAGCAGTTGAGCCTATTATCTATTATTTAGATCCAGGTGTGCCAGAGCCGGTCAGAAGTGCCTTGTATGAAGGTGCTATGTGGTGGGATCAAGCCTTTACTAAAATAGGTTATAAAAACGCGTTTCAAGTGAAAATGTTACCTGAAGACGCGGATCCAATGGACGTAAGATACAACGTCATTAACTGGGTGCACAGAGCAACACGCGGATGGTCTTACGGAATGTCAGTGCGTGATCCACGTACGGGTGAGATTATAAAGGGGCAGGTTACCCTTGGTTCTTTGCGCGTCCGTCAGGATTATCTTATCGCCTTAGGTTTAACCAGTCCGTTTAAACAAAGCGATAGCAGCATTGAAGCGCAAAAAGAAATGGCGTTAGCCAGAATCAGACAATTATCTGCCCATGAAGTTGGCCATACGCTAGGTATTGCTCATAACTTCGCAGCCAGTGCCTATGGTCGCGAGTCGGTAATGGATTATCCTCATCCTACTGTGACGGTAAAAGATGGCAAAGTTGATATTTCCGATGCGTACGCAGTAGGTATGGGAAAATGGGATGACCATGTGATCGCTTACGGTTATCAAGATTTGCCAGATAATGCTGATGAAGCCGATTATTTACAAAATACGATTCAAACCGCGCTCACTTCAGGTTTGCTCTATATCAGCGATCGTGATGCCAGACCTAGTCACGCCATTAGCCCAATTGGTCACTTATGGGATAACGGTAAAGATCCGGTAGAAGAGCTGCACAATCTGATCGAGGTGCGTAAAGTTGCATTATCACAATTTGGGATTAATTCTATTCCAGAAGGTACAACTTTAGCTTCATTGCAAGAAACCTTAGTACCTGTTTATTACTTGCATCGTTATCAATTGGATGCAGTGGCTAAACTTATTGGTGGTTTAAACTACGCTTACGAAAGTAAAGGCGATTATAGTCAGCCCAAGGGTGTGTCGTTTGTTGAACAAAGCAAGCAGATGGCCGCGTTAGATGCCATGATCGAAACGCTTTCGCCGAAGTTTTTACATATACCTGAGAACATTAGTTCTTTGATTACACCTAAAAGCCTTGGCGAGTCTAATACCCGTGAAAGCTTCAATGGTCGTAATGGTTTGAGTTTTGATCCTATCAGTGCCGCAGAATCAGGAGCGGGTTATACCTTGAGCTTAATGCTAACAGCTGAGAGATTAAACCGTCTCGCTGCGCGTCCTATTAATAGTCGTGATCAACTAACAATCCCTGTTTTATTAGAAAAATTATTCGCGGCTACTTTACAACAAAAGCCGAGTAAATTTGCTGCTGATGTTAAACAACGGGTAGATTATGTAGTGCTCAATAGTGTCATTCAAGCTATGCAAGCTGAAGATATCGCACCAGAAGCTCAAGGGGCTTTATTAGCTGGCTTGATGGACTTACATAGTTGGTTGAAAAAGAACTCTCGTTATGGCCAAAATAAAGTAATGGCTAAACAGTTAGACTGGTTTATGGCAACAGGTGACTGGAAAGGTAACTTTGAAGTGAAACCGCTTCCTCCAGGTTCGCCAATCTAAATACTTATTTTATATTTACTGTATAAGCCGGCTATTGCCGGCTTTTTTATGGTTATCCTGAATTTTTTGACGTTACACAAATTGATACTCAGTAATTTTTATTTTTCATGTACTTAGCCGTCATAATTGTCAAAGTGATGGTAAAATGACTTTTGCTATCTTTGCTAAACGAGCATTGATTAATCCCTTTAATTTAAATTTTGTCACATGTGGTGTGTGCTTGGGTTGTGTTTTAAATGAAAAGTAGAAGAGTGCATAAAGTCCTAGGGTTGCTATTAGTTTTACCTATGATTGGTTGGGTAATTACGGGGCTCATATTTTTTATAAAGCCAGGTTATCAAGATGCATATGAACAGTTAGCGATTAAAACTTACCCATTGGAGCAATCATTTGTCATCCCAAATTCAACTAATTGGATAGAAGCAAGAGTTGTTAAGACGATACTAGGACATCATTTACTGGTCAAAACAGCACAGGGATTTGAGCATCTAGATCCAGTTTCCTATCTACCTAAAACGCTTTCCGAACAATCTGAATTTCATACGCTGGTAAATGATGCTGTTTTGCATAATCCACAACGTTATGGAAATGTAGTGTCGAGTGACGGTTATAAAGCAAAAACAAACACTGGGGTTGAAGTGAATCTTAATTGGAATCGCTTAACCTTAAGTCAAAGTGGTGGTGACACCAAGTTAATAAACACCCTGTATAAAATTCACTATTTACAATGGACTCCGTTTAAAGAATTCAATCAAATTTTGGGATTTTCGGGTCTCATTTTATTACTTCTATTAACCATTTTAGGCATCAAAATATACCTATCAAGCAAAGGTAACATTAAGATTAATAGGGGATAAATTAAACCGCTAAAATTGCGACCTAATTTATGCCGTTTAAAAATTAATTTTAATAACAGTGGCGACTCCTGCGACATTTATTACATCACTCACCTATATAATATTTGACATGTGAAATTTAACATATATGATTAATCGCATATGTGAATAATCGAATGTGTTTATGAGTCCTTTACAAGTTTTTAAATGTCTTTCTGACGATACTCGACTTAAATCCTTAATGTTGATAGCTGAGTCTGGCGAGTTGTGTGTATGTGATCTCATGGAGGCACTTTGCCTCGATCAACCTAAAGTTTCCCGTCACTTAGCTGAGCTGCGTAAATGTTGCATTTTGCAGGATGAAAGAAGAGGGAAGTGGGTGTATTACCGTCTTCATCCAGAATTACCCGACTGGGTAAACAAAGTGATCACAGAATCTACTTTTCATAACCAATCCTATTTCGAAGCGGCTTTTAAACGACTTAAAGCTTCTCCTAATGCTCAATATAACTGTTGTTAACCGGGGTTCAACGATGAAAATTTTATATATTTGTACTCATAATCGATGTAGAAGTATTCTCTCAGAAGCAATCACTAATCAGTTAGCAGGTGATGTGATTGTGGCTCAAAGTGCTGGCAGTCAACCAGCAGGGCAGGTACACCCTTTATCTATCAAATATCTGCAAGAAGCTGGAATTTCGGTGCAGGGACTCAAGAGTCAATCTTGGGATGATTTTGAACAATTTGATGCCGATGTGGTGGTCACTGTCTGTGATTCAGCCGCCGGTGAAGCTTGCCCCTTGTGGTTTGGGAATTCTCTGAAAGTGCATTGGGGACTGACTGACCCGTCAAAGGTGCAAGGCACGGAACAAGAGATAGCCGCCTCTTTTAAACATTGCATTGAAGAAATCACCGCTCGGGTTAAGCAATTGCAAATATTGGCCAAAAAGGATCTTAATCCAGACCAATTGAAAGTTGCCTTAGCTGAATTAGGAGCACACTAAATATGCTACGGGACATGTCATTAGCGAATATTGAAGAGCAGAGTTTAGATAAACCTACATTTGAAAAATGCATTGCCGAACCGTTAGAACACGCACCGCGTATTTTACTTTTACATGGATCGATGCGTAAGCGAGCATTTAGTCGATTGGTTGTAGAAGAATGTGCACGTTTACTGATTCATTTCGGTGCCGATGTGAAAATATTTAATCCTGAGGGTTTACCGCAAACAGATACTGAAGATGAACATCATCCCAAGGTTAAAGAATTGCGTGAACTTATGATGTGGTCAGAGGGGCAGGTATGGTGTTCTCCAGAGCGTCATGGCTCTATGACTAGCATCTTTAAAAGCCAAATTGATTGGGTGCCATTGAATATTGGCGGTGTCCGTCCTACCCAAGGTAAGACCCTCGCGGTGATGCAAGTATGTGGAGGCTCGCAATCGTTCAATGTGGTTAATCAGCTACGGGTTTTAGGCCGCTGGATGCGCATGGTGACGATTCCTAATCAATCAAGCGTGGCTAAAGCGTATTTGGAGTTTGATGAAAACGATCGAATGAAGCCTTCCGCCTATTACAATCGAATTGTCGATGTGATGGAAGAGCTAATGAAGTTCACCTTATTGCTACGTAACAATAAAGATTATTTTGTTGATCGCTATTCTGAACGTGTTGAATCTGCTGAGCAATTAAGCCAGCGAGTAAATCAACGTTCAATATAAAAGGAGAAAACAACATGGGATTGTTTGAGCGTTTCTTATCTGTTTGGGTTGGTCTGGCTATAATCGTGGGTATTTTCGCTGGCAGTATCGCACCGGATGCATTTGCGGTGATTGCAAGTTTTGAGTATGCCCATGTCAATATTGTTATTGCCGTGTTAATTTGGCTAATGATTTATCCAATGATGGTACAAATTGACTTTTCATCAATTAAAGATGTAGGGAAAAAACCAAAAGGATTAGTACTTACGCTTGTGGTCAATTGGTTAATTAAGCCTTTTTCTATGGCATTTTTAGGCTGGTTGTTCCTTAAAGGAATATTCGCCGATTGGGTCGATCCTCAAACCGCAACGGAATATATCGCAGGCATGATCTTACTCGGTGTGGCTCCTTGTACCGCGATGGTGTTTGTTTGGAGTCAACTGATCAAAGGTGACGCTAATTATACTTTGGTGCAGGTCTCTTTAAACGACATTATTATGATATTCGCATTTGCGCCTATTGCCGGATTATTGTTGGGTGTAACGGATATTACAGTTCCTTGGGATACCCTGTTTCTATCGGTTGTTTTGTATGTATTAATTCCTCTAGTTGCTGGGGCGATTACCCGTAAAAAATTAGATAAATCAGATGACCATTCTAAATTAGAACAGTTTCTTGCAACGATGAAACCTTGGTCGATCATTGGCTTGTTAGCCACAGTGACTTTGTTATTTGCTTTTCAGTCGGAAACGATTTTGGCGAAACCCGAAGCTATCGTATTAATTGCGATTCCGCTGTTGATTCAAACTTACGGTATTTTTGCGATTGCTTATTTTATTGCAAAGAAAATGAAGATGCCCCATAACGTCGCGGCACCAGCTTGTATGATAGGTACCTCAAACTTTTTTGAACTGGCTGTTGCGGTTGCAATTTCGTTGTTTGGTTTACATTCAGGGGCTGCTTTAGCAACTGTCGTTGGTGTGCTGGTAGAGGTACCCGTTATGTTGTCATTAGTTTGGTTTGCGAATCGAACTCGTCATTGGTTTACAGAATAACCGTTTGGAGGATGAAAAATGTTCGCCGTGTTCACTCAACTAGCTGATTGGATAGCCTATTCTTTATTGAAGTTGACCCCCGAGTCAAAGTTGGGTGACGCAGTTCATTTTTTTGTTGAGGACGTTAGTAAGATATTCGTTTTATTGATTGTCATGATTTACGTCATTGCGTTGTTACGCGCTTCAATGAAAGTTGAGCGTGTGAGGGATTACCTTGCTGGTAAGAATAAAGGCGTGGGTTACGTGCTTGGTTCAGCTTTTGGTGCGATAACACCGTTTTGTTCTTGTTCAAGTATCCCGGTATTTCTTGGTTTTACCTCTGCCGGCATTCCAGTCGGGATTACGATGGCTTTTCTGCTGACCTCGCCATTGGTGAATGAAGTTGCGGTATTGTTGTTGATGAGTTTGCTTGGTTGGAAGTTTACCTTAATTTACGTTGTGACTGGCATAACCGTTGGGATTGTTGGAGGCTTCTTTTTAGACAGTATTAAAGCCGAGCGCTGGTTACAATCCTTTGCCGCTGAAGCTCTCCACAAGGGGCAAAATAAACCCACTTCTGTGAATTCAACGGTAACGTCAGCACCCACTAAAATCCCCTTCTCACAAAGGCATCAATTCGCTAAAGATGAAGCCCTCGAAATATTTGGTCGAGTGTGGAAATGGGTAATAATAGGTGTTGGTCTAGGTGCTGCACTGCATGGTTTTGTGCCAGATGGTTGGATTGAACAACATCTTGGAAATGGCCAGTGGTGGTCTGTTCCAGCGGCCGTATTATTAGGGATTCCGCTGTATTCAAATGCGACTGGCGTTATACCCATTATGGAGAGTTTGATTGTTAATGGCTTACCGATAGGCACAACACTGGCCTTTTGTATGAGTACGGTTGCTGCGAGCTTTCCTGAATTTATTTTGCTTAAACAAGTGATGCAATGGCGCTTATTGGCGATTGTTTTTATGATGTTGTTAGTATCATTTTCTATTGTGGGTTGGATATTTAACGCATTTTCTTTTTTATTGTGAGGTGATTTATGAAACATATAAAAGTATTAGGTACGGGTTGTTCTAAATGTATTAAAACTGCAGAGTTATTTGAAAAGTACGCAAAAGAGTTAAATGTGGCGATTGATGTCACAAAAGAAACCGATCCTCGGGTGATTATGGCTTACGGTGTAATGAGTACGCCAGCGGTCGTGATGGAAGAGGAGTTAGTTCACTCTGGTTCAATTCCCAACAGTGCTCAAGTTAAAGAGTGGCTCGCCGAGTAGCGTTTTCGCATAAACGAATGTTTTACGTAAACTCAATTCACTCAGGTTTTGAGTTTTCAATTCTAAGGATTAATATGATAGTTATATATCACAAGCCAGAATGCGGAACCTCGAGGAATGTGCTTAAGATCATTGAGGATGCAGGATATCAACCTATCATTATTGATTATCTAACCCAAGGGTGGACAAACAGTCAATTGTTGGGGTTGTTCGCTGCAGCCAATTTAACTCCCCGTGAAGCCTTAAGAACGAGTAAATCGCCAGCTAAAGAACTTGGCTTATTCGATGAAAGTGTAGCTGATGAGACAATTTTAGCGGCCATGCTGAAGTTCCCAGTATTAGTAAATCGTCCAATAGTGTGCAGTCCAAAAGGCGTTAAGTTATGTCGCCCGAGTGAAGCAGTCCTAGCGCTACTAGAAAATTGGCCTGCAGGACCTTACTATAAAGAAGATGGTCAACAGATCCTCGATGAAAATAATAAACGGCTATGTTAATTTTAAAGTACTTAAGGTGTACTTAATTTAGCATTGTAATAATGGCTGAAATACCTAAGCAATGACTGTTATTAAGCGGGGGAGATTAACCTGTAAAAATAGTAATCTGCTTTTTACTTCCCCTCATATATTCCCTTCTATTTTAAGCGCGCCATATTTGAATGTGGTCATAAAGTAGGCAGATGTGTCAATCTGCCGTAAGCCGAAAAGCTAATTTTAGATAAAATGTAAATTATTTGTTATTGATTTTACCTTTAATGAATATTTTGTCATGCTCTACAACCCAATAAAATCAGTGCTTAAGGATAGGGTGTTTAAAATTAGATTCAGCTTATATCTATTACTAATACAAAAGTATTCGAATAATTAATTAAACTTATACAACTAATCACTCTACTATTTTTGTATTCTAAAACAGAGGATACATTTCATGCACTTTGATTACTCTCCAAAAACCCAAGCTTTACTTGACCGTCTTAACCAGTTTATGGACGAAAATATCTATCCCATAGAGCAAGAATACATAGAGCTTGTTGAAAATAATCCACAGCGTTGGACGACTCCTGCATTAATGCACGAGTTAAAAGAAAAAGCTAAGGCTGCGAATTTGTGGAATTTGTTTTTACCTGAAGAATATTTACCTTACGGTGCGGGTTTAACCAATTTAGAGTATGCCCCTTTATGCGAAGCTATGGGACGCGTGTTGTGGAGTCCTGAAGTTTTTAACTGTAGTGCTCCTGATACCGGCAATATGGAAGTATTGTCTAAGTATGGTAGTGAGGCTCATAAAAAACAGTGGTTAGAGCCTTTGCTTAATGGCGAAATTCGCAGCGCATTTGCAATGACTGAACCTGCTGTTGCATCTAGTGATGCTACGAATATTGAAACATCGATAGTCCGCGATGGTGATGAGTATGTGATTAACGGTCGTAAGTGGTATACCAGTGGCGCTATGAACACTAACTGTAAAATCATGGTGGTTATGGGTAAAACTGATACCACAGCGGAACGTCACAGACAGCAATCGCAAATATTGGTGCCGATGGACACTGCCGGTGTAACCGTTGTGCGTCCGATGAAAGCCATGGGTTTTTATGATGAGCCTATTGGGCATGCCGAAGTGCTGTTTGAAAATGTACGAGTGCCAGCAAGCAACTTATTAGTTGGTGAAGGTGAAGGCTTTGCCATTGCACAAGGGCGCTTAGGGCCAGGCAGAATCCACCACTGTATGCGTTTAATTGGCTGCGCTCAACGGGCACTAGATTTAGCCTGTGAAAGAGTAGAAGAGCGCATTGCCTTTGGTCAGCCTCTGAGCAAGCAACAATCCGTTAGAGAATCTATTGCACAAATGCACTGTGACATCGAGCAGGCCAGATTGCTTACTTTAAAAGCGGCTGACAAAATGGATCGTTACGGTAACAAAGTATCACGAGATATCATTGCTGCGATCAAAATCGTTGCGCCTAACATGGCTTGTCGCGTTATCGATCAATCGATTCAAATGCATGGCGCAGCAGGTACCAGTCAAGACTTTGTACTCTCAGCTATTTACGCCTATGCGCGAACAATCAAACTTGCTGACGGGCCTGATCAGGTGCATATGATGCAATTGGGACGTAACTTAATTAAAGATCACGTTGGTACATCAAAAAAATAGCGTTTAGGTCGTTTTTATTTACCTAATAGTTTGTAATTTAGATTATTTATCGAGGTTAAAGTGACAAAACCAGATCCAGTGAAGCAACTTGATATGAAAGCGTTAGAGGCTTACTTCCGCACTCACGTAACAGATTTTACGGGTGCGTTTAGTGCTGAGAAATTTAGCGGCGGGCAATCTAATCCCACATTCAAGATTACGGCTGGGGATGCTAATTATGTCTTAAGACGGCAACCGCCGGGGAAATTACTCAAATCAGCGCACGCTGTAGATCGCGAGTTTAGAGTAATTTACGCACTGCAAGATACTAAGGTGCCTGTTGCCAAGGTTTATCACCTGTGCGAAGACACTAGCATCATTGGCAGTATGTTTTATGTGATGGAGTATGTTGACGGGGCAGTCTACTGGAATAGTGCCCTGCCTGAGATTAACAGTAACGAAAAACGTAATGCTATGTATCAGCAAATGAGCCAAGTGTTGGCTGATTTGCATGCCGTAGACGTGGACAGTGTTGGCCTTAGTGATTACGGTAAACCTGGAAATTACTTTGATAGGCAACTCAGTCGCTGGTCTAAGCAATACAAATTATCCGAAATAGATAGCATACCCGATATGGATAAGCTGATTAGTTGGTTGCAGCAAAATATCCCAGCCGATGATGGAAAAGTGTCTTTAGTGCATGGCGACTATCGTCTAGATAACTTAATGTTTTCGAAAACATCGGCGCAGATCATTGCCGTCTTGGACTGGGAATTATCCACCCTAGGACACCCCTTGGCTGATTTAGCTTATCAATGTATGCAATTACGTTTACCTGCACACATCGGCCATTCCAGTGGTTTGGGAGGCGTTGATAGGCAAGCTTTGGGGATTCCTAGCGAGGAAGAATTTGTCAGTTGGTATTGTCAACGTGCAGGCTTAGCAAAAATTGATAATTGGCCTTTCTATCTCGCCTTTAGCTTTTTCCGGTTAGCTGCGATAGCACAAGGTGTCGCCAAGCGGGCATTAGAAGGTAACGCGTCAAATGAACAAGCCAGCAAAGTAGGGGCTATGGTGCCGCCGTTGGCCAAAATGGCAGTAGAATTAATCGAGGAACATCAATGAAAGCAATAGTATGTAAGGAATTCGCCAGCGTAGAAAAATTAAGTTATCAAGATGTACCTGATCCAAAAGCTGGAAAGGGACAGGTTATTGTTGATATCAAGGCATCTGGGGTGAACTTTCCAGATGGATTATTAGTTCAGGGGCTGTATCAGAGCAAACCTGACTTTCCATTTATTCCCGGTGGCGAAGTTGCAGGGGTGATCAGTGAAATCGGTGAGGGAGTCTCACATCTAAAAGTGGGGAGCCGCGTTATCGCGCTGTGCACCTTAGGTGGTTATGCTGAAAAAGTGGCTGTTCCTGCTACTCATGTTTTACCTTTACCTGACGAAATTCCTGACGAAGAAGGTGCCGCTTTAGTAACAGCTCACGCTACTGCTCATCATGCTTTGAAACAGCGAGCCAATATTCAGCCTGGTGAAACCTTAGTTGTTACTGGTGCCGCTGGAGGTACGGGCTTGGCTGCTGTGCAAATAGGCAAAGCGATGGGAGCTAAAGTCATTGCCGTTTGTTCAACGCAAGAAAAGCTGGATATCGCTAAACAAAATGGTGCAGACATTCTGATTAACTACACCGAAAAAGACCTTAAAACCGCACTCAAAGAAGCAACTGGCGGAAAAGGCGCTGACGTGGTTTATGAATGTGTTGGTGGGGATACCTTCCACGCATGTTCAAGAAGCATGGGTTGGAATGGTCGTTTGCTGGTAGTTGGTTTTGCTGGTGGCACTATCCCTGAATTTCCGGTGAATCTAGCCCTGGTGAAAGGATATTCAGTGGTTGGCGTATTTTGGGGATCGTTTACCCAGCACCAACCCAAGGATTTCCAAGACAACATGAAAGAGCTACTTAGCTGGTACTTACAAGGAAAGGTCAAAGTTATTGTTGATGAGACTTTGCCATTGGAACGAGCGCACGAAGCACTTAATAAAGTACTAGGGCGCGAAGTTAAAGGTAAAATGGCGCTACGCCCATAGAAGTTTTAACTATGGCAGCCAGGGAAAGTGATTAAACATCATACTTGAATCCCTGCAAGTGAAATAATACACTGCGGCCTCATTTCTTTGAGGCCTCATTTATTCATGTATACATCTGTGCGTCAATTTCTGGTTTTATTGCTATCAGTGATTATATTACTCACTGGTTGCTCGGCTAAAAGAGTCTTGACCCAAGCCGAATTACAAGAGCTCGATGAGCACAATCAGTTATTCAATGATGCTGAGCAGTTTGTACATGCTAATCTTTTTACAGCTATGGTGCATGTGAGAGCAACCAATCTAGCCGATTGGAATGCGCTCTTAATCGCTTATTCGTGCTCTGCAGATATAGACCACAGTACCCTCGATAACTCCTATAATCGCAATCAACCGATTTTTACCGAGGCGATGAAGACGCTAGCCGAACAGGAAAATTTATTTACGGCCGAACAACAACAAGATGTTTTGACCGACGTTTCACAACTTGCTTATCGTCTATTTAGTATTAGTTACGCGAAAGGCTACGCCCGCCAGATTGAACTCGCCGACGACCTATCGCCAGGCATACGTGAAGAGTTGTGTGATGGCAAAGTAGGGGGGCTGAATAGCCCTTACCTAGGATATCGTAACTCAGTAGCTTGGCGCTCGTTTAATACGCCTTTATTGAAAAGCCTGAATGGGTTACAAGCGCATGCTCGAAATGGTGATAAAGCATTCCAAATTTTGCTTAATCAACAATATGTACAATTTGATGCATTAGTTTACAGTCACGCCTATCAGCAGACCGATGCTTATCAATCGTTATTTTTTGAAGTAAATAAGTTTGAAAACGTAGAACTTTATGGCAACGAAGTATCCAAGTTATCACCTCAAATTAGCGATATAAAAGCGCAAAATAAACACAATGATTTTGCCTATTTAGTGTTATCTTCTGGCTATCATTGGGGCATGATGTCGGTGTTGGCTATGCTAGAAGAAGAATATCCGAGGGTGCATGATCTTAAAAAAGCCCAAGCGACTCAAATGGTTTTAGAAACGTTAAAAAACTTGCAAGATAGCGCTTAGATTTTGTTTGATAAAGTGATCGCAATGGGGGAGTCACTCAAATTTTTGTCATCGATCCATTGTTGTAATGTTTTACCATCGGATTCTGGCAAACGTAAATTCAATTTTGGTAATTTTTTGATTAATAGCTCAGCCGTTTGGTAGGCATCATTGATTATGGCTGCTCTAATTAAACTCTGCCCATCACAACTAATACTATTATAATAATGTCGCAGCTTTAGTCGGTAATGTTTGTTAACTTCCTCGATTTTATTTCGTAAGTCTGATGAATCATCGGAAACCACGATAGTGCATATATTCATCAAAGTTGAATTGATATCAGCCTTTGCCTTGGTGGCAAAAACGATATTTGCCAGAAAAATAGACATCAAAAAAAATAGTATTTTTGGCAAATTTGAATTCTCCCTTTTTCAATTTTAGAATGCTGTTTTAGGTGGTTTTACGTAGCAGACTCTTTTGCCTTGTGCGTAAGCGACTTCTAAGCGCTATCACACCAATTAAAAACAGTAAAACAGTCGGTGCATTTGACACTGCTGCTGCATTGTTAGTGAAGTTCAATAATATGTAATCTTGCGATGACCAACGAGTATTATGTAAATTAAACGCTAGGAGTTCACCGTCAAAATCAATGTCTGACGCATCAAATCCCACCACCGCGGTAATGAGATCAAAATCACTTGCAGAGAACAGGTTAGGCAGCAAAGAAAAGCTCAGTAATTCGTTTGCTCTCAACTGTAAATTGCTCTGAAGATTACTGATCAGTAATGAGTCGCTTTCAAAATTAACACTGAAGTACGCGTTACCCATCAACAGGATATTAAATTCGCTATTGTTCTCTTGAGCAACTGAAATTCTGTTATCACATTCCCACAAAATTGAAGGTTCTATGTCACAAGCGACTTGTGTGCCTATGATCGAAGCATTCGCTGACCATGAAAAAATCACGAGCAGGAAGGAGACTGTAAATACTTTCATTCTGGGAAAGGCCTTTAACGAATAAAAAACGGTTAATAGCTCAATTTAAAGTGATTTAGAAGGTGAAAGGAAGTCATTGCTTGATACATCGGTATGAGTACTTATACCTGATGGCGGCATATCACAAAGCAGATTTTGCTTCATGATATACCGTTTTATAGTGGCTTAATGAGGAAATTCGTAGTCTTTGTAGTTGTCTCTTAATGCCAATTTATTAAGTTTTCCGGTGGCTGTATGCGGAAGTTCGTTGGCAAATACAACATCTTCAGGAAGCGACCATTTGTGGATTTTGTCTTTCAAATAATCAATGACATCATCGCGGCTTAAGTTGGCGTTTTCATTTTGAACCACCACTAGAAGAGGTCGTTCTGTCCATTTAGGATGATAACGTCCTATTGCCGCCGCTTCGGCTATCTGTGGGTGACTTGCAGCGGCATTTTCAATGTCGATAGAACTTATCCACTCACCTCCAGACTTAATCACATCTTTGGTTCTATCGGTTATTTGCAAATATCCTTGTGGATCTATAGTCGCAACGTCACCGGTATTCATCCAACCATCTTCATCAACTGGGCAGTCATCGTCTCCAGGGGTTTGTGACATGCCGTAGTAGCCGGTTGCAATCCACGGTCCTTTCACTTTTAGGGCCCCAAATGCCACTCCGTCCCAAGGTAACTCATTGTTTTCGTCATCGACTATTTTCATTTCAACGCCAAATACGGTTTTACCTTGTTTGAGTCGAAGTTCAGTATCTTCTTCATCGGAGAGGTTTTCCATGCCCGGCATTAAGGTAAATAAGGTACCTAGTGGGCTCATTTCCGTCATGCCCCAACCTTGTTTTACTTCTGTTTGATAATCATGTTTGAAGCGTTCAATGATACCTCTAGGACAAGCCGCACCGCCAGCAGTGACACACTTCAAAGTGGGTATCTTTTTGCCGGTTTTATCTAAGTACTCTAACAACGCCATCCATATTGTGGGGACACCAGAGCTGAGGGTAACGCCTTCGTTTTCAATTAGGGATTGTAATGTTTCTCCGTCAGCCATTTTAGGCCCCGGCATCACTAGCTTACTTCCAACCATCACACCAGCATAGGGAATACCCCAAGCATTTACATGGAACATCGGCACTATGGGGAGGGTAACGCTGTTACTAGACGCGCATGTTGCATCAGGTAAGGAGCCTGCATAGGCGTGCAGTACCGTTGAACGGTGGCTGTACACTACGCCTTTAGGGTTACCTGTGGTACCTGAGGTGTAACACATACCCGCAGCGGTATTTTCATCAAACTCTGGCCATTGATAGTTGTCATCAAATTGCGCTATGAGCTCCTCGTAACAGATAACGTTTTTAATAGTCGTTTCTGGCATATGTTGTCGGTCGGTCAACACCACAATTTTTTCAACACTTTTGAGATGATTCTGCAAGGCTTCAACTAATGGCATTACTAATACATCAACAAACAACACTTTATCTTCTGCGTGGTTGATAATGTAATTGACTTGCTCAGGGAAAAGTTTTGGATTAATCATATGGCAAACCATGCCAGTGCCAGAAATAGCATAGTAAAGTTCTAGGTGCCGATAATCATTCCACGCTAATGTGCCTACGCGATCTCCAAATTTAACTCCCATTGATTCCAAAGCATTGGCTAATTGGCGGGTGCGTTTGGCAAAATCTGCGTAGGTATATCGATGTCGTGGATTGTCTGCGGTAACAGATACTATTTCACGAGTGGGGAAGTTTTTTTCAGCATGACGCAATATTGACGATATCATCAATTGCGTATTCATCATTAGTCCTTTCATGTATCAGCTCCTATTAAGCTAACTAGATTGTGATTAAAATCGAGAAATTATTTTTCGGAAAGTTCAGCGTTTGCTTTTTACTAAAAAATTGAATCAATGCCCCAAGCTATGACGCTGATTTACCGGGCGTCAACGCTATTTTCATCAAACGTTGACGCTATGTTTATTAGGTGCTTAGGCTATTTTTTTACCAAGCGCTGAGACTACTCTTACCAAGCGCTGACGTTACTTTTACCAAGCGCTGACTGCACCATCAATCGCGATGGTTTGACCGCTCATATATGAGTTTCCAGGAGATAAAATCAGTATCATGGTGTTGACTATTTCCTGAGGTTGGCCCAATCGTCGCATCGGTGATCCTTGTGCTAAGCGTTGTTGATTTTCTGGTGAATCAAAACCGTCTAACGCTAAGATATTGGTCGGACTATAAAAAGGGCAGATAGCGTTTGCGCGTATGCCCTTTTTGGCATATTCCACCGCAGCAGTGCGAGTTAGACCTACCACCGCATGTTTGGCAGCTGCATAAGCTGCTCCTTTTGGAGCACCACCGATTCCGGCCATTGAACTTAGGTTCAAAATATGACCAAAACCTTGTTTTAACATGGCTTCAATTTGATACTTCATGCCAAACAGGACACCATTTACATTTACCGCCATTTGGCTGTCCATTGTCGCTTGATCTATTTTATGCAGAGGCGTTAAGTGATGGGCGATTCCTGCGTTGTTGACGCCGATGTCGAGTCTGCCGAAATTTTCAATTGCAGCATCAACCATCGCCTTAACTTGATCTTCTTTGCTTACATCACAAAGCATTGATATTACTTTGTTTTCTCCCAATTTAAGGGATGAAACCGTATTCGCAAGTTCTTCACTGTTGATGTCACTAATGACTAAGTTACAACCCCTCGCTGCCAAACCTTGTGAAAGTAAACGACCAAATCCACTGGCAGCTCCTGTTATCATGGCCACTTGGCCGCTAAAATCGAGAAGTGAGTCCAAAAAATGTACCTTCTTTTAAAATGGTTTAAATAATATTTACAGCCCATCAATCCTTACTTCTTGGATGAAGTATCGTTGGTGTTTAACTACAAAAGTGAGTTGTAACCAACTAATTTTCTAAGGGATAAATAACGTTTTTGTGTTAACGGTATGTAAAGCTATGTATCTAGAAAATCAGATGCAAAACCGAAAGTCAATATCTAAGAATTCCCTGTTTACGGGCAGTTAGCCTTATAATCAACAAAATCAACCGCTATCAGCTATATCAATTTCATTTATTTGCAATTATAAAATCAATAAATTTGGATGATTGAGTGGGCTGGCCTAGTATCAGCGTTCTAATGAATTATTAATCTTTAAATTGAGGATTTTATGAGCACTGAACAATCTGCTGCTGTAGTAAGTCAAAATCAAGGTGAGATTGCCTTAGTTATGATGCAAAACCCGCCTGTTAATGCATTATCGAAGTCGGTACGTGTAGGACTAATTGATGAAATAAAAAGGGCCTTGGACGATTCAAGTATCAAAGCAATTGCCATTTCCTCTCAGTTAGGATTATTTTCTGGCGGGGCAGATATCAGTGAATTTTCCTCAGGAGACATGGAGCCGTTGTTACCGGTAGTACTGGATTTGATTGAGAATGCTAACAAGCCAATCATTGCAGTGTTAAATGGTCCAGCTTTTGGTGGTGGACTGGAAGTCGCTTTGGCCTGTCATTACAGAATTACTTTTGCAGATAATAAAATTGGCTTGCCAGAAGTTAACCTAGGAATTCTGCCTGGTGCAGGTGGTACTCAGCGTTTACCTCGTTTAGCCGGCGTGGCAAAAGCATTGGATATGATAGTTTCTGGTAAACCGGTTAAAGCATCCGCAGTGACTGGAGTTTTTGACTTAATTGTTGAGCAGCCAGCAAACTTACTAAACGAAAGTCTCGCATTTATCACTGCTCTGATTAAAGACGGTTGTTCAATTAAACGAGTGAAAGATATTGAAATCGACCCAGCGACTGCTCCGGCAGAGTTGTTTGCTCAATATCGTCAAGGTATTGCCAAACAAGCCCGCGGATTTTTCTCTCCAGAAAGATGTATTCAAGCCGTCGAGGCCGCCGTTAGTTTGCCTTTAGAAAAAGGCCTCGAAAAAGAAGGCGAATTGTTTATGGAGTGCATGAAATCTCCACAAGCAAGAGCTCAACAGCATTTTTTCTTTGCGGAAAGAGCTGCAGGACACGTTTCTGATTTCGACAAAAACACCCCAGTTCGAGAAATTAAAAAGGTCGGTATTATTGGTGCTGGCACCATGGGTGGCGGGATCGCAATGAATTTTGCCAATGCTGGTATCCCTGTGGTTATGCTTGAACTTAAGCAAGAGGCTCTTGATAAAGGGCTAGGCGTTATTCGTCGTAACTACGAAAACTCTGCGAAAAAAGGCAAGCTCAGTCAACAAGACGTTGAAGCTCGTATGGCCTTGCTACAAGGCACCACTGAATATGCTGGTCTAGCGGATGTTGATCTAGTAATCGAAGCTGTATTTGAAAAGATGGACGTGAAAAAGCAAGTTTTCACTCAACTTGATGCCGTGTGTAAACCAGGTGCTATTTTGGCATCCAATACCTCTACTTTGGATGTGAATGAAATAGCCGCTTGTACCTCGAGACCTGAAGACGTGATTGGTTTGCACTTTTTCAGTCCGGCAAACGTGATGAAACTGCTAGAAGTGGTTAAGGGTGAAAAAACCTCGGCTGATGTAATCAAAACGAGTATGCAATTAGCTAAGAAAATTCGCAAAGTTGCGGTATTGGTTGGCGTTTGTTTTGGTTTTGTCGGCAACCGCATGATTGAACCTTACGGACGTGAATCTAACCGAATGATGTTAGAGGGCGCTTCCCCAGAGCATGTAGATAAAGTCATTTATGATTTTGGATTGCCTATGGGGCCATTCACTATGGGCGACATGGCAGGTTTAGACATAGGTTATTTTGTTCGTCAATCTCGACAAGAACATATTGCTCATGATCCTAGTTATGCCGTAGTAGCCGATCGTTTGGTTGAAGACGGTCGTGTAGGGTTAAAAGTGGGTAAAGGTGTTTATCTTTATGAGCAGGGTAACAGAAAGCCCATTTTGGATCCCGACGTAGCAGAAATTGCTAAACAAGAAGCTGAGCGTTTAGGCGTGGAGCAACGTCAGCATAGTGATCAAGAAATACTTGAGAGATGTATTTTCACATTAATTAACGAAGGTGCACATATTTTGGAAGAGGGCATTGCTGCCAAATCCAGTGATATCGACGTTATTTATGTATATGGATACGGATTCCCTGTCCATCGTGGTGGCCCAATGCAATACGCTGATGAAATTGGTTTAGATAAAGTGTATGCCGCGATGTGTAAATATCGTGATGAGTTGGGTGAATACGGGAAAGCGTGGTTTGAACCAGCGCCTTTGCTGAAAAAATTGGCTGAACAAGGCAAGCGATTTTCTGACTTCCGTAAGTAAAGAACTATAAACATTGTAAAGAATTTAAGGATTGATTATGAAAGAAGCAGTTATTGTTTCAACAGCACGTACACCAATTGGCAGAGCTTATCGCGGTGCCTTTAATAATCTAGAAGCGCCGAGTTTGGCTGGTCACGCAATTAGCGCAGCGGTTAAAAAAGCGGGTATTGATCCAGCAAGTGTCGATGACGTTATTTTAGGTAGTGCCCTTACTCAGGGTTCTGGTGGAATGAATATTGGTCGTTTAGGTGCCCTTGCTGGTGGCTTACCCGTTACTGTTGGTGGCATGACGTTAGATCGCCAATGTAGTTCAGGTATGTACGCTATTGCAACTGCGGCAAAACACATTATCACCGATAATGTGCCCGTTATGGTTGCCGGTGGATTGGACTCAATCAGTTTAGTTCAGAACGACAAAATGAATATGTATCGTGCGGTAGACAAAGCCTTAGTTGCCAAACACAAAGATATCTATATGCCAATGTTACAAACCGCAGAAGTGGTTGCTAATCGTTATGGTATTGGCCGTGATGAACAAGATGAATATGCCTATCAAAGTCAAATGCGCACTGCAGCGGCACAACAAGCCGGTAAGTTTGATGATGAAATAGTGCCAGTTACAGCAACAAAAGTTGTCGTCAACAAAGAAACAAAAGAGCAGAGCCTAGAAGAGGTGACTCTGACTAAGGATGAGGGAAACCGAGCTGAGACTACCCTAGAGGGACTAAATAGCCTTAAACCGGTCATTGAAGGTGGTTGTATTACTGCGGGTAATGCTAGCCAACTATCTGACGGTGCATCAGCCAGCGTTATGATGGACAGTAAATTAGCTGAGCAATTAAACCTTACCCCCCTTGGCGCGTATAGAGGAATTGCTGTGGCTGGTTGTGAACCAGATGAAATGGGTATTGGTCCCGTTTTCGCTATCCCCAAACTGCTGAAGCAACATGGTTTGAAAATAGAAGATATTGGCCTTTGGGAATTGAATGAAGCATTTGCCGTGCAAGTGCTTTATTGCCAGAAAACCCTTGGCATTCCTGCTGAATTACTGAATGTAAATGGCGGCGCTGTGTCGATTGGTCACCCTTACGGAATGAGTGGCGCACGTATGGTTGGACATGCGTTGATTGAAGGTAAGCGTAGAGGTGCGAAATACGTAGTCTGCACCATGTGTATAGGCGGCGGAATGGGCGCGGCCGGCTTATTTGAAGTGTATTAAAGAATAATAAAGGTAGTAAAAAATATGCAAAATTATAAATCTCCGGTACGTGATACCTTGTTCGTTATGAACGAACTGCTTGGTTTCGAAAAGCATTATGAAAAATTAGGTTTTGAAGATGCAAACCCTGAAATGGTCGAAGCTATTACCGCCGAAGCGGCAAAGTTTACAGAAAATGTTTTAGCACCAATTAATGCAATTGGTGATGAAGTTGGGTGTAAGTGGGAAGACGGCAATGTCACAACCCCTCCTGGGTTCAAAGAAGCGTACAAAACCTATTGCGAGGGTGGTTGGCCTTCGATGACCCACCCAGTTGAATACGGTGGTCAAGCATTACCGTACTCATTGGCCTCAGCTATTGCTGAGTGGACATCTGGTGCAAACCATTCGTGGGCTATGTATCCTGGCTTGAGTCAGGGGTGTATCGCTACAATTACTAGTCACGGTACCGACGAACAGAAACAAACTTTCTTGCCACCTCTTATTGAAGGTCGTTGGACAGGGACTATGTGTTTGACTGAGTCCCATTGTGGTTCAGATTTGGGGATGTTGAAAACCAAAGCTGTACCAAATGATGATGGTACTTATAGCCTGACTGGAACTAAAATATTTATTTCTGCTGGTGAGCATGATTTTTCTGAAAACATTGTGCATATCGTTCTAGCCCGTTTACCAGATGCGCCTGCAGGAACTAAAGGTATTTCTCTTTTCGTTGTGCCTAAGTTCAACGTAAATGAGCAAAGTGAAGTTCTTGACCGCAATAACGTTGCATGTGGTTCTATTGAACACAAAATGGGGATCAAAGCCAGTGCCACTTGTGTTATCAACTTTGATAACGCTAAGGGATATCTAATTGGTCCTCCAAACCGCGGTTTGAACTGCATGTTCACCTTTATGAACACCGCTAGAATCGGTACTGGTTTGGAAGGTCTAGCTGGCACCGAAGCTGCGTTCCAAGGTGCATTAGCCTACGCCAAAGATAGATTGCAGTTCCGTTCTACAAAAGGTCCGGTTAATCCAGAAGGTCCTGCAGATCCAATTATCGTTCATCCAGATGTTCGTCGTATGTTGTTGACCCAAAAAGCCTTTGCTGAGGGCAATCGCGCTCTGGCAATTTACTGTATGCAAATGGTGGATATCACTCTATACAGTGAAAATGAAGAAGAAAAACAAGTAGCTGAAGCTAAGCTTGCTTTATTAACACCGATTGTTAAGGCTTTCTTAACGGAAACCGCTCAAGAGACAACCAGTTATGGTATGCAAGTATATGGCGGACACGGATTCATCAAAGAGTGGGGAATGGAGCAACTAGCCCGTGATACTCGAATCTGTACTATGTATGAAGGAACGACCGGTATTCAAGCTATCGATTTGTTGGGGCGTAAAATTCTTGGTTCCAATGGCGAATTGCTGAAAACATTTATTAAGGAAGTTCAAGAATATTGCTTGAGTGTAAGAGATAAATCACAATTTAATGCTTGGTCTAATGCAATTGAATCACACATTGATGAGTGGTCTCAAATGACTCAGGAAATAGCCAAACGTGCAGCCGGAAATCCTGATGAAGTGGGCGCAGCGTCTGTGGACTACTTAATGTATTCTGGCTACATTATTGTTGGCTACCTATGGCTTAAAATGGCTGTCGTTGCCCAGCAAAAGTTAGATGAAGGAACTTCAGAAGTTGCGTTCTACGAAGCAAAACTGAAAACTGCTGGTTTCTACTTTGCTCGATTACTTTCACGCACGCGTTCTCATGCTTCGGCAATAGAAACCGGCTCTGAAAACTTAATGAGCATGCCAGTTGATTATTTCATGATTGACTAATAGTAAACTTGGTTAGACTACACAGGTTTATGTTTGATAAAAGCGGATGATATTTCATCCGCTTTTTTATTTACTCTGAACTAAGCAAAATTTTGGATACGTCTATGCAAAGTAAACTCGCCCAAATTGATGACTGCTACATTCATTATGTAGAAATGTGTGATTGTGACGCTCCCAAGGGAACTCTGATATTTTTACACGGTTTTCCAGAAAATTGGCGAACCTGGCGAAATCAAATGACCCACTTTTGTAAACACTACCGAGTGATTGCCCCTGATCTTCCGGGTTATAATCAATCATCTAAGCCAAACGATATAGAATTTTATCAAGTTACTAATTTAGTCGAAGTGTTGAGTAGGTTTGTAACTTTTGTTGCTGCAGGACAGCCTGTTTCACTTATTGCCCACGATTGGGGTGGGGCAATCGCCTGGCCACTTGTGGCTTTTCATGCAGATTTGTTTTCCAGTTTAGTGATTTTAAACGCAGCTCACCCGAGCACTTTTACCCGTGAAATGATAAGCAATCAAGTGCAACGAGAAAAAAGCGGCTACATACATCAACTTATTGCATCTGATGCGATTGAAAAAGTATCAGAAGATGATTTTCGCTTTTTAAAAGATATGTTCTTGGATGAAAATGGTAATTCTGCTTTGACCCCTGCAGAAATATTGGAATACCAACAAAGTTGGCAAATCTCTGGGGTTTTAGATGCAATGTTAAATTACTATCGAGTCATGCCTCAGTTAGCACCAGTTAATACTAATGGGCATGCTTCTGGGCCTGTTAAAGATACACAAAAGATGAAGATCCCTAATATAAGAATCAATGTACCAACATTAGTGCTGTGGGGGATTCGTGATTTAGCGTTTGTTCCTGAGATATTAAATGGTTTAGATGATTATGTGCCCAATCTAAAAGTGGTTAGGTTTGAGAATGCAAATCACTGGTTGCATCACCAATATCCTCAACAGGTAAATGAGCAAATTGAACGTTTTTTAGGTTAGTCAGCCTTGGTCTATAGACGCTATTACTAGTATGTAATGTTGTTTATCAATATTCATATTTTGTTTGATTAAACGAAAAACAGCCTCAAAAGAGGCTGTTTCCCGAGGACGTAGGCAGCGCCCTGCCTACTTACCATGTTGAACTGGTTCAGTTCTAAGTAAAGTCCTTAGATGCGATCTTTAATCACCGCTGAGATAGGAGAAGCATCTAAGCCATTCTCTGCTATCCATGCTTGCAATGTTTTTCCATCACTCTCTGGAGAGGTTAGGTCTGACTTTGGCATTTTTTTCACCATAAGCGTACCCGTTTCAATGGCGTCACTTAACATTGCTGTGCGGATTAGGCTGTTTCCGTCGCAGGATACACCTGTGTAATAGTCTTTTAATTTTAATCTGTAGTCAGATTGTACTTTTTTCATCTTCTTGCGAAGCTCACCTTTGTCATCAGTTTTCACGATGGTGCAAATATTTTGCAAAGCATCATTAATATCTGCTTGGGCTGTACCCGCAAGTAACAAAGAAGTGGCTGCGATGGCGATAGAAGTTTTAACAATTTTCAACATGGTTAAATTCCTCAGTAGTTAAAATTTTTGGTTCACGTTTTGACGGGATTAATTAAAAACGATTTCACGGCACATTAAAATCTGCGCCTTGATACTTGGGTATGCGAAGCTATACCATAATGTGTGTGATATTGCCTAAAATACTGATATATATGATTAATATTTAATTTTAAAAGTCTGTAAAAACGCATTTTTACTTTTTTGAGGTGTGTATAACTTGAGTTTTGGATTAAAAATTTGAGCTTAATAAATCCGTTACTAATAACGAAAAACAGCCTCAAATGAGGCTGTTTTCCGAGGATGTAGACAGCGCACGTCTACTTACCATGTTGAACTGGTTTAGTTCTTTATAAAAAGTCTTTAGATGCGATCTTTGATCACGGCAGAAATAGGTGAGGCATCTAAGCCATTTTCTGCTATCCAAGCTTGTAATGTTTTACCGTCCTTTTCAGGAGTCGTTAAATCAGATTTTGGCATTTTTTTAACCATTAATGTGCCCGTTTCAACAGCATCACTTAACATGGCTGTGCGTATTAGACTGTTCCCGCCACAGGACACACCGGCGTAATAATCTTTTAATTTTAGTCTGTAATCTGACTGCACTTTTTTCATCTTCTTACGAAGCTCACCCTTATCATCGGTTTTTACAATAGTGCAAATGTTCTGCAAAGCATCGTTAATATCTGCTTGGGCGGTTCCCGTTAATATTAAAGACGTGGCTGCGATGGCGATAGAAGTTTTAACAATTTTCAACATGGCTAAATTCCTCAGTAAATAAAATTAATTGTTGTGTCTGCGTTTGACGGGGTTGATTAAACGCGGGTTTTACACCAGTTAAAATCTAACTGTTGATACTAAGGTATAGAGCCTTATACATTGCCAATGATATGGGATGTCACGAGAATATGCGGGGAAATCCCAAATTTAACAATCCAACTCCCGTAGTTTCTAGGGAGTTGGAATCTAGTCAAGTGTGTATTAGTGGTGATTAAATTGGCGGGCCACTTCTAAAATCTGTTCCCGCATCCAAATGTGCGCATGGTCATGATCTGCGCTTACGTGCCAATACAGATAGTGTTCTACCAATGGAACTTCAAAGGGCATTTCATAAAATGACAGGTCATAGTGTTTTGCGAGGTGATAGGGAATACACGCAATCAAATCTGTTTTTACTATGATACTGGGAATAGTCAAAAAATGTTGGCCACGCAATACTATTTTGCGTCGTTTACCAATTTTGTCTAATGCTAATTCAATTGGGCCGGGATCGCTGCGTCGATGGGATACATTGACTTGGCCGAGTCGCAAAAATGTTTCTAAATCAATACCATTACGCAAATCTGGGTGATTTTTCCGTGCCATCACCACAAATCTATCTTGGGCAAATTGATGTTTGCACAAGTGTGGATCAGTGAAGGTTGATGAGTCAGCAAAGAAATCTAAACTACCACTTGCCATCGCGGACACGACCGCATTTCGAGACAGTTCAAAATTCGTTATTGCTATTTTAGGGGCTCTGGTTTGCAAATTGGCAAGTAGCCTGGGCATTAAACTCGCTTCAAAAAGATCTCGGGTGGCAAAGTGAAAGGTTTTTTCAGCTGTTTCAGGATTAAAAGTATGGCTGTCTTGCACACTTTTTCTTAACAATGAGAGTGCATCCCTAGCAGGTCCAATAATATTTTGAGCGACTGGAGTAGGGGTCATACTATGACCCGTACGCACGAACAATGGGTCATTCAACATATCCCGTAATCGAGCAAGGGAGTTACTAACGGCTGGTTGGGTAATACATAAAACATCTGCTGCTTTGGTAAGACTGCCAGCGGTATAAATCGCATCAAAAACAGCAAATAAATTCAAGTCAATTCGATTTAAATTCATATGGATCCTATATTTAAATTTCACATAACCAAGACGGATAGTTTATTAAAAATCATGATAGAACATTATACATAACATTCATTTCATTAATAGTGGTTAGGTTGGTAAGATTTAAAATATTTGTTAATTAATGTAAATAAATGAAGGTGATACATGTCAAAAGCTTTAATAGATTTAGTAGAAGGCGATAATTTAGGCGAGACTAATTGGATTACTATTGATCAAGAAACAATTAATAAATTTGCCGATTCAACAAATGATCACCAATGGATACATGTGGATAAATCCCGGTGTGAAAAAGAGAGTCCGTTTGGGATGCCTATTGCCCACGGATTATTGTCAACGGCGTTAATGCCAAATGCATTTTATCAATTAATTGAATTGAACTCTGCAACGCAAACTTTGCTGAATTATGGTATCGATACGCTACGGTTTTTAGAGCCAGTCAGAGTGAATGATCGGATTCGGTATCACGTCTCATTGGAATCTAAGACGGTTAAACCCACAGGTGTTCTATATAGGTTTAACACCCAAGTAGAAATTGAAAACAGAGAAAAACCGGCCATGATTGGGAAGTTTCTGATGCTTCTAGTTCAGTAGTATCTGGTCTACCTGTCTATCGACTGGTAGGGCCATATATTTAGCAAATGTTAACATATAAGTAACAGTAAATTTACATAGAGCGATTATCCCCCTACTATTTGTGGGAGGCTGCGGGAAATCGCTAGCCCAAAACAAAAATTAAAAACTATCAAGTGAGAGTGTTGGTTTTATCACATTGCTATTAGATGTTGCTTAGACCGCTGCTGCTCACATTGATTTAGGGGACACTCAATGAAAATCAAGACTCGTATTAGCGCGATAGCGGCAATAGTCTCTACGCAATTTTTAGCGATGCCTCAAGTGGCTGTTGCACAGGAGCAACAAGCTAATGAAGAAGTAGAACTAATAATGGTCACCGGAAGCTTTGTAAGACGTTCCGAAAATTTTGAATCACCATCACCTTTAGCGGTTATCGATAGCGTAGCAATAGACGCCATCGGTGCTAAAAATATCGCAGATATTACGCAAACCCTCACCATTAACTCGGGCTCTGAAAATAATCCCGATGCTTTTACCCAAAATGCAACTGCAGGTACCTCTAATATCAATTTACGTGGTCTTGGGGTCGCTTCAACATTGGTACTGCTGAATAATCGTCGTCAGGTTGTAAATTCTCAACCAACTAATGAAGGGTTGAACTTTGTTGATACCAGTTCATTGGTGCCGATGATAGCAATAAATCGAATGGAAGTAGTTAAGGACGGTGCCTCAGCGCTTTACGGATCTGATGCTGTAGCCGGTGTTGTTAACTTCATTACTAAACGCAATTATGAAGGCGCGATGATGAGCTTTGATTACCAAGATGGTGCTCATGGCGATAATAAAGAATACGTGATGCAAGGCTTGTGGGGAGCTAACGGTGATAAAGGGAATATCATGGCTGCGGTCAGTTATACCAATCGTTCCCCTTTATTTATTAGCGACCGTCGTCTTAGTCGTCCTCAAGATGATACCAGTGCTTTAGGTAACCCTGGTTCGTATTTTTTAACCATTCCAGGGGTAGGAACCTTACCTATTATTGACCCCTATGGTTGCGAAGAGTTTGGTGGCTACCCTGATTTACGTGCTCCTAGTGGAACTATTCCTGGGCTTGAAATTGGTTTATGTGGATTCGACTTTGGTCCTTATTATTCATATGTTGCAGATGAGTCTCGTACTAATATTTATGCACAAAGTACTTATCAGCTAACGGAAGAAATTATGTGGACCACCGAATTTGGTTACGCAAGAAACCGTGCCGAGCGTGGTGGAGCGCCAAGCTTCCCTATATTAACTTCACCTATCGTACCTGCTGACCATCCGCAAAACCCATTCGGTGCGCCAGTTGCTTTCTTTGGACGTGCCGAAGGTAATGGTTTCGATGGAGATCCCGCGCAAACTGAATCAGATACCTTTAGATTTAATACTGCTTTGCAAGGTGAGTTAGAAAATGGTTTCTGGGAAGTGAGTTATACCCGCGCCGTCAATGACTTCCTATTTAAAGTACCTGATGTGTTAAATACAGAGTTTAACTTAGCGTTAAATGGGTTAGGCGGAAGTCAGTGTAATCCACTTACTGGAACGCCAGGGGAAGGGGACTGTGAATACTTTAATCCATTCGCTAATTCTTTCACTACAGCACCTAACTCTCAGTATGTGGTTGATTCATTTACCGGTGAAGAATCGATTGATTCAAAAGCTGATTTAGAAGTGTTTGAAGGCTTTGCTTCATTCGAAGCATTTGATTTAGAAGGTGGTGCAGCTGGAGTTGCGCTAGGAATGCAATATAGAGAAGAAAAACTATCTCAAGATTATGATTCTTTGGCTAACCAAGACAGTTTTACGTTTGTAATTGGTAACCCTGACTTTGAAGGCTCTTTAGATGTGTGGGCTGTGTTTGGCGAATTAGCTTTACCCGTTAGCGAAAATCTTGATATTCAAATAGCCTTGCGTTACGAAGATTACGGCGGTTCTATAGGTGATACTTTAGATCCAAAACTAGCTTTTTCTTATCGGGCTAGTGAGACCTTGTCGTTACGCGCATCTGTATCAACATCGTTCAGAGCGCCAACTGTATTTTTAAGAAATGGTGGTGCGACGTCTTTACAACAGTTGATCGACCCGGTGCAAGAAGCACAGGCATTCGCAGCTGTCCGTACTTCGGGTAATGAAGATCTCACGCCTGAAGAATCGACTGCTTATAACTTAGGTGTTTCTTTTGAACCTATTGATGACTTATCAATCGAGGTAGATTATTGGAGTTTCGAGTTTGATAATCTAATTATTCAAGAGAACGCTCAGGCGGTACTAAATGCTGAGCCTACGAATCCTGACCGCGTTGTTCGCGCCGGAGACCCTTTAACTGGTCCTGTTTTACAAGTTAATAATACTTATGTTAACGCTAGCTCGTTAAAGACCTCTGGATTAGATTTTGTCAGTAGCTACAAGATAGAAACAGAAAACGCGGGTACCTTTACGCCTTCAATTAATGCAACCTTTATTACCAAGTATGACTTGAATGATCCCCAGGCTGGTGAAATTGATGGTGCAGGCAGACGTAACTTTAATAATATTGGCGTATCTTCACCTGAATTACGTATGAATCTAGGATTACATTGGAATACAGGCGTTCACGCAGCTAACGTATTTGTTCGTTACATCAGCGGCTATGATGATGATCAAAACTGTAGCGATGGCACCTTAGCAACTGGCGGTGTATGTGCGACTAATAGTTTTTACGAAGTAGACAGTCACGTAACGGTTGATGCTCAATACAATCTTGATTTGGGAACAATGTTAGAGTCTGACATGAGTTATGTACTATCTATTGGTGGTATTAACTTGATGGACGAAGAGCCTCCTCAATTGTTCACAAACAGTGGTTTTGACTCCAAAGTACATGATCCACGTGGTCGACAAATTTACGCTAGATTAGCAATCGAGTTCTAAGCTTAAATATGTTTATTTAAAATCCCCGACCTAGTTCGGGGATTTTTTGTAAATAACCCCTTCCAAAAAATCTCGATACTTTTTTCACTAAACCCTTTTAATCTTTGCGGTTTTTTTCAACACTGGTAGCTCGTTTTTAATAAGGACACTTGGTCATGGCTGAAAAATATACACAACAACAAATCATAGATGCACTTTTAGATATCAATGAAGGTAAAAGTGAAGAACAAAAGTGGCAAGTAAATGGTACTAAACTAATCAAGACTTTTAAGTTTAAAAGTTTTATTCGTGCGTTTGGTTGGATGTCTCAAGTTGCGATTTGGGCTGAAAAATTAAATCATCACCCTGAATGGTTCAATGTCTATAACAAGGTAGATGTTGAATTAACCACCCATGATGTGGGTGGGATCAGTGAATTAGATTTTAAACTTGCAGAAAAAATGGATTTATTTAATTAATTTTTATCAGCAATAGTGGTCAAATCGTACGTAAATCAAGCCTTTTGTGTTATTTTTGACCGAACGGTCTGAAATATTAAAGTTTTATTGCATTTTTTGCATATCTTGCTTGCACAGCGTAAATGGCTATGTATAATACGCACCACTTGAGAGGGAAGAGAAACAAAACAACTACCCAATCAAACCAGTTTCAAGCGCGGGATGGAGCAGTCTGGTAGCTCGTCGGGCTCATAACCCGAAGGTCGTAGGTTCAAATCCTGCTCCCGCAACCACATAGAAAGCCCTGATTTATCAGGGCTTTTTTTATGCCTCAAATTCAGTAAATCTCACTCATTTTTCACTTTTGGGCACGCGGTGCCCAAAACGTGCCCATTTTGTGCCCAGAATTCAAAACGTTTCTATCTCTTCTTAAGTGATCTTTTCGGATATCTGATTTACAAACTAAATTATCTTAAATAAAGATGAATCAAAATAGTATGCATCAAGGTCCTTTGAACCTGCGCATGTTAGTTGATCTTTTGTAAACATTCCCCAAACTCGTGGCATACCTCTTTAGAGTTCTCCGGCGCACACTGAGCCAAGAAGGAAAACTCCTAATGAAAAAGTCCCGATACACGGAAACAAAAATCGTTAAGATTTTAAAAGGGGTCTGCCGCGAATACGATATCTCAGAGCCAACGTACTACAACTGGAAATCGAAATACGGTGGTATGGAAGCCTCAGAAATCAAGCGCCTTAAGGACCTTGAGGATGAGAATCGCAGACACAAAGCGCTGTTTGCTGATCTGAATTTTGTGAACCCTGTGTATGACTAGTCAGCGTAGAGCTGCACTATGAGAACTGGGAGTCATTTATATGCGAACCGCAGTTAGCATATAAATAATTTCGCAAAATATTAGAAGCGATGCTAGCACAGTCTCAGCGAGGTAAGGGGAAAGGTCGGACAGTATAATAAAACTTAATACGCGGTTCTTGGTTTCCGCTGTGCAGAGATATAATAGTTTATTAAAAAACATCATGGTTTGACATTTTACAATAATGTTAGTTATTTTCAGGTCTCTTCTGCTACGCTCAAATAGCGAGCAGGAGGCCGAACCGAACTTTCAACGAAATTGATGGTTTATGATTTCATTAAAATAATGCTAGTTTTTGAGATTAACCGCAACACGTTTGCCCCCAGAATGCTATGACTTTGAATCTAATATGCCTACCGACTTGCCAGTAATACCTGTAAATTTATGGAATTGGTGGGGTAAGAAATAGAACGGGAGTGCTGAGGGGAAGTTGAACCAAAGCTAATCTGTGTGAATATGTTACACCATAATAAGGCTACTATATCTCCCTTAAGTATACGTTTTAAAGCTATGTACTACCGTTGAATACACTTACTTTTTTAGCGCAGAAGAATATAGCTCGCCCAGCTTTTCATTTATCTCGTCGAGTTTGAATTTGTTCTTTTCGGTCTTAGAAATCTCTTTGAGCGCCATTTCATGTGCTTTGGAAAGGGCCTTTTCAGAGTCGATTACTGCATGTGGAATAACGCCTACGCCCTCCCAATTGGATTTTGTTATTGGATTTATTGCCATTGCAACAGGGATTCCGGCTCTATATCCGTGACCTATATCAAACCATTGCCATGGATTCGCTCCACCCTTACTCGGTTTACCCACGATTGTTGCCCGCCCTAAGTGTTTAAAGTTATAGGCAAACTCTTCCGCTGCAGAGAATGTGTTAGCGCCAATAAGAATGTAAACCGGCACATTTTCTGGGAAAATTCTATCGACTTCATCAAGTGTCCAAAAATCCGAAGTAAGCCCCGTTTGTCTTGTGTAAAAGCTGTTTAAATGGGTTTTCTCAGGTAAGAAATAGCTGCTAATAAACTGAACCATTTCTGCGCTGCCACCACCATTCTCTCTTAAATCAATAATCAAGGCGTCGGAATGTGATAACAGTTGCATCGCACTTTCTACGGTTCTTTTTGACTTGTCTGATAATGAATCGAACCCCCAAAAATCAAGATATCCCACATTTCCTTTTAAAATTTCTACTCTATTAAATCCAGAATTACTTCTGTCCAGTTTTTCAAACCAGCTTTCTTTTACTCCTAGCTGAGCCTCTTTTAGTTGATTTGGAATAAATTGAACTGTGAAGTGCTTATCAAAAACCTGCAGTTCATCAGTAAGTAAAGAAGCAAACGCTTCTGAAGAGTTGATTTTTCTTACCGCGGAGGTCTTATTCAGACTGAGTAACAATCTGTCTATCTGAGGAATATTTTCAGTGAGAACATAGTTGCCTGCGATAATTGCTTGTAACGACTTTATGACATCGTTTTTTTCATGAAGCTCAAGCGGCATTGTGCTAGCGCACCAAAACGTTACTACCAAGTACAATAAGTATTTCAATATTTTCACCATTGGTTATTCAGGTAATTTAACGTGTTAATCATGCCTGTTCAAAGAATTACACGTGATTATTGATTTCAAGGTTAGAGTTGTTTGAGCATGCCGGACTAGTGAAGCATCTCAGTAAATTTATCTAGCACTTTGTCCTTACCTATTGCGTAGTCAACTCAATTTTGTTCTAGTTGTACATCGAGTAGTACACCGTTTGTTATTGTTTTTTGTAGTCGGAACAAACGGTTTGAAAAGGTAATTCGCAACTTCGAATTTGGCAAAATAAAATCTCCCATATCCTGATTGTCATTTTGATGATAGATACCGCAACGTAAACCATGGAGGGTAAAAAATAGGTAAAGGAATCCGTTTGTGGCTAGAACTAAATGTTTTACCTAAATTTTACCCTCAATATCTTACGCTATTATTTCTTATAACATTCGCGATGCGATGGATGATGTATTCAATGCTGATGTCAATGTGAGTTATAAAGTAAAGCATAAGTAGTGGGTCACGATCATGACCTAAACTATGTGTTGTTGAATTTCGGTGACACGTTCTCTTGGAGAAATAATGGCAAGGTTAAAAAATAAAGTTGCGCTTGTAACGGGTGCCGCGCAAGGCATTGGAAAAGCAGTGGCTGAGGTTTTCGCTAAAGAAGGAGCCCTTGTAATTCTCTCGGATATTGAACGTGTGAAGGGGCAGCAAGCCGCAGAGGCTATCGGCACCAACACGTCGTTTAGATATTTAGATGTTACCTCTGAGCAAGATTGGGTAAATGTAATACAGGCTATTTCAAAAGCGCATGGCCACCTTGATATTCTCGTCAATAACGCAGGCATTACAGGGTTTATGGAAGCATCTGGGCCTTTTGATCCTGAACACGTTAGTATGGATACTTGGCGTAAAGTGCATAGCACAAACCTAGACGGCGTAATGCTGGGATGTAAACATGCGATAAGTCTTATGAAGTCTTCCGAAAAAGCGAGCATAGTTAACATTTCTTCTCGTTCAGGATTGGTAGGTATCCCAGGGGCCGCCGCTTATGCGTCGAGTAAAGCTGCGGTGCGAAATCATACCAAGTCAGTTGCACTATATTGTGCACAGCAATCTTATCCAATTCGATGTAATTCAATACACCCCGGGGCAATATTGACACCCATGTGGGATGCAATGCTTGGAGAGGGGGAAAGTCGTTGCAAAGCCATTGAAAGTATTGCAGCAGAAATACCCATTGGAAAGATGGGAGAGCCAGAAGATGTGGCTTATGCTTCAGTTTATTTAGCCAGCGATGAGTCTCAGTATGTTACTGGTATTGAGTTGAACGTAGATGGTGGCATTTTGGCTGGCACTGCGGCAGCGCCGAGTAAGAGTTAGATTGTGATAAGGTCGAACGATATAGCTATTAGAACAGTACCCAGAAAAGACTTATCCTCTCTTTACGATTTAAGTCAGGACTTCAGTTATGCTAGTGCGTTTATGCCCGTATCGCTGGTCTCTGAAAGTTAATTTTATGACATGTTTAACCAAAATGGATTTTGGCAGAGTACCTGTGGCAGGCTCGTCATTGAAGATAATGATCACAACCTAGTTGGTGAAATAGGGAGCTTTACAACCTTTCACTATATAGACGGTAGAGTGGTTTACTATCGTACTTTCACAGGGCACAGGCAAAAGGGATATGCGAAAAAGCGTTGCGTTTGTTTCCGCAGTTTTTCTTTGAATCAACACTCTTCAACCGACTTCAGGCGGTAACGGTCTGCGGAAACGAAGTATCGTTAGCTATACTTACGAAGTAAGGTTTTGTCTGTGAAGGAACGTTCAGACAACCGATATGGTGTAGAGGTAGCCTTGTAGATTTAGAAATGTACTCATTACTTTGCAATGAATGGAAGGCTGCTACAAAGCGTGAATAAATGCGGCTGCGTCCGCAGTCGTAAATTTTTGAAAATAATTTGACTCTGATTTCACCTCCTCATTGCTAGTGTTGGTGCCAGTTTGCTTCGACATAATCAGGAACTTTCAATGCAATTGATAAAAGCAGCTATATTAGCTCTCTGCATTTTTCAATCAGCCGCGTCAACCGCTGATGATATTACAGTTATTTTTGAGGCTGGGTTTGGCACGAAAAGTGACACTTGGAGCCCAGTGATAGCCTACTTGCCGAAAACCATAAGGATACTCAACGAAACCCGGAGTAGCTTGATGGCTCGTGATGCTGAAACAACTACGTTGGCTCAAGATGTGGCGATAATGCGAAAAAGGGTGAAAGAAGCCAGTCTTTACGGCAACGTAATAGTGGTAGGCCACTCATACGGCGGCTTAGTAGCAACAGAAACGTTAAAAACCAGCTTGTCAGGTATTGACGGTATGGTGCTTGTTGAACCGACCACATCAGTGCATAGACTGCGTTTCAAAGCACTAGACAAGGAACGAGTGATTGCTGATGACCAGATTTTAGCAAATTATATGCCTCCGCACCTTCAGTCCCAGTATCAGTTGCTAGTTGATACGCTTGACAGTGCAAACCCAGAATTAATTCCATTACCCGCAACTCTGCCGACAATTATTTTTACTTCCACAAAAGTACATTCAAAACCAATGTTCATTGAAGAAACCGCACAAGGTAAAACACTTTGGTTATCGCTTCACAACAAACTGTTTGAGCAAGTAATAAATGGACAACATATCCGCTCAGATGAATGGGGCCACTCGGTTCACACTGAGGCGCCCGACGAAATAGCAAAAGCGATCATGAATGTTGTTGGTATGGTGACTGAAAAAAGTAAACAAGATATGAACGATGATTAAGTTGATAAGACATCAGAGAATTGAGTGTTAACGCCGATTATATTTTTGGGGCTGCGACTTGTTTCACCAGTGCTTTGTGCTAGCCAAAAAGTCGATTCAGAACTTGAGCCTGCGTCGTTTGATTGCAAGTATTGTAATACAGCGAGTAAGCAGGGAGACCCTACTAAGGCTATTTAAGTTGTTGGTCCAATTTATTTCACCCTCTTTTTACTTGTTTCAGTTCAGAATGTATTTCGCTATCGTGTAGCCTATATTTGAATTCACGCTATTACCGCCGTCTTTTAAGGCTGTATCACCTTAACCACCGAGGTGAGGTTGGAACCCGTCAACGCTGCTTTTTACGCTTTGTCAGTGTATGAAGGGTGTGTATTGCCGAAGCGCGTTCCGGCGTAAGTGGGTGACAAAAGCTAATGCGTAAGAAGTTAGAAAAGTTGTCTTGAGAGCTAAACAGTGCCCCTGGGGTCAACACAATCTTATGCTCCAATGCACGGTAATATAGTGCGAGCGTGTTAGTATCGTTTGGCAACTGCACCCACAATGACAATCCTCCTAATGGAAGTGTGTAGCGAACCGAAGCTCCAAACTCTTGATGCAACGTTCTGGCTAATGCGTTTCGATACTCCTCGAGTCTGATGGTACGCTGCTTGAGATAACGTGTGAAATTGCCAGAGGATATAAACTCAGATAACCCCATTTGAATGGCCTGACTGCCAGCTAAATGCGTCACCATCTTCAGGCGTTGAATTCTTTTCTCCCAACGAGAACCAATGATCCATCCGGTGCGAAGATCGACAGACAAGGATTTGGAAAATGAACTACACAAAATAACTCGCTCATCGACATCGAAAAACTTAATCGGCTTGGGTCTAAATTTGAATCCAAGTTCACCATAAATATCATCTTCGATAACGGCAAAGTCATAACGTTGAGCCAGCGATAATAGCTGGACTTTGTTTTCATCAGGCATGCATGCGCCCGTGGGAGTAGAAAATGCTGGGGTGACGACACATGCCCTAACATTGTATTTCTCAAGCACATCTCTTAGGAGTTCAATATCCAGTCCTGAAAGATTATGGCATGGCACTTCGATAGCATTGAGTTGTAACTCTTCTAATAGCTGGATCACACCGTAAAAGCCGGGAGATTCGATAACGACATTGTCGCCGGGTTTACAGGTGGCCATTAGTGATAGGCATAGGCTATGTTGGCATCCTGCGGTAATGCAAATATCTTCTCTATCTACTGTCAGGCCTAAACGAGCATATCGTTGAGCTATTTGCTCCCGTAAGCTTAGGTTACCTTTGGGGTCGTCATAATATCGCGAGTTACGCACACTTTGAGTACGCATTGACTTGTTTATCTTTTGGTGCAATTTGCCTATTAAGCCATATTCTGTTTCGAGCGGCGCACTAGGCTTGATATCAAACGCTGCACCGCGGCTTATAACATCCTGTAGTAGCTCAGGTATTGAAATACGGTTTGGCCTGATGCTAGTGAAAACGGGAGAGACTGGGAGTGAGCTTTGAAGGTTGTGTTTAACAGTAAACCCGCTTTTTGGGTTAGCTTCAATCAGCGACTTACTTTCTAACTGTTGCAATGCATTGATAGCAGTATTCTTTGAAACGTTAAAATTAGAGGCAAGTTGGCGAATAGAAGGGAGCTTTTCACCTATATCAAATCGCCCCAGCTCAATTTGTTGCTCTAACGCATCAGCAATTACTTGATATTTGGTTTTTACATTAGCCTTAGCGTTATCTGTACCCATTAAAATTCACGAATCTGTACCTGTAACCATTAATCGTAAACGATTAAATTACTTCAATCAAAGCAAATATTTGTTTCACTCGCTTTAAATAGGAAAGGCAATGAACGAGCAAAGAATTGAAGTAGTGGATATTACCCAAGAAACACCTAAGATCCCGGTGTTTAAGCCGGAAAGTAAAATCTACATTCGTTCGATCGAGGGAAAGTTCGAATCGATCAGAAAATCTACTGGTTTAATTTTTCTGGCTATTTTCTTGATCTTGCCTTGGATACGTTATTCGGGTAGTCAAGCTGTGTTGTTGGATTTCACTGCACAGCGATTCCATTTGTTTGGCTTAACATTGTGGCCGCAAGATCTCACTATTTTAGCTTGGATTTTTATCATTTCTGCTTTTGCTTTGTTTTTTATAACGACACTAAGAGGCCGAGTTTGGTGCGGGTTCATGTGTCCGCAAACTGTCTTTACCTTTCTTTTTGTTGCGATAGAAGAGTTTGTTGAAGGGAGTAAGAACAAGCGAATACACCTTGATAAGCAATCTGTGTCCACTAACAAAGTGGTCAAGAAAACCATCAAACACGGATTGTGGTTATTCGTTTCCCTTGTGACGGCAATAACCTTTGTTGGTTATTTTGTGCCAATTAAATCACTGGTAATAGATATTGTGACGTTTGATTTAACCTTGTGGCCTTTCATATATGTGTTGCTTTTCACCGCATGCACTTACGGCAACGCAGGCTGGATGAGAGAAGTAATGTGCATTCATATGTGCCCTTATTCACGATTCCAATCGTCCATGTTTGATAATAATACGGTGACTGTCACTTACGATAATCAGCGCGGTGACAAACGAGGCCCTCGATCAAAAAAGCTAACCCAAGAGCAAAGACAGAAAAAAGGCTTGGGGGATTGTATTGACTGCAATTTGTGTGTCGATGTATGTCCCACAGGTATCGATATTAGAAATGGTCTTCAATATGAATGTATTGATTGTGGTGCTTGCGTGGATGCGTGTAATAATGTGATGACCAATATGGGATATGAAAAAAACCTCATTTCCTTTACATCTGCCAATGCGCTGCAGGGTAAAAAAACCGTCAAATTAAGACCCAGTGTAGTGGGGTACTTGGTCGTTTTAGTCATTATGTTAGCTGCCCTAACGTTAGATATCTATACGCGCAAACCGCTCGGTGTTGAGATCATCCGTGATAGAACAACACTCTATCGTGAAGCGACAAACGGCAATATTGAGAACGTATATACCCTAGTCATCATGAATAAAAGTCAGCATCGACAAGTCGTCAATATTAATGTTCATGGGTTAAATTATGCAAAAATAAATGGCACGACAAACGTTGCAATTGATGGTGCAAAGATGATTCGCCATCCAATATCTGTAGAAGTGGATCAGCAACACCTGGATAAGACAGTTAATCCTATTGTGATATCAGTGACCAATCAAAAAGGTGAGTTGATCAGTCAAGATACAACGTTTATTTCAAATCTTTAGCTCGCAAGATCAAGCACCCCAAATATAGCGAAGCCAAGAACTATCTTCCCTATATTTGGGGCCATCACCGAATAATATTTGAGTTTTGTCTATTCTATTGGGTATTCAGTAGTATTTTTAATATGTGACAACGCCATTGTACTTTTTACTTCCGCAACTCCGGGTATTTTGGATATCTTCTCGAAAAATAATCGTTCATAGTCATATACATCTTTGACCAGCACTTTTGCATAAAAATCCTGCTCGCCCATTAGACAATAACACTCAACCACCCGATTAATATTTTGGATTTCTTTACTAAATTGATCCAAATGGGCTCGGCCATGGGCACTAAGTTTAATATGTGCAAATACAATGGTTCCCAGACCAAGCTTTTCAGGATCCAAAAGTGCGACTTTCTTTTTAATATAACCTTCACTCTCCAACTTTTGGATACGCCTCCAACAAGCCGTTTGTGATGAGCCTACCTTGGCCGCTATATCTGAAGAACTCTGGCTCGCATCATGTTGTAATTCCATTAGAATCAACTTATCTATTTTGTCTAGCATAATAATTCCGCTTTTGATGTATTTATGCGCATAAATATTTTATAAATTTAGCGTTTTTTGTTGATAATTGGAAGGAAATGGCAGGGGTTCGTTGTAATACTATTCGTATTGATTCCTGGTTGAAAGTGAGCGGATAGCACATGAAACATAACGATGAAACACAGCAGCGCATTGAAGTTGTATTTGAGTCCGATATTAATGCTTTTGCTCGAATAATTGACTTGTTGACGATGTTGTCTTTGGTTCCTAATGAATTAGATTTAGTCAAAACTGCAATGGGAGATTACAGGCTAACGCTGCAACTGGACACGGAACAAAGTAACCCACTATTTGCCCAGCGATTTTGGCAAAAACTTGGCGCGCTGGATTTTGTTTTGTCACACACTAAGGTGGAGCAGCAGCGATGACTTCAGGCCCGACTGAAAACAAGACAATCACGGTATCAGATCTGTTACTTGATGTACTGACTCAATTTGGCGTTGATACGGTTTTTGGGTATCCGGGGGGGGCAATACTTCCTTTATATGATGCTTTATATCGGCAGAACAAGATAACGCATATATTGGCCAGACATGAGCAAGCTGCTGTTCATGCCGCACAAGGTTACGCGCGAACAACTGGAAAGTTAGGCGTGGTCTTTGCCACATCCGGCCCTGGCGCGACTAATACCGTGACGGGATTAACCGATGCATTGATGGATGCAGTACCAATATTGTGTATTACTGGTCAGGTAAATAGTCAATTACTCGCCACCGATGCGTTTCAAGAAGCTAACATCGTCAGCTTGTTTCGCACCGCGACTAAGCACAACCAACTCGTGTTGCACAAAGGTGATCTGGTTCGTCAGCTTTGTTTCGCGATACATAAAGCGCTTGGTGGAAAACCTGGGCCGGTAGCACTAGATATTCCTAAAGATATACAAAGCGCTGAATTATCTTGTTCTGAGGTTAAACAGTACTTAGCCGATCTATCTGTCGGTAAGGGAAAGACCACCAAAGAGTGTAATGGTCAACTCTTCTTGGACACTTTATTAGGCACTTTTCATTAATTTCATCTCATATTCAACTGGTGAGATGTTTCCCAGTTTATGGTGTCGTCGT
>NZ_JAHKPT010000026.1:0-183 GCF_018860635.1 Aliiglaciecola lipolytica
GATAGCGCGGGGCTAAAACACCCGCCTACAACAGAAACCCGTAGCATGGCCTTCAGGCCATGGAGGTCGGAAGATAGCGCGGGGCTAAAGCAACCGCCTACAACAGAAATCCCGTAGCATGGCCTTTAGGCCATGGAATATCATAGGATAGCGCGGGGCTAAAACAACCGCCTACAAGAGAAA
>NZ_JAHKPT010000026.1:320-255661 GCF_018860635.1 Aliiglaciecola lipolytica
CCGCAGCATGGTCTTCAGGCTATGGAATATCATAGGATAGCGCGGGGTTAAAGCAACCGCCTACAACAGAAATCCCGTAGCATGGCCTTTAGGCCATGAAATATCATAGGATAGCGCGGGGCTAAAACAACCGCCTACAACAGAAACCCGTAGCATGGCCTTCAGGCCATGAAATATCATAGGATAGCGCGGGGCTAAAGCACCCGCCTACAGCTTTCGGAATTGCAATGCTTGCCACCAATCATCGTCGGCGACAATACTTCCTTGTTCATCAATATGTGGGTATGGCAGGTCTTTTTCGTCGCATAATTTACGAAAGTCAGGATAACCCCGTTCGAATAACATTTTTTGGCAGTCTGATTCATCAAGGTGCTGCGTATCATACATACCGGCAATTTGTCGTTGCCGCTGCGCCTCATATAAAACCAGTGCAGCTGCTACACTGACGTTGAGGGATTGCACCATTCCGACCATAGGAATGACAATCTCTTGATCGGCTAAATCGATAGCTTGTTGCGTAGCACCGTGCTTTTCTTGGCCTAAAATTATCGCTGTTGGCTTGGTATAATCGACATCGCGAAAATCTACGGCCTGATCAGACAAATGGGTAACCAACACCTGCATTTTTTGTTCTTGCAAATGAGAAACTGCATCACCAATGCTATTGTGGTTTTCCATGTACACCCAATTTTGGCTGCCCATTGCGGTGCCACCACGTAATTCTTTTGTTTCATCATCCCAAACGGCATGCACTTTATGAATGCCTACCGCATCACAACTTCTAATCACTGCGGAAACATTATGGGGCTTATGAACTTGCTCCAAACATACGGTTAAGCTAGTTTGTCGCTTGCTTAAGACATCACGAATTTTTTGATAACGTTCTGGTGACACTGACACTAAAAAACCTCTAACTGAAAGCCAAACTTTCTAAAGCAATATCACTCAGGCAATTCCATAATGCCGTCGATTTCAATTTGTGAACCTTTTGGTAGTTCTTTTACACCTATAGCGGCACGAGCAGGATATGGCTTTTTAAAATACTGGCTCATCACCTCATTTACGGTGGCAAAATTAGATAAATCGGTTAGAAATATATTCACTTTAACCAAATCATTAGTAGTACCACCAGCGGCTTCACACACTGCAGTTACATTTTCAAATACCTGAATAGCTTGTGTTTTAAAATCGTCAGAAACCATTTCCATGGTCTCTGGAACCAAAGGAATTTGGCCAGATAAATACACAGTTGTGCCAGACTTTACAGCTTGACTATAAGTCCCAATAGCTTGAGGGGCCCGGTCAGTATGAATTACGGACTTTGACATAATTATTTACCTTAGTTGTGTCGAATTTGACTATGACGTGAGACTTTTTGCACTTCCGGCATGGAGCGAATTTTGCGCATGACCTTAGCCAGATGTACACGATTTTTTGTGGTTAACTCAATATCAATGTAATAAACATTGCTTTCTTTTTCTTCTGTTTGTAAACCAATAATATTTGAATCACACGAAGCAACGGCATTGGTTAGCGTAGCCAATGTGCCTTGATGATTAATTAGTTCTATTCTTACCGACGCTTTGAATTCACCTTGAGCTTCGCTATCCCAATGCATTGGTAAAACACGTTGAGGCTCTTCTTTACTTAGCTTACGAATGTTACTGCAACCTACCTGATGGATAACCATGCCCCGACCAGGACTAAGAATCGCGATAATTTCATCATCGGGAATCGGGTAACAACATTTGGGGTAGGTCACTAACAAGCCTTCAGTGCCTTTAATCGCCACATTACGGCCTTTATCTGGCAGCTCTTCAGACTCGCCCAACAGTCGTCGAGCGACAATGGCACTGAGTTCATTACCTAAACCAATATCTGAAAGCAATTCGTCAAAAGAATCATGTTTGGTTTCAGCCACAACACGATCTCTATCTTCTTGCGGAATATCGTCTAATCTTCTCGCCCCTAAAGCATGTCTAAGTAAACGATTACCCATACTGATGGCTTCTTTGGACTGCTGGCGCTTAAGGTAGTGGCGTATATTAGAACGGGCTCTGGCACTGACCACGAAATTGAGCCAGTTGGCGTTAGGTTTTGCTCTTGGAGAGGTAATTATTTCCACCGATTGACCATTTTGCAGTGGCTTATTAAGTGAGTAGTTACGTCGTTCTACTCGCACACCCACACAAGAGTTACCTACATCAGTATGCACTGCGTAAGCAAAGTCGACGGGCGTGGCACCCATGGGTAATTCTATAATTCGGCCGTCTGGTGTAAACACGTATATTTCATCAGGAAACAAATCGGTTTTAACGTTTTCTATAAATTCAAATGATGAACTTGCACTTTGTTGCAGTTCTAATAAGGATTGCATCCACTTGCGTGCTCGAACTTGCGCCGTAGTGCCTTGCTGCGTTTCACCATCATCTTTGTAAATCCAATGTGCGGCGACGCCTTTGTCAGCCATCTGATCCATTTCAGCAGTTCGAATCTGAATTTCAACAGGAATACCATGAGGTCCAATCAAAGAAGTGTGTAATGACTGATAACCATTGGTGCGTGGAATGGCCACGTAATCTTTAAAACGACCTTCAATAGGCTTATACAAACCATGCATAGCCCCTAACCCGCGATAGCAATTATCGACAGAGGAGACTATCACCCGAAACGCATATATATCCATGACTTCGTTGAACAACAATTCTTTGTTCTTCATTTTCCGATAAATCGAATACAAATGTTTTTCGCGGCCAATGACTTGCGCATCAAGGCCATGGGCTTTTAAACGAGTTTCCACTTCATTGCGGGTATTTTCAATGATTTCTTTGCGGTTACCGCGAGCTTGTTTAACGGCCGCCGAAAGAGCTCGATGACGCATCGGGTACATGGCTTGAAAACCTAAGTCTTCTAGCTCATTTTTAATATCGTGGATACCGAGTCGGTGAGCAATAGGCGCATAAATTTCGAGGGTTTCTCTGGCAATTCTGCGACGCTTATCTGGTCTTAGCGAACCTAAAGTGCGCATATTGTGGGTTCGGTCTGCGAGTTTAATCAGAATGACCCGGATATCTTGCACCATCGCCATCATCATTTTACGGAAATTTTCGGCTTGGGCTTCTTGTTTGGTACTAAACTGGATTTTATCCAGCTTAGACACCCCTTCCACTAAATCGCCAACAGTTTCACCAAATGCTTCAACCAGATCTTCTTTGGAATAATGGGTGTCTTCTATCACATCGTGTAATAACGCAGACTTGATGGTTTCTTCATCAAGGTTCATGTCGGCAAGTATGCCTGCAACGGCAACTGGATGGGTAATGTAAGGATCACCGCTGGAACGCATTTGTCCATCATGTGCATCTTGGGCTAAAACGAAGGCAGCCTCAATCCCCTTGACCGCGTCTAGAGGTAGGTAATCACTTAATTTGTTTTTAAGGCCTTCGAATAAATACACTTAACACATGCTTTTAGTTGACTTAGGAGTTAAGAATACGGAGATTTTGTAAGCTTGTCAGCCTATAAGTTTGTCCTGAACTCATATGAGTTCAGGATTGGCTTATTTTTACTCAGACAGGATGTTAGCAACTGACGAGAATTCAGCTTGATCGTGCTCTTGTTGGTCACGAATTGCTTCAGCTGCAATTGTTGAAGCATCAACAAAACCTTCTTCAATTTCACGAAGAGCGATTACTGTGGGCTTATCATTTCCCATAGGAACATGAGCGTCTTTGCCTTCAATAGCAATCTGACGTGCGCGCTTAGCAGCAACTAATACTAAATCGAAACGATTGCCAATTTTGTCTACGGCATCTTCTACTGTTACACGAGCCATATATTTCTCCGAGGTGGTCGATATGTCTAAAGGTGTTCAAAAAAAGGTCGAGTAGTTTACGTTTTTATTGGTCTAAAGGAAAGATCTTTCACGATCATTAGACTGTTTATTTTCCGAGTAAATCAGCAAATAAGCCAGCATGCCGAATTACTTGCTTCTCTTTTCGTAGTCTGCGAGCACTTACTATCGCATCTAACTCATTTAAAGCTGATTCGAAATGATCGTTGACGACAATAAAATCAAATTCATGATAATGGGAAATTTCTGACTCCGCTTCTTGCATTCGCTGCTCGATCACCTCTTGAGAGTCTTGATTGCGTTGTGTAAGACGACGGAAAAGTTCTTCTCGAGACGGTGGCGCGACAAAAACCGTCGCAGTGTCAGGAATTTGCGCTTTGACCTGACGCGCTCCTTGCCAGTCAATATCTAAGAAAATATCGGTACCTTCTTTGAGGGTTTTTTCTATTACCACTCGCGACGTACCGTAATAATTTCCAAATACTTCAGCCCATTCGAAAAAAACCTGCTGTTTGATCAAATCCTCGAACTCCTCTCTTGAGACGAAGTGATAGTGTTGACCATCGACTTCTCCGGGTCTAGGAGCGCGGGTTGTATGCGAAACTGAAACCTGCAGTTTATTGCTATGCATATTCGACTCACTATGCCTTTCTATTAGCGCATTAATGAGACTAGATTTACCTGCTCCTGAAGGAGCGGCCAAAATAAATAAGTTACCGGGTGCTTTTGCCATAAAATTTAATAAAATAACTGTCGCGAATTTTTAGCAATGTTAACATATTCTGACTTATTACCTAACTAGCGAATCACAAAATGAATGACAGCCAGTATCACCAACTTGTAGATGACATGTTTATCCAACTGGAAGAAGCGTTAGATGCCTGCGAAGTGGATATCGACTACGAATCAGCAGAAGGAATTTTAACCCTAGAGTTTCAAAATAAAACCAAGATTATTTTGAACAAACAAGCACCTTTGCACCAACTTTGGGTGGCGACCAAATTCAATGGTCATCATTTCAATTATCAAGATGAAGTATGGATAGATGAGCGCACCGGTGTTGAATTTTGGTCATTTATTGATGAAGCTGCCAGTAAACAAGCAGAGCAAAGCGTAAAATTGTCATAATTTAAATCAAAGGAAGTAGCTAAATGACTGAGCAGATATTGCCCTACGTAGAAGTAAATCCCAAAAAGCCATACGATGCCGTTGTAATTTGGATGCATGGTCTAGGGGATTCTGGTAATGGATTCGCGCCAATCGTGCCCGAATTAAAGTTACCGGAAAGTATGGCGGTACGGTTTGTGTTCCCTCACGCGCCTGTAAGACCAGTAACCATCAATAATGGTATGCCGATGCGTGCTTGGTACGATATTAAAACCATGGATTTTAATAATCGCGCAGATGTGGACGGAGTGTTGGACTCAGCAGCTAAAGTCAGTGATTTAATTGAAGCCGAAAAAGCCAAAGGAATATCAGCTGATCGCATTGTGTTGGCCGGTTTTTCACAAGGCGGAGTTATCGCGCTTCACCTAGGCACTCGATACCCAGAAAAGCTAGCTGGCATTATGGCGCTTTCAACTTATATGTCTGAACCAGATAAGTTTGCCAGTGAAGTTCATCAAGCCAATAAAAACACACCTATTCTATGTGCCCATGGCCAGCAAGATGAAGTAGTACCAATGTTTTTAGGACATGCTGCGTTTAAAGTGCTCGAAGATATTGGTTACCCTGTGAAATGGAAAGAATATCCAATGCAACATAATGTTTGCCCCCAAGAAATTAAGGATGTTTCAGAGTGGTTGCAGGAGCGTTTAGGTTAACTAGCAAATACTTAACCTAAGCAACTCAGACTTGCCAACGTTACGCTAACGCGGTATATCTTATTAAAAGAGCGGTAATTTAAGCAAAGTAATAGCAATTTCAACCGTCATCATAAATCGCCATGTGGATGAATTTGATTTCGTTCACCTTGGGTGGTGACATGCTTTATAAAATACCAGCCTTAACCTCATTTATCTAAATACATAAAAATACCAATATGCAGACACTCGGCTGTGTCTTGGTATTCGTAATTTACTGCCCCACAAGTCTTATCAATGACTAGATTGGTTGGGTTCAATTGCAATGCAATACGCAGAATAATTACAAACGTGGCTTTTACACAGATTTTAGAACAATACTTTAAATTTGTCCTATAGCTGGAATTGTTTTCCAGTTTCGACCTTTTCGATGTTAAGGCAGTATTATGAGTGATAGTTTACCGGAAATAACTGATCCGCAACGTGGTCGATATCAAAATATTGGGTTATTTGCTGGGCCTGCCCTATTCGTTTTAATGATGCTTCTAGGAGCAAATCAAACAACAATGGATCCTACCGCTTGGCGCGTCGCGGCTGTAGGTATGTGGATGGCACTATGGTGGGCAACAGAATCCGCGCCCGTCCCTGTCACCGCATTTTTACCCATAGTTACCTTTCCCTTTCTAGAAATAACAACTCTAGCAGACGCCACATCCCATTATGCTAACCCAATTATTTATTTGTTTATGGGAGCCTTTATCCTAGCATTGGCGGTTGAACGCTGGAATTTACATAAACGAATAGCCCTAGTCATTTTGTCTTATACCGGCACCGATGGTCGAAATCTGGTTGGTAGTTTTATGGTAGTCGCGGCATTGCTTTCAATGTGGATGACAAATACTTCCACTACTATGATGTTAATGCCCATCGCCTTATCGGTTACGCATATAATTTCTGAGCAAAATGCGCACCTCAACAAACGGCAAATTAAGTCTTTTCAAGTAGCAATGTTACTGGGTTTATCCTACGCCGCTACAATCGGTGGATTAGCCACACTAGTTGGTACTCCGCCTAATGCATTGTTAGCTGCATTTTTAAATGAAAACTATGATATCAAACTCACTTTCGCTAGCTGGATGGCACTTGGCATACCTGTAATGTTGCTAATGTTGCCGCTGGCTTGGTGGTCTCTAACACGCTGGACTTTTAAGATCGATATTCCAGCAAATCCAGTAGTCCATGAGCACTTAACCGAGTTACGCCAAGCATTAGGGCCAATGAGTCGTGCCGAAAAGCGAGTAGCAATAGTATTTGCTCTAGTTGTCACATTTTGGATTGTTAGACGCCCTATCTCGTTACTTCTTGGTATCGACTTTTTAACTGATACAGGAATAGTAATGACCGCGGCGTTACTATTGTTCTTACTTCCAAGTGGTAACAAAGCTCAACCGCAAATAATGACTTGGGACGATGTAAGTCGGCTACCCTGGGGAGTGTTGATTTTATTTGGTGGCGGATTAAGTTTAGCCGCAGCAGTTTCTTCATCTGGGCTGGCAGCATGGTTGGGAAGTAGCTTAATGCCTTTAGGCACATTTGGTGTATTTGTGTTGGTGATCGCAGCTACCGCATTGGTTATTTTCCTAACAGAACTAACCAGTAATGTTGCAACAGCGGCAACCTTCTTACCAGTAGTAGCGGCCGTTGCATTAGAGCTTGGTGTATCTCCGTTAGTGTTGTGTATTCCTATTACCTTAGCTGCAAGCTGTGCCTTTATGTTACCTGTTGCAACACCTCCAAATGCGATAGTTTTCGCCTCAGGTTTGCTCAATATTCCACAGATGATAAAAGCGGGTTTTGTACTAAATATTGTGGGTTTAATTCTTATTAGTGCTGTTTCATTGTGGCTAGCGCCATTAATATTTTTATAAATAACAGCATGAACTTTTATAAGAGCCGCGTCTCAAGGCCATGATTATTTAGATAATGAGATTAAACAGCACAAGCGACGGTTTTAAATAAGGCGTCTATGGCACATTTTATAAACTCTTATTGAGTATTCTAAATTAGCTATCCGTAAAAAAGTAAGTGTTCACACTGCCTTTACCCTATATTAAATAGGTTTTAGTGAACATCCCATGTAAAATACGTAAGCGTTGCGATTCCCGTAATTCTACCGTGATAAAATTGTGATGAAATTTTAAGTCTGAATAGCCGGTTTTGTAAGTAACTATAATTTACTTACCAAATCGGATTCCTCATGAACGCTTTAAAAGTACTAATATTTGCCTTAACCAGTTTGTTTTTCACTGCGGCTCACGCTTCAGATCCCATTGAGACAGGCTTTTTTAATAATCACGCTATTTATGGTTACGATACAGTGGCCTACTTCACCGAAAACAAACCTGTAAAAGGTAACAAACAGATTAGTTATGATTGGCGTGGCGCGCAGTGGCATTTTTCATCGGAAGAACATAAAGCCATGTTTGTCGCAAATCCCGAGAAATATGCCCCCCAGTACGGTGGATATTGCGCTTACGCAATGGCTGATGGCAACTTAGTTGGTATAGATGAAGAGGCATTTACAATTGTAAATAACAAACTCTATCTAAATTATAGTATCGGCGTGATGGAAAAGTGGCTCGAAAACCGTGATGAATATATTCGAAAAGCTGACGAGCAATACCCATTAGTGGTTAACTTTTAAACTTTTTTCATTGCTATTGATGCAGATCAGCTTGGTTGTTAGGTTTTTTACAACTCTGCTGTACCAATCCGGTCAGCAAAACCTTAAAATGGTGTTAAAAGGTTAATCGGATTGTTTATGACTCGCTCAGTAATTAAAATTGCTACCCGTAAAAGTGCCCTTGCTCTTTGGCAGGCAGAATTTGTCAAAGCAGAATTAGAAAAGGCGCACCCTCACATTGCAATTGAACTAGTCCCTATGACTACAAAGGGCGATGTGATTTTAGATACACCACTTGCAAAGGTAGGTGGTAAAGGATTGTTCATCAAGGAATTGGAAGTGGCTATGCAAAAAGGCGAAGCCGATATTGCAGTGCATTCCATGAAAGATGTTCCTGTCGAATTCCCCGATGGTTTTGGTTTACACGCTATTTGCCAACGGGAAAATCCATTAGATGCGTTTGTATCCAACAAATACGAAGATATTGTTTCCCTACCCAAAGGCGCGATTGTTGGCACTTCAAGCTTACGTCGGCAAGTCCAGCTCAAAGCGTATCGCCCAGATGTGCAGATAAAAGATCTGCGCGGCAACGTGAATACCCGCTTAGCGAAGCTAGATGAAGGCCAATACGATGCAATTATTTTAGCATCAGCGGGGTTAATTCGTTTAAATATGGCTGACCGCATACGACAAGAAATTAGTAGCAGGGTCTCTTTACCAGCTGTTGGTCAAGGTGCTGTAGGGATTGAATGTCGTACTGAAGACGCAGAATTAGTGGCATTATTACAACCCTTGAATCACCCTGATACTGCGACCCGTGTGGTGGCAGAACGGGCGCTTAACGCTAAACTGCAAGGTGGCTGTCAGGTCCCCATCGGCAGTTTCTGCGAAATCATAGATAATCAACTACACTTGCGTGGTTTGGTAGGCTCTATTTCTGGAAAACAGATTATTATGGCTGAGCAGTACGGCGATATTGCAGAACCCGAACAACTTGGTAATGCAGTAGCTGAGAAATTGTTAGAGCTAGGCGCACAAGAATATTTAGCAGAAGCATACGTGTAACATAAATGTCTATTTTATTGCTGCGGCCAAAAGAAAAATTTGAAAAAAGTACCCGTTACTTGCAACAACAAGGTATTAGAACCGTTGGTGTAGGACTGATAGAAATAGACATCAATCAGGATAATCTACAGCAATTTGCGCAAACTATTTTAGCCATGGATGCACAGCAAATTAGCCGTAGTAAGTGCATATTTGTCAGCACGCACGCTGCCGAAATCGTTATTGAAGGTGTCAAAGGTTGGCCCTCTGAACTCGCTGTTTTTGCGGTAGGTCCAAGCACTGGTGAGCGTTTAACACAGTTAACCGAGCAAGTAATTGTGCCTGACATGGCCTGTTCAGAAGGCTTATTGTCGCTCCCACAATTGCAAAATTTATCGAGCCACAAAGTATTTCTGCTAAAAGGTGTTGGCGGCCGCAAAATGTTACCCTCAGAACTGCAACAACGAGGGGCTGAGGTGGAACATATCAACCTCTATAATCGTTTGCCATGTGTAAATTATTCGCAAACAGAAGCTTGGCAGCAGCAAGACATTCAATGTATTGTGGCTACAAGTGGCGAAATTATCCAAGCAGCATGGGACAAATTTGACCAAAATTGGTTAAAATCTACACCTTGGATTATGGTTAGTCAGCGTCTTGCCGATTATGCAACTAAACTAGGTATACAACAGGTATATCTCAGTGCTGGTGCAAGTGACGAGCAATTAAAAGACGCAATCAATCAATTTTTGGAGCGCTAAATGACGGAAAAAGACAAAATCACCGCCCTCGAAGAGGAAATGAAAGCCTTGGAAATCGAGAATGCGTCCTACGTCGAAGTAAAGGAACAGCCGAAGCCCAAAGCTAAAGTTGAAACAAAAAGCGAAAAACCGCCATTTACGCCCAAATCTAAGAACACTCCAGGCAAAGATGCGCCAGCTAAAGGTAAATCGAAAACTGGATTTTTATGGTTTGTCACATTAATTAATTTGCTTTGCCTCTTAGCTATTGCAGCTGCCGGTTATTGGTTTTGGCAACAATGGAATAGTACGGTAAATAATGAAAATGCAACTTTGACGGCGCAAAGTGAAACTATTTCAGAGCAAGGTCGAACAATTGACCAATTAGCTCGTCAGTTAGGTACTCAACAAACAGAGTTTGAAGAGTCCATCGCCAAGCAAAACGAATTAACTAACCAAGCATTGACCCAAGCGCAAGCCAATAGTAAAAATCTTGCAGACGTATCAGGTCGTCGTCCGGCCGATTGGTTATTAGCAGAAGCAGATTATTTGGTCCGCATGGCCGGTCGAAAACTTTGGTTGGAAAATGATGTCCGCACTGCCGTGGCTATGCTGCAAGCAGCAGATAGCCGATTACAAGATTTAGCGGATCCGTCTTTACTACCAGTAAGACAATTTATTGCCAGCGATATTCAAAACCTTCAACAGATCAATCAGGTTTCATTAACCTCTATCGCTTTGTCTTTATCAGGCATGGTGCAACAAGTTAATAACCTCCCCTTGTCGTTACCAGAAGTAGAAGTGAAGGGTTTTGAGCCAGAAGAACTCACGGGAATGGCAAGAGTTTGGGCCTATATTGAGAGCAACTTTAAATATCAAGCCAATGAAGGACCAGTTGAACCCTTATTATCACAACAACAACAGTGGCTAGCCAAAGAGCAGTTACGTTTTGCATTAATGCAAGCGCAAACGGCAATAATGAAAGAGCAAGACACTCTGTTTAAACAAAGTTTACAACGGGCGATAGGATTAATTGTTCAGCATTATGATCTTGAAACCACTGAAGTGGCAGGCATGTTAGACGCGTTACGTAATCTCGAAGAAACGGACGTCGCGCGTAAATATCCTCAGCAACTTGATGCCGCAAAACCATTGCAAGATATCCTAGAAAACCGAATGAGCAACGCATTCTCAAACGGGAAGTTTGAACTATGAAAAAAATCATTCTGCTGTTAATTATCATCGGCCTCATTATCGTAGGTTTGTACGCAGGCCCAGGTCTAATTAATTACCAAGGGTATTTTCTAATCGCCCTTGAAAGTGGTACTTATCAGGTTTCCATTTTCGGCTTTGTGGTTTTAGTTGTTAGCTTGTTTTTTGTGACTTGGTTATCCATCATTCTGATTAAAAAGCTCATCGATATCTTAGCAGGCTCACAAGACTGGTTGTTCGGATTTAGCAGCAGACGTAAACAAAAAGCTTTCACCAACGGCTTAATTTCACTTGCAGAAGGAAACTTTTTAGAAGCCAAAAAATCCCTAAACAAAATACGTAACGAAGATTTTGACGGCATTAACTTATTAGCTTTGGCCGAAGTGGAAGCGCAGCTTAATAACAAAGTTGATGCTCGAGAGTTATGGTATGAAGCAGCAGAAAAAGACAAAACTGCTTTAGCCGCAAATCTATGCCTTATCCGTGATTTGGTCTTAGAAAATCAGGGTGAGCAAGCACTTACACACATCAATGAAGCCTCAGAAAAGATCCAACGAGATCCAAATATCATTAAATTGTGGGCCAGAGCACTAGAGCAAACTGGGAAATTTACGGTGTTAAAAGAGCACGTTAAAAAGTGGAAAAAACCACTTGGAGAGGAATACGATTACTGGTTATTAAAAGCATCAAAAGGTGAATATGCAGAAATTGCCAGCAAAGAAGGTGCGTTAAAATTGAAGGAAAAATGGCAATCTTTACCTAGAGGCGTTCGCAAAGAATCCGGTCAGGTTGCAGCTTATTCTCAACAATTGATCGATCAAGAGATGTATGAAGAAGCACAAACAATTTTAGTGAATAGCCAGAAAAGTGGTCCAATACCGGTACTGTATAATCTCTATCGACAGCTCAAAAATACCCAAACAAATGGTGCAATTAAACAGCTAGAAGGGTGGCTTAAAAAGGACGATTCCAATGTTGATATACTCTCAACTCTAGGACAACTTGCGTATAATTCTGGCGATTATATGCTTGCCGAAAAGGCACTTTCAAAAGCAATTAAAATTGCACACGAACGTCGAGACGTGCTTCTTTTAGCGCAAATTAAGGAAGCTCAAAAAGATAACATTCATGCGTTAGAACTCTATAAACAAACTGTTTTTAACCCAGAATAACGCTGGTAGCTTTTCCTTCATAATGTTTATATATCGATCACTACAATAATTAACAATCCTCTTTGATTCAATTATTGTAGTGATTAATACATTATTTACTTTCCTGCAATTCATTTACTTCATGCAAGCCTAATTAAATTTAATTAAAATACACTTATGAGCCTTGTAAAATCGGTTTTTGTAGCGTTTAATACAATTATTAAAACTATCAATGGTCAGGATTTTGTAGTGAATGATACAAATAGCTCCACAGTACGAGGAAGACCAAGAAAACTAGACCGAAAAGAAGGCCTAAAAAAAGCGTTAGCATTATTCCAAGATCACGGTTTTGAGAATGTTTCAGTGGCTGAATTAGGTGCCACGCTGAATGCCACCGCCACATCAATTTATGCCACCTATGGAAATAAAGAAGATCTTTTTTTAGCAGCGCTAGGGTTTTATAAAGACCAATTTTGGGAACGACTAGAGAAGATGCTAGCCGACTCTCAAAATCCCAGCGAGATGTTTAGAAATAGCCTAGAGATGAGCCTCGAATTTTTCCTAAATGAGAATCGCAGAAGCGGTTGTTTAATTTTGCAAGGACACCTTTTTTGCCGCAACAAATCCATACTGAATGAGATATCTAAACTGCAAAAGGAATTGCAAACAAGCTTACAAAATCGTTTGCAAAAATTAGGGTCAGAAAATCCAGAGGAGTTGGCCGATGTTTTAATAACACTTATGGGCGGCATTGCCCTGTCGGTAAAATCTGAATCTGACGAAGACAAACTTTATACCACCCTAGAATTTTTCTGTACTGCTTTTGAGTGTTAAGAATCTCTAAATTGAAATACCCATTTCAGAAATGACAACGAGGCACACTGGCTAATTTCGTCTTGTTTTACCAACCTATTTAAGCAAGACGAAACAAATCCCCCTTCCACCTTTGTAAGTAAGTGTTCACTACAAAAAATTCAGACCAAAAAAACACCATATCGCACAAATCCAATGAAAAACATTCAGCATCCATCGGATAATTAAAAATAACAGTGGAAAATTCCTAGGTTTTCATTAAGATCATGCCTGCTTCCAGCGCACCCGTAGCTCAGCTGGATAGAGCGCTGCCCTCCGGAGGCAGAGGTCGTGAGTTCGAATCTCGCTGGGTGCGCCATTTCACACTGTTGTAGCGGTCAATTCAATCCCAATAAGCACCCGGCAGATTTGAACTCATTGTTCGACTAATTTGTCGGGAATAAAGTGCTAACTCTTCGAAACACAATACCGAACGTAGTGAGAACTGATTTTTGAGATAACGTTAGCCCAAGGTGAGTTTGGCTGACTGACAATCTAGGAACATCCATTTCACTATTTAACCAATAATGCCAAAGCAAATTGCTTTTATGACCAGTTTTAGTCCAGTGGTTGCTTTCCGAATCATCCTCATCAAACAATACGGCCTTATTTAGAAAATATTGATAACGGCAATTTTCCGAATAGTTAAATCAATCAATAGAACCTTCATGGTCAATTAGTTCTTTTGTTTCGTCAAAAATATCTGTCACAAGCTCCAATTTCTTGATGCATTGACTTACAGCTTTTTGAGGGTGTGATTAGGAAATTAAAGCGGTGTAATGGTCTAATTATTCAAAACACTTTGTTGGAGGGATAATATCAAAACCAACGAGCTAAAGATGAAGAAGTACCCAGCAAAATTACACACTTGTAGATGGAAAATAGGGCTTTGACATGTTGCCATCGCCCCTTTAAAAAGTTACTTTTTGTTGCTTCTCAATCTCGCTAAACCAAGCAGGCCAAGACTCAATACTATAAGTGTTGATGGTTCAGAAACTGCGACACGTTGATCCCAAGACCATTCACTTCTTGTGTAGTCGTTGCCATCCCATGTATAACCGATTGAAAACTCACTGCGAGGAAAATCCCAAGTATCCATTGTTTGATAGTCAAAATTACTACCTGAACCATCAGAGATACCCACAACACCTTCGTCTGGATGTTCATCTGGATCTACACCATCCAACGATAAAAAATTGAGTTGAATATCACCACTTTCGGTAATAATAGCTTGAAATGTGTTTAACAAGTCCTCGTCTTCATAATCTGGAATCTCAAACCAAGTGAAAATGTAGGCATTCTGACCATCAAAAACACTTGTGTTTTGAAAAATGCGAGCATCGTCATTTTCGCTTGGATCTAAATCACTCCAAAATGCCGCAATTGACACTCCATAATCATCCTCAAATTCATCACCAACATCATAGTCATCTGTGGTTTCAGTGAAATTTATAGAGCCGTTGGTATTAACGGAAACGCTGTTGTATGAGGCACCGTAGACACTCATTGTAGGACTCAAAGCTACCTCTTGATATAGATCATCTTCATCAGTTAAGTCAGTTAATTCTGTACCAAAGTCGTTATACCAATTTGGGATAAGACTGGCCTGTGCGTTTAAACTGAGTCCTAGAACTAGAGTGCTGAATAATGCTGTAAACGTTTTATTTGGTCGCATAATTTTTCCTTAAATGTGCTGTGGTTAAAGGCTTAAGCAACACATAGGCCAAATATTAACATCTTGTTTTTGCTTCAATTTTGATAAGCAGTAAATTTAATTGGTAAAAAATACTGACAACACAAGAGGTTAAAAATCACAAAATTGGGGAACCCTGAGAAGCCAATAGGAAAACGGACGAATCATGACTGGCAAAATATCACGTACAAAAAAAGAGCCTAATTTAGGCTCAACGTCGTTTACTTCCCGAGATTTTAATAATCTTCTTTTTGTAAACTGTAGGGAGGTTAGCAAAGAACAAGCTTACGCTTGTTCTAAAGATACTCTGGCACGGGGATGTGCTTGTTGGATGGTTTCTTCGTCGGTTTTGACTAAGGTTACGTCAAACTCAACATCCAAATATTCCCCTTTAAAACCATGCTCACTGATTAACTTGGCGTCGTTAACTGGGTTGGCATCTACAACCAGCTCCTCACGGGTGGCAAAGGCAAAGTCATCAAATGTGTATTCGTCACCGGCTAAATTAATTTGCGAGGTTAGGTGTTTAAAGTTGGGTTTTGAAACGAAGTAATGTATGTGGGCAGGTCGGTTGCCATGACGCCCCAAGTTTTCCAGGACTTTCATGGTTGAACCCCCTGGAGGACAGCCATAGCCGCTAGGCACTATTGAGCGAACTACGTATTGGCCGTTTTCGTCGGTACGAATTCTGCGACGTAAATTAAATTCACTTTGGCTTGGATCAAAATATGAATAAGCGCCCTTCGTATCTGCATGCCAGATATCGACGATTGCATCGGCGATTGGGTTTCCTTCTTCATCGGTAACACGACCATGTAGCAACATTTCTTGGCCTGGTGTTTTACCATCATCCATTTTTTCGCCTTGTTGGATAATAGGTGCACCTTCTACGTAAAGTGGCCCTTCGATTGTGCGAGGAGTACCACCAGCGATGCCTGCTAACTCATCTTTTGCATCTTCGCGAATATCTAAATAGTGGTCGAATCCAAGACCTGGCGCTAACAATACCGCTTCTTTGTTTGTACCTAACTCATTTAAGTAATTAGCGCCTTGCCAAAACTCTTCTGGAGTAATGTCCAAGTCTTCTATCATTTGATAAATGTCTGATAAAAACCTATGCATTATGGTTTTAAAACGCGGGTTTCCGCCTTCTTTATCTAGTCCAGCCGCTTTTTTTAGTAGGGTTTGTACTGCTTCTGTTTGCATTGTTTTAACGCTCATAAAAATCTCCAAGTACGCTAATTGATTATGATTAATGAATGGAAGAAGGGTGATCACACAAAGGAGTCACGGTCATTTCCATATAGGGATATAAAGGAAGCCCCATCAAAATCTCATGGAGATGCGCATTATCTTTTACTTCAAAAATACTCACATTGGCATATTGCCCTACAACGCGCCAAAGGTGCTTCCAAATACCTTGCTGCTGAAGCTGCTCGGCATATTTCTTTTCTGTTGCTTTTATTTCGTCAAATTGCTCTTTAGGCATATCTTTTGGTGGAATTACGGTCATATTTACTTGAAATAACATATTTTTATCCTCGCGTTACTTACGCATGTAGTGAGTAAATTTATCTTCATCAATCTCAAGTCCCAATCCTGGAAGCGTAGGAATTTCAACACCGAAATCACGATACTGAAGTGGTTTTTTGATAAAATCGTCTTTTAAAAGCAAAGGGCCAAACATTTCTGTGCCAAATTGCATATTAGGGATGGTCGACCATGCGTGTAAGGCGGCGGCTGTGCCTATTGAGCCTTCCAACAGGGTTCCACCGTAAACATCGATTCCAGCAGCGGTACACAAAGTAGCAACATCGAGTGCGCCTTTAAGCCCGCCTGCTTTTGCAATTTTGAGTGCCACTGAGCCAGCAAAGCCCTGCTTGGCAAGAATGTAGGCGTCTTGTTTGTCTGCAATAGATTCATCGGCCAGAATGGGAATATTAAATTTTTCGGATAATCGCACTAAAGTGGCAAAATCTTTAGCCGGTGTCGGTTGCTCAACTAAATCAATGCCTGCATCTTGTAGCGCTGCCATACCTTTTACCGCGGTCACTTCGTTCCACGCCTGATTCACGTCCACGCGAATACTGATGTTACTGCCAAGAGCTTTTTTCACGGCTATGACGTGCTCAATATCTGCTTCGAGTGCTCTAGCACCAATTTTCATCTTAAAGTGGCAATGTCTTTTTTGCGCAATCATTGCTTTGGCTTCTTCGATATCTTTTTCAGTATTTCCAGAGGCCAATACCCAAAGACAGTCCACTTTATCGTGACAAGCACCACCTAATAAATCAGAAACAGGAACACCTAACTGCTTGCCTTTCAAATCCAACAAAGCGGTCTCTACTGCTGATTTAGCAATGTAATTTCCGCGGATAGATTGATTCAGCATTTGCATCAGCACATTGATATTGCTTGCTGGCTGATTGATAATGAGTGGCGAAAAATATTTGTCGATATTCGTTTGAATACTTTCGGGGCTTTCAGGTCCATAAGCTAAACCACCAATAGTAGTACCTTCACCTATACCTTCTAAACCGTTATTATCACGGATGCGTACAATCACCATTGATTGTACTGACATCGAGGTCATCGACAGTTTGTGTGGTCTAATTGTCGGAATATCGACAATAAAAGTATTGATACTTGCAATCTTGCTCATGTTAATCGTCTGTTACCATGTAGTTAAAGTTTATTTAATTTAAATGCTATTTTGAGTGCTTACCAATATTGAATTGGTTGCGAGTAATACCTTGGAGGTATGATGGAACTAAGGCATCTACGCTATTTCTGTGCGGTAGCTGAGGAGTTAAACTTAACCAACGCGGCTAAAAAACTCTTCATCGCTCAGCCACCTTTAACTAGACAAATCAAGCAGTTAGAGGAAGAGATCGGTGTCACTCTGTTTAACCGCCATCCACGTGGATTAACTTTGACGCCGGCCGGCCAATACTTTTGGCAACATGCTAAACAAATCCTATCTAAGGTATCGGTAACCATAGAAGATACACGTCGAGTGGCCGAAAGTGGCAAAATTGTTTTTGGTATTGGATTTGTACCATCGGTTTTTTATGGTCAATTTCCGACCATGGTTAGAAGGTTAAGGCAGAACAACACAGCTGAAATTATATTGTACGAATTAAAAACCCGTGACCAATTAGACGCACTCAAAACCGGCAAAATTGATATCGGTTTAGGACGCATCTATATAAACGATCCAGAAATTGAACAGACAACCTTGTTACAAGAGCCGATGTTAGTGGCACTGCATAAAGAACACCCATTGGCATCAAAAACCATCACCATGGCTGAATTAGCAAAGTTACCTATGATCCTATATCCAGCTGGTCAAAGCCCGACATTTGCCGACATTTGTATTGATTTATTCTCTCGTAACGGATTAAACGTACGTATTGCACAACAGGTAAATGATATTCAAACGGCGTTGGCATTGGTGGCCTCAGAGATGGGCTTTGCGCTTGTGCCTGAACAAGTTAAACGCATGACGAGAGATGATGTAGTGCTGGTGCAACTAGAAGATAAATCCATAACTAGCCCTGTCATTTGCAGCCGACGAAAAGAGCCCTATAGCGAAATAATGCAAGCTGCAACACAAATACTGGATGAGTTAGTTGAGAATCAAAAAAACGGTCGGTATTCGTAAGCAGTATTAGATTTAGGCCATAATAAACAATTCAAACCAGCTATTTAGCATGCGCAGAAATCTGTTTAGCGGCATCTTTTAACACCAGTGAATATTCGTTAATAAGCTTTTCGATACTGACTCGCAGAGAATTGGTGCTTATATTGGCCGCCCCAAGTAGTTTTCCATGATAATCAAACACGGGAATGGCGAGGGATCGTAGACCTAATTCCAATTCTTGGTCAACCACACAAAACCCGTTCTGTTTGACCTCTTTCAGCATGTTCAAAAAGTCTTTTTTATCCACAATACTGGTTTCTGTATGCTGATAAAGTTCGGCCGTCTGCAGCCACGCTTTCTGTTGGGTTTCAGACAATTGAGCAAGCAACACTCTGCCCATCGACGTATAAGCTGCCGGTAATCTAGTACCTGGGGTTAAATTAATCGCCATTAATCGGTGGGCAGCCGACGACCTTACCAAATATATGATTTCTTGGTTGTCGAGTATCGACAAAGAACAAGACTCGCCCAGCTCAGTTGTGACTGATTGCAAGTAATGTTGCACGACATCGAGATGGTCATTGGTGGCATTAAATGCGTAACCAAGGCGCAATACTTTGGGTGTCAGCATAAACTGACGCCCATCTTTGGCGATGTATCCTAACGCATGTAGAGTTAATAGAAGCCTACGAGCTTTCGCCCTGTCCATACCTGTGATTTGAGCGACTTCAGACAAGGTCATTTTTTTATGCTGCACATCAAAGGCGCTTAACACTTCAAGTCCTGAGGCTAATGCGCCCACATAATCTCGGTTATCTACAGATATTTTTTCTTCATTCATTAGCGATGCTTCATTCGCGTTATACGCGCTTTAATTTATTTTTTAGAGCTTATTACATTCTATCTAATCCAAACCATTAAAACCCGTTTTATCATTATGACAACTTGTTTTTAATACCCAGATCCACAGGTAGAACTTGACGGTATAGTGAGCATACATTATATTGTTCGCATATTGAATTTTAATTCGTATTACGAACAAGAGGCAAAAGTGGCTATTTTCAATTCACTCCAACAAGCAATATCCGAATCGGTTAAAGATGGTGATACCCTTGCGTTAGAAGGCTTTACTCACCTTATTCCCTTTTCCGCAGGACATGAGATTATTCGCCAGAAAAAACGTGATTTAACCCTTATAAGAATGACGCCTGATTTGATCTATGACCAATTGGTGGGAGCGGGATGCGCCAAAAAACTGATTTTTTCGTGGGGTGGTAATCCAGGAGTAGGTTCTTTACACCGTGTTCGTGATGCATTTCAAAATAATTATCCCAATGCTTTAGAATCTGTTGAGCATAGCCACGCAGCGATGGCCAACGCCTATGAAGCCGGTGCCGCTGGATTGCCAATGGCGGTGTTTCGGGGTTACATAGGCAGTGAACTCACCGATGTGAATGACGCTATTTCCTCAGTTACCTGCCCTTTCACCGGCGAAAAACTAGCTTGTGTTCCCGCCATAAAACCTGACGTCGGTATTATTCATGCTCAAAAAGCAGATCGCCAAGGTAATGTACTAATAGAAGGTATTGTTGGTGTGCAAAAAGAAGTCGTATTGAGTTCAAAAATAAGCATTGTCACCGTTGAAGAAATAGTTGATGACCTTAATGCTGGACCAAACTCCTGTGTGTTGCCAGGCTGGACCGTTGACCAAATTGCAGTTGCTCCTAAAGGCGCTCACCCTTCCTATGCCCATGGTTACTATCAACGGGATAATCAATATTATCTAGACTGGGATGCGATCAGCAGAGACAGAGAGCGTTTCAATCAATGGTTAGAAGACGAAATTCTGCAAACGGGAGCAAACTAAGATGACAGCCAATTATACCCCAGCTGAAATGATGACAGTGACCGCAGCTCGCGCGCTGTCGAATAATATGACCTGTTTTGTGGGTATCGGTTTACCCAGCGAAGCGGCGAACGTAGCCCGCATGACCCACGCACCCGACATCACCCTAATTTATGAATCAGGTACAATTCAAACCAAACCTGAAATTTTACCTCTATCTATTGGTGATGGTGAATTATGCGAGTCAGCACTTACTACGGTTTCTGTACCCGAAATGTTTAGATACTGGTTACAAGGTGGGCACATTGATGTTGGTTTTCTAGGGACAGCGCAAATAGATAAATACGCAAACCTAAACACCACCGTTATTGCAGCAAAGGATGATTCGTCTGTAAAAGAAGGCAAAGCAAGTTACGCTAACCCTAAGGTTCGTTTACCCGGTGGCGGCGGCGCACCCGAGATTTCCACCAACGCCAAAGAAGTGTTTATCACAGTGAAACACTCTACGCGTACTTTTGTGGAGCAAGTTGATTTTGTGACCACCGTGGGCTTTGGCCGCGATGGTAAAGTTCGCGATCAACATCCGCAAATAGGTCGAGGCCCGACTGTTGTTATTACCGATTTATGTATTCTTAAACCTGATCCTGACAGCAAAGAATTGGTGGTTGTCAGCTTGCATCCTGGTGTCACCAAAGAACAAGTAATAGCGGCCACAGGTTGGCCTATCAAGTTTTCAGAATCCGTCACCACCACACCCACTCCCAATGCACAAGAGTTGGATGTTTTGCGTACATTAAAAGAAAAAACAGCGCGCGCTCATAGTGCTCAAGGAGCAGTATAATGTCGGCTTTTATCTGTTCTCCTAAACGCTCTGCCATCGGCCGTTACGGCGGTGCGCTGGCAAACGTCAGACCTGACGATATGCTAGCTCAAGTGATTAAAGCGGTTATCGCTGATACCCCTAAATTAGATACAACACGCATCGATGATGCTATTTTTGGTTGTGCAAACCAAGCCGGTGAAGACAACCGTAACGTTGCTCGTATGTCTACCCTACTGGCTGGTTTGCCCGTTGACGTGCCTGCTGCAACCATTAACCGCCTATGTGGTTCGGGTATGGATGCCATTGGCACCGCGTTCAGAGCAATTGCATGTTCTGAAGCAGACGTCTATCTTGCTGGCGGTGTTGAGTCCATGTCTCGTGCCCCATTTGTTATGGGAAAGGCGGGGAATGCATTCGATCGCGCCCAGAAGCTTGAAGATACCACCATGGGTTGGCGCTTTGTGAATCCTCAGCTTAACCGCTTATATGGCACTGAAACTATGCCACAGACAGCCGAAAATGTGGCTGAACGCTATAAAATTTCACGGGAAGATCAAGACATATTCGCCTATGAGTCACAACAAAAAGCTAACCGGGCACAGCTTGAAGGCCGTTTTGCCAAAGAAATCACGCCGATTATCTACCAACCTAGACGTGGTGACGCCGTTGAGATACTTAATGATGAACATTTACGCCCACAAACTACATTAGCCGATTTAGCAAAATTAAAAACGCCGTTTCGGGAAAATGGTAGCGTCACCGCGGGCAACGCTTCTGGTATAAATGACGGAGCTGCAGCAATGCTTGTTGCCAGTGAACATGCGGTTAACAGCTATGGCTTACAACCTATTGCTCGCGTAATCGGTATGGCAACCGCGGGTGTTGATCCGGCATTTATGGGAATGGGGCCGGTCAATGCGGTCAAGAAATTACTGGCTAAAACCAAAGTCAAACTTCAAGATATTGCGGTCATTGAATTAAATGAAGCCTTTGCGGCCCAAGGGTTAGCATGCATTCGCGAGCTCGGTTTACAAGATAACGATGAGCGTATTAACCCCAATGGAGGTGCTATTGCCCTAGGACATCCATTGGGCATGTCGGGAGCGCGCTTAGTGCAAACAGCAGCTATGCAACTACAACAAACTCAGCAACGATATGCTCTGTGCACAATGTGTATTGGTGTAGGCCAAGGCATTGCAATGTTAATTGAGAGAGCTTAGGTAAATTATGAATAATATCGAACCAATGACACACTTTGAAGTAGCAGGTGATCCCGCAAACCCAGCAATGGTTTTAGGCCACCCTCTGGGCATGAATTTATATGCGTGGGATGACGTTGCCCAAGCAATGGCGAAAGATTTTTATGTTCTCAGATGGGATTTACCCGGCCATGGAAAGAGTCAGCCTGTGGCTGAAAGTGCCGCTCACCTAGGCGAGCTCGACCTAGTTAATCAACTCCTTAAAGTCTGTGACGATCTCAATATTGATACCTTCCATTATGTAGGAACATCCATTGGCGGAACCATCGGTCAACAACTTGCGATACATCATCCAAGTCGTTTGCTCAGCCTCACGCTTACCAACACAGGCGCCAAAATTGGTAGCGCTGAAGGTTGGGCAGAGCGCAAAGATAATGTTGCAAACATTGGCTTAGAAAAGATGAGTGAAGACATAGTCGCGCGCTGGTTTAGTCCAAAGTCCACTGAACGTGATCCAAGCCTAAAAGTAAAATGGCAACAAAGTTTAGCTGCCACTGATGATCGCTCATATGGCCTATTGTGCGAATGGTTAGGCGAACGCGACCAAACTACTTTACTCCATTCTATTGATATACCGCTTACCTTCATCGCTGGTAAAGACGACGTTGCCACCCCCCCTGAATTGGTTCGAGAATTGGCTAAATTAATGGGCGAAAACGACATTATCGAACTTGAAAATGTCGGCCATGTACCATCAGTTGAAGCCTCGGAACAAACCAAAACCGTTTTGGGTAAACTGATTTAACTTACCTGCAGTTCCATACGAAGGCAGCCTAGCTTAAGCTAGGCCGTATAGATAAATAGTCAGTTTTAGCTTCGTATGCAGCAGCGAAATCAAGCAGTTTGGCGTCTTCTCCCATGGGCGCCATCACTTGTATTCCCATGGCTCGACCTTTGGCGTCAAACCCAACCGGGAGGTTTATCACTGGGCAGCCAGTTAGTGTTCCGCCCACTACAACCTCCATCCAATGGTGATAACTTTCCATTGATTTCTGGTTGATCTTCTTCGGCCAGTGCAAATCAGCATCAAAAGCGAACACTTGGGCCGATGGCAAGGCTAAAAAGTCATATTTGGAAAATAGTGTAGATAGTGAATTGTACCAATCTGTGCGAGCTATACCTGCTTTATAAACTTCCAAGCCAGTTATGTCTAAACCACCTTCAATCTCCCAGACGGCTTCGGGCTTCATTAAAGCTCGAAATTTAGGATTGTCATAGAGTCCTTTAGCACCGCCAGCAATAGTCCAATGACGCAATGTTAACCAAGTTTGCCATAGACGATTAAAATCATAATTAGGAATACAATCCTCAACCACCAGGCCTTCACCATTAAGGCCGGATAATGCCGATGTGCACATATCAAGAATACCAGGCTCCATCTCTAAATGCCCATTGTAATCGCCCATCCATCCAACCTTAAATTCAGACAAATTGGCAGGACGACTGGATGCTAATGAATCACGCAAACTAAGGGGAACGCGGGCATCATAACCAGCCATTGTTTCGAGTAATAACCTAGTATCTTCAACATTTCGACCCATTGACCCTTCATAGCCGAGCTGTTGGTAGAATCCATTCTTATCTTTATAGGGAACACGCCCCTGACTTGGCCTGAAGCCGATAACATTATTGTATGCAGCAGGATTTCTTAAAGACCCCATCATATCGCTGCCATCTGCAACGGGAAGTAACTGCAAAGCCAAAGCACTTGCTGCTCCGCCGCTGCTGCCACCCGCACACAGTGCTGGGTTATACGCATTACGCGTTACGCCAAATACACTGTTGTAGGATTGAGAGCCGAGGCCAAATTCAGGCACATTGGTTTTGCCAATGAAAATAGCGCCTTGTTTGCGTAACCTTTCAACAAAAATGGTGTCCGCTTTTGCCAGATTGCTTTTGAGGATCGGCGAGCCACTGGTAGTGACTATTCCACTTACATCAGAGAGATCTTTAACTGCATGCGGCATGCCATGCATCCAACCATGATATTCACCCTTTGCTAGTGCGGCGTCTGCAGTTTTAGCCTGAGCAAGAAGCTCATCGCTATTTCGTAGACTCACTATGGCGTTGTAAATCGGATTATACTTCTCGATTCTAGCCAAATAAGCCTGCATAACTTCAACGCAACTAACTTGTCGACTTTTAATAGCTTTCGAAAGGACACTGGCCGAGAGTTCGGTTATCGATGTGCTATGCTTTAACTTTGTCTTAGCGAATGCCCCCGCACCTAAACTTGTGGTAATAAGCGCTGCACCTAATTTACCTGACGTTGCCATAAACGCGCGGCGTGAGGAATTTATAGTCTTATTCGTTGTTAGTTCACTCATACTTTCCCACTTAAGTTTCCGGTTATACATCGCACTTTCAAACTCGTTGAAAGCACTGAATACTATGACTCAAATTATTAATCCTATTCCGACGCAATAATGACGGTAGATTCCGACTTGTTAGGTTTACCAATACGCAATTCCAAAATACTATAATTTAAAAAACAAATATATAAGCTATAAATCAGCTATTTATGCTCTCAAGGTGAATTCTTTAATTTAAAATAAGATGTGTAAATAACAGCTAAAGGCGATTGTGTCTCTTGCCATCAACAAGCAGTGTCAGATTGGAATCAATCAGACCATGCAAAGGCGATGGCCATCGCCAACAAACATAGTGTGTTGGGTGACTTTTCCGGCGTTGAGGCAGAGCATTATTCACATTGAATCCCTGACATTTTCAGTATTAATTGTTTTTTAACCCACGCATCATTTATATATCAGCACCATTTTGCAGTTAGTCCGGCGCAATTTTCTGCGTTACTCAGTGCAAAGGTTTTGCTAATAATAGTCACTAACATTAGTAACCGCCGTTTGTTAAATCATTTTCCCGCATTGCAAATTTTGCGTTGGGGCCTGACGTTACAAGGGGTAACCTTAGTCGTACTTCTCCTACTAACTAGTCTGCAGCCCCCACTTTGGATGTTTGCTACATCAATGATAGTAGCGATTGGCTCATTGGGAGTAATTTCCTCTAATATTCAAAGTTGTTATATGGATTATTTCAAACAAAACAGTGGGACTGCGGCGGCGTTGTTTGGTGCAACTCAATTTACCATCGCAGGGGTAGTGTCGGGGATTTCGACACTGTTACCTGAAAGCCTATTTTATATCGTACTTGTTCAGGCACTGTGTTCAGTTATATACCTAAGGGTAATTTGGCGTAAACAGAACATTGACAAATAATAGGAAAGTTAAAATAACGTTTAGATAAAATGCTAAACCGTCAAGAAAGTAAAGGTGTCCTTAACTAGGCGGTCTTAAAAAGGAAGTATTTAGGTGTATTTGATCATAGCGTAAACGTCGATACACCACGGCCAATTGATGCGAATTAAAGGCCAGCGCTGCGATTGTGGTTATTCCAATAGAAGTGTTGTCAACGTTAACACTGCTAGAGCTTCCTCGAGGAACAGCTCCAGCAGTGTCAAAAATTGAGAAAGAAAATATCAGCGTTAGTGTTTTAAAGCAGAGATGCGTTTAGTGGCAAAATAATCATCCAATGCCAATTCGGAGCAGTCTACCCCTACTCCAGATTGATTTAATCCACAATGCGGTAAATTTATAGCATAATTGACACTGTTAATGTGTACCTCACCGAATCTAAGTTGTCGTGCTATTTTATTAGCGACATCATAGTTTTCAGTGAAAATATACGAAGACAAACCGGCATCCGTATCATTCGCTTGGGTGATAACTTCAGACAATTCATCAAAAGCGATAATACTAGCAACAGGCCCAAAAATTTCATTTCTACAAATATCCATATTATTAGTGACTCCTGTTAATAGAGTTGGCGCATAAAATGATCCCTCTAAGAGTCCTTCGGGTCGTCCGCCGCCGGTTACGACTGTCGCTCCTTGATGGACTGCTTTTTTCACTAACCCATCGATTCTTGACCACGCACCTGTATCCATAACAGGCCCCATATCTATATCCTCTTCACGGTCAAAACCCACATTTTTCGCCTCAAATTTAGACTTCAGCGCTTCCACGAATTGGTCATGGACATCTTTATGAACAAAGATACGATTAGGGGCGACACAAATCTGGCCAGCGTTTTCTGTTTTTAACGTTGCAACAATATCTGCTGCCAGTTCAATATCAGCATCCTGCATAACGAGAACGGGTGCATTGCCCCCCAACTCCATTGAATATTTTTTAATAGATGTAGAGCCTTTGGCAATAACATGCTTTCCAACTTCGGTTGAACCAATTAGCGTGATTAACGCGGGTATCGTCGACGTTGAAATAGCATCACCAATTTCAATATCATCACCACATACAATACTTACTGCACCTGCAGGTAGGTTGATTGACGCACACAACTCACCAATCAAACAGGCTGACAGTGGCGTTTTGATTGAAGGTTTAATGACAATTGGACATCCCGCAGCCATTGCTGGACCCAATTTATAGGCTAAATTTAACAATGGAAAGTTCCACGCTAGAAAAGCCGCGACCACACCAATTGGCTCATCCATAATTGTATGTGTAGTTTTGCCATCTTTAGCCAGAATTTGCTTGTGCTTTCTATTACTAATCAGGTCTGCGTAGTAATCTAGACTATCGATTAGCATTTGATAGTCGCCTTGAGTGCTACTCCAACTTTTCCCCATTTCCAAATGCACACACATGCGTAATTCATGTTCATTGTTAATAATGGCTTGTTTTAGTTTCATCATCCACTCAACCCGCTCAGCAACAGCGGTACTAGACCAATTTACAAAGCATTTTTGAGCTTCGATTAGCGCATTATTGGCCTCGTTAGCTGTGGCGGCATGTATCACCCCCGTTTTCAACCCCGTCGCAGGGTTAATCACTTCATGTAAGACTGGACCTTTTACTATTTTGCCCGCGATATATTGAGATTTATCGAGCATCATTTATATTCACTCCGAAATTAATTTTAAGTCGCACGATTTAGGTAAATTCACATCTATTTTTTATCGATATCACCATGTTGCAGACGATATTTATCCATCCGGTCAATGTCGTATTTCTCGTACTCCCTTTTTAACATCCACAGGGGCCTTTCAAGCTCTAACTCCCACGCAAAAAGTTGTTTGAAAAGATGTTTGACCAACTTCGGCTTTTCAGCTGCAATATTGTTCAGTTCAGATATATCACTTTTTAAATCGTATAGTTCTGCAGGCCTATCAGGAAAACGAATTAGCTTATAATCATTATGACGAATAGCGGCTCTTGACTCTTTTTTCCAATACAATGTTTCGTGGGGTTTGCTTTCCTTCATCCCCATAAGAAATGGCATAAGATTGACCCCATCAACTGGTTTTTTATATTGCTCTCCACCCGCTACTTCATAAAATGTTGGTAGCAAGTCAAGGGTACTAATTGGTTTATCATACGTTTTACCTTGGGGTAACTTGCCAGGCCATTTCATTAAGAAAGGAACCCGAATTCCACCTTCAAGATGATTAGATTTTGTCCCGCTTAGAGGCCAATTTGAAGAAGCGTTTTTATCCGTGGGACCGCCATTATCGTTTGTGTAGACGATAATTGTATTGTCTGCCAAACCAAGTTCTTCAAGTTTATCTAATACCTTACCGCTAGCCCGATCTAGCGATAAAGTCATCGCCGCAACTTGTTTTCTGACGCCCGATAGCTGAGGAAATTTTTCTAAATCCTCTGGTAATGCTTCAATTGGCGTATGTACCGCATTGAATGAGAGAAACACAAAGAACGGCTTTTCTTTATTATCATTAATAAATTGATTGGCTTGTTCTGCAAGCACATCTGTTAGGTAACCATTGTGCTCTATAAAATTTCCCAGACCTTGCTCTAACTTTTTATCGAAGAATGTTTGTACCTGTTGACGTGCCGATGCATCAGGCGGATATGCAAAATAGCTTCTATCTCCGCCGCGAAATCCATAGAAAGTATCGAAGCCACGATTCATTGGATGCATCTGATCAGTTCCACCCAAATGCCATTTACCGAAAAATGCAGTAGCATAACCTTGAGATTTCATGTACTCGCCCATCGTAGTTTCTGATAGTGGCAAGCCCATATCTTCGCCATCGAGCGCTGAAACTTCGCTCATGTAACCGGGAACGTTATTTTCTTCATAGCCAAAACGTTGTTGATAGCGCCCGGTCATTAATCCAGCTCTTGAAGGACCGCAAGTGGAAGCAGAGACATATGCCTGGGTAAACTTCACACCTTGAGTCGCGAGTTTATCTAGATTTGGCGTAATCATGGTATCGCTACCTTGAAAACCAAAATCTGCAAAGCCGGCATCATCAGAGAACAAGAAAACAATATTTGGTTTTTTTACGTGCACAGGTTGCTCGCTGGCAATAGCACTGCTCAATAAAAAACCTGATATTGCGAAGATTAATGTAGTTTTTATTAACATTTTTTTCATAGTTTATAACCTTTTCCTGTTCCCAAAATATAATGCGCTATCAAACGTTCGTTTATTTTGGTCTGCTTAACTACTGTTGCTTGCAGATATAAAAGGGCTGGTCTGCACGCGCTATCTAGAGGCTATTCCCTTTACTCACAATCTCTACAAATGAAACTAAAAGGCCGAATAAATACCCACAAACCTTTAATATTATGTATTTAAACATATGATGTTTTGATTTACAATATGGCAACATAATAATAAATTTAAATCTACCTAAATTCAGCTAAGTGTAATAAACGCCGCATGTTACTAATTGGTAGTGAAAAACGAGAACAACCCTTACCAGCAGCAATCGATGTTGGTGTTAATTAATGGAGCCATTTATGGTCAACGTAATTTATAAAATACGAACTGGCATTTTCGTCGCATTATTACCCTGTGCTTTGTCTGCTAACTTGGCTAAAGCCGACGAATTTAGACCGTTGAATGCGACTGAAGATGAAAAGTGGATACTTGATGAACTGCGATCAGACGAGTTCAATAACAACAAACTAGACTACACAAAATGGATCGAAGATCCTAAGCATGTGCAAACATGGACCTGGAACAACTCTGAAAATGCCGAATTAAGCCAAGGCTCGTTAAAAATTAAAATGGTTTATGATAAACATAAAAGAACCATTAGTAATGCATGCTCGCAAGGTAAAAGCATAGCGAACAGTACTTTATATTTTAAATCTGCCATGCTGCAGTCAAAAGCATCTGGAATTTTAGGCTACTATGAAGCACGCATAAAAGGTGTATCAACATTTCCTGGGTTTTCGCCTGCATTTTGGATGTATAGTAATTTTGATGACTCTGTACTTGAAGCGGGTAGCGTGCGTTACAGTGAAATAGATGTTGTTGAAATGCAGCAACGCCAATCGTTCACTCCAGGTAATGAAAAAATTACCGATCACAATCTACATGCTGCAATAACTAAAGAGAACGCAAAAGCCAATCCTTCCGGTCGAGAATGGCGCCGTCCAGGTAAATATCATGAGCAAGAGAATGTGCATGTTTTGCAGCAAGATCCAGGGAAAACCTACCATGTATACGGCGCAAAAGTGACCACAGAGTTGATAATTTGGTACGTAGACAATATTGAAGTTGGTAGATCAAAAAACATGTTTTGGAAGCAACGTCCTATGCAAGTTGCATTATCGTTAGGGCTAAGAAAGCCCTTTACTGAATTCAAATGTAATGGATTTGTCCCCTTAGATCCGACTCAACATATTCAAGACTTCGACGGCGAGGAGTTTAACCAAGATCCACCTACTATGACCGTAGATTACGTTCGTACGTGGATCAAAGGCTAAATTAAGAAATCAATTGACAAAGTTCCCTACCTTATACAGTGATTCATCTCTTAGCTTGATTGATTGCTGTTCTCCATTACTCCAAAGCACCTTTACTGCGCCTTCATCGGCGCAGTCGCCCAGCCCAAATTGTATATTGGTGACGTAATTTAACGAATATGCAGCTCCTGTAGATCCGACTGTTTTCAATTGAGTTCCATTACATGAATTTAGTTGAATCCGAGCACCTAATGGACTGGCCTGATTAGCAGGCGATTTTCCAACTTGAATTGTGACAAAAGAGGTTTGCTTCGATTGATTTTCAAATAAATGCCATTTTCCTCTTTCATTTCCAATCAAAATATCTCGTTGACCATCACGATTATAATCAAAAATATCGACGGCCATTCCGATAGCACCTAACTCTGTGGTCACAACTCCATGGTCAGTTACTTCCTCGAAGCGCCCATCGCCCATATTGAAATACAATATGGCAGAATTTTGATTTACTAAGTCGCCTCGTTTAACAACCACTAAATCTTCATAGCCATCATTGTTTAAATCACCCACGGCTACTCCCATACTATGTTCGAGCAACATTAGGTTGGCGTTTTTAGTACCATCAGTGAAAGCTCCCTTATTATTAATCAGCAAAAGATTGGTTAATCCATTGTCAGGAGGAGCAATAGGTTGAGATTCAACACCGTGCACAATTCCTGTGAAGGGTGAGAAGATATCACCCGCAATGCGCCAATTTTGATTACCGACGTAACCAATGTATGTGCCTTTTTTATCGCGCGTTTGTGGAAATCCTAACGCGTCGCTATTCACTAACCGAATATCACGACCTGAATGTGTTTCTCCTGGAAACACATAATCGTAGCCAGATTCACCAATATAGATATTTTTGTTGGGCCATTGTGACTGGATATTTTCTAGTGAAAGAATATCGCCAACACCTTCAAGCAAAAAGTCAAACTTTCCTCTTTTGGTATAAAATCCGAAGGTTTTTGTGGGCTCATTATAAAACGTTTGACCAGCTTCAAATTCCTTGCCTCGAGTTAGGAATAAATCGAAATCTCCATCATTATCAAAGTCTATTTCTACTGCCCCAGTGACATCACGAATATTAGGGGGCAATATTTGTTCACTGGCAAACTCAAACATGAAATTGGGTCCGCCTCGATATAACTTTGCTGAACCCTGACCATACATAAAAATATCTACATAGCCGTCGTTGTTGGTATCGGTCAACAATAGTTTTTGGCCATTTTGAATAGAGGCTGGTAAGGTATTTTTTAAGAGAAGCGTTTTACCTTGATCATTTTCATACAGATAGTTTTCACTTGCACCTTGCTTTTCTTGTGATGGGAAAGCGAAGTTAATTAAATCAGAATCGCCATCTTTATCGAGATCAACAAACTTAACGGTTCTACCACGCATCATTGCCAATGGTTCATCAAAATCAGCAAGCTGGACAATGTTGCGCTGTTTGTCGATTTGAAAGATGACTGAATTACGCGCATTTGAACCTGACCCACCTCCTCTAGCCAAAATAACTTCTAATTTTCCGTCAGTATTAAAGTCAGCCACTGATATACCATGCATATCCCCCATAATTAAATCGAAAGGCTCGTCAAACTCTCCCTGATTATTCCAAATAATTTTGACACTAAATCCATGATCGTTTAGGAGCAAATCAGGATATCCGTCTTGATCTAAATCAGCAATGGTTGGTGCATCCCACTTTCTGAGGTTTTTCTGATTACTTAGAAAAGTGTCATCCTGAGCAAACAACTGGTGAGAATTGACCACCTCTTGTGATCTTTGCAACTCAGTTAAACTACATCCAACCAAGCCAAAGGTTATTACTGAAATAATTAACGATAGTAAAACAACTAATTTCATACTTAATCCATTTTGTTAACGGTATGAGGTTTCGCTAGTACACTTCCCCAAAACAAAAAATTTTTCTTTTTTCATATTGAATTGCGTAAACATTTACAACTTTTTGAAACCCTAATTCTCGCAGACTAAGGGAAACATCTTCTCGGAAGTTACTTGGCGACAAGTTCTTGATGAACGCTTGTAGATGATAGTGCATATATTTCCTTGCCTTAGTCACCTATACTTAGCAACTAAATTGAAGGAAAAGACCACTCACAATCAAGTGGTATTATTTGCACCCATAACAACAAATTTTAATTGACTTTAATCACTGAATATTCGTCAAGTAGAATAGTCTCACCAGCTGGTAATCCATAAACATCCCAAGTAACAAATACATCAGTAACAACATTCCATATAGCAGGCACAGTCCATTCTCTGTTGCCATTAGCATCAGTAAATTCTAATAGTTGCCACTCCGTTGTTGGCTTAAGTGTGGCCGACATAATGCCAGCACCAGGTCTTCTTAAATTATACCCGGGGCCTGACGGGCCGCCTTCATAGGTCCAAGGTAACAAAGTGTGGTCAACACGTATTTCAGTATCGGGAACAACCTGCAACTTCACCCAAACTGCAAATCTGTATGTGTTCCCAATGGATGTTGTTCCTAAACCATAAGTTGCGCTAGCCCAGTTACGCTGCTTATTGAAAACACCTTGCAAGATGCCAGTGAAATCTTCCGTTGACGATGTGATTTCAACAGAGTTTCCAGACAACGCGATATCGGACTGCGCAACCGCTCCCCCAGACGCGCCACCGCTAGCTACAACCCACTTAGCACCAGAGAAATCCAATAAGAAATCAGAGTTAAATCCAGCGGGATGGGCTGAGATACCCGGTTCACACATTTCATTTTTTACAATAGTAGCGGTTACTAATTTCGCTTCTACATTAGCCAAAGCCGTAGTACCAGTATCACCAGATGCTAAACCTACTGTTGCAGTGAAAGAGTCTCCAACGTTAGTTTCATCACCGGTAGAAAATCGACCTGAGCCCTTTTCACCATAACTAATATTTTCAATAAGAGGGAAATCATTGTTATTACTTGACTCCCAGGTATAGGCGTAGTTACCAGAGAGTGATTCACCGGCGGCTGGTGTTGGAGAAACATCGAAACCAGCAGAAACACAGGCAGGAATTTCTTTCATGTCGGTTTCTAGACCATTTTCATCAGTATCTTTGTTAGTGATCGCGACAATAAATTCTGAATAAACTTCCAAGTCAACCGTGATCGCTTTACTAGGATCATCCAAGCTTGTAACTGTAATTGTGGTTTGGCCGACATCTTTTGTGGTTACGTTACCTTGAGCATCAATAGTGGCAATATCGGTATCCGCAACTTCAAATCCAACTTCAGGCGCACAGGCTTTTTCAGGCAACACAGTTGCAAATAACTTAAACTCTTGACCAAGCAAAATTCTAGCGGGTTGCGCAGTTATGCCTTCAACCCCATCAAATACCGCATTCACGTCTAACGTTAATGTGCGTCTGGGTAGTGACTCGCCCGGTTGTAGTTTAAAACCATTATCAACTGCAAAATCAATAGTATATGTAACCACTGGAGGGGAATCTAAAAAGCCATCAGGTGTTGGTGAACCATCTACTCTAGGTCCACCTCGTCTATCTGTATCATCACAGGTACTTAAGAAATCAGAGAACATATCGGTATCGACGATTAATTTGCCATTTTTTTCTGTAAAAGGAGAAACTCGTTGATTGGCAACCCCTCCCGACGGGACATCAGGTGTGAGATAATTTTGATCTACGGAAAAGTTTAAATCGGAAATATTGATATTGCCGTTTAAAGGTTCACCGCCCGCCGTCGCTCCCTCTAACAAATCTATTTCTTGGATACCAGTTTCTTCAGTTAAACTAGCTGAGATTTCAGGCATAGAAATCACCACAGGATCTTGCGCTTTAAAACCCGAGTCATATCCTTCTTCGGTACCTCCACACCCTGTCAGAAATCCGGCAATAGAAACGGTAATGAGCGTATTTTTTAGTAAGTGTTCTTTCATCTTACTTCTCCAAAATTTTGTTGTTTTGGGCTGAAGCTTTGAGCTCAGCGCCCTAAAATAATTGTTCATCTAATTAACTAAAAAGTACCGCGCAAACCGAAGCGGAACTGCCGCCCTGTTTTAAATGCCGCCACTGTTCTGTCACGCGTAACATCGCTGTTATCAAGAACATTTCCTTCGTCCAATACGACTTCTTGAGAATTCGCGTTAGTCACATCGGTTGTGCCGCTTGCAGTAAAGAAATTGCGTATTGTGTCATCAGTTAAATTTAATGCGTTGAAGGTCAGAGAAAAGTTCTTATTAATTCTATAGCTAGCACTAAAATCGAGACGATTAGTTGCATCTTGCCATACTGCACCAAAACCACTTTGCGAGACTGCTTGGACACCATTGTAACGATGAGCTAAACGCATTTGCGTTCCGTCTTTTTCCCAAAATAAAGTAAAATTAGCTGAGTGTTTGGGCGTAAATGGCTGAGGGAGTGGACGCAAAGTTCGACCAGTTGTGCCGATTAATTCAACATCACGTTCTGAATCTTGATAGGTATAGTTTGCACTAACTCCTAATCCAGAAAGTAAACCAGGTAGCTCGTTGTAGTTCTGTGTGTAACCAATTTCAATACCTTTTATGGTGGCACCTTTACCATTCTTAACAAAATTAATATTGGCCACATCACATTCAATCGTCCATTGATTGAAAAAGCCAGCAGGTAAACGATGAGGGTGACATTTATCCGCATCTCCAGGTGTGCGATTAGCATCGAAATCTAACAACAAATTGGCATTTTCCAGCGGTATTTGATCTCGCACGTCCTTATAATGGAAAGGAGTCACAATATTCTCTTCAAAGTTACTCATATCTTTATAAAATAGAGCGGCTGATAACAAACCAGATTCGTCGAAATACCACTCATAGGAAAAGTCTACGTTTTTAGACGTTAAATTTTTCAAACCGGTATTTCCGGCTCTACCATTACTCGCGTTAAATTGACTTTCGCGAATAGTATTAGCTGGATTTAATGAATCAAAATTGGGACGTGTCATTGTTTTTGTTAACGCAAAACGGACAATCGTGTCTTCATTCAAAGCGTAATTTAGATTAAGACTAGGTAACCATTGTTTGTTTTTCGCTTTGTCAGATACCGCAGCCTCTCTTTGTTGCACTTCTTGTCCATCTCCATTAGGACCAGTAAACGCTGTGCTTCTGTCAAGGAATGGCCATATTAATCCGTTGGAATTAAAACGAGCCCAATCTGAAGCACTGGTTGGCACCAAATTACCACTGCGGTCGTATATCTGTGACGGCAATTCGTTACTCATAATAATATTGCCTGAGGCATCGACAAACAGCATTCGGTTTACATCCGGCCCTGGAATACCATCAGCTCCTGGAATAACAAATTCACCAGTGGATGATTCAAACGGAATCGTCGCTGCATTATTAAAGTTGTAAGCGTGGGTAATAGTGTATGACCAACAATTACGCAGTTGATCATCATTAGCAGGGGTATAACGAGTATCACTTCCTTCTGCAATAACTGCCTCTGGGCAGGCAGGATTATCCATGTTCGCCAAACCTCTATTTACAATCAAATCATAGGGGTCAAGCATTTGTGGGAAGCGAATATAATTTATACCACCTAACCCTGTTGCATCAGTATTATCCTCAACATAGCGAACACCGATATTACCTGTTAGTTTTCCGTCCATAAATTCAAAATTAGTTTTGAAATATGCGGCTACAGTCTCTGTCGCAATCTCTCGTGTACCGGCCCTAGAATGTCGAACCCCTAACTCACCGGCATCTTTACCACCCACCAGCTCTAAGGCTTTTTCTGCATCTAATTGCGCCCAACCACCAAAAAAGGCATTACTGCGATTGCCTTGAATATCTTCTGCGAAATTGTTGTATGGGAAAGCCTCTCCTGAAACAAAATCAGCAACACGAATTGTCCCTAATCCTCTGACCTCAAAATTTGCGGAAGGATCATCAACATCAATCAGTTCAGCTCCATTTGTTACATTAGTATTGTTTATGCTTACAGAGCGTGACCTATCCGCCCACTTCACACCAAATTCAACTTTAGTTACGTGTTCGAAATCCAAAACCCAATCGAAATCTAAAAAGACAGATTTATTCTCATCAACTAATTCATTCTTACGGAAATTAAGATTTCCAAGATGATTGTGTTCTAGGTCATAAGGGTTAAACCTGCTCGTAACATAGTTAGTTGAACCATCAAGAGCATCAAAGATAGCGTTTTGAGTTCCAGTAAAGTAATTACAATCTCTCGTGCTTCCCTGAGTACAGTCGTAACCCACAAGTTCTAAACGTTCGCTAGGTTGAGCTTCAACAATAGTTCTGCCCGCAGTACCCCATGTAGCAGTTCCAATTGATAACCATCTATCTGCCTCATTATCATCTGGGGTTTCGTCAGTAGTTTTTGAATAACCTACTAGAAAGCTCATTGATAAATCGTTGGTAAGTTCATGATTGATATCAAGGGTCGCTACTTTTGTATCTATTTCTCGTAACCCTGTTGTACGATTAAAGCCCCCCGAAATCGAGCGACTGGTAGAGCGTTGGAGCGTATTTGTATTTAAATCAACAACGTTCAACGCAACATTATCATCTCCTGGGTGTATTAAATTATCGGGTGAAATGTTCATAACCAAACTTTGATAATCTGTGTAGACCTGTTGCTTACTGTAGGTCAAGTCAAGCTGAATATCTGTTGTGTCTGTTGGACGGTACTGAAAACCGCTAGAGACTGAAAATCTCTCTCGCTTATTATTACTTAAACTAAAATTTACGCTGTCTCTGGCCAAAACGAATAAATCGCCTTCGACCAATTTTTGTGTCGCAGGATCATAATCTAATAAACTTTCAATAGGATTGAGTTGTCGTTGCCCCTGAGCATCGAGTAATAGTTCGCCATTTGCATCTCGCTGATAGCCCAAAACACGTATAGGCATTCCAGATTCCAAATCTGTCGCTTTGCGCAAATTAGTGGCATCGGCTAAATCGGCAATGGGGATTGCCCCCTGCTCATAACCAGTATTTATTCTGTCTTGACGAGTGTTCTGAGTGTCTTTTGAAGCCGTAATAATAAATCCAAACTTATCATCAAAATACTTGTCAGAAAAACTCGCATTGATCCGAAAGTCTTGATCATCTGCAAACTCGTTATGACGACCTTCAACAGTAAATGAACGACGTGGTTTGTTTAAATTCAAAGGGCGAACTGTTTTCAAGTTTACGTTAGCCCCTAAAGAGCCTTCGTCTTGATCTGCTGCGGCTGTTTTTACTACATCAACGGAAGAAAGGATATCCGCTGAGAAGGAGCTTAAATCTATACTGTTGTCGTTGCTACCATTGCCAGAGGGATCACTTATACCACCGGTGAGAGCTACTCCATTAATCGAAATTTGGTTCATAGAAGGACCAGCACCTCGCACTGAAATCCTTGTTCCTTCACCGGAATCCTCTTGAACGGTTACACCGGTAATTCTTGACAGAGCATCAGCAATATTTTGGTCTGTTGACTTTCCTACATCCTCTGCATGTATAGAGTCACTGACGTTTTCACTAAAGCGCTTGGCGTTCAACGCTTTTTGAATACTCCCCTTAAATCCAGTAACTTCTATGATTTCTATTTCATTTTCGAGTTCTTTTTTTTCTACTTCATCTTCTAGCTCTTGAGCTAACACCGGAAGATTAAAGCAAGTAGCTATAACAGCAGCTGATATTGCGTTGAGTTTAAAATTGTGTGTCATGTGGTCTCTCCACGTTTGTTTATCGTCGTGTTCAATATTCAAAATACTATTTAACGGTCTAGAGGTTTTTAGCCCTCAGCTAACACCGTTTCTGTTTGCTTAACAGTGAATTCTTTCAACCTTTTAGCATCAATCTCTACTCCAAGCCCCACCCCTTTTGGTACGATCGCGTGTCCATTCAGCACTTCCACATTGGTTGTGTATAGCTCATCTCTCAATGGGTTTTCTGTTCGGTCATATTCAAGGAATAGAGGCTTTTCCTCCGCTCGGCCAGGTTCACTGTAAGAAGTCGATAAAAAATGGGTAGCAGCAGCTAAATTTAATTGAGTACCCCAAACATGTGGGATCATGTTGAGTCCATTAGAAGAAGCAATAGCGCGAATTTTTAGTGCTTCACTAATACCACCGCAATATCCCAAATCAGCCTGAATCAGCTGCACGCCTCCGGCACTAATAAGTCGCTGGAAACCATAACGTGTTTGTTCACACTCACCGGTCGCAATAGCAATATTGGATTTTTCATGTAACTTCGTAAACAAATCTGGATGTTCTGGCGATAATGGTTCTTCAAACCACGCATAATCATTATCATCTAATATGCGAGCTATTTTTATTGCTTCTGGTAGGTCATAGGCGTGATTCGAATCAGCAGCTAAGATCGTCTTAGGTAACGCTTTACGCATAGCAACAATTAGCTTTTCATCAAAATTAGGGTTTTTACCTATTTTGATTTTCATTGCTTTGAAGCCTTGTTTTGCATAAGAAACGGCTTCGTCTACCAAAACTTCTAGCAGATTATCTTCAGGTAAATCTCGGAAATACATACCTGTCGCGTAACAAGGTACTTTATCTCTACTTGAGCCACCCATTAGTTGACCAACGCTTTGATTTAGAGCTTTCCCTTTTGCATCCCAAAGTGCCATGTCGATACCCGACATTGCAGCCATCATGATTCCTGAACGTGAAAAATCTAATGAAGCGCGCCACATGAAATGCCAAATTGCTTCGGTCGACAGAATATTCATACCTAGTATTTTTGACGCATAGAATTTTTCGATTGCCGCTTCAATAACAGCTGCGGGACCGTAGCACTCCCCCCAACCTGTCACGCCATTATCGGCGATGATTTCTACTATCAACACATTACGTTGGTCGTAATACCATTGGGAAAATCCAAAAGGGTTGTCCAAGTTGCATCTTACGTGGTGTGTTCTTATGCACTTTATATTCATTTTTAGTTTGGCCTGTCTTCTTAGTGGTAAGTACCCGGTAGATAAATCTACGTTTACTAAAGCATTTATTAACAAATGGATTCCATGCTATTAATATAAACATATGATGTTTATATTAGCAACAAATTGTTACTCAAAGGTTGCATATTTGTAATTTGAGTCTGATTTTTTGATATTGTGGACGTTTTTAGAACCCTAAAAACGTAATATGGTGTGGGAAAGCAACACTGAGCATGGTCATTGTTTCATAACCACGTGTAGCGCTGCCTCAATAATTGGTTAGACGGCTTTTGGGTTTATTAGCTACCCACTTTGTTTAAATGATTAACTGTTAAACTTGTTAAGTTAAGCAATTCGCCGTTGCTCCAAGTAATAGTCGCTTTATCAATAGTGCTGCAATTTCCAAGACCTATGTGCAAATTAGTGTCAAAGCTTTGGGAAAATGCCGCAGAACTTGCACCAACATAGCGTATGAACTTTTTCCCACAAGCCTCTAAACGTAAGACTGCATTTTGTGCAGAGCTGTTTTGACGCGGCGAATTCCCCACACGAATTTTTAGAAAATTGTTTTTCGACAGTGCGTTACTATTGTTAACGAATAAATGCCAACGGCCGCGTTGATTTCCAAAGAGAATGTCCATATCTCCGTCATCATCAAAATCAAACGTTTCAGCGCCTTGCCCTGTCGCTCCCAACTCAGCAGATATAACACCGTGGTTGTCAGTAAGTTCGAAATACTTACCATTAATATTCTTATAGAATATTTGTTGATTGGCTTGAGAAGAGTCACCATTGCGGATAATTAGAATATCTGACCATCCGTCGTTGTCAAAATCAGCAACGGCCGCACTGCTAGTTTGTTCAGCGACGTCGATACCAAATTGTTCAGTTACATCTAAAAAGACACCCTGTTTATTCTCTAATAATTTAACCGGTAGTTGTTCTTGCTGTGTAGATTTTGGCGTGGATTTCACATTAAGAATTACCGCGGACGTTGGCGATTTTGTCAGCCCACCTATGCGCCAATACCCATCGCCAATGTACCCAATATAAAGGCCCCTTTCAGTCGTATCTTCAGGAAAACCAGTGGCTTCTAGGGAAGTTAACTGAAAATCTTTTTGTCCATGTTTATCAGAGTCACCAAATGTTAGTTTTGATTTATTAGCACCAACGAAAACACTAAAATCAGGATAGGCCATTTGTAAATTTTCAATAATAAGATCACCCTCTATCAACAAATCTTCGTAATCCATTTTATTTCCGCGAGCAAAAAAAGCGAAGCGTCGCCGTTTATCATCGAAGTAGGTTTGCCCCTCAAATTGGTGTTTTGCACGGGTAAGCAACAGATCAAGATCATTATCATTATCAAAATCGAACGCAGAAATGCTGCTTGTATGAGAGATATTGGTTAGGTCACCAAAGAGCTCTTTTGTGGCATTTTGATATTCCAAACCATTAGCACCTAAGAGTGCAATCATATTTTTGCCACCGTAAAATACGAGGTCAGTATCATTGTCGTTATTCAGATCCGCGACTAAAAGTTTATATCCCAACCATTGGGCATGCGGAAGATAATTGATAAAGTCGAATTCGTTGCTATCATTTTTGCTGTATTGAAAATTTCCCCCTTGCTTCTGCGACTTAAGCGGAAAGGCTGAAGTGATTAGATCTAATTCTCCGTTATTATTAGTATCAACAAACTTCACGGCTCTTCCACGGCTGCGTTCAAAATGTGAATAAACCCCTAGTGATTCCAAGGTGCGGTCTGGATTGACTTGAAATCTAATCGGTAAACGTGGATTTGTGCCGCCACCACCACCTTGCGAAACAATGATATCTATGCGCCCATCGCCATCGTAATCAGCAACAGCTATACCGTGCGTATCCCCACTTATTAGCAGTTTTGATTCCGAATACCTGCCCCCGTCATTCCACAAAATTTTCGCAGCATGAGCATGCTCGGTAATTATTACATCTAAATATCCATCGTTATCAAGGTCAACTATTTGGGGGTTGTCCCACTTTCTACGTGAATTTTGTTCAAGTTGCATGATTGATTCTGATTCTGTAAAAAGCGAAGCGGAATCATTATTTAAAGGTTTTGTCTCTGACATATTTGATTCAATAGTTGTGTTTTCGCAACCTGTTATCATTAACACAGCAGAAATAACCATAGCCAAACTGTTTTTTACACCTAAGTTATTTACCATAATAGTTTCCCATTTGAAGTGACGTAATATCGTAATTACCGTAGCTCACACCAACTTATAGACGACTAAAGCCAGTTCAAACTAAACTCCATAACGATTATTTTTATTAATTAGTCGACCGTGAAAGTTTCACCAAATTTGGGCATATTGTCTTTACGCCATTGATCTCCTTCCCAATGCTGATGAAACCACTTAGGTGGGACGTTAGACCAACTCCAATGGGCGATATCATTGACTAAATCTTGTAATATTTCGGGGTGTTGTTTGGCTAAATCATTTTTTTCAGCAATATCTAACTCAATATTAAATAGCTGCCACTTTCCAGTTACTTTTGTTCGAACTGCTTTCCATTGGTCTCGTCTTACCGACACATCGTGGGCAGCCTTTCTATGCCTCAATACATATAAGCTCTCCCCCTTCCGCGCACTGGAACCCTGTTCGATATGTGACCAGATGTCTTTGCCATCAAGTGTTTTATCTTCCGGTATTTTAGCCCCAGCTAACGCCATGAAGGTTGGATAAAAATCTAATGAAGAAACCGGGTGAGGATAACGTTTTCCAGGTTTCAGTTTTGCCGGCCAGTGCATCATCATAGGTACTCGGTGTCCGCCTTCGCGCGCACTTCCTTTACCTTCTCTTAATGGTTTATTCACCCCGCCAAATTCAACTTTTCCACCGTTATCACTTAGAAAAACGATAAAGGTATTGTCATACTGACCGGTATCTTTCAAGGTTTTAACAATCTCCCTAATGCCTCTATCAACGGCATACACCATTGCAGCATAAGTACGACGCTTCTTATCTTTTATATGTTTAAACCTAGCTAAATCTTCTTCCTTTGCCTCCAAAGGAACATGAGGTGCATTGTACGCAAGATACAAAAAGAATGGCTGAGATTTATCATCAGCTGCTTTAGTAATAAAATTTACAGCTTCACGAGAGAAAGCATCGGTTAGATATTCGGTTTCACGTACCTCAACATCATTGTGTACAAGCGGTGTAATATAGTCATTTATAAATTTTACTCCCTGGCTTTTTACGTGTTCATATCTAGGTTGATAATCAGCCGGAAAAAACTTATGCCCGCCCCCTAAAAAACCGTAAAATTCATCGAATCCACGAACATTCGGGTGATATTGTGGCTGCTCACCTAGATGCCACTTACCTATTGCCCCAGTAAAGTAGCCCGCTTTTTGAAGAGATTTACTGATAAACTCTTCATTGGTATCTATACCCGTATCGGAACCGTTAACTGGAAGATTAAATTGAGAACCTATTTTATGCGGATATCGCCCAGTCATTAATGCCGCACGGCTTGGGCCACAAAAAGGATGTGCTACATAGGCGGAATCAAATGTGACGCCTGAGTTGGCTAGCGCATCTAAATTCGGTGTTTGAATATCCTTACTCGCGTATTGGCTAAACCCAACATCTGCATAACCTTGATCATCTGTTAATACCAATAGAATGTTAGGCCGTGGTGCTTGCTCAGCAGCCACAACAAAGCTAGTTAGGAGTATTGAGGCAGAGAAAAGGTATTTACTTAATTTAGTTTTCATACTTATCTTCTTTAAAATAGGTTTAACTTATAAATACGCTTTCGCGTGGTAATTTAATTTTTCTAATGAGGGATCGGCAACTCTTTCCAGTTCAGATATCAGCAGTTTGACCATGTCAGCCCGTTGCTTTTTGTACTTAGGATCTTTGATTAGATTGTGTACTTCCCCAGGATCATTCTTGAGATCATAAAATTCATCTCGACTATCCCCAGGATTCCAAACAAATTTGAAGTCAGGTGTACGTACTGCACGTATTCCAAACCAGTTGCCGTTGTACCATTCATAAGCATACAAAGATAAGTCAACTTCACCTTCTTCCGCTTTATCTCCTTGTTCCATTAGGGGAATCAACGTATGTCCGTCTTCGTCACCATCTGCCTCTAATGTCATCCAATCAGCAAGTGTGGCAGTAATATCCAAGACCGATACTTGACGTTTAACTATTCTGGGCTGTAATTCAGGGTCTTTAATTAACAGCGGCATACGCATAAGTTCATCGTATGCATACGGTCCTTTGTCATATAAAGTGTGTTCCCCCAACATACTGCCTTGGTCGCCCCAAAGAACGATGTGCAAATCGTCATAAACACCCTCATCTTTTGCAGCTTGCAGTAATTCCCCTACAATTCTGTCTACCATCGCCATGGCCCCATAATAAAAAGCACGAGCTTTGCGCCAGTCTGTTTCTGACATATGACCAACGTCATGCCAAGGCCACCAAATACCATCCTGCGCTAACGGCTTAAATACACGCTTTGATAAATGATTGGCAGGTAGTTCAACTAACGCGGGGTCGTAAATGCTTGCGTAAGGTTCAGGTACACGATAGGCTGGGTGAGGTTGATTAAAACTAATTACGCCAAAAAATGGTCTATCATCTTCTGCCATTTGTTTGAGCATTTTTTTTCCTGCAACTACTTTTTGATAGGCCGCAGTGTCCTCATATCCTCCGTCTAAGGTCATATAGTACTCGTGCTTTTCCCCGCGGCTATCCAATTTTCCTTGATAATATCCCTCTATTTTAGGCACTTTACTATATGGGGTATAAACTCGTGCAAAACGTTCTCGAGCCTCATGTCCGTGCGCTAAGTCTATTTCTGCACCACGTAACTCTGTTCCGCGCGCGCCCAAATGCCATTTCCCAACATGACCGACTAAGTAGCCAGCATCAGACGCGCGGCGCAATACCCCTCCCTCTTTGAGATCAAGCTCAGCTAAACGGGTTGAATACAATTCAACATTGTCATCTAATCCAGTTTTATGTCCCCAGCGCCCCGTGTAAAGTGCTGCTCGCGACGGAGAGCATAAACCTGTTGTTGTCATAGCATTGTCAAAGCGCGTTGATTCAGCAGCTAACGCATCTATATTTGGTGTATTAACAGGTCCTCCACGATAGGAAAAAGTATCAAAACGCATGTCATCAAACATCAATATCAAAACATTGGGTTTTTTCATGTTATTACTGTCTGATGTAGGCTCTGCGGCAACGATACTTGAAGACGTAGACGCCAGCACAAAAGAAATCAACAATAATTTTGTAATTTTACTAAACATTATCCACCGACCTTTTAAACTATTTTTATTCAGATAACTTCACTAATTCCATTGCAACCTAGTGGCACATATTCTTAACATTCACAGCGATATCAGTGTGCTTACTATAAAACTCACTAGGTACGTCGTTGTTACGCCACTTTTACAAAAATAAACAGATTAACAATAAATTTTATTAGTGAGACTTATTTAAACATGATATGTTTAAATAAGAAACATAAAATTAACATGAAAGAATAAATTGATATTTTTAATTTGGGGGAAAGTCATGACACGTCACCTTTTGGCAGCATCGATAGCTTCAGCATTATTACTAACTGCTGGCTGCACTAAGTCCATTGAATCAAAATCGAATACAGCACAAGTAGCAGAACAACAAATAAGTTCCTTAGAGCAGCAAGCACGAGTAAGACTAAAGCAACTTGAAACAATGATGAACGACGCTCGTGCTAAAGGAATAGATGTCACTAGAGAGGAAACCATCGTCTGGTTTTCTGAACAATTTTTGAAATTTGCTAACTGGGATGAAGCCAACCCAGAGACCTTAGAAAAGGCATTTGGTTACGAACGTTACTATGCAAAAGACAAGGTGAGGCTTGCTGCCGAGTTGCCAGATTTCGAACGTAAAAAGGTTATTCAAATTTTGGACAAGGGTATTGACATACTTGGTCAGGAGTTACGTGGTGAAATTAAACGTCGCCCGGTTAATAAGGTCGACTGGCAAGGTACTAAGTCCGGTGACAATATGTTTGTTAGTAATGGTAAACCAATATTTCCCTATGACTACTTTTCAAAAACAGTGGGGCAACCTCTCACCAATACTGATGTTTACAACGATCATTTAGGCGCACTTTATCATGGCGGTGAGAATTTATATCCGGTTGACCATGATCGCGCTATCAATTCGTTCTTACTCAAAGAAGATGGGACTTTTGATCAGGAGTTAATGCAGGAGCTAACAAATATACCGGATACCAATATTGGCTTTTTAGTCTATTGGATAATGGGTATTCCTGAGTGGGTTGAGGAAAAAGAACCTGAGGTACGAAAGGGTAGGTCACTATTTACCGGATTTGATATCGACAATCCACTTGCACGCAAATTATGGAGTAAAATTATTCGCCGCACTGGCGAGTTAACGAAAGGCAAGAAAGTAACAGAATTGGGATTTGTTTTGGCCAATGAACCTCACTGGTATGCTGAAAAAAACCATTGGACACATAACTTCCAAGAAATGACTTCTATTTCATCTTACACTTTAAATAAATTTCGTAGTTGGTTAGATAGAAAATACGCGAATGATATAGCCAAGCTTAACGGGAATTGGCAAAGTGAATTTAAGAACTTTGATGAAGTCGAGATTGAAATTCCCATTGATCCCGCTTTGCAGGGGAAGCCTATTTGGTATGACTGGACCCGTTATAATATGGACAGAAGTACTGACTGGTTTACATTTATGCAAAGTGAGCTTCATGCTGTTAACCCTGACGCCGATACCCATATTAAAATTATGCCGCGGATGTTCATGGATAATGCACGCTCAGGAGGTATAGATACCGAAGCTTTAGCGGAACTTACGACAATGGTTGGCCATGATGCCAAATCCTTTGGCAGCAAAAATATCCGTCCAGGCAAATCATCGGAATGGTTGGAAAAATACTCTTACCACTGGGGACTCGTCGCCATGTTCCATGACTTTATGGAATCAGTGGCTCCTGACAAAATAAACGTTAACTCTGAATCTCACTTTTTATCCTCTGGTCAATGGCGTGATTTAGATACGCGTACGAGCTATGTTAGAAGTGTGTATTGGTTAGCCACTTTACTTGGAATGGATGCAAATATGGGATGGTTTTGGGCTCGCGATCCCGATGGGTCGCCCGAGGACCGTTTAGAAGGAGAACTAAACTTTTTCGACCCAGGTCTTGGGGGAGCTTATGCAGGTTCAAACAATATGCAACCTCATGTTACTAACGAAGTTACGCAGGTTATGTATGACTTAAATAGTTTTTCAGAAGAGATTGTGGCTTTGCGCGAACAACGTCGCCCTTTACGTTTTTTCTATTCAGAAACGACTGCAATTAACATCGACGATTATATGTCACAAAGCTACAAACTGTATGAGTCCATGTTTTTCGAAGGCTTTCCTCTAGGTTTTGCCACCAAGAACATTATTCAAAAACAAGATAATAGTAGTTGGGACGTGATCGTTGTTTACAGAAATAATTTTGTTACCGATGCGGAATTTGAAACATTACAGTCATACCTAGATAGTGGTGGAACAATTATTCTTGATACTCAAAAAGCATTATCTTTAAACGAATATGGCCAGAAACGCACCAAACGTTTAGATTCGGGTAAAGGTAAACTGATTACTATAGGCACGACAGACATTGCAGAAATAAAACAAGCTGCACTTGCCGAAATTAAAGATAGCAGTAAGCCGGATGTAATTATTAAGGAAGACAATCAACTAGGTCACAAAACAACCATGTGGCGCACTATTTCTCAGCCGGATGGAAGTTACCTGGTTAATATACTCAATGTCGGTCACAATACCGCCAAACTAAAGCTGTCATTGCATAATAACCAACCGGTATCGGTTCAGAATATGATGACTGGCAATTCAATGGACGCTACTTTTGAATTACCTTCAGAGGGCGTGTTGTTATTGGAAGTAAAGGCGCAGTAATATTGAATGAAGTCTTTGGCAGCGGATATCATGTAGAAATACAATAGAATATCCGCTGCCAATTTTTTAAAAAAGGCTTTTGTACTATTTACCTAAATGAGATGGTTTTTGCCAGACACGAATATATTCAACGGCAAAATCAACAACCCCATCATCTTTTTCACCTTCAGGACTATTCAATTCTAAATCTTCTTTGCTATTCGGATAGCCATGCCAAGCAAATGTTTCCATGTCTAACCAAAGGTTTATTGGTTGAGTAGCCACATAACCATTATAGTTCTCGGGTAAGTCATCTCTGTTTTCTTTGGCCCATTGCGTGACTTGCTCTGCAGTTACACTTGATAGTAACTTTCCATCTACATAATATTTCATACCATTTTCATCCCATTCGATACCGTAGACATGAAAATCATCCGCCATTCTAAAACCAAGATCTTTTCTTTCTGTGTAACTTGGCTTGCCGCCAAGGGGTTTTTTCCAATCACGAATTGACCACCACAACTGACTATCTAGATGGTCTTTTTTAGGATCTTCTCGACTATCACCAAAAGACTCAAAAAAGTCGATTTCTAAGCCGGGTCCCATTGACCAAAAACCACTAGTAATTTCAGCATCCGCCGATTTACTTTTAATCTCAATATATCCATAGGTAAAAGCGCGTCGATTTATTAAGCACGGGACTGTAATATTTTCATGTTTCATTGGCTTACCGAATACTGGCTTTCTGACCTCTTCTGTAAACGGAAATTCCGGCTCCCAGCGCGCTTCCAATATTAACATCCCCTCTTCTAGGCGGTAATTTCGGCCGGAAAACTGTGAGGGTGCTCGGCCTTTCCATACCCATTTGTCAGGTTTATCTGGATGAATGTATTGCGGCTTGCCGTTTTTAAACTTTCCGACGATAAACCAGCGGTTTTCGTCTATTGTTTCATGGTCGAACTCATCACTTACATCGGTATTTAGTACCCATCCACCAGTATTGTTTTGATCTGATAACGGCAGTAACGCGCTTGCGTCAACCAGCATTGAAGTGAACGTTAGACCGCTGAAAATAAGTGTTCTTTTAAAATATTGTTTATTACTCATCGTTGACCTGCTTTTAGGTTTTAGTTCAGTTTCAGTGATTTGGCACTCGATTTATCAGCCGCCTACCAACCCATAATTAAATTCTAGGTATGCTAAACCTCTATTCTGCTATCTACTTGCGTAACCATCGTTACTCATATACTTGCTGGTAACTTACCGTCAAATAGGTTAATAACTATAAAGATCCACTATAACATCATACTATAGCATAGGTATGATGTTAAAAATAAAAACAATAACAGATAAAAGCAACTTTATTGAAGGTGCATTTACTTTTATGGGAGTTTAGAGCCCCTTTAGGCAGCACAAGGAAGATTTGACGTTATGTGCTAAACAGGGCTCAAATAAGTTTATTCAGTAGGATGAATGACGAATTAGAGTGATTCTTTAAACTGATCATTACCAAAAGCTTCTTTAAGTCGACGAATCGCGTCTCTTAATAGTTTTTCTGTCAGCTTTTCAGCTTTATCCCCATCACCTCTAGCAATGGCATCACAAACTTCACGATGAAATGCAACTGAATCACTGTTCTTACGTGGATCCTTATTTGTAATACGAACACTGACCAATAAAGCAGAATAAATCACACCTTCCATAGCAGTTAAAAACTCGTTGTGAGCGGCGTGCAATACTGCTTTATGAAAAAGTGCATCGGCAACAACAAACTTCTCTAATGAGCCTGATTCTTCTTCCATTCGCTCACAGGCCTTTTCAATTTCTGCGATATCTTCTTTGGTAGCACGTTCAGCAGCCCAGCGAGAAGATTTGGGTTCAAAAGCTAAACGGATGTCCATCAGTTGACTTATAAAATCTAATCTTGGCGTGGCAGTAATGTGCCATGCTAAAACATCATCGTCTAATAAGGTCCACTCATTGCGTGGGCGTACTTTAGTGCCAATACCTCGGCGGACGTCCAACAACCCTTTGCCGACCAATATTTTAACCGCATCACGCACCACCACTCGACTCACCTGAAAACGTTCCGCCAAGGCATTTTCGTCTTCGATTAAACTACCAGTTTCAAAAGTACCAGCGACAATTCTTCTGCCAAGCTCTCGAGCTACTTGAATTGACAAGCTGGGTGTCATTTTAGCGGTACGTTTTAAGTCGTAATAAACTAGTTCACTCATATTTTGTACTTTTTTATTTTAAAATAATAAACATATTATGTTTGTGTAGCCGCTAACTTTCCAGTAATAAATAATTCTATATTACAAAATATCCTTATTTTTGGTGACATTTCAGTGATTATTTACACATTCTCGAAAGTTATGCACAAAACTTCTCGCGCTTTTGCGAATTTCATCCAAAGACATGCTTGATTTAAATAGGGCTGAGCCTAACCCGAATCCAGCGGCTCCAGCTTTTATATAAGGTTGCATACTTTCAATACTAGGGTTAATGCCTCCAACCGGATAAAGCTTGATATCGTTAGGTAGTACAGATTTTAACGCTTTCATCCCTTCAATTCCAAACATAGAAACTGGAAACAATTTTAAATCAGTGGCACCGGCTGAGATTGCTGTAAACGCTTCGGTTGGTGTCGCTACACCTGGAAAAGTAGCACATCCAGCATTCACACACATGCTGATCACTTTAGGATCACAGTTAGGTGTGACAACAAGGTTAGCCCCAGTATCAATAACTTTAGCGGCTAACTCTGGCGTAGTAACCGTTCCTGCACCAATTAAATACTCAGAGCCAAATTCCTTTACCAAAGCGCGAATACTGGTGAGAGGATCGGGGCTATTAAGAGGGACTTCTATCATTGTAAAGCCTTCTTCAATAAGTATTCCTGCCACGTCAATGACGTTGTCAGGTGTAACACCGCGGATTATTGCAATTAACGGTAATTGCTCTGTTAAATCAACTTGTTTGGTCATAAGTAAACTCGTTTAGTTTTTAATTAGCTCAATTAGATTGATCATTCCAGCGAGGAAACATTCGTTGCCAGAGATAACTTCGTTGTTAATATTCAATTTATTGCAAACCAATTGATAACGGTCACATAAATTGCCGCCCCCAATTAAATAAATCGGTTGTTTAGTGGATAAGGCTTCAAGTTCATGTGCTATTAGTAGTCCTGATAGGTAATCGGGAACCTGTTGGTCACTTAAGTGACCAAAAAGACGATGGGTCCAGGCCAAAAACACGCGATTAACCAACGTGGCATCCTTGGCGTCTGCAACCCCTTCATAAAAAGCGCGCTCATCGAAAGCTGGACTTTGTGAGAGGCCTTTGCCTAATAAACTGTGCTTTAACAGCAAGGCATAAAACTCACCAGTTAGATAACTAGAAAAATGGCTCAATTTACCCTGTTCTACCACTGCATGTTTACTGTGAGTACCAGGTAGAACCGAAGTAAAACTGCCCTTTTTTAGGAGTTTTGCCAAACCGAGTAACTGCACTTCTTCCCCACGCATCACATCAAATTTTTCTTTTTCATATTGATGGCAAACTCCCGGAAAGATAACGGCTTCGGGGCCCCAAGGTAAATGAAAACAATGAGCCTTAGTTGCGATTTCATTTGAACCTGCCGCAGTGTGAGCGTAATCAACGTTAACCCATCCCTTTGCTGAACCCACCATGCCTGCCATGTAAATCGGTAGCGATTGATACTCAGGTAGCCATTGTGACAACATTAGCTTTAAGGTTTCAGCAAATTTACCTTGTTCTACTTGTAATAGCCCAAGGTTCAACTCTTTGGTTTCGACAAGTTGATAATTGGCTGACATAGCAAATGCGCGAAAGTTTGTGGTTCCCCAATCTATAATTAAACAGTCAATTTTTTGCACGTTCTTTCCTTTAGACTTTTGCTAATTCGCGTTCAATTTCTTCGATCGTTTTGCCCTTCGTTTCTGGCAGAAAGAAATACATTATTATCAATCCAATAAAGCCAATGACCGCATATAACATGAAGATGTTTGCGACTCCCATGTTGTTTAGCTGCCAAGGGAAGAATTGTTGAATAGACCAAGATGAAATAGTTTGCACTAATGCGGCGAAAGGTAGCGCGACACTGCGTACCGCATTGGGAAAAACTTCAGAAAATATGACCCACATTATGGGACCGATTGACAAATTGAATGCAGCTAAAAAGGCAAAAATACCAAACAAAACAAGAGGTGCGTTTACGCCTTTTATGGTGGCTTTGATGATAATTCCACTCACCATAGGGAGGTCTTTATTATTGAACAGTTCAGCTAGTTTGCTTTTTAGCGCTACGTCGTTGGCAAAAGTTTCACCATGAAGTTGTTCAATTTTGTCTGTTTCGATTCCTTGCTGTTGTAATTGACTAGTTATGCTACCCACTGCTGTCTCATCAAAAACATAGTTAGCCTGACTAAAACCGAACCAAGTGGAACCATGCGCGACAACAACTAAAAGCAAGCCAGCTACAGTCAAAATACGTCGACCAAGCTTTTCTACAAAGCCAATAGCAATAAGTGTTGCTACCAAACCAACAACACCTATAGTAATGGTTTGCATAAATGTATCTTCAACACTCATCCCTATTTGCTCAAATACCATAGGCGCAAAAAATAACACCGCATTCATACCAGTTGCTCCTTGCACGATGGCATAACAAACTGCGATCAAGAGTACAAATCGTAGTCGAGGACTGAACAATAGCTTTAGCTGGCCTTGGGTATTCAGTTTTACATCTTCCTTGAGACTGTGTTTAATTTCGTTGATCAATTGTTCAATTTTTTCAGGCAAAGCAATTTTGCTAAAAACTGTTCTAGCTTCAGTATCCCGGCCTTGTTTAATAAGCCAGCGTGGCGATTCAGGTACACGAAACAATAAAGTCACCCAAACCGCATTAGCAATTAGCTCGGCTCCTAACATTACCCGCCAAACATTGTCTTTGTTAATCCAACTAATATCATCCATAGCGCTTAGCAAGAAATAATTAACTACAAAGGCTACTAGCAACCCTAAACCAATCATAAATTGATTAACGGAAACAAACTTTCCACGCTTTTTAGCAGGTGCGATTTCACCGATATACATTGCTGAAACGGTTATTGAAGCAAATGCAACGCCTCCAATAAAGCGGCCAACAACCAGCATTTCATAGTTCACCGCAGTAGCTGATATAAGGGACGATAAAGAATAGGTAAAACCAATTCCCAGTAATACGCGGTAGCGTCCATACTTGTCGCATAGGGTGCCAGTAAATAGCAGTGCTACAATCACACCCAGCAATGCGCACCCCACTACGGTACCTTGTTGAATGCTATCTAGTTCGAACAACGAGCTAACAAAGCGGATCGCTCCTGAGATATTGGCAGCATCCAAACCGAATATAAATCCGCCAAATGCAGCAATCAATGAATACTGGGTTACTAAGCTATCTGGATTTTTTTGCATAAATTTTCACTACACACTATACATAAGACTAATTTAAACATAGTATGTTTAAAAGATGTAAAATACAATGTTTAATTAGTGATCGAAAGTGTGAATAAATTGAACACTATTCAAAATTAAAGTTAAGACCAAAAGACAAAGAGGTAAAATCATGAGCGCGATTAATTCACAAAATAAAGCGATTATCGCCAATTCAAATAGTCCACACGTTAAGCTTAAAGCCACTAATTTTGCTGACTGTCAATGGACTACTGGATTTTGGGCAGACAAAACCCAAAAAGCAATTGATGTAATGCTCCCATACATGGGCGATGTGTTATGCGGAGACATAGGTCACGCACTCAATAACTTTAAAATTGCTGCTGGAATGAAAGAAGGTAAACATCAGGGCATGTATTGGCATGATGGTGATTTCTATAAATTCGTGGAAGCAAAAACTTACGCTTATGCGTTATCAAAAAACACTGCATTATTAAACGAAATAGATGAATACATTGAGATTTTTGCAAAAGCGCAAGAACCGGACGGTTACTTGCAAACTCAAATTCAATTAAACCCAGATGCAGATAGATACGAGAACCGCAAATATCATGAAATGTACAATACGGGTCATTTGTTCATAAGCGCCTGTGCTCATTTTCGTTTAACTGAGAAACGCAACTTTCTCGATATTGCGATTAAACACGCTGAATTGTTGTACACCATTTTTTTCCCCGACACGAAACATTACCAACGCTTTGGTTTTAACCAAACTCAAATTATGGGTTTGGTTGAGTTATATCGCACGGTAGGTGACAAAAAATATTTGGACCTTGCGAAAAAATTTATCGACCGCCGCGGTACATACGACATCGTGCATGATTCAACCACAGTAGGCTACCCAATCGGAGACATGGTGCAAGAGCGCACTCCGCTGCGCGAAGAGACTGATCCTGTAGGTCACGCTGTGTTAGCGTTATATTATTACGCAGGTGCTGCAGATGTGTACGCTGAGACTGGTGAAAAAGCCCTACTAACTGCACTGGATCGTTTATGGGAAAGTGTTACTCAAAAGAAAATGTACGCAACAGGCGCGGTTGGTCAAACTCATTATGGAGCTTCTGCTAACCGGGACATGATAGAAGAAGGTTTTATTGATGACTATATGATGCCTAACCTTACCGCATATAACGAAACCTGCGCGAACTTGTGTAATGCTATGTTTAGCTTCAGAATGCTGGGTATCCATGGCCAAGCAAAATATGCGGATATTATCGAGCTGGTGATGCACAACAGTGGATTATCGGGGATTAGTATCGAAGGTAAAGATTACTTCTATGCTAATCCACTTAGAATGCTGCATAACGCTCGCGACTATCATTCCCATGCTGATGTTACTGAAACACCCAACCGTGAAGGCTACCTTGCATGTTTTTGTTGCCCTCCCAACCTTGTTCGTACTATTGCAAACTTATCAGGCTGGGCTTACAGCTTGTCCGAAAACGGAATCTATGTAAATTTATACGGTGGTAACAAGCTAGCAACGAATATGCGAGATGGAACTGCGATTAAGATTGTTCAGGAAACGAATTATCCATGGCAAGGCGTTATCAACCTGACTATTGAAGAGTGTAAATCAGACTCTTTCGAAATTGCGCTTCGCATCCCAGGTTGGACTAAAAGTGCAGATATAAAAGTGAATGGACACAGCGCAGAGGTAACCGCCAAGCCCGGAACCTATGCCATAATTATGCGGAACTGGAAGAAAGGCGACACCATTACAATAGACCTACCTATGGAAGCGACTTTTATAGAAGGTCACCCGCGAATAGAAGAAGTGCGCAATCAAGTGGCAGTTAAACGTGGGCCTATCGTTTATTGTGTTGAATCACCTGACTTACCCGAAAATGCAACAATTTTAGATGCGTACATTGATGGCGAAACCGATTTTAAAATCGAGCACAAGACTGATTTTCTAGGCGGTATTACAACAATTGAAGCGACTATGTTGATGCGCAAACAACCGTCAGAAAATATGTATCATTCAATATCAACAAAACCTACATTTCTTCGACATAAAGTACAATTAGTACCGTACTTTTCGTGGAGCAATCGAGGCACGGCTGAAATGACGGTGTTTATGCCTATAGTGTGGAGATAAACTATCAAGTATGTGGCAATAGTGCTTGTACTGTTGCCACTTTGACATAAAAAATCTGATTAACTATATTGAAATTTGAGGAGCTGATAGAGTTAGTTTTTTTATCACAATTTTAGCTTGACGCACTTTCTTGATAGAAAGCACCTTGTTCAGCAGTGCACACATAAACACTTTCTTTTATACCTGTTTGAACTTGGTAATTGGCATCAATTATGTCAACTATTTCGTCTAATTTATCATTTGGTACGAGTGCCACTACACAACCGCCAAAACCACCACCGGTCATTCTTACACCACCCAGCTCACCTAGATTTTGATCAACTAAAGATACCAAATAGTCTATTTCACTTGTGGTAATTTCAAAATCGTCACGCATAGAATTATGGCTGTTACGCATTAGCTTATTGATAGTCTTATAGTCATTTTGTTGTAATGCTGTAAACATATCTAAGGTGCGTTGATTGTCAGTAATAATGTGCTTTGCACGTCTGTAATTCACATCACCCAGTTCGACTTTGTTGGCTTCGAGCAAAGCAACGTTTGCTTCTCGCAAAGAGGCTACACCCATGATGTGTGCAGCAGCTTCGCATTGCTCTCGTCGCAGATTATATTCGCTATCAACTAGTCCTCGTTTTACGTTGGAATTAATGATCAACAGTTTAAAGTCATCTGATACGTGAGTATGGCGAAATGATAATGACTGACAATCAAGCAACATTGCTTTGCCTTTAGCTCCCATCGCTGAAATAAGCTGATCCATAATTCCGCAGGCACAACCCACAAACTCGTTCTCTGCTTTTTGCCCAATCAGCGCTGCATTTACACCATCAATATCTAAGTTATATAACTCACTAAATATCTTTACCACTGCCACTTCAAACGAAGCAGAAGAGCTCAACCCCGCTCCTTGCGGTACGTTGCCTTTTACCAGCAAGCTTGCACCTTTAATTTGCGGATATTTAGCTTTAAGGATCCTCACTACACCGCGAACATAATTGCTCCACGTAGCCGTTTCAACGTGCTGAATATCATCCAAAGCAAACTGTGATTTTTCGGAATCGTAGTCCAGCGCAACGATTTCAACAATATTATCATCACGTTTAGCACCTTGAATTTGTGTGCCAAAGTTTATCGCCACTGGGAATACGAAGCCTTGATTATAATCTGTATGCTCACCAATTAAATTTACGCGTCCAGGAGCCACTATATCGGCCTCTAAAGAGCCATTAAAATGTTCTGAAAATAGGTTTTCTGAGATATTATTTATCGTCATGTTGAGACTCCTTATAATGTATTGCACTAACATCGCGCAATCGCTGTGCGGCTTGCTCTGGGGTAAGGTCCCGTTGTGATTCAGCCATCATTTCATATCCCACCATGAATTTTTTCACTGTAGCAGAGCGCAATAAGGGCGGGAAAAAGTGCGCATGCAACGTCCACTCCGGATGTGTCTCTTGGTCAAATGGAGCACCATGCCAACCCATAGAGTATGGAAAGGAGGTACTAAACAAATTATCGTATCGGATAGTTATTTGGCGAATAATATCTGCCAAGCTTTTGCTAGTTACCTCGTTCAATTCAGTTAAACTCGAGATTGAGAACTTCGGTAATAGCAAAGTTTCAAAAGGCCATGCAGCCCAATAAGGAACTACAACTAACCAGTCATCATTTTCACAAACTATACGCTCTTTAAGCGTTAGTTCTTTTTGTACATAATCATTTAACAGTGAGTTACCATACTTTTCAAAATAAGTCGTAAAATTATCGCGCTTGCGCATTGCAAGAGTCGGTAGATGAGATTGAGCCCACACTTGACCATGGGGATGAGGATTAGAACACCCCATTATCGCCCCTTTGTTTTCAAACACCTGGACCCACTGATACTCGCGGCCCAACTCTAGTGCTTGTTGTTGCCAAGTCGCAACGACTGCTACAAGTTCGTTTAATGAAAGCTCTGGTAGAGTTTTGCTGTGATCTTCAGAAAAACAAATAACACGACTGCGGCCCTTCTCTACTTGCATAGTAAAAAGTGGATCTTCAGTTGCAAAAGTAGGGACGTCTTCTTTTAATGCAGCAAAATCATTCTCAAATACAAAGGTATTTTTATAATCAGGGTTGACTTCACCGTTTATTCGCGTGTTAGAAGCACACAAGTAACAATCTGCGTCATAACTTGGATTTTGTTTGTTATCGACGGCTTCAGACTGCCCCTGCCAAGGACGTTTCGCTCTGTGAGGTGAAACAAGCACCCAATCTCCAGTCATCGGATTCAAACGACGATGTGGATGTTCAGTAGGATCGAATTCGGTATCCATCATATTTTTCTACCTTGATAGTTAGTGTAAATTTTATCAACCCATGGAGGGTAAACGATTACCCTACAGATCGCAACATGTCGCTATAGATTATTTTTTAAGCAAATGAAATACGACAAAATTAACGTTGAAAATATATAAATACATCTACATTTATTAGCAAATAGGAGTAGACCTAGTTATCTATTCATACCCATCTGGATTAGCAGACTGCCATCGCCATACATCTTCCATCATGGTGTTGATATCTCTTGTTGCTTGCCAGTCAAGTTCCTGCTGTGCCTTGTTTGCTAAGGCAAAGCATTGAGCGATATCTCCTGCTCGTCTGTCACAAATAGTATATTTGATCTGTTGACCACTGGCTTGCTCGAATGCATTAATCACTTGTAGGACACTGTTGCCATTGCCTGTACCCAAGTTATATATATGTACCCCTGCTTGTTCGTGCTTTTTCTCTAACGCAGATACGTGACCCTCAGCCAAATCCACCACATGAATATAATCACGTACTCCAGTACCATCTGCCGTTGGATAGTCACTACCAAATACTGCCAGCGACTCACGTTTACCCACCGCCACTTGCGCGATAAAAGGTACCAAGTTGTTTGGGATGCCATTGGGATCCTCACCAATCAAACCGCTGTGATGAGCGCCAACAGGGTTGAAGTATCTTAGAATAATAGCGTTAAGATTTGCATTCGCTATAGCCGCATCTTTTAGCATTTCTTCAACAAACAGCTTTGTGCGGCCATAGGGGTTAGTCGCTTTTAGCGGAAAGCCTTCGTCAATGGGAACTTGATGCGGATCACCATAAACTGTGGCTGAAGAGCTAAACACAATACTATTGACGCCATGTTTTTGCATCACATCTAAAATCACCCTAGTGCCACTAATATTAACGTCATAATATGCCAAGGGCTTTTGTACTGACTCACCAACCGCTTTTAATCCAGCGAAATGAATTACCGCATCAAAATCATGTTGAACAAAAACTTCATCCAAACCGTTTTCATCTCGAATGTCGACATTATAAAATGGAATTTTTGTTTGCGTAATTTTTTCGACGCGCTTCAAAGCTGCAGCTTTACTGTTAATTAGATTGTCTACCACCACAACATCATGACCGCTCGCGATAAGCGAAATCAGCGTATGTGTGCCAATGTAACCTGCTCCACCGGTAACCAATATATTCATATTATGACTCCTTAAGGTAAACATGAAGGTTATACGTTTTCCCTACATAAATAAAGGGATATAATGGAGATAAATGAAAAACAGGTTAAACTTTCACAAAAACAGCTAGGATGGTAGCAATAGTTAGTTTACTATCAGTAGCGTTAATGCTCACAACAACTTCGGATTTGAGAGGTACTTCCAGCTATGGCTACAATTAAAGATATTGCACAAGAAGCGGGCGTTTCGTCTGCCACGGTATCTCGTGTGATCAATAATGGCCCTAAGGTGGGAGAGGCAACACGCAATAGAGTAAAAAAGATCATGGCCGACCTTGGATATCGGCCAAATGCCAATGCACGCGCGCTTGTTACCCAGCGAAGTGCCTCTTTTGGCATCGTACTACCAGAATTATCAGATCCATTTTTTGCGACTATGGCACATGGCATTGAATCGGTAACCCGTAAGAAGAATGTTCAAATATTGATGAGCACAGGATCAATTGAAAAGGCCACAGAATTAAAAGCAATTGAAACCCTTTTAGAGCACCGCTGTAACGCTATGGTGGTGCATAGTAAGGCACTAGATGATGCCACTTTGATAGATTTCGCAAATACCATTCCCGGATTTGTATTAATCAATCGTTATATCGAAGAAATCGGCAATCGTTGCGTTTGGTTGGACAATATTGCGGGGGGGGAAACTATGGCTCGATACATACTAAAGCAAGGACACAAAAAGCTTGTTGTTGTAAGTAGTAAATATCAGATAAACGATCCAGTAGACCGAATTGCAGGTATTGAACAAGAGCTGAACGCAAACGGTATTGATTTATCACCTAATATGATTGAGTACAGCACGCCAGATCAAGAAGGTGGCGAAGTAGCGATGCAAAATTTTCTCGCTAAGGGAGCAGAATTTACCGCAGTGTTAGCCTATAACGATGCGATGGCTTCAGGTGCAATGACCATGCTACTAGATCACAGTATTGATATACCCAACGAAGTCTCAGTCATCGGTTACGATGATGTTTTACTTGCCAAATATTGTCGCCCTAAATTGACTACACTTCGATACCCTATAGAAATGATGGCAGTCAAAGCGACCGAACTTGCGCTGCAATATGCAGCAGGGATTCAGCCTGAGCCAGGAAAAACTTTTAAGTACGCACCGACTATAGTAAAAAGAGAATCGGTTTCCAAAGCAAACCAATAAACTATGACCCCATCCAGACAGGTTTGTATAAATACCTAAAAAAAGTTTTTGACCTAGCTAACCAAAGTCTGATCATGGCCTAATTACTAATATGCAATATGAGGGTGTTAATCACTACTAATTCCTGTATTTTAAGTCCCTAATTTAAGATGTTTGCCGTTTTTAAATTTAGCTGCATCGTCTAGGTATTTTTATATAAGTAAATTGTGAGTTTAATCCATGAAGTTTGTTCCTTTGCTTTTGTTGTTGCTGTGGTTTTCTAATATTGGTGAGATTAGCGCCTCGATTAATGCGACAGATTGTGTCTCTTGCCACCAACAAGCAGTGTCAGATTGGAATCAGTCAGACCATGCAAAGGCGATGGCCATCGCCAACAAACATAGTGTGTTGGGTGACTTTTCCGGCGTTGAGGCAGAGCATTATTCACAAAACGCCAAATTTTATACAAAAAATGATACCTATCGTATTCGCTTTACTGAAAACGCAAGCACCAATGATTATGAAGTAAAATTCACCTTTGGCCATTACCCATTGCAGCAATACCTCATCGAAAAAGACGGTGGCCGATTGCAGGTTTTTCCCTTTGCCTGGGACTCTAGAACAGAACAAAACGGTGGGCAGCGTTGGTACCCCATTTATCCCGAAGAAGACATCAAACCCAATGACCGCTTACATTGGAAACAACCTTTGCAGAACTGGAATGGCATGTGTGCGGACTGTCATTCTGATGGTCTGAAACGTAATTACAATGTGGCTGACAACAGTTTCGATACACATTGGGACAACATCAATGTTGGCTGTCAATCATGTCACGGGAAAATGACCGAGCACCCAAAAACTGACTCCACTCAAACCACAAGCTCTGAGCCCCTATTAAGCAAAGAAGAACAGCAGGAGTTTGGCAATTGGTTGCGTACAAAAGATGATAAGGTCGCCCATTGGCAAGGGCCTCCCCGCGACAACAAATTTATGGATACTTGCTTTGCATGCCACTCGTTACGCGCTCCACTGACAGATGGAATCGATTCCGAAACGGCATTTTTAGATCAATTTTCACCCACGTTATTATCACCTCCCTTGTATCATGCTGATGGCCATATTAAGGAAGAGGTCTATGTTTATGGCTCATTTTTACAAAGTAAAATGTTTGCAGCTGGAGTCAACTGCCTTGACTGTCATAATCAACACAGTATGAAGATTAAGGTGCAAGGCAACGGATTATGTCTGCAATGCCACAATCCTCAAGAATACCAACAGCCTGAACATATTCGTCACCCAATGGATTCTGCTGGTGCTCAATGCGTTAATTGTCATATGCCGGAGACCACATATATGGGTGTAGATGATAGGCGCGACCACAACTTAACCGTCCCTCGCCCTGATTTGTCGGTAACCTATGACACACCGAATGCGTGTAACCAGTGCCATCAAGATCAGTCAGCCCAATGGGCAGCCAAAAATGTCGAACTCTGGCACGGCAAACCTAAGTCGTTACCGCAAGGAGAACAGGCTTATATTGACTTAATGCATCGAGGCTATTTGCCCCAGCAAGCGCATTTCAGATTGATTAATGATGAACAGCTGAGCGTGATAAAACGCGCCAGTGCCATCTCTATGTTACCAAATTCTGTGCAACAATTGAGTGATGCAGATATTCAAAAATGGGTAAACTCAGAGCATGATTTAATTCGCTTGGCTACCGCCAGAATAGGCCATTTACTGCCACCAGCAGAGCGTTTAAAAAGCTATCAAACACTGCTCAGCGATCAATATAAAGCGGTACGCGTTTTTGCGGCCAGTAACCTAATTAACTTGGGCTTCGAAGCAACCCCAGTTTTCAAACAAGCATTAGACGCTTTACTTAGCAGCAATGAATTAACCCAGTGGCGCGGTGAAGGGAACCTTAACCAAAGCCAAGCGTATATGAAACTTCAACAAAACCAGCAAGCGATAGATGCACTTTTACATGGAATTGAAGTCGATCCTTACTTTGATATCAATTACGTTAATTTGGTGGATATTTATCGTGCATCACAACAAACCGATAAAGTTGCACAAACCCTTCAACAAGGGCTAACAGCCAATCCTAAATCAGCAGTATTACACTACGCGCAAGGTTTGCATTTAATTCGTCAGCAACAAAAATTGCAGTCTATAAAGTCATTTAAACAGGCTATAAAATGGGACTCGCAAAATGTTCAATACGCTTATGTTTACTTTATTGCATTAGATAGCGTTGACCAAACAAAACGCGCGGTCAGTGAACTGAAAAAAGTCATTAAACAGTACAATAATGCACCTCAATTGATTGAACTTGGCATTAGTTTTTCTAGAAAAATCGGTGACCAAGGATCATTCAATTTTTTCCAAAGGTTAAACTAACAAATTAACTTTCACTGACCGAGCAAGGCGATATTGCCAGTTTATGGGCAAATCGCCATCGGCGTGAGCGCAACAAAACTGCTAACAATCCCTCATTTATGATCGCAAGATAGTCCATAATGTTCACAAGATTATCAATCTTCTAGTTCGGCCAGATATGCTAATCTTAAAGTATTGATACGATACTTGAGAATTGTTATGTCCGAACAAATACACAAAGTGCCATTGCTAATTAATGGTGAGCTAGTCCAAAGTAAAACCCAACACTGGTTGGATGTTACCAACCCAGCCGACCAACAAGTGATTGCTCAAGTCCCTCTCGCCACCTCGCAAGAAGTCGAAGATGCAGTGAACGCAGCCAAAGCAGCGTTTGAAACTTGGAAAGATGTGCCAGTTGGTGACAGAGCGCGACTCATGTTGCGTTACCAAGCTTTACTTAAAGAGCATCATGATGAACTTGCAAGCTTACTGGCTAAAGAAACCGGAAAAACCTTTGCTGATGCCAAAGGGGATGTATGGCGGGGTATCGAAGTTGTTGAACATGCCTGCAATATCGCCTCATTGAGTATGGGTGAGATTCTTGAAAACGTAGCTAACAAGATTGACTGTTACAGCATCACGCAACCTTTAGGTGTTTGCGTCGGTATTACCCCCTTTAATTTTCCAGCGATGATCCCGTTGTGGATGTTCCCCATGGCAATTGCCTGCGGTAACACATTTGTACTTAAACCGTCAGAACAAGATCCACTCACGCCTATGCGATTGGCGGCACTGTTTAAACAAGCAGGTGCACCTGACGGCTTATTGCAAGTTGTGCACGGTGGAAAAGATGCTGTTAATCAATTATTGGAACATAAAGATACACCGGCGATTTCCTTTGTAGGATCAGTGGCTGTGGGTGAACATATTTACCGTACCGGTACCGACCACCTAAAACGAGTACAAGCCTTTGCTGGCGCTAAGAATCACATGGTCGTCATGCCTGATGCATCAAAAAACCAAGTTATTAATGGTATTGCAGGAGCTTCAGTTGGCGCTGCCGGACAACGTTGTATGGCGATTTCGGTAGTCGTGTTGGTAGGTGAAACAAAGCAATGGATTGGTGAAATGCGTGATGCATTGGCGAAGGTCAAACCTGGTGTTTGGGATGATCCTGAAGCCGGTTATGGTCCTTTGATCAATCCACAAGCGAAACAACGGGTGTTGAAGCTGATTCAAGAAGGCAAAGATGCGGGGGCAACCTGTTTACTCGATGGTAGTGACTATCAAGTTGCTGGATATCCCGATGGTAATTGGGTTGGTCCAACGATGTTCACCGATGTCACTCGCGACATGTCAATTTACCAACAAGAGATATTTGGTCCGGTATTGATTGTATTGGAAGTGGACACCTTAGAAGAAGCCATTAACCTAATTAATGAAAACCCTTATGGCAATGGCACCTCCATTTATACCTCTTCTGGCGCAGTTGCTCGTAAATATCAACACGAGATAAAGGTCGGACAGGTAGGTATCAATGTCCCAGTCCCTGTGCCGCTCCCGATGTTTTCGTTTACTGGTTGGCGAAAATCGTTCTACGGTGATCAACACGCTTATGGTAAGCAAGCCGTGAAGTTTTATACTGAGACAAAAACCATCACAGCAAGATGGTTCGATGATGATATTGATACCGGTGTAAATACCACTATTGAATTGAAATGATTTTTCACCGTTTAACTTTATATTAGTAAGGGACAAAGTCATGGCCGTTATTGGTTTTATAGGTTTAGGTAATATGGGTGGTCCAATGGCCATCAATTTAGTTAACGCTGGTCACTCTGTTAAAGTATTCGATTTATCTTCTGAGGCGATTAAACATGTCGTAACAAAAGGTGGTTTAGCCGCAAGCAGCGCGGTTGAGGCGGCTCAAGAGTCAGATGTAGTGATCTCAATGTTGCCTTCAGGGAAGCATGTTGAAGGGCTTTACGTATCGTCATCGCAACCATTGTTTGATGTGGTTAAAAAAGACGCCTTAATCATTGATTCATCAACGATTGATGCAGCAACTGCAAAACGTGTATGTGAAATTGCCGAGCAGCGCGGATTAAGCTTTGTTGACGCTCCAGTTTCTGGTGGTGTGGCTGGCGCAGTGGCAGGTACCTTAGCGATTATGGTTGGCGCGACAGATGCACAATTTGCCGAAGCTAAACCGATTTTATTGAACATGGGTCAAAACATCTTTCATGCAGGCGCTAGTGGCGCAGGTCAAATCGCAAAATGTTGTAATAACATGTTGCTGTCAGTGCTAATGGCAGGCACTGCGGAAGCACTTAATATGGGCGTAAAAAATGGCCTAGATCCCGCAGTGTTATCGCAAATAATGTTACAAAGCTCTGGCAATAATTGGGCGTTACAAAAATATAATCCTTATCCCAATGTGATGGAAGGAGTGCCTTCGTCTAACGGATATCAAGGAGGCTTCCAGGTTGATTTGATGTACAAAGATTTAGGCTTGGCGATGGACATTAGCCATCAAAGTGGCTCACCAGCGCCCATGGGTTCGCAAGCAAAATCACTGTATTCGATGCACAAGTCAAAAGGCAATGGAGCTCTGGACTTTTCCAGCATAATGCAATTATATCAAGACTAATAAAACCAGTTTATTCAAATACATACGGCTAAAAATAGTCCGTTATAAGTGACACTAATTTGACCGTTACTAGGCTAGTATGATGGAATTTATGTTTTGTGATGATTATTGAGGTAAAGCAATGAGTATCTGGTTTGCAAAACCACAGGTTGAAGATCTAAATCAAATGTTAGCCAAAGGTCAGATTAATCGCTCACTTGGGCTGGAAGTAACGGAAGTGGGTGACGACTTTATACGTGGAACTATGCCAGCGGATGAACGCACTTTTCAGCCATACGGTGTAGTCCATGGAGGCGCAAATGTGGTACTTGCAGAAACCTTAGGAAGCATAGCTGGTTACTACTGTGTCGACACAAGCTTATTTCAAGTGTTTGGTCAGGAAGTCAATGCCAGTCATATACGTTCGGTATCCTCAGGTTTAGTAACGGCAACAGTTAGACCTATTCACTTAGGTTCTCGCTCACAAATCTGGGAAATTCGCTTAGAGAACGATCAAGGTAAACTTAGCTGTTTGTCGAAATTGACGACTGCGGTAGTTCCAATAAGACGTTAAGCAAGAATAACCAAAGGCATTATCACTTAACTATGCTTTAGTTTTCGATACTCTGAAGGCGACAACCCAGTGTGTTTTTTAAATAATCGAGAAAAATACAAACTATCGTCATAACCTACCCGTGAAGCGATACCCTGTATCGCTAATTCGCTGGTTTCTAATAAGTAGCTGGCATATTCCACTTTCATTTTTAAAAAGTGTTGAACCGGTGAAAAACCCGTCGCTTCTTTGTATTTCTTACTGAAATGAAACTTAGACAAATTCACCTGCTTTGCCAATGCATCCAGATCAATTGATTTATTCAGGTTCTGCAACATATAAGCTTGTAAAATATCGAGGTTAAATTGCTGCCTTTCAGGAGTGTTAACTTGCTGCGCCAGCTTACCGATATAAGCAAGTAGTTGTTTAAGCATATTGGCAGCATAGATCATAGCTGGCGTATTGTAACCTGTGCTTGATTCGGCCAGCACTGAGGCAAACTGTGCCATTAGTTGGGGTGAATGCCCGATTTTAAGGATCGGCATTTGCTTTTTATAATCCATATTAAAGACATATTCTTGAGCTTGATGACCGGAAAAGTGACACCAATAAATCGACCAAGGATCATCGGCATTTGCCCAATATCTATGACTCACTCCCCTAGGCAATAACGCCAGCTCACCACTTTGTATCTCGCCGCTCCAGTCACTAGTACGTAAAAAACCTTTGCCCGAAAAGCAATAAATCAAGATATTGTCGTCATGCCTATTTCGTGACATTTCATGAAAAAGCGCTTTTTCGTAGCGGCCCACTGCCAAAGGGTAACAATCTTGAGTAAGTGGATGTTGTTGTAGTTGCTGGCGAATAACAACGGGCGACACCATTCGTTCGCTGTGGCTACTGAGGGGCCAGTTCGATGTTTTGCTCACTGCGCTGTTCTCTCCAATTGGATAATCTAAACCTAAGGCTTCATTTTACTCAAGGCTGCACAACGCAATATAATCCATATTAATAATGAGATACAAAATAAATTAGCGGAACCGAGAGGGTGATCCAGATGAGTAGAAGTCTAATGTGAGGACGCACTGGGGCCATCTTCTAACAGAAATTAGCAGCTAGCAAAGCAGTGGCAGGGGGTGTGGCAAACTAATCGGCTGTCCAACCACCGTCCACCACTATACTGGTTCCAGTGACTAACGAAGAAGCATCCGAAGCCAAATATACTGCAGCGCCCATCAAATCTTGCACTTGTCCTAATCGACCCAATTTAATTTTGCTTAATACCGAGCGTAAAAATAACGGATCTTCAAAAAACGGCTTGGTTAAGGGTGTTTCAATAAAGGTTGGCGCTATGGTATTGGAGCGAATGCCATAACTTGCAAGATCCAGAGCTAGGCTTTTATTCATTCCCTCTAAGGCCCATTTTGAAGCGCAATATAACGACCGATTAGGGCCGCCAACATGACCCATTTGCGAACCAATATGTATAAGCGAACCTTTAATATTTGACGCGACCATTTTTTTCACACATGCCTGTGCAACAAAAAACGCACTTTTGAGATTCAGATTTAAAACTGCATCGTAGTCATCTTCAGTGACATCCATCATCCCTTTCGGACGATTAGTACCCGCGTTATTAATCAAAACATCAAACCCTTGGCGCTGCTCGAAAAAGACCTCGACTTGTTGTAAATCGGTAACATCCAAACACACAGCTTCAGCCTGACCACCAGCAGCGACGATGGCCGCAGCCACCGCACTTATTTCGCCCTGACTACGGGCAACTAAGGTCACATGCGCACCAACCTCAGCTAAACCAGCAGCCATTGCCATGCCAATACCTCGACCAGCCCCCGTCACTAGCGCACGACGTCCATCTAGTCGCATATTTGGAAGTTTAGGTAAGCTAATCTCAGTCACAATTCACCTCAGGCGCGAGTTTTATCAGAAGGAACAACGGCACTTGCGTATGGCACATCTCTATGACCATAACGACGAACACGTATATTCGCTTGTTCACCATGACCAGAAAAACCTTCCAAGTTACATAAACGTGAACAATACTCACCCACCAAAGCGGATGCTTCGTCAGTGGTGACTTTTTGATAGGTACAGGTTTTCAAGAATTTACCGACCCACAATCCGCCAGTGAAACGAGCCGATTTTTTGGTTGGTAATGTATGGTTAGTACCAATCACCTTATCTCCAAAGGACACATTGGTGCGTGGACCAAGGAACAAGGCACCGAAGTTTGTCATGTTATTCAAGAAATAGTCCGGGTCACTGGTCATCACTTGAACATGCTCAAACGCAAGTTCATCGGCAATTTGTACCATTTCTTCGTAACTTTCTGCGACTATAACTTCACCGTAGGTTTCCCACGCTTTGCGCGCGATATCTGCGGTCGGCAATATCTCTAATAGGCGTTCAATTTCAGCCATAGTTTCACGGGCAAGTTTTTCAGAGTTGGTTAATAAAACACCTGGACTATCAGGGCCGTGTTCAACTTGACCAAGGATATCGGTAGCACATATTTCACCGTCAACCGACTCGTCTGCAATAATCAATGTTTCCGTAGGACCGGCAAATAAATCGATACCGACGCGACCAAATAACTGGCGTTTGGCTTCAGCCACAAAAGCATTTCCAGGGCCAACAAGAATATCGATAGGATCGATAGTTTGCGTACCTAATGCCATCGCGCCCACAGCTTGAATACCGCCTAAAGCATATATTTCATCAGCTCCCGCCAACGCCTGAGCTGCGACTATCGCCGGTGCAGGTTTACCTTTGAACGGTGGCGCACAGGTTATGACTCGTTTAACCCCAGCCACTTTTGCAGTGATAACTGACATATGAGCAGAGGCCAAAAGCGGATATTTACCGCCAGGTACATAACAACCAGCAGCGTTAACTGGCACATTTTTGTGGCCCAAAATAACTCCGGGCATAGTTTCCACTTCTACGTCTTGCATCGATTGGCGTTGAATGGTGGCAAAATTTTTGACTTGTGCTTGAGCAAACTCGATGTCTTTTAAGTCTTGTTTCGACAAGGTATCAATACATGCTTGGATCTCTTTAGCTGAGAGTCGATAATCTTCACGATCCCAACCATCAAATTTTATCGACAAATCTCGCACTGCGGCATCACCACGTTGATCGATATCGGCTAAGGTACTTTCTACAATATCTCTGACTTTACGATCAGCATCAGCTTTTACTTCTGCGGTTGCTCCGCGTTTTAACCAAACGGCCATTCTATTATCCTAGTTTGTTAATTGGGCTTGTTGTTTTACTTCGTTTTACCAACGGTACTGCTACGAATAAGCAGCTCTCCTGGTACGACAAAATGTTCTGCCTGTTGACTCACAAGTGCAGGGTTTATAATTAGCTCGGCGGCCTTTTGTGCCATCAGTGCCACCGGTTGACTAAAAGTGGTTAATTCAAAGCTCGGCCAGCTAGCGGCGCTTACGTCATCAAAACCGACGATGCCGATGTCTTTACCAGGCTCTAAATCAAATTCAAATTTTGCGACATCAAGGCAAGCCATAGCCATATGGTCATTGGCACAAAATATGGCATCTGGCGGCTGTGGTAGCGCTAATAGTCGTCTTGCCGCTGCTAATGCACCTTGACGGCTAAAATGTCCTACTTCGCGAATTGGAGCTGGCCGCCCTTGTTCTTGTATGTATTGGCTAAATGCCTGCTCTCGTTCTGAGCTGGTAGACGAATCAACATAACCAGCCATAAAGGCGATTCGCTGATAACCACAATCGATTAAGTGCTTACCAATTAAGTGTGAGCCACGCTGGTTATCACCTGTCACTGCCCAGCATTCGGGAAATTGTCCCGTGCGGTTTAAAAAGACAACGGGAATACCGGCACTTTGACATTGTTTAGCGAGTGAGGAAGACAAGGTGGTCGACATAAGAATCAAGGCATCAACTCGGTACTGAAGCATTTCATCTATCTGCGCATCAGCTTCAGCATTGGCTCCAACGGTAAAGACCAACAGCCTTTTACCACCCGCCGATAAACTGGTTGATAACACATCAAGTATCTGAGAATAAAACGGGTTTTCCAGATTTCCTAAAACCACGCCAACAATATTGGACTTACCCTTGAGTAAACTGCGAGCCAATAAATTAGGTCGATAACCTAATTGCTGCGCCGCTTCGATTACTTTGTTACGGGTTTTTAGCGAAACACTCGCTCCTTCAGTAAAGGTGCGGGATACCGCGGACTGGGATACGCCTGCGAGTTTGGCTACATCGCTGGCCGCGGCCACTTGTTTATGATTTTCACTCATTTACCAAACCAACAATTAGATAGTTATGACAACGTTTTAGCGCTGCGCAAAAATGCCCGCTAATGAACACTCGCCTAAAGTCCATTTGTACTATTTGATAAATCATATTCAGACCTTAATTAAGCTTGTTTTTATCAGCCAGAATTGGCTAATCAGCATTTTTGCATAGCTATGCAAAAATCTATATTTGCACGCATTGATAATTATTGTCAATATAAATTCGAAAGTTGAAATATATGCAATCTGAGATAATTGCAGTACGGCTTATTAAGGATTAAAAGAGTTTGACGCTTAAAAAAGCGTCATAATGAGTATTAGCAAAGAAGAAACAATTTGAGTTTATCGGCCTTGCAAGGCGTGTAATATGATTAAACTAAATAATGCCATTTGTGGGGCATAAACTTATCAAGCGCAAAACTAAATTAGCTTCGCGCTGAGTGCGGTTTTGATATCACTAAATTGACGTTGGAGTGCAATGTAGTTTTGCAAAATCAAACACTTGCTTGCCAACCAGTGTGAGTTGAGTGTCTACGTTAGCATCATCAACTGCACCGTCTTTAAACATACCTGGGGTTACTCGAATACCAGCTCCAAAAGGTGTAGGCCAACCGCGCAATGCATGTACAATTGAGCGCATTGAGCCAAGTGTCGATCCTATTGCTTGCCAACCATAAGCTGTCACAATAATCCCAACCGGAAGACCATCCATATAAACTCGGGAATCCTTAGACGTTTCTTCGAAATAATCAATGGCGTTTTTTATTAATCCAGAAATTGAGCCATGATAACTTGGAGTGGCAATGATAATACCATCTGCCTGACGTATCTTGGCGACTAACTCACGAGCTTCAGCAGAATTGTTTAGTGCATCCATTGAATAGTGCGGTAATTCGGAAAGAAACTTTCCGTCAAAATGGGTTACTGAAGCGCCTTGAGACACAGCTGATTGCAATGCAATATGCAACGCACACTCAGTAGAAGAGTTCGGTGAAGTAGTACCACCAATTCCGACAATTGATATACTTTCAGTCATTCATCTTTCCTCGATTAATTGGGTACAAAGTCTTGAGTACCGTTTATATTAGTTATAATTCTTAAGTTACTATCTTGCATCGCCACTTTTTCACGGATCAGCGGGATAAGCTCCTGACCAAATAGACGAACATCGTTTATCGTATCGAAACCATTTAGGAGGAAACGGTCGACTCCCACTTGGTAGTAGAGCATGAGCGCATCAGATACTTGTTCGGCAGTACCAACAAGGGCCATTGCATGCAACCGCCCTTCAGTTGCTTTGGTAATACCAGTCCAAAGTCTTTCATCAAGACAATCTCCCTGCTCTGCAATCGCTAACATATGTTTAGCGCCCAAATCATCAGGCCCTTTATCACGACCGATTTTTTTGCCGGTAGACTGAATTTTAATTACAGCGTCCAATACTCCTTGTGCTTTTTGCCATGCGGCCTCTTCAGTTTCTCCGACAATGACTCGCATCGACATTGAAATACCCGGGTTACGTCCGTGCTCTGCAGCTGCGGCTTTAAAATTTTCGATAACCTTAGCTGTCTGCTCAACAGTGCCAGGGCCGATTGCATATGTATCCGCACATTCTGCGCCCAACTTAACGGCGAGCTCCGAACCGCCGCCCCAATAGATTGGAATAGATTCCTGCTTGGGTTTGATGGTTGAATAGCCAGCATTAAAGCGATACCAGTCTCCTGCAAAATTTGAAGGAGCATCGCTTTGCCAAATTTGACGCAATACATCAACATATTCACGACTGCGTTTATAGCGTTCATCTTTAGTATGGAAGTCGCCATCGCACTGCATTTCAACATCACTGGCGCCAGTAATAATATGCACACCCACACGACCATTTGATAACTGATCTAAAGTAGCGAACATACGAGCAGCCATAGTCGGGGCAATGAATCCTGGACGATGTGCGATCATAAATTTCAGTTTGGTTGTTACCGCAGCAATATGACTGGCGATAGTAATTCCATCTGGCCAAGTGGCAGTTTGCCCAATCAATACTCGATCAAACCCTGCTTCTTCATGGGCGATGGCATATTCACGAATAAAATCAGTATCCAAAACATTGTCCACTGGATGTAATTCTGACGAGTCAGCAAAAAAGTGTAAGCCAACAATTTCACATGGCATTTCATAACCTCCATAAGGAAAAACAAGCGCGTATTAGTTTGACTAAAGTACGCAGAATTTATTTTTAATATTGATCACCACATTTAACCAAGTAAGCATTGTTTAAGTGTCTTGATTAAGGGTTCATACCCATTGTTATTTCGATAAAGACAACCAACGTTGCCAAGACGCTTTCTCAACGGCTAGCAATTCTTCGGCACCAGGTGTAGGCCCGTTAGGAAAGGTATTCTTAGGCCAAAGGGGAAAATCATTTAACTCGCGATGAAGCGCGGTCTGAATCTGTGCTAAGAAATTGGCACCAGGCTGTTTGCGCGCCAAGCGTAGCGCCTCAATATCGACCTCAGCCAATGTCATGCCGTAATTCGCATCCTCGCCAATGTTAGCGCCATTAAAATCAAATATTTGCGGATCAGCGGCTTGTTCACCGACAATATTAGTCATGCCAAAATACAGCATGTTCTCAAATGCCCTAGTACCTCGCACCAGCTCAGCACCGGGTCGCTTCATATAATCCACACCAAATAGCGAGCCAACAGGATTGAGCACAACTTCTGCACCTCGAAGACTCAACTCACGAATAGCCTCTGGCCAATGAGGTTCAGCACCAATGGACAAGGCCAAAACACCAAGAGGAGTATCTAAAACCGGAAAGAAAGCATCGACACCAAACTCAGCAATATATTGGTCGTACACATCTATAGGACTAGTGCGCAATGATATTGTGTAATTTTTGCGGTATTTAAGACCAATATCGCCAGCAGGAGTAATGATGATAGCCGAAAGAAAGTAACGCCCCGGAAACGCATCATGACGTTCGACCGCTTGAACGACCACGTAAGCATTGGCTTTTTGAGCTGCTTCGGCAAAGCGATCGGTTTCTGGCCCAGGAAAGGTTACTCCTGCCTCTACCCAGTCTGCATTGGTCAAGGGACCATAGCCTGTAAAGGTAAATTCAGGGAATACAATTAGACGGGCGTTATGCTCTGCGCTGGCCCTAGAGATATGGTCACAGCAAAGTGTCAAATTCTCATCAAGTATCTCTTGTTGCACTTTGTTGGATGAATTAAAAACGGGCTTAATCGCTGGACGGCACATCGCCATCACATATGGTTTCATTGTTTCATCTCTTTATTCTGTTGGTTACTGCGCAAATTGATATGCATCCTACCGGGGACGATTTTTTGTTGAATTGATAAGGGGAAATGACGGTTCAATAAATAAGAGTCACCGAATATAGCTAAGTCTACAAATAAATTCTTTGCCATTATCAATTCCTATCATCGGCTATCAAATAATCAAAATGAGCGTCCACCATAACCATTTAGTTATAAAATATCTAAATGAATTTATCGATTGCCTATACAATAAATCTATAACAAAATATCTAGTATGCAGAATCAATGGTCACATACATTAAGATTATATTTATCTAGGAGAATAAAGTTTGGATATCCGACAATTAAAACGTTTTGTAACTGTCGCTGAACATGGCAGTTTTAATAAGGCGTCAGATATACTCGCTGTGTCACAACCTTCATTGAGTCGCAGTATTCAACAGTTGGAAGATACCTTAGACATCAAGCTCTTTGAGCGAGGATCTCAAGGTATCACCTTAACGTCTCAAGCTAGAGAACTCCTTCCTCATGCTCGTATTATTTTGACTGAAAGAGATCGAGCTCTAGAAACCATCAATTCACTTCGTGGTCGACGGGAAGAAGCTATTACAATAGGTACAGAAGCAATGTTTATTATGCATCGACTACCTCTAGCTATTTCACGATTAGCAGTAACGACCCCACAATTACAAATTACCGTAGTTGAAGACAACATCCATGAATTAGTAGAATTGGTAAAGGAAGGAAGTGTGCGCATGGCCTTCGGTGCAAGGGCGCCAACCATAGATCTTACAGGTTTAGTTTTCGAACAATTATCCGATGAAGGCGCTAGCATGTTAATGCGCGCTGGCCACCCGTTATTGAAAAAAGGCAAACCAAAACTCAAAGATGTCGTCAATGCACGATGGATCGTGCCAGACGATACAATGGTCACTCAGGGTTGGAAAAAGATTTTCCTCGATAATGAATTACCTGTACCAGAGATTGGTCTGCGAACATCGTCTTTATTACTGATGAAAGGTTGTTTGTTAAACAGCGATTTTATTTCGCTAGGAAATCACAGAGAATACGCTGACGAAATTAAATCAGGTCAATTAATCCAGATAGACTTCGGACAGTCTAGCTACTCTCGTCCTGCTGGAATATTTTGGCGAGAGGAAGCGCGCTTGTCTCAGAGCGAGAAAACCTTAATTAATACTCTTCGCAAAGTCTGTCAGTAGACTAAGCGAAGAATAGGTTGTAAACACTTACTTAGGGTAGCTCTTGTGCATGAATTTGATCGATAAAATCTTTCAAATCCTTGCCGGTTTCATCGGGTAACTCCAGCATTGGATAATGTCCAACATCTGGGTAGTGAATCACCTTAACATCTGTGTTCTCAAACTCAGCTACAGCACCAGGAACCAAATCAATAGGCAAAACAGGGTCGATGTCCCCCCACTGAAGCAGTATCGGCGCTGTAACCTGAGCCGCTTCTTTACCCGCACCGTCAGCTTTAGACCAAACGGCTTTCACATTAGCCTGATAATATTGCTTAACCTGCGCAAATTTTCCTGGGGTATTATTGGTTTCATAATACCAAGTTACTGTTTCAGGTTTAAGTCGCGAAGAAACGCCATACAACCAACCCAAAGAGGATTCATAATAGAATCTCGGTAAATAATTAGGTACCCAATTTTGGTGGAAATACTGCACCATAGTAACTATAAATGGAGGTTCAGAAGTAGGAGGTGCTGACAACGGTAGCGTTGATAATGCAAGCGCACGAACCTGCTCTGGATGCGACGCAGCATAAAGTACTGAGATAGTTGAGCCACTGGAACTGCCAACTAATGTAAATTTGTCTAACCCCTCTTGCTCAACAAACTTCTCAAGCAACGCAACAACACCTGGCATGCCAATAGATGGCTTAGGATCGGTGGTCAGCCCATAGGGAGGCCAGTCGATGCGGATAACCCGGTAGTCTGTTTTTAAGCGATTAGCCCAATCATCATAAATGCGCAGATTTGTCATTGAGCTATGCAACATGATGATAACCGGACCTTCGCCTTCGTCCCGCACATGTAACGTTGTATCACCTACTTTGACAAACTTTGAAGGTGCTATTGCATGTTTTTGTTTTACATCCTCAAATGCCGGATTCCACATACCGGCACGCATACTTACAAGCACGCCGATAAAAACCAAAAATACCACGAGAAGAGTGCCACTAACCCATTTTAATATACGTTTTATCATATTTAACCTTTATTAATTGTGACGCTAGAGGTGAAACAAACATCCCCATAAGGGATGCTTACTCCGCCTTCATCCCAGCATACTTTTTGATGATTTCTTTTTTTAGAACAAACGCTAAAATAGCGGCAATTAGCATAGCCGGCCCGACAACTAAACCAAGGGACACACCCACCATATTATCTTCTTCAAAAACATATTGAGTTAACATCGCAACCAACATTGGGCCCATTGAAGCGCCAATAAGGCTCGCAAATAATGTGTTAACTGAAGTAGCTACACCGCGCATATGGGAAGGTACAATATCTTGCATAATAACCAATGACATAACTCCGGCCATGGCTAACAAAACCCCTGGGAAAGAAACAAGGAAGATACTTATATAAAGGCTTGGATTAAATGCAATTAAGCCATAACCCACACACAAGCAGTATGCACAAATCATCACATTAAGCCGTTTAACAGGACTTTTTCCAGTAAGTTTAGAAACGTAACCACCAGCCAGAGAACCAATACCACCAGCCGCAAACATCACGACGCCCATAATCAAGCCAACTTGTTGAGGCCCTAACTCGAAACGTCGTAAAAACAAAGGTACATTCCAAGCTAAACCAGAGTACTGAACGACCGCAACAACCATTGTTAGCAAATATAATGAGCCGACGGACTTCCAGTTGATTTTGAAAAATTCATAAAACTCGCCTAAACCAGCCAACGGATGTGTTGATTTACTTATGTGCTCTCTAGGAGGTTCTTTGCCTGCAAGTAACATCACAATAGCCAAAGATCCTGCTATGCCATACACCATAAACAACATACGCCAAGCATCCATGTCACCAATTATAGGAAGATGTGCTAATCCGCCATCCATTCCTGCTTGCAATAACTGTCCACCTAAAATGAGCGAGAAACTTGCACCAAATAACTGGCCGAGGATAATCCCTCCAATTAGAAACCCACGGTTTCGCTGAGGAGCAAGATCACCTATTAATGAAATTGCCACTGGCCACAAGGCAGCTTCACCCGCGCCAACGAGCATGCGAAACACAAATAGCGACTCAAAACTATTGGCCATACCACAAGCAATGGTGCCACCACTCCAAGTCACTACCGCCATTGCCAGCAGCTTATTACGATTTAATCTATCGGCCATTAATCCCAGCGGAATTCCAGCAAATGCGTAAAGCAATGAAAAGGAAAAGCCTTGTAAAACGCCTATTTGGGTTTCTGTTAATCCAAGATCTGCACGTATTGGCTCAACAACCATTGAAAGTACCATACGGTCCATGGTGCACAATGCAGCGGTAAGAATCAGCGCCATTATGGTAATGCGACCACCAAGAGAATAAAATGTCGCAAATTCGGTTCGTTCTGCTTTTGTATCAATTGGTGCCAGTGTTGGCAGAGCATCGTTTATATTTTGATTAGCCACGTATAGCCTCCAATTTATTTGAGTTATTATTATTCAATTATCAGACTCCACAAGTAGGCTAACAGCCGCCCATTTGTTAATTACGAAAAAAGGCCCTGACTACAAAAAACAGTAGTCAGAGCCAACGGGAACTATAAATTTAGAACCTGTAAGCCACCTCAATACCAAATTCAGCTGGTCTTTGCGCTGTTGCTTGTAAACACTGTTGGTTACTACCGTAAGTTGCCGTATCAGTTTCCATGAAAGCACAACCTGAAGAGGCACCCGCCAGACCAGTGCCGATGGCACGATCTTGGTTAAAGATATTTTTACCATAAAGAGCTACTTCAAGGTCATCCCCAGTCAAGCTGATGCGGCCATTAAATGTCCAAGCACTTTTAACGGTGACTAGGTTAGACAGATCCGCATAGAATTTACCGCGATATTTGGCATCCAAACGAATGACCAAATTCATATTTTTATAGAAGTTATCTACATAATATTCACCAGCGACACTACCGTTCCATTTTGGCACGTCAGTCTGGGTTTTACCGTCCAATGATACTGGGTCACCAACTTCCCCAGCAAAACCCCAAGCAGAGGTAGATGACATAATAAAAGGTTCATCGTTAACAAATTCATGATCTGCGTAACCAATTGAACTACTTAAGGTAAAAGAATCCGTAACAGCCACTTTTGATTCCACCTCGAAACCATAGATCTCTGACTCACCAACGTTATTAACGTACGTCACTGGAATCAGTTGATCGCCTAAAGGGAGATTAATGGAACTAACCAACTGCTGGTTTTCAACATGTTGATAAAAAGCGGCCATATTAAGCAACCATCTTCCGTCGTAAAACTCGTTTTTAGAACCTAGCTCAAAGTTATCCAACTCTTCTGGTTCTGCGGCAACAACTATCGCTTCACCATTTGCCACGACGCGACTCAAACGTGCGCTTTTTACGCCAGCGGAATACAGTCCATACAGCAAATTATCGTCAGACATTTTATAACTTAAGGTAAGTCGAGGAGAGAAATCGGTAGACGAATTACTATCACCTTTTTCAATTGGTGAAGAACAATCAGCACAATCCATATAAGTCACGGTTTCATCTGAGACTCGACCTTCGACGCTAACGGTAAGTTGTTCGGTCAAATCATAATCAAAGCCACCAAATACAGCGTAGTTCTCCATTTTGTCTTTACGAGACGTACCATCTGGGTTTGCATCTGTGGCTAACGAAGTGAATTGAGTTTCATCAAATTCATAGAAATAATAGAGCCCTGCTCTCCAACGAAAATCTGAATCACCAGGCGACAATAAGACTAACTGTTGGCTGTAGTTCTCAAATATTTCTCGAGATGGAAAAGTAAAGCCAGCAAAGAAACCTAAAGTGATTTCATCAGTACCAATAAGGTCCCCAAATACGGGGTCTTGGCCGGGTAAATAGGCGCGAGCAGCAAAAGCAAAATCTCGTTCATCTTCACTGTAATAATAACCACCGCTATAGGTTAACTCGTAATCACCAATATCTTTTTTTACAATCAAAGACGCAAAATAGCGATCTCTAAGGAAACTATCAGCCCCCAAATTAGCAATTTTATCTACATCAGGGTCAGGTAATACCGAAGGATAAAATGAACCTGATGCACGAGGTAACGTGATTAAATCTGCACCGGCTTCAAGCCATTCTCTTGGATGCTGTATAACTCCAAGCTGACCGTGATCTCTATCATGTGAATACAGCCCTCTGAACTTTACTGAAAGCGTATCCGTTGGTTTATAAAACAATTCGGCTGATGCAACTTGACTACGTTCTTGACCAATAGAAGTACCATCGTCTGTGGCTTCTGCCACACCGCCATTTTGGAAAGTACTACCAGCAATATTTAACCAAAGCTTATTGTCAATCAATGGCATCTCTACAGAACCTTCAAGTAAATAACTGGTATCAGGTCCACCACTGACTTGCCCTAGTTTGGCACGAAAATTACCAGTCACCTCGTCACTGCCAAGCTCTTTGGTTACAAAATTGATAGCACCACTGTATGTAGCGCGGCCAAAACTTGCAGCTTGGGGGCCTTTGATGACTTCAACTCGCTCTACACCATTTAGCCCTAATGAGGCTAATTGACCACTAAGCGGAATACCATCAAGGAAAAAGGAAACCCCTTGATAACGTTCGTCTGAGGTATTCGGCGTTAGTCCACGCATACCAACAGCAGTAGGATCATTCCGATTGCTAGCAGAGAGATAAAGGTTGGGAACTGCATCTTGCAGATCACGCACACCATTAATCTGATTATTTTTTAAATCATCTGCAGATAATACGTTGATAGCAAGTGGTACTTCCTGTAACGGTTCTACTCGATTTTTGGCTGTGACTACGATTCGCTCTACAGAAGCATTTGTAGAATTGTCAGAGGATTCAGCTGCGATTGTAGAGCTTGCAACACCTACGCTTCCTATTGCTAAAAGCGCTTGAGCAAGTAACGTTAACTTAAAGTTTTTATTTTTTTTCATAAGTTTTCCTGTCATTTTATTTTTATGATCATTTTCCAATCTTTGGAAAAGTGCTCAGACTTTGCCCTTAACATATATTTACATATTGAAATGTTAATATATCTTTTAAGTCACAAACAACCTTTAAAGCATTGTTAAATAACAGTATTTTATGGTTAACAGTGGCGTAATCACAGCTCTCGAAAATTTATTTCACGGTAGTGTTGAGAATTCATACTAGGCCTTATGAGATAGTTTTCCTAAATCAATTTATGTATATGCGATACATAAAGTCTATAACTAGGTTCGATAAGAATCGTTTTGCTTGGATAGTTTGATGACTAGCTTAGGTGAGTTAATAGCGAGGACATTAATCTAAAGGGAAATAGTAAGACAACTGGCTTCTTTGTATAGCAATTAAACCGAATACTCTAAAATCAAAATTTTCTAGGTTTCGATAGTATTTAAAATACTACATAACCATACTTTAGTAACAATGAGGTAATAGGTGGCTCAGAAGGATTTTCAAATGTAACTGAAAGTAGCTTCAATTTATAAGTACTTTACTGTTCTTTTACGTTGCTAATTGATGGTCCTTTTATATGACAATAAATTCACTGATTGATACCCCTTCGCAAAAGCTTCTTAAACTGAGCGAAGAGGATAGTCAATAATGCGCTTTTTAGAGTAATTCTTTAGCATGGACTTGGTCAATATAGTCCTTCAGATCTTTACCGGTTTCATCCGGTAACTCTAGCATCGGATAATGTCCAACATCTGGGTAATGAATCACCTTCACTTCGGTGTTCTTAAATTCAGCGACTGCACCTGAAACCAGATTTATAGGTAAAACAGGATCAACATCACCCCACTGAAGAAGTATCGGTACCCTAACTTGGGCCGCTTCATTACCCGCACCTTTAGTTTTCGACCAAATTGCTTTCACATTAGCCTGGTAATACTGATTAACCTGCGCAAATTTTCCCGGGATATTATTAGTTTCATAATACCAAGTCACCGTCTCAGGCTTGAGTCGCGAAGGGACACCGTACAACCAACTCAAAGAAGATTGATAGTAAAATCGTGGCAGATAATTAGGCACCCAATTTTGATGTATATAGCGACTCACACTTGCGATGATTGGTCGCTTTGTTGTTGGTGGTGCTGACAAAGGTAATGTCGACAACGCAAGCGCACGCACTTGTTCTGGATGAGATGCGGCATAAAGTACTGAAATAGTTGAACCACTAGAACTACCGACCAAAGTAAATTTCTCTAATTCTTCTTGTTCAACAAATTTTTCAAGCAACGCAACAATACCGGGCATACCAATAGATGGTTTAGGGTCATTAGAAAGTCCATACGGAGGCCAGTCTATACGAATAACACGATAGTCTGTTTTTAACAGATTAGCCCAGTCATCATAGATGCGAAGATTTGTCATTGAACTATGCAACATGATGATAACCGGACCTTCGCCTTCGTCCCGCACATGTAACGTTGTATCACCTACTTTGACAAACTTTGAAGGTGCTATTGCATGTTTTTGTTGTACATAGTCGTAAGTCGGATTCCACCAACCAGCGCGCATACTTGCAATCAATCCCGCACAAATTAGAAATACAACGATAAGTATGCCACTCACCCATTTTAATATACGTTTTATCATATTTAACCTTTAGTTAATAAAAAGCTAGCAGTAGAAAATAAACAAAGAGCCCCACTTAGGACTCTTACTCTGCCTTCATACCATCATACTTTTTAACAATCTCTTTTTTCAGAACGAACGCTAAAATAGCCGCAATTCCCATGGCTGGCCCCACGACCAAACCAAGCGATACACCAACCATATCATCAGCCTCAAATACATATTGGGTTAACATCGCTACCAGCATTGGGCCCAATGATGCACCAATCAAACTAGAGAACAATCTTTCCAACGATGTAGCTACACCACGCATATGAGAAGGTATAATGTCTTGTAGAATAACCAACTTCATAATGCCCGCTATAGCCAATAGTATTCCAGGAAATGAAACCAGAAATACAGTCACATAAAGGCCAGGATTGAATGCGACAAGCCCATAACCGATACATAAACAATACGCACAAATAATCACATTAAGCCGTTTAACAGGACTTTTTCCAGTAAGTTTAGAAACGTAACCACCAGCCAGAGAACCAATACCACCAGCTGCAAACATAACGATTCCTAAAATCAGACCCACTTGCTGTGGTCCCAACTCGAAACGTCTTAAAAACAAGGGCACATTCCATGCTAAACCTGAGTACTGCACTACTGCAACTACAGTGGTCAATAGATATAACGAGCCGACTGATTTCCAGTTTCTCTTAAAGAAGTTATAAAACTCTCCAAGACCGGCTAAAGGGTGTGTAGATTGATTGCTGCTAGTATATTCACGCGGAGGCTCTTTGCCTGATAACAACATCAATATCGCCAATGAGCCAGCAAGGCCATAAATAACAAACAATATTCGCCAAGAATCCATGCCACCTATAAATGGAATGCCAGCTAAACCACCGCCTACTGCGCTTTCAAGTAGATGTCCGCCTAAGATGAGTGAGAAACTTGCACCAAACAATTGACCAAGAATCAACCCTCCAATAAGGAAGCCCCTGTTACGCTGTGGAGCGAGGTCTCCAATTAGGGAAATTGCCACCGGCCATAGTGCCGCTTCGCCAGCTCCAACGATCATACGAAACACAAATAATGATTCAAAACTATTTGCCAAGCCGCAAGCAATGGTCCCACCACTCCAAGTCAATACGGCAAATGCTAGTAGTTTATTACGTTTCAAACGGTCTGCCATCAACCCCAACGGAATTCCAGCAAATGCGTAAAGTAACGAAAAGGATAAGCCTTGCAAAACGCCTATTTGGGTTTCACTAAGAAGAAGATCTGCTCGCAATGGCTCCACAACCATTGAAAGCACCATTCGGTCCATTGTATTCAATGCTGCTGTCAGAATTAGGGCAAAAATGGTTATGCGACCGCCTAGCGAGTAGAAAGTCGCATATTTATTTTTTTCTGCATTGATATCAACAGCAGTTGGATCAGGCAGAGTGTCGCTTAAACTTTGATTAGACACAGATAGCCTCCGATTTATTTGAGTTATTATTAATCAATTATCAAACTCCACAAATAGTAAAAAATGACCCATTTGCTAATAACGAAAAAAGGCCCTGACGACACAAAAATGCAGCCAGAGCCAACGGGAATTGCAATTTAGAACCTGTAACCCACTTCTACACCAAACTCAGCAGGTCTTTGCCCTGTTGCTTGTAAACAAAGTTGGTTATTACCGTAAGTTGCGGTATCTGTTTCGACAAAAGCGCAAACTGATGATGAACCAGCTAAACCGGCACCAATGGCTCTGTCTTGGTTAAAGATGTTCTTACCATACAAAGCAACTTCTAGGTCATCCCCAGTCAAGCTTATGCGTCCATTAAAAGTCCAAGCACTTTCAATGGTGACAAGATTAGACAGATCCGCATAGAATTTACCTCGGTAGTTGGCATCGAATCGTACCGACAAGCTCATATTTTTGTATGCATCAGCTACATAGTATTCACCACCAAGTCGGCCATTCCATTTAGGTACGTTAGTCTGGGTTTTACCGTCCAATGATACTGGGTCACCGACTTCACCAGGGAAGCCCCAAGCAGAGGTTGCCGACATAACAAATGGTTCATCGTTAACAAATTCATGCTTTGCATAACCGACCGAGCCATTCAGAGAAAAGGAATCTGAAATCGCAACTTTTGATTCTATTTCAAACCCAGATACTTCTGATTCACCCACATTGTTAACATAAGTTACGGGAATGGCCCCGTCACCCGTAATAACGTTCACTGAACTAACTAACTGCTGATTTTCAACATGTTGATAAAAAGCCGCCATGTTCAAGGTCCAAAGACCATCGTAAAACTCATTTTTGGAACCGAGTTCGAAGTTATCCAACTCTTCAGGATCTGCTGAAGCGACTTGAGCCTCTCCATTTACGACGATGCGACTCAAGCGAGCACTTTTCACACCTGAGGAATAAAGACCATAAAGCATATTATCGTCTGACAATTTATAACTAAGGGTTAATCTAGGCGAAAAGTCGGTAGACGAATAACTGTCTCCTTCAGCGATTGGCGACGTACAATTAGGACAATCAGTGTAGATAACTTTTTCATCTGCAATTCGACCTTCAGCACTAAAGGTAAGTTGCTCAGTCAAGTCATAATCAAAGCCACCAAAGATCGCATAGTTCTCCATCTTATCTCGACGCGCAGTTCCATTAGGATTGGCAGAATTAGTAAGAGCAGTGAATTGGGTTTCATCCGACTCATAGAAGTAATAAAGCCCAGCACGCCAGCGAAAATCCGAATCTCCTGGCGACAACAAGACTAGCTGTTGACTAAAGTTTTCAAAGATTTCACGAGAAGGAAAAGTAAAACCCGCATAAAAAGACAAATCAATTTCGTCGGTACCCACAAGGTCACCAAAGACTGGATCTTGCCCTGGTGCATAATCCCTATTCGCATACACAGAGACCCGCTCATCTTCATTGTAAAAATAGCCGCCACTATAGGTTAACTCATAATCTCCGATTTCTTTTTTCACTATCAAAGACGTAAAATAACGGTCTCGCGTAGTGCCACTAGCGCCTAGATTAGCTATTTTATCAAAATCAGGGTCCGGCAGAACCGTGGGGTATCTTGAGCCTGACGCGCGTGGCAATGTAACAAAATCTGCCCCCGCCTCAACCCAGTCTCTAGGATGTTGAATAACAGATACATTCCCCCCATCTCTATCATGAGAATACAAGCCCCGCAATTTGACTGAAAGAGTATCCGAGGGTGTATAATATAATTCTAATGAAGCAATATTCGATTTTTCTTGACCAATAGATGAACCATCATCTACTGCTTCGGTCACCCCGCCATTTTGGAAAGTACTGCCAGATATACCTAACCAGAGTTTGTCATCGATCAATGGTATTTCCACTGAACCTTCAAGTAGATAACTGGTGTCAGGACCGCCTTTAACTTGACCGAGTTTAGCTCGAACATTACCGGTCACCTCGTCACCGCCTAATTCCTTAGTAACAAAGTTGACGGCTCCGCTATATGTAGCGCGACCAAAACTTGCAGCTTGGGGGCCTTTGATGACTTCAACTCGCTCTACACCATTTAGCCCTAATGAGGCTAATTGACCACTAAGCGGAATACCATCAAGGAAAAAGGAAACCCCTTGATAACGTTCGTCTGAGGTATTCGGCGTTAGTCCACGCATACCAACAGCAGTAGGGTCATTCCGGTTCGCACCTGAGAGATAAAGATTGGGAACTGCATCTTGCAAATCGCGCATTCCATTAATTTGATTATTTTTCAAATCGTCGCCAGATAATACGTTAATAGCTAATGGTACTTCTTGCAGAGGCTCTACACGATTTTTAGCTGTTACCACTACGCGCTCAACGTTAGCATTATCTGCCATATCAACTTCTTGAGCTGATACAGCAGTGGTAACAGTTCCTGCACTTGCAATAGTTAAAAGCGCTTGAGCAAGTAACGTTAACTTAAAGTTTTTATTTTTTTTCATAAGTTTTCCTGTCATTTCAGTGCTAGTTATAGTTTTAATTAATCGTCGTTTCTCAATCTCTGAAAAAGACGCACAGCCTTTGCTCTAAACGCATATCCACACAACCACATATTGTATTATCAATATACCTTTCAAATCGTAGTAACCCCATTGCGAATATGTAAAATGCATAAATGAGGTTTGAATCTTGACGACTATCAGCACATTAAGCTTGGCTACACAGTCATTTTTAGTTTGCTAATATGAGCTATTTATTCAGTGTGTAAGTTTCAAAAATGTCTCTTATTCAGGATTAAAAGCCTTGGCATATTCCTGAATAAACTGCTTCACTGAACGAGGCTCTCTACCTAATAAGTCTCTCATGGTATCTGTTGTGTGATTAGACGCGCCTTCAGCCAAACTACGTATTTCCTCGCAAACAGCATTGACTCTCCACTTATCAGGGACAAACTTGGACAATAAAGCGTGAAAATCTTCCATAGGTTGATCAACGTAATCAATCTGCCGTCCCAGCAACTTAGTGAAAATGTCTGCAATTTCACTAAAAGTCAGAAGCTCTGGACCGGTTAAGTCATAACTCTTATTTTCATGACCAGATTGGGTAAGTACGTTAGCCACAACTTCGCCCACATCGCGAGCGTCAGTAGCAGCGACTTGGCCTTGCCCCATAGGAAAAGTGAGTTTATTTGCAGCTTTAATACCAGGAGCACAGGTAAGTAACATCTGAGTAAAGAAGGTAGGTCGTATCATCACCCAATTCAAACCAGAAGCTTTAACATAGGCTTCTGAAGCAAGATGATTCAATGGAATTGGTTTGTCTGTTCCTTCCACCGACTCCTGTGAGGATTGTTTAACAAATAACTCAACACCCACTTTAACCGCAGCATCGACAACCTGTTTTTCTAATTCCAATTGATCAGAGCTATTAGGTAAAAGCAAAAACACTTTATTCACGCCATGCATCGCTTTTTGCAAAGCCACGCTGTCAGCAACATCTCCAACGACAACATCGACACCAACATCAGTGAGGGCCGATGCTTTGTCTGGGTTTCTAATCAATGCTCTGACCGAACACCCTTTTTCAACTAAGTGTTTTACTGCGCTACTGCCAGTTTTACCTGTTGCTCCAATTATCAAAATCATATACGACCTACTATTGTAAAATTAAAATGGTTATCCATTAAACTTGGCTGGTGAAACCTTTCAATCAGTTTCTTCTGGTCTGTGCAACTAGGTGTTTCATTTACTTAGTCATTAATCACAGCACTAGAGGGCATACAAGCCCTCTAGGTTATTCAATATTTAAGCACTTTGTTTTTTGGCCATTGCCTGAGCTATTTTTTCTCGCAATTCAGGAACTAGCGTACTACCAATTTTTGCCGCATCTACATCTTGATCCGGTGCTCGCAGCAAAAACCGAGTAACACCTAAGCGTCGATATTCCATCAAACTATCTGCAATCTGCTCTGCTGTTCCCACCAAGACGCTATTATTTCCTCGACCTTTATAGGCTTTGTTAAGACCAGTCCATAAACAACGGTCTAATCTATCGCCCTCTTTGGATTGGTCCATCATACGTCGAAAAGCACCAGCGGCAGGTTTGTCGCCGATTTTCTCATGCTTGGCCAATATGGCACCGTTACCATTAGCCACTTGAAGTTCGACTTTTTCATAAAGCATCTGAGCCTTAGCCCAAGCGTCTTCTTCTGTGTCTGCAACGATGATCACCATCGTCATTAACACTTTTATCTCACGTCCATACTTTTCAGCGGCTGCATAAGCTTTAGTTGCCAGTGTTCCGGCTCTATCGAAGGTATCACCACCTAATGCATAAACATCCGCCACTTTTCCACAAAGATCGATTGCCAAATCAGAGGTACCGGCCCAGTAAACAGGAATCGCTCCACCCTTAGGTTTTACCATGGCATAGGCGCCACGAAACTTATAAAACTCGCCATCGAAATCAAAGGGTTCCGCAGAAGCCCATACTTTACGCATCACTTCTACATATTCGGCGGCAATGTGATAACGCTCTTCTTTGGTGTTAAACAGTCCGTCGGCTTGCACTTCGCGGTCGTCCGCACCGGCAATGATATGCACAGCAGCGCGCCCACCACTAAGACGGTCAAGTGTGGCTAGATTACGAGCAGCAGTTGTGGGAGGAACAACACCAGGACGGTGCGCCAATAAAAATCCTAAACGTGATGTTACGCCAGAAAGATAAGCCCCAATGGAAAAACTCTCTGGCATTGTCGCTGCATTGGCAATTAGAACTCTGTCATAGCCGGCATTTTCTTGTGAGGTCGCAGAATGACGAATATGCTCAGCATCAAAATCGACAGGAGATGGAGGATCACCTACTGCACCCGCATGGTGATTTACTAGTCCAATGATCTCTAGGTCGTCTGAAGTTCCAAAATTCATGGTAGCTCCTATAAATAAATTTCATTTCGATGGATTCGATACTAGGCCCTATGAGATAGATTTCCTAAATCAATTTACGTATGCGCTATACATTAATCCTATAACCAATCTTAAGCTGATTTTGTAAACTCACTGTTCAGATAGCCATCAAAACTAGTTCAAATTACAAGCAGAATTAGCACAAAAGCTTTGTTATACGGGGGCTGAACAAATTATGCGGATTAGTCTCGTCATAATTAATAAAGGAATTTTATCTGTTCAATACTTCATGAAAAAAAGGAAAATTAAATGATATATAGTCATACTTTAGTGACAATAAAATTATAAATATTGTTTTTTAAGTTTAACGAGTAGAAAAATGCTGGTGGCCAAGTGACCAAAAAATTGGTCACTTGATTTAGCAATGGATGTTTGAATCAGTTATCCGAGGTTATTCAAGTGCCTTAGTTTTTTAACTTTTTTGAAAATTCCGCAAAACCCACGGCCATTTCAGTTAGTACCTTCTGCACATAAGGTTCTTTGATTATTGACTCCCACCAAGATTTAACCAGTGGGTAATCAGCTAGAACATCTGGCTTATCGTAAAAAGGCGCTAACGTTGTGGCATACCAAATACTACTGGCTAAAGCAAAATCACCAATATCAAACGAGTCGGATTTATGAACACTCATCCAACGATTCAATTTATCTAGCTCTGCACACAGAGGAGCTGTAAATGTGCTTTTATCACTGTGAGCATCTTTTTGCGCCATATTCTTAAACAACGGAAATAGTGACGGTCCGAAGTGCGAGTTGGCAAAACTCACTGTTGCTCTGGTGATACTTAATGCATAGGGTTCACTAGGTCGACATGGATTGTCAGGAAATACATCTTCTAAATATTCTGCTATGGCTGTTGACTCCGGCAACAACCCAGTTGCAGAAATCTCTAATAGCGGCACCTTTCCCATAGGGTAAGCCGCTTTGAACTCATCTGTTTTTAGGGGAATTTCAGGGGCTACAATTTTGAGGTTCAGTTGTTTTTTGTATATTTGCATTCTTACCCTAGCAGCATAAGGAGAATGGGGCAGACTGTATAATTTCATTTTTATTCGCTTCCTAATTAGTCAGGGTTGAAACGTTTTCCAACCCTAATGAATGGGTGAATTGATGAGTAATCCACAGCTATTTTTAAATGGGTATTGGTTAAACATATGCTCTGTTTTCTCATGAGATCTTTTATAAAGCGTCTTGAGACTGAGCTTAAAACTTAGACTTTACACTCTAATGATATAATATTATGCTAATATTTCTTTATAGGCCAGCAAGAGTTTTGTAAACAAACACTTGCTATAAATACCGTTCATTGCACGGGCACAAATTTAAACGACAAAAACGCGTAATCTCGATAACGATTCTAAAAATGGAGTGTTCCACTATGACTGCACATGACCTACTACTACTTATTCATATTTTGCTTTTTTGTTATTGGCTTGGTGGTGATATAGGCGTGTTTTATTCCAGCAATATTGTGGTGGATAGCAAGGCTAGCCGTGAAGCTAGGATTGTCGCAGGTAAAATAATGGTTGCCTGTGATTTAGTGCCCAAACTTTGTATGACGTTGATGTTAACCACTGGCGGTTTACTCACTACATTTTTTGGTGTTGAGCATCCTGTATGGCAGATGGCTGCGATTATTTTGTTAGGCCCATTTTGGTTAACCTTAGTATTACTGCAACATTACAAACATCACGCGTCGTACATTAACAATCTTGTTAAATTTGATTTTATATTTCGCTGTGCGTTGATTGTAATTGGCTTAATATCCCTTTGTTTTGCGCTAATTAATGGCAAATTGAATGACAACACTTGGATAGCAGCAAAACTGTCTATCTTTTATTTATTGGTATTTTGTGGACTGATGATTCGTCTCGCGTTAAAAGACTTCGGCCCAGCTTATTCTAAACTTATCCAAGGCACTCATACTGCAGTTGAAGACCGAGCAATGTTAAAAGCAATGAACAAAGCCAAGCCTTGGGTATATACAATTTGGGCAGGATTAATCAGCGCAGGTGCAATAGGCATTGCTAAACCCTTGTTTCAATAGCCATTCATCTTTGACTGTGAATCGACTTCCAGCTTTCACAATAAATACATATAAAATGGGTAGGACTGACTAAAACCAGTGCCTACCCAATTACTTTGAATCTAAATTTTTCTGTTCAACTAAATGAAAAGCCTTTAGTTAACGGTAACTAGTTAAGTGCTGATGTCTATGCTGATAACGCTTTGTTGTAGCGGCTAAATATCAACAAGCTCAGCGCCATGATACAACTAGGAATTGTCGAATATAGCCACACCATACCGTCGATAGCGCCAGTCCCTTGGACAATTACCCCTCCGGTTGAGGATTGAAATCCGCTTAGGCTCAATACAACTCCCGCTAACATCGGACCTAATGCAAAAGCCAATTTTTCAACCGCTGAGAACACCCCAGAGAAAACCCCTTCATCTACACTACCGTGTTTAATGCGCTGATTGTCGATGGTGTCAGTCATTAGTGAAAATGTTAAAACCGAAAATGCAGCGTTAGTGCAGCCAATAATAAAAGCCCTAATTAGGACCAAAAAATGCTCCGTTGGCATCTCGCCCCAAAATGGCAAACTAAATAGCACGTCATCGCCAGGCGCGACCCAAAGCCAAGTAAAAGTCACTAACATCCAACCGACACAGGCAATCCAAAACGCCCCTTGCTTACCGATATTTGCAGATAACTTTAACCACAAGGGCTGACTCAGAATGGAACCTGTCGCCATTACCATGACAAACGGAAGCAACAGATTGATATCTTGTATGGCATAGATAAACACAAATGCAACCACTGCATATCCACTTGCCTGAGCAATAGATTGCACAAAAAAGGTACTGCTTAACACCACAAAGGCTTTATTTTGCATAACCACTGACAAGCGCGTTAGTAGCTTTTTGGGATCCACTGTGTGCGCTTTACCATAATTGATGGGAACGCCGTATGCGGTAGCCAACATGGCAAGCAATGAGATACTGCCAAAAACAATTGCCATTGTACGCCAAGCTGCAGCATCTCCGCCCAATTGAAATACCAAAGGTTGTGCAAGACCGACGCCCATCACCACGCCTACCACCGCAAAAATAATACGATAGGATAAAATTTTGGTGCGCTCATGGGGATCGCTAGACAACTCTGAAGCCACTGCTAAGTAGGGTACTGAAAATGCGCTAAACGCTGTAGAAGCAATAAAAAACAGCACACACACGGTAGCGGCCGCCCATAAAGGTGAAGCAAAGTTGGAAAAAGCGAACAATGCCATGAACGACAAACTGGTTAATATCGCACCAAACACCAAAAACGGTTTACGTCCATAGCGCGGCTTATAATGGTCGGACATTGCACCGATGATAGGGTCACAAAAGATCAACCAAATTTTCGGTACTAAAATCACCATGCCAGCCAACCAAGGGGAAATTCCCAGCATAGTTGTCATAAATAATGGTAATAAAGCCGCTGGCGCATCCCGAAAAAGCTGTGCACCTACTTGACCAAAGCCGTATAAAACCATGGTTTTCTGCGGCACTTTTTCAGCCTGCGCTGTTTTTCCGGCTTGTATTGCTGAGTTCGAACTTGTTGTTGTTATTGTATCGCTCATCATTTTTACCTTTTTAGTGACTTATTTTTGCTGCTGTTTAAACTGAATTAAACTGACTCAGTTACGCAGTCGTAGTTGAAAAGCCCTAAGGTCTCCTCGTTTCGCAAATTGCCTAAGCCATATAATTCGGCGGCTTCTCCTTGCAAACGATCGGCGTTTTCATTGGATTCTTTTTGAATAAAAGTAGTACGTTCATGGCGAGCAGCTTGGTATCGAGCAAGGGCTTTTGCGACTGATTCAGCATATTCCAATACCCGCGCCAACATAACGGCATCTTCAATCCCAGTTGCCGCTCCCTGTCCCAGAAATGGGGTCATGGCATGGGCTGCGTCGCCAATCAAAGTCACTTTATTGTCAATTGACCAATGAGGTAGAGAGCTATGCGCATTGATTGCCCATTTAAATACTGTGCCAGGCTTAATCGCATCAATTAAGGTGCTAATATCATCGCTCCAGCCAGCGTATAAATCTTTCAGTTCTTGCAGCTCAGCAGGAATTGACCAACCGTCTTCAGTCCAACCATCTTGACGAGCAAAAAACACTAAATTGAGCAGCTTTCCTTTGCGAAGTGGATACCGGACAACCATTTTCCCAGGGCCAATGTGCATGCCTGGCTGTTCAATTAGATGTTGAATAGCGGGGGTGATAGGCGCTAAAGCTCGATAAGCGATATGACCAGTAAAATGGGGCTGAACTGAATTAAATAGCTGTCTAACTTGAGACTTTAGACCGTCCGCACCTATGATCAAATCAGCATCTGCAGTGCTATCATCAGCAAAAATTAAAACTGGTTTAGCGGCTTGATAATTCACTGATCGCAGCAATTTGCCTAAATAAATGGCTACCCCAGCTTTTTCCGCCTCAGCAACTAAAATACGGTGTAGATCAGCACGATGAATATAAACATAGGCACTGCTATATTGTTCTCGTGTTTGAGAACGGTCCACCATTAATAATGTTTCGCCGCTTTGCCAATGTGATATTTTTTGCGTACTAGGTTCAATGCCGGCTTCAACGATTGCTTCCCCAACACCAATATAATCTAACCCTCGCATTGCATTGGGCGCTAATGTAATACCCGCCCCCACATCCCCCCATGCGGGGGCAGACTCATATAAGCTGACCTTCTGTCCATTTTTTGCTAGCGCAATCGCCGCGGTGAGCCCAGCAATGCCGGCACCGACCACAGCGATATCTAAGTTTTTCATACTTACTCTCCTAATTGCTACCAGATCTGCTTTTCACGGGTCGAGCAAAAAGCCCTCGTAATCTAACTAGTATCCCAGTAAGTAAATTTTCAACCATGACAATTATCAAGGACGCAGTTTACCCCTGATAGTATTCTGAATTTTCAATCAATAACGAATACGACTATTAAGTGGTCATAGAAACGAATTGAAAAGTGCAATATTCATCAGGATATTGCGCTACTCCCTACTCTTAACAAGTAATAGGTAAAAGCATGACAAATATACATCAGGCACAAGACCAACATGTAACCCTTGATCCCATAATCAAAGATAAGTTGTGTGACATCGTAGGAGCAGAGCAATGCTTAACTGGCACTGCGGGTGCAGCGTTCTACACTGATGTTTATCGTCAGCTTGAAGTTCCTGACGCTGTGGTTCGTCCAACCACAGTTGAACAACTGCAACAGTTGGTCGCCTTTACCAATGAACATGATATTTGTGTGACCATAAGAGGCGGTGGAGCGTCCTATACTGACGGCTACTTACCAGCAGTTAAGGGTGTTGTGATTTTAGATTTAAGTTTGTTGAACAAGATAGTAGAAATCAACGAAACGGATGGCTACGTTACTGTCGAAGCGGGTGTAACCTGGTCTGCGCTTAAAGATGAGCTGGATAAACGGAATCTCAGAACACCATTTTGGGGACCATTTTCCGGAATAAAAGCCACTGTCGGAGGCTCTGTATCACAAAATACTATCAGCCATGGATCGGGTTTATATGGAATTTCCGCGCAATCAGTACAAGCAGTAGACATTGTTTTAGGTGATGGTTCATTATTGCAAACCGGTTCTGCAAGTGCTGGCGCAAGTCCTTTCATGCGCCATTTTGGCCCTGACTTAACCGGATTATTTACCGGAGATTGTGGTGCGCTTGGAATAAAAGCTCGCATTACACTCCCACTTATTCGCCGTCGTTCTGCGCACCGCGTCATTTCTTTTGCCTTTGCAGACTTTAATTCCATGCATGAATCTATGCGCCGCATTGGCTTAGAGCGATTAGAAGATACTCACTTTGCTTTAGATGGCGCATTGTCTCAAGGGCAAATTGCTCGTCAAGATAGTGCTGGGCAAACGCTGAAAATAGCCTTGTCCATTCTGACTAGTTCGCCATCATATTTAGCTGGTATTAAACAATTGTTTAAGTCTGCATTTTCGGCCCGCAAAGCGATTAGTTCCGCTCCCTACATGACACACTATATCGTAGAGGGCACCCATGACGCTGAAGTTAAAAGCCGATTACACCGCATCCGTGAGCTAACCACTGATTTGGGATCTGAAATTCCAGCAACCGTTCCAGCCATAGTCCGAGGAATGCCCTTTGCACCTTTTTTCAATACTTTAGGCCCTGCTGGTGAACGCTGGGTTCCTTTACACGGTATTATTCCCCACTCTAACGTTGCAAAATTTCATCAACAACTTGAACAATTTTATGCGCAGCGTTCAGCCGAAATGCAGCGCCTTGGAATATGGTGTGGCGGCATGTTTGCCACCGTTGCTTCATCGGGTTTTTTATATGAAATAGCATTATATTGGCCTGACGAAATCACTGCATATCACAAAGAAGTTGTCCCCCAAGACTATCTTGCCAATTTACCTAAACATCCTGCTAACCTTGAAGCGAGGGAATATATCCATCAATTAAAAGAGGACATTATCGCGTTATACGTTAAACACAATGCGACCAATTTCCAGTTGGGCAAAGCTTATCCCTATGCATCAAGAGTCTCACCACAAACCTTAGAACTAATTAAAAATATCAAACAAGTGACAGATCCAAAGAATACATTTTCGCCAGGCACTTTAGGTCTTTAATTAGTTATTTAATCAAGGAGATAAACGACGATGAGCAAAACAGATTGCACTATATCCCGCCAATATGCCTTGATTGGTGAACGACAAGTACATTATCGATATGCCGGGAGTGGACCGCTATTAGTATTGATTCATCAATCTCCGAACAACAGTAAAGAGCTCATCCCTCTGATAAAATACTTAGCACCTTATTTCACTGTTATCGCCCCTGACACACCGGGTTACGGGCAATCTGACCCGTTAGGCAGTACTAATCATCAGGCTTCAATAGATGATTTTGTTGATGCATTGGCTAGTTTTCTTGATGTTTTAGATTTACAAAAACCACTGTTATATGGCAGTCATACTGGTGCAATTATAGGTGTGCGGTTAGCCGCTCGTTACCCACAAAAGATCGCAGCGTTAGTGGCAAATGGTGTGCTAATTAACAGCGCAGATGAACGCAAAGATCTATGTGACAAATATTTTCCTACTTATGATATTAAATGGGATGGTACTCACCTAAGCTGCTTGTGGTCGAGGCTTAGGGATCAACATAGCTTTTTCCCGTGGTATGAACGCGCCACCACCAGCATCAATTACTGGCCAGCAACCGATGCTGAAATAGATGCGAATTTTTTAAATTACATGGAAGCTGGGAATAACTATCCCGTTGCATATCGTGCCGCCGTAGATTATGCCATTGCTGATGATTTAATTAGATTAACCGTTCCTAGTTTAATGTTAGCCGCAAAAGCAGATACCTTATCTCGTTATGTTGAACACTACCCCCCTTTACCCGCCAACGTAGATATTCAAACAGTGCCAGATTTTTGTGACATACCCGAAGCACTCTTAATCTATGCACAGAAAAATTGTGTTCCCTTGCATGAGTCTTTCGAAGGGATTTCTAAAAGCAAACAATATGGACTGAGTAACCGCTTCGTGACCACTGAAAAGGGTGTATTTCATTTACTCAGCAACCAAGATTCTGCTACCGATACACACTCAAAACCTTTGCTAGTTTTGCATGAGTTAGGCTTAAATAATGAGACATTACGTACATTAATGATGACCCTTAGCGAGCAAAAAGTGTTAATCGCACCAGACTTACCAGGCCATGGTGAAAGCGACTATGCGAATTGCAGCAGCCCCACAGAAATGGCAGCTGCATTGGCTCAACTATTAGCAACATTGAATATAAGCAAGATAGACGTTTTCGCTATCGCTAACGCAAGTGCATGCGCGCTGGCACTGAAAACTCAATTTCCCGAATTAATAGGAGCAGTGACGTTTTGCAATCCAGAATGTGCCAACATGCAACCTAAAAATGCCGATAGATTGCCAGATTTACGGGTTGATTCTGCCGGTTCTCACTTGTTAAGGGGATGGTATTATTTGCGCGACCGCTACCTTTATTACCCTTGGTATGAACGGTCGCTAGATAGCCAAATTCAGAATGCACAAATCCCAGAAGCGCATAGCTTGCAAGTAGAACTATTGGCATTGTTAAAATCCCGCGAAGGTTTGCAGGAGTGTTTGCAACATGGGTCGATGTTCAGTGCCGATGATTATAATAATTGCCCAGATTCACAGGTAGCCTTTACCTCAACAGCTCCTTGTAGAAACCTGTTTGTCGACTCTATTCCGTTAGCAAATGAAATGTATCGTTGGCCGCAACTGCTGCTTGCGAATTAGGCTTAGAGGTTAATCAAAACAATTTACACAATTAACAGCAGACATCGAATTAGACGGAATTACGTTCCGTTAATTCGATGAGCTCGTACCAATTATCAATTTTCTGCCAAGTCATTTTCAGAAAAATGTAATCGCCCTCTTTCACCCACACATACGCAGGTGGCCAGTCGGGCTGCCAGCGCAAAGCGTACTTTCGTGCATCAAATTGCCCTGCGGCAACGGTGAGTTTTTGATTGCCTAAATAAGCAACTTCAATGGTCACAGGGGTAGCTGTTAATCCTTGATCACCGTTTTCCGATAGGGAGTTAGTTAAACCATGAACCGCAACATATTCTCCGGGTTTCGATTTATCGACCTGAGTGGTGACCAATGCGTCCCCTTGCAATGGATGCAAACCCAAATAGCAATAAGCCGGTTGATTCTCAAATTTTTGTGAAATCCGCTCCTTGCCTTTAAGATCCGTCTCGACAACGACCTGATCGTTATTAAAACTGAACCAATTCGCAGCAACCACCTGACCAGCAGTTGTAATGCGGCAGAAGCCATCAATGGGTGACCAATTGCGATCAAGAGACATAGTCACGTCGCGCAGTAAAGCAATGTCATCCATTTCGCAGAATGCGCGAAAACTATACCCTTGAGCGTGTGAGGCTAAACTAAAACTCTCCCTTCCAATCAGGGTGTTATCCCTTCCCCAATAGGCAATGCGTGCGCTAATATATTTTTCTAATGCAGGTTGCAAAGTGACAGTCATAAATTAAAAGCCCATCTCTGGTCCTTGCAGGTTTTGGCAGTCAGGGCTGCGCTCAACCAAATTTAATAAGGTGCCATCGGCATCTCTAATGCAAACCTCACGCTGTGAAATAGGTCCCATTTCAAACAATTCTGGTTCGGGTAGCCAAACCGCCCCAAGCTGTTTTAGTTTTGGCAAAATAGCGTCTAGGCAAGACACATAAAAAACCAGCGCCACTTCACCGATACGGGCAGCGCCAGTGGCTATCTGAACTTGCTCTGCCTGATGTTCTTGGGCTAATTGAAACAAACCAAGCATGCCAAAATTTGGGCCCGCAACTTTTAGGATTTTAATGGGATACGGGTGATGCTGCTGAAATCCCAGCACCTTACTGGCTGAAGGATGCTCGAGCTCACCTTCATAATAGCTTTCACACAAACCTAAGGCGCGATAGAACTGAGTTGCGACTTGTAAATCTCGCACAAAAATGGTCGCACGTATCAGCGCCGAAACATTAGTATTGGAAGTTTGCATAATATAGTTTCACTTTTAAACTCGACAGCCACACTCTACGTGAATTATCTAAAGGTTATCCTTGATAATAATCAATCTTGTCGAACAATTAAGATATTGCCAAAGCGCGAAATAACCACAAAAAACCCACAAATATGGCTAAACCAAGATGGCTCGACTCGATAACAACTCCAAGGGTATAAACCAAGGAGTTGCTAGTTTCAAGATGCATCGGGGGAATTGACATTTATCATAGTGAACAAAAACTGTTCGTTATAAGTTGAGGTTAGGTTGACACTTTGTACCGGCGTTCAAAGCATAATTGAACGCTAAGTGAATGAGATCTTTCTTTTGAAAAAATGACATTTCCGAACATTTTCGACACATGGGAAAGCGACGGCTAATAATTTAAGTGGGCGAGTAAATAACAATGCAAAACATGAATAACAGCAGCATCAAAAATATCACTATTTCAACAGCCACTAAACAATTTCTAACACAACCTCACAAGTTATTAATTAATGGGGTGTGGGTTGATGGGGTTGAGGGAAAAACCATTGAAACCCGCGATCCTGCCAGCAATGAAGTAATTGCAAGAGTGGCGATTGGAGGCTCCAAAGACATTGATAATGCGGTTATTGCTGCGCGCAAAGCATTCGAAGGACCATGGTCGAAACTGACTAATTTTGAGCGTGCCAAGTTGCTTTCTCGAATAGCTAGGTTGATTGAATCCAATACTGACTTATTGACTGAAATTGAAGTGTTGGACAACGGCATGCCAACCAATATTGCTCGTCTAACAATTCAAAATATTGCAGAAATGTTTGATTATTATGGTGCTGCCGCACAGCGTATTGAAGGCACAACGACCACTCCACCGCGACATATTACCGATCATGCAGAAGCCTTGACCTATACTTTGCGTGAACCGATTGGTGTTGCAGGATTAATCGTGCCTTGGAATGTGCCAGCGTCAACAGCGGTACTAAAATTAGCACCGGCACTTGCAGCCGGTTGTACTGTCGTTATGAAACCATCAGAGGAAACACCGCTTTCCGCATTATTACTTGGTCAACTTTGTTTAGAAGCAGGGATTCCAGCAGGCGTGGTAAACATTGTAAATGGTTATGGAAGCGAGGCGGGGTCAGCAATTTCTGAACATGCTGATGTGGATAAGGTTTCGTTTACCGGTTCTACGCAAACCGGTCGAAAAATTATCTGTGCAGCCACTGGCAATCTAAAAAAAGTTGCTCTGGAGCTAGGCGGAAAATCCCCTGTGGTAGTTATGCCTGATGCAGATCTTGATCTTGCGACTGTCGGTATCGCGATGGCGACATTTTTTCTACAAGGCCAAAACTGTATGGCCGGAACACGTATATTCATCCATGACGCCATCCATGATGAATTAGTGCAACGTGTAAAGTTATTCACCGAACAATTGGTGATTGGCCATGGCATCAATCCAGCCACCATGATTGGGCCGCTTATTTCTGAAAAACATTGTGAAAAGGTTTTGAAGTACATCGAAATCGGCGTGAATGAAGGTGCGACTATGCTAACCGGAGGCAAAAAGTTGGAAGGCGATGGATATTTTGTGCAACCAACTATTTTCACTGATTGCACAGCACAAATGCGCATAGTGAAAGAAGAGATTTTTGGACCCGTAATGACCGTCCAACGATTTTCCAGCCTTGATTTAGATGAGATAGCGCGAATGGCTAACGACACTATTTATGGTTTATCCGGTAGCGTCTGGACACAAAATTTATCCATTGCACATTCACTTGTTGCACGGATTCGAGCTGGGCATGTATCGATTAATTGTCATGGTGCTGTAGGCACAAATATTCCCTTTGGTGGTTATGCTCAATCGGGATGGGGACGAGAGTTTGGTCAAGAAGGTCTAGATGCCTATTTGGAAACAAAAGCAGTTACAGCTCAGCTGTAACTATATTGCACATAAGTGGTATTGGGTACTGAGTAGCGTAATTCATTTACTGATTAAACAACCCAAAATAATAGAGAGAGATTCAACAATGGTGCAATTAACTAGTCCGTATAAAAGCATTAGCTTTGGAGATGATTGTCTATTATTCAAGCACATGAACAAGCCGGACCTGGACTGCTTATCAAACAGCGCTAGGTTGAAAGTACTTGCCAAACAACAGTACCTTTTTATGCAACATGTTCCTTCCGACAGGCTATATAATATTGTTTCTGGTGTAGGGATAATGGAAAAAATAGCGAGCAATGGACGTCGTCAAATATTTGCGTTCGTTTATCCTGGCGACTTCATTGGTTTATCCAATTCTGACAGTTACCAATATGGCGTCAAAAGTCTAAGTAATCTGACCGTTTACGAATTTAAACGTCAACACCTTTTGGCGCTCTCCGAAGAGCTTCCGACGTTAGGCGAAAACTTGAAAGAAATCCGTTCAGTTGTCATGTCTCATACCTTTGAACAAGTTTACCTTTTGGGTCAATTAAAAGCCTATGAACGCGTCTGTTTTATGTTGAAACAATTACTTAATCGCCTGCCTGGTGCCAAACCAGAAAAAATAGAATTACCGATGACGCGAACAGATATAGCCGATTATCTAGGGCTAACAGTAGAAACTGTCAGCCGCACCCTCAGTCAACTAAGAGGAGATGGACTCATTTCGGTCATCTCACCCAATACTATCAGCATTCTTAACCTCAAAGCAGTGCAGGAAATGGGCAGCATAAACTAACGTTAAGGCTTAAAAAGTATTTATCGTTGCGGGTAATACGATTATTTTTGCCCTTACCACGGCACTGATTTACCAAGTAAATCTATGAATTTCCCCGTTGCAGAGGGAATTAAATTGGCAATAACATTACGCTGGTGTCTGACGCTATCGTCTACTTCCCAAGGAGCATCATCACCTCCTAAATCTGTTTTCACCCACCCTGGAGCAAGTGAAATAACAGTGATCTTATTGGGCGCTAATTCAATAGAAAGACCTTTTGTTAACATATTTAAGGCTGCTTTACTGGAACGATAAGCGTGAGCCATCCCAAGTTGATTATTGGCGATAGAACCTAAATCAGATGACATCATAATGATGGTTTTTCGTGTACTCGCTTCAACATTAGCCAATAAAGCTGCAATCAACTCAAAATGGCCATATACATTGGCTTGCATTATTTCATGCCAAAGGGCGTAATCCATACCCGTTAATGACTGTTTATAGCGATCAGCCTGATTCGACCAACCACCACCGAATAAACCGGCAATATTAAACAAAATATCAATGGCCACACCATCTAAACGTTTAGCGATAGCCGCTATGGAATCATGCTCAGATAGGTCAAGTTGCTCAATTCTCAGCTTTGGATAACGCTCACTTAATGCCAACAACTCAGTTGCTTTTTCTGGTTCTCGGCAAGTTGCAATAACGCTCTCGTCAGCCGCTAGGGCTTGTTTAGTATGCTCAAAACCTAAGCCTCGATTAGCGCCAGTAATTAGATAAGTTGTCATTATTTAAGCTCTCCTGTAAGCCGAATGAAACAGTGTAATTCATATCCCCAGACACAAAATACGTAGTCAGTTTTCCACTAATCAACAATCTCAACATTGATAATTGTCATAGTACTTTGAAGGAATTTACATTTAACCACTCCAGTCCATTGGGAAGCCATTGGATATTGGTCTTGGATATATTCTATGATTTAAAAGATTTACAGGAATTATGATTAAATAATGAGCAGCTTTACGTGTAATTCTACTCCCCCTAAACATAAAACACCTAAATGCCATAAATGATTGAATGCAAACCTTTCTAATATGCAAAAAGATAGGCTGTTTTTGACATTTGTTAATGCCCATGTATTTTGCAGCCCCTAATCTAAAGCCATTGCAAAATAAGTTTGCAAATTAAATTAGTACTTATTACTGACAAGATTAAATACTTGATAAACGTAAACGAATACCAGTGCTGTGCCAAATATAACAACTTAGGTATTCGCAAGCATTACATAGCTGATGACCGAGGATATTATGGATTCTAAAAAGCTAGAAACTAACACTTCTGAGCGCAGAGATTTTCTGCTTAATTCAGGTAAAATTTTGATTGGTGGTGGTGTTGCAGCTTCCGGTACACTGGCATTAGCAGGTTGCGCAACTGATCGCCCTGCTAAGCCTTTTAAAGCATCTGGAGCATTGCCTTACCACGATCCTGAATGGAATCGTGATGCCATGGCTCGTTTGCAAGGTGATCTTGATTTTGGTAAACAAAAATTTGGTTATTTTGCCGGTATAGTGAATGGCGTTCGTCCTAATGAAAAAGTTAAACCTTTGGTTGGGTTTGAAGGATTTTCATATGCCCGTTTAATTGACGAAGGCAATGGCGTATACGGAAAAGTGCTCAAAGAAGTTGGTTTTTATACAGATTTAGAAACTGGCGACGTATTAGAAGAATGGACGAATCCATATACCAACGAAACCGTGAAAGTGGTGCCTGTAGCAAACGACCCATTCAACTATAAACTAACTCCCTATGTTCCGGAGGGGCCTTCTTATGGTGGTCTAAATAAAACCGAGAAGAAAAAGATCCCCATGCTCTACCCTTGGAAAGAAACACCAAACAATACCGTCACATTAAATTCGCATATTCATTTATTTTATCCAAATGCACTGCAACCAGATGCATGGCCAAGAGAATCTTCAGGTCCAATGAATCGTGTTTCTGAGATGTTTAATTACGTTATCAATAAAGACGACTTAGCCAACCCAAACGTGACCAGCATTCAATACTCTGGAGCTTGGAGTCGAATCACTCCTTGGTTACCGTGGATGTTAATGGGACAAGCCGAAGGACATTGTTTCTACGATTGTGAGATGGGTGCCTATAATAGTTCGGAAATTCTTTCACCTAAAGTACGTGCCTATGCCGAAAAACACTTCCCAGAGTATTTCGAAGCGCCAACAGAATGGTATGGCCCGAGTTTATCAAGTTTAGAAAACTATGCCCGCCAACAAACACCAGCCCCAGTTAAAAAATAATTAAAATAAGCATATGCCCTACAAATACAAAAGCGGCTTAATTGCCGCTTTTTTATATTTAACACAACGCAATACTTGTAAATTGCCTTCTAATCCCTCTTCACCTTTACTAGGTAACTTATTGATACTCTGTTACTACTAGTGAAAACCAATTGATTGTAGGTATGTGCCTATGGCAACCCATCAGTTATAGTAGGCTATACTTCAGGTTTTAATGGATTAGCGCTGCTCATCGATGTCTAAAATAATTACACAATGCATACTTTTGTTAGTCCTGATTTTTTATGGAAAATTTTCAGCGGCTTCTGAACTAGCTTCAAAAGAAACAATTAAAGTACTCGTTCTCGGTGCTGAATTTCCCCCATACAGCACACAAAAGATAAAAAATGGTGGACTGATGTTTGATGCACTGCGTGCTTATACAAAAAAGCATCAACTGCCAGTCAATTACGATTTCGCCCCTTATGTAGTGCCTACTGCCAGAGCGGAACGAATCATGGGAAGCGGTGAGTGGTGTATTAGCATGCACACCATGCAAGGCAAAAAGAATCTGCCTTATATCATGTTGGATATGCCTCATGTTGCATTAGGCTTATATCGACTTGCAGAATCTACCCCTTTTGATTGGCAGTCGATAAATGAGCTATCAGGCAAAAGCATCAGTGTTCTTAGAGTATCTGACGAACAACCAGTAATGAAACGCTTAACCCAAGCAGGCGCGCAGTTAGTCAGTGTTGATTCGTTGATGCAAAGCTATCAGATGGTTATGATAGGCCGAGTAAACTATAGTTTGGGGGATAGTTTGTCTTACCAATACTACCGTGAAAATGGATTGATAGATGGCCCAGCTTTGCAATTTTCAGAAAAGATGCTGGCTCGTTTTCCTTTGCCTGTTTGGCTAAATCCAGAATGTGAATCAGTTGCGCATTTAATACCGAAAGGCTTTATGCCCCAGGCGAAAAAGTACCCATAAACAATAAATTTTTGATTGTTGTTGTCGCTAAAGGTATCAACTTGTCAATCCCCGCTATCATGCCGCGAAGAACGCTAAAAGAGCGCAAATGAAGTAGCCACTAAATGTTATTTAGTGGCTAATTTTGCACTCCCTTAGGTTACATATTCGCGCTTATTTTAACCACGATTGCTGCTTAACTGATTCGAGTATTAAGTAGTTTATTGGTACTAAAATCAGCGTGATAAAAGTGGCAAATAAAATCCCAAAACCTAAAGAAACCGCCATAGGAATTAGAAATTGTGCCTGTGTCGATTTTTCAAATAATAATGGCATTAAACCAATAAAAGTGGTCAAACTGGTTAACATTACTGGCCTGAATCGGGACGAGCCAGCGGTTAGAATAGCCTTTAATAAGTCCATACCCAGCTCACGTTTTTTATTAATGTAATCAACAAGAACTAACGAATCGTTTACCACTATGCCAACTAATGCCAAGAGTCCTAAAAGGCTAAAGATAGTGAGGTCCATTCCCATTATCCAATGTCCAGCTATCGCGCCTATCGCACCAAAAGGAATCACACTCATCACCACAAGTGGTTGTGTATATGATTTAAATGGAATTGCTAAGAGCGCATAAATAATAAACAGTACAATGACCAGACCTGTCGTCAAAGAACCGAAGGAGTCTCTTTGTTCCTCCGCTTCCCCTTCCAACTCGTAGCTCACGCCAGGATATTGGATCAATAAGTCAGCTATATATTGGTTTAAATCTTCTTGTAAAACCGTCATGTTAGTGTTGTTTTTATCTACATCAGCAGTAACACTAATTGTCCTTAAACGGTCAATTCGACGAATTGACGACGGGCTTTGTCCCGGCGTAAGAGTCGCAATACTCGACAGAGGAACCGTCTCGCCATTACCCACATCAATCAACAAATTGGTTAAGCTCGATAACGATTGTCGCTCACTTAACGGTAACCTCAACATCACTTTTATATCGTCTCGGCCACGCTGAATACGCTGTACTTGCGCACCAAAAAACGCATTGCGGATTTGTCCGGTTACATTAGCTCTAGTTAAACCCAGTGATTCACCTTGTTTGTTCAGTTCGATTTGCAACTCTTGTTTGCCATCAGAAAGACTATCGGCGATATCATATACTGTAGGGTAAGTGTTTAGTCGTTCTATCACTTTGTCGGCGACTTGTTCCAAAGTGGCGACATTGTTAGCACTCAATCGCACATCGATAGGGTCTGATGAACGACCTAACTCGGCCCGATAACTTAGCGCTTCAGCCCCAGGAATATCCCCAATCATCTTGCGCCATTCATTTAACAATTGAGCGGATGTAATAGTCGAAGCTCTCGATTCTGGTGGTGTAATTTCAAATCTTACACTACCGGCATTAGTTGTCCCGCCGCGCCCACCGGTGGTGGCTAAAATATTTAAGATAATACTTTCACCGGTATCTTCCTCGGTGTATTTTTCCTGCAACTCTCGGGCATCATCGGCTATTTTCACAATATATTTGTTAGTGATTTCAAATGCAGTGCCTGTTGGCATGGTTAAGGATACCGTTATTGTTTCACTAGGGATTCGAGGGAAGAATACAAAACGCGTCCAGCCACTGAGAATAAGCACTAAAATAATTGCAAAAATACCACTGAAAGTCATTATGGTAGTCCACTTATAACGCAGTGTTTTTACCAACGCAGGTCGATAATAGCGCAGTATGGCCTGCTCGAATCCGTCGGCAAATTTTTGCTGGTAGTAATCCAATTTACTTTGTTTGGTTTTTTCAGTTCTCAGTTTCAAGTGCTTCAAGTGTGAAGGCAAAATAAACTTGGACTCGATAAGGGATAACAGTAAAACGGGAATTACTACATAGGGAATCTGAGCAAAAACATCCCCCCTTCGCCCCTCAATAAAAGCTAATGGCAGAAATGCCGCTACAGTAGTTAAAATGCCGAACGTAACCGGCTTAGCGACTTCAAGTGTCCCTTCAATGGCAGCCTGCTCGCCTGATTTGGCAGTACCTAAGTGGGTGTAAATATTTTCACCGGTAACAATGGCATCGTCGACAACGATCCCCAACACTAAAATAAAACCAAATACGCTCATCATATTTAACGTCACACCAAAAACTGGCATCAGTATAAACGCCCCCATGAATGCCACAGGGATACCAATAAATACCCAAAATGCGATAGATGGACGCAAAAATAACGTGAGTAGAATAAGGACTAGAATTCCGCCTTGAATCGCATTTGAAACCAAGCTAGAAATACGCCCTTTAACAATCATAGAGTCGTCATCCCAGTAGCTCAAAGTAAAACCTTTGGGCAGACTCTGTTGATGTTCGTCTATGTAATTTTTTACTTTATCGGCGACTTCTATGGCACTTTGTTGGCCAATTCGATAAACCTCAATAAATGCTGCCTGCTGACCATTAAATCGCGTTCGCACCGGCGTTTCTTCAAAGCCATCTTGAATATTAGCGATATCTTGTAAGCGGATAATTGAGCCATCTGAATTAGTTTTGATTGGAATAGATGCAAACTCGTCCTTTCGGTATGCTTGGCCTTTTGAACGAATCAGTACATCGCCACTTTCAGTACGTAAATTACCTGCAGACACATCGACACTATTATTATCAATAATATCAGATACTTGGCTAATGGTTAAATCAAGCTCTCGGATTTTATCTAGACTAAGTTCGATGGCAATTTCATAATTGCGGATACCATCTAACTCTACTTGGGTAACACCATCAATAGCAAGTAACTCATCTCGCACCTTCTCAGCATATTCACGCACTTCCTTCTCGCTGTAAGGAGCTGTGACAGCTACCGTAATCACATCTCGTTTGCGATCGGCTAAGGCAACAACCGGGTTTTCAGCTTCGGCTGGAAATGTATTGATGGCATCGACTCTACTTTTTATATCGGCAAGTAAATCGCGCCTGTCGTAATCACTATCAAGTTCAAAGGTAACACTTCCGCCCCCTTCAGAAGACTGACTAATGATTTTAGTGATACCTTCGAGGTCTTGCACCGCTTCTTCAATGCGAATAGTAACGCCCTGCTCGATATCCTCTGGCGTTGCCCCATCCAAGGTGACACTGACTGACACCACATCGACTTCAAAGGAAGGAAAAACTTCCAGAGGAATTCGATTCGACAGACTCAATAGACCCGCACCAATGATGGTGATCATTAGCAGATTCGCGGCAACCGAATTTCTTGCAAACCAAGCTATCATTTACCCTTCCTTCTGCGCTGCAGAGTTAGATCCAGGACGACTATTTGATTTGTCTGGTCTTAGGTTAGGATTTTTAGATCGTTCTTTGCCTTTACGCTCAGTATTCTTAAGCCTTTTAGTGCTTTTTCCATCTTGATTTATTACTGAAACAGCGGTTCCAGAACTAACTTGTCCCAGTGGCGTTATAACTAACGCTTGACCGCCTTCCAAGCCAGATTTAATTAAGGCTTGGCGATCATTTTGCCATGCAATTTGTACTTCTTTTCTCAGCAGTACACCATCTTCTTCAATATAAACATAACTCCCTTGATAGATAGCCGTTACCGGTATAACAATAGCCTCTTCGATTGTTCGGCCATCTATTTCTGCGGTTAAATACTCACCTATTTTAATCGAGACGCCCCTTTCGATAGCCTGATTAAAGGGATCATCTATTTGCGCGACCACGTACAATTGTCGCGAAACAGAATCTATAGCGCTTTCGGTGCGCACAATTTTACCTGTCCAACTCTGCTGACCAATCAGATCAGATGTGAAAGTCACATTGATAGGTGGCGTAGAGATTGTATTGTCGATATTCGCTTCCGGTAAATTCACAAAGCCTAAATCACTATTGTTAATCGCTAATCGAACCTCCAAATAGTCAGTCGCATAAATGCTCGCCAACTCTGTATTGTTGGAAACAACCGAGCCAATATCGACGTTTTGGGTGACCACACGCCCACTGTAAGGCGCGACTATCTTAGTCCGTTTTAGCGATAATTCAGCTTTTAACAATTGTGCTTTTGCAGAGGTCAAATTAGCTTGCGCACTTTCCTGTTGCGGTATTCGTAAAACCAGATCTGTTGGTTTTTGTTTACCGCCTAAGCGCTGCCAATCTATTTTAGCTTGTTCAGACCGAGCCATCTCCTCAGCTAAATTTTGTTGCGCAGTAATAAGATTCGCCTTGGCGATATTTACTTCAGCAAGATAGTCGCTATCATCTATGGCGACTAACAAATCACCTTTTTGGAAGAATCCGCCGGTGCGAAAACCATCGTTGACAAACACGACTTGCCCAGCCACCTGCGACATTAAGGTGCTTTGTGTGCGCGGAGTAACTACCCCGTAGCTATCCAAAGTGATGTGAAAACGTTGAGGTCGCAATAGTTGCGTTTCGACACTTAACACTGCCGCACTAGATGGCTTTTGACGGCCAGCTTGGGGAGGGTTGTTGTAGATGATCAACACGGTAACTACAGTGATAAGTAAAACAACAATGGGCAGTACGATTTTTTTAGAAATTACCATTTAATCAAAGCTCTTGAATAGGGGCGTAGAGGTTCATTCCTCCTCCAAGGGCAACATGCAGTTGCACTCGATTCGCAATTAAGTCAGTTTTAATATCAATAAGATTGTTTTCGGCCGCAATTAATCTCGCTTGGGCTTCTAACACTGTGGTGTAAGTAATTAGACCGGCTTGGTATTGCTCGAAAGACAGTTGATTTGCAAATTGCGCATTTTCAGCCGCTTTTTGGGTCGCTTGATAACGTTCAACTAAACTCGCCTCGGCAGACAATGCATTTTCAACATCGAGTAATGCATTCAACACCGAATCTAAATAATCTTCTTCCAGACTTTTTAAGGTTAACAACTCAATCTCTTCGTTGGCGCGCAGTTTACCCGCATTAAAAATCGGAGCTGAGATACTGCCAATCAACGACCAGCCTGCGGAAGCTGATAGTAAATCGGATAGAGAATCACTTGAGGGACCAACACTAGCGGCCAAATTGATTGCAGGGAAACGAGCTTTATGTGCAATGGCAAGGGTTGCATCTTGTGCCATTAACGCCAGCCAACTGGCTTGTAAGGCTGGTTTGCGGGTCACCAACTCAGAAGGTAAACCGACTGCAACATCCACATCAGGCAATGCCAATACTTGAGTTACATCCAGTTTTGCATCAGGGTAGCGCCCTAACAACCGTTCCAAAGCTCGTACACTCTCCAGTAATGTTTGCTGGTTTGTTGCAAGTGTGGATTTATCACTGTTAAGTTCATTACGAGCAAGGTATACATCTAAAGATTCGTTTAGGCCGGCCCGATAACCACGTTCAATAATGTCTAGACTGTCAGTTGAATTTTGAACTTGTTGAGCGGCCAGCTCAACCCGCTGAAAAGCCCTAGACGCATTCGCATAAGCGACAATAACGTTGCCAGCGAGCTGCAATCTTGCCTCTTCTAATTCAGCTTTAGCCTGCAAATAATTGAGCTTTGCTTGACGCTCTGCGTCCGACAACGCCCCCCAAATATCAAGTTCATAAGAAAGTTGAGCTTCTAGGCTAAAACTATTACCGCTACTACGACTTCGAGACGCATCAAAAGATGCATCCAGTGATGGCCAAAAATTACTTTTAGCAATAGTCAGACTCTGCTCAGCGATGTCTACAGAATAGGCTTGAGCGCGAATAGCCTGATTTGCTTGAATAGCTTCATTAAGCAACGAGGTTAAATGTTGGTTATTTGCATCAGAAGTGAAATTTGCTAACCAGTTATCGTCGATTTTATTGGCGCTGTGCTGAAACTGCCACTCATTGGGTAATGCTGGGATTTCTTTGTCTTGGTCTAACTTGACAGAAGCACACCCATGCAACAACGCCAAAATAAACAATAGCGAAATTCCCTTTATTTTTTTGTTCATAGGAGAAAAAGGTGACAATATAAGTCCATGTAATTTGTGCATTTTGATTAAAATAATAAAGGTAGTGTACAAGTTCTGCAGCAATAAAAAATTGAATTTACGTAAACTTTACGAAGCTAACAAATTTGCTTTTAAATATTACATAAACTGATGCAACACTGATTTTTAAGTCGCAGTGGAAGTTTATTAGACAATAACGGCTAATCAAACAGGAAAAAACGATTTTATGACGTATTATGTAGGTTAAATGAAGTTTCAACTTCACTTAATTTCACAATTCACTCTTGGACACGAGTAAGTTTTATGACTTGTTGCAGTTTTTTCAAGATATCCTCTGTTAGAACCCAGCTTTTGGCTTGGATGCTATTCTTTGTTTTGGCTTATTTTGGAATGGTTTCAACTTCTCAGGCAATCGATAAAAAATCAATCACATTAAAATACAACTTAATTGGCACCGAATCTTGGACTCCCTATGGATACTCCGGCGATGATGCAAACCCCGGCATCTTCGCAGAAGTGATTGACTTAATATTGGAAAAGGCTGGCTACTCTTATGAGTTTTATTATTATCCGCCCAAACGAGCAGCAAAAGTATTCGAAGAAAATCAATTAGATATCGATTTTATGAGCCCGAGTTGGTTTAAAAATGGTGATATGGGAGATGAATATGTGCAATCCATTATGATTTTTGAATTAACCGAATACAATGTCACCTTACAAGAAAACGCCGAGAAATATGCAGATCCTCACGCCATTTATGACAAACATGTAGGTACTATTGCAGGCTATAGTTACTTCGATGATGATATGTTTACAAGAATCGACTTTAGCACAGAAGATGGATTAATTAGGGGCTTAAAAAGAGGCCGTTTTGAAGTCGCCATTCTAGAAAATTTAACCGCTCGTCACTGGGCCAAAAAACATAATGTCAAAATATCACTCGCCAGTGTTCATTCCCATGGCGATATCGTTTTACGCCTTCGTCGAGAACTGAGTCATCTGTTACCGAATCTAAATGCAGCAATAAGAGCACTTAAACAGGAAGGCGAAATTGATAACATTTTACGCAAGCATGATGTAATACCGAAAAACCTAAAACTCAACAACGAATGAAGTTATTGATTTAAGCGCGCCCTAATTCGCGCGCTTTTGATTCATCAATATTGTCTGAGTTCGGTCTTAAGCTACTGCTTTTTGTAACCCTTGATGAGAAAGGTATTCCTCATAAGTGCCCTGAAAATCAATTACTTGTTGATCTTTAATCTCAATAACACGAGTCGCCAAAGAGGAAACAAATTCGCGGTCGTGGCTTACAAAGATTAAAGTCCCATCGAAATCTTTCAAAGCATTGTTAAGTGCTTCAATCGCTTCCATATCCATGTGGTTAGTAGGCTCATCCATCACCAACACATTTAAGTCAGCCATCATCAGCTTGCCGAATAACAAACGATTTTTCTCACCACCTGAACACACTTTCGCTTTTTTATTGAAGTCGTCTGCGCTAAATAACAAACTGCCCAATAAACCTCGGACCATCAAATCGTTGTGTTTTGGCGTGCGCCATTGAGACATCCAATCAAAAAGGCTTAAATCACAATCGAAATCGTCTGAACTGTCTTGAGGACAATAGCCGACAGTGGCATTCTCAGACCACTTAACCACACCTTCCGCTTTCAATTGATCCATCAAACAACGTAAGAAACTGGTTTTACCCACACCGTTTTCACCAATAATGGCTAACTTTGCACCCGCTTCTAATAACAGATTAGCGTCTTTGAACAAGAGCTCTTCTTCAAAACCAAAACTCATATCTTCTAAAATCAGAGCTTGTCTGTGCAGTTTTTGATGTTGTTTGAATTGAATACGCGGTGTACGACGACTCGAGCTCTTCACCTCATCCAATTGGATCTTATCCATTTTTTTCGCACGAGAAGTTGCCAGTTTAGCTTTCGAGGCGTTGGCAGAAAAGCGTGCAACAAAAGCCTGTAATTCTTCTATTTCTTCGCTCTTCTTGGCATTTTCTCGCAACAACTGCTCTTGAATAAGTGAAGCAGCTTCTTGATACTTTTCATAATTACCTGGATAAATACGTAATTCACCATAGTCGATGTCTGCCATGTGGGTACACACGGAATTCAAGAAGTGCCTATCATGGGAAATAATTATCATGGTAGACTTACGCTGATTCAACACTTCAGCTAACCAATTGATAGTATAAATATCCAAGTTGTTGGTAGGTTCGTCGAGTAATAATATGTCTGGATTGGCGAATAAAGCCTGTGCAAGTAACACCCTGACTTTCCAACCTGGTGATACTTGTGACATCAAACCGTAGTGATAATGTTCATCGATACCCGCTTCTAACAAAATCTCGCCTGCCCGTGATTCAGCAGTATAACCGTCCATTTCAGCGTAAAGGGTTTCTAATTCAGCCACATGCATACCATCAGCTTCGCTCATTTCAGGTTTGGCGTAAATTTCATCACGCTCTTGTTTAACCTTCCATAACTCCATGTCACCCATAATAACGGTATCAACCACAGAATATTTTTCAAACGCGAACTGATCTTGGCTTAACTTACCCAATTTTTGACCAGGTGAAACAGAAACGTTGCCAGAGGTAGGTGCTAAATCGCCACTGAGAATTTTCATAAGTGTGGATTTACCACAGCCATTAGCGCCAATTAAGCCATAACGATTGCCATTGCCAAATTTAGCAGAGATGTTTTCAAACAGTGGCTCAGCGCCAAACTGCATAGTGATGTTTGCGGTAGATATCAAAACGAAATTCCAAATAGTAAAAAAGCAACAAAAACAAACCAAGGTTCACAATAAAAGCCCAATGTCGCTGCGCAATACTACTTAGTTCAAAACGGCGCGCACTATATATAAATATGCACGAAAAGTCGAGGAAAACTGACTATAAATTGTACTAAAAAATGGATTCTCGCAGCGACTCTCTTTGGCTGTTTCATGTTGCTGAGTCATTTCTCACACTTTTTCTGCTAAATGGCATAAAAAGCAGAATAGAAGTATCAGTAATCTATGCTGATTGACTAAACAACACCTTGTTCGATCATCGCATCCGCAACACGGCGAAAGCCGGCTATATTGGCACCAAGAACGAGATTTCCAGCCTGGCCAAATTCTTTGGCTGTCTCATTTGCAGTCACAAAAATGTTTTCCATAATGTGCTGTAGTTGCTGATCAACTTGTTCAAACGTCCACTTCTGCATACTCGCATTTTGCGCCATTTCCAGTTGGCTTGTTGCCACACCACCAGCATTAGCGGCTTTGCCCGGGCCATAAGCGATATCAGATGCAACAAACAAATCGGCAGCCTCTTGAGTGGATGGCATATTGGCCCCTTCGCAAACCAAGTGACAACCATTAGCGAGTAATTCTTCAGCATCTGACTTGGTTAACTCATTTTGCGTCGCGCATGGAAATGCAGCATCAGCGCAATAACGCCAAACTGCATGACCGTCTGATGGATAATCTGAAGTCGGCGTATATTTAGCATTAGGATACTTTTCAATATAAGCAATTAAACTGGCTTGTTGCTGTTCTTTGAGCTGCTTTACCAATTCTAGGTCGATACCATTGGGATGATAAATAGTGCCTGAAGAATCGCTGCAACTGATGGGCGTAGCCCCCAACTGATAAAGTTTTTCCATTGCATAAATTGCCACATTACCCGCCCCTGAAACTAAACACGTTTTCCCCTCTAAACTGTCTTCTCTGGCTTTTAGCATATTATCTGCAAAATACACTGTTCCGTATCCAGTGGCTTCTTTACGTGCTAATGAACCTCCCCAAAGCAGACCTTTTCCAGTTAGGATCCCTTCGTAACGCCCAGTTAGGCGCTTATATTGACCAAACATATAACCTATTTCAGCTGCGCCCACGCCAATATCGCCCGCAGGAACATCTGTAGTTGGGCCAATATGACGGTAAAGTTCACTCATAAAAGATTGGCAAAAACGCATAATTTCATTATTGGAACGTCCTCTAGAATTAAAGTTTGCTCCACCTTTACCTCCGCCAATAGATAGACCAGTAAGGGAGTTTTTAAAAATTTGCTCAAAGCCTAAAAACTTTATGATGCTAGCATTCACCGAAGGATGAAATCTTAAGCCGCCTTTATAGGGTCCAAGGGCAGAATTAAACTCAACCCGATACCCCTTATTGACCTGAATGTCGCCATTATCATCAATCCAAGGAACGCGAAACATAATCTGCCGTTCCGGCTCGACTATACGTTGAATAATTGCTTGTTGACGATATTTACTGTTGGATTCCAATATGGGATCCAAGGAGTTCAGCACTTCTTCAACGGCTTGATAGAACTCCGCCTGAGCTGGGCTGGTTTGTTTTAAGTCTGAAATAGTTTGATTTGTGTATGTCATCAATCGTAACCCTATATTTTCCATTAAGTTTTTTTGTAGCTGCAGAATCAGTGAAACTTTGAATGTGATGAATTAAGCACAAATCAACTGCAAAGAAAGCCCATAGAACCCATTTCCACGAGCTTTCCGAAGACAATAAGATGTTTAGCTAGATCCAGTATTCACTTGTACTATTTGCACTGACTGCTGCCCACGTTGAGTTTGCCAGTCAATACTCTGACCAGCTCTTAAGCCTAATAAAGCTGAACCTATGGGAGCGAAAACTGAAATGCTATCTGCATGCTTGGCCGTATCGGCGGGAAGGCATAAGGTTTTTGTAAACAACTTATCGCTATCTAGTATTTTGAAGGTCACTTGTTTGCCAATAGTCACTACATCTTCTGGCATATTTTTACCGTCAATAACGGTTGCTCGTGCAAGTTCATCTTCTAAGGCAGCGACTAATTCTTCAGGCAATTTTGACGCTTCAAGTTGTTCCTCAAGCATGGCTAAATCAGAAGTTGAAATAAATATTTCAGGTTTATTTTGCATAAATCACCTCTTTCATTGAGATCGGTTAACGGCACTTTGCCGTGCACCTTGGTTTGAAATTATCGTTTCTGTTTTATGTTTAACCTTTCAACTTCAGACAATATAAAAACCACTACTGCGCTAACCTATTCAGTTGAACACGGTGACTAGCGTCGGTGAATATTGACGTTAAAAGGTAAACCAGGATTTGCAAATATGAATATTTTAATGAGCAGGCGTATTACGCTTGCTAACGTTACTAACTAACTTAAATTAACGAACAGGAAAGTATCGCCGAGCGTAAGGAATACGCTCGGCTTAATTTGGTAAGGTGAGTAAATTACTCTTTATTGTGTTGCGGTAGTTGTACATTTTATCCTCACAATGGAATGCTAATAATAGCTTGCTTAAAAATAAAAACAAGATCAAAAAAGGTCAATTATTTACACTCTAAAAGATAGATAAATTCGAGAGTCTTGGTAACTTTCTCAATAAAAAATGCCAGTTAGGTAACTAACTGGCATTTTTGATCAAGCTGAGGAATTTCTAAATCTACGGATTATTTTCTGTAGCTAATATTGAAAAATACACTATACAACACGGGCACAGCAATTAACGTGAGTACAGTGGCGAAAGCCAATCCACCCATAATTGTCACTGCCATGTCAGCAAAAAACGCATCAAACAAAAGAGGTGCCATACCTAAAATCGTGGTGATTGCGGCCAATGAAACGGGTCTCAAACGACTTAAACTGGCATTAGTAATAGCGAGTTTGGGAACCTGTCCCTCGTCAATTAATAAGTCAATTTCTTCAATCAAAACAATGGCATTTTTTATTAGCATACCGAATAAACTCAAAAAGCCGAGCAACGACATAAAACCAAACGGCATATCGGCTGCCAACAGGCCTGCAACTACACCAACAACTGCCATAGGCACCACCATCCAAATAATTAGTGGTTGTTTTACTCGGCCGAACAGTAACACCGAAATTAAGAACATCACCAAGAACCCTGCGGGCAAACCTTTACCTAAGGCTTCTTGGGCTTCTTGCGAACTTTCATATTCTCCGCCCCACTCCAAATGATAACCATCGGGTAAATCAATTGCTTCCATTACGGGACGAATACGATCAAATACTTCACCTGCTGTTTGACCAAAATCAGGCTCGGCATTCACCGTTATAGTACGAATCCGGTTGCGACGTTGAATGAGAACTTCTTCGTTGACCAATTCTAGTTCTTTAGACACTTGCTGGAATGGGATGTAGACCCGTTGTTGTGAACTCCACACCTGATTGTTCTGAATTGCTTCAATGGGTGTCTGCCCAGCTGTCGCCATTTTGGCTTTTATTGGATACGAATAATCCCCATCACGAATCTGCCCTAAACTTAAACCGTCGCTAGCATATTGAATCGCGTCGTTAAAATCAGCCCGTGAAATCCCAGACATACCAGCGTTAAACTCATCATAATGGGCATTTAACGCTAATCCTTTGTCACGCCAGTCATGACGAATGTCTCGAGTCTCACCGTCTTGCTGATATATATCGATAGCTTGGGCCGCCAGATCACGCAGAACCAATGGATCAGGGCCGGAAAAGCGCACTTGCAGTTTTGCGCCAGAGCCTGGTCCGAATTGCATGCGTTCCAAGTAAAATTCAGCATTCAGATCAACAGGTTTTATCTTTTCCAATATAGCGGGAGCCAACTGCTCTATAACGTCTAGACTTTTAGCCCGAATAAATAACATGCCATAGCTTTCATTATTAGCTTGCGGCGCATAAGTTAAAGTGAAACGGTCTGCTCCACGGCCAACAAAACTAGTAACAGATTCGATCCCTTCAAAATCCAAAATGCGTTTTTCAGCAAGTTCAATTTTCTGTTCGGTGTATCGTATATCTTGATTTTGAGGACCCCAATAATGAATAAAAAATATGGGGGTATTGGAGGACGGAAAGAATCCCTGTTTAACAAAGCCAAAACTTGCAAAAGCAATAACGGTGATAAGTACCAATGATATTAAGGTAACCCATCTAAACCTCAACGCTTTATGTAATATGTGCAAGAACCCTTTTTGAATTCCACTGAGGCTCTGCTGCGTACCCACAACCTTTTCGGATTTGTAAACATAGCCGCCCAGCACAGGCACAACAGTTACGGCTAATACCCAGCTCAACAAGAGTGACACTAATACCACCACAAATAGTGAATATAAGAATTCACCAGTGGCATCATCAGATAAACCGATCCCAGAAAACGCGGCAATACCAATAACCGTAGCCCCAAGCAAAGGCCATTGGGTGCGCTTTACAACGTAACTTGCGGCATCTTCAGGTTTAGTCGCGCCTCTAATTTTCAGCATCATACCTTCAGCCACTACAATAGCGTTGTCGACCAACATCCCCATTGCAATGACCATAGCGCCTAGTGAAATGCGCTGTAGCTGAATTCCCATCAGCCACATTATCATCACAGTACCTAACACGGTGATAACAAGTACTGAACTCACTACCGTTGCTGAACGCCAGCCCATAAACAACCAAAGAGTCAAGCTTACAACTACCACTGACATAATAAGATTGGTAATAAACCCACCAACAGAATCATCCACGATTTTGGCTTGGTCATAGATGGGTGTCAGTGTCATTCCCAGCGGCAGTTCATCGAGCAAACCATCTACGGTTTTGCGTACATGTTGCCCAACCTCTACGATATTCACACCATCAATAGCAGATACCGCAAGTGTGATGGCTTCGCTGCCTTGATAACGGATCATTGAAGGTTGGATTTCAGCTGGTTCTAATTCTAACCTTGCAATATCTTTAATACGCACGGAACGATTAGTACCAGGTATGACTAAAGACAAGTTACTGAGCTCTTCAAGTCGATCCGCTGGATTCTCCACAAGAAGTCGAATTTTCTTGCCGTCCACTTGAATACGGCCACTATTGAAGGGTTTTAAGTTATCTTCAAACAGACTGATGATGTCTGGAAAGCTCATCCCTAATCCGGCAATAAGATAAGGGTCGATATAAGCAACGACTTGTTCTTGCATTACACCATTCACTTCCACTTTTGCCACACCTTCAGTGGTCAACAATTGTCTGCGAATAATGCGGGCAAATTCGCGCATTTCAAAAGGCGTAAAATCTGGCGCAACCAAGGCATAATATAAACCGTATACATCACCAAAATCATCGAACACCTGAGGTTCTTGCGCACCAACAGGTAGTGAACCGCTCATGTCACCTAGTCGTTTTCTTAACTCATCCCAAATTTGCGGTAACATTTTGCTGTCATAGTGACGTTGCACTTCAACCGTAATTTCAGACTGTCCAGGCGAAGAAATAGAGGTCAATCGATACAACTGAGACATCTGCTGTATTGCTATTTCAAGGGGCTCTGTGACCTCTTCTTCAACTCGTTGAGCACTTGCTCCGGGAAATGCAGTAATGACTTTGACTTGTTTAATAGTAAACGCAGGATTTTCAAGACGTCCAATTTCAGACAGCGCAATTAAACCACCTAAAATGAAGACTACAATAAACAGCCAGATATTGACTGGCGTGCGCATAGCATAGCGAGCAATATCCATATTATTTTTCTCCGTGGTAGGGTTCGACCTTCATACCCGCCTTCACCAATGTAGCCCCAGCCGAAATAACAAAATCATGCTCATTTAGTTCACCATCAACGACCACTGTAGCGTCCTCGATGCTGTGCACATTGACCTGCACTTTTTCAACAGTTTGGGATTCAGCGACATAACGCCATACAAAAAAGCCATCAGCGTCATTGCCGACAAGCGCTCTGAATGGGATAAGCAAACTACCACTGTTATTCGGCGTTTCCACTGTCACATTTACCATCGCTCTTGCGCCGGGAGTTACCTGAATTTGATTTTGACCTTCCAATGCGAACACGGCTTGGTAGGTTTGCGTAACCGCATCAGGCTGAGTGGAATGCTCTACGTAGACTAAGTCGTACCACTTATCCGGATTACCAAGTATCGACGCCTGCGCTTTAATTATTTTGCGTCCTTCATTGGCCGATAACACACGTTCTGGAACATTAATATTAAAATAGATACGGGATACATCTTGCAGTTGAGCTAAGGATTGACCGGCTGTGACAAAACTATTGTTATCAATTAAACGGTTCGCAACCAGCGCGTCAAATGGCGCACGTAACTTAGTGTATTCAAGATCTTGTAGTGCGTTGGACAAATCGATTTCAGCCAACTCGTATTCTGTTTTTGCATCATCTAGATTACTTTGGGATACCAGCTTTTTATCAAACATTGACTCAATTCGACTCAACTCTCGATCGGCCTGTTGCAGTCGAGTTTGTTGCTCTTTTACTCTTCTTTCAAAGGGTTTTGGATCTAAACTAGCAAGCAAATGTCCTTTTTCAACATTTTCCCCGGTAACAATATCTGTTTGAATTAAGCGCCCGGTAACTTCAAAACTCAAGTCGATGGTTTTCACTGGCGAGACGACGGCAGGAAACGTAGATTGGTTTTGAATGGATGCCGATATAACTGGAGTCAGTTTCACCACGCGGGGTTTTTCGGGCTGAAATTGTTGTTGGCTTTCTTCACCACAAGCACTCAGCAACACCACTGAAAGCGCTAATAAAAAACGGGCAGGCAGTGCACGTAAAAATAATCTCATTGCAGGAACTTCTCTATTTAATATAACTGATCGGAACTATTGATAAATGCATAGCTTAAAAGTAAACTACTCGGTGTAGTTTACATTATCAATTAGTTGAAAGTAAACTACAAATGTATGATGCATATTTGAAAATAGTAATATTGTTAAAGTAAGTTGCAGAGGTTTATGAAGACAGCAAAAAAAAGCCGTAGTGAAATAAAACGTGAAGCAATTGTGGAAGCTGCCAAAAGCGCCTTTCAAGAGTTTGGCGTACAAGCTACAAGCATGGACCGGCTTGCTGAGATTGCCGGTGTGTCGAAACGGACTGTATATAATCATTTTGCCACTAAAGCCGAATTAGTCATGCATCTGTTAACTGATAAGTGGGAAACATCATTTCTCAAAAGCGCTGTGGTTTATCAGCCAGATAAGCCGATGTATGAGCAATTTGTGAAATTAGTTGAAGAACAAGTGAACTCGATGAGCGACGAACAACACATAGAATTAGTTCGTGTTGCCATAGGAAGCTTTTTTTATGAACAAGACACCCTAAAAAAAGGAATCGACAGGCTTGTTAGCTTGGAGACTGCTGTTCACCGTTTTATTAAAGCTGCCGTAAAAGACAATACACTGATTATCAAAGACATAAATTTTGCAGTTGATCAATTAAACGACTTAGTCAAAGGACGGTGTTTCTGGCCCTTGGTGTTTAAGTTACAATCGCAACTTAGCGAAGATGAAAAACGTTTTGTAATAGAGCAAACCGTCGACATTTTTTTAGATCATTATTCAAGCTCACGACAGCAAGCTCAATAACAATGAAAAATTTTGCAAGCCTTACTAAACAGCTACTAGCCTTAACACTAATCATCTCGTTTCAGACTTTTGCACATCAACATGCAGGCATGGCCGAAACACCCCAATCTTCCGCATTTGAACTTATCGTTTTAGGCGATAGTGGTGGCATTGAGGATGGTAATTTAAGTGCATTTTTATTACGTTCACTCAATAGTTCTCACTATGTCGCGTTAGATGCAGGGACAATAGTGAACGGTATTAATCAAAGTGTTCAACAAAACGCTTTCGCTGACTTACCTATTAAGCAAAATGACAACTGGACAACAGCGGGAACCATTTTAAGAGAACATGTTAAGGGTTACTTAATCAGCCATGCCCACCTTGATCATATAAATGGCATGTTGGTCGCATCCCCCGAAGACACGAGTAAAAATATCTATGGGTTGGCATCGGTGAACAATATGATTGGCGAAACCTACTTTAACGGTAAAGCTTGGGCGAATTTCACCGATCGTGGTATTCCACCAATGTTGAACAAATACCATGTTGTTGATCTGCCTGTTGGCAAACCCATAAACATTGAAGACACAGATCTTGTGGTAACCGCCTTTAGTCTTAGCCACCCTGTTGAATCCAGTGCATTTGTAATTGAAAATGGCAGTGATATGTTTGTGTATTTTGGTGATACCGGACCCGATGTTGTAGAGAAACAGGGTAAACTCGAAGCAATTTGGACATACCTTGCAAAGCAAATAAAGCATAAACAATTGCGCGGTATGGTAATTGAAGTATCTTTTGAAAATGAACGTCCACACAACTTATTATTTGGCCACCTAACCCCGAAATTGTTAATCCAAGAGTTACATAATTTTGCCTCCAAAATTGATGGCGAAACGCCGCTAAACAACCTTAAAGTGGTGATTAGTCATATTAAGTATACTCTGGCTAAAGGTGTCAATCCTCGTCATAACATCAAACAACAACTCGATGAAGCAAATGACTTAGGCTTGGAAATTATCATTCCTCATCAGGGGCAAAAACTGCTGTTTTAATTTTTCAGAGCCGCTGAGTAGTTATTTACTGAGTGATTTGACTGCTGAGATTTGCGCTGTACTAAAGTACTAAGGCGAAATTTCAAACAAGCCCCTAAGCTACGTTTACATTTTTTTAACAAAAAAGGTAAACACATGTTATTAAAAAATATTCGAATCCTGAATGGATTATTTTGGCTTACATTAATCTTGTCCTCAGGTGCAAATGCCGGTAGTTGGCAAAATAATCAATCTGTAGGTGGGTTTAGTCAGGTACATATCTATACCCCCGATAGCATCTCTTCCGTGGGTCAAGGACGAGCATTGTTGTTAGTTTTGCATGGCTGCACTCAGTCAATAGATACTTATTTAAATGCAAACTTGGAACAAGCAGCTGAGGCTTATGGAATGGTAGTTGCTGTGCCCAACGCCATGAATAAAGCAGGTTTTGGTTGCTGGTCATATTGGCAAGGGACCAAGTCAAGAACAGCCGCTGATTATCAAAACCTAATTAATCTAGCCACAGCATTGCGCAGTGACCCTACTTATAACATTGATGATGATCAGGTATATATTTCAGGACTTTCTTCAGGGGCATCATTTGCGAATACGACAGCGTGTTTAGCCCCAGATATTTTTGCAGGAATGGGGATTAGCGCGGGCCCCAGTATTGGCACGAGTTCCAGTGGCGCACTAGGAAGTTGCGAGTCGGCCAATGTAGCCAGTCGCTGCCAAACTTATGCTGGCGCTTTTGCTTCTCATTTCGATACACAGATTGCGTCAATAGCACATGGAGATGCTGACACCACGGTTGACACCTGTTACAACCAACAAAATGCACAAGGAATGGCCGCTGTTTATGGCGTACAACAAATCCCTAGCAGCCAACAGATTACCCTAGCCGGCAGAACCGCCGATGAAACTTTATGGCAAGACAACCGGGTTTCAATGTTGTGGTTAAATGGGGTTGACCACTCTTGGTCTGGAGGCCAAGGAGCGAGTGGCTCTTATATCAGTGGCGCAGGCATTAACTATGCGATGTATTTAGGACAATTTTTTGCTGACAACAATCAGCGAGTAAGCCGCAATTTAGCGCCTGTGGTAGATTCCTTAAATACTCAGGAAAATAGCGGAACAATTCTGATTACCGGCACAGTCAGTGACCCTGATGGACAGGTAATACAGGTTGATTTCGAGATAGAAGATTCGGTTGGGAATAATTATTCTAGCAGTACTCAAACCTTCTCTAATAACAGCTTTTCTATTTCAAGCGCAAGCCTTGCAGATGAGCTATATCTGGTGACGGCCGTTGCGACAGATAACCTAGGAGCGCAATCTGAGGCGACTTCGAGTACCGTTAGAATTGGACCTGCGCCCCCCGCTACAGCTCCTGTTTTAACTGAAATTATTGCCACTGTGAATAATCAATGCGCCACGGTTTCTGGCAAAGTGGTAGACGTTAATCAGAATTTAAGTAGTGTAATTGTCAGCTTCTCAACTGGAAATGAAACGGCTCAATTGCAAGGGAACACCTTTAGTGCTCAGGCATGCAGTTTAGCCGGAGGTCAGCAAAGTGCCACTATTGTGGCCACCGATTCTACAAACTTACAAGCAACGGATACTGTCAGTTTCAGCATTGATGCTGGCCAAACAGCCACATTAGATCAACATATAAACGCTGGCCGATTAAACTACACAAATTATGCAAATTGCTATTTAGAATACAGTACCAATGCATTTAAACTTAATGAAATAACCGCTTCAGCACAGCAATGTCAGTGGCAAGATGATGACGCCAGTTGTACTGGACCAGTTCAGGCATGCAGTACTTCAAATGATGATGGCGGTGGCAATAATGATGGCGGTGGAAATGGTGACGACGAACCAACTTGTGAGCAATTCACTACTTACAATTATTACCATAAGACTGCAGGCAGGGCTTATAGCTCAGGTAATCCGTACGCACCTAGCTATTTTGCGCAAGGTAGCGATGAAGCACTGACTGGCTCTACATGGGGAAATACCAGTTTATACAGCATAGATGCACAGAACTGGCATCTGGGTTCTTGTCCTCAGTAGTCATTTACATAAAAAACTGTCGCTGAGCCTTTCGCTCACCGACAGTTTAGTTTGATGCAAAGCGATGGCTACTTACAAAGTTTGGCGCTTTTCAGATCTAGGAAAAAAGACTGAGCAACTTTTACTGTTTCGATTGGACGTTCAATATTAATATAGTGACCGCCACTTTCAAAAGTAACTAACTTGGTTAAACACGCATTAGGTAAAGCATCAATAAATGCACTAGCGGTTTTTGTATCTAACGCTTTATTTGCCGTTCCCCACATTATCAAGCTTGGGGCTTTTACATGGGATAAGACTCTTTGCGGATCGCCTTTTTCATAAAGTTTAAAGGTTGCGATGGATGTTTTATCGCGCTCTTGAATATTCAAAAAGTCCAATTTCCGTTGTACAAATTCAGGCGTAACTTTACTTTTGTCATTAATATAGTTGTCGTAAAAAGAGACTATGTCATCTTTTTCAACCACCGGTGAGTACATAAAGATACTAGTACGTTTGGGTTTTTCACCCGGAGTTTTTGGTTTTCTTTTAACTGCATTAGCGGTCTGAATACCTGCAGAATTGATAAGTACCATGGACGTTACTCTATCGGTGCGGGTTGCGGCATATCGAAAAACAACCATGCCACCATAAGAGATACCAGCTATGCCAAATTTCTCTGCGCCAACATGGTCCATTAAGCTATCAATCAGGGTGTGGGTGCGATCAACGGAATAGTTACCATTAGCAATATTGCCCGACAAACCAAATCCAGGAATATCAAAACGAACTACACGGAAACCAGATTTCAATAGCTCCTGCGTCCAAACATCCCAATCAAATAAATCGCCTAATGTTCCGTGGACAAGCAGTATAACGGGGCCTTTTCCTTCGTCTTTGTAATGAACATTGATACCGTCCAAATCAACAAATTTCGAGTTACTATCAGCATACTTTGCTCTAACATCATCCATGGATAGCGTGCGAGTTGTATGAGTTTCAGTTGCGTTTTCATCACTGTGACTAAATGCAGAGGGTATATTGACTAAGTACAAGGTGGCACTTAGTACTGCGACTATTATCTTGTTGCTAATTTCCATTTATTATTCCTCTTTTATTCTTTTGATAGCTCAAATTTACCTGTCCTTGTTATCGAAAACCCTGTGGTTTGAATACTTGGGGGCTGGGTAATATGCTTTTATCGCCTATGAAATAGTGCTCTATTTGATAGCCTAAGAGCTTAACTTAACTGCAGAAAACCACCCATGCATTAACAAATGTCAATAATCAGATTTTTTTGATGTTAAATCAGTATATAAGCACCAAAAAATGCGTTTATTTAAGCTTGTTGTTGAATGATTTGACAGTTATCAAATTATTCAAGATATAAGAGTGATATACCTAGGTAATCACTCGTATCGTTAAACTAGAACTGCTGACAGGAGTATATAAAATGTTTTTTCCCCCCCACAAACAACGGATATTTAATCGGCTGTTATTTGCACTAACGATACTGTTCTCATTGTGTACACAGGTTCTAGCGCTTGAAGCGCAGACAACAACATTAAAAGTAAATGATAGAGACGTTTCCGTTTGGAAGTGGCAGGCTAAAGGCGAACAAAAAGGAGTAATACTATTTTCTCATGGCGCATTGTCTGCCCCTTGGAAATATGATCCGTTAATCGAACCATGGATAGAACAAGGTTTCACTGTGTATAGTGCATTACATATGGATTCAACAGATCACCCTTTGCGTGACAAATTTGAACGCAGTATGTCTTGGCGAGCTCGACTTGAAGACATGCAATTATTGGCTGATACCTATGGCGGTGATCGTTATATTGCCGCAGGTCATAGCTATGGCGCATTAACTGCGTTAGTAAAAGGTGGCGTAAACGCTACTATTCCAGACGGCATGAATGCATCACAAGCAGACCCTCGTGTGGCATTGGTATTAGCCTATTCTCCTCCACCAGCGATGCCTGGATTAATTGATAAACAAGGTTTTTCTGGCTTAGCCGTCCCAGCTTTAATTCAAACCGGCACTAATGACATTCCAATGGGTGCCTCGTTAGACTGGTCAGCGCATCTTGATGCTTATGAGATGGCGGCATCGACAAACGACCATTACGCACTGGTGCTAGATGATGTGGATCACTATTTTGGAGGTGCCATTTGTCGTCCAGAGTTACCTGGTCCAAAACAACTAGCCGAACTTACGCAAGTCAGTAAAATTTCTGAATTAATGATTAATGGCTACTTTTTCGCACAATCTGACGGGATAGAGCAACTAACCTCATTACTTTCTACTGAAGGACCCACTGCCCTAAGCAGAAAATAGAACAAATCAAAATAAAAGCCTGATTTTTATCATCTAAATCAGGCTTCCATACACTCAATATCGTTTATTGTTCACTTAAAATCACTTCTCGAATCCAAAAACCTAGTTAGCAAGCAATACCCCAACACAGATTTACCAGATGAAAGTGTTTCAACATTGATATTTGTCATTGCGTGAAAAACAACGCCCGCTACTCTAGTTCGCAAATATCCATCGTTACAAATATGCATGGCGTGTTTAGCGAGTTAACACCAGATAGCAATAAACCAGATAAATTAAAAACCTGAGTTTAGTAAACTTGAGGGAATGAAAAGATGACTCATCTTTTAGCTGTTGACATTTCTGACAACAAGGATGATTTAAACGCCATAGCAACAGTACGAGAAACGCTTTGTGTATAAGGTGGCCAAATTTCACTATCCAATCACGGTGACAGTATTGACGAAATTGAAGCCCGTTGCATAGAAGAAATCCATCTTCGAGCATCTATTACGCCTGCATTCCAACACGCTTAAAGTTAGGTAACGAAAAGATAAAATCAAATCAAGCATGGCTGCAAAACCGGCGGTTGGTTTCAGTCATTTAAATGCAAATTGCCAGTAAACGAAATCCGGAGAATAGATTAAATGGTTAAACAAGATAACCCTAAAACCCTTTACGACAAACTTTGGGAACGTCGCTGTATAACGACTTCTGAAGATGGCATGTCGTTGATATACATAGACAGGCACATAGTACATGAGGTTTCCTCAGCCCAGGCTTTTGAAGGATTGCGCGCAGCAAACCGGCAACCATGGCGTCGTGACTCAGTTATTGCTACACCAGATCATAATGTACCTACCACTGGTCGCGAAGAAGGCATCGAAGGTATTGCCGATGACATATCGCGAATCCAAGTAAAAACCCTTGATGATAACTGCCATGACTTCAATATTCAGCAATTTGATCTTAAGGATATACGTCAAGGAATAGTGCATGTCATCTCGCCAGAACAAGGGCTAACACTGCCTGGCATGACAATAGTCTGTGGCGATTCTCACACCGCAACTCATGGTGCATTTGCCGCATTGGGAGTGGGTATAGGTACGTCCGAAGTCGAGCACGTATTAGCCACCCAATGTTTACTGCAACGCAAAGCCAAAAATATGCTGGTAGAAGTAAACGGTGAACTGCATCCTGGTGTTACTGCCAAAGACGTTGTGCTTTATGTTATTGGTAAAATAGGCACTGCCGCTGGCACTGGATTTACCATAGAGTTTGCTGGTTCAACCATCCGCGGCTTAAGCATGGAAGGCCGCATGACAGTATGCAACATGGCCATCGAAGCTGGCGCTCGAGCGGGACTAGTTGCTTATGATCAGGTTACCGAGGATTACATTGAAGATCGTCCTTTTGCGCCTAAAAACGAACAATGGCAAGAAGCGACGACTATGTGGCGAGAATTGCATAGTGATGCAGATGCCAAATTTGATGTGGAATTTCAATTTAATGCGCAAGATATAAAACCGCAAGTAAGTTGGGGAACGTCACCAGAGATGGTGATATCTGTGGATCAGTTAATCCCCAACCCAAACCTGTTCAAAGGGAAATCTGAAGACTATCAAAAAGCCCTTGATTACATGGGATTAAGCGCCGGACAACCAATAACTGATATTAACTTAGATCGTGTTTTTATTGGTTCTTGTACCAACTCTCGCATCGAAGATATTCGCGCTGTTGCGCAAGTAGTTGAAGGTAAGCAGGTTGCCAAAACAATCAAACAAGCTTTGGTGGTACCTGGATCTGGTTTAGTCAAACAACAAGCTGAAGCTGAAGGTTTAGACAAAATCATTCTGGCTGCCGGTTTCGAATGGCGTGAGCCTGGCTGTTCTATGTGCTTAGCGATGAATGCCGATCGTTTAATGACGGGAGAACATTGCGCTTCTACCTCAAATCGTAATTTTGAGGGACGTCAAGGCAGTGGTGGACGAACCCACCTTGTAAGCCCGTCGATGGCTGCGGCTGCAGCTATTGCTGGTCATTTTGTCGATATCACTGAAGGTGGAGTCCAATAATGGAAAAATTCTTATCTCACACAGGTACTGTTTTACCTTTTGATCGCAGCAACGTCGATACTGATGCAATCCTGCCAAAACAATATTTAAAGTCGATTAGTAAATTTGGCTTTGGCGATTGGTTATTTGATGATTTACGTTATTTAGATCCTGGTGATGTCAGGACAGACACTAAAACCCGCAGACCTAACCCAGACTTTGTTTTGAACAACCCTCTATATACTGATGCCAGCATTCTTATTGCGCGGGAAAACTTTGGTTGTGGTTCAAGCAGAGAGCACGCAGTTTGGGCGTTAAAAGGTTATGGAATCAAGGCGGTAATTGCGCCTAGCTTCGCTGACATCTTCTATAACAACTGTTTCAAAAACGGCGTATTACCCGTTGTTTTACCTTCAGATGTAGTTGATAAGTTATTCAAGCTAACGGCACAACATGACGCAATTCAACTTACTGTTGACTTAGAAAATTGTAAAGTGAGTTATGGAACTGAGCACAGTTGGTCATTTACTGTTGATGAATCTAGACGCCAAAATTTGTTACAAGGGCACGATGAAATATCAATAACCCTGCTGCAAAAAGGTGCCATCCAAGGTTTTGAAGACCAATTGAAAACCACTGAAAAATGGTTGTTTAGCAACTAACAACAATCAATTAACCTAGCGTCTAACACAGATGCTAGGGCAATTAAAAAAGCGGATATTGAAACATCAATATCCGCTTTCTGATTTACTACAGAGTGTAAATTAACACTACAAAACGGCGCACACCGTTTTCCACTCCAAATAGTTATCCATGGCTTGCTTGCCGCTGTCACGACCATAACCAGAGTTTTTCATTCCACCGATAGGCATCGCTGGGTCAAACATAGAATGGGTATTAATCCAAACGGTTCCGGCTTGTATCTGACGAGACAAACGATGAGCAGTCGATAAATTTTCAGTCCAAACACTCGCTGCTAAACCATATTCATTGTCATTACTCCACTGCAACGCTTCGTTAATGTCATCATAAGGTTCTGCAACAATTACCGGACCAAAGACTTCTTGGCAATGAATAGGACTGGTGGTGCTTGTACCTGTAACCACAGTGGGCTGTATAAATGTCCCAGCACTGCCGAAACGTTCACCACCGGTTAAAATAGTCGCACCTTCAGCTTTCGCCCCTTTAATATACTGCTCAATTTTTTGCGCTTGTTGAGCAGAAACAACAGGTCCCATTTGCGTATCTTGGTTTAACCCATGCCCTACTTTCAAACCTGCTCCATAAGCTGCAATACCTTCAACAACTTTGTCGAAAATAGAACGATGGATATAGGTTCGCGAATTCGCCACACACACTTGACCGCCATTGAAAAAGATACCATTGGCAATGCCTGGAATAGCTAAATCTAAGTCAGCATCTGGGAGTACAATGGCTGGCGATTTACCACCTAGCTCTAGCGTAACACGGGTTAAATTTTGCTTACTGGCTTCGACTATTGCGCGACCAGTAGCTGTTGAACCTGTAAAAGCCACTTTATCCACACCCGCATGACTGGCTAACACACTTCCACACTGCGCACCGTCACCGGTCACAACATTCATTACCCCAGGTGGTACGCCCGCTTCAGTAATTAACTCGGCCAAACGTAATGCTGTGAGCGAAGTTAGTTCTGCGGGTTTATGCACTATGGTGCAGCCTGCGGCGAGCGCTGGAGCTAACTTCATGGCAGTAAGAATTAACGGTGAATTCCAAGGGGTAATGGCAGCGACCACTCCCACAGGTTCGCGCACAGTCCAGGCATGAACTTGTTTACCTTCAGGTTGGTAATTCACTGATGGGTTCAACGTATTGCCATCAAGGGTCAGTGCTTGTCCGGCAAAAAAGCGAAACTGTCCCGCGACAGCTGGCACTTCCGCCCAACGTGCCACAAACCATGGCTTACCTTGGTCAAGCACCTCTAATTCGCATAATTCATCCATATGCAGATCAACTAAATCAGCGATACGATTTAGAATCATGCTGCGTTCCATAGGTGTCATCGTTGCCCAAGGACCCTTTAATGCTTGTTGTGCAGCGGCGACCGCATTATCCACATCAGCCTGATTCGCATTGGCGATGCGCGCTATGATTTTACCCGTAGCAGGATCGCAGGTTTCTAAATACTGGCCACTTTTAGGCGAGCAATACTCTCCGTTAATGAACAGCTGCTTATCAGGTGTTGTCGCAAGTAAATCGCGTACTGCTTGAGTTTGCGGTTCTGGAATAACGCCGTCGTTTAGTATTGCATTCGTCATAAAAGGCTCCTTATTGGATTTCAGTTCGACTTATATTTGACCAGGAATATGATGTTCTTGCTGATGTTCTAAATACCAATCAGCAATCTCTTCTCGTGTCGTCCACCAAACATCAGGTAAGGTTTTTGCGTATTCAATAAACTCTCGAATCGCTCTAATCCGATAAGCTCGACCGGTAACATGAGGGTGTAATCCAACGTTCATGATACGAGCCTGAGTTGCACCTTCTTTATACAGTACATTCAATTCTTCAATCAAAATATCTCTATACTCGTCGGTAGTGTGTCCACGGCGAGTTATGATAGTGAAATCATTGATTTCATTAGAGTAAGGAACTGACACTATTGGGCCGTTATCAGTGCGGATCATAAAGGGTTGATCATCGTTCATAATGTCGCAATAAAACTTGTAGCCTTCTTTAGCAAGAATAGCTGGCGTATTTAGCGTACCGCGCAATGACGACGACAACCAACCAACCGGACGTCTACCAACATATTGTTCAAACATATCGATTGAACGAGAGATAACTTCTTGCTCTTTTTCTGGCTGATGTGCGAAATTAGTAAGTAATTCACCTTGCTCGTAGTTATGGGTAATCAATTCCCACCCACGATCTAAACAAGCTTGCACCATAGCAGCACGACGCTCAAAAGTGACTGCATTAGTCGTACAACTGGCTTTTACTTTAAGTTCATCAAATAGCTCGTATAAACGCCATATGCCAACACGCTGACCGTATTCACGCCAGCTGAAATTTGGAAAATCAGGAATATTACCAGGCAAAGTATCCGGCAATACTGCTGGACCACCAGCATAGTAAGGCTCGTCGGTGTCCTTAGTCAGATCCCATGTTTCAAGATTGAAGGTTAAAATCAAAGCGACTTTTTTACCATCGGGCCATTTTAATTGACCACGTTCGCTAATTGGTACGTAATCATACTCCATCTTAAAACTCCTCTAACAAACGTCCAAAACCGCTAACCTTGTCGGTTATGCCGTATGCACGTAATGCATGCCAATAAGTGGACGTATTAATCGCAATAACTGGTTTACCTAATTCAAGTTCTAATTTAGGCGCAAGTCTTGCCATACAAAGGTTAGTACCAACTTGTATAATTGCATCAACATCATCGCTATCAAGTTTCTTCACAGTATCGCGAGACATTGAAAACGGTGTTTCAGCAATACTCAACCAGCTAGGACGTTGTAACGGAATATCACGCACAGTTTCGTATCCGTAATCGCTCAAATAGTTTTCAACTTCTTTGTTTGCAACTGGGAAATAAGGCGATAAAAAGGCTACCTTTTTAATTCCACCAATAGCTTCCATCGCAGCAATAAGTGACTCTGACCCCATTGAAATTCTTAAGCCTGAAAACGTTTCAATGCGTTTTTTCCAGGCTTCTGCGCCTTTAGCACCACCATAAAAAGTCACCGCAGACATACCCATAACTAAGTAGTCAGGTGCACAAGTTAATACGCCTCTTACCGCTTCCTCGGTACCTTCATCAATCATCTTGGTGCCGGCCATAAAACTATCATTTGAAACAGCTTTTGCATTTTCAATTACGATACGGCTGTAGTGATTTGTGACACCAGCAGGGCGCATTTCATCAAATTCAGGTTGCACAATTGTATTAGTCGAAGGACCTAATACGCCAAATTTAGCTCTGTATCCAAGTGCGTCTTTCATTATTTTTCCTATTTGATTTTGTTAGCTTCTTCAAGACTGGTAAACATGGCTTGTCGTCTCAGAAAAGCTAAGCGTTTTTCGTCGTCATTGCAGATATCGTGCATTTCTTGTAAACGCATCGCATGGTTCTCTTCAGGACTATGCTCTAACAGCTTTTTGTTTTGCATCGTCTGCGCTTGAATAAAACTATGGGTTACTGGACGACGTTGAGCGTCATATAATTCAAAATTAGCGTCATCATGACCTTCGGTAAGGTTTAACTTGATTTTGTCGGCTAAATTCCAACCGTCATGAATACCGCTATTCATGCCAAAACCACCTAGTGGATTGTTCATATGACAAGCATCACCGACCAAACATACTCGTCCGTGATTGAATTTTTTAGCTACCCGTTGATGTACCCGGTAAATGGTTCTATGTTCAGTCTCAACATCATCACGACCGATTAAATCTCGGAATACCTGGTTTTTCTTCTCATCAGACAATAAGTACTCGTCTGGTTGATCTTCACTAGCAGGTACCAAAATTCGCCAAACACTTGGCACACGTAGCAGTACCATCCATTCTTTTGGATCGGACACGTAACTAACGTAAGCAAGGTTATCGATGTAGTCTTTTAACTCAACTTTTGTAGATAGGGTTAAGAACTTTTCAGGGTAGGTAAAGCCTTCAAATTCAACGCCTAACCATTTGCGAATAATTGAATTACCACCGTCCGCGGCGACCAAATATTTGGCTTTTACTTTTTCAATCGAAAAAGGCCCTTCTAGTGCCACTTCAACCCCATCGTCGGTCTGTTCGAAGTGGACCACTCGGTGACTAAATCGAACTTCAGCTTTAGGATGATTATTTAATTTTTCGGCAACCATACTGGCTAGTACATGTTGTTCGCACTGCAAGCGGTAAGGGAATTTTTCCTTACCTTCTAATTCAGATAAATCAAATTCAACAACCTCTCCGGTTGCCCGTTCACGGAAATGATAAATCGGCGCTTTCAGTCCTCGTTCGATTAGTTCGTCGGCCATGCCTAGCTCATCAAGCATTTCTAAAGTAGGCGGATGGAAGGTCGATGCGCGCAAATCAACAGCACAATTAGGGCCGGCTTCACACAACATGACATCAAACCCCATACTTGCTAGACGATATGCGGTAACCGTCCCTACAGGGCCTGCACCTGCCACAATAATCTGTGTAGATTTCATATTAATTTCACCTTTATTCAAAAAGAGTAAGTGCTTACATCAAACACCACATCAAAGACATTTAGATGTTGAGTGTTTAAGCGTTATAAAGGGACAATGTGGTTCTCACATTGTCCTAACCTTTCCAGATGATTTTTCTATAATTCGTACGATACACTCAATCGCCACGTCATCGGGTCGGCCATAAAACGAGGTTGAATCAAACTAAAGCCAAAGCCGGTAAACGCGTATTTTTCATTACCAAGGTTTTTACCCGATAAAGTGAATTTCCAGCGTTCATAGGCGTAAGCCGCGTAAGCATCGATTAATGTTACTGGCTCTATATGACCAATCTCTGAGTTATCTGCTGTTGAATAATAATCATCACGATGATTAACATTCGTGCCTAACATTAAGGTTCCGTCACCAATGTCTTGTGTATAGTCCAATCCTGCTGCATATTGAAACTCAAACACATTGGTCATTTTGTTGCCGACCAAGCCACCGTTTGACGAAACGCCATTAACACTGACAGCGGTATATTCGCTATCTTGGGAAACACCGTTAGCCCATAAATTCAAATTAGAGGTTAAACGAACATTAAGTTCGACCTCGATACCCTTATGCTCGGCATCGTAATTTTCAGTAATAAATGAACCAAATTCGTCTACAGATTGTTGTTGTAAACTAGAATATTCATTGAAAAATCCGGCGACATTGATACGTAAACGGTTGTTCCACCATTCACTTTTCAAACCCGCTTCATAAGCATCCATCACTTGCATCTCAAAGGGCGTATTAAGACCTTCTGGTGTAGACGCCAAACTATTGTATCCGCCAGCTTTGAAGCCTTCGGTGTAACTTGTGTAAAGCAACAAGTCGTCGTTGGCTTGATAGTTTAAGGCCACTTTAGGCGTGAATTTTTTGAAGGTATCCTCACGGTTTACCGGACTTGTTTCTAGGGTAGCGTCAAGGGATTTTTCATCTCGGGTATAACGGGCACCAACAATCAAACCAAGTTTGTCTGTTAAGTTGACATTAGCCTGACCGAATACCGCATAACTTTTTGTATCTATGTCAAAATCGCCATAGGAAGGGGCGAAGAAAACCGTTGAATTGACAATTTGTTCGCCTGATTCGTTAAAATAATACAAACCGGCAATATAACTTACTCGGTTTTCCCAAGCCTCGCCCTGCAATTGTAACTCTTGGCTAAAACTGTTTTGATCACTGACGGAATCCCGTGAAAATAATTCCACGTAACCATCACCTTCTATGCCTAACAACGCATTTGCCACACCGCCACTGAACCCAGTAGACCAATCATTCTGCAACTTTGACCATGAGGTAACCGATAACAGCTTCATGGAATCACTGATTTGTTTGGTTAGATGGACACTGGTACCATATTGTTTATCTTCAGTTGAGGATTCAAAAGGCGATAAAACCGTATCGAATTCGCCAGAGGTAAAGGGTATTTGGTCGTATTCATTATCAACTTGAAAAGGGTCAAGGGAGGATGCATATAGGCCGTCACTTTCATAATTGGTATAAAAGTACTTCCACCTTGCGGTGTACGTTTCACCTTCATAAAATAAGTCGCCCTGGAAACCTGCGTAGTCTTCTTCACCAACCTCTTTATCTAATGTTGCATTATACTGGCGGCCACCATCGCGCTTGCGCAGCATGCCTGTAATACCACCGCGCAGCTTTTCGTCATCACTTAGCGGGCCACTGATACTAAATTTGTCATATATTTCGTTCCAGCTACCAATCCCTACTTCGTTTTTAAAGCGGAATAAATCATCTGGTACCCGGGAAATAATTTTCAGGGCACCTGACGAGCTGTTACGTCCGTAAAGTGTTCCTTGCGGCCCACGAAGTACTTCAATGCGTTCTAGTTCTAGGGATTCAATGAAAGACGCCGCAGATCGAGGTTGATAAACATCATCAATGTAGATACCCACTTCTGGCTCAGAAGTAATAAGTGCACCATCGGTCACCCCTCCACCACGAATAAAAGGCGTAATCCCGGCGCTACCACCAGTAACCCCCTTAATCATGACATTGGGCATAACCTGACTTAGATCTTTTGTATTATCAATTTGTAGTCGTTCAATATCTTCGGGACCCAGTGCGGAAATGGAAACAGGAGAGCTTTGGATACTTTCCTCTTTCCGCTGTGCCGTCACCGTAATCTTTTCTAGGCTTAAATCAGAGGTTTGACTGTCTTGCCCAAAAGCGACACCTGAGGAAGCTAAAACACCCCCCAAGGCCATTTTAATCATGAGGCTTATGTTCGCTTTTTTCATAGTGCTTTCTCCGAAGTTACATTATTATTAGTAAGATTTTATGTGTATATCTTCTGCTATTTTCTAAACTAAACTTCACCCTTACTCAGACAAGAAGGGGTAAATTCGTATGACTCTGCACTGCAAACACAAGTGTTTGATGTATATGGGATTACAGCTAAACTTAATCAGATATAATCGCGCCAAGATGGATTTAATCTACCGTTAACTCACTCACTTCACTATGACAATTGTCAATATTTGCGCACTAATATTCGGATTTCTGCAACTGCTGAAATAAGCGCTTTTTACTGAATCGGGCAAGTCTGGAAGTCTGTGAACATTTTCGGTTAGGACAAAAGAACGGCCGAAGTAAACCGACATTGATCGCAAACTTATTCACAGGTTGCCTGTGAAAAAAAACGTCTAGGATTAAGAGCATGCTGGCTTAATACTTTTTGTGCATGCTCTAACTTAAAAGCAGGACCAGTGGCATACACATCAGCATTGTGCATTTGGGGTTGCATACCCAACATAACATCTTGCGCTTCACCCAATTGACCAGACCAAGCGGGACAAGCTGAAGACAACGTGCGAATAAATCGAATATCACTATCCATTTGCGCTACATCAAAATAGAAATCTTCTGGCTGTTGACCTTGCCAAATCACGGTAATACTTGCAGCTTGCTTGTCTTTTGCTAAATTTGCATGGGCTTCTAGCATGGCTGTAATAGCAGCAATACCAGCCCCAAACGCTAGAAAGAACAGATCTCGATGGGCAGTATCACGCAAGAAGTGGGTACCTTTAGGTCCTTCAAGTTTAAGAAGGTCTTTGACTTTGGCTTGAAGAAACCAATATTGATGCATAGGATCTAGTTCATTGTGCGCAATATGTAGTTCTATTTTTTGCTGCTCTACACTCGCTTTACTCAACCAATAGCTGCTTGATAGTCCCTCTGATGTAAATACATCCACGTATTGCCCAGCTAGATACATAAATTTAACTATCAATGGTAGCTGTAAAGTTACCATTAACATTGTCGGGCTCAACAACTCAATTGCATCAATCGCACAGGGAATCGAACAAACTTTAGGAATGATTACTTGAGTAAGATTACCGGCATCAATTTCAATATCAGTCAACGCGGTATGGCAACATGAGAGTATCCAATTGTCATCTCTGTCTTGCTGTAAAAGTTGCTCTGCACGATACGCAGAAGTTTCGCCGGAAAGTAATTGCACCTTACAAAAACCACAGCGACCAGAACGGCAACTGTGATTAATCGGATAGCCAGCATTGATACTGGCATCAAGAATTGTTTCGCCACTATTTTGCTGGAAACTAGTTCCATTTATTGTACTAATTTTCATAGTTGCAACTTCATGCAGAAACACATTGTGAAATCAATTAATATTGTGCTGTGGCCATCTGAAACCCCTTCGGCAATCCAGCTTCAGGTGTAAAGCCATACAAATCAACTTCAACAGGTAAACTGTCACGCAGAATTTTTCGAGCTAACAATAAACGCTGATAGTTGATTCCTGTTTTTAATCCCATACCCTCAAGTAGAAAAACCAAGTCTTCAGTGATTATGTTACCTGAAGCACCGGGAGCAAATGGGCATCCGCCGATTCCTGCCATTGAAGAATCTATGGTTTTTAAGCCGACCTCGAGGGCGGTCATCACATTAGCGAGTCCCTGACCACGAGTATTGTGCAAATGAATACCTGTAAGTCTGTCTTTGCCCACTAGCTCCCAAATCCCGAGAGTTAATCGCTTCACTTGATTTGGGGTACCGAAGCCTGTGGTATCCGATAAGCCCACTTCGTCACAACCAGCTTCAATTAATTTCTCAGCCATCTCGAAAACTTTAGACTCAGGTACATTTCCTTCTAAAGTGCAACCAAAGGCAGTAGATAATCCACCTTCCAATATCGGTTTTTGCGGATTATCTGATTGATTAATCAATTCTCGAATTTTTGCAACTTCTTGAATTACTTGAGCGTGTGTCCGGCGTACATTTTTTAAACTATGGGTTTCAGACACCGACAAAGGAATAGTTATTTTATGTGCACCGGCTTTTATTGCATCTTGAGCTCCCCGATAGTTCGGGACCAACACAGCCACATTTAAGCCCGGAATTGTGCGCGCATGAGCGACTATTTCAGCGGTATCAGCTAACTGAGGAAGAATACTCGCTGGTACGAATGAACCGACTTCAATTTCAGGAATGCCAGCCGCGGCTAACGCACTAACCCAGCGTTTTTTATCATTAGTAGACATAATTGGTTTGATACTTTGCAAACCATCTCGTGGGCCTACTTCACTAATTTCCACATCTATATCTGGATTCATAACATAACACCGACAAAATAAAGATATAAATATATATCATTCGGTCTTTTTCTTCAAATAAATTAGTCTTGGTTCATTTTAAGCCATTAACAAAGCATAATTTGTGCACCTCAACGAAATCCTAAGGATATGATTTAGATAAATTTATTTAAGTTTAATATGATTATGTTGGAAGAATCAGTTAGCTTGTTGAACTATGCCTGCAGATGGACACCTAACTTTTCGATTCTAGTTTTATCGCTGGTTTAATCTCTTGAACACATTGCTTTATTGTTATATTAATAGTACTTTACTAATTAGGTTTAGCATGCGACCAATAGATTTATAGTGTCAGGTTGAAACTGAATATCACTAACAAACACGCATACTAGCTCAGTTGAATAGACTTTTTTGGAGACGAAGAGTGAATAGCAGAAGTGATATATCACAGGTTTTAGAAAGCTTAGTAAAATTTGTTGGTCAAGAACACGTTTTAACCGATTCCTATTCTTGTAGTCTCTATGCGCAAGATGTTTTTACTAAAGAAAAACCTGCTATTGCCGTTGTTCAGCCAGGCTCTACTAGCGAATTAGCTGACGTTGTTAAAACAGCTACAGCACACAAATATATCACTATCCCCCGCGGTGGAGGTATGTCGTACACCAGTGGATATGTGCCGCAACAAGACAATTCTATCATTATTGATATGAGTAGAATGTCTAAAGTGCTAGAAATAAATGAACAGGATATGTACGTCACAGTTGAGTGTGGATGTACATGGAAAGCGCTTTATGAAGCATTGAAAGGTACCGGTTTGCGTACTCCATGCTGGGGAACATTGTCAGGAATTTACGCTACAGTAGGTGGCGGGTTATCACAAAATGGTATGTTTTGGGGATCCGGTCACTTTGGAGCTATAGGTGACTCTGTTATCAGTATCGAAGTCGTACTTGCTGACGGTTCAATAGTAGAAACCGGATCAGCAGCTCAAGTCAATGGCACTCCTTTTTTCCGCCATTTTGGACCAGATTTAACTGGCTTATTTGTTGGCGATACTGGCTCGTTAGGATTTAAAACACGGGCAACATTTCGCTTAATGCCCGAATTAACTGCCAGAGAATACATTTCGATGGACTTTAAGAGTTCGGATGATGCATTAACTACGATGAGTGAAATTTCTCGTCGTGGTTTAGCCATGGAATGTTTCGGATTCGATCCGTTTTTGCAAGCGCAGCGCAAACAACGGGAGAGTTTAGCCTCTGATGCTAAAGCACTAGTTGGTTTTATGAAATCAGCAGGGTCTATTGGCCAAGCCATCAAACAAGGATCTAAGATAGCGTTTGCTGGCAGAGGTTTTATGGATGATGTTGATTTTTCAATACATGCATTTGTAGAAGAGCGTTCACCACAAGCGGCAAAACAATGTCTTGATGATATCCGCGCCATTGTGAAAAAAAATAACGGTAAAGAGATTGAAAATACGATTCCCAAAATCCTCCGAGCGAACCCTTTTGGTCCAGTAAATAATATGGTCGGCCCAAATGGTGAGCGTTGGGTACCCGTTCATGGTCAATTCCCTCACTCAAAAGTCATCCCTGCGTTTAATGCTGCTGAAGCCATTTTTACTAGTCACAAAGCTGAAATGGAACGATTGAATATTGGTGTTGGTTATTTATTTGCGGTTATTTCTACCAATGCATTCGTCATTGAGCCGGTATTTTTTTGGCAAGACTGTCTCAACGAATTGCACGAAAAAAGCGTAGAGTCGGCCCATTATAATAAATTGAAAAAGTTTGACGAAAACATCGAAGCCCGTGACGCCGTTACCAAGATAAAAAAAGAAATAGCGGCAAAATTCAGTGAGATGGGTGGTGTGCATTTCCAAATAGGAAAGAGTTATGCCTATAAAGAAGGTCTGAAACCAACAGCTTTACAACTCATTGAACGTATCAAAAGGCTAGTTGATCCCGAGCGACTTGTTAATCCAGGCTCTTTAGGATTATAACTTCCCTTTTATTAGGCTAAATGCAGTGCGCAAGCATCCGCGAAAGGAACAGAATACAATGACAAATAGCGTTAAAATGTTAGATGGAAATGCAATCCCCAAATTGGGTTTGGGTGTATGGCAGGCCAGTAACGAACAGGTTGTAAGCGCCATTCACGCTGCTTTCGATGCGGGTTATCGCTTAATTGACACAGCTTCTGTTTATGAAAATGAAAGTGGTGTTGGCACTGCCATCAAGTCGAGTAATTTAGCCAGAGAAGACATTTTTGTTACCAGCAAGTTATGGAACAAAGATCAGGGTAATGTCCAAAAAGCCCTTGAGAAAAGTTTAACGCTTCTAGAACTAGATTATTTAGATTGTTATCTGATCCATTGGCCCGCACCTTCTTTAGGTCAATATACCAATGCATGGAAAGAGTTAATTAAAGCGCAACACAGCGGTTTGATAAAATCCATTGGGGTGAGCAACTTTTTACCTGAACATATCGACACTCTCATCCAGCAAACCGGCATCACACCAGTAATAAACCAAATCGAAAAACATCCCCTATTTAGCCAACAATCCTTATCTAAATGGTGCACTGAACGGGATATATTGGTCCAAGCATGGAGTCCTTTAGCACAAGGTGGTGAAGGTATTTTTGAGCGTCCAGAAGTGATGGCCATCGCAGCAGCGCATCAAAAGTCTCCAGCACAGGTAGTATTGCGTTGGCACATACAGAAAAACACCTTAGTCATACCTAAGTCTGTTACTCCATCTCGTATTGCTGAAAATATTGATGTTTTCGATTTCGTTTTGACTCCGGATGAACTCAAAACAATAGATGCGTTAGATAAAAACCAGCGACTCGGACCAGATCCACTCGACTTCGTTTAAGCAGAACCTAATACCTAAAACACAATGACTAACATTGGAAATAATATGAATAAACATTATCCATGGCTAATCGCCTCTATTGCATGTATCGCGTTACTTGTTAGTAACGGTATGGGCATTTCCGGTTTATCTGTTTTTGATGAATCCCTAATAAAAGAATTCGGATGGAGCCGAGGAGAACTAAAGTTCAGAGATATGGTGACCTTTGCCACTAGTGCTTTATTAGCTCCCTTCGGTGGCATGATAATCGACAAGATAGGTGCTAAACGTGCGTTACTTATGGGTTGGGTATTATTAGCCACAGCTTATTTTTCATATAGCCAAATAGATTCATTGCAAGGATTGTATGTCGTCCACGCATTACTAGGCTTAGTATTGATTCTATGTGGTCTTAATCCTGCGGTTATTTTAGTTTCCAATTGGTTTACCTCAAAACGTGGCGCGGCCATTGGTATTACCTTAGTTGGCACTAGTTTAGGAGGTGTTTTATTCCCTCAATACGGTTTATATATGAACGAATTGTTCGGATGGCGAGAAACCATGCAATGGGCCGTCGCATTTCCTTTAACTATGTTGATTGTAGTCGCAGTTTTAGTAAAAGATCGCCCTTCACAGATGAAGCAGAAAGCCAACCAAACAGCGGAGCAAAGCAAACCTCAACCATTAACAGGTATGAGCTATATAGACGCTCTTCGCACCCGCACTTTTTGGGCACTTACTTTAGTTGCCATGACCACCTTTTATACGGTCTTAGGTGTTCAAGCTCATCTATTCCTATATATGCGTGATTTGGGGTTTGAAACTAGCACTGCCGCAAACGCAATTAGTTTATTTTTTATGTGCGCGTTGATTGGTAAATTTGTTTTTGGCTTTGTCGCTGACCACATACATTTCAAAAAGGTTTTCATTGGTAATATTGCGATAATGTTGACCGGGTCGTTATTATTAGCATTGATGAATAAAGCTGTTTTGTGGGAAGCAATCGTATTGTTCGGCCTAGGCTGGGGCGGCGTGTACACGACCATTCAATTGTCTGCAGTTAATTGTTTTGGATTAAAATCAGCAGGTAAAATACTAGGGACAATTACCGTATTAGATTGCTTAGGCGGCGGATTAGGTATTTGGCTTACCGGGGTATTTTATGGAATGAACTCAAGCTACGATTTAGCTTTTTGGGTATTCTTTGGACTTATTTTGATAGCCATTCCGTGTATTACCCAAGTAAAAGAAACTGCCTATACTAAATTAAGTAAAACGGCTGCTTAGCCAACGATATTGAGCTAAGGCCTTAACGTATTTTGTTAGGGTCTTGGCGCCCTCCCCCTTCTCTGATTGATTACATCTTTTTCATCCCACTTGGTTTCTCTTAATACAATTTTGCTACTTTTAAACTAGCACCTTCCTGCAAACATCTTGGAAAATGCTAATAATATTAAGTATTTACCGCAGTTCAACAGGTTTAGATAAATTAAAACACAAAAATCACTTGGTTTTTGACATTTGTTAAGGCGGCGAAAATTCAAGCTGCTTATGCTGGTAGCACATAAGCACAAAGGTTGCGAGTGTCGGTTAACTTTTAAATGTTACAGGTTATTTAAAAAACACAAAAATCACAAAAGAACGTTTCATTTTTCGTAAAAGTTAATCGCTGCCTAGATAAACACTAAAAAAGGAATGGTTATGATCAACTCTAAATTACGCAAATACGTGTATATTGCGGGAACCGCATTCGCGTTATCTCCAATTGCTACAACGCTGGTACACGCTCAAGATGCTGGCGCAGAAACTGAGGTTAACAGTAATTCACTGGAAAGAATTACGGTTAGTGCGCGTAAAACAGATGAATCCATTATAGAAGTACCTCTTTCAATCCAAGCATTTACTAGTGCAGATTTAAAAGAGAAAGGAATTGCAGACATAGAGACCTTAGCTAATTTTGCCCCTAATTTGGATTTCCAAAACGTGGGTAACTCCCAACCAGGTAGATATAATCCAGGTATTCGCTTTAGAGGAATGGATATCGCTATTACCACACCGACCACACAAACAGGTGGTTTCTTGGTAGACGGTGTTGCCATGCTCGGCGGTGCAAGTTCAGTTTCATTTAGTGATATCGCACAGGTAGAGGTAATCCGTGGGCCACAACCAGTCTATTTTGGCCGTGGTACTTTTGGTGGTGCAATTAATTACACTACAGTCACCCCAACTAGTGATTTTAATGGTGGCGTTTCGGTTAACTACAGTCCTACATTTGGTAGCCAAGAGCTAGAAGGTTATGTAGAAGGTGAAGTTATTGAAAATTTAAATGCTCGCCTAACTGCATTTTCTCGTAAACAAGGGGCCCCTTTTACAGCCAATGATGGCGGTGAACTTGGAGAAGAAAAAACCACAGGTGTTTCGTTAATAGTGTCATTTACACCAACTGATGACTTAAGTATAAAAACACGCTTTGCCTATTCCGAAGATGATGATGGCGCGACAAGTGGTACATTTGTGCCTTTCTCTATTTATAACAATATTTCAGCTGGTGATGGAATTACTATTCCAACCAACAACGGCATTCAGGATGTTACCTTTACCCAGCCTTGGCTTACTGGTTCCCTACCAACAATAGATGTGAGCAACAACGCAACGTTTTACGACCTTGTAGTTGCAGGGCAACCAATGTTTGACCAAATACTTGCCGACGGCACTTACAATACCTTAGATTTACTAAACCAACGCCCCGACTCAGGCGATACTCCAAGCCTTAATAAAATTGGCCTAGCTGCTGAGTTAGTGGTCTTTTCATTAGATGCTGAATACCTAATCTCAGATGACTATACCTTGTCAATATTAGCTGGCTACAATAAAAGAGATACCACGCAAATTCGTGATAGCGACCAAACAGACAGTGAAGCTTGGATAACGGCAACTTGGTTAGAATTAGAGTCTTGGTCAACCGAAGCGCGTTTCACATTCGATAATGCAGGCAAGTTGCGTTGGATGGTAGGTGTAAGTAAATCAGAAATTGACCAAATGGGCGACGTTGACGGCGGTTGGAATGTATTTAACGGTTTGTTTGGTGGTCTAGAATTTGGTTATGGTTCAAGCTCACTTGATGCTACCAACATTGCTTCTACGGGCGTTTTTGGTGCCATTGAATATGATTTTACTGACGAATTTACAGCAGTATTTGAAGGTCGCTATCAAGAAGACACCTCAATTACCCGTGGTGGTGTAAGCGAAGCAACGTTAACTGATGCAGTTGAACAAGACTACGACGCTTTTTTACCTCGAGTGAGCCTTCAATACAAACCAAATGCTGATACCAATGTATTCCTTACTTATTCAGAAGCGCTATTGCCTGGTTCGTATAATGCGCAACTTGACTCTATAGACCAAGACGACGCGGCAGCATTCCTAGCAGAAAACCCGAATGTACAAAAGACCACAGGTGAAGAAAGTTTAGCCAGTTATGAGCTAGGCTTAAAACAGGCTGTATTAGATGGCAGCGTGTGGTACTCATTAGTCGCATTTTATCAAGAATGGGAAGGAATGAAGTCTTCTGGTTTATATACATTTTTTGGTGCAAGTACGGGAACCCCTTATTTCTTAAACCCAACAATGGAAGGTTCAAGTACACAGCAAGGTATCGAAGCTGAAGGTCGTTGGCAGGTTAGCCAAAACCTAAATGTTCAATTTGCTTATGGTTATACAGAATCTGAATACGATAGTTACTACAGTAACTCGTTCCGTAGTGTATTAGGCTTGCCATACGGTACTTTCCTCGAAACTGCTGGCAACACGCTCCCTCGTTCACCAAAACACAGTGGTGCAATAGGTGTTAGCTGGAAAGATACGTTAAATAGCGAGTGGGATTATTCTGCACGTGCAGATTTAACCTACAGAGGTAAAACCTATACTGACGAGCTCAATTTGACCACAATTGATTCATACTCACTATTGAGTCTCTCTTTGGGATTCCAACATGAAAGTGGTATCGATGTAGAACTGTACTGTAAAAACTGCACAGACGAGGATGGTTGGGCAACTGGACGTCGAAACACTGACTTCAGTGCTATCCCTAACTTCTTCACTTCACAAGGTGCGGTAGTTGACCCTATCATGCCAAGAGAAGTTGGCGTTAAAGTCGCTTACGCATTTTAATTTGTAATTGGTTATTCGAGGGCGCCTAATCTAGGCGCCTTTTTTTATTGCATCACTTAACACACTCATTGGCTTAATTATGTTACTAACTCTGCCCCCAACTATGCGCTTATTGCATAAAACGACTAAATCTTTAGCCCCCATACTAGTTTGTAAAATATTGGCTGGCACTATGTTGCTTGGTACGGCAATCACTAGCTATGCAGAAGATTTAAAATCTGTGCCATTTTGGACTGTCCAACAGGGCCATTGGCTTAGTGAAAATACCTACATGGATGGTAAATTTAATACTAAGATAAAACACTACGGCACTATCTTCTCTATTGATGTGAATGCAACAGAGGCCAGTATAACGGAAAGGAAATTCTACCCACCTGGTTATTTTCCAGGTAGCGCCGTTGGGCTCGAAATACCCGAATCAATGGGTGTACAACTGGTGCAAATTAGCAAAGCCCATTCTGTCAATAATCTGCAAGCACCTGGCAGTGTGGTCTTCTCCCCTCTCAATGCCTATAGAGCTGGAACAGAAGACAAAATACAACCGGTTACGCAAAATAGTGCTCTTTTTACCTCAACCAATAAATCAACTAAGCAACTCGCTTACCAAATGCTAATCTCTTTACCCAATCCCAATACGCGTATTGTGGTTAATTTAGGACTTAATCCAGAAGATAAAATATATGAACTCGGGCCATTGCGGGGCGTTTCTGTATTTTCGGCAGTTCGAATTCAACACGCTGAGATAGAAAAACAACAAAAGTTATTACGCCAGCGCTACAACACCGGTGTTGTGGTGACAACCGATGAGCAAGGAAAATATAAAGCAACATGGTTAGAAAACCAGTAAGTAGCTGTATACCTCCTAGCTTGTAAATGGCAATAAAGCATCAACCAGCACTTACTATTGGCGCACCTTAGTGGATGAATAGCAGGCATTAAAAAAGGCTTTAACATAAAATGTTAAAGCCTTCTGACTATCTGAAGTGACATACCTTAGAAAGGTTTAGTCGCTCCCAAGAAGCCTACACCAGCAATAATGATCCAATATAGATATGCTAAATAGCGAGAGATTCGAATCGAGTTCTCAAGTTCAGCTTCTAAAGCGTCATCTTGTTTTTCAGCTAGTTGTCTGAAAATAGTTGTCCATTGGCGCATAACAAATCTTAGGTACAAACCAATACACAACAAAACAGAAAACAATAAAATCTTTACTGAGAACCATCGCATTCCTTCTACCGCAATAAAAGGACCGTTTCCTGATAGAGAAGAAATAGCACAGATAGCGATTACAGGAATAAATATATAACGTAGCTTTTCGTCTATTTTTGTCAGCATCACACCACGATCCGTTTCGCGGAAGAAAAAAGCCGTCCAACAAAGTGCCAACCAAAGCGCAAAAACAGACCAAACTGCTACCAGTGCCCAACCACCATAGGGCTGTATTCCCCAGATATTTCCCATGTGGAAACCAAGGGGAAATAATAATAAAATGCCTGTTCTAGCGAGTATATCTATGCGATATGCGGTTTCTAAATGTCGTTTCCTTTCGTCCATAGATAACTTTCTATTAACGACGTTAAACGAGATTTGGAATACCCCCCACTCACCACCTAACCAGTAAACCATTGCAATAATATGTGCCCATTTTAGAACGGAAAGTTCTACGATACCCATTTGTTAACTCCTCTTTTAAGCTGAGTTTACAATACAGTGAGAATTTGTACCGTCCTTAACAAAAATCAAAATTGCTAAAGAAAACCCAAAAACAGCTATAAATACATTTCAAATTCGAGGGCCATCAATGATTATCGATGACAGATGTCTTATATGACAATTATCAAAGTACCTTGCAGCTAAACAAACTAAACTAATATCAAATTACATTGTCAGTCGAAGTTGACTGCATATTTGCTGATAAGAAGAGAAAACATGATCAATACAATCGTTCAATTAAGTGAAACGCCTGTAGGCGTGCCAAAACCATCTGATTTTAAATTAGCGACAGCTGAAGTAGCTAATTTGCAAAACGATGAGGTGCTGTGCCAGATTATGTATTTGTCGTTAGACCCTTATATGCGCAGTCAAATATCAGGATTACATATTTCCGGTTCGGTATTGCCAGGAACAATGATGAACGGTGAAACAGTAGCACGTGTCATCGATAGCAAATCTAATGAGTTTAAAAAGGGTGATATCGTACGAGGTTTTGGAGGCTGGCAGCAATATGCAGTTTTACCGGCTAAAGCGCTCACTAAATTGCCTGCAGATGCCTCGTCTTATTCTGCTTATTTATCTGCTTTAGGTTCTACAGGTTTAACAGCTTACGCTGCTTTAATTCTTAAAGGTGCCCCCAAACAAGGTGACACAGTAGTTATTCCGGCAGCAACTGGTGGAGTAGGTTCTACAGCCGCTCAGCTTGCCAAAATATACGGATGCAAAGTTATCGGCATCGCCGGCGGCGAAGAAAAATGCCGCTTGGCCGTTGAAAAACTGGGCTACGATGCTTGTATTGACCGCAAAAATGAAAATGTCGCAGAGAAATTGAAAGAGTACTGCCCTGACGGTGTAGATATTTATTTAGATTTAGTGGGTGGTGAAACATTAAATATCGTTTCAACCCAATTGGCCATAGGCGCTCGGGTTATTCTGTGTGGCATCATGTCTGAAGTGAATAAAACCGAGCGTTCTGGTGGCCCTATGCCAGCAATGTGGATAAAAAGCCGGGCTACTGTATATGGCTTTGTGGTTTATGATTTTGAAGGACAACGAGCCGAGTTCATCAAAGAATGTCAATCATACATCGACGATAAACGATTAGTGTTGTTTGAAGAGATTACTACAGGCATTGAAAATGCGCCCGACGCTTTCTGTCGACTAATGAACGGTAAAAATATCGGTAAAGTTATAGTCAAAGTTTCAGAATAGAAGGGGTAGGTCATGACAGCAGTGAAAAGACACTATATTGATTTACCCAACGGCCAAATTCACTTTGTTGTGGCTGGTCAAGGACAGCCTGTTTTCTTATTGCATCAATCGCCAATGAGCAGCGCTGAGTGGGATGACATCATCCCACTACTTGCCAAGGACTTTATGATAATTGCACCAGATATGCCTGGACACGGTCAATCTTATGATCCAGATTATCCGATGCAAATAGAGGATTTTACCGATGTAACCGTACAGTTTATCGAAAAACTCGGATTTGAGTCGGTAATGTTAGTTGGCAATCATTCAGGTGCTGCCCTTGCCACCTCAATTGCCACTCGATATCCAAATAAGGTGTCTAAGTTAATCATTTCCTGCGAAATGCTGGCATCTAAGGAACAAATTCACGCGTTTATCGAAGCATTGAAAAAGAAGCCTTTGAGCCGAGAAATTCCTATGGATTCAGAAGGACAGTTCATTGCCGACGCTTGGAAACGCTATCAAATGCTCGCACCTACAAGTTCATTAGAAACCCGTTATAAGCCCTTTATAATTGGCCAGGCTGGACGATTGCGCCCCTACGATATACATCATTGTGTCTTAGAGTGGATGGAAAAAGAAGATTGGATGAGCCGCATTGAATGCCCTACGTTGGTATTCGGGGCAGAAAACGATTTATTTTACTCTGAACAAGAGCTTGAAAAAGCCTTAGAGCGCATTAAACAGTGTGAAATAACCACCATTAGTAATGCGGGAGCCCTTAGCACTTTTGAAAATCCGCAACAAATGGGTAAAAAGTTTCGGGCTTTTCTGAACCACTAATTATCCCTCAACTATCGACAGGGCTATAAATAGCCCTACTGACTATTCCGGCCCACCTTTGTGGGCATAACTAATTCAGCGTCACAAACAAAAAACCTCAGAGGTATTGATGAAAATACAACTGAGGTTTTATCCAACGCTGATAATAATTAATATCAGCTTGTTAGGTGATTACCAATTAAGAGTAATACGGGTCTTTCATTGGACCTAGAGACTTAGAACGTACTGGCTGCAATGGCGCAGGATCTTGCGTTCCAGGATAATCTGGCCCCCAGTTTACAGGGTCACCGTGCATTTCCATTTTCGCATTATCAGTATACCAATCAACCAAACGACCATCACAACGTAGTAACCAAGTAGCGCCTTCAGGACCCGCTTTAAAGTCACCATGACGAATCAACGGAGGACGGAAGAAGTAAACACCTGGCCACTGTTCACCGAAGTTGAATTCAAATGTTCCCTGAAGAGTATAGGCTTCTTCATATACTGGGTGATGAGCCAATGGATGCTCAACCCAATCTGGCTTAGCTTTAATTAAACGGGTATAAAAGTCGGTTTTTTCATCACGGAACAATAATTTAATGAACAAACCTGGTACCGGTGTACCACCAGCAGAGAAATCCATAGGGCTACCAATTTCAACAGGAACCCAATCCATCAAATTACTGTGCTTAACAACTAGTTTTTGGTCTTCGCGAACGCCTTCTTTATCTGCACTGGCTTCTTCAAATTCCCAAGTACCAAATTCGCGGAAGTACAAAATTTCTGTACCTGGTTTAACTTCAATTGCCGGACACAATACACCAGGAGGAGTACACCAGTAGCCACCTTCGATAAGAACTTCATCACCAATTTTCACTTCACCACCGAGGACATACCATTCGGTTTGTGCCACATGAACACCAGCGGGACGAGCCCAGTAGGTGTCGAACAAAATCTTGGCTGATACTGAACCATCTTCTTCGTCATAAGAAAGGTTGCGTTGTCTAGCTTCGCCTTCGGTAGCACCTTTTAATTCTGAAGGATGCCAAATCAAGTCCTTTTCGTCGATCATTTCTACATGAGGTCTCATGATTTCTCCAATTAGTTATAGTTAAAATTATAGTTTTAAAGGGCTACAATTACTTCAGTCCTTTAGTAATTTTGTTCCACTAATTCATTACAATATTAGCGAAACAACGTAAATTTAGAAGTCAACGATTTTGATGCCACAGCTTCTACCATCAAACATCGATTGCAGAGCATCAGGGGCAGATTCCAACCCTTTAAAAACATCTTCTGTTGGTTTGAGTTGACCAGATTTGTACCAGTCAATGAGTTCCTTTTCGGCCGCAGGGAATTGATTAAAGTAGTCCCATACAAAAAAGCCTTCCATCCGCGCTCTTTTGTAAATCACGTTGTAATAATAACGAGGACCTGGCAATGGCGGCTCTTGATATTCGGTAGAAATCATTCCACAAATTACGGCTCGACCTTTTAGCGCAATATTTTTTAGTGCAAGGTCGAGAATATCGCCACCGACATTATCAAAATAAACATCTATGCCTGTTGGACAATATTGTTTAAATTTAGCGTCAATATCGTCATTTTTATAATCTATCGTTTCGTCAACACCAACAAACTCTTTTAGCCATTGGCACTTATCTTTGCCGCCAGCGATACCAACAACTTTGCAGCCTTTAATTTTAGCAATTTGGCAAACGATTGAACCAACACCACCAGCTGCAGAAGAAACTACAACCGTCTCCCCTTTTTGAGGTTTACCAATATCTAGCAAACCAAAATAGGCAGAAAATGCGGATGAGCCTAAGATACCTAAATGAAGATACTGGGGTTGTTGTGGGTTATCGACTTTTTGTAAGGTTTTAACTAACAATTCACCGATATCGCCGCTTTGAACCGAATAGTCTTGCCACCCTGTAGAGCAAGCTACAACATCACCGACTTTATAGTCTTTGTTTTTAGACACTAATATTTCGCCGACACCACGTCCTCGCATGACATCGCCTATCTCGATTGGCTCATGAAAGCGGCTCTCTTCACCCATTAGATAAGCTCGTTGCGCCGGAGAAAAACCCAATGCAGAGGTTTTCACCAAAAATTCACCTTCACCCGGCTCTGGAATCGGTGTTTCTTTGATCTCAAATAGTTCAGAAGTGACTGCTTCACCCTGACGAATATTTCGACTCAAACAAAGTTGCCTATTTAATGTCATTGGTTCGTCCTCAATTGCTTTACAAAGAACCGTTATTTGTATTCAAAGTTTAATAAAGCGAATTCGCTTCAATGAAATAACCGTTCGATTAATCTGTTGACTGTTGATATGGTCTGTTTGCAAAAATGCAGGCTAACTGAATATGCTCTCGCAAATTCAAAGTGTCGAAACGTCGAATTATCGTCACTCTTGAGTATTGACCGATAATTTAGGGTAAATCTTTAACGCAGGTCTATCGTAAAAATGTTTTCTGTGAAAGCCCGTATTCATACAGTAATTGGATAATAGCGTTCAGTCGATGGGTATTAAAATGATAATTGTCAATAAACGAAGAATTAAATCTAATTTTTCGACAAATTGTAATAAAAAACAATAAAGAAATACTAAACGAATATAAGCATTTTTTGCTAAAGCATTAATTTTAAAGAGATTAACGATCAGATGATTGTTTAATATGCAACGACCAAATGAAAAGGTATAATGACTTACGTATAATTCTTTTGTGAGTTAAACACCGTTTAAAATACACGACAGCTTAAGGAAAGAAATTTGTCTAAGTTAACTATTATTAAAACACTTAAACAGTATAGCCAACACATTGGCTTAGAATGGAATGGACCTACTCCCCTGTATCACAAGTTGTACAGTTTATTGAAAGACCAAATCGTCGATGGCACCATCAGTTACGGGGCTCAATTACCCACAGAGCAAGAGCTGGGTGAAGCTTTTAAATTGTCTAGAATAACTGTAAAGCGCGCCATGGATGAGTTAGCTGCAGAAAAATTAGTGGAACGTCGTCGTGGACGTGGCACTTCGGTTACCTATAAATATAAACCTAAACCAGCCAAATCTCCGTTAGTGGGGTTACTCGAAAATATCGAAACCATGGGTCGACATACGCTATCTCGAACCATCGAAATTTCACAAACTGTACCACCAGCTGATATTCGTGAAGCGCTTGATTTAAAAGATGGTGAAACAGCCTGTCGCTTGCTTCGTGTTAGGTTAACAGAAGACGAAAAAGTACCTTATGCATACTACATAAGCTGGACTTTGACGCCAGCGAGTACCTTTAATGCAGAGGCATTAAACAATCACACACGGATCGAATTACTCAGACAAATCGGTATCGATATTTCACGTATTGATCAGATAATTAGTGCTGAGGTGGCTAGTCCCGAAGTTGCTAGGGAGCTCAATATTCGTGAAGGAAGTCCATTGTTAGTACTTGAGCGTCGTTCTTATGATAGCAATGACAAACTCGTCGACATTCTGTATTGCCGATATAACCCGTCTATTTTCCAATATCAAATGACGATGGATTTAGATGGCTATAAAGAAAATGCACAATAGTTCTACATTAGGAATGGTTGTTGCTGACAGCCATTTGAACAAGGTATCGTTAACCACGATATAGTTGTGAAGAGTAGCGCCAAGCTAATCGAAATTAACTTGGCGCTTTTTTACTTTAAGATTTTTTAACAGGTGCTGGGGTTTGTTCGTTAGCGTAATGCTCTAAACTAGACCAGCTAGGCTCTACCCATTTGGTTGGAGCTGAAAAGTACTTAGGATAGTGTTTTTTCGCATAGGCCAAGACCTTTGGAGAAACCATATCCATGTTGTCATAACAGCCCATGATACAATTATAATAAGCATGACCTTCTGCCTGACCCATCAACATCCACGGTAACCATGGGGTAATTCGGTTCCAACTACCAGAAAACAGTAAACTGGTTACTTTAGGATCTGCTAAGTCTTCTTTATCAAATACATATGTGAACATCTCAGAAACGCGATTCATTTCACCTGATGATTCACGTGGCCATTTGTCTGGTTGTAGTGCATTTTTATAAAACAAATGCGTACTATTTTGCAGCATGACTTTATCATCGCCTACTTCAGTCCAAGGTAAAATCATTGGAATGTCAGGCATCTCAACTTTTTTATTCAAACCGCCGTATGAAGGTGGTTTTGGATAGAAGGGGCCAATTTTAAAGTTGAACGGGTCATTGGCGATATGCACCACTTTAACCGTTTCATCAGTATATGGATTTTCCCACTCTTCTAAGACTTCACCAGTTTTTAAATCGGTATAAAAACCAACTTCACGGAGTAATTTTTCATATACGCCAGTTCCAGTGTCTTTCAGTCTTGCAAAAGAGAAACCTTCAAAACCACATAGTTCGCGATTTTTTTCACCTTTTCTAACACCAATAACCGTACCGCGATACCAACCAAACTTCTCTTTACCGAAGTCCATATCACCCATGATTCGCGCCAAGGCGTCACGGTTCCAATAGTTGTCGCTATATTTAAGGGTATCACTATCTTTGGGCAATTTAGCTTTTACACTCGGATCTATAGTAATGGCTTGAGCTCTGCCAACGGCCAAACCAAGACCAGCAGTTGCTACACCAGCGCCAATAAGATTCTTTGCTGTTTTGCTTAAAAATTCTCGACGAGAATTACTCTCTTCGATTTCATTGTCTTTCTTATCACTTTGCATATTTATCTCCGCATTTAATAATTAAGTCGCTTCTGCCAACAAACTTCATAATCTAGAGTGAAGTTCTGATCACGCTTTCAAGCATTGATCTGGTTATTTGTTACTTAAGTGCCTTGCTTCACACAATACTGACCTGCCCTCGCCGTAAGGTTTAATCGCCTCAGCGGCAGAACAGATTGGATATTTACTCACCTAAATGATTTTGAGTTAATCAATCTTGCCACTAGCGATATCATCAATAACTTGATCAAATCGACTTTTACTATCTCTGGCTTTTAGTTCAGCAGATTCTTGATTCATAACACTGAAAAGATTACCTAGGAACACCTGACGCCTAGCTTCACGCTGTTCAAGTGTGGCTTGATCTGGCGTGTATTTCTCAACATCATCAGCACTAATCTGGTTCTTTTCTATGGCTAGCTTTTCCAAGGTATCAAGACGATCCCTTGTAGCTGAAAGTTCTTGTGCAAGAACCATCACCATATGCATTAAATAGTCAGATTCTGGAGCTGCGTAAAAATTTGGGCGTTTGCCTTTAATAATTTTATTTTGATTCATGTTTTCACCTTTTAGACTTTATTATTGGGTCGTGTGTAGAGTTAACGTTAGACAGCTTTTTGCGCTATCAACACTTCCCAACCACCACCAGGTGCATACTCTCCAGCCGTAAACTCTCGATCCGCCAGCTCCTGCGCTTTTTCTTCAGAATAGGACTCACTTTGCGCCATTAATTCCATAATAGCCATTGGTGCTGTATCAAACTTAATGTCTTCTCGCTTAAATCCAGCTTCAACTGCTGTAGCAATTTGATCGGTATTTCGCATAGCCGTCCAAAACGGCTCGTTGTTGTACCAAGTTTCGTTATCTAAGATAAGTTGAGTGTAAACGTCCATATCATCAAATGGCGGTAAATCAGCGTGGATCATAATTCCACCAGGCTTAAGCAAACGCATACATTCTTTGAATATCTTAGGCATGGCATTTTTGGAAGTTTCATGCAGTAAAATGTGAGAGACAATCAAGTCAAAACTCTCATCTGGATAATCGGTTTTTTCAGCATTAGCAAGCTTAAAATGAACCGGCAATCCTAACCCTTCAGCACGGTAATGGCCGTAGGTGACACAGGCTTCAGATACATCAATAGCGTGTACTTCAGCCTCTGGAAATAATTCAGCAAAAGGTAATGTTGAGTGACCAATTGTGCAGCCCATATCCAAAATACTTGTGGGGTTAAAGTCTGGATAATTACGCTTTATATAGTTACAAACCGACCTTCCCATGTCGTCATTGTTTGGGCCCATATAACCTAGGGCGTAAATATAAACGCCTCTGTCATACAGTGCGCCACTATATAACTTGCTTACATCTTTAGGTCCACAATATCCCCCAGGCATACAATGAATATCCAATTCAGAAATATATTTAGGAACAACGAAACCTTCATCAATTTTTAACGAACCGCCCGCTTTGGGTAAATTTTTCGCTTTCTCTTCTAAGTCATCCATTCTCTGTTCAATGCCATCAATTACTGAAAACCACTGTAATTCTTGACTGGAGCGATTCACGCTTAAATAGGTTTTAAAAATGGGGTCATCGGCGAAAGCTTGTCTTGCTTCTTTGAAATCTTGAGGATCACGCTTATGGGTTTTGTTAAACTTTGCGATAGCGCGAGTTTGATAGGTATTTTGTACCAAAGGTAATATGTCTTGCTGGATATACCCCTTTAAACTTTTCACAAACTCTTGACGAGCACGATCGTCGGCATCACCAACAACCAGCATTGGATGTTCATTCTGTTGAAATGTATTCAGTAAATTCGATGACATAATTTTTCTTCCACATGTCTAATGTTTAAATATATTGGTATCAAAGCAAATGCCGTGATTGAAAATTTATTGTAAATTGACCCAACTTTAAGATGACGCACACTTGTTCCAATCGAGTTAGACAAATAAAAGTCTGTTAAGCATCAAATGACCAAACTGATAAAATCAAGTAATAAACTAAAGTGATGCAAAGTACGCTGCTAGATCCGTTATTTCTTTGTCATTTAACGGCTTTGCTAACAAGTTCATCATCGGATCTTTACGTTCACCACTACGAAAAAGTTTTAGTTGATTTTCCATATATGGACCGTGCTGACCTGCTAAATTCGGCCAAATAGGGCCATAACTAATACCAGCACTGCCATGACAACCAACACACCCATCTTTAATTGCGAGCTTTTTTCCAGCTTCGACATCACCAGCTAAGGCGTCTAAAGAGGGGACTAACGCAATCAATAACACTAGGATGACTTTAAATTTTATCTGCATATCAAACTCCAACATTTACTCATTCGGTATTCATTATTTTCTAAAAATCGAAATTGGTTTATACCAAACGAGATAAAATCTCCTGCGTGACGCGCTCACTTGATTCAAGCGCACCTTCCATACCTGATGACCACTGAGCAGTATGCTCGCCTGCAAAGTGGAGGTTGCCAGCCGGTTTAGCCATAGATTCGCTATAACGACTAACCTGACCAGGATGCCAAACGGCAAAAGAACCTTTTGACATAGGCTGTTGCTGCCAAGAATTCACTTTAACGAACCGCACTGATCCTTTTGCCTCAGGTAATGCTCTGTAAAATTCTTTTTGGATTAATGCGCTGGCTTCGGAAATCGACATTTTGTCTAAGGCCTCAACGGATTGACCATTTATCCAAACCGTAAGGTTGGTGATACGCCCCACCTGACTAGGGTCGGTTGCCATAACACGCTCAATGACAGTGTCAGCCCATACATTTGGTAATATGCCTGAGCCTTCCCAGAACGGTTTTTCAACTTCGAAATAGGCTTGATACACCTGACTGTAAACAAGCTTATTAATTGCTTCATTTTGCAGGGCTGGTAGACCAGGAATAGATACGTCTCGCAATGTAGAAAACGGTAAAGAGCTAATCACATAACTTGCTTGATGTTGGGAGCCATCGGCACAAGTCACATGCATTTTATTGCCTTTTTGAACAATCGATGTAACCACTTTATTCTTTAAAACTGGAGCTTTAATTGCTTTCGCCATAGCTTCAGGTAAACGCTGATTGCCATTTGCAACCATTCTCACACCACCGGGAGTTTGCATTGATTGATACAGTAATCTGTTAGTCCGATGTTGAAATAGTAATGAAGTATCTTCTAAGGTACGGCCGTAGTTATTAGTGCGTCCGATAATATCAATGGCTTCGGGAGAAAAACCTTTTTCAGCTAATAGGTTAGCCACCGGAACATCCAATCCAAAATTAGCTTTTTTGAGCCAATCATCAGGAGAACTTAAAGGCGGTCTTCCCAATACAGTTAACAACGCTCTATCTGGCGGTAATGAACGGTACTTTTCGGGAAAAGGATTATATTTTGAGGTTGGCCAATCAGTTGGCAAGACTCTTTGACCTTTGACAAAGAAAGTTTGTCTTATAGGCTCGTTGCCTAACATAAAGTCGACTTGATTTAATGGAACGCCTAGACGCAAAGCCGTGTATAAAGTACGTCCATAATTAGAACCAATTGTTTGACCACCAGCCTCTGGTTTGCCCGGCACATCATCTAAGGTGAATAAGCGACCACCAATTCTATCCCGGCCTTCTAAAACAGTAACGGATAGTCCCGCTTGCTCTAACAAATGGGCAGAATTCAAACCTGATAAACCTGCTCCAATGATTATAACATCGGTTTTTCCATTTCCCCATGAAAGCGGCGGAAACATCGCGGCTCCAGCCAATGTGGCAGTGGATTGGAGAAATCGTCTTCGGTTCAACTTCATATCAAATATCCTATATATGATTGGAGCGTGCTAATTGGTTTTTCAACATAGTTAGCTTGAGCCTATCCCAGGGTTTTGCGACTAGCATTGATATTTGTCAATACAAAAAGAAAAAGATTAAATCGAATTAGACAGGAGTTTTTGATGATTTTAAAAGAGCGCTGGGCGTGTCCTTGCCCAAAATGACAGTCACATTTAATGAACTAGCATTCAGCCAATTCGCTTAACGCAGGTAAATTCAAAATTTGTAGGTGATTTAGTTTGGGGAAAGCGACCAAACCGTCGGATTTTAACTTAGCCAAACAACGACTCACCGTTTCTATGGTTAACCCCAAATAGTCAGCCATATCTTGACGGGACATATACAATTCAATGCGATCAACACGGGCACCGGGTAATCGTTCTAATAATTGCATGAACAAGAAACATAATCGTTCTAGCGCTTTTTTCTGACCTAAAACATAAAGTTGTTCCATCACTCTAGAAAATATGGCCGATTTAATCTGTTCCATATTTTGCTTAAGGTGACCGCCTTCTTCACTAAGGCTATTTAGTTTTTTGCGACTGAATTTGTATAGTTCAACTTTGGTTAAGCAGCGAACCGCACAATCATAATTTATTGAATGGGTTAATCCAATGAAATCACCGGGAAATAAAAAACCAATGATTTGTCGTCTGCCATTACTGAAGATTCGCTCAATCGCTACAGTTCCGGAGATCACGTTATAAACAAAATCAGCAGGCGTATCTTGGCGAAATAAATACTCGCCTTCATCGCACTTGGATTGTTCAGCATAGGAATCCAAACGGTCCAATTCATTAGGTGTCATGCCATGAAATAACAGGCAATCGTTAAGCACTGTATTGGTATAAGTAGGACGTATATGTTTAGGTATAAATATTGTTGACATATCATTATTCCTTTTTAACAAGATAATTACATGAATTTTGATTACTAGCAAGTACTTAGCTGCATTTTTGATCAGCAACTTTTAAAGCAAACAGCATACCAAAATCCTGATTTTTGATATTTATCAATATTTTTCAAAGACTTATTTGGCAGTTTTAGTTCAGATAATGAACAAATGATATATCATTAGTATTAAATTTAGTTTATTTGGTACATAATGATGCATAGCGTTTACCTATTTTGGTAACTTATTCTGAGTACGTATTATTAACAAGCGGATTAAGCTCAGGAGGGATATGGGCAATTACACAGCAAAATTGGTCAATTCATCAGCGAACCAACACATTGTGTTTGTCCGATTTCTTGTCTTTGACATTTGTCATGGCTGATTTAACTAAAGCATGCAAAATAGTTAAGGGGGAGTTCTGTTCACCAGCGTTGTGAAAATATAAGTAGTAAGTGAAGCATTCCATCAGTTGCGTAAACAAAGTTGTAGTTTGGCAAAATCAGGTTAGTTTCCGTCTTTAGATGTGTTTGATTCTCGACTACCGACAAATTGGTCTTCTCACTCAGATCAGTGTTAGTTAGATAATTTTTTTAATCACTACCAATCATCAACAGCCCACAAAGCGATAGGGCGCAAGATATAGACAGTAAGTTAAACAGCGCAGCTTAAAACCATGGAGTTAACAGGCGGTGCATTAACATTACAGTAATAAAGGAGTCACCCATGACGAGTACCGTCGAGTTTATTACCGCAAATAAGATTATTTGTAACATTGGAGCTATTGAGCAAATCGCTGAGCATTGTCGCGCCCTTGGCATTAAACAGCCTCTTATCGTCACCGATCCTGGATTGGTAAAAGCGGGCCTAGTTACCCATATAACCGCGCCTTTAAACAAAGCCGGAATCACCGCCGTAATTTATAGTGATATTCAGGCAGATCCACCAGAATCATTGGTATTGTCTGCTGCAGAATTTGCAAAACAACTTCATGTAGACGGGGTAATAGGCTTTGGTGGAGGTAGCAGTTTAGACGTCGCTAAACTACTTGCTGTGTTGGTAAACTCGAAGCAGCCTTTGAAGGATATGTACGGGTTGGACAAAATTAGAGATAAACGTTTACCGCTAATTTTACTTCCTACTACTGCTGGGACAGGATCGGAAGTTACTCCCATCTCAATTATAACTACCGGAGAAACCACAAAATCCGGTGTCGTTTCGCCCTCTTTATTACCTGACATAGCGATTTTGGATGCCACCTTAACAGTAGGGCTTCCACCGGCAATTACAGCTGCTACTGGTATCGATGCCATGGTGCATGCAATAGAAGCTTTTACCGGAAAAATTAAGAAAAACCCTTATTCAGACATGTTAGCAAAAGAAGCGTTGCGCCTAATGTCGCAAAACTTGTTAGAAGCAGTGAATAATGGCAGTAACCTAGAAGCTCGTTCAAACATGCTGCTAGGCGCACTAATGGCAGGACAAGCTTTTGCCAACTCACCAGTGGCAGCGGTCCATGCCCTAGCCTACCCATTAGGCGGTAATTACCATATTCCCCATGGCCTGAGTAACTCATTGGTTTTACCCCACGTGTTACGTTTTAACGCACCTGTAGCGGCCGATTTGTATGCTGAACTGCTGCCTAGTGTCACCTCGGGGCAAAATCATCAAACCGGTCAAAAAGGCTGTGATGCATTCATTAATGTCATCGACAATTTAATTACTGACGTTAGCTTGCCCAAAAGTTTACAGGCATTAAATGTTCCCCGTGAAGACCTAGGAATGTTGGCCGACGAAGCGATGCAACAGCAAAGACTACTAGTTAATAATCCCCGCGAGGTGACTCGCGAAAATGCCCTCGACATATACGAATCGGCCTATTGAAAATGCAATAAACAGCAACGTTGTTTTAGTTCGAGATTTTATTAAATATTAATGGAGAAAAGTTAAAAAATGGCTAGTCCAATACTGAGAGAAAAATTAGACAAAGGTGAATTTATATTTGCCCCTGGAATTCAAGACATGATCACAGCGGTAGTTGCGAACAAGGTTGGATTTGAAGTAGTTTATGGCACTGGCTACTGGTTAACAGCTTCAGCTTATGGCATAGCCGACGCTGGAATAGTAAGTTACACTCAGATGGTTGACCGTATGCGTACTCTTGTTAAAACCAGTAATGCAGCGGTAATGGCCGATGCAGACACAGGTTTTGGCGGATTATTAAACGTACATCACACTGTCCGTGGTTACGAAGAAGCGGGCGTTTCTGCCATCCAAATCGAAGACCAAGAGTTTCCAAAAAAATGCGGTCACACGCCTAATCGCAAAGTGGTTCCTTGCGCTGACATGGTCGAAAAAATAAAGGTTGCTGTTGACGCTCGTACTGACAGAAACATGTTAATCATAGCTCGAACAGACGCCCGTCAAGCCGAAGGTCTAGACGCTGCTATCGCCAGAGCTCAAGCCTATTACGAGGCTGGTGCAGACGTCCTTTTTGTTGAAGCATTGGAAACCAAAGAAGAAATGCGTAGAGCTTGTAAAGAAGTTGGCGGTCCAATGTTTGCAAATATGTCAAATGGTGGCTTCACGCCTATTTTGACCGTTGAAGAAATGAAAGAGGTGGGATATGCCATTGCTATCGCCCCTTCATTAACCAGTTTAGCGGCAGCCAATGCAGTAGAAAAATCGCTGATTGCAATGAAAGAACAAGGTAGCGCTGAACCAGAAGGCGTGCCAATCAACGACTTCAGCGAATTCTGTTCTTTAATAGGATTCGAAGATGTATGGGCTTTTGAAAAGAAATGGGCAAAATAAACAAGGTAGAGAAAGAGTAATTACATGACTATTAGTGAAGATATTGATCAAAATTACGCAAATGTATACGGCAACAAAGTAGGCTATGGTAAAAAACCAGCGTTACTGCTGATTGACTTTGTAGAAGCCTATTATGATAAATCTTGCGAACTGTATGCCGATGTTGAAGATGCGTTAGCATCCGCGCAACGGGTTCTAGAAGCCGCTCGAAAAGCCGGCATTTTAGTTATCTATACAAACGTTGTTTATCATAAATCTGGGGTAAACGGCGGAGCCTTTTTTAAGAAAGCTAAACCTTTACGATATTTAACAGAAGGTTCGCCTATGGGTGCTTGGGCAGGAACATTGAAACCTACCGAAGACGAGTTGGTTATATCCAAACAATACCCAAGTGCTTTTTTTGGTACATCCTTAAGTTCTACCTTAGCGGCTTATGGTGCAGACAGCGTGATATTAACAGGCTTAACAACCAGTGGTTGCGTACGTGCTAGTTGTGTTGATGCTTGTTCACATGGCTTTATACCGATAATAGTAGAAGAAGCTTGTGGTGATCGTCATGAAGATCCACACAAGGCTAACTTGTTTGACATGAACGCAAAATATGGCGATGTTGTTAGTGAGGCAGATATCATAACTTACCTGCAATCTTTGACCGCATAAAAGCGCTAGTGCAATAAAAAAGTCAATCAACTAAGGTTGATTGACTTTTTTAGTTAAAGCGACTTACCTGCTCTTAACCCCATCTAATTTTGCAAATACAACCAACTATGTTGTTTGCGTACTTGCTGCTCAAATGCACTAATTTCTTTTTCATGTTGCAGAGTGACACCAATACTGTCTAAACCATTTAGCAGCATTTCTTTGCTACCCGTCTCTATATCAAATTCAAATTTTAGACCTTGGGGGCTTTCAACTTTTTGCTCCTGCAAATCTATTTTAAGCTTTAAATGTTGCGGATCTTGTTGAGTTTCAGCAGATAACTGCATGACAGCTTCGTTACTAAGCACAACAGGTAGTATGCCGTTGCGCATACAATTCTGGTAAAAAATAGCGCCAAAGCTAGGAGCAATAATGGCCCGTATACCATATTCAGCCAAAGCCCAAACCGCATGTTCACGTGATGAACCACAGCCAAAATTGTTACCCGCTAGCAACACTGTGGTATTAGCGTATTCTGGTTTATTTAAGATGAAGTCGGGGTTGAGTTCGCGAGAATCGGGCATCACATAACGCCAAGAAGCAAATAGCCCCTCACCCAAGCCCTTTTTAGATACTCGACGCATTTCCCTACTCGGAATAATGGCATCAGTATCAATATTGATTCTTAATAATGGCGCGGCAATACCACAGTGAGTTGTAAATGCTTTCATCGATCACTCCTTGGAACCGCACGCGGATCGGTAATACAACCGTATATGGCACTGGCGGCCACGGTTTCTGGACTGGCTAAATGGGTACGAGTCTCTGGACCTTGGCGAGATTCAAAATTACGATTACTCGTAGATAAAACCCGTTGTTGTTTACCAAAGTGCTCCCCCCCAGCATAGAAGCACATGGAACATCCACTTTCTCTCCACTCAAAACCTGCATCTAAGAAAACCTGATGTAAACCTTCACGCTCGGCAGCCGCTTTTACTTGCTGCGAACCGGGAACACAAATGGCTTTCACATGAGTAGCCACTTTTTTACCTGCTAAAATAGCTGCAGCTTTACGAAGATCTTCAATTCGCGAATTGGTACATGAACCGATAAATGCGCAATCTATCTTGAGGCCGAGCAACTTATCGCCTGACTTTAAGTCTTGATAAGCTAGAGCACGTGTTGCCGCTGTGCGTGCATCTTCAGAAGCTAAGGTATTTAATTCAGGAACGGTTTGGCTGATACCACAAGCATGTTGTGGGCTTGTACCCCAAGTGATGGTAGGTTCAATATCTGCAACGTCTATTTTAATTTCAGTATCGAACAAGGCATCCTCATCGGTGCGCAGATTATGCCAATATTCTACAGCAGTGTCCCATTGCTCGCCTTTAGGCGCATAAGGGCGACCTTGTAAATAGTCGATGGTTTTTTGATCCGGTGCTACTAAACCTGTAAATGCCGCAAACTCTACAGCCATATTACATAGAGTCATTCTCGCTTCTATCGACAGGGCTTCTACTGCAGGACCAGCAAATTCTATTGCATGACCAGCGCCACCGTGGGCACCAAATTTACTGATAAGGTGGAGAATCATATCTTTGGCTGTGACACTTGAATTCAGTTCGCCTTCAAACCAAACCCGCATCAATTTGGGTTTATTAATACGTAGAGTTTGAGTCGCCATTGCATGTTCAGCTTCAGAAGAACCAATCCCCCAAGCAGCCGCACCTAAAGCACCTTGAGTACAGGTGTGACTATCCGGGCAAACTAGGGTTAAACCTGGTTGTACGATACCCAATTCTGGACTAATGACATGGGCGATACCTTGTCGTTCATCACCTATGTCAAATAAGGTAATGCCCGCGGCTTTGGCTTCTTTACGTGTAGCTTGAATAAAGTCTTTCCCTGAAGGCATGACAGTTTCATCACCACGACCTGGAAATGTATCGACAATATGATCCATGGTGCAAAAAACTTGGTCTGGATGACGAACTTTTCGTCCAGTTTCGGCCAAACTTTGCAACGCAATAGAACCTGTTCTTTCGTGTAAAAAGACTCGGTCAATGTAAACTAAGTAAGTCCCATCAGGTAATTGTTTAACCTGATGAGCATCCCATATCTTCTGAAAAAGTGTTTTGGACATTATTATCTCTTGTCTCAAGGATAAGGAGGGTTCTAACGCCCCTACAAATTATTGCTGTGCTTGCCAGCTCTGGTAAATATCACTCGCGCTAGCACTCCAAACTCCATCTTTACTACTGATGTATTCAAGTACTTTCTCGAAGCAAGCAATACGGTGGGGTTGACCCAACATCCATGGATGTATATTCAATGCTAATAGACGCCCACCTTGTGTTTCGGCTTCACTTAACAACAGGTCACATGCATCTTGAATTTGCTCAACATAGCTATCTTCACTGTGCAGATTGTTTTGCAAAATAAAAAAATCATCCAGTTCATTAGATAAAGGCATGTTGCTGAGTTGACCAGTTTCAGTTCTAAAGGCATAGGGCAACTCATCGTTAACCCAATCGCACATGTAGTCGATACCATTTTGCTGCAATAACTCAGGGGTATTTTCTGATTGCAAGCGACCAGGACTTAACCAGCCTTTCACCGGCTGCTCAAAGCGCTCACGTAAAGTTTGCACACTTTTAGCAACCCAACTTGCTTCATCGTTTGGCGAAACTTCGCCATGATGCAACATGTCCATCTGCCAACCATGGGCAATGACTTCATTACCTCGCTCTTTAATGACATCCATCAAATAAGGTGCGCGTTCAACCATGGCGCCATTAATCGCGATAGTTGGTTTGATATTAAATTTATCTAATGCTTTGAAGATTCGAAATATACCGACGCGATTACCGTAATCACGCAAACTAAAGTGGCGTAAATCTGGATAAGGCATTTTCATACCACCAGGCACGGCAACTGGGTTTGCACCCTGGTTCAAAGGAAAAAACTGGACGTTGATATTTACCCAAAGCGCTAGTTTTTTGTTATTTGGCCAGACAATAGGTTTACGCTCTGTCAGCATCGACCAATCATATAAATCGTGGTCCATTCCGTAATGTCGTTTGGGATATTGAAGATAAGAATCATCTAGACTCATGATTATTTCCCTCCTTGCTTGGCAGCTATATCAGCGACACTATCGTCATAACAATGCTGCATGTAATAACTTGCTATTTCGCGCCCAGTAGCTACCCAAACATCACTGTGTCCGGTGATGTATTCCAAGGCTTCTTCGTAGGCTTTTAGACGATGTGGGCAACTCACTTGATAGTTGTGAGTTGGAATACACATGATGGTTCCACTCTCTTCGCCTTCTTGGTACAAACGGTCAAAATTTGCTTTGAGCATTTTTCCATATTGACGAGGTGTAACTTTATTAGATACGTAAGCAATGGTGTCATTCATCTCTAATGAATAGGGAATTGACACAAACTTTTTACCAGAACGAGTATGGATAGGAGTTGGTTGATCATCATGAAATAAATCACAAGTGTAAAAGCCGGCATCATCGCCAAATAATTCCGTTCCCACTTCGGCAAACAAGTCAATAGTATGGTCACTGTGCGATAGTGCTGGGGCTAAGTAACCAGCACATTTCTGTCCGGTATGTTTATAGATGGTTTCAATTGAGTCGCGGATCATTTCTCGTTCCTGCTCCACGCTCATTCCATAAGTATAACGAGTGTTATAGATACCATGACTGAAAAACTCCCAGTCCCGTTCTTTACACAGGCTAATAATCTCAGGATGGTGATCACATAATGCGGTAGATAATGATATGGATCCGCGCACACCATATTTATCCAGAAGCTGCATTTGACGCATATGACCCACACGATTACCGTAATCACGAATACCATATCCGGCAATGGCAGGATAAGGTTGCGGCCAAGCCTTACGAGATGGATTTGCAGGTGGATCTAGCTCATAAAACTCAATATTGGGTGCTACCCAAAATGCGACTTTAGCGCCATTTGGCCAAGTGATTTTAGGACGTTTGTGATAAGGCCAATAATCATAGTAACCGGGATCTGTATGCATTAAAAAAACTCCTTCTACTATTTTTCTAACCAGTCATATACTTCTTGTACGGCTAATACATCAGCATATTTCAATGATAAATCGGTAAGGTTAGCGAAGTGATAGCTTTCATGTTTGTCAGCAACACACTCGATCGGCACTATAGTGCGATATCCGCGTGACAAACTATCTACCGCAGCGGCTCTGATGCAACCAGAAGTTGAACCACCGGTTAATATAACGGTATCCACTTGGTGCCATACGCATAGGCTTTGCAGTTGAGTTTCAAAAAACGGAGAAGGCATTTTTTTACAGTAAAAAACATCTTTTTTACGGTCGACTTGCAAACGGTCATCAAGCTCTGAGCGCTCACTATCAAATTTAATATTCTGTAAACTATCGGGAGTATCTGTGCGGGTTCCCCAGATACCAGCATCTTCACCAGAATCCATATATGCCACATTAGTCCAAACAACAGGCCAACCCAATGCACGGAATTTTTCCGCAAGTTTATTGACATATTCAAGCTGTCGCGGGTCTGTCTCGTAGGCAGTTTTAAAAAGATCGGTTCGAGTGTAGGCCTTTTGCAAATCTATATTGACCAAAATAGCCTTATTTCCAAAACCAAAACGCTTTCGGGCTGGATTAGCCTGAACCTCCGCAAAAATCTGACGGGCCGTTTTTTCAGATAATTCCATAGTCGCTCCTATTTGCCTAAACTTAACTATATGTTTGATTCTAACTCAGGGTGTGACTCGTTTTCGGTCACAACCAAATGATATATCAGCATATCTTTTATGCGTAAGTATTGATACTTTTATGTACCCTTAAACACTCTTATGATTCACAAAAAATGAATCTTGAACATCTCCACTAAGCACTAACTTAAGAGTGTTTGCATAAAACCAAAAAGAGTAAAAAAAAGGGCTAAAACGCCCTTTAAAACAACCACATTTCGGAGTAGGTTGAAAACTTTTATTAATCAGTGGTAAGGGCTTTTACTACTTTTAAATCAATTAATTCTGCTATTTGTTTATCACTGTATCCGGCGTCTTTAAGCACCCGAATGGTATCTTCGCCTTCTTTTGGTAAATCATGATGTAGAACAGTACGTTTACCATCTAATTCAATCGGTAAAGAAGGCAGGTTAGCGATACCTTGGGGTGTTGTAACCGGTAGTAATCCACCACTATTAAGGTGCGGATCATTAAACAAATCAGAGGGAGTATTGATTGGCGCAAAGGGAATACCCGCACGCTCTAGACGGTCCATCAGGGTTTGCTTATCTAAGCCACTAAACAATTCCTTGATTACCGGAATAATTCTATCTTTCTGCTTCACCCTATCATTGTTTTTATCTAGGCTGCTGTCTGCTGCAAATTCGTGTAGTTCAAATTCTTTACAAAAGTGTTTCCACAAAGTGTCACTGACAACCCCAACAAAAACACGTTCGTCATTTTTACAATTGAAAATTTCGTAGATTGACCAAGCACTTCTGCGCACAGACATAGGAGGGGGAGCTTCACCTAGCACCACTTCTTGGGCCATATGCTGACCAACAAAATATGCGGTAGTCTCAAATAATGAACTAGTAACGTGACGACCTTTACCGCTCGTATGGCGTTCATGCAAAGCAGAAAGAATGCCGATAACACCAAACATACCGCCAGTGATATCAATAACAGAAGAGCCAGCCCGCATAGGCTTGTCAGGAAGACCTGTCATATAAGCCAGTCCACCCATCATTTGCGTCACTTCATCCAACGCAGTACGATTTTCATATGGGCCGGTTAAAAAGCCTTTTAATGAACAATAAATAAGTCTTGGATTCAGTTGACTCATTGCTGCATAACCAAACCCAAGCTTTTCCATCGCACCAGGTCTGAAGTTTTCAATCAACACATCCGCTTCGCGAATTAAGTTTAACGCAACCTCTTTACCTTCTGCTGATTTGAGATCTATACACACACTGCGCTTATTGCGGTTATACATGGGAAAGTAACCAGCACCCGAACCTTTTAGGCGGCGCGTTTTATCACCTTCAATAGGCTCTATTTTTGTCACCACTGCACCTAAATCTGCTAGTACCACACCAGTAGCAGGCCCCATAACCATATGTGTAAATTCTACGACTTTGAGGTCTTCAAGTGGGTATGAATTTCCTGATGACATAAATAATAATCCTGTAATAAAGGGTAGGCCAAATGCCCTAATGAGCATATGTTATAGCTTTATACCTTTTATATCAAGAAATTCTACTCATGAGCTAAAATAATGATGAGTTTTAATTACTTAAGTTCTAAAAACATTGATATAAAAGGACAATTTCACTGCAAAGCGAAAAATCTGAAGCCAAGTTGTTATGGTTTTATTTTAAAGACGCGTAATAAGCTGCTAATGCTTTAATATCTTTGTCGCTTAATCCTTTAGCCATTGCCGCCATCGTCGGTTCTTTACGCTCACCATTACGGAATGCTTTAAGTTGCTTTTCTAGATAAGCGGATTTTTGCCCAGCCAAATTTGGCCAAATAGGACTGAGGCTGATACCAGCACTACCATGGCAACTAGCGCAAATCATCGATTTCGTTTTACCCACCGATATTAACGCATCAGCGGCAAAGGTTTGCGTGACAAAAACCATGCTTGATATCGCTATCAAAAAGTAACGTATTTTGAGCATATTCAAATTTCACCTGTATCAATAAATAAGGATTTCGTTATCAATTCTAATTTAACAATGGATAACCCTTTTTTTCATGAGGTAAGATGAAGGATGTAACAACCAAATAACCTCAATCAGTTATTTCAATATACGTTGTATAACCAGGTGCTACATTGACTAAAATCAAAACTGCACACGGCATTCAAATTAATTAAAAATAACCAATAAAAACAAAATATTAGAGAAAAACAGAAGATTAAGGCGTGGTTAAATTTAGTATGATTGTCCCGTTAATTAGGAAAAAACTTTGAAATATAAATATGCAAAGTGAAATGAAAATGGCAAGCCATACTTTATTAAGTGACTGCTTAAAGGGGCTACAGGTTTTTCGCTAATACGCCATCTACTACCAGCGCAGCAATGGCCATCGACGCGGTCAGCCCCGGTGATTCTATACCGTACAGATTAACTAAACCTGCAATACCATGTTGTGATTCAGTCTGAATCATAAAATCTCTTGCCTCTTCACCTTTCCCATGGAGTTTAGGACGAATTCCAGCATATGAAGGCGCTAGAGAACCGTCTTTAAGGTTAGGCCAGTATTTTCTAATTTGCTGATAAAACCCATCGGCTCTAGCAGGATCGACCTTGTAATCCAATTCATTGACCCACTCGACATCAGGACCAAAACGGACTGAATTACCTAAATCTAATGTGGAATGCACTCCTAAACCAGCACTTTCAGGAACAGGATAAATAAGGTGGCTAAACGGCGCTTTGCCAGACAAGGCGTAATAGTTTCCTTTTGCATAATGAATAGCAGGCACGCTACTTTGCGGTAAACCCTCAAAACATCTAGCAATTTTCTGGGCGTGTAAACCTGCGCAATTAATTAAGTACTTTGCGTTAATTTGTATGTTTTGGTCGCCACCAATATCCAGTAGAATTGAATTGTCAGTACATTTAGCTGAACCCAATTCCGCCCCTAGTGCTACCGCGCCACCAGCACTTTCCAACTCACCTTGTAAATTTAACATAAATCCATGACTGTCTATAATGCCCGTTGAAGGCGAAAACAATGCACCGTAACAGGCAAGTTCAGGCTCTAAAGCTAAGGCTTTTTGTCTGCTGTAAAATTCAAGATCTGACACATTATTGGCACGTGCGTTTTGTTGAATTTCAGTTAGCTTTTGCAACTGAAGTTCAGATGTAGCGACAATCAGTTTGCCACATCTTTTATAGGCAATATTGCGTTCCTCGCAATACGCATAAAGCATTTTATTCCCCTGAACACAAAGCCGAGCTTTAAGAGAATTAGGCTGATAATAAATACCAGCATGTATTACTTCGCTATTGCGAGAGCTAATTCCTGTGCCGATTTGAGATTGACTTTCAATGACAATAGTTTCCACACCTTTTTGAGCCATTTCTCGTGCAACAGCTAAGCCAACGACGCCAGCGCCGACAACAATACACTCTACAGACTCGGCCATTTAATCACTCCTAGGCGCATAAATAAGGGGATGGGGAAGTTAAACATTACAGAGATTTCTTAGTCTCAGCCAGCGAACAGCTTTTGAAAACGCTTACATGCTTAGAATTCGATGAATTGTTATAACTTATCGCTTTTTTTTTTGAATGAGTAGTAAGTTGATCTAGTTTTTCCTTTTCAGACCCATTAGTGTTAGGGAGTCTAACTTTAATAACAAAGTTAGCTTAAATACAAAAATAATAATAAAAATATAAAACCCTACGGAAAAATAGTTCATGAATACTGAAAAACTAACCAAATATTTAGACAACAACGGCATTCTTGATGCCACGGAAATTATTCATAATCCATCCTATGAGTTTCTGTTTGAAGAAGAGACAAAAAGTGATTTAGTTGGTTATGAAAAAGGTATTGAAACAGAACTCGGTGCAGTGTCTGTCGACACTGGTATATTTACCGGTCGCTCACCAAAAGATAAATACATCGTTCGCGATGACACCACTAAAGATACGGTATGGTGGTCTGATCAAGGCACAAATGATAACAAACCGATTAGCACTGAAGTATGGCAAGAGCTAAAACAAACGGTTACTCAACAGTTAAGCAGTAAAAGACTGTTTGTTGTGGATACCTTTTGTGGTGCAAATGCAGATACCCGTTTGAAAGTGCGGTTTGTGACCGAAGTGGCATGGCAAGCACACTTTGTGAAGAATATGTTTATACGTCCAACAGAACAAGAACTTGAAGGTTTTGAACCTGACTTTCTAGTTCTGAACGGTTCTAAAACGGTGAATAAAAAGTGGCAGGAACACGGCTTAAATTCAGAGAATTTTGTCGCCTTTAACCTCACTGAAAAAGTCCAAATTATCGGCGGTACATGGTACGGCGGCGAAATGAAAAAAGGTATGTTCTCAATGATGAATTACTTTTTGCCGCTCAAAGGTATTGCTTCCATGCATTGCAGCGCGAATGTGGGTAAAGATGACGATGTGGCAATTTTCTTCGGTTTATCAGGTACAGGAAAAACCACACTATCGACAGATCCACACAGAAAACTCATTGGCGATGACGAACATGGTTGGGATGACAACGGTATCTTCAATTTTGAAGGTGGTTGTTATGCGAAAACGATTAATTTGAGCAAAGAACAAGAGCCGGAAATCTATGCTGCAATACGTCGTAATGCGTTGTTGGAAAATGTGTCTGTAGACAGTAATGGCAAAATCGATTTTGACGATAACTCAAAAACTGAAAATACCCGAGTCTCTTATCCCATTGATCACATAGAAAACATTGTCCAACCTATTTCTAAAGCCGGTCATGCAACTAAAGTTATCTTCTTAACCGCTGATGCTTTTGGTGTGCTTCCTCCTGTTGCTAAGTTAACCCCTCAACAAGCTGAGTACTACTTTTTGTCTGGATTTACAGCCAAATTAGCAGGTACAGAACGAGGAATTACAGAGCCGACACCAACGTTTTCGAGCTGTTTTGGTGCGGCTTTCTTAAGTCTTCATCCAACAAAATACGCAGCAGTTTTGCGTAAACGAATGCACGCAGTGGGTGCCGAAGCATACTTGGTAAATACTGGCTGGAACGGCACGGGAAAACGTATTTCCATTAAAGCTACTCGCGCGATTATAGATGCCATTTTAGACGGTTCAATTAATCAAGCGGAAATGAACACACTTCCAATCTTTAATTTGTCGGTACCTAAACACTTACATGATGTTGAAGACAATATTTTGGATCCTCGTGACACTTATGAACAAGCCGAACAATGGACTGAAAAGGCCACTAATTTAGCAACTTTGTTCACTAAGAACTTTGTGAAGTTTACTGATAACGATGAAGGAAAGGAAATTTCTAATTCTGGACCAAAATTATAAAGTGAACGAAAACTGCTCAACAACATTTTGAGATCAGTAAAAATGAGCAGCAATTTGCATAAGTCAAATTGCTGCTTTTAATTTTCTACTCATAACTGGGGTTGACCGCATTAACAGTAAGAAAGGGCCTTTCTCTAATTCAACTCGATAACAGATAAACGTTCAATAAGTTTGGGTTCGAAAACGCGCTGAATTTCTCTATTTGACTCTTTATAAACATATTTCAAAACCCATTGAGCCGCCATTTTCCCCATTTCTAATACTGGGTTATCAATAGTGGTTAATTTGGGAAACATATGTTTTGCAAATAACACATCATCAAAACCAATCACGGATAAATCTTCTGGCAGCACCAAACCATGCTCTCTAGCACAACTCATTGCACCGGATGCCATTTCATCATTTGAACAGGCTAATGCACTAAAATGTTCACCTGAATTGAGTAAATAATTCATCCCTGCGATACCACCGGTCTCAAGATAATCACCTACATAATGGAGTTTTTCATTAAACACCACGCCATACTCTTGCAACGCTCTTTTGTGACCAATTAAACGCTGCTTAGTATCTTCTTTATAAGTAGGACCGCTAATGTAGGCGATGTCTCTATGTCCTTTTTTCAACAAAGTCTGTGCGGCCATATAACCACCAGCTTGGTTATTAACAATAAAACACTGATCTTGCATGCTTTCGACGACGCGGTTCATAATTAAAATGGGGAGTTTGCTTTTGTTTAGCTCAATTAAATATTCATCAGAGATGGCTTCAGAGTGCACAATCAAGGCATCACATTGACGACTGATCAGAAAATCAATACCGTCTTTCTCTTCCGCCTCTTCATCATGACCGGCAGAAATAATCACGTGTTTACCAGCGGCTCTTAGCTCTGTTTCCACGCCGCTCATCATCTGTCCAAAAAATGAGCTATTAAGGTTAGAAACCAAAAGACCAATGCTATTTGCTTTATTTGATGCGAGTGAACGAGCGAAATTATTTGGCACATAGCCAAGCTCTTTCATGGCATGCATTACTTTGTCACTAGTGCTTTGTCTGACTTTCACATTGCCGTTCATGACTCTGGAAACCGTTGCCAAAGACACCCCAGCATGTTTTGCTACTTCGTAAATCGTTGCCATAAATTTTTGCTAATATTCGCCCTGAGACTAGAGGATAGCTAGCCTACTATACAATCGCCACCTTGTAATGAATAATTATGCGGCATTACAAAACATCCGATGTGTGTAAAGTTTAGGGCAATCAGGCAAGGATACTACTGATTAGAAAAAACTACGCCAATGCTCTTTGCCCCTTGAGTTCTAGAGTAATTTTTTTCTGTTGTTTATCGGTAAGGGGATAAAACAACATCAAAATTGCAGCAGCTATACCAAAAAATCCAGGTATCCAGCTCATCAACAATTTAATACCAGGTAAGCTATCTGCAACTGTCGTTTGGTCCATACCGTCGTAGCCATAACTAGACAATACTACCAGCACTAATGCTCCTGCGAACCCTCCGCCAGTTTTCTGCACAAATGTACCTGCAGAATAGACTAAACCCGTTGCTCTTCGTCCGTTTTTCCATTCAGAATAATCAGCGGAATCCCCTAACATCGAAAAGAACAAAGTAGGAAAAATAGCTGCAAAGAATTCTGCGGAACAACCTAGCACAAACACTAAGGTGACATTTCCTTCAGGCACCCAGTAAAAGCAAATAGTTAGTATACTGCCAATAACTAATGAACCAATAAACAGTACTCTACGACCAAAAACACGAGCGAGAAACGATGTGCTTAATGCACCAAAAATAGATACCACTAACAGGGCTACGAAGAATTGACCTGTCATCAATTCATCACCAATAACGTACTTAAAGTAATAGGCAATCACACCGTATTTGATGCCATTAAACATCATGGTTAAAAAGCCCATACCTAACAAGATTAACCAAGGTTTATTAGTTATCAGGTCAATCATATCCTGTTGAGTCGAGCTAATTTGCTCTCTGGGTTTGGCCAGAAAGCGGTTTATTAGTATCCAAGTCCCAACAATAACAACCGCAAATATCACACCGGTTAATACGTTACGGTAATAGAAAAACAGACTAATACTCATCAAAGGTAATAAAATAAACGGCAGATTTTTAGTCAGATCCCACAGCTCAGTTTTCAACCCTGAGGTGTTATTGACTGCAGGTTTCACTCGCTCTTTAGTGGATAAAAACGTAAAGACCATTAACGCAACCAATATTCCAGCAAACAGATACATCGTTGATTGATAACCCTGTACATCATTACCTTGGCCAAATAAGTCGACGAAATACGGTAAAAACCCCATAACCAGCAAACCACCAAAGAATGCGCCGGCGAAGCGATACGCAGATAAACTGGTCCGTTCAACATCACATTCGGTCATCACTCCCATTAAAGCCGAATAAGGCACATTATTGAGGGTATAACAGAGTGTTAAGCCGATATAAGTGACATAGGCGTAGATTAGCTTGTTACTCGCTGACCATTCTGGTGTGGTAAAACATAGCACCATGAATAGGCCAAGTAATGGCGTAGAAAATAAAATCCACGGTCTGAACTTGCCCCACCGAGTATCTGTGCGATCGGCAATCATCCCCATAATGATATCGGTTATACCATCAGATAGTCTGACCACGAGGAACAACAATGCGGCCGCTGCGGCAGTCAAACCGAACGTATCAGTATAAAAAACAGCTAAATAAGCAAGCGCCCCGCGCCAGACTAAATTAGCGGCGGCATCCCCCATGGCGTAACCGACTTTTTCAATTATTGGCAGTTTGGTTATTTCGCTTTGCATCATTTACTTTGCTACCTACTAGTAATCAGTTGTTTATAGGCAAGTCCACTGTCTTTAATAGTGCGACTCTGGGTAAGATAGTCAACATACACAATACCAAACCGCTTCTCGTAACCTTCTGCCCACTCAAAGTTATCCATCAAACTCCAGGCGAAATAACCGGCGATATCAACACCCTGCTGGGAGGCGTCATCAACAGCATTGAGATGTGATTGAAAGTAGTCAATTCTGTCTTGATCATTCACTCTGCCGTGTTTAATTTCATCCTGCATCGCCGCACCATTTTCAGTGATGTAAACTGGTGGCAGTGTATAACGTTGATGAAGAGATATTAAGAGCTCAGAAAGTGCTTTAGGGTAAACTTCCCACCCCATGTCAGTAGTGACTACACCTTTAGGTTGAAGCTCTTCATACCAGCCTTTGCCATCGCTGCGATATTTTAGTCTGGTATAAAAATTTACTCCTAAGAAATCTAAGCGCTGGCTAATCAAGTCCATATCGCCCGGTAAAATATCAGGTCGGTTTTGTGGTTCAATTAGCTCAACCACATCTGGATAGAGCCCTTCCATAACGGGTCGCATGTACCACTGATTAATATAATCATCGGCTATTTTCGCTGCCTTTATATCTTCAGCCACCTGAGTCTCTGGATAGCAGGGGGTGAAATTAAGTACAATTCCAGCCTTAGTATCGGGACAATTTCGACGCAATGCGCGTATGCCAAGACCGTGAGCTAACAGTAAATGATGGGCTGACTTCCTACCGTTTGCTTGTCCCCTTTTACCCGGTGCGTGCACACCATTTTCATAACCTAGGTAAGCTGAACAAAATGGTTCGTTTAAGGTAGCGTACGCGTATACTCGGTCTCCCAAAGCTTTAGCAACTAAATTCACGTAATGCTCGAAATGAAATGCGGTTTCACGATTCAGCCAACCACCCTTTTCTTCTAAGTGCTGAGGCAAATCCCAATGATATAAAGTGACAAAGGGTTTGATGTTGCGCTTAACTAACTCTTCCACCAAATCAATGTAAAACTGCATCCCTTTATCGTTTAGAGAACCGTCTTTTTTGACCACCCTAGGCCAAGAGATGGAAAATCGATAGGCATCCACGCCTAAAGAGTCAATCAACTCCACATCTTCGCGCCAAAACTTAACATGCTCACATGCCACCAGCCCGTTAGAAGCATCGGAGATTTTACCGGGTGTAGCACAAAAAGTGTCCCAAATTGATTCTAATCTGCTGTCCGCTGCTCCTTCAATTTGGAAAGAAGACGTTGCTACACCGAACACGAAGTCATGGTCCAGTAATTTTGATGAAGATGGTAAGGAAAGGTTGCTCATGATTTGATAATTACTAATTCTGTTAATGGTTAATCGGTATCTTTTTGATGGTCAACAAAGTGTTAAGCGCGAAAACTATAACGAAAACCACCCAAATGAAAGCGCTTACATTTAGAGGTTAGTTGGATTCGCAATAAAAAGCAATGCTTAACGTTAAAAAAATGTAAATGCTGGAATTATTCTATCCCCAATACCTGTTTTGTTGATTTTTACTACAAACTCATCATCGTTAATTGGGTGGGCTACAATATTGTTGAATAAAACGTTGATGACTAGGTAATTGGGAAACCGCCTTAGATATTGATTGTTCCAGTGAAGATAAGAACTTTTCTAACTCCATCGCCGGCATTCCCTGAACACTGGGATGGTATTGTTTCGGCTCAATCCCTTGACCAAGCATAACTTGTGTCCAAGAATCGACTCTAAACAATTCACCATCGGCTTGAAATGCATGGGCGTGATCGGTAAACAGCCGTATTCGATGAGCCAGACTCTCTGGCACCTCCATGCTTTTACAATGTCGCCAAAATTCGCTGTCTTGCCGTTGAGTAACATGATAGTGCAAGACGATGAAATCGCGGATTTTTTCGATCTCGTCGGTGGCTTGTTGATTGTATTCATCAATTACCGAATCGGATATTTCCCCACATGGGAAAAGCCTGAGTAAGCGAATAATGCCCATCATAATGAGATGAATACTGGTTGATTCCAAAGGCTCCACAAAACCGCTAGCCAAACCAAGGGCTAGACAGTTTTTATTCCAATGTTTACGACGCCTACCTGTGCGATATTTTATCACTCTGGGCTCGGTAATAACCTCGCCCTCAATATTCGATAAGAGATACTCTTTAGCTTGTTCATCAGTCATGTACTTGCTGCAATAAACAATGCCATTTCCAACCCTATGTTGTAATGGAATCCGCCATTGCCAGCCACTGTGATGAGCAATAGAACGAGTGATTGGAGATACTTCCCCTACCGACTTAGTTTGTACCGCAATCGCACTATCACAAGGTAACCAATGCGACCAATCTTCATAACCCGTATGTAACGCTTGCTCGATTAGCAAACCTCGAAAGCCGGTACAATCAATAAATAAATCGCCCTCGACTAACTGTCCTGAATCCAATTTTAAGCTAGTGATAAAACCGTTTTTGGGGTCTTTATTTACTGCGGCAATTTTTCCTTCTATCCTTTTCACTCCTCGAAATTCGCTAAACTTACGCAAATAAGCGGCATATTTACTGGAATCTAAGTGGTATGCATAATTGATAGATGACTTATCTGAAAGCGCAAATTTATTGGCCTTAGCAGCTTCCAATTCAAAACAGTATTTACCAAAGTCCTTTGCAACGCCCTGTTCTTTTCCGTATAGCCAGAAGTGATGAAATGGAGCAATAAAGCTTTCTTTACCTGTCATACCGAATGAATGAATATAGCTATCTCCTTGCTTACCCCAATTATCAAATTGAATGCCTAGCTTAAAGGTAGCTGACGTTTCTGCCATAAACTGAGACTCATCAATGCCCAACAGTTTATTGAATACTCGCATGGGCGGAATAGTTGCCTCACCGACGCCAACGGTACCGATTTCTTCAGACTCCACCAAGGTCACATTGATGACGGAAGGCATCTGTTTAGCCAATGCTGCGGCAGCTATCCAACCAGCGGTTCCACCGCCAGCAATAACCACATTTTTGATTTTTCTGTTCACCTTCTGCTCACCTTTGCGATCCATTTATCGATTTAGTTTATTGATTAACATGGCACGAAGTTGGCGTGACATCATTTCATTCATGGGCGCTAAAAAACCATGGGCTTCAGGCGGTAAATGCGCTGTAGGTTGCTCACCCTCACCAAAAATATAGTAATCAAATATATGCTTCCAACCTGCCTTTTCATGTGCCGGTTTATCGCGAAGACTTAGCATCGCGTGGTACAACACATTCATCGCAGCCCCCATATACTTTTCCGCATTACTCCACCAATAATTGACTAACACATTATATGGGCTTAGCGCCTCGACTTGATGCCACCACATACTCGGAATATAGATACCATCGCCCGGTTCTAATTCCGCGACTTGTCCGTGGGCTAATGCTTGTTTAATTTTCGGGTATTTTTCATAATCAGGATTGTGCAAATCCACCATAGTAATCGCCGGGCCACCTGGTGTAGGAGCTAAGGGGCCGGGATATAAGTTCGCAATTTGATCCGGTGGGAAAGTAATAAAACGCCGTTTTCCGGTGACAACGCAAGCAATATTGTCAGAAGCATCGTAGTGACAGCGAGCAATTGACTTGTTGCCAATCCAAATACTGGGTATCGGGGGTTCGGTCGCATGCTGTTTTTGGATAACAGGAATATGCAAATCATTGTCAGCGCGAAGTCCAGGGAAATTCAAATCAATAACATTTGATGCAATGTAATATCCTGGTGGGCGCTGATCGTAAAGATGTTCCATTATAAGGTCGAGCACCTCATCTACTTGTGCCCGTTTAGACTCATAATTTAACTCAGTTGCATTTTCATTGTAGGCGTACTTCCCTTCTATATCAGGATTGCCAAAGTAAGCAAATACTGACTTACCATTATAAAACGACTTTAAATAGTCAACGCTTTTTTGCGCAGATTCCAAACCTACTTCCACCAGCTTCCAATGCTTAACCACACCTTTAAGTACTACAGGGTGGCTATACTGATGAATATCATTAGGCACCTCCCCTGACTGACAATTTTCAATAACTTCAGTTTGTTTGGTGATGTTTAACATAGGTACTCTAAGCTCTGCTTATTAAGCAAATGTGGCGTTTTTACGCTGAATCAATTTTCTAATATTAGTAACAGATGCCACTGCCGCGTACGCAAACTGTAAATATCCCGATTGATTAAGCTCAAAAAGTTGCTCTGCTGACAGCGCTCTTAGTTTCTCCTCATTAATCGTAAAATTTCCAGATACTTTGCACTTTTCGCCGTTGTTTAAATCAAATTCGATATTAACCGGCTCAATCAACTCGCAACTTAGGAAACTATTAAACATTGCATCTTGGATTGCCATGCCCTCGTGAATAGACTGCAATCGGGTAGCGATATGATTCAAATAAGGACTGTTACCGCCATGCTCGAGAAATAATGGCTGCCCTTTGTCGGTGGACACCTTGGGATGTTGCATATCAATGTGTATAACCGGAGACGGATCTGAATGGGGATCTTGTTGCTGAAAACCGATTAAAAAAGGCCCTCGTTCAATCATAGCTGGTATGTAGCTAGCGTCCCAACCTGAAGGAGTTGTATCGCTTAGGAAAAGGTTTTCATCTTTTTGCAAACCAAGCATAACAACACATTGATATTTACCCGTCTGTTGGTCTAATTGGAAAAAGATTGGATATTCTTTTTGTAATTCAACAAATTCTAGTGGGAAAACCAATACGCTGGCTACATCGTCGGCAAACTCTTTAGCATAATGCGCAAGCACCTTAGTATCTTTATGCTGCACATTATTCAAAAGCACATGTTTGGCCATTGTATTTCCTCAATAATTTTTTGCTCGTTGGTTATTTCAAACCAGTAAATTAAAAATGAAAATATTCATATTTAATTGAACAAAATAAGAAGTGTCAGTGTGCTACATCTTCAAATCCTATTCAAATATTTACAAAAACAAAAGCCGCAATAAACAGCGGCTTATGGACGATGGCAAACACCACCACTGGTGTTGTTTGCCGTTTCATACCGCCTTAGAACTTGTAACGAGCCCCCATTTGATAGCGTGCACCTAAATCGGTTGCATACCATAATTGCGTTTCGTTTCGTGCGTGTTCACGGATGTCTTCTTCAGTTATATTCAAACCTTCAAAGAACACTGTGAATTGGTCGTTAATATCGTAGCTAACGTTTACATCAAGTTGAGTATAAGACTCCACATAACGCGGGTTATTAGAACTACCTTTATTCACTTCTGCCAAGTATTTATCACGCCAGTTAAGGGCAACACGTGCTTGGAAACCATCTTTTTCGTACATAGCCACTAAGTTAGCCGTATCACTCAAACCCACTAAAGCAAATTGCGACTGGTTAGGATCCGCTTCGTTATCAAAGCCCACATCTCCGCGTACAAACGTATAGTTAGCCTGCACACCAAAGCCGGTATCACCAAAGAAGTGTTGTACCGCAAATTCAGCGCCATAAATTTTGGCTGCTCGGTTATTGTCTGGTGTATTAGTACGGAAAATGACTTCAGGATCATCCTCATTTGCGACCAAATCCCAACCTTCGGTTTCGGCTAACTGTTGAATTTGTTCTGGCGAACCAGTGTAATCATCAGCTCCACCAGGGAAGGCTTCTGGTTGACTTAGCAATACCATCATGGCGTAAAGTGATGTGTCATCAAGTGCAATACCGCGGTCGGCTAGCGCTTGAACGGCAGCCTCGGCACGGGGACCGCCAGTTACATCACGAATACCTAGTAGTGGTTGGTCAACTTGACGGCTACCTAAGAAATTAACCACATCTTTTTGGAACAAACCGGCTGAAACATAACTTGTTTCATCGTAGTACCATTCCAATGATAAATCGACGTTAGACGACTCCAAAGGTAATAAGGCAGGATTTGACGCATCCGCTGTTGGTTGCGCACCCAACAATGTTGAACCACCACCGCCAGCAAAGTTTGAAGCAGATACACCTAAACTTCCAAACCCTGCTCGAGCAATTGTTTTGCTATATGAGAAGCGACCGATTAAATCATCTTTAATCTCAAGTTTTAAATCCAGGCTCGGTAATAAAAAGTCATAGTCACTTTCTGCCGTAACATAACTGGTTTCTGAACCATCCACATATGACACTACGTCATTATTGTCTTCCCATTGAAAGTAGTTACGACTAATTAATGAAGTCGAAGTCACGTCTGTAGTTTCATAACGCACACCGGTTAAGATGCTAAATGGCATTTCTCCGATTTCACCTTCTAAGGCGACTTGAACGTAAGCGGCTAAGGAATCTTCTTGTATCGTATCGTCGAATGACAATGCGTCCTCGGTTCCAGCTGGAATACCAGGATAAAGAGCTTCTGCTGCAGTATACAAATCAGGCGCGTTAGCAATGAAACCATAACCACCAGAGTTTGTGGTAAAGTCGTCAAACTCACCCGGCAAATCAAACGGTTGAATCAAGTCACCGAATTCACCAGGGTTAGCGACCCCCCAATTACCCAAAGCAATGTTGTTGCCGGCAGTTTGAAATGAGCGAGATTCCATTTCACGAGCTTCCACACCAAAATCAAAATGACCGCTGTCTAGGAAGTAAGTAGCGTCAAGTTTATACTGGGTGATTTTAGACTCTTGGCTGGCGTTTCTAATGCGAGCAATCGACGAACCTACATCACCGGCATCCACTTGCCCGTTATTGTTTGCACCTCGAATGCTGTCGTCATATACATTAGTGTAGGTAGGCAAGTCACCATCCCAAAACCATTCTCTTGAGGTCACTGTTGGCGCCCCTAAACCTACCGCCAGTTCGCCGGAACCTCTTGGACCTGTCCCCCGACTATGCATCGTTGAGTCGTGCGCATCAAACATGATTTTAAAATCATCATTAACATTGTATTCAAAGTTCACACCAATCGAATCTAGTGTATTCGTCTGTTCACGCCACTGTTGCTCGTACCCTTCATCTACACCTCCAGCATAGGTTTCAGATATATAGATGGGTGTTTTCACAGCAGAATTATCGAACTCTACCGTCCCGGTATTTGTACCGATTTGCAGCCAGTTACCAATTTCACCACGTTGCTCAACAATTTCGTTTTCAGCAAAGGTGTAGTCTAATGACGCTTTAAAGTCATCCGTTGGTGCAAACTGCAATGTTAGCTGCATATTGTCGCGAGTTCTTTGGGTATTTGAAAATGCATAACGGATGTCATTGGGACGCGCATAAAGCTGTCCCTGCTCTGGAGCATTAACATAGTTTGCTGTGGTGTTGTTATTCCACATTCTATCCGGATCGGCGATATCATCCCAATAGTCAATATTCCAGTTATTCACAGTGGCGCCGGTATAACCTGAATCACGTTCTTGATGCACAGCAGACAAACTCACACCAAATGTTTTCTCATCATTAGCGTAGCTTACAATAGTAGATAATTCAGGGGTAAGATCATCACCAGTACGGTTGGTAGTATCGTGTACCGCTTTTGCGCCGACAGTAGCCACAAAACCTTCTTGATCAAGTGGTTTAGCGGTGATTATATTAATGGTTGCACCAATTCCACCAGTTGCAATGTTCGCTTTACCTGTTTTGTATACTTCTACAGCTCTGATACTTTCCGATGCTAGGTTTGCAAAATCGAATGAGCGCGTGTTTCCACTTTTAGTTGTACCATCCGCACCTGAGCCTGCACCATAGGTTATTGCTGCAGGCATTGTTCTACCGTTTAAGGTAATCATGTTGTTTCCACCCGCAAAACCGCGGACAGTAACTTCAGAGCCTTCGCCATTAGTACGACTGATCGAAACACCGGTTATACGTTGCAGCGATTCTGCTAAGTTGGTGTCAGGGAATTTACCGATATCTTCAGCAGAAATAGCGTCAACTACACCAGCTGACGAGCGTTTTATGGCCGCAGCCTCTTGTAAACTTCCCCGTAAACCTGTTACTTGGATAACCTCTAAGTCTTCAGCTTCTTGTGCAGCTAGTGGTGCGCACAGTGAAGCCCCTAAAACGAGCGAAAGGCTCGTTGCTAGATGGGTTTTTGCAAACCTTGTTTTAGTCATGTTGTTTTCTCCCAAAAACTACCTTGATTGTACTCATTACTACATTTTTCACCCGCGCACGTCCTGCTTATGCCACCCTAAGGTTGTAAAATTATTGTAATAACAAGCAAAATGTAAGCGCTTTCATTAGAATAGAGCACGAAAATGTGGTCGTCAACTAATAATCATCGAAAATGAAACTTTTATTAACTATTTATTTACACCCTCCAAATTCACCGCTTTACGATGCTTTACTGAAAACCTTTAAACAAAAGGCTTAGCGGCTAACCTGACAATGAAAGGTAGGTCCTAAAAAAGATAGGGGCAATTGAATTAGCATTATGAAAACCGCTATACGCTTAACCAAATATTAACAATTAAGAAATCAAAGACTGTTTGCGCGCTACCAAAGATGCTCTAAGTGCTTGTTAATTATTTGTTCTAGATAATTTTAATACGTAGAGAGCGGATTCAATAATAACGATATCAATACCCGCGCGGTTCGAATTTCCGTTGAGCAAAACTTGTTATTAAACTGACCTAGATCAATGTGACCTTATGAATTACTGATTAAATACAATTCAAAGATTCACATATAAGGGGAAACCATGATGACGAATTCAAAAGTAATGACGTTACTCAAAGTGGTGATAATCTCGGGATTATGTTTAATTATGTTAGGGATTTATTTACATCTTTTTAGTCAAACAATTGATGAGATGGGAATAGACGGAATCATCATCAGTGCAGCCTGTGTGGCAGTGGGAATGATTATGTCACTTCCAACTAAAATGATTATTACCTTTATTTTAGTCAAGCGTGAGTCCGAACAAACAGAGCGCGTCTTGGATAACAGAATATAGCCCCGTTATTTTAAAAATAATTTATTAATCGAAATTATTGACTAAATATCAATCAATATTATACTGTACAAAAACACAGTACAATATTGAGAGGATGTTATGACACGAGAATTAATTAATTTACACGATTCAATATGTGAATCCACTCGCAGTGAAATACAGCAACAAAGAATTGAACAAAAGAATAAAGATAGGGCCGTCCGAGACCAACAATTTGATAGCCTTATCAGGCGTTTGGATAATCTAAGAATGCTAGCGAAATCGAAAAATAAAAACCATAGCACCGAACGCAGAATTCAAACTAGTTTTGCTTTTTAAGTGTTTCCTTTAGCGAGTATTAAAGGCTTACCTGAAAAGTTATTTTGATTAGATTTTGCAGAGCTGGATTAACCAGCTCTCAGGTTTTCAATACGTTTTTCCAATGGCGGATGACTTGAAAATAGCTTTTGTATTTTTCCTGCATTAATCGCAAAAGCAGCCATTTCGTCAGGCATATCAGGGGTTCCCTGAAAACTTTTCAATTTAGCTAGGGCCGCAATCATATTTGCCCTACCCGCGAGTTTCGCACCACCTTCATCTGCTCTAAACTCTCTATATCGAGAAAACCACATCACTAACATCATCGCTAAAAAGCCGAGAATAATTTCAGCAATAATAGAGACGATCCAAAAAGCCGGACCATGACCTCTTTCAACCTTAAAAACCACTCGATCAACGACATGCCCAATGACTCTAGATAGAAAAACGACAAAAGTGTTCACCACACCTTGAATTAGGGTCATAGTGACCATGTCACCATTAGCGACGTGACTCACTTCGTGAGCCAGTACTGCCTCAACTTCATTTTTGTTCATATGTGAAAGAAGCCCAGTACTAACTGCGACTAACGCATTGTTGCGATTCCAGCCTGTCGCAAATGCATTAGGAGATTGACTATTAAAAAGTCCAACTTCAGGCATTCCAATACCCGCCATTTCAGCTTGCCGCCTTACCGTATCTACAAGCCATCGCTGAGTCGTATCTACTGGTTGTTCAATAACATGAACCCCCATTGAGCGTTTGGCCATAAACTTGGAAAGAAACAAAGAAATAAAGGCCCCGCTAAAGCCAATAACTCCAGCATAAATCATTAGCGCAGTTAGGTCTAAATCAACCCCATTTTCTGCCAGTAACCCTTGAAACCCCAAAAGACTAAATGTCACGCTCAATAACGCTATGATGGCTATATTTGTACCTAAAAACAGAAATATTCTTAACATTTACGGCTCCTTTTTTCGGTTTAAAACGAACACTGCTTAGATAGAAATATTAATAATTATAAAAAGCAATCAAACAAGTTCATTTGCATAGTTCAATATGGGTCTTGAAAAAAATTGTGCAATAGAATAATTGCACTTTTTAGCGCTAATTTACGTAAAATATCGATAAGTTTTCTTTGAAACAACTTATCAGCCGTGTAATCTTAGAAAGTTTATCAATGTATTTACGGTTGAAATGATGATTTTGCTGAGTTGAAATCGGCAAAATAGGGTTAAATCCGTAAAATAAGTAGTTTTTGAGTGAAGATAGATGGCAATTGCAAAGTAAATTGTTGTTCAGTATCAATAACTCGCTATAATTTGTTATTCTTTGGTGAGTGACAAAATTTAAATTTAGATCGTTGGAGATTATTGTGAAATTAAAAGCGTTGTTGAGCGTGTTAGTTGGAAGTTTGTTGATGTTTGCCGTACAAGCGCAAAACATGTCTGAGGAAGATATCAAATCCCGTATTGCGCCAGTTGGTTCTGTGCATGTTGCGGGTGCTAAAGCAGACTCGGCTGCAGCTTCAGGTCCTCGTTCTGGTGAAGACATATATAATACCGCTTGTTTCGCTTGCCATGCATCAGGTGTGTTAAATGCTCCTAAACTGCATGATGCCGCTGATTGGTCACCGCGATTGGAAAAAGGAATCGACGAAGTATTGCATAACGCACTCAATGGACTTGGTTCTATGCCTCCACGAGGAACCTGTGGCGATTGTTCAGATGACGATATAAAAGCAGCAATAGAATTCATGATAGAAGGTGTCTGATTTTAGTTAGTTTCGCTGGTATAAGGTTCTTTATGATCAATCATTTATTGGATTAAATTAATTGACTGAAGACTTAAATGCAGGACAGTTAACAGTTGAGGAATTGCGAGAACTAATTCCTCAGCTTCAGCAGTTAACAGAAAAATATAAGCGCTCTGAGCATATCCAAAGAGCGCTTTTTGACATCTCAGAGTTAGCTGGTTCTATCAGCGAACTTTCACGCCTGTATGTAGCAATTCACGAAATCATTGGGCAATTCATGAATGCTCAAAACTTTTTTGTAGCCCTTTACGAAAAAGATGATGAGTTTGTGGAGTTCCCGTATTTCGTCGACCAGTTTGATGAAAGCGTAATCAAGCAAATTCCCGCGAAAGATTTACTCGGTGGTATCGCTGGCTATATTCTCAAAAGCGGCCAACATTTGGTTTTAACCGAAGAAAACTTCGAAAAAGAATCCAAAGAACGTAATTTCAAAGCAATTGGTAAAACGCCTGTAGATTTAATTGGTGTGCCTCTCAAGCGCGGCAATCGGGTTATCGGCGCTATGGTAGTTCAAAGCTACGACAAAGCGGTTCGATACGTTAAAGATGAATTAGATTTATTGCTGTTCGTATCTCAGCACATTGTTAATGCACTCGATAGAGTTAAAAGTCGAGAGCTGACAGAACAAACGATTCGCGAGAGAACAAAACAATTACGCGAAATCAACGATGAGCTTCAAGAAGAGATATTAGAGCGTCAAAAAGTTGAATCTTTACAACAAGCACTTTTTGAAATTTCTGAAATAGCAGCTTCTGTTGAAGGGGAGATGTCTGATTTCTATGCTAGTTTGCATGACATTCTAGCCCGCTTATTGAGTGCTCCTAACTGTTATGTTGCAATTATTGATGAAAAACAAAGCTCGCTGGAATTTCCATATTACAGTGATGAAATAAATGATGTTGTCAATTCAAGGCCATTAAGTAATGGACTCACCGAATTTGTATTGCGTTCAGGCAAAGCAGAATTAATCGATCCAGATCGGGTTAATGATTTAGCCGCTCAAAACGAGTTAGATCAAAAAACTGCAGATAACATGCTAAAGCATACCAATTCTTGGATAGGCTCTCCTTTGTATGTGGATGGTGTTATTTCCGGCGTCATTGCAGTTCAAACCTATGGAAAAGACAGCAAATACACCCTTAAAGATTTGGAACTATTAAAGTTCGTTTCACACCATATTGCGGTAGCTATAGAACGTAAAAGAGCTGCAGAGTCGATTCAAAAATATAATATGCAGTTAAGCCGAAAAGTGCGAGAACGCACTGACGAGTTACATCAAACCAATTTGTATTTAAAGAAACAAATTGAAGAACGCAAAGACATAGAATTAAAGTTAATCCACGATGCCCACCATGACGCGCTCACCAACCTGCCCAATAGAGTCATGTTTAACAGTCGATTAGAATTAGCTGTTGCAAACAAAAATCGTTACCCTGAACATCAGTTTGCTGTGCTTTTTATCGACTTAGATAGGTTCAAGCAAATTAATGACAGCTTGGGTCACCATGCTGGTGATATGTTCTTAGTTGAAGTTGCCAAACGCATCAGTAAATGCATACGTGCCCACGACCTATTAGCTCGGCTAGGAGGCGATGAGTTTGTTATTCTGCTTGATAGCTTCGACGATTTTAATGATGTGGAAGAGGTTGCCAATCGGATTATTCAAACACTTGCAATTCCCTTTCAATTCGACAACAAAGAAATGTATTCAGGGGCGAGTATTGGAATAGCAAATATTGAACAAGGATATAAAACAGCAGACGAATTGATTCGCGACGCAGATGCAGCTATGTACCAAGCAAAAGCACTGGGACGTGGACGCTTTGTCCTATTCGATACCAGTATGCGTCAAAAACTATTGGAAGAACTCGAATTAGAAAATGAGTTTCGTAAAACCCTCAATAACCAACATTTTGATTCTCAAGTTCAAGCGATTGTAAATTTCCAAACTAATAGGATCCTCTATCACGAGTTTTTTGTGCGTTGGATTCATCCTACAATAGGTAAAATAAAGCGGGAACAGTTCTGGAAGGTAGCCCAATCGAGTGGATTGACCGTAGAAATTGATAACTTTATGCTGGATCAGGCCATTAAGGTTTTGCAACATTGGCGCACATTAGGTGAGTCTGAAGCGACTCAAAAGATAGCAATTAACTTGTCAATTAGTCATCTTTCACAAAGTCGCCTAGTAAACCAAATAATTGAACGGGTTAAATCTGCGCAAATTGATCCATCGAATTTAGTGTTTGAGTTTGATGAAAACGAACTAAATCATCGCAGCCAGTTTATGTTACCAGCGATTAAAAAGCTTAAACGTTCCGGGGTAATTTTGGTTTTAGATAACTTTGGAAGTGGTCTTGCTTCTTTAAGTTATTTATACAGCTACCCATTTGATTACGTAAAAATTGATCATAAATTCGTTAAATCGATAACTCGCTCAAAACGCAATTACAATTTGATTCGTTCTGTATTAGCCATATCAAGTCAGTTGTCATTTAAACTGATAGCGGAAGGCATTGAAAATGAAGATCAGTACAATGCACTAGTCGAGGCGGGCTGCACCTTAGGCCAAGGTCATTATATACAATCACCCATCAGTATGACGGCGATTTTGGCACAAGATTCACTTCCCACTAGATAGAATGTTTCTCAAATTTGCTATTCCAGTTTGACCTTTTTGCTGGCGCACTTCTGCACTGTCTTTTACTTTTTTATGTTCCCAAACAATATCATCTTGAGGCAACTCGTAAAGAAAACGACTTGGTTCAGGTTGAATCACCTCACCAAATTGACGACGTTCTTTGCTTAAGGTAAAAAACAACTCCTTCTGTGCTCGAGTAATACCAACGTAAGTCAATCGTCGCTCTTCTTCGATATTGTTTTCATCGATGCTACTTTGATGCGGTAATAGTCCTTCTTCCATACCAACCATGAAAACATAAGGAAATTCCAATCCTTTAGACGCATGTAAAGTCATAAGTTGTACCTGATCTGACTCCTCTGCGTCTTCGTTACGTTCCATCATATCTCGTAAAATCAACCGATTAACAACCTCTTGCAGGGTCATCGGTGGGTCCAGTTCATTGCCTTCGAGCATATCGCTTATCCAACCGAAAAGCGTACTGATATTTGCCATTGCCATTTCAGCTGCTTTGGGACTAGTGCTAGACTCGTAAAGCCATTCTTCGTACTGCATAGCTTTGATCATGCCCCGAATGGCAGCAATACCATCACCACGAACGGCGTTGTCAGAAGCTTCAACAATCCAGCGACTAAAGGCCTCGATATTCTGCTGGGCTTTGCCGCTTAAAACGCTGTGTAATTGCGGATGACACGCGGCCTCAAAAATAGAGCATCCTAACTGATTGGCAAAGCTACCTAACTTTTCCAAGGAAACACGGCCAATTCCACGGGTAGGAGTGTTAATCACTCTAAGCAGCGCATTGTCGTCATCTTGATTAACTAATAGTCGTAAGTAAGCCATCAGGTCTTTGACCTCAGTGCGACCAAAGAACGACATTCCGCCATTGATTTTGTAAGGGATTCGATTACTCATCAATATCTTTTCAAACAACCGAGATTGATGATTGCCACGATACAAAATCGCATAATCTTTAAATTGGGTATTCTTCATAAACTTATGAGCAAGCAGTTCAGCAACAACCCGTTCTGCTTCATGCTCTTCATTCTTTGCAATCAGCACTTTAAGCGGCTCACCGTACCCTAATTCTGAAAACAACTTTTTTTCGAACACATGAGGGTTGTTTTGAATGAGAATATTCGCGCTATGAAGTATTCGCCCTGAAGAACGATAGTTTTGTTCCAGTTTTACTAGTTTCAAGCTGGGAAAATCTTGCTGCAAAAGCACTAAGTTTTGCGGTCTGGCTCCGCGCCACGAGTAAATGGATTGGTCATCGTCCCCTACCACAGTAAACCTTGCCCGTTCCCCAACTAACAATCTAACCAGCTCGTACTGACTCGTATTGGTATCTTGGTATTCATCAACCAGCAAGTATTTAATTTTGTTTTGCCATTTTTGCCGAACGGTTTCATTATTTTGTAAAAGCAAGGTAGGCATCAAGATTAAATCATCAAAATCTAGTGCGTTGTAGGCTCTAAGATGTGTTTGATATTCATGATAAACTTTCGCAAATTCCACTTCTCCGGGCGACAATGCACGCTTTTGCAACTGTTCAGGCAAGATTAGATCATTTTTCCAATTTGAAATACACGACTGCAACAAGCTCAATTGCTCTTTATCACCATCAAGAGAGTCTTCGGTTAGATCTTTTAGCAAGGCCATGGTGTCTTTGTCGTCAAATAATGAGAATCCAGGTTTGATCCCTAAACTACGAAACTCCGACTTGATGATATTCAGACCCATGGTATGGAAGGTAGAAACTTTGAGACCGCGAGCGTCTTTTTTGCCCATAGTTTGGGCCACACGCTCTTTCATTTCTCTGGCGGCTTTATTGGTGAAAGTTACCGCGGCAATTTGACGAGCAGGAATACCACACTGTTGAACCAAGTATGCGATTTTATTTGTAATTACCCGAGTTTTACCACTGCCCGCCCCAGCGAGCACTAAGCATGGGCCTGAGATAAATTTGACTGCTTGATTTTGACCGTCGTTGAGTTTCATGGGTGTATCTTTAAAAAATGGCCGGGAATTGTAAAAAATTAACGACCGAATAGCTAGCATCGTTATATCAATTCAGGACTTTTACTACAAATGCAGTAAGTTCAACATTCGTCTGTTACAATCATATTTTTATTTGGAGGCTCTATCCATGTTGGATCCGAAAAAACTGGAAGATATCGCAAAACAAATAACTGATTCGATTCCCCCTGGTGTGAAAACCATGGCTGAAGGAGCGGAGGCAAAAGTAAAACAGGTTCTTCAATCTCAGTTGAGCCGCCTAGACTTCGTAAGCAGGGAAGAGTTTGATGTACAAAGTCAGGTGCTGATTCGCACACGAGAAAAACTCGAAGCCTTAGAAGTTAGACTAGATAAGTTGGAAAATCCAAGTCCTTCAACTGAAAAGACTAACTAAATTCGGTTTTCGAACGACTATAACCAATAGTGACAAAGCATTCCAATTGCTACGCCCATACCTGCGTAATGGTTGTTTAAAAATGCTTTAAAACAATTCGCTCTGTTTCTATCCTTAATTAGATACTGTTGGTAAACAAAAAATCCTGCCATGGCCAAAAGCGAAATATACATTGGCCATGTCATGTTTAAATAGTAAGCCACAAATCCCAGCAACAGCAAAGTGACTATTTGGGTGATACCCACAGCAAGTTTGTCGGCCTGACCAAATAGCACGGCTGTGGACTTAACCCCAATTTTTAGATCATCATCTCGGTCGACCATCGCATATTCAGTGTCATAACCCACAGTCCAGATCACGTTTATCAAAAAAAGTAACCAAGCAATCCAATTGAGATGTTCGTTGATCGCCATGAAAGCCATTGGAATTGACCAACTAAAAGCAGCACCTAACACCACTTGAGGAAGGTTGGTAAAACGCTTCATAAACGGATAGATAATCGCTAACGCTAACGCCCCAAACGACAAAAGAATTGTTTGATAGTTGAGGGTTAAAACCAATAAAAGAGAAATAAGTACTAACCCGGCAAACAGTAACAAGGCTTCTTTTTCAGATACTTCTCCACTGACTAATGGCCGTGATTTAGTACGTTCAACTTTGCCATCCACATGCCGGTCCGCATAATCATTGATAACACATCCAGCACTGCGCATCGCAAAGACACCAATAACAAAAACAATAACTATCTGTATTGGTGGATTGCCTTGGGCAGCGATGAGCAATGCCCAGACCGTCGGCCACAACAATAAATAGCTACCTATTGGCTTATCCATACGGGCCAATCTGATCAATGCGTGAACTTTACTATTCCCCATATTTAGCCTTGTTTAGAGTAAGCTGGACAATCAGGAAGAAATATCTCTGCGACCATCAACTGTAGTTGCTTAAAATCAAACACCGAGCGACGTCCCCACAATGGACGCTGCGCTGAAATTGCTAGCAAATCAGAAAAGTGACGCGTATCGGGTAACTTTAACAGCTGAAATGGACTGCGTACAAACCGACTATCATTGAAGATAATTTTTCCCAATGGTTGATTTCCCAACTCGACTAAATCCATTTCACAAAGTTGTTGCGGCAAAATCGAACGAGCAAACACCCAAGGCTGGCCATTACCACATAAAATCACTTCTCTAACTTGCCATTGAGTGTCATTTACTAACAGAGAACCTGAACGAAGTTGGGTCAATTCCTCAAGCTCTGGCTGCATCTGCCGTTGACCTATTAATTCAAGCTTAAAATCCGCACAGTGTGATTGCAATCGTTCAGTAAGTGAGCCGGTATCTAAAAGCCAATTTTTTAGATAGGGATCGCTAACAGTAAGATCGTCTGCTGACAACCAATTTGCTGGGATTGAAACGGGAAATTGAGTTTGCTGAATCAAAATTGCGCTAAGTCCATGAAAATATGACGCTATCATACCAATAGCTGCTAACATACTGAAGATAATAGGTTGATAAGATTTATCGCCAAAGTGTAAAGATTATAATCTTCAGTTTGTAATAGGCAAATTGGTTAAATTAATTCTCTACAATTGCTAAACTAAAGACATTTGAATTGGCACTTAATAAAGCCATTAAAATTCGCATTTAAATAATTCGAGATAACAATATGAAATCTGTGCTTTTTGCGTTCATTCTAGCGATTACTTCAAGTCAATTTATTGGAACCGCCCACGGCCAATCAAATTTCGCTTATTATGGATTAGAGCCAGATATCGTTACTAACTTTTTAGGCTCCAACGCGAACAATTTAGGTTTTGTCCGCACGACTATAGAGCTAATGTTGGAAGATGCGGATTATATTGAAGCTGTTGAGCACCATTCGCCACTATTAAGAGCGACAGTCATAGACATACTCGGCAGACAACCAAAAGACAAAGTAAAATCTCTTACCGGCAGAGAAGACTTCCGCAGAAGCAGCCTTGAACGACTTAGAGAGTTAATGGAAAAAGAAACGGGGAAACCGATGATAAAAGACATCATCATCACTAAATTTATTGTGCAAGGCGGATAGCTAGCCTGTTGTAAGTTAGTTTTTACTGTGGTTTTTTTGAGTGAAGTAAACGTAGCACCAAGCAATTGCGCATCCGCATACCAAGCCTAAAGTATGAGCGGTATTGGCAACCGAAACCCATAATACATCGATGTACCCTAAGACCAACCAGACTAACGAAAAACCAATAATGTAGTTAGGTAATGCGAGCCCCCATTGTGGACGCAGCCAGCCGCACCACCACACAAAACCAATAATTCCATATACCACACCAGACAAACCACCAAAATCAGGACCTGACATCAGTAATTGACCAATATTAGGAATAATTGCAGTTATCAAAAAGACTAACAGTAAGGTGCTAGAACCAAACTTCTTCTCAATTTCCTTGCCGGCTAACCACCACCAAAGCAGATTAAAAATAATGTGCATTTCGTCAAAGTGAATAAATGCAGGCGTAATAGCTCTCCACCATTCCCCTGTTTCAATCAGTAAAGACCAGGGCAATAACATCAGGTTCTCTCTGACCCAAATGAAGCCACCCGCGATAGAACCCAAATAAACCAGAATACATATGCCCATTATCAGCCACATGAACGGGGTTTGTTGGAACATACTCCAACGCAGTTTGGGGAATACTGATTTTTGTCTAGAACGTAAGAGTTGTTGCTCTAATTCCCAAGCGTGTTTCTGATACTTAGGATCTGTCGGGTTATCGACAAATTCCTTAACAATAAACGCGGCTTCTTGAAGGCAGGCAGGATCGTCAAGTAAAACTTGATGGTTTAAGTCTCCTTCTGCATAAGCATAACTAGCTGGGATATTCTGGCTAATTAAGTAAGTAACCAACAACATTGCAGGACTTTCATGGCCAAAGCTAACTAACTCGAGAGATTTACTCACAATTTTAGTCTGCTTCCTGAGAAACGAAAGGCATGGCAGCCTTCCAAGCTTCAAAACCACCATCCATGCTATAAACTTGCTCGAAGCCCTGATGAATCAAAAATTGAGCCGCTTGTTGGCTACTAATACCATGATAACAACAAACAATAACCGGGGTTTCGAATTCAGTTTCTGACATAAACTGCTGCAAACTACCATTGGTTAAATGCACCGCACCTTCAATATGACCAGCCGCAAATGACTGTTCATCTCGAATGTCTACTAGTTGCGCTTTTTTGTCTAACAAAAGAGCTTGTGTTTGTTCTACGGAAATATGTTCGAACTGCTCCAAATCGCCCCCTATTTACTATTGTTTAGTTAACGACTACCAATTTAATATCACTTTACCAGATTGTCCCGACTCCATAGCATCAAAGCCTTGTTGGAAGTCGTCGATAGAAAACTGATGGGTAATAATAGGATCTAAGTTCAATCCTGACTGCAAGAGACTAGCCATTTTATACCAAGTTTCAAACATTTCACGGCCATAAACACCTTTAATGGTTAAACCTTTGAAAATCACTTGGTTCCAGTCTATTGCCACATCTTTAGGTGGAATGCCCAACATGGCAACTTTACCACCATTATTCATTTTAGCCAGCATATCTCGTAATGCAGAGGGGACGCCTGACATTTCTAAACCAACATCAAAGCCTTCGGTCATCCCTAATTCAAGCATCACATCTTGCAAATTTTGAGTGGCGACATTTACCGTGCGAGTTGCGCCCATTTTGTTAGCCAAATCTAAGCGATAATCGTTGATGTCGGTGATAACCACATACCTAGCACCAGCATGCTTTGCCACAGCTGCAGCCATAATACCAATAGGACCAGCCCCGGTGATCAATACATCTTCGCCAACCAAGTCAAATGACAAAGCAGTGTGAACTGCATTGCCAAAAGGGTCAAAAATCGACGCTAGCTCATCGCTGATATTGTCGGGAATTTTAAATGCATTAAACGCAGGAATCACCAGGTACTCAGCAAAAGCCCCTGGGCGATTTACACCAACACCTTCGGTATTGCGACACAAGTGGCGTCTACCAGCACGACAGTTTCGACAGTGCCCGCAAGTTATGTGTCCTTCACCAGAGACCCGATCCCCTATGTTAAAACCTCTGACTTCCTGACCAATTTCAACCACTACGCCAACATATTCATGACCTACAATCATCGGCACAGGAATGGTATTTTGTGACCATTCGTCCCATTGATAAATATGCATGTCTGTGCCACATATTGCGGTTTTATTGATTTTAATTAGTAGATCATTGTGACCAACTTCAGGGACAGGAGCATCGTTCATCCATATCCCTTTTTCGGGGTATAATTTCGCAAGTGATTTCATGAGATCACCTTCAATTCACGACCGACATCGATAAAAGCATCGATTGCACGATCAACCTGCTCGATTGAGTGAGCGGCAGACATTTGCGTGCGAATTCGCGCTTGCCCTTTTGGTACAACAGGAAAAGAGAAGCCAACCACATAAATGCCTCGTTCTAACATCTTGTCAGCCATTTCACTGGCTAGCTTCGCGTCACCTAACATCACCGGAATAATTGCATGGTCTTTGCCTGACAAGGTAAAACCGGCACTTTCCATACGGCTTCTAAAATGTTTAGCATTTCGGTTAAGTTGCTGGCGTAATTCATGCCCTTGCTCCAGCATCGAAAATACTTTCAATGACGCGGCAACAATTGGAGGTGCAACAGAATTAGAAAACAAATATGGTCGAGAGCGTTGACGCAACCATTCGACGACTTCTTTTTTACCTGATGTGTAACCACCTGATGCACCGCCAAGCGCTTTACCAAGAGTACCGGTAATGATATCTACCCGCCCCATAACATCATTGTATTCATGGCTACCGCGTCCGTTTTCACCGACAAACCCAGTAGCATGACAATCATCGACCATTACCATGGCATCGTATTTGTCAGCTAAGTCGCAAATACTATGCAAATCGGCTATCACACCATCCATCGAGAAAACGCCATCGGTGGCAATTAATTTAAAACGTGCGCCATCTTTTTCGGCTTGAATCAATTGCTCTTCCAACGCTTGCATGTCGTTATTCGCATAACGATATCGCTTGGCTTTACATAGACGAACACCGTCAATAATACTGGCATGATTCAAAGCATCAGAGATAATGGCATCTTCAGGACCCATAATAGTCTCAAACAAACCGCCATTAGCATCAAAACATGATGGATATAAAATGGTGTCCTGCATTCCCAAAAAAGCACTGATTTTTTGCTCTAACTGCTTATGGATATCTTGGGTTCCACAGATAAAGCGCACCGAGGCCATACCAAATCCATGCTCATCTAAACCGTCTTTAGCGGCGGCAATTAACGCCTCATGATTGGCTAATCCTAAATAATTATTAGCACAAAAATTAAGTACATGTTCACCGCTTTGAACAACTATATCAGCGCTCTGGGCTGAAGTAATTACACGCTCGGATTTATACAAGCCATCTTGTTTGACTTGCTCAATTTGCTGATTGAGATGTTGGTAGAATGATTGACTCATATTGCCCCCAATGAATTAGATGGCGCTATATTAAAAGAAATTTTCGCTAGGTAATACGTTGTGCCACTGCTTTGGCACTAATTATAGGACATGTTGAGGTGTAAGGATTTAATTACACACGGAATTTAGCACAGAAGGCGAAGTGGACATGGCAGTCACAATCGCAATCTTTGCACGCAATTAATGCGACTGACCGTATTGCCAAATTCCATTTTTACAGTACTTTTGTAACTCTTCGAACAACAAATCTTCGGGGATAGGTTTTGCAATATAGAAACCTTGCGCCATGTTGCAATCAAACTGTTTGAGTAAATCAATCTGCAATTGTTCTTCTATCCCTTCGGCAATTACTTTCATTTTTAAGTTTTGCACCATGGACACAGTCGCCGCCACTATCTGCCTATCGGCATCATTGGATAACATACCGTCAATAAACGCGCGGTCTATTTTAATAAAATTCGCGGGCATTGTTTTCAAGTAACTTAAGGAAGAATAGCCGGTGCCAAAATCATCAATAGAAATTAAGAAGCCTTTATCAATTAACCTTTGCATAATCTCGTTGGTACGCTGGATATCAGACACTAAGGTTCTCTCGGTCAATTCCAATTCGATTAAGCTGGGTTTCAACCCAGAACTTTTTATTTTTTCCTCTAAATAGGGGACTAAATCGGGATCAAGAAATTGAATACCGGCCAAATTGATTGCTATTTTTAAATCGGGATATCCTTGTTGTTTAAACGTTTGCAGCAAACTAAACGCATTTTCAATACACCAATATCCAAGGGTCAACATAAACTCAGTGTTTTCTAGGATAGGGATGAAATCGCCCGGTGAAATAGGTCCCCTGTCAGGGTGGTTCCAGCGCAACAAGGCTTCAAACCCCACAAGACGTCCAGTTTTTAGCTCTATCTGGGGTTGTAAGGAAAAACTAAAATTATCGTTTATAAGAGCAATTCGGGCCTCATCTTCTAGGGCTACTTTATCTATGGCATTTTTCGACATAGATTCGATATATAGCTTGATACAGTTACCGCCATCGTTCTTCGCGTGGTACATAGCAATGTCTGCACAACGAATCAGTTCATTGACGTTAGTTTCTGCCGATGATGTGTGAGCAAAGCCGACACTGGTTGATACATAAAAACGCAATTGCGCCACGTTTATCGGCGCTCTAAAGCGATCCAGAAGTTTCTCGGCAACTTTGATGGCACTTTTGATATCCTCTACATTGTTCAATAAAATTGCAAATTCATCACCACCTAGTCGACAAACGATGCCATTTTCATCTAATGCACTTTGGAAACGAGCTGCAGCCTCTCTTAATAATTCATCACCAATTGTATGCCCATAACTATCATTTACTTTTTTAAAGTCATCTAAGTCGAACATCATTAACACGACAAACTTTTCACTCTCGACTAACTTTGCCACCGCCTCTTTAGTTTTACTCACCAACATATTCCGGTTGGGTAGATTAGTTAGCTGGTCATACATAGCCATTTTTTCTAATTCATTGGCTTTGGTTAAAACTTCATTATCAAGTTGCTCAAGGCGATCAGCCAGTTTATTAGCGGAGGCATTTAGGGTGTCCAGCTCATCTTTAAAATAATGTGTAGTCACTCTGTTTCGGAGTCTAAATTGTTGATACTCCCGCAACGCTAACAGCGGCAAGCGTTCGCTGAAATCAATTAAGCGCTGACGTACGCTGTTGGTAATCAAATAGAATAACAACATGGCCAGCACAAACACCACAGATGCAGTGATCAGTATAGTTTGTTGGTAAGCCCGGTGGGCTAACATCATTGGCGTAATATCGTATGCTGCCAAAATATAATCATCATCGGCATTTACAGTCGACATTGGAATAACCACAGCAAAATAATGTTTATTGTTGATATTTAACTGGGCTCCTTCAACGGTAAGTTTATCAATGGTTAGCTTTGCCGGAAACGAATCAATTAAGGGTTCAAATAAGTCAAAATGTTTAACCGCCAATGGTTCTCTTATTCGGAAATCCCGAGCATATTTAGCCTCAGTTTTATTAGACACATAAACTAATGCAAGGGTGGCATCTGTAGACTGATTAAGAAATGCTAGTGTATCAATTAGACTTAGACTCAATGTAATGACTGCTACACTTCCATCTGCCTGAAACAGAGGAATAGACAAAATCTGTGAACACTGAGGTACACAAAATGTGCTTTCTTTAGGTGACTGATTTTCAAAAACATACTCCGTATTTTTCAGAATATGCGGTGGTATATCCGATTCAGAGGAATACATTAGGTTTTTTTGGCTATCGAAAAGCCAACCTTCTTCCACTTGCATGTTCAATTGCAAAAACTCAAAACGAGAAGATAAGGTTTTAGCTAGTGCTTGAATCGGTTCAGGCTCGTTCTGATGTAACTGAACCAACATCTCAACCCAAGACTCAATGCGGGCGCCAAATATCTTGTTTAATAGCAGATATTGACTTTGATTTTGATGCTTGATTTCTTGTTGTTTGAGTATGAAGTCCTGATTGGTTTTTTGTAACCAAAGAAAGGACATAGATATTCCCAAAACCAATAAAAAAACCAGCAACAGTAGGAGCATTTTGTTGGTAAGGCTAAGAAAAGACTTCATGTTAGAACCAATGGGCTAATTGAACACCCCAAATATTCCAATATTTGTGGTCGTTCTGGATCGTATTGGGCATAAAAACAGGAGCTAAACGCCCAGTGCCTTTGACACGATGAAATTCGGCTTGGACTTGCCAATTTTCTGAAAAAGTCCAGCTAGTCCCTAAGGTGAATTGATCTTGATAGCCAAAGTACGCTGGCACAATGCCACCAGATAGCGCCGACCTAGCTTCACCACTTCGATCCTTGCGATCTAAATCAAAAATGTCCAATCTTGCAGTTAAGCTAATGTCTTTACTTACATTGTAACGACCTTGAATATACCCCCCCTCACCGTGGGAGTCGTTATTGAACCCCAAATAAACTAGGTTGCTATAGATACTCCGTTCCCTGAATAATTCCATAGCTAACTGCCAATTTTGAGTCTCATAAGTGCCCTGAAGCATAAAACGTTGGATTTGTGCGTCACCATCAAAAAATGCATCATTTTCGCCACTATTATACTTAAATTTGGAATCCAACAATCCGACGCTAAACTTCACAGCTTGGTTGTGCCAAACGAAATTCCCTTGATGCACAAACTTTTGTTCAATGTCTCCTGTGGCAATCTCTGCAATCAAATTCTTAGTTTGTTCCTGACTGATGGGCGAGCTTCCATAACTCCAATTGAATTCCCAGTCTCCCAAAGTATTTGATGTGTTGGCAACTAACGCCACACCATCAACTCCAAGGGCCACATCTCTGAAGGCGTCAAAATAGATGGACTGAGGTAGAATGATGGTTGGTCTAGTATGGGGTACATCCCGAGTGGATGAGTACAACCAATGATAGTTTTTCACTCTGCCTAAATGCACGTTGACCTGCCAATCTAGTGTACTAATAGCGCGCCAATCTAGAAATAAATAGTCAACTCGGAATCCCTCAGGATAACGATTACCCCCGTTTAAATAAACGACCTGTCCCGCAACTCTAAAGTTGGAATCTAAAGTATAAGATCCATTGAGACCTATCTCTGTCAGTTTCAAGGTGACGTCGCCTTCGTCATCAATGTAATTAGAGTTTTGTGCCTGAATCACTCCTTGAGCAATAAAGCCACGCCAATTAAAGTTGTCTGAACTACTCGCGCTAAACGAAAAAGCGGATAAGGTAAAACCAAATAGAGCTAGCAAATTTACCGATAATTTCATCTGCTATTCTCCTATTACTTTTATTTTTTTGACTTTCTCGGTGCTGCTAACATCGAGTACATAACCTATGGCACCGGGGGTAGAGCGGAGTTTTTTAAGCATTTCTTTGGTACTTTTCAGCTCTTTGGGTTTATCTCCTAATCCAGAATAAGCTAACTTATTCCACAGTCTTTCTATTTGGTAAGGGAACATTTTAAGGACATCTTTACAAAGTGCTTGATGGGCTGGATTATCGGTTTTTAGTACAAACACAGATATAGGCTGTCCATCAGGCCAGACAGTTTGTCGCATCGAAAATATTTTGCGCAATTGAGCGGGGGTCAGTTCTTCCGTTTTTACATCACTGTTAACTAAAACACTGATTGACCTATCCTCTGCCAGAGTTGCAGTTGATAATATGGTCAATAAAATAAAAGTGACCTGAGCCAGTCTACTTAACAATCCTTTCACCTTTCCTCTAAACAGGATTTCTCCTGAGAAATTAAGATTAGTTTATCTTTTTAGAACTTGCGCATGCTTTTTTGAGTTAATATTAGTTTCGTTTACTGTTTTCAGTCACTTTGGCTAAAAAACGACCTTTAAACGCGATTATTCGACTTTTACTAATCATATGCCGACAGAGTATAATAATTACCAGCATGACTCAATCACCCTCTCAACAGTCTTCATTTTTAAATTCTACGAAGCTAGTTTGTAGCCGCTGGCTGTACTCATTAACTTTATCGTTGGTTATTCCTATTTTATTTATACATTGGTTAGTCAATTTTAGTTTGCGCAAAAAACAATTTAATTTACATCGTTTAAGCCGTTTCTCGATTTACACCAAAGCTGTAAAGGGATCGGAGATATTAATTCACTGTGTTTCAGTGGGCGAAGTCGCTGTAGCTGCTAGTTTAATTGAAAAATTATTTCGCGAAGATCCAAACCTAAACGTAACAGTCACGACCACTACCCCTACAGGGGCAGCTAATGTGAAAAATCTTTTAGGTGAGAAAGTGCAGCATTTATATTTACCTTTTGATTTGGGATGGATGATGAAACGAATGTTAAACAAAATTCGTCCAAAACAAGTTTTGGTGGTAGAAGTTGAATTGTGGCCGAATATGATAAGGCAATGTGTGAAAGGTCAAATTCCGGTAATTTTGGTCAACGGCAGAATGACCGATCGCTCTGTTCGCGGATATCAAAAAATGGCTGCGTTGATCAGTCCAATGATGCAATCCATCAAACACGTTTGTGCCCAATCAGAAAGAGATTACCGAAATTACCTTAGCCTGGGCATCCCCGCAGATAAACTGACGATTACCGGCAATATTAAATTTGAATTGGAAAATACTATTAGTGGTGCAGCTGAACCCTTAGTCACGAAATTTAAGCATGAAAAGCGAAAAATACTTATTGCTGGAAGTACCCACGATCCAGAAGAGCAAATTTTAGTTGAAGCCACTAAGTCTCTTATCAAACAGTTTCCTGAATTACTGTTAATGATAGTTCCGCGCCATCCTCAGCGTTTTGATAAAGTTTATGAGTTGCTCAGCGGCTCTGGATTAAGCGTCTCCAGAACGTCTCAAACAAACAAGAGTGTGCGCCATACCGACATTGTTTTAGTTGACCAAATGGGTGTTTTAACCGACCTATATCATTATGCTGATTTTGCGTTCATCGGTGGTAGCATTGCAGCGAAAGGCGGACACAATCCACTGGAAGCGGCAGTGGCTGCAATCCCCACAATGATGGGAAACCACATTCACAATAACCCTGCTATATGTGAATCTTTAAAACAAAGCGGTAATCTATTCTTAGTCACTACTAGCCAAGATATTGTTGATTTAGTTAGTCATTGGCTTGTTGACGATAAAGCGCGTATTTCCGCCGGCCAGAAGGGTTACGATGTTATAAAATCCAATAGAGGAGCGCTGCAAAAAACCATTGAACTAATAAATACTCATCGGCCTTGAGCAGATAACAGCCTGTCAATTTGCTCAACAACCTTTTCCACTTCAATTAACTTCATCAAATCTTGACCTTTTGCCCGGGTTCCCCAAGGAAGCTGCTGCCAAGTTTTACCGGTTTGTTGCAAAATAACCTGGTCGTAAACTGAAACCACATATTGCAAACTTAAATATGGCCCCGTCCGGCGAGGATTACTGTGTGCATACAGGCCAATTACGTCAGTGCCAACAGTAGTCGCCATATGGGCTGGCCCAGTATCAGGAGCAATCACAAATTTCGCGAACTTAAGCACTGCTAGCATTTGTTTTAGCGAGGTTTTACCAATCAAATTTGTAACTTTATGCTTACTATGAGTTTCAATTTGCTGACCTAAACTTTTATCTAAATCAGCTGGACCTCCGCACAAAACAACGTTAATCCCTTTTTCAGTTAAATAATCCGCTATGCTCGCATATCGCTCCGGTAACCAGTTTCTTTCCGCTTTACTGGCAGCGGGGCTGATTACCACATAGGATTTAAGCTCTGCTTGCAGATCTTTAGCCAACTTTTGCTCGTCATCAGCAAGTGGAATGGACCAACTCACGTTGTTAGGTGAAGGCACATTTATGCTATCAGCAAACCCCATAAAGCCCTCTAAAACATGGGCGTGCTGCTGTGCGGCTATGCGCCGATTAGCAAACAACCAATGTAATTCTTTGCTTCGAGCCCAATCAAAGCCTATTTTCGTTGTAGCATTGATTAATCTCGCCGCCCAGTTGGCACGAAATGCCACCTGCATTAAAAACAAGGCATCAAACTTTTCTCCATTCAAATCATCTTTGAGTTTGACATAGGCATCTTTTCCCATTTTTTTATCAAAAATGATGAAACGTACATTTGGCATACCTTTCAATAATTGATACTCAATCTTGCCAATGATCCAAGTAATTTGGATGTTAGGAGCATGTTTAACAATTCGGTCTACCATAGCTGCGGCATGGCAAACATCACCAATCGCTGATAGACGCAGAAGACAGAGTTTTTGGACATTCACAATAGTAGGTTCGATTGCTGCTGTAATATGTGTCCAATTTCATTACAATTCATACCATTACACAAGGGCGAATCAGAATTTATATGACAGATGCAGAGCAAACCAATAAAAAAGGAGAAATAATCTACTTTGATCCGTGTTTTTTGCCTAATTGTCAGTCTGATTACTTTTCACCAATATTTTGGCAGCAAAAAAATGCGATTATCGGCTCAGCAGTTGGTCGCGGTACAACACACTTTATTCAAACCGAACAACATGAATTGGTGCTCAGACATTATCGTCGTGGTGGTTTGATTGGTAAATTGCTCAGCGATCAATATTTATATTTAGGCCTTGAGTCTACTCGCGCATTTCAAGAATATAATTTATTGGCAAAGATGAACGCTATGGGTTTGCCTGCCCCCACTCCGGTTGCCTATCGCATTATTAAAAAGGGCATCTATTATCAAGCCGATTTGCTCACTGTTAAAATTGCAAATGCCCAAGATATTCATCATGTTTTGCAAAATCGGGCGTTATCTGAACAAGAATGGAAAAACATCGGGAAAACCATTGCTCAATTCCACCAGCAACAGATTTATCATCACGACTTAAATATCCACAACATCATGCTCGATGATGCTGGTAAAATCTGGTTGATTGATTTCGATAAGTGCGCAGAAAAAGCCGGGGAGTCGTGGAAACAGAGTAATTTAGAACGACTTCTGAGATCGCTTAATAAAGAGACAAATAAAATCGATAATTACAACTTTCAACAAAGCGATTGGCTATTTTTGCAAGCCGGCTATAAAAACCACTAATTTCACAATCACTCGCTTACTTCTTCCTGTTATTTTTATTCACAAAATGCAATTCGTGTAATTTCGCTTCTTTTAAAAAGCCATACATTGCTGAAATATAGGCATGAACGAGCCCTCGACGACCGGAAAGAAACATTCGTTCAATAAAATAAGCTTTTACAAACATCAGAGGGAACACCAAAAACAATTTTAGCCAAGAAGGCTTTTTGCCTTTATTAAACTTTTCTTGGGCTTTCAAAGAAGAGTATTTATTCTGCTTTTCCATGAGCACTTCAGTGCTTTGATATCCATAATGTATGACCAAGCCTGACATATCTTGTTGTTTCGCGCTTTTACTTACCTTTACGTTTTCATGCACTAAGCGATCGGTTGGAAATTGGACTTTATGTTTGTTGTAGAGCCTAACGATAGAGCGTTTTTTCGAATTGGCGGACATTGGTAATTGCCAAAATATATCTTCAAAATACAATCGATAGGCATCCGCACTTTTTTCATCCACTACCGATTGAATCCGACTAACATATTCAGAGCTAAGAATCTCATCACCATCAACATTTAGTACCCAGTCGTTACGGCATAAAGACATTGCGTAGGACTTTTGTTTAGCAAACCCCAACCAATCTTGGTGATACACTTTGGCACCATATTGTTTAGCGATTTCAACCGTATTGTCAGTACTGCCTGAATCGACAAGTATAATCTCATCAAAATTTCGAAGGTTCTCTAACACTTGGTTAAGGTACTTTTCTTCGTTGAGGGTAATAATAAAAACGCTAATGGGTGTATGAGACATGACGATTAATCTTCTTCGGTTGAGTCAGGTTGTTGATTGACTGCCCACAAAGCGGCGTATTTATGAAAAGCATACTGCCCTAAAATTATCGCCATTAAAAATCCACGTTTTCCGTCCAAAAAACCCAATCGAAAAATATATTGCTGAATGAAGTCGACAAAGAATCGCAGTACAGCAAAGCTCAAAGACGATTTTTTATTTTTCTTAGCTTTATCACCGGCACCTAAAACCGCATATTTCAGGTGTTTTTCTTGAACATGATAATAATCTCGCCAACTATAATGAAGTAACGGCGATTTCAATATGCGGACTTTTTCTACCGGCATTTCTAAAGATTCATGTACACTTCGATGTTTGAAATTAGCGCCCTCTTTGAGAAATAGCTTACCTTGCGGCGATGCATAACGACCGTGTTTGAGGGTTTTGCCGAATAAAAAGGTGTGCCAAGGAAATTTGATAAAAGTAGCATCTAGGTTAGGTTCGCTTAGCACATCATCAATTTCTTGTTTGAGCTCTTCGGTAATAACCTCATCAGCATCAATATTCAGCACCCAATCATGTTCACAATAGGTAAGAGCACGATTACGCTGTGCGCCAAATCCTGGCCAATCGGTCTGATAGACCTTGTCCGTGTATTTTTTGACCAGTTCTACTGTGTTATCTGTACTGCCAGAATCGAGCACTACCAGTTGGTCAACCCAACCCGCTAGGGGCTTTAAACTTGCTTCAATTCTGTCAGCTTCATTACATACGATCATGAAACAGGATATTTTGCGTCTAGTCATTGGCGGCTCTTATTCATTCGAATTTCTAATAGTTACAGGCTGTATTTAATTTCAGAAAAAACTGTAAAGTCGTTTTCAGAGTCCTGCTGATTCACCTTACTTGCATCAAGAACAGCGCCTAGCTTGACTTGCCAGTGTCCCCACACAGTTTGATAATATCCGCTTAGCTGAGTAATTTTTTCAGTAAGTCCGACTTGCTCTACATCAGCACCAGCATCGTCAATTTTAATATAACGAATGGCGGCTTCGAACACATCACCATCGGCAAAGTGTTTTAGAATACCTAAGGATGTCATACGTGCATCGGTTTGGCGATCTTCGCCCAGTTCTCGGGTGTAATAACGATACCCAGAGGAATAGGTGCCACTTTCATAATAGCAATGGGTTACGTCTACAATGGCGTCGTCGCAAGATACGTTGGTATCGCTATTTTCTAGGTAGACTTTTGCATCCCACAGGTAACTAGATATACCAACACTGCGAGCTTGGTTACTGACGTTAAATTCACTGGAGTCTCCTTCATCTACATATTGACCGTAGATACTGACTGGATGTTGTAGAACGCGAAATGTGTATTTAGCATCAAGGCCTGCTAAATGACTGCCGATATGAGTTTCCATAGATGGCTCACATTCATCAGCACCATCAGAACAACGTTTTTGAAAAGTAAGCACTCTGAAAAAGTCATTCATTCGGTCTGGTTGGCCATCACCACCCCATACAGCTAACCAAGAAAGGCCGACTTCTAGTCCTGGAATGGGACGGGAGGTAAAGCGGCTAGCCCATATTTTTGCATCGGGTACATCACGGCTATCTTCTAACTGTCCAACCTGCGCAGTGGCGTACCAAGGACCCAAGAATGACAACCAGTTAGAATCAGACTTTGAGGTTCGAGAGCGAGATAATGCCAATGTGGGTATTGGACGTGCATTGTTGGATAATATTAAGCTATTGCCGTGAGATGGTCCCCACCACTGATCGATAGAGCCTAAACGAAGATTCCAATCACCAAGTTGGTATGCCAAATAACTTTGATCTAAATTCTGCTCGCCATTAGGCTCAAAATTGACTGATAGTTTCCCAGCCAATCTTCCTACTCGCGTTTCAGAATTAATATTGAGACGTCCCTTTTCCCCCTGCTGACCATCAAAACTGGCATAACGGGTGCGTTCAGTCGCACCGTATGCGGTCACCGACGAAAATGTATCTTTATGCTTTTGCAGCACTAAATAGTGTTTTAAGCGATTCGCTGCGATGGCTGCAGACGGATGCATAGAGGCAGTATCAAGCTGCGATAGCTGCTCCGAGATGCCTTTCCAAGGAATAGGAAAAGTCGTGGTAACGCTATCTAAATAACCAAATTCACTGAGTATTTGCACATCATAATGCAATTGCGGATCTGTGGTACCAACCCAAGGAGATGCGGAACTCTGTCCAGAAAAAATTAAAAACAATAAGCAAAACTGAATGCACTTAGGCACTAAAAACGCTCCATAATATAAGTAACCTTAACGCCAGTTAAGTACCAACAAAGCTAATAAGTGAAAAATCACCGGTATATTCTGTTAGTTGATGAATACTCATCATAAACTCTGATGATGAGTTAGGGCTATTCACCCTTGGATTTATGCTTAGGTCTATTATAAGCTGTGTGCTTTAATTATTGAACTTCATTGAGTTGTTAATATGCACACAAAAGCCATTTATCCAGGCACATTCGATCCTATCACTAATGGCCACGCTGACCTAATTGAAAGAGCCGCGAGAATGTTCTCAACGGTGACAGTGGCTATTGCTGCGAATCCAAGTAAAGAACCTCTTTTTACCTTAGAAGAGCGAGTTGATTTAATAAAGCAAGTTACATCTCACTTGGAAAACGTGAATGTTGTCGGCTTCACTGGGCTTTTGGCAGATTTTGCGGATAGTTTAGATACATCGATTTTAATCCGTGGTTTGCGAGCAGTTTCAGATTTTGAATATGAATTCCAGTTAGCAAACATGAATAGACGGTTAAATCCAAAGTTAGAAAGTGTATTTTTAACACCCGCCGAAGAAAATTCATTTATCTCTTCAACATTAGTCAAAGAAGTGGCTAAACATCGCGGTAAAGTGGATGGCTTTTGTCACCCCGTTGTGCAAAAAGCCTTGACTGAAAAGTTCCACAAAGACGCTTAATAGATTGTAGGCGGATGCGTTAGCCCCGCCGCTCTAACCTTGTCCATTTTTGTCAACAATCCATGGCCTAAAGGCCATGCTACATGAGAAATGTCTGTTGTAGGCGGGTGTTTTAACCCCGTGCAATTGTGCGACCTTCTATGGCCTAAAGGCCATGCTACAACTTAACGCTGGCAGGTGGGGCAATAGAAGGTATTACGTTGCCCGATAACCACTGATTTGAGTGGCGTTTCACAACTCACACATGGTTGTTTAGCGCGACCATAAACCCGTAATTCTTGGGCAAAGTACCCAGGACTACCGTCGGCTTGGGCGAAATCTTTCAAGGTAGTTCCACCTTGTTCAATGGCCTTGGACAAAACGTCTTTAATAATGGGGGTTAACGCAAAATAACGCTTTTTACTGACTTTCCCCGCATGACGCCGCGGATCTATTCCAGCCAAAAATAATGATTCATTTGCATAAATATTTCCCACCCCAACAACAACTTTGTTATCCATGATAAAGCTCTTCACAGGCACCAGCTTTCCCCGTGACATATCAACAAGCCGCTGAGCGTCAAAGTCATCGGTGAGTGGCTCAGGTCCAAGATTACTAAATAATGCATGAGACTCTTGCTGCTTATCTAACCATAAACACGCGCCAAATCGACGGGCATCATTGAGACGTAAACACAATCCATCAGTTAATTGAATATCCACATGATCATGCTTTTGCAAGGGTGTATTAGTAGGAATAACCCGCAACCGCCCTGACATTCCTAAATGCAGAATTATGCTGCCTGCATGAGTATCAATTAACAGGTACTTAGCACGACGGCGAATATTTTCGATTACCAAGCCATGAGTTAAATGCACTTCATCGGGTATCGGCCAACGAAGTTGTTTATGACGAACAACGACTTGGCTAATGGTCTTGCCAATCATATGGGGAGAAATACCTAGGCGGCTCACTTCAACTTCGGGTAACTCAGGCATTAATAAGTCTCTAGTAGCAATGTTGTAATGGGTATATCGCGAATCTCAAATAACTGTTGTTGATGTAACACCAAGGTATTATCACCATCTTCGTAAAGCTGAAATACACGACCACTATTTTCTCCTGCCAACCAAGCAATGGCTATTTTTGGCATTTGTTGCGGAAGATCACCCTCGAAGGGTGTCATTTTTGCAGTTTCCCAATTTTTCGCTATCGCTAACATCTGCGCTTCGGTGATTTTTTCAGATGGCCTAGCTCGCCAACCTTGGCCAATTCGCTCCATGGTCACTATGGGCATTTGCAAAGTCATCAATTTAGAACCGCTTGGAAGCATGCTGGCTTGCAGCTCGCCATCATCCCCACCGGTGAGAATATTATTGGTGGAGTTGAATAAAAAAATCATTAACAACATGCTGATGATAATGACATTGTTCCAAGCTTTTCGTGATAAACGCATTTTTAACCTGAATTGAGGATAAGTAGAATCAATAAAGAATGAATTATAGCGATTATTCAAAAGTTATGAACAAATAGTTAAATAACGCAAAAAACCCGGCATAAACCGGGTTTTTCGGGAGACAAAAACAAGCAGGTTTACTTGATTTTGGCTTCCTTGAACATAACGTGTTGGCGAATTTTAGGATCAAACTTTTTGATCTCCATTTTGCCAGGCATGTTACGTTTATTTTTGTCAGTGGTGTAGTAGTAGCCAGTACCCGCTGAAGAAACTAATTTAATTTTATCACGCATGGTCGGGCTCCTTAAATTTTCTCGCCACGGGCACGAATATCAGTAAGAACTGAATCAATACCTTTTTTATCGATGATACGCATGCCTTTTGGCGTTAGGCGTAATTTAACGAAACGGTTTTCACTTTCAACCCAAAAACGGTGGGTTTGAAGATTTGGCAAAAAGCGACGACGGGTCGCATTTTTCGCGTGAGAGCGGTTGTTTCCTACCGCTGGGCGCTTACCAGTTACTTGACATACTCTGGACATCGTATTTGTCTCCAAAACAACTTTTAACAATTAGCTTCGCTATATTTAAGAAAAGCAATAAATCACACTAAACGCATAGCGGTAGTGACAAGAGGGCGCATTTTATACAGCATATAACCGTCACGATCAAGGCTTTTGTGTGAAAAAGATCTTATCTTTACTCAGTTGCAAGCCAGCTTACAACCCTAGTTACATGGGATATCCGGTGCTTTGCCACTCAATATGGTTTATCCCCGCCTATTGTAACTCGATAGCCAGAACGCGTTTCAGGGAAGTAATCCCAAACCGCAAAATGTTGGGTACATCGATTATCCCATAACGCAATTGAGTGAGGCTGCCAGCTAAAACGCACTTGGAAATTGGGATCTTTTGCCAGTTCAAATAACATTTTAAGAATGCCATCGCTTTCGGTTTTCGATAGACCCACAATTCGAGTAGTGTAAGAAGCGTTGACAAAAATGCCTTTTCTTCCGGTCACCGGATGGGTTCTTACAATTGGATGGCGGCTACATGGATAGGCCGTACCATAATCACCATAGATACTGTGATAGACAGGATTTGCGTCATGTTCGGCTTCGAGTCCACTTAAATAGTCTTGCATGGCTGGAGATAACGAATCGTATGCTGCGTACATCGATGAGAACAGCGTATCGCCACCAATTGATGGCAGAGTATGTAAATACAACATCGAGCCCATAGGAGGCTCTGGGTTGCAACTCAGGTCAGAGTGCCAATTATCGCCTGCCACATATTTGGACTCTTTATCTGCATGTATCGCCACAATATCTTTGTACCCTTCAATGCTTGGTGCTCCTGGATGCACAATAAGATCACCAAAAACTTGCCCGACTTCTCGATGTTGGTCGTGACTCAATGGTTGGTCACGAAAGAAGATAACTTGATGATCCATCAATGCTTGATTTAAATCCGCACGCTGTTGTTCAGATAATGGTTGAGTTAAATCCACATTTCCGATAATCGCCCCAATATTTTTTGTCATTGGCGTGACAGTGATGCTGCTCATGTAATTACCTTTAAGTTGAATACGATTGTGCTTACATACCGTATTGATAGGTTTTGTAATCTGCCACTTGGCTATTTCTAACTGCGCTCAACGCCTTAGCATATTCGGTTAACAAATTAATAGAATGCTGTAATCGACTACGAATATAAATGTCATCTTGGTTTTCAGGTGGATTTGTATCATTCATACAAAGCTTTACGTTGCGCACGATAATATGATCAGGTATCCAACAAATTCTATTATTTTTGTAACTGCTAATGCGCAATTCTGCCACCGGTAAATATCCCCCGACGGAAGCAGATATTGCGACTATCAAACCGGGTTTATTGGCCATTTCTGCGGCGCTACTGAATAAGAAAAAGTTTTTTAAACAACTAGGTACCATTCCATGCCAATCAGGAGTGAGAACAATAAATCCATCGCAACTTTGTAATTCTTTAGCAATGGGTTGCCAGGCTGTTTGTAAACTACCTTGTTTTTCATACCAAAAGCTATCATCGAAATTAGCCAGGGGCTGTTTACCTAAGTCTAATAAAAAAGTGTTCACATCTTGCGAGTTTAACGTTTGTTGAATATATAAACCCACTTTACTGGTTTGCGATTTAACCCGTTGGCTACCGCAGATAATACCTATTTTCATATTTACGTCTTCATTAGCTATGTTTAAGTTAAATTTAAACAAGCCATGCCACAAGTTCTTGATTTTTTACGCCCGATAAATTGTGTTTGCCAAAAGAGTTGCGCTAATTTCGCATTGCATCAGTGCAGTTGCGCACAAGCCTGGTGCATTGGACCATCATCCCCCCGAAATAAAGCAAACCCAAAGACGTCTTTTTACAACTTGTTTGACGGATACGTCCAAGATACGCCGCTATGAAATTTTTATACTAGAGCCAGTTTGGGAAGTAATCAGTTTCTGTTTCAAAGAGACTGTATCGATATTCTCTTCAACAAAAATACTAAACAAGTATAAAAATAGCATTGGGAAATAGCGCATGATGAAAAAAGTATTCGACGAAGAGTTTTTTGCCAGTTTGGCCAGCTCCACATTAGAAGTTGAGCAAGCGGAAACGTTACCTCCAGAATGTTATTCTGATCAAGCATTTTTTGAATTCGAAAAAGAAGCTTTATTTAACCACGAGTGGCTGTGTGTTGGGCGTGAATCGTTGATTCCCAAAGTCGGTGATTTTTTCACTGTCACTCACGTCAACGAACCTTTGATTATATGTAGAGATAGAACCCAAGAAATTCATGCTTTGTCGGCGGTGTGTCAACATAGAGCAATGTTAGTGGCTGAGGGCCACGGTAACGCACAGGCCTTCTTGTGTCCTTATCATCACTGGGGTTATCGTTTAGATGGCACTTTGTCAGGAGCTCCTGCAATGAATAAGACCTGTGACTTTAGTCGTGATGATATTGCATTGCCAAAACTAAAAGTTGAAGTCTGGTTAGGCTTTATTTTTGTTAATTTTGACCTAAATGCAGCGCCATTGGCATCAAGATTAACCGAAGTCACTAAATATCTAAAAAATTACGACTTGGAAAAAGCCGAAGGCCCCAGACCCATGACGCCAGAGAAATACAACTGGAACTGGAAAGTGATGATGGAAAACAATAATGACGGATATCATGCAACCAAACTTCACAAAGGTCCCCTGCACGACTTTATTCCTAGCGAAAAGTCAGTTTTTCCAGAAATGCCTGCAGGTGAAGCAGGTTATGTTAGATTAAATGGAACCAATCACCCTGACGCAGCTTTTAATCCACTGCAAAAAGCGATATTACCAATTTTTCCTAATTTAACTGACGAAGACCGCCACCAAGCGGTGTTTGCCAACTTGCCGCCAACTCTATCTTTGGTGATGACTAGCGACATGATTATTTACTTAATCTTGCATGCAGAATCCGCTGACAGTCATAGTATGACCATTGGCTACTTGGTTGCTCCTGGAGCAATGAAAGATCCTTTGTTTGAAGACAAAATAGATTTTAATATGAAAGCTGCCATGGAAATTACAGAGCAGGACTTGCATGTCGATAGATTAGTACAAGTTGGCTTAACCTCTAGATTCGCTCCCAGAGGCCGCTATTCTTGGCAAGAAAAGGCACAACAACTATTAAATGAATGGTTAGTAGAGCGTTATCAATCTTGTTGGGACAAGTCTAAACAGATCATTCCGATTAAACAGAGTGCTTAATTAATATCGTAATTTCTACAGTACGCAAAAATAAATTTCGTCATATGCCATGCAAATGGTATATGACTTTTTGGTAGGTAAAATCCATGCAAAATCAATCTGATAATCAATCAACGAACACCATGCCATCGATTTTTTTCGGTCATGGCAGTCCAGGTAACATTCTTGAAGACAATGAAGCAACAAGAATGTGGCAACGTCTAGGGCAAGAGTTCCCAGCCCCAAAAGGCATAATATGTATTTCAGCCCATTGGTACACTCAAGGTGTGGGCGTTACTTCGATGCTTAAACCTCGCACGATTCACGACTTTGGGGGCTTTCCACCAGCCATGTATGAAATGCAATATCCAGCCCCAGGATCACCGGAATTAGCTGAAAAGTTGGTCTCCATTTTATCTGAAGAAGGCGCGGCACTGGATGACAGTTGGGGATTTGACCACGGCGCTTGGTGCGTCTTAGCTAAAGTCTACCCCAAAGCCAATATTCCCGTAGTGCAACTCTCGATTAATCGTCAACAAACACCAGAGTTTCATTTTAGAATAGGTCAAAAGCTTGCGCAACTTCGCCAGCAAGGATACTTGATAATGGGAAGTGGCAATATAGTACACAACTTACCAGCCATGGATTGGGGTGGTCGCAATAGAACCTATGCTTGGGCGAAACGTTTTGGTGATGCGATGCGTACTGCGATTGTCGAGAATACCCCCGAAAAAGTAGTGCAGTACACTGCCCTTGGTGCAGATGCCAATGAGTCAGTTCCGAGTCCAGATCACTTTTTGCCGATACTTTATGTATTGGGCGCACGCTTGCCTGACGATAAATTGCGCTTTGAAACTGCTTACGTTGAATACGGCTCATTAGATATGACGACGGTAGTATTTAGCTAAAAGGTTATTTCACACAACTAAGCTGGCGTAAACAGTCAAGTAATAAACCTCCTCAGCCCTTAATCTGGAAAAATACTATTTCCATTAAGACAAACTAAATAATTGAAAGGAGAGTTTATGTCACTGTTGAAAACTGACGATTTGTCAGAACAGGATCGTTGTCAAGCAAGCGCTATGCACACCTTAAAAGCCACAGTGGAAAACTGTCATTGGGGTTACTTTTCTGCAACCGAAGCGCCAGCATTAAAGGTGAAAAGTGGTGATATCATTCAGGCGGAAGCCATAACCCATCATGCTGGCGATGCGCCTGACTTGATGATGGATGATAGTCTCAAAGCCATATGGGACGGCATTCCAGAAGCAGACAGAAACCCTGGTGTCCACCTAATGACAGGACCAATATTTGTCGAAGGTGCTCAACCTGGTGATATCCTAGAGGTTCGTTATTTGTCGATGCGTCCGCGCTTTTCTTATGGTTCAAACTTAGCAGCTAACTGGGGACACTTATATGATGAATTCGAACAAAAAGAACGAGTCACCATTTACCGTTTAGACATGGCGAGTATGCAAGCTCATGGTCACTATGCTTATGACTTTAAGGGAAAATATTTAACGCCTGGAACGATAACTAAGTGTCCTGAATGTGAACGAGAAACGACTTTAAATGGCGTCCGAGTGCCTGTTCGCCCTCACTTAGGCACTGCTGGAGTGGCACCGGATGTCAGTGGCAGAGTGAGCACTATTCCACCTGGTAAACATGGTGGTAACATTGATAACTGGCGGATTGGTGCAGGTTCTACCATGTATTATCCGGTGCAGGTAGAAGGTGGATTATTTTCTATTGGCGACCCCCACGTATCACAAGGTGATGGTGAAATCAGTGGCACTGCAATTGAAGCCTCATTGGATGTCACCATGCAAATCATTGTGCGCAAAGACTTTGTATTCCCTTCCCCGCTGTTAGAAACACCAAATTATTTTGTGGTACATGGCTTTGACGAAGATCTCAATGTCGCTATGAAAAATGCCTCAATCGATATGCTTGAATTGCTTTCAGAACATCGAGGTTTGAGCCGCGACGACGCCTACTCTTTGATGAGTGTTGCCAGTGATTTCGGGGTAACTCAAGTGGTAGATAGTGTACAGGGTGTTCACGTTAAAATACCACGTAGTATCGTAGACACCGGTGAGCCTGATTCAGACTAAAGGCTGTTGAATCCTCACACTGAACGCATACTCTTTGAGCGTGCGTTTTTTATAATCATTCTCATTTCATGCTTTGCTTCACAACTCCCCTGCTGTGGTATGTAACTTGCTTTGCTACCTAACCTTAAAGAAAAAGTTTTCCTAGTAACACCAATCCGTTACGTAAAAATACAAATTGCTATCCGTGCAGTCACGAGAATTTGAAGAGAGAAAATTATGCTTAGTCGAAGTTGGGAATATTCCACCGATGCCCATTCTAAAATTGAACGACTTCCTAGTTGGCAGGGGGCGTTAGAAAAACTCGGTTTATTTTGTGAATATAAGGGCAAGTTAGAGGATTTTTATGCTGTGATGCATAATTTAACCACGCCTAACGGGATTGAATTCACTCGAATTAGTTCGGCATCGCAGAATATTATTGCTAAAAAAGAAAATACCAATAATGGTGTTTGGGTTGCTTTCCCCCTCGAAGGGCGAATGACAATTAGAGAGGGGAATCGGTCTTTTGAGGTTTTACCTGGTGATATTGTATTTGGCGCTATGGGTTCCAAAACCTCACTAACCTTACATTCTGATTTCAGACAATTATTCGTGACCGTACCAAATATCGCATTCAATGCACGTTTAATCGCTCCTCTTCCTTCACACATGCTGCATTTACCGGGGCATTCAGGTCCTGCTCAAACATTAGCCGCGATGCTAGTTTCAGTGGCTAATAATTTGGAAAAAATGACTGAAGATCAGCTACGTCCACTAGAAATGGCTATTCCTGAATTTCTAATCGCAGCGCTATTTCCAGAAGCAGATACCCGCTCTCTCGGCGGTTCGGCTGGAGTAAAAGCCGCTTTATTACATCGAATTTGCCAAAGTATAGAAGTCCGACTATCCAATCCAGATTTGAACTTAAATGAAGTAGCCAGTGAACATAAAGTGTCTCCCCGATACTTGCAGAAATTATTTGAATCGGTAGATCAGAGCTTCAGCCGCTACATTCGAAATCGGCGTTTAGAGCGCTGTAAAGATGACTTCGATAGTCCAGTGCATGCGCAATTATCTATTTCTGAAATTTGTTTCCGCTGGGGATTTAACGATTCAGCTTATTTTAGTCGTTCTTTTCGTGATTACGTAAAAATGTCTCCCAGAGAATATCGTAAACGTTCTAAACAGAAGGCCGCGAAAGAGCATGAATTAAAGCAGAGCAGAGGCCGCCCCATAGGTGTGAGTACCACCGAAAACCGCGAAGACACCGGCAATAAGCCTCAAGTTGATGTGGCGGCAATGGCCAAACAGTCGCAAGCGCTTAAATTAGCCCAAGACAAAGCATCTTCGGTTCATCATTACATTCCAGTCAATAAAGATACTATTCACTGGGGCTTTTTCGACCGTGAACTGACTCCAGTGCTGTATATGAATTCCCATGAAAAGGTAACAATAGAGACCCTCACCCACCACGCCTACGACGACTATGAACGGATGATAAAAGATGATCCCGGTGCCGAGAGTGTTTTTAAATGGACATCTAAACAGAAAAATGTTGATCGCAGAGGTGCAGGTCCCATGGATGCCTCCATTTACGGTCGAGGCGCGGGGGAAGGATTTGGAGTCCACGTTTGTACTGGCCCCATATACATAAATGAAGCCATGCCTGGGGATGTAATCGAGCTACGAATATTAGATATTCATACTCGACACAATCACAGTGACCAGTTCAAAGGCCGCAGTTTTGGCTCTAACGCCGCTACTTTCTGGGGATTTCATTACAATGATTTGCTCACTGAACCTAAGCCTAGAGAAGTGGTTACTATCTACGAAATTGACGAATCAGACAAACCCAGCTGTGCGCACGCTGTGTATAATTATCGTTGGATACCGCAAACAGATCCATTTGGGGTTACCCATGAGCGCATAGATTATCCAGGTGTACCAGTTGACCATAGTAAGACCCAAAAAAACTTCGACATTTTACAAAATGTAGAAATACCTCTTAGGCCACATTTTGGTACTATTGGGTTAGCACCTAATCATGCTGACTTGGTCGATTCTGTTCCACCATCTAATCAAGGTGGCAATTTAGACAATTGGCGTTTAGGCAAAGGCTCCAGAGTATTTTTACCTGTGGCCGTTAAGGGAGGTATACTGTCAGTGGGTGATCCTCATGCGAGTCAAGGAGACTCTGAGCTATGCGGAACGGCGATAGAGTGCTCATTAACGGGAGAATTCCAAGTTATTTTGCACAAACAAGCCGACTTACCCGGACAATATTTTGATATGGACTTCCCGTTAATCGAAACTGACGATGAATGGGTTGTTTTAGGGTTCAGTCACCCTAATTATTTAAAAGAACTGGGCAGCAATGCCCAAAGTGAAATTTATAACCAATCAACAATTGACTTGGCTATGCGAGACGCGTTTAGAAAAGCGCGTCGATTTTTAATGAATTCGCAAAACCTAAGTGAAGATGAAGCTATTTCGTTATTGTCTGTTGCTGTGGACTTTGGCGTGACTCAGGTGGTTGATGGTAATTGGGGAGTGCATGCAGCTATCCCGAAAGGAATATTCACGAATTTGGCTGAAAACACAGATTAGGTTGATAAATTTACCAACGTTAAAAGGATAAAGCGTCGAGTTACACAAATAGTCAAGTACTTAGACGGATAACTACAAAAGTGATGACACGTAAGTTGTTAGTGTAATACCCAGCAGCAAAAACGAAAATAAAAACAGAAGGGTTCACACTATGTTCAAATTGAATAAGCTCTTTAAATCAGTTTCGTTAGCTGTAGTTGCGATGCATGGCGCTAGCACTGAGTTAATGGCACAAGAGTTAACAACACAAAATGAAGAAAATTTAGACTCTATCGAGGTGGTATCAGTAGTCGCAAAAAGAGATATTGCGGGCTTTCTTGAGAATCAACCCAGCGGCTTATTGTTCGGCTTCGAGAAGTCATTACTCGAAACGCCTCGTTCGGCAACATTCGTCAGTGATGAAACATTGAAGGCATTTGGGGTAACTACTGTAGATGATCTTACTGCTGTAGCTCCAGGTACATTTACCGCTTCTTTCTACGGTGTAGAGGGTGCTTTAAATGTGAGGGGAACATTGGCAGAGACCTATTTCCATGGCTTTAAACGCATTGAAAACCGCGGTACTTATCAAACTCCAATCGGCTCAACATCCAGAGTTGATATTCTTCGAGGTCCTCCTACGGCTAATTTTGGTCCAGGTAAAATTGGTGGCTTGCTTAACCTTGAACCGAAAACAGCCAGATTAAGTCAAAGTGGAGGCTACTTGCCAGAAACGGTTGGTGAAGTACAACTGACCCTAGGTTCATACGACAAAAAGAATTTAAGCTTCCAATTTGGTGTACCTGTTAATGTGGGTGACGCAGAAGGCGGCATTTATACCTATGTTGAAATAGAAGATTCAGGTAGTTATTACGACGGTATTGAGCCAGAGCATCAAATGCTGCAAGTAACTGCAGACTTTGAGTTAAGCAATAACTGGACATTAGTTGCTGGCCTAATGGCATATAATGCCGAAGGCTACGTGCAAACTCCTGGATGGAATCGTGTAACCCAAGAATTAATTGATAATGGGACTTATATTACCGGCCGTGATACGGATTTAGTGGATACCAATGGTAATGGTCAAATGGAATGGGCGGAACTATCTGCACAAGATCCTACCTACTTTGCCAAATTGACGTCTTATCCAGACTTTTATTTATATGCTGATGCGAACGTCGCAGCTTTAGATAGCAATGTAGGCACCACACAATTATCTCGTCACAATGTGTATACAAGTGACAGCGACTTTTCTGATACATCAACCTTTACTGGATTTGTCGATCTTATCAAGACCTATGACGATGACAGCCAACTAAAACTGCAACTATTTGCTGATTACTTAGATAATCAACGTTTTGTTAGTTATGGGTTCCCCGCAGATTATTTAGCCAAAACAGCGGAGCTTCGTGTTTCATATATCAGTGCCTTTGGCAGCAGTAGTGACGCAATTCAAGGTTCCTATAACGTAGGTGTAAGCAGCCGTTATTATGATGCGCGTAGAAAAGAATCCTATAATGGTGGTCAAATTGCCATCAACCGCAGAGATATTTCTGTAGGTGCGATGCCAAACGACATTATTGGCTCTCCATTTAACTCTGATTTTTTCTGGGACTTAGATACCCAATCAAAATGGAGCTATAACTCTGCGTTTGCGATGGTCGACTTAACCGCAATGGATATTTGGAATTTGTCATTAAGTGGTCGCTACGATTACTACGACGTCGAGTCTACTGAGAATGGCGATCCTACCTATTCTTACGCGACAGAAACCTACGCTGAAGATACAGACGGTGAGTTTACCTTCAGTGCGATGTTGTTATTAGACCTAGAGTCGGGTATTCGACCTTATATAAGCTACGCAGAATCTTCAGCCATCGAGTTTAGTCAAGCAGGTGACGTATCACCGGACTTGATTGCGAATGGCGAGTGGTTATCTGACGGCGAATTGCTCGAAGGCGGTGTTAAACTCGAATTATTCGAAGGCATTGTCACCGGCTCTATCTCTGGCTATCGACAAGAAAGAACCGAGTTGAGCACTGTCGGGGGAAGCACCGTTAGCCGCACTCGAAGTGAAGGTACTGAATTGGAACTGCGTATTCTAGCCAGTGAAAATTTAAGTTTTAGCATTACCAGTAACAAACAAAAAACCGAATACATTGACGGCTTTGCCGGTTATTACATTGTTAATCCGCGAGATATTGGCTTGAACGATATCGATAACTATGGCATCTCGGTGGCAGCATTGAGCTTTGCTAGCAGCATGTATGCAGCAACGGGTAGCGACTACTACTTAGGAGAGTTAGAAGATACGCGCATACCGGATGCAGTCACTAGTATCTATGCGACTTATGCCAGTGAAGCAGGAGTTTTTGACAGTATTGGTTCAACTTGGGGGGTACGATACGTATCAGAATCCTCCGGCTTGGTAGAAAATTCTGTTAAGTATCCAAGCTATTTGACTGTGCAGGGTTCGTTCTTCGCTCACTATGGTGATTGGTCGTTGATGTTGAATATAGACAATGTATTTGACGAAACCTACTTTACATCACTACAGGATTTATACGGAGACGTGGCCGTATTACCTGGTAAGGGACGTGAATGGCGAGCAACAGTCAATTACGCTTTTTAAATAGAAATATCTGTGTGCAGCTGAAAAATTGTTGTATTCACACTGCACACTTTGAGGATCATTATGGGTAAGTTAAGCGCTGACAAACAAGCATGGTTTGTTTTATGCACCTTCAGTTTAAGCTTTTTTGTCGTCACCGCCGCAACCTTTACTTCACTGGGCGTTATTCTACCAGCAATGGTCACTGAGTTAGGTTGGGATTGGACCACAGCAGGCCTAGGATTTACTTTTCTGGGCGTGGCTTGCGGGCTAAGTGGGTACTTACCTACAGTGACAATTAGAAGATGGGGTGTTGCCACTACGCTGATTATTGGTCTATTGCTATTGGCGGTTGGTTTTGTTGTTTTGTTTTTAACAACGGAACCTATAACTTACTTTTTAGGATGCATTCTCACTGGCACTGGATATACCTTTGTAGGTTCAGTACCAGGTACTTATATCATCACTCACTTTTTCAAAAGACGTTCAACGGCCTTCGGTTTTTATTATACCGTAGGCGGTCTAGGTGGCGTGGTTGGACCCATTGTTGTTTGGATGGCAACCAATGTGCTAGGAAACTGGCGGCTGCATTGGCTGGTTATGCTGGCAGCAATTGTAATCTCAGTAGGGCTAATGCTGCTATCGCTGTTATTCACGGACGCCAATCGATTAAGAACACCTCCTAAACAAGAAAAAGTGGATACCGAAAAACAACGGGTTTACGAAACCGAACAAACTTGGACATTTAAACAAGCGGTTCGCACCCCTCAATACATTTTACTACTCGTAGCGTATTCCACAGTGTTATTTGTGGGAATTACAGTCAACAGCTTCTCGGTAGCACATATGACTGAAGTGGGAATCACTTTCGCTTTAGCCAGTACTTTGTTGTCCGCAGAAGCTTTCTGTAATGCTATTTCCCGTGTCGTTGGCGGCTTTATCGGTGAGTTTTTTGATCCAAAAGTAATGCTTCAAGTTGCACTACTTCTATTGGCCGGCGGAATGTTTGCCTTAAGTTTTGGTCAAACATTAGTGACCTTAGGTTTCTTCGCCTTTGCCATAGGTTTTGGATTTGGTCTTACCTTCCTATCCTGCACAGTTTTACTTGTAAGATACTTTGGAACCGGACCTTATTTACCTCTATTTTCATTAATGAACATTGGTGCAACTATCGCATCTGCAGCACCAATAATTAGTGGTCGTATGCGCGATGTATCAGGTACCTTTGTACCGCCTTTCGTAATGATTGGTATATTGCCCATGCTGGTTTTAGTTGGCATTGCATTCATGCGTCCGCCAAGACTAAATCAGAAAAAAGTAACCGAAACGCCCCCATCTGACCCATCAATTAATAATATGCTTGCCGCTAAAGTAGCCAGCAAATAGTTGTTATTCAGGAGTTTATAATATGACGACCAACACTAAAGAATTTGGCGTGTTTTTACCGATCGCAAATGGCGGTTGGATTGTTTCAGAAAACACCCCCACACTCGATGCTTCATATCAGCAAAATAAAACTGCCGCAGTGATTGCTGACAGTTACAAAATGGATTTCATTATGTCGATGGCAAAGTGGCGTGGTTATGGCGGTAAAACTGAGCATTGGGGAACGTCATTAGAATCAATCACCATGATGGCTGGGTTAGCGGAAGCGACTAATCACGCCAAAATTATTGCCACTGTGCATACTTTAATGATGAATCCTGGAGCGGTAGCCAAAATGATGAGCACCCTCGACCAGATTTCCGGTGGCCGTGCCGGTTTAAATATTGTTTCAGGTTCTTTCAGAGATGAGCTTAACCAAATGGGCGCGTGGCGTGATGATATCGACCATGACGAACGTTATGTTTATGCCCAAGAGTGGAGTGACTTAGTTCATAAACTCTGGCAAGAAGATCATGTGGATTACGATGGTAAATACTTCAAGTTTGAAGATTGTGTGTCACAGCCTAAACCCCAAAACAAACCATTCACGGTTTGTGCAGGCCAATCAGAACGCGGTTTGCGCTTTTCAGTAAAAAATACTGATGCATGTTTCGTGGGCGGAAAGGACGATGAAGAAACCTTAAAAATTACTCGTATGGCACGCAAGATTGCCGATGAGCTTGATACGCCAGTGAAATGTTTTTGTATGGCAACGCTTATCATTGAGGACACTGAAGAAGAAGCTCAAGCCAAAGCTGACTATTATCGCGAGGGTAAAGATCTAGGCGCAATTGAAGGCATGATGCGTTCTTACGGAATTGACCCAGCTTTAAAAGATAACGCCATGGTAATTCGTGCTCAAGGTGCATTTATGAGTCGCGAGATCGTAGGCACTGTAGAGTCAGTGAAAAAGCAGCTTATCGAAATGATTGATAACACTGAAATGGACGGTGTCATGGTGATTTTTGATGATTACGAAAAAGGGCTGCACAAATTTGGCAAAGATATTTTACCCGCGGTAAGAGCCCATTATGGCTGATTCTGATTTAACAGAGCTTCAGCCTGATTGGATAGCACCTGCTCGAACCGCGTTGTGCATCGTCGATGTGCAAAACGACTTCGCCAGTCCAGACGGCCTTTTAGGCCAGTTTGGACTGGACATGAGTGTGCTGCAACCCGCTATTGAAAATATCAAAAAGCTAGTTGCCAGTGCTCGTTCAAAGGGTATCGCGGTTATCTTTGTTGGCTTAAAAACCACTGAACAAGATGACTCTCCTGCTTGGCAAGAATGGATGACCAGACAAGGCAGAGATGCTAAAGCAGAAAGCGCAATCTGCCGTGCAGATACCTCAGGTATGGATTTTTATGGTATTCAGCCTCAAGACGGTGATGTGGTAATTTATAAAACACGTTATAGCGCTTTTTTTAATACCCAACTGGATGAGGTGTTAACACAAAAGCAGTTAGATACGTTGGTGTTTTGTGGCGTTACTACTGAATGTTGTGTTGAGTCTAGCGTTCGAGATGCTTTTCACCATGATTACCATGCCATTGTTGTGACTGATGGTTGCGGCGCATACGAACCAGAGTTGCACGACGCTAGCCTGCGAGCGATGGCGATAAACTTCGCTTTACTAAGCGATACCCAATCTATTCTTAAACGTTGGGAGGCAGCATGACCAGCCCATTGTACCCATCTGATACACAAGTAAATTACTCTGTTACAGATGAAGATGTTGCAGCAATTAAAGCCGCCATCGACATCCAAGAAATAACTGAACTGGCGCTAACCCTTGGTAATATTCCTAGCCAATCTGGCTATGAAGCAGAATCGGGTAAATTTGTGTTTGACTGGTTACAAACAAATGGTTTCAAAGCCCGTCAATGTGGCGCGACACCAGAGCGCCAAAACATCATCGGTGAATATGGCGGTAAAGGTGTTGGTAAAAATTTGTTGTTTACCGCCCATCTTGATACCGAAAGCCCCAGCGATGACCCGCATATAAATCAACATAAATTTTCACAAAAAACCTTAGATAATCCCGAATGGAACAAGTGTTGGTTGGAAGATGGTAAATTTCACGGCTTTCCTATTAGTAATGATCGCGGCCCTATGAGTTGTTTTTTAATTGCCGCTAAAGCATTAAAACAAGCCGGTTTCGAATTAGCGGGTAAGTTATATTTAACGGCTTGCCCGGGAGAAATTGGTCCTGAGCCAATGGAACACTGGCAGGGCGTGGACTATATGGGCAAAGATATAGGTGCACACTACCTATTTCATCATGGAGGCGTAATAGCAGATTATGCCATCGCTGCAGAAGGTTGTGACTGGGGCGTTACATGGCAAGGAAATGGTTATGCGTTGTATCGTATTCAGTTGTTCGGCGAGGGGGTATTTACACCAATATTGGAAGCTCCTGTAGAAACGAACAAACATCCAAATCCGATATACAAATTAGGCGCTGTGATTGATGCCTTACATGGCTGGTCACAACAATATGAAGCTGAAAATAAATATGTGACTACAGGTGGAGTGTCTGTCCCTAAAGTACAAATTGATTCTATTAAAGCCGGTTCGCCATTGACCTTTGGTGCCGGTACAGATGTTTGCTCAGTGTATATCGAAGTGGGCCTTACCGCTCAACAAACAGCGGCGCAACCATACCACCAGCTAAAGCAACTAATGGCATCTTTAGATGTTGATGATTACGACATAGAACCAATGGTTGTTAGAAATGGTTTCGAGGCAGATGCGCAAGCCGTAGCGCCATTAGTCAAGTCGCTGTGCGACGCCACTAAGGCAACCAAAAATGAACCAATTGAACTTGCCCATCCCGCTTATTCAAGCATGTGGCGTGACCACAATGTATTTAATATGCAGCGGATTCCGGCCGTAACTTCCGGTATGCCCAGATGGCGCGCCACTCCACAAGATTTAGTAGACAGTGCATTAATTTATGCATTAACTGCTTTGTCGGTGTGTGGCAAACGTGAATCTTAAAATGAGTGAGCCAAATTATGAATAAGTCATTAGCTAAAACGTCAAAAGAATTAACCATAGAGCATTTAAAGGGCGACTTTGGTGCGCAAATAGTCGATGTAGACTTACCATCAGCAGACCAAGAAACCTTGACCAAAGTAGTCGCGGCGTTTCATCAACATGGCGCAATTTTATTACGCAATCAAACAATGGAGCCCGATGACCTAATGCGTTTTATTAACGCTTTTGGTGAGCCGGAGCTGCATACTCAAACCAAATTTTGTTTACCTAACTATCCGCATATTTTTAAAATTTCTAATATGCTTGACAAAAATGGTGAACCCATTGGCGCACATAACGACGGTTTAGGCTGGCACACTGATTATTCTTACAAAGAAGAACCGGTAATGTGCACTATGCTCTACGCGGTTACCGTTCCTGATGAAGGGGGCGACACCCTGTTAGCTGACCAAGTGGCTGCCTATGAAGATTTACCAGAAGAGCAAAAAGCACGATTAGATCCGTTAAAAATTCATCATTCATTGGTGCATTTTATTCAAAATCGTGAATTCAATAGCTATGAAATTACCGATGAATTGCGTCGCGAAAACCCTGATGTCATTCATCCAATGATCCGCGTCCACCCCGCCGATGGCCGTAAGGCATTGTGGGTTAGTACAGGTACGGTAAAGCATATTCTAGGCATGGAAGATGACGAAGCCATGGCTTTGGTCGATGAGCTAGTTGAATACATTACCCAACCTAAGTATGTGTATGCCCACAAGTGGCAGAAAGGCGACGTGTTAATGTGGGACAACCGTTGCACATTGCATACAGGCACCGTTTACGATGATAAAAAATATCAACGTATGGCACATCGATTATGGGTCAAAGGTGAAAAACCGATTTCAGTAGGTGACCTGTAGACTGGTATTTATGCCAGTGCAAATTAAATGGATTTCAGGGGCTAGAGCCCCTGCGACACAACACCTGTAGACTGGCATTTATGCCAGTGGAAATTAAATGGATTTCAGGGGCTAGAACCCCTGCTACACAACACCTGTTGACTGGCATTTATGTCAGTGGAAATTAAACGGATTTCAAGGGCTAGAGCCCCTGCTACACAAAACCTGTAGACTGGTATTTATGCCAGTGCAAATTAAACGGATTTCAGGGACTAGAACCCCTGCTACACAACACCTGTAGACTGGCATTTATGTCAGTGGAAATTAAACGGATTTCAGGGGCTAAAGCCCCTGTTACAATTATTCTTGGGTAAAATGAGCAGGTATCTGAGGTGCATCACCACCTTTTACCCACAATATAATTTCATTACCCCAAGGATCTTGAAAGGCTGCGTTAATACCATTAAATTCAGCCCAAAAATGATCCTTCCATAAAATACTTGCACCTCGAGACTCTGCACGGGCTAAAATGTCGTCAATATTGTCATCATCACTGACTAAAATCCAAACTCTAGGCTTACGCCCTTCGGTGGATATAGAGCGGGGCTCAACGCCATCAGGACTGGGATGAGGACGGGCATTTTCAGCTTTATGTATGCCAAGGTGAAAGTTTCCAATCGTGGTTTCATTGCCTTCACTGTCGTGCATAACACCACCGGGAACCATGCGATGATAAACCCCCATTGGACGAGGGTCATTTTCCCAACCAAACACCTCGGCGTAAAACTCACCAGCAGCAGCGGGATCATCAGCGCTGAGATCAACAAAAATAAGGGTATTGGGGTAAGTCATTATACTATCCTGTGTTTTACATGAATTTACACCTATGATGAATTATTCCTTTACCAATACTTTCATTCATATGCCTTTTTAATTGATTTTATGCATCTGATTGCCTTATACCAATCCCCGTTCAGCAAAAGACACGCAGTCACCATCGCCGACAATAATATGATCCAGTACAGTGACATCAATCAACTCTAAGGCGTGTTTGATACGTTGAGTAATATGTTGATCTGCTTGACTAGGCTCTGCGATGCCCGACGGGTGGTTGTGACTTAATATAATTGCCGCTGCATTACACTCTAAGGCTTGTTGAACAATGACTCGAGGGTAAACACTTGCTGCGTTAATCGTCCCAAAAAACAGTTTTTTGAAGGTAATAAGACGATGTTGGCTGTCGAGCATTAATACCGCAAAGACCTCGTTAGGTTCGTCACGTAGTTGACTCAGCAGATACTGTTTAGTGCGATTGGCGCTATCAAATGTGTGTGTTCGCGTGAGTGATTGAGCAAAATAGCGTTTCGACATTTCCAAAGTCGCTTGTAACTGCACATATTTCACTTCGCCCAAACCTTTACCCAAGCAAAATTGGCTTTTACTGGCATTCAGTAAACTGCGCAAAGAGCCAAACTGAGTGAGTAATTCACGAGCTAAATCAACAGCACTGCTTCCTTGTACTCCAGTTCTCAAAAAAATAGCGAGAAGTTCTGCGTCTGAAAGAGCTTCACTGCCCATGGATAGGAGCTTTTCTCTTGGCCGCTCCATTTTTGGCCATTCTGATAGTTTCATGCATCCGTGCCTGAATTAGGGTTAAAATTACTAGCAATTAGTCGTATATCACTAATTAAACCTAGCAAATGATCGCCGATCAGGCCAATATTAAGTCATATCAAGTACCTAAGTGTTTTGTCTAACCTTTATATTAGGTAAAATGCAGCACAGATTTTTAGTGAATATTTAGACACATGGCCATTCAAAAGCACAAGGTTTTACTCGGAATTACAGGTGGCATTGCCGCTTATAAAACCCCAGATTTAATACGCAAACTAACCGTCAAGGACGCTGAGGTACGAGCAGTATTAACCGCTTCAGCCGAACATTTTGTTAGTCCTTTAGCATTGCAAGCAGTATCAGGCAATCCGGTTTCTAGCGATTTACTCGATCCGGCTGCAGAAGCAGCTATGGGTCATATAGAGTTGGCGAAATGGGCTGATAGCATTCTTATCGCCCCTGCCACCGCAAACTTTATTGCTAAACTTGCCCATGGCATGGCCGACGATTTGTTGTCGACGTTATGCTTGGCCAGTACTGCTGAGGTATATATTTCTCCTGCCATGAATCAGCAAATGTGGAAGGCTGATGCTACGCAGAAGAACCTTTCCATCTTGTCCAATCGTGGGGTCACTATTATTCCACCCGACTCAGGTGAGCAAGCTTGTGGCGATATTGGGCAAGGACGTATGCCTGAACCTCAGTACTTGGCAGACCTAATCACCCAACCCAAGCCGCCTCAATGCTTGACTGGCAAAAAAATAGTGATTACGGCAGGACCGACCCGAGAAGCAATTGATCCCGTGCGTTACATCAGCAACCACAGCTCGGGCAAAATGGGTTATGCACTAGCCAATGCGGCAATAGCCATGGGTGCTGAAGTGACTTTGGTGAGTGGCCCAGTAAATTTAAGCGCTCCTAACAAAGCGAACCTGATTAATGTTGAAAGTGCGCAACAAATGCATGATGCCGTTATGGGAAATATACAAAGCGCGGATATTTTCATTGGCTGTGCAGCCGTAGCCGACTATCGTCCTTTAGAAGCGGTAAATCAAAAAATCAAGAAGAACAATCAAGAGTTGACCCTTACTTTTACTAAAAACCCTGATATTCTTGCAGATGTCGCAAAACAACAACGGTCAGTGTTCACTGTCGGCTTCGCTGCCGAAACACAAGACGTTAGTCGTTATGCAAAAGAAAAGCTGGAGCGTAAACAGCTTGATATGATCGCTGCTAATGATGTTTCAAATAGCAACATTGGATTCAATAGTGATCAAAATGCTTTGACGGTTTTTTGGAAAGAGGGTGAAAAATCTCTCGATGTTGCCGATAAAAAGCAACTTGCTTTTAAATTGATGCAATTAGTATCTGAAAAATATAGAAATAAACATGCAACAAAATAACTCTAAGAATAATAATATGGTCCTACAGACAGGGAGACATGATTAATGCCCGCGATTAAACGTCCAAACCGCAGAGCGCAAATTCTGCAATGTCTAGCAAGTATGCTAGAAAACAACCCTGGACAGCGTATCACTACGGCTAAATTGGCAACAGAAGTAGGCGTGTCAGAGGCTGCTTTATACCGCCACTTTCCCAGTAAAGCACGGATGTTTGAAGGTTTAATTGAGTTTATCGAAGAAACCTTGTTTTCACGTATCAATAAAATTATTAATGAAGAAAAAGATAGCGCTGTGCGTATTCAATTGATTATTCATTTGATTTTAGGTTTCTCAGAAAAAAATCCAGGTATTACCCGCATTTTGAACGGTGATGCCTTAATGGGAGAGCAGGAACGTTTACGTGGCAGAATTGCACAGATTTTTGAGCGCCTTGAAACGCAAATAAAACAGGTTTTAAGAGAACGTAAACTTCGTGAAGGAAAATCATTACCTGCGGATGAAGGTGTGATTGCAAATATGCTGATCTGCTATACCGACGGTCGTATTAATTTGTTTATCCGTAGTGATTTCAAACGCCGCCCCACCGAAGATTTTAAAGAAACTTGGCAGTTCATCAACAAACAGTTTTTTTCTTAAATTCGTTTCGATAATATAATCCGGTTGCTGATGTTTATTCAATCTGGAAACCGGACATCAGTCAGGGGCTAAAGCCCCTGCTACAATTTATACCCGCAGAAAATCGAACATAGCTCAAAGGCTAAAGCCCCTGCTACAATTTGTACCCGCAAAAAATCGAACATAGCGCAAAGGCTAAAGCTCCTAATACAATGTCTTGACACAATCTAATTCTCGACTAACCTATAAAGAACATATGTTCTTTTTTATTTAAGCGAATTTGATATGCCTCGTAAGGCCCTATACAACGTTGAAGAGGTGCTTGAACAAGCAATTGCGGTCTTCTTGGAGCATGGTTATCATGGTGCTGCAATGGACGAAATTATCGCCAGAACCGATTTCAACCGACGTGGATTCTATATTGAATTCGGTTCTAAACAGCAGTTTTTATATATTGTGCTAGCCCATTATCAAGAGCAGCATTTATCCAAAGCGTTTTCACACCTAGAACACAACCAAGGTATGCTTTCTATTCAAGGTTTTTTCTCAGCTTATATTGATTTGGTTAGAGGTCGAGGCTGTTTGTTAATCAATATTATTACTGAATTAGGCTTCGATGACCTCAAGATCCGAGATATTGGTCGGCATTATCTGGATCGTCTCCAGATTGACTTTATTGGTTGTTTGGAAAAAGCCCAAAAGCTAGGAGAAGTTAGGCAGGATATCAATATTGAGTCCACCGGTTTACAGTTATGCAGTTACGTACAAGGATTTGCCGTTAATGGGATTTTAGCCGGTGACACTGATGAACTAATGTTGGCTACTCAGGCCATTTTAGGGCCACTGAAACCTTAATTAAATAGCCTAGTCTTCTCACTTCTGGTTTTCATATTTAATAACCTATATGGTTTTATCAATAGCCTTCGAATTTCACTTGGCGATTGTCTCAGTTGTCGTTAGAATTCATGCCCGTTTTGATATCTAAAAGTGAGTAAGATGACAACTAAAAATCCTTTATTTAGGGTACAGTTTGTTAGTAATGGCGAACGTTATGAAGTTTATGTGCGTGAAGTCAGTCAAGGCAGTATGTTTGGATTTGTGGAGATAGGTGATTTTGTCTGGGATACCCACACAACGCTGGTATTAGACCCGAGCCACGAAAAATTAAAAACCGAATTTGCTGATGTAAAACACACTTATATACCTATGCACAGCGTGTTAAGAATTGACGAAGTGAAGAAACAAGGTACGGCAAAAATTACTGAATTGTCAGATAAAGTAACGGCATTTCCGAGTCCGATTTACACACCTAAAAATTAGTACTTTTCCGTACAGCACCTAACATACCGTCAATTACAGTTTCAGTACGTTTTGTATTGGAGCCGTTTTGCCTTAAGCTGTAACTATAATAATTAGGAAAAAGTCCAACATGCATATAGTTTTGAACAGAGTATCGATATTTTTCTTGCTGTTTCTATGTCTTCCAGTTACCGCATCTGAACAGCAAAAATTACTTCAATTGATGGATGATATTTGGCAATACGAGCTATCTATATCACCTGTTTACGCAAGCTCTCAAGGAGTACATGACTTCGATGACAAACTTGCCGATATTTCGCCTGATGGGCTCGCCAAACAAAACTCTCAATTCAAAAAATTCTTAAACCAACTAGACCAAATAGATAAACAGCAGTTAGCTCGAACAGATCAAATTAATTTGCTGATGCAGCGTTATCGGGTGCAAAATTATGTTGATGAATATCATTTCAACGCACATTATGTGCCGTTAACGTCGGAGTACGGTTTTCATAGTGCAATGGCTGGACTCCCCCGTTCGAGTCGCTTCGCGGATCTAAAAGACTACCAAAATTATCTCACTCGACTTCGTTTAATCCCCGCTTATTTTGCGCAACAAATTGCGTGGATGAAAAAAGGGATGGAAGTGGGAATGGTTCAACCCAAAACGGTTATGCTGGGGTTTGAAAAGTCGGTTGAGAGTTTTTTTAACGGCCAGGTAGAAGAAAATACATTTTACAGCCCCTTCCTAAAAATCGATGATATCAATGTTTCTGAGGCACAAAAACGTGCATTAATAATAGAAGCGAAGCAAGTTATCAAACAAGATGTTATGGGTGCTTATCAACACTTTTACGATTTTTTAGTCACCGATTATATTCCTAAAGCAAAGTCAGATGTGGCTTCTAAATCTTGGCCTAACGGCGAACAGATGTACCAAAATCGCGCCCAATATTATACCACTACAGATCTTTCAGTGGATGAAATCCATCAACTGGGATTAACAGAAGTAGCGCGTATACGAGCCCAAATGCAGAGCATTGTGGATGAATTAGAGTTCCAAGGTAGTATTAATGAATTTATCCAATTCTTACGTACCGACCCGCAATTTTATGCAAAAACGCCAGTTGAACTGTTGAAACACGCATCTTACGTAGCTAAACGCATGGATGCGCAGTTGCCTAAGCTGTTTTACAAGCTACCTCGTACTCCTTACGGCGTAGCCCCCGTTCCTGATGCCATTGCACCGAAATACACCACAGGCAGATATGTATCACCAAGGCGTGACGATGAACCTGGTTATTACTGGGTAAACACCTACGCATTAGATAAACGACCTTTATATGCAATCCCTGCACTGACAATGCATGAAGCGGTTCCGGGCCATCATTTACAAATCTCACTTGCATCAGAGATGAGTGATTTACCAAATGTACGTCGTTACACTTACATCTCAGCTTTTGGTGAAGGCTGGGGCTTGTACTCTGAGTTTCTGGGCAAAGAAGTGGGAATTTATCAAACACCCTACGAAGAATTTGGTCGCTTGAGTTATGAAATGTGGCGAGCGTGCCGTTTGGTGGTTGATACCGGTATGCACATAAAAGGTTGGTCGCGACAGCGCGCTTTAGATTATATGCTAGAGAATACAGCGCTTTCAGAACACAACGTGACCACTGAAATCGACCGTTATATCTCTTGGCCAGCACAGGCGCTAGCCTATAAAATTGGCGAGTTAGAGATTAAAAAATTACGCGCTGAAGCTGAAGAAGCCCTTGGTGATAAGTTTGATTTACGTGCATTTCATGATGCAGTGTTGGAGTACGGCTCTATCCCACTGTCTGTACTTAGAGAAAATATTGCTTTATTTATTGAACAACAGAAAAAGTCATAATTTGTAAAATATGCAGAGCTTCAATGCTCTGCAATCTATTTTTAATTAAAGTTCGTTACACTCTTTAAGCAAATAAGCGAACTCTTCTGCATTCACGGGCATAATAGACAAACGATGGCCTTTTTGAACCAGACCAATTTGTTGTATCTGCGGCATCGCCTTTATGCTTTTTAAGCTCAGGATTTGATTGAATTTTTTAACCAATTTAACATCTACCATATACCATCTAGGCTGCTCAGGATCTGATTTCGGATCATAGTATTTTGACTCTGGGTCAAACTGAGTATGATCCGGATAAGCGCCCTTCACCACTTCGGCCAAACCTGCTATTCCGACATTTTTACAACTAGAATGATATATGAATACTTGATCACCAAGTTGCACTTTATCCCGCAAAAAGTTGCGAGCCTGATAATTACGAATACCATCCCAATGCTCTGTTTGATTGGCCTTATTCGCTAAATCGTCGATGCTAAATGCATCTGGTTCACTCTTAAATAACCAATAATTCATAACCTACCTTTTATGCTCTTTGGTATTACAGCGGTCCATCATAATAACTATTGCTTCAACTTACAGCAAAACTTGCATCTATGAAATTGATCAATATACTGTACATAAATACAGTATAAATTATACCTGTTTATTATGCTCGATAATAAAATTGTTATGGATAGTAGAGCGGGGGTTTGCACGTAATAGCGGACTATTTTTAGAACCTCCAACGCCGTAGGCGTAAAAATAGCATTGTCGAGATGCGGTACTTATCCGGAGTTTAAGTTATTTATGAACACACTATTGGAACAACTAAAAAATAAACGCTTAGTATGGCAAGGCAATCAACAAGAACAGTGCCTGACCTCCGAAAGTACAGGTTATGAAGAACTTGATGAAGCACTTCAAGGCGGCTTCCCACAATCGGGAATGATTGATATCCATACTCCCATAGGCATCGGCGAATTACGTTTGTTATTGCCAGCTTTGCGATATCGTCAGCAGCATAAGCGCTTATTGGTGTTTATTGCGCCTCCGATGCAAATTAACGGAGAAATGTTGGCGGAATTTGGGATCACACTTGAACAGGTTCTAATTGTTCAACCAAATAGTGCAGAGCATGCGCTTTGGAGTGCCGAGCAATGCCTTAAGAGCGGCTGCTGCCATAGTGTCCTAATGTGGCATCAACAGCTTGAAATCGCCCAAACCAAACGTCTACAACTAGCCGCTGAACAAGGTGACGCTTTACATTTTGTAGTGCGTCAAAATCGACAATTAAGTTTGTCGTTACCGGTGAGCCTAGCGATGAAACTCAGTGCTCATGAACAGGGCTTAGAGGTGCAAATTACCAAACGTAAAGGCGGTTGGCCAGCCCAACCATTTAATCTCAATATGAGCCACATTTGGCCTGAATTAGCACTCAACCAACGCGCCACTAATGTGCTGACATTTCCACGGGCTAAAGTCAGCTAATATGCAATCTCTTTGGTTATATTTACACTTTCCTCATTTGCAATTAGACAGTGTATGTCATGCAATTCCATCGCCTCAGCAAAGGCGTGTTGAAGACACTAGCGGGCAGATCAATACTCAGCACTCATTGGTCATATTGCATCATCAAACAAATTGCGTATTGCAATTAAATCAAGCTGCTATTGATGCCGGTATTCGCACAGGAATGGGATTGGGAACCGCCGCGGCACTAGATCAACACCTCCAGGTGTTGCCCTATAAAAGTGATATAGAGCAAAAAAAATTAGTTGAGATAGCCGAACACTTGTATCTAGTCACCTCTGATATCTGTCTGTTTCCGCCAAATGGCTTGCTGTTACGAATACACAATATGCTGATGTTGTACGGCGGACTTAATGGCTATTGGCGGGTTGTTAAAAACCAACTAAAAGAGTTCCAGGTAAAATATTATTATGCCAGCGGACAATCCCCTTATGCTGCCCGTATCCTAGCCCGAACGGCGTGGAATCAAGTCAGCGACCATCTACCTATGTTGCAACACCAAATTGGTATTCGACAACTAGTTGACTCTGAATTAGATAAGAAAACCGTTACCAAGTTAGCTAGAGTCGGTATCCACACTCTTGCCGATCTAATGGCAGTGCCATTAAAGGATGTCGCCAAGCGTTTTGATATAGATTTAGTGACTTACTTGGGTAGACTAAGTGGTGAATTTCATCATCCAATGGATTTCTACCATCCCCAATCTAAGTTTCAACGTTACTTAGAACTACTTTATGAGATAAGTCATACCGACACACTTCTATCACCAATAAAACTGTTGTTAACTGCATTAGAGCAGTTTTTAAAAATACGGGATTTGCTTACTCAGAAGATTATTTTTACTTTCTATCAACGAGATAATAAAGCACTCACCTTAGAGGTAGGTTCTGCGCAAGGAGAATACCAAGCTGACAAGTGGGTTAATCTTAGCATATTGAAATTGGACAACTTAGTTTTACAAGCGCCCATATTTGCACTAGAGCTAAGTACCGCCGAAACCCAATTACGTAGCCCCGATAAAGGCGATTTATTCAGTGCCAGCAAGGGTACTCTCACGTATTTACAATTAATCTCATTGCTACAAGCCAAGCTAGGAGAAGAGGCGATTTCGCAGGTGATGTTAGATGATGATTTTCGCCCCGAAAAAGTAAATAAATATGTGCAACCCCAACTGGAAACAACACCTAAACACATTTCGACTTACCCATTACGACCAAGCTTTATGCTGCAAACACCACAACCATTAACAGAAAAAGTATCCATCATACATGGGCCAGAACGCATAAGTACTGGATGGTGGGACAACCAAGCAATCACCCGAGACTATTTCATCGCGCGTAATCAACATGGCCAGTGGCTATGGATATATCGTACCAGTAATAGCTTGTGGTTTGCCCATGGTTTTTTTAGCTAACGTGCTCGTTAAAAAGATAAGTTAGAGACCAATCTATGGCCTACGCTGAGTTATTCTGCCAGTCTAATTTTAGCTTTTTGCATGGTGCTTCCCATCCTCAGGAACTCATTCAACAAGCGCATTTTTTAGGCTACGAAGCAATAGCAATAACTGATGAATGTTCTGTTGCAGGCGTAGTAAGGGCTTACACCGAAATTAAAGATCACAAGCTTGCAATTAAACTCATCGTAGGCAGTTATTTTAAACTAGATGACAGCTTGCGGTGTGTTTTGTTATGCCCTAACCGGGAAGCTTATGCTGAATTATGTCGAATCATTACAAATGCTAGACGACGCTCACCTAAAGGTGAATATAGCTTGGCTAAATGGGATCTTAAAACCATTAAACATTGCTTAATGTTGTGGTTGCCCAATGGCAAACTAAATGTTGATGAACCTTGGGCAAATTGGTTAAAAAAGCACTATAAAAATCGTTTATGGATCGCCGCCCAACGTCACCTCACTGCCAATGAGCAATCGATGCTCGACCATTATGAAAAGCTCAGCCAGTTATTTGATCTTCCAATCTGTGCTTGCGGCGGTGTGCTAATGCACAATCCAAGTCGCCTCCCTTTACAGCATCTGCTCAGCGCCATCAAACACGGTACTACGGTGGCCGCGCTTGGTCGTAAACTACTATCCAATAGTGAACGTTGTTTACGTAGTCATGGCAAGCTCAACAAGCTTTTCAAACGGGGTTGGCTGGATAACTCAGTAGAAGTTGCCCGTATGTGCAATTTTAATATGCGAGAGCTGCGTTATGAGTATCCTGCAGAACTTATTCCTGAAGGAAAATCCCCCCAACAACACCTTAGAGACTTAGTCGAAGTAGGTATTCAAAAACGCTTTCCAGAAGGCATAAAACCTGACATTCGTAATATTATTGAAAAAGAATTGGTACTCATTGAGGAACAAGAATATGAATTCTTTTTTCTCACTATTTATGATGTAGTGCAATTTGCGCAGTCTCAACAGATTTTATATCAAGGACGGGGTTCGGCGGCGAATTCCGTAGTTTGTTATTGTTTAGAGATCACTTCTGTCGATCCTCGTCAAATTAACGTGCTATTTGAACGCTTCATTTCCAAAGAGCGAGATGAGCCCCCTGATATTGATGTCGACTTTGAACACCAACGCAGAGAAGAGGTAATTCAATATATCTATACTAAATATGGACGGGAACGCACCGCCATAGCGGCAACCGTATCCTGCTACCGTTTCAAAAGTGCATTACGGGAAGTGGGTAAGGCATTGGGTATAAACGAAACCCAGCTAGACTTTTTTATTAAAAATATTAACCGTCGAGACAGCGGTCTAAATTGGCAGGCACAAATTGCCGAATTAGGTCTAGATCCTGCCTCAGTAAAAGGTAAACACTTCATCTCTTTGGTCAATGAAATAATGGGTTTTCCAAGACACCTATCCCAACATGTAGGAGGTTTTATTATTTCATCAGGTCCTTTATATCAGCTTGTACCTATTGAAAATGCGGCCATGGTAGAGCGCAGCGTCATACAATGGGATAAAGACGATCTGGAAAGCCTAGGATTATTGAAAGTCGATGTGTTGGCCTTAGGTATGCTCACTGCCATTCGTAAATCTTTTCAATTAGTCGAAAAGCACTATGGTCACTCCCTCAGCATAGCGCAGATCACCAAACTCGAAGATGATCCACAAGTCTACAAAATGATTCAACAAGCCGATACGGTTGGGGTTTTTCAAATCGAATCCCGTGCGCAAATGAGCATGCTGCCTCGCCTTAAGCCGAAAACCTATTATGATTTGGTGATTCAAATTGCGATTGTCAGGCCTGGGCCTATCCAAGGTGACATGGTTCATCCATTTTTACGCAGACGTGATGGCAAGGAGCCTATCGAATATCCCTCAGAAGAAGTCGCTGGGGTGCTTAGTCGAACCATGGGTGTACCCATTTTTCAGGAGCAGGTTATTCAACTGGCTATGGTCGCTGCTGGTTTTAGCGGTGGCGAAGCCGATCAACTTAGACGAGCAATGGCAAGTTGGAAGAAAAACGGACAACTCATGCAATTCCAACACAAACTCATCAATGGCATGCTTGAACGAGGTTATACGCAAGATTATGCCCAACGTATATTCAACCAAATATGTGGCTTTGGTGAATATGGATTTCCAGAGTCCCACTCGGCATCATTTGCGGTACTTGCCTACGTGTCATCTTGGCTTAAGTATTATTACCCGCAGGCATTTTACGTGGGTCTGTTGAATAGTTGGCCCATGGGTTTTTATCCACCAGCACAATTAATTCAAGACGCGAAGCGCCATCACATCAAGATACTCCCCATCTGCATCAATCACTCTGATTATGATCATATCTTGCAAAAAGATGGGGACACCTTCGCCATACGTCTAGGATTACGCATGATCAAAGGGTTGTCGAAGAGTGCTGCACAACTACTGGTTAATCAACGCCCCCAAAACGGTTATAAATCTGTTGTTGAATTAAAGCAACTGGCTGTTCAGCGCGATCACATGGAAGCCCTTGCCAGCGCCAATGCACTATCCTCACTGGCCCAGAACCGTTATAAAGCACGCTGGGCATTAATGGAGAGTGAGTCGGAATTACCCTTGTTCAAAAATCAGGAACAATCATTCTTATTTGATGTTGCACCAACAGATGTAGAGGAAATGGTTGAAGACTATGCGGCAACAAGCATGTCGTTAACCCATCATCCGATAAAATTATTACGTAATGCGGGGAAATTAGGTAAGTACACAGCGGCAAAGCAATTGGCTGAAAAGCAGCATAAATCTGTAGTCAATGTTATCGGTGTGGTCATTGGTAGACAAGCACCAGGCACCGCAGCAGGAGTAACCTTTATGACCTTAGAAGATGATACGGGTTGTTGCAATGTAGTGGTATGGCAGGCTACCGCTCGGGCACAAAAAAAGGCTTTTTTAAAATCAAAAATAATCAAAGTTAGCGGTATTTTGGAGCGTGGCGATGGTGATGTCACTCATATCATTGCAGGGAAAATTACTGACTTGAGTCACTTACTGGAAGATTTAAATACCACTTCCAGAGATTTCCATTGAAGACTGATTAACGTCAATAAAACGGACTACTCAACCTGAATCAATTTAAGGGCTTCAAGAATATTCAAAGGAATAGCAGTACTCTTGTTAGTTTGTTGTTCAACAAACACATGCACAAAATGACCTTGTGCTGACGGTGAACTCTCCCCCTCAACAAAAATTCCAATTTCATAGGTAACCGAGCTATTGCCTAAACGAGAAACTCGCAAACCAATTTGCAAAGATTGTGGATAAGCAATGGCAGAAAAGTACTGACACTTTGATTCAACAACAAAGCCCACCACTGCATCGCTATGAATATTCAAACCGCCTTCTTCAATTAAATAACGATTAACTGCAGTGTCGAAATAAGCGTAATACTGAACATTATTAATATGCCCATAGATATCGTTATCAGCCCAGCGGGTTTGCATAGGATAAAAAACTTTATAATCGTTTCGAGTGTACTTAGTTGACATGTTTAAACCTAAAAATCTGAGCGCTAAAGCCCCTAATACTTTGCAATCAGAATATTAGGGACCGCTTATCATTTTATCCTAATCGTAAAATGGTGCTCTCGCTTCGGTCAAATTTTTCAACTTAACTGGGCGTTGCAACATTTGCCCGCCATCACGGCCAATAGGAATCCATGGAATTTTTCCACGCCCTTTAGCTGGCGCTAACGAGAAGAGATCAAATGGTATGGAAATATAGAATCCTTTGGTAAAGCTACCTTCTCCATATTCCTCAGCTGATACATTAGTAAATGCGGCATAGGCACCCACAATAATACCACTATCAAAACGTTTAGCTACATCGATATTAACGCCTTTATCTTTTGCCAAGAACTGACCAGCATTTACGGTTAGCTGCATGTCAGGTAAAAATTCAGGCGTCCAATAAACACTCGCATGACCAGTGAAGGCTTTATAATCGAAGAACCCTGTTTCGTTATTAAAGTCACGTTGTTGTACGTAGTTTAGATCAACTCCAAACGCTAGGCTGCTATCTACAGGGCGATATAGCACCTCGGTACCCACACCACCAAACATGGTCTCTAAATAACCACCATACACTTGCGCATAAGTATCTTCTGCAATTTTATCGAACCAATGCAGGTACGCATTTTCCATAGTCACTTTACTGCGCGTTACATATTCTCGAACTTGCGTGCGCACTCTAGGTAGATGCGAGGTTTCAGAGTCGACTAAAAAATTAAACTTATCGAAGTTTTCAAGCACAGTCACTTTCAACCCACCACGAACAGAGAAGTTTGGATTAAATTGGTAACCGCCGTTAAGATATGCACCACCTTGATAAAGGTAAAAATCCTCTGGATTACCAAAAGTTTGAATCCAAAAGCTTTCCATATTGAAAAACGCCCCAGAGTAATCTTTGGGGTGGTAATTATCGACTGTGGATTGAGTAGGGTTTTGACGAACGTATGCTGATTGAATATCAGTTTCTAAACGCTGATAGTTTGCGGCAACTTTAAATTCTTGCGCATCTATTTTCGTTTCGAGTAATGGAATGTTGGCCAATGTATCCACCAACTTATAGGTTTTAATAGAATCAGGTAACTCGGAAGCTAATATTCTACCAACTCGCTGAGTTGCCTCATCATGATCACGGTAACCTAACTGAGTTCCGTAAAACGTCATTTCGTCTTCACCAGTATGAGTAGCATTAATGATAAAACTGCCTTCATTTACTAAATCAGCATACAGGCGATCACGGTTAATCGTTTCAATTGATTCTGCCGGTTTCGCATTGTTCAGCTCTCTAGGTGGGCGATCAAATTTATGTTGTTTAACCGTGTGCATATTGAAGTTGTATGACACGCCAAAACCAAAGGTATTGCCCCTTTGGTAACTCACGTTAAAGTCCCAATTATTGTATTTATAAACCGCGCCAACATTCCACTCACTGTCTTGTTCTAGCGTTCCAGCACGGTCATTTACATAATCATTACCGTCATATTCTAGCTTAAGGGTTAGCCCCTCAATAGGTGTTCTATACTCAATGCCACCAAAAACCGACGCTGGACCTTTGAAGAACTCGTTGTAGTCAATTTTTCCACCTCGACCACCAAATCCACCAGGACGCTCACAAAATGAATCCTTAATTTCACACAGTGGGTTAGTGATATTTCCACCTGCGCCAAGGTAACCGGTACCTACACCAAGATGTATGTCAAAGGGGCCAAGATTTTTACTAAAGTTAATAAACTCACTGCTAAAGAAACCGGTTCCACCGATATCCGTTAAACCAAATGAAACATCAGGTAAATAATAGCTTTCTTTAATCAGTCGAAACTTAACATCAATGCCTTTGTCTTTTAGGGTTTGATCACCACTAAAGCTTGGATCTTGGCTATAAAGTTGTGTTCTTACGTCGGTATAACGAACTGTAGACTCCATCCACGGGAAAAGCTGCAGGCTTGCTGACCAAAATCGATATTGATCAATATCGTTATAGTTTAAAGTGAACGAGCCTTCTTTAGCCATCCGCGCTGTGGGAGTCTGTATTAAACCGGCTCCGCCCCTAATCATTTGCGACACATCTCCATTATCGTCGTCAAACGATTGCTCAGAGGCATATGCAGTTGATGTAATAAAACTAATTAACGCGGCGTTAGTCATTACAACAAGAGCTAACATCCTTTTAATTGTGATCATTCAATGACTACCCTATTTACTGCAAGTTCAGCGATAAGCTGATTGAGCTGACTATTATCTGCAAACCATTGGGACTCTACCAAAGGAATATAAAGTTGTGTACCGGGCATCACCTGGTGGCATTTTTGGTTCCAATAGGCTACAGGTAATTGACGAATAACGCCGTCAGGTTGAATTGCATAAACAATGTTTGCATCGGCAGATTCTGTTTTACTAATTTGCGCCACGATGTTTTCGATACACTGATTATTCTCATATTCAATCGTACTTGGCTGTGACACAGCGCCGAAAATAAACAGAGTGGTCATTCGTTTACTAAGGGTTAAACGGTATTTTCCATCATCGAATAGTGGATTATGATTTAGTTGAAACCGCGCCAAATCGTAATCGATGGCAATGTCGATCCGCTGTGCGAGTGTCCAGCTTTCTATGTGTTTTATAAGTTGGTTAAATGTAGCTGAATCAGCAACCTTTGATTTAACCGAAAGCTGTTTAACCAGTTCCTGTCTGCTTTTTTCAGCTATGTCGGAATCCAATTTAAATAACTGACTAGCACGCCAATACCAATTTTGCTCCAGGGCAATTGATTCTAAAACTTGATTCAATCTGGGGTTTTCAGCAAAGTTCAAAATATTGCCATTAACCGTAACTTCGACTTGGGAATTCGCATAGTTATTAAAGCAGAATGAAAACACGATAACTGTGAAAAGGCTTTTTAATCTATTCATGAGTAGACTCCAGCAATCTCATAGCCCTGCTAACATATTGTATTTCGTAACGCTCAGATGAGCCAGAGAACTGTTGTGAAGAACGCAATAACTGTCCAGTTTGAGTATGATACCAATACACATTCTGCCAACTATCTGAAGCAGTTTCGACACTTTGAGTTGTGACGTTTTCGATAACTTTAGTGGTTGTAAATTGCTGATCCAGAATTGTCAGGGGTATATTCTCTTGACGTTTAAACTCTGAATACAATCTCACCCCATACTGATGTGGGTCAAAATCTAAATAACTATTCCAATTCGCATTTTCTGCTACATCACTTTTTGACACCATAGGATCAGTATCTAAGTTAGCCACATAAATTAAATTGTTTTTTAGACCTAAAGTACGTACCAACCTACCATTTTGAGTAACCAATACAGCATTATCTGCGGAAACCCATTTATATCGACTGTTTTCGATAAAAGCCAGTGCCATAGTAGCGTATGGACGTTCACCCGCTTTTATGTATATGAGATCAATGGGGGTTTCTAAAACGATATCTTTAGTTAAAGTGACACTTTGTTTACTACTAAAATACAATTCTATGTTTTGTTTATAAGCTCTTTGTGTAGAAGAGCAAGCCGACAGAAAAAGTGCACTACATACTAATAAGCTAAAAGTTATTTTCATTGTTATCCATAATAGATATTCACAACCAATAAAAAAGCCGCCCAAAGGCGGCTTTAAATCTTTTACTAAACTTAGATCGAAGGCGAGTAAGTATAAGTAACAGGAACAGTTACAGTTGATGTACTAGTTCCAGTTCCAGTAGTAGTCACTGTAATAGTGGTACCGATACATACACCGTCAACTAAATCATCATCGCCTTCACACGTAGGTGTAGGTGTAGGTGGAACAGTAATAGGACGCTCTGGAGCATCACCATTCGAATTTGAAATCACACCCGCTAAAATAGTAGCGCCAACAACACCAGCAGCGATAGTACCACCAGCAACACCACCAAATGCACCGCCGCTTGCGCCAGATCCACCTTGTTGCTCTTGCTGAGCTTGTACACTAACAGAAGCGACTGCTGCAGCTACTGCTAATCCAATTAAACTTTTTCTCATCACTTTTCCTTGAAAGTATTTGACACCTGATGTCGGATATTAAAGTATCCGCTCTACGATCTCAATGCCTAATTTACGATCAATGGCTGATTTAAAGAACTTTTTAATCTGAATATTTCAAAAAGTTTTTAATCGTGTTTTAAAGTAGACATAAACTGTCACTTTATTAACACAGATGCAACATAATCCCGTTATATTTCAATACCTTTATATAATTAAATATACCTGATAAAGCCGTGTTTATTGGCTTTCAGACCAGACTGCAAACTCATTACCGCTGGGTTCACTAAAATGAAAACGGCAACCTCCGGGAAAATCAAAAATAGGACGAATGATCTTGCCATTATGCGATTTTATTTTTTGTAATGTTGCTTGTATATCGCTGCTGTAAAATACTAAAAGTGCACCGCCATTTTCAGGTATGTTGCAAAGCTCAGCTTGATAAAACCCGCCATCAAGCCCTTGATTCGAAAACGACGTGTATTCAGGACCATAATCAACAAACTGCCAATTGAATACCGCACTAAAAAACTGTTTGGTGGCACTTAGATCTTTTGCAGCAAATTCCACATAATTTAGCTTTTCATTTTCGTTCATATTAGCTCCTGAAATCTGACATTTATGAGTAACGTAAAGCAAGCATAATCACTGAGTATAAACTTTAGATGTAATTTTAGTTTAGTTTTAATATACGCTATTGCAGAGTTGCAGCATTAAATTGAATCAAAAAGGTGTGTGACAAGATGATAAGGATACTTCCATCAAAAATCGTCCTTCTATGTATCTGTTATTTTTTATCGATACAAGCGCAAGCGAACGACAAACACAAAACAATCGAAGTTAGAGTATTTATCGCGGCCATGTTTGAAATTGGAGCTAACAGTGGTGATAAAGCCGGAGAGTTCCAACACTGGTATGAACATTATTTTAGCGACAGTAGACCAATAAACGTTAAAGGCGCACATCGTCCGGTATTTTGTAATTCAAACGGTGTTTGTGGCTCAGTATTGGGGATGGGAAAAGTAGGCTCTTCAGCGTCCATGCAAGCTATTTTACTTTCACCGCAATTTAATTTTACAAATAGCTATTTCATACTCAGTGGCGTTGGCGGTACTCCACCATCTAAGGGGACTATCGGTGACGTCAGCTGGGCAAGTTGGCTTGTAGATTATGACTTAGGTCATCGCTGGAAAGCAGAAGAAGGGCAAGCAGGCACTCCTACATTTATGCCACGCAAAGGATACGAAGATATTCGTCGCTACCAGCTTAATCCAGAATTACTGAAATGGAGTGTTTGGTTAAGTCAATCTGTGACATTAAAAGACTCCGAATCGGCCAATGCTTATCGCATGCGCTATCCACAAAAAGAAGCGAGACGCAGCCCAGCAATAACGATCGGCACCCATATGACCGGCGACACTTTTTTTCATGGACCTGGATTATCAAAACAAGCGCAATACATTACACAACTATATGCTGCTGATGACTATATCATAACTGAAATGGAAGCCACGGCTTTAGCTCAGGTTCTATCAAGAACAGTAGGAATAGATCGAGTCATGAGTCTTCGGGGAGCAGTTAACTTCGACCAAGGAAATCCCAACGAGAGCACTCTTGAGCACTTAGATCCAGCGCCAGGGGAAACCGCGGGAGGTTTTGCTGAAACCGTTGAAAATATTGTTTTGGTTGGTAGTAAGGTGGTTGACACTATTGTGGCTAATTGGGACGATTGGAAAAACGGAGTGCCTGAATTAATTCAGAATTAAATCGCTACCGAATTAACTAGCCCACGGCATTGAGTAACTGGGAAAGTCTTGGATGAGTAGTTATACCCATCCAAGATGTTAAACTAATTAACGCTCGACGATAATGCGAACGACTTTGTCATACTGGCGATGATCAAACTCACCAGTTGCCGCACCTGTCTCATCGGTTACCGGGAAGACATAGCGAGGAGTCATAACCACTTCGTAGTTATAATCACCAGAAGGGCGCACTTCTACTTCAAGAAATCCATAATGCTTGCCGCCAGAGATTAACTGCTCTCCATCCCAAACTTCAGGTGCATCTCCATGGGCACTCCAATGGGTCAACTGTGCTTCGAGAGGCAATAAATCAAAAGGTACATAATCAGTAGTCGGCGGGTACCCTGGCCCTCTAAGGCCATCGCCAGCAAAACCGACATCCCAGTAACTCACGCCATTAATGTTTACATATTCCAACAACTCATCATGGCCAGACAAAACCGCGGTAACATCATACTGTTCAAAAAGCTGCTGATAAATACGCATTGGCACACCAGACTGACTATCTTCAGCATTAGCGATACCCGCACTTCCCGATGGAAGACTATGCACACCAGTGCCAAAAGCAGTGTGGTGGAATTGCACAAAGATTACTTGGCCTTCAGCTTGAGCACTAGCAAGTTCACGTACAGCCCAATTCCATTGTTCGCTTCCTTGGTTAAAGTCGGGTACTCGTGATTCTTCACCATTGATAAACAAATTGGTATCTTGACTTGGATCCTCATCATTACCATTAGATGAATCTAAGGTAATTAAAGTTACAGGACCGTAGTCGACACGATAAAATCGTTTTTCGTAGCGTTCATCTGACGCGTCGTTGGTGGGCAAATCCCAATAGGTATTCCATTTATCATAAGACAACATAGACGCTTCAGCATTATAACCCGGCGCATCTGGATGCCAGTAATTTTCATGATTTCCTAATGCAGGAAAAATCGGTGTTGTGGAAGCTAGTGTTCCCCACTCACCGGCACTATGTCGCCAAAACTCATCCCAATCGAGTTGTCGCCCACCTTTCTCAACTAAGTCACCGGCGATCACCCAAAAATCTGGCGTTCTTTGCGCAGCGTAAACCAAGTTAGCCTTATAACCCGTTGTTTGGTCAACAGGATACTGGCGAGTATAAGTATCGGGGTCAGTACCTAGCTTATCACCACCGATCGCCAAAGCATTTGCCGTCCAACGAACAGTTTTTTCAGTCGATTCCGGCTCTGTCTCCATATCAGACATAGTAATAAATCTAACAGTTTCACGACTACCTTGATTTGGAGCTGTAGTTAACGTAGCGGTAAAAGCACTAGCCTCAGGTTGCTCGACGGTATATTCATAAGAAGTATTAGCTTCTAAACCTGTAATTCTAACGGAATGCTTATAACTAGATGCCGGAGCTTCACCTTCTGCAACCTCACTATGAGTTTCGCCAAAATTGGTTTCCCCATGAATATATTCAACTTCAGAGGTTCCATAAGTTAGCGATTCAGCCAGTTGTACATCAGACACAAAAGAACCAATACCTTCAATCGTAACTGTACCCGGTTGATCAGTGTCACTTAACCAATTCACGGTTATTTCACTCGATGTCGGGTTTTGAAGATATGGAAGAACAGTAAAGTTGATATATGATGTTGGTGTAATTTCAGCCTCAGGTGACGATTCATTGTCACTATTACAGCCAGCAAGCGAAACTATACTCACGGCGACAAGCGTTTTAAGAACATATGGAAATGTAGAGGTAGACTTCATGTACTAATACCCTATTTAAGTTATTTAGAAACAGTACAATTCCAAGGAATCAATCTGTTTAATTTAGACTGCGCGTAGGATAGAAGTGCTTAATGGCATTTTTGCTACTTATTTATGATAAATAGAAGTCAATTTAGCGTCACAAATGTGACAGAAAATAAAACGTAAAAACAATGAGTTAAAAATTTAACCTAGGTTTATTTAAGGTTAAATATCAGGGACTAAACGCGCCACGGGTGAGGCATTCCATGGGCTGGACATGCCACGGGCTAAAGCCAGTGCTACAAGATAAAAAAATTTAGGTTAGCGGTGTAGGCCATTCGTGTATTGACATCTACACCCAAGCTGCAGCCTTTTAGTCATTATTAGAATTGGCATCCATTGAAGTGGCTGCACAGTGTTGAGCAATAAACTGTGCTTGGCTTGGCATATAGTCGACAGATTTTTCGATCACGCTCTTAACGTTATCCATGCGCTTTTTTATTTGCTCTTCGCTCAATACGTCAACCATAGGATGATAACCGTCGGGCACAATACCCTGACCCACCATCACACTTAACCAACTAGTTTGATTAAATAATTCTTCGTCTTCACGAAATATGCGGCCATTTGCCTTAAATAAGTCTATTTTTCTCTGTAGATATTCTGGTATTTCCATATTGCGAACATAGTCCCAAAACGGCGTATCGTCCCTTTCTGTAACTTTGTAGTGCAGAATAATAAAGTCGCGAATGCGCTCCATTTCTAAAGCAGCCTGCTGGTTATAAGTATCTATATCAGATTTAAAAAACTGCTTTGATGGGAAAAGGCTCATAAGACGAGAAATACCACTTTGTACTAAGTGGATTGCAGTTGACTCAAGCGGTTCGATAAAACCACCAGCTAAACCTATCGCCACACAGTTTTTATTCCAGAATTTCCGTCGCATGCCGGTTTTAAACCTAATGATACGTGGCGCGGTTAACGGCTCACCATCTATACCTTCAAGTAGAATTTGTTCAGCTTCTTCATCGCTCATAAACTTCGAGGAGTAAACATGCCCATTGCCAACCCGATGTTGCAAAGGAATGCGCCATTGCCAGCCAGCTTTTTGCGCTGTTGAACGGGTATAAGGAATAGGCGCTTCGGTGGTTTTACTTTGCACAGCAACCGCACGATCACAGGGCAACCAATGACTCCAATCTTCATAACCGGTGTGCAGTGCTTGTTCAATTAATATGCCCCGAAAACCACTACAATCAATAAACAACTCGCCTTCAACCACTTCACCATTGTCTAACAACAGGCTTTCTATAAAACCGTCTTCTTTACGCAATTTCACTTCTGTGACTTTTGCATCAGTGCGTTTAACGCCATGTTTTTCTGCAATTTCACGCAGATATTTAACATATAAACTAGCGTCGAAGTGGAAAGCATAAGCGATATTATTCAGTGGCGAGTTCGGTGTATCGATTGAGCGCATCATCTTGCCCGATTTAGCGGCCACACTGTTAAACGAATAATCCTGTAAGTTGCTGGCTTTACCGAGCTTTGCCATCTTCAACCAAAATTGATGAAATTCCACACCTTCAAAATTCAAGCCTAATGTACCAAAGGGATGCATATAGCTATGATCCAACTTCTTCCAGTTAACGAATTCGATACCATGTTTGAAGGTCGCTTGGGTTTTTCTGACAAAATCATCTTCGTCTAATCCAAGCAAGTCATTAAATAGTTTAAGTTGCGGAATGGTTGCTTCACCTACACCTACATTAGCAATATCACTTGATTCTATTAAGCGGATATTCATGCCCTCTTGGCGCAGTAAAGTGCCCAAGGCTGCGGCCGTCATCCAGCCTGAAGTGCCACCACCCACGATCACAATATTTTTAATTAGGTGCTCGCTCATTTACCTCTCCTACTCTTTAACTACTCTGTGTTACTTAATGAAGCTGGTCAACTTTTTGTTGAGGTTATATCTGACTGAAAGATTACAAACATATGATTGAATGTAAATGCGCAACCAATAGGTTGCGCATAATTCTTCAGCTTAGTTAGATAGATTAGAAATTCGCTCTAACCACAAAAGAGAATCGTCTATCATTTACAAACCAAGAACGTCCAGTTCTAGTTCCTGCATCGTCAATCTGCATGGTCGTCTTGGTAACTGTATCTAACAAGTTAACGGCTTGCAGTCCGACTTTAATATTGTCAGTTACGTTGTAAAAAATCGAACCATCAAGAAAACCAGCACTTTCATTATAAATGGGTCTATAAGGCGCGATAACGTCCCTAGCGGTTAACAAATATGCAGACCGCCAGTTATAGGCCATGCGCGCTGACACATCATTCTTTTCATAAGTCAGCACTAAATTAGCAGTGTGTTTAGACTGTCCCTCTAACGGCAATGATTCAAATGCCGCTTCCGCTGGTCCATCCTTCGGTTGGCCGTCAGGTTCTGTTTCAAAAGTATTACTATTGGGCACACCTTCAGCTTCAATATAAGTGTAGTTTGCCTGTATACCTAAGCCATCAAAAGGTTCTGGCAAGAAATCGAAAAACTGTGAATAAGCAAACTCAATACCTTGCATAGTACCTTCGTCGGTATTAAGAGGTTTTTGTACCCGCACGGTATTCGTCACACCATTATTGGTATACTGCTCATCTACAGCACCTGTCACAAAGAAGTTACTCAAATCTTTGTAGAATACCGTTGTGGTTAGTGAGTTTGAGGGGCTGAAATACCACTCCAAAGAGAAGTCATACTGAATCGACTCCATTGGCGCTAAATACGGATTTCCTGAACTCCCTTCCCAAGTAACTACATCTGAGCTGTTTATGATGGCTTCACCACCAGGTTCTGATGGTTCAGTTCGGTCGGTGATAAAGATGCCATCTTGAATATTAACGTAGTTTTTTAAGTTGCCAGTGTCTGGGTAAGCAATCGCTTTAGATACCGCAAAGCGAGCAATTAAATCGTCGTCCAATTCTACTTTTATATTAAAGCTAGGCAGAATGAAATCATCCTTGTAAACATCGTTAAGTACCGCGGTACCATAGTTACCAAAGGCACTGTCATCCGCGGGTAAAAAGTTTAAGCGGTCAGAAGTATCCGCTGGATCATTAGGAATTAGGTTAGGAAAGGTAACAGCGCCATCTGTTTCCCGCTTGACTTTAACGTAGCGAACGCCAAAGTTACCATTAAATGGGAACTTGTATGCATCAGATTCAAAATCAAATCGTACATAGGCGGCGGTATTTGTTTCCACAAAAGTATTAGTTTCAGCTGGTCTAAAGGGGCCGTCTAATTGTTCGTAAGTGGGGTTGCCATTGGCATCAACACCGTTTTGTATTTGTCTCTCAGACAAGGGTTCCCAGTCAGAAGCTACTCCAGAGAGTCGACTTCCCCAATTAGCGTAGTCTTGTACTAATGCAATCGAAGGATGCAGAGTTGTGCCGCCAGGTACTATTACATTGTTGCCACGATGATGATCATCCCAGCTCACTTGTTGAACTTCGTTAATCAAGCTTTCGTTTGCCGGTAAATCCAGCCATGCAGCGGCATAGCCATCACCATCGACGTCATTACTAAATAGTGCACCAAGTGTTTGCCAGTTATATGCAGAAAAGCGCACTGTTTGTTCCCGTTCAGAGTATCGCACACCGGCTTTTATCGAAGAGAAAAAACCTCTATCGAAGGTATACTTAGTATCATAGCGAAACGCCACCGAATCCCCTTCACTGCGTTCGTAATGATCCATTGCAGAACGCCAATAATACGAAGATTTGGTTTGGAAAAAGGCCGGATTACTCTCTTGTCCGTTACCACCAGCGTTACCATTCCAAGGCTCTAAAAGTTCGATTTGAGGAACATCACCTTTTAAGTTCAAACTCAAGTTGGCTTGAGTACCTAAATATAAAGTCACATCATCGTCTTTAGTTGTTGCATCGATATACTGAATGTCAAACTCGTGGGACCAAGTATCATTCGGTCTAAATTTAACATTAAAAGCATAATCATCAACAACCGTCCGTTGCTCTTTAGCACGGGTGGTCGATTGATAAGTATTACCAAATTGCGGTACAGACGGATTTCCCCAATCAGCGGCAATAGGGACTCGCTGTTGGTCACTACCATTTGAACGCCAACCACCATCGCGTTGATCAGTAATTGTGCCATTAATGAAAGTGCCGCTATCATCAAATTCATAAGCCGGCGTGCCGTCAAGAGGATAAGTGTCACGTCTTAGGCCATCAGCTTCGTCGCCATTATTTTGATCAGTCTGATAGCTAAACGTATTTTCTGTCCAAGCCAAGGTCGCGTCTGAACGCATAAACTGGCCTGTCACTAAGGTACGTCGGTCAGGACTTTCCCATTGAGCGGCGAGTGCAAGCCCTTGTCGTTCGCGATTTATATTGTTTTTCCCAAAATTGCCGCCGTTAGGAGCAAGGACAGTTTGTCCATCGACTAAATCATCGCGGGTTAAAAACACTTCTGACTGCATACTATGAGACAGGCTATCTAACTCTGACTTAGCGACGTTAACTAGAAAACCGAACTTACCAGCGTCGGTATTCCAACTGTCGCTAAACATCGCAGAAGCACTAGGCGTTGTTTCTTCTATCAGGTCGCTGTATGTGAGATCTGCTGAAACCGCAAAAATACGCTCTTCAGAATCAAAAGGCAGGCGAGTATGTAAACTAACAGTACCACCAATCCCTCCTTCGATAAGATCAGCACTCTGATTTTTATAGACTTGTACCGACCCCATTAATTCTGGTGGGACATCTTGGAAACTAAGACCACGGCCCGAGTTTGCAGTAAATGAGTCCCGCCCGTTAAATTCACTTCGGGTTGCAGACATGCCGCGGATGACCGCGCCACTGCCTTCCACACCAAAGTGATCAGGATCATTGGCGGCGGCAAAACGTTCAATTGAAATGCCCGGAATACGTTGCATCGCCTCAAGTACGCTTCGGTCAGGAAGCGCACCAATATCCGACGCGGTTATTGCGTCGACAAAAGTATCGGCTTCACGTTTTAATTCTTGCGCCTGAATGACGCTTGATCTCACACCTCTGACGTTGATTACTTCAACATCATCGCCTTCAACTGCGGTGATTGCCCCAGCTTCTTGTGCCAAGCTTTGGCTGCTAAAACCCATTATTGCTAGTGCAATCATGGATTTATTAAATCTAGGTATACTCTTACGTTTTAGTTCGGCTAATTCGTTATTATGTTGCACGGTTAAGCTCCAAGTTCGTATGATTATTTATGGTTTTATTTTTATTGTGTTTATTTGGCAATGCGCTTACCAGCAGCCCAATAAATGCCGCCGTATAAAAGGTCTAAAAACACTCACTCTGTCTAGCATTCAATGTATTCAAAATAGTCAAAATCAGCTTTGCATTGCTGTCCTGACACATCTTGGCAAGCCATACCGACAAAACCCCCGGTAAAATGACAGCCATCGCCTCCACCTGCTTCATCAGAAATAATGGTGTAGTCAAGGTTAATAGGCAGTTTTGTCCAGTGTTTTTCGTCCACTGAAAAAGAGAAGGTGAGTAAGTGATGGTCAACATCTGCTCTTAAATATACAGGCCCTTGGTTTGGCAATAAAAAGCGGGGATCCGTGATGAAACCGTCTGTATGCCCCTCGCGAAGGCCAAATGTGAGGGTTAAGTCTTGGTTACCCAAACAACTCATCACATCCACAAAACGATTACCTTCATCGTCGATGGATACGTAACAATAGTGAAATTTATTGCTGTTGTAATAACAGATAAGCCCAGCAGTTTGCTGAAAATTAGTTGGCGAAAACTCCATAGCGGTTTGTGCTGAATAAGCAAAAGCCTGTTGTCTGCGGGCGACTAACGCATGTTCGTATAACGACCCGATTGATTCTCGGCCAATCAAACGCATGTAACCTGGTCGAGCACTTAAACTGAACAAGCGCTCGGGATTCGATGTACGTAACCATTGAAATTCTATTGGTAGCTCTGGTGTATCAAAATCATGTTTATGTTTAGTGGCAGGCCATGGATGTTCTGGCATATTCGGCGCTGGCACTAGCATTTCGGGTAGCCCATCTGTGACTGCATTTTCAACTCTTAGCCAGTCATCCTCAGTCCAATAAGTCTTTTGCAAACCGGTTTCACGGCCAAGTGGACAGCGTCGTTCGCCTAATAATGGACGACCGCACAAATGAACAAGATAAGTTTCACCGTTGGGTGTTTCAAACAGATCGCCGTGCCCTGTCCGCTGCAGCCCTAAATGTTGGTTGTCTTTAGCGGTTAGCAAGTACCCATAAGGGTCTAGCTCGTAAGGACCGTCAATATTTCTAGAACGAGCAACCGTCATCGCATGGGTATAAAAGGTGCCACCTTCGGCAGTGATTAAATAATAGTAACCGTTTCGTTTATACAAATGAGGGGCTTCGGTACAAGCGAGTTTACTGCCGGCAAAGATATTCTTGATTTCACCAACAAGTTGCTTTTTAACAGGGCAATATTCTTGAAGCAAAATACCACCAAATCTATTCTTTTGATGGCGATGATCCCACACCATATTTACGAACCACTTTTTGCCATCATCATCATGAAATAAAGATGGATCGAAGCCGCTAGAGTTCATGTAAATAGGGTCACTCCACTCGCCATCTATAGTGTCGCAAGTAGTCAAATAGTTGTGTGCGTCTTTGAAATTGCCATCGAATCGTTTTACGTCTGTATAAATTAGATAAAACAGCCCATCATGATAACTAAGACACGGGGCCCAAACTCCGCAAGAATCCGGCTCGCCACGCAAATCCAACAAAGCCTCTCGATTTAATGGCCGACTTAGTAATCGCCAATTTTTTAAATCTTTTGAGTGATGTATTTGCACACCTGGGTACCATTCGAACGTGGATGTAGCGATGTAAAAATCGTCACCAACGGCAACAATACTCGGGTCAGGATTGAAACCTGGAAGTATTGGATTTTGTATCATTGTTTGAGTAGAGGTTGTCATTCTCACGCTTCCTTAAAATCACGTGTAAGTTTGTAAAATTTCATGCATGCAAATACTACAAGGCCGGCAATAACAGAGCTTGCAGAATACAAAAACAGGATGCCGTTCAAAGCTGATTCGCGTTGATCTATATTTGGTTGGTAGCCAGAGGTTGCCAGAATCCAGCCAGTAAACGCGCCGCCCAACGCGATACCTAGCTTGATCATCAGGAGGTGGCCAGAAAACGCCATTGCCATCGCACTTTGACCTAACTTTTTAGCGCCATAATCAACGGTGTCGGGTACGGCTGAAAATAGTAAAGGGGTAAATATCATGTGCGTAAAATTGGCTAAAATTGAGAACACTAGTGCATTTTCCCATGCATCCCGGGGCACAAAGAACAACACACCATTGGCAACGACTATGCCCAGAGCAGAAATGCGCATCAGTGTTACTTTGCAAAATCTTTTTACCAGCCAATTCGCACTTAAAGCCCCCGCTATACCAGCAACCATACCGCTGGTCATAAATAACGTAATTAAGCTCTCTTGTTGCAAATAATATTGCACGTAATAAGGAGTGGTTGCGCCTCGCATCGCCACGCTGATTAGCAATAGCAGGCTAACAAGGGCGATGATTCGCCATTGATCATTTTGCAGCATTTTTGCAAAGTCGAGCCAAATGCCTTTGAGAATATTATGTGTAGTCGATTTCGGGATTTCTACTCGTTCTTTGGTCAGTGAAAAGCAACCGACAAAACAGATTACGGCAAAAACGGACAAGGTGGCCATTGCCATCTGAAAGCCCCGTTGCTCATCCCCTTGACCAAAAAAGTCAACTAGCGGCAACATACTCGCGGTGACAATTGCACCGCCTGCCATTGCTAGCGCAAATCGATAGGATTGTACCGAAGCGCGTTCGGTCGGAGACGGAGTCATAACGCCGCCGAGCGCAGAGTATGGGATATTAATCCCGGTGTAAGCGGTCATCAATAAGGTATAAGTAATGTAAGCGTAGATAAGCTTACCGGTGGCACTAAAATCTGGAGTGGTAAAAGCCAAAACGGCCAGTAATCCATAAGGTATAGCGAACCACAGCAAATAGGGCCGATATTTCCCCCACTTTGTATTGGTTCTATCTGCAATTCCTCCCATAACAGGATCGGTAATCGCATCGAATATTCTAACCACTAAAAACAAAGTGCCTACTGCTGCTGCAGATATTCCAAATACGTCAGTGTAGAAATACAATAAAAAGCCCATAACAACTTGGAATACGATGTTGCTTGCCGCATCGCCAAGACCATAGCCAATTTTTTCGGTAACGCTTACCTTAACCATTCTGCAATTACCCTGAACTATTGATATTCGCTGGCTAATGCCACTAAGTCTTGCACGAAAGCTTTAGCTTGATAGTCACGATCAAACAACAGTGGGTAATCGGTTCTGCCGTTCATCGGCCAATTGTTGCGCCACGTATCATTATCAGAAACACCCCAAAACGTGACTCTGTCAATGTCCTGTCGATAGGTTAAAAACAATCTAAATAGATCTTTATATGCTTTAGCTAATTTAAGATAGGATGATTGGGAAATGCCATTCGCATACGGGTTGTATTCGTCTTGAAGCACAAAATTTAAAGAAATATCCGCTCCCATGTTGTTTTCATCTGGGAATTTAAGTACGGAAATGTCTAGTTCAGTAATCATCATGGTTAAGCCCGCCGCAGCGACTTTTTGAATACTTAGTTCCAACTGTCTAAGTGGGGGTTCTACTCCGTAATGACCTTGTTCGCCGATACCGTCAATACGAATACCTTTGGCTTTAAGACGCTTGGCCATAGCGATTACGCTATCCATTTTTGCCGCTTTATATAGGTTATAATCGTTATAATAGAGCTTGGCATTAGGTGCGGCTTGATGTGCGTATTCAAAAGCTTTTTCTATAAAATCATCGCCTATAATTTGTAACCACTTCGACTCCCGTAAAGTACCATCTTCGTTAAAAGCTTCATTGACCACATCCCAGCCTTTGATATCGTCTTTATATCTGCCTGCTAGAGCGAATATATGGGTTTTCATTCGAGACAGTAAAAGCTCGCGACTGGCAAGATTGCCGTTTGCGTCTTCGAAAACCCAATCCGGAGTCTGCTGGTGCCACACTAGAGTATGACCAATAATGTTTTTGTTGGTCGACTTTGCGTAATTAACAAGAGCCTCTGCGGCTTCGAAAGTGAAATTGTTTGAGCTAGGTTGAATGCTCTCCCATTTCATATCGTTTTCAGCTGTCAGGGTGTCGAAATGTCTATTTATAATTACGACAGACTGACGATCCTTGCCGTTTGCCTGTTGCGTATTGATTGCAACACCAATATTGAAATGCGGAGCGAAGGCGCTCTGAAGTGAAATATCCGTTGTATTGCTGGCCTGTGTACTAGTCGATTTAGTATGTGTGCAGCTAGACACAAAGCCAAACACTAAGCATAAAAACACCGTTGTTATAGTTAATTTCACTATTTCACCGAAAATCCCAACCAAAATGATAGCGCTAACAATATTTTGTTGTATTCGGTTTGTCAATTACGGTTTTACGTTATTTTAACAATATTTTTACTTGAATCTCTTAATTGCAGACGGTAGTCCAGTACATGGCGCATGTTAGAAGCTTTAAGTGTTTTGTCAGCTTTCGAGGTTGTTAAGATATCAATAGCAAGTTCGGCCATCTCTTTAATAGGTTGGGTAACCGTTGAAATATTGGGCCAAATTGTGGTGGCAAGTTCGGTGTCATCAAAGCCTACGATAGAAACATCTTGCGGTACATCTAAATGTTTCATGTGTGCAACAGAGACAACAGCAGCTGCCATTTCATCATTTGCAGCAAATATCGCGTCGGGTTTGTTCGGCAGTTCCAGTAATCGTTTAGCCGCATCCAAGCCGGATTTGTAAGTGAAATAGCCTTGTTCAATATACTCAGGAGGCATCATTTTTTGATTGGAACGTAAAGCGTCTAAATATCCTTGGTAGCGCAATCTACTTACACCTTGGTTGGGGCTACCAATAATATGCGCGATCCTAGTATGGCCGCTTTTAATAAGTTGCTCAGTTACGTCGAATGCCGCCTGATAGTCATCCATACAAATGTAGTGGCTAGCGGACAAATTAATGTCGGGAGCAATACGAACGAAACCAACATTTGCATTTGATAATAAATCTACAACCTCCGGCATATTGCTAATAGGCGGGAGCAAAATCAGCCCATCAACTTTGGTTACTTCAATCAGGTTTTTTATTATGTCTAAGGCTTTTTCGCGATCTCCGGCTGTTTCGTCTAAAACAACATGATAACCAGATGTACGACATTTACGTAAACCACCAACTAGAAATTTATTAACATATGACGAACTGGCGTATTCGCACACCAAGCCGATGAAATAAGATTTAGAGGTTGCTAAATGTCGAGCAGCTATATTCGGCTTATATTGCATTTCATTAGCTATTCTACTTACTTTTTCACGGGTCTTTGCACCCACCTTAGGATCATTATTCATTACTCTCGATACAGTCATCATGGAGACGCCAGCTTTAATCGCGATATCTTGCAGTTTAACCTTAGACATTTATTCCGAACCATTTGTTGGTGAGGCAATATGTAGAGTCGCATAAGTCTAATTGATCATGTTGAATAAACCAAAATGTTAAGTAACATTTTGGTTTATTTATTTTGTTAAAACGACTTTAAGAGGGCGATATTCCACGGACTGAAGCCCGTGCTACAGGTTTGTTGCATATTTTGGCTCTCACATTGGGGTGGAGTCGGTTGTTTTTAGCTTCGTAGAAGCGTTAAGCGACGGAACGGGCAGCATGGATGCTGCACTGGAGGTAGCCACATGGAGGTGTGACACCTAGATGCCTATTACATGAACAGCTATTACCATGACACTCGCTGGGTATG
>NZ_JAHKPT010000036.1:0-19918 GCF_018860635.1 Aliiglaciecola lipolytica
GTGCCTCGACCCGGGATCGAACCAGGGACACGCGGATTTTCAATCCGCCTAGCAAATAATGCAATTCAACTAAAAATCAGATACTTAGACTGATTCCCCTTCCAAATAAAACTTTCGAAAACTGACTTGCAAACCGCATGTTTTGGTTTAACCAAACCTGCGTTTTTGGAAATCAATTTTTAAGGAGGTCTTATCGAAAATTCACGTTCACGAAGCGCATAAAACAAAAAACCGAGCTGTGAACTCGGTTTGATGTTGGATGTGAAGTCAAGATTAGACAAATCTTAACGCCTCACCAGTTGTAGTTGCCAGACTATAACTGAGACTTTGAAATCAGTTAAATATTAGCTGAGGGGTATGCTCGTGTCTAGAAAAACCTTTGACAACACATCTTTCAATGCACTTCGCATAAATGCATCTAGAGAATCGCATTTGCGTAGCTACTTTGATTGGAGATCATGTGTTTGTTGCAAAGTAGTTCTAGGTGTTGCGCCTAACGGGGAATGTTTGCATAGGGTGCAGCGTGGAGCGAACTGTCTAAGGTTGAGTGGAATTTCAGGCGTGGTATGAGAAAACGCGGCCAAAACAGCGGAAAGAAATACATAGACTACGACAGGATACTGGGGCGCGCAAATGGGAGCGACACCAACGAAAGGCGGTGGATTCTTATAGCCCAGTACTGGTTTCGCCTATCCTGCTTAGAACACCATTTTAGTGGTGAATTCGGCAGGAGGGCGGAGCCTAGATAAAAGCTTATTTAACTCGCAATTTAAACTTTTTATATAAAATAGAAATCGCGGCTAAAAATGTTATAGCCCCCGTAAAATATAATGAGTAAGTCATTGCCTGCCTATCAGCAAAAAATAAAAGAACAAAAAATAAAACTACGTATGAACAACCAATTATGTTAATTAGGAGGTTATTTACACCAAGTTCTTCAATAGCGTTTCTTTGCTGCCAATATAAGAGAAATTGAATTCCAAACACCATAAATGCAAGTCCCAATGCACTCCGAGCTATTTGTGATTGCTCTGCCCAAGCAGTGATTGAAATATGACTTAACCCAACCCCCAATGAAGTTCCAATAATTATAGCGCCAGCAGATAAACCCACTTCACTAATGGGTATGCAAAAATATTGTAGAAACTTATTATCGTTTATTTTAATTCTTCGATTCTTGCATATTATCACTGCCCCCATAACCAAAGCCCACCCTATCAAGGTGATAATAATGAATGCTCGGTAAGAAAATGGCTCTAATAACAATCCTAAATAAAAATTAAGCTTATCTTCTGACGATCCCGATCCCCTAAATAAGATGCCCAGAAAAAGGCCGTAAGCAAAAAATACCCAACCGTCATTAAACAAAGCTTGTCCATCTAAAGGTTGTTTTTTTTTCATAACTTGAAGTTGAGTTTTCGTGGCAGGTTTCATGAAGTTCCTTTTTAAAATACTTTGCGGTTGAATTAATCGGCCAGCTCATGAAAGGATTAACTCCTACTTTTGAAGTGACACTTGACTGAACAACTATATGAACGTGATAGCTTACTAATTAATGCTTATTATGATTAGGCTTAGCACGATATTCACTTTTAGATTTTTGTTTTTTTGCACTTTTCAGAACCCTTACTTTTTCAACTGCAAAGTTAGCCTTAATTTTATAAGTAAACATCTCGTTTTCTGGCATCTCTAGAGAATATTGCTCTCTTTCTCGGTTCTCCTCTTCATGCAGATAATCGATAAAATGCTCAGCTCTTTGGAGCCTAACTTGGACTCGGTCTAAACGTTCGCCTCTACTGAATAAACGATACTCCTTACGTGCAGCTTCACAAAGGTAATTGCTTGTTTTCTCAACATACAAACCACAATCCGTACAAATTAAATCTAAGTAAGTAAAATAGAAGGCCAATTCATCGATCATATAAAGACCGTAATTAGTTACTTTAATGCTATCTACTTCACTTGAATAATAGTCCAACCTGTTATTCGATTCGATGAAGCTATGCTTTAATAAAATATCGACATTTTTTTCAAAATCATCAACCATGTTGAACACTTCTGAAAAATATGATTTTAGGTCAGCTATTGGGTGATATGATGGCGAAGTTTTATCTGAACCTTTTGATATTTTCCTAAGAATTCTCAGACCAGTAAAATGTGAAGCATGCCTATTCGATCTCAATTGATAGATATTTGGTATATCACTTAGTGATTCATCATAAAAATATCGATTAGGAATCATCACTGGCTTAATGACTTGGTGTATCTGAAAATCCCAGCGACCAGCAGAAATCATTTCATCAACATTTGTATAGCCTGACAGTAGAAAACTACTAAACAGATCTAATGATAGTCTTGTGTCTCCGTGAGAGCATGCGCTTAAAAAGCTGGTGAGAGGTGATTTGTGATTTGAAAACTCTTCACGCATTATTGTTAAATACACTTTGCAATCTTGAACTAAATCAGCAGCAATATTACCAATTTTATCCTCTCGCCTACGATCATTGCTTAGCAATTCAGTTGTATAGTTGAGCCGCTTTTTGAATACTTCAGCCGAGTTTGGTGAGCTTATATGAAAACCTGAATTCTGAAATGCATCTAGTACTCCGTGAATTTTTGAGTCATAAAATCTTTCTTCACGCATAGATATTAAAACCACACACTCAAGTTGACTTGATATTTCCTGAGCGGAAGTAAAGCAATAATCCTGCACTTCCGAAGAATACTGATCGGTATTATCAACAACAACTATTGCGCCTTTAGATAAGCTGCCCCAGTAGTCGACAAGTCGCTTGGCGCAATAAATGTAATCTTCTTTCCAAGACGAAATAAGTTCATTTAACTTTAAATTGTATGACTCTGATGAAACAGGTAGACCGGCCAAATTTTGTTTCTTAGCAACTTCAAACTTATCTGAAAAAAGTCGGCTCAGTAACACTTCTCTGTCACCATCTAAAATCCTGTCCTTGTCTAAAGCCAATACAAGGTTTTTCCAAATATACTCGCGAATAACATCTTTATTTTCCGGAACTTTAAGCAAATCAATAATAGAAACCACCGCGTGGTCTCTTAACCATCTCGGTTGATTGTGATGGAGTAGCCGTTTAATGAAAGTTGATTTACCAGCACCTTTCCCCCCAAAAAGAACCAACACCTCGCCCTTCCGTCCTTTTTTAAGGTTTTTTGTCAAGCGTCCGCCAAGCTGCCCACCTTTTCCAGTATCTTCAAGTTGCTGAACACCATACTCTTCAAAGTAAGGTGTTAGCGAGTCATGCAGCAAAGTTTGCATGCCATCAAATGTTGCCTTGTACTCTCTTTGTGAAACATAACATTTATCCATAAAGTCAGCATCGTCGTCGGATATGACTCCAAAATAATTGTTAGCCAAAGGCCTTAAAGTAGAAGCTAATCTATTCGCTGTAATAGGGTGTGAATAAGTAAGAATTTTTTCTTTTGGATAGAATATGCTTCTGTCTTTCGGCTTGAAAGTAGTCAACAGAGACGAAAGTGAAGCATTTTCTGTGATAGCAGTAAACGAAAATGAATTAATTGCTTTCGTATATTCATCTACAAAAAATTCAAGCTTTCTGACAACGAATGCTTGCAGTTCATCCCATCGTTTACCTCTTTCAAATGTTTTAAAAAATATCCATTCATGACCATTGGTAATTGCGGCGTATTCACACCCTGTATCAAAACAATAGTTTCTGACCTGCTTTACAGCTTTCGCGATATTTTTATCCGAGATAAGTTTTTTAATAGATATATATGAAGATTTTTCTATGGATGAATAAGCCAGAGGAATTTCAAAATAGACACCTTCCTTCTTCGCTTCGATAAAGAGAAGGTCATCTCCATTTTCCTTTTTAAGGATATAATCTGCATAGCCAGGGTTAATATACTCCTCTACTGCCACACGGTTTTTGGGCCAGGAAAGAAAATCGTGAACAATAAAGTCGATAATTTTATGTCTGGTTTCTGCTTCATTTTTAGTTCTCGATTCTGAGCTACTAATGATTGACTGCAGTGTTTCAAAACTATCTCCGTTCTTATGTAGCATTCTTTCTTCTTTCCCTTTAATTATTCATATAAAAATTTCTGACAACTAACAAATGCCTTTCGAATCGCAGTTGTTGTTCAGAATTCTTGCACTACATCGCCAATATCGCGGTATTTAAATTTATTTACACCGCGCATTTTACTGATGGTTGATTCGCCAGCACTCTCATCGATGCTTTTGAAAGTTTGTCCAAACATTTATTACGATGTCCTTTTTTCCCCTACTCTGATCTGACCACTAGACCACTATTTTATTTAGCGCTTTATTCAATGTGGGGCGGCTCACCCCAAAATGTTCCGCCACTTCGGTCTTGGTAACATCCGGGGCAAGTAACATTGCTTGTGCTTTTCTTATGTCTGTTACATTTAGTTTGGCTTTACGCCCACCCTTACGTCCTCTAGCTCTGGCCGCTGCGAGTCCAGCTTTGGTTCGCTCGGAAATCAAGCGCCGCTCGAACTGAGCGATAGAACCAATCATATGAAAAGCAAGTTCTCCTACTGCTGTTGTGGTATCGATGTTCTCATTCAGGCTAATAAACTGGACATCTTGCTTCTTAAAGCCATCAAGTAGTTCGATTAAATCTTTGAGACTTCGACCTAAACGATCCAATCGCTGAACTACTACTACGTCACCGGCACGAAGAGAGTCAATCATTCGTTCTAACTCAGGCCGGAGACGAGACTTACCACTACCTATTTCTTGGTAAACTCTCTCACATCCAGCTTCAAGTAATGCATCTAACTGAGAACTGTCGGATTGTTCATCCGTACTAACTCTTGCATAACCAATTTTCATTGAGCAGCCTAAATAAAAGGTAGGTTTTATTTACATAGATAAATTTACGAGTTTGTTTACGCATTGGCAACCTAAATAACGACTCATTCTGTCAGAAAGAGCTATTGAAATTAAATGGTCGTTTTATTTACATCGGAACATCTGCTAATTTTTACTCTTTACATTTTTGAGAGTATCCCGCAATGAAAACATGGGAAGAGCATAAAAGAGAAATGGCAAAAGAAGAAAAAAAGGAGTGGATTATTAGCGTTACCTACTCTGTCATAATTTTCTCTATTTTAATGACGGTCATTATTTAGGTTGCAAGAACGTTCAACATTGTTCAGTTTCAAGGAAACGGATGTTACTGTGAAGTCTCAGGAACTAGTTGTTATAAATTCAGAAAGGAATCAAATATATGAATAGTTGGTGGGATTTAGGTGAATGGTCAGGAAATACAGGAAAAGATTTATCCACACACAGTATAGAGTGTCCTTTCTGTAGCGAAAGAGGAAATTTTGATACTGAGCACCATGTGGAAAAGAAACAGCCAAATGGCAACAAAGTATTGAACTTCGACACACTGAAATGCGGTAATTGCGCATCATATGTCATGGTCTTTTGGTCCGCGGGTCATCGATTGCATAGTTACAAAGTCCTGCCTTGGCCATTAAATAAACTAGAAAAATATCCAGAGTACTGGCCTGAAGCAGTAGGGAGATATTGGCTACAAGCAAAAAGAAATTTGAAAGATGGAAATTGGGATGCTGCAGCCTTAATGGCTAGAAGTTCATTACAAGTTTCGCTAAGAGAACAGAAAGCTAAAGGAAATAATTTAAAACAAGAAATAGATCATTTAGCCGCAGAAGGTATTCTTCCTAAAATAATTCAAGAATGGGCACACAATGTCCGAGAATTAGGTAATGATTCTGCTCATCCAAAGCCAGACCAACCTGCCACACCACCAGAAGACGCTAAAGATATAGTTGGTTTTATGGATTATTTATTTGAGTATTTATATACATTGCCAAAGCAAATTCAAGAGTACCGAGCGCGAAAAAATTCATAAAAAGGTCTACAAGTAGCGGATATATAACAGTTGACTATGCACGTTCTTTGCTATTTTAGCCAACTATTACTTAACCGCTTTACGCGGCATTAAAAGAAAGTATGGATCACGATAAATTTCACATATTAATCAAACAGCTTTACTCAACAGTAAGTGAGCTAGAAGCTATGTTCCCTGGACGCCATTTTACGCCAGACGGGCATATGGTTGGAAGTATTGGTGAATGCCTTGTAGCAAACGCATATGACCTAAAATTAGAAAAGGCCTCTAATAAAGGTTTTGATGCGGTAACCAGAAGCGGCAAGGAAGTTGAAATTAAAGCTACTCAATCAAAATCCGTTGCTTTTCGTAGCGAGCCAGAACATACAATTATTATTAAGATTTTTCAAAATGGTACGTTTGAAGAAGTATACAACGGACCGGGAAACTTGGTATGGCAGCAGTTTGCTGGGAAAAAAAACCGACCAATGGCCAGTTTCAAATATCACTGAACAAGCTAAGAGAGCTAAATAAACAGGTAAGTGATTCTAGCCGTGTGCCAAGAATGGCTTAACAAGCCAAGACAGTCGGACTGCTTCGCCGACCGTTTCTTTTAGCGTTTGAACGTCTGCTCCTCCTTCTAAAGCCGAGATTCACGAGCGAAGCACTAATGATGGGGAGTCGCTCATTACTGCCGTTGCCGATTGCATATCTGTACGGCTGCGCCACGAACACAACTATTATTTAATATATGGTCTCGTGAGGCGAATTGTCTAGAATTAGAAGCCGTTATATAGCAACCATTACATATTTCATCACGCCTGAAAAAATGCGTTCGCTTATTATTCGACAGTGTTCTTTTCAGAATCTGAAAAATCCAATTTCTATAAAATTAAATGACTTTGTCACGCCATTTCTAAAGTCTTTTGCACGCAGTAAATGTTACCACACCTGATGGATGTACATCCTTTTAGGGCCAACCCACGTAAGCCGTGGGTTAAAGGTGGGACAAACTCGTTAATTTTTCTTTTTCAGGGTTATTTTTCTCTAGTGTAATTTTATGAAAATCTAGAAGGAATAAGGGCTAAAGGTGGGACAAAATGGCGCCTTACCTCAGCAGAGTGACTCTCATTTTTATCAACTTATAAGCTTACCTATTTACTTGCGTTTTTAACCAATTCAGCTAAAGTTTCGAAAGTATTTAAGGTTTTCCCCAGCCTTTTAGTAGTTAACGTCGGGAGTTTAATGACTTTTTGGAAACGTTAATTGGGGAAAACTATGAACAATTCTATCTTTTTGGATAAAGAAGATGTCGTCAAACTCACTGGTACGAAAGTACGAAAGTTACAAATAGAGCATCTTTCTAAATCTAACATTTCATTTCAACTCGACCGAAACGGCTACCCACAAGTACTTACGCAGACATTATTGAAACCAGATACAGGCAAGCGTATTAGTTCAACGTCTAAAGAGCGTGTCAAATCCTTACCCCTGATTGAAGCAGGAGTTAAGTAATATGGGCCGGCCACGTAAAACAAATATTCATCTACCTCCAAAGGTCTACCAAGATAAAAAGTCAGGTATGTACTACTTCGTTGATGCCAACAACAAGTATCACCAACTGGGACGAGAATTGAGTGGTGCGATTTCGCAATACTACAAATTGATGCCTCATCATGAACGACTCGCGAGTATGGCTGATTTGATAGACAGATACATGATTGAATTGTCCCCTTTAAAAGCGCCTACAACGCATTCTGACGAGTTTAAGTCAGCGAGGCAGCTAAGGCATCGTCTAGGTGATTTATATGTAACTGAAGTCTCCTCCGTTGATGTAGCTCGCTATTATACTTTGAGATCGGAAGAAGCGCCTGTTCGCGCAAATCGAGAAATGAGTTTATTATCGGCAATGTTCAAACAAGCACCGTTCTGGGGTCTACCTGTCAATAATCCTGCCGCTAGTATAAGAAGAAAAAGTGAGTTTCCCGCGAAAGCGGCGAAAAAGTTGGAACGGTATATTAGCGACGAACAAATCGTTACCTTTAAGAAGTTTGCACCACTGTGGTTATCTCGATACATAGACCTAAAAATGATTTTAGGCCTGAGACAGTCAGCAATGCTCAAACTAAATAAAACAATGATTAGAGAGAGCTGTTTTTTTGTTAACGATATTTCGAAAAATGGCGGAGCTTTGATGTTTGAATGGACGCCGACTTTACGCGCGGTCATCAATCATATAGTTGAGACTATGGACGCCAACACTGAATTTTTCTTTACTGGTAAGACCGGAAAGCCGCATAACGCTGAATCTTTCAGTAGTGCATGGCAAAGAGCAATGCAAAGGGCCTTAAAGCAAGGTCTCGAAAAACGATTTGCTGAAAGGTATATCAGAAACAAAGTAGTCACTGATTGTAATGACTTAGTGAAGGCGAGTAAAACGGTTGGGCACACAAATACTTCCGTTACTAAGCAACATTATAGTATGCTTGGTACGCGGGTAGAGCCGTTCGAAAAGCGAATCTAGTTTTTGGAATAATCGGTTTTATTTGGAAAGTTGAATTGGGGCTTAAAATCAAAAAGCCCCGCAATTGCTTGCAGGGCCTGTTGAATAATGGTGCCTCGACCCGGGATCGAACCAGGGACACGCGGATTTTCAATCCGCTGCTCTACCAACTGAGCTATCGAGGCACTGACTTTTCGTCAAGTCACAACACTAAAAAGTATACTTGGTAGCGCCGTGGGTGCGTATTAAACGGATTCTTGGCTATCAAGTCAACCGATTTTTAATAAATTTTTAGTTTTAAGCGCTGTTTGTTCGAAAACCCAGCAAATCGACTTCTATTTAAGCATTATTTTAGGTTACTTTACGCAGAAGGTGGAACGTACCCTTCGATATCTGGCTCTTTTCCTTCGAACAAATACCCAACCATTTGCTCTTCTAAAAACTTTCTCGCTTCGGGTTGCATCATATTGAGTTTATTTTCATTAATCAGCATGGTTTGTTTCTTTTGCCAGTCTGCCCAAGCTTCTTTGCAAATATTGTCATAAATCTTTTTGCCTAATTCCCCCGGATATAGTTGAAAGTCCAGTCCATCGGCATCTTTTTGTAGTTTTTGACAAAAAACCGTTCTGCTCATAATCAATGTATCCCAAATGTTCTATTAAAGATTTTTGCGTAGTGTACTAAAAAGTTTAATGGTTGGCGCTGCTAATCCCACTTTTGGCGGTGAATTTAAATCATACCAAAGGGTTTCTTGTTCTTCGACTCTCAAAGTGGGTGGTTTTTTGAGGTGCATCAATAGCGGTTTGATGTCTAGATGGAAGTGGCTAAAAGTGTGTCGGAATTGAGCGAGTTGTTCAATTTGGATATCACCTAAGGCTAAACTTTGTGCTTTGGATTCGGCGTCTTGCAAAGTGTCAGCTTCATATAAACCAAATAGGCCTCCCCAAATACCTGAACTTGGTCGTTTATACACAAGTACTTGATCTCGCCAAACAGGTAGCAACATTACCGTGGTTCGCACTGGAGTGGTTTTTTTAGGCTTTTTAGTGGGCAGTTCAGCTTGTGTACCTTGGGCAAACGCCAAACAAGTGGTTTGCACAGGGCAAGCATCACAATTAGGTTTAGACCGTGTGCATAGAGTCGCACCTAAATCCATAATAGCTTGTGTATACAATCCTGTATCTTTGGCTGGGGTAAGGTCATCAGCGTACTCCCATAATTGTTGTTCAATGGCTTTGCTCCCTGGCCACCCATGGATTCCAAAATAACGGGTAAGAACACGTTTAACGTTGCCATCTAAAATACTCACATGTTTGCCATTGGCGATGGACAATACAGCACCGGCAGTGGAACGCCCGATACCCGATAACGCTACCATTCCCTCGAGTGTCTCAGGAAATACGCCGGCGTGAAGGTCACGTACTGTTTGCGCTGCTTTATGCAGGTTTCTGGCTCTAGCGTAATATCCTAATCCAGTCCAAAGATGCAGCACATCATCAATAGGCGCGTTGGCTAAAGCAATCACATCGGGGAAGCGTTGCATAAAGCGCTGATAAAAAGGAATCACGGTTTTAACCTGAGTTTGCTGCAACATAATTTCTGACACCCAAACTCGATAGGGGGTCTTCTGCTGCTGCCACGGCAGATCTTTTCTACCATTTTGATGGTACCAGTTCAGTAATTTTTGACTAAACGTCGAGTCAGTAGTTGGACTTTGCATAATACCTTGAATTGATTTTGCGGTTTTAACGCATCGGGTTTGTTATGATCATACTAGAATTTTATTGAAATAGATTAATGATGCTAGAAATAACCACCCCTACTATTTTTTTTCCTGGAACTTTGTGTGATGAGCGTATTTGGATCCCTTTATGGAAAAAACTGAATCTTGCCCAACGTAGTTATGTGCCTTTGCAGTGGGCCGATACATTAGAACAAATGCAGGCATTGAGCAGTGACCGTATAAACAGCTTTGAGCAAAAGGTTCATTTAGTCGGCTTTTCCATGGGCGGCTATATTGCGGCTTTAACCGCCTTGCAATTCCCAGATAAGGTAGCCTCTTTAACCTTAATTGGTTACTGTCCTGACGGCCTCAGCGCACAAGAAGTTCAGCAGCGTAAAATGCTGATAAAAATGATAGATGACAAAAAATCGGTAACCATGAACCAAGCCAGACTTGCACACTTTTTCACTCAAACTGAAATGAGAAACGCAGATTTAGTTGAGATAGTAAAAGACATGGAAAGTGATCTTGGCCCTAGCGTATTGAAAGCACACGTTCAATCAACGACGCCAAGGCCTGACCTATCGCCGAAACTGAAAACAAGTACCTTTCCGATTCATTTTATAGCAGCAGAATTGGACCAAGTAGCGCCTGCTCAAGCAATTGAAGATTTTGCCAATTCATTAGCCAATGCAGATTTTAATCTCATCAATGGCACTGGACACATGATGCTATTGGCTGAACCTGATTTAATCGCGAAACACTTGCACAAGTTATTATTCTAGCTTGGTTTCCCCCATTAAATCACCACGGCATGGCTAAATGCTAGGTTTGCGCTAGTGCAGGTATTCATTCTGAGGTAAAATGCCGCCCCATTTTAGAAAAACAATTTTTAGATAAGAGACAACATTTGCATGAGCCAGTTTAAAACTCAAGAAGAAGCCGAAGCAGCAGGCGTATACGTTCAAAAAGTACGTAGCTTTGTTAAGCGGGAAGGTCGTTTGACTAAGGGCCAAGCTAAAGCCCTTGAAGAGTTTTGGCCAACAATGGGTTTACTCCATGCAGACGGAAAATTGGACTTTACACAAGTATTTGGACGCGCTGCTCCGGTTGTTTTGGAAATTGGTTTTGGTATGGGTAAATCTTTGGTTGAAATGGCTGCCAATGAACCAGACAAAGATTTTATTGGAATTGAGGTGCACAGACCAGGTGTAGGTACATGTATGGCTGATGCCCACGAACAAAACGTAACTAATTTACGTGTTTACGAGCATGATGCAGTAGAAGTATTGGCAGATTGTATTGCCGATGAAAGTATCGACCGCCTACAGTTGTTTTTCCCTGATCCATGGCACAAAAAACGTCATCACAAGCGTCGCATCATTCAGCCTGATTTTGTTCAGAAACTTCGTTCTAAATTGAAAATAGATGGTGTGTTCCACATGGCAACCGATTGGGAGAATTATGCAGAGCACATGCTTGAAGTGATGCAATCAGCAGAAGGCTTCAAAAACTTATCGGAAAGCCAAGATTATGTCCCACGACCAGATAACCGACCACTGACAAAGTTTGAGCAGCGTGGCCATCGCCTAGGACACGGCGTTTGGGATCTGATGTTTGCGAGGGTGAACTAATGTTATCTACCACAAGCCAAGTGCTTGTGCGTAATAAAGAGCAATTTGCAGAAGGTAGGTGGCTGTTTGTTAACCCTCCTGAAGCAGACATTTTCTCAGCATTAGATAATCCAAATATTTTTGGTTTCCATCAATTTTATGACGTATTTCAACAATGTCCGAAAAATAATAAACATTTATTTTCTGCACATTATCCTGTTGCGCTAAACCATAATCAAAACCCCGAAAAGCCAAACAGTGAGTTGTTTGACGGGGCTGTGATTTACATGCCTAAGTCGAAAGAGCACGCCGCCCTGTTAATTGCCAATATGGCTGCATGCGTCAAACCATCTGGAAATATCTTTTTGGTTGGGGAAAATAAATCCGGCATCAAGAGTGCTGATAAATTGTTTGCTAAAGTTTCCCAACGAATAAACAAAATCGATTCGGCTCGCCATTGCAGTTTATATTGCGCTTACATTGAAGAAAAACACAGTTTTGACATCACCAAATTTGTTCAATACAAAGATATTCAGGTAAATGACGTAGTATGCAAAATTGCCTTTTTACCTGGGATTTTTAATACAGGTGCACTCGATCCTGCTAGCCAACTTTTGATTGAAAACCTACCTGAAAAGCTAACAGGAAAAGTACTAGATTTTGCATCTGGTTCGGGGGTCATTGGTTGTTTTGCAGCAAAAATCAATCCTGAGATTACGCTGACACTATGTGATGTAAGCGCTTTGGCAACTTACTGTAGCGAACTAAGTTTGTTGGCCAATAATCTCAAAGCTAATGTTATTGCTTCAAATGGATTGGCTGAAATTAGCCACAAATTCAACACAGTATTAACCAATCCTCCGTTTCATACTGGGATTAAAACTGACTATAGTGTAACCGACAAATTTATCAAAGAAGTGAAGTTCGCGTTACTTCCAAAAGGCACATTAATGTTGGTGGCTAATCGCTTTTTACCCTATCCAGATATAATTAAAGGTTCGTTGCCAATGGTCTCAACAGTGGCACAAACTTCTAAATTTAACCTTTACAGAGCGCAAAAATAGAATACAGTTATTTATATAACCCATTTATCTAAGTAACTGAGTTGGTCACCTACTCTTGGGTGCCACTTGCTAGACACTCAGGTCGTCATGTAACCTGCTACTCAGTTTAAAGTAATAGTTACTTTATTCTCAAGTTTATGAATTGGAGAGATAAATATTGAAGATTCTTTTTGTAGTATCCGAAGTAGAAGACTTAGCTAAAACAGGTGGTTTGGCCGACGTGGCTAAAGCATTGCCAATCGAGCTTAAAAAACTAGGTCATGATGTCATCATAGTGATGCCCTATTACAAGCTATTAGCAGATAAGTTCGATGCGCCCATAGTCGCTTCTCAAGGTATTGTTTCAGGTAACAAAACCTATTCATTCAACGTCCGTCAATTACATATTCAAGATGTACCGGTTTTTGCTGTGGACTTCCCCGAATACTTTCATCGGGATGGTTTTTACACTGACGGCTATCACGCTTTTGCCGACAATGCGCAACGTTTCGCATTTTTTGCTGATGCTGCTTTAGCGACTAGCCGAGCCATCGATTTCCAGCCTAACATCGTGCACTGTAACGATTGGCATACTGCCTTAACACCGTATTTTTTGAAGACCGACAACAGCGGCTTTTTTGAACACAGCAAATGCATTCTAACCATCCACAACGGCGCTTTTCACGGTACTCATCGTATCGATCAAATTCCTTATGTAAGCAATCATTCTGAGTTACATAACCAGCTCGACGGAGACGCATTAAACTTTCTTAGAATTGGGATTCGCTACGCCGATAAAATTAATACGGTAAGCCCAAATTATGCGGTTGAGCTGTTAACTACCTTAGGTAGCCACATGCTTTACAATGAATTTACTGCGCGAAGAAAAGATGTGTCAGGTATTTTAAATGGATGTGATTACAGTCAATGGGATCCAGCCACCGACAAGTACATTCCTGCGAATTTTGACGTAAATAACCCAGCAGGGAAAACCGAATGTAAACGAAAATTGCAGGAAACCTCTGGCTTCGAACAAAAACCTAATGTGCCATTAATTGGTATGGTTTGTCGTCTAACCGAACAAAAGGGTTTTGGTTATATACTGCCAATTTTAGAAGATTTATTGCAACACAATGTACAACTTTTAATTGTTGGAACAGGCGACCCTTCAATAAGTGAAGTGCTGCATAGACATGCCCAAATACATCCAGACAAATTTATTTTCATTGAGACATTCAGTGTTGAATTGGCCCACTTGTTGGAAGCTGGCAGCGATTTCTTCCTAATGCCTTCTTTATTTGAGCCTTGCGGCTTGAATCAAATGTATAGTTTGGCATATGGAACCTTGCCAATCGTTCGAGCCGTGGGTGGATTGAAAGATACTGTTATTGACGTTATTCATCAGCCGGATATTGCCACAGGCTTCGTATTTGAACACCCAGACAGTTCGGCGTTGCTTGGTTGTATTTACCGAGCTCTGTTGCATTACTACGAATACCCAGATAGCTTTAATGAAATGAAATTACGCGGTATGAATACTCGATTTACTTGGCATCAAGCAGCCTTAGAATATGAAGCGCTTTATCAGTCATGCTAACAACTATTACCTCAGGTCGTTTTAACAGTATTTTGCTAACTCTGTCGTTTCTCTGGTGCATTAGCTATTCAGTTAATGCACAAGATAGTTTGCCAGAAAAATGCATTCAACTGCCTGAACGCACTAGTGTTTGCCCGAATATTTTGTACAAACGCTCGCCTGTTGATGTACCGCAGTTTGCGATCAAAGAAGGAGAGATTTTGTGTATTTGTATGGCCGACTTTGACTCTTTGCGCATACCCGCTACTGATGATGCCGGCAAGGTAGACCAGGTAGTGTCTTTAACCAGAGCCTCTGTGAAATTGAATATTGACGAAAAAACCTTACTTGAAATAATTCGAAAATAGTGAAAAACACATATTTAGCCCTTGGCCTATAATTCTTTCCACTTTTATGAGCCTAAGTGTTTTCTTTTTAAACAATTTATATCACTATTATCCCTAGCAGCAGACTTGCCATCATAAGAAGCAGATTAACTATATGCTAACAGGCGGAAAAAATTTATCTTTAAAAACCCTGATTGTTTGGGTGGTAATGGCCATCACAACATCGGCGCTTGTTGTTACCTCTAGCATTTCATTAATCAATCAAATTACTAATTACAAAAATGAACTCATTCAACAAGTTATCATTTATGCTGAAATTATCAGTAACAATGCAATCTCGAGTCTAGAATTTGATGATGATCTAATAGAGGAAGAAAATTTACAAATATTAAAAGCTGCCACATTCATTGAAGCTGTGCATATTTACAGAGTAGTTGAAGGGCAAAATCCCACTTATTTCACCAGTTACAACCGTCCGGACCAAGCTCGAACGCCACCAATGTGGAAGCACATTGAGGACTTTAAAACGCCAGTTCAAACAGGTAACAAATTCGAATTTATTAAACCAATTAAATTAGACGATAAGATTATCGGTTACGTGTATTTGCGCGTATCGGCAGATATTTTAAACCAATTGATTTCCAGTTCCATTGTCACCACCTTCGCCGCGTTACTCATTATATTGATAATTTGTTACCTGCTGACACTACGTTTACAAAAAACACTGGCAAACCCAATAATTAATTTAGCCACTTTAGTTCAGCGTATTTCCAGACAAAGAGATTACAAAGGTCGAGCCGAGAGTACCAACATCAAAGAGCTAGATATTCTTGGGTCTGCATTTAACGATATGCTAGATCGTACTCAGCACTATCTAAAAGAACGAGATTTTGCCGAACAAGAACAGCGAAAATTGCATGCCAGTCTAGAGGAAAAGGTGCAACTGCGAACTGTAGCCTTAAAAGCAGCGAATCAAGAACTAATTGAAACCTTAGAAAAACTTCATCAGTTCCAACGACAAATGGTCCAAAACGAAAAAATGGCTTCTTTAGGGGACATGGTTGCAGGCGTAGCACATGAAGTTAACACACCGATTGGACTCGGGGTAACAGCCTCAACAATGATGCTAGATAGGCTTAATCATATTGAAAGTGAATTCGAAGCAAAAACATTAAAAGCCAGTACGCTCTCGAAGTTTATTTCTGAGGGACAAGAAAACCTGAGCATTATCTATCGCAATTTGAATCGAGCTGCAGAGCTTATCTCCAGCTTTAAACAAGTAGCTGTTGATCAATCAAGTGAAAGCAACCGTGTATTTGCCTTTGCGCAATTACTGGATGAGATTTTGATGTCCATGCGCCCTAAACTTAAAAAATATAAACACGTAATAAGTGTTCATTGTCCAAACGACCTATATATTGAAACCAAAGCCGGACCAATTAATCAGATTATTATGAATTTAGTGATGAACTCAATCATTCATGGCTTTGAATTTATGGATGAAGGTAAAATCGACATATATATTGATTTAGTTTCAGAAAATAAAATAAAAATACGCTATGTGGATAATGGCAAAGGCATTCCAGAATCACTCAGGAAGCGGATTTTTGATCCATTTGTGACCACTAAACGTGGACAAGGTGGCAGTGGTTTGGGAATGCATTTGGTCTACAACTTAATTACCCAAGCACTGAATGGTTCTATCACCATCACCAGCGAAGTAGATAAAGGTGTTGAATTTACAATCCTTTTTCCGGTGAGAATAATCGACCCAAAAACTTTGGCAAAGGGTTCTTAAATTATGATTTTGAGAATAATTATTTTCATCACTGTGACATGGAGCACTATTGTTTATGCGCACAACAATGATTTTGAAGTGTCCGCAACGTCAATTCGTTCCACCTTCTTTTTACATGTGGTCAATTATTCGAAGTGGCAACAGTCTTTCATGAGTTTAAAGTTTTGTTTAATAGAGCAAGAGTCTCAAAAACACTATTTAATGCTAAATGAATCAGATTTACTGAATTATAATAAAAAACAGATACAGCTCCAACAAGTAGACTCTCTACCTACTGCTATTGAACAAGGTTGTAACTATATATTTGTCGATAAGTCGAGCGAGTCCAAAACTTTATACAAAGATTTGAAACAAACAAGCTTATCTATTGTCACTATTGGAGAAACTATATCTTTTATTAAAAACGGGGGATTGCTTAGCCTTATTGAAGAGTACGACAAGATAAGGATTTACATAAATAAAGAGCAGTATGCCGATTCTCCCGTAAAGTTTAGTGCAAGACTACTAAAGTATGCAAATTTCACTGGATAATAGCCTGATTTATAGATATTTTCTGTTAAACTAAATATATTGAAATAAAACGGATAAAAACAATGACGCCCAATATACTAATTGTTGAAGATGAAGTAGTAACACGGACTACTTTGAAAAGCTTATTTGAAGCTGAAGGTTATAATGTATTCGAAGCTGAAGATGGCAGCGAAATGCATGATTTTTTCGAAAATAACAACATTAACCTAGTTGTTATGGATATAAATTTACCTGGAAAGAATGGGCTGATACTTGCTCGTGAAGTCAGAGATCGCAAAAATGTCGGTTTGATATTCTTAACCGGCAGAGATAACGATGTTGACCGTATTTTAGGATTAGAGATCGGCGCGGATGATTATTTAACTAAGCCATTCAACCCTAGAGAGCTAACGATTAGAGCGCGAAATCTTTTGAATAGAACGCTCAGCAACAATGAAGATGACGATCTTCCAAGTCGCGTAAGCTTTAATGGTTGGATTTTAGATGGTGATAGTCGCAGTCTAATATCTCCTAGCCAAAACGAATTCCGTCTTCCTCGTAGTGAATTCCGCGCGTTACACTTGTTCCTAAGTAACCCTGGAAAAATCCTAACAAGAGAGCAGTTGATAATGGAAATGACAGGTCGTGAATTGCGCCCTAATGACCGTACTGTTGATGTAACAATCCGTCGTATACGTAAGCACTTCGAATCAGAAGTCAACTCAGAAGATTTGATTGTAACCATTCATGGAGAAGGCTACCGCTTCTGCGGCACCGTTGACATGTAATCGTTTCAATTGACGTATTAGACACCGTGAAAAAGGGCTTATTAAGCCCTTTTTTACTATCTGATGAATCGCTAATGGTCACTAATTAAACGCGAATTTACCTATCTTTTTCCGTTTAGAAAGCAGAATGTTAGATGACATACAATCAATTCAAATAGTGCTTTAACTGCCAGCGAGTTGCATTTCACTTACCAAGATTGATCCTGTGTGGATACTTCCTCGAGTTTCAGCCACAGAACCAACGGCAGAAATGTTCATCAACATGTCTTTTAAGTTACCAGCAATGGTTATTTCGTGAACGGGATATTGAATCACTCCATTTTCAACCCAAAAGCCAGCCGCACCTCGAGAATAATCGCCAGTAACGATATTCACGCCTTGGCCCATTAGTTCAGTTACTAACAAGCCTGTTCCCATTTCCTTTAATAATGCATCATCAGAGTGGCCAGTATGTTTAATCAACCAATTATGAATACCGCCAGCATGGCCATTAGTCTGCATCCCCATCTTTCTCGCCGAGTAACTGGTTAAAAGATAATGGTTCAATACACCCTGACTCACTATAGTCATATCTTCAGTTTTAACACCTTCATTATCGAAAGGTGAGCTGGCAAGCCCCGATTTAATATGCGGACGTTCGAGTATTTCAAACCAGCTAGGTAAAACTTGATTACCTAGACTGTCGAGCAAAAAAGATGACTTACGGAACAAGCTGCCGCCACTAATAGCACTAACAAAATGTCCAAGTAAACCCGCAGCGACATCACGATGAAAAATAACCGGTATTTTAGCCGTCTTCAATTTACGTGCATTTAGTCTGCTTAGAGTAAATTCTGCGGCTTCTTTTCCGATTTGTGCGGCAGGCGTCATCAAATCGGCTTGACGATTAACGGTATAACTATAGTCGCGCTGCATATCACCGTTATCTTCTCCGATAACGACACAACTTAAACTGTAGCGACTACTTGGATAACCACCAATGAACCCATGACTATTGCCATACACCTTCATACCAATATTAGCGTTGTATGAAGCACCGTCTGAATTGGTAATTCTAGGATCGAAGCCCAAGGCTGCCTCTTCGGCTAAAATAGCTTGCTGAATCCCGTGTTGCGTATCGAGTTCAATTGGATGGTACATATCCAAGTTTGGATAGTCATAGGCCATTAAAGCCTCATCAGCAGGACCTGAGTAGGGGTCTTCACTGGTGTACTTAGCAATTTCACAGGCTTTTTCTACTGCTAAAGTCAGCGCATTTATACTCAAATCTGCAGTTGATGCACTGCCCTTACGTTGACCAAAATAAACACTGATACCTAAACCACCATCGTTGGTGAATTCAACTGTTTCTACTTCTTTTAACCGAGTGGATACGGAAATACCCTCAACTTTCGACATGCTAGCTTCTGCATGACTGGCCCCTTTTTGCTTAGCCAATGCCAAAACGTCTTCAACTGCTTGTTGAATTTGGGCTAATTGTTGCTCCATTTGCATATAAGACTCACTTTCTATGCACAACTTTTAATGCTGTGCGCTATTAGCTGGGTTACAATTGGCATAGTGTAACATTAAAGACATTATCATGAGCGATACGAATTTTACCGGAAACGGCCCAGAACAAGAAATTAAAAGCAAAACCCAACTTAAGCAGGAAAGTCTTGCTATTCAAAAATTGGGGGAAGCACTAGTTGAGCTAGGTGCGGCTTCATTATCTAAAATCCCTATGGATGAAGAGTTAACCGAAGCAGTTGAACTAGCTCGTAGAATCAATAAGAAGAAAGATGGTTACCGCCGTCAATTACAACTAATTGGTAAGCTGATGCGGCATCGAGATACCCAGCCTATCCAGTTAGCTCTAGATCAGTTGCAATTGGCTCATCGTCAACAAACCGGCAAATTCCATCATGTAGAAGAAGCGCGAGACAAAGTATTGCAGGGTGATAGAGGCATTGATGTGTTAATCAACGAGCACCCAGAACTAGATCGCCAAAAGTTAAGACAATATTCTCGTCAGGCTAAAAAACAGCAAGAACTAAATAAGCCCCCCAAAGCCGCACGTGAATTATTCCAATATTTAAAAGAAATGTTGTAGGCGGGTGCTTTAGCCCCGCGCAGGATTTGGATCATTCCTCCTG
>NZ_JAHKPT010000036.1:20070-80853 GCF_018860635.1 Aliiglaciecola lipolytica
CGCAAGATATGGATCATTCCATGGCCTGAAGGCCATGCTACAGAGCCCGCTAGATTGACTGAACCTTCCATGGCCTGAAGGCCATGCTACAACAGCCCGCTAGATTGATTGATCATTCCATGGCCTGAAGCCCATTCTACAACAGCCCGCTAGATTGATTGGAGCCCATGTTATAGGGCGGTTCCGCCTACGGTTAATTCGTCGACTTTGAGGGTGGGCTGACCAACGCCTACCGGCACGCTTTGTCCGTCTTTACCACACACACCAACGCCTTTGTCTAGGCTCAAATTATTACCTATCATCGAAATTTTTTGCATTACTTCAGGGCCATTGCCAATTAGCGTTGCGCCTTTGATTGGAGTGGTAATTTTGCCATTTTCAATCAAATATGCTTCTGAGGTCGAGAAAACAAACTTACCCGATGTGATATCTACCTGCCCACCACCAAAGTTAGGCGCATAAACCCCTTTGTCGATACTACTAATAATCTCTTCAGGGCTATATTGCCCCTCTAACATAAAGGTATTCGTCATTCGCGGCATAGGAAGATGAGCATAGGACTCTCTACGTCCGTTTCCTGTAGGATTAACACCCATCAATCTAGCATTTAATTTGTCTTGCATATACCCGGTTAAAACACCGTCTTCAATCAAAACATTTCGTTGTGTTGGTGTACCTTCATCATCAACAGATAATGAACCACGGCGGTCAGCCAAAGTTCCATCGTCAACTACAGTTACCCCTTTAGCGGCGACTTGTTGTCCCATTTTTCCACTAAAAGTTGAAGCACCCTTACGATTAAAATCACCTTCTAAACCGTGCCCTACAGCTTCGTGCAATAATACGCCCGGCCAGCCAGCTCCCAAAACAACAGGCATCAAACCTGCGGGGGCATCAATTGCCTGCATATTTACTCTGGCCATGTGGATTGCTTCATCAGCTAGTACTTGATAACGCGTTTTATCCCCATCAGATTGTAAGAAATATTGGTATCCATAACGTCCACCCATACCGGCACTGCCGCGCTCTCTTCTTCCATTGTTTTCAATTAAGATAGAACAATTAAGTCGAATAAGTGGCCGTATGTCGGTAGTAAAAGTGCCATCTGTAGCAGCAATTAATACTTCTTCATACACCCCACTAATGCTCACAACCACTTGGGTAGCTAAGGGCTCGTTATCTCGAATATATTTATCAACATCCTGTAATAAGGTGATTTTTTGATGTTCTTGCATACCAAGGATGGGATTCTCAGCAAAATACCTTGCAGATGATTGTTTGGGTGCGCTGGCAGCAACATTGAAACTACCTCCAGTACTTGCGATGCTGCGAGATGCTTTTGCCGCTTTAGTCAACGCTTCTTGGCTAATATCATCAGAGTAGGCGAAACCGGTTTTTTCACCGCTAACTGCGCGCACACCTACGCCTTTTTCAATATTATAGCTACCGTCTTTAATTATTCCGTCTTCCAATACCCAACTTTCATGCTGACTAGATTGAAAATAAATATCGGCAAAATCATTTTGATGCTGACAAATCAGATTTAAGGCGGATACGACCTTATTGGGATCTAAATCTGCTGCATATAATAAATTTTCTTCGACCAAATTAGACAAGGTAACTCCTGAATTGATTATGTTGCTGAACTGGCATGTTAGTGCGAATTCTACTGATTTCGCTGGGATCAAACTTAGCACTGACTGCGCCACTGCCTGTTTCTATCTCAGATAAGATTTCCCCCCAAGGAGAAATCACGCAAGAATGTCCGTAAGTCTCGCGACCGTTGGCATGGATACCGCCTTGATTAGCTGCAACCAAATAACATTGTTTTTCTATGGCTCTGGCTTTTAATAGAGGCTCCCAATGAGCTCTCCCCGTTGCGCGGGTGAAAGCGCTGGGTAACACTAATACGTCAATCTCGCCCATAGCGACAAACATGGCAGCAAATCGGATATCATAACATACAGCCACACCAATTTTGCCGAAAGGTGAATCAACTACAACAAGTTTGTCACCAGCTTGGGTATATTTGGATTCAAGATAATTGCGGGTGCCATCTTCAACTTGGACATCAAACAAATGGATTTTTTGATAATCATCTACACGTCGCCCAGTATCATCAAAAATTAGGCAGGTCGCTGTATATTTACCTGATTTCGAAGTAGTAATTGGCATAGTTCCGGCAACTAACCAAACTTTGTATTTTTTAGCCATTGCCGACAAAGCTTCTTGAATAGCACCTTCTCCAAGCTCCTCCGCAATTAACAATAACGCAGCATCACCAGCCCCAAAACACGCGAAACATTCCGGCAATACAATTAAGTCACCGGGTTGCTGCTGAGCAATATATTGTTCAACGTGTTGTAGATTGACCGATACATCCGGACTTGAAACTAACTGACATGCGACTAAATTGGCCATTACTATCCTCTCGTATCATTGATTTGCAAATTAACTCTCTCATCGGGAAGAACCTGAGGAGGAATATCTTCATCATCGAGTTCTATGGGCGTATTTCTTGCGGGTAACGCAACTTCTTTACTTTTTCTATCCAACTCTGTCAGTATCGGTTCATCCAAAGTACCGGTTACTGAATATTTCACATTGGAGATGACTTTGGCCTCGGTGAGAACTTGATCAATCGCCAGCGCCGCAATCGCGGTAGCAGGATTTACCATCCAATAGACTAACAAGGGTAAACTTGACGTCACGTTCGGCGTAAACTCAATGCGGTAATTCAACTCCTTCGTGGATAAGTCAGTGTAACCTGCAATTAACATTTCCCCTGCAGCACCGTCGATTACCACGTCTTGGGTTTCCGCTTTGCCGTCGACTATTTGCATGGAGCCACCCATTTTGTCGTAGAAAAACCCTTTTGCAAATACATCTCTGAAGTCCAAACTCAACTTTCTAACTAACGATTGCAGACTCAATATACTAAAAATACGAGAGCCTTTATCACTCACATCAGATAAATAACCGTCAGTTAATCGCCAATCAATGTTACCCCCGAGGCTTGATAACGAAAACTTGTGAGGGGCATCTTGCCAGTTTAAATTAAACTTAAAGTTTGCTTTAGAGTCTTTAATCCCCGAATCAAAACCAAAACCTTTGAGTAAAGCACCAAAATCAGGACTGCTGAGTTCACCTTTTAAGTCGGTACTTGAACCTTGTTCACTAATAAACCAGTCACCGCTAGCATATAAAATACCATTGCTGTTATTAAACCTCAGATTGTCAATTTGCATACCTGTGGGGGCTCTAGATAGTGAAAAATCGACTTTTCCTAAATCATTACCAAACAATTTGCAGCTCTTACAATCGAAACTAACGGGCGGTAAATTTTGCAGCATCGGGGCTTGCGATATGGCACTTTCCTCACCTTCATGCCACTGAGCTAAATCAATAAAATCAGCTTTTATATCAACACCGCGGTTCAACCAATCATCATATAAGGTGACTTTGGCTCGAATCTGATCCGCATTGAACTCCAGTAACCAGTCATCGCTAGAGTGCTTGGCCACTAACTCTAATTGATTGATTTTTTGTCCTGCTACAATCATGGTTTCGGCATTGACATAAACTCGTTGAGGCGCAGTTAATATAGGACGGTCATTGCCACTTGGTAAATCACTTATTAAGGTTGAAATAGCTTGATACCAAGCGTCAAAATCAGTGTCTTTTACTTTTGCCGAGATACTAAACCCCAGCCCCATTGCCAAAGTTTCACTCTCGCCGATAGATAAATGCGCACGAGAAAACTGCATTGTTTCATGGGGTAGAACCCCCTCAAAGGAAATAGAATCGCCGAGAGATAGACTAAAATTAGAAGCTTGATTATCGCCGTTCCCAGTCACGAACAACTGCTTTTCTTGCTCGCTGCTTTTGCTAAATGGTGCAGGTAAACTTGATGTCACCCCTTGTAAATTACTCACCAACTCAAATTCATAAGCATAGGTGTCTTTATGTAAAGTTAGTTGCGTATTTGCTTGCCACGCACTATGTCCAGCTAGATACTTATTCATGCTCGGCTGGTGATCCCGCAATAACGGCTGTAACTCCCAATCACCTTGAATTTCTATATCTGCTTTGTAAGCCCCATTTGGATCCGAATAGCCGTCGAAATTTGCAGTGATTTTTTGCTCAAACAATTCCCCCTCAAGACCATTAAAATTAACCTTTTCATTGGCAAATGAAACCTCACCCACCATGTTTTTAAAATTCAAATTAAGGCTAGGTAAATAGACTGGGTTGCCGTTCAAAGATACTCGGCCTTTAGCCATAACGTTATTGCCTGACAAGGGGATATGCAGATCTAACTTGGTTTGAAGTTTTCCACTAACATTAACGCCTTCGGTTAAAACAGTGCCTAAACTGTTAGCCAAAAAACTGTCTAATATTAGTTCGTTTACATCCGCACTTTGTGCACTCACGTTAGCGTCAATATTTAGCACGGCTCCATTGCTTAGCTCTGGAATTTCTGCCGATAACTGAGATAGGGCGACATTTTTCAATTTGCCTTTATGAGCTAACATTGCCAGGCTTTTGTTTTCAAATAGTAAATCCACATCCAAATCGGTTAATGCTGGCCAGTCAGGTGCAAACTTAAATTCGCTGTCGTTGACGTCAATACTTATCTGAAATATACCTTGGTGATTTTCGAACGGAAATTGGCTAAGCGAACCTTGCCAAAGCACGTTTGTAGAAGCTAACTCTCCGCTACGCATTGCCCCCTGTAAGTACGCTTTAGTTTCAGGTCCCATGTAGTGATCAGGAAATAAATTTTTAGCCTGTTCAACGCTCAGCTCACCGATATTAGCGATTAAATCCAGTTGTTTGTCCTTGCTATCAAAGGCCATCTGCAGATCTAAGTTTAAATCGCTACCTTGTAATGAGAAGTTGGGTATATCAACCACCACTCCTCGCGGTTGCCAATCGAGGAAAACATCAAAATCGATAGATTGATAACTGAGATTTTTGTCTAACGTATTGTCTGCTAAAAACTCTCCTTCAGCACCAGAAATAGACAATTTAGCGAGGTTATCAAACATCCTAAAACTGCCAGCAACGTTAGTCACTCCAGGTACCCCATCCACTTGATTCCAGCTAACTTTAGAGAAATTAGCGCTGGCTGAAAATTGCTTACCGAAGACAATGGCTAAATCATCAATTCGCGCATTGGGTTTGAGTTGTTCGATGAAGTCAATTGCTTCCTTATCAAATGCCAATGGCAATACAGGCAACAAGGTACGGATATTGACCGGAGTAGTCGTTTGGAAATGAGTCAGCCCATTGCGGCCAATGTGCCCCGTCCAACTGGTTAATAAACTTTGTTGACGAGATTCTAGAATCAGGTCGTCGATATTAATTAACCAACCCTGTTCATCCGGCACACCACGAATACTTCCGCCAACTATCGCGGCATCAACCTGACTTTCCGGTGAGGTCCATGAAAACTCACTTTTATTCAGCATCATTTGCACGTTTTCAATACGATTTTCTTTCAACTCAGCCCAAAATGTAAAGTTCCCCCTACTTTGGGTTAGCTGATTTTGGGTACGAATCAATTGGTTTAGCCAAGGTGACATATCAAGTTCTTCACCGCGGGCGTAAAAAGTACCACTAAGATTATCTTTATTACCGACTAAATCGAGACTAAAGGTTGTGGAATTATTGGCTAACTCCACCACGCGCAATAAACCTGAACCTTGGTGGCGGTCGTCTTTATTAAGCCAGCTCAATTGCTGTATTTGAATTAATTGCTGATCGTAGCGCGTGGTGACATCAATCACACTATTACTAATTGAAAAACGCTGCAATTGTTGTAGAAATAAGTCTTCCAGCGCATCAACCACTGGAAATTCGCTTTCTGAACTTTGAATTCGCGCTAAATTAACGGATAACGCCAAGCCACTTAACTCAAAACGTCGGGATTGAATCTGTCGGGCCACTATGGTGCCCCAAAAATCGATCTCGATTTGCGTATCTTCAATTTCTAGACCAATGGGAGATTGTTCGTCTTGTTGAAGTTTAATGTCTTTGAGTATCAAAGAAGGGCCACTTTTGGCCCAATTTGCGCTGAGTTGACCAATAGTTAGATTGATACCATAACGATTACTTAGCCAAGATTCGATTCGGTGCTTATGGTCGTCCATATAAGGCAACGAAAAGCGGATAACACTTAGGCTCACAGCCACCAGCACCAGCAGAACAGCTGCTAGCGTCCATAGTTTTCTAACTACGTAAGCGGCATAGAATGAAGTGGGTTTCACATCATTACCACATCGAATTTGTCTTGGTTATAAAGCAATTCAGTTTGTACCTTTATTTGTTTAGAAACAAAAACCTCTAATTCAGCTAACATATGGGACTCTTCGCCCATTAAAGCTTCGGCGACGGCTTGGGATGCATAAACCACAAATTTATCTGCGTCATAAGCGCGGTTAACTCGCACAATTTCGCGCATAACTTCAAAACAGATAGTTTCTACGGTTTTAATTGAACCTCTGCCCTTACATACTGGACATTCGCCACACAATATATGCTCCAAACTCTCACGGGTGCGTTTACGGGTCATTTCGATTAAACCTAAAGCGGTAAATCCATGGATATTGGATTTAGCCCGATCTTTACTGGTGGCAGATTCTAAGCTGTGCATTACTCGACGTTTATGATCTTCGTCGCTCATATCAATGAAGTCGATTAGAATCATCCCACCAAGATTTCTTAATCTAAGTTGACGGGCGATTGCTTGAGTAGCTTCTATATTGGTGTTGAAAATGGTTTCTTCGAGATTACGGTGCCCTACAAACGCACCAGTATTTATATCAATAGTGGTCATTGCTTCAGTCTGATCGATGATCAAATAGCCACCGGATTTCAATTCCACACGACGTTCCAATGAACGTTGCGCCTCATTTTCAACATCATACAAATCAAATATTGGGCGTTCGCCCTGATAATATTCCAGCAATTTATTCAGCTCAGGAACGTATTCTTGGGTAAAGTGCTGTAACTCTTGAAATGATAATTTAGAGTCGATTCTGATGCGGTCTAATTGTGTACCCACGAAATCCCGCAATACTCGTCTTGCTAAGGGCAAATCTTCGTATAAAACATTACCTTTTCGACCTTTCATGCGCGATTGAATTTTCGCCCATAAACGTTTTAAAAATTCTGCGTCTGAGATAAGTTCTTTTTCTTGCACACCCTCGGCAGCCGTACGAAGGATAAATCCGCCATCATCACTGCAATATTCCTGTACTAAAGATTTCAGCCGTTCGCGCTCTGCCTCATCTTCAATACGCTGCGAGACCCCAACATGGTCAACACTGGGCATAAAAACCAGATAACGGGAAGGAATAGTGATATCTGTAGTAAGCCTAGCCCCCTTAGTACCAATAGGATCTTTCACCACTTGTACGACTATGTCTTGACCATCTCGTAGCAAGTCTCGAATGTCTTTTTTAGCAATTGAGGTAGTCGACATTTCGTCGCTAACTTCATTGTGGAAGGCAATATCAGAGGCATGCAAAAACGCGGCTTTATCTAAACCAATATCCACAAAAGCAGCCTGCATCCCAGGTAAAACCCGACTCACTTTGCCACGATAGATATTCCCCACCAAACCGCGCTTGGTGTGACGTTCCACATGAATTTCTTGCAAAATACCATTCTCAATCAAAGCAACTCTTGATTCAGAAGGGGTTACGTTTATCAGTAATTCAGCACTCATACAGCTTAATACCTGCCTGTTTAATTAATTCACTGGTCTCATACAAAGGTAACCCAACCACTGCGCTATAACTACCATTGATATGTTTTACAAAATTCCCTGCGAAACCCTGTATTCCGTAAGCTCCGGCCTTATCTTGCGGCTCACCGGTTTGCCAATACCATTGCATTTCAGCTTCAGATAATAATTTGAAACGAACGGCAGTTTCCACTATAAAATGTTCGGTACCTAAATGGTTTTTTAGGGCAACCGCGGTCTTCACTTTATGTTGCCTATCACTTAGTTGCTGCCACATCTGCCGAGCATGCTGAAAATTGTCTGGCTTTCCTAACACTTGCTCTTGATTACCACTATCCACAACCACAATAGTATCAGCACCTATAACGCCATCCACCTGCGTATGTTGACGCCAACCTTGTTGTGCTTTTTCAATAGCCAATCGTATAACATAATCATTAGAGTCTTCGTTTGCTAATTGAGTTTCATCAATATCAACATTTAGTGTAGTAAATTTTACGCCAAGTTGACTTAATAGCTCTTTTCGCCTCGGAGATTGAGATGCTAGCAATAACATGTGGGGCCTTAAGTGATTCTGAATTGCCGTCTGACTTTACGCAACAGACCAAAAATCCATGGCCACATCAACATAGAGGTCAGAACCGGCCACAGGTAGGTAAACAAGAAGTTCACATCAGTCTGTAGATGTTGCAACCAAAATACGACCAAGTGATATAACGCAGATAAAGTTCCAATAATAAACGCTTGCTGCCACAAAGAGTAATTTCGCAAACGTTGATAATTCGACGCCAAAATAAAGATATTGATGCTCAAGGCAAAACTATGCACGCCTAGGCTGGTTCCCATTAAAATATCTAACACCAGACCGACTATGAATGCCATTCCCACATTAACCCTATTCGGAAGTGCTAATGCCCAATATGACATCACCAATAAAACCCAATCAGGGCGAAATTGCTCAACCGTAAGAGGCATAGGAACAATTTGCAAAATTAACGCAATAATAATACTCAGAAAAATTGCATAATTGCGCAGCTTCATTGGGCCTCCACTGTTGGCGTAGATTGCGGCATTATAGGTTGTGTTGGCGCATCTGCTGGCCACAACAACAATAGATATCTCAATCTATCTAGCTGCGCTATGGGCGTAGCTGTAACCAATGCAAATGGACGACTTTCATCACGCACGATGGAGGTGATAGTCGCGGTCGGGTAACCTTCTGGAAAGATATTCCCTAACCCTGAGGATACGAGTAAGTCGCCTACTTGAATATCAGCACTGTGGGCTACATGTTCCAAAATTAGTTCATCAAACTGCCCTGACCCACTGGCGATAAGCTGCACATTATTACGGGCGTTTCGAAGTGGAATAGCATGGGTTATATCCGCCAACAACAACACTCGGCTATTGGTAGTACCCACTTCCATTATTTGCCCGACAATACCTTTGTCATCCAGTACGGTTTGTCCTTCATAAACCCCGTTTATCGCTCCCTTATCAATGATAATTTGTAAGCTAAATGGATTGTTATCCACCGCCATTAATTCGGTTACCATTTTCTGGATTGGGGCTGAAACAGGCGCTCCAAGTAATGCCCGTAAACGATCATTCTCTGCGGCTAACAAATCGAAGCGTTGTAGCTTTTCAGACATTTTCATCGCTTGCAGGGTTAATTGCTGGTTGTCTTCGAGCAGTTTTTTATGGGTAGAAAACTTTTCAGCCCCTGAACTTAACATTTGCCCAGGTAAGCTGGCAATGTACTGAAGGGGGCTAACAATAGAGTTTAAATAGACTTTTACCGAAGCAAAACCGTCATATTTGTGATCAACAAAAATGAGGATAACAGAAACGAATAAGGCCAACGCGAGTCGACTGAAAAGTGATGGCCCTCTAGTAAACATGGTATTCATTTAGGCTAAATACCTGTTTGATAATGTTTGTAATAATTGAACGATGTCTAGCACAAATAATCCCTAATTCAGACTATTCGTAGCTAAACAGGTCACCACCATGAATATCGATCATCTCAAACGCTTTACCTCCGCCACGAGCTACACAGGTTAGCGGATCATCAGCGATCACCACAGGAATGCCAGTTTCTTCCATTAGCAAGCGATCCAAATCTTTTAACAATGCACCACCGCCAGTCAATACCATTCCACGTTCAGAAATATCAGAAGCCAGTTCAGGAGGAGATTGTTCAAGGGCAACCATGACTGCAGAAACAATTCCGGTAAGTGGTTCTTGTAAGGCTTCTAAAATTTCATTGCTATTTAGCATGAATCCTCTAGGTACACCTTCTGCCAAGTTACGACCGCGTACTTCTATTTCACGTACCTCTTCACCGGGATAAGCAGCGCCAATTTCATGTTTAATTCGTTCAGCAGTAGCTTCACCTATGAGTGAACCAAAATTACGACGAATATAATTGATAATAGCTTCATCAAACTTATCACCACCGATGCGTACTGAAGATGAATACACCACACCGTTTAATGAAATGATCGCGACTTCCGTTGTACCACCACCGATATCGACCACCATAGACCCTGTTGCTTCAGATACAGGCAAGCCTGAACCAATTGCAGCGGCCATTGGCTCATCGATAAGGTATACGTCTCTTGCGCCAGCACCTAGTGCAGATTCACGAATCGCACGGCGTTCTACTTGCGTTGAACCACAAGGCACGCAAACCAGAACCCGAGGGCTGGGTTTGAGAAAGTTATTGTCATGCACTTGTTTAATAAAGTGTTGAAGCATTTTTTCGGTCACATAGAAATCAGCGATAACGCCATCTTTCATTGGACGAATAGCTTTAATGTTTCCAGGCGTTCTACCAAGCATTTGTTTTGCTGCAGTACCCACTGCGGCAACACTTTTTGGTCCGCCCGCGCGTTCCTGACGAATTGCAACTACTGAGGGTTCGTTCAAAACGATTCCCTGACCTTTAACATAAATAAGCGTATTTGCAGTACCGAGGTCGATTGATAAATCGTTTGAAAACATTCCTCGAAGCTTTTTAAACATGAACAGACCGCACCCTGTTGGAGATAGACATAATGATCCGCTAACTTTACCAATGCACCCTTAAATCAGCAAGTAAAGAATAGACTTATACGGCGTTAACCATAAAAGAATTGTAGTTTTTAGAGGTTTAGGAGGAAATTGGGCTAATTAGCGATGAAATCGACAGGTTTTTTAGCAAGTCGAACAGGTTCATGGCCTAAAGGCCAGGCTACAAGATTGTTAATCTGTGGACGGGCGCTTTAGCCCCGCGCTCGGTCAAATCGTTTCCATGGCCTGAAGGCCATGCTACAAGATTGTTAATCTGTAGGCAGGTGCTTTAGCCCCGCGGTTGTTGAATCATTTCCATGGCCTAAAGGCCAGGCTACAGATTAATTGCCGGTTTCACGCCAATATATAATTCGATCGTTGCCACGAAATTGGCCAAAGGAGACTATCGCCGATGGATTACCAATCCCACTTTCACTGCCATTCCAATCATATTGTAAAAAATCATCCCAAGTGATTGAGCTATCACCGACGGGTAACAACTCAATCCGGTACTCACCCATTACTGAAATATCGGCATTTTCGACCGCAATACCTTCAAAACCGAGAGTCTTCCCACTTGTCATCCCAAAATCACTGGTTAGTATGCTAATTGCCGATGTAGAGCCACCGCTAGTATCAGTAATACTGAAATCACTCGCAGTTAAGGTTAGTAAGGTACAAGTATCATCGGTGTTTTGAATAAAATCAGTTCCATTAAAATACTCAGTTGAAACGGGTAGCAGAATGTTTTCTGTCTCTGGGCCAAACCCGTTATCTATAACAATCCGTCCCCAACGATATTCAGTTCCGCCAATAGCCACTAAATTAAGCATATTATTAGTATCATCCAAAGCACCAACTGAAGAGACAGCATCACAGTCATCATTTATGTCATAACTTTGATGGTAACAGACCGGCGCACTAGCATAAGTGCTGTCAGTGAAGAAACTCGGTAAAATGTTCATTTCCAAACTCGCCGAAAAAGGACCATAAGGCGTAGTTGATTTAGAATAATTTATATATGCATTATTTATTGTTAAGGCTCTGCTACCTGCAACGCCTTGATCGGTCACATCCATATCTAGAGAACCATAAAAGTTGATACTGCCAACATGTCCACTATCAGACATAATTATATAATCTTCACTCGAAGAACCTAACCACGACCATAAACTATCTAGTTGATAGTGGGTGGTAATGTTTCCTTTTGCATTCATTGCGGTCACAACGAATTGTGGAGGTGTCGCAAAAGCCGTGTTCTGACCTAAATATGTAAAACCAGATGTTACCGCACAGTTATCCGCTAACTGGGGCGAGTTTGCATTCACATCAAAATATGCGGGTATAAAGAGGCCCAAAGTAATAGGGCTGCCGCCGCCGGCAGAAGTGGAGCCTATCGTATGACCGAAATAATCTGCATCACGAATATCCAAATTAACCGTCCCATACTCAGCATAATCGGCGGTAAAACTATACACACCATTACTGCTGGCAATATTTGTATTACTGGCAGAAATGACACTTGACTTAAAGCTGCCGGTTTCAGAGGCGACAATAGTACCGCTTTGCGCATACGTCAGCACACCGCTATCACCGCTGATACTTGTTGGAAGAGCTCGCTGTAGCCACAATTCAATTTGCTGTGGCTGATAGTTAGGTAAAATCCCGTTTTCACTTCCCCGCGCTGTCACCTCTAAGCCAAACTCCCCCCCTGCTCGACTCAAAGACGTAGTTGAAGTAGATTGTATGTCTATTCTGTCAGGGTAAACCACAAATTGAGTAGACCCACTTAAGTAAGTGGCATCATCAATTTCACTTTGCACAGATAGACTTATTTGTCCCGCGTCTGCATAAGAGAAAGCCCCTAAAGAGGCGTAACCATTACTATCGAAAGTCAATGACACTGTAGCGTCTGAGCCTGAGTTAATAGTGCCACTTCCGGTTTGTACTGGCGTTAAACAGCTACTCGGGTCATCACAACTTAAATTAAAGGTCAAATCTTGGGCCCCCACAAGGGCTGCGACACATTGATTACTGCCACTGGAATCATCCGTTTGAATTGCCCGTAGTTGAGCCGAAGTAAAGTTACTCTCGGCTATCTGATCAGGGAAAGTGTCTGTTTTGCTAGCACCGATAAACTGAAAACCAGCATCACTGAAGGTTAAATCACAACTTCCACCTGAGACCCCGGTACATTCAACATTTTCATCCACCACATCTAAGGTCACAGTACCAGGATCAGGTTTACTCAAGGTTAAACTGGCTGGAGTATCCGCTAAAATAGTTACCGTTTCACCATCAGGCCAACCAGTATTAGGGCTCACCTTAACGGTAATATCTTGATCATAAAGCTCACTACAACTTTCATTAGCACAGGCTTTTATAGTGACAGGCTCAGGGTCGCAGGTTAAACCATTGCCATCATGATCAATTAGGTATTTATACACAAACGAACAAGTACTTAGGGCATCTTTGTCGAAATTCACCTCTGTGCTAGTTTGCACATAGTTATAAATACGAACTTCATCAAATTCGCCATTTGCAGAATTTTGAGTACTGCCATTGGAGAGATAGGCACTGCGATTATCACCTATGTATAAAGTGTCAAAATCGCCTATTTCAGTACTTAATCCCGATTGCGCAGTAATAGAAACACTTTGCTTAACGCCATCTAAATAGATTGCACTTGTTTTTGACTCTAAATCATAAGTTACTGCAACATGCACCCAAGTATCGGCTGCATAGGAAAGGCTCAATTTAGTTTGTGCACCAAAATTAAGGTCGTTTTCATCTTCTAGTTTAAAATCAAGCTGGCCACCGCTTAAAATCGCAAAGTAAAAGAAGCGAGAGTTACCCACATCACCTCCTACATCGGTTGATGCATCAAATAGCTGACGGGAATTGCCTGAATTCCAAGCCTCATTACTGCGATACCAAAATGAAATACTTCCTTTGTTGCCTATGACATTAACATCGATACCTGTGTCAATCCCATTAAACTGGCTGTCTAAGCTAGCACTAGCAGGTATTTCCATAGCACGACAGGCAACTTGTTCCGATGGATTAATGGGGATTGCCGCACCTAACGCCGTTGCATGATAGCCATTACTGGAGGAATCCGTGACTGTGTTGGCGCCTAGCCATTCACTTTGCTCAAATTGATATTGAGCAACTAGAATATCCGTTTCACAGGTAATACAAACACTTTCTGACTCCGTAAACAGGTTATCCACTTCCTCTTGACTCAACTGCCCTTGATATAGACGCACATCATCTATTTCACCCATAAAGTAGTCTTTCAAGTCATCGGGTGCAGATTCATTGTCACCGGTGTGAGATGCCCCAGCACCTAATATTATTGGCTCAGGGTTTCCGCCAATACCGCCTGTGTAAGTGTTAGTTGCAACTAATTGTTTATCAATATAAATTTTAATCCCAGAGCTGCCAAATGTGTACACCAAATGGTGCCATTGATTTTCAGAAATTAAGTTTGCGCTAGAGCTAAGATTGTAATTATTTGAGGTCGACTGGTGCCTGGCCTTGATGGCTCCATTTGACCCAACGTATATCGTTAAGTGTCCACCGCCGCTATCAAACCCCGTAGAATCTTTTGAAAATAGGGCTCGTCCATTAAAGTATGAATTACTTGGAGGGTCTAAATCATCAAGTCGAAACCACATGGCGATACTGCCATCGCTCAATTCAAAATTAGCATCGTGGGGAATATTGATATGTTCGCCGTTACCGGCATATTCACTGGCTTGACATAGCTTACCGTTGATATCAATGTTAGCACCGTCAATTGCGGTACCATTTTTACCAGCAACAATATCGATAACTTCGCCACTGGTGCCATCTAATGAGCAAACATCCATTGGCCAATGGGAGACTAAAACTGCGTCTAATTCTTCGCAATCTGGTTCTGTACTAGCCAAACTAAGCACTTGTGAATTTGAAAGTTTAAAGTCATAGATATAAACGTCTTCAAATTGTCCATTTGCTGAGTTACCCGTACCTTGGTTAACAATATAATTGCTGCGATTATCACCGATATAGAGAGTATCCATATCGCCAAGAAAATTGCGTAAGCTACTATCGGATCTTGTTAAAACCGTTCCAGATCCACCAGAAATTTCATAAATTTGAATCCGCTTATTTGATAAGTCCCATGTAACGGTAATGTGAACCCATTCATCTGCAGCATAGGATAACCCCGTGCGCTCGGCAGTAATATCGTAATCATTGTCGTCTTCTATGCCAAACTGTAAAGTTCCTCCCCCCAATGAGAGATAAAAATACTTATCCTGGCTAGGTGCTTGGTTTGATGCATCGAGTAACTGCCGTTTAGTTGAGTTAGACCAAGACAAATTGCTGCGATACCAAAAGGCGATACTACCGTCATTACCAACCTGATTTAAATCAACTTGCGTATCCACTGCGTCTTGCTCAGAAGAACTTGTATTGCGAGGAACATTTAATAAACGGCACGAGCCAGCTGAATACGAGACAGGTGAAACATCGCCAATTGGACTACCATGGTTGTTCTTATCAGAACTATCTAAGACAGAATCACTACCTGTCCATTCCAACTGATTAAATTGATAAAACCCTTCAATTTCATCAGCGTCAACAGCCCAGCTTGCCAACAGTAAAAAAACAACTGCATATAGAATTCTCATCTTCACTCCACAATTGCATCAACTGCCACAGTTCGACTAGCAACTATCCTTCCTGATTGGCAAATTCCAGTACTTTCAAAATGGTAGTACTGGGTGGTCTCATCTTCATATCCAGTGGTTAAGGTGCAACTTGAGACAGTGAGACAGTTCTGTAGTCCTGGCACGGAAGCGAAGGAAAACGTACTTAAGCTATCGCAACTACCAGACCCATCTTGAGTTAAAGGAAATGCGTCTTTAACATTGCGCTCCATTGATGATTGAGCAGCATGTAATGCTCTAGCACCATAAACTTCATGAATCACTGAATCTGCTGAGGCGCTTAAAAGTTTGACCATGGTTAAACCTAAAATGGCCATGACAATTATCACAAACAACGCAATTATGATCATGCTCCCGGATTGTCTTTTAGGGCTGCTTTGCGCTGATTTAAGGGACATTAGGAATATGTATCTCGTTATTAAAAACAACGAGCTCCTCATTCAATTCGAATCTTAACAGGGTAATCACAAAAGCATTGCGGGTTAAACTCGACTCTGCAATTCGAAATGGCAAATCTTGAGTTGAACCGGACAAATCATTTTGAATATTTTCCGCCATTAATACCGCTCCAACAAGAGATGTTGATTGAGTACTAGAGGTTGGATACTGTTGTTTACGATAGAGTTTATTGTCGGTAATACAAAAACTGACTGGAGCACCTGTAATATATGCTCGTGAACTGGGTGACTCAGTTTCAAATTGTTCGCTGGATGCCAAAGGTACCAACAACTTTTTAGAATCTGCCGGATCTAATTCAGGCTCGCCCCCCAACAGAAACCTACGATCAGAATCAGCATAAACGTCATCTACTGAGGTAGGATAAACGATAATGGATTGACCACTTTCATAATTATAATCATTGATGGCTGCATCGGTCGCAATCAGTTTCACTTCATCAGCAGCAGGTTCTGGCGCTACAGGTAAATCAAAATAGAAACTACTAAACAAAATGGGGGTAAATTCCAAACATTGAATTGAACTATTACCAGCTATTCGTAAGCTATTTGGAAGCGCATTATTTATTTCTAAGTTCATTCGTTGCACAGCAAAACGACCTTGGCTTAACAATTTGTCTCGCTCAACCACGTCCACATATATTTCTGTTCCGGTGCGAATAAAACCTGCGATCCCAACAGACACAACACTTAATACCACCAGCACCGTGATTAATTCAATTAATGTAAAGCCCTTATGTTTGCAGCTTGCCATTAATAATTACTCCGATACGTCGAAAACTGGAGAGTTTCACCACTTGGTGTAGTCACATTAACTAAAATCAGCTTGGATGACTGATCATTATCTGTAATGCCATCCATATCGCCGTCGTAGGTGACCAATACCGATACACTGAACCCTGCATATAAGTTTTGGCCATTCACTAACAGTATTTCACCTAATGAATTACGGATAATTGCATCGGAATAACCAGCTCCTTGCTGCAAACCATGATAATCATCTACATCATCGAAATTTGAATCGGGATAACTCCGAAACTCTGAGCTATCAGGGCCAAAGTTGCCTATCGCAGTGCAAGCAGACTCACCGGCATCATCAAAATCACCATCATCATTTAAGTCATCGTTGCAACGAGTATTGTTCTGACTATTTTCGTCATAAGCTTTTGCAGTAATTTCTCGAATAAGCGTATTAGCCAGCTCTGTGGCCCGCACTTGCATTATAGGATCAACACTTTTGCGGGCTTGAGGAAATATCAAACTGGTAATAAAGGTCAAAGCAATAGCAAAAATCACAATCCCGATAATCAGCTCTATTAAGGTAAACCCCGTTTGATTTTTAGCACTATTCACAGGCATGTATATACCCCTGTGATTCAATGCATACCGACACCGCACTTTCGCCCTGTAAGACTACTTCAATATCGTTAGCACAAAAACCACTGCCATTGTTTGCGCAACCAAATCGGTTAAACAGTATGCTACCGCCACCACTAGTGATAGTTACATTATCAGCATCCATCTCGTCTATATTAGCGACAACATATGCAGCGTCTTCGGAGGTATCTATAGTCGTCGCACAAGAAAGTGCTCTGCTGCTGTTTTTATAAACAAGTGTAGGGGGACCGAAAGAAGAGTTTGCTCCTGTAAACACGTTTACTTGGAAGCAATAACTGTCGCGAGTATCGTTCATTGCACGTTGTTGCATAGTGCGTAAAGAAGAAATGAGTCGCGCTTGGTAGGTGTATTCAGCCAAGCCCCCGCCAGTTTGGAAGCGAGGAGCTACGACTACGGTAAGAATACCAAGTATAATAATCACCACAACCAGCTCCACTATTGTGAAGCCAATTGCACTTCTAATATTTGATGATGTTCTCACCGTTATTCATCTGCAAAAACCAGTTTTACTTGGCTTTGCTGATTAACAACCAGTATCGACTACTGTAATAACAGGTGCGCTATTTGCGTTAGCCGCATCAGTGTAGATAACGTGACATTCATCGTCAGTGTAGTCTGTAGTTGCTGAACCAGGTGCAATCCCAAAAGATCCAGCATCAGGCGTAGTATCGCCTGCAGCACCAACCACAAAATTGAAGTCAGTACCAATATCCAACTGTACCCAACCGGCTAGCATTGCTTCTGTCATCAACTCAGCATCTGGGTAACCAAAGTCAGTTTGAACATCAACACCACTGACAGATACTTCTGACGTATCATCACCAGCATTGGCAACAGTTTGCTGACCAGCGATCGCTGATTTAGCATAAACCAGTTGTGCGCCACTTTGCATAGCCGCTTTCACTCCCTTGAGAGTAGATGCGGTAGCATCACTGCTTAAGTCAATAAATCTTGGTGCGGCAGTCACAGCCAAGATACCTAAGATCACAATGACTATGATCAATTCTATTAATGTAAATCCGCGTTGTTGTTGCATGGTAGTATCCTCATTTTAAATTCTATAATGTCAAAATTTCAATCTGTTTTAAACAACGATATAGCTAATATAAGTATGTTTAACTATACACAGTTATTTTTTTTAGTTATTAGGCTTTAGTTTAATTATTACTAAAAACAACAACTTGGCCAATTCTAGGGTCGTATATAAAACCGTTACCTGAATTTCTATCAGTCGGTTCTACCGTTAAATTCTTAATCGTTTGAGTCAGGTAGTAGAAACATAAGTCGTTACCACCAGAACCTTGTCCGTCACTCGAATTAGTGAAATAACGATAGTCTTCAAAAGGCAGATCATTCCAATCTGAAGAGATTGTAGGTGCACTTTGCATAATCAAATTAAACGTACTTTCACAATCTAAGTTATTAATATTGTCATCTTCACTACTAGAGTCATTACTGAGTTGTCCAGTGGGGTAGCCTGTATCTTTGTCAATTCCGACTTGCACACCATCAATCACCACAGAAGTACTATTTGTACCAAAATTTTCCTCTGGGCGTCCCTCTAATTCCCAAGCAGCTCTGACTAAACCAACACCTGTCGCAAAACCACCGGCCACGCCTTCAACAGTCGCATCTTCAGCGTCTTTAGTGATATCTAACATTCGTGGCAATGCGGTAGCTGCAAGCAACCCCAATACTATGACCACTACGACCAGTTCGATGAGGGTAAAACCTCGTTGTTTAGTTTGCATGATTAACCCACCTTTTAGCTGATTAGAGGTATTATTTGAAAAATTCATAATTGACCTCCATTTAGTACCTATTATTAATTTATATAATTAGTTTGTCACAATTTATTTTCGTAAATTATTGTATTTACGTTAATTTTCCCGAGCCCAAGTTTCATTTATCGTTAACTTTTTAAGGCGCTCACTTGTCCCGTTGCTAACTGATATTCAAAATATGGTCCAACGGATAATCTAAAACGGCATTTTGCATCATCTACGGCATCTTCAGGATCCGTATCCGAAAAATACTCTGCATATACCTTAAACCCTTCCACACTCATAGAAACATTGAGAATGGTTTGCCATAACTTGCCACAACCTTCAGTGCTAGGTGTTGCTTTAGGGTAGCCATTTAAACCCATTTCAATCGGTCGCCTATCTTTTTCAACCGCTTGGTTATCGTTATCAGGCTGCGACTCATAATGCACCAACACGATAATTCTCGGGCGACCTTCGGCCTGCCATTGCCAATGTGAGTTAGTCACACTTTGTGAAAAACGTTGTTGTAAGTTTTCCATTGCAATGTATTTCATGTCAGGCGAACTATTATTAAAGTACAGCACAAAACTAGTGAGAATAGTAATAAACACTATTAACACAACAATTTTGCCGAATAGTTGGCTGCTACTTTCTTGTCCCGCCTGATTTTTATCCAATTTCTTTCCTAATTACGCGCTTTAGGCTAACTATCTGCCTTTATACGCACCCATCATTTCCCACATTGGGGTAAAGATACCTAAAGCTAGAATTAGCACCATTACCGCCACAATTACGATTAATATAGGTTCAATTTTAGACGTTAAGCTCTTTAAATCATAATCTACTTCGCGTTCGTAATAGTCAGCTACCTCAGCTAGCAGCTCGTCAACCCGCCCGGTTTCTTCGCCAACGGTTATCATTTGCATAACCAAAGGCGTAAACAATTCACTTGAATGGGCCACTCGAGATAAACTTTCACCCTTTTCGATACTGCGCCGCATATTCAAGATTCTTTCTGACATATAGCGATTATCAACCGCATCAGCAACTAAATTTAGCGCTGCAGTAAGAGGAACACCAGACACCAACATCATCGAGAAACTACGCGCAAAACGTCCTAACAAAGTACGTTCTAGAACACCGCCAATGACCGGTAAATTCAACTTGCGCTTATCCCATTTATAGCGTCCGACATCGGTGTTTAAATACCGTCTAATGGCGTAAATCACGCCACCGATGATAAGTAGCATAAACGGCCATTTAGTTAAAAACATATCCGACATGCCGATCAAAAATCGAGTCATCAATGGAAGCTCTGCGTCGAACTTTTTAAACATGTCGGCAAATACGGGAATGACAAAGATGTTCATTACAATTAAAGCGGCAATTAATGCGAGAACCACGAAAAAGGGATAACGCATTGCTGATTTAATTTGTTTACGAGTTTCTTGCTCGCGAATTAAATAATCGGATAGCTGTAAAAATGCATCGTCCAATTTACCGGTGTTTTCCCCCACATGGACAACTGAAACAAATAATTGATTAAATATTTCAGGATGCTGATGCAATGCAGATGACAGCGTCCGTCCACGTTCCAATTGCTCAACAACGTCTTTCAACGCCATTTCCATGCGCTTCGAATTAGTTGAATCTGCTAACCCATTTACCGCACGCAATATGGGTATCCCTGCACGAGTAAGCGAATACATTTGGCGGGAAAAAATAACTAAATCTTCTAAACTAACTTTAGGGGTGAAAAAGTTAATTTCATTACTTTGTTTTTTAGTACCACTTTGCTCGGTACTTTCATAAATATTTAGCGGAGTTACGTTGCGACCAAGCAATATTTTTGCAGCGGTAGACTGATCTACAGCTTCAATTAGGCCGCTGGTTAACTCACCATTAGATGCCCGTCCAGTGTAATTAAACTGAGCCATCTACCTCACCTTCGTTATTTGTACTCTTGTGTTCTTCGTCGTGTTCTTGGTCTTGATGAGTTATACCCTCACTTTCAGCAACCATTTCCACCAACCTGAGCACTTCCTCTACAGTGGTAAAGCCTAATTTGGCATAAGACAATGCGACACTGGCTAAAGGTGAATATCCAGGACTATTTAATGCTGCATGACTGAATGCCACTGTGTCTGAGTTTTTCAACGCATCCATCATCGGCTCGGTCATCTCAAGCAATTCAAATACCCCAAGTCGACCACGGTAGCCTTTTTGATTGCAGCTTTGGCAACCAGCCCCTTTTTTAAATGTGGCCGTTTTAGCACTGGCATCGATATTCCCCAACCAAAACATTTCTTCTTCATTAGGGGTATATTCTATTTGGCAGTTATCACAAATTCGTCGTACCAATCGTTGCGCAATAATTGCTCTTAAAGAACTTGCGACCAAATACCCAGGAGCGCCCATATCCAAGAGTCGAATGGCACTGCTTATCGCGTCATTAGTGTGCAAAGTAGATAATACTAAGTGACCTGTTAAAGCACCTCGCAGGCCAATTTCAACGGTTTCTGCATCACGCATCTCCCCCACCATGATAATGTCAGGGTCTTGACGAAGGGTGGTTCTTAAGATGTTAGAAAAGGTCAGATCGATTTTGTTATTGATTTGAACCTGATTGATTCTAGGTAAACGGTATTCCACAGGATCTTCGACCGTGATGATCTTGGTATCTGGCTTATTCAGCTCACTCAATGCACCGTATAATGTCGTAGTTTTACCGGATCCGGTTGGTCCGGTAACCAAAATCATACCGTGGGGGCGTTGCAATAAAGTCCGCAATCGACGTAGCAATGGACCAGGCATACCTGTCTGTTCCAAGGTTAAAAGTCCAGCCGATTGATCGAGTAAACGCATTACCACAGATTCACCGTTTTGCACCGGCATTGTCGACAAACGAACATCAACGGTGTGGCCTTTGATGCGAACTTGCGTTCTACCATCTTGGGGTAAACGTTTTTCAGAAATATCTAACCCGGACATTAATTTTAAACGCAGCACTAGTGCCGAGGCGATATTCTTTTCTTTAATAATGGTTTCTTGCAACATGCCATCTACACGTTGGCGAATCCGTAGCAAACCTTCATCCGGTTCAATGTGGATATCCGACGCTTTAGCCTGCACCGCATCTTCAAAAATGGACTGTAACAGCCTAGCAACTGCGGTGTCTTGCTCTGATTCTAAGCCACTTGCGAAGTCAAACTCATCTTCGTTTTGATATTCTTCGGCTAGCTCTTGAGCAAATGAAGCAATCTCTTCTGTTCGTCGGTAAAAGCTATCGTAGGCTTCAAATAATTGAGCTTGGGAAACCACCGCCAGCTTTAGCGGTTTAGTCAGTAACGAAGATAGCGCATCGACAGCATTAATATCAGCCGGATCACTCATACCAACCAATAGGTGGTCGCCTTTGTCATCTAACACAATGGCACGATAACGACGAGCTTGCACTTCTGGTAGTAGCTTCACACTTTCAGGCTGCACCCGGTATTCAGGTATGCTTATTAGCGGTACTTTTAAATGCTGGGATAGAAAAGTCAGTAGGTTATGTTCAGAAACAAACCCTTGCTCAACCAGCACAGCACCTAGCTTTCTACCGGACTCACGCTGAGCTGATAACGCTTGCATGAGTTGCTCTTCGGTTATAATGTTGTTTTGAACCAACAAGTCTCCGAGACGTATTTTAGCTTTAGGCTGCATTATTTAACCTCTGCCAAATAGCGTATTCTTTGCTCAACAAATTCTTCAACCTCAACGGACATTTGGGATAATTGTTTAACATGTCGATAGGCTTCTAAAGCCTCACTCATATTACCTAGTCGCTCTTCTACCACAGCCAAACCAAGCCACCATTTTGCATTCGCTGACTGGCTTTTAGCTAGCTGTTGATAATCCAGTTTCGCCTGTTCAAACTTATTCGCTTTTTGCGCCAATGTTGCTCGATAAGCTACGTAGTCGGGCGCTTGAAAAGCAGATACAGTGTGTGCCATTAGCAACTCGAACCCTTGCACAGGTTTTTTTAGCTGGTCGTATAATCTCGCCTGCATAATTCGCAGTTCTAAATTTCCAGGATATAAATCAATGCCTTTTTGCAGCGTTTTATCAGCTTTGTCATGATTCCCCTGAGCAAATAACATCGACGCCAATCGTTTTCTGGCAGTAGTATTCTCAGGCGTTACCTCAACAAGTTTCTCCAGTAAGTTTATTGCAGTTCGATCATCCCCTCGTTTAAGGGCGATTTGAACTTGTTGCTTTAACTGTTCTTTATCAATTGCAGTGTCGCTAGATTTCATTTCGAAGACACCGTCGACAGTGTCTAGATTCTCTAATTTCTCAGACTCCTGCGGTTTTGATGCAGACTTCATTTTTGTCAATTTTTGCTCAACATCGGCTATCGACACAGATTCTATTTGGGTACTTTGCTGATCGTCTTCTACTCGCTGAACAATTGCATTATTTGCAGACTGCAGCAATTCATTATCTTCAACCTGCACGTTTGCTTGAAGGTTACCAGTGCTTTGAAGCTGCCCTTCAATAACATCTTCATTATCCAGTTGATTGAGCTGTTCTAACTGATTGCCAAGCTGTAATTCAGGATTCGTTGAATCCATCAATCTCTCTGCGTCATGAACAACGTTTGCTTGCTGATCTTGCTTCTCAAGAGGCTGTTCTTGGATATTTTTTTCAGTCTCGGCCGCAATCTCAACAACGTCTTGCGACTGGCTCTTTTGCATAAACAAATTGTCTTTAAACAACCAAATAGCAAAAGCAACTATCAATATCGCGATTAAAATATAGATGGATGCCAACGTCTTTTTCTTTTCGTTTGAAGGGCGATAATCAGCTGACAATTCAGGGTCAGCCTTACGCTCTTCCAGATCTTGTAGCATTTTATTAACGACACTCATAACAGCCAACTTTCATAAGCAAATGTTGCCGCTAGCGCTAATAAAATCAAACCGGCAATAATCAAGATTAGACGTAGATGTTTGTTTGGCAGCAGCGCCGCTTCCGTATCGTTAATAGCTAAACGAATGTGTTCAAGGGATACTTCTTTTTTGCCTTCACCGTAGGCCAACATCAATGCTTTATGGCACAAGACATTGACAATTCTTGGTGTTCCTTTACTGGCCTTAAACAAGCGTTCACAGCACTTTTTGCTGAATAACTCTTGGCCTTTATATCCGGCTACAGCCATGCGATGACGCACGTATTGGAATACTTGATCAGCATCCATCAAGCGCAAATTGTATGAGAATGTAATACGCTGTTTTAGCTGACGTAGTTCAGGTAACGCTAGTTTTTGATCTAATTCAGGTTGGCCAAACAAGACCACTTGCAATAACTTTCTAGACTCAGTCTCTAGATTGGTCATTAACCTTAACGCTTCAATACTCTCCATTGGTAAAGCCTGAGCTTCATCAATAATCAATACTACCCCTTTGTTTTGTTGGTGTATGTGAATGAGGCGTTGTTGAATACGGTGAGTAAACTCTTGCTGATCAGAGTGATCCGTCAAAGCAACATTAAGTTCACTGGCCACTGATCTGCGCAGTTCAGCAGGGCTTAGAAATGGATTGGGAATGTAGGCAGTAACAAAATCACCTGGCAATTCATTTAACAGCTTACGGCATATCAAGGTTTTTCCGGTTCCCACTTCGCCTGTTACTTTGATAAAACCTTCGCCGGTTTTAAGCGCAGTAACTAACACAGCTAGCGCTTCTTTGTGACTCGGTAAGCCAAAGAAGTAACTGGTGTTAGGCGTTAATGTGAACGGTAATTCCTTTATACCGTAATGGTACAGGTACATAGTGTTATTCCACGTATAACCAATCAGCCATCTGGTCGCGACTTTGCTTTAATTGTTGCTTCCAAGTATTTGCATCGACTACAGTTGGCTTGAGTAAAATGACTAGCTCTTTTTTAGTTTCAATATCATTTTTACTTTTAAATAGATTTCCCAATAACGGAATATCACCCAGCAACGGCGTTTTTGAATCTGATTCGGAGACTATTGATTGCATCAATCCACCTATCACTACAATCTCACCAGAATTTGCATGAATCACCGTATCCGATTCGCGAATGTTGCTCTGAGCTAAAGGCAATACGTATCGCTCTTCGTTCAAGGTGATGACTTTCTCTTGCTCATCGGTTTCGATTACCGATGGGTGAACATGCAATAATACGCCGCCCTTGTCATCAATTTGAGGAGTAACGTCCAATGCTATACCTGAGAAGAAAGGAGTAAGTTCAATATTTGGTGTGACCGTTGTGGTGCCTGAGGTAATGGTATTTTGATTAGACACTTCGGTTACAAAGTATTCATCGTCGCCCACTTTGATGACCGCTTTTTGGTTATTGGTTGCTGTCACTCTAGGGCTAGATAACACTTGTACATTACCTTGGGTTTCAAGCAATGTTAATACCCCAGAAAAGTCTTCATTTAAAAACGATAAACTGGTGACATTACCGATAGCAGCACTGATTTGATTACCAAAATTTCCAGCTGTAGTAGAAAAGTTTACTTGTGTACTGCTGCTATTACTGTTGGCGATTTGATTCCAATTAATGCCTTGTTGATATTCATCACTTAATGAAACTTCGATGATTCTAGCTTCTAGCACTACTTGTCGTTTTACGATCTCTTCAGATACTTTTAAGTATTCTTTCACGCTTCGGATTTCGCCAGGCATCGCGCGAACAGTAACTAATCCAGCTTGCGGAGTCACCATTACCATACGCCCTTCTTCAACCCCAACCATTGACTGTAAAGTCTCTTTCAACTCAGACCAAAAATCGGTTTCAGTTCGTGTACTGATATTAGTGCCATTCGTATTATTACTACTTGAGCCACCACCAATATTATTGCCCGTGGAAGAGTTACCACTGAAATTATTGACGCTACTGGTGTTAGAGTTTTGGTTATTTTCACTTTGCGTTACCCCACCAGAGGCAATACTGGTTTGCGTTGCACCATCACGCTGCATCAACAGGTAATTAACAGGAAAGGTTTCAGTTCGCATGCCAGAAGGAAATACGCGAAAGATTTGATCGAATTTCTGTACATCATAACCGTATAAATCGGACACCAATTCAAACACTTGCTCGAGTGAAACTTGCTTCAAACTTAACGAAATGGCACCTTTCACCTCAGGGTGGACAGCAACGCTGTAAGGCGTACCTTCAACCAAACCGGCGAAAAAGCTGACAGCATCGACGGCCTTAGCACTAATATCGTATTTCTCTTCATCAAAAAGTGGATCTTCACTTAAGGATTGGCCCGGCAACAACGCTTGGCTTACCGCATCGGGTAAATTGTCTAGCGGCATGCTTTGTTTATCCCGCATCGCTTCAACTTGTTGCTCCATAGCTTGGTCCATGGATTTTTGAGCGGGCCCAGTTTCTGAGGTCGATTGGCAGCCAAATAGTGTCAGCGCTAATCCTAGAAGTACAATTTGCTTAGAAGTCATTGGATGCATCTTTTTTAATTGAGTATTGATTTAATAACAAATCTGTTTCACGGCCGTCTACGATTAGAACGACTCCGTTTTTATTGATTTTTTTCACTTGGTTTCCTCTCCAACTCTGTCCTTCTAGCACAGACTCGCCATTTATGACGGCGACCTTACTGTTGCTCTTGATAAACACAGCGGTTAATACAATAGGCGCTGGACCATTTTCGTCCTCATTGCTTTTAGTGGTTAGCAAGCCCGCCCCTTTGGGTTTAGTTGGATCAATAAGCTGTTGTGCGCCAAGTACAAAAGACAATAGTAATCCAAGGCATAAAGTGAATTTACGAATCATTACGAACTCCAATAAATGCACGACTTGTACTTAGCGTATAAATTTCAATTTGCACTAAAGCATCCGGATATTCTTCAACTTTGTACTCAAACTTTTTCCAATAAAACTGATAAGGCAAGGCTTCTACTCTTTGTAGGTATTTTTGAATCTCAAAATAGCCACCTTCCAGAGTCATTTGCACACCATGTTGATACAAATTCACATCCGTTAACTCTTGTTCCTCTTCTAATTTCAGTAAAGGAGTCGGCGCGATAGAGTGCATTTCAACTAACTTGAGCTGTTCAAATTGTGCAAACACTTGTTCTAACAATATAGGCATATGCGACGCTGGCACCAAATTTTCAGTTTGCGCATTCAACGCCTCATCGGCTTTGGAGATTTTTTGTTTAACGCTTTTCAGACGCGCTTTAATGGATGCATCGGGATCTTCTTGTAAGGTTTGCTCTAATAATGCGATTTTGGCATCTAAACTTGCAGCTTCATTAGTTTGCCGCTGAATTTCCATTTTTTCGCGATCCCATTTTTCTAAAACGGGTTCGACCATCAATACGTATCCACCTAATAATATTACCGACAGTGTAGCTATAATTGTTAACGCCCGCTCTCGGGTCGTAAGGGCGGAAAATTTAGCAAGCAAATCAGTATATTGACTTCCTATAGACTGACTCATTGCCCTTTCCCCTTCATATCATCAAGGTTTGAACTGAGTATAAACTGTAATTGCTGTTTGTCATTTCGAAACATTCGAGTTCCGGCGAACTCAGTATCCGCAAAATAACTAGCTTGATTTAATTGCGATACCCATTGAGGAAGTGCTTTGGAATCAGTAGTGGCACCTTCAATATAAAGGCTACGTTCGTTCAATAAGATATTGGTTAACCACAAATTAGTATGGTGATTTTTCGCCAGATCTACCATTAGACTTGAGAAGCCGTTACTCCTTTGCGTTTGACGACTATCCAATTCATTTAAGATGGTGCGTTTCATGGCTAATTCTTGCTGATGTTTTTCCACATCGGCCACAATCGCAGCACTTTGAGTACGAGTATCTTTCGCTTCTATTAAAGATTTGGATAGTTCTTTTTTCTGGGCAATTTGTGCAAGCAATAAATCCGTTTGTTGTTCAGCGTTAGCATGTGAATTACTTGCCCATAACCAAGCCGTCACAATACAAATGATAGACAAAATGGCCAATCCTAAAAGAAAATTCAAATTCAGAAGTATAATTTTGAATTTCAAATCTTCTCTAAAAAAATTGATTCTAGTTTTCATTGGCAATTCCATTTTTCTGCACGAAGGCCGCGCCTAAACTTCCAATGAAGCTGCTACGGTATGTTAACCCTTCAACATGAGGCACCTCGACATGGATAGGTTCCACTGTCATAAAAGTTAACTGTTGCATCATTTGCGCTAATTTATCTAAGTGTGGAGATTCGATTGCCAATAGAATTTTCTTAACCGGTGCTTGCCGAAGTTGACTCTCAAAATAATCCATTGAACGTTGAATTTCTACGCTCAGATTATCGCCAACTCCCATTTGTAATTCTTCTTCGCTAAATGTAGGTAAGTTTTCATACCCACGCAAACGTCGAGAAAAGTAGACCTGACCATGTTTGATAATATTCAGACATATCTCCTGCCCCGATTCCTGAACCAAAGTAAGTATCGCATCATCACTAGACTCAACAATATCGGCCATAATCAGCTCTAGAATACTGATACTCTTCAATTCTAGACCAGCATGGAGTATGCCGTCGGTGAGCTCTTCAACTTTATCTTTGGCCAGTGCGACAACATTTACCTTATTTGCCCCAGCGCTTTGCACCGGTAATTCGAAATAGTCGACGACAATTTCGTCTTGGTTTGGCATGAGATCTTTCACACTCCAAACTAACGCTTGTGCCAATTCGTCGTCACTTACTTGCGGCTTTTCAACTTGTTGAATCTGATATTTGCTTGGACTTAGCACCACATGACAAGGAGTATTTGTTAACGATTCTTGTGAAACATAATTTTGAAGGTGTTTTTGCCAATCGTGGGCAGGCAATAGGTGCTGTTTTACCCAAGTGATATTTTGCTTATCATCATTCAATACAGAAACTTGAATAGAATCGTCGCCAAATTCAAGCCCTATTGAATAGAACTTCGATGGTGTTTTTAAGCGCTGCTTTAGATATTCTCGCCAACCTGCATGCATAGTTCACGTTTTTATATTTTATTTGTTATCAATCTATTACAGCAAACTTTAACCAAAAGCGCTACATATAATACGCTTTTTTAAATTCAACTTTTGGGTAATATTACACCCCCAACAACTTTGTAGCTGTATGATTTTCATCCATTTAGCTGTTTTAATATCCTTTGCGTTTATTTCGAACACAAACGTCTAGCCCATAGGTACCACTGTTAACTCAACGACATAGGATTATTGAGAGTTGTAGAAAAGCATAAAAATCGTGATTTTTAGGGATTAGTTCAAGATTCACAGATACTGTTGCCATTACCCGCATAGAAATTCAAAAGCCGATTATATTTTTCTGGATTATTCCATTTTTCCCGAATGTTACATATGTACGGGTAAAAAGTGCGGACAAATGCCCGACCATCTGTATCAAAGAACTGTTCTGCAGCGGCATCGTCACACAAGTCTAATTCTCTACACAGTATTATCTGCTCATAAAAAGTGAAAATTTGGTCCAATGAACCCGCTAATGCATCTGCTTCAACCTGTTTATTTATAAAATCGTTATATTGGCTGGCAACATTCTCTGGTTTGATGGTTGAATCTGTTAATAATTGATTGATGTTATCAACATGGGATGTCATTGAGTCGGTAATTTTTAACCGTGCTTGCATCAATAAGCCATCACTATGATAACGCTCTACAAACGCCATACTTCGGTCAACACGCACTGCATCTTTATGTTCTAAGTATTGAAAGACACCAAAGATACCGCCGATAACCACAGCTAGAGCAGCAATCCATGTTCCTGCGACTTCCGCAATTTGCAGTCTTAGTTCTTGTGGATCCATTAAGGCTTGCAGACCGGTAAACTTTCATTCACTAAACAGGGATCATAGCCTCTTCCCGTTTCGTCATCTGTATCACAACTTTCTTGCTGCTCGTTGCGACACTCGACTTCTTCTGAGCTATCATCGGTAGTCTTACAGCCGCCAATAAAACATAAACACAAGATGGAAAACAGAATCGATATCAAGGAAACTAAGGGTTTGTTTGAATTCATTTATGTTCTCTATTTTTTGCTATCTACTAACAATACTATTAGTCTTAGCTAATTGCACAAAAAAATAACAATAAGAGAGCATATAATGAACAATCGCTGTTTAGCAGGATTGCTACTAGTGCTAATAGCCTCGCCTGCGGCGTTTGCAAACTCTTCACTTAAAGACATTCGATTTGTAGCTGGCGCATCGCTAGGATATAGCACCTTTTCCTTTTCCGAAAAACTCGATCACGACATCAGCTTTCCTAGCGTCAATATTCCTGTCGCCGTGACTCTTGAAAACTGGCAATTGTCAGCCAACTTACAGACCACCTTGAAGGATGCTGATATATCCGAAGAAGAAGATACGGGTAAAGCATCTCGTGATGATCTAGACATCACATTAGGCTATCGACTATCAAAAAATTGGACGCTATTTGGTGGTTACAAATATGGCAACACCAAAATTCAATTTACTCCACGGGACATCGACGAAGAAGATCAACTTAACATTACCGATGAACGTTATCGACAAAAAGGACCATTTGTTGGGATAAGTTATCATTGGCAATTTGAGAAAGCTGGCAGTCTTAGTCTGTCTGTCGCTTTCGCAGACCTAAGGGCAAACAACGTTTTTTCTGAAAATACAGATGAAGAAGAGGAAGAAGAGGCAATAGAATTTGACGATCTAACAGGAAATGTTTCTGGTGACACCAAAGGATTTAGTTATAGCTTAAGTTGGACAATGCCAGTTTCCAGCAACTTACTGTTTCAAACACGTTTTAAGATAAATGACTATCAGCAAGATATCGATTATAACGGCGCTCAATTTAACGGCATCGATGAATCTTTTACTTCCTTGCACGTTGGCCTAGCTTACGTTTTTTAAGCCATTCAAAATACCACTATATTGGGGACTTCCTTGTTTTTGGGAGGGCTGAAATAGACCTCTCCAAGTAACGATGAATGTTCCCATGGAATTTGCCTATTGCGAGTTTCCTTTGCCACTGCCGAGCGGACTTTTTTAAATACTTCTTCAATCGAGATGCTTTCGGAAATGTATTTAAGTAGATGTTTAGTATAAACACCATTGTCGCTCCTGCCGTCTAACGCTATCCCTCCAGGCTCAGTGGCAAAGGCAATCAGTGTAGCCGACGGAGCTTTCACCGGAGCTAGACCTTGAGACACTAAAACGTTGCCACTGCCTTCAAAAGGATTATTACGACAAGCATCTAAAATCACAATGTTTTGTAACTCATTAGTACTTTTCATCAGTTCAAATAGATGGGAGAGATTATACAACTGATCAACAAATTCCTGTTCACTTTCAAACTGGATATTAAGAGGGATGAGGTAATTGGCATGATTAATTTGTATTGCATGCCCCGCATAATAAACAACGGCTAGCTTTTGACTGCCAGCAGCCTTAGCGACTTCTTCGTAGAACCCATTAATCCCTTGGCGTAGAGTCAACGAATTTGCGTCAGTTAAGGTGGTCACTCGAAAACCGAGTTCGAAAAAAGCGTCAGAAATAGCTTCCGCATCATTGAGGGTATTTTTTAAAGGCGCTACTTGGTAATTTTGATTGCCAATTACTAACGCAAAACGGTCGAGATTAACCCCATAGGCACGACCTAAAATCGAGTACAGAGTGATAACCGATAACAGAAGAAATACAATCCAGCGCATTTGACACCAACATTATAGAATCAGATATAAAGCATACTGGTTTATAGGTTAATACTCAAAGGTACGCTATTTACGATTCAGTAGGCTTACTCAAAGCAACACTTTATATTCTTCCCCCCCCCAAAAAAAAGAACAGTGATTAAAGAATATTGGTTAATGAGTGTGTGAAATTAGCGACATTGCGTTTTTTGGTCTATAACCAAAAGATGCAAGTTCAATAAGCAGCAGAAAGAGCTTCTAAACATTGTCATGTAGTTTCAAAGGAATTGACAACTAACATTGATTTACTGGCTATTGCTACCAGTAAAACTTGGGAGATACATGAGGATGGATAACCGTACCCCACGAACAATCGGGCAATCCTTTATACTTAAATTAATCGGATTGCTGATCTTTATAATTATAGTGTACTTAGCATCTCACATTACATTGATGCACACTAAGTCTAATCTAAATAGTGCAATATCTTGGCAGTATTTTGCGCAAATTTCTAAAATCGGCGAGGTCGATTTCAAAAACCTAAGTGACTTAGACTGGTACATTGACGCCCAGGAAAGTACGCATACCATAGGCAAAATTAGAGACCGTTCTACTACAATTTATGAACTATTCACCAAGACCAAAGCGCAAATTTTTCAATTAAAATCACACCTTAATGATCACCAACAAATCGTTCCTGTTGAGACGCTAGTCAATCAGGGAGCTTATGATGAGGCGTACATTCTAGTAGCTAACATTGGTACTAAACTAGCTGCTAGTAACTTATTACCCAACACCATTAAACAAAATTTGTTTGCTTTATCTAGGTTGAAACGTCAACAAATGATTGACCTACATACCCTATCCCCTCCTAGCAAACTTTTCATGTGGACATCTCCCAATTTATCTATGTTGGAGGTTCTCTTTTGGGCAGTCTTTGGAGTAATAACTAACTTATTGGTGAACTCCGCGGAATATCTTCGCAAACAGAACTTTAATCCGTTAGAGCGTTGGGTCGCTTATACCAAACTTATTTATGGACCTATTCTAGCCTTAGTCATGGTGATGGCAATTATGTTTGGTTGGTTTGACATTGGTCCGTATGAAGCCCGAGTTTGGACACTTCCATTAATAGGATTCATTTTTGGTTACGCTTCCAGACGCACAGCTTCGTTATTCGACAAATTAATTGAAAAAGTACTAGGAGCAGCAACAAGTAGTATAAATGAAGGACCACAAAAAATTTATGAGGAACGAACGAAATTACTTAGAGCCTTAAAAAGTGCAGCTGAACCCAAATCTATCGACGAAATTAAACGTCAAGCTAAAGAGCTTGCCCACGGGTTAGTAGAATCTGAACTTGCGAAGAAGGATACTTCCAAATGAAAATACCAGTGAATTTTATTATTATAATCAGCCTAGTAATCTCAGTGAGCGGCTGTGCAACTCAGGCGGTGTTAAATCTCACCGACAGATCCGTTGAAAATCAAAAAATCTTAGCTCAACAACATGCCAATATTGCCAATGCTTTTAACCAGCAACTATCGACTGAAGTGGAGATGGTTAAATTAGTCGGGTCTGAACTGAGCAAGCAGTGTGACGCTATAAACCAGAGAACTCACACATACGCTCAAGCTTTAATTAGTAATTCCAAACTTAAAATTAAGCAACGCTTTTATGAACAAGTAATTGAGTTTCAAAATAAAACATACCCACAACAGTTCAATACTGCATATGCTCCTTTAGAGGCTTCCTTTAAGGTTTATGAAGCTCAATTAAAAGAGCTTGAAAATGCACAAACCATAACGCCACTTGATGTGGATGTTAGTCGAAAAATAATAGTTAAAAAGACCCAAATATTAGCCGTTTCAGGTCGCCACTCTAGGGATGATTTGGATTTACGAGAGACCTATTTTGAGAAGATATTAAAATATAAAACGACTCTGTTCGATAATATTGATGCCCAATACACAATGATCAACCCACCAGCGGGGACAGATTGTAAGAGCTTCAATAATCAGGCTCAAGACATTGCCAAGCAACTGTTAAGCCTGCAAGCAAGTTTAGCTGCTCACTATGGTCAACTGGATACACTAAACGATCAACAGTTACAAACCTTGTTAACTTTAAAAAATAATGTTGATAGGTCTCCAATTTACGAACTAATTTTGGAAGGTGCTAGCGATAACCTCAAAACCAAATTAACAGCCATAAGCAGTAAGCTTAGTGGTCTATTGACGCCATTAAGCTCTACCTTTGACCAGTTTTTAGGGAAGCTGTCGAATAACGCATTTCAGAGTTTAGGTAACCTAACGGGCACGTTAAATAACCTAGAAACGAATTTAACTAAAAGTATTAATAATAAGTTCAGTGATTTAATAGACGAAATTCCAAATCATGTAAATAACTTAATCAATCAACACGCTGCATCACCTATGCCTGCTAAGTCGCAAGGAGAAGAATAATGAGAACCAGAAGATTAGTACCTAGTTTCGACGCTCTTCCGCCAGAGGCGAAAAAAATAGCGGATAATGCCAGACAAGAAATGGATGATTGGATCGATGAAAAAGTCGAGGCCTTAGCCGACGACATGACTACTGAGTTGAGTAAAGGTGTAGCCCTGCTGCAAGCACAAGTTTCCGAGATAGAAAGTGAGCTGGCCGAAAGCCGCAAAAGCATGGAGGCCATATTAGGACAAATAACCAAGCTTCAACAAGATATCACTCTGGGGGATGGGGCTGAAATCAACAAAGCCATAGAACTGACCCAACAAAGTGTTGAAAAAGTGAAAACTGAATTGGCCAATCGTGAGGCTAAATGGAAAGCCTTGGGCAATGGCATTGTTGATCAAGTGTCAGGTGCTATCGGTAAGGTCATTCCTATAAGCATTTGAGATAATAGGTTTATAGAAATTTACGGAACATAATGTATCCAGCAGATTATGAGTAAATTCAACACCTATAAAAAAGTCTCGCTTCAGCGAGGCTAGTGACTGGATATTGTGCAAACTATTTAGTCATGGGACAACGTAAAGAAACGACCCTCAAAAGGCCAAGTCCCATCACAGCCATAGTACTCGGCTCTGTTTCATCAACATGGCCTGGTTGTGCTGGGTTAATTTAGCTGTATTTTACCGACGCTGATTTCATCCACGAAAACAACAATCAAAGTGTAATAAGGGATATCATGATAAAATAAGTTTCAAAGCTGACAATAGCTAGTTGCCACTTAAGTAATGAGTTAACTAAATACAATGCACACAAGAAACCTCCATAAAAACGGCTATGATTTTGCTCAGCTAGTTAAATTCGCTCCACAGCTCACAAACTTTATTATAAAAAAAGAAGGGAGACGAGCGACCATCAATTTCGCCGAACCCAGCGCAGTAAAAACCCTCAATCAAGCGCTGTTAAAACAATATTACAAGTTAAGCTACTGGGATATTCCTGAGGGTTTCTTGTGCCCTCCTGTCCCAGGAAGAGCGGATTACATTCATCATATTGCTGACTTAATCACTGCAACCACAAACAAGCAAAATGACGTTTTAGGACTAGATATTGGCGTGGGGGCTAATGTTATTTATCCCATAATTGGTAGCCAAACCTATGGCTGGCACTTTGTTGGCAGTGATATCAGCGACGCCTCACTGCAATCAGCAAGACATATTGTCGCCAACAACGACAATCTAAAAAAGCAGATCACTATTCGCAAACAACAGAATAGCCAGCATATATTTAAAGGATTAATTCAGCCAGACGATAAATTTACCTTTACTATGTGTAATCCCCCTTTTCACGCCAATGCAAAAGACGCATTAGCTGGAAACCAGCGTAAGAACCGTAACCTCGCTAGACATAAACAAAAAAGACAAGGCAGGGAGCAACGCTATTGCGAAGCGAACAAAACCCATCTTAACTTTGCCGGACAGCACAACGAATTATGGTGTAAAGGCGGCGAACCAGCGTTTATCAGTAAGATGATTATTGAAAGTCAGCAATTTGCCAAACAAGTGCAATGGTTTACCTGTTTAGTTTCCAAAAAAGAGCATCTAAATGCGATCTACCGGCAATTAAAGCAAGTCCAGGTCAAAGAGGTTAAAACCATTGAAATGCATCAAGGTAGTAAAGTGAGCCGCTTTATTGGCTGGCAATTTTAAGCCAATTCCTGCAAAGTTTTAAGCCACTTTCTACAACGAATCGCAAAAGTCTTCATAGTAGATAAAGGAAAAGCGCAACTAAGTGCGCCTTCCATTTAGCTATACTGAATGTAAAAAAGATAAATAGTCTTAAAAAACACCACTGGACGAACAAACCTGCTGAGCAGCTTTAAGCTGAGAGTTATAGTGGCAAGCGCCTAATCCCATACTACTCGCTTCGAAGTAGCCATTTTCGCAATCTCTTATTGCGTATTCATCACCATTGTTACAGCGTAGTTTTATCCACACACCATCACGGCTTAAATAGGTCGATAAATTCTTCTTGGCCGTTGACTGACTGCTATTACTACTGCTGCTACTGGGAAATTGCCCCTAGCACTATTTAACCAACAAGAATTTGTCTCAAAAAGCGCAAAGAAATAGGCTTTTTACAGATGCGGTTAAATTAACAATGATTAAAAAGTTTCCGCTAGTTTTACTGCCGAACCTTTCATTAATTGTTTGGCTCGCTGAATATCTTTTTTATCTTTGGTCTGCACAACGACCGACCATTGATTGTTCTTTCTTCCTTGCCTCACTTCATTGACCACTGAATCATGATCTGGTCTTAAAGAAGCGGCTCCTGCTACTAGCAGCCCCATAAAAGTGCCTAAAGTACCTGTTGCTATCATCAACATTATCGGACTAGAAACGGCAAATTGAATACCGGAAATAATCAAAGAAGAGGCCACTAATAAGCCGATAACTAAGCCGATTAATCCCAACATAATATGCGACGCCAACAATGTGCGACCAATTTGTTTAGTTTCAGGTTCGATTTTTTTAGCAAACTGTTTATCTTTCGGTGAAACCACTGCTACTTCGTCGCTGGATACGCCACCTTTAGTGATTAAGATTTCAGCTGTTTTCTTGGCTGTAGATTCATCTTCAAACACCCCTACTACTTTTCCCGGGTGATGTTCTTCATTCATTTTAAGGTTCATATCATTCTCCAACTACTTTTAATCCAGGTTTGATTAATCTTCGATTTAATAAAACTCAGATTTATTTATTCACTTAGCAATGTATGAGCAAGGTGAATGCCAGTTACAAGTAATCATAGTGAAGTGAGAAATGAGATTCCGACTCTATTCAAATAATTCCATTTTTTGACGGCAAAAGAGACACGTCAGATTATTAAGAAACAACAACAGGAATACTCTAAGCGATTGTATTAAATATATTTTATTTAAACTTACAATCATCTTGAAATATAAATTAAGCGCTGGGAGTTTTTCAACTATGCGGACAGCAAATTTAACAGTAAATACTCACTAACCGCTATTTGGATAGTTAAAATAAGTAAACCAAGTGAAACATTTTCAAAGTGTGTAACTTTTACCCAGTGATAAGATCTCTCCCATCGTTCTGTGTGTTGGTCGAAATTCATTTGCCTAAACGGCTAAAAAATAGTTAAAGTTGGTTGGTTTTCTCAGTGCAAAATAGGAATAGTTAAAAATGCCTGATGGCGTCAGTCAGACTTCAACTCTGCACACTCCCCTTGCTGTTTATCGTTCGCAAATTGGCAGTAAACTTGTGGACGACCCATCGCAGTTACAAGCAATAACGGCATTGAATGCGCTATTCTTAGAACTCACCAATCCACGTAAAGCGACTAGCGACATTCAAAAAGGACTCTACTTGTGGGGTGATGTGGGCCGCGGTAAAACATTTTTGATGGATTTGTTTTATGATTGCCTTCCGGCTAAGGGCAAATTAAGACTGCATTTTCATCGTTTTATGGCACGTATCCATCAAGCCCTTAAAGAACATGCAGGCCAACAAGATCCGCTTGTGCAGATTGCCAAAGATCTGGCAAAACATAATCGTATCTTATGTTTTGATGAGTTTTTTGTATCTGACATTGGCGATGCCATGATCTTGGCTGGTTTATTCACCTGTTTGTTTGAACAAGGCGTTGTGCTAGTGGCAACCTCAAATATCCCCACCGAGCGTTTATACGAAAACGGCCTAGCCCGTCACAAATTTCTGCCTTGCATTGCTTTATTGCAACAACATACCCAAACCTTGCATCTTGCCGGTAAGCAAGATCATCGGTTACATGCACAAAATGTGGAAATTAACAGCACAGTTGACCAGTTCCTTTCAAATTACATTGGAGTTGGCTCAAGCATAGATTTGCCGACTATTTTTTCGGAGTTAACGCAGGCAATTCCGTTAACACAAATAAACCATTCCAGTATCGATATTTGTCATCGTCAGATCCCTGTTATTCAGGCTACCCAAAGGCATATTCAAAACTCAGTGGTTTGGTTCGATTTTGCCGCATTGTGCGAAGGCCCGCGCTCTCAACTCGATTACATTGAGATAGCATCGAGCTATAACACCCTGATGCTAAGCGGCGTGCCTCAACTAGGTGGCAAAGTTAGAGGCTGGATTAAAGCACGAGGCACAGAAGATGGTGTAGGTGAGAACCAGGCGACCACTACTGGTGAACGGGTTGTATCTTACGCGGTAAATGACGACATGGCGCGACGTTTTATCAGCCTGATAGACGAACTTTATGACCAAGGAGTCCGATTATACTTAAGTACGGAAGTACCACTTAACGAACTCTATTTAGAGGGGGCCCTCACATTTGAATTCCGCCGTACCTATAGTCGTCTAATTGAAATGAGCCGAGATTAACCTGATTTTTTTCATCATAAACGAGACACCCATGTTTATTCTCCCCTAAACAGGACACCCATGTTTAGTTAAACCTTAAACAAGACACCCATGTTTAGTTAACCCTAAACAAGACACCCATGTTTAGTTAACCCTAAACAAGACACCCATGTTTAGTTAACCCTAAACAAGACACCCATGTTTAGTTAAACCCTAAACAAGACACCCATGTTTAGTTAACCCTAAACAAGACACCCATGTTTAGTTAACCCTAAACAAGACACCTATGTTTAGTTAACCCTAAACAAGACACCCATGTTTAGTAGCGAATAATTTTGTATTGCAAACTAAACACAACAGGTTGAATAAATTAGACTAATCTTGCTCAGACAGTGTGTACAAAGAGAGTATTGTGGTAGCTTTAAAGACAAAGTAAACGGACGTTAAATGAAGGAAACAAAACAATAATGCGAATATTACAACCTCTAACAATAGCCAGCCTTATACTTGCCAGTTCATTCATGGCCAATGCACAACAAATTATTAAACCAGCACCTTTGGTATCTATTCCAACTCAAGATACTTTTTTCGCTAGTCTGAAAGCTTTATGTGGAAAGGCGTTTGCTGGTAAAGTCACTATCGATAATCAAGGCCCAAGCAATATGTCTGAGCAGCCATTAATCATGCACGTAAGGCGCTGTACTGAACAACAATTGCAAATCCCCTTTCACGTAGGCGATGATGCGTCACGCACTTGGATAATCACTAAAACCGGCTCAGGTCTCTCTTTGAAACATGACCATCGCCATGCTGATGGCTCTTATTCAGAATCAACCATGTACGGCGGCCATACTCAAGATGCCGGCTGGCCACAGGCTCAATCCTTCCCTGTTGATCAGTATTCTAAAGAATTGTTCGCAAAAGCGGGCAATCCCCAGTCGAGCACCAATATCTGGCAAATGTATATCTACCCTGAGGTATTTACTTACCGTTTGATCCGCGAGGGAAGAGAGTTCAGGGTGGATTTCGATTTAACTCAAGAAATTGATACGCCGCCCGCGCCATGGGGTTATCAAGACTAAATATTCTCCAACAAATAGATATGGCAAGATGCATAGGCAGAAGGGGGGATTTCTCAATTCCGGAGCGATTACTGGGTTTAACTTGCCTTGTCGACCAAACTCCTTTGCCGATATTGTGAAGGGGATGTGCCCGATTGACTGTCCAAATATATGGATTGACTATACTGTGCAAGGAGGCGCGGTGTTTAAGGACACTCATTACCAGAATATTTGGCGTAATAAAGAACTCGACCATGGCGGAATCGTTGATTTGTAATCAACGATTAACTTGAGGAAAAATCATAGTTCGACACTAAAGCGCGCAGACTAGATTGCTGTTTAGCATTTCAAACTATGGTCACCCAATGCATGAACCTCGTAGACGTCGATAGAGAGTAAACTGGAAAGATGCCGGTTGGCATCTTTTCCAAGCTTAATTTACTAAAACGCCTTTTTCGCTAGTTTCAACACTTTTTTCAGACTAGCAGCCAACTCTTGATTAGAAATATCATTGCACATCCAAGCAATGGCAAGGTCTTTGTCTGGAATTCGGCTAAAAAAGGTATAAGTGCCCAGCCAACCGCCAGAGTGGAAGAATACGAGCTGATCATTTTCTTCACTAACAAATTGCCCGTTCGCATACAAAATACCCTCACGGGCCTCAAACTTGCTATTGGGAGTGTTCATATCCGCGAGCAATTGCTTGGGATCTTTACCCAGTTTCGGGGAATAAAAGTAACTATCCCATATCAACAAATCATCTAAATTGGTGTGTAAACCGCCGTCGCCTACCCAGAATAAGTTTGTCATATCGGTTACATAGGTGCCATCTTCACGTTGTTTGTAACCATAGGCACGGTTTTTCACTATCTCTACAGGGTCATCACTAAAGAAGGTGTTTTTCATACCTAGGGGCTTAAAGATATGCTCATGGGAATAATCTCGAAGGGACTGTCCAGAAACGTTTTCCACTAACATCGACAGTAAAAAATAAGCCAGGTTGCTATAACTAAATTCAGTTTCTGGCTCTAAAGCAAGGGGCACAATGCTGACAACCTCGAAGAATTCCGCAATAGTCAGATAATCCTCGTTCCCAAGACGAAACAAGCCACCAGCAGCAGACTTCAATTCTATGGACTTTGGATTTTTTTCTTCTTGGTCAAAAGAGCTGATAAGATCATAGTCTCCCATCCCAGAAACGTGTCCAAGCATTCCGTTAATGGTTATTGTGTGTCCGTAATCGGGCAAAGATGGAAGATGTTTACGAATATCGTCGTCTAAGGCTATCTTGCCTTCTTCAGCAAGTAGTAGCACAGCCAAGGCAGTAAATTGTTTAGAAACAGAAGCCATTCGATGCACTTGTGTCCCGTCTAAGGGCGTGTCGAGTTCAAGATTACTCAATCCATAACCTTTCTTATGGATAAAGCTTCCTTTGTGGATAACTCCCAGATTACACCCTGGCGCACCATCTTCGATCGCCCCCTGCATAATGGAATCAATGGCATCATTAAACTCGTTAGCAACAGATGAGCTAGAAAAGCACAGGGAAACGACAATAGTTAAAGGTAAAATAAAGTTCATAGTGCCTTCCTTGGGATGTTTTGCGATTAAATGGATACTTCACTGAACCAAAGATAAGTCATTTTTTAAACAAATACCAAAAAAGCGCCTAAAAAACACGGTAGATTTACAGTAGAGGAGTATTGATAGAGGTAGAGACGAGGAGAAGGCGATTTCAATTAAAAAAGCCGTATTCATCTCTGTGCATATTTTGCAATATCACTGGATTGCAACAGAGAATCCTACGGCTGGTGTTTAATATGGTTGATGCTTATTTTTTATTGGTAGAAATAAGGCCCCGTCCATTTATATTTTTTGCCATTGACTTTCACGCTATGCTTGGCAGTTTTAGAAGCATTATCGTTGGAGATAATGAATAACTGCTCATTGCCCTTCAAGTCAGTAATAGTTACGCCTGTATAGTCGTCGTTATCAACAACCACTTTCAGGTCAGCGATACTACTTTTTGAATTTTGTGATAACTCTGTCACAGGCCCGTATGAACCATGGGGTTCGATGACCGAAACAAACAGGGTATCTTGGGCATTTCTGCGCAATAACAAAGAGGCATCACGGCGCAAGTTAAATTCAGGATCATTAGCGCCAATGCGGGTGAAAAGCAACTCATCATCGTTATCCGTCACGGCCGTTAAGGTGTAATACTTGCCATTACCTAACCATGAGAATTTTGAATTTCCGTTCACTCCATTGCCTTTACCTTCAACAAAAAGATGTTGATAACCATTATCTTCACCTAACGGACGCAGGACTTTAGGAGAGTCATAAGCAAAGTTCATATCCAAAACCTGTCCCATAAAGTAATACGGAAGATCATATTGATTTTTGCTATCTGATTTAACACGCATGATATCGAGTAAAAAGGCTTTCTCGAAGCTTTCATCTTTAATCATTGCCATAGTGCGATGCATAGATGTGCCAGGGTAAGCATTACTTTCTGTGGCACTCACCACCTGAACATTGTCTTTTTCAGCATCAAAGGTAAACAACTCAGAATGATGTTGACTGGCAATATCATAGCTACCATTAAAGTGCTTTTTCTCATTTACAGATAAGGTATTGTGAGCAATGGTTGTTTTTGCCCAAGTCGTGTTCTCTTTAAGATAGTTACCGCCGCCTTTTTGTTCAATATTAACAAAGCGGGCTAATCCGTAATCCTGTAAAACTTCATCACCTTTTTCATACAAAGAATAAGAAAGCTTATCGTAGTGACCATGGCTCAGGCCCTGAGCCGCATATTTAAAGACTACAGTGAGATCTTCATTGCCATAACGCAATATGCCGATTCCCCCTTGTTTACCATCAATACCATCACTTAGATTAATTGATTTTTTGGTGAATGGTTTAGCTTCGCCGTCGCGTACACCTATCGCCGCCGCTAAGCCAGACTCATCAATAAGTACCTGCCCTTGTTTTTCAACGATACTGAGTAGCTCAGGGTTTTTATCTCCATAAAAATACGCCAAGTTCACCGCAGACACTAAAGAACTGGTGTAATATGACATGCCTTTTTGGCCGTCGTTAATAGGGAAAAATTCACCATCGGCATCAGATAAGTTAAGTAATGCGTTAACCCCTTTGAATAATACGTTATCTTTATGTTGTAGCACCTTAAGTTCTGGACGGTTATTTTCCATAGCCAGTGCCAGTATCAAGAATGGGTACATGGCATAACGTTGGTAGTAAGGACCTTCAGTATAATAACCATCAGGTGAGAAAGGTTCTTCTAAGTTGGCAAAGAAGCCTTTGCGTTGCCCTTCAACTTTGATTGTTCCGCCGTCGTTGTCTTTACCACCCACTTCTAAGCCGTCATCTTCAATGCCATAAAGTGCACGCTGAATGAGTTCTTCGTCATCCATTACCAAACCAATCATACCTACCGCGGTGACCCCCCAGGTACTGTGATTGTGTACTCGATTGAAAAACTGCGGATTTTCTAATGATAAAAAGTCAGCAAAAGGACGAAATAAGTTAGTTTCTAATTTGTTACGCTCACTCTCGCTCAAATAATCGTAAATCGCATCATAGGCTTGGCTCATATAAACCAACCAGTTACTGTCGTTTAGACACTGCCAAAATAGCTTTCCTCGGGCGTAGGAACGCTCTTGTGGGTGAAGCGGTAAATCTTTATACATTGCTTCATACTGAAACAACATGTCACGAATATACTTAGCGTACTTCTCGTCTTCTAGAACCTGATATAGCACACCAGCTTTTTGCGCGGTAAAGAAATTAAGTTTGTGACGTTGGTGGGTATAACCGCCAGAAAAATCCTTAGGAATGGGTGTATCAATGCCCAATGCAATTTCAACATCAACTTGTTGCTTGATTGTTGCTAGAGATTTGTCAAATAAAGGAACCTGGCCTAAATTTGCTCTAATTCTCTCCACACCAGGCTCGGTCAGAATAAGATTGGGGTGTTCCTTTGCACTAACGGTGAAAGACGAAATACTAATCCCTATGGATAGCAAAGTAATAGAGAACTTTTTTAGGTTCATTAAACTTGGGTTCCTTTTAAACAAGAGCCGTTTGGCAAACATTCACGATTAATTAGAAACTCGTAACATTAACATATAGATGACAACTTAGGGACAGTACAATAACAGAATCACTGAAGTATAAAAGCAGACCACTGGATTGTTACGTTTCCCTTGATGAAAACTCCCTTCAGGGTAAATTGAATTGCTAATTAAAATACAAAACTTGCCATAAAAAAAGCCGCTATTTGCGGCTTTCGAAGATGTTTTCAATATTTACACTTTGATCAAATTCCAGTTAAAACGGAATATCATCATCAAAGTCAAAATCAGGCTCAGCCATAGGAGGTTTTTGCGCTGGGTTTTGGCCTGGGTTTTGGCCTGGATTTTGTTGCGGCGCATTACCGTATTGCTGACCACCGCCTTGTTGTGGTGGTTTAGTGTAATTCTGCTGTGGTGCTTGCGCTGGCTTTTGCGGCGATTGGTTATATTGACCGCCACCTTGGTTAGCATAGCCACCTTGCTGATTGTCAGACTGACCGCCACGGCCACCGAGCATTTGCATTTGGTCAACGATAATTTCAGTGGTGTATTTGTCTTGACCACTTTGATCTTGCCATTTACGTGTCTGCAATTTGCCTTCAACATAGACTTGTGAGCCCTTGCGCAGGTATTCACCAGCGATTTCTGCCAGGCGACGGTACATAGTCAGTCTGTGCCACTCTGTACGTTCCTGCATCTGACCGCTCTGATCTTTCCAGCTTTCACTGGTAGCCAAGCTTAAGTTCGCTACTGCATTGCCGTTAGGCATATATCTTACTTCTGGATCTTGTCCAATATTGCCCACTAAAATGACTTTGTTGACACCTTTAGTTGCCATGTGTACTCCTATTATTCGTCGCTAAATGAGTTGTCTTTACCATCTTCGTATATCTCAGGTCAGACTTATTTAGCATCCAAGCTGATATTTCTAAATTGGTTATTAAATTCAGAAACTTACCCAAATATCTTTATTGAAAAGGTATGTTCGCTGCCAATTTAGTTAAAAAACTTGGCATCAATGATTCGATATTATCCGCGGTATTGTAACCCGATTAAACAGTTTTATCTCAATAAAATCGGAACTAAATTCAGTTTAAATCCCTTAACATTAATATAAATGAATTTGCTTAATGAGCTAGTCTAGTTTTGCTTATTCACTCTTTTTAATAGATTTTCAGCCCGTTGCACCACGGGTAAATCAATCATTTTATTCCCATAGTTAGTGGCCCCAGTGCCCTGCTTGTATTGCTGTTGAAACGATTGAATTAACTCTTTCGCTTGTTTGACTTGCAGTTCAGTAGGCATAAAGACCTGATTCAATATACTCACTTGCAAAGGATGCACGCAAGGCGCACCCGCAAACCCAATTTTATTTGCCAACTCAGCGGCGGTTTGAAACTTAGCAGGATCACTGAAATCGGCAATGGAGGCAGGAAATCCCATAGGCGCAATATTCGCGCGCCGACAAGCCATAATTAACTGCTGGCAAGGACCGATAAGAGCTTCTGTAACCGGTTCCATGCCAATCGATAAGGATAAATCTTCAGTGCCCATTGTCATAGCAATTAAACGTGATGAACTAGCGGCAATTTCATCTAATTTAGGCATCGCATTAACATGCTCAATTTGCGCAATAAGTCGTGTATAACCTATGGGCATTTGCTTTTCATGTTCTAACTCGTCGATTGTCTCAGCGATTAGTTGAATATGGGCAGCGCTGCTGACTTTAGGGATAACTATCGCACATATTTGCGGGTCGACTACTGCTTCTAAGTCTCTTATTGCTAGACGCAATCCTGCGTTTATTCTGACTAAGGTATCAGCCCCATTTTTAGACACAACTTGGGCAGCAGCAAGAATATTAGCGCGAGTTTTGGTTTTGTGATCAATTGGAATACTGTCTTCTAAATCAAGGATATAACCATCGGCTGCGCGGGTATGCGCTTTATCAATAAACTTTTGATTATTGGCAGGTAAAAACAATAACGAACGCCAGGGGATTAATTCGGTCATCAGTATTCTCGTGAAAATCGTTATTTCAGTTTAGCGCAAATTTGGGCCAACATTGAAGTTGATATAACCGGCTTGAATTACAACTGCGGTGCAGTGTGAAGCACCAGTTGCTGCGCTTGTCGAAGATCAAATTCTGCGGTTGCTTTCACGTATACGCTGTCTTCCTCAGTCACCAAAGCAAGATCAACAACGCCAGGCATCGCCAGCAACTGTTGTTTCAACAAATCTAGATCCGCAGAATGATTAATACCGCTTAATGTATATCGTCGGTATTTATTTACGCTTTTAAGGTTATAAATGATGCCTGTCCATATAAATAAAATGGCGATTGCGAACATTAAAACTTGTGACGGGGAGAAATATTGGTTGAGGAATCCGGCTAACATCCCTCCTAAAAAAGCACCAAAAAACTGGAAGCTAGCATACATTCCCATTGCGGAGCCTTTTTTACCCGCTGGGGCAATGCTCGATACCCATGCAGGTAAATTTGCTTCTAAGTAATTAAAACCAGTGAAAAATATTACTGCAAAGCCGGCTAACGAGAACAAGGTTGATGACCAAGATAAACCAGCACAGGCAATGATGAGTAAAAATATCGACACTAACATCAGCACTTTCTGCGAGACTTTTCTATTTAAGCCCATCAAAATCGTTAAACCTAAAATCGAGATTAACAATACAGGTAAATAAAGTTGCCATTGAGAGTCGATCAATAACCCCATTTGTTGCAGCATGACCGGTAATTGCATGAAAAACAGCGTAATCATCATATGCAACAGACATACGCTAATGTTCAATTTTTGAATTTGTTTATCGCCAAACAAGTTACCCAAGTCTTTCCACGTAGGCAGCGTATCGCCAGATGGCGCTGAGTTTTGTTGTGATGGAACCACAAATCCAACGATAAAAACACACAAAAATGCTAACAATGCAGTGACAAAGAATATCCCCGACAGCCCCCAAACATTGGAAATCATCGGGCCAATCATTAACGCTAGATAGAATGAAAAGCCAATAGCGATACCAATAATTGCCATCACTTTAGGTCGTTGATTTTCACGGCTTACATCCGCGGCTAACGCCATTATCGCACCAGCGATTGCGCCTGTTCCTTGCAGTATACGGCCCAACACCAGCATCCACATATTGTCTGCAAAACCAGCGATTAGGCTGCCTAAACAAAACATCAGCAGTCCAACGACTATGACAGGTTTTCGGCCAAATTTGTCTGACAACATCCCCATTGGAATTTGTAGCAACGCCTGAGTTAGTCCGTAACCACCAATGGCGATACCCACCATAAGCACCGAATAATCAGGGTACTCTTTGGCTAAGATAGCTAATACTGGCATAACCATAAATAGCCCTAACATTCTTAGGACATAGATAAAGGCAAGAGACAAGGCTGCGCGTAATTCAGTTGCGTTCAAAACAAATCACTTTGGTTTATATAGAGCTAATTGAAGTCGTCTAATATCAAGTTCGTGAATCACAAAGGTGATTGACCATTATTTTGATAAAGAAGTTAATACTAATTGGCCGCGAAGTTTATCACAGCATTAAAATACGCGATAGATCGTTGAAAAGTCGTTTTAAATAAAATATTTTGGCTTTTTTTAGCTAATTAGTCAGTTCCTAATAGAGCATGAATTGCAATTATGTAATACTGATCTTTTGGTCAGGCAACATTCTGGATCCATGGATAAAATTGAAGTTAGGGGTGCACGCACCCACAATCTGAAAAATATTAATATAACGCTTCCTCGTGACAAACTAATTGTGATTACTGGCTTGTCGGGTTCGGGGAAATCTTCATTAGCCTTCGATACTTTGTATGCAGAAGGACAACGGCGTTATGTAGAATCCCTTTCCGCCTATGCCAGACAATTTTTGTCAATGATGGAAAAACCTGATGTGGATCACATTGAAGGTTTATCACCTGCTATTTCCATCGAACAAAAGTCCACGTCTCACAACCCACGTTCTACGGTAGGAACAATTACCGAGATATATGATTACTTAAGACTGTTGTACGCCAGAGTGGGTGAACCGCGCTGCCCAACTCACCACGTTCCTTTAGCGGCGCAAACTGTCAGTCAAATGGTTGATCGTGTACTAGAGATGGAAGAAGGCACAAAGTTAATGTTGCTTGCACCTGTGGTGCAGGAGCGTAAAGGCGAACACATTAAAACCCTTGAAGGCTTAGCGGCGCAAGGTTACATACGTGCACGTATCGACGGTGAAGTCTGCGATTTGTCCGATCCACCTGAACTTGACCTGCATAAAAAGCACACGATAGAAGTGGTTGTCGACCGTTTTAAAGTGCGTGAAGATTTGGCATTGCGATTGTCAGAGTCATTTGAAACAGCATTGCAGTTATCTGCAGGCGCGGCCAAAGTCGCGTTTATGGACGACCCAGCAAAAGACGAATTGGTGTTTTCAGCCAATTTTGCCTGTCCTCATTGTGGTTACAGCATGGCCGAACTCGAGCCTAGATTGTTTTCGTTTAACAATCCAGCTGGCGCATGTCCAACCTGTGATGGGTTAGGTAACAAGCAGTTTTTTGATCCGGGAAAAATTGTCAGCAATGAAGAATTGAGTTTGTCTGGCGGCGCAATACGCGGTTGGGACAAACGCAGTTACTACTACTTTCAAATGCTACAAGCCGTCGCTGATCACTATGGTTTTAGTTTGACGGTTCCATTTGAAGAGCTTGAAGAGAAACACAAAGAAGTGATTTTATTCGGCAGCAAAGGTACCGCAATAAAATTCAAATACATTAATGATCGTGGCGATATTATGGAGCGCAAACATCCATTTGAGGGCATTATTCCCAATATGGATCGCCGCTACAAAGAGACAGAGTCTAACGCGGTGCGAGAAGAACTGTCCAAATATCTCAGCCAACAACATTGTAATAGTTGTGGTGGTGCACGTTTACGTTTGGAAGCCAGAAACGTCTTTATTGGTCAAACTGCCCTGCCAACAATCACTGAAATGTCGATATCTGATGCACTCTCCTTTTTTGCTGAATTAGACTTAACAGGACAGCGCGCGCAGATTGCGGAAAAGATTTTAAAAGAAATCAACGACCGGTTAAGTTTTCTAGTCAATGTGGGCTTGAATTACCTTTCCATGTCAAGAAGCGCCGATACCTTATCAGGTGGTGAAGCACAGCGGATCCGCTTAGCCAGCCAAATAGGTGCAGGCTTAGTTGGCGTTATGTACGTTTTAGATGAACCATCTATTGGATTGCATCAACGAGACAACGAGCGATTATTAAAAACCCTGCGTCACTTACGAGATTTGGGCAACACGGTTATCGTCGTAGAGCATGATGAAGATGCCATAAAAGAAGCCGACTATATCGTCGATATAGGCCCAGGAGCCGGTGTCCATGGCGGTCAAATCGTTGCTGAAGGTAGTCTTAAAGACATCCTAGAAAGTGAAGACTCACTTACTGGGAAGTACCTATCTGGTAGAGAACGTATAGAAATACCCAAAGAACGTAATAAAGTCAAAGATGACAAATGGGTGAAACTGACGGGGGCATCCGGTAATAACCTACAACAGGTAGATTTACACGTTCCTGTGGGACTAATGACCTGTGTTACTGGTGTGTCAGGCTCGGGTAAATCGACCCTAGTGAATGATACATTCTACAAGTTAGCCCATCACGCGTTAAACGGCGCAACCACCGGAGAAGCCGCTCCCTACAAAGATATCACCGGTCTTGAGCAGTTAGACAAAGTGGTTGATATCGACCAGAGTCCTATCGGTCGCACACCACGCTCAAATCCGGCCACTTACGCGGGTATTTTCACGCCAATTCGTGAAATGTTTGCGGCAACCCAAGAAGCTCGCTCTCGCGGTTACAAACCCGGTCGATTCAGTTTCAACGTCAAAGGTGGACGCTGCGAGGCGTGTCAGGGAGATGGTCTGATTAAAGTGGAAATGCACTTCTTACCAGATGTGTATGTGCCATGCGATGTGTGTAAAAGTAAACGTTACAACCGTGAAACACTGGAAATTACCTACAAAGGTAAAGACATCAATCAAGTGTTAAACATGACCGTGGAAGAAGCCCGAGAATTCTTCGATGCCATCCCGGCGATTTCGCGCAAACTACAAACGCTAATGGATGTAGGCTTGTCTTATATTCGCTTAGGTCAATCGGCGACAACCCTCTCCGGTGGTGAAGCACAGCGGGTGAAACTAGCCAAAGAGTTATCTAAGCGTGATACCGGTCAAACTCTGTATATTTTAGATGAACCAACTACCGGTCTGCATTTCCACGATATAAAACAACTGTTGGAAGTATTACATAGACTCCGTGACCACGGTAATACAGTTGTGGTTATTGAGCATAATCTGGATGTAATAAAAACCGCAGATTGGATTATCGATCTTGGTCCTGAAGGTGGTTCAGGCGGGGGCAATATTATCGCTCAAGGTACACCAGAAGATGTGAGTAAGGTAAAAGGTTCGCACACTGCGCATTTCCTTAAGCCAATTTTAGACAATGCCAGACAGGCATAATTAGACACGGATTAGAGTATGTTTAGCGAACACTTTAAAGTCAGGTTTTATGAAACAGATGGTTTGGCTCACGTCAGTAACACTGTTGTTGCTGGCTGGTTTGAATGCGGCAGAGAGCCGATCTTCAAAATGTTTACGCCAGATCTAGATTTGCAGAATTGGCCATTGATTTTAGCCAGTTACAAAATCGACTTTCATTTGCAGATATATTACGGCAAATCAGTAGAAGTGCGCACTTACGTAAGCCGAGTGGGCAATAGTTCATTCGATACTTATCAGGAAATTTGGCAACAAGATCAGAAAGTCGCCTCAGGTACTACAACCTTAGTGCGGTTCGATTTTGAAAGCAATAAATCGGTACCAATTGACGGCGCAATCAAATCCCAACTTGAAGAACATTTGTATCCCCAGCAGGAAGCTTAAAAGTGACAGATTTTATTGAAGTAATTGATGATGTATTGCCGCAGAAGTTGTGCCGCGGATTCATCCAGCGTTTCGAAAACAGCAAAAATATTCAGCCAGGTCGCACTGGCGGCGGTGTTGATACTGATAAAAAGCTCAGTAAAGATGTATCGATAGTACAACACCCTGAATTTCAGCCTGAATATCAAGCGATGCTGCCATTATTATCTCAGCAATTAATGAATTACTTTGAAAAACATTTTTTTGCACTGATCGGCCCAATTGGCTTAACGGTGCAAGATCCCAGCAGCGGCCAACCAGTAAAGTTAACCCAAGAAAATTTCGAAACAGTGGGTAAACCGAACTTACAAAACTTGGTGCAATACCTATTTCGAATTGGTGACATCAACGCACAAAAATACCAAATGAATAAAGGTGGATATCCATACTGGCACTCAGAAGTTTATCCACAAGCTGGTAATAATGACGCCCTGCATCGTATCTTATTGTTTATGTTTTATCTAAATGATGTGGATGAAGGCGGCACCACGGATTTTTATTATCAAAATAAATCCGTGCAACCCAAAGCCGGTAGAATGGTGATTGCTCCTGCTTATTTTACCCATACCCATAGAGGCTCAGTGCCTGTTTCCAACGATAAATACATTCTTACCTCTTGGGTGTTATTTAATCCGGCAGAGCGCATCTACACGGCTTAAAAGTTCAAACGCTTATTTAATTTAACCGTCGTAAGGTAATACCGATTGTCCCTTCAAGGTATAACCTACTGTTGCGATCTCGCCACTCCAACCTTCTGTTGTTAAGGTGCCAACTACCCAAACCACATCAGTTAATGCCATCGCTGGCACGCCCTCTGGAATTTTCACGTAAACAATTTGATTAGGTGGTGGCGGCGGTACATGGATACAAGCACCAAAAAAAGGAACCAATAAAAACTCAGTAATATTGTCTTGATCACCTTCAAGAGGAACGACAAATCCGGGTATTTTCACTTCCATATTGTTGAATTTGGTCACCACAGGCGCAGATAGATTTTGCTGACCGGTAGTCAAAGCGTGATCAATGTCTACAGGCGGTGCGACATAATTGGCAGGCACTAAATCTTCCCAAAACACTTCTGTGGGTTCGCTATAAGCAGAGGTTGTTATAAAAAACAGAGTAAGTAATAGAGCTCGCATAAATTTAGTTAGTCCTTAGACAGTGGGCTTAATGTTGGCTGATTCTTCAGATATCGCAGATGCAGCAGAAATGTCTGGCGCTTGATGAGGATGATTTGCCCAACAAAAAGGGTTCTTTCTTACTTCGTTTCCTGCATCAGGTGCATCTGGAATATTCAATGCCAACAGCAATGAACACACAGCAAAACTTGCACCAATAAAGAATACTAAAGTAGGCGAAGTAAGCCAAACAATACCTAATAAAGCGGGTATAACCACAGCCGCAATGTGATTAATCGTAAAACTCACCCCTGCTGTGGATGCAATGTCCCGTGGATCAGCAATCTTTTGAAAATAAGTTTTCATGGCTATCGCCATGGCAAAAAACAGGTGATCAATAACATACAAAGCAGCGGCCCATTGTGAACTTGTCACTAAGGCGTAACTCACAAAAATCACAATTAAGCCAATGTACTCCACGGTTAAAGCCTTGCGCTCCCCTACTTTCGCAATCCATCGACCAATTTTACTGGCAAACAACAGGTTAAATACGTAATTTATAATAAATAGCAGGCTAATTTCACCCACGCTGTATCCAAATTTTTCGACCATCATAAATGACGCAAAAACCATGAATATTTGTCGACGAGCACCGCTAAAGAAGGTTAAACAATAATATAACCAGTAGCGTTTGCGCAGAAACATATGTTTGTGTTGTATAGAAGGTTGCTTAAACTGTGCGAAGAAAGCCCATAGAAACAGAACAATGACTAAACCTAATCCACCAGCTAGCATGTACATGGTTTGATAGCTTATACCCACGTAATCCATTAACAACCAAATACTGCCGTAAGCAAACAATGATGCGAAGCTTTTAACAGCTAATTGTTGCCCCATAAAATGCGCAGTTTTTTCTTTTCCAAGCCACTGCAACGTCAGCGATTGGTTCATGGTTTCAAAATAATGGAAGCCAACTGACATGATCACCGTGGTGCAATATAAACCTATCTCAAAGGGAAAAAAGCCTGTCATTGCGACACCGACACACATAGCTGCGAGTGAAAGCATTGCCAAAGTTTGTTCTTTAATTACTAACAATAAAAACACGGCGGTAAAGGCCAGAAACCCCGGTACTTCTCGCAAGCTTTGTAGCATGCCAATTTCGGCACCTGTAAACTGGGCTTTTTCCACCACAAAATTATTCAGAAGAGCATTCCACACCGAAAATACTAAAGGCATAACAAACGCCATCGCCAACAATAGTAATTGAGGATTATTTCGAATCGAATTGAGCTTCATGATGTTGTGCTTTAGCCATTTACGGGAATAATAAAGAATGGTAAGTTTACAGCAGTTTGCAGAAAAATGCTTTGCTCAGAAACAAGCAAAAAAAAGGGCTAACCTAAAGTTAACCCTTTTCTAAATTTGCTTGGTACTAAGCTTTTTCTTCAGTTTGGTAGCGTTTTACGCTATCAACGATTTCAGCTTTAGCATCTTCACAATTTCCCCATCCTTCGATTTTCACCCATTTGTTAGGTTCTAAATCTTTATAATGGGCAAAGAAATGCTCAATTTGTTGCTTAGTCAATTCAGGCACCTGATCGATTTCTTTTACTTCACGATAGATGGTAGAAAGCTTATCAATTGGCACAGCCAATACTTTAGCATCTTCACCTGACTCATCAGTCATCTTCAAAACACCTACAGGTCTACACTTGATGACTGAGCCAGCCAATAAAGGAAACGGTGTCATCACCAAAACGTCAACAGGGTCGCCATCAAGAGAAAGCGTCTGTGGCACGTAACCATAGTTAGTTGGATAATGCATACAAGTTGCCATGAAGCGGTCAACAAAGATGGCGCCAGTGTCTTTATCTACTTCATATTTTACTGGGTCAGCGTGGGCTGGGATTTCGATGATGACATTTACTTCATCTGGCAAGTTTTTACCTGCTGGAACAGCATTTAAGCTCATTGATTCATACCTATAAGTTGATTTAACGTGAATATTGGCAATTATAAAGACTTCCAGTGCAAGATGAAATCGCTACCTTGGTCTTATTAAGGTTGTTTTAAAGTATTATGCGCAATTATTTAGCAAAAGTGTGTACTTTTGTGTCTTCAATAGCGATTTCATCGCCAAACGACAACTTACCTGCAAATCACCAGAGCCTAGTTCACTTTAAGATTAAAAATAAAGCAGACCGGATTCAGCTAATATCGCCCATAAAAAAGGGCATAAGTTTTTATCCTACGCCCTGATTTGGAATTGCCTATAGAAACAAATCTATTACTTAGATTATTTTGAGTAATAGGTAATACAAGTTTCCACTTCTTCTTTAGAGCCCATAATAACTGGAACACGTTGGTGAATTTCTTCTGGCATAACTTCCAAGATTCGTCTGTCACCTGTTGTGGCAGCACCACCGGCCTGTTCAATTAGAAATGACATGGGATTTGCTTCATATAATAAACGCAATTTTCCCGGTATTTTTGGATTACGTTTATCAAATGGATAAGCAAAAAGGCCACCACGAGAAAGGATACGGTGAATATCACCAACCATTGCGCCAACCCAACGCATATTGAAGTTTTTACCTCTAGGGCCTTCATCACCAGCAATCAAGTCGTTAATATAATTTTGCATAGGTTCTTCCCAGTGACGCTGGTTAGAACTATTAATGGAAAACTCTTTAGTTTGCTCAGGTACCTCTACGTTAGCTTCTGTTAATAGGAAGCCTCCGTGGGTTTTATCCAGAGTATAAATGTGAGTACCGCGACCAGTGCTCATTGCCAACATGGTAGACGGGCCGTAAAGCACATATCCAGCAGCCACAATCTGTGTTCCAGGTTGCAAGAAAGCAGAAGGATCATCTGGGTCCATCCATTGTGGTGCATGGGTAATTGAGAAAATTGTACCTATCAAACTATTGATATCTGTATTTGATGAACCATCAAGAGGATCAAAACTGACCAAATACTTACCTTCAGGGTGGCACCCTACAACGTCATCTTCTTCCTCGGAAGAAATTGCTTTTACATAACCCGACTCTTTTAAGATATCTTTTAAGATTTGGTTAGAAATAACGTCCAGTTTCTTTTGCGTTTCGCCTTGAACGTTTTCACTTAACAAAGAGCCCAACACTCCCGCTAGTGCGCCCTGACTAACCCTAAAAGAAATTTCCTTGCAACCTGCTAATAATGTGCGGATCAACAATATTAGCTCCATTGGAGCGCCGTCTTCTTGCAATTGTGAATTGAGTCGTTTCATTCTTGTGAAAGCCTATTTTTAGATTGTATAAGGGACATGGTTTAGACAGTAATTGTTACTAATCATAGAACACATTGATAAAGTGTACCTTTATTAAACACAAAACTCAGCACAAAAAACAACAAGTTAAAATTAATATCCATTTGTTGGCATTCGAATCTCTGTTAACCTTACGAAAATTTTTTTTCAAAAAACCAAAGTTATGCATATTCATATTTTAGGGATTTGCGGCACCTTTATGGGTGGAATTGCCGCCATTGCCAAATCAATGGGACATCACGTAAGTGGTTCCGATGCCAATGTTTATCCGCCAATGAGCACTCAGCTAGAATCTTTAGGCATTCCACTGACCCAAGGGTTTGATCCAGCCCAGCTCAACCCTGAGCCCGATGTGGTGATTATTGGTAATGCAATGTCGCGGGGAAATCCATGTGTGGAAGCGGTGTTAAATCGCAATTTAAATTATATCAGTGGGCCACAGTGGTTATCTGAAAACGTATTAAAACAAAGATGGGTAATAGCTGCATCAGGCACCCATGGCAAAACGTCGACCGCCAGCATGATAGCGTGGGTACTCGAGTATGCAGGATTGCAACCTGGCTTTCTAATCGGCGGGGTTCCAGAAAATTTTGGAATTTCAGCTCGTTTAGGTGAATCACCATTTTTTGTTATTGAAGCAGATGAGTACGACAGTGCGTTTTTTGATAAACGTTCTAAGTTTGTGCACTACCATCCTCGTACCTTGGTGTTAAACAATTTAGAGTTCGACCACGCTGATATTTTTGAAAATTTGGCGGCGATACAAAAACAGTTTCATCATTTGATCCGAATATTGCCCGGTAATGGTTTGGCATTAGCACCGGCGAATGATGAAAATATAAAACAGGTTTTAGAACAAGGCTGTTGGACACCCGTTCAATATTTAGGCACGGATTGGCAAGTTGCAAATCAAACCGCTGATGGCAGTGAGTTTGATGTGTTATTGCAGAACAAAACTATTGGCCGGGTAAACTGGTCATTGATAGGGCAACACAATATTCACAACGGGATTATGGCCATTGCAGCGGCCCGTCATGCTGGCGTAAAGCCTGAATTGGCGATTGAAGCTTTGGCACAATTTGTTAATGCGAAAAGACGCATGGAGACCCGTGGTGTGGTAAATGACATTACCGTTTATGATGATTTCGCCCACCATCCCACTGCGATTGCAACCACGATCGATGGCTTAAGAAACAAAGTCAAAGAGGCACGTATTTTTGCCGTATTAGAGCCTCGTTCAGCCACCATGAAAATGGGGGTTCATCACAGCACGCTTGCTAATTCGTGGAAAAATGCAGATCAAGTACTACTGTTTCAACCAGACAATTTAGACTGGTCTTTACAGCAACTTACCGCAGAATCAGCTGTGCCGAGCCGAGTTTATGCTAGTGTTGACGACATTATCGAAACACTAATACACGAAGTGGCACCAGGCGATCATATTCTAATAATGAGTAACGGTGGCTTTGGCGGCATTCATTCACGTTTACTGGAACAGTTGGCCCAACATGAAATTTGAAAAACGAATTACATTAGCATTCACCGGGGCATCTGGCGCACCTTATGGTTTAAGGTTGCTGGAAACCTTAGTTGCAGCTAACTATCAAGTTTATTTACTCATATCTTCTGCCGCTAGAGTCGTTTTAGCGACCGAAGAAGACTTGAAAGTACCCGCCAATCCGAAAACCTGTAGTGAGTTTTTTACTAACCGTTTTGATGCTAAACCGGAACAAATAACCGTGTTTGGAAAAGACGAGTGGTTTTCTCCAGTAGCCTCCGGCTCTGCCGCCCCTAAACAAATGGTCGTGTGCCCTTGTTCAACTGGCTCACTGAGCGCTATTTCCACCGGTAAAAGTGACAACCTAATCGAACGCGCAGCAGATGTTGTGATAAAAGAAAGAGGACAATTAATTGTCGTTCCTCGGGAAATGCCACTATCCACCATTCACCTTGAACATATGCTCAAATTGTCGCAGATGGGCGTGACCATAATGCCTGCGGCGCCAGGGTTTTATCACCAACCTAAACGGATTGAAGATTTGGTCGACTTTGTGGTCGCACGGATCCTCGACCACTTAGATATTGACCAACAATTGATGCCTCGTTGGGGCTACCAAAAATAATAAAAAGAGATAGATATTTATGTCATATACCGCTTTTTTTCGTAAACATTCAAAATGGGCGCTGCTTGGAATCTGTTTATTTCAGAACAGCCAAGCCTTTGCGTGGGGGCAAACGGGTCATCGCGTCACCGCGAATATTGCGGAGCAGTATTTAAGCGCAGATGCGAAAGCAAAAATTGCAGCTATTTACCCAACCAAATCCTTAGCTGAAATATCGACCATTGCAGATGAAATGCGCTCTGACCCTTCGGAGTTCTGGCAGAAAACTTCATCTCCTTGGCATTATGTTAGCGTCCCCGAAGGCAGCGATTATAGTGCCGCTAAACATGCCCCGTCACAAGGTGATGCTTACACGGCTTTGCTGTCATTTAGTGCGACCCTGAAAAACCCAGAAGCAACTTTGCAAGACAAACAATTAGCGCTGCATTTTATTGTCCATATTATCGGAGATTTGCATCAGCCATTACACGCTGGTGATGGCACAGACCGCGGTGGAAACGATGTCAAACTCGAGTTTTTTTGGGAAAACTCAAACCTGCACCGAGTTTGGGATAGCGGCATTATTGATAGACAACAATTGTCTTTCACAGAATGGACAAACTGGTTAACTCAAAAAATCTCACCCGAGATGGCAAAACAATGGCAAACCACTGATCCCAGAGTGTGGATCAAAGAAAGCATTCAATTGCGCAATAACATATACCCACAGGAAGAAAAATTAAGTTGGAGCTATCAATACCAACACCTACCTGAAGTTAAGCAAAGGTTGCAGATGGGTGGAGTGCGAATTGCTGCCTACTTGAATTCAATCTTGTAACCAACACCCTAACAAAGATTTATCGTAACAGCTGCCTATTCCCATTAGGCAGCTGCTAGCAAATAAGATTCACTGAATCATTCAAACTCATTCTATATCAAGCGGCTCTGGGGATAAAATAATGCCAGTGCTATCAGCATAAAGATGATCTTCAGGTAAAAAAGTGACACCACCAAAATTAACCGCTACATCAACTTCGCCGACTTGTTCAAATGCAGCGTTAACTGGAATAGACGCGACGGCATGAATACCAATATCTAATTCTTCAAGCTGATCGACTTCACGCACGCTGCCGTAACAAACAATGCCTTCCCAATCGTGCTCAATGGCAATTTGAGCCGTATTCACATCAATCAAGGCTCGACGAGTAGAACCGCCACCATCAATTAGTAAAACTTTGCCTTTTCCAGGTTGAGACAATACTTTATCAATCAATCCTTTATCTTCATGGCATTTGACGGTTGTAATCTCACCGCCGTAAGAAAGCCTACCACCATAATTAACAAATAAAGGGTCGACAACATCTACACTATCAGCAAATAAATCACACAGTTCAGACGTGTTGTATTCCATCAGAATATCCAACTCAAGCATTAAAGCTCTAGATTAAGTGTTACGAGCGAGTTTGTAAAACCTTAAGATTAGTTTTCTTCACTGTCACAAATATGACTTACATCTGTCACAAAGGTTTCGTATTTTTGTCAACTAGCGTTCATACACTAGGGTTACTTTTATTCGCAATGAGTACAAAATGTAAGAGTACCTAGAGATGAATGCATTTGGCAGAGCTGATACACATATATTCCGTTGGATTTTCGGTGTAACCGCCGGTCGCGATTGCCGAATAATTAAATACATCTCAAAAAGTGGCGACGGGCACGTTTATTTGCTGTTAGGCGTGCTGTTGTGCGTTTTCGACCCCAAAGATGGGGCGATATTCCTTTACACCTCATTATTAGCCTACGCTTTAGAATTACCCATATATGTGATTTTAAAAAAATTGTTTAAGCGTCAAAGGCCTTGCGATTTAATCTACAATTTTCGCTCTCACATTACTCCTTCGGATAAATTCAGCTTACCCTCAGGCCATACCGCAGCTGCTTTTTTGATGGCATCGCTATTGGCTCACTTCTATCCCAGCGTAGCTGTTTTAGTTTATATTTGGGCAAGCTTAATTGGATTATCCAGAGTCATGCTGGGTGTTCATTATCCTAGTGACATTGTTGCCGGTGCGTTTTTAGGTATCACTATTTCAATGTTAAGTCTTTCTATCCTTGTATAAGTAGTTTTAATGAAAATATTGTATGGCGTGCAAGGCACGGGTAATGGTCACATTGCTCGGGCGCGAATCATGGCGAAAGCTTTTGCCAAACGAGATGATATTGAAGTTGATTTCATATTTAGTGGTCGCGATCCCTCCCGTTACTTCGACATGGAAGTGTTTGGCAATTATCGCACTGTGACAGGATTAACGTTCATTACCGAAAATGGCGAGGTAAATCGCTGGGAAACGCTAAAACAAGCCAATATCAGACAATTTATACGGGATGTAAAACAACTCAATGTGGCCAAATACCATGTATTACTGAATGACTTCGAGCCAGTAACAGCTTGGGCCGCCAAAATGAAAGACCTATCGTCTATATCAATTAGTCACCAAGCAGCATTTAAACATAAAGTGCCTAAACAAGGTGAAGCTTGGACCGACAGAATGCTGATGCGCACGTTCGCTCCCTGCGATGTCAATTTGGGAGTCCATTGGTATCATTTTGGCTTCCCTATTATGCCTCCATTCATCGAAGAATCTTACAGCAAGGCAACCAAAGGCGAACATGTGCTGGTCTATTTGCCGTTTGAAAATGTAGAGGCCATCAAAGCGTTACTAGAAAAGTTTCCTAACGAAAAATTTGTTTGTTACCACCCAGATATAGACGGCCCTTTTGCAACTGCAAACAGCCAATGGCGACCACTTTCTAAACAAACCTTCCAACAAGCTTTATTTGAATGTGCGGGAGTCATTGCAAATGGAGGTTTTGAGCTGTCTAGCGAATGTTTGCAATTAGGCAAAAAAATTCTGGTAAAGCCGCTGAAAAATCAATACGAACAAACATCCAACCGCGTCACACTAGAGCGCATGAACCGGTGTGACAGTATGGATAGTTTAGACCCAAACATCGTTTCAAAGTGGCTAAGTAAAGACTCACCGGAACCAATTACCTACCCAAATTCCCCAGACATACTAATCAACTGGCTACTGGAGGGGGATTACATGGATACCAAAAGACTGTGTGAGCAACTTTGGAAAATCACCCGTTTCCCAGAGTCAGTGCGCATGTCTTTAGCCAATGGCGCCTAACTCCAAATTTTGCAAATGTCGTTCAGATCAAAGGGATCAAAGTGACTGTCCTAACATGCACCTTTGGGTGGCTGTCCAAACATGCCCTTTTGGATGGCTGTCCAAACATGCCCCCTTTGGGTGGCTGTCCTAACAAGCACCTTTGGGTGGCTGTCCTAACATGCCCCTTTGCATGGCTGTCCTAACAAGCCCTTTTGCATGGCTGTCCTAACATGC
>NZ_JAHKPT010000036.1:80973-174037 GCF_018860635.1 Aliiglaciecola lipolytica
TGGCTGTCCTAACATGCCCCTTTGGGTGGCTGTCCTAACATGCACCTTTGGGTGGCTGTCCTAACATGCACCTCTTTTGCATGGCTGTCCAAACATGCCCCCTTTGGGTGGCTGTCCAAACATGCCCCCTTTGGGTGGCTGTCCAAACATGGCCCCTTTGGGTGGCTGTCCTAACATGCCCCTTTGGATGGCTGTCCTAACAAGCCTTTTTGGATGGCTGTCCTAACATGCCATTTTGGGTGGCTGTCCTAACAAGCCCCTTTGGGTGGCTGTCCTAACAAGCAGTCCTAAAAAGAAAAAGTGCGGCGTCAGTTTAATGTGACAGCGACGTAAGTGACCTTGATTTAGAGGCAATTATTAATTTATTGCATGTCTTATCCCAAATCAGGCAGTGGCAATGCTTGTTTTTTTTGCTTTTGATGAGATGATATAGCCTTTCGTAATTGTTAGGTGATATCAGTGTTCAAAAATCTGTGTTTTGCGATTCGTATGCTTTCCTTATTGGCGTTCATTTTTATCATTTCAGGATGTGGGCTTAAGGGTGAACTAATTCATCCCACTGAGCAAAACTCACCCACCGCAGAGCAAAATTTAGATGACTCAGAGGAGCAGTCGTAGTTGGATTATTTTCAGTATCAAGACTCTACCCTTCACGCCGAAGATGTGCCGGTTCAACAGATTGCAGAGCAGTTTGGGACACCTTGTTATGTTTATTCCAGAGCAACAATAGAGCGTCACTGGCATGCTTTTGACAAAGCTGCAGGTAAGCATGCTCACCTGATTTGTTACGCGGTGAAAGCAAATTCCAATTTAGGTGTGCTTTCGGTCATGGCGAAGCTAGGCTCTGGTTTTGATATCGTCTCAAGCGGTGAATTATCTCGCGTAATTGAAGCCGGTGGTGATCCAACTAAAGTGGTATTTTCTGGAGTCGGTAAAACCGAACAAGAAATTGAATTTGCTCTGTCTAAAAACATTTTATGTTTTAACGTTGAGTCTGCTCCTGAATTAGAGCGGATCAATAAAGTTGCATCTAAACTCAATGTAGTCGCGCCAATTTCTATTCGCGTAAATCCCGATGTGGATGCTAAAACGCACCCCTATATTTCAACAGGGCTCAAAGCCAACAAATTTGGTATACCACGAGAAAACGCGGTTGCCATTTATAAGCTTGCCGCTAGCTATGAGCATTTAGAAATTAAAGGCATGGACTGTCATATTGGCTCACAACTCACCGATATAGTGCCATTCGTAGATGCACTAGACAGATTGTTATTACTGATTGATGAGCTGGCCGAACTGGGTATCACCATCAGTCACCTCGATGTCGGCGGTGGTTTAGGCGTGGCGTATAAAGATGAAACGCCGCCCCATCCCGATCAGTACGTTGAAGCACTTATGACGCGCATGCAGCAGCGCCCAGAGCTTAAGCTAATATTTGAACCTGGACGTGCGATTATGGCAAACGCAGGTATTCTCATCACCAAAGTAGAATTTATTAAACAAGGGGAAGAGAAAAACTTCGCCATAGTAGATGCCGCAATGAATGATTTAATTCGTCCAGCACTTTATTCAGCTTGGCAAAACATCATTCCTGCGGAACTGAGTACAGGCAAGCCTAAGGCAATCTATGACATCGTTGGTCCAATTTGCGAAACCGGAGATTTCATTGGTAAAGACCGAGAGCTGGAAATTGCTCCTAACGACTTGTTGGTTGTGCGCAGTGCAGGTGCTTACGGTTTTGTGATGGCGTCAAATTACAACAGCCGTTGTCGTCCAGCTGAAATAATTGTTGATAAAAACCAATTACATTTAGCACGTGAACGAGAAGTGTTATCTGACCTGTGGAAGGGTGAACACGTTATTTCGTAGCGATAACATGTAAATTAGTTACCTGAATTTACGTTGTTTTTAGTGTGTGTCGCAAATAGACTGCAAAATAGCTATTTTGGTCGCCGCATATGTAGGTTAATATAACCGTAACAAAACTTTTAGTAGTAATAATGCAAATTCAATTTTCTAAGATGCATGGTCTTGGCAACGATTTCGTCGTTATCGACAATGTCACGCAAAATGTATTTTTTTCGAAAGATAAAATTCAGCAATTGGCTGATAGAAACTTTGGCATAGGCTTCGACCAACTGTTGTTGGTTGAACCGCCTTATGATCCGGAACAAGACTTCCACTATCGTATTTTTAATGCCGATGGTTCGGAGGTTTCTCAGTGCGGCAATGGCGCAAGATGCTTTGCAAAGTTTGTAAAAATAAAGGGGTTAACTAACCGTAATAAAGTGGTGGTTAGTACTAAGTCTGGCAAAATAGTGTTGTATCTTGAAAAAGACGGCCAAGTCACCGTAAATATGGGACGCCCGATTTTCGAGCCAGCAAAGATACCTTTAAAAGCCAATAAAGAAGAAAAAATTTATTTGATTCGAGCACAAGAGCAAACCTTTATGGTTGGGTCGGTGTCAATGGGGAATCCCCATTGCGTGCTTGAAGTTGATGACGTGCAAACTGCAGATGTAGAAAACATCGGCCCATTACTTGAAACCCATGACAGATTTCCTGAAAACGTCAATGTTGGGTTCATGCAAATAATCAACGAAAATCATATAAAACTGCGAGTACACGAACGCGGAGCAGGTGAAACTTTAGCTTGTGGAACGGGTGCTTGTGCAGCAGTGGCAATTGGTCAGATTCAAGGTAAACTAAGCAAAGATGTACAAGTTGACCTACCCGGTGGTACATTAAAAATACGTTGGCAAGGTAAAGACAATGTATTAAAAATGACTGGTCCTGCGGAACATATTTTTGATGGAACCCTCATAATATGAGTGATACAGCACAACAACAGGTAAATAGGGAAATGCTAACTAATTATGAAAAAGTGGCAGACGTCGTTAGCGATAAAGACGTAAAAGACTACTTGTTAGAGAATCCTGATTTTTTTGTTGAGTATCCAGAATTGGCGGAAAAACTCGTCATTTCTCATCAACAAAAAGGCAGTATTTCTCTGGTTGAGTTGCAATCAGAACAATTACGCAAGAAAAATCGCGAATTGTCCCACAAGCTCAATCAACTCATTTCGATAGCAAAGCAAAACGAACAAATATACCGTATTTATGCAGATTTGAACCTTCAATTACTCAGTTGCCGATTTTTTAGCGAAGTCCAAGATGTACTTGAAGATGTTATGTGCCAAAAGCTACGATTATCTGCTGTCACGTTAAAATCGTTCAGCGGTGCCCATGCGTTACCAGAGATTCAACGCAAATTATTTATTGAAAAGCGTTTTAAACAAGACTGTTTTTTCTTCGGCCGCTTAAGCCAACATGAAAAGCAGTTGCTGTTCAAAGAAGGAAACGTTGAATCTGTCGCTCTTATGCTGCTAGGTGAAAAAGGCGAACTAGGCATTTTAGCCATTGGCAGTAAAGACCCAAGTCATTTCAATCCAGATATGGATACTTTACTGATAACTCAGTTGCAACAGTTCTTAAACGTACTGCTGCCAAACTTGGCTGGATATTAACCATGGACGCTCCAGCCTTAGACCACTGGCTGGAAAAATTTTTTTCGTTCATAAAATACGAAAGAAACCTTTCACCCAAAACAATAGAAAACTACCAGCGACAACTGCACTCGATAAGTGAACAGTTAGACATATCAAGTTGGTCTGAACTAACTACTCATCATATTAAATCTATTTTGAGTCAGGCTAGACGCAAAAATTTAGCCCCGCGCTCAATTGCATTGCGTTTGTCTGCATTACGCACGTTTTGCCAATTTCTAGTCGCTCAGAGTGTACTCAAAACTAACCCAGCGAAAGCCGTACAAACACCTAAACTTGGCAGGCCACTGCCGAAACACTTGAATGTAGACCAAGTTGGTCAATTACTGGAAATAGATCCAGAATCTGTGTTGGCGGTGCGTGACCGAGCAATGATGGAACTAACGTACGGTTGTGGATTACGTTTAGCCGAATTGTCTGGCTTAAACTTGCAAGACATAGTCACCAAAGGTCAAATTAGAGTATTCGGTAAAGGTCGTAAAGAGCGTGTGATACCGGTTGGTAAGACAGCCATAACTTGGTTAAATAAATGGTTGGCGGTACGCAGTCAAATGACTCCCCCTGCCGACGAACAAGCGCTGTTTGTTAGTATGCACAAACGCCGCATAAGCCACCGTCAAATTGCCAAGCGAATGCAATTATGGGCACACAAACAACATATTGACCAAAAAGTAAATCCACACAAGTTGCGACATTCTTATGCCACTCATATGTTAGAATCCAGCGGAGATTTACGCGCAGTACAAGAGCTACTAGGTCATGCGAATTTGTCGACCACCCAAGTGTATACACACTTGGATTTTCAGCATTTATCCAAGGTGTACGACAACGCACACCCTCGGTCGCGAAAAAACAAATAGTAGTCAGACTTCCAGTATTGACGAATAAAAAACATTTTAAGGTTGAAGAATAGGTATTCCTGAATGAAATTTTATCGGAATTTTTCCCCAATAAAAGCCATTAGTTTTGATTTAGATGATACGTTGTATGACAACTATCCCTTTATTATGGAAGCTGAAAGAAAGCTACTAAACTATTTGTCTGCTAGCTACCCAAAAACATCAGAGTTTTCCTACCAAGATTGGCAACAATTCAAACTAGAACATTTACAAAGTCAACCTCAACTGGCCTCAGATATGGGGGCTTTACGCAAACATACATTACAAACAGGATTACAAAAAGCGGGTTATCAAGATCACCATCTCAGCTCAGCGGTGGATGACTGTTTTGATTTCTTTTATCACCATCGCAGTAACTTTCAAGTGAACCAAGAAATATGTGCCTTGTTGTCTAAGTTGGCTAATAAACTCCCTCTGGTTGCTATCACCAACGGTAACGTGAACCTGCAACAGATTGGTATTAGTGAGTATTTTAGCCATTGTTTTAAAGCCAATTTGGAACGGCCGATGAAGCCTCACGATGCGATGTTTACGCTGGCAAGTTCAACATTGAAAGTAGATCCCAAAGAGATTCTACATGTGGGTGATAACTTAGAAAAAGATGTGATGGGCGCAATCAATGCGGGCATGCAAAGCGGTTGGTACGCCTACAACCGGAAAATGCATTTAACTCAAGAAAAGACCACAGTCCTTCCTCATGTTCAATTAGATGATTTGGAAGAGTTAAATTTATTGATTGAAAATTAAATACGGAACAGTTCGCTCTTATAACACGAGCCTAAAGCACCCGCCTACAGATAAATAACCAAATACATTTGCGCCCTTGTAGCACGGGCTTTAGCTCTCAGTAAACAATTCAACCAATCCACGGCATAAATACCGTGCTACTAATGTCTGTAGCACGGGCTTCAGCCCGTGGAAAAGCGATGACAAACTCGGCCTAAAACACCCGCCTACAGGGGAATAACGAGACGCTTTATGGTCGACTTATCTGCCCAACCATTAATCTTCGTAAATATTTTGGTTCATTGTTTCACAAGGATTAGGACAACTAGGTACACCGACAATTTTCGCAGGCACTCCTGCAACTGTAACGTGCTTAGGTACGTTCTTGAGAACCACACTACCAGCACCAACTTTAGCACCTGCACCAATCTCTATATTACCGAGAATTTTGGCCCCTGCTCCCACCATGACGCCCTGGCGTACTTTAGGGTGACGATCGCCGGACTCGTTACCAGTTCCGCCTAACGTGACGGATTGTAGAATTGAAACATGATCCTCCACAACGGCTGTTTCACCAATAACAATACCAGTTGCGTGGTCAAACATTACGCCTTTGCCAATCACTGCGGCAGGGTGGATATCAACACCGAAGACTTCGGAGTTTCGACTTTGCACAAACAGGGCTAATTGCTTACGGTTTTTGGCCCATAAATAATGGGACAATCGATAAGCCTGAATCGCTTGAAAGCCTTTAAAATACAACAATACAGTGAGAATTTTATCTACTGCAGGATCTCGGGTTAACACAGCTTCAATGTCTTCGATTGCTGACTCTACAATTTCGGGACTCAATGTATAGGCTTGGTCAAGCACTTCGCGAATAGCGAGCGCGGGCATAACCTCATCTTGGATTTTATTGGAAAGAATGAAGCTCAAAGACGTCTCAAAGTTGTGGTGAGCGAGAATACAAGCATGCACATAGCTGGCTAAGAGAGGCTCGCTTTCCACTAATTCTTCAGCTTCAGCTTTTAATCTCTTCCAGAAATTATCGATTGGCATCTAGTTCTCCTCAATTGAATTCTACCCAAACGTAGGGTAAGTCACTTTTGTCTTATGTTAGTTTATTAGAACGGATGTGCGGGCAAAAACGTTCAAATACAAGCTCAGTTTGCATATTGCTGGGTAAAAGTCACAAAACCAGCCCTTTCGATGTATAAAAACACAGTATAACTGATATACTTCGTCTATTAATCAATAAATTTAAATAAGCTTGTTATGGATGTATCTCGACTTTTAGACCAACTTAACGATAAACAACGTGAAGTGGTGGCAGCACCCCCGTCCGATATGTTGGTTTTAGCCGGTGCCGGAAGTGGCAAAACTCGAGTGCTTGTGCATCGTATTGCTTGGTTAATGGAAGTTGAGCAACTTGCTCCTTTTAGCATTCTTGCCGTGACATTTACCAATAAAGCAGCCAGAGAAATGCGTGGTCGAGTAGAACGTTTAATGGGTTCAGGATTGCACACTATGTGGATTGGTACCTTTCACGGACTCGCCCATAGACTGCTTAGAACTCATTTCAAAGAGGCACGCTTACCTGAGAATTTTCAGATATTGGACTCTGATGACCAGTATCGATTAGTTCGTCGGGTGATTAAATCGCTTAATTTAGATGAAAAGAATTGGCAACCTAAATCGATTCAATGGTACATCAATGGCAATAAAGACGAAGGCCTGCGACCTGAGCACATAGATACTCAGGGTGATCCAACCAAACAAACCATGAAAGACATATACCAAGCTTATCAACAAACCTGTGATCGCTCAGGCTTGGTAGATTTTGCTGAGTTATTGCTGCGCGCCCATGAATTGTGGCTGAACAACCCCGATGTACTCAGACATTACCAAAAACGTTTCCGCACAATTTTGGTCGATGAATTCCAAGACACTAACAACATCCAATATGCTTGGTTGCGCATTTTGAGCTGTGCAGACAACAACATGATGATTGTAGGTGACGATGATCAATCCATATACGGCTGGCGTGGCGCCAATGTGGAAAATATTCAGCACTTTTTGCGGGACTTTCCTAGCGCCAAGACAATTCGACTAGAACAGAACTATCGCTCAACAGGCAATATTCTCAAAGCCGCTAATGCGGTGATAGATAATAACCAAGGGCGACTAGGCAAAGACCTATGGACTGAAGATGCCGAAGGCGAAGCCATCTCGATGTATGCAGGCTTCAATGAACTGGATGAAGCTCGATTCATTGTGGCACGGATTAAGGAATGGAGCGACAAAGGTGATGCGTTAGCAGATTGTGCCATTTTGTATCGCAACAACGCTCAATCCCGGGTTCTAGAAGAAGCTCTGTTACAGGAGTCGGTGGCGTATAGGATATACGGCGGATTACGCTTTTTCGAACGCCAAGAAATCAAAGATGCCCTAGCGTACCTAAGGCTGATTAATCAACCAATAGATGATGCAGCTTATGAGCGAGTTGTGAACACGCCAACTCGTGGGATTGGAGATAAAACCCTTGGATTAATTCGAGAAACAGCTCGTAATGAAGAGTTATCAATGTGGCAAGCCACCAATGACATGCTCCGTGAAAAGCGTTTTTCAGGAAGAGCAGCCACCGCACTTCAGCGCTTCGTCGAGTTAATATTGAAGTTACAAGTTGAAGTACAAGAGTTTGAATTAGACCAGCAGGCTGATCATGTCATCAAAAATTCAGGCCTATTTGCTATGTATCAGGCGGAAAAAGGTGAAAAAGCCCAAGCTCGTATCGAAAACCTTGAGGAACTCGTGACCGCTTGTAAGCAATTCGAAGCCCCTGAAGAGGCTGAAAACATGACTCCCTTATCAGCGTTCCTAGCCCACGCATCATTGGAAGCAGGTGAATCACAAGCCGATGCCCACCAAGACGCCGTGCAAATGATGACAATACATTCAGCAAAAGGCTTGGAATTTCCATTAGTTTTCTTAGCCGGTGTTGAAGAAGGTATGTTCCCCAGCCAGATGAGCCATGAAGAGCCCGGGCGCTTAGAGGAAGAACGCAGACTTTGTTATGTCGGTATGACCCGTGCGATGCAAAAACTATACATGACTTATGCCGAATCAAGACGGTTATATGGCCAAGATAAATACCATACACCATCACGTTTTATCAAAGAAATTCCCAGTGAATGTATTGAGGAAGTGCGCCTGCGAACAACCGTCAGCCGCCCGATTCAAAACCGCTTTCAACCAGCAACATCGCATATGGCGTTTGAGTCTACCGGGTTTCAGCTAGGACAACGGGTCAAACATAGTAAGTTTCAAGAAGGAACCGTTTTAAATTACGAAGGAAGCGGTGAACATGCCCGAGTTGAAGTGAATTTTGACAACATAGGGACAAAGTGGCTAATGTTGGCCTATGCTAAATTGGAAAAAATTTAAAACGAACTGAATTGCCAATGAAATTTAAGGTTCTGTTAATAGAAGATAGTGAATCAAGTGTGCGCGTGCTCAAGCGTGTCATTGGCAAAGCTAACTTAGATGTAGTGTTAGCCAATACGTTAGCTCAAGCGAAAATCATTTTTGAAACTACATCACCAGAGCTTTATTTGTGCGCGGTTGTTGGCTATTCCCTTCCCGACGCTCCTCATGGACAGGCAATTAATTTCACCATAGATGCCTTTATTCCTACCATTGTTATAACCAGTGGTGTTGAAGAGGATGTTCGCGAGAATATTTTGGCCAAACCTGTAGTTGATTATATCCCTAAGCAAAACGCACAAATGTTCGAATATCTGAGCCGGCTATTAATCAGATTAGAAAAAAACAAACAGATTGGGGTGTTATTGGTAGATAAATCTAGGCGCGATCGCAATAAGCAATCTTCATTGATAGCCCGGCATAACTTCATCACTTACGAAGCCTCAAGCGCCGAACAAGCACTAACCCTGTTACAAAGACACCCACTTATAAAATTGATGTTAGTTGAAGAACAATTGGCCGATACGACAGGGTTGGAATTAGTCTCAGAAGCCAGAAAACTTTACGATAAAGATCAATTAAGCATTATTGGTTTGTCAACGAACATGAGCGCTTCGTTATTAGCTCAATTCATAAAGAGTGGCGCGAATGATTTTTTACGAAAGCCTTATTGTCACGAAGAATTTTTTTGCAGAATCGTACAAAACGTCGAACATATCGAGCAGATAGAAGCAATTAGACAAGCGGCCAACTCAGATTATTTAACCGGACTCCCCAATCGCCGACACTTCTTTAATAAAGTTAACAACACCATCCACCGTGGACAGGCACAAATGTCGTTAGCTTTAATCGACTTGGACAACTTCAAATTAATTAACGACTCTTTTGGCCATGACTTCGGAGATGTAGTGCTAAAAGAAGTTTCAAAGATAATTGTTCGCCACTTTTCATCTTTTCACTTCTCACGTTTCGGTGGCGAAGAGTTTTGTATTTTTATGGCGAATGTCGACCATGCTCATGCAGTTGAACTGCTAAATACTTTTCGCGAAGAAGTAAGTAAAAAAATAATAAAGAGTAAAGGTATTAGCCACTCATGCACATTGAGCGTTGGAGTGACGAGCCGCGCTAGTAAAAAAATAGAGTCGATGTTAACCGTAGCTGACGAACACCTTTATAAAGCCAAGGCCCAAGGTCGCAACCGAGTGATTGGCGACCTTGACTAAAAGCAGGGATAATTGTTACACCCCCATGCATTTCAAAGATTTACGATATGCCCGATAAGAATCAAAGCTAAAAATCACTAAAGCTAACCAAACAAATCCGAATGTGACTAAACGCGCCTCATGCAAGGGCTCGTCATACAAGTACACAGCCAAAATAAACATAATGCTAGGGCCGATATATTGGAAAAAGCCCAATGTAGAATATCGTATACGGCGAGCAGCCGCGGTAAAACATAATAAGGGTGCGGTTGTAATAATTCCTGCCCCTATTAATAATGCGTTTAGATCTGCATCATTACTGAATAGGTTACTCATTTGGGAAGCAAAAAACAGCCAATAGAAGATGGCAAATGGCAACATCATCATGGTTTCGATTAACAGTCCTGGCAAAGAATCTACTGCAACTTGCTTTCTGAGCAATCCATAAACACCAAAACTAGATGCCAGTAGCAGGGCAATCCAAGGTAGTTCCCCATAGGAAAACAGTAAGATTAAAACGCCGAAAAGTGCAATCGCCACAGCAATTTTCTGCATTCTCCGTAATCGCTCCCCTAAAAACATGCGACCTAAGAAGACATTAAGCAAAGGGTTAACATAGTAACCTAGGCTAGCATCGAGTAGATGACCATTGTTGACAGCCCAAATAAACAACAGCCAATTCCCAGCTAACAGTAATCCCGATATCAATAAAATTTTAATTACTCGTGGATTTTTTAATGCAGCTTGAACTTTTGGTAGCTGCTTTAAGGCCAATACTAAAACCACTAATAGCAGAGCAGACCAAATCACTCTATGTACGAGGATTTCTGCCGCAGGCATCACCATCAGCATTTTGAAATATAGCGGAGCAAAACCCCACATGGCATATGCAGCAACGGCGAAAATAACGCCTGCTTTCAACGATTTATCAGACATGAATTTACAACAACCAGAAAAATGAACTCGAAGTTTCGAGCGAATAATAACAAAACGTCAACAACGATTTGATTACAAAGAATTGAATATATGACGACAACCAACAATATGACACGATTTCACAATTAACATTAGGCCGCAATGCGCTTTAAAAGCCTCGGCGATATTAAATAAGCTTGCGGATATTTTATTGATCAAACCTGCAAGCAAAGAATCATTAAGATCCTCCGCGTAGATTTAATACCGACGTTTTTCGAAATCAATTTGAATCGCGAAATTGATTGATTTCATTCTACCGGTTGTTGTTCCATTCCGTACTTTTCTTTCATTAAGTAAGCGAAAGCGGTGCTAAAGGCCACTTCCTGAAACATTTTCAAACCTGTTTCTGAAAATAGCACGGGAATTGGATTACGTTTTAAAATTTCTTTGATAAACGTTGGCGCCAAAACTTCGACCTTTAATTCTTCAATTAATTGAATTGCCGCTTCCATTTTAAAACCAGCCGCACTGCCTGCAAATTTGCCTTTGGTTGGACGTTCACGAATAACCACAGCGTCAATCTTGTAGTCTTCCATCAATTTTTTAAATGTAAACTGAAATTCCCGAACTTCTTCTGTAGAATCCTGTTTAGGATAAGTTAACTTGCGCGCACGGCAATCTGGAATATGAAACACTTCGTTTTCCAAAGACAACAAACATAAATTGGCTTCACTACCTTTTAGTTCAACACCGCAAATTCTCATAACTTCTCCTAAACAATACACTTTTCACAATTATACCTCATGTTTCACCAAGTTATTGCAACAAAATATCTTCCATATCGAATCTGTTTGCTGACATTCTCACCAATTTGTTCTATTTTGATTTCATAACATGGACAGGCATCATTGAATACCAACTAATATTAACGTTTATCTTGGACAGGCATGTTCGTTTATTTTGGACAGGCACGTTTGAAGTTCATTTTAGACAGCCATGTTTGTGACATTTATTACTTTATCAGTCGCCAACAAAAGTGGCTGTCCAATAACTCATATCGTTAAACCATAAGGAGCGAGTATGTTTCGCCCAACTACAGTAGTAACACTTATTCTAACCTTGTTTTCCTCGGTAACTTTTGCGGAGAACATTGAAGAAGCATCTATACGTTTGTGTGATCATATTAAAGTTTGTGTGACAGAACAGATAGGAACAACAGATGGTATCCCTCCAGAAATGCGAGTGATGATAGATGGTGTAGTGGATAATATGTGTAAAAGTATGATGGATACAAACGCGGTTAAGGGAAACATGGATTTCGAAGATTCTGCCATTGCGTGTATAGACTCAATAACAGAATTAAGTTGCGCAGATATTGAAAGTGCAGGGCAAACCCCAGCCTGTTTAGCGTTCGAAAAGAAGCTGTCAGAACGCTATCCCAATCTAAAGAATAAATAAAATGACAAAAAAACCACCTTTAGAGGAAGCAAAGATACCGAAAGGTAGAGTTTCTCGATTTGCAAAAATGGGAAGTTTAGCTTCCCGGATTGCAGGGAATATGATTTCAGAGGGCGTTTCTGAGCTTGCTAAAGGTAACCGGCCAAAAGTAAAAGATCTGCTGCTGACACCGTCAAATGTCAAACGGGTAGCAGATCAACTTGCTCAAATGCGTGGCGCGGCCATGAAAGTTGGACAGTTAATTTCGATGGATGGCGGTGATGTGTTGCCCAAAGAATTATCTGATTTATTAGCTCGATTACGATCTGACGCTAAATCTATGCCTCGAGCAGAATTGATGACTGTCTTGGAATCACATTGGGGAGGTGAATGGCAATCGCAATTTATCCAATTTCAGTTGAACCCCATTGCATCTGCTTCTATTGGCCAAGTTCACAAAGCAATTGACAGTAATTTGCGACGATTAGCGATTAAGGTCCAGTATCCAGGAATTAAAGAGAGTATCAACAGCGATGTAGATAACGTCGCGAGTTTAATAAAATTATCAGGCCTTCTACCTAAGGGAATAAATATTGGACCACTTTTATCTGAAGCTAAAGCGCAATTGCACGAAGAAGCTAATTACATTTTAGAAGGTAAACGCTTAGAACAGTACGGTTCTTTATTAGGAACTGACGACAGGTTTGTAATTCCTCACTGGATGCCGGAATTAAGTAGCGAGACTGTGTTAGCCATGACTTTTTTAGATGGAGAACCAATTGAAAACCTCAGTGAAGCAAGTCAAACACTGCGAAACAAAGTCGTAAGCGACCTTTTTTCACTATTTTTCAGAGAGTTATTTGAGTTTCAACTTATTCAAACCGATCCGAATTTTGCAAATTTTTTGTATGATAACGACGCTGAAAAGATTGTATTGTTAGATTTTGGCGCAACGAGAGAATACAACAAGTCTATGGCTCAGGCGTATCTCCAGTTAATGCAAGCTGGATATCGAAACGACAAAAATGGAGTCGCTGATAATGCGTTGGAATTAGGCTTAATGACCACTACCCTTTCAGAAAAAACACAAGTCGATATAACTGAAATGTGTTACTTATCCTGTGAGCCACTTTATTTAGAGGGGGGCTACGATTTTTCAACTAGCGATTTGTTAGATCGATTAAGGGTAATCGGCACCCAAATGAGTATAGACAAAAGCTATGTGCATACGCCCCCTGTAGATACTATTTTCTTGCACCGAAAGCTAGGTGGCTTATTTTTGTTAGCGATGAAACTCAAAGCTAAGGTAGATTTACGTTCTATATTTGAACCTTATTTGGATTATCGAATTTAAACCTACTCTATTTTTACACTGGAATAATTTATGTTTTCAACAGATTCATTGTTAGAACTAACACTTTCTTTTATACCGCTATTGATAACCCTTTTAATTGTATTTGTGGTGCTTTGGAGTGCGCACAATATATTGATAGTTAAACAAGCTGATGCTGGAAATGAAAAACTGTTTTCGCGACAGTTAATAATGCTTGGATTGACCTTAGTGGCATTACTGGCGACAGTATTTGCATTACCAGTGAGCGAAAGTTCTCGCAATCAAATCATAGGTTTAATTGGTTTAGTCATCTCAGGGATTTTTGCGTTCTCTTCTAGTACCATTTTTGCCAATTTATTAGCTGGAATAATGCTAAGAATTACGAAACCATTTCACACTGGTGATTTTGTTCAAGTAGGAAGCTTCTTTGGGCGAGTTGTGGAGCGTGGATTGTTAGATACAGAAATCCAGACAGAAGTTAGAGATTTAGTAGCTCTGCCCAATACGTTTATGATCACGAATCCCATCACAGTGACTCGTACATCAGGCACAATTATCTCTACAAGTTTATCCCTTGGATATGATATTCATAATTCAACAATTGAAACCATGTTGTTACAAGCTGCTACCAATTGCCAACTAACCGACCCTTTTGTGCATATTGTTGAGCTAGGGGACTTTTCGGTAACCTACAAAATCAGTGGTAAATTGGAAGAAGTTAAGAGTCTAATCAGCTCGAGAACTCGACTGAACCGGGAGGTTTTAAATATCCTTCACGAAAACGATATCGAAATCATGTCCCCTAGTTTCATGAACCAACGTAAAATTCCAGATGACGTCAAAATTATTCCACCTAAACAACGAGTTAACAATGAGAATAGTGAGTCGACTGTAGATCAGGTGATTTTTGACAAAGCTGAAGAGGCAGAACAAAAAGAAGTACTTTTAGAACAGTTAAAAACGCAATTAGTTGAGTTAAATGAGCGACTCAAACAAGCTGATGAAAATCAGAAAGAATCGTTTAAATTACAAATCGAAGATTTAACGCAAAAAATAAAATCTTTCAATAAAGCCGAAGAAATTAAAGAAAGTTAATACCCAATCAGTTCTTACTATTCCGATTCAAAAAATGTGATAAAAAGCAGAATTCCATAAAGGACTCCATAAAGGACAGTCACCTGAATCCTAATTCGTCTATCCAGGACAGGCACTAGTTATAATCAACTTAAGTGATCAAACCTCGACTGAGACAGTCATAAAAACTCGACCTAAACTGGACTGGTGTTTAGCGCCCTAAGCGCTATGCTTGTGCACAATATTTAGTGTTCGGAGTTTTATATGCCGCTGCCCAGGAAGCATCAAATCAGTCTTGAAGATACCCCCTATTATCATTGTATGTCGCGGTGTGTTCGTCGTGCTTTTTTGTGTGGTCATGACAAGTATTCTGGCAAAAATTACGAACACCGCAGACAATGGGTAGAAGATAGATTGCTCCTGCTTGCTTCTGTATTTTGCCTTGATGTGTGCGCTTACGCGGTCATGAGTAACCATGTTCACGTGGTCTTGCATATAAATAAAATTGAAGCCTTAAAATTATCAGATTTCGAGGTCTTTAAACGTTGGCAAAAAATACACAAGCCAACGGATCTTGTTCAGCAATTCTATATGAAAAACAATTCTGCTGAACGTTCTAGCATTCAGCTAGAAACCATTGCTAACACCATATCCATCTATCGGAAACGCTTGTACGATATTAGCTGGTTTATGCGTGAACTCAATGAGCCTATTGCTCGAAAAGCTAATCAAGAAGATGACTGTACAGGACATTTCTGGGAAGGGCGGTTTAAATCCCAAGCACTATTAGATGAAAAGGCTTTAGCAGCTTGTTTAGCTTATGTTGATTTGAACCCAATTCGGTCCCAAATAGCTTACAACCCCGAATCTTCCGAGCACACAAGTATTAAGCGACGCATAGATGCACTTCGCCAAGGCTATCAACCAACGTCATTAATGGCTTTTGAGCATAGTCCAATTCAAAATCAGCGAACCGAATTACCGTTTCGCTTAGATGATTACATACAACTTATTCGCTTTAGCGCTCAAGGGTTTGATTCGGCAAGTAGAAACGAAACTACACAGCCATCAATAATTCGAACTTTCGGGTGCAGTGAACAGCTTTGGATGAATCTTCTTCATAATTTTGAGAAATATTTTGGCGTGGCTGCTGGTGAGCCAAGGTCGATGGAAAGTTTTATGCTAAACACGGGGAGGGGCAGACTAAAAGGCAGCAGAAGGATAGCCCAATAGCCTCACTCCATAAACCACCGATTATTCCAAATACATCCACTTACCTGCTGTCCTTTCTAATTTGGCTAAATCGACCAAGACAACATAAATACGGTATAAACAAAGAGTATCGGCTGTTCTTAGGTCAAAAACACCCTTGAACATTTGCACTTACTGCTTAATCACAATATATTTTCACTAAAGACTGTCCTATTTGTGGTTTTATATATGACTGTCTCGAAAGCGAAGTATATGTGCCTGTCCCAAATGCGATGTGCTAACCAACCATATAAGTGGCTGTCCCAAATGCGATGCTAACCAACCATATAAGTGGCTGTCCCAAATGCGATGTGAGTGCCTGTCTCATTATGTAGTTCCATTCTACACACGGCGACTTTCTTGCCCTTGCGAATCACCTTCGCCGTAGCGATAAACTCTTTTCCCTTGCCTGGCCGCAAATAATCAACCCGCATATCGATAGTGCCAACATTAGAAAACGAGCCCTGAAACTCATCCAAACTAATATCTCCAAAATCCTTAATAGAATACAAAATGGCCATCACCCCGCCCACCGTATCCAAAATTGCTGCAGTAACCCCCCCATGCAAAATTTTGTGAATAGGGTTACCCATTAACTTGTCATCCCAAGGCAACCTAACCTCAACCTCATCAGCGCTCAATTTATCGATTTTTAGTCCAAGTAGCTTATTAAATGGCATTTGCTCACTAAACATATGCATCACAAATTCACCTAACGCCTCAGAACTCAAACGTACAGTTGTATCCATGTTATTTTGTGTCATATTAGATCCCATTAATATTTGGTGTTTATAGCGTATACCCCAAGGCGCTTTTTAAGTAAAATCATCATTACTAATTCCAATTCAACACCATTTTTGATTCGTACGAGGAAACTACTTGTCTACTGCCACCAGCAACCCCCTAGCAAGCAAAGATTTTGCAGCGCCAGCAGTAAAAGTGCTAAAAGATGTTTTCGGTTATGACAACTTCAGGGATGGACAACAACAAATCATCGAGCAAGTCCTAAACGGACGTGACGCGCTGGTTTTAATGCCCACTGGTGGCGGAAAATCCCTATGTTACCAAGTTCCCGCTTTGCTATTGCCCGGATTAACCGTTGTCGTATCTCCACTTATTTCATTAATGAAAGATCAAGTTGATGCATTAACCGCATCAGGTGTTGCCGCAACCTACATTAACTCATCAATTCCCCGTGAGCAGTTGGTCAATATCTATCGGCAACTACAAGACGGCAAATTTAAATTACTCTACGTTGCCCCAGAAAGACTCATGCAATTGGAATTTATCGACCGTCTACACACCCTAAATTTAAGTTTAATTGCAGTAGATGAAGCCCATTGTGTTTCCCACTGGGGACACGATTTCAGACAAGACTACCGACTTCTCGGCCAATTAAAAAAGCATTTTCCCAACACCACCGTTATGGGCCTAACAGCAACAGCCGACATCGCAACCAGAGCCGATATCTCCCAACAATTGAATTTACACAATCCATTTGTATTCAGAAGTAGTTTTGACAGACCCAACATACGCTACAATTTACTCTCAAAATACAAAGCAGTAGATCAGCTCATCCACTACGTAAAAAACCAAGAAGGCAGCGGAATTGTTTATTGCAACAGTCGCGCCAAAGTAGATGAACTAAGCTTTAAATTAGCCAAACAAGGGATTAATAGCGCCGGTTATCACGCAGGCCTAGAGCCAGAGATAAGAGATAAAATCCAACGGGACTTCATTCAAGACAATATAGATGTGATCGTCGCCACAGTTGCCTTCGGAATGGGCATCAACAAATCCAATGTACGCTACGTCGTGCATTTTGACTTGCCACGAAGCGTCGAATCATATTATCAAGAAACCGGCCGAGCTGGACGCGATGGCATGCCAGCGGAAGCCTTATTGTTATATGACGAAAAAGACGCCGCCCGCATTCGTCAATGGATCAGCATGGGTGAAAATACCGAGCGTCACGAAGTAGAACTGCAAAAATTTGCGGCCATGGAAGCCTTTGCTGATGCACAAACCTGTCGACGTCAAGTACTCCTCAATTATTTTTCCGAGTACAGTGGCGCCCATTGTGGTAACTGCGACATCTGTATCGACCCACCCAAACGTTTTGACGGCACCATTCAAGCGCAAAAAGTACTTTCCTGCATATTCAGACTAGGTCAAACCGTGGCAACTCAATACGTTATCGATGTTCTGCGGGGAAAAAACCACAAACGCATTATTGAACAACAACATGACAAACTTCCCACCCACGGGATTGGCAAAGACCAATCAGAAGCCTACTGGCACAACGTGATCAGCCAACTTATTCATCAAGGTTTAATTCGAATAGATATTACCCAAAACGCCAACTTGAAACTCACTGAGGCAGCTCGACCAATCTTAAAATCTGAAGTGATGGTTACCCTTGCTGTGCCGCGCCTTGCGTTAGAAACCACCAAACGAAGTAAAAACGACAAGCGATATTATGATCGAGCCTTATTCGCCAAGTTAAAACATTTACGCAAGACAATTGCCGAACAAGATGACGTGCCCCCATTTGTCGTGTTCAGTGATGCTAGTCTGGCAGATATGGCTGAATTTTTACCAGAAAATGCATCCCAATTTCTACAAATAAGTGGCGTAGGAAACACTAAATTAGAGCGCTACGGAGAGCGCTTTTTAGCACAAATAAGTCGGCACGTTAATGGGAGTTAAAAGCCTCAAGGCGTAACTCAAGCGTAGGCGTACTCGCCACCTTTTTGCAATGCCCGCTTGTAAGCTTCGCGCTGATGGATTTTTTGCACATAAGCAGCAATAGCGGGATATTGCTTACCTCCTCCACGAGAGAAGCTCGCTTCCAATGGAAAACTCATTTGGAAATCGGCACCTGAGAGCTCATCGCCAGCAAACCAGAGATTATTTTGTAAGTGAGTATCAACATACTCCAAATTACCTGAAATCATTGGCATGTAATAACCATCCATGACTTTATCAGCAATTTTGTTGGCAATTATTTTGATGAAAAATGGTTTCGCATTAGCTCTAACTTTATCAAAAACCAGTTTCGCTACCATGGGCGGCATCAGAGTTCCCTCGGCAAAATGTAACCAATATTGGTATTGTCTAAGGGCTTCAGTGTGCGCTTTAGGTTTCAAATGCTCACCATAATGCTCAACTAAGTATTCGATAATCGCACCCGACTCAGCAACCGTAACGTCACCATCGGTAATAACGGGCGACTTTCCTAAAGGGTGAATTAACTTTAACGTAGAAGGCGCAAGGTTGGTATTTGCATCACGCTTGTAATGTTTAATTTGGTAGTCTAATTCAAGCTCTTCGAGCAACCACAAAATGCGTTGCGAACGTGAATTATTGAGGTGATGTAGAACGATCATAAGAAATCTCTGTTATTTAATTTCAGTAGATACGTTAAGGTTTCGAAAAAGATCTATTTCGAAAAAAATGCGTCAGCAATAAACAGGAGGTATTAAACCTCCTGTCACAAACTGTTACTTACAATTTATCCAGCCGGATTCAGGCTCGCGAAATAAGCCGCTAAATCATCAATATCCTCGTCGCTTAGGCCCTTAGCCATAGGTGCCATAACCATATTGTTACGCTCGCCACTACGAAATGCTTTCATTTGTAAAACCAAATACTGCTCTTTTTGACCAGCTAAATTTGGATACATAGGGATCATAGAAATTCCATTAGACCCGTGACAAGCTGCACAAGTAGCAGACTTACTCTTGCCTTTTTCTGCATCTCCAGCAAATGCAGGGGCACACAGGGCACTACCAGCAATCAACATAGCGAAAAGTGCTACAGGTTTTAAATTCATGTTACTAACCTCGTAATAATTGATTAAGAGTTCCAAAATCGTTTTTCAGAACAAGGGTATCAAGATAGCCCCATGTCAGGATAAACTATACTTTGAATTAATACTAATAAGGCGCAAACGTGCATTTCGATCATTCTTACGCACAAAAATTATCCAACATGGTAAGCCAGGTTCGAATTTCACCGTTACTTGAGCCAGAATTAGCATTATATAACTACCAATTGGCAGAAGACATAGAACTTAAGAACGAATTTTCGCAAGCCGAAATCCTTTTTAGAGAATTATTTGAACCTGAGGGCCAGTTAAATCAACATGCTATCGCGCAAAAATACGGAGGCCACCAATTTGGCGGCTGGAATCCAGAACTTGGTGACGGTCGCGGCGTGTTATTGGCTGAAGTGATAACCCAAAAACAGAAGTCATGGGATCTGCATCTTAAAGGGGCTGGCAAAACCCCCTACTCACGCTTTGGCGATGGACGTGCGGTGTTAAGGTCGACGATCCGTGAATACCTAGCAAGTGAAGCATTGCACAGTTTAGGCATCCCCACCTCACGGGCATTGTGCCTAATTTCCAGTAAAGAAATAGTATATCGTGAACAACCCGAAACTGGAGCGATGTTAATTAGAGCATGTCAAAGCCATATTCGATTCGGCCATTTTGAGTATTTTTATCAAACGAAACAGCTCGATAAGCTCGACAATCTTTTTAAATATACATTCCAAAAGCATTACCCAGAATTACTGAATCACGATAACCCTCATTATTCGTTGCTCGAACAAATCGTGTTAGATACGGCAGACTTGATTGCAAAATGGCAGGCCTACGGTTTTTGCCATGGCGTAATGAACACTGATAATATGTCGATTCACGGTATTACCTTTGATTTTGGACCCTACGCCTTTCTAGACACCTATGACCCAGAATATATCTGCAATCACTCTGACCATAGCGGACGTTACGCATTTGACCAGCAACCTAGTGTCGCTTTGTGGAATTTAAATGCACTAGCCCATGCATTCACTGCCTACTTGTCCATCGAGCAAATAAAACAAGCTCTCACACAGTATGAAACACGTTTACAAACTCAATATGCCGAGCTTATGAGGTTGAAATTTGGATTCAAAAAAATCAGTAATAGCCACATGACATTAGTAAATGACTGGCTCGCATTACTTGCTCAAGACAAACGGGATTACACCCAAAGTTTCCGTTTACTGTGTGACGAAAACTTGAATATCCGTAAAGTTGCAGACCACTTCATTGACCGTACGAAAGCAGAAAGCTGGTATTCCTCATATATTGCAAAGTTAGCAGAGGAATCAATACCTAAAAACGAACGCTTAGTGACAATGAAAGAAGCAAACCCGAAATTTATTTTACGAAACTACTTAGCTCAAAATGCGATTAATGAAGCGGAAAAAGGGAGCTTTGACGAGTGCAAGCGCTTACTAAAAGTACTTTCTAATCCATTCGATGAACAACCTGAATTCGAGCGTTACGCACAAACTCCACCAGACTGGGGACAATCAATGGAAATATCATGTTCAAGCTAAACAACTATAGCTGGCAATTAGAGGAGTCGATTATCAGATTGGTTTGTGATTATTTTCCTTCTCAAGAGGAAGCAATTGAGCAAGCCCAAAATTGGTTACAGTCGATAGAATCTAGAGTTTCAGATGTTAGTGAAGGTGCTGACCGAGCACAAATACAATTTGTATCAGATCAAGATACCTTTTTACTTTGTTATGACGGAACTTGTGAGGCATTATGGATAGAAGTGACGGGCTACGCCGAGTCGACTAGTTTAACAAAATTATTAGCTAAATTAGATGCAATTCAATAATATAGCCTTCTCACGCACTGAATATATGTTCTTTATTTTTACCAATAAAGTTAACGTCAAAATAATAAAAATGGTTGCTTAATGTGAAATTTGTCGGTCTTCTGAGTCTGTTGTTATTGAGTTTCGCAGGCTGTGTTGTTGCTCAACAAACAGATCCTATCCCAACGGTAATAGTAGATGCCGAAGTGGAGCATGTGCGTGTAAACGGCTTGTCTGAATTAAAACGCACCAATAAACGTGATCAACTTTCTCAAGTTCAGGCGTTACAAGACTGGTCAAAAGTGATTGATACAACGCCATTAGTTGAAAACCAAGCCTTGTGGCAGCGTTTTTCAATTGTTCACCAAGACAGCATAGACCAACAATATTTGTTGGTCATCAGCAACCCTTCAATAGATTATCTAGACGCCTATGTGCTCGATGATAAAGATCGACTTTTGGAGACTTATTTAGTCGGCGCAAAACGCGATTTAGCAACACGCCCTTATAACCATAGAGACTTCGTTTTACCCATAGCATTGAGCCCAAACCAAAGCGTCAATATATACCTACGCATCCAGGATGATGGTCCCTCTGTTTATGCTATCGATCTTTGGACAGACACCGAATTTATTGCCGAAGAACAATTCCATTTGGCCTTCATTGGCGTGGTCGGCGGCGCCCTAGCTATTCTATTTTTCTACTTCCTTGTCACTTATGTGCTGCTTAGAAGCCCCATCCGATTTTGGTTTTCTGTGGCTAATGCGGGTTTGTTATTCCTATTTTTGAATATTCAAGGAATTGTCAGCCAGTTCACCGGCCTAGGATCATACACCTCTCAAATTAGCAGTGTAACAGTAGCAATTGTAATATTCGCAGCCGCAAAAGTTTGTCACGCCATGTTGGTACGGGTCCCAATATTTTGGCGTTTTATTTCTTATTTAATGGCGATTTCGCTGATTGTTATTGCGCCTATTTTAAACAGCTATCTACAACTAGTGGTTGGCTCAGCCCTCGCTGCTGCCGCGGTCTTGTTACACTTATTATTAGCGCTAATTTATCATGATCGGAAACATACTATGCCCAACGGCTTATATGCATTCGGCTGGTTGATTATCTGCGCTACAGTAATGGCTGAAGTAAGTTTTTACTTATCTGGAAATGCAATAGATACATACACGGGGTTGATATTGTCGTTAATCGTTATGTCCGGTGTCTTGCTAATAGCGGTTGCAATTGAAAGCCATGAAAAAGCACTCGCCTTTGCCAAACAGGTACAACAACAGAACGCTATTGAAAACCTACACCAATTTTATGATCTTTTCCGCAACTCCGCAGAGGGCCTTTATACATCAACCCAAGACGGTAAGTTAGTCACCACCAACCCAGCAATGTGTCAATTGTTCGGATACGCTGACGAATCGCAGATGTTATTAGAAGTCAAAGATACATCCGTGCTCTACGCCAATCCCCATGAACGTGATTTATTAATGGAAGAAATCTTCCTCAACGGCATGGCATTAGGCAAAGAGATAAAAGGTATTCGTAGGGACGGCAGTGAATTTTGGTTTTGTATTTCAGTACAACTCACTGGCACAGAAGATAAAAAATACTTTTTTGGGTCAATTTTTGACATCACCGAAAAGAAACAATCAACGATTAGCTTAGAATACTTAGCCACCCACGATTCATTAACCGGTGTGTATAACCGAAGAGAGTTTGAGCAAAAACTACGAGATGGCATACGCCGTTCTAAGCAGTTAAAACAAGAGCTCACACTGCTTTATATGGATCTTGAGCAGTTTAAGATAGTGAATGATACCTGCGGTCACAAAGCCGGAGATGCACTCATTAAACAACTATCACAGATCCTCAATGACGTGGTATTGAATAAAGGTGTATTAGCCCGACTAGGGGGCGATGAATTTGGCGTGATTTTAGAATCTGAAAATGCGCAAATGGCAGATGTTATTGCAAACCAATTAATGAACGCCGTTAAGGAATTTAGGTTTATTTGGGACAATCGTATTTTTGCTATGGGCATAAGTATAGGTATGGCCAAATGGCAAGACGAGATTGAAACGCCGGAACAACTTATGAGCATGGCCGATGCAGCCTGTTACGTAGCCAAAGAAAAAGGCCGCAGTCAGATACACCTGTATTCCAGTGAAGATCTCAAAATGCAGCGTTATGAATCTGAATTAAAGTGGGTGTCTCAAATAAACTTGGCGTTGGAACAAGATAAATTTCAGCTCTATTATCAACACTACTACCCGCTGTCTAAAGTGGCCGATGGCCACCACTATGAAATTTTGCTGCGGATGCGAGACGAAGATGACCAAATAGTACCACCAGCGGCATTTTTACCTGCAGCGGAACGCTACAATTTAACCATCGAAATAGATAAATGGGTAATTCAACATACCTTTAAATGGCTGTCCGAACACCCCGAACACCTAGCACAATTGCGTCAGTGCAATATCAATCTCAGTGGTCATTCGCTAGCCGACAACGACCTCAAGCGTCATGTAACCAAAGCCTTTGAAGATTATCAAATTCCCCATCAAAAGATTTGCTTTGAAATTACTGAAAGCATGGCAATCGTCAAAATGGAAGAAACCTTACGCTTCATCAGTGCATTTAAGAAACTCGGCTGCACCTTCGCGCTAGATGATTTTGGCAGTGGATTTTCGTCTTACAGCTATTTAAAAAACCTGCCGGTCAATTGTCTCAAAATCGACGGAAGTTTCGTTAAAGATCTCTTAGTTGACCCAGTCGATATGGCAATGGTTGGTTCGATGAAAGATTTGGCCAAAGCAATGTCCATGAGCACCGTCGCTGAATTTGTAGAGTCTAAAGACGTAATGGTAGAGCTAGGTAAGATGGGCATAGACTTCGCCCAAGGTTATGGCGTAGCGAAACCAGCTCCCCTTAACGAATTTACTGACTGTAAAACTATCGACTAAAGGTTGTAATGTGTAGATTCGTGCCCATATTGGTGAATTAATATTTAATTTACAATTTATAAAGGCCCGTAGTGGTGACAAACACGCCAACCAATAAGTTTGAATTTGTAAGTTCAGCTGCCCTTCCAACCCAATTTGGATTATTTACTATCCATGGTTTTGTTGAAATTGAAACACAACAAGAACATGTTGCTCTTTCATACGGTGAATGGCAGCAAGATGAAACCATTCCAATCCGCGTACATTCTGAATGTTTAACAGGTGATGCCCTATTCAGTACTCGCTGCGATTGCGGGTCTCAGTTAAAAAAAGCCCTGCAAAATATTGTTGAACAAGGCAAAGGGGTGTTGCTTTATCTTCGTCAAGAAGGACGAGGTATAGGCTTATTGAATAAGATCCGCGCCTACAAATTACAAGACAGCGGCCTAGACACAGTAGAAGCCAATGAACATTTGGGTTTTGATGCTGACTTACGTGACTATGCAATATGTAAGTTAATGCTCGATACGCTGGGTGTTAAGAATGTTGCGTTGATGACCAACAACCCCAAAAAACAAGCGGCGTTGGCAGAAATGGGCGTTAATGTGGTTTCCAGAACCCCTATCGACCATGGTTTAACAGAGGATAATCGACGCTACCTACGCACAAAAACAGAAAAGCTAGGTCATCAGTTCGATTTACACTTACTCAATAACGGTCCGAATAAATAGCTAACGGCACTCGAATTTGCCAATTACATAGGTATTAGCCAAAGCCAAATACCTGCCTAATAAAAAAGAGACCTAGGTCTCTTTTTTATTGTCTAAAACAGTCTCTTTAGCACTGCTTAGTTGTGAATTTGAACACCGGGAACACAACCGTTTTCATCGAGTTTCTGGCGTTTAACCAACATCGACAATTTGCGGCATAAAATGTAAAAAACCGGCGTAAAAATAAGACCAAAGAATAACACGCCAAGCATGCCGCTAAATACCGCCACACCCAATGCTTGACGCATTTCGGCTCCAGCTCCAGTGGCAATCACCAAAGGAACAACACCAAGTATAAAGGCAAAAGAGGTCATCAATATTGGACGTAGTCTTAACCTCGCAGCTTCAACTGCCGCATGATAAAGCGGGACGCCATGCTGTTCTTTGTGACGTGCAAATTCCACTATCAAAATCGCATTTTTACTGGCCAAGCCAATCAACACAATCAAACCAACCTGAGTCAAAATATTATTGTCCATTCCAGCAATGTAAACACCAGCGATAGCCCCTAACAAACACATTGGAACAATTAGAATTACCGATAGTGGTAAAGTCCAACTTTCGTACAAGGCAACGAGTAACAAAAACACAAAAACAACCGCAAAAACGAAGGCCAATATAGCCGAGCTGCCCGCTTGTTTTTGTTGATAAGCAAGTTCAGTCCACTCATAAGCGATGCCGTCTGGCAAAATTTGCGCAGCTAAACGCTCCATGGTGGCAATGGCCTCCCCAGAGCTATAACCAGCAGCGGTATCTCCGTTCAAATCTGCCGCTGGATAAAGATTATATCGGGGAACCCGCGACGGCCCAGAGCGATATTCGAAAGTTGCCACAGAGCTCAACGGAACCATATCACCCGCTTTGTTGCGAACCCGAATCCGGCCAACATCATCGGCCTCCATCCTAAAAGGAGCATCCGCTTGTGCCGTGACTCTGAAGGTACGCCCTAAATAGTTAAAATCGTTCACAAAGGCGCTACCAAGATAAATTTCAAGGGCACTAAAAACCTCATTAACTGGCACACCTAAGCGCTCAACTCGTTCTCGATCAATGTCAGCGTACAACTGCGGTGTATTAGTTTCAAAGAAGCTAAACACTGAGGTAGTAGCAGGCTCTTGATTGGCGGCGTTAGCAAGTTGCCACATGGATGCCTCAAGCGCAGGAAGACCCAAGCCACGACGATCCTCAAGCATCATTTTAAACCCACCACCGTTACCTACTCCACGTACAGGTGGAGGCGGAATTACCGCCACATAAGCCTCTTTAATGCCAGACAACTCCTTACGTGCCTGAGCCACTAACTGGTCGAAGGTGATGCCCTTCGCTGCCCTATATTCAAAGGACTCAAGCGCTGGGAACAAAGCTGCCGAATTAGACGCACTTGAAAACGTAGCGCCAGAAAACCCAGTAAATGCAACAGATGTTTTTATGCCATCAATTTTCAGCAACTTATCCAATACTTCCTGCACCACATTATCAGTACGTTCTAGTGATGCACCAGCAGGTAACTGCACAGCGATGATCAAATAACCCTGATCCTGAGCAGGGATAAATCCTTGCGGGACTTTATTGAAGAAAAAGCCCGTCAAACACATCAATCCCAAATAAATGATAGACATGATCGCGCCAAAACGAATTATCTTCGACACGAACTTGCCATATGCAGAAGACGTACGATGCATGCCGTGGTTAAACTTATTCGCAAACCATGCAAAAGGACCTTTACTCGATGTCTTGTCACTATGAGGTTTAAATAAAACCGCTGACAACGCAGGGCTTAACACCAAAGAGACAAATACCGAAATCATAGTAGCCGCAGCAATGGTGATCCCAAATTGGCTATAAAAAGTGCCGGAAATTCCATCCACAAACGCAGTAGGTAAAAATACAGCCACCAGCACCAACCCAATTGCTACCAAGGCACCGCCCACTTCGGTCATGGTTTCCCGCGCGGCTTCCCGCGGACTCATTCCTTCGGCAATAAGGCGCTCCATGTTTTCAACCACCACTATGGCATCATCCACCACAATGCCAATGGCTAATACCAAACCAAACAAGGTTAAATTATTCAAAGAGAAGCCCAGAGCACTCATTACCGCAAAGGTACCAACTAACGAAATCGGAATCGCCAATATGGGGATAATCGCCGCGCGCCAATTTTGTAAAAACACCAAGATCACCAGCACCACTAGCGCTATAGCTTCATAAATAGTGACTTCTACCGCATCAATCGACTGACTAATAAATTGGGTAGGGTTATAAGCAATATCGTAGGTAAGCCCTGGAGGAAAGTCTTGAGACATTTCTAGCATGGTTTGTTGAATCGCCGCAGCGGTCTCCAATGCATTTGAACCAGGTCGTTGAAATACAGGCATCGCAATGGCTTTTTTAGTGCCTAAATACCCTCGGGTGGCATAACTTTCAGCACCTAACTCAACTCGTCCCACATCTTTTAAGCGTACGATTCGACCGTCGGTATTTTTGATTATCACATTCTCGAACTGTTGCGGATCAATCAAGCGTCCTTGGGTTTGCACACTTAATTCAAAGGCATTTTGTCCTGACTCTACAGGTGATTTATTTAGCGTACCACTGGCGACTTGTATGTTTTGCCCTTGCAGCGCAGTAATGACTTCTGAAGCCGTCATCCCAATGGAAGATATTACGTCAGGATCAAGCCAAATTCGCATCGAATATTGGCTAGCACCAAAAATACGCACCTCGCCAACCCCATTAATTCGTGCTATCTGATCTTTTATTTGCAAGGTTGCATAGTTGGCAATGTAGGTTTGGTCATAAGTACTGTTAGGTGAAAACAAATTCACCACCAACATCAAATCCGGAGAGTTTTTGCGGGTCACAATACCCAAGCGCCTAACCGTTTCAGGTAACCGAGGTTCGGCTATAGCGACGCGGTTTTGCACCTGTACCTGTGCATTATCTAGGTCGGTTCCCAGTTTGAACGTAATAGTGATAGACACTTGTCCGTCGGCAGTAGATTGCGACGACATATACAGCATGTTTTCAATGCCGTTAATTTCTTGCTCAAGGGGAGTTGCCACCGTTTTAGCCGCAGTTTCAGCATTTGCGCCTGGATAACTGGCCGAGACTTGAATCGTCGGAGGAGCGATTTGCGGGTATTGCTCAATCGGCAAGGTAAAATACGACAGCGCCCCCACGATAAGAACGATAATTGCCAGTACCGATGCAAATTTAGGTCTTTCAATGAAAAAATGGGAAAACTTCATCTGTTATTCTCCCAATTAATGACTGTAGGTTTCGCTGATATTGACTTCCACCGGAGAGACTGTCGCTCCCGGTCTGGCTCGCATCATGCCGTTGACTACAATTTTGTCGCCTTCTTCAAGACCCTGTTCAATTATTCTTAACTCGCGGGTATGCAGCTCACCTAAAGTGACAAATCGACGTTCAATTTGGTTATCTTGATTAATTAAATTCACGTATTTACGTGACTGATCAGTGCCGATAGATTTGTCAGGTATGAGTAAAACAGTAACATTTTCCCGATTTAGCAAACGAATACGCCCAAATATTCCTGGAACAATAAAACCGTCTTCGTTTTTCAGAATGGCGCGGCCCTGAATTGTCCCTGTGCTTTGGTCCATTTTATTATCAACAAAATCCATCACACCTTCATGGGTATAGGTATCTTCATCTTGCAACTTGATTTTCACTGGATTGGGTACATCACGTGAACTTTCTCGCTGATTATTCTGATCTAGGCGAAGATATTTCAAAAAATCTCGTTCCCCAGCGTCAAAGTAAAAATGAATCGGCGAAATGGACACTACAGTGGTTAACAAAGTGGCATTGGTAGCGGTTCCATTGACCAAGTTTCCGGCATTCACAAAATCTCTAGAAACAATCCCATCAATGGGCGATTTAACTTCGGTAAATTCCATTTCTAATTTAGCGTTGTCATAGGCAGCTTCAGCCATTTCGAATTCACTAAGACGCTGATCTACTTCTTCTTGCGAGATGGAATTTTTTTTACGCAAATCCAGTCCACGCTCTAGCTCTTTTTTAGCCAAAGAAACCCGAGACTTAGCGCTTTTTAAAGCAATTTCAAACGGTCTCTGATCGATTACAAACAACACGTCACCTTTATTAACCGCTTGGCCATCTTTAAAGTTTACCTTGTCTAAGTAACCGCTTACTCTAGCAACAATTTCTACCTCTTTAACCGCCCTAAAACGCCCAGTGTATTCGTCCCATTGATCAATTACCGTTTTGATTGGCTGGGCAACATCCACTTCTGGAATTGGCTGAGACTGAGGGGCTGACGGCTGTTCGCTGCATGCAGATAACAGCGTTAGAGAAAAAATGAGTGTAGCAAAACTAAGACGCATTCTTAGAGTCCTTAAATTGGTAATTACGGCACCCAAACACTGTGGTTTAGCGCTTATTGTTAGGCCCAACTGCTAAGATTGCCTCTTAGCAGTATAGTTAATCTTGGATAGAACGATTAAACGATAAATTTATTGCAGAATAATGTGAAAAATTTAGAGGTGAGAATCATATCTTCCAGCCAAGATTGTAACTTACTACGTGGTTAATCTGTAGAAAGATCTCAGTTAATTCACTTTAACGCTGCGAATTAAGGTGAGATTTTAAGCATTGGTTCAGCTAAGGTTAAGGACAGTCATTCTATAAGTATTCTGTAATAGAGGAGAATACTATGAAAAGCAGTACAAAATACGTTTTAGTGTACCTGACATTAATTTCGTTGACTGTGATGTTAGCTGTCAATCTTGCACAAGCGCAAGAAACACAAAATGTCATTGCCATTGAAACTGATAGTGACACAGATATTGATGAGTCTGCTCAAGAAAGTGCTTATTTACTTGATCAGGCTGAGCTAGATCAAATGCTTGCTCCAATCGCACTGTATCCAGACACAGTGCTATCACACATTTTAGTAGCCTCCACTTATCCATTGGAAGTAGTGCAAGCGGCTAGATGGCGTGAAAAAAATCAAAGCTTGTCAGAACAAGAAGTGATGGACGCGACAGCGGAGGAAGACTGGGATCCGAGTGTCAAAGCGCTGGTGCCATTTCATCAACTGTTGCAACAAATAACTGAAGATCTTAACTGGTTACAAGATTTAGGTGATGCCTTCCTAATTAACGAAGAACAAGTATTGTCTAGCGTGCAGAACCTGCGCCAAAAAGCCTATGCTCAAGGTAGTTTAGAAAACAGTGAGTATATAGAAGTGGTAGAAGAGGATAATGACATCCTTATTCAACCCGCCAGCACAGAAATTGTTTACGTACCTTATTATGACACGCGTGTCGTTTATGGTTCATGGTGGTGGCACGACTACCCTCCAATTTACTGGCATCGTCCGGCCCATTTTTACATACATGCAGGTTTGTATTGGAGTCCACGAGTTTATGTCCGTCACAATCTATTTTGGGGTGGATTTAATTGGCGTAATCGCTACATTGTTGTGAATCATCGTTATCCATATCGCAATGGTCGTCGCGATGATGGCGTGCGCAGAGTCAGCTCTAGTGAGTATCAGCGCTGGCAGCACAACCCGACTCATAGAAGAGGCGTAAGATACGACGCGCACACACCAAAAGTGGTATACCGTCAGCAGAACCGAAATGATAATAAACGAGTGATTAGTTCTGAAGGAAAGTCTCGTGTATTAGATAAATCTAGACCGGTTCAAGTGCGCCAAAATATCAAAACAGTAAAAACCAGTACTAAGGCGCAGCAAACACAACAACGTTTGCAGACCAAGTCTAACCGAGTCAATGACTATTCAAATAAGAACGATAAATCGAGTCAACGTCAACGGGTAGAGCGCGATAAGACAGAGCAAAAAAATGTACGCCAGGTGTCTGCCCAGTCGCGTAATAATGTAGTGCAACGTTCACCAAAAGATTCGCAGCAAAATGCCGCGAATGTGCAACGTAATAGCAACAATATTACAAGTGACAAAGCAAGTGCGCAGCGCAAAACTAGTAATGTCTCACGGGATAAGGTATCTAGTGCTGACCGTTCAAGTTCAAAAAGCAATAGTGCCTCGCAACAACGTTACTCGAATAAACAATCGCAGGGCGCGCAACGGAGTACCAGAAGCTATTCAACCAATCGAGCAACCACGCCAAGGTCGAGCAATAGACCTGCACAAAAGCAGAGTCACAGAGGGAATACTAAAGAGCGCTAAAATTAGCATCTAAGGTTTTTTCAAACTTCATTTAACCCAAAATCAATCCATGCTAACAAAGACTTTGTGAGTATGGATTGATTCCATTATGCGCTAAGGCGCTTGCTAATCCTCACATCTTGCGCAATTATACGGTTAAGCGGTCTTTTTGAACCCTATCCACAAAGTTAGTGGCACGCAGCAAAATTTAACACCTTTGAGTTGATTGACTGGTTAACGGGGTTAAATTCGATTGAAAGCAATCCCCATAAAAGCAATCGATTCAATCACAATTTGTCTGTCGATAGGGTTCATGTTGTATTCGACCTTCCACAGTAGAAATATAAGATGTTGGAATTTAAGAATTGATTGAGATCCCCCCGCAAAAGCCATTAAGCAGCTTAAATGTGTTGGTAATTGATGGACAATCGTTAGTTCACGATAGCATTAAGTCTGCGTTAATAGAGATTGGTATCAGTAATTGTAAAAGTGCTGAGAATGCCTTTTATGCACTGCGTTTATGTGAACAAACTAAATTTGATGTAGTACTCATTTCGTTTGACATCCGTAGTGACAAAGACGGCTTCAATTTACTTGAAGAAATGCGCCTCAAAGGCCATATCAGTAAAACAACCATGGTCATATTCTTAAGCGCTGACACCTCTATGTCATTGGTGAATTGCGTGGTTGAATTGCAGCCCAGCGATTTTTGGGTGAAACCATTAGATCGCAAAACCATGGAAAAACGCTTTAAGTACTTATTTGCGATTAAAGAAAAACTGTATAAATTATCCTACTGCATTGATAAAGCAGAGTATCCCACAGCCATCTACTACGCTGAACGCCAACTAAAAGACGAATCCCTTAGCAAATACTACCCCATGATTAACCGCTTAATCGGCGAATGTTTAATTAATCTAAAAGAATATTCCCAAGCAGAAGCTTTTTATAAAAAACTAAGCGAACGATATAAATATGGTTGGGTTCAGGTCAATCTCGCACGCAGTTTATTAAAACAAGACAAAATGTCTGAAGCCATAGCGCTCACCGACGCACTCCTCGAACGAGATGATACGCGCTTCACAACTTATGATGCCTTAGCCGAGTACTACATTGAAAAAGAAGATTACGCCAAGGGTTACGAAATTATTCAAGAGGCCACCAAATTAGCGCCACGCAATCTAGACAGAAATAAAAAATCGTGGAATTTAGCACGCCTTAATCATGATAAAAAAGGCCAATACATGGCCACCATGAACATGGCGAAATTTGCTAAAAACTCGATCCACGATACACCAGATTTAAATCTCAACGTTATCCGCGCCGCCATAGATTTAGCAGGTTCGCTAAACGGCGAAGAGGCCACTCGACTGATCACCAAAACCGAACGTGACTTATCTTTTTTCGTCAATGAATACGGACACGACAGTCAGTTAAAAGAACAACTGGCGATTATCAATGCTCGCATGTTGAATTTGAAGAGTGATAAAAAAGGTGCCGAAGAAATTATCAAAGAGCACATGGAAACAAGTTCAAGCAATTCTGTGGAAGATAGCCTAGACAAAGTAAAAGCATTTCATGAAATGGGCTATTGGGAAGAGTCGATTCGTTTACTTGACTCTATCAAGTCTAAAATTGAAGGCGATAGCTTTATCGGACGGGTGATCAATGAGTACCTAGATCAGGAAAGCAAAGAGCGCACAGATATTCGCTACTCTCCCAAAGAGCTAGGCGAAATGGCTTCTTCCCATTATAAAAATAAACGCTATGAACCTGCTTATGAATTGCTTACGCAAGCTTTTGTCTTAGCGCCGAAAAACCCCAATATGGCGTTAAGCATCCTAAAAGTCATGGTTAAATTAATTGATGAAATACATTTTGACGAAGAGCAACTTGCTTGCCTCAAACGATGCAAAGATTTACTAGATTCCATCCCATTATCCCCCAATCAGCATAAAAAAATGGACGAATACTTGGGGGTTATCGAACCATTATTAAAATCCGCTTAATCAAGTCGGGATAACAATTGGCAGGACGAATAAAATCACCTGCCAACTTCTCTTTAGTCGCCGCTGTTGTGCTTAAACGCAGCTATCAACAAGTCAATTTGTTGCATCGAATTGTAAACATGAAACGACAAGCGCATTACATTACCTCGAGTATCAAAATAACAATTCTGCTTTTTTAAGCGTTGGCTAATTGCCGTGATTCGAGAGGCGGGTAATTCGATACACAAGGTGCCGCCAACATTTGCCAAATCAATTGGCTGCATCGCACCTTCGTCAAAGGTTGCTAAAAAGTACTCTGCCAATTTTCGATTGTGGGCAAAAACAGTGTTTTGACCAATCTCCAACAAGGTTTGTAAACTACCCAACGCCAAAGCATAGGGCGCAATATTTGGTGTACCTCCCCAAAACCGTTTGGCATCGGGTGCATAGGCAAAGCGCTTAATCTCCATTTCGAAAGGATCGCTATGGGAAAACCAACCCACATCTATTGGTTTAAGTTGTTCGACAGTATTGGGATTAACCCACATAAACCCAGCGCCTGGCCCTCCACATAGCCACTTAACGCATGAACCAAACAACGCATCTACATCCCAACGATGCAAATCAATCGGCAAGATACCCGCCGATTGCGCCACATCCACAGCTAGATAACAGGATTGTTGTTTACACAATTGCCCAATAGCTTCGACCGGTGCGACCTGACCCGTATTGGAGTGAACATGGGTTGCCAGAACGCAATCAATATCTTTTTGAATATAACGCTGCCAAGTTTGAATGTTGACCGCTGACTCGAATGCCGGAATGAACACAAGTTCAAAACCGAATTGCTGCATTGCCTGTGCTACATATCCCATGGATGGAAATGCGTCTTCGTGGATCAGTATCTTGCGTTTACCGACCTGAGAATTTTCCATTGGCAAAGCCATCAACCACTTTGTAAAAGCACTGGATAAATTAGTTTGAGGACAAAAATCCGCAGCCTTTGCGTTAAACAACTTTGCTAACGAAGCACAAAATAAATCAACGGTTTGCAACCAATCCGGCCATGCATCGCCCCCTGACAATTTCCAAGGGGTTAGAAAGTTTTCAGCCAAACTAAGTTCCGACTGTTTGCTTAAGCACCCCACTGAATGACTTAAAAAATAGGGCCCAGCGGGAAGATTGAACAAGTTAGAAAAACTCACCCTGCTTGGGTTCCGGTAGCTTGTTTTGGCACGATAGAGTCTCTCACTTTACCGTAAGACTGTCCCCATGCATCCGTCATCTGATTCCGAATCAGCCACAATTCAGGGAAAAATTGATTCCTTGCCCCAGATTTTAATAAATCAACAGGTCGGCCTTTTAACGAATGAGATTCCATGCCGATGGTGCGCTGAATCAAGAACAGATGCTGCCAACGGAACTTCTGCAGTAATTCATCAAATTCAACTAAACTCTCGGCGATCACATAGCTATCATCATGCTGATATTGGCTATCGTAAATAGCTTCGATAGTGGTGTTTCGGTCTTGAATATAGTGTTTATTAAATACCGTCCACAGATCCGCAGGAATCTTTACCAAAATACGAAAGCCAGGAGACTCCTGGCCACTACCATTGCCTAACTGCAAACGAATTTGTTGATACTCTTTGGGCGACATTGTTTCCAATAAGTCCATTTGTTCGCTCATCATTTTTTGCAGCATGTGTACCCGCTTCATGAGCGAAATCACACGATGACTTTGTTCAGTTTGCATGTACTCCAATACATCGATAAGTGTGAATATCATCAACTTCATCCATAACTCTTCAACTTGATGGACAATCTGAAACTGCAGTTCGTCTGAATTACACAATTTATCTAAGGGCTTTTGGCATTGTAGTAAGGTGTCACATTGCAAATAAGCACCGTAATCAAGAATTTCTGGGTTTTCTAATAGACTGCTGTATTTTTGTCGGTACATGGGACTTTCCAAACGTTTAATTTGGATTTTATGGTAATGGATCGGGATTTGAACATTGTTCCTGAATCACTTGATATTTTGCAATTTTTAGAACAAAGTTTCATTTATTCAGAAATAATAAGAACGAATGTCGGAATAAGCCATGAATGATAGAGATAAACAAATCGTTTCCAAACTAGAAGAAGATGGCCGTTTGTCCTTCGCCACCCTTGGCGATTCAATTGGTTTGAGCAAAACTCCCTGCTGGAATAGAGTAAAAGCCTTGCAACAGAAGCAGATAATTACCGGGTTTTCAGCGATTTTATCGCCACAAGCCATGGGACTTAATATTCGAGCGCTAGTCAACGTGGTCATTGACATTGGCCAACACCAGAAATTTGAACAAGCAATTATTGAGCACGCTTCGATACGCTCCTGTCACGCAATCACAGGAGAGTTCGACTATGTATTGGAGATTTTAGCCAGGGACATAACTGACTTTGATGAATTGCTGCGAGTAGATTTAAGTAAGCTTCCTGGGGTTTTACGTTTTAACACTTCAATTACTACTCGCTTAGTTAAGCAAAACGGACATTACAGCAAAATGCTTTAAATCACTTGCAAACATTTTGCTAGTTGCCTCGGCCATATTTATCCACAAAACCATCGGCAAAGCGTTGTGCAGAGTCCACATCCATATTGAAATACAATGAGGGTTCAATCAATTCAACTTCCATTGTCACGTAGGTGTCTTTGTATTTAACTAGGTCGATACGGGCATACAACGGCATTTCCGGTAAGGCTGCTAGCACCTTTTGTGCGCTCGCTAATATATGTTCGTCGGCTTCTACACTTCGAAGTTGTCCACCATGTTCTTCTTGCACTCGAAAATCATTTTGTTTGGGCACTTTAACAATGCAATGACTGTATTGTCCGTTAAAATAAAACAATGAATATTCGCCTTCGTTAATCACACTCTTTAAAAAAGGTTGGATCATAAATGGACGAGTGGAAAATACCTCAGTCAAACCTTCTTGCTCTTCCACCACAGATTCGAGCGACAAGCGATAGGTGTAATCGGCATTTGCACTGACTAAAGGTTTGACGACGATTTCTCGGCTATTAAATTGTTCAAAAGCACCTTTCATAAATGCTAAATCGAAAGTGTTACACCAAATAGTAGGTACTATCCCCACGCCCTTGGCTTCAAGTGACTTTAAATAGTCTTTACGGATATTCCACTGTACCAACGCTAAACTGTTCTCTAGTTTTGCTGTGCTGCTGTCTATTTGTTGTAAACGCGCTAAAAAGGCATCGGCGTTATTTTGATAATCCCATGTACTGCGAATTATCACCACTTCGTAGTCATCCCAGTTGGTACCGTCTGCATGCCAAGAAATTTCAACTGCTTCCCAGCCCATTTCTGCCAGAGGCTCGTAAGCTAGGTGATCGTAAACGAAAAAATCTTCCAGATCGTCAGTCGATAAAATTGCTACTTTTCGCATCGGTTATCCTCCGAGTAATTGCAAATACATAGGTTATTAGGTTGAAACGCAGGATTTAGGGTAACTAAGAATCTACGCCTTCACCAGCATTGTTAAAATTTTGTTATAAATCACTGTTGCAATAGCGTGTTACTTTAGCCAAGCAACTTTCACACTGCGGTCTAACTCACTTGGCGTTAGGCGAAAAACAGCGATTTGTTGATTAGTTGAAAGCCAGCCCAAGTCAACAATGGAATAGATATTAATATGGTGACTCGTACTATCAATTGAAAGGCATTTGCCCATTTTTTTGGTGGGGTGTTATGTAGGCGTTCTGTATCACTTAAAATCAGATCTCGTTCACGTGGCGTTAACTTTTCAAAACTGACATGGGGTGTCATCTCCGAAAAATGCCACTCATATTGATTAGCTGCTTTGAGGGTTTCAAAAGTACTACTTTTTATTTGTTTGATTCGCAACAGTGGATAAAAGGTCAGGTTAATTAGGATTAAAAAGACCGTTCCGGCCATGATAAAGTCTTTAAATTGAGGTTCCCCGCCAATCCACAGTAATGGTACTAGTGACAGACCGATAGAAAAGAACAATGCATTCCAAAAAACCGCTTTAGAAAAAGGATAAGTGTGATGGCTTCGAAACAGCTCTACAGTTAAATGTTCAACAATGAACTTATCAATAATGTGTGTATTACGCAGAATTACTGCAATAGCTAAACAGATACCTGTCCACATCCACCATGTCTGTAAAATCAAAGGAAAACGTTTGAGGTTACCTTCAAAGCCCAATTCTTCTATGTAAAAAAGACGCTCGCTATATAAATAGCTGAACATAATAACGAAGCCAGCAATCAGGCTGAATAGCAATACTTTACGGGGAATTTGGCTGATTTTATTCGCAATGATGCTCGACTCGTTAAGTGACAAGCCGCAATTTTGCGCATTTTTTAAGACTTCTTTATAGGCAATTGAAATAATCAACGGCAAAATAAGGTAGCTAAAAGCGCCAATTATTGGCAACCCTAACGCAGCCCCAACATCTCTAACCTGCTCTACATTAGAAATTGAGTTAGGACTTACTATCAAACCACTAAGTGTATTCAGTGCAATAAAACAAACCGCAATACAAATTGCCAAATACGCTGAATTCACAGTTAAATTAAAACTTCTACTACTCACAAACGTCCAATCACTACTTACTATTTGTTAACGAACAAAATTTGTCCGGCTAATATTTATACATTTAAACAACTAAAAAGCAAAAGTTTAAAATGGATTAAGTGAATACCCTTGCTGATTCAACAAGGCATGAGCCGTCATAGCTGAAAGCGACATTTGAACTCCGTCTATCAGATCTTGATTGGCAATCTCATCAAAGGCGGCTGACTGGCCACATAAGAACACTTGAACATTGTTTTTTAACAGCTCAGTGATCAACGGATGATTAGGGTTGTCGGTAGCAAAACGTTTTTTATAGGCTTTGGGATTAAGTAAATCGTTACCCGCGCGGCCATGCACTACCAAAGCCAATTGAATGTTTTCTTGCTTTGCGCCGTTAGCCACCAGCATATTGATAAACCGAGCTAAACTACCAAAGTGACGGTTAAGCTTCTTCTCGCCACTGACTTTACTCACGTCGAATGCCACTTTGAATTTAGTATCGCTATCAAAAGTTTGATCAATTTGCACTTTTGCGTGTTTCCCGAAATTATGGATCACAGGACCAGAGCTAAAGACTTCCGCCTTTTTGCTTTCAGCTGCGACACTTTCAGTTAAGCCACCTTGCCAACAGATCACCAAAACACCCAACATTAGAATAAACTGTTTCAACCTTTTCACTCCCAATTCGAATAAGTGACAAATTCTACCTTACTTTTGCAAATTCTCTGAGTACGATTTTGCCCTTTACTTTATGTTTAAACCCAATGGTAATTCCAAGCGTACCAACGATTGTTGCCAAGGTTACAAGTTAAGACACATATTTTAACAAATCAGCTAAGGTAAAATCTTCTTTATTGCCATTAGACAAGGTAAGATTGTCGGCCTTTAAAACAGTGAAAGATATTCAGGCATTCTTCAAAACGGTTAATCGCTGTTTTGAGAAGACCTTAGGTGTGAAGTAGTTGATTTGTGAGTGTTGGTCTGAAAACGACAGGTACAGCAAACAGATGCCCATAAAGTATAAAAATAAAAATGTGAGTTAGTATGAATAATACATGGATTAGAGCCCTGCTATTTATTGGTGTAGTTGGTTTGGGAATTGGCGCTATGATAATAATTGGCGCATCAGGTAAAGAAGAACCAGCAGAAGAAAAAGTAGATACTCGCCCGCTAGTCAATATTATTCCTGCAGAATCCATGAATTATCAGGTTTTGATTCATAGTTTTGGTGAAGTCACACCGCTAGAAAGTACTAATTTGTCTGCTCAGGTATCAGGTGAAGTGACCAGCTGGAACCCTAAATTTGTTGCCGGTGGACTAGTCAAACGCGGCGAAGTTTTATTTAGCATCGAAAAAGACACCTACGAAGCCGCGCTATTGCAAGCAGAAGCGGAATATACCCAAGCCCAGGCAGCATTAATTGAAGAACAAGCCCGCGCCGAAGTAGCAAAACAAGAAGCGAAAAACTTCCCATCAAGTCAAGTGAGTGACTTGTACCTACGTAAACCGCAAGTGATGAGTGCCCAAGCGGCCCTAAAATCTGCGCAAGCAAGAATGAAAATAGCGCAGCGTGATTTAGACAATTGCGAAGTGACCGCTCCTTATGATGCGCTCGTCATCGAACGCTCCATTGGCCTTGGAGAATACATAAGCAGTGGCACCCAAGCAGGCACTTTAAACAGTATCGAAGCGGCAGAGATTTTGTTCCCAATTGCTGGATTCGATAGCGCTTTTCTGCCGACCAACTTAGAAAACCAAGATGCAGTGGTGATTATCAAGGGTGCAAAAACCTTTACCCGTGTGGGCAAAATTGCACGTGATACTGGGGTTATCGATCAATCCACCAGAATGAGCCATATCGTGGTTAGAATAGATGACCCTTATGGCTTGAAAAGCCAAGTCCCAGCCTTGAAATTTGGTAGTTATGTAGAGGTCAACATTTCCGGTCAGGTATTAGAAAATGTATACCGCCTACAACAAGACTTGGTCACCAATAAAACTGTTTGGGTCGTTGATAAAGACAACAGGTTACAACCCAAACCAGTGGAGATTATTCGCGAAGAGGGCGCGCACTTTATATTAAAAAGTGGTTTAGACAATCAAGACCGCGTTGTTACTACTATTCCAGAATATCCTCAGAAAAACATGGAAGTACGCCTGTCTAGTGATCCAAAAGATGACGATTTAGTCGCCCAGCAACCGAACCAGTAGGCCGAATATTATGACAAATGAAGCCAAACAGACGGGACTAATCGCCTATTTTGCGAATAACGCAGTAGCCGCCAATTTGCTGATGATTTTTATCGCTATCATGGGTGCAGTCACGTACTTCTCGCTACCCAGACAAATGTTCCCCAGTATTGAAGTAAACTTTATTTCGATTCAAGCCAATTACCCTGGTGCGTCCCCGCAAGAAATTGAAGAAGGTATTCTGATTAAGATTGATGAAGCCTTAAAAGATGTCACCGAAATTAAACGCAGTGTTTCGAGAGCATTTAGAAACAGTGGACGAGTGTCCTTAGAAATCGATCCTGATGAGCAACTATCTGATGTGCTCGACAAAGTTAAGTTGCGTGTGGATGGCATCGCCACGTTTCCAGCGGGTATGGAACCGGTCACGGTTTATCAAGAAGAATTTAATCAAGACGTCATAGAAATGGCAATTGTCGGCGATTCAAGCTTAAAGGACTTGAAACCACTAGCCAAAGATATCGAAAACGAATTGCTGCAATTATCCAATGTATCTTTGGTTGACCTATATGCCCCAGATGACGAAATTGCGGTTGAAATTCAGCCCGACCAATTACGGAAATACAACATAACCCTTGACGATATTCGTCTGGCGATTCAGCGTTTTTCAGCCAATTATTCGGCCGGCCAACTACGCACCGACACCGGCATCATTTCTGTGCGGGTGGAAAACCAATTCTATAAAGGGGATGAGTTTCGCCGTATCCCAATTAAAATAGGCAACAACGGCGCCCAAGTTTTGCTTGAAGACGTGGCCATTATTCAAGATGGTTTCACCGAAGGCGAACGCTACTTTAGCTTTTCAGGCCAAAACGCCATTTACATGTCGGTGAATGCCACTAAAGACCAAAACATGATCCCCGTGGCAGAATCGGTAAAAGCCTACGTTAAAGAACGCAATAAAACCTTACCCGAGGGCTTGGAACTAAAAATCTTAGTTGATATGACCAAATACGTTACCGAACGATTAAATATGATGCTCAGCAACCTGTTTCAAGGTTCGATTTTAGTTGCATTCATGTTGACCCTGTTCCTACGTTTCAGGCTTGCATTGTGGGTAATGATTGGTCTGCCCGTGTGTTTCTTGGGCGCTATTTTAACCATGAGCATGTTTGGCATTAGCATCAACGTGCTATCGTTGTTTGCGTTTATTATGGTACTGGGCATAGTCGTAGATGACGCCATAGTAATAGGTGAAAGTGCCTATACCGAAATAGAAAAACACGGCGGAGGGGTCGAAAATGTGGTTAGAGGTACAATGCGGGTAGCCACCCCAGCCACCTTCGGAGTACTGACCACCATAGCTGTATTCGTACCATTCACCCAAGGCAGTGGGTTTTTAGGTACTATGATGTGGAACATCGCCGGTGTCGCCATATTTTGTTTAGCCTTTAGCTTAGTTGAATCAAAATTAATCTTACCGGCTCACCTAGCCCATACCAATTTTAAACCTGTCAAAGCAGGCAGTTGGCGAGATAGATTTAATACCCGATTTTTTGGCTTTGTTAACGGCCCATACCGTAACTTCATTGAAGTCAGTACACGCTTCCGCTGGGCAGTATTTGGTACCTTTATTGCCTTGTTACTGACCAGTGTTGGGCTAATTTCCGGCAACTTTGTACGCATGGTTCCATCGCCATCTGTACCACATGATTTCCCTAGTATTCGCATAGAAATGAATGAAACCGTTTCAGATACAGCGACCATAGAGGCATTAAAACTTATCGAAAAAGTTGTCCAGAAAGTGGAGAACGACGTGATAGATGAATACGGCTCTGGCTTGGTCAGAGACACGCTTTCATTTAACGATGGTCGCACCGAAGGTCAGATTCTGGTTGCACTAGTGCCAGAAGAACAACGTCCCTTTGATACCTTTGAATTGGCAAGAAGATGGCGCGCGGAAATACCTGAAATTCCGGGCATGAAGTCATTTACGATTAGAGATGATCCCTTCGCTGAAGGTGGCGGTGATGGTGACTTTGGCTACTTATTATTTGGCTCCGACATTGAGACCCTCAATGCCGCTGGACGAAAATTCATTGAGCTATTGCAACAAGAAAAAGGCCTATTCGATATTAGCTCAACTATCGATCCTGCCAGTAAAGAAATCCAGATGACACTATTACCAGTGGCCTACGATTTAGGCTTGGATCTTTCATCTATCGCCAACCAAGTGGGTGCCAGCTTCTACGGCGGCGAAGCCCAGCGTGTCATTCGTAATGGTGAAGAAGTGAGAGTTATGGTCCGCTACCCTAGGCTGACTCGGGAACGTTTTGCCGAACTAAAATACGCCGTCATCACCACACCTTCTGGTAAAGAAGTGATGTTAGGTGACGTAGTAAGTTTAGAAGAAATGCCCGGTATCAGTTACATCCGCAGAGAAGGCGGCTATAGAAGCGTTTATGTATATGGCAATATCGACGAAGAAGCGGTAGAACCCAATGCCGTAGTCGAAAGAATTGCGGAAAACTTACTGCCTGAAATGCAGAAATTTTTCCCATCGGTGAAAACTGAATTAGGTGGTGCGATAGAAGAAACCCAAGCCCAGCAAAATGAACAAATACTGTTTTTCATTGCCGGCTTAATCATGATGTATATTCTATTGGCCGTGCCGCTGAAAAGTTATATGCAGCCCTTTATGATATTAATGGTGATTCCATTTAGTTTTACAGGAGCAATATGGGGCCACTTTTTCTTTGGCGTTGACCTTAGCACCATGTCGACCTTTGGGCTCATTGCTGCAGCAGGGGTAGTAATCAACGATTCATTGTTAATGACAGATTTTATTAATTCCAGACGCAAAGAAGGCATTCATATAAAACAAGCAGTACTGGACGCAGGTTGTGCTCGTTTCAGAGCAATCACATTAACCTCGATCACCACTTTTGTGGGGGTATTGCCAATCATGTTCGAAACCAGCATGCAAGCCCGGATGGTAGTGCCCATGGCCATCGCACTAGGCTTCGCCGTAATGTACGCCACCATAGTAACCTTGGTTCTGATACCAAGCATGTACCTGATATTGGAAGATATTAGATTACCGTTTAGATGGATCAAAGCACGCCTATCCAAATCCGAACCAACCCCACAACAAAGCACCCCATAGGCGGGTGCTTTAGCCTCACTAACACCTGCGTATTCATAGGGGTTTTCCATGGGCTTTCTCCATGGCCTGAAGGCCATGCTACAACCCGCGTTTACCGTGATGTATTGTATTCCCCCTGTAGGCGGGTGTTTTAACCCCGCGAAAATGACAAATATTCCATGGCTAAAGGCCATGCTACGGGGAGCCCCCCCTCCTGTAGGCGGGTGCTTTAGCCCCGCGAAAATGATAAATATTCCATGGCCTGAAGGCCATGCTACAGAAATACCTCCCACACCTGTAGGCGGGTGCTTTAGCCCCGCGAAAATGATAAATATTCCATGGCCTGAAGGCCATGCTACAAGAGATAACCTCCGTCTCCTGCGGATCCATGGCCTAAAGACCATGCTACGGGGAGCCCCACATCTGTAGGCGGGTGCTTTAGCCCCGCGAAAATGTTCAATATTCCATGGCCTGAAGGCCATGCTACAAGAGATAACCTCCGGCTTCTGCGGATCCATGGCCTAAAGGCCATGCTACAGGGCGATAAAATCTGGCTTCTGCGGATCCATGGCCTAAAGGCCATGCTACGGGCCGTCACCTGCTACTTACTTTTAAATTTCATAATTTCGTCACAGCTTAGTCATACTTTAATCGCATGCTTTATCTTCGTTAATTGGAGAAAGCAAAAATGAGTTTAAGTATTTGGCAATTGGTTTTAGTGGCGTTGTTGTTCATTTTATTGTTCGGCAGAGGCCGTATTCCTGCTTTGATGGGTGACTTGGCGCAAGGCATAAAAAGCTTCAAACAAGGCATTGGCGAAAACGACGAAACAGCGACTCAAACACCGACTGAGTCACAGCCAAAAGACAAGTTAGAAAACCAATAATTACACTGTCTGGAGCACCTTATGTTTGATCTCAGCTGGGTAGAACTTGGTTTTGTGGCCGCCATCGCACTATTGGTAATTGGTCCTAAAGACCTGCCAAAAATGTTCAAAATGATTAATCAGTTTGTGACCAAAGCAAAACGCACTATCAATGACGTTAAAGGCGGCTTTAAACAACTTGAAAATGAAATACGCATAGTTGAAGGCACTACGCCGGAGTCAACAAACTGGAAGCAACTATTACCAGACGAGATACGCAACTTGCCCGATGATTTCATACCCGGCTCGCAACACGCCGAATATCACAGTAACCGTGAACAGCAAATAGCAAACAAAAAAGCTGAAATCGAGCAGCATCAAACGACGCAACTAGAGCAAAACAACGCCACTCCCACAAAACAGGAACAGGCGAAATGAAACAATCTCAACCAAACGACAGTCACTTAAATAACGATGGGGCAAACAAAAGCCACACTGAAAATAAAGCGCCACTGCTGACTCACTTAATAGAATTGCGCAGACGCCTACTCTTCTGTTTTGCGTTTTTTGCTTTAATGTTTGGTGTTTCTTACTTTTTTGCAGAACAAATTTACAGCTTCTTACAACAACCTTTGTACCAAATTTTCGGGCCGGACAGCGGCAGAAGAATGATCTACACCGGCTTACATGAAGCGTTTTTTACCTATATTAAACTTGCCTTCTTTAGTGCCACTTTTTGTACTTTACCCATCACCTTAATTCAAGTCTGGAAGTTCATTGCCCCGGGCATGTATAAAAACGAACAAAAGGCTCTCTCACCACTGTTTATAGCCACCCCAATTTTGTTTGTAATGGGCGCAGCCCTAGCCTTTTATGTGGTGATGCCATTAGCTTGGGAGTTTTTCATAAGCTTTGAATCAAGCGGGCAAAACGCCACTATCAATGTTGAACTGGAAGCTAAAATGAGTGAATACCTAGCATTGGTGATCCGCTTAATCTTAGCCTTTGGGCTGTGTTTCGAATTACCAGTTTTACTGCTGGTTTTAGCCAAAGCAGGAGTGATTGATGGGCAAACCCTAAAAGACTACCGAAAGCACGCCGTAGTCGCGGTATTTTTCATTGCCGCGTTAATTACGCCTCCAGATTTAATTTCGCAGATAGCCTTAGGCGTGCCTATTTTAGCCTTGTACGAATTGTCGATTGTACTGATAAATTGGACCCAATCAGACAAACAACAAATACTTCGCAAGCAAATGGACCAGTCCACCTAACTGATTAATAAAAAAGCAATATTTGTGTCATTAAAAGTTTAAAAAAGCGTAAAAAAACAGATCCTAAACTGTCATTTAAGGTCGGTAGATTAGTTGTCAGCAGGTTGTTTTCTAAAACAGAATTCAACTATCGCCAAACCACTAATAAAGGACCGGAGACAACATGTCAGAACAAGATTTAATACCACAAAATAATGATAAAATTGAACCTGCTTTTAGCCGCCGTCAAGTGTTAAAAGGTGGCTCTATTGCCGCAGCAAGTACTGCTTTTGCAGCGGTTTCTAGTAAAGCCCAAGCTGCGTCTTTACCTTTTACCAGCTCATATGGTCCATTAGTACCAACAGCTGACAAAGCAACTGGTCTAAACTTACTTTCTTTACCAGAAGGTTTTGAGTACACCTCTTACGGCTGGACAGGTCAAACACAAGCAGACCTTTTACCTACTCCTACTGATCACGATGGTATGGGTATTGCGGCAGTAAAAGGCAACATCATTGCACTTGTGCGTAACCACGAATGTTCAGAAGGCGAAGGTTCTCCAGCATCACCTCGCGGTGGTCGTGGCGTGTATAACCCAGCCCAAAACGGCGGCACAACTAATCTTATGTTTGATATCGTCAAAGGTGAATTTTTATCTTCCTATAACAGCTTAGGCGGCACGATCAGAAACTGTGCTGGCGGAAGCACGCCTTGGGGTACTTGGTTGTCTTGTGAAGAAACGTTCCACACCTGGAATCAAGGTCCACAAGGTGAAAACCACGGTTATGTATTCGAAGTACCTGGATTTGGTATTTCTGATGGCCAACCAATTCGCGAAATGGGTCGTTTCTCTCACGAAGCTGCAGCTGTTGATCCGGCTACTGGCTATGTGTATGAAACTGAAGACGCTGGCTCATCTGCATTCTACAAATTTGTACCTGCAGGCGAATGGGGCGACTTAAAATCTGGCGGTAGCTTGTTCGCTATGGTTTTAAACGGTGAGTCTCGCGTAGATTTGCGTGGCGGTTTAGTTGTAGGAACAGTTTGGGATGTGACTTGGCAAGAAATTGCTGATCCAGATGCAACTACCGAAAGATGTTACAACCAAGCTTCTGACGCTGCAATTGTTGAGCGTGGCGAAGGCTGCTGGTATGACGATGGCAAAATCTACTTCGTATCAACTTCAGGTGGCGCCGCAAATCTTGGCCAAATCTTCTGCTACGATCCTCGTAAAGAAACACTAACCATTATTTTTGAATCTTCAGACGCTGTGAATGAAGTTAACGCGCCAGATAACATCGCTGTTAGCCCACGTGGAAACATCTTGATGTGTGAAGATGGAAGCTCTAACCCTAAACGTCTAATCGGTTTAACCCTATCAGGTGAAACCTTCCCATTCGTTGAAAACAACGTGTCTTTGGACCAAGGCGATTTAGCCCACATCGATTCAATTTATCCGGGTACAGCAGCTAACTTCTGGGACTCAGTAGGTGACTCAACAGACGGTAGCAACAGACGCAGCTTCACTAGCCAAGAAATGGCTGGCGCATGTTTCTTTGGTCGTTGGTTATTCGTAAACGTGCAATCTCCAGGTGTGACTTTCGCAATCACAGGTCCTTGGGAAAACGGCGCACTTTAATCTAAAACAATAATAAATGGCACCTCGAAATACTTCGCAGGTGCCTTCTTCAAATTAGGAAAGACTATGAAACGTATATTTACTCCAATGCTAGCTGCCCTAGTATTGTTATGCAGCGCATCAGCTTCTGCTTCAATTATTTCTTTACCAAGTGACGGCTTAATCGCTAATTCAGTTGGTGGCGATAGCGGTTGGTTAAACGAAGATACTTTTGGTGACGCCATCGACTTCATCACTTTCGATGTTGCTGCACAATCGACTTTCTCTGCCACTGCTGATTCATTGATCACTATGGGTTTGAGCTTATATCAAGGAACGATAGCTAACGACTTCGCTATTCCATTTTCAAATAACTCAGATTTTACTGATTTCTTCAGCAATTTAGTGTTTGTAGATGGAAATAGTCCGTTTGTACCTGGCTTAGGCGGAAGCTTAACAGGCCTAGTACTAGAAGCGGGTTCTTATACTTTAGCTGTTGGTGGTAACGAAGGTTTCTTCGATACATTCACAGAATACAGCTACAACCTTGAAGTAGCGATTGCAGAAGTTCAGCAAGTTCCTGAGCCATCTGCATTATTTTTATTGTTTTTCGGTATCGCTGGTTTGTTAGCAGCTCGCAAACAACAAACAAAATAAACCGCGAAACAATTATCGAATACCAAGGGGCAAACGCCCCTTTTTTGTTTTGTCCTCGCCAATGCCAAACCCATGGCCCCGCAATCCATGGCCCGCGTTCCATGGCCTAAAGGCCATGCTACAGGGTTAACATCCACAAGCCGGCGGCTATCATAAATAGGTTTTCGGTTAATGAAACGGCTCCTAGTGGAACATCACTTTTACCGCCGACGCAGGCACATTTGAGATCACGTTTGTCGATATAAACAGCCTTAAATACCGAAACCGCGCCAATCCCACCAATCAATAGGGATATTGGCGCAATCATTAATGGGGGCAGATTTGCCACCATTCCGATCCCAACAAATGCCTCTAGAAATGGATATACATAGGCATACGGCACAACCCGCATTGCCAGTAAGTCATAGGTGATAAACGAATTTGAGAAGCTATACAAATCTCGCAGTTTTTGCACTGCGAGAATCGCCATGGAAAATGCAACAAAGAGCATTAATGTCTCAATTGAGAACATAATCGACAGCGAAGGATAGGCCAACGCCACCGCTAAAAGCGCAGCGACTGCAAATATTGCAATCACAGGTGTGTAAGTTTTACCTTGTTGTCCGGGTTTTGACATACCAAAAAAGGCTCTTAGATCATCATATCCACCGACCCTTTCACCGTTGATAAAAGTTTGTGGAGTGGTTTTAACATCATGGAGTTTTTTAAATTCATCCGTTTCCTGACGAGACGCCAATTTGTGATCCTCTACGATGAAACCTTTTCTTTGCAATAAGTCTTTGGATTTTAAACCAAAAGGACAAATATGTTGCGAGGTTTCCATTCGATATAGTTTTGCAGTATTTTTCATATTTCCTCCAATATACCTTAGTGCCTGTAGGCGGGTGCTTTAGCCCCGTGAAATGGTAAACCATCCCAACATCGGCGGTTCCATTGGGATTTCCCATGGCCTGAAGGCCATGCTACGGGCGATAGATTCCAACTCCCGCGTTTCCATGGCCTAAAGGCCATGCTACAAGAGAAATAACCTCCCCCACCTGTAGGCGGGTGCTTTAGCCCCGCGGGTTGCCATGGGTTTTTTCCATGGTTTTTCCATGGCCTGAAGGCCATGCTACAGTTTTAATTGCTGTTTTCGCCATAAATAGAACACCACGGGCACGACCAACAATGACAAGATCAATGCACTTGCCATGCCACCTACCATGGGTGCTGCGATACGGCTCATTACCTCGGAACCTGTACCTGTGCCATACATGACGGGCAACAATCCAATCATCACTGTTGCAACCGTCATAATCACTGGTCTTACTCGTTTTCCAGCGCCGTCTAAAATGGCTTCAATTAACGCACTTTTGGTAACAGGCACCGCACCAGTCGAGGGTTCATTAACATGCCTGTCCACGTTAGCGTTTTCATGCCTGTCCAGTAAAACCTGAAAAGCCTGATTCAGATAAACCAACATGATCACCCCTATTTCCACGGCCACGCCGGCCAAAGCGATAAAGCCGACACCAACAGCCACCGATAAATTAAAGCCTTCAAGGTAAAGCAACCAAATTCCGCCAATTAACGCCAGCGGTAAGGTGCCCATGATGATGATGACTTCCACAACATTTCGAAAGTTCATGTATAGCAGAAGCACAATAATTGCCAGCGTTAATGGCACAACATAACTGAGCTTTTGAGTAGCACGCTGCATATATTCATACTGTCCTGCCCATTGCAGACTGTAACCTGTAGGTAAATCCAAATTTTCTGCTAAGCGTACCTTGGCGTTTTCCACATAGCTGCCCACATCAATATTCTCAATATCAATGTAGGTCCAACCGTTGATCCGCGCATTCTCACTCTTAATCCCCGGCGGACCTTCTTCGATATACACTTGGGCGACATCAGCCAGCGCAATTCGTTGGCCATTGGGTGTCACTATGGGTAGCAATTGCAAGGCTTCTGGCGAATCGCGGTAAGATTGTGGGTAACGCACATTCACCGGATAACGTTCCAAGCCCTCAACAGTTTGGGTAATGTTCATTCCACCGATAGCAGTAGCTACCACTTGTTGTACATCACTGATATTAAGACCATAACGGGCTGATTTTTCGCGATTGATATCCACCTTGATGTAACGTCCACCAGCCACACGCTCAGCATAAACCGAAGCCGTGCCGTCCATGGTAGAAAGGATTCTTTCGATATCCTGACCAATACGCTGAATGACTTTGATATCTGGCCCAGCCACTTTAATACCTACGGGGGTTTTAATTCCCGTTGCCAACATATCAATTCGGGTTTGAATCGGCATTACCCAAGCATTGGTTAAGCCCGGCAACTGCACTACCTGATCAAGTTCCTCGCGCAAATCATCAATACTCAACCCCTCTCGCCATTGGGATTGGGGTTTTAATTGAATGACAGTTTCGATCATGGTGAGCGGCGCTGGATCTGTGGCTGTCTCAGCTCGGCCGATTTTGCCAAACACGCTTTTTACCTCGGGAATGGTGGCAATTAACTTATCGGTTTGTTGCAATATCTCGCGGGCTTTACCAATAGATAACCCCGCGTACGTGGTAGGCATATACATCAAATCCCCTTCATCAAAAGGGGGAATAAATTCAGTCCCTATTTTGCTCAGTGGATAAAAACCAACAACTGCCAACACAAACGCCCCAAGCAAAGTCAGTTTAGGGAACAGCAGGACTAATTTAAGTACAGGGGTGTAAACCGCAATTAACAACCGATTCAATGGATTTTTAGCTTCACTGATTACTTTGCCGCGCACCAAATACCCCATTAACACCGGAATTAAGGTTACCGCCAAACCAGCTGAAGCGGCCATGGCGTAGGTTTTTGTATAGGCCAACGGCGCAAACATCCGGCCTTCTTGAGCTTCTAAAATAAACACCGGCAAAAAGCTCACGGTGATGATCAACAAACTAAAAAATAGTGGTGGCCCCACCTCTGACGCCGCTTTAGCCACTATTTGCCAACGATTTTGCTCAGTTAATGGGGTTTTTTCCATGTGCTTATGCAGATTTTCAATCATTACAATTGCACCGTCGGTCATGGCCCCAATGGCAATGGCTATTCCCCCTAACGACATGATATTGGCATTAATTCCCTGCCAATACATCACGGCAAATGCAATCAAAATCCCCATCGGCAAACTCACTACCGCCACAATGGCAGAGCGCAGATGAAATAAGAAAATCGCACACACCAGAGCCACAATAATCAGCTCTTGAGCCAACTTACTCCATAAATTATCCACCGCTCGGTTGATCAGCTCCGACCTATCGTAAACCGTCACCACCTCTACCCCATCGGGTAAGCTAGATTGCAGAGCGGCCAATTTAGCCTTGAGGGAATGAATGGTTTTTTGTGCATTTTCACCAAAGCGCATCACGGCCACGCCCCCAACAACTTCACCTTGGCCATTTAGCTCGGCAATCCCCCGGCGCATTTGTGGTCCTAATCGAATATCAGCTACATCGCGCAATTGCAGCGCAGTGCCTTTATCGTTTAATCCAAGGGGAATCGATTCTAAATCGGCAATGCCAGTTAAGTAACCAGTGGCTGTCACCATATATTCGGCTTCGGCCATTTCAATCACCGACGCCCCCACCTCTTGATTGCCTTGGCGAATGGCGTTTTGAATATGACTAAGGGGAATGTTGTAAGCACGCAACTTGTCGGGGTCAATATTCACCTGATACTGTTTTACCATGCCGCCAATAGTGGCAATTTCAGCAATACCTGGCACAGTTTGCAGCTCAAATTTCAAAAACCAATCCTGTAACGAACGCAACTGGCTAATGTCGTGCTGACCGCTTTTATCTGTCAGGGCATACATAAACACCCAACCAACCCCTGTGGCATCAGGCCCCAGCTGCGGCTTCGCGGAATCAGGAAGGCGCGAAGAAACCTGCGATAGATATTCAAGAACCCGACTGCGAGCCCAATAAAGATCAGTTTTGTCGTCAAAAATCACATACACATAAGAATCACCAAAAAATGAGAAACCGCGCACAGTTTGCGCCCCAGGGACCGACAGCATGGCCGTGGTGATGGGATAAGTGACTTGGTCTTCGACCACCTGTGGTGACTGTCCTGGATAACTGGTTTTGATAATAACCTGTACATCAGACAAATCGGGAATGGCATCTACAGGCGTATTTTTCACACTATAGACACCCACCCCAATCATCATTGCAGTGCATAACAACACAAAAAACCGATTGTGAATGGACCAATGAATTAGCTTCTCAATCATGCTACATCCCCTGATGCTTTTCAGCGTGGTTAGCATGGCTGTCCTGTTTATCCATGTCCGACATATCATGGCTGTCCATGTTGCTGTGATCCATATTGCTGTGGTCCATGCCCTCGTGATTAGCATGGCTGTCCTGTTTATCCATGTCCGACATATCATGACCGTCCATATTGCCGTGGTCCATGTTGCTGTGGTCCATGCTCTCTTGGTTAGCATGGCTGTCCTGTTTATCCTGTCTATCCATGCCCGACATATCATGGCTGTCCATGTTGCCGTGATCCATGTTGCTGTGGTCCATGCTCTCGTGGTTAGCATGGCTGTCTTGTTTATCTGCTTCTTGTTTATTCGAGAGTGCCGTCATGCGTGAAAAGTCTGAATTGATACTGCTTTCGGAGTCCAGTAAGAATTGTGCTGAGGTGACGATGGTATCGCCCTGTTCTAATCCATCGAGAATTTGTGCCTGTCCATGAGCTACTGTGCCGAGTTTTACCTCTACGGATTTAAATTGGCCATCGCCTAACGCGAGCACTACGCGGTTTTGTGCGCGGGTGCGGATCACCGCTTCGCTAGGAACCCATAAACTGCGCGCGCTGGGTTTAGTATGGATCACCACTTGGGCAAACATATTGGGTTTGAGTTTTTGCTGGCTATTGCTGAACCTTAATCGGGCACGAAGGGTGCGCGTTTGTTCATTCAATGTAGGATAAATATAATCCACTACACCTTGCCAGCTTTCACCAGGCAGGTAATCCAAACTCATGGTTACCGGCAATCCAACTTCCACTTGCCCTGCCAAACGCTCAAAAACCTCAGTTTCTACCCACACATCGTCAAGCGACGCTATCGACATCAGGGTGCGCTCGGGATTCACAAAAAAGCCTTCTCGAATATTTAAGTTATCCACCACTCCAGCTTGGGGTGAACGAAACTCGACGGTTTGCAGTACTTTTTGTGTCTGCTTGAGTGTTTGAATGGCTTGTTTGGGCATTTGCAGTGCCACTAAGCGCGACAGCGCGGCATTGGTGAGTGCGCTATTACCTCGATTTACCGCTAGTAAATATTCTTCTTGAGCATTAACCAACTCGGGGGAATAAAGGGCGTATAAAGGCTGGTCTTTTTCCACCGGCTCGCCAGAGGCGGTAACATAAAGTTTATCTACCCAACCTTGGGCACGAGCATGAATATGAATTAACCTATCTTGGTTATAACCAACATAGCCAATTGTTTGTATCGGCACATGCATCCTGCTGTACGCTACTTTGGCGGTGCGCACTCCCAAATTATTGACAATGTTCGGAGCAATAGAAACCGTGCCTGGGCTATCGTTATTCGTCGAATTATTGTTGGCATATACCGGCACTAAATCCATTCCCATGGGTGACTTGCCAGGTTGATCGCGTTTGAAGTTAGGATCCATAGGCGCTACCCAGTAAAGCGGCGCTTCATCTGCTTCAACATTTGTATCCTGTTCAGCTGATGCTGATTGACCGTGACCGCTAAAGTTGAAATACAACCCCGTTAACAGCGCTCCACCTAACAAACCGGCAACTAAATAAAGTACGGGTGTTAATTGCGATTTGCTATTTGTGGATTGATTGTTGGTTTGATTCATTACTGTTCTCCTAAAACCAGTTTTGATTGCTGGTTGTCACTGGGTTTAGCCTGTACAAGAAAATACTGTAAGTGAGCATTTACTTTTTGTTTTTTAGTGGCGATTAATATGCGCTCTAAGCGGCTATTTAGCTCAGCGATTCGAGCTCGCATCACTTCCCCAAAATCTCCGTTGTTACTGGTGTAGGCAGTCAATTCAGCTTCGGCCTGTTCGTGCATTTGCGGTAAAATGGACGCGTCATAATTCGCTAACCTATCTGCAAGTCGCTGGCGCTGGGAAAGCAAAGATTCAAGTTGCGACAACATATTGCGCAACAACAGACGTTTTTCAGTTTTTAAAGATTCGGCTTGGTATTTTGCTGCCTGCACAGCTTTGTCTTGACGCTGATTGGTAAACAGCGGCAAATCCACAGACACACCAACAGAAAAGAAATCCGCACGGCTTTGCCCCGCCTGATCGTCTGCTCGCATAGCGTAACTGGCGTTCACTCCCCATTGAGGCTGATACTTTTGTTGCTCTAGTTCAACGCCAATCTGTCCAGCCGAAATAGTCTGGTTTAATGCCTGAACCGCCGGGTGGTTAGACAGTATCTGCCCATAATATTGGCGATCGAAAGCCCCTTTTTGGCTAGCTTCAATTGTGGATAACAGCCTTTCATCCCCTTGATCCAATACAAATTCAACGTCGTTGTTAACAATGCCAGCCATATCCTCTACTGCCAGCCATTGTGACAACGCTGCCATGGCTGTCTCTTTATCACTTTGTAACTGGGTTAAGCGGTCTTGCAGACGCGCCAACTCAACATTGGCTCTTACCACATCCTCTTGACGAGTGCGTTTTTGTCCAGAGGCATATTGTGACTCCACTGTTTGTGCTAGCTGCTCAAATAAAGCGCTGTCTTGTTGTAACAATTGAATGCTTTGTTGGGCTGCATAGCCGTCGAGCCACAGCTGCGACACAGTAACCGCTATTTGTGCTTTGCGATCCTGCGCCATAAACGGATGCTTGGCAGCAAGTTGTTGAAGCTGACGTTTTTGGATAGCCAAGCTGTCGCCACGGGGAAATTGTTGAGCAATACCCACTTTTAGTTGGGTCATAGCCTCTTGATCAAATGCAAACCCGTTGGTTGGCAAGTTAAGCAAACCCATAGATAAAACCGGATCGGGCAATGTATCAACCGCCATGCTTTGTGACGACAAAGCCTGACGTTGTAATTGATTGCCCCTTTGCCAGGGATCATTTTCGATAGCCAATTGCACCGCATCACCCAGGCTTAACTGCCGTTCGGCAGCCTGAGCCGCAGGCAGCGCAAACACAAAAGCACCTGCAATTAAAATCTGGGTTAGATAATTAAGCTTAAACATGTCAAAACTCTATTCATAATGTAATTCCAAAACCTGTAGGCGGCGGCTTTAGCCCCGAGAAAAATCGCGACCCCCTGATAATCCCAACCTGTAGGCGGGTGCTTTAGCCCCGCGAAAAAGGGGTATCAATAATCCATGGAAACCCCATGGCCTAAAGGCCATGCTACGAGCCCCGCAAAAAAGGGGTATCAATCATCCATGTAAACCCCATGGCCTTCACACGCCATGGCCTAAAGGCCATGCTACAGAGCTGCGAAATTGATTCCTTCCATGGCCTAAAGGCCATGCTACAAGGCCCGAGATCGATTCCTTCCATGGCCTAAAGACCATGCTACGAGGTCCGCGAGGTTACTGACCTTCACACGCCATGGCCTAAAGGCCATGCTACAGGGGCATAGGGTAAATCCCGTGCGACGAAAAAAAGGCGGATCTATATTGGGGATATTAAATAATTGGGGGTTTGATTAAATTTGAGGTGTGGGCATCTAAGGCCCTGAATTGCTCGGCGATAACCTTTTGATGGTGTATCACTGAATCTGGGAATAGGTTGGCCGCAAACAAGGCTGCGGAAAATGCAGTGCCGTGTTCGCAATCACAGGTTTTATTGCAACAATCTTGCGAGGATTGCATGTTCGATTTGCTGTCAGAACTCATCTCATGGTGGTTCATTTGCCCATGAGAAGCATGCTGTTGCACCATTAAAGATTCTGAACTCATTGAGCTTTCACTCATTTCAGGCATATTTTCCATATCACAGGCCACCGACAACGCAGAAACCCCTTGGCTTAAAAGCAAGGTGGTTATCATTATTGCTGTAACAAAACGTCGTAACATGGATAAACCTAAAAAGTGCGTTAAATACAGAATTCAGCGTAACTACTGAACCCAATTAAGTTTAACACAGTATCAATAAATTCTGCATATTGGTACTGCGACTAAAAAAGAACAACTTTGGTGCGAAATGTGCATTACTCTTGGGCAGTAGTCGCTAAACACTGAGTAAGCGAAAATTAACGTTCACCGCTATTAGCAAAAACGGAAAAGAGACTAATTCCCTATATATGCGACAAATTGGGTAGCGTCACAAAAATTTAATTGCTAATTAATCTATATTTTTGCGTTGAGGTTTGCTATTTTCCACAGCAATTATGCGTTAATCGACTTGCTTAGTTGTGGTAATGCAGGAATCCTCTCTGAAATCAGGCAATACGGAGTTTGAGAGGAAGACCGGAGTTTATGGAAAGAGCTGTATGATTAACTTAAATATTATGATTTCTAATTCACAGAAATCATTCCCCAAGCTTATTTTGATGCTTTTTGCTTTGGCGCATTTTCATTCTGCCAACGCACAACAAAATGAAGGTTTTTCTGCTGTTATTGGCGCAAATATTGGCCAGGAAGATAATGTATTTCGCAGCTCTGAAGAACTGTCTGACGAGTTTCTACAACTTGCTCCTGCACTAAAATTGACCGAACTTTATGAATCCGTGCAACTCGACGCACAATATAAGGGCAACTATCGTCAATATAATGATTTAAGCGACTTAAGCTATGCCGAACATGAAGTATCGTTAAAAGGCCAATATAAACATACCGCTAAGTTCAGCTCAGAATTAACCCTAGGTTACAGCGATGAAATTGAAGAACCCGGCACAACTAATGCAATAAGCGCTGTATCGGAAGAGTTTAATGAAATAGCTACGTCCTCAGTTAAAGTTGCTGGCACCTATGGCACCATTAAAAGCAAAGGGCAAATTAAAGTTGCTTATGATTTAGCCAAGCGTCGTTATGACAACAATAATCAATCGTTTCGGGATTATGATTCAAACAAATTAACCGGCACGTTTTTTTATCGGCTAGCCCCAAAAACTCGCCTAATGTTAGAAGCTAGCACCGACGAATTAAGCTATGTAAATAATGAAGTATTTGACGCTTCAGCTACCCAGTACCGTTACCTAGCGGGAGTGGAGTGGGCAGCCACAGCTAAAACTACCGGTATTTTTAAAATAGGTTACCAAGATATCAATTACGATGACGAACTGTTGAATGATATATCTGGCCTTGCCTATTACCTGGATATGGTTTGGAAGCCTAATACCTATACAAGCATTAAATTAGGCGCAGACCGTTCAACTAAAGAAAGTGCCATACAAGGGCTTCCCAGCTTTATAAGTGAAACTTATTCTGTTTGGGTTGACCACAACTTTACCGCCAAAAGTAAAGTTGGTTTTAATTATAGCTATCGTAAAGATGAATTTAGTAGCTCGCAGGCGCGTAGTGATAACCTAAGTGCAATCGAAGCCAAATACACCTATGCGTTAAAGCGCAGCTTAGAAGTGTATATTGATTACACCCACAAAAAACGTAGCTCAGATTTTGCTATATACGATTATGATTCAAATATTTATATGCTCGGCATAGACTGGTTAATCGATTAGCCAAGTTACCGATATTGAAAAGGAACTATCACGTGAAAAACTCTATTCTTTTGTTCATTAGTATTATTTGGATGGGCTTTAGTGCAAATTTGTTTGCACAAAGCACTGATAACAGTTCTGACACGACTTATCGATTATCCACTGGCGATTCAATTTCAGTGACGGTGTTTGATGAACCCGAACTCGGCCTTAAAGAAGCACAGATCACTGACGAAGGTACCATTTCGGTTCCCTTACTAGGCCAAGTAGAAGTGCAAGGTAAAACCGTGCCTGAAGTTGAAGCTTTGTTAACCAAACTATTTGGCGATGATTACCTTAAAAAACCTAGCGTATCTGTGAGCATTGCTGAATATCGCCCTTTTTATATTAACGGCGAAGTGAAAAGACCAGGTAGTTATCCGTTCAGAACCAAAATGACGGTACAAATAGCAGTGACCATTGCAGGTGGTTTTACTGAGCGCGCTTCGAAAAGCAATATTTACCTACTGAATCAGGCTCAACACAGCGAACGTAAAAAAGTAGACTTAAACGCCTTGGTTAAACCAGGCGATGTAATAACAGTAGAAGAAAGCTTTTTTTAAGAGCCCGTATTTAGTATTGGTCTAAACGCCTGTATACACACGAATTTTGAATATAAGTTTTAAAATCAGTAAAAGATAGATAGCACTTTGCTTAGCGCAATACAAATGGAACAGTGAAAAATGACATCACAACAAGGCTTGAACCCCGCTTTAACCGACGAAAACGCCGCAGAAACGTTGGACTTGAGCCAGTATTGGCGCACCATTAAACGAGCAAAATGGCTCATAGCTGCAGTCACTTTAGTTTGCTTGTTAATTGGTGGTTATATTGCAGCCACCGCAACCCCTATTTATCAAGCCAGTTCAAAAATACTTGCTGATCCGCAACAACCTAACGCCGCCCGTGAAGAGCAATATATTGCAACAGCTTTAGTGTTTTTGTTTTATGAAACCCAGTATGAAATTTTACAATCCCGCGCCATTGCCGAATCTGTTGTAGACAAACTTGGTCTAGTAGAAAAATACAAAAAACAACAAAGAGCCAATAAGGGTAAAAAAGCCAGTGGCTTGTCGGCCACCCTTTCTGAAATTAAACAAGAAGTCGCCGCACTATTTGGCAAAAGTGAAAGTAACGCGCATGCAAAGGTTCGTTCTGACCACGACATAAAAGTAATTCTAGCATCACAGATTCAAAATGGAATAAAAGTCAGTGGTGGAAAACAAAGTCAGGTTATAAATATTAGTTACCAATCTCCCGATCCGCAATTAGCCACAGATATTATTAATGCCTTGGGTGAAGCCTATATTCAGTTTGGTTTAGAATCTCGCCTGGGTGATGTGAAAAATACTGAAAAATGGTTATCAGAACAATCATCGGAACTAAAAGCACAGTTAACCGCTTCTGAACAAAAACTCCGTGAATTTAGAATGCAGCAAGGTATTGTTGATACTTCAATGCAACAACAAGATGCTAACTCTCGTTTGCAGTCATTAAATAATCAACTCATCAGAGCCCAAACAGAGTTGAGCACCGCAGAAGAGCTCTATGCTCAGGTGAAAAACGTACCGGCTAATTCCAGCGCTTTTTATTCGTTAGGGCCAGTGCTGCAAAATAAAACCGCCAGTGACTTGGTAAAAGAAGAAGCTAAACTACAAAGTAAAGTGGATGAGTTGTTTGAGCGTTATAAAGAAAAACACCCTAAGATGATTTCTGCCCGCACCGAACTGAAAAGTGTACGCGACAGCTTGTCTCGGGAAATAGCTAAAATAGTTGAGCGCATCGAAAGTGATTACCGCTTAGCCAGCCAGCAAGTGAACAATATTCAACGCTTACTCACTAATGAAAAAGATGAGATTCAATCATTACAAGGTTCAAACTTTACTCTTACTTCGTTAGAGCGTGAAGTAGAGAATAACCGCCGTATCTACGAGTCGTTTATTAATCGCTTGATGGAAACCAATATACGCGGTGATTTTACTGCCTCTAATGTGCAAGTGATTGATACGGCTACTGTGCCGAGCTCGCCAATTAAGCCCAACGTTAAATTAATTTTGGCCTTATCTGTGTTTATGGGGGTATTGTTTGGTGTAGTACTAGCTTTTGTAAAAGAGGCACTACACAATACTTACCGCACTCCAGATGCATTGGAAGAAAACCTCAATATTCCAGCGCTGGGTATTACTATGGCGTTGAAGAAAAAAGACACCCACAGTATTCCAGAAATGGAGTATGCAGAGGATACCCGTTCGGTTTTTGCCGAAAGCATAAACAGCATACGTACGGGTTTACAGTTCTCGAATATTGATAATCCACCGAAAACCTTATTGGTTACCTCGGCTACAGGTTCTGAAGGTAAATCGACTTTAGCTATGAACTTAGCGGCAGCTTATAGCCAAATTGGCAAAACCTTGTTGTTGGAAGTGGATTTACGTAAACCCAGTATTTCAAAAAACCTGCAGATAAAAAGCCGTATCGGTTTAACCGACCTTTTAGCGGGCACGGTGAACTTCGGTGACTGTATTGTGAACCCCACAGACAATAAACAGTTTAATGTGATGCCTTGCGGCACCATTCCTCACAACCCCATTGAACTTTTGTCTTCGGAAAAGTTTGCCAAAGCTTTACAGTCTTTAAAAACCCACTTCGATCATATTATATTAGATGGCCCACCTACCTTACCGGTGAGTGATGCGTGTATTGTAGGTACCAAAGTTGATGGTGTAATAGTGGCGGTGCGCGCCGAAGAAACTAAAATTAAAGTTTCCAAAGAAGCGGTGAAACGCCTACAGAAGCTCCATGCTAACGTAATAGGTGCAGTACTCACCGTAGCCGAACCTCAAAAAATGAGTTACTACGGCGACCATTATTATGCAGGCGAATACTACGGTACTGTAATTCAGCCTGAAAACGAAAAACCCACAGCAACTTAATGCAGTAGTAAATATGATAGATATCCACAGCCACATTTTACCCGGGGTAGATGACGGAGCAAAAACGCTTGCAGAAGCGCTAGATATGTTAAAACTGGCTGTAGAGCAAGGGGTGACAACACAAGTTCTTACCCCTCATATTCATTTTGGCCGTTATGAAAATACCAAAGCAGATTTAGCCAATCGTTTTTCGCAATTTCAACAACAAGTAGCCGATGCCAATATTGATATTGAACTGCGCTTAGGTGCCGAGATACGCATTGGCACTGAGCTTATGCAGTTAGTACAGCAAGATCAAATCCCCTGGTTGGGCACTTTCCAAGGCAAAAAAACCTTTCTATTAGAATTCCCACGTATCGATGTACCACACGGTAGCGATAACTTAGTGCGCTGGTTATTACAAAAAGACATTATTCCTATCATAGTGCACCCCGAACGGAATAAAACCTTTTTAAAACAACCACACAAATTACAAATGTTTACCGATATGGGCTGCCCATTACAAATTACCGCCAGCAGTTTAACGGGTAAATTTGGTGACGAAGTTAAAGATATGGCTTTTGAGCTAGTAGAGCACAATAGAGCCTTTGCCATTGCATCTGATTGCCATAATTTAAAGGGCCGTGCACCAGATTTAGGTATAACGGCTAATCATCTGCGATCAATGGGCTTAGTGGAACAAGTAGAGGTATGCTGTAATATTAATCCTAAAAACCTTCTAAGCAAATCTGCTTCAAATGAAATTTAGACTATTTGCCCTTGTAGTTATTGTCTCTCTTTTTTTAATTGCTAGCTCACAATTAATTGCTGAATTAATTTCTATAAGACCAATCAATCAAATTGAAAGAAACGAAGAAAAACAAATTGAAAGTACCGACTTATCAGTTGAAAAACTAAAAAGTCGACTTAGAACCTCGAACTCTCTAAATTCTTATAATTCTAAATATATTTTTTTTGAAGCAAGAATATTACTTAACTCAACCTCACTTACCGAAAAAGATTTCGGCTATATAACCTCGTTATTAGATCAAGTCATTTCTCAAAGTCCAACTTGGCACCTTCCACATTGCTACAAAGTTATTGCTATGAATAAAGTCTATTCGTCGCAGCCTTCAATAATTACGCTTAACTATTTGCAACAGGCACTTAATAATGCATTGCAATTAAGTTTATATGAAGTTGAGACACAACGACTTTTACTTCCAATCATTTTTGAAAATTGGGAAATATTGGAAAAAGAAAATAAAATTTTGGCTGAAAAAATGGCAGTGCATGCTTTAGAAACAAATAACGCCCGCAAACTGCACGTTTTATTGAGTATAATCGAACATAATTTAATGGAGGAATTTTTACCATTAATAAACGATAAGTGGCAAAGGGCTAGGATAATGAAGGAATTGACTTTGAATGACAAAGGGTAACAAAGCTCAACCATTTGGCTCTTTATATTTTTTAATCATGTTATTTACACTTCCATGGCTACACGGTGGTGAACAAACATGGGAATTTTTGCTATTTGGTGTAGCAATTTTATTATCTTGCACGGTCCTTATAATTTCACATCATAAAGAACTTTCCCAAACAATTAATTCTTATAAACTGCCATTAAATTTATTCGTAATTTGGCTTTCATTTTGTGCACTTACCATTGTTCCTTTGCCGTTAGAATGGTTTTCATGGCTGGATATGAGTAGGGCAAATTTGTCAGATTTCACGGCTGGAGAGGGTAGTTATCTAGCCTTATCTATTTCTTCCTATGACAGTCAAATTGAAATTTTAAAATATATTGTTTATCTACTTTGTTTAATCTTTATAGCTACTATCTTCCACAAACAAAGACACGTTAATATTGTTTTGTGGGTTATTTTTGGAAGTTGCTCAGTTTTAGCTATCTATTCTTTTCTCAATCATTACACCTCAGGGCAGTACGAATTGATTGCTTCAATACCACCATGGGGAACAAAGTGGGAGGAAGTTGTTCGAGGCAGCTTTAGTTATAAGAACCATTTTGCTGCATTGATGAACTTGTCAATACCTATTGGTATTTTGTTAACGCTAACTTCAAAACATAAAAAGAGTCAGTACAAAAACAAAATAGTTATTTATCTACTTAGTTATAGGACGATTACAGCTTTATTTGTGATGATAATCTTAGCAGCTATGTTTAAATCAGATTCTAGAGGGGGATTATTAGCAATAATACTTTCTTTTCTACTAGTTTTATCTATCTCCCTTTTTAAACGGTCTCGAGTTAACATTTTAAATTGGAAATTATATACCAGCATTGTAAGTATTTTGCTCGTCGTAGGTTACTTATTTTCCTTATCTCCAGTTTACGAGCGGATACAAAAATCTGGGTTTACTCCAAATGGTCGAGACTTGATGCAAATAACAGTTCAACGAATTGTCGCTGATTATCCATTATTTGGAACGGGCCCTGGCACTTATCCCTTAATTCAGCATATGTATAAACCACCTGAGCTGGGAGTGACAGAAATGTCTAAGCGGGCACATAATGATTATTTAGAACTAATTGCTAATCAAGGGTTAATTGGAGCGACTCTCTTTGCTATAGCTATGCTGTGCCTATTGAAACCGATATTTATAACTAAAAAACCTATAAACCTGCAACTATTTTGCTTACAGTGGGCAATATCTTGTATGTTAATTCATGCAATGTTTGATTTTATATTTCAACTCCCAGTATTAGCCGTGTACTTCTTCGTTTTGGTAGGTTTAGCTTTAAATGTTAACAAAAATAGAAAAACTATGAAAATTAAGAATAAAGGAAAAGAAATCCCAATTTGATATCGGTTAGAAATTTAGAGCCATTTCAGATGCTTTAGTATCGTGCAAGAAAAGGCATAAACCAAAGCTATAACGCTTAACCTAATTTAAAGACACATTTAGATAATTGGTTATTTTTATCCTGTTAAAAATATTTTCTTTCGCATTTAGACCTCGCTATTTAATATAATAATACCTCTAACGAAGTCTCTAGTTAAATTGTAACCCTAAAAAACAGTTCAGATTTGATGCAATTGACTTTAAATAACAATTACCAGTAAAGGCAGATCACTTTTTGTATTAATTGCAATACTCATAAACGGTCATATAAACGAAAAGCCACGTAAGCAGTGAAAACCCCTCTAATATAATCACTCCGCTATTCTTAATTAGCTAAAGGCTGTAACCAATTAATTTCGTCAACTCTTCCACCATAAAATTCAGCCCCTTCAATAGTGTGGTGAGAATCATCATATGTGAACTTACTTAAGTTTTCGTCAATTGCGAAATACGTAGAGGTATCTTCAGAAACGATATAAGACATTCTATCTAAGATAATTAAGTCTTCAAATCGGTTCTTTCTCAGATTATCAATCATATTGTTAATGTAAGTTTGTTGCTCCTGATCTTTTTTAACAATGTAGTTTTCATAATACTTTAGGTTAATATCATCTCGAAGTTTAGCAAAATCCTCGATTCCATTAGCAAGTTCTTTCTGGATAATGAAGTCTGCTAGATTTCTATTTCCATAGTTTGGAGAAAGAATGAGTTGCTTAACGATAGCTACTTTTTTATTGTCTTCTATGCATCTTTGAATTAGGTTTTCTAAGGCGTTTATATCTTCCAAAGAAAGTCTAGATATAAACACAACAATATCTGAAGAACGATAGTTTTTAGATGTAAAAAAGCGATTGTCTAAGTTTCTTATTTGAGAACCGAACCTAGCAAAATCAAAATTCTCATTCGCAAAATTGCTAAAATTTAATACATTGTAGAGGTCTTTTGAATGTGAATTGCCGACTAATAATAATTTTGGTTTGCTATCGGCAATATCGAACCATAAAGCTTCGTCACTAGCAGAATCCACAAGCGTATAATTTGGATCGTTAATTTTATTCTGTAAAATACTATAACTTTCTTTTTGTAACTCATAATTGTCAGGATTATAATTACCAACTTTATATTTAACGGCTCCTTGTCTCATTTCAAACCCATTGTTAACTTTAATTATCGCTCCTAATCCAATAAAGAAACTAATTCCTACAATAGATAGAACGAAAACTTTCCGAGTTGAAAAATATCCCTTTCTCCTAAATGGGTTTTCGATAAAGCGCCAACTGAAGTAGGCTAATGTGAATGTAGTTAGAATGATGATAATTTTGAAAAAATCGCTAATTTCTTCTAGAGATTTATACTTTGTAAACGCAATTAATGGCTGATGCCACAGGTATGCACTATAACTAACTAACCCAATACCAACAAAAACTTTATTGGTTAGAATCTTTGTCGTTATTGAAGTTGATTTTGAAAAAGCCAATATTAAAGCGCTACCAAGTATAGGGACTAAAGTATACAAACTTGGGAATGGCGTTTTATTATCGAACGTAAATATAGAAATTAAAATTAATATTAAGCCTGTTAAACTCAATAAGTTATTTTGCAAATCTGATGTATTCAACTTGACGTGGGAAGGGAGGAAGACAATTGCAGCTCCCAGTAGTATTTCAAATAATCTAGTAGGCAACAAATAAAAGCCTGCACTAGTAGTAATGTTGTAAGCGGAATAATTAGCCAGATAAAGACTAATCAAAAACGTGATACATAAAGTCGGTACGATTAATTGTTTACAGTATTTATAGGCTATCATTAAAAATACTGGAAAAAATATATAGTACTGCTCCTCGACAGCTAAGCTCCAAGTGTGTAAAAGGGGTTTAAATTCTGAGACTGTATCGAAGTATCCAGACTCCAACCAAAATAATACGTTTGACGAAAATATGGAAACCGCAATTAGGCTTTCACCAAAATCCTTCATTTCTGTAGGAGTAAAAAGAAGCCATGAAAAAGGAAGACAAAATAACATTACAACGAATAATGCCGGTAATATTCTTCTCGCTCTCCTTTCATAAAAATTAATTAAACTAAATGAACCCTCAACTATTTCTTTATAAATTATAGTTGTAATTAAATATCCACTTATCACAAAGAAAATATCAACTCCAACATAGCCACCACTAAACAAGGTAAATCCAGCGTGAAAAAAGATAACAGGGATTACAGCTATCGCTCTTAAGCCGTCTACTTCAGGTCTATATTTCAATGCAACTCTCCTTGTTAAGTATGCTAACTGTATGCATTCATCACTTTAACTTTTGCGGTGTTTACGTATTACAACTCACTCATCGTTGGATTAAATTCCAAACTACATAAAATACCACTTTGTATGCTTATGCACTTGTTCGCTATCTAATAACTCAGAGATGGGCATCCATTGATAACTGCCATGTTGTTTATCTAACGGCAGGTTTTCTAATGGTTTGGTTAATTTCAATTGATAGGCAATGGCCACATAATGGGTTGTGAATTCATCACCAAACACATTATCTTGATAAAAATGGTCATAAGGGCCGAGCAGAGTGGCTTGATCCATTGTGAATTCTTCGCCTAACTCTTCCTTGGTTAGGCGTTTAACCGCATCAGCCAAAGATTCATCTTTTAAGATACGACCACCAGGCACAAACCAATACCCTTTGGCAGGGCGATTTAAACGCTGTCCCAACAAGGCTTCATTGTTTTCATTGGTGATCACCAAATCAATGGAAACCAAAGGGGTGCTGGCAATCACAGTGCTAAACGTGGGTTTATCTAAAAACATATAGGCTTCTTATTTAATACTAAGCTTATTTTCTAAAGCTATCTTGGTTTGCCAAGAACCACTCATAAGTACTGGCTAACCCTTCTTTTAATGAAATGCTGTACTGCCAGCCTAAGTCCTTTAAGCGTGATACATTCATTAGTTTACGGGGAGCACCATCGGGCTTAGTGGCATCAAAGCTAATCTCACCTTCATAGCCTGTTACCTTAGCAACAGTTTCAACTAACTCACGTATAGTACAATCAACACCAGTTCCCACATTAATGTGGCTAAGCATAGGCTGGGTGTTCGCTTCATAAGTAGCACTGTCTAATTGCATCACGTAAATAGAGGCAGCGGCCATATCATCTACATGTAAGAACTCACGCATTGGCTTACCGCTTCCCCAAGCGACTACTTCAGGCTTTCCTTCTAACTTGGCTTCATGGAAACGGCGAATAAGGGCTGGAATAACATGAGAGTTTTCAGGGTGGAAGTTATCGTTTTCACCGTACAGGTTGGTAGGCATGACTGAACGGTAATTACGGCCATATTGGCGATTGTAAGACTCACACAGCTTAATACCGGCGATTTTCGCTATGGCATAAGGCTCGTTAGTGGGTTCAAGTGTACCAGTTAACAGCGCGTCTTCTGACATTGGCTGTTCAGCCAATTTAGGATAAATACATGAAGAGCCTAAAAACAATAAGTCTTGTACACCGGCTTCATGGGCACTGTTGATAATGTTGCATTGGATCATTAAGTTTTCATAAATGAATTCAGCAGGGTAAGTGTTGTTAGCAATGATCCCACCTACTTTAGCAGCCGCCAAATATACTTGTTCAATATTTTCTTTTGCGAAAAACTCGCTGACTTCGGCTTGGCTAGTGAGATCTAGCTCTTTGCGGGTTTTGGTGACAATTTCCACATCACCTTGTTTTGTCAGCTGACGAACGATGGCAGAACCCACCATGCCTCTGTGGCCTGCAACAAAAACTTTTTTCATTTTATATACTCGTTAAAAAATAAATAAACAATTCCATGGCCTAAAGGCCATGCTACAAATCTGTAGGCGGGAGATTTAGCCCCGCGCGTTATGGCAAACATTTCCACGGGCTGAAGCCCGTGCTACAAACTTGTAGGCGGGTGCTTTAGCCCCGCGAGTTATAGCAAACAATTCCATGGCCTAAAGGCCATGCTACAAACTTGTAGGCGGGTGCTTTAGCCCCGCGCGTTATAACAAACATTTCCATGGCCTAAAGGCCATGCTACAAACTTGTAGGCGGGTGCTTTAGCCCCGCGAGATACCTTTGAATTACTCTCTGGATACCGCCAACGAATAACCGTGTTCTTTCAACAAGGCATGTTGCTTGGCTTTGTCCAAATCATTGCGCACCATTTCTGCACACATTTCTTCTACTGTGATCTCAGGTACCCAGCCTAGTTTTTCTTTAGCTTTGGTTGGGTCGCCCAATAAGGTTTCAACCTCTGCAGGACGGAAGTAACGCGGATCAACTTTAACAATCACATCACCAACACTTACGCCTGGGGCATCATCACCGCTAACAGCGGTTACAGTGGCAATTTCATCCACACCTTCGCCACTAAATTCTAGGCTAATACCCGCTTCTGCAGCAGACATACGCACAAATTCACGAACTGAAATTTGTTTACCGGTAGCGATAACAAAATCTTCAGGCTTATCTTGTTGCAACATCATCCATTGCATACGCACGTAGTCTTTTGCATGACCCCAGTCACGTAATGCATCCATATTTCCAAGGAACAAGCATTTTTCTAAGCCTTGGGCAATGTTAGCAACAGCGCGGGTAATTTTACGTGTTACGAAGGTTTCGCCACGGCGCGGAGACTCATGGTTAAACAAAATACCGTTACAAGCATAAATACCATAAGATTCACGGTAGTTTACCGCAATCCAGTAAGCGTACATTTTTGCCACGGCATAAGGTGAACGTGGGTGAAATGGTGTGGTTTCTTTTTGTGGAATTTCTTGTACTTCACCGTAAAGCTCTGAAGTAGAAGCTTGGTAAAATTTGGTTTTCTTTTCCAACCCTAAGAAACGAATGGCTTCTAACAAACGTAGTGTACCTAAAGCATCTACATCCGCAGTGTATTCAGGGGCTTCAAATGAAACTGCAACGTGAGACTGCGCACCTAAGTTGTAGACTTCATCAGGCTGCACTTCACGCATTATGCGGATTAAGTTAGACGAGTCAGACAAGTCGCCGTAATGTAACTTAAAATTAGCATTTTCAACATGGGGATCTTCATAAATGTGATCAACACGCTGAGTGTTAAACAATGAAGCACGACGTTTAATACCGTGAACTTCATAACCTTTTTCTAGTAAAAACTCAGCCAGGTAAGAACCGTCTTGACCTGTAACCCCAGTTACTAATGCGACTTTTTTTGTCATTTTATTTTCCTTGCAAACTTAACTAAATTTCCTGCCCAACAACCACTGCTGACAAAAATAATATATAAACCTAGGATTTTGTTTTAAATACCTATGACCCAATCTCTTAGGCTCACTACACAATCTAAACAGCCATTCTAACCCGATTTTTTGCATCCATCTAGGCGCATGCCTCTTTGCTCCTGCGATAAAGTCAAAAGCGGCTCCAACACCTAGCATTACGCAATTTAATTTATCTTTATGCTCTGCCATCCAAATTTCTTGTTTGGGGCACCCTATGCCTACGAACAGCACACCCACTTTGGCATCGTTTATCTGTTGTACAACGCCTTTATCTTCATCCCTAGACAATGGTCTAAACGGAGGAGAAAAACTAAAGGTTATTTTAATGTCCGGATATTGTTTAGATAAGTTTTGAATTACTTTTTGTAATAACGCATCTGAACTTCCGCCATAGAAACCGATATTGATTCCAGATTGGCCAGATGCTTTACAAAGTGTATTCATGATATCTTGACCACGAACTTGCTCAGCAGTTTTATGACCTAATAGTTTTTGTGCCCAATAAATGGGGCGCCCATCAGGGATCACAAGATCTGCATTGTTAACAATTTCCCCGAATTGAGGCGAGTCAAACACCTCCATACACATATGCACATTCGAAACACACATGTAAGAACCTTTACCTTTTAATGCAAGTTCACAAACTGAGTTTAGTGTTCTTTGTTTTTCAGTTATATTAACCTTCATTTTGATAACGTCTGTTCTCGTTTCCATTTTACAGTTTCCCTTGTCGAGCGTTTTTTCGTTATCAAGTAAATAAATTGGAAATTTAATGTACTTAGGTATCAATTTACTCACGCACCATTACTGTGCAACAAAATAACTTGCAAATTCAAATCCATATGATTTTGCTTAGCAATCATGCTAGCAAGCACGCATTAAATCTGTATTCAGCAGCATTTTCGGTTAGATTCATTTCTGCATTCAATATATTGAAGCAAAATATACACCACTATAATCAGGAGACGCCAATATAAATTTCTTGGATTAATAGCTTAGCTTTAAATTTCACTTTGATAATAAAGTAAGTACGTGGCGATATTGTTACAGAGACGATTGCTTGGAATAACAACCCAAACTTATGGCTTTACTGTATATATCCAATAGCTTTAACACGTTAATTTCACTGGTATATTTCGCCAAATATTCTTGTCTTGCATTATACCCCATGGAGCGTGTCGCTGCAGGGTTGTTTAATAGATATTCTACTTTTTCTATTAGGTCACCTTTATTTCCTGATTCAAAATGCAGGCCCGTTTTATTAACCTTGATAATTTCAGCCATACTTCCCAAATTTGAAACCAATGCAGGAGTTCCTGTAGAAAAAGCCTCAACTAACACCATCGGGAAACCTTCATACCAGGTAGATGGCATAATTATAAAGTCTGCATCTTTCATTAAATCAATCACTTCATTTTTATTTTTTAGACCAAGATAATTTACATATTTATGATCACAATTCTCAACACTATTTTTTAACGGACCATCTCCTACTATCTTTAGTGGGTATTGAATGTTGGACCACGATTTTAGTAAGAGATCTAACCCTTTTTCTTCACTTAGCCTTCCTACATATAAAACATATCCACCTTTTTTTTCAATATTGTTTAGATTGTTAAAAGCATCTACACTAAAGTTAGGTTTGACTGTTATTTTTTCTTCCGGCCATCCAGCTTCTATATACTTGTTTTTTGCAAATTCTGTTAATGCGATGTAGTGATCGACTTTATTTAACCAAGTTCCTTTTCTTTTATGAAATTCAACCATTAGTGACAACACGAAGCTACCAACAATTGAATTGCGATAAACTTTTTTAGGAATAGTCCAAAATGAGTTTGATTTAATACTTGTTTCTCTAATTTTACCTTCGTGCATAAGTAAGGCTGTTGGACAAACTGCCCTATAATTATGAAGAGTATGGACTACGGGAACTTTTAATTTTGTACATGCATAAAAAATAGATGGTGAAATAATAGGGAAGTAATTATGGACATGAACAATATCGGGCTTTTCTAGTTTTATTTTTTCTTGAATTTTTTTATATTCAGAAAAAGAAAAAACCACATTAAGAAAGGTAAATATTTTTCCTAACGTAGATTTTATCCGTTCATTGTCAACAGTATATTCAACTACGGTAATCCCATTACTTTGAATTAACTCTATTTCATTTCGCATAACCGTATCTTCACCACCAGCGACCTGATAAAAGTTATGGACAATTAATACTTTCATTTAAAGCGTCCTTATCATCATAATGGATTATGTCCTTGAAAATTTTATCAATTTTTAAATGTTATTGTATAACTCATTATATTGTTTCACTGTCTTCTTCAAACTAAAATTACTTTCTATGAAATTTAGGGATGACTCTACTAGTAAAGTATGATTGTGTTTTTTACCAACTATTTGATTGATAATTCCCCCTATGGATTCAGCACTTCCATTTTCACTTATTAGTGGCCAACCTTTTGGTAGTGCTTCATATAACCCCGGAGCATTAGTACCTATAACCGGTAATTTGGATGACAATGCCTCAAGACAAACTAACGGTAACCCTTCGTACCTTGACGGCATCAACAAAAAATCAAAACAACCGTAAAGTAACTCTAATTCAGATGTAGGTGGGTAGAGAGTAATTGGTAAATCCGAATTATAATCTTTTGAAAGAAGACTCACTTGTTCACCAGTACCAAAAACATGCAAATGCAGTTGATTTAGGTAAGATGGCTGCAATAAATGAAAAGCGTCAAATATTAAATCAAACCCTTTCTGTTCGGTTAAACGCCCCACAAATAGTAAATTAACTTTGTTTGGGTTTAAATTTACATGGTGCTTTTTTAGTGCTTTTAGATCACAGTATCCAGTATATTTTTCTAGATCTACCCCATTACTGATAAAGTAAGAATTAACCGTTTGGGGAATACCACTTTGGATTCTCAATTGTTTATAAGCATTTTTAGCCGCAATTGAAATAAAAACAACGTGATCGTTTTTGAATGCTTTCTCAACAAATTTGCCCAACTTGGGGCGCGAAGGCCAAAGCTTTGTATTGTGAATGGTACGCACTATTTTGGGAGGCTGTATAGAAAAAACAGAAAGCATACGTAAAACTGAAGCTAAAACAAAATCAGGCAGATCTGTATGTGAATGTACAACATCTGGTTTGAGTTTCAAAATAAAAACAAATATTTGAAAAATAGATAGAATCATTCCAATATATTTGATGATACGATGGTCTTTGTTTAAACCAAATTCTTTCCATTTTATTTTATGTTTCAATAGATCTTTCTTTAACTCTTTTGAAAAATCTGATTGATCTTTGAATATGGAAATTAAGAATACTTCAAAATTTGCAGTTTCCATATTTTTTGAAATATCTATTGCGACCTTTTCGGCTCCACCAAGTTGTAGCGCTGTGATTAAATGTACAATTTTCATCAGTTGATTTTCTCGAATATTTCGAAAAACTCTTTCGCTCTATTTTCTAGAGTTAACTTATTGATGCTTTCTTTCGAGTTGGCGGACAATTCATCTAAATTACTCATGGCTCTTTTAATAGGCTCATCTAAAGGAAAGTAAGGATCAACGACATACCCATTGTAACCATCCACAATTAATGTCGAGGCACCTGTATTCTTTGAGCATATCACAGGTAAACCACTCGCCAACGCTTCAGAAACAACAAAACCAAATTGTTCATATAAAGATGGTAAAACAAAAATATCTGATACCTTAAAATACTTCTTGAGCTCTTTCCCTTCCTTCCGATCTAGAATTTTAACTTTATCGCTTAAATTATATTTAGAGACCAGTGCGACATAGTCGTCACATTTCTCACCACTGCCAATCAAAATAAAGAGACATTTTTCAATATCTAACATTGAATTAATTACCAGCTCCCAATTCTTTTTCTCAATGAAATTCCCGACTCCCAATATTATTGTTTTATCTTGAGGCAAACTTAATTTATTTCTCAATTCTTGTTTTGTAGGAAGAGCATTTAAACCAGCACGCCAATCGTCTACATCAATAGTTTGAGTCGACAAAAAAATATTGGAATCGCTAGCAAGTGATTTCAAATATTCAGTAGTTAAGTTAGTGGCAGAAATAAAACAATTCGTATTTGAACACACTAGTCGTCTATACATATTACGAATCAAACTATTGTTCTTTTCTGTTTGGGCTACAGCATTAGTTAAAATAACTAATTTAAATTTAAAAAATACTTTGTAAATAGAATAGAAAAAAGAAGGCATCCAGAATGCAATGCTTAATACAATATCTGGATTTTGCTTTTTCAATTCTTGTATAGAAAGTGAATAAATTTGATTCTTTAATGAATCGGAACCCTGCCCATTTACTTTAAGTTCAAAATTTTTCACTAATCCTTTAAGGTTTCTTGAAGTCCAATTAGGATGATCACTTGGGAAATCACCAAATTGCAGAATAGTCAAATCTACAAGTTTCCCTAATTCATTATAAAACTCATAATTGACAGGGTACATTGGTGGGTGTAAGACTAAAACTTTCACAGAAGCTTTCCTATTAATTCACTATAATATTTAGTGAGTATTATCACTCGTCAAGACATTTTGTATTGGACACAACTATTCAATAACACCAACTTTGCTAGCTGGATTCCCAGCAATTATGGAGTTATCGGGAAAAGAACTAACAACAACTGCTCCAGCTCCTACTATAGAGTTGTTGCCAATAAAGATATCCCCAATTAATATGGCGTTAGGATAAATGACTACATCATTTCCAATTTTTGGAGCTCCTTGCTTTTTACCAAATTGTTTAGAGCCAACTGTAACATTCTGATAAACAGTTACATTATTTCCTATTTCAGCCCTTGTATTTATAATTACTCCATGGGGGTGGATTAACCTAATTTTCTGTTGATAGCAATTTGAGGGGAGTTCAATACCTTTAAAAAACTTAAAAAACATACTTAATATTCGTAATATTTTGTATTTGTATGAAAGGAGAATAAGCAAGTTAAGCTTCCCTAATTGCTCACTTTTTATATGTAAATCTGATGATTTAACAACTAAGTATTTATTTGACATCCCCACCTCCATTTGATTTTTAAAATTTCACTATCAAAAACTAGCGCTGAACTTATCTTGAACGTATTAATACCCACAATTTAGGAAACTTTTCTCTTAAATGTGTCTTCAACCAAAGTATTGGCCAAAATATGCCACCATGGTGCCTTACAAAATACTTCCATTCCTTCGGAGGAGGCAGTTGGCTGTACATTTGCATTTTTTTTAGCCTCGCATCAATTGACAAATTCTTATCTTTGCAACCTCCTTCGATGGGGTTATTCTGACACTCCCCATAAACTCCAGGAGCTACCCAGCAGCTCATTCCAGATTTAATTAAACGCAACCCATAATCAAAGTCACCCATACTATGGGTAAACCTCTCATTTAAAATACCTACCTTGTCAACAGAATCATGTGGTATCAATGTGAAATTCCCATTGATAAAGTCACACCTAACTGGCAATTCTGATGAATCGATAATATCCCCAGAACGTATAGGAAATAAATTACTTAAACTAACTCTTCCCCCATACGTTTTCTCTTTAGTAACAGGATCGACCATCGTGCCTATAACAGCTCCAGGGCATTCATTACCCTTCTGAATTTTATTGTAACATTCAACAATTTTTACTATTGAATCTCTATAAATCATTGAGTCGTCATTTATCCATAAGTAAAAATCGTATCCTTTTATTAGGCTTTCGCTCCATGCTAGCCTCATTCCTCCATTCCAATATAAACTTCCCGTCCCTTCTATTACGTTTACATTGGGATATTTTTCTTTAATGAGCAAACTAGTGCCGTCAGTGCTCCCATCGTCAACTAAATAAATATCTAAATGAACCCCTTGCATATTGCTTCTATACAAATTGTCCAAACAGATTATTGTTTTTTCTTTACGATTAAAACAGGTCATCAGCACTGCGATAGACTTAACTTCTTGCATAAGCTTTTCCCTTCTAATTTAGTGACTGAAACGTAAAAACTTTTCTAAAAAATAATATTTTTTTAAATTGCATTCTTAAAAGTTATACGGCGCTTCGTAAAAATTCCGTTTACCCAAAGTCTAAAATCCTTATCGCTCATACTTCTAAATTGTTTTGAATAGCACATTCCAATCATGAGCCACAGTGTTACATAGGTTAGACTGAAAATTGTAAAATCTTCAACCCATGCATAAGCCCAACGAAAAGCAACAAACAGCCCAAGGATCTTAATAAAATAGTTTTCAGATTTGCAAACAGCTAAATATGAAGCGACATAAAATATACTTCCGTACAGCAATACGCCTATTATTCCTAGCCAAGTAAAAATATTCAAAATTGCAACTTCTCCACCTAACCTTTCCCCCCGATTATTTGGGTCTGCATATCCAAATACGTCACTTAAAGTTCCTCTTGCAGGTGAGCGCCCAGCAATCCAAGAGTCAAAATAATTCGCAGTAAATAGGGCTTCTGAATATAAAAATGACCTTGTATCACCTAATAAATTTTCTTCATTTTCAGACCCGTGCCTATTTACAGCGGTTGCGGTAAAATCTTGGTCAACATACTCTTGTATTTTAAAGATATTAAAGGTTTTAGTTGATGCAAGCACAAGAAAGATTATTGGTAAAGCCAACAAGCTAATTCGAACGCTATTCAACATTTTGACAGAAAAAATAGACCTAAAATAATAGAGTGAGCACAATATAATAGGGACAAAGAACTTAATAACATTACTTCTAGCGAGTAAGTCTGCAGTTAAAACGACTAAAATTAATGACAATATTAATATTTTTGTACGAAAGCTTAAGGCGGGAAAAAATAGTGTGACAAGGGTAACTGGCACTAAATAGTAGCCGTAGGCTACTTTAGGAAGAATAACTAAAAGTAATACGAACACTATAAGACCATAAACAAAATAAGCCGACAGCATTTTTTTCATCAGTTTTGGGTTAGTTCCAATGTAAGCTACAATTGGCACCGTTAACGCTAATGAGTTTGCAATTAGCCCTTTAAAATCCCAATAACCATCTGAAATGATGCTCCCTCTTACTATATTTATTAAAATCCAAATTATATAGACCGCTACTAATTTCATTAATAGAAATTGCTTATTATCAATAAAAAGTTTAATTGCAACAAAAATCACTGTAATAAACAATGCTTGGAAAGCCCACCAAAACGTGGTGTTTGCAAAAGGAATACCGGTATAAAATTGAATTGGTACAGCAACAGAGAGTAAACCAGTAGCTACAAAAAAAACAGATAGAATTTGTGTATATAATAATTGCTTGGTCATCATATTTTTCTTATGTAGCAGGCAGGGTTACCAGCCCAAATCTCTCGAGCAGGAATATTTCTTGTAACAACAGAACAAGCACCTATTACCGCCCCTTCACCTATTTCTACTCCTTTTAATATTGTAGAATGAGCACCAATAAAAACGTTATCGTTGATTAATACAGGGGCATATTTAGCTGATTTTCTATCTAGTTCAGGTTTATTTCTTAACTCAGGATTCAATGAATGGAAATTTGTATCATAAATAACAGTATTGCCTCCAATTACAACATTATTACCAATGGTTATATCATGATTACAAATAATTGCACTTGCACTAACGCCAACATTATTTTTAATTGTCAATTTGCCTTCAACCCACAAAGTAAACTTTTGTTGTCGACCAATTATATTATGGTTTTCTCCACTGTTTATTTTTAGATTGTTTCCAATAACTACGCGTCCTCTGCGTGTTACATAAGTTTTAACCCTCCCGCGAACACTAAGTCCTGAACCATATTGTATAGCATTAAGTTGAAAGGTTAACTTTGCTAATGGTGTATATAATTTCGACTTTAAAATAGAGGTTAATTTTCTACATGCCTTAAAACTAATTGATATCAAAGTCATCCCCTTTATCGATAGCTTCAAGTATGTTTTCAATTGGTAAGTCCCACCATTTTAGTTTCATTAACCGTTGAATCTTATCCTTTTCAAATCTATAAGAAATTAATTTGGCGGGGACACCTGCTACTATTCCATATGAAGGAACGTCTTTTGTAACAACTGCATTTGCTGCAACAATTGCTCCATGACCGATATTTACGCCATCCATTATAATTGCTCTAGCTCCAATCCAAACATCATTTCCTATAGATATTGGAAGGTATTCGTCGAAAGCTAAGTCTCGCTCTATTAATTTCAAATTAAATGTATTTTTAGTTCGATAAAATAATGGAGACGTTGAAAAATTAGCTTTAGGGTGCATACCAAGACCAATACATACATCGTTTGCAATAGAGCAATATGCGCCAATCGAGGAATTTTGAACAATTGAATTTCTTCCAATGTAGCTGTACTTTGAGATAGAACAATTATTTAGCAAAGTATTTTCAAGAATATGACAATCATTATCGATAGTCGTTCTTGAATCAATACAACATTGACTGTCAATAGTAGATTTTTTGAAACGTGCATTATTATCGATATCTCTAGCTCCAGCTTTGGATAACTCGAACATTTTAAACGCAAATCCCAAAGGTAAAAACAAAAGACGTCTTAGTTTATGATTCAATTTACACCTCTGAGTAACCTACAAAAATTTAATTTATTCAACTTTCCACCAAAATATCCGATTGCGAACTACCAGTAACAATTTTCTTCTACTTTATCTGAACTATTTGGCTTGTTAGCTTCTCCAGGCCTAATCCAATGCTCATTAAAAAGATTCATATAAGGCCAAACGATGTAGTTTTCCCAACGTTTTCCTTTTATGCCAAACAGTAATTGAGTAACCCCCCCCAAATGAACAGCTTTCTTTCCGATTCTTTTAACATGAGCAGCTAAAGGAAGGCCGTAAGCGCCACAACCAATAATACAAACATCAAAATCTACTGCTGAAATTTGTTCTTTCATAAATTCAAGAGCATCAAACCAACTTGAAAATGAATCGTTATCACCACCGAGACTTTGTACAGCTTTTAGTGTAATTAATTCAAAGTCCGGTAATAGTTCATTCGTAAATATGTCTTTTCGTTTATCAAACTGATTTTTAATTTCTTCCTCAAATGGATGCACAACAAGTACTTTCTTTCCTTCTAAGGCCCAAGTCCAGGGTTGATTTGTAAAAAACGGCTCGAGGTCTTCTAAAATGACACGATCCGCTTGTTTGAGTTCTTCAGCAAATATTTCTTCATCTATCAACCATGAGCCTAATAGATCTATTGATGATAAATCTTGGATCATCAACTGGCTGAACTTTTCTAAATTTTCTTCTGTAGATGGAAAAAAACCGGACCAATTCTTCATTTGCTGTAAAATACTTTTTTCCCACCACCAAGCACCTCTATTACCTTTAATGTACTCAATACTACTTTTCTGAGATTCGCTTTTAACACTAATGTAATTTTTTAAACAAAGTAGTTCTGTTGACCCTATTCGACTGATCATGCAGGGTTTATCAGATTTGAGTAAATCTGTGATTAAAGTGTTAGAGTATTCTTTATTTGAAAAAGCTGTCCAATTCCGCATAGAAGCTCCTTTCCCCATAATCCTAGAATAAAGTTTCTTCAATACTTTTAAAATAATCACATTTTTTCCTCAATTTCATTTTAAGCTTAAAATTAAAGCTTTTTATCACACTTCGCGTTTATCTAGGCTACCGATTAACTCAAAATATGCTAATCGCCATATAAAAAGACTCTTAACATTATTTAAAAACCGTTCTCAATAATTCATCTTTAAATTCACCATTTTCATCAGCCAAAATCCATTTCTCAGATTTCGGATAGCCATGCCAAAAGCTGCTTGGCGAAATTTTGATCCCATTAGAAAGCAAGGCAGGTTTATAAGAAAATGAGCTTTTACTTGTTATAAGTAGATCAGCATTTACCATATGTAGAAACGAATCAATTGCATTCATATCTAAACATAAATTTACGTTTCGAAACCTGTTAAAATCATTAAAATCTTCAGGTTTTCCTTGTGAAAAAAGGTAAATAATAATTGGTTTATGTGTTTTGATATTTATAAGGGCTCTTTCCAGAACATTTGTAAAATAGTCATTATTTTGCCAACGCATGGATAAATTTTCGTTTTGTTGGTTTTTTTCTATGACTATATCGCCTCTACGGACATGAATTGCGATATTGAAAGCATTTTTTGAAAAAATAAGTTTATCTTCAGAGCGGATTTCAGCGTTATGATATTTATTTTTAATATCACTAATTACCCCTATTTGATCTTGATAAAATTGGTCCTGCTCTGCAATGAATATGACACCGCAGCCAACATAAGAATCAATAAGTTTTTGAATCATTGCCAGTTCACTTTGGTTAAACTCATCAAATAACGGTAAGTAAACTTTTTTAAACCCTGAATTAACTAACTCATTTACATTTTTCTCGTTGTATCCAAAATTTAAAAACGCCTCCCATTTACTGTTAGAAAAAGGGATATGTGCAAACTTAAGGCCTAATTTATGAGCAAACCAATACCCCGCAATCCAATTAGCCATTTGATGCCCAATTCCAGCACCTTTATTCGGAATTGCAGAAAAGTAATTAATAGATTGACTCTGCCTAACGTTCGAAAAGAATTTGTAGTGCCAATAAGCTTTGTATAGCTTGAAATACCACGATTTTCTCCGAGTTTTAGCAACAATCTTACTCCACAATTTGGCTTTAATTTTGGAAAAAGTAGTTAACGACAAAATCAATCTGCTCCAACTCTAGGATAGCCTCTCATTCGCCACAAAACTTTAGTAGCAAGTGTAAACATTCGAGCCATGCTATTTAAAATATCTTTTCCAAAATATGTTTTTTCGAAAAAGAAAAACCTTTTTAAAATATCTCTATCAAGATTTTCAATAAAATAAGTAAAGGACTCTAACTCTTTTTCGTATCTCATTATCATTAAAGAATGTCTAAGCTCATATTGAAGAAAAACCAAATAACTTTTATTTTCCGTTTTTCTATTTTTTAAGTATTGCTGATGCACAAAGTTATATCGATCGACAATGTGAGATTGGACTTGTCGAGTAGGAGTTCTGGTTGCTTGGCCTTCACAGGCTCCGTTATAAAGACTCAAAGGAAAACCGACGAAAGTTGTTTTGCCATAAAAAGCAATTGAGAAGAAAAGCGCAAAGTCTTGGTTTCTTTTCATTCCAACTGGAAATCCCCCCACTTTGTTAAAAGCGTCCTTTGAAACAACCGTAGCGCTTGTGTGTAAGGCAACGTGGGGATTTTCAAAAAAGTCATTTAAACAAATCTTACTGCTGTACTTTTTTATTTGACGAACATATTCTGAATTATCCGCGTTTCTTACTATGCCCGCACTATTGAACATCACACAATCGGGAAACTTCTCAATAGCCTCTTGCATCTTTGATAAATAATCTGGCATCCATAAATCATCCGCATCTAAAAATGCGATAAAATTTGTTCTGCTTTCACGGACACCTGTATTTCTAGCAGCGCTGACGCCTGAGTTTTGTTGCTTAATTAATTTAAATCTAGAATCTTCTAAGAACGGTTCAACACTGTCGATAGAACAATCGGTAGATCCATCATCAACGATCAATACTTCAAAGTGCCTGTAAGTTTGATCTACTACAGTTTGAAGTGTTTCAGCAATATATTTTTCTTTATTGTAAAGTGGAATAACGACAGAAATTTTAACCATATTGTTTATCCGTTAATTTTATAATTTGTATTTCCATTATTTTTCCGCACTCTTTCTTATCGACTTTGCATTTATTCTGGAATAATTCCCTCCAAGAAGGTGATGTTCGCTACTATCTAAGTTCATCATCGAATCTTCCCAATCTAATGCATGTACATCAGACAAGTTGATAAATACTTGTTTAGGGTTATTGGTGAATTCTTTATAAACAACGGGCTTCCCTTTAATTCCAAATATTTTGCTGACTAAGTTAGTATTTCTAGTAACTTTCTTAATCTGAGATGCAGCTTGGCTCTCACTTATTCCTTTATATGTAGAAACTTCTTTTACACTACCAGTCGACAATTCTATTTTAACTTTGTCTTTTGTCATTGATGCAACAACATCTTTAATGTCTCGCTCTAAAAATACGAAAGAATATTCATATCTCTTTTTTAAGCGACTCATGATAAAAATTGCTCGTGAAAGACTTTTGGAAGCATCAATAAATACGCGTTCGTTTCTAATATTCATAACACTTTCAAGAAGTCTGACTTCATTATCAATTTGATTGATATAATCGTGAAAAAAATAAGGAACTCCGCATTTAAAAAACAGAAACAAATTCAAATATTTTGTTATTTTTTTAAATTTACTATCTCTGGATTCAACAAATGGCACTAAGCTAGTATTAAAGTTTTGTATATTAACTTCGCTTAGGTGTAAATCAGCGACCACAGTATTCCAAAATTCACATTCAGTGTAAGGCTTCTCACAAGAGCAAAGTTCATTGTCGTTATAGTGAGTATCAAAATAGTGAGGTTCACTTAGGGCAAAGCAATTCGAATGAGCCCCTAGGAACTTGCTAAATACTGTTGAGCCGCTCCGTCCATTACAAATTACAAAGACTATTTTTTTCTTCATACTTTCAAAGCCTTTAATTTAATAATTCCCACCAAATTTAATAACGAATTTTTCTCCTTTCGATTAAGAAGCAAAAAGTAACTAATAATTAAGAATGAAAACACAAAAACGACAGTTACTACTAACAAACGTATGAGACTAGTATCCATAATCAATAGTGGGACAAAAGACAGAAAAGTTGAGAGTGTCACGCAAAAAGTCGACGGTATAATCACTTCTTTTATAAAATAAGAAATTTTCAAACCACATTTTTTTTCGCTAAAATAAAGCGTTATTCCGAAACACCTTATTATTACAGTTACAATTAAAACTACGTACAACCAATAGGGGTCAAAACCCTTTATAAATAAAAAACTCGAAATAATAAGCGGTAAAAATTCAATCAATGAAGTGCTCAGTTGAAAAGATTTTATTTGCCCTGTAGCTAATACACATGTAGTTAACGAACCAAACAATTGAGCGATTAGTCTTCGGCTAAGTAATAAAGCAGCAAAAGGTATTGCGTAATCTGGTACTTCGACCAACCACAAGTCCAACAAATATTCAATTTCTAAAATAAAAGGAACAGCGAATATAGCGAATATGACGAATGATAATTTACTGCCGCTTAGTGCGATTCGTAACATATTTTCTCTATCATTAGCCCCTTCGCTTTTTACTAGAACAGGGTTTAGCGCCTTCATCATATTGGCAGAAAATGCTTCTAACTGGCCAGAAACCTGATTAGCAATTCCCTGTCCAGCATTCGCTTTTGTCCCAAAAAAAACATTTAGTAAAATTCCTTGCCCATAATTGGTTATGATCCCTGCTGAAGAACCAAAAAATGACCAACCGGCAAAACTGCACATATCCTTAAAAAGGACTTTGTCGTAATACAATTTAAAATTGAATGCACATTCTGTGTACTTTAGATGGCAATAGACTCTATTTACTAATAATAAGAATATTGACAAAGCTGCCATACAGAAACCATAAACAAATAGGCTGTCGTAAGAGGTATAAACAATAGTAATAGCCCCTTCGTTCAAGCTTAATCCAGTCGGTAAACTCAAAGCTCCATATGTAATATAAATAGCAATGCCCAATTTAAAAATCGATTCTATTATTCCTAGAATTGCGTAAAAAAGCATATTTTCGTGGGAAGTAATTACAGCTTCATAAGGCACTGAAATAACAGTAAAAAAAGTGCTTATAATCATAAATTGATAGACAGATTCTGCTACATTGAGACGGTCTTCTGAAATATTCAAAAATCCATTGAACAGAAAAACGCCCAATATCTCCAATACTATAACGACTAATATAGCCATACCAAAATGTAAAATAGTACTCATATTGAAAATACGTTTTACGTTTTCTATTTCACCCGCACCTTGAGCGAACGACATGAAACGTTGAGTTGCAGCGGCCATTGAACTATTTAGAAATCCCAATAGTGCTATAAGGCCACCAACTAGGCTGTAGATACCAAAATCTTCTACGCCTAACGCCGCTAATATAAGACGTGTAGAATATAATGATATGAAGATTGTAATTGCCATTCTTAAGTAAAGAAAACCTGTATTTTTGGCAACACGGTTAAGGACTGTCATAAATCACTTAGCGCCAAATAGTTTTCTTGAGAAAAATGAATTCAAGAACAGGTATTGCAGTTTTAAAGGCTTTAAAACGTTATCTGTAAAAGCGAATTGTGAAGCGACTTGATAAATACGATACAAATACGACTTATTAATTAAACCTCGCTGTTTAAAAGATAATTTTTGCAAAAAAAGTAGAGTAAATTCGGTTAGGAAATTTGGAGCTAGGAGATTCAAATATTTAGGGAGCAAACGACCATTTAGAACATCACTATAATTTTTTAAAAGGATGAAGAGTGGGCGTTGTGTTCCACTTTTCTTAGTCAGATTAATGACTTTATCTAAATTCAATTTTGATGTAAACATTCTATCCGTATCAACCAAGTTATAGGCTGAAAAGTTCATATCTTTAAATGCATGCACTGCAAGATGATTAAGCGTATCTTCAGGTGACAAGATTCGTACCTTATCCGAGTTATAAAGTGGATGAACAATACTATTTTCCCATAATTCCTTTTCGTTAATATCGAAAAGAAATGGGTGCAATAATGATTTATGTAAATCTACATTAGCTCCAATTGAATCTTTGGGTATAAAAGAAGTTTCATACAAATCACTGAATACCTTTTGTTGAATTGGCATCAAACAATCCATTTTTTTTAAGAGAATTTTTTTCGCCTTTCCCCAATCATTTTCTTTTACTAAAATATCAATATCGTTTGATATTCTCGGATACTCTTCAGAATAATAAATTCCGTTAAAAGCGGATGCCTTTAAAAGGATTATGGGTATATCATTGCTTTCAAAAAGTAGAATTAGTTCTTCCAGTTGTTTTTTTTTACCTAACTGTTCTACTACTCCCTTCCTCGTTTCAGCCTTTAAATACTCAATCGCTTCTGGGTAAATAAATTCAGCAATATTCATTTTTAGAATATTTTGTAAAACAATGGGCAGTAAACGGGAATGCAGCCCTTTAAAAGTTGTGAGCTTATTGATTGCTTCTATAGATTCCGAAATAAGTTGTTCCCGCGCAAAATTATTTGGGCAACAAAAACGTAGAATTTGCAGGTAAACTTCTTCAAAATCATTTTCAGGCACAACTTTTTGCTTCGTGTACTTCATCGCTAAAATTTCAACTTTTATCAATACGCATTCTTGTCAGTAAAACTGCGAAACACGGTAAAAATAACAATCTTAAAATCCATCCATAGTGACCAGTTTCGAATGTATTCGAGATCGTATTCGATGCGCATTTTCATTTTATCTACTGTATCGGTTTCCCCGCGCCAGCCGTTTACTTGAGCCCAGCCGGTTATGCCAGGTTTAACTTTGTGGCGCAGCATGTAATAATCCACTAACTTTCTGTATTCTTCGTTGTGTTTTACTGCGTGTGGGCGGGGGCCAATTACTGACATGTCGCCTTTTAACACGTTAATAAATTGCGGTAATTCGTCGAGTGAGGTTCGGCGTAAAAAGGAACCGACTTTAGTAATGCGGCTATCGCCCTTTTTCGCTTGTACAACGTTGTCGGAATTTTCCGTTACCGTCATAGAGCGGAACTTCCAGACTTTGATTTTTTTACCATTTAGGCCATAGCGGTCTTGTTTAAAGATAACCGGGCCTTTCGATGTTAGTTTCACTGCTGCAGCTATGGCTAACATAGGAATAGAAATAAGGCTTAGGATAGAGAGTGACAATAAAATATCTTCTAGGCGTTTCACTATGGCTACACCGCCTTGCATGGGATTGTCGTACACACTTATGGTTTGTACGCCGCCCACGTGAGACATTTCACCGTGCATTAAGCAATACATGAATAAATCAGGGACAACGTGTACGTTGGCTGTGGTATCCCCTAATTGATAGAGCATTTCTTGAATGCGATGCTGAGCTTTAATGGGCAAGGCAATGTAAATGACGTCGTATAGCCCTCGCTTGGCGCAATCGATGCCCTTTTCTACGTTACCGTGGAGTAAATAGTGGTATTCGTCGTCTAAGCGATCAGGGCCACGATCATCAAATACCGCCGTTAATCGATAACCCGTTTCAGGATTTTTCATGACTTCGTTTGCTAAACGGATGCCTTTTTCAGATAAACCAAAAATAGCGATACTGCGGGTGTTATAACCCTTGCGGCGCATGTTGTGCAGGAAAAGTTGAAACATGATCCGCCAGCCAACTAGCGCCATAAAGGCCATAGTAAACCAGATTGCCAGGGCAAAACGTGAATAGTCTTCAGCGATTTTAAAGAAAAACAAATAGGCAAGTATTAACATGCAGGCACATGACCAACATAGGAAGGTATAAAACACGATTTGTTTAAAGAAACCGGCGCGCCAAGAACGGTACAACGCAAACGATTCGGCCACCAATGCAAAACTCACTGAGCCGATAAGAGACAAGGTAAAATAATCTTTTGTATAATCTAAGCCGTAAACCAATACCGAACAAAAGAGTGCGAGTTGAATTACCACAACATCAACAAGTCGATAAGCAGCCGCAAACTTGTTGGTATTGTTTTTAACCATACCTCTTTGCATATTCATTTATCTAGTTCCTTTGCTTTTGTGAATCGGGATGAAAGCGTTATTTATCCAAATCTTCAAAAATAGTCTTACGTACGAAATCCAAATTTTCCTTACCACTAGAGTAAGTGATTTTTTTTACTTGTGTTTTTTGAACCAAAATGGACAGTTGGCGTATCCTGTCACTTTCTAATTCCAATGCAGAGTAGGCATTACCCAAAATGCTATTTTGTAAAAGCAAGATTAGTGCCTGACTAGAATTGATATTTTCAATTTCACAGTGCAGGGTATTATCAGGCTTATCTGTTACAGTTCTATTAAGAATATAGATGACTGATAGTTCAGAAGAAGTTTTATTTTCTTCGGATAAATCAGGCATTTCAAATACGCGTTTGTTAAAACGGTCATGCACTTTTTTAAGCTTAGCTACGTCACCACCAAGGGCATTTTCCACTGAATCGGGCCACATGCGGGCAATGGGCCAGCTGGGGTAAACTTTTGGTGCGTTACTTTCTGTTGCATGCGCACCAATTTGATGCAGCGCAATCATATCATCAGTTAACCACTCACATCCAGCTTGTTGTAGCTTGGCACTCAAAGTTGACTTGCCCGTACCGCTATTTGCTACCAATGCGAAGGTTTTTTCACCACGCTTCAACCCATTTGCGTGTATGCAAGGTACATGCTGAGTTTCTAACCACAGGGCCAGGGCCAATGTCTGAAAGTAGTGGGAAGACGATGTGCCTTCATCCCAATCAATGGTTATTTTGTTTTTCTGAATTAAAAACCGACCTTTACCTTCACAATTAACACTCAGCACGTAGCTTTTTGGTGAAGGGAGGTAGGTTTGTGACTCATCTAACGAATTGGTTTTGGTTTCAGTAATATGGATATTGGGATAAGGAAAGAGATTTAATTCGGTTAAGTATCTCTGTCCTTGATCTTTTAATGTCCATATGGGGAGCTGGTTCGCGTCGAGACTAATTGTTTCAAACGCAAGTTCAACGGCCAATTCAGAGATTTTAGTTTTATCACCACTGCAAGTAGCATCAGGCAAAAAACATTCAACGCCATGAAGCGGCGTTGAATAATACTTATCTTGCATTGGTAACTAATGCCTCTGTTCAATCCATGGTTTGAATCTAAGGTAGAAGCTTTAGCAGACTAACGATTAACCTGTAAAAGGATTACGTTTTGTGTGTCCGCCTTGCTCATCAGGAATACTTCCCGCGTAACCTTGAGTTAATTCTGCAAGATTACCAGGGTTAGTTAATTCTGGCTTGGTGTAGGGCTTTTTGCCACTAACGGAATCGTTCACATTTACTTTGTTCATGACGTGTCTCCCTAATTATACAATCTTAAACTATTTTCTTGCACGTAAGCGTGCTGCACCAAACAATAAACCGCTTAGGATCATTGCAGTAGTAGCTGGCTCTGGTACTTTTACGGTATCGGTATCAGTTACGAAAACTAAGTCATCACCAATGGCAAGCGATGAAGAACCGAACAATACGTCTAGCGTGAAGAACAAGTCACCGTAATCGGCACTAACTTGATCACTGTAGGCTACTGAATCAACGACTGTTGCTGATGCAAAAGAAACACCAATACTTGAATAGGGAGTGTTTTCGCTACCAGAGTCGATATCGAACGCAACATCACCTGCGAAACCATCAATACTGAAACCAACGATGTCGCTAGCAGAGTCAATATTAGTCAGTGTCCAAGCACCAAACACGCCACCTGCTGGTGAAACGTTACCGCTGCTGAAACCTTGTTGAGTTAAAGACCAGGTTGATGTAACTACACCACCAGAAAAGCCTTCTGCGTCTGCAATAGGGTCGCCAGTGCCAAGAACTACGTCTGGGAATGCGGACCATATACCTGATTCTGAAGTGCCATCACCGAATAATGCTGTCACTTCAATTCCAGCCATATCAGCGCCAGTGATGTTTGCCTCGTCAACAATAATGGCAGACTGAGCGCTTAAGCTCATTCCCACTAGTGACAAACCTGCAATTATTTTCTTAATCATGTGATGCTCCTTATTTAGTTCTACGAACTTAAAATTCTCTTGAATATGCACTTAATGCTATTACTACTGCAGAAATAACTGCAAAAGCCATTCCAGATATATTTTTTCTTTAAAAATCATGCAGTTAACAAAATTGAATGTTAATGGCTTGTTAACTCTAAAATGATCTGTAAAAATTCCTGACAGAAAAAACCTAATGTAAACAAAAGGTTATATTGTCATTTGTTGTTACAGTAGAGTGACATTTGGCATATAGTACCCTTAATTTACCGGTGTTCGAAAGCTTTATTTAGGTCTAAATATTATATGAATACATTGTTTGCTCTATTTGGTTCTAAAGCGCCTCGTTATTTTGAGGCGATTCAGGGCTACTATGAAAATTCAAATAAACAAGTAATATCAGACAGTTACAGCTCGATCGGTGGTGCAGATTCTAGTGTTTTCTTGGGTAAGGTGGCCGATGCCGATGGGGTGTTAAAAACCGATACACCCGTCCCCCTGAAGATTGTGAGTGCAGGGCGATTTTGTTTAAAAAATGCACCTTTGGTGTGCGATGGTGCACTAAAAGATCGCGATCTTTGGGATTTGATCGATAGCGATTATTCGAAAACCATTGAGCAGCTAGACGGTGATTTTACCCTCATTTCCTGGCATCCACATGCTGCTGAATTACGATTTTGTAGCGCTGCGTTTAATCCCCGTACCCTATTTTATGGGTGGTTAGAGGGTTGTTTTCTGGTGACCACTGATTTGCAGATGATTACGACCCTGCTCACCCCGAAAGTGGATAACATTTCGATTCTGCAGTGGCTGGCGGGACGGCCGGATCCGAATCGATCTATGTTCAGCAACATTGATCAGCTACCCTTCGCTCACAGCGCCTGTTTATCTGCCGAAAATCAATTAACTGTGAGGCGATTTTGGGATATCCAACCCAACCACTCACTAAAGTTTGCCAATGAAGTGGAGTATGAGCAGGCTTTTTACGATGTGCTAAAACAAAGTGTCGCAGGGGCGTTGCCACTGAGTTCACAGGGTAAGCGGCCTGAACCTATTTTCAGCCAGATGAGCGGTGGTATGGATTCAACTTCTATCACCTCTATTTTACATTCATTGAGTGAGCATGGTGGTAAAGACGCAGATCCCCTTGGGTTTGAATTACATTCCATTTCTCATACTTATCGGAATACCCAGAGTTGTGACGAGATAGAAAAGATTGATGCAATGCGGGACTTTTTGAAGCTTCAACATAGTCATTTTGTTGAGCTAGACCAATTTACCAATCTTTCGTTTGCCCAGCTGTACCCTACTCAGTTACAGAACCCTGGCGTGGTGGCTTCACCTAAGTACCAACAGGAAGCTGAAATGATTCAGCGGTTAGGGGGGCACGACTTGTTTACCGGCAATGGCGGAGACGAAATGTGCTGGGGTCACAGCTTTGCTTATCGGGACAGATTAGCCAGTGGTGATCTTGGAGTCATTAAAGAGGTGTTTAATTCTGCTCAACAGTTGGGTATGTCACCCATGAGGATCATGCTGCAAGTACTGGTTAAGCCATTATTGCCTCAGTCACTGTTATCCTTGTTAGGCAAGCAGCCAGTAGATGCCGACCACTTTCCCCAGTGGTTAGGGCCTCAACAACAGGCCATGTTGAAGTCGGTTGAGAAGCACAATCCCTTTGCCCAAAGTAAGCAATGGGCAAAACGAGCTCGCTATGAGGGCTTATTTACTACCTCCACTTTTAATAGCATGCGTTCCTATCAGCATGTTTGCGATCCTTTAGGGATCGCAGTACATCATCCGTTTTTCAACAAGCAGCTAGCGGAGTTTAGTTTTGCGGTGCCGCAAAAATTGCACATCCAGGGGCGATATCCAAAATATTTGTTGCGTAAAGCCATGGATAGCCATTTGCCAGAAAGCGTGTGTTGGGACCAGAACAAAACCGTATTTGATCAGCATTTTGCGAATTTGGTGCGTGCAAATAAAACCGAGCTTCGTGAGTTGTTATCCCATCCAGGTTTACAAGATTTAGGGTTGGTTGATAATGACATTTTGTTAGCCAGTTTCGATAAGGTAGTAGCCTCACCAAAGGGTTCGTTAAACGTCGATTTATTGTACGCAATTTTAACCCAATCCTGGTACCAAACCCACATGTTGTAGCATGGCCTTTAGGCCATGGATGCTAGGCCATGGGCTCTCTCGGGGCTAAAGCCACCGACTACAGGTATATTGAATCCCAATGGGGATATTGTTTTAGGCTTTTGACTATCCCTGCCCTTAATAGATTGGCAACGATATATCGTGCTGCATCGATTACATTTTCCTCATTACGTATGGCGTGGTCGTGAAATCCGGCTTGCCAAATTCCGCCTTTTCGATTTAACCGTTTGCAAATTTGGTGTGACGTGGTGCCCTTGATGTAACCGATAACATCACTGAGATTTGAATCGCCTTCTAAGGAAATTAAAAAATGAAAATGGTCCGGCATAATTACCCAACTAACGAAGATTAAATGTCCTCGTTGTTGTGCTTTCATCATGTGATTTACGACAATTCTGGCAAGATTAAAATTGGTGAACAGCGGCTCGCGATTTTTTGTACAAGCCGTTATTAAATAAACCTGTCCGGTAATGGAGCGGCGTCCCTTTGTTAAGGTTGTGGCCATTGTTCAATCCTTGGAATGGCAAATTTTAAGTTTAGGTCGATTCAGTATGAGATGAGGTACAGAAATTCAAAATCCGTAGCATGGGCTTTAGGCCATGGAATCTTGTATGCTCCCGCGGGGTTAAAACACCCGCCTACAAAAAAACCGTAGCATGGTCTTCAGGCCATAGAATCTTGCACGTTCGCGCGGGGCTAAAGCAACCGCCTACAATAAAAGCCATGTAGCATGGCCTTTAGGCCATGGAATCTCGTATGTTCGCGCGGGGTTAAAACACCCGCCTACAAAAAAACCGTAGCATGGTCTTTAGGCCATGGAATGTAATATGTTTGCCCAGGCGGTTTACATTGAGGAAATGCTTGTTTGGAAAAATTGGCTTTTATTGGTTATTTCTGTGTAGGTACTTACCACTTCTTTGCTGTCGTTAATGATAAATCCGTTGATGGTTAACCAAGAATGGGCTTGTAATGTTTTGCCTGTACTTTGTTCTATTGTTGGGCTTTGTGATGAAATTAGGGTGGTGAATCTGACGCCAATGTGTAATCTCGACGGCATGTTTTTGCTCAATAACAGTTCTTGCAGCGCTAGGCAGCGACGTAAACAATTCATTGATCGGTAATGATGTCGCGTGACTTTGGCAAACAGGATTGATTGCTGAAGATATTTTTGCTGTGGATAGGCGTCAAACTGGTTGCTTGGACTGCTAACTGACAAACTTGAATCGAGATGCTTTTTCCATTTTTTGTAGGGCTGTTTGGATATTCGCCAATCCCATTTCGCCAATAACCAATAGGCGTGCACGATGGTAGGTAAAGAGGTGATCAACTGCATACGTTTGTTTTCCCTAAATCAACTATTGTCCTACCCATGGAGCTTGCGCCCTAAGCTTCTTCTAACAGTCCTTTGTCGCTCATTGTGTCAATAAGCTCTGATAGATCAGCTTGAATATTGTCGACTGTGGCGTCGTAGTTTTGCTCGATGAGGGCCACCACCTGGGCTACAGACTGCCCCGTATTCAAGGCTTCAATCATTTCCGTACCTATGGGATCGAGGGTGTAATACTGGCCGCTGATAGAGTCTAAAATGACCGTCTCATCCACCACTTTTTGAAACAACGCTTTGTCTGAAAGTTTATATTTAGTGTCGCTATTCAGCATATTACGTCCTACTCATTGGTTTTTTATTCATCTAGGTAAATTTACTGTCTCAATTCTAGAGCTTGTTTTACACCTGCGCCAGAGAACCTTGTTCTAGTTTATAGACTTTGTCTGCCACTTCACACAGTTGTTGGTCGTGAGTCACGATTATTACGGTTTTGTCTTTCAATGATTTGGCCAACAACTTTGAAAACTCCAGTTTTCCGGCGTCATCGGTAAAAGACGTGGGTTCATCAAACAGCAAAATTTGTGGGTTAATTACAAGGGCACGCGCCAAGGAAATACGCTGTCGTTGTCCACCGGAAAGGAGTACACCGTTTTCACCCACTTTGGTGTAGTAGCCGGCTTTCAAATCGGTAATAAAACTATCTGCACCGGCAAGTTTCGCAGCTTCAATAATCTCCTCTTCACTGGCTTGGGGCAAACCATAGGCAATATTGTCTAAAATGTTGCCGTCACATAAGGCGATATCTTGCGACACTAAGCCAATTGCCTTGCGCAAAGACACTAGGCTGCAATCGGCAATAGCCTGGTTATCAATTAAGATGTTGCCGGTTTGAGGTTCCATAAACCGCATGAGTAAGTGAATTAAACTGGTTTTTCCCGCGCCGTTTGGCCCCAGAATGATACTCACACTAGCGCTGTCAAAGCGTGCATCGACGCTTTTTAAAATGGGACTGTCAGGCTGATACGCAAAAGAAACACCATTAAACTCGATATCGCCCCTTTGGCAAGACAGGTCGAATTCGGCTTTATCATCTGACTCAGGGGATACATTAAATACCTCTAAAATACGTGTAGAAGAGCCCCTAGCCTGCTGTAGCTGACCGTATAATCCGGCAAAAGTACTCATGGGCTTGGCAAACACTAAGCCATACATCAGCAAGGTGATTAAATTGGGAATGGTGAGCTCGCCTGATTGATAGTGCAACGCGCTCACTACAACGATGAAGACAATACCAATTGATATAATCATTTGAATAAGCGGGGAAATGAGCGCTTGAATGCGCAGTAAACGGGTTCGCAGGTCGAGTACCTGCTTGGCATTTTTGCGGAATTTTTTCGACTCAATACTTTGGCGGTTGAAGGCTTTCACCAATTGCATAGAGCCAAAGTTTTCAGTGGCGATGGCAATGGCACCGGCCTGGTGTTTTATCACCTGCTCCGAAATAGGGCGGATGGTTTTACCGACAATTTTTATGGTGATTAAAAATACTGGCACCGTGACCACGATTATCAAGGCGATGCTCAAATTGATATTGGCCATCATAATGATCGCACCTATCACTATTAGCGCCGCGGGGACTAGCCCTGTTAACACGCCGGATAAGAAATAGCTGAGCACATTGGCGTCATTGCTGATGAGAGAGAGAATTTCGCCCTTTTTACGGTTGCTAAAATAGGCCATTGGCAACATTTGTACGTGGTCGTAAAGCCGGCAACTTAGGTCGTTTAATACTTGAGCGCCGACGATATTAGTGCGAAAGGTTGATTCAAAGCGCAATACCGCTTGCAAGATAATCAAGGCAACCCAAGCTAAGCATATTTGACCTATTGACCAGCCAAATGCATTTTCTTGATCCAAGATACTCATTGAAAACTGGCCGATAAAATAAGGGATACTCAGGCTTATCAGACTTTCTGCAAGCATCAACAGCACAGCAAGACACAATGCGGTTTTATGATAGCGGAGTAGTTTAAATAGCGATAAAAATGACATTGAATGAGTAGGTTAGGAACAATCGAGTATTGGCATCTACTCTACCTTATTTTAGTGAACGATGAACAGCAGCGATTGAAAATAAACCCCAAGCGGAGAGGTGAGTGTAAATCCAAGGCCTGTATTCGGCGGTTTTAGCCCCGAGAAGGCAATGTTGAAAATTATGATAATTCATGGTCGTCCTTACTTTTCATGGCCTAAAGGCCATGCTACAGGACCGAGGAAAAAACCATGCACG
>NZ_JAHKPT010000036.1:174161-176871 GCF_018860635.1 Aliiglaciecola lipolytica
CGGCGGCTTTAGCCCCGAGAGAGCCCATGGCCTAAAGACCATTCTACAGGGCTCGAGGAAAAATCCATGCGCGGTCACCCTGTAGTCGGCGGCTTTAGCCCCGAGAGAGGGGTATCAAAACCCCATGATAAACCCATGGCCTAAAGGCCATGCTACAGATTAATGCCTATTCGACTAAATGATTCAACGAATATAAATCGCGGGTTTGGGTCGATTGTTTGCGCACTTCTTCTAGGGCTTTGGCTTCGCTAATTTCGAATAATGTATTGATTAATCGATTGAAATGATAATGCATTGCTTGTCTTGCTTCCGCCGAATCTCGATTTTTTAGGGCGGTGAATATCTTTCGATGTTCTTCTAATCGGTCGCTGTCGCTGCGGTTGCAGACATTTTTGTAGACGTTAACAATCTCTGGTTCTGAATCTCGTAATTGCCAAAATTTTTCAACCGCTAAAGAGACCGCGTTGTTTCGCGTTGCTTTGGATATGATGAGGTGGAACTGGCGATCGGCCTTTTCCGGTTGAATGCCTTTTTCCATGGCAACTAAAGTGGCTTCTAATTCAGCCAGTTCTTGTTCGGTAATTGAGGCTGCTGCTAACGCTGCGGCTTCACCTTCAACTAATGCTCTTGCTTGGGTTAATTCAAAGGCACTGACTTTTACTTCAGGTTCTGCTTTTTGAGGATTTTCCAGCACGTAAACCCCAGAACTTGTTTTCACGTCAACCCGTTCCCTTACTTCCAAAGCAATGATTGCTTCTCTAATCGTAGGGCGGCTTACGTTAAACGTTTCAGCTAATTCACGTTCGGGTGGTAATCGACTGCCGGGAGGATACTTTCCGGAATCAATTAACGCTTCGATTTTTTCGACTATCTGCCAAAACATGCGACGATTTTTCATCTTATGACCTCTCACCCAAACACTACAGCTTTAGTATTATTATTTCGCTTTTCTGTTTATTTTACTTATACCTAGGTTTGTACTAATACTTAGTTAGGATAAACCTTGTCTATCTTTACACTTGCTTAACAACTAAGGTAATTAACCTAGCATACACCTCCCCAAGATTATTACCAATAAAATTTAAATTGGTAACAACAAGAGGGCATTAATGGTTGACAATTTTAGGTTAAGTTGATTAGATACCACCATAAATTAACTTGGGGAAAAAATATGACACATAGCGAAGCGTTTATTTACGGTGATAAACAACCAATTGAAGATATTGGTAACGGCATGAAACGCCAATTAATGGGCTATAATGACCAAATTATGATGGCCAAAATCTGGTTTGACGACAATGCGATTGGTTATGTTCACGCCCATCCTCATTCTCAAGTTACCTATATTGAAAGCGGTGAATTTGAAGTGCAAGTGGGTGAAGAAAAACAATTATTGAAAGCTGGCGATTGCTTTTTTATGCTACCTCATGCTGACCACGGCGCAGTATGCAAAAAAGCTGGCATTTTAATCGATGTTTTCAGCCCGCTTAGAGAAGACTTTTTATAATATTTATTAAATAGAGAACCAATGAATGTCACATCAGAATGAAAATACCAGCGATAACCCGTCAGTGGATATTTTTACTAAAGTAAGCGGGCCGCTAGTATTTGCAGGCGAGTGTATGCTTGAGTTGGTAAACAAGAGTGAGAATGAGCTTGGAAAGTCATTTGCAGGCGATTTATATAACTCTTGTGTCTATTTAAAACGTGCCTTTCCTGAGCTAGACATTGAATTTATGTCGTGCTTAGGAATGGACAAACTCAGTAGTGAGTTGGTGTCTCGTCTATCCAATGAGAGCATCGGCAGCCAGTTTCTCCCGAAGATAGCTTCACATCATATTGGCAGTTATATGGTAATTACTGACGATTTTGGTGAGCGCTCATTCATTTATTGGCGTGGTGATTCTGCCGCGAAGCGCATGGTTAGTGCTTTGTCTTCTGAGCAATCCTTGGCGTTAAATGAAACCGGAATGTTCTTCTTCTCAGGCATAAGTTTAGCGATTTTGTTGGATGAAGAAAGATCCTTGTTCTGGCAGAAACTAGAGGAAATGCAGCAGGCTGGCGTGGTGATTGCGTTTGATCCTAACTACCGCCCTCAGCTTTGGCGTTCTGCCGATATTGCGAAATTAAATATCGAAAAGGCGTTCCAGATAGCTGATGTATTACTTCCTGGCGTAGATGACTTTGATAAGCTTTATGGTATGGATGACGTTGAGCAATGTATCGAGTTGTGCATGCAGTATTCGCCAAAAGAATTGGTGATGAAGCAAGGCGAGAAGAACGTCATCATCATCAACGAAGGCGGACGTGAGGTTGTCCCCATTGTGCCCAATGACAATGTAGTTGATACCACCTCAGCGGGCGATGCATTTAATGGCGTTTATATTGGTGCCCGAGTTTCCGGTTTCGATCCTAAAACCTCTGCTTTAGCAGCTAGTGCAGCAGCCAGTAAAGTGATTGAAACACCAGGCGCTATCATGCCTAAAGACCTGTTCGAAAATTTCTGGCAGTCTTATAAATTACCGGTTTAATCAAACCGGTAATTCCCTTTTCTAATCAGTTAGATCCCCTACCCTCAAAATATTCGATCCATTGATCCCCCTGTAGGCGGGTGTTTTAACCCCGCGCGTGTGATTTGATGGATTCAACCCTGTAGGCGGGTGCTTTAGCCCCGCGCGTGTGATTTGATGGATTCAACCCTGTAGGCGGG